>CP042469.1 GCA_015243575.1 Clostridiales bacterium
ATGTCACTGGACAGATTGCAAAGTGTATTGAAACCTCCGGTGAATCCATCAAATACCGGTAACGGATGGTCGGAATTGGAGGATGCTCTTGGAGTATCCTTGCCGCAGGACTATAAAGATTTCATCAACATTTATGGCACCGGGGGGATCGATCAGTTTATTTGGATTCTAACGCCTTTTGATCTTGATGAAAACGTCAATTTTCTAGCCCGAGCAGAAGTGATTCGAGAGGCTTATCTGGAATCGAAACAGCAGTTTCCGGAATATTATAAACATTGCATCTTTCCCGAAGCCGGAGGAATTCTTCCGTGGGGATATACAGATAATGGGGATGAGCTTTATTGGAAAACAAATGAAGATGCGAGAATGTGGTCCATTATCGTCTATGAAAGCAGGTCATGGGAATATCATGAATATCCGATGTCTATGACGGAGTTCTTATTCGGAATCGTTTCGAGAAATCTGGTGTGCGATGCCTTTCCTGAAGATTTTCCAAGTGAAGATTTTGAATTTATATCAGGGGATGCAGAATAGATTCGCCTGTCCATAGTCACGAAATTCCTGAATTGTTTGGGATTCCAGAGGATGAAGAGGATGTTCAGTTTTTACAAGAATACTTATTGAATTGAGGCAAAGAATCAATAGCAAAGCAGAAAACACAGAAAGGATATTCGTATGGAAATAGCGGATTTGACGCAGATGCTGGTTCGAAGCCGGTTGCTCCAAAATGAAAAACAAGTGCAAGAATTTGAACAGTCCATTGAGAGAATGAAATCGATGAATTCCGATGATTGCATGAAAAATTTATGTTTGGGATTTGATGATGAAACTGAAAATGATGAAGTGATGTTCGGCTTGGTACATTCCATCGAATCTATGCGGATCAAATGGATTTCTTCAAAAGTGATAAAGAGAAATTTCGGGCGATATGGGATCTTGCAAAGGCTGATGTTTACGCCAATCAGTGGGAATTTCCCGGGTATTGGGTCTATACCGTTGAGTTTGCTAAAATAAGTCTTGCTTATGGTTATTTTGATATCTGTGATGACCTGCTTGAAAACATAAAGAAGCATAAGTTGCCGATTCCCCAAACGATAAAAGAACATTATGGATTGTAGACGATAGCTCTTGTTATACAGAAGGTTTACTGAATTAATCAGCGTATGAGGGAGTTACCGTAGCATTTAAAACGGGTGCCACCGTTTTATGGTTTGGGTAGCATTGATATTAAAAAGTAGCATTGATAAATATGACGGGATGTTGTCATATTATAAATGCTACTATTGTTTTGTAGCAAACCTAGCTGTGGTGTACAACGAAATTGGACCGTTGACTGTTTGGTCAAGTCCTTGCTTTACAGCAAGTAGTGAAGGCCGAAGGAAGACGCGCTATTGGATGTAACGCTAGGACGAGAAGCCGCCGGCACTCCAATTTCAGCGCTTCAGACGTGTTGTACCTTGTCAAAGGAGGGTAGCCAAAAATGAAAGGAACAGTGGAAAATATGGATGATATGAAATTTAATAAGATTATTGAACGTTCAATTGCCATAAGGCAGAGTTATCATAAGCTTGAAAAGCAGTTTCACAAAAGTGAGTGGACTGTAGAAGAAGATGCGCTCGCTTTTCTGACAGATGCCGGTTTGGTTGGACGGTTGGCGATGTCACAACAGGGGCGTTGGCCGAAAGGCGACAATACCGTACCAGAATTGGAGCATAAGCTCAGTGAGTGCATCTGGTGGATTATTGTATTGGCAGAGCGTATGGATATCGATATCGAAAAGTCATTAGCAGAATTTTTGACGAAGCTTGAGAGGCAGCTGTAATGCTGATGTGAAAAAATTAAATTTCCAGATTCCGGTATTCTGATGCTATAATAAATGCAGATATATGAAGCAAAATCTTGAATTTTGCAAGAGAGGCATTGTAATAATAGATATCGGGAGGGATAAAAATGATCAGGATTAGAAACGAAGAAGAAAAAGATTATGAAAGAGTCGAGGAAATCACCAGGAAAGCCTTTTGGAATTTATATATTCCGGGGTGTAATGAACACTATTTAGTTCATATCATGCGATCTCATGAAGACTTTCTGACGGAACTCGATCTGGTGATTGAAGAAGATGATCAGGTCATCGGAACTATCATGTATACGAAGGCAACGCTAATTGATGAATCTGGCGATACAAAAGACATTCTTACCTTTGGTCCTGTTTGTATGCTGCCGGAATATCAGCGAAAGGGATATGGAAAAAAACTCATGGAGTATTCCTTTGAACGTGCAATTGCCCTTGGTTATGATACCATCGTAATCTTCGGTAATCCGAATAATTATGTCAGCCGTGGTTTTAAAAGCTGTAAAAAGTACAATGTCTGTCTTGAGAATGGAACCTATCCATCAGCAATGATGGTGAAAGAACTCAAACCGCATGTTTTGGACGGAAGAAAATGGGTTTATCAACAAAGCTCAGTCTATGAGTTTGATATAAAGGATGCAGAACAATATGATGAGACTTTACCGAGCATGGAGAAACAATATCAGCCAAGCCAGGAAGAGTTTTATATTCACGTTCATTCTGTCATCCAGTGAGTGGGGTACGAATGGATACTGGTTTTATAAACTTAACAACGGAAAATGTATTTGATGAGCACTTATGCTGCATTATCCGCAGCAAAAAGGCGCATCCGGGGATTGATGCGAAGCGTCAGTGGCTTTCAGACCGGCTAAAGGAAGGACATGTCTTTCGAAAGTTAAATGAAAAGGGTACGGTTTTTATTGAATATGCTCCGCTTGAAACCGCTTGGGTTCCTGTAACAGGCGACAACTATTTTTATCTGTATTGTCTATGGGTCACCGGAAGTCATAAAGGAAAAGGGTATGGGAATTCGCTGATGGAATATTGTATCAATGATGCTAAAGAAAAGGGAAAGTCCGGTATTTGCATGCTGGGAGCAAAAAAACAAAAAGCTTGGCTTTCTGACCAGGCGTTTGTGAAGAAGTATGGATTTGAGGTCGTCGATACCACTGATAACGGATATGAATTGCTTGCGCTGTCTTTTGACGGAACAACGCCAAAGTTCGGACAGAATGTTAAAAAGCAAGAAATAGGGAGGGAAGAATTGACGATTTATTATGACATGCAATGTCCCTTTATCCTTCAAAATATCGAGGTGATAAAACAGTATTGTGAAATGCATGACGTTTCTGCTTCTCTCATTCAAGTGGATACGTTACAAAAAGCAAAGGAATTGCCTTGCGTTTTCAATAACTATGGTGTATTTTATCAAGGAAATTTCGAGACGGTGAATTTGTTGGATGTAAATTATTTAAAGAGAATCCTTAAAAAGTAGAGGCGGCGGCGACTATAAAACTCCAAAGGCATGAATAAATTGATACAGCAATTTACTCGTGCTTTTTTGTTAATACTAGATTATATCTAGGAGAGACACTTACATTGACAAGTATTTTCCATTGTGGTTTAATTTACTTGCTTTCATCTTGGAGAACCTTGGGAGGTTGAATGAATTATGGACAAACATAAAATCTATACGATGAGTTTCGCAAGAGTATATCCCCTGCTGGTTGCAAAGGCAGAAAAAAAAGGCCGCACTCAATCGGAAGTTGATGAAATCATACGCTGGTTGACTGGATATACACAGGAGGAACTGGAGGAACAACTAGAAAAACAATGCGACAATGAAACATTTTATAAAGAAGCTCCCCGTCTAAACCCATCAAGAGCGCTTATAACAGGAGTTGTTTGCGGTATCAGGGTAGAAGATATTGAGGAGCCCATCATGCAGGAAATCAGATATCTGGATAAGCTCATTGATGAATTGGCAAAAGGAAAATCTATGGATAAAATCCTTCGATAAAAAAAAGTGTAAAATTTGAAATATATCCATAAAATTAAAACTCTGTAACTTATTACTTGTCAAGAATTTTAATACGTAGTATTCTTAGCTTAAACAAAGTCGGCGGAGGTATGGTGATGATATTTTCAAATGAAAAATACAAAGTGGTTAAGGTTTTTAACAATAATGTACTTCTAGCAACCTTGAACGGGAAAGAAAAAATCCTGTACGGCAAGGGGCTCGGCTTTGGAAAGACTGCGAATGAATTCATTCCAGCAAACATGCTAATCGAAAAAGTCTATACGATCGAGAACGAAGCGAGTTCGAATCAGTTCTCACAGTTAATTAACTATGTCGACAGTAAGATTGTAGGTCTCTGTGAGGAGGTCATTTACATGATCGGACAGGAATTAAATGAGGAATTAAATGAAAATATACATATATCCTTAACCGATCATATTGCGTTTACTTTGAAAAGACTGAAAGAGAATGATGAAATCATGAATCCGTTTTTAGTAGAAACGGAGACTTTATATAAGCACGAGTTTGGGATTGCAAGAAAAGCGACTCGTCTTTTGGAAAGCAGATTAAACATCGTGATTCCAGATGGGGAAATTGGATTTATTACGCTTCACATCCATTCGGCGAGAAACAATGGAAAGCTATCAAACACTATTAAATATACTCGTTTGGTAAGCAGTATGGCGGATTGCATGGAAGCTTCCCTTGGTCTTTCAATTGATCGAAAGTCCATTGATTATGCAAGGTTTGTCATACATATGCGCTTTGCAATTGAACGATTACAAAAAGGCAATCCCATCAAAAACGAGTTGCTTAGCATCATTAAAAAACAATTTGCCAATTCCTATAAGGTTTCCGAGAAGCTGGCTAAGCTGATTGAGGAGAGCCTGAACGTTAATGTGGTTGAAGATGAGATTGCATATCTTACGGTGCATGTCGAAAAGCTGAAAAACCAATCGCTAGTGGTAGATTTATTTTCATAGTGCAGAGGGCCCAAAACTATTTGGAGCGTCATTTCTTGTAGCGAATAACCGCATCTTTCCCAGCTGTTACAGTACAATCAATGAGCAAATTCATGGAGCTTGTCTCGTCAGGGTTTGTTATGAGAACGGGTGTCATAAGGGAAAAGCCACTTTCTGTTATAAACTTGCGGTCGATTTTCATTATCGGTTCTCCTGCTTTAACTGAGCTTCCCTCTTCGGCTATCCGCTCAAAACCTTGCCCGTTTAATTTGACCGTATCAATTCCAATATGCACAAGAACCTCAGTTCCATTCTCAAGTTTCATACCAAATGCGTGATTTGTTTTGAATATAACAGACAAAATTCCGTCGGCGGGAGCTACGACCATACCATCTGAGGGGTTAATTAAAACACCATCGCCAGCCAGTCTTTGTGAAAATACAGGATCTGGCGCATGGGACAGGTCCAAGACATCTCCAGAGATTGGAGCAATGATTTTGGATTCTTTTTTAAATAAGCTAAACATGAGGAATTACTCCTTTACAAAAAATAAAGACATAAGCTTAAACTTATGCCTGATTAAACAGTTGCACGTTCATTTGTGTATATACTAAACTTTTTAAATTTCTAAGTCAATAGATAGATTTGAAAAGTATTTTACAAATTTTGAAAATATATGTTGCTTTTGAATTGGAAATTAGATATGATTACCTTAATTAAAGAATGGTGTAAAGCGTGTCACCAATTTATTTGGGCATTAGCTGAAAAGAAAAACCGATGGTTTTTCTTTTCAGCTTTTTTATTTTAATAATCAAATGAAGATCCCAGATTTTAAAGGGTTATAACCCTTTAAATAGATTTTATTAAAAAAAGGAGGGACTTATCATGATGAAAATTCTACAAAAATTAGGAAAATCATTAATGCTGCCAGTAGCCGTACTTCCAGTAGCTAGTATTATGATGGGCATTGGTTATTGGATCGATCCTACTGGTTGGGGCGCCAACAGCATTGTTTCAGCTTTCTTATTGAAAGCAGGCGGTTCATTAATTGACAACATGGGGATTCTGTTTGCAATTGGTGTTGCCATTGGTATGTCAGATGACAATGATGGGGCGGCGGGACTTGCTGGGCTAGTTTCCTGGCTTACTCTTACAACGTTATTAGCCCCTGGTTCTGTATCGATGTTTCTACATATGGATGTTGCAGAAGTGCCGGCAGCATTTAGTCATGTTCAGACACAGTTCATGGGCTTGCTGGCAGGCTTGATTGCAGCAAATTGCTACAATAGATTCAAGAATACGAAGCTGCCGGATTTTCTGGGATTTTTCGGCGGCAGAAGAAGTGTTGCCATCGTTACAGCAGGAATATCCAGTTTAGCCGCACTTATCTTATTATTTGCTTGGCCTGCTGTCTATGGTGCACTGGTACTGTTTGGTGAATCAATGATCTCTACCGGTCCTGTTGGTGCTGGTATCTACGCGTTCTTTAACCGATTACTAATACCGACCGGACTTCACCATGCACTTAACTCTGTTTTTTGGTTTGACGTAGCAGGAGTCAACGATCTGGGCAATTTCTGGAGCGGTAAGGGTGTTTTGGGTCAAACTGGTATGTATATGACGGGATTCTTCCCAGTGATGATGTTTGGTTTACCGGCAGGAGCGTTAGCTATGTACCATACGGCAAAAGACAAAAACAAAAAAGTTGTGTATGGCTTATTGATGGCCGCAGCCTTATCATCATTTTTCACAGGCGTTACAGAACCAATCGAATTTGCATTCATGTTCCTTGCTCCTCCTTTATTTTTGATCCATGCAGGATTGACGGGATTGTCAGCATTTATCTGTGCAACGCTTCCTGTTAGAGCCGGATTCAATTTCAGCGCGGGATTTGTAGACTGGTTCCTGAGCTTTAAGGCTCCAATGGCACAGAACCCATTGCTTCTCATTCCGATCGGATTAGTCTTTGCCGTAGTTTATTATATTGTATTCCGCTTTGCAATTACAAAGTGGAACCTGATGACTCCAGGCAGAGAAGAGGATTCTGAGGCAGAGTTAAAAGTGACCCTTGATAACAACAATTACACTGAAGTCGCAGCAATCATTTTAAAAGGCGTTGGCGGAAAAGAAAACGTTCAATCAATCGACTACTGCATCACAAGATTGCGGCTGACGGTTAAGGATCAGGTAGCTGTAAATGAAAAAATTATCAAGTCCTCGGGCGTTTCCGGTATTATAAGGCCGAGTAAGTTCAGCGTTCAAGTTGTTGTCGGAACACAAGTTCAATTTGTGGCAGATGAATTTAAAAAGCTTTGTGAAAAGGACACGGTGACCAATTAATCCCATGCCCGAAGGTCTGTGACAAATTCATCCCATGCCCAGACAGGATCTAAGCTTTCAATTAATCATGGGATTGAAAGAACTATGAAATTCTAAAGCGTGGATAAATTGATAATAAAATCTATTCACGCTTTTTCGTTAAAATAAACGGAATTACTGATTAACATGGAGGGGGAACTAAAATTGATATCAAAAGATATTTTAATTATGAACGAGACAGGAATCCACGCAAGACCGGCAGCGGTATTTGTGAGCATGGCTACAAAATTTAAATCAAAAATCGATGTGATTAAAGATAAGAAAAAGGCGAATGCTAAATCAATTCTTCATATCATGTCACTGGGAATTGACAAAGGGTCCACCATAACAATTTCTGCAGACGGGGAAGACGAGGCAGAGGCAGTAGATCGACTGGTCAAATTGGTCGAATCAAAATTTGGCGAAGAATAGGAAAGGTCTTATGCGTACAGGGATTTTTTTTGATATTGACGGAACATTACGCGATGCAAATACCTTTTACTTGCCGGAAACAACCGCCGGCGCCTTGCAAAAACTGCGTGAACAAGGATATTTTTTAGCAATTGCCACTGGACGGATTATGTATGAAATCTCCAATGACATCAGAGATCTAATCGATTGGGATGCATTCGTCTGCTCCAACGGCCAGGCGATTTATACGAAGAAACGTGAGCTCTTAAACGCACATTATTTTTCTAAAGATTTGGTCAATCATTGTATTGAAGTATCTCATAAAGCCGGTATGCCGCTATATTTAACTACGGAAGGCGGTCCGCCATTTATTACAGAAGCCTCCAATGAAACCATAAAGGAGGTCTGCAGTTATTTTAAGATGAAAGTGCCGCCAACCAAGCCCTATGAAAACGAAACTATTTTATCTATGATGGCCTTTGGTAAATCGGACGAGGATTTTGCTGATTTTGAGAATATGGATGAAATAGAACTTCTGCACGGGCATCACCATTTTGCAGACGTTGTTTTGAGCGGATTTTCCAAGCATAAAGGGATCGAAGCGGTAATGCAGAACTTTGACATAAAAGAATATATCGCTTTTGGAGATTCGCTAAATGATTATGAAATGTTGAAAAATGCTAATATATCTGTTGCTATGGGTGATTCCCATCCTGACTTGATTACAATTGTAGATTTTCATACAAACAAAGTAAGTGAAGACGGTGTCATGAGGGCATGTAAATACTTAAAGCTAATTGGCTGAATTCAGCCGGTTCTATGAAAAATGGGGTGGAATCCATGAAACTAAATCAACCGGAAGCTGTTTTGTTTATTCCGGACGGACAGGTACAAGACCATGCACTTTGCCGCACAACAGAACTGTGCATCGCGGCACATCAGGATGATATTGAGATTATGGCATACGGACCCATCGTTAGCTGTTACGGCAGGGAAGATAGGTGGTTTACAGGTGTTGTTGTGACAGACGGGGCCGGTTCTCCAAGAAGTGGGGTCTATGCAAATTATACCGACGAAGAAATGAAAAAGATCAGAGTGCAGGAGCAAATGGAAGCTGCGACAATTGGTAAATATGCCGCACAGTTTTTATTGGCTTATCCAAGCAGCTTTGTGAAGGATGCAAAAAACGATCTAGTAATAAAGGAACTTGCTGAATTGATTGAAATCTGTAATCCAGAAGTAGTTTATACACACAATTTTGCAGATAAACACGATACACATGTGGCTGTTGCCCTAAGAGTAATTGCGGCAATAAGGATGTTATCGAAAGAAAAGCGTCCTAAAAAGGTGTACTCTCTGGAAGTCTGGAGAGGGCTTGATTGGTTGTGTGATGAGGACAAAACCGTTTTTGACACATCTTCGCATCGAAACCTTGCCGCCGCCTTGCTTGGTGTTTATGACAGCCAAATTGCCGGAGGCAAGCGATATGATCTTGCTGTATTAGGTAGAAGAGCTGCAAATGCAACGTTTAGTGCGGATCATGCCACCGATGATAGTGATAGCATGTCATACGGATTAGACATTACTCCGCTGATAGAAAATGATTCTCTTGATATAACTGATTTTACCGTAAATTTCATATTGAAATTTAAAAGTGATGTTATAAATCGAATTGCTTCCTTTACAACTCCAAATCGGTTGGATGGGATTTTCTGAGCCAGTTATACTGAAGTACAGAAAAATCCCTCAGATGAGTCACTGAGGGATTTGATTTCTACAGATTGATAGGCATGGATAAGGCTGACTGACTTTGATTAACTGGACAACAAGATATACTCCATACAGGGATCTGAAAGCCCGATATAATCTTGAATGGACTCTTCTCGTTGCACATCAGGGTTTAATGAAAGCATGTGATCATCCTCAATCAAATGATAATATTTGGTAGAATAACTGATGCGCAAGCCGGACTGTTCAAGCTTGACGCGCAGAACCTCACCATAGCAGTTGGGTTTGCCGCCGGTGGGCTCTCCGACGAGTAGCGCATTGGTTTTGTTTTTCAGCGAGAAAACATTTAATAATGCAGAGGAAAACGTATCTCTTCCGATGATTACAAATAGTCTGCCCTGCTGGTTGATCTGATCACATTTTGATAATGCGTCAATGAATGGGTCAAGCAGGGTGGAGTTTCCACCGGTATTGTTTCTCATATCAATCACAAGTTTTTCGAGCTTATTCTCCCTGACCGCATCCAGGAGTCTTTCGCCGAAAGATTGAACAGATTCTTCCGACATCTCCTTACAGATATTATATTTGAAATACAGCGTCCTTGATTTTTTCAGAAATTCCATCCAATAGTAACGGTCTGGATTTTTTCTGAAGAGGGGAAGCTTGTCGGCAGGGAAAGCGGCGCGATTTTCGTTTAGCTGTGACTGATATTGGGACAATGGGCAGGAAGGCACAAACCAATCACCACCTTCCCCACTTTCGTTTTCATAAGTCAAAGTAAACCCATTCACTGAGCGGGCAAGCTTTAAGCCATACAGGTATTCTATAGCAGGCAGATATTTTGGAAGCATAGCCTTCCGATAGGAATGGTTTTCGTGAGAAATCATTGTGCTCATGATTGCAATGACGGTCTCTATCTCTACTCCGTCGATATGTGTAATCCTCTTATATCGCAGTATTTCATCTGTTTTTGCTGTATTGATCACACAAATACCATCTGAAAACCAATAAAACTCAAGAGGGCACAGATAGTAAACAGGGATATCGATGGAGGTATGGGCATCTCCTATAGAAGCAACAATCTTTGCGATTTCAGCGGTAATCATAGGAGGCTCTAAACGATTCAGCTCATTTCTTAGGGACTGAATCTTTTTCAAATAGTTTGATTCGTTCATCTGGAAATATAGATTTTTATGACGCTTGGGAAGTTCATATTGCAGGAAGTCCAACACTTCGAGCCATTTCTGATCTGCCTTTTTCTTCACGCTATTCTCCTACTAAATCAATTGAAAGCAACTATGCTTTGATCGCCCAACGCAACTTGGCAGAACGGGCTCGGCCATTGGTACTGCGCTCTTCTGCTGATGCCCGGATCGGTTCCTCTGCAATTTCACGATAAACTCCGTCGCGATAAAGACGCTGAAATGATTTTTTAACGAGGCGATCTTCCCCCGAGTGAAAGGAGAGGATGGCAACCCGTCCTCCTTCGGCAAGGGCGGAAGGCAGTTTTTCTAAAAACTCATAAAGCACTTTAAATTCATCGTTGACATCAATACGCAGTGCTTGGAAACATCTCTGACAAGCTTTCTTTATTTCTTCACTGCTGTTGCTGCCTGGTATGGTCTTCAAAGTGTTCTTGATGATCTGCTGAAGCTGGGTTGTAGTCGCGACAGCGGTTCCCTTTCTGATTTCAGAAACGATAGCCCGGGCGATTGCTTTTGCGTTTGGTTCATCTGAGTTCTCTCTTAGCAACCCTTCTAATTCATCCTGAGAAATGGTTTTTAAACGTTCTGCAGCGGATGTCCCTTTTTTTGGATTTAGTCTTAAATCCAAAGGACCTTCTGCCTTGAACGTGAAGCCTCGTTCCGGATTGTCTATTTGCATTGATGAGACACCCAAATCAGCCATGATGAAATTCAATGGTCCTGATTCAGCGATAATCTGATTGATGCTGGAGAAATTCATCTGCCGGATCGTCAGAATTTCCGCACCATAGCCTAAACTTTCTAAACGTGCCCTGGTACGCGGCAGTTCGATAGGGTCCACATCAATGGCATAAAGATGCCCTTTGAAATCCAGGCACTTGAGCATTTCCAGTGTATGGCCGCCATAACCAAGGGTTGCGTCCAGTCCCTTTTGTCCGGGGGTAATTTGCAGGAATTCCAATATTTCATCAACGCAGATGGAACGGTGCATGCCCGCAGGGGTGCTTCCCTTTTGAATGACCTTTTCCACTGTATCGGTGTATTTTTCGGGCTGCAGCTCTTTATATTTTTCCTGATATTTTTTGGGGTGCGTCCCCTTATATCGAATTCGCCGCTGATGTTTTTCCTCGTGATCCATTGCTTCCTCCAGCCTTTTTCTATTATTATAGCAAAAATATTATGAATACAGAGAAATTTTCTTCTATAATGGTAGGCAAAATCATAAGAGGGATGGTACTGGAATCCCCATCATATTTTTCTCCTTGACCTTTTCATGTCAATTATGAAGCGAGCTGGCCGAACGAGTGCGATTAGATTGACACAAAAGAGGTAAAATACTACAACTTCATATATTAAATATTACATTTGGAAAATTAAGGGTGAAAGTATATAGTATCATATAAAGAGAATATTCTTGTTGAGGTAAGCATCATTCATTAAAAGCTGAAACCGATCTTCAGCTATGTGGAATATTTACTAATTAACCAAGGGGGAATACATATGCGCAGATGATGCAAACATCACTAAATTACTTATTTCTAAGGTTACTTAATTGTATCGATTAACTACGGAGGAAAATAGAATGAAGGAGTACACCAGCGTACTCTACTGTTATTACAAGGAAATCGCGAAAGAAACAATAGAAGAACATATAAACAACTCAGAGATATTGTGGGATGAATCTTTTGTAGATCAATATGGTGCCGAGAACATTGCACAACTCAAACTACAAAATGAGCAATTTCTTTTGCAGCATATGAATAGTTTTGATGGCAATATGCTTCTGGCAGTTTCCGAAAAATCATTTACTACAACCTCTACGGTATTTGGCACGGCCAACCAAAAGCTATTCGATTTCAAGGTTACAACTCGGTTTGGTTATAATGGTACAGACGTACAATATTTATTACCGAGCTCTACAGGTACGATTTATAGCGGAGATTGGACTTACCAGGGTGTTGATTCTAGTTACAGCGGTCAAGTACTTTTTACGATACCCAATGTTGGTATTGCGGGTGATGTTGATAAAAAGGGTTTATTCAAGCGTGCCATTTTCCAGACTACTAGCTATACAATTATTCATCAGAGATGTCTCGGAGATGGAACTTATGTAGGGAATGTTATCTATTAAAAATCAGATATAAAATCAGATAAGAATCGACGAGGTTGAGGCTTCCAATGACTGAAAGTACCTGAGGAAGCCTCACGTTTATTCATTTCACATAATAAGTTTATAAGGTTAAAAAGACTAAGAGGAGGTTATGCAGGTGGACAAAAGAAAACTATTTTTTAGCATGATCACTTTTGCAATTATAATTGGAGTGAGTTTTTTGTACATTAATGCCAGCCAACTAACTTCTATCGATTACAATAGTATGGTTCAAGTAATTAATTCTATTGAGAATGATAGAGCAAAAGAGGTTGTGCTGGATTTATATTATGCTCCTGTTTATAGTACATCTACAACAAGCGAAGTAAAAGATGGAGATCAGCCAGAGACAGAGAAAGAGCAAGAAGACGCAAATGACAATGAGGAATTCAAAGAGGAAATTAAAAAGTTATCAGTAGTGTCAGGTGCGGAGCTAGAGGGAGAAGTGAAAAAAATCGTTGAAAAAATAGTGAGCGAGAATATAAAAAGAGATAATATCAGCTGGAATCCTGAATTTGTGGATAAATACATAAAAAAATATTGCCCCGAATATTTGCCCCTGATAGAAGAAAAATGATGGTGTAGAAATCCAAGAAAAATAAGAATGCAAGAGACCTGTAATATGGTCTCTTTGTTTATTTTTTGTTGATTTGAATTTTGTAGAATAATGTAGAATAAGCAATGTTAAATACAACTTTTATTTCTAACCATACGCTATAACCATTATGAAAAGAGGAGAAATGATTATGAAAAGAAGACTTAAACGCGGTTTGGCCATCCTGATCGCTTTGAGCATGATGCTGACGTTAGTGCCTGGCAGCGGCATGCAGAATGTATATGCGTCTGGCACAGATGTGCGCACTGATATGCTCGATCTGACCGAAGAATCTGTTACATATCGTACAAGCGGCGGTTTGGACAGCAGTGCAGATCCCCGAAATACCGATATTACAGACACGGCAGAGGGATGGTCCTGGCACTATCAGTCGAAAACGCTCACATTGGAAGGAATTAACCTAATCACCGTCGAAACGACAGCCCTCAGGCTGCCGGAGAATTCTACAATCGTGCTTGCCGAAGACAGCGACAACACAGTGACCAGTACATATGACAGCGACGTTGTTGGGGAGGCAGACTGCTTAGGAATTTCCTGTGAAGGGAATCTGACCATTGAGGGATCGGGTACGTTAAGTGTACAAAGCGGCAATACTGCAAATAATTATAGTTTGGCAATATACACGCCAAATGACCTTACCATTTCAGGAGGAACCATCAATGCGTCAGGAGGGGCTGCGTCTAGTTCGAGTACGGGCTTATACAGCCTCGGAACGATTAGTATCACTGGTGGAACCATAACTGCTGAAGGATCTTCTGAAGCGGGATATAGTTACGGTATATGCAGCTTAGCCAATCTCTCTATCACTGGAGGCACAATTGATGTGTCGGGAGGAGCTTCATCCTTGTCGAGCGTTGGATTGTATTGCGATGGCAACATGAGCATCACAGATGGAACCATAACTGCTGACGGAGCTTCTGATACAGGATATAGTTATGGCATATACAGTGTAGGGAACCTCTCTATTTCAGATGGTATAATCAACACGTCAGGAGGCGACGACACGCAATATAGCATGGGTATTTGTACAACAGGAGATTTCTCTGTTACTGGCGGAACTGTAACGGCTGTTGGCGGCGTCAATGCAGATGAAGTTAGTTATGGGATCTTAGTCAGTGCAGATTTAAAGAAAGCAATCACTACCTTTTCCGGCGGTACTGTATCTGCGTCGGGAGGTGACAACACACCGTATAGTATTGGAATATGTGGTGCTGGAGATACCACATTTACAGCAGGAACCATTGCTGCAACAGGAAATCTTGCTGCGGAAGAGAGCCATGGAATTGCGGTAACAGCTGGTTCGGCAATCTTTTCCGGCAGCGCTGTTTATGCAAAATCTAACGCAGACGCTCCTCTCGCTTACGCTGTATTTGCAACGCTTGGCATAACAGATGAGGATATGACAGTATTGCAGAAAGATTTAGAATCAGCTTACACCCAGCAGGTAACGAAAGAGAATGTGGAGAGCTTCTATACATACCTAACGGATAAGGGCACGATTGCGAATGATATCAGGATTACAGAGGGCAGTGCTGCTGTGTCAAGCAAGATAGTGGCAGGAATGATGGGGGCAGTTCTTCCTGGTACAGACACGATTACCGTTACACTGGCGGGCAGTACGTTCGCAAATCTCGCGCAAGGTGAGGATGTATCAGTCTGGTTCCATAATCTGCCTGAGGGTCTTTCTGTTACGGTTGGCAATGTTACGTCAGGCACCATAGAACTTGTTTTTTCAGGGACACCAGGTACCGTATCGAACGAAACGATTTCGATTACCATTCCAAAAGGAAAATTAAATACTGATAGTGATATTGAAGTTACAAAGAACAGCGATACAAAATTTGATATTACTCAGGAGGAGCCGAGGAAGACGATCCTCGATCTGACCGCCAACAATGTTACCTATCAGAAAGAAGGCGGAGGCACGGGAAGCGGAACACCAACCAGTTCTAGTATTACCAACACGGCAGAAGGCTGGCGGTGGTATAAAAACGCAGAGGAAAGCTATTCCGAAAATACACTGGTTTTAGACGGGATCAGCCTGATTACAGCCAATCAAATTGCGGTCAAGCTTCCTGCCGGCTCCACGATTGTACTTGCCGATGACAGTGAAAATTTCATCGAGAGCATCTTTGATGGAACCATCGCGACAAGCGGCATTACCTGCATGGGTGATTTGAAGATAATGGGAAGTACTGGTTCGCTGCGTGTTACAAGCGGCAGTTCTGAAAACTCCTATAGCGCAGCCTTTGACGTAACCGGCGGCCTTTCTGTTTTGGGCGGTAACCTTTCTGCCGACAGCGGGAACGCATACGGAAGCAGTATGGGATTTTATGTAGGAGGACCGATTAACATCAGTGGGGGAACGATAACCGCAACAGGAGATAACGCAACGAGCTCATATGGCATACGCAGTCTTAGCACCATAACGGTCACAGGCGGTACTGTAAGGGCAACGGGCAGCACTGCATCAGGCGGAAGCTATGGTATCTTTGCTATGAATACAGCTACCTTTTCCGATGGTGTAGTATATGCAAAATCTGGTGCTGCTCCGTTGTCGCATGCAGTGTATGCGGTATCAGGTATTACAGATGCCGGTATGACAGCACTTCAGAAGGACAGCAATGAGGACTACGCGCTAGCGCTAACGAAGATTGCAACGAACTATACCCATGATGCTGCTGTAGCAACAGACATCAAGATCGTTGAGACCCCGGTCAGCTATCTGCTTCAGGTTGAAGGTGGAGGTGATGGGTCGACAGAAAGTGGAAATTATATGCCTGGCACCGATATTTCCATCAGCGCAGGCACCAAAATCGGATACACCTTCAGTGGCTGGACTACCTCAGGCGGGGGCGTCTTTGACAATAGCACCCTTCCAAACACCACATTCACAATGCCTGATTCGGCTGTTACAATCACAGCAACCTGGACAGAAGTTCAGACCCCGGTCAGCTATCTGCTTCAGGTTGAAGGTGGAGGTGATGGGTCGACAGAAAGCGGAGATTATGCAGCAGGCACTGTTGTTTCCATCAGCGCAGGCACCAAAAACGGATACACCTTCAGTGGCTGGACCACCTCAGGCGGGGGCGTCTTTGACAATAGAACCCTTTCAAACACCACGTTCACAATGCCTGATTCGGCTGTTACAATCACGGCAGCATGGATCGCAATCACACAACCCGGTGGTGGCTCTGGTAGGGGAGGCAGCTCGAGTTCATCTCAGGAAAAATCGGATGCTACTGTAAACGGTAAAGCTATATCAGCGGGAACCGTCAAGACAGAAATCAATTCTGAAGGTCGTACAACTACAACCTTCATCGTAGACGCTGAAAAACTAAACGGCATTCTAGCCTCGGAAAAAAGTGGTGTAAAGATAGTCCTTCCTTTTAAAGACGTTGATAAAGGAGCTGTGGGCAGACTCACTGGTGAAATGGTGCAAGCTATGGAGGGAAAGGATGCAACCTTGATCATCAAGACTGATTCGTCCAGCTATACTCTGCCCGCATCGCAAATTAATATGAAAGCCGTATCAAAGCAACTGGGTGCAAATGGTTCTTTGGCTGATATCATAGTATCAATAAATATCTCAGCACCTTCCAATACGATGGCAAGGGTCGTGGAGAATGTAAGTAAAGAAGGCGGCTTCACCCTTGTGGCACCTCAATTGGACTATTTAGTTACCTGTACTTACGGCGGGAAGACGGTCAATGTTACAAACTTCAGCGATTATGTGGAAAGGACCATCGCAATTCCGGACGGTGTTAATCCTTCCAAGATTACCACAGGTATTGTAGTCAGTCTGGACGGAACGGTACATCATGTGCCCACAAGGGTTACAGTGATTGATGGCAAATATTATGCGGTAATCAACAGCCTTACAAACAGTACCTACTCCGTAATCTGGAATCCAATTGAATTTGCTGACATGAGTAATCATTGGGCCAAGGCGGCGGGTAATAACATGGGTTCCAGAATGGTTGTCAACGGGGTTGGAAACGGAAATTATGAGCCTGACAGAAACATGACCCGTGCAGAATTTGCTGCCGTCATGGTTCGTGCGTTGGGGCTTGCTCCAGAGAAAGGGAATAGCAGCTTTGGTGATGTTGCTTCCAGCCAGTGGTACTGCGGATATATTAAAACAGCCGCTGCCTTTGGTATTGTTAAAGGATATTCTGATTCAGCGTTCGGACCCAGCGACACGATTACCCGGGAGCAGGCTATGACGATGATTGCGCGTGCAATGAAGACTACTGGGCTGAATGCTGAGCTGGCAAATGGTGAAGGCAGCAAGCTGCTGGAAGCTTACAGCGACAGAGCAGGCGTGTCTGCATATGCAAAGGACAGTATTGCACAGTGCATTAAAACAGGTGTTGTCTCTGGCAGAGAAAACAATACTCTGGCACCAAAAGCTTTAGTGACTCGTGCGGAGGTAGCCGCAATGGCAGAGCGTCTGCTTCAAAAATCTGAGTTGATTTAGCCATTGAAAAAAAACATGATGTGAACAAATCAAAATCAGCTGTTTCTAGGCGGTAATATTCAATTGAATGGGAACCATAACTTTTCCAAAAGAAATGTTATGGTTCTTTTGATCTTTAATATATTGATTAGTGTTAAGTGTTGACGTATTATGTAAATAGTTGGAATTTAGAGACTAAATGGGGGGAATATGCTTAATAAGGAACTGATCAACAAAAGCATTGATTTTATCCTACAGCATCTTGAGGATGATATTTCTGTGGATGATGTTGCAAACCATTTTTACTTTTCGAAATTTTATTTTTGCAGGTCTTTTAAGGCCATGACGGGTGAAAGTGTATATGAGTTTATAAAGCGCATGAAGCTGGATCAAAGTGCTGTTGAAATAAAGCTGGAAAAGGAGAAACCCATTACCAATATCGGGATAAACTACGGTTACAGTTCATCAAATTATAGCACAGCATTTCAAAAGCATCACAATATTTCTCCAGCTAAATTTCGCAAATCCGTAGATGTAACTGGTATGACAAGCCCCTTCTACCCCGAAGGGCTTTCCGGGTTTGATACATTTGAAGGGTATAACAGTAAAATCAAAATGCAAGAGCTTCCAGACTTTTTTGTGATCTACGAGAGAATCATCGGAAACTATATTGAGTTGAAGGACAATTGGTTTCAATTTTTGGATCAATACAGTGATCATATCAAAGTCGATACTCTTATGATAGAGCGGTTTTATGACGACCCCGCAATCACCAGTCTGAACCGCTGTCTATGTGATATTTGCATGACAACAGATGAATCTTGCACGCTCAAGAATGTGACGTTGGTTAAGGGAGGCAAATTTGCGGTATATTGCTTTGATGGCAAAATTGAGGATATTTTTTGCACCATTCAGGGGATCTTTAGTGTCTGGCTTCCCAAAAGCGATTATGAAATGGACGGAAGATGCGGTTTGAACATATACCGAGAAATTAACAAAGAAAGTGGATGCGTAATTATGGATATATGTATTCCAATACGATAGGGCAAGAATTCAGAAGTTTAAAAGCAGACTTTTTTCTATAATAAGAATCAACCGGGACTGGTGATTCTTTCAGAAAAAAGTCTGTTTTATTTTTTAAAAGACAGGAGGCATTACAAGAAATGACTGATGTTAAATGAGTTGAGCTTGGAATTGAAAAGCCGTGGCGCCAATGTTGTTATCGGTGTTGATATATCTACGCTGCAGGCAAAGGAAAATCGAGGCTATTATGCGGCGATTTTAATCGGAATCGCGTTAAAACCCAGCTATATTTATCGGCTGTCAAAAGAAAACAATTTAGACTGTTTTGAGTTTTTACAAAAGGAGGCTGCAGCAGATAAACTTGCAGAATGGGCGGCTGATTTTATCCGGTTGAAAGGATACAAAGCATATGCTCAGTCAGAAAGCAATCTCATCAATGGATTCTATGATGCAGTGACGAAAGCTACGCCATTGCCGCATAAAAAAATTGCAGTGTTGGCTGGATTAGGATGGATCGGAAAAAGTAATCTTCTGGTTACACAAGAGTATGGAAGTGCATTGTGTATGTGCAGTGTACTGACAAATGCACCATTGCCGATACAGTATCGGCCCATCATGCGGCCGTTCTGTGGCAAATGTAATGTTTGCAAGGATATTTGTCCAGCAAAGGTGATCCATGGTATGAACTGGGAAGAAGGTACTCCCAGGGATCTGATTGTTGATGTATATCATTGTGAGACCTGCCTGAAATGCCTAGTTCATTGTGTCTGGACACAGAAGTATGTGAAAACACATGGTTTGTAAGTAGAAGGGAGTAAAAAAATGCAAAAAGGGAAAATAAACTCGATGCAGGAGGAAAGAGGCGGAAGAGAGTATTTTGTAGGTTATTGTGAAGCTGATCTTGAGGATTCTCATTGTGGCATTGCGTTTCCTATGTCAGTGATGTATCCTGCAGATAAGGAAAGCAAAATTGAAATGATTGGGCCGTTTCCATTAGACGTATCAATCAATGCACAACCTACGGAGGGTAGCTTTCCGTTGGCACTGATATCTCATGGAAGTGGGGGAGGAAACTTACTCTACAGAACGCTTGCCCACTATCTGGCATGCAATGGTTTTATCGTTGGAATGCCAGAGCATCCTTTCAATAATTTCAGCAATAATACGTTGGAGGGCACCGTAGAAAATTTAGAAAACAGGCCAAGACACATTAACATTGCTATCGACTGGTTCTTTGAAAGCGAGAACTTCTCGAGGGTTATAAAATCAGATGCTATCTCTATCATCGGTCATTCTACCGGTGGGTGTACTGCATTATCAATGGCGGGAGGTATACCGACTTCATTGCCAAATGAATCTTTGGACGGCAAACCGAAAGAGATAATCGTAGCCTGTAAGAGAAAAATCAGTACGCTTGTTCTGCTAGCGCCAGGAATGGTTTGGTTTCAGGCAGAAAAAGCTCTAAGCGGAGTAGATATTCCAATACTAATGATTATGGCCGAAAAAGATCAATTCATCCAGTCTTCCCAGGCGCAAACTCTCTTGGATGGGGTTGCAGATCGCAGAAAGGTAACGTATAAAATTGTTGAGAACGCCGGTCATTTCTCATTCTTGAGTCCATTTCCGGAATTCATGATTACACCAGATTTTTTCCCGGCACAGGATCCGCCTGGTTTTGACAGGCAGAAGTATCATGATGAACTTAATTTTGAGGTATTAAAATTTTTACTGGCAGAAAACAGCACACTGGCGCTTTAAGAGAGAAAATTACCAATAGATTGTCAGAACCATAGCTTTTTCAAACAAAAGTTATGGTTCTTTTGATATTTAATATATTGATTAACGGCAAGCATTCACGTACTATGTAAATAGTTGAAATAAAATCTAATACTGATTTGCCAAACAATTTAAAACAGAAAACCGAGTTCAAATTGTGGATTAAGAATCTAACCCAAAGGGGAGCTTTGCTATGGAAGAAAGAATCAATGGAGGCAGGCAAAAGGAGCTGGACTATGCAAAAGGTTTGGCTATCCTTTTCATGATCGCAGTGCATTGTCTTGAAACGTTCGCAAACAGCAGTGTTGCCGAAGAGGCCGCTTACGGGATCATGGTCGAATTCCTTGGAAGCTTCACCTCTGCAACAGTATTTATGATTCTGCTTGGAGTGGGGATCATTTATTCAAGAAAATCTGAACCGCGTCTTCTCGTCATGCGTGGATTGCTGCTGGTGGGCGCGGGGTACTTGTTGAATTTGATGAGAGGATTCTTGCCAATGCTGGTTTCGTGGCAACTGACAGGAGATGACGAATGGCTTTCCGATATGATGGTTGAACTGTTTCGTATCGATATCTTGCAGTTTGCAGGACTTACATTCCTATTCTTTGGATTAACAAAAAAAATGAAATTCAAATCTGCTGCTTATGTTGCAGTGCTTAGTGCATTTGCGTTAGTGAATTTCTTCTTGGTCAATTATGGATTTTATTACTCCAATATCATGAACTACCATAATTCAAAATTTTTTCTTGCAGCATTATCCGGCCTGCTGTGGGGAACCAGCGAGTTATCGAGTTTCCCATTCCTAACTTGGATTTTTTATCCCGTTGCGGGATACCTGTTCGGCCATTACCTGATTAAACAGGATGTAGAAGGCAAGAAACGGCTTTTTACCGTTACTGTTCTGGTCTCAACAGTGGCTTTTTCCGCGATCGTTTTGCTGTGTTGGTATTTTGAAATTGATTATGGATGGGAAACCGATGCGTCATTTTATCATCATTTGCTTCTTGGAAATATCGTCTTTGGCTCCTGTGCCTTTCTTCTGATTGGAATCGTATTTTTCCTAAACAGATCCATACCGGAATTATTACAAACAATTCTGTCCCGGTGGAGTGTAAATGTCACAGAAATCTACTTCATTCAATGGATTCTGATTGGATGGATCGCCATTGGAACGGACTATAATCAATTTGGAATTATAAAAACAGTAACTGTTACAATCGTAGTCATGATTGCAAGTGACTGGATCGCAGCTCTTTACAGGAAGACGAAACTTCACAGCCGGAAGCTTGAACGTGTATAGGTATGGAGGAATTACTGATGAATATACAAATATTTGGAAAGTCGAAATGCTTCGACACAAAGAAGGCGGAACGATATTTCAAAGAACGGGGGGTCAAATATCAACTCTTTGACCTTCTTCAAAAAGGCATGAGCAGAGGGGAACTCAATAGTGTGAAACAAGCGGTGGGGGGATATGACAATCTCATTGATCCTGGCTGTAAAGATAAGCAGCTGTTGGGGCTGATTAAGTATCTCAGGGAAGAAGATCAGGGTGAAAAAATTCTTGATAATCCAAAAGTAATCAGAACGCCGGTTGTTCGGAATGGTAATAAAGCGACGGTTGGTTATGAAGCTGAGATCTGGAAAACCTGGGAATAGCAATGGCAAAAAACGATAACATGCTGGCAATTTTATGGATGCTTCATTCTGGCAGCAAAATTACCGCGAAGCAAATTGCAGAAAAACTAGAGATCAATATACGAACAGTTTACCGTTATATTGATTCGCTCTGCGCGAGCGGAGTTCCAATTGTTTCCGATACCGGACAGAACGGCGGATATCATTTGTTGAACAATTTCATTCAGGCACCTTTGGTTTTTGATCTTGAAGAACAAAAGGCACTGCTTCATGCGGCGGTATTTGCAAGTGAGGCAGGATACCCTTTCAGTGAATCGTTAAACAGTGCAGCACAAAAGCTGAAGCTTTATACAAATAGGGAGCAGGAAAGCATCCTCAATCGTCACTTAGCCGGCTTCGAGGTGTTAAACCGTGATATTCCCCAGGCTGTAAAACAGGTGGTGAAAGAACTGGAGCATGCTGTGGCAAATGAGCATTCCGTCGAAATCGAGTATCGCACAGGCCGAGAGGAACAGCCCAGGTTAAGATTGATTGACCCATACGGAATGTTCTATTGGAACAACAAATGGTATACCGTTGGATATTGCCATCTTCGAAGGGAAATCAGGAGCTTCCGGGCTGAACGGATCCTTCGCATTCAGCCGACAAAAATGGTGTTTCAAAGGCCCAAGGATTTTTCTGCCAAAGAGTTTTTATTACAAAATCTTCTGCCGGGCTTTGAACGTAAGGCGGAGGTGGTTTCTTTGACCATCGGTGGCCGATCGGAGACTTTGGATGATTTGTGTATTCATTGGTTCTTAGGCCATCATCTGAAAGAACGCGCGCCAAATCAAGCGATCTTCTTACTTGATGAGAAAGTGCTTCATGCATATGTGCCATATTTTCTTTTCGCTTAAGGAAAGGCTGTTCAAGTGATTGAGCCGCAGAGTTTCAAGGAAAGACTCCGTTCTGTGGCCGCCGAATTAATGGAATATTATCAAATATAATAGCTTCCCTGACAGTAGTTGTCAGGGAAGCTATTATATTATGATGATAAACATCGTTATTACTGTTTTCAAGTGAAAGAACAAGACTTATTTGTGCTAAAACGATATCAGATCAAATTGGAGAGATCTTACTTGAAGTATGAAAAAGGAGGATTCGGTATGAGTCAAAATAATGTATATCTATATGTATTCGATACTATGGCAGATTGGGAGATCGGTTATTTGACCGCAGAACTAAATTCGGGAAGGTTCTATAGAAAAGGCTTAGAACCAACTAAAATCGTTACAGTAGGAATACAAAAGAAACCTGTCACAACAATGGAGGCCTGAAAATATTGCCGGATGCTGCACTGGATGAGTGCGGTTTTGAGAACGCAGATGCCTTGATTTTACCCGGAGGTGACACGTGGACTGAAACCGTTCATGATCCTGTCTTGTCAAGAATAGAACAGTGTCTGGAGAAGGGAACTCTTGTAGCCGCCATTTGCGGTGCAACGTTCGGTCTTGCACGGAAAGGATTACTGGATTCAAGGCCTCATACAAGCAATGACCTGGAATATCTTAAGATGATCTGCCCGAATTATGGAGGAGAGCAGTACTACGAGCAGGTCCCTGCCGTAACGGATGGAAAGCTGATCACAGCATCCGTAACAGCCTCGCTGGAATTTTCTGCTCATGTCTTAAAGGCACTGGATGTGTTTTCTGAAAAGACATTAGACGCTTGGTACAACCTTTATCATACACAACAACCCAATTATTTTAATGAACTGTTGAATTCGATCCAGTATTAAGGGATCATTCTGTCCAGAATTGAGGACTTATCAGAAGAAGAGACTGCTCAAAGAGTCAGAGAATGGGATTTTGACATTTGAGTTTAGAGGAAAGTACTCCTAAAGGGTTTACTTTCCTCTTTTTCCACGTATAATGTAGTTGTTGCCAATCATTGGAAACGAAATGGAGATGAGGTCTAAATGGTAATTGTTTATGAATCCAAAACGGGTTTGACGGTGTTAAGGAAGAGAATCTCATGCCTGTTTTGGAATGGATGAGTAAAATCTGAGAGGGGTGATTTTATGGATTATCAGAAAGCGGCTACCTACTGGATCGAAAAGGATGAAAAGGGGGTCCATATGGACCCTGAAATGATCTTGTCCAAGATGGAAACATTCATTTTGGCACATAATACCTGTGCCTTGGCCACGGGCTGCGGCGATTTTGTTCGCTGTACCCCCATCGAATATAATTATAAGGATCGGAAATTTTGGCTGCTTTCCGAGGGAGGATTAAAGTTTCATGCACTGGAGAACAACAAAAATGTGTGCCTTGCCATCTTTGACAGCTTTGCTGGTTTTGGTCAATTAGGCGGGATGCAAGTCTCCGGAATCGCGGAGATTGTAGAACCATGGACGGATGAATACCTGGATTTGCTCGCGTTTCGAAAAATTCCTGTTGAGAATATGAAACGGCTGCCGACCACCATGTACATGATTAAAATTACGCCTGTTCGCATTGATTTTCTTTGTTCGGAATTTCAAAAGTCAGGATTTGATATTCGCCAGCATTTGTACTTTTAATTATTCCTGTATTACCATACTGAGAACGCGCGCCAGGATAGGTATTCAGGGCAAACTTCAGTTTCGACTTTCTGTATTTATAAAATACAAACTCAAAAGTAAGGTTATTGCTTCTGTAAGGGGTGCAACAAGCCATACTCCTGCCATGCCAAAAAGTGATGGTAACGTAAAAATACAAATTAACAAAATGACGAAACCACGTGCGGAAGATATGATTGCTGATTCTTTCGCCTTTCCGATCGATGTAAAATAAAAAGATGAGATAATATTCATTCCTGAAAACAGGAATGAAACTGAATAGATTATTACGCCAGAGCGCACCATCTGAATCACTAGATCGCTTTTAACAAACAGATTGCTGTACCACTCAGATCCAAACAATACTAGAAAAAGCACGACTGCTCCCACAAGCAGCACCATGAGGTTAGTTGCCTTACGCAGGCTAGCAGCAAGTAAATGTTCTTTCGCACCATATGAAAAACTGATGAGCGGGCTTGCACCTTGGCCAAAGCCGATCATCACCATGCTGAAGATATAGGCAATATAACCCACGATGGTAAATGCAGTTACACCGTCAACACCGACAACTCTTAAAATTACGTAGTTATAAGCAAACATAGAAATGCTCATTGACATTTCGCCAACAAATTCCGAGCTGCCATTGAGGAGTGTGCTGGAAAGCACCTGACTCGAAAACGTGAATTTATGAAATTTGTAAATACTTGACTTTCTGGTGAAAAAGTAGAGAATGCATAATAGCGCAACAAATGCTGAAAGCAATGATGCAATAGCAATACCCTTTATCCCAAAGCCAAACCAGCGGATAAAGATATAATCTAGCAAAATATTAAGCAGAACATTTATAATGTTGACCTGCATAAAGTACTGTGGTTTTCCCTCACCCCGGATAAACATACCGAAGGACGTATTGATTACCATAATCGGAAGCTCCAGCAGCATAATACCATAATAGCCTTTAAAATATCCTGCCACCTGTGTGTTCACATTCAAGATAGAAAGCATTGAATTAAGAAGGGGCAGCATGACGATGCTCAGCAGTATGGTTGAAACCATTGCGGTACACATCGTCTGATTAAAAACACGGTTGCACTTTTCGATATCCTTACTGCCAAGAGCCATTCCGGCAATTGCTACGCCGCCTACCGACACCATGAGACCCGTTGCTAGGTATAAATAGATGATGGGCAGTCCGAGATTAATCGCCGCAAGGCCTTCTTTTCCAACATAATTGCCGATAAAATAACCATCAGCAACCGTAATCAGTGAAGTCAGTACCATCGCGATAATTGATGGTATGGAAAACTGCAAAATTGTTTTGATTTTATTGTTTTGAATCCTCTCTAAGTTCATTTTCATTTCCTCCCCATAATCTAATGTCTATACCATTACAGAATAAAGGGATGATAAGGAAAAAACTTCTGCTTTTGTGCTCTATTTGATTGGAATATAAAGATCAATTTCCATGTACATTGAGTCGCAGTTTATTTTTCTGTAAATTTCGAATCCGTACCGATCGTCGATTTGACAGTTACTCTGAGGTAGCCACACATTGAAAATACTTTGATAAGATGTATATATCTGCGTTACGAAACCTTTAAAATGATAAACAGCAAATTTTCCACCCTTCAGCACATAGGTGTTTTCCATTGGATAACCTTTTGGGGCACTCAAACAGATATCATAGAGGCATTCGTTTATATTGGTAATGGAAGGGTCATCATATGTACGTTCAACCAGTAACGTTTCCTCAGTGATGTATTCCTTGTATTTTTCTTGAAAAGCCCCCCAGTGAAATGATAAATCTCCGTAATTTCCTTTAAACCGTTCATAGATAACAGGAAAATCCTGAAGCACTGTTAGTGAGATTTTTTTATTACAGACCTCAAATGACTCCAAACCGATGTTCCCTGTCTTATAGATTGGGTTGACTAAAGAGTTTTGCTTGATACTGCGACGAAATTCCATTGGTGATAGCTTATGGTGCTGTCTAAAAGCAGAGCTGTAGTTTGATGAGCTGTAACCATAATCACAGCTGATATCGGTAATGCTTCTGCGTCTTTCAACCTTCAGCCGAAATGCACTTTGTTCCATTCTCACCCGCGTGATAAATTCATAAATGCTTTCTCCAGTTTCCATTTTGAACATTCTGGAAAAGTAAAATCTCGAAAAATTGCAATGAGAGGCAATCTCATCAACAGACATATTTTCATTGATATGATTTAAGATATAGTCAATTGCACGATTGATCGATTCGTTGGTTATCATTTTTACACCCTTTGCTTTATCTGGTATGTGGATCGTCATATTCCGGCTATACAATGATCCAATTTGGATATTCAGCTGAGTTACCTTTTTAAAAGTATTATAACAAATACTTGAATTAAATAGATATATTGTTTGTCAAATAGATAATTGTGAAAGAAAGATGCAACTTTGAAACATATTTGATGTAGGATAGGAGATGGGGCAGCTTTGCCTGCTGCATACACGATATGAGATAAAAAATCAAAGGGGGCATTTTAATGAACAAAATACTGATTGTAGAAGATGATGCGGCCATATCAAATCTGATCAGGATCAATCTGAATGATGCGGGATATCGCTGCATATGCGCATATGATGGTCTTCAAGCATCTGATCTCATCGAGAAAGAGCGCTTTGATCTGATCCTGCTGGATATTATGCTTCCAAAGATGGATGGCTATGAACTGCTTGAATATATTAAGACAATGGAGATTCCAGTGATTTTTCTGACGGCGAAGTCAACCGTGGAGGATATTGTAAAAGGACTTAGGCTGGGAGCTGAGGATTATTTGACAAAACCCTTCGAGATCATAGAGCTGCTGGCAAGAGTTGAAACCGTACTCAGGCGCTATAACAAAAATGCAAAATATTTGAACCTCCATGATATCTCCATTGACACGCTTTCCCGGATCGTGAAAAAGAATGAAGAGATCATAAACCTTACCAATAAAGAGTACGAACTTTTGCTTTTATTTGTACGAAATAAAAATATCGCTTTATTCAGAGATCGGATCTACGAACGAATTTGGGGTGATGAAGATATGGGCGACAGCAGAACGGTTGATCTGCATGTACAGCGTCTTCGTAAAAAAATTAAATGGGAGAAGATAAGCTGGTTGCTGTTTATAAAATTGGCTACAGGCTGGAAGGGTAGCATATGAATTTTTTCTGGAAAATTTTCTTCAGCACTATTATAATTTCCTCAGTAACATTCAGTATTGGCAGTTACTTCATGATCGATTCTCAATTTCGTTCTTCGCTAAGCCGTGAAATCAGTGCTTCGTTTGAAGAAAATGATATCCTGTGTTATGCCTTGAAACAGGAATTCAAAACGGAGTATACAATGCCGTATCATTCAGAAAAGTACTATGAACTGGTTGTGGCTGAAAAACAAATCATTGAGAAGATTGCGCAATCCGTAACCATCAATACTTCAAAAGGAAACATCCCTTTTCGATTAAATGATGATTCTTTTCGCTCAATTTTCAGCAGCAGCACACTTGATATTGATAATCAAATGTTAAGTCGATTATCTTCTGATAAAAAAGGATATGAAATTGTGAAGTTGGGTCATGATTATTTCCTGCATACTGCAAGTCCGCTGATCTTCCAAAAGGAAACCTTGTATCTTGAAAACTTTCGGAACATCACGTTCTTATTTGAAAACCGTTCAGAACAGTACAGGCGCTTTAACTATCTTGTACTGACAATGATCATGACATGCGGAGCTGTTGTCTTTCTGGTGACTCGCTGGCTGACAAAACCATTGAAATACCTTTCCCGGGCAACGAGACAGATTGCAAACGGTCATTTTGATCAGCGGGTCAAGCTTCTAAGCAGGGATGAAATTGGCAAGCTTTCAAAAGATTTTAATAAAATGGCTGTCAAATTGGAACAAACAGTGGAGGAATTAAAAGATGCCACACGGAGGCAGGAGGATTTCATTGGCAGCTTTGCCCATGAATTGAAAACACCGCTCACTTCGATGATCGGATATGCGGATATGCTGCGATCCAAAAAAATGGATCAGGAGCAGATTATTTTATCGGCAGACTATATTTTTAAAGAGGGAAAGAGGCTTGAGTCTCTTTCCATGAAGCTGCTGGAAATGATCGTACTGCAAAAGCAGGACTTTACGATGAAGAGGGTCTATGCAACGGACTATTTTGATGAAATCGGTGGGATTATGTATCCTGCCCTGAAGGAGGAAAACATAGAATTGATCAGCTTTGCAGAGGATGCTGTTTTGCAGATCGAACCGGATTTGATGAAAACGGTCTGCATGAATCTGGTGGATAACGCAAGAAAATCTATGGATCATGGCGGTAAAATTGTATTTTCCGGCAAATGGTGCAAAGATGAATATCGGATTTCAGTGGAGGACACCGGAAAAGGGATGGAGGAATCCGAGCTTTCGAAAATCACCGAAGCTTTTTACATGGTGGACAAGTCAAGGGCCAGAGCTCAGGGTGGAGCAGGACTTGGACTTGCCATCTGCGCCGATATTGTTAGAATGCATCATGCAAAGATGGAGTTTGCAAGCAGTCCGGGAAAAGGTACTTGCGTAACCATAATGCTGAGGGAGGCAAAGAAGATATGATACGGATTCAGACATTCTCCATCTCTCTGCTGCTATTTGTTTTCCTCTTAATTGTAGTTTTTGCGCCTCCGGCTGTCTCCAAAGCAAAGGATCAAATGATTTTTGGAAAAGTAGTAACGCTTCAATTGACCGATACAAAAGATATTGCCAGATCAGAGCTGAGCATGGCAGACAAAATTGCTTTGATTTCCAACTACAAAGCAGGAAGTGATAATATCATCATGGTGGAACAGGATCTAAAGATCTATGAAAAGGAAGATCGCCAGAATTTCGCAGAGCCTGCCATAATTGAGCTGGAAAAGCTCAAGGAAATGAATCTGTTTCCCCCTGTTGAAATCAACCAGGTGCAGAGCGTTGCATTCGCTGCCTAATCCTATACCGATATTGATGATCCAAGCAGGAACACGGAAATTTGGAATATCGGGTTATCCTTTGATGATCAGTGGATGAACATCATGATGGATAGCGAAACGAAGCGGATTCTTGAGTATCAGATCTTGGCAAAAGAGGATTTTAAATTTACTCCGAATAAGGATTACGCGGAACTGTTCGCAAACTATCTAGAAATCGAGGACGCCTTAACACAGAAAAAAAAATTGGATTCCAATCAACACTATATTACGACCAGGCCAATGGGTTACTACTTTGTTCAAGTTAATGATAAAAATCAATATGGAATCCAGATCGCACCTTCCATGGATTAAATAATTTCATATGATGCAAATAAGATGGGATTTTGTACAATCTCTGATACAACCCTTTAGTAACATGAAGTTACAAAAGGGTTGTTTTTTATGGAGGAAACGATCGGTTTCTCTCATGAAAAATGATCGTGGAGAGCAGAGGGAGAACTCTTTGCCGTACAAAGGAGGACATCGTAAAATGAGACAAACGAAACCAGGACAACAAGGCAGATCCAGCAGTATCAGAAAGAACAAGAACTGGAGAAAAACCCCGTTGGGCATCATACTTATTGTAATGTGTGTTACAGCATTTCTGAGTGGAAGGGCATTGGCAGAATCAAATGACAGTCAGTATATCACCGTGAAAACCAACCAGACTGCGATAACGACCGGGCAAACCAGTTCTGGCCCGATTCAGTCGGCAAAGACACCGAAAACTGAAAATACAGACGCTTGGAATCTAGTATTGGTGAATAAGACACATCCGATCAAGGAGAACAATCCTATTCAATTGGTTCAACTGAAAAACGGACAGGCAATCGACGAAAGGGCGTATCCGGAGCTGCAAGCGATGATGGATGATGCCCGTGCCGCGGGACTATCTCCCTATATCTGCTCCTCCTATCGAACCAATGAAAAGCAGACAACGCTTTATAACAATCAGGTGAATCAGTACAGGAAACGGGGATATTCAGAAGCAGATGCTGCAGCGGAAGCGGGAAAATGGGTTGCAATACCGGGTACTAGCGAACATCAAATCGGGTTGGCAGTTGATATTGTCGCAAAGAGTTATCAGGTGCTGGATAAAAAACAGGAGAGCACTGCGGAACAGCGCTGGCTCATGGAGAATTGTCACAAATATGGTTTCATTCTGAGATACCCGTCGGAAAAATCCGAGATTACAGGCATTGGCTATGAGCCATGGCATTACCGGTATGTGGGAAAAGATGCAGCTGCGGCAATCATGAAAGAGGGAAAATGCCTCGAGGAATATCTGGATGGACTTAGCAGCAGCATAGCAGGAGCAATTTGAGCAACAAAATAGAGGATGGCTCTTTTTGCTTGACCTTGGATCGTCAGCTCATTGTTTTGCTTGGTCACAAATGGTTGGCTCATTGTTCCCCTCGGCATCAGATAATTGGCACTCTTTACTCTTGGTAAATTGTTTATATGTCTGGACAAAGGTCTCATGTTGTATTTCTGCTGCATCGAATTTTAGAAGCTTAAACGTTGTCTGGACACAAAAACCAATGGCAAAAGCGGATAGTATGGTTCCAAAACCAACCATGCCGCCAAGCATCCAACCTGCTAATACCGCAAGAAGTTCGATGGTTCCTCGGCAGACTCCTACGGACAGCTTTGTCTTACGGGTCAGAGCAACCATCAGACTGTCCCTGGGGCCTGCTCCAAAGGCTGATCCTATATAAAAATAGGATGCAAGAGCTATGATAAATAATCCTATGATCAACATGATGGTTCCTAGTACAAAGTTGCTGGCCTGCGGTATGATAGAAAGGCGGAGAATCAGGTCGAGAAAAACCCCAATCAGCACCATATTCAAAATAGTTCCAAGTCCAAGTTTCTCTCCAAGCAGTACTGCCACAATACCTATGACTGCTCCTGCTATAATGGAAGCGGTACCGATGCTGATTCCTGTGGTTTTTGCGAATCCTACATGGAAGACATCCCAGGGAGCGTATCCGATGCGGGCGTTCAATGTGACCACGATTCCAACTGCATATAGGAGAAGCCCAAGGAGCAGCCGAAGAAGACGTATAAAAAATTGTTTCCATTGTATCATAATAAAATTCCCCTTTGAAATATAAAAAGTATCTAAAACATTAAAATATATTGTATGACTTATAGTGATGATGTATAGTAATTGTATGACTTGATCAGTTGAGCTAATCATTGGATTACATTGATACGTTAATCAAAATTACTGTATTTACCTAATTATAGCGATAATGATGGGGAAGTCAATAGAACATTGTTTGTCATACATTTCGTACAGAGGGGTTGGCTCATGTGGAATCCGAAAATAATTGATACTGACAAAATTCTCTATATAGCAATCGCAGATGCAATAGAACGAGACATTCATCTTGGAATTCTTAAGCCAGATGAAAAAATGCCTCCGCAGAGATCCCTTGCCAAGACAATCGGAGTGAATCTTACTACGATTTCGAGAGCATATCATGAAGCACAGAAGAGAGGGCTCATTTCAGGTGCCATCGGAAGCGGAACCTTTGTGCTGCATCAAAATAAAAACAACAGTGCCTTACCGGAAATTCTGCAAAATGATGAGGAAATCATCGAGCTTGGTCTGGTGGGTTCCATAAAAGTGAATGGTTATGAACCGTCAAAGCTGCTAAAAGCCGTTGCGGATGATCCAACGCTGGATTCTCTGCTTGACTATGTACCGAGCCAGGGTCTTCCAAGACATAGAGCGGCGGCGGCGGGTTGGATTCGGCAATATGGGATTGATGCTGATCCCGATCGAATTGTAATCTGTGCGGGAGCCATGCATGCGATGAACTGCTGCCTTCTTGGACTTTTCGAACCGGGGGATAGAATTGCAGTGGATGCACTAACCTTCACCGGATTTAAGAATGCAGCCCAGCTGAGTCACATGAAGCTGGAGCCCATCGCTATGGATTCAGAAGGGATGATTCCAGATAGTCTCGAAAGCATGTGCAAAAAGCACCACATAAAAGGGATCTATCTGATGCCGAATATGCAAAACCCCACTGCGACGGTGATGTCAGCACAGAGAAAGCGGGCCATTGCGGAAATAATACTGAAATATGGATTGATATCGATTGAAGATGACATCTATAATTTTACAAACCTGAAAGACCGGACAGCACTGAGCGCCCTTGTACCGGATCATGGAATCTTTATCTGCGGCATTTCAAAAGTCTTCTTCCCGGGCCTCAGGATTGCTTATGCTGTTGTTCCAAAGCGATTTTTGCACAAATTTACGCAGACTGTTACCAATACAGTATGGATGGCTCCAACCATAAGTGCTGAGCTTGTTACGAGGATCATTGAGAGCGGGACAGCCGAAGAAATGATCAGAAAGAAAAGGCAAGTAATCGCCCGCAGACTTCAGCTTGCAAAAGATGCACTGGATGGCTTTTCTTTTCAGGCTGCTGAAAACAGTGTGTTTTTATGGCTTAACCTTCCGGAAGGCTGGTCTTGTGCAGACTTTGAGAATACAGCTTTGATGAATCGTGTCAGAGTGATATCCGCATATAAGTTTTATGTTGGCAGCCAGCTGCCTCCAAACGCTGTGAGAGTTTCGCTGGGCTCGGTAAAGGATGATGCGCAGCTGATAAAAGGACTCAATGTTTTGGTACAAATTTTGAATCAAAATCCGCTGCTTACTTCACCGATCATGTAGTAGGGGAAATCAACAATAGAGAAAGCATAAGAAATGAAGATAGAAAAACGCAGAGCGAATAAAAAACAAAATCGGGACAGGCATATCTCAGAGTCGTTCCATGTGGCAGCGATATTGGCAATTTCAGGCGGTTATATGGATGCTTATACCTATCTTGTCAGGGGTGAGGTCTTTGCAAATGCCCAGACGGGAAATATCGTTCTGCTCGGGATCAAAATAATGGATGGCAAAATTGCAGAGGCTGCAAATTATCTGATCCCAATTATGGCATTTGCTGTGGGAATTTTAATGGCAGAGCTGATTCGGAATAAAGACAGCCTATTTCAGAGAGCCGACTGGAGGCAGATTGTACTTATCATTGAAATTTCAGCCCTGATCATTGCAGCATTTCTTCCTGTCGGTTCCATGGACACTCCCGCAAACACATTGATCTCCTTTGTCAGCGCGCTGCAAATGGGGAGCTTTCGGTATGTAAACGGAAATGCTTTTGTGTCAACAATGTGCACCGGCAACCTGAGGAGCGGTACACAATGCTTGTATCATCATGTGTTCAAAGGGGATAAAGCCATGAGAACCAGATGGATGCATTATTACGGAATCATATTCTTTTTCATTGCCGGAGCTGCAATGGGGGCATGGGCTACGCATCAACTCTCTGACGGAATTTCCATTGGCAATTGGTACGCAGCGCAATTCTCAGGACAGGTGATCTTGGGAAGTTGTCTGTTGCTTGCAGTGGCCGTTTGGCGGGTGAGGGAGAGGAAGGGACAAAACCAAAGAATGAAAAATAGAAAACGGATGTAAAAGAAACAAGGAATGAGCGGTCATTCCTTGTTCAGCAGTTTCCAAAGCCCTCTGATGTTATGCCCGTTGAGCAAATCAAGAATGCCTTCCATCATGCGCTCAGAGATGATCTTTTCATCTGAGGCAACGATAGAAAAGAAAGGCATTTCCTTAAAGGTGGCAGCCATCATACCTTCCTGACCTTCTTCTGCTCTTGCCGCCTCTCGGGCAAGCCGGTCTGCATACCAATTCATAATCTTGCCGATTGCAGTATGGCGGATGTCTTCTATGGTATGCTCCATGGTATATGGTCTTGATACCCGGTTATCCCCGATGGGGAGGGTCCTTCCATACAATGCTTCGAACTCCTGGGTTGGAATGATCATTTCATTCTTGGGCAATCGATAGTAAGAAGGTGCTCTTTGGCGGAGATCTGGCTGTGGCAGATTGGGGCTCCTCATATGTATTTCTGCTGTAAGTGGGCAGCCCTTTGAAGATGGACCAATCAAAATCTGATAGGTACCGCTGGGGGCATACCAATCCTTGATGAGAGTGTTGTAATATCCGAAAACAGCAGTATCAAGCGCGATGGAAATCTGTTTTGTTTCTCCGGGATTGAGATGGATTTTAACGAATTCCTTCAATTCCTTCTTTGGTAAAAAAACCACTTCATTTTCGTGCACAGCAAAGATAAGGACAGTTTCCCGTGCAGCTCGGTTGCCTTGATTTGTAACGGAAAATGTCAGGTTCAGCATTTCTCCAAAACGGCAGGTCTTCCGGTCTGTTTCCAGATTGGAATAGGTGAAATCCACATAGGAAAGACCATGGCCAAAGGGAAATAATACCGGCCTTTCAGCCTTTTCATAGTAACGGTATCCTACATAGATGCTTTCTCTATGCTCCACAGTAAGTCTTCCGCCGGGAAAATAATGGTAGGAAGGGCAATCCTCCAGCTTGAGGGGCCAGGTTTCCGCAAGCTTTCCACAGGGAACCTCGATGCCAAGGAGCAGATTCACTACTGCCTTGCCCACACCCTCCCCTCCAAGATAAGCAAGAAGCACCGACTTGACCTTTCCAATCCAGGGCAGCTCCATGGGAGCGCCGCCCATAAGGATCACAACAACATTGGGGTTACAGGCACTGACTGCTTCAATTAATCGGTTCTGTTCCTCAGGCAGGTGCATATCCGTCCTGTCGAAGCCCTCTGATTCATAACCCTCAGGTAATCCGGCAAACAGATACACAATGTCCTTTCCTGCGGCTGCCGCGCAGGCATTCTGGATAAACGCGTCCTGTTCGCTTTGTCTGAAGGTGTTCTCTTTGCTTCGTTTGTTAGCGCCTTCTTTGATTTGCGTCTGCTTCAAAAAAGAACCTTTTGATTTGTTCCATAGCAAAGAGTACCCCGGAGAATATTCAGCATTCAGGCCGGATTCCATAAAAGCATCCCAGGGAGTTTCAATCTTGATCGGATTAATCTTTGAGCTTCCTGCCCCTTGATATCGCGGTGTTTTTGCAAAGGCGCCAATAACAGCAGCCTTTTGGTTCTTATTTCCCGGAAGTAAATTCTCATCATTTTTTAGCAAGACAGAGGATTGCTCCGCCGCACGAATTGCCAGTTGATGGTGCTTCTCCAGATCACAACCCCCGTCTGTTTTCTTCTCGGACATACTTCTCAGGATCAGCTCGCTCACTCTTTCTGCTGCCCTGTTCAGGTCTTCTAGAGACAGTTTCTGATTTTCAGTTGTCGGACTCAGGCCTTCCAGAGACGGTTTCTGATTTTCAGTTGTCTGACTCAGATGCCCTTTTGAAGGCCCCGTTTTCACAATAGCAGCTACGAGCTTCCGGTCATTAAAACCTTGGTTCCCAGGCATTTCAATATCGAGTCCTGCCTTGATCCCAAGAACCCTGTCATGTACAGCGCCCCAATCAGAGACAACGACGCCGTCAAAACCCCATTCTTCTCTCAGGATATCTGTCATAAGATATTTGTTTTCACTGCAATACGTTCCGTTCAGCCGGTTATAGGAGCACATAACCGTATATGGTTTCCCCTTTTTTACGGCAATTTCAAAGGCTCTCAGATAGGTCTCCCTTAGGGTTCGTTCATCAACCACCGCATTGACAGACATCCTTCTTTTTTCCTGATTGTTGACTGCAAAGTGTTTTAAAGAGGCACCGGTTCCGGTGCTCTGGATTCCCTGTATCATACTAGCTGCAAGTTCACCCGAAAGAATAGGATCTTCGCTGAAGTATTCAAAATTTCGTCCGCAGAGGGGACTTCTTTTCTGATTGACGCCGGGACCGAGAATAACGGCTACCTCTTCCTGAACACACTCCTCACCCATGGCTCTCCCCACGCTGCAGGCGAGCTCGCGGTCAAAGCTGCAGGCAAGGGCACTGGCTGTGGGAAAGCAAACAGAAGGAACGCTGTCTCCGATTCCTAAATTATCCGTAACGCCGATTTGCTTTCTGAGGCCATGGGGGCCATCCATCATTGTTATGGATGGGAGTCCTAAACGTTCCAGCTCCTTTAGATTCCAGCAGTCACTGCCGGAGCACAGGCCTGCTTTTTCCGATAGTGTCATCTGCGCAACCAGCTCTTTCGCTTTTTGTCTGTATAAGTTCTTGTCTGTAATCATTGATTTCATAATAGCCTCCATCCTGGGTCAAAGCCGAACGAAAGAGCAGAATGATGCACTTCGTTTGTTCTCCTTCTGCTCAAAACAGCGTATTTTCATCCATGAATTTCTCAAAGATTCTACTCATTTTTCTGATCCACGTTCATTGTCTTTTTCATGTCGTTAAAGCGGTCTTTACCTAAGGAGAGTTTTCTAATAAATAATACGGACACAATCAGACAAAGTGCGGGTATAAAGCTCATGAGGAACCGTATTCCGAAGATCGCCGCAGTAGATTGCTGGACAACGATATTGCCGGAGCTTTCCGCATAGCCAAACCATCCCAGTGCTGCAGTGACAAACGCAACGATTACGGCAGAGCTGATTTTATAGAGAAGCATGGTAGAACCATAGATGATTCCCTCTCTTCGTACACCGGTTTTATGTTCATCCACCTCCACCACATCAGGGAGAATGGAGAAGATCAATACTTGAGAAGCAGACATGCCAATTCCGATTAGAATCGTGACTGCCACTGTAACCGGAATATTCTCTGCCGGAATGAGCATGCAGGATGCCAGTGGGATCAGGTAGTAGAGAACCGATATGATGTATGTTTTTTGCTTGCCAAGCCGATTACTGATGGTTACCCACAAGGGTGTCACGAGTACGGCGGCCACAAGAGGAATGGCCATAAAGATATAGCTCATGCTATCGGAGATCTTCAGTACATATTTCATGAAATAAATATAAAGTGCCATGGTGATGTCGAAGGATACCATGTTAAAGATGAAAACACCGAGCACCAGCCTGAATTCTTTTAGTCTCAGGAGAGACGTTAAATTGCCCCGGATGCTTGCCTGCCGTTCCGAAGGCTTTAACAAAGCCCGCTCCCTCGTGCCGGCAAAGGCCAGAAGGATACAGATTGCAATGAATAAGGCAAGGATTCTCCCCATTACCGGAAAGCTTTCTGAATACATGCTTTTCCCTGGATAAAACGTATCAACAATTAACGTCACTCCCATAGCAGACAATAAGGAACCGACAAAGGAAAACGCCATTTTATATCCAGAGATACTGGTTCTTTCGTCATAGTCCTGTGACAGCTCCGGTAACAGTGCATTGTAGGGGATTGAGACAAGGGAATACAAGGTGTTGAATAAGAAGCCTGCTATCGTGTAGTAGATGACCAACCTGGTGTTCGTTTGAAAGGGAACAATCCAGAGGAGCGCAAAGCAGAAGCCAAGCGGAATGGCGCCACCCAGCAGAAACGGTCTTCTCCTACCAAAGCGAGTCCGCGCATGGTCGGATATGATGCCTATAATCAGATCACTGAAAGCATTCCAAATACGGACAATCATAAAGATGTAGCCTGCCCAAAGGGGTGAAACGCCGGCCACATCGGTAAGAAAGAACACAAAATAAAAGCCTACCGCACCATAGGCAATGTTGTTGCCCATGTCGCCGACGCCATATGCTAGTTTCTCTCGTTTGGATAAGCGATTCTTTGGAATCGTACCCTTTCTGTTTGAACTGTTCTTTTGTATATCACACGTTCGGTCTGGACTGTTCTTTCCCATATTACATTCCCCCTGTAAACTGTCTTTTGGCATAATGCTCGCCTCCTATGCATCCTATCAGCTTCATTATAGACTCGAACAAGAAAGCGAAATATTATAATTTCCCTATTTATATTATAATTTCTTGACATTATCGCAATTTTATTTTTAATATAAACAGAGGATTCACTGATTTCTATAAAATTAGCCAATCGGAAGTGGGCGCAGAATGAATCAGCGTTTCTTAATACAGATCTGGAGGTTTTGCGATGTTATCTTCATATGAACGTGCCATGCTAGAGGCACTCTATGATAGCAACAGAATTCCTTTGTGGATTTTTGACAGTGAGAGGAACCTGATCAATTGCTTCGTTTCGGGGTTTTCAGCTGATCACAAGGAACTGCTTGCGTCCTATGTTGGCAGCTTGCTGGGTTATGTCAAACGTCCGCAGCTTGATATTATGTGTTATGGGCAGGAACTGTATTATGTATTCGCCTTGGAACGCCAGCACAAGACCTTTTATCTATTTGGAGGCCCCATGCTGCTATCCGGTTTTTATCATGTGATGGAAATGAGGACCCTATCTTTTGCTGAAAAGCTCAGCGCCAAGGACTTGGAATCCATTGTGGATCATCTGCCGGTGGTATCTCTGGCCTTCTTCCGAGCTTCCCTTCGTATTCTGATGCTTTTGCTGAACGGTCAGGTATCTGATGTGGATGAAATCAGCAGCTTCCCATTTTCAACTCTACAAGTTGATGGTACTTTTTTTCATGAGCTTAGTGAAAATTTACAGGATCTACAATTACATACCCCGTATCGTCACGAACTTGCAGTCTTAGACTGTGTGAAAGAGGGCAATGTGAAAAAACTGGAATTCATCTATAGAACGCTGCCTCAAATCAAATACGGAAATATGTCCAATTATCATAGTCCCATGAAACAGCTTTTTTACGGAAGTATCGCAAATACCACCCTGATTACCCGGTACGCCATCGAAGGGGGACTGGAAGAGGAGGCTGCATTTACACTGAGTGATGTCTATATCAAACAGATGGAGAAGTGCAGAACCCTCTATGAACTGAATCGTTTAAATGAGAAAATGGCGGTGGACTTTACGGAACGGGTTGCAAAGCTCCAGACGCTGAAAAAACCGGAATATCCGAACGTGATTGCAAGATGCATTGATTTTATCAGTAAAAATATCCATCGTAAAATTACGCTGGAGATGCTGGCCAGGGAGATTCATCTTACACCCAAATACATCTCCAGCTTGTTTCGCGCGGAAACCGGACAGACCATCACGTCTTTTATCGCACAGCAGAAAATCGAAACCGCCCAGAATCTTCTGGTCTATTCCAAAGATTCTTTTACTGAAATCAGCAATTCCCTGTCTTATTACTCTCAAAGTCACTTCATCTCCGTATTTAAAAGAAATGTCGGAATGACGCCGAAGGAATACAGACGCAGATATTCCAAGGGCTAACCAGGTTGGAATACCTCAGCAATATAGGGGATTGCATCAGACCATTGGATGATTTTTGCAGCAATATAAATAGCGCATCTGACTTTTTCTCAAAAGAGGGCCAGATGCGCTACTGTATGGATGACCAATCTGTAATTAGACTCGCTTAATTTGCAGGCGCTCCCCGATTAGACGGGGAGGGGGGAAGCCATTATGAGATGGATGCTTCGAAGTCTGCGAATATCCACCCCGGGTTCTATGATTGGAACCAGTCCGGCTTCAATGATCTGCTTGCCAATCTCGAATTGCTGCGCAACCACATTCTTGGTTCCTTCGCTGTTGGCATCTTTGATCACAGAGCGCATTTTGGTTCCGAATATGTTCTTTTGAGCAACACGCTTCAGAAGATTGTCTTTATTGCTTCTAAAACAATTACATTCCTAAATCAATCGTTCCAAGTTTAAGAAAAATATAACATCCATATCAGATTTGTGCCAGATTTTTGTAGCTTTCATATCTTTCCTTCGCATCAAGAACAGCCTTATCCATGAGTTCCTTTGCTTTTTCCGGGAAAGCCAGTTCCAGTGATGCGTAGCGATTCTCGCCTCTGAGAAACTCCTTGATATCACCGGTGGGTTCTTTTGAGTCTAAGACAAATGGATTCTTTCCTTGCTCTTTCAATGCAGGATTGTAACGATATAAGTGCCAGTATCCTGCCGCTACTGCTTTTTTCATTTCGTCTTGACTCTTGTTCATACCCGATTTCAAGCCATGTTCAATGCAAGGAGAGTAAGCGATGATGAGAGATGGGCCAGGAAATGCTTCGGCTTCTCTCATTGCCTTGAGGGTCTGGGCCTGGTCACATCCCATTGCAACCTGGGCTACATAGATATAGCCGTAGCTGATTGCCATCATTCCCAGATCTTTCTTCTTAATTTTCTTGCCTGCTGCAGCAAACTTGGCAATTGCACCGGTAGCAGTTGACTTAGATGACTGTCCGCCTGTATTTGAGTAAACTTCCGTATCAAGAACCAACATGTTGATATTCCGTCCTGATGCAAGTACGTGGTCCAGACCGCCGAAACCGATATCGTAAGCCCATCCGTCCCCGCCGAAAGCCCAGAATGATTTCTTAGTTAGGAATTCCTGGTTCTGGATAACGAATTCTTTCATTTCCTTCTCATCTTCGTTTTGAGGTACAAACTGGCTCAAGGAGGCAATTAATGCAGCAGCGGCGTCCTTTGACGTAGAGGAATGATCAAATTCCTGGAGGTAGCAAGCTGCCTGGGATTGAATGGTTTCTACGTTCAGGAGCTGTTCAATTTTCTCGATGAGCTCCTTTTGGATTGCTTCATGACCAAGAAGGAAACCATAGGCATATTCGGCGTTATCTTCAAAAAGGGACATCGCCCATGCAGGCCCGCAGCCGTTAGCTTTGTTGATTGTATATGGGGTGGCGGGTGTCGATCCACCGTAAGCCGAGGAACAGCCAGATGCATTTGTGATAAACATTCTTTCACCAAACAGCTGGGTCGCCAGTTTGATGTACGGCGTTTCTCCGCAGCCTGCACAGGCACCGGAAAATTCAAAGAGCGGCAGAGCAAACTGGGAAGCTTTTACTGTTTGATCACTGAAAGCATCCTTTTTAATCGTGACTTCATTCACTGCAAAGAGCCAGTGTTCTGCTTGTTCCAATTGTGATGCCAGCGGTTTCATTTCCAGAGCCTTTTCTTTTGCTGGGCAAACCTGAGCGCAGCTTCCGCATCCGGTACAGTCATATGGAGATACCTGAAGTCTGTATTGATATGCTTCAAGTCCCTTTCCTATGGCTTTTTTCGTCACGAATCCGGACGGTGCGCTGCCGCTTTCTTTTTCTGTGAGAAGAACCGGCCTGATGGAAGCATGGGGGCAGACGTAGGAGCACTGGTTACACTGGATGCACTGATCGATCTTCCATTCTGGAACGTCAACAGCGGCGCCTCTTTTTTCATACTTCGTGGTTCCTGCATGCCATGTACCGTCATTGAGATTGTACTTTCTAATGGTTGAAACCGGAATGCTGTCGCCTTCCTGGCGATTCATCGGAATGACGACTTCTCTAATGAAGTCTGGTACATCTGTCCTTTCATTTTCGGTCACATTCAGATTTGCCCACTCTGCTGGAATATTGACTTTACTGAGGGAATCAATGCCCCGGTCGATGGAAGCATAGTTCATATCAACAACCTTCTGCCCTTTTTTTGTATAGTAGGTCTTGTATATTGCCTGTTTCATTTCGCTGACCGCAAGCTCAAGGGGTATGACATCTATCAGCTTGAAAAATGATGCCTGCAGGATTGTGTTGATTCTTCCGCCCAAGCCTAGATCCTTAGCAATGGAGATCGCGTCAATAACATAAAACTGTGCATTCTTATGTGCGAGCGCTTTCTTCATGGACGAGGGGAGCGCAGCTTCCAGTTCTCTAATTCCTCCGGCAAAATTCAGGAGGAAGATCCCTCCCGGCTTTAGATCCTTAACCAGATCATATTTATCCACATAAGAAGGATTATGAACCGCCACAAAATTTGCATCACTGACCAAATACGGAGCACGGATCGGATTTTTTCCAAAGCGCAGGTGGGATTGTGTTAAGCCCCCGGATTTTTTTGAATCATATACAAAATAAGTCTGGATATATTTGTCTGTTGTTTCCCCGATGATCTTTGTGGAATTTTTATTGGCGCCGACAGTACCGTCTGAACCAAGCCCCCAGATTTTACAGCTGATCAAGTCGTCAGGAAGAATGTTGATCTCATCCTGAACTGTGAGTGATGAATCAAATACATCGTCGTTAATACCAATTGTGAAATTGTTTTTCGATATCTCAGATTCCAGGTTTTCAAACACAGCGACGATCTGTGAGGGAGTCGTATCTTTGGAAGACAAACCATAACGCCCGCCGACAACGCTCATTGGAATATTCTCCTTATAATAAACGGTGCATACATCCTGATATAAGGGCTCTCCAAGTCCTCCGGGCTCTTTTGTCCGATCGAGGACAGCAATCTTTTTTACTGTCTTCGGAACTGCAGCAAGGAAATGGGAGCTTGAGAACGGTCTATACAAGTGAACATTGATGGCACCGACTTTTTTTCCCTTTTTATTCAGGTAGTCGACGGTATCCTTAATGGTATCACTTACTGAACCCATGGCTATGATGATATGTTCTGCATCGGGAACTCCATAATAGTCGAAAAGTTGATAATTTCTTCCGGTCAGCTTATTAATTTCTCCCATGTAATCTTCTACAACTGCAGGAAGCCGTTCTATGTAGTCGTTGCTGGATTCTCTTGATTGGAAGAAGATATCGGGGCTTACAGTGGTGCCACGTGTAGCTGGATGCTCCGGATTCAAAGAATTTTTTCTGAAAGCTTTGATAGCCTCATAATCGACCAAAGGTCTCAGATCCTGATAATCCAGTGCATCGATTTTCTGAACCTCATGTGAAGTTCTGAAACCATCGAAGAAATGCAGGAATGGAACCCGTCCCCTGATGGCTGCCAGATGAGCTACTGCTCCCATATCCATAACCTCTTGCGGGGAGGAGGAGGCAAGCATTGCGAAACCTGTCATTCGACATCCCATAACATCGGAATGATCTCCGAAAATGGATAATGCATGGACGGATAGTGTTCTGGCTGAAACGTGAAACACACCAGGCAGAAGTTCTCCTGCGATTTTGTACATGTTGGGGATCATAAGAAGAAGTCCTTGAGATGCAGTATATGTAGTAGTGAGGGCTCCTGACTGCAGCGAGCCGTGGACAGTACCTGCTGCTCCACCCTCAGACTGCATTTCCACAACATCTACTGTTCTGCCGAAAATGTTCTTTTTCCCTTTGGCAGCCCATTCGTCCACCAGCTCTGCCATCTGGGAGGATGGGGTGATTGGATAAATTCCGGCTACTTCGGTAAAGGCATAAGAAATGTAAGCTGCCGCCGTATTTCCATCCATAATATCAATTTTCTTTGGCATAATTTTTCCTCCTGAATACTCATTCCTAAGATCATTTACGTTACAAACTAACAAAGCAAGATTTATGCCAGTACTGAAGGTAGGAATTGACATGTTTAAAAAGTGAGAATTCTAGGGTTCGGGCTATTGGTAATACAATTTTTCAATTGAGAGACCATGCAGATTCGGTTCATTTTTTGCAATAACGGTTCGACACCTTATAGGAAGCACCGCTTTCATGGAATGTGGCATGGAATGAATCGACGATTCCTTAGATACACTTTGAACCCAAGTCATATTCCTTCAATTTGCGCAATACGGTAGTCTGACTAACGCCAAGCAATTCTGCAGCTTTCCTTGTACTTCCGCAGGATTTCATTGCCTTCATTACCAGTGACTCTTCAACTGCGGATACGGCATCTTTGAGAGGAATAAGATCATTGATTTGTATTGCTTCAATTGTTGTTTTCGCTGATTCAGCAAGCTTATATTTGTTATACAGGTGTTCGGGTATGAGTATATCCTCGATACACAGTATTAAAAGCCTCTCGACTAGATTCTTAAGCTCTCTGATATTGCCCGGCCAATTATAATTTTCTAAGACTTGAAGCAATTCTGCTGAAAACTGTTTGTTCAAATTATATTTGTTATTATAGTGGTAACAAAAATGAAGCAGCAGGGGTTTGATATCGGCTTTTCTATGCTGCAGAGGAGGAATCTCGATGGAAATCACATTTAATCGATAGAAAAGATCCTCTCTGAATTCACCTATTTTAATCATCTTTTGCAGATTCTTGTTTGTAGATGCGATAATACGAACGTTCGAGCGAATCGGTTCGACTCCCCCGATCCTGTAATATTCTTGATTTTGGATCACGCGCAATAATTTCGCTTGTAATTCAATTGGCATATCTCCAATTTCATCAAGAAGAAGTGTTCCCTGATGTGCGATTTCGAATAACCCTTGCTTGCCCTTCGCCAATGCGCCAGTAAAAGCGCCTGCCTCATAACCGAAGAGTTCGGATTCCAGAAGAGATGGAGTGATTGCACTGCAGTTAATCTTTACAAATTTCTCCTTATTTCTTAGACTTGAGGCATGGATCACCGATGCAATTACTTCCTTTCCCACACCAGAATCGCCAAGAAGTAACACGGTAACATCATATCTGGCGATATGAATGGCTTCTTGGAGGATCGTCTTCATAATCCGACTCTCTGCAATCATATCAATGGAATATTCTTTTTTTCTTTGATCCGAATTTAATTTTAGTTTTGCAGGCTCGTAGCTTTGATCAGGAAAATCCGCCTTGATAATTTTCGTTACTACATTAACACAGGTAATAATGAGAACGGGATCACCATTGCTGCCATAGATCGGCGAACCGGATATGATTGCATGTTTCCCTGTTGCGAGTTTTTGAAGTACTGTGAGATTTTGCCGGGTTTCAAGAATCGCAGGCGTGATCAACGGATTGAAAAATCCCATGGTTCCAAGGTCAGCAATATTCTTTCCAATGATATTTGTTAAAGATAGGCCGGTGGCGCTTTCATATACTGCATTGGCAAAAATGACAATCCCCTTTGAATTTGTTATAAAGATGCCCACCCTGGAGGAGTCGAAGATGCGATTTAATTGGATTTCTGTCGGATCATCTGCATTTACGTCCAGATGGTTGTTTGACTTTGCGTGTTTGAGCCTCTGAAAAATATATGAAAATAAAGATTGATCCTGCAACACGATTAGGTACTCAATATCTTCCACACTACGGGAATTAAGATCATCAGTCTCGGATTGAAGGTCGGTTGGGACCATCCTAAGATTATAACTTTTCCCACCCAGAATAATGGTGGTATTTGTAATTGCTGAATTAATCTTGAACGACTCCAATTGTAAATAAAATATTTCTAAATCTATGGTTTTTAGAAACTTATATCCAACCTCGTCGCAAACCAGAATTTCACCATCCTTGCTCATGAAAAATGCATATTGAAGGATGAAGGAATCCTCTGTTTTTCCCCGAAATCCGCAAGAGGAGACCGCTTCATTGGTACTTAGTTTTGTCACTTTTTTCATCAAAATAACCTCATCTAACATAGAAATTGCAAATAGTTACGGTTTGAATATGCCTACTAAAAACATACGATTCAATCTAAGACATAGGCCGGTTATTCGTTACAGAGAAAGAGAGGACCTGAAACTAAAAGCTTAGTCTCAGGTCAAAATGAGGTGTGAAAATCAATTATTTACGGTTCATCATTCTAAAAACGAAACGGCAGGAGGCTGGTCAAGTTTAATTCTTTGAAATGGATCCAGCTTCAGCAAGGGTCAGACCTTTTGTTTCAGGCGCCAAGAAGAGACAAATAAGAAATCCTACAAAAGTGACAGCAGCTAAAATCCACATTGTTTGCGAAAGTCCAAGCGTTGCCAGCCAAGTCGGCAGCATGTAAGTTCCTGTCGCAGCACCAATTCGACTGATGCCTGTTCCGAGACCTACCGCTGTTGCACGGATTTCTGTGGGGAATAACTCATTGGGAGCAACCCATTCCTGGATATTCGGACCGCCGGATGCAAAAGCGTAAAGTGCAAAACCCAATGAAATAATAATAGGATTGGCGTTTGAAAACACTGCTAACATAATCATGCCGAGGGACATAAACGCGAAACTCCAAATCATAAGTGGTCGTCTTCCAAAACGGTCCAGCCATTTCAGTGCGGCAACAACGCCGACTAAAAATACTAAGCTGATCAATATATCTCCAAGAAGCGCTTGCTTGCCTTCTGCAAGACCAAACATTTGAAGAATCTGCGGGCCAAACGTATAGATTCCAAACAGAGGAACAATCTGACACAGCCAGAATCCCCCAACATATATGAGTCTTTTAAGATAACCTGGTTCGAGTAATTTGCTGATTTTAGTTTCTACGATTTCTTGCTGCAAATCTTCAAGCTCTGCATCAGGGCCATAGACCCGCTTTACAACCTTAAGCGCTTCTTCCGTACGGTTCTTACTGAGGAGCCAGCGAGGTGATTCAGGGGTGTCCCACCGCCCGATAACAAGTATGATGGCGGGTATTGCTGCGCTCCCCAGCATCCATCTCCAGGCACCAGGAATGTCAATTAATAAATAACCAACAATATTCGCCGTCATAGCGCCTATATACCACATTGCCATTAAGATACCGAGCATGAAGCCTCTATGCTTTTTCGGAGAAAATTCCGCCAAGAGCGCTGTGGCAATTGGATAGTCGGCTCCAACCGCAATGCCTACAAGAAATCTTAGAATGACGAGTTGCAAAGGCGTTTGAACAAACATAGATAAAATTGATAGCACAACAAATGCCATCAGATCAAGGGTAAACATGAATCGGCGGCCGATGATATCTGTCAGATAGCCAAAAAATACGCCGCCTACAAAAAGACCTACAAGAGAAGCTGCTCCAATCAAACCAGTCCAATGCGAGTCCAGATTAAGCACCGGTCCAAGCTGAACCAGCGCTGAAGAAATTACGACTAGCACAAAGCCATCTAAAAAGGGTCCGCCGGTACAGAAAAGTGTCACTTTGCGCAGATATGGTGTAAGTGCTGCGTCTTCGACCTTTGATATAGATTGTCTGTCATCAATATCCATAAATGTCCTCCTAAACAATATTTCTTACGGTGGTTCTGAGAAGGATACTCCTCTTAAGATTTGTAAGAGTAGATCTGCATGATGCAGAGATAGTCACCTGAAATGCCTTGGATTTCTCTTCCTTAACTGCATTTCAAATCGTAAAAGAAAGAGGACAAAGCTATTCTACCTTTTTTGGCAGAATTATTCAAATTCCACAATGAAGAATCATAACGCGATCAATAGACAAGCTGATTCCATCAATTTAGGTGACCGTTGTTCTATGGTGATGGCGCACTCATGGAAATGTATGAAATACAGTTCCTAAATTCTTTAATAAGCAAGTCACATGCCAATTATATTTAGATATTCAAATGATTCGCGTTGAAGGGCTTGGATTATTCTGCTGATGATTCTTTATGTATTAGAATTTCAATCAACTGCAAAACATGCAAAATTTATTTGCATGTTTTGCAGTTCAAATTTTGCGTATTTTGCATGCAAAAAAACTTTGCTTTGGTTTAGGACAAGTTATATAATTCACCGTGGAATCAATTCTTTAATGAAGGCGCTTAAATTTCTCTTATAAATTGTTATGGCATACGATTAGTGATAATGGAGGAAATGGATATGAATTATCTGGATTCTTTTGAGGTTCTCTCGCAGTGTGGACTTGGTGCTATGCTGGTTACGGAGAACAATCAAATCCTTTCTGTCAATGAAATGGGGAAGAATTTACTTCACTGCGATGAAAATCAGCTAGGAGCCAATACCCTTGAAGCGGTCACACTTCTATGTGAAGAGACTGATGAGATACGATATGCCAACATTGCTTTTGGGGAGTATTTGTGCCGATGCGCAACGCTGAATCTTCCCGGCCAGCCGCCCCGTACGAAAATCATTGTCTTTCGGGTGGCTACGAATGATGCCTGCCATGACATGTTGATCAGTATCTTAAATGGGATCAGCGAGTCCGTTACTTTGTTTGACGCAGCGGGGCGGCTCTATCTTCTGAATGATTCCGCAGTAAACATGGACTCTCTTGTGACCTCAGATGTTTTGGGACAGCATGTAACAGAGGTTTATCGTATGCAAGACGGTCAGTTCCATGCTATCCCGCAGGTGATTCAGGAAAAGCGTGCCAAAGTGAACCTGCGGCAATACTATACTACTTGTTTTGGTAAAAACGTAGATATTGTAGCGAATGTTTTTCCGATTGTGCAAAATAGCCAAACCTTAGGTGCGTTTAGTGTAATGCAAGACTGGTCTACAACAAGTGAATTGCATAAGCAGATCATAGATTTGCAAGGAAAGTTATTAGAACAGTCAACCGTTACCGGAGCAAAGGAAAAGAGCGCTCTCACCGCCAAGTATCAATTTCGTGATATTATTCATATCAGTCCGGCAATGAATCGGGTCGTCGCCAGAAGTCAGCAAATTGCCTGTTCAGACTCTTCTGTGATGATATATGGGGAAACGGGAACCGGTAAGGAGCTTCTGGCGCAGAGTATTCATAATGGCAGCCGAAGAGCGAATGGCCCGTTTTTAGCAATCAATTGCACTGCTATTCCAGACAACCTGTTAGAAGGGCTGCTTTTTGGTACGGAAAGAGGAGCATATACAGGGGCCGAAAGCAGAGCGGGTTTGTTTGAGCAAGCCAATGGCGGAACGTTATTACTTGATGAAATAAATTCAATGAATATACTTCTTCAGGCGAAGCTGCTTCGTGTGCTGCAAGATGGTATGATTCGACGAGTCGGAGGAGTAAAGGAGGTTCATGTGGATGTCAGGGTATTATCAAACACAAACTGCCCACCTTATCAAGCAATAGAAGAAAATAAACTTCGCCGCGATTTGTTTTATCGCTTGGGAGTAATTAATATCAATATTCCACCACTTCGAGACCACAAAGAAGACATCCCGCTATTAGTGAAGAGTTTTATTCAACATTTTAACAAGAAGCTTTTAAAGAATGTGCGAAACATCGATCATGCAACATCGGAACTCTTTAACTCCTATCATTGGCCGGGAAATATACGGGAATTAGATCATGCCATAGAACATGCAATGAATCTTATTCCAAACGACCAGTCGATTATCACACCAGACTATATCCCTGAGCACATCCTGTATTTGGCAGCCGAATTTGTATTTGAAGGCCGTGAGACCAAAGGCGATCTCATAAATCTTAGAGGTGCGAAACAAAACACAGAGCGTCACGAACTCTGTAAAGCGCTTTTAGAGAATGGTGGAAATATATCGAAGACAGCGCGATTCTTTGGAATCAGCAGACAAAATCTTCAGTATAAAATGAAACGAAATGGCATTGATGTCCAACTTCTGTTAGACAAAAGATGATAGAATTAACCCTTAGTAAGCATCACTGAAAATAGAAAACGCAAAAAATCCTTGCAGTCTGCAAGGATTTTTTGCGTTTTTTGCATTTTTGCACTTGCAGGTAGAAGTTGTGTGAATTGAGAATTTCTCCGATATAGTTTGAGACTCCATAAATTTACACGTTTCATCCGTCCAAATATTTTTTTTCAATCAGTTAGCAAATCATGGCCTGATAATTGCGTAATACCTATAATCGGCGTACTCAATTCACTTCATAAAGGAGGCGAGACTTAGTAATAATGCGGTAGCAAGCAAACAAGAACACCAGGAAAACCGTGTTTTAAATGAACCTTAAAATTGTACTGTTTATGCATGAAAGGAGTTAATGATGATGTATTTGAAGAATGCTCAGGAAAAACCTATTGCAATTCTTGGTGCAGGAGGTGTTGGAAAGCCATGTGCAGCAGACTGTAAGCTGGCAGGCAGAGAAGTAAGACTTTGGGACGATCCTATATTTGCACCGAAATCACTTAAAAATGTTGAAAAGACAGGTATTAAACTTAGCGGGCCAGAAACCAACGGAGTGATGTTCAGCCGACTTGGTGTAGCACATATGGATATGGTGACCACCGATTTGGCCCAGGCAGTAAAGGGTGCTGGACTTGTAGTTGTTGCAACAGTTGCACTTGGACACAAGGCGCTATTTGATAAGCTGATTCCTCTGCTTGAAGATGGACAGATTATTTCCATCATTCCTGACAATTACGGATCATTATTACTCCGTAAGATGATGCATGAAGTGAAATGCACCACAAACGTTATCGTAGGCGGATGGGGAACTTCCCCCTATGGCGCGCGTGTTCTGGTTAAGGGTGGTCTTGCCACGAATGAGGTTAATATTGGCGACAGGGTACTCTTAATGAGAGGTGCTGCGATACCGGCTACTGACAATGAGGTGTTTGTTGAGTCAGCAAAATATTTCCCGCCCTTTGACCCATGCACATTTGCTTCTGATCTTGAGGATTTCGGATACCAAACAGGTGATACCGTGCTAGATGTTTCTCTTTCCAATATCAATCCTGTTATTCATGTTCCAGGAGCAATTCTGGGTGCAGCTGTAATGCAGAACTTTACGCTGTTCGGCCAAAAAATGCAGAATTACTCTCTCTATGCGCATGGACTGTGCCCTGCTACCGCTGAAGTCCAGGTGGATTTCTGGAAGGAGTGTGTTGCTGTCGCGAAAGCCTGCGGAACAGACATTGCACCTGTTGATACAGACTATTTCTTCTGCCGCAGCTCCATCTATGGTCCGGAGTACATGGGCAAGGGTTATAAAATTCCGTTTGACTATGATATGCGTTATAGACAAGAGCCATACGGAGACGGGCCGTTCTCCCTTGACAACCGATACATTACGGAAGATATCCCTGTTGGCTGCTATTTAATGAGTCAGTTAGGTAAAAAGTTTGGCGCGAATACACCTATCATTGATTCAATGATTGCGCTGGGATGCTCTATGACAAAACGCGATTTAATGGCAGAGGCTGGCTATAGTCTTGAATACCTTGGTATCGGCCATATGAATTTCGAACAACTGAACCTTTGGCTGCGTGAGGGTATCTACACAGAGGCATAGGATTTTTTTCGTTAATGCTACTGCAACAGAGGATATGCTTAGAAATCGTAAACATATCCTCTGTGCAGGCTTGTTTCGAGAATAACAATCGATCGTTTATTTAGGAGGATATTATGAATAATTTCACTTTCTACAGCCCGACCTACTTCGTTTTTGGAAGAGATACCGAGTCAACAGCCGGCCAGCAGGTTAAGCGTTTCGGCGGTCACAAAGTGCTGCTACACTATGGAGGCGGTTCGGTTGTGAAATCTGGACTTCTTGACAGGGTGAAAGCTTCTCTAGATGCAGAAGGTATCGAATATGTCGAATTGGGTGGAGTGCAACCAAATCCTAAGAGTGGACTTGTCTACCAAGGAATCGAACTTTGTAGAAAAGAGAAGATTGATTTCATACTCCCCGTGGGTGGAGGCAGTGCGATTGATTCAGGAAAAGCCATCGCGATGGGCGTTCTCTATGACGGAGATTTCTGGGATTTCTATACAGGCACACCCGTGACGGAGGCACTGCCTGTTGGTGTTGTACTAACCCTCGCAGCGACTGGCTCCGAAGGCTCCACTGACACAGTCGTAACACAGGAAAACGGAATGTACAAAAGATGTGCTGACGGAGATGTCCTTCGGCCCAAATTCGCTATTATGAATCCGGAGCTGACGACCACACTACCCCCCTATCAGACAGCCAGCGGTATCAGTGATATCATGTCTCATTGCATGGAACGTCTTTTCTCTCACACCAAGGATGTTGAGATTACAGATCGCTTGCTTGAAGCAGTATTGCTTACCATGGTGAAGGAAGGAAAAAGAGCCATAGCGGATCCTAGTAACTATGCAGCACGTGCCAATATTTTGTGGTCAGGTATGGTTGCCCATAACAACATCACCGGTGTTGGCCGTGACCAGGACTGGGGGACACATCACATGGAGAACGAATTGTCTACGACCTATGGATGCTCCCACGGTGCCGGCCTGGCGATCCTAACTCCTGCATGGATGACCTATGTATTGAAGCTTGGCATTGGTATCGAACGGTTTGTCGAATTCGCAGTAAGAATCTGGGGTTGCCAGATGAATTTTGAAGATCCTGAAGTAACAGCCAAAGAGGGAATTGTAGCGTTAAAAGATTTTTTGAGATCCATCGGAATGCCAACCTCTATTTCTGAAATCGGAGGAAAAGAAGAGGATATTCCGATGCTGGTTAAAAACATGTTCCATGGGGCCCCTAACCATGGCAGTTTCCTCAAGCTTACGGAAGAGCACGCAGCAGAAATTTACCGTTTGGCGCTCTAATGCAGGCAGGAGGTGCTAAAGTGAGGATTACCGATCATCCAGTACTCACATATGATCATGGTGAGAAAGTACAGTTCCGATTTGAAGATAAGACCTTTGAAGGATATGAAGGAGAACCCATTGCAGCCGCTTTACACGCAAATGGTGTGCGTGAGTTGCGGGAACATCATGGCCGTCCGCGTGGATTTTTCTGTGCGATTGGCAACTGTTCCTCTTGCCTGATGGAAGTAGACGGAGTACCAAATGTACGTGTCTGCGTTGAACCGCTGAAGAGTGGCATGGTTGTCAAATTGCAATCTGGCAGCGGTTCTCTGATGGGAGGTACTACGAAATGAAATTTAGCGATATCTTAATCGTTGGCGGAGGACCTGCCGGTATGAGTGCCGCGTTAGCAGCAGCGGATGAAGGTGTCCGTATCACAATTATGGACCGCTGGGATGAGCTGGGAGGACAGCTGATTAAGCAGACGCACAGGTTCTTTGGATCAGAAAAAGAACACGCCGGTACCAGGGGCATCGAGATCGTTAAGATTTTGAGAGAGGATATTGCAAAGAATCCACTGATTGAGGTCAAGTGCAATACCGATGTTCTGGGAATATATTCCGACCGTGTAATAGCCTATGAAGAAGACCGACTATATCACCGAATGACCGCAGACAAGATCATTATTTGTACGGGGGCAGCGGAAAAAATGCTTCAGTTTGAAAATAATGACTTGCCCGGCGTATACGGAGCCGGCGCAGTGCAGACATTGATGAACGTTTACGGCATTCAACCCGGCCAGAAAGTGCTCATGATCGGAGCAGGCAATATCGGTTTGATCGTTACATATCAGCTGCTTCAGGCCGGAGTAGACGTGGCTGCAATTGTGGAAGCGGCGCCGGTTATCGGCGGATACAAGGTCCATGCTTCCAAGGTACGCCGTCTTGGTGTGCCTATCTATACTAAGACTACCGTCAAGACCGCGCTGGGAGATAAATATGTTACCGGTGCAGTACTGGCTGATGTGGATGATAAATTTGAAATTATTCCCGGTACTGAGCGTGAGATCGAGGTGGATACCATCTGCCTGTCTGTTGGACTTGCACCGCTGGGCGAGCTGATTTCGCAAGCCGGCGCAGAAATAAGGTATATCCCTCAACTGGGCGGTTTCATTCCCAAGCGCAGTGAAAGTATGGAAACCTCGGCGCCTGGCATTTATGTTGCGGGAGACGTGTCCTGCATTGAAGAGGCTACTGCCGCCATGATCGAAGGCAGCATTGCAGGGCTTTCGGCTGCAATTGCCACCGGTATGAATCGCCCGGAAGCAATTGAAAAACGTGACGAATATATTGAAGAACTGCGCGTGCTTCGCTCCGGCAACACCGGCAAGAAGATCCGCGATGGTCTTGCGATGCTGTAAAGGAGGGAATCACAGTGTTAGAAAAAACCGGTATTGCTACGAAAGAAATGTTTGAAAAAATGCTTCCTTCCGCTGAGAGGAGGAAGCGCGGGCCCTATGTGGTGATAGAGTGCTATGAGCAGATACCATGTAATCCCTGTGTCACCAGCTGCGCCGCTCATGCCGTTACCATGAAAGACATTAACGACCTTCCGAAATGTAATCATGATGTCTGCACCGGCTGTACACTTTGCGTCAGCATTTGCCCGGGTCTAGCCTGCTTCGTGATTGATGAAACTGTGGGCAACGGTAAAATCAAGATTACGTTACCTTATGAAATGTCTCCACTGCCTGAAAAAGGCAATGTTGTAGATGCGCTTGGACGGGACGGCAGCGTCGTTGGCAAAGCAGAGGTCGTTCGAGTAAACAGCGGTAAGAAGTTGGACCGTACGAGTGTGATCACCGTTTTGGTCGATGACGATTTGATCTATGACGTGCGCAGCATTGCTGTTCGCTAGGAGGTGAGGATATGGACGAAAATAAAATTATTTTATGCCGCTGTGAAAACTTTACACTAGCTGATCTGCACCGGCTATTAGACAGTGGGGTGACATCAATGCAGGAAATCAAAAAACATTCCCGATGTACCATGGGACCGTGTCAGGGCCGGACCTGCAAAGAGATGATCGCACGTGAAATTGCCAATTATCTCCACAAGAAGGTTGATGAGATTGACGTTCCAGTCAGCCGAATACCAATTAAACCGATTACGCTCGGCCAGATCGTAGGGGGTATAGAAAAATGAAAAAAACTGCAGACGTAGTAGTTATCGGCGGCGGCGCTGCCGGTACCTCCACCGCTTATTATCTGGCAAAGGCCGGCATTAAGAATGTTGTGCTGGTGGAACAACAGTATACACCCTTCGGCGGCACCGGTCGCTGTGCAGCGCAGTTCAGACTGCAATTTGGGAGCATTTCCAACTGTAAGATGGGACTGCTGTCAGTGAGAGAGTTTGATAAGTTGGGCGAAGAGAGCGGCTATGGAGATCTGGAGATTGATAAACACAGTTATCTGCTTCCCGCCTACACCGAGACCGAACTTGCAAACCTTCATACCAATGTCAGGCTGCAAAACTCGTTGGGCATTCCTACGAAGGTTTTGGATCAAGCAGGCTGCAAAGAGGTAGCACCCTTTTTGGAAGTGGATGAGATCCTGGGGGGATCCTACATTTATCCCGAGAACGGTATTGGCGATGGCACCATCAACCCTATGAAAATGGCCCTTGCGTTCAAAAAAGGTGCGCAGGATCTTGGGGTAGAGTTTAATAACTATACAAAGGTAACCGGCATCAAGGTTGAGTCCGGTAAGGTGAAAGGGGTTATCACAGATCAGGGAGAGATAGCGACTTCCTGTGTCGTCAATGCCGCAGGAGAATACGGAAAGTTTATCGGACGCATGGCCGGTGTTACAATTCCCGTGGAACCGGAGAAACATCAGATCGCAATTACGGAGCCTTTGGATTATATTGGCGGGCCGATGATCTATTCGTTCAAGTACCATACCTATATCTCTCAAGTAAAGCACGGTGGATTCCTTTTCGGATGGTCGGATCCCAACGTTAAAGCAGGAATTATCGACTTTGATCCGGAATGGAGGGTTTTGGAGGAAATCGCTCAGTTGGTAGTAAAACAAGTCCCTGCGCTTAAGAATGTCCGCATCGTTCGTCACTGGGCAGGCCAGTACGGGACCGGACCGGATCATTCGGTGATCGTGGGGCCGGTGCCGGAGGTGGAAGGCTTTATCTGTGCGCTTGGCCTTACCAAGGCGACGATGTTTGCACCAGCCATCGGAATTCTGGCCGCAGAAGCTGCCATCGGAGCGCAGCCTACACTTCCTATGGCACCGTATCAGATCGATCGATTTGCCAGAGGCGAATTAATTATTGACCCTGCATTGTTATAACAGCCGGAATATCACTTTGAATGATGGAGAGGAAAAGAAGATGAATGAAACGAAACATTATGGTTATCTCGACCAAAATAACGACGATTTTGTAATACATACTGCGAAAGAGCAGATTATGTCCGGAATTCCGATTGGGATTATCTTGTTAAATGTCGGTTATCCGATTGTTCCCGGAAATGTTGCAAATGCTACTACATTTAATTTTCCGGTAAGATATGCAAAGCTTCCACGTGTGGACTCCCCTCGGCTACATACAGTTGATCCGACGATCATCGAGGATTTGGTTGAAGCGGGCTTAGAACTGGAGCGTGATGGTGTACGTGCCATCATCTGCAGCTGTGGATATTTTGGATATTGGCAGAAGGAACTGGTAGAACGTCTGCATGTTCCAGTCTACGCCTCCAGCCTGATTCAAATTCCGTTTATTAAAGCTGGCTTGAAGAAGGATCAGAAAATCGGTGTTCTCTGTGCAGTTGAACGTACCTTTGGTCCAAAGCTGCTGGAAGCCTGCAGTGTATATGAATCTGATGCCATAATCGTAAAGTGCATGGAATTCGAGCCGGAGTTTTCAGCAATTCCAAGAGACAGACCGTATATGAACAATGCAGTGGCCAGAAAAGAACTGGTTGAGGGCGCAAAATCACTTGTGAAGGAGCATCCTGAGATAGGTGCAATACTCCTTGAGTGCAGTGATATGCCGCCTTATGCAGCAGCAATACAGAATGAACTCAATTTACCGGTCTATGACTTTACGACCATGATTAATATGGTATGCTCATCAGTACTTAAGAAGCCGGTCGGCGGTTATTATTAATCGCTCTGATTTTTCATTGTGATAAAATAACATAACCCTCTTAATTTTAAGGGGCTTAGTATTCGCCAAACACAATTCTTTGCATTGCCATCGGTTAACTTCCGGATGACTGTGCTCAAGAGAATGAGTTTAAGCCCCTTAAATCAAAGAAAAATTGATACTATAAATGTAGGAGAGTAAATTTTGAATAACAAAATCAATAAAATATTGTATCGGGATTGTGGCATTATTGCCGCGATTCTCGCAGTACTTTGGTGCATTCTAAGCTTTGTAATGGTGCAAGTCAGCGCAATGATTTCCAATCAGGCTATGAGGATAGGGATTTTGACTGCAGGAATTTTTGCCGGAGCATTTTCTACGGCAGCTGCAGCAGCTGTTTTCATGCATTTAAAGAAGAATCGGGAAGCAATCTATACAATTGAAATATGTGCGAAGAACCAAGCGCATGATAAAAATCAGGAGGTTTGTTATGAAAAAACGAAAAATAATTTTTGAAATATTTGATTCGCTGTTTATTATGATTCTATGTTTTGGGACGCTTTTAACAGCAATGTTGATGAAGGACAGCAGCATTCGATTGAGTTATACAATCCATATGAAGACTTTCTTGATCGTCTTAGTTGGATTGTTTGTCTACTTTGCTTTTGTTTTGAACAATTCAGAAAAGGGTCTGAAGAAGACCATTGAGCACCTGTATTATCAAGTAGTGAATGAATAAGGATGTGAGGATATGAGTGTATGGATTGTAATGAATTACGTTGCTTGGGGTATGTGTGCTTTGTTTGCTTTTTTGATCCTAAAAGATTTCATTAAGGTTGAAAAAGAAAACAAGGAATAAGGAAAGAATATCCTCGACTTGAAAGGAGATTTGATTTTGGACAATGAAAAAGGTAAGCACCTGTTGAAAGTTTTGGGGCCATTACATATTTGGGCCTTGGGAGTTGGAATCGTTTTAGTGGGGCAATTTATGGGTTGGAATTATACCATAGCCAAAGGAGGATCAATCGGTTCTATCATTGCTTGCTGGACGATTGGTATTTTATATATATCGTTAATTGCAATCAATACTGAAATGGGGTCTGTTATCCCCGAAGCAGGCGGACAGTATGCGATGGCAAAACATTTTTTGGGACCGCTTGCGTCGTTTAATATTGGTCTGATGCTTGTATTTGAGTATGTGATGCTGGAAGCTGCAGATGCTTTAGTCGTGGGACAAATATTACAGACGATTGATCCTGACATTCAAGCGCTGCCATACATTATTCTCAGTCTACTCGCGTTAACCTATCTAAATTATCGGGGCGTACAAGCCACTTTAAATTTCAATATCGTATTAACAGGGATTGCTTTTCTGACAATCATCGTATTGCTGTTTAGTACAAAGTTTTATTCGTCAGAGAGTATGCTTCGACTGTCCGAAATGACCAACAGCTTGCCTTATGGCTGGATTGGAGTCCTGGGAGCATTTCAATTCGGATGTTGGTTCTATCTGGGAATTGAAGGTACCGTGCTTGCCTCAGAGGAGTGTCGCTCTAAAGGGAGAGCCTTGCCGGTTGGTTCTATTGCGGGAATGATGACTTTGATTGTTGGCGCTTCGATTACCTGGTTTGTTTGTTCGGGAATGGTAAAATTTGATGTTTTGGCAAAATCAACCTATCCATTATATGATGCTGCGTTAGCGGGCAAAATCCCTGCAGTAATAAACATTCTATTCCTGGGAACCGTTTTATCCTGCCTTGCAAGTGCAAACGGGTGCATTGCGGATGCAAGTAGGGCATGGTATTCCATGGCCAAAGATACCCTTATCCCCAAGGCCTTTGCAGTACTGCATCCTAAATATAAGACACCATATCGTGCGATTTTGTTTTTATTGCCGATTTCAATTGCATTTGGTTTTACAGGACTTCTTGATCAGGTAATCACCTTTTCGATCCTGTCCGCATTGTTGGTTTATATCCTGACAGCATATATGATGATTAAATTTCGAAGAATGTATCCGCTTGGAACGATTGAAAGGGGATATATCTCACCCTATCACCCTCTTCCATCAATATTGGTTTTCCTTCTGACAGGCGCAACCTTGGTCGGGATGTATTTTGGATATTGGAGTAATCTTCTGGCTGGATTCTTATTCTATCTTTTGGCATCAATATGGTTTGTATTTCATAGATCGAGAGGCTTGGATTATAAAGCATTTATCAAAATAGATGATTTGAAATGGCCGCGTCCCCGTGGTTATTAATCAAAAAATATATCGCTCAATATCGATAACATGTTCCAGTGCACACGCTAGAATGCCTGCTTCTAGCTCATTAACACCAAGGGTTGACACGAAAAAGTTCTTTAATTTTTCATAATTTTTTACAATCGGTATGACAGTGTTTTTTCCTTTTTCCGTTAGGTAAACCCTGTGAACTGAGTCCTTGCACACGAGCATCATCTCTTCCAGCTCTTTGACTGCACGGCAGGTGCTCGCTTTGGTTACGCCTAGTTCTATTGCAATATCCGTTATCCGCGCACAACCTTCTTTTGCTGATAATTTGTAGATTGCTCTTAGATAATGTTCTTTTGAATTGCTGAGTTCAATCATAGGATGTATACCCTCCTTTACTTTTGTTAATATCACTGAGCAGTTTTTCGGCTGCGCGATGAAGACTCATTTTTTATCGGCATTTTAAAATACCTTATCTTATCATCATTTCAGCCTGTCTTTTCCCGCGTCCACATTTTGGCTCCGATAATTTACAGTTGCGCGGGCACTTGCCGCAACATTCTAATTCTAAACCTTTACGAGACTGCGGGGTAGTTGTAAAAGCAGGTTTGTTGTTCTTTCTTTTTAACCAGGTAAACATAATAAATGACCCTCCATATCATAAAATATTAATTGGGAGTTTTCTTCTGAAATCCCTAAGGGATAATTTCTAGTGATTGGCTTAATTCTAAAGCGACAAATTAAACCGAATATAAATAGAATTTAAACGCTAGGTAAACAACATAAAAAACGCTGAAAAAAATCAGCGCTTTTCCTAAATTAGCTGTCTTTATTTTTCTGTTAAAGCCTGTATACTACACATTACAGTGAAAAGTACTTTTGCACAATGTCGATTGCAGCATTGATTAATCTTTCCCTGTCTATTTCGTTTCGCTCAAAAACAATTCTATCAACAGTGGCTGAGATCAGATCGAAGATTACGATTGCAGTTGCTTCGATATCATCCGAATGAAAGTCATTTCTCAATTGCATAAAATATCCAATTGTTGCCTGCAAGGTCTTTCTCCTTTGTTCTTCCAGAATTTCAGCCATTGCAGGATGATAATAGGAGAGCACTTTCAGTTCTCTGTTTAACTCTTTTGACTCCTCGTGTACAGTAATCAGACTTTCAAAGAGAAGGCGCAGCCAGGTCTTGTAGTCTGCCTTGAGAAGATCAAGGTCATTGAGTACATCACTTTTGGCTATTTCAAACTTTTGGTGGTACCTTTCCAGTATTTCCAGAAAAATTGTGTCCTTATCCTTGAAATAAGAATAAAGGCTGCCAATTGAAACTCCTGCTCTATGGGCAATTTCATTGGTAGTCGTATTATAATATCCTTTTTCACAAAACAATTGAAACGCCGAATTGAGTATTTTCTCTTTCATGTCAATGCTTCTTTGTTGTTTCGGTTTTCGGACTGGCTTATTCATGTTTTCAGGCTTGCTTGACCTTTCGGGCTTGCTTGGCCTTTCGGGCTTTCCTGGCCTTTCAGGTTTGCTTGGCTTTTCAGGCTTGCCTGGCCTTTCGGGTTTGCTTGGCGTGTATTGCATTATACTCATTAACCTCCTGCTTGAATTTATTGTAAAATGCAGGATTAACTTTGTCAATGAAAAAATATAAGTATATGCTCATGTTTTTGTTGACAAAGAGGTTCGGCTGAGAATAATATAAAACATGAGCAAAAGCTCATATTGATTACGAAAAAGAGGTAGTATATGAGAAACAAAAAAACAGTAATGGTCGTGTTGGTAATTGCAATTGGTACATTTATGTCATCGCTTGATTCAAGCGTTGTCAATCTGGTGAGCCCAATTATAAAAGATGATTTTGGCGTTTCGGTATCCACGGTTGCCTGGATCGTAACCGCGTATCTGCTTGTCGTCAGCAGTCTGCTGCTCACTTTCGGGCGTATTTCGGACCTATACGGCCGCAAGAGGGTCTATTTGACAGGCTTTGTCATTTTTACAGTTGGTTCGCTTCTTTGTGGTTTGTCAGGAAATATCGTTGCCCTGATTCTTTGCAGAGTGATTCAGGCATTGGGAGCTGCAATGCTGTATGCAACAGGATCCGCAATCATTACAAATGCAGTGCCTGCTTCAAGCCGGGGCAAGGCGTTCAGCATATCTGCCATCGCCGTTGCCTTTGGTCTTTGCGCAGGCCCGGTAATCGGAGGGTTTCTTACAAGCCTGCTGGGATGGCAGAGCATCTTTTTTATCAATGTTCCAATTGGAATATTCGGAATTGTTATGGCCTCTCTTCAAATTCCGGAAGATGGAAAAAAGAATTCAGAACCGTTTGATAAAGTAGGAAGCCTGTTGATTTTTATTGCGCTGGTGTTGATATTACTTCCTTTAAGCATGCTGGAGAATTATCATCTAGGGCTGCCCGTATTTATTTCACTGATTGCGGGAGGAATTTTAACGGCGGGGTTGTTTCTTACCTATGAGAGCAAATGCAGATATCCGATGCTTAATCTCAATTTGTTCCAAAGCCGCATCTTTGCCGCGGGCAATGCCGCTGCATTCTTTCTCTATATGGCGCAGTTTATCATGGCATTTCTAGCTCCATTCTATCTGGAAAACTTCCGTGAGTTCTCGGCCCTGAAAACCGGAATGCTCTATCTGCCTTTGCCCCTTGCCACAATTATGATCGCACCGGTCAGCGGAATGATATCTGACCGCTTTGACAGCAGATACATCAGCACCGCAGGAACAACCGTTATGGCGGGAGGGATTTTCCTGATGAGTTTCCTGAATAAAGATACCTCCATCATTTATATCATTGCCTCAATGATTCTCACTGGCTTTGGTTTTGGTATGTTTCAAACACCGAATAACAGCGCGATCATGGGCAGCGTTCCTCCGCAATACAGAGGGATTGCTTCAGGCACACTTGCCACAATGAGAAACCTTGGTATGGTCATGGGCGTCGCAGCTTCCGGAGCATTATTTTCAACAAATCAGAGTAAAGCTTTCATAAACCTGGCATCTAAGGGGCTTTCCAATTCGGCACTGAAAGATCAAGCGTTTGTTTCCGCGCTGCACACGACTTTTATGGCAGCAGTTGTAGCTTCGCTAGTGGCAATGGTGGCATCGCTGGCAAAGGGAAAAGTGAAAACAGAGGAGGGAAAAGTGAAAACAGAGGAGGGAAAAGCGGGTACCGCCGGATGATTTTGCAGCAATATAAATAGAGCGCATCTGGCTCTTTCTCAAAAGAGGGCCAGATGCGCTACGGTATGGATGACCAATCTGTAATTGGACCGTTTAATTTACAGACGCTCCCCAATTAGACGGGGAGAGGGGGGAAGCCATTATGAAATCGATGCGGCAAAGATCGCTTTGATTGAGCTTGACAACATGGCATCAAACTCTTCCTCCGTCTGTTGAGCCGTCAAGCCTTGGGAAAGGGCGCGGGAAAAGCTGGCGATCAATCCTTGATTCCGTGCCAATTTCTCATTCGCTTCGGTCTGTGAATATCCACCCGACAAAGCCACAATTCGTGCAATATGAGGTTCTCCCATTAAATCGCTGTAGAAATTCTCTGCCGTCGGTATGGATAGCTTCAGCATAATTTTTTCGTCTTGCCTGAGGCCGGACAATTGGTTTAATAGTTCTTCTTTCAATATTTTTTCAGATTCTTCCTTATCCGGGCTGTGAATATCCACCTCGGGTTCTATGATTGGAACCAGTCCGGCTTCAATAATCTGCTTACCGATCTCGAATTGCTGCGCAACCACATCTTTGATTCCTTCGCTGTTGGCATCTTTGATCACAGAGCGCATTTTGGTTCCAAATATGTTCTTTTGAGCGGCATGCTTTAGAAGATTGTCCAGATCCGGTATGGGCTTCATCAGCTGAACTCCATTCTCAATGGCAGCGAGTCCTTTGTCAACCTTTAAAAATGGAACGATGCCTTTCTTCTCCCAAAGATAATCCGCAGTAAATTCATCATGAATGGTGCGATCCATCGTATTCTCAAATAAGATGGCGCCCAGAATATACTCGGAAGTAAATGCCGGACTTGTTATGATTCTTGTTCTCATGTCATGGACTAAATTGAACATTTCTTCTTCATTGGAATAGCTGTCTTCCTTAATTCCGTATTGAAGGAGTGCTTTTGGAGTACTCCCGCCGCTCTGATCCAGGGCAGCGATAAAACCTTTTCCTGTATGGATCAGGTCCATTTGCAACTGATTCATTGAATTCTCCTTTCAACGTAAAACAAATGACATTTAAAATTTATTGCTTATGATACAGTTACATTCCTATATATTCGTTCCCAGTTTAAGAAAATTATAACACTGAATTCGCACAAAAAATTGTAAAAAGGCTATAATAAAGTGCTGAACATGGAGAGGCAGAAGAATTCCCATCGATATTTTTCCATGTAGACCGGCAGGGTATCGATTAACATATCGGCAGGGTATGGACGAACATAATGGAAGTTGCTGACAAAATAATTTTTGTTGTTGACCTGTCTATTACTGTAGGGTTTATCGTTATATTTGTAAGATGATCTTACAAATATAACGCGGAGGCCGATATGAAAAGTATAACTACGAATCAAAACCTTTTTTTATTGTTATGTGGGCAGTTCGTATCGCAAATCGGTGATAAATTTTACGCCATTGCGCTGGCTTACTGGGTACTTCAGGTCACACACGCACCATCCATAATGGGTATTGTACTGTTTTCATCGATGGCACCCGCAATCGTGGTCGGTTTTCTTGCGGGAGGGATTATTGATTCATTTAGCAGAAAAATATTTTTGATCAGCACAGATTTGATCAGGGGACTTGTAGTAACTGCTGTCGTGGTTACCTATTATATGGGAGCATTGAATCTGTCTGTCATTATAGTTGCAGGAGTTGTACTTTCTGTATGCTCTGCATTCTTTGATCCTACCGTCCAGGCAGTTATCCCACAGATTGTGAAGCAGGAAGCATTGAACGAGGCAAATGCTAAAAGTCAGTTTTTAAGCGGTATTGCTCTAGTAGTAGGCCCTTTGCTTGGAGGCATTTGTGTGGCTTGGTTGGGGTATGGCTTTGTCTTTTTACTGAATGCCTTATCTTTTTTTGTTGCATCCGCTCTTGCATCTATGATCGCTATTCAACCTGTAATAAAAGAAACGCAATCAAAGAAAAAGATTAAAGAAAACATTCGTGATGGCTTTCAATATATTCTCAAGAGAAGAAGTACCCTTTCAATTGTATCAGTGGTTGCCATCTTGCATTTCTTTGTGGGTTCTGTTCAGGTAATCATGCCGGTATTTGCCGTAACGTTGGAGGGGAACGGAGCACAAAATCTGGGATACCTGGAAGCCTTTTATGGGATGGGTGTTATTTTGACCGGTTTTTTACTGAGTTTGATCAGTATAAACCATAAGGAAAAGAAATTTATGTACGGAGGCATCTGTTTGATCGGCTTGATTTATTCCGTATTTGGCATTCTCAGTAATTCGGGTATCCGCAACATTGTTCCATACTTTTTCGTCTTCTTCCTGATGAGTGCTGCGGTAGTTTGTATCAGCACCTGCTATCGTACGATTCTGCAGAAAAATGTTGAGAATGAAATGGCAGGCAGAGTATTCGGAATCATCGGCTCGGTGGGTAATTTTACCTTGCCCCTTGCAATTCTCATCTTTGGGGTTTTGCTGGATTGGTTTCAATCTGGGCAATTGCTGCTCTTTTGCGGAATTTTGCTTACGATTCTGGGTCTTGTTTTATTCAAGATGGATCGTAAGCATACGGCTGCTTCCGGCGATCATTGGATAAACTGATGATTGACCTGATCGAAAGCCTGGGCTTATACTAAAAAAAACAACTGGGAGGTTTTTATGGAATTAACAGTGGGTAAAATTGCATCGAAATTCAGGATTTCCAGGAGTACGTTATTATATTATGACGCAATCAACCTTCTTAAACCATCTACAAGGAATAAGGCAGGGTATCGGTTGTATCAAGATGCAGATATAGAACGACTCAGTAAGATTATGCTTTTTAGGCAAGCCGGGGTGCCATTGGCTGAGATCGCCAACCTTTTAGATGCAGCAAATCTCGAGGTTTCAGCACTTCTATTGAAGAGATTGGGAGAATTGAATCAAGAAATAGAAGCAGCACAAAAGCAACAAAATTTAATTATTAAATTATTGGAAAACAGTATTCTATATAAAAATCTTAAGAGCCTTGATGAAAGCACATGGATGACAATATTGAATTCGGCAGGCCTAAAAAGAGAAACAACAGAGGAGTGGCATTACGAATTTGAAAAGCACTCGCCAGTGCAACATCAAAAACTTCTAGAATTACTCGGATTTGAGGAGGATGAAATTCAAAGTCAAAGGGAGCATTACAGCAGCTTGAATAAAAAGTAGGTTGAGGCTGAATTCTATTTTTCTAACAGATCGATATCTTCCCCCCTGCTTTTTCTAAGCGCAATATTCTCCCGTCCCCAGGAACACATTACATGAATTATTGTATTAGCGGATTTACCGTAATCCGTTACATAGTATTCAACCTTGGGAGGCATCTGATGATAGTCTATTCTTCCCACAATTCCATCCCGCTCCAATTCTCGAAGCTGCTGTATAAGTACTTTTTGAGAGATGCCTGGAATAAGACGTTCTAATTCACTTGTTCTTTTGGGACCAGACATCAGTTGACATACAATTAACGCTTTCCATTTTCCGCCGAGGATTTCCAAGGTTGCTTCAATGCCTAAAGTATATTGTTTCAAAATATCACCTCCAAGATTTATTATAGTATATCAGCTTAACCGAAAGGAATACACACTTTAAAGTAAGTATTTACTGATATTAAAGTGTGTATTTGCTTACTTCATTGTGTGTATTTACAATCAATCTCTTTTAGAAAATAATAAGGATAACGTTAATTTTTCATGCTAAATTTGTGATTCGGGGTACGTTTTTACTGTCCCAAAACCACGATTTCGCAGCATTTCAGTAAATCAATTATGAAGAAAACAGAAAGGATTTATAATTTTATGAAGACTCTTGTCATTTTAGCACACCCTGATATTGATCGTTCGAATGTAAATAAAAGGTGGAAACAGGAACTAGAGAAATACCCAAACGACATTGTCATACATGAGTTATATAAGGAGTATCCCGGCTGGAAGATTGATGTTGAAAAAGAACAACAATTGCTGGAAGGGCATGATTTTATTATTTTGCAGTTTCCTGTCTATTGGTACAGCTACCCTCCGCTATTAAAAAAGTGGCTGGATGATGTTTTTACCCATGGGTGGGCCTATGGTTCGAAAGGAAATAAGCTGAACGGGAAAAAATTTGGAATCGCGAAGTCAATCGGAGATCAGGAAGAAAATTACACCCATACCGGTCCCATAGGATTTACTGTGGATGAGATTATTTCTCCATTCAAAGCAACTGCGGCTCATGTTGGCGCGGTTGCACTGCCATACTTTTCCGTGTTCAGAGCTTCCTTTCAAATCAGCAATGAAGAGGTTGAACAAAGTGCAAGGGATTTCATGGAATATATCTCTCAATACCGATCTTAATTTTGTTAATCTCTATTACGGATTAACCAGCTCAACTTTTTCAAACAGCTGCCACAATTGATCTACCATCGAAGCAGCAGGATAAGGCATTTCGTTGATGATCCACCACTCCACAATACCAACTGTGGCAGAAGCAACAAATTGAACAAGAAAATCTTTGTTGACCCTTATAAGGATGTTTTGCCGATTCAGATGCACCGAAATCATTTCTTGAACCATATGAAGCAGCTGATCCCTGAATGTGGGAGTTCCCTTGTTCGTTAGTAAAATAAAATAGAAAGAAATGTGCTGCTCCAGATAGTGAAATATTTGGAGCATATCAGCTTTGGGGGAATTCCGGCTGATCTCCTGGCTCTGCGGGATCATACAACTCGATAATAGTTGGTTGAGATGAATCTCAATACATTGATTTAACAAGTCAAACTTATCCACATAATGCAAATATACCGTACCACGATTGACATTTGCGCGCTCTGCGATTTCGTTGATGGTAATTTTATCGAAATCTTTTTCCGCCATTAGACTGGTTAATGCATCCATAATTGCCTTCTTAGATTTTTCAATACGCCGATCCATAAAAATTTCTCCTAACGTTATTCAACATGCAAGCGAAGCCTGTTGAGTAATGAACAAGTTCCTTTACATTAACGATTGAATCTTACTGATAAGGTTGCTAAACTCATTATAATAAACAATTGTTCTAAAATCAACGAATGTAAAAAATATAAGGAGAGAGGATCAAAAATGAAACTATTTTATTTTACTGCAACTGGAAATAGCTTATATGTTGCCAAGCGGATAGGAGGGGAACTGTACTCAATTCCTCAGATGATAAAGGAAGGGAACTATGAATTCGAAGATGACGCAATCGGGTTTGTTTATCCCTGTCATGGGTTTGGCATGGCAAGGCTTGTAAATGACTTTGTAAAGAAATCGAAATTGAAAGCCGATTACTTTTTTGCAATTATGACCTATGGGGGCAAATCTGCATCGGGTCTGCATCAGATGGAACGAGTTGCTGCTGAAGCAGGAATTCGGTTCAACTATACCAACGAGATTCTTATGGTTGATAATTTTCTGCTCACTTTTAAAATTGAGGACGAAATCCAAAATAAGGATCCAAAAGAAATTGAAGAGCGAATCCATCAAATAGGGGAGGATATTCGCAGCAGAAAGAATCATCTTATCAGAAAAGGTATTCCCTCAGACGTCATATCGAAATACGGCCGGCGTTTGGCCGATCGGCTTAGCTATAACTTTGCGTATAAACGGTTTCAGGTGAACGATAATTGCAATGGCTGCAAAATCTGTGCGCAGGTTTGCCCAGCTAACAATATCTATGTTGCCGAGAAACCGGAGTTTTCCCATCAATGCGAAGTTTGTTTTGCTTGTATTCACCTTTGCCCTCAGAATGCAATTCATTTGAAATCAGAGAGAAGCCAGGCTAGATATATCAACCAAAATGTAAAATTGAAGGAAATCATTGATGCTAATCATCAGGGAATATGAAAAAAAGTAGAAGAACTGATGATTTACATTTTTTCTATTACCCATTGCACATTATAATGGCTTAAACAGTTTGCGCCCACCCGCATCGTGTTCAGGATTACAGTAAGATTTTCCATTGTAAGAGAACTCTCCGATTTTTCATTTAGCCATTGACGTGCCAGCAACAGGTTAAGTTCAACGAAAGTCATGAGAAAATACTCACGCTGCTGGTCGTGAGGCATATGATCGCTGTCCATTAATCTGTTGACATAGTTCCAAAGAAGTTTTCTCAGTTTGATGACAAAATAAGGATCGCCATTGGGCCCTAAAAGAACTTGCAGCGTTTTTTTATTTAGGTCGCAATACTCAAACCAGCGGCTCAGTGCAGGCGGTGCATTAAGAGAAAATCCCCAGTCTGAGTAAACCCCCTTTGGATTGTCAAACAATTCTTTATCACTCAAGCAGAACTGTTGAAAAGACTCCAGCAAATCGGTTTCGATATGTTGCTGCAGTTCATAGATATCATTGAAGTACAGATAAAATGTACCACGGGTAATGTTGATCCTTAAAACCAATTCCTTAACTGTAATTTTTTCGAAATGCTTTTCCTGCATTAAATCGAGATATGAGCTGATAATTCGAGCCTGCGTTCGCATGCTCTTTTTTGTTTTGCCGTCAGTAATCCCATAAATTCGTTTCTCGTCCATTGCAGGAGCCTCCTTTGATGAAAACTTAGCTGAATAGTACAACAAAATGTGTTAAAAATGAACATTTTGCATAGAGGTGTTCTGTATTCCTTTGATTTTATTATTACAATGAAATAGAAAGAGAAGCAATTAATATGAGTCCATTATGACACATTATTATCAAAGCTTCAAGACGAAGTAATAAACCTGTTAGGAGTATAAAAGATGACAGATGCCAAGCACATTGTTAAGACGATCGAAATGAATGGTGAAAAAGTCGATGTAGCCATGCGCGAAATGCTGAGACCCGCTACCCATGAGGAGCTGGAAGCAATGACGCCTGAGGAGAGGGAGCGATTCAAGTATCTTTCTCCGCTGAATACCCGCACCTATATTGCAGAAGAAGGTATTGTATGTATGCAGGATATTCCTGTGACGATGAGAGACGGCGTAACGATTTACGTAGATATTTACAAACCGGAAGGCGAGGCTAAGGTACCTTTGATCATTAGCTGGAGCTTTTATGGGAAACGTCCTTTTGACGGGCAGAGTGAGTGGCAGATCATGGGAGTGCCTCCTCAAACCGTATCCAATATGTCAAAATTTGAAAGTCCGGACCCCGGCTATTGGTGCCGCCACGGCTATGCGGTGGCCAATGTTGACCCCCGGGGCATAGGGCATTCAGAGGGTGATTTTATGCAGTTTGGAACGCAGGAAGGCCGTGACGGTTATGACTTTATTGAGTGGGCTGCAGTGCAGCCGTGGTGCAACGGACGATGCGCTCTGGCAGGCAATAGTTGTGTCGCAATGACTCAGTGGCGAATTGCATCACAGTGCCCTCCGCATCTTACCTGTATTGCACCATGGGAAGGCACCAGTGACATGTATCGGGAATCGCTGTGTGAAGGAGGAATTCCCGCTGCGTCATTTGTAAATCTGGTCATGCGTGAAGCGGTCGGCCCAAATTATATCGACGATACAGTAAAAAATCTGGAACGATATCCTTTTATTAATTGCACCTACTGGAAGGATAAAGACCCGATATGGGAAAACATTCGGATTCCGGTATATGTTACAGCCTGCTGGAACCATTTCCACCTGAGAGGTTCGATCAATGGATTTCGAAAGATTAAGTCCGGAAAGAAGTGGCTTCGGGCCCATCGGGATTTCGAATGGCCGGATGCTTACAGCAATGAATATCTGAAGGATCTTGAGCTATTTTTTGCGCGGTATCTAAAACTGGAACGAAACGGATGGGAACTCACTCCCAAAGTACGAATCGAGGTACAGGATGCCTTCGATTATCTTTATCAGAAAAATCGTCCGGAAGACGCATTCCCTTTGAAGCGTACCGAATATGAAAAGCTGTATCTTGATGCCGCCCACCTGTCGATGAGTAAGGAACCCATTGCTGAACCGGCAATGGCGGCTTATGAAAGCGACGATGAAGAGATTTCCTTTGATTATACCTTTGAAGAGGAAACGGAGCTGACCGGCTACCTTAAGTTGCATTTATGGGTTGCGGCAGAAAGCTATCATGATATGGACCTGTTTATCAATGTACAGAAACTGAGTACCATGGGTGAATGGCTGCCAATTACCATTTTTAGTGAATCGCATCCGGGAGCATGGGGAAAAATGAGAGTTTCACGCCGCAAGCTTGATGAGAAACTCAGCACCGACTACAGTCCGGTTCAGGCACATGATGAAGATGAAAAGCTGGAGCCGGGACAAATCGTACCGGTTGAAATTGAGATCAATCCCACCAGCAGGATCTGGCATAAAGGACAGAAGCTTCGCGTGCAGATTGCAGGACGTTACATACGGGAAAACTGGTTCGAACCGCTCATGTGGGATACCGACAATAAAGGCCGCCACCTGATTTATTGCGGGGGTGCGTATGATTCCTATCTTCAGATTCCGGTTATTCCCCCGCGCTACAAAGACGGCGAGTATATTTACCGATAGTATGAAAGGAGTAATTTAGATGAGAAACGAAATTCTGGAAAAAATTATGGAACGAGGAGCCTACCTTTGGGGCAGAAGCAAAGAGAGCCTTAACGGTGACACAACTTTTACGGAAGTCAAGGCTAAGTCCGCTCATATTTCTCAGATCACAACATTCTTAGAAGATCTTTACGATGTTGAAATCCCCTATATGGGATTTACCCGATGCAAGACATTAGGAGAAGCCGCTGCGTTTGTGGAACAGCTGCTTGATTAGCATGGTGTTTGTGGTTAATAAACAAGGCGTTTGTGGTTAATAAACAGGCTTTTGTGCTTAATTAACAAGGCGTTTGTGCTTAATTCGCAAGGCGTTTGTGCTTAATTCGCAAGGGGCACTTGGTATCGGAAACAGCAGGGATTCGTTGAACCATATAATCAGTTGCTTCAACGAGTCCTTGTGTTATTTTTATTCTGGCATTTTTGGGGGAGCGTTATTTCTATTCCGGAATCTTCGGGCGAGTCTCATTCTATTATTTTCCGGGCGAGACTCTGCTTTACTTTTAGAAAGTTGGTGAAATGTTTGGTAATCGGCATTGGGACGGATATTTTACATATGGAGACGCTAGACAGGCGTTTCCTTCAGACTGAGGACCCTTTCTATCAAATGACCTATACTGAGGAAGAGCAGCTTCAGGGAGCGTGCAGCAATGACCCTTCCGCTTATTTCTGCCTGAGATTTGCTGGAAAGGAAGCAGTATTCAAGGCTTTGAATACCTCTCCTGATACGGTTCGTCGTTGGAATCAGATCGAAATATTAAACAGAGCTACGGGGGCACCGCTAGTAAATCTCTATGGAGATGTGAAGAATGCCGCAGCGAGGGCGGGCATAAAAAATATTCATCTAAGCCTTTCATACGATAAAGAGTATGCAGTGGCTTTTTGTGTTACAAGCGAATGAAATTACAATTAGGAAAGGAAAGAAATCTGTGAATGAGTTTATTGAAAAAATGATACTTCGAGCAAAAGAAAATCCGCAGCGAATTGCTTTTCCGGAGTCGGAGAATGCGGAGGTACTTCTTACCGCAGAGCAGGTCGTGAAAACTGGTATCGGTTACCCTCTCATGATTGGCGACAGGGAAAAAATCGAAGCTTTGGCAGCAGAGCATGGCGTATCAACAAAGGGATTTGATTTCTTTGACAATACCATTGATGAAATAAGAATGGATCTGGCAAAGGAATACTGCTTCAAGTTCGAAGATTTTAATGAGAAAACAGTGATTCGGAAAACCAAGGACACGGTTCGCTGCGGAATGTTTCTTCTTAAGCTTCAAAAGGCCGATTGTGTTGCAGCTGGAAAGGAGTATTCAACCGGAGAAGTCGTATTAGAGGCGATGAATATTGTCGGCCTCATCGACGGAGTGGACAGCCCTTCCAGTATCGGTCTCGCCGATGTACCTGGGTTTGACGGACCGGAGGGACAGATGTTTGGCGTAGCAGATTGCGCGATTACAGCACAGCCTGACGCCAGAGACCTTGCAGGAATTGCAATTTCATCTGCGGATACGGTCCATAAACTGCTGGGATGGGAGCCAAGAATTGCGATGCTATCCTTTTCAACCTGCGGAAGTGCGGAACATGAGAGCATTGATGTGATCCGCGAAGCACTGAACATCATTAGAGAGAAAAGGCCAGATATAAAATGCGACGGAGAGTTTCAACTGGACTCAGCGCTTATTCCGTCAGTTGCAGCAAAAAAGGTGCCCAGACAGAGCGAAGTTGCAGGGAGAGCCAATGTTTTGGTGTTTCCCAATCTGCATGCGGGAAATATTGGCGTAAAGCTGATTCAGATATTCGGGCATGCAAATGCGTATGGTCCAATCTTGCAGGGCTTCAGACAACCAGTATGCGACTTTTCTCGCAGTGCTCCGGTGGCCGAGATGTTTGGAAACGTTGCTATGCTGGTAATCAGAGCTGCTGCGGACAAAGGTCTAAGGATGAATCACATGAATATTAAGGGGGAATTACAATGAAAATATTTACCATCAATCCCGGATCAACCTCTACAAAAATTGCATTATTTGATGATGAGGTGTGCCTATTCACAAAGAATGTCAAGCACGAATCAGCTGATCTGGAGCGGTTTGCAAGTTTACCCGATCAGATTCCTTACCGGGAGCAGATCATCCTTAACTTGCTGGAACAGGAAAATATATCATTAAAAGACTGCAAAATATTTGTTGGGCGCGGCGGGGGGTTATTCTCCATGGAAGGGGGAGTCTATGAAGTGAACGACCTGATGCTCGATCATGCGAGGAACAATGCAAACGGAGTAGCACATCCGGCGAATCTCGGAAGCCTACTTGCGGATCAATTCAGCAGGATAGGTGGGGGCCGCGCTTTTGTAGTGAATCCGCCGGACGTAGATGAGTATCAGGAGATATCAAGAGTTACCGGAATAAAGGGGATTAACCGCGCTAGTCATATTCATGCACTGAACCACAAAGAGACCGCTTTGCGTCATGCCAAATCCATTCAAAAAAAATATGAGGAATGCAATTTTATTGTGGGTCATATCGGCGGAGGAATATCCATTGCAGCGCATAAAAAGGGCAGAATGATCGACGGGAACGACATCGTAGCAGGCGAAGGTCCTATGGCACCAACACGTGCAGGATCAGTTCCTGCAGACCAGTTGATCAGGCTGTGCTTCAGTGGAAACTTTACCGAAAAGGAATTGCTTGAAAAATGTACAAAATCGGGGGGATTTGTAGATCATCTCGGCACTTCCGATGCTCTAGAAGTATTTGATAGAGCGGAGAATGGAGATCAGCACGCGCGCCTGCTCTGGGATGCATTGATTTATCAGATCGTCAAGCAGATCGGTGCCATGGCGGCAGCTCTTCACGGTGAAGTTGATGCAATCCTGCTAAGCGGAGGGATGGTGTATAATAAAAGCCTTGTGGAAAATATCTCTGAGGCTTGCACTTTCATTGCACCGGTCCAGGCTTATCCCGGCGAATTTGAGATGCAGGCAATGGCTGCTGGGGCTATGCGTGTAATGAAGGGAACGGAGACGGCAAAGGTCTATACTGGCGTACCTGTATGGACAGAATCTCGACTGTGAAGTTCTATAAATCAATGGGATGAAACAATCCCAAGTATTGTAATGTCCTGAACGAAAACATATACACGTAATTGGTTTCCCCGTCGGTCAACTCATTATTCATGAAGTTTTTGATGAGTCCCAGCCTATAGTAGAGTGTATTCTTATGAATTCTAAGTTTCCTAGAAGCGAGTATTCCATCGCCGAAACAGTTCAGATAAACGGATAAGGTCTGCGCTAGGTCTGACTGATTTTTTTCATCATATTTTATTAGGTTTATGATATCGGGAGAGCAAAACTCCAATAAATCGCAATGGGCGGTCATGATATCCAATAATTTTAACTGGGCAATGTGTTCATAAAACACATAATAGCGGTAGCATGGGTCAGTCATTTTTTGATAATAACTGAGTGCCGTCAATGCCTGGTTAAGATGCTTGTGTACATCCGACAGTTCCGTAAAAGCATTGCTGATACCGATTTGAAGATTGTAATTGGCATGAAGTTCTTTTAAACGGGGCAGTACCTTGTTCTCTAAGTGAGAGGCATTTGTTATCAGCAGGATGAGCTTTTCCGATTGTATTGTATATAGATCCTCCGGGAAATAAGCGTCTATGAGCGTTGTCAATTCATTAAAAACCGTGTAGTTTGGGTTTGCGGAGAATGATATTACAACAAAACACATGTTATGAAGACGGTTAAACCCCAAGGAACCCAACTGCCGTTCCAACATGATCGGCGGATAATTGGGGGTATTGATCACATCGTTTAACAGCAACGACGAACTCCGGCCATGGGACTGGGAATAGAGGTGGTTACTTCCCAGTTCATGCGTCACAACGTTTATCAGTGCACAGAAAAAATTCCTGTCATTTTCGTCAAACAGCTTATCTTTTTCGAAAAGCATCATAGTGCCGACAATGTATCCATTAACAATGATATTAGACGCCAACATATTGTACAGCGAAAAAGCTTGCTTGATCATTGTCGGCATGAGATTATCTTTTAACACGTATTGGAGCTCTTTAAACCTCTGACCAAAATTTTCGATGTTGCTTTGGGAAAAACAGTCGAGCATCGAGTCATTCGCCGGAGCGTTTGCTATGGCTTTACTGCTTGAATCCAGCAATATAATCGGGTTTTGAAACACGCTGTACGCTGCGTTAAAAATCGAATGAATGCCATGCTTGTGAAAAAAAGAATCTGTAATACCACAAGTCCCTTCCATTAGTTTATATTTTTCAGCCAGGATTTCGTTGATTCGATTTACAACAGATGTAAAGCAATTTGGCCGTTTGACAACAATAAAATTTATGAAGTAATCAGGATCCTGTATCATTTCTATTTTTTTGACAGTGAAAATCAAGAATGTATACGTCTTTTTCGCCTTGAAATACTTATAAGGAAGAACAGGATCAAATAATACATAGATGATGTCCGACCGGATGATTTTTTGATCGATATAGAATTCAACTCCACTGAGCATTACATCCGGATTGTTCAATTCAACAGCAACATTTGATTCTGGAAAATTTAAACAGCTAATCATTTTCTTCAATTCCATTTTGCTCCTCCTGAAGAACCATCTGCGATGAAGTCTCTGGCGTCTGAGCCTATCTTAACTGCAAGTAAAGCTGCTGTCAATAAGGATTCATCATTAAAAAACATGAAATATGGGTTTGCCAACAGTCAGATTGTCATGAGAAAATTCTTATTGGGCTTTTGCACAATATGGGAGCCTAACTTTGAGAAATCGCCCGTTGAATCGTTCCTGATCCGGATGATATAAATAACATTGTGAATGAATCAGCCAGAATACGATTCATAGAATCTATGCTTTACAGGAGAGGATTTATATGGCAGAAAAAAAGATTGTGGCGTTTAGCGCAGGCAGAAAATACGGGAACACCGAAATCTATATCAAAACGGCATTGATAGAGGCGCAGAATATGGGAGTTGATGTGGAGTTAATCCGCTTAAATGATTGTAATCTGCAGCCTTGCAAGGCGTGTCCCAACATGCCGTGTATGGCGAAAGGCCCTGCGGGCTGCATCTTAAAGGACGATGCAGAGTGGCTTCTCAATAAATTTTTAGAAAGTGACGGATATCTTTTAGGCGCCCCGGTTTGGAGTCTTTCTCCATGTGGAGTGGTGACAGACTTCAGAGACAGAATCTTCGGTCCCAAAATGGACGTTGCAGGTTGGGCGTTGTCCGGCGGTGCGCCGGAATGGATACGGGGGAGAATACAACACAGGCCGGGAGCCCTGATCTCGGTAGGAGGAGCCCTGACGGAAAACTGGACCTCTCTAGGATTGGCGACACTGTATACCACCACTTTTTCCGCTCAGATCAATGTTATTGATCATCTCAATGTACATGCAGTAGCTGATCCGGGTGAAGCGCTGACCCGAAAGGACTATCTGCAGCGAGCTAAATATTTGGGACAAAATCTGGCGTACGCAGTGCAGAACCCGCAGATTGATTGGACGAAGAGATTCCTGGGAGAAACATCAGAAGACGAGGCATGCCCTGGTTGTCAAAATAGTCTTCTGCTTGCAAAGCCTGGAAGAGATTATGTGGAATGTGCGATATGCGGAAGAAAAGGCCTTATCGCAATTGAAAATGGCAAGCTGAAATTTGATTGGCCGGAAGATCATGGAGATCGGTTGACTGTTGCGGGTAAATTCAAACACATGCGTGAGATCCAATATCATACACGTGAGATTTTTGAACCTCTTAAGGATAGTGTAAAGGAAGATTATGCAGCGTTGAAAAGGAATAATGACTTCGTTGTTAAACCACTGGACTAGCATCATAAGAGAGGTATCGAAATGACTCAGATAACAATAACCATTGATGGACGAAAAGTCGCGGCAGAGGCAGGAGAAACGATACTGGAGGCTTCTTTGAGACAAGGGATCTACATTCCAAATCTTTGCCACCATCCCGACTTGAAGCCGATGGGCGCATGCAGGTTATGTCTGGTCGAAATTGAGGGAAGGAAATCATTGGTTGCGTCATGCAGTACGGAGGCGGAAGACGGAATGGTAATCCGCACAAAAACTGAACGGGCAGAGCGTCTAAGGCGTCTGAGCATGGAATTAATTTTGACAGAACATCCGGAGGACTGTTCGACTTGCTGGCGATATGGAAGCTGTCCGATGCAATCCTTACTTCAGTTTTTGTCGATGTCAACAGGCAGGATGAGAAATCACCATTTGAATTATAAGAAAGACACTGGAAATCCTTTGTTTATTCGGGATATGAGCAGGTGTATCAAGTGTGGCCGATGTGTCAGAATGTGTAAAGAAATCAGGGGCTCCAAGGCGCTGGATTTTATCAAGTGCGACAATGGTGAACTCGAAGTAAAAAATGTATGGAGCCAGACAGAGCTGGATCAATGCAAATATTGCACCGCATGCGTGGAGGTATGTCCAACGGGTGCTTTACGCGACAAAGAAGAGACATTCAAATTTCCTGAGCAGTATAAACAAAAGAAATATGCTTCATGTCGATGGGGCTGCCCTGCTCAGACAGATGTTCCGCGTTATGTTCGCTACGTTAAAGAAGGAAAATACGAGGAGGCATTGCGTGTAATACGTGAGAAATTGCCGATCCCGAGGATTTTGGGTTATCTTTGTGAGCATCCGTGCGAGGATAGCTGCAGGAGGGGATCCATAAGCCAGGGAGATCAGATTGCCATCAGGGAGCTGAAACGACTTGCGGTGGAGGAATCAGGTGACAGCTGGAAAGCGGATAGCAAGATAAGAAAGGAAACGGGATTGCGTGTAGCTGTTGTCGGGGCAGGACCTGGAGGTTTGACGGCAGCATATTACCTTCGGCATCAGGGACATCAGGTGACAATCTTTGAAATGCTTCCGGAGGCAGGAGGAATGGTAAGATACGGGGTTCCCGAATACAGAATTCCGAGAGAAGTTGTCCGGAAAGAAGTAGAGGACATTCAGTCATTTGAGATTGATATCAAGACCAATACAAAAATCAGCAGCATTCAAGAGCTTAAAAATCAGGGTTATGATGCGGTATTGCTAGCCGTAGGTACGCATCAGGGAGTAAAGCTCCCATTAAAAGGGAGCGAACTTCAGGGGGTACTCGTTAACCTTGAATTTCTGAAAGCGGATCGTCTGGATCATGCAATCATACCCGGAAAAAAAGTTGTTGTGCTTGGTGGCGGAAACGTAGCTTTTGATTGTGCCGGATTGGCATTGCGTTTAGGAGCAGAAACGGTATCGATTGCTTGTCTTGAATCAAGAGATGAGATGACTGCAAGCAAGGAGGAAATAGAAAACGGAGAAGCAGAGGGTGTTGTTTTGCTTCCGTCAAGCTCCTTTAAGGAGATTATAGGCGAAAATGGCGCGGTAACCGGAATGAGGCTTGCGGAAGTCGAATCATTTTGTTTTGACGAAGAGAGAAAAGCTACGATCAAAATAAAAGCAGATTCGGAGTTTACGATTCCATGCGACACGGTGATTTTCGGAGTCGGACAGAAACCTGAGGGTATGGAAGCCTTTGGCCTTGATCTTGTTCGCGGCGGTTATCTGAAAACAGATTCTGATCATGCATGTTCTGAAGAAGGGGTTTTTGCCGTCGGAGATGCGGTCACAGGCACCAGAACAATTATACAGGCCGTTGCGGAAGCTAGAAGGGCCGTTGCATCGATCGACAGATACCTTGGCGGGGATGGAGACATCGACGAAACTTTGATTCCGATGGAGAAACCAAATGGTTCCATCGGAGAAGAACCCGGATTCGGGTTGCTGAAACGAGAAAAAACGATTGAGCCCTTCACAGAAAGTCAGGCTGGATGTGAGGCGAGCCGCTGCTTGCAGTGTGACCTAAGAGAGCTGATCGGCCATGTTCCGCTCTATTCGGACTATGATATGGAAGGCGGAGAGAAAGCTTGATGGAGAACAGCATATTTTTCGGATATGAAGCGATGCGGGAAAAAGCAGGTGAACGATATATCGATGAATTCCTGCATCAGGCATCCATGAAATTGCAGTGCGGGCGAGACTCAGAGAAAGACTTCTGCATTGTAGCTTATATGAAACAATTGATAGGCGAGTTACAAGGGATAAGCTGCGGAAAGTGCACCTTATGCAGACTTTCCTTAAATCAGCTGAAGCTAATTTTCGATGATGCGGTCTCTGGCGAGGGTAAATCGGATGATATCAGTATGATAAGGCTGTTATGCGAAGCGTTGGAATACGGAACTGATTGTGAGTTTGGCAAAAAAGCCGCTGCATTCATCGAGTGTACTGCGAACGAGAATCTCACGGAGATTGAGGAACATATCGTGCAGAGAACCTGCAGGGCAATGGTATGCGGAGGAGGCATAACGTATCATATTTTGGGCGTTGCTTGCCGTGGCTGCGGAGCGTGCCTTGATGCTTGTACTGAACAAGCGATCAACGGAAAACCAGGATATATCCATATGATTGATAACGATGCGTGTATCAAATGTGGAACGTGCTTAGAAGTGTGCCCTAATCATGCAATCGAGAGCGCTGGGGCCGTCAAGCCGAAGTGTCCGGATCGATTGACCAAAGTGGGACATTTTAGAAATAGAAAATAAAAGTGAGGAGGAGAAAATGACCAGCATTCAGACAGAACTGGCGATTGTTGCCGCAGGCCCGGCGGGACTGGCAGCGGCGATTACTGCGGCAGAAAGGGACATTGAAGTAGTAGTTTTTGAAAAAGCATCCGTTGCGGGAGGAACTGCCAATATGGGGATGGGACCTTTGGGAGTGGAGAGCCGCCTGCAGAAGGAATTGTTGATTGGCATTACAAAAGAAGAAGCGTTTCAAATTATGATGGAGCATACACACTGGAACGTGGATGCAAGATTGGTTCGTGAGTATTTATGGAAATCAGGTGAGACGATAGACTGGCTTGAGGATATGGGCGTTACGTTTGACAGGCCAACAAAATACTATCCCGGAGCCGATGAAACATGGCATGTTGTAAAGCCGGAAGACGGAGGAATCCCCGGACCCAGGGCAGCTTCTGCTATGACAAAAGTTATGTATCAACAAGCGAAGAAACTGGGCGTCCAGTTTCATTTCGAAACACCGGTTAAGTCGCTGATAAAAGATGACAGCGGTAGAATAACGGGTTTCAAGGCAGAAGCGGCTAACGGTGAGATCTATGAAGTTGAGGCAAAGGCAGTGCTTGTAGCCTGTGGCGGATTCGGGAACAACCCGGAAATGATCCGTGAATATACCGGACATGTTGATGGAAAGGATATGTATGGTTTCAGGATACCGGGAATTGACGGTGATGGATTGAAAATGGTGTGGAATGCCGGCGGTGGGAAAAGTCATATGGAAATGGAGCGAATTCTGGGAAATGAGATACCAAATGTAGGATGCTTTACCAGCAAGCTTATTTTTTCGCAGGCTAGCGCCTTAATTATCAATCGTCAGGGATACCGTATTATAAATGAAGAGGAAATCAAAAACGGGGCTGTAGCTGCAAACAGCATTTCCAGACAATATAAAAGGGATGCATTCCAAATCATTGATGACAGCATTATCAAACATTTTAAAAGGAATGGACCTGATTTTCCAAGCACAGTTTTCCGCAGTGATTTCACCAAACTGTTCTATGATGAAATCGACGATATGATCGAACAGTATCCCGAAGCGGTATTCAAGGCAGATACCATCGAGCAGCTGGCGGAAAAACTGGGTATTAACATGGATACGCTCATAAATACCATTGAGGAGTATAATGAGGGTTGTGAAAAAGGCTATGATGACGTCATGGGCAAAAACCGTAAGTATCTGCATCCGCTGATCGGGAGGACGTTTTATGCACAGCGCATCTCCTCCAGTGCTTACGGCTCACTGGGCGGCGTTAGGACCAATCACAAACTGGAAGTACTGACAGATGAATTTGAAACAATCCCCGGGTTATATGCGGCGGGTACAGATGTATGTGACCTTTATGCAGGCACCTATTGTTACAGACTTGGGGGGAATACCATGGGCTTTGCGATTAATAGCGGAAGAATTGCGGCAGATGCTGCGGTGGATTATATCTTTGATTCGATAGAATAATTGAGGATGGTGGAAAAAATGAATAAGGTCGAAACTGGGTTTGGTAAAAAAGGTTGGATACTAATCATTTATTGTCTCATTACTTTCTATGTTTGTACAGCTTTTAAAGATACTATGAATGTCGCTGTATATACCTTTCAGGAAAAATACGGCTGGAGTCAGACGCTGCTTCTCTCTCTTGCATCCATCGGTTCTTATGTGACCTGTATCGTCATTTACATACTCGGAATACTGAATGCAACAGGTAAGCTGAAATTAAGGAATGTTGCTTTGATTACAGGGCTTATCTATGCCTGTACAATTTCATTATGGGGGCTGATCCATAGTCTGGGGATTTTTATTGTAAATTATATTGTCATGACGGTAGGATATACGGTCTGGTCCCAATATGCAAACAACTCCATCTGTGCAAACTGGTTCCCCAAAAAAAGCGGCGCGGTATTAGGCTGGACGACAATCGGGTTTCCTCTTGCTGCTGCAACCAATGCCTTACTATTTATGACGCTAATGAAGCACATGACGTTTGAAAAGGTTTACTTACTGTTTGGGATTCTTACCTTGTTCGTATGTATTTGGGGATATTTCGGCTTTAGGGATTACCCCGAAGAGATGGGGTACCATCCGGATAATGACACTTCGATGACACAGGATAAGATAAAGGAATTTCTTGAACAGGAAGATGGAATCTCCAAAAGCAGCATTTGGACAACATCAAGGATGCTTGCGACAAAAGAAACCTGGTTTATCTCAATCAGTAATGGAGTGATGCTGCTTTTGGCTAGCGGTTCGATGGGTCAAATGGTTGTACGTTTCGTTTCCGGAGGCATGGAACTGGAGATGGCAATTAAGATGATGACGGTCGTTGGCATTTTTGCAATGGTCGGAAGCTGGGCTTTTGGAAAATATGATTATCGGGCCGGAGTAAAAAAAGCGGTTTTGCTTGGAATTGTGATGATGTTTGTGGCTTGCGGCCTTTATTCCATTAACTCCTTTGTACCGATGGTGGTTGGGGCGGCAATCATCGGTGCGGGATTAGGCGGATCATCTAACTTTGTTGTTTCCTGTACCTCCTATTACTGGAAACGTAAGAATTTCAAAAAAGCCTATGGTACGATACTGACAATTACTACTGTGATTGGAAGCGCCGGAGCTCTTGTGGTTGCAAATCTTGCAAATGTTTTTAATTATTCGGTAGCATATTGGTTATTAATGGTTTTGGCGGCAATCGCCTTCCTGTGTATGCTTTTCGTAAAAGAAGGCTTCGTGGAACGCTATGAAGAGCAATTAAGTAAAATCTGATTTTACGAAAGATCGGGAGGCTGCTTTCCAGGAAATCCTCCCGATCTTCGTATCTGAATACCCCAATATAAAAAAAGAAAGAAAAATTAACATTCTCTCTTCAAATGTTCAAATAAGACATAATGTCACAAAGTGTTCTGTTTTTCGAACCAGAAAAGGCTTACACTTGCATTGAAATCTAATTCCGAAGGAGTTGGGTTTGCTATTACTAGATTTATTTTTATAATGGGGGAGAAGAAGGAATGGAAAAACAAGCAAGAAAAGGCTTTGGCAAAGGGTGGGTTTTAATCTTATATGCTTTTTTGGCATATTTTACAGCAACAGCAGTGGGAAGTGCAATGAATGTCGCTGCCGGTACTTTATCGGATCTGCGAGGATGGAGCAGCACCTTATTGACCAGCTTTATTTCGCTGGGGTGCATCGCAAATATTGTTGCAGGATTTGTGTTCGGACGTTTATCGATCAATCACTCGGCGAAAAAATTAAGCATACTTTGCAGTATTGTTTATATCGCAGCGTTGCTTGGCCTTGGCTTAACTTCACAAATATGGATTTTTGCAGCTTGCCTTATCATAGCCAACGGCATTTCCAGCGCGCTGGGATATCAATTGTCACCTGTTATCATATCGAAGTGGTTCCCTAAAAGAAAAGGGATGATCATGGGGATTGTTACCATGGGTATTCCTTTCTGTGCAGGTGTAGCTTCATTGATCTATCATGCAGGCTATTCAAGATTTGGCGCTGTGGGTGGATTTTCTGGTTTTATCGTCGTTGCCGCTGCTGCAGGGATCATATTAGCACTCTTCATTACCGACGATCCGGCGAAGGTCGGATACATTCCTGACAATGGCGTTGCTGCGGTAAGTAAAGCTGATAAAGTCATAAATAAAAACAGCATTTGGACAACAGGAAAACTATTAAAAACGCCGCAAGTTTGGATTCATGGTATCGCATTGGGACTTCAACTGACTTTTGCAAGCGGATTAATGGTACAGCTGATCCCAAGACTGCTGGAACTCGGTTATAATATCAACACTGCTGCAACCATGATGATTGCATCAGGGTTACTGGCATGTGTCGGCAGTTACCTCTGCGGTTTGATCGACCAGAAGGTTGGAGCGCGCAGAGCTGCCTATACATCATATATCTTTGGAGCAGTGGCGATGTTTACAAATTTGACCGGCACCGCAGTTGGGGTTTGGATTTCTCTAGTCTGCATCGGTATGGTTGTCGGAGGTGCGGCAAACTGGCCGGCATCTCTTTGTATTGAATTGTTTGGGGAGGATTTTGCAAACGGCTATGGTGTAATTCAGCCTATCATTCAATTAGTCGGCGCCGCGGGGCCAGCATTTTTTGCACTGATCGCAGGAGCGACAGGAGGCTACCGGATTCCTTATCTGGCTGGTGCAGGGCTTATGATTGCAGGCTTGCTCATGTTTGCATTATTGGCCAAATCCGATTTCGTAAAAAAGGAAGAAGCCAAATATATGAATGCGTAAAATTTTTGGTTCACTTAAGATAAGAACAGGCTATGACTGAGGAGCCCGGAGGAATTCTGAGGCTCCTTTTCCTTATGCTGTTCATTAAGTACAGGGACTTTTCCTGCATGACTGTAGACAAATCGGGAGAGGAACTGTATAGTAAAATCTATAAATTACCAATGAACAAGAAAGGTACAACCATGGGACATATTACAAGTAAGGACGCCTATAAAAATCTTGAAGAGAGAATCAACTGGTTCACCCAGGGAGCTCCGCCATCGGACAGCCTGTATAAAATATTGCAAGTTCTCTATACAGAGCCGGAAGCCAAGCGGGTCGCGTTATTGCCGGTTCGTCCGTTTACTGCGAAAAAAGCAGCAAAAATTTGGAAGATCAGCGAAGGAAAAGCGGAATCCTTTCTGGAGCATCTTTGTGAGAAGGCGCTCCAGGTGGATTCGTATTATAACGGAGTACGTCAGTTTGTGATGCCGCCGCCCATGGCAGGCTTTATCGAATTTGCATTGATGCGCACAAGAGGCGACATTGATCAGAAATATTTAAGCGAATTATATTTTCAATACATGAATGTGGAAGAAGATTTTGTGAAAGATCTATTTTTTGCAACTGAGACCCATCTCGGGCGGGTTTACGTGCAGGAGCCAGTCCTTACGAATGAAAACACCATCCATATTTTGGACTATGAAAGAGCAAGTCATATTATTGAGGAAGCAGACTATATTGGGCTTGGAACCTGCTATTGCAGGCATAAGATGCTGCATGCAGGCCATCCCTGCGAAATCGATGCACCTTTGGATGTTTGCCTCACTCTGGGAAATGTGGCCCGTTCCCTTGCAGAAAATGGGCAGCATGCAAGATTAATCGATAAGAATGAGGCAATGGATGTGTTAGAACGTTCCTTTGCGTCGAACCTGGTACAGATCGGCGAGAATGTTCGTGAGGCTCCGGCATTCATTTGCAATTGCTGCGGATGCTGCTGCGAAGCCTTGCAGGCAGCAAGAAAATTCAGCCCGATGCAGCCGGTGGCAACCACAAACTATATCCCTAAGATCTCCCATGAATGTGTGGGGTGCGGCAAATGTGAAAAGGTATGTCCGGTTTTGGCTATTTCAATGCAAGACAGCAGAGACGGAAAGCGGCTTGCTCAGGTGGATCATCAGGTATGCCTTGGCTGTGGTGTCTGTGTGCGGAGTTGTCCGAAAAAGACTATTATGCTTGTGAGAAGAGAGATCCAGGTCATTACGCCGGTGAATAGTACCCATCGGTTTGTATTACAGGCCATCGAGAAAGGCACGCTCCAAAATCTCATCTTTGATAACCAGGCTTTCGCAAATCACCGTGCTATGGCGGCAGTCCTTGGCGTTATTTTGAAATTGCCGCCACTCAAGCAGATGCTTGCCAGTAAACAGTTTCAATCCATATATTTGGATCAATTGCTGTCAGATAAAAGGGGCTGATCTTCTTGCGCAGGTGTGTCAAGATCAATCAAAGTGGGTTGCTTTTCATTTTCCCGCCTGTTAAGATGACCTACTGCTGATCTCAAGGCAAAAATGGCGATGAGGCTGGAAATCAGATCAGAAAGAGCAGCGGCGCCGATTCCTACCAACGAACTAACTGCAGACAGCAGCATCATAAATGGCAAACTCAGCCCGATACCGGTCATGGCAAGGCCGCCAATTCTGCCGACAAAGATTCTGTCTACCAGATTGTATAGGGAATTTACGATCATGCCACCAATGGCTGGCAGGGAAAATTGGAGCAAAAGCTTACCCACCGGCATTGTGACCAGCTTGTCTTTATTTGTATTCATCATTTATTTCTCCTCCTTATGGGAAGAACGGACTTATTGAAGGCGAACATCTGTGAACCTTTCATTAAATCTGTGCTCCCTTAGCGGCCAAAACCGTATAAATTCCATTGTTAATTTTTGTCTTCTTTACGATGTTGAACCCTGTAAATTCTAAAACTCTTTGGAGCTCGTCCGACGGAATACGAATTGCCATCGGCGGGCCTTCTATTACTTTATCGTCTTTTTCATACTCCAGACATAACAAGTGACCTCCGGCTTTCAGAACCTCATAGATCTTCGCAATCGCTACTTTGAGAGAAGGTACTTCGTGGAGTATTAAGGAAGCCATAACAAAGTCAATGCTTTCATGCTGCATGGACAAACTTTCAATATATTCTTGAATCAGTTCGATATTGTCCAGTCCTTTTTCTTTGGCTTTTTCTTTTATTACGCTGAGCATACGCCTGTCTGGATCCATGGCGTATACTCTGCCCGATGTGGCCTCAGCCATGGGAATTGTAAAAAAACCAGAGCCAGCACCTACATCGAGGAGTGTATGATTTTTTTGAATTGGCATCTGACGAATAAGCGCTTCGGGAGGTATAAGGGTCTCTCTTTGCTTACTTTCTAAAAAAGCGATTTTATTTAAAAATTTTTGATCCGGCTGGTTGTGATTGTTCATATGGTTCATAAAAAAATCCTCCATTAAATACATTGAAGACTGTAAATGTCTGCAATAAAGTTAAAAAATGAGCAGCAGGCTGCTGCTGCTTAGCGTCTCTATCTACAATATTTCATAAATCTTTTTTTCTTTTAAATGATTCACCATTTTCTCTTCTGCATCCCTCATAACCCTCTCGATGTGACAATCGTTGCTTTCATCCATCTCACAGGTGAAAAGCGCTCCGCTGCCCTCAATTGCCTGGATGACATCATAAAAACTAATTTCATCCTTGGATTTTCTAAGGCTATAGCCACCATTCATCCCAGGTGCAGATTGAATCAGATCCGCTTTGACCAATTGGGTCAGGATCTTTGACAGGTAGGTTGGGGATATATTCATGTGACTGGCCAATGGCTGCAGACTTAAGTTGTCCTTCCCTTGTTGTTGCACCAAATAAGCCATGATATGCAAAGCATAGTTCGTTGCCTTCGTATACTTCATAATCGATTCCTTTCTAAAAGAAATTACAGACTGTATTTATCCATAATTATAATCGCATCTGAATCATTTGTCAATAGTGATTTGTTACATGTTATAATATGACATATGTTTGTCCACTTACATACTGTATAATGGTTTTAAAACACTCTGAAAGGGAAAACTAAGGAGATTGGTTTGCATGGAATGGATACAGGCAAAAACAATTCTATCCGGTTACGCTGAAAACAACAACTGGTTTGGAGTCAACTACAACATGAATCTTTATAAAGGATGCAATCATGGGTGTATTTACTGTGACAGCCGAAGTGACTGCTATCGGGTTGAAAATTTTGATCAGGTTAGGGGAAAGGAAAATGTACTTCTGATCCTCGAACGCGAGCTCCGCTCCAAACGTAAAACGGGTGTTGTGGGCACAGGCGCTATGAGTGATCCGTACAATCCTTATGAAAAAGAGCATCAGCTCACAAGAAGTGCATTGGAATTAATCAACCGTCATGGATTTGGTACCTCTATTGCGACAAAAAGTAATCTGATCGTACGGGATATCGATCTTCTGAAGAAGATTGCGGAGCATTCGCCGGTGCTTGTAAAAATGACGGTTACAACTGCTGATGATTCTTTATGCAGAATCATTGAGCCAAATGTATCTCCCTCCTCCGACCGGCTGAATGCCATCCGAAGGTTGTCTGAAGAGGGAATTTTTGCAGGCATCCTGATGATGCCGATTCTTCCGTTTATCGAAGACACAGAGGACAATATAAAGTCTATTGTTGAGCTCGCCCATCAAAGCGGAGCAAGATTTATCTATCCTGCATTTGGTATGACATTGAGACAAAACCAAAGAGATTGGTATTATGGCAAGCTGGATCAATTGTTCCCCGGGCTGAAAGAAAAATATCTTGCTGCCTATGGAAATGCATATGAATGCCGCTCCCCGCGGGCAAAGGAGCTCTGGCGCTGCTTTCGCAGCGGCTGCGATCAGTATGGCATTCTTTATCGGATGGGGGACATCATAAGAGGATATAAGGAAGCGTATCAGGTTGACCAGCTTTCGTTCTTCTAAATTGCAAAAGGCAGAACCGTTTATCAAAAATGAAAGACTCCAGTCCATAAACCTTGATGTATTAGTATAATTCGCAAAGGAGCATAACTAAATTGAAAAAAATTCTTGTCATTGACGATGAACCTGCAATAAGAGATTTGATGGAATTGGTGCTGAGGCGTGACAACTATCAGGTAAAAACGGCGGAAAACGGCGCAGCAGGTCTAAAGGAAGTCTATACCTTCCAACCTGATTTGGTTTTGCTGGATTTGATGCTGCCGGACTATTGTAACAACGACTAGTACAGAATTGTTAAAGGAGGAACTGCAATGAGAGTTTTTAGAAAAATCGTCATCATGACGATCATTTTATCAGTTTGCCTGATGGCTTTTGCTGGCTGCAGTAAGAGTGAGGTTAAGACACCGGGCGGCAACCAATCAACGGACCAACCAACCGATCATTCAGAGGGAAATCCCACCGATGGCGGAATTATTAAAGAGGGAACCATCGAAAAGGACGGAAATGTTATTTTAAAGCAGCTGGCCTTCGTTTATCAGGGGAATACCATAGCCCTTTCCGATATTGCTGATGATCAAAAAATCGAAAGCATGCTGGGAAAAGCGGATGAGGTGAAAACCCACACGTATTCTCCGGATGACGGACTCAATATGGATCAGCTTGATGGAAGGACAGAGAAACAGTATCGGTATCCCGGACTCGTAATCAAAACCCTTGATATTGCGGAAAATAACGAGCCACTGATTTTTCAAATTGAGATTACTGACTCGAATTACCCGACCGTAAGAAATATTAAAGTCGGAGATACCTTCGAAAAGCTGCAGGAGGCTTACCCGGAAGGAAATTTGACAGGCGGAGAATTGACGGATGAAGAAGATGATTTTCGATATGAACCGGTTAATTATGTGGATGTAATGACGTTTCAAATCAAGAATAAAAAGGTGGAGAGCATCCGAATTTATACAATGATTGATTGATCATGAAAAACCCATAAAAAAGCATTAAAAAGTCTCGCGATGTTGTTTTGCGAGACTTTTGCCGCTAGATTACAGTATTGCCATAATTTACATAATAAACGATAATCAGACAAGCCATGGTGCGAAACAAGCCGAGATGAGCTTGTTTTTTTTTGTAATAAATCTGTCATATGTCATCATATTTTTAGAAAATATGAAAAATTATTGGTATTTGGCACAAAACAGCATGGAATTTGTAGGACTGATTGAGTTGAATCATAAGTTTTCAAAATGATATTATAAAACAAAACTTTTGTAAAGAAGTTTTTAAAAAGTGATTTACCTAATTATGTAAGACAAAGGATAAGAAAGGGGTAATTACGTATGATTCATAAGAATGCATTTGCCAAAAAGATGTTTTGTATTATTCTTGCAGTACTCTTCCTTGCAATGGGTTCAGGTTGCAGCGCGCAAGCGATTTCTTCCGCTGATACAACCAATGTGCTGACGCCCGGCAGCCCCCAAGCAGAAAAAACAGGGACATCCATCTCGTCTCCTCCGAAGGATTCCTCTGCACTTGCGGAAGGCTACCGGGCTATATGCGATGCAGGGAGTACATATATAGCAGTAGGTACAGGGGGACGGATTGATAAGATTAAGATTGACAAGACGGTCACCAGAGTACCTTCTGCTACAAAAGCTTGTTTAAATGATGTCATCTCGCTGCAGGGTACGGATATAGCGGTAGGAGATAACGGAACCATACTGATTGCAAAAGATGGCGGCAGCTTTCAACTCGCAAAAAGTGGGACAAAAAAATCCCTGAACAGTGTTGCTTTTTTTCGCGAAAAATTTTGGGCAGCCGGGGCTGATGGGGTACTTCTTCGCTCATCCGATGGTGAGCGCTGGGAAGTAGTGGATTCCGGAATTAAAAACAATATTCTTTCTATCACTGCAAATAGCAAATTGTGTATGGCTGTTACCAGAGAGGGGCAGATTTTGATCTCTGCTGATGGTCTGAAGTGGAATTTAACAGACTACAATAAGATCTATGAAGGCTATTCCGAGCTATATTGGTTTAAAAGTATACGTGCTTGCGGAGATGCTTTCCTGATTGTCGGTGAATATCAGAAGCATCCGGGCATCCCTGCTATTTTATCCAGTGATACAGGAGAAGTTTGGAGCGAGACTGTACTCAAGAAAATTAATGACAAGCCGGCTGAAGAGTTCTTCCCCCTGGCGATCAATGCAATTACTGTTGATTGGGATCAACTGGTTGCAGCGGGCAATGAAGGCAAGCTCCTCACTGTAACTGACTGCAGCGAATGCAATAAGCTTGACACCTTGGGCAGCAAAAATATCAACGACATGGTTTCTGCAAATGGATACCTTGCTCTCGCAGGAGATGGTTTCTGGTTTGACGTCCGTAAAAGTGATGCATTCCGGCAGTACAGCATAAAAGCAGAGCAGGCAAGGAAGGACTCTCAAAACGGAGCGTACATCGTAGATGTACGAACAGATGATGAATACAATCAGATGCATATCAAGGGAGCAATCCATATCCCGGTTGACACTGTGGATGCCGAACTGGAAAAGCGCATTCCGGATAAGTCCAGTAAGATTATATTCTACTGCGCTAAGGGAGTGAGAGCGCAAAAGGCTCTCGAAAAAGCGCTGATTCTGGGATACGAGAAAGTATACAATCTTGGCGGTATTGGCGATTGGCCCTATGATACCGAAGCAGGAACTTCTTCCCGCCAATAATAGGATATATGTGGAGCTTCAGGTGCGGTGCCGTTTGGAAGCTCCTTGTATATAAGAAGCGCTGAGGTCACTTAATCAGCGTTCGGGCGTGTTTGAAAACTGCTTGTGCCGGGCTGGGTGCTCACGATTTGTGGTTGACCAGGTGAAATTTGAGTATGCAGCTGCGTTGCTGCTCAGAATCTACTACACGGTATACCGCAAATCGGAGTGTTCAGAGGAGTGCAATGAGTTTTCCGACACACTGAGTACCTTGTAACACCTAAAAGTTGCATGATGCTTGCCTCTTTGCCCCACTACTGTGTTGGCGTCAATTAGCGTAGACACCGTTACGCCTCTTTCCGCCGCCTTGTATTGGGGCAAATATCCTGCGCATCATTAATACAACAATTAAGTGTTACAGGGTACTAGGAGAAGTATTTATTTAAAAGGGGGAAAAAAAATGCACAAGAAGAGTAAAAGAATCCTATCGCTGTCCCTTGTCCTATGTATGTGCATGGGACTGTTCACAGTAATGCCGGTTCATGCTGTTGAAGCCGATGCGGGAGTTACCCAAACGCCGATCTACATGGATCCAAGCTACTCCTATGCTGAAAGGGCAGCTGACCTAGTTGGCAGAATGTCGGGTACACAGAAAGGCTCGCAAATGTACAGCCAGAGCGCACCGGCAATCGTTCCTGCAAATTTAGGCGGGGGCGCCCTCAATGTTCCCGCAACCACCGGAATCAACGGCTATACCTGGTGGCAGGAAGCCCTCCATGGTTATTCCCTTGGCAACTGCACGAACTCCAACTCTTACCCGCAGAACACCTCGGTCGGAAACACCTGGAATCCTGATCTGTATTACACCGAGGCAGGTTATATCGGAGATGAGATCCGTGAGCGTGCCAGTAAGATTTCTTCCGGTGAAAATGCCGGCAATGCGGTAAACCTAACAGTTTACTCCCCAACTGTGAATCTGCACCGTGACCCTCGGTGGGGACGAAACGAGGAGTCTTATTCCGAAGATCCTTATCTCATGAGCAAAATGGGCGCTGCTTTTGTACAAGGGATTCAAGGCATGGATCGCGAAGGCAATGCGATTAAAGGAATCCGCAAGGTTAATGCTACAGTCAAGCATTACGTGGCCAACAACAGTGAGCGGAATCGTCTGGACGGCGGTGCTGAGACCTCATTGCGTGCGCTGAGAGAGTACTATACAGCTCCTTACCGCAACATTATACAAGAAGCTGATGTTTCTTCCGTAATGCAGGCATACAGTACCTTAAACGGAGATCCGAGCTCCTGGAGCAGCTACCTGATCGAGACCTTGCTGCGTCAGACCTATGGTTTCTCCGGATATATGACAGGCGACTGTGACTCTGTATCAACGATTAAGAGACACAATTTTACCAATCCATATACAGGAAAAGTACTTACTACCGTAGAGCAGCTCTCTCAGGCTATGGCTCATGGCATGGACCTGGAGTGCAGCGGCGGTTACAATAGTGGCACCGGTACCTATGGAAGCAACATGGCCAATATGCTTGCTCAGTCTGTTACAACTGACAAGGGCAAGTTTACCGAAAATCAAGTGGATGTTTCCCTGCATCGCCTCATGACTGCGCGGATGCAGACTGGTGAATGGGATAGTAATAATCCATACACGAAGGCTGCTGCGGAGCGTATCGCTTCTCAGACCGGCTCCATCGGCTGGCAAACTCCCGAGCGTTTGAAGATGATTGACGATATGAATGCAGAAGCAGTCGTCATGCTGAAAAACAATGCTCCCGCAGGCTCTTCGGAGAAGATTCTGCCTCTGGCAGTTCCAGCTTCCGGCGAATATAAGGTAGTCATTGTCGGCGCTTGGCAGACCAATTCCTATCTGGGGCTTTATTCTGCAGGCCAGAACAATGAGACCAACCGAATCAACATTCAGAAAAGAATTGTAAGCAATATTACCCAAATGAATCCGGGTGCTACCTTTACATACCTCACAAACTATGGAAATTCAACCGGCACCGCTTCCTATACTATTACCGAAGCGGATCAGGCGACCATTGCAGCTGCAGATGCAGTTATCGTGGTAGCTGGTACTCCTGAAAGCTACTCCAAAGAAGATGGAGACCGTACGAGCATCGTTTTCAACAACGGTCAGGCTACGATGATTTCCAATGTGGGTAAGTTAAACCCGAAGACCATTGCTGTAATGGAAACCTGCGGACCCATGCAGGTCACTCAATTTGAAAATGATGTGGCTGCCATCCTCTGGTCCAGTTTTCTTGGCAACCGCAAAGTCGGTTTCGGCGATGTCATCACCGGAAAGGTCAACCCCTCCGGCAAGACCACAGATACTTGGTACAAGACCGTTAGCGATAACGGCGAGTCTGATATCCCAAGCATTTACGATTATGATCTCTATCCATCTGAAGGGAAACAGGGACGTACCTATATGTACTTTACAGGGACGCCTTCCTATCCATTCGGATACGGGCTCAGTTACACGAATTTTGATTATTCCAACTTGACAATCAACAATGGAGCTGATGAAACATCAAGATTTGATGCCAACGATACGATTAGCGTTTCCTTCGATGTAACGAACACCGGTACTGTGAAGGGCAAAGAAACCACACAGCTTTACGTTGCTCAGCCCAATGCTCCTGCAGAACTTATGAGACCGATCAAGCGGCTGCAGGGCTTTGACAAGATCGAGCTGGAACCCAATGAAACGAAAACGGTAACCATGGAAGTTAAAATTCCAGATCTGGCTTATTATAATGAAGCTTCCGATCGGTTCATCGTGGACACCGGCGCCTATGAGATCCAGGTGGGCAGAAGCAGCACCGATGTGCCGCTGAAGGGCACCCTCAATGTTTCCGGTGCTATGACAGTGGTGCCTGAAGTTGTAACAGCCAAACCCAGCCAGCCTGGCGACGAAGTACTGGGCGTTGAAGAACGCTTGATTTTTGACAAGGGTGTAACCGTTGATCCAAAACTTACCGTTGCGATGAACGATGAAAGTCTCTGGGGCTATATTATCAAGCAGCAGAGCAGCCACGTCAAAAAGAAAACCACTACACCATTCCCAGAGGGTATGACCTTCAGCTATTCCTCCAACCGTCCTGAAGTCGTCTCAGTTAATGATGGCGTCATTAAGACCGAGGCACCAGGCGTTGCAACAATCACAGCAACGGCTACGTATAACGGTGAATCCGCTTCCGTTGAATTCGTTGTTTATGTCGTATCAACTCCGTATCTCAACGATATCAAAGTGGACGGCGTTTCCATCCCGGGCTTTAAGCCGGACAAAACGAATTATTCCGTGGTGCTGCCTTCGGATGCAACAAACATACCGAACATTGAACCAGTTTATACCAATACGGATTTGGAAGTAACTTATGAACCGCTGAAATCCGTACCTGGTGTTGTGGATCTTGTCTGCACCAATCGAATTACCAACGCAACAATAACCTACCGGGTAGGCGTCGGTTCCAAACCAGTAACCACCGACTTCATGGAGGGTGAGGCTGCGGCAGTGGCCAAGGGCTGGTCCTTCATGAATAGAAACGATAATGCTGTCTTTAATGAGTCTGGTTTAACCATAACCACCGAAAGAGGCGCATTCTCCAATATTGATAAACAACCCAAAAATGTGTTCAGGGTTCCCGGACTCGGGGACTGGGTTGCTCAGACACAGGTGAAATTATCAGCAACCCCAACCGCAAACAACCAGCAGGCAGGACTGATTATATACGATAACGCACAGAACTATATCCGGTTTGTGTATGAAAGGCCTTCCTCAGGCGGCAACGCGATTCGCGTTTACAACGTGGTAAACGGAGTGCAGACACAATCCAATTCAGCAACCTCAGATTCTCAGACCAGCGTGTACTTCCAGATTATAAAGCAGGGTGACACATACACCTTCGTATATTCACTCAATGGTACCACCTGGACGACATTCGGAACAAACATTATCGCAAACTATGCGTTCCCGCAGATTGGACTGTATGCTAACGGCGGAGATACGGATGCGGCATCCATTTCAGCCACTTATGAGAAACTTTACATTTTCGATGCAGCAGCTTTGCTTCCGAGGTTGACCTCTTTGAGTGTCAACGGCGCACAGGTAGCCGGATTTGATCCGAATACATTTGTTTATAATGTTGAAGTGTCAGAAAGCGCCACTGCGGCACCGGTCCTTGAGGCCACTGCAGATCCTTCCTACACAATCACTTATAATCAGATAAACACTCCAAAAGGCACGGCATCTGTTACGGTATCCACACTGGCTGCCAGCGCAACTTATACGGTAAGCTTCAATTCAAATCCTGTATCGGATTACTTTGCAGACGGAACCCTCGGTTCCAACTGGACGGTTCTCAATGAGAATAAAGCGACCTACTCCGTAGACAAAGGACTGGGCTTAAGGCTTCCGACACAGCGCAACGATATCTACACAAATGGCACAGGGTGGGAAAATGTTGTTGTACAGCCAGCCATGGGCAACTGGGAAGTAGTTGCGAAGGTATTCTATCCCAACGTACCGACTGTCAACTATCAACAGGCAATGCTTCTGGTATGGCAGGACGATAATAACTACATTAGACTCAACTGCCAGCAGAGTACCCTGACCATTCAACCTGGATGGGAGAACAACGGTGTGATGGGCGGAGTCAGTGGAGGCAACGCCGTGGCTAGTGCCGACGGTACTGTCACCATTTACTACAGAATCATCAAAGAAGGAACCACATACTCGCTTGCGTTCTCTCAGGACGGACAAAATTATACCAAACTTGGAAATCCGATCACCGGAGTCAACTTTAAAGATCCTAAGATCGGCATGTTTGCCACACAGAACAGCACCGGCAATCAGATGAACACCTACTTCGAATACATGTCGATTACCAACCTCAATGGCGTTCGGCAGATGACGTATCCTGAAATGCTGCAGGATGCAGTTGATAACGTAAAAGATTATGTAGCAGCAGGCATTCCGGCGGCCACATCTTCCGACATCGTGTTTAGTAAGCTTCCTCATGGTTACACAATGTCTGTGGAATCCAGCAATCCGGATGTGATCTCGAATGATGGAAAGATAAACCCGGATGCAGTTGCAAACAAGAGTGCGACGCTAACGGTTACTATTTCTGACGGTACAAGGTCTGCAGTTTCACAGCCGATTCCCGTAACGGTCAAGTCAGCACTGCCAAAGATGTCTATGACAGGCAGCAGCAGCGTAGAGCCCGAATCGAGCTTTACGGTAGGACTTGGAATATACAATGTATCCAAAGACGTATATGCCGAAGACTTCACTTTAAGCTTTGACCCTGATGTGTTTGAATATGATACAGCCACCAGTGACAACCCCAATGTCAGTGTGCTGGTGAAAGGACCTTCCAATTCAGGGACATTGAGGATCATTGCGGCGAATATCGGGGGAGTCAAAGGAGATACAGATTCCTTATTGAATGTGAGATTCAAGGTGAAGGATGGGGTCAAAGGTGTTTCCAGCAACATCTCCATTACAAAAGCAAAGCTTGGCGTAATGCCTGAGGGCTCAGTGGTAACACCGTTACTGGCCAGTAAAACCATCACAGTGGGAACAACCCAAACCGTTGACAGAAGCGAACTGATTGCAGCGCTTCAAGCAGCTCAGAGAGCATATGACAACGCAGTGGAAGGAAATGATCCTGGCGAGTATCCTGCAGCAGCAAAAGCTGCGTTCCTTGAAGCAATCAACGAAGCAACAGCAGTCAATGCGAATCCCGAAGCTACGCAAGCTGCCGTCGATGCAGCTGCAGCTGCACTGACAACAGCAACAGGCATCTTTGAAAATTCCGTTATACCGCAGCCTGGAGTAGACAAGAGCGAACTGATCTCAGCGATCAATGCAGCCCAGGCAGCATACGACAACTCAGTAGAAGGAAATGATCCGGGACAGTATCCTGCACCGGCGAGAGAAGCATTCCTGACGGCAATCAACGCAGCAAATCTGGTGTACGCGAATCCAGATGCCACACAGGCGGAAGTTAATCGTGAAGTAGAAGCACTGGCAGCAGCGAAAGTCATCTTTGATGGTTCCGTCGTTCCACAGCCTGGAACTGTTAAAACAGAACTTAAAACTGCAATCGATGATGCTCAGGCACTGTATGACAGAGCTGTCGTAGGTACAGATAACGGCTGTTACAGGCAGGCAGACAAGAACGTCTTCCAGCTGGCCATAGCCGCTGCGAAGACAGTCTTTGAAAACTTAAGTGCAACGCAGCAGGAGGTTGACAATGCAACCAGTGCATTGAAGGCAGCCAAAGCAGCCTTTGAGGCCTCTGTGATCACAGAAACAACAGGCGATCTCAACAATAATGCATCCATTGATGTAGGAGACCTTGCAATCATAGCATACTACTACGGCGCAAAATTAGGCGACGCAAACTGGGCAGCAGCGAAGATTGCAGATATCAATAACGATGGCAAGGTAGACATTGAAGACTTAGCCTTTGTAGCATTAAGAATGCGCGATTAATCCACATAACAGCATTGAGGCAGGGCTGTTTGGCCCTGCCTCAAATAAATAAAGATGTGATTATTAAACAAATGGAAGAGGTGCAAATGAATGGTTAAAAAAGTAATTTCAATATTCTTGGTCGTTGCAATGATGATGACCATGATGATCCAACCTGTTTTTGCAACATACCAGCCGGAGCTCCCATCTCTTTATCAGACGTTCAATAAGTATTTCATGTTTGGTTCCTTTCAGGGGATGAGCAGCTTCTTTGGGAGCAATGCGGATCAAAGAAACATGCTTCAGCATCATTACAACAGCTGGAGCCCGTCCAATGAATTCAAACCGTCTAATTTGCTCAATCTGAGCACCGCAGCTTCAAATTACACTACTGTTTATAATGAAGTAAACGCTGACGGTGTTATTGATGAAGCTGAGAGCGCGCGACTTTACGCCGCCAATACTACTCTTGTTCTTGGTTCAACCAGTTCACAGCTGTCCTTCTTAAAACAGGTCCAGGATTTAAACAAAACCCGTGGACCCGAAGATCAGGTCAAGGTAAAAGCCCATACACTGTTTTGGCATAACCTTGGTCAACAGCCAGAGGCATTTTTCCGTGTAGGTTTTTCAAACTCCAATGGATGGGCAAGCAAGGAAGTAATGCTGGATCGGATTGATTCGTATATTAAGCTGGTGTTTGAAAGGTTTGAACCTTATAAAGACGTACTGTATTCATGGGATGTAGTCAATGAATCAATTGATGACTTCTCTGGATTTATCCGCAATGAGAATGACTATCAGGAAGGCCGCTGGGGCCGTATCTTTAAAAGACCTGATATTACCGACAAAGATGCCAGACTATATGAGGAAGCAGTTTGGGTACGTCAGGCATTTAAATCAGCAGCAAAGTATAACAACCAGTACAACTTAGGGTTGACTCTTGTCTACAATGACTTCTTCGATGCAGACAAAGACTATGAACCTAAGCTCAGTGCCACCATCAAAATGCTTGAGCCCATCTACGAGCAGATGAAGAAGGACGGTGTCACCTTTGTTGTGGGTATGCAAAACAGGAATGCCACTTCACTGGATCTGGATGTCTTTAAGGATATGTACAATCGGTTCTCCGCAGTATGCGACGAGTTCCAAACCACAGAGTCAGACACGCGTTCCGACCTTGTGGCCAATCCTAATTACAGCAGAGATGTATTGCCGTATTACCTGCCGGATGGAACAAAAAATCCGGAATGGACTTATACCAAATGGCAAAATACACCCAATGCACATGTGGCACTGGTTCGAAACGGCTGGACCGCTGCAATGGGAAATAACACAGCAATTATGAAAGAACAGGCAGACTGGCAGGCAGATCAGTTTGACTTCCTTCTGGAGAACAGTAAGGGCAATGGCGGCAAACTTGCGATGTATGCCTTCGACGGTTTGACTGATTCCCAAACCTTTAATTCAAACAAGGGCGCCCATATCTTCATGGCAGGTGACAATGCAGGAAATACAGACTATACTGCAAAAATGTCCTATTATGCCATGATCGGCAGTGTGGCACGATTTGAATTGAAAAAACAGCTGCAAAATCTTCCTGATGATTCTTCAATGGATATTTATACACCTGACAGCTGGAGCAGATATACGGCAGCAAAGCAAGCAGCCAGTGATATCTTAAACGTAAGGATCTATGATTTAAATGCTGTAAATAATGTGAAAAATGCTGCAAGTGCATTGACTGCAGCGGTAGAGGAGTTGACAGATCTCTCTGTATCCTTGAGTGATATCAAGGTGAATGGTACGTCATTAACTGGTTTTGCTCCAGGAACACGCGTTTATAATGCAGCGATCCCTGTGGGCGTACTTCCTGAGGTTACGGCAACGGCTGCAGATCCTGCCGCAAAGATTGCAATAGTGCAGGCGGAGGGGCTTCCCGGCAAGGCTACGATTAACGTCACTTCAAGTGATGACTCGAAGCATAATACCTATACAATCAACTTTAACGTTGACACAACATTAAGCAGTCTAAAAGTAGATGGTATTGATGTCAGCGGATTCAGCCCGAATACTTTTACTTACAATCTGGTTGTTCCCTATGGGTCGAAGCCGGAGGTTACGGCAACCTCAAGCGATCCTGGCGTCTTGGTTAACATCAGCCAGGTTGATGGAGTGCCGGGGCAGGCGATAATCGATGTTTCACAGGCAAGCGTAAAAACAACATATACCATCAACTTCAATGTGGATTCTTCCCTGAAAAGTCTCAAGGTAAACGGAGTTACTGTCAGCGGATTCACTTCGGGTATCTATACCTATAACGTATACGTTCCTGAGGGTGTTAGCCCTGTGACTGTTGCGGTGCCGAATGATCTTAATGCGCCGATTTCCACTGTTCAGGCGGATACTGTTCCTGGAAAGGCGGTCATAACGGTTGGGACAGGGAGCGCGCAGCTGGTCTATACGGTGAACTTCAGCAATAGTGCGTCTTCCAGCGATGAATTCAGCAAAGCTGCATTAAATACTTCACTCTGGCATTGGGTAAATGAAGATCCATCAACATGGAGCCTTACTTCAAACCCAGGATACATGACAATCAGCCCGAGAGCAGGAGATATTTACGGTTCGGGATCCACAGATGCAAAGAACATTCTGCTTCAGAATGCGCCGGGAGACTGGACCATAGAAACCAAGCTTCAATGCTCAGTAAGACCGCATGCGGCTTACCAGCAGGGAGGCATTATCGCCTACCAGGATATGGATAATTATATCAAGCTGGATTGGGAATCAACCAGCTCAACCAATACCATTATTCAGGTCTGCAGGGAGGTAGGCGGATCGGCAACCTCAAGCAATGTGAACGGAAGTGTCGTGGGCAGTGACAATACACTCTGGCTGAGAATGGTTAAGAGCGGCAATGTATACACGACTTACTACTCCACAAACGGAACCAATTTTACTCAGCTCGGAACAAGTTATACCCTTAATTTTAAAAATGTTCAGGCAGGATTGATTGCGATCAACGGTTCGGGGACCAATACCGATCTGGATGTGAAGTTTGATTACTTCCACAGCAGCGCGAATATATTTGTTCCGCTTCCAGCGGATAAGGAAGCTTTGACCTCATTGATTGATCAAGCGAAGGCACTGAATGAGCTCCATTATACAATAGAGACATGGGCAAATCTGCAGACTGCATTGAATGATGCGATTGCGAAAAAAGATGATCCGGCAGCTTCACAGACTGATGTGAATACAGCAGCTACGAACCTGCAGGCGGCGATCGGTGCTCTGGTACACAGAGCTGCGGCAACGAGCCTCACGGGAAGTGACCGCGTTCAGCCCCAATCAAGCTTTGTAGTAGGAATAGGACTTAATAACATATCACAAGATGTATATGCAGAGGACATCTCGTTAAGCTTTGATCCGGAAGTATTTGAATATGATACGGTTACCAGTGAGAACCCGAACATCAGTATCCTCACAAAAGAACCGTCTGCTACAGGAACTTTGAGGATCGTCGCCGCAAATATCGGCGGAGTAAAAGCAGATGTCGAGTCCCTGATAAATGTGGGCTTCAAGGTAAAAGCAGGTGTGAAAGATGTTACAAGCAGCATCTCTATTACAAAAGCGAAGCTTGGTATCATGCCGGAGGGAACGGTGGTTCAGCCGCTGCTAGCCAGCAAGACCATTACCGTCGAGGCCGCACAAACCGTAGACAAGAGCGCATTGATTGCAGCGATCAATGCAGCGCAGGAAGCATATGACAACGCAGCAGTCGGAAATGATCCCGGTCAGTATCCTGCTGCCGCAAAAGAAGCCTTCCTGACGGCAATCAATGCTGCGAATCTGGTCTATGCAAATCCTGATGCGACACAGGCGGAAGTCAATCGTGAAGTAGAAGCACTAGCGGCTGCAAGAACCATTTTCGATGGCTCCGTAATTCCACAGCCCGACACAGACAAGACGGAACTGAAAGCTGCAATAGATGATGCTCAGGCCCTGTATGACAGAGCTGTAGTTGGTACAGCGGACGGCAATTACAGGCAGGCTGATAAAAACGTCTTCCAGCTGGCCATTGCCGCAGCTAAAGAAGTATTTGATAATTCGGGCGCAAGCCAAGAAGCTATTGACAATGCCACCAGTACGCTGAAATCAGCCAAAGCTGCTTTTGAGGCTTCCGTAATCACGGCAACAACAGGAGATCTCAACAATTCTGCAACAATTGATGTAGGAGACCTTGCAATTATTGCATACTACTATGGTGCAAAACTCGGCGACGAAAACTGGGCATCAGCGAAGATTGCAGATATCAATAATGACGGTAAGGTAGACATTGAAGATTTGGCCTTCGTAGCGTTAAGAATGCTCGATTGATCAAAATAATCAGGGGATTGGGATTGGAAACTTAGGTTTCCTTTCCCGGGCTCCCCGGCAACGATTGGTATCACTTCTGGTTATTAAGGAGGATAAGGAATGATAAAACGCAAACGTAAGACAGTGTTGATGCTTATCATCAGCCTCTGCCTGAGCCTGTTTGGAAGTCTTTGCTTTCCCGCAAGTGTTTCGGCGTATGACTATAGTCTGCCATCCTTGTGGCAAGAGTATGAAGACTACTTCATCATCGGTACCTTTGGCAACTGGAATACTACCCATTCCAAGTACCACTACCGCTACTCCAGCTTTGCTAACGACCTGAAGCTGGATGCCCAGATTGGCGGCACTGCTACCGGTAATAATACCCCCTCCCAGAATGAATACAATAGGCGTGTTGCTGAAATCAATGCTGACACCAGCCTGAGCGATGCGGAGAAGGCGCAGTTAATCGAGGAAGCCAACCGCAATGTGGTGCTGAGTGCCAACCCAAATAGTATCCGATTGCTGAATGAAATCAGAGCGTATAACGCAACTGTTTCCGAGCGGGATAAGAAGAAGATCCGTGCCCATGTCTTGGTGTGGCATGGCGGCCAGCAGCCCATGTACTTTTTCTGCGACGGTTTTAACTACAGCGGCAATACTACAACCGCCAACTGGGCTAGCCCTGAAACCATGCTTGCGCGTTTGGATAATTATATTCAGAAGATGATGGAGCGGTATGCTCCTTATAATGACATCATCTACTCCTGGGATGTGGTCAATGAAGGTCTCGATGACTACACCGGTCAGGTGCGCAACATGGATGATCCCCTCACTCAAAGCGGCCAATGGGGCAATATCTTTCGTAGGACAGATTTAAACGATCCTGGGGAGGAAGACCAGCGGCTGTATGAGGAATCTGTGTACATTCGCAAGGCCTTTGAATCTGCTCGTAAGTACTCCAATCTATATGGTGCGGACTGGACACTGTATTATAACGACTTCCAGGACAGCAATAAGCCCTACGAACCCAAAATGAGTCAGACCATTAAAATGCTCAAGCCTATATACGAGGCCGGCAACATTGACGGTTATGGTATGCAGGGCCGCCTGGCTACGGCATATCCGTCCATCGATTTACTTCGGCAGCAAATAGAGCTTGGCTTGACAGTGGCTGACGAGATATCGATTACCGAGGCGGATATTCGCAGTGATTTTATGCCCAATCCTGATTGGGATCCCTCCAAGCCTGCTGAACCTACAGGGGATAGCACGGAGACCAATACCTATGATGTCAGAAATGGCCCGGCAATCAGAAGAGATGGCTGGGGCCGCATGAATCAGGATGGATGGACCAGAGACAAGGCCCTTGAAATTGCTATGCGTGAGGATATCCAACGCGAGCAGGCTGATTACACGGCAGATCTCATGGACCTCCTAATCGAGTATAAGGATAAGTTCGTGGTCATGCAATGGGACGGTTCAAGCGACCGCAGTACCTTCAACAGCTACAAGGGCGCTCACCTGTGGGGGGGTGTGACAGGCAATCCTGAGAAGATGTCCTATTTTGCCTTCATCGGTGCGCCTAACCGAGATAAACTGAAGAATGCTCTTCAGACAGGTCCGACTGACAATATGGCAGGCAACTATCCTGCTCAGCTATGGGCTGCTTATCAGGAGGCTAAGGCTATTGCGGAGCCTCTCGTGAACAAGAGAATCTACGATATCAATGGTGTCAATGCGGTTAAGGAAGCTCTTGCAAATCTCAACAGCACGATCGGTGCACTTAACAGTGCATGCAGACTGAGCCTGGACGGAAGCAGCAGCGTACAGCCCGGATCGACCTTTACGGTAGGAGTTGGACTTTATAATATCTCACAGGATGTTTATGCGGAAGAACTCACAATGAACTTTGACCCTGAAGTATTTGTATATGATACCGTAACCGGTGCAGACCCGAATAAAAGCGTTCTTGTAAAGGATCCATCTGTCTCAGGGACTTTGCGGATCGTGGCAGCAAATATCGGAGGAGTAAAAGGTGATAACGCGCCTCTTCTGGGTGTGGGCTTCAAAGTAAAGGATGGGGTTGCCGATGTATCAAGCTCCATTTCCATTACGAGTGCAAAGCTCGGTATCATGCCGGAAGGAGCGGTGATACAACCAACATTAGCCAGTAAAACAATTGCGGTGGGAACTGCTCAAACCGTAGACAAGAGCGGACTGATTGCAGCAATTGATGCGGCTCAGGCAGCATATGACAATGCTGTAGTAGGAACTGCTCCCGGTCAATATCCTGCTTCTGCAAAAGCTGCATTCCTTGAAGCAATCAACGAAGCAAGTGCAGTGAATACGAATCCCGATGCCACACAGGCTGATGTCAATACGGCTGTATCAGCACTTACAGAAGCAAAAGCCATTTTTGACGGTTCGGTGATTCCAGATCCAGGCACAGACAAGAGAGCATTGAAAGAGGCAATCGATGCAGCCCAATCACTGTATGACAGCGCTGTTGTTGGAACACAAAATGGTTGCTACAGATTAGCCGACAAGATTACCTTCCAGCTTTCAATTGCTGCAGCCAATTCAGTATTTTCAAATATTAATGCAAGCCAGGAAGATATTGATCACGCCACTAGCGCACTGCTTGCAGCAAAAGCAGTCTTTGAGGCTTCGGTAATCACAGATAGAACAGGAGATATCAACCATTCCACTGGTATTGATGTGGGAGACCTTGCAATCATTGCATACTATTACGGCGCAATAATCGGCGACGAAAATTGGGAAGCCGCGAAGATTGCAGATATCAACAACGACGGTAAGGTAGACATTGAAGATTTAGCCTTTGTAGCGCTCCGAATGCGCGTTTAATTAAAACTGATAGGGATGTGGGATGGGAAACCTTGTTTCCTGTCCCGGATTTCCCGGTAAGGAGAAACAAATGAAAAAGCAGTGGTTTATGATTACAAGATTATTGATTGTACTAATGGTATTAACTTGCGTATCCGGTACGGCTTTTGCTGATACAGGCACCAGCTTCACCCTGGCACAAAACCCAGAGCATGTTACAGCGGGGCAAAAGATTGAAATTATTATCAACGGAAATAATTTAAAAGATCTTTATGCCTATGAAGCAATTCTGACTTTTGATCCGGCAATTGTTGAGCTGGATAAGGCTGAATCGAAGTTAGACGGCTTTTTAATGCCTGCCAAGGCAGAAAATAACAAAATTACAGTGGCATTTACCAAGATAGGTAAAAAGACAGGTGAAAACGGTAGTATTCCGTTATGTACCATCGCTTTTAAAGCAAAAGCAGAGGGTGATGCTGCAATCAAACTGACGTCTGTGAAGGCACTGGACCCCAAACTAACTGCAGTGGTCTATGGTGACGGAATCAAGACCTTCACCGACCTGACCGGATACAATTGGGCGAAAACCCAGATTGAAGTCCTTGCATCCAAAGGAATAATCAATGGAACTTCAGAGACTACCTATAGCCCGGGACTGAACATCACAAGAGCTGATTTTATGTGTATGTTGATGAGGGCAATGAAGCTTGATAACGCAATCGACAGCAATTTCAGCGATGTTCCCTCCACAGCATATTATTATCAGGCGGTAGGAACAGCAAAAAAACTGGGAATTGCCATGGGCAAGGGAGACAACCTGTTTCTGCCCAAAGAAAAGATATCGAGACAGGATATGATGGTGATCATTGCAAGAGCAATGAAAATCACAGGTAAGAAATTGGATGATTCAGCAACGGATCTCAGCGGATTTAACGACTCCTCCAAGGTTGCGCCTTATGCAGTAAATGCTGCAGCCCAGCTTGTTAAGGCTGGGATCGTAACAGGAAATAACGGAGCAATTAACCCTGAGGGTACAGCTACGAGAGCGGAGACTGCAGTAATCATGCATCGAATCTTGAATCAATAATAGAAACTGCGATGATAAAGGGGGATTTTAATATGAGTCGGCTTAGAAAGAAACTCTCAATTATGTTAAGTATAATACTGGTCATCCTATCCTCGTCCGGGCTCAATGCTTATGCTGGAGAAAATGAAATTTCGGTGTACGGCGCCAATGGCAATGCAACACAGATCGAAAAGGGAACCTCCATGAAAATGGCAGTGTCCGGAATTTCACAGGGGAAATCGGTGACTTGGTCTGTAACTGATTTGGACGGTTCTGCAACCAGTTTGGCTACCATAACACAAACCGGTGCGCAAACTGCAATTCTCACTGCCTCATCTGAAAGCTATGGAACGTTTAAGGTAGTGGCTGAACAAAATGGTGCATCGGGGAAAACAGGGGAACAGATCATTCAAATAACAAATGAAAATTTGATAACAGTGGATGACAATGATGCTCTCATCAAATATGAAAGTGCAGGCAGTGGGGAAGATTGGGAAACAAACAATAGCAGTAAGTATTATCAGGGAACCGGAATGAGCGTGACTCCTCCGGAGGATAACCGCTATTCGTCTTCCGAACCGGCCTATGCAGAATTTACATTTACAGGCACCGGGATTCAATGGATCGGTGAAAGCAATTATGACTGCGGCATTGCAGAAGTCTACCTTGACGGAATCAAGGTATCAACAGTCGATCCTTTTATAGCGCCCTGTGATGTAAATCAATTTATTAATTTCAGCAGAGAAGGTTTGCCTTACGGTGAGCATACGATTAAAGTTGCTGCGGCGGGATTGAAGAATCCGGCGAGCACTGTTTATCCGGGAACCCGGGTACTGATTGATGCCTTCCGGTATATGCCCGGATCTCCGACCCAAGAAGTGAATAAGGCAGAATTGAGGGCAAAGATTACGGAAGCGCAGGCGCTCAGTGAGAACGCGTATACCCCAGAATCATGGGCAGCTCTGCAGCAAGTACTCATCACAGCTGTTTTGGTTAATGAAGATCCGAATGCTTCCCAGGAAGCGGTTGATGCGGCTGCTTCTGATCTTGCAGCTGCCATCTTGGAACTGGTACCTTTTGGACCTACTGTGGTTCTTTCCGGGGTTGACCGCGTTCTTCCTGACGAGACATTTTCGCTCGGTGTCAGTCTGTACCATGTGAGACAGGATGTATATGCAGAATTCATTGATCTGAAGTATGATCAAAATGTGTTCGAATATGTAAACACTGAAGCCGAAAACAGTGATATTCTTATTGTGGATGTAGAATCCGATGATGGATACGTATCCATCATAGCATCTACGTTAAAAGGAGTCACATCGGACCGAATGCCTTTATTACAGACGACCTTTAAGGTAAAGAGCGGGGTTCAGAATACGTCGGGCAAAATAGAGGTAATGAGGGCGGAATTAGGCACCAAAGACGGGGATACCATTGCAGCAGGATTTACCAGCAAGACAATCAGCGTCGGTAGTTCAGAGACAGTTGATAAATCATTATTGTCAGCGGCTATCGACAGTGCCAAAGCTCTGTATGAAGCAGCGGTTGTGGGAGACCGGCCGGGTCAATATCCGCAGGCGGCCAAAGATGCACTGAAGGCAGCCATTGATGCCGCTGAGCTGGTGCTGAATGACAGCTTTGCTACTCAGACAGCGATTGACAATGCGGTTAATGCACTGAATACGGCAGTTAGTTCCTTCAAGGACGCAGTCATAAAAGAAGAAGCCTCCGCGGACCTTAATGATGACGAAAAGATCGATGTTGTTGACCTTGCCATCGTAGCGTACTATTACGGTAAAACTTCCGACAGCCCAGACTGGGATCGTGCAAAAGCAGCTGATGTAAATCGCGACGGAAAGATCGATATTTCCGACCTAGCCTATGTGGCACTCAGAATTGTAGAATAGAGAAAATTCACATTCTTAAAGCCTCTTCATTTCAATGACCCCCGTTTGGTGCAAAAGTAATTACACCGGACGGGGGGATTTTATTTGCGGGATCATTTGATTAAAAAGAATTGTATGATAAAAACGTAGTAAAATTAGGTATAATGACTATAACGTTAAGCAGCCAAATGATGAATAAAAAACCCAGAGTGTAGATTTGGAGGTTCCCAATATGAAAGTTAGAAAAGAGTACACCTGTCCTTTGGAGATTACCCATGATATCCTGAAAGGAAAGTGGAAAACAGTTATTCTATGGCAATTGAAGTATCGTGGAAGAGCTTCTCTTTCCCAGCTGGAAAAGGATATCAAAGGAATCAGTCAGAAAATGCTGCTGGAACAGCTCCATGAATTACGGGAGTTTGGTTTGGTCGATAAAATACAGCACGATGGCTATCCACTAAAGGTTGAATACTTTCTTACTGAGGATCGGGGGAGAACCATTATAAAAGCATTAGAGATCATGCAGGAATTAGGCCGTGAATACCTCGATGAGAAAAGAGCCACGGATATCTCTTAAGGAGTCCATGGCTTTTCATTGTAATAAATGATGGGTATTGAAATTTTTATTAAACGGAGCATACACACGAAAAAGTGGGTAATTTTCAAAGCAAATCAGAAGTGTTATTGTAAAACTAACCGTTAAGGATCAACGTTTTCCGGATAGAGATCATGATAAACGATATTAAAAATTGAAATGGAGGAATGCTATATGAGCAAGGCGCTTTTGGTAATTGACCTGCAAAACGACTATTTCCCAGGTGGCAAGTTTCCGCTATGGAATACTGATAGAACACTGGAACGGGTATTGACTGCAATTGATCGTGCAAACCATGCGGGGATTCCCGTGATTCATATTCAGCATATTGCCGACACCAAGAAGGGCATAGCACCATTCTTCAATGAAGGAACAGAAGGGGCGGCGATCAAATCGGAGGTATTAGATGCTGCACCAGGCAGTCCGATTGTGATTAAGCACCATGCGGATGGATTTTACCAAACAAACCTAAGCGAAGTATTGGATGGTCTGGGGGTGAAGGAACTCATTCTATGCGGGATGATGACACAGAACTGTGTCACTCACACCGCTATTTCAAAAAGTGCTGAACAATACAGTGTGACGATCATCCCAGAGTGCTGCACCACCGTAAACGAAGCAATTCATGCCTTTGCAGTAAATGCGGTTTCAACCAGATTAAAGCTTGCAGAGATTGAAGAAGCAATTTGATCTTCGGGATTATTTTTTCCGTGGGAATGATACAAAAAAGCCTGCTCTATGAAGAGAGCAGGCTTTAAAATACTGATAATTCTATTAGGTAATCACAATTTTACGGGAAAGAATAAAGTTCAGGAAAGCAATGACTGCTGCAGCAATAAATACGGCTTCATATCCTGCAGCAGCCCACAGGAGGCCTCCGAAAACCGGAATAACCATGGAGGCAATATGTTGCAGGCTGACGCCGGTGGACAGAGTCGGCGTTACATCAGCAACATCTACTGCAATTTTCCTTACATAGGTGGATCGTGCCATTTCCACCGCAGACATGGAATTGTCGATAACATAGCAGGCGGCAATGATCACTACTGCAACTTTTGCTGTAAAAAGCATATCTGAAAATGCATAGCCGAGGCAGATGACAAACAGAAGGAAGGCTTCTGCCGTCAGGACGAAACGCTCGCCTTTGCTGTCGATCAATTTGCCAATCATCTTTCTTGTGCCGATACTGACAAGGGCAACCACCATTCCCAGGATCGCAAACATCTGAGGCTTTACGTCAAACACCTTAATCAATACCCAGGGGGCAAAGGTCATAAAAATTTGATTTCTGGCACCGCTGATAACAGACAGCACATAAAAAAGCGTATATCGTTTTCTAAAAACAAACTTTGCTTTACGTACCTCCGGCTCGCTTTTCTTCATGAATCCAATTGAAAAAGCAGCGAATACGTAAAATACGGTACCGGTAATGAATGCCGTTTGATAAGACATCTGCATGTAGTGAAAGCCTAAAAATATAAAGACATAAGCGACAATGCTGCCAATTAGACCGAAGGCACTGACTGTTCCGAGCCTTGAACCGAATGATTCCTGCTTGGACAGTGTCATGCCGATGGATGGCGTCACAGGCATAATCATGTGTGTACCGAGGCTGTACATCATCATCCAGATGATCATCAGTGCAAACGTCGGTGACAGGAGACCCAGCCCCAGCATCCCCAGCCCCGCAGCAGCCATTCCCAGCATTGCAATTCTAACATCGCCTAAAAAACTTAACGTCGCCAAAATTAACAAAATAAAAAAGCCAGGGGCTTCTCTCGGTACCTCCAGAAGACCTCTGATTTCCTCAGACAGGTTGAAAATATCGTTCAAATAGTTGTTGAATATAGATGCATTAATGCCTGCCCCGATTCCAGCAAACAGTGCAGCAAGCAAAAACAGATTAAAGTCCCGGTCGTGATGGGAGCTTTTAAAAATTCCAAATTTCTTGTAGATTATTCTCATTTTTTTACCAACTTTCCTTTATATGGAGCACCAAAGAGGCAGGGCATTTTCAAAATTGATACACACTTTTCCTGTATCTTTCAGCCATGAAAGATATGAACGAACGGTACTTCCCACAAGGACATACTGATCAAAATTCATGGTCAGATCATAAGACTGAAACAACTTCTGTAAAATATGTTCAAAACAGAGCGGTTCTTTACAAAACAAAAGAATCTTTTCAGCGATCTCATTTACCTTATCGATGTTGATCTGAGCAAGGGGTGCAATGTTGTCTGTGGTTTCTGCATGCGCTGGAACATATAGCGCAGCATCAAGCCCCTTCACGTTTTCAAGGGTGTTCAGATAGGCAGCGATATCATATATAAAAGTGATCTGATATTTGTCCAGTGTTTCTTTGCTGGACAAAGAGTCTGCCAGATAGACCACATCATTTGCATCCCGAAAACCGACCATATCAAAAAAATGACCCGGAAGGGGGAGGATGGTCATCCCTTCGGGCAGGGCTTCAGCAGTAAGATACTCTGCGTCACTTTCTTGAGCCATAAGAAATTTATGCCGTAAGTCTTTGGGAGGAAAGCCGCCATATAAAAAGGATGGTTCGAGAAGGGGGTGACGGGTAAAATCGCAGTCAATTCCCGGTGCATATATTTTGCATCCGGTTTGACTTTGCAGATATTTGTTGCCGCCGATGTGATCGGCATTGGAATGGGTGTTCAGAATTGCTTTTAAGCGCCAATTGTTTTTTTCCAGATGCTGACGGATTTTTCTTCCTGCATCCTTGTCGTTGCCGCTGTCCACCAGATATACTTCATCGTTCCCATTCAAGTAAAGTCCAATTTTCGCAGGACTATTGATATAATAGCTTTTGTCACAGATTTTGATTAGTTCATACATATCGTAACCTCCTGTATCAATCAAGTGTTCCTTCTGTATTTTGAAAGCTTCAGATATACCTCAACTTTGTTTTATCAATGCTCCAGATTATAGCATAGTTTACCATATCTTTGAATGGAATGCCAGTGTGCTAGCCTCATTAAATGAATGATAAAGCAACCCCGATTTTATTCAGGGTTGCTTTTCATTTTGCCGAGTATTTTCTGTTACATATAGTACTTGCGCATTCCTGCATGTAGATATAGTGGAACGCGTCTCCATTAAGCACTAGATAAATTTATGGTAATGCTCTTCCGCTACATACTGAAGAATTGCAGGCATGTTTTGACCGATGATCTCATTATTTTTTGTTAATATTTCACGAACTTCCTGTAATTTTCTGTAGTGAGCTTCTGTACATGGACTGAAGCGGTAATCATCAATATTGTTCGTTTTCCATACTTCACAACCCTGGAATGGGTTTGCTGTTCCCAGATATAACTTTTCGCAGCTGTCGACAAAGAGGATTCTTCCACCGTAGTTATTTGGATTAAAAAGCCCGTTTAAGAAGATGGAATTAAAATGTACTCCGTCTTCGGAAACATACAAATCAAATCCGATGGGGTACCTGATAAATCTTAGAATCTCAACGACACTCTTATAGATTTCAATCAAGAGAGTGGTTACTTCTACACCGATGAGCTGATATAATGCAGCTCGATTTGCCAAAAGAGTATCCAGGATTACCTGCATATTGCTGGAATCATCAAAGGTGCTGATGAGCAATTTGTCGTCGAATTCCTGTATCTGCCATGCGTACACATTGAAGGGATTGTTAAATCCTGAGCCAAGACCGGATGCGCTATCTGCTTCTGATGGGAGGAATGGATTTCCCCCAACAATCAGTTGCCATTCATCATTCGTATCAATTCTAATCACATCGCAGCCTCTGGGAATCGCCCAGGATAGCGGTAATTCCTTTGTGCCTCCAACATAGAGATAGTCCCTGAAAACACCCATGCTGAGGGTGTAAACATTTGCAGGATCTCCAAAACCTCTGTCTACGATTAGTGTCCATTCGTTCTGTCTAGGCTCAGGACCATTGGTTCTCCAAACCTGAGCGCCCTCTGAATTGCTAACACCTACATAGATTCGGTTGTTAAATACCGCCATATTGCTAATTGGGCTGGTTGGATTCCTTGCAGGGTCGAAACCGGGTGCATCAACATTGATAAGGCTTTCCCATGGATAAAATTCCGGATCTTCACTACTATATAATAGAGGGGCGGAATTTTGATTGATTTCGTCGATGGTGGATACATAAAGCTTACCATTTTGAACAGCCATAGATCTGGATGATGTGCCCTGCAGCACATTGTCCGGTAAGATAAACCAGTTTACGCCATTTGTTGATTTGAGGATCTGTGCTCTTCTGCCAAAGGTTGCGGCATAAAGACAGGGACTTCCACCGAATGGACGGTACTGAATCATAAATCGGAAGCCCGTTATCCCTGCATCGGAAGGGGCTTTGTAAACTCTTTCCCATGGAAGAGAACCGTCTTTTTTATATCTCCATATTTCAGCCTGATTATCAATGGGGCCTGGATTGATGAGTACCGGCAGATGTGTTTGTGGCTGAATGGCTCGTATGATATTAACTAATATATTTCTGCCGGTGCCCACATAGATATAGCCATCTAAATCGCTCATGGACCAGGCGTAGTTATTTTGTCTCGCATTGATTAGATTATTAAAATCAAATCCGTTTGTCGGAGTCAAATTATGAAACCCTGACATTTTTCTTTCTCCTTTTTAAAGTTGATATTGTCATAATATGAGAAGAAAAAGGAATATGTTAAAGAACTAGATAGGTACCTTGACATAGGGGATGGCCGTTGCCGTTAAGTCAACTTAAAACAAGAGACTGCGCAAAAGTGGTCTTTCAATCGCTTTGCGGCAGTCCCTTACTCTGAATGTTCGGAATCCCGTCATACTTGTGCGTATACGGTCACGTTCATATTCCGATGTGAAGCGGTCGCTGAACTAACGTTTGAGGGGATCCCAAAGGCAGTTCTTACTTCATATAAAATGGTCCCAGTTGATGGAGCTGTATCGATAAAGGTATCTGCAACGGTAAATGTTTGAGAGCCACTGCGTGAACCGTTGCTAAATGTTACTTTTCGGTTTATTTCAGTACCGTTCCGATATAATCTCACATGAAATTCTACGCTCCAGGTGGCTGCAGTGGTTAAATCAACAGATACGGAATAGTCTATTTTTACTAAATCATGAATCACAGCATTGGTAGATACGGATGCTACGGTTACCGTTGATCCCACCGGTGTAACTGGAAATACTGATATACTGTCAGAAACTTGATTATATTTTAAAGTCAGAAGATCCGCAACAGACCCGGTAGGGCCAGTATCACCGATCGGTCCTGTATCACCGACAGGGCCTGTAGCACCGATCGGTCCAGTATCCCCGATAGGGCCAGTATCCCCGATAGGGCCTGTAGCACCGATCGGTCCAGTATCCCCGATAGGGCCAGTATCCCCGATCGGTCCCGTATCCCCAATCGGTCCAGTATCCCCGATAGGGCCTGTAGCACCGATCGGTCCAGTATCCCCGATAGGGCCAGTATCCCCGATAGGGCCTGTAGCACCGATCGGTCCAGTATCCCCGATCGGGCCTGTATCCCCGATCGGTCCCGTATCCCCGATAGGTCCCGTATCCCCGATCGGTCCAGTATCCCCAATCGGTCCAGTATCCCCAATCGGTCCGGTATCACCGATAGGGCCAGTATCCCCGATCGGTCCGGTAGCACCGATCGGTCCTGTATCCCCAATCGGTCCGGTATCACCGATAGGGCCAGTATCCCCGATCGGTCCGGTAGCACCGATCGGTCCTGTATCCCCGATCGGTCCAGTATCCCCAATCGGTCCAGTATCCCCAATCGGTCCGGTATCACCGATAGGGCCAGTATCACCGATCGGTCCTGTATCCCCGATCGGTCCTGTATCCCCGATCGGTCCCGTATCCCCAATCGGTCCTGTATCCCCAATCGGTCCGGTATCACCGATAGGGCCAGTATCCCCGATCGGTCCTGTATCCCCGACAGGTCCTGTATCCCCGATAGGTCCAGTATCCCCGACAGGGCCAGTATCCCCGATCGGTCCGGTATCACCGATAGGGCCTGTATCCCCGATCGGTCCCGTATCCCCGATCGGTCCGGTATCCCCGATCGGTCCTGTATCCCCGATCGGTCCTGTATCCCCGATCGGTCCGGTATCCCCGACAGGTCCTGTATCTCCGATCGGTCCGGTATCTCCGATCGGTCCTGTATCCCCGATCGGTCCTGTATCACCGACAGGTCCAGTATCCCCGATAGGGCCAGTATCCCCGATCGGTCCCGTATCTCCAGAAGGCCCTATGATACCTGCAGGACCAATCGGGCCTGCAGGGCCGATTACTCCGGCAGGCCCAGTGTCGCCAGTTGGACCCGTATCACCAATCGGTCCGGTGTCACCAGTGAGACCTGTGTCTCCAGCAGGACCGATAGGACCGGCAGGCCCAGTATCTCCGGTATGCCCAGTATCTCCGGCAGGCCCAGTATCGCCAGTAGGTCCAGTATCTCCGGTAGGACCACAAACATCTGAGAAATTATCTTCTATTATGATTAGTGAAGCAGAGAGTGGAACATTGACCGGATAAAACAGTTCTGCGTTGCTTATATTTACTAATGAAAGAGTAACTGGTGCCAGAGCGATTTCAATAATACCGGCTCCTGACACTTCTCCAATCTTAAACGGTGAATTTCCCGGGATATGGTCTCCTTGGGAGGATATCAGCGAGAATGCAGTACCATTTTTTGATAGAGAGCACTGGGTATTCACCCACCAATCGACAAGAAATCTTCCTGTCGTATTAAATGTGATTACTCCTGTTATCAGATCATAGCTTACATTGCCGTCTAAATATTTTATTTGATTAAAAATAACGTTTCTTCCTGAGTCTACGATGCCTCCTGAAGAGCGCGTAACTTGTAAAGCAATATCACTCATTTTACTCATACTTTCTAAATTTTACATAAACCTAATTGATAGGTTTGTATCATAATATGAATAAGCCTTAGCTGGGGACATAAAAAAGGGCGAAATATTATAAACCCCTCTCTTCAGAAGTCAGAGAGGGGTCTTTCTACAGAAAAAGGAAGTGTTTCCTTCTTATGGTGATAGGACTTAATTTGTGTTTTACAATTGATCTTCCAGCATCTGCAGATCAGTAATTTCAATGCGGCGGCCTTTGCTCCGAATCAAGCCTTCATCTTCCATTTTGAGGAGTTCACGGGAAAGTGAGGGCCTTGCGACATTTAGATAGTCAGCAAACATTTCCCTGTTCATGCTCAACGTGACTACGCGGCTTTGGCCCATATTTTCAATCAGATAACGGATGATTTTCTGACGAAGCGTACCGCTTGCGAGTATCTGCAACTTAAGATTAAAATGAAATGCCTTTTTTGCCAGAATCCTCATCATATTTCGAATCAGCATCGTGTGATGGGTACAATTTTCTGAGCAGGTAAAATAAAAGTAATCCTTTGGTATTTCAAGAACGGTGGTTGGCTGAAGTGTTACGGCGTAGTATTCATAAAGCGGTCTCTCCATAAACAGATATACTTCCCCGAATACATCTCCTCTGTCCTCAATATGCAGGAAAATATCCCGCTTTCCCGACAACGTCGCTCTGTAGATCAGGATGTCTCCATCAATCAGAACGAAAGCTGATTTGGGAACATCAAGGGCATTGAATATGATTTCATTTTTCTTATACGTGCGAATCTGAGCACCGGAAAGAGCTATACAGTCGTTAATTTCCTCCGGAGTCATATCCTGAAACAGTGCACTTTCTTTCAATCCATTGATCATGCGGTCACCTTTATTACTTTCTCAGACAGGACTCTTGAACTGGCCACTATTCATTATATACCCAATTATGCAGAATGTAACACGGATGACTCGGGAAGAACCACTGGCAGACCGGCTTTTGCGAACAGCTCTTTTGCTTGGGTTAATTCCTCATCTGTTGGCTCTTTTGTATTCTCTAACTGATACTGAAGCTTCATCGCTTTCCATTTATATTCTCCCATTTTGTGGAAGGGCAGGAGCTCTACTTTCTGAATGCATTGATAAGGCTTCAGAAACTCGGCAAGTTCTTTAAGCTGTGACATCTCTAAAGTCCATCCGGGAACCAGTACATGACGCAGCCAGACCGGTTTCCCAATTTGTTCACAATAATCCAAGGTGGCAAGCGTATTGGAATTACTTTTTCCTGTAAGAGAAATGCATTGGGAATCTTTCAGACTTTTGATATCAAGCAGTACCAGATCTGCTGCATCCAAAACAGGTGCTGATCTGAGCAGGGATACGCTACCGGCAGTATCCACCGCAGTATGAATTCCATGCTCACGGCAGCGCTGAATGACATCCAGTGTAAATTCAGGCTGGAGAAGAGGCTCTCCTCCGGAAAGGGTAACGCCGCCCTTTCTAATAAAGTTCTTGTAAGTGAGTATTTCTTCCACAACCTCCTGAGAGTCTACTTCTTTTCCTGCTCCCATTTTCCAGGTGTCGGGGTTGTGGCAGTAGAGGCAGCGGAGCGCGCAGCCCTGCAGAAACAATACGTATCGGATACCCGGACCATCAAGTGTCCCGAATGTTTCAACTGAATGAAGAGATCCTTTTATGCTCATAACTCCGTGCCTCCTTTCAGCACACAATCTATAAAAATTCAATCGTTTATTTGTTGAGATATTGGCTTACCAGTTCCACTCCACTATTTCAGATATGCTTACATCTTATTGTGGAATGTTCGGTGCAGTACATCAAGCTGCTGCTCTCTGGATAGCTTTATAAAGTTGACGGCATAGCCGCTGACCCGGATGGTAAGCTGTGGATAATTTTCAGGATGGTCCATGGCATCCAGCAAAACCTCCTTGTTCAGGACATTCACATTGATGTGGTGCCCTTTGTCGGCAAAATATCCATCCAGCAGGGAAACCAGATTTTCAGACTTCTGATCCGCTTCCTTTCCAAGAGCACCCGGCACTACGCTGAACGTGTAGGAGATACCATCCTCAGAGTAATCGAAGGGCAGCTTAGCGACACTCTTCATACTTGCGATACAACCGTTTGTATCACGTCCGTGCATGGGGTTGGCACCCGGTGCGAAGGGTTCTCCGGCAGGTCGTCCGTCGGGGGTTGCGCCTGTCTTTTTGCCGTAGACCACGTTAGAAGTGATGGTCAGCACCGACATGGCATGCTGTGCTCCGCGATAGGTAGGGTGCGCGCCAAGCTTTGTTCGGAAGCTTTTGACCACATCCATTGCAATCTGATCAACGGAGGCATCGTTATTCCCAAACTTAGGGTAGTCTCCTTCGATCTCAAAGTCAACGGCGAGGCCTTCTTCGTTTCGGATTGCTTTAACTTTTGCGTGTTTGATGGCGGAAAGACTGTCTGCAACGACGCTGAGCCCTGCGATGCCCCCTGCCATCGTCCTGAGCACCTCTTCGTCATGAAGTGCCATTTCAATGCGTTCGTAAGCATATTTGTCATGCATATAATGAATGACATTCAGTGTGTTGATATACAATTTCGCCAGCCAGCCCAGCATTGTATCAAATTTTCGCTGCACTTCTTCGTAATCCAGGTATTCAGAGGTGACTGGTGCAAATTCCGGTGCAACCTGTATACCGTACCGCTCATCCTTCCCGCCGTTAATGGCATAGAGCAGTGCCTTGCCAAGATTCGCACGAGCGCCGAAGAACTGCATCTGTTTGCCGATTCTCATAGGGGATACGCAACAGGCAATGCCATAATCGTCACCGAACTTCGGACGCATGATATCATCGCTTTCATACTGGATTGAAGAGGTTGCGATGGACATCTCCGCACAGTAATTTTTAAAATTCTCGGGAAGACGCTGGCTCCAAAGTACGGTCAGGTTTGGCTCCGGCGCAGGGCCGAGGTTTGTCAGCGTATGCAGGAAGCGGTAACTCATCTTCGTTACCATATGCCGCCCGTCTTCACCCATCCCTGCGATTGCCTCAGTAATCCAAACCGGATCACCGCTGAACAGTTCGTTGTAAGCAGGGGTTCGCAGGAAGCGGACCAGACGAAGCTTTATGATGAAATGATCAACAAGTTCCTGGATTTCCGCTTCGGTATATTTTCCGCTTTTTAAATCCTCTTCCGCATAGATATCCAGGAAGGTAGAGACTCTGCCGAGGCTCATGGCAGCTCCATTCTGTTCCTTGATGGCGGCCAGATAGCCGAAATAGAGCCATTGTATCGCTTCCTTGGTGTCCTTTGCCGGGCGGGAGATATCATAACCATAGGAAGCAGCCATATCGGTAAGTTCTTGAAGGGAACGAATCTGTTCGCTCAGTTCTTCCCGCTGTCTGATCACGGTTTCATCAATCACGTCAAACACGTAGGACGCTTTGGCATTCTTTTTCTTCTCGGTGAGGAAGGTGGTGCCGTACAGCGGAATCCGCCTGTAATCCCCGATAATTCTGCCTCGTCCATAGCCATCGGGAAGTCCTGTAATGATGGCACAGTGGCGTGCCTTTTTCATCTCGTCGGTATATGCGTCGAAGACTCCATCATTATGGGTCTTTCGGTATTGAAATACGTTTTCGATTTCATCGGGAAGCTTGCGGCCGTAGACTGCCAGCTGTTCGTGGACGAGGTTGATACCGCCGAACGGCAGCACTGCTCGTTTCAGGGGTTCGTCTGTCTGAAAGCCGACGATTTCTTCCAGCGCTTTGTCTATATATCCAGGCTTATGGGAGGTGATGGTGGAAATGGTGTTCTCATCGATGTCATAAACTCCGTTCCGATCACGCTCCTCCTTGAGCAGTTCCAGTGTTTTTTTCCACAATTCTTCTGTTTTCCCTGTTGGCGATGCAAGAAAGCCTTTGTCGCCGTCATAAGGTGTATAGTTTGCTGCGATAAAACCGCGGGTATCCACCTCTTTGTTCCAATTTCCTGTTTTAAAACTCATATCGATTCCTCCTTTTGACGGATGCTCAGCGAATATTGATTGATCAGCACCATGAGCGGAACACGATGACCAGTTTTTCTGGTGCTTTCATGATCAATATACCATTGTGATGGGAAAGAATCGGTGATATTTGTTACATAAAACATATTATTTGTGTAGGATTTACTCATCTTGCATCCAAAATAATCAAAAGTAATAAGGCCAATGGGCTCTATTGCGATTTGTCAGGTCGACTTGACATGACGTGGAAAATTTGTTATCTTGGTCCTGTAAGGTAAACGTTACAGGAGGAGACAATCCATGAAAAATAAAATAAAGCAATTTCGGGAACATTTGGGGCTGACACAGGAACAATTGGGCGCTCTCGTTGGGGTATCAAGACAAGCGATTAACGCCATTGAGACGGAGAAGTTTGAGCCATCCATCTGGCTTGCTTACGACATTGCAACGGTATTTCACAGCAATATCGAGGAAATCTTTTTGTTTGAATCGAGTCAGCGCAAATCAAGAGCGGAGCAAAGCAGAGGTGTAGTATAAATGGCATTGAGACAAATAAGGCTGCAGGATGATGAAATTCTGCGTAAAAAAAGTAAGATCGTAGAAGTTGTGGACGATAGAATAAGACAAATTTTAGAGGATATGGTTGAAACGATGTATCATACCGAAATTGGCGGAGGGCTGGCTGCTCCACAAGTAGGAATCTTGAAAAGACTCGTTGTGATCGATATGGGGCAAGGGCTGATTAAGCTGGTGAACCCCCGAATCATTCAACAGGAGGGGAGCCAGGAAGTGATTGAGGGGTGTTTGAGCATTCCGAATAAATGGGGGAAATTAATAAGGCCCGATAAGGTAACGATACAGGCCTTAAACGAAAACGGGGAGGAACTGACCCTGACTGGTACCGGTGATTTGGCAAAATGCTTTTGTCATGAAATTGATCACCTGGATGGAATTCTCTTTACAGATTTCGTTGTGGAATACATATGAGCAGTGTCGGATCAAAACATTGAAAAATAGGGACGGAATCCTTTTTTATTCCAATCGATGAAGTGCGTGGCAAGGAAGCCCGCACTTTTTTATTATGCAGAAAATAATCATGGCAGCAACCTTATGAGGATTGAATTTTATCTAAAAATTCAATCTTTTCAAAATATGGCATAAAAATTGCTCATCAAAGTGCAAAGAAGGTGCATTGAACTTTTATAGGGCTAATCTTGAACCAACTCAAAGAAGGAAGGATGGAAAGTATGAAGAAAACGAAAAGAAGAATCATAGCGTTTACGCTTGTACTCGCTATGGTAATCAGTTCCGTTAGTGTTTCCTTTGCAGAAACAGGAGGCAATGACGCACAGACGCCAGAAAGCAATGGCACACAAACGCAAGGCTTTATTGATATGCCTTCAAACTGGGCTGCGGAGCCGCTGGAAAATGCGGTGAAAAACGGACTCCTTTCGGGGTACGATACAGCCAAGGGAAAAGAAATCAGAGCGGGTGGGAAACTAACCCGCGGGGAAATGGCAGCTATGATCAACAGAGCCTTCGGCGCATCGGTAAAAGGGGATCTTACCGGTTACGTTGACGTGCCGGCAAGTAAATGGTATGCACCGGAAATCGCAAAGGCTGCAGCCATGGGAACCTTCTCGGGCAGCGGCGGAAAAATGAGACCTGAGGCGCTGATTACAAGAGAAGAAGCTTTTGTAGCGCTTGCAAGAGCCTTTAAAATTGAAACGAAAAAGGCTTCCGAATTACGATCCTATTCAGATGCAGGAGACGTTTCAAACTGGGCAATTCCTGAAGTTTCTGGCCTGGCAGCCAAGGGGTATGTCGCCGGCTCAAACGGAAAATTAGCCCCGAAAGCAAACATTACCAGAGCCGAATTTGCTAAGATTATGGACAATATCGTCAAGCAGTACATCACAGCATCAGGAACTGTTACCAATGTAGAAAATGGTACGGTCGTCGTGAATGCACCGGGAGTAACACTGAAAAACCTGACCATTGCAGGGGATTTGATCCTTGCCGACGGAATTGGTGAGGGAGAGGTAAGCTTAGATGGAGTGGCTGTAAAAGGAAACACTATCATCAGAGGCGGCGGTCCCAACTCCATCGTTGTAACGGGCAATTCCAGCCTTGGTAAGGTCATCATCAGCAAAACTGCCGGAGGAAGAATCAGCGTTAAAGTCGTAGGAAATGCTAAAGCCGAAGACGTGATCATCATGGATGGTAAGGTATTCCTTCAGGTAGCGGAAAAAGCAGCAATAACGTCACTATTGGTTTCAGTGCCGGACACAGAGCTGAATATTGCAGGTACGGTAACAAAGCTCATCTCAGCTGCAGCAGCTTCAGGCTTGAAACTTACCGTTTCAAAAGGCGGAGTTGTCGTAACTGCTGCGCTCAATGCCTCTGCATCCGTGAACAATGAAGGAACGATAAAAACACTGGAATCCAATGCTTCAGGCGTAGCTCTTTCTGGAAATGCTCCGGCTGTAATTACAGGCACCAATCCGCCAGCGTCAACGAAAACACCCTCATCCTCCGGAGGAAAAAGTGGAAATAGCGATTCTGATGAAGAAGATAAAGAGAATCTTTTAGAGGTCAGCAGAACAGGATATGAACTGGAGGACTACACTGTAAATTTTAAAGCTGGAAACCCAAAAAGAATTAAAAGCAATATTCTTTTTTATTCCACGATGGGGGCTGTCGATGTAGCTGATGTGTATCAGGTGTTGAATGATACAGAGGCAGCAGCCCTGGTCAGCGAAGGAAGAGCACTTTCTATCGGTACAGACAGCGACATTACAGTCGATTTGCCGGAGGATCTCACATCGGTCAACGGGCATATGTTTGATCAAAATGAAAAGTACGACTTTTACTATATCTACGTAGCTTCCATTCCTAAGGATGCAAAGAAAGATATTGTCATTACCAAGGCAGATCTGATGATCCATCCGGAACGAGGTCCTGCGGCATTAACTTCCATCGGGGACGGTCCGGGGAAGGGAGCTGCTGTACCGGCAGGAGGAGCCACTTCGGTAGATCCTGAATCATCGACCTTCGTTCAGGCTTATATTGATAATATGAAGCAAAACACACCTGGAATCAAACCACGCCTTGCTGATTTCTCAGCATCCTGGCAGGAGACAGAAGACCTGCTGTACGACGATTTTTACAACAACGGAGATAAGGAAAACTTTGAAAGTCACGGACTGGTGCCGGTTTACATCCCACTGGCGCTGGACAATTATAAAAGTGTTGCCAATGAGCAGTACTTTGCGGACTTGGTGGAAAGCTGCCACATCGCATTCTTCTTCGGAGGTGCGCAGCTCAGGCACACGAGAACGCTTTTGAATGATGACGGCACTCTCTCAAAGGTGGGTCAGGCCATCCAGAATGTTCTTGAAAGAGGCGGAACTGTTGCCGGGTCCAGCGCTGGTTCTGCGGTGATGTCCGGCTATTCCTATACAGACGGCGCTAATTATTCCTACCCGCCCATGTATTGGAATCAAACGGAACTTGTAGACTTTGAAGTCTACGATGGAGAAACGGATCAAGAGCCGGTAGCAACCATGAAAGGAAACAGTCTCTATTATAAAAGCATCGGTGTCATCCAGCCTGCTGCAGGCAAGGATGCTTTAATGGATTCCCATTTTGATATCAGAGGCCGTTTGGGCAGACTGCTGGTAGCGCTGAGAGATACAGACCAAACAGGGCTTGCAATCGGACCAGACGAAGGAACCGGAATCAGAATCAGTGAACAGATTGGAACCGTGTTTGGACTGGGCGGCGTTTTCATCGTCGATGCCAGCGATGCGATTTGGAGCGAAGGTAGCGGTCCATCCAACCCGCTGTCTGTGACAGGGATCAAGCTCCATTATCTGACTGAGGGAGATACTTACAATTTTGATACGGGTGTTGTTACGCCAAAGAGCGGAAAAACAGAAATTGTTTCTCCCGCAGAATCAGTCTACAAGACTGTGGATGCTTTCGGTCCGTATGAGACCAGCAAAACCATCCTGTCTCTCGTAAACAGCGAAGCAGAGTCCGTAACGGTAAAAGGGAAGAAAGCACCGGATACCACTTTTGCTGAAGGCCCTACCTTTGATATTACTTATACGAAGACTGCAGGAACTACAGCGTATGATTGCAGCGATACATATGGGGAGGGAGAAATCAAGGAATCACTGGGGGAATACCGGAAAACCACCATTGTTAATTTAATCTTGGATGTTGCTCCCGGGCATCATTTGCCTGTCGTAAAAGCCATCACCAGTACGTCGGGGAATGCAAGTATTTTGTTCAATAATCCGCTGTGCCTTGGAACCACTACAGACGGTCCTGTTGACCTTACAGGAGGCAGCACCGCAAAATACATCACTGTAAAGGATAGCGCAGGCAATAGTAAAGCACTGTCAACAGGCAGTTCCTTTGCCATTTCAGGCAATGTACTGCACATCGCGCTGGCATCAGGCAGCTTCGAAGCCGGAGACACTATTCAGCTGACGGATAAGGTAATGGATATTTATGGGGAAGCAGTTAACTCGGAACGTGTCTTTTGGAACAGCGGAACGAAATGGTCAGTACCGCTAAAGATATCCTCGGTATATCCGTCAAGCAAACGCTACAGAACTTTCATAGAATTTAGCAATGAAATTGCCATTGGTTATACCGATGCAGCGGATGACAACTATTTCATCAACCCATCGTCCTCATCGGATTTCAAGTCCCAGTATATTGTTGTAAAAGACAGTACAGGTAAAGTGAAAAAGCTAGATAATGCAAACTCCTTCTGGCTTGATCCTGACTATCCAAGGGAAATCATGATTGATCTGGATACGGATTTGTTTGAGACTGGTGACACTGTAACGATTTCGACCAAAATCAAAGATATCTATGGAGAAGGACTTGTCAAGGATGCAACTTACCGCTATTACTATGATGCAGAGGCTGAGGAGGGGGAATGGACATTAGCTTTATAAAATGACTATATAAAATCATATAAAAAAATAAAAGGAAGATGGGCCGAATTGAGATTCACCCTCTTCCTTTTTCTGTTTCTACTTTTGTTTGTGTTTCTATTTCAGACTAATCTGTTTGAGTAAAAAATAAATTGGATAAGTTGATTTCTACTTATTTAAAATGAATGCTAATTATTTGAAGTGTATTTTTTGATCTTCTGATAAGCCTGAGATTGGCTTATACCCAATTCTTTTGCAATTTTATAAGAACTTCTCAGATCATTATATTTTTCTAAAATGATTCGCCTTTCTTCTGCTTCAAGGAGTTCCTTTAGTGTGGGTTGTTTCTGAAAGGATGCCGCTTCATTTTCGGTGTAAGCGACTGCCTTTGCGATGGAACCGACTCCCTTTTCAGTTGAATCATCTTCCTTTTGAGTTTGTTTTGCAATATGGGTGAGAACATTATCAGGCAAATCCTCCACTCCCAGAACGGAACTTCCGGAGGTAACAAAAAGTCGCTCCATTAGATTTTCTAGCTCCCGTATATTTCCCGGCCAACTGTAATTGACCAGCGTTGTTAAAAGCTCGATTGAGATTCGCTTATTCTCTTGATATTTTTCGGTGTATCGGGCCAGGAAGAAATGGATCAAGGAAAATATATCATCCTTCCGATTGCGCAGCGGAGGAATCTCAATGGGAACCACGTTGAGACGGTAAAACAGATCTTCCCTGAATTTACCTTCACTGATCAGCTTGCCTAGGTCTTTGTTTGTTGCTGCAATCAGTCTAAAATTGATCTTCCTTGGTATTGTCTCGCCCACACGAATCACAGCCTTTTCCTGAATAACATTTAAAAGTTTTGCCTGCATGTGCATTGGAAGATCTCCGATTTCATTGAGCAGGATGGTTCCGCCGTTAGCGGCCTCAAAATATCCGGCCTTGCCGTCACCCTTGGCGCCGGTAAAGGCTCCTTTTCCATATCCGAAAAATTCAGATTCTGCAAGGCTCTCAGGCAGAGCACAGCAGTTGACATTGACCAAACGACCACGGGAGAAGCTTGATCTGGCATGGATAAAATTAGCCCAAAAATCCTTGCCCACGCCGGTTTCGCCTTGCAGCAGAACATTCGCGTCACTTTGGGCTGCTTTCACCGCAAGAGCCATGACTCGTTCCATTTCAACGCTTTTTGTAACAAGCTCATGGATAATATTATCCTGGCTGATAATTTCAAATGTATTGACATTGATATACTGATTGGCAAGGGCTTCTTTTTCACCAACCAGCGCAAAATCTTTTTTTACGGATTCAATTTCTCCTTTGATGGTTTCAACAAGTTTCCGATTCATTTCCAATTTAAAATCGCTGTAATCGAAATCGATGCCCAGAACACCCATGAGGAGGTCTTTCGTATCCTTTCGTGCGCTGTAAACAGGAACGCTGTAAGTGATCACTTCTTTGAGCAGATAGGGATCATAATATGCCCGGGTAAACCCGCCTTCTTTTACACGTATGGATTCAAAGTACCACCATTTCAGGAAAGAGTTTTCCTGGGTAAAGTCTCTGATATAAGACATATTGTGTTCGCAGATCTCCCATTTACCTACATTTTCAATACATACGCCTGCCCCAAGTTCGTCAGAACCAAGCTGCGGCGTCGCTTCAGGGGTAAACTGGAAATAGATCTGAGAGATCAGCTCCTCTGAACAAGCCGTTTGATAAAGCAAAGATTTGAGCCAGTCACTCTGAAGCTCATAAATATAGTGCCGGTCTTCCCGGATGCGAATCATATCAACTTCACCCGAGAGCTTCTCCCGGATTGATTTCGCAATATTGGATACGCGAATCCCAAACGGAATTTCTTCTTTCAACATGGAGCACCTCTATAACAAAGCGGGAATTAGCGAAAGACCAATGGCCTTCCACTTTATCTGGCAAATAAATCAGATTGATACGCAAATCATATCAGACTTTGAAAAACCAGTCAAATATTTCGCTGATCGATGACTTGGTATAAAATTTGCTATTAAATTAGGAAGGACAATTGGAAATTAGCATCAACCATGAAGGAGATATTATGGGGATCAAAGCAGACACAATATTTTATAATGGCAAGATCTATTCGATGGACTCATCTTCCCATGTTTTTTCAGCAATGGCGGTAAAAAATGGAACGATACTTGCGCTTTCAGAGAAGGAAAATGAGAGTATTTTGATGGACGATTACTCTCAGGAGGGGCATACTGTCTTGAAAGACCTGAATAACGGAATTGTACTGCCAGGGCTTTCGGATACCCATGTTCATGCCCCGGGGCTTGCATACGATATGCTATTCAACGTAAACCTCTATCAGGCGCTTTCAAAGGACGAGACGCTGGACTTGATCCGAAACCACGTCAATGAGCATCCGCAGGACGAAATCTATTATGGGCGAGGTGTCAATTCAGGATATTTTGAAGGAGTTGAGATGACTGTAGGGCCGAGAAAAGAGCATCTAGACAGAATCTCCTCGGACAAACCGATTATCATCGCTGACTTTGGAGGAAATTATCTCTGGATGAACTCTGCCGCTTTTGATACCTATGGCATTACCCAGAAGACAGAATGCCCCCAGGGCGGAGAAATCCCACTCGACCCAAAGGATCAGTCCCTTTGGGGAATTGTCAGAGGAGAGGCCAGAACCCTCGTGCCATATCAGAGTTTCAGCGAAGAGCAAAATTATCTGGCTGCAAAATGGTTTCAAAATCAAATGCTGGCTTATGGATACACTTCTGTGTTTTCGCTGCGGCCTCCCGGAACCGTCAGACCGAGAACAACACATTTTCCTCTCTTTGAGGCCTTGGAGAAAAGAGGTGAACTTTTCCTCAGGGTACAAGGCGGCAGAGATATGGATCCTAACGGTGATGTTGATGTACAAATTGAGATCATGGAGGAAGAACGAGTCAAGCATAATTCAGGACAGATCCGTTTTACAACAGCGAAATTTTTTCTTGACGGTTCCATCGAAGGTCTTGATGCCTACCTTCTCATGCCCTATGAAAGCGCATCGGGAAAGGATGAAGATTACAAAGGCATCTTCCTCTGGGAGGAGGGAAAGCTTGCGGATGCATTTCGAAAGTGCATGGAAGCAGGGTTTCAGATTCATTGCCACGCTATTGGCGACGGTGCTGTCAACCGGGCTCTGAATGCGCTGGAGCAAGCCAAGCAACAACTTGCGGAAGGCGATTACAGAACAGTATTTACTCATTTGCAGTTGGTTTCACCTACTGATGTCAAACGGATGAAGAAACATCATATCATCGCTAATGTACAGACCTACTGGCATCTTAAATCACCTGTCCTGTATCATCAAATTGAAAAACCTCTGCTTGGAGATCGTGCGGAACGAGAATACCCCCTTCAAAGTTTAATCGCAGAAGGAATCGTTGTAACCGCCTCCTCAGACTATCCGGTAACACCGGATCCCAATCCTTTTTACGCCATTGAGGCTGGTGTTACAAGAAATCTTTGCAATGCTGCAGCCTTTGGCATCAAGGATATCGCAGATATAGAAGAACCGACGTATTTGCTGAATAAAGAGGAACGTACTTCTGTGGGAGATATGATCAAAGCATTTACCGCAAATGCAGCTTATTCCATATTTCAGGAGAATTTAACCGGAAGCTTGGAACCGGGAAAAGCGGCTGATTTTATTGAGATCAGTGCTGATCCCTTTACTATAAATCCCACTGAAATCGAGTTTATCAAGGTGAGAAAAACCTACTTTGGGGGCAGGCTGGTGTACAGCGCTGAGACAGCTGTTTGAAGCCGTTTAATGCATGTTGAAAAGGAGGCCCATATAGAAATTATCAATCCTTTGGACAAAGGGTGAAAATTTTTTTGCAGGGTATCGCTTATTGGGAAAGGAAGTGGTAAAATAAATATCTCTTAAAAAAGTTTAAAAACATGGAAGAATAACGTGAATTTGTCTTCGGTCTAAGAAATTCCCAATTTTGTATAAATGAGGGATATGGAGACCGATTGATTGCACATCTTACAAACAAAACCAATGATATAAAATCCTTTGAGGATTTTATAAATAAATGATTTATAAGGAGGCAAAAATGACAGAAGAATTGGTAGAAAAGAAAAAACACGGTCTTTCTTTTCCTTCGGCATGGTTAATTACTTTTATTTTATTAATGATTGCTGCCGTGTTAACCTACATAATACCGGCAGGAGCGTATTCAACGCTGATCTACAATGGTGAGACTGAGGCATTCACGATCACGGCTCCAAGCGGTGAAGAAAGTGAAGTCCCTGCTACGCAGGAAACGCTTGATCAGTATGGAATCAAAACGGATTTGGACAAACTGGTGGACGGAACCATCTGGAAACCCATCGCCATTCCGGGAAGCTATGAAAAGGTAGATCCTCAGCATCAGAACTTCGTGGATGTGATTATGTCCATCGTCAACGGGATCTACGAAACCATCGACATCATGTTCTTTGTGCTGATTTTAGGAGGTTGTCTGGGGATATTAAATTATTCCGGTGCGTTTACCGCTGGAATCGGAGCCCTGAGCAGAGCAACGCAAGGGAAAGAATATATTCTCATCGTAGCAATGACCTTCCTGATTTCTTTGGGTGGAACGACGTTTGGTATGGCGGAAGAGACAATGGCACTTTATCCGGTGCTTGTTCCGGTATTTCTAGCCGCAAAATACGATGCGCTGGTCTGCGTTACCTCCATTTATATGGGTTCTACCATCGGCTGCATGTTTTCAACGGTAAATCCTTTCTCCGCGGTAATCGCGTCCAACACCGCCGGAGTGGACTTTACTTCCGGCATCTACTGGAGAATGCTGGGTCTGGTTGCAGCCCTCGTCATCGTCGTTATCTATATCATCCGTTATGCAAATAAGGTGAGAAAAGACCCCACAAAATCAATTGTATACGATGAGCGCTTTAAAATCGAGGCGGCCTTCCAGCAGAAGCAGGAAGCACAGCCCTTGAAACCGCAATACTCCATTGCACTGATTGTTTTCCTTGCATGTTTTGCGGTCATGATCTACGGTGTTATCAATCTGGAATGGTGGTTCGGTGAGATGACCGCGGTCTTTATCGTTGGTGGCGTGATCATCGGCATTATTTTGGGATTGCCTGAGAAGGTTTTCTTTGAAGAATTTATCAGCGGAGCTTCTGCCCTCGTAGGGGTAGGTATGATCATCGGATTCTCCAGAAGCGTTAACCTTCTGCTGGAGAGCGGAAGAATTCAGGATACTATCCTGCAAGGATTGATCAGTGGTGTGGGCGATATGAATCCCTATTTCTTCCTTGTAATACTGATGTTTATCTTCATGATCCTAGGCTTTTTTATCAATTCGTCTTCTGCCCTTGCAGTATTGACCATTCCGATTATGGCGCCTCTTGCTGATGCGGTAGGACTTCCCAGAGAACTGGTGATCTCTGCATACATTTATGGACTGGGGATTATAACGGCAGTATCGCCTTGCAGTCTTGCGCTGATTACCTGTGAAATGGTTAAGGTTCCATATGTAAAATATGTGCGCTTCCTGATGCCGCTTCTTGGACTGCTGACCATCCTCGGTGTTGTAATGCTGCTGCTTCAGGCTTCGTTGGGATAAAATGAATCAGTGTGGGACTGCGCAGGAAACTCGAACAGTAAACTTGTGTAGGAAACTAGAGTGATAGGCCTGCGAAGTCCTTCATCTTAAGCAAGATTGAATTGGCTGATATTTAAGGGGAGAGTATATGGATATCAAAAAAGAATTCGAAAAAAACCGGGAGCGATTTATTTCTGATTTGCAGGGCTTAATCCGGATTCCAAGTGTGGCAACGGAAGCTGACGGAGCGTATCCTTTCGGGAAAGAGGTTCAAAGAGCATTTTCCTATATGCTTGATCTTGGTAAATCAATGGGTTTTGAAGTAAAGAACGTCGATCACTACGGCGGGCATATTGATTTTCCAGGCAGCGAAGATGGCATCATGGCAGTCGTCGGTCATATTGATGTGGTTCCGGAGGGAGACGAATGGACCTACGATCCATTTGGAGGAACGATAGAGGGCGACTGGATTGTCGGACGCGGAGCTCAGGATGATAAAGGCCCGACTATGGCAGGGCTTTACGCGATGAAGGTGCTGAAAGATTTGGGATTTCAACCGAAAAAGACTGTTCGGCTGATATTGGGTCTGGATGAAGAAGCCTGCTGGGACGGAATGAGATATTATCTTCAGCATGAAAAAGCACCGGATTTTGGTATTGTCCCCGATGCAGACTTTCCTCTGGTACAGTGTGAGAAAGGTTTGCTGCAGCTTGATCTTGTAAAGGATTGTACGGAAGGGACCTCCTTAACCGGAACAGAGCGGCTTGTCCTAGAATCTGTTGAAGGTGGAACAGCTCCCAATGTTGTTGCAGGTCATGCGGATATGGTAATCACAGGCACGGAAACTGAGCTCAATGAAGTTTGTCAGAAAATCAATATGGAAGCAAAGCAAAAGGGATATGAAATAAAGATGATTTCTGACGAGGTGAGACTGACCGTATCGGTGAAAGGCGAACCTGCGCATGCTGCTGTTCCGGAAAGAGGGGAAAACGCAATTTCCATGGCGCTGGATCTAATTCGGGACATTCGTTTTGCCAACGAGGATGCAAATCACCTCATGAATTTCTATCATGATAAGATTGGTTTTCATTTGGACGGAAGCAGAATCGGATGCAATATGGAGGATGAACTGTCTGGAGCATTGACCTTTAATGTGGGTGGCATCGTATTCAATTCAGCTGAAACAAGGATAACCGTTGACATCCGTTATCCTGTTACTGCGTCACAGGAAGCGGTTTGCGAGGGATTGGAAGCGGCGATCAGAGAAAGCGGATTCAAGCTGGAGGTCTTTGATCACATTCGGTCAATCTACCAGGAATCCTGCAATCCTGTGGTAAAGACGCTGATAGAAACGTACCGTGAAATCAGCGGTGATATGGAGACCAAACCTTCTGTCATCGGAGGGGCAACCTTTGCCAGAGCAATTCCAAACTGCATGGCCTTCGGCGCTTTGTTCCCCGGCGACCCCGAACTGGAGCATCAGAAAGATGAAAAAGTTCAAATTTCACAGATGATCAAAGCGGGCACGATTTATGCGGAAGCTATTTATCGATTGACAAAATAAAATTTAGCTTTGTATTGCAATAGAAAATTTCAAACAGTATAAACTGAGAAAGCTCATCATGATTTCTTTTGGAACATGATGAGCTTTCTTTCTGGAGATAAGGTTCTCCTTATTGATACTTCTTTCATCTTAATTATACCATAAATAAAAATAAAAAAGCAGACTATAAGTCATGATTTTTAAGTGATATAATGCAGTAATCGAATTCAGACAGAACAAAAATAAGGGCTTCAGCTTGACTTATTTTGCACGATACGGAAATGCTAAAGTTATAAAAGAAAAAGGAGTGTGTCAGCATGAATGACAAAAGAGATGTTTTAGATAATGGTCCTTTTTTTCATGGTACGAAAGCAGAACTAAAGCTTGGAGATTTATTAGAACCACAATATCTTTCAAATTATCAGGATAAAAAATCAAACTATATTTACTTTACCGGAACTTTAGAGGCTGCTAAATGGGGTGCTGAATTAGCGAGATCTAACGCAAAAGAAAGAATTTACATTATAGAACCTTTGGGGGAATTTGAAAATGACCCAAACTTAACAGATAAAAAGTTTCCCGGAAATCCAACACGTTCTTATCGCTCCAAATTTCCTTTGAAAATAATCGCTGAACTGGGTTCATGGGAAAGACATTCTGATGAAGTATTAAATCAAATGCTTACTTCTCTAAAAAAGTTAAGTGAGGAAGGAAAAAATGTAATATATGATTAAGGATAGGATGTTGTAGAATTTCCAATTCACAGCAGCTAATTTTGAGAACAGCAGGAAAACAAATAATAAAAAAGGTGAAGCAGAGTCAATAAAAAATGGATAAAAAAATGCTCTTTCTCTTTTCACATAAATTTGGTATACTCTTTCATGGGTTTTCAAAATATGAAATCAGATTTGGTTTCATATTTTATTTTTTGAGGTGAATCCTATCGAAAGGAAGGTGATGATTTTCGGTGAAATAAATATAAAATAAAATGAGAAACGGTATTTAATCTAGGAGGAAAAAACAAATGAAACATTCTGATAAAATTGGGCAGCCCAGAGATCAGTTTAAATCCAGGCTGGGATTTATCATGGCGGCAGCAGGCTCAGCTGTTGGCTTAGGAAGCATATGGAGATTTCCGTACGTTGTCGGAGAAAACGGCGGCGGTGCTTACATGATTATTTATATGCTCGCACTTATAATTATCGGCATACCGGTTATGGTGGCCGAATTTGTTATCGGAAGAAACAGCGGTAAGAATGCTGTTGACGCCTATGCGCACTATTCAAAAAAATATAAAATCGTTGGTGTATTTTCAATGCTTGTCCCTTCCATTATCCTATCTTTTTACTGTGTTGTGGGTGGATGGGCGATTATGTACTTATATCTTACACTGGCAGGAAAGCTCACGGATCTGACCCCGCAAGGATATACAGAAATGTTTGCAGCATCTTCCAGCGATATGCTTTTGTCAGGTTTCTTTTTCCTGCTGTTCGGTGTACTTGCTATATTGGTTGTCTGCAAAGGAATTTCACAGGGAATTGAAAAAGTTTGCTCCATTTTGATGCCGGCGCTTTTTATTATCATGGTTGCGCTCTCCATCCTTGGCTCTCTTCTGCCAGGTGGAATGGAAGGAATTAAATGGTATCTGATGCCTGACTTTTCAAAGGTAAACAGCAGAACTTTTGTAGATGCTGTTGGACAGGTTTTCTTTACGATGAGCCTTGGAATGGGTATTATGGTAACCTATGCAAGTTACCTGAAAAAGGATGAAGATATGCCCAAAGCCGCGACGATCACCGTTGTTTTTGATACGCTGGTATCTGTCTTAGCTGGTTTTGCTATTTTCCCGGCAGTGTTTGCCTTTGGTCTGGCGCCGTCCTCTGGCCCCGGACTTGTCTTTATTACATTGCCCAACGTATTTGCCCATCTTCCGTTTGGCATCGCAGCTGCAATCGGTTTCTACTTGCTTTTGATCTTTGCTGCGCTGCCGTCAGCCATCAGCCTGCTGGAGGTTCCGGTATCCTACGTTATTGAAAAGTATCATATCAGCAGAGTAAAAGCTGCGGTAGGGGTAGGTTTTTTGATCATGCTCATCGGTATTCCCACACTCCTCAGCTTTGGACCATGGAGTGACATTAAGGTGTTCGGATATAACTTCTTTGATCTGTATGACTATGTGACCTCCAATATCGCACTCCCGATCATCGGTCTGGCAGGCTCCTTAATCCTTGGTTTTACCTGGAGCAAGAAGGTCGTCATGGATGAAGTAACAAATCACGGTAGAATTAAATTTGGACTGAAAAACATCTGGTACTTCTCCGTGAAGTATATCAGCCCGATCCTGTTGATCATCATTTTCATTACATCTATAGGAATGTTAAAGTCTGAGTTATAATAAAGCATAAATAGCCATTCTGAGATTATTCCGTATTGCTTCATTGCATTTGCTGTATATTTAGCAGCCGGATTCCTTATGAACATATACTTTCTGAACTGATTCCTCCCGCTATCACAAATCATAGAAGAGAACTTAAAAGTATGGGAATTGCCTGATCCAGACGGAAGTCAGCAAAGAAAATTAAAGGAAGAACAGAAAACGAAATACGCGCCATGTCGGACGCAAACCGATATTGCGCGTATTTAAAATGGATACAATCTGTGATATTATATATAATATAGGAAAATCGTTCATAAGTTTTTTTCGGCAGGAGTATTGCTCCTGCTTTCTCACAATAAAGAGAAAGTATGAAGGCAAAGGAGGTAAGAAATGGCTTTGCATGTAGTAGATGAAGCAAAACGCTGCTTAAATTGTAAAAAACCATTATGTCAGGTAAAGGGATGCCCTATCAAAACACCGATTCCTGAAATGATTCAAGCGTTCCTTGGTGGAGAAATCAACAAGGCTGGTGAAATGCTCTTTGAGAATAATCCGCTTTCTCTCATCTGTTCATTGATCTGTGACCATGAAAAACAGTGTGAGGGTCATTGTGTGCTCAATCATAAAGGGATGCCCATTCATATCAGCAGCATAGAACACTATATTTCGGATAACTATCTTTCAAAATTAAAGACCGCTGCTGTTTCCTCAAAAAAGGGACGTATCGGTATTATAGGATCGGGGCCTGCGGGCCTTACAATTGCCATATTGCTTGCTCAACGGGGCTATCAAATCACAATCTTTGAGGGAAAAGACAAAATCGGCGGTGTTTTGCGATATGGCATTCCAGAATTCCGCTTACCAAAGTCCATTCTAGACCGGTATGAAAATCTGCTTGTGGACATGGGGATCAAAATACGGCCCAATACAGCGATCGGAACGGCGATCGGTGTGGATGAAATGATCCGGGATGGCTATGATGCTATCTTTATCGGTACCGGCATCTGGAAACCAAATACGCTGGGAATCAAAGGTGAGACGCTGGGAAATGTGCATTATGCCATCAACTACCTATCAAACCCCGATGTATATCATCTTGGCGATACTGTTGCTGTTATCGGGGCTGGGAACGCGGCGATGGATGTTGCCAGAACGGCACTCCGGGAAGGGGCGCGGCAGGTAACTGTTTTTGCAAGAGGAAACAAGGCGGCGGCTAGTAAAAGGGAGCTTGAGTATGCCCAGATAGACGGCGTCAAATTTGAATATAATAAGGCTCCTGTTGAATTCACGGATGAAGGTGTGATCCTGCAGGACATCGAACGAGATGAAACCGGCGCAGCTGTGTTTGTAGAGGGCACGCAGAAGCTTTACCGCGCGGACAGCACCATTATTTCCGTCAGTCAGGGACCACGGAATCGTATCGTTTCTACAACGACCGGACTTGACGTGACGCAAAGAGGCCTGCTGGTAACAGACCAGAAGGGCGAGACGACACGTCCGGGAATCTATGCTGCAGGGGACATCGTATTCGGTGCCAAAACAGTGGTTGAAGCAGCGGCTTATTCGAAGCTTGTCGCAGATGCGATGGATGAATATGTGCAGAACAAAAACAGAGATCAGAAAAACAGCAGTGAAGAAAGATCGTAAAAGTGCTGTTCAGATTCCCTCTTGTCCCATTATCTCAACCATTTACCGTAGTGGGTTTCTCCAAGTATGGAGAGCCGCACCGGCAGCAACACTGGTGCTGCAGTAAAATTCAGCACTTGTTGAAATTAATTCTCTTATCGAAATCAATACTTTTCCAGAAATGGAATGATATATTTCTGATTATTTGTAATCATATGACCGAGGTTCGGAAGCAGAAGCAATTCTGCTGATGGTACCAGGCGCGTGAGCCTTTGGGCGGACGCTTGTGAGTCGATGATCCAGTCATTTTCTCCGCCGACATAGAGCACAGGCATGGTCAGCCTGTACAACGCATCGTCTGAATGAACGGGAAGTTCCTGTATCGGCTCATAGTTTTCTACGATAAGGTTCAAGAAGTCCAGAGCTTCCTTTGGAATATTCTGCTCTCCTAAAATATCAGTATCGACCTCCAGAGTGTCGTCTGACTGACGTGATTGCTCCGCACTTTGAAGGAACTGCAGGCGGATCTCAGACAGTCCGGCAGATGCGATCAAAATCAGCTGCGATACTTTCTCGGGAAATGCAGCAGCAAACTTGATGGCGAGCCAACCTCCCAGGGAATTTCCAGCAATGGCTGCCTTCTTAAGACCAATTGCCTCCAGAACTTCCTTTAGCCAGAGCGAAAAGTCATCTGCGCGCAAATCCGGTCTGTATTCTTCGCTGTTCCCGGCTTCACCGATAATATCTACGGCGAAAACCCTGTAATTTTCAGAAAGTGCAGAAAGCTCAGGAAACCAGAATGCACTGTTGCTGCAAGAGCCGTGGAGCAGGATAATCGGCGGGTTCGATTCCTCTCCGGTTGTCAGCAGGAAGGTCTGTCCATAGCTGGTTTCCACATAGCGCTGTTCAAAGGGAAAGTGGCTCAATACTTTGTTATAGTAGCCCCGAATTTTGTCACGACCTTCTGTTGTTTTATATACACTTCTTTTCATATTAACTTACTCCTTTCAAATTTAGATTGTTAGGATTCCTTTGATCCTGTCATTTGTTATGCAATCCTTCTTTGTTAATTCGCAATACCCCGATCCTCTTGTGTTAAAGAGGCTACCGTATCCAGCATCACCGCCATAAATCCAATATCGCCCCACAATGTGATCCGAACCATGTTTTCCCGTTCGATATATTGTGATTGAATGGAAGACTGCCCATATTCCGGTGGCTTTGCGTTGGACACGGCAGTCAGCGTATTCATGATGCGGATCGCATCTTCTTTTCCATATACGGCAACATCAATAACGGATGAGGCGATGACTTTACGATTCCCTTGTTTGCTCTCTTCAGAGGTATGATCGCTGTTGCTCTGCATAAAAATGCTCAAATCATGCCCGGTTACCCGCCAGCCCTTGCCGATTTTCGTCGCACGCAGCTTTCCTTCTCTGATATACCGCTGGATTGTCTTGGGATGGATATCCAGCATTTCTGAGATCTGATCCACTGTATAATAATCTTTCATTGTAAAAACCACTCCTTATTGATTCGTTTAAAGTAATTATAGGGAATAATAAGTAATGTGTCAAGCGCCTTTTGATTTTTTACTCTTAGTTTGATATCCAAAATTATTCCAACGGTTGTAATCTGTTTTGCTTTCAAATATCAAAAATGTTAAGCTAAAACTAGTACTCTGCAACACCTAATTAGTTACATTGCCGCCGGTTAAATTTCCGTATGACTGTGTTGGCGCCACTCACCATAGCTACGGCTATGCCTCGATTAGATAAAAAACATTGCAGAAAAGCGCACTGCAGTCTACAACTGTATCAAACGTGGCTGGAGCTGTAGGACTGATAGAGAACGGACCGGAGGGAATGTTTATGAAGTATCTTACAAAAGATTGGTATGAGATCTGTCAGAGGACGGGTCTCCATTATGGAATGAGAGTGCACAGAGAGGCTGGCGCATTCAGTGAGACACTGTATCAGCGGCAGCAGTGAATTTGAGAATCGTTGGGATCAGTTCGTGATTCGCATGGATGCCCGGGGGAGCTTTACAGAATGCAATAAAGTTACATTTCAAAACGCTGACATCATAAAGCAGGAACCGAATATTACCGGCAGCAGCTGGCTTTACTGCGAGTTATACCGCATAGAAAACGGCTATGAGGTTCACATACTTTTTTGGGGGGAAGGAATGCCGGAGCTAATCCTTACCTGCAGTGACATCATGATGGAAATAGAATGAAAGGATCGGTGTGTATCATGGAACGAGCACAAGAGGAATTTATAAACAGGATTACAGCGGATGGTACCATGGAATTCAGCCGGAGCATTATTGAAGGTGTTGAAATTAAGCTGTGCAGAAATGATCCGCATATTTACAAGCATCATGTCCATAACGAACTGTCCTTAGGGTATATTTTAGAAGGATCAACGGAATTAACGCTGAATGACAGGACCATCCGATATCAGGCAGGAGACGGAGTATTGATTCCTCCTCTGATGACCCACAGGTGCGCTCCCAATGATATTAAGCATTGGTCGTATATCATGTTTTTTATTGATCCTGACTACTATGGCGATGTGGTGCGGTTTCATCAGGCCAGGAAGCTGCAGTCCGATGAGATTGAAAAACTGAAGGGATTCATTGAACAGATGCTTTCTGAACAGAATGCAAATGTGCTGGAGACGATTCTGATTGAGCTTCTGCTTGCGTTTGCTGAAATAGACAACACAGATACGACCGCGGAAGGTACTGATGAAAAAATCAGGACGATTCACGATTATCTGATTGAGCATGTCAGGGAAGCAGTTTCGTTGGAAGAACTTGAGCAGCTGTCAGGATTGAATAAATTTTCAATCATCAGGAATTTTAAGAAAATCTACGTTGCCACTCCTGCGGCATATCATCTTCAGTATCGGGTTGCTGAAGCGAAACGGTTATTAAAAGAAGGGGTTGACGTTTTTGATATTTGTGAGGAATTGAAGTTCTATGATCAGGCGCATCTGATCAGGGAGTTTAAGAAAATGTACGGTGTGACTCCAGGCTCCTATTTGGGGCAGCTTAATGATTAGAACCATTATTTTCATTTCAGTAGATTCTGAGACTCTGTTTTTGTGGTTCGCGGCTGTAATTTGATCATCGCTATTCAGGTGCTTTTTGCGAAGAGAGTAGCGATGATCACAGCGTTATGTGGAATTACCAACTGAGCCGGGGGAACAGTGGGTTTCCTACTTTGATTTTCTTTTGATTTTCTTTTCTTTGGAATAAGTGACCCTGATACGTCCCCGTTAAACCATGAAATGTATGATAAAGCACACTGCAAGGACATACATAACCGGATGAACTTCTTTCCCCCTGCCGGTGATGAGCTTTATAACGGTATAGCCGACAAAGCCGAAAGCGATGCCTTGGGCGATACTAAAGGTCAGAGGCATCAGGATGATCGTCAGGAATGCTGGCAGAGCTTCTGTAAAATCGTCAAATTTGATACTTACCACTTCACCCAACATCAATATCCCAACAATAACTAAAACGGGAGCGGTTGCCTGTGTCGGGATTAATAAGAAAAATGGTGCAAAGAACAATGTAAGCAAATAAAGAATTCCGGTGGTTACGGCGGTAAGACCTGTTCTGCCGCCCTCAGAAACACCGGTTGCACTTTCAATATAAGTAGTGACCGTAGACGTGCCTAAAACAGATCCGGCTGTGGCGGCGATAGAATCGCAGATCAAGGCTTTATCGAGATTTTTTATCTTTCCGTCTTTGCCTACCAATTTGGCTTTTCTGGACACGCCGATCAAAGTTCCGATATTGTCAAACAAATCTACGATTGTAATGGAAAATATTACTGCAAACAATCCATAACTGAATACGCCTTTAATATCCAACTTTCCGAAGGTTTCTGCAGGGACAGGAGGAATAATATTGAAAAAATCGCCTATGCCGGCAGGTACTTTTGTAATTCCCATAAACATCCCGATAACGGTAGTTGCCAGAATACCGATGAGGAGACCTCCCTTTATCTGTTTTGCGTAAAGCAGACTCGATAGGGCAAGTCCAATTAAAAATAAAACGACACCGGGGGTTTTTAGATCTCCCAAGCCAACAAAGTTAGACTGATCCGCTACGATAACACCAGCATTTTTAAATCCGATAAATGCGATAAAAAGACCGATGCCGACGCCAATTGATATTTTAAGGCATTCAGGAACACAGTCTATAATTAATTGTCTTACCTTCGTCACGGTCAGAATAATAAAAACTATGCCGGAGAGAAATACAGCACCCAAAGCGGTCTGCCAGCTTAAACCCATGGCGCCGCAGACCGTGTAGGCAAAGAAAGCGCTTAAGCCCAATCCGGGAGCGACGACGACGGGGAAGTTAGCGTACAGCCCCATAAGAATGGTTGCAAAAGTCGTTGAGATTATGACAGCGGCGATGGCACTGTCTTTCGGCATCCCTGCGTCGCCTAACATGCTGGGAACTACCGCCAGAATATAGACAGAAGCGATAAACGTTGTAATACCTGCTATAATTTCAGTTTTTACCGTGGTTCCATTTTCGGATAGTTTAAAAAACTTATCCAGGCTGCTGGTTGAACCAGTTGAAACGTTGTTGCTTGACATTAAAATTTACCTCCATATTAACAAACTAAAAATTAGTGTAACCCTAAACGGAGAATCATCAGGAATAACCTGTCCTATCTCTCTGAAAATCCCTCCTCCGTAATTCTCCCCGTAACATAATATCATGGTCTTATGCATATTCAAAATAAATTTCGGAATACGCATTTTAATTTTTTGATAGGAAAGGCTAGTTCCTCCGCACCCTTCATTAAATCAGCGATTCCATAGATTATGAAAAATTCATTCCGTATCAATTTTGTACAATACAAACCCTTCGAATTCGGCTAACCTTACGGTAGAAAAGAGAAGGAGTTTTGTTATGAATCAGCTAAAATTAATTGTGGTTATGGTTATCTGGGGGAGCATCGGTGTGTTTACGAGGTTCATTCCTTTGTCCGCCTTGAGCCTTGCATTTCTTCGTGCGTTAATTGCCTTGCCGGTACTGTTTGCTGTGATGAAAGGAAAGGGGCCGGATCGAAAGCCCTGGAAGCAGTTTCTCCCTTACATTCTTTCCGGAGTGCTGCTTGGGTTTGGGTGGCTCACCTTATTCTACGGGTTTAAGCATACCAGCATTTCTTCTGCGGTGATCATCTACAACATGTGTCCTGTGTATGTTATGATCCTTGCTCCAATGGTCCTAAAGGAGCGGATTACGAAGATGCAGGCTGGAGTAATCTGTATTTCTTTCTTAGGGCTTTTCCTGATCGTAGGACAGACTTCGTCCGAAGGCTATGGTTCTGTGGGGTTGGCGCTGAGCGCTGTTTCGGGTATGCTCTATGCAGCAATCGTACTAATCAACCGCAGCATCAAGGTGCGTGTGGATAATCATACGGCGACCTTTGTTCAGATTTTAACTTCCAGTCTGGTCCTGCTGCCTTTTGTGCTTGTGGAAGGGAACCTTGTTACCGTTTTGCAGCTGGATGCCAGGGCGGTGGTTTATACAGTACTGCTGGGTGTGCTTCATACTGGTGTAGCCTATACGATTTTCTTTTCTCTTTACGAGCATATGAAATCCATAGAGATTGTTCCCTACAGCTTTTTGGAACCGCTTTTCGGGATCTTATTCAGTGTGCTTTTGCTCGGTGAGATTCTGACAGTACCGCAGATTGCAGGAGGAGTTCTGATTTTAGGATCCAACTTTATTGGAGAGCGGTGTAAGAGCAAGAGCAAGGCTGCTTATTGATTTCGGCTTTGTTTGCGTATTCACCTAAGAGCCTTAGGATACTTCTGCAGACCATGTTTCGTACAATAAAGATACAGATCTCCCCGGTTCATCATCATGGGAATCCGCACTTCCGCACTCTGCTCTGGATACAGGCGGATCAGCAGCGCTCTGTCGTAGGACACATATGCCGCGAAGGAAATATAGTGGTCCTTCCGCATCTCATGCTCAATAGAGATAAAGTGATCCAGATCCATATCCTGAGCAGAAATTTTATGGTTCTCATCATGAGGCACCGGCTTCAGTGGTTTTAGTTTTCGTCCGCAGCAGGAAACGGAAGCGCTGCCGGTACTGGTCAGGATATTATTGCAGGCAGGGCAGACATAGAAGAGTGTTCGATCAATCTTTCCCACGTCAGGAAGATTCAAATCAAGTTTACCCTCCAGCATTTTCTGGATGTCCGCTCCCAGAACCGCCGCAAGATCAGACCAGAGGGAGACATCCGGGCAGCCTAAGCCGCACTCCCATTTGGATATGGTTTTATTGCTGACATTCAGCTGATCAGCCAGCTGCTGCTGTGTCAGACCTTTTTCCTTCCTTAGCTGAAAGATAAAATGGCCCACCTTGGCACAATCCATTTCAATCACCTCATTTTCTAACAGTACCTTATTCCCTTTGATCTCTTAGATTTTTATTACTGATCATAGATATCTTGCAATGACTTGAACCAGCCTCGACGGCAGCTGTGATAGATCTGTAATATCTAAAAAGCGTTCCTGGCCGTAAATGTCACAGATCATTTCCTTGTCCTGGCCGATGGCTGCCGCGAGAAATAGAATGCCTTTTCGGCTGTATTCGCTCAGCACACCTTTCATATCCTCTATGGCTTTCTCGCCGGTATAGTCTGGCATGGCTTTTGGCTGACCGTCGCTGATGCTGATGAGAAGCTTTGTTTTTTGAGGCGCTGCTGCCAGTTTTTCCGACAGGATGCGAAGCGCCATACCGTCCCTGTTGTTGCTTCGGCCTTGCATACTCATCAAGCTGTACTTGTCATTTAGACCAGGGTTCTCCCAGTCGATATAAGAGTACAGAGACATTCGTTCCAGCGGTGAGCGATCAGCTGTATCTCCGCAGATTATCGTGGAAATTCCGCAGTCTTTGCAAAACTCGTAGACTGCAATGGCTGCTTCCTTCGCTGCTTCCAGTCTGCCGAAGGCGCTCATGGAAGCAGACTCGTCAATGCGCAGTGCAACCGCAAGGGAAGGCTCTTCATCGGGGGGAGACTTCCGGGAGAAATACCGGAAATCAGGGGATGCTGCTTTCTCAGCATGGAATCTGGTGCCGTATAGCCTGGACTTTGAAATCTCCGCAGAAACTTCGTGTTCCAGCAGGGGAGAGGTTTTCCGTACCAGTTCCCGGATGACGGGCATGATTCTCGATTCGATGTCATGATATTCCCCATGTTGGGCCAGGGTGGATTCCGGTCTGTGAACAATCAGATTCACTTTTTCATGAGCAGAACCCTTTACCATTTCACGGGCTTGCTGGTTCAGATGTTTTCGAAAATCCTTCTTCTCCTGTTCCCAGTCTTTGTTTTCCTTATTGTTCAGTTCATGATAGTTGGGCGTTCCATCCTCTCCTCTGTCACTACTTTCTGTATCCATTGAAGTTTGGCAGGTCACATCGGAATGCCCTTCGCTGTCTGCTGCCTTTCTAAGCGCAACGGATGGGATATCGATTAGAGATTGCTCTGCTCCTTTTGTTTCGACCGTTCCCTCTGTATGAATTTCCATCACTTCTCCGTTGCTTTCGATGAAGCGTGCAGAAAGAGTCTCCAGCTCTGTCAGCAGCTCCTGCTTTGACAATGCCTGTTCCAGAATCAGGATTTCATCGGAGTCTGTGGTGATCTTATAGATCACTTTGTGATACAGCGCGTTGATGGTTTCCGTACCCTGCAGGACAGCATCCACCCAGAAAAAATAGGAACGCATTCCAGCGACGCCTTTGATAGCGTTTGCTTTTGCGGTTTGGTCCAATAACACAATAACACGTGCAAGGGTCAGCAGCAAGTCCTGATCGGTACACCCGGTCTTAGCCGCGGCGCGTTTCATCATGACTGTGATTTCTGGTAAATCCATTTTTTCACTGTGCTGTACCCGATCCCGAAGGGCTTCATTTAGAGGACGGCAGCCATTGTAACCGCGGTTTGTTGTGATGACCGCAATAAAATCCGGATGGCGGCGTACGATACGGGTTGGTAAATTGATGCTGCCATCCTGTTCCAGCGCTGAGTTCAGAGCCATGAGAACCGCTGCATCCCGTATTACCGTTGGCTCCTGAATTTCCAGCAGCCAACCATTTTCATATGCCCTGACGATCTCTGACGGGTAGTACTGATAGGAGACTGTATTTGTTTCAGTGGCATATTCATCCTCCGGAAGGACTGGAAGGATGGAACCAAGCACATCCGATTTATCCATGTCGGCAAAGCAGGTAACCTTTGTATAGGGAAGGCCGAAGTTCGCAGAGAGCGCCTTTGCAAGCTGTGTTTTGCCCGAACCCGCATCCCCTTCCAGCAGGATTGTTGTAATCTTCATTTCATCCCGATTCCAGTTTCGCTTCACCTCTGAGGAGATGCGTCGTTCTGCTTCGCTTTCAATATGAGTAGGCGGTTTTTGCCAGACCAGTTTTTTTTCTTCTTCTGTCAGTCGTCTGGCAGGAGACAGAAGCCATTGCTGTTGCATTTTATCGAGCTCCATTTCTTTTGGTTAAATACCAATCTAATGCGGTATCGTTTCTTGATTTAATAGTATTCCATTTCCTCTAAGATCCGGGACAATACCCGTAGCCGTTCGCCTGTGAGCTCGCCAAGATCGCTCAGTGACTGAGAAAATTTCTTGATATCTTCGTTAATATTAGGATTTTCCATGCAGACCGAGACCGGCATGACACCGCCCTGAATCCCTACACGCTCCACAGTCCGTTTCTCCGGATCGTAGAGTAGGGGAAGTCGATATGCTTCCCGGAAGTGCAGCATGGTGCGGCTTAAAAAAATCATCAGGTCCATCACCTGGTGAATGGGCAGTTCTGCACGGATTTCCAAATTGCCATCTGATGTTTGTTCCCAGATTTGTGCCGCAATTGGCATATTCTGATTGCCCTCCTGTGTGGGGGCTCCCAATGTCAGCCGCTTGATGTCAGACCGATAGGCGTCTCGCCCGTCGATCCGGTCGTATTGATCTGCGGTCATTACAATATTCTCGTTCATTATCGTGTTCTCATTCCTTTCAATATCCTCATTCATTTCCGTATCTTCATTCATTTCCGTATCTTTATTTATTTCCATATCTTCTTTGCCTTCGGATCTTCTGCAAGACACTGCTCCCGCAGTTCTTCCAGCTTCGCTGTATGATTATCAGCAGGATTATCATATTTCAGAACCTTCATAACGGAAATGTCAAAGTTTTCTTTCCCGTAAAGATTCCAAAGCTCCTGAAGCCTCTTGTTGGGATGGGTTTTCCCGGTAAGCTTTACAGTGGTGCTGTTAAAATCCGCTTTCGTATCATTTGATATCCCCAGGAAAGTTTCGCTTGTTACTGTGCAGCGGAATGAGATTACCCCCATTTCCGGCCGCCTGTTTTTATACTCTTCAAGGAGTTCTTTTTTTCGTTTCATGTCCATAGTGTTCACCTCATATTTATTGTATATGCTGTTTAAGAGGAAAACAATCTACGCTCCGTAGAGTCTACGAGCATATGATAATGGAAAATTCTGAAAGACGTCGAAAAAAGAATTGACCTAGAGCTCACTCTAAGCTGTATAATATATCGTACCTGCAGAATTTAAAGAAAATTCAGAGGATACGTATCAAAGAACAGGAGCGAAGTGATGGAAAAGACAAAGGTTTATTTTACAGATTTTCGAACTGTGGCCTTCGGAGACGGGCTGCCGGTCAAGCTAAAAAAGCTGATCAAAGAGGCTGGTATTGGTCAGATCGATATGAACGGAAAGTTTGTTGCGATTAAAATGCACTTCGGTGAGCTGGGGAATGTAAGCTTTCTTAGGCCCAATTATGCAAAAGCTGTGGCTGATGTCGTGAAAGAACTTGGCGGAAAGCCATTTTTGACAGACTGCAATACCATGTATCCCGGAAGCAGAAAGAATGCTTTGGAACATTTAGAATGTGCGTGGGAGAATGGTTTCTCGCCTTTGTCGGTAGGATGTCCCATATTAATCGGTGACGGCCTGAAAGGTACCGATGATATTGAGGTGCCTGTTGCAGGCGGTGAATATGTGAAACGTGCAAAGATTGGCAGAGCTGTTATGGATGCCGATATTTTTATTAGTCTGACCCACTTCAAAGGGCATGAAATGACAGGGTTTGGCGGAACGATCAAAAACATAGGAATGGGATGCGGTTCTCGTGCAGGAAAAAAGGAACAGCACAGCAGCGGTAAACCATATATTGAACCAGATCTGTGCAAAGCCTGCATGAAATGTCAGAAAGAATGCGCCAATGAAGGGCTGGTATTCGATGAGGAACTTAGGAAGATGACCGTAGATCAGGGTCATTGTGTAGGCTGCGGCCGTTGTCTAGGTGCGTGCAACTTCGATGCCATTGCGTTTGACAATGACGAGGCCAATGAACTTCTGAACCGCAGAATGGCAGAATATACAAAAGCAGTTGTTGACGGCCGGCCTAATTTTCATATCTCATTAGTAATGGATGTGTCGCCCAACTGCGATTGCCACGGAGAAAATGACGCGCCCATTCTGCCAGACTTGGGAATGTTCGCTTCCTTTGATCCGCTGGCCCTGGATCAAGCCTGCGTGGATGCTTGTCTGAAGGTAGCTCCGCTGCCCGGAAGCCAGCTTGCTGACAATCTTGCAAAGAAGGGATTTATTGATCACCATGATCACTTCATCAATTCCTCGCCGGAATCAGAGTGGCAAAGCTGTATGGACCAGGCAGAGAAAATCGGTTTGGGGACACGGGACTACGAACTTATTTCTGTGTTGCAGACCCATTCCCATCGTTGACAGGATTTCTTTTATCCTCGCAAATCAATAGGATACTTGTAAACCTGGTAATTAGTATTTCCTAATGAAAGACCCACTGTGCCAAACAGGAAAATCAAGCATATGACGCTTATCAATGAGTTATTGGTGGCGTCATTTTTTCTGCTTAAAATTCTATGCAGAAAATCATGTCGAAATCGAAAAATGGAAGATTGTACTAAAAAACCAGTTGGATTATAATAGAGGTAATTTGTTTTATTAATATGGATGAATAACAGAGAAATCAATGAAATTACACTGCGATACTTTTGCTTACGACAATATAAGGAGAGAAGTAATATGATAAAAGCAATTGTACTGGATGACGAATTGGCTGCAGGGAAATGGCTAAGCAGGAAGCTAAAGGAAACCGGTCGTGTTGAAGTGTTTTGCACCTTACAAAACCCTCTTGAATTAACAGAGAACTTAAATAAAAATCATATTGATGTGGTGTTTTTGGATATTGAGATGCCTGAGATTTCAGGAATAGAACTTGCCCTGCAGTTGAGTATGAAAGAAAATGCACCGGAGATAATTTTCGTGACAGCGTTCGATCGTTATGCACTGGAAGCGTTTCGTGCAGATGCCCTTGATTATCTGGTAAAGCCGGTAATTGACAGAGATCTGGAACGTGTTTTGGCAAAACTTGAGAAAAGGTTGAAAAGCCATACCAATGTTACGGAAAGGCCTCGGTCTGCAATCGAGAAGCGCTGCTTTTCCATATCCGATGTCAACCTGAATTTTCCAACTGCTAAGTGTGAGGAACTATTTCTATACATGCTGCTGAAGAACAAACAGTCGGTTTCCAAGTGGGAGATTATCGAGGACTTATGGCCAGGGAAAGGGTTGGGCAAGGGAGAAGCAAATATCCGCACAACAGCATTTCGCTTAAATCAGGTGCTGGACAAGCAGGGGCTTGATTTACGCGTGAAATCAACAAAAGGATATTACCACTTTTCTTCTGTTTTTAACAAAAACGAAATCGTTGCTGTTAGACCTTTTCCTCTGACAGAAGATTTGCAGCATATAGAAGCTTCTGCTGTGGAAATTCTAAGGCAACATAATTTTCTTAAAATCATGGAAGAAAAGGACTATCTTTGGGCCGTTATGCTGAAGGAGCATGAAAGTGCTTATTATAAATGGGCGATGGATTTGGTTGAGCGCCATCGTGATCGGGAAGCTTTATTTTTGCAGGCTCTGTGCTATTTACAGGAGCAATTTCCATGGAAAGAATCTCTCCTTGCGGAAATTTTACCACTGATAATGAAACTGGAGGGAGCCGTTGCACTGAAACACTTCTTTCGTCTCCAAAAGGAGGAACGTTCTCATATGGGAATCAAACTCAGCCAGGGAATTCGAGCTCTCTACGATAACCTACTAGATAGGTCCGAAATATAAAGAAAATTGTAGAAAAATAGAAAAAGATGTCATAATAAATCGAGTATGTAATTTTTTTGTAACTTTTTGCAGATATAATGAATCATTAAACCCAGATAATAAAAGGAATGATCATTGGGATCATTCCGGCAGGCAGGACTTTTACACTTGAACGTATGATTAGGGGGTAAAAAATGATTCGAAAAATGCAAAAAAAATTGACGGCAGTTTTACTGATCCTTACACTGACCGTAAGTATGCTGCCCGGGATGGCACAGGAAGTCTGGGCTGATCCCGGTGGAGCTGATCTGTCCTTAAGGACCATTGGCACTCATGTATTCAATTCCGTGACGGAAGGCTACGGGACGCAGCCGTTTCACCAGGAAACTATGGACAATACGGGCGATGACGGCACTGGCGAGTTGACAATCGAACTTGGCGGAGCAAATCCCGAGGCTTTCACACTTTCAAAAACGAGTATTACCAACATCGAAGCGAATAAAAGCGACTATTTCAATATTACTCCGAAAACAGGCCTTACGGCCAATACCTACACGGCTACAGTCACCGTTTCGGGACCTGGTGTGACAGCGAATAGCTTTGATGTGAGATTTCTTGTGAGTCCGGCAGGAACAACCTATACTGCTACCATCAGAACATATATTGACGATACAAGTTCTGATGTGACGGGAAAAGTAGAGCTTTGGAAAAACGGCAGTCTTGCAGCGGAGGCGGAAAAGACTGAAACTGGAGGATATACAACCGACGTACCCAATGGAGACTATTGGGTTTATATCAATAATGTAGATACTGGGCGGTCGATCTCCATTAACGGGGGCCCTCTATCTGTCGAAGTGGATTATTACACGGTAAACTTTTCGTCCATAACAGCAGGCACTGCAGATGCAAGCAACGTTACCGCAACAGCCAATGGTGCTTCCATCAGCAGCGGAACATTGGTACTAAAAAATGCAAGTGTCATTTTTACTGCAAAGGGGAAAGGTTCCGCCAGCTATACCTATGGGTGGAATGATGCAGGTAGCACCACAAATGCAACACTGAGCATCGCATTTCTGAAGACTCCAGTAGACCTTATCTGCACTGTTACCGGCATAGGAGAGCCACCTGCAGAGCCGGATTACGACATCAACGGAGACGGTTATCTGTGGACTGGAAACAGCGAAAAGATTGTTTTATCAGGTGATAACGACATACTAACGATTCATAAAAAGCCGACAAGCTATATTCAGATTGAAATTGAATCAGAAGATGGATCGACGGTCAAAATCAATGGAAATTCAATTGCCTTCGATGAGATGAACATTGTTGTTCTTAATAATATTGCACTCACACTTGATAATGTAAATGTCACTGCGCCTCCTGAGTCTGTCAATCCTGATGCTCAGTCCAGAATTGCACTGTTGCTCAATAAGGCACAAAAGGATTTAGAGCCGACGGAACTCAACATTGGAGGGAATTGTTTCCTTAACGGCAGTGAAGCAGGTCATGGAATTTCTTCCTATGAAGAGCTTCGAATTACCGGGTCCGGGACGCTCAATGCAAGAGGAGGAGACCGTACCTCCGGTACCGGCAACGGTGGCAGTGGTATTTATACAGATGGTTACAGGGTAGCTGGAAACGATGCGAAGCTGCTCCTGGACGGCGGTGTTACAGTGAATGCTGCAGGCGGAGACTCGCAGAGTGAAGAGGGCGGAGTGGGAATTCATGCTGCCTTTGGAGTTTTGATCATACGGAATGCCACGGTTAGCGCAACGGGCGGAAAGAGTACCGGTTCCACTGGCATTAAGCGAAATGGTGGTGCGGCGCTTCAAGCCTCATTTAACGGAACGACCTTGCTGCAGGGAGGGAGTGTTATTATTGAAGATAGCACAATAACTGCTCGGGGCGGCAATTCTGCAAGTGGATCAGGAGGAACAGGTATTTACGCTCTCAGCGCGCTGGCCATAAACGGTAGCAGTACCATTGATGCTGAAGGAGGAAATAGTGATTCCGGTAGCGGAGGTACAGCGTTATATGCAAATATAGGAGAGCTCAATATCCACGGTGGAACCATCAATGCAACGGGAGGGAATAGCACCTCTGGAGCGGGAGGTACAGCGCTATGTACAAATGTGGGAGAGCTCAACATCCACGGCGGAATCATCAATGCAACGGGAGGGGATAGCGCCTTTAGCAGCGGCAGTCCAGCGCTGTATGCATATCTGGATGACCTCAGCATCAGCGGTGGAACAATAACTGCCAAAGGCGGAAACGGCGCGGTCAACGGCTCCCATGGGATTTATACTCAGTGCGGTGCTGTAACCATCGGAAGCGGTGCCAATGTGACAGCAATCGCAGGCAACGGTACCACTGGCCTTGGTGGTGTAGGAATTCGGGCGTACGGCTCTCCCGGCGGTACAGGATCTTCCCCGGGAACCGTCCAAATTGCAGCCAATGCAGGTGATATCTATGTCCGGGGCGGGCAAGGAGTCTCTGCTGAGAGAGATTCCATCATGGGTCATTTTATTTATGTCGCAACGGGAAACATCGGTTCTATCTTGATGGAACTGGGTGCAGCTCATGTGATTCAGAATGTCCCCGGAGGAGATGATCTATATCATGTTAAGGCTGCAGTGAATCCGGCTGCAAAGGTTGTGATTCAATCCAGCGTAAATGGATCCAAAGGAGACTATCTCTATCGGGCACCCACAAAAGAGGACGGGTTGGCCTCCCTATGGCTGCCTGCCGGAGAAAAAACGCTGAGGGCAGAGGATTATGATGCAGGAACATTAACCGTTCCTGTGGGTGGAAGCCCAATGCCGGAAATAACGCTGAGTCTTGGTGCGAAAGATCCAGTCGTTACCGCGCATAACACAGCTGAACTGAAAACCTACATATCAGCCTCCTATGTTACTACAATCAATCTCGTTGAGGGAACTGTATATGATTATGATGGGGCATCAATTACTCGGGCTCTAACCATCAATGGAAACGGAGCTACTCTTAATGCAGGAGCGGGAATTGACAGCATCGTTGTCAAAATGACAGATGGCAAGGTACCGAATGCGGAGGGGAAAGTCTTCCTGGAGGTTCAGGGTACGGGAAGCAGTCTCACACTGAAGGATGTGACAATTCAGGGTGGAGGTACGCTGTTCTTATGCGGAATTAATGCGAAAACCGGCGCTGCAGTAAGCTTGGAGAATGTAACTTTTAAGGGCTTCCATGCAAATATAGCCAGCGAAGGCATTGTTAATAACTTTGGCGTTCACGCAGAGCCAGAGGCTACATCTTTGATCGTCAAAAACTGTGCATTTGATTCTTCCAATGCATTCAGAAATGCGGTTGCCGTGCGAGGCGGAACTGCATTGATCGAAAACAGCACCTTTATTGGTACTGCAACACCGGAACTTCTCAATGTGTCTGATGGATACGAGTATGGGGTCTATTTGTACGGAGGAACTTCCACAGTCAGAAACAATACGATGAGCGGTTATGACGGCGCGCTGATTCCAGGATACCTGAGCGGCTCCATTGCGACAGCTGCGTATTACGATATTGATGCAGAAATAACCGGAAACAAATTGTCGGACAGCACCGTCGGAATAAACATTGTGGGCGCATGGCATATCTTGTCCTACCCCTGCAAGGCAACTGTAAACGGTATTGCGCTAAACTCCAGTGAGCATGCCTATCTTCTCGGAGAGAAACTTTCAGTCCAAAATACGATTGCCAATAATATGGAAGGCAGTATTCAACTGAATCTCGATCAGAATGATTACTATACAGATACGACGGTTACACCACCGGAGAATTTCGGAACACCAGTATATTTTGGAGGCTTCCTTAAGCTGAAGGAAAAAAGCAAATCATCTGCAACTCTGGAATTTTTCGATTCCAAAACAGCAAAAGCAGCAATTGCAAACCAGAAATCTATGATCCTTCAAGTTTCGGGGGATAATGGAGCGAGCTGGACAACAGCCGCTGTGACAGCGCCGCTGACATCAAATTCGACGGGAGCTGTGGTAAGCCTTGCTTCAGGGAAGACTTACCTTCTGCGGACGGTAATGACAATTACAAGCCAGACGATGCCCAATGACTCCTTGCCCGATGTGTATACACCAGCTGACATTGTATGCTATTCCAATGCAGTCAGTGTGACCATTGCAGCAGGAGGAGGCTCATCAAGCGGACCGAAGAGTCCCCCGGCAGCAAACAGTGGAGCAGAGGTAATTGTCAACGGAAGGATCCAAAACGCAGGATCAGCAGAGACTGTAAAAGGATCTGACGGACGAACCACCACAACGGTAACGGTGGATTCAGCAAAATTGGAGGCCATATTGGCTACGGAGAAAAAAGGGGCAACTGTAGTTATCCCAGTGACGGGAGGTGCGGATACTGCAGCGGGCAAGCTCACCGGTGAGATGATTAAAAATATGGAACAGCAGGAGGCAACTCTTGTCCTCAAAAACGATACGGCATCCTACACGCTTCCAGCAGCACAGATCAACATCAGTGACGTATCCAGGCAGCTTGGGACAAGCGTTTCTCTTGCGGATATTGCTGTAGCTGTCAGTGTGTCGGAGCCGGACAAAACAATGGCAAAAGTGGTCGAAAGCGCTGCTTCAAACGGCGGATATACCATCATGATTCCAGCAGTAGACTTTACCATCACCTGCACCTATGGCGGACGTACGGTTAATGTCAGCGGATTTAACTCCTACGTGGAGCGTACCATTGCCATACCTGACGGAGTGGATCCCAAGAAGATCACTACAGGCGTTGTGGTTGATCCAAAGGGTACCATTCACCATGTTCCAACCAGAGTGACCGTAATAAACGGAACATACTATGCAGTAATCAACAGCCTGACAAACAGCACCTATTCCGTTATCTGGAATCCGGTTGAGTTCGCGGATATGAAAAAGCATTGGGCTAAGGATTCTGTTAATAATATGGGATCCAGAATGGTTGTTACAGGGGTTGGAAGCACCAATTATGCACCGGCAAGAAATCTTACCCGGGGCGAGTTTGCCGCTATTCTCGTGAGAGCTCTTGGACTGGAACCGGGAATCGGCAGCCATAAATTCAGTGATGTTACTACGACTGACTGGTACTCCGGCTATATTAAGACGGCGGCGGAATATGGCATCATAACGGGATATGATAACGGTAATTTCGGTCCTGATGACACCATTACCAGAGAACAGGCAATGGCTATGATTGCACGTACGATGAAACTTACCGGTCTTAATTCCGGCCTGGCTACCGGCGAAGCAGGTCAGTTGCTGAAAGGATTTACGGATGCTGCGAAGGTTTCCGCTTATGCCAGAGACAGCATCGAAGCATGCCTGAAAACCGGCATTGTTACCGGAATCAGTGCAGACAAGCTTTCTCCGAAAAACAATATCACGCGGGCCGAGGCTGCTGTTATGGCAGAACGCCTGCTTCAGAAATCAAACCTGATCTAACAGCCTTGCGGCATTCCGGACTGAATTCTGTTTCATGCAGAATTCAGTCTTTTTTCGTTACCATGGATGTTGAGGCTGAATCTTGTCGGTTGAGGCTGAATCTTATCTCATGAAAGAATATGCTCTGTCATTATTCCGCAAAATATAGTATGATATACTGTACAACATTTTTATGTTAACTGGACGCTTTCTGTCCGTTGTTTAAGAACGACTTGCCAGGAAAAGTGCCAATAGGCTTATTTCGTAAAACTATTCGGGAAAAAGTGCCAATAGGCTTGTTCCGTATTAATTATTAAAGGAAATCGGAGGAGACAGCATTGGAGAAGTGCATAAATACAGCGGAAATATATGAAACGATTACGGCTATCATTGACGATCACGTTCTGGTTTGCGACAGGGAAGGAAGAATTGCTTTCTCCAATCGGGCAATCCAGGAAAGTTTGGGATATACCGATTCAGAACTTGCTGCCTCTGCCTTCCTCGATTTGATCGCGGATATTCATAGGAATAAGGCAAAGACAATGTTGGAAACCGTATCTTCCAACCCTTCTGATTGGGAAGAGTTATTGTTTCTCGGAAGAGATGATATGGTTCGGCTTCACCTAAAATTTTTTGAGAAGGGGAATTTGATCTATTTACTTGGAAATGAAAAAAGTGCGGAGTATGAGCGAATTAAAAAGAAAATTGATACAGAGATAACGAACGCGGTAAAGATTCATAGACGTTCCCTGCCAGCCAGCCTTCCTCAGTCAGAGCGAATTTCATTTGCTTCCTTATATATTCCCGCAGAGGAGCTGGGAGGCGACTTGTTTGATGTTTTTAAAGTGGACAATGGACTGCTGGATGATTATTTTGAACAGTACGTTTGTTTTGTAGCAGATGTTTCCGGACATGGACTGGATAGTGCAATGCTTGCAATCTTCGTGAAAGATACTATCAGAAGTTACTTCCGCTTGAAGCATATACCGGGTCAGCTGCTGTCACCCAAAGAGATCATGCTGTTTTTCATCGAGCAGTATCGCAAGGAAGGTTACCCGGAAGAGTATCTGGTTTGCTTGATCATTGCAGTTTTTGATCTGAAAACAAAGGAACTTACTTACTGTAATGCGGGACTTCATATCTGTCCGCTGTTAGTTACACAGGAGGAGCGGATGATAGAACTGGGTAAAGCGGGCTTCCCCATAACCACAGCGCTGAATGCTGATTTGTTTGAATACGAGGACACGACTTATCCTCTCCTTCCGACCTTGACTTTGTTTTTCATGTCTGACGGATTGCCTGAACAAAGGGCCGGAAATGAATTTTACGGAGAGAGACTGAAAAAACTGTTTCCCGAAATTCATCGTCTGAATCCTGCAGGGATGATTCAGCGGATAGAAGAAGATTTCAATGATTTCCTTGGTTGTGAGAAAGTTAGAGACGATATTACATTAGTTGTCGCAAAGCTTCTGCCAACGGTGAATAAATGATCAGGACGGCTGAATTTACAGTAACTTTCGTTCTGCCACGGCTCGTTTTGTACGAGCGTATAGCTGGCATATATTTTGACAGGCATATTACTGGCATATAGAGGAGGAGAAGAAGATGCAGGAGATTCTGGAAGGGATTCTTGAGGCGATAGAAGATGAGATCAGAGCACAGAGGAATTACCAAAGCCTGGCGGATAAAGCAAAGGACCCGGGTGTCAGAAAATTCTTTGAGCAGCTTAAATTAGAAGAGGAAGAACATGAACGGGTGCTTCGCACGCGTTATGAAGCGTTTTCAAAGATGCGTTAAATTATTATGATATTTGGCTGTAGAAGGAGGCTGCTTGTGGGTAATATCATGCAAAGAAATCATGTCAATATCCTCGGAGACGGGAAGCAGACTGTGGTTTTCGGACACGGATTTGGTTGCTCTCAGGATATTTGGAGATATTTAGTACCCAGTTTTCTAAAAGACTACCGGGTTGTTTTATTCGATTATGTGGGCTCAGGCAAGTCTGATTGTTCCGCATACGATGGGGCGCGTTACAGTTCCCTTGAGGGCTACGCTGAAGATTTGCTGGAGGTCCTGGAGGAATTGAAACTTGGCCCGGTTGTTTTTGTCGGCCATTCTGTCAGTTCTATGATTGGCTTGCTCACTTCCGTCAAGAAACCGGAACTGTTTCAGGCTTTGATTATGATCAGCCCGTCTCCCAGGTATCGGAATGATCTTCCGGACTACTATGGGGGCTTCAGCGAAGACGATATTCGGGAATTGCTGCAGCTGATGGAAAAAAACTTTGTGGGCTGGGCAACTGCAAGCGCCGCTGCTTTGATCAATACACCGGATCAACCTTCTCTTGCAAGGCAGTTAGAAGAGACCTTTCATGCTGAAGACCCGGTGATTATGAAGAATTTTGCCAAGGCAACTTTTCAGTCAGATCACAGAAAGGACTTATCGGAGGTTTCAATTCCTTCTCTGATCATCCAATGTTCCGAAGACAGCATTGTACCCATTGAGGTGGCAGACTATCTCCATGCTCATATTCATGAAAGCAGTCTGCAGGTGATTAAAGCAAAGGGCCATTACCCTCAATTGAGCTGCCCAAAGGAAACGGCGGATGTCATAATCAATTATCTTTCAGACGGGAATAAAAGCAAACAGGGGTTTTCACGTGGACAGTAGTATGAAAAACGCTCCCTGCGGTTTTGTGATATTGTCAAATCAGGGAGAGATTCAGGAAGTGAATGATACATTTTTGAATATGACCGGCTATGGAAAAGAGGACCTGATGCACAAGCATTTAGAGTCCTTTTTAACGATACCAAGCAGGATTATGTTTCACTCATTATTTTTTCCTCAAATCAGGCTTAACGGACGGATCGAGGAGCTCTATCTCACGATATCATCGAAAAACGGCTCCCTTTCGGTGCTGCTTATGGGCAGTAAAAGCCAGCTTAGGGACAGGGAAGTCATCGACTGCATGATCATCAGAATGAGTCAGCGGGATGATTATGAAAAGGAGCTTCAATTTATCAAAAAGGAATTGGAAGGCGCTTATCTAGCCGAGAATAAGCTCAGAAAACTCTTTGAAACGACATTGTTCTCCATCAATGAAGGAATTATCGTTACCGATGAAGCTGGCATGATCACGATCATGAATCCACTTGCTGAGAAATTCACTGGCTGGAAAAAAGAAGCTGCAAAGGGCAAGGCATTTGATGAGGTGTTTCAATGCGTCGCCAGCAAGACAAGAGAAAAGCAGTCTGGCATGGTCCTAAATGTTATTGAAACCGGCACAAATAAGGATGTCTTTGATGATTTGATCTTACTCTCCAAAGATGGAACGGAGCGGTTTGTTTCCGGAACTGCAGCAGCGATCCGTTCAGAGGATGGCAGCATTTCCGGCGTAATTTCTTCTTTCAGAGATATTACAAAGGAATACCTCCAGGAAAAAGAAATCGATCACTTCCTGAATGTAAATCTGGAAATGCTTTGTGTTATGAATGGCAGCGGAGAATTTCACAAGATCAATAAGAAGTTCGGCAGTACCCTTGGCTACAGCGCAGAAGAGCTTCTGGGCAAGAGTTTTCTAAAATTTGTCCATGAAGAAGATGTGGCGGATACCTCTGATGCAATTATGACACCCGGTTATAGCCACGAACCTTATGTTTTCACCAACCGTTTCCTCTGCAAAGATGGATCCTATAAATACATTGAGTGGTACCGTCAGCCCGTGGAAGGACACTATATTTATTCTTCCGCCCGAGATGTGACGGAAAAGATATTGAAAGAGAACAATCTTATGAATATAGCGGTCAAGGATGAATTGACCGGTCTTTATAACAGACATTTTCTGATTTCTTACCTGGAAAAGGAAATGCGGTCTGAACTGGAAAATACGCCCATGATCATGGCAATTATGGACTTGGATCATTTTAAGCTTGTGAATGATACCTGGGGACATCCGGTAGGGGACCAGCAGCTCAAACATACAGCGGGAACAATTCTGAATGCTGTGCGGAAAACGGACATGCTGATCCGATTTGGAGGTGAGGAATTTCTGTTGATTTTGCCCAGGACTTCCGCTGAAGCAGCAGAAAGAGTACTTGAAAAGGTCAGAACATCGGTGGAAACGAACCATCATCCTGTTACCGGAAGGCAGACTGTCAGTATCGGAATTGCAGAATACCGCAAAGGAGAGTCATTTTCTGAATGGTACCGGCGCGCAGATGGCGCATTGTATCATGCAAAGGAAACCGGGAGAAACCGTATTGTTGTTTCTGATGAGTAAAAATTGGTTCGAGTGGTAAAAGTCTGGATGAGGAATTTAAAAAAATGGAGGTTTTTCTGTTAATTTGTCGAAAATAATATTTTTCGGAAGGAATGGAATTCAACGTGTCGTATGGTAAAATTGTTAGCAGGATTATGTTCAAAAGGAAAGACACCATATGAGAAAGAAACATACAGCAATTTTTGTACTGATTGTTATCATCTTTCTATCGTTGATTTCAATTTTTATCAGCAAGCCTACAGATTCATACCCTCCTGAAATAACAGGGGGTGTTTTGGATTTGCGTGATTGGTCGTTTGAGAAGGATGGAATGGTAACTCTGAAGGGAGAATGGACATTCTACTTTAACCAATTCCTGACTCATTCGGACTTTATGTCAGGCAACTGCCCAAAACCAATTTTGGTCCAAGTTCCTAGCACAAGAAAGAGCATGGCGGAATCAAAGCCCTTCAACGAAAACCAGTATTATGGAACATTGCGCCTTGTAGTGAAACTTCCGGATCAATGGAAGCCATATGGCCTGAAAACGAATATCATTCTCACATCCTACCAGCTCTACATCGACGGAAGATTATCTGGAGAAGTGGGGAAGGTTGGCACGAGCAGAGAAAACAGCAAACCATACTATAACATTCTCACCACCTATTTCAATCCTGAACAGAATGAAGTGGAACTCATTTATCATACCTCAGACTTCTGGGCACAGGATAGCGTGATAACTGCTCCCAAACTTGGACTGGCTCAGCAGATTTCAAGAGAGCAGCAGATTGGTTTGGGAAGAGATTTGTTCCTGTTTGGTATGCTTCTTATAATGGGAATTTACCACGTCGGCTTATACTTTATGCGTTCCAAAGATCCTGCACCGTTATACTTTGCTGTTTTTTGCCTTTTATTTTCCCTTAGAATGCTTTTGGTGGGAGAACGCTTTTTGCCAAGCCGCCTTGAACTGGACTTTTTTTTATATGGACGCGTAGCATATTTGTGTGTTTTTATTGGATTTACGGCGTTGTGCGGTTTTCTTTACTATACCTTAGAAGGTTTGTTTCCCAGATGGTTTCTCAAGGCCGGAACGGCTCTGGGACTTGTATTTGGGATCTTAATGCTATGGATTCCTTATTATCTGGCTGACCGGATGCTTATGGTGTACGCTGCAGCGGGGTTTGCGCTGATGGGTTATTCGATAATCCGTTTGGCGGTAGGTGTACTGAGGAGCTATCCCTTTGCCCAAACGGTTCTCTTGGGCTTTGCAATGCTTGGGATCACCTTTATCAATGATTTTGTGTATCAGATAACCCTCTCCAATACTCCCTCTCTCATTCCACTGGGCGTAATCGTTTTTACATTTACTCAGGCATATACACTGTCTGCAAGATTCTCCAGTGCCTTTACGGATGCCGAAAGACTGTCTGTTGAAAATCAAACGATTCTGCAGGAACTCAAGCTCATGAACAGCAATCTGGAGTCCCTTGTAGAAGAACGAACTTCAGATCTGCAGAAAGCTTTCAAAGAGATGGAGGCCATGTCAAAAACGGATTATTTGACAAAACTCCCAAACCGAAGGTTTGCTCTTGCAAAAATTGAACAGCTTAAGGAAGCGGGAAAGAGTTTTTGTATCGGCCTGGCAGATATTGATTATTTTAAGGAGATCAATGACCGCTACGGGCATATGAAAGGGGATGAAATCCTGATTCAGATCGCAGGAATACTGCAGCACTCCGTTGGAGACAGCGGGTTTGCAGGAAGATGGGGAGGAGAAGAATTCCTGCTGCTGCTGGAGATAAATGAGCTGAAGGCAATTCAGGAAAAAGCAGAATCAATTCGCAGGTCAGTGGAAGACTATAGGTACAGTGATATCGAGGAACATATTACAATTACAATAGGTATATGTCTGTATGCGGAAGACATGTCTGTGAGCACGATGATTGCTAAGGCAGATCAATACTTGTATCAAGGAAAGGCCGCCGGCAGGAACCGATGTGTCATTGACGGATCTGTACTGCAGCCAGCAGGATAAGAGTCTTGTCCATGAGCGGCGGATGTATGAAATTTAGAAAGGGAGCCGGTTATTGAATAACGTTATATTAAGCAGCTTACTGTTTGTTTCGTCAACTTTGCTCTGTATTCTCGTCTTCTATGGAATCAGGAGAAGAGAGATACAGGGCGTTTTCTATTTTTCAATTCTCATGGGAGTAATGATCATCCACTCGGTGGGGTATGCCTGTGAACTATTAAGCAATTCCCTTACGCAAATGTATCTTTGTATTAAAATTGAATACATTGGTGCCTCTTTTTATCCTTTTCTCATTGTACTTTTTGCAAGAGAGTATACGGATGAAAGGCGGTTTGCAAACAAATATCTTTTGAACCTGCTGCTGGTAATCAATACCATAACGCTGATTCTTGTCTATACAAACGCCTATCATGGTTTCTATTATTCCTCAGTCGGTCTTGACTTCTCGCCCGGGTTTCCGATTTTAGCACTGAAAAAGGGGTTCTGGTATACTGTTCAGGTAGCCTGTTTGTTTTTTTCAATTCTGTACAGTGTGATCATCCTTAGTATTAAGTTGAAAAGATCCAGTGGTAATTACAGGAGAAAAGTTGCATTTATGCTCATCGGGGTCATGATCCCTTTGATTACTTTGATGGTGTACATGAGCGGATACGGTCCGGTTTACATTGATTTGACACCCTTTTCCTATTTTATTATGAGTCTGTTTATCATTGTCGGACTACTTCGCTACGATATCCTGCTCCTTGCACCAATCACCCATGAAATGGTATTCCATTCCATTGAAGAAGCAGTTTTGGTAGTGGATCAGGATGATTTTCTGGTAAATTTCAACGCCGCATCAAAAGTCTATTTTCCTTCCCTTGAAAAGATCAAAATAGGTCAATCGGTGCATTTGATCGAAGAGCTCGGGGACTATGACTTCGCTTCAAAACAGAGGATCTATGAAGCCCGCGGAAGAATCCTGAGCTTCCATGTGATTTCTGTAAGGTACAATTATATCTATGTCATTAGCGATATAACCGAATCAGAAAAGGTAAAAAAACAGCTTGAAACGTTAGCCAGCGAGGACAGCCTGACTGGCTTATACAATAGACGCCACTTTATGGAGCTTCTGGAAAATTCAAATGGCGGTGGCACCTTCATAATCTTTGATCTGGATCATTTTAAAACCATTAACGATACCTATGGTCATATGGAAGGAGATCAGGTATTGATCTGGTTTGCAGGCAAGCTGCGGGAATGCTTCCAAAATCAGGTTGCATGCCGCTATGGCGGGGAAGAATTTGCGGTATATGCAGAGAATCTGGACGGGCAGGTGGCATTCCACAAAACGGAGCTTTTAAGAGAAGCATTGCACGCTGATTCGTCACGGGCGGTCAAGGTCACATTTTCCGCTGGCATCACGAATTTTGAGAAAGAAAATATACCGGAAACTCTGATTAAAGCCGATCAGAAGCTTTATGAAGCAAAAGCTGGAGGCCGGAATCAAACCAGATACGAATGATACTACCTGTTTACATTTTATCGGGCAGGTTTTCCTTGCAAAGCAGCTGCGGTGTGCATTCGGCACAATTGACGGCTGTTTTTTCTTAATATCTTCCAATGACTTTTGATATGAGAACGAATATGATGTTGTTGCGTGATAAAAAATAAACAATCAAAATGAAAGAAGAAGGGAAGAGAAAAATGGACAATAAAAAGAATGCTTCTGAGTTGGTTCAGTACCCTGCTTACCGCTGGTTGATGCTTGCGGCTGCAATTTTGACAATGTTATGCGCAATGATGATCACAATGTCCTTTGCGCCTTTGGTTGAAATCATTGCCAAGGATCTTGGAGTCGATCTGGGAACCGCATCCTTTGGCTTCATGGGAATGAATTTATTTTCAACTGCAGTAGGTGTTATGCTCGCAGGGTTTTTAATTGACAGGATTGGTCTTTCAAGGGTTATGATCGGTGGGCTGATACTAATGCTTGCGGCTAATACTGCACTTCCTGTTATAGGCCATAGCTATGCTGCTGTCGTCCTAATCAGAATTCTGGAGGCGCTGGGCTGCGCTCCTGCCTTGATTATTATCGAACCAACGGTATCCTTCTGGTTTCCAAATAAGGAGAAAGGCCTGGCATTGGGCTTGAATGGACTATCCATACTCGGACCAGTGGGAACGGGCATGCTCGGACCGCGACTGGTGATGAGCGCAAGCTCCTGGCAAATGGGAATGCTTTACTTCTCAGTGGTATTGCTGGTGGCAACAATCTTTATTGTAATTGTAAATATAGGTGCCAGACATCATCTCCCTCCTACCATGACAAAGAAGGAAGAGCACAGCAATATGACGAAACAGGATTTTATGAAGACAGTTCTGCGCAGTCCTGCATTTTGGCTGGGTCTTTGCGTCATGGCGTTCAGTACCTGGGCAAACCAATCCTTTAACAATCTAAGTCCAGCTTTTCTCGCAGTAGATCCTCCTGTTGGAGCTGGCTATGGGGCAGAGGCAGCGGGAAGGTTTTCGGCAGGCACATGGATTGGTATGATTGGAGGCTCTACTTCATCGGTCATTTAAATATCGCATTTTAACCTAACGAAAATGGGGCTTGATCTATTCAATGCCTCATTTTTGGGATACAATTATAAGTGCAATAGAATGAGGTCTGGGGGAGTTAACGATGGAAACGAACCATTTAAATGGAACTGGAATGGATGCTTTTTCAACAAAGTTTCTAAATGCATTACTGCAAGGAAAAAATCTGAATGATATCTTGGCTATCGGATTTGAACTGCTTGGCAATCCCATATTTGTTACCGACACCATAAATAAGGTACTCGCTTATACAAAGGATGTCGAGGTGGAAGATCCTGACTGGAATGAAATTGTTGAAAAGGGATATGTCTCCTTTAATGTAGCCACCAATAAAAAAGTTAAAGCAGTCATGGAGCAGATCGCCATCAGCGGCACACCGGTAATTGAATACCTGGAGGACAAAGAACTATCCATTTTGCGTGCGGTAATTCGCAGCGAAAACAAAACAATTGGGTATCTGGTGGTTCCCGGAAACTTTAAATCTCACAGCCAGGAAGATATTGATCATGCTGTCTTGCTTTGCAATATCTTGTCTCTGGCAATGCAAAAGCATCGTTATGCCTGCAATTCCATGGATCTTATGGCAGAATATTTTCTTACGGAACTGCTGGATGGAAAAATTAAATCCTCTAACATTATCCGGGAAGAACTGCGGTTTCTGAGAATGGAATTAAGAGCCTTTCTGTACATTCTTGTGATTCGAGCCAAAGACCATTATGATAATGTCTCCTCCATGGAAGTGATGGAAGCAATTAAAGCAATCTTTCGGGGCTCCATTTCCGCGGTATATAACGATGATATTGTAGTATTTCTCAATGGAAATAGGAAGATGGAAGATTGCGGGGATGAACAGGAAAAGCTGACGAAACTGCTTGCAGGAAATAAGCTGCATGGCGGTCTGAGCCGCTGCTTCCAAAGCATGTCAGATGTTCCATACTATTATAGTCAGGCAGTGGAAGCCATCGAATTGGGACAGCCTATGGACAGGCAAATGATTTTGTATCATTACGACCATTACGTTTTGCACCATATGGTTGCGGTTTGTGCAAAGCATACGGAAATTCGGAACTTCTGCCATCCCTCACTATTTGTACTGAAAAAATATGACGGAAAAAATGGAACGGATTTTATGCAAAGCCTGTATCAATACCTGAAGCACAGCAAGAACCTGATCGAAACAGCCAATACCCTTCACATACATCGCAATACAATGAGCTATCGTATCAAAAAAATAGAAGAGCTGATGGATGTTGATCTGAATGATATGAATTTATCCTATTATCTTTTTATGTCTTTTAAAATACTTGAATTTATCAGGGTTCAGGAAATGGACTAGTCCTACAAAAGAGGTGGATCAATTTGAATAAAAAAAGCAGTGCAGACGTTCTTGATCGTTTGCATCAACAGATTTTACAGTGTCGGCTCTGTGCGGAAACCTTCGGATTTCAGCCTCATCCTGTTGTGCAGGGCAGCCATAACGCTAAAATCATGCAGATCAGTCAGGCACCATCCAAAAGCGTACATGAGACAGGTAAGCCTTTCAATGATGCCAGCGGAAGAAGACTTCGGGGGGAATGGTACGGTATCACGGATGAGGTCTTCTATGATCCCAACCTGTTTTATATTGTGTCAATGGCACACTGCTATCCGGGGAAGTCCCCCGGCGGAGGCGATCGACGCCCTCCCAGAGTTTGTTCAGAACTATGGCTTTCTAAAGAACTTGAGTTGGTCAATAACGAAATCTATATCATTATTGGCAGCTATGCTTCGGAATTCTTCTTTCCGGGGGAGAAAATTACACATTTGGCCTTCGAAGATCGGGAAATCAACGGCAAACCTGTCTATGTTCTCCCCCACCCGTCACCGCTGAATATGAAGTGGTTTATGGACTATCCCGAGTTTACGGAGCAACGGATTCCGATCATAAAGCGTGAAGTTCACCGGGTGCTGGGGATTGAAATGGTTTAAGTATGGCCGCGAAAACTTCCGCAGCCATCAATAAATAAGCATTGATTGTCAGCAAATTCCATGGGGCCGAGGGCCAAAGCCCAAGACGCCAAAATCAATATATGCCTGACCGGTTCCATCCCCTGCGCGAACAAATACAGACAATGCACGTCCAGGTACATCATAAGTTTGCGTGAAGCTTTCTCCCGGCTGAAGCGTAAAGGTGCCAAGGCTAAAAATGAGCTCTTTGTTTTCACGATCCTGAATCAGAGGGGAAAAGGTAGCCGGAACTGTACTGCTTTGTCTGCTTGAGGCGTAAATGCGAATGGTGTAATATGACGCAATATCAAAGCCTTCCAAATTTTCGTTGAGTCGAGCAGTCTCGCCTGCAGGGATGGTTACTGCCCCTGGCTGCGTTCGGAAAATAAGCCAGTTTTGAGGGCCATAGCGGGTATCGTGATCCTGCATGATCATCCTTCCTTTCTTTGAGGCATTATATTTTATGATGTTTTGCGATGGTTGGTTCTTTTCAGAGTCTATTGACAGCTCACACGGATTAACATATTTCAGAGTCTATTGACAGCTCAATGGATGATCATATTCCAGAGCCTATTGACATATCAAACGGATTGTCATACTATTATGTTATGCGATATATCGAGTGACATAATAGTGGTTAGGAGGATTCTATGTCGTACACAAGCGGCCCCATGACAGAGGCCATGTTTTATGTGCTGCTTGCACTGGTTAACCCGAACCATGGGTACCAATTAATGAATGCAATCTCCCTAGTCTCAAATGGACGGATTCAGATGGGTCCCGGGACTTTATACGGGGTTCTTGCAAGGCTGCAAAAGGATGGACTCATCACCATTGTCGAGGATGATGGGCGCAGGAAGATTTATGAAATGAATGACGTTGGCAGGGCTGCACTGAGGGAAGAATATCAACGGCTTCTTTCTATGGTGCAGGACGGTATTTCACTTAGGGGGGAGATGGACAATGAGAATGTCAAGTAGAAATGGCAAGTCTGGCCGGGCTCCCAGAACGGTAAGACGATTTATGCAGGATGATATTTGGAACATCGGAAGGAATGAATCCTGGTTTTCCGGTATGGCGGAGAAGGGGTTCCACCTGCGTCGTATTGGCAGGATCTTTGCATTTTTTGAAAAAGGAGAGCCGACGAAAACGAACTATCGAATCGATGTAATGAATACTGCACCGGAGACAGAACAGCTGGAGCTTTACGAGAAATTCGGCTGGAAGCTGGTATGCAATATCAAAGAACTATACATATTCTCATCCCCGGAGAACGCAGCATGCCCAGAGCTTCATACTGACCCCGCAGAACAGAGTTTTACACTGGAAACTGTGGATCGGAAACTCAAATATCAAGTGATCTGGATCTCGTTTCTTATGATGATTTTTCTTGGCATGATGGCTGCTTTGTTTTTTCTGAATCAAACGCCTACCCTTTCCTTGATGGAAGTAACAGGGCTCCAGATACCGATTCTTTTGTTTGTGGAACTCTATGTTTCCTATAGCGTAATCAGAAATTATGTCTCTCTCAGGAGGCTGAAAAGGACGCTTTCTCAAGGAAAGCCGATGAATCATAAGGAACGCTGGAGACTCCCTCGTCTGATCAATGGAACGATCAGCGTATTCTTTATTCTGTGTGCATTTCTTACAATTATTTTGCCCATTGCGGACATCTTTCAAAGAGAAACTTACACATTGACCGATAAACCTGACAACCTTGCAGTGATCCGTCTTGCAGCAATTGAAAAAAATCCTCGCTTAGATAGACAAACAGGGCCCTTCAACGAGGGGGGAGACTTTTTAAATAGTGTCAATAAGGGCTGGTCACCCTTGGCCCCTGTTCAATACGAGATCAATGAGAATGGGATTATCGAAGATCTAGCGTGGGATGACAACAGCGGACCTTATTCTCCTGCAATCCATACACGGTACTATCGATTGCTCTTGTCTGGTATGGCAGATAACTTGACCAGAGATATTGAGAAAAAGTTTGTCGATTCCTATGATCCTGAAATGATTGTTTGTGAAGAGAAAGTGGAAGGGTTCGATCGATTGATCGTTGCAGTATCGGGAATTAGAAAACAAGTTTTTGCAGCAAGGGGGAAAGAAGTAATGTACGTGGATTATTTCGGAAATGCGCAGGCACAAGATCTCATTCGTTTGTTGCCGCAGGCTTTTCAATTTCCAGCAGAGATTTGATGTGATCCAGTTCTTTTTTATGACCCTCATGATCCAAAGGGGTTTCCACATAAAAAGGAAGGTCACTGATGCAGGGATGGGTCATAATATTCATGATTGCCTCAATACCGATTTCGCCTTGCCCAAGGGGCATATGCCTGTCCTTGCCCGACCCGAGGGGATATTTGCTGTCGTTCAGATGAATCGTTTTCAACCGTACCAGTCCAATTTGCAAATCCAGTTCCTCCAAAACCTGATCAAAACAATTTCTAATATCATAGCCTGCAGAAAATACATGACACAGATCCATACAGATTCCAAGCTTTTCACTATGTTCAGTCAGATGAATCACTTCTTTCAGCTGACTGAAGTTGAAGCCGATCTCAGAGCCCTTACCGGGCATTGTTTCCAGTAAAACTGTGATCCCCGCATCTCCTTGAATGGCTTGATTCAAGGCTGCTACGATTTGTTTGATCCCGCTGGCTTCGCCTGAGCCGGTATGGCTTCCCGGATGAAGCACAAAATATTCTATGTTGAGTGCATCCATTCTTTTGATGTCTTCTATGACAACGCCGCGGCTGAACTCATAAACCTTAGGGTTGGAACTTGCAAGGTTCATGGTATAGGGGGCGTGGGCCTGCAGCGGGCCGAACGTATACGCTTCTCTAAGTCTTTGGAATTTTTCAATATCTTTCTTGTCATACGCTCTATAATTTGAACCCCTGGGATTTCTGCTGAAAAATTGGAATGTATTTGCTCCCATTTTTTCAGCATCGTCTACTGCTTTGGCATAACCTTTTGCCGTTGATAAATGTGGGCCTATTACGAGCATGGTGGTTTTCTCCTTAATTCCGTTGTTTCCTTATTGTCTGCACGGTTTGTTCTTGCAGGCTGTCTATTCTTATTGTTCAATGAAAAGTTGGAGCTTATACTTGTGTCAGATCGAAATCTTAACTTTTTCGTAAGGATTATTAAGTATTTCGTAAAGCACTTTCTCAAATAAATTGGTAAAGTAAAAGAGAAGAAACGGCTATGACAGGTGGAATCATCCGGTGACAGACATGAGTGGAGAGTGAAATGACATGAAGTTCAGCAATAAAGATCATTCTATTATGCATCAAGGGGAAATACGGAAAGGTTCCACAGGCTATATGCCCGGGTTGGACGGGCTGAGAGCGCTTGCGGTATTTGCTGTAATCGCATATCATCTCGATCTGTCATGGGCACCGGGAGGACTATTAGGGGTAAGTCTTTTCTTTGTACTTTCCGGATATTTGATTACTAATATTCTGATGAAGCAATGGGAACGAACCGGAACGATTGATTTGAAAGATTTCTGGATTCGCCGTGCCCGGCGGCTGCTGCCGGCTCTCTTTGTCATGCTGACTGGTGTGATTCTTTGGGCCGCGTTTTTCTCCTCTGAACGTTTGGCTGATTTACTACAGGAGGTACTGGCAGCAGCTTTTTACACCAGCAACTGGTATTTGATCTTTCATCAGGTGTCATATTTTGAGAGTTTTGGACCGCCTTCTCCGCTGGGGCATCTATGGTCTCTGGCGGTGGAAGAGCAGTTCTATCTTTTCTGGCCGCTTCTTTTGGGATTGGGACTCCGCTGCACCAGGCAGCGAAAATGGATTATAGGGGGAACAGCTGTCATCGCGCTGGCATCTGCCGCAGCGATGGCTCTGATTTATATGCCGGGACATGACCCCAGCCGGGTATATTATGGAACGGATACACGTGCTTTTGGTTTGCTTGTGGGCGCAGTACTGGCTATGGTTTGGCCAAGCGGCCAGACTGGAGAGCTGACGGCAAAAAAGAGACTGGCTTTGGAAACAACAGGAAGCATGGGGTTATTGGTCGTCATTTTGATGATCATTACAACGAATCAATATCAAACCTCTCTCTACCAGGGCGGGCTGCTGATTTTTTCAGCCGCAGCCGCTTGCGCTGTGGCTGCATTAGCCCACCCTGGAACCGGTTTAGGGAGGTTGCTTGGGTGGAGGCCTCTTCGCTGGCTTGGAGAATGCTCTTATGGGATCTATTTATGGCATTATCCGGTCATCGTATTGACCAGCCCGTTAATAAATACGGAAGGCCCTGACCTTCTACTACAGCTCAGGCAAATTGCTCTGAGCATTTTTCTGGCAGTATTGTCCCGTTATCTTGTAGAAGATCCCATCCGATATGGCCGTGGAATCGGCATTTCCCGGCTTGTACCGGGACTTCGCCATTTCGCAGAACAGGCCAAGGCGGGAAAATCACGGCTGGCGGCTAGGCCGCTTTTGCTGAGTGCTAAGATATCGGTCAGTGTGCTTCTGATCTGTTTTGTATTTCTCATGACCGCCAATGGGGGCGGACAAATTTCAGCAGAGGATTTGATATCGGGTCATGTTGCAACAAATATTCCGATCACCCAAGAAAGAATTGATCCCTCAAAGGATTTGGCGGACTCCGATGCATTGGAGCAGCAACCTCACGAGAATGATCCCACGGTGCCAGTGAAGCAAGGAGCAGGGATGGACTCAATAGAAAAACCCAGTGGTGAGAATTCGAATACTGAAGGGGCAGAGCAAGAAAATCCCAGTAATAAAGCAGAAGGGGAATCATACATAGTGAATGGCACTAAAACGGCCTCACAAGGGGAAAACGAAGTCAATACGGAGAAGGAAACGATAAAAGGGGAGGGAATCACTGCAATAGGAGATTCTTTAATGATCGGAATTGAACCGTATTTACAAAAGCGTATGCCTGGAGCTATTGTCGATGGAAAAATCGGAAGACAGATGCACCAGGCGCCGGATGTGATTTCCGGTCTTGAAAAGGAAGGGAAGCTAGGCAAAACCGTAATCATTGAATTAGGGTCCAATGGTTCTTTTACAGAGAAGCAGCTGGCAAATACATTGGACTCTCTGAAATGTGCCGAGCAAATCATATTGATGAATACCCGTGTGCCAAGGCCTTGGGAGACTGCGGTAAACGATACGATTGGCAAGGTGGCTCAGTCTTATCCTAACGTTAAGCTGATTGATTGGTATTCAGCCAGTAATGGGCACAATGAATATTTTTATTCCGATGGAGTCCATCTGAATCAGAAGGGTGCAGAGGCTTACGGTAATTTGATCGTTGAAGCACTGAGCGCAGTTCAAGAACAAGAAACAAGCAAATAGAAAAACAGGCGTCATTGAATGGATCTTTGTATCATATAAACAACGAATTTTATGGTACAATAAAAGAAAAACCAAAGGGATGAGAATATGCAGGAGAACAAGATAAGAGTATTGGTTGTTGAAGATGAAGCTTCAATCCGACGTTTTATCAAACTCAATCTGGAAACCGCAGGGTATGAAGTGGGAGAAGCCGCTAGCGGAGAGGATGCCTTGGAGCTAATTGAGACATTTTCTCCGGATGTAGTTGTGCTGGATCTCATGCTGCCTGGGATTGATGGGCTGGAGGTCTGCAGACATATCCGCGGTCATACACCCGAGCCTCTGATTATCATGCTGACAGCAAAAAGTCAGGATACCGATAAAATCATGGGCCTTGAACTGGGTGCGGACGATTATATGGTGAAACCATTCAATCCGTTTGAATTGATTGCCAGAATTAAAGCAATGCTGAGACGAAGAGACCGCTTCGATACACCAAAGAAGGTGTATACCTGCGGCGATCTTGAACTGGATACCGATGCCAATAAACTGCTGAAGGACGGATATGAAGTAGAATTGACTCCCACGGAATATTCCCTGCTGAAGATTTTTATGGAAAATCCGGGAAGAGCATTGAAAAGGGATGAACTTCTGAATGCGGTTTGGGGAGAAGACTATTTTGGTGATACCAAAACTTTAGATGTCCATATCAGGCGGCTCAGGGAAAAGATTGAAGAAAACCCCTCAGCGCCGCAATATATTAAAACTGTCTGGGGCTCAGGATACAGATGGCAGCCAGAGTCCGACCGGAGGCCTTCATGAGAAAAGGAATTCGGGGAAGGCTGACTGCAAATTTTATGATTGTCATTTTGATAACTGTGGCAGTTTTGGAAGTTTTGCTGATCTATATTGTTCAGCAAAATTACTATGGCAGCCTGAAAGGCAACTTGACGAATCAGGTGAAAATCAGTGCGGATATGTATTCGAAATATTATTCTGACGCATCGTTGGAAGACAATATTTTGTACAACGTAGACGCTTTTTGGAATCAGAGCAATGCAGAAGTAGAGATCATCGACAAGAGTGGCAGAATCGTCATGGATTCGCTTGGCATGATTCCCGGCCCGGGAGAGCCCAAGGATGATATTCGGGATGCACTGAATAATCGTATGGGAGAATGGGTGGGTACCTTAAACGGCCAAAAGGTAATTGCCGTTGCCTATCCGTTGAAATCAGACGGCGAGATTGTCGGAGCCCTGCGCCTTATTGCTTCAACCGATGCGATCGATCAGGATATTGGAAATACCATTAAGCTATTCGTAGCAATCGGGATCATCGTTGTTCTTCTGGTTGGTATGCTTAGTATTTTTCTTGCAAATACCATATTGATTCCTTTAAAAGAAGTGACCGCTGTTGCCGAGAGCATGGCAGCGGGCAATTTTCAAATTAAGAGCAGAAAGAAAAGGGATGACGAAATCGGCAAGCTTTCCGATACCCTGAACTATATGGCCGATGAGATCACGAAAAAAGAAAAGCTTAAGAATGAATTTATATCATCGGTTTCCCATGAATTACGTACGCCTCTTACCTCCATAATGGGCTGGGCTATCACATTGAAGAGTGAGAAATTCCAGCAAAAGGAGACATTGAATGACGGCCTCGGAATCATTGCCGAGGAGAGTGAGCGACTAACCAGGATGGTTGAAGAACTTTTGGATTTTTCCAAATTTGTTTCGGGTAGGATTAAACTTGAATACGGCACCGTAAATTTGATGACGCTGATGGAGCATATCCGCAAACAGCTTACGCCCAGGGCATTACGGGAAAACATAAACTTTACTGTGTCCTATCCGGAAAACATGCCGGAGCTGTTTACAGACGTTAATCGGATGAAACAGTTATTTATCAACATTTTGGATAATGCACTGAACTTTACCGACTCAGGTGGAAGTGTTGATTTCCATGCTGAGGTTTCCGAAAAAGAATACCGGTTTATTATAACGGATACCGGCTGCGGGATTGCCCCAGAGGAACTTCCCATGGTAAAGGAAAAGTTCTACAAGGGTAAAAGCTCTCATTCAAAAAATGGAATCGGTTTATCAATCTGTGAAGAAATCGTCACCTTAATGAAGGGGCGATTAGAGATAAGCAGCCAGGTCAATGTAGGGACCACTGTGGCCATTATACTGCCCAGAGAGGTGAAAGCAAATGGTTAAAAAGGGCTTGCTTCTTCTGAGTGTATTCTTTTTAATGATTCTTGCCGGGTGCACCGATCCTCCCGGTGCATCGGCAGGCAAGATCATCCCCCCGCTCAATCAATCCAGTCCTCTTGGCGGTAAATGGGAGATTATGCAAGAGCTTGGGACGAGCGGATATGCCATTGAAACCTCACAGCAATGGACTGGCGGTACCGTTCAGTTTGCCGAAGATGGGGTTGAAATTGGCGGTCATGTTTGGGATCGGCTATCGTACAAGATAAAGCGGGTCAATGCAGCAGATTACCTGATGACAAAATACATTCCATTTACTGATGTTGCGATCACGGAGAGTCAGGAGGTGGATGTCATAACCGTGTATGCGGCATCCAAATATTTGGGCGAGTTTATGAAGCTCAGTGATGAAAAGATGATTTCCTTTGTGCAAAACAAAGGACTTTTACTTAGAAAGCTATCGGATGAGGCGGACAGCTTTCTTGGTTTTCCAGACAGGAATGCTCATGATCTTTATCAGGACAGCATTCAGGGGACTTCAGGAATTCTGATGGGTATCAAGATCCCCTATGGCTCCGGTTACCGATACAGAACCCTTTGGGTTGCCACCGACTATAATGAGGTGCATCCAGTGCTTGCGGCCGATCAACTCTTCTTTCCGAGAACCAGTGGGTTTTGGGAACTTCAAGTGCAGAGTATAACGGAAGAGGGCAAGACTGGCAATATTCTGACGGCACGTAATGTGACTGCAAAGACCCTTGAAGCACGCCCAGTCCTTAGTGGGGATGTGGAAGAGGAAAACGAAAACAGCCGAGTCTCTGTACCGGAAGCAAAGGATCCTGAGAAGAATACCAATAAGGATACTCCGCAAGATATCGCAGCGACTGATGATAAAGATAGTGCAAAAGATGGGGAAATCGAACGTGAGCCTGTGGCAAGGGTGATCAATTATATCGGAAACAATTATATTGCCATAGAAAAACAGACAAAAGAAGGAAATCGGCTTCAGGTACTTCCGGTTGATAAGCTGTCAATGACGACTGAGATTAAAATACACGACCTGATGGGACATAAAGGTCTGAGTGCATATCTCGGTGCAAGAGAACGTGCGGTATCGGAGTTGAAAAAGAAGGGCTTTTCCGCACTTGAAGAAGCTGAGCTAGGGCAGAACTTTGGACTGGTTCGCAAATATGGACATTGGTTTTTAGTAGGCAGAGTTAACTATGAGAAGGGCGGCATATTTGAGCACAGCGACTTTGATTTGAAGATCATCCCTCCTTCCAACCTGATTTATTATGATACCCTTGTATTAAGCTGGCATAATATTAAGGATCGGGTGCCGGATGCCTTGGATGCTTTTGCCTCGCCAAACAGAGACGTTGCGCTGGTAAAGACGAAGAATAAAATTATCGTTTATCAGGTTATTTCCGAGCAGCTGGCAGAAACCCCGCTTGCAGAGATTGATCTGCTGGAAGGAACCAGTGTAGTTATGGCAGAATGGGCTACAGGATCTTATGTGGACAACTGGGAGAAATCTTTCCTTGCCTACGGTGCTAAGCCTATGCCTTCAGGTTATGTCAGAATTAAGCAATAATTAAGTCCCGGAGTAGAAATCCGGGACTTTGTGCATTATAAAACCGCAAGGAAGGCAGGAGCCGGGCCCACTGTCACATCAGCGGTTATCTGATTGGTTCGGGTATCGATGATCGAGATGTCATTTGCGAATGAGTTGGTGATAACAAGCTGTCTCCCGCTGTTTACAGTCTCTGCACCATAGGGGCCTCTTCCAGCAGGGATGCTGATCAATTCACTATGGCTGAACAGATCGAAAAGAGATACGGTATCAGAATATCGGTTCGCACAATACAGCATTCTTCCGCTTGGGGTAAAGGCTAGACCCACCGGGCCTCCCTGAGTGGGGATATTCGGCGAAGCCGGTTCCGCAAGCTGTACGTTGATGGGGGTAAGTGTATTCCCATCCTCATTTGAGACCATGGCCAGGCGGTTTGTTGGGCTGATGCTCACACACTCGGTTCCTGCTCCTGCCGGCAGTACCTTAACAACAAGATTCACAGACAAGTCAATCACTGCAACTTGAGAAGTGTTGCGCAGTGTCACAAAAGCCAGGGTACCGTTTTTTGTGAAATCCAGTTGGAAACCAATGGAAGGGAGCGGAATTTCTGCTACCTGTTCCAAGCTGTAAGCATCCAGAATTGAAACAACAGGTTCTCCGTAATGAACAACATAAACATAGCGGCCGTCCCGGGTTACTCTGACCCCTGCCGGACGAATACCCGTGGGGATAGTCGTCAGGGTTTCATTGATCCGAAGGTCAATCAATGAAAGCGTGTTTTCAAAAAAGTTTGTGACGTAGGCATAGGGTGCATGCCTGTTAATATCGATATCAAGGGGACCTACCCCTACGGTGATGTCAAAAAGTCTTTTCGCGTTATTTACATCCACTACAGAAACGTAATTGACTCCATAAACACAGATATATGCCAGAGCCGGTTTTGGGCATCTGGTAAAAATATTTCTTCTGATCGCATCGTTGGGCTCAAAATTGCCTGCAGGAAGTGTTGCCCTGATCTGTTTTAGATATTCTTCTCGGTTATCAAGCATGAGGCCGCTGGTAACGTTCATGTGAAAAACTCCTTTTGTTGAAATATCGCTTTGGTATGAATCATACCGCTGCTATATATTTTATGAATGAAAGAGTTTTGTTGGCACTCTGCGCCGGCGTCTTCGTTGGATTCACCTTGGTGAATGATTGACAAAAATAAGAAAAAACCGTATGCTTAGGTAATCCGCAGATCTTCAGTAAGAGGTAAGTCAAGTGATCGTCGATGATAGAGTGGATAAACAGGAACAGTCCGTGGTTGAAGATAAGGGAATCATAACGGATATCAGCAATTGTTTCTGCGAATATCTTGATTATGACAAATCAGAATTGATAGGAAAGACCCGTGATCAATTCTTTTTTCAGCTTCTTCGAATGAACAAGCTTCCTGACGGAAGTACGGGAACATCAGAAGGGTTTCTTTTTACGCGGAAACTGGATGTGCGAAATGTTCGCATACGACGAAATGAGTCTGGAATTTCAGGCAGATTCGAATATAACATAAGTGAAATTCCCAATTCACGGTTGGAAGAGAATAATGGGTATCTTGAACAACTTTCCCTGTCAAATGTAATTGGGATTGGTATTTTGAGTGTTCCGGATTTAATTTTAATCAAAGCAAATGAAACATACTTGAATTTTCTCGAACCGCCGTATCATGAAAGAAGCAACAGTATAGGTAAGCCGATAAAAGATATGATACCAGGCTTGTGTGGCAGCCGGTTTGAGGGATTTTACGAGAAGGCCATTTGTACGGGAAAAGTCATCTCGGAAAAGGAATATGAACATATCGGATTTCAAAGGGGTATGACATACTGGAATTCCATCATCACTCCCCTGGCAGAGGACGGTACTGTAAAATACTTAGTTGTTACTGCGTCTGATGTGACCGATCAAGTGGTTGACAGGAGACAGATGGAGGTTATTCTTGATAATATGTCAGATGGTCTGGCTGTTTTGGACCGCTCAGGATCTTATATCAAGGTCAACAAAAAGCTGAGAGAGTACATACGGAATATTACAAAGCTAGATGATGCAGTTGATAAATTGGGCAAGTCCTATCAGGCAGGGGAACTTTATTATGACAGCAGTGAAAACCCCCTCCCACTGGATGAATTTCCTGCTGTACAAGTTCTTAAAGGCGAACGCACTAAAAATAAGCGCGTGCTGATGAAGTACAACGAGCAAACAACATATTTTAATGTAGATGCAGACCCTGTCTTTGATGAGAACGGAGAAATTCAGCTTGGGATTATCCTGTGCCGCGATGTTACAGAGCAGGTGAGGCGGGAAACTCTAATAAAGGAACAAAAGGAAGAACTGGAAGCAATCATTGAAAATATGAACGATGCTTTTGCTATTTTCAGTCGAGAAGGCAGGGTTATCAAATTAAATGCGGAAGCACGAAAGCTGCACCCACATCTGACACTGGAACACACGATTCATTCTTCTCATGAAGGCTATACTTATTATGATTTAAACGACAATCCTATTTGTATCGAAAACACTCCGACAAGGCGGGCCTTCCGGGGAGAAGCGGTAAGAAATGAACGGATCATTTTGAAGAATAGCAGGGAGCGCATCGTGTTAGAGGCCAATGCAGTTCCGGTATTTCATGATCAGAAGCTAATCTCTGTGGTGGTATCGCACCGTGTTATAACCAGGATGGTTGAGTATGAAGAGGAGATCAGAAGGCAAAAGGAATTGCTTGAAGTCATCCTGAGCAACCTGAGAGAGTCAATCTATGTGTTTGACCAAGATTTGAATGCACTTGTTCTCAAGAACTCAGTACGGATGTTGAATTTACAAGCAGGCCAAGGAATGAATGAAATGAACTCCATGCACCCACAGTCAGATCCCTTTTACAAGCATTATCATTTGGATGGCTCTAGCATGAAGCTGGAGGATACGGCAATTTATCGCGCGGTAAATGGGAAAGCGACTGAAAATCAGACGGTGTGCTTCCAAGAAAACGGACGAAAGTATTGCTATCTTGTAAATGGGAAGCCCATCTTAGATCAGGAGGGAAAATTTCTGTACGGGATCACAAGCGCTATGGAGATTTCTGACCTGATGAATAGCCAACTTGAATTAAGAGATGCAAAAGAAAAGCTCTTGGATCTGGAACATGAAAAAAATCAAGTGTTGATGAATGCCATGAAACAGAAGGATGAGTTTCTGTATTTGATTACCCATGAGTTCAAGACTCCACTAGCAGTAATTTTGTCAGCGCTGCAAACCATTGACCTGCTTTGCAAAGATCAGATGCCACTCGTGGCTGAGAAATATTTGAAAAAAATCAAACAGAATACTTTCAGGCAGATCAGGCTGGTGGGAAACCTTCTTGATATTACAAGAATTAATTCTGGTTTTGTAACAAACAATGATGAAGTTTACGATATTGTTCATATGACCCGAAGCATTATTGAATCAATTCAATCGATTGCTCAGCAAAAAGGGGTTACGGTCACGTTCGCTACGGCATTATCCAATTACGAGATTTGTTTTGATGAGGAAAAATATGAGCGGATTTTATTGAATCTTCTCTCCAACGCACTGAAATTTACCGAGCCGGGGAATGATATATGGGTAGAATTAAGAAAAAAGATGATTGCAGGAGTACAAAGAGTATCCGTGAGCGTAAAGGATTCAGGCATCGGCATTCCTGCAGATAAGCAAGCATACATATTTGAACGATTTGGCCAGGTGAATACCAGCTTCTCAAGGCAAGCAGAAGGTACGGGAATCGGACTTTATCTCGTGAAGCTTTTTGTCAGTGCAATGGGAGGCGAAATCAAATTGAAAAGTGAAATCGGCAAGGGGAGCACCTTTACTGTTCTGCTTCCCGATAGGGGCAGATCCAGAGCAGAGCATCAGCCTAAAGCGAGTGAGTCACCGAAAGTATTGAATTACAATGAAAGGCTAACTCAGGAGATTGAGATTCAGTTATCAGACATTTACTTCTAGAAAACAGAAACTAAAGGATTACGAAGACATATGAAAAAACTGGCCATCGGAATATTGGCACATGTAGATGCCGGCAAGACAACCCTATCTGAAAGTATTCTATATTTGAGCGGTAAGCTGGGAAAGCAGGGAAGGGTTGATAATAAAGACGCTTTTCTGGACAATCATGATCTCGAACGTGCAAGAGGAATCACCATATTTTCAAAACAAGCGGTTTTTGAGATTGGTGATCTTCAGGTTACATTGCTTGACACGCCGGGGCATGCGGATTTTTCTGCTGAGATGGAACGAACGCTGCAGGTGCTGGATTACGCTATTTTAGTGATCAGTGGGGCAGATGGGGTTCAAAGCCATACAAAAACACTATGGCGACTTTTGGAACATTATAAAATTCCAGCATTTCTGTTTATCAATAAAATGGACCAGCAACGAGCTGATCGTCAAACATTGATGGCAGAGCTGAAAAAAATGTTGGATGAAGGATGCATCGACTTCAGTGATATTGTTCTGGAAGATGCAGCGGAAGGTGCAGGAATATCTGTGCTTGATAGAGTGTTTTCAAGCGCGGATCAATCCGAGCCTGATGGATTTTATGATCAGCTGGCAATGATCGACGAGATCATGCTGGAATCCTTTCTCGAGAATGGGTATATCGAAACAGCACAGATCCGGACGGCTATCAGTCATCGGCGAGTATTTCCATGCTGCTTCGGCTCAGCATTGAAAAACGATGGAGTGTGGCAATTGCTGCAGATCATTCAAGCTTTCTCAAAGGAGCCTAACTATTTCCATGAATTCGGAGCGAGGATTTTTAAGATCACAAGGGACGACCAGGGAAACCGCCTAACTCATTTGAAGCTCACAGGAGGAGATCTCAAAGTTAAGGATCTCCTTACCGGTGACGGCTGGGAAGAAAAAGTGAATCAGATCCGCATCTACTCGGGACAGAAATATGAAACTGTCAGCACACTGGAAGCAGGGTCTATTTGTGCCGTTACAGGTCTTAGCCAAACAAGGCCGGGAGAAGGGTTGGGGCGTGAAAAGACAACCTCGGCGCCTATACTGGAACCGGTACTTACCTATCAGATGATTTTGCCTGAGGGCTGTGATCCGAGGGGATTCCTCCCCAAAATACGACAGATGGAAGAAGAAGTGCCAGAGCTGCACATCGTTTGGAACGAGCCGCTGCAGGAAATCCAGGCCCAGATAATGGGTGAAGTACAGATTGAAATTTTGCAAAGCACAATAGAAAGCCGTTTCGGCGTTGTCGTAAGCTTCGGTGAAGGACGGATTTTGTATCGAGAGACAATCGCAGGACTTGTTGAAGGTGTCGGTCATTTTGAGCCCTTGCGCCATTATGCGGAGGTTCATCTACTGATGGAACCGAGGGAGCAGGGAAGTGGGCTGCAATTTGAATCTGAGTGCAGTGAGGACTTGCTGGCGAAAAACTGGCAGAGATTGATTCTGACGCATCTGCAGGAGAAGGCGCATAAAGGGGTTTTAACCGGAGCCCCAATCACTGATATGAAAATTACACTGGTGTCAGGAAAAGCGCACAACAAGCATACTGAAGGCGGAGATTTTCGAGAGGCAACCTATCGTGCGGTGCGCCAGGGTTTGATGGAGGCAGATTCGATTCTTTTAGAACCCTACTATTCTTATCAGCTGGAGTTGCCTGAGAGAATGGTAGGAAGGGCGATGACCGATATTGAGCAGATGTCTGGAACCAGCGAAATTATAGCCACAAATGGTGAAACGGCAGTTCTAACCGGAAGTGCTCCGGTAATTCGGCTGAGAAACTATCAAAAGGATGTTTCTTCTTATACAAAGGGCCTAGGGCGACTTTTTTGCACGTTGCAGGGATATGGCGTCTGTCATAATCCAGAGGAGGTTTTGGATCAGATCAGGTATGATCCTGAGAATGACCTTAGTAACCCAACAGGTTCCGTGTTCTGTGCCAATGGTGCTGGTTTCCTTGTAGAATGGTTTGACGTAAAGGAGTATATGCATTTGGAAAGCTTCCTGAAGCAAAAACAGGAAGCCTATGCCACAGTTGGATCCGAGGCAGCAGTAAATAAAGGCGAAGAATGGATCGGTCTGGATGAGATTGACCGGATTATGAATAGGACCTTCTACGCTAATCAGGGTAGGAAGTCTGCATGGAAACGTCGGAAAACTGCCCATGAGAGCTATTATGAATCGGTGTCAGGATTCGGCAGTGAAGGCAACCTCCAACAGGCTGGCGGCATGGGACTTGGAATTGGGAGCAGTACTCGCAGAGATCAGTATCTACTGGTGGATGGTTACAACATCATCCATGCATGGCCAGAACTAAAAGAGCTGGTGGATGATAACATGGCGGGCGCGAGAATGAAGCTTCTGGATGCGCTCAGCAACTATCAGGGGATTCGAAACCGTGAGATCATCGTAGTGTTTGACGCATATCGCGTTCAGAGGCACTATGAGGATCTGATCGACTATTATAATATTCATGTGGTGTTTACGAAAGAAGCTCAGACGGCAGATCAGTACATTGAGAAGTTTGCCCATGACAATAAGAAAAAATATGACATTACTGTTGCGACTTCTGACGGCTTGCAGCAGCTCATCATAAGAGGTTCCGGCTGTGCACTTTTATCAGCCAGAGAGTTGAAGGAAGAAATGGATGCGGCCAGTGAAAAGTTAAGGCAGCAACATCCAGAGCTGCAGGGCAAGGAACCCAATTATTTGATTGATGCATTGTCTCCCGATGTAAAACTGCAGATGGAAGAACTCAGAACAGAAGAAAACGATGATTAGCGACTGTGAAGGTCTATTGCATCATTCAGCTGAGTCTTCTCTGACTGAATGATGCAATTTCCTAAACTTAGCTGCCGTTGGAACCAGTCGAAGCACCGGCAGCTGCGGCATCCATTACACAGTCAATGGCAAGGACTACCGCCAGTGCGATAATCTCATCTTTTCCCTCCGAGATATCAAGCTCGTAGCAATCGCCCCAAGTCATCCATTCCTTATGAATCGTTACGATGGGTAGTCCGTGCTGGGTGATTTCATAATCGTGAGCCATGAAGCTTCCGCTGATCTCCCAGCCTAATCCTTCGATACTGTACCGAGGACGAAAAAAAGTGAACTCTTTGACGATTTCAGCTACTTGTCTTCCATCTACAAAAACGAAGAATTTTGGTAGGAGGCTGAAAACTTTCTGCTGAATAAAAGCGACTTCATTTCCCCTGATATCAGTGATGTGAAGCTTTTTTCCCCAAGAGAAGAGTTCTCCCTCAATAAAGTACTTATCGGATCCCACAGAATCCTTAACAGTGAACCGATCGGCCCATGAAAAAATCTTTTGACGGATGTACAGTTTCATAATAAGTTCCTTTCCGAATCGCCTAGCGACTACCGCTGATTATCTTATGCTAAACAGAGGATGAGAGCCGACAATTCAAAAATATTATACACCGTCGGGATTTTATTGTAAAATACCTTCAGCTTTTCCGAATGGATACCTCAGTAGAAGGGCTTCAGCTTTCCGGTTCCGATAACGTGATGTCCAGCGACTTTATTTTTTCTCCTGAAAGAACAAAATGAAAATCTAGCGGGAGAGGACTTCCTTCAAAATCACCGGACAGCATGGCAGTGGCAACAGGAAGACCATCCTTTTCCTTGAAGTCGATCAACTCCTTGGTTACAGCAGCATCACGGTTTGCCTTGATAATATGCCTGCTGATTTCAGAAGGACCGCGATATTCCATTCCCTCATCCTGAAGAATTGCATCTTCAGCAAAGCACTCTGTGAGCAGTTCCTCATCATATTCTACGGATGCTTGGAAAAAAGAGGCGATGGATTCAGGCAATTCTAATTCACCTAACTTGGTTAAAACTTTCATATAAAAACTCCTTTTCTGTGGTATGAATGATAGATTCTATTATATCGATCAAACCTGACAGCACTAGGTCAAGTTATAGAATTTAATATGATTCTAAATGATAATTTCTATCCTGTTTTCAAATAAAACATAGAACTATTTAAAAATAGGATTCTGACAAATACAGGTATTAAGACTGCAGATATTACCAGATATACACAGGGATTTCATACTATACACTACTAATTTTGTATGGTATAATAATAAAAATCTGAATATTGTGATTATTAGACTTCCGTTTGAATCTAGTTAGCAATTTGTATGATTGAAAAGCAAAGTCGCTTGAAGCGATTTTGCTATTTTTTTATATAATTGGGAATATCAAGCGGAGTAGCGGCAGCCACTTTTTTAATAATGAGGAATCTTGATTCCGTCAGTTCCACTTTTTTACTATGTATGTTCACCGAAATGGACTGCATCAGGGTGAGGCGGTGTTTTTCATGAGAGACTATAGTTTCCAATCGAAGTTTACAGAAGATGAGATAGAGAAAACTCTTAATCATTATTTATCTCTGCAGCCAGGATTCGATGCAAATCTTACCTTTTACAGAGAATATCAGCCAAAAGACAAGATCGTTTCGAAATATGTGGCCTATTTCTATGAACTGCATACCAGTGCGTCAAAAAATGTATCCATTCCCATCATTCCCGACGGATGTATGGACCTTGTTTTTGTCAAAACGGATGACGAGTACAAATCTTATATTATAGGAACCGCGCTGAAATTCAGTGGTTTGCTTGCAGTGAAAAATCGGTATGTTATCGGGATACGATTCCATCCGGGCGCGTTAAGAATGTTTTTTGACGTTGATCCATTTCAGATTTTAGCCCAGCAAATCCCACTGGGTGCACATATGGTGAAAAATCGAGATATCAACGAGCAGCTTTATCGAGCGGAATCCTCTCAAGAGCGAGTCACAATTCTCGAAAATTTGCTCATCAGCAATATTAAAAGGCATGAAAAGTATAAGATTGTTCAGTATTGCGTTCAGAGGATGGTAGAATCAAAAGGCCTGGTGAATCTCAATACGCTGTCTGATGAAGTTCATTATAGTACACGATATCTCAATCATCTGTTTCGAGACTATGTGGGCCTCTCGCCAAAGTATCTTGATGAAATTATAAAACTTCAAACAACAATTTTTCTGATCGCAAATTCCTCGGATTCACTATGTGACATTGCATTCCATTCGGGATTCTGCGATCAATCTCACATGAATCGGCTGCTCAAGAAGTTCTTGGGAGGCCCTTCCAGCACGCTTTTGAATCAAGGATTTTTCACGGCGGATCATCATGTGCTGAACAATATTTATATTTTTTAATCTATAAACTGTTCCGTTTTATTCTATTCCTATCCTCTTTCAGCAGATAAAATCCTAATATGCAAAATGTTTAAGCAAAGGCGCTTTCGACGAGTGTCTTTGCTTTTTTCGTTCAGGGAAGCGGTTCATGTGCGCATTAGATGGGTTGATTTTCTCTCCATCATATACACACCCGCCATTGAATCAGCGCTTCCTAAGAGAAGAAAGGAAGGAACAGTATGGTTAGAAAAGAAAAGAGCAAGGTGCTGTCAGAACGATTTGATGAACTATATCCCGGAGGTCATTCAAAATTCAGAGAACCCTTTGATGTAACGCCTCACAAGGTTTTTATTAAAAGAGCATCAGGTTCACGGATATGGGATATAGACGATAATGAGTATGTTCAGTTCAACGATGCCTTTGGCCCGAGCATTCTGGGACACGCCCATCCGGTACTTGCCAAAGGGCTTGTTGATCTCATTGAAAATTCAGCCACAATAGTAGGATCCAACTGCCTGTTCGGTGAAGATGACATCTTGTTCGCGGAGGCAATTATCAGGGATGTACCTTGTGCAGAAGCGGTCAAAGTTCAGGTGACTGGTTCGGAAGCAGTACAGATGGCCATCAGAATGGCAAGAGCCTACACCGGTAAAAGTGTAGTGGTAAGGTTTTCTGATCACTACCATGGATGGTTTGACAATGTATTTGGAGGACTGCTCAATGATGATAGTGAGGCATTGCCGTATCAGAAGGAAGGGGATAATCTGACTGACGATCATTGGACCTCTGGCCGTTTTCCTGGCTGCATCGAAGAATCCTATGTACTGCCATGGAATGACTTTGAAAAACTAGAGGAGACTTTTGACAAGCATCATGATCAAATCGCCATGATCCATTTTGAAGCCATGGTCTGCAACACACTGGGGCTATATCCGAAACCTGGTTTCTTGGAGAAAATAAGAGCACTTTGCGATCAATACAACGTGGTAATGAGTATTGACGAAGTCATTACAGGATATCGACTGGGGCTGAGCGGTGCTCAGGGGTTCTTCGGTATCACCCCGGATATTGCAACGTTTGCAAAAGCGATTGGAGGAGGGATTCCCGTATCCTGTGTGGTGGGAAAGAAGAAGTTCTTCGAACCCTTCGACAATGGTTTGAAAGGACCCGGTACTTTTAATGGGTTTGCTTTGGGAATGCGTGCCGCAGCAGTGACCCTTTCCATTCTTGGCCAGGAAAACGGTAAATGCTATGAAGAGCGCCAGACTGTACAGGATCATATCACAGGAGGACTATTGACCATTGCAGAAAAATATGAGATACCACTTCGCATCACAGAAGCACCGGGCGTATTTTTTACACTGTTTGGTATAGCTGGAGGGAAGAAACCTGTATATACGGTACAGGAAGCCATTGACGGGGGTTGGAATCCCAAATTGTTCATTGCTTTTAGAAAATATATGCAAAATGAAGGCATCATCATGCTTCCTGGAGAACGCTGGTATCTGGATATCGCCCATACTATGGATGATGCAGAATGGGTCTTAGAGGCGGCTGAAATTAGTATGAAACAGCTGGCGGACGATATCAGAAGCGGAATCTTCGAGCCTGGGATAGACTCGTAAAACCTGATGAAAGGAGAAGATGTAGAATACATCACACATAAAATTATGGAAACATCAAAACTTACCAGAACCTTGGGTATGAGAGAAGGAATCACCATAACAACGGGAACCGTTGTCGGTGTAGGTATATTCACAGTAGGAGCCAATTGTGTTGGTATTCTTGGCTCCTCCGTAATTATTTATACGTTAATTGCAATGATCATCTGTATCTTTCCCGCAATGATGTATGCGGAAATGGGTGCGATGCTACCTTATGCAGGTGGCACCTATGAATATGCGAAACGGGCAATCAACAAACCCATCGCCAATATCGCAGCATGGCATTATATTATAGCAATCATTGCTGCATGTGCCAGTGAAGCACTTGCGTTTTCCAATTATTTTAGCTGGATCCTCAGCGGACTCGGAATTGATATAACCATTGATACAAGAATAATAGCCTTTGTCCTGATGGCATTTTTTATCGCAATAAATTTCAGAGGCATCAAAATGTCCAGCAGATGGCAGAATGGTTTTGTAGCTTTTTTCTGGGCAGCTTCTTCCATTTGGATGTTCTATATGATTCGGAATGTGGATACTGCCAACTTCATTCCTTCACAATTTGCTGAAATTCCAGGTTTTAGAGATGCGGTACTTCTGATCACTTATCTTTGGTGGTGTTTTGCCGGGTTTGAAACCGTGGTGGGAATGGGAGGCGAAATCAGATTTCCACAGATTAATATTCCAAGAACATTACTGCTTTCGCCACTCCTGATTTTTTCCGTATCCGCGTTGTTTCAGTATTTTCTGATTGGAGTTGTCCCTACAGACCTGCTCGGATCTATAGCGGATGCAGAGGCTCCATACGCTCAGGGTCTCAAAATGGCAGGTTATGTCGGTTTCCCCCTTGTTTTTCTGTGTATCGCCATCGCCTTTGGAGGTGACTTATCCACTATGAATCCTGGTATTGCGGCTCCATCCCGCTATATTTTCCAGATGGGTTCGGACCATGTTCTTCCAGAGCTTTTCGGCAGAGTACACAAGGATTTTAAGACTCCATTTATAGCGGTTTTGTTTGTGGGTATTGTCGCATTCATGCTGATCCTGACAAACTCCATCGTCATTATCGCTGAAATAAGCATTTGCTCCTTATTTTGGTGCTATATCATCGGGTTCTTCTCATTTTTATCACTTCGTAAAAACGAGCCTGAATTGAAACGGCCGTATAAGATGCCCTTTGGAATTTTCGGAGCGGTGATCAGCATGGCCATCTATGTCATCATGATGTTGAACCTGGGAGCACGGTATTTTGCGCTTAGCTGTATCATCACCGCAGTTTGCCTTCTCTTCTATTTCTTCTATTCTAGAAAGCATTCGTTGTCTGGGGAAGAACTGAGATCCATCAGGGATGCAGAAGCAAGTGAACTGGAGGAGGATCACCCTTCGGACCAAGAACGTGCCGCGATGAATCGTGAATTCAAAGCTTGGAGGCTAATTGTTGCTGCTTTATTTCTGTTTACCATTGGCATCTATCTCTTTTCGTTTGTTCGGTAGCTAAAAACTTTCTCTATAGTCTCTGGTGACTTTGTAAAATCATCAGAGACTATTTTTTGCGTTTCATTCTTGTATTAATCAGGTTTTGCAATGATTCCGACGTCTTCAGGGAGGAAAATTTTAAGAGCATTCAGTAAAAAATTCACATCTTGGAACAAAAAATAATAATAACAACTCAATATACTCCAATAATGATCATAAAATCATACCAAAAATTATGAAAATATTAATAACAAAAAAATGGCCGCTCAGTTATGATAGAAGGAAGGACTGCATAAGCTTTTGTAACTGCCTGTCATGTTCCGTGTATGCTGACAGGCAATGAAAAAATCTTAATTTGCACGGAGAAGTGGCAGGTGAAGTCTTGAAAAATGTTTTGATCATTGGAGGGGGTCTCGCAGGCTGTACTGCGGCGAGAGAACTTTCGTCTGCAGGAATTCATTGCTGCATCGTTGAACAAAGCAGAGACATTGGCGGAAAGGTGCGCAATTATGGCTGTAAATCAGACTCAAAATGCAACAACTGCGGGCTTTGCGCGGTCGGTTCTCTTTGGGATGATATCAGAGAGGACGCTAACGTGAGAATGCTTTGCAGTGCATCGGTGATTGATCTGTCTCAAGCTGATGGGGAATTTTGCGTTCTGATTCAGACTGAAAGCGGCAAAATAGAAGAGCGTTTTACAGAAATCATTGTTGCTGCCGGATTTCAGGATGTCGCTCAAACTGCGGGAGCTGGCTATGACAGCTCAGATTTTCCCAGAGTCTGTACAGGCAATGCGCTGGAACTGTTGATGAAAGAACGGAGTATCGATTCCCTTTTCCCAGAGCAGCCTGACAGCATCGCTTTTATCATGTGCTACGGTTCCAGAACGCGAAAAGAAAGAGCAGCTTACTGTTCTCAGGTTTGCTGTGCTTATTCCACCCGTGCCGCAAAGGTAATAAAACAATATTACCCCGGTACTGAGGTGGTATTTTTTTATATGGATTTGCAGGCAGTCAATCCGGGAAATTATGCGGAGGAGCTGGCAGCCAGGGGAATTCGCTTTGAACGGTGCAGACCCGCAGAAATTTCCTTCGAAGGCGATTACCCGATCGTGGCATATGAGGATGCGGAGGGGAAAAAACAAAAGCGCTTTGACTATCTCTTCCTGAATACGGGGATTCATCCTGATCTTGCTCAAAATACGGCTTTGGCAGATCTCACTGGCCTTAAGGTTGAGCGAAGCGGGTTTCTTGGATATGTTTCTGAACCGCTGGAAACGGGTGTTTATCTCGCAGGATGCTCCCGCTTTCCCATGGGAATTCTTGATACCATTGCCAGTGCACGAAATACTGCCTCCATACTCATCAACGGAGAGGCAAGAGGCAGCAATTGGGAACATAAGGGAGGGGTACAATGAAAACGATCCTTGCCGGCAAAAGCAGATACACGGAGTCACTGAAACCGGCGTTACATGATGCCGGATTTGATACCATTGCTGTAGAAACTGTGCATGAGCTGAGATCACTTCCGAAAGAGTATCCTGTGATCGTTCTGCAGGACACGGAACTCAGCCCGCTGATTACAAGTAAAAAGGAGGCGGAAGCAGCAATCCTTGGATTGAAACCAAAGGATCTGATCGTGTTTTTAATGGATCAGAACCAGGACGCCACTCCCTACATAGAAAACTGCGTTTTACATATGGCAAGCTATCTGGCAGGACTGAAGCGAAATATCGCGGTTCTTCTAAGGTCTTCCAGAGCCTCGGATTCCGGATTTGACGAGCGTTACAGAACGGCGAGAAACAAAGGGGTAGCCTTTGTGAAGTATGAGCATATTGACATCGGCTCTGATGACGGTAAAACCCGGATTGAACTTTGGGATGGAAGCACGAGGCTAGTCCTGGAAACGCCGCTCTGCATTCCTTGTGAAGCCAGCCCGACTTCCGAACTATATGCCTTTGCCGATGCGCTGCATGTTCGAACCTATGGCGACAGAGACGTAAGCGGCAGCCATGGAGTCAGCGGAGGAAGATGGTTTTTAAACCAGGGAACGACGTTCAAGCGAAATGTGAAACTGATCCATACGGATTCTTTGGACCAGGATGCAAGATCCATTGTGCCGTCTCTCGTGAGGGATCTAAAGGAACTCTATGAGCCGGGACAGGAACAAATAGCGTTTGTTGACAGCAAAAAGTGTGCCTTTTGTTATACCTGCTACAGAGTCTGCCCTCATTCGGCGCTGTCTCCTGATGAGAACAATGAGGCAATGAAGGCAGAGGAACTCCTCTGCCAGCGCTGCGGTATCTGCGTTTCTGTCTGTCCGGCAGGTGCAATCGCTTTCCGGGGAACAGAGTCGGTTTGTAGATCAGAAGGCGAAGCCTTCGAGCAGGATGCGGGAGCTATGGAGCAGCGAACCGAAGTCATGGAGCAGGATGTGGGAGCCATGGCGCTGGGTAAGGAAGACGATAGCAAAGCGACACAGAAGCTAAAAATCTTTTGCTGTGAAAATTCTGCGTTCCCGCTGTCAGCAGAAGCCCTTGTCGGGATTAATACTGCCATCCAGCCGGTGGCCTGCGGCGGTGAAATCAGCACCGGTATGGTCTTGGAAGCGTTGAAACAGTATGATTCTGTATTGGTGGCGGTTTGCTGCTACGATGCCTGCAAGCATCGGGACGGAAATAAGCGATGCACAAAGCAGATGGAACGGCTGAAGGAGAGATTGGGAAAATTGGGCTACGATTCAAATCGAATCAGCAGTGTGCGGATTGGTATCACAATGGCAGACATATTGCGGGATGAGGCTTTAACAGCCTTGAAAGGAGAAGTGCGATGATCATAGCTTCACAGAAGCCCATTGAAGAAATCAGGGAGACTATAAAGCCATACAAGAAAGTCCTGATTGCAGCTTGCGGCACCTGCGTCACCGTATGCCTTGCCGGAGGTGAAAAGGAAGCAAAGGAGCTTGCCGATCTATTGTCCCTGTCAGGGGATCAAGAATTCAGAGTGGTAACACCCAAGCGTCAGTGTGACAGCGAGTTTCTGGAAGAGTTTGATAAAGACATTGCCTGGGCCGATGCGGGGCTGTCCTTAGCCTGCGGGGTAGGCGTCCAGTATCTGGCGGAACGCTGCACGGGAAAACCGATCATTCCCGGCCTCAATACTGCCTTTATGGGCGCAAACCGGGATGCCGGTTACTGGACGGAAATGTGTCAGGGCTGCGGAAACTGTGTTCTTGAAAAAACAGGAGGGGTCTGTCCTGTCGCACGATGTTCCAAGAGTCATTTCAACGGTCCCTGCGGCGGAAGCTCCAAGGGGAAATGTGAGGTGAACGATTCCATCGACTGTGCCTGGCAGTTGATCTACGACAGATTAAAAAGCCTGAATCAGATGGAACGGCTCTTTGAAACCATTCCGCCGAGAGATTGGAGCACAAGCAGAGATGGCGGACCCAGAAAGATCCGAAGGCCGGATGTGGCCATCGAGGAGGTGACGGAATGAGCGAAGAAAAGAGCAGACTTCAAAGACTCTTTGAATCCGGTACCTTTGTTGTCACTGGTGAAGTGGGTCCTCCCATGGGTGCGGATTCAGGGCATGTCTACCATGCGGCGGAGGCCTTGACCGGGATCATCGATGCTGCAAATGTAACGGATAACCAAACTTCTATCCTGCGCATGTCCTCCATCGCAGCCTCCCTTCTTGTTCAGCAGAAGGGTCTAGAGGCAGTGGTTCAGATGACCTGCAGAGACCGAAACAGGATTGCCATACAAAGTGATCTTCTGGGCGCCTGGGCTTTGGGGCTTCGGAATCTGCTTGTCCTTTCCGGGGATCATCAGAGCTTCGGAAACGACCGCCATGCGAAAAACGTCTATGATGTGGATTCGGTACAGCTGATCAAGATGCTGTCAGATCTCCAGAGGGACGGCGTCTTCTACAATGGTAAGAAAGCAAAGGGTGTGCCGGAATTTTTCATCGGTACCACAGCAAATCCCTTTGCAGATCCCGAAGAGCTGCAGCTGATTCGTCTGAAGAAAAAAATACAAGCGGGAGCCAAATTCGTTCAGACCCAATCCATCTATGACATTGACAAATTCGAGGCGTGGATGGAGAAGGTCAGAGCGTGGGGCCTGCATAAGGAAGCATATATCGAGGCGGGGGTTCTGGTCAATAAATCGCTCCGCTCCATCGAAATGACACAAAAAGTACCCGGAATGGATATTCCTGACGCACTTGTGGAAAGAATGAGAAATTCGGAAGACCCGAAAGAAGAAGGAATCCGGATCGTTCTTGAACTCATTGAGCGCATAAAGAAGATCGAAGGCATCAGAGGACTGCACATCATGGCGGTAGGCTGGGAAGAGATCGTACCCGTTGTAGTAGAGCGTGCGGGCTTATCACCCCGACCGATTGTGGAATAAAGAAAGGCAGGGCATATGAAAGGAACGTTAAATCCAGATTTTAAAAAGCAAATCGCTAAGTTTCCAGATGGTGCAAATGTAATGAATTGTTATCTGTGCGGGACCTGTACTGCAGGGTGTCCTGTGGCGGGATTGGATTCCGCCTATAGCCCAAGAACCATCATGAGGATGGCCTTGGTGGGAATGAAAGACGAGTTGCTCTCCTTGAACGAACTTTGGAAATGCAGTCAGTGCGGTCGTTGTACCTCTCATTGTCCGCAAAATGCCAGGCCTTCGGATGTGATTAAAACCGTCCGGGAAATTGCTGTGGAAGAGGGAAACGCAACAGGCGATTCTATCAGCATCATTGCAGAACTGGAAAATGATATTGGCAGGCTGAGGCTGGAACGAATTGAAGATGCACTGCGGCTGATCGAAATCAATCGGAACAAGAAAAACCAACGAATCGAAAAGTAGGTGGGTGGTATGAAAAAGCCGGTAATGGTTGTGGGCGGAGGAATCGGTGGTATTCAGGCGTCCCACGATTTAGCTGAGATGGGCATTCCTGTCTTTCTCATTGAACGGTCTCCTTCCATTGGCGGGAGGATGGCCCAGCTTGACAAGACCTTTCCAACCAACGATTGCTCTGCATGTATTCTTGCTCCCAAGGTCACCGCGACGTTTAATCACCCCCTGGTAAAAACCATGACCTGGAGTGAGGTGGTGGAAATCCGCGGCAGCGCACCGGATTTCACCGCGGTGATCCGTCAGAAGGCTCGTTACATAGACACCGATAAATGCACTGGCTGCGGGGACTGTACGGAACAATGTCCAATTACATTAAAAAGTGAATTCGACATGGGAGTGGGGAGCAGAAAAGCAGTCTTCAAACCCTTTGCACAGGCAGCACCCAATAAGGTCGTCATAGACAAAAAGGGTTCCTCGCCATGTAAGTATCAATGCCCTGCTCACATTGACGCCCACGGATATGTTACGCTGACTGGAGAAGGACGCTATGAAGAAGCCCTTGATGTGGTTCGCCGCGTCACGCCGTTCTCAGGAGTGCTGGGCCGTGTATGCGTCCATCCCTGCGAGTCCAACTGCACCAGGCGTTTTGTAGAACAACCCATCAGCATAGCGGGTCTGAAACGCTTCCTTGCAGATACAGACCAGAAGAACGGGAAAAAGAAGGTGGCGGTAACGGCTGAGCCCAAAGCGGCTAAAATAGCAATCGTCGGAGCCGGCCCTGCAGGGCTCAACTGTGCTTATTCCCTGGCGAAAGAGGGGTATGACTGCACTGTATTTGAAAAGCTTCCTGTGGCAGGCGGCATGCTGCAGGTCGGCATACCGGATTACCGTCTGGATAAAAAGGTATTGGATTATGAAATCGCCCTTGTAGAAGACATGGGTGTGGACATCAAATACAATACAGAAATTGGCAGGGATTTTACGCTGGAGGATCTGAAGACGCAGGGGTATCAGGCAGTCTTTCTGGCAATTGGCGCCCATTCCGACGCCAAATTGGGAATTCCCGGGGAAGAGAATGAGGCAGTCATTTCCAGTGTTGCGTTCTTAAGGGAGCTGAATCTGAGAAAGTATTCAGGAGAAAGCGCAGCCACCAGCAAACGAGCTGCTGACGAGTTCACAGAGGTTGCATTTTCAAATGATAAGTTAACCCCCGGTAAAAAGATCATCGTCATCGGTGGGGGAAATGTTGCAATGGATTCTGCCCGCTCAGCACTGCGGCTGGGATGCGATGTCACGGTGGTGTATCGCCGCTGCCGAGAGCAGATGCCGGCCAATCCATGGGAAATTGAAGAGGCTGAGGAAGAGGGTGTGACGTTTCTATATCTGACATCCCAGATTGAAGTTCTCAGTGAAAACGGCAGGTTAACAGGTTTGCGGTGCTGCAAAAACAAGCTGGGCGAACCCGATGCTTCGGGCAGACGCAGCCCGGAAGCAATTCCGAATTCCGAATTTGTCGTAGAAGCTGATCATATCATTGTAGCGATTGGACAGAAGGTGGAGAGAGAAATCGAATCAGCAGGTTTCCGGGTGTTTCACTCCCGTGGAACCATACTGGCCAAAGATGCGAAAACTGAGATGGAAGGCGTATTTGCAGGAGGAGATGCTCAGTCAGGACCTGCAACACTGATCGAGGCCATCGCTGCCGGGAACAGAGCTGCCAAAGCCATTATCAACTATGTGGAAAATAGGAATGATACCATAGAACCATTCCTGCTGCCTCAAACAGATCTGTCTCAGGTGGATACCGACGGATTCTCGTTCGCTTCCAGAGCCAAAATGCCTGTCATCGATATGGAGCGTCGGAGAAACAGCTTTGACGAAGTGGAACTTGGCTATGACGAAGAGACTGCCCGTGCAGAGGCAAGAAGGTGCGTGGACTGTTCTGTTTGCTGTGAATGTCTGGCTTGCGAGGCAGCATGCAAGGCCGGAGCCGTTAGCCATAAGCAGGAGGATCAGTATTTGGAAATTCCGGTGAGCGCAATTGTAATGAGCCCCGGATACGATTTGGCAGATCGGATTCCGCCGGAGCTGGGATACGAAAAATATGAAGATGTGGTTACCTCAATGGAGTATGAGCGAATTCTTTCCGCATCCGGGCCATACGGCGGTCATGTCCAGCGTCCCAGTGACGGGAGGCAGCCGAAGAAAATTGCATTCCTTCAATGTGTCGGTTCCAGAGATGATCAGTGTGAGGCAGATTACTGCTCCTCTGTTTGCTGCATGTATTCCGTCAAGGAAGCGCAGATCACCAAGGAGCATTTGCCATCGGTGGAGGACATCCACATCTATTATATGGATATGAGAGCGTACGGAAAGGATTTCGATCGATACATCAAGTCTGGAGAGGACAAATACGGCATCAAGTTTATCCGCAGCCGCGCGGGCGGTATTGAGCGGCTTGAAAATGGAGTGCTGAGACTATACAGCACAAGACCCGACGGGTTGAAAACTGCGGAGGACTATGACCTCGTCGTTCTTGCCACGGGATTTCAGTCCAATCCTGAGACAGAAGCCATGCTCGGCAGGATCGGAGTGAAGACAGACCGGTACGGGTTCGTCCACTGTGATGAGTTTGGCGCTCCGGAAACCTCGGTCGAGGGCATTTACGCCTGCGGAGCAGCCTCTGGGCCCAAGGATATTCCGGAAACAGTGGCTGAGGCTAGTGCTGCAGCTTCTGCAGCGGCACAAATTGCAAATCAGGAGGAACTATCCGAAGAAGACTTTATCAAATTCTTCGATCCCGATGAGGAAGTACCCCTGCGGGATGTTTCCAATGAACCCATCCGAATGGGTGTCTTCGTCTGCCGCTGCGGTGTCAACATCGGCGGCTATGTAGATGTTCCCGATGTTTGCGATTATATCAGAACACTGCCCTTTGTGGTTCATGTAGAAGACTCCCTTTACACCTGCTCTGTGGATGCACAGAAAAATATGATGGATCTCATTGCGAAGCACAGGCTCAATCGGGTCGTCGTCGCTTCCTGCACGCCCAGAACCCATGAACCGCTGTTCCAGTCGGTACTGAAAAAGACGGGACTGAATCCCTACCTTTTCAATATGTCGAATATAAGGGATCAATGCTCCTGGGTTCATATGGACGATAAGCAAGCGGCAACCAGAAAGGCAAAAGAACTTGTGCGGATGGCGGTGGGAAAAGGACTGCTTGCCGTAGCACTACAGAGAAAGAAGATCCCCGTAGAGCATTCCGCTTTGATCCTCGGAGGAGGTGCCGCTGGTATGAGCGCTGCTCTGGCCATTGCCGATATGGGATATCGGGCAATTCTTGCAGAGAAGAGCGGCTGCCTTGGAGGAAATGCCCTGGCATTGAATGATACTTACAGCGGGAGACCGATTCAAAGATACCTGGAGAAGATGATTGACAGGGTCATGCGCAATGAGCGGATTACTGTTCATCTAAACACAACGGTGGGGAAACTGGAAGGCTTTGTGGGTAATTTTAAGACGACGCTTGTATCCGATAATGTGCTTACCCCGGTAAATCATGGCGTTGTCATCGTAGCGACAGGAGCCCATGAAGCGCAGACCGCTGAGTACCTTCACGGAAAGCATCCCAAGGTCATCACCCAGCTCACCCTTGACAGACTGCTTCAAAATGGAGATGCGTCGATACAGAATCTCAAGAACGTGGTGATGATTCAGTGCGTAGGCTCCAGAGAAGCGGAACGGATGTACTGCAGCCGTGTCTGCTGCAATCAGGCTATGCGAAATGCCGCTGCACTCCGAAGAATCAATCCGGAGGTCAATATTTCTGTACTTTACAGAGAAATGAGAACCTATGGAATGCAGGAGCTCAACTACAGGAATGAGCGCCAGAACGGCGTTTGTTTTGTAAACTATGATCTTGAGCACAAGCCGACGGTTCGGGAGAACCCTACAAATGAGACAAAGGGGCTGCAAGTTTCAGTTTTCAGCGAAGCGGCAAGCTCAGAAGTAGTCTTTGAAGCGGATCTGGTCGTTCTGGCTACGGCCATGGAGGCGGATCGGGAGGCAAACAAGATTACGGCCCAGCTGCTGAAGATTCCCCAGACGCAGGACGGCTTCTTCCTGGAAGCCCATGCGAAACTGCGCCCTGTGGATTTTGCTACGGAAGGCGTATACCTATGCGGGTTGGCCCACTCGCCAAAAAACCTGAAAGAATCCATGGTTCAGGGAAAATCAGCAGCGGGAAGAGCGGCAACTGTAATCTCAAAGGATTTTATCGAAACAGAAGGAACCATTGCAAAGGTTGACGGCAATCTCTGTACGGCCTGCGGAACCTGTGAGACCATCTGCCCCTATGGAGCAGTTGAGGTTCAGGATGTACCGGTACGCGGGGGAACCGTAAAACGTGCCATTGTCAACGAAGCACTCTGCAAAGGCTGCGGAACCTGCTCGGCAAACTGCCGCTGCGGTGCGGCAGATGTGGGCGGTTTCGCTGACAGGCAGATCGTGAATGAGATTGAGTATCTGATGAGAAAGTAGGTGAGTATATTGAGTGAACAAGCTGAATTCATTAACCCTGCACCATCTGACCCATCAACCGCAGCTTCAGAGGAATGGACACCCAGGATTATTGCATTTTTATGTAACTGGTGCAGCTATGCAGGAGCAGATCTGGCAGGAACGAGCAGGATCCAATATCCCCCCAGTATCAGAGTCATCCGGGTACCCTGCTCAGGTAGGGTGAACCCTCAATACATTATAAAAGCACTGGCTGACGGTGCGGATGGCGTGATGGTATCAGGTTGTCATCCTGGAGACTGTCACTACCTCGAAGGAAATTATTATGCAAGAAGGCGGTTTGCCGTATTGAAGAGACTCTTATCTCTTGCGGGCTTTCACCCGGACAGAGTTCAGTTTACCTGGGTTTCTGCGTCGGAGGGTGCAAAATTTGCGGAGGTTGTCTCTACCGTTACCGAAAAAATCAGGGTTTTGGGACCAAGCGAGCTTGGCGGAAGGGATGGTGTATGATGGATTATGAGAAACAATCCCAAAGGCTCGCTGAAATCGCTGCAAAGCTCCTTGAAGAGGAAACGGTAGAAGCAGTTCTGGGCCTGAGAGATAATCCAGAAGCCGGATGGCCGACACCTTACTGTGCAAGAAACCCCCAGGATGCAAAGCGGCTTGTGTGGAATGATGCCTGTTATACCAATCTTGCCTTTTACCTGACCGAAATGAGGGAAAAGACTGCCATTGCCGCCAAGCCCTGCGATGTGCGGTCCATCATCAACCTGATTTCTGAAAATCAACTGGATCGTGACAATTTTATCATCATAGGAATTGAATGTGAGGGTATGCGTAAGGACGGAAAACTGGCGCCTGGCTGCGATGCCTGTCCCTCCTCCACACCAAGCTTCTGGGATATTGCCATTGGGGCAGACGGCGCGGATACGTGGTGTGATCTCCCTATGGCGCAAACAGGAGAGAATGTGACCCAATGGGCGAAGACATCGACAGTAGAAGAACGGTTTGAACGGTTTCTGAAAGAAATCGATAAATGTATCCTTTGCTATGCCTGCAGACAGGCCTGTCAAGGCTGTTATTGCGTTTCCTGCTTTATGGACAGAAAAGCAACCCCCTGGGAGCAGATTGATGCCGATACCGGCTCAAAGATTGCATTCCATCTGAACCGTGCCATGCATCTTGCAGGCAGATGCACTGACTGTGGCGCCTGTGAAAAAGTCTGTTCCGCCGGTGTAAATCTCAAGTATATCTACAAGGGGCTCAGTGAGTTTGTTGAAGAGACCTACGGATTTAAAGCAGGAGTCGACCCGGAAGCCACACCGGTCATGAACCGGTACGAGGCAGATGATCCCCAGGTGGCTTTTTTAGGAGGTGACTGCATTGTCGGCATATGAAATGCGCGCTAACTTCGGTTCTTCGCATATCTTGACCGGGAATCAGCTGAGAGCCGCTTTGGATGACCTTCTGCAGAAGTTTACCGTGGTTGCTCCGGTCATGGCGGATAACAAGCTTGTATACGATGAAGTAAAAGCAGTGGGTGACATCGTTCTTGACGATGGCCTTCCCTATAAATCTCCCAAAGAGATAGTGTTTCCGAGAGTGGAAGCTGTGATGCGCTTTCTGGAGAACAGGGTGGAAGAGGCGCAGGTGATCAAGCCGGTGCTGCTGGTGGGAGCAAAGCCCTGTGATCTCGCTGCGATGAAGGTACTTGACGAGGTGTTTACCGGAGAGCAGGGTCGGTATAAGGATAGTTTTTACAGCAACAGAAGAGATTTTCTCACAATCATTGGAATGAACTGCCGGGAAAAGAAAGCAGGGTGCTTCTGTGAGGAAAGAGGGATCAATCCAGCTTTTTCTCTGGACTGTGACGGTTTTCTTACGCTGCAGGACGATGGAGCTGTCTATGAACCTCTGACAGAAAAAGGGACCGATTTGTTTTCAGGGACCGATCTGTTTTCAGGAACCGATGAGGCTTCGATAAATTCTGCTTCCCATGGGGATGAACCTGTGCAGGATGGGGCGAAGCCGGATCGACATAGCGTGGAGTCTGAAGGACCTGGGATGGGGCCTGTGCCGGATGGAGTAAAGCTGGAAAAGATGTTGGTTCTCGAAGCGATAGAAGGAGAGGTCTTCAACTCCATGCCATGGGAGAAATATGCCGAAGGCTGTATCGGCTGCGGTACCTGTACCTTTATTTGTCCCACCTGCCACTGCTTTAACCTTCGTGATTCAGAGAAAAATGGAATCGTTACCCGCACGAGAGTTTGGGACAGCTGCATGTATCCCAAATTTACACTCCATGCCGGAGGGCATAATCCAAGAACCAAAAAATATGAGCGGTTTCGTCAGCGGGTACTCCATAAATATCTGTATATCCCTGAAAACTACGGCTGCACTGCCTGCACCGGTTGCGGGCGCTGCATCCGCTCCTGCCCTGGCGGGCTCAATATCAGAAACACCGTTGCGGACATCAGGAGCCAGTTAGAGACAAAAAGGGAGGTGCATGTATGAGCGTACAACATCAGGATGGCATCAGGAGCGTACAAAATCCATATCTTCCGTCCCGTGCAGTGATTCTGGAAGTGATTCAGGAGACAAAATCAGAAACGCAGGATGTAAAGACCTTTCGGCTGAAGCTTGATGAACCTTTTGATTACAGACCCGGTCAGTTTGTTGAGTTCAGCGTGGCAGGGATTGGAGAGTGTACCTTTGGGTTTGCCTCAAGCCCTCTGATCAAGGACCATATGGAGCTGACCGTCAAGCGAACGGGATATGTCACTGAAAACATCCATATGCTCAGTGAGGGCAGCACCGTTTGGATCAGAGGGCCCTTCGGTAATTCTTTTCCCCTTGAAAAGCTGGAGGGCAGTGATCTGTTTTATGTGACAGGAGGCCTTGGCCTCGCTCCGCTGAGACCGATGATTGATTATGTCTTTGACCCTGCTTATCGGGATCGGTATGGCAACATCAAAATGCTTATGGCGGCCAGGACATCCGGGGACTTTATCTTTTCCTATGATTTTGAAAAATGGGCTAAGATGCCGGATACGGAATTTTATCAAACAATCGACAGTCCTGCGGAAGGCTGGGATCAGTTTGTGGGCTTTCCCCATACTCTGATCGAAAAGATCCCCTTTGATCTGGAAAAGACGACGGCGGTTCTCTGCGGTCCTCCGCCTATGATCAAGGCACTTTCCAATGCTTTTGTTCAATATGGATTGCCGCCGGAGCGCATTTATACCACCCTGGAAATGCGGATGACCTGCGGTGTAGGCAAGTGCGGAAAATGTAACATCGGACACCGGTATGTCTGTATCGATGGACCCGTATTTTCCATGGCAGAGCTTGGTGAGATGCCCAGCGAATACTAAGGAATAGAGACTCTATCCTTGATGGATAGAGTCTTATCTTTTATTGCTGATAGGCGATACTTTGTATTCTAGGTTCTAAATTTTGAGGCTAATAGAAAAATATTGACCATTGACATTCCAGATAGATTGCGTTAGTCTATTAATAGACTGACAGTCGGTCGGTAACTACGAATGAATCGGAATAAACACCCTGTTGGATGGGAACTTTTATATGATGTAAGGGGAATCAAATGAGAATTGTAAAGGAAGCGGAAGAACGAAAAAATGAAATTCTGGATGCAGCGGATGCGCTTTTTTCCGGAAAAGGATTTGACGGAACCAGCACCGGAGATATTCTGGAGAAGGTGGGAATTGCCAGAGGCACCCTATATTATCACTTCAAATCCAAAGAGGATATTATGGATGCGCTGATTGAACGCTACAATTTCCGGCTCATGGCAGCAGCGAGGGAGATTGCAGCAGACAAAAGTCTGCCGGTAGCCAGTCGAATTTTAGGCGTAGTAAGCGCATTGAATGTCAGTGGGGGAAGCGGAAGAGAAATTATGGAACACATTCATAAGCCGCAGAATGCTCTCATGCACCAAAAAATACAGAAGATGATTTTTACAGAGGTCGTACCCATACTGTCCGGCATCATCCGGGAGGGGATTGAGCAGGGAATTTTTGATACGCCCTACCCAGAAGCCTGCATGGAAATGATTGTCGTCTATGCCAATACCGTTTTTGATGCAGACATGGTCAGCATGACAGCGGAAGAATTACACGGACGGATCAAAGCATTTTCTTTCAACCTGGAGCGGCTTCTTGGAGCGGAGACAGGAAGTCTTTCCTATATCGAACAGACCATCGGCGGAGGATTGGAGGAAGAAGAATCCGCCGGAAGAGATTGCAGGGGAAATGAGAAGCAGAACGGCGGCTCCAAATGAATCAAGAAACTGGAAAGAATCTTCAGAAAAAACTGAGTTCTCGTAGTAAGCAAATGCTTGCTAAGAAGCGGAATCCTTTTTCTAAATTTCTTGTTCTATGGACTGGTGAACTGATTTCTCTCATCGGAAGCGGCCTTACCTCCTTTGGTCTTGGTGTTTATGTGTATCAGGTGACAGGAAAGGTCTCCGGACTGGCGCTAGTATCTTTGCTCGCCTTCCTTCCTGCTCTGCTGCTGAGTCCGATGGCGGGAGTTCTTGCGGACCGATATGACCGCAGGCTCCTGATGCTTCTTGGCGACAGTCTCTCTGCGCTGGGAATCCTGTTTATTCTGATCTGCATGCTCCTTGGGGATGCGCAGCTCTGGCAGATCTGCATTGGTGTTACCATCAGCTCAGTGTTTTCATCACTTTTGGAGCCTGCCTACAGAGCATCGATTACGGATTTACTTTCTCAGGAGGATTATACCAAGGCAAGCGGGCTTGTGCAGGCCGCAGGATCTTCAAAGTATTTGATCTCTCCTATTCTGGCAGGATATCTGCTCAGAGTGTTCGATATTAAGCTGCTTTTGATCATCGATATTTGTACCTTCTTTGTGACTGCCAGTTCGATCCTGTTTGTGAGGCGAAGTCTTGCATCACAAAGGGATCAAGGATCAGCATCCTCAAAAGGAGAGCGGGGACCAGAATCCTCAAACTCGGAGCGAGTATCGGCGTCCTCAAATGGGGAATGGTCGCCGGTGTCCGGTTCCATGAGGGATGATTTTCGGGAGGGCTGGCATGCCGTAGCAGGCAACCGGGGGGTTTTAGTTCTTGTTCTAATGGGGTCGGTGATTACATTTTTTCTCGGTTTCATACAGACCCTTTCCACACCGATGATTCTTGCTTTCACAGACAGCTCGGCCTTAGGAACAACCTTAACCCTTTCGGCTTTTGGAATGCTGATTACCAGCGTCTTTGTGGGAATCATTCCCATGAAGCACAATTTTGTGAATAAGCTGTGTTTATCATTGTTCGGAGCAGGAATCTTTATGGCAGTCTTCGGGCTGAGAGAAAACATCGTTCTTATTTGCGCTGCCGGGTTTTTGTTTTTTTCCATGCTGCCCTTTGCCAATACCAGTCTTGACTATCTGATACGGACCAATATCGGCAATGAGCTGCAGGGAAGGGCTTGGGGACTCATCGGCGTGATCTCTCAGCTGGGCTATGTGGCAGCTTATGCAGTCTCGGGCATTCTGGCAGATCACGTTTTCACACCTTTGCTGGTCAAGGGGGGCGCTCTGTCCGGCAGCGTTGGGTTGATTTTAGGGATTGGAACCAGCAGGGGAACCGGTCTTCTTATCCTGATAGCGGGGCTTTTATTGAGCATTTCTGCCATCATACTGCTCCGCATAAAATCCATCAGAGCCTTAGAGACGCACTGATGCATTCCATGCGCACATCAGATCGGTTCATGCGCTTAAAATTCATCCGGTGTTTCTGTCCAGTTACTCAGAAAACACTGTACGAAAGGGAGAATTCTATGTATTACAGAATGATTCGAAATGATATGGCAAGGAGCAAAGTGGTTACGTTGACAACCATGCTTTTCATCACCGCAGCGGCCATGCTGGTTTCTCTTGCGGCAATCCTGATCATTCATTTGACAGGGGCCATAGACACCCTGATGACACAAGCTAAGACGACCGATTTTTTACAGATGCATTCTGGAACATTGAATGAGGAACGGCTGGAGGCCTTTGCCGAAGAAAATACAGCGGTGGAGGCATATCAGCTGGCGGAATTTCTGAATGTTGATAACAGCCAGATTCTTTTTAACGGAAGACCATTACAGGGAAATGTGCAGGATAACGGGCTTACAGTCCAAAATGAAACCTTTGATTATCTGCTGGATCTCGATGGAAAGCGAATCGATCCTCTTGACGGGGAGGTTTATGTCCCCATCAGCTACAGGAAAGAGAGTATAGAAGCCGGTGATACGGCATTGATTTGTGGGAAGGAGTTTGTTGTAGCAGGATTTCTGAGGGATTCTCAGATGAATTCTTTGCTGGCCTCTTCCAAGCGGTTTCTCATAAGCCCAAATGACTATGAAGAGCTAAAGCCCTTCGGAACCATTGAATATTTAATTGAATTCCGATTGAAAAACAAAGAAGCACTTTCTTACTTTGAAGCTGCATATGCACAAGCGGGGCTGGAAGCAAACGGGCCGACGCTGACCTACCCGTTGTTTGTAACCTTGAACGCTGTTTCTGATGGGTTAATGATTGCAGTCATCCTGTTGATCAGCGTGCTGACGGTGGCCATTGCATTTTTATGCATCAGACTAACGCTTCTTGCAAAAATAGAAGATGATTACCGGGAAATCGGTGTGATGAAAGCCATCGGTCTCCGGCTCTCGGATATGAAAAAAATATATTTATTGAACTATGCCGCAATGGCAGCAATGGGCTCCGGACTAGGCTGCGTTCTGTCCCTTGTGTTTCAGGATCATCTCATTGAAAACATCCGGCAAACCTTGGGGGAAAGCCAATACGGGTATGCGGCTCCGATGCTGGGTGCAGTGGGAGTTTTGCTGGTTTTCCTTGCCGTAACGGCATATGTCAACGGAGTGTTGAACCGCTTTCGGAAGATTTCGCCGTCAGAGGCAATACGTTTTGGAAACCCACAGGCAAAGGTGAAGGGGTTAAAGGGATTTCGCCTCAGCAGAAACAGGCGGGGCAATATCAACGTGCTTTTGGGCGTTAAGGATGTTCTTTCAAGAATGGGTCTTTATACGACAATGCTAGCCATCTTCATTTTAGCTGTATTCATCATGCTGGTGCCCCGAAACTTGTACCATACCATCGCCTCACCAGCGTTCACTTCCTATATGGGAATCGGTCAGTGTTCCATCCGAATGGATCTGCAGAAGTCCGGCTATGGAAGTGAAGGCGGGCTTGGAGAGCAGGCAGAAGCCATAGCAAAAACCATGGAAAGCGATGATGAGATTGACAGATACGTTGTTCTCACAACCAAGGTCTTTGAGATGGTAACGGATACCGGCAATAAAGAACGGCTGAAAATCGAGTTGGGAGATCATTCTGTTTTTCCCGTGAACTATGCGCAGGGAGAAGGGCCTAAAAAGGATAATGAGCTGGCCCTTTCCGTTCTGAATGCAGATGAGCTGGGTAAGCGCACGGGCGACTCCCTCACTGTGATCATTGATGGGAAAGAAAAGCACTTTACCGTATGCGGGATTTATTCCGACATCACAAACGGCGGAAAAACAGCAAAGGCAGTGTTCAGTGATTCCTCAGCAGAGGAAATTTGGTGTGTGATCTGCGCATCCCTTAAAGACGAGCGAAATGCAGTTCGTAAAGTTTCAGAGTACAGAGCTTTATTTACCGATGTTAAGGTAACCGGCGTGGATGAATTTGTTTCCGAAACCTTTGGTGCGACCATAGCTGCCGTGGAAAAGGCATCTGTCGTAGCAGTCGGTGTGGCGATTCTGGTTACAGGGCTGGTGACCCTTTTATTTATGCAAATGCTTGTGGCAAAGGATCGGTATTCCATTGCAGTGATGAAGGCAACGGGATTTCACAATTCGGATATCCGTCATCAGTATCTGACAAGGGCGGTTTTGGTACTGGCGGCAGGAGTTCTGCTGGGGATTTTCCTGGCAAATACACTGGGAGAAACGTTGGCGGGATCAGTGATCTCTTCTTTTGGTGCAGCATCCTTTCGATTTATTGTTGATCCCATCTTTTCGTATTTGTTCTGCCCGCTTGTTCTATTTGGGACGGTGGTTTTGGCAGCATCAGCAGGTACCGCCAGGGCAGGGAGCATCAGAATATCGGATCATATCAAGGAGTAACATTTATGAAGCAGATTATCATCGGAAAAGATATTATCAAAGCCTATGGCGAGGGACAGGAAAAACGAAATGTATTGGACGGCGTATCCATTACAGTGGGAGAAGGAGAGTTCCTTGCAGTGATGGGGCCTTCCGGCTGCGGCAAATCGACGCTGCTGTTTGCACTGAGCGGAATGGACGGAATCGATGGCGGCAGTGTAACCTTTGAAGGGCAGGAACTTGCAGGACTCAAAGAAAAGGAGTTTGCAGATTTGCTGAGAAGAAAGATGGGGTTTGTCTTTCAGCAGCCTGCTATGCTGAAAAATCTCAATTTGCTTGACAATATCATGCTTCCTGCCCTTCGGGACAATAAGAAAAATGCAGCGGGAATCAGGGAAAAAGCCAGGGCTTTGATGAGAAAAACGGGGATTGAGGAACTTGAAGAAAGGGGAATCACACAGGTGTCAGGAGGTCAGCTTCAGAGGGCAGGCATCTGCCGGGCATTGATGAATGATCCTGTGGTTATTTTCGGTGACGAACCAACGGGTGCATTAAACTCCAAATCATCACAAGAGATCATGGATCTTTTTGCACAAATCAACCGGGAGGGAACGGCGGTGTTGCTTGTCACTCACGATGCAAAGGTTGCAGCCCAGACAGAACGAGTACTTTTTATGAGGGATGGAATGATTGTCAGGGGAATGAGATTCTCAAAAGAGATCGGGAATGATATAAAGGGGGATAACATAGCGGAACGGACCAGAAAGATCACACAGACCATGGCAGAGATTGGTGGATGATGGCAGACGCAGGGGGATAGCTGGCTGACTCAGAGGATGTCTGTCAGCTCTGCAGATTGATACCAGCCTTAAACGATAGAAGAAGGCTGGGACAGCTGGTATTTATGTCAGCTTGCCGGATAAGATGCGTGTAAGCGCTGCCTTGAATGCTTCATCCTGGGCCGGGGTCCGCTTTGATGGCCCCTTGAGCCTGCCGCCTGCATTTCGGATCTTCTTTGCAGTATGACGGAAACTGAGAAGCCCATCAATATTCTCGACGGTGTACTCCTTACCGTCCTGATTCAGAACCAGAGCCTGCTTTGACAGGCACATGGCGGCAAGGCCGTAGTCCTGTGTAATGACGATATCCCCGGAAGAAGCGATATTGACCAGAGCAAAATCCACGCTGTCAGCTCCTTTTGAGAAGACCAGCGTAGAGGCTCCTTCCTTTTCAAACACATGGGATGTATCACACAGGATGAGACACTCAAGCCTATGTTTCTTTGCAATTCCAACGGCGATGTCCACCACGGGACAGCCGTCGGCATCGATTAATAGTTTCATTGAAAAATACCCTTTCCGTTGCTTTCTTGTAGAACAGATCTGACGGAAAGCCAGGTTCGCCTAGCGGAGGTTCCGTCTTCGTTTTCGCAGGACTACCCCTGCTCCTTTATTTTTTCGGCAAGCTCGTTTAAATAGAGCCATCGCTCTGTTTTCTCTTCCAGCTCTGATTCCAGAGTTTTTATTTCCTCCATGACCGCCTGAAGCTTTTCGTAGTCGCTGGAAACCTCTGCCGCGGCCTTTCCTCGTTCAGCGATTTTTGCTTCCAATGCGGCGATGTCGTCATCAATGGTCTGAAATTCATGCTGCTCTTTAAAAGAAAACTTCAGTTTCTTGGGTCTTGGAGAAGAACCTTCTCCTGAGGATAGTCCATGATTGGAGGAATCTGAGGAGCCCCCACCGGCAGAACCGGAGGGGTTCTTTTTGCCGGAATCTTGTTTTTCCGCCGCTTGCTTATCCGTTGCCTTTTTTTCTGCGGCGAGCTTTTCTGTATAGTCGGAGTAATTTCCCACATATCGTTCTATTCGCCCGTCTCCTGTTACATCAAAGATCGACGTGGAGACCTTGTCGAGAAAATAGCGGTCATGGGAAACGGCGATGACGGCACCGGGGAAGGTTTCCAGATAGTCTTCCAGAATGGACAGCGTTTCAATATCCAGATCGTTGGTTGGCTCATCCAGCAACAGGATGTTTGGTGCAGCGATGAGAATGCCCAGGAGATAGAGTCTCCTGCGTTCCCCTCCGCTGAGCTTTCCTATGACGGAATATTGCAGATCCGGTGGGAAGAGAAACCGTTCCAGCATCTGAGAAGCGGAAAGGGTTCCTTCCGACGTCTTTACCTCTCCGGCAATTTCGCTGACAAAGTCGAAAACTCTTTGATTGGGATCGAGCTCACGGCCTTCCTGGGAGAAGTAGCCAAGCTTAACGGTGGAACCGACTTCAACAGAGCCCGCATCCGGCTGCAGCTGCCCTGTGATGATGTTCAGCAGGGTGGACTTGCCTGCACCGTTCTTTCCTACGATTCCAATTCGGTCGTTCCGTTGAATCTGATAGGAAAAGCGGTCAATGATGGCACGGCCATCGAATGCTTTTGTAATCTCCTGGAGTTCAATGAGCTTCTTCCCCAAACGGCTGGTTAAAGCAGCCATCTGGATCGTATTTTCAGATACGGGGGCACTCTGCTCTTTCAATGTTTCATAGCGGTCGATTCGTCCCTTGCTCTTGGTGCTCCGGGCTCTCGCACCCCGCATGATCCATTGGTATTCCTTCTTTAGGATTGCCTGCCGCTTTCGTTCACTGGCCTGATCCATTTCAGAGCGCTGGGCTTTCAGCTCCAGATATTTTGAGTAATTTGCCTCGTAGGTATACAAACTGCCCTGAGACAGTTCTGTGATGCGATTGACCACCCGTTCCAGAAAATATCGGTCATGGGTGATCATGACGAGGCAGCCGGAATAACGGCTCAAATATTGCTCCAGCCAGATGACCATGTCGCTGTCCAGATGATTGGTGGGCTCGTCCAGAATCAGAATGTCGGAAGGATGAATCAACGCCGCAGACAAGGCCACACGCTTTTTCTGGCCGCCGGACAACGTACCGATTTTTGCTTCGTAATCGGTAATGCCAAGCTTGGTCAGCATTGCTTTCACTTCAAATTCATGGAGTTCACGGAATTGAGGGGAGAACTCTGAAAAGACCTGTTCCAGTATGGTGAAATCGTCATTCATGGATGGATTCTGGGAAAGATACGATATTTGCAAATTGGGGTTACGCGAAATAGAACCTTCGTCAGGCTGTTCCACTTCTGCCAGGATTTTCAACAGGGTACTTTTTCCCGTGCCGTTGATTCCTACGATGCCAACCTTATCCCGCTCGTTCAAATAGAGGGATACATCGTTTAATAGTTGTTTCGTGCCGTAATTTTTAAATATATGTTCTGCAGATAAAATCATGGTTTCTCCTCATGGCAGGCGGTCAATGCCGCCTCTTGTATTAGTATATCCTATTTTACCATGGGTTATGGGTTGAGACAACTGATTGAACTCAGACATTGATCCCAGATATTGATTCATTTCCAGTAGAGGGTTTAAAAGAAAAAAAGGCGCCTTTAGAAGGTTTTCTATTTGATACTTAGTGGACCTACTCTACAAAATTAACTGCCCTCTTGACAAGTAGATTTGTGTACGGTATAATTTTGCACATGATGCAATATTTCGTTCAATGCAATTTGAAAAGAGGAAGTATAAAAATGGTATCGATAACAGTGATTGATTTAGAGCAATACGGCATTTCGCTTCGTGAAGAAAAATATGCAAGAACAAAAATCGCCATCTTGAATTTGGTTTTGGAGAAACTTGAAGAAACATCCTTTGATGAGATCCGCATTGCCGATGTCTGCAGAGAAATAGGAGTGTCAAAAAGAACGTTCTTTAATTATTTCAGTTCGATCCATCACGTGTTTTTTTACTTGCTGCAGATTTGGATCATTGATACTAAAAATATCGTGCTGCAAAGGCATCCAGTCGCGGGATTGGAAAGCATTCGGACGGCATTCGAGGATCTAGGTAGAAAATTTGCCAAGCAGCCCAAAGCTGCATTTCAGATTTTTTCGAGTATTTTCAATGCCGATGTGGAGACTGCCAAGATAGGACGCTTGACCAAGGCCGAAGCAATTCTCTGGGGATTCGATGCAATGGTCTCCGAAGAAATTCCTATGCTGGGTTTTCGAAAAATGCTTATTTGTGCAATTAAAAACGCCAAGATGGCAGGTGAACTATCTGACAATTTCGATCTTACAACCATTGAATTCTCGCTGAACAGCATTTTGATCGGCGTTCCGTTTACTTTAAAGGATGTTGGCTTCACGAATATATCCGCTGTATACAAAACCCAATTGGATATTCTATGGCGCGGCTTGAAGAATATCTAATTCTAAAAAGGAGGATATTTATGCAAACTGCAAAATCCTTAAAGCCTGTTTCTCTTTTGGCCTCGGTCGCAATCTTCGGAATCAGTTTCACCTTGATTTTTCTTGCGCTCTATGTCGTCATTCCAAGCATGATGAAGATTGGGATATCATTTATGGTCGGCTATCTCATTTTCTTTTACTTGCCATTTGTTTTAATTTTTTTCTCAGCTTTTTTGCTGCTCAAAGCTGAAGGTCTCAAGCTTTCATGGCCAGTCATTAAAAGCAGATACAGATTGAATAAAATCGATCGTAAAACCTGGATGTGGACTGCCGGACTGTTGGTTATCTGGCTGGTTGTGCTACTGTTTGTCCAGCCGCCAGTCGGTAAAACGATGGCGCAGATTCCATTTTTTGCGCCGCCCTCTTACTTTCCCCCTGAAATTAATCCGAATTTAGCTCCGTCAGCGAATGGTATGATGTTCGGAATGGAACTCGCCGGAAAGTGGTGGATTATTCCGGTTTACTTTGTCGGTTGGTTCTTTAACATTTTTGGTGAAGAATTTCTGTTCCGGGGATATTTGCTGCCGCGGCAAGAGCTAGCATACGGGAAATATGCATGGCTGATTCATGGAACTATGTGGGGTTTGTGGCATCTTTTCTGGAAATGGAATATCATTACTTTGCTGATCACAGCACTTTCGCTTTCGTATGTTGTACAAAAAACAAAAAACATCTATGTTGGTATCATTGTCCACGGATCATTGAATTTCATTCCATTGATTATGATCGTAGTAAATGTGATTGGTTGATAATGGTATTGAAAAACTGATTGATCATTACCTAGATTGCATGTAATATTTGAGGATTTAAGCAAAATTGTCTGCTTTATTATGAGAGATTATTCAATTTTGCAGTATTTATATGTTTTAGCTTGAGAAAAACGGACAAAACAATATGGAAATTGACAGTATATAGAAACGCAAGTAAGGCACCTTGAGTGAAGTACCTCACTTGCGTTTTCCGTATCGGTTTGGGGTTTGGTTCAATAAGTTTCCCTATTGAACCGGGCTGTTTGTTTCCGAGGCATTTTTGGCAGTAGCTTATCGCTACAGAAATCCCGATTTATGGAATAGTGATTATGAAAATGACGTTTTAGTCCAGCAGCTCTTTTGCTTTGACATAGTTGAATACGGGGCCCTCCAGGCAAACATAGGTCTCATTGATTTTGCAGTGTCCGCATTTGCCAACGGCACAGGACATCTTTCTTTCAAAGGATACCCATATTTTTGATTCATCCACCCCGTTTGCAATCAGTTCCATGGCGGAAAAATGCATCATAATAGGGGGCCCCACAACAACTACGTTGAAGTCGTCAAAGGATGCAAAGGGAATTTTCTTAATATGCTCTGTGACAAGACCGGTTTCAAACCCCGGTGCTGCAGTATTGTCCAGTGTCGCAGTCATATGGAATCGTTCCTGAAATCGGCGAATATCATCGGTAAACAACACTGCATCCACATCCTTAAAGCCGGAAATCAGATAAACTGATTTGCAGATTTCGGGATGGTCATAAAAATGATTGATCAACGTTCTGACTGGGGCAAGCCCTGTTCCGCCAGTGATAAAGACCAGATTCTTATTCTCAAACTGCTCTACAGGAAATGCATTTCCGTAGGGTCCTCTCATAAACAGGGTGTCACCGGCCTTAAGCCCGAACACCCCTTCGGTGAGTCTTCCCACCTTGCGGATGGTGAATTCCACATACCCCTGACCTTTTCCGCTGACGGATATGGGTGCTTCTCCAATTTTGGGTATGGAGAGCATGAAAAACTGCCCGTGCTGTGTCGCCGCATCACAAGCAACCCGGAAGGTATATTCTGCCTGTGTTTCTTTTAACACATTCAAAATTTCATGCGGCTGTGGCATCATAATATTCTTCATCATCGTTCCACCTTCCTGTTCGGGTTTTCAGCGGTTCGCCCAGCTGCAGCATCAGCTCTGCCGGCAGGCTCACCGACTGCTGCTATTCTGTCACCGCGCAGTCCTGCGGCAGTTGTATTGCCGACAGTGCGCTCCAATTCCTCTGACAATCTGCAGATGGTATCAAAAAAGGAAATTTCTTTTGGACATCTCTTGTCACATCGTCCGCATCCGACGCACATGTGCGCTTCACCTCCGAAACGGAGGTTGTAGTCGTACAGCTTGTGAAGGGTTTTAAACCTCATGTTGGCTCCCGGCGTTTTCCGAAATCGGCTGCCTCCTGCTGTCATGGTGTAGGTATCCAGCATGCAGGAGGACCAGACCCTGCGCCGTTCTCCGTCATTGCTGGTTTCGGCGTAGATGATATCAACGGTATCGAAACAGCTGCAGGTTCCGCAGACGGCACTGCAGCCGCCGCAGCCAATGCACTGCTCGTCGAATTCCTTCCAGAATTCCAGATTGATTGCCTCTTTCAGCTGCACGCGATTCTGAATTTTGGGAAGCTGGGCGATCTTTTTATTTGAGGTGACAAACTGAGGTATAAATTTTTTGGATTTTTCTCCTGAAAAATAAGGTGCAAAGGCTTGATCTTTGACAGAAACGAGGAGACTTGGGTGATCAAATCTGATTGCCATGCTGTAATCCTCGGTTTTGTTTGTCCCCATAGAAACACAGAAGCAGTCATCCCAACCGCCGCCGCATTCCATCACGACAAACCGGACCTTATCCCGCAGCCGCTCATAGTAGACGTCACCATGGCCGCCGTTTTCTAAAAAGATGTTGTCCAGCCGCTTGATTCCGTTGATATCGCAGGGGCGGGCAAAGATCAAAACGCCTCTGGAATCCGCAGAAGGTTCTTCGATGCTCTGATTTTCCCGGAATCGGATCATGGTCTGGGTGATGGGGTAGTAGATCTCTTTCGGTGAAAAATCCGATTGAATCTCATGAACGATTTCCTGGACCGAGTCAATTTCTCCGTAGCGAATTAAATCTGTACTGCTTTTCGAGCCGCGCTTTTCGTAGCGTTTCGGTGCGAAGATCCGGTATTCTTTTTTCAGTTCCTGAAGGATTTGATCCATTGTTTCTCTGCCCACAGAAAAAGCAGGTGATTTCGGTTGTGTGCTGTCTTCTTCTTGATTTTGTGCGCCTTTGTCAATGAAGGCTTTACTGTTATCAAGGAGTTTTTGGTCAAACCGGAGCAAGCCGACGGTAATCTTTGCAATTGCTTTGTAGAAAGGCGTATCAGCATATTGATCCACATCGGCAGCAAAGGCTGGAACCCAGTTCAAGAGATGTTCTCTCAGAAATTCACGCTGCTTGAACAGCCAGTCACTGCAGTCAGGATCACGGCGGGCTTCCTCGCATAAAAACGCCATGAATTCAAGTTCAAGGGCGATGTGATCCTCAAAAAGTCCAGAAGTCTCACCGTTCTTAATCAGGCCGGCCGACTCGTAATACTTTCGCACGGTTTCCCAGGCATCCTGCATGATGACTCTTTCGGGGCTGGTGTACACCGACTCATAGGGGAATGCCGCAGAGCCCTGAGAGATTCCCGCAGCCAGAAAGATCTTTGCATAGTCAGCGGCCAGATCGGTTACCGCATCATTGGGATTGCCAGCCTTTCTCTCAGGGTGTTCACAAGAACCAGCATTCCCAGCGAGGTCGGAGACTTCGTCATAGCCGGAACCGCCGATACAATCGGAATCTTCGTCAATCTGATCCAGATAATTTTTGAGCATCCGGTAGCCTTCCGTGAGGGAAGGTTCTCCCGCTTCCGAGGGGAACGTCATAGCCTTCATTTGCAGAAGAAGCGCACGATCCACTTCCTTTTGATAGATACTGCCGAGAAAGCGGTACAGCTTTTCTCTGCTTTCCATGAGGTCTGAATAAAATGATTTTGCATTCATTTATCGTTCACCATCCTTTTTTTCACCATTATCCTTTCCCTTCCGCTCACTCCTGCTTTTCAGCTGACTGCATTCCTGAGGAAGTACATCGTGCCATTTGGCCTTGCGCAGGATATAACGAACAGAGGGACCGTTGCCGAAGTCCCGGAGGCTGTGGACATTTTCGCTTCCTGCTTCTCTCAGCTTGGCGGATACCTCGCTGTCGGGGTCATTGATGTCACCGAACATCAAAGCGCGGCCGGAGCAATTTTTAACGCAGGCTGGTTTTTCTCCTTCTTCTCTTTGATGGAGGCACAAGGTACATTTATCCATGACTCGGAGCTCTTTCTTATAGGTATTCAACTCATAAGGACAGGCATTTTTACAGCTAAGACATGCGATGCACTGATCCTGATCGATGAGAACAACGCCGTCGCTGCTGTTTTTATAGCAGGCGCCAGTAGGACAGACATTCACACAGGTGGGATCGGCGCACTGCTGACACATGGATGGTAGAAAGTACATCTGGATATCCGGATAAGTGCCCGTTGGGCCCACTTCCCGCACGGTGATCCGGTTTGATCCAAGGGCAACCTGATGTTCCATCTTGCAAGCTACCTGACAGCCTTTGCACCCGATGCAGCGGTCTAAATCAACAACAAAACAATATTGTACCATTACTTTACTCTTACCCCCTCTGTTGGATCACTGGACTGCGGCAGCCATTGCTTGAAATCTTCCGGTTTTGTGAAGACACCTTCCGGTGGAGCATCGGCTCTGGAAACCTTTACAAGGAATGCCCGCAAGGTGTAGGTGCCTACCACATCGTTGAAGGGCGCATCCTCCTTGGTCAGCATGTTAACGTTCATTTCCTTCCAGCCGTGGGTTTCCGTATTCAGGGTTTCCGGGTTCCAGAAGCGCTCCATGTATACCGTCCCCGGCTTGATTCCCTCAGTGACGGAAGCCAGTGCTCTGATCTTCCCGCGTTTTGATTCCACCCACGCCCAATCCCCTTCGGAGAGGCCGTAAACGGCGGCGTCCTGGGGATGAATCCAGAGCTCAGGCACGGGGTAGATCTCCCGAAGCCAGGGAATGTTTCTCAGCGTATTGTGATGGTAGAATGGAATTCTACCGCCGGTCATGACTAGGGGATATTCAGAAGAAAGCGTCCCGCCGTCCAGAGGACTTTCGTGGGGCTCCAGATAATAGGGGAGGGGATCGTAGTCCTTTGAAGCCGGAGGCAGATCGCAGGGGCTGAAAGGCCGTCCCGTTCTTGCAAGGGTAATCATGCTTTCCAGATAGATTTCGCATTTCTTTGAGGGCGTGTGAAAGCCTTCGGGCTTGCCGGTTCGTGGATTTTCCTGCTGGTAAACATAGTAGGATTTCCATTCTTCAGTGGGCATAAAGACATAGGGCGTTATTTCCTTCAGTTGATCCCATGTCAGGCCTAAACGGCTCAGGAAATGATCGAAGATCTCATCGACCTTATCCCAATAAGGGAGATCCTTGCCCATATATTCCGCATCAAAGGCCTTGGCGCAGGCTTCGTGGCCTTTATCGCCGCAGCGCTTGGCAATCATGGACCAGATGACCGTTTCGTCCACGGTTTCCCACAGATGGGTTGCAGCCTGCCTGGCAAATAGCTTGTTGCAGATTTCGATCATCATATCCGTCTCCAGCCATTCTTCTGTTGGAAGCAGAATGTCCGCATACGCAGAAAAGGAAGTGGGATACATATACATATGTACGATAAAATCAAGCTCCTTTATGGCTTCTTCCCATCTTTGGCTGTTGGCTACGGCGCCCAGCTTGTTCCCGGAACGCTCGATCCAGACTCTGGGCTTATAGGGCTTTCCTGTCAGGATTGCCTCAAGGACGCTGGAGGGGTGACCCGCATACCAGATGCCCAGTCCTTTGTATTCATTTCCTCCCAACCGTTTTTTCAGCTGTTCCTGCGGCAGTCTGTCCGCGGCGATGGGCACGGGATAAAAGGGCATATCGAATACGCCACTCTTGCGGAACCTCTGCAACAAGGCACCCGGCTTTTCCACATTGCCCATGAGCAGGTCGATGGTTGCCGCTGCCATTGCAGCCTGAACGGAGTTGGGCGTCTGATCTGTGGCAACGCCCAGCGCAATGCCGCTTGGTGTATTCTTAGCAAACAGGTTGATAGCCTCTTCGATTTTACTCGCATCCAAAAGGCATAGCTCAGCTGCCTTCTCCAGCGTGAACGGTTCTACGCGCTCCCAAAGAAGCTGAAAGCCGGTCTTATATGCGGCACCGTCCACAAGAAAGCTTCCGTCCAAGGCGGGGGAAAGTTCATCATTCCATGGATATTCCATGGGCTGCATGGTATTTGTCTTGGTATCCCAAACCATGAAGGTATCGGGGATATCGGGATTGTCGCTGACCTTTGCCCGAACCTGCATCTTTGTACTGACATCCACCAGATAGGGAAGATTGGTCCATTTCATTACAAAGTCATGGTCATAGAGCTGATGCTCCAGAATGTAGCGAACCCAGCACAAGAGCAAAGCTACGTCAGAGCCGGGACGGATGGGCAGCCAGATATCGGATTTGGCTGCATCCGGCGTAAACCGTGGATCGATCACAACGGTCTTTACGCCGTTGCTGCGCAGGTCCGCAACGGCACCACCGCCTGTGGCAGGGCAGGAATAGGAAGGCGCGGTCCCCCAGAGAACCAGAGTTTTAATTGGGGTGTCTTCCGGATAGTAAAGCTCCAGAGCATTGGAATCAGCAATACTGGGATCGTCTCCACCATACATCATCGTATAGGATAACACCCGGGGAAGGTAGCACTGGGCACAGCCCGGTTCAAACCAGTTGGGGGTACCGAAGATGTTGCAGAACCTTGCGATACTCCAAATCTCGGGATTGCCTCCGCCTCCCGTGGAACAGAATACCGTTTCTGCTCCGTAGTGTTCCCGGGCGTCCATGAGCTTATCTGCGATGATGTCCAGCGCTTCGTCCCAGGATATGCGCTTCCATTTGTTCTCTCCCCGTTTTCCGACCCGCATCATCGGATATTTGTTACGGTTTGGATGGTACAGCGCTTGAATCCCAGAAAGCCCTTTGGCACACATTCTTCCTTTGCTCATAGGATCTTCCGGATTGCCTTCGAGCTTGATGACGCGGCCATTTTTCACGTGTGCAATCACTCCACAGTTTTGAATGCAGGCCCTGCAGTTGGTTTTAATCTTTTTTACAGATGAAACCGTATTGGCGGTATCTGCTGTTCCTTTCACAAGACTGCGCCCTGTATCATGGGTTGAAGGAAGACCTCCTATGCGGATTGCATTGAGAATGTCTCCTTTTGCCAATGGTGTTGCTTGCATTTTTTGCCTCCTTTGCGTTGGATGAGAATGCTTGTGTTTTCCTCTCGTGTCAAACAACTGATTGAGAGGGAATAACATCTATGTTACTTTTGAAATATACTTTCAAAAGTTGACATACTGAAAATTGAAGCAGAAGGGTCATGATGAATGTTGTCTGTCTGCTTCCTAAGCGATATGCTTTATGCAGGTTGATTGATTCGAAAAGATGATGGCGAATACCGGCTTGTTATTCCTTCGAAAATTCTGCCGCTAAAGATCAAGGAGCGTGCGCTGATAGTTGAAAATTTGCTCCAGCGGAAGAAGTGCTGCGCCCAGAAGGGAGGCGTTCTCCTTAACACCGGAAGCGAGGATGCGGATGGTTTCATATCCGTAAAAGTTATTCTTCAATTCGAGCTTGGCAATGCCGACTTCAATGAGACGATCCATATACGCACCAAGATCTCCGCCGATAATGATAAAGGACGGATCGACGCTGAGCAAAATGACATCCAGCCCTGCAAAAAGATGTCTTACATATTCTTCAATAATCTTTTCCACAGAGGGAATGCCTGACTCATAATCTTGGAAAAGTTGCCGGAGGTATTCGGTCTCGCTCATATTTTCTGGCTTGCTTTTCAAAAGAGCGCGCTTCGAGGCGAACAATTCCCAGCATCCGTAACGACCGCAGCTGCAGCGGATTTTCTCGTCGGATACTTTCAGGTGTCCAAATTCCCCGGCACGTTTATTTCTGCCTCTGAAGAGAAATCGGTCGATGAGGATCCCTGATCCGATTCCTTCCGCGATAGAGACATAGACAAAATTGCTTAAATTACTGCCCTTTCCCATGAGATATTCGGCATAGGCGGCTGCATTGGCTTCGTTATCAGGGTAGACCTTCAGTCCCAGCTCCTGTTGAAATTCTTTCAGAGAATTGTTTTTGATATTTAGATTTGGGATGTAATCCAGGATGAGATTGTCAGTATCCACGAGGCCCGGAAAGGCCATTCCCACACCCAGAATTTTGTCTTTTTCAATCTGATTTCTGTCCATCATTGTAAAAATCTGTTCCCTGATCTGACTGAGGGAAGGCTGGAGCCCCGATTCTATGGAATAAGGGAATTGAGCAGAATCAACTGCATCACCCACCAGATTGATCAGCATCACAGAGACATATGAAGGTGATATGCTGACGCCAAAGGAATACCGGACGTTGGGCAAAAGCTTGATAATGACAGGCTTTCTGCCGCCACTGGAGTCGGCGGTGCCGAAGGTAGCCACGAAGCCTTCTTCTGTCAACGTCTGAATATACGTATTGATTGTCGTATGGCTTACTTGAAGATGCTTCCCAAGTTCCGCCTTTGTGGTCTCGTGATGTGTCCTGAGGTATTGAAGAATCCTGATATAATTGACCTCACGAATCTGTTCGTGGGTGTAGGTTTTATTCTTTAACATTTGTACACTCCTTTGATCTTGTTGGTTCTGCGGATTCATTATATAAAGAATCGGTGCTCTGTACAAGAAAATTCTGAAAGATACTTTCAAAAGTTTTGCCGAGGAATCAGTAAAAAAAGCTATAAGCTATCGTCAAAGAATGGAACTGTGTGTTCCTGGAGACAAAAGCCGGGAAGTAAATTTTTTATAGGAGAATACATTTGTTTTAAAGTGTCATCGGATTGTGTTATAATGTTTGCGTCGATTGATTTTTCCGCACAAATTCGTCTTACAGTCACAGAGAAATCATAGATATAACTGATTTTAATTGTATTAGGTGAGCAGCATGAACGAAAGAGAATCCATTATTTTTCTGCGAGGAATCGACAGAACTGCAGAAATAAAGAGCATTAAGAATCTGGGAACGTCTTATAGAGTCTCCTTTCATCATTCCGAAGAAGCGGTGAATTTTCATCCCAACGAATTCAGAGCAGAAGTCGTTGTCAGCTATATGGATCAGTGTGATGGGGTACTTGTCCTGGTGGATGGGCGAGTTGCTGAAGCCTCAAGGCTCTACCAAAGCCAGAATTATTGCAAGGTCATCAACGGTGAAACGCGAAGCCTGTTTCCTCTTCGACAGGTTAAATTGATCCCGTGCAAAATAAGAATCAAAAACTTGAAAGCGAAGCTAATCTATCTCGCTGGTTTTCCAGTGAGAGATGTGGAAGCGCTCTATGATTTCGGTGAGCATTACCGAATCGTTCATAAGGACGGAACAAGATTATTGTGCCCAGCCGCACTGATTCACATTGATGTAAAGCGTCCACTGACCGATGAACTGAATTATCTCGCGAAGGTTGCATCCATTCAAGACGACGGCAAGTCCGGTAATCCCGCCAATTTACTGAGAAAACAATATGAGCAATTGAACTATATTAATTCGGATAGCGTACTGAATTCATACCTGAAACAGATGGCACCGACCCAGATGAAAAATAATCCGGTGCTCATCTATCCATTTTCCTTTGACTTAAGCCTGAAACAGGCTGTAGAAAAGGTCTTTGAAAGCAAAATCAGCATGATCGAGAGTCCTCCCGGAACAGCAAAAGAAGAAGCCATACTGAATACGATTGTAAATGCAGTCATGCAGAATAAAACGATAGCCGTAGTATCAAACAGCATTCTCGGTTTGAAAAGTCTGCAAGAGCGTTTGCATGAAGAAAACTACTCTTTCTTTACCGCTATTGTGGGAAACGATACTTTCTTTTATAATCAGCCCGGCTATCCCGCAGATCTTTCTGAATGGAAGCGAACAGAAGCAGAACGCAAAAAACTGCTCGCGGAGATCAATCAGTATCGTAAAGAAGCGGTAAGACTGCTTGAAATACAGCAAGAAAAGGCAATTTTAATGAAAGAGCTTGCAGATCTGACAAAAGAGAAGGAATATTTTGATCATTATCTTGAAACAAATAATCTGAACAACGATGCTGAAAGCTTTGGTTTTCTTAATAAGATGTCCAGTGACGATCTGATTTCGTTTCTTGCAGACAATGCGATGCAGTTATCAAGAGGCAAAACCTTGAGTTTTATTTCAAAGCTAAAACTATTGATAAAATTTGGCTTTTCAGATTTCAGCGCACTGAATGAAAAGAATTTTGAGGTCATGCTCCATCTCCAGAGAATGTATTATGATGCTAAAATTGAACTACTAAAGAAGAATACTTACCGTTTGGAAAAAAAGCTTTTGACTAAGGATTTTAGCCGTAAAGTTGTAAGTGCTTCTGAGAAATCCAAAATACTGTTTCAAGCAGAATTATACGAACGCTATCAGGAACGGATGGATATTCGACCTGCGTTTGATAAAGATACATATGACCAAGATTTTTTTTCCTTTATAAAAGAATACCCAGTTGTTTTTTGTTCTCCTGATTCTTTGAGAGGCTGTATTCCGCAGGACTATCTCTTTGATTATATCATTTTGGATGACGCTTCGCAGATTGACCTTGCCTCGGCATCACTGGCGCTTTCCTGCAGCCGTAATGCAGTAGTGGTCGGAGATGTTCGTCAACAACCTCTTGTTATTGACGCGAACTATCGTGCAAGGATCGAGGAGGTGCTGCATCAATATGCGGTCAGTGATGAATTTAATTATAACAGGCACAGCATCTTATCATCGATGGACAAGCTCTTTCGAAGATCCATTGCAAGGACGGTCTTGCGGGAACATTACCGCTGCCAGCCTCAAATCATTGGATTTTGCAATCAGAAATATTACAATGGGAGCCTGGTTGCGATCTCAGAAGAGGATGGCGAAGTCCAGCCGCTGATTTTGCTCAATACGATCTCTGCAAAACACGTAAGGATGATTCCGAAGGAAATTGAAGAGAATGATCAGGTGCGCACAATGGAGGCAATCACGGAAGATTTGCTAATCAGGGGAAGTCTTCCCCAGGATCGCATTGATCTGATTGGATATGAGACACCATTTCGAAAGCGCAGTCTGAAAAGTGGGGGTAAGTATGGTGGAATGCATGAATCTGATATCACATCTAAATATCAGGTGCAGGAGAAGGATATCATGATTTTTTCCGCTGTCCTTGATTTGCCAAGGCAGGTGGGAGATTCGGGGTGGGATTTTGTAGATGATCCTCGTCAGATCAATGTTACGGTATCGAAAGCAAAACATCAACTTGTAGTAGTGACAACAGATTCGTTCAAAAAAAACCAAGGCTCGAGTGTAGGTGATTTGATCCGGTATGCTGAATACCAAACAGTGGCAGAGAATCTTATTAGCAATGAACTGATTCCCGTTTTTGATTTGGTATACCGGGAGTATACAAAAAGCTTGATGCTCCTGAAATCAAAGATGAAGTATACCGTACGGTATAGAGCAGCGTTTCTGATGAACGGCATCATTGAAATGATGCTGAGGGAGCAGCAGTTTGGAAGCTTCTCCTACGCCCACGGGGTACCGCTGCGAATCCTGATCAGGAATTGGGATAAGCTCACCGAAGAAGAACGAGCCTATGCCCAAAATCCCAGTACCTGTGTTGATTTTGTCATTTATAACCGTTATGATAAACTTCCGATACTGGCTGTAGAGATTGGCGGCATATCTTACCGCGGAAAGAAGGCTCTTCATTTGATCAGAGATGATATGAAAGAACGCATTCTGGAAAAATATCAAATCGATTTACTTTGGACCTCGATCAATGAAGGCTGGGAAGGGGATATCCTGAGAAATAAACTGGAAGAGCTTCTGACGGTCGCTGAAGATCAGACGGAGTTCGAAACCTAGCGGTTTGTGATTTGATAACGCGTTTTATAGAAAAATTCTATTGTGATTCATCCTTAATTTTCTTTCCTATTTTTTGTTGACTCATATTGCTAATACTGATATAATACTAATACAGTTAGCAATTTAATTCGGAAGGAGCTGCGGTAATGGACTATAGGGAATTGGCCATGGAATTGATGAAGACGATGTTTGTGATGAATAAAGCAAGACCGCACAAGGAGATTACCGAAGCCATGCATGGTGAATCGTTTGTAATGCGGTATTTAGCCCATCAAAACGACTACGTATTACCCAGCGAAATCAGCAAGATTATGGGAATCAGTTCGGCTAGAGTTGCTGCAGCCTTGAACAGTCTTGAGAAAAAGGGACTGATTACGCGGCAGATTGATCCGGAAGACAGAAGACGGATTCTGATAACTCTGACTACTGAGGGAAGAGCTTCTGGAATTGAACAGCAGCAGGAAGTATTGGAGAAATTTGCAGGAATGCTTTCTCATCTGGGAGAGCATGATGCGAGAGAATACGTTCGGATCGCCGGGCGTCTTGCGGAATATGCGTCTAAGGAATCACACCACGAGTAACAGCAAGCATAACACAGCAGCAAACATAACGCAAATAGCAACAAACATAACACAAACAGTATTCAGTGAATAAAGAAAAGAAATAGCAGCGAAACTAAAAGCGGTCATATCGTATGGCCGCATATAAAGAATAAATAGCTAATACTATTAGAAACTAATGAAGTTCGAATTGAATGCCATTAAATAATAGACTACATTATGATGAAAATGGAACGATGCTAAAAATCGATAGCTGGTAATAAAAATTGCTAGAAGTATCTCATGACCAGAACAAAATTGTGTCAAAAGCGGTGAAATAAAAACGGAGGATATGATATGTTAAAAATTTTGAAACGCCTGAACCGGCAGGAATGGCTTCAGGCAGGGATTAGTTTATTTTTTATAGTTGCCCAGGTTTGGCTCGACTTGAAATTGCCGGACTATATGGCTGAAATTACGAGGCTGACCCAAACCCCGGGCAGTGATATGGCTGATATCTGGATTGCAGGAGGATTTATGGTTTTATGTGCTCTGGGAAGCTTTGCAGCAGCAGTTGTCGTCGGGTACTTCGCATCCCGCATTGCCGCATCATTTTCCATGAGACTGCGGAGCCTCCTTTTTAATCGAGTGGATTCCTTTTCCATGGAGGAAATTAGCAGATTCTCCACTGCCAGTTTGATCACTCGTTCCACAAACGATGTGACGCAGATACAGGTCCTGATCACTATGGGTCTTCAGATGCTTGTCAAGGCGCCGATTATGGCGGTTTGGGCAGTGACAAAGATTTCGGGAAAAGGCCTGGAGTGGACGGCTGCCACAGGAATTACTGTGCTCATTCTGGTTGTAATGATTGGGATTCTCATGGCGCTGGTTCTGCCGAAATTCAAAAAAATGCAAATTCTTACCGATAACCTGAATCGTGTAACCATGGAAAACTTATCGGGATTGCGTGTTGTCAGGGCATATAATGCCGAGGGGTATCAGGAAGACAAATTTGAAGAGGCCAACGATGATCTGACGTCAGCCCAGCTTTATACCAGCAGGGGGATGGCCATTATGCTTCCGGTGATGTTTATGCTGATGAGCGGATTGACTCTCGCGGTCTACTGGATTGGTGCCTACCTGATTAACGGAGCGGGAATTATGGATAAGCTTACGATATTCTCCAACATGGTCGTATTCTCCGCTTATGCAATGCAGATTATCATGTCCTTTATGATGGTTGTCATGCTCTTTGTGCTGCTTCCAAGGGCGGCAGTGTCCGCAACTCGTATCAACGAAGTCCTTGATACGCAGCCGTCCATGAAAGAAGGGACACTTACCATGGGAATCCCGGAGGCGGAAGGGCAGATTACTTTCAAAAATGTCAGTTTTCGATATCCGGGGGCAGAAGATGATGTACTGCATGATATCAGCTTTTCTGTAAATAAGGGAGAAACAGTGGCATTCATCGGCTCCACGGGCAGCGGAAAAAGCACACTGATTAATCTCGTCCCTCGATTTATCGATGCAACTGAAGGCGAGGTTCTAGTAGGCGGAGTCAATGTGAAGGAGTATGCCCAGGAGGCACTAAATAATAAAATCGGATATGTACCGCAGAAAGCAGTGATGTTTAAAGGTACTGTCAGTACCAATGTAGCCTTTGGCGACAGTGGACGGGGCGAGATGTCGGAGTGGGAAGCCAGAGGCAATGACCGGGGCGAGGCGTCCGAATCGGAAATAAGAAGGGCAGTACGAATTGCTCAAGGTTCCGATTTTGTTGAACAAATGGAAGGCGGATATGAGGCAGAGATCGCTCAGGGCGGTTCCAACGTATCCGGAGGTCAGAAGCAGCGCCTGGCCATTGCAAGGGCAGTTTGCCGCAATCCGGAAATCTTCATTTTTGACGATAGTTTTTCTGCGCTGGACTATAAGACCGATCGTATGCTGCGCTTGGAATTGAAGCGGGAGACCGCAGGGGCGACAAGCATGATTGTGGCGCAGCGAATCGGAACCATTCTTGATGCTGATCAGATTATCGTATTGGAAGAAGGACGGATCGTAGGAAAGGGAACCCATCGGGAACTGCTGAGCTCCTGTGAAGTATACCGGGAAATTGCGATGTCACAGCTGAGTGAGGAGGAATTGGCAATATGAGCGAGAGAAAAGAAACCAGACCTGCGGGTGGTCCAATGGGAGGACCGAGAGGGATGAACGGCCCCGTTGAAAAACCAAAGAACTTTAAGTCTACCATGATAAAATTGATGCGATACTGTAAAAGCTGGCTTCCTGTCATCGCAGTGGCATTAATTGCAGCCATTGCAGGAACCATCTTTCAAATCGTCGGTCCGGATCAACTAAAGGATCTGACCAACGTGATCGGCGAGGGACTGCCGGTGCTGGTAAATGGCGTACCCGTTGCCGGAAACATTGATCTTGCTCGGGTGTCGTCCATTGCATGGATCCTTGTATTTCTGTATGTGGGATCCATGATCTTGAACTTTCTACAGGGCTATATCATGGCTACGGCCACACAAAAAATATCTCGGAAAATGCGTTCGGATATTTCTCAGAAAATTAACCGTCTCCCTTTGAAATATTTTGATAAAACAAGCCATGGAGATATTTTGAGCCGTGTGACCAATGACGTGGATGTCATCGGTCAGACGCTGAACCAGAGCGTTGGAACGCTGATTACTTCTGTAACCATGTTCGGGGGCTCTCTGATCATGATGTTCTATAGTAACTGGATCTTAGCACTTACCGCAGTGGGATCCAGTGCCATCGGTATCGTACTGATGATCCTGATCATGGGGAAATCTCAGAAATATTTTACGGCGCAGCAGAGAGAGCTGGGAAGCATCAACGGTCATATTGAGGAAATCTACACAGGCCATAATGTGGTGAAGGTATATAACGGAAGCCGAGGCGCAAAGAAGACATTTGAAGAAATCAATGGAAAGCTCTATCAAAGTGCCTGGAAATCTCAGTTTTTATCTGGACTGATGATGCCGCTCATGGGATTTGTAGGAAATTTTGGTTATGTCGCAGTCTGCGTTGTAGGTGCGATTCTGGCCGTAAATGGTGTCATTTCATTTGGTATCATTGTTGCTTTTATGCTCTATATCCGGCTGTTTACCCAGCCTTTGTCACAGGTTGCACAGGCGCTGAACAATCTGCAAAGAACTGCAGCCGCAGGTGAGCGTGTCTTTGAGTTCTTGGGTGAGGAGGAGCTGAGTGAAGAAATAGGAAAAAAGAAAGGGTTGGAATTCATTCGGGGCGATGTGGAATTTAAAAATGTAAAATTTGGCTATGTGCCTGAAAAAACCATTATCCATAATTTTTCCACTAAAATCAAGGCGGGAGAGAAGGTTGCCATCGTGGGACCAACCGGCGCAGGTAAAACGACCATTGTGAACCTTCTTATGCGTTTTTACGATCTGGATTCCGGTGAAATCCTTTTGGACGGAGTGCCTATCAGTCAGGTTCCCAGGGAGAATGTCCATGAACAGTTCAGTATGGTTCTGCAGGACACTTGGCTCTTCGAAGGCACCATTCGGGAGAATATTGTTTATAGCAAGGAGGGCGTTACAGCAGAGGAAGTGGCCGCAGCCTGCAAGACCGTGGGGCTCCATCACTTTATCAAAACATTGCCGGATGGTTATGATACCGTTCTGAACGACAAAGCGAGTTTGTCCGAGGGACAAAAGCAACTGATTACCATTGCCAGGGCAATGATTCAAAGCGCGCCGCTGCTCATTCTGGATGAAGCCACCAGCTCAGTAGATACCAGAACGGAACGAATGGTTCAGAAAGCAATGGATCAACTGACAAAGGGAAGAACCTCATTCGTCATTGCCCATAGACTTTCTACCATAAAAAATGCCGATCTGATTTTGGTCATGAAGGAAGGCGATATCATTGAAAGTGGAACCCATAAGGAGCTCCTTGAGAAGGGTGGCTTTTACGCAGAACTCTACAACAGTCAGTTTGAGGCGGCAGTATCATAGCTTACAGTGCCCTGGAATTTTGGGATGGAACCATAAAAACACAGCAGTCTGAGTGTTGGGCTTCAAGTTGTAAAATAAATCAGCAGCCGGACAATTGTTCCTGCTGCTGGTTTTCACTTCCGAATAAGTGTTAAAAGGCATTCCCTTTTAGCTGCTTGTTTTAGGTGCGATCCCTTGAAGGTCTTTCGCTTAAAGCGAAATCTTTTCATAACGGTTACCATACGTTGACATGCGTTATGTGTAGGAATCGCAATTTCTGATATTCATAATTTTCAATGGGATTATAGTCGACGTCATATGTATGGGCTGCCACAAGTACATTTGCAGGGGAAGGATCTTCTCCCACCTCTACAATGACGGGGTCATGACCGAAAGACCATCCGTTGAAGGAAATCTGAACCAGATCACCGGGAACCACCTCGGAGATATCCACCTCTTCTGCCACGGGACCGACGCTGGTATTTCTGGTCAGGAATCGATAGAGAAATTCCACTCCGGTCCACGCTGGAGCCCGGTTGTTTAAGCTGTAATAGTACCAGCCAAAAGTCGGCGTAGGATTCATAACTCCTGAGCCGGCGAAGAGGCATTGGGAGGCAAAGTTCGTACAATCACCGCCAAGCTCCTCAAAATTATAGTACCTGGGATTCCGTCCGTAAGCCCATTGATGAGCGTAGGCTACTGCTTTTGCCCGGTCATACTCTTTTTTTCGCATCTGCTGCACCTCCTTTCAGTGCAGTTTATGACAAAGCTGGCTGAGGTGTGCAGTATTGACGGAGGTGTGTAATATCGATACAAAGATTTCTGGTACACCGTATTCTGACCAGGTATTTAGAAAACGTGTACTAGCGTTTGATTCCAAATAAAAAACGTGTAAAAGTTATTCTTCTGCAAATTTCATACATAAGAAAGGTTAAAGCATATGAGATCAGTACAATACTGAAGTATTGCAAGAATACTCCGGGAAGCTGCTGCACGATAAAATAACCTGTTACTACAACAATGGTTTGATGGAAAAAATAAAATGGGAAGGCTGCGGGCGCAAAATATTTTGTAAATCTACTATTAAATTCGAGATGATATTTACCCAATCCAATGATTGCTAAGATGCCAATCCAGCTTAGAATTCTCTGTTCCACGTCCCAGACAAAGCCGCTTGAAAGCTGCGCTTGATATAAACTGCAACGAATCATAATTAGTAACAACCATGAAATGCCAAGTTGTATTCGATATTTTACCAATCTGTTCTGTACCTCTTCCATGCCCAAAACAAAGTACCCTAATAAAAAGCATGCGGCAAACTCGCCGATACTCTTTCCGCCTATGTCAAGGATTGGGACACAGAGTAAAATAACAAGGAACATGGGCAGTATCTTTATCATATTCATCTCAGTAGAATTTCGCTTATGCTCCTTCTTGTTATACCAACTCATCAACGGCAATGATATCATAGAGATGATAAACAGAAATAAAATAAACCAGGTATGCGCCGGTGTAAAATGACCATCATACCCGCTCCAATCTGTTAACGAAAAAAAGATGGAAAAATGATCAAAATAGCTTCCCGGATAATTATGAAAAAACTTGTCTGCCAAATAGGTTTGTACCGGAACCAAAAGAACAATTGCAGACACCATCGGAATCAGCAATTTCTGAAATCGCTCTTTTGCATATTGACGAGGGGTCCTTTTCTTTAATGCATAAACTGTGGACATTCCAGCCAATACAAACAATACCGACATCCACCACGGATAAACTCCAATGATGAATAATGTAGCCAACGTATTATTCTGACTATGTATATACCAGCTCTCTCCAAAATTATTGAATATCATTGCGGTGTGGTACGGAATCAATAATAAAATACAGAAAATACGGATGTTATCAATATAATACTTTCTCATAATGTTTCCTCCATCTATCACAAATTTTCTACAAGCTCACGAACATAAGAACACATAAATGTTTCCCTGTCCCAAGTGATCTTTTCTGCAATTTCATTCCAAAATGCAGGATGCGTCAATGAAGACAATAATGAAATGACTTTGATTTTAATGGATTCTTCATTACAATTGGGATTACATTTTCCTACAAGATGGGTAAAAGCCTGAAACTGGAGTTCTATTCTTTCTTTTGTCTTCACATCGATCTCATAATTTTGATACATTATCTGCTCAGATCGAAGGATACCTGTTGAATTCATTTGCTTTTTCATAAAGCGCTGACAAAAGCTCTTTGCCTCCTCCTTACTCATATCCTCTTTCTCAATGATTTCCTTACATAACAATGTGATATCTTGCCAATACTTTTCCATCATGAGCGAAAACAAACCAGCTTTCCCCCCGAAATAGTAGCTTATTGCAGCTACATTTACATTTGCCTGTTTTGCAATTTCTCGTACCGAAATTGAATTCATATCTTTCTTTTCCAGTAACAAAAAAGTTGCATCGATAATGATTTCCTGCATATTTTCTTCCATAATCTCACATCCCTCAACTCGCAATACTTCAGTTAAAACAATTGTTTAAAACGCACGTTTAATAATATCCCTTAAAATGAATATTGTCAATGACTTTTCACCTATTGGAAAGACTGCTGCCCGATTTGTATGGTATACTGAATTGGAAAAACGGGAGGAACAGTAATCCAATCCAAAATGATGTTAGGAGGATCACAATGTGTGACGTTACTATTTTAGATATTGAATTTCAATTCGCAGAGCGTAAGGATGTCATCCATCCGGTGGTTTTAAAAGATTCTGAATTTATGGTTTTGATCGATTGCGGGTATACCGGATTTCTTCCTGAGCTGGAACGTGCCATGGAAAAGAAAGGTCTTCAATGTGCAGATTTGACCCACGTGGTGATTACACATCAGGATCATGATCACATGGGGGCCTTGGCAGCATTGAAACAAAAATATCCTGGAATCATGGTGGCAGCAAGTGAAGAAGAGGCGCCTTATGTCTCGGGGCAAAGGAAGTCACTTCGGCTGGAACAGGCGGAGGCAATGCAGCCTCATCTTCCCGAGGATCAGAAACAGTTCGGGCTTGTATTTACTAATATTCTTAGAAATGTTCAGCCAGCAGAGGTAGATATGCTTGTAAGAGACGGAGATCATCTTCCGTGGTGCGGAGGATGTACGGTAATCGGAACACCGGGTCATACTCCCGGACACATCTCACTCTTTGCAAACCGAAAAGAGATTCTGATTGCAGGCGATGCTGCAGCCCTTGAGAACGGCGAGCTGGTCATTGCAAATCCCCAATTCACTTTAAATATTGAGGAAGCAAATCGCTCTCTTAAAAAAATAAAAGCTTACGGTGCAAAACAAATCATCTGTTATCATGGCGGCATCTATAAGCTAGATGTACAGGAATGATCAAAGGGATTGAGAAACAAATGGATCATCAGTCAGGGATGTAACCTCTTTAAGAAAAATAAACAGGACAGACTGCTGTCATATTTGTATGGTATACTGAATCGATAAGAATCAGATAGGAGGATCTTCTATGCGCGAATGCTCATGGCCGGGAAACAATGAATTAATGAAACAATATCATGACAGGGAATGGTGCAAGCCGAGTCATGACGATGGATATATCTTTGAAATGCTGAATTTAGAAGGGGCCCAGGCAGGATTGTCATGGAGCACCATCATCAATAAACGGGAAGCGTACAAAAAAGCGTTCCGCAATTTTGATGTTGATTACTGCGCCAATTTAACCGATGAAGAACTGGATCAAATTAAGGATGGATTTCCAATTATAAAAAATCGTATGAAAATCAGGGCAGTTAGAAATAATGCGGTTGCGTTTCAAAAAATCCAAAAGGAATTCGGAAGCTTTTCTGCTTTTTTATGGAGCTATGTGGACGGAAAACCTGTGATTAACCGCTGGGACAGCGAGGGGCAAATGCCCGCTCAGTCGCCCTTATCAGAACAACTCAGTAAAGATATGAAAAAAAGGGGCTTTCAATTTGTAGGCCCCGTGATCGTCTATTCTTTCCTGCAGGCGGTGGGCCTTGTGGATGATCACATTGCAGAATGTCCTTATCATACGGATCATAGATAGCAACATCTGTGAGTTACAGGGCAGGGGTTTTTTGCTTATACTGGAAACCCCTGATTCTGAATTAACGCAGCGCTGTCTGAACCTTAAGCACCCGCATGGGACAGGCCGATACACAGGCCGGATCTTGATCCTGATCACGCAGATCCCTGCAGAAATCACATTTCCCTGCCTTGCCAAGTGCCGATAGAAACGCAATGGCATGATGGGGGCAGGCTCGTTCACATCTCCTGCATCCGGTGCAGCTTTCATAATGAAGCACAACAATCCCGTTCTCGGGATTTTTTGTTATCGCGCATGAAGGACATGCCGCCAGACAATCGGGATTATCGCAGTGCTTGCAGGTGTCAGAACTCCAGTAGGTATACACATCGGGAAGGATGGTTTCTCCAACTTTTCTGTAACTGCCCCCCTCGTATTCGGTCACCCTTCGAAAGAACTCTCCCGGATTTAAATTGTTTTTATCCTTGCAGGCAATCTGACAGGTTGCGCAGCCGGTGCAATATTTCTCGTTAAAATCAATGGTCAATTGCATGCTCATCGTTTTCCTCCCTTTCAATTTGAACCAGACAGGTATGGGACGGATTTCCAAAGGCCAAAGGCGTTGGTTGATATTTTGTCAGTGTATTGACACAGCCTCGTGTATCGGTTCCGTTTTCATCGGGCGTCCACCATGCTCCTTGCGGAATGGATACGACGCCGGGCATAACCCGGACGGTGACCTTCGCCGCAAGGCTTACGATACCCCGTGAATTGAAAACCCTCACCCGGTCGCCGCTGAGGATCGACCTTGCTTCGGCATCCTTCGTATTGATCCAAACCGCATGGGGTTCCACTTCTTCCATGAGTTCTGAATTATCAAAGGTAGAGTGAACTCTGCGCTTCGTATGGTGACCGATGCACTGAAGCGGATATTCTTGGGTCAGTTCGTCCTCCGGACCTTCCCAGGCCGAGAGATACTTTGGAACCGCAGGAATATCGCTCTGTTGTTTTTCCCAGAGAGCTTTGGAAAAGACTTCGATCTTGCCGGAAGGTGTGGGAAACGGATTGTTCTCAGGATCTGAAATCTGAGCTTCAAAGGCAATGCAAGGCTTTGCATGTTCCCATCGATAGATTCCCTGCTGTTTGAACGTCTCGTAATCTGGAAAACCCGGGTTCTTTTCCGCTGTCTTATCGACCAGATATCGGTGCCAGTCAGAAAGCGTCCTGCCCTCAGTGAACGGTTCCCGCAGGCCGAGCTTCCCGGCCAGATCACTGATCCAATCATATCCGTTGCGGCATTCCCCCAGAGGTTTAACCGCCTGATTCATAAAAAGAACGAAATCATCCGGGTCCCAGGGTTTGATGATATCATCCCGCTCATACATACTGTCAGAAGGAAGAAGAATATCGGCAAACCTTGTACTGGGTGTGATGAAGTGATCGCTGGCTGCGATAAAGCGGACGAGCTCCTCGTCCTCCAGTATTTTTTTCGTGCTGTTGATATCGGAATGCTGATTGATCAGGCAGTTGCCTCCCAGATTCAGCAAGAGTTTAATATTGGATTTGAGTCCGTCTGCACCCCGTACGCTGTCCTCCGGACCCATCTCTTTTCCGCGCAGGATGGCGTCGGGCCAGCAGAACATGGATATCTGCGCAGGATTGGGATTGATCGAAGGTATGGAGGCTACAAAAGGATCCCGTGCTGCGTAGCCGCTGCCGGAAGCCCAGCCGCCGCTGATTCCTATATTGCTGGTCATGGCAGCCAGAACCGTACCTCCCCGGACGATCTGCTCTCCGTAAGCATGGCGCTGGGGGCCAAGTCCCTGAATCAGAGCGCCAGGTTTCACCGTAGCGTATTCCCGCGCAAGGGCCGTGATGGTTTCAGCAGGGATTCCTGTGATGGCTTCTGCCCAGATCGGCGTCTTGGGAATCCCATCGGGGCCTAGTCCAAGGACATAGCTTTTATAAGAATTTCCGTAAGGGATTCCCTCCGGCATGTGTTCTTCATCGAAACCAAGGCAGTAACGATCGAGAAACGACTGGTCCTGAAGGTTTTCTTTTACCATCACATAGGCCATCGCGTCAAACAGCGCATTGTCTGTGGTTGGACGGATTGGAATCCACTGGTCGGCAAGCGTCGCTGCAGTTGCGGAATACATGGGATCAATGCAGATAATCTTCGTTCCGGATTCGCGAAGCTTCCTTAAATAATATGCAGTGTTGGTGCCGCTGATCATTTCAGCGGGATTCCAGCCCACAAGAATCACGAGTTTGGAATTTAATATATCTTCTCTGCTGTTGCCCGTTGCGGTGGTTCCGTAGGTGTAGGGGGTTGCTGCCTGGGTACAGGCAGAGCTGTAAGAGCCATAGTAGGACAGGTAGCCGCCAAAGAGCCCAAGCAATCGGCGCATCCATGTACGTTCGCTGATCAGTCCCGGATTTCCGGTGGCATAGGGCAAATAGATCCCATCCGGGCCGAACTCATTCCGAACAGCGATGAGATTCTCTGCGATGGTATTTAACGCTTCCTCCCAGGTGATCCGTTGGAATTTTCCTTCGCCTCGTTTTCCAATTCTCTTCAGTGGATATTGGATTCGATCCGGATGATACATATGGGAACGGTAAGCGCGGCAGCGAAGGCAGCCCCTTAGCTGGAGCGCCTTTTCCTCAGGAATATCATCCTCTGTTGAAATTCGGACGATCGTATTCCCTTTGACATGGAGCTTCAGAACACATCTGCCTCCGCAGTTCAGTGCGCCGGAGGAGCGTACTACCCGTTCTTCTTGATCTCCCTCTGACAAGTATTCTATTTTCATGTCTTTGCTCTTTCTAATTTTCATACATTGCCTCTCTAGTTTTTTCTGTATTCTCTCGGTGTGGTTTTGAAGTACCGTTTGAACATCAGCGTGAAGTAACTGGGGTTTTCAAAGCCGCAGGAACGGGCGATATCGGTGATGCTGTCTGTACTGTTTCGTAGGAGCATAGAAGCCCCCTGCATCACTCGATATTTCAGAAGGTATTGCATCGGCGAAACCTGAATCACTCTCTGAAAACACCGGAGGCATTCCCGTTCCCCTATATTTACGGAGGCTGCAATATCAGGCAATACGATGTTTTCTGCATAATGCTCGTGTATGAATGCCAGCATTTTTCTGATTCGAAGCTGATCCTGATCCGGCTTTGTGTGATGATCTCCCGGTTCGGGCAGAAATTGGCGGTACATGATGAAACAGATACGGGAAAGGCTCTCCCGCACTTCAAATTCATAACCGATCATTTCTTCTTTCATTGAATCAAAGATATGAATCAAATATTCGTTGATGTCGCGCATCCACTGCTGACCTGGACGAAAGAGGCAGCAATCGAGAGACTGCAGCTGCCGAAGCGGAGTAACGTATTTCTGTGAAAAGACAGACGTTTCATCACCCATCAATTCGGGATGAAACACAAGGGAGAGCTTCTCGCAAAGATCCTCTGAAGTGCCGGTGTGCAGTACTTTTGCGTTGATAAAGACGGACTCACCTGAAGAAACGATCAGGGATTTTCCCGGTACCTGGAGCTTCAGTGTTCCTTTGATAATATAGATGAACTCCATTTCGTCGTGCCAGTGCCACGGAAATTCGTCGTATAAAACATCTGCATAGTCTGAAAAATAAGCAGCACATGGAAAATCCAGCGTTCCATGAGGCTTTAGCTCCCGGCGATCTCGGTTTAAATTCAATCCGCATTGCTGCAATGGCATTGGTCTTCTCCTTGTGTCGGTTTTCTTATATTATAAGTCCAAAATCATATTGTAACAAGGCGAAAAAGGCGGTAATCTTTAAATATCGGATTAAGACGTGTCTGAAAATCCATTGCACCCCTCTGAACGCTCCGATTTGTGGGATACCGTGTGTTACAAATTTGAGCATGTAGTGCCACTACATGCTCAAATTTGCGCCTTGTCTACCGCAAATCGTGGGCGCTCAGACCGGCACAAGCAACTTTTGGGCACGCCCTGGGAAGCGCGAATCAGCGATTCCCGGAGGAACAGCAGGAGGTATTACGTGATTCAATTATTGCTTGTGATCATATATCTGTCTTTCATCAGCCTGGGTTTGCCCGATGCACTGCTGGGGTCTGCCTGGCCGAGTATGCATCAGGAACTTTCAGTACCTGTTTCCTATGCTGGTGTTATTTCACTAATCATCGCCGTAGGCACCATTGTGTCCAGCTTGCTTTGCGCCCGCTTGGTACGGAAACTGGGAACGGGAAAGCTGACTACCATCAGTGTTGGAATGACCGCAATTGCTCTGATGGGCTTTGCTCTGTCGCATAATATATGGTTGATATTTCTTTGGGCGGTTCCCTACGGTCTCGGAGCCGGTTCTGTTGATGCAGCTTTGAACCATTTTGTTGCAGCACATTACAAGGCAAAGCATATGAGCTGGCTGCACAGTTTTTGGGGTGTCGGAGCAACCCTGGGACCCTATATCATGGGAGCCTGTCTGACAAATCAACTGGGATGGCATTATGGCTACGGGATTGTTTCCATCATTCAGATTGTACTGACTGCAGCACTGATATTTTCTCTCCCGTTATGGAAGCGTGCGGGTGAAGTGCAGGAATTAGAGCAGCAAAATACCTCCATGATCAGTATTGGAAGGCTGCTTTCCGTTCCGAGAGTCAAACATATCTTGATTGCCTTTTTCTGTTACTGTTCTTTGGAACTGACAGCTGGGCTTTGGGGAAGCAGCTATATGGTGATGCAGAAGGGATTTCCCACCGAACTTGCTGCATCCACTATCGCCTTATTTTATCTTGGCATAACCGGAGGAAGGTTTCTGAGCGGTTTCCTAACAATGCGTTTCAGCAACAAGACCATGATACGCCTTGGTCAAGGCATCGGATTGATTGGGATTGTCCTTCTTTGGTTCGCGGTTCATTATCTGACCGTTTGTACTGGCTTTATCCTCATTGGAATGGGGTGTGCACCGATTTACCCCAGCTTGCTTCACCAGACGCCGGACCGCTTTGGAAAAGAACTGTCTCAATCTATGATGGGGCTGCAGATGGCCTGCGCTTATGTGGGAAATACGGTTTCACCGCTTCTATGCGGATTTCTCATCGGCAACATCAGCAGCGTTCTATACCCATTGATACTGCTGGTATATCTTGTTGCCATGATGATCATGGTGGAATTTTGCAATCGGAAGGAAGCTCAATTACTCCACTAAATTGTTGTTAATATCGTTGGTACACAAATATTTGAAAGTAAAAAAGTGAAGGATTTTGATTACAAATCCTTCACTTTTTCATTCAGCATATCCCAACCGATGCGATCCAGCATGGTGCTGAACCGTTCGCCTTTATTTCCGTATTGGTCAAACAATTGCAACGCAGCCTCAATGATCTGAAACAGTTTCTCTTTTGAGTGAATTACCGGAAGAAGCTGCCTGCCGATGACGATGCGGTTGCCATATAATCCGCCGAAATAGAGGACGAATCCGCTCTCTCCCTGCCAGGAACTCCGAGGACATTTCTTAAGGCATCTTCCACAACTCAAGCAGTTTTCCTTTCGGAAGGAAAGCTGCCTATTAGGCTGATCCACAAGAATCGCGTCTGCAGGGCAAAGCTTCTGGCATAGACCGCAGTAAGTGCAGTTTTCGCCGGTCCATGCAGGGACCATAGCTCCTTTGATACCAATATCATTTTCTTCGGCCTTCAGGCAGTTGTTTCGGCATCCGGTGATGCCCAGTTTGAACTTATGGGGAACCGGTCTTCCTCCAAACCGTTCATCCAGCTCTCTGGCGAGGAGGGCTGTGTCGATGAGTCCGCTTTGACAGACCCCATTGCCTTGACAGGCAGTAATCGTTCGGACTTTGGGACCGGTTGAGGCCGGTTCCATCTTTTCCTGAGCGAGAAATTCAAGTACGGCATCGATCTCATCCTCTTTGATGAAAGGCACTTCTATGCTTTGCCTTGCGGTAAGATGCACGGCGCCGTTTCCATATTTTTTTGCCAGTTTATAAACACTGTTCAGTTGTTTCGCTGTGACCTGGCCTCCCACGATTTTAATTCGCAGCGAGTAACGCTGGTCTTGAATCTGTTTTAAAAAGCCTCTGCTTTTCAGCTCTTTTTCATCCATTGCCATATTGTTTCTCTTTTCATTTTTATTTTTCAGGACAGACATAAGATGATCCCTTGTGTGAAATATATCACGATCGATGACACTTAATGTTTGCATCACCTGAAACGTTCCTATGAAAACCATATTCTCAGGTCATTATATAATGGGTTCTTTTTATGGTCAAGTGCGTTAAAGTTTACGAATCTATGATTTACAGTTCTTCTGACAGAATCTGATAAATGGGTGCCCCTTCGCATTGAGAGGGGATTCGGGTACCAAGGAGAACCGACATAGTAGGTGTTACATCTACCTGACGAATCACTCGTTCTGTTACATAATTTGTTTTGATGCCCTGTCCGGCAGCAATGAACACCGGTGCTGCAGAGGTATTATAATATCCTTCAGCGGTGGTTAGCCCGTCACCGTGGAGCCGGTTGAAACCCTCCTCGATGGTGAAGAAGATATCGCCGCATTCTGGTCCGTTGGTGCCAAGGAGGATCGCATCTTTATTTCTCAGTGCAATTCCCACAACTCGTTTTCCAGTGGATTGATCCCTGTATTGGTATAAATCCGATATGATCTGTTCTTCCAGAGCATATTTGTCCTGCGGATCTACGATGCCGTAGGGATCCCTGCCTTGCAGATTGATATAGATATAGTTGCTTCGGATCTGAACCGCACGGGTTTTCTCCCAGTCCACTTCGTCCATAGAATTGCCCTCGCCATCTTTCTTCAGTACGGTATAGCCCAATTCCTCCATAACACCGGTATTCAACCCGCCGTATTCCCCCAAAATGGGAGGGACATTTTCACCGACCAGCAGCCCGTGATCAGAGACGATGAGGATGGTGAAACCTTCGTCAAGATAATGCAGGAAGCGGCCCAGGTATTTGTCTGTCTGCAGATAGAAGCGTTCCATCAATGCCTGATAAACCGTTTCGTCGGTATGGCTCCATGGCGTCAGCGTCTTTCCAAGATGCCAGATCTGATGACCTGCGCAATCGATATTATGCAAATGGCTGAGCACCACACTGTAGCCTTCTGTATCAATCAGGTGTTCCAGACAGTCTGCCTGCCACTGGCAGTAGCTGTCCCAGGAGGGTTCAAATACCTGATCAACCAGCTCGGAATCCTCGCCTCCGATGAGGCTGACCGGAGGAATATGACCTACTTCTTTCAGGATTTTATCATGAACCGATGAAGGATGCCACAGCATGTTATTGGTTGTATCAAGGGCATTGCTGATCCAGAGGCGAAGATCTGTACCATCGGGGCTGAGCTCCAGGATCTTGTAAGATCTGCAGCATGGCTTGGTAATCCCCTTTTTTGTTGCATTATCAACTTTGGTGATTATTTCACCAACAGGAATGACGGCAAAGGGAGAGGCAGCTGATTTGGAATGATAAAGGGAAACCACTCCATAGTTTCCGGAATCATCTTTTGTTATCAAACCATATCGGGATACCGTTCCCGCAGAAATCAGGAAGGAAAATTCCAGTGCCTCTTCTGGGGCCGCTGTCCAATCCGATGCCGGTTTGATGGGAGAAAAAACCTTGTCATAAGCAACCTTGGCACCGATCATCATTTCTGTATCGTCCAGATCCTTTACATAGGTTCTGATCTCACCGCCTTTTCTTGCGGCATCCCCCCACCAAAGCTCCATCATTTCATCATCGGCATCCTGAGCAAAGCCGTAATTGGAACCCTCTTCGGCGCTGCTGCGATGACCGCGCTCATTGGATGACAATACCTCATGGATATCAGTGATGTTGCAGCCGACACCGGCAGCTTTCTGTGTATGGGGAATAAAGCTTAGGCCATCTGTATTTTTTGATGCATAGATGATTTTCTCCCAATCCATCTGCGCAACGCCCATATTGACAGACCCTGGCTGAGTGCCGTCAACAACATGGAGCAGCGGATTTTGAGATGTGGGCGGCCAGGACGAGCCCGGCCAATGCCAGACCAGCGTTTTCATGTCTGCCTCTGTGGTGATATTCCAAATCGGTTCCGCCTTGCAGTTACGGGAATCCATATTGTAGACGACTGCATCCAAACTGTCCGGTGATTGTCTCCAATAGCATGTGATGCCGTGTGTGCCTGGATAAGCGCCGGTGGCCAGCGTGGTCCAGCAGGGCGGGGTGATTGTGGGATGCGCGCCAAGCATATCCAGACCTGTTCTGGCAGAACCCCGTTCAAGGTATTTTTTTATATTCGGCAGCTTGCCTTCATCGACCATTCTTCTTGCAGTAACAGGGTCCATGCCGTCAATACCGAGAACGATCAGTTTTTTTGTTCTTTTCGTGCGATTCATAATTACCTCCTTTATTCCATTGATACCATAGTAAATGTTTTTATCATATATGAATAGGGGGAAAACAAGAATACCGGGTATCGAAAATAGCGATATACAAGGAAAATTCATTGAAAGAAGGATTACGAACAATTGAGAGGGTCAGGAGGCATGTGAAACAGGAGGTAGAAACAGCAGGAGATAAAAACACAGGAGATAAAAACCACTTGACGAAAGAAAGGAAAATCGTTATAGTAACCTTAAATATTAAATCATACTATATATATATGAATACCTGATAAATATAGTGCTATTACAAATTCTTATAAAAAATCAACCGTAGAGAGGTGAAAAATTGTGAAATTCGAGCAATTATACCTATTTAAAGAAGCTGCCAAATATCATTCCATCTCTGTAGCAGCTGAAAAAAACTTCATGTCCCAGTCCTCCATCAGCTATTCCATTATCAATTTGGAAAAAGAGCTGGGCATTGAGCTATTGCGAAGGACCAATGCCGGTGTGACACCAACGCAAATCGGGGAGCTGGTGCTTCAGAAGACAGAGGATATCCTGAAGGCGGTTGACGAGATCAATGAGATGTCAAAAGATCAGCGCAACGCAGGTGAGGTGAATATTAGCTGTATCCCTTGTATCTGCGACTGGATTATCCCCATCACACTACAAAAATTAAGTGAAACCTCTGCAGAGATTTTGCTTTCTGTCACCACAGGAGAAAGCAGCCAGGTGGCACACAATGTTTCCGCAGGTATTTCTAAATTCGGCATTCTGATCAATTATGGGGAGCTTGAGCGGAATACAGACCTTCGCTATACGCCATTGTTTCAGGACGAATATGTGCTTTATGTGGGAGCGAAGTCGCCCTACTGGGAGAAGGAAAGCATTACATACAGCGAGCTTCTGAAGGAGCCATATATCGCTTATCGGGATGAATTTAGAAAATACAACGGCGGTCTGACCAATATGATCGGAACGGATCAGCTGCCGAACATTGTCTTTCGCACGGACAATCTGGATTCCATCAAAAGTATGATCACCCATAATCATTATGTCGCTTTTTTCCCCAGATATATGTCGGAATATGACTTCTATGTACAAAGCGGCTGGATCAGGCGGCTGCCCATATCCGATAAGGCCCTTGGGTTTGAGGTTGGTTATGTGGAGAGCACGAAATATAAAACAAAGAAGATCGATAGAGTTGTCCTGAACCGGATCAAAGAAACCGTAGAAACCATAAACGCGTAAGTGATGAATGGTCATGAAAATATTTGATACCCCATATGGAAGAAAAGGATATTCCAATGCAATCTATTTTGAGTTAAAGTAATCACATAAAATCATATATGATTACTATGTATTAGGAGGGAACTGATATTAACGCGATTCATAAAAAATATACCGTCAGTATACTGACAGGCGTCGTGATTTTAATCTTATGGGTGCTGGTAACCTGGGACAATCGAATTTCAAGTATCATCATTCCCTCACCCGCAGCAATTTGGACCAGTTTCCTGGATCTGGTTCAAAATGGTTACAAAGGGCACACCTTATGGGAGCATTTGGGAGCCAGCTTAAGAAGGCTTTTTATCGCTTACTTTTTCGCAGTAATTACAGCGATCACCTTGGGTCTTCTCAGCGGCTATTCGGAAAAGATCAGAGCGATTTTCGAACCGATTATCGCTTTTATCAGGCCACTGCCGCCACTGGGCTATTATACCATCATCATTCTTTGGATGGGAATCGGAGATAATTCGAAGATTTTTCTGCTGTTTCTGGGAGCTTTTGCACCAATTTTCGTTTCTTGTGTGGCAGGCGTTACCAGGGTGAAGCAGGACTATATCAACAGAGCAAGAACTCTAGGGGCCAATCGGGGGCAGATCTTTCTGCATGTCATCCTCCCAGCGGCACTGCCTGATATTTTTGTAGGACTGAGAAATGCCATGAGCGTTGCCTATGCCACTTCAGTTGCAGCAGAAATGGTCGCGGCTGTGTCGGGAATCGGCTGGATGGTGCTTGATGCAAGCAAGTACCTTAGGAGTGATGTGATCTTTGTGGGAATTATCATCATGGGAATCACGGGAATTCTTCTTGATAAAATCCTGCTCTGCATTGAAACAAAAATTGTATTTTGGAAAGGTAAAAATTAAACATATGGGAGGTATTAGACAATGAAATTATCCAAAAAATTATTTATCATCGGGTTGGTTATCCTTTTGGCAGTGCAACTGTCGGGCTGCGGAGCTAAGTCTGCTGAGGGAAGTGCAGAGGGCAATCCGACGGCTTCGTCAGACGTTCAAAAGGACCCCATTACTGGGGAAATCTATCCTGATCAGATCAACATCGGGGTCATAGAAGGCGGTCCGGAGTCTGCCATCCTCATTCAGGAGAATTATTTCAGCGGGATTGGTGTGAAAGTCAACGCTGTGACCTATTCGGCAGGTACGGATATCAATAACGCCGTCGTATCCGGAGATGTGGATGTGGCATCCTTCGGATCTTCTCCCATTGCCCTTGGCATCGCCAGCGGGATTGACTACAAGGTCGTCTTTGCGCCCTACGTCCAGGGAGGAAATATCGAAGCTTTGGTGGTAAAGAATGATCTGGGGATCCGTTCGGTTGCTGATTTAAAGGGTAAGACCATTGCGGCGCCCTTTGGTACGACATCTCATTATGCTTTGCTGAACGCACTTGAGCTTGCGGGTCTTGGCCCAAATGATGCAACCCTGCTGGATATGGGAGGTCAGGATATCGTTGCCGCATGGACCAGAGGAGATATTGATGCAGCCTATATTTGGAGTCCGGCTCTGGACGAATGCAGCAAGAGCGGCAGCATCATTACAAATGATGGTGAGCTGGCAGCGCAGGGCGTTTTGATTCCGGAAATTGCAGTGGCCAGTACCGCATTTTCTGAGAAATATCCCACTTTGGTGAGTCAGTATGTTAAGGCACTACTGGATGTTTATGGCCTCGTAAAAGGGGATTCGGAGAAGGCAACACAAGCTGTGGCTGATTGGGAAGGGATTTCCGTAGAAAATGCGAAAGGTCAGGTTGACGACAATATCTGGGTGTCCGGGGAGGAGCAGCTGAGCGCTGACTATCTGGGAACCGCGGAGAAAAAGGGAAAACTGGCTGTCACACTGAAAACCATTGCGGACTTTCATCAATCCCAGGGAAATATCAGCAAAGCACCAGAAAGCAAGACCTTTGAGGATGCCATCGATCCAAGCTTTGTAGAACTTGCCTTGCAAATAAAATAGTGTGCCTCATAGCAGGGAGGACGCCAGTGCCTTGGTAAGCGAAAACCGAAATTGAGGTTTGTTAAGATACTAGTCTTAAAGGAGAAGGTAGAGGGGGCCAATGACAGATAAAACAATGACAGATGGATTCGTGAAAAATTTTTTCGAGACGGCTAATGAGCTGATTTCTATGGATTCTTTAACCCTTGCGTATGACAAAGGGGGAGATGCAGCGCCGGCCATCGATAAGATTAATTTAAATATTTATCGCGGAGAGTTCGTATGCGTGATGGGCCCCAGCGGCTGCGGGAAGAGTACTCTGCTGAATATTTTGGCCGGTTTCCTTTCTCCCACAGGAGGAACGGTCAAACTAAACCAAAAGGAGATCAAGGGTATCGACGCCCATCGAGGTGTTGTGTTTCAGCATCCGCCCCTCTATGAATGGTATTCGGTACGGAAAAATATCGCCTTTGGACCTATGATGCAAAAGGTACCGAAGAAAAAAATTGCGGAGGAGGTGGAGACCTATCTGGCAAAAGTGGGGCTGACCGATTTTGCTGAGAAAAAGGTGTATGAACTGTCGGGAGGAATGAAGCAGAGAGCGGCCATCGCCAGCGCTTTGATCAATAATCCAGACATTCTGCTAATGGATGAACCCTTTGGCGCATTGGATGCATTGACAAGAGAACAAATGCAGGATCTCATCCGAAAAATATGGTGGAACACGGGAAAAACCATTTTCTTTATTACCCATGATGTGGACGAAGCCCTGCTTCTTGGAACAAGAATCCTGGTCATGTCCAGAAGACCGGGTAAAATTATCGCCGATTTTCCTGCACATTTTACGAAGGAATTCATTGAGGAAAACTCCGACGACGCCAGATATACGGAAGCCTTCCATCAAAAAAGAAAATATATCTTAGGACTAATCAATGAACAATGATCCTGGAATGAACCGCTTTGGGGGATGATATCCTGAAGCGGTTTTCTAATGGAATTTTAATCTTCTTTTCTTTCTGGATTAAGAATGATCCGATATACTGACTGCATAGATTTGGTAAAAGGTCGCAAAATGGGAGGTTGGAATGAGGAAGAAGAGGAAATTGATTTATATTCTGCTGGCAGCGGTACTGCTGATCGGTTTGGGATACGGGGCGAGAAATGGACTTGATGTAATGTATTATAAAAAGGCTGTGGAGGAGCTGTCCATTGAATCCATCGATTTGAGCAGAGTGAAAGATGGAACCTATACGGGAAGCTGTGACGCCAGACTGGTTGCGGCTACGGTGAAGGTTACCGTGGTAGGAGGCAAAATTACGGATATCAAGCTGATGAAACATAAAAATGACCGGGGAAAGGCCGGCGAGGCGGTTGTGGATGAGATCCTGAAACAACAAAAACCGGATGTTGATGCAATTTCGGGTGCGACAAACAGCAGCAGGATCATTATGAAAGCGGTAGAAAACGCTCTGGAAAAGGGCGTTACCGGTGTATGACAGGAAAATTTGCGATGTTTCATCCGGAATATGGTATACTAATTTCAAAAGTTGGTTTTTGGAGCGGGAACGCTTCTGAATATATGAAAGACAAGATCAACGCAAAGGGAGAACATATGACGGAATTCGTAGCAGACTATTTGATGAAATACGAAATAAATGAAGAACTATCTTATACCATTTCTAATATAGCGTCTGCGCTGATCATCTTGCTGATCAGTGCTTTGTCGTACTTTATAACCAGAAAAATAATTGTTAGAATCCTTGAAACCTTTGTGGCAAAGACCCATTCGAAATGGGGAATGATACTGGTTGAGAACAAGGTTTTGGAACGGGTCTCGGCAATCGTTCCCATTTTTGTCATCCATGCTTTCGCACCTGTATTCCCTGCGTTTGCGGATTGGATTCAGCGACTTGCTTTTTGCGCGTTTGTAATCGTGATCCTTCTGGCCGTTGATAAGCTGCTCAGTACAGTGGATGATATCTACAGAAACTATGAGGTATCAAAGGAGCGGCCTATCAAAGGATATTTGCAGGTTCTGGAGATTATCGCCTATGTCATCGGTATCATCGTTATCATTTCTACCCTCATTGAACGGTCCCCGCTGCTGCTGCTCAGCGGTATTGGTGCTGCAACAGCGGTGCTTCTGCTGATCTTTCAAAACTCGATTCTGGGTTTTGTTGCGGGAATACAGCTGACGGCAAACAACATGGTAAAGCTTGGAGACTGGATCGAGATGCCTAAGTACGGTGCAGACGGAGAAGTGATGGAAATTTCGCTTCATACGGTAAAGGTTCAGAATTGGGATAAAACCATCACCACGATTCCCACCAATGCACTGGTGACAGAATCCTTCAAAAACTGGCGTGGGATGCAGGAATCCGGCGGAAGACGAATCAAGCGGGCAATATACATTGATATGACCAGCATCCGCTTCTGCGATGAAGAGATGCTGAACCGATACCGAAAAATTCATTACATTCAACGTTACATTGATAACAAAATTACAGAGATAGAAGCATATAACCAATCCATGAAAATGGATCTGACAGACATTGTAAATGGAAGGCACCTGACGAATATCGGCACCTTTCGGACCTATGTTGACAATTATCTAAAAAACCACCAGAAAGTTCATAGTAGTATGACCAGGCTGGTTCGCCAGTTGGAACCAACGGAGAAGGGGATTCCGATTGAGATCTACGCCTTTCTGAGTGAGACGGACTGGGCGGAATATGAGTCTATACAAGCGGATCTCTTCGATCATATTCTGGCAGTTGTACCGGAATTCGATCTTCGGATCTACCAGAATCCTACCGGTTATGATTTACGAAGGCTGCACGCAGGAATAGACAATTAGGCAGAACTGAGCCATTGTCCTTCTTGCAGCCGCTCTTTCGTTTGGGGACAGATGCGCCTCTTGTAGGGATGGGGATGCCATTGGCAGCATTTCTGTATTATCTGACGGAAAGAATTTAGAAACCCATTCTGTGGTTACTCATATTATATAGCGTAGGAAACTACAGAAGGGTGATTTTTTATGAGTAATCTTCAGGATACAAGCAATGCCTTGTATCGGATTCCAACGTTTCTAAGTTATGCCACGCCGTATAATGCCTTGCAGGCCGCGTTTTTGGACGGCGTAATTGCTCAAACCAGAGCGAATCTCCTGTTTCCCAGAACATTGGGAAGATCAGATCAGTATACCGAGACACCGCTGACTTCAATTCGAAGGATGATCTTGAGCAGCTATGGACTCATGGCGGTTGCCTTCAGGCGATCCTTTGTTCCGGAAGCAGTTTCGAGGCCAGGGTCTCCCGGAGAGCAAACCTTCCAGAATTTCTGGTTAAGCAGCCCGTATCTGCAGATAGAACCTTCCATGGCATTTCAGCAGGGGCTCCCCGTTGCCATCTTTGTAGAAAATGGAGTCAGTATGAATGGCGTTTTCGGAGGAATCCTGCAAATCGGAGCGGCACCGCTCAACATTGTAACCTTCAATTTAAATACGCCGGATGACATCACAGAGTTTTTCAACAGTGTATTTTGGAAAGAGACTTTTCTGGATTGGGTTGGAAATGTAAGAGCTTATTATAGCAGACAGACAGAACCGGGATGCCGGAATTGCGTATAGATTTCAAACTGCTTTACGGCAGCCCGAAAAAGAAGCCAAAGCAAGCAATTGTTTTGGCTTCTTCACTGTCAAAGTCGATTGTTCCCATATCGAGAAAGCCAGAGTCTAAGACGCTGGCTTTCTCAGGTTTATAACTACTGAGATGGAAGTTATTCTTTGTTTCTACGATAAAGTTGATTCCGTTCGTCAAAGCGAAAACCGCTTGCCAGGAGCGCTCCACAGGATGCTCCATTTTCTGAATCCGGCTGGACAATAATTCTATCTGCATTCGTTTGCTGAAACACTTCGTTGATAAGCAACTGAATGATGCCCTTCCCCAGGCCTTCTCCGAGATATTCTTCCTCACCGATGAGATAGTCAAGACTATAGCTTCCTTCGGCGGGAATTTCACCGTACCATTCCTCCCCCGCATTCGTACAAGGGTAATACTGGCAGAAACCAATAGGTTTCCCTTCGTAGAGCGCGATGAAATGAGTGATGAAGCTGAATTCTGCTGATCGTCCTTTGGTTTCCGCCATCCATGCGTCAGGGTCTTCATACCATTTCAGGATATATTCCTTCTTCAGCCAGGCGCTGAATCGTGGAAGATCCTCATCCGTAAATCTTCTTAATTCTAACTGTTCCATACGATTTCCTCCTAAGAAAGTGCTGAATCAACACTTATTAAAATGATAGATGATATTTTTGGAGTTGAATCAGGGATTCCATGGAGGACCTCGGATGTTTACAGAATATTAACATGGGTATCTGATGTAATACAGCATATAGTTTCCTCCTGTCTTATGATTTTCTCGGGCTGGTTTTTTATATTGTTGTCATTTATTTTACTGTATTTTACTCAATATTGATAGTAATTCACCATAAAATTCGATAAAATGAATATTCATACCCGTCCTGTTTAGGATTCATGAATACAAAGGGTAAAAATATGTAACTTTCGGGGGGTGCCGAAAATAAAACGGAGCTATACTATTGTAACAATCATCATCATGGGAATCATTTGCTCTGCTATGATCTTATTCTTTCTATTTTCTCTTTCAGAAATGAGCCATATTTATATTGGAAAGACGGAAGAAACAATACTGGAATTAAAAAAGGATTTTTTGAAGGATACCGTCAGCAATTTAATTGCGGAGATAGATAACCAGAGAAAAGCGGAGGCTGATCTCATGGAGAAATTCACAGTCAGAGCAGCGGCTGACATTGGGGATAAAATGTCGCTAAAGAGCAGTGAATTCAGTGATTTCCTGAAGGATTATTTTAATAACACTTCAGAATTTAAGCATTGGACGGTTGTTTATTGGGATTGGAAAGAAAATAAAGCAATTTACGACAATCTCAATATGTCGGAGGATTCCTGGGAGCCAACCCTTCAGCGTTTGCAAGATGAACTAGCGGTTTACAGAATTTTAAGCCAAGGAGATAAGACGGTACTCTTCGGTGTAAAGAAGAGTTATTTGGATGATCTGGTAAAAGCAGAATTTTCTAAAGTTGTAAGGAATTTAGAATTCAACGACGGATCATATGTTTGGATTAATGAGATAATAAACTATGAGGGTGGAGAAAATTATGCCATTAGAAAAGTACATCCCAATCTGCCGGATACAGAAGGAATGTACCTTTCGACCGATATGACGGATACGAAAGGGAACCATCCATATATGACGGAGCTCCAGGGAATTAAAAAAGACGGGGAACTCTATTTCTCCTATTATTTTAAGGAACTGGACAGTGATGAAATATCACGAAAGCTGACTTACGCAAAGCTGTATAAAGAGTTCGATTGGGTGGTTGCAATGGGAATTTATCAGGATGATATCAAATCCTATGTGGATCAAACCAATTTGGAAAGTAAGAAACTTGCTTCAAAGCTGACCATTGTTTTGGTTTCAATGTTCATTATAATTCTATTTTTGAGTTATTTTGTTGTTTTGGCGATAGAAAAGCTTCATCATCGGCATTCAAGAAGGCAGCTGGAATCAGAAGTAAACCAGGATCCGATGACAAAAGCAGGCAACAGAAGAAGCGGAACCAATGAATTGAGTCGGGCATTCAGAGCCTACAAGCGGAACGGTGATTCTCCGGGCATTATGATGTTTGACGTTGATTGTTTTAAAAATATTAACGATACCTATGGGCATGCTGTTGGAGATATGGTTCTCATTGAAATTGTCAACGTGATCAACGGGGTCGTTCGAAGCTCTGATAAGGTGATCCGTTGGGGCGGAGACGAGTTTCTAGTCATTTTCTACGGTTTGCAGCCTAGAAACGCCATGGGTTTTGGCACTAAGATGCTCTCTTTGATATCAGCGCTGAACATTGAGGCGAAAGGAGAAGTGATCAGTCCTACTTTATCCGTTGGCGTTGCCTTTTTTCAGGAAGGAGACACGGACTTCAGTGATGCATTAAAAAGGGCAGACCAGTCGTTATACCAATCGAAAACGAATGGACGGAATCAGGTCCATATCGATCTTTAAAAAATCCTATTTACAAAGGAGGAAGTGAAAATGCAAAAGATCATCCCCCATCTTTGGTTCGACACGGAAGCGGCAGAGGCTGCGGAACAGTATGTTGGGCTATTTGAAAACTCCCGTGTGATCAGCAGACATATCCTGCCGGATACCCCTTCGGGTGATGCGGAACAGGTAGAATTCGAGCTTGCAGGCCTGAAATGTTCAGCCATCAGCGCCGGCCCCTATTTTAAATTCAATCCATCCATATCCTTGATGGTTTCCTGCAAGGATAAAGAAGAGGTGGATCGGCTCTACAACGCATTGTGTGCAGATGTATTAATGCCTCTGGATGCATATCCCTTCAGTAAGTACTACGCTTGGATTCAGGATCGCTACGGGCTCAATTGGCAGCTTATGCTGGACGAGAATTGGGAAGCTCACTCAAAAATCAGGCCAGTTCTTTTGTTCAGCGGAGAAGTTTGCGGCAAGGCAGAAGAAGCACTGGATCTCTATGTATCTATTTTTCCTGAGTCGGAAAAAGTCTTCGTCAATCGATATCGGGATGGAGAGGCCCACGATAAGAGAGCAAAGATAAACTACAGTGAAGTGAACCTTGGGGGCATCCAGCTGGTGGCAATGGATCATGGATATGGTGCTGAATTCACTTTCAATGAAGCATTTTCTCTCATGGTTCTCTGTCAGGACCAAAAGGAAATAGATGAGTACTGGGGTAAACTTTCTTACGTCTCGGAAGCAGAGCAGTGCGGCTGGATAAAGGATCGATTTGGGCTGTCGTGGCAGATTACACCGGCCAACATGAATGAGCTGATCTATGGCGGTACGGAAGAAGATTTGAAACGCCTAACAGAAGCTTTTCTAAAGATGAAGAAGTTTGACCTGGCTGAGCTGGAGCGGGTAAGAAACCAGGGTTAGCATTCATTTAAAAAGAACATTTGTCACAAAGATTACTGATAAAAAGAACATTTGCCACAAAGATCACTGACCTATAAAATACACCCCTCAGGTAAGCTTCGGCAACCTGGGGGTGTATTTGTTTCAAAGATTCAATTACAAGGAGCTTCCAAGCAGTTCCGCTTTTTCCAATGCTCCGGTATGTGTAATCTCTCCGATTTTGTAGACTGAGGGGACTGCGAGAACTCCTGCATCAGACCAGTTTAAGTAGTTGGCTATCCCTCTGTACGTACCAATGATGCCGTCAAACACTGCGGTATCTTTCTCTGCAGCGCAGGTCAGCAACAGACTTTCTTTTATTTTCAGAGCATTGCTACAATCCGGCTTGTCGTACGCATACATTTTGTCTATTGCAGCCTTCAGCTGTGCAGACATGCCAAACCAGTAAAGTGGTGAAACAAATACGATGACATCTGCTTCTTCCAGCATAGGTGCCAATTCAGAGAATCCGTCCTCATAAAAGCAGGCAGTTCCCTTGCTCCAGCAAGCATCGCAGGCTCTGCATCCACCAATTGCTTTGAACGCGGAATCAAATCTATTTACAGTATGACCCATTTTCAGAGCACCTTTGATGAATGCATCCGCCAGCATGCTGCTATTTCCATGTTTTCGTGGACTGCCTGTAATCACCAGAATATTTTTTCCCATAATAAGACCTCCTGTCTATTGGAATTTCCCTTGTAAGAGGTATTATATTGTGGGATACTACCTTTGTAAAGTATGCACATTCATTACATATACTATCTTGAAGGAGAGCGTAAAATGGACCAGGAAAGTTGTCTTGAAACAGGACTAAAAGTTGAAGAAACGGACTTCGGCTACACGTTATCAATTATTGGCGGTAAGTATAAAATGATTATTCTATACTGGCTTTATGAACGAGAAATCATCCGATTTAATGAATTTAAAAGGCTCATTGGAACCATTTCTTTCAAAACCCTCAGTCTCACATTGAAGGAATTGGATGCGGACGGCCTCATCGTCCGTAAGGAATATCCTCAGATACCTCCCAAAGTGGAATATCGATTATCCGAAAAAGGGAAATCGCTAATTCCCGTGCTTGATGCGATGTGCCTATGGGGAGGACTTCACAGAACATAAGAGTCGGATCATAAGAATGCTTTGATGAGTAGGACAATGAATATGATCCATATCAAAACAATGGGAAACAATCAAGTTCCTTTCTGTTTATTAAAGCCCCTTAGCAGCGGCTGCATCCATATTAATGTCATATTGAATCTCAATTTGTTCACATACAAAATATGTGTCGTTACCGCCCGGGAGCACCCAACTAACACCAATACTTTCCGGCTGTATGTAACCATTCTGTTTTTTGTAATCAGAATAGGTTACATACCACGGCACCAAAGAGCTTCCTTTTCCATTTTCGTCCATATATCGGTCTTTGGTATCAAAACGTATGATGTTTCCATGATCATCAAAAGTAAAACATCCCTTGGCAGAAACACCTTGCCAGGCAATCTCGCCTTCAATGGTCCGTTCATCAATGACTGTCCATGACACAAACTCCTGTAAAAACAAGGATGGCATGAATACCGCATCTGCCAGAACCGTGATTAACTGGCTCTGATTCATTTCTGCCCCGGTAGAGCGGAAAAGTTGAAGCTGCTTGGCAAGCATGCCTGTCATAGAGCCGAAACCGTCAAGCATACTATCTTTTGCCTGTAGTGGTATCCCTGCAATCCGCCCAGTTAAGAACGCGTGCCTGTCGGGTCTGCTTACAAAATTGACCTGCATGAATTGAATCTTGATAGGATTGCTGCCTGCCGACATACGAAACCTTGCGTTGTGAAAAGAGATCAACATGTTATCCATAAAGGGCGCTCCCATGTATCCCCCATTGATGATGTGCTGACGGAGCAGAGAAGGCAGTTTTGCAACAGAATCTTCCGTAAAGATACTTTGTAGGCTCCGTTGCCCCTCTGTTTTGGTCAAAGAAATTTCAACATCTGTCAGATATTGTTTCCAAAGTCTGCCGCCGGGCAGTGCGAAGTAGATTATGATGCTTGCCAGCGCTAACAAAACGATTCTTATCCAAAGTCGATTCACTGTCGTATGCCTCCCATCAGGACTTCTACAAAATCACCTACAAGCTTCTCGAAATCGGGCTGTCTATATAATTCATTCTCGATGGCACTCATAACAAATCCCAGCAATGCGCTGATTATCATCCACGAAGCATTTGTGATATTGGGCTTTAGAGCTTTTTGTGCAATTCCGTCGTTAATGAAATGATCAAGCATATCGATGCCCGGATTAGAAGGCTTAGTATTGTGAGAACCAGCCATTTTATTGGAAAATATGACATTTGTCCCACTGTACATAATCGCTTTTGACATTTCAGGTTCACTGCAAAGACTCATAATAAAGACCTTCAAAATGTTGCTCATTCGCTGATCTATGGAATGCGCATTCGTGGTATTTATAATATCTGCAGCATTGCTCTCAACTTTACCATAAAGATCGTTGGACATATCCGTAATGATTTCTGCTTTATCTTTGTAATAAAGGTAAATGGTAGTGGGAGAATATTCAATTTTAGAAGCGATCTTTCTTAGCGACAATTTTTCGTAGCCCTCTTGTTGGATCAGTGTAATGGCAGCAGCCTTAATCCTCTTTTTCATCTCAACTTTCTCAATATCACGGCGTTCTTTAATTCCCATATAACCATCCTTATTAACGGTGTTAATTTTAATTACAATGTAATTATGCTTTCATATTTGTGGTAAGTCAACAGGATTTTCTCTAGTATTTTATCTCTAGCGCCGAATTTACATGGTATTGGGCAACTAAATTTTTATTGTACGATGCTGAGAGCGTAATGGTATAATAAGGAAAAAGATCGGAAGGGGCAAACCATGCAGACCAACTACAAAATCGCCTATGATAAAGGCTGGCAGGAGTTGAAAGCGAGAATCCCCAGTGAGGTTGCCTTCAGGCGGAGGGTTCTTTTTGATGAAGTGAAACAGCAATTTACAATAAGGTTCTTTCATGATGAATATTTGTTAGACTGGGAACAAGAAACCGTCAGGAAAATATCTGACGGTCAGGACGCTGAGATCATAGCAGCTATTATTATATTGAACTATCTTTCTTATTCTGCTTTGTGCCCGGAGGTTAGCAGCAGCTGGGTGTCACTGAAAGACATTCCTAATGGGGGAGCCCTATTCTTTCCTGCCTTTCGTAAAAATTCCATAGATGTGCTCATTCAAAGCTTTGGCAAATCTTCCAGTCTTCTACTGCTCTGCGGAGCAAGGATGGGAGGCGTATCGGCACCCATGGGAAGTGTTTCAATGGTGTTTCAGGCATTGCCAATGATTCCGATCTGCGTGGTTCTTTGGGAAGGCGACGAGGAAGTCAGCGCCAACGCGACCCTCCTATATCAGCCTTCTGTTTCGGATTTGCTGCATATCGAAAGTCTTATCGGTCTTGGGATGCATCTGGTGGATCAGCTGAAAAAGCTGGCTGACGAACAGCCTCTATAGAACGGGGAAAATCGCTCATAGGGTCTTTTTCTTCTGTTTGGGGACCTCGCTTCGGAACTCTACTTTTTACAAATCTGCAAAATTCAACTCTCTTCCACTTGCTGAACTGCAGGTTTTCAATCTCGTCGTTCACCAATCCATATTGACCAGCCCCTTGTTCCGTGATAGAATGCGAAATGTTCAATGGTAAATAGTTTAATGATAAACTATTTGATGCAGAACTATTAAATACTCGTTTACAAATGAGGAGGAGCATAGATGACAGAGCAAGAAAAACTTATTAAACTGTTTCATACAATTCTGAAAAGAATGAAAAAAGAGTGGAATCATCAGATTCAGGGAATCAGCCATTCCCAATACCTCATCTTAAGCAGCCTGAATCACTCAGGTCCTCAAAAGGCAGCTCAGCTGGCTGAATTGACTCAGAATACACCGGGTGCAATTACCAGCGCCACAGATAAGCTGGTATCAGAGGGTTACGCTATGCGCAAAGGAGATGAAGGAGATCGAAGGGTTGTTTATCTGGAAATTACTGATAAGGGGCGAGAACTGGCTAATTCGCTGAGTGAAGCTCTTAATGAGGTTACAATGAATTTTTTTCAGGGTCTTCCGGAGGAAGATATCCAGCACTTGATACGAATTTACAATAAGATATCCGAAAACCTTGATCAGTGTAAGGGTTGAAAAGCAGAAGGATGACAGTTCAAAACATGGGAGCTTTAGCACTGTGGTATTGATACAAAACACAGCTTTATGGAGGCAAAATAGATGGAACATTTAACTTATCAGCGCAAGGTTACGATCATGGCGGCGATCATTGCGGCCATGTTCTTTGCATCGATCAATCAAACCATCGTCGGTGTGGCTCTTCCTCGGATCATTGCCAAGCTTGGCGGAATGGATTATTATTCATGGATTATTACCATATATTTTCTAACGACGACTATTGCAACGATTCTGGTTGGGAAGCTATCAGATATTTATGGACGGAAGAATTTTATTCTGGCTGGAATCGTGATTTTTATGACAGGGGCATTTCTTGCCGGCACCGCCGGGAATATTTTTCATCTGATCATTTATAGAGGCATTCAGGGAACCGGCGCAGGTATCATTATGGCAACAGCTTTTACTGCTATCGGTGATCTGTTCTCTCCCCGGGAACGTGGACGATGGTCGGGGCTGATGAGCGCCGTCTTTGGAATGTCAAGCGTTCTTGGGCCCGGTCTGGGGGGATATGTTGTTGAACATTTGGAGTGGCACTGGGTCTTCTGGATTTTCCTTCCCCTTGGCTTCATTGCTTTTTTCATGATCCTTTTTCTGTTTCCGAAAGTGGAACGGCAGGAAGCTCAATCCATCGATTACGCCGGATCTCTGATTCTGACACTGATTATTATTTCTATTCTGCTTGCATTTTCCTGGGCAGGAAGCAAATATCCATGGAGCTCACCTGTGATCCTCGGGCTCTTTTCCTTTGCGGCTGCAGCGCTTGTATGCTTCCTGCTTGTTGAAAACAGAGCGAAAACGCCGGTTCTCCCGCTATCGATATTCCGGGAAAGTGCAGTTACGATTTCCAATATCATCAGTTTTATCATGAACGCTGGAATGATGGGAGCATTGATGTATATGCCGCTCTACGTACAAGGGGTTATGGGTATCTCGCCAACGTATGCGGGATACGTCACCATGCCTTTGTCACTTTGCATGCTTGCCACAAGTGCCTACGCAGGCCGATACATGACGAATACCGGCAGGTATAAGAAACTGGCACTCATTGGCATGGTTGTCATGGTGCTCGGCATGTTTCTGATGGTGATCATGGATGATATCCCCGTTGCGGTACTCAGCATGATTATTTTTGGTTTGGGGCTGGGACTTGGAATGCCTGTGTTTATGATGGCTGTTCAAAATGCGGTGGATTCCAAGGATTTGGGCGTTGCTACAGCTTCGGTTCAGTTGTTCCGAAACCTGGGAAGTACCATTGGAATTTCGGTTATGGGGACTGTTCTCACCGCCAGCATCACGAGCAAAATGAACTTGATGGTTTCAAAGAGCAGCAGTCTAATGAATACAGATCTGGAACCAGAAACCTTCCATGGACTGATGAAATTGATGGACCCCCAGCTTCTACTGGATCAGCCCAAGCTGGCTGAAATTCGAGACGGACTCTCCGGGCAGGCATTGCCGGTTTTTGATCAGCTGCTGGAAACGTTGAAGCATGCACTGTCTGTCTCCCTTTCCAACGTATTTCTGACAGGCACTGTCGTTCTCGGGATCGCTTTCATTCTAACCTTTTTCTTACAAGAAATCCCACTGCGCACCACTGTTCATAAAGAAAGCAAAACAAAATCAGAAAGTAATTTTACATATGGACACAGAAAGGATATATCTGGTTGCTAAACTGTCTTTGGAGGTGAAACAATGGCTTTTCGTATGCTGCTTGTTGAAGACGACCCGGAGATTCGGGAGATCATAACAGATTATTTTACAGAGAAAGGGCAAGGAGTATTTCAGACAGAGACTGCTTCTGCTGGTGAAGAGGGTTGGAACAAATGCATCGGCAGAGAATATGATCTGGTGATTCTCGATGTTATGCTTCCGGAGCTGGACGGCTTTACCTTGTGCAGAGAACTGAGAAAGACCAGCGATGTTCCCATCGTCTTCTTAACAGCAAGACACAGCGAGGAGGACCGTCTGCACGGTTACCGTCTGGGCTGTGATGATTATATTGTGAAGCCATTTTCTCTCGCGGAACTATATGCGAAATCCTCCGCCTTGATCAAGCGTGCCAAGGGCACTGTCCGAAGTGAAACCATTGTTGCAGGAAGCATCCGTCTCAATCCGTATCGATGCACCGTCTTCGCAGGGGATGCTGAAGTGAATTTGGCGCCGATGGAATTTGCAATTTTGAAAATACTGATGGAAAACAAAGGGCGTACCATCAGCCGGGAACACATTTTGATCAGGATTTGGGGGTATGATTTTGACGGAAATGACAGGGTAGTGGACAATCACGTAAAGAAGCTTCGCAAAGCCCTCGGTCATGCATCCGGTCAAATCAAAACAGTTTTCAAAAAAGGGTATCGATTGGAGGAATGAGAGATGAAACAAAAGGGGAAAAGATCGATTTATTTTAGGACGTTTGCTGCCATGACGGCGATCTATCTTGTGCTGATGACTGCGTTCAGCATCTTTCTGGTCCGTCAGGAAGTAAAAGTCAATGGGCTTGAGCTTGGAGCCTTGGGCGTACAGGCAAACTACCAAGTTGGGGAAATTTTGGCACAGCATTTGGACAATGACGAGAACCTTGTGAATTTCCCTGCCATCCGAAAGGACTTTATCAATAAGTCCTTTTTTTTAGGGGGAACACAGGCGGAGATTGCTGTATTCTCAGGAAATTTTGAACCTATCGTGGTGCCGAACGATTACTGGATCTGTAACTATACGGAATCTACCGATGGGACAAGACATTATACCGGGTATGCGTACCTGAATCTGAATGATTGGTTTGACGAAAAGACTGTCCGCGAGCTGGAGAAGTATTACAAAGCAAGACCCAAGGCGCAGAAGGCCGGGGATCTTACGGAATATTCAATTGAATTATCCGGGTTCTGGCTTGACAATGAGATGGTGATCCCAGAGAAAATCGGAATTACCCCAATGTATGCCTCCGGTTTTAATGAAGAGGGCGATGTGAACTCGGCCAGCGGCACGAAGCGGGAAGATTTGACCTATCGTACTGATTATATCAACACCAAAGAGCTTCCCTATTTCAAAGATGGAGGCATCCTGCCTGAGTCTTACGATATGGCGACAAGCGGAACCCGGAAAGCCCTCAGAGAAATGGTTTCGGATCCGGTAAGGCTGGAAAAGGCAGCAGCAACAGCTGACGGCTTCTCTTCTATTGAGCGAGTAAAAGGTGCGGTATATCGTTACTATTGCGTGATCCCGTATGAAAACACTGTAACTGATACTGAAAACGGGGATGGCCTTTACAGTACTGCATGGACGGTGATTGCACGGGATGTGGATATTCTGGAATACTGCGGAGACACGATGGCCTTTGTATGGGGAAGCTGCCTGATTATTTTTTTTGCAGCGGCGTTTATTCTGTCATCTCAACTATATAAGACCTATCAAAAGGAGGAAGCCATCCAGTGGCTCAGGCGAGAGACGGCGAACGCCATGGCACATGACCTGAAAACACCGCTGAGCATTCTGTCGGGCTATGCGCAGAATCTGATGGAACAGATCAACAGTGAGAAGCGCGTCAGGTATGCGGAAGGAATTCAGGCCAATGTGGAGAGAATGGATAAGATTCTGCGTGAGATGCTTGAAATGACCCGAATGGAGGGAGATAAGCCCCAGCTGAATCTGGAAGAAATCTCTTTGCGATTGCTGACCTTTGAGATTTTAAACCGCTATGGGGGGGCCTGCGAGGAAAAGGGTATTGAGCCGAAGGTCACAGGAGATGGGATGGTAACAGGAGATCGGCTTTTGCTGTTGCGTGTCGTTGATAACTTTTTTATCAATGCTTTGGATCATACGCCGGACAAGGGAAACATCCGAATCACCATCACTGACCAAACTTTTGAACTGTTCAACAGCGGCAGCCACATCGACGATACAAAGCTGGAAGCGATCTGGGAGCCCTATGTTAAGGGTGATGGGTCCCGCGGGGCAACCAAGGGAACAGGCCTCGGTCTTTCCATTGTCCGTTCTGTTCTGGAGCTGCACCACTTCTCTTATAGGGCGGAAAACCGGGAAAATGGTGTTGCTTTCCTGTTCGAATATGCAGATTCTGTGAAAAGTAAAGAGAAGCGCAGGAAAGCCAAAGGATAAGGGGTAAGGCATCTTCCAAGCAAATTTTAGCAGTGCAGATTTGCAGAATGGGGAATGACAAAACCGGAAAAATGTAGTACGATAGTAGCATCGGTAGGCAGGCAATCTGCGGCCGGCAAAGGTAAATTTCTATGTGCCTTTGCTCGCCGCTTTTCTTATGATAAAGCTTGCTGACAATGAAGATAGAAATAAGAACAGCAAAGAAATCAGCAAAAATTTTAGTGAGGTATGGGATAATGAACAAAGTACGAAAACAGGGGTTTGGTTCGAAAGGCGTTCTTGCTGCCGCAATGCTGCTATTGATTTCCGCATTTTGCGTTTATCCGTGGTGGGAGACTTCTGCAATGGGAGAATCGGATATCAAGGTGAAGATAGACGGTGAGACGGTGGTCTTTCAGAGCGGATATGGCGAACCTTTCATTGATGCAAACAACAGAACTCTGGTTCCTGTCCGGGGAGCGCTTGAGGCATTCGGAGCAATGGTGTCCTGGGATGAGGCAAACAGCATGGTCATCGTAGAAAAAGACCGTACTATGGTAAAAGTACCCATTGGAAATGCAGCGATCATCGTAAATGGCGTATCAGTAATGAACGATACGGCTGCGGTGATCCAAAATGAGCGGACCTATTTGCCGATCAGGGCGGTGTTTGAGGCATTTGGAGCAGGCGTCTCCTGGGATGACAGCAACCGCTCTGTTGTTGTGAATTCCGACGGAAGCGGTTCTGATAATAACTCTGGAAGCGGTACAAACCAGCCTGCAGTACCGGGAAGCACGGGCAATCATTCAGGCAGCAGCGCAGATGATAAAGAGATGAGAGCGATGTGGATTTCCTACCTTGAGTACATGGAAATGCCAAAGAACGAAGCGGGGTTCAAAGCGGCTGTCGATAAGATGTTTGATCGCAGCGTTGAGCTTGGGATGAATGCGGTGATCGTCCATGTGCGTTCCCATAGTGACGCCATGTATCCCTCAGCCTATTATCCATGGTCCATCTTCGCAAGCGGCACTCAGGGGATTGATCCGGGATATGATCCGCTGGCATATATGGTTTCTGCAGCTCACAGCAGAGGGCTTGAATTCCATGCATGGCTGAATCCTTACAGGGTGACAGGATACGGAACTTACTGGAACCAGACTGCAGCAAGCAATCCGGTCAGGATCTGGCAGTCTGACGGCGATCCTGCCAATGATCGATGGGCGCTGTTACATAAAGGAGAATATTACCTCAATCCATCGGTTCCAGAAGCCAGAGCACTGGTGATAAACGGAATCAAAGAAATTGTAGAAAACTACGATGTAGATGGAATCCATTTCGACGATTACTTTTATCCTACCGTCAACGACAAGGACGCTTCCCTTTGTTTTGATAAACCAGAATATGATGCATCAGGAAGCAGCATGAGTATTGCGGACTGGCGCCGCAATAATGTGAATCTTCTGGTGAAGGATATTTATTCCGCAGTCAAGCAGATCAATCCCAAGGTGGAGTTTGGGATCAGTCCAGCGGGCAACGTGGACAATCTCAGAAGGAATGATTCCTACTTTGTAGATATTGATACATGGATGTCAAAATCCGGTTATATCGATTACATTATGCCGCAGCTTTACTGGGGCTTTGAGAGAAAGGATTCCTCTGGCAATGTGGCTGCTTATGCTTATGAAAACAATCTGAATACATGGATCAAGCTTGCGGCAAAAGGGGATGTGAAACTTTTTGTCGGTCTGAATATGGCCAATGCGGGGTGTAATGTTTCTGATAACAACCAGGTTTCGGAGTGGCTGCGTTACAATGACATCATTGCCAGACAGGTTCTTGCAGCTCGTGCAACAGGAAAAGTTGACGGCTTTGCATTTTTTAGATATGCAATGTTTAACAGCTCTGTTGCTAAGGGTGAAGTGGAAAATCTGGTGAAAGTTTGCAAATAATTCACGAACCAGTGGTGGAAAGGTCGGGAAATGGAACAGATTAAAACAGTAACCCTGATTGGTCTCGGCGCTATGGGTGTGTTTTTTGCCCCAAAGCTAGATGCTTATTTGGGAAAAGGGAATTTCAGAGTGCTGGCTGGGGGAGCGCGCCGGGAGCGCCTTGAATCAACGGGCGTGATAGTAAACGGCATCAATCACCGATTTGCAGTTGTTGACCCGGAGAAAGAAGGTGATCCTGCAGACCTGATCATTATGGCCGTCAAAGATATGGGTCTTGATCAAGCGATCCTTGACATCAGAAATCAGGTGGGGCCAAGTACCCAGATCCTGTGTGTGATGAATGGAATTGACAGCGAGGAACGGGTTGCGGCTGTTTATGGCTGGGAACGGGTGCTTTACTCTTACATGCGAATTTCCATTGTCATGAAGGACGGAGTAGCAGACTTTAACCCTGAGGCAGGAAAGGTCCACTTTGGAGAAGCAAAGAATCTTGAGCTGACAGAGCGTGTCCTGGGAATCAAGGAGCTCTTTGACAACAGCGGCATAAAGTATGGTGTTGATGAGGACATGAAACGGGGAATGTGGTTTAAGTTTATGTGCAACATCGGAGAAAATATGACCTGCGCCATGTTCGGCGTGCCCTTCGGATCGTTTCAGGTTAGCAGACATGCCAATGAAATCCGGTATCAAGCCATGAGAGAGGTCATTAAAATAGCCAATCGTCTGGGGATTGCTCTGAGTCAGGAGGATATTGACCGTCAGGAGCATACGATTATGAACCTTCCCTTTGCAAACAAACCCTCTACATTGCAGGATCTGGAGAATGGACGAAAAACAGAAGTTGAGATGTTTGCAGGCAAGATCGTGCGCCTGGGTGCTGAGCTTGGGATTGACACTCCGGTGAACTGGATGTATTATCACGGCATCAAACTGCTGGAAGAAAAAAATAGTTTGATTTTTCATAAGAGAGAGATATGAGTGGTATGCTCATATCTCTCTTTTCACTGCGAAAGGAAATTATAAATTTTAAGACAGAAATGAAAAATAATATTGACAAGGTGCCTATTAGATAATAATATAACAGTGTTATATAACGACGTTACATTTTTTGAGGAAAGGGAAATGCATGGCTGGGGATACCAGGAATAAAATATTGGAATGCGGGCGCAAGGAGTTTCTTGAAAAGGGATATGAAGGGGCTTCTCTTAGGAGGATCGCCAAGGCTGCCGGCGTGACAACCGGGGCAATCTATGGATATTTCCCTGACAAAATGGCAATTTTCGAAGAGTTGACAGGAGCGCAAGCCAAAGAACTGCTGGAGTATTACCTTACCGTCCAACGCAAGTTTGCAGAGCTGCCGGGAGATGAGCAGGGGCAGCACATGGCGGATGGCTCCGAGGCTGGGCTTTTCTGGATGCTGGACTATATTTATCAGCATTTTGATGCCTTTAAGCTTTTGATCTGCAGCTCCGCTGGAACAGAGTACGAAGGCTACCTCAACGGAATGGTGGAAATTGAAACAAAGGCCACGTTTCAATTCATTGACGCGGTAAGAAGAGCTGGCTGGCAGATCAATGATGTGGATGAAGAATTGGTTCATATGCTGTCAAGCTCATTCTTTTACGGGATTTTTGAAATAGTTGTTCACGATATGCCGAAGGAACGGGCAGAAGGCTATATCCAAAACCTTCTGGAGTTTACAACGGCAGGGTGGACGAAGCTTCTTGGACTGAAACCGCCAGTAACAGCAGAAAAAGAAAAAAGTTAAAAGTAATTGAAAATGAGGCTTTCGAGCCTCAAAAAAATGACGTACGGTTAGTATTAACTAACCTAAATCCAAACCCAAATAAAAAGAAAGAGAGGGGTTTTTATAAATGAACAATAACAGTATCTCTGAAAAAAATGAAAAAGAGAAACAAAAGCGGATGATCTTGAATGGAAATCTATGGAAGGTCATGGTTGATTTATCCTGGCCCGCCATTATTGCCATGGTACTTTATGGCCTAAATTCCGTGTTGGACGCTGCATTTGTAGGGATTTTTGTCGGTGAGACAGCACTGGCAGGAGTTTCTATCGCTTATCCGTTGTCTCAGATCAGCGTTGCATTTGGCTCTTTGGTAGGGGTTGGTGCAGGCTCTGTTCTGAGTATCGCATTGGGTGCAAAGAATCTGGAGACCCAACGGAAGCTCATGGGAAATGTTAATCTGATCACGATTGTGATTACTGTGGTTTACATGATCCTTTGCCTGATCTTTTCCACCGATCTGATCCGGATCATGGGAGGTACAGGGGAAGCATTGATCTTGGGAGATCAATTCTTTAGAATCACGGTCTTCGGCGCACTATTCTGGATCTACGGTCTTTCCGGCAATATGATTATCCGTGCTGAAGGCAGGATGAAGACAGCGGCGGTGATGATGGGCTCGGGTCTCATTGTCAACGCATTGGTGAGCTATATTACCATGGGCCTTATGAATTTTGGCGTTGAGGGCGCAGCATGGGGAGGAAACCTAGGCATGCTGGTTTACACCTTGGTCGGGTGGATTTATTTCGCCAAAGGACACGGAACCTTCCACACCAAGATGCTTTCCCTTCGCTGGGACAAAGAAATTGGGACTTCCATTCTGCGGCTGGGAATGTCTTCTTTGATAATGAGCATTATGAGCTTGATTCAGGCCTTGCTGGTCTTCAATGCATTGTCAAAATACGGAACCATTTCTGATGTCGCCTTCTATGGCGTAGTCTTCCGGCTGTTCACCTTCCTTCTCACGCCGATTTTTGGGCTGATGCGAGCGCTTCAACCGGTGATTGGAATCAATTACGGGGCAAAACAGTACGAGAGAGTCATAAGCTCCTACAAGATCTTTGCTTTTACAGCCGCTGTTTTGACGCTGCCCTTCTGGCTTATTTCCATCGCTATGCCGGGAGAAATTCTGGGACTCATGGTTAAGGATGCTGTATTTACTGGCAGTGAGCTGATGTATTTCAGAATCTATATGGCGATCCTGCCTGCACTTTCCTTTATTTTTATGGCTATGACTCTGTTTCCATCCATCGATAAGGGCAAACCTGCAGCCATGATCGGAATTGCGCGCCAGCTCATATTTTATGTTCCAGTCATGCTGCTGCTGCCCAAAGCCATTGGGGTAGCGGGGATTTACTACGGATCTCTGGCAATTGATGCAGTCATTGTGATCTGGACCATTCTTTTGGTGCGAAAGGAGTTTGGACTTCTGCGCAGTAAGGATAATAGCCAGCGTACAACGCTTTCCGGACAACACCTGGGTACAGAGCTCTCTAAATAACTGGTCAGAAACACAGAACAGGTTCTAAGTGTTTTATCAACTGTTTAGAAAAAGCAAACTCGTTTTATAAAAGCGCAAGATTTATGAAAATGTGAGTCTCACAAGCTGTTATAATGTGGTTGAAGGAGACTGATTATGAAGCATCTAAAACGAATTATTTCCGCAATCGAATATATTGAAAGCAATCTTTCGGATAAGTTAAATCTGGAAATTGTTTCAGATGCTGTTCACTATTCAAAATACCACCTGCATCGAAGGTTTACAGAAACGGTGGGGCTCACGATTCATGACTATGTACAGCGGCGTCAATTGACGGAGGCGGCAAAGCTTTTGGTGTTTACAAATAAACCCATCCTTGAAATTGCTCTGATGGCCGGCTATTCCAGTCAGCAGTCTTTTGCGGGAGCATTCAAAGAAATGTATAAACAAGCACCGCTGGAATTCAGAAAAAGCCGTTCCTATTATCCTTTACAATTAAAATATGAATTTGACATGACAAGCCAGATGGTGGAACGTCAGGATGGAAGCGAGAAACACGTGACGCTGAGATGTGCAGAAATAAAAGATATCCGAATCTGGATGAAGCTGGTTCGTCTCGTTGTGGATGGCTTTCCCTGTCTATGTGAAAATGAGTACTTGCGCATATTGGAAAACTGTATTCAAAGAAATTGTGCTTTCCTTGCAGAGGAAGACAATCAGGCGGTTGGAATCATGCTTTTATCATATGAATCAGGCAGGATCGAATTTCTGGGGGTCCATCCCCTTTTTCGAAAAAAGAGAGTTTTCGAAGGATTGGTTGACAGGGCTTTGTCGGAACTAATTCTGCATGATTCTATTACGATTACAACATACAGGGAGGGGGACAGGGCGGATACTGGATACCGTAAAATGTTTATGGAACTTGGCTTTCAAGAAGGAGAACTGCTCACAGAGTTCGGATATCCGACACAGAAGATGATCCGTGCAAATGATCGCAATAGGGATTTGACGAGTCCCGGAAAAGCGGAACCAGGCGCTGACCCCGGAAATGCGGAACCGAGCACTGGAAATCATGCCTCGGGTTCTCAAAAAACAGCATCGTACCCTGAGGAATATGAGAACCTCGTCAACGTGATTGAAAAACTGAATCTGGCCTGGAAGCAATATCAAGAAACTGTCCTGCGGTATGATAGCGAGTATATGGAGCTGAAACGTTACATTGCGGAATACAGGAGTGAGATTGATCCAAAAGAGGTTTTTCAGAATGAGCTGGCACTTCAGCAGATTGACAGGGCCGGAACCTTTGCCGTAAAAATGAAAAATAAAGTGGAAGCCATGAAAAACTCGCCTTATTTCGGTCGAATTGATTTTCGCAGTGAGGGGGAGGAACATTTCACTCAATACTATATCGGACGGTTCTCTTTTGTAGACACAGAGGAACAAAACGCGCTGATTTATGACTGGAGAGCACCAGTTTCCAATCTGTTTTATGATACCGAACCCGGGAGGGCAGGGTATGATGCTCCTTCTGGAAGGATCGAAGGAGAACTGTCTCTGAAAAGACAGTTTAAAATCTCCCAAGGCAGAATGGAATATGTACTGGAAAGTTCGGTGAATATTCGTGATGAGGTGCTGCAAAGAGAGTTGAGCTGCAATGCTGATGAAAAGATGAGAACTATTATCGCAACGATTCAGCGCGAGCAGAATCAGATTATACGAAATGAACAATCCGGTGACATGGTGATTCAGGGCGTCGCAGGGTCGGGGAAAACCTCTGTGGCACTGCATCGCATTGCTTATCTGCTGTACCGGAACAGAGAGACTCTAGCTGCCGAAAACATCACAATACTATCTCCCAACAAAGTGTTCGGCAGTTATATTTCCAATGTTTTGCCGGAATTGGGGGAAGAAGCAATCTGCGAAAAAAGCGTCACGGATATTGCTGCGGAGCAGCTGGGTAGTGCATTGGGTTTTGAGCCGGATAAAGACCCTCTTGAAAACGATGACATGGCTTGGGCACTGAGAGTTAGACGCAAGGCCAGCATGGAATTTTATCAGCGGGTGGAAGAATATCTCAGGACGGAAAGTCTGAAGTGGTTTGGACCCCGGAATTATGTCTTTGGAAGTTTTACCGTCAAAAAGGAATGGATCTTTGAGCGGTTTCAGGCGTATAGCCGTTATCCGGTGAAACGCCGCCTGAAGGAGGTTGCAGATGATATCAGGGCAAAGCTCGAATCTGATAACCTTTGGGGTGTTGAACTGCCCAAAGCAGGAATGATAGAGAAAGAACTTACGGCAATGCTCAAGGTGAAAAATTCTCTGGAGCTTTATAAAGCGTTCTATCGAGGGGAGGCACTTTCAAAGATGCTGATAATGCCAACGAAAAAAACTATGGAATGGAATGATGTCTTTCCCTATTTGTATTTTAAAAGTGCTTTTGAGGGATTGAAGGAAGAATCCCGGATGAAGCATCTTGTCATCGATGAAATGCAGGATTATACACCGATTCAACTGGCAGTGATCAAGCAGCTGTTTCGCTGCGGAAAAACCATCCTCGGTGATTTTGGACAGGGTTTGAATCCCAGCAGCAGTCATACACTTCAGGATGTCGGTACGATTTTTTCGGAAGGGGTTTTCATAACATTGAATAAAAGTTACCGGTCTACCTATGAGATTATGACGCTTGCAGCAAAGATTCAAGGGGGATCAGATATGGAGCCGGTAGAGCGTCATGGAGAAGCGCCGGAACTCATCCAATGCTGCAATGAGCAGGAAGAGATGGAACAGATCCGGCACAAGCTGAGGGCATTCTGGGAAAGGGGATCTGGAACCTTAGCAATTATCACCAAAACAAACAAGCGTGCAAAAGAGCTTTATGAGTCGTTATTCGAGGAATTTGAAATGACCTTGCTTACTCCTGAAAGCGAAAAATTTTCAGCGGGAGTTACCGTAACCTCCGTTTCTATGGCAAAGGGACTGGAGTTTGCAGAAGTGATCATTCCATCCGCTGACAGGCTTACCTACTGCACAGATACAGATCGAAAGCTGCTTTACGTTGCCTGTACGAGGGCAATGAACAAACTTTGCCTGCTGTTTTCGAATCAGGCTTCCGAATTTCTTTCTTGTTGACAAGGTTGGATGGATTCGGCTATGCTGTTATCAATCGATCATGGAACATTTGTTGTGATTTGTTCTGAGGGGTATGAGAACATGCAGAATCGAGGATTACGAATAACGAGAGGGGAATGGATATGGGAAGCGAAAAAAAAGAAAAGCTTACAGGGAAGAAAAATGAAGCTGAATTAAAGGCTGCAGGAAAGATGGATAAAATGACAGATGGGGCAGCAGAAGAGAATCTGGTAACAAGGCAGGATGGACTGGAACCAGAAAATCAGGTATTGGTCGATACGCTGTTATTCCAGTTTGATATCGCGTGTCAGATGTTGGATTTCCACTTGCACGATTTGGATAATGGGACATGTCTTTGGCGGCCAGGAGGACGGGGACTGCATGTCACAGAAAACCAGGGGGTCTGGAGTGCAGACTGGCCGGAAAATGAGGAATATGGTATGGGAGCATCGAGTATCGCATGGATTACATGGCACATTTTGTTTTGGTGGTCCATGGTCTTTGATTACTCCTTTGGCAGCGGAACCCTTACAAAAGAAGCGGTCACATGGCCGGGCAGTGCACAGGCTGTGAAAGGTGAAATTGAATTGATGGAGGACAAGTGGCGGTCGCTGCTGACAACGCTGACAGATGAGGAGCTGAAAGACTCCAGCCGCACCAAGTGGCCTTTTGAAAACAGGCCTTTCTATGAGCTGGCAGCTTGGCTGAACCTGGAGCTGATGAAGAATGCCGCAGAGATTGGATACTGCCGTTTTATGAGAGCTTCACTGGATCATAAATAATCGAAAAAATATAACTAATGAAATAAATCCTACCAATAAAATAAATACAAAACGCATAACTTGACGTAGAAATGTCAAGTTATGCGTTTTATAATATAGAGATACTGAATCAATTTTTATATAAAGGATGATTTTAGGAGATTACAATAAATCCTGATGTGGGGTGATGAAATGCAGATCAATCGATTATTTGAAATGGTATATTTACTGCTCAATAAAAAATCTATTACCGCAAGAGAGCTGGCGGAGCGGTTCGAGGTTTCTACAAGGACGATTTACCGGGATTTAGACATCCTGTCCTCTGCGGGGATTCCGATTTATACAAGTCAGGGCAAAGGTGGGGGAATCTCTCTGATGGACAATTTCATTTTGAATAAGTCGGTCTTTTCTGAGGAAGAAAAAAATGAAATTCTCTATGCACTTCAGAGTCTTTCCATTGCGCAAAGCCCTGAAAGTGAAAAAGTTCTGGCTAAGCTCAATGGGTTCTTTGATCACAAGAGAAGTAACTGGATTGAAGCAGATCTCACCCCGTGGGGCAGTGGAAAAGACAGTCAAAGCAGTTTTTCAAAACTCAAGGAAGCAATCTTAAATCGGAGGGTAATCTGCTTTGAATACTTCAACGCTATGGGGGAGAGCAGAGGCAGGACTGTGGAACCTCTTAAGCTGACCTTTAAGGTGTATGCTTGGTATCTCCAAGGCTACTGCCGGACAAGGAACGCTTATCGTACGTTTAAAATCGCAAGAATGTCAGATATCGTCCTGACTGAAGAGCACTTTGAAGAGAGAGAAATTCAGGGAGGTCTCACAATGGAAGATGATGAGACTTCGCTCCTCTCTCTTCGTTTGAACGTAACTGCAGACAGTGCCTTCCGTGTATTTGACGATTTCAGTGAGACGGATATCCAGAGGATGGATGACGGCTCATTTTCCATATCGGTCAAGCTCCCTGAGAGCAATTGGCTCATTGGCTATCTTTTGTCCTATGGAGACAGTATGACAGTAATGGAGCCGAAACATATTAGGGAAAGGCTTCGGGAACAGGCTGAACAAATTGCGGCTCGTTATCAGTAAGCCCAAGAGCACACCGTTTTATCATCATCCCCATATTATATAGTATCTGAGGGCCTCAGCATCTGCTCTGGCTGAATCAATTCAGATAGACATGAGAAAACACTGATCGGTTTGGATCAGCGTTTTCTGACTTTAGGAGATGAATCGCAATGTCCGATATAAAAACGGATAGACCTCGCAATGTAAAAATAAAAAGAAACGATAACGGGGCCTGGTGCTTTGTATCGGCTCCAAAACTGCATCCCATGAAGGTGCACATTAACCAAAATCGGCCAGGGACTGCACCTGGATTAATTTTTACAGCCCCCTATACTGCTTTTGGCGAAAGGATGATCGGTCAAACAGGTGCACTGATCATGGATCAGTGCGGTGATCCGGTATGGTTTCGGCCTCTTGCAAATAGATATATACAGAATACCGATTTCAGAGTTCAAAGCTATCGAGGCAGACAGGTTCTTACCATGTGGCAGGGAACCATATCCGGTACCCAGTCTGCAAATCCTGACCTTCCTGCGGGTGACCCGGAACCAGGTGCCTTTTTTCAGATACTGGACAGTCACTACAGGGTGATAAAAAAAATAACAGCGGGAGAGGGGTATACCGCTGATGTTCACGAATTTACCATCACAAGACGCAATACTGCTTTGTTCACCGCTGTCAAGCAGGTGCCGGCAGATCTTACTCCCTACGGAGGGCCTGAAAAAGGCTATATCGATGATTATTCCATTCAGGAGGTAGACCTGGAAACAGGGGAGCTTCTCTTCTTTTGGAATACGCTAGATCATATTAATCCCGCCGACTCCATGCTGCCTGCTTCTTCTGCCTCATCGACCAACAATATCTGGGACTGCTATCATTTGAACTCCGTTGAAGGAGGCTGCGATGGCACACTGCTTGTCAGTATGCGAAATATGTGGGCAATTTATCAGATTGATAAGAAGACTGGCGCGGTTCAATGGCAGCTTGGAGGGCGGAAGAGCGACTTCACAATTGCACCCGGTTCTGGATTTTCCTGGCAGCATGATGCCAGGTACCGATGGGGTTCTCGAATCAGTCTCTTCGATGATGCCTGCTGTGCATCAGAAAACGACCCGCCGCAGGGACAGTCTCGGGGACTGATCCTGTATCTTGATTTTCAGCGTAAGACTGCCAAAGCAGACCGAACCTATTACCATGCCCCCGGTCTATTTGCAGCAAGCCAGGGAAATGTTCAGCAGCTGGAAAACTGCAATCAGTTTATCGGATGGGGGCAGGAACCATACCTTTCGGAATTTGCGCAAGGAGGAAATACTACTGTAAATCCGTTGATCAACTTTTTATATGATGTACGTTTTCCAAATCAAAATATTTCTTATCGCAGCTTTAAAAACAGGTGGATTGGCTGCCCCCTTTGCCCGCCCTGCATCGCTGTTCGAAGAAACACATGCGGAGTGACGGTTTATGCTTCATGGAATGGAGCTACAGAGGTAGCTGCATGGCAGGTTTATTCCGGTTGTGATCGTGCGAAACTTTCTCCTGTGGGATGCTGTGTACCACGCTCTGGATTTGAAACAGCAATTCCTTTAAAATGTGCAGGCTCTTTTTATCGAGTTGCAGCGATGGATGCTTGCGGGAAGGTTCTTGGAACTTCCTGTATTGTCACACTGCCAAAGCGAATCTCACACAACAAAGTGAATCCCCTGGAGATATTAATCTGACTGAGTCGTTATGTGGACTGATCATAATTTAAGGTTGACTAACCTACTAAGTTGATATAATTTGTATATTAAACGACAAGAATAGTGACGATTCGTCACTATTCGTCGTTTGGATCATAATCCGGGAGAATACAAATGAAAAAAGGATTGAAATACCGTGCATTCTTTACCGTACTGCTGATCGTTTTTGCTCTAATAATGATCGAATCCACTCCTATCACTGATGCGGATGCCTTTTTAAAGTATAAAGATGGAATGATCCTGGGGAGTCTGGCTATCATGGGTGCGTACTTTCTCGTTTATTATTTCATTTACAAAGAAGATAAGAGAAGCTTAAGCTACTCCCTGATGTGTCTGATTATGATTGTGCGGACCGTGCTATACAGTGATGATCTCATTTCCAGACTGTTTCCGGAAATTCATCCCGATTTGCTGATTTGGATCACCCATCTGACAATTTTTTGGTTCCCGGCGGCATTGTTTTTTCTGATCCAGAATGCTGACGTTGCAGAAACAAAACTGCGCTTCGGCAGATTGATCTACGTATATGCCGTTGGTATTTCAATCGTCACAGCGTTTATTCCCGTATCGTTCTATACAAGATGGACCGTTTTTTATGAACTTGTGGGAAATCTGATGATCCTAATCGCGGTGGGCATTATTTTCAAGGCCCGCTGCAGGAGCGTTGAAGGTGCGGAAATTATACTGACGGGAAGTGTGATCGTATTCATTTCGGGTATCCGGGACATGCTGTACCATGCGAATCTGATCCGCTCCACTTATGGAGAGATTACTCCCATCGGGCTTGCTGTCTTTATGTTCCTAATCTCTTTTCTGATGGCAGATCGTTTTGTAAAAACCTACCGAAAGGTTCATACCCTTTCGGATGAACTAACGGATAAGCTGAAAAAGGAGCAGATCCTGACAGAAAAGCTCTCTGCGCTGGACCATATAAAGGATGAGTTTCTTGCCAATGTATCCTATGAGCTGCGGACACCCCTGGGAGGAATCATCAACATCATACAATCTGTTATGGGAGGCATAGGAGGAAATTTAACGGAAGGACAGAGGCAGAATCTTGATGTGACCATGAATTTGGCCAGAAATCTGCAAGGCATGATTAATGATCTTCAGGATGTATCCAATATTCGTTATGGCGGTGCCAAGCTGAATGCGGTTCCGATTGACTTGAAAAGAATGATTGACAGTCAGCTGATTTTGTTTCGTTATATGTATAAGAATGAAGGCCTTCCTGTTTTCAATGAGATTTCGGCGGATCATCCTCTGGTTTTAGCAGACGAAGAGCGGATGAGACAAATCGTGAATAAGCTGATCGGGCATTTCCTGAAGTATGCCACGAAAGGAAAGATTCGAATTGCTGCTAACTGGGATAGGAAGAGAACGAGAGTTACACTAGAAAATACCGAGGTGGTCGTAAACACGGAACTGCTCCATAGTATTTTTGACGGTGCCGATGTTCGGCGTGGTACTTCTCCTCGTAAACAAGATTGCTCAGAACTTGAAATGAATCTAATCAAACACCTGATAGAACTGCATGGAGGTAGAATTTGGATTACTTCAAATGTTGAGGTTGGTACACGCATCTGTTTTACCCTTCCGGTATCAACTGAAACAAAGGCGGCAAAGAGTAAAAACTATGCGGGTAAGCAAAACGACCTCATCTGCCAGGAGGAAGCATCTTATGATGAGCCGTGTCATTTTAATATCCTTGCAGTAGACGATGATTCAGCGAATCTCCAAGTCCTGAGAAACATCCTTAAGCTATCAGGGTATGAAGTCAAGAGTGTGGAAAACGGCATGAAAGCATTGGAACACCTGGAACGGCAGGCGGATCTCGATCTGGTCATCCTGGATATTATGATGCCGGAAATGTCTGGATTCAAGGTACTGGAAAAGATTCGTGAAAAATACAATATGGCAGAGCTTCCGGTTTTAATGCTCACAGCAAAAACCGAAAAAGAGTATATTTCTTTATGCTTTCAGATGGGGGCAAATGATTTCCTTTCAAAGCCCTTTGAATCGCAAGAACTATCGGCGCGGGCAAGGAGCTTGATAAAACTAAAGAAAACGGCAAATCAGCTTGTTTCCGCAGAAATGTCATTTTTGCAAGCACAGATCAAACCCCATTTTATTCATAATTCACTTGCTACCATAGCCTCAATTTGTACCAATGATCCGGAGAGGGCAAGAGAACTGATTCTGGATTTGTCAGATTACCTGAGGGGTTCGTTTGACTTGAGAAGTAACCATGGGTTAACCGTCCTCTCCAAAGAATTTGAGCTCGTTCAGGCCTATTTGTCAATCGAGCAGGCGCGATTTGGGAATCGGCTTAAGATCTTCTACCATTTAACGGATCATATGGATCATCCGGTGCCCTTACTCACCATTCAGCCCCTTGTTGAGAATGCGGTACACCATGGAGTGATGTGCAAGGCGGAGGGCGGTGAAATTCGTATATCGGTAGAACGGATTGACAGCATGATTAGAATAGAGGTAAGAGATAACGGCATTGGGATGTCCGCAGCTGAAATAGGAAATATATTCAAGCTGGATAATGGCAAAAGGGGAGTTGGCATTGCAAATATCAATCGCAGGCTCACCGCTTTATATGGTGAGGGGCTTTCTATTGAGAGTGAACTGCAGCGCGGAACAAGAGTATTCTTTTCTATTCCGGCTCAACAGGATAAGGAACAAGGAGATTAATAGAAAACATGAATTTATTGATCGTTGAAGATGAGCCCGAAATGATTGCGGCAATAAAGATTATGATCGAAAGTTATAACAAGGAGATTCAGATCATAACCTGCGGCTGCCCTTCGGAAGCAATTAAGGTTTTTGATGAACAGGCAGTCGATGCTGCTCTTTTAGATATTCGCTTACCCGAAATGTCAGGGTTTGATCTTGCTGACTACTTTTCAATGAGGAAACCCGGCCTCAGTCTTGTTTTTATCACTGCATACAATAGCTATGCACAGGAGGCATTTGACGCCAATGCAGTGGATTATGTGTTGAAGCCGATTCGCAAGGAACGCCTTTACCGGGCATTGGATAAGATCTCCGTAGAACTGGAAGAACGAAAGAGCAGGATCATAAAGGCTCGTCCGCAAGTACAAATCAATGTCCTGGGAAAAATTATCGTTTCCTCCGGAGATTTCATATTAAAATGGAAGAGGAAAAAATCCATGGAGGTTTTTGCCTATCTCCTGCATCAGGAGCCGGCACCAGTACATAAAGATATTCTCTGTGAATTGATGTGGCCGGATTGTGAACCAAAGAAAGCATCTCATTATCTGCAGACGATTATCTATCAGCTTCGTAAGAGTATCGCGGAAGTAGCCGATAACAGAATCGTCATTGAATATGCGGATCATTGCTATCGATTGAAACTGGATTGTGTCAGCTATGATGTTAAAACATTTCATTGCGCTTACCGCAATGCTTTTGCTCAGAGGAATCCTGAAATAGGAGACTTGGTGGAGGCCGAGCAGATTTATACCGGTCCATATTATGGAGAGGAATGCTGGGTGTGGGCCTTGGGCAAACAGCAGAGTCTCTCCATCAAATATCAGAGAGTGCTGGAACAGATTATAGAATATAAAATGCGAAGTGGAATTATTGACGAGACCTTATTTTATATCGAGAAATGGTTTGCAGGTGGGTTTTACGGAAGACAGGGGCAGTACAGTGCTTGGATCAAAGAATTTACTGGAAGGTAAGGATGAAATACGGCCAGAGGAATTGTTTCAAGAAAAGAGTGTGTTTTTTTGCACACTCTATTTTTTTTGTCGAAATAACCCGATTTTGTGAGAAATTTGTGAGAACGGTAGCCTAAACTCTAGTTGGAGTACGAAAGGAAAAAATTATCTGTATTGCCTTGATATGCTTACTCCGCCTGATAACCTCAGTTTATAAATAGCATGCACGGTTTACTGAGCGCGAATCGTGCCAACAAAAATAAGTCGTTGCAAGGAGGTAAACATGACATGAAGTGGTATCTTAATTTAAAAATCAGCAGCAAGTTGATCCTAAGCTTTCTGGTTGTTGCACTAATCAGCGGGTCTATGGGAATCTACGCGATTTTCAATCTGAAAGAGCTTGATGAGTCAGACCAGGAGCTTTATCAAAACACTACTGTTCCACTATCGGTTATCGGTGGCATTTCTACCGAGTTTCAGAGAACCAGAGCAATTGCCCGTGATATGATCCTGGCCGAAGATTCTGAAGATATTCAAGCCAGCATTGCGCAAATCAAAGAAATACGTACTAAGGTAGATCAGATGACAATGGAGTTTGAAGCAAGTATAAACTCTCCGGAAATCATAAGCGCATTTAATCAATATAAGTTGACCAGAGTTAAATTCAAAATTGGTCTGGATGAAATTGTTAAGCTGGCTGAGCAAAATAGGGATGAAGAAGCAATCGAAATGATGAGCGCAACGGGTAAATCAGGAATAGCCTCGAAAGCATATCAGGAGGCAATTGACCAGATTGTAGCTTTGCAGATTACCGCAGCTGGAGAAAAAGCTGCGTTGAATGAGCAACAGGCTGACAAGGCGATCTTCGTTATGTCTGCAGTCATCGGCCTGGTCGCTTTACTGTCCATACTAATCGGTTTGCTGATTTCAAGTATTATTACAAGACCTCTCAGAAGGACTGTTCATATGATCGAGGAGATGAGTTTGGGCCACTTCAGTGAAAGGCTGAACATTCAAACAAAGGATGAAATCGGTCAGATGGCTGGTTCCATGGATTCCTTTGCTGATGAAATTCAAACAAAGGTCATCGGCGTAATGAACATGATTTCAGCCGGAGACATATCAGTTACAATCGAACCTAAGGATGAACAGGATGAGATCACTCCGGCCTTGAAAAAAACCGTCGAGACAATCAGAGAACTGAATACCGAGGTTCAGAAGTTGATTCATGCAGCAACGGACGGGAAGCTGGATATCAGAGGTGACTCATCAAGATATTCCGGTGCGTGGATGGATATGATTACGGGCATCAACGGGTTGATCGATGCCTTCGTTGCACCCATCAATCTGACAGCTGAATATGTTGAGCGGATTAGTAAAGGAGATATCCCGCCGGTTATAACAGAGGAGTATCTGGGGGATTTTAATGAGATCAAAAATAATATCAATAATTGTATAATAACGATGAGCGATCTTCTTGGAAAAACGATGGTTTTAACCCTGGCTATAAAAGAAGGGAAACTTGATATTCGTGCCGATGACTCGGAATTTAATGGTGATTGGGGTTCTATGGTCAGGGGTATGAATGATTTAATTGATGCCTTTGTTGCCCCGATCAACGTCACCGCTGAATATGTGGAAAGGATCAGCAAGGGTGATATTCCTCCTAAAATTTCAGACGCCTATTATGGTGACTTCAACGAAACAAAAAACAATATCAATCAATGCATTGACTCTATGAACGGTTTGCTTTCGGAGACGGGGAAACTCATAACGGCAGCAGAGGAAGGACGACTTGATGTACGTTCTGAATCAACTGATTTTGAAGGTGATTGGAAAACCCTCATTGATGGTGTTAACAGTTTAGCAGATGCTTACGTAAAGCCGATCAATATTACATCGGAATATATTGATCGTATCAGTAAGGGGGAAATACCGGATCGAATCGATGAGCAGTACCGTGGAGATTTCAATGTGATCATCGCCAATTTGAATCGCTGTATCGACATTATGAATGGTCTGCTGAGGGAAACAAATACCCTTATGGGTGAGGCAAAGCAAGGAATCCTGAACAGCAGGGCAAACCTAGATGGCTTTTCAGGGAGCTGGGCGGAGCTTCTGGATGGTGTAAATCAGCTTGTTGAAGCTGTAGCCCAACCGATTTCTGAAGTAACCACTGTGATGAACCGTATTGCACAGGGTGATTTGCAGGTTTCTGTAAGGGGGAACTATCAGGGAGAATTTGGCGTCTTATCCAGTGCAGTGAACAATACTGTCAGCGACCTCAACACAGTAATCGGTCAAATCTCTGAAACCATAGGTGAGATATCAGAGGGCAACCTTGCTGTCAGCAATATCAAAGGCTTTAAAGGGGATTTTGTCAGTATTTCAGACTCTTTGAACAGAATCCTTGATTCTCTGAATTCGGTATTAGGTGATATTAATACTGCTTCGGATCAGGTTTCGGCAGGATCCAAACAGGTTTCTGGGGGAAGTCAGGCATTATCACAGGGTGCATCGGAACAGGCGAGTGCAGTGCAGGAACTCACCGCTTATGTCGGAGAAGTCGCTTCCAAGACAAAGGAAAATGCTGTCAGTGCAGGAGAAGCCAATGACTTAACGCACACCGTTAAGGGAAATGCAGAACGAGGGAATAAGCTTATGGCAGAGATGCTGCTGGCGATGAAAGAAATCAACGATGCTTCCGGGAATATTTCAAAGATTATCAAGGTAATCGATGATATCGCATTCCAGACAAATATTCTTGCGCTGAATGCAGCGGTGGAAGCTGCCAGGGCCGGCCAGCACGGAAAGGGTTTTGCTGTAGTAGCAGAGGAGGTCAGAACCCTCGCAGCCCGAAGTGCGGAAGCGGCCAGAAATACAACGGAATTGATTCAAGGTTCGATTGAGAAGGCTGCCGTCGGAACGGATATTGCGGGAAACACCGCAGAGGCACTGAATGAGATCAACGCGGGAATCACAAAGATTGTCGATATCATCGGCAATATCGCAAATTCTTCTTCGGAACAAGCCATGGGTATTTCTCAGATCAATACAAGCTTGAATCAGGTGTCAAAGGTGGTTCAGACCAATGCTGCCACAGCAGAGCAGAGCGCTGCATCAAGTCAGGAACTGTCGGGCCAGTCAGAGATGCTGAAAGAAATGGTAGCAAAGTTCCAGCTAAAAACAGAATCCCAAATCAGCACAGATTGGAACGGAGAGCTCTGTTAGGAGGGAGAGAATGGATCAATCAGTCTTTATCGCACTGGTGAATAATGCAGCATTGCTGCTTGCCTTAGCGGTAGTGTATGAATTAACGTATCTGTTTCCTGCTAAAAGCTGCAGATCGCGGCAGTTGATCAGCGGAATCCTGATCTCAATGATCTGCATCTTGATTATGAAGATTCCGTTAGAGCTTCATCCGGGTTTGATGATCGATACCCGTTCCATTCTGATTAGTACCTCTGGATTGATTTTCGGACCGATTCCGACCGTAATAACCGTAATTTCCGCAATGGCTTTTAGGGTGTACAGCGGGGGGATCGGAGCGCTTCCTGGATTAGGAATTATCCTAACCAGCGCATTGATCGGGTCGGCCTGGAGGCTGATCTTGTATCCGAGATCGAAAAAATGGAGTTGGCTGAATGTGTATATTATGAGTTTAACGGTACATAGCGCCATGCTGATCTGTATGTTTTTGCTGCCCTATCCCGAAAGTGTTTCGGTATTGAGAGACATTGGAATTCCTGTTCTTTTAATTTATCCTGTCGTCTCGATTCTTTTGTGCCTCCTTCTGCTTCGTCAGCAGGAGATAAGGGAATATCAGCTGCAGCTCAGACAATCAGAAGAACGGTTTCAAACGCTCTTTGACCACGCTCCGCTTGGATATCAATCTCTCGACGAGAATGGCTGCTTTCTCAATGTCAATCAGCAGTGGCTTGACACCTTGGGGTATACCAGTGAAGAGGTTCTCGGCAGGTGGTTTGGAGATTTTCTCATGCTGGAATCCAGGAAGCTCTTTCAAAGACAATTCCCTGTGTTTAAAGCAAGAGGATATGCCAGAAGTGAATTGATACTGATCCATAAAAGCGGTAAACCGATCCATATTGCCTTTGAAGGAAGGATCGGGTACGATATGGATGGTGCATTAAAACAAATTCATTGTGTTCTTCAGGACATCACTGAACTAAAAATGAAGGAAGAGGCACTTACGAATTCCGAACTTAAATACCATCGTCTTTTTGAATCCATGAAGGAAGGGATCTTGATGATAGAAGCGGACTCAGGCATTATTACTGAGATCAATCCGTATTTGCTACAGCTCTCTGGATATTCGGAAGATTTCTTTGTAGGCAAAAGAATCTGGAATCTAGGTCTCTTTCATGAAATCGCCGAAAGCAGCATTGAAATCATTACGCTGAAGGATGGTGAGAGCCTCAAATTCGAGGATTCAGGCTTTTTCTCTATACACGGTGCTTATCGAAATACAGAAATTGCGGTAAGTGCTTGTCACGTAAAGGAGCTGAAAATGCTGCAGATGAATGTCAGAGATATTACCGAAAGAAAACGTATAGAGAATGCGCTGCTTGAAAGCGAGATCAAGTACAGCAGCTACATACAAAATGCGTTGCTTGAAAGTGAGATCAAGTACAGCAGCCACATAGAAAATGCACCTGGCGGCATCACCATCACACCGTCTGCTCCATTTCCTTGCTGTATTTGATTAAATAGCAAGGAAATTTATCTGTTTTGCTGCTGCAGGATCTTTTTGAATTGCAGCAAGTTTTAGGGAATTTTATGCTCGCAGGGTACGTTGACGTTGCACTTTGCACAGCCGTAGCGCGGTGCATATTCTGCGAGGATCTGATCCAGATAATCTGAGCAGATTTGATTATTCTTTCCCTCTGACGTAAAGGCATCAGCCGGACATCGCTTGATGCAGGCCCCACATTTTCCTTGAGTCAGGTAGAGGCAATAATCATAATATCCTTTATATTTCCTGGGCGTCGGAGGAAGCGCAAGGGTGGTTATTACGCTGCCAAACCTCCCGGCGGTTCCTTTCTCCGTAATCAAGCCTCGGTGGAGTCCGAAGGTGCCGAGTCCGGAAACAAAGGCCGTGTGGCGTTCGGACCAGTTGGGGACTCTGTTTTTCACGGAAAAGCGAGGATCTATTCCAGGCGCTGTTACAGCATAGCCCATTTCTTCCATCAGACCAACCAGAAAGTGTCTGATTTCATTGTTGAGTTTCTCACCCTCAATTCTCGCAGAAATCCATTCCTGAGAGGGAGGGCCGGGTTTCCTATTCGTATCGCGCAGTTCCTTCGTAAAGGGAAGAAAATAGGAAATGACGGACTTTGCTCCGGGAAGCCATGCGAAGGGAGGCAGAAAATCGGGACCTACGATCTCCGGCTTGACAAACGTATCGTAATAGGGATCATCTGCAGAAGAAACCCCAAGAAGGGGATCATCATACATTTTCATTTTGTTGTGTGCTTCAAGAAAATTAAGGGGATTCTCTCTGATAAAGGATGCAAGCTGTTCTTGAATTTGGTCCAGCTCCTCTCGGTTTGATGTCACTGTCATATTCTTAAGCTCCTTTCTGTTTATTAACGGCTGCTAGTACAGTTTATTCGTCCAAGTCCTTTTCATACTCAGTTGTATGTTTGATCTGGAAATAGTATATGTGAATTATTTTTTCATGTAAAGAAATATATAAGAACTTCTTCAGGCTGCAGTATTGAACTGGCATGGGACACATATTTAAAGAATGCGTATTCGAACCAGAAGCGAACCTTAAAGGAGCCAGCGCTGAACAACTAAAGACGTTATAGAAAGCACAAACCAGCAGCCCAATCCAAGAAGAATTGGTCTTGCGCCATTTTTTAATAATTTTGAGAGATTTGTATTCAAGCCTATGGAGGCCATTGCCATAACAATCATAAATTTACCTGTCCGGGGTAAGAGTGCGATCAGATCGGAGGGAACAGGCAGAAATGTTGAAGAAATTGAGGCGGCAGCGAACCCCAAAATAAACCAGGGAAAGATACGTGATAGTCTGTATTCTGAAGCGTGTCCGCTGGGATCTTTTCTCATGGAGAATAAGGCCAATATCAGGGTTACCGGAATGATCATCAGGGTTCTGGTAAGCTTGACGATTACTGCAAGATCTCCTGATTGAACGCTGTAGGAATAACCTGCTGCAACAACAGAGGAGGTGTCATTAATCGCAGTACCGGCCCAGAGACCGAAATGGTAATTAGTCATCTGCATCACATGGCCCAGTGTCGGAAACAGGAAAGCAGCAAAAACATTAAAAAGAAAGATGGTAGAAATGGCTTGGGCAATGTCCTCATCTTTTGCCTTGATGACAGGTGCAGCTGCTGCAATGGCTGATCCTCCGCAGATGGCAGTTCCAATCCCAATCAAAATGTTGATGTTCCGTTCGATTTTCAGCGCCTTACCGAGCAGGAAAGCCGAAAGGAAAGCAGCGGTAAGGGTAAAGATCATCAGAAGCAGTGTCTTTGCTCCAACCTCAATGACTTGATATAAGTTCATATCAAAGCCAAGCAGAATAATTGCAAATTGAAGAACACGCTTTGATGTAAAGGAAAGGCCTTTCTCCAAATAAGCAGGTCTTGTTATATAGGCCAATATCATTCCCAAAAGTATGCCCAGTATCGGGCCGCCAATGATGGGGAAATGGCTTCCAATCAGCCAGGCCGGTACAGCTATGCATGCGGAAAGCAGAACTCCGGGCATCTCATCTTTTTTCAATATCATGTCTCATCACTCCTACATACGAAGTATAACCCTTGACGATAAATAAGTAAAATCATATAATATTATTATAATGATAACCAATTACTTATTGATAGAAGAATTGGAGTGTGTACAATGACTTTCAGACATTTTCAAATCTTTGTCATGGTGTGTGATGAAAGTAATATGACATCGGCTGCGGCACGCCTTTATATTTCGCAGCCAGCTGTAAGCCAGGCAATTGCAGAATTGGAAGCTTACTATGAAGTTCGGATCTTTGAACGCCTATCCAGGAAATTGTACCTTACAGAAGCAGGAGAGATCCTTCTTGGATATGCTCGTCATATTCTGAGAATGAATCAGGATGCGGAAAGTGAAATGCGCTCCTTAAGCAGAAGCGGAACCATTCGCGTCGGGGCAAGCGTGACCATTGGAGCTTGCGTTCTGCCAGGCTTGATCTCGGCGTTTCAGAAACAGGCACCTGCTTATGCCGTTCATGTCATTGAAGACAATACTTCTAAAATTGAAGATCTAATCCGTATTGATCAACTTGATCTGGGACTTGTGGAAGGTGATATTACGGTGAAGGAAATCATAAGCAAGACCTTTGATGAAGATGTGCTGGTGCTGGTATGCGGAAAGGATCACCCTTTTGCAAAGCGAAGCAGTATTGATGCTGCGGAACTGGATAAGGTGAACTTTATTCTGAGAGAACAGGGCAGCGGAACAAGAAAAACCTTTGAGACGGTGATGGAAGAGCATTCCTTGAGATGGTCTTCCACCTGGACCTGCAATAACGCAGATACCATAAAATCTGCAGTTTCCGAAGGCCTTGGAGTAACCGTGATCTCCGAAAATGCTGTCAGGAGAGAACTTGAAGCGGGCATCCTGCACAGATTGGATCTTAAGGGGGTTGAATTTAAACGGCACTTTAAGCTGGCTTACCATCGAAACAAATATCTGACGGAAGGCATGAAAAAATTTATAGATATGGTTATGGTGAAATCATGAATTGATTATCATAAGGCGAACATGGTCCTGCATAGCCTGATTCCGCTTTCCGTTCTGAAAATCCCATTCAGAGCAGCACGGCAGGCTTCCTCAGGGGTCTGATCCTCATACAGATTCACAAGGAAATCTGCCTCCACAAGAATCTGATAATCTATGCTGTCAATATTGCTGTAGGTGTGGTGATGTCCAACCAGCCAGCAGACACGATCGATGACATTCTTTTCAAAGTCCAGCTTTTCCAGCATCGCTGCTGCAATGGCAGGCCCCTCCTTTTCTTGCAGCTTACCGCTGCAATTTCCATATTTCTCTTCGCAGAGCCGGATCCCGATATCGTGAACAAGGGCGGCGGCCTCCAGTGTAAATCGTTCCTGTTCTTCCAGCCCCTCCTGAATGCCGATGAGCTTGGCAAAACTGTGAACCTTTAGAAAGTGTTGGATTCGTTTTGGATCCCCCGAATCGTATTGAATCATTTCGGATATAAGGCTGTTAATCTGTTTCATTTATTATCCCTTCCTTCAACGGAATTCCTAGAAGTTTAACATAAGCAATAAGTTAATTGATGGTATTTTAGTTCATTCGGCAGGGGAAGTCAACCTCTATGTCGCTTGCCGAACATAAATTCCAGGCAACTTTCCGGACAATTTCCATACAATTTACTTATTACTGTGATAGAATTTACCAGAATAGACAACACAAGTGTAAGAATGCGGAACTCTCTTTTTCGTGCAGGATAAGAGAGGATGAGCATACTTACAATTGTTATACTTTGATTGTAGACAGGGATTGCGGGGCTGGCTTGCAAAGCATCGCCCGGCAGTCAGGATCAGGAGGATTGGAATGGAATGGCTGAAACGCCTGAATAAGGCAGTGAACTACATGGAAGAAAATTTGACCGGCGAGATTGAACTGGATAAAGCGGCGCAAATTGCATGCTGCTCATCTTTTCACTTTCAGCGGATGTTCTCCTATATTGCGGAGACCCCGCTATCCGAATACATTAGGCGCAGAAAAATGACTCGTGCGGCGTTTGATCTGCAGAGCGGAGAAGAAAAAGTAATCGATCTAGCATTGAAATACGGCTATGTTTCTCCAACTGCCTTTAATCGTGCCTTTCAAAGCGTCCATGGAGTTGCACCTTCCGCCGCAAGGAAACAAGGCGTCGTGCTCAAAGCATATCCTCCGATCTGCTTCCAGATATCAATCAAAGGAGATGAGGAAATGAAGTATCGAATTGTAAAAAAAGACGCTTTTAAAATTGTAGGGGTGAAGGAGCATTACGAAGTAAATATCGATGAAAACTTTGCCCAGGTACCGTTATTCTGGCAGAAGACTGCACGCAGTGGAGTGATCCCTGAACTGTGCAAGCTCATGAGAGGTGATGAACCAGCAGGAATCCTGGGTGTCAGTACCTGTATGAACGGTAAGGATTTCGACTACTATATTGCAGTTGCCACGGATTTAGAACCCACTAATGGCCTCGAGTCATATCATGTTCCGGAATGCACCTGGGCGATATTTGAGTGCATTGGTGCCATGCCAGCCGCAATTCAGAATCTGCAGAAACGCATCATATCCGAGTGGCTCCCCACATCAGGTTACGAATATGCAGATGCCCCGGATATCGAAGCTTATGAAGATGGAGACCAAGCTGCAGAGGACTATCGCTGCGAAGTTTGGCTCCCCATTGTGAAAAAATAAAATCTATTGATCGTCATCCCGGCAGAGGAGACAGTGGTTCAAACTGCTGGAGGGATCTGCCTGGATGATTTTTTCATCATAATATTGGAGCTTATGATTTACTGCTTTGAGCAGTTGTTGATATTTTTCTAATTCGGACTGAACAATTTCTTTCTGGTTCAGAATGATCTGCCTTCTCTCAGGAATGGTATCGTTCCCCTGCCTGCACAGTTCAACATAATTCTTTATGTAGGAAATGGACATCCCTGTCGTTCTCATACAGCAAACCAGCTGCAGCCATTCCAGGTCTGTCTCGCTGTAAATTCTGACTCCATTGCTGTCTCTGGTTACGTGGGGCAGCAATCCTTCTTTTTCATAATAGCGCAATGTATAGGGTGAAAGCTGAAACCGCTCTGAAACTTCCTTGATGGAATAACTCATCTTATCTCTCTTTCCGCTGAAAGCAGTATCTGCCTCCTGGTTGGTTGCTTTATTATAATTGACCTTGCTCCAGCTTTTGTGTTAGTTCTCTGTCATTATACTGCCGGAGGGAACGGAAATCAACTGTCGTAAATTTTCTCTTGACTTAGAGTATACTCAAAGGAATATACTCCTGTTTGAGTGATGCATGATCCTCGGTCACATACAAATATTCATACTGGGGAGCTGCTAATATAGAAAAACAGGATTGGAGATGATACTTATGAATTATGTGCCTCTGGGGAAAACCGGTCTGAATGTTTCAAGATTCGGGCTGGGCTGCATGAGATTTCCTAGTGATGAGAAGGAAGCGGTGCGTATGGTTCGATATGGCATTGATGCGGGGGTCAATTACCTTGATACTGCGTATGTTTATGGTGACAGCGAAGTCATTACAGGGAAGGCGCTCAAAGACGGTTATCGGAATAAGATCTTCCTGGCGACAAAGAATCCCACATGGAATATTTCAAAGCACTCGGATTTTGAGAAGTATCTTGATGAGCAGCTGAGACGGCTGGATACAGACTATATCGATGTATACCTACTTCATAATATGAATCACAACAACTGGGAAACGATTAAGCGTTATGATGGATTTACTTTTCTAGATAAGATGGTGGAAAAAGGAAAAATAGGGCACAGAGCATTTTCCATTCATAATACCCTTGCTGCATTTCACGAAATCATGGATGCCTATGACTGGGAAATGGCCCAGATTCAGCTCAATATCCTTGATGTGCAGCAGCAGGTGGGTTTGGAAGGGTTATATTACGCTGCTGAACGGGATGTTCCGGTAGTAGTTATGGAACCGCTTCGGGGAGGATACTTTTTCACAAATATCCCTGAAGAAGTGAAACGCTTGGTTGCTGAATACCCTGAGAAGCGCTCTCTGGTGGAATGGTGCTTCCGCTGGCTGTATAATATGCCGGAGGTTTCGGTTATTTTGAGTGGAACAAGTACTATGGAACAGCTGAAAGATAATTTGCGCATTTTTGAACAGGCAGAATCTGGAGTCATGTCACTTGCGGATGAGAAACTGATCCGCAGCATTCGTGAAGTATATGAAGCGAATCAAAGCATAGGATGCACGGGCTGCGGGTATTGCATCCCTTGTCCTAGAAATATCCCTATTCCGGAGATTTTTAAACTATACAACAGCTATCAATTGATGAAAACGCACCCCATTGATAAAATTGTATACCGGGATGCACTGCTGCCTGGGGGAAAGGGAGCAGACCAGTGCGTGCTCTGCGGTGCATGCACATCACACTGTCCGCAGGATCTGGCGATACCAAAATTGCTAAATCAGGTTCATGAGGAATTCGTAAAAAGCTCATAAGAGAATCGTCTTTTTAGAATTCGCTATTTGCTGGACTTTCGCTAATCAACAGTGGGCAGATCTGTTTTCATTACAGATCTGCCTGTAATTTTTTCTTGACAAAGTGTGAGGTGACAGAATAATATATGCATATACATATAAAACGAATAATGTGGCTGTGCATTAAAAGAAAGGGTATCTCATGAATGTTGATATGAAAAGCGAAGGCGTTTCGAACACTGGAATTGAAGCGCATATACAAAAGAAAGCCTACGAACTTGGTTTTGAAAAATGCGGGATTGTGCCCCTTGATCAACTGGCCGGATATGGGGAAATGATGGGAGAACGGGTGAAAAATCTACCGGAATCAGCAGCGTTCTATAGAAGGCAGCAGCGTCTTGCAGACCCATCAACAGAATTCCCATGGGCAAAGTCTGTGATTGTGGCGGCGGTTCCCTACGGAAATTACCATGTTCCTGATGAAGTGAAAGGCCGGATTGGGAAATCTTATCTTTTCGATATTCGCATTGATGAAAATGCGAGGGAATTCCAAAATAATCGTAAGATGGAGGCCTTTCTGGAAGAACTGGGAATTCGGGCAGAAACCAACCGAAAGTTCGGCGTTGTGGGTTTGCGCTGGGCTGCACAAATTGCAGGTCTTGGGGTAATTCGGAGAAATAATTTTTTATATACCGAATCCGGCTCATGGGTGCATCTTGAAGGCTGGCTGATTGATATAAAAGCTGAGAAAAAGGAGCGCACTGAAGTCCGCAAGTGTCCGGAGGGCTGCAAAAAGTGCATCGAGGCTTGCCCGACAGGTTCGTTATCCCAGCCTTACACCATGTCGCCCACTGCCTGTATCTCTTTTCTTACTACCTTTGGCGGCCGGGATATCCCAAGCCTGTTTCAAGCGAGCAAAGACTTTGGCAGTTGTATCTATGGATGTGATCTCTGCCAAGATGTTTGTCCCATGAATCGAGGAACCTGGAACGAAAAAGATGAATTTCCTGGAATGGATGACCTTGCTTTTTCTCTTCTTCCAGAAAATATCATTCTAATGGAGGAAGCGTTTTATCAAACAAAAGTACAGCCTAAATTTTTCTACCTTCAGCCGGATGAACTTTGGAAATGGAAGGTTGACACACTTTGCTACATGAGGAATAATTATCGTGAGGAATATCGTCCCCTCGTCACAGCAGCCTGCACCGATGTACATGAAAAGGTCAGGGAGATGGCGGCTTTGATTTGTGAGGAACTGCTATTGGTGCGTTAGTGAACTGGCGGTATCCATGAAAAACAAGAGCGCTTGGCGTTAAATAGGCTGAGGGGATTAAAAAGAAGTAGAAAGTGGGGAAGTATGGGGAAAGAACCTGGATTAAGAGACTGTGCCTGCAGAAATCTGCGCATGACTACAAGAGTGATTACTCAGTATTATGATGCGGCGTTGCGACCGGCGGGGTTAAGCGCGGCGCAATTTGCTTTGCTGGCTGCCGTTTCGGCGGTAGGAGGAAGAACCATTGGAGAACTGGCAGAAGCCCAGCTTATGGATCAGACAACAGCCACCCGAAGCATCGAATTGCTAAAGAAGAATGGTTACCTGGAAGCGCGCACAGGCGAAGTGGATTCCAGGAAGAGGCATATCTGGATCACAGGGCTGGGAACAGAAACGCTTCGTAAAGCAATCCCGTTTTGGGAGCAAGCGCAACGGACAATAGAGCAGGGACTCGGAACAGAAAAGTATGAGGACTTTTTAACGACCCTTGCTGAACTTCAAAGGATTATATAATAAATAGACCAGGAGGGATTAAGAATGATAAAACACAGCAACATTTTTCCCGAACCAATCTTGAGGCTTCCGGAAGCAGATATTCCATTGAAGGGAGTCGCTGCTTACATGTCGCAAAGCAGCAATCATCAAGTACTTTTTATGGAATTTGCTGAGGATGTGGAATTGCCGGAGCATTCTCACGCAGAGCAAGTTGGAATTGTCATTAAGGGAAAAATTGATATGACGATTGATGGGACAACGAAAACCTATCAAACCGGAGACGTTTACTTCATACCTGAGAATGTTCCGCATCATGGTTATATTTATGCGGGATATGCGGATGTGACTTTTTTTAATGAGAAGGATCGATATCTTCCCAAGTCCATCGTTTGATTTTAAACATAACCTCTGTTATAATTGTGTGAATAGAAAAGACCGAATGCATTTGCTGTCTGGCATTGATTTTATTTTGCTATGCATCGGTTTCGGAGGGTTATGGAAAAATCAAAGAATGCTGAAATACAGAAGGAGTATAATCAGATTCATAAAAGCTGGCTTGATCTACATTTTAAGACTTCTGCAGCATTGTTTCTGCTGTCTTTAGCGGTGGAAGCGATCCTTGGATTTATGATTTGCAATTCCGACCTGTTGAATACCACGATACCTATTTTTATCTTGAAGTTTTTTATAGCACCTGCTTCTGCAAATCTACTGCTGATTTTAATCAGCTTCAATGTTATGAAGTCGAAACGATTGTCACAGGAGATTAAAATATATACTGTGTCTATCGTTTTTGTGATCATGTGCTTTGTCCTTTTTACGGTTCATATTGCATTCCCTTCGCTGTACTTTTTCTTTGCTATTCCAATCGTCATGACTACGGTTTACGCGGATTACAGACTGACATCAATTACTTCGGGGGTGTGCCTGGTTTCGGTGGCTGTATCACAATTGCTCATCAAGTGGGATGTCGATAAAGTAGATATTTTTGATAGTTTTAATCATCTCGGAGATTTTATCATATCAATTGTAATTCTATTGGCCTTTTCTGCAGCTTGTATGGTTGTGATAAGGTTTGAGAGAGCAAAAAATGAAGCCAGCGTTCTCAAAGAGATGGATCGGAATCAATTGCGGCTGAAGCTCCAGATGGATGAGCTGACAGGGATTTTTAATCGAAAAGCTCTACATAATGCACTTCAGGATATGGAAGAGGATGAAACTGAAACTACATATATATTCGTTATGATCGACTTGGATCATTTTAAAGCCCTAAATGACCATTATGGTCACCTTATGGGAGATCAATGCCTGATCGAATTCGGAACGATTTTAAACGAATGCTGTGGAGACGCTATGCCTTGCCGGTATGGCGGAGATGAATTCAGTATATTATTTTCCAACTATAATATGGACAAGGTTATTGCAACTTGCAGAAGAATTCAAAAGAATATGGAAGCTCTTCGTGTAGGTGACTATGGAGAGCTTCCGGTAACAGCAAGTTTTGGTATTGCAGAATATGTGAAAGAGATGGATATGGCCCAACTGATAATTTGTGCAGATCAGGCGCTTTATGAGGCCAAGGTCTCCAAGAATGCGATCAGCATATATCAGCGCGGGATGAGACAAATGGGAAAGAAACAGGCATGAAAGGTTCATACGTTGAGGCAGTTTCGTTTTGCGACATAAGCGTGGATGGTACTATTCGGTTCAAAAAGCTTAAAGCTTCGAAACAGAACATCTGCCTTCAAAGTTATACCGCTTACCGAGATCGTGTATCTCAGAACATTACCGTGCAAGGTGTAATCTCTGACTACAGCGTCAAATTGATAGTAAGCTTCATCACTTTGCTCCGGCAATTCGGAATTTAGCTCGATGGTTTCAGGGCGGATTGCAATGTGGCTGGATTCAGATGATTCCTCCCGTGAGTCGCCCCTGGTTGCTGTATCCTGAATTTTGTTATAGATGATTGCATGAAAATCTTCTCGTGATAAAATATTATATTGTCCGATAAAGCCTGCTGCATATGCAGATTTTGGTGAGGTATATAGATCAACGGGTCTGTCTGACTGCTCAATCGTACCTTGATTGAACAGATGAATTACATCGGACAGAATCATGGCTTCGTCTTGATCGTGGGTCACGAAGATAGAGGTTATCCCAAGCTCATCGTGAATCTCACGAATTCTGGACTGCAGGGAGCGTCTGAGCTTCGCATCGATGGCACTAAGCGGTTCATCAAGGAGGAGGACCTTTGGTTCTGCTGCAATGGATCTTGCCAGGGCTACACGCTGCTGCTGGCCCCCGGAGAGCTGGGAAGGATAGTGATCTTCTTTGCCATTTAATTCCACCATTTCAATAGCCCTTCGAACCTTCATTTCGATATGCTGCTTCGGCAGCTTTTTCAGCTTCAAGCCGAAAGAGATGTTCTGAAATACATTCATATTTGGGAATAGGCTGTATTGCTGAAAGATCATCCCTACGTTTCTGTCCTTGGGTTCCATCTCTGTGATATCTGCACCATCAAGATAGAATCGCCCTTCAGTGACAGCTTCCAGTCCGGAGAGACAACGGAGAAGCGTGCTCTTTCCGCAGCCCGATGGTCCAAGGAGCGTCACAAAATCCCCTCGTTCTATTTTTAGATCAATCCCTTTCAGGACTTGATTGGAACCGTAGTTTTTGCTGATATGATCAAAAATAATATAACTCATGCTTTGGCCTCCTTTTGTTTCTCCATTTTGTTTTGCATGATCCATACGCCGGCAGCCAGGAGCAGAGTTACCGTAAATAGCACAATGCTGACCGCGGAGGTTAGCTGACCTGATTGGAACATGGACTTATACAAGAAGATCTGAGCGGTTACATAATAGTTTCCTCCAATGATATTTACGACAACAAAATCACCGAAGATGATTGCGGCTGATATCAACGCGGAGATTGTGATTCCGGAGAGGATATTCGGTACAATTACAGTAAAGTAGCTGTAGAACCTTCCTGCTCCCAGAATCTGAGCTGCTTCCAGAAGGCCCCGTGCATTGACGGCGTGAAGACTGTTTCGGATTCCCTGATACATGTATGGAAGGATCAAGATGCAGTAGGTTCCGGTCAGCATCAGCAGCCTGTTTGAAAACGGATCAGGCGCATCTGCGTAGAGAGAGAGGACACTGATGGCAATGATGACTCCCTGCAGTGCGTAAGGGATGGTGCATAGAATCTGAATGATAGGATCCAGCTTTGGTAAATAAACAATGACCACATACATTGCAAGTAAAATTACAATGGCACATAGGAAAATTGGAAGAACCGCCATGATGAGGGTCCTGATAAGTGCCATGAGAAAAATCGGTGATGAGAGCACCTGCATATAGTACTTAAAGGTGAGCCCCTTAGGAAGTACAGTATTCCACTCCGCAAAGATGGAGTATAAGAAGGTGAAGACGATGGGAAGGATCAGATAAATCGAGATGAGCGCGATCGCCCATCGATTGGATATGCTGTTTTTCATTTTAACTTCTGCCTCCTTGTGCAATTTTCAGCAGGTTATTATTAATCGTCACAGCGGCTACCATCAGGAGCATCATGATGACTGCCAGTGCTGAGCCAAATTCTGGCTGCTGCACGATATCTCCAACGAATTGCTCGGAAATACGGATGGGAAGCAGCGAAAAATTATTCTGCAAAAGGGCGTAGGCTGTGGCATAAGCTGCCAGCGCATTGGCGAAAAGTACGCTGAAGGTTCCAAAGATGCCGGGAAGAAGGACGGGGATGCCTACGTTTCTCCAAAATTGAAAAAGTGTTCCGCCAAGAAGGCTTACGGCTTCCTGCCACTCTTTGCGGATCCCCTCAAATGCAGGGATCATGAGCAGTGTCGCCAGTGGTATTTGAAAGTAAATATAGGTTAGGGTCAGGCCCCAGACGTTATATAAATTTATATTTGCCAATGGAGAAAAGCCGATCTGCTTTCCTAGCATGACAAATACACCAACATTTCCAAACATAATGATGAAGGAAAAAGCCAAGGGCAAACCTGCAAAATTTGAAGTCATATTTAGCACACTCAGGAAGAACGTCTTTGTCTTACCGTCTGCACCGGATGCTGCTTTCGCTCCAAAGAAAGCGACGATCAAACCCACAGCGGCCGATACTGCTGATACGATGAGGCTGTTGATGACAGCCTGCTGATAGAGTTTTTTTGAAAATACCGCAATGTAGTGCTCTACTGTGAAGCCGGATGCATCGGCGAGCGTGAAGCTTCTTACGATAATCATAAGAAGCGGCAGGAGTTCAAAGGAGATGATGATAAGAATAAATGGCAGAAGCGCCGCAAGATATTTCTTTCTTCTAAGATTAAGCAAAGAGATCAACCCCCAAATCCGATAAATCCATCATCCCTTCGGCAGACTCGATTTCAAGCAGAGAACAGAGCAGCGGAGCGACGGTAAGCTGGGAAAGAGTGACGCTCGAAAAATCACCGGCTTTTATTTTGGACGAAAACAGATAGAGGGGTACCGTTCGCTGTAGATGGGTATTGCCTCCATGAAGGCCCAGTTCATTCATTCCGTGGTCTGCGGTTATGACGACGTTATAACCTGCATTCAACCAGTGGGGCATAGAGGAGGCAAGGATTTCATTCATTTTGGCCACAGCCAGGTGGTGTTCCCTTGAGTGATGCCCGTAACTATGTCCCGTCTCATCTCCGTTCATTGGGTGGATCATCAGAAAATCCGGAGAATAGCGTGTTCTGAGAAATTCTGCGTCACTGAAGACATGGGAATCAGGATAGCTATCCTCGAAGTAAAAAATCCCATGGCGGATCGGGCTGTCTGACTCCAAATTGAAACGATTGTACGCTTGGTCAAAGGGAGCAGTGATATACAGTTCGCTGATCCAGTAATAAGCTGAGGCTGCTGTGATTAGCCCTTTCTTACTGCAAAGGTGAAAGACGCTTTCCGTCTCAGAACGGAACGGATGCCGGTTGCTGACAACGCCGTGAAGATAGGGAGGAAGCCCTGTTAACAACGTTTCGTAGATGGGCCGTGAACTGCTGGGCAGCTCACCGATGACACGATACTTGGCTCCTTGCTTTCTTTCCACCAGATGTTCCGGATAACCGAGGCAGCATTCTGCTACCCCAAATCCACAGCCGTCCAGAAGCAGAAATATGGTTTTATTATTACTCATGTTGAGCCACCCTTTCTTATGGAGGAAACACCCCTGAAGCAGAGGTGTTCCGCGTGTTTGAAAAGTATGAAAAAGATTGGCCTACTTTGCATAGGCGATGACTTCCTCCTGCCATTTGGTACCCAGGGACTCTACCGTGGTTTTCCAAACGTCCGCATCTTGAACCATTCGGGCATTCTTATATTGATCGTTGCTGATGAGCTTTGCAGCGACTTCAGGAGGCAGTATTACACTACTTCTGACAGGCTTTGCATAACCGATGGCAAGATTGATCTGGCCTTCGTCGCTCAATATGTATTCTCTTGCGAGAGCTGCAGCATGAGGCCGGGTTGTATAGGCATTGATGACGGTACAGTAACCACTTTGAATGGAACCGTCCTGCGGTATGTTTACTTCGAAATTAGAGTTGGGGTTGTTGGCTTTAAATTGATCCCGGTAGCCAAGGGCATTGTAATCCCAAAGCAGCGCTACGGCAATTTCCCCTTTTTCGAGTCTTGCCAGAGAGAGCTCTCCTTTGTCCAGTCTGCCTTGCTCCGCCAGCGTTTTAAAATAATCGATGCCGGGCTGGATGTTGCTCTCTGATCCGCCGTTTGCAATGGCGGCTGAGAGAACTGCATTTTGAGCCTGAGAGGCTTTTACCACATCGCCGACACCCACCATATAATCTCCTTTGAGAATATCCGCAAAGGATTTCGGTGCTTCCGAAACCAGAGCTTTATTTGTAATGATAGCGATGGTTCCATAGTAACCGATGATCCAGTCTCCATTATCATCTTTAGCCCAGTCCGGAATATCATCCCAGTAGCTGGTCTTATAAGGAAGGGTCAGTCCTTTTTCCTCTGCAATTGGGCCAAAGGCTTGACCGACATCACCAATGTCTTTTGTAGCATTATTCTTTTCTGATTCAAAAACCGCAAGTTCTTCTGCCGAAGACATATCCACATCGGTATGGGTCAGTCCATAAAGTTCGTTGATCTCTTTCCATGTGTCGCCCCAGTTCGCCCATGTGTCAGGCATTCCTACTGATTCAACTTTGCCTTCCTGCTTAGCCTTCTCAATCATCTCTTCCAGGGAAATGCTGTTGAGGTCGACCTTTCCATCTCCTTCACCCGCACTGCTGCTTCCGGCACATCCGGTCATTAGGGTTGTTCCCAGAGTCAAAGCGAGAACTGCTGATATGATTTTCCTTTTCACAATAAATCCTCCTTGGTTTCTGACGAATTTATACGGAAACGCTGATTCGATGTGCACCTGGAGGAGTGCCGGAAAGAATCAGCATTTCTTTCTAACTGGATTATATGGAGAAAGTTCAGAGGGAGATAGCATAGTCTTGTTAGCGGTTCGTTAACTTTCTGTTAAATCCTTCCTCGCATTGACTTCACAAAGATAACGCATAGGAACCAAAAATCAGCTTCTGAATATTGTATTAAGGGGAAGTGTCTGATCAAGTGATCGGTTGCCTCAGCAGTTAAAACCAACGTATAAGAATGTTCGGCAATCTCCGAAAAACCTTGAGTCCAGGCCTTTTCTAAACTCCTATAGGAGTAATCTATTGAAAGGCGTGATCCTATGGCGATTATAAATGTGTCGCCTTCCGATAATCTAACCGAGCTAATCGCATCGGATGCCGTATCGGCTGGAGATGTACTGCTGCTTGCCGACGGTCTCTATCTCCAAACAGTTTTTATTGATAAGAACTTTATCAGAATCATATCCCGCAGCGGAAAAGCAGTATTTTCAGGATTCAGCCTGTTGCTGAACGGTTTTATTCTATCCGGAGTAATTGGGGTTGAAATCTATGGCGTAACCGTCAGAAACTATGTCCAAAACGGGATTGCGATTACCGGTGGCTCTGCTAACCGGATTGTGAGCAACACAATCCACGATATGGGAAACAACGGAATCAGAATAACAGGTTCTGCTGCAAATTTGATCTGGAAGAACAATATCAGGGATGTCGGGTTTGATGGAATCCTCATGATCTCAGGAAGCACTTCCAACTGGGTCATTTGCAACGAAGTAAACCGATGTGGTAATGACGGCATTGAAACCTTCCTGAGTAATGATGCTAATAATGCCATCGTCGAAAACCGTGTCTGTGATTGCGATGACAACTGTTTTGAAGCGTTCGGCGTGAACACGCTGCTTTTAAGAAATAAAGCTGCAAAAGCAGGCAGCAGTGCCTACTATATCGCAAGTGGAAGCAACACGATCTGCATTGAGAACGAGGGTGTATCCAGCGACCGAGGCGCTTTGGTCACAATCACAAATGTGTTTGCTGCATGCAACAATTTCAGTAATAACAGCGATACAGGACTACTGGCACTTGATGATTTTGGAATTTACCAGGGCAACTTCATTTCCAGAAATCGTGACTCTGGTCTGGTTTTCGCAGAGGGTGCAGACTACAACTTTATCTATTCTAACAAGATCGTATGCAATGAGCCAGCAGATATCCTCGATAACGGAACGGGAAACAATTACCTTAAGAATATTACCGGATAGTATAGCTGAGAAGAGATAGAAAGGTGGTATTACGATGAACGATTCGGAACGAATCAGCAAAATGATCGAACAACAGAAGGAACTTCTTGCCAAAGCAGAGGCGAAAATGGGTGAAGTCCCAGCTGAAAATCTCAAGACCCAGAACATTTCCTTGGATTTGATAAGAAAAGAACTGGCATATTTCGAACAGAGATTGGCCGAACTGGGATAGTTCGTTAATAAAGAGAAAATCAATCCGGATCGCCTCTGCTGCGATCCGGTTTCAATATATGAGATTTAGGGGAGCATATGGAATGAATCAGCGCTTCCTTAGAATGAATCAGATATAACGATAAGAAAGGCGTGGTTTTATGGCGATTATCAATGTATCGCCTGCCGACAATCTCACAGAACTCATTGCATCAGCTGCCGTGTCCCCGGGAGACGTACTGCTCCTTGCCGACGGCATTTACACCCAGTCTGTTGTGATTGAAAAGAATGATATCAGAGTCATATCCCAAAGTGGGAAAGCCATTTTCTCAGGGTTCTTCGTTTTGATTAACGGCTTTATTCTTAATGGGGTAACGGGAACTTTAATCTACGGAGTAGAAATCAGAAACTATTTTCAAAATGGAATTGTGGTGACTGGAGGTTCAGCAAACCGCATTGTAAGCAACCGCATCACAGTTGTGGGTGGCACTGGAATCGTAATCACCAGCTCTGCCGAAAATCTGGTCTGGAAAAACAGAATTTCAGAGGTCGGAGCTGATGGCATCCTTATGATCAGCGGAAGCACCGGTAACCGGATCCTCGAAAATCATATTTCTGACTGTGCATTTGATGGTATTGAAACCTTCCTCAGTCCCGATGCAAATAACGTAATTGTGGAAAACGATGTACGAGGCTGCGGAGATAACTGCTTTGAAATCTTCGGGATCAATTGTTTTGTCTATGGGAATAAAGCGGTTGAGGCAGCGCAAAACGCATATCTTGTTTTTTCCGGCCCGTATACTGCACTTTTGGAAAATAAAGGGTTGATCAGCGGCAGGGGCTTATATGTGAATATCAGTAACATTTTCGCAGCCTGCAACAGCATGGTCAGCAACGGCGGAACAGGTGTGCTTTCTCTTAATGACTACGGCATTTATCAGGAAAACCTGATTGAAAACAATGGCAACTCCGGTCTGCTGCTCAGCATTTCGGCGGACAATAATTTTATCTTTGAGAATCGGATCGTTGGAAATGATCCGGCGGATATTACGGATAGCGGCACGGGAAACACATTCCTGAAGAATCAAACCGGACCGATTTTTCCGCCGATCGTCTGTGATAAAGAATAAGGCGTGAATCGTTTCAATCACTCAAAGCAAGCGAGCGGCGATTAGGCTGCTCGCATGTAAAAAGGGCGGCTGTTTTACCGCCCTTTTCAAATTATTTGAAGTTTTTTGGTTTATCCGCTAGCGGATACTTTGTGGAAAGTGAAATACATTATACGGGTCATACCGATATTTCACACTACGGAGCGCATTGGCATTTCCGCCGTAGTAGGCATTCATATAGTTGGTCGTACGAAGGTAGGGGAAGTTGACATAGGAACCTTGCGTGATCGATTCCACGTAAGGGAATCTACGGGCAAGCCATTGACGGTTTCCCTCTGCATATCGATCTTCTTCCCATACAGTCTGAATTGCAAGGATATACTCAGCATCTCGATAGAAAAATGCAGTAGCCCTGGGACTTAACGCTTTGATTTTACCGCCTAGGGAGTAGAGGTTTAAAGCGTTATATACAGAACCCTGGGGTATTTCCCGAATTAGGGATGCGGCTTTTTCAATTTCCAGGTCCGTCAGTGGTTCCGTCACAAACCGTCCAGCAGTCTGGAATTTCTCAGAAGGAGGATATTGGGAGCCGATGAGCTTGATCGCTTCATAGAAGGACAAGACTTTGAAAGAAGTTTGGGCGCCGCCCAGACTGAGAATGGGGCGAAGCAGTCTTCTTGCTTCTTCCTCTGTTCCGTAGAACAAACCTCTGCCATAGATCGCATAACCATCGGTTGCATGCCAATAAACATTTGCCTGAAGGGACATCCGGATATCCAGTTCGGGAAGCCAGCTTTGCCATACCTTTATGAAAGAGGCTTGCTTTTCAAGCTCGGTATTAGGGTAATAAAACTCAAAATACGTCACGCGTTCCACTTTTTCCGGCAGCCGGAAGACCATGGATACCACGATTCCAAAATTTCCTCCGCCTGCACCGCGACAAGCCCAGAAAAGATCTGGATTCTCCCGGGCATTTGCTCGAATGATCCTCCCCTCCCAATCGACGAGCTCCAGCTCTACAAGGCTGTCACAGCCAAGTCCAAACAAGCGGCAGGACAAACCCCAGCCTCCTCCCGTGAAATAGCCGCTGACTCCTACGGTGGGACAGGTGCCTCCCGGAAAGGGATATCCCAGGGGGCCGATAAAATCATAAAGCTGTTCATTCTTCACACCCCCGTCCAGAAAGAGGAAGCCTTTCTGAATCCCGATGCGGTTCATTCTGCTGATGTCGATTACCAGAACGCCGTTTCCCGTGGAAAAACCTTCGTAATTGTGGCCGCCGCTTCGGATTCTTATGGGTATACATCGCTGCCTTGCCCAGATTACAGCATGGGAAACATCAAATTTGTTGTAACAATAGACAATTGCCAGGGGAAATCGCTGAATTGCACGGTTCCATTCCTGCCTGGCACTATGATAGAAAGGATTGTCCGGAGTGATAATCTCCCCGGTCAGTCCGTAAAAATACTGATTCACAAAAACACCTTCCTACTACTTGGATTCAAAGATACGAATCGTATTGATCTCTAACGGCGAATCCATTCTCTTACCCATAATGTTACAGGTCTCATACTCATAATATTACAGGCTGATGGAGAAGGTGAAGAATGCCACTAACAGCGGCACATTTGGTTTACAGTTAATCCCTGGTTTTCTTCGGATTGCTCTGAAGTGAGGACTACGAGATAATCTCCGGGAATCAATTTGGTACTGCCTTTAGGGATAATTTCTTTTGCACCACGTTTAATTCCTACGATCAACATGCCTTTGGGCCATTCGACTTCGCTGATCAGTTTCCCAGAAACCAGACTTCCAAGTTCCACGGGGACCTCCAGCAAAGCACTCTTTTCCATTTCACGATTAGTATAATTGCTACGGGAAAAAATTCGTTCCAACAGAGATTCATATAACGGATCGGTTTTTAGCATATCGGAAAACAACAGAGAAATAAAAGAACACGCGGCTACAGGCAGAAGATATCCGAAAGAGCCGGTCATTTCCGCCGCCAGCATGATGCCTGTGAGAGGTGCCTTTACAGAACCCGACAGAGCCCCAGCCATTGCGCAGACGGCAAAGAATGGGATATACTCGGGAGAAAGACCTAGCTTTACTGCGCCAAGTCCGAGGCAGCTGCCGGTTAATGCACCTATAGAAAGAATGGGCATGAAGATTCCTCCAGGTACACCGCTTCCAAAGCTCAGTGAGGTAAAAAGTATCTTTCCAAACAGACAGATGAGAACAAGGAGGATTCCGCTTTCCGGATTTTCTGAAAGTTTAATCAAATTCTGACCGCCTCCCAGAACCTGAGGAAGAAATAGCCCGAAGGGCAAAGCGATGAAAAACGCTGTTGCCGGGCGTAAATACCAGGGCAGTTTAAAATAAAGACTTTGAAAAGACAATAATGATCTGTTAATGATGACACCGGATAATCCTGAGACAATACCGACGGGAATCAACCAAAGATATAGATTCACAGGTAGCTGTTCAATTACGGAAAAGCGCAGAATTGGCTCCAGTCCGAAAACAAATTTTGATATTACGTCTGCTGTAAGTGCAGATGTTGTTGCTGCAATTAGGATGAGTGGAGAAAAGCTGCGGTGAACCTCTTCTAAAGCAAACAGCATTCCGGAAATCGGTGCGTTGAAAGCAGCGGCTAGTCCTGCTGCTGCACCTCCTGTAATCAGATAGTTTTCCTCCAGCTTATTTCTACTAATTCGCTTTGCCAGTGACTGAGCTCCTGCCGCTCCGATTTGTATGGATGGGCCCTCTCTTCCCAAAGACAGACCAAGAACGGAAGCAAGAAGTCCTCCCGAAAATCGGACCGCCAGAATTGTGTGCCACTTCATTTTCATCCCATAAAGCAGAACGCCTTCCACCTGAGGAATTCCGCTACCTGATGCCATAGGCTCCATCTTTAACAGCCATGCAACGAGCAGACCAATTATAGCAGCGACACATAGCCAGGGCAAGATCGCTACGGGATGGGATCTCAAATACCCGTAGATTTTTAATGATGATTCCGTACCATATTCATAAGCCAGACGATAAATAACGGACAATGATCCTGCCAATGCTCCGCAGAGCAGCCCCTTTACCGTTAGGCTCCATTTCAATTCATTCATACCGGATAATAATTTATGTATCTTTGTTTTGCTCATAAGTAGTTCCTATCAAATCTTTCTCTTGTTTCTAGTGATTCACATATCCAGTCAAATAGTATATACCTGTTTGCAAGCGGAAGTCAAATGCTAGGGGGGAGATGGATCGCGTCAAGTTAGGATAATCACATCATGATCAGAAGATCTTCTGCTAAAAACTAAAACCAAAGTATCTAGAGCTTGCGCCGCTTGCATAAAAAAAAGATTCTATGTTAGAATGAACAAAACAATGGATTATACTGAAATAAAAATAAACAGAGTGCTGCGCGATGCAGGGGGAGGTATGGAATGAGCAAATTATTGGTAGTGGTGGATTATCAGAAGGATTTTGTAGATGGGAGTCTGGGCTTTCCGGGCGCAGAGAAGCTGGATGAAGGAATTGCTGCAAAGGTTATCAACCATGACGGCCCTGTAATATATACGATGGACACCCACCCGGAAAACTATCTTGAAATGAGAGAAGGCAGAGCTTTGCCGGTGGATCACTGTATCAAGGGAACCCAGGGCTGGGAGGTGTTCGGAGAGACGAAGAAGGCACTGGCTCAAGTTGGTGCAAAGGGTCTTGAAAAACGAAGCTTCGGGTTGTCGCCTCAAGAACTGACCGCCATGAAGGAGGAGCTCTTTCAGAATGAGTGCTTTGAGGAGATTGAACTGGTCGGGCTTGTTACAAACATCTGCATTATAAGCAATGCCGTCATCTTTCAGGCAGCTTACCCTGAAACACAGATTATAGTGGATGGATCGCTGTGTGCAAGCTTTGATCATGAACTTCATGAAAAGACGCTGGATGTATTGACGGGACTTCAGGTTCGGGTCTTAAACCGAACGAATGACCCAATCTAAAAACATCAAAAGGTTCATCAGTCATGAAAGAAACCCTTGCCGGATATTGCAGCAACTTAATGCAGCATGAGTGGCAAGGGTTTGTTTTTTTATGACCTTTCTTACCATGAAATGGATTACCGTGACGGCGCTGGGACAGAAAAAATATGTTTACGAGAGGTTTGGAAACTGATATTATAAGATCTTAAAATAAAAATGCTTCGAGCAACAGCCTGAAGCACACTCCCTTTGTGAGTGCAATAGATAGGAGGAATGATATGAAGCCGCTGAAGATCGCTTGTACGATGGCGTCATTGGCGTACTTTACCACCGGACGGAGCATTGTGCTGGTTGATGAGACCGATTTTACCGACGTCGCCGCGGTGGTACTGACCGACATGGACCTGAAATGGGTCGATTCGGTAACCGAAACGAGATTTGGGATACCGCTGTTTCTTCTGATGAGAAGCAGCAGGGAGTTGGATGACGAAATCGAAGAAAAAATAAGCTGTACCTTCGACTGCAGCCGAGCGAGCAAGAAAGAAATCAGTCAGGAAATTGAGGTATTTGCAGGCGAGTACCAGGACAAGGTGCTTCCGCCTTTTTTTAAAACCCTGTGCAATTACGTGGAAATTCATAATACCCAGTTTGACTGTCCCGGACATCAGGGAGGGCAGTATTTTATGAAACATCCCTCGGGGAGGTATCTTTATGAATTTTATGGAGAGAACGTATTCAAAACAGATATCTGCAATGCGGATGTTGCTCTTGGTGATCTTTTGATCCACGAGGGGCCGGCTGTTGAGGCTGAAATGAATGCGGCCAGGGTATATAAAGCCGACAAAACGTATTTTGTAATGAATGGAACGAGTACCGCCAACACCATTACCGTCAATGCGCTGGTGGTTCCCGGTGATCTGGTTCTGTTTGACCGCAACAATCATAAGTCGGTTTATAATTCTGCACTGGTTCAGTCGGGAGGGAACGCGGTCTATCTGGAAACAGAGCGCAATCCGTACGGCTTTATCGGCGGAATAGACGATCACTGTTTTGAAGAGGAATATTTGCGAGAACTGGCATCTGCTGTTGATTCGGTAAAGTCAGAGGCGAAACGGCCTTTTCGTCTGGCTGTAATTCAGCTTGGGACTTATGATGGCACAATTTACAATGCAAGGCAAGTTGTAGACAGGATCGGACATCTTTGCGATTATATACTATTTGATTCTGCATGGGTTGGATATGAGCAGTTTATCCCTATGATGCGGGACTGTTCGCCGCTCCTTTTAGAATTGAACGAAGCGGACCCGGGCATTATCGTGACCCAATCAGTGCACAAGCAGCAGGCTGGATTCTCACAATCCTCCTATATTCATAAAAAGGATGAACATATCAAAGGACAGAAACGGTACATCGATCATAAGCGGTTCAATAATGCCTTCCGCCTGCACACGAGTACCAGCCCCTTTTATCCGTTGTTTGCGGTTTTGGACGTCAATGCCAGAATGCAGGATGGAGAAGCGGGCAGGCACTTATGGGCGGAGTGTGTCAAAATGGGAATTGAAGCAAGAAAGCAGATCATGAAACGCTGCACTATGCTGAAGCCCTTTATTCCTCCCAGAGTAAGGAATCGGAATTGGGAAGACTGGGATACGGAAGAAATTGCTTCCTCCATCGAATTCTTCAAGTTTGAGCCTGGAGCAAAGTGGCATTCTTTTGAAGGATACGGGGAAGATCAGTATTTTGTCGATCCCAACAAGCTCATGCTTACCACCCCCGGAATCAACGCAGAAAGCGGAGAATATGAGGACTTTGGCATACCGGCCTCCATTTTGGCCAATTACCTGAGAGAACACCGGATCATACCGGAAAAGAATGATCTGAATTCCATATTGTTTCTGATGACTCCGGCAGAATCCCCTCAGAAGATGGAGCTGCTGATCTCACAGCTGGAAGAGTTTGAAAGGCTGGTACGAGAGGATGCACCGGTCAGCGAAGTACTTCCTGACCTGTATCGGCAGAATCAGAAACGCTATGAGGGTTACACCATCAGAACGCTTTGTCTGGAAATGCATCAATTCTACCGGAAAAATGATGTAAAAACCCATCAGAAAAAGCTGTTCCGTGCAGCGTATTTTCCTGAACGGGTGATGACACCACAGGCTGCTCACTATGAGTTCCTGAAAAATAACACGAAGCTCGTGAAGCTTCAGGATATTCTGGGAGAGATTGCCCTGGAAGGGGCACTGCCATATCCGCCGGGCATCTACTGTGTTGTGCCGGGAGAGCGCTGGAATGAGACCGCTCAAAAGTACTTTCTGATCCTGGAAGAGGGAATCAATCAGTTTCCCGGCTTCGCACCCGAAATACAAGGTGTTTACCTTGAGAAGGAAGGGAACAGCGTGAAGGCATACGGGTATGTACTGGCAAAGGAAGATTAGCATCTGTTGAAAAGGGTCTGACCGGACATAATAGCTATGCCCAGTCAGACCCTTTTTTCTTTCTCATTCGCGCTCGTTGCGCCCATAGCCTGCAACGCCGGATTACGGTGGGGCCAACGACAGCTTGCGCGGAACGCTGCCTAGCGAATACTTTGAATGGCAGTCAGCATTTCCGTCTCGGAAATTCCTTCTGTAAAATCCAGGGAATAGGAATAGCCGTCGGACTGCCATATTGCCAGTACATACTTATCTCCGTCACCCTTCAAAGTAACGTTGCTTCCGTTGACCGCAAGGACCTTTGTATTGGAATACTCGGTACTGTTTCCGCTGATGTCTTCACTGCCTTGCGCCATTCGAAGCAGAACGGTATTCTCCTGGCCGGTGTACTGTACTTCCGCAAGTTCTTTCCAGTAGACTGTGTATTGTATCGTTTCAACTTCAAAAGGAAGCGATTGTACTTCCTTTGCCCCAAAGCCGACGGCTTTCGAGAGTTCCTCCACAGTATCGTAGTTGACGATATCCGGAACCACCTGCTCCTGAGGAGAATTCTGAATCAGATTGTGAACCATGACCGAACCAAAAAATAAGATCATAAAGCAGGCTGCAATGGAAAGGTACTTTCTGTATCTGGAGAAAGAGACAACCGTTCTGGGTGCTTCAACTTTTACCTGGTCAAAATCGAGATCATTGATATTATCCAGAATCCGATTTCGAATCTCCGGGGTGACTTCTATTTTATTCATAATTTTATCATATCTGTTTTTCAAAGTCATACACCTCCTTTAGCACCTCTTTCAGTCTGCTTCTTGCCCTTTGCAATAAAGAGCGTACCGTCGTTTCCTTTTTCGACAGCAATGAGGCTACTTGGGCGGTAGAGTAACCTTCGTGGTAATATAAATGAACAACTTCACTGTATTTAGAAGGCAACTGCTTTACGGCATCCCATACAAACGCCAGATCTTCTGCTTCTCCTGCTGCCAGAGTTTCGCTGAGCTCATCGGTCTTTCTGATGCTGTTATAGTTCAGCTTGTTTTTGCTGGTGTTAATGGCAACGCGTAAAAACCATGCTTTTTCGTGTTCAGACGTTTCAAACTGAGGCTGAGTTTTCAGAAACTGTATCAGCGTATCTTGAAGGACGTCTTCGGCATCACTCATATTGTGCAAATAAGAATAAGCGAGGCGGAGAACATTATTTCCATAAGCTGTCATTAATGTTTCGGCCTGATCATTGATCAGGGCAGAACGTAGCGTGTCCTGTATCTGTTTCGTTTTCCCGCAGCCCAAACCTTCTGAAGAAACCAGCGAAAAAAATAGATTATATATAAAGTTTTTCAGGAAGGAGATAGAATCCCCAAACCTTCTCTCGAATTGATATGCATCAACCATGCAGGTCACCTCTCTGAATCATAACCGCCGATACTGCTGCTATGCAGTATTGGCGGTTACTGATAATTTATTTTACCCTCATCTCTTTTGTGGATACCTTAATATTACTCAACATCATTCGCTTCCATACTGTTAATCATATCACTGATTGCAGTATTGGCAAGTCCATTGCCATCAGAATCAGCCATCAGCGCAAAGGTATATGCTCCATTCACCCAAGTGGCTACGCTAACGGTGCCTTCATTCCCCTTGACCGTAACCTCGAGGCTGCCAAGGGTCATCGTGTTTTCCTCCGGGTATTCGACGTAGCTGCCGCTGATATCATCGCTGCCCTTCGCTTGACGATAGGTTATTTCACCTTCGCCATTTTCATAGATCATTTGTATCAAATCGTTTTTGATAGCCTGAATGCTGTCCAAAGAATAGCCGTCCGGAATCCTTTGGGGAAGAATTGCGGTAAATCCAGCAAGATCCTCAGCTTCTTGGATGGTACTGCAATCTACAAAGGGGTTTGGGATTTGCGTGTTATCACCGGTTTTGCGGTCCGGGCCGTTGGCACTGCTTTCGCAGGCTGCAAAAGAGAATGCCATGACAGCACATAGAACAATTGTAATTACTTTTTTCATGATTTATCGTCCTTTCATCTTGGGATTTATTTTAATTCCCTTTTGTTGTTCTGTACTGTATACAAATGAGATCAGGATAATGTTGCATGCAAATCAAATCTTTTTTATTAAGTTGACAAAAAAAATATATGGCATAAACTGGATATGTGAGAAAATATATCTATGTACTTATTTACAAATGTTAGAGGAGAATCATAAAGAAATAGAGAGGAGGCATTATGTTTGCCATACGTAACGCATTGCTGAATGCAAAGCGCCATAAATTGAAAAGTATTTTGGTAATTCTGGCCTGTATGCTGATCGTTATCTTTTTATTTTTATACATAGGAGGATTGAAGGCCAATAGCCGGATGCTTGAAAATTTACCGGAAGCAATAACCATTCCTGCGCGCATCAGCAATTTGAGCGGAACACTTAGTACGGGCATGATGATTAAGGAATCGGTGATCCAGGGCATAGAAGAGAGCGATTACATAGCGGATTTTTTTTATACTGTCGAGCTGGGAGCGGCTTTGGGTGACATTCCGGAGGACCAGGTGCCTGAGATGGAACAGGGAAGGATGAACTTTCCACTCTGCCTGGGGGTCAACCGCTTGAGTGCTTACTCTGATCTGGACGACAAGGATATTACTTTTATCGATGGATATGGTCTTGAACTGATGGAAAGCGACGAGCCGGTATGCATTGTGAGAGATCGTGATCTGGCTCTATGGGAGCTAAATGCAGGTGACACCGTTGATATGACCTTGTTCAATATTACTTATCCAAGCGATAACGCGGTAAAAGATTTTCGTTGGCTGGGCTCCTATTCAGTAAGAATTGTTGGCAGTTCAAGGGAAATCATAAAGCCTGACGCCGAACGGCGGAGCATGCAGGTGATTTTCCCAATTAAGTGGCTCCAAAAGCTTTGTAACCAAAAGGGAACCATGTTTTTTGCAGACTCTGCGCGCTTTCTAGTTGCAAAGCCGCTGGAACTGAATGCCTTTAAAGGCGAGATGAAAGAATTGGGGCTTATGTCGGTAATCTCCCAGGCCAAGCCTTCGCCAAGAGGCATTTCATTGATTGTAAATGATGAAACCTTTATCAAATCAGCAACCCGTCTTAAAGAGAATATTAGCTTAATGAAGGCTTTCATGCCATTTCTGCTCATCGTTGTCGGACTTGTTGGCTTTGTTATTTCTTATCTTTTATTGAATAGTCGTAAGCCTGAATTTGCTGTCATGCGCTCTCTTGGAGTAAGCAAGAGAAGCTGTTTTGTGACACTGTTTCTGGAGCATGCTATCCTGGATTTTGTCGGAAGTTTTCTTGGGATTCTCACTGCTTCTATGTTTATCGGAATGACTGCAGGCTTAGCCGCAGCAGTTGTTATTCTGTTTTTTATCTCGTACATGGCAGGGACATCTGCCGCTGTTGTTATGCTGAACCGATTCAGTGTTATGGAGGTCTTGTCTGCGTTGGACTAGGGCTCGCGTTTCATAGTGTTGGCGCACCTGTTCTTTAGCAAATGAACTCAGGAAAGAATGGTGGGGCCGGAATTTGATCATGAAAGGAAAAAGAGACATGAGTATGTTGTCTGTCAGGGATGTCAGTTATATTTACCAAAGCAAATATCAATCGATCGAGGCGGTCCGGCACGTCAGCTGCGTCTTTGAGTCAGGAAAGCTGTATGCTGTCACAGGACCGTCAGGCAGCGGAAAAAGTACGCTGCTTTCCTTATTGGCTGGGCTGGATTTGCCTACCAGCGGGGAGATTTTGGTGGAAGGAAAGTCCATGGCTTCTTTAGACAGAGACCAGTATCGGAGAGAAATTGCATCCGTGGTGTATCAATCTTTTAATCTGTTCCCTCTTCTGACCGCTTTGGAAAACGTGATATATCCGATGGAACTGCTTGGAAAAAAGAAACCGGAGGCGGTGGAAATCGCCATGCAGTTGATTGGTGAAGTGGGGCTGGGTGAAAAGACCTATCAACAATTTCCAATCATGATGAGCGGCGGAGAGCAGCAGCGTGTTGCAATTGCACGTGCCTTGGCTGCAGGAGGAAAGATTCTTCTGGCTGATGAACCCACAGGAAATCTTGATTCCGCTAACGAAAAAAATGTTGTAGAGCTGCTCAGGACATTGGCACATAAACAAGGCTATCTGGTGATCGTCATTACCCACAATCCGTATGTGGCAGAACAGGCAGATGCGGTCTATCGCATGAGGGACGGAGAACTTCAAACGGATGGGAGGGCATGAGAATGAGGCATGTCGGCAATAGCTTGCGGCAGATGGCCCGTACCCCTGGGCGAACCATGCTGTTCCTGGTGCTGCTCAGCCTGTCATCGATCCTATTGACCCTTGGGGAAGGACTTTATCTGCTGAGTGAAGAAACTGTGAAAAAGCTGGAGAGTGTTTTCACAACAATCGGAACGGTGGAGCAGACCCCCGATGCGATGACGGAGCAAAAACTGTGGGATACAGAGAAAAAAGCCTACATGAACAGTACGCCGCAAGCGGAGTATCACACCATCATTCCTGTGGAAAAACTGAATTTTGAGGGTGCAGACTATATCCATCCACCGGTGCGCAGACCGTATTATGGGGCAACACACCCCGACTTTATTTATCGTGATGATTCTTTCATCAGAGTCATTGCACAGACCCGGGATCGATTACCGATTGTGGAGGTAACACCGCTTCAGGATTGCGTGCCGGATCACACTGTAAGGCTTAAACTCCTCCGTGAGCTGTACGGCAGAAATGGAGCTGCGGGGAGGGAGGTCCAGGAATGGGAGACCATATTGTTCTGCGACCACTATAACCCCAATCCGCAGACCTTGTATGCTGGAAAAACTTATGTAATGGCGCTGGAATGGAGGCGTTCTCACGCAGAATGGCAGAGAACACATACCGGCGTGGATCGGCTTTCCGGAGAGTACTTTCCGCGCTCCTCCGATACAAATTATGTTTTATCCACTCAGTATAGATCTAATGGGGAGAAGATTCCGGAACAACTACCAATGCAGGATAGATGGGATATTGTCACAGATGGGTTTTATGATACGCCGGAAGGGCAGCGGTGGCTTGAGCTTGCGAAAGCAATGGAGCAGCTTGAGCATGCCATTCCAGTGATTCCAACAGACAGCACGCAGCTTCTCATGTCTTTTTTCAATGGCAATGCAACCGTTATAGCAGGAAGAGACATTTCTAAGCAAGAATACCAAAGCGGTGAACGCGTTTGTCTGATCAGCCAGGAGTTTTCACAAATGCATGGATATGGCGTGGGAGATACCATACCACTTCCGCTGTTCTTTGCGGATTACAGGGATTCGGCAAGCCGTGATTTCCCGCCTGACAGCCTTCCAATAGGAATCCCGAATCACCCCCTCAATGCAGAGGGAAAGGCATATCAGGTTTTCGATGACCATCAATATGTTGTTGTTGGTATCTATAATGAGATCAATAAAGCTACTAGCTCATCCGGCTATGATATGGCGGGATACGGGGTAGTGGTTCCTGCCGCATCAATCCACAGCAGTGATGAAAACAATATACTGGATTATGGCCCCATGATGGGGTATAACACGGTCTTCCAAATCCCCAACGGTACCATTGATCAGTTTCGGGAAGCATGGGAAAAACAAGGAATGAAAGGGCTCAAAATCAACTTCTACGATAAGGGTTACACAAGGATCAAGGAGAGTTTGGATAAGATCAAACAGATTGCACTTGCCCTTTCTGTAGCTGGGATGTTGGTTGCTGTATTGATTTTACTACTGTTCTGTCATCTTTTTATCGGCAAACAAAAAAAGCGTACCGCTATTGAACGGTCGCTCGGTATGAACAAGTTTTCTTGCACCATATCCCTGCTTGCTGGAATCCTGGTTATCGTGCTGCTTGGCAGTGCTTTCGGCAGCGTGATCGGATATCTATTTACCGGCAGCGCCATGAGTCTCTTTTCAGCGCAGGCTCAGGGACAAATATACAGCACCGCATACAGCAGCTGGGCCAGTGCAGCCGGAGAATTGAATGAACTTCCTTTTGAAGCAGGAGCAGTTAGCCCATTTGTGTGCTTGTTCACGGTTGCATTTCTTGTGATCTTGTCCTTTGGGATTGCCCTTGCGCAGATTTGGCAGAATCTGAAAAGCGAACCACTGAAGCTTTTAAGCATGAGGGAAAATTGATAATCTTATTATTTTTCCCGAAACGATAGCAGGGAACTGCAGGGGGGTATAATGGTCAATGCAACAAATTAAATAAAATGTTATATTAGAGCCGACTATGAATAATATAACACTGTAGTTACAGGAATTCAATGATTTATGAAAATTTATACAATATTCGACATAATATATAATAAATTGACGCAACTTATTCCGTAAATTTGATTCAGCCTCTTATTTTTCAGAAAAATAAGAGGGCTGATCTGTTCAGTAATAAATTGCCATTTTATATCATTTGATCCTTAGAACCTTTACAGCACAAAGGCTTGTCTTAATCGTTTAAGTAACATTTTATTTAAAATGTTACATTGGGCTTTGGAGTCAGAACGAAATTTTAAAGAAGGGAGTTAAGGCATAGTATAATAGCAGTTTGATTGAAATTTGATAGGAATATATGAATAATGGAAGTATCTGTATCCTATTGTTTCCGAAGGTATCTATGTTTAATTAGAAAGCAGTATAAGATGCGCGTAAAGGAGAGAATGATGAAATGGTTTTATGATTTAAAAGTAGCAACAAAATTGATAATCGGCTTTACGATATTAGCAGTAATCGCAGGAATCGTTGGAGCGGTCGGCGTTATTAACATCCATAAAGTAAGCAATTTAAGTGCAGAAATGTACGAGACGCACACGGCATCGCTGCCGCCTCTTTCTGAGATTTCGAGAGCATATCTCAGGCAGCGCGTCGTATTAAGGAATCTGTATATTGAAAAGGATCCGGGAAAAAGACAGGAATATGTCAGTGAGTTTGAACTGCAGAAGACTAACGTTTTTAATGCAGCTGACAGCTTCCAATCCTCTATAAAAAGTGATGCAGTAAGAGAAAATTACAATACTCTGATGCAATCTCTGGAGGATTTTGAAGATTTGGGTGCTGAAACCATCAACATGATCGAACTGGGACGTATGGACGAAGCCTATAACCTGCTCAGCGGGACACGAGGCTCAGAGATTGCAAACACGGTTCAGCAGCAGACTGATAAGTTGATGGAAATGAAGACGAGTCAGGCAAAAGAAAGTGCTGATTATAATAAAGCTTCGGCGAATAAAGCCTCTGTAACTATGATTACTGTAATTGCAGTGAGTATTGCGATTGCTATCGGGTTGGGAATTGTGATTTCTCGGATTATTGCAGTTCCAGTGAAAAAGATTGTTGTGGCTGCAGAACAGATTGCAGACGGCGATCTGAATGTGGAGATTGATTATCATTCCAAGTGTGAAATTGGAGCTCTTGCCGCCGCCTTTAAGAAAATGTCCGATAATCTGAACGAGGTGATGACGGGGATCAATACTGCTTCGGAGCAGGTCGCGGTGGGGTCAAAGCAAGTTTCCGATTCCAGTGTCGCCCTTTCTCAAGGAGCTACAGAACAGGCCAGCTCCATAGAGGAACTTACTGCCTCCTTGGAAGAAATTTCTTCTCAGACGAAGCTCAATGCGCAAAATGCCAATCAGGCCAACGAACTGGCTGAGAGTGCAAAATCTAGTGCTGTAATGGGCAATGATCAGATGAAAGATATGCTTGTTGCCATGGAGGAGATTAATTTTTCTTCTGGAAACATTTCAAAAATTATAAAGGTAATAGACGATATTGCCGCACAAACCAATATTCTGGCACTTAACGCTGCCGTGGAGGCTGCCAGGGCCGGACAGCAGGGGAAAGGCTTTGCCGTAGTGGCGGAAGAGGTTCGAACACTGGCTGCACGGTCTGCCGGAGCTGCGAAGGAAACCACAGCGTTAATTGAAGGCTCTATCCAAAAGGTAGAAGGTGGAACTAAAATTGCGAAGGAAACAGCAGCTGCACTTGGTGAGATTGTCGGAGGCATTGAAAAAGTAGCCAATTTAGTCAATGAAATTGCTGTTGCGTCCAATGAGCAGGCGACAGGAATCGGTCAAATCAACCAGGGAATCATGCAAGTCTCAGAGGTTGTTCAAACCAATTCTGCCACATCAGAAGAGAGTGCTGCTGCCAGCGAAGAACTCTCTGGACAGGCATCCCTTCTTAGGGAGATGGTGGGTAAATTCAAACTAAGAAAAGTCAGAGCTTCCTACGGAAAGCTGGATGATCTTAGTCCGGAGGTCATGAAGTTTATCGAGAGTATGTCCGGCAGGATGAAAGGCGGAATGCTTACTGATGTTGGGGAACCATCAGATGAAAAAATGAAAAAACCGGCCAAGGAAAAGGGGATTATCCTAAGTGATCTGGAGTTTGGTAAGTACTAATATAGACATAGGAATATTCCAATGAATCAAAATGTTGTACAAGGAAAGGATATGCGGCCGTATGGTTGCCATAACGGAACAAGAATTCAGGAAATTATCGGAACATATAAAATCTCATTACGGGATTCATCTCAAAGATGAAAAAAAAACTATGATAGCCGGCAGGCTTCACAATGTATTACTGGAGCAAAATTTTGATAATTTTACCGATTATTATAACTATTTGATCACGGACTCGTCGGGAACCGCTGCCAGAACACTGATGAATAAGATTACAACCAACCATACCTTCTTTATGAGGGAATCTGATCATTTTACGTATTTAAGTGAGCAGGTATTACCCTATCTGAAAGGAACGGTGAAGGATCGTGATTTGAGAATTTGGAGTGCTGGATGTTCGTCGGGGGAGGAACCTTACACCATCGCAATGCTCCTCGACGAGTTCTTCGGTGGAGAAAAGTCTTCTTGGGATACAAAAGTTCTGGCAACTGATATTTCCGACAGAGTACTGGGGGAAGCAAAACAAGGCATTTATTCCAATGAAGGAATTAAAAAGCTGCCTGACAGCTGGAAGGGGAAGTATTTTCAGCGATATGACAGTGAAAACAGTCAGGTCGCATTAAAGATTCGAGATGAAGTCATCTTCAGAAAGCTAAATCTTATGGATAAAACCTTCCCTTTTAAAAGAAAATTCCATATTATTTTCTGCAGAAATGTAATGATCTATTTTGACAGTGAAACGAAATGGAAGCTTGCAAATCGCTTCTATGACATGACAGAATATGGAGGGTATCTCTTTATAGGTCATTCGGAATCACTGGACAGGAAAGAAACCAAATATCGTTATCTTATGCCTGCTGTTTACAGAAAGCTGTAAAAACAGCAATAAAAAAGAGGGCTTCTGCTCCCGCAAAACGGTACCAATATCAGTACCGTTTTGCACACCAATTGTGGTGGTGAGGGCAGAAACCCTTTTTTAATCATGAACAAATAGCTTAATCATGGACAAAAGCTTGATTTTGATTCAATAACTTAATTATGATCAAACAGTGTCGTGCTGAGATATTTTTCCCCTCTGTCTGCGAAGGTAACCACAACAAAACCTTCTTCTAGATCTCGGATGCATTCCAATGCTGCAACCATAGCAGCGCCGCTGCTCATGCCGACAAAGATGCCTTCCTTTAGAACGATCTCCCTTGCCATTGCAAAGGCCTCCTCGGATTCGATCATAACCGTTCGATCGATTTTTGAGGGATCGTAGATTTCAGGCACGATGGCTTCTTCCATGTTTTTCAGCCCCTGTATGTAATGGCCCTTGACCGGGTGCGCTTCCACGATTTGAATTGCCGGGTTTTTATCCTTCAGGCCCATACCCACTCCCATGATGGTTCCGGAGGTTCCCAAAGAGGAAACAAAATGAGTAACCTTGCCTTGGGTTTCTTCCCAAATCTCGTTGGCAGTGGTGCAGTAGTGGGCAAGTTTGTTGTATTGATTGGAAAACTGGTTGGGCATGAAATAAAGCTCAGGGTTGTCTTCTGCAAGTTCATGCGCTTTTCTGATAGCCCCGTCAGTTCCCAGTGCAGCGTCCGTCAGCAGCACTCTGGCACCGAAGGCTTCTATCATCTTTCTTCGCTCTACCGATACCGCCTCGCTCATGACGATCATGACCGGATATCCTTTTACCGCTCCGATCATAGCCAGACCGATTCCGGTGTTTCCTGATGTGGGTTCAATGATAATTTTTCCCGGAGTCAGTGCGCCGCATTCTTCTGCCTGTTCAATCATCTTCAGTGCGATGCGGTCCTTGATGCTTCCGGTTGGATTAAAGCCTTCAATCTTTGCATAGAGCGGAATTTGAGGCTTGGGGTTGAGTCTGTTGATGCGCACCAGCGGAGTCCGTCCGATGGCGTCGAGAATGTTGTCATACATTTTGTCAGTCCCTCCTGATTCGATAGTTACACTATACCACCGATAAGAGTTGGACTACAATATGAATTTCTAATCTGCATCTTTCAGCGCATGAAAAGCATCTTCTGCAATTTCGATGGATCGGTTGATGTCTTCTTCCGTCAGTGCCGCATTGATAAAATGATTGTGATGGGAGGTCAGGAAGATTCCGCGTTTCACACATTCTGCCACCCATTGTTGATGAAGCATCAGGGATTCATCATCGGCCAGCCTGAGATAGAATAAGGAGGGGGCACCGGATACTGCCAGATCAAACCCGTTATTTGCTGCTGCAGCTTTGAAACCTTCTGTAAGCTTCGTGCCAAGTTCGTGAAACAGCTTTGGAGCATTCAGGGCTTTCAGTTTGTTGATACAGGCAATTCCGGCAGCAAAGGGAACTGCACTCATCCAATAACTTCCGGTATAGGACAGGCTGCTGACCACATCGCGAAGGGAATCTCGGCCGCAGAGGGCGGATACGTTATACCCGTTGGCAAGTGCCTTGCAAAAGCAGATTAGATCAGCCTGAAAACCGAAGTAATGATCCGAACCGGCCAGGTCGAGTCGAAAACCACAGCGTACATCATCCACAATCAGCACACTCCCGCTTTCGTCACAGAGCTTCCGTATCTTCTGCCAATAACCTGCATCGGCAAAATAGTTATCATTAAAATTACCGTGGGCATAGGGCTGAGTTATGATTCCTGCAATTTCACCCCGGTGTTCATTGAATAGCTTTTCCAGAGCAGGATAATCATTAAATTTTACATAGAGGTTGTTTGCCACATCTTCTTCAAGGACACCGGGATAATCCAGCTTTTGCGTCCAGGGATGAACCCCATGATAGTAGCCGTTAAAGAAAATAATCTTTTTTCGTCTTGTTGCAGCTCTGGCGGTAAGTACAGCCAGTGTTGTCACATCACTGCCATTCTTGGCAAAAAAAGCCCAGTCCGCACTTGCTACGGTATCGACCAGAAGCTCTGCGAAATCAACCATAACAGAGGATGGAGCCGTTACGCAGTCCTCCTTTTTCCGCTGCTCCAGGGCGGCGGTGTCCACGTCGGAATCACCGTATCCAAGAACATTGGGCCCATAGCCGCACATGTAATCAATAAAATCATTGCCATCCAGATCCCAGAAATGAGCGCCCTTGGCATAAGAAGAAAACAGGGGGAAGGCGCTTTGAGGGATATAACACCCCTCAGAAGGCCCCTGATGTCCATAGATCCCCGAAGGAATTACACGGAGCGCACGCTGAAACGCCTCGCGGCTTTTGGGATATTCGTAAATCGGAAATTGCATCATGCACCTCCTAGCTTAAGTATTGGGAAACACGGTCGAGAATACGGTTCATATTGTCAATCATGTTGAGCATGCCGTGCATTTCAATGCTTCCATCGCTGATACAGGCCATAGCACTGACCTCTCCGGAAAGGAGCTTTCCTGCGACGTCAAGGCTTGAAAAGACCATGGATGATCTTGGGTTTCGGCACGGCTGTTTAATGGTTGTGAGCCGATGATTTTTTACATCGACCGTAATCCCCATCACGTTTTTTACATCAATGGCAATCTCTCCGTCTGGAATCTGACTTGCACTGACCATTCCGCTCTTATCGTTGTTGCCGACCTGTGCGACTGCAGCAGCTGCGGTATAGAGCATTAGTCTGGTGCTGATCTCGCGAAAGCCGGGGCTTTGAAGTGCAGCCTTCGAAGGCTTTAAGTAATTCTTCATTACTTCCGTCAAAGGAACAAAGGTTTTGGTTAGCAGGGCCAGCTTGGTGAAGCCTTTAGAAGGCATAGGAGAATAGGTTCCATTGATCATACCGTTAAATTTTTCGCATGAAGGGAACGGCAGCAATATGGTGCAGCCGCTGCTTCCTTCACGGAGCTCACAATGCCCGTTTTTAAATGCGAGAACCGCTTGGGGACCTCCTTTTACTGCAAATCCGATGGAAAAGGGCTCCTTGCCTTTTAAGATACTCTTTGCTTCAGGGGCGAGTTCACATAGATTTTCCAATGTACCCAGTACTGCAAAGAGGTTTACATAGGCAAGGGTTCTGCTGTCTATTTGCGTGAGCAAGAAATAACACCTCCTTCATTAGGGAGCCGCTGATTCATTCCAGGCGCACATCTTTTGGTTCATGTTTCGCTTGGTGCGTACCTTCCATTCAATCAGCGATTCCTTCCATACTTAATCTTATGTTTGATATATCATGAAATTTCTGATTTTGTATAGTAAAAATGGGAATAAGTCGATATAATATAGGAAAAATTCTGAAAATTCAGAGGGAATCTCGATGAAAAGCACGATCGTACCGGCAAATTACATCCCGTTTCAGCCCGGATTCGAACAGAAGATTCATTACCGGAATTTTGTGGTGCCTGCTGATCATCCCCTCCATGGTTTGGTGGCGGACTTCTATCAGTTTGATTCTATTTCGGCTGAAGGGGAGCTTTGTGTGATCCCTGATGGGTGTATTGATTTGCTCTTTCGATATGGTGGTTGCCGTGTGGTCATGACAGTAGAAGGGTATCATATGAAGAAGGTTCTCATTCCCATTGATCAAATTGGCTGTGCCTTTGGCGTGCGGCTTGCTCCCGGAGGGCTGAGTAATTTCACACGCATTAAGACATGGGAATTAGTAGGGAAGCAGCTTCCGCTGACGGATGTGCTGGAAGACAGTCCGATTCTTGAACGGATGGATCTTGCTGCGGCTTTTGAGGAACGGATTGCAATCGTGACGGAATATTTGGTGCGGCAGCTCCGTAAGTGTCTTGATTCGGCAGGAATTGTACGGTTTTGCACAGAGCGAGTCATTCATTGTCGGGGTCATCTACCAATCAGTGAACTTTCCAGAGAAACCGGATATTCGGTGCGCTATTTGAGAAATCTTTATCAGAGACACGTAGGCATTTCACCTAAGGAATTCTGTGAGATCATCCAGCTTCAAACATCCATTCTGCAATACACTTTGCTGATGAAGCAGAATCAACGTGTTGCCCTATCTGACCTTGCAATACAATTCGGATATTATGATCAATCCCATATGAATAAATGTTATCAGAAGTTAGTCGGTTCTCTTCCTCAGAAATTTTACTATGAGATACAACGCTGAACATTTCATCCCCGTATCCGGTTTTTAACCAACTGGAATACGGGGATTTTTTTATAAAAGTTGCTTGACAGAAACCATAAATAGTAATAATATAATTCCCATAGATATAGTATGAAATGATTACGAACAAAGCTTTGTAATCGTTTCTACATTACACTAGCACGAAATCAGAGTTCCAAAGGAGGTATGATCATGGCAGTTCTGACAGAAGAAATGAAAAAGGTCCTGCGTGTTGTGGGAAAAGGTGGAGCAGTGGTTCACCTGACCACTAGCAGCATTGACGGAAAGCCCAACATTGTAGCGGAACGTTTTGTAACCCATTATAAAGACGAGTACATATTGATCGCAGATATGTTCGCACAGAAAACCAAGGTGAATCTCAATGAAAATCCAGTAGCATGCATCTCTGTGGCACATCCCGTAAAAGACCACACGTGGGTGTTCAGAGGTCCCTGCACTGTGATCAGCAATGCAGCACCAGACCAATACCGCTGGCATGATATCGTCGCTGGTGAAGTTTTGGAAGACTGGGGTGATTGGGTCTCAAAAGAACCGCCGGATGAGGTTCCACCGGATATTGCACCGCCAAAGGTTGCGCAAAGAGGCATTATTGCTTTAAAGGTGGATGAGATATATGATTTTGACGCTGCAAACGCAGGTCAAAGTATTTTATAAGGAGGTGGGAGCATGTCGATAATTTTAACCCCAAGAATGAAAGATTGGTTTGCAGAAAATGGTGCGCATATTGCATTTGCAACAAAAAAGGGTTTCCCTTCTGTGATTGTTGCAGAAAAGATAAATGCGGAGGGTGACACGATACGAATCGCGCTCTCCTCCAGCCAAATCAAGCAGATCGAGCAGATTCTTTTAGAAAATCCATACGCTGCTTTAGCTCCCGGAAATCTTGGATCCGTTAGAGCTCCCTATCAGGTGAAAGGCTCTGCAAAACTTTGGAGTGAGCTCCTCGAGATCAAAGTGGAAGAGGTTTACTGCACAAAGCCGGGAGCTGAAGCTGGCATTCGGCTGGATACGCTTGGTTATGACGGTATGAAGGAATACGACGAAAGTCGCTGGACCGATCTTTCTCCGAAAGCGTAACGGGATCGTCCTGGAAAGGGGGGGAGTAAATGAGCACTGGAAGAGAAGACGGGAAACCTGTGACCCCTGTAGAAGCCGCTAAAACTGAAGGGAAACTACCGAAAAAGCTTCCTTGGGTCATTCCGGTGAATTGTGAAGGCTGCGGTTCCTGTGTAAATGCCTGCAAAAATGGTCTTATGATGAAAGAAACCAATGTTGCGGGTGTATTTGTACCGTGGCTGGATGAACCTAGACGCTGTACCGGATGCGGACGCTGTGCTGCGGTCTGCGTCATGGGTGCCATTTCAATGACGAGCTATGTTGAAATGGCTTTGAGCCGTTTTCTTGAGAAAAAACCGGAACTGCCGTATGAAGAAATCTCCTAAGCAACTAGAGCGTTCACCTGGCGGCAGGAACAAATTATAGAAGGATGAAACGAGGTGCGGAATGGGTAACATTAGAAGCAGTGACGAGCCTGTGGGGAGAATGGCCAAACTTATGGCGGAACTCTACCATTTTATGGCCAGCGAGCTCATCGCTCAGCTTGGCGAAGAAAAGGGAACGGAAGCGATTCGAAATGCCATCACGAGGTTTGGAGAAGCAAGGGCTTCGGTGATGAAGGAGGAAGCAGCGGAGCGGGGTCTGCCAATCAATGGAGAAACCTATGCTCTCGTCAGGGATATGCCTTCCGTCTCTTGGGAAAAAGACCCTGATCAGCCGACAGATATCACCTACTGCCCTATGCACGATATGTGGGAGCAGCTGGATGCTCTAAAGCTGGGTGCACTTTATTGCGAGATTGATGCAGTGCTTTACAGACAGTTTCAAGTTGATTTTGAGAGGCCACTCTGTAAAACAGACGGGGATAGCTGCTGCAGATTTTTAATAAAAGATTGATGAAAGCGGCTAAAACTTCGTTTCCGAAGTGCAGCCATACAGTCATATAGAGGAAAAGACTTAGAAGCGGTTTTACGTAAGCGTAAAGGCCGCTTTTTTTGTGCGAAGCCACTTTCTTGTGAATCAATAAAGGCGAGGACAGTAAAGTCTATTCCTGCAGATTCTAATTATAAAATCCATGGATATATTGCAAGAAACAAAAGGACATAGTACCACTTAAGCGGTTACTTTCACGATACCTTAGGGTATATAAAAACATTGATGTGATTTCGGTCGGCAATTTTGCCTAAGGTGAACTTGCTGAAAGAGGATAAAAAAGAAAAATCAAAATGGTGAAGAAATGTACAAGGAGGATATATTATGAGCAGAATCGTTGTGATTGGAGCGAATCACGCCGGTACGGCAGCAGTGAATACAATTTTGTCTAATTCGAAAGAGCATGAGGTAGTCGTCTTTGATTCAAATTCAAATATCAGCTTCTTAGGCTGCGGCATGGCCCTTTGGATCGGAAATCAAATCAGCGGACCAGAGGGACTATTCTACTCTAGCAAGGCTGCGCTGGAGGCAAAGGGTGCAAAGGTTTTTATGGAGACGCGGGTACTGGATCTCGACTTTGAAAGGAAGACAATCCTTGCCGAAGGAAAAGATGGGAGCATGATCCAGCAGCCTTATGATAAACTGATCTTAGCGACCGGATCCCTTCCCATCGTTCCAATGATTCCGGGGCATGATCTGAAAAACGTCCAGCCGGTAAAGCTGTATCAGCATGCACAGGATGTAATTGAAAAGCTGAAAAATCCAGAAATGAAAGATATCGTCGTAGTTGGAGCAGGTTATATCGGGGTAGAGCTTGCTGAAGCATTTAAAAGGCATGGCAGAAATGTAACGATGATCGATGTGGAAAAGACGTGCTTGTCGGCTTATTATGATGAATCATTCACTGATATGATGAAAAGGAATCTTGAAGAGCACGGGATCAGGCTGGCCTTCGGTGAGAAGGTTACCGAGATCAGAGGAAACGGCTGTGTTGAGGAAGTTGTGACTAATATGAATCGTTATAAAGCGGATATGGTTGTAATGGCCATCGGATTCCGCCCCAATGCTGAACTCGGGAAGAAACAGCTGGCTCAATTCAGAAACGGAGCATACCTCGTCAATAAACAGCAGGAAACCTCCGTTACGGATGTTTATGCCATCGGGGACTGTGCAACGGTTTACGATAATTCCATCGATGGAGAAAATTACATTGCACTGGCTACAAATGCGGTTCGATCCGGCGTTGTTGCAGCTCACAATGTACTAGGAACACCGCTGGAATCTGCCGGCGTCCAAGGCTCCAATGGCATTAGCATCTTCGACCTTAAGATGGTATCTACGGGGCTTACCCTGAACAAAGCCAAGCGTCGCGGGATCAATGCCCTGGCATCAGACTATGAGGATCTGCAAAAACCGGAATTTATAGAAAGTGAAAATGAGCCGGTTAAGATTCGGATCGTTTATGATGGGGAAACAAGAGTGGTTCTTGGGGCACAGATGGCTTCCAGGCATGATCTTTCCATGGGGATTCATATGTTTTCTCTGGCGATTCAGGAGAAAGTTACAGTGGATAAACTGGCACTTACCGACTTGTTTTTCTTACCTCATTTTAATAAGCCGTATAACTATATCACCATGGCTGCGCTTAGCGCTAAATAAGGAAATCGCAGATTAGAGGGTCTTAGAATTAAGAATGTAGTCTCAAATGGCAACGCGTAAACTCATTTGTGAAAAACTGAAAGAGAAATGTTAAAAATTTATCAATAATTCAAAAACCTCCTTGCTAAATAATAAAACACAGGGTATACTTAATAAAAAAAGTGGAAATGACGGAATCAAGGCTTCCTATTTCCAGATGTCGCCAGAGGCGACAACAACCAAAGTGCTTTCTTTGTTATTCCGTCAATATCACTTTCAGTGATATTTTCCTGCATAATAAAAAAAGTGGAAATGACGGAATCAAGGCTTCCTATTTCCAGATGTCGCCAGAGGCGACAACCAAGGTACTTTCTTTGAAACATAAGGAAATATCCACCACTGGATATTTCCTTTGTTATAAAAATAAGTTCTGGAAAGCAATGCTTCTCCCTTTAAAAGGAAGATCATTCCGCAGATTTTAGAAAAGGAATCATTACAGCTTTCCTCAGCCAATGCAAATACAAATACAATTCAGGAGGTTACGATGTCAATTAGAAAAAAACTAGGGATCGATTTTGGAAACATTGATCCGATCACTTCACGCGAAGATAGAATTCAGTACATCAACTTCAAATTGGCATCCCTCGGTCTGCCTATTTATCGCTCTGAATCCGATAATGAAACCGGCACATATTTCATCGATCTGTTTGAAGACATTATCAAGGACTATAAAGAGAAGAAAAGAATGGTTGATGTGAACGAGGTTGGCGTTTATAAGCGTATCAATCAGTTTTTCAGCAGCTATTTCAGTGATAGCTCCTATGTACCGAGGGTTGTTGATGAGTCCCTGACACTGGATCATTACGGCCTGGCAAGAGAAATGTCTCTGCCGCCTGACGGAAATACCTATAAAAATGAACTGATCAGCAGTTACAGGATTAAACAGGGCGTCCTGAACAATCCGAAGAATGACAGACGTACTACAGAAGGTTCGTTCCATATTGTCGAAGGGGGATTGCCCATTCCTTATGATAAAAAAGCTGTTCCGAAGGAGACTTTTGTAAAACTATATCAGTGTGCTGTGAATCCTCCGGAGGATATGAAGCTGCTGCCTTTTACAATCAATCAGGATAATCAGGCAAAAACCTTTGTTTCTCTTATGGTTAAGCCCACTGTATCCCCCAAGGTTCCCGGCGTTCAGGAAGAGAAAAGAATGGAAGTGTTCTTTGTAGCACCCGGCAATTTCGTATCGAATCTGGATTTTATAGAATCGGTGTTTGGAAACAGCGGAGATCCCAGCTCACATAGCAATGACTCCGGCCTTGACATCGACAAGTGGTCCGGGCATACGGGGTACATCCTGCTCGCGCCCCATCTATCCAAAATGAGAAAGATTGATCTGGGTCTTCCTCATTACGACGATGCAACGGAGCGTCAGCGCCGTGACGGCATGTGCTATAAAGATGAGAATGAACTGTACAACGACGGAAATGCATTCAAACTGACCTGCAGAGACAAGAGTGGAGTGGCTGTGACTTTGATCGCTGATAACTACTACGGCTATTCGAAAAAAGAGATCAAAACTCAGATCAGCTTTGCTGCTAACCTCTATGGAAACGTGGAAGAAGAGCATGCTGGAGGTACCATTGCATACCCACAGAAGAATCTTGGAGTGAACTACAATGCGGTTGAGGATGCCAGCCTTACTGGCTATACCTTCGAGGATGTGATCAAGACTTACGGTGATCTGATGGAACTTCAGATTGAAGAGCGTTATGGTATCGATAAGCAGAATAGTCAGATTATCTATGTGCCTGAGAACATCAAGGTCGATTTATATAAGAATGAAATTAAGTGGAATTACAATGAGAAGGAATGCAAGCTAAAGTTGCTGCCAGGCTACTTCTATGTTCTGCCTAATGGTGAAAAAATTCACATAGAAAAGCACCCGGAAGCTCCAGTCTGGAAGCTCATTAGTACCGAGGCAAAAGGAACCTTCTGCCACAAGCCCTGTACGGTTTCCGGCGGAGGTAAATCTGAGATCTCAAAATCCATCAGTAACTCTATTATTTACGGAACCTATTATGTAAATGATCTAGAGAAGGATTTGGACTATGTAGAGCGCATTCTGAACTATGATTACAGACGTCGCTGGAGAGATTGCCCTGATAGAACGAGACCTGCTCGCCCGATTCTTTCCATTGACAGAACCCTTGGATCCGTCATCAAGCTGCTGACGCCTTCCTCTTTGTATACAGATGAGTACAATGCATATATCGAAGAGATTCCAAACCATGTCAAGGCGTTGGTCTTCATGGTAAAGAGGTTCTATCGAACCTCTTGGGGAGATGCATGGAGAAACCACTTCACCGTTGATCTGATCAATGGAAAACCGGGGAACGAGCTGAAATTTGACAATAGAAGAATCAGACCCAGCTATCTGCGGGTCGGCTTTGGAAAAGATAAAGCCTGGAGAATCTTTAAACTCCGGATGGATTTTATGCCAAGCGAAAAGCTTCAGATGGAAGACGATATTACCGCTTCTGTCCTGATACCAGCAGGCAGTCTGAAGAATGTCAACCCGGAATACTGCAACAGCAGTTATAAATTCCCGGTGAACTGTGAGTATCGATTCTTCCAAAGGCCTGATGATGCTGTTCACAAGGGATACGATTTGCAGGCGGAAAAAGATCTGTCCAGCAACAATCTCTTTGCAACAAACTTTGAACCAATGACTAAGGCTGATGTTGAGGAATTAAAAAATGACGTAATGGGATACATCGCATACACTGAGCCGGTCAGAAATCATATTGAAGCATTCTTGAAAGGCAATGACGAATACTGCGTTGTTTCTTCTGAAAGCAGAATTGTTGACGGAAAGCCCAGCAAGAATCCGAGATATCTGGAGCACCGCTCCGATTTCATGAATCCGTTGAAAGGATATTTGGCTGAAGTAGGAGAGCGTCTTTCCAGAAAGATCCCGCTGTCTGAGTCGGTTCCCATGCCCGTGAATGCAGTACTGCCAGGTAGAAGAAATAATCCGCCGGGACTGGAAGGCGATAAAAAGGTTCCGCCGCTCAGCGTGTATAATCCTATTCACTACCAAGAACTCCCAGAGCTGTTTATGGATTTCATCAGCAGCCTGACTGGAAAATCTCCGTCAACCACGGGAGCAGGCTCCGAGGGAGCTCTGACGAAAGGCCCCTTTAATATGCTGCTGCCGGTATATGACCTGAATAACGCCCTGCTTTCTTACCTATTGGGGGATTACAATGTATATACCACACCGGCAGGACATATCGGATCGAATATCAGGGTGGATCATGACATTTCCATGCTGGTTCCTGAAATCTGGTCAAGGCTGAGGGAGTCTGAAAGAAATCCTCAGAAGATGATCCAGGAGGGTTCACTGGAAAAGATGGAGGACTTTGAATACAATGGCGTTCATGTTCCTGCAGGCAGATTGGGATATCGTATTACTGAGGTCTTCTGCTACAAGTATCTCGGCAAGATCTTTGATGAACCACAGTCTGTATTCAGTGAGGATATTCTGAAACCAGAAACTCAGGGAATGGAAGCATTTGTAGATGGAGTGCTGAATATCGTCAGCGGGCAAAAGAAAGCTGCAATGAATTATTTCCAGGATGGCAGTGTAGACGAGGCCATTCCGCCGATCAAAGCGCTGCTTCATATCATGGTCAACGGAGAATACCAGGGCCACACCCTAGAATCTCCTGAAATCAGAGATTTGTTTAAAAGAGAAAGCGTAATTGCAAGCGACTGGTATGCAGAAAGACTGAGAAATAAGCAGCAGATTGATATTCGTCTGATGGAAGAGATGATCTCCAATTTGGAAGCATTCATAGCAAACCCCATCAACACATCGGTGATCAAAGAATTTAAGTATAATGAGAAGCTTAAAAAAGCGACCGAAACCTTGGCCTACTACCGCTCTGATGATTATCTCAAAGCACTGGTAGGAACCCTGGGCGCTGCATCCATCGCACTGTAACAAAAGATCCAAAAGAACAATAAACTAATGAACCAATAAACAAAAGACAGGGCAACGGCTTTATGAGCATGCCCTGTCTTTTTATGTAAAGGAATATTTTATGGAAATGATCCGACGGAAATAATCGTTGTAAAAGATTCGGAATGATTCTCAACTCATATTTATGAAATTAGAATCGCGAAATAATTGTAATATTTCGTAAATATCTGGTAGAATAGAGGCAAGTTTAGTCTTGCGCAATGAGTGCTGCCCGCTGCAGCCGGCCAAGGGCTGTCGTTGCTGCTGCCGGTCGATATTGACTCGCAGTCATTCTATGGCGCATCAGGAGGGTTACCCATGAGAAGAATCGTCATTATCAATTTTATCATGGCGTTGTGTATGATCGTCATTTTATCACTCAACACGGGACAAGTGCCTGCGCCGATGTATGAGGCTTCCGGTTATTACGTTGATCCCGAGGGCTCTGACCGAAATCCAGGAACACTGCAAAAGCCTTGGAAGACAATTCAGAAAGCAGCAGACTCCGCTCTGCCTGGAAGTACGGTATCCATCAAGGAAGGAACCTACTATGAGCGGATCCGCATTAACGTTTCCGGAAATGCAGAACAGGGAGCCATTACTTTTACAAATTACAACGGTGGAAAGGTAATTCTTGACGGATCCCAATCCTCTGTACAAGATCAAGCGGAGCTGATCCTTATAGAAAATCAAAGCAATCTCATCATTAACGGATTAGAGCTAGTTAACAATGTGAATTCCGATCAGAATTATTTCGTTACAGGGATCAGTATCTGGGGTTCGGGAGACGGGATTACCATCAGCAATTGTAAAATTCATCAAATCTGGTACAACAATATTTCAGAGAAGAATGGAGCAGCGGCGATTGCTGTTTTTGGCAGGGATGGGAACGTTCCGGTACAGAATCTTACTATAGACGGAAATGAAATCTGGAATATCAAGTCCGGCACAGCAGAAGCTGTTTTTCTGACCGGCAATATAAAAGAATTTCACATAACAGATAATGTGATTCGTGATAACAACAACTCAGGCTTGGCAGTCAGAGGTGATGACTCCATGGGAGGCGAACCGGTGTGCTTGCCGGAGGAGAACAATCGGGTCAGAAACGGTCTGATCGCAGGAAATCAGCTTATTGGAAACAGCACCGAAGAAAATCCCTTCTATCAATCGGGCAGCTATTCTGCTGCGGGAATTTTAGCAGATGGGGCCGAAGATGTGGAGCTTGCATACAATACCTGTAAGGAAAACGACATTGGGATACGAGTAACCAATGAAAAACAAGAAAAGAGCTGCAGCGGCATCCTTGTGCGGGATAATCTGATCGTTTCCAATTACTCTTCTGGGCTGAGTGCAGGCGGGTCCGGTACCGATAAGGGCTGGACGGTTCAAATGAGAGTCAGGAACAATACCCTTTACGGGAACGATGTCAAAGGCTTGGGCAAAGGCGAAATTTCCATCGGGAAAAGCCATGATTTGAGTTTTACCGGCAATATCATCTATGCGGGCAATAGAAATCTTGTTGTGGCTGCGAAAGATTTTGGTAAGGAATATATCTACAATCTGGGCTTTAATTACAATATATACTTTGGGCCGGGTGGCGCAAAAGGACTTCGGTTCAAGGGTCCGGAAACAGCAGAGGTAGGACTCAATATGTGGAAGAGCAAAACTGGACAGGATAAAATATCAAAGATTGTTGATCCGGCTTTTGCGAATGCTGCAGCTGAGGATTTTCGCCTGACACAGCGTTCTCCAGCCATCGATTTCAGTGATCCTGCCTATACACCCGCAGAAGGGGTTCTGGATTATGCGGGCAATAAGCGTCTGAATGGCAAGGCAGTGGACTGCGGCGCCTATGAATCTATCTGATCGATTCAGAAAATCAGTATTGGAACTGGATTCAGAAATTTGATTTCAATTATGAGGCCGGGCGGCAGAAGTCCCGGCCTCTGTTCTCTTTTTGACGTCTTTCTCGTTGAAAACCATGAATATATCGGTAAAAAATGGGAGATATTATTTATTGGTATCATTTCAGCAAACCCTCTTTTGGCAAGAGACAACACAACTTAAGTGTTGGAATTTGAGCGCCAGTTGTGCTCAAAGGAGGGTAAGGATTAAAAGGAGACGCAAATTGTATTTAGATGGAATAATCATGATTAGCATTGCATTTTTTGCTGCAGTGCTCTTATATTTTGTTTTGATTCGGATCAGAGAAGGAAGAGATATTCAGGTCAGAGGAGCTGCCTTATCGGAAGAGGTGCTGGAAACCCATGCAAAAGCTATGGCTCAGGAACACTCTGTGGAATTCAAGAAATACAGCGCAGGATGGCCCATGCTCCGAATGAACGATAATTATAACATCATATTATCTGTTTGTAAGAGCTTAAATGAGGATATTGTTCAAAAACGGACCGTTCCTCCGGCAGCAGAGTGGCTTTTGGATAATTTCTATATCGTGGAGGAACAGGTCAAAAGCATTAGAAGAGATTTAAGCCGCAAGGAATACAACGATTTGCCGGTGCTGAAGAGAGGACCTTTCAAAGGGTATGCCCGTATCTTCGCAATATCCGCCGAATTTGTTTCTCATATTGACGGGCAAATTGAAGTTGAAACTCTTCTGAAATACCTGGATGCTTACCAGTCCCACACCGTTCTCCTTGAACGGGAAATCAGCATCATCCCCATCATGATTAAACTGGCTTTGATTGAAAAGATCAGAACCATCAGTGAAAAGGTAAAAGAAACCAAGGAGCAGTGGAATGCTGCAGATGAAATCTTTGAAACATGGATGGCGGGTGAAGGAGATACGGAAAGCATTGTCAGATTGATGAAAAGCAATCTTGACGTCATGGGCGTAGGTGCGGTGAATCCATCCTTCGTGGAGCATCTCTTTTATCGACTCAGAAGATCAGGAAGAAGCTATGCAGGCGTACTGAAATACATCGATGAAAACCTGGAAAAGTTCCATACATCTACGGAAGCAACAGCCCAGAAGGAACATAATGTTCAGGCGGTTCATACTGTTTCCATGGGCAACTGTATTGCCAGTCTGAAATATATCTCCAGCGTGAATTGGTCTGATATCTTTGAATCCATCAGTTTTCTTGAAAAGATACTGATGCAGGACCCAGATGGAACCTATCCGCAGATGGATATCAACTCAAGAAATCATTACAAGGTACAAATCGGCTCGCTTGCGCGAATCCATCAGGTATCTGAGCTTCATATCGCGCAGGAGGCGATCGAGCTGGCGAAAGAAGCAATGCATGAGATTGCGGCTGGACAAGAAGAACGTGTTGTAAAGTCAGACCGCATCCCCAAGGAAGCAGATCAGTCAAAGCAAAGAGCTGATATGAAACGCTGCCATGTGGGTTGGTATCTTGTCGGTAAGGGTCTTAAGACTTTGGAAGATAGGCAGAAGGGCGAAAAGACTTTTGCTGAAAAGCTAAAGCAGAAAATCACAGGCAGTATGGGAGTTCTTTATATGAGCTTCATCGCGGGTGCGACTCTTGTCACTGTTTGCCTTGCTGTTTTTTATGCAGGGAAAAAGCTGGAATCTGCTTCGGTATATCTGGTCATTCTTACGGCAGTAGTGGTACTTATTCCGGCCTCAGAGCTGGCCATTACTGTTGCAAACTGGCTTATCTGTAAAGTCAGAAAACCGGCATTCTTTCCCAGGATGGAACTTACGAGCGGGATTCCGGAACAGTTTTGCACCATGGTGGTCATTCCTGCACTGCTCTCGGACGAAAAGAGAGTGGAACACCTGATTGAAAACTTGGAGAGTCATTATCTGGCGAACAGAGAAAAGAATCTTTATTTTGCGATCCTGGGTATGTTTTCTGATGCAAAGGGACCCAGCAAAGAAAACGATACCGCCATACTCCATGCTGCATCCTACGGTGTGAAAGCGCTGAACGCCAAATATGCAAAGGATGGAAAGGATCTGTTCTACTTCTATAACCGCCTTCGAAAATATAATGAAAAGGACAACAAGTGGACCGGATGGGAACGAAAACGCGGCACCCTGATGGAATTCAATGAAATGCTGCTGGGCTCTCAGGAGACCAGCTTTATCTTCTATTCCAGCCGAAAGCTACCGGCGGAAAAGATCAAATATGTGATTACGCTTGATGCTGATACCATACTGCCCTTCGGCATGGCAGCAAAGATGATCGGAGCCATGGCTCACCCCTTGAACGCGCCCGTGATCGATCCGAAAAGAGGCATCGTAATCGATGGGTACGGTATCATGCAGCCAAGGATATCTTTTGATATAGAAAGTGCAAATCGGTCGATCTTTTCCAGAATCTATACTGGACAGGAGGGAATTGATCCCTATGCCTGTGCGATTTCCGACGTGTACCAGGATCTGTTCGGGGAAGGAATCTTCACCGGCAAGGGGATCTACGAGCTGGAGACCTTCCAAAACGTGCTGCGGGATGCATTTCCCGATAACGCTGTCTTGAGCCATGATCTGCTGGAGGGTTCCTACGTCAGAGCCGGTCTCGTCACTGATCTGGAACTGGTGGACTCCTATCCAACAAAATATAATTCCTATATGGCCAGACACCATCGTTGGATCAGGGGAGACTGGCAGCTCATTCCCTGGCTGAGACGGAACATCCGCAATCGAAGCGGAAATCGGATCAGAAATCCACTCTCTTCCATTTCCATATGGAAGATTACGGACAATTTGCGGAGAAGCCTGTTTATGCCATCGGTTCTTCTCCTGATTTTGCTTGGATTTAGCGTCCTTCCCGGAAATGGGAACCTATGGGCCGCGCTGGCATTGCTTGCCATGGGAATGCCTTTCATCCTGAATTTTCTGGATCAGCTGCGGAATCGAGTGAAATACGACAAAATCAAACGGTACATGCCGGGTTTCTTCGGGTTGAAATCCTCATTATTTCAGTTTTTGTTATCGATGATTTTCCTGCCCTATCAAGCTGTTCGAATCATGGATGCGGTGCTGGTGACTCTTTATCGAGTCTGGATCTCCAAGAAAAATCTGCTGGAGTGGATTACTTCCGCTGATGTGGAGCGATTCCAAAGCGGAACGCTGCAAAGCTATTGGCGAACCATGGTCACGAGTCCGCTCATAGGGATTCTTATAGCTGCTGCCGCGATGTTCTGGAAACCGGAAAGTGCAGTCTTTGGGATTGTTTTTTTAGTGATCTGGAGTGCGGCACCCTATATTGCGTACTTGATCAGCAGAGATGATGACGAGGAAGCGGAAGTCCTTACAAAAGACGAGCGCAATGAACTTGGGAAGATTGCACGAAGAACCTGGAGATATTTTGAGGAGTTTTCCAACTCAAAAAACAATTATTTAGCACCGGATAACTTTCAAGAGGACCCTCCAAGAGGGGTTGCCTACAGAAGCTCCCCTACCAATATCGGCTTAGGTCTTCTTGCCTCACTTTCCGGCAGAGACCTGGGATATACGGGAATTAAAGAAGCGGTGGAGATGATTTCAAAGACGATCTCTACCATTGAAAAAATGGAGAAATGGAACGGTCATCTGTATAACTGGTATGATACGAGAACGCTGGAACCTTTGCATCCACTGTATGTTTCAACTGTTGACAGCGGGAATTTCGTCTGCTATTTAATCATTTTACAGGAGGGTTTGAAAAAGTATCTTTCTGCGCCTTTGGTGGATGCTGTGTTTGTACGGGGAATCAAGGATACCCTGCGCAACGGCCTTGCTGACAATGAGCCAATCCCGGCAGAGTTTCACTATTTTGACTTTATGGATGAAGCCGCACCCATCGATCTGACCCAGTGGAATAGAGCCCTGGATGAAATGATGAAGGGACGTGTGGTGACAGGATTAAAACGACCCATCTGGAGAGCGAAAACGGAGAGAATGGGAAGAATGTTCAAGGAGGAATTGAACGCCTTTACACCATGGGTTCCATTGATTGAAGCCATACCGGAAGTATTATGCTGCGAGGAGCTTGCAGACGAATCGGGGCGTCTCCTGGAACTGCTGAATACCAACGTCTCGCTGGAAGGCATTGCGTTGCTGAATAAAAAAATTCTTCGACAGATTGATTCCATTACTAAGCGAACGGCTAAGATAAAGGATCAAAATTTTGAGGAAGGTTATCTGTGGCTAAACCAGATGATTGAGGCCATATTGGAGTCAAACCGATTCTCGCAGAGCTTTCTGCAGCGGTATCAAAGCTTGATTCATCGGATTGAGACCCTGTCCTCTGAAATCAGCTTTAGACCCCTATATAACGACAGTCGGCAGCTGTTTTCCATCGGATACAATGTGGATGAAAAGAAACTTACCAACTCCTATTACGATCTGCTTGCTTCTGAGGCAAGACAGGCTAGCTATATTGCCATTGCACGGGGTGAGGTTCCGCCGAAGCATTGGTTCATGCTGGGAAGACTGCTTACGGTAGTAGATCATTATAAAGGGCTGGTCTCCTGGAGCGGGACCATGTTTGAATATCTCATGCCGCTGCTGGTCATGAAGAGCTATCGGAATACCTTGCTGGATGAAACCTACTCCTTTGTGGTAAAGAGTCAGCAAAAATACGGTAAAGTCAGGAATATGCCCTGGGGTGTTTCTGAATCATCATTCCACTCCCTGGATATCAATCTGGATTATCAATACAAAGCCATCGGTGTGCCATGGCTGGGACTGAAGCGGGGACTCATCGAGGACGCGGTGACCTCGCCCTACTCAACCTTCATGGCATTGATGGTCAATCCAGCCGATGCGTTTAAAAATATCAAGTATCTGAAAGCAGAAGGACTGGAAGGACCCTATGGTTTTTATGAGGCTGCCGATTATACGCCCGAAAGAGTCAACTTCCAGGCGAAGAAGGTAATCATAAAAAGCTTCATGGCACATCACGAAGGAATGAGCTTACTGGCGCTGAACAATTACCTCAACGAAAATATCATGCAAACACGCTTCTCATCAGATCCGTCCGTAAAAGCAGCAAGGCTCCTTCTTCATGAGAAAGTACCTGTGGACATTCTATTTACCAAAGATAACAAAGAGAAGGTTGTTACTAGCAAGGCAAAGATTTATCGTGACAAGGGTGCAGTGAGACGGTTTACCGCTCCTGATTTTGATCTGCCTAAGGTTCATGTACTTTCCAATGGTCAATATTCTGTCATGCTGACGGACAAGGGGACAGGCTACAGCAGAAACAAAACCGTTGATATTTCACGCTGGAGGGAAGACCCGGTGCTGGATCAGTACGGAATGTTCTTCTATATCAAGAATGTGACGGAGAACCGCTATTGGTCTGCAGCCTATGCGCCCTGTAATGTGTTTCCAGAAAAATATGAGGTTGTGTTTACACCGGATAAGGCAACCTTTGAGCGGATGGATGGGGATATTGAAACCATCATGGAAGTTTCCGCAGCCTCAGAGGATCAGGCTGAAATTCGCAGAATCAGCCTTAAGAATAATGGGGATTCCACTTGTGAAATCCAGATAACAAGCTACTTTGAAATCGTACTGGCACCCAGAAACAGCGATATTGCCCATCCGGCCTTCAGCAATCTGTTTGTCAGAACAGAGTACGATTCGGCGCATAGCGCCCTGCTTGCCAACAGAAGACCAAGAACGCCAGAGGATAAGGAAATCTGGATGGGGCAAATGGCTGTAATTAATGGAGATCTGGCTGGTGAAATTCAGTATGAGACCGACCGGATGCATTTTATCGGCAGAGGACATTCCCCTGTCAATCCTGCAGTAATTGAACGGGACAGACCTCTTTCCGGCACCGTTGGACCGGTCCTGGATCCGGTACTGAGCCAGAGAATCAAGCTTACCATCGAGCCGGATGAGACTGCGTCGGTTTCTTTTGTCACCATAACAGCGGCGACGAGAGAATCCGTTCTGGAATTGATGGAGAAGTATGACAATATGGAGGCTTGCGATGCGGCGTTCTGGCTTGCACTGACCAGAAGTCAGGTGGAAACCAAATATCTTAATATCAAAGCGCAGGAGATGGAACTGTACCAGGATATGATTTCCAATATTGTATTTTCGGGTCCTCAGAAGCTACAGTACCGCCAGTTCATCAGGGACAACCGGAAGGGTCAGTCTTCCCTTTGGCCTTATGGCATCTCCGGCGACAGACCTATCGTGCTCGTCGTGCTGGAAAAGACGGAAGAGGTAGAGATTCTATATGAGGTGCTAAGAGCTCATGAATATTGGAGAATCAAGGATTTGCGGGTGGATCTTGTGGTACTTAGCCATGAGGAAAACAGCTATGCCAACCCTCTGCATTCACTGATTTCGGAAATTGTCTGTTCCAGTCAAGCAGCAGATATTTTAAGCTGCTATAACGATATCTATATCATCAATGCCAATAACATGCCTGCTGATGATTTATGCCTGTTCTATGCAGCAGCAAGAATGGTCTTCAAGGGGGGCGAGGGCACGTTGAGAGCACAGGCTAGATCAGGCTTTGACAAACTGATCTCTGTGCAGCCGGAAACGGAGAGGCAACCTCAGGGGAAAGCTTTGCGTAAAAACGTCAAGGAAGAGCACTCCATAAGGAAGCCCACCGAGAGTGATTATCTGGATTCGGCTGAGTACGATGGAAGAAAGGGCAATGAGAGAGAACCAGATCAGCTTGATGAGGGCGGCGGCTCTGCGGAGAATCAGCTTCAATTTTATAACGGATTGGGTGGATTCGATGCAGAAGGAAGAGAATATGTGATTGTGCTGGAGCAGGGACAGGCTACGCCTGCACCATGGGTGAACGTGATTGCAAATCAGGAATTCGGATTCATGGTAACCGAATCGGGAGGAGGATATTGCTGGAGCGAGAACAGCCGTGAAAATAAGCTGTCACCTTGGTCCAACGATCCGGTCAGCGATCGTCCATCGGAGGTGTTCTATCTGACAGAGCGATCAGCTTCTTCGGACGGAAATTCTGACGGTAGTGAGGCAGAAAAAAATGAACGGGAAACATGGAGCCTTACCCCTCTGCCCGTGCGTGAAGAGGAGGCGTACCGCATTCGCCATGGATTTGGTTATACGGAATTTCAACATACCAGTCATGGGATCGCGCAGAAATTAACTCAATTCGTTCCTCTGAAAGGAACCGTAAAAATCAATCTAATAAGTCTTTTTAATGAAAGTAACGCAGAGAAAAACCTGAACGTAACGTATTATGTAAGCCCTGTGCTTGGCGTCAATCAACGAGAGAACGCGATGCACTTAATCAGCGGCATGAGTGATGGCACACTAACGGTGAGAAACCACTATAACCGAGAGTTCCCCGACCGAGTTTTCTTTCTTGAGACTTCATCAAAGGAACGGTGGGTTACGGGAGACAGAAAAGCATTCTTTGGGCTGGGCGGAATGGAAGCTCCTGACGGGCTAAAGACGTCCCAGCTGGACGGCACCCTGGGAGTCGGGTATGATCCTTGCGCAGCGGTGCAGATCAAGCTCTCGCTGAAGCCTGGGGAAACAAGGGAAGTGGTATTCCTTCTTGGGATGACCGAGCAGGAAGAGCGGATCGGCAGTTTGATCGCTTCCTATGGTGATACGGATAAAGCAAAGTCTGCGCTTACAGAAGTGAAGCGTTTCTGGGCAGGCATGCTTCAGACGGTACAGGTCAATACACCGGATACCGCAATGAATTATATGCTGAACGGCTGGCTGCTTTATCAGTCACTAGCCTGCAGAATGTGGGCCAGAACGGCGTTCTATCAGGCTGGAGGCGCGTATGGCTTCAGGGATCAGCTTCAGGATAGTCTTTCTCTTCTGGCGATCAAACCGGAAGTGGCCCGAAGCCAGATTATCCGCCATGCAGGACGGCAATTCCTGCAGGGGGATGTGCTCCATTGGTGGCATGAACCGGCAGGGAAAGGTCCAAGAACTCGTTTCTCAGATGATTATTTGTGGTTAGCCTTTGTTACAGCAGAATATATCCGTGTAACAGGAGATGATTCAATCCTTCAGGAAGAAGCACCTTTCCTGGATGCAGAACCGCTGAAAAATCATGAAGACGAACGATATTGTCTTCCCCGGGTGACCGAGGAGAAGGGTACCATTTTGGATCACTGCCTGAGAGCCATCGAGTATGGTCTCAAATTCGGTGAGCGGGGAATTCCGCTGATCGGAGGTGGAGATTGGAATGATGGAATGAATACGGTAGGCAATGGCGGTAAGGGGGAAAGTGTCTGGCTGGGATGGTTCTTATGTGCAACCCTTCAGCGATTCATTCCCATCTGCAGCCGCATGGGCAGAGCAGAGCAGGCACAGCGTTATGATGAAATGATCCATAAAATTTCCGGAGCCATAGAGGAAAACGCGTGGGACGGCAACTGGTATAAGCGAGCATTTTTCGATAATGGAGCTGTGCTGGGTTCATCCAAGAACAAGGAGTGCAAGATTGACTCACTGGCACAGACCTGGGCAGTGATTTCCGGTAAAGGTGAACCGGGGAGAGTGAAAAAGGCGATGGGCTCTTTAGAGGATTATCTCGTCATGAGAGAGGAAGGACTGATCAAGCTCTTAACACCTCCCTTTGACAACGGTGATTTGGAGCCAGGCTATATCAAAGGCTATGTCCCGGGAGTAAGAGAGAATGGCGGTCAGTACACCCACGCAGCGGCATGGGTCATCATCGCTTTTGCCATGCTTGGAGATGGAGATAAAGCGCTGGAACTCTTTGACCTCATCAATCCCATCAACCACTCCAGAACAGGAAGAGAGGCTTCTATTTATAAAGTGGAACCCTATGTCATTGCAGCCGACGTCTACTCAGTATATCCTCATGTAGGAAGAGGCGGATGGACCTGGTATACCGGTTCTGCGGGCTGGGTTTATAAGGCTGGAGTAGAGAGCATTCTTGGCCTGAGTAAAGACGGGGAAACACTGACCATAAACCCATGTATTCCAAGGAAATGGCAGGGGTTCACTCTGACCTATCGGTACGGTACTTCCGAATATCGAATCACGGTGAAGAATCCGAAAAATCTCAGCAGCGGCATAGAACTTACTTCCGTCGACGGCAAGGAAATTAAGGGGAACACCATTGAACTTTCGGATGACGGAAGGACTCATGAGGTTGAAATTATGATGGGCTAACGAGGAAATATCATAGACCCCATGCCTTCGCATATGATATATTGATTATTAAGGAAGTGAGCAGCCCGCGAAATGCTATATTAATAAAAAGCTCATTGGCTAACAATTAAGTTCAATGACTGTAATCGGCTCAGTGGAGTATCATAAGCTTGGGCTTGATAAGGGAAAGGTATGGAGAATTTTATAGGCAGCGCTAACGGACTGACTGTCAGCGCTGCATCGATGATGGAACGTATCACGGCATGGTTTGGAAGTGTTGCCGCATGGTTTGGCAACGTTTTTGATTGGCTTGGAAGCGTTTCAGCCTGGCATGAAGGTATGAAAGCAGCCGTGGAAGGATATTTTGCAGATCCAATAGAATTCGTTGAATTCTATACCTTTGTGGTGCGATGGATTTTTCCGGTCTTGGCAGTCGCCATATTTTTTCGCTGTGTTTTGCCGCTGCTGCAGGGTGGTATCTCCAGCCGGATCTGGGGATTTCTCGAAATCAAGGGAGGCTACCGGATCGCTGTAAGGCACTGGGAAAATTCCATCGGAAGAAGCAAGCTTTCGGACATTGTGATTAATCTTCCCTTTGTATCAAGAAGCCATGCGGTTCTTTCCTATGGGGAAGAGGGCTGGAGCATTACGGATCTTGAGTCAACCGGCGGCGTTTTGGTAAATGGAACAAAAGTCGAGAAAACGGGAAGTGTTCAAATTGGTGACACCATCTCTCTCTCCGGAGCAGATTTTTTGTTTCTGCCAGGGGACGATAACTGTGAATCTCTGAAAAAGGAAGGTCGGTTTCAGTCGCTTCTCAAGCTGGGGAAGGGATTCTCATCGTGGAAAACACTGCTGCTGATTCTTGCCTTTCAATTACTAGGCGGTATTCAGCTTTGCCTTTCCATCGGCAGTGAATGGGCATTAAAGGCGGCTTATACCTTTTTCTTTTACATCATTGCGGAAAGTGTCTACTTTTTTCTGCTGCGAAAATTTACAAGAAAATATACGGAACTGGAGCTATTGATTTTTTTCCTCTGCGGAATGAATCTCTTTGTGGTGGCGGCGGCAGCACCGGAGCAGCTTTATAAGCAGCTGGCTGCCATCCTCTTAGGGCTGGCTTCTTATAGTGTAATCCAAATGTTGATCAGAGATCCCGGCCAAGGAAGAAAGCTCAAATATGCCCTTGTTGCATTCTCTATAGTGTTGATTTTACTCAACCTAACCATGGGCGAAGCCAGATTCGGAGCGCGAAACTGGATCAATCTGGGCTTTATCACCATTCAACCGATGGAATTTGTAAAGGTAGCCTTCGTTCTCGCGGGGACAGCTACTTTGGATAAATTGCTGACAACGAGAAATCTGACCGCTTTTATTGGTTTTTCCGGAGCATGTATTGGAGCTTTGATCCTAATGCGTGATCTGGGAACTTCCGTCATATTTTTTGTAACCTTTCTGGTGGTAGCTTTTATGCGTTCAGGAGATATCCGAACCATTGCGCTGATCTCGTCGGGAGCAGCGCTGGGCGCGTTTGCTGTTGTTTCTTTTCTTCCCTATATTGCATCCAGATTTCAAGCCTGGGGTCACGTTTGGGATTATGTGGACACCATTGGGTTTCAGCAGACCAGAACGTTAATCGCAGCAGCCAGTGGGGGACTGGTGGGACTCGGGGGCGGCAACGGATATCTGGTGGGAGTCGCGGCCTCGGATACGGATTTGGTGTTTGGCATACTCAGCGAAGAGTGGGGCTTTTTAATCGCTATGATCGTGGTACTGATCGTGGTGTTTCTTGCACTCCTGGCATTATATCTGATGAGAGATTGCAAATCTTCCTTCTATGCTATTTCAGCCTGCGGCGCGGCATCCATCTTTATCATACAAACGATTTTAAATGTGTTTGGTTCACTGGATTTACTGCCCCTTACCGGGGTGACGCTGCCCTTTGTATCCAATGGAGGATCCTCCATGGTGGTCTGCTGGGCTCTGCTTTCCTTCATTAAGGCTGCGGATGAAAGGGTTCGACCAGATCTTAGCAGTGAAGAAGCAGCCGCTGCAGGTTATGATGATGGATACAATCACGTTGAGGATGACCAAGGTTACAACGATACAGATAATAACGAGAATTCAGTTGCCGAGAACGTTGAGAAGGGATTCTATGGACGCACGGCGCAGATCATATACGATGAACGGGATGAATTTGAACGATGGTTTGATGAAGAGACTTCGAAACAGGCTGCAGATTCAGATGAAAATCATGGTAAGGGAGGCACGGAAGGATGAAAATACTTACAAAACGTGCTTTCGGACTTCTTCTTTTGGTGCTGATCTTATTATTAGGACTTACAGTGTTCACATTTCGGTACGTAAAGGATGCCCGCACATGGGCCCAGTATCCAACCAATAAGCACTTGTTTCAAAATGGACAGCTCCTGTCTACAGGGGAAATTCGGGATCGGAACGACGAAATTCTTTACAAAGCTGAGAACGGCGTGCAGCGTTTTCACAGCAGTGAAACCATCAGAAAAGCATTGATGCATACCACGGGAGATTCTTATGGGAATGTGGCGACCAGTGTTCAGGTTGCTTTTGGAGATAAACTATCCGGGTGGGGTCCGGTGAACGGAGCGTATCGGTTCAACGATAGCAGTTTTGGATCAAACCTCAAGCTAACGCTGGATGCGGAGCTTTGCGCCGAAGCCTATCAGGCATTGAAGGGCAGAAAAGGAACCGTCGGTGTGTACAATTATAAAACGGGTGAGCTTTTATGTATGGTCAGTTCTCCAACCTTTGATCCTGAAAATCATCCTGATGTTGCAGCAAATCCTGAAAAATATGAAGGTGTCTACCTCAATCGGCTGATTTCAGCTGCATATACGCCGGGGTCGGTCTTTAAGCTGGTTACTGCAGCCGCTGCAATTGATAAGCTGCCGGACTACAGCAACAGAGTTTTTCATTGCGAGGGTGAAAAGCTGATCGATGGTGATAAAGTGACCTGCCCATCTCCTCATGGAGATGTAACGTTAACCCAAGCGCTTGCGGTATCTTGTAATATCGCATTTGCAGAAATCTCCCTGGAGCTTGGGGGTGATACGCTCCAAAACTATGCAGAAAAAGCAGGCTTTAATGGGAATCTTGAGATAGACGGAATCAAAGCAGCGAAAGGGAAGATCAATACAGCGGGGGCAAAGGGGGGAGACCTTGCTTGGGCAGGGATTGGACAGTATAATGATACCGCAAATCCGCTGACCTTTATGGCATATATGGGATCCATCGCGAATCAAGGCATTCGTGTGAGCCCCAGACTGATCGATAAAAACAGCGGTATACTGAAGCTTCTGCCAGATCTCGGTCCGGAGAAGAAACGGATTCTCAACAAAGCGACAGCGGATACGCTTAAAGCGATGATGCGCAATAATGTCACTGAAGAATACGGCGAAAAAAACTATAAGGGGCTGGAGTTATGCGCAAAATCGGGTACTGCGCAGGTGGGAGGCGATAAGGCACCTCATTCCTGGTTCGCAGGCTTTATGGATCGCCAGGATTGCCCCCTTGCTTTTGTGGTTGTCGTTGAAAACGGAGGAGCAGGAAGTAAAGTCGCAGGCGCTGTTGCTGCAAAAGTGCTCAAGGCTGCTGCGGAAAGGATGGTCTCTGACAACACACAATAAATCAAAAATCCCTTGACAGAATAGGTTTATCGCGATAGACTCATATTGAAGTTTATCGCGATAAACCTATTCTTTTTACAAAAATGCCACATCAAGAGAAATGAGGAGGGGGAACAATGTACGGATATAAGCTTTTTGAAGCGGAGTACAAATTTATGGAAGTGATCTGGAAGCATGCGCCGGTGAATTCCACGAAGCTGGCTCAGTTGTGCTCAGAAATTTTGGGTTGGAAAAAGTCCACTACATATACAGTCCTAAGGAAGTTGTGTGAAAGGGGATTGCTGAAGAACGAAAACGCGGTGGTGACTTATTTGGTGGAGAAAGAGGAAATCGGGATACAGGAGAGCCTGGAACTCTTGGATAAGTCCTTTGGAGGTTCGCTGCCTATGTTTCTGACTACATTCCTGAAGGGAAAGCCACTGACGGAGCAGGAAGCGGCGGAATTAAAAAAGATTATTGACGAAAACAAAAATGGGAAGGGTGAGTAACATGGCGGATGTGTTCTTAACAGTGTTGAATATGAGCATAACCGCTGGTTTTGCCGCTCTGATCGTCCTGTTCATCAGGGGAAGTCTGGGACGAGTAATGCCGCAACTCTTTTCCTATGGGCTATGGATGATTGTCCTGTATAGAATGGTGTTTCCTTTTTCGTTCCCTTCTATTTTCAGCGTCTTCGGCGACCTGAAAAGAAGCCTGGATACCTATACGACTGTGCTGAAAGATATCCCTCTGAGAGGGACAGTCAATTCAGAGCTGCTAGGCAGTCAAGCACAGGAGCTGATGGCTTCTCCTATAAAAGAAACAATGACAGAAGGGGCAGGAGCCATGGGTGCCATTGGAAACGCCGCAGCTCCCACTTCCATAGATTCTATCTTCACTGCATTGATGGTGCTTTGGATTGCCGGAATCTTGATCCTTATGCTATATAACGGAATCTCCTACATCAGATTATGCAGAAGTCTGGCAACTGCAACGCTCTTTGAGAAATCGGAACTGACGGAGGAATGCAGATCCTTAGTCCGACTGGGAAGAACTGTAAGGGTGTTTGAGTCTGACAAGGTGGAGAACCCCTTTGTGTATGGAATTTTGTCTCCCAAAGTTGCGTTGCCTGCTTCCATATGCAAGGATCACGATCCAGAAGGCCAAGAACGGCTTAAACATATTCTTCTTCATGAGTTTTACCATATCAAAAGATGGGACTATCTCTTGAAGCCATTGGCTTTTCTGGTCTTATGTATTCATTGGTTCAATCCTGTTTTGTGGCTTGCCTTCCGGTTCTTTGACAAGGATATGGAGATGTCATGCGATGAAGGTGTGGTAACGTTTTTAAGTGCCGGGGAAAAAGAGAATTATGCGGTGACCTTGCTCAATATGGCTTTGGCAGCATCCGGGCAAGGGAGACGAAGTGTTCCGGCCTTCCATGCAAACGATGTGAAGGAACGGGTAAAACATATCGTAGCATATAAAAAGCCAGGACGGGCAGCAGTTTTGCTGTCAGCGGCCGTTCTGATCCTCTGCGCGGTAGGCCTTTTATCAAATCCGATCTCGTTGGCTACAGGGATGAAAGTGGATCAAGCCAACGTTCTGGTTCTGTGTAATGCGGAAGGCTCACAGTTTCCGGATACAATACTGCTGCTGGGTTACGACGCAGACAGAGAGGGGATCAACGTCGCCTTCGTTCCCAGAGATCTGCTTGTGGGAGAAGAACTGAACGGCGCAGGCAAACTCTCTGGATATGCAGCAAACAATCCGCCGCAAGCAGTAGTGGAAAAACTCGGTGAGATTCTTGGTATTGAAATCAATCATTACGTCAGATTTGATACCGGTGTTTTCCGCGATCTGGTGGATGCCGCTGGCGGGGTGGAGTTTGACGTCCCCACGAAAATGGTGTACGACGACCCAATGCAGAATCTGCATATTGATTTGCAGCCAGGAAAACAGATCCTAGACGGAAAGAAGGCCGAGATGCTGGTGCGGTTCAGAAAGGGTTATAAGGAAGGGGATCTTGCGCGCATCAATGTACAGAAGGAATTTCTCGAAGCGGCACTTGCACAAAAAGGAGAACTGAACCTACCGGCTGAAACGGTCTACCGCATGCTTTCTTCGGGGATGGAAACTGATCTGGATATGAAAACAGCGATGGCAATGATAACGCTGCTTCAAAAGCCTCCATCAAAAGGGGGGCAGGTAAATTTCGTTGAAATCCCAGTTATTGTAGACAATGACCCACCATGGATGCTGCATCTTGACCCGGAGAAAGCCGGTATGATAAGCGACAGCTTCTAACCATTCATAATAAAAGGAAATGTAAAAGGCTCCCGTCCTCTGCTCTGTGAAGTGGGCGGGGGCCTTTGGTCGTTTCTACAGCGGAAAAGACGGAAACTTGTTATCCCCGGCTGGTGCTACTGTATTTCGAACTCACAGTGAACGATCGCTGTAATTTCCTTTTCCAGAGAATAGGTGTCATTCATTCCGTAATCCGAAACCTCATTGGAATAGAGCGGCGTGATCTGAATGATACCCATGTCAGCGTATTTCAGACTTCCAAGCTTGTTTCCTGCATTCTCTGCGATCATTTCCGCGCGCTTTTTAGCGTCTTTCGTAGCTTCAGCCAGCATGGTTACCTTCATATCAGCGATTTTCGTGTACATGTACTGGGGCGGATTGGACTGGAATTGAATCCCCTCATTGATGAGCTCCGTAACCTTCCTGGAGATGTCAGTGATTTTCTCGATTTCTCCTGAGCTTATGGTAACGGTCTGATTCAGCTCATAATAATCAATATCGCTGGAATACATACCGTTAGGAAGGATCATGTAATTGGTGGTGGTGTTAATGGATGAAAATACGATAGCATCCTCTGGTACACCCTGGCTGATGAGATAATTATGAACCTTACTCTTGTCTGTTTCTAGAATTCCGTATGCCTCCTGCAGTGACGGAGATTTCGCGGAGAAGTTTCCGGTCCAGACGATCAGGTCGGAAGTGATCTGCTGTTTGGCCGATCCGGTAACAATGATACGGTTGCCTCCGCCTTTCACCTTTTCAACTCCATTTGCAAGGATCAGTGAAGCGGCAACGATGGCGGCTGCGGCAATGACGGCAATGATAATGTTCGCCGTGATTTTACTTTTCTGTTCATTCATTTTGTTTCATCCATACCCTTCTTTTTTCATGTCGTTTCTGTTGTTTAAATTTATATTTCTGGTGTGCTCTGTTTTCGACTATTTTCTTATGATAGCCGTTCCTGTATCTTACAATATCAAATTTCATAATAAAATAATTTACAAAATACTTAAAACTCATTACAGAAAGGTTAATTTAAAGAGCAGCTATAATAATACCTAAAAGCTCCTGCTGTTATACACCAGATACATTCTGAGATCATCTTGGAATGGGTAACTGCCTAGTAAAAAATATTTTATGGAAGTTATTGTAGAAAATTTTGTTATGTGCTATCATGAGAATGTTGTGAGAATGTTGTGAGAATGTTGTGAAAATACTTACTTTAATCTTGTAGTTACCAGGCCGGTAATATAATTTTTTTTTAACTAAATAAGCCATAAAATGGAAAAAATTGCATTGTTTACTAATTAACAATGCAATTAACTTTTTAACGAAGAAATTAATAAATTAACGATGCAATTAACTTTTTAACGATGCAATTTATCTTTTAACAAGCTGGAGAAACTTTTAACGAATCGTATTACAAAGTATTATCTAGTACTAATTTCAATTCAATCTATAGACACAAAACAGTTTAACAATATAAAAGGAGAAGAGAAGATGAATCAGAGAAGTTGTCATTGCGACAAAATGAAAGATGAAAGATACCTTGAATTAAAATCCTACCTCGAAGCTTTGACGGAGACTGATGGTATGGCAATGCAGATCCTCCAGGAAGCACAGCGTATTTTCGGCTACCTGCCGCTGGATGTGCACAAGTTTATTGCGGACAATACGCGAATTCCTATTTCCGAACTATTTGGAATCTCCACATTTTACAGTCAATTTTCCACATCTCCGAAAGGAAAACACCAGATATCTGTCTGTCTTGGAACAGCCTGCTATGTCAAGGGAGCACAGAAGATCGTAGACAAAGTTGCGGATGCGCTTGATATCAAGGTCGGGGGAACTACAACGGACGGCTATTTCACCCTTGATGCTGCACGCTGCATTGGGTGCTGCGGACTTTCCCCTGTCATGATGATCGACGAGGATGTGTATGCAAACCTATTGAATGTTGACGCGATTCCCGAAATTTTAGAAAAATACAGAGCATAGGGAGGACGGAGATGCATTCATTAAATGACATCAAGGAAGAAGCCTTGAACCATTATCAGCCGGAAGAAGGGTATCGCGTCGTCGTCGGTATGGGTACCTGCGGAATTTCGGCTGGTGCAAAACAGATCATGGAAACCCTGCAAAGAGAGACTGCAGCTAGGGGATTAAAAAATGTTCAGATCGTACCTGTCGGGTGCATTGGCATGTGCACCTATGAACCGATTGTAGAAGTATTTGAGCACGGCAAAGAAAAGGTTTCTTACATACACGTGGATGATCGCATTGCAAACTCCATCGTTTCCGAGCACTTGCAGAACGGGAGACCAATTGCTGAGTACACTGTTGACGGCGGTGAAGACGGTGCGCCGAAAAACCTTAATGACAGTTCGTTTTACAAGAAACAGGTCAGAGTGGTTTTACAGAACTGCGGAAGCATCAATCCCGAGGATATCCAGGATTACGTTGCGATGGATGGGTATCAGGCGCTGTACAGAGTACTGACGGAGATGTCGCCGAATGAGGTCATTGATGTAGTGAAGGCTTCGGGACTCAGAGGAAGAGGCGGTGCTGGATTTTCCACAGGGCTGAAGTGGAGCTTTGCGGCACCGAACCAGGCCGATCAGAAGTACATTATCTGCAATGCGGATGAAGGAGATCCGGGCGCTTTTATGGATAGAAGCGTTCTGGAAGGAGATCCTCATGCGGTGCTTGAGGCCATGGCCATAGGAGGCTATGCAATTGGAGCAACCAAGGGATTTATTTACGTTAGGGCCGAGTATCCCGTTGCGGTACAGAGACTTAGGCTTGCAATACAGCAGGCAAAAGAAACAGGATTTTTAGGGACAAATATCTTTGACAGCGGCTTTGACTTTGATATAGAGATCAGACTGGGGGCCGGCGCATTTGTCTGCGGAGAAGAGACTGCTCTGATTGCTTCGATTGAAGGTAAGAGGGGGATGTCCAGGAATAAGCCGCCTTTCCCTGCCAATAAGGGCTTATGGGGCAAGCCTACCTGCATCAACAATGTTGAGACGCTGGCAAATATTCCTCAGATCATACGAAAGGGAGCGGATTGGTTTAAAGGCTATGGAACAGAAAAATCACCGGGAACCAAGGTCTTTGCTCTGGGCGGAAAGATTAACAATACCGGTCTGGTTGAGGTTCCTATGGGAATTACACTTCGGGAGGTGATCTTCGATATTGGAAATGGCTGTCCTGGTGGAAAGGGCTTTAAGGCAGTTCAGACAGGAGGGCCCTCCGGAGGATGTATTACTTCGGTCAATCTGGATACCCCCATTGATTTTGACAACCTGGTAGCCATCGGTTCAATGATGGGTTCCGGCGGGATGATCGTGATGGACGAAGATAATTGTATGGTTGATATTGCAAGGTTTTTTCTTGAGTTTACCGTGGATGAATCCTGCGGAAAATGTACGCCTTGCAGAGAAGGAACCAAGAGAATGTACGAAATTCTCGGAAAGATCATTGAGGGGAAAGGTTCTTCTAGTGACCTGGCTGAGCTGCAGGATCTTGGAGAACATTTGAAAAACACATCATTATGCGCGCTGGGGCAAACCGCACCAAATCCGGTTTTATCAACAATGAAACATTTTAATGATGAGTATCAATCCCATGTTCTGGATAAGAAATGCCCTGCGGGCGTATGCAGCGGACTTTTATCCTACACAATCACAGAGGGGTGTAAAGGCTGTACCCTCTGTATGAAAAAATGTCCTACCGGAGCGATTTTCGGTGAGGTAAAGAAACATCATAGAATTGATACCGAAAAATGTATTAAGTGCGGAGCTTGCGTGGACTTCTGTCCGGTCAAAGCCATCGTGAAACTGTAGGAGGGTTGACACAATGACGAATTCAATAAAAGTTACCATCAACGGAATTGTGGTAGAGGCACAACCGGATGATACCGTGCTGCTTGCCGCGCAAAGAGCGGGAATTAAAATACCGTCTCTCTGCTATCTCAAGGGTGTGAATGATCCTGCTGCATGTAGAGTTTGCGTGGTGGAAGCAGAAGTAAACGGCGTGCCGATGAGAAATCTTCCCGCGGCCTGTGTTCTGCAGGTTCAAGAAGGCATGAATATCAGAACCAGTACTGGAAAGGTAAGAAAGGCAGTTAGAAAAAATCTGGAATTGATCCTGGCAAATCATGACAGAGATTGTCTGACCTGCGTACGGAACGGCAACTGTGAATTGAACAAACTTTGCGAAGAATTTGGCGTGGATCAGGTTCCATATGACGGCGCGGTGAGAGAGCGTCATATCGACGATTCCTCCTATTCTATCGTTCGTGACTCTGGCAAATGTATTCTCTGCGGAAGATGCATCAGCACCTGCAAAAACGTACAGGGAATTGGTGTTTTGGATTATACGGGAAGGGGCTTTAATACCAGAGTTGCTCCTGCATTTGAATATGGAATGAGAGATATTGACTGCATCTATTGCGGGCAGTGCATCGTCTCATGTCCTGTTGCGGCACTAAAGGAAAAATCCAATATCGATCAGGTCTGGGAAGCAATTGATGATCCTGAAAAATTTGTCGTCGTACAGACGGCACCAGCGGTCAGAGCGGCGCTCGGAGAAGAATTTGGTATCGCAATCGGTACTGCCGTTACCGGTAAAATGGTTGCGGCACTGAAACAAATCGGATTTGACAAGGTATTTGATACCAACTTTTCTGCTGATCTGACGATTATGGAGGAGGGGACAGAGCTGCTTCAGCGCGTCACAAAGGGAGGCGTTCTTCCCATGATCACATCCTGTTCACCGGGATGGATCAGATATTGTGAATTAAATTATCCTGATTTTTTAGAAAATCTATCCACATGCAAATCTCCACAGCAGATGTTTGGAGCTGTGGTCAAGTCCTACTATGCTGAAACGTTTCAAATTGATCCAAAGAAGTTGGTCAGTGTATCCATCATGCCGTGTACTTCCAAGAAGACGGAAGCAAATCGACCTGAAATGGAGGTTGATGGAATCAGGGATGTTGATTTTTCTTTAACAACGAGAGAACTGGCAAGAATGATCAAGCAAGCTGGGATAGACTTTCTGTCACTTCATGACGAAGCAACCGATAGCGTGATAGGAGAATATACCGGTGCGGGAGTGATCTTTGGAGCCTCAGGAGGCGTTATGGAAGCAGCACTCAGAACCGTTGCCGACATTTTGACAGGGGAGGATCTGGACGATATAGAATACAAAGAATGCCGCGGACTGGAAGGCATCCGGGAAGCGAGTGTCACACTACCCATCGAAGGGCGTGATACGGAAATTAAGCTTGCAATCGCACATGGGACCGCCAATGCGGCGAAGCTGCTGGAGTCCATAAGATCCGGTGAGAAAAACTATCACTTCATTGAAATCATGGGTTGTCCGGGAGGCTGTATCAATGGAGGAGGTCAGCCCCATATATCGGCTAGAAAGCGGATGGAACTGGATTCAAAAGCGCTGAGGTCAGCGGTGCTTTATGCAGAAGATGCAAGGCTGCCTGTAAGAAAATCCCATATGAACACAGAAATTCAGAAGCTATATTCCGATTATCTGAGTGAGCCATGCGGTCATAAGTCTCACAAACTGCTGCACACCCATTATCAGGAACGATATACCTACGAGAAGTAAGCGGGGTTTTGGGATTTATTGGGATATTTTTTTTATTGACAAATAAGCGTATGGTTAATATAATGATACCAATATATCAAAAGCAATGACCAGGAACCAGTAACGGTGATTCCTATCCTTACAGAGAGCTTTCGTTTGGTGGAAGAAAGCAGGAAACAGGTACCGCGAATTCATCCTGAGAGCTGCACACTCAAAGGCAAACGCCCTGTAGGCTGTGACGGAATCCAACCGTTATCATGGAGAAGCGATGGCTGTCGCTTACTGAGGTTGTTTTTTGAACAACAAAAACAAGGTGGTACCGCGAATCATATTCGCCCCTGTTAGAGATAACAGGGGCGTTTTTTTATTCCCTTGTCACTGATTTCTGACTCGGCGGGCGAAAAAAACGCATCAATGTCCGGGAAGATTCTTAACTGACTTCAATAAAACCTGGCCAGGTGAATTGAAATATATGAAAGGCCGACAGGCTATTCTGACGGCGAAACGATGAAGTGTCAAATAAATATATGGAGGAGTTCAATATGAAGAAGAATGGAAGATTAATTTTGATGTTAATGCTGTCCCTGTTGATCGCTATCGTGGGAACAGGCTGCGGTGGTTCCGGTGAAAAAGAATCTCAGAGCGGCGGAGAAACAGAAGTTCTTAAGGTAGGTATTGTACAATACATGGACCACGTTGCGCTCGATGCAGCGCGGGAAGGCTTTGTGGCTGCGCTTGCTGACAATGGATATGTTGACGGGGATAATATCGTCATCGATCTTCAGAATGCGCAAGGCGATCAGAGCAACCTTTCTACAATCAGCGACCGCTTCGTAAGCGAAAAGGAAAATCTGGTTCTTGCTATTGCAACGCCAGCAACGCAGGCTGTTGCTGGTAAAACCACCGAAATTCCTATCCTGGGGACGGCTGTAACTGACTATGTTGTAGCAAGACTTGTAGATTCCAATGAAGCTCCCGGAGGAAATGTAACCGGCACAACAGATATGAACCCCATCAAGGAACAGATTGACTTGCTTGTCAAATTGGTACCCGACGCGAAGACGGTAGGTGTACTCTACACCTCGAGTGAAGACAATTCCATCCTGCAAGCAGGAGTTGCAAAAGAAGCCATCGAAAAGCTTGGTCTGAATTACGTTGAAGTAACCGTTACCAACTCCAATGATGTACAGCAGGCAACTCAGTCCATTGTGGGTAAGTGTGATGCAATCTATATTCCGACTGACAACACCTTTGCTACTGCTATGCCGGTAGTATACGGCGTTACCTCTGCATCCAAAACACCTGTTATCTGCGGTGAATCCGGAATGGTAGACAACGGCGGACTTGCAACTCTGGGAATCAACTATTACGATCTGGGATATCAAACTGGCCTGATGGGCGTAAAAATACTCAAAGGAGAAGCGGAACCGGCTTCTATGCCAATTGAAGCATCTACTAAATTTGATTTTGCAATTAACGGAGCAGTTGCTGAAGAAATCGGACTAACGATCCCAGAGGATCTGCAGGAATACGTTATCAATAAAGAATAAGCAATTAAAGGAAGTTATTCTGTGGATACTTAGTTTCGTATGAATAACAGTCAGAATCTATAGGAGCGAGGAAATAATAATGTTGCAAATACTATTGAGTGCCATATCATTGGGCTTATTGTGGGCAATCATGACAATCGGCGTATACATTACTTACAGAATTCTGGATATTGCCGATCTGTCGGTGGAAGGAAGTATTACCATGGGAGCTGCCATCGCGGCAACTTCCATCTATCATGGGATGAACCCCTTTGCAGCTTGTGCTTTGGCAGTCCTTGGGGGTATGGTGGCAGGGCTGATAACGGGGCTGCTGCATACAAAACTTAAAATTCCCGCTCTGCTTTCTGGGATTCTGACAATGATTGCACTGTACTCAGTCAACCTGCGTATCATGGGAAAAGCCAATATATCACTACTTCGGATGGAGACTGTTTACTCCAAATTTGAAGCCATGGGCCTAGGCAAAACAGGAGCAGTCATTCTCTTTGGTTTACTTTGTGTTCTTGGCGTCATTGGTATTCTCTACTGGTTTTTCGGAACAGAAATCGGCTGCGGAATCAGAGCTACGGGAAACAATTCCCAAATGGCCAGAGCCCAGGGAATCAACACCAATCATATGATTATACTAGGACTCATTGTCAGCAATGGACTTGTAGCTCTCAGCGGCGCGCTTATTGCCCAGAGCCAGGGCTTTGCCGACATCCAAATGGGAATCGGATCCATCGTCATTGGTCTTGCATCTGTGATCATTGGTGAAGTGCTTTTCGGAAAGAAAAATTTCTTCAGCCGTTTGATTGCATTAGCTTTGGGAGCACTGACCTACCGGATTATTATTGCTGTTGTGCTGCAAATGGGCATGCCGGCCAATGATCTGAGAATGTTTACTGCCATTACTGTAGCCTTTGCACTTTCCCTTCCGGTTCTAAAAACTTATTTGGTGCCGCTTAAGAAATCTATGAAGGGGGGGATGTAAGGTGCTGATTTTAAAAGATGTATGTAAGAAGTTTAATCCGGGTACGATCAATGAGAAACAGGCCTTGACGGGAGTCAATCTTACCCTTGAAGAAGGAGATTTTGTAACGCTTATCGGAGGAAACGGAGCCGGGAAATCAACCCTTCTCAACTGTGTGGCAGGAGTCCACACCATCGACCAAGGTTCCATCATCATTGACGGCAGTGATGTGACGAAGCTTTCCGAGCATCGAAGAGCCGGTTCTATCGGACGAGTATTTCAGGACCCGATGATGGGAACCGCAGCCAACATGGGAATCGAGGAAAACCTCGCTCTGGCTTTTCGGCGCGGCCAGAACAGAAACCTGAAGTGGGGAATCAGCCACAAGGAGAGAGAGCAGTATAAGGAGTCTTTGAGACAATTGGATCTGGGGCTGGAAAACCGGCTGAGTGCCAAGGTGGGACTGTTGTCCGGCGGACAACGGCAAGCATTGACACTTCTGATGGCAACGCTGGTAAGACCCAAAATTCTTCTGCTGGATGAGCATACTGCTGCTTTGGATCCCAAAACTGCGGAAAAGGTTCTAAAGCTCAGTGATCATTACATCAGGGAGGGGAATTTAACCACCTTGATGGTTACCCACAATATGCTGAATGCTATTCAGTATGGAAACCGGCTGATCATGATGCATGAAGGCCGGATCATACTGGATATCAAAGGCGAGGAAAAGCAGCGATTGACGGTAGAAGATCTGCTGAGGCGGTTTGGCCAGGCCAGCGGCGAAGTCTTTGCAAACGACCGCGCGTTACTTTCTTAAACTGGACTGTATTCTAGTAAAAAAATGAACGGAAAAGAGCAGATGCCTTGGAATTCTTCCCGGGCGTCTGTTTTTTGTTGAATAAACAATTGGGTCTGCATACAATTGGGAAATATCTTTCTTTGCCTGATATCAAATGTTGGGGCACTATGTTATAATAAATGCGCATCTGAAACAAACCCCTTGGGCTTTGTATCTATGCATTTATTGTATCGGTGTGAAGCAAACCGGAGCAACGGTTTGTACGGATGATATAATAAATGCGCATCTGAAACAAACCCCTTGGGCTTTGTATCTATGCATTTATTGTATCGGTGTGAAGCAAACGGTCGCAACGGTTTGCACGAAATAATTCAACAGCAAAGAAGGGTAGCAATGAACGACAAATTTTCCTATACTAAGAATACAGCCGTAATCTTCATGGTAACCTGCGCGATACTTTGGAGTACCGCTGGAATTCTCATCAAGTTTCTTCCATGGAATCCCATGGTCATCGCAGGGACAAGAAGTTTAATCTCTGCAGCAATTTATATGATATACATGAGATATGAGGGAATTCATTTCGTAGTAAACAGGTCTTCCGTATTTGGCGGCGTCGCTCTTTCGGGTACCTTTCTCTTTTTTATCGCGGCAAATAAACTGACCACCTCAGCAAATGCCATTGTCCTGCAGTACTCGGCTCCGATTTTTATCCTGATCATATCAGCACTGCTGTTTCATCAGAGATTTCGAAGAGGGGATATCTTGGCCGTTGCAGTTACTTCGGTGGGAATTTCTCTATTTTTTCTCGATCAACTATCAGGAGGTTATCTTCTGGGAAACCTAATGGGCATTGCTGCCGGTATTTCCTTTGCTTTTATGTTTGTGATCACCGGCAGGGCCGATGGCGACGAACGGGGGAGTGGGATTTTGCTGGGCCACCTCATTACTGCTGTGATAGGAATCCCATTTCTCTTCTTTTATGAGACACCTTTCACGATGGTCAATCTCGCGGTCATACTTGCAATGGGGATCTTTCAACTTGGTATCCCCTATATCCTATATGGTCTTGCCATAAGAAAATGCTCTCCGCTGGCATGTTCCCTGATCAGTGCCGTCGAGCCACTGCTGAATCCGGTATGGGTATTCCTGTTCGATGGGGAAGCTCCTGGATTTTATGCTCTGGTAGGCGGAGCTGTGGTTATTGGAGCCGTCGTCTTCTGGTCGATTTGGAGCAACTTTCAGGAGCATCGGATAGAAAGCACATCCGTATCGGCTAAAGAGTTATAAAAGGTTATCAAATGATAATTTTATTGCCGCTACCGCTGTTCTCTATTTCATGAACTGCCGTGTTTTCCCCATCTTATAGGCAAGAAGGATCATCTGTCGTTCTTGTTCCGTCAGGCTTCGGTCGTACATTTTTTCAAATTGATCAATCAGCTTGGCGAAATCAATAATCTTTTTGGGTGCTCTTTGGTGTGTCGGTTTATCGTCTGGGTCATAAATTGCTGGTTGAATCGATGAATCGTATATTTTCCTCAATATTTCTGCAGTGTAATAAGCATCATAAAATGCGTTGTGGAAGGGATGGATCAATGGTATCTTAAGCAATTCAGCCGCTGTGCTCAATTTTAAGGAACGTCCTTTGGGCAGACCAAAATGCTGCGATACATAAAGCTGGAGGTTCATGTAGTTTCGAGGCATCTGTTTTTTATCCAAACCATGAAATTCGATATTGCGGTAGAATTCCTTTAGGTCGGCCATACCCCACACACACAGGACGGGGGTTTCTGATGAACTAAAGCCGATGAATTCCTGATAAATGTCAGGAAAGTAAGCCTCGGTTGAAAGATGTTCTGTTGTAATGCCTGTGAGCTCGGTGATAAAGGGGCTCACTTCCGGGTAGATCGATGGCTTCACATACCGGTTCAGTTCTGCTGTACGGTTCAGACGCTCATCCAGCTTGACTGCTCCAATTTGAATGATTTCAAAACAAGGCCTGATCTCATTCCCTCTTCCGTTTCCACTGCCGCTAACACTACTGCTGCCACTTTTACTCCCGCAGCCTTTGTCTCGTTCTCTATGAGCTTTTGCCGGTGAAAAATCCTGATTGAATTCCAAATCATATATAATAAAATCCATATCCGCTCCAATCTTAAAAGCTAAGTTTAAGTCTGTTAAGCTATTAGTATACCCAATCTTTCAAGAGTATTAATTTATAGCCGCTCTTTTAGAGCGATAATTACAATACCAATAATGACAAGAAAACCGCCGGACCACTGGCGGAAGCCTGCCTGTTCTCCTAAAAGGAGAACAGATAGCAAAAGAGAGGTGAAAGGCATCATCCCAGAAAAAGCAGCGGCTGTAATGGCGCTGCATCGGCGGATTCCTGCATACCAGCAGATAAATGCGAGAACGGTGACGAAAACTCCATACCACATCAGGGCAAACCAATCGGAATGTGTTAGTATGGACAGTCTTGCAACGGGGTTCTCAAGCGCAGAAGGAATGAGGCAAAGAGCCATAGTAATGGTGGATACCACAGCGGTTTGAACCAAGGGAGTAAGTCTGGTACCGTCTGCTGTAACTGTTTTTTTAACAAAGCTGCGTGAGAGGATATTGAAGATCGATTCGCAGCATGCAGCACAGAGCACAAGAATGTTCCCCAAAAAATGCGCCTTATTGAAATCCGCTCCGGCTGTCAGCCCCTGAATCAGAAGAATTCCTGCAACGGTAGACAAGATACCTGTAGCTTTCTGTCTGTTAATGCGCTCCTTTAAAAAAACTGCAGCAAGAATGGCGGTGATTGCCGGTGTAGCTCCTGTGAGAAGTCCTGCTTCTCCGGCACTGGTATGAAGCAAACCAAGAAGAAGGAATAATCGGAAGAGAAACATACCGAAAAAAGATTGGGCAAAGAGCTGCACCTTTTCTCGTTTGGATAAACCTGATAGAGAGCCAGGGAGGGCTTTTAAGCAGAAAGGTAGTAAAAAAAGCAGTGCGAAAAAAAGACTTACTGTTGTGATCGTGAAGATGCCTAGTTTTCCTGAAAGGTATCTTGCGGACAAAACTCCCGTTCCTGCCAGAGTAAAAGCAAGAAATAAGCAAATGGGGCCAGTGAGTTGTTTCATATTCGTTCTCCGATCATTATGGAGTTGCTGATGGATGTGTTTCCTTTGTCAGGAAAACACAATCATCAGCCTTTCTTAGTTTTTTGAAGTATGATAGAATCATACTAAATCAACCGGTATGGTAAAAGAGCCGGATCAACATAATTTTAAGAGAGCCAATATTCGCAGAAATATTAGAATAGAATAAGGGAGGATAGGATGAGATGCTGGGAATTAAGCTGGAGAAAAAGAAGGAATTGACGCTGAAGAGACAGCTATATCAGGCAATAAAAGAACGAATTGAGAGAGGAGAGCTTGACCAGGGAGATCTCCTTCCCTCCACAAGAGAACTTGCAAGCGCTTTGGATCTTTCTAGAAATACCGTTTGTGAAGCATATGATATGCTGATTGCTGAGGGGTATGTGATCAGCAGGTGTGGTACAGCTACACGGGTAGCGGAAGGGATCAAAAGGAATCAGAGACAGAACCAGACACTCGCCACACATTCCGGAGCATCAGAAGCAGTGCCTGCGAGACCAACTCTGGCAGACTTTCGAACCGGCCAGCCGGATCTGAGACTATTTCCCTGTTATTCGTGGCAGCAGATGGTACACCAGGCTGCAGCAGACCTTGGAGGAGCAGATTTGGGATATACTGGGCCGCAAGGTCTTTACGAACTGCGCGTAGAGCTGGCTGCGTGGCTTTACCGAGCCCGAGGTATGTCCGTTAAACCGGATGATATTTTCATCACCTCCGGTGCAACCTTTGGCCTCCATCTGGCAGCAGCACTTCTTAGCGGTGACGGCGGTGAAATCCTGACAGAAGATCCCTGCCATTCCGGAATGCGGCGAGCATTCCAAAACAGAGGCTGTCGTCTCCATCCGATCCCTGTTGATGAACAGGGAATGAGAACAGAGCTTCTGCCCTTAGGGGCTCAAATCAGAGGTATTTATGTTACGCCATCTCATCAATTTCCGATGGGTGGGATTCTGCCGGCTGTCCGCAGAGCTGCTTTAATCCGCTATGCTGATGCACAGAATGCATACGTGATTGAGGACGATTACGATAGCGAATTTCGGTACAGTGGCGAACCCATTGCTCCTATGCATGCCATGGCTCCCGACAGGGTGATTTACATTGGGACTTTCAGTAAGCTGGCTTTTCCGGCGTTAAGAGTCGGATATGCGATCGTGCCGGAGGCTCTGCAAAGCGATTGGAAGAGGTTAAGAACCCATATCGATGTGCAAAATCCGATCCTTGAACAAGCAGCACTTGCGAAATTTCTGAGAACAAGAAGGCTGGACAGACATGTTAAGAAGATGCGTCGTACTTATGGTGAAAGAAGAAAGGCTATTGCTGCGGCATTACAGGAGGCATTCTCTGATGAATGCAGGGTTTGGGGTGATCAAACAGGACTTCATTTAACTGCCGAATTCCCAAACAAGCATTTTGATCATAATTTTTATGATCGCTGCAGGGAAGGAGGCATTCTTGTTACGCCAGCGGAGAATCATGCAATTGTAAAGGGCAAGCACGAGAATAAGCTCTTGCTGGGATATGGGCACTTAACTCCAGAGGAAATACAAAAGGGTGTGAGGGAGCTGGCGAATTTTATACTTTAGTAGATGCCCCCAGCATGCTGCTGGGGGCATTGTCACACGGGAATGCTTTTCTTCTAATTTAATCTCTCCACAGATGCCAGAGGTGGTTATTCTGGCCACGGGCAAACACATCAAGGCGCGTTCCGCCCCAAGATACTGCAGCGGGATCAGATGTGATCATACCGCCCAGTGACTGCCAGGAGCTCCATCTGCTTCCGTTCCAGTTCCGATAGAGCAATTGATTTTGGGTACCTCTTGCAAAAACTTCAAGACGATTTTGACCTGTCGATGCGGCGGCGGGACCCGAAGTAATTGGTTCGCCTCCAAGATCCTCCCATTCACTCCAGCGCATTCCGTCCCACCATTTGTGCCAGAGAGAACGGTTTTGACCTCGACCAAATACATCAATCCGATTGGGCCCCCAGGATACGGCAGCAGGAGGCGAGGTAATGATGCCGCCTAAATCCTCCCAGTTGCTCCAGCGGGATCCGTCCCACCACTTGTGCCATAGAGCCTGGTTCTCCCCAGTACTGAAGACATCAATCCGATTAGGCCCCCAGGATGCTGCGGCAGGGGCAGTCATTAAAATACCGCCTAAATCTTCCCAATCACTCCAGCGGCGGCCATCCCACCATTTATGCCACAGCGCTCGATTTTGACCCACGGTAAAGACATCGGTGCCATTGGGCCCCCGGGAGACTGCACCGGGAGAAGATGCGAGTACTCCCCCAAGATCCTCCCAGTCGCTCCAGCGGCGGCCGTCCCACCACTTATGCCACAATGAATAATTTTGTCCTCTTCCGAACACATCAAGTCGGTTTGCCTGTGATGAGGAGACGGCGGGGGAAGAGGTCAGGATCCCGCCAAGATCCTCCCAACTGCTCCAATTCCGTCCCGGCTGAGGTCCTGGTCTCGGTCCCGGTCCTGGTCTCGGCCCTGGTCCCGGTCCTGGTCTCGGCCCTGGTCCTGGTGACGGCTCTGGGATATTAAGATTGTTCAAAACAAGAACAATCAATGCAATCAATGCCTGATCCATCACAGTTTGAGGGAGGCCATAGCCTTTTAGCATATTGAATATCATGGCATTGTCTTTTTTCAGATCTGCCAGCATCTTGGCAGCCTTCTGATCGTTTGTACCCTTGTAATTTCCGGCATTCCTAAGAACATAAGTAATTACGCTGATAAATAGCCACTGAGCAATTGACCTCTGTATACCGTAGCCCTGAAGCTGTGTGTAATACCCTGTCAAATCTCTGTCGATGGTTCGCATCATGCGATTAATATTATCGGGCATTTGATTCATCTGTATGTTTCTTTCCAAAGTACTCTGCATTCTATCCGATGCGTCTCTGTTTTCCAATGATATCAGCTTTGTTTCTGATATTTTTTGGTTTTCAGAAGACTTCAGAGCTGCCTCTGATACTTCCCTGGAAAATCTGCTGTGATCCAGTGTCAGCGGGCAGATCGAGCCGGGATTCAGAGGGCAGAGCATTGGTTGATCAAACATTTTATAGTGCATTTCATCACCTCATAAAAAATGATACAGTGCTGCGTTGATCCTTTGGAACGTAAGCATTCAGAGGATGTCTGGCAGCCACTATCATCATATTCAGAGAAAAATTAGAAGTGATAAAAAGAACACCTTCCGGTCAAATTACATATAATGCATCTATGGGAACGCTGACGATTCCATTGGTTAATTCGATCAGTGTTTTCTTAGTGTTTGGAGGTGTACTTATGTGTGGAATTGTCGGATGGACGGACTTTTCAGGAGTCTGCCTGAAAAACCGAGCAGACATATTAAAATCAATGGCGGACAAACTGACCAGCCGTGGGCCAGATGACTCGGGGTATTGGCTCAATGAGGAAGCCGCTTTGGGGCATCGAAGGCTGGTGGTTGTGGATCCGGAGGGCGGACGCCAGCCAATGCTAAGAAATAAGGGCAATCAGAACCATGTACTGATCTATAATGGAGAATTGTATAATACCGAGGATCTTCGCCATGACTTGACGGCAAAAGGATGGACATTTGAAGGCTGGTCTGATACCGAGGTACTGCTGACTGCCTATCTAGAGTGGGGTGAGGAGTGCTTACAAAGGTTGAATGGGATTTATGCCTTTGCAATCTGGGATGATGAAAGTAAGCAGCTGTTTCTTGCAAGGGATAGGATAGGTGTAAAACCGCTTTTCTATTATCAGAAAAATGATTTGTTTATTTTTGCTTCAGAGATCAAGGCAATTCTTGCTCACCAGGAGGTCTCACCCAGACTCGACCGAGAAGGGCTTGCAGAGGTTTTTGCTATCGGTCCTGCCCGAACGCCGGGAAATGGCGTGTTTGCAGGAATATCAGAATTAAAACCGGGTTATTGTATGACGGTGAAAAAGGGGAGTGTGAAAAGCAAACCCTACTGGACATTAAAAAGCCACTCACATGAAGAAAATTTTGAAGGAACTGTAAAGAGGGTCAGGGAGCTTGTTTATGATTCCATCAAAAGACAGCTTGTATCGGATGTGCCGCTATGTACACTACTATCCGGCGGACTGGATTCCAGTGCCATTACTTCGGTGGCATCTGAGGTCTATAAAGCGGAGGGAAGAGATCCCATCCACTCCTATTCCATCGACTATCTTGACAACGAAATTTATTTTCAGGCCAGTGAATTTCAACCAAATGCAGATGCACCATGGGTTACCAGAGTATCGGAGTATCTCGGCACAAAACACTCCATCTGTGTGATTGATACGCCAGAATTGGCAGAAGCCCTTTATCCGGCTGTGAAGGCAAGGGATCTGCCCGGAATGGCAGACGTGGATTCCTCCCTGCTGCTTTTCAGCCGATGGATCAAGCAGTTTGCTACAGTAGGGCTTTCTGGGGAATGCGCCGACGAAGTCTTTGGCGGGTATCCATGGTTTTATAGGAACACAGCAGGGATTCCCGGAAGATTCCCCTGGACACAGCAGCTGGAATCCAGAATGAAGCTCTATTCGCAAGAACTTCTGGACGGTATCAAACCGGAAAACTATGTTTCTATGAGATATGAGGAAGCCATTGATGAGGTTCCGAGGTTTGAGTCTGACAGCGAGAAAGAGAATCGAATGAGGGAATTATTCTACATGAACCTTACCCGTTGGATGCCTACGCTGCTGGATCGCAAGGATAGAATGAGCATGGCCTCGGGTTTGGAGCTTAGAGTGCCATTCTGTGATCATCGAATCGTGGAATACGCCTGGAATATCCCATGGGAAATGAAGTTCTATCGGGAGAGGGAAAAGGGGCTTCTTAGGCAGGCTTTGACAGGCCTTTTGCCTGAGGATGTGCTTTGGAGAAAGAAGAGCCCGTATCCAAAGACCCACAACCCATCTTATCTGGAGGCAATAAAAAAAATGACGCTTTCCATCATTCGGGATCCCCATTCTCCGATTCATCCCTTTATTGACAGGCAAGCGGTTCGTGAGATGATCCTGACAATAGACAGGAATTCAAATATCCCATGGTTTGGACAGCTGATGAATGCCCCTCAGTTGCTGGCATATCTGATCCAGATTGATTATTGGATGAGGGAGTATAACGTTACGGTGCTTTAATGCAGGTAAAATAAATATCTTTAGCTAGCCGTTATGGAGATGATTCAGTCTCACAAACGGCTTTTTTCTTTTCTGCGTAATTTTGTATCAAGAAAAGGATCGAAATGGGAAAATCAGGAACATATTGATTTGCGCAGGGCAGAAAACGTGATATAATGAATGCAAATATGCACGAGGTGATTGGTATTGTTTCGAAAGAAAATACTCCTGATAGACGACAGCGATTTCTTCGCTCGGTTGGTCAAAAATATCCTGGAAGAAGCCGGATATAACGTGCTTCATGCGAATAGGGGAGACTTGGGTCTCAAAATGGTAAGAGAAGAAAAACCTGATTTGGTGCTTCTCGATGTTGTGATGCCCGACATGGACGGTTTTCAAGTCTGCAGCATATTGAGAGATTCAGAAAGTAATAACCTGATGCCCATCATCATGCTGACTTCACAGGACAATCAGGAGGACAAACTCATCGGGCTTGAGCTTGGCGCAGATGATTATATCACAAAGCCTTTCAACAATCGAGAATTGCTCAGCAGAGTCAGAAATACCTTGCGGAGAATTGACCGGAACCGTGGAGCCAATCCACTGACAGGCTTGCCCGGGAACCTTGAGATTCAAGCGGAAATCAACTCAAGAATTGAAAAGAAACAAAGCTTTAACGTAATCCATGTGGATCTGGATAATTTCAAGGCATATAATGACGCCTACGGTTTTGCAAAAGGTGACATTGCCATTAAGCTCACAGCAGACATCTTAAAAGATGAAATTCGCGATTGCGGAAACCCCGATGACTTCATCGGGCATATTGGCGGTGATGACTTCGTTTTTATCACGAGACCAAATACTTCAGAGTTGATCTGTCAGGGAGTGATCAAACAGTTTGACTGGCGTATCAGAGATCTCTACAGTGTACATGATTTGCAAGCTGGATTCATCTGTACGAGCAACCGCTTGGGGACAACCATCCAATACCCAATCATGACAATTTCCCTTGCAATCGTAACAAATGAAAATTGTACTTTTCAGGATTACCTGGAGATGGGAGAAGTGGCAGCTGCTTTAAAAAAGAAAGCGAAAGCCATGTCAGGCAGCAATTTTGTAAAGGACGCAGAATAAGGACATTTTTCATCAAAGGAGCATAGAATAGATGGATTAGAATCTTGTTGATGAGGTGTCATATGGAAAGACTGGATCCTGACAAGCTCTCTGTGGAGTTTCGAACCGGTGTAACCTCGGAAGAGCCTGTGATCGGAAGGAAATATACCCTGACCCATTCGGATGAAACCGGAGAATTGTACTTAACCATAGGGCTGGACTATGCGGTTGATCAGATTAGCTGGATGAGGGATGAGGTGCTGGCTGAATGGGTGCCCCATGAAGAAACTCCCTTTTTACAAGTTTATGTCTATGTAGATGGGGCCAACGACTCCTTTGTATCGGAAATCCGTGACAAGATATTTCGGCGGGAACTGCCGCTGGCACTGGAAGCGATTCGATATGGGGATCGTTATTTTTTTGAAGTGCATCCTAAGCTGGACCAGGCTCCTATATGGATTTACTTTGGTTCAAAAGACCCGGACTACAACAGTTTTGAATACTGGGGAACGCCTGCAGATTATGCGTAGACATATTGAATCCAGAAACAAACAACCCCCTGATGAAATGGTATGACCATTCTATCAGGGGGAATTTTGTATCCGGTTGGTAATAGCTTTGAGGTTGAAAAATTTTTTACGAAGTCATAAAAGATGCTGTTGACATTTAAAATTATACTCGTATAATAGTTATGTTGATATAATTATTATGATTAAATAAGGATGTAAACAATCATTATCATAAATCAAAGGAGATCTCAAATGCAGAAAGCAAAGAAAATCGCCATTGTTGTCATTGCAGGAATCATCTTGTGCGGAGCGATGGCAGGAGGATATTTTATCTATGAGGCAATGTACTATTTCAAGACGAACAATGCTTCCGTATCGGCAAGAACTGTAAATGTCATGCCGCTGGTTTCCGGCACTGTAGCAAGCTGGAATGTTGAGGAAGGCCAGGATGTGAAAGAGGGGCAAGTCCTTGGTAAGCAGGACTTATCCTCATTGATCAGTAGCAGTAAGGTTGACCAGAATGCACTGGAAAACTCCGCTGATTCGCTGCTTTCCAAAGCGGAGATCAAAGCCCCCATCGACGGAAGGGTTGTCCAGTCCAATGTAATCAAGGGTTCGACCGCAGCTGCCGGATCGACTGTCGCAGTGATGGCCGATACCTCAAATCTGTTTATAAAAGCGAATATAGAGGAAACAGATATATTCAAAGTCAAAACAGGCCAGCGGGTAACCATAAAAATCGATGCATATCCGGGGAAAAAATTTAATGGCTATGTCGAATCCATCGGAGCAGCAACCCAAACTGCATTCTCTCAGACTGCATCTCTTAATACCAGTGGAACCTACAGCAAGGTAGTTCAGTTGATTCCTGTGAGGATCAGTTTAATTAACGACGAAGAACTTCCCTTGATTCTCGGTATGAATGCCACCGTTAAAATCAGCATCAAGTAGGGCCGTTTCGGCGAAGGAGTGAGACAATAAAATGATGAATTATTCGAATAGGATCAAGAAAACCGCTGCCCTGCTTGCAGTATTTCTGCTTTTGTTTCTGCCGGGGTGCGGCAGCAATGATAGCTTGATTCAGGTGAAAGCAGTGGAGGCAAAGACTGGAACCATCGAAGGGGTTTTCACGGTAACCGGCGCGCTGGTACCAGCCCAGACAGCTGATGTCTCGGCTACCATGACGGGAAAGGTTGCGGAAGTGAACGTGGAAGAAGGAGCTGCTGTCAGTGAAGGGCAGATTCTTGCAAAACTGGATGATTCCCAGCTGTCAGCCCAGCTCAGCCAGGCGGAAGCCACCCTAAGCGGTTCAAAGCAGAGCCTTGAACAAGCGAAGATCAATATGAGCAACGCAAAAGCGGCACTCGATCGAACCAAAGCCCTCTATGCAGAAGGTGCTGTTGCCAAGGTACAGCTTGATGCTGATCAGAAAACTTATGATTTGGCAAAGAGCCAGTATGAATCCAGCGCAGTGTCGGGAACCGGTGCGGCGAAAGCTTCTGTTGATTCCGTAAGCGTCCAGCTTGGAAACACAGTAATGAAAAGCCCCATTTCGGGGATTGTAGTCAATAAAAATATTACCATTGGAGAAACTGCTGCTGCGGGAAGTACTCTGATTACCGTTGCGGATATGAGTGTGCTGAAACTGAAGGGTACGGTTTCACAGGAGGCACTGCCATATATCAAAGAGAATGATACGGTGGAACTGACCGTTGATATCTACCCGGATCAAACCTTTCAAGGTACTATATCACAGATCGGCGCCATGTCCGTTAGCGCAGGAACGTATTTTCCCATTGAAATCAGTATGGAAAATACCCAGCAGCTTCCTTCCGGAGTTTCCGCTCATGCAGATCTGAAAGCAAAGAGCAGCAACAGGATTCTTGTTCCGCTCAAATCAGTGGTAACAAACAATGGCGAAAGCTACTTGTTCGTATTGGAAGATGGTGTGGCGAAAAAGACAAGTGTTGTAACCGGGCTGAAAAATGATGAAGAAATAGAGATCGTGAAAGGACTCAAGGGAGGAGAACAGGTTGCAGCAGATAACGCCAATCATCTCCTTGATGGGATGTCCGTAGAGATTATGAAAGATTAAAGATTATGCTGAAAATACTAATCAACCTAAGACCCTTCTCATGGACGGTAGTTGCCATCCTGATCTTCACGTTCGGTCAGGCGATGGCGGAGCTGGCGCTTCCGACGTTGATGTCCGATGTGGTCAACAACGGAATGATGCAGGGGGATACGGGATATATTCTGACCTACGGGGGGTACATGCTGCTTTTGGCACTCGTCAGTTCTGCCTGTTCTGTTATCGGAGCTTTCTTCTCAGCCAGAGTTGCGCTGGGTGTGGGAAGAAACCTGAGGAATATGGTATTTACAAGAATTGAGAACTATTCCCTCCATGAATTTGATAAACTTGGCACCTCATCACTGATTACGAGAACCACCAACGATATTGTACAGGTGCAGACGGTACTTGTGATGATGCTGCGCTTTATGATTTATGCGCCTATCATGTGCATCGGCGGCGTCACCATGGCGGTGTCCAGAGATAAAGGACTAACGTTGATTTTACTTGTCGCCATACCGGTGATGATGGGAATCATTGGCGGGCTTGCATCCAAGGTAATGCCTGCCTTTAAGGTCATGCAGAAGAAATTGGATCGGTTGAATATGGTTCTTCGCGAAAATCTCACGGGAATTCGGGTCATCCGTGCCTTTAACAAATTGGATCACGAGAAAAAACGCTTCGAAGAGGCCAATGGCGACCTGACCGATACAGCGATTAAAGTCAACCAGACCATGGCTGCAATGCAGCCAGTCATGATTTTGATCATGAACTTGACTTCCATTGGAATCACATGGTTTGGCGGTGTTCGAATCGCACAGAACAACATGCAGATCGGTGACATGATGGCGTTTATTCAGTACGCAATGCAGATCATGTTCTCCTTTATTATGGTTGCTGTGATGTTCGTTATGGTTCCCAGAGCCCAGGCGTCTGCGGAAAGAATCAATGAGGTGCTTGAAATGGTGCCTGAAATCAATGATCCTGCAGAGGCAAAGCTGTTAACAGGAGAGCTCCGCGGTCACATCGCATTTGAACATGTTACCTTCCGGTATCCGGGAGCAGAGCAGCCAGCTCTTGAAAATATCAGTTTTGAAACGGGTCCTGGGGAGATCACGGCAATCATCGGAGGAACCGGTTCCGGGAAATCAACATTGATCAACCTGATTCCGCGGTTTTATGATGCGGAGAATGGAATGATTTTGATCAACGGCGTTCCAGTGACGGATCTCAAGCAGACGGAACTGCGCAGCAAAATTGGATTTGTTCCCCAGTCTGCGGTCCTGTTTTCGGGAAGTATTTCGGAGAATATCCGGTATGGAAAAACCGATGCCACAGAGGACGAAGTGCTGCACGCTGCGAAAATCGCTCAGGCTGCCGAATTTGTAAAAGACATGCCGGCAGGGTATGAAACGCCTGTGGCGCAGGGAGGAACCAATCTCTCGGGAGGCCAAAAACAGAGATTGTCCATTGCAAGAGCTCTTGTCAGAAAGCCTGAGATCTATATCTTTGATGATAGTTTTTCTGCTCTGGACTTTAAAACCGATGCCCTGCTCAGAGCCGCACTGAAGAAAGAGACAAAAGAGTCTGCGGTAATTATCGTAGCACAGCGGGTGAGTACTGTAATGGATGCAGATCAAATCTTGGTTCTGGACGAAGGGGAACTGGTAGGAGCAGGTACCCACCGGGAACTGATGAAAAGCTGTCAGGTTTACCGCGAAATCGTGGCTTCCCAGCTTTCTGAAAAGGAGATGAGCAGCTATGAGTAACGATAATAGGCAAGGCGGAATGGGTCAGGGGCCGAAGGTAGGAACGCAAAGACCCGCTGGAGGTCCTATGGGAGGACCCATGGGGGGGCGCGGAGGCGGGCCTGGCGGAGCACTTGGAAGGCCTGTCGAAAAAGCAAAGGATTTTAAAGGTTCATTGAAGAGGCTATCTTCCTATTTAGCTCCACAGAAAACACGATTTTTCATCGTTGGAATTCTGGCCATCGTAAGTACCGTGTTTTCGATCTTTGGTCCGAAGGTTTTAGGAAAGGCAACCACAAAGATCGCTGACGGTGTCATAGCAAGGTATGTCTACCTTGCAAAGATTCAGGCTGCCATCAACCAGAATGCTCCTGCATCAGTGGTAGATCATTTGAGACAAGAGCCCATTTTGCTCTTTGACTTCGGATACATCGGGAAAATCATCATTCTAATGATTGTCCTGTATTTCATCAGTTTCTTATGCAGCTATGCCATGTCGTATGTGATGGCGGGAGTTTCGCAACGAACGGTTTATGCGATGAGAAATGAAGTAAAGGAAAAGCTGGATCGTTTGCCGCTAAAATACTTTGACGGCAGAACCCATGGGGAAATCCTCAGCAGGGTCACAAACGACATGGATACCATCGCCACAACACTGCAGCAGAGTTTGACCCAGTTGATTACGTCGGTGGTTACTGTTATCGGTATTCTTCTGATGATGCTGTCTATCAGTCCCGTTATGACGTTGATCGCACTTGTCACACTGCCTGCCTGTGGTGCGATGACAGTGATGATTGCCAAAAAGTCTCAGACTTACTTCTCCAAGCAGCAAAAATCTCTCGGGGAATTGAATGGGCATGTAGAAGAGATGCTGACAGGTCATAAGATCGTCAAAGCCTTTGGACATGAAAAGGAATCGGTGGAAACCTTCCGTAAAGTCAATGATGAACTTTACCGGGCTGGCTGGAAGGCGCAGTTCATGTCAGGAATTATCATGCCTGCATTGAACTTCATCAATAATTTGGGCTATGTATTTGTCTGTATCATCGGAGGACTTCTGGTTGCGAAGAAAGCCATTGACATCGGTGATATTCAGGCTTTTATCCAATATATGAGGCAGTTTACCCAGCCCATCGTACAGACGGCGAATATTGCCAATGTTCTTCAAAGTACTGTGGCAAGCGCTGAACGTGTCTTTGAAGTCCTTGATGAAGAGGAGCAGATCCCCGATGGAACTGACGCTGTAATCTTTGATAAGGAACATGTAAAAGGTGAGGTTCGGTTTGAGAAGGTCAGCTTCCGATATAAGGAAGAGGTTTCATTGATCGAAGATTTGAACATTCATGTCAAACCAGGGCAAATGGTGGCTATCGTAGGGCCTACAGGAGCAGGAAAAACAACTCTGATTAATTTGCTGCTGCGTTTTTATGAACTGAACAAAGGTAGGATCACAATTGACGGCAGCGATATTACGAAAATGACCAGGGGAGACCTGAGAGGACTGTTTGGTATGGTACTGCAGGACACTTGGTTATATAAAGGTACCATTCTGGAGAATATCGGCTACAGTTTAGAAAATCCTGAGAAAGATAAAATAATTGAAGCGGCGAAAGCTGCCCATGCCGATCATTTTATTCGCTCATTGCCCCTGGGGTATGATACAATACTAAATGAAGAGGCTTCTAACATATCGCAGGGTCAAAAGCAGCTGCTGACCATCGCCAGAGCAATTCTCGCTGATCCGCCGATTTTGATTCTTGATGAGGCAACTTCAAGTGTCGATACCCGTACAGAAGCCTTGATTCAGAGAGCCATGTCAACTCTGATGAAGGGGCGTACCAGCTTTGTAATCGCTCATCGACTTTCTACGATTAAAAATGCCGATATGATTCTTGTTATGAAAAACGGCAGTGTAATAGAGCAGGGTACTCATGATGAATTGATCAGCAAGAAGGGATTCTATGAGGAACTGTACAACAGCCAGTTCACAAATCCCAATGTTCAGGAGGAAGAAGCATGACGAAGGAATTAGTAAACGCGGTAGGAGAATCGTTAATTCGATTACGGTTTCTGGTGGGAAGACAATTCATTAAACCCATCAAAGAACTGGAGCGGGATCGGAGTGAACTTTCCCCAGGGCATATCCACCTGATGCGGTGGATGTATTCCAAAGGAAACGTACCTGTTTCGATGACGGATCTAGCCGCGGCGGCATGTATTTCTAAGCCCAACCTGACCACCATGGTGGACCGGCTCAACGGAGACGGCCTGGTGGAACGTTCCGCCGATCAAAATGACAGACGAATTGTCAATGTGGCCTTAACGGAAGAGGGAGTTGCATTTCTTCACAGGCACAAAGCAGAAGTGATGGAGTTTGTTGAGAAAAGACTGTCTCTCCTTGAGGATGATGAATTGATAAAGTTAAAAGAAGCTCTTGATGATATCATGGATGTTGTCACTATCATAGGGGAGAGACAGAAGCAAGAGAAATAACGACCTGATGACCTTCGATACGCTTTAAGGCCGCCAGCAGGAAATCCAATCCTCCATAATTGTGAGGGGGACTTTTCCGTTCATCGCATGAATCAAACGCCGTTCCACTTCGTACCAGTTGACCAGATCCCACCAGGAGTCGATGAATTTTTCCCGTAGGTTTTGATAGTCCAGGTAGTAGGCGTGTTCCCATACATCGCAGACCAGAATGGGGATTCCGCTCCATTGAGTCAGATCTTGATGTTTGCTGGCCTGAAGGATTTCCAGTCTGTTCCAGGTAGGCTGCCAGGTTACTACGCCCCAGCCGGAACCTTCGACTTTCAGTGAAGCATTTTTCAGTTGCTCTTTGAATGCTTCGAAATTGCCGAAATAGCAGTTGATCTGGTGCATTGTATGAGGGCCCGGGTCTCCTCCCTTTCCCAGAGGAGCCATGATCGTCCAGTAAATGCTGTGGAAGATATGGCCTGAACCCTGAAAAGCAAGTTCGTTCTCCCAGTACTTTATGTACTGATAGTCATTGTTTTTTCGTGCCTCTGCCAGGTTGATTTCGGCGTTATTGAGACCGTCAACATAGGCTTTGTGCAATCTGTTATGATGAATCCGAAGGGATTCTCTTCCAATCACCGGCTCCAGCGCGTCATAGCCGTAAGGAAGCGGCGGAAGCTGATGCTGCCCAATGGGCGTCATAATACAGTCCATTCATTAACCTCCAAGTTATGGTTGCATCGCCTGACGAAAATGATTGTTGTCCTAGACGGACGATCGCCCTGGCGTGTGTTAGTGCTGCCAATCGATGCTATGTTTGTATAGTATTCAAAGATCATGAACCTTGTGTTTCTATGTGAGAATTTCTTTCTGATTCAAACCTCTTGACAATGTTATACACTGGTAGTATGTTTGGTATAATGACAGTGTACTTTTTTGCGGATCGACATATTGGGAAGGTTGATGTGATGATGTTAACAAGAAGGGAAAAAGAGAGGCAGACAAGGGAACATAATATGATCAAGGCGGCTGAGCAAGTCTTTTGTCAATACGGGTTTGAAGCTGCCAGTATGGATGAAATTGCAAAGGAAGCTCAATTTACAAAGCGAACCCTGTATCAATATTTTGAAAATAAATATGAATTATATTTTGCAGTGACGCTGAGGGGGTATCAACTTCTCGATTCTTTGCAGACTGCGGTGGGGAAAAAAGAGAAGAATGGATATGATAAACTGGAGAGCATGTATCACAGCTATTATAAATTCTATCGGGAGAATCTGCAGCTTTTCCGATTGATGAACGGTTGGAGTCATATTAAAAATCAATCGGAAGGTGAAGGGCCATGGGAAAGTTCCTTAATTCTCTATCATAACAATATGATCCATAGAATAGCAGCGATGATTGAAGAAGGGAAAGCAGACGGTAGTATACAGCCAGAGACGGATGCACAAAAGACCAGTCGCAGCATCGTGTTTTTGATGAATGGTTTCTTTGATCAGCTTACTGCATCAGGTGATACCCTGCAGGCTGATTACGCGCTGGATCAGGAGTCATTCTGCCGTTTTACCATAGACCTAGTTATAAAACCATTCAAAAGGAGCAGAGCAATATTGGCCACCAGAAAGGGAACGGTCTAATCCCATATTAGATGACATATTTAAAATACCAAAATAACAAAGCAGAAAAAAAGCAAATAAGAAACAAAATAACATAGAAACAACATCGTAATAGAAAATCATATAAGTGCAAAACAGGAGGCTTTATATATGAATGAGAAAGATCGACAAGAGACAAATCTACAAGAAACGAAACCGCAAGAAATAAATTCGCAAGAAATCAAACTAAACTTGGAACAGAATGAATTAAATACATCGGGCTCAAGCCATGTGAAAAAAGAAATGGGAGCAAACCGATTGGGGGAGCTTCCTGTAGGCAAATTGCTGCTTGAATTTTCCGTACCGGCTATAATTGCAATGATAGCAAACGCTTTATATAACGTAATTGATAGTATCTTTGTAGGCAGGGGCGTAGGTTCACTTGCCCTGACCGCTGTGACCATAGCATTTCCCATTATGATCATCTTAATGGCCTTTGCTATGCTCATTGGAATCGGTGCTACCGCAATGATTTCGTTGAAATTGGGTCAGCAGAAAAAAGACGATGCAGAACGAATTTTGGGGACTGCGTTTGCTTCCTCTGTTGTCGTGGGCGTGTCGCTTACCGTAATCTTTCTGATTTTTTTAGATCCGCTTTTGCTTTTTCTTGGAGCAACACCGGACGTTTTCCTATATGCAAAACAGTTCAGCACCGTAATTTTAATTGGTGCGGTCTTCCAGTTCCTTTCCTTTGGACTGAACAATATTATCCGGGCAGAGGGGAATCCCGTTATTTCCATGGCAACCATGCTGTTTTCCGCAGGAATGAACTGCCTTCTGAATCCCTTGTTTATCTTTGTGTTTCACTGGGGCGTCATTGGTTCTGCACTGGCTACAGTTACCACACAGATATTGGTTTCGGCATACATCATCTACCACTTTACCATTGGAAAAAGCAATCTTAAGCTTCACAAAAAATATTTCAGACTTGCACCGGATTTGATGGGTAAGATAGCGTCCATCGGCTTGTCCCCATTTCTACTTCAGCTTGCAGCTAGTGTGACCCTGTTTATTTTTAACAGTCATTTGCTGGAATACGGCGGAGAGATGGCAGTTGCTGCGATGGGTGTCATCAACCGGACCGCGATGATGCTGCTGATGCCAATTTTCGGAATCAATCAGGGAGCACAGCCAATTATCGGCTATAATTACGGTGCAAAGAAATATGATCGGGTTAGAAAGACGCTGAGGCTGGCTTCCATTGCTGCAACAGCCATCTGTATCTTCGGTTTTGTTCTTTCAGAGCTGTTCAGTCCTCAGATTATCGGACTGTTCAACAAAGAACAAGAACTAATTGCTATCGGAACAAGAGGTATTAGAATTTTCATGCTGATGATTCCTGTGGTCGGAGTTCAGATCGTAATCACAAACTATTTCCAGGCTGTAGGAAAGGCATCAAAGGCAATCCTGCTGAGCCTGACAAGACAAGTCTTGTTTTTAATTCCTTTGATCCTGATCCTCCCTTCCTTCTTCCGCCTGGACGGAATTTGGATGGCGGGTCCGATCTCAGATTTTTCATCATCCATGTTGGCCATCGTCTTGCTGGTAAAAGAGTTCCGCTATCTGCAGGATAAGCATGATGAGGGCAGTTCGCTGCGATAGCGGAGGGGCCCTTTCGCTTAACGAAGATTCTCATTGAGAAAGAATAAGAGTACATTGGTTCTGTCCTGGCTTAGCTCCCAAATCATCGCGCCGCCCATATCGATCGATTTTAAGTAATCTGTTTTATATCGAATGGATTCGGGATCGTCATAGCTGATGAAAACTGAGCCGTCAAAAAGCCAGGGCACAAGGGACTGAGGGTGGAAGAACCGTGTGAAAAGTGCATTGTCTGCGTAATTTGCAATGATTTGATCATAGGTGATAGAGTTTGCTCCGAAGAATGGCTGATATAAACCATAATTGAAATTATTAACAGAAGCATAGAGATAACCATAGAAGGGAATTCCCATCATCAACTTATTCATGGGAAAGCCGCCTAGATCCCAGGTTTCGATTCCCGCAGCCACACTCCATTTATACTGAGGTGAGATATCGTTGTTTTCAAACAGTGGTGCATTAAAGTCGGTGTAAGTGTCCCATGTGCCGTGAATGTCATAGGACATGATGCATGCATAATCAAGATAGGGATGAATTCGTGACAATTCAACATTATTTGCATAAAAAGCACCATTCCCGCCAGCGATGGTAAGAAGATATGTAGTCTGATCAGCAGCGCCCTGCTCATCAAGCCGCTCTCTCATCCTTTGCAGCAGCAGCGTAAAATTCTCTTTGTCTTCCGGCCTTCGTATATTGGTGGGAAGACCTCCGCTGACGGGATACTCCCAGTCAAGATCTACTCCGTCAAAACCATATTGTTTTATAAAGTCAATGCAGCTGTCTGCAAAGACCGTGCGAGAATCGTCCGTAAGCGCTACATCGGAAAATCTTCCGGACCATGTCCAGCCCCCAACGGAGATTAATGTTTTCAGGTCGGGATTGATCCGCTTCAAATCATTGAGTTGGCTGAAGTTAAAGGGATCAAGATTTGGATATCCAAGGGTGATGGTCAGTTCCGGGCTGATATTAGCAAAGGCGTAATTGATATGGGTGAGCTTTGTTGCATCGATTTGCGACGGAGTATAGCCGGTATTAACAGACCAGGCTGTGTAATAGCCAATCAGCTTTCTTCCTGAAGGCAGCACCGACGGTGTGCGGGCAGCCTCTACATTTCTTAGCATGTTCCATAACTTCCTTTCACATAGTGATGGGCGCCAGTCAGACATCACCAAATGGATGTGATGTCAACCGAAGCTATGTATATCATATGCGCCGCTGTAATCTGTGGTGAGTTCTGCGATGATACTCATTTGAACCCTTCCTGAAGTGCATTGAGAAGATCCCCATTCTTATCATGACTAAGCTCCCAGATCATTGCCCCTGCCAGTTTCTTTGATTTGATATATTGGGCTTTAAAAAAGATAGATTCCTTGTCTTCGTATGAAATAAAATCACAACCGTTATATAGCCAGGGGACTTTTGACTGAGGATGAAAAAATCGTCGATATTCAGGATTCGTAACATATAATTCGATGATTTTCTGATAACTGATAGCTTTTCCCTTTGAAAAGGACTGATGCAGGCCATCGTTTCCACTTCCGGTGGTCGAATAGAGATATCCGTAAAACGGAACCCCGGCTACAAGCTTTTTTGCAGGAAAAGAGGCATTGAGCCAGCCGGTTACACCAGTATCAAAACTGGCCTGATACTGGGGAGACGAATTGCTGCTTATGTACAGTGGAGAAAGAAAATCGGTATACTTGTCCCATGGTCCGTGAAAATCATAAGTCATAATTACTGCGAAATCCAGGTACTCGTGAATCAGTGCCAGTTCGGTATTCTTAATATATGAAGAACCGGCGCCTCCTGCGATGGTGAGAAGATACTGCTTATCATCAGCAGCACCTTGTTGATCCAGGGCTTCTCTGAGGGTCTTGATCAAAAGTGTGAAATTTTTCTTGTCTTCAGGCCGGGTCTTATTAGAGGTAAGCCCACCTGCAACCGGGTATTCCCAATCCAGATCAATTCCATCGAAACCAAACTGCTTCATAAAAGTGATGCAGCTCTCTGCGAACACTTGCCTGTTCTTTTCAGTCAGCGCAGCGTCAGAAAATCTGCCGGACCAGGTCCAGCCGCCAACGGAAATGAGGGTTTTTAATTGAGGATTTTGCTGCTTCAATTGCTGTAACAACATGAAATTTTTTGGATCTATATCCGGATAGCCCATCCGAATACGAAGATCCGATCCGATCTCAGCAAAAGCGTAGCTGATATGTGTCAGCTGGGAGGCCTCAATCTGGTCTGGGGTATATCCGGAATAAGCAGACCAGGCCGTATAATAGCCTGCCAGTATGGGTTCCGTGAGTATGGGCTTCGTCAGTATGGGTACCGTGAGTTCGAGCTCCGTGAGTTTGAGCTCTGATGCTAAGGCATTATGGCTGAAAAAGCCTGTACCGAAAAAGACAATCAAGAAAAGAACAACGATTTTTTTTACGCGCATCAAGTCTGCCTCCAATATGCAATCAGGTATGATGAGGCAAGTATAGCATACCCTATCCTCTTTGCGCATTGGTAATTCATGGGGCTGCGGTTAGACTGCGCTTTTCCTCCTGCTTTACAATGTGATAGAAATAGGATACCATAAAACTGATGATGAAAGGATGGCATATGTCCTAAAGGGAGTGGTTTTATGAAACGAATAGACGATAGTGCACTGCTTACGCATTACATCCAAAAATATAAGATTGATGAGCTGATCGGGGAAAACCTGCTCCGCTACGCCTTTTTCTCTTTGTTTGAGAAGGATTCGTTTATTATGGAAGCAGATACGGAACTCAAGTATTTTTATCTGATGGTAGATGGTAAGGCAAGAGTTTCCTATGCGTTCGAAAATGGAAAATCGATGTTCTTAAAATTCTATCAGGGCTTTAACTTGCTTGGAGACCTGGAACTGATGAAGGAACTTCCTGTACTGTGTAATGTAGAGGCTGTAAGAGACAGCTATTTCATTCTGATTCCTGTTGAACGGCTGAGGGAGGAAGGGTTTCAAAACCCTAGACTGTTAAGATATCTGGTCAATACTCTAAGTGAAAAGCTCTATGCAACCATCAACAATAGCTCATACAATTATATCTATCCCTTGACCAACCGGTTGGCAAGCTATCTGACAGAGCATAATACGGAAGAGAACGAATTCTATCTGAAATCATCCTATGAAGAGATTGCGCAATTTCTCGGAACCACATACCGCCACCTTAACAGAACCTTCAAAGAACTAGAAGGAAAAGGTTTGATTCGTAATGAAGAGAAAAAAATATACGTTCTGGATTCTGCGGGTCTTCAGAAACTATCAAAGAATCTATATATCCAATCTATTTAAACCTGTGCTTAAGCTTGTTCTGTTTCTTCCACTGTTCTTTGCATGATGGAGGGAGGTTGAAACTCCTTGGAGCAAGCGTTCGGTGTTTAGACTGCTGTCGTTGCTGTAGACCGTATTAATTCCGATGCTGACCGTGATCTTTATGGTTTCGCCATTTGCCCAGAACACGAGGTTTTCTGTGAATTTCCTGATGTTTTCCGCTACAAAATAAGCATTGTCTTCCGTTGCTTCCGGCAGGATGACGAGAAACTCTTCCCCGCCGTAACGGCCGAACAAATCTGTTTTTCTCACTTTCTCCATGCAGGCTCCTGCAAGGATTTTCAGCACCTCATCCCCGGCTTGGTGGCCATACTGGTCGTTGACCTGTTTAAAATGATCGATATCAATTAAAAGGATTGAAAGGTAGCCGCCGCAGTGCTTCAGTCTCTGAAGTTCCTTCTCCAATTCCTCCATTAGTCTTCTTCGGTTGTAAACCTCGGTAAGGCTGTCATGGCTTTCGATATCGTGCAGCACTCGAATCATCTCCTTCTGTCCCGAAATATCCTGAATGAAGTAGACAGAGCCGAGAGCTTCGCTTCCTTCCGTAAGAATCGTTCTTCGAAATGCATAGTATTTGCTTTCTCTGTTGCGGATTAACTTTAACTCAAATTCCGGTTTTTTCTGCTCCACTATTTTTTTCCCTTCCGGAAAGATGGCAATATCAATTCCGATTCGGCCAAAATCCAGCCAGCTGAATATTTCTTTGCAGGCAAGATTAAAGTCAACCAGGCGGTTTCTTCTGTCAAGAACCAAGATCCCTTCGTTAATCTCCAGGAAAACGACCTCCTTCATGATTTCCTGAAACTCCAGAAAACCGTAACGGAAGATTGCGATATAAAAGAATATTCCTGAAACACAAAGTCCGAAGGGGGTAAGATCTAGATTTAAGGGCGAACCGCCGGAAAGATATATGAAATTCACAAGGACCGGCCATATGGAGCCAAACATCAACCAAAAAGATTGTGTCTTCATGTGGTAACCCCGTGATCTCCAGTCTTTAAAAAACACAGTCATTCCAAAGATCTGAACTGAGTAGGCATAGAGGATATTTGCGTAATACCAAGGACCCTTTTCCAGAATGGGAAGAAGGGAACCTTTGTAACTGACAAAATCAATTGAGGTATAGAGCAGATGATGAATTTCGTTTGTAGTACCCAGAAATAACGTGAGAAAGGGAATGATCATGAAGAGAAGTGCAATGTGAAGGGGGGCAGGCTGACGATGTCGAAATTTATAGGCAAAAAGCAACCAAAATCCAGACATAAAGGGAGCTCCGAAAAATTCTATCATTAGGAAGAACATAAACTGTTCTGGATTGCGGGCTTGCAGCTCAAGGGAGTAGCCTGTTATGTAGATTGCTATGGCTAGGCATAAGAAAGTGAATGGAACAGCGAGACTGTTCCTTTTTTTATTCAGGGAGTATAGAAAGAGTATAAAAAAGGATAAGCCAAAACAGAGCAGCAAAATGGATATAATATTGATCAAGCCGTTACCTTCCTTCTATGACAGAGATCATCCGCGGCAGAATTCTGAACAACACTGGAATGATATGCTATTTATAGCATAAAATATCACCAATGTAAACATGTCTATTGGTCTGATTCTGAATTAAAGCGCTGCAACTGCTTTCGAACCTTGCGAGTCCAGTCCAGTTCACTTTGGAAGGTAGACATCAAATTTACCGCAACCATATTCCATAGAAAGGTTTCTCTGGGAGAGCGATTGGGCCAGTCCTTTTCTCTGTCATATTTTTCCTTCTGTACGGTAAGCTGCGTCTCAATTGTCTTCTCATAGTCTGACAACAACTGTTCGAGCTCTTGATTACTGAGCATATCTGACCACACTAGCTGGATCAAAAATGGTTTTTTTATTTCGGGAGCCTCAGTTCCGGACAAGATCCAGGTCTTTAATGCGCTGATTCCTTTTTTCGTGAGGGCATATACCTTTTTTGATGGAGCTCCGTCTTGATGAATCGTTTCTCCTGATATCAAGTCTTCTTTCTGAAGCTGCATCAGGGACTTATAAATTTGGTTGTTGTTGCCGGACCAGTAAAGGTAAGGGGAATCCTCGAAGACCTTTTTAAGATCATAACCAGTAGAAGGCTTCCAACTCAACAGACCTAGAATCGCATATTGTATGGACATGGTAATACTCCTTTTTCTGACGCAGATGTGCTTAATAATGATACATACGAAGGGAAGATATAGTTGATTGATAATATGATAAATATATCATATGTTATATAATAAGTCAAACAGGAACAAGACAAGGTAAAACGTTGAATTTACAGATGAGTGAACTTTTTTTGTTTGACAATGCGACGATTGTGTCGTAAAATTTTATGAAAGAGACATTTGTGTCGCCGAGCTGAAACGCTTTCATTATAAAATAGAAAAATCATGCAGGACAAATAAGGAGATTGATATGGCTGAAAAAGGAGATAAAACAAAACAGTTCATCGTTACAACATCAGCGAGCATATTCTCGCAGAAAGGCTTTACGGCAGTAACGATGAAAGATATCTGCGAAGCTTGCAGCTTAAGCCGCGGCGGGTTATACAGGCACTTCGGATCTACGAAAGAAATCTTTATTGAGGTTCTGGAGAGGGATGAGAACGATGCGGAGGAGAGCTTGGATCAGGCCATTGCCTTAGGACTGTCTCCCAAAAGACTGCTGGAAGGGTTCTTTCAGCTCCAAAGGGATGATATCGCGTACAACAGAAACCGAATTGAGATGGCAATTTATGAATTCTCCATCGTATGTCCTGACCAGAAGGACTTTCTCAATGAACGGTTTCAGGCTGCTGTCAGATCTTTTTCAAAGCTGATTGAATACGGACAGCAGAAGGAAGAGTGCCATGAAGGAGATCCTCGCGTCATGGCAGAGCATATCGTTATCTTCTTAGAAGGTCTTAAGATGTCATCGAAGATCATTGCCCAATCTGATGATTTGCTGGAGGAACAGTTTCAACTGCTGATAGAAAAGGTAATTCGATAGGGAGAGGCCATCGAAGCCATCGGTTGATGGGCTTGCTGATTCTCCAATGCACTTCATCGGTACTGGATGGATCAGGAGTGTGATATAGAGGTGTAGTATCATAGGTTAATAATAACTCATATTTTATATAACCTATAAAAAAAGTTTAATTATGTGGATAAAGAGAGAAAGAACACGGAAAGATTTCATTGATATGGAGCAGATGGAGATAGAATCATTGCATTTTGCTGGGAATCGAAGTAAGCTTTACTGCCTGCTGTCTGATGATTTCTTAGAATATGGCCAGTCCGGAAGGGTCTATAATAAAAGAGACACAATTGACGCTTTTAAGTGATGCGGAAGAGAAATATTGAAATAAGTGCTGTTTCACCAGGGCACTTGCTGTAATGAGGAGGAAATCAAATGGGTCGAGAAGAGAACTTAGGGAGAATAGAATGTATAAAATACTAATTGTAGAGGACGACCACACCATTGCAGAGATTTTGGATGAGCATCTTAAAAAATGGGGCTACGAGACATCGGCAGTGGAGGAATTCAGTGAGGTTTTATCAGCATATGTCAAGTTTGAACCGCAGCTAGTCCTGCTTGATATTAATCTTCCTTATTACGATGGATTTTACTGGTGCTCTAAAATTCGCGAATTATCAGATGTGCCAATACTTTTTCTTTCCTCTAGAGACAGCGATGGGGATAAAATCAGAGCGATAACACAAGGCGGTGATGATTATATGGAAAAGCCTTTTTCGCTGGATCTTCTGACCGCAAAGATTTCCGCCATCTTAAGAAGAGCCTATTCTACTTCAGATCGGACACTGAATATTCTGCAACATGGGGAAATGATTCTCAATCTGGAAAAGATGCAGGTATTATACGGTGATACCTCGGTGGAACTTACGAGAAATGAGGGCAGAATTCTTTCGCTATTGATGAAAAGCCAAGGAAATACGGTTTCGCGAGGACGACTGATGCAATATCTTTGGGATGACGAAAGTTTTGTAGATGAAAATACATTAACGGTCAATGTCAATCGGCTGCGGAAGAAGCTGTCTGAAATGGGAATGAGTGAAACCATTAAAACACGAAAGGGAGAAGGGTATCAATTGATATGACGATCATCAAAGGGAAAGGGGACTTACCACATATGATCTTAATCAATTATTTGAAAGAGAGATGGCTTTTCTATCTGTTTCTTACTTTCTTTTTTCTGTTTTCTTTCTTTGTCTATCGTTTTGATCAGAGATTCTATATGACTGAGTCCAACGCTGTTTATATCCTGGCGGGGTGGATTCTGCTTCTTGTCTTATTTTTTGCAGTTGATATTCTATTGCTTCGCGCAAGCGAGGAAAAGTTCTATACCTATTGCAATCAAACTCCCGACGCAGATCCAGAAGAGATCTTCTTTCGCCCTGGAGATAGGAATAAAGCGGAATTGGTGAGAAATGCATCGCTTGTATATCGGACCTATAAGGCGGAATCGGATGCAAGAGCAGCAGAAGAGATGGAGTTTATCACAAAATGGCTTCACGATGTAAAGGTTCCTATCGCGGCGGCCAAGTTGATATTGGAGAGCCATGAAGAAAAATTACCTCGGGATTTTCAGCGAAATATGGATCGGGAGCTTTTTGCACTGGAAGAGTCTGTGATGAGAGTGTTCTACGAAATGAAAAGCAACAGGTTCTCGGAAGATTATAAAATCGTAACAACAGGAACAAAAAAACTCATTTCCATGGCCCTTAAGAACTACTCCAGTTTTTTTCAATATAAACAATTGTCTCTGTCGGTGGAAGGTGAGGATTATAAGGTTCTGACCGATGAAAAATGGAGCACTTATATTCTTTCCCAGATCATTTCCAATGCGGTAAAGTACTCTGATGAAGGCGGGTCAGTTGTCATCAGTACGGAGAAAAAACAAGGGAAGGTCTTTCTTTCTGTTAAGAATTCGGGAAGGGGGATTTCAGAAGAGGATATCGGTCAAATTTTTAAGAAAGGTTATACTTCTGCTGAGGCGAGAAGCGGTGCTAAAGCAACCGGTTACGGTCTTTATCTTTCAGCTAAGCTCTGCCGGCTTTTAGGCCATTCTTTGAAAGCGGAATCAAAATATGGTGAGTATGCTGTGTTTCATCTGATCTTCCCGGAGATCGATGCTTCACTAGATGTGACAAAAATGTAAGAATGCAAGGTTGCAATGTAAGTCCATTCGATTTTGTATTGTGGTATTTCGGTATAGAATGATAGAGAATTCGAATTCCAGAAAACAATGGAGGGGTAACATGCAGATTTTAAAAGTAGAAAATATCAGCAAGGTATACGGTTCGAAAAAAAATTCTAATCATTATACCGCACTGAAGAATATCAGCTTCGAGGTGAATCAGGGGGATTTTATCGGAGTAATGGGATCTTCCGGTTCCGGAAAGACTACGCTGCTCAACATTTTAGGCAGCCTGGACAAGCCTACGAGCGGAAGATTCTTTATGAACGGAAGCGAAGTGGGCGCGCTGAATCGGAATCAGTTAGCGAAGCACAGAATGGAGAACATTGGATTTATATTCCAGGATTACAACCTTTTGGAGACCATGACACTGAAAGAAAATATCATTCTTCCTCTAGCGCTTAGAGGAAAAGATACTGCCGCTATCGAGGCAAAGGTATCCTCATTGGCGGAGAATCTGGGAATTAGCCATGTAATCGGAAAATATCCTTATGAAGTATCTGGAGGGGAGCAGCAGCGGGCGGCAGCCTGCCGTGCTTTGGTAAACGATCCAAAAGTAATATTGGCAGATGAACCTACCGGTAATCTTGATTCCAAGTCGGGAAAGGATTTGCTGAAACTGCTGACCCAGATTAACACCGAGTTTGGAGCAACGATACTGATGGTAACCCATGATGTTTTTGCTGCCAGCTATTGCCGAAAAATCCTATTTATCAGGGATGGGGAGATTTATAACGAGCTGTATGGGGGCAGCGACAGAAAGCAGTTCTTTGATTCCATTATCAACGTGATGAGCATGCTGGGAGGAGGAGAAGGATGAATTTGTTTTCACTCGCAAGACGCAACATTCGGCTGAACGGGAAAAAATACAGTATGTACTTATTTTCCATGGGCTTTAGCGTTTTCACTGTATATACCTTCCTGGCACTGATGCGGAATGAAATCGTAAAGGCCGCCTTTCGATACGATGTAAGATATCAATCGTTACTCAGCAGTTTTGCGGTCATCATTCTAGTCTTTGTCCTATTTTTTCTCATCAGTTCCAACAACAGTTTTATCAGAGCCAGAAAGAAAGAACTTTCAACCTACGCGTTGTTCGGTATGCCAAACAGGAGAATCGGGGGACTTCTGTTTCTTGAAACGGCCCTCGTAGGGCTCGGAATGCTTGCTGCAGGGATTGGACTGGGGATCTTTTTTTCAAAGCTAATGGCTATGATATTGTTGGAAATGACCCTGGTAAACTTTGCCGGTAAAATTAACTTTTCCATAGATCCTGCAGCAGTCTATCAGACGGCGGTACTTTTTGGGGGGATTTTTTGTATTATGGGACTTTCCGGATGGAGAGTTGTATCAAGGTTCGAACTGGTGGATCTTTTTAAGGCTGATAAGGTTTCTGAGAAGAAAAGCAAAGGCTCCACGGCGATTCTCATTCTGTCCGTTCTGCTGATGGGCGCAGGGTATTTCATCGCAGTCAACAAAAATCCCTATGTAGTGGTTGTCGGCTCAATACCGATTCTGATTCTTGTGATTCTGGGAACCTATCTTTTCTTCTGGGGCGGGCTTCCTAAGGTTTTAGGAATGGTAAAGCGGAAGAAGGCACTCTATTACAAGGGGGCAAACCTGATCTCCGTTTCCGCTGTATCACACCGAATGAGATCTGTTGCATCGGTTATGGCTACCATTGCAGTGCTTTCAGCCGTAGCGGTAACGGCTGTGGCTACCGGATTCACACTCTATGCAAATGCGGAACGCAATACTTACAGCAATGTGGGCTTTGATTTGACCTTCAAGAGCGGAGAGGAAACGGTTCAGGAGAGCATCTCGGAACTGCTGCGAAAGAATGATGTCAAGGTGCTTGTGGATGAGGAACTGCCTCTTTATGAGACGGACACCCCAAAGACTTCCATTGAAATGGATGGTATGCCGCTGCTTACGCCAGGAAACCCGGTTAGGGTTTATTCGGAAAGCGACTTTAGCAAACTGGTATCGCTATCCAAAACAGCTTTGGAAACAGCCAGCGTTGCTTCCGGTGAAGCACTCTTTCTATTTCCTTACTCACCGGATCGTGTTGAAGAAGCCATGATTGGTCAGGAACTTGATATGAGCGGGTTTGCAATCAAAGTGACCGAAGTTGGACGATCGAATATTTCTGGTTTCGGGATGCTGAATACATTGGTACTGAATGACGGGGACTTTGCAAAACTTCTGGACGAGGGAAAACTGTCACCTTCTTTCGTGGATGGTAAGGCGATTCACGCAGCAGTCTATAATTATGAAGGCGCACTGAAAAACAGGCAGCTGAATCAGGATCTGAAAACAGTGCTTGAAAGTCGAGGAGTCAAATACAGCACGGCTTATGGCTTGTATAACGAATCCATGGAGACGTTTGGACTGATCTGCTTTATCGGGTTTTTTATGAGCGGGGTATTCATTCTGATGACGGCAAGTCTCCTTTATTTCAAGCAAATCATGGCGGCGGAAGAGGAACGGCATCAGTATCGAACACTGAGGAGAATCGGACTTGACGTCAGGACGGAGCGGCAGGTGGTGCGGCGCAGGCTTTTGCCCGTGTTCTTTATCCCGCTTGCAATGGGAATTCTTCACAGTGTGTTCGCAATGAAAACGGCGGATACGGTTGTGTTTTCACATATGATTCCGGCAACCAATTCATACCTTTATGTCCTAGGCTTTTCGGCAGTTATGTACGGAGTCTATGGGCTGGTATACGCAATCTTTTATTGGATTACGAAATCTCAATACGGTAGGATTGTCCGAAGCTGATTCAAACAATGTGCAGGTGAATAAATTCCCTGTCGAATCGTGAGGAGCAAAGATTCCCTGGCGAAAGCAACGCCATGGGAATCTTTCTTCTTTTGCTCCGCTTAATAAATTTTATTTCCGCCTTTAATACCCCAGATAAATCAGATAGATTACTTGACCGGGCCAGATGACGTTGGGATTTTTAATCTGCGGATTCTGGGAAACAACTTTTTGGTAATCCAGTTTAAATCGATTGGCGATGCCAAAAATAGAATCATCCGGCTGGACCACATATTCGATGTATCCTTCCGCGGGAAGGGCAATTATGTCGTGACCCGGGATCTCTAACGTCATTCCGGGATAAACGGGGACCGAATACAGTACGGGATTTGCTTTCATCATTTCGTTTTCGGAAACGCCGAAGCGGGAAGCGATGGTATCAATTGTTTCCCAAGTCTCCCATGGCTGTACGATGTACTTCATTTATAACCAACTCCTTTTCGTATGCCGCTCAATCCACTTGGCAGATTGGTGACGGATGCATGCGAAGAAATCACGAATCACTGAATCAAGTAGATTCCTTCTGCTATTGTATAATATTCAGCCTGCAGAAATCCGTCTCTGCCAAATCCCTGTTTTCTTTTGCAGAAGCATAAAATTTTCATCATTTTTCATATACTTTTAACGTAGTTTTAATGGTATAATATTTCAATGTGTTATAATAGAGAAAAAAGGACTTTGCAAAAGGAGGCAATAGATGGCGAAAGCGTTTCGATATATACTTCAAGGAGATGAGACAATCTTCCATTTTATAAACAGCAAGGTAAAATGCAGAATTTTGGATGTTCTTATGCCCATAGTCACACATTTGGGCAGTGCCTGTTTTACGATTGTTTTCGCACTTGCGGCACTTTACACCTATTGGAAGACAGAACGTGTGATTGCTGTTTATGCTGCGACTTCTCTGGCATCTAGCCATATTATCATTCATTTTATTAAAAAGGCTGTAGACAGACCAAGACCGAACATAACGCTGAGCAATGTACATACGTTCAATATACCACTATATAATTATTCCTTCCCATCAGGTCATACTACAGCAGCATTTTCCGTGGCTGTTTCGGCAGCTTTTCTTTTGCCGGCATTTGCTACCATCGCAATAATATTAGCCGCTTTGGTTGGATTTTCAAGAATCTATTTGGGCGTTCACTATCCTACGGATGTGATCATTGGTGCCTTTATCGGAAGCACCACTGCAATGTTTGTAAAATCAATTCTGGATTATTACTTCTATACTGGCTCCTCTATTATTATTACATAGTTCCTTTTGGTTCTTGGTAAAGTAATACGGTGTTGATCCCAATAAAAAAGACGCATGGAAATGCGTTTTTTGTTTTTGTTGCCATCTTATTTTTGTTGCCATATTATTTCCATTGGTCTGCTGCAGAAGAACTGACTGCTGCTTCTGACATTTGCACCGCAATGCGATGAACTACAGCGCGATTTTGAAATCCAGTTCGCTTCTTTGTGCTCTGATTTCCACAATAGTTTTAATCTGAAACCAATTCTTTACACGTGATACGTTATGGGGCAGTTTGCCTTTGTTATAGCTGCAGTCGATGAGAAGAACATCAAAGCCGGCTTTGGCAAGCTGAAGTGCGTTCGAATAATTATCCTCGATAAATAGGTCTGATTGCAGTTCTCTGGCTCTATCGACTTTATAGTGACTTCCCAGCAGGGAGATGGTATCAAGTGGCATTTGATGTTCGGCAAGCCACTCCATGCTGACCCCTCGCATCTCTTCCTCTCTTGCGGTTACAAAATGGATATTGTGCTCTTGATAAAACTTCTTAAGAACTTCACTGGCACCAAATCTGGCTTCCGCTTCCCTGTGCAGCAATTTGCCGTAAAGGTTATAGAATTCGTTATAGTCATCTTCTGAGATATCCAAGACCCTGTGGATTTCATATACACTAACATCATCAGGGGTTACCTGTTTTCCGAAGTACCTGTTTGCCCTGTTCAGCCAATAAAACGGTTCGGTAACCGTTCCATCAATATCAATACATAAATTTAATTTCTGCATTCTTTTTCCTCCTTTTTCTTTGTTTCTTTTCATTTCTTTTTCATTATATCGGGTTTCTATTAAGGATGTATGAGGTCAATGTAAAGATTTTGTTAAAAAAGTCAAAAAACATATTGACTAATTTAAATAGATATGGTATATAAGAATTAGCACTCACTTGAATAGAGTGCTAACAAAATATCGAAGATATACAAGATGGAAAGGAGTTGTTAATCATGACCGGATTGGTACCATTTAACAGGAGGAACACGAATCTGCTAAGCACGGGGTTTGAAGATTTTTACAACATGCTTGACGACTTTTTCAGCGATAATTTGTCGCCAAGAAGGAGCCTGGTCAAAGATACGTTCAAAATTAATGTGCAGGAGAATGATACAGAGTATTTCATTGAGGCAGAACTCCCCGGTGTGAATAAAGAGGAAATTGAGATTGACTTAACCGATGGCAGACTCAGCATCTCAGTGAAGAAAGAGGAGAATCTCAACGAAGAGAAGAAAAACTACATTCACAGAGAAAGCAGATACAGTTCGATGAGCAGAAGTATCTATCTTGCTGACGCAGAAAACAAAGGAATCAAAGCGAAGCTTGACAACGGAGTTTTGAATATCTCCATCCCGAGGCAGGAGAAATTTACTAAAACTGCAAAAATTGAAATCGAGTAGTAGCGAGAAAATTCTAAAGGAAAGTTTGAAATCTATCAGTCCAATAAGAAGTGAAAACACGAAGCGCAGTAGCTTGCCCTATGCGCTTCGTGTTTTCTATGACAGGAAATATTATTTTAGATACAAAATGAGGCTCATCAAGGAAAACCAAGATTACTTTTGCAGGTGGTCCGCAAAAATGAGATTGTAAATCTCTGCTGGGAAAGCTATGATAGATAAAAAAGGAATCAAAACTGTGAAGCAGTTTTGAAAATGAAATCTATTAAGAAGAGGAAGGTGTTAATAATGAGCTATTTATGGACGACTATTACTGTGAAGGACCTGGATGAATCCCTCACATTTTATCAGGAAATCGTAGGCTTGCCTTTAAATGCAAGGTTTCAGGCAGGACCGGAAACGGAGATTGCTTTCTTAGGAGATGGTGAAACAAAAGTTGAGCTCATCACATACAAAGGAAAAGATGCAGCACCGGTAGGAACGGGAATTTCGCTTGGCTTTTCCGTAGTTTCACTTGAGGATAAAATCACGTTTCTGAAAGAAATGGGGATTGGTATTGATGGAGAGATCATTTCCCCCAACCCTCATGCCAGGTTTTTCTTTATTCAGGACCCCAATGGGCTGCGCATCCAGTTTGTGGAACAAAAATAGAATTACTTCAGGCAGAACGCTTCATACTCCATGGGATCATTAATGTTTCGGAAGAAGACTTGAGGATCACCGAAGCCGCTCAGTTCAGATCCGGGTATCTCTTTGATCCGTATCATGGAATAGAATCTCGTAATTTTGCGAAGATCATTTTCCAGACAGTATCTTATGGGGTCGATGCAGGTTTTGCTGTACACGCTGCATAGGGGCTGGTACTGATCCTCAAATTTCGGCACAACTGCATCATATCCCTCGGCTTGACTGGCAAGATAAAGGAGCAGCTGAGAATTGATAAAGGGCATATCACATGGAACTACGATGCTGTACGCATTGCTTGCATGGGTGAGACCGGAATGGATACCGCTTAAAGGCCCCATTTGCGGGATAATATCTGTTACGGTTCTTACCCCTAGGGCGGCGTAATCTTCCGGCGTGTTGGAAACAATCAGGACTTCGTCAAATACGGCTACTTGACTGAGAATAATTTCAATGAGACGTTTCCCTCCCATTTTCAGGAGGGCTTTATTATTTCTGTTCATCCGGCTGCTGAATCCGCCGGCAAGAATAATTGCGGTTGCTGCTGTCATAATAACTCCCTGTAACCATCGGTTCTATGAATCACATCATGATTTCACGTAACCTTAATGCGCGATAGGAACCGTTTATGGGTATAAGTTTTTACAATGTGTTATTTTCAAGGCCCCATGTTATAATGATGGGGTACAAAATAATCCGGAATTGCTATATTGTAAGTATTCTTTGCAGACGTGAAATTGGGTCTGCTTTTTGTTATAACTGCGAAACGAGGAGAGCTTGATGGAATGTGAATTCATCCATATCAAAAACATGATACTGATCGGTGCGACGGGGCAAAACAGCGGAAAAACAACCTTTGCCAATGAGTTGATCCAAAGATGGCATCAGGAGATTCCGATCATAGCGCTGAAGATTACCACCGTCAATCAAAAACACGCACATTGCGTCCGCGGGGGAGCAGGATGCGGTGCATGCTCGAGTCTCTTCGGTGAATTTGAACTGACAGAGGAAACCAATCCGGATTCCGGGAAAGATACCTCGCTTTTGCTTGCAGCTGGGGCCAATAGGGTTTATTGGCTGAAATGCATGAAAGATCACCTTGGAGAAGCAATCCAGCAATTTCTCACCACTATCCCGGAGGATGCCTTAGTTTTGTGTGAATCCAACAGTCTTCGTAATGTCGTTCGACCTGGCTTGTTCGTCATGCTTCAAAATTCATCGGATTTAAGAATTAAGCCTTCTGCGGAAGAAGTGCTTTCAAAAGCCGATCTTATGATTATAAACCATTTTGAAGACGACATCAAAGACCATGTATCGCAGATCCAAATTCAGCGTGGCGTAAGCGGCTTGGAGATTGAACTTTTACAAACCATCTGAGCACCTACCGGTAAACCATCCATAAATTATCCGTCTAATTAACGCTCTGCTAATATTTTTTCTTCAATAATATTCGCGACGGAAAAAGCGTCATCAATATGATATACCGGCACATTTGCAAAGGGGAAGGGGATATCGGATGCCACTGCGATCAGATCCTCTGGAGCACTAAGCAATTCTCTGGATCTGCCGGACCAGACCACTTCGATTTTTGGTTTGCCGCTGAGGCGAAAGCCTTCTGCAATGATCAGATCTGCATCTGTGTTTAGATCCATCAGCTGGTCAATATTCCATTCCAGGTCAACCTTTTTCATCATAGTGACTCCGTGGGGAGATGAAATTGTGACACTGTCTGCGCCGGCTTGGGTGTGACGCCAGGTATCCTTGCCGGGCTGATCTACGTCAAAGCCGTGTGTATCATGCTTCAACGTAGCAATTCGATAGTTTCTGGCTTTGAATTCCTTGATTAGTTTTTCGATCAGGATCGTCTTTCCGCATCTTTTTTTTCCAACAATGCAAATGATCGGTGCCATAGCCGTAGCCTCCTACAATTTGAATATGGTAACCTTCTGCCCCTTCTCAAGCCCCAACGTTCCTGCTGGAATATCAATGAGACAGTTGCAGTCTGAAAAGGAACTTAAAACACCGGGAGAATGTTTGCTTCCCGGTTCCACAAATTCCCGGCAATCTTGCTGAATCAATTTCCCTCTGAGCATCCTTCTTTTTGAGCTCTCTTTCGGGTAGGGTGTTTCCATAAGCGCTTCTGTTTTCTGAAGGTCGATATCCTTACGATGGGAAACAAGTGAAAGGACGGGCCTTGTGAGCAGCTCGAAGGTAATTGCTGCGGCTGCCGGATTGCCGGAAAGGCTGATCACCGGTTTTCCTTCCAGGATGCTGCAGAGCGCAGGAGTTCCAGGTTTCATGTTGATCCTCCAAAAGAGGATCTCTGCTCCGAGTGCTTTCATCGCATCCTTCAGCAGGTCTTTTTTTCCTACGGATACACCACCAAGCGTGATGAGGATATCGCAGTTTCTGATTGCTGCAGATATGGCTTCGCAAAGCTGATCCAGCTCATCGGGGGCGCTGTCCAGCAGCAGTGGTTCCATCCCAAGCTCCTTAAGCCGCAAACCAATGGTATAAAGATTGCTGTTATAAATTTTTCCGGGAGAAAGCGCACTTCCGATATCTGTCAGTTCATCCCCGGTGCTGAGAACGGCTATCTTCGGTAAGCGGTAAACCGGAACCTCACGGAACCCCATGCTGGCAAGAATGCCGATTCCTACATAGTTCAGCAAGGCGCCTTCTTTTAATAAGAGACTTCCTTTTTTGATATCTTCCCCCTTAAAACAGTAGTTTTCTCCTGGGGACAGCTGCTGAATGATGGTTACGCGGTTCTCGGATTCGCAGGTGTCCTCTTGCCGTATGATACAATCGGCACCCTTGGGGATCGGGGCTCCTGTCATGATTCTGCAAGCTGTTCCCGCACTTAATTCTCGCTGTGGACAGCTCCCGGCGCAAACTTCTTCGATTACTTCCAAATGGACGGGATTGGCAGCTTCTGCGCCACGGGTGTCTGCGGCTCTGAGCGCATAGCCGTCCAGAGGCGAGCGATCGAAGGGCGGCTGGTCGATAGGCGCATAAATATCTTGTGCTAGAATTCTCTGATGTGCTAAGAGCAAGGGCACCGTCTCGTCAGGGGATGGGGATACCCGTGATGTGAGCATTTCCTGTGCTTCTTCTAATGTTACTTTTGTTTTCATCGATTCTTTTCTCCTTTCGCAGGAATCCATTATGACAACCCGGAAGCGCGTTTGATCGTTGGATTAACAGATAACATCAGCGTATGCTCCAGGCCGTTCAGTATGTCTGATATTGGTTTTTTTGCATCGTTATCAGGCAGTTTTTTCAGCAGACGATTTGCCTTTTTCAGATAGTCTTCTGCCAGACCTACGGTTTTGTCGATTCCGTGCATTGTTTCAATATGCTGACTGAGCTGATTGAAATCAGCAGAATCAATCAGCTCCCAAATCCGTCCATGATCTATCAGGGAGGTATAGATAACGGGCAGGGTGTAGAACCCCATCTTAATGTCATTTTGAACACTTTTTCCCGCGGATCCTTCGCTGGCAGTAAAATCCAGAATGTCGTCAATGATCTGGAAGGCGATTCCAAAATAGTAGCCGATCCTTTTTAATGTTCTGCATAAATAGTCATCACAGCCGGAGCTTTTCGCGCCAAGGTAGAAGCTGACGGCAAAGAGGGAAGCAGTTTTGTTTGCAGCAATTCGTATGTAACGGGCAATGCTGGCATTTCTGGAATAACGATTATTGTACTGCAGCATTTCTCCGTAAAAGATCTGATCCATGACCCGCAGAGCTTCCTGAGAATGGGAACCTTTGCTGATGAGGTGAAAGCTCCTGTTCAAAAGAAAGTCTCCCATAAATACGGCATAGTCCTTTCCGAATCTTGACTGGGCTGTAGCAATCCCTCTTCTGACAAGCGCCTCATCGATGATATCGTCGTGAATCAGCGTTGCCATGTGCAGCATTTCAATAGCTGCCGCAGTCTCATAAATTTCATCATTCTGACCCATCCCGAAATCCGATCCAAGGAGAAGAAACGCAGGCCGCAGTCTCTTTCCTCCGGAACCGATCATAGCGATTAAAGTCTCCTGAACATTATTATGCCTGCTTTTGACCTGGTTGTACATGATTTCTTCAACCCTGCGCATGCGTAGGGTAAGTGTTTCGTTTTTCTTTAAGCTATCCAGCATCGATTTATCTCCTAGTTATCATATGATTGCTCCAGCTCGACAAAGCCCTCAAGAATTAGGAGAAGCCCCTTGTAAAAGCCGGTCTTGGCGGTTTCGCCAGCTGCGCTGCAGTAATCTCCGATCCAGCTGCCAAGATGCTGATTCAAAAATTCTCTCTCGATGGTTTTTATGTCGCTGAGGCCATTTTGTGCTTCTGCCTCCATAAGGCAGAGCTGTTTCATAAAGTCCAGTTCGGTGCAGAAAAAATCAGGGGAGTCGTTGGCATAGCTTATCGGCATGATTCCCATGCGTTTGTAGAACTTTTTTACACTCAGGATAATTGTATGGGTGTCTTCCTTCTTTTTATAGAGACCCTCATAGGGGGCTCTTAGTTTTCCTTTGCCTGCAGAGCGGATGAGTCTGGTACGGTCCACAGCCAATTCTTCCATAATGCGATGGTTGTTCTCAGAACCAAGCTCGTTCAGGAAGTCTCTTGCCATTCCGATCCCCTTCCGAACTTTGGCATGATCCAGCTTTTGCAGTTGCTCCAGAAAGGTTTGCATTTGCGGGCTTGTGATTCTTTGGATGAATTCTTCGTTGGGCAGGCGGATAAAGGCTTCTGTCAAAAACCCGTATATGTTCCCCCTCCATAGGGCGATTCTTGTATTGTGTTTATGATCTGGCATATGTAACTCCTTTGAATTCTAAGTCTCTCCTTGTGCAAAGCATTTGGATTAATTCTCTCTAGAATCCTGCTTTGAGATAAAGCATTCCATAACCGACAAAGCCACAGATTGCAAAGCAGCCGATCAGAACCTGAATTTCCTTTGGCGATGGACGGTACCTGTACTTATCCTGAAACTGACTGTAAGGTTCCGGTATCATGCTTTGCTGCTGCGGGAGAATTACGGCGTTAAACTTCTCGATGAAGACCAGGACCAGTGAAAGAACAGCGGCGAGCAAGGAGAGCACATAACTCGATGACAAAAAATTCTCCGTAAGCTGTTTTGCCAAAAGGAGCAGGATGATGAGCAGATTTAAGATGATGACTTCCTTGCTGTCCTGATGGTTCTGCTTGAGGAGGGCGATTTTATGGGAAGCTGAGGCGCCGATCAGAAGCACCGCAAGAATCAGCAGCAGCTCTGGCAGGAACGCCTGGATGCCGGGTGCGGGCAGGAACGTCTGAATGCCGCCGGCGTTCGTTTGTATGCCGCCAGCGCTCGCTTGTATGCCGCTTGCAGATGTTGTGAGAATCAGAAAGGCAGTACCGCCCAATAGGCTTGAGATGAGTGTTTCCAGCCCCGAGAAGGCGTTGGTCTGATAGCCTCCTTTTGTTCTGGACAGGAAAAACATGGTGTGTACTGCCAGGCAGAGATTTGCGGTAATCAAGCAAAGGAGTGCCCAGACCAGCGTGATTCCTCTTGCCTCGGGAAGAATCCCAAGAAAGAAGACCAGGCTCAAAACAGTAGCCAAACCCAAGGTATAAAAATCCCACGTAAGCGGGGAGTGAAAGTTTTTGCTTTTTATCATGAGTAATGCTCGGGAAGGCTTTCCAAGATCAACCCCAAGCAGGATCTGAGAACCTAAAAGCAGGGAAAAAGCAGAGATACTGCCTGTCTCTGCCAGACGTTCTGCACCGTTTACCCCCAGTAGAATTGCTGCCGAGAGGATCATCAGAATTCCCGCAGCCAGAGAGGAGAGGTAAAAACAACCCTGTACATAAATTCCCCACACATAATGATCATTCAGATTGGTTTTCCGAAAGCCCTGGAGCAGCTGACGCAAAATGGCAGCGCCGCCTGCAAGGGCAAGGAAACAAAGGATGATCAGTATCATCAATTCGTTTTTCATCTCTTCTCCTCCTAACCGTTGATGTAATATACGGAAGGACTTGTTTCAAGATCCTCCCGGAAAGGGCGGGCATTCCCTGCGGCGATTGCTTTGGATAGATCGCTGGACGGATCGTCAAGATCACCGAAAACGCGGCATTGGGACGGACAGGTTGTTACACAGGCAGGATCCAGACCCTCCTGAAGCCGATTCAGGCAAAAGGTGCACTTAACCACCGTGCCCTGCTGATATTCCTTATGGCGCTTCTTTTCAAATAAAGTGACGGGAGCCTGCTCATAGTAGTTCTTGATTTCCCATACGAATTGTCTTGAGTCATAAGGACATGCGGTCACACAACCCCTGCAGCCCATGCATTGATCTGCCAGCACTTCGACAATTCCGCCAGGGCGTTTAACAGTTGCTCCGATCGGGCATGCCTTCTCGCAGGGTGCGTTGTCACACTGCATACAGGGCATGGGAAGAAATTTCATCTTGGAATGAGGGAATCTCCCTACCTCGTATTTCATAATTTTGTGAAGGCTGACGCCGGAAGGCGTGCCGTTATGATTTCTGCAGGCGACAGTACAAGCATTGCAGCCTACACATTTTGTCAAATCAATCAACATACCGTATCTCATTACGACAATCCTCCTTTTCTGATCAGTCTTACACATGGAGCAATTTCGATTCCGCCGCTGACACTGTCCAGTGTATCTTCCTTTGTGGTCAGAAGACGGTTGAACAGAGGGCCTTCCTTGCTCAGTGGATTGCTCTGGGCGGTACCCATACCATAAGCACCGGAAATTCCCACCGCATCGGGGTGGAACAGTTCAGAAATGCGCACGAGCCCTTCCAGACTTCCGTAGCGGGATTCTACAGTTACCCGGTCGCCGTCCTTGATGCCTTTTGTTTCAGCAGTTGCACTGTTCAGACAGATGACTGCCTCCCAGGGATCTTTTTTATAGATTTCTGCAAGCCAGGGATTCCCTACAACCCCGCCGATATCGGAAGAGTAGTAAGGGGTTTTCCAGTTAATAGCCCACAGGTCGTATTCTTCGGATACGCCGAATTCTGAACTGGGAACCCAATAGGGAACTGGCTTATAGAGGTCAAAAACAAGGCTGTCATCTTCCACGCCCGGGAACTGAATTTGATGCTTTTCGAGATTTTGCCTGAGCTGATCCGCTGTCTTTTTCAGATTGATGATATAAAACTCATGGCGTGTTTGGTTTCCTGGATGGTAATAGTAGTTGTATGCCGTCTTTTTGGGCTGCCACTTGGCGATATGTCCGTCCCGCTCCAAATCTTCCATGGTTTCGCCTTCTCCGAATTTCCAGCTCTTAACCTGAAGCTCATGAATTTCAGCCAGAGTATGTTTTTGATTGAGGTCAAGGAGGTAAGGTTCTCTCAGATTTAGACCATTTTCCTTGATGATGTAATCAACGTCCTTATTCAGATAATCGTACATGCCGTTTTCTCCATACAAGATGCCGATTCTCTCGGCCAGCTCTGTAAAGATATCGTCCACATGCATGGTGTTATAAATCGGCTTTACTGGCTGCCTCCTTTGGAGCATCTGCAGCGCGTGAACTTCATAGGACGCAGCCTGATGCTGAGGCCAGAAGGGAGCCACTCTGGAGCGTTCCATAAAGCTGTGCTCCGGCAAAACCACATCGGACATGATGGTCGGCTCATCCATATGGTAAGCAATGGAAACACTAAACGGTATCTTCCGCATCATATTGACATACTGCTCGGGATTTGCGTTGTACTTAATGATGTTTCCGCCGATATTCAGCCATGCCTTTACCTCGTATGTAAGGTAGTATTTTTCAGGGTCGGATAACGCGTGAGCTACCAGATGGGGGGTGGTATGGCTGTTGGGATAGAAGGTATGCATCCCAATATCAGGAGGGAAGACAAAGGGTCTGTCTTTGGCCTCATAGCCTGGCATCATCGTACCGTCAGGTCCCGGCGCCAGTGCCTGGGGACCTCTGTAACCGCAGCCCAGACAGCCTCCCGGAACTTCAATGGCTCCTGCCAGCATATTGATGATCTTTGCCACAAGGTCTGAATAGGTTCCGCCTCGGTGGTTCATAACATTCCGCTCAGTGTTGACGGAAACCGGCCGGTAAGGAAATTGAAAGCCCTCAATCTCAATGGTGCTTCCGATTCTCGCATGTTCGATAAATTCGCCTGCAATTCTTCGGATATCCTGCGCTGGTACAGTAGAGATGGATTCCGCCCATTCCGGTGTATATTCTAGGAAGCCTTCCTTGATCAGCTGAAAACCGGTCTTCACTTCTTTTTTGCCCACAGAAAAGCTTCCTTCAAGGGCAACCTCTCCAAATTCCGCGTCAAAGGTCTTTGCCTGACTGTCAGTCAGATCCCACATCATGGGCTTGCCCGTTTCCTCATCTCTCAGGTAATCTCCCTGGGAATCGATGAGATATGGACCGTTGGTTCTGTTTTTCAGAAACCAGATATCATATTTCTGAACATCGAAAATGATGGAATGAGCAAGACCCAGCAAAAATGCGAGATCTGTCCCAGGCCTGATGGGTACCCACTCGCCTTTGGCGGCCTCGTAGGAGGATCTGGGGTCCACAACCACCAGCTTCATGCCGCGCTTCAGTGCTTTTGTCAGCTTTCTCGTACCGGGAACGGTGGCGATATTGGGCCCGATGGATCTTCCAAGTGTGATATGATAGTCACAGTGCTCCAGATCAACGACAGAAATAGGAAAATTGCCATGGATTAAGCCTGTGCCATAATGCACCGTACAGAGCGAGCCATGGGCTCCGATTTCGTTGGGTGAGCCGAATGCGAGTCGAAATGGAATTCGCATGATGGTTTCCCTATTTCCCCAGCCTTCACAGACGGCCAGCCCTCTCGGATCTTCGTCACGGACTTCCTTTAGCTTTTTCGCGGTATAGTCCAGTGCTTCTTCCCAGCTGACTTCTTTCCACTTTGGATCGATTTCCAGACCCTTTTCCGGATTCGTGCGGATCAGAGGTGTCTTGACGCGATAGGGGTTATACAGATTCATCGTGGCCGAATTGCCGCGGGGACACAGACTGCCGTAGTTAGGAGGGACTTCCCTTCCTTCTACCTTGACGACCACACCATCTTCTAGATGAACGGAGGTAGCACAGTCTCCCTGCATGCACATACGGCATAGCCCGTGGAGAACCTGCTGATCACCTTCCACGGAAGGATCGCTGCTTTGCCACTGGTAGGTGGAATAACCAAAAACATTTTCGTTGAAATCCACCTCCGACAGAACATTGTCGTAGGCGCCTTTCCTTTTTTTGAACATATTGCCTCCTTTGCAGTTCCTTAAGAACGCTACAATTTATTTCAGACAGAGATCCGAAATCATAACCGCAATGATTACGGACAGTCCTGTTAGCTGATAGATCGTGACTGTGGCCTGATTTGCGCGTACCAGCATTCCGATATGATTATAATGCTGTCTTGCAATCCGGCAGGCTTTGAAAGCCATGGGAAAGCTGGAAAGACCAAGTATCCATAGTAGGTTTCCGGTGTAGACAGAGATGAACAAAAATGCGGCATAAGCTGCGATGAAATTGATGGAGTAAACCCTTAGCCCCTTTTTCTTGCCCAGTCTGACGACCCAGTTTCTCTTGTTATTCTTTTTGTCTGCTTCATAATCAGGATATTGGTTGATCCACAGTACATTGGCGATGAGTATGCCGATGGGTATGGAAACCAAGGCCGGAAGCAGATCGAGCTTTCCTGCCATGACAAGATACATTCCCAAAAAGATCAACGGCCCGTATGTAATGCCCACAGTCAGTTCCCCCAGACCTCGATAGCACAGCGAAAAGGGAGGGAGACTGTAGGCACAGGCCAGAAGTGTACCTAGAAGACCGATGACCAATACTCCCGGCTCGTGAAAGTATGCGATAAAAAGACCGATGGCAGAGGCCAGCGACAGCGTTATGATGCCAATGTATTTGGCTTCCTTCAAGGTCAGCAGACCTTCTGTAAGGACCTTTTTTCCTCCGCTGAAGGGCGTCACCTTATCGGGCTCGATGGAAAGATCCACTCCTGATTTATAATCAACAATATCATTAAAGCAGTGCTTGCCTGTTTCAATCAGCAGAATGCCAAGGATTGACAGCAAACCCCATTTCAGCTCAAAACGATCGGTTTCCGCATAAGCCATGACAGCAGCGGCAAGCATGGGAACCAGAGAGGCAATCCATATTCTGATCCCTGCGATTCGGCCAAGCCCCTTTAATATACGCTTCCATTCCATTTTAGTACCTCCAAAAACAAAATAACAAATTGAGGGAAAATAAGCAACAGAACGTTGAATTTTGAACTATAGGAGCTAATTATGGGTATAAGTAAAAGTAATGGCAAAGAAGTTTTTTCTCCCAGTTCGTCTGAAAACATGGTATACTTTTCTGAGAGATTTGTTAGGAGGGTATGATTTTGGATATTAAGAGTCTGGACTCTTTCGTTAAGGTTGCTGATGAGAAGAGTATTTCAAAGGTTGCCAATCAGCTTTACATCTCTCAGCCGGCATTGAGCCTGCAGATCAGGAAACTGGAGGAGTCCTTCGGACACAAGCTTTTGATCAGAACCAATAAAGGCGTCCAGCTCACCGATGCGGGCCATATTCTTGAGACCCATGCGAGAAGCATTCTGAAGATCTACAATCAGGCTTTTGAAGAAGTCAATAAGCTGTTTGGCGACAGGCAGGTGATTCGGATTGATTCCAATATCACCCTGGCTACCTACGCGCTGCCCTGTGCGGTCTATGTTGCCAAGTCTCAGCCTCAGTTTAAGGATTATTATCTGGATCTGACATTCAGCACAGTCAACCCTGTGGAAAAAAATATTATCAGCGGAATCAGTGATCTGGGATATGTTCACCAGAAAGGTGAGTATCAGGACATTAAGTATGTAAAGATCGGAACAGATAAGATGGTTCTGGTAGCCGCTTCGAACTTTCCTGTCCCGGACAGAATTACGGTAGAAGAGCTGAAGCAATATCATTTAATTAAACTCAATGACAAATTCAACGAAAGAAAGCTGCTGTCAGAGAGCCTCTGCTGCAGCCTGAAAGAATTTAATGTCGTTTTGGCACTGGACTCCACCGAATCCGTGAAGACCGCTGTCTTCAAGGAATTCGGCATGTCTTTCCTTCCCGAAAGCTCTGTCAGCAAGGAATTGCAGACAAGAATCCTGAAAGAGGTCGTGGTAGAAGATCTGTATGATGAATACCCGATCTATCTTTGCTACCTGAAAGAAAATGAGTATAATCCAAGACTTAAGCCTTTTCTAGACTATCTGAAGATGCGGAAGACCATGGATTTTTGCTGATCTTTTCCGGCTGACCCAACTTAAACCCTTTAAAAATAGCGGCTGGTACATCGTCTCTTAAATCCAGTTCCGTTAAAATACGCAGTACTAGGATTCTTGTAATACCCTTCTTAACGATGGAATAGATTATTATGATACTGAGGAAGCGCTGGTTCAATGGATGATGTTCTGATATGTGCACGGAACTCATCAGCACTTCCCAAACCAAGAAGGGGTGTTAATATGCTGATTTATACCGTAAAGCCCGGCGATGAGCTGGTGCAGCTTGCATCAGACTTTCAGGTGAGCCCGGAAATGATCATTGCGGTAAATGGCCTTCCCAATCCGTTCCGTCTATTGACGGGGCAGTCTCTCATCATACCCACTGCAGAACCGGAGATTCCTAAAACAGAAGCCAGTGTGAACGGCTATCTTTACTTTTTGGGAGAGAACGGAGTTCCGATTGTGAGGGAAACAGCACCATTCCTCACATCTGTGACGCCATTTTCTTACATTGTAAAGGAAAATGGAGGATTAAGGACTATAGATGACGAACCAATCATTGCTGCGGCCCTAGAGAATCAGGTAACGCCGGTTATGTGCATTACCAACTTTTCAGCCACCGTAAAAGGGCAAAATATTGCCAATGTCGTGCTGAATAATGAAGAATCCATTCAGAATCTGCTGAATAACATCATTTTTACGATGAAGTATAAGGGATACCAAGGGCTGAATATTGACTTTGAATATGTTCTTCCGGAAGACCGGGAAAACTACAATTCTTTTCTTGCACTGGCAGCAGACGCGCTCCATCGGGAGGGTTATTTTATTACAACTGCTGTTGCACCCAAGACGGGCCCTGACCAGAAAGGCTTGCTCTATGAGGCCATAGATTATCCTGTACATGGAATGCTCATGGATTATGTAATCCTGATGACCTATGAATGGGGCTATCGTTTTGGACCTCCTCAGGCAATCTCTCCTCTAAATCAAATCAAAAGAGTGCTGGATTATGCAGTAACGGTTATTCCACGCGAGAAGCTTTACTTTGGCTTTCAGATTTACGCCAGAGACTGGAAGCTTCCGCATATCCAGGGAAGAGAAGCGGAGACCATAAGCTGTCAGGCGGCTCTAGAACGGGCCGTATATTATGATGCGGTGATCCAATATGATGAATTGGCGGAATCGCCGTATTATCGATATCAAGATGAAGAGGGAAGAGAACATGAGGTATGGTTTGAGGATGCCAGAAGTGCGCAGGCAAAATTTAATGCAGTGAAGGAATACGGCTTGGAAGGGATCAGCTATTGGGTGCTGGGATATCCTTTTCCGCAGAATTGGACCCTGCTATATGAAAATTTTGATATTGTATCAAGTATAACCAGTACGATATAACCTTACATTTTGTTTGCCTATTTTCGCAGGCTGATCTTGAAATAATTTCTTTCGCTTAAAATTTAACATTGTATTCAATTGCCTCATTGACAATCGTCATAGTGAAAGATATATTATAAGGAAAGAATACAGATTTTTCCTTATTACCGTATTGCCTCAGTTTGAACGATTGAGGCTGATCCGCAGGATAGACCCGGAGCAGACAGATGACAAACACGAAGGAAGAATTATTATTACATATTAAGAGATTAGAGATGCTGCTTGACAGCCTTCCTTTTGATGTCTGGATGAAGGACAGGGAAGGCAGATATTTGTATGCAAACAAGAGTATTTCAGATGATACAGGGATACCGAAAGATGAGATCGTCGGGAAAAGCGCTATTGATCTTTATGAGAAAGTGGAAGCTGATTCCATTATAGCCAATGATAAGGCTATTCTGGAAGGACAGGAAAGCGGCTTTTTTATCTCTAGGCAGGATCAAGAGGTCTTTGAAGATTATAAAAGGATCGTTTATGACGAAAGCGGATCGCTGATGGGTCTGGTTGGATGCTCAAGGAATATCACACAGGAGGACAGGCTGCGGGATGAATTCGTTCGAAGTGAGGAGCAGTTCCGCACGATCTTTGAAGAAGCACCTCTTGGCATCGGGATCTTCGATTCAATAACTGGCAAAGCTGTTCAGCTGAATGAGCGCTTTGCTGAAATCGTAGGAAGGCGCAAAGATGAAGTTCTGAGTATGGATTGGGCTGACTACTCTCATCCTGATGAAGTTGAGGAAAACAGGTATAGAGTATCGTTGCTGCTGGAAGATAAAATTAGCGGGTTTTCCATGGAAAAGCGCTATGTCAGGCCAAATGGGGAAGAGGTTTGGGTGAACATGACAGTTAATCCCTTCCGCTCCTCGCATTTCCTCCCAACGCTCCATATGTGCATGATTGAAGATATCTCTGCCAGAAAGAAGGCTGAGGATGAGATTCTCTATCTCAGTTATTATGATCAGCTTACGGGTCTATATAACCGCAGATTTTATGAAGAAGAATTAAAAAGGATTAACACCACACGGAATCTTCCCATAACTTTGGTTCTTGCGGATGTCAACGGATTGAAATTGACAAATGACGCGTTCGGACATTCGCTGGGAGACAATCTTCTGAAGAAGATTTCTCAAATATTTAAAAAAGAATGCCGATCAGAGGATATGATTGCCAGAATCGGAGGAGATGAATTTGTGTTTTTGCTCCCAAAGACTGACGGAGCAGAAGCTAAGAAAATTATTGAGCGGATCAAAGCCGCCATATCAGACAAGAAAAAGGAACATCTCGTGTGCTCTGTCTCCTTTGGTTGGGCCACAAAGCATCATCAGAAAGAGGATATCCGGAAAATTTTCATGCAGGCTGAGGACTATATGTACCGGAACAAGCTATCGGAAAGTACAAGCATGCGGAATGAGACCATCAAGCTGATCACAAAAACACTTTATCAGAAAAATAAACGGGAGCAGCTTCACTGTGAACGAGTCGCAAAACTATGTGAACTGATCGGTAATGCGATGAAAATGAGCACAGATTCTGTTCGGGAGCTAAAGATGGCTGGATTGCTGCACGATATAGGAAAAATAGGCATTGACGAAGGGCTTTTAACGAAACGGGGGAAATTTACAGAGTCTGAATGGGCGGATATGAAACGTCACCCGGAAATTGGATATCATATACTGAGATCGGTAAATGAGTTTGCGCCCATTGCAGATTACGTGCTGCATCATCACGAAAGAGTGGATGGCACGGGATACCCAAGACAATTAAAAAACAGCGATATTCCTGCCCAGTCCAAGATTATCAGTATTGCGGATGCCTACGATGCTATGACAAGCCATCGCCCTTATCGGGATGACCGCAGTTTGTCCGAGGTAATTGCTGAATTGAAGAGAAGTGCAGGAACACAATTTGATGCAGAAATATTAAAAGTATTTATTGAGCAGATTCTAAAGCAGAGGGTCTGGAGACGTATGGACTAAGGGAAAAACTATATTGAAATAGAAAAAGAGAATCTCCCGGGGAACACTTCTTTCCGGGAGATTCTTTATTTTGTGGTTGCCCTCTCCGGGAAAGAGGTTGCCCGGGAGATTTTAATCATAGATCGATCTATGTTTTAATTGAAAGCATTATCATGCGATTTGCATCAATCCTCTACGAGAAAGCCGATTCCATCCAACTCTAGATTCTTTAGAAAAAAGTTTCTTTCGAGCCGGATTGTTACTGTTTCTTTTGCAGCCTCAATGGCTTTTGGAGACAGGAACAGTTCCATATCGTCAACGTGAAAAACCTTATGATTTGGATACGATTCGTTCTCCTTCAGAGGGCGAATATAAGGGGTGTAATACTTTTTTGATTTTCCGCAGCCACAGCCGGAGTTTGTCATATCAGGATTCATATCAATGAGCAGCCGGCGGATGCCGGATTTTTGCAGATATGCCTTTGCCTCCTGTTCAATTGCGATGTTCAAAATAACCACCTCCCTATGGGGACTGTCTGCTTTTAAGCGGTAGCCTCCTCTGATTTTTCTTCCTTTCCACCGTCTGCATAAGATTCGGAGATATAGTTCTCGTACTCCTTCTTGTTTCCGAGCATAATCAGCAGGCAGAGTACGATACCGACGGCCAGACCCCAGGCAGCGCCGCGGGTTGCAAGAACTGCACCCATAACGCCTGCAATTCCAAGATCATTGAAGGTTTTTGCCTTCATGACTCCAACTCGTACAGAAACGTAGCCCTGAATGAGCATTGTAGATGCCAGCGCGACACCTAATACTGGCTTGACGAGAGTGATGATGGGAAGCAGGAAGTATCCTGTCAGTGTACCGAAACGGAAGCTGCCTGCGCCGGAATTGATGGATTCCATGGCCTTCTCGCCATGCTTATATCGTTCGCATACAACAACCTGCATTGCAGCCCATAGTGGGCCGCACATGGTGATATCCGGTCCGAGGACGGACATGATGGTATTTCTGAGTCCGAATACGATATGGGATCTATTCGGATTGTAGTCTATCTTTTCATCAGGTCGGTATTTACCTGCATCTTCAAGAAGCGCCTGTGACTGAATCATATCGCCAAAGAGGATGACATAAGCAGAGAATACCATGGGAAAACCACTGATGAACATATGAAGCGGTGGGAAGCCGACTCCAAAGAAGGTCCACTCTCTGAAGAGCGTTCCAAAAGCAGGTATGGAGATACCCCATTCGATCACAGGCCATTCCGCTTCACCTACTAGGGGCGCCAGTACTACTGCTAGAAGAATGATGGGAAGGATCCCGAGATTGGATAGCGTTCTGGTAAAAATATTTCTTTTTGCAATACTTTTAAAGTGATTCGAAAACAATAGATAGAATGCAATACCGATACAGACGGTGATTGAAATAGGGAAGGTATCAAAGCGCTGACCTTCTTTAAAGATAACCATGACTGCGGCAAAACCTGAGCCGAGGATTAAGCCAGCCTGCATTGCATTGGGAACCAGGGAAATGATCTTCTTTCCAAGACCTGTAATACCTAAAATAATTGCTAGAATTCCAAGTGTTAATTCAAAGGCGATTAACGCCTGAACTCTTTCTGCCCCCATTTCAAACTCACTGACGTAAAGCATCAGAAGCGGGATTGCAGGGGTGACCCATCCAGGTACTACGGGATCACCTAAAAATACGTGCAGACAATAAAGAATTCCATTTAGAACAACAACTGCCAGGGCTACCTCGAAAGGCATTCCCAGATACTCCTGCAGCATGGGAATTGCGCTGAGACAAACGGCGCACATCAAAAGCCCTTGAACATAGTCAGCCACCTCAAAACGGTAGTGGACAAATGGGACTCTGATCTTGAACGGCCCTGCAGGCAGATGGGGCTGTTCTTTTCCATACTCTCTTTTGATTGACATAAATTTTCCTCCTTATTAAAGATAGATAAGACTAGGATTCTGTAACGCCTAATACCTTGCATAGTTTTAAGTGATTACAGAGCATTAACTTTTACGCTAATCACAGAAAAGAAAAGAGCAAGAACAGTGCCAACGTTGAAATTTAAATGGGCTGATGAAAGTAGGGTAAATAATTTATCTAAATTGTGCACAAACGCACAGAAAATAAGGTGTTGGTGGAATCGAGAACGTTCGTTATCGCTCAATTCAACCTTGGTTCCAAAAAGGGGTAGGCAAAACTTTGGAAGTATGCAATACTAGAAATGGATAGCGCCCTGTCAAACAGCATCCCGCTGAACGGCAGCACACTGCACCACTGGAGCGATAGCGGCTGCAGCACTGGCGTAGGAGATAAGATAATTGTAGAACGTAGAAAGAAGGGATCAAACCATGGAAGCGCAAATATTGGGACTTCCTGCAGAAACCTGGCTGATTATCGGCGGACTCTATTTTGTTGCGACTTTCCTTCCTACCATCATTGCCATTATTGCGCGACGCAGGGAAAGGAAGAAAAAGGATGAGTAGAGTCATAATCTATATGATCTATTTTACCCTCTACACTGTTGTGTTGCTGTTTTGGGGAAAAAGCGGTTTTAAAAAGACGAATACCATCAAGGACTTCTGCGTGGCGGGAAACAGCTTGGGCTTGTTTATTAGTGTTTCGACATTTACGGCGACGCTCTTTAGTGCGGTTTCCATGCAAAGCGTAACAGGTTCTGTCTATCAATTCGGCTACTCCACCATTCTGTACTCTGTAATCGGCTGGCTGCTTGGCGGGTCCTGCCTCATCTTTGTGGCATACAAGATCAAAGAATACGATATCGTGACCGTATCTGATTATCTGAGGATACGATATCACAGCAGAAACTATCAAGCTTTTACAGGTGCTGTCACGGTGATCTGTTATATTCTTTATATCATCATACAAATTAAGGGTTTTGGAATTGTTGTCTCAGAGTTGCTGGACATCAATTACAATATTGCGATTCTTTTGATCTACCTTTTTATCGTCTATACTGGGTTCGGTGGACTTTTCTCTGTGGCGAAGACCGATGCACTCAATATCATTCTGGTTCTGGCAGGCGTTTTACTGGTGGCGGGTAACATATTATTTGAGCTTGGGGGGATTACTGCAATTCATAAAGAGGTTGGCATGATTACTGGCGGCGCATCTTTGGATCCAACGACGGGAGGTCTATTCAGCCCTATTATGATTATAACCACGGGTATGGCCTGGGGTCTGGGAACGGCCGCTAATCCCCAGTATATTATCAGAATCTCATCTGCCAAGGATAAAAAAACGGGAATTATGATGATCTGTATCGCGGTGTATCTTCTCAGTCTTATCTATTTAGGGTTGATGGTAATCGGGATGGGCTCCCGGGTCATGGCGCCTACCATTGATTCGGTTCAATCTGTGGATGAAATTCTGGCATATATCATCAACACGAAACTATATGCGTACACAAGCGGAGTAATGTTCATCAGCATCATTGCTGCTGCTATCTCCACAGCTAACTCGCAACTTCTGCTGCTGTCAAGCAGCTTTACCTATGATATCTACATCAATCTTTTTAAACGGGAAATTTCTAACGAACGGTTTTTGAATATCAATCGGGTCATTATATTTATCGCCGGTACGGTATCCCTTTTGTTGTCGATACAGCCTTTGGAAACGCTGCTCATCTATGGAAGCTATATTTGGAGTATCGTGGCAGTGACCTTCCTGTGCCCGCTTTACGGTGGTTTATACTGGAAAAGAGCCACCAGACAGGGCGCTGTATTTTCTTCTGCAGGAGGAATTCTGGCGGTACTTTTCTTTTACCTTGCAACCCATGGAGGAGTTTTGAAAACGGAGGTACACCCTGTGCTTCCGAGTATTCTGCTTTCGATGGCCATTTTCTATGTTGTAAGCGTTCGCACATACAGGCCGCAGGAAGGGTAATATGAGATTAAAGCTTGATATTGAAAATAAAATCCTAATCCCATTTATGATTCTGGCCATATTACCCATCACGATCTTGGGTATTGTTTCCTATTGGAATGGTTATCAACTGCTCTTTCATGACCGGCTGCAAAGCCGAGAGGAGCTGTTGGGAGAGGCGCTGGCATATATTGAGATGATTGATAGCAGGGTGCTGGAGGGGGAAGTTTCCCTTGCTGATGGCAAAGAGGAAGCTGAAACAATTTTTCGAAATATGAAACGGAGCAATCTGATTCTGCTCGAGGGAGATCGATTCCTGATTGGAGATGAAACCAGCCTAGATCAATCTGTAAGAAAAAAAATCCTGGAATCAAAGGCGGCGTTTGTTGATGCTGGAAATCACCGGTATCTGTTGCGACACTACGATAAATGGAATTGGACCCTCGTAATGAGCATCAGCAAATCCATCTTTTTGGAGGAGCTTATTGCTATTCAGAAATATACGCTGCTTTTGACGATCATCTTTTTGGTGCTTTCCATGCAGTCTATCATTTTCATAGCTCATCATATTTCCAAGCCCATCAAGTATTTTGCAGAGGTATGCAGAAAAGTCGAGCTTGGTAATTTAAAGGTAAAGGTGGATCTGAATCGAGGAGACGAAATAGGCATCCTGGCTAGTTCTTTCAATCACATGATCGACCAGATGAATACAAGCACGGAAAAGCTCATTGAAATGACAAAATTCAATGAGGATATCTTAAAAAATATCGATATTGGAATTATGACCACAGATAGAGGAGGACGGCTCCTGACATTGAATCGATCAGGAAAAGAGATTCTAAAGCGATATCAAGATGTTCCCATCATGGAGGAATTAGAACTGCAAACCCTTCAGACCATCGATCGGAAATACAGTATTAACCAGATGATTACGCTGAATGGCAGCGGCGGCAAGACAATTTATATTGATGCCGGGACTTCTCTTCTTAGAAAAGAAGATGGAAGCTTTTACGGTGCGATTTGCAGCTTTAATGATATCAGTGAGAGAAAGATGATTGAAAACAATCTCATTCGAGTTGACCGGCTTGCTTCTGTAGGACAGTTTGCGGCGGGGTTGGCACATGAGATTCGAAATCCATTGACAGGGATTAAAACGGGGATACAGGTGATAAAAAATCGAGAGGCAAGCAAATGTAATGAGGACAGTGTGGAACTGATGGAAGGGCTAAAGGATGAAATCGACAGAATTAATAATCTGGTTACAGACCTTCTTGACTTTTCCAAGCCGAAGCAGGCGGTGAGGGAAAGGGCGGATGTAAATAAAATCATCAGAAAATCACTAGACATGGCAAAGGAAGGGATTCTCACCAAGGAAATGCAGGTATCGGTTATGTCGGAAGCGAATCAAAATTTCGTTTACGCAGACAAAGGACAAGCCGAGCAGATTTTTCTGAACATCATTACAAATGCAGTTGAAGCAGTGGAACGATGCGGCAGCCTTCGCATCCTTACCGAATTGGTACAGGAAGATGGAATTCCATGGATCCGTATCATTTTTGAGGACGATGGTATCGGAATGGATGAGTCGCTTCTGGAAAAAATTTTTAATCCCTTCTTTACCACGAAATTAAAGGGAACTGGGCTGGGGCTTGTGGTTGTTTCCAAACTCATCGAAGAGAACAATGGGAAAATATTTATTGAAAGTCAGTTGAACAAGGGGACGAAAATCAGCGTCTTGCTGCCGGAATATCGGAGGGATAGGAATGAAGAGTAAAGTATTGGTTATCGATGATGAAGCCATGATCTGTAAAACTTTAAAAGCAGGTCTCTGTGATATGGGGTATTCAGTGGAAACCGCATTCAATAAAGAGGACGCGCTGCGGAAGGCCGCATCCTTCAAGCCTAGTTTGGTTTTAACTGATATGAGACTTGGAAATGATAACGGAATTGAGCTCATCGATGATATCAAAAGGATCGATCATGATATTGAAGTCATCGTTATGACCGCTTACAGCGATATTGTCAGCGCAGTTTCAGCAATTAAAAAAGGGGCATTTGACTATATCAACAAGCCCTTTGAGCTTGATGAGATTGGTATTATTCTGGAACGAGCCTTGGAAAATTACAAAATTAAAAATAAAATCCTTATTTTAGAGAAACAAAACCAGTGCTTTGAAGAGACTATGGTTGGACAATCAGATCTCATGAAGGATGTCTATGAAAAAATCGAAATTCTGTCTCAGAATGACAGTGTTACGGTTTTGATTCTGGGTGAGACGGGAACAGGAAAGGAATTGGTTGCCGATGCCATCCATAACCACAGCATCAGGGGAGAATTTCCCATTCTTAAGATCAATTGCAGCGCGATTCCGGGACATCTTGTGGAGAGCGAACTGTTCGGTTTTGAGAAAAATGCGTTTACAGGAGCGGGAATGAAAAAAAAGGGTTTGCTGGAGATTGCCAATGGCGGAACGGTATTTCTCGATGAACTGGGCGAGATTCCCCTTGATATTCAAGCAAAGCTGCTGCGGTTTCTGGAGGAAAGAAAGTTTCGGAGAATTGGAGGGCTGGAAGATATTGAGGTCGATATCAGAATCATAACAGCAACCAACAAAGATCTGGGCCTGGCGGTGAAAGAAAAAACCTTCCGTGAGGATTTGTATTATCGTCTGAATGTGGTGCCGATTACGGTTCCCCCTCTGCGAGACAGAGGGAACGACATCTTGCTGCTTGCGAAATATTTTCTGAAAAAATATAATAAGACCTTTAAAAAAGAAATCAAAGGGTTTGACGGGCAGGCTGAGAGGGTGCTCCTTTTGTATCCCTGGCCGGGAAATATTCGTGAACTGAAAAATGTCATTGAGCGTATTGTTCTTCTTACCAATGATGAATGGATTGCACAGAAACATCTGCCTTTGGAAATCGGCAGGATTGGGCAGGCGGGATCAGAAGACTTCGCTGATGTTCCTGCTGAAACGGCGAAGGGAGATGAAAATAGCGGCAGTGATACGGGAAGTGAAGGTCGGTTTTCTCTGGATTACAAACTCGATGCAATCGAAAAAGGTTACCTTGTTAAAGCACTGGAGAAGCATGGCGGAAACCAGACAAAAGCGGCGGAAGAATTGGGCGTGAGCCGTTTTGCATTAAGGCGAAAAATGGAAAAGCATAACCTGCTTGAGAATTGAGAAGCAAAATACAGTCTGACTGCTGCCTTCGGGTTTCAAAACGAAAGCCCAAAGATAAGCTTTGGGCTTTCCGAGGAGGAGCTATATGAAAAATAAATCTCTGTTACTTTAGTTCATCTGAGGGGTTCCCGAGATATGGCTTAGCTGATTTCCACCTTGTCTGACTCTTGATAAGGAGCCAGTGTGGCGATGAGAAGTGCAACCTCGTTAGAATTGTTGATCAGATAATGGCTTTCCTCAGGCTCTACGTGTATAAACTGCCCTCTGGAAAGCGTGTGGGTTTTGCCGTCTACGACAATATCGATCACCCCTTCCATGACGTAGAAATTCTCTTCCATGATATTATGATAATGTGCCTTGAAGTCGGTGCCTGGAGGAAACTGGACGACTGCAAAGTTCATTCTGGGGCCTCTCATCAGGTATTTTGGGCCGCTGTCTCCATGGCGATATTCCAAGTCTTTTTCATCTATTATGTACATCTCTGTTCTCCTTTCTGCCTATAAGCCGGGTGCTGCCCACATCGGTGCTGTCAGGTCCAGGTTGGTCAATTCCAGGCTGTTATAATATACTTGACGCCAAACGGCGTAAAGCTCACTGTAGGTTTTGTGGTTTTCCATGTTGGGAACATATTCGCTGTCCCACTGAACCAGCGATTTTGCGGCTTCAGGTAGATCTTTATAGATCCCCACACCGATGCCGGCTGTAATGGCAGCGCCCAAAGCAGTTGCTTCTTTCACCTTGGGTACTTTTACGGGTATTCCCAGCACGTCAGAAAGAATCTGACACCATAAGGGACTTTTGGAAGCACCGTTTGCAAAGACGATTTGATCCGGTCGTTTTCCTGTAATCTGATATACCATATCCATATTGCCTTTTGTCACCAAGGCTGCATTCTCCATCAATGCGCGGTAGAAGGTGTACTTGTTGAATTTATCAGCATTCAAAGCAAAGTTCATAAAAGATGGTGCTGCATGCTTCCAGTTGATGAAATTCATCACATCAGAAAAGGTACATAGCATGCCATGGCATCCAGCGGGGATTTTTGCTGCTTCTTCATTCATGATGACATAAGGGTCGACGCCGTTTTCTTCGCCTTGAATTTTTTCCGCCTGACAGAAAGCGTCTCGGTACCAGCGCATTACCAGCCCTGGAAAGAAGGCGATGGCTTCATATTGCCATAGTCCGGGAACTGCGTGGCAGTTTATCCTGACTCGGCAATTGGGGTCTTGTATCACTTCATCAGTGTTGAATTCATATTGCCAGAAGCTGCCTCCGAATACGGCGCCCTGGTTTGCTTCCACTAAGCCGACACCCACGCAGCCCAGCTGTGCATCGCCTCCGCCGGTTACCACCGGCGTTCCTTCTGCCAGTCCTGTGACAGAGGCACATTCTGCTGATACCTTTCCTGCAATGGTACCGCTCTCGAAAACTGGCGGAAAAATATCGTCTCTCAAACCGCACTTGGCTGCGATCTCCGGGAGCCAAACTCTGCCTTTCAGATCGAAGATGCCTGTTGTGCACCCGTTTGAAGGCTCGGAGGTCATAAGCCCGGTCAGCTTTGCGATAAGCCAATCGTTGAACATGGTGATGGTTTTTGTCTTTGCATAAACTTCCGGAAGGTGATTCTTCACCCAAAGTATTCTTGGAAGTGCACCAAGGGCGAACGTCTGGCCTGAGGGCTCATAAACTTCTTCTTCAAGGTGCATCGCCAGTTTTTTTAATTGAATCACTTCCGCTGCAGCTCGTGCGTCTACATTGGCACAGGCCCAAATTTCACAGCCGGTTTCGTCGTAGAGGACGATGCCTTCTCTCATGCTGGTGGTTGCAATTCCTGCAATGTCCGCTGGGTTGATCCCGCTTTTTGCGAGAACTTCTTTCACACAGCAAATCGCCAGCTCCCAGTTTTTGATCCAGTTAAAGTCCATGGATCCGGGATATCTTGGATCCTCTTTGTGATCCCACTCTCTTTGGGATACGCTGAGCTGATTCCCGCTGGTATCAAATATGACTGCCCGGACACTGCCGGTGCCTGCATCGATCGCCATTAAATACTGAGCCATTTGATCCCTCCTCTATATATCCAAAACAGCCTTTGCTGTTTCTTCGTCTGTAATCAGGATGTTGATACAGCCGGTTTTCAAGGCGGCGTCGATGGCCTCTGCCTTTTCAACGCCTCCCGCAACCGCTATTACGTTGGGGAATTCTGCCAATGCATTCGGTGGTGTGCTGATCAGATGCTTGTGAATTACTGCATCTAATACACGGCCTTCTTTATCGATAAAGTAGCCAAGGATATCACCAACAGCGCTTTCCGCTTTAAGCCTGAGCAGGTCATTGGCCGTCATGTTTCCTTCCTTTACCACGGTTGCTTTCTCTGTTACGCCGCCGACACCTACGATTGTATAGCTTGCAAGGCTGGATAGGTTCAGGACATCCTTGACGGACGGTTCATCTTTAATGGCTGTGGCCATCTCGGGTGTTGATGCAATGAACGGTGCGGGAACGATGTACCCGGTAGCGTTGGAAATGCCGCCCTCGGAGGAGATTGCATAATGCTTGACACCGCCGGTGAGCGATACAAAAGAGATCTTGGAATCGTCTGGAAGATGTAAGTTGCGCAGAATGCGGGACATGGTATCTCCAAAACCGACGTTGATAAAAGCTCCGTTTGATAGATGTTCGCCGAGATACATTGCGGCTGCGCGGGCGACGGTTTCGTTGATATCGTTTGAAATGGAAGGTACCAGAACAATTTCTTTCAATGAATAACGCTCTTCTAACTTGTGCGTTATTTCTGCCTGCTGATAAGCTTCCGCGCTGATATTAAATTGAACCATCTTTTTTTCCCGACCTTTATCCAAAAGTTTTATGACTCGCATACGGGAGATCCCCAGCCGGTCGGCAATGGCCTGCTGTGTCATATCTTCAATATAATAACACCAAATAACCTTAATCATCAAAGAGTGTTCATAATCAATGCTCATTTTCTATCTCCTGTGTTCTATTTCTTATTTTCTGATGTGTTCTATTTCTTGTTTTCTGATTGTTCTCTTTACCACATTACCACAAATTTTACCTACTGAAACAAATTTGAAGTAGAATTTATTATTTCTATTACCTGTTAATAAAAGCAAGATTCGTTACAAATGTTTTTAAATTAATAATATGTTCTAATTTAAACCCATTATAAAGCGAAACGAAATTGCTGTCAACCTATTTATTTTGAAGGCAAAAACAAGAATTGAATTACATAAAATGGGATAATATCAAATATATTCGTGAAATTTGACGTGTATCTTCTATTTTATATATTGTAATGATGTGAGAATGAATGCAATGATAATATAAATTTTTGTGTAACAAATGTTGACAACGGGAACAAAAAGCATTATGATGAAACAAAATATTAAATGAATAACTAATGTTATGGACAGCTTGGGTTGACAAGGATGACTCATTTGCACCCTGTCAACCAATACTTATATTGTTTTCAAAATAGAATCATGGATATATTTGAAAACAATACAATGCTATTTCCCTTGCGGCAACGCCGCTTATAGACAACGTGGTTGTCTATCTATTTAATTAAAAATAGTATTAGGTCGTTTCAGATTGAGATGGAGGATTCTTTTATGAGTTCAAGCAACAACGACGGAGTCAGGATTCCTGCAATCAGCATAAAAGGAATCTGCAAATCATTTGCCTCTAACGTCGTGCTGCGGGGAGTGGACCTCGAGGTTTATGAGGGAGATGTCGTAGCGCTGATCGGAGGCAACGGGGCCGGAAAAAGTACCCTGATGAAAATTATCATGGGAATTCATCAGCCCGACGGAGGAGAAATTTCTATTTTCGGTAAAAGGGTAAACCTTTCATCTCCCTCCGCTGCACTGGCAAATGGTATTTATTTGGTACCACAGGAGCCGATGCTGTTTCCCAATATGACGGTTGAGGAGAACATCGTTCTGGGATTTCGTGAAAAGCGCAGTGAATTGCATCTGCGGCTGACGGCACTTGTAGAGAATCTTGGATGGGATCTTAAGCTGGACCGAAAAGCAGACAGCTTATCTATTGCAGAACAGCAATTGGTTGAGATTCTCAGAGGCTTGCTCAGAGATTCAAAGATTCTAATTTTGGATGAGCCCACCTCAGCATTGACCTTTCATGAAATTGAATCACTTTTTCGTATCGTGGCGGATCTGCAAAGCAATGGGATCAGCATATTTTACATAACTCATCGTCTGACAGAGGTCTTTGATATTGCCAATCGAGTGGTCATATTGAGGGATGGACAAATTACCATGGAAGGACCGGTAGGGCAATTTGATCAGGAAATGCTGATTCAGGGATTGCTTCCGCCAAATTATCAAAGGGCAGCAAAAAAGGAAAAGCTTTGCAAGGATTTTAGTTGTGCAGAGATAAATCCTGTGTTCGAGGTACAAAATTTATGCGGATACGGCTTTACAGATATCAGTTTTAAGGTTTTTCCCGGTGAAATACTGGGATTAGCAGGGGTTGTCGGTGCAGGGAGAACGGAATTTGCCGTAGCAGTTTTTGGCAAGGATATCATCAAAAGTGGGTCTGTTCTTTTGGATGGAGAGGACATCACAGGAAGAAAGAGCAGTGTGATCATTGAGAAAGGACTGACATACGTCCCTGAGGACAGGCATCTGAACGGGATTTATTCGATCATCGATGTAGAAGCAAATGTTACTTCCGGCGTACTTGGACATCTGAACAAATATTTCATTGATAAAAAGAAGGCAAATGCCTTGACCGATAAGTATATCGAAAATTTCAGGATTAAGGTAACGGGGCGAGACCAGCTGGTTACTTCCCTATCGGGAGGCAATCAGCAGAAAGTGGTTTTGGCCAAAGCGCTTGCGGCTCATCCGAAGATTGTCATTTTGGATGAACCTACAAGAGGAATTGACGCAGGTGCAAGAGGAGATGTGTACCGAATCATCCATGAATTGAAAGAAGAAGGGGTAGCAGTCCTGCTGATCTCTTCTGATATCGAGGAAATCGTAGAACTTTCGGATCGAGTGGCGACGATGTATCAGGGCCGAGTCAATCATACCTTTCAGGGTGATCGTATTACGGTGGATCATTTAATGGCGGCCTCCTTCGGGGTATATCAAGAGGAGGTGACGGCATGAACAAGCTGATTCAGGCAATGACAGAGACAAGAGAACTTTTTACAGTAGCTTTTCTAGTAGTGCTATTTCTGGGAACAGGGCTTGTAAACTCCAGTTTTCTATCACCGGACAATATTCTGCTTTGCTTAAATGGAAGTGTTATTTATATCCTTTTGGCCATCGGGGTCTCCTTCGTGATCATTGCAGGGGATATTGATGTATCTGTAGGGGCAACTTTAGGTCTGACTGCTGCGGTCTGCGCAAGTATGATTCGTGACGGAAGCTCCCTTTTGGCAGCGTCCGTTTCAGCACTCACCATCGGAGCCGCCATCGGGCTTGTAAACGGGCTTGGGGTTACAAAGCTGCGTATCCCTGCAATTATCATGACGCTTGGTGTTAACGGAGTCGTTAGAGGTTCTATTTACGTATATACACAAGGGAAATGGGTGGAAAACCTACCTGCAGTATTTAAAAGCTATGGTCAGATTACGCTGGCGGGTTTTGTAAATTTATTTCTTCTATTTACAGTACTGCTCGTTACGGGAATCCATCTTTATCTGAACAAGGCAAATAAGGGAAAGTATTTTGCTGCGATAGGAGATAATGTTGGGGGTGCTACACTAATCGGTATTCCTGTTGATAGGACCAGAATCATAGCATTTGTTTTATGCGGGATTTTTGCAGCGGTCGCAGGTATTGTCTTTGCCAGCAAAATCGGATTTGTCACACCTACTGCCGGAAGCGGATATGAGATGAAAGCTATTGCAGCATGTGTTCTTGGCGGAGTCAGCTTAACGGGCGGCGTGGGTTCTGTTGTGGGAGCCATGCTCGGTGCAGTTATTATGTCCTCCATCAGCAGAATTTTGGTTTTCCTTCAGTTTTCATCCAATTGGGATAATACCATAACCGGGATTCTTCTGATCATCATTGTTGTTGCGGATGCTTTGATTCAAAAATTCTTCAAGGAGAAGGCGAGGCGGGAACGTCTGGCTGCCAGGAATTTAAAAATAGAGTCGACTTTCGAGGAAACAGGAGGTGAACGCTGATGAACGTGTTTGCGCATATCAATTGGAAAAAGCTGCTGCTGCGGTGGGAAATGGCTTTAATCCTGATCTTGATTTTGGAAATCATCATCTTTGGATCGATTAATCAACGCTTTCTGAAGGTGCCTGTTCTGCTTGGCAGCATCAATGACTATATCAGTATTTGTATCATTGCATTGTTTGGAACCATTGTGATGATCACTGGCGGAATTGATATTTCCGGTGGAGCCATTGTTGGCCTTACCTCCATGATTCTAGGGCTTCTCTGGCAGGATGCGGGACTGAATATCTGGACAGCAGTGATTCTTTGTCTGGTCACCGGAATCCTATGCGGTGCGTTGAACGGCTTTCTCGTGTCCTATGTTGGCGTTCAAGCTATGGTTGTAACCCTTGCAGGCCTGTTCTTGTACTCCGGCCTTGCGGTGGTGCTTTCTACCCTGTCAGTGTCAAGTGCTTATGAAGGAATCGGAGGCTTTCCTGAGGAATTCATTCAGATTGCTGGGGGAAGACTCTTCGGTGTGATTCCGAATCCCTTTATTATCTTTTTAATCCTGGTGATCATAGCTTATGTGCTTTTACATAAGAGCCGTTACGGCAGATACGTGTTTCTGGTTGGAGTAAATCCAAATGCTGCAAGCTTTTCCGGCATCAATCACAAACTGGTCGCAATGTTTACCTATGTCTTATCTGGTCTGTCTGCATCCATTGCCGGTGTGGTTTTAACCAGTTATCTCGGTTCCTGCCGTGCTGATCTGGGCAATGGTCTGACCATGCCGATCGTAACAGCGGTGGTTCTTGGCGGTACTGCTATTACAGGTGGACGGGGCAGCATTCTAGGAACTGCATTGGCTGCCATTGTAATCGGTTTGCTGCGCTTCGGACTGCAGATGTCCGGCGTTAGCACACAATATCTCGACATTCCGGTTGGACTTCTTTTAATCGTTGCTGTGGCGGCGCGTGGGGTTAGCACCTACACGAAACGCCGTCCGTCTCTTAGGACTAAGGAAAAGAAAGCTGCATAATACTTGGCAGAGCGTTCCATAAGCGTTATTAATATTATCTTGCGATAATATTCAATAAGAAAAAATGATAGAGGAGAAAGAATTGAAAGGAGAGATTCAAAATGCGAAGATTTTTATTGGTACTTCTTGCTCTCGTGATGGTCGTTTCCATGTTTGGATGCGGAGGAGGAGCACAGGCACCTAGTGGTGAGAGCGGAGGAGATGCTTCCGACGCCTCTGATATCTCGGTTGCCTTTATCCCCAAACTCACCGGAAACTCATTCTTTGAATCGGCAAATCTTGGAGCGCAGGATATTGCTGCTCAAGTGGGCTTTGAATGTGTTTTTACCGGAAATCCCGAAGCGTCTGTTGCAAACCAGGTTCAGGTCATCAACTCCGCAGTTCAGCAGGGCTTCAGCGCGCTGGCCATATCCTCCGTTACTCCGGATGGATTAAACAACGCTCTTAAGGCAGCCAAGGATGCAGGCGTTAAAATTGTTTGCTGGGATTCGGATGTGCAGAATGATATGCGCTCTCTCCATGTGGCGCAGGGAACCCCGGAGCAGCTTGGAGAAATGCTCGTTGAAATGGTAGCAATGCAGCTTCCCGAAGACAAGAAGGACAGCGCAAAATATGTCTGGCATTATTCCTCCGCTACGGTAACGGATCAAAATTCATGGCAGGTCGCCGGTGAAAATTACATAAAGGCAACCTATCCGGGATGGGTAAATCTGGCACCGGATAACTATTACAGCGATCAGGATGCTGAGAAAGCGGTATCGGTAGGAGAATCCATCTTAAAATCTCATCCTGATATCGATGCGATCATCTGCAACGATTCCACGGCTCTTCCCGGGCAGGCTCAAGCCGCAGAGAATTTGGGATTGTCTGGAAAGGTCATCGTAACCGGATTCTGCACGCCGAACGGAATGAGAGATTTCGTAAAGAACGGTACTGTTCCTGTCTTTGGACTTTGGGATTGCAAAGTACAGGGAGCAATGGGTGCGTACCTGGCTTACTGGCTCGCCGCAGGGAATACCTTTAAAGTAGGCGATAAGATTGATATTCCGAGCATCGGACAGGTTGAAGTTCTTCCAAACACCGTTCTGGATCCAAAGGCTTACACTGCAGATGACTCTGGGGTTGTACTGCTTCCGGAAAGAACCATATTCACAAAAGACAATATCGACGATTATAATTTCTAAACAGAGCAGAAATAAATGAATGCAGCGCAGCTGTGGCATAACCACCACGGCTATGCTGCTTCTTCACAAAAAGGAGGATATTATGGCAGATAAAGACGGCAATAAAGTTGCGAAAGATTATAAGACTGATGTGGAGTTTGGCAGAAAAGGGGGCTTCCATGTGAAAGGAATGGAGGATGTGGATTGGGGAATGAAATCCCGCTTGTCAAAGATCTTTCAGCCTGAAAGCGGAAATACTGTGATGCTTGCCTTTGACCACGGATACTTTATGGGTTCTACTGCAGGCCTGGAACGGCTGGACTTGGCCATGCCGCCGCTGATTCCCCATGTGGATGTGCTCATGGCCACAAGAGGTGCACTTAGAAGCTGTATCTCCCCGCATTATAACAAGGGAATCGCCCTTCGGTGCAGCGCGGGGTCTTCTATGATGGACGACGATCTTTCCCATGAGGTGATAGCGGTTGACATTGAGGATGCGATCCGTATGAATGCATCCTGCATGGCAATTCAAACCTTTATTGGTGCGCCAGGTGAGAAATCCAGCATAGAGAATCTCTGCAAGACCATTGATGCGGGAAACCGCTATGGCATACCAACGCTTGGCGTTGTAGCAGTAGGAAAGGATATGGAGCGTACACCGGCATTTTTCAAGCTTGCCACCAGAATGCTGGCAGAGTTCGGAGCGCAGATCATAAAGACGTATTACTGTGATGACTTTGAAGAGATCACAGCAGCCTGCCCAGTTCCTATTGTTGTTGCAGGAGGAAAAAAGGTGACGGAAAAGGAAGCGCTGACCATGGCTTACCTCAGCATGCAGGGAGGTGCCAGAGGTCTTGACATGGGAAGAAACATCTTCCAAAGCGATTGTCCTGTGGGAATGGCAAAGGCTATCGGCGCAATTGTGCACAACAATGCGGATGTCAATGACGCATATGATATTTACAGAGAAGAAAAGGGCGAATAATTTGCTTGACAAGCTCTGTAAAACCAGGATATGATAGAAGCTGTTAAAAGGGAGTAGTTTGAAATACAAAGTCAACATACTGGTTTTGAACCTGGCTTTGTAGCCTGATTTGGTAACGAGACTTTTAGCATAACTGTTGATTCAGTTGTGCTGAGAGTCTTTTTTTTATAGTCGAAAATGTCATTTTCTACTATATAAAAACGGGGGAGTGCAGAGGGGGCACCCCTCGCCGATAAAAGAGGTTGCTCAGGCTGCTCATTTATAATGCTGTCCTGCCGGATTATAAAAACCGGCTATGCTTTTGAAATGGAAAGGATGATGAATATGTACACGAGTTTAATTGCTTATTTATTTGCTGGAGGCGCGGTAGTGCTGGCTGAAATGGGGGACAAGACCCAATTGCTTGCAATGGCATTTGCCACCAAATATAAGGCTTCCAAAGTTTTAATCGGTGTTTTGATCGCGACGACACTGAATCATGCATTGGCAGTTGCTGTAGGAAACTACATTACCCGGTTTGACTCCGCTCAGATTTGGATTCAAGGACTTGCCTCACTGTCCTTCGTATTCTTTGGACTTTGGACAATCAGAGGAGACAAGCTTGACGGTGAGGAGAATAAAATCTCAAAGTACGGACCCATTGTGACAGTCTCAATTGCATTCTTCATTGCTGAAATGGGAGATAAAACGCAGCTCGCAACCATTGCTCTTGCGGCAAAATTTCCTTTAGAGCCCGTCTGGGTGCTGCTTGGAACCCTTACCGGTATGATGATTGCAGATGCCATTGGAATTATCATTGGTGTAGTAATGTGCAAGAGGATTCCCGAGCGTACCGTTAAACTTGTCTCTGCCGGAGCTTTCATTGTCTTTGGTTTCATTGGCAGTTATCAGGTTTTAAAAGAGCAGATGATGTTGGATACAAGAGGAATCATTGTCTGTCTTATGCTTCTGCTGGTTGTAACCGCCGGATCTGCGTATTATCTGATCAGAAAGGATCATAATAAGGCAGAACGGGAGCGGCCGGCCGGAGCGTACTGCGAATTGAAAAGGGTATCTGCGGATCAGCCGGAAAAACTGAGATAAAGGGACAAAATAACGAATTGATTTCGTAGTGACGGTGTTCTAACTCTTTCTCCTGTATTAATATAATAGACTGGAGAAAGATAAGGAGAACGTTATTGATGGGGAATCTTGAGTTGGTTGCAATCGCATTGGGTTTGTCTATGGACGCCTTTGCGGTTGCGATAAGTAAAGGTTTATGTCTAAGAAAAGCCGGATTTCGCAATGCTTTTATCACGGGACTGTTTTTCGGCGGTTTTCAGGCATTGATGCCGCTGATCGGTTATTTTCTGGGAAGACAGTTTGAAGGGTACCTCACTGCTATAGATCATTGGATCATCTTTGCGCTCCTTGCGCTCATTGGGACCAATATGATCCTCGAATCGAGAAATGAAAAAAAGGAAAAACACGATACATTAAATTTGAAAAATTTGACCATACTGTCCTTAGCAACCAGTATTGATGCTTTGGCAGTTGGGATCACTTTTGCGTTTTTGCATATCAATATTTTTATAGGCGTTACTGTGATTGGATTGATCACTTTTATTCTCTCCTTTATAGGGGTTCGACTAGGCTGTGCTTTCGGCTCAAAATTCAGATCTAAGGCTGAAGTTGGCGGAGGCATCATTCTTTTGTTGATTGGCACAAAGATTCTGCTTGAGCACCTGGGAATGCTAGGCTGGTGAAGATCTCCGCAGCTAATGAAACATGTTGCACCCTGTTTCAAAGGCTTGTTTGACCGGAAAAAAGGAGCGAAAGAATGAAAGGAAAGAGTTTATATATCGTCAGCGCAATCATCATCGCATTGCCATGGATTTTTTTGCTGGAAATCCTGCCGCTACCCTATCACAGCATCGGTACCCTGACAGAAATCGCGATTGAATGTGCCATGTTTACCTCGCTGCTTGTGGTAGCGAGTCTCCTAAGAAAGGATCTGAAAAGGCAGAAACAACTTAAAAAGTCCGAACAAAATGAAGGGATTTCCAAGCCGGGAGGACGAGGGCTGAGAGTGATTGGCAGAATTCTGTTTGCTCTGACCTCATTAACGATCTTTCTCGTGGGACTGGTTCTGCTGCTGATCGGGATATCATATTCTGTATAAGATGGGAAAGCTTGAAGTGTCTGAAACAGCTGTTCAGTTTGTTTCAGATATTTTTATGATCAGAGATCAAAGAGAATATAGAACTTGACATTTTCTTAGAACAATCTATAATTTAATATAATCGATTATATAAAAACAATTATTAAAACAGAAATACTGCAGAAAGGACACTGATGAAATATGAAGATAGAAAATATAAACCATGTTGCAGTCATAGGAACCGGAATGATCGGTGCCAGTATGGCGGCGCTATTCACAGGAAACGGCTATTCGACAACGATGCTTGCATTCAGTGAGCAGGGATTGGAACGGGGCAGCCGCTTGTACGATACCTGCTTCGGCGACCTGATCGATAAAAATCTGGTAACGAAGGATCAGGCTGAGCGGTGCAGAAAATTACTTAGATTTACGTTTGATTACAGCGATATTGCTGATGCAGATATCATTTTTGAATGCGTTGCTGAGAAGCTGGACGTCAAGCTTTGCGTTTATGAGAATATCAACGCAAATTGCAAACAGTTTAGGGCTCTTGCATCCACAACCTCTGCCTTGTCTGCCGATGACCTTGCGGAGGGAATGACTGCCAATCGAGATAAGCTGGTTGTGGCGCATCCATATAATCCACCTCATTTAGTACCTTTTGTTGAAGTTGTAAAAAGTAAGTTCACGAAAGATGAGGCAGCTAAGACTGCATACGAAGTGCTGGAATCAGCAGGGCGAAAAGTGATTATTATGCAAAGATGCGCACCGGGCTTTGTTGCGAACCGTCTTCAGCATGCACTTCTGCGAGAGGCCATACATATTATTGAGGAAGGACTTGCGGAGCCGAGGGATATTGACAAGGCACTGATGTACAGTTTTATGCCCAGATATACCTCTGTTGGTCTGTTTGAACATCAGGATGCAGCGGGATTGGATTTGGTGAAAAGCATTGAAGATTACCTTCTTCCAACGTTGTGTAATGGATGTGCAGCTCCAGATTACATCAATAAACTAGTTGCGGAGAACAACCTTGGAATGAAGACCGGAAAAGGTGTCTATGAGTGGCCGGAGGAAGCGAAGGAAGACTTCCGCTGCAGAGCAGCTGCTCCATACTTACGTTATTTCAATTGGGATATTCCCAGTGAATAAGATACAGAGTCAGATTTTCTCTTTCTTAATTTTTATATAATGGAAAGAAGCCCTTAAGGGGCTTTTTTCGTTTATACAGGCGCAACTCGCACGATATCGTATCATAAAACAAGAAAAGGAAACATCTGTAAAGCTTCATATTAGTAACTTTACTGCGTTCATTTATCAACAATTATAGATAATCGATTACGTATTTAAGTATTGACTTTACAATAGTATCTTTGCTATGATACAAGTGTAAATTTATAGTTAGAGGTAGTAGAAAATGACAAAAATTAAGAGGAAGCCCATCGAAAAGCGGCCGTTATACAGAGAAGAGATCGGCAATGCGATTCGGGACGCTATCGCATCAGGGGATCTGAAGCCTGGCGACAGGATTGTTGAAACGCAATGGGCAAAGGATTTGGGCGTATCCCAGTCTCCTGTCAGGGAAGCCATTCGGGAGCTGGAAATGATGGGATTGGTGGAGAATATTCCATACCAGGGCTGTATTGTCCGCAAGATCACGGAGCGGGATATGAAGGATGCTTACCGCGTGCGTATGCATTTGGAAGTATTGGGGATACAAGGTGCTGTTGAGGGAGCGACGGACGAGCACCTGAAGGAATTGCATAAGATTTTGGTGGATATGGAAGCCGCTGCAAAGAAAAAGGCTTTTAATTCATATACAAAACTGAATGAGCTGTTCCATGAGAAAATCGTGGAAATTTCGCAGAATCAATTATTGCTGCGTCTGTGGAAGCAGAGTCATATTCAGGGGTCCACCTTTTTTGGAACTCAGCTCTCACCGCAGACACTGGAAGAATTGGCACTGCGCCACAAAGCACTATATGATGCCATAGCAGCTAAGGACGAAAAGTTAGCTCAGGAGGCAGTATTCCAGCACTTCCAGGAACTGATCGATGAGGTAGATAAAAGTACTTTGGTTGAGAGAAGCCAGGCGTAGTACAAAAACGATATCGATATGAAAAAAATAAGAGATAGAAAACAAAGAGCCGATTCGAAGGGATTTTGAGTCGGCTTTTTGATTGCAATTTTTCTTTAAATAAACAGGATAGCCGAGGAATTGTTTTTATTCAAAAACACCACCTTGACATCAAGATGATCAGTGCTATAATTAAATAATAAATATAATCGATTATATTAAAACGATCCTTTTTCAAGAGGAACGTTTGGACGAATCAAAATAAAAGGAGGTGAAGGATGGATACCTTAAAAAGAAAACCCATTGAAAAGAGGCCCCTGTACAGGGATGAAATCAGAAATGCCATTAAAAAGGCAATCATGCTGGGTGAACTGAAACCGGGGGATCGAATCATTGAAACCCGCTGGGCGAGAGAGCTGGGAGTCTCTCAGTCGCCTGTGAGAGAAGCGATTCGGGAGCTTGAGATGATCGGGCTGGTGGAAAACATTCCCTATCAAGGCTGTTTTGTAAGAAAAGTAACAAAAAAGGATATGAAGGATTCCTATAAGGTTCGTCAGCATCTTGAGATGCTGGGAGTTCAGGGCGCTGTGGAGCATGTGAATGAAGAGCAGATCCAGGAGATTTATTCTATATTAAAGGATATGGAGCATGCAGCGGCGGACAATGACTTTGATCTTTATATCAAGAAGGATGTTCTGTTCCATAAGAAGATCGTTGCAATTTCCAAAAACGATATTTTGCTCCGCTCCTGGGAACAATGCAACATCCATGATCTGACCTACATCGGGACATGGATTTCCCATCATACATTGGAGCAGTTGTCCGTCCGGCACGAAGGGCTGTATGAAGCGATTGCGGCGCGGGATACAGAACGTGCAGCCAGGGAGCTGACCAGACATTTTGAGCAGCTCATGGAAGAATTGGAATTGAGAGAAGATTAAGCAGGACGTTATGTAAGAAATAGATGCAGTGAATGATCTGCGGCATAGCAGCAGGCAGTGACTTCAAAAAAGCGGGAGGTAAGTTGTGGAAGGACGAATTGGTAAGGGCGAAAAAAGAATTGACGCCTACGACAAAGTAACAGGGAAAGGCTTATTTGCCAGTGATTATGTCAATCAATACCCAGTTTTGGCACACATGAAGGCACTACGCAGCCCCTACGCCCATGCAAAGATTAAAAATCTTAATCTGAGCAAGGCCAGGGAGCTGGAGGGTGTCATTTATATTATGACGGGAGAGGAACCGGGTATTGATTGGGATCAATATCCCAAGGCATCCATTATTGCTAAGGATGAAGCTCTCTGGGCAGGGCAGATGATTGCTCTGGTTTGCGCAGAAACCTTGGAAATTGCAGACAAGGCCATTGAACTCATCAATGTGGAATATGAGAAATTGCCTGCAGTGCTGGATTACTATGCTGCAATCGAGCCCAATCCGGCTTCAGTGGTTGACCCGGAATACGAAACACGCCCCCTGGGATTCAGTGACAGACCGGGAGACCGGGCATCTAACCGTGTATCCCCCAATGTGGTGGGTGCATTCAAATTACACGCCGGTGATGTTCCCGCGGCCATGGAAAAAGCAGAAGTGATCGTGGAAGGAGAATTCTGGACGGGAAAGAAAACCGCCAGTCCTCTTGAATGTGCCAACGCCATCTGCCGCTATGACTCTGACGGCGGTATCACTTTGGTTTCAAACGGCGCCGGTGTTCACGGCGTTATCAAGCAGGGAATCTGCAGAATCCTGAAACTGAAGGAAAGCCATGTCCGGGTCATCCAGCCTTATATGGGGGGAAGCTTCGGTTCACGGTTGAATCCCTATGTGGAAATCATCACGGCCTTAATGTGCCTAAGAACCAAAAGAACCGTGTCCTTCCAGTTCAACCGGGAAGAAATGTTTGTAGGAGCACCCTCCAATTGGCCCTGCATTACAAAGGTGAAGCTGGGTGCAATGAAGGACGGAACCCTCATCGCCAATGATTATTATCTGGCGGAAGAAATCGGCGCTTGCCTGAACAATACCTTTTTCAGCGGGAGGCTCTCATCCTCCGGTGTTCTCCCGGTTTACCGGATGCCCAATCTGAGAATGGATACCTGTGCGGTAGCTACCAATACGGTGCCTGCAGCGGAATATCGCGGACTCGGCTGCCCGGAATCGGAATTCGGAATCGAGTGCCTTGTGAATCAGCTTGCAGATGAACTGGGCATGAGCCCGGTGGAATTTCGGATGAAGAATATCATCGACAAAGGCGAAAGAGACCCCCACGGTGAAGTCATCACCAGTATCGGACTGAAGAAATGTCTGCAAAGCGTCGCCGATGCAATACAGGTTGATGAGACACCGGAGCAGGATATGGGTGTATGGAAAAAAGGCCGCGGCTGTGCTGTTGGAGGAAAGCAGAACACTCCACTGGGACGTTCTGAAGCAGAAGTCTGGTATAACAGTGACGGCAGTATCCAGCTCTTTGTCAGCTGCGACGAAAACGGCATGGGAGCAACGACAGCCCTGGCGCAGATCGCTGCCCACGAATTCGGCGTATCCGTTTCGGAGGTTAAGGTTACAAAAGGCGACACTGCCATAACGCCATATGACAATTATTCAGCGTCCAGCCGTACCACTTACAATACGGGAAATGCAGTGAAACTGGCATGCGAAGACGCCATCGGAAAACTAAAAATCGAAGTGGCCAGAGTTTACGGAATCCATCCTTCCAAGGTTGAGATCAAGGGAAAGAAAGCAATTCTGGCAGGATCGTACGTTCAGGAAGTGGAGATTCCGCCGTTGTTCCAGCCGACGTCCATGTTTACGCAAGGCAATTGGGGGCTTCAGAAGGGGACTCCAGTGATTGGACACGGATTATTCTGTCCGGCTCCCATCCATCAGTGGGATGAAAATGGTCTGTCCGACCGTGTTTGGAATTGGTTCCAGTATTCTGCAGCAGCAGTGGAAGTAGCGGTAAACGAAGAAACCGGCCAGGTTAAAGTTCTTAAAGTAGCCTCCTCGGCAGATACCGGAAATCCTATCAATCCGAAGCTGGTTGAGGTGCAGATTGAAGGCGGTGTACATATGGCAATCGGCTTTTCTGTCAATGAGGAGCACCTTTTCAATGAAGACGGAAAGATTGCAAACGCAAATTTCAGTGATTACCGGCTTCCGACGATTCTGGATATGCCTACGAGTGAGAATGTCCATGCGTTTATTAATCCTGATCCGCTGCCTGACGGTCCTTACGGTGCAAAGGGAATGGCTGAATCCATTACGATTCCTGTGGGTCCGGCAATCGCACATGCAATTTACAAGGCAGTAGGCGTTAGAGTAAACGGCTATCCAATGACGGCTGAGCGCATTTTAGCACTGATTCAGGAGAAGAAGGCAAAGGAGGCAGCGGAATAACATGAAAAGAATGGAAATTAATATTACAGTCAACGGCAGAAAGCATGAATTATACGTAAGCCCCGACAGAACGCTGCTGGAGGTTCTCAGGGAAGAGCTGAATCTTACTGGTACAAAAAAGGGCTGTGACGACTCCAACTGTGGTGTCTGCACCGTTTTGTTCGACGGCATGGCGGTCAAAAGCTGTACTATGCTTATCCCTCAGGCCAACGGGCATTCCGTCACCACCATCGAAGGATTGGAACGGGAAAACAGCCTGCATCCGCTGCAGCAGTCCTTTATCGATCATTTTGCTGTACAGTGCGGCTTTTGTACGCCAGGAATGATCCTCACAGCCAAAGCAATCCTGGATGAAAATCCAGGTGCAACGGAAGAGGACATCAGAGAAGGACTTCATGGGAACGTCTGCCGTTGTGTGGGCTACAAGAAGGTCGTGGAATCCATTGAGGCGGTACGGGACGGCGAATATGCGGAAAGCTGCGGGGAGGTATAGATCATGCGTTTTGAACAATATTTTGAACCCAAAACAACGGAAGAGTGTATCCGTTTGTTGGAGGAATATGGAGCCGATGGTAAAATTCTTGCCGGGGGTACTGATCTGGTTCCAAGGCTGAAGAATAAAATCTGGAAACCCCAGGCTGTGATCGGAATCGGCAGTTTGCCTGATATCGATATGATAAAGGTTGATCAAAACGGACTGGAATTGGGAGCCGGAGCAAAGCTGAGAAAGATCTCTATGGATCCATCTCTTGCGAAGGATTATAAAGTCATTATGGAAGCTGCCGGAAATGTTTCCTCCATGCAGGTCAGAAACGTTGCGACCATCGGGGGCAATGCCTGCAATGCATCCCCCAGCGCCGACGCCATTCACGGTTTGATCGTCATGGGAGCAAAGGCGGTGATCGCAGGACCGCAAGGAATCCGGGAGGTTGCTGTGGAGAATCTGTTCACAGGTCCGGGTAAAACCGTGCTGACTCGAGGGGAATTTCTGCTAAAATTCCTAATTCCTGCACCAAAAGCCGGAACGGGAGCAGTCTATAAGAAATTTGCTATTCGGGGCGATACGGATATCTCCATTGTTGGTGTGGGCTGCGGTATTACCCTGAAGGATGATGACACCATTGAAGCGGTATGCATCTCCCTTTCTGCGGTGGCACCGACACCGATCCGCGCGGCGGAAGCGGAGAAGCTGCTTCTGGGCAAGAAGCTCACCGACGAATTGCTTGATCTGGCAGCGGAGACTGCAGAAAATAATTGTACCCCTATTACTGACCAGCGGGCTACGGCAGCGTACCGCAAGGAAATGGTACGCGTATGGACCCGTCATGCAGTAAAAGAGGCGGCAGAAAGAGCCAAATCAGTCTGAGCAACAGTGAATGCAGGCTGAGTGACAATCAATAAGGAACGAAGAGGAGATCGTCAATATGCGAATGTTAACACCAAATGTATACGTTGAAACGGAAATCAGAGGTTGTAATCCAAGTATTGTCCTTACAAAAGAAGGCTCGGTCTTCATCGATACGGCACAATGGATTTCGACTTTACTGGAAATGAAAAAATTTGCTGAAGAGAAAGGGCCGATCAAATATCTGATCAATACGGAAGGGCATATTGACCACATCTTCGGCAATCACTGGTTTGCTGGTGTGGCTCCTGTCATCGGCCATGAAAAACTCAACGACCTTTTCTGGACTGTAGCGGGAGAGCTGGATTGCTATGATTACAGCTTAGATGTCATACAGCGTCAGGATCAAGATTTTCTGCACCTGATGCCTTCCAGAGAAGATTATATTGTAAACAGGCCCCAGATTACTTTTGGCGATCATATGACGCTGAAACTGGGAGACCATACCTTCGAGCTGTACCACACACCGGGACATTCTCCGTCTCAGATTTGTGTTTATGTTCCGGAAGAGCGGGTTGCATTTACTGGAGATACCTTGTTTTCCAATTGCCAGACCTGGCTGCATTCTGCGGAGATTGATCTTTTGCTAGGTACATTGAACTTTTTAGAAACCCTTGATGTTGACTGGTTCGTGCCCGGTCACGGTCCTGTGGTAGGAAAAGAATTCATTCGGGAGCAGAGAGCCTTTATCTATGAGTGGATTGCTGCGGTAGCAAAAGGAATCCGGCAGGGGTGGTCTTTGGAGGAATGCATCCAAAATATCAATTTTATAGACCGTTTCCCCGTGGATATCGGACAGGAAGAGATGATGGAGTACATACAGAGAACCAACGTTGTAAAATGCTACAACTACCTGATGAATCAGCAGAAGTAACAAAACAGTAATATGACGGAACAATGATTTGAAATAAACAGAGAAGCCCCCTGAGAGAATCGGCGGAATGTATCAAAAAAGAGAGAGCCTGACGGCATCTCTCTCGTTATGAAAACGTGAACCATTCACAATTTTAAAGATTGATATTTCGCTTGATTTCCAAGGGGGTCTTTTTTGAAGCCGTATTTTTATACAGATCAAACTGGTAGGTGCATTTATCTGCCCGGGTTACAGAAGTTGTATATTCAAAGGCAAACCCTGAGTTCAGATAAGAAACGCGCTTGATCTTATACCCGGCGCTTCTGGGCTTGGATTCCAGCAGTTCCGCCTCTTTCCGGGACAGGATGATTGCGTCAAGGGATTCTTTGGCATGATACATTTCAAGATGGTAGGTATCTGTGAGAATCCGATAAAGGGAGTTCTTATTAAAATCGTAAGACTCAATTTTGCTGCAAAGGTAGTAGGGGATATATGTGCGCTCCCAGAGGATAGGCTCGTCGTTGGCAAGCCGCAGACGTTCCAGATAAAACACCGGAGTCTGAGGCGTGGGAAGCTTCAAAATCTCAGCAATCTCCTCGGGGCATGTCTTAAGCACTTCGGATTTTAGCACCTTCGAACAGGGTGCCGCCCCCACGGTTTTCATGTCCTCGGTAAAGTTGTAGAGGTGATTCATATTGCGTTTGATTTTCATATTGGCAATAAAGGTGCCTTTGCCCCGATACCGGACGAGAAGCCCTTCCTCAACCAGTTGATTCATGGACTGCCTTACGGTGGTTCGGCTGATATTCAGGATTTCGCAAAGGCTGTTTTCCGCAAACATCATATCCCCGGGCTGTAAAACCCCGTTTTGGATCTGAATCCGCAGGTAAGCAGCCAGCTGGAGATACAGAGGTACCGCTGATGACTCAGAAAAACGAAAGGTATTTTTAAAATATTCAATATCCATAAGAAAAATCTCCTAAATTATATTTTGATTTCAGGATGCTCCAAGGCGTGTCCGAACCAAAGAACGAGAAAATCCTTTAATTCCTGAAGTCCGGGGCTCTTGGCATGGCGGACATAAAATCCGGAGGAGGCACATCCCAGGCAGAGACAGTCTGTAAAGGATAAATCACGGATCAGGCCGTACAAAAATCCAGCGTTGAAATTGTCGCCTGCACCTGTCGTAAGTTTCGGTTCTCTGCAGTACGGTCCCATGACCTCACAGTATTCATTATCATGCAGGCAGCAAGCCCGATCCACGAGGTGAATCACCGTACAGAAGAGGGGAAGGCAAGTGGATAGATATTCCAAAAGTTCCCTTGTGTCTGCACACCGGTAGTCGGGAATTTCCTTGCCCAGTACCTCACAGATTTCACACGCTTCCTTTAAATTCATACTCAGTGTAACACGAAATCCTGCTTCCGTAAATTTCATTATATAGGATAGAGCGGTTTGCAGATCTTCCTGGGTACGTTTTTCCGGATCAGCCAGATCAAAAAAGGCAGATTTCTCAGCAGCAGAAATGTTCGGCGCCACTTGCTTGAGAAACTCGCGAAAGATCTGGTTCATGCCGACGATCATGGACCAATTTGAAAAAACCAGATGGCTGCAATCCTCAAAAATACGGATGAGTTCCGTCAGGGAGCATCGGTTTAGGATCGTTTCCCAAGTGATAGAATTCAGCGCAGAAAGTTTGGAAGCGATGATCTTACCGTCGTTAAATTCCAAGGCATCTGTAGCAGCCGGAGGTGCCAGACCAATCAGCTTCCTGCAGCGGGTAAGCCCATGGAAGACCGGGTCCGGCTCGGGATAACCAATCGCTCCCATATAGGTTACATCCACTTCGTAATTTAACAGAGCATTTGCTAGAATTGGGCCGTTGCCACCCATTTTAACCTGCTGGCTTACCAGTTCAATGTTTGTGCTCATACCGCTTCCGCGAGCGATCCTGTCTGCGTAAGCCTGTATCGTAGGGATCCTTTTATAGGAGTCGGATTGATAGCGGATATCAACGACGTGAATAATTTCATCCACGAAACCGTCGAAGCCCACAAACACTTTTTGAGGGTTTACGGTATGCTCTAATGAATTGCACAGCGTCGACAAAGATGATGGTAAGGAGTTACTGTTTTCCAGATCCATGATGGCCCTCCGTTATATGTAATAATTGTATGATACATTTTATAAATCGCATTATATCGTTGTTTATAGAAAAAATCAAGAAAAAATGCATTGACAAAAATTATTTAATACTATATTTTAAATGTATCATACATTACATACATAATGTCTGGATGTAAGGACATCGGTAAAGGAGAACGAATATGAAACCAAGTAAAAAGGCAAGTGAAATGACGGCCAAGGAATTAGCCAGCTATATCGATTACTCTGTGCTGAAACCGGAATTTACGGAACAGGAGATTATCGATCTGACAAAGGATGGGGTGCGGTTAGGCTGCGCGACCATCTGTATTAATCCGGGTTATATTGGGTTGTGCGAGCCATATGTCAAGGAAAGTGAAACAATGCTCTGCCCGGTTTGTGATTTTCCATTCGGAACAAGTACGACAGAGTCCAAGGTAGGTCAGATTGAGATTGTTGCAGGGTATGATTCCGTAAAGGAAGTTGATATTGTTGCAAACTTCGGATGGATCAGAGGGGGTCTGTATGACAAGGTTACAGAGGATATCCGGGCTTGTGCTGATGCGGCTCATAAATACGGCAGAAAGCTGAAAGTAATTTTTGAAACCGACGCCTTAACAGAAGATCAGGTCAGAAAAGCCTGCCGCTGTGCAGTGGAAGCCGGAGCAGACTTTGTAAAAACCAGTACAGGGTTTCTCACCGGGTTTGAAGCCCACGGAGCAACGCCGGAAATTATCAAAGTGATGATGGAGGAAGTCGGTGACAGGTGTAAGGTGAAAGGCAGCGGCTGTATTCGGACCCGAGAACATTTTCTCCAGCTCATCGACATGGGAATCGACAGAATGGGAGTGGGTTACAAATCAGTTCCTGTTGTTTTGGATGAAAATAAGGAACCAGTTTCCAATGATACTTATTAAACTTTTTTAAAATGGCTTTCAACCTTATGTTTGTTGCGGCTCCAAAGAGTAAGTTAGAATGTGAACTTGAAAGGGGAAGAATCTATGAAAAAGATCAAGGCTGCAGTTGCCGGTATGGGCTTTATCGGCACTGCTCACGTTGAGGCGCTGAGAAGGCTGAACAATGTGGAAGTTACAGCGGTTTGCGGGAGCAAACGGTTCACTGCGGCAAAGGCCGAAGCACTTGGCGTTGAAACCTATTGCAGTGATTACAAAGATATTCTGGAAAACCCGGAAATCGACGCGGTACATATCTGTACGCCAAATTATCTCCATTACCAGATGGCCAAGGATGCTTTGAATGCAGGCAAACATGTTATTTGTGAAAAGCCGCTGACAACCACCAGAGAAGAAGCCTTAGAGCTGCTGGCTTTGGCCAAAGAGAAGGGCCTTGTTAATGCCACCAACTTCAATATCAGATTTTATCCTTTGATGCATCAGCTAAAAGCCATGGTGGACAGAGGAGACATGGGTGATCTCTTCTCCGTCAATGGCTCTTATCTCCAGGACTGGCTCTTTTACGATACGGACTACAACTGGAGACTGGAGCCTGAACAGTCGGGCGAATCAAGGGCCATCGCAGATATTGGATCCCACTGGATGGATCTCATTGAATTTGTAACAGGATTAAAGGTGACCGAGGTATTTGCCGATTTTGCGACCTTTCATCAGGTTAGAAAAAAGCCATTGAAACCCGTTGACACCTACTCTGGGAAGCTGCTGACTCCAGAGGATTATCAGGATGTACCTATCAATACCGAAGATTATGCAACGGTGATGATGCGGTTTGATAATGGGGGAAGAGGTGTCATGACAGTAAGTCAGGTATTTGCCGGAAAGAAAAATTGCCTGTCCTTTGATCTGGCAGGCTCTAAGAAATCCGCTTCGTGGGTTTCCGAACGCCCCAATGAAATATGGATTGGCCGAAGGGATACCGCCAATGAATCTCTGCTGAAAGATCCTTCTATTCTGTACCCTGAAGCCAGTGCATTGATCCACTATCCAGGAGGTCACAATGAAGGCTTCCCGGATACCTTTAAACAAAACTTTATTAAGATCTATCAAGCCATTGCTGAGAAGTCAGGCATAGAGCATGCCGGAGAACAGACGAGAGATCAGGCAGCAGATCAAGCCGAGGAACAGACTGGAAATCTGGCTGCAGATCATGCTGAATATCCTACCTTTGAAGCAGGCTTGAGAGAAATTCATCTCTGTGAGAAGATCATTGAAAGCAATAAAAAGGGTGGCTGGATAAAGCTGTAGGATAGAACAGGCGGTTGAAGATCAAGCGGATGAAGATCAAGCGGATGAAGATCAAAAGGATAACGATCATGCAGTTAAAATAACCGAAAGAACCAGATGTGAAAGGAGCGAAATGATGAAGTTAGGTTTGGTAAGTGCCATACTGGCAGGATTAAGCTTTGAAGAGGTTGTTGATTTTGCGGCGGAGAAGGGATTCTCTTGTCTTGAAATGATGTGCTGGCCGGTGGGAAAGGCGGAGAGAAGATATGCAGGGGTAACCCATATCGATGTGTCAGATATCAGTGAAGAAAGAATTCATTACATAAAAGACTATATGAATGAAAGAGGTGTGGAAATCTCCGCCCTTGGTTATTATCCTAATCCAATGGATCCGGATCAGGAGAAAAGTGATTTTTACGTTGCCCATATTAAGAAGATGATTGTTGCTGCAGAAAAGCTGGGGGTCAAGACGATTTGTACCTTCATCGGCAGGGATAAGAATAAAAATGTAGAGGAGAACTTTGAGAAGTTCAAGGAAATCTGGCCTCCTATTATTCGCTTTGCAGAGGAACACGATGTTAAGGTCGCCATTGAAAACTGCGCAATGTATTTTTCCTATGATGAATGGCCCGGCGGTGTCAACCTTGCTTCCTCTCCGGCAATTTGGAGAAGAATGTTTGCTGAGATCCCAAGCGATCATTTTGGACTCAATTATGATCCGTCCCATCCCCTTTGGATGCAGATGGATTATATCAAGCCGGTCTACGAATTTAAGGATAAGCTGTTCCATATCCATATCAAAGATGCAAAGGTGTTTCAAGACAAGCTGGATGATGTGGGCATCATGGCGACTCCACTTGAGTTCCATTCGCCCAAACTTCCGGGTCTAGGTGATGTGAACTGGGGCAGATTCATTTCTGCACTTACAGATGTTAAATACAAGGGATATGCTTGCATTGAAGTGGAAGATAAGTCCTTTGAAGACTCTCTTGATGATATCAAAGACTCCATCATACTCAGCAAGAGGTATATGGATCAGTTTATTCTTTAGATCTAAGGGCATTTCGGCATTGGGATCGCAATGCTTTTCTGTGCAGAGGGGGTAACATTGGATCTGATTGAAAATATAATCGATTATATATAAATAATTCTTGAATAAACGAGAAGTTGTGGTAAAATGTTATTAAAACAAATCATAATCGATTATATATAAATTGGCGACTCCGATTCTCATATTATCCTACGTCTCACATGATCCTACATTTTCATATTATCCGATGAAAGACCTTGACCTATCGTTTGGTAATCTTGATACCATATGGCTCAGGATTTCAAAATAAACAGATAACAATAATAAATGAGGAGGCAAATGTATGAAAAGAAAAGGAACCAAGCTTATCGCTCTGGCACTGGTGACATTGCTCATGAGCATCACCTTGCTCACAGGCTGCGGCGGAGCTGCACCAGAGGAATCATCCGGTCAGGATGGCGCAAAAGACCTTCCAACAGTTGGTATCACAACAGGATCATCTGGGACATCCTGGCGTAATATCATGATTGATGCGTTAGAGCAGGTTGGTACAGAGTATAAGGATGCCGGTAAAATTGCCGATTACAAAATTGTGAACAATGTGAACAACGGCGATGCAACAGAACAGGCTAACATCATACGTGATTTCATTTCACAGGGTGTTAACATCATACTCGTGAATCCCAATTCACCCGATGCATTAAACGGTGTTATTAAGGAAGCCCAGGATGCGGGAATCCTAGTACTTGCTTTTGATGCGACTGTAACTGCCCCTGATGTTGTAAATGTAACCCTTGATCATTACGCTTGGAATGAGAAGAACGTTCAGTTCATCGCAGATGCCATCGGCGGAAAAGGAAATGTGATTCAGGTCTATGGTCTTGACGGACATCCGGCGAACAATGAACGAATCCAGGCAACGGATGATGTTCTGGAGAGCTATCCTGATATCAAGATGATCGCAAGCACCTCCGGCGGGTGGGATCAGACAAAGGCTAAGGAAGTAACAACACAGATCATCGGCTCCGGACAGCAGATCGATGGGGTCATTACGCAGGACAGCATGGGCTTCGGCGTATTATCTGCATTCCAGGATGCAGGAAAGCTTCCTAAGGTAATGTTTGGTGATCCCGGAACGGCCTTCTTCAAAGAATGGAAAAAGCTTCGTGATGCAGGCGCTGACTTCAAAGCCTGTGCACAGCCCAATCCTCCGGGCATCGGCGGTACCGGGTTCAGAATCGCGTTGAATCTTTATAATGGTAAAGAATTCAGAGAAGGCCTCCTTGACGGCACTACATACTTCTATCAGGTCAGCTCATTCTATACCGACGAAAACTTTGACGAAGCATGGGAAATGTTAAAAGATAAGCCGGACGATTACCTTCTGAGCGAAATCATGCCTCAGGATAAGGTAGATGAACTGTTCCAGGATCCGATAACAGAATAAGAGAAAACGATTTGATTTTAGGAGGCAGGATATCCCTGCCTCCCTACCCTCCTTGTCAAAGGAGGGTAAATTATTCTGATCACAATGATACCTATGAGCTATTTTCGATTGATAAAGTGAATGAAAGTTGGGTGGAACTCGAATGATTTTGGAAGTTAAGGGAATCAGAAAATGTTTCGGCGGAGTGGTTGCCCTTTCTGATGGGAATCTTGTATGCCGGAGGGGAAGGATAACCGGGCTCCTTGGGGCGAACGGTTCCGGAAAAAGCACTATTTCAAAGATCATTACCGGCGTTTATAGTGCCGATTGCGGTGAAATCAATTACAACGGACAGTGTGTAAAATATAAAAACCCAAACGAGGCCAGGCAGGACGGAATCGCCATGGTTTTCCAGAACCTGAGTCTGGTGCCGGATTTGACGGTATGGCAAAATATCGTTTTGGGCGCGGAGCAGAAGAAAGGACTTGGGCTGGATAATCAATGCGCAAAAGAGCAATCTGAAGCCATCATTCATAAGCTGCAGCCGGGTCTTGATATCAGCAAGAAAGTAAACCAGCTCAATCCTGGTGAAATGCAAATTGTGGAAATTGCAAAGGCGATTTCGGCAAACCCCAGGCTGCTCATCCTTGACGAACCCACAGCAGCCCTGGAACAGGCTCAGGTAAAAAATCTTTTTGCTTATATGCGGGAGCTTGCAGAACAGGGTGTGTCCATGATTTTTACCTCTCACAGAATGTGGGAAGTTATGGAGATATGCGATGACGTCATCATCTTCAGAAACGGAGAAAATGTAGCGGGAATTGATTTTCATGAAGAAGGTAAAGATGCCGAAAAGATCATTGGTTATATCACGGGTGATACAAAAAAAGAAGAATGTCAGATTGGAGACAGACAGATAGACGGAGAAACCGTTTTAAGCATAAAGGGAATGAACTACGGCAAGATGCTGAAGAACATATCTTTTGATTTGAGAGCAGGAGAGGTTCTCGGAATCGGCGGATTGGCAGGTCAGGGACAGAATGAACTGCTGCTGGCACTTGCGGGTGCTTACCCGGAACTGAAATGTGATGCTGAAATCAAGGGGCGGAGGGTCAAGCTTACGAAGCCGGTCAATGCTGTGAGAAACAGTATTCTCCTTGTGCCGGGGGATCGGCAGCTGGAAGGGCTCTTTCTCAAGGATTCTGTCTATAAGAATACGATCTTTCCCAAACTTGCCCTGAAGCGGCAGCCGATCTTTACACCTGATAAAAAATACAGACAGGAATGTGAACAGATGGTCAAGTCCCTTTCTGTAAAGACCCACAATATTGACACTGCTGTGGGAACCCTTTCCGGCGGAAACCAGCAAAAGGTCGTTGTGGGAAAATGGCTTTCTTTTGATATCAATGTGCTGCTTCTTGCAGACCCTGCCAAGGGCGTGGATATCGGAGCCAAACGGGATCTTTATCAATATATCACAGACATGGTCAGGGAAAAGAATACCAGTGTTATTCTGTACGCCAGCGACAGCGAAGAACTGATCCAGTATTGTGACAGGGTTCTGATCATGTACGAAGGGCAGATTGTGGAAAGCCTTGAAGGATGCGATATCAATGAAGATGCCATCGTATCGGCTTCCATGTGCATCAATAAAGCCAAGGAGGTAGGCTAGATGATTCAGATCAAAAAGCTACTCGAAATCGAAAACATAAAGAAAATCGTTATGAAGCAGGAGTTTTCAAGTATGTTGATCCTGCTTGTAATGTTTGTGATTACAGCAGTACTGCAGAATAATTTCTTTGAACGCGGATCGATCATCAGAAACATCAATGCGTTTGCGCCTCTGATTTTACTGGCCATGGGACAGGCGGTAGTGATTCTTTCCGGCGCGCTTGATCTGTCTGCGGGGGCTGCTTTATCTCTTCAGACTTGTATCCTGACCTTTGTCATGAAACAGGCAGATCCCGTTACGGGCGTGTATGCACTCATCCTCTCTTTTATTGCGGCGGTACTGATCGGCGTGATCAACGGCATTGGAATCGGATATCTCAGAATTCCTCCCGTGATCATCACCTTCGCTACTTCGTACATATGGCTTGGTATCGCGCTGTTCATCAGACCGACACCGGGAGGAGAGGCGGTGAATTGGTTTAAGATCTTTTATGATGCAAAATCTGCAGAGGGCATTCCTGCGCTGATCAAAGCCATCGGAGGCATTATTCCGCCTGCGCTGATCCTTGTGCTGGTCGGCTGTCTTTTCTGGTATTTCATAAGCAGAACAAAGACCGGAAGATATATCTATGCCGTAGGGAGCAGCAATGACAGCGCCTATGCCACCGGCATCAACACCGCCAGAGTCCAGATGACTGCGTTCATTATCAACTCCGTATTCATATTTTTGGCAGCACTTTTCTTTGTAGGGCAGAATCAGTCAGGCGATGCGAGAATGGGAGATCCCATGACATTGAAAGCCATTGCAGCAGCAGTGGTTGGGGGAATCGCTCTCACCGGAGGCAAGGGAAGTGTTTATATGGCCATCGTCGGCGCCTTAATCCTGAGTTTTGTTAATAAAATCATATTTTTCGCCAATATTCCCAATGCGTATCAGACTCTGGTCAGCGGACTGATCATCATTGCGGCAATTGCAAGCTCTATGGCATATTCTCACATCAATAAGAAGGCAATGCTAAAGGAGAGTAAATGATATGAATCCTTTGAAAAATCAAACCAGCAGTATGGGTCTGGTTCAAAACAGTTCTCTGAGCACAATGTGGAACAACAATAAGAAGACGATTATTGCTTTTCTTTTGATCCTGTTCTTGTTTCTTCTCGGGGAGATCGTGGTCTCCAATTTTTTGAGTATGGGACAAATTCTTCTGACCATCAAGCTCTCCTCTTTTATTGCGTTATTTGCGCTTTGCCAAATGATTGTAATTGCAGCAGGCGGAGCAGGCCTTGACCTGTCCGTAGGCTTTACCGCAACGTTGACAGCGATCCTGACCGCATCCGTAATGGATGGGCAGAACGGAAATTTACTTCCTGCAGTCCTGGTTGCTTTGGCAGTGGGTGCGATGATTGGACTTGCAAACGGTGCTTTGATCGCATATGTCAAGCTGCCGCCCCTCGTTGTCACCATGGCCATGGCAAGCATCATTCAAGGTATCATCAACGTCTACACCGCAGGGAAAAACATTACGGGAAAACCGGCTCCGATCTTGGAGATCATAGCGGCTAAGTCCACCGGTATTTTTCCCAACATTCTTTTCCTGCTGCTGATTGTTGCCGTGGTTGTGATGATCCTCCTTTACAAGACCAAATGGGGGCTTAAGCTGTTCGGTGTGGGAACCAACGAAACAACAGCGTATTTGAGTGGAGTGAATGTGAAAGCGGTAAGGCTTGCCGCATTTGTCATCAGCGGGGTGACTGCCAGTCTGATTGGTCTTCTGCTGATTGGAAACATGGGAATTGCATTTAAAGATATGGGTTCAAGCTATGTAATGCCAAGTATTGCTGCGGTAGTAGTGGGAGGCGTTTCTCTTGTAGGAGGCGAAGGAAACTATTTCAGAGTCATTTTGGGGTCCATTTTCCTTCAGACACTAACAAACCTTCTGGTTGCTCTTGGTTGGGGCGATGCGGGGAAATGGCTGGGATTTGGGATCGTGCTCTTTGCTTTGCTGATTGCTTATGTCAGCGATAGGCGCAAACGGTAGCCAGGAAGCGAAGCCGGAAGAATCTGGGAACTGAAGCTTGAAAGAAGCCAGAAACTGAAGCTGTAACGGGAATATGAAACAAGGGGCTGAAGTAGATGCCCAGAACAAGAGAATCAGTGACAACTTATAGATTTCAGATACGAAAAAGAGTGGCAGGAAGGACTGGGCTATGGCAGGAGAGGAAGCAGTAAAACGACAGAAAAAGAAGAACAGCTTATTTCGGAAAGATATCTGCGACTACATAAAAGAGTCGATTCTTTCGGGAGAATTGAAGCCGGGAGACCGAATCGTAGAAACCCGATGCGCCAAGGAACTTGGAATCTCTCAGGCATCTGTCAGGGAGGCCATCAGAGAGCTTGAATTAATCGGACTTGTAGAGAATATCCCCTTTCAGGGCTGCTATGTAAGAGCGCATACCATTCAGGATGTCAGGGATTCCTATAGAGTTAGGATTAGCCTAGAGACCCTCGGAATTAAGGAAGCTGCTGAGAGCATAACAGAACGACAGCTCCGGGAGATCTATGAAGTGATGAAGGAGATGGAAGAAGCTGCGAGAAGACAAGAGTTCGATTTGTATATTAAACTCGATGCGCTGTTTCATCAGAAAATCATTGAGGTACCTCAGAATAAACTGCTCCTTCGTTTGTGGAATCAATGCCATATCAGGGAATGGACCCATATCGCGACCAAAAAACTTTCGGAAAAAGGTTTGCATCGGTTGGCTTTACGTCATGAATCGATCTACAGCGCCCTTGCAGAGCAGAATGCGGAAAAGGCGATGCAGGCTGTCACTTCTCATCTGGAGGAACTCATCGTCGATATGGAAGAAATGGAGAACGGTTATGTTAGAAAACAGTCTGTTTGAGAAGGTAAGAGCGATACCAAAAAGAAACTATATTACGCAGAAGACCCCGCTTCAGAAACTGCCTAACTTGTCGAAGGCACTGGGCGGGAAAGCAGAGATCTATATCAAGCGTGATGACATGCTGCCCTTCGGAGGCAATAAAACGAGAAAGCTGGAATTTCTGTTTCAGGAAGCAGTAGATATGGAAGCAGATACCATTATTACGGCAAGCACGGTACAGTGCAATCATAATCTGATGGCCCTTTTGATGGCCAACATGGAAGGAATGAAAACCGAGCTGATTCTTGAGAATTGGGCGAAATCGGATTATTCCTACGAGCTGGATCCAAACAAACATCTCTATGAGTTTGGCGGTGTTTCAGGGAAGGTCAGCTGCGGAGATCCTGTTTCCGGCCCTCTTCACACTATGAAACTTGCTTTGGACTGGAAGGATGAGCTGGAAGCAGCAGGCAAAAGGCCCTATATCCTTGCCCGGGGCGGAACCTGTCCGCTGGGTAACTGCGGATATATTCTCTGTGCGGAAGAACTTCTTCAGCAGGGAAAAGATATGGGCTTAGAATTTGACTGCGTCGTGTGCCCCAGCGGCACCGGCGGTACCCAGGCCGGATTGATCATCGGACTTACTCAGGCAGGCTGCGATATTCCTGTCATTGGAATTAATGTGGCTCAGATGAACGAGAAACAGAGGAAGTCTGTCTCCGGTGCCCTTGAAAGCACAGCCTCCTTCCTAAATCTTGAAGTTCCTTCTGAGGAACAGGTCCTCTGTTATGAGGAGTATGTGGGAGAAGGATACGCACGGCCTACAGAGGCATTACTTCAGGCCATTGCACTTCTGGCGCAGACGGAAGGAATACTGCTTGACCCGGTTTATTCCGGAAAAGCCATGGCAGGGCTAATAGGACTCATCCGAAACGGAGAGATCAAAGAGGGTTCCAAGGTGCTATTCCTGCATACAGGAGGCTTCAACCCCTATTATGACTATAGCAGCCTCAATCTATCCAAGTAAGATTCATCTTCGAACCAACTAAGGAGACAAAGATATGGAACAAGAAAATACGCGTCCTGTTGACAGGCAGGATGCTTACGGAAAGATTACCGGTAAAGCCAGGTATGTAGACGATCTGAAATTCCCTGGCATGCTCTACGTACATACGGTAAGATGTCCCTATCCTCATGCACGGATATTAGGTATTGACGGCACCGAGGCGCTTGCGCTCCCGGGAGTCGTGAAAATACTGACGGCGAAGGATGTTGTCGGCAGAAATCATCTTCCCCATGACAAACCCGTGCTTGTATCGGAAGTTGCCAAGTGTGTCGGTGACGGAGTAGCTGTGGTGGTCGCAGAAACAAAAGCGTTGGCAGTCAAGGCAGCGAGGCTTGTAAACGTTCATTATGAAGAGCTTCCGGCAGTTTTTACCCCGGAGGAAGCCTTGGCATCTGGAGCACCGCCGGTGCATGGAGATTCAAACTGCGCCATTACCCATAAAACCGTAAAGGGAGACATTAAGATAGGCTTTGCCGAAGCGGATATCATCATAGAAAGGGAATATTCTACCCAAAGAGCAATGCATTCTGCTCTGGAGCCTGATGGTGCATTGGTAGTGCCGGAGGCTGATGGAATCACTGTTTACTGTCCGGGAAAAGGACCCTTTAATGTAAAACGTGCAGTTGCTGCTGCCTGCGGACTTAGTGAAAACAGAGTCAGGCTGATTCAGCCTGCCATCGGGGGCGCGTTTGGCGGCAAGGACTGTGATATAAACGTCATTGCCTCTCGTGCAGCAATGGCTGCAATGATTACGGGAAGGCCCTGCAAAATGACCTGGAGCAGGGAAGAGGTACTGATTGAAGGAAGCAAACGGCATCCATTCAAGCTGAAGTACAAAATCGGTGCGAAAAAGGATGGCCGAATTACTGCAATTGAAATCAATGGTCTGGCTGATGTTGGTGCATACATTACAAAGAGTAAAGCGACAATCTGGAGAGCTACCGTTGAAGCAACAGGACCCTACAATATCGAACATGTATCCACCACCATCACAGGAGCGTATACCAACAATGTTTATTCTGATGCAGTCAGAGGGTTTGGTTCTCCACAAGTGGACTTTGCTTCCGAATCGCTGATGAATGAGCTTGCTCGGGAGCTTGACATGGATCCGCTTCAGATCAGGCGCATCAACGCCTATCGGGAAGGTTCTGTTACGGCAACCAGCCAGAAACTGAGGAGCGTCAACCTCATAGAGTGCCTTGATAAGCTGGAGGAAGTGTTTCCTTATCACGCAAAACCAAATGCAGCGGAGTCGGGGAAGGTCACGCTGACACCCGGTAAGGTCAGGGGAAGAGGCATCTCCTGTATCTTCCGAGGAGAAGCAAATGGTGCCGGTGTAACCACACTGGATGCGGCAGCGGTCAATATGCACATTGAGCGGGACGGCAGTGTCACAGTGCTGACCGGAATCGCGGAGATGGGTCAAGGCGGAAGCAATATTGTACTGCAGATGGTAAGTAAGGTGCTGGGGGTAAGCATTGAGAATATGAAGGTAAGCCCTCTGGATACGGCATATCTGCCTGACAGCGGCGCAACCGTTGGTTCCAGGGGAACCATAACAACGGGCAATGCTGCGGTGGTAGCTGCGGAGGATGCCAGGAAGAGAATCGCTGAGGTGATAGCAGAAGATTGGGGAGAAAAACCTGAGACCCTAATCTTCAGCGATAACAATATTTTTACCAAGGATGGAAATAAGAAAATCAGCTTTCAAGATGCAATCACAATCTGCTATACCAGGATACCGGGTGTTTTCGGCTATGGATGGTGGTCTCTGCCTCCCGTATGGTGGGATTTTGACAGAAACTGCGGAGATACCTACGCGTCCTTTAACTATGGAGCCTGCGGTGCAGAGGTTGAAATCGATCTGACGTCAGGAAAGGTTGATATTATCGATCTGGTTGCGATCCACGATGTTGGAAAAATCTTAAATGAACCTGAGGTGAAAGGCCAGATTGCCGGAGGAGCATCCATGGCACTGGGCTTTGCAATGACGGAAGAAGTGGAAATCAGGAAAGGACAGGTAAAAACGCTGAACTTTGATGGCTATTTGCTGCCCACGACTCTTGATTTCAACAATTTCAGGCCGGTTCCTCTGGAGGCAAAGCAGCCGGGAATCAATCCTCTTGGTGTAAAAGGCATTGGAGAGTCCTCCACCGCCACCCTTGCTCCGGCAGTTGTCAACGCTATTGAAAATGCTCTTGGGGTGAGAATACGGAATCTTCCTGCTGATCTGGAAAAGGTCTTTGCAGCCATCCAGGAAGGGGAGCGGCTGGGTACAATAGCGGGCTTGACTTCGAGCACTATGAAGCATGGGACTTGGGCAGAGACCCCTGATCCTGATTGGCAGCAGCATGAAAAAGGAGGGAAGTCATAATGTCCAGAACGTATTTTCAACCCACTGCGTTGGAGGAAGCACTGCAAATCCGAAGAGACAATAGCGAAGCGTCTCTGCTGGCAGGAGGAACCGATCTGGTGGTGGCCATGCGCCATGACAGAGGTCCTGCGGGAGATTTGATCGATCTGTCAAAGATAATGGAACTGAAGGGTATTCATGAGATCTCGGACAGCAACCATAAGGCAGTGGGCTGCATCCATGAGACGACGAATTGTGTCCATGAGAAAGCAGGCAGCATCCGAATCGGCCCCATGAGTACTTTTACTGAAATTATGGAATCACAGCTTCTGAGAGAGGCAGCGGGAATCTTATGTGAGGCAGCGGAAACGGTAGGCTCGCCTCAGATCAGAAACAGAGGAACCATCGGCGGGAATCTCTGCAATGCCAGTGCGGCTGCAGACTGCATTCCACCGCTCCTCTGTCTTAACGCTGCGGTGGAGCTTCTGTCCCTCGGATCTGACGGCAGCAAGTGCATCAGGATCCTGCCTCTGGAGATGTTTCTCCTTGACAGCAAAAAAACAGACATCAGAAGCGATGAAATTCTCACAGGAATATTCTTTCAGCGCTCAGCTGGAGATATGGGCTTCGCATTTCAGAAGATTGGAAGGAGGAACGCCCTTGCCATCGCAAGGCTTAATGGCAGCTGTGCAATTCGGCTCAACGGGAATACCGTTACATCCCTCTCCTTTGCTTTGGGTGCAGCTACTTCAAAACCGGAAAGAATCGAAAGTGCAGAGGAGTACCTTAAGGGCAGGGAGCTGACTGATGAAGCTTTGACCGCGGCAGGGAAGCGTGCTGCTGAGTATGTTTTGGAAAAGACCGGAGTTCGCGCCTCAAGCAGCTACAAGCTGCCGGTCATAGAGCGCTTCACGGCTTCTCTGATCAGAGCAGCTGCGGAAAGGAAGACTGAGATATGAAAAAAATGAAGATCCAGTTTATGTTAAACGAAAAGAGCGTGAGCATGGACATCGATCCGGAGACAACACTCTTAGCACTGCTGCGTGAAGAATTGTTTCTCACCGGCACAAAAGAAGGCTGCGGCTCCGGAGAGTGCGGAGCGTGTACGGTGCTGATGGACGGAGTTGCTGTGAATTCCTGTCTTGTATTAGCGCCTCAGATCAACGGCACGGAAATCATAACCATTGAGGCGCTGGAAACAGACGGTAAACTCGACCAGCTTCAACAGTCATTTATTGAACACCATGCGGTGCAATGCGGATTCTGCACACCGGGTATGCTGATGAGCGCAAAGGCTTTGCTTTTGAAAAATCCCAGACCTACTCAGGAAGAAATCAGGATTGCTCTTTCGGGAAACCTCTGCAGATGCACAGGATATCAGAATATTATTGCTGCAGTTGAAGGAGCAGTAGATTAAGGACTAGAAATGCTTTATAAACTGAATGATAAGCTACCAACACAGAAAAATATCATATACAGCCTTCAGCATGTGATCTTCATCGGCTTATCCACAGTGGTAATGCCCGTGGTGCTGGGGCCTCTCATAGGTCTATCTCAGGAGGAAATCGCCGGGATGCTCCAAAGAACCTTCGTTCTGAGCGGATTTGTTTCGATTATGCAAATGAAGTTTGGCCATGGATTTCCCATTGTAGAAGCCCCTTCAGGGCTTTGGATCGGTATTCTTACCCTGATTGCAGGTCTGGCTCCCTCTGTGGGGAAAGACCTGCCAACACTTCGCACGGATTTGGAGGGGGGGATGCTCATTGCAGGTCTTATCGTCATTGGCATTTCTGCTGGGGGGTGGATCCCTCATGTAACAAAATTGTTTACCCCAGCGGTAAACAGCGTTTTGATCCTGCTCATGGTTCTGCAAATCAGCCCCAGTATTGTCAAGTCCATGTATGGAATCTCTGAAACAAATCAGACTGCTGATTTTAAAATCACAGCGGTTTTCTTTTTCATTGTGATCGTGACACTTTCCATCAACCTGTTTGCCAAAGGTTTTTTGCAAAGCATCGCAACCTTGATCGGAATCATCGCTGGATGGGTGACCGCGGCGTTCCTCGGAATGACAAATCATCCCCTTGCAGCAGGCAAGGGGATGATTTCGCTGCCAAAACCGTTGGCTTGGGGGCCGCCGACCTTTGATGCAGGAATTACAGTTACGTGTCTTCTAGCAGCGCTTGTACTGCTTTCCATGACCTATACCAGCATAAAAAGTATGGCGGAATTGCTTGAAGAACCGGTTTCGCCGAGACAGTGGAAGCGATCTTTTGCCCTGCATGGATTCACAACCACACTGAACGGAATCTTTTCTGTAATCGCATTTATGCCGTACCTTTCGTCCACCGGATTTCTTGCTATGACAAGGGTTGCTGCAAGAACGCCCTTTGCGCTGGCGGGCGTCCTTATGATGATCATGGGAGTGATTACTCCTATCGGAATGATGCTTGCAACGATTCCAACGGCCGTTGGCTGCGGAGCGCTTCTCGTAGTATTCTCATTGATTTTGGGGCAGGGATTGAAGGAATTACAGCATGCGAAGATGACCAATCGAGAAAGCTTTGTCATAGGAATTTCTATGCTGGTAGGAATTGGTACGATGTTTCTGCCGCCATCAGCCTTTCAAGAGCTTCCTGGTATTGTACCATACATTTTGCCCAACGGGCTGGTATGTGGAATCCTCCTTGCTTTGATTCTGGATCACGTCCTCCCCGAGAAGAACGAGAAGGAAACGGAGGCTAATAACGGCTGAAAGCATTGCGCTGTCTTATGGGCGAGGACTGCGGATTGCTGCCGGATATTAGGTTCTTGCCGTCAATGATTTTGCCAATGATCTTGCCATCTGTTTTTCCATGGTTGATTTTGAATCGAGAGACCATTGCTTTCAGGAGTTCGGCTTGACCGGATAGCTCTTCGCTGGCTGCAGCGCTTTGCTCTGCTGTAGCAGAGTTATTTTGAACCACCTTGGAGATCTGTTCAATCCCTTGGTTGATCTGAACGATTCCGGTAGCCTGCTCCTTGGAAGCGGAGGCGATGATGCTGAGCTTTTCTGTTGAAATGACGGCTCCTTCTGCGATTTCTTTCAAAACTGCTGCAATTTCGTTTGTTATCTGCGTACCAACATGCACCTTCTGGATGGAGCCCTCAATCAATTCCGTTGTCTCTTTTGCGGCCTTTGCACTCCTGGCCGCTAGATTTCTAACCTCCTCTGCAACCACCGCAAAGCCTTTGCCGTGCTGACCTGCTCTAGCGGCTTCCACCGCAGCGTTCAGCGCCAAAATATTTGTCTGAAATGCAATGTCATCAATGACTTTGATAATTTTTGAAATATTCAAGGATGAATCGCTGATTTCTTTCATGGAGTGCAGCACATCTTCCATCGTTTGAAGTCCTGCTGCTCCTCCATCACGTGCGCCTTTGGCTAGTTCGTATACTTCGCTGGCTTTTCTGGCGTTGTCCTTGCTTTTCTCTGCGATTTCGCCGATGGACGCGGTTAATTCCTGAATCGAGCTGGCTTGCTCTGTTGAACCCTGTGCAAGTGTCTGACTGCCCTGCGAAACCTGCATGGAACCTATTGAAACCTGATCTGCCGCTGTCCGGAATCCTTGCATCGTTTGATTGAGATTCCCAATAAGATTTTTCAGCGAGGTCCCCATTTCAGCAAAGTTACCCTTATGCTCCATAGTTATGGCAATATCCAGGTTTCCTTGGCTGATTTCGGACAGAACTTCTATCATTTCATTCAAATAGGTTCGCTGCCGGTTTAGTGTAGTGTTCAGTGCGTTTTTAATGGCTGCGTGAGCTCCTTTGTAGTCGCCTTTGATCGAAAGATTGAGGTTGCCTTCTGACATTTCCTTTAAAACCTCGCTGACTTCGAGGGAAGAACTTGTCATGGCATCCAGAGTATTGTTGAATCCCAATATAATTTCCTCAAATACCCCGCTGAAGCGTGAAGCATTTCCTCGCTTTGTCAGGGCCCCTTCCGCTGCTGCCGTGGTCAGTTCTACTGTTTCTTCTGAAAGCTGCTGGATGGTTTCCATCATTTTAACCACAGCAGAAAGCAAGATCTGGTTTACTCCAAAGTCAACGTCATGGTTACCGCTTCTCTTCTCCATGGCCTTCAGCGCAGCCAGGTCCGAAAGATCTCCGGAAGAAAACTTTTCCATAACCACAGTAAGATTCAGCATCTGTTCAGAAATCGTCTTGATAGAAGTGGTGATCTCTTCGATGATCCCACGGTGATATCCGGATTCATTCGCTGTGAAGTCATCTTGCAGCATCCTTTTTAAAATAGCTCTCGTTTCTCCAAGCTGTTCGATGCAAAAAATGGCTTCGCTCAAAGGGATTGTTAGTGCATCAACGGAACGGTTGATGCGTTCTGCTGCCACAGAGCATCGGCTCTGGTACGCTGTGCAGTCAAGTCGTGTATCAAATCGACCGGACTCAAAATCTATTACGAGACATTCCATTTCCGAAGTAAGTCTTTGGAGATCCAAAGTAAGCCCATCAAAGTCTGAGGTGAGCCGTTCAAACTCAGCTGGGAAATTTTGATCTGCTGATAAATCAAACCTGCTTTGAGAAGCAAGCTCTTTCCAATGCTTCATATCGTCTTTCTGATTTTTCAAAACCTCAATGAGTGTATTAAACTCCTCCGCAAACAGATGATAGTCTGATACAGGCAACGCTTCGTCAAGATTGCCTTGGGACAATCTCAGGAGAAGATCACGGCTTTGACTTACATCTTGATCAATCTCCCCAGCAATGTTGCTGACCGCATCGGAGATCTCCCGCGCAGTTGTTTTACCAATCAGAACCATGGCAATGGTGACTGTAACTGTCCCTATTAGAATCATTACAGCATTTAGTTTGAAATCTGGAGAAATGTTGTCCCCCGTTTCCATACTGATCATACGGAAGGCAGCTGCAAAACCTGATGCTCCTGCAATGATTGCTGCGATGACAAACCGGATAAAAATTTTTCTGCCGATTTTTAATTGATGAAACCATTTCATTTGAATTTTCCTCCATTGATATTACGATAGCTGTTGGTAAGAATAAACGCAAGTATCGTGCCAATTTGACAAAATACGCCTTTGTTATTACTTCAGCAGAAAGACACAGATGGGGATGGTGATCAGACAGATCAGAGTGCTGAGACTCACTAGTTTGGAGGCATAAGAACCTTCAACGCCATAGTGCTCTGCCAGGATGGACGTTTGCATGTGACACGGCATGGCTGCTGTCAGCATAAAGACTTGGAAGGCAATGCCTTCGATGTGGAATAAACGAAGCAGAAGATACATATAGAGCGGACTGATGAGAAATTTACCGGCAAGAATGATCAATTCATCCGCTGTGATTTTCGGAACTCCTTTTGCAAATACCGTTAAATTTGCACCGATGACCAGCAGAGAAAGCGGCACTGTAAGATTACCTAGATAGCGAAGAGCAGTATCAAAGGCCACGGGAATCGAAAGCTCAACCTGCACCAGGAGCCCTCCAATTATGACGCCAACAAGGCCGGGGCTTACGATTTTTTTCAGAGAGAAGCCTTTTGAATCAATGGGGGAAGCCTTAGCAAGCTGGTAGGCTCCCAGACTCCAAAAGCCTGTAAGGGTCACGAGATAAAAGGTAAACAGGTAGGGAAGACCAGCATGTCCGTATACAATTTCGTTGATGGGCAAGCCAATAAAAATGGTATTGGAGAAGGTGAAGGTTACTTCAAAAACAGTTTTTTTCCCGCTTTCCAGCTGGAGCGCCTTTGACAGGATTTTGCCTGTCAGATAGAGCAAGACGGTATAGAGCGTAAGAATCAGAATATGAAAAGCAGATGCACGAAGAAGCTCTCTGGTAAAGCGATCCGAGATACTGATGATTGCCAGTGCTGGAGCGGCCGCTTTGACAACCAGAAAAGACAGCACGGATGGCGTAGCAGGAGGCCACGATTTTCTGTAGCTAAACCAAAAACCAACTGAGCAGATTAAAAAAATAACGATAACGCTGATGATTCCATTGATCAATTTCGTTTCCTCATATTAATGCCGGGGACCTCTTAAAACTTCAAAAATTTTGAGGATTTTGAGGTCCCGCTTAGGGAGGTGCTGAATGATAATCAACACTTTCCTAGATGTCTGATTTATTTGGTTGATTTGCTTTTTTTTTCGAAATTTGTGATCAGGCTTTTTACTGCCTGCTGGCCGCCTCTGTTAAGGGAAAGCATGGACGGATCGAGAGATGACAAGTTTTTGTCAATGAGATGGTCAAGGGGCTCAAGCCTTGGAATCGTAATGATCCTTGAGGCTTTCAGCAGCTTTGCATTTTGTACAGTTCCGTTACCATCCACTGCGGCAAAGGCATAGTAGCTCGTTCTGAGAAATCCGGCATCTCGTCCAAAATAAACTGTTCCTGTAGGCTCCAATACTTTATAAATGTTTTTGATATGAACCGATTGGATAAAGCTGACGATGCTCATAACGATCCAGAAAACACCTGCTATAACTACGATATCCCAAAACATAAAAAGCTCCTTTCAAATTCTGTGACAGTTAAAATTGTTTGATCTTATGGAAGTTTTAATATGCAAGAGTCATGCCTAAATCAGTTCTGAGGGTTATATTCGATATTGGTTGATATCTATTCCATATTTCTGCAGCTTCCGATAAAGGGTGCGCTTGGGAATTCCGAGAAGTGCAGAGGCATTGGTGATATTCCCGTCTTCCTTCTCCAGCGCTGCTTTAATTCTGTCAGGCTCCTTTCGTTTTCCCGTGTTTGCAGATTCCATCGTAACTGGATATGATGGTGGACTTTGCAAATTTTCGGAGAAAAATTCGCCAGGGAGTTCGGCTTCGCCGATGATGTCTTCTTGAGTCAGATTCAAGGCTCGTTCAATGATATTTTCCAGCTCTCGCACATTGCCGGACCAGCTATGTTCAATCATTCGATTCAGTGCTGCGGTGCTGAGGCCTTCCACTGATTTGCCAAGAGATTGATTATATACTTTGATAAAATGTTCAATCAGAACAGGAATATCTTCGGTTCTCTGCCGAAGCGGGGGGATCAGGATGGAAAGAACATTCAGCCGATAGTAAAGGTCACTGCGAAAGCTTCTGTTTTTCACTGATTCCGATAGATTTACATTGGTTGCAGCCATAATCCTGACATCAATCTTACGAGGCAGTCTTCCGCCGATCCTAGTGATTTCTCGCGTTTGTATCACTCTCAGCAAAGAGGTTTGCAGCTCCAGCGCCATATCGCCGATTTCATCCAGAAATATGGTGCCGCCGTTTGCAAGTTCAAATTTGCCAGGCTGTCCATCCTTGCTAGCCCCTGTGAAGGCGCCTCCCTCGTATCCGAAGAGCTCGCTTTCAATGAGCCCCTTGGGAAGTGAACCGCAGTTAATTGCAATAAATGGCCCGTTTGATCGATCGCTGGCATTATGAATGGACTGTGCCATGAGTTCCTTGCCGGTACCGCTTTCTCCCAGAATTAAAACATTGGAGTCGCTCTGAGCCGCCAGCTTTCCGATGGTGATAGCCTGTTTGATCTGATTGGATATCCCAATGATAGAATCAAAGGTAAACCGCGCGGTGAAGCCACTCATTTTACTGACCATTTTGTGAATTTGCCGCTGCTCCTCTATGACCAGTACGGTATTGATTTTTTCATGATGAGAATTGTGTATGATTGTAGCAGACAGGGATAGATTGAGCGTCGTTCCCAGGTGATTTCTGATGGTCAGTTCTCGATTGCTCACATCTCTTTTCAAATCAAGCAGGTTGATGTGAGCTCGCTTGACATCAAGGATATTGGCGAGGTTTTCGCCCTCACAGTTGTTGTTGGGAAGCTTTAGAAACTGCATGGCGCGGTTGTTATGATGCGTGATGATTCCCATGTTGTCTATCATGATGATCCCTGACGAAATGGACTGTATCGTGCTGGTTAGCTGATTATTTGCTGCTGAAATTCTATCATAGGCTTCACGCATTTTCATCTCTTTCTCAATGCCGTCAACTGCAGCACAAACCATCGCCAGTGTGTGAGAATGAACACCTCCCACTGGGCCGATAACATCAAGACAGCCTATAATTTTACCGTGCTGATTTCTGATGGGTGCAGCAGAACAGACATAGCTGTGATGGGGGGCAATATAATGTTCTCGCCCCCAGATTTGAATGGGCATACCGGTGACAAGACAAGTTCCGATTCCGTTCGTCCCGGAGTACTCTTCACTTCTGTTGCAGCCAATGGTAAGACCGCTTTTCTGGGCGCGAAGCTGGATTTCTCTATCTTCTCCTACCAGATCCAGAACAAAACCGCGATTATCTGTCAGTGCAATGATAAAATTGCTCCCCTTTACGTAGGAATATAATTTTGAAATATAAGAATGGGCCACAGACATCAGCGCCTCATTTCTGGCAAAGGTATATCTGAGTTCCGTTGGGCTGAGTTTTGCGTCGGCCACTTCACGGTGCGAGACTTTGTTTGCTTTGGAACGCTTCCAGGATTCATAGATAAGAGGCCTGATCTCATCTATCGTATCGGGCATGGGGGCATTTTTTTCTATGTATAAATTCCAATATTCGTATAGCTTTTTACTGTAATCATCTGCAAGCTCCATCATAACTTTTCCTCCCATCATAGATGCTATGCCATATCTGCGTCGTGCTCTGGCACAAATTGGCTCAAATGTGGCACGGCTTTGTCACTCCTGCTAACTCATTATGGCACGATTGTGTCACAGATAGTTCTGAAATGCAAGATGCCATTTCAGAATTTGATAAATTTTTATTAAAGTCGACCCCGGATTTAAGTTATAAAATATTTCTTTTGGAGGCGTCCTAAGAATTCAAATTGCAGCAAAAAATGAAACAAATCTCCTGAGCAGGTGCAGGTGATGCTCCTGCAAAAAAAATCTTTGGCACAGGAATTGCTCTTAGGGATTCATGCAATGATCGCACAACAAAGTGCATCACTGCGGTCATTTAATATTTTGAGTAGTTTTGTAAGGAGGAGTATAAATGCCAAGATCAGGAATGAATGGTGTTGATTTTGAATCGAATGTCAATTTTTATAGACTTCGAGAAGACAGGCTGGCTCGTGCCAAAAAAAGCATGAAGGATTACGGTCTCAGTGCGCTTGTTTGTTATGACTTTGATAATATCAGATATATTACCGGAACCCATATCGGTGAGTGGAACCGCAACAAAATGAACCGATATTGTATTTTAATCGACGGAGTAGAGCAGCCGTTTCTATTCGACCCTGCTGCACCTTCTAAGAGAAAGAGAGTTGACTGGCTGGACATCGATCATATCATGCCTGCAGTAGGATCCATGAGAGGTGCGATTCCTGCTGAAGTTGGTATGGTAGAAAAGGTTGCAGACCAGATTGCCGGATATCTGAAGGAATATGGAGCAGTGGGAAAGGTTGGTATGGATATCGTAGATATTCCGCTGATCAGAGCACTGGAAGGGCACAAGGTGGAGATCGTTGACGGACAGCAGGCGATGCTGGACGCAAGAATCATAAAAACAGATGATGAGATTCAGCTTTTGAAACAGTCTGCGGCAATGGTTGATGCAGCTTACTATGATCTTGCAAAGGCACTGAGACCGGGTGCTATGGAAAACGAATTGGTTGCCATTGCAAATTACAAGCTTTACGGCTGGGGCTCAGAACTGGTTGAATTCGTTAATAGCATATCCGGACAGAGAGGAAACCCTCATAGCCATACCTTCTCCAACAGAATGGTTAGACCCGGAGAACTGATCTATTTTGATATCGGTAACACCTACAACGGATATAAAACCTGCTATTACAGAACTTTCTCCTGCGGAGTGCCCAATGCCGACCAGCGAAAGGCTTATGATAGAGCGTCAAAATGGATTAAGGATTCCATCAAGGCAATCAAAGCAGGAAATACCTCTGCTGATGTTGCCAAGTGCTGGCCTGCAGCTACAGAGCTGGGATTCAAGAACGAAGAAGAAGCATTTCTGCTGCAGTTCGCTCACGGGATCGGACTAGGTCTTTGGGAAAAACCAGTTATTTCAAGGCTATTCTCAATCGACAACCCCTTCGAGCTCAAAGAAGGTATGACCTTTGCCATCGAAACCTGGTGTGCATCAGAAGATGGGTCGGGAAGCGCAAGAATTGAAGAAGAAGTTGTTGTAACAAAAGACGGATGCGAGGTAATTACCAAGTTCCCATCAGATGAAATTACATCCTGCGGGCTTCCGGGCTGCCATTTTCTCTAAAAAACGCACGATTCACAGCGCACGGGAAGGTACGCTGTGAATCGTGATACAATACCAGATATTTCGACAAAAAACACGTTTCTGATTGATAAATAATTGACAAACTCACACACATTTTATAAATTTTAAGGAGGATATTTAAATGGCTAAAATCGGTTGGATTGGACTTGGCAATATGGGAAATCCAATGAGCAAGAATCTGTTAAAAGCGGGACATGAAGTAACCGTCTGGAACAGGACAAAAGCAAAGGCTGACGAAATTCTTGCAGAAGGAGCAAAATGGGCTGATACTCCGAAGGAAATTGCTGAAACTTGTGATTTCATTTTTACAATGGTGGCAGACGGTCCCACGCTTCAATCCGTGACACTCGGTGAAAACGGTGTTGTTGCCGGCTTGTCTTCAAGCAAAATTGTTATCGATATGAGTACCGTTTCACCTGAGGAATCAATTAAGGTAAATGACGCAATCGAGGCCAAAGAATGCAAGTTCCTAAGAGCTCCAGTAACCGGAAGCACTGTTCTTGCGCAGAATGCAACTCTTGGAATTCTTACATCCGGTGACCGTGCCGCTTATGATAAGGCGCTGCCTTTATTTGAAGCAATGGGCAAAAACCAGTTTTACCTTGGCGGATCAGAAGAGGCCAGAGTACTGAAACTCAGCTTGAATGTTATGATCGGCGTTACCTCTCAGATGATGGCAGAAGCGGTTGTACTTGCGGAAAAAGCGGGACTTGATGTTGCTCAGGTTTGCGAGGTTATGGCGGGAAGCGCAGTAGGGTCACCGCTGGTAGGCTATAAAAAAGCTCTTGTCTCAAGTGGAGATTATAAAGCTGCATTCAGTGTAAAACTCATGATGAAGGACTTTGATCTTGCATTTGCAGCTGCAAAACAGTATGATGTTGCAATGCCGGTAACCGCAGTCACGAGACAGGCTTTGCAGGCAGCAGCAGCAACAGGTAGAGGAGACAAGGACTTCTCTGTTCTGACTCAGGTTCTGGAAGATCAGTGCGGATATAAGAGACCGTAACCCTATGGTGTAGGAAAATGTTAATCAATACAATTACATCTGTTTAATAACAAGGAGGAACCCAAAATGGCTAAAGCTTATGTGAAAAACTATTATGATCTTACCCCTGCTGCACCGGCCAGGCATCTGAATGCACACGCGTTTGCCTTCGGCTTACCAGCAACCATGGACTCAGACACTTACAATTTCTTCTCAATCTGTGAAATCAGATTCGGAGGTGCCGCAATTCTTGACAACCATAAGGATGCAGATCATTGCTACTTTATTCTGTCCGGTAAAGGGTATTCCATTATCAAAGGAAAGCGGTATGAATATAAGGTTGGGGATGTAATGTGGATTCCCGGAAACTCAGATCATGAAATGTATCCCATCGGCGTTCAGACTTTAAAATTCCTCGTAACGCTGACACCGAAAGAATTCAACCAGACAGAACCTTTCATCAGAAATATAAATGATGTAACTCCAGTTCCTGCAGCTGATGCAGAGAAAGCAACTGCATTTCCGATTTCCAATCCTAAAAACGGAGGCAGCAAAACTATCGAATTCCAAGTGGTTGAAATTTTGCCCGACGGCGTTGTTAGCGGGCAGGTTGCGGAATCTGATCAGATGTCTTACGTTATTTCCGGCAAGGGTTATGTCATTGCAGATGGAGAAAAGCTTCCGCTTTCTGTTGAAGACGGATTTTATATCCCCAAGGGCGTAAAATATGAGATCCATCCTGATGGATGTCAGGCATTGCGGATTGCTCAGAGTTTTGGACCTGCAAGATTGGCTTCGAGAGACTAGTACTAGAAAAAAGACCTTTATGATCGCGCAAAGAAGCGTGCATCAATAGACAGATGATATGGCGCATGAACTCCCTGCTTTTTAAATCTACGAGATGTTTTATGCGCCATAACTATGACCGATATTATTTTATTATTAGTAACAACGGATATTAAATGAGATTTAGGAGGTCTTAAAAAATGAGAATAGGTGTATTAGCAATTGTGCTGATCTATGAAATTCTGGTAATCTTCGGTGTAGGATTCTTTATTTCCAAGAAGAGAAATAAAGATGAGGAGGGCGGATTTGCTCTCGGCGGCAGGAACATGGGCGTATGGGTACTTGCTTCTACCATCGCACTGACCGTACTGGGAACAGCCCACATCTTAGGCGTTTTCGAAATGACTTATGGCATGGGCGCAGTCGCCTACTGGTTCAGCTTGGCCCACGTAGCACTGATTATCGTTGCCTGCTTTGGTACGGGATTATGGGTAAGAAGAATGGGCGTTACTACAGTACCGGAAGCCTTAAAGGGAATGTACGGCGCTAAGAATGCTCTGGCGATTTCCTGTGTAATGGCTGGATGTATCTGGGGAATCCTGACGCTGGAAACGCAGGGGGTTGGTATCGTTATCGCAACGATGACCGGCTGGGGTATCGTACAGGGTGCTGTTGTAGGCGGTATCCTTGGTATCTTCTATGTTGTACTTGCCGGTATGGAGGAAGTTGGTATCGTCAACGTAATCAATGCTGCTGTAATGTATATTGGTCTGATCGTTGCTACCATCTTTATTGCATTGGCACTTCCCGGCGGAAACTTTGATTCCGTTCAGGCATTTTATGACGCTGATCAGGCTAATCATTTTATGACGAGCATCTTTGGAACGCCTGATCTGTTCATCACCTTTGCAATTGCTCAGATTATTGCTGTTGTATTCTGTCAGGGTATCAGTCAGATGCTGCTTCAGGCATATATGTCAGCGAAGGACGAAAAGACCATCAGAAGATCTGTTTGGCTTGCTGCTCCCTTGAACGGACTCTTTGGAGTGTTCGCAGTTACCCTGGGATTGACTGCAAGATCCATTCCTGAATATGCAGAATTAGGACCTAAGATGGCTGCTACAACGATGATCGTTGACCTGATCCCTGCATGGGTTGCTGCATTGCTGCTGGCTGCACTGCTGGCTGCGATCCTGTCTACCTTCGCTATGACTTCTTTAACTCCCGCAACCATCTTTGCAATCGATATCTACAAAGGACTTTTCAAAAAAGATGCTTCAGAAGCTGAAGTTACAAAAGTCATCAGAATTATGGTTGTTATTCTCGGCGCAGTCGCCATTGGCGTTGCAGCTTATCTCCCTCCGATCCTTGCTGCCATCAACTGGCTGTTTGCCTGGATGGTGCCTGTATTCTGGCTCTTTGTTACAGGACTGTTTTGGAAGAGAAGCCACGGCGTAGCTACCGCAACGCTGGCAATTACCTGGATCGTCAATATGATCTGGACCTTCTCCTCACTGCCGGCAGCAATCGGCGGTCTGGTCGGTTCTTTGCCGAACGGCTACATAACGCTGGCCACATCACTGATTGTAATCATTATCGGAAATCTGACCACCAAAGGCGAACCTGGATATTTCAAGGTTCACGAGTATAAAGAAGTTTAAACAGAATTGTTTAAGCGTTGTAGCGTAAGGAGGAAATACGAATGTTCATTAACTTGCTTATTATGAGTGTCGTCGTTATCTTTGCAATGATCGCTGTTGGACAGGGAATTTACACCATTGCCAGCAAATCTTCTAAGAAATAATCGATACTTGTTGAATGAATGATAAGGAGGAAAGAAACATGGATGCAACAGTAGGCTGGATGCTTGGAGTTATGGGAGTTATGGTACTCTATGCAATCTGCGCGGTAGTAGGTTCCGCAAAAGGCAAAAACTAATCAATACAGAGAAATCTAGGCAGATAAAATCAAGGACCGGCTGAACAGAAAACAGCCGGTCTTTTCTTGTCTGTCATTATTTACTGAAGTTCATATCTGCCTGATGACTAATCGCGAAAATTACCATAATCGATGCCGTACTTGTCCATCCTTCGGTAAAGCGTTCTTCTGCTGATCCCGAGCAGGTCAGCTGTTTTTCTGATGTTGCCGCCGGTTTGTTTTAGTCCGAGATGTATGAGGTCGCAATCCTTTTTACCCAAATTGAAGGAGGAAACAGGCAGCGGTTGGTTCAACTGATTCAATTGCGATGCCATCTCATTCTTGGACTGATCAAATCGTTCTAAAGTGTTTTCCCATACCAGAATTTGCTCCGGAAGATGTTCAGGACGAATTTGATCGTCGTCTGTGATGTTGATCGCGCGCTCGATGGCATTTTCAAGCTCACGGATGTTGCCGGGCCAGGAATACTTCTTGAGCAAAGGATAGACTTGGGGCGAAATTGTCATTCTTCTCCCCCATGGATTGTAGAGGGTCTGTGCAAAATGATCTGCAAGCTCGCAAATGTCATCACCCCGATCTCTGAGAGGGGGCATCTGAATGGTCAGGACATTGAGCCGATAATAGAGATCTTGCCGGAAGGATTTGTTGCTCACCTCTTCTAACAAATTTCGGTTTGTGGCGGCGATAATCCGCACGTCGATTTTTTTCGTATATTTTGCGCCGATTCGAACAACTTCTCTTGTTTGAATCACTCTGAGAAGAGAAGCTTGAACATCTAGCGGCATATCTCCGATTTCATCGAGGAAAATCGTGCCTCCGTCAGCAAGCTCAAATTTACCGGGATTCCCCTCTTTTCCTGCGCCGGTAAAGGCTCCTTTTTCATAGCCGAAAAGCTCACTTTCAATCAATCCTTTCGGCAAAGCCGCACAATTGATCGCAACAAAAGGGCCATCTCGATAATAACTGGCGTTATGGATTGATTGTGCTGCCAATTCCTTTCCCGTGCCGCTCTCGCCGAGAAGAAGTACATTGGATGAGTTCCTGGCAGCTTTTTCACAGCTGCTGACCAGGAATCTTGCTGGGGAAGAACTGCCCATAATGTTGCTGAAATGATAGGAAGCCTTAAAACCACTGACCTTATTCACAAGCTTATTGATGTATTTCGCTTCGTCAAGGCGGATTACGGTACCCCTGTCATGCATTTTGTCTTGACCCACGAAGCTGACGCTGATACGAAACTTGATCGGTGCAGTATAGGAGCCAGCAAAATAGATGTCTGTTTCCTTGTCGCTGTATGCTGACTTTAGCGCGTAGAAATTGCATCTTTGATCAGGCTCGTCTATGCTGATGATGCTGTTGATATTCCTGCCGATAGCGTTTTGTCCGCTGATGTGCAGCATACGCTGTGCGTTGCCATTCATCTGGATAATCTCGTCGTCTTCGTTGAGTAGAATCAGCCCTGAAGTTACGGCCTCCAGGATGCTGTTCCTTTGGGCGCTCATGGATTCGATTTCATCATATGCCTTTCGTATTTTTAGTTCCTTGTTGATTCCGTCAACTGCGCTGAGCACCATGCCTAAGGTGTGGGTATGGATTTCCGTATTGCTTCCGGTAATGTTGAGACAGCCCAATAGTGCTCCCGTTGAGTCAAAAATAGGGCCGCTGCTGCAGGAATAATGCCTGTGACTGATCACATAATGTTCCCCATTCCAAATTTGTATCGGTGCTTGGATCGCAAGGCAGGTACCGATGGCATTGGTGCCTGCTACGGATTCTGAGCGATTGGCACCGACCACCAGCAGACTTTCCTTTGCTTGCTCTATCATCTCGTGATCTCCGATCAGATCCAGAACATAACCGTCTTTGTCACTGAGCAGCAGGAAATAGCCGGAACCCTCCACGATGGAGTAAAGCTTTTCCATATAAGGACGTACTGTTTTGATCAGCCTGCTGTTGGCTTTCGCAAGCGCTGCAATTTCTGAGAGATCCATGATGGCGGTCTTTTTTTCAAAGGGGTTAACCTGATACATTCTTGATCTGAGCCAGGATTGAAAGATCATCGGCCTTATGAAGGTATAGTCAAACTGTTCGTCATCTTCGCTTGTGAAATGCTCCCATGCGCTTTGTAATTTTTCCTGGTATTCCTTTGTAAATTGCATAAAAACCCCCTGTGTCACACAGTGTCATTGTCACATGCTGTCTCATGTGACATGTTGGCACATATTATATCAATGAACGCTGAGAAACGCAAACATGTAATCAAGACGATCCGCCTGATTTTTCTGAAATATACTATGCATCCATTGAAAAATCAAGGCTTTTTATAATGGAGTGAAAGATAATTTTATATCAACCAGTTTTGGCATAAGTCTTGCTCTTTATAATGTCATTCAATAAGAGTGAAAATGGGAGGTTACGGATGGAAACAAAATACAGCAAAAAGCATTTGTTGAGTCTTTATGAAATCATGTATAAGATGCGGAGATTCGAAGAAGAAGTTTTTGAATTTTATAAAAAAGGCATGATGCCAGGTCTGGCACATCTCTATCTCGGTGAGGAGGCTGTGGCAACAGGCGTTTGCGCCGCGTTGAAAGAGGATGATTATATCGGAAGCACCCACCGAGGCCATGGTCATCTGGTAGCAAGAGGCGCGGATCTCGGGAAAATGATGGCTGAAATTCTTGGAAAAGCAACCGGTTATTCCAAAGGTAAAGGCGGCTCCATGCATATTATGGCGATGGATAAAGGGATTTTGGGTGCCAACGGTATCGTGGGCGGAGAAATTCCCATTGCCACCGGTGCCGCATATTCTGCCAAGTACCGCATGACAGATCAAATCGCAGTTTCCTTTTTCGGTGATTCGGCTACCAACGAAGGAACCTTTCATGAAAGCATCAACATGGCAGCAGCATGGAATCTTCCGATTATCTATGTGATAGAAAACAATCTGTACGGCATTTCTGTAGATATTAGAGATGTTACCAATACGGCAAATCTTGCAGATCGGGCGCTGGGGTATGGAATTCCCGGTGTTGTCGTAGACGGTATGGATGTTTTGGCTGTTCAGAAAGCTGCGGAAGAAGCAGCAGAAAGAGCAAGGAGCGGCAACGGCCCAACTTTAATTGAATGCAAGACCTATAGATGGCAGGGACACCATGTGGGAGATCCGGCGGTATACCGCGAGAGAAAGGATTCCAACGAAAAAGCAAGCTGGATGGAACGCTGTCCCGTAGCCTGCTTCAGAGATCAGATCCTTTCAATGAAGATCACGGAAAAAGAAGTCGCTAAGATTGAGGATGCAGTGGAAGCAGAAGTCCAGGCAGCGGTTAAGTTTGCGGAAGAAAGCCCATATCCAGATCCTGCCGAAGCTTATACCGATCTGTTTTCCGATCTGTAATCAGACGAAAGGGAAGGATTCTACCAGCTATCGTCGTCAATGGCAAGCCGGACGAATTAATGTATCGCACCTTCCGACATTTGTACAGTAAGTGTGGACTGGTGTATAAGGAGGGAAATAAAGATGAGAGAAATTTTATATAGAGACGCGATCTGTGAGGCATTGGATGAAGAAATGGAACGGGATGACCGTGTCCTGCTCCTCGGTGAAGACGTCGCGTTCATCGGAGGGAATTTTAAAACCTCAGTGGGACTTTATGATAAGTACGGCGATCTTCGAGTAAAAGACACACCCATATCAGAGGCAGGCTTCGTCGGTATGGGTACGGGAATGGCATTGACAGGTCTTCGTCCTGTCATCGAGCTAATGTTCTCGGACTTCATGCTGGTGGCAGCGGATCAGATCATTAACAATGCAGCAAAAATTACGTATATGTCCGGCGGTCAGGTAACGGTGCCAATGGTAATCCGTACTCCCATTGGTGCGGGGCGTTCCTCAGCCGCGCAGCATTCACAGAGCATGCAGGCTTTTGCAGCTCATTTTCCGGGCATGAAGGTTGTGGTTCCTTCCAATGCACAGGAAGCCAAGGGGCTTTTGAAGACAGCTATCAGAGATGACAATCCGGTCTTATTCTTCGAGCACAAAATGGAATACTCCAATAAATATATGATTGATGATGTGGTTCTCCCCATCCCCTTCGGAAAAGCGAATATCGTAAGACAAGGAACGGACGTTACCATTGTTGCAACCTCATCTCAGGTGATGAAGTCAGTAAAAGCTGCTGAACTACTGGAAAAAGACGGCATTTCTGCGGAAGTAATCGATCTTCGGACCATTGTTCCCATGGATCGAGAAACCATCATCCAATCGGTGAAAAAGACTGGAAGGCTGCTTGTGGTGGATGAAGCCTATGAACGCTGCGGCATCGGAGCGGAAATCGGAGCGGATGTCATGGACGATGTGTTCTATTATCTGGAGGCACCGATTGCCAGAATTGGTACCCCCAACGTATCCCTGCCGTTCAGCCCAGCGCTGGAATTTCCGCTCATACCCACCGTGGAAAAAACCGTTGAAAAAGTCAGAAAGATGATGAAATAGAGGTGTGAGATGGCTGAAATTATCATTATGCCGAAACTCGGCTTCAATATGTCGGAAGGGAAGCTCGTTACCTGGTACAAAAAAGAAGGAGATCTGGTTTCAAAAGGGGAGCCGGTTTTTGCAATAGAGACCGATAAAACCTCCATCGACATCGAAGCCACACAGGATGGTTTCATGCGAAAAAGGTTTCTCGAGGAAGGGGAAGCCATTGCGGTAACCTACCCCATTGCTATCCTGGGCAGCGCAGAGGAAAACATAGACGCTTTGGTGCGAGAGGTCAACGAGAAGCTGAACAGAGCCGAGCAGGCAGGGGCCGTGAAAGAGGCTGAGAATGAGGCGGATACGAGTGCCGGTGCACCCGGCGGTGTTGAGGTTAAGCCCGAGTCAACGAGACCTTTGAGCTCCGCAAGCCTAAGCAGTGGTGGAGACCAGAACGGTGAAGGCAGAATCAAGATCACACCGAGGGCAAGAAGATGTGCAAAGGAAAAGGGAATTGACCTTAAGCGCTTGAATATAAAAGGAACCGGATATCAGGGCGGTATCTCAGAAAAGGATATTCTGGATTACCTGGCATCTTCTAAAATTAGAGTGACTCCTGTTGCTGCAAAAATTGCTGCAGATCAGGGAATTAACCTTGAGGGGATAACGGGCACAGGCGCCAGCGGAAAGATTATGAAAAAAGATCTTATGGCTGATACTGTAATGTCGGGCACTGTAATGGCTGACACTTCAAGTGAAATTGCTGCAGGACCCCAAACGGGGCAGGTCACTGCTGACGGAAAAGAAATCAAGGATATCCTTGCCTACAGCGGTGTTCGAAAAATTATTGGTGAGCGCCTGGCAAAGAGCAAGTTTACGGCACCCCATCTCTATTTTACACAAAAGGTGGATCTGGAGAAGCTGCTTGTGCTGCGAAAGCAGATTAACGACGCTCAGGAGAAGAAGACATCTGTTACAGACTACATCGCAAGAGCAGTGATTAAATGTCTGCAGAAATATCCGGACATGAACGCGTCGCTTGAAGGCGATCAAATGATACGATATCAGTCAGTCAATCTTGGGATTGCTGTTGCCGCTCCCGGCGGCCTGATCGTGCCGGTGATTAAGGATGCAAATCATAAGACTGTTGTGCAGTTGTCTACTGAAGCGGGAGTATTGTTTGAAAAAGCGAGAAATGGTAAGCTGGCTCCTCTGGAATATACAGGAGGAACCTTTACCGTATCAAATTTGGGGATGTTTGGCATTGAGAACTTTACGGCGATTATCAATCCTCCTGAGGTTGGAATTTTAGCTGTCAGCGCAACGAAGGACGAGGCTGTGGTGGTTCTCCATGAGGACGGAACGAAAACAATAGAAATCAAACCTATGATGAACATTACGCTCACAGTAGATCACCGGGTGATTGACGGACTTCTGGCTGCTCAGTTTGTTACAGATGTGAAGAGACTTCTGGAAAGCCCAATTCAATTATTCGTATAAAGACAATTTAAAGGAGGGAACCATGGCAGAAGTAATTATCATGCCAAAGCTTGGCTTTAACATGGACGAAGGCAAGCTGGTGCAGTGGTATAAAAAAGAAGGGGACCATATCGGCAAAGGTGAAGCCCTTTTTTCTATAGAAACAGATAAGACCAGCATAGACATTGAGGCCACCGGAGACGGCGTTGTCAGAAAGCTCTTTCTCAAAGAGGGAGAAGCCGTACCCGTGACACTTCCCATCGCAATCATCGCAGGTGCAGGGGAAGACATAGACGCACTGGTAAAAGAGGCGCTTGAAAAACTGGGTAAAGAGGAGTCAACGTCTTCGTCGGCTCAGACTGTTGCTTCAGCTCAGGCTTCTGGGGCCGCTCCCGCTGCGGCGGCAAAGGACTTTGATATCATTGTCATAGGAGGAGGCCCCGGAGGTTACGTTGCTGCTATCAAAGCCGCACAGCTGGGGAAACGTACTGCGGTGGTTGAAAAGGATCAATACGGCGGCGTCTGTATGAATCGCGGCTGTATTCCGACGAAGACGCTCCTGCGAAGTGCAGAATCGCTGAAAGAAATTAAAGAGTCGGATCAATTTGGTGTAGTGGGTTTGGATCTTACCAATCTTCAGCTTGATATGACAAAGGTTCAGAAGCGAAAGGCAGGAATCGTGGGTCAGCTTGTAGGCGGCATAAACGGCCTTTTTCGGAAGAATGGCGTAACACCAATTTCAGGAGAAGGGATCATCAAGGATAAAAATACAGTTTCTGTAGGAGGAAAAGAATACACTGCAGACTTTATTATCATAGCAACCGGATCAGGGATTAAGTCACTGCCGGTGCCAATCGACAGCGGCATGGAGGTGCTTACCAGCAATGAGGCGCTGGATCTTGCCGAAATTCCTGCGGATATTACAATCATTGGCGGAGGCGTAATCGGTGTAGAATTTGCTTATTTCTTTGCAAGCATCGGAACGAAGGTTACTGTTGTAGAATTTTTGGACAGAATCTTACCCATGGTGGATGAAGAAATCACGAAGCAGGTTACAAGCATGCTGGAACAGATGGGAGTCAAGGTATATACAAGTGCCAGAGTCACCGAAATTTCAAAAGCGGCTGTTCTATTTGAAAAAGATGGGAGCGTGGAACAAGCTGCGGCGTCAAAGGTGCTTATGGCTGTGGGGCGGGGGCCGGATCTTGGAGGTATTGACTGTGAGGCTCTGGGTATCAGGACAGAGCGCGGCGCAATCGTCACCGATTCAAATATGAGAACCTCCGTGGAAAACATATATGCGGTAGGAGATGTGAATGGCAAGGCTATGCTTGCCCATACCGCTTCTGCAGAAGGGATCATTGCGGCGGAAAATATCTGCGGTCATCATAAGGAGATGGTGTATGACAGAATCCCAAGCGCAATCTATATTCAGCCCGAGGTAGCCTGTGTCGGTCTGACGGAGGTTCAGGCCAGGGAAAAATACGGAGACGTTAAAATAGGAAGATTCCCGCTTGTGGGAAATGGCAAAGCGAAGGTGGCAGGAGACGACAGAGGGATGATTAAGGTAATTACTGAGCCCAAGTACCAGGAAATTGTAGGGGTTCATATCTTTGGAATTCATGCCACTGATCTCATTGCGGAGGCTGCGGTTGCTATGAATTTGGAGGCTACGGCTGAAGAGGTGGCAATGTCGATCCACCCGCATCCAACCATATCAGAGATCTATCATGAAGCATTTCACGCAGCCATTGACAAAGCCATCCACATATAACAGAACGAGGCAGGTGTAAAATATGAAAGACTACTCATTTGTGTCAAATACCGTGATCAAACGCTTACCGCGTTATCGAAGGATCCTTGGTGATCTTTCGGAAAAGGGTGTGAAGTCAGTTTCATCAACGGAACTCAGCCGGATTGCCGGATATACGGCATCGCAAATCAGGCAGGACCTGAACAATTTTGGAGCGTTCGGACAGCAAGGCTATGGGTATAATGTTGAGCGGCTCCAAAGACAGATTGGCGAGATACTGGGGCTGCGGAATGAGTATAAGATGATCGTTCTGGGGGCAGGAAATCTGGGGCAGGCAATTGCAAATTATACGCATTATTATAAGTCGGGCTATCAAATCATTGCAATATTTGATGTAAACCCCAGGCTGGTGGGTCTGAGAATTAACGATATCGAGGTACTGGATGCAGGCAGCCTGACAGAGTACCTGGAAAACAATCAGGTAGACATTGCCGTGATCACCACCGATAAAGACAGCGCCCAAGCTGTTACAGACGTTCTTGCAGGAAGCTGCATCCGGGGAATTTGGAATTTCACGGCTGCTGAGATTGATGTGCCGGAGGATATTGTTATCGAAAATGTACATCTGAGCGACAGCCTTCATATGCTTACATATTATATGAATCAGAATGGGCTTCGTATCAAAGAATTATCTTCTTAACAGATTTGAATAAGTGATACAGCCGCGGGATATCAATGTATCCTGCAGCTGTATTTTTTTGTTCAGCTTTAACCTGGCCTACGACCTGGAACATGATCCGCAAGTACAAGAACTTAGAAGGTTGACCGGGTATCGATTGTAACGGTATAATATTTTGGATATAATAGAAGAAAAGTGAATCAGAATGACAGGAATTGCCGGACAGGGTTTTGGCCGAGGTTCTGAACTGTCTTCCAATAAACCATATTATAGCAGGAAAGGATAAGATAAATGCTGAACTTTGATTACGAAAATAGGACAAGGATTATATTTGGAAAAGGAAAACAGGCTATGGTTGGAGAACTGATCAAGCCTTACGGAAATAAGATTCTGTTTCATTACGGTGGTGAGAGCATTAAAAAAAGCGGGTTATACGATGAAGTTCGAAGTGCACTGGAAGCTGCTGGTGTCTCTTATGTGGAACTGGGCGGAGTTAAGCCCAATCCCAGGCTTTCACTGGTCAGGGAAGGTATCCGAATCTGCAGAGAAGAGGGAATCGATTTTATATTGGCAGTGGGCGGCGGCAGCGTCATCGATTCTGCGAAGGCGATCGCACTGGGCGTGCTCTATGACGGAGATATCTGGGATTATTTCCTGACAAAAAAGCCTGCTGGTAAGGTACTTGATCTGGCTACGATCCTGACCCTCCCTGCCACCGGATCGGAATCCAGTGACAGTGTGGTGATTTCCCAGGAAGAGACGCAGCTGAAGATGGGATATCATAGCGACAAAATCAGACCTGTATTCAGCATTATGAATCCGGAGCTGTACTTCACTCTGCCGAAAAATCAGATTGCAAACGGTGTTTGTGACATGATGAGCCACATTCTTGAACGTTACTTTACCACAACGGTGAAGGCAGATGTCACCGATGGTCTTTGTGAAAGTACTCTGAAAGCGATTATGAAAAATGCGCTGATTCTGAATCGGAACCATAAGGACTACGATGCATGGGCAGAAGTTGCCTTTGCAGGAACCATTGCCCATAATGGACTGCTGGGGCTTGGCAGAGCGCAGGACTGGGCCTGCCATAAGATGGAACATGAACTCAGTGCGATTTATGATGTGGCTCACGGTGCCGGACTTGCTGTGCTTACTCCATCCTGGATGCGATATGTATACAAAACCAATATCAATATGTTTGTGCAATTTGCGGTAAATGTAATGGGTGTGGAAGGTACCTACAGAGACCCGGATGCTATCGTCAATGAGGGGATAGACAGACTGGAGCGCTTCTTCATTACCATCGGGCTTCCCATTACCTTGAGAGAACTTGGTATGGATGACAGTAACCTGGAGTTAATGGCGAAAAAAGCCACTTGGTACAGCGATGGAAAGGAAACACCGGTTGGAGGTTTCCAAAAGCTCTCTTGGAAGGATATTCTTGAAATCTACAAGATGGCTCAGTAAATCATAACAAAAAAGCTGGGTGAATTTAGGAAATTGATGAAAATCCTCTTGATTTCAGCGGGTAAATGTTTTAATATTAAAGTTGTTAGCACTCTATTGAAAAGAGTGCTAACAACTTTCGTTTATTGAATTGATTCAGCGAATGGGTCAGAAGTAAGATCAGTGATGAAAGAAAAATGAAGAAATAGGAGGGGTTTTTAAATGGCTAAAAAACAGTTTAAAGCAGAGTCAAAACGACTTTTGGATCTTATGATCCATTCTATTTATACCCATAAGGAGATTTTTTTAAGGGAGCTGATCTCCAATGCCAGCGATGCAATTGATAAGCTTTATTACAAAAGTCTCACAGAAAATGTGACAGGGATCACCAGAGAGCAATTTGAAATCCGCATTGCTGCTGATAAAGAAAGTAGATTGCTTACCATTACGGATAATGGGATTGGTATGACCAAAGAGGAGCTGGAATCCAATCTTGGGACCATCGCAAAAAGTGGTTCCTTAAACTTTAAGAAAGATAATGAGCAAAAGGAAGACATCGATATCATCGGTCAGTTTGGTGTGGGCTTCTACTCTGCATTTATGGTAAGCAGCGAAGTAAAGGTCATCAGCAAGGCATACGGAGAAGGACAGGCATATTGCTGGGAATCTTCCGGTACCGAAGGTTATTCTATAGCAGAGTGTGAAAAGGATGGCTGCGGAACCGAAATTATATTGAAGATTAAGGAAGACACTGAGGATGAGAAATACGATGAGTTTCTTCAGGAATATAGAATTCGCAGCTTGATCAAGAGGTATTCCGATTATATCAGATATCCTATAAGAATGAAGACCGAGCAGCGAAGACCGAAGGAAGGCAGTGAAGGCGAGTTCGAGACAGTGATTGAGGATCAGACGCTCAACAGCATGATACCGATCTGGCGGAAAAATAAAAATGAAATTACCGAGGATGAGTATAATGGGTTCTATCAAGAGAAGTTCTTTGATTTTGCAAATCCAGCCAAGGTGATTCATACGAACGTTGAGGGAATGGTTTCCTATAACGCGCTGCTTTTTATTCCTTCCAAGCCGCCATATAATTATTACACCAAAGAGTATGAAAAGGGGCTGCAGCTTTATTCCAGCGGAGTGTTGATCATGGATAAGTGCGCGGACCTGCTTCCTGACTATTTTAGTTTTGTGAAGGGATTGGTAGACTCGCAGGATCTTTCCTTGAACATCTCAAGAGAAATGCTGCAGCATGACAGACAGCTAAAAGCCATTTCCTCCAGAATAGAAAAGAAGATCAAGAGCGAACTGACAGAGCTGATGAATGTTGATCGAGAGAAGTACGAAGAATTTTTCAAAAACTTTGGACTGCAGATTAAATATGGAATTTATGATGGTTACGGTGCCAATAAAGAGACACTAAAGGATTTACTCCTGTTCTATTCCTCGACGGAAAAGAAACCGGTGACCTTGGCTGAGTATGTTTCCCGCATGAAGGAAGATCAGAAGTTTATCTATTATGCTGCGGGGGATACCGTTGAACGAATTGATCGGCTGCCCCAGACAGAACTGCTGAAGGACAAGGGTTATGAAATCCTTTACTTCACAGATGACATCGATGAGTTCGCAATCCGTATCCTGAGCGAATTTGACGGCAAAGAATTTAAGTCTGTGTCCGGAGATGATCTGGGAATTGAAGAGGATCAAAAGGAGACTGAAGAGGTCAAGAAAGAAACCGAGGACAACAAGGAATTACTGACCTTTATGAAGGATACACTCAGTGGAAAGGTCAGCGAGGTAAGAATTTCTCAAAGACTGAAAACCCACCCTGTTTGCCTGTCCAGCGGCGGCAGTATTTCCATAGAGATGGAAAAAATACTCAATGCAATGCCAAGTGATGATAAAGTGAAAGCTGAAAAAGTGCTCGAACTTAACGCATCCCACCCAGTCCTAAAGGCAATGAAGGATATATATGAAGCAGACAAGGATAAAGCCGGAACTTATACGGAGCTTTTATATAATCAGGCACTTATGATTGAAGGCCTTCCTATTGAAGATCCGGTTGCATTTTCCAATGCGGTATGTGATCTCATCGCATCGAAATAAGGCGTAAGTAAATTAAATAAGAATTTATAAGCGAAAGCCGGAGGCAGATGACTGCCTCCGTTTTTTTGTCTGCCGTTTTACAGGGATGCTCAAATCATAATCACAATTATTTCCAATCAGGATAACACTTAACTTAAGCCTCGAATAATATGAACTATAAATCAGTTTGTTGCGGTATCTGTGGATCCGGTTTGAAAGCACTTCTCAACTAGGCAACAACCGGCTGCCGGAACAACTGATCAGAAGGGGGTATGAGAGAATGCTCGTCTTCGCTTCGTTGTCGGCACTATTGCTTGTTTTTGTCATTTTAATTTATAGAATGATTTATAGCATAATCTGCAGTATTTATCCAAAGCCCGAAAAGACAGAAGCGAAAGCCTTTGATCAACTCCTCTCCTATGCAGGGTATCAATACGATCCGGAACAGGATATTTTTTTTTCCAGATTGGATGCATGGCAGAGGGAATTCGGTTATTGCCGGCTTTATGACGAGGCAGCAGCACCTGCAAGCATTATTATCGACGCAGAACCGGTGACGTTTGTGTATGGCGGAAAGAGATGGCTGATTCAGTTTTGGAAAGGGCAGTATTACCTGAATACGGGATGTGAAATCGGCGTTTATTATACAGATCAACAGGATCTTAATATTCCGGGGTTGTTTACCGGCACCTTTTATCAATGCGCCGCAGATGATGATCTGATGGAGCTGTCTTACGTTCTGTTTCAGAAAGGCAGAAAGCTGTTTGAGAGAACGGAGAAGCACTGGTGGCTCAGCGGTTTTAAGGCAGGAGTGTTTTCTGAACCTGAGGAGCTTGCCATGCACATCAAAATCACTTTTCTAGACGAAACAATGTGCGAAGCCTTCGTCGCTGCGCTGATAAAGATCGGCTATCAAAGGAGCCAGATCAAAATCAACGGTACTGATGCTGAGTTTATTTTTGACAGAACCCATACACCGAAACCTTTCACGAGGTCAGAGAAAACAGACAGGATCATCCAAAATTATAACCGGCTCGCCTGTAAAAGATATCGGCAAATAACTTCTAGATGCAGAACAATGGCAGAAAGAATCTGTATCATTCGAAGAAAAGAGCCGTTGTTTTATGAAGGGATGATTCGCATAGGAAAAACAAGGCGCATCATAAAGGCCTTTTATGAGTTGATCGAGCATGGCATTGACTGACAACATCGGGTTGTGAGACCTGAAGCTGTCTTCCATGTCCGATCATATGTAGAAAAATCGGGAGAGATTGTAATGAATTCGATGAAGCGTTTATCCCAGATATTCGAATCTTCAGTAAAGCTGCCAATTGATGATTCCAGCAAGCTTATCATCATGAGTGATTGTCATAGAGGTGATGGAAGCCAGGCGGATGATTTTTTCAAAAACGAAAATCTCTATATCTCAGCGTTGAATCACTATCTTGAACAGGATTTCACCTATATTGAAATCGGTGACGGTGATGAGCTTTGGGAGAATAAGAGAATGTCCGATATCATTTATGCCCACCAGGGTGTTTTTGAACTTCTAAAAAAATTTTATCAGAAGAATCAGGCATATTTCGTCTATGGGAATCATGATATGGTGAAACAGAGCGATAAATTTTTAAAAGCCAATTTATATGAGTATTATGACAAGAGAGAAAATAAAACTGTTCCGTTATTTGAGGATATGCGTGCCTATGAAGGACTTGTGCTGGAGTATGAAAGCTGGGGACTGAACCCCTTCTCCAAACAAATTCTCCTGGTTCATGGTCATCAGGTAGATGATTTGAACAGCAGCTTTTGGAAAGTCAGCAGATTTCTGGTGCGCTACCTTTGGAGACCGCTGGAATTATTCGGTGTCACGAATCCTACCAGTCCTGCACAGAACCAGGAAAAGAAGGAGATTGTAGGAAAACGGTTGACGGAATGGGTCATTAAGGAAAATCATATGCTGATTGGTGGGCATAACCATCGTCCGATGTTCCCGGAAATGGGGGAACCGCTGTATTTTAACGATGGAAGCTGTGTTCATCCGCAGTTTATTACGGGGATTGAAATTGACAGGGGAGAGATATCTCTTGTAAAGTGGGGCGTCAAAGTTAGGCAGGAGGGAAGCTTGTACGTCGGAAGAGATGTAATTGCTGGTCCAAGGAAACTAAGGGATTTCTTTATCACGAAAAGAATCTTTGAAACCTGCTCTCTTAAAGATCTAGGCTGATGCGATCAATTTAGTATTTTTCTCGCATTCGTGCGTTGTGTTCCCCGTCGGAGTATGATGCTTCGGCGGGGATTCTGTGGGTGAATGTTCCGCAGAATTCGATTTTTGACTTGTGTCAACCATAGGAACCAGCGCATAGTATATAGCAATAGGGGATACTTGGGAGGTAATATTTCCAATGCTTGATCAGACCATAAAACTAATGTATGAGACAATGTCTAAGCCGCCGGTAGTCTGTGCCCATTTAGAAGGCAGCTCGGAAATACATAAACTTGTAGGAGACGTCTATCTCTATCCTTTTCTGGATGGTACCCTGCTGGTGGTTGATGTTGAAGGAATTCCATTTTCGGGATTTTATGGATTTCATATTCATCAGCATGGACCATGTATCATGGGAGAGGGTTATACTGGATTTCATGATGTTGGAGGGCATTTTTCACTCAACCCGGATGCGCCTCATCCTTACCATTCCGGAGATCTTCCAGTACTAATGTCTTTTTATGGTCATGCATATATGATTGTTTACACAGACCGCTTCACCCCGGATCAAGTGCTGGGGAGGGCAATGATCATTCATGAGTGGCCGGATGATTATAGAACTCAGCCAACAGGTAACGCAGGACAGCATATCGGATGCGGAACTTTTTTTCCGTGCTGTTTTGACCAGAGAGAATACATGGGTGGGATGCAAGGTTTTCCTTTAGGTGAGCGGGTTGGTATTCCGCAGGAAACCATGCCGCAGCAAACCATGCCGCAGCAAACCATTCCCCAGGAAGCTGTTCCATTGGTGCCCCAGCCGATCGGCCCGCCGGGAGCTCCTCCTGTAGCACCCTCACTCAGCGGACCCACTGGGGGCTTGCCGGGACCATTCCCTAGTCCCATCCCCGGCATCATGCCGCCTAACAGTTCTACAGGAGCTATCCCCGGCATCATGCCGCCTAACAGTTCCACAGGAGCTATCCCCGGCATCATGCCGCCAGGCAGTTCTGTGGAAGGATTATCCGTCGCATATCACCCTCATCACAGCGGTGCACAGGAACATACTCAGGCAAGGTACTTCAACCGATTCTACGAATCATACCAGCCAATTTATTAATTTTATCTGCTGGCCTACTGCCGTCAAAACCGGCGGTTCCCTATAGAAAACCCCGCAGTACACTTTGTCCCGCGGGGTCTTCCTTTCTTTGTGATTCCTTAATTGCTTCCGTTCTCTTTGTGGTCTGGACTTTCTTTCAAAGCCTCCAGTTCCTGTTTCGTTAGAATCTTTGACTTTGACACAAGATGCTTGCAGGTATCACACATATAACCTACCGTACCGCATCCTGAGATCCGCTCCAGTTTATCTCCGCAATCAGGGCAATAATAGTCTTCCATCTCATCTTCCTTTCCAGCAGCTAGTTGCTGCGTATGCTTATTTCATGTTTTTATTTTCTGCTTTGTTTTGTTTCCTTTTGCTTATTGTTCTTACTCTTTATATGATACCAGTATTTTTTCACACAAGCTACAGAACATGTGAATGAATCTGTACGATGATGGGAAAAAAAAGACAAGGGGGTGAGAATTATGCTAGTTATGGAGAAAAGAATACGGCAGTGCGGGAAGAAAGTAAGGGTTGTTATGTTGATTGCAGCTGGTCTTGCTCTGTTCCTTTGGGGCTGCGGAAAGCAGGAGACAATCTCTTTTTCCGGAGAAATTGAAACAATCTCAGAAGGATCGATCTTGATGAAAAACATCAATTCAGGCAGTTTTGACAAAGCAAGTGTTGTGGTAGATGAGGCCGTATATAATTTCGATCCAGAGGAAGGTCAGCTCATAGAAGTGACGGCACTCCCGGAAATTAAAGAAAGCTACCCTGTTCAGGTTACGGCTGTAAAGCTTGTTTTAAAGAAGGATGCAGAGAGAAACATCTCGGATTATTTTCCGATGGAGAAGGATATCCGATATGTATATGAGGGAATGGGAAATGAGTATGCTTCCTTCGAGACCTATACGGATTACACTGAAGCTGGCAGGATGCAGCAGATGGTCAGCAATGGCGGAACGGTATCGGTCAGGGTATACGAACAAAAGGATGGCAAGCTGGTTAGGACATTTTCTAAGGGAGAAATCTACTACAGGGAAGATATGACGGATCAGAGTGATGGTTCAGAAGAGGTCCTGTTGATGGAACCCTTGAAAGAGGGGACTGCCTGGAATCTGAAGGATGGCAGGCAAAGGACTATCACAAAGGTCTCCGCTGATGTGAAGACTCCCTTGGGAACCTATAAAGCCATTGAGGTTCTCACGGAGGGGGGAGAGGGAACCAGTATTGATTACTATGTCAAACATATCGGTCTTGTAAAGACTCTTTATCAAACGGGTGGTCTTGAAGTCAGTTCCAGCTTAAAAGCCATAGAACAAAATGTTTCCAGAGAGCAACAGATTAAGTTCTACTATCCTGAGTTACAAAGTGGGAAGATTTTCTTTGTGAATAAAAAGGTTTCCTTCCGAACCAATGACGTTACAGCGAAGAATCTAGAAGACAAGTATAAGGAAGCGGTGAATGAAACCTTTGGTGCTGTTCTGACAACAGATGCAGCAATCAAGACCTTAAAGCTGGATGAAGAGGGTAAGGTGCATGTTGATATGAACGAAGCCTTTCTGAAGGAGATGAACGCTGGGGCCGGATATGAAGAGCTCATTTTGAAATGTATCGCCAACACCTTCGGACAATACTTTGGCAGCAATGCGGTTATCATCACCATTGACGGGGAACCATTCCAGTCGGGTCATATCAAAATGAAAGAGGGAGAATCCATTCCCGTGGAGACAGAGCATATTACAGAAAAGAGCTGATCCTCCCAATGGTCGGATAAGCTCTTCTTTCAACGAGGCGAGAGGCATTTCCGCCTCGTTATTATAAAACGAATAAGAATGTTATACTGTATGTTAGGGGGCGCAGCCGACGATCCCAGGTGTGATCTGCCCACGCCCCCATTGCTATTGTATTAATACCTTTTTTCGCGGCAATAAACGTTTATGCACTTATCCGGGGGCGGGCAGCATCTTCTTTCACGATGACATCCACAGCCGCCTCCGCCATAGTTATTCCATCCACAGCTTCTGCCGGCGATAAAGCCTAACACTAATGGGAAAAAACAATACATAGCTTCAACCTCCATTCTGTTAGTTTAATATATGCAGCATACAGATAATTGTTGAATGTTTCATAGAATCGTCTTATGATAATTCTGAGGTGATGGAATTGAAAAAAACAGCAATCGTTTATCGTTCTAAATCAGGGTTTACAGAAAAATACGCAAAATGGATTGCCAAGGCAGTTGACGGTGAGTTACTCGAGGCTAAAAAAGTAAGGGCAGAAGACCTTTTGCCATATGATACCATCGTTTACGGAGGAGGGCTTTATGCGGTGGGAATTAACGGTATTTCGCTGATTACAGACAATCTTAAGCTGTTAAAGGATAAAAAAATCATTGTATTTGGTGTAGGTGCGTCTCCTTGCAGGCCTGAAATTGTTGAGCATGTAAGAAATAAAAATATCGCTGCTGATCAGCGGAACGTGATTGAATTTCATCTTTTAAGAGGAGGCTTTGACAAGAACAAGCTTACCTTCGTGGATCAAATTTTGATGCAATTTTTAAAGCGCAGCTTGAAGAAGAAAAAAGAATTAACACCGGACGAAAGGGGTATGCTGAATGCGTATGAGCTTCCGGTGGACTTTACTGCTGAGAAGCAGATTCTGCCAATCGTTGAAAGTGTGCTGCAGGGTTGACTTTGGCCTGTGGCCATTATATAATCATTTCATAACATAATAACGGACTTCATTACTGACGGATAATTGTGGGTTACCACAGGGGAATGAAGATCTGTGCTGAGCCGACCGTCTGGGCAATATTTGGTGATACCGAATGTTGCTCTTTTTTTATTTCATTCGCAGAAAGCTGCCGATCGCTAAGGCCTTGCCTGTATTGGTAGGTGCGGCGTGTAGCATCAAGACAATGAAATAAGAAGAGAGCTGTGTATCGTCAAATATTTTCATTTTTTTTGAAGGAGACGCAAGCATGATTTTTACAGAATGGAATGGTTTTAAAGACGGAAGCTGGGTGGAGGAAATTAACGTCAGAGACTTTATACAGACGAACTATACTCCTTATGAAGGCAGTGAAGCGTTTTTGAGCGGGCCAACAGAGAGAACCAATGCGCTGATGAATAAACTGAACCGCCTCTTCGAACTTGAGCAGGAGTTTGGAGGAATTCTGGATATCGACACTCAAACAGTCAGCTCCCTCACCAATTATAAGCCGGGTTATCTGGATCAGGACAGAGAAATCATCGTCGGTCTGCAGACGGATCGGCCCTTGAAAAGAGGTGTGAACCCCTTTGGAGGAGTGCACATGACGAAACAAGCATGCGAGGCTTATGGATATCGCCTTTCGGAAAAGGTGGAGAACGAATTCCAATATCGAACAACACATAATGATGGCGTATTCCGTGTATATACTGATGAAATCAAGGCGGCAAGAAAAAGCGGAATTATTACTGGTCTGCCGGATGCTTATGGAAGAGGACGTATTATCGGTGATTACAGAAGAGTATCCCTTTATGGTGTTGATCGATTAATCAAAAATAAGAAAAAAGACAAAGAACTGCTGGGACAGCGGGAAATGGATGCTGACAACATTCGTCAGCTGGAGGAACTGTATCAGCAGATAAACTTCCTGAAGAAGCTGAAAGAAATGGCAGCCATGTATGGGTTTGATATTTCCAGGCCTGCAGCAGATGCGAAAGAAGCGGTGCAATGGCTTTATTTTGCTTATCTTGGTTCCATTAAGGAGCAAAACGGTGCTGCCATGAGCCTTGGACGTGTCAGTACCTTCCTTGATATTTATTTTGAACGTGATTTGGCGGAAGGGAAGCTGAACGAGGCGGGGGCTCAGGAGATTTTAGACGATTTTGTGATGAAGCTTCGTATGGCAAGGCATCTAAGGACACCTGACTATAACGAACTCTTTGCGGGAGATCCCATGTGGATCACCGAAGCGGTGGGCGGTATGGGGGAAGACGGCAGAACGCTTGTTACCAAAACCTCCTACAGACTCCTTCACACGCTATATAATCTTGGTTCTTCCGCGGAGCCGAATCTTACTATATTATGGTCTGACAAACTGCCGCCCAGCTTTCAGCGTTATACTGCAAAAGTATCCTGTGATACCGATGCGCTCCAATATGAAAATGATGATGTGATGCGTCCCGATTTCGGTGATGATTATGCCATTGCCTGCTGTGTTTCCGCTATGAGGGTAGGTAAGGATATGCAGTTTTTCGGAGCGAGGGCCAATCTGCCTAAGCTGCTTCTCATGAGCTTGAACGGAGGACGTGATGAACGGACGGGAGTTCAGGTAGCACCAGCCCGTGAGCCGTATGCGGGTGAACTGCTCAAGTATGAAGAGGTACTGGAAAAGATGGAATATTATCGGCGCTGGCTGGCAAAAACATACGTCAGTGCCATGAACATCATTCACTATATGCATGATAAATATGCCTACGAGAAAACCCAAATGGCGCTGCACGATACGGAGGTTCATCGCTTTATGGCCTTTGGCATTGCAGGCATGTCCGTTCTTGCTGACTCGCTCTCTGCAATGAAATATGCAAGCGTAAAGGTTGTCAGGGATAGCAGCGGACTCATTGTTGATTTTGAAACCATAGGCGAGTATCCCTGCTTCGGAAATGATGATGACCGCGTAGACACCATCGCGCAGGAACAAGTGAAACGCTTCGTAGAGGAATTGAAAAAGAATAAGACGTATCGGAACGCAGAGCACACACTCTCCGTACTGACCATCACTTCAAATGTTGTATATGGCAAGAAAACAGGAGCGACTCCTGACGGAAGGGAAGCAGGAGCACCCTTTGCTCCGGGTGCAAACCCCATGCATGGAAGAGAAAAAAGCGGAGCATTAGCCTCGTTGAATTCTGTGGCAAAGATTTCCTATGACGATTGCAAGGATGGGGTGTCCAATACCTTCTCTGTCATCCCTGAGGCACTTGGACATGGAGAAGAGGAACGGTATGCCAATCTGGTTTCCGTGATGCGGGGCTACTTTAACCAGAAGGCCCATCATCTGAATGTCAATGTATTGAGCAGACAGACTTTAGTGGAAGCTTACGAAAATCCAGAGCTTCATCCAAACCTAACGGTGAGAGTATCAGGGTATGCGGTTAACTTCCATAAATTGTCCAAGCTGCAGCAGAGGGAGGTCATTGCTAGAACCTTCCATGAGGCAATGTGATGAAAGGCAGAATCAACTCCTTTCAGAGCATGGGGGCGGCAGACGGTCCTGGAATACGGTTTGTGGTGTTCGTGCAGGGCTGCCCGCTGCGCTGTGTGTATTGTCATAATCCGGAAACATGGGATCCGTCAGCAGGAGAGGAATGGGAAACGGAAGAAATCGCAGAGAAAGTACTGCGATACCGGTCGTACTTCGGTACCCAGGGAGGCATTACAATTTCTGGCGGAGAGCCGCTCTTGCAGTGGGAATTTGTTGCGGAGCTGTTTCGGCAGCTGAAAGAGAAAGGGATCCATACAGTTCTCGATACCTCGGGAATCGGAAGCCTTGCCGGAGCCCGCGAAGTTTTGAAATACACGGATCTTGTGATGTGTGACCTGAAATTTGCAGGCAATAATGAATATCAGCGCTATTGCGGAGGATCAATGGATCAGGTGCTGCGATTTTTAAAGCTGACCGAGGAAAAAAAGATTCCGCTGCGGATTCGCCATGTTGTTGTGCCCGGATTGACAGACAGTATCAGTAGTGTCCGGCGTATCCGTAAGCGCGGAGAAAGCTTCTCCAATTATGAGGGGTTGGAATTACTTCCTTTTCGCAAATTGTGCCTTGGAAAGTATGAGGAAATGGGCCTGCCATTTCCCTTATCCGGCTGCCCAGAATGCCCTGATCGAGTGATACAGGAACTAGGAGCAATGGTTTGAACTATAATGGGCCGCTAAAGATAGTCGCTCAAAAAATTGTCTTTTTCAAAGCATCGGAAAAAGTCAGGTTGTTTGGTTGTTTCCCCTCACCGGATGTTATATAATGGATAAAATATTTCAGTTTCAATTGTCTATAAATTGAATCATACAAGATCACGAATGAATGAGATATAGGGGCAAGGGATTTAAAAAGGGGAAAAAATGGGAAAGATTCAAAGTGGGGCAATCAGGGTAATTAAGGGGTTTGTGATAGGAGCATCCATGCTAGTGCCTGGTGCAAGCGGAGGAACCATGGCCATTATCCTTGGGATTTATGATGAACTGATTCATGCGGTCAGCTGCTTCAGAAAAGACTTGAAGGATAATTTGATTCTGCTGGGAACTTACGGAATTGCCGGGATTTTAGGTATCTTAATCTTCTCTGGACCTTTACTCACCGCAGTTACCCTTTGGCATAAGCCTATGCTGTTCTTATTTTTGGGTGCAATCCTGGGGGGCATTCCTCCTTTGTACCGTAAGGTCAAGGTATCGAGAATCAAATCTGTTAATATTCTGGTTGCAACGATTGGTGCAGCTTTGGGAATTAGTACCATGTATCTGCCGGAAGGTATCTTCCAGTTGTCAACTAATTTTGATCTATATAATTTTTCCATGCTGATGGTTGCGGGAGTCATTATAGCTGTTGCTTTAATCCTGCCAGGCATCAGCGCATCCTACATTTTGCTGATGCTCGGGATGTATGACCTCACGCTGATTGCCATCAAGGAACTGGACCTGTTATACCTGATCCCTCTGGCCATCGGGATTCTAGGAGGAACTTTTTTTACAGCAGGACTTTTGGAACGGGAAATGAAACGACATCCCCAATTTACGTACATGCTGATCATCGGCTTTATGCTTGGATCGCTGGCACAGGTTTATCCGGGCTTTCCTGCGTCAAATGAAATCCTGCCTTGTATCTTAACTTTCTCAGCAGGGCTTGCTGTGATTCTTTTCCTTGGACAGCCTAAAAAAAAGTCGGAGAAAACAAATAAATAAAAGTCCAAACGGACAACTTATAGGAATCTATAGCATTTCGGCAACGCGAAACAGATTTTCTGCAAAGGATTATATGGACTGCTCTGCAGCCTTTAATAAAAAAGATAAATCAATGAAGAAGGAGATGTAAAATGATAAAACATCAGATTGAGAAAGGTCTTACCTATACTTATTCAAAGGTAACTACAACGAAGGATGCCTATGCTTCAAGCAATGCAGGCACCTTAGACTACCTGGTTTCCACGCCTTCCATCCTGTTAATGATGATTGATGCATCTACAGAAATGCTTGATCGGCGTTTGCCCTCTGATTTTATCACCGTAGGCAAAAAAATAGAATTAAATCACGAGCATCCCTCTCTGGTTGGGGAAGTAATCACGTTACATCTTGCGGTTGAAAATGTGGATCACCATTCGGTTCTGCTCCGATTTGAAGCAAGCGATTCAAAAGGCTCCGTCTGCTCTGGCAAATATGAAAGAGCGATTATCAATAAAACCAAGCTTCTGGACGTTGCCTATCAGAGATCACCGGGTTTACTGTAGCGGACAGCCAAGTACAAGCTCCGGTGCAGACTGACAAATTATCAAAATATAAAAAAGGGTAGATCAATATCCCGACTGGATCTGTCTACCCTTTCTTTTTTAGTGTTTTTACTCACTCATTGTTTTCTTTCAAAATCCTTTAAATCCTATTTTATTAAAAGTCTTCTGTCAAAAGCTTTCCGATGGTATGGACATCGTGTTCCATTGTAAGAGGTTCAACCGCCGGACCTTCAATGATCTTCCCTTCAAAGGAGAATCTTGATCCATGACAAGGGCAGTCCCAGGTTTTTTCCGCAGAGTTCCAATTCAGTTCACAGCCCATATGGGTGCAGGTCGTGTTGACGATATACAAAATCCCCGCATCGTCCCGGTAGGCGCCGGCTCTCTTGCCGTAAAGGGTGACAACCTTTCCCTCTCCTGGTGCGATATCAATCTCTTCTTCATTCGGAGGTGATGATAACTTGCCGCCGATGAGCTTCTCCGCAGTATTGAGGTTTTCAGCCATATAATGGACTGCCGTCTGCACATTGGTTTTTCTGGAGGGATCGTAAACTTCTTTCCAGGGGCTGTCTCCTTTGATTATTAAATCCCTCAACAGCATAGCAGATGCCATGCTGTTTGTCATACCCCATTTGCCGAATCCTGTTGTGATGTATAGATTGGGGGTATCCTCCGCATAGTTGCCTACAAAGGGAAGGCCGCTCATGGTCATGCAATCCTGTGCAGACCAGTGAAATGGTACATTCGAAATAGAATAATAGGGTGTTGCGAAATCCAGCAGCTCCTCATATTTTTTCATTGTGTCATCGCATTGTCCTGCTTTATGGCGCGCTCCTCCGATGAGGATTAATTCTTCTGAATCTGTTTTCAGGCTTCTGAGGGAGCGAACAGGGTCTTCTGCGTTGATGTACATGCCTCCTGGAAATTGCTCTGTAGCTTTGATTGCAGTGACATAAGATCTTTCCTGATAGATTCTTGTGAAATACATCCCATGCTTATTATAGAAGGGATAATGTGTTGCAATAATCAATTGATCCGTATCGACTCGGCAGCCATTTTCTGTGATAAGGGTGTAGGCGCTATCCTTCTCAATTTCAACCGCTCGAGTTTTTTCGAAGATTTTTCCTCCGCCTCTGACGAAAGCCTTTGCCAGATTAAGGGAATATTTTAACGGATGAAACTGAGCCTGCTGGTCGAACCGAAGAGCACCTTTCACTGTGAAAGGAAAAGGAATTGAGTCCTGATAAAAAGCAGGGAGCCCCAGTTTTTCTGCGGCTTTCATTTCGTCCTGCAGCATCGAAATCTTCTCGTCCTTCTCTGTGTAGATGATTGCAGGCTGAGGAATATAATCACAGGAAATGCCAAGTTCGTCAATCAGCGCTTTCATTTCTCGAAGAGCCGTTTCGTTTGCGTTTGCGTATTGCTGCGCCAGTTCTGTCCCAAGCTGTTTGATCAATTTATGATAGAGCAAATGATGCTGAGAAGTGATTTTTGCTGTCGTATGTCCGGTTGTTCCTCCTGCAAGCATGCCAGCTTCGAGAAGAATAACGGAAAGTCCTTCCTTTTTCAGCAGATAAGCACAGGTGATTCCCGCAATTCCTCCGCCCACAATGACAACATCCGTTTTTATATCTTCCTTTAAGGCAGGATACTCAGCTGCTATTTCCCTGGTTGATGTGATCCAATAAGATTCGGGCGGTAATTTTAAATACTTATGTTGATCCAATTTCATAAGACCTCCTTTTGCGGTACTGCTGTTTTTGGGACATAGTTATACGTTTGGTTGCTTCGCTTATTTTTCCAAGAAAATCAGGCCCTATACTTCGATCTTTTGTGTTTTGATGAAATCAATTTAATTCCCCCCCCAAAAAAAATAATCTGGACTGATCTCGAGAAATAAATAGACTGATTCCGAAAAATAACAGGAATAAAAATGCCGTAACGTGAAAAAATAACCATTAAAGAAGATTGAATCAGCCGCAGCACAGAACCTGCCAGGCCTGCGGCAGTATACCACAGCCCTCACACATTAAATATCATATACAACAGTACAGAAAAAAGCGGTTTCGGAGGCTCTGCTGATGAAGCTGCTTTTTTCTGTAAAATTTCTTGTATTAAGCAAACATTCTGTTATAATGAGATTGAATAGACTGAAAAATTCGAAAATTGTGAAAGGTGAGAACTCATGAACAGTATAGAACTTGCAATTAACCTGGAGATGGACGGTAAAAGATTCTATCTCGAGCAGGCTGAGAATACAACTGACCGAGGCTTAAAATCAATTTTTCATACCCTTGCCGAGGAAGAGAGTATCCATGCGAGAATCCTTAAAAACAAAGCGGAAACCCTGCCTTATGAATTAGTTGATACATATGCAGAAATAAAGAATCTGTTTATGGAAATCGGTGCATATAAGGATTTGATTAAGGTGACGCCGGATGCAATGGATGCTTATACTGCTGCGCTGGAAAATGAAAGAAAAAGCATTGCACTTTATACCGAAATGCTTCAGGAAACCAGCAATGAGAAAGACCGGGAGATTATCGAATTCATCATTGAACAGGAAAAGGATCATTATAAGGTGATGGAGCAGCTTGTTGAACTGGTAAGCCGTCCCAAGGAATGGGTGGAGTCGGCAGAATTTGGTATTCGCAAAGAGTACTAAATTTGTGTATAATAATTTCGTACGATTTAAAAGTTTGTGATTGTTTAAACAAAATCTTTTAGGGTATATTAATATCGCGGAGTCGTGCTATTCCGCGACTTTTATTTGCTTCACATGACTTTATTCAACAGAAGATCATAGTCTCAAACGTTGAAATATCGGCATTGCTGAAGCCTTTTCATGATACATAGCATCTGACGGAAGGTAGTTGTTGGTTACCCCTTTAACAGATGTAAAACGTGAAATTTGTACCAATAAATTATGAGGAGAAAAACATGGGAAAGAAAATCGTGATAGTTGGAGCTGGATACTCCGGAATACTGACTGCCAAGAAGCTTGCAAAAAAATTCAAAAAAGACACCGATGTTTCTGTAACGATTATCGATAAAAATCCCTTCCACACCATGCTTACCGAGCTTCATGAGGTAGCTGCCAATCGCGTGGATGAGGACAGTATCAAAATCAGTTTAAAAAAGGTGTTTGCAGGAAGAAAAGTTGATGTCAGGCTGGATACTGTGACTTCTGTCGACTTTGAGCAGAAGGTTGTTAAAGGTCAGGCTGAAAACTATGAGTATGATTATCTGGTCTTGTGCGCGGGTTCAAAGCCGACTTTCTTTGGTACCCCAGGAGCAGAAGAACATACCTACAAATTATGGTCATATAATGATGCCGTAAAACTGAAGGATCACATCCATAACATGTTCCGAAAAGCTGCTGTTGAGACAGACCCGAAAGAACGAAAGAAGCTTCTGACTTTCTTCGTCGTGGGTGCAGGTTTTACCGGCGTCGAAATGGTAGGGGAACTTGCTGAATATGCTCCTATCTTATGTAAAAATTTCGAGATTGACCGTGATGAGGTTACAATCTGTAACGTAGATATCCTTTCCCGTACAATTCCCAATATGCCAGAAAAGTTGTCCGTAAAAGTGGAAAAACGGATGAAAAAGATGGGAATTCGTGTTATGCTGAACACCGGTGTTGTAAGAGTCGGTGAAGACTTCGTTGAAACAAAGTATAACGATACGGTAACCAGTGAAGGTACCTATACTGTTGTTTGGGCCGCTGGTATTGAAAGTGCAGAAATTACAGCGGATGCTGCTAAGTCGCTGCAGTCTGGCGGACGCGGAAGAATTGCCCTTGATCCTTTCCTTCGTTCTCTTGATAATGAGAATGTTTATGTTGTGGGCGACAATATGCTCTATACTCCTGAGGGAGAAAAGATGCCGGTGCCTCAGATTGTTGAAAACTGTGAGCACAGCGCTGCAACAGCCGCTCATAATATCACCTGCGCGATTACAGGTAAAGGCGAGATGGAACAATACAAGCCGTCCTTCCATGGATTTATGGTTTGTATCGGAGGAAGATATGGCGTGGCAAGAGTTGGCCTCCCGAACATGATGTTCAATCTACCCTCATGGCTCGCAATGTTTTCTAAGCACTTTATTAACATTATATATTTTATTCAGGTACTTGGCTGGAATAAGGTGTTCAGCTATATGAGGCATGAATTCTTTACCATCAGAAACTGCAGAAGCTTTGTTGGCGGACACTTCTCCAACAGAACCCCAAGTTTCCTTCTTGTTCCGATGAGAGTTTGGCTGGGAGCGGTATGGCTTTATGAGGGAATCATGAAGGTCATGGAAGGCTGGATGACAACGCCAAAGCTGAAAGGTTTCTTCGGAGGCGCGCAGGCATGGTATGATACCATCATCAACGGCGGCGGAGGCGGCGGCGGAACTACCGATGGAACAAGCGGAGCAACCACTGCTGCAGCAGAAGGCGCAGGTCATTTGGTATCTTCTGTTGTGAATGCAATTTTCGAAGCAACCGGTTCGGTAGCCCATGCGGCAACAAAGATGGCAGATGCCGTATCGGCGGCCACGGGAACAGGTGCGGAAGAAGGCGCTGCTCAGACAGGAAATGCTGCCACTTCAGCGGGTACTGTAATCTTCAACTTTGATTTCCTCGGTCTGTTCCAGGCGTTTTTCGTAAGCGGCAAGGAACTTGCCCACTCCACGCTGCAGGATTTAGCCTTTAAGATCGATGTACCAGCTGTCAACTGGATGATTCAGCAGTTTATCATTCCGAATGATGGTGTTCAAATTGGAATGCAGGCATTCATCGTAATCGCTGAAATTTTGATCGGTCTTGCTCTCATCGGCGGACTGTTCACTGCTCCGGCAGCAGGATTTTCACTGATCCTGCAGTTTATGTTCGTTACAACTACAGGATTGTACCTTGGTACATTCTGGATGATTTTCGCCGGCATTGCGGTGCTCATTGGAGCAGGAAGAACCTTCGGACTGGATTATTATGCGATGCCAGCACTGAAAGACGGATGGAAGAAAATACCGGTTGTAAAAAAATCTTATCTCTATCATGATTAAGGAATAAGAAATGGAATCGACTTTAGATAAAAAGCTGACATATGAGGAAGCTATAGAGCAGATTAAAAGTGAGGTTGACAGCTTGCTGTCTTCCTCACCTTTGGTTATTCGCAGCTATACAAAGCACCTTGCGCTTTCTGTAGGGAAGTTCATCCGTGCCGCAGCAGTTGCTGCTTGTGCGCTGGACCGTGAGGGGTTTGTCTCAATGAAAGCGGTGAAACTGGCTGCAGCAATCGAAATATTACATCTGGCTACGCTGGTTCATGACGATGTCATTGATAATGCGGATCTGAGAAGGGGTCAAGTCACACTACAGAAAAAATTCGGACAGAAAACGGCAGTAATCTGCGGGGATTATCTGGTTTGCATGGCCATGAAGTTAACGGCTTCTGCAACAGAACAGTCTGATATAGAAGAACGAATGAACCTGCAGATGCCTGACTATATGGGACGCATCTGTTTAGGAGAATTGAATCAACATATTAATAACGGAAACATAGATTTGTCCGTTCACCAGTACTTAAGAATTATATCCGGTAAAACTGCGGCACTCTTCGAAGCTTCTTTTTTTGCTGGGGCAGCCCTTGTAGAGAAAGACTCGAACCTTGTCAGGAAATATACTAAGCTTGGAAGATACATTGGAATGATCTTTCAGCTTACTGATGACTGCATGGATTTTGAGGAGACCGAGAAAACAGCGCAAAAGCCAGTTCAATCCGATTATGAACAAAATGTGATTACTCTGCCGCTGATTTATGCATTTAAAAAATTGAGTGAACTCAAAGATAAGGCCAAGGAAACGAAGCTGACCAGAAATGAGATTAACAGTGCGGTGAAGAATACGGGCGGCCTGAATTATACCAGACTCATCGCCAAGCGATATTACGACAAATCCCTGTTGCTCATGGAAGAACTGGGTGCTCCGGAAGAAAAGCAGCACCACTTGAAGCTGTTGCTCGATAAGTCATTTCGACTGATCTGAAAAATGGAGAAGAATCAGTGATAGAGCGATTTTTGAATTATGTTGAAATAAGAACAAAGATCACGAGCACCTTCGCCTTTCTGCTGACCCTCGCCTTTTTGTTTTATAGCAATCAGCCGATTCAATGGAAATTAACATGCGTTTTTTTTGGTGCCATGTTTCTGTTCGATCTTACAACTACGGCGATCAATAATTATATTGATACCAAAACAAATGGTCAGCCCCTTCAGTTTAAACGAGGAGCCGCGCTGAGTATCATACTGATTTTATTAGGGGTCAGTGCCCTGCTTGGACTCTGGCTTGTCGTGCTGACGGATATCGTTGTCTTATTGCTCGGCGGCTTGTGCTTTCTTTGCGGAGTATTATATACCTTTGGGCCTGTTCCTATCTCGAGGCAGCCTTGGGGGGAAATTCTATCGGGAATTTTCTATGGTTTTTTCATTCCGTTTATTTTGCTATATGTCAATATGCCGGAGGGAACCTATCTGACTTTTCAATGGAACCTGCAATCGGTAATGGTTGAGCTGCAGCTTCTGCCGCTGATAACTGTTATAATGTTGTCCGCTTTGCCGGTATGTACGACTGCGAACATTATGCTTGCAAACAATATCTGCGATGTGGAAAAGGATATCCTTGTGAAGCGATATACGCTTCCCTACTATTTGGGAAAGAAGACATCGCTCCGTTTGTTTGCCGCAATCTATTACTGTACCTATCTGGTGGTGATTGTTATGACTGCGGCGAGAATGCTTCCATTGATCAGTCTATTGTTTCTGATCACCGTCATCCCGGTTCAGAAGAATATTAATGAGTTTTTTAAGGTGCAGGAGAAGTCAAAAACCTTCATTGTATCCATAAAAAATTATGTGATCATCATGGGCACAATCTCTCTTTTGGTATTTATTGGAGGGATATTGGGTTAAGGACGTGAATAATGGGTAATATGACATTTGTAAAGAAAACAGATGCCATCATCATACTGATCATACTCGTGATCAGTATAATCTCTTGGTGGGCCTATCAGCATTTCGCTGCAGAAAAGCAGGTGAAAGCTGAAATTTATTACTATTCAGATCTGGTGATGACTGTAGATCTGCAGGAGAACGAGGAACGCAGCTTTTCAATGCCCCAGAATGAGCATGTGGTCTTTCATGTATATAAGGACGGTTCGATTGCCTTTGAGGCTTCCGATTGTCCTGATCAGGTCTGTGTCCATGCCGGAAGAATTAGAACCTCCGGTCAGTTCGCAGCTTGCTTGCCCAATGGATTTGTTGCGAAAATCGTGCCTGAGGGAGAGCATGGCGAAGACGACGCGGATATTGTTGTAGGCAGATAGTGCTGTAGAGAGGATTGAATGAACGTTAAGTATAGCGGGAATACGATTTTGAAGAGTAAGAATAAAACCCAGTTGATGGTGTTGACTGCGATGGTTTTCGCTACAGCTCTCGTTCTTGCAGTCATCGAGAATGCGCTGCCTGCGCTGCCCATTGCGGTACCGGGGGTGAAATTTGGTCTCTCGAATATTGCTGTCATGTATGCTTTATTCTTCCTTGGAAGAAAAGAGGCATACACCATAGCGGTTCTGAAGTCTGGCTTTGTGTTTGTTACCAGAGGCGCAATTGCCGCTGCGCTGAGTTTGGCCGGGGGGATTTTATCCATAACGGTCATGGTTCTTTTAATTTTCCTTTTTCGGGAAAAAATTTCTTACCTGATACTCAGCATTTTTGGAGCGGTTTTTCACAATGTAGGTCAATTTGCTGTTATAACTATTATCTATACGGGTATGAATCTATGGGCATATTTTCCTGTCCTGCTCGTATCAGGTTTGCTCGCAGGAATTGTAACCTCAACACTGTTACGGTTTATTATGCCGGCTTTTAACCGGATCGGATGACATAAGCTCTTTGTTATGTTTTCTGCTGGTATTGCTGGCTTAATAAAAGATTGCTGAAATTTCTGTTCAGTAGTCTTCATAATAAAAAATTTGGAGGAGAAATTATGAGAAAGAAATTAGCACTATTAATGGTATTGGCCATGGTAATGCTCGCATTGGCTGCCTGCGGCGGCGGAGCAAAGGAAGAAGCACCGCCGGTTGATGACACTCCTGCAGCAGCTGCAGTAAAGACTGGTCTTGCGGTCATCACATCTATCGCGAAATCCGCTGATGCTGGTGAGAAAAACGGAGTTGGTCAGGCTGACTCTCTTGCGGTAGCAGTTACTGTTGACGATGCAGGCACAATTGTAAAGTGCTCCATCGATCAGGCTCAGACAAAGATTGAGTTCGGTAAAGATGGTAAAATTGTAACGCCACTTGATACTGTTTTCGTAGCAAAGAAAGAAATGGGAGCTGACTACGGAATGGCGAAAGCCTCCAGTATCGGAAAAGAATGGAACGAACAGGCTGACGCTTTTGCCGCTTATGTAGTAGGCAAGACTGTTGATGAAGTAAAGGGAATCGCAGTAAATGAAGAAGGCGTTCCAACCGGAAGCGATTTAACTTCTTCCGTAACAGTACATGTTACTGACTTCATCGCAGCGATCGAAAAGGCTGTTGGCAATGCGCAGCCCATCGGAGCTAATGCTGATGATACCCTTGGACTGGGAATCGTTACAAACATTGCGAAATCCAAGGACGCAGCTGATGAAGACGGCGTGGCTCAGGCTTACACCTACTACACAGCTACAACCTTTAATGCAGAAGGCGTAATCACAAGCAGCATCATTGATGCTTCTGTAACGAACATCAACTTCAACAAGGAAGGCAAAGTAACTTCTGACCTGAAAGCTGCGCTTCAGACAAAAAATGAACTGGGCGACGGATATGGAATGAGAAAAGCTTCCTCTATCGGCAAAGAGTGGAATGAGCAGGCTGACGCTTTCGCTAAGTATGTTGTTGGGAAGAATATCGACGAAGTGAAGGGCATTGCGGTAACGGAAGGTGTTCCGAGCGGCGATGATCTGAAGACTTCTGTAACAGTTCACGTTACTGACTTCTTCACAATCCTTGAAAAGGCGTTTAGCGACGCTGAATAATCCTACATAGGATAAACAGAGGCAAAGATCTATTGGTTGCAGCCTCTGTAAAATGAATGAATTTGCTGAGGGATAGACTACGGCCTTTTACTACGCCGAACGCTATCCCTTTCAGTGATATTGGAGGAAAGCTTTGATTAAGAAATTAACCGTCGTCATGATGGCATTGATTGTGGCTCTGAATGGAGCTTCCTGCGCTGCGCAGCCGGAAAACAAAAGATATGAGGCAGAATTCTTGTCGCTTTTTGATACCGTAACCAGAATCGTGGGGTATGCTGAGAGCAAGGAAAAATTCTCGGAGCAGGCGCAGCTGATTCATGACAGTTTGGAGGAATATCATCGATTGTATGATATCTATACTGATTATGAGGGTGTAAATAACATCAAGACCATTAACGAGCAGGCTGGTATCGCTCCTGTTAAAGTAGATCGGAGAATTATTGACCTTCTGATTTTTGCAAAAGAAGCTTACGGGACGACAAACGGACAGCTCAATGTGGCGATGGGTTCGGTTTTGAAAATATGGCACGATTATCGTGAGGCAGGGATCGATAACCCTGAGAATGCCAAACTTCCTTCTCTGGAGCAACTTGCGGCTGCGGCGGAGCATATTGATATCAATAAGGTAATAATTGATGAAGAGAACTCTACTGTGTTTCTGGAAGACCCGGAGATGAGCTTGGATGTAGGCGGAATAGCAAAAGGCTATGCAACAGAGCGGGTGGCTCAAATAGCCGAAGAAAATGGAATTACATCTGCCCTCATCAGTGTTGGAGGAAATGTGAGAGCCATAGGTACGAGAGGCGACGGGACACCTTGGAAAGTAGGGGTGCAAAATCCCATAGATGAAGCAGGAGATAATGTCTGTGATGTAACGCTGACGGATGCTTCTCTCGTAACAAGCGGTACGTATGAGCGATTTTATGTGGTGGATGGCCAGAAATATCATCATATCATTGATCCTGACACGCTGTTCCCTGCTAATTACTATGTGTCGGTTACCATTCTTTGCAAAGACTCAGGGATGGCAGATGCGCTGGCGAAAATTTTCAATATGCCTTATGAGGAAGGTCTCGCGTTGATTGAAAATCTTCCTGATACGGAGGCGTTATGGGTCTTTCCTGACGGAAGTTTGAAATACAGTTCCGGCTTCCCGATCGATTTGTAATATGATTTAATACAACTATTTTCATGATATCATTCAGATCTATGAATAGCCGTATCAGTTCGTACAGATACTAATACTGTTCTCAATGTCATTGAGAATCGTAGCATAACGGTTATTCATATTTTTTTAGTTTCAAAATAAGGAGTGATAATAATGAAAAAGTTACTGTTATTTGGATTGATTTGTTTACTGAGCGTTCTGCCCATGACGGCCTGCGGGAACAAAGACAACAAGCCTGGCGAAGAGACTCCTCCGGCAGCGGATTTTAAAGATGGAAGCTATCATGCGGAATACGATAGACCCGATGTTAGAAATTGGGTTGCTTACGTAGATGTAACGGTGAAAGACGGAAAAATAACGAAAGCATATTATGATTATACCAACGATGCTGGGGAAAAGAGAACGGAAAATAAGGGATATATTGAAGGATTCAGTGCCGCAAACAACGGTATGACTCCGAGAGAAGCTTTTGATGAGCTGGGTGTGAGACTGGTTGATACACAGGACATCGAAAAAGTCGATGCGGTCTCCGGAGCAACACATTCCTCCAGAAACTTTAATGAGTTGGTTGGTGCAGCCCTTGAAAATGCCATGGATGGGTCAACGACAGAAGCAAAGGTTGCCCTCTATGAAGACGGAAAGTACAGAGTAGAAGGGGACGCCTATGATGATTATGGGTGGAAACCTTTCGTAGAAGTACAAATTACCGACGGTGATATCGCTGGTGTTACGTTCGATTATGAAAATGAAGCGGGAGATCTGAAAACGAAGGATGAGGAATACAAAAAGAATATGGAAGCAAAAAGCGGAACATATCCAGAAAAGTATTCCAGTGAGCTTGAACAGCAGCTCATCGATAAGCAGATCATCTCAAAAGTAGATGCAATCTCTGGAGCGACTCAGTCTTCCAATAACTTCACCGCGTTGGTGGAATATGCTTTGGATGATATGGCAGAAGTGGGAGATACCCAGACTGCAGTGATCAAGCTTGACGAAACGGAATAATTGGAGGATCGAAATGAATCCTGCAACCCAATAAGCAGAGGGTAATGATAGAACCTGGAAGAAGAATAAAAGCCGCACTTCGTAAAGAAATGCGGCTTTGTTGCTTACCGATAGTAGGTGAGAACTTCTTCCGGTCTATGAATGATCACATCGGGTTCGTTTTTCTCAAGCATTTCGATCGGCTGATAACCCCAGGCTGCTGCGATGCAAAAAACACCGGCGCCGTTTGCTGTTTTGATATCCACATCCGTATCACCCACATAAATGCATTCGTCCTTTTGCAGTCCGAGCAAATCCACGACCCGAAGCAGAGCATTGGGATCCGGCTTTGCTGGTTTGTCCGGAAGTTGGCCTACACATAAATCGAAGGTGTCCGGGAATGTAGCGGCAATGACTTCTTGTGCAACGTGATCCGGCTTGTTCGTCAGCACCGCCAAGATAATATCCTTTTCTGCCAGTTTTTCGAGGATTTCTTTGATCCCTTCGTAGGGCTTGGTCAGATATAACGCGTCTTTCAGGTACGCCTGATGATCAAATCTTCCGACCTGATCGAAGAGCTCTTCTGTCCGATCTTCGGGACAACCGCCGAATTTCAGCAATGTTTGGTAATATTCTTTATAAGATAGTCTGCATAGTACCTGGTACTTCTCCAAAGGCAGCTTCTCGAAGCCGAAATGCTCCAGTGCCTTGTTGCTATAGTGAGCAATGGTATGGAGTGTATTCAGCAGTGTTCCATCCAAATCAAATATGCAGGCTTTATACATTGAGTACCTCCATGCTATCTGTGATTCACAGCCAGAAGTAAAGCCATGGTTGCGGCTGTGAATCGTAACGGATTAAAGTGTTTAAACGGCAGTGTAATCCTCGAAACGTACAGCCTCTAAATCCTCTTCTCTAATCCCAAAGTATTTGCCGGTAAGATTTTTGACCGCTTGGATCAAGGTCAAAGCATCGAGTCCATATTTCTTCATGAGATACATTTTAGAAGCCCCATGGGTGTATGTGTCTTGGATTCCTACTTTGATGAGCTTTGTTCCAATCCCTTCTTCGGCGATCACATCAGCTACTGCGCTTCCCAAACCGCCGATGGTAACGTGATTCTCCATTGTAACTGCACCGTATTTTACTTTTTTCAGGGTTTCAACGACAGTGGGGTCTGTAAACGGTTTTAAAGTTGAAATGTGTACGTGCTGTATGGACAAGCCTTTCTCTGTTAAGACTTTTGTGGCTCTCATGGCTTCTTCGGTACAAATGCTGGAGGAGAAGATTGCGATATCTGTTCCTTCTGTTAATACACGTCCTCTATTGAAAACCATCGGTTCATTTGCAGGGAACAATCTGGGGACTTCCTTCCGCAGCATGCGGATGAAGACCGGGCCATTCACGTCGTGGGCCACCTGGAGTACGGACTCGATTTCCGTAGCATCGCCGATATCGAAAATTGTCATGTTCGGAATGTTGCGGAGTACGGCAATATCGTTGGTCGCCTGATGGGTTACGCCGCCTGGCGTCATAATTCCAGGCAGGAATCCGACGAACGTAACGGGCAGATTGGGATATGCCACAGACATTTCAAGCTGGTCCAAAACGCGGCGATATAAAAAGACGCCGAAGGTATGAAGATAGGGGCGGAAGCCTTCTCTTGCAAGTCCTGCTGCCCAGCTTACCATATTCTGCTCTGCGATCCCCAACGAGAAATAACGATCCGGATAAGTGTTCAGAAATCCTTTGATCTCACAGGAACTGCCCAAATCACCTGATAATACAACGGCTTCCGGATGTTCGGATGCCCACTTGATCATATTTTTTTCATGTGTATTTACTTCTATTTTCATTCTAGGTTACCTCACTCCTAAGCTACATCTGATCGTAGAATTTTTTGAAATCATCCATTTCGTCATTACCGACCCGGACAAAATGAAGGAATGGTTTTCTCTTTTCCAAAAGCGGAATTCCATGGGCAGCAGATGTTCTGCACAGGACTACCAGAGGTTTGCCTTCGTGCTCAACTTTGGATGCATCGATCATTGCCTGGATATCGTGTCCGTCAACGTCCATCACTTTTGCGCCAAAGGCTTCAAGCCGCGCTGCTAAAGGTTCAATGTCCATTACATCCTTTGTATATCCTTCCAGCTGCTGTCCGTTTACGTCGATGAAGACGACTACGTTGTCTAGCTTGTAGAAAGAAGCGGCCTGGAAGGCTTCCCATGCTTGGCCTTCCTGGATTTCTCCATCGGAGAGCAATACGAATACTCTTCCTGTTTCCTGTTTCAGCTTTCTGGCATGTGCTGTTCCGCATGCGATGCTGATGGTCTGCCCAAGGGAACCGGCGGTGTTTTCGAATCCGGGTGAGTGTTCTGCGCCAATCATTTCCATATTCCAGCCGTCAACGTTAAATTTCTCAATGGCTTGGTGAGAGATTCTTCCTGTTTCTGCCAGTGTGCAATAAACTACAGAAGCATAGTGTGCTGGTGAAACAAAGAACCTGTCTTTATCGGCCTGGAATGCGCCGTGATATAAAGAACCCTTGGGATAATCCATGTTGTCGGGAGAAGGAACTCCCGGAAATGGAATGGCGTCCATGGAACCGAGGCTTGGACCGAGATTTAAAATTCCTGTATATAATGAGGCAAAAATTTCCGCGGAGGAACAAGCTTGGCCAAGATAGCAGCCGCCTCTTTCCAGCGTAAGCCTTAAGATATTTTTTCTTACTCTGGTAGCTACTTCTTGAATTTCTTCTTTTGAATAAACTTTTTCTGGCATCGATTTTACTCCTTTTCCAGTTCGATTCAATTCATTTCGGCTGGGAGGGCGTTCCGTGTGAGGAAGGCTGTTCTTCTCTGACTCGCCGAAGTGATGATCCGCAGCATATTGCAGATGGTGCGAACAAATATCGAAAAAATTGAACGGTTGATAAACACATTATTTCATATGAAAGAAGGAGTGTCAAGAGTCTGTATTCAGAAAATAACGAAGTAAAAACAGTAAGGATTCATCCGATAAAGCTGGTAAACCGTGAAAAAATCGTCGTTTGATTGTTGACAAGTCGTGAAATCTCCATTAATATTAATTTTATAAAAGAACTACAAAAACAAAAATAATGATGAACATATGATTAATAAACTTTACATATGCTCAAAATAGGAGGAAAACATTTTGAAAGTAGTGATGAAGACTGCTCAAGGGTATGACAACATGACCGTCATGGATATTCCTGAACCAAAGGTGGAAGGAGATCTGGTAAAAATTAAGATAGCCTATTCCGGAATATGCGGCACGGATCTCCATGCTTTTAAAGGGACGTATGCCAGCACGAAGACGCCTGTGGTTTTGGGGCATGAATTTTCCGGCATTGTTACTGAGGTGGGTCCGGAAGTTACGCGAATCAAGGTAGGGGACAGAGTGACCAGCGAAACCACTTTTGCTACCTGTGAGACGTGCGTTTACTGCAAAACGAAAGATTATAATCTTTGCTCCAATCGAAAAGGAATTGGTACCCACCAAAATGGAAGTATGGCGGAATATACACTTTCCAGGGAGGAAAGCATTCACGTGCTTCCGGATAATGTGAGTCTTCTTTCTGCTTCGCTGACGGAGCCTCTTGCTTGCTCTGTTCATGCAAGTATTGAGAAAGGCGACGTGCAAAAAGGCGAGACAATTTGTATTTTCGGTGCAGGAGCCATCGGCTTGCTTCTTGCTCAGGTTGCCAAAGCGCGAGGGGCTTACGTTATCCTGGCGGGACTTACCAGCGATGAAGAACGGTTTGCTGTTGGAAAAGAAAAAATTCTAGTAGACAGAACGGTAGATCAGATGAAAGAAAACCTTGCGGACGTGGTCAAGGAAATCACCGGTGGGGTCGGTGTGGACAAGGTGTTTGAATGCTCGGGAGCGGTTCCTGCTTTAAACAAAGGGCTGGAAATTGTGAAAAAGAAGGGGAAGGTCATTCAGATGGGCGTTTTTCCTTCGGAAAAGGAATGCATTGCAACGGATTTAATTCTGCACAAAGAGATTGAATATATCGGATCGAGGAGTCAAAAACCGAGTTCTTGGGAAAAATCCATCGAACTGCTTGCGGAGGGAACTGTTGTTCCGGAGGTGATCGTTACGAAGATCGTTTCTCTGGATGACTGGCGCGAAGGGTTTGACGCCTCCATAAACGGAGAAGGTGTCAAAGCGGTAATCTGCTGCAATGCGGGAATGGAATAAAAAACAACTTGATGTAGAAGGAAAAGTAGATGATAAGAAAACCTCCGAAGCGGATTGCTCAGGAGGTTTTTGTCGTTTTGTACGGAGAGGATGCTGCTGCGAAGATACTGCTGTAAAGGGAAGACCTTGATGTGTCAGTATTTGGTCATCGAAGCTCTAGCATACGTTTTGCCAAAGTTTCATCACAGATCATCGTGTTGATGTAGCCTGCTTTTACAGCTGCGACAGCAGGAAGTGCTTTCATTTCGGACACGGCGATTCCGATGGTCCATTTTGGTGTCTTTAATGCTTCCAATGGAGCTGCGATGACGTATTTGTTTTCCAGAGGGATTTCGTTGCCCTTGGCGTCGAACATTCGAGAAAGGAGATGTCCCACTACACCTTTGTTCAACAGGTTTTGGCGGTCGTCTTCCGTCAGATATCCAGCACGCTGCAGGGTGGACGTGCTGTCGAATAAAGAGCCGATCCCTGTCAATACTATATCTGTATTCAGTGTTCTTCTTAATGTGGACTGAATTTGAGGTTCTTTGGTCAGATAATTATGGACGATTTCGTTATCTACATAAGCGGGAGCATATATGTTGGAATAAGTTCCTTTTAACTTGGATGAAATTTTCATAGCGAGTTCCAGCCCGTCCAGAGAGGGATTTCCTGTTCCCAGGCACCCCACCATTTGAACGACATTAATGTTGTAAAATTCTCTTGGTTCAATGGCTTCGCACAAATGATTGGTGGCGGGGCCCCATGTGATGCCGATACTGATATTGTTATCCAGAATTGTACTTAAAAAGTGGGCTGCTGCTGTGCTGCATTTTTGGAGTGCTGCGTCGGTTTCGTAATTGCCGGAGATGACGACTGCGTCTTTGAGCTGAAAGCTGGTGCGCAGCTCTTTGGAAAGCTCCGGGTTTTTCTTGATGGGGCTGTGAATGATGATTTGGACGATGCCTGTTTCTCTCGCTTCGTCAAGAATGCGGGATACGGTGGGCCTGGAAGTACAAAGAATATCTGCGATGGCGTTCTGACTCAACCCTTGATGGTAGTATAATTCCGCTGCCCGTATCAGAAGGTCTTCTCTCGTTTCCATGTTATAAACTCCTTTGATGTATCGTTGGGTCTTTCAATCAAGAACATTGTATTACATAATTGAACATGTGTAAACTAAAAAATGGATGGACTATCAAAAAAGGGATTTCCGTCAAACTAATTGAAAGCATTGGAAAATGAATAAATTTAAGAAAGTTGTGGTTTGAGAAAACTAGTTTTTGTACAGAGAACTGATTCTTCATTACAAAAAATGTTGTTCCTGGTATGGTACAAACGTGCTACAATGAGTCCATTACGACAGCTAGTGAAAATGGAGAGTTTACTATGTATGAAAAACAAATCATAATTGAAAATCCGACAGGTCTTCACGCAAGGCCGGCGTCCCAACTGACCACTTTATGCAAGGGGTACTCTGATGCGGTGACAATACTTTGCGGTGAAACGGAGATTAATCCGAAAAGCATCGTCAGTGTTTTGTCGGGAGGGGTAAAAAAAGGTTCTGAAGTTATCGTTCGGGTTGTTGGACCTGAGGAAGAAAAAGTTGGAAATGAGATTGTCGCATTTCTTCAAAACTTAAAGGAGTAACACTTTGTTGTTACGGTAATGGTGTGTTATGGAACTGAACGGCAGAATGGTGAATGTTCTTAATGTAATGATTGACTCTTTTGAAAACGCGTGGGATACGGTATCTGTTTCCGACCTGCTTTCCGTACTCAAAATTACAAAAAGAAACTTCTACTACAATTTTGATAAGATAGGAAAATGGCTTAAGGAGAATAATCTGGGAACGGTGAGCCTAAATGAAGGCAGCTGTATCATGGAGTTTCCAAGGCTTGAAGAACTGAAAAAAATGCTGGAAAGCTCGACGGTTGATTATTTTATGTCAGCGGAAGAACGGCATGCCCTTGAGGTTCTTTATATCACCTTGTCGTCGGAGATCATTACCATCGACTATTTCCAGCAGATGTTCGATGTGAGTAAAAATACGATTCTTGCGGATATCAGAAAGCAAAAGGATAATTTGAGAGAATTTCAACTGGACATTAAATACTCTGCGAAACGGGGCTATTACATTGAAGGGGAAGAATTCTCGATTCGAAAATTTCTCGGGAATCAGGTTTACCGGCTGGAGCATATTCAATCAAAAAAAGAATTGTACACGCTGCTGGATCACGAGCTTTGTGAGATGACCGGAGAACGTCTTGATTTCAGGAAAAAGATACGGGAAGCGATTCGAATCTACGAAATGGAGATAGAAACGGACCTGGTACAAAGCTACGTGGAGCATGAGATGGTAATGATCTACATCGCTTACCGACGTTGTATGATGGGGCGGCATTTTGCAGCAGATGATCAAGAGAAAAAAACCCTCGAGAAGCTTCCTGAGTTTCGCGGTGTCCAGAAGATTGTCTCATACCTGAATGACAGCTGTGGGCTCTTGCTGTGCACCGAGGAGGCGTATTACATTACGATATTGCTGCTTGGTGTGAAGAACTTTGATTTCAACTCTATCATCGAGGAAAATGGATATATCAGCCGTGTAACGAAACAGTTCATCTCCAATGTGGAGAAAAATGCAAATATTACAATCAAGGACAGGGAACCTTTTTTCACCAGGTTGGCCTCTCATATCGGCCCCATGTACTACAGGGTAAAGTATGATATTAAGATTGAGAACCCGCTTTTGGATGACATCAGGTCTATGTACCGCAAGGCTTTTGAGATTACGAGAAACAGCATCTGCGAAGCGGACGGGGAGCTTGGCGGTCTTATTGATGATCGTGAAATGGCATATCTGGCCATGTATATCGGAGGGGAACTGCATCAGGTGGGGAGAGATAATCAGGAAGATATCATTCATGCTTCCAATGTGCTCATCGTATGCGGTGCCGGTGTGGCGGCTTCTGTGCTGATTAAGAGCCAGCTCATTGAACTCATTGGGGATCGTTTTGGTTTTGTCCTTTGCTCTGCTGGTAAGCTGAAAGATAAAGTCCTTGAGGAATATTCTTTGATTGTATCCACCATACGGCTCGACGAATTGCCGGAGCGTACCGTATATGTGGGCGCGGTATTGTCCGATCAGGATAAAAGGAAAATCATATCGGAACTGAACAAATCGAACATTAATTCGGTTCACGAATTTACGCTTGGGGACTTGATGAAAATTATTCAACAAGGCTCCCGGGGGAGCTTGAGTGCCGGAGAACTTGAAGAAATTAACTATGAACTGTGCAGGTTTTTTCATAACGGATAATCCGTTGCAGTATTTTCTTCAGGAAGAAAGCCTGGTATCAAAAGGGGAAGGGTGTGCTATTACGCAGAGTCAGTGCTATGACGCGTAACTGATGCCAACGGAAAAAGAAAAGGAGAGAGTGATATGGCAATTGTATTTAAAGAGCTTGTGAAAGCGTCTGTAACTGCGGTTGATAGTGAGGATGTGATTCGCCAGGTAGGGAAAATGCTTTATGACAATGGTTTTGTTAAGGATACCTATGTGGATGCAGTCGCGAATAGAGAGAAAGAATATCCTACGGGGCTGCAGTTAAAAGGAATTGCGGTAGCGATGCCGCATACGGACAGCTCTCATGTGCATAAGCCTGCAATCTGTGTGGCGAAGCTTGATAAACCTGTAGTCTTTGCGCACATGGGTGACCCGGATACCTTAGTTGAAGCGGAAATCATTTTTATGATGGCCATACAGAATCCGGATGAACAGATCGATAATTTGAGAAGTGTGCTCAAAGTATTTACCAGTGAAGAGGCGGTTAACGCTTTCCGAAATGCAAAGGATGACAGGGAACTGTACGAGGTTGCAGATCAATATCTAAATGAACAATAGAAAAATAATGAAGGACAATAGGGAGGAAAGAAAATGAAAAAAGTAAAAATTCTTTGTGTATGCGGCTCTGGTACAGTAAGTTCTGCAATGGTAGCTTCCAAACTGAGAGAACAACTGAAGGAAGTGGGATTTGACGCAGATACTGTTGAGACAAGCCCAAATGGAATTGAAACAGAAATTGCTGGTACGCATTATGATCTGATCGCATGCGTGAGCCCGGTTCACACTGACTACGGTATTCCAAAGGTTAATGCGGTTGGAATGCTCACGGGACTTGGTGAGGAAAAAGTCGTGGAAGACTGTGTTGCAATTCTAAAAACTGTTTAACAATTGCGGGAGGGCGCCTTGCAGTCTTGGGCAACGGAAGGTATCGATTCTCTTGTAACCCTTGGATCATACAAGGCGTCAAGCCTCTTGCAATGTTAATAGATGCTTAATTTAAAAGGAGGTTTTATTCATGACAGCAGGTTTTTTTCAAGCGCTAAGTAACGTATTCTCTACATTGGGCGCTGCCGTGTTTGTTCCGGTTATGCTATTTATTATAGCAAAGTTTATGGGCGTGAACAACAAAAAGGCATTTACATCTGCTTTGTTATGTGCGGTAGGTTTGACTGGCTTCAATTTAGTAATTGGAAGCTATAGCGGTGTTATTTCACCTGTGGTCAGTCAAATGGTTGAAAATGCAGGGGTTAATCTTCCTGTTCTGGATACCGGCTGGCAGTCCACGTCAGTTATCGCATATTCCACACAAATCGGACTTATCTTCATCGGTGTAGCAATCTTTTTGCAGATTGCATTGTTCTTCGTAAAATGGACCAATGTGTTCATGGCCAGTGACCTTTGGAATAACTATTCCTTCATGGTCTGGGGCTCCATGCTTTACGTTCTGACGAAGAATATCTGGCTTTCACTCGCTTTGATGATTGTTCAGAATCTTTACATCCTCTTATTCAGCGAAGTTGCTGCAAAACGGTGGTCTACGTACTATCAGTATCCGAACTGCTGTATGACGGCTCCTCACCATCTGGAATCTCTTCCTTTTGCGGTGCTGATGAATGTGCTTCTTGGCAAACTTGGGTTTGACAAAATCAAACTCAATGCAGAGGAACTTCAGAAAAAATTTGGAATTATGGGTGAGCCAATGTTTATCGGACTTGTTATTGGCGCACTGATTGCAATCATTGGTTATTACAATACGCTTGGTGAACTTGCGACTTGGGGTGTTGTTACCTCTTCTGCAATTTCAACAGCTGCGGTAATGGCTGTATTCCCGAAGGTTGCGGGAATCTTCGCTTCTGCTTTCACAACCCTTACAGATGCTTATAAGAAAAAGGCGGCTGCCAGCGGTCAGGGAAGAGAGTGGTACTTATCGGTTAATGATGCAGTAGGTTATGGAGAGCCGAACACGCTGGTAACCGGAATCCTGCTGATTCCAATCATGCTGCTCATTGCATTCATTCTGCCGGGAAATAAAATTCTGCCGATGCTTGACCTGGTTGCACTTCCATACATGGTAGAAGTATTTGTTGCTGTATCTCACGGAAACATTGCAAAGAGTATTGTGACGGGTGGTATCTGGTTCTCCCTGGGAATGCTGATCTGCTCCAATCTTGCTCCGACCTTCACTGAAGTTGCGGTGAATGCAGGATTCGAAATGTCTCAGGCTGGCGTTTATATCATCAGCTTCGGAATCATGTGTCATCCCCTGATTGCCGGATTGTTCTACGCCTTCTGGTCGCAAAACATATTTGTCATATCGGCGGTGGTCGTCCTGTATTTTGTTCTGTACTTCCTGTTCAGAAAATACAGAGTGCAGATTGTGGATTTCCTCGAAAGAAACAATCAGGATTCCCAGAAGCTTCCGGCTTAAAATTAACATAATCAATTCCATACCGCTGTTGTGACTGCAACAGCGGTTCGTTTTTAAAGACAGTAAAAAGGAGGGACTTGTATGTTGGAAGTGTTAAAGAATCAAAGAATAAAAGTAATTGCTGTGGGAGACTATTACGTATCTCCGGAAACCATGGTAAAGGCGGTGGAACAATCTCCTTTGAATGTATCGGAAATGATTACGTGTTTTTGGGGAGATGACGATCAACAGGCTTTTGCGGCGAGGCAGATCAATGTGGAACGAAATGGTCCTGAGGCAGAAGCTTATGCGGAAGGTATTGATGAGGAGATTGTAGATGCGGATGTTTTGATCACCCATTTTTCTCCAGTCCCTAGAAGCTTGATTGAAAAAGGAAAAAATTTAAAAGCGATTTTGACCTGCCGCGGAGGGTTGGAGCATATTTGCGTCGAGGCTGCCAGTGAACGAAATATCCCGGTGGTCAATGTGATCCGAAATGCAGAGCCGGTGGCGGACTTCGCACTGGGGATGATTCTTGCACTGACCAGAAACATTGCTGTTTCTCATTGCGGCATGATGCAGGGAGAGTGGATGAAGGACTTTCCGAATTCTGCCTTTACGACTACGCTGTCCCGGTTGACTGTCGGTCTGGCGGGCGTCGGCAACATTGGAATGGAGCTGGCCATTCGACTGAAAGCGTTAGGGGTAACACTCATTGCTCATGATGAATATACCACGCAAGAGAGGCTCGCAAAAAATGGGTTGGGAGATATGCGGCTGGTATCTTCTTTGGAAGAATTGTTTCGGGAAGCAGACGTTGTCAGTCTGCATTTGAGACTGACGGAGGAAAACCTTAAGGTGATCAATAGGAATTACTTCTCGTTGATGAAGCCTACTGCGTATTTTATCAATACGGCCAGAGGCGGACTGGTGAACCAGGAGGATTTGATACAGGCGCTAAAGGATAAAACCATTGCAGGTGCTGCGCTGGATGTTTATGATGCGGAACCTTTAGCTGCGGACTCGGAGCTGCGGAAGCTTGATAACGTTCTTTTGACCCCTCATATTGCGGGACAGACGGTAGATGCCATTCCCAATTCCCCCTTTATGCTGATGAAAGAGGTTGGGAAAATCATCAAAGACGGCATTGCGGACAGGATTGTCAACAATCATGCCTTGGAAAAGGAAGTGTTGTAACGGAATTTGCTTGCAGAACAGAATGTGTAAGAAAAATTACCCGTTGCAGAATGAAATGATGCAGAAAAATAATGAGATAAATTTAAGTAGAATGGACTTCTCCTTGCGGAGAATTGTATAGAAAAGATTACGAGGAGGTTACGATATGATATTGCAGCATGAAAGAGAACAGATTGTTGAATATGGGAAAAAGCTGATTGAAACAGGCCTTTCGGTAGGAACCTTTGGGAATCTCAGCATCTATAATCCCGCTGAGAATTTGATGGCCATCAGCCCCAGCGGGTTGGATTATTATCAAACAAAACCGGAAGACGTTGTTGTTCTGACACCGGGCGGAGAGCTGGTAGACGGAAAGCGAAGGCCATCCAGTGAATACGATATGCATCGGATTTTCTATCTGAAGCGACCGGGAATCAATGCGGTCGTCCATACCCATTCCAGATTTGCCACGACGCTGGCTTGCTTGAATTGGAGCATTGAGCCGCTCCATTATCTTGTGGGATATGCCGGAAAAGATGTACCTTGCAGTAAATACGTTCAATTTGGAACCTATGATCTGGCGGAATCTGCATTGGAAACCATGGGGGATCGGTATGCGTGCCTCCTTGGGAATCATGGTCTGCTGGCTTGTGGGGGAGAGATTGGTTATGCCTTTGATGTAGCACAGCAGATTGAATTTGTGTCGGAGCTTTATTATCGCTGCAAAGCAGCCGGTGAACCGGTTCTTCTCAGCGATGAGCAAATTTCCGGTGTGCTGGAAGGTTTTAAGACCTATGCGGTACGCGGATCAAAGTAGATGAAAAGGGAGAGGAACGAAACTATGAATCTTTTGCAGGGACTGATGGGCGCAGCGGGCTGCGCTTCGGGAACGGCGGTTGTGATAGAAAATCGGGATATTGTAATTGAAAAGAGGTTGGTGAAAGAACCTGAGACGGAGATTTCCGGAATCCAGGAAGCTAGAAAAAAATATGATCTTCAGTTGATGGAATTGGAGATGAAGGCGGAAAAGGAAGTGGGAGAAGACGGAGCTGGTATCTTCCTGGCCTATCGTGAAATGCTTTCGGATGACGTTTTTTTTGATAAGATTTTTAGTCAGATTCGTTTGGAAAAGGTGAATGCGGAATATGCGATTGACCAGGAGCGGGCCGAATTGGCTGGCATTTTTGAACAGATGGACGACGCATATTTGAAAGAGAGAGCAACGGATATTAACAACGTCTGTATAGAGCTGATTGCTGTGATTCAGAAGGTTGACCGCGGTATGGGCTTTGATCGGTCTCGCGGCAGCGACTTGATCGCTGTTGCTGAAGATCTGACGCCTGCTGATACCATCAAGATGGACAAGTCGATTCTGAAAGGGATTATAACGGAGACAGGAGGCGTTACTTCGCATACGGTGATACTGGCAAAAACTCTGGGGATTCCTGCGATCGTAGGTGTAAAGGGTGCTCGGTCTGCAATTTCTACAGGAGATGCTGTTCTGGTCTACGGCGATGAAGGGAAACTGGTCATTTGTCCGGGAGAAGCGGAGAAGAAAGAGTTTGAAACCAGATTGGATCAGGAAAGCCGCAAAAAAGCGCTGTTTGATTCTGCGAAAAGCCGTCCAGCAGTGACCCTTGACGGAAAAACGGTTCGTGTTAATATCAATTCCGGTGATTCGGACAGCATTGCGAATTTTAAATGTGATGAGTGTGACGGGGTGGGTCTTTTTAGAACGGAATTTATCTACATGGATCACAGTGACTATCCCACGGAAGAAGAGCAGTTTGAAATCTATCGCTCCATGGCGCAGATGAATCAGGGAAAGGAATTGATCATCAGAACCCTGGATATTGGCGGCGATAAACAACTGGAATATATGGATCTTCCCAAAGAGAGCAATCCGTTCCTCGGATATCGGGCCATCCGGCTCTGTCTCGAACGGGTGGATGTGTTTAAGACACAGCTGCGGGCCATTCTTCGTGCAGGTGTTTTCGGCGATGTAAAGATTATGTTTCCGATGATTGTAAATCTGGAAGAGCTTCTGAAAGCAAAAGAAATTCTTGAGGAAGCAAAGAAAGAGCTGAAGGCAGAAGGTACGGACTTCCGCGCTGATATTCCGGTTGGAATCATGGTTGAAACTCCGGCAGCTGTCCTGCTTAGCGACAAACTGGCTGAGGAGGTTTCTTTCTTCAGCATTGGCTCCAATGATTTGATTCAGTATACGACTGCGTCAGATCGTATGAATGAACGGGTACAGTCTCTGTATGACAGCTTTAATATATCGGTTCTCAGGAGCATTCGCATGGTTTGCGAAAATGCAGCACGTCATGGTGTGGCTGTGGGAATTTGCGGGGAAGCTGCATCGGATACAAAGCTTGTTCCTCTTTGGGTCGCGATGGGTGTGGATGAGCTCAGTATGGTGCCCTCTCAGGTTGCAAAAGTGAAATATATGATTGGAAGGCTTTCTAAGGAAGAGATGCAGCGGGAACTGGCTGAAGTTCTGGCTATGGGCAGGATTCAGGATGTGAAGGACAGGCTCGCAGAGATCGAGTCGAAGCTGCTGAATCAATAATGGCGATAACGAATATACAAAATTAACGAATTTATCAGGAGGAAGGGGTAATACGTGATGCATAAATGTGTTTACTGTGGAAAGAAATTTGAGGACGACTCCATAAAAGCCAGAGGGTTAACTCGTGAATTTGCAGTGTGCAGTGAAACCTGCAAAGAGGGAACGGAACGATATGTGCGGATGGATAAGAAGTACAAGCTTCATATGTACCTTGCAATTTTTGTAGCGGCTATCAGTATTTTGCTGAATTTGGTGTTGGGTAAGGGAATGATGCTAATCTACTGCATGCAGGTTCTGGCTGGCGTTGCGTTTTTGATCTTTCCTTATCCTATTTCCTCCTTTGAATCCTTTTATAGCTGCCCCATCAAGGCAGTGGTTTGGGTGTGCAGGATTATCGGAATGTTTTTCATCCTGTTCGGAATTTATCTAATCGCGGTGGCTTGAGGAGAAGGCGACTGGAATCCGCGGTAGAAGAATTCTGCTTGTGAGGGATGCTTGCAAAATCGTAATTGTTTAATAACGTCATGAGGTCAAATGGAAAAGCCGCAGGATTTTAGAAATCCTGCGGCTTTTCCTAATGGGAACAATTTGTCTACGACTCGATTCTCTTGACCAGTTCCTTAGGAATGGTCGCTGTATCCTGGCCATAGTATTTGAATACGTCGATGGACTGCTGGATCTGTTTGTCATTGAGCTTCTTTGTTTCACCGCATGCTCTTGCGGCAAGATAACATTTTGCCGACTCTTCCATGTAAACGGCGGCGTACAGTGCTTGCTTCAAAGAAGTGCCTACCGTCATGACGCCGTGGTTTGCAAGGATGACAGCGAGGCTGTCTCCAAGATTGTTGACTGTGTCGATTCCCATGTCGATGCTGCCCGGCGAGCTGAAAGGTGTCACTTTAACACTTCCTGCTGTTGCGTTGGCCAATGTAGTCAGATCGGCGCGGAATTCGTCCTCGATGAGACTGATGGCGGTGGCGTAGGGCTGGTGAGTGTGAATGACTGCGTTGAGATCCGGTCTTTTTTGGAAGATGTACAGAATGCCGTCTGTGTCGGAAGAAGGCTTTCTGTCTCCTTCGATGACCTTTCCTTCTATATCCATGACGATCACATCGTCGGCTTCCATATTTTCGTAGATCATTCCGGACGGGGTGATCAGAATTTCACCTGTGGCGGTTCTCAAACTGAGATTTCCTCCGGAAAGAGCAATCAGGCCATATCTATCCAAGGTCATTCCTGCTTTTATAATTTCTAATTTTTCTTTTTCAAACATTAGGCGTTACCTCCGCAATTCATCGTGTTGTTTTAAACCTATCATAACATAAATATGATCATACTTCAATGAAAATGGAAAAAATATAAGCAAAATTTCACTTAAGATTATTAGGAAATTTTTATGATTTATGCTGAATAATACTTAATAAAACCAGCAAAATTATTGAAATTCAAAGGAATTATATAAATGTACCTGTATAAATTCGTGATTGTTAACGTGAGGAAATCAGATGGATGTACTTGAACAAAAAGTACAAATGAAGAAATTGTGTTCAATGATATAATTTCTTTATTCTCCCTGTAATTTCTCCACATTATCTCCACACCAATCTGTTATGATAAACAAAATGAACGATGTTGATTTAGCAGTTGTGTAGCATAGCTGCTTATGTTATGCTTGAAATATACCATACGGGGGTATAGTATAAAAGTGAATAAAACGAGAAATGCTAGGAACAGTTCCTATAAGCCAGACGGAACAGAATGGAACGCAAGTGGAAATAAATGTGTGAGCAGGTGTCAATTCTGCCTGCAGTAAGGAGGACCTTCAATGCCAGAAATAAAGGATAGAAAAAAGACGGGGAAAGAGAGAGTCGAGGTGGATCAGATGTTTGCGAAGAGCGACGAAACGAGGCAAGCTCTTGAAAAGAGCAATGAGAATCCTTGTCATAGCTGCTCTGTTAAGAAGAACGCACAGGATGAGAATATCACCATCAGAGAAGAAAAGTTAAAAGCCAGCCTTGTTACGAGGCTCAATCGAGTGGAAGGCCAGGTGCGCGGTATCAAAGGTATGATTGAAAGAGACGTTTATTGCAACGATGTGCTCAATCAGATTGCGGCGGTTCAAGCAGCGCTGGATTCTGTCAGCAAGCTGGTTCTGGAAAATCATATTCGTGGCTGTCTTGTTGAAAAAATACAGGCTGGCGATGATAAAATCGTCGATGAATTGCTTGTTACCATTGGGAAAATGTTATAGAAAGGACGTGGATTTTGTGAAAGAGACATTAAAGATAACCGGAATGACCTGCGCTGCCTGCTCGGCCAGGATTGAAAAGGTTGTGGCCAAAATGGAGGGAGTCGAAGAGATTTCCGTGAATCTTGCCACAGAGAAGGCAGTGGTTGCTTATGATCCGGGCAGGACTACGCTGGATCAGATCAAGGAGCGGATCGAAAAAGCAGGATATGGAGCTGCAGAGATCCAAAAGAAGGCAGCTGTGGTGGATGAAGATAAACTTCAGAAGGAGAAAGAAATCAAAACGCTATGGATCAAATTCTGGGTCTCCACCGTATTTGCTGTGCCGCTGCTGTACTTTGCCATGGGCTCAATGATTTGGTGGCTGCGGTTTCCCATCCCGTTCGTTTTCAACCCGATGCAGTTTCCGCTGAACTATGCGATTCTGCAGATCGTGCTTACCATCCCCATCGTTGCAGCGGGGTACAGGTTCTATACGGTGGGATATAAGGCGATCTTAAACCGAAGTCCCAATATGGACTCACTCATTGCAATGGGAACGACGGCTGCAATCATATACAGTCTCTACTCGGTTTATGAAATAACACAAGGCAACTTTGGTGCAGTAGAAGGGCTCTATTTTGAAACTGCAGGGGTCATTATTACATTAATCCTGCTCGGTAAATCTCTGGAAGCAGTTTCCAAAGGGAGGACGTCAGAGGCGATCAAAAAGCTCATGGGTCTAGCACCGAAAACAGCTACCGTCATCAAAGATGGTAAGGAATATGAAGTACCCATTGAGGATGTTGAAATCGGCCACATCATTCTTGTGAAGCCGGGAGAGAAAATTCCTGTTGATGGCGTGGTTACCGAGGGTAATACCTCTGTGGATGAATCCATGCTCACAGGCGAAAGTATCCCTGTTGAAAAAAGAGCAGGGGATCCGGTCTATGCTGCCAGCATCAACAAAAACGGACTCATCCGGTTTGAAGCGAAAAAAGTCGGAGGGGATACTGCTCTTGCGCAGATCATCAAGCTGGTGGAAGAAGCACAGGGGTCCAAGGCCCCCATTGCACAGATGGCCGATGTGGTTTCCGGTTACTTTGTGCCTATCGTATTTGTCATTGCAGTGCTCGCGTTTCTGGCATGGTTTATCAGCGGAGAGTCTCTTGTATTTTCTCTCACCATATTCATTGCCATCCTCGTGATCGCCTGCCCTTGTGCACTAGGGCTTGCAACACCTACCGCTATCATGGTGGGTACTGGTAAGGGGGCTGAGTACGGCATCCTTATTAAAGGCGGTGAGGCCCTTGAAACAACCCATAAGATCAACACCATCGTCTTTGATAAAACGGGAACCATCACGGAAGGAAAGCCGGAAGTTACCGATATCATTACTGCAAATGGAATCCACCGAACAGATCTGCTCCAGCTGGCTGCCTCTGCCGAGAAGGGTTCTGAGCATCCGCTGGGTGAGGCAATCGTGAACAAAGCCGAGGCCGAAGCGCTTGAATTTCTTAAGGTAGAAGAATTTGCAGCAATTCCTGGGCATGGTATCGAGGTGGTCATCGCTGGAAAGAAACTTCTGCTCGGCAATCGTAAACTGATGAAGGAGCGATCCGTCGATTTGACAGGATTGGAGCAGGAATCAGACCGCCTTGCAGGGGAAGGAAAGACGCCGATGTACATCGCAGCAGACGGAAGGATTTCTGGAATCATTGCTGTTGCTGATGTGGTCAAAGCAAGCAGCCAAAAGGCTATTGACAAATTAAAATCCATGGGGCTTGAGGTGGCAATGATCACCGGAGACAATCGGAAGACTGCAGAAGCCATCGCAAAACAGGTAGGGATTGACCGTGTTCTTGCAGAAGTACTTCCCCAGGATAAATCCAATGAGGTGAAGAAACTTCAGAGTGAAGGAAAACAGGTTGCGATGGTTGGAGATGGAATTAATGATGCACCGGCACTTGCTCAGGCGGATATCGGTATTGCCATCGGTTCGGGAACAGACGTTGCCATGGAATCTGCGGATATCGTTCTGATGAAAAGCGATTTGATGGATGTTCCTGCGGCCATTCAGCTGAGCAAGAGTACCATCCGAAACATAAAACAAAACCTTTTCTGGGCATTTGGTTACAATGTGATCGGCATTCCCATTGCCGCCGGGGTACTCCATCTGTTTGGCGGACCGCTTCTGAATCCGATTTTCGCTGCCGCCGCAATGTCCCTCAGTTCTGTATCCGTATTGACCAACGCGCTGAGACTGAAGCGTTTCAAACCGTTTCGATGAGAAATCATTCCATTATGGAGGAACGAACCCCTCGTTTGAGTGATGTACAATTTGTTGAAGATATTGAAGAATGATAGAGATTGATAAATAGGATCGATTAGGCCGCAGCAGCGGCAGAATGGAGAGAAGTATGAAGAAAAAAATAATCATTGCCGCTCTGGCTATGGCGCTGCTGCCTGTACTGGCTGCATGCGCAGGCACGGATGTGGTGGGTAGTGAGTCTGTCAATTCTTTTCAAAAAGTGTTGACTGCGATGGATCAGAATGTTATCGAGGATGAAATGAACGGAGGCTGGGCGCTTGTTTCACCGGATGGGACAGAGCGGTTTATTTGGAGCAGAGATTACAGTTCGGGAAATCCCCATGACGTTATGCTGGAATTTGATGCCAAGCCCTTCCTGGATGCTGGGCTTGATCCGAGCAAACTCGCACCTGGAATTCTTGTAGAGGATAAAATCATGGTTGGATCTGATCTTGGCGATGAAAAGCTAAGCTACAAAGGGGACGTCACCCCACTGGCATCCTATGAGAAGCTGGTGGAGCTTTACCGGGATAGAATCAAATATCATGCAGATCTTGACCATTACGGAGTCAACGTCGGCGACAGAAATATGTTTGAATGGGCCAAGGATATGAGCACCAACGATAAGGACATTGTGTTTGTTGTAGATCCTGCGCAATTCATAGATGCTGGTGTCGAGCCGGAAAAAGTGGAAGGCTGGGTTTTTGCAAAGGTTAAAGTGATGGATGAAAATGGGAAGCCAATTGAAGTAGATAAATTTTTAAAGCCCTTTTCGATTCAATAAACATTGGGTACAATGAAAGTATCAAACGTTAAATTTGTAAGTTGAATGCTGTGATTTTCAGCATTCAATCCGATCTGGAGGTAAATACCATGGAAAAGAAAGTTTTAAATGTCGAAGGAATGTCCTGCCTGCATTGTGTTAACGCGGTGACAAATGCGCTGACCGCCCTGGATGGTGTGGGTGATGTGGCAATAGATCTTGAGGGGAAGACCGTTGCAGTGGAATATGATGGAGATAAGGTCTCTCTTGATGCCATTCGAGATGCCATTGAAGAAGAAGGCTATGATGTCGTGTGAGCGGCGGTATGAAGAATAATGGAAAGAAAGTCCTTGTAGTCGATGATGAGGTGAAAATACTGGAAGTCCTCCGATCCTTCCTGGAAAGCAAAGATTATACGGTATTCACCGCGGAAGACGGAAAACAGGCATTGTCCATCTTTGAGAAGGAAAGCATCTCTTTCGTGATTCTGGATCTAATGCTGCCGGATCTTACCGGTGAAGAGATCTGCGAGAGGATCAGGCAGAAATCGCGGGTGCCGATTATTATGCTGACGGCAAAGGTCGAGGAAGAAGCTATTCTGAACGGCCTTGCCGTCGGTGCAGATGATTACATCACCAAGCCCTTTCGCCTGAAAGAGCTCCATGCCAGGATGGAAGCAGTATCGCGCAGGTCTTCGGAGGACCTGCTTCCTCTCTATCGCAGAATGTCCTTTTGCAGTGGGGATTTGGAAGTGGATATGGATACGCGGGAGATTAAAAAGAGCGGGTGCCAAATCAGTTTGACACCCAATGAGTTTAAGATACTAGCCGCGTTGATCAAATATCCCAATAAGGTCTTTACCCGGGAAGAACTGATTGCTGCAGCGTTCGGAGAAGACTTTGAGGGGTATGATCGCTCTGTTGACAGCCATATTAAAAACCTGAGGCAAAAGATTGAGACGGATTCAAAAAATCCGCTTTACGTTGTCACCGTCCATGGAATTGGATACAAATTCGGAGGAAAATAGGATGAAGTTCAGTTTAAAAGCAAAGCTCTCAATGGCCATCGCCCTGGTGGCTTTGCTTACTGTCGCGCTGATCAGCCTTCTGGCCAATTATTTTATCCAGAGCAGGTTTGAAGGGTATATTGCTTCACAGCAGGAAAAGACTGCGGATCAGATCGTGGAAAGCATCAGTGTTCAGTACGACAGCGATGCAGATCAGTGGAATACGGATTTCGTCCATACCATAGGAATGTATGCACTCTATGACGGTTACATTGTAAAGGTCATTGATCAATATGGAAAGACGGTATGGGATGCATTGACCTGCGATATGAAGCTTTGCACGAAGGTGATGGATGACATCAGCCATCGCATGATGATGGAGTATCCGACGATGAATGGCGAATTCACCACAAGAGATTTTCCGGTGGAACAGGATGGAAAACAAATTGGTACTGTGGCTATCGGTTATTATGGTCCTTTCTTTTTCAGTGAGGACGATTTCCAATTTCTAAAAGCACTGAATCAAATTTTGATTCTGATCGGGGGGCTTTCTCTAATCATATCAGCAGGCACGGGCGTGTTTCTCGCCAGGCGGTTGAGTCGCCCTATCCTTAAAACTGCCGGTGCTGCGGGCGATATTGCCGCAGGAAAATATAATACCCGGATAGACGCAGAGACAGGCACGAAAGAGGTAGATGCCCTGATCAGTTCCATCAACCACCTTGCCGATTCTTTGGAGCAGCAAGAAACATTGAGGAGGCAGCTGACCGCTGACGTAGCTCATGAACTGCGAACTCCGCTTGCGACTGTCCAGACTCATGTGGAGGCGATGATGGAAGGAATTTGGGAGCCAACAAGAGATCGACTGGAAAGCTGCTATGAGGAGATGAGTCGACTTGGAAACCTTGTCAGCGACCTTGAGCGGTTGGCTCGAATTGAAAGCAGCAATCTGAAGTTGAATAAGACGGAACTTGATTTGGCTGCTCTGACAGCACGAATTCTTGTTAGTTTTGAAAAGGATCTTAAAGACAAAAACCTTAATGCTGAGATTCACGGGTCCTGTTCGCTGATCAGCGCTGACAGTGACAGAATGAGTCAGGTACTGGTAAACCTCATCTCGAATGCGGTGAAATATACGCTGGAAGGCGGAGAAATCAACATTACCTTATCAGATAAGGAAGCTTCAGTAGTATTCAATATCAGGGACAATGGGATCGGGATACCGAAAGAAGAGCTCCCGTTCATCTTTGAGCGATTTTACAGAGCAGATAAATCCAGAAACCGTAATACAGGGGGTACAGGTATCGGCCTTGCCATTGTAAAATCAATTGTATCAGCTCATGGCGGTACAGTGGAGGCCGAGAGCAGACTGAATGAAGGAAGTGATTTTACAATGATTCTTCCAAAAAATCTAGAAGAAAACGGAAGGCAGACGAAACTCACGTAACTGCCTAAAGGGGGAAATATGAAAAAGAGTACATTGATTATACTAGTAGTTGCTGTATTTGCAGCAGCTGCAGCAGCCTTTGTGCTGCTTGCACCGAAGGACGGCGATCTTGCTTTGAGTGGGAATCCTACGAAGGAAGCTGTGCTGAATGAAAACGGGGATCTGGTTATTTCCGGTTCGGATATCACAGAAACTGCTGCCTTTTACACATATAATGAACTGGATAAAAAGATGGAAATCATAGCGGTGAAAGCATCTGACGGCACGATCAGGACTGCATTTAATACCTGTCAGGTGTGTTACAGCTCGGGAAAAGGGTATTATATTCAAGAAGGTGAGTTTTTGGTCTGCCAGAATTGTGGGAATCGATTTGGAATGGATGAAGTTGAGCTGACGAAGGGTGGCTGTAATCCGGTTCCGATCACAGATGAATATAAGACGGAAGCGGATGGTGTGATTACAATACCAAAGGATTTCCTCGAAGAAGCGCAGGTCATTTTCGAAAATTGGAAGATATAGGCTGCCATCGATAACGGGCTATATTGGATTGGAAGGAAGGAATAGAGATGAACGAATTTAGAATGATCAAGCGAATCGTCAAAGGACAGCCGGCTCAGGATGGCGCCGGTGTTAAGCTGGTGAGGGTATTCGGACAGAACGATGTAAAGGAATTTGATCCCTTTCTTATGCTGGATGCCTTCGATTCGCTAGATCCGCTGGATTACATCAGGGGGTTTCCATGGCATCCTCATCGAGGAATTGAGACCATTACCTATTTGATAGAGGGAAAAATCGAGCACGGTGACAGTCTGGGAAACAACGGATTCATTGGAAGCGGAGACTGTCAGTGGATGACCGCCGGTTCCGGAATCATTCATCAGGAAATGCCAAAGCCTTCGCCGAGAATGCTGGGGGTTCAGCTCTGGCTCAATCTGCCGCAGAAAGACAAAATGACACATCCTCAGTATCATGACATTAAAAGCAGTGATATTCCAGTGATGAAAGAAGAAGGGGCTGTCATACGGCTGATTTCCGGCGAACTAAATGGGAATACCGGTGCAATGGAAGGGGATTATGTAAAACCGCTTTATTTTGACGCGGATGTTGCCCCTGGCAAAGAGTGGACCTTCGAGACAAATCCGGAAGACAATCTGTTTTTGTATATCCTGAAAGGTGCCGGTACCTTTGGCTCGGAAGAAGGAGACTATGCTCGGGAGAAAAGCGCAGTGCTGTTTGAAGCTGGAAACAAATTTCGGGTGAGGGCGGCTGAAGAGGGGATTCGTTTTCTTCTCCTTGCGGCGAAACCACTGAAAGAGCCCATCGCTTGGGGCGGACCCATCGTTATGAACACCAGGGAAGAGCTTGAGCTGGCTTTCCGGGAGCTGGATCACAATACGTTTATTAAAGAGACGCTGGTTTAGTCAGCGTTTTGCAAGATCGAATTCGACTTTAAATCCGGAATGGAGAAATAACGGAGAAATAAGAATGCCGAAAAAGAACCAAACCGAAGAAATAAAAACAACGCTCCAGCTTGTTCATCATGAGCTGGAGCCCATTTATGACTACGGCTCAAGAGTGCTGATCTTGGGTACCATGCCCTCGCCCAAATCAAGGGAAGAGGGTTTTTATTATGCGCATCCTCAGAATCGCCTCTGGAGGGTACTTTCCGAATTGATGGGGGAAACACTGCCAGTGTCAACAGCGGAAAAGAAGGCGTTTCTTCGAAGGCATCACATCGCCATGTGGGATGTGCTGAAATCCTGCCGTATCAAAGGTGCAGATGACAGCAGTATTTCCGGAGCGGAGCCAAACGATATCAATTCCATTCTGTCTGCGTCGAATATCCGGGCAGTTTTCACCACAGGGAAAAAAGCAACGGATCTTTATCAAAGACTATGTTACCCCATAACGGGAGTTCCTTCCCGATATCTTCCGTCGACGAGTCCCGCTAACTGCAGGAACTGTACGTTAGAGACACTGAAGGACGATTACCGGATAATTCTTGACTATTTATAGTGATTTGAGCTGTTTGGTTAGCAGTAAGGCTCGCAATAACCCTTCAATAGTGATAAAAATAATTGTCAAATATGCAAAAGATATTTATAATGTGACTATTGGAATATCGCATGGGGCTTAAAATCATCACGGAGGTTATTATGCTGGGATTATCTGCGATCAGAGATACCGTTATGAACGTTGCAGAGGCGATTACTGCTGCTTTGGAAATCGAGACGGAAATTGTTGATGCAAATCTGGAGATCATCGGCGGAACAGGACGCTATACTCATAAAATAGGGAGTTTTGAAGAAGATGGCAATATTGATTCAGGGGCGATTTATGGAAAGTTGCTGAAGTCAGGACGAAACTATGTTTGCGTCGATCCGGAATCGGATCTGGAATATGATCCTCAAGAAGGGGAAATGGCAGAAATTTGTTGTCCAATCAAGCTAGAAGGCATGATCGTCGGCTTGATCGGCCTTGTTGCCTTCAATGAAGAACAGCGGGATAAAATCGTCATGAATAAGGATACGCTGACGCTATTTTTGGAACGGATGGCTGAACTGCTTGCAAGCAAGCTGTCTGAGTCAGAAAAGAGAAATCAGCTGCAGAGTATTGTTGAATCCATTCATGAGGGCTTAATTGCCATAGACAATGATTGCAGAATTAAATCATGCAATTATGAAGCTGAAAAATTACTGGGGATCAAAAGAGAGTTCATTGAAGGCTCCTTGCTTTCTGAAATTTGGGAGATCAAAGATGCGGAACGAGTCATTAAGTCGGGCATTGCGGCAAAGGATAAGGAAGTCATCTATAGGGGAAGGGGAGAAGCGGAAAAACGGTTTCTTTGTTCAGTGGTTCCAATTCAAGCAGAAAACAGAGAGATGCGGGGGTTCTCTGCTTTGGGAGCCATGATACTCTTTCAGAATATTTCCGAGGTAAGAGAGCGGATGTATCAGATGACCGGCGTTGATAAGCACACAACCTTTCAAGATATTATTGGAGTGAGTGATCCGATGCTGCGTGCGAAGCGGAGAACCCTTCAGGTCTCTTCCAGTGATTCCACCATTTTAATCACCGGTGAAAGCGGCACAGGAAAAGAGCTGTTTGCTAGAGCGATTCATGCGGAGAGTCCGCGAAACGGATATCCTTTCATAGCGATCAACTGTGGCGCTATTCCTGAGATGCTCTTGGAAAGTGAGTTGTTTGGTTATGAAAAGGGAGCATTTACAGGTGCTGATTCCAGAGGAAAACCTGGCAAGTTCGAGATCGCCCACAAAGGAACCATCTTCTTGGATGAAATCGGTGATCTGCCGCTTCACCTGCAGGTAAAGCTTCTGCATGCTATTCAGAATCGCAGAATCGAGCGGGTGGGAAGTATCAGTCCCATTGATATTGACGTTCGTATTATCGCCGCTACAAACAAAAATCTTGAAAAGATGATCGCTGCTCGAGAATTTCGTGAGGATCTATTTTTCAGACTCAATGTTATCCCCATACAAATACCTCCTCTGAGAGAGAGAGACGGGGATATAGAGCTTTTGCTAAACTATGCGCTGGATAAATTCAACAAGCTTCTTGGGAAGAAGATCCAAAGATTCAGCCATGATGCGCTGCGCTCGCTGCTGAACTACGGCTGGCCTGGAAACGTCAGGGAGCTTGAAAATGTTGTTGAATATGCCATCAACATGGAGATGAGTGAAGAAATTAATAAGGGAAATCTTCCTGACAAGATCCTAAGATTGCAGCGAAGCACGGGAGGCAGGATCAGCTTGAAGGAAAAGCTGGATGACTATCAAAGGGTGCTGATTGAAGAATGCCTTAATGAAACGGGCAGATCTACCGAAGATAAGATCATCGCAGCCAAGAAACTCGGAATCAGTGAATCCACCCTCTACAGGAGAATCAGGGAGCTTGGAATTCGCGGATAAAAAAAGAAACTCTGCACAAAAAAAGATGCATGGACATCGGAGTCATGCATCTTTTTTTGTGTAGGTATGCCCGCAGAGTACCGCTCTAACCGTTAATCGCCCTGAATCCTCCCGGTAGAGAGAAGGGCGAAACAACCAAACGATCAATACTTATCATAGAAGTTATCTTCCAATATGATTCTGGGAGAAGATGGTTTTTCTGAGTCCGGATTTGCTTCGGACAAGAATAGGGGTCCACTGCCTTCAGGAAGTGCTGCATCAATTTTGATCCTGAACTTACCGACCAATTCCTTCAGGAGTTCCGCTTGACCGGAAAGCTCTTCGCTTGCGGCGGCACTTTCTTCCGCTGTAGCAGAATTGTTTTGCACAACGATGGATACTTGTTCAATCCCCTTGTTGATCTGAGAAATTCCTGTGGCTTGATCTCCGGATGCATCGGCAATGTTCTTAACAAGGTTTGCAGACTTTTCAATCCCTGTTACAATCTCCGCCAGTGCAGATGCTGTGTTATCTGCAATTTTTGTTCCTGCATGGATCTTTTCGATCGAACCCTCAATAAGCTGAGTGGTTTCCTTTGCTGCTTTCGCACTTCTTGCTGCCAGATTCCGAACTTCTTCCGCTACTACCGCAAAACCCTTGCCGTGTTGGCCGGCTCTTGCGGCTTCAACAGCTGCATTGAGGGCCAGAATATTTGTCTGGAATGCAATATCGTCGATGACCTTGATGATCTTGGAGATATTGGCAGAGGAATCGTTGATATCATGCATGGAAATCAGCATTTCCGACATGTGTTCGTTGCCTCTGACCGCATAATCCTTTGCCTCCTGCGCCAGCGTACTTGCTTCGCCGGCATTGACTGCATTTTGTCTTGTCTGCGATGCAATCTCGGCGATGGAAGCGGTAAGTTCTTGAATCGCACCAGCTTGTTCTGTTGTCCCGTGGGATAAGGTTTGCCCGCCGCTGGATACCTGTCTTGAGCCGGTATTTACCCGATCAGCAGCTTTGCTGATATCGCCCATGACTTGATTCAAGGACCCGACGATATGATTGAGAGAATTCTTGATCTGAATGAAATCTCCCTTATAATCCGCAGTAATTGCAACGTCAAGGTTGCCGCTTGCTATTTCTGAAAGAACCCCGGAAAGCTCTGATATATAGCTTCTAATATTTGTAATGGAACCGTTGAGTGCAGTCTTAATTGATCCGTGATCACCGAGATACTCACCGATCATGACTGCCTGAAGGTTGCCGGCCGCCATCTCTTTCAAAACGTCAAGTGCTTCTCGGACAGGTTGTTCAATGGCACTGAGTGTCTGATTAATCCCGCTGACAACATTTCTGAACTCCCCGTTAAATTTGTCTGCATCTCCTCTTGTGCTGAGGCTCCCTCCCGCAGCTTCTTGGGAAATGGTGGTGGTCTCCTCAACCAGCATCTTGACATTTTCCAGCATTCTGATCAGAGAAGGAAGGAGTGTGTCCATCTCACTTCGTCTGCCGATAGCTTTTAGTTCATCCAACTTGGACAGATTGCCGTCGGCAACTTCAGCAACGACATCAATGGTGTCTCTTACCGTAGCGATTACGTTGTTGATACTGTGTTTCATCTTCTCATAAATTCCAACGTAGGTGCCATCCATGGTCTGGGAATAGTCATTCTTGCTCATCTGTCGCAGGATATTGCTGCCTTCCACAAGAGCACCGAGGCCGTCGATACAGGAATTGATGCTTTCTTTAATCTGATTGTAATCACCTTGATATGCAGCCTCAAGCTTTTCAGGGATTTCTCCTCTTCCGATTTGCTCGATATATCCTGCTGTCACCTGAAGGGGATCAATGAGAGAATCCAGAGTTTGGTTAATTCCTGCAACGATTTTCGCATAGTTGCCGCTAAGCTTGCTCACCTCAGCTCGATAGGAAAGATTGCCGGCGGCGGCTGCTTCCGTAAGCTTTCCTGACTCTTCCAATAGAGATTGGAGCGAGGTTCTGACAAGATTGAGATTGTTAATCAGAAGGGAATAATCGCCCTTATATTCATTTTCCAGGAGCTCAAGATCTTCACCAGATGCAATCTTATCAATATAATCCAGGGCTGTATTCAGAGGTGTTACGATTGCTTCAATGGTGCTGTTGAAGCCTCCAATAATCTCTTTGTAACCGCCGTTAAAAGCATCGGCATTGCCTCGGATGTTCAGTCGGCCCTCTACCGCAGCTTCTGTCAAACGTTCTGCTTCCGTGACCAGATTTTGCAGGGTTTTGACGACAGAGATCATGCTATGACCTAGAACATCTTTTTCAGAGCGAGGAGCTAGTTCCACGGAAAGGTCACCCTCTGCGATTTTTTTTGCTATTTCCGATTGCTGTTTGATATTTTCTGCCATCTTGGCAAAGGCAACCGTCAATTCGCCTACCTCATCCTGGCCAAGGGCGTCAAAATCGGGATGGATATCCACCTCCACATCTCCAAGCGCCAGTTTGTCCGCTGCAGCTACAAGTTGTTTGATGGGGCGGACGATTCGTCTTGAGAGCAGAACGATGAGTGCAATAATGCTCAGCAGGACAATGATGAAGATTACCGTCATGGTTGTTCTTACCTCGAGGTAAGGCCCGTTGAAATCCTTGTCAGGAAGTCCGGTCGCAACGACCCAGCCTGTATCACCGATGGCGGAGACATATCCGTGGCTGGAGAGCCCTCCTGATGAAAAGCTGATGTCTCCAGTAATTTTCTTCGCAATGGCATCTTTAATGTTGTCGGATAAATCTGTTTCCGCTATATTCTTGTTTAATAAAGCTTCATCGGGATGGTAGATGATCTTGCCTCCATCACTTGCGAGAATGTAAAATCCTGTTTGGCCCAGGGTGTAATTCTCCATGAGCGTTTTCCAGCCAGAGACTGACAGGTTGATTCCCGCAGCACCGATGATATCGTCCTTGTTTTCACCATAAACAGGTGCAACCACGCTGACGACTGTTGCGCTGGATACTGCATCAACATAGGGATCTGTCATAACGATTTCTTTTTTTTCCAGCAGCTTTGCATACCAGGGGCTGCCCTCGATTTTCCAATCAGAACCTGAGATACTTCCATCTGACAGTATCATCTGGCTGGAATCAATGTCTGAGATCCATGCGCTGGTAATATTTTCGGAATCAGATTGTTGGATTCTATGTAAGGTATCTTTCACCTGGTCGAAGCCCGCGGAAGAGGAAATCTCCATTCCGGGGGAAGTATTGATTAGAATATCTTCAAACTGATGATTTGTAGGCATTTGTCCTGCGATTGCCATGTAGCCTCGGAAGTAACCGCCGATTTCATGGGATGCTGCCTGGGATTTCGCTGCTAGTTCGCTGGTTGTCAGGTCAGCTACGGTAGAGTGAACCGTATTTAATGAGGTGACCGCTGCAATGCAATACGTTACTGCAACAGGTACGCCGATCAAGACGAGAATTTTTGTTAATAAGCTTTTCATTTGCATACTGTCTGTTTTCTCCTTTCGTCAGCCTGGTACGCGTTAGTTCTATGCTTATTCTTGGTTGAATTCTGAGCATAGTATTAATAGTTTACATCTGATTGGAAAATATATCAATGATTGTGTTGCTGTCTTTTCTCCTACGATTAAACATTTGACAAAGGCACAACTATTAAATTTTTACCCTGTTATGATTCGGATAAACGAATGGAGTTAGTTAAAATTAACCCGGTTGCTGAAACGAAAGGATCAGAGAGTTTCTATAAAATATGAAAGGGTTAGAACAAATAGAGAAGAGCAGATTTCTCTGCTCTTCTCAGTCTCTAATAAATGATTAATGAACCAGCGGTGCCAGTTTATCTGCTTCAATTACTTTCTGACAGGGTATTTTTCATCGAATGTAATTTCGTCAGAACCATAGGTGATATTTTTTCTGATCTTACCGCGTTTCTTCTGGATCACATAGATCACGATTGGTACAAAGGTGGCGATGACGGAAATAACAAATACAGGCATGCCTCCATCCTCGAAGACCAGAAGGATCATTGCTCCGATCATGATCACATTACAGAAATACGCCAGCCCGGGATACCACTTTGCTTTTACAGTTAGAACCTCGTTTGGATCATAGCCTCTTTCCTTGAGCTTTTTACGAAATACGATCTGCGACCAGCAGATTGCAACCCAGCAAAGAGTACCAGTGAATCCGGAGATTCCAAGCAGATTTGCGTAAAGCGGAAGGCCCGCATCTCCCCAAAGTCCCAGCTCATCCGATGCGAAGCCGAGAAGGAATACGATCCACATGGGGACGATGGTAAAAATCGTAGCATTTTGAGGTGTATTAAACTTATTTAAATTAGAGAGGAATTTTGGTGCCATCCCTTCAACGGAGAGCCCGTAAAGTGCGCGTACCGTTCCGTATAATCCTGAGTTAGCACAGCTGAATGCTGCAATCAAGGTGGTAATTGTAAAGAGTCCGGCAGCCCATTTCAGGCCGTATGCACCAAGGGTGTATGCGAAGATGGATTCGTCAAGACCAGCTTCCGCATAGGGTACAATAAGCGTTAGGGAAAAAACGGGGATTACGTAGATCAATATGATACGGAGTGCAACCCTTTTACAGGCAAGCGGTACATTGACTTCGGGGCTCTGAGTTTCTGCCGCGGATAGTCCTACGATTTCGGATCCCTGGAAATTGACAAGAGTCCAGATCATGTAGGTGATGATGATGAACGTACCTGCCGGGAACAGTTTTTCAAATGTAGAGCCGTCTCCGGAAAGAATGATCTGTGAACCGATGAACCCTCCGCTTTCGGTGAATGGATGCAGGTTGCCGCCGATGACACCCATGAAGATTCCGGCTGCACAGATTGTGAATACGATGATTGCCAATACTTTTATAATTGCCATAATTGACTCGATATGGCCAAACCATTTCACGTGATATACATTCACAAGAGTTAGCAGGAATAATGCAACGATCCCCCAGACAAAGGTACTCCATGCCGGGTTTTCAAAAGGAAGCGTAATGAAATAATTCATAAAGACCGCACAAGCCAGAGCTTCGGAAGGCACATAAGCCACCCAGTTGGTCCAGTATGCCCAGGCGATACCCGTTGCAGCAGTATCTCCCATAAATTCTCTTGAGTAAGAGACGAAGGAGCCTCTTCTTGGTATATTTACAAGCAATTCTGCGAAAGACTGCATGACACCATAGATGGTAATACCGGCAATTATGTATGCGATCAGCACAGCACCGGGTCCCATTTCAGAGAACGTCAGGCCAAGTCCCAAGAAGTAACAGGAACCGATAATTCCGCCAATGGCAATCAATGATACATGCCAAGGCAGAATGCCGCGCTGCAGGGTACGTTCTTCGGCACCGCTATCAGTAAGATTTTTTTCAGTCATGAATGATTCCTCCTAACAAGATTTCTAAAATTCAGCAAATTAATAAAATTAAGAAAATTATAATAATACTTAACGAATTAGACAATAGCAAAAATTATGCCAGTTTTAGTAGAATGAAAATGGGATTGGATCCTATCAGAAATGGCCATTTTGTTGCTCAAGAAAGGTGCTGTACCGTATCTTGGTTTTCAAAAATGATTAATAATTGTCAGAATTGAAAATTATTAATCACTCATTGGCTGAATATTGTGAAAAAATTTCCCAATAAATTACGAAAAAAAGAGTTGACCTTAACGCAGCGGAAAGGTTTATGATAAAACTAACCTCAATTGAGAGAATCATATTTCTGGCAATCGAGGAGAAGATATTGTCTTATAAATAGAGAAGAACAGGAGGTGGTCGTGTGGAATATACGGTTCAAAGACTTGCGGCACTGGCTGGAATCAGTGGGAGAACATTGCGATATTATGATGAAATTGGAATTCTTAAGCCGGCTAGAATCAATTCGTCAGGATATCGGATCTATGGCAAAAAAGAAGTGGAGACCTTACAGCAGATTTTGTTTTACCGCGAACTGGATGTAGATCTTGATACCATAAAGAAAATCCTAAAATCCCCCGGATTTGACAGTGCTGATGCTTTGAGAAACCATCGAAGCAGACTTCTTGAAAAAAGAGAGCAACTGGAACGATTGATTGAAAACATCGATAAGTCAATCGCCACTGCTGAAGGGAGAATGACTATGAGCGATAAAGAAAAATTTGAAGGCTTTAAAAAAAGCTTAGTGGAAAATAATGATAAAAAGTTTGGAAAGGAGGTAAGAGAGAAATATGGTGAGGAAGCGGTAATGAAATCGAATCAAAAAGTGTTAAATATGTCTCAGGAGGAATATGACAAAACCGTTCGGTTGGAGGAAGAACTTCGAATGACACTGGCATCTGCTATGCAGTTAGGGGATCCTGGCAGTGAGGGGGCCCAGAAGGCAGCAAACCTTCACCGCAAATGGCTTTGCCTGTACTGGGATCAATATTCTGCGGAGGCCCATGCTGGCCTGGCAAATATGTACGTAGAGGATGAACGCTTCCGTGCATATTATGACAAGGAGCAGCCTGGTACAGCAGAATTTCTCCGGGATGCGATTTTGATTTATACGTCCCACAGTAAGAAGAATACAGAGCTTTAAATTGCAGGACGAGGATAAGCATCGGTGTTCTATAATATAGTCTAATGACAAATAAAATAACAACTCCTTTGAGGGATGGAATCAAATCAAAGGAGTTGTTGTTTGAGGACAGAATGTCATATGTATGGGGTTATTTCTTCGCTGCTTGTGAAGAGATAACCTTTATTGTTCCCATTAGAGCTGTTATCTGAGCCGCACTGCAGCCATGGCACAGGCGCCTTCATGGACAACCTTGAAGCCCTTAGACTCTGCAAAGGATACGATCTCTTTATCGTAGGTTCCAGGCTGGAGCCAAATGTTGGGATAGGTTTCCGGATCCATCTCTTCCAGACTCTTCAGCGTAACCGAAGGTGGAATTACAAAATCGATACAGTCAGGTACCTTTGGAAGATCCTCAAGGCAGGCGTAACATTTTGTCCCATCTTCCATTTCTGAGTAGTTGGGATTAACCGCATAGGTCTCATATCCATATTTTTTCAGCGTATGATAGATTCGGTTTGCGGTTTTCTCTGTATTGGGTGTGGCACCGATAACTGCCCAGACCTTTTTGTTCAGCATCTCGTTCATTTTCTTTTCATTATTCATTGTTATACCTCGTTTTCAATATGATAAATACTGATGAAATCTGTTTTGTACTCGGGGATATCATGTGAGCAATAAGGCTCATTCATCCTTCGAATTCATTATTCCCGTTTTGTTTTGGTTGAAACAAATGAAAGCAATATGAAATATCATCTTTCTTTTTTTCTGTTATTATATGCTTTTTAAAGTCATTGCACAAGGTTAGAAAACGAATCAATAACCCTTTGAGCTCCTTTCATTAAAGGCATAGGATTAAATAAGACCGGAGGAACATAAGAAGGAAATTTATAATTGGCATGGGACAATATATTAGCTGTATTTTTCTCTATGGTTATGATAAAATAATATAATTCTTATAGAAAAAATTTATAGTTTGATGGACGGAGGAATAAAAAAATGAGAGCAGTAATCACTGTTATCGGTAAAGATATGGTTGGAATATTAGCAAAGGTAAGTACGACTTGCGCAGAAGCAAACGCCAATGTGATTGAAGTGACTCAATCTGTGCTGCAGGAGTTTTTCTGCATGGTCATGCTGGTTGACATCGAAAAGATGAACTGTGAAATAGGAGAACTGAACGAGCGCATGAGAAACAACGTGCCAGGCATGACGATTCACATCATGCACGAGGATATTTTCAATTCTATGCACCGAATTTAAGGGATTCAAATCAAAGCGGGAAGCAGCTCCGGAAGGAAGCGTGCTTGTCGAAAGATACGGAAGAAAAAAGCCGGAGGTAAAAATATATGCTTAATATGAGCGATATCGTGGAAACCATCACCATGATACAAGATGAAAATTTGGATATCAGAACAATAACGATGGGAATTTCCTTGTTGGATTGCTGTGACAGCGATATTGATCGGTCCTGTGAGAAGGTTTATGAAAAGATTTACAGATGCGCGAAGGATCTGGTCAAAACGGGCTGTGATATTGAACAGAAATACGGAATCCCCATTATCAATAAAAGAATTTCCGTAACGCCCATTGCAATGCTGGTGGGAGCATCAGGCGGTGATCCGCTCAAGTATGCTTTGACCTTAGATCGGGTGGCGAAGGATGTTGGTGTCAATTTTATCGGTGGATTTTCCGCCTTGGTGCACAAGGGCTTTTCGCCGGGAGACAAGGAACTGATTGAAGCGATTCCCAGAGCACTCTCTGAGACGGAATTTGTCTGTTCTTCTGTGAATATCGGTACCTCCAAGTCAGGTATCAATATGGACGCTGTCAGAACAATGGGAAAGGTTGTCAGGGAAGCTGCGGAGCTTACCGCAGATCGTCAGTGTATCGGGGCCGCCAAGTTGGTTGTGTTCTGTAATGCGCCCGAGGATAACCCGTTCATGGCGGGAGCCTTTCACGGACCGGGAGAACCGGACTGTGTGATTAATGTGGGTGTATCGGGGCCTGGGGTGGTCCGCGCGGCTCTTGCAAAAGCCGGAGATGATCTGGATTTGACGCAAGTGGCGGATATCATCAAAAAAACAGCCTTTAAAATAACAAGAATGGGCCAGTTGGTGGGCAGTGAAGCTTCCAAACGTCTCGGTGTCCCCTTTGGTATTGTAGATCTGTCCCTTGCGCCTACGCCAGCCATCGGTGACTCTGTTGCGCATATTCTGGAAGAGATCGGCCTTGATATGTGCGGTGCTCATGGAACGACTGCTGCACTTGCCATGCTCAACGATGCTGTGAAGAAGGGCGGTGTCATGGCGTCCTCCAATGTCGGCGGCCTTTCCGGTGCATTCATACCGGTTTCAGAGGATGCGGGCATGATTGATGCGGCAAGAAGCGGAGTGCTGACCATAGAGAAGCTGGAAGCCATGACCGCGGTTTGCTCCGTAGGTCTTGACATGATCGTAATCCCGGGAGATACCCCAGCAGAAATCATTTCCGCCATCATCGCTGATGAAGCGGCTATCGGAATGGTGAATTTCAAGACAACTGCGGTGAGAGTCATACCAGCCATCGGAAAGAATGAGGGTGAAGAGCTTGAATTCGGCGGATTGCTGGGACAGGGTCCTGTTATGAAGATTAACAAAACCTCTCCGGCAAAGATGATAAACAGAGGCGGGCGGATACCCGCACCGCTCCATAGCTTAAAAAATTAGTTTAAGATCAGCGTTTCTCCAGAACAAAGACGCCATCAGGCAGTGAATGATCCACATGGAAGGAAATCCTTACATGTGGATATTTTTTTTCAAAATACAACCGGTTGGACTTTCCGTTACCGACCATATTGGAAAAGGATGGCCCGCTGCTGTAAAACCGGTAACTGCCTTGCAAGCTGTCTTGCGTGCTGCCCTGCTCATTACATTGATAACTTGAAAGACAGGCAGTCAGCTGTGCTTCCATCTGATCCTTTGCAATTTCCGACTCCACCAGCTGGCGGAATGCTGGGTGGTAACCACCGATGACCGCACCGTTCTCGCTGATGAGGTCCGTGCTTTTTAAACCGATGCGAATGACGTTGATGCCAGCTTTCGTGAGAATGAGATACATTTCCTTTGTGGTGTACACTGCCGCTTCAATGGTGAGCGGCTGATACTTTCCTGTCTGGTACAGCTCATACAGATCCGTATCTCTGATGATTACTGTGGGATAGAGTCTGGCGATGGAAGGTCCGATTTCTACCACTTCTCGCGCTGACTTCACCGATTTTTCATGGGTATCACCGGGAAGTCCGATCATGAGCTGGAGTCCAAGGGTAAAACCATAGGATTGAATCAATTCTGAGGCTTTGAAAACACATTCCCTGTCATGCCCTCTGTTTGAGAGTCGTAGAACCTCTTCGTCAAGGGATTGAACCCCAAGCTCTATAATATCTACGTCGTATTTCTTCAGATTCTCCAGAATTTCTTCATTGATATAATCGGGACGGGTGGAAAGATGAATTTTTTGGATCAGGCCACGGTCTTTATAATCTTTTGCGACCGCCAGATATTCCTGTTGAAGCTCCATAGGGATGCCCGTAAAGCTTCCCCCGTAGAATGCCATTTCTATGGTCTCAACCTCGGAAGAGGAGAGCGTGGAGAGGTATCGCTCCGCTGTGGCCTTCATATCTTCAAGGGTTACCGGTGATGTTTGGGCTGTTATTTTTTTCTGATTGCAGAAGATGCAATCGTTGGGACAGCCCAGATGGGGAATGAATATTGGGATGATGGCATGGGACTTCATTGGATTTCCTCTTTCCTAATAGTTTCTGATTTCGTAATAGATTCTAATTCATAATAGATTCTAAAGAATGATTTTTCTCTTAATGGTATTCCGTTACAATTGTATGATTGAACCGATATCCTCAAGTTCATAATCCTTGAAAAATACCGGGTTAAGTCCTTTCGATTTTATAAACGCTGTAATTTTTTCAAAATCAGGGTGAGCGGAGAGATCCCCATTGAAGAGGATTTCGTCATCGACTCTTCCGGAGGCACCGCCAAGGAAGCCGTAGGCAAAGCCCTTGAGTCTTACGTGACCGCCGGATATGAGAAGGACATCCAGAGGGTATTGGGTCAGACTGCCTGCAATGCCTTGATCAGATGTGATCAGAGATTGTTCATCGACAACAACCAGACTGCATTTCGTATAGCCTTGCTTTACATGGATCGTTTCCAGTCCAAGCTCCTCAGCTTTTTTTAAGATGGATGGATCCGTATACTTTAAATTATGAATCAAATAAGAACCTGCCCAGGCAGCATTGTAAGCGATATTGTCAGGATAGCCGGAACCTTTCAGGGGACTGCCAATGGTATAGGAAACAACCCTTTCCCTGAGCATACTGCCAATCAGTGCATGCTGCTCAGGGGAGAGGATTCGTTCGTTCTTGATTCGGCAAAGGTAGAGATCGCTGTGAGCGGAAACCGCCTCGTAAACTGCGGTGGTCCGTTTGATTTCAACAATCTGGTGCCCTTTCAGCCGTATATAATGTTTTAATGCATCCTGTGCATCCTCCGAAAGACAAATGATACTCATGCTGTTATTATACCACAAAAAGTATAGATTTTTGTGGTATATCGCCATCTGCGTTTTCGAAGATACAGTTTAAAAATTCGAAATTCTCGCAGGGCATTCGATCCGTATAACAGTCGCAATTGCGGGATTGATGCGATTGTTATACCATAAAAAGCTATTAATCGACGGTGTGCCTTGTTTGAATGCCTGTTTTGTTATATTATAGAAGAAGAACATGCGTCAATGCATTGGAAAAATGAAGAGGAAGAATACGATGGTTACGATAGGAAATGAATGGGACAATGTCCTTGAAGGTGAATTTGATAAGGAGTACTATCAGGAATTGCGAAAGTTTCTGGTCAGTGAATATAAGTCGAAGACGGTTTTTCCTTCGATGTATGATATTTTCAACGCTATGAAATATACGGCATACGATAATGTGAAAGCAGTGATCCTGGGTCAGGACCCCTATCATGAGCCGAATCAGGCACACGGCCTTTGCTTTTCAGTGAAAAAAGGAGTTCCAAAGCCACCTTCGCTGGTAAATATTTTTAAGGAACTGGAACGGGACTTGGGCGTAAAAACGCCGAATCATGGTTACCTTGAGGATTGGGCAAAGCAGGGCGTTCTGCTGCTCAACACCGTTCTCACAGTGCGGATGGGGCAGGCGAATTCCCATAAGGGAAAAGGTTGGGAGCAGTTTACGGATCGAGTGATTGAGCTGCTGAATCAAAGAGAAAAGCCCATGGTCTTTCTTCTTTGGGGTGCCAATGCAAAATCTAAGGCGGCGCTGATCACAGGAAAGCAACATCTGATTTTGACTGCAGCCCATCCAAGCCCACTTTCGGCACATAACGGCTTTTTTGGGTGCAGACATTTCTCAAAAGCAAATGAGTTTCTTTCTAAAATAGGTGAGGATGAAATCAGTTGGGAGCTTCCGCAGCAGGATTGAACCTATGGAATTCCAAAGTAAGGATCGGTTCTGAACGGTATAAAAGGCTGTTCCGTATAAATTTATGTGATAATAATTTGTTATAATATACAGATCAAAAGGAAGGAGAAAGAGATATGTCAATGGTGTTGTTACTAGGGGTCGGGGGAGCCTTGGTCGTAGTGGTTGTAATCGGGATCGTGCTGGCGCTCAGCAATCGCTGATTGCGCTTGTCCCAAGGATTATCAGATTTTACTTCAAAATATTATGGAAAAGAAAGTCTAGGAAAGAATCAACGCTTTCCAGACTGTTTAACATCGTTTACTTTTGAACTGATACATGGATCAAAGGTTTGGTATTCAGAGCGGCAAAGGCATTTGCCGCTTTTTGCATGAAAAAAATCGGATTTCTTGTTGAACTTTGGTGGGGATGGAATTATTATGTAATTAGGATTTTGATGGTGGGGATAGAGTGGAGCGGGTGTGTTTTGGCTATAATCAGAAGTTTAAACAAGAAAGTTAACTGCGAATAAAAAATCATGACAGCAGGTGTGGATTGAGGTAGATGAAGTGAGAATATACCAAATTGCGGACTTACATATTGGAGTTGATTGTGATATTCCGCGAGGCCAAGAGAAAATTGAAAAATTATGCGAGTTCATTCGCACGACTCAGCCGATTGATGAACTCTTTGCTATAGTTGTTTTAGGCGATATAATCGATTGCGGTGAACCAACAGCATTTAAAAATGCTGAAAAAATATTTGATTATATGCAAAATAGGCTAGATAGCTATCATTACAGTTTCGAATTTTTGCCCGGAAATCATGATATCTGTAATGAATCATTGAATGACTTTGATGAGTTTATTTTAAAATATCAGAAGAATAATTGGCATTACTCAAAAAGTAATTCATTTTCAAATATACATAACGGAGTGAATTTCATATACACCAATTCTCTGTCTCACCTAATCTTTGACCAGCAGGGACGTATCGACTGGAACAGTGTTATAAACTGTATACGTTCTGAACTCCAAAATGTTCTGTTACTACATCATAGTTTTATAGTGGAGGATGAAAGCAATCATTCTGACCTTGAGCACAGCTCAACAGGCGAACAAAAACTTATTGAGGCTGGAATTAGGTTTGTGTTCCATTCACATACACATGCAGGTAGAAGATACTTAATGAGCGGGGAAATCCCTTTAATTGGTTGTGGATCTCTAATGAAAAACATCAAGGATATGGAGAACACAAATAACCAGTTTAATGTAATTCAGATTCATAATGGTGAAATTACCCATATCGAACAGATGATATACATTGGAGATCGTGAGCGATATGTACCAACACCGTTCTACCCTGAAAAGAGCGAAACATATGCAGATCCATTTAGTGTTGAGAAATTACAATATCCAGCTGTGGATGCATATATTCGGCGATTAGTATTACCTCATTCTGTTGCAGTAGGAGACCAATGGGAACAGTATTTCGCTAAAGATAGCTTTTGTACACTTTTGGATGCCTGTAGCAGAAGGAAGAGAGTACTGCTTCTATCTGATGCTGGGATGGGAAAATCTCTCGAACTGCAACAACTGGCGCTCGAGTTGAGCCTTCGGAGTTCAATGTATTACCCTGTATTAATATTATTAGAAGACTATGATGGTGAGGACATTGTCGGACTATTGCCGCATTCCCATAAAAATCTTTATTCGGGAAATCTGCTAATTATCTTTGATGGATATGATGAATTAAATAAGCAGCTCCGATTGAAATTTGAGCGTAAGTTAAAAGCCTACATGACTGAAAATCAAAGTGTACACATACTTATTTCAGCGAGGAGCAATTTTTGTAAAATTGAGCTGGATGATAAATCAAGAACTTTATCCGACTTTGATATATTCGATTTATGCAAACTAACGAGGGATGATATAAAGAATTTTATTAGTTCTATGTCCGTTGAACCAGAGACGTTTATGAAAGATGCCGTAGGAAACAGTCTAATAGATTTGGCTGAGATACCTTTTTATTTGACACATATGATAAGAATATATAAAACAGATGGTTTGTTGCCACGCCGTTCAGAATTAATGAATCGGCTATTGGATTTGCAGCTTGAAAGAGACGATAGTAAATTTAAAGATATTGGCGATTCTTCAATAGAAGAGCGAAAGCATGAGATAAAACAAGTGCTTCAAGAAATTGCATTTGCAATGCAACTGATGCAAAAAGTGTTGTTGAATGATGAGAATGATTATCAGGCTATTTTCTCTTATGAAAAACAAAAATTGGCTAAATACTGCGGAATTTTAACAAAAGTAAAAGATGGATGGAAATTCATTCACAATAATTTTAGGGAATACCTGTCTGCACAGTTATTGAATACTATGAAGCTCGAAGATATAGTTGGATATATTGCCTATAAGGATAATGTCATTAAAGAAAACTGGGTAAATACGCTTTCTTATCTTGCCTCTACGCGTCAGACAAATGATATTCTTAATTGGCTGGCAGAATATAATCCAAATGCGCTAGTGAAATTTGAAAAAGATCGTATTGATGAAGATACGCGATATCGCATTTTTATTAACATCTTTAATAATTATGAAACAAAAAATATATGGTTTCATGATCCTCTTTGCAATGAGGAAGAGCTAGCTAGATTTGCAGCTAGTAAAGAATCGTTATCGTTCTTACTGGAGAAAATACTCCATCCAGTTCATTTCCGTTCACAATATACTGCATTGATGCTACTTCAGGAATTCAAAGATTTGTTTGGAATGGAAACACAAGTAAGGGATTTACTACTTAAGAGCTGCAAAAATCAATCAATCAGAGGACATGAGTGCCGCATGGTGATTGTATCTTTGGCTGTTTTGCATTTAGACAATGATGAAGTTACTGATGAGCTGATACAATTGTTTTCAAATACGCAAGATGACTATATACGGCTCGGTATGTATGAGTATCTAATCAGCATAAATGGTGTGGATAAGCACGTTGATTTCCTGCTCAGTGGTATTGAATATATTTGTCACGACAGAAGTGGTGAACGAATTGGAAATGAATCATATGAACTAACAGAAGGATTAAAGCGTTTGTCGCAAGTTGAAAGTGTTGAGAAAGCTCTAGCATGGTTTCAAACAAAGAAAGAAGAAGATCCTTTCTTTGAATTAGAAAAGGTTTTCGAGACGCTTTGTGAAACTGCGGCAAATCTTTATAAACAAGGAATAATAGAGTTGTTTTCATTTATGGTGAAATGCTTTCAAGACGCTGCGCAACATTTTAAATGGAATCAATGTAAATCTGTAATCCATTTCTTTGAAAATACAAACATGAAGATTGAGCTAATAAATTATATCTTCAGTGAAGGAGAAAATTCGGAGATTACATGGCGCTGCATAGATGAGCTATTTGATAACGATATTGATAGCATAGACTACTTAGCGAATCAATACAAAGACGGAAAATTAGTGGATGACAAACAGTTTATTAAAGTAATACAGTGCGTTGCAATGTCAAAAGAAAAATTTGCTGAATACGCCGAATTGGTTTATAACAAATGTGGATTTTCAATTCCGGAAAAAAAGACAATTAATTATGAGGCCATAAGGAGATCAAGTGTCCAGGAATTCTTTGAAACATTATTTGACCAGGGCCAAAGTGAATTATTACTCAATGAATTACTTACTTCTTGTGGTGGTGAGAATTTGACGATAAATCAATTGAGAAAGGGTGAATACCCTTATAATGATGAAAGACCAACAGGAGCCCCACGATACCTATGGTCTGCTATCTTGCACTATGGCGAGAGCGATGAACTAGCAAGTTCTTTTTTTGATTTAATTTCATGGCAAGACTATTCTGCATTAAATATTATGGATTGTCTAAAAAAACATGATTGGCTAAACCCCAATCAGGAGCAATTAAAGCATATCGAGAATAGATGCCTTGACTTAATTCAAGAAATTGATTTTAATACAGCAGTAACTTACCGCGGAAATGGATATATAGTTAGTTTGAAAGCACGCTTTGTTTCATTTGCTTTCTCGAAGTATCATTTTGAAATTCCAAATGAGACAAAGTTAGATATGTTAGCTCTCCCATCATCTGTTTTCAATGATAAAGGTAACAATATACAAAAATATGAACTTCTTTGTAATGGGATTTCACGACATCTTGTTAGCAAACGCGTTGAAGCAAATGTAATATCAAAATTAGCGCGAGGTGATGTTTTGGCAGACCATTTGGAATACTGCAAAGATAATAGAATTTATAGTGTGGCAGATATTGCAAAAGAAGTATGTTTTGATAATAATGTATGGTTAAAACGTTTCGCGCTTGACTATCTTCTGACTGTTCATGGCGAGGCATATATTTGTCAAAATATGCTATCAGATCTCGAAGATGATCTTCTTTATGATTTCAGCGAAAAAGTTTGGAAAAACAGAGATATGACGCATACTACCGAACTAGAGAAACGTTATCGGAAACAGCCAAACAATCGTTGTCTTAGATACTTAATTATGCTTAATAGTGAGTTTGGTTTGTGCCAATATATAGCTATAGCTGATAAAACAAATGCAACCCCATCTGATGATAGCATAGTGGAAGATTGCACTGATGCAATCGGTCTCATAAGTGATCCTGCCCTGCTTAAACAACTGAACATACTTGTTAAGATTTTTTTTAGACCAGGTTTTAAAGATAAAGATTTTGGATCATTATATGGTAGCTTAACAAAAGCATATACATTGTGCAGTATGATTGATTTCGATACTGTTGTTGCAGAACTAAATAGTATTTGTGTAGAGATGAAGAGCAATTTAGAATGTGTTGGCTTTTGCAATAGAATATTGTCTGACATTTGGTTTAGGAAGCATAACGAAAATGATGGTGCTCTTACTATTCAAGAAGTCAAATTAATACTTGCTAATTTCTGATATCCTTGAGAGATCATTAACTTTAAAGGAGATGGAATATGATACCAATAAATTATCTTATATCCACAAATATAATGAGGAAAATCAATTTAAATATCTATTATATCATTGACCTATTTATTGCTTCTTGTGATGGGCTCGATTGGGAGACATTTCTTCAAGAGATATTTCCGGAATTTTATTTACGAAAACATCCAGAGAGATGCAAAGAAATAGTAACAGAATTATACGAGATGTCAAAAGATGATTTCAGAAGGGATTCCTTAGAACCATTATATGAATATGCATTGTATCATTTAATACAATGGTGGTTAGATGTTACAGATATTGAAATGGATCAAGAAGTTGACGATAATGAAATAAAAACTGAGGACGATGAATTTTGGGCGAAGTATATCAATGATATTGAAGGGTATATAGGTTATTTATTTGATGACTGGGACTTTTTATATGTAGCTGAAATATGGGAAATTTATAAACGGTCGCCGTGGATTATTGAAAATTTCTTTCATATTGATTTAGATGATTATATAGATTTAATGCCTGATGATATAAGCCGAGAATATAGTAGGTATAAAAGCAAAGGAATAAGATCAGCAATCCCACAAGAAAGCATTGAAATGTTTATTGTTAAACAAATTTATAATGTATTAACTCTATTAGAAAATCGACCAAAGGAAATCGCTAAATTGTCAGAAGTGGAGCTAAGCAATCAAATCCAAACAGCACTGTATATGCTATTTCATCATCAGGGAATAGAGATTCAAAGAGAAGAATTGGCCGGCTATGCGGAAAAAGGCACCGGGGAACTAGATTTTTATGGTTATAGGATTGATGATGATATATATGAGAAACTTTTTGTCGGTGAAAATAAGGAGTGGGGAAAATTTGAAAAATCATTTCAACAGCTAATTGGTTATCTGGATAACAACTATATTTTTGGCTTTACAATTATTTTTAATAAAAAAACCCGATTGAGTACAGTAATAAAAAGACGACTTGACATTTTATATTCATTAAACATTGAAGGAAAATTTAAAATTATAGGTGCGCCAACCCCAATTCCCGGCATGAATGATGTTATTATAAGCAAGCACGAGAATCCCGAAAGAGAAGAGTCTTATTTTAATGTATACCATTTTATTTGTAATACATATAAGCCTGAAAGGGAAATGGCTGCTCGGAAAGCTCGTGAGTAAAGAACACATATGTGATTATAATTTAGAGGTATGATATGAGTATGAATTATAAAGCATTAACAGAACTACCCAATGATGAATTGATTCGTCAGTACGACAAGATAGCCGAAAGTACATGTGTTGGATCAAATTATTATACTGAGGAAATTGCTAGACGCAGAAATGAAAAATCAAACAAGCTGATGATTCGTCTTACAATATGGATTACGATTATGACTGCAATAATGCTCTTGTCTACAATTGTTAATATTGTAATCGCAATCGTTAAGTAATGGCTATAATGAACGAACACGTACTGATAATAAAGAATCTTCCAAAGCGGGGAACTTCGCATTATAGCAATCTCAGGTAACTAGGACCTGCCAGCCTAAGCTTCATTTAGTTTTAAAATTGATTCGAGATATGAGGGGTACTAGATGAAAACAGAAAAGAAGAATAATGACCAACATATTGAAGATTTCGAAGAATGGCAAGATAATCAGTACAACCCAGGTCATTATTTGGGGGGTAAAGTGCCAGGGAATTTATTGAATTCAGGAAGAACTAAGATAGTTGGATTCTTTTTAATAGGGATTGGCCTCATGACGATGATCCCTTTTGTTTTTATAATTATTAATGAGTTCAAAAACGATGAGAATCTTTTGCCGATAGAATATGTCCTTCGGTTTATTCAGATGCTTGGTTTCGGAGCATTCAGCTCGGTGATGATTATAAACGGCATAAGAAAAATAATTAGTGGAGTAAAAAACTAGCTATATTAGTTAAAACTAAGGTAAATATGTGCTTTGTATGTGATAGTTTATTAGTGAGTGTTAATATAGAACATCCGTATCAATACTTTGATATTGTTGAACAAATAAATCGGTTTATGTCTGAAGGCATATTGGTAATGGTGGAAGGAAATTGCGACTTTAACAAAATTAATAGAGAAGGCATCTTCGCGGATGACGTTCCATATCATTTGTTTGAATGTAGTAAATGTAAACAAAGATTTTCTTTGTACGTTGAAACATATCATGGGTCTGGAGGAACCTGGAAAGTAGTCAATAACGGATTAATAATTGAACGATAGATTTCAGTTTCGTATTAATGAAAATATTTGAACGTTGCATATTTATAGGAACGGTTGATGTTAAAATGATTTTATAGGAGGATTTTGTTTATGGATTTAGTCAAAAATGGGAAAAGTATTACAATTACTATTATTGCTGTAGTAATCTTACTTGATATTATTAGCTCTCTTAGCGTTTTTCTTATGTACTCTGGCGGCAACGAAAATGTTCTTACGATTATGATAAGACTGATCTTAGAATGCTTATTACTTTATTTCCTTTACATAGGTCACAGATGGGCTAAAGTGTTAACTGCAATACTTCTTCTAATTGGCGGAGTATTATCCGTTCTCACAGGGATTACTCTAATAGGATCACCGTTGGATTTCCTTATGACTTTGGCGTTTGGCTTAGTATTTATCATTAGCGGTATTATATTAATAAAATCAAAATCTGTTAATACTTTTTTCTCATATCAACGTGAAAGGTTAAGCAATATGGATCCTTTAAAAAAAGGAAAGAAAATAATCATTAGCTTGATCTCAATATTTATTTTTACTTCTATTATAACAACGGTGGAGTGTTCGTTCATATATGCTTCTAATAACGACACAGTGAGACTGATTAGCCAATTAACAAGTGGAACAATTAGATTATCTCTCGAATGTGTTATCTTTGTATTCCTTTACAAAGGTCGGGAATGGGCCAAGACGTTAACAATAATACTTTTTTTAGTTGGTGGCGTATTTGGAGTCATTCGCAGCATAGCGTTACTCGGTGCAAGCACATTTGCTATCCTATTGATAATTATGTCATTATTATATGTTGGATTTGCTGTTGTCTTAATAACCTCTAAATCTATTGAGCATTATTTATCTAATAAAAGAGCTGGCATTAGTGATATTTATACAAAGCCAGAGGAAGATAATCAATTAGGAGCTGGCTGAGAGCAAGTTTTTGGGATATAATATAAAGATCAAAATTAGGAGGGGATAAATATGGGAACTGGAATAGTATTACTGATTGTGATTGCGGTTATCGCACTGGCAGCAATTTGGGCAATTTCTGCGTACAATGGCTTTGTCCGTCTGCGCAATATGGTGGAGGAGGCATTTTCCACCATGGATGTTTATTTAAAGAAACGGTATGATCTCATACCAAATCTGGTTGAAACAGTGAAAGGATATGCAAAGCATGAGGCTAGCACACTGGAAAAGGTGGTGCAGGCCAGAAACATGGCGGCAGACGCAAGAACCATCGAGGGGAAAATTCAGGGAGAGAATATGCTGCAGAGTACCTTGAAAAGCCTCTTTGCCATTGCGGAAGCTTATCCGGATTTGAAGGCGAATACGAATTTTATGGATCTGCAATCTCAGCTCCAACGGATTGAGGATGAAATCGCCAATGCCAGAAAATACTACAATGCTGTGGTGAAAGAATTCAATACGAAAGTGGAATCCTTTCCCAGCAATATCATAGCAGGAATCTTCCAATTTAGAAGAAAAACCATGTTTGAAGTGGCGGATCAGACACAGCGGGAAAACGTAAAGGTTCAATTCTGATGAGCACTTCATTGAAACGAAGTAGATTAATTATGGGACTTCTGTTGATGGCAGTACTGTTTTTTGGAAGCACTGTATTTGCTCAAGCGGAAGCCTTTGACACCAACCGCTTTGATGTCAATCTGGTACTGGCAGAAAACAATTCCTTTACGGTGACCGAAACCATCAAGGTTCATTTCAATGAAGCTAGGCATGGTATCTATCGATATATACCATATCAGGGAATTACCACAAGAGAGATAAACGGTACCGAGGTGCAGGAGAAATATCGGCTTAGAATTTCCGATGTGAAGGTGGATGGATATTCCTTCCAAACCTCTCGGGAAAATGGGAATCTTGTGATTCAAATCGGCAGTGGTGATGTTTATGTAAGTGGGGATCAGGAATATAAAATTTCCTATCGCTGTACGCTTTATGATGACGAAAATACTGCGTTTGACAGCTTTTACTGGAATGTGCTTCCGCAGGGATGGACGACACCCATAGAAGCTTCCAATATAACCATTTCCATGCCAAAGCCCTTTGATTCGAAAAAAGCAGAGTTTATAGCGGGTGCTTACGGCTGGACGGATATGGAAGCAGTAAGATGGTCTGTTCAGGGAACTGAGATTACGGCTGATACCACCCGGATTCTTGAGACGGGAGAGGGGGTAACGCTGAACATGCTTCTCCCCGAAGGTTACTTTGTCGGGGAGCTCTCCATGGAATGGATGAAATGGGTGATGATGGCGCTGATCATCATTTCGCCGCTGCTCAGCTTCTTGCTCTGGTTCCTGTTTGGGAGAGATCCACAGATCATCCGAACGGTGGAATTTTATGCTCCGGAAGGGATTACTCCTGCTGAAACAGGATATATTATCGATGGAGTAGTGGATACCAAAGACGTAGTATCACTGATCATTTACTGGGCCAACAGCGGATTTTTAAGGATCGAAGAAAAGAAAGACAAGAGCTTCACGCTGATGAAACTGAAAGAGCTTCCGGAAGACGCGAGAACTTACGAGCATACTATGTTTCGAGGATTGTTTGACGGGCGGGATCAGGTTTCTCCAGAAGATTTGAAAGAGGATTTCTACGGAACCTTTGAAGCGACAAAGGGGCAGCTGAAGGCACACTTTACAATGAAAAAGGAAAACCGAATCTTTACACAAAGTTCGATTGGAGCAAGAGCTGCAGGAATCCTGCTGATGGTGGTGCCGCTGCTTTCCTTGATCGTCTTTGGAACCTTTCTAAGTCGCGCAGAAGACTACTGGGTGATTGCCTCAGTACCTGCGATCCTTTTTGCAGTGGTGGGGTTCAGTCTGTTTATAACAGCCTATGACAGAAAGGACAGCTATTCCAAGAGCAAGCTGACCGGAATGAATTTTGCCGGAGGGCTTTGTCTTGTGATTTTTGGAATTGTGACCTTGGCGTTCAGTTTCATCACCTTAACGAATCTGTTTCCGGGACTGTCGGTTATTCTGGCATCCTTGATTTCACTGTCCTTTACCATGAGAATGAAGCAGCGGACCAAGAAGAGCAGCATGCTTTTGGGTAGAATTTTGGGATTCAGAGAATTCATCAGAACAGCTGAATTGGATCGCATCAAGAGATTGGTAGATGAGCGGCCGGATTATTTTTATCATGTCCTGCCCTATGCCTATGTCTTTGGTCTTACGGACAAATGGGCGAAAAAGTTTGAATCACTGGCGGTTGCACCTCCGGAATGGTATTCCGCAGGCTATGGCAGTCCGATGTTCAATACCTGGATTTTTATGAATTCTTTCAACCACTATACCCGTGCCATGCAGCAAAACATTTCGATTCCTCCCGCTCCGACGGGAGGCAGCAGCTCAGGAGGAGGAGGCTTTTCCGGTGGAGGCGGCTTTTCCGGAGGCGGAATGGGCGGCGGCGGCGGCGGTTCTTGGTAAGAGATCGATTTTAAATAATGAAACACAAAAACGGCGCTTTGCGCCGTTTTGGTTTTCCAAGTTATAATTGATCAATGGTAGGATTTACACTCCAATACTCTTTTAGGCGGAGGTATTCTTCTTCAGCCTCCGGTTTGGGTTTGCCGGTTTTGATCGCGCGGATCATGATATTCTTGGAGGTGTGTTCCAAACTGGTAAATTCAATCAATGTGACCTGATAGCCCCGCTGCTCAAGCTTCAGACTGCGAAGACCGTCGGTCAGAATTGCACAAAATCGTTCTTTCAGGATACCGTGTTTCATCATCGGAGCGTGAAGCTCACTGCTCATCTGATCAAAAAGCTCATGCTGACAACAGGGAACGGAAAGGATTACCGATGCATCCCAACCCACCGCTTTGATCAGTGCGTAGTCGGTTGCGGTATCGCAGGCATGAAGCGTGACCACCATGTCCGCCTTTTCTTCATCGGTGTAATCCGCGATGTCACCCAACTGAAATTGCAGGCCTTCATAATTTAAATCCTGAGCAATGCGGCTGCAAAAATCGATTACATCTTTTTTCAAATCCAGACCGATTATTTCAACATTTCTGCCAAGTTGCTTTTTTAGATAATGATAAAGGGCAAAGGTCAGATAGGCCTTGCCGCAGCCGAAATCGATAATCCGAAGCGGCTTTTGCTGTTTCGGCAGGCTGTCCAAAGCATCGGAAACGATCTCAAGGAACCGGTTGATTTGACGGAACTTTGCGTAATGTTTCTGAATCACATTTCCCGATTGATCCATGACTCCAAGGCGGATCAAAAAATCACAGGGCGTATGATCCGGGAGAATGTATTGCTTTTTCTTATTATGCTCCAAAGAGGAAAGCTCCTTGGACGGCGGTTTTTTTAAGATACGCGGTTTATCAGGCTTAGCTGCAAGGATCTGATAATCACCATCGGTACAGAATAGATTGATTTGCTTAAACTCCCCTGCAATCAGATGATTACAGAAGGGGAGCAACTGTTCCTCATTCAGATTTTCGTGAGTCACCTTGTTGCTGTACTGAAATTCCACCTGATAAAAGACTTCTGCCTGAATCAGCACAGGGCGAACCGTTACCCGATGATAGGGTATTGTTTTTTTTCGCAGTCCGCTGAAGACGATTTTAATCAGACTGCCATTTTCGATTGTTTCCGTAAATAATGTATTTATCTTGTCCATAGTTTCATTGTAACAGTTTTAGAATGAAATAAACAGTTTTTTTTCGATAACGTATTTCTATATCCTGTTTTAACTGCAGCGATTTTATCGTTTTCACTGGGGTTCTTCTTGTTGCTATGCTCGTTTTAAAAAAGGAAGACCGAAATACTGTGAAACACCGAGAGCAAGAATTCTTCCGATGGATTTGATATTATCCTGAATCCACATGGCGTCCAGGGTATTGTCATGGTATCCAATCTCTGCAATAACAGCAGTAGCATTGGTGTCACGAAGCTCCTGCATGCTCCGGCTCGGCATGGTTGTCACGAGATTTGGACGCGGATAGATTGCTCTGAGATTTTCTGCAATAATATTAGCGGCTTCCTGCCCTTTGGGATTATCAGCATAATAAACAAAGCTGGGCCCTTGAAGGGTACCGGTCAGGTATTCAGGTGACGTGGTTGTCTGGAGTCCCAGATGAAGATCGTAGTTGCCTGCATTGGACTCTTCGATACTGACAGAAAGGTCTTCTCCGGGTCTGCTGCGCACCACCTCGATTCCGCTCCCTTCAAGATATGGAACCATCGCATCTGCGATTAAATTCATGTAGTATTCCTCATAACCACCAGTTACAAATTCATTTTTTTGGTTTGAGGGATTCAGATAAACCGTGGGCATAGACATTACCTCCTGGTGTCTTGGAGTCTATAACACTCCCATTTTATTCAGACTGCGGCGTCCGAAAAGGTCTGTTTCCCCAATATCAACAAAAGGGGTGCCTAAATATTCAGATATGGATAATACCAACTGGCGTGCGATCGTATCAATATTTTCTCTGATCCACTGTGCATCTGTTGCGTTGTCATGATATCCCACATTCACAAGTACAGAAGGTCTTGGGGCATCCCGCAGGATTCGGGAGGTTTTATTGGGGATGCTGCTCACAAGGTTGGGCTGAGGATAGATTGCTTTCAGATTGCTTTCTACCAGCTGAGCTGCAGCTCTTCCTCTATGGCTAAAGGCATAGAAATAGACCTCAGGTCCCCTGAGCATTTCTGCAAGATCCGGCGGAGCGGAAGCTGATTGAAGTGAGAGAACATAGTCGAAAGGTTCCTCGTTCGTGCGCTCAATCACCTCTGTCAGAGATTCCCAGGGACTGCTTCTTTCAAACTGAATTCCGCTGGCGCGAAGATAAGGAATCATGGCGTCGACAATGAGATTCATATACTCCTCTTCGTTACCACCGCCTACGTAATCGTTATAATCCTGATTGGATGGATTAAGAAATACTTTTACCATAGCTTTGCCTGTAGTGGACTGGAAAAAGAGATGGACTGGCTGCCAGCTGGCGGAGCCTGCACATCCACAAAAGGCACCTCGAGATATTCTGCAATTGACATTACAAGCGTTTTTGCAATCTCATCCAAATTGTCATGCAGCCAAGTTACATCCGCATAATTATCCCGGTATCCAAGATCAGTCATTATGGCTGCGGCATCGGTATCCCTCAGCTGGGGATTCAGTCTGTCGGACGAGAGCGTCACCAGATTCGGGTTAGGATATATAGACCTGAGATTATCATAAAAAACCTTTGCTGCAATGGACCCGCCGGGGCTGCCGGTATAATGAATCACATTGATGCCCCTCATTAAACCTGCCAGATTTCCCACTCCAGACTCCATATTAAGTACCAGATGCAGATCATGGTATTTTGAATTGGATTGCTCAATAATCTGAGCAACCGTCATGTTGGGATCGTTTCTGTCAAATTCGATTCCGCTGGCTCTCAGATAGGGAACCATGGCATCCGCAACCATGTTCATGTACTCTTCCTCATTTCCTCCGGTGACCACCACTTGCTGGTCATCGACAGAAGGGCTTAAATATACACTTGCCAAGTGTTTTTACCTCCGTTTCATTGAGTGAGGCAGCAGCGGAATGTTGCTGTCCGTTTCTATAATAAATTTATTCATAAAGTTTGAATTTATTCGGAGTCTGAATCGAATAGTTCTGTCAGTGATTTCACAATATTTTCGGCGATAGGATTGATGTTATTTCTGATCCATTGGGCATCCTCAAAATTGTCATGATATGCAAGCTTTATTAATACAGCGGGGGATGACGTCCGTTTCAACTCTGTATAAATTGTAGTCGGTATCGTTGCGATAAGTTTGCGTACAGGGTAAATTTCTCTAAGATTTTCACCGATGATGCCAGCAGCTTTGCGCCCGGAGGTACTTGTGGCCTGATAATAAACGTCCGGACCGCGCAGTACCCCCTGCAGGTCTTCGGGAGCGGAATTTGACCGAAGTGCAATATGCAGATCAAAATTTCCGCTATTGGACTGTTGAATGATTTGAGCCAATGTATTTCCCGGATTGCACCGTTGAAACTCGATGCCATTTTCCCGAAGATAAGGAACCATTGCATCTACGATCAGATTCATGTAGTACTCTTCGTCTCCGTCAATAATATATGAATGATTGTCCTGAACTGTAGGACTTAAGTAAATTTTAGGCACGCAAAACTACCTCCTCCTTTAGCATCGACTGACAGGTGAAACGAGTTTTGGGCAGCGAATTTGCTGGATACATTGTCAGCCGATGCTACAGTTTATGATGGTGTGGTATGTCTGGTGAATCGGAGGAAGTTAAAAGGAAACGGATTTGCGGAGCATGGCTCGGAACGAAGGATCCTGTATTTGATTAGAAGCAAGAAGAGGTTTCCTGTGATAGGTGAAATTACAATTTTGAATATAACGGATAAAGACTTTCATGGCATTGGAGAGATACGCATGCTTACGCCAGAAGACACAAATCTCTGCTGCGATTGGTTCGGCCAACGGACGACAACAAATATCGCTGTCATTTTCAAAGACCTCCTGAAAGATGATGGTTGCAGCATTTTTACTTTTGATCATGTAACGGATGGTTGAGACCTGATTCGATTGCATTATGATACTCAGTGGTAAATCCTCAAAGCTGCTTTTTATGGCATAATAATGAAAAGAACCTTTTGGAAGAATTACAAAAGGAGTGTGCTCGAGCATGGACTTTTCGATCACAGTTTCTTTTGATAAGGGACTTTCAGGACTGAAGGCAGCAGTTAGCTCAGTGATAAAAATAGATTTTGAATCGCAGAGAGACAGAGAGTGGTGACTTTGCACCCCAATCAGAAGATCCAGTTTCGCTTCATCTACCATCTTCAGCCCATCGAGTGTAGGTATCTCAAGAAGTTCTAAGTGAATTCCTGGATGCTGCAATTCGAAACCCGGAATGATATCACCCAATAAGAAGGTTCCTAAGATTGGCGGTACGCCAAGACGAAGCGTAACGTTAGGCTTCTTTTTCAGATCCAGCGCCATCTTTTCAAAGTTATCGACGGACGAGAGAAATTCCCGTACCTTAAGGAAAAAAACGCGACCATCTGTTGTAAGAACCAGCTGATTGTTGACTTTCTCAAAAAGTTGAAATCCAAATTCTTTTTCAAGTTCCTTAATTGCTGCTGTTATTGTAGGCTGCGCCACAAAGATTTCTTCAGATGCTTTTGTGATGCTCATATGCTGACAAGTCTTTTCAAAGTATCGCAAATGGTTGATGTTCATGATGAATACCTCCAGATCTCATATTGAGATAACTCTTTCTGGTACCCAGCATTTAAAGAAGTGCTGATTCCTTTCAGCCGCACCGTAGAACGGTGCATGTCTTCTATTGAATCAAAATTCCTCCTCTGACAGTTTTCCCAACTCTTTCGACCCTATATTCTATCCCATAATACCAAAAAACTATCATAAGATGCGTCAAAGTGCAAGAAAATGTTTAATAATTAACAATCTTTTTACCTAAAAATTTCCTATTGGGCAATCAATTTTTTTAATTTTACAGTGAATTACTGCCATGATAAGGTTAAACCGCCGGAGAAAAAAAGTGTAAAAATGCATGAGGAGATTCACATCCGGAACAAACAATTCAAGAAAGGAATATAGACCATGATGACAAATTGCAATGAATATGTAGCGTATGACGAGTATGTGGCGCATTTGGTCAGCAAGGGAAGAGCTGCACAAAAAATCGCGGAAGGCTTTGACCAAGAGAAAGTTGATCGGCTCACGGAAGCTGTAGCCTATGCGCTTACCGTACCTGAGGTTGCCTTAAAGTTTGGTGAAAAACTTGTCGAGGAATCAGGCATGGGAATTGCGAAAGACAAGCAAGCCAAAATGTTTAGTAAAGTAAAGGGTTCTTATGCACAGATGAAGGGACAAATCTCAGTTGGACTGATTGAGAAGGACGAAGCAACCGGAATCGAAAAATATGCAAAACCCATCGGAGTAATTGGTGCGATCATCCCCATTACCAACGGTGAGGCAACACCTGTTGTAAAGTCATTGATGGCGCTGAAGACAAGAAACGCCGTTATACTGGCACCTCATCCAAAGGCGAAGAACGTCAATTGGGAGATTGCTCAGATGATCAGAGGCGTTCTGAAAGCCTTTGATGCTCCGGAAGACCTGGTTCAGGCAGTGGACCCCGATTACGTATCGGTTGAGTGCTCTCAGCAGATCATGGCTCAGGTGGACTTTATTCTTGCCACCGGAGGAACTCCTATGGTAAGACAGGCGTACTCCTCGGGAAATCCCGCCATTGGAGTAGGCACCGGGAATGTTGTTTCTATCGTAGACGGTACCACGGATATGGATGCGGTGGCTGATATGATTGTCCGGTCAAAGTCATTTGACAACGCTACTTCCTGTTCTACGGAAAACAATATCATTGTATTTGAAGACGCCTATAATGACTTTGTAAAAGCGATGGCACAAAAAGGCGGTTATGTGATTAAAGAGGGTACGGCAGAAAAGCAGCAGCTTGTAAAGACACTCTGGCCTGAAACACCGAAAAATCATGACTTGAACCGTCAGATTGTTGCCCAGTCCGCAGAACGAATTGCGGAGATCGCACAGATTCCTGTTCCCGCAGGAACAAAGATTATCATGGTTGAAGAAAACGCTGGATACGGAAACAATTTCCCGCTTACCGGCGAAAAGCTTTCACCCGTAGCTGAATTGAGAAAATGTAAAGATTTTGATGATGCCGTTACCCAGGTCGAACAGATTCTTGAGTATCAAGGTAAAGGTCATAGTATTGGAATCCATACCAATATTGATGAGCGCGTCACCGCTTTGGGGGAGAGAATTCCGGTGTGCAAAGTTTGTGTCAATTTGCCCCAAAGTCTTTCAAATTCCGGTTCGTGGACTTGCGGTTTTCCGATGTCAATGACCCTTGGCTGCGGAACCTGGGGACACAACAGCATTTCCCATAACGCAACATGGAAGGATTTGCTCAACTTTACATACGTGGCACGCCCCATTCCATCATGGCAGCCCAAAGATGAAGAATTGTTCAGTAAAGAAATCGTCGATGCCCTGAAATAAGCCCCATAATACTGCTTTTTTCAGGCATGCTATGCCCAACTTGCCCAGCTTTGTATCACAGGAGTCTCCTGTGATGGCTCCCTTCCCAATTCAGATCCAACATACGTCTAACCATAATAAAAATAATGAAGGAGAATATTATGAAAAAGGAAGATGAACAGAAAGATGTGAAAAAAGCTGATGCCAGCACACCTGAAGCGGTGCTGGAAGCCAAGCTTGAACAGCTGAGGAAGGCGCAGGAAATTTATTCACATTATACTCAGGAACAGGTGGACAAAATCTTTTTCGCCGCAGCCATGGCTGCAAACCAGGCCCGTATCCCCCTTGCAAAGATGGCAGTTGAAGAATCGGGAATGGGCTTAGTGGAAGATAAAATCATCAAGAATCATTATGCAGCAGAGTACGTCTATAACTCATTTAAAGACACAAAAACCTGCGGTGTGGTGGATTATGATCCCGGATTCGGAATTTCCACTGTTCTGGTACCGGTTGGTGTAATCGGTGCGGTTATCCCCACAACCAACCCTACCTCCACTGCGATTTTTAAATCACTCATTGCTTTGAAGACTCGAAATGCACTAATTATTTCACCCCATCCAAGGGCAAAGAAATGCACTGTGGAAGCAGCCCGAATCGTACTGGAAGCAGCTGTGAAAGCAGGCGCTCCGGAAGGGATCATTGCATGGGTTGATGAACCATCCATCGAGTTCACAAATACCATCATGAAGTCTGTTGATCTGATTCTTGCAACCGGCGGTCCCGCAATGGTTCGTTCCGCTTACAGCTCCGGAAAACCGGCGGTAGGAGTAGGAAATGGAAACTGCCCTGTTATCTTTGATGAAAGCTGCAATATTAAGATGGCAGTGAGTTCCGTAATCCAATCCAAGAGCTTTGACAACGGAACCATCTGTGCGTCTGAGCAGGCAGTTATCGTGTCTGATAAGATCTACAACGAAGTTAAAGAAGAATTCAAGTTCAGAGGAGCCTATTTCCTTTCTCCAGAGGAAATTGAACGGGTTCGTCCGATCATTCTCAGAAACGGTACGGTAAACGTTCAGATCGTAGGCCAGAGCCCGCAGAAGATTGGAGAATTAGTAGATATTAAAGTCCCTGAGAACGCAAAAATTATGATTGGTGAGGTCACATCCACAGAGCTTGACGAGCCCTTCGCTCATGAAAAGTTATCGACTATACTCACCATGTATAAATCCACCAGCTTTGACGATGCCCTTGCAAAAGCAAAGAAACTTGCTCATGACGGAGGTATCGGACATACGGCAGTTCTTTATGTGGACGCAACAAACCAAAGGGACAAGATTACGAAGTTCAGCGATACCATCAACACGGCGAGACAGCTGATCAATACGCCGTCCTCACAGGGCGCCATCGGAGATCTATATAACTTCAAGCTGCCGCCTTCATTGACATTGGGATGCGGAACCTGGGGCGGAAACTCTGTATCAGAGAACGTTGGTGTAAAGCATCTGCTCAATAAAAAGACAATTGCGGAAAGAAGGGAAAATATGCTGTGGTTCAGAGCGCCGGAAAAGGTTTACTTTAAAAAAGGCAGTCTTGGGGTGGCGTTAAAGGAGCTGAAGGCTGTGATGGGTAAGAAGAAGGCATTTATCGTAACAGATGGCTTCCTTTACAGCAATGGTTATACCAAGGCTGTTACCGATCTGCTGGACGAGATGGAAATTCGTCATACAACGTTCTTTGATGTTGCTCCTGATCCGACGCTTTCCTGTGCTGTAGCAGGAGCCAAGGCCATGGCAGAATTCAAACCGGATGTTATCATCGCCCTCGGAGGCGGTTCTGCAATGGACGCCGGAAAAATCATGTGGACGCTGTATGAACATCCGGAAATTGACTTCCTGGATCTGGCTATGCGTTTTATGGACATCAGAAAAAGGGTTTATACCTTTCCTAAAATGGGGGAAAAGGCATACTTCATTGCTATTCCCACCTCGGCAGGTACCGGCAGTGAAGTGACACCCTTTGCGGTTATTACGGATGAAAACACCGGACAGAAATATCCTCTGGCGGATTACGAGCTGATGCCTGATATGGCAGTCATCGATGCCGACCTAATGATGACCATGCCCAAGGGCCTTACCGCAGCTTCCGGTATTGACGCGCTGACCCATGCGCTTGAGGCTTACGCATCCATGCTGGCCACTCCTTTCACCGACGGACTGGCACTGCAGGCTGTGAAGAAGATCTTTGATTACCTGCCAGCCTCTTATATAGAAGGTGCCGCCAATCCGGTGGCCAGAGAAGAAATGGCCCATGCATCCTCCATGGCAGGTATGGCCTTTGCCAACGCCTTCCTGGGCATTTGCCACTCCCTGGCGCACAAACTTGGCGCTCACCATCACTTGCCTCACGGTGTTGCCAACGCACTGCTGATCACTGAGGTTATGAAGTTCAATGCGGTGGATATCCCCAAGAGAATGGGTACCTTCCCGCAGTATCAATATCCGAAAACCCTTCAGCGTTATGGCGAGATCGCTTCCTTTATCGGGATAACCGGCAAAAACGATCAGGAAAAGCTTGATAAGCTGATTGCCAAAATTGAAGAGCTGAAGGATGTGCTGAACATTCCAAAGACCATTCAGGCTGCCGGTGTAAAGGAATCAGATTTCCTTGCATCACTGGATCAGATGACGGAACAGGCGTTTGATGATCAGTGTACAGGTGCTAACCCCAGATATCCGTTGATGGAAGAGATGAAGCAGATCTATTTGAAGGTTTATTATGGCAAATAGCCGCATCAAGGAGTAGCAAACAATGAAATATGAAGTAAAATCACCAATGCCTGCCACCGTGCTTGAAGTTCTGGTAACAACAGGAGAAAAGGTAAGCGAAAAAACCATTGTGGCCACATTGGAATCGATGAAAATGGAAATGCCCATTTTTGCGGATGTGGATGGAACAGTAACCTCCATATCGGCGTCGCCGAATACCACGGTGCCCAAAGGTGGAGTATTGGTCATAATCGAATAATTTTCAGCGTGGATGAATGCCCCTGGCATTCATCCGCTGTTTGAGTGCTTGGAGAGGTATCATCATGATAAAAAGATTACTGATTGCAAACCGGGGTGAAATCGTAGACAGAATTATGCGTACCTGTGAACGGCTGGGAATCGAAACAGTGGCTGTATATTCCGAAGCGGATCGGGATGCACCTTATTTGGGAAAAGCGACCTTGTCCTACTGTATCGGCCCTGAGCGGCCTACGGAAAGCTATCTGAATATTAACGCCCTGATGGAGGCGGTAAAAGACTCACGGGCAGATGCTGTTCATCCAGGCTATGGATTTCTCTCGGAATCAGCAGCGTTTGCAGAAGCTGTCACCCAAGCTGGTGTGAAATGGATTGGTCCTGGTCCAGGCATCCTGCAAAGTATTGAATCGAAGTGTTTTTGCAGATGGCTGGCCCAGGAACTGGATATCCCCGTCACTCCAGGAACGCTGAAACCTGTGACAACGGTAAAAGAAATAATAATGGCAGCGGAGAGGGTAGGGCTTCCGGTGCTTCTAAAGCTGGATAAAGGCGGCGGGGGAAAAGGAATTGAAATTTTAGAGAATGTCTCTGATTCCGGAAGTGTCACGGCGGTGCTGGATCGGATGAGAAGGATTGGAGAAAAGGCTTTTGCCTGTGGGGATGTCTATGTGGAAAAGGTGATTCCTGCTCCTAGGCATATTGAAGTCCAGTTTCTGGCAGATGAAGTTGGCAACGTGATCTGCCTCGGTGAACGGGAGTGTTCCATCCAGAGGCGTTATCAAAAAATCATTGAAGAATCCCCTTCCAGTATTGTCTCAGAGCCGGAAAGAAACAGCCTTTATGAACAGACGGGAAAGCTGGTCAGAGACATGGGATATGTGGGCGCAGGCACCATCGAATATCTGAGAGGTCAGGACGGAAGGTTCTATTTTATGGAGGTCAATGCCCGGCTTCAGGTAGAACACCCTGTGACGGAATTTGTGACAGGGCTTGATTTGATTGAACAGCAGATCAAGATTGCAAACGGAGAGCCTCTTGATTTGCAGCAAAGCGATATCAAATTGTTCGGTCATGCTATTGAATGCCGTATTTATGCGGAGGATTCAGAGACCTTTTTACCTTGCCCTGGGACAATAAGCCGGTTACTTTTTCCGGAAACAAGTTGGGGGAGTGTTAGGGTCGATCATGCCATCAAGCAGGGGTTCAATGTCTCACCCTACTACGATCCCATGCTTGCCAAGGTCATCGCTTGGGGCAAGGACCGTGATGCCGCAGTCTACAACATCACCCAGGCATTGAAAACATTCATCATCGAGGGAGTGGAAAACACCATCGATGCCAGTCTCTCTATTCTTGAGAGCGAAGGCTTTCAGACAGGGGATTTCAATACATCTTATTTAGCAGAACGGAAATTAAACGAAAGAATAACCGATTTACCAGCTTGATTTGCATGCGAATTGAATCGGTATTTCCTAAGCGTGAAAGGAGAATATCAGTGAACATTATCGTTTGTGTCAAGCCGGTGCCTGACCCGGATAAATACAATCTGCTGACCATCGACCCGCAAACCAAAAGACTTGTACGGGAAGGAATTCCTACCGTGATCAATCCCTCCGATAAAAATGCATTGGAGGAAGCACTTCGGCTAAAGGATCTTTATGGTGCAAAAGTATCGGTCATCAGCATGACGCCGCTTTTCAGCGTGGATAAAATTAAACAGTGCCTTGCCATGGGAGCAGATGAGGGATTTGTGATCAGCGACCGTGCCTTCGGTGGTGCCGATACCTTCTCCACCTCATATACCCTGATGAAGGCCATTGAAGAGATCGGGACGCCTGATCTGATTCTGGCGGGAAATGAGAGTGCAGACGGCGCAACCTCCCATGTGCCGGTACAGCTTGCGGAGTGGATGTCTCTGCCCCACATCACCAATGTAACCGTAACAGAAGCTTTTGAGACAAAGCTTCACGTTCGCAAGAAGACTGAGGAGGGCAGTGTGGACTACGAGATTGATCTGCCTGCTGTCATTGCTGTGGAAAGAAACAGCAATCAGCCGAGGATGATTACCGCCAAGGGTATGGTTTCCGCAAGAAGTAAACCTATCCGGGTTTTTGCAAAGGATGATCTGGATGTTGATGAATCTCTGATTGGTCTTTGCGGCTCGCCGACACAGCCTGGAGAACTTATTGTTCCGAATTTAAAGCGAGCGTCCCAGGAACTTAAGGGAGAGCCTGAGGAGATCGCAGCTCAAATTATTACCTTGATCAAGAAATCCGGCGTTGCGGTAGCCGTATAAGCAGGAGGATACATAATGAAGATAAAAAGAATATTGGTTTACGGCGAATTGGAAAAGGAAAGGCTTCATCCTGTCTCGCTGGAACTGCTGTCCAAGGCGAAGGAGATCTTCCCGGAAAGCGATGTGCAGTTTGGCATCGTCGTATTGGGATCGGGGATTGGCAGCGCTGTTGCCGAAGCGCGAAAAAGCGGAGTGGACCTGGTTTACCATCTGGACGATGATCGTCTTTCCGTTTTTCACCCGGAGTATTTTGCAGCAGCATTGATTCAGGCAGTAAAAGCATTCGATCCGGATCTGCTTCTCATGGGAGCGACTTATGGGGGAGAGGAGCTGGCCCCGGCTCTTGGAATTCGCTTGAAAACGGGAGTTGCTGCCCATTGTACCGACATTCGGCTGACAAAGGATGGAAAGCTTGCTCAGCTGGTACCTGCTTTTGGCGGGAAGGTAATAGGAGAAATTTTTACCCCAAATACCAGACCCCAGATTGCAAGCATTAAGCCGGGGATGTTTCTCGCGTCTCCTCAGGAGGACAAAAATGCCTCCCTTAGTACTCTGGATGGAAGTCTTTTGAACAGTGTTCCCAATCGGATCAGGGTCAAGGGTGTTAATCGAAAGGAATTGTCCTCTCTTCCAGTTGAGAAGGCCGAGGTCGTGGTATGCGGTGGGTATGGGATCGGAAGTATGGAGCATTGGAGTTCGCTGGAAAAGCTCGCTGAAAAATTGGGCGGAGCCGTGGCATGCACCCGGCCTGCCATTGACGCAGGCTGGGTCAGAGATGAAAGCAGCATGATCGGCACCAGCGGAAAATCCATTCGTCCCAAGGTTTATATCGGCGTCGGGATTTCCGGTGCGACACATCATATCTGCGGAATGAAAGATGCCGGCTTGATTGTAAGCATCAACAGTGACCCCAATGCCGAATGCTTTACTGTGTCGGATTTTAAAGTGACGGGCGATGGAAATATGATCGTCCGAAATCTTCTGGAAGCTCTGGGGTAACGTTTGGATTCAGTACGGTAAGATTGATTGAAGCATATAACACAGTCTGCAAAGGCAAAGACCTGAGCAGATGATACAGAAGGAGAATATTGCTATGAATAAGCTGGATGGTCTTTTCGAGAAAAAACATGAAATTGCCCTCGGCGGCGGTCAGAAGCGTATTGATGCGCAGCACGCAAGGAACAAGCTGACGGCGAGAGAACGTATGGAAATTTTATTTGATAAAGGGAGCTTTCGCGAACTCGACGTTTTTGTGTCTCACAGGTGTCATAATTTTGGCATGGAGGAGAACCACGCCCCCGGAGATGGAGTCGTTACAGGATTTGGGCGTATTGAAGGGAGACCAGTCTATGCTTTCGCTCAGGATTTTACCGTTCTTGGAGGGTCGCTGGGGGAAGCCCACGCAGATAAGATCGTGAAAGTCCAGCAGATGGCATTACGGATGGGCGCCCCTCTTGTAGGAATCTATGATTCCGGAGGGGCGAGGATTCAGGAGGGTGTAAATTCCCTGGATGGTTTTGCAAAGATCTTTTACCAGAACACCATATCTTCCGGAGTCATCCCGCAGATCTCTGTTATCATGGGGCCCTGCGCTGGAGGGGCTGTCTATTCACCTGCGATTACAGACTTTATCTTCATGGTGGATCAGACCAGTCAGATGTTCATCACCGGCCCCCTTGTAATCAAGGCTGTAACTGGGGAAGATATCTCCTCTGAAGCACTGGGGGGTGCGAAGACGCATAATACCGTCAGCGGCGTCGCTCAGTTCATCGGAAAAAATGACAAGGAAACGTTACTGGAGGTACGGGAACTACTCGGCTATCTTCCCTCCAGCAACAGAGAACCGGTACCGTGTCTAGAAATCACAGATGCACCTGACAGACTGGTTGAATGGTTTAACGGGTTTATTCCGGATGATCCAAAGAAACCCTATGACATTTATGAAATTATAAAAGGATTGGCGGATCATGGTGAATATTATGATGTAATGCCGCTCTTTGCAAAAAATATGGCCACATGTTTTATCCGAATCAATGGAAAGACGGTAGGCGTTATTGCCAACCAACCGCTCTTCATGGCAGGTTGTCTTGATATTAATTCTTCGGATAAGGCAGCCCGATTTATACGGTTCTGCGATGCATTTCGGATACCTCTGTTGACACTTGTGGATGTTCCGGGGTTTTTGCCCGGCGTGGAGCAGGAGACGGGAGGAATCATCCGCCACGGAGCGAAAATGCTCTTTGCTTATTGCGAAGCAACGGTGCCAAAAGTAACCATGGTTCTCCGAAAAGCTTATGGCGGTGCTTACATTGCCATGTGCAGCAGGGGCCTTGGCAGCGACATCAATTTCGCATGGCCTACGGCGCAAATCGCTGTAATGGGCGCAGAGGGAGCGGCTGATATTGTATTCACAAAGGAAATTAACAGTTCTGCTGCTCCCGAGGAAAAGAGGAAAGAAAAGATTGCAGAATACGAAGAGAAGTTCAATAATCCCTACTGTGCCGCAGAACGTGGATACGTTGAGGATATCATCGAGCCTGCTACAGCAAGACAGAAGGTCCTGGAGGCTTTCGAAATGCTTCGGACGAAGACACAGGAACTGCCGGAGAAACGGCATGGAAACATACCACTGTAGATTGGAAGTATGAACCGGAGGATTCCTTCCCTACAGTCACCCTGGACGACAGGCTGACAGGAGAGGATTCATAGATAGATTTTTCCCACAAAACCAAAAGCCGTGCGGTTGTAAAACTGCACGGCTTTTGGTTTTTGTAATAAACTTCTTGGCTTCAAAAAACAAAAACCGTGCGGTTATCAGTCCGCACGATTTTTGACAGGTTAGAATGATGAATCTGAGCAATGGTAAATTGCTCAATCTGGCTTGCTTTTATTTATTCTGGAAGACAGCGCCTCTTTTCTCCAGGAATGCGCTCATTCCTTCGGTTCTGTCTGCAGAGCAGAAGGTGCTGACAGCGGCTTCTGCCTCAAGGGCAATCCCTGACTTGATATCCAGATTCAACCCGGTGGTGATGGCAGTTTTTGCCATCTTCACGCCGATGGGTGATTTACTCATAATCAGACGAGCAAATTTCTCGCTTTCGGCAAGGAGCTCTTCCGCAGGAAATACCTTTTGAACGAGACCAATCCGGTAGGCTTCTTGAGCATCGATCATTTCGGCGCTGAAGATCAGATACTTCGCTGTTCCTTCACCTACCAGGCGTGAAAGCCTCTGGGTGCCTCCGAAAAAGGGGAAAATACCTAAATTGACCTCTGGTTGACCGAATTTTGCCTTGTCCGACGCAAAACGGATATCCGCAGCCATGGACAGTTCATTGCCCCCGCCCAGTGCAAAGCCATTTACAGCGGCAATTACCGGTTTTTCGATGTTTTCTATGTATTCCATGACACCCTGTGCCTTGTGAGCCCAATCTCGCAGCTCAGATGCGGTTTTGTCCTTCATATAAGCAATATCGGCGCCAGCTACAAAGGCCCTGCCTGTGCCTGTCAGTATGACCGCTCTGATTTCCTCTGCGTTCTTAATGGTTATAAAGGCGTCAAGCAGTTCGTCAAATACGTCTACATTCAGCGCATTCAGGGCTTCGGGCCTATTAATCGTCACAGTGGCAAGGCCTTCTTCCACTTTGTATATAATATTTTTATAATCTGCCATTTTAGTTTACCTCCTATTTCTTTTCGCCTGAGTCCCAGAGCTCTTGATAGAGCTCCTGAATTTGAGCATTGCTGGGCGTCCTTCTCGTGTTTCCGGGGCTTCCGCTGTCCAGGGCATCCGAAGCCATTTTCGGAATCTGCTTTATAAATTCTTCTTTTTTTACGCCGAATTCCTGCAATGTCTGGATATCAAGCTTATGAAGCAGCTCAATAATGGCGTTTACAAAGGCATCGGCGCCTTCTTCTTCGCTCATTCCTTCGCTGTAAACTCCGATCGCCTTGGCCAGATCGCATAATCTGTCTGTTGCACCGGGCTTCAGGAATCTGAGGCAGACCTCAAGGAGCATGGCGTTGGAGAGGCCGTGGGGGACATGGAAGAGCGCTCCGATGGGGCGGCTCATTCCGTGGACGATGGTCACAGAGGCGTTGCTGAAAGCGATGCCGCCTTCCATGGCCGCAATGGCCATTTCTCGCCTGGCTTCCACATTGGTGCCGTTGGTATAGACCTCATAGATATTCTTGAAGATCTTCTTTACGGCGGATAAGGCGAACATATCTGCCATAGGGAAGGCTTTCAGCGAGGTGTAGGCTTCGACTGCATGGGTCAGTGCATCAACTCCGGTAGCTGCAGTTATTGCAGGGGGAACCGTAAGCGTGAATACCGGATCGATGACGGCAATCTTTGCCATGAGCTTGGGATCACTCAAGAGCATTTTTACGCCAGTATCCGTATTTGTGATAATGGATACCTTCGTGGCTTCGGAGCCGGTTCCTGCGGTGGTGGGAATTGCCACGGTAGGGGGAAGGTCCTTTTCGATGACCTTTCCCTTGTACTGAGTAATGCTGCCTCCGTTGGATACAACCGCTCCGATGGCTTTCATTGAGTCCAGAGGACTGCCACCACCGATACCGATCAGAAAGTCGAATCCACCCTGCTGAAAGATTCTTACGCCTTCATCAATCATCGTATGAGTTGGTTCGCTGTTGATGCCGGAGTAAATTCTGTATAAAATATCATACTTTTCCAATTCATCGGTAAGCTTTTTTACGTTTCCAAATTTGACCATAGTATCATCGGTTACGATCAGAGCCCTTTTACCAAATGCCCTGATATGTGGCATGCTGAGCTGGATTGCATTTTCTCCGGTGATAATGTACTGTGGAACGAAGAATAGATTTGCCATATTAGTTTCCTCTCTTTCTGATTTTTTGCATTCTTATGAATCACTTTGCAGGGAGGCATTATCTTTCAAGCCCATAATGGAGTCTCGAAAAATTTTTTCATCCATCAATTTCGGTGTTCCCACCATTTTGGGGGTAAAATCCATCAGATCAAGGATCTGTTTCTGTAGATCGATTCCAGGAGCGATTTCGATGAGATAGATTCCGTCATTACGAAGTTCGAAAACCGCTCGCTCAGTGATATACATGACCTGCTGACCAAGTCTTGATGCAAGATCTCCGCTGAAGGTGATTTGCTCAACCATGCTGAGGAATTTCTTTTCCGTGCCTTCCTTGAGAATCTTAAGTTTTCCGTCCTCCACTGCGGTTTCCAAACCGGAGGCGGTAAATGTTCCGCAGAAAAAGACTCTCTTTGAGCTCTGAGTGATATTGATGAACCCTCCGCAACCGGAAAGCCTCGGTCCGAATTTACTGACATTGATATTGCCAAACTGATCTGTCTGGGCCAGGCCTAAGAATGCCAGATCGATGCCGCCGCCGTCGTAAAAGTCAAACTGCTCGTGGTGAGCCAGGATACATTCAGGATTTACAGATGCACCGAACCGGGCGCCGCCTGCCGGAATACCTCCGATGGGACCTGCTTCAACGGTGAGGGTCATATAGTCCCCGATCCCTTCTTCATTTGCTACAGCTGCTATGAATTCAGGAATACCGATTCCCAGATTGACAACGGTATTTTCTGTCAGCTCCATGGCACCTCTGCGTCCGATGATTTTCTTCGCGGAAAGGGGAGGCGCAGAGATACTGGTCACTGGCACTCGAATTTCACCCGTAAGTGATGGATCGAATTGGCAGCCGTAGGTTTGTTCGTGATCCTTTGGGTCAGCAACGATAAGGGCATCGATATAGATCCTCGGGATTTTCACAAGACGAGGATCCAGTGTTCCTTCCTTGACGATTTTTTCAACTTGAACGAATACCTTGCCCCCGCTGTTTTTTGCAGCTTGAGCCAAAGCGGTGACCTCATTGAGGCCCACTTCCCGCTCCAGAGTAACATTGCCTGCTTCATCTGCATAGGAGCCTCTCAGAAAGGCCACATGGATGGGAAATGCCTTATAGAGAAGTTTTTCCTGCCCCAGAATGTTAACTACTTCAACGATGTCTTCCTTTGTGATATCGTTGAGCTTTCCTCCGCCTTTGCGTGGATCGACATAGGTCTCTAGCCCTACGTGGGTGATGGTGCCGAGCTTCTTGCCGGCAATGTCTCTGCAAAGTTGAGAGAGTGTGCCCTGGGGCAGGTTATAGCCCTCGATTTCGTTGTTCAGAATGCATTTTCCAAGGGCCGGGGCAGTGTTGTAATGCCCCGCTATGACCCGCTTGATCATCCCTTTATGCGCAAGATGGTCTCCGCCGTGTCCATCTCTGTTTCCGGCAGAACCGGCGTAAAAATATGTAAGATCTCGGGGGGTACCGCTGTTCAGCCATCTTTGTTCCAAAGCGGCAATTAATGCTTCGGGAATTCCGCTGCTGACGAAACCCCCGTGTGCTACTGTATCACCGTCTCTGATTTGCGCTGCAGCTTCCTCCGCTGTGATGATTTTCATGTGTTTCATGGTCTTCCTCCCTGTTTGTTCGAAATAAGCTTCATTTATTAGCTACAATCAGGAACCGTATTTTTTCAGCGTATCTCCGGCAATAATGATCCGTTGAATTTCACTTGTTCCTCCGGAGGAAATGGAAGTGATGGCATCTCTCAAGAATCTACCGGTGGGATATTCGTTGATTACTCCATATGCTCCCATGAGTTCGATGGTACGCTTTGCTGCTCTTGAAGCTGCTTCCGTTCCAAAGTGCTTGGCCATGCCGAATTCAGTTGTGGTAGGAACCCCTTCATCTTTCAGACAGGCTGCCCGGTACAGAAGTAAATTGGCTGCTTCGTAATCCAACCTGTTTTCCGCGATATGAAATTGAATCGCCTGGAGCTTGGAGATAGGCTTTCCATACAGGATTCTGTCGTTTGCGAATTTCACACTCTCTTCAAGGCAGCCGCGGAGGATTCCCACGCAGATAGCCGTCATGCTGGCTCTACCCACTTCGCCTATGACTTTCAGCGCAGCGGCATTGCCGTTTCCCACGGTTCCAATGAGGTTTTCTTCCGGAACAACGGCGCCAGAGAGGATCAGTTCTCCCGTTACAGAGCCTCTAAGTCCCAGCTTATGTTCTTTTCTGCCAGGAGCAAAACCTTCTGTTCCCTTTTCGACGAGGATTGCTGAAAAAATGCCTCTTCCTTTGTCATCAACGCCTGTCTTGGCTGTGAGAATGGTATAATCTGCCACATGAGAATTGGTAATAAAGCATTTTCGGCCATTGAGATGCCATTTTCCATCTTTTAATACTGCTTCTGTTTTTTGGCCGGCCACATCAGAACCTCCTCCCGGTTCTGTCGTTGCAAGACCTCCGATTTTTTCCCCGCTACATAAAAGAGGAAGGTATTTTTTCTTCTGCTCTTCTGTACCATAATCAAGAATTGCGGAAATACCCAGCTGATGTGTAAACACAAACATTGCTACTCCTGGGGAATGACGGGCGATGGATTCTAGTGCCATGACTCTTTCCACATGGCCCAGCCCAGAGCCGCCATACTCTTCAGGGACATAGATCCCCAAAATACCCAACTCACCAATCTTGGGAAACAGTTCTACCGGACAATAGTCTTCTTCGTCCCATTTAGCCGCATTTGGCGCAATTTCCTGTTTGACAAAATCGTCAAAGGCTTCTTTTAATAATCGTTGTTCTTCTGTAAAATGAAAATTCATGCAAACACCTCCAAAATTAATTGTTAAAATATTGTCCAACAATTTCACTTTATCACGTTCGTTATTTACTGGATAATCAGAAAAACTGATTCCCCCATAGAAAAACTTATCTTGCAGAGTTTCAACGCTCAGGCATAAAATAATACCGGAAATCAGCCGGCGGTAATTGCTCGCTTCGAAATCGTATCGTTTTGAAAGGAAGAGATAAGAATGACAAAAGAATGGCAAAATCAATTTAACGGAAGCGGGGATTATATTGTTTCCCCTGAATTGAAAGACGCAGTGAATATTTCTATCGCCCTGCAGAAACCTTTGCTGATCAAAGGGGAGCCGGGAACGGGCAAGACAATGCTGGCGGAAGCGATTGCCTCTGCTCTGGATAAGGAATTGATCATCTGGAATATAAAATCAACGACCAAAGCGCAGGACGGGCTTTACCTATACGATACAGTCCAGAGGCTCTATGACAGCCAATTCGGCGACGGTGACGTAAGAGATATTCACAGATACATAAAGCTTGGGAAGCTGGGAGAAGCGTTTTTGGCAGACGAACAGAGCGTATTGCTAATCGATGAGATCGATAAAGCAGATCTGGAATTTCCAAACGATCTTTTATGGGAACTGGACAGAATGGAATTCTATATCAATGAGACGAAAGAAACGATTCGGGCAAAACACCGCCCCATTGTAATCATCACCTCCAATGCAGAAAAAGAACTGCCGGATGCTTTTTTGAGAAGATGTATCTTTCATTATATAGAGTTTCCAGGCCCAGAAAAGATGACTGAGATCGTGGACGTTCATTTTCCTGATCTGTGTAAAAAAATTCTCGATCAGGCACTGGAAGCATTTTATCGTCTGAGAGAAATGAATGATCTGCAGAAGAAACCGGGGACCTCCGAGCTTCTGGATTGGATGCAGGCATTGACGCTTTCGGGAATCCCTGTAGTGAAGATCAAAGAACTGCCTTTTCTTGGCGTTTTGCTTAAGAAGAATCAGGACATGGACACCTTTGCCGAGATTGAGGAGAAGGGATACACTGCAAAGCGTTGGATCTAAAAATTAGAAGCACGGGAGGATCGCATGTTTGAGCCGTTTTTTTACCTTTTGAAGACGTATGGATTGAAGGTTTCATTAAATGAATGGATGATTCTTATGGAAGCATTAGATCAAGATCTTGCCCACTCCAGCCTAACGGGGTTTTACAGACTCTGTAAAGCAGTGCTCGTTAAGAGCGAAGCGGACATTGACAAGTTTGATATGGCTTTTATCGCTTACTTCCGTGGGATTGAACACCCTGATCAGCTAAATGAGGTGTTCTGGAAATGGCTTTCAGAAGAAATAAAGGTCAAAGATATTGATGACAAATCGATGCTGGACGACTATCTTCTGGAGCTGGAAGAGTTGCAAAAACGATTTGAGGAGCGGAAGAAGGAACAGAAAGAGCGTCACGATGGAGGGAATTACTGGATCGGTACAGGAGGAACCTCAACCATGGGTCATAGCGGATACCATGAAAGAGGGATTCGGGTAGGCGGAGAAGGGCGCCACAAGACGGCTGTTCAGATTGCGGGAGAGCGTAATTTCATAGATTTCAGGGAGGATCATGTCCTCAGTATCCGCAGTTTTCAGATGGCGTTCCGCAAACTTCGCCAGTATGCTGCCAACACAGATTCTGAGCGATCTGAACTTGACATAGATGAAACGGTGAAACAGACGGGAGACCATGCAGGGTTGCTTTCTCTTGAGTGGAAGAAACCCCGGAGGAATACTGTAAAGCTGATTGTTCTATTTGATTCAGACGGCTCCATGCTTCCTTACAACCGGTTGTGCAGCAGACTCTTTCAGTCGGTAAGCAAGTCCAACCATTTCAAGGATTTGAAGATCTACTATTTTCATAATTGTATTTATGAACATCTTTATACATCGCCTGCCTGCAGAAACGGGGAGTGGATTGATACAGAGTGGATGCTGAAAAATCTGAATAGAGATTATCGGTTAATCATTGTGGGAGATGCAGCAATGGCAGCCTCTGAGCTTATGTCGATAGGGGGCAATGCCGTCATTGGACTTTATAATGAAATCCCCGGTATCGCTTGGCTGAACCGTTTAAAAAAGCACTACGTGAAAAGCATCTGGTATAATCCGGTTCCGGAGGGGAAATGGCAGACGGTCTACGGAAATCAAACACTGCAGATCATCAGAGAAATTTTTCCAATGTATGGACTGACCTTGAATGGACTTGAATCAGGTATTAAAAAATTAATGGTGTTAAGGTAATCTGCTCTGAGTCAAGCATTTTTAGAGTGTTTTACTTCTGTTTGTAAGGTGTTAAATGTCAGTTTTTAGAGGACATATAAAAATTGATATAGGATATCCACAAAAGACATATGGCAAATAATTGAAATTTTACTGGAGAAGCGTGTTGGAACATGATAGGATAACTTCAATTTAAGGATACTGCCTAATGCGACAAAAATTGCCAAAGATACATTTTAATCGTCGGAATTGATATTCATCCGTATTGGGATTCTTTAATGAAATCAGAGAGGAGCATACTATGGATATCAAAATGGTAAATTCTTTTGTGCAGGTTGCAAGACTAAAAAGCTTCTCCAAAGCAGCTCAGATTCTATACATTACCCAGACGGGGGTAAGCCACCATATTGGAGTTTTGGAAGAAGAACTGGGAGTAAAACTGCTCTATAGAGATAAGAAGAGTGTTGCACTGACAGCAGCGGGGGAGTTTTTCCTACAAGAGTCCCATCGTTTAATCTCTCAGTATGAAAATGCGGTGGAGAAGACCAGGGGTATTGCCCAGGGAGACTATGGGACGCTTAAAATCGGATTTTTCAGCATGTTTGACCGAGAACGGATTTCTCTTGTCCTTACAGATTATCATCAAAAGTTTCCCAAAATAAAAATAAGTCTGAGTCAGTGCAGTTATCGGGATTTGAGCTGGAACCTGCTGAATAATGTATTGGACATTGGATTTTCTTCTGATTTAGTCTCTGAAGAATTGCAAGAGTTGAAAGTTTATCAAGCGTATCCCAAACTATGTGTCAACAGAAATCACCCCCTTGCCGATAAGGAGATCGTCCACCTGAAGGACTTGAAAGGAGAGCGTATTATCGTTTTCAATAAAAATAAAGAACAAAAGGAGTATTGTGAAGGATATAATCAAAAAGAGAAGGACGGGCTGCAAGTGGATCAATCTCTTCTTGTGGAAAGCATGGAAGATGCGATGATGCTTGTAAACAACAATTCTGGCATCAGCTTTCTGCCGGAACTATTCAGCTTTGTTAACCCTGAGAAAATAGTGTTTATCGATCAGTCGGTTGTCAATGCTCCCTTTGCCATCAATGCATATTGGATGAAGGATAATGTCAATCCTGTACTTGGAGTATTTGTCAACGAGATAAAGAAAAGGTATGGTGTTTATCGATCCGATGCAGAAGAAATCTGCTAGCCTCCAGTTTTTTGTTATTAATAATAAAAAAAATGAAATTTGGGTAAAAATCTGTTATAATAGAAAGGTTATAACGTTAAGTTAGTAATTCCTTTACAGAAATATAAGAAAGCAGGACCCAAATGAAAGAAAAAATAATCAATATTGCCGTAATTGCTCATGTCGACGCCGGTAAGTCTACCCTAGTAGACGCATTTTTGTCTCAGAGCGGCGTGTTTAGAGAAAACGAAGAAGTTGTGGATTGTGTCATGGACAGCAATGACATTGAAAGAGAGCGCGGCATTACTATTTACTCGAAAAACTGTTCTGTCATGCACAATGACGTGAAGATAAATATTGTAGACACACCAGGACATGCAGATTTTTCATCCGAGGTAGAGCGGATTATTAAAACCGTCGATACCGTTATTTTGCTGGTGGATTCCAGCGAAGGACCTATGCCGCAGACCCGTTTTGTACTGCAGAAATCTCTTGAAATGGGATTGAATCCGATTCTTCTGATCAACAAGATCGATAAGAAAGATCAAAGAGCCATAGAAGTTGTAGACATGGTATACGAGCTCTTTATGGAGCTGGATGCCAATGATAAGCAGCTTGATTTCCCGATTTTATACGGTGTTGCCAAGCATGGGATTGCTAAGACTGAGCTGGATGCGGAGAGTGACGATATCACACCGCTTTTCGATGCCATCATCAATCATGTTGCGCCTTATCCCGACTATAACGATGAACTGCTGCAGATGCAGGTTTCCACCCTTGCTTACGACGATTACATCGGCAGACTGGGAATCGGAAGAATCTATAAGGGAAAAGTGCGTACGGGGCAGGTTGTATCCGTTTGCAAAGCAGATGGAAGCGTCGTACAGCGGAAAATCAATCAGGTTTTTGTATACAAAGGACTGAAGCGGACTGCGGTAGAGGAAGCAGAGTGCGGTGACATTGTCGTACTTGCCGGTATTTCCGATATATCCATCGGGGAAACGATCTGTGCGGATAAAAACCCTCTCCCATTGGAGATGATTCACATTGAAGAGCCCACCATGTCCATGAATTTCATGGTCAACAAATCTCCCTTTGCAGGAAAAGCAGGAAAATACGTAACCTCCAGACATCTGAAGGAACGGTTGGAAAAAGAACTTGAGGTCAATGTAGGACTTGTGGTAGAACCACTGGAGACAACAGATGGCTTTAAGGTTTCCGGACGAGGAGAGCTGCACCTTTCCATTCTTCTTGAGAATATGAGAAGAGAGAGCTTTGAAATCGCGGTATCCAAGCCGGAGGTAATCATGCACAGGGATGAAAAAGGCAAACTCCTTGAACCCATCGAAAAAGTCGTTGTTTCTGTACCGGACGAGTATTCCGGAGCAGTAATCTCGAAGTTGAACATTCGTAAGGGGATTATGGTAGGCATGTCAGGAAAAGATGGATATTCCAAGCTGGAATATCTGGTGCCCACCAGAGGCTTGCTGGGTTATCGTACCGAATTCATCAATGACACCAGAGGAGAAGGAACTTTTGTCCGCCGCTTTGAGTGTTTTGAACCGCATAAAGGAGAAATCCCACAGAGAATTAACGGTGCTGTCATCGCACAGGAAGAAGGCGTTGCAACGCCTTATGCGCTGGATAACATCAGTGAGAGAGCGCAGCTGTTTATTGAACCGGGTACAAAGGTTTATGAAGGCATGATTGTCGGCATGAACAGCAGAAACGAAGATATGGTTGTCAATGCCTGCAAGGCAAAGAAGACCACAAACATGCGAGCGGCGGGAAGCGACGATTCTGTTAAGCTGTCGCCTGCGAAAATCTTCACCCTTGAGGAAGCCTTGGAATTTATCAACGACGATGAATTTGTGGAAGTCGTCCCTGGCGACATCCGTCTGCGAAAAAAATATCTCAAGGAGCTGGAACGGAGAAGGAACGGAAAGTAAAAGCAGCGTGAAATGGAATGAACTGCTGATAGAAGATAACTTTATAGGCCCATTAACCTTTTGAAAATAACGGACTACAAGTGTAATCAGTATACAGACTACATTTGTAGTCTGTTTTAGTGTCTAAGGAACCAAGGAATGAAACGGCTTTTACCTCACAAAAATTCAAGTTGATTCCTGAAAGGAAGCTTACCCATTGTAACTACTTTCGGAAATAGTGTATAATAGGGACATCCATTCCATGATAATTAAAAAGGAGGATGTTTATGTCGGAAACCACCATAAACCTTCTGAAAGAACTTGGTCAGGCTTTTGTTATCGTACTGGCAGGATCAATTTTGATCAGTCTGGTCTGTCGAATCCTTCGCAGGGCACTAAAAAAGAGCAAACTGGATGCAGCACTGCACGTATTTCTAATCAACAGTGTGAGAATCTTCCTGTGGCTGATCGTCGCCATCACAGCATTGAACAGCGCAGGGATTCCTGTGACAGCCTTTGTTACAGCGCTTGGAGCTGCCGGTGTGGCTGTTGCGCTGGCATTAAAGGACAGCCTAGGCAACTTTGCCGGGGGCATTCTGATCATACTTACAAAACCCTTCAGCAAAGGGGATTATATCGAGGACTATCAGACTGCAGGACAGGTCGATAAGATTGATCTGCTGTATACCACGCTGGTCACCTTTGACAACAAGATTATTACAATTCCAAACGGTAAGCTGGCCAATTCCACGATCGTCAATTTTACAAGAAACAAAAGCAGACGTGTAGAATGCCGATTCTCTGCCGGATATCAGGATGATATCGAGAGAGTAAAGGATCTTTTAATGGCTGTGGCAGAGTCCAATCCCTCCATTTACACCGATCCTGCTCCCATAGTAGGAGTGGCAGGGCAGGGGGAAGGGCACGTTCATTTTGATTTAAAGGTTTGGTGTGATACCAAGGATTACACTATGATAAAATATTTTCTCGAGGAACAGGTGAATCTGGCCTTCAAAGAGGCGGATATCAACGTAACTTACCCACAGATGGAAGTCCGTTTGAAAAAATGACAAGAAAAATTTCTAAAATGATTCAAGCTAAATAAAAGGAATCGTATTGTCTATCGATTTCATTAAAAATGATATTAAGAAATGGAGTAAGCTGATGACAAAAGTAAGCGTAGTTTTATATTATTGGATCCTGGTTGCTGCGGCTCTGCTGTTTGCCAGAACGGCGGGCCTTGCTGACAATAACTCCGCAATTATTAAAATTCTTATCGTCATAACAATTCTTTATGTAGGGGTCGTTATGATCAGTCTTTCCCTGGGAAAAAACAGAGCAAAAGAGTATGGCAACAATAGAAACTCGGGTCAGAGTAAGCGAGCCGGGAACGGTCAAGCTGCGGCCTCTCAAAAGAAACGAAAAAAATAACAACAGATCATTAAAATGATAAAAGTCAGAAACAGCCTCAAGAATTAGGCCTGTTCTGACTTTTTTGTTAGTGGTAATTGGCTCTTTTATATCGTAGGGAACGATCGTCCGTACTGGTATAAAAAGACCTTGGATTTCTCCAAGGATTCCCGGCTCATCCGTAATATCAGACTAGCTGTAAGCATTCATTAATAACTTCTTTTGTGAGTACAAACTCAACGTTCTTTTCTTCTTTCATTTACGACCCCTCTTTCCGTCTATTCTTTCTATTGCAAGAGTAATCATATTATTTTTTAAACTAATCGGCCCTATTTCTGCTTTTTCTTGAAAAGTTCCAAGAATACCATCATAGATAATATCGGGCAGTGTTTCATCAGACAGCGGCTTTCGGTCTTCAATACCCAGTTTAGTATCTAAAATTTTATCAATACATACCAAGGTTTTTTGTTGGTCAAACCCGAGGCCAATAATTTCATTCAATAAACTAAGTGCGGTTCTCATCGTAACTTCCCCTTTTCTGATCATCGTTGGATTCATAATAAAAAAAACCCTTGCATTCTAATTACAAGAGCTAACAATATCTCAATCGTTTTATTACATGGCCTAAGCCGATGGTTCTTTCTTTTGCAATAATCTAATTATAGCATACAAATTACGTTTAGGCAACCCAAGTTATAAAATGATTCTTCAAGTCACCATATTTCTAATACGGTTTCACCAAAGAATCAATTCATATCTATTTAGAAAATGAAGAGAGAATGAATTTGATAAAAAAGTATTGATTTTTCATTGACAAAAGGGAAGAAAGGTGTTAATTTATAATACATATTAAACATATATGAATATAATAATATAAATGATATGTACAGTTGACTGGAAAAACCAGAGACTGCAATACCGACATTGATAGATCTAATGGCGGCTTTGCGGTCTTTTTTTTGTACACATATACAATAGAAAGGACGTGGCAGCAATGCACATTTTAGTGATTGGTGATCGGTTTATGACAAACAAAATACTTAAGGATGCCGTAGAAGAGCGCTTCCGGGGAAGCGGTATTTCACTGCAATACACCTTCTTACAAGATGAATGGCCGGTGGAAAATCTTATGGCCAACGATGAAGTCTACGAATTTTGCGGCAGTGATCTTGATATTCTTCCCCATGCCGGAGAAGCGGATGCAATTCTCACGCACTCTGGATGCATTACCAAAAAGGTCATAGACGCAGCACCCAATTTAAAAATCATATCGTTGGCAAGAGGCGGCCCGGTAAACGTCAATGGGAAGGCAGCAGCTGATAGAAACATACCGGTTACATACGCGCCTGGCAGGAACTCCGGTGCAGTCGCTGAATTCGCTGTTGGCCTGATTCTTGCGCACACCAGAAAAATTGCCCAAAGTCATTACTTTTTACGGCATCGCCAGGAATGGCGGGGTGACTTTTATGCAGCGGAATTTGTTAGCAGAGAAATCGGAGGCAGTACTGTGGGAATTGTGGGCTTCGGTACCATCGGTAAAAAGGTTGCAAAAATTCTAAATGCATTTGGAGCAGAAATTCTGATCTATGATCCATATATCACAAAGGAAAGCCAGAAGGAGCATCCAGAGTTTCAGTTTCTGCCGCTCGATCAGGTACTGCAGCGTTCCGACATTCTATCACTTCACAGCAGATACACCAGTGAAACAGAAAAAATGATCGGGGAAAGAGAGCTTGGCTTGATGAAACAAAGCGCGGTTCTGATCAATTCAGCCAGAGGACAGCTGGTAGACCACGATGCCTTATATCTTGCTCTTATGCAAGGAATCATCAGCGGAGCAGCACTGGATGTCTTCGAAGCAGAGCCACCAGGATCAGAATCCAAACTTTATACCCTTGAAAATGTTACCGTTACACCTCATCTTGGCGGTGCTTCCGTTGAAGCGGCAGAAATTGGTGCGAAAATTGCAGCGGATGAACTGTACCGCTATCTGGTGGAGCATGAAGAGCCACGATACTGGTATAACAAATAAATGAATCATTCCATTTAATGATGCGGTTTATTTTAATAGGAAAGGATTTGTAAAATGCCTGAAAAAAAACTAACAGCAGAACAGATTGCTGGTATGATAGATCACTCTTTGCTGCAGCCGCAGCTTACCTTAGAAGAAATTGAAGAAGGCTGCCGGATTGCGGAAACCTATCAAACAGCTTCAGTGTGTGTTCGGGGATATGATACTGCTTACTGTGCAAAGCGTCTTGAGGGAACTGGCGTAAAGGTGGCTTCTGTCGTCGGCTTTCCCCATGGAAACAGCAGTATCGAAGTCAAAGCTTTTGAAACAAAACGTTACATTAAGGACGGAGCCAATGAGATTGATCTGGTTCTTCCCATTGGACTGCTTCGATCTGGATACTGGGATTATGCTGAACGGGAACTGAATGAGGTTCTGTCTGAATGCAGAGAGCACGATGTATTATTGAAGGTCATCTTTGAAAACAGCTACCTAACTCGTGATGAAATTATCAGGTGCTGTGAAATCAGTACGAAGGTCGGTGTGGACTTCATCAAAACCTCTACAGGATATGCACAAGTGGGCGCCACAGAAGAACACATTCGCTTAATGCGAGCAAATACCCCGGCTCACATTGAGATCAAAGCAGCAGGCGGAATCAGAACCTTGGATGATTTTCTCCTCTTTTATCAGGCAGGAGCAACGCGGCAGGGCACCAGATCCACGGTCGAAATTATTGAGGAATCAATACAGAGATTTGGAAAGTAGGAATTTGTCAGTCAGGGTTTGGATAAGGAGATGCTGAATCTGCGGTTCCTGAAATAGGAGGTACATACATGAAAGCTTTATTTTTAACCGGAAAGTCCCAGGTGGAGTACAGAGAAACTCCCACACCAGCCTGCCCGGAGGATGGGTTGCTGCTGATCGTAGAAGCGGTGGGGCTCTGCGGTTCCGATATCAGAACCTACACCCATGGTCACAGCCAAGTTAGCTATCCCTGCATTCTGGGACATGAGAATGCGGGAGTTGTGGTGGCAGTGGGCGCCAATGCCCCTGGAAATTATAAGATTGGAGATGCACTGGTGGTTCACCCGGCAGTACCGTGTGGAACCTGTTATTACTGCCGGAACGGAATGGAATCCATTTGCGAGAATTTGATCGTAGTGGGGTCCGGAATACCCGGAGGATTCGCCCAATATATGGTGATCCCGAAATTATTGCTTGAAAAAGGCACCTTGATCCGAATGCCGGAAGGAATCTCCTTCGATCGAATTGTCATTGCCGAACTTCTTGGATCGGTAATCAGGGCGCAAAAGCAGCTGGATATTGGTCTCGGAGAAACGGTCGTGATCATCGGTACGGGGCCCATCGGCTGTCTCCACAGCGAAATTGCAAGGCTCAGAGGGGCATCAAGGATTATTCTGATCAACCACTCTGCGGGAAGACTGGAATTGGCCAGAAATCACAGCAGCGGTACTCATTTTATCAATTCCAGTGAAGAGGACCCGGTAAAGAAGGTACTTGAGTTAACCGACGGGCGGGGTGCCGATGCAGTGATCTCGGCATCGCCATCTACAGAAGCGGTAGCACAGGGATTGAAAATGCTCAGGAAAGAAGGAAGACTTTCCGTTTTTGGAGGGTTTAACAAAGAAGCGCCAGAGTTACATCTTGACGGCAATCTGATCCATTACAGGCGACTGTCGATCATCGGTGCCTATTCCTATTCTGCAGCGGATTTTGAACAAGGCGTCAAGCTGATCGCAGAGGGAAGGATCAATACTGATCTGGTCACCCATCATCTTCCATTAAAAGAGATGGAAAAAGGTGTGGAACTGATTCAATCAGGAAAAGCCCTGAAGGTAGTACTGTTGCCTCAGGAAGAATAGAAAGGAGCTTGAAAGAACATGGCAAATCGAGAACAGATGACTTCCAGAGAGCGAATCGCGGCGCTGTACCGGCGGGAACTGACGGATAGAGTTCCCTTTATGCATAAAGGGTATGCCTTTTGTGCGAAACATACGGGGATTGACCTATCAGACATCTATCGGGATCCCCACAAGAGCTTTGAAGCACAGAAGCGCATCTTTGAGACTATTGGTATGGACGGTGGACCCTTTTACACCTTCATCGCTTACGGAGCAGGTGAATTTGGAGGTACGATCCGGTATCCCAAGACCCAGGCATCCTATGGACCGGAGGTGGGTGAACGTCCCGTTTTAAAACCGGAGGATATTGAAGGTCTTCAGCTTCCAGAAGTGAGAACCGCAGGCTGTATTCCAAACTCGATGGAATTTGCCAGGCTTCAGGAAGCAGAGGACTATGAGATTGCGTTTATCTGCGGTACTCCGTTTACCCATGCAGCCAACCTCTGCGGAGTAGCAGAATTCCTGACCTATACCAAGAAATATCCGGAGCTGGTTCACAAAGCCCTGCGCCTTATGACAGATCATATTCTTGAGGTAGCCCAGTACTACGTAGACACCTTTGGAAAAGGCAGGGTTCTGGCAAGAGCAGTCTCACCCACAGAGAGCAATGCACTGATTTCTCCCAAGACATTTGAGGAATTTGCTCTGCCCTATGTCAAGGAACTCAACAGCAGGGTTCTGGAAATGGGTGCAAAAAGCATTTACATTCACATGTGCGGGAAGCAGAATAAGAATCTGCCCAAATGGGCAGAAGTCCCCTTCGGTGATCCGGGCATCATCAGCATCGGAACCGAAGTCAGCCTGAGAGAAGCTGCGGAATTTTTCCCGCAGCATGTCATCGCGGGAAATCTGGACCCTCAAATCATCACCAGAGGAACACCTCAGGAGGTGTATGAGGCGAGTCGGATCAATATTTTGGAAGGAAAGGAGCTTCTGCGGGGCCGCTATATCTTTATGGCAGGCTGTGAAATCCCTCCAAATGCGCCCTATGAAAATATCGTATCGATGAAAAGGGCTGTGGATGATTTTGGATGGTATGAATAAGCGCCAAGCAGACCGTAAGACAAATGAGTAATCAAACAATTGATGCAATTGAGCAAAGCAAACAACACGGGCATAAAGGAAAAGCGGTGTCTGGACGATTGGCAACCGGAAAGGAACTGATTCATATCGGTGCCAATTTCAGCAGTGCGGAGGAACTGATGAATCGTATTGCAGACAGCGCACTGGAACAGGGATATATTGAACCTCATTACCGTGATGCCATTTCGGAGAGAGAAAAGGAATTTCCAACAGGGCTTGATCTGCCAATCCCCATCGCGATCCCGCATACCGATGCGGGCTGCATTACCCCTTTTATTGCAGTCGCGACGCTGACAAACCCCATCCCCTTTTATTCCATGGACTTATCCGGAGATATCGTTCATGTTCAGATGGTATTTCAGCTTGGTATCCAAGACGGAGCAACCCACCGGAGGGTTTTGAAAAAGCTTGCATTGGCATTCTCCAGAAAAGAGGATATGGAAGAACTTCTGTATTTGAAAGAGGAAGCTGAGCTTCTAGAGAAATTGAACCTGCTTCTGGATGGATTGCTTGCGATTTCCGAAAGCGGAAATGACTCTGATTCGATAGGAGGACCCCATGAAAAAAATTAAAATCATTGTGGCTTGCGGAGGCGGAATTTTCACCACCACCGTCGTAACGGATAAAATCCAGGAGCTGCTGAGGAAGAACAAAATTCCCTTTCTCATCACCCCGTCAAAAATTACGGAGATTCCCAAGCTGACTGGCGCGGATCTCATCGTGGTGACAGGGAAGACAGAAGCCAAAAACCAAAGTAATATTCCTGTGCTCATCGGCTTGCCTCTTTTTACCGGGGTAGGGCCGAGGAATTTTCACAGGTGCTTTTAACCAAAATTTATGAACTAATTGAAGGGAGATAACTATGAATTTTTTAACTGTACTAAAAAGCGCCATTGACCTATTCGGCGCGCCCATCATCGTACCCATTGTGGTATTCCTGCTGAGCATTGCGCTCAAGGTCGAGGTTAAGAAGGCCTTCCGCGGTGCGCTCTTTATGGGAATCGGTCTGATTGCGTTCAACGTAATTTTGGGTGTACTGATCACTGCCATTAATCCGCACATCACGGCAATGGTAGAACACACCAGTGTAAACCTGCCCATCATCGACATCGGCTGGCCTGCCGGAGCTGCTATCGTTTATGCAAACCAGCTGGGAATGATCTATCTGGTGGTAGGCATCGGCTTCAATCTGCTGCTCTATTTGATCAAGTTCACAGATACCTTCCAGCCCACCGACGTTTGGAATTATTATTATTTTGTTGTATTTGCGCAGCTGGTTGTCTTTGTTACAGGAAGCTTGCCTCTTGGAATCATCAGCGCGATGTTTATGAACCTGATCGTATTGCTCTTTGCAGATTTTCTTGCGCCTTCTCTTCAGGAATATTACGGATATGAGGGGGTTACCGCAACCTGCCATGCCGTCGTCAATATTTCCGCTTTTGCTATCATCGTTCGCTGGCTCCTGATCAAACTCAAAGTAAAGCAGATCCATATCGATCCGGAAACCATTCAGGGAAAATTCGGATTTTGGGGTGAGCCCACTGTCATTGGTCTAATCATGGGTCTTGCCATTGGTATTCTGGGTAAATCCAATGATCTTGCAAATCCTGCAAGCTGGGCCAACATTATTGTGACAGGATTTACTGTAGCAGCGGTTATGTATCTTTACCCCAGCATCTCCGGCATGTTCGTCAGAGGAATCATCCCTATCAGCCAGACGCTGAATGCGAGATTCCAAAGCGGAGAAGCAAAGCGGAAAAACATCAACATCGGTATCGATCCAGCTGTATTCTTCGGTGAGAGCGCCACCCTTACCACAGGACTGATTCTGATCCCCATCCTCATCGCTACAGCGGTGATTCTTCCGGGAAATCAGACACTGCCCCTTGCGGATCTGCCTGCAATGCCTTTCATGGCCATAGGTGCCATCGCAGTATTCCAGGGCAACATTCTAAACAGCGTTGTTACCGGAACCATTTGGTACAGCATTTGCCATTATATCAATACTGACGTGGCAGCAAACTTTACAAAGGCTGCTGTCAATGCAGGCGTGCAGCTTCCTGATACGGCCACAACCATCACCAGCTGGTGCATCGGTGCCAATCCAATTTTTTATGTAGTATATAAGGCCTTCAGTCAGGAAGGAATTGCGCAGATCATCGGCATTGCAGCAGTTGTCGCAGTTTATGTCATCGCTGTGGTACACTTCAAGCGCCACAGAAAGCAGTGGTATCTGGCAGCAGGTGCCAGCGAGGATTTCGTAAATGATTTCCTGGCAAAAGGAGAGCTCGCCAAAGCGTAATCGGAGAAGACGAGAAGGAGAATGGGAATGAACACATCAGCAGTTACTTTGTACCAACAAATTAGGGAGGGAACCTATGGGGAGGGCGATGCCCTTCCCGATGTGGAAACCTTGGCGAAAGAATATGCGGAAACACTTAAAATCGGCATCGGAGATCTGATCTACGAGGGAGCGCTGGAACGGGACCCGGCCCAGCCCGAGGTTGTAAAAGTCAAAGCATCCTATCTTTGGGATGTGGTGGGAGGCAATCACAGCTTTACCGCAGAAGCGAAAAAACGCGGCCAGAAGCCCGGAAATAAAATAATCGGTTTCCAGAAACGAAAGGTATGGCCGCAGGTGCAAAGGCGCCTGGAGCTGGAGCCGGATGATGAGGTCTTTGTCATGGAGCGTATCGTATATGCAGATAAGACCCCGGTGGGTATGGAGTTTTCCTACCTGCCTGCAAAACTTTATGAAGGACTAACTCGGGATCTGTTTGAAGGAGGAAAGTCCACCTTTAAGATCATGGATGAAAAATATGGGCACAAGGCAGCCAGAGCAACGGATGAACTGCGGGCTGCACGCCTTGAAGAAAGGGAAGCTGAAATCCTCGGCCTGGAACCCGGGATTCCTGTGCTGATCCGATTTCGGGTTGCGAGGACTGCCGAAGGGGTTCCCATCAAAGGTTCCAGGGCAATTTACCTGTTCAATGCCCAGTATGAACTTCCGATTTAGCAATGATGATCGATAAAGGAACAAGCGGCAGATGATGATATATAAGGGAACACCGGCTGCACCCGGAATCGCAGTGGGTAACGTATTAAAATATTGTACGAATTGGATCGAACCAGAGGAAAGAACAATCCCCGAAAAAGAGATCAAATTAGGCTTGGCGCGCTTCGAAGATGTAAAGGTAAGGGTTCATCAGGAACTTACTGAGCTCGTCGCTCTGATATCGCAGCAGGATTCTCAGCAAGCAGAGATTTTTGAAGCCCAAAAAGATATTCTCGATGACAATGAAATGAACGCGGAGATCCTCGAGGAAGTCAACGAGAAACGTTACAGTCCTGAGTATGCACTGAGCCTGGTGTTTGGCCGCTATGCAGCAATGTTGGATCGGGCAAAGAATCCAGTGATTCGAGAACGTGCCGCGGATATCAGAGATGTGAGAAACCGCTTCCTCAACTGCTGGTTTGATAGAAGAAACACATCCCTGACTGAACTCAGGGAACCGGTTATTGTCGCTGCCCATGATCTTTTGCCTTCTGAGACAGCAGGACTGAACAAAGAATATGTTCTTGGCATTGCAGGAGAAGTGGGTGGCAGCACCTCCCATACAGCAATCTTAGCCAGAGGCCTTGGGATACCAGCCGTTCTTGGCATTGAAAACCTGCTGTCATTAATAGAAGATGATCAGCAAATTGTTCTGGATGGTTTAAAAGGAGAGCTGATTCTGTCATCGTCAGAGACTGTGAAGGCAACGTATCAGGAAAGGGCGCAATGCTACGGAAATCGCCGCCGGGAAAGCGATGCATTTGAACATATCACAGGAAGGACGGCAGACGGAGAGCGAGTAGATATTCTCATGAATCTGGCAGCACCCGATGACGAGATTCTCAGCAGGGAACCCATCGTTGACGGTGTGGGGCTCTTTCGAACAGAGTTCTTATATTTGGGAAAAAACAAACTGCCTGATGAGCGGGAAAGTTATTTGGCCTATCAAAAGGTACTGAAAACGTTTGGCCATAAGCCTGTGACGATAAGAACCATGGACATCGGCGGAGATAAATGTCTTGATTGTCTTTCTCTTCCCCAGGAGACCAATCCGTTTTTGGGGCTAAGGGCTATACGGCTCTGCCTGAAAGATCGGGATCTATTCCGCGTGCAGCTGAGAGCAGTACTGCGGGCAGGAACCGATGGGAACCTCCAGATTATGCTGCCCATGATCAGCAATTTGGAAGAAATTATCCAGGTGAAGAAGATCCTCAGCGAAGTGAAAGCGGAATTGGCAGAAGGGGGAGAGGCTTTTGCAGCAAATCCCCAGCTGGGCATCATGATTGAGGTGCCTTCCATCGCTCTGATTGCTGATTTGGCGGCAGAAGAAACAGATTTCGCCAGCATCGGAACCAATGATCTTTGTCAATACCTCATGGCAGCAGACCGGTTGAATCCCGATGTTGTAGAATGCTATCAGAGCTTTCATCCTGCTTTATTTCGGCTTATCGCCCAGGTCAAAGAAGCCTACCATTTGAGAGGAAAGCCTGTCAGCGTCTGCGGAAGCATGGCGGGAAATCCGATGTTTGCGGCAGTGCTGATCGGTCTTGGTATCAGAAAGCTGAGCATGGATGTAACAGAAGTAGGTGAAATGAAGCGATTTCTCAGTCTGCTGACGACGGAGCATGCTCAAAAACTTGCGGATCGGGTCTTGACGCTTCCTACCGCTCAGTCGGTTGAAGAATATCTGCAAGAGCAGATGGAACTTCTGGGCTACAGCAGTTATTATGCAATATAGCCTGCCCAGAGACTGCCGATTGCTGAAGCGGATTATTAGAAAGGAAATAAAATGTATACGCAGACAGTAGAAGTAATCAATCCTTCGGGACTCCATTCCAGGCCCGCTTCAAGCTTTGTGAGGCTTGCAGCAAGCTTTCAATCTAAAATCAAGATTCGCAAAATCGGAGAAGACCTCAGCGTGAATGCCAAAGCCATTGTCATGCTCCTTACTCTGGAATGCGGACCGGGTGACACGGTGGAAATCTCTGCGGAAGGCGACGACGAAAAAATTGCGGTGGATGGGCTTGTGGCACTGGTTCAAACCGGATTCGGAGAATAATGAATCAGCGGACACAATTATCAATCATCTATGTTTGGATACAATTCATCGCTTTTGGCGTTTCGTACTGAATCAAATTAGGGTACCAATCCTTAACAGAAAGGAAGGACAGATATGGCAACAGACGTTTTTTCACCAAAGGAAAGACTCCTGCGAATTCTCAATAAAAAAGAAGCAGAACGGCCTCCTGTCATTTGCCCTGGCGGAATGATGAATGCTGCCGTGGTAGATGTGATGGTCAAGGGAACCAGACTCCCGGAGGCGCATCATGATCCTGTGCTCATGAGCAGTCTGGCGAAAGAGGTGGCTGAAAAAACCGGCTTTGAAAACTTTGGTGTTCCCTTTTGTATGACGGTGGAAGCTGAAGTTCTGGGCAGTGAGATCAATTACGGAACGCTGGAGTGTGAGCCGAAGATACAGAAGGAAAAATATCCTTCCGTGGGTCTAGTGGATAGGCTGCCCCTGGGCAGTATGGAAAAAAATACAAGAGTTGGGGCGATAGTACAGGCAATTTATGCGCTGTCAAGGTCGAATCCCGATATTCCTGCCATCGGAAGCATGACCGGTCCGCTGAGTACTGCTGCATCTCTTGTGGACCCCATGACGTTTCTGAAGGAACTGCGCAAGGATAAAGCGCATGCACATCAGGTACTAGAGTATGTCAATGCTCATCTCATGGAATATGCGGCACTGATGATCGACAACGGAGCATCACTGATCTCCATCGCAGATCCTACAGCCACCGGAGAAATTCTCGGACCGAATATGTTTGAAGAGTATGCGGTTCCATATCTGAATCGTTTGGCAGATGGAATCCATAAGCTGGGAGCACCTGTTATCATCCATATCTGCGGAGAACTAAAAGCAGTGAAGCCCCTGGCTGCCGGCCTACAGGCGGATGCTTTGAGCGTAGATGCCTTTGTAAGCCTGAAAAAGCTGAAGGAGGAATTCAAAGAGGTGACTACCATGGGAAATCTGAGTACCATTCTGCTGGAACAATCGGGAACAGAATCCGTACAGAGAGCGGCGGAATTGCTGCTTAAAAATCGGATTGATATCCTTGCTCCGGCCTGTGGTCTGAGCACTTCCACTCCTCTTGAGAATATCAGAGCATTTACTGATCAGGTCAGAGCTGGGAAGTAAAAGAAAGCAAGTGAGGGAATATGCCTATTATCAATTTTAAGAAAGAGAAGATCGCAGTCGAAATACCTCAGGGCACCACCATACTTCAGGCAGCAAGGAATGCCGGTGTGCTGGTGGAATCCCCCTGTAACGGAATGGGTACTTGCGGTAAATGCAGGGTCAAAATAAGAGGAAATGAGGCAGTACTGGCGTGCAGAGCAATCGTAACAGAGGATCTGGCTGTTGAGACTTTGGAAGATAAAACGCTGAATAACACATTGAAAATACACAGTGAAGGAGACAGCTTCACGTATCAAATAGATGCTCCCATTACAAAGAGGTTTGACGGAGTAAAAACACAGGTCTATCTGAGAGACTCACTTCTCACTATAGAGGAGGGTGACACGGAGAACCAGTGTTACGGCCTTTCCGTGGATATTGGAACAACGACTCTGGTCAGTGCCCTGATCAATCTTGCCACAGGAGAGGAACTTGCGTCAATATCTGCCTTGAATCCCCAAAGTCTCCATGCGCAGGATGTCCTTTCCAGAATACAGTTTGCATCCAAAGATCAGGGGCTTGATCAAATGTATGAGGAAATCACCTCAGAGCTGAATCGGATGACTGCGGAGTTATGTTCCGCAGCTGGTATCGAGAGACGTTTTATTTATGAGGCAGTTTACAGCGGCAACACTACTATGATCCATCTTGCCTTACATACCAACCCTGAGTCCCTTGGAAAATACCCTTATACGCCGATCTTAAAAGGTGGTGCGTTTGTAAGGGCATCCGATTATAATCTGGAAATTTCACAGGCAGGAGTCATTTATACGCCGCCTGTTATTTCTGCTTATGTGGGGCCGGATATCACTTCTGGTATCCTTGCAGTACGGCTGCAGGATGTTGAGGGTACGGTTTTGTTCATCGACATCGGTACAAATGGAGAGATGGCTCTTTCCCGTAATGGGGAACTGTCAGCCACCTCAACGGCTGCGGGACCGGCGTTTGAAGGAATGAACATCACCTTCGGCATGCGGGCGGGAAATGGCTCAATTGAAGGATTTGAAATTCATGATGACGGGGCTGTTTCCCTGCAGGTGATTGGCGGGGGGAAAGCCGTGGGAATTTGCGGAAGCGGTCTATTTGATCTTGTGGGCGAATTGGTTCGCCTGGGAATCGTAACGGAAAATGGGCGGTTTGCCAATCCGGATACGCTTCGTCTGCCGCAGCAATTGTGCAGCAGGCTGAAGGAATTCCAGGGGAAGATTGCCTTTGAAGTGGCACCGGACATCTATCTGACATTGAAGGATGTCCGTCAGGTCCAATTGGCAAAGGGAGCCATCCGAGCGGGGATAACCGCATTGCTTCGCCATCAGGGAGTAGCAGAGGAGGACGTGAGTCAGGTGCTCATTGCAGGGTCCTTCGGCTATCATCTGAAGACCAGGAGTCTGGTTGATATTACAATCATGCCGAAAAGCTTTGAAAAGAAGATCCAATTTGTGGGGAATACATCCAAATCAGGCGGGAAAGCATTTCTCCTGAACCAGAGGTTCCCGGAAGAGATGAAGGCGCTCGTAAAGCGGGTGAATTCCGTTGAACTTGCCAATTTAGACGGATTTGAAAGACTGTTTGTGGGATGCCTGAATTTCAAAGAGTAATCTCAGTGGCAGTGCTGAGTGAAAGGAATCGGTGCAATCTGTGCTTAAGCAATGTGTGCTTGAAAAATCTGTGCTTACGCAGTCCGCGGTGAAGGAATTTCTGTCGGCGTTGGCGGCAGCCGTTGCAGATATGCAGGAGGGCGAAGCTGTGAAGCTAGCCCATAGAGCGCTGGAAATGGGACTTGACCCGCTGACAGCAATCGATTTGGGCTTGCGGGCTGGTATGGAGGAAGCGGGCAGACGTTTTGAAGAGGATCAGTATTTTATCCCTGAGCTTCTGGTGTGCGCCGATGCTATGGAAGCAGCAATGTCCGTGCTAAAGCCTCATATTAAAATTGAGGACAATAATCATCCAATTAAAGTGGTGATTGGCACCGTCGAAGGAGATAATCATGATCTAGGAAAGAATACCGTAGCAGTCTTTTTGGCTGCGGCAGGATATGCTGTATATGATCTGGGAAGAGATGTTCCCTCGCAATTATTTGTTGAAAAGGCCATAGAGATTGATGCCGATATTATCGCATTGTCAACCCTCATGACCATCTCTACGCCTCGTATGGCAGAGGTCATAGGATTACTTGAAGCACAGAATATTCGCAATCGCTTTAAGGTGATCATCGGAGGGAAACCGGTATCGAAGGACTTTGCAGGAAAGATTGGTGCAGATGGTTACTCTGCAGATGTTTCCGGCGCGTTGCGTCTTATTCGCAGCCTGATGGACTGAATGAATGATATGGAAGGAGTTGCAGGAATGTCAGAACAAGAACGATTATTTGAAGAACTAGCCCTTGCTGTTTTGGAGATGGAGGAGGAAAAAACCATATCTCTTTCCAAAGAAGCATTAGAGGAGGGTATTGATCCCGTGGATATCATTGAAAAAGGATTGTCGGAAGGAATGACTCGGGCAGGAGAGCTATTTGAAGAAGAAGAATATTTTGTGCCGGAGTTGTTAATGTGCGCCGATGCAATGAATGCAGGAATCGATTTTATAAGACCGCATATAAAGATTGATGCGAATACAGTACGCAAAAAAGCAATCATCGGGGTTATTGAAGGGGATACTCACGATATTGGAAAAAATCTTGTCAAACTGATGATGGATAATGCAGGCTTTGAAATGATCGACCTGGGAAGAGATATCCCAGCGCAGCAATTTGTGGATAGAGCAAAAGAAGTGGAAGCGGATTTGATCTGCATCTCCAGCTTAATGACAACCACCATGGACAATATGGCGGAGGTGATTCAACGATTAGAAACAGAAGGCATCCGTGGGAAATTTAAGGTTATGGTGGGTGGCGGGCCGATTTCCGGTGCCTTTGCAAAAGATATTGGAGCGGACGGCTATTCCGCAAATGCAGCAGAAGCAGTTCGTTTGGCAAGAACGCTGGCGGGTGTATCATGACCCATGAGTTCCTATGCCCCGGCAGGGAGGAATCCAGCTTGAGCAGGGGTGCTGCCGCTCTAGGGGCAGAAGTTTTTTCTGAACCTAGTGTTTTGCTTGAGGGAGCGGTGCGAAACCAAAAGGAGTATAAAAGTGCGTTTTTACGCCTTCCTCCCGGTTTCCCAGCTGAGTTAACTGATTTTGGACAAAAATTCCGAATTGACGGCGGCATGGCAGTGCCCGGAAAAATGCCTTTTCAAAAACCCGAAGCACTTGCGGAATTTCTAAGAAAGAATCAATCCTTGAGGATCGGTAAAATCGTTCTGGAAAGCCTGAAACGTTCAAAGCTTACAACGGTTCACAGTCCTGTGATTCTCAGCTTCTATGCGCCTTTTTCTCTGGCAGCGGCATTAACAGATTCCTTTTTACTTTACCGCATGATGAATCATTCTTCAGAGTCCGTTGCGCTGTTACATGAGATTTTATCTCGGATTACAGTGCTATTGAGCGATTATGCCATTGACGGGTTGGCATGCGGTGCTGATATCCTTTCCCTCGCGGATCCCTATGGCAATTTGGAGTTGGTTGGCGGGAAGTGTTATCGGGAATTTTCCGGTAAATATTCCGCGATGCTTTTGAAAAGATTGGAGCCGGAGCTGGGAGCTGCTCTCGTTCATTTGTGCGGAAAAACTGCGCTATCTCTTGAGAAAACCGGGTTTATGAGAGCAACGGAATCTCGGGAAGAACCTCCTGCTCCTTATGCAAGGATCTTAATAAAGAGCCTCCGAAAGGAACCTTCCTTTCTTGGATATGGGTGCATCCATTGTGAAGAATCGTTGAACGATCGTTTTTGGGTCATGCATTTATCATGAATTTAACCTGTTTTTAGCAATGGGCTCTGCTTAAGTTTTTTTATTGAAATGGAACCATTCGATAATGATCAAAGGAAGATTCATAATTTGGGAGTAGTCTGCAATTAAAATATATTTTCTTAATTACCTTGACGTATGAAACAAGCTGTGATAATATACTATAGATTTAAGCTAAAATACGAAAGGACATCAAAATGATAGCAAGGGAACGTCGATTCAAGAATATGAAATGTGTATTACCGGACGCGGGATTACTATTCTATTCCGAAGGTGTCGTATTTCCCGTTTTCATTATGATTCATCAATTCTAGTCTTCCTTTTTGGAAGACTTTTTTTTATCTAGCAAGAGCTAGATAAAAAGGGGAGTGCAGAGGGGGTACCCCTCGCCGATAAGGAGGGTGCTCAGGCTGCTTGCAACTTAAAAGCAGCCGCCGAAGGGAACCATAGGGTTCCCTAGCGGAAGTGGCATAGCCACTTTTTTATGGCCTAAAACCATTTACATCACGTGAATGATGGGAGTTCGTGAAGGCAACCCGTTATTCATTTCGGATAGCTTGTATTGCATTGCTGCATGAATGAAAAATCATAGAAGATTTTTCAGTAAGGAGGGATCACATTGTTAAAAGGAAAAAGCTTACTGGAGCCCATGGATTTTACAACAGAAGAGATGGAGGAACTATTCTTACTTGCAGATAGGATCATCGAGGAACCGGAACAATATGCAAAATCCTGTGAAGGAAAACTGCTGGCAACGTTGTTTTATGAACCCAGCACCAGGACGAGGTTCAGTTTTGAAGCTGCCATGCTTAGACTCGGAGGAAAGGTTATCGGATTTTCTGAACCGAATTCCAGCTCCGTATCAAAGGGAGAGAGCATTTCTGATACCATTCGGACAGTAGCCTGCTATGCGGATCTGGCTGTCATGCGTCATCCCAAAGAAGGGGCGCCAAAGGTTGCGGCAGCCTGCACCGACATGCCTGTTGTCAACGCAGGGGACGGAGGTCATCAGCATCCCACGCAGACCCTTACCGATCTTTTGACCATTCGCAGAGAAAAAGGCGGGTTTGAAAACCTCACCATCGGTCTTTGCGGAGATTTGAAATTTGGACGGACAGTCCACTCTCTGATCAAAGCCCTGTCAAGATATAGAAACATCTCCTTCGTGATGATCTCCCCTGAGGAATTAAGGATACCGGAATACGTACGCAGGGAGATTCTGATCAAGAATAACATACCGTTTCAGGAAGTTAAAAATATGCAGGAGGTGCTTCCCAGCCTGGATGTTCTCTATATGACGAGAGTTCAAAGAGAACGCTTTTTCAATGAGGACGATTATCTCCGTCTCAAGAATCGTTATATTCTGGATGCTCAGAAAATGAAGCTGGCCAAGGAAAACATGATGGTGCTCCATCCCCTGCCAAGAGTAAACGAAATCTCTGCAGAGGTGGATAACGACCCGCGAGCACTGTACTTTAAGCAGGCGAAATACGGCATGTTTGTCAGAATGGCACTGATCATGAGTTTGCTGGGCGTGGAAGAGAGGAGAAATTGACATGGTAGTAATCGACAGTATTAAAACAGGCATCGTCATTGATCACATCACAGCGGGTTTGGGTATGAAGATTCTGGAGTATCTGGATATCGATACGACAAAGAATACCGTAGCACTGATTATGAATGCGGTGAGCAACAAATTCGGCAGAAAAGATGTTGTTAAAATCGAGAATGTTGTGGATATTGATCTGGCAGCCCTTGGGATTATTGATCCAAAAGTTACCGTCAATGTCATTGAAGATCATATTATTAAGAGGAAAATTCATGTCACAGTGCCTGAGAAGGTGGTGAATATCATCAAGTGCAATAATCCTCGCTGTGTTACCTCTGTGGAATCAGGTGCACCTCAAGTATTTCACCTCATCGACAGGGAGAACCGCGAATATCGATGCGACTACTGCGATGAAATTATCAGCATGAAAGGCGGATATAGTAATGAAGTTCTGCATAAACAATGGTTTGATCGTTGATCCCCATCAGGCTTCACCGTTTCTGGGAAACCTGGTGATTGAGAATGGCATCATCACAGAAATTGTTCCTGCAAAGCAGAATCCGGCGGCAGTTCAATCTGATTCTGAGACTGCACATGAGGGCACAATTGAAGATAATCATACAATTGATGTAAGTGGAAAAGCGGATGTGCATACAATCGACGCAAGGGGAAACTGGGTGGTACCTGGGCTCATTGATCTTCATGTTCACTTTCGAGAACCGGGATTTGAATACAAAGAGGATATACAAAGCGGCTGTGAGAGTGCAGCTGCAGGCGGATTTACTATGGTCTGTTGTATGCCCAATACAAGCCCTGTTATTGACACCCCTGAAGTGGTTCGTTTCATCCGAAAAAAGGCAGATGCCGGCAATGGTGTTGATGTGAGCTGTATCGGAGCAATTTCAAAGGGGCAGGACGGGATAGAACTTGTAGACTATGAAGGCATGCTGGTTGATGGAGGCATTTGCGGAATCAGCGAAGACGGAAAAACCGTCGCGGATGAATCGGTTATGCTGGAGGCCATGAAAAAAGCAAAGGAACTGGGGCTTACCGTGTACTCCCATGCAGAACCTGAGGCTGAAATCGTGAAGAGGGATCTTGCCTTGGCGAAACAATCGGGATGCAGGCTTCATTTCTGTCACATCAGCGAGAAGGCCAGCATTGCGCTCATTCGCCATGCAAAGGAAGGCGGACTCGCTGTCACAGCGGAAACAGCGCCCCATTATTTTGCCCTCACAAGTGAGGAGGTTCAGGGAGATCCAAATAAAAAAATGAATCCGCCGCTTGGGACGAAAGCTGACCGTGAAGCAGTAATGCAAGCGCTGAGGGATGGAACCTTGGATGCCATCGCAACAGATCATGCACCGCATCATATCAATGAAAAAAGCGTTCCTTATGAGCTTGCCCCCAACGGTGTAATCGGGTTGGAAACAAGCTTCGCAATAAGTTATACGAAACTGGTACGAGCGGGTATTCTGACGCCTGCAGAGCTGGTCAAGAAAATGAGCTGTAAGCCTGCAGAGATACTAGGGATCCACAGCGGGAGGATTGAGATTGGCAGACCAGCAGATCTTGCCATCATCGATGTTGAGGCAGAATATGAGATTGGCTCAGAGCCGTTTCGTTCCAAGAGCGCTAACTCCCCCTTTTTGGGAGAAAGAGTGTTTGGACGGATCTTATACACCATCAAAGACGGAGCCGTCATATGGAATGCGTCAGAAGCATCCGGCTGCATGAAATCAGGAGGTTGAATAAGTATGATAGATCGATTAATAAAACAGATTGAACAAAAGGCAAATCCTACCGTTGTTGGATTAGATCCTACTTTTGAGATGATCCCCAAGACCATGGCTAACGAGATGTTTGAAGAACACGGGAAAAACACGAAAGCAGTGGCAAACATGTTCCTTCAGTTCAACAAGGAAATCATAGACCAGACCTTTGACCTGGTACCGGCAGTAAAATTACAGATTGCAATGTACGAACAGTATGGATTGGACGGAATCTCTGCTTACCTTGATTCCATCGTTTATGCTAAGGAAAAGGGGCTTGTGGTAATCGGGGATGTGAAACGCGGTGACATCGCGTCCACCGCAGCGGCTTATGCAGGTCATATCAGCGGCATGAGCATCGAAGGAATTCATTTTGACCCATGGAAGGAGGATGCGGTGACACTGAATCCATACATGGGTTTTGATGGGATCGAACCGTTTCTTCCTCCTTGCAGAGAATTGCATAAAGGGATTTTCATTCTAGTAAAAACCAGCAATCCCTCTGGCAGCGAGCTTCAGGATTTGATGAGCCAAGGGAAGCCTGTTTACGAATATACAGCTGAGCTGGTGAGCAAGTGGGGGGAGCTGGCAATGGGCGATCAAGGCTACAGCAACGTAGCGGCAGTGGTGGGAGCAACCTATAAGGAGCAGGGCGAATTCCTGCGAAAGAAGCTGTCCCATACCTTCTTCCTTGTTCCGGGATATGGTGCCCAGGGTGCGTCAGCAAAGGATCTGGGCGGGTACTTTGACAGCGACGGCAGAGGCTGCATCATCAATTCTTCAAGAGGAATCATCGCAGCTTACCAAAAGGACGGGAAATATGGGGAACAAAATTTTGCAGAAGCAGCGCGGGAAGCGGTACTGCTGATGAAAAAAGATCTGGGAGGTATCGTATGACGGGATCTGAGTCAAGAATTCTGGAATCCAAGATCTTGGGAAATGATCAGATTGCCCGGGAAATATACTGCATGACGCTGGAGTACGAGGGCTGGGAAAGTGAGATGAAACCGGGGCAGTTTGTAAATCTTTATCTCAATGACAAGAGTATGATTCTGCCAAGACCGGTCAGCATCTGCGAAGCTGAGAAAGGCAAGCTGGCACTGGTATACCGAATTGTAGGAAAGGGAACGGAAGCGCTTTCCAGCTATGCCCCCGGTGATATCATACGAGTCAGCACTCCTTTGGGAAATGGATATGATGTGACCGATATTGCGCTAAGGCTTGGAACTGACAGCTCAAAGACGATTGTCCTTGCGGCAGGCGGGCTTGGAGTGCCCCCTATGCTGGAACTTGCCAAGTCACTGCGAAAAGCAATTGAGCCCAATATAAAGTTGACTGCAGTGATTGGTTTTCAGGATGAGGTTTTTCTTTGCGAAGAACTGGAACAATATTGTGACAGTGTTCTGGTTGCCACCGACAACGGAAGCAAGGGATTTCATGGGAATGTTCTGGAGCTGATGAAAGCGGAAGGCGATCCTGGAGATTATTATCTGGCTTGCGGACCGAAGCCAATGCTCAAGGCTGTCTCGGATTACTGTGTAGAGAAAAACATACCGATTCAAGTATCTTTGGAGGAACGAATGGGCTGCGGCTACGGGGCGTGTGTTGGATGTACCTGCAGGATCAAAGAGGAAAACGATGAGAAAGTTCCTTTCAAGCTGAAGAAGGTTTGTAAGGACGGTCCGGTATTCAGGGGAAACGAGGTGGTTTGGGATGATTAGTCTTAATAAGAATCAAAAATCTACTGGCAGCAGCAGTGCAGACTGTGATCTGGATCTGCGTGTTACCATCGCAGGAGTAACACTTGATAATCCTGTAACAACGGCTTCCGGTACCTTTTCCGCAAGAGAAAGCGGTGCATTCTACGACATCAACGAACTTGGCGCTGTCATCACCAAAGGAGTGTCGCTCGAACCATGGGACGGGAATCCAACACCGAGAATTGCAGAAGCCTATGGGGGAATGCTCAATGCGGTGGGGCTTCAGAACCCCGGTGTAGATGCTTTTATTAAGGACGAACTGCCCTACCTGAAGAGCTTTAAAACGAAAGTGATTGTGAATGTTGCGGGCAAGACAAAGGATGAGTACTGCCGTGCCGTGGAAAAGCTTTGTGAGACCGATGCAGATATGCTGGAGATTAATATTTCCTGCCCCAATATCAAAGAGGGCGGCATCAGTTTCGGTGCAGATACTGCAATGGCCGCTGAGATAACGAAGGCGGTCAAAAGAATCTCGACCAAACCAATCCTGATGAAACTGACACCGAATGTGACCGACATTGCAGAAATAGCAAGAGCAGTAGAGGCGGAAGGCGCTGACGGGATCTCGCTGATCAATACACTACTGGGTATGAAAATTGATATTTACAAAAAGAAGCCTGTGCTTTGGAATCGGATGGGAGGTCTTTCCGGCCCTGTGGTGAAGCCGGTTGCCGTTCGCATGGTATATCAGGTGCGCAGAGCTGTAAAGATTCCGGTCATCGGTCTGGGTGGGATCATGACTGGCGAGGACGCTGTGGAATTCTTTATGGCCGGAGCAGATGTGATCTCCATTGGTACTGCCGCGCTTGTTGATCCTCAGGCACCGGTAAGGATTAAAAGAGAATTGATCGACTTTATGAAAAGCAACGGATATAAAAATCTGCAGGAGATAAGGGATGCCTTGCTGTGATTGGAAAAGGGAGAACCAAATGAATTATAAAAAAGAATTTATTGAATTTATGGTGCGGTCAGGTGTGTTGACCTTCGGTGAATTTACCACGAAGAGCGGGCGGAAATCACCATATTTCATCAATACAGGAAATTACAAAACGGGAAGGCAGCTTGGGATGCTTGGCGAGTTTTATGCTCACTGCATTGGAGATCATATAGAGCAAGGGAATCTTAAGAAGGACATAACTGCTTTGTTTGGACCAGCATATAAGGGGATTCCCATCTCTGTAGCGGCATCCATTGCTCTGGCGCAGAAGCATGGCATTGACATCAACTACTGCACCAACCGCAAGGAGGTCAAAGATCATGGCGAAGGAGGCTCGCTAATGGGTTATCAACTGCAGCCGGGAGATTCTGTGCTGATTGTTGAGGATGTAATCACTGCAGGGACTGCTATGAGAGAATGCCTGCCGATCCTGAACCATTATGGTGTCAGTGTCGAGGGGCTTATCGTATCGGTGGACAGGATGGAACGGGGTGCAGGAAATGCAACTGCAATTCAGGAGCTGAGAGAGGAATATGGCATCGCAACCTATCCGATCATAACCGTTTTGGATATTCTGGAACATTTGCATGGGAAGGAAATTGACGGCAAGATACAGATCGACGACGGGACAAAAGAGAAGATTGAAGCTTATTTGGACACATATTGTGCGAAATAAGAATAAAACAACTCCCTTTGGAAAAAATAGTCTGAAAAGAATATATGGGCATATCTGAAAACTATTTGCAGTTTCAGATGAGCCCTAAGATAAAGGGGGATTACAATGGAAAATAACAAGTTTGACGATTATATCGGTTTCTTTAGAAGTCTTTTGCCATTGGGGGAGAGCTTTGATATAGTAGAAAGAAATCTCGTGATTGGTGAAAAAGAAGCGTATCTGTATTTTATTGATGGCTTTCTGAATTCCGATGTTTTGGAACGGGTAATTACCAGCCTTTTGCTCGTCAGCAAGCACGACATGGGGCAAAGAAGCAGCGCCTCTGATTTTATCAAATATCACGTACCTCATGGGCCTGCATCGACAGAAAAAAATACCGACAAAATGATGAAGTCACTATTGTCAGGTCTAACGGTTATGATCATTGACGGTTATGCTGATGCGATTGTTATGGATCTGCGAACCTATCCGGCACGCGGTGTTGAGGAGCCGGAAAAAGAGAAGTCTTTAAGGGGGCCGAAAGACGGCTTTGTTGAGACTCTTTTGTTCAATACTACTATGATCAGAAGAAGGATTAGAGATCCTAGGCTGGTCTTTGAAATGTATACCATCGGCTCCACTTCAAAGACGGATGTTTGCGTTGGATATATAAAAGGTGTCGTGAAAGAGGAGACTCTTGAAGTTATCAAGAAGAAATTAGCAGGGATCAAAAGAGATACACTGACAGTGGGTGATCAAAGCTTGGTAGAAGCTATGGCGAAATCTCAGTGGCTGAGTCCCTTTCCCAAAGTTCGTTACAGCCAAAGGCCAGATGTGATCTCGGCGCATCTGACGGAGGGGAAGCTGGTTCTTCTGGTGGACAATAGTCCCACTGCCATTCTTGTACCCACCGGTATCTTTGACTTTTTTCAAGATACAGATGATTATTATTTTCCGCTGATCACAGGAAACTATTTCAGGCTGCTGCGTGTGTTAAATATGATTGCGGTAATCTTTCTCACACCGGTTTATCTACTTCTTGCGGAAGGCTTTCTTCCCGTCCATCCAAGACTGGAATTCTTTATTCCTGACGAGGGATATGCCATTCCACTCTTTTTCCAGTTTATTCTGCTGGAATTTGCTATAGACGCACTGAAATTGGCGTCCTTGAACACGCCAAGCTCACTGGGGATGTCTCTGTCTGTAATTGGGGCTTTGATCCTGGGCCAGTTTGCTGTTGATTCCGGTTGGTTTATCCCCCAAACCATATTATGTATGGCTGTTCTTGCATTGGCCAGCTTTACGCAGCCAAGCATTGAACTGGGGTACGCTACAAAGTACATGAGAGTTCTAATCTTAATCGGTGTTGCCATATATGGTCTTTGGGGTGCCCTCATCGCCTTGCTGCTCGATCTCATTATGCTGGTTAAAACAAAGAATATTGTAGGAACTTCCTATTTATATCCACTGGTACCGCTGAATAAGGAAGTGCTGAAACGCTTACTATTCCGAACAAAAGCTTAATCAGTTCAAGCTGTTACTGACGCACTGGAACGATAATAGAATTTAACAAACTTGATATTATAAAAATCACAAGCGATAATATCCTGAGTTTCAATATCCAGAAGCAAAATGTAATTGATCCCCAACCCAATTAACCTGCCCGATCTCATAACGCGGTTTGTTGTACCGATCAAAAATTCTACCTCGACGTATTTTCCGATCTGTGTTCTTAAGAATCCATTCAGGTATTGCAAGCTTTCGTAGTCCAATATCTGACGGCTTTCTGGAGGAAGCAGCGGGTTGACGGGTACTTGTATAGTAGGTCTGCCTTCTGCGGGTGGCTGAGTGGCCGGGGGCAGGTTGGGATATATGGGTACCGGTGTCCCTGATGCGGGAGGCGTCGGTATTTCAGAGGCGGAAGGCATTAGCGCTTCCGGTGAGGAAGCTGTCGTTAAAACCGCTAGCTGATCTTCCTGAATTTTTTGTATTCTGGATTTTATCAGATTACAATCAAACATTGGATTCCTTTCCTTTCTTATCAAGTATTCGCATAATATTGAGTGGGGATATAAAAGCAATGATCCCCAACTCTTGTATGAATAACGCCTACGTTGGTTGGAAAATACGGAGGGCATTGAGGGCTGTACGGATTAAAAAAGAAAAGGGAGTTATCGACTCCGCTCAGTCTGTTGCCTGCCAGTGCCCAGTCGACAATGGCATAGTGCTCGTCGGTAGGGTTCATATTATTGACATTCTGAGGATTATACACCCCTCCGATGGAAGTCTGCATGCACACAAACTGCCTCGCCTGCTCTATAATATTACGGACATTGCCTCCCTCGCTAATTCGAGCGAATTCTCCGAAAGGAATATTTACTCTGTTCATGATGACGGTTGCTACTGCACGCATTCCATCCTCACCTTCACCTCCGGCCTCACATTGAATCAGCCTGGCAAAGAGTTCCCGCGTATCAAAGGAATCAAACGCCATGTAAGTCACCTCAATAAAGTTTTATTTTAGTATATGCGTTCTCCTTGTAAAGTGATATTAGATGATTGCTAAAAGGTGAACTCAACTTTCAGGTTTCCGTTGATTTTAATCGTATCCCCATCAGCCAGTCTAAGATTGCTGTATGTCTGCCGATCGGAATAGTAAGAGCCGGGTGCGCCAAGGATCTCGTTAAGTCCTGTGCGTCCAAGAGACTCCACGCTTCCGATAAAGTTGCCTCCTCCAGATACGGCGGTACAATTATACTTGCCTGCCGGAATATCCTCGCCGACCACATATTGCCCTGCGCTAAGGGTAAAGGGTGCAGTTGGAAGTGCAGCGGGCTTCGCACCTATGTAGATGGATTTTGTCGCGGCATCCCATGATACGTCGTGACCCAGCGCTTCAGCGGCCGCTCTTACGGGAAGATAGGCTGTCCCATTATAAATAAAAGGCTCTACAATTGTTCCGTTTGCATCCTTCGGAGTGATCATTCTTTGATTAATATAGAGTTTGATATTGTTGTAGCTGGCGGTAATGTTCTTCGTTTCTGAAATCGCATAAACGGTTAATGACATGGAAAATACCAAAATCACCGATGCAATACCTGCGATAAACCCCTGAATTTTATCTCTTCTCATCGTACCCACTCCTTTGAATTGATCCATTGATCATTTTTTTTATTAGACAATGGATGCTCCCTCGATATTTTTCCTCATAATATCACATGTTTTACCAAATATAAATACCCGATATACAAAAACTGTAAACTTCAAATTTTATGTAAAATGTTCAATATAAAAAGAATAAAATTACCTTTGAATCTTTTCCGTTCTTCCGCTATACTAATAGTCTGTGGAAAAGGAGAGACAACAATGAGAAGGCTTACGACAGGAATCCTGCTCTTTTTTCTGCTGATCTTAACAGGCTGTTATGATGCTCACAATTCAGCAAATGCTCCGGAGAGTTACTCTGTAGTAAGGGTTGTTGACGGTGACACCATCATTGTTGACTTAGACGGTACCGAGGAGCGCGTTCGTTTGATCGGAGTGGATACCCCGGAGTCGGTTCATCCGGCCAAAAGCAAAAATGTTGCATACGGAAAGATTGCGTCTGAGTTTACCAAGTCGATGTTGGAAGATCAAGCTGTAACTCTGGAATATGATGTTCAGGAAAGGGATCGATACGGCAGAGTACTTGCGTATGTGTACCTTGACGGTGAGATGTTCAACAAGACCCTGCTTGAAGAAGGTCATGCTAAGGTGGCTACCTATCCGCCGAATGTGAAATATGTAGATGCTTTTACAGCAATTCAGGAAAAAGCAAGGGAAGAAAAAAAGGGTGTATGGGCTTATGATGCGTTTGAGGGCAGTGAGGGAAGCACTACATCTGAAGAAAAGAATGAAAAAACGCAAATAGATGAGCAGAATGAGGAAAAGCAAACGAAAGATCAGGCATCGTTAGGATCAGAACAATCAGAAGATTATTACGTTGGGAATTCCAACACAAAAAAGTTTCACAGGCCAGGCTGCAGATACGCAGTAGATATCAAACCGGAAAACAGCGTTATGATTGAGCAGAGAAATGATGCACTGCAGCAGGGATATGATCCTTGCAAGGTGTGCAAACCTTAAAAAGGACCCCGGCGAAAAAAAGCCGGGGCTTTATAATATGGAGAGGAAAAACAAACTGATTGTGTAATCCTTAATTTAGATAACCTTCCAGCAGGCTTGAGAGTGCGTTGCCGCTGCTGCTATGACTTCTGAGTACGGAAATATTGGACTTTTCAGCTTCCTGAACGGCAATCTCTACCATTTTATGGGAGACGGTGCCTGTAAATAACACAATGACGTCAGGGGAACCGATCATTTTCCGCAGGTTCCTCACAGGATCCACAAATACCTTTGCTTTGCAGTTGTGCATCTTGCATACATCCTTATACTTACTTATCATTTTCTCGTTACCACCTATAATTATTATGCTCATAATCGGCGCCTCCTTTTATCATACTAATCATATATGAATTATATGTTTTGTTTCGAGAATCATACCTTATTTTTTTAGGCTTGTCAATATAAATTTCAAATATTTCATAATCTGCATATCATGTAGGATATTATAAGAAAGATTCTCAACATGAGCTACAAATCATATCATAAATTTTCCATAAATATTATGAAAATGTGCCACAATATACTGTATACATGACAAAATCTTAACAAATACTTCACTGTTTTATGGTATACTTTTCAAGTATGCGTGGTGGTTCCATTGTGGTGCAACTTGTCAAGTAATGCTGACTATGATAAAATGAAAAATGGAAAAATAGCAGCTGAATTTATACAAACCAGATGTTTTGACTCCCGGATAGGGGAGCAAAGAAAAGGAAATACCATGTCATTTACTCACCTTCACGTACATACGGAATACAGTCTTCTGGACGGAGCAGCGCGGATCAAGGATCTGATTGCAGGAGCCAAAGCGCTCGGCATGAAAGCCGTGGCCATTACGGACCATGGTGCGATGTTCGGTGTAGTGGATTTTTATAAGGAAGCGAAGAAGAACGGCATCAAGCCCATCATTGGCTGTGAGGTTTATACTGCAGCAAGAAGCATGAGGGAGAAAGATGCAGAAAAAGACAAACGTCAGGGCCATCTGGTATTGCTGGCAAAGGACGAAATTGGATACCGCAACCTTATGAAGATCGTTTCCGCAGGGTATACAGAAGGTTTCTATTATAAACCGAGGATCGATCATGAACTTCTGAGAACCTATAGCGAGGGAATTATCGCTTTGAGTGCCTGCCTTGCGGGAGAGGTTCAATGGAAGCTTATGAACGGCGATTATGAGGGCGCAAAAAAAGAAGCTCTTGCCTTGCTGGAAATCTTCGGAGTGGGTAATTTTTATCTGGAACTTCAAGATCAGGGCTTAGAAGAACAGCTGCGAATCCTTCCGGATATGAAACGACTCAGGGAAGAAACAGGCATCCCCTTTGTGGCAACCAATGATGTGCATTATGTAAAAAGAGAGGATGCAATTCCCCATGATGTCCTGCTTTGCATTCAAACGGCTAAAACCGTAGATGACGAAAACAGGATGCGATTCCCCAATGACCAGTTCTATTTGAAATCTCAGCAGGAAATGGAGCATTTGTTTGCCGATTTACCGGAAGCGATAGAGAACACAAATACGATTGCAGAGCGCTGTAATGTGGAATTTCAATTTGGGCAGATTCACCTTCCGGAATTTAGTGCTCCCGCAGGGAAAACCAATGAGGCGTATCTTCGAGAACTATGTATGGAGGGGATGGCGTACCGATATGGAAGCGCTTCGAAAGAACTTGAGGAACGGCTCAATTATGAGCTTGATACCATTTTAGCCATGGGCTATGTGGAGTATTTTCTGATCGTTTGGGATTTTATCAATTACGCCAAGAACCATGGCATTATGGTGGGGCCGGGAAGAGGTTCTGCCGCAGGCAGTCTGGTGGCCTATACGCTGAGAATTACGGACATCGATCCGATTAAATACGGTTTGATCTTTGAACGATTCCTGAATCCTGAGCGAATCAGCATGCCTGATATTGATATTGACTTTTGCTACGAAAGGCGTCAGGAAGTGATCAACTATGTGGTTGAAAAATACGGCGCGGATAAAGTGGCACAGATCATAACCTTTGGTACAATGAAAGCCAAGGCTGCAGTCCGTGACGTGGGCCGTGCCATCAACATGAGCTATGGTGACGTTGATGTTATTGCGAAAGCCATTCCGTTTGATTTGAAGATGACCATTGAGAAAGCACTGGACATGAATCCGGAGCTTCGGGCAACTTACGAAGAAGACCGGCGCGTAAAAGAACTGCTGGACACGGCTAAGGCGCTGGAGGGAATGCCGAGGCACGCATCCACCCATGCGGCGGGTGTGGTAATTTCTAAAAAGAGCATTCATGAATACGTTCCTCTCTATTTGGCAGATAAAGGAATCAGTACCCAGTTCCCTATGGGAACCATTGAAGAACTGGGCTTGCTGAAAATGGACTTCCTCGGTCTGAGAAATCTGACCGTAATCAGAGATGCCCTGGAGCTTATACAGGAAAATCATGGTGTAACCATTGATCTGTCCAGAATGACCTATGACGACAAGGCAGTGTATGATCTGATCAGCTGCGGCAATACGCAAGGAGTGTTTCAGCTGGAAAGCTCAGGTATGACACAGTTTATGAAAAACCTGAAGCCTGACTGCTTTGAAGATGTGGTTGCAGGGATTTCTCTGTATCGTCCGGGTCCAATGGCATCGATTCCAACCTACATTGAAAATAAAAAGAATCCGGATAAAATTCAGTATGTTGACCGGAGTCTTGAGCCCATTTTGTCGGTCACTTACGGCTGCCTTGTTTATCAGGAGCAAGTTATGCAGATTGTACGTGATTTAGCTGGGTATACATATGGAAGAAGTGACTTAGTTCGAAGAGCTATGAGCAAAAAAAAGATGGATATCATGCTTCAGGAACAGGAATACTTTGTATATGGAAAGAATAACGATGATGGCAGTGTGGACATTCAAGGCTGTGTCAGAAACGGCATTTCTGAAAAGGCTGCCAAGGAAATCTATAATCAGATGATTAGCTTTGCAGAATACGCTTTTAACAAATCTCATGCCGCCGCGTATGCGGTGCTGGCATATCAAACGGCGTACCTAAAAGCGTATTATCCTGTAGAGTTTATGGCAGCACTTATGACCAGTGTCATCGGAGATTCCACGCAGATCGCAAAATATATTCGAAACTGCGGAGAAATGAAGATTGAAGTACTGCCGCCCAATATTAACGAAAGCAGCAAGAAGTTCACTGTGAAGGATAGGAAGATCAGGTTCGGCTTGCTGGGCGTCAAGAATGTCGGAGAAGGAGTCATTGATGCGATTGTCAGAATGCGAGAGGAGAAAGGGACCCCCAGAGACATTTTCCAGCTTGTAGACAATATCGACATTCATGAAATCAATAAAAAGGCCTTGGAGAGCCTGATCAAAGCAGGCGCTCTGGATTGCCTCAATGAAAACCGAGCACAGCATCTGTCTGTTTATGAAGGTTTGATTGAGTCGGCTCAGAACAATTCCAGAAAAAATATAGATGGGCAGCTCTCCTTATTCCAGATGAATGCAGAAAGCATGCAGAGATCTGGGATTACAGGACGCCTTCCCGACGTAGCCAATTTTGCTAAGGATCTCCTTATGGCTATGGAAAAAGAAATGCTGGGTGTCTATCTGACTGGCCACCCGTTATCGGATTACGCAGAGCAAATCGAAAAGATCGCAACAGTTACATCCGAGGATTTGCTTCATGCCGAAGGAAATACCGAAATTCAGGATGGCATGAAGGCTACCATGGCCGGCATGATCAGTTCCAAGAAAACTTTGATCACCAAAAAAAATAAGATGATGGCCTTTCTTCAGCTGGAAGATCTCTTCGGAACAACCGAGGTCATTGTCTTCCCCAACATATATGAAACATCACTGCACCTGTTAAAAAATGACAACGTGATTGTGGTTCGGGGTACTGTAAATTTTAAGGAAGATGAAGAACCAAAGCTTCTCGCAGACAAAATTATTGCCGTTTCGGATTATAATGGAGGTTTGGTATCCAAAACAGTACGGATTACCATCCCGCGCAATCTGGACGAATCAGCTGTACTATCGAGGATCAGAGAGATCATCATGGAACACAAAGGTGATACACCGGTGGTAATTGCTTCAGAAACCACCGGTAAGAAATACAAAACAAAGTCAGATTTGTGGGTGAAACCCGATGAGGTTTTCAAGAGAAAGCTGACTGAACTGGTAGGCAGGAACAATATACAGTAGAGGAATTATATTTTTAATCGTAAGAATGAATCACTCGATAGGAGGTAATTGTCGTGAAGAGAATTGCAGTACTGACAAGCGGAGGGGACGCTCCCGGAATGAATGCCGCTATCCGTGCGGTTGTAAGAGGAGCACTCTATCATAAACTAGAAGTTTACGGTATCGAACGTGGATATGAAGGCCTGATCAACGGAGAAATCAAAGAATTATCCGTAGGCTCTGTTTCAGATATTCTTCAGAGGGGCGGAACATGGTTGAAAACCGCTAGAAGTAAGCGCTTTATGACTCCCGAAGGTTTTCGAAGAGCGCTGGATATGCTGCAGAATTTTGAAATTGAAGGCGTGGTAGTCATTGGCGGAGACGGATCCTTCCGGGGAGGCCTGGAGCTTACGAAAGCAGGGATTACTGTGATAGGACTCCCGGGAACCATTGACAATGACCTTGCTTACACCGATTTTACCATCGGATTTGATACTTCAGTCAATACGGTATTATCAGCCCTCGGAAATATCAGAGATACTTCCTCCTCTCATGAGAGGAGTACTGTAATAGAAGTAATGGGCAGGCACTGCGGTGACATCGCACTTTATGCGGGACTGACCGGCGGAGCCGAAAGTATATTGATCCCCGAGGAACCGGTTGATATGAATAAGATTTGCCGTACTTTGATTCAGGGAAAAAATAGGGGAAAAATGCACAGCATTATCCTCAGGGCCGAGGGTGTTGAAATGAGCACTCAGGAACTAGCGAAAACCATTGAGGAAAGAACGGGCATGGAGACTAAGGTTGTGGTTTTGGGATATATTCAAAGAGGTGGATCCCCCACGGCAAGAGATCGCATGCTGGCAACAAGAATGGGATACAAAGCAGTAGAATTGCTGCTTGAGGAAGGAATGACCAGCAAAGCAGTAGGTGTAAAGGGTGATGAGATCATCTATTATGATCTGGAAGAAGCACTTAATATGAAGGGCTGCCATGATAAGTCACTGATGGAGCTGGCTGAAATTATGTCAATATAGAGAAAATACTGATCCATTCCAAGCGCTGGTCTGATTGAACAACGAAGACGGCGCACCTTCCAATTGATCAGTGTTTTCATAGATTTGGAGAATATGAAAATGAAGAAAACGAAAATTATCTGTACCATCGGTCCTTCTTGTCAGGATCGCGAAACCTTAAAAAACATGATGGTGTCCGGTATGAACGCTGCCAGAATGAATTTTTCTCACGGCGATCATGAGGAACAGAAAGGGAAAATGGATCTCGTAAAAGAGCTTCGTGAAGAACTGGAACTCCCTATTTCCATCATTTTGGATACCAAAGGACCAGAAATCAGAACAGGACAGTTTGTCGAGAAAGTAGTCCAGCTGAGCGAAGGACAGCAGTTTATTCTATCAATGGACGATGTTTCCGGTACAAAGGAAATCTGTTCCGTATCCTATAAAGGTCTGATCGATGATGTTAAGCCTGGCGACCGGATTCTTCTGGATGACGGCCTCATCGGATTGACTGTTGACGAACTAAAGGAAAAAAATATCATCTGTACCGTTGATAACAGCGGAGAAATTAAAAATAACAAAAGCATCAATGTTCCGGGCGTGACGGTAAAGCTTCCTGCAATTACCGAAAAAGACAAGCAAGATATTTTGTTCGGGATTGAGCAGCAGGTAGACTTTATTGCCGCATCCTTTGTAAGAAGAGGCTCAGACGTAGAAGAAATGAAAGCGTTTTTGAAGGAGCACGGCGGTGAGCATATTAGAATCATTTCAAAGATTGAAAATAAAGAGGGCGTTGATAACATCCATGACATCATTGATGCGTCAGATGCTGTTATGGTGGCAAGAGGGGATCTCGGTGTTGAAATACCAGCTGAACAGGTTCCGATCATTCAGAAGAAGATTATCAAGCTTTGCAACCTTCTGGGAAAACCAGTTATCACCGCTACACAGATGATGGATTCCATGATCAGAAACCCCAGACCTACAAGAGCAGAGGTTGCTGACGTGGCCAATGCCGTATTTGACGGCACTGACGTAATCATGCTGTCAGGAGAAACCGCATCAGGAAAATATCCTGTAGAAGCGGTGAAATCCATGGTGGATATCGCATCTGCTGCAGAAGCGACTCTGAATTATGATACGATCTTAAAAGAGCGCTATCGGGCAAAGGACGACTGCCTTACCGATGCCATCGGTTATGCCAGTGTTGCCAGCGCCAACGGTCTGAAAGCCACGGCCATACTGACACCTACTGCAGCAGGATCAACGGCGCAGGTGGTATCCAAGTTCAGACCGAGAGCACCGATCGTTGCACTCGCTTCCACAGCACAGGTTGCACGGCATTTATCCCTTGTGTGGGGTGTCATTCCTCTCGTTTCCTCACCGGTGAAAACCATGAAAGACGAGTTTATTGAGTCCATCGACGCATCGTTAGAAAAAGGCTTCATCGCCGATGGAGATCTTGTGGTAATTACCGCAGGAGTTCCAGTGGGTGTGGCAGGTATGACGAATATGATGAGACTGCATATTGTAGGAAACACGATCTAAAGATCGTTTCTTAGAACGAAATGGGTCATAAGTGATGCTCTTTCTGGGTCAGCACCTGTAAAGAGCGCTAAATTCCCTTCCGTCACATCAATAAATACAGCTTAAACCGATCATAGGACAAACTCAAAGGAGGGGAATACCCCTCCTTTTTTTAATGAGGAAATCAGTTACTCTTGGCTTTCCGAAGCAGAGTCAACCTGATCCTCCGTCCGATATTTACCGGCCCCGAAAAGGCGGTTGAGGACAAATACTGTTGCAAGGAAAAGAATAAGGACTACCAGCATGGGAAGAATCCAATGATCAACAAAGCCCGATATGAGAAAACCAACACATGCAACGCAGGCGCAAGTTACAGAATAAGGAATCTGGGTCTTGATGTGATCGGTATGGCGGATATTTGCTGCGGCAGAAGATAAAATTGCAGTGTCAGCCAGAGGAGAACAGTGATTACCGAAGCCGCCGCCGCCGATGACCGCTGCGATACAGGCGTATACGTTGATGTCCATGGCGATTGCAAGGGGAACGGCGAGAGGGATCATGATGGCATAAGTTCCCCAGGTGGCTCCGGTAGAGAAGGTCATAATGCAGGAAAAGATAAAAATAATGACTGCAACAAGAAACGGCGGAACATTTCCGACAAAGAGAGAAGCAACATAGCCTGCTGTATCCAGCTCATCCCCAACCCCTCCGATGCTCCAGGCAAAGGCCAGCAGTATGACCACAAAGAGCATGGATTTGGTCCCCACAACGAAAGCCGCTATGGAATCGCCGACTTTGGAAAGCCTGCGGACTGCGTAAAAGATAATGGCGAAGATTACAGCAATGGAAACCGCATAGGTTAGGGCAAGCATTCCGTCCATATTGTTCACCGCATCCAGTACATTGAAGCTTTCAAAGAAACCGCCGGTATAAAGCATGAAGATCAATGCACAGCAAATAAGGAGCAGGATTGGTGCAAGCAGGTCAAGGGCTGTGCCATTTTTCTGCTCAATGGAGGAAAAATCATCATCATCGGCTCCGCCTCCGCTGAAAGTTTTATCACATAGAGCACCTGTGAGCATGGTTCGTTTTTCTGCTTTTGCCATGGGGCCATAATCAAGACCCAGGTAGACCACGATAATGACCATGATGATGGAAAGCCATGCGTAAAAGTTAAAAGGAATGCAGAGCAGAAACGCCTGGAAGGCATCCTGATCGACCCCTGCGCTGGCATAGCTGTCTGCAATAAGGGAACAGATAAAGGCTACCCAGCTGGATAGTGGAACGACAAGACAGATTCCAACGGCGGTGGAGTCGATGATATAGGAAAGCTTTTCCCTGGATACACCGAATTTGTCACTGATCGGACGCATGATCGCACCGTTTGTCAGGGCATTGAAATAGTCGTCGAAGAAAATGAGAAGACCGATGAGCCATGTGGTACCTTGGGCACCTTTTTTCGTAGTAATTCGGCGGCCTAGTAAATTTCCAAAAGCGGTAGAACCTCCTGAACGGGTCAGAAGTCCGATCATGCCTCCTAATAGAATTACAATGATCAATACCTGCATATTCCAAGGGTCGGTAAGTTTTGCAATAATGATTTCTATCATTTTTTCAAAACCACCAAGAGGGTGGCCGCCAACAATGATAAGGCAGCCGGTATAAACACCAATGAAGAGTGAGAGCAGAACTTCTTTTGTGGCAATTGCAAGCACAATTGTGAGGAGGGGAGGAACGATCGCCCAGAATCCTACTTCCATAAAGTGACCTCCTTTTTCTTTATTTTTAGGGAGTACGAACCGAAATCCGCCTCTTTCGGGCCTATTATAATCCTAGGAAAATAGGCTGTAAATCGATTCAAAGTAAAAATATTCAGAAAATTAAAAAAACTATATACATGGTATAATGTTGCAAGTTATTTAATAAACAATGGTATTCGTAATGCTGGTAATCTTGGCAGTGATTAAATCCCTGCAGGCGGCGGTTGGCCTGAGGGTTTAATAGATAAGGGGTAAAGAGAAAGGGGAAATTCCAATGAAAAAGGTGATGGAACATATCACCATCGGAAGCATGGCTAAGATCAACGGGATCTCCGAGCAGACGCTGCGGCTCTATGATCGAATGAGGCTGCTGCAGCCCAGTGAGACCAATCCTGAGACAGGCTATCGCTACTACAACATCAAGCAATGCGCGCAGCTGGATATGATCCAGCATATGAAAGCCCTGGGCATGAATCTCAATCAAATCAGAGAATGCCTTGATGAAAAAGATATCAAGCGCTTTCGCCAGATCCTGAACCTTCAGAAGCAGAACATTGAACGGCAAATTCAGGAGCTTCATTATAAGCAGCAGGCGATTGAACGATCCATTGAAAGCTACAGACGGTATGATTCGGCTCCAGAAGAAAATTCGGTTATTCTGGAGTACATAGAAGAGAGGAGAATCTTTTGCTTTGATACAAAGATCAATTGCTACAGCTACGATATGGATTACTATGAGCATATCCTGAGGTCGCTGAAGAAAAACTATGTGCTTCACAAGCTTCCCAGCTGCTATTTCTGCAATGTGGGCAGCATTATCAGAAAGGACTATTTCCAGCGCAAGGAGCTTTGGGCTACGGAGGTTTTTCTCTTTGTAGAAGATGATTTTGAAGCAGTTGACGGCATCGAAGTGATCCCTGAGGGCATGTATCTTTGTACATACTGTTACGGTTTTAACAAGGAGGAAGAATCCTTGCGACTACTGATGGACTATATCTTCGAGCATAATTACGAGGTAAAAGGAGACTGTATCAGTGAGGTTCTGATTGAATTTCCAACTTTTTACCGCTATGACAGAAATGCTTTTTTTAAGCTTCAGGTACCCGTCAGACAGAAAAAGAAAAAAATAATTTAATCTATTGACTTTGTAATTGCGATAAGGTTTAAGATGGGTTTGGGCTCAGGCAGAACGAGCTTGAAAGAAACGGAGGAATGATGAAGTGCAATTACAAAGCGTCAAATTAACGGCGCAGGAGGTAATCGATCTCACAAATCAATACATGATCGAGACTTACCAGCGCTTTCCCTTTGTCGCGACAAGGGCAAAGGGCATGTACCTCTACGATGAAGAAGATCAGCCCTATCTGGATTTTTACGGCGGCATTGCAGTAAACAATGCAGGAAGCTGCAATGAGAAGGTGGTGGAGGCCATCCGAGATCAGGCGGGAGACATCATACATACCTTCAACTACCCGTACACAATACCACAGGCATTATTGGCCGAGCTGGTCTGTAAAACTTTGGGTATGGAGAAGATCTTCTATCAAAATTCCGGCACAGAGGCCAACGAAGCCATGATCAAGCTGGCAAGAAAATACGGAACGGATCACTACGGACCTGAACGGTACCACATCGTCACAGCAAACAAAAGCTTTCACGGAAGGACTTACGGCGCTATGTCCGCTACCGGACAGCCCGACAACGCTTGCCAGATCGGCTTTAAACCTATGCTCCCGGGGTTCTCCTATGCTGAGTTTAACAACCTTGAGGCATTCGAAAGAGCAGTGACGGAGCAAACGATAGGCATCATGCTGGAACCTGTTCAGGGAGAAGGAGGCGTCTGGCCTGCATCAAAGGAATTCCTGCAGGGGATACGCAAGCTCTGCGACGAAAAAGGTATCCTCTTGATGATTGATGAAATTCAGACAGGCTGGTGCAGAACCGGCAAGGTAATGGGATATATGAATTATGACATCCAGCCTGATATCGTATCCATGGCCAAGGGTCTGGGGGGAGGCATGCCTATTGGTGCCATCTGTACGTCTTCTAAAATTGGAGCAGCCTTCAATCCAGGTTCCCATGGAACCACCTATGGTGGAAATCCGGTCTGCTGTGCAGCCGCCTACGCTCAGGTCAGTGAACTTTTAGATCTGTCCTTGGCTCGTAATGCAGCGGAGACAGGCAGCTACTTTATGCAGAAACTAGCGGAACTGCCCAGAGTCAAACAAATCAGGGGATTAGGCCTTCTGATCGGAGTGGAATTTGATTTTGATGCTGCGGCTGAGATCAAACATAGCTGCCTGGACAGAAAACTTCTTGTCACTGCCATTGGCTCGAACATTATACGAATGATACCGCCTCTCATTGCATCCAAAGACGACTGTGACAGAGCATATGATATTCTAAAGGCCGCCGCGGAGGAAGCCTATAAGCGAAGATGCTTATAGCGAAGCTGCTGATAGAAGAGGTTAACGTCAGAAAGAACGGTTAATTCTAAGGAAGCGCTGATTTGATGGAATATTGTACGGGATGAATCTGCGTTTCGGTAATCTTTGATAAGGGGTGATCAGTGATGAGAAAGAGCTTTGAAGAGGTACTGCAGTATACAAATTATGCAATGAAGACCATTGGGCAAAAATCAATGACAGACGAGGAAAAGGATTATTTCATCAAAGAAACCAGGAATAACTTTGACAATCATATCAATCCGGGTTTTCTTGAGTACCGCAAATCTGCCGGAGCGGACGATATGGCCATGGAATGGATGGCAAGCGGGGATACGTTTGTAGATCTTCACGGAAATACTTATATCGATTGTCTCGGCGGTTTCGGTGCATTTAACTGCGGCCATAGACATCCAAAAGTGGTCGAAACCGTGAAAAATCAGCTGGATAAGCAGCCTCTATCCAGCGCAGAGCTCATCGATGCAAATCGCAGTCTGCTTGCCAGAATTCTGGCGGATGTAACCCCAGGAGAGCTGCAGTATACCTTTTTTACTAGCTCCGGGACAGAAGCTGTGGAATGTGGATTGAAAATGGCAACATTGGCGACTGGAAGGCATTACTATATTGCATTTAAGGGAGACTTCCACGGCAAAACCATGGGAGCCCTTTCCCTGACCTCCAAGGAGCATTTTCGGGGGCCATTCCTTCCGTTGCTTCAAGGAGTCAGACATGCGCCTTTCGGTGATCTGGATTATCTGACTAAGCTTCTTGACATCATGGAATTTACGGGAGAGCTTCCGGCGGCTATCATCTACGAACCCATTCAAGGAGAAGGAGGAGTTCAGATCCCACCGGACGATTTTATCCCAGGAATCAGAGCGCTCTGCGACAAGTATGACATCATGATGGTTGCCGATGAAGTACAGGCTGGGATGGGCAGAACGGGATATCTCTTTGCAACGGATTATTCCAAAGTAGCTCCGGATATTCTTTGTCTTGGAAAGTCCATCTCAGGCAGCGTTGTGCCTCTCAGCGCTTGTGTCTGCACAGAAAGAGCCTTCCGGGGAATGTTTCCCGACCCGCTGCTGCATAGCACAACCACAGGAGGAAATCCCCTTGCAACAGCCGCTGGAATTGCTGCCTTTCATGTAATCCTATCAGAAGATCTTTGCGGAAAGGCACAAAAATCAGGGGCGATCTTCATGGAAGAGCTGGAAAAGCTTCATCAGAAATATCCTGAGCTTCTGACCGCATACAGAGGCAGAGGGCTGATGATAGCAATGGAGTTCTGTGATGGTGACCTGGGTTATGAAGTGGTGTATGAGGCATTTAACAGGAGGCTTCTGCTATCCGGCTCTTTGATCAACGCAAAGACCATCCGTATTGAGCCGCCGCTTAATATTACGGAGGAGCATGTTAGAAAAGCGCTTGAAATCCTTGATGAATCCATGGCAATCGTCTATGCCAAACACTTCGGGAAGGAAAAGGAGTAAACGATGGATACCATTGAATTTGTTTCAGAGCTTATTGCTAAGGCGAGGAAAGCTCAGCAGGAATTCGAGGCATATAGCCAGGAACAAGTGGATCTCGTTGTCAGAGCTGTGGGAAAAGCAGTATATGATAACGGCGCGGAACTGGCGCGTCTTGCAGTAGATGAGACCGGCATGGGAGACTATGAAGATAAAATCATGAAGAACAAGGGTAAGGCCATGGCGGTATGGAATCATCTGAAGGGCAAGAAAAGTGTGGGGATCCTGCGATACATAGAGGAGGAAGGAATCGTCGAGGTTGGTAAGCCCATCGGAATTATCGGAGCGGTTACTCCGGTGACCAATCCTGTAATGACGCCAATGCACAATGCCATGATCGCGCTGAAGGGGAGAAATTCCATTGTAATCTGTCCCCATCCCGGCGGGAAGCGCAGCGGAGTGAAGACCGTGGAGTACATCAATCAGTATCTCAAGGAGCTTAATGCACCGGAGCATCTTGTCCAGGTTGTGGCAGAGCCAACTTTGGATATCTCCAATCTTGTAATGAAGATGACCGACGTCTGCATCTCCACCGGCGGACCAGCCATGGTGAAGGTAGCGTACAGCAGCGGAAAACCAGCCTTTGGAGTGGGTGCAGGAAATAATCAGTGCCTGATTGATGAGGATGCCGATGTTAAGGATGCTGTCCCTAAGATTATTCGAGGAAGAATCTATGACAATGGTGTTCTTTGCACCTGCGAACAGAGTATCATTTGTCCTGATTCCCGTTACGATGAGATCATCAAGGAATTTGAATCGCAGGGGGCTTATTATGTGTCTGATCCCAAAGAGGTTGCTGCCCTAAGAGAGGTGACGTTCCCAGGGGGAGCCTTGAATAAAACCTGCGTTGGACTAAAAGCGATGTACATAGCGGACATGGCGGGGATAAAAATCAGCCCGGAGACAAAGCTTCTGATTGTAAAAGCTGAAGGGGCGGGAAAAGCTGATCCTTTCGCAAAAGAAAAGCTATTTCCCATCCTTGCTGCGTATCGATATCAGACATGGGAAGAGGGCGTCGCCATCGTGAATGCAAATCTGGAGGTTGAGGGGAAAGGGCACAGCATGGTGATCCATTCTTTCAACAAAGCGCATATTGAATATGCGGCAGAGAATATTCCCGTATCCCGATTCCTGATCAACGGAATCGGATCAAGCGGCCTTGGCGGAGCATACACTAACGGTCTTGCACCCACAGGTACATTGGGCTGCGGTTCCTGGGGCAACAACAGCCTCAGTGAAAATCTCAGCTACCGTCATCTGATTAATATCAGCAGGATTGCTTACACCAATCCCAATGCCCATATTCCAACCCCGGAGGAAATCTGGAGTTAACCTATTTCTCTTTTGCCTGGGAGGCGCAGGCTAGTAGGAGTAAAGGTAAAATTGGGTCATAGAGTCGGCAGGAGGATTCCATCTGCCGGCTTTTTCATTCTGTAGGAATCTTCTGCAGCAAATCAAACGAAACAACTGGAAGAATTTTTATCAATTCTAGAAAATATTTCTTGATCAGCTTACCTATTATCGATACAATGATTAACATGGGTTGACAAAAAAATAACATTGTTTGTAAAAGCAAATTTGTCTGCCGATGTTAGATTAAATGATTCAGAGGAGAATTCAGCATGATTATGGACCAATACAGAAATAAATGTGTCACAGCGGATGAAGCAGTCAAAGTAATCAAGGATGGTGACTGGGTCGAATTCGGGTGGGGAGCAAGCTATGCAGGGCTGCTGGCAGAAGCCATCGACAAAAGAAGAGATGAACTTCATGATGTCAATCTTCGGGGAGGTGTTATTTTAAAACCCCTGCCGTTTATTGAAAATGATCCTGAGGGAGAACACTTCACATGGAACAGCATGCACCTGAGCGGATACGAGAGAAAGCTTGCCGCCAAAGGTCTTGCTTACTACATTCCGATCAAATATTCCGAAGTACCTAGATACATACGAGAAAACTGCCGCACTGATGTTGTTGCAATTCAGGTTGCACCAATGGATGAATATGGCTATTTCAATTTCGGGGTGTCCATTTCCCATTATGCAGCAGTCATCGAAATGGCCAGAACCGTCATAGTAGAAGTCAACGAGGATATGCCTAAGGTTCATGGCGGATATGAGCATACGGTACATATATCACAGGTGGATTATATCGTGGAGGCCGGACGGTGTGGACTGCCCACCCTTCCTTCTGCAGCACCGTCTGAAATAGATAAAATGATCGCTGATCACGTGCTGTCCGAATTGATGGACGGCGCTTGTATCCAGCTGGGAATCGGCGGGATGCCAAACGCACTGGGCAAAATGATAGCGGATTCCGATCTGAAGGATTTGGGAATCCATACGGAAATGCTGGTAGACGGCTTCGTGGATATGGTAGAGGCAGGAAGAGTAACCGGGCTAAAGAAGAACATCGACAAGGGGAGAATGGCATATTCTTTTGCAGCCGGTTCTCCGAAGCTCTATGACTTTATGCACGATAACCCATCCATTGCCGCTTATCCTGTGGACTATACAAACAATCCCTTCATCGCCGCACAGATCGATGGTCTGATTTCCATCAACAGTGCCGTAGAAATCGATCTGTCAGGTCAAGTGTGTTCGGAAACCGCTGGGCCAAAGATCATCAGCGGTTCCGGAGGACAGCTTGATTTTGTGGAAGGTGCATATAATTCGAAAGGAGGGAAGAGCTTCATCTGTCTTCCTTCAACCTTTACGGATAAAGCCGGAACACTTCACTCCAGAATCAAGGGAATGATGACCTTGGGATCGGTTATCACGGATACCAGAGCAGGGGTTCAATACGTCGTGACAGAATACGGAAAGGTGAATCTGAAGGGGATGTCCTCGTGGCAGCGTGCCGAGGCGCTGATCTCCATCGCTCATCCTGATTTCCGAGATGAGCTCGTTGCTGAGGCAAAAGAACTGAAAATCTGGAGAAAGAAAAACAAATAGGGGTTTTGAAGCTAAAATAAGGAAAAAGGGTAAATAAAAAGCTTTCGGCGGGAACAAATCCCGTTGAAAGCTTTTTTCTATTTCTCAGGAAGGAATCACGATCAGCTCTGCCTTGCCAGAAACACGTTCTCTTAGTTTTTCCACTACGCTTGACCTAGTTTCGGCTTCGCCGGATTCCCCTAAAATCACATGAGTGATCTTATTTTTTGTAACCAGATCCTCAAGGGTTTCCAGAACATCATTGGAACGGACAACCGTAAGATTTGCACCATATTCCAATGCTTTCTCATAAAGATACTCCAGCGCTTCCCCTTCTTTGGAGTTCCCTAAAAATTTGATCTGATAATGGGCTACATGTATTATAAAAAGTTCGCCTTTCTGATCACCAAGAAAGTCATGTCCATATCGGATCAAGCGATCACAGGTTTTCTGCTGTGTAACGCAGACCATTACATTTTTCATTTTATCTCCATCCCTATTAAAACTTACAGCAAACATTGCAGCCTGCTCGGAAGGCCCAAACAGGCCGCATCCTATGTCTATTATTATACACTAGCGCAGGGTTGTTTGCTAGTGTAAAATATAAGTTGGAGGTCGCGTAAAATGGACAGAACCATACTGCATTGTGACATGAATGGATTTTATGCATCGGTGGAACTTTTGGCACTCCCGGAGCTAAAAGGCAAGCCTGTGGCAGTCTGCGGCAATCCGGACAACCGGCATGGAATTATTCTTGCAAAAAATGAAGAAGCCAAGGCTTATGGCGTTGTAACGGCCGAGACCGTGTGGCAGGCAAGAAAGAAATGTCCTGATTTGATTTTAGTACCGCCTCACCATGATCGGTATCGGAGTTACTCGCAGAAAATTAACGAGATTTATGCCAGATATACCGATAGAGTGGAGCCCTTCAGCATCGACGAATCCTGGCTGGATGTTTCCGGGAGTCTGAAGCTGTTTGGGACGGGAAAAGAAATTGGGGATACCATCAGAGAGACTGTAAAGAAAGAGCTTGGCCTTACCCTTTCCGTCGGAGTTTCCTTTAATAAGGTTCTTGCAAAAATGGGAAGTGAATATAAAAAACCTGACGCCACAACGGTGATTAACAGAGACAACTTTCGAAAAATTTTATGGCCTCTTCCGGTACGTGAGCTTTTTTTTGTAGGAGGGGTTACGGCGGACAAGCTTGAGAAGGCTGGGATCAAGACGATTGGTGATCTTGCCGTATATAATCGAACGTTGATCTGCAGCATGCTCGGGAAACAAGGGGCAGTGATTCACGATTACGCCAACGGCATTGATGACAGCCCCGTCTGTCTTTCCTGCGAGCGACAGAAGATTAAATCAGTGGGAAACGGGATGACTTTCAAACGGGATTTGGTGGGGCTTGCTGATATTAAGACTGCGATTCTGGCCTTGTCCGACACCGTTGCCACCCGGCTGAGAAGCTATGAACTGAAATGTCAAGGCGTTAAGGTAGACATTAAGGATCCTATGTTTAAAACCATTTCCAGGCAGAAGCAGCTTTCTTCGGCAAGCAATCTGGCGGAGGAGATCGGGGCAGCTTCTCTTGAGTTGATATGCAAATACTGGAGAATGAATGAGCCTATTCGTATGCTTACAGTCACTGGAATCAGTCTGGTTGACGAAGGAGAAGCGGAACAGCTAAGCCTTTTTGTCGCAGAGCAAAAGGATCGTGAAAAATCAGAGACCATTGAGCGAACGCTGGATGCCATTCGAAAAAAATACGGCGGCAGTGCCATCACCTTTGGCGGAATTTTGAAAAATGATATCGGCATAGAGCTTCACGAAATGGTTCAGGAAGACGGATAACGGTTGACGCTGAGGGAATGAGATATTATAATAGATGCGGATCAAGGTACGAAATTTGCGGATATTCCACAAATTTCGATTTGCGTGCATCTATTGTATCGGTGTGAAGCAAGCCGGAGCAGCGGCTTGCACGGATGATATAATAGATGCGAACTAAGGTGCGAAATTTGCGGGTATTCTACAAATTTCGATTTGCATGCATCCATTGTATCGGTGTGAAGCAAGCCGGAGCCATCTAGATAAAACTGCAAACAAGGAGGACTATCGTGAGAGTTTTTAAAATAGCAGCAGGTGTGATTCTCGTCATAACGGGGATATTTTGTTTCGCCGCTCCGGGGGCCACATTCGTTTCTGTTGCATTTATACTGGGCTGTGCGATGCTGCTGTCCGGAATCAGCGGCGTTACAGCATACCTATGGATCGGAAAAAAGAGGGAGGTACCATATCTGCTTTTAGCAGAGGGAGTAACCTCAATTCTGTTGGGAATACTAGTTTTAGCCAATCAGATTATCGCTGAAGCCGCAGTTCCGGTGTTCTTTGGACTTTGGGTGATGTTTTCCGGTGTACTGCGTGTTGCAGATGGGGTTTCGCGAATGAAACAAGATCTGCGGGACTGGAGCTGGCTTGTGATTTTAGGAGCCGTTGGCACAATTACAGGCATGTATTCCTTTTTCAATACCGTACTCTTTGACTTCTCACCGGTGATGCTGACAGGTATTCTCTTCGTCATGCAGGGAATCCATGTTCTCATAGCTGGTGTTAGCCTTTCCTTTCACCCCAGGAAAAAGACGAAAGCTGCAAAATAGACTTACATAAAAACTTAATCCGGTAATGAAACGGTATATTTACAAAGAAATATAATTGAGAGACGGAGCCTCGTTCAATCGAACGGGGTTTTTTGATTGCCTAAAATCCGTACACCTGTACGGATTTCCCTACAGTATGACAGGGCTCGAAGGGCAGCTGGTACTGTAACTTCCTTTCAATTTCAGCCTTTCTTTTGCTAGCGTCAATTGGCACACTTCTTGCGATTTAAATATAACAAAGGCAAAGACAACAGAAAGGGGGATTACAACCTATGAAGTTTGATTTGGAAGAAGACCACGTTATGATGCGAAAAATGGTCCGTGATTTTGCGGAAGAGGAGTGTGGGCCTGGTGCAGAGGAGCGGGACGAGCAAGAGGAGTTCCCGCTGGAGTTATGGGCAAAATGCGGTGAACTGGGTCTGGCTGGAATCACTTTTCCGGAGGAATATGGCGGGGTAGGTGCTGATTATATCTCCTATGCCATTGCGATTGAGGAGATTTCAAGGGTTGATGCTTCTTTAGGGGTGACCATCTCAGCCCATTCCAGTTTGTGCGCAAACCCCATCTATCTCTTCGGGAATGAGGATCAGAAACAGAAGTACCTGCCTCCTCTGGCAGCAGGCGAAAAGCTGGGTGCATTCGGACTGACGGAATCAATGGCGGGCTCTGATGCTTCCGGTACCAGAACTACCGCTGTTAAAGACGGAGAGGAATATGTATTAAACGGTTCAAAGATCTTTATCACAAACGGATATTATGCGGATACTTATGTGGTTACAGCTCAAATGGATAAAGCAAAGGGGAACAAAGGTATTGCAGCTTTCATCGTGGAAAAGGGCACCCCCGGCTTCACCTTTGGCAAAAAAGAAAAAAAGATGGGGATCCGATCATCTGCTACCTACGAGCTTGTCTTTGAGAACTGCCGGCTACCTGCCTCCAATCTGCTGGGGGGAGAAGGGCAAGGCTTTAAAATTGCAATGATTACCCTTGATTATGGTAGAATCGGCATCGCAGCGCAAGCCTTGGGAATTGCGCAGGGTGCCTTTGAGCAAGCGCTGAAATATTCTAAAGAGCGGTCTCAATTCGGCAAAACTTTATCTGAAATGGATGTGATTCGGTTCAAGCTGGCAGATATGGCTCTTCAGATCGAAGCGGCCAGGCTGATTGTCTATCAGGCGTGCTATCTTGCTAATGAACATAGACCCATTTCCAAGCATTCAGCCATGGCAAAAGTTTTTGCTGCGGAAACTGCAAACAGCGTGACAACTCAAGCAGTACAAATTCTTGGGGGGTATGGATACACCCGTGACTATCCGGTGGAGCGCATGATGCGGGATGCAAAGATTACGGAAATCTATGAGGGAACCAGCGAGATTCAGAGAGTGGTCATAGCAGCCAGCATTTTGAAGGAGGGAAATTAATGAATATCATCGTTTGCCTGAAGCAGACATTTGATACGGAAGCGAAAATTCAAATAAACAGCAGCGGGGGGATCGACAGCACCGGAGTAAATCTGGTCATCAATCCATATGACGAGTTCGCTGTTGAGGAGGCGCTGAAGCTGAAAGAAGCTTTCGGCGGAACGGTTACCCTTGTCTGTATGGGCAGGGAGAAGGCCCAGGAGGCATTGCGAACTGCCCTTGCTATGGGCTGTGATCAGGCTGTTCTCATCTGCGATCCCGCCCTCGTGAATGCCGATGAATGGGTGGTTGCAGAAGTACTGGCAAAAGCAGTAGGTCAGCTTCCTTTTGATCTCATTCTGACAGGTCGCATCGCAGTAGATGATGGGTCGGGACAGGTGGCAGTTCGATTGGCGGAAGCACTTCATATTCCATCGGTGAGCAGCATACTCAAGCTGGAAGCCGAAGATGGAAAGGCCACTGTCACTAGGGAAATTGACGGCGGAACGGAGTTGATTGAAGTCAGTCTGCCTGCAGTATTTACCGCACAGAAAGGACTGAATATACCGCGCTACCCGACGATGCTCGGTATTATGAAAGCAAAGAAAAAAGAACTCAAGGTGTTGACCCTCACTGACCTTGATATGGCAGTTGAAACAGCTGTACCAAAGATGAAATGTCTGTCCTGCAGCCTTCCAAAACCCAGAACGGGAGGAAAAAAATTGGATTATCAACCGAGTGAAGCAGCAAAAGAATTAGCGCGTTTGCTTCGAGAAGAAGCAAAGGTAATTTAGAAGGGAGGAAGGGTTTATGACAGAAGGGACTATGGCAGAAGGGACTATGGCAGAAGGGACTATGGCAGAAGGGATTATGCTGGAAGGGCTTGTGACAGAAGATATTAAGCCGGAAGGAATCTATGTCATTCTTGAATCAGCGGGTATGGAAATTCGGAAAGTTTCGTTGGAATTGTTGAGTAAATGCAGAGAGATTGCTGATCTGTCAGGTGAGGTTTTAACGGCGGTTATTGCCGGAAAAGAAACGGAACGTTTTGCACAGAAAGCAGCAGCATATGGCGCGGACCGGGTCATCCTTCTGGAAGATGACAGGCTGGCTCTCTATACGACAGGCGCATATACCTCAGTGCTGAATCGGCTGATCCGGAAAGAAAATCCAAAGGCCGTGATTCTGGGAAACACTGCAGTGGGTAAGGATTTGGCTCCACGCCTTGCCCAGCGGCTCGGTACTGGAATGGCCTCTGACTGTACGGGAATGGAGTGGGACGAACGATATTTCATAAAGTTCAGTCGTCCAGTATATGGCGGAAAAGCTTTTCTAGAAGCAGTCTCCGATGCGTATCCCATAATGGCAACGATAAGACCCAATACCTTTGCTCTTGGTGTAGAGGATGATAACCGAAGTGCTGAGGTCATACGAGAAAGTACTGAAATTGACGGGGAGGATCTGAGAGCCATCGTAAAAGATATCGCCATGACTGTTTCACAGCGTCCAGAACTCATTGAAGCGGACATCATTATATCCGGAGGCAGAGGGATGAAAGGCCCTGAAAATTATCAGATTCTCGAAGCGTGTGCCGACGTCATTGGTGCGGCTGTGGGCGCTTCAAGAGCAGCTGTGGATGCGGGATGGATCGAACAGAAATTTCAAGTGGGGCAGACGGGGAAAACCGTATCCCCAACTCTATATATCGCCTGCGGGATCTCCGGCGCAATTCAGCACCTTGCAGGAATGGGATCTTCCAAGGTCATCGTAGCAATCAATAAAGACCCTGATGCGAACATCTTCAATCTTGCTGATTATGGGATCGTGGGAGACCTATTTGAAATTGTGCCCTTGCTTACGGAAGAATTCCGAAAGCTGTAGAAAGGAAGAGAGGATCATGACTGACTTCACCCTTTTGGAGTTGATTGCTGCGGCGGCACTGGCTGTTGCAGGAGCATTCTGCTTTATATGGAATATCAGAAGAGAATTAAAATAAGGGTTTGGCCGTACAAAAGAGGGCCAAAGGGAAGGGAGAATAGGAATGAAGGAAGCCATACTGGTTGCGCTTGAAGTCTATTATATGGGATTTATTATCTCCATTCTGATCGCAGCGCTGATCAAGGGAATCCTGCTGGTGATACGTCGTTTCACTCCGAAAAAAGGAGTGGAAGCAGAGAGGAAGGAGGCAGCAGAATGAATCTGGCCATGTTGTTTCAGGGCGTGGGGACGCTCTTCTATCAGGATCCTAAAATAGCAGTTGCCAGAATTGTTCTGATTCTTCTGGGAATCCTTCTGGTGTATCTTGGGAAAAAGGAGGTGTTGGAACCTCTGATTATGATTCCTATGGGTTTTGGGATGTCGGCGGTGAATGCCGGAGTGCTGTTTTTGTCCGCTTCACAGACAGGAACCATCTTTATCGATCCCATGGTAACAGAGACAAATGGGTTGATGCAGATTCTGCAGATCGACTTTCTGCAGCCCATCTACACGTTTACTTTCAGCAATGGTTTAATCGCATGCATTGTATTCATGGGGATCGGCGTGATCTCTGATGTGGGAAATGTATTGAGATATCCTTTTACCAGTATGCTCATCGCTTTGTGTGCTGAGCTGGGAACCATTGTGACCTTTCCCATTGCCCATGCCATGGGACTCAGCTGGGGGGAAGCGGCGGCTGTTTCCATCATTGGAGGGGCAGACGGACCGATGGTACTGTTTACCTCATTGATTCTGGCAAAGGAACTGTTTGTACCGATCACCATCGTTGCGTATCTATATCTAAGCCTCACCTATGGGGGGTATCCGTTCCTCATCAGGCTGCTGGTACCAAAGGAATTGAGGGGTATCGCTCTGAAGTCATCCAAGCGGAATGATGTGACTTCAGGAGAAAAAATTGCCTTTGACATGATTGCCTCTACTGTGCTCTGCTTGCTGTTTCCGGTGGCAGCACCCCTGTTTTTAAGTTTCTTTCTGGGAAATGCCATCAAGGAGTCAGGGATAACGAAATATATACAGATGCTGGAAGATGTTTTTCTATATGCAGCGACCTTTTTTCTTGGACTAATGCTGGGCGTATTGTGCGAGGCAAGCACGATCCTAAATCCAAAGATTTTGATTTTGCTGGTGCTGGGAATGGTAGCGTTGCTGCTTTCGGGAATCGGCGGGATTGCAGGAGGCTATCTCGTCTATCTGATCAACCATAAAAAGTTTAATCCAGCTGTAGGAATTGCAGGGGTCTCCTGCGTCCCCACAACAACAAAGGTAGCACAGAAAGAGGTATCCCGCGTCAATAAGCGCTGCGTGATCTTGCAGTATGCCATGGGCGCGAATATCTGTGGGGTGATTACTACTGCAATACTAACAGGAATCTACATCACGATTGTACCGCTGCTTTAAATCTGCCGGTACAACTATATTCAGACCAGTTGAAATTTGGGAATCTGTCTTTTACCGGATACTGTTTTCCAACTAGAAATGTAGGCAAGGCAAAACGCCGCACCAATTGAAAGGATTATATAATAGGAGGGATTGAAAATGGGAGAATTAACAAGCCCAATGGCAGGGAGAGTTCAGGAAATTCATGTAACAGCAGGCCAGATGATTACAGAGGATGACGAACTGTTTATCATCGAAGCCATGAAGATGGAAAACGCAGTTTATGGAGATCCGGGCATCGTGAAAGAAGTTCTGGTCAAGGTAGGCGACAAAGTAGAAGAGGACGATGTCCTGGCAATTATAGAATAAGGGGGATAAATCGATGGATTTTGGATTGACGGAAGAACAGAAAATGGTGCAGGACATGGCCAGAAGTTTTGCTGAAAAAGAGATTGCGCCATATGTGGAAGAGGATGAGGAGAACCACTACTATCGCAGAGAAATTCTGACCAAAATGGGAGAGCTGGGACTTCTGGGATGGAATATTCCTGAGGAATACGGCGGGAACGGAATGGGCTGGATGGAGGGTGTCACTGCACTTTACGAAATTGCCAAGGTACATACGAGCTGGCGGCTGAGCATCAGCGGCAATTGCTGGGGGCCAGCCATGACCATCAATGAGTGGGGGACAACGGAGCAGAAAGAAAAGTATATTCCTGATCTGGTAAGCGGTCAAGCGGTGGGAAGCTTTGCAATGACCGAGGCTAACTCTGGATCAGATGTGGGAAGCATGAAAACCTTTGCAGCAGACAAAGGAGATCACTGGCTGCTGAATGGTTCAAAAATGTGGATTTCAGGGGGCCATGCAAGCGATATCGGACTGGTTTATGCCGTCACAACAGAGGGTGGGGGCCCCAAGGGGCTGTCCTGTTTTATCATTGATTACAATCATACACCGGGCATCACAAGAATTCCAATCACAAAGAAAGTAGGAATGTGGACTGCGCCTACTTCAGAGATTGTATTCGAAAATGCTGTGGTACCTAAGGAAAATTTGCTGGGACCTGTGAATAAGGGATTTCAGATCTGTATGTGGATGCTGAACAATACCCGCATGGGCTGTGCCACCGGTGCTGCGGCACTTTCTGCAGCCTGTCTGGAAGGAGCGGTTCAGTATGCCAATGAACGGACGCAATTCGGACAGCAGATCGGAAAGTTCCAGATGATCCAGCAGCAGATAGCGGAGATGAAGCTAGAGGATGAGGCAGCAAAATTCTTGGTGCTCCGTGCAGCATGGCTGAAGGAAAACAAGCTTCCGAGCCAGCAGGAAACCTCCATGGCAAAACTCTTTGCATGCAATGCCGCAGTCCATGGGGCTAACACTGCAATGAAAATCTATGGTTCTTACGGGTATTCCACTGAATATCCCTGCGGACGGTGGCTTCGGGATGCAAAACAGTTTGAAACACTAGAGGGAACCTCAAATATTCACATGGGAATCGTAGCGGGCATTGAGCTGGGGTATCAGCCCAACAGGTAGAAATGAGCAGAGCATATGACTGAAAGGAGAAGGAAAGATGATTGAAAAAGATTTTTCACTGCATTCCTATTTTAAGAATATGCCAGGGATCGGAAGTGAATTGACGCGCACTCTGAAAAAGAATGTCGAGGAAATAAAAGAGCAGGAAGACCTCATTGCACTGGAGTTTGAACGGGTAAAGCAGAATGGAAAAGCGACGGAGGCAATGAATGAAAAGGGGGAGTGGACCGCATGGCAGCGGCTGGAATATCTCGTTGATCCCGGCACATGGTGTCCCTTGCATACCATATATGATCCTCTGGAAAATGAGGAAGGAAATACGGGAGTGATCGACGGCATCGGTAGGATTGATGGTAAATGGGCGGTAATTATCGCTTCCAATAATAAAGTTATGGCTGGTGCATGGCTTTCCGGACAGGCTGATAATGTGCTTCGCGTAACCGATATGGCAAAACTGCTGCATTTGCCTTTGGTTTGGGTGCTGAACTGCAGCGGAGCAAAGCTTATGGAACAGGAACGTCTTTATGCCAACCGCAGAGGAAGCGGGACTCCTTTTTTCCGCCATGCTGAGCTTCAGAAGCTGGGGATTCCCATTATCGTAGGCATTTACGGAACCAATCCTGCGGGTGGCGGCTATCATGCCATCAGCCCTACCATACTCATCGGTCATAAGAAATGTAATATGGCTGTGGGAGGTGCGGGAATCGTCAGTGGTATGGCACCAAAAGGCTATATTGATGAGGAGGTTGCCGAAGCACTCATCGATGCAACAAAGAAATTTAAGACAACGCCGCCAGGGCGCGTGGAGATTCATCACAACGGTACTGGCTTTATCAGAGAGGTCTGCGACACAGAGGAAGAGGTACTCGACGAGATCAAGCGATATTTAGGAACGCTTCCTTCCTATGATGCGGAATTTTTCCGGGTAGGGGAACCCACAGAGCCAAAGTATCCTGATTCGGATCTTTACAGCCTGATCCCCTTGAATCAGAAGCGAATCTATTCCATGTCGGAAGTTCTTGCCCGTCTCTTTGACGGTAGTGAGCACATGGAGTTTCGTCCGGAATACGGGCCGGAGATTTATTGCGGCCTTGCAAAGATCGATGGCTATCTGTGCGGTTTTGTTGCCAACAACCAAGGTGGCTTGGGTACAGGCTATCCTCATTACGCAGAGTATGATGGGATCGGAGGCAAGCTGTACAGGGAAGGTCTGATTAAGATGAATGAATTTGTTACCCTGTGCGGACGAGATCGAATTCCTATGATCTGGGTTCAGGATACCACAGGAATCGATGTGGGAGATACCGCAGAACAGGCAGAGATGCTGGGTCTGGGGATGTCGCTGATCTATTCCATCGAGCAGTCGGAAACCCCTATGATGACCATTGTTCTCAGAAAAGGAACCGCCGCTGCCCATTACGTTCTCGGCGGGCCCCAGGCAAACAATAATAATGTCTTTACCTTGGGCACGGCGGCCACCGAAATCTACGTCATGCATGGGGAGACCGCAGCAGCTGCATCCTATGCAAGAAGACTTTTGAAGGATCGGGAGGACGGAAAGCCACTGGATGGCACCATCGGAAAAATGAATGAGATCATCCATCAGTACAATGAAAAATCCAGACCTGCCTATTGTGCAAAAAAGGGATTTGTTGATGAGATTGTTGCGCTTCCGGAGCTTCGTAATTACTGCAGAGCCTTTGTGGGGGCTTATTATCAAAACCCCAGATCCATCTGCGCCGTCCACCAGATGCTGACCCCAAGGCTTATCAAGGGTTAGGCGTAAAATTCTTAGATCAAAGTGCCACAGCCCTCCGCAGTATGGGGGCTGTGTTTTTTAGGAAAGGGAAAAAAATCCGGGAAGGAAAGGAAGACGATCCCGCGGAGAAAATATACATAGCCTCATCGCTAAAATTCTACAATGTTCTATTTTTTTATATTCTACAATGATCCAGTAAAAGGTTTCAGGCAAGTTTTGAGAAAGCGATGTGGTGTATTGACCGGATGTGGTAGATTGACCACCTCATCCGGTCAATACACTGGGAACTAAATCGGCTGTGAAGTGGGGTGCGCTGACACCTCTCACAGGGAGTAGAAAGGGTCGATACGAATGGATGCCGTTCAGTATAAAAATTTTTCAGAGGGCTTTACGGTGGAACAGATGATGAACCGCAATTTTAAGGTGCTTCATCCTGAAGACTCTCTGCGCAAGGTCATCGAGTACTATCAGCAGTTCAAGGTAAACACCCTGCCTGTTGTAAATGAAACAGATAAGCTCATTGGCGTGTTTCCTAAGAAACGACTTTATAAGGCGCTTCTGGAGGGGGCGGATTTGGAAACACCCTGCGGTACATATATGGTGGAGCATCCGATTTTCATTACGGTGGACAGGACTTACGATGAGTATTCACTGGTGGTGCGGGTGACGAAGAGTAAGGTAGACAATGTAGTGGTACTTGACCGCTCCGGCCGAGTTGCAGGCATGATTGGGACGGGAGAGTACCTGCGGGGAAGTCTGAGCGTAATCATGGCCTCCTCTGCGCTTATGGAATCGCTCTTTCGTGTGAATTATGAAGGAATCATCATAACGAATCAAAACGGAATCCTGCTGCGGATCAATCCTGCTGCTGCCAAGCTGTTTGGATTAGAAGCGGAGCTTGTCAAGGGAAAGGCGCTGGAAAACCTCCTTCCTGAGATCGAAATCTCAGAGGAGCGCAGGATCGGCCAAAAGATGATACTGAATGGAATTCCTGTTATCGTCAGTCAGGTGCCCATCATCGAAAATGGAGAAAAAATTGGATTCAGCTTTGCATTTTTAGATATTTCGGACATGGAGAAGATTGCGCGGGAACTGGAGCTGGTGAAAGAACTTCAGCACACTGTTGATGGAGTCCTCAGCGCCTCTTCTGACGGTGTCTTTGTTTCTGATCCGGAGGGTATTGTCAGATATGTAAACGAAAGGGCCTGCCGCCTTCTGTCCTGCAAGGCAGAAGACATTATCGGCAAATCAATTCGTGATCTGCTGCGCCTTGATGAAAAACAATCTACCGGTTCTGCCGCGACCATCAACTGCGTGGAAACCGAACGGAAAAATCGGACGGGAAAAAGCGGAACAGGAGCAGCGGCAGGAGCAGGGGTTGACGTTTGTAATGTACAAGGGAAGCATTGTATCGTTTCTCATATTCCCTTTCTAAGGAATGAGCGTCAGAGCATTGTCAGCACGGTATACCTTAATGATAATGCCGTAACTGAGGAGATTGCAAGGAAATGGCTCTATCTGAACCAGCAGGTGCAGTATTACAGGGATCAGCTTGAAAAAAGAAATGAAGGCGGAAGATTCCAGAAAATGGTTAGCCATAACCCAGCATTTACTAAGATAAAAAACGAAGCTCAGTTGATTGCCCGAAGCAGCTCGACGGTTTTGCTTACGGGAGAGAGCGGAGTCGGCAAGGACATGTTTGCCCGGGGAATTCATGAAGCCAGCCCCAGGGCAAAACAGCCGTTTATTAAAGTAAGCTGTGTATCCATACCGGAAACCTTATTTGAATCAGAGCTTTTCGGATATGCACCGGGTTCCTTTACCGGAGCATTGAAGAACGGAAAACCCGGATATTTTGAGCGTGCAAATAAAGGAACGGTTTTCCTGGATGAAATTGGCGATATGCCAATGTCAATTCAGGCAAAGCTGCTTCAGGTGCTTCAGGAGAAAGAGTTCACCAGAGTCGGAGGTTCAGGGAAACAGTCGGTTGACGTGCGGATCATTGCCGCTACCAATCGGGATCTTCGAAAAGCCATTGCCGAGAAGACCTTTCGGGAGGATTTATATTACAGGCTGAATGTCATAGCATTTCAACTTCCTCCGCTAAGGGAGCGCCCGGAGGATATTGCAGCTCTGGCCGATGCTTTTGTGGAAAAGTACAACGGAATTTTGGGAGCGAGGGTAAGGGGAATCAGCCTTGGAGCTAGGGACGCGCTCCAGGGATATTCCTGGCCAGGGAATATTAGAGAACTGGAAAATGCGATTGAAAGGGCGGCCAATTATGTCTGGGAGGGAGAGATCGGCGTGGAAAATCTTCCTTCTCAAATTGTATCCAGCGCACAGCCTGAAGAACATCCTCCGCTATCCTACCGGACCAGTCTCATCGGTTTTGAACGTGAGATGCTGCAGGAGGCTCTAAATAAAACAAACGGAAACAGGAGCGCTGCAGCCAGGCTGCTTCATCTGAGCAGATCTTCCTTTTATGACAGACTGGAGAAATACGGTATGAAATGAAATGGAGGAAGCAGCAGCCATCTGCAAGAAAAAAAGTAGCCACATTCTGTCCGAATGTGGTTAATTTTTTTAAGCCTCAATTGTACTGATCAAGAGCTTAGGCCCTTTGGTCTTTTTTATTTTTCTCCTATCTTCATAATTTCTACAAAACTTTTCTATATACTCAATCCAAGAAATGAAAAGAGGTGTTGCGTTTCAAATGGAGAATGAGATGAAGCGAAAGAAAATTCGCATTGGCGGCATGACATGCATCAGCTGCCAAAATAAGATTGAAAGAAAACTGAATAACACTGCCGGAATTGAAAGTGCTACGGTGGACTATGCTAAGGGGATAGCAAATGTGATCTACCATCCCGATATGGTTACGTTAAAGGAGATTGCTGCGGTCATTGAACGTATGGATTATAAGGTGCTTGCAGATAATCAAACGACGGCTGATGATAAAACCAGGGCAGTCGGTTTTGTTATATTGATTTTGTCTTTGTTCATGCTGCTGCAGCAATTTGGTTTGACGAATTTTTTTAGTTCTTTCCCATTGGCTGAGGAAGGCATGGGTTACGGAATGCTCTTTCTCATCGGCCTGCTGACATCTGTCCATTGCGTTGCAATGTGCGGAGGGATCAATCTCTCGCAGTGTATTCCACAGGTAGAACGCCCAGCTTCCGGGCCATTGGCCTCCATGGGTCCGAGCTTTTTATATAATCTGGGAAGAATCATTTCGTACACGGTAATCGGTGGTCTTGTTGGCGCACTCGGTGGGGTGATTAGTTTTTCCGGCGTGTTTAAGGGTGTCGTACAGCTTGCAGCCGGTGTATTTATGGTAATCATGGGCATCAATATGCTTGGTCTGTTTCCTTCTCTTCGAAAGCTGACGCCTCATATGCCCCGGATTTTTGCCAGTAAAATCAATGAAGAAAAGGGACGCAGCAAGAGTCCTCTGTATGTTGGGCTGCTCAATGGACTCATGCCGTGTGGGCCGCTGCAAGCGATGCAGCTTTATGCTCTCTCAACGGGAAGTATGACGCAAGGCGCTTTATCCATGCTGCTGTTCAGTTTGGGAACTGTGCCGCTGATGTTTGGACTCGGCGCGCTAAGTTCTGTACTGAGTAAAAAATTCACCCGCAAGGTCATGACCGCCGGAGCAGTTTTGGTTGTTGTACTCGGTTTGTCAATGTTTTCAAGCGGCATGAGTCTATCGGGTTTCTCCTTTGCAGGGGCTTCTGGCAGCTCACAGGGAGGGCCTCCCGTTGTAATAGAAAATGGTGTCCAGCAAGTCTCATCAACTCTTGCATCTGGCGGTTATCCTGCTATTACAGTTCAATCCGGTATTCCTGTTCGATGGACGATTGAGGCACCTGAGGGCAGTATCAATGGCTGTAATAATAGAATCCTAATTCCGGAATACAACATTGAATATCAGTTTCAGCCGGGGGAGAACGTGATTGAATTTACTCCTACAACCAGTGGAAAGTTTCCTTATAGCTGCTGGATGGGTATGATTCGCAGCTCTATCACCGTGGTGGACAGCGAATCTGAGTTACGCGATGGATCGTCGCCTTCTGATAACGGCAATGGAGCAGAAGCTTCCACTGACGGTACAAATGGAGCAGATTCCGATCAAGGATTCTTTGATTACGGTACGACGCCGGAACCCGTTTCGGCTAATATCTCCATTCCTACCGAGAAATTGGCTGTAGCTGAAAAGAAGGGCGGATACCAGACTGTATCTGTGGAATTGACCGATCGCGGCTTTGTACCGGCAATTGTTGTAGTTCAGGCAGGGACCAGTGTACAGTGGGTGATCCGTGACAGCTCAGCTCCGGGCAACAACGCCGAATTATTGATTCCGGCATACTCCACAAAGCTTACGCTGTCGCCAGGAAACAATACACTGAACTTCGTTCCGCTGGAAAGCTTTGACTTCTCCAGCGGTGATCATACTCGTTTTGGGTATATCAAGGTAGTTGATGATCTTTCAGACATCGATGCCGAGTCGATCAAAGCGGAGGTACGAGACTTTGAAACGATGATCTGGCCTCCTGAACTTTTTAATGCAGGGGGAACTGGAGGCGCTGGAGGAGCCAGCTGCCACTAAAGCGGTGAGAAGAATGAGCTGATTTTATTGTCTGACTCAGTTCAATTAGCAGAGGTTCACCCGATTGGTGAATGATAAGGAAAAGGAGGATTAGAGCATGCAATTTTTATTAAGTCACTGGCATTGCATATTGCCTATTGCAGGCATTGCCGCAGCAATTTTCTTCATGGGTGGCAAATCATCTAAAGAAGAACGGGATAGAGCAGCATAAATCATACACATAATGTGATCGTAGACAGAAGTATATCTGAAACTCAAATGACAAATAGTATCCGAGAGAAAAAGAGAGCCTATCGGCAGATTCCCAAATGGAATTTACTGTATAGGACTCTCTTTCTTTGGGATAGAAATTTTGCTGGAAGGAATTCTGTCTTTTACAAAGAAAAAAATCTACTTCTTTGTATATACCAATAAAGAAATAAAAATGTCTGATTGGTTCATTTTCACCTAATTGGAGCGGAAACAGATTCCTTTTGCCGCTATAATGTTTGGTATAACATGCGTTGCTGCGCATTTTTTTAAGCGCCGTGGTTAGCCAATGCTAACTCAATTGAAACGCAAGGTACCTGCTCTTTGCCCTTAAGCAGTTCAGGTACATCATAATACCAATACAATTTTCAGGAAGAAGGTGAATCTTTTGAATCAAAACAGTGAGAAACCGGAAGCTCGCAAAACCGGTATGCCAAGGCTGCTACAACTAGCAGCAATGAAGAAGGGTCTTGTTATTTCCTCAGCTATTCTTTCTGCGCTGGCAGCTGTCGCGTCTTTCATCCCCCATGTGGTTATCTATTATGTGGTGCGGGAAATTATGAACGTATATCCCAACTTTGGAACTCTGGATATCCATCGGATAAATCTCCTAGGTCTTGCAGCATTTGGCGGAATCGTACTGAACATCCTGCTGTATTTTCTGGCGCTCATGTGTTCTCATCTTGCAGCATTCGGAACACTCTATGAGCTTAAGGTAAACTTTGCATCTCATCTTGCGAGGGTTCCGCTGGGCTTTCATATCCTCATAGGAAGCGGAAAGCTGCGCAAGATTATGGACGAGAACATTGAAAAAATTGAGGGTTTCATTGCCCATCAACTGCCGGATATTGTGGCTTCCATGGTGGCACCTGTAGCGATGTTTGTAATCTTATTTGCAATCGATTGGCGTTTTGGACTTGCTGCGGCTTTCGGAGTTGCCATTGCCTATTTCGTTCAGGTAAAAGGCTATGGCAGGGAGGGATCCAAAAAAATGATGGAGCTCTATATGAATTCTCTGGAGGATATGAACAATGCTTCGGTGGAATACATACGGGGCATCACTGTGGTAAAGGCTTTTCGTCAAACGGTCTATTCCTTCCGGAGGATGCACAATGCAATCAGTGAGTATACGAAAATGGTCATTCCTTTCACCTTGAGCTGGGAAAATACCATGTCAGCGTTTACAACAATTATTAATAACATCTATCTATTTTTAGTTCCTGTTGGAATTTGGGCAGGAATCCGGGCCACCAACTATTCGGAATATGCTGTCAATTTTATTTTTTATCTGATCTTTGTCCCTTCCATTGCTACGGTGATGATGAAACTCATGTATGTTACCAGCGGCGCGAGGCAGATTGTTGGGGGCGTGGAACGAATGGACAATATTTTGAATGAAGCAGAGCTCCCACAGCCAAAATTTCCAGGTACCATCTCATCCCATGATATCGTATTCGATCAGGTATCCTTCTCCTATCAAGGGCAGGATGCGGAGGCGCTCTCAGGTGTAACCTTTACAGCGAATCGAGAGGAGATAACCGCCATCGTTGGGCCCTCCGGCGGAGGAAAGAGCACCATCGCCCATCTGATTCCCCGATTTTTTGATGTGACTGAGGGCAGTATTCGAATTGGAGGGGTTGATGTCAGGAATATGAGAAGTGAGTATCTGATGGAAAAGGTCAGCTTCGTATTTCAGGATGTGTTCCTCTTTAAGCAGAGCATCATGGAAAATATCCGCATTGGCAATCAGAACGCCACGGATGACCAGGTGATGGCGGCAGCAAAAGCAGCCCAGTGCCATGAATTTATACTGAAATTACCGAAAGGCTACGATACTGTGATCGGAACGAGAGGGGTTCATCTTTCTGGAGGAGAGCAGCAGCGAATTGCCATTGCAAGAGCAATCGTCAAGGATGCTCCCATCATCGTACTGGATGAAGCTACCGCATTCTCCGATCCTGAGAATGAATACCTAATTCAGCGTGCTTTTGAAAAGCTGATGCATGGAAAAACCGTAATTATGATCGCCCACAGGTTATCCACGATTCGTAGTGCCAATAAGATTGTGGTGCTGGATAAAGGCAGACTCATTGAGGAAGGAAGCCATGATCAGCTCCTTGCGAAGGAAGGTAAGTATTATGATATGTGGCTAAGATATACCCAAACCCTGACCTGGAAAATCAATCGAAAGGGGGCTTCAGTCCATGTTTAATTTGAAAGAAGCACTGATGCTAACGGCTAAGGGATACTCTGATCTGAAGAAGGCTATTGCAGCCTGCACACTGACCAACCTTTCTCTAATGCTTCCGTTTCTTATTACCATACAGCTCTTTGCGGAGCTGCTCAAACCGCTCATGGGTCAGGAGATCTCCTGGAATAAGATGTGGGCGTTCCTTGGATTCGGTGTAGTTGCTGCTGTCTTGGTTTTCCTTGCAAGCAAAAATGACTACAAGAAAACCTATGTTACTTCCTATATGGAAGCGGAACATACGAGAGTTAGTGTGGCGGAGCGGATTCGAAAACTGCCCATGAGCTTTTTCAACTCTAAGGATCTGACGGAACTGACAACAAACATCATGGCGGATTGCACAACGACGGAGCACGTTCTGAGCCACATCATTCCCCAACTGATCTCCAATGGTATTTCCATCACACTGGTTTGTGCCATGATGGCAGCCTTTGACTGGAGAATGGCCATTGCGGTATTCTGCTCCGTACCTGTTGCACTTCTTGTGATCCTTGGAAGCAAGAGTTTCCAGAGACGTCTCAGCGAAAAGCACGTCGAATCAAAACTGAGAGCATCGGGACAGGTTCAGGAATATCTGGAAGGAATTAAGGTAATCAAAGCTTGCGGACTTGACGGCTCCAAGTTTGCTAAACTCGATGAGGCACTGCGACTGATGAAAAAGATGGCTATGAAGATGGAATTCGGGACAGGAATCTTTGTTACGGGGGCACAAATGCTGCTTCAGGCAGGGATCGGACTAACGGTCTTTGTGGGTGCGCACCTATTAACAAAGGGCAGCATCGAGCTTATCCCGCTGCTCATGTTTCTAGTCATTGTCGTTCGGATTTATGGCCCAATCATGGTTGAGTTTACCTTACTTCCTGAGCTCTTTTACCATCGCATTTCCACGAAGCGGATGCGAACCCTCATGACAGCTCCTATTATGGAAGGAAACGCGGAAGCAAAGCTCACTCAGTGGAATATTGAGTTTGAGGGAGTATCCTTCAGCTATGACACAAAAAATGCCGGGACAGATTCGGTGATCAAGGATCTAACGGTATCATTTCCTTCCGATGCCATCACCGCGCTTGTAGGTCCATCGGGCTGCGGAAAAAGCACCGTATCCAGGCTCATTGCAAGGTTTTGGGATGTAAACAAGGGAAGGGTTAAGGTTGGCGGTGTAGACGTGAAGACCCTTGATCCGGAACATTTGATGAGTTACATGTCCTTTGTATTTCAGGATGTAGTTCTTTTCAATGACACGGTATATAACAACATAAAAATTGGAAATATGAATGCCAGTGAAGAGGAAGTAATTGCCGCTGCCAAGGCAGCATGCTGTGACGATTTTATCAAAGAACTGCCAAGTGGCTATCAGACTATGCTGGGAGAAAACGGCAGCACCCTGTCCGGCGGAGAACGCCAACGGATTTCCATCGCCAGAGCGCTTTTGAAAAATGCTCCTATCGTTTTGCTAGACGAGGCCACTGCGTCTCTCGACCCGGAAAACGAAGCGCTGATTCAGCAAGCCATCTCCAGACTGATCGAAGGAAAAACCGTCATTGTTATCGCTCATCGGCTGCGAACCATTGCAGGAGCAGATAAGATTGTTGTTCTTGAAGATGGAAAGCTTGCAGAAGAGGGAACCCATGATGCCCTCATGGAGAAAAAGGGACTCTACGAGCGGCTTTATACCATCCAGCAGGAAAGCCTTGGGTGGAGCGTGTAGTATCGTCATATTTTCAAAATGGAAACAGCCACTGCCGGTCGGCAGTGGCTGTTTCCATCGTAATAATCTTGGCATATAAAAGAAGGTATATACATCGGGTGCCAAGGCACAACACGCCTTAGGCATCGATGCGATTCATTATAGAAGTAGGGCAGCTTCTATAATAACGAAAGTAATTTGGGAATTGCAAGCCGTATGCGCATCCAATTTCAACGCCGCCTTGCATCCCCGTTTCCCTGATTTGCAGCGGCTGCTCAGCCTGATGGACCGATGCTATCACAGCCATCGTTTGACTGAGCAGATACCGCTGATTGAAGGGATATTGCATCGCCGGGTATGGACCGGCGCAGGCACTCGTAGGTAAATATATTACTGTAATATATTTTATTTTGAAGCGGTCGCTTCTTCCCAGTACTTACTGGTGATCGTATCTTCAGAAAGATCCGCTGCACTTGTAAGCAGTCCATATTTCAGGGCCAGGTCAGCGGTCTGCTGAATTGCATCCTTATCAATGTATCCGATCTTTGCAGGATCAAAGCCTTCCGGTGCAACGAGCTTCGCTACTTCCTTGGCCATATAAATCTGGTGTTCCAGGGAAATGCTCTGGTCTTTTTCGTATACAATCTTTCCTGCGGCTTCCGGATCAGCGCATGCATCGGCCCAGCCTTTTATGGAAGCTCTCAGGAAGCGGACGAACAGATCTTCATTGTCAGCGATCCAATCCTTTGAGACGAAGAGACAGTCTTCCAGCATGGCAACGCCTTCTTCATTCATATCAAGTACATTTAGATCGCTTTCCTTATATCCGGCTTCCAGCACAAGGCCGTATTCATTATAGGTCATGGCGGAAGCAGCGTCGATTTCATCATTCAGAAGCTGATTCATGGTGAAATCTTGCTGAACCAGTTCCAGATCTTTGTCTCTGTTTAATTTGTTTGCCTCCAGAAGGGCATAAATCTCATATTCATTTCCACCGAACCAGGAACCGACCTTTTTTCCAGCTAGATCTGCAGGGCTGTTAATTCCGGTGGATGCTTTGGAAACGAGCAGCATAGCGCTCTTTTGGAAAACCTGGCTGACTTCCAGAAGATCCCAGCCCTCGGATTGGTATTTTAAGAGACTGGAAACCCAGGTAACGCCCACATCGGCAACGCCGTTGTAAACCTGCTGTTCTGCAATAATGTCACTTCCTCCTGGGAGGATTTCAATATCAATTCCTTCTTCTTCATAATAACCTTTTGCAGCAGCTACATAATAACCCATAAATTGTGACTGAGGCAGCCATTTGAGCTGCAGCGTCATCTTATCAAGTGTTCCGGTTTCCCCGGCATTTGAATCTGCACCGGCATCAGAACCTGCTGATCCACAGCCTGATAAAATGACGGATGCGAATAGGAATAAGGACAATAATGCCGCTAACGTTCTTTTTTTCTTCATGATTTCATCACTCCTTGCTAGTTGTTTTAACATTTGTCTTTTCCGGATGGCTTCATCAGTTCTCTCGGATGATGCCATACGACTTCAGAAACTTATCTTTGTGAAGCATGCCATTTGATGGCCTTGCGTTCTACCAGTATGATGATGCAGTAGAAAAGTACTCCTGCCAGCGATGCCACTACAATGTAGGACCAGCCCATGGCCATTTCAGCTTTTCTCAGATGATCCTTGATTCCAAAGCCCAGCCCCGAAGTGGAGGTAGCGAAATATTCGCTGATAATCGCTGCGATAATTGCTGCTGCGATGTTGATCTTGGATGCAGTAAAAATATAGGGCAAGCAGTTAGGGAACCGCAGCTTTCGAAAAATGGTAAAGGGGCTTGCAGCTACTGTATGCATCAGATCCAGAGAGTAAGGCTTCAAGTTATTTAAACCACTGTATGCATTGATGGCCATTGCCGCCATGCACACGATGGTTACAACACCAATCTTCTGATACATGCCGTCAGTAAACCAACAGTTCATGATGGCTGACAGGGCAACGATGGGCACTGCATTGAAGGCAGAAACGATGACCATACCGCCATAGCCCCATTTGGGCAGACAGGTTGCAAGTGCAGCAATACCAAAGCCTAGCAGAGATCCCAGGAGCATCCCGATGAGCGCACCGGATAGCGTTACTTTTGCATCCAATAGGGTCTTCGTCAGATTTTTTTGCAGGGTTTCCAAAATCTGAAGCGGAACCGGAAGCTGAAATGGTTTCAGATCCAGCAGCTGATGGAAGATTCCTGCCTGCCACACGACCAGAAATGCTGCTCCAAAAAGCAGAGGCCAAAGTATGGACTTAAGATGTGCTCCTCTGTCAAATCCGCTGCTGATGACACTCTGGTTGTTGATTACATTTTGATTGCTTCTCATGATGCATCACCTTCCTTTCTAACCGCAGCTCGTTTCCAGGGAAGGAGGAGTTTTTCCAGAAGGTTGACGATATGAAAGCTGATAATCCCCATAAATGCACTGGTCAGCACAGAAGCCCAGAATATATCGGAAGAACTGGAATATAGGGAATATAAAATCTTAACACCAATGCCGCTTGAGGATCCAAGCATATCAACCAGGATGGAAGCCGTTACTGCCATAGGAGCGGTTATTTTCAAGCCCGTAAAAAGATAGGGCATGGAAAAAGGAAACATCAGCTTTCTATATACGCTGAATTTGCTTGCTGCGATGGAATAAAGCAGGTCTTTTTTATCTTGCTCCACACTTTTCAGTCCGCTGAGCATGTTGACGGCCACGGGAAAGAAGGTGATATAAGCTGCGATGATGATTCTTGAGGCATTCATATCTCTCACGATATTAAAGATGATGGGGGCAAGGCCCAGCACCGGAATCATCTGGGATATGATCAAATAGGGAAAGGCGATGCGTTCTGCGACTTTTGACAGGCTCATTATGACTGCCAGAAGAATCCCTACCCCTGCACCGATGAAAAAGCCAAGAGCCGCTCTTGAAAATGTGACACCGCCTGCCTCCAGCAGCGGCTGCCAATTTGCGGCAAAGGTGGCAATCACGGTATGCAAGTAAGGAAGTTTGGTTGCGGCTGTATCGGGACCAAGCGTCTTCACAAGCAGAAAAGAGACGAATTCCCAGATAAGAATGAAACCGAGAAGCCATACGGCAGCTACGATTCTCCTGTTTTTCTGGCTGATGACTTCAGGCATACCTACACCCCCTCAAAGCTTCTTCTTATTTTTGAAACCAGTGCATAAAACTCTGGGGTTTCTCTTAAATGACCTTCACGTGGTCGTGGCAGGTCGATGTCAATTACTGCTGACAGTCTGCCCGGATGAGGGGAAAGAACCACAACCCGATCGGATAGGAAGACTGACTCCGGGATGTTATGAGTAACAAAGATGACGGTTTTGCTCGTCTTGCTCCAGATATTCAGCAGATCCTCATTCAGCTTTTCCCTTGTGAACTCATCTAAAGCGGAGAAGGGTTCATCCATCAAAAGAAAGTCTGGATTGAGAGCAAGGGCTCTGGCAATACCGACTCTTTGCTGCATTCCGCCGGAAAGCTCAAAGGGATATTTGGTTCCGAAATCCTGAAGTCCTACTAGCTCAAGCATATTGTCAATTCGCTTCGTTCTTTCTTTTTTTGGTACACCCATAATCTCCATGGGAAGACAGATGTTCTTACGCACTGTTCTCCAGTCATACAGAACGGGGTTTTGAAAGACGATGCCATATTTTTGCTGCATTCTGATTTCTCTCGGCGTCTGACCGAGGATGGAAATACTGCCTGAAGTGGGCTGTAGCAAGTCAGCGATGATGCGAAGCAGTGTGGTTTTTCCGCAGCCCGACGGACCCAGCAGAGAGATAAATTCTCCCTCGCGGATATCCAGGCTTACGTCGTTCAAGGCTACGATGTTTTCTCCGCTGTTGACTTGATAAACCATGCTTACATTTTTTAATTGAATTTCAGGCACACTCATGATGGAAAACCTCCTAACAGTTTCAATCGTTCCTTTCACTTTGAACAAATTGCATGATTCAATTTGCCAAATAAAATGCCATGATTGAAATTGAATATGGGAATAGAAAAAGGGCCCTGTTGTTATCGAACAGGCCCCTTTGCCGTTTGTTTTTTTATGTATATTTAACATAGTAACATAATTTAGATTCAATTCAACGGTCTTTGGCACAAATTCCATTGTGCCGATGCACAGATGAGCTGGATTTCAGCCATCAATACAGGATTTCCTTAATATGGTATGAAAGGAGCAGCTTCAGAGCGTCCTGATAGGTCAGCTCGCATCCTAATATCTCTTTGACGCGCTTGATTTTGTAATTGATGGTATTTCGATGCACATATAATTCCCGTGCAGTTTCCATAACGCTGGCGTTATGATCCAGATAGCTCTTCAATGTTGCTGCATAATCTGTATCATTTTTCTCATCAAACTCCACGAGCTTTCCTAACGTTTGCTTATAAAATCGCTTTAAAGTATTATTATCTTCAATCTCAAGCAAAAGCTGATAGAGCCCTGCCTGGTCAAAAAAGAACCGGTCAGTATCCTGTCGTTCCGCCATTTTTAAAAGGGAAACAGCTCTTCGGTGGCTCCTGTGAAGCGATTTGATTCCGGTTTCATTTACACTGACTCCGGAACGAACTCGATAAAGACTTCCCGGCAGATTGCAGATTTCTTTCAGTTCCTCCAGTGCCTGATCCACAATCTTTTGAGGAAAACTCTGAAGGATTGCAAGAATAACCTTATCATGTCGGAAAACATTGAATCTCTCGCTGTGACGGGCTAGAATCTTAGAAAGGTGCATTCTCAAATGCCGGTCATAAGCATCGTACTGTTCATCCCAATCGGCTTCGATGCATAGTGCGATAATGCTAAAGTCCGCTTCTGTATCAAACTCATTGCGTTCCAGTACGGATCGGTATTCATTGAGTTTTTCAGGAGAGAAGATTGCATTGCGAAAAGCGGCGGAGACCGTGATTTCGTTCTCTTCTGATTTTACTAATTTTCGGCAGAAGTCCTCAGTGATTTCCACCATTTTTGAAGTTTTGGGAATCGTAAAGACGGGCAGTGAGATTTCCCTCAAAGCAAGAAGAAGTTGTTCTGGCAGGGTAGTGATTTCCGGCCCCAATTTGATGACCAATCCGCTGGCGTGGTGTGCATCCAGCGATTGGATAAAGTTGAATAGCCAGTCAGTTCCCTGATGGCCGACACCTGTACAAAAAACCAATTCCTGGCCATTTAGAAAATCTGTTCCGGCTTCATTTTCCAGTCTGTGAACCCAGCTCACCAAGCGATTGCGGCTGTTTTCCCCGCTGATTTGCCGCAGATCATATTTTTCGCCTGCGTACTTGCACAGGGAACTTAAAGTCATTGTCATTTTATTCTCTTCCTTTCTATTTTCAATCCTGTCCCTCAGTGTCAGAAAGAATTGACACTGCGCACTTGGCTGCTTCCTTAAATTTTCGCCATTGAAAACAAAAAGCATTGAGGATTACTTTCTGAATATTCTAAAATTATACTCCCTGAACGTTGATTCGTCCATAGAAAACCATCAAAATCCAGATGGTTCCAGCAAGGCAAACAATATCAAAGATTTGCAACACCTAAAACCTCTTAGCGGAAACCTGAGCGGCATTGGAAAATGAGGAATTCAACCGTTTGTGCGGGGTGAGCTATGTCGATTGGAATAAGAAAAATTTATAAAAACCAGATAAAAAAATTATAAAATTATACAATAAAAATAAGGAAATGAACGATTTTCCGAGGACTAAAACAAAAAATCATACTAAAACTTCTGTAAGAAATGATATCAAGCAGAGAGCTCCCTCAGGTATGATGAAAGAGGAGAGATATCTTTATTTTTAGGAGGTAAGTGAATGATTATCATAGGAGAAAAGCTCAACAGCACGCTGAAGGCGATCAGACCCGCCATCGAAAGCTATGATGCCGAGGCTGTGGCAGATCTTGCGAAAAAACAGTACGAAGCAGGGGCCACTTTTATCGACATTAACGCAGGCGTATTTGTTGATGATGAACCAGAACGGCTGGCATGGCTTGCAAAAACAGTGCAGGAAGCAATTGATGCACCCCTTGCAATCGATTCTCCTGATGCAAACGCTATCAAAAAGGCTTTGGAGGTCAATAAAAATTCTAAAGTAATGATTAACTCAATTACCGATGAGCCGAAACGATTCAACGAGATCGCACCGCTGGTTGCTGAGTATAAAACCAGCATCATTGCCCTTTGTATGGATTCCACCGGAATGCCTGAAACGGTGAAGGACAGAGTTTCTATTGCAGAAAGTCTCATAGAAAAATTGACAAAAGAGGGTGTTTCAATCAGCGATATTTATATCGATCCTCTCGTTCGTCCGATCAGCACAGGGATCCATTACGGAAATGTGGCCATTGAAACCATTCGTGAAGTCAAGACTCAATTCCCTGATGTTCATATTGCATGCGGCTTGAGTAATATCTCCTTTAGCCTTCCGGCAAGGAAGCTAATCAATCAGGCGTTCCTGGTAGCCGCCATCGGAGCGGGAATGGACGGAGCGATTATCGATCCTCTTGATAAAAAACTGATGTCAATGATTTATGCAAGCGAGGCCTTGTTCGGCAAGGATGACTATTGCAGAACGTACCTGAAGAAATACAGAAGCGGTGAGATTGAGGCCTAACTTTTATGAAATCGCACGATTAAAACTTAATCTGTTATGAAACAGAGCGATTTAAGTTAGTCTTCTGCAAAAGAAAGCGTAAAACAGAATTAATAGATACATACGGAGGTTCAAATGAAGCAGGATTCCAACCTGGCAAAGGCATATCTGGAGGCCTATGAAAAGGCGTGCCTTGCTCTTCTTGCATGTGACAGTGAGATGGTCTGCCAGAATACGAAAGCTGTTTTTGAGGCGGATAAAAGCACCTATGTGATACGGTACTTCAATCAGGAATACCGTATCAAATGTACGGACGGGTATTTCGTCTTTGATCAGGAACCTTCCGAACTTTCCATCACAGAACAAGTATTAGTACTTCATTATCTGATCAATGCAAAACCAAGACCCATGACCGGCAGAACCATATCATTTCTGGAAGTGCCAAAGGGCGGATCGATCTATCATGCAACCTTTAAGAAAAGGGCGGTCGATCCGCTGGTGCAAACTTTCTCCGGAAACCTGGGTGGATTGATCAATGCCGCTGAGGCGCTCGGTGGCAGGCCGGAGACCTTTGGGGATGCCAGTTTCTCCGTGTTCATATTTCCTTATGTTCCCGTTACTTACGTCCTTTGGCAGGGGGATGAGGAGATCGCATCATCGGGAACCATCCTATTTGATGCATCCGTTTCGGATTTTTTACCAACGGAGGATCTGGTGTTGGCAGCAAGCTATGGTACCTATCGGCTGATAGGAGAACACAAGAAGAATCAAACAGTGAAGTCCGAAGACAAGATGATTTTTCAGTAAGTCAAGAAAGGATAGGACTATGAAAATAGCCATATCAGGTAAGGGCGGAGTAGGAAAGACAACCATCGCATCCAATATTGCCAAGCTGTTTCAAAAAGAAGGATTTCAAGTATATGCTGTGGATGCGGATGCTGACAGCAGTCTGGGGCTTGCGCTGGGAATCGACGAAGCAGAGCTTAATGAGATCAAACCCATGATCGAAATGAAGGAACTCATTGGTCAGCTTTCCGGTGAAGGAGCCCTTTACACGTTAAATCCCAGAGTGGACTCGGTGATTCGCAGCTACAGCATCGATGCTTGCGGAATTCGTTTTCTTCGCATGGGAGGTGTAAAAAAAGGAGGATCCTCCTGTTACTGCCGGGAGAACACATTTTTGAAAGCATTAATGAATGCTTTGATCATGGATACTAAGGAAATCGTAATTCTTGATATGGGCGCAGGAATCGAACATCTGACAAGAGGAACATCTGCCAACGTTGATTTAATGCTGGTGGTCACAGAACCTGGCAGGTCCAGTGTTCAGACAGCTCGAACCGTGGAGAGCCTTGCAAGAGAGCTGGGCATTCATGAGATCAGATTTATCGCCAATAAAGTCAGAAGCGAAAGAGAAAAAGACTTTATTTTGTCAAATTTCAGTCAGGAAGAACTTCTTGGCATTTTGGGGTATGATGAGGAAATCGCAGAGAAATCAATGGGATATGGGCAGAAGCCCGATGCCGTCGATACGCAGGAATTGGAAGACCTATTATATAAAGTAGTAACTCAAGCAAAATCTTAATTAGTACTAACATCAAAAAATTACAGACAAATATTGAATAAGCGTATTCATGAAGAATAACAAGATATCATGGAGGTATTGAATATGTCAACAGCTGAATTTGAAAAAAGGACAGTTGACCCGGCAGCAGCAGAAATGCTGACGGCTGCTGGGGAAGCGCAGATCTTGACCTCTTGGGACCGTTATAAAGCGCAGCAGCCTCAATGTAAATTTGGATTGACGGGAATCTGCTGCCGCATTTGTATTCAGGGGCCATGCAGAATCATTCCATCCAGGCCGGGTCAGGACAAAGGTATTTGCGGTGCCTCAGCATATACCATCGTTGCAAGAAATCTTGTCAGGTACATAGCAGGCGGAGCTTCTGCTCATTCCGATCACGGAAGAGAGATCGCCTATACGCTGCTGCATACTGCAGAGGGGCATGCCAAGGATTATAAAATAACAGACGGAAAAAAACTGATTCAGGTTGCTGAGAAAATTGGCGTTGCCACAGAGGGAAGAGACGAGATCGAGATCGCAAAGGATGTGGCAGTGAAAGCGCTTGAAGACTTTGGAAAGTACGATCACGAACCATGTACATGGCTTAACGCGACCATCGACGAGGAGCGCAGGCTGAAATTTAAACATACAAATATTGCACCCACGGCCATTGACCGGGCCATTGCACAGCTTTTACATCAGACCCATATCGGTACTGATGCGGACCCTGTCAACATTATCTTCGGCGGTCTGAAAGCTGCCCTTGCGGATTACACCGGAATGTCTCTTGCTACGGATCTGACAGACGTTCTATTCGGTACACCCCAGCCTGTTTTGACGGAAGCAAATCTGGGTGTCCTGGATGCGGAAAAGGTGAATGTTGCAGTTCACGGTCATAATCCGCTCTTGAGCCAGATGGTCGTTTATGCTGCGAGAGAGCTGGAAAAGGAAGCAGTGGCTGCGGGAGCCAAAGGCATCAATCTGGTGGGAATCTGCTGTACCGGAAACGAGGTCCTCATGAGAGAAGGAATTCCCACTGCGTCCAATTTCGGGTCACAGGAGCTTGTCATCATGACTGGCGCTCTGGATGCAATGATTATGGACGTTCAATGTATCTCGCCCGGTGTCAAGGATCTTTGCAACTGTTTCCATACCATGCTGATTACCACTTCAAACATTTCCAAGGTTCCAGGCTCGGTTCACATTGAGTTTAACGAGACCACGGCAATGGAGGATGCAAAAAAAATCGTAAAGCTGGCAATCGCGCAGTACGGCAAGAGAAGGCCGGAGCGTGTTAAAATACCGCAATTAAAAAAACAGGTTGTGGGCGGCTTTTCTTATGAAGCCCTAATCGATCTCTTTGCAAAAATCAATCCCGATTCACCCATCAGTGTTCTGACAGATGCCATCGCTGCCGGTGAAATTAAGGGAGTCTGTGCTTTTGCAGGATGTAATAATCAGAAGACCATCCATGATCATGCGACCATAACCATCGCAAAGGAGCTGGCGAAAAAGGATGTTTTCCTGGTCTCTACGGGTTGTGCCGCCGGTGCCCTTGCAAAGGCCGGGCTGCTTTCCACAGAGGGAGTGGAAGCCTTTGCCGGCCCAGGATTGAAAAAATTTATCAAGCGTCTTGAGGAACATTCGGGTCTGAATGCAGGACTGCCATTGGTATACCACATGGGTTCCTGCGTAGATAACTCGAGAGTCGCAAGGCTGTGGAGCAATATGGCTAAGAACATGAACATTCCCGTGCCGCAGCTGCCCTTTGTAGCCAGTGCGCCGGAAGCCATGTCGGAAAAGTCCATCTCCATCGGTTCCTGGGTCATTACCATGGGAATCCCATGTCATGTAGGGGTTATGCCTCCTCTGGAAGGCAGTGAGCTGGTCCATGGTGTAACTACAAAAATCGCAAGAGACGTCTTCGGCGGATATTTTATTTTTGAAACAGATCCTGAAAAAGCAGCTGAGAAGCTCTATGAAAGAATTGAAAAGCGGGGATGGAAGCTCCGCGTGCATAAAACGGCGGCGGAGAAATATAACAGCTCTCCAGCGCGGGTTTACGAAGGATAGGAGGGGAAATCATGTCGAAGCATTTGTTTACTCAAGCCTATGAAGGCGCCGTGGTTGCCACCAGCTATGCTGAAATTCTACTGACCCAGGCGATCCGCGAGCACGGAGAAGATACACTCGTATGTTATCCTGACACTGCATATAAACTGCCGGTCATCACTGCTCTCAGCGGAGAGGACGTCAGTACGCTGAAGGATCTGGTGCCCATTCTAAACCGCATCAGAATGACCAAGGTACGGGATGAATTGACCCTTGACGGAGCAAAGACCAATGGCGAAGCGGCGTTTTATGCGGCAGAAATCATTGAGGCGCTGCGCTATCTGGGCGGCAACAATCCCCACGTAGAGCCCTGGACAGGATTTCTGACAGACCCTGTACTGAGAAAATTCGGAATTCAACTGGTAGACTTCACCATTCCTGGTGTTGCCGTTATCATCGGAAAAGCACCGGACAGCAAAACCGCTGCGAAGCTCATCAAGGATCTTCAGAGCAAGGGCATCATGCTGATGCTGTGCAATGAGATCATCGAGCAGCTTCTGGAAGAGAACGTAAAACTGGGAATCGACTATATTGCATTCCCCCTTGGGAATTTCACACAGGCGATCCATGCAGTCAACTTTGCGCTGCGCAGTGGTCTCGCCTTTGGAGGAATCGCCCCGGGCAATAAAACAGAACAGCTCCAGTATCAGAGAAACCGTGTACGCGCGTTTGTTCTCGCTTTGGGAGAGCAGGACGAGGTGCGAATCGCCGCAGAATTCGGGGCCATCATGCTGGGTTTTCCCACCATTACCGATCAGCCGCTGGAAGAGGAAGTGCCCGACTGGTATGTTTACATGCCGGACTATGAAAAGATGGCTGCTTTTGCCCTGGAACTCAGAGGGATCAAAATCAAGATTGTTGACATCCCTGTACCCATTACCATCGGCCCGGCCTTCGAAGGAGAAGTCATCAGAAAGGCAGATGCTTATGTAGAATTTGGCGGAGGAAAGGCTCCTGGATTCGAATATGTCAAAATGGTGGGACCTGACGATATTGAGGACGGAAGAATTACCGTGGTGGGCCCTGAAATTGATGATGTGGAAGATGGGGCAATTCTCCCCATCGGTATCTATATCAAGATCTACGGAAGAAAGATGCAGTCAGACTTTGAGGGTGTGCTGGAGCGCCGTGTCCATTACTTTATCAACTACGGAGAAGGCTTGTGGCACGTTGCACAAAGAGATCTATGCTGGCTCCGAATCAGTAAAGATGCAAAAGAGAAAGGGTTTAAGTTCAAGGATTTCGGAGAAATCCTGATCGCAAAATATAAATCGGAATTCCCAGCCATCGTGGATCGCGTTGAGGTTACTATATATACTGAAGAAGCGCTGGTCAATGAGAAGATGGAAGAGGCAAGAGAGGCATACAGAGTCAGAGATGAGCGGCTTGGCGGTCTGACAGACGAGTCTGTGGACGAATTCTATTCCTGCCTGCTCTGTCAGTCCTTTGCCCCAAACCATGTCTGTATCGTAACACCGGAACGTGTAGGCCTTTGCGGTGCCGTCAGCTGGCTGGATGCCAAGGCTTCCTTTGAGATTACCCCAACAGGTCCAAACCAGCCCCTGAAAAAGGAAGGAGTTGTGGATGAGGAAAAGGGGATCTGGAGAAGTCTCAACGAGTATGTCTATACTGCCTCTAATCAGTCGGTGGAGGAAGTTGCGCTGTATACCCTGATGGAACTTCCCATGAGCTCCTGCGGATGTTTTGAAGCGATCATGGCCATCGTACCGGAAGCCAATGGCCTGATGATCACCACCAGAGAACACTCTGGAATGACCCCTTGCGGCATGACCTTCTCCACCCTGGCAGGTGCTGTAGGCGGCGGTGTGCAATCGCCGGGCTTTATGGGAATCGGAAAACGATATATCATCAGTAAAAAATTCATAAAAGCGGATAACGGGATCGGAAGAATTGTCTGGATGCCCAAGGATCTTAAAGAGTCTCTCAGAGGAGAGATGACAAAGATTGCAGAGGAGCAGGGCCTTGGCAGTGACTTTGTTGATAAGATTGCAGATGAGACCATCGGTACTGCCACCGAAGAAATCCTTTTCTTCCTGGAGGAAAAACAGCATCCTGCGTTTACCATGGATCCGCTGTTCTAACGTTTTCAAGTATCAACCAAACAAATCACTAATAAATTGCAAAGGAAATTTTATTCACAGCGGTTCATGCTCAAGTGAGAATTGGAGCGGCTTATCGCACTCGATCCCCAAATGAAGGCGGGAAAGCTGCGTAGAAAAATGATGCTGTGAATAGAATTTCCAAGCAAGAAAAGGAGATGTGAAATTATGGCACTAACAGGATTAGACATTTTCAAGTTATTACCGAAAACCAACTGTAAGGATTGCGGAAACCCAACCTGCCTTGCATTTGCTATGGCTTTGGCAGCATCCAAAACCTCCATCGAAAATTGTCCTCACATTTCAGAAGAGGCTAAGGAGACACTTGGCGGAGCTTCTGCACCTCCCATCAAGCTTGTAAAGGTTGGCAAAGAAGGCTACGCGAGAGAACTGGGAGATGAGGTTGTATTATTTAGACATGATAAAACCTTCTATCATCCAACCTGCTTCGCAGTAGAAATCTCCGACACCCTGACGGGAGACGCGCTGACGGCCAAGGTAGAAAAGGTGAATAGCCTGACGTTCGAGAGAGTCGGTGAGCTGGTTTCCATCGATATGATCGCTGTCAGGAACGATTCCGGAAGCCCTGAGGCATTCGAAATTGCTGTTAAAGCAGTAGCCGAGAAAACCTGCTTTGCTACCGTGCTGATCAGTGAAGACCCTGCTGCCATGGAAAAAGGCCTTGCGGTCATAGGAACATCAAAGCCGTTGATTTACGCAGCAACAGAAGCAAACTATGAGAAGATGGTGGATCTTGCAAAGAAATTTGACTGTCCTCTCGTCGTAAAGGGTGACGGGCTGGAAGCGACAGCAGCACTGGTGGAAAAGGTTGCGGCCTCCTACAAAGAGCTGGTTATCGATACCGGTACAAGAGCGCTCTCTCAGGCGCTTGCTGAAATCACACAGATTAGAAGACTTGCCATTAAAAAGAGATTCCGTCCTCTGGGATATCCCGTCATCGCATTTACCGCATCCGATGACCCGAAAGAGGAAGTCCTGGAAGCCAGTGTGTACGCTGCCAAATATGCCAGCATCGTCGTGTTGAAGGCGGATGAAAAGTCTCAGATACTGCCTCTTATGGCTCAGAGGATGAACATATACACCGACCCGCAGAAGCCAAGTCAGGTTGAGCCGAAGGTATATGCCATCGGAGCAGCCACCAAGGAATCTCCGGTTTACGTAACAACAAACTTCTCCTTGACCTACTACACCGTCGAAGGAGAAATATCAGGAAGCAAGATTCCTTCCTATATCATCGCCTGTCCCACAGACGGAACCTCAGTACTGACCGCCTGGGCAGCGGGAAAATTCAACGGCGACAAGATCGCGGAATTCATGAAAGAATGCGGAATCGATAGCGTTGTTGATCATAAAAACATCGTCATTCCAGGATACGTGGCTGTAATCAAAGGAGCTCTCGAAGAAAAATCCGGCTGGAAGGTTATGGTTGGACCGGCTGAGGCGTCGGGGTTGCCTGCATTTGCGAAGTCCTACTTCGCTTAATTGCTTGTTAATTTTGCGTGATGAGGATTTTATATGGCACAATATCAAGTGACATTTCTACCTGACAATATTGAAATTACCGTTGAAGAGGGAACCAATCTGCTGGAAGCGGCAAGAAACGCGGGAATCGAACTGGGCAGCCCCTGCGGCGGCAACGGAACCTGCGGTAAGTGCGCCGTGCGGGTCACTTCAGGCCTTTACGAAGCCGGGAACGATTTTCACCTGGCGGAAGACTCGAAGACCCAGGGGGATACTCTGTCCTGCACTGCTTCTGTTAAGGGTGATCTGACGGTTGAAATTCCCGAAAAATCCAGAATGAAAAAGCATAAGGTTGTTCTTTCGGAACGACAGATCAAAGAAAATAGTTTCTTGCAGCAGAACGGAATAAATCCTGTGGGAAGAAAGTATCATCTTATGCTCACAAAGCCTGATCTTAAGGATAATATGAACGACCTTGACAGAGTAAGGAAGGCTTTAAGGAAAGAATACGGTGTCACAGAAGCAACGATTTCGCTGGACGGTCTGCGAAAGCTGCCTGAAGCGATTCGGCTGGGGAATTTTGAAATCACCATTACTGCGATCATGGTTCAAGGCCGGTGCGAGATCATCGGTGTGGAACCAGGAAAGATGGAAAAGCCCGTTTTCGGGGCGGCTGTGGACATGGGAACCACCACCGTAGTTGTGGTTTTGGTGGATCTGGACAGCGGTACCATCTTGGATCAGGAGGGGACTTACAATAAACAGGCCACGTATGGTTCTGATGTAATCTCAAGAATCATTTATGCCGATGAGAACCAAGACGGACTGAGTACCCTCAAAGAGGCAGCGACGGATACGGTCAACGAACTGCTGAAGGCACTCCTTGCGAGAAACGGCCTTTCCGCAGGGGACATCATTTCTATGGTTTGCGGAGGAAATACAGTGATGACCCACCTGCTTCTGGGAGTCACACCTACTTATTTGAGGCTGGAACCCTATCTCCCGGCGGCGGTAACGTTTCCTGCAGTGAATGCGGAAACACTAGGAATTGGTATTCATCCTCATGCCCCGGTTTTGACACTTCCTTCTGTTGCAAGTTATGTGGGAGGGGATATCTCGGCGGGCGTATTTGCAATTCTGCCCAAAAATTCTGATGATCTGAACCTGTTCATCGACATTGGAACCAACGGAGAATTGGTACTGGGCAACAGCGAATGGCTGGTTACCTGTTCCTGCTCAGCAGGTCCCGCGTTTGAAGGTTCAGGAATCAACTGCGGGATGAGAGCTATGGATGGAGCCATTGATTGGATTGAGATCGATCCTGTCAATTTGGAGGCTGGCTATCGTGTGATTAACGGTGGGAAACCCTTGGGGATTTGCGGCTCCGGTTTGATTTATTCTCTTTCGGAGATGCTGGAAGCCGGAATCATTGACAGAGCGGGAAAAATCCGTCTGCCAGCGGAGGTTCCGGGTGCATGCAGAAGCAGGATTAGGATCGGACCGGAAGGAGCGGAATATCTTCTGGTACCTGAATCAGAAAGCGGTACAGGCAGAGATATCGTGATCACAGAGGGGGATATCAAGAATCTACTAAGGGCAAAGGGAGCGATCTTTGCAGGAATCAGAACCATGCTGCAGCAAGTTCAGCTGGATATGAGTGTTATCTCTAATGTTTTTATCGCCGGAGGCTTCGGAAAATATATCAACATTACAGATGCAGTGCGGATCGGCTTGCTGCCGGATTTGCCGGAAGAGAAATATGAGTATGTGGGCAACAGCTGTATTCAGGGTGCCATTCTGGGATTGCTTTCCCTGGAGGCCCTGATGGAAATGGATGAGATTGCATCGAAGATGACGTATTTGGAACTATCCATAGGGAATCAATTTATGGATGAATTCATTTCAGCAGTATTCATACCCCATACAGACCTCAGCTTATTCCCCAGTTTGCAATAAGGGGAAACCGGACACGAAAGGAGTTCACAGGATGACAGTACAAATAGCAGTAGCAGGAAAAGGTGGAACAGGGAAAACTTCATTCTGCGCACTGTTGATCAGATATCTGATTGAGAGAGGCAAGACCCCAATCCTGGCGGTGGACGCAGATGCGAACGCAAATCTCAACGAAGCATTGGGTTTTTCCATTGAAAATGAAACGGTATCGGAATTGATCGCAGCAACCAAGGATCCAAATGCAATCCCTTCCGGTATGACTCAGGATGTTTTCATCGAGTATAAGCTCAACGCAGCGTTGGAAGAGGGAAAGAATGTTGATCTCATTGTCATGGGAGGACCGGAAGGCCCTGGCTGCTTCTGCTTTCCCAACAATATCCTGCGTAAATATCTGGATCACCTCTCCAAAGGGTATCAATATATTGTCATGGACAATGAAGCAGGACTGGAGCATATCAGCAGAAGAACTACGCGGGATATCGATGTGATGTTTGTGGTCAGCGATTGTTCCGCAAGGTCAGTTCGATCTGCCGGAAGGATTCATCAGCTGGTCAAACAACTGGATACAAAAGTGAAAAATCTTTATCTCATTCTGAACAAAGCGGCGCCTGAGGATGCCGAAGCCCTGAAGGAAGAAATTGAAAAAACAGGACTGAAGCTTGCAGGTCTCATTCCAGCTGATCCGATGATCACCAGCTTCGATATTGGAGGGAAGGCGCTCTTTGATCTGCCTGAGAACTCACCGGCAGTAGGGGAACTTTTTAAAATTCTTGACCAATTAAAAATATGAATGTGGAATTCAACAAGCAAGGGATGAAAGGAGAATCAATCAATGCCTGTACAAATTATAAAAGAAAGAAACAGCGGTAAAGTTTTGAATGTTGTTCTTGGTGCTACCAAAGAGCAGGGCGGAACGAGGACCCATACCATAACTGTTGGAGGGCAAACAAGCCTGCCATTTCTTCATTTTGAAGGAGAGGCTCCCAATAAGCCCGTCATCGCCATGGAAGTGGTGGATAGAGTTCCCGATGATTGGAACGATGAGCTTAAAACGGCTTTAGGGGATGTTTTGGACGATCCCACTGTTTGGGCAAAGAAGTGCGTGGAAGAGTTCGGAGCAGATCTCATCTATCTGAGGCTCCAAAGTGCAGACCCGGAACTGGGCGACAGTTCGCCTGAGAAATGCATTGAGACAGTGAAAAGCGTTCTGAAAGCAGTAGGCGTTCCGCTGGCAGTGATCGGCTGCGGAATCGACGAGGTAGACAATAAAGTGATCAGTGCCGTTGCAGAAGCCTGTGCTGGTGAAAACCTCCTGCTGGGTCATGCGACTCAGGAAAACTATAATACCTTAACTGCCGCATGTATGGTACATAAGCATACTCTCATTGCCAATTCTCCGCTGGATATCAATATCTGTAAACAGCTGAATATTTTGATCACGGAAATGGGCCTGCCCATCGAGCGAATCATTATGGACCCCAGCATCGGAGGTCTTGGATACGGCATGGAATACGCCTATTCCATCGGAGAAAGAGGAAGAATCGGAACGCTCCAGGGCGATAAAATGCTTGCGCTTCCCACCTTGGGAACGGTCGGCTTTGAAGCATGGAAGGCAAAAGAAGCCAATGTAGGTGCTGATGAATTTCCCGGATGGGGAGAGCAAGGGGAGCGCGGTATCCTGTGGGAAGCTGTTACAGCCACTTCCTTGCTTCAATCGGGTCTTGACATCCTCGTGATGAGACATCCAGAAGCGGTCAGACTGGTCAGAAAGAACATTGAAGACCTTATGAAGCCCAGCAGCCTGTAACTTTAATCAAAGAATCCAACGTTAGCCCCAATGAAACATATAAAGGAGAAAAGATTATGGAAATCATAGGTGAAAGAATCAATGGGATGTTCAAGGACATCAAGGAAGCCATTATAGCCCAGGATAAAACGGCGATACAGGAATGGGCTATCAAGCAGACTGAAAATGGAGCAAACTGGCTTGACGTCAATACAGGAGCCAGCGCAGCGGATCAGTTCGCTGCCATGAAATGGCTCATCGAGACCATTCAGGAAGTGGTTGATACACCGCTCTGTCTGGATTCCACAAACTATGATTTAATCGAAGAAGGTCTCAAGCTTTGCAAAAAACCAGCCTTGATCAACTCCTGCCATGCAGACAGATACAAGATTGAAAGAGTTTTCCCTATGGCCATTCAGTATAATGCCAAGGTCATCGGACTGGCTATGAGTGAAACCTCTGGGATTCCCAAAAACGCCGACGACCGTGTGGCACTTGCTATGGAGCTTGTTGCAGCTGCAGATGAATTCGGGCTGCCCCTCCAGGATCTTTATATCGATCCTCTGATTCTGCCAGTAAACGTTGCACAGGATCATCCTGTTGAAGCTATGGAAACCATCAGACAGATCAAATTCCTTTCTGATCCTCCGGCTAAAACTGTTGTTGGTCTTTCTAACGTATCCCAGAAATGCAATAACAGAAAGCTTATCAACAGAACCATGCTTGCAATGCTCATGGCCTGCGGACTCGATGCTGCCATCGTTGATGCCAATGATGACGAGCTGATGGATACCGCTGCTGCCGCGAGAATCCTCATGAATAAAGAAATTTATTGTGATTCTTACGCGGATCTTTTCAAATCAAAGAAAATTTAGCGGCACTGTTTTCAGTTGAAAATATAGTGAATTTGAAAACAATACGATACAATTCTAATTGAACATAGTATGAATACAAACGGGGGTAGATAAAATGTGTGAATCAACTGTATATCTCATCGATAAGAACGGAAAAGAGAGCCTTTTCTTTGAATTGGTAGACAAAATCGTGCCGGATCAGAACACAGTCTATCTGGAGGACATCCTGGGGCAGAAAAAGTCAATCCAGGCAAGGATCAAGGAACTGGCGCTGGTAGACCACAGGATCGTGCTCGAAGAGATCGGGGAATAAATAAAATAGGTGATATTACACCGCGTTGCAGACATTCTCGCAACGCGGTGGTTTGCATGTTACAGAATAAGGAGTTTTCATATGGACTTAAGTACGCTGCGCAAAGCGCTGGAAGCAGAGCGTTATGTATTTGACGATAATCTACTGACGACCTTGTACATTGCGATCAAACTGGGAAAACCTCTCCTTATTGAAGGCGCCGCCGGTGTCGGAAAAACCGAAGTGGCTAAGGTTTTGGCTGCCGCATATGGGGTTGAACTTACGAGGCTGCAATGCTACGGAGGTCTGGATGAGGCCAAAGCCTTGTACGAATGGAATTACCAAAAACAGCTTCTAAGTATTCAACTGAATCTGCAGCAGGGCAGCGATACAGAAGAAGGTGGGGACAAGAGGCTAGAAGGTCTCTTCAGCAGAGATTTTCTGCTGGAACGGCCGCTGCTGAAAGCCATCAGCAGTGACAGGGAAGAGGTACTGCTGATTGATGAAATTGATAAAGCGGATGAGGAATTTGAAGCTTTTCTTCTTGAACTCCTGTCGGATTTTCAGGTATCCATCCCTGAGCTGGGAACTGTTAGAGCAAAGATGCGCCCCGTTATTGTTCTGACCAGCAATAACACACGGCAGCTTTCCGATGCACTTCGAAGAAGATGTGCTTATCTCTTCATTGAATATCCGACCATTGAGAAAGAGTGCGCTATCATAAACGCGAAAATACCTGGGGTACCGGACAAGCTCGCAGCTGATGTGGCTGCCGCCGCAGCATACTTGAGAAGCAACGAAAAGATATTCAAAAAACCTTCTATTGCTGAGACCCTGGACTGGGCTTCTGCACTGATGGCGCTGAATCAGAAGCTGCTTGATGAAGAAAGCGCCGCAAAGACCGTAGGATTTATGCTGAAGAATCAGGAGGATATTTTGGAGTTTTCGGAGGGCGGCGGATTTGGACGATTTATTACTCAACAACTTACTTAGATTTTTCGAAGTTCTGCGAACTGCAGGAGTCAGGGGTAGCCTGTCGGAAGCCATTGATGCTATCGAAGCACTTACCTGTGTGGACGTGATGGATCGGGCGGCGGTGAAGGCAGCTCTCTCTGCATGTGTTGCAAAGAGCGAAACCGAAAGAAAGATCTTTTCCGAGTGCTTTGAGCGGTTTTTCATCAATCCTGTTGAGAAGAGCAATTATGTTACCCGCAAATCAAAGGCCAGAGAGCAGCGGAAACTGGAAATCCTTGAAAAAGCTTCCGAACTCCAGTATCAAGGTCAGGAGCTTGATCTCAGCGATGAGCTCAAAGAGATCTACTCTGAGATAACCGTCTCTGAGCGACAAAGCATTCTGGATTTCCTGGAGCGGTCTTCCATGGGAAAAAACATGAAGTCCCATTTCAAGCCCATCACGGAAAATGTGGTAAAGGGGAAGCTGAACAATCTGAAAAACAAGTGCCAAAAGCCCCACAATCACCATCAATGCAGTATTTTTTACAGCCCGGTCTCAGAAGCTGGAATCATTGCGGAGGATGCGGAGGAAGCAATCCGTGAGGAAAACAGTCTCATCTATAAAAATCTGAGTACCATCGAAGATAAAGATATGCCTGCTGTCATTCAGCTGATCAGAGCTATGGCGGAGCGGCTGAGAAAGAGCACGAGAAGGCGGCTGCGTACAACGGGAAGAGCCGGTCTTGACTTTAAACGGACCATCAGTTCCAGCATTGCTTCGGGAGGTACCTTGTTTCGATTAAAATATAAAAGAAAGCACGGTCCAAAACAAAGAATCCTTACCCTCTGCGATGTCTCAGCCTCTATGTACCGGTTTTCAGGTTTTGTGCTGAAATTTATCTCCTGCCTCCATGCCGAAGTTTCTTCTGCGGACAATTATGTATTTTCTACAGGAATTGAAAAGCTCAACATCAGGAGCTTTACAACCTCTACTGATATTGAGCAGGAAATTACCAAAAGCAAGGTGTGGAAAAAAGGAACGGACATCGGTCAGGCAATCCGCCATATTCTGACGGACCGATTTGCGATTGTTAATTCGTCCACCGTCGTTATCATCGTCAGCGATGCAAAGACGCTCAATGTGGCAAAAGCCACAGAGGAGCTGAAGCAGCTGGCGGCGAAAGTAAAGCAGATCTATTGGCTCAACCCCATACACGAATCCGACTGGGGTGAAATCGCCGGGTTGGATGGATTTAAGCAGTACTGTGTCATGCTGGACTGCAGCAATCTTGACAAGCTGAGTAGAGCATGTGAACGGTTATGATAGATTCAGAGTATTTGAGAGATATCCTTGAAAGGCCATGTCAGATGGATTATTGATTTGGTGGATTTTGAGTAGTGGAATCTACTGAAAAATATTTTGACATCCAATCGATAAGTTCCTCTCGGTCATCTAATATTTTGCTTACTGAATCTATATAATTCTGCGTAAGCGCTTCGCTGTTTTCTTTAAATTTCATAGATATCTTTGCCTGCTCGTCTGAAGAGGCATCTGGACTTGATGCCAATTCATTCTGCATCGAATACCAAAGCTTAGAAGAGGCAAAATAGTATTCTGCAGACAACTGCTTTAGTTCATCCATATTCACATCTGATACATGAAAATCATCCTGAAATTTCATTCTCAATTTAGCTGCATTTTCTTCGCCTTCTCTCCAGAATAATTCATATAATGCACCTGCCGCTTTTTCATAAGCAACTTTTTCCACCTTATCATCTTTTATTGAAAAAAATAATACTAGTATCAGACCAAGTGCTAATAACAATAAGATAACTCCGACTTTTCTCATAGAAGATTTACCTTCCTTTAGGATATCCTATAAAATATTTGATGGTATTTTGGTAAAATATTACAAACAGACCGCTTTTGCAGCCTGTTTGTAAAGATAAATTGAGTTATAATTAAGGATTTTCAGATTACGTACTTTATTTAACTAAAATATCATGGTAACCTATCCGTTGAAATTCCTACCCATCCAGAGCCATTTGAAGAGTAACCAAGACTAGTGGCTAAATCGCGGCTAAAGTCTACTCCGGCTCTATTTGTAATAGTTCTGCCGAGGTAATTAACACCTCCATTATAACCTGTTTCATATGCAGCTTGAGCCATTGGTTTTCCTAATGCTAAATCGGTGTACATTCGACGGCTACTTGGTAAACTTCCGGCAGAATCCCAATAATTGTCATCAATGCTCCAGGGCCCAGCTTCTAAGACCTTAATGCCATAAGCTGAAGTCTGTGGAGATAGTTCAGTAGAAATATTGATCTTATAATCATTTCCACTGTAAGTTGAACGGTATTTTGTGGGTATATCGCTAATTTGCCCTAAATTTGCAAATTTTAAATATTTATCTGGTAATGCAACGCAATTGGCAGAATTAGCATTAAATTGGGTTGCATACACTCTACAAGCTCGAGTTCCGGCTCGTGCTAATGACTGTTCGGAGAATTCTTTATTTTTTTTAGCTTGTATGGCAGAATCATCAGCAATGAATTTAGCCATCCATTTAGTAAATTCATCACTATCTCCCAGCTTCCTGCTAATTGAACCGATATAATTATCCATAAGCTTTGTACTGTTTTCTTTAAAACTCATACTCTTCGATATATCAGTATTTGCTGACATGTCATTTTGCATGGAATACCAAAGATCAGAATTTGCAAAATAATAATCTGCGGCTAACTGCTTTAAGTCTATTATATCGGCATCGGACAATTGAAAAGCTTCTTGAAATTCAATTCTCGCTTTATCAACATTTTCTTCCCCCTCACACCAAAACAGGTAATATAACTCGCCTGCGGCTTGTTCATAATTAGGTTTTGTTTTAGTTTTCTCTTCGGCAAAGGTTGAAGAGAAAACTATTGATGACAGACACAACGCAAATACCAATATGATTGATGATAAAACTCTTAACGATCTTTTCATGATGTACCTCCTGGCAGAAATCTGCCAATATACTTAAAATATAAGTTTGGATTTGATTTCTCCTTCATCCCTCCCTTCCTTTGAATTTCTACGGTTCAGTAACTACCTAAAACCTGAGTTTCATTACATTAATTGCTTGTGTTCTCAACTGAACCATACCTTATTGTTCCTGTATGTTAGCATAATACGTTATCCCGTGCAGAACATTGTAATAACTGACAGTTTTTTTGTAGTGAACCAAGATTTTATCTGGACCCTTTTTTTTCAATCTCCATTTGCATAGTACGAATGCTTTTTCTTTTTGTCTGGCTGATGGGCAGAATTGCACCGTTTCGCATCATTAATTGCTCGTATTGAAATTTTGCGACGTGATAATAGTTTACAAGGTAGGATTTATGGCAGAAAAAGAAGCGGGATTTTCTCAACTGAGAAAAGATATCCGCTAGGGATCCGTAAAATATTTCTTCGCCTTCTATAGTAACCATTTTTACTTTTCTGCCAAGACTTTCAAAATATAGAATACTTACTGCCGGAATACTTTTATTTTCATAGTTCTGCTTATATTGAAATGCTAGGCAAAGCTTATTTGATAATTCCATGCCCTTTTTAAGCACTGTCAATACCTTCTCTGCTTCTAAAGGCTTGACCAAATAATGCAGAGGCCTTACTTCAAACAAATCCATCGCATAGCTGTCGTCACCTGATATGTAGACGATAAGAATCATTTCATTCTTTAATTCATTTCGAATACTCATTCCTAGCTGAATTCCGTCAAGTTTCCTGAGATTGATATCCAGAAAAACCATATCATAGTATATACCCTTTTTAAGGTGCCTATAAAATTCTTCACCGGAAAAGTAAACATCTGTTTCGATCTTCTGATAGATTTTTCTTTCATAATCCAAAATAATCTCTTCAAGTTGTGCACAAATTATTGGGTCATCATCGCAGATTGCAACACGAAACATAAGTACCGATCCTCCGTTTCCATCAGAAATGATAGTTTTGGTTCTGTAGGGGCTAGATTAGATAGAAAGGCTTTTTATTCCTGCTGTTTATAAGACAGAAAATTTGTGAATTTTGTTACATAAATTTCATAAAATTGTTTGAATTGTTATAAAAAAATAATCCCACAAAATAAGCCTAAGGCATTGTTTGCCGGATTATGTTCTATACTATCTATAATTTTACTTCTTCACAACACCCTTCCGATAGTTCTTTGGCGTTACCCCTTTCAATTTCTTGAATACTTTCGAAAAATAGCTCTGATCGTCAAAGCCTGCCTGCAGGGAAACATCGATCAAGTTCAAATTCGTATTGGACAAAAGCTCGCAGCTTTTGTTGATTCGTATTTGATTGAGATAGTCGGTGAAGGTAATTCCCATTTCCTGTTTGAACAGCATGGATAAATAGGATGGATTGGTATGGAGGTGACTTGCGACGGTTTTCAAAGAGATTTTGTTTTTGTAGTTTTCATTCACATCTAAAATCGCCATACGGATGATTTGTGAGTTGCCGGAATAAGAGCTGGCTGCGATGGCCTGGACGATACTATCAACCAGGTTTGACGTCAAGATGGATAGTTCCTGATAGCTGACCGCCTTATTTAAAACATTCATGTCATAATAGTATGCTTCTGCCTGCTCTTGGGACAGGCTGGTTCTTTCCGTAACAAGCCGTGACAGAATGGTACAGATGCTGAGCACCTTTGTTTTAATAGAGGACAGGTCACCAGCTTCAATCAGAGAAATTCTGCCAAGTAAATCGCTTAGCAGCTCAAGACTTGCCTTGGAGTCTCCCTCCTTAACCCGTTCTAAAAGCTGATTTTCCAGGTCGTAGGGATAAGGCATGGACTTATTCTCTTTTTTATATTTTTGAAGGCTGAGGCCAATTTTTCGCTGTTCCTTATATTGGCTGTTTATGCTGGCATAATCCTCATTCGGTGAGATTGCTGCCAGGATACAGCTCCAAAACAGTGTCGCAAGATGAGACACTTCTTTTGGCTTGTACACCTTAATATTGCGCAAAAAAAGGATCGCTTTGGGAAAGGCATCAAAATGGATGTGGTTTAATGAAAAGATATTGGAGATACTGCTTTCTTTCAAATCTCCCATGATGATAGGCCCCGCCATAAAGCATCCTAAAACCTGCCCGTTGATGATAAGTGAGACAGCAATTTTGACTAGACCAGCCTTGCAGAGAAAAACGTAAGGCTCACCTAGCTGTGCAGACAGCTTTGCTGAGGAGGCCAGATTCCGTGCGCAGGGGCTTAGGGGATCTTTGTAGATATCAAAATAGTTGCAGAATTTGTTGGACTTATTGCATTCCCATTCAATTTCCTGATTGGGATTGAAATATGTAACGGGGATGTCGGAAATGATGCAGAAGGATTGTATTGCTTCTTCAATCTGAGATGACAGTTCCTGAGAGGCCGATACCGAAGAAGGAAGGATGAAATGTTCCATTATTTTCAACTCCTTAGAACTGTAAAAATATATACTTATGACAATAAAATATTACCATAATCATAGAATCAAAACAATAAAATATTCAAAGGCAACCAATAAAAACTACCAAAATAACAAAAAGCATTTCTATGAACCCATACACAATTAATATAAGATAAGGTTAGGGAAACACTGATAAGACCACAATTTATAATATTTTAGGAGGGTAACATGAGCAAAGAAGCATTATTCAAGGAAGCGTTTGATTCAATCCTGGATTGTGATGAAGACAAGGCGATGGAAGTATTAAAAACTGCCGAAGAGCAGGGAATTGATTCTGTTGAGCTTTTGACCCAGGGCTTCAGCGCGGGAATCAAGCATCTTGGAGACCTGTTCGGGCGCGGGGAGGTATTCCTTCCAGAGCTGATCTTCGGTGCCGAGGTAATGAAAAGAGTTACGACAGAAATCGAAAGCAAGATGGATGCCTCCCAGGTTTCCACCAAGGGGATCTTTGTGATCGGAACCGTTGAAGGTGATGTTCATGACATCGGAAAAGGAATTGTAGCTTCCTTAGTGAAGACCAATGGCTTTGATGTTTATGATATTGGCAGAGAAGTTCCCGCCGAAGTTTTTATTGAAAAGGTGAAGGAATTCAACGCAGATTTCCTCGGAAGCAGCGCCCTTCTTACAACAACGATGACCGAACAAAAGAAAATTGAAGAACTGATGGAAAAAGCCGGGTTGAAAGGAAAAGTCAAGACTCTGGTGGGGGGAGCTCCGGTAACAAAGCGCTGGGCAGAAAAGATTGGTGCCGATATGTATTGCGAGGATGCAAGCGATACCGTAAATGCACTTCTTGGTTGGATCGGAGAAAAATAAGGCAACCGTTGATCATAACGTCGGAAGTGAACATGAACCATAAGTGATTATGAACAGAATAGCATCAATCCAAATAGGATAGGAGGCAGATCGTGAGCAAGTTTAAGTACGAAGATGACATCTACGGCTATTGTATTTTGCGCAACGAAGATTTAGATGCCTTACATGAAGCTACCCTGGATCTTATGGAGAATTACGGACTCCAGATCCACGGAGAAGAAGCGCTTGAAATATACAGCGCAGCGGGTTGTGACGTAGACCGGAGCATAGACCGGGTAAGATTTCCAAGAAATCTTGTCAATGACAGCATTGAATCATGTCCGGAAGAATTTACATTATGCGGACGTGATCCTAAAAATGACGTGAAGGTGGGAGGCAAAAAGGTTGCCTTTAAAAACTTTGGTACAGGGGTTCGAATGATTGACCCATATACCGGAGAAGTCAGGGATTCTACCAAAGAAGATCTGGGAAATGTGGCAAGATTCTGCGATGCTATGGATACTGTGGACGTATTCTCCATCGCCGTCGCTGCGGGAGATGTAAACCAGAAGGTAAAATGTCTCCATGAGGCGGAAATTGTATTCCATAATTTGACCAAGAACTTTGCCCATGATCTGGAAGGGGTAAAAAACACCCAGCGCTTCATTGACATGGCAGCGGCAATTCAGGGCGGTTATGACAAGCTGAGAGAGCGGCCCATTATCGCCATGGGAGCCTGTCCCAACAGTCCCCTTGAGATCAACGAGAATGAGTCGAGCATCATTATGCTGTCTGCAAGACATGGACTGCCCATCGATATTCTTTCCATGGGACTGTGCGGCGGAACTACCCCGGCTACCCTCGCCGGTACTCTGGTGGTCACCAATGCAGAGATTCTGGGAGGAATCGTTTTATCCCAGATCATAAACAAGGGAAATCCAATCCTTTACGGAACATCCACAACCATTATGGATATGACAACAGCAACTTCGCCGGTAGGAGCGCCGGAACATGCCATGTGCGGCGCCGCAGTAGGCCAGATCGGCCATTACTACGGGATTCCTACCAATGTAGGCGGAACTTAGGGGGACAGTAAAGTAGTCGATGCCCAGATCGGGCACGAAAAGACAATGACTTCTCTGTTACCGGCAGTTACCGGAAGTAATATTATTTACGGTATGGGAATGCTGGAAATGGGTATGACCATGAGCTACGAGCAACTGTTAATTGATCAGGAGATCGTCCGCATGATACGAAGAGTACTGCAGGGCATTCCTGTGAACAAGGAAACCATTGCTTTAGATGTAATCCAGAAGGTAGGGCCTGCTGGTAATTACCTCCGCGAAAGACATACCTTGAAATACATGAGGCAGGAACTGTCCAGCACCAAGCTCATCAACCGCAGAATGAGAGATCACTGGCTGAATGAAGGCGGAAAGGATATGGCCCAAAGAGCAAGAGAGCAGGCGATAGAAATCCTTGAGAACTATCAGCCGATACCGCTGCCGGATGAAGCTGCAAAGAAAATCAGAGCCATCGTCGAAGAGGGCGAAGCAGAAGCAGCTGAAATGGGCGAATAGAGTAAATGCCTTAAAAGCTTGCGCAGGAAATTTTGCGCAAGGACTACGGCTACGCAGTATTGTACATAATTAACAATCAAAGGAAAGGACGTGTGAAATGGGAGACCAAAAGAAATACTTCACGCGAATGGGTGACGGCTCCATCATTTATATGACGGAAGAAGAAATTCGGGCCGATATCCAGGCGGGAGTAGAAGACGCAGCAGACAGAGGTAAGATCGCCCCATTGACCCAAGAGGAAATGGATCATATCTATGATATCATCACCATGCCCGGCGGGGTCGTAGGCGTTGACCCAAAGGATGCCATCGTAACATCCAACGATTCAGGATCAGACAAAATTAGTACGAAGTGCTGTATCCCGGTAGACAGAAGTATCAATGCCATGATTCACGAAAGAGTTTTGGGCGCTGACTCGGTAGATATCGGGCTGGAGGATTACAATTACAAAACGGTTAAGGGAGTTGCAAAACGAGAGGCTGCGGTGCTAAAAAGAGCGCTGAATTATACAACCATGCCACTGTTCTATGGCGCGATGCCCAATCTGGGATTTTATACAAAGCCCGATGGCCCCATCGACAACTGGGCCGTGCTGCTTCCGGAAGGAAAGATTAAGGAAGCTATGGCAGCTCAGGAGGAAGCGGTTGATCACGCAGTCAGAGACATCGTATTTGTCGCGGAGCAGATGCACGACGTTGGTGCAGACGGATTCCAGCTGGATACCAGCGGTGCCGCAGGAGATGCCGACTTTCTGGCGGCGCTCAAAGCTTGTGAGATCATACGGGACAAATTTCCGGACATGGGTGTTGAAATTGGAATGGCCGGGGAGTTCGTACTGGGGATGCATGGCAGGCTGAAATACAACGATGTAAGACTTGCCGGGCTTTATCCTCACCATCAGGTCAAGCTGGTTGAGCAAGCGGGAGCCTCCATCTTCGGAGCTGTGGTTAATACCAACTGCAACGCTACGTTTCCCTGGAATATCGCAAGAGTCTGCACGTTTCTCAAAGCATGCTCAGAGGCTGCAACCATTCCGGTTCATGCTAATGTAGGAATGGGCGTCTGTGCCATTCCCATGTGTGAGAATTCACCGGCGGATATCGTATCCAGAGTGGACAAATGCCTGATCGAAATCTGCAAAATAGACGGATTGTAGATTGGCGTGGGTGATCCCCTGGGACAGGAAGCTACACATGGAATCTGCGCCAGCATGGGCGGTGTCCGTACCACCGGAGATATGGTGATGCGGCTTCAGATCGCTAAGAAGATGAGAATCGACGAAGCGAAGAAGTATGTGGCGGAAAAGCTTGGTCTTACCATCGAAGAGATCTGCGATGTTGTGACCATGGCTGAAGTAAGAGAAGAGAGAGGATTTGGTCTTGCCAATTTCGAACCCTACGCGGAGTCCAACATAGGTATGGAGGCGAAGTTTAGGATTGCTGAAATTTTAGACATCAAGATCAATTCCGTCGAACGCTTCAAAGAGAGAGCAGGATTGAAATAATCCGGCAGCAAAGAAAGGCGAATTGAAATGATCCCAATCGCAGAGAACGCCGGATCAGTGGCAGGTAGGTGCCTTCCGCTGGCAGGGGATTTCAAAGCAATGGGTTCATTTAGACTACGGTCAGCAAGCGGAATATAAGAGGCGGATGATCAGAATCAATCTGATGTCCGTCTTTTTCATTTTATGGAGCAAGGATTGACATTATGACTACAGAGTGTTATTGTAAAAATAGACTACATCGTGTACGCTAAGGAGGGGATAGAGATGATGGTACAACAGGTGTCCGATTCCGAACTGGAATTGATGAAACTAATTTGGGACAATAAGGGGAAGCTTTTATATGCCGCGCTGATGGACCAACTAAAAGCAAAAGGCCGTACGTGGCAAAAGAACACGGTCATTACTCTGTTGTCCCGGCTGGTGGAGAAAGGATTGTTAAAAACCAGCAAAATTGGTCGTCGCAATGAATACATCGCTGTAGTGACAGAGGCGGATTATCAAGCGGCGCAGATCAAAACCTTTCTCGATAAGCTCTATGAAGGTGATGCCAAGGGGCTGGTAGCCACACTGATACAGCGGGAACTGCTAACCCCAGGTGATTATGAGGAGTTGAAAAAGTTTTGGGAAAGAGAGAGGGAGACAAATGAACGGGATCTTTAAAATCGTTCTGTCGCTCTCTCTGTCCGGATCGCTGTTAATCCTTGTTTTGTTCCTTTGTAAGCCCCTGATCAGAAATAAGCTGAGTAAGGGGTGGCAGTATTATATCTGGCTGATTGTGATTGCTCGACTGCTTTTGCCCTTTACGCCTGAAACAAGTCTTGTTGGTATTTTATTTCAAGAGATTGACCGGACCATCTGTCAATCAGTCACCGTGCCGGCGCTGGAACAACAGCAAGGTGCATGGCTTCCGCCACAAGTTGCTGATAACACACTAAGAGACGAGGAGCCCGTCAAAACCACTCGTGCAGAAGGGCATACCTTCCTGATCATTATGGTTGAGCATCTTTGGGTTGTCTGGCTGGTGACTGCGCTGATCCTACTAACACGAAAAATTACAATCTACCAGGGTTTTGTGCGATATCTCATGGCTGGACGCACAGAGGTTGCCAGCCCTGAATTGCTAGATCGGGTTGCGGAAATTGGCGAGAAAAACGGAGTCAAAAGACCGGTGGAGTTATATACAAATGGTCTTGTCTCATCACCTCTGCTCCTTGGATTTTTTCGTCCTTGTATTGTTCTACCTACTGCTGCTTTGCCGGAGAAAGAATTCGAATTTACAATACTCCACGAATTGATACACTATCGGCGGAGGGATATGTTTTACAAATGGCTGGTTCAGTTCACCGTCTGTCTTCACTGGTTTAATCCTCTTGTCTATGCCATAAGTCATGAGATCAATCGAGCCTGCGAACTTGCCTGTGATGAAGCAATTGTATGCAAGCTGGATTTTCCAAACCAGCGCGCCTATGGGGATACGCTGATAAACGCTTTAGGGGCTGGCGGTAGATATCGCGATTCTCTTGCTTCTGTGACACTGAACGAAAGCAAGAATCTATTGAAAGAGAGGTTGGAAGCAATTATGAAGTATAAGAAAAGAACGGCACCGGCGGCGGTACTTATGGTTTTATGCACAATCCTGCTTTGCGTAGGAGCCTCTGCCGCAGGAGCTTATGGGGCGGCTCCATCCAGTCCTTCGACTGCTCCATGGAATGTTATGGGAGAGAGAGGGCAATCATACACCTATTCTCAGGCAAGTTACTATGAGGCCCCGTATCTCTTCGAGCTTGGCTGGAACCTAAACGAGAACGGGTACAACTCATATCCCGATAAAGCCAAAATCGTATTATCCTCTCAGAAAGAAATGATGGTTTCTTTTGATAAATCTTGCAAGGACTTTATCAATAATGACAAGGCCCTCTCCAGCCTGAAGAAATTATTAGAAACGTTAAGGTCACAGAGTGAGGACTCCTCTTTACCGCTGGAAAAACCCTTCATCCTCAGCGTGGAAGATGTCGGGAACAGTAATCTTAGAGAATTAGCAGAGAAGTATTACACAAGTCATACCGTAACGAGATTTGTGGCCATTTTTCCATCACTGGATTCTGAGACACAAAAATCATACTGTGATAGGATGTTTGCGGACAATGAGAATGCTTTCTTTGCAGCGACGGTAAAGGTCATGGATGCTGACTTGATCAATTCCTATGCAGAGAAGGCATATCGTGAAAACAAGCTGACTTATTTTACAAATATCGTTCCATATTTGACAGATGATATGAAACAATTCTGGATAGTAAAAAGCTCACAGGAAAAGCGAAATACGTTTCAGGCTGTACTAACGACGAAATAGTTGCAGAAAAAGGCATACCGCGGTTCATGTATCGGAAAAACACGGTTTGCAAGCCTCGGGTGATAAAATCGCGGTAAAGCTTCTTTTTCTAACATAATTCGACATGTTTGAGCGAAAAAAACATACGGTAGATGCTTTCCATTTCAGCGTTTTCGTGTATAATGTAAATAGAAACTTCTATGTACGTTAAATATTAAACAAGCTCTGTTTTGACAGAAAGGGTATTTCATGTGGATCGAAGGTCAAACATGCATTGGCGGCGGAAAATGCCATGAATGCGGAAGATGCAACCGCTATGAAACGACAAACCGGAAATCAAAACTGATTTTCCTGCCTGATGACTTTAAACCCCAGCAGGAAGCAGCGCAGGCTGACGGAAGGCCTAAATATGGTGCTGCTTTTGATATTGGGACGACTACAATTGTAGGTATGCTTTGGGATCTAACCAATACTCGATTGGTGGATGTTGCTTCCAGAACAAATCCGCAAAGCACCTACGGAGCAGATGTGATATCAAGGATTACATATAGTATGGTGAGTCAGGATCACCTTGAGCTTCTCAGGGACAAGGTCAGAGCCTGCCTCAACGAGATGATAGCGGAATTTCAGGTGCGGCATCTGATTGAGCCTGCTGACATTTTTAAAGCTACCGTGGTGGGCAATACCACCATGAGCCATCTATTCCTTGGCATGGATCCATCAACCTTGGCGTTGGCTCCCTTCGAGCCTGCTTTTCGCGGACCCGTGGAGAAAAGTGCAGCGGATCTAGGCCTTACGATGAACCCGGCCGCCAGAGTCTATATTCTCCCCAATATAGCTGGACATGTAGGTTCAGATATTGTGGGGGTTATTCTGGCCTCCGGCATAAAAGAGCTTTCTGGTTTGCGGCTTGCCATTGATATCGGAACCAATGGTGAAATTGTGCTTGCAGACAACGGCAGAATGCTGGTTTGTTCTACGGCTGCAGGCCCCGCTTTTGAAGGTGCCCGGATTTATCAGGGCATGCGTGCGGCCAAAGGCTCTATTGAGGGCGTATCCATAGAAGAAGGTACGATAAAAATAAAGGTGATTGAAGAGGCCGAACCCATCGGGATTTGCGGCTCCGGCCTGATTGATGCCGTTGCTGTCATGCTTGATGCTGGAATTATAAATCACAAGGGCAATATTCTCACCGGAGAGGATGCGGAAAAAAAGGGCCTGGGTCCTGAACTATCGACAAGGCTTCGAAAAGGGAAAAGTGGAAATGAATTTGTTCTCGCCTGGAAAGAAGAAGGAGAGGATATTGTAATTACACAGAAAGATATTCGGGAAGTTCAGCTTGCAAAAGGTGCGGTGTACGGTGGCATTGTAATTTTGATGCAATGTCTTGGGGCCGACTCGTCTCAACTGGAAGAAATCATGATGGCTGGGGCATTTGGAAGCTATATTAATAAAAAAAGTATCCTTCGGATCGGGATGCTTCCCAATGTTGAAGAGGAGAAAATATCACACATCGGAAATGCGGCAGGAGTGGGAGCTTGTATGGCACTGCTGTCGGAAACCGAGCGGATCAAAGCCTATATACAGTCGGAGGATGCCGAGCATATTGAACTGGCCCTCCATCCGGATTTTCAGAAAGAGTATATCAATGCAATGTATTTCCCAAAGGAAAGCTGAATCAGTGGCCCGGTTATAATAGACAAATCAGCCGGCGTTTTGAATTTCACTGTCTCAGACGTGTTTAACCTTATCAGTCGATGCTAAGAGCCCTAAGGAGAGGAAATCCGTGGATAAAGACGAATTGACGAGAATTGCCCATAGGACCATCGTTGAAGCCGACGAAGAAAGAGCAATGCAGATTATTGAAGAAGCACTGGTGTCTGGGATCAATATCATGGAAGTACTTCGGGACGGTTTTGCCGAAGGGAACAGAGAGATCGGTGAGCGCTTTGAAAGCGGAAAGCTCAGCTTGCCGGAGCTGATTTTCTCCACGGAGATTATGAAGAAAGTACTCCATGTGGTGGAGACCTATACGAATATTGACGATATTAAAGTCAAAGGTAAGGTGCTGATTGCCACAGTTGAGGGTGATGTTCATGAAATCGGTAAAGGAATGGTGGTCTCCACCATGAAAAGCTACGGCATTGATGTGATTGATATTGGACGTGAGGTGCCTGTTGAGCAGATTATAGAAAAAGCTCAGGAGCATCAGGTGGACATTATTGCAACAAGTGCGCTTTTGACCTCCACATTGAAAGAACAGAAAAAACTGGAAGAGACGCTCAGAAAGATGGGCATCAGAAATAAATACAAGACCATGGTCGGCGGTGCGCCATGTACCCTGCGCTGGGCAAAGCGCATCGGAGCGGATCACTATACCGAGGATGCAGTGGAAGCTGCTAGAAGAGCTATACTGATTTTAAAGAATAAAGAGAGGCCGTAAGCCTATGGCTGAACAATTTACAACGACGCAGACACGTCGTCTGGTGGAATTGAATGGTGAACCAGAAGCATTTCTCAAAGAATTTGAGACCGCAGAAGCGCGGAACCGATTCTTTAAGGAAACAGAGAACCGTCTGGTGAAACTCAATCGGGATAAGCTCAGAAAGCTGCTGGACGAAGAACATAAGCCCCTTTCAGTGAGGCTGGAAGAAAAACTTAAGGCTTGGCTGACAGAGCAAGAGGGATTTACCCAGGTGGTAACCCCGACCATCATCACAGCAGAGATGCTGGATAAGATGACGATAACGAAGGAACATCCGCTGACCAATCAGGTGTTTTGGCTGGATGCAAAACGTTGCTTGCGTCCTATGCTGGCCCCAAACCTCTATGAGGTGATGCGGGATCTGCATAAGGTCACCAAGGAACCGGTACGGATCTTTGAAGCTGGCTCCTGCTACCGCAAAGAATCCCAAGGGGCTCAGCATATGAGTGAATTCACCATGTTAAACCTAGTAGAATTTGCGGGCATAGAAGAAGGCACTCAGATGAAGCGCCTGAAAGAGCTGGCCGAGGCTGCAATGAAAGCTATAGGAATGGAACAATACGAACTTGTGATTGAAAAATCAGAAGTATATGGGGAAACAATGGATATCATTGCTGGCGGATTGGAATTGGCTTCCGGGGCGTATGGCCCTCACTTTCTGGATGGTAAATGGGGTGTTTTTGAACCCTGGGTAGGCATCGGATTTGGGATTGAGCGAATCGCCATGAAAACAGGTGGTTATCAGACTATAAAACGGGTAGGAAAAAGCATAGCGTTTTTAGACGGTTCGCCGTTAAAAATATAACATCCGGAGGGTAAAAATTTGACGAGATTGATTACAGAGTGGATCGCAGATATCGAGCACAACATCAGAGAACAGGAACGCGATTTGAAAAGCAAGACAGGGCATGACTATACTTCCCTTGCGGCCAAGGCAGGAGGCTGGTCTTACGGTGATATCGAAAGAGCGTCTCAGGAGATCAAGGTAGCGGTGGTGCCTGTTACAACGGGGCAGGGAATCATTGGTTCCTTTGCACAATCTGTTGCAGCTGTAACAAAAACCATGGGCTTTCGAAGCTATGTGACCCAACATACTGATGTGAATGGAATGCATGAGGCGTATCAGCATGATGCGGATATTGTTTACTTAGCAGATGATGACCGCTTTATCTCTGTCAATTTGAATAAGAAAAAAATGGCGGATAATAATGTCGCAACCGCTGCGGGGTATATCGCAGCATTGGATGGCGCCATCGGCTCTTTCGTGGGGAAAGAAGTCCTGCTCATGGGATACGGCGCTTTGGGAAGAGAATTTTTAAAAGGTCTCAAGAAGAAGGGCATTTCTGTCGCGGTATTTGATCTGGATAAGGAGAGACTGGGCCAGGCAAGCAGAGAGGAAGTTACGGCAATTGATTCCTTTGCCAGAATCAGTTCCTATCGATATATTATTGACGCGACCTCTCAAGGAAGCTGGCTGCATCAGGGATTGCTTCATCCGGAAGCATGGATCGCAGCACCTGGCATTCCTCTGTCACTGAATGAAGGTGCACAAGAGATTTATTCTGAAAGGCTCATTCATGATCCGCTGCAGATCGGCGTGGCCGCAATGCTCGGTATGACTTTGTAAAGGGCATGACACTGAAACAATAAAGTATCACCTGGTAAAAGGAGGTTCCGGCAGAAATGAATAATCAAGTATACCTGCTGGACAGAGGTGAAGCGGATTCCTTTGCAGAAGATTATTTTCTGAGCATCTGCGGATTAAAAAATCGTGAGGGTGGGAAGTACACCAGGATGCTGGAGCAAGGGATGCAGATCAGAACAAGGATCAGCAGCGGAATCGACTTGAAAGCGGTGGTCTCGGGCTTTGACAGCGAGGTATTGTCAGGAAACACCGTAACCATCGGAGCTACTACCTTTATTTGCAATGGGTTTCAGCAATTGAAAAAAGATAAAGTACATAAGATTTATGCATACATCCTTACGGCAGGAAGTTTTGAACTGGATGATAGTGAACCGGTACTAGAGCAGCTCTATGCAGATATTTGGGGAACAGCGTACACCGATGCAGGGCTGGAAGTATTGAAGGTTAAGCTGATGGAAGAGATACGACAGGAAACTGGAAATCATAAGGCTTCTGTTTTGGAACCTTTTGGCCCCGGATTTTACGGAATGGATGTGGATCAAGTGGGCAGTTTTTTTGAAATCCTCGATGGAGATCGGATTGGTGTCAAAGCACGTACCAACAGTCTCATGCTTCCGCTGAAATCCTGTGCGGGATTTTATATTGCGGCTGATGAGGAAACAAGCCTGCCTTCCAAAGATTGCGTAAGCTGCCGATCAGATCACAGCGGCTGTGAATTTTGTCATGCAGTAATCAAAAACAAACGGTAAGATAAGGAATGAACCAGCAACTACCAGTGAGATTTGCAGGCAAGCAATCTTATGGCGGAAGTGGATCATCCACTGATATGGGGAGCGGATCGTATTGATCGCATAGACTCTAAATCTATGCAGCCGAGTGAAACTCTCGGGCTCCTCGCCATTTAAAATTGAATGAAGGTAACACCATTTCCATGCCCCAAGCGTCTTGTACCTTGCCAAAGGAGGGTAGCATGAATAGAGATGAAATTATAACCATACTCAGTGAAGACAATCCCGTTAAGATAGAGGAGCTGTTCCGCAGGGCCAGAACGGTCAGAGCGCGCGAATTCTCCAATAAAATCTTCTTATACGGTTTTGTCTATTTTTCTACTTGGTGCAGAAACAACTGTAATTTCTGCTACTACAGAAATGCAAACAGCATTTCACGTTATCGCAAGACGGAGTCTGAAATCATTGCCATTTCTGAGCTGCTTGCAAAATCCGGTGTCAATCTCATCGACCTCACCATGGGAGAGGACCTGGCTTATCATAAGGAGCACTTTACCACGGTCTTTGACATGATCAAGGTGATTAAAGACCGTACCGGTTTGCCAGTGATGATTTCACCAGGGCTAGTTGAGAACGCATGGATCGACCGTTTTTCAGAACTGGATACGGAGTGGTATGCGCTCTATCAGGAGACCCACAATCGAGAACTGTTTGCCAGGCTAAGAGCCGGTCAGGACTACGATGAACGGATGAATGCAAAGCTGTATGCCCGAGACCGAGGAATGCTTATTGAAGAGGGAATCCTCACTGGCGTAGGTGAAGATCTTGAAGATATTGCGGATTCACTGCTGGAAATGGGAAAGATCGGAGCAAGGCAGGTCAGGGTTATGAGTTTTGTTCCTCAAAAAGGAATCCCAATGGAGCAGGTGAAAAAGCCGGAGCCCATACAGGAGCTAAAGATTATCGCACTCCTGAGACTCCTTTACCCCAAGGCCTTGATTCCCGCCTCGCTGGACATCGACGGGATCAAGGGTCTGGAAGATCGAATCAACGCTGGAGCCAGCGTGGTTACCTCGATTATTCCGCCCAGATCTGGTCTTGCAGGGGTGGCTCAAAACAGCATGGATGTGGACGAGGGCGGAAGAACTGTTGCGGAAGCGGCAGGTATTCTAAAAAATATGGGATTGGAACCTGCTTCAGCAGAAGAATACAGAGACTATCTCACAACTCTAAGGGAAGGGTCGATTTAAGGAAGCACTGATTTCATGGAAGATGCACAGATTGTCGAGGAAATTTTTTATTTGCAAGAAAGCTTGAGAGGGTGATCGGGAGTGACAAGAATTGCAATCATAGGAGGAAAGCTTCAGGGTACAGAAGCAGCTTACCTGGCGAAGAAAGCAGGCTTTACCAGTATTCTCATAGATCGTAACGAGAATTCTCCTGCCATCGGATTATGTGATGAATTTCTATGCTGTGATATAACACAAGAAACTGAGGAACTGATCGCGGCACTGAAAAACGCAGATTTTGTATTGCCTGCTAATGAGAATCAAGCGGTATTGGACGCTCTGACGGGACTTGCAAAAAAACATTGCTTCCCTTTGGCCTTCGATCCGGAAGCATACCGGATCTCTTCTTCCAAACTACTGTCCGATGAACTGATGCACGCAAACGGCATCCCGGCGCCCAAGTATTATCCTGATTGCAGTGGCCCATATATTGCGAAGCCATCTTCCATGAGCGGAAGCGAAGGAGTACAGCGGCTTGCTGACCAAGAGGCATTGCTTCATTTTCTTAAGACGGTATCTGAATCGGAAGAAAGTTGGGCGAAAGAAAGCCGAACGAAAGAAGGTCGATCGGAAGAAGGTCAAACTTTATGGGTAATACAAGAGTATCTGGAAGGACCTTCTTATTCTATTGAAGTAATTGGAGCCCCCGGTTTCTATAAGACCTATGAAGTGACGCAGATCCATATGGATGAGGTGTATGACTGCAAAATGGTTACGTCTCCCTGCTCGATCACAGCGCAGCAGGAGGATCAATTTCGGAACATTGCGGTGAAGCTTGCTGAGCTTACGGGTCTGACGGGAATTATGGATGTGGAGGTCATCGATGCCAACGGTGAATTCAAGGTTCTGGAGATTGATGCACGAATACCCAGTCAGACACCTACGGCTGTTTACCATACATCGGGGGTCAACTTTATAGAAGAGCTAAGGGATGTGTTTTGCGGGGAAGGCTTATTCCCGGAAAAAAAACAGAAGAGTAACGAGCAGAAGAACCAGAAAAAGAATCAGGCGAAAAATACGAAGAAGAAATTCTGCTCTTATGAGCATTTGATGATCAATGACGGAAGAATTACAGAACATGGCGAGCATATCATGGGCCAGGGCGGTATTCTGAGCCTGCGGGAGCGGTTTTACGGTGCTGATGAAGTGATCTCAGACTATAGAAGCGGTGAACAGATTTGGAGAGGAACTTTCATCAACTGGGCAGATACAGAGGAAGAACTGATGGCGAAGCGGCAGAGCATGAGAGCACGACTCCAAGCAGGTCCCACAGCGGATCTCGATTGATGACAGAAACAAAGCGGCAAGGAACACAACAAAGCGGCAAAGAACACAACAAAGCGGCAAAGAACACAACAAAGCGGCAAAGAACACAACAGAATTAGGGAACGTACCAGGAAGGACGAGGTAAATGAGCAACGAAAATAAACGATATTACAGAAAACAGATAGAGCTGTTTCTATTGCTGGACAAGATCAAGCTCTGGCCATCCCGGACCGGAATTCTGCACGGGATACGTTCCATTGAGAAAAAAGGAGATTTTGCCGAGGTAACCACTCATTGCGGCAAAACCTTCCAAATTTATAATTCCAGAAACTCCAGAGCAGCCCGATGGCTGCGAAATAAATGGGTAAGCCGGCCCTGCAAGGACTGCAGGATTCCGGAATGGAAGCTGGAAAAATACTCGACCACATTTTTCACACAGCACTACGGAAGTGATTTGAGGCATAAGGACTAGCGCATCAAAAACAGGACAGTCTGGTAACGGGCAATCCTGTTTTATTTTATTGACATATATCGATCATCTATATATAATATGTAGATGATCGATATATAGTTTGCTTAATCAATTATAACTTTGAAAGGGGCAAGAAATAAATGAAAGACAAAAGTATTGGCGGGGGCAACACAACGATGCTGATTCTTAGGCTCATTGAAAATGAAGATATGTATGGTTACCAGATGATTGATGCGCTTGAAAAAAAATCAAATCACGTATTTGCTCTGAAAGCGGGTACTCTTTATCCGATTTTGCACGGTCTTGAACAGCAGGAAATGATAACGGCTTACGATGGCGTGTCGGAGGAGGGAAGACAGAGAAGATACTATCAGATCACCAAAAAAGGGAGAAAACTCCTTGATGAGAAAAAGAAAGAGTGGGAGACCTATGCCAGCGCAATCAAAAACGTGATGGGGGGGATTTCCTATGCTGGGGTTTAAGGAAAAGCTTGTGCGTAAGATTCGAACAGGTGCAGACACAGCCACTACGGAGGTGATAGACGCAGACAATCCCAAACGATATGCAGACGATTCCATACGATATACAGATGATTCCAAACGATATACGGAAGCAGTTTGCAGCCAGATACGGCATCAAAAGGTTCGGTGTTATATTGCAAGGGAGCTGGAGGACCATATTGAGGATCGGAAAATAAGACTGATCAAAGCGGGAATTCCTGAACAGGAAGCGTTGCAGAGCGCTATTTCGGACATGGGAGATGCAATCGAAGTTGGGCAGGAGCTTGACCGTGTACATAGACCGAAGCCCGAATGGAGCATTATCGCCGTTACTGCAATCATGCTCTGCATTGGAGTCTGTGTTCAATATTACCTGTCGCGCATCGCTGCGGAAGGCAGCTGGGCAGGGCGGGAGGCATTTCATAAATACATGACCACACTCCCTGTAGGGATTGTATTTCTTTTGGCGGCTTATTTTGCTGACTATACTGTTCTTGGAAAATATCCGAAGCGGATTTATACTGCCATTCTTCTGCTTTGCGTTGCTTTGCACCTGTATGATGGGCAAATATTCAGCTTGTACAGACATAACTTAAATGCCCGGTATCAGATGGTCTATCTTGCATTGCTTTTACTGCCAGCCTATGGAGCAATCCTGTACAGCGATAGAAACAGAGGATATGATGGAATTTTGAGGTGTGGAGCTGCAGCGGTTGCTGCGATTCTGGTATTGGGATATTCGCAGCAGGAATACGTGCTGGTAATCTTTGCGGTGGGTGGATTGATCCTGATTTCCGCGGCCATAGCAAAGGGTTGGTTCGCAGTAGAAAAAAAGAAGGCCTTAGCACTGGTATATGTGCCGACCTTGCTGAGCATGTTCGGATTTTTTTTACTGAAATTGTGGAGATATGGAGAGGGGAAAAATCTTTTCCTTGAAATGATCAAGGGTAAAATTTTGATCAGTCAAGATACTCCAGATGGGTTTCTGGTCTTATTTGCACGCAGTATCATAAAAAATGCAAAATGGATCGGTCAAGGAGAGCTTAGCCCTATGGTGAAGTCCCATACAACACGCTTGGAGGAACTCCTTCCGATCTGGTGGGGAGACTTCAGCTTGACCTATCTGATCCATCAATGGGGTATTGTAACAGGGATACTGACTTTGGCGATCTTTACATTTCTGATCATAAAAATGATTCGGGTGACATTAAAACAAAGAAACGCTCTTGGCTTTATCATCTCTTTGTCGGTGGTTACAGCTATTGGGATGCAGAGCTTGCTGTTCTTGTCAGCCAATCTGGGTATCTGCCTTCTCGTCATTCTTCCTCTTCCGCTGATGACCATAGGCCAGACGAGCTTTCTCGTCAACATGGTCTTGCTGGGACTCCTTTTGTCTGCTCATCGGAATCTCGATATCATAATGGATTTACAAACGGTCGATCGCTTTTAAGATACCATAGAGAATTGCCTGAGGCCGGGGCGGGCAGCCCGGAATATAGACGTCTACGGGCAGAACAGTGTCAATTCCGTTTTTTGCAGCATAAGAATCCTGGAAGATCCCTCCGCTGCAGGCGCAGGCTCCTACGGCAGCCACGAGCTTTGGGTTTGGTGCTGCCTCATAGGTTTTCAGAAGCGCAAGCTCCATATTTCGAGTTGCAGTTCCCGTGACCAGCAGCATGTCTGCGTGTCTTGGGGATGCGACAAAATGAATCCCAAATCGTTCAATATCATTAAATGGGTTATTCAAAGCATTGATCTCATAATCACATCCGTTGCAGGAACCTGAGTCAACCTCTCTGATCTGTAGGCTCCTGCCGAAGCGCTTCTCTATTTTTTTCTTTAATTGAGTTCCCAGCTCTTCATAAGTCATCTGGGCAAGCTCAAATTCGCCGGTGATTTCAATTGCTCCGTGAGGACAGACCTCTGAGCATAGTACACAAAAGATACAGGCATTATCATTGATTTCCAGGGTGTTGGTATCGACGTTTTCCACGATGGCACCGGAAGGACAGCGTGTGACGCATTCGCCGCAGGCTGTACATTTCTCTGAATGGATCACCGGTTTGCCGCTGGTGAGGCTGGTATCAAAGGGCTTGGCAGGATAGTCCTGTGTCACCCGGGGATATTGAATTATTTTCTTGATAACTTGAAACATAGTATACTCCTTACAGATCGTTATGAGTCACAGCCAGAAGGGGAAGGCTGTGAATCGTAACTATAGATCGTTTCCCGCATAGGACAGGTTGAAGCTCTTATTGATCAACGGAAAGTCAGGCACAATATTGCCGGAAACTGCATGGCAAAGGGCAGGCCAGCTGCAGAAGGACGGTGTCCTTACCTTGTACCGCAGGATGGTATTGTTTTCCCCAGTCATGATATAATGGATGTTTTCGCCGCGAGGAGATTCTGTCAGACTGTAGGCGCTGCGGTAAGGTTCTAAAATTCCGATTTCCTCTCTGACGATGCCCTGTGGAATCTGCTCCAATACCTGCTGCATCAGTGAAATCGACTGGAAGCATTCTGCCAGCTTGACTTTCATTCTGCTGCTCACATCCCCGTCACTTTGAACAGGAACCTCAAAGGTGAGTGATGCGTAAGCTTCGTAGGGAAAGGCCTTTCTCACATCAAAGTCAACGCCGGAAGCTCTTCCGCCAGGTCCTGTGGCATTGAGATCCACGGCAATCTTATGTTTCAGGATGCCCGTATTCTCGATCCGGTCGACAAACAGGCTGTTATGCATCACGATTGCCTCCGTTTCCGTCAGCTCCTTCTTAAGCTCGGCCAGAAGCTTTGTGAGGGTTTCTTCCTTGCCTTGAATAAAATCCTTCCGAATTCCGCCGGGTGTATTCACGCTTCTTAGAAAGCGCATCCCGCACAGCTCATCGGCAATTCGGTAGCACCAGCCTCGAAGCATTTTAAACTGATAGGAGGCAAAACCGTACGCCACATCCTGGCAGATACCCGCTAGGTCGCCCAGATGACTGGTGATTCGTTCCAGTTCGGCAAACAGGACTCTGGTAAAGGAAGCTCTCACCGGAACCTGAAGCCCTGCGATTTTTTCAATCGCTTGACAGTAGGCCAGGGAATTGGTGAAGGTTTCATCTCCAGAGATCCTCTCGGAGAAATAGAAACCCTGTTCGATGGTTTTCCCCTCGATGAGCTTTTCGATCCCCTTGTGGACGAAATAAAGCTGCGCTTCCAGGTTGAGAATGGGTTCGCCGGCCAGACTGAAGCGGAAATGCCCCGGCTCGATGATTCCTGCATGAACAGGGCCTACCGGTATCTCATAGACGCCCTCTCCGTCAATTCTGGTGAATTCAATTTTCTCATCAGCAAAGTCCGGTCGCTGATTTACAGGAAATTCCTTGCGCAGCGGATATTGGTTTTTCGGCCAGTTGCCATGGAACACGAGCCGCTTCGGATTGGGATGACCCATCGGGCGAAGTCCGAAGAGATCATGGATTTCACGTTCGTACAATGCCGCAGCAGGGATCAGCTCACATAAGGATGGAAAAGCACTGGTTGATGGATCAACCGGCAGAGCCACGCTGATTAATATGCCGGACTGACGATTGGCAAATACCGTATGAATGGTGAAACTGCCAGTTCTTTCTCGATCGTCCGAAGCAAACATAGATACCAGAGGAAAGGCCAATTGCCCGTTCAGATCCTTGCAGATCGTATGATAGGAAGAGGCGTTCGATTCCAGATAGAGGGTGTTGCCATGAATTTCAGACATTGAAAGTTCGGGAAACCGGGCAAAAAGCTCGTTCTGTTTATTGTTCATGGAATTGCTTTCTTGTTTGTTCATCATAAACCTCATAATGTTCCGTTCCAGGAGATAATCTCTTGGGCCGAGGTGAGCAGTTCTTTTACAGGAGCGGGAAGATACAGCCCTGATACTGAAATTAGAATCAGCATCAGGATCAGAACAATGGCTCCGGCAAGATTCGTCTCACCGGGCGTACAGGAATCCGGGGCATCTCCGAAAAAGATGTGGAAGAGTGCAGCGGCGATTCCTGCAAAAACTGCGGCCAGCAGCAGTATGACGACGCTCCCCAGCAAAGGGCGTCCCTCTGCGAAGGCGGAGAGAAACACACTGATCTCACTGGCAAAGATACTGAAGGGCGGAGCGCCGGATATGGCGAATAGTCCCAGAAAAAAGGCGGTGCCGGAGACGGGCAGTACTTTTACAAGACCCCGAACCCCGGTGATATTTCGTGTTCCGTATTTCTGCAGGATATTTCCCGATGCTAAAAACAGCATGGATTTTGTAAGGGAATGATTGATCATGTGGTATAGTCCGGCGAAAATGGACATGGGAGTAAAGATTCCCATAGCCAGGGTAATCACACCCATATGCTCGATACTCGAGTAAGCCAAAAGCCGTTTGTAATCACGCTGCGTAAGGATAAACAGCGCAGCAGCAGCAATGGAAAGGACGCCAAAGCCAATCATGATCCTGCCGGTAAAATGACTGTCGCCCAAATTTTTATTGACAATAGACAGCACCCGAATCACCGAATAAAGAGCACTGTTGAGAAGAACACCGGAAAGCAGGGCGCTGATGGGTGATGGTGCCTGGCTATGCGCGTCGGGCAGCCAGGTGTGCATGGGAGCCAGTCCTGCTTTCGTTCCAAATCCAATCAGGATAAAGAGGAAGGAGAGTCTGAGAACTGGGCTGTTTAAATGTTCTGCATTTTGATAAAGGACGTTCCATTGCAGCGCACGGTTGGGATCGATGAGCTCCACCGAAGAGAGGTGCAGGAATATAATCCCCACAAGCGCTACAGCGATGCCTACAGAGCAGATAATCACATACTTCCAAGCGGCTTCCAGAGTGTGCTTGTCATTGTGAAAGCCCACTAGGAAGGTTGAGGCCAGCGTCGTTCCCTCAATTGCAATCCACAGAATGCCCAGGTTATTTACCGTCAGAGCAAGAACCATGGTGAAAAGGAAGGTGTGCATCAGCAGGTAGAAAAGACGAACCTTGCTTTCACGAAGAGTCCCTTCCCGTAATTCTCCGTTTAGATAGCCAATGGCGTGGATTGAAACGAAAAGGCTAATCACAGCCACGATATCCAGCAGGATCACACTGAGCGCATCGATATAAAATAAGTTCCAAAACCAAGGGTATCGCAGTGTACCGCTGGACGTTACAGCAACTGTCGCGTACCCTGCCAGAAACAGGAGGGCAGCGGCGCTGAGGATGCTGACCGTGTGGAGGAGCTTAGTCTTTTTAATAATAATAGACAGCAATGCAGCCATGAGAGGCGTAAGCCATAAGAACAATCCCATAATATCTATCCTTTCAGGTTTTTGAGCTTATCGAGGTTGATTGATTCAAATTTCTCATTCATTCTGGTCACCATAACACCCATGATGAGAATTGCAGTAATCATGTCGATGAAGATGCCGATATCCACGACAAAGGGCATTCCGTGAGTGGAAAAAAAGGCGGTGACGAAGATTCCGTTTTCAATGACAAGAAAACCAATCATTTGACCAATGGCCTTCTTACGGCTGATCATAAAGAAGAAGCCGATCAGAACCACGGAGAAGGAGTTGACCACCTGGAGGTTCAGGTGAGCCCCGTCTAAGCTTCCGATGTTGGACACGGAGAAGTACGCAAAGACCACCAGTCCGCAGCAGATCAGAATCAGCAGAGGGATATTCAAATAAAAGTCCTTTTCTACCTTATATTCCACGGTTCCGTAGGTGCGATGCAGCAGACGGGGAATGTAGATTACCTTGAGCAGCACGATGATCACACATACGATCAGAATATCGAAGCTGCCTTCGCGAATCAGACTGTCTATCCCCATGATCCCGGCGGTAAGGGCGATGAGTGCTGATTGAATGCGGAAGGTTTTGATGTAGGACTTAATCCTCTTGTGAGAAACCAACAAAAAGGACGACAAGAGGATAAGCGCCGATAATATATCAAAATAAGAATCCATCATGAACTACCTCCCCAGTACAAAATATTGCAGGAAGCCCAAAAATGCTAGAATAAAGGAAAGTGCCGCAAGATTGGGTATGCTGAAAAAACGAAATTTTACCGTGCTGATTTCCGTGACCGCGATCACGAGAGACGCAAGGATGATTTTCAAAATATAGAGAGCCATGGCAGCGATAACAGCCGCTGCTGATACCGCGCCGGCAGCAGTTTCAGCCACAATACTGACAGATCCGCCTGCAATTCCAAAAGCCCCGACCGCACCGCTGGCTCCCGAAATTCCTATAAGAGCAGCAAGCTGATCCGTGGGGAGAAAAAGATTCACTAGCAGTGTCAGGAAAATTAACTGCTTGATGGCCGCACCGTATTCCATCAGCGCCAGATGACGGCCGGAATACTCAAGGAGCATGGCCTCATGAACCATGGTGAGCTCTAAGTGAGTGGAAGGATCATCCACCGGAATTCTGGAGGTTTCTGCCAGTATGATAATGATCATGGCGAAAAAGCAAAGAATATAGACCGGATGAAGCAGCGGATTTCCAATCGCTCTCATGGCAGTCATCATTTCGTCGATGGCTGTGGAGCCTGAGATCAATCCCACCGTAAAGACCGATACGAGCATCGAAGGTTCGATCAATGCAGAAATCATTGACTCACGGCTCGCGCCCATTCCGCCAAAGGTGCTTCCGGTATCAAGTGCAGATAAGCACATGAAAAATCTGCCGAGGGCCAGCAAATAGATCAGCATGAGGATATCGCCGGAAACTGCTGATGGCAGCAGGGTGGTTACAGGAACTAGCAGAGCTGCTGTCGCTGATGTGGCAAAAACAATGTACGGTGTTGCTTTAAAAATCCAGGAAGCAGTATCCGAGACCACGGATTCTTTACGAATCAACTTCCAAAGGTCAAAGTACATCTGAAGCACCGGAGCACCTTTGCGCTTTTGTGACAGCGCCTTCACCTTTTTAATGATGCCTCCAGTAAGGGGCGCAAGGAGCAGGAGCAGGATAAACTGTATGATGTTTGAGATAAGACTTGAGATCAAGTCTGGTGTAAAATCTGACATAGAAATCCCCTCCTAAACCATTCTGTTATAGAGCATGAGAACCAGTACTGCTACGAAAATGTAAAGCAGATAGGTGTGAACACTGCCCGTCTGTATCATAAATTTCAGCCTTCTTGACCAGCCTGTAATCCAGGAAAGAAGAGGCACGTAGAAATATTTTTCAAAGGGTGACTCTGTTATTATGGTGTATTCCATGGACTTGGGATGATAAAAATCATCTCCGCTCCGCTTCAGATCCTTTGAGGAACGGAAAAAGATCTTGAATACAATCTTGATGGGCTTTGAAAAAGCAGTTCCGCTGTACTGCATACGAGGATTTAATTCCCTAAAACCGCAGTCCCAGGTTCCATATTTTCTTTCCTGGTAGGTTCCGCCAAAGAGCCTTAAAATCAAGAGAGCTGCAAGGATGAGCAGCACCATAGTAATCACTGCAAAAAGGGGTGTAACCAAGATCCCAAACGGCTCAGACGCAATGCTGCCTCTAAAGCTGACTTCCGGGATCAGGACGGAAAAATCAACAGGACGGTAAAGATCAAGAAAGCCTCCTTGAAGAAGCGGGTCTGCTGAAGCCTTTGCAATAGTAGCCACCGCCTTGCCAATCAGCACGATCATGGCCTGGGGGAAGAGTCCTGCAAGAAGACATAATGCAGCAAGAATACCGGTTCCAAGACTCATACTAAAAGGAACTTCCTTTGCAGCCGCTGCCCTTTCACTTCTTGGAAGACCTAGAAATGAAATTCCAAAGAGCTTGATAAAGCAGGCCGCTGCCAGTGCACCGGTCAGAGCAAGGGCTGCCGCTGATAGAATCAAGGAAATATTCAAAGCAGCACTTCCAGATGTAATACTTGCAAAGATGGACTGATATGTAAGCCATTCTCCGATAAAGCCGTTGAATGGAACAACGGCGGAGATGGACAGGGCACAGCCCAGGAAGAATACTGCTGTCACAGGCATTCTCTTGATCAGACCACCCAGCTCCTCCATGTTTTTGGTATGGGTTGCAAAATGAACCGAGCCTACACCGAGGAAGAGTCCTCCTTTAAAGAGCGTATGATTCAAACAATGGAGCAGAGAAGCGGTAAATGCCAGAGCGGCTACCGTTTGCTTGCCGGATGACAGCGCCAACATACCTACACCTAGCCCAATAAAAATAATTCCCATATTTTCAATGCTGCTGTAAGCCAGCAGTTTTTTTATATTCTGCTCGATATACGCATAAAGGACACCGAATACTGCAGAGAAGATACCGAGTAAGAGAAGAACCATTCCCCACCAGGGTGTGTTGACTCCTAAATAGAAGCAAACGAATCGAAGCAGTCCATAGACAGCAGTTTTAATCATAATACCGGACATCAGCGCAGAAACGTTTCCCGGTGCGGCGGGATGCGCATAAGGAAGCCAGATATGTAGCGGTAACATACCGGCCTTGGTAGCAAAGCCTATCAGAAACAACAGAAACATGACGTTTCTTCCGCTTTCGGGAATTTGCTCCAGAGAGACCGGGCTAATAGCAAAAGAGTTTGTATAGTAAAACATAAGCATAATTGCGATGAGGAGAAAGGCAGAGCCTAAATGGGTCATGACGACATAGATGAGACCAGCCTTGCGGGTTTCTTCCTTTTCTGATTCAAATACCACGAGGAAATAAGAGACCACAGCCATGATTTCCCACGCCATGAAAAAGAAAATCGCTTGGTTTGCGGTAAACACCATCACCATAGACAGGATAAAAGACGCATATAGGAATTGGAACAAGCCAATATTTCGCTTTCCGTGATAATGGGATAAATACCCGAAGGAATAAATCGATACGCAGATAGTCAGAACCGACAGAATCAGCAGAAAAAGAGCTGATAGATGATCCAAAGTCATGCTGATGGATAAATAAGGAATCGATGGCTCAAACGGTGAAATTGTGATGCTCTCCTGACCGGAAAACAGCAGTGACGCTGACGATGCGATGCCTGCAGCAGCGCCTGCGATGCACAGTCCCTGAGACCATAAGGTACAAAGCTTATGACTCCTGGAAAAGAGAATGGCTGCAAACGCGGCAGCCAGGTATAAGAAGATGGAACCGTATAATAAGTGCTCCGGTGTTATATCGTCCATTGGTATCCTCCTTTGACAAAGTACAGCCCTAAAATTATGCAAAAAAAACCTACAATAATACTAGATTAGACCTGCAAGGAGATATTGTCAAGAGGCGGCGGAAAGCTTTACTATTCGGAATATTGAAACGATTTAGAAAACAAAAAAGACTGCGATTGTGCAGTCTTTGGAATTCGAGGTTATGAAATTACTCTGCAGCAGACGGGAGTTCAAGGGTGATCAGGGTCAGCTCCGGGGGGGATAAGAAGCGATAGGGCAATGTTGACATACCGACGCCGGCATTGACATAGAGCTGAGTCTTTCGCTGGTTTTCAAACTGAAATAATCCATGGATGTATTTCTTTCCGTAAGGCGGCAGGATGTAGTCATCAAAAAATTTAAGATTGATTTGCCTTCCGTGAGTATGGCCGGCAATCATGAGGTCTGAATTATAATCCAAAACTTCATCTACAAGGTCTCCCTCATGGGCGAGGATGATATTATAGTAATCTGGTCTGCCCCAGCTGGCAATGGTAGGGTCACCATAACCAATGAGAACATCATCAATGCCGATGATTGCCACCTTTTTTTCATCAATAGCCTGATATTCGTTTTTCAGTACAGTGAAGCCGCCTGCCTCCATGATTGCTTTATATTCGTTTTCAGCTCCGCCGCCATAGTCGTGATTTCCAAAGATGGCAAATTTGCCGTAAGGTGCCTTCATTTCTGCAAACTTTTCTGATATCAATGAAACGTCTCCTGTATAGATATCGTAGTAATCGATGAGATCGCCTGTAAAAACAATCATATCCGGCTCTTCATCCTCTAAAGCGTCAAGGATTCGCTGAAAATCTTCCATATTATAATAATCACCGAATTGGGTATCCCCGAATACTGCGATCTTAAGACCGTTCGCCTCGACGGGAAGTGAGGATGAGGAAACGGTGACATCTACCTCTCTTAACATATTTGGTTCAATATATCTTGCATAACAAAACACACTGACCGCAAGAATGATCAGCAGAAATACAAATCGTATGATATTTTTTAACAGTCTAAACACTGGGAACTCCTGGATTCGTGATATAAGTGGTGTAACAGATCAAAGTCTACCATATTCTATTCTATAATGCAATGTGTCAAGTTATGCAGCTCAGAACCAATTGAGAGCAATTGAGAGTGGTGTTTTCGTAGTCGGACAGAAGCTGGGTGTGGACACAGGGGTGCATTCAATGGTATTATATTAGATGTATGACCTGAGTGTAACGGCTAGGAAATATTGGAGATTCGAGGAACAACATGAAACAGAATATAACTGGCAGAAAAAACATAACGGTAATCGGAGGCGGCCCTTCAGGAATGATGGCCGCTGTTACTGCTGCCCGCAGAGAGGGCAATGCAGTCAGACTGCTGGAAAAGAATGAAATTCTGGGCCGAAAACTGCTCGCAACGGGTAACGGGCGCTGCAATCTTACAAACCTTAATTGTAAAGATGCAGCAGACACCTTGGAGTTCTTTTCAGAAATTGGGTTACTGACCAGATCGGAAGGGGAAGGCAGAGTGTATCCTTATTCTGAGCAGGCTTCAGCTGTTTGCGATGTTTTGATCCATGCACTCAGAGACCTTCATGTTGAGGTGATCTGTAAAGAAGTCATCCAAGTTGTTGAAACGCAGAAGACAGGCTTTGTGATTACCACCGAGAAAAATAAGTTTGATACCGATGCAGTGATTCTTGCCACAGGCGGGAAAGCGGGGCCCCAGTACGGGTCCACAGGCGACGGATTTAGAATCGCAAAGCATTTTGGACATACGATCGTGAGGACGATGCCGTCACTGGTACAGCTTGTATCGGAAAAAGCTTGTTTCCGGCTTCTAAAGGGAGTCAGAACAAAAAGCCAGGCAGAACTCCTGAGGGATGGCAGTGTTATTGCGATGGAAAACGGAGAAATTCAGTTTACAGAGGATGGTTTGTCCGGAATCTGTATCTTTAATTTAAGTAAATATTATCAGAAAGGTGATGCAGTCAGACTGGATTTGTTTCCAGAATATGACTTGGCGTCGCTGCTGCGGATGCTGGAAAAGAGAGTGAGCTCTCTGGCTTCGAAACCCATGGCGGAATTTTTTTTGGGCATGGTTCACAAAAAATTGACACCAGTGCTACTGGGAGAACTTTCTCTGGATGAGACCCGGAAGATTCATACGATGACAATAGAGGAGCGTTCTAAAATCGCTGAACTACTAAAGGGATGGGTAATCCCTATTTCCGGCACGAAAGGCTGGAAGGAAGCACAGGTGACTTCAGGAGGCATTGACCTTTCTGAAGTGGATTTGAATACTATGGAATCAAAGTTGGTGCCCAAGCTGTACTTTGCCGGCGAACTTCTGGACTGGGATGGAATCTGCGGAGGCTACAATCTGCAGTGGGCCTGGTCTTCGGGAAAAGCTGCTGGGAGAGCCGCAGCGGAAGCACTTGGAGATATGTGATGTTAAGAATACATGAAATAAAGAAGAGTCTTGGAGAGAGTCAGGCAGTGATTCCTGAACGTATCGTCAAGAAACTTGGCGTAAAGGGTCTGCAAATTCAAGAGTACCGCTTGATCAAAGAGTCGGTGGATGCAAGAAATAAGGCCGATATCAAGCTGGTTTACTCGGTAGACTTTATCCCGTCACTGGCGGATAAAACGGCTGGTGAGACGGAGATCCGTCTGCTCAGTCAATGTAAAAACGCAAAGCTGGAACCAGCGCCTGATATGAATTATCAACCGGTGCAGCAAGGCAGCGAGCCTCTGAAGAACAGGCCGGTTATTGCTGGATTTGGTCCTTGCGGCATGTTTGCAGGGCTGATTCTTGCACAGGCCGGGTACCGCCCCATTATAGTGGAGAGGGGAAAGTCCATTGAGGAACGTGTGAAAGATGTAGAGCGTTTCTGGAAGGAGGGAATCCTCGATGAGGAATCCAACGTCCAGTTTGGAGAAGGCGGAGCAGGTCTTTTTTCTGACGGAAAGCTGACGACTCAGATTAAAGATCCGAGAGTCAGAAAGGTACTGGAAGAGTTTATTTTGGCGGGAGGCCCTCCGGAGTTATTGTATAAACAAAAGCCCCATATCGGTACGGATGTTTTGAGAAGAGTGGTACTTTCCATTCGCAGGACAATTCTGGAATACGGCGGAGAGATCTTATTTCAGAGCCGCCTTACAGGGCTTGAGGTTTCAGAAAACGGGAATAAAGGTGCAACCACTGGCAACAACGACAATGGCGCAATCATTGGAAACAGCGACAATGGCACAACCACTGGCAGCATTGGAAACAATGGCAATAACAACAACGGCGGAAATGAAAAAAGGATCAAAGCTGTTCAAATCAACGGTGGAACAACCATAGAGACAGAAAACCTCATTCTAGCCGTGGGGCACAGTGCGAGGGACACCTTCAGAAACCTGTATGAAAGCGGTGTGGAAATGAGTCAGAAGCCGTTTTCCATCGGTGTTCGTATTGAACATCCTCAGAGCATGATCAACGAATCTCAGTATGGCAGCAGCCGCGAAAGCAGCGAACTGGGAGCTGCAGATTATAAGCTTTCTTATCGATGCAAAAACGGGAGGGGCGTATATACCTTTTGTATGTGCCCTGGAGGCTATGTCATCGGTGCGGCTTCCCAAGCAGGTCATGTTGTGACCAACGGCATGAGCTACCATGATCGGGGGTCAGCACTCGCTAACAGCGCACTGCTTGTGGATGTTAGAACGGAGGATTTTTCCGATGATCACCCTTTGTCAGGAATCGATTTTCAGGAGAAATACGAGAAACTGGCATATCAGGCAGGAGGAGCGAACTATCATGCTCCTGCGCAGACGGTAGGAGCTTTCATGGCTGGTGACTTCAGTGACGACCTGAAGGCAGCGGAATCATCAGCAGCGGAGAAGAATGCAGGAGCTTCAGCAGTGCTGAAATCGTCTGTTTCAGCCGATCTTGACCCTACCTATCGACCAGGCGTACACTGGACTGAATTGAGAAACTGCCTGCCGGACTTTGCGGTGGAAGCCATGCGGGAAGCGATTCCTCAGCTTGGAAGAAAGCTCAAGGGCTTTGATCGCGAGGATGGGATCATGACAGGGGTGGAGACAAGAAGTTCATCCCCGGTGCGGATCAATAGAGATGAAATGCTGACCGGAAGTATCCAAGGTCTTTATCCTGCGGGAGAAGGAGCAGGATATGCAGGCGGAATCATGTCTGCAGCTGTAGATGGTATTAAAGTTGCTGAAGAGATCATAAAACGATATCAAAGGCTTTAAGTATATATTACCAATTAGTGATTGAATCAAAAGGAGAGAAATGAAATGCTAGAGAAGGGTTACATTCAGGTGTATACCGGAAACGGTAAGGGAAAGACCACCGCTGCACTGGGAATTACGCTGAGAGCAGCCTGTGCAGGAAATAAAATTTTCTTTGGTCAGTTTATGAAGGGTCAGGACTACAGTGAGAAAAAAGCGATTCACTGCCTTCCCGGCCTGACAATGGAGCAGTTTGGAGGCGCATTCTTCGTCAACGGAAAACCCACAGAGAAGGATGTGACCGATGCAGAGGCAGGCCTTGAAAGAATGAGAGAGATTGTTACCTCCGGAGAATATGACCTTGTTGTGTTTGATGAAGTTAATACCGCATTGTATTTCAAGCTTATTTCAGTGGAAGATGTTCTCGAGGTATTGGATTTGAAACCGGAAAAAACAGAAGTAATTTTGACAGGAAGATACGCTCCCCAAGAGATCATCGATCGAGCTGATTTGGTCACAGAGATGAAAGAAATCAAGCATTATTACAATGCAGGTGTCGACGCTAGAGTCGGGATTGAAAATTAACTGCTTTTCCAATGAAAAACATTCGGGAAAAGGTGATATAGAAGTGAAACAAAAGAGAACGAAAGAGAAACATAAGAGAGACAAAAGAGAAACAAAAGAGAAACAAATGAGAAACATAAGAGAGACAAAAGAGAAGAGAGGAAGTGAATTGTGAGAAACGGTATGATAGGAAAATTAGTATGTTTAGGGTTGTGTCTTAGTCTGATGTTGGGTATGTCTTCGCCGGTTTACGGCGCAGAATCCGTGACAAAGGATTTGTATAGCTTGAATGAAGACGGAAGTTACAGCTTGTTTACGAACTATGTTGACGGATATTCTCTTCGTGTCGATCAGGGCATGAAGGTGGATATGGATTATTCCGGTGTTGTTGCAGTACTTGAAAATGACAGCAAACGCATTGAAATCTATAAGGAATCACTGCCGTATAATATCAGCCAGCAGGCTTATATCAATTATTCGAATCGGTTTATTAACAATAGAACCGACCATACCAGCGAGTACGATGTTCAGACAAGGATCAACGGGAAAACGGTTCATATTCTCCAATGGTCGAGAGATAAGCTGAGCAGAGTAAAAAACGATAAGAATTATTACGTTTCCATGGAGATTTTAAATGGTTCCCGGGAAGTATATACGGTTTTAGTAAAGTCAGACAAGCCTTTCTATCTAGAGGGTGGCTATCAATATCTGCTGGATGATTTTGAGTTGTTTGCCCCAACAAAGTCGTCTTACATACGCCAGTCACAGGCGGTGGTTCCGGAGGAAAGAGGATGGAACCAGGAGACGGAGGACTTTTATTATCAATATTTCGGCCCGGCAAGCACACTGCAATGGGGGATTTTTGAACCAGACGCTCCGGGGGACTTCACTCAGATGAAATATTTGGAATCAGCGATGGAGTATGAATTTCCTATTTTGCTGAATTATTCCAGCTTTGAAAACAAAACACAACACCCCAATCTGGATGCGAGACTAAAGGCGGCATATGAAAATAATAAAACCCTTGAGCTGACGCTTCAGACACCGTCAAGCGATTCGGGAAACATGGTATATGACGTGCTGGACGGAGAATATGATGAGTTTCTGAAGGACTATGCGAAAAAGGTAAGCGACTTTGATCATCCTGTTATGTTCCGACTGGGCAATGAGATGAATGGGGACTGGTGTCCTTATTCCAGTTATCATACCGCGAAGGATACGATGATCTTCAAAGAATTCTACAAGTATATCTATAATATCTTCGAAGAGGCAGGCGCAGACAATGTAATCTGGGTTTGGAATCCAAACGGAAAATCATTCCCTGATTTCAAATGGAACGATGCATTGATGTATTATCCAGGGGATGAATATGTAGATATTGTGGGCTTGACGGCATATAATACGGGCACCTACTATCCGGGAGAGGACTGGATTGAATTTGATGATCTGTATGATTCTCTATATGCTGAGTATGACAGACTGTTCAAGCAGCCGATGATGATTACCGAGTTTGCATCCAGCAGCGTAGGCGGTGACAAAAACAAGTGGATTAGAAACATGTTCAATCACATCGGAAAGTATGAGAATATCAAAGTAGCGATCTGGTGGGACGGCTGCGACTGGGATGAAGACGGCAACATTGCACGGCCGTACTTTATCGATGAAACCCCTGATCTTCTTGAGACCTTCAAAGAATTTCTGAATCAAAAACCGATGTTCTGGGATGTATTTGGTTAACACATTGATTTCAATCGGTGTGACTTTATAAAAAACGGGCTGGCCATGATATGATATGGGCAGTCCGTTTTTTTGTATTATTCTTTTTTTAGTAGAATCAAGCCCACATATGAAACGGTATTTTTACCGTTATAATATGGTATCCCACAGCTTTTTTCCAGTGCCATAACGTCAATTCCATAACCCTCAACAGAGGAAACTGCTTGATCGGGATGGCGGCATGGTTCCTCGTCCAGATAGGCACATCGGGGACATAATTTGCAGCAGCCAGCATTTAGGGGAAGGATCTTGTCAAAATCATATTCTTCTTTTATTGTTCTCAGGATGTCACGAAAAACTTTATCGTGGATTTCCTGGCCCTTCTTCATTCCGTTCCAATCAAAAGAGCTGGAAAGATGATGAACTGTTTGGAAAAGCAGACCTTGGCTGAATGCTTCTACAATTTCCTTAAGCTGACTGATAGGGCCGATGGCTGGAGGTCCCATCCAGTTTGTGTTATACATTCCGCACACATTTTTCTCACAGGCCTTTCGGAATTCCTCGTGGAAGGTGATGCCAGATGTGTCGGCTATGGCTGCATAGCTTGCATTGGATGAGAGCGCAAGCTGCACAAGATCCGTGTCCTTAATGTCCAATTAAATTCCCGCCTTTCCGGATTGCAATGTCAAGGTATCCTCCCATCTACTTAAAACCGCAGCTCTCAGAGATTCCTCATCCGTCCCAAAGACGATGGCGGTTACTGCCGCAGTACCGCTGCGGACAGGATTTGCTAAGCATCTGGCAGGATTTTTTACGCTGATCTCCTTGCCTGTGGCAGAAAGCCATAGTTGAAATCCTTCTTCGAATTCTGCGAAAATCTTGATATGACCGATATAATGATGGTGCAAGAGAGCCCAATGCCTTATCGATATCAGCCAATCTGACAAAAGTGCACTAATTGCATTTTCTGTCATGTCCCTCTCAAACTGCAATAATAGGGTTTGTGAAAAGACTGCAGGGATTTCTTCAGCTGCTCCAATCAGGTCACCATGATCATGGATGGTATGATTCAGATGATTCACTTGATTCATTTTTCTGTCACCTCTTCTGATGATCCATTTGCTTCCGTTACTTCTTTCCATACACTGCCTGGAATCATTCCGCCCCCTGACAGCTTAATTTTCTTTGCACTGGCGTTAATGGAACGGATTCTATCTTCCACCAGACTTATCGCTTCATCATCAGTCAGATCGATCTTGTTGATCAGTACAACATCGGCTTCATAAACCTGCTTTTCAACAAGGATAGGGGCTACCTCTGCCAATTCTTCCCAGCGTTCTGCATCAACGACGGTGATGATTCGTATCCGGTCAGAGCGTTTCACATGTCGATTGATCGAATCAGCGATATTTCTGGGATAAGCCAAACCGGTACATTCTATGATCACCCACTGGGGGTTGAGCGTACCTGCGATTTCATTCAGCATCACGGTAAGATCTGCCGCCAGAGTGCAGCATACGCACCCGGCAAATAACTCCCGTACCTCATAGCCGCCGGCTCTTAGAATTTTGTCATCAATCCCAGTCTCACCAATTTCATTTTCTATGATGACAAGATAAGGGGTTTGGGCTTCCTGATGTTCACTCAGATCAGTTTCCTGCCGGCCATTCTGATGGGCTTGCTGCTGGTTTTCCTGGATCAGGAAAGAAGCCAGGGAAAGGATCAAACTGGTTTTCCCGGCGCCCAAAAAACCACCGAAGATAATAATGTTCATGTTAATCTCCATAAATATGTGATAATATGCTTATTTTAATCTCCATAAATATGCGATAATGTAACCGCTGTACCGGGACGAATCACAATAAAATCGTCATCCCATGGGCCTGTCAGGAGCTTTTTCAAATAATCAAGGGTTCCTGGTATCACCTCAATTCTAAGCTGAAGGGTTTTGCCAATTTCCTGAGACGATTCCAAAACGCCTTCCAGTGAGTACGCCCTGGTCTCTATGATTCCCAAACGTTCATAGTGCTTTAACAGCTGGCGGAACATCCGATCTGTGCGTTCCTTTCCGTAACGACTGATGGACTGCTGATATTCATGCCATATGGTCTTTTCATTCTCCAGCCAGCCCTTCGTTAAAAAATATGTGCCTGCCGACTGGGAGATTTCCTTACGGATCAAAGATGAACCCAGCAGGAGAGAAATACAGTCGTCCGTTCTGGGGAAGATCATCTCAAAAGAAGGCGGGATGAGCCCAACCAAGGCATTGCCGCAATAGCCAAATGCCATCAGTACCCGTTCTATGTTGGACAGGTGATCCAACTCCTCCTGCAGGCGCTTTCGAAGCAGCTCAGGTGAATTGTGGAGCCCTGACGGAATCCATAGCACCGGATATGGACATGCCGATTCTCGGATCAGACACTCTATCTCAGAGGAAATCGTACTGCAGGCAATTAAAACAGAATTCATCAGCGCTCCTCTATCCTATTTTCCTGTTGCAGCTGCAATCATAGCCTTTACATTTTCCAGTTTTGCATTGGCAGGCAGCGTACAGCCATTGGACAAAATATAACCCTGGCCCATATCCTGAATCCTCTTGGTGCAGAAGTCGTAAACCTCATCCGGTGTTCCAAGGACCATTAGACCAGCGGGAACATCTCCTTTTATACAAAGCCTGTCGCCCAGCTTTTCCTTGATTTTATAAATATCTGTTGCGCCGTCGCATTCAAACACGGCTTTCCCTTTTGGGAACGCTTTGAAATAGTCCAAATCTCTTTCCCAGTTTCCGTCGCAGTGGATATCGCAGACAACCCCTTCTTCGATGATCATATCGGCGGTTTCCTTGATATATTTCCATACGAAACGTTCCCAGAGCTTTGGTGAGTAAAATTCACTGGCACCGCGAGCAGGGGAGACAAATACCACTTGGGGTTTGATGGCGCGTATCTGTTGCCTCAATTGCTCCAAATTCTCTTTCTGTATCACCTCCAGAGCGGCTTCTACTTTGTCTGGCATTTTAAATAGATCCCGCATAAATTTTGACATGGACCGTCCGCCGCTCAGGTATTCGTTTACGGTTATTGTAACCAGAGGAGAATATACAAGATAGCCTTCATCGTTGAAGTTCTGAATCGCCTGAGGCGCATAGGCGAGTTGTTCCAAGGCTCCTTCAAAATCGAAACCAAGCCTGTTTTTTAGGTAGCTGGGCATAAAGCTGCTCCAGCCTTTATTGATGATAGTATCGTAATCTTCCGTGGTCATCATTTCCGCTTCGTCAAGCTGCCAGAGCATGTTATCCGGCAGTTCCCGGCCAGGTACCTTAACTTTTGCCATAAAGATCATTGGGAAGATTGGACCGACAGCAAAGGCACTGGTAACTCCGTCAACGTCGCCAAGCTGTTTGACGGAATCAAGCATGACCTCGCTGGATCGTTTGACACTGGAGCAGAATTCGGATAATTTTACCCCTGTATGTATGGCACAGAATCCATCAATCATGAGAATAATCGGAGTCCTGTCCGTTTTCTCCAACGCCAATGTTTTCTTAAAACGTTCTGTTCTTTCCTGGAGCAATTCCTGATTCGTCTTCATTTCAGTTTACCCCCATGATTTTTTTACAGTAATCTACTGTTTGCTGTGCATTTTTACATACGATATCTGCATTGACGTACCGTCCGGCAGCTTCATCCACAGGCCCTCCGCCAAAGATGATTTTTACATCCTGCCGAAGGCCGGCGTCTTCGATTTCCCTGATACATTGTCTGACATTATCAAAACAGGTAGTCAAAAGGCACGATATGCCGATGACTTTTGGCTTACGCTCTTTGATTGCGGCGATGTATTTTTCGGTGGATACATCAACTCCCAGATCGATGACGTCAAATCCGTTACTTCGCATAATCGTGCCCACAATGTTTTTGCCGATATCATGAATATCGTCGTAGATGGTTCCAAGAACAAAGCTTCCGAACTTTGAAGAACCTGAATCTGCGTTTTCTCCCAGCAAGGCAGATGCCTGCTCGAAGATTTCTGCTGACATAATGAGCTCTGACAGATAATACTCTTCCTTTTCGAATCTTTTCCCTATGATACTCATACCTTCCTGCAAATCTGCTACGATGTCCAGCGGCGCTGTATTGCTGCTGATCATTTTTTGGACCTCATCTAAAACTGTATCTTCATCAAGTTCTGCCATGGCTTCAATCAGTTTGCTGTTCATAACCTAAATCCCTCCTTATGGAATGATCAAAATTCGTGAAAACTGCTGAAATAAACCCGCCTCCTTTCAAAGAAAATCATGGTCTGTATATACAGGTTAAGTTTAGTATACTGCAGCGAGAATTGTGTTTCAAATAGATGAAGCGGAGATATATGGATAAAAATCGACAAGAAAATACAAAATGGAAGAAATAAAAAAGACCCTCTGAAATCATTCTGAGGGCCATAGGTGCGGTTGCATTGGCAGCAGCATCTGCCTTTCGTAATGCTTATAGAGGGCGTGAAAAACACCTGAATATTTCTTGCTCCATGGTTTCTTTTTTCCGCAGAAATGAAGAAATACGGTTTCGTTGATCACCCGATCCATATCAAAGCTGCCATTCGTTGTGAGCTTGTAGTAAATATAGTAACGTGCATCATAATTATAATACAGTTCATCCAAGCTTTTGATCTGTTTTGCATATAATGCGTTGAGAATGTCCTGATCCGGCATAACGAGCTTCGCCCGGTTCTCTTCGACGAAGCGGAATATTTCCCTTTCATCGGCTTCCTTGCGCAGCTGTGCCAAATTCATCAGTAAAACCCCTGAATTATAGTAGGATTCTATTTCATAGGGAAGCAGACGGACTCGGTTGATCTCACGAACGGATATTTTATCATGAAAGGCTGCGGCATAAAGAAAGCCTTCCATATTCGTATTGTAGAGTTTTCGAACGGAATTGAGCACAAGGATATCAGGGTCGAGATAGAGGATGCGATCCAAATCCTGAGGCAGAAGCTGATGCGCCAGCAGGCGAAAATACATTTCCCTTGTATAATGGAACAGTACCGGTGCATCCTGAAACCAGTCGTCACTTACGCGGATGACCACCAGGCAGCTGTGATGAGCGGATACGAACGATTCAAGCTCTGTGATCTCCTCCTCCTTCAGACTGGTGTGTAATACATAAATCTGAAAGACCTCATCGGCATTATTTAAGAACATGGATTTCAGCATCACTCGCAGCGGCTTTAAATAATTAGAATCTAGGGTTACCAGTATGTTGATTTGTGATTTCATTTGTTGATTCATCGAAGTTCCTCTCTGCTTTCACTAAAATAGTGTATTCCCTAAGAAAATGCCGATTTAATGGAGTATACGCACGGAGTTAATTAGCGTTCCCCTAACTCTGACGGTACTTTTTAAGCTGCTCTTTGGTTTTGCGAAGCTTGTCGCTGAGATCCTCCTTGATGAGCTGAAGTGCATCATCATAGATTACAGATTTCAGCTTTGGAAAAGCTCTTAAGAGTCGTTTTTCCTGAAGACTTAGCCTTGAAATTACTTCTTTGATTTCACTTATCTGAAGCTTAAATTCAGTGATTTGTATTTTCAGATCTGCAAGTTGAAGCTTCTTATTGAGGCCAAGAATCGTTAAAACGGTTACGGTGCAGTCCACGAGGAAAACAAAGGTAATGAGCAAAGCCGAAATCATAACCACTTGATCCGATAGAAGCTCCGTTTGGTGAATGACCCACGGATGGGCAAACCGAACCAGCAGTACGGAGAATGTTCCGAAAACCAGAGCCCCGGCCAGGCTAATACGGCCGTTCAGATTATATTTGTGGGAGGAGTAATCCCACCATCTGGCCATGAATAATTTTTCCATCAACCAGGATGTGAAATATTCCAAGGAGCAGGCAGTTACCATTCCAAGATAGAATAGCACGATGGGGTTGTGGGTTTTATCCAGAAGCAGGACACATAATACAGCGCCGAATCCGTAGATCGGACAGTAGGGCCCGTTCAGAAAGCCCCGATTGACCCATTTTCGTTCTGTTACAGAGCATAGGATCGTTTCGTAGACCCAGCCGATGACGCTGTACAAAAACAACCAGCAGATGTATTGATAAACTAACATTTTTGCCTCCTTACTCAGCTTTGTTTGTCTATGGTGTACAGATAGATTGCTTTTACTTGAATATTCGGCCTCAGTCGCAGGATCTCTACAGCAGAGCAGAATTTATCCACCAGGCAGACCAGAAGCCCTTCTCGGTATTGAGGTACAGCAGGGATTAGTGGGAACATATGCGTTCGAATAATGTCTGCCTCTTTTTCATTTAGTCTCCACTCCTTTTGAGCGTTTGTCAAAGCCGCAGATGGATGGGTAAACCCGTGGAACCGGTGAGAACGGTCTTTTGTGTGCCAGTCATAAAGAAAAAAGTCATGAAGCAAAGCACCCTTCACAAGACTCTTTTTATCCCAAATAAAAGGCAGCCAGCCTGCTGCAGCAAGGCTGTAGTAGGAAACAGAAATGCTATGGAGAAGGCAATCTGTTCGCCCATGCTGGGTAAAGTCCTTCATGCTTATGAAAGAAGGGCTGACAGAAAGAATTTTAATGCAGTCAGTTAAAATCTCTATATCAACGGGATTAACCAAGTGGATTCCTCCTGAAATATTACTTTGATGTTGCCTTTGCCTCATGTGTATATTATTATACTATTGTGAGTTATATTGCAATGGCTAAAAGAAAGCAAGTTTGTGGTATATACCATAAATGCAATGTGTTTTGTTACTTTACGGGGGGTGAAACCATGTTGGATCAAAAAAAAGAGCAAATGGACAAGCGCTGCAGAAAGACAAGAAAAGCCATTAAGATAGCTTTAATTAAAATGATGTCTGAGAAAGAGCTTTCTGATATCACCATAACGGAGATTGCGGAGGATGCGGATATCAATCGGAAAACCTTCTATTCTCATTACAGGGACTTATATGATGTGTTGGACGAAATTGAAAATGATTTGGTGAGCAAAATCTTTCAAATTCTGGATCGTGCAGATTTGCTGAAAAGCATCCATAACCCATATCCTCTGTTTCATCAGATTACAAGCGAGATGAATGAAGATATTGAATTTTATAGTTTGCTGGTGCAGTCAAAGGATTACAACAATTTCATGGATAAGATAAAGACAATCCTGAAAGAGAGATTTTTGGAAATGTGTCAGAATACTGTTCAAATGGAAAAGGAAATCCTTTCTTTTACGATAGATTTCATTACTTCCGGTCTAACCTCTGTCTACCGGGAGTGGGTGCGGTCAGACAACCGTATATCACTGGAACAACTGACCAGATCGTTGAGTACCTTGATCGGAAGCGGATTCAATGGACTGGCGGAGGAGCAAAAGCATGAAGCAATACCAAGCAAAAGCATATAAAACTACACTATTTATCGTGATCATGGCTCTTCAGCTGATATTGCTGATTGTTTTTCTGATCCGTTTCAACCGTTACTTCAGTATCTTTTACGGGTTCAATGTGGCGCTCAGTGTTGCTTGCGTCTTCTGGATTTTGAACAATAAGAGCAATCCAAGCTATAAGATCGCATGGATCATACTCATTATGCTGTTCCCTGTATTCGGAGGGCTTTTTTATCTGTTTTTCAGCGGAAACAAAACAAGCCGCAAAACAGCCGGAAGAATCCTTGAGATTTCCAAGATATGCAGTGAGATTCTGTGTGCTGATGGTGATCGGAATGATGAATTGAAGACTGGGAATCAAGATGCCTTCAATCAGTCCGCCTATCTTAAAGACTATGCGGGCTATCCTCTCTACCGAAATCTTTATGCCCAATACCTTGCTAACGGTGAGGCGAAGTTTGAAAAGCTGAAGGAAGAATTGGCCAAGGCAAGACAGTCGATCTATCTGGAATATTTTATCATCGAAGAAGGCTTGATGTGGAATAGCATCCTGGATATTCTGACAGAAAAAGCCGCGGCGGGGATCGATGTCCGCATTATTTATGATGCCGCCGGTTGTTTGGAGACCTTACCGATGAATTATTCCCGGTATCTGGAAGGGAAAGGGATCAAATGCTGCGTCTTTAGTCCCTTAGTTCCGCTATTATCTCCGAGGCTGAATAATCGGGATCACAGAAAAATCGCCGTGATTGACGGTCATACCGGTTTCGTGGGCGGAATCAATCTGGCAGACGAGTATATCAATCACATCGAAAAGCATGGCCATTGGAAGGATGCGGCCCTCATGATAAAGGGGGAAGCGGTTCGCAGCCTGACGGTGATGTTTCTTTCCATGTGGAGTTACCTCAGAAATGAGCCAATTGATCCTGAAGCAGTGAATGCAGGATCTAGTTCAACGGTTGACTGTGAAGCGGCGGAAAATCCATATTTACAAGCGAAAAGCGATGTACCTGGCATCGAGGCTGCGCCTTTTGACGGGTATCTTTGCCCATTTGCAGACAGTCCGCTGGACGGGGAACCCGTGAGCCAGAATGTGTATTTAAACCTGATCAATAAAGCGGAGCAGTCCGTCTATATTACAACGCCGTACTTGATCATTGATCATGAAATGGTAAACGCTTTGTGCAATGCGGCAAAGTGCGGGGTCGATGTTCGGATCATAACACCTCACCAGGGCGACAAATGGTATGTCCACCCTGTGTCACAGTCATATTATTCAACCTTGATTGAAAGCGGTGTGAAAATTTATGAGTACGAGCCTGGGTTTATTCACTCCAAAACCTTTGTTGTGGACGGTTGTTTCGGTGTTGTGGGGACCATCAATATGGACTATCGCAGTCTGTATTTACACTTTGAATGCGGGGTTTGGATGTACCAGTGCAGTTGTCTTGCGGATATGGTTAAAGACTTCGAGGATATTCTCGCGGTAGGCGTCGAAATTACTAAGGAGGATTTGAAGCAGATCTCTTTGATGAAAAGGGCACTCATGTCATTGCTCAGAATCTTTTCACCTCTGATGTAGGGATATTACTCTCACGGTCAAGGATGAGGGGAATCGGAGTGGCGGTTAGTCGTAATAGGGGATAAAAAGGGCCGCTTCTTTCTCAATCAGAGGAAAGAAACGGCCTTGTTATTTTTATTGGCTCTATGTCAAATGTTGTGGTAGAGCTCTCAAGTAAAATAAAAAATAAGTAAAAATGTGTTTCAATCCAGCGAAGGTCAATCCATCGCTGGATTGTTTTATGGGAACTAGTTGGTAAGGGCATAACAAAACAAGCCATATTGTAGGTAGGCCAGGAATTGGAACAGTCGAAATGATTCATTTTAATCAGGCTGCCATCATATGAAGGATTCGATTGCGAAAGCGGCTAAAATTTCGGACTCCGTAACAGTTTCGCTTCAAGACTTTGATCCGATTATTGCAGCCTTCCGTAAATCCGTTTGTATATCCCAGGCTAAAGGCTCGGAGTATGTAGGGCTGCCATTTGTTGATGATATCAAAGCATTTCTGAAACTCCTCTAGTTTTGCAACTCCTGCACATAGATTCCAGTTACTCAGATTCTTTTTTGCTTCGTAGATATCTTTGCTGTCCATAAATACATAAAAGTTTTCTTTCAACCAGTACGCTTTGCGGAGTTTCTCGGATACCGCCAGCATATTTTCAAGCTGCTGGCACTGCTCTTCGTTGAGCTTTTCCTGCCGAGATAGAAGTAGCCAGCGGCTTTTCTTGAAGTATTTACGTCGTTCATCACTGAATTTCTTTTGCTCGGATTTTCTCACGTTTTCTAGCGCCCATGTCACATACCGGCAAACGTGGAACTTGTCCGTGATTACACTGGCCTCTGGAAAACAGAGCGTCATAACATCTCGGAATTGAAGGCTCATATCCATCACTAGATATTGAACCTGTTTGCGCTTTTCCAGAGGAAACTGAAGGAAGTAGGCGATCAAATCATCGCTTTTCTTGGAAGGAAGAATATCTAGGACCTTATGCTTTACAGGATCAGTGAGAATGCACTGAAATTTGCGCCCACCTGCGTTCCCTTGAATTCATCGATAGAAAGAACCCTTGGCAACTTTGGAAGCGGATATGATACTCTATCGAAGATTCTTATCGCTGTTCCAGTAGAAATGCCGTTCCTTTTTGCGATAGATGCAGTGGATTGTTCACAGCTGTAATCATGCAATACTTTAGAGGTTAGTCGTTTTGTATTCCGCTGATATCGTGCAAGAAACGATAACCTTTCCTGAAAGACAGTTCCACAGTGAGGGCAGTAATATCTGCGCTTTCGCACATGGAGCAGGCAGTGCAGCCCTTGTAACGGCAGGTCCTTTACAAGCTGTTCGCGGTAGGAATGCGTTCTCTTCGTTCCATGACGGCAGACCGGGCAAACCTGCATCTGAAGTCTAGATTCCAGCCACACATGAATCTGATTGTTAAAATTCTCGACTCTGGTTACAATTACATCTTTTAATCCCAGCAAGTCTGCTGTACAATTTGGGTAGAGCATAAGCTAATCTCCTTTCGAAATGGTGTGTGGTAACTTCATTCTACTTGAGATCTGCTTTATGCTCTATCTTTTTTGCAAAAAACAAAATGCTGTGGCATTTTAATTTCTAAAACACCACAACATTTATTATAGAGCCTTTTTATTACGATTCGCGAACCAGAAGACTTCTTCCTGTCATTTCAACAGGTTTTTCGATGTTCATCAGATCCAGCAGGGTTGGAGCGATGTCAGCGAGTACGCCGCCTTCCCTTAAGGCTACAGGTTCATTTGCAATGACCAGCAGGGGTACGGGATTGAGAGAATGGGCTGTTACGATATTGCCCTCCTCATCAAGCATACAGTCAGCATTGCCGTGATCCGCGGTCATGATTACCTGACCTCCTTTGGCAAGCACTGCGTCGATTACCTTTGGAACACATTCATTCAGTGTTTCAATGGCCTTGATGGTTGCAGGGATATTGCCAGTGTGGCCTACCATATCGGGATTGGCAAAGTTTAATATGATGACATCGAAATCACTTTCTTCAATCTGCTCCACAATTTTTTCAGTGACGAGATAAGCACTCATTTCAGGCTGCAAGTCATAGGTGGCAACCTTAGGTGAAGCGATCAGGATGCGTTCTTCCCCGTTATTAGGGGCTTCTACACCGCCGTTAAAGAAGAAGGTTACATGGGCATATTTTTCTGTTTCAGCGATTCGAAGCTGTCTGAGATCAAGCTGAGACAGGTATTCTCCAAGGGTGTTTTTCAGAGACTGGGGAGGGAAGGCTACCTTAACATTCGGCATTTCAGCATCGTATTGTGTCATGCAGACATAGGATAAGTTTTCGATTGTCTTTGCGCGCTCAAAGCCGTTGAAGCCCTTGTCTACGAAGCATCTTGTGATCTCCCTTGCACGGTCCGGTCTAAAATTGAACATGATGATGGAGTCATTGTCATTGACGGTCACAGGAGTATCATCCGCACCGCAGATCAAAGTAGGCAGAACGAATTCGTCATTCTGGGCTCTGCCATAGGAAGCCTGCAGACCTGCAGAAGCACTTTCCGCTTTTTCGCCGATTCCAAGGGTCATGGCATCATAGAATTTCTGAACCCGTTCCCAACGATTGTCACGATCCATTCCGTAATATCTTCCGGAGATCAGCGCGATTTTTCCGAGACCGGCTTTTGCAAGATATTCTTCCAGCATTTCAAAATAGACCTCAGCACTTTGCGGCGGAACATCTCTTCCGTCAAGAAGCGCGTGTACGTAAACCTTGGTCAGGCCTTTCTGCTTTGCCATATCGATCAGCGCATATAAATGAGTGATGTGGCTGTGTACTCCGCCGTCTGAGAGAAGGCCCAACAGGTGAAGTGCAGAGTCGTTTTCCAGAACATGATCCATGGCGGCTTCTAAAGCAGCGTTATGGAAGAACAGACCTTCCTGAATCTCTTTCGTAATTTTGGTGAGTTCCTGATATACGATACGGCCTGCGCCGATATTGAGATGTCCTACCTCAGAATTTCCCATCTGACCTTCCGGAAGTCCGACATTAAGTCCGCTGGCTCCGACGGTGGTATTGGGATATTTACTGAATAAAGCATCCAGATTCTCTTTATGTGACTGATTTATTGCATTTCCTGCGTAGTCGATTCCCGCGCCGTAACCATCCAGGATCATTAATAAGTTCGGTTTTGCCTTTAATTGCATGTTGTTCTCCTTTATTCTTTCTTTATATGTAATGTATGGAATTATTATATCCGATGTATCCAACAATTCTCCAAAAACTGATCTGTTTTTTATTAATTTTTATTATAGCAAAATTAAAATATAAAATATATAGAACTGATCAAAAATTTTGGTATAATAGATGTGTATTTCAAAAAGGCAAGTTGGGGAGGGATTATGAGTAAAAAGACGTTTTTAAGGGGAGCAGCAATTTTAGGAATCGCAGGACTTTTGGTACAGGTGATGGGTGCAATTTTTAGGATTCCCCTTGGCAATATCATCGGCGATGAGGGGATGGGTTATTATCAGACCGCATATCCGATCTATGTATTTCTGCTCGTATTTTCTACAAATGGAGCACCTGCTGCCATCTCTAAAATGACTTCTGAGCGCGTTGCTTTGGGGAAGCAATCGGAGGCTCACAGAGTCTTTAAACTATCGTTCGTTCTGATGTTCGCACTTGGAATTGTGGCCTTTGGGGTCTTTTTCTTTGGTGCGGAAGCCATTGTGAATGCTTTGAAAAATCCGGGAGCATACTACGCCATGATTTCCATCGCACCGGCCTTGCTCTTCGTGCCGCTTATGTCGGTATACCGCGGGTATTTTCAAGGGCTGCAGCAGATGGAACCCACAGCAGTTTCACAGCTTATAGAACAGGCAGTGAGAGTTGCCGTCGGTCTTAGCTTGGCGATTGTTCTGGTTCCAAAAGGCATCGAATACGCTGCAGCGGGAGCGACCATCGGGACAAGCATCGGGCCCATTGCAGGCGTTGCTATGCTGGCGGTCATTTATCTTTTAAAGAGAAAAAAATTAAGAAAAGAAATTGAAGAATGCAAAGAGGTAGAAAAAGAAAGCGCCGGAAAAATCATTGGTACACTCGCAGCCATTGCGGTGCCCATTACCATCGGCGTTTCCATTCTGCCCATTATGAATATTGTTGATGTAGCCATTGTAATGAGAAGGCTTCAGGAAATCGGATTTGGCATCAAGGAAACCAATGCATTGTATGGTCAGCTCACAGGGATGGCAGGACCGGTAATCAATATCCCCATGGCGCTGGCTTTGAGTATTGCTTTGAGTATGGTACCTGCAATTGCAGCAGCAAACAGTGTCAAGGATACTGCTTTTCTGGACATGAACGTACGGCTGGGACTTAGGACTGCTATGATCATCGGAGTTCCTTGCACCTTTGGATTGATGGCTCTGGCAGAACCAATCATGCTTCTGATCTATCCAATGCAGGCTGCCAGCGCATCCAGTGCTGCACCGTGCCTGTTTATTCTGGCCATTGGTATTGTATTTCTATCGATCGCTCAGACCATGGCGGGAATCCTTCAAGGACTCAGCAAGCCTTATGTGGCTGTGGCAACCCTTGCAGTCGGTGTTGTGGTGAAAGCAGTAACGACCTATATTTTTACCGGTATTCCAAGCCTGAATGTGCAGGGAGCTGCCATTGGAAGTTCCATTGCATACGGCGTCATTGGTGTGCTGAATTTTGCAGCGGTAAAGAGATATACCGGTACCCGGTTTGATATGAATTTATCTGTGTGGAAGCCCCTGTTTTCAGGAATTGTAATGGGCATTGTTGTACTTGCTATATACTATGCGGGAAGAAGCTTTATCGGCAACAGTCTTTCAACAGTGTTATCCATCGGAGCCGGTGCGGCGGTATACGGAATCATGCTGCTGAAAACAAAGGCCATTGAAACACATGAAATTAAACTGCTGCCCAAAGGTGATAAGCTGGAGCGACTTTTGGTCAAATTAAGGTTAATCTAGTATAACCAGCACTCTCGGAAAAATATTCTGCACCAAACATTAATGTATTTGGTGCGGGATATACTGGATGTATGAATAGATACAATTGGTGATCGTGTATGAAATGGACAAAAGAACAGCAGGAAGCAATCGAAATCAGAAATAAAAATATTCTGGTATCTGCGGCGGCAGGCTCCGGAAAAACTGCTGTTTTGGTAGAGCGGATCAAGCAGCTGATTCTTGGAGATCAGACGGCCCTGGATCGCATGCTGATTGTAACCTTCAGCAACGCGGCGGCCTCAGAAATGCGGGAAAAGATCGTAACCGCCATCTCTGCTGAGCTGGAAGAAACTTCGAAAGAGCAATCAGCCGCTTCCAAGGCGGCCTTTTTGCGAGAGCAGTTGAATCTGATTCACAGAGCAAATATCAGCACCTTTCATGCCTTCGCAATGGAAGTGATCCGGCGATACTTTTATTTGATTGACATTGAACCAAATTTTAAAATATGTGATGAAGCACAGAAAACAATCCTGCAGGCAGAGGCAATGGAGCAGTTGTTCAGCAACCGATTCGAGGCCTCCAGTCAGGATTTTCTTCAGTTTTTGAATCAATTTGCCTCTACAAAAAGCGACAATGGGGTCAAGGACATGATCTATGAAGCCCACAGCTTCATCCAGAGTATTCCCGACTCCTTTTCGTGGCTCAGGGCAAAGGCGGAAGAACTGTGTGTCAGCAGGGAGCGCTTTGAGGAAAGTGCAGCGTTTGCAGAGATCAGAAAAGATATCAAACGGAATCTCACTCTGGCGGAGGGATGCTTCCTCAGAGCAGGAGAGCTGATCGAAACACAGGGAGTCTCAAGTCTTGTACCCAAAAATAAGCTGGAATTAGGCTCCATTGCCGAGCTTTGTGAGCATTTTGAGACCCTGTCCTTTGATGAATTCGGCATTTTGATTTCGGGAACGAAATTTCAGACGTACACGGCAGCAAAGGCAGAAAAAGAAAGCTATGAGGAGATTAAGGAGGCGGTATCAGCACTTCGGGATCAGGGAAAATCCCTGGTGAAAAAGCTGATTTCTCAATATTTTGCAAGACCGCTGGAATCCTTTACAGAAGACCTTGCCAAAACCTGCGATGACGCCCGCTTTTTATGCGGTCTGGTAGAAGAATTCGACAGCCTTTATAAAGAGCGAAAACGGAAAAAGAGTCTGATTGACTTCAACGACATAGAACATTATGCCCTGGCGGTGCTCTCTAGAGAGGAAGCAGCCGCCGAGTACCGGCAGAAGTTTGATTACATATTCATCGACGAGTATCAGGACAGCAATATTGTGCAGGAAACCCTCATCGGAAAGATCAAGAGGGACAACAATCTGTTCATGGTGGGAGATGTCAAACAGAGCATCTATAAATTCAGGCTAGCAGAGCCGGAGATTTTTATCGGCAAGTATGAGGCTTTTAAGACCGCTGAAAACGAAACAGATATCAAACTGGATTTGAATAAGAATTTCAGAAGCAAGAAAAACATCATCGCATCAGTCAACGATATCTTCCGGCAGATTATGAGCAAGGATCTTGCTGGTCTGGAATACGACGATGCAGCGGCGCTGTATCAGGGCAGCCCTTATGATGGGGATCTCAATTACCCGGTCGACCTCTATCTCGTAGACGAAAGCCAGGTTGATGATGGATCTCTGGATGAGGAAATCCGGGAGATGAAGAAAGCGGAAATTGAGGCATATGCAGCGGCACAGATCATCAGTGAAGCAAAGGGCAGCTTGATCTATGATGGAAAAAAAGGGATTGAGAGGCCCCTGGAAAACAGGGATATCGTCATCCTGCTTCGCGGTGCCAAAGGGTATGCGGATATCTATTATGAAGCGTTGCTGCAGGAGGGGATTCCGTCTTTTATCGATACCAGCGACGGTTATTTTGATACGATGGAGATCGAGGTTTTTCTAAATCTCCTTAGAGTGATCGACAATGGAAAGCAGGATATTCCACTTTTAAGCATTTTGAGGTCTCCGGTCTTTGGCTTCACCATGGAAGAGCTGATCTTGATCCGGCTTTGCAATAAAAAGGGTGCTTACCATCAGGTATTCCGGGAATTTGCGGCCTTCGGTGAGCAATATGAATCCTGGAGTGAGGCTGCCAATGTGTCGGAGCCGGAAGCGCTTTCCCTTGCGAAAAAATGCAAAGAAGCGGTGGATCGGATCAAGAGCTGGAAGCAGCAGGCAACCTTTATGCCGCTGGAAGACTTCCTATGGATGCTGATTCGGGAGACCGGATATTATGAATACATCGGCGGAATTCCAGGAGGAGGCCAGAGACAGGCAAATCTTCGGGCGCTGGTGGATAAGGCGGTTCAGTTTCAGAGCAGCCAAATTAAGGGGCTATTCAGCTTTATCAATTATATCGAAGCCATACGAAAACGAAAAGTGCCCATGGGACAGGTGAAGCTGCTGGGCGAGAATGATGATGTAGTCAGGATCATGACGATCCATAAGAGCAAGGGCCTGGAGTTTCCAATGGTTCTCACTGGGGGACTGGGAAAGCGTTTCAACAGAGACAGCGACACCTATCAAATCAGTCTCCACAAGGACATCGGCCTTGGGCTTCGCTATGTGGACAAAGAGAATTCCTGTTATAAGAAGACGATCATCCAAACAGTGATCGATCAGAGAAAGCGAAGGGAGAGCCTGGCGGAAGAACTGCGTATCCTTTACGTTGCTTTCACAAGAGCCATGGATAAGCTGGTACTGCTGGGAACGGTCAAGGATCTGGAGACTGCGATGGATGCTTACGACCTGAAAGGCACTGATTTTTCTGGCGCAAGATCCTATCTTGATTTTCTAGTGCCTGCACTTCCCCAGTCGAAGATCAATCTCTGCACCATGAACCGCGGAGATATCAGTTTGAAAAAGGTGGAATCAGGACAGCAAAAGGAAGCGATACGGAAATGGATTCTAGGCGAGCGGGAGATCGTAAATGACCAGACTGTCAAGGAAGAGAGCGCCAGTCAGTCTGGTGATGATAAGAAAATCAATCAGTCTGGAGCTGAGGAGAAAATCAGTCAGTTTGGAGCTGAGAAGAAAACCAAGCAGCCTATGGCTGGGGAGATAAATCGTCAGAACATCGCTGAGGAGATCAACAGGAGATTTGGGTTTGTATATGTGCATAAGAACGCTCTCACGCTCAAATCAAAATTTACGGTCTCTGAAATCAGCCGACTTTCCATGTCAGGAAAGGGCTTAGAACACGAGGAATGGAAAATAGCAAGCTTGGAACCGAAAGAATTGGAGACCACTGGCAGACGAAGAAATACATTCTCTGTCCCTGCCCTTGAGACACCCAAGTTTATCAGGGGCACAAAGCGGTTTACCGCCGCTGAGCGCGGTACCATCCTTCACAAGGTGATGGAACATCTAGATTTTCACGGGATGTCCCCCTATGCTCACAGCTCCGCCGGAAAAGTCGATCTGCAAGGCATGGAAGCGGCTGTTCAGACAAAGGTGCGGGAGCTGGTCTCCAAAGAAATTCTGATGGAAGAAGAGGGAAAGGTGGTTTCCGTTTCGCAGATAGCCTCCTTCTTCTGCTCTGAGATTGGCCTTCGTGCAGCGAAAGCGGACAAACTCTATAAAGAGGAATCGTTCAATGTGATAAAGGAGATTTCCGGCGAAAAGATCATCATTCAGGGAACCATAGACTGCTACTTTGAAGAGGACGGAAAATACATTTTGCTGGATTACAAATCCAACTATATCCGCAGAGATGAGGAAGAGACTGATTTGGATCAGGTTCGGGAAACGTATCGAACACAGATTGAGCTATATAAAGAAGCTTTAGAGAAAATTCGGGGCATCAAGGTTCATGAGGCATATTTGTACCTTTTCTCTCTGGGACGTGAACTTCGGGTTTTGTAATGCTCCGTTATATTCTGTATCAAAAAGCCCCTTGCTTGGTAGTAAAGCAAGGGGCTTTGCTGTAACAGTGAACAGCCACTCTACTGTAACAGACAACTTCTGATACTATTTCTTGTCCAGCGTGAGATAAGCTGGTATCAGAAGGGTCACAATTCCAAGAACCAATATGAGAATCCCGGATAAAAGGAACCAAATGCTGACGCCAATGCGGTCCGCAAACGCTCCTGAGAGCAGGAGACCGAGGGGCATTGAGAAAGAAACAACGCTTGTCAAAAGAGCGAAAACTCTGCCCAAGTACTCCGGCTGGATTCTTTCCTGAAAGAGAGCTATCTGAACACCGCTGTAAAAGGGGCCGGAAAAGCCCATGAGCAGGCTCAGCACCAAAAAGAATGCAAATCCACTTTCCGGAAGAATCCCCGCCAGTGAAAGACTGGCTCCCATGAGAAGGATGGATGCTGTTATCATGAGGGTTTTCCTTTGAAAACCGCCCCAGAGTCCCAGAAGCACGCCGCCCAGAAGCATTCCCGCGGCGAAAGCCATCTCCACAGCGGAAGCGTGAACTGCTGTTCCGCCGAAATAGCTGATACTCATTAGCGGAAAGAGTGCGTTGATGGGCATATAAATCAGCATATAGAAAGCTCCGATCCAAAGCAGTGTAAAAAGGCCGCGCTGCTTCCGCAAGGCCTCATACCCCTCCTTCATTTCGAGAAGCATACTTGTTTTTTCAACTGTGTCCTGCTTTTCAAGCTCCGGTATGACTGCAGCGGCTACCGTGATACAAGCTGCAAGAGCACCAAGTACATCCATTGCGATGATTGCATTGAGACTCCAAATAGAATACAGCATCGCAGCCAGAGCAGGGCTTAGAATATAGCTAACAGACTGGATCGACTGTGTATAGCCTGCACATCTTGTCAACTGTTCAGTCGGAACCAACAATGGTGTCACAGCGCTTAAAGCTGGTGAGTGAAAAGCTGAGCCCACACTGCGGATAAAGAGCACCAGCAGAATGACCCAAACAGGCAGCTCCATGAACAGCGTTAACAGAGCAAGTACCCCGCCCGCTGCTGCTATGAGCAGATCCGCGCCGATCATGATCAGCTTTCGCTGGCAGCGATCCACCAGAACACCAATAAAGGGACCCAGAATTGCCTGCGGAAGAAAGCCTGCTAAAGTGGCCATAGAAAGTACCAAGGCAGAGCCGGTTTGGTACGTTAAATACCAAATGATGGCCATCTGGAGGACAGCACTGGTGATCAATGACATTGCCTGACCGGACCAGATCAGAAAAAAGTTTAATTTCCAATTGTTTTTTAATCGTTGCATATAAAAATCTCCTTGCATTTTAAAATTGCTTTGTGTAACCACATATTCGGCAATAAAAAATGCAGGGCACCGCAAGGGGCATTGCCTGCAAATCAATACAAAGAGACACCAATAGAACATCCAGCGTATCAGCGCTGCCGGTTCATTTATGCTCTGTTCGTAAAGATAAGTATGACAAAAACACCGCCTGTGCGGACGACTGCTTTTTTATTGCCAACTTAACGAAGACGAACGGAATACATAAATGAGTATCCTCCTTTTATTATTCAAATTTATCTCAAACGCCGCGCATGTCTGTTTCCTTAAGAAAGCACACTGTTAATTTGTGTTTCCTTAGAATAAAATAACAACGGGAGCGCTCAGATAATTATATGATAACATAAAACGATGCACTTGTAAAAAATAATGCACTTATAAAAAATAATGATTATAATACTATTCAGAGACCAAATAATCGTTCATATTGAAATGGAGGAATGAAAATGCAGGAAGTTTATGAATTCTTGAAAAAGTGTAATACGTATTACCTTGCAACGGTAGAAGGAGACCAGCCAAGGGTGAGACCCTTCGGAACTGTAAACATCTTTGAGGACAAGCTCTACATCCAGACGGGAAAAATCAAGCCGGTATCCAAGCAGATGAAAGAAAATCCTAAAATTGAAATCAGTGCCTTTGATGGTGCTGCTTGGATTCGTGTGCAGGCAATAGCTGTTGAGGACGATAGAATTGAGGCAAAACAGAGCATGCTGGATGCTTATCCAAGTCTGCAGGGCATGTACCAAGCCGATGACGGCAACACGCAGGTTTTGTATTTAAAGGATGCGGTTGCCACAATCATGACTTTTGGCGTGAAAGAACCGAAAGTCATTACATTCTAGTATCTAGCAAAGCCAATATCTAGCAAAGCCAATATCTTGTTACCATTGACTAGTAAAAAACCGCAGCGAGGTTTTCTTCGCCGCGGTTTTGTTTTCTAGTGATTTTGTGTAAATTCTATTTTTGAATATTCTTCTTAATCCTGCCAAAGGACGGACTTTGCTCTTTGCTTTGCGTTGTCAAGATGTCTTGCTACCGCTGCTTCGGCCGCGTCTGGATCTTCGTTCTGGAAGGATTCAAAAATCGCACGGTGTTCCTGCAAAACCTCATCCAGATAGGTGTCAGAGGACTCGCAACGGGCAGGTCTGCTTTGCTTGATATAGAGCTGGAAGGATGACAGAATCCGGTACAGCATACGGTTGTGGGATGCCTTGTAAATCAGATCATGAAAATTCATGTTGATATTCAGCATTTTCTCCACGTCTTTTTTCTGCGTATAAAATTCCATAAACTCGAAAGCTTCTTCAAGCTTTTCGTATTCATCCTTGGTAATTCGTTCGATGGCCCACCTTACGGCCAGGATCTCATAGGACTTTCTCAGCTCATACATATCGCGGATATCCTGGGGAGTAAAGCCTGTTACAAAGGCCCCCCGGTTGGGAATGGTTTCGATGAAGCCCTCCAGCTCCAGCTGCTTAAAAGCTTCTCGGACCGGAGTGCGGCTGACTTTGTATTCATCGCAGACCTGCTGCTCTGTCAGCTTTTCTCCCTGACGGAGGCGGCCCTGCAGGATGTCCTTCCTGAGACTGGAAAAAAGGTCTGTTGAAAGTGCCATGATCTACCCTCAAATCTTTGAAATAATATAGTCTGCGTATTCTGCTCCTGTGCATCCGTCTGTTCTGCCTGTGATTACCAGCTTTTTCTCATTGGTGCACGCTTCCAGAGCGCCAAAGAGCTTGTCAGCCTGAGCCTGATAGCCGATGTGGGACAGGAGCATTGCGCCTGCACGGATGACGCTGGAAGGATCGGCATAGATGTCTCTGCCTTCCTCAACCATTCTCGGTGCGGAGCCGTGGATGGCTTCAAACATGGAATAGTGCTTTCCAAGGTTAGCGCTTCCTGCGGTACCGACACCACCCTGGAACTCAGCAGCTTCGTCAGTCAAGATATCACCGTAAAGGTTGGGGAGAATGAGCACTTCAAACTGACCGCGTCTCTTTTCATCCACCAGCTTGGCGGTCATGATATCGATATACCAGTCGTCAACCTCGATTTCTGAGTATTCCTTGGCTACGTTTTTGCAAACGTCCAGGAACTTTCCGTCGGTGGTTTTCACTACATTTGCCTTGGTGACAATGGTAACTCTTTTCTTGTTGTTTGCTCTTGCATATTCAAACGCAAGTCTTGCAATTCGTTCGGTACCCGGGTTTGTGATGACACGGAAGTCAAAGGCCAGATCATCGTTAATGTTTACACCCTGGCTACCCAGTGCATAGAGGCACTCGGTGTTTTCTCTGAAGAAGGTCCAGTCAATGCCCTGCTCAGGAACTTTTACCGGTCTTACGTTTGCAAAGAGGTCAAGTTCCTTTCTCATTGCAACATTGGCGCTTTCCACGTTGGCCCACTTGTCGCCCTTTCTGGGTGTGGTTGTAGGACCTTTGAGGAGCACGTTGCATTTCTTGATTTCTGCAAGGACATCCTCTGGAATGGCTTTTCCGGCAGCAGCACGGTTTTCGATGGTGCAGCCGTCGATCACCTTAAACTCAACTTTACCGGCTTTTACTTCATCTGCCAGCAGGTTTTCCAGAACCCTGTGAGCCTGAGCCGTAATGGCAGGGCCGATTCCGTCTCCTCCGATGACGCCAATGATGATTTTATCAAGAGCCTGATAATTGACAAACTCTGTATCCTGTTTCATTTTTTCCACTCTCGCAAGCTGCTGCGCCACGATCGCTTCAAATGCTTTTATATAATCCATGTGTGTTGTTTCCTTTCTATCTATACCTATTGTGCTGATGTGATCCTTCATATTTTGGTTTTCAAAAAATCGGGAGGTGAAGGTTGTTATTGCCAAAAGTCAGAAAGATTTGCGTTATTTTATTCGTTATCTTTGATTTGATTGATTCTCCCGCCTGCCAGGATCATCTCGATTTCCTGTTCTGAAAATTTGGAGATGGCTTTGTATTCTTTGCCTGTCTCTGGATTTTTCAGGAGAATGACAGGATTTTTCACCTGTTCTCTAGCGTTTTCAATGACCAGCTTCTGTCCGAGCGCGAAGTCATCGTAATCTGCAGGATCGTCGAAGACAAGTGGCAGAATTCCGCTGTTGATCAGGTTAGAACGGTGAATTCTTGCAAAGGATTTGGCCAGTACGAACTTGATTCCCAGATAAAGGGGAGCCAGGGCAGCGTGCTCACGGCTGGAGCCCTGTCCGTAGTTGTCTCCGCCGATGATGACGCCAGCACCAGCTTCCTTACAGCGTGCGGAAAAGTCCTTGTCGATCTTTTCAAAGCAGTAGTTTGCAAGGAAAGGAATGTTGGAACGGTAGGGCAGTAATCTGGAATCGGAAGGCATGATATCGTCTGTTGTGATATTGTTGCCTGCGTGAAGTACCACGGAGCCGGTTACGATTTCCGGTAATTTTGTATTCTGTGGGAAAGGCTTGATGTTGGGGCCCATCACCACGTCTGTATTGGATTTATCGGTTCCCTTGGGGTAAACGATAAAGTTATCATTGAAGTTGAACATTTCTTCTTTGATTTCAGGCAGTGTCACGCCGGAGACCATTCCGTCGGTGAGAATGCCGGTCACAGCAGAAATGGCAGCGGTTTCAGGGCTGACGAGATAAACGTCTGCATCCAATGTTCCGCTTCTTCCTTTGAAATTACGGTTGAAGGTACGGAGGGATACAGCACCGGATTTTGGTGACTGACCCATACCGATACATGGACCGCATGCATTTTCAATAATTCTCGCTCCTGCATTGATCATGGAAGCAAGGGCTCCGTTTTCCGCCAGCTTGCTGAGGATCTTGCTGGAACCGGGAGAAATGACAAGGCTTACATCAGGATGAACCTGCTTTCCTTTCAGGATTTCAGCGACCTTCATCAGATCCGTATAGGAAGAGTTGGTGCAGCTTCCGATGGCAACCTGATCCACCTTGATGGTACCGATATTTGTGATGGAATCTACATTGTCCGGGCTGTGGGGCTTTGCTGCAAGGGGAACGAGGGAACTCAGATCTACCTTCAAAACCTCGTCGTATTCTGCATCAGCATCGGCAGACAGTGCCACATAATCTTTTTCTCTGCCCTGAGCAGCAAGATATGCCTTTGTGTTTTCATCGCTAGGGAATACGGAAGTCGTAGCACCAAGCTCTGCGCCCATGTTTGTAATGGTTGCACGGTCTGTTACTGACAGTGTCTTTACGCCTTCTCCGGCATATTCAACGATTTTTCCTACACCGCCTTTTACGGTAAGCTGCTGTAGAACATAAAGGATGACATCCTTTGCGGAAACCCAAGGTCTCAGCTTTCCAGTGAGTTCAACCTTCAGCACTTTTGGAACGGTCAGGCTGTACGTTCCCTGTGCCATTGCCAGTGCTACATCAAGGCCGCCTGCTCCGATGGCGATCATCCCTAGGCCGCCGCCTGTCGGTGTATGACTGTCGGAACCCAGAAGCGTCTTGCCGGGAATGCCGTAGTTTTCAAGCTGAAGCTGATGACAGATCCCATTTCCGGGCTTTGAGAAAAGAACGCCGTGACGCTTTGCAACGCTCTTGATAAATTCATGGTCATCCGCATTTTCGAATCCTGTCTGCAATGTATTGTGATCAATATACGCAACAGAAAGCTCTGTTTTGATTTTTTCAACGCCCATGGCTTCCAGCTGAAGATATACCATCGTTCCGGTGGAATCCTGCGTAAGGGTCTGGTCGATTTTCATCGTGATTTCGTTACCTGGAGCCAGCACACCTTCAACGAGATGGTTTTCCAGGATTTTGTAAGCTAATGTCTTTCCCATGATTTCTCCTTTACTAGTTCGAACGGCTTGCAATACGCGAATGTCGCGGTGATCTTCCATCGCGATTTCATTCATTGGCAGCGACCGTTGAACTTATGCTATATAAATATCAATTAGTATTGTATATCTGTATACAATTATACAATTTTATATTAGAAAAGTCAAGGATTGCTGCAGTGAATGTACCGTGAAAAGATTTTGTTTAAAGCAGAGCGGTAAGGTGAATTTTCTTCAATTCCTGTCTCGATTTTTTATCTCCTTCGACAGGAATAGTGATTGAAAAATCAAAACGAATACTATATAATGGTGAATACTCACCCGGAAACAACAACATATTGGGTGTGACGTGCTTGGATTCAGTTGACAACCTTCTAATATAAATTTGATTTGTGGCGGGTAGAGTTCACTGAACCGGGTATCAATACATAACAGCTTTAAAGCCGGGTTAATATACCGGAAGTGAAGACATGCAGGAGGCAAAAAATGAAGACGGTGGTCAAAAGAGACGGCACCCACGTTATCTTTAAGAGTGAAAAAATTAAGACAGCAATCGAAAATGCCATGCTGGAAACAAAAGCGGGGATCGATGCGAAGCTGGCGGGAGAGATAGCGTCTGCCATAGAAAAGCAGGTGGAAAAGACGGAGCGGCTGGTCAATGTGGAGGATTTGCAGGATCTTGTTGAGGATTTTCTCATGGCAAGTGAACGCAAGGATGCCGCAAAGAAATTTATTATATACCGCTATGAACGGGACAAGACCCGGGATGCGAGAAAGCGGAGAGACGGCAGAATCCTTTCTGAGGAATTTGTCAGCAAGTATAAACATACCCCATCTCCCATGAGTCAACTGGGGAGCTTTGTCTATTACCGTACTTATTCCAGATGGATGCAGGAGGAAATGCGCCGGGAATACTGGTGGGAGACCGTCCGCCGTTCTGTTGAATATAACTGCAGTCTCGTGCCGACTTCAAAGGAGGAGGCAGAGAAGCTTTATAAAAATGTATTTGAATTGAAGCAGTTCCTGTCGGGAAGGACCTTTTGGGTAGGGAGCACCGATGTTTCCAAATACTACCCCATGTCCAACTATAACTGTTCTTTCCAGGTAATCGACAGCTTTGCCGCATTCCGGGACATCTTCTATCTGCTGATGGTAGGCTCCGGGGTAGGGGTACGGGTACTGAAATCAGACGTTGCCAAGCTGCCGCCAATTAGGACGGACGTGGAAGTGATCCACGAGTCCTATACACCAATGCTGCGCGGCCTTCGTCAGGACAGTACCGCATTGGAATTTACCCACAATGACACGGTTAAAATTACCATCGGTGACAGCAAAGAGGGTTGGGTTCAGTCCATGGACTACTTCCTCAAGGTGTTCTACAGCACAGAATACCGGAAGATTAATACCGTGATCCTGAACTATGATCACGTCAGATCCAAGGGTGAAAAGCTGAAGACCTTCGGCGGAACCGCAAGCGGGCATACCAGCATGAAAAATATGTTCCTGAAAATCCTCAAGGTCGTAGAAAAAGCGAAACATCGCTCAACGACCAGCAGAATCAGGCTGCAGCCCATCGACTGCCTCGATATCGCCAACATCATCGGAGAAAATGTAGTGGTGGGAGGCGTAAGGCGTACCGCAGAGATCGTGCTCATCGATCAGGATGACAAGGAATGCATTCAAGCAAAGAGTGAGCTATATAAAAAGGTAGACGACAAATGGTCCATCGACACAGAGATTGCCCACCGTCAGATGAGCAATAATTCCATTTATTATACGAGAAAACCAACCCGCCCAGAGCTTCACTGGCATCTGCAGCAGATGCGATATTCCGGGGAGCCGGGCTGGGTCAATGAGGAAGCCGGTTCCAAGAGGCGGCCCAATTTCCAGGGCGTAAATCCCTGCGCGGAAATCCTGCTGGATTCTAAGGGACTTTGCAACCTGACGACGGTAAATGTTATGGCCTTTGTGCATGATGGCGTACTGGATCATGACGGTCTGATGGAGGCACAACGGCTTAGTGCTAGAGCGGGGTACCGCATGACCTGCACGGAACTTGAGATACCGGAGTGGAATGCAGTACAGCAGAGGGATAAGCTCCTTGGCTGCTCACTCACAGGCTGGCAGGATATGGTCAATGCGCTGCAGCTTGATCAGCAAGGCCAGGAAAAGCTTCTTGCAGAGCTAAAAGCTGCGGCTAAGAAGGCTGCGGGTGACTATGCGAGAGAACTGGGACAGCCGGAACCGCTGCTCGTCACTACGATAAAGCCCGAGGGAACCCTGAGTCTGCTGCCGGTTGTATCCAGCGGTGTCCATTATTCTCACGCTCCTTACTATGTGAGAAGAATCCGGATCAGCAGCGATGATCCTCTCACCAAGGTTTGCGAGGAACTGGGATATCCGGTATTCCCGGAAGTAGGTCAGGACCCGGAAACTTGTGTCACCAAGGTGGTGGAATTCCCCGTCAAAGCACCGGGACAGCGATTTAAAGCGGATGTCAGCGCCATCGAGCAGCTTGAAACATATAAGATGTTCATGACCCACTATGTGGAGCACAACTGCTCCATCACCATCCATGTGAGAGATCACGAATGGGATGCGGTAGAACAGTGGGTTTGGGACAACTGGGAGGAGACAGTAGCACTCTCATTCCTGTCCTTTGAGGACAATTTCTATGAGCTTCTGCCTTTCGAGGAGATTTCCGAGGAGGAGTTCAACACCAGAGTTGCTGCCATGAGCCCCTTCGTTCCGTCTCTGATTTCCAAATATGAGAAGGAAGAAACGGAGTACGATATCGGCAACGAAGGCTGTGAAGGAGGCGTTTGCCCCATCAGATAACCGGTAAGCGCGTCCGTGTGATTCGGGGTGATAGTGACAGCGCGATTTGCGATAATGGTTGCAGGATTGTTCAAGACTCCGGTGTGTTCCAATAAAAATTGGACGCGGGCAGCAGAAGCTGCCAAATGCCAAAGTCTTGCATGAGATGTAATAAATAATGACCAGACAGATGTGTAGATCGAAGGCTGGTGTATCAAGGGCGGCAAAGTGATTTGCCGCCTTTGCTATAAAAAATTAGGATTTGCTGTTGAAGTTTGGTGGGGATGGAATTATTATGTAATTAGGGTTTAGGTGGGCGTGATGGAGCATCGGGTTTTGTCTATAATGGGGAATTCGTACAAGGGGGAATTAAATGTTCAATAAAGCATTGCATTATCCTTAGATTGTGATAAATGATGGCTAAAAGCGTCAACTTATATTGAGAGGAAATATCGACCATAGTGCCAGCATCATATGGTAAGCCATTTTATGAAACTGTAACTAGAAGATTCGGAGGAAGAAGCGCTTAATATCTTTGGCGGACATATAAATGATCTACGTTAATGATATCCGACATCCGCTTAACAGAAAAGGAGACAAATATGAGCTTGATAGTTAAATTCTACGATGTGGAACATGGAAGCTGCACCCACGTTATAACTCCAAATGGAAAACACTTATTGTTTGACATCGGTACGAAATCATCGACCAGCATCTGCAGGCATCTGAAGAATAATTATTTTGGGAAAAGCGGTAAACCGGATATGCTCGTTATCACACACCCGCATATTGACCATATTGCAGATTTAGAAAATATGTATACATATGACATCAAGCCTAAATGCCTTTGGCGCGACAAACGAGCATTTCCTCTTACTATCCTTACAAGTGATAGACAGGCACAAATCAGTCTTAAAAACTGCGCTAACAGAATGAGTGAGGAATATTCATCTGCTATCGTAGATTTAGATAACCCTGAAGCGCCCGCAAACAATGGCGGTGTTGGTGTAACGAGGTTTACTCCCATATTGGAAAAATCCGATTATTCTGATGTCAACAATTTTTCTTGCATCAATGTCATTGAATATGGTGGATTCAAGGTTGTCATTACAGGTGATAATCCATCGGCAAAACTTATTGATATGCTCCAGCAGTCTGCTTTTAAGGCCAAAATTGCAGGCGCAACAGTTCTTCTTGCTCCGCATCACGGGCGCGACAGCGATTTTTGTAAAGAGTTTGTGGAGGCTGTTAATCCTTCACTAACAGTATTTTCGGATAAGCCGATACAGCATGAAACACAAGCATATTCCGCCCAAAAGTATTACAACGTAACTAGAGGCGTCACTTGGAATGGCAGTCCTCGTCGAGTGTTTACAACTCGTAACGACGGGACAATTACCTTTACCTTCAGAGATAACAATAGTTGGTCTATTGACATCAGCGCGACCGAATATTAAAGAGGGTGTAATGATGAACTATGAAATTGATTTTATTGGCGTAAACGAAGAAAGTAGTAAAGATGCTGCCGCCACTTGCCTTCGATTTTATTCGCAGGAATTAGGGCGTTATGTAATTATTGTATATGACGGAGGCTTTGCGGTTCATGGAAAAGCGATGGTAAAGCTTATCAAAAAATACTACACTGACGAAAAATTCCCATACATTGATATTGTCATTTGCTCTCACAGTGATGATGACCACGCTTCGGGTCTATCGGAAATATTCGATGCCTGTTTTGTTGGGCATCTGATAGTGAACCGTCCTTGGCTGTACGCGAGCGAGTTATATAAAAAAATAAAGGATAAACGAAAAACTATTGATAGCCTCGAACGTGAACTCAAAGAAACATATTCCGCTATTGCCGAGCTCGAAACAAAGGCGCTGGAGCAAGACACCAAAATTCACGAGGGGTTTCAGGGAAAGGTGCTTAGCTATGTGCCTTTGTGGATACTATCGCCAACAAGAGAGTTCTTCATACAGCAAGTGATTGAATCTTCTAAGACGCCACTGCAAGAAGATGCTTCAATTTCATTTTTCAAAAAGGCGTTTGAAACTATAAGGGATACAATAAAGGATTACTGGAACAAAGATGCAATTCGAGAAGGTGAATCTACAACACCTGAAAACGAAACTTCTATAGTGATTTATGGAGATATGGCAGAAGAAGGGTCATTTCTCTTGACGGGCGACGCCGGCGTTCAGGCATTAACTGAGGCGGCTGATTATGCCGATTTCATGGGAATTAGCCTTAGTAGTGTGAAGTTTTACCAGATTCCTCATCACGGTGGACGGCATAATGTTTCACCAAGCGTTCTAAATCGAATTGTGGGCAGTATTCAACCCAGCGGAACAACACCAAACAAATCAGCATTCGTGTCGGTTGCTAAAAATTCTGACCATCCAAAAAAAATGGTTGTGAACGCTTATATACGACGAGGTGTAAAAGTATTTGAGGCAAGGACTTCTTCAAAATGGCACCACAGAGGTACTCCTGAGAGGGATGCTTATAACACAGCAACGCCGCTTGAATTCAGTGAATATGTAGAAAGTTGGGATTAGAGGGAAAAATAATGGATAACCTTAAAAGTTACCGAGAAAATGAGATTAAGTGGTATGTGTTAGCATATCTGCTTTTGGTCGTTGTCGTATGCTATCCAACCACCACTCAGAGCGTTAACATAGAACTAGCCACAAAAATTGAAACGCTGATTACTTCTACTTTTTTATCCGGTATTGTTTGCTCATTGGCTTTTGTTTTTGACAGCCTCTTTTCAAGCCAACTTAAAGATATTTTGCTATATTTGGGCTTCACAAAAATGCCAGGAGCAACCGTTTTTACCCGAATACAAGAAAATCGCCTTAGAGATTTACGGATAAATATAGACGGCGCACAATCCCGTTATAAAGAGATAATCGAAAGTATGCCGTCATCAAAAGAAAAACAACGATACGAAAATTCGAAATGGTATTCCTTATATTCAGCGCACAAAGAGGATGTGCGGGTATTATCTGTCCACCGTGATTTTTTGCTCTGCCGCGACTTGTATACAACCACAGTTTCTTTGACTGTTTTGACGCTAATTATGATGGCGATATCTTTATTGCCTTTCAGCTGGATTATTTTGGGGTATCTGCTGATAATGCTCGTTGTGACAAATATTGCGGCGCATAATAAGGCGAGCCGATTTGTAAACACCGTGATTGCTGTAGACTTAGCTTCGGCACCTAAATTGGAAAATTAAAATGACCACTGGATAATGCTTATAAGTATTATCCCTTTTTAGTAGATGTATAGTGTGTCTATAATACGAAGCTCAGGCAGGCGAGGATTTTGTAAGAATGTATAATGAAAAGTTTACGTCTTATAATAAATGAGCTTTTACGATATTGAATTTAAGGGAGATAATTTTTAAATGTTTAAGATACTTGTAGATACTTGTGTCTGGCTTGATCTAGCAAAGGATTACCAGCAAAGAGCTATTTTAACTACACTTGAAGAATTAATACATCAAGGTGATATAGAACTTATCCTGCCGCGTGTTGTGGTTGACGAATTCAATAGAAATAAAGCACGTATTATCGAAGAGAGCAGCCGCAGCTTGTCAGGTACATTGAAAAGAGTTAAAGAAGTTATCGAGAAATTTGGTGATCCGCAAAAAATAGATACAGTATTATTGGAGCTAAATGATGTTGATCATCGCCTCCCGATTTTAGGTGAGGAGGCTGTAGATACAATAGGTCGGATCGAGCAATTATTTGCGTGCTCATCTATTATAGATATTTCTGATGCTGTTAAGCTTCGTGCTGCGCAACGTGCAATTGATAAACGTGCACCTTTTCATAGACAGCGAAATGGAATCGATGATGCAATCTTGATTGAGGTTTATAGGGATGCAGTTGGTGAACAAAAAACAGGTAGAGCCCGATTTGCTTTTATCACATATAACACTAAGGATTTTAGTCATCCGAATGCAAGTAACAAGCTGCCACATCCGGATATTCAAGATTGTTTTTCAAAGGTGAAGTCGCATTATTGTATAACTTTACGTGAGATGTTACAACGCATCATTCCTAAGGAGTTTAATGATTTTTTAGAAGAACTTGAATGGGTTGAAGAACCGAGGAGGTTATCAGAAATCGTAGATGCTATCGACGAGTTTGCTACGAAAGTCTGGTATAATCGTCATCAGATAATGCTAGAAAAATTAGAGGAAGGAATTATTAAGATTGTAGATAAAGAAACCTTTCCGATTATTGACCATGAAACTCGTCCGATTCAACGAGATATTTTGGAAGGAGCACTCAGGGCGGCAAATGAAGTGGAAAAAAGGTTTGGAATTGAAAATCTAGGCCCTTGGGATGATTTTGAGTGGGGAATGATAAATGGGAAACTCTCAGCATTGCGATGGATCCTTGGCGATGAATGGGATATGCTCGATACTTAAAGATATACAAATAGCACTTAATGTGTATCAAGTCAAGTTTGTTAACGCTAATCTTAATTTGTAACAGTTGGTGTATATGGCATTACAAAGTATATTAATACGAGAGGGAAAAAATGTTTATTAAATACGGGGAAGAACTTCATTTACTAAAACTAATGACAGAAGGGCTGATATATTTTAATCCATGCGAGTATTTTCGTAATTTAGAAATAAAACAGATGGAAAGAGGAATTGGAGATTGCAATGATGGTGGCATTTTAGCTTCTGGAGAAGTAACTTTACAAACAAGTGATGGTAAAGTTTATAAGAATAAAAATCAGAGTGTCGCATTTATTGCTGAACCTTGTTTAAAGACGCCAGTGTTTTGTATCAAGAGAGCTAAAAGTGATAATATTACCGTTGAGGAGCGGCATAATTTAGCGGAACAATTTCCAAAGCATACGCATGCATTAATAATTGAAAATGAAGTAAATTTCCTTGAGAATATTAGATATTGCTTTAGGAGTAAAGCATTTTGTCACGATATATTTTATCAAAATGAGTTATTTACAGATTTTACTGAGTACCTATTTAACGCTATATCCGAGACGTATTTCTATGAACCTAAGAAAAAAGCGAGATATTATGCAACGTTTACTTCATTTCTAAATAGTGGAGAAGTTAAACGACTCCGAATAGATGATTCGAATTATTTTAAGACAATGTTCCGTAAGAACCTATTTTTTAAGGAACAAAGCGAATTTCGCATAGTGCTTCCTTATAAAAAACAAGAAGCAGGTGAATTATATCAGATTAAGCCCGTATCAGCAAGGCTATGTAGAATTGATGAACTGGTACATTAATAATTTAATAACTACGCATCTTCAATAGAGAATTATTTGAGGTCATGCATGAAAAAATAGCTTATGATTCATTTGTAAACTGTCTAACTTTGGCTAATTTCATGAGAAGTTGTTGCTAAGGAGTATTTTATGACCATAATGCACCCAGTAAGACTTGTAGAAAAGTAGTATTTACGTTTCCAATAAAGTCAATGCCATCATAGTTAAGATGTCGGATTCTGAACGGCGCATTATAGCAATAAATAAAAGGTCAAACCCTCTAGATCTGCAAGCGGGATCTGACTTCTTAGTCTTAACTATGTAGTGAAAATAATAATAGGAATGATTTTTTAAATAAATCTACAAACAGATACGGAGGATTATATGGGAACCTGGGGAGTTGGTATTAAAGCAAATGATGATTTCATGGATTTCTATGATGATATAATTGAGCAATTTAACGATGGGAAACCTTTTGATGAAATAACTAAAGCTATGTTACATAAATATGAATCTGAATATAAAGAAGAAATAGACCAATTGCATAACTTATTTTTTGCGCTAGCATATTCGGGTTGGGAATGCGGATATCGAGATGCGATAATCTTTGAAAAAGTTAAAAATATTATTGAGGATGGCACAAATATAGAAGTATGGAGAGAATTAGGTGCAAGCAGCTCTACATTAACAAAAAGGGAGAAAGCTCTATCAGATTTTTTAAAAAGGATTGAAGTAAAAAAGAAGAATCCCAAAAAGGCAAAGATTATTAAGTTTAAACCAGCAATTTTTGATAAAGGTACTGTATTAGTTATTAATTTAGATAACGGTACATACTCTGGAGCGATCGTTTTAGAAAGTGAAAATGAAGATAAAGAATATGGATCAAATCTGATTTTAGAAGCTTTCATAAACAAAAAAACCAAACCAACAATACAAGAAATTTTAAAGGCAAAGGTATATGATTATTCATGGTATTCTAGTCATGGCTACAAAAAATATAGTTCTAGATTTGAAATAATTGGAAATTTAAATGTAGAACAGAATTATAGTTGTTGTAGAGGAACTGGTTCAACTTATTCGTCCTGGATAAACCTTGTTTCTAATCTTCAAGATAATTACTACCGCTATAAAGAGAATAATAGATTTAAAAAAGTAAAGAAGTTTCTAAACCTAAAATCAATTGAAATTGAAAAAATACAGAGGGAAAGAGTTATTAATGAGATGAAAGCTTTATTAAAACAAAAAAGTAATTCTTCTAAAACTACTTAAAATTTTAATTTACCAATCTATTTAAAATTAACTTCTCAGTTCAGCTGCGTATTATAGCAAAAATTGATTATCTGCAGAGAGCTGCAAACTTCGCAGTTTCCATAAACTCAAGAGTGGAGATCTGCCGGCTTAATTTTCACTGTGTGATGAAACCTCATAGGTAATATGATGTGAAGGAGACTAAAGATTTGAGCGCTGATAAAATAAATCTAGTAGAAGAGATAATATCAAGGATAAAACCGATTATTGCAACATGGGAAGATGATGATATATATGCAATGTCTTTATTTGTTAATGACTATAATGACAATCCATGCCGACCAACTTTTACACTAGGTTATAACACGGAGTGCCAATATAAAAAAGCTATTTCAAGAGCAAGTAGTCCTTTGGAAGCAAGGTGGAATTATGCATTTTGGTTGCAGAACGATAAATTAGTTTTTGGAATCAATGAAACCGCTGAAATAGTAAAACAATGGATTTTATCAAAGCAGCTACCCTTCTTTACATATGAAGAAATGTTTGAAACCGATGAATGTAATGATGTCGATGATGAACAACTTTATAGAATCACACAAGAATTCGTAGATGTTTTGGTTGATGTAGTAAAAGAATTGCATGGAAGTGGTTTTATGATAAGTAATTTCAAGAATGAAATCCCTGTGATTATTCATGAATTAGAATATTATGAAGATATTGCTGAACAAAATATCAAAGCAAATACTCGTCAGCTCGTAAAGGATTTTATTGATTTTATAAACGAGTAAATATAATGAACTGCGCATTATAGCAATACTTTAAGGTTAGTTTAAGAAGCCGGATTTACTCCCCATTATTTTCATTACCGTTGGATATTTTTTATAGAAATCAGACACTGCAGCCTATGGAATCTGTTCTGCAGTTAGTTAAAATATTTGAAGTAGGAGCGTTCGGTCTTGTGATGACCGTGGGCAGCATCTGGAAAATCATAGTGGGGATGAAAGAATATCATTCGCCAAATTGAAATCCGGGGACTACAGGCTTAATCTTCATTAATTCTCGATCTAATCATATGATGTTGAATAAAAAAGGATGATAAGTCATGTGGCAGAAACTTTAGATCATGAAAAGATCAAAGACACTGAAAAACCAAATAGAAAGATTAGAGAGATTTTGGGCGCCATCGTTTTATCCGCCGCCCTAATTTTCGATACGGTCTTTCACGAGCAGGATTCTGATACCGTGTTTGATGCAGGTGGCAAGGCAGCCATTATCGTGCTTATGCTTACATTCTTTGTAATCTATTATATCCAGATAGAGAAGAATGACTATGAGCAAAAATGAAGAACTACAAAATTATCTTACGACTTAATTAAAGATAAGACCATCAAATTTCAGCTGCGAATTATAGCAAAAATAATGAATTTGCAGAGATCCGCGATGTGCGTGTTATCCATAAACCCTGGATAATGGATATGGGATTAATCTTCATTATGTAGTGAAAAAGCCTTAGTTTTTTAGAGGGAACAAATATGAAAAAAAGAAAAGAAATTTCTAGAAGACAGTTTACACGCGCTACTCTAGCTTTAATATTATTTACTTGTTCTTTTGCGTTAGTTTTGGAGGTTTTTAATTTTTTAAATGAGAAAAACCTTAGTGAATTCCTGATCTCGATTGTTGTTATTCTATTAGCTGTAGCATTTTTTATTATAATTGTTATTACTGCAAATAGAAAAGATACAAATGGTAATGAGAAACCTTTGGGAGTAATTTATAAGAGCTCTTTAAGCCCCAAAGAATTGTTCATATTACTTTTTCACAAAAAAGATTGTCCATATTGCGGATTGAAGCTTAAGCGTAAAAAAGGGATTACTAAAATGAACGAAGGTATTGAGAAAATTAGCCATACGTATTTATATGGTGATGTCTATAACAAGAAAATCTTTTTTAGATGTGAAGATTGTAATAAGAATTTCGATATTAATGAATTAGAACTAAGATGGGTAGTAAGTAAACAAAAGAAATTTGATAAGAGGGTTTCTAAATAGATTCTCTCTTCATATTTAAAAACTTATGAATTCAGTTTCGAACTGCGTATTGTAGCAATTACAGGCAACTGGGATCTGCGGTGTAATTTTCATTAAGTTGTAAATATTGTATTGATTTGTTATTAACTGTTTAAGATTGGATTCAGAGAATATATAAGGGGTTATTATGAATAAAGAAATGCCGAAATGGAAAGAAAAATCTACATATGAAAAAGGATTAATAGTTCTTAGTCTGACTCTTTCGTTTTTTGTTATCCTATTTGCTGCTATATATCTTACCGGAGGTGGCAAGATGCAATTAAAATAACAGAACCTTTATTAGGATTAGTGATGCTCCTTCAAGCGTTGCAATTCTGGGAATATAATAGACTTGTTTCGATACTTAGCTTTATTGCCTCGCTTTTAATTTTAGTTGTTTTAATGGTTGTTTTCTTCTTCAGATAAGTATGGAAAAAATTCTGGAAAAGTATAAGCTAAAAGATTGGTGAAGTCATAGTGAAAGGTTTTAAATTTGAATTTAGGGATATGGGGTTCAACACGGAGGTAATGTGGATAGAATAATCAATTTCAAGCTTTCAGAAGTAATTTGCTTTTTATATGTGCTGTTAATTGTTTCATCGGTGTTTCAATATACAGGATTGATACTAGTCTGGCTTTCAATCCTTATATTCCCATATCTAATGATCAATTTTAAGTATGTATTGAGCCAAAAGTATGCGATACGAATCTCGAATCTCCTGATAATTGTCCTGATTGCATTTCAAATAGCTGAAAGCTTCATCAATATTATTCAGCTTTTTAATTCGGACTTTATTACATATTCAATAACCACTTTAAAATCTATATTTATTACTCTTAAAGGCGTTAGCTTTCTAACAATCCACGTTCAATTTATTAGAGAAAAACGAGATAAGAAATTAAGCCTACTTAAAGTCAACTTAATTTTACTTGGTGTTTTCAATATTGCATTAGGAGTGACCACTCAGATTTCTATCTTCTCGTATATAGTGGAGCTGGGAGTAACACCTAATATTTTACTGATAGTATTTTTCGTCTCACAGTTGTTATATATCGTGCTTTTGATATTGTTTGGAATTCTTTTCAGGAATAATGGGATTTCGGATCGGGCTGCTTAATCTTCATTATGATGTGAAATTAACCAGTTATGAACGCTAAATGGCATGGATGAGAAACTTGAAGATAAAGGAGTATTATGAAAAAGATTTTGGCAGCCTTGTTGATATTCATTTTTATAATTAGTTTGGGGGCTTGTAATCGTTCAAATGAAGATAATAATACTAAAATAGAAGAAAAAAACGGCAATATAGAGGTTGCAATGGGAAGCGGAGGTGACGTTTTGGCATGGCCACTTGCTTATAACATTAAGGAAATACTTGGAGAGCATCTCTTTATGGCCGACGGCATCCCTGAGACTATGGCAGTATATAAAAATAAATATGTGACAGATGGGGCCGGGGTACCTTTAGCACCTTTGACTGAGAATGATATGCTAGAACTTGGAAATTCTGTTGCTGATCGCTTAGGTGAGAATATTATAGAAGTAGAAAATGGCCATAACAATAATTATTTGCGTATTAATTGTGAGGGAATAGAAATTTATGTTAGTGGCAACGGAAATGTAAGTGTGGAATTCAATAAGTCTTTTAAATTGCCAATGGAAATTGACGGCTGTAGGGAGTCGTATATCACAGCTTCCAATTATGTTTCGGAAGAACTAAAACCGCTTTTGGAGTTGTGCGGAATTGAAAATCCTACGCCACTTATAAGTCATGATTATACTTTTAATGGTAAACGAAGTTACAACTGTAACTTGGTAGATGCTGATGATAGTTTCAGTTCTGTTGGTTTGTACTTTGAGAATGGTTTTCTCTATAGCATTACTTGGGATAGTTACAAGTGGTCTTCGGGTGAAGTTGTGGGTAAATATCCTACGATTTCCTATAATGAAGCAAAAGAATTACTTCTTGAGGGACAGTATTATAGCATTGTGCCACTGGAAGAACCAATTAACGAAAGCGACATTGTGGGAGCAGTAATCGGGTACAAGACACAATGTTATGATGAAGTTTTTATGCCGTTTTATGCTTTTTATGTAGATGTAACAGACCGAAGTGAGGTGGCTATGCCAAGTGAGACTATTGAGCTTGGACTTAAGAATTATGCAACCTACATAGTTCCTACAATTGAGGCAGAATATTTAAAGGATTTTCCTGAGATAGTGGTGCATTTCAATTAAAATGAGCATCCTCCTTAATCTGATTTCACAAACAAATTAAAAATAGGACGCCAAATTCCTGCTGCGCATTATAGCAAAAATTAAGTGTTTATAGAGAGCTGCAGGCTTCGCAGTATCCATAAATCTGGATGCGGATCTGCCGGCTTAATTTTAATAAGTAGTGAAACTGATTGAACAATATGGCATTGATATCGTAATGCAAAGGAGATTTTTTAATGAAAACACAAACAAAAAACATAGTAATCGTCGTTTTAATATTAATTATTCTTAGCGGTGGATATTGGTTTTGGAAGACTTGCTCGGACTATAAACACAAGGTAAATGATGTCTTGGAATACAGTGCCTATTCAAATCTCAACATAACACAACAACAATTAATAAATTTAAGAGACGGAATTAAAACATATGAGGGTCAACAGATAAGCAGCGAAGAGTTTTATAATATCATTCATGGGCCATGCAGAGACTATTTTCTTTACGGGGATTACACAAGAGAATTCCGATACTTGAACAATAAATTAAGCTATCTTGATTACTCTGCCTTAAACACCTATATAATGCTCTTAAATGACAAAATTCCACCGGAATCTATTGATTATCATAAAGAGAACCTAATGAAAATTATCAAGCTGTGGGCACCACTTAACTTTTACGCGATGGACAGTTATTTAGAACCTAATGAAGAACTGAAGAAATTGATTGAAGAAACAAATACTCTTGCAAATGAAGGCATAGAACGAATTGAGGATAAGTAGTAAATCAGTTACCTTAACTTACTAATTAAAGCGACAGGTCTGAGCTTCGTATTATAGCAATAACTGGAATGTCAGCCCAGTGTAGAACATTAACAAATCTGAGGAAGAGGATCTGCCCGCTTAATCTTCATAATGTGATGAAACCTCATTGGGAATTTTGTATAATTAGGTAATCGATTTAATTTATTGTATATGGGGGTGAGCACATTAGTCGTGAATAAGTATTTAAGAGTACTGACGATTATTTTAAGCCTAATAATGCTTTCTGGATGTGTTCAAAATTCAAAAGGGATTAACGCTAATAGGGAGGATAACATGAATTTTGAAAGTTTACTCGAACCGATGCAAAAATCTAGCATAAGAATTGCCTATGAATTAAACACTGACAAGGGGTGTCCTGTTGGAAGTTCTAAAATAGGTGGTAAACCAGATTTGCCAGCTGATTTTGAGTGGTTTTATTATAAAGGCGAATCCTATGACGGCATAATTGAAAGACGCCCACTCAGTTTTCTTGCTCATATAAATTGCGAAGAAGCTAACAAATTTGATAAAGACAATTTATTGCCTTCAAAAGGTATGATTTATTTTTTTTACGAGCTTGCTTCAACGACTTGGGGCTTTGACCCGAATGATAAGGGTAGTTCAAGGGTTTATTATTATCCGGGGAACATATCAGAACTAAAAAGTACAGACTTTCCTTCGGATTTAATAGAAGAATATAAATTACCAGAGATGTCTATTGTGTTTTCTTCAAAGAATGAACTTCCTGATTTTGAGGAATTTATTGAGTGGCATAATGAGTTCGGATATGATAAATGGGATGCATATGATGAAGCAAGGAACAAGATTATTCCGGAATCCGATGAAGTTAGTATCAATAAGCTTCTTGGTTACGCTAATCTAATTCAGGGAGGTATGTTGTTAAGCTGTGAAGAAACTTCAAATGGTGTTTATACGGGAACAACCACAGAGATTCCTGTAGACAAATTGCAACAGTATAAGGAAAACTGCACAAAATGGCAATTACTATTTCAACTTGAATCAATTGAAGCCGAGAATTATGAAATGCTCTGGGGAGATGTTGGGAGAATTTATTTTTACATAATGGCAGAGGATTTATTGAAGTTAAATTTTGATAATTGTTGGCTCATCCTCCAATGCACTTAAATAAGCACGAAATTCAGCTGCGCATTATAGCAAAAATAATGAATTCGTAGAGAACTGTGGGTGTCACGGGATCCATAATACCAAAAGGACAATAACGGGTTATTATTGCAGAAAGGAAATCAATTATGAACAAAATAATAATTAAAAATATTAAATTTACTTCATTCATGAAGTTATTTTTCGTGTTTTCAATGTGCCTCGGTATTCTTATAGGTATTTTAGGATTCATAGCTGGGATATTTAACGGGCCTGTTTATGTAAATATTGGGGCAAATGTATATACAGGTTTTGTAGGGGGGCTTCTAGGCTTAATAGTTTTCCCTCTATTAAGCGTTATATTTGGAACGATTTTAGGATTATTAACATTCTATCCTTTTAAATTGTTTCTGAAAATGAAAAAACGCTTGCCACTTTATATTGAAGTTGAAAATTATGAAATTCAGAATGAAGAGATATCCAATTTTTCTTGCAAAAGTGAACAGAATTAACCTAATCATTCACGCGTTGCTAATGCAACGCTATTACCTTTATAGATTCAACCTCAGGATAAGGCTAAAAATAAACAGAAATTAGAAAGGACTAAGAAAATGAAATATTATGTATTAGAGGGCACGTTTAGAAAAGATCTCCCTGAAAAAACTGATCTGCAAAATGCGATTGACGCACATCTTGATTACAGAGTTTAAACTGCATATTTGCCAGGATTACCTCAAAATTTGGTTTGATTAGTGAGATAAATCATTTAATGGTGAAGAATGCTGGTTTACTCAGGAGGCTCGGCATTTGGGCTTCTATTGGTTTTATATTGAGGTATTGTTATGAAGGCAATTCTTGAAAAATTGGAACAAACTAATATTATAAAAGAACTTGTCAGTGAAACGATTCTGTCTATATATTCCCAATTATTATCCCAAAGGTGCTGTAAAGATGGAACAAGAGCTTTTTACGTGCTATGATGAAATAGTGGTAGCAGCTTCTTTTCCAGCTCAGTCAATGTATCGTAAATGAGGGTATCAGGAGACCAGCTATCATAAAATACTTACTGATAATGGTGACTATCTCTGCTATCATATTATGAAACTTCAAAAAGGCAAGGTTCTATTATGAGCGTAGTTATGCTAAAGCTGGCTAAAGTGATCATAAATCTTTATACTCAAGAAAAACAAGGAGAATTAAAATGCTGCAAGATAGGGTAGAACGGGCTCTCAGCCTTCATAAAAAAGGATATAACTGCGCGCAATGTGTAGTGTGTGTGTATAGTGATGTAATCGGGCTTGATGAAAAGACTTTGTTCCGGGTTGCCGAGGGCTTTGGCGCAGGCATGGGAGATTTTCAGGGAACCTGCGGCGCTTTGACGGGTGCTTTTATGCTGACCGGATTGACAACGGATGGGGCTGGCATCGACGGTCCTAAAACAAAGCAAGTAACTTATCGTAAAGTCAAGGAGCTATCCAAGGCTTTTAAGGATATCAATGGCTCTGTCCTCTGCAGCGAGTTAAAGGGCATGACAGGCGGTTCGGTATTGCGGAGCTGTGATGGATGTATAGAGGATGCCGTACGAATTGCAGGCAAGATGCTTGTTGATGAGGGTTATCTCGATTAACCTATATGTTGATGAGAATAACTCATACCTTAGAGGACAACAACATGAAAAAAAATATTCTAATACTTTTGTCGCTAGTTCCTGTAGTTACGGGCTACATATTGAATCTTACATTATTGATACCGGGATTGGGGTTGTTGCTTTACTATCTCATCCCATGCGTTACTCTGTTCTTTTGGTTTTATCTGGGAAGTAAATATTCCAAAATCGCTTGGAATATTATCCAAGCAACAATAATTGGCAACGGTATAGGACTAATTAGCCTGATCGCATACTTTTGGCAATTTTGGGGCTGCAATGATGACAACAGAAATATGCTCATTGCAGGGGTATCCCAGTATTTCGTTGCAAACACGAATTTACTGACGGCGAAATTTGCGATTATATTCGAATCCCAGGCAAACTCGATTTCACTAATATCAGTAACGTCAATGCAGCTATTTGGATTGTTTCTTATGGTTATTATCTTTATGAGCGGTTACGTTTTTGGCAAAGTGAGAGGTAAAACAAAGCCATCCTTAAGAGACAGTGATTATAAATTATAATGAAAATGCTTTTTTGATTACTTAGATTGGACGAAAGGGCTCGCTTGATGATGGTAGATCTACTAAAAATTGCTCCATTCTTTTCGGAATGGAAGGAAACGTTAATCTGGTCATGCTTGCAGGGATGCATGGGGTATGCCATTGCAGATCATAATGAAAATCCAACTGCAGCTCAGATAGTGGTTGGAGATTTTTGCTTCTATGCGGGAATGCCTAACGCTGACCTTGTGAAACAGGCTGCAGCGCCGATTATTGTCCCCCGAAATCTAGAATGGTGCGAATTGATTGAATTTATTTGGGGAGACCGTGTAGAAAAAGTCCTGCGATATGCAATTAAAAAGGAACCGGATGTTTTTGACGCTGAAAAACTAGCTGAATATGCAACTTTGGTGGATGAAAAGTATACTCTTAAATTGATTGACCAGGAAATCTACGACTACATAATCCAGGAGGATTGGTCAAAAGATCTCTGTTCACAATTTGCAGACTATCATGATTATCGGAAAAGAGGTATCGGCGTTGCTGTGATCCATCAGGGAAAGCCAGTTTCCGGTGCTTCCTCCTATACGGTTTATAACGGCGGAATCGAGATCGAAGTTGATACAAAACCGGAATTCAGGCGAAAGGGACTTGCAGCAGCCTGCAGCGCAAGACTGATTTTAGAGTGCTTACAGCGCGAATTCTATCCGAGTTGGGATGCACACGATTTACATTCTGTTGCATTAGCAGAAAAATTAGGGTATCACATGGATGCTCCATATACTGTCTACATTAAAAGGTAGTGTAACTCATCCGGATGCTGCGGCTAAAGGTCAGAATGGTAAGGGATATTATAATTTCGTTATCGTAATATTGAAATAAATAATACCCGCCCTTGTCAAAGGAGGGTAAGAAAGCAAGGACAATATTGTGGAGAATAGAGAGAACTGTTTGATTTGCGGCAGGCCCTTAATATACAAGCAGATTGCCGAAGAAAAAAGATGTGAACTATGTAACGGCACATTCCAATCCTATGTGGTATGTGAAAATGGACACTATGTATGTGATCAATGTCACGGTAAAGATGTTAATGATTTGATTGGATCTTTTTGCACCACGTCATCAGCAACAAGCCCCCTCGATATTCTAGAGCATTTAATGGATTTCAAGCCGGTGGCTATGCATGGACCTGAGCATCATGTTTTGGTCGCTTGTACATTGTTAACTGCTTATAAGAATTGTGGGGGAAAGATAAATCTTGAGGAGAGTATCAAGGAAGCGATTGAACGTGGGAAAAATGTTCCGGGCGGAATTTGCGGATATTGGGGAAATTGTGGTGCTGCAGTTGGCTCCGGAATCTTTATGAGTATTGTCACTGGTTCTACACCGCTAAATGAAAAGGTTTGGGCTTTACCAAACAGGATGACATCAAAATCATTAAGTGCCATTGCGGATTGTGGAGGGCCAAGATGTTGTAAACGAAATTCGATATTAGCTGTGATGACCGCGATAGATTTTACTAAAGAGGCTTTAGGAATTTCAATGGATACAGAATCACAGATCATCTGCAAATACCATCATCGAAATAAGGAATGTATCAAAGAGAGATGCCCATTTTATAAGCAGAACCAACGTTAGGCTATGTTTCAAGCGAGAGAATTAAACCAGAGACCTTTGATATTGAAGAGTGGTTAGTCATCGTCTGCAGGTTTCGCCTTCAATATGTGATGAACGGAACGTTCATTCAGGAAATAGGAACAAAGCCAATTAGCTTCGTTTTAGGAATATTTATAAGAGGGAATATTATGAAATCAGGTGAAAAAGAACACATTATTGAGTTCAAGTATATTACTGGTGCATATATGATTGAAGAAATTAAACAGCTTTTTTTAGAGTATGCCCAGTCATTAGAAATAGACCTTGCTTTTCAAAATTTTGAGAGGGAATTTAAGACATTACCAGGACAATATGGATTACCCGATGGGGCTTTAGTATTAGCATTGGTTGATGGTAAAAGAGCAGGATGTATTGCTCTGCGTAAGATTTCTGATAGCATATGTGAAATGAAAAGGCTATATGTTCTCGACGAATATAGAGGGTTAGGGATTGGTAAAAAGCTTATTTTATTGATCATTGAAGAAGCCAGAAAGTTAAACTACAGTTATATGAGGCTCGATACCCTTCCAACTATGAAAAAGCACAAGAAATGTATCTATCGTTTGGATTTTATGATATTGAACAGTATGTATATAATCCAATTGAAGGGGCAAGATTCTTGGAATTGCGTTTGAAACTTGACATCAGTAAACGACCGATAGCTAGTTTTAATTAAGAACCCAGGAAACATAAGGAGCTCCTCAGGGATTACGAATTGTAAAAAAGTAAAGAGAGGGTTATGTATTGTGGCGTGCGAGTATTAGAAAAAGAAAAAGACTGATTATATTTGCAACAATAGTATCTGCCTTAGTATTTTTAATTGTTTTTGCTTTGAATGATAGATTGACTGTCAGATATTACGAAATTGAAAGCAATGAGATCCAAAATAATGTTCGCGTTGCTTTTGTTGCAGATTTACATAGCTGGTACTATGGCGAGGAGCAAAGGACGCTTCTTCGTTGTATTGATGATCAGCAGCCCGATCTTATATTGTTTGGTGGAGACATTGTAGACGATAATTTGCCGCAGGAAAATGCAGTTATTGTCCTTAAATCGTCGGCAGAAAAATATCCATGTTACTATGTCTCGGGAAATCATGAATATTGGAGCGGCAAGATTGATGATATAAAAAAAATGATTGAGGGATATGGTGTTATTGTCCTTGAGGGACAAAGCGAAACCATTACCATAAACCAACAGGCACTCAATATTTGCGGAGTTGACGATGCAGAAATCGGAGAGGATAATTTTATTCAGCAGATAGCAGATGCTGAAAGCCAAACTGACTCTACCTTATTTACGATTTTCATGGCGCATCGCCCTGAGTATATTGACACTTATCTGCAACATGATTTTGATTTGATTTTATCCGGCCATGCACATGGTGGTCTATGGAGGCTACCTGGAATTGTAAATGGCTTCTTCGCACCCAATCAGGGCTATTTCCCCAAATATGCGGGCGGAGCATACGAGTTTAATGAGAAAACCTTTATAGTGAGCCGTGGACTTTCGAAGACGACAGCCAGCATTCCTAGAGTTTTCAATCCTCCAGAGCTTGTGATAGTTGATATTGTTTCTACGAAGTGATATGGATTCTATGAACTAAATTACGTTTTCTTTATCTTGAAAGACATAGGGAATGAGGGGGAGAAAATGAGACTAAGAATTAATAAAATAGTTGATTCAAATGCGGCAACTATCTTTATGTTTTTGTATGGGTTAATCATCCAGATTGTTGCGCTGCCTGCCATTTATTATTATAGCTTGGTGTATCAAGAGGCTGCAGCGATGTTCGAAAGACTTGTTGTAATATGGTTTTGCATCCCCATTATATCTATTATTGCAATATTATTAGCAATTCTACAGATAATTAAAAGAAACAATCATGAGAAAAGGAAACTTCCAATGATTGGCTTGATTCTAAATTCACTATGGTTCTCAGCCTATCTAGTCACGCTGTATTTGGTCTTTGTTTGGAAAGCAGTTCCATTTCTTATATGATAATCCCCATTTTCTACCTGATGTGGTAGAATTAAAGAGATAGCTTATTCAGAAACAGACGATGGACAGGGAAGAGCGGTTAGACATTAATAGAAAAAAGGGAAGGGAACAGGGGGGAGGACTTACATGTTAACAACAATTTCACCTTTACTAATCTTAAGTGTGATACCCATCATATTTATCGTTCTTGCGATAAGATGGTCACGAAACAACAGGAACAATTATTACCAAGGAAGTCAATCTGGGATGTTGTGTAGAAGTCGCAATGATCGGGTAATCGCAGGAGTCTGCGGCGGGATTGCAGATCACTTTGGATGGAGTGCCACTGTAGTACGGTTGTTTTTTATTATTACTGGAGTGGGCATATTAACCTATGTCATTTTAGCGATTGTGATTCCTGATTCTCCAAGCTCCTTGCTATAAGAAAGGAAGGAAAAATGTTTTTACTTGTTGGTACTATAAGTCCACAGCCTGAAGGGAATGCTGATATATCATCGGACCTTTAAGCTTACCATCAGCGAATCTATGAGGTAGAGGATATCAATGCTAGGATTTCATTTAGAAGGTTTAATTATCTCCATACTGGCGGTATTGCCAAATCTAATGTTTGTCGTTTTCCCTCCGAATAATCTGCCAAAAGGCAATATAGAGAAACCCCATATGCTGTTTCAGTTGCTTGAAAAACTAGGACAGGGGGGGATCATGGCAATTCCGTTGCTGTTTGGCTTAAGCTTTTCGGGGGTTACGGGCAAAATTGCATTGGTGGGAATGATTATAACGCTGTGCTTTTACTACTATTGCTGGTTCAGGTATTTTAAATGCGGTAATGATTTTAGGCTCCTTTTTACACCGATTTTTGGAATCCCCATTCCCATGGCATTCAGCCCAATAATGTACTTTGCTTTCACAGCTCTTGCCATGAGGTCATTGACAATGACTATTGCGGTGCTTTCATTCGCGCTGGGCCATTTGGTTGTTAGTAAAACCACAGCCGCATATGTTAAGAATAATTCATAGAAAGTAGCGCCAACTACATGGTTTACTCACATAACAAGCCTCCCTTTTTCAGTGTGTATTGGAAGGGAATTCTAAGAAAATCAAGGTACCACTAGATACGATCAAAGATGCTAATAAATAACAATACCAAGGGGTGATAAGGTGAAAAGATGCATTGTAGTTACTGGAATAGTTAAATAAAAAATAAAATAGGAGGATTTTATGACTATTCCAGAAAAAATATATCCGAGAACGAATGATTTCGAAACAGTATATCTAAAAAGTGTAATTTCGAATCCCAATATCGTTGTTGGTGATTATACCATTTATCATGATTTTGTTTTAGATCCGGTGCTATTTGAAAAGAATAACGTACTATATCAGTACCCTGTCAATAATGACAAGTTATTAATAGGAAAGTTCTGTTCCATTGCATGTGGAGCAAAGTTCCTCTTCTCCAGTGCAAATCACACGCTTAAATCACTTTCCACCTACCCTTTTCCGATATTCTTTGAAGAGTGGAATCTCGATAAGAAAAACATCACTTCTGCATGGGATAACAAAGGTGATATTGTAATCGGCAATGATGTTTGGATCGGCTATGAAGCGGTGATCCTGTCTGGTGTTCGGATTGGTGATGGTGCAATTGTAGGATCAAGAGCAGTTGTAACAAAGGATATCCCACCCTATACAATTGTAGGTGGTGTTCCAGCGAAAACAATCAAGAAGCGCTTTGATGATGATGTCATCATGAAATTACTGCAGCTTCAGTGGTGGGACTGGCCCTTCGATAAGGTGCAGCAGCATCTGCAACAGATCATGAATGGAGAAGCTGACCAGCTATGGCTTTAATCAGCTATTTATTGTGAACAATAGGGAAGCCTGTAACCGGGCTTCCTCGCTGTTCTGCCTTCCAGTAAAAATTGGTTCACATTCAGTCTGCTGTTAGTCCCTGAAAACTGTGATCATCGCTTGATCGAATAATCTTTTTCATCAGCTATATTAGCAGAGCAGTTACATTATTAATCTTTTAGGAGAATTAGATGGTAGAAAACAAACTAGGAAATCCAATAAAATTAATCGCTATTGTTTACATCATATGTTTTTTGTTCAGGGCGATTGAATATTTCTTTATTCGTACTGATCAAACAATTTTCGGTGAAGCATTCTTACATAAACTCACTGGTATCATTGTGCTGGCAGTTGTTTTCGGTACTTCTCTTTCAAGTGGTCTGAAACAGGTTTTGTTAACAGGGCCATTGGGAAAAAAATACTATATGGTTTATTGCTTGGTGTCGCGGTATTCAGTATCTCTTATGGAATAGAATACTTTATACTTCTAAAGGGTGACAGCCCCTCCTTTCAGATCTTTTTGACGAGCTACTCTATTGAAGGCAATCGAGCGATCCAAAGCAGTCTCATGTTTTTTGTAATTTGCATTGCAGGAAACATCATCAATGTAATTATGGAAGAAGGTATTTTTCGTGGACTATTTGTTAAGCTTGCAGAAATAAAATATCCATTTATAAAAGCGACTATTTTGTCATCCGTCCTTTTTGGAATTTGGCATATCGCCGCTCCAATTAGAAGCCTTTTGGATGGAGAAATGAGTGTTGCCGGGACGGTACTATCTGCACTCCTGTTGATTTTAACAACAGGAATAGCGGGAGTGAAATTTTGTTTACTAACGAAAATTACCGGCTCTGTATGGATGTCTATGGCTGACCATTTTACGAACAACACGGTGATTAATCTTCTGCATGTCGTAACCTCCTCCGGTATGGATGAGTTGCAAGTGATTCGAATTTCAATCGCTCAAACCTTATCATTTCTGATTGTGCTAATTATTTACTGGAAAAGTGGCGCACACTACAAGCAGACGTTTCGAAAAACATATCTATAGCGGTCGTCACGTTAATCGCTTTGATGGAAATTTACTTATAATTCCTAGCACTGCCAGCGATTAGAGATGTTTCGAGATCTTAAGATCTCGAAATCAGAGTTATGCTGTAATGACATCGATATTTCCGACGATCAGGATCATCAAGAGCAAAAAGTCCGAATCTTACCTCGCCATATAATCGCGGTACTAGAAAATTATCAGTTAAAGAATATTACAGAGGAGAAATTTGCCGAGTGGGTTCAGACCGTTTGGTTCAGTGATTTTTTTGAATACTGTGATGAATGCAGTGATTGCATCTCTCTTTTGGCAGACGTTCAGGAAGAAGTTAATGAGGAGGTCCGAAGGCTTGATGATCACAAGATTGAAAAATACATACAAACATTATTGAACATTGATGAATCAGCAACCGGCAAGACAGAGATGGGGCTGAGATTTCTCATCAAAGAGCATCTGCTGTCAATTGTAGTAGGGCTTCAAGTTTTATATTCGGCTATCAAAATATTGATGTTTATCATTGCTGTGGTTGGAATTGAGCCGAAGATTTTAATTAATGCGATATCGATCATGATGTTACTACCTTATGTTTGTATCATATATCTCGGGGTCGAATTTCTTCGAGAGAGGCCCTTCGCTTGGTATGGGATCACAAGCAGTTTTCTATACCTACTTTATAAGAGTATCATTGAATGCATTATACTAGGAGTTGTTTTGTTATATGGTGATTCAATCGCTGGCTTTTATGAAATGTCGCTGTCAGCGGCGAAAGTGAATAATATTCCGATTATAATCGGTATCATCATCAGCATCTTTGTACTAAGGCTGCTACTGCAAAATGATACATTGACAAGTTTCAATTTAAAAGGAAAATCAAAATTGGTATTGATCTTGATCAATACGGGAATCGTAGTGGTCACCTGTGCACTGTATTTTGCGGTTGTACTACTGCTGGTAAAACATTAATACTCATGCGTTATAGCGGATAATACTATATTCTATAAGGAGGTAACTTGAATGAGTAGATTAAACGATATATTAGAACAAGAAAATTTTGAACAGGACGTTAGGGAACTCATTTGTACATTTAAGGAGAATAGCCGTGTAAGCAAGCTGATGAACCCAGAACTGGTGGACTTTAACAAAACGGAACAAACGATTACACTAGGCTTTCCTGTGCAGAAATATCAACTGAATGAGCATGATACGATGCATGCGGGGTTCATCGCTGCCGCTTTTGATGAGGCACTCGGTATTTTTGCCTCACATCTTTCCGGCGGAAAATCCACTGTTTCTATCAATATATCCTTAAACTATATCAAGCCAATTCCAAAGGATGACACCATTATGATAACTGCAAAAGCAACCTCTTTAGGGCGAACTCTGATCACAGTTTCTGGCGAATGCAGATTGAAAAGCAATGGATTACTTACGAACACTGCACTGGCAACCTTTGCGATTGTTGGATAGCCCATCAATATCATCACAGGTTACATAGGATAAACTACGCGATAAAAAAAGAAAGGATAGGATGATTATTGGCTTTACAATAATCATGCAGGGTCAAAAATGAATCAAGAAACAATTACAAAGATTGAAGAACTAAAAGAATATTTAAAAAAAATAGAGTATCTTAGCAGTACAATTGCGTTATTGCACTGGGACAGCGCTATTTATATGCCGAAAGAAGCAATAGAATACAGAAGCGAAATGATGGGATACTTATCAGGCGAGAGCTACAAGCTTACAACCTCAGAAACCATGAAAGCGTTCATTGATTATTTTCATGGTAAGGATGATTTAGATGATTTGACAAAGGCCATGGTAGAAAATATCAGAAAAGAGTATGACCACGCAATGAAAATTCCCGAGCCGGAATACGTTCAGTATGAAATCGATAAGGCACTCTCTCAAAGTGCATGGGAGGAAGCCAAAAAGAAAAAGGACTTCTCAATTTTCAAGCCTCATCTTGCTAAAATGATTGCGTATAATAAAAAGTTCTCCGAATACTGGGGGTTTGTGGGTAATAAGTACGACGGCCTTTTGGATCTCTATGAACCGGGAATGACGACAGAACGGCTTGATGTTGTCTTTGGAGAATTGAGAGAATCACTGGTTTCGTTGCTTCAAAGAATTAATAATTCAAAGATCAAAACCGACGATGCTTTCTTGAAAGGGAATTACTCGGTTGAAAGCCAGAGAAAGCTAGGGGAATCCATTTTAGGTAAAATCGGGTATGACTATGAAAAAAGAGGAAGAATCGATGAATCGGAGCATCCCTTTACGACCAACTTCGGGAACAAGGACGTCAGGATAACCACAAAATACGATCCTTCTGATTTCAGACCAGCCATCTTTTCAATGATCCACGAAGGCGGCCATGGAATCTACGAACAAAATGTTTCGGACGAACTTACAGGAACTTCTTTAGCTTCCGGAGCATCCATGGGCATGCACGAATCTCAATCACGGTTTTATGAGAATATTCTTGGAAAGAGCAAGGCGTTTTGGAGCTATTTCTACCCGGAATTTCAGAATGCCTATCCAGAGCTCAATGGAGTTGAACTGATGTCGTTTTATCGGGCAATCAACTGCGTGGAGTCATCTTTAATCAGGATTGATGCAGATGAATTAACGTATAGCCTACATGTCATCATTCGATATGAAATGGAAAAGCTCCTGATTGATGGTGAGGTTGACATTGATGACGTTCCGAGGCTTTGGAATGAAAAATATAAGGAGTATCTGGGTGTAACGCCGGAAAACGATGCGGAAGGAATCTTGCAGGATGTTCATTGGTCCGGCGGAGATTTCGGATATTTTCCAACCTATGCCCTTGGCAACCTGTATGGATCTCAAATTTTCAATAAGCTGAAAGAGGAAGTTCCGGATTGGAATCAAAAAATCTGCAGCGGAGACTTTGCATCGATTACCAAATGGTTAAAGGAAAACGTTCATCAGTATGGTGCAACCTTAAAGCCTGCGGAATTAATCAAAAAAGTTACTGGTGAGGAGCTGAGCGCGAAATACTTTATCGCGTATCTCAATGATAAATTCGGTGCGTTATACGAGGTATAAGCACTTTTAGACGTTGATCTGTATCAGGAGAATTCTATCCTGAATTTGGCTGTGCTCATGGTAGATGGCCTTTTCTAATTTGGCATAAGAGTGCTGTATAATAGATTAGAAAATTCGTTGAGGGAGTGATATCAGTGAAGAACTTTTGTGTAATTTTATTTCATGATTTTGAAACCTTGGATGTTTTTGGACCGGTAGAAGTAATGGGCAAACTGAATCAGCACTATCGTATTGAATTCTATTCAGAACATGGGGGCCTTGTAACGAGCAGTCAAAATGTCAAAGTGCAGACTCTTCCAATTACTGAACTTAATGGACTGAATGAACTGGATGTTCTGCTTATACCAGGCGGCATTGGAACCAGAAGTGAAGTGAACAATCAAGCTTTCATTCAGATACTAAAACAGATCTCAAACCGTGCCCAATTTGTGCTGACTGTTTGTACTGGTGCGGCTTTATTGGCAAGGACTGGTCTGCTTAAGAACAGAAAAGCTACCACCAATAAGATGGCGTTCGATTGGGTTGCGAATCTGGATCAAGAGGTTCAATGGATCAGAAAAGCAAGATGGGTTGCCGACGGTAAATACTACACTTCATCAGGGGTATCCGCCGGCATAGATATGACTTTGGGATTTATTGGTGATATAATAGGAATGGAGGCTGCGGAAAGGATCTCGACGGGTATTGAATATATCTGGAACAAAGATCGTAATGATGATCCGTTCTGTTAGAATCATGGAAAAATAGAAAGCATTTACAAGACTAATCAATTCCATTTATTGGCTTATGAAAACGATTGTTTTATCAAGAGAGAATTCAAAAGAGGTTAAGGGGGAATCGATCATGCTGGAAAAAGCACCGACAAAGGAAGAGATGGTTTGTTTGATAGGACAACCATTATTTGATGTTTGGAACGCGCTGTGTGAACGGATTGAATCAAGGTATGAGATGGACCGTTTTTGGAATCATGGCGGCAAGAAGTGGACGTATGAATATAAATATCGAAGAGGCGGAAAAACCTTATGTGCTTTATATGCGAAAGAAAATGTTTTCGGCTTCATGATCATTTTTGGAAAAGAGGAACGGGAAAAATTTGAAGAAGCCAGGAGTGATTATTCTCTGGAGGTGCAGAAAATCTATGATGATGCTACAACCTATCACGATGGAAAATGGGTGATGTTTGAGTTGACAGATACCTCTCTGTTTTCTGATATGGAAAAGCTTCTGCGGATCAAGCGAAAGCCGAATATAAAATAACTGTACAATTATTGGAAAGGAATCAATATATGCATGATTGGTTTACAATAGACCGCATTGACGCGGATACATACATCATCAGCGAATACCGGCATTGGGAAGAAACGCACTGTTACCTTCTGAACGGCTCTGAGCGCAGCCTGCTGATTGATACTGGACTCGGAATCTGTAACATTCATGATGAAGTGAAGAAACTGGCAGACAAGCCGATTACGGCCATCGCCACACATATTCATTGGGATCATGTCGGAGGCCACAAATATTTCCCGGATTTTTATGCGCATAAGGATGAACTCAATTGGCTCAGCGGTGAGTTCCCTCTTACCATGGAACAGATCAAAGATATGGTCGTTGACCGCTGCGACCTTCCGGAAGGCTATGATGTCAACCGTTATGAATTCTTTCAGGGGACGCCGACAAAGGTACTGCAAGATTGTGAAGTAATTGACCTTGGGAACCGCCGCATTCAGATTCTCCACACACCTGGACATTCCCCGGGACATATGTGCTTTTGGGAAGAGCAACGAGGTTATATTTTTACAGGTGATTTGGTCTATAAAGACACCTTGTTTGCATACTATCCATCCACAGATCCAAAGGCTTATCTCGTTTCTTTGGAGAGGATTTCTGCATTGCCGGTGAAACGCGTTTTCCCGGCACATCACACGCTGGATATTCAGCCAGAAATCCTGAGCCGGATGCGTGATGCTTTCCGCAACCTCCAAGCTGGAGGGCAGCTGCATCATGGCAGCGGAACTTTTGATTTTGGGGACTGGGCTGTATGGTTATAGAATTTCCACGGAGGACAACAAACATGCAACCATTGACCGTTAAGAGCAACGCCTTTGAAGAAGGCGGCCTTATACCAATCAGATACACTGCCCGCGGGGAGGATTTATCGCCGGATTTTGAATTGGAGGGCATCGTTGATCATGCAGAGTCCATCGCCATAACGTGTGATGATGCGTCCCATCCGTTATTTCCAAACTATAACCACTGGGTGATCTGGAATATTCCTGTACAAGAGATTATTAAGGAAGGCATACCGCGGGGTGCAACTGTGGACAGCCTGGGCGGGGCCATACAGGGAATTGCTTACGGCAGAAATAGGTATAAAGGCCCGAAACCACCGTTGAATGCCTTTCATACATATGTGTTTACTGTTTATGTATTGGATTGTAAAATAGATTTGAGTCCCAAAAGCAGAAAGCGGGATCTTTTGAATCAAATGGAGGGGCATATTTTACAACAGGCAACCCTTTTAGGTAAATTTAAGAACCGCTGATCATATCTTTAGCAGGCAATAAGGAGGTCGACTCAATGAAGAAAAAACTAGGAATAGCCGGAATCACCCTTTTCATCATCATTGTAAGCATTCTCTATTTCTCAACTACTGCTCCTATTGCAAAAGATATGGCCGAAGTGCAGATCCAACGGGTGAGTGTACTGAACAGTAAATATGAAGACCAGGATTTCACTGATCATATCGATTGTGAGATACTGGCACAAATTCTGAGTAACTATAAACGAAGTAGGTTGCCATATGATTTTGCACCTTATCAAGCAGCAGTAGGCGATATCGACATCGGGTATTTTGATCACGGTGATTTGAAACATATTTCACTTGGCAGTGTCAATGTTGTATACGACAGTGCTGACAGGGGAGGGTATAAGATTCATAATTCTTCCGAATTAGTAAGCCAGATTCAAGAGATGATCAAAAAGAGAAGAGCATAGAACAAAATACTGAAAGGGGAGTCCAATGATAGAGAAACATTTAAATCTATTCTATCCCCAGTGGCAGGGATTGGGGACTGAGCAGAAATCTATTATTTTTTTGATTACAATACTTTTGACCGGCAGCTGCTCCTGAGGATTTGAATTAACAGGCTATAACTATAAGAACTTAATTTTAAACGAAGCAGGCTAAACCGGAAAATGTCCGTGAAAACAGCCTTGAAGAAACGCATGGGGATTTATGAGTAAGATAGACAAATGGAAAGATAAACTGCATGACATCATTTTTGAATCAGCAACGCCAGCTGGTAAGGCCTTTGATATTGTACTGATTATTGCAATTGCCTGCAGCAGCATGCTTCTTATGGCAGCTAGTGTTCCGGAGCTTCAAGAACAATATGGTACGATCATGGCATATGGAGATATCTTTTTCTTCACCTGCTTTTCGATCGAGTATGTTCTTCGTATCTTTTGTTCAAACCGAAGACTCAGATATATTAGGAGTTTTTTCGGTATTATTGACTTGATGGCGATTCTGCCGGTGTTCATTGGATTTTTCCTTCCGGCTGCGAATTACCTCATTTCAGTCAGGATCTTCCGCTTATTGCGAATCTTCCGGATACTTAGAATGTTTCGTTATGTTGGAGAATCCAGATTGCTGCTTCGTTCCCTACAAGCCAGCGGGCCAAAGATTGTCGTATTTATCATTGCAATTTTTTCAATTGTTACCATAGTCGGAACACTGATGTATGTAGTTGAAGGCCCCGAAAACGGGTACGCAAGCATTCCTGAATCCATGTATTGGGCTATCGTGACAATTTCCACGGTTGGCTATGGGGATATCTCTCCCCAGACAGGCTTTGGAAAGTTTCTGGCAAGTGTGCTGATGATAACAGCATATGGTGTTTTGGCTGTCCCGACAGGTATCATCTCCTACGAACTGGCACAGAATGCAAGACTCAGCATGGCAAAGAGATGTCTGAACTGCGAGGCCATATACGATGATACGGATCATTATTGCAGAAAATGCGGTAACAAATTGAAATAATATATGGTATAATATGGTATTCGGATTAGATTAAGGGGGAAAATTATCGTGAACTATGATAACGAAAACAAAGGGACTTTTAGTGATGAGGAACAGCTGCTCAACACTGGGCAGAAATTGAAAATCGGTACCGTGCTAAAGCAAATAATTTTCGCCTATAGGGCTGGATGGCGCCAGTTTTTGGTGCTGTCATTGCTTACAATAATTTCACTGCTTGGGATGGCTGCGACGGAAGTAATCGTATTCTATTCGCTTCCTGCAGCAATCATTTTGTTTCTTTTATCGCTGGCATCGCTTTACTATTTATTTCGAGCGAATGCGGGGATCATTCTTCTGACAAGAGATCTATTTGAAGGAAGGAAACGGACCGTGAAGGAATCCTATCACCAAACAAAAGGTTTGGCCGGAACGTATTTTGCAGTTTCACTCCTCTATGGCTTAATTTTGATCCTTCCCGCTATAGGAATCGGTATATCTTATGAGCTGATCCACAATACTGCTATAAAATATGGAGTGATCGTTCTGTTAGCGATACCACTGGTATTTCTTGCCGCTAGATATTCTATGGCTATTCCTGAAGCAATCCTTCTTGGAACGAATCGTGAGTTCAAAAACAGCAAGCTGTTGGTAAAGGGTAATTTCTGGCAAGTTCTAACTGTGCTGATTGTAGCGGAAGGAGTTATCATACTACTTTCTCAGAGCTTGGTTCAAGTGTCAGAAAGCAATTTTGGACTTGCTACAGCGATTTTACTGGTTGTGATTCAAATGGTCTTTCAAGTGCTGACTGCCCCCATTTATGGAATTGCCCCAACGATCCTGTATCTGAACTTGAATGAAAGAAAGCAAAGGATTGGGCTTCCTTCTCTTAACGACGAGAAGCTCGATGGGATGGAAGGCGAGCAAAAATGATCAGAAAAGTCGAACAAAATGAAACAGATCTCGTGATGAACATCTGGCTTGAAACCAACGTAAAAGCCCATGATTTTATAGAACGAAGTTACTGGGAAGGCAATTTTGAACTTGTTAAGGAAATGCTGCCTGATTCAGAGGTATTTGTCTATGAGCAGAACCATATCGTTCAAGGATTTATAGGACTAATGGACCAGTACATTGCCGGAATCTTTGTAAAAGCAGACGGTCAATCCAAAGGGATCGGAAAAGCACTGCTTAACTATGTGATGGAAAGTCATTCTGAATTATCATTACATGTATACAAAAAGAATATAAGGGCAGTTGAGTTCTATGTGAGGGAAGGCTTTGATGTTGTCAAGGTACAAGTTGATGAAAATACCGGTGAAGTGGAGCTTGCAATGAACTGGGCAAAATAAATGGTTCAATTCGGTAAGCGAAAAAGAATAATCCAAATACGCTTTGGGAAACTTCAAGATTCGGCCAACAGAATGGGAGAGATCAATGAGTATTACGTCTGAATGGAATGTAAAACAAAAACAGCTGAAAGAGATCATACGAAAGCCGGAGCGGTATCCTGATGCACAGGAGCTTTTTCTCAACATGCATCAGTCAGTACATTTTGCAGAAATGAGTAAATGCGAAGAGACGCTGATGGATCAGTTGTGGGATGGTCTGGAGCGGAATGAATTTGCCATTATGCCGACGGAGAAAGATGTAACCATTGCATGGGATATCTGGCACATAACCAGGATTGAAGATCTAACAATGAATCTATTGGTCAACGAATCGGAACAGGTTCTGAATTCGCGGTGGTTATCTCGTCTGCATACGCAGGTAACAGATACTGGAAACGCAATGACTGATGATGAGATCATGGAATTCAGCAAAAGTATCGATCCGGTGATATTAAAAGAATATCGGATTGCTGTCGGTGCAAAGACGCAAGAAATCTTGAAAAACCTTAAAGCCGAGGATATGAAGAGAAAAATCAAGCGTGAAGATCTTGCAAGGATACGGGATGTACAAGGGGTAACCGAGCATCCCGAAAGCATCTGGCTGCTGGATTTTTGGGGGAAGAAGGATGTTGCCGGTATTATACTGATGCCCATAACAAGGCACCAGCTCGTACATATTAATGAAGGGTCTCATATCAAGGAAGCCATAAGAAGAAAAAATGTGTTCTATCGAATCTGAAAGGAAGGGTATGCTTATGATGAACATGGCCCGAGCCTTTATTCTGGCTTTTTCTTTGTGCCTGACAGGAATTCTGTTGATGGGATGTTCTCATGACGTTTCCAGTGAGCGCAATTATTTGCTCAAGGGAGAAAACGATGAGTGGGATGTGGATTATCGGATCACCTTTACCACTACGTTTCCGGAAGAAAACGGAAAACAATATGCTAAGAGGTCGAAATCAAATCTGATTACTGTAACCTTTAAGAAAGACCTCGCGGAGCTAGCAGAAGTTAAAAATATGAAGATCAGTTACAAGGACAGCTTTGGCAGTGGCGGTTATGAAGAACAAAACTATGATGAACCACTGGAAAAAACGGTGTTTCGCTTGGGTGGAGGCAAGTCGTCTTCCAAATCAGAACTTGTAGGATTTCTGGCAAAGCCAGAAAATTTCTATCAAGCAATGACAATTTACGGAAGCCCTGCAGGAGATGGTGCAGATAACGCTTACGCAACAGTGACGGTTGAATCGGATGATCGAATACAGCAGATACAACTGCAGCGGGTTAGAGAAATCGTTCATAAGATCGATTTCTTAGAGATTCTTAAGAAACAATTATCAGGGATTCAGGTTCCAAGCTATTATTTCAGCGAACTTAATCTTGTAAAACCAGATTTACAATTGGTTAAGGTAAATACCCGTATTTCCGCCGGTTGGCTCACTAACAGTGAAGAAGGCAGCACAGAACAGGCTCCTGAGGAATTATTTTACGAGTTTATGATCAAAAATGCAGCAAAATCCCAGACTGGAGATTTTTACCGTATGGGAATGGTCGATCTACAAATGGTCCCTGGAGACCGGCTAAGCAGTATCATGAACCAAATTACCGGTCATCCTAACAATGGGGTTGACGGAGTGTCTGATGCGGGTTTTGGGATAATGACGAAAGGTGATTTTTTCAACTCTGAGGAGGAGTGTGAAATCATATTCTCATATGATCTCCAGCCATATGAAACCTCGAGTTTGAATGAACGTATCGCCCTTTCTGAAGAGCAGAAGAAGGAGCTTCTGGATCGTGCTTTGGATGCTGTATTAATCATAAAATATAAAGGAGAACCCCTCGCTCAGTTTAACCTGGAGGACATGGAGGAAAACGATGAAGAAGAATCAACAAAGGATTAAATTATCCAAAGAAACGAAGGATCATATGATTACGGAAATAAAGCGCTATTATCTGAACGAAAGAGATGAAGAACTGGGGGATTTAGCTGCGGCCCTATTTCTTGATTTTATCATTGAGGAGCTGGCGCCTGAATTTTACAACCAGGGTGTATATGATTCCTGCAACTTCATGAAAGATAAGAGTGAGGATTTACTCACGATTCAAATCTAAAAAACGGAACTTTGGGCTGAAAAATTGCCAAATAAAAATAATTGTTACATTCACATCACGATAAGAAAAACCTGCGGAACCCTTCAGATCCCGCGGTAAGCAAAGAAAGGCTACAATGAACTACTTTAATGTTATCAATGAAATTATTGCACTAATTCTTCTAATGCTGCTGGGCTTTGTCTGCTATAAGATCAAGCTGTTTAACAAACAGTCTTCCCAGATGATGAGTACTCTTGTCATAAAAATTACATTTCCTTTATTGATCATCGTATCAATGAATCGAGAGTTTACAAAAGAGCTAATGCACAACAGTTTGATCCTAATCGGAATTTCCATTGTTGCTTATGCTGTTATTTTGTTTTTTGCTGAATGGTGGGGACGAAAAACCAATAAGCCTCATGAGAAGTCTGCTGTTCTAAAGTGGATTTTTGTCTTTGGAAACTGTTCCTTTATGGGATTTCCGGTGGTGAATGCAATCTATGGGGGTGTGGGCGTATTTTATGCTGCAGTCTTCAACATGTTTTATATTTTCCTAATGTTTTCTTACGGGATTGCTATTTTGCAAAAAGGGGCATTGAAAGACGTTTGGAAAAGCCTCCTGAATCCCGGTCTAATTGCAACAATCATAGGGTTTGCTATGTTTTCCTTCCAGTTGACGCTGCCTTATGTGATTCTGAGGCCTATGCAGATGGTCAGTGATATGACGATTCCGCTGGCACTAATCGTTACCGGAATCAGTCTTGCTCAGATTCCTTTTCGAGAGCTTATTCGGCCTGTTGACATTTGGGTCGTCAGTTTCCTGAGGCTGATCCTGCTGCCTGCTGCGGTGCTGCTCATTCTTCCGCTGTTTCATTTAAATCAGTATTTGATTGCGATCCCGGCAATCCTGCTGGGTACACCAGCTGCTTTGACGGCGGGAGCATTTGCGATGAACTACGGGCTTGATGATCAACTTGCCAGCAAGGGTGTAGTGCTGACCAATTTTCTGTCCGTCATTACGATGCCCATTGTAGTCTGGGCTGTCATGCTGGCAATACAGGCCGGATAACCAGCGTATCATAGTTTTTAGAACGGTACTAGCGTATCTTTTTGAGATTGAAATGTGTGAAGAGGAATCTTTGATTCCTTATTCACACTTTTTCTTTTTATTTTTTGTAACGAAATTTTGTTAGATTGGATTTATGCAGTGAAGGAGGGTCGTATATGTTTGAAACAGAGGATATCTATCAGGAATACGCCCAAATCATTTATAAATATCTCATGAGTCTTTGCAGTGACGCGAACCTTGCAGAGGAGCTTACCCAAGAAACCGTTTTTCAGGCGATAAAGTCATCCAAAAGGTATGATGGCAGCTGCAAGATTTCAACGTGGCTCTGTCAGATTGCAAAACATCTGTGGTATCAGGAGCTGGATCGGAGGAAACGAAAAGGGACAGTGCTTTTGGAGGATCATTTCGTTTCAGATGACCTGACACCTGAAGAGCAAACAGGACTTTCAATGGAGAAAATGGAACTCTTCAAAGCAGTTCACGTTTTGGATGTGACATCAAAGGAGGTCATTTTACTTCGCATTACAGGAGCGTTTAGCTTCCGTGAAATCGGAGAAATATTTGAAAAAAATGAAAACTGGGCGAGAGTCACTTTTTATCGTGCAAAACAGAGAATTGTGAAAGGACATAAAAAATGAAGTGTGAAATTATACAAGATTTAATTCCAAGCTATATAGACGGTCTGACAAGTGATGAAAGCAACCATGAAGTGGAGGAGCATTTTAAGACGTGCCCCAATTGTGCTGCCGTATGTGAACAGATGAGAGGAGAACTTCAACCTGATCGCTCGAAGTTGAATTCGGATGAGGTAAAGACTGCAATAAGGCCATTTAAGAAATTAAATCGTAGAATTTTTCAGTCTGTTTTGATTACGCTTGCGGTCTGTGCCTTTGCTGCGATCTGCTATTTTTATTTCTTCGCAATCGGATGGATGGTGGATTCCAAAGATATGAAGATCTCCTATGCTGTCGAAGATGGTGCGCTTCGTATTAATTTTGAATTGACCAACGGTATGGTGCTCACTCCCTGGAGAGATCGAAGCAGCTTTCCCAATTCGGCATTCTCCTTTAGAGAGTGCTACAGCAGCATACTTGATGATCAGGGACAATATCCAAACCAGTTTTCCCATGGAATACAGCATTTTAAGGAGGATGGATCTGTGGATCCCTTTACGGAGGAAGACCTTGTTATACTGAAATTTAAAGACAAGACCGAGATCTTGCACTTGAAGAAAGTCGCTGAAGACATGGGGCTGCAATAGCTGGAATTTCATTGGTTTAGAGGGATCAAAGGATTAGAAACAGGTGAGAACTTCTAGACAAGGATCAACTCACCTGAATAGGAACATATCCATAAATACCGCATATGTTATTAAGGATCATAAAAATTAAATATCATATGTGGAGGTGATAGAATGTATTCTAACACAAACGACGACTATGGGATGCAATTCCACAGAACGCCCACAACGGGTTATATCCGCGTTCTGCATGCAGTTCCCGATGCTCCCAATGTAGATGTGTATGCCAATGATGATCTGATCGCAGCCGATCTGGCTTTTGGTGAAAGCACGGATTATATTGCTGCGGCTCCTGGGGATTACATCATAACCGTCTATGCTGCGGGCACACAAGAAAATCCTGTATTGAGCAACACGCTCACTTTGGAAGAGAATGCAAACGCAACAGTTGCTGCCATTGGAACCATGGACAATTTGCAGCTTCTGGCCATTCCTGATTCGGATTTGGTTATGGAAGCAGGCACCCCAATGGTTCGATTCGTACACCTTTCTCCCAACGCACCGGCTGTTGATGTGACACTCCCCACCGGGAGGCTGCTTTTCAGTGACGTGGCATTTACACAACGAACCCCCTATATTCCGGCTCCACCCAGAACATATACGCTTCAAGTCAGAGTTGCCGGAAGCCCTGATGTCGTACTTACTGTACCGGATGTGACCTTTGAGCCGAGCATGATGTATACCATTTATGCCATCGGTCTTGCAGGGGATGAACCTGAACTTCAGGCTCTGATGCTGACTGACAGATAGTGTAAAAACACCCCAACGTTTGAACCTGATATGCTCCCTAATGAGCACGAACGTTGGGGTGTTTTTTATTGAAGTTTCCAAAAAGCGGAGATTTAAACTACCTTTTGCTGGCTAGATGCTTCTGAAAGTAATGATCATCCTTCAGCTGAAGCGGCATATTGCTAACAACGATATGCTTATGCTTCAGCAATTTTTTTTCAATATACTTTCGTGTATTTCCATGAAGCAGTGCATGCCACCATTTTCTCACGACAAAACTTGAAAGCAGCACCGTAATCATATCACCGGGGGTATGGTCGTACTCAGCAGATTCAATGAAGCGAATCAGAGGTTCAACCACTTTTCTGTAGGGCGAGAGTTTAATAACCAGTGGGATGTCAGTGTTCAGCTTGTTGTACTTCTCCAGGATTATTTTTCCTTCCTCCTCGCTCATCACCACGGTAAATGCAGTTACCTCCTCGCAGATCGTTTTCGCATATCTCAGCGCGCGCACACTGGCAACATTGACACTTTCGATGGGGACAATGATCTTGTTATGATATTCCAGCTTTGATAGATCGGCGGTTTCGTATTCGCTTCCCTTGATCTTAAGTTGTTCTTTCACTGCAACATAGTGTACGTAAACTTTCATTTGAAGAAATACCAGGATGGGTATGAGAATGAGGATGATCCAGGAACCTTCCTCAAATTTTGCAATGGAAATAATCACCACAACCGTTGCAGTGAGCAGGGCACCGAATCCGTTAATTGCAGCTTTGAAGTGCCAATTCTTGCTTCGCTCTCGTCTCCATTTTATAAACATCCCGCTTTGGGACAACGTGAAGGAGATAAAAACGCCTACGGCGTACAGGCCAATCAATGAAGTCACGTTTGCTTGAAAGCCTATAATCAGCAGTGCTGAGACTGCAGAAAGGAGCAGTATGCCGTTATCATAGCTGAGCTTGTCACCTCTCATGCTAAGCTGCTGCGGTGCGTATTTTTCTTTTGCCATGACAGCGATTAACATGGGGAACCCTGTATAAGCTGTATTTGCAGCCAGGATCAAAATCACAAAGGTGGTAGTGGTGATGTAGTAAAAGAAAAAATTGTGACCGAAAATCTCTTCTGCGATGAGGATCAACATAGCCCCTTCCTCACTGGGGATCACGTGATAATAATTGGCAATAACCGAAGTTCCTCCAAACAGCAGTAAAATGATCATTGATAGGATGAGCAATACAGTCTTAGCATATTTTGTGGATGGATCTTTAAAGTTGGGCACTGCGTTGCTCACTGCTTCCACTCCCGTGAGAGCGGTACAACCACTGGCAAATGCTTTCAGCATGATCAGCAGACTTATGGCTCCCAGGGGTTTTTCAAAATTTGGTTCTTTGGGAATATATCCGTTCTGCAGTTTGATGGCACCTCCGATGATCAGAATTAGAATGCCTAAAATAAAGGCATACGCTGGAACTCCAAATACTTTGGAAGATTCTCGGATGCCGCGCAGATTCCCGATCATCAGTAGGATGACCAGTGCTGACGCAATCATCACACGGTAAGGCTGAAGCCCTCCGAAAGCGGAAGTAATCTGCTCAACGCCAGATGAAACGCTGACTGCCACCGTTAAGATGTAGTCCGCTGCCAAGGCGGCACCGGCTACCATTCCGGCTGTATTTCCTAAATTTTCCTTGGAAACCATAAAGGCACCGCCTCCATTGGGGTAACTGTCAATGGTCTGTCTGTAGGAGAGCATCAAAACCAATAAAAGGCCGATGATACAGCCTGATAAGAGTGACATTTTTCCGTAAGCAGCCACCCCTATCATGGGAATCAACACGAGAAGCATCTCCTGTCCGGCATAAGCAACAGAAGAGATGGCGTCCGAGGAGAGAATGGGAAGTCCCCAAAGGATCCCTAGCTTTTCACCGTGTAAATCAGATGTTTTCAATGGTTTTCCCAAGATAATCTTTCTTAATTTTTCTATCATAATTCTGTCACTGCCATTTTCAAGGCAGTGAATTCCCTCCATCAGTGATTTCAAAATAAAAATATTGTTCTTAACAATAACGATAATTGATTGTAGATTAAAATAGTATAAAGAAAACCGATCAGGGCATTAAGAAAGTATAAAGAGTTTCCAAAACCCATTGATTTTAACAGCAGATCAAGTAGAATACTCTCAGGCGGTGATGATAATGGATTGGGAGAAGAAACAGAACCCCATAGGGGTCAGAAAAAAAGGGAGACTGAAAATATTCCTCGGATATGCTGCTGGCGTGGGGAAAACCTACTCAATGCTTGACAATGGAACTGAGAAGCTGAAGAGCGGTGTTGATACTGTCGTGGGCTTCGTTGACCAGGGATCAGGCCAGGAAACCCTCAGCCTTCTTGAAAGGTTACCGATTCTTCCTTTAAAGAGCATTTCACACGGCAAATTGCAGCGCAGGGAGTTTGACGTGGATGCAGCGCTGGAACGAAAACCAGAGTTGATACTGGTTGATGATCTGGCTTATACAAACCCGCCTGAAATGAGAAATCTGAAACGGTATCAGGACATTGAAGAACTCCTGAATGCAGGTATCGATGTCTACACGACGTTGAATATACAGAATATAGAAGGCTTGAGCAGTATTGTTCAGAGTATCATTAAGGTCAGCCCCGGGAAAACCATTCCTGATTATATTTTTGATCAGGCTGATATGATTGAAACCATTGATTTTGCACCAGAGGAATTAATGAAGCGGTTGGAGGAAGGCAAAATCTCCCGCCATGCTAAATCTGGAAATACGATGAAATATATTTTCACGAAAGAAAATCTGCGCCTCCTGAGAGAGCTTACCATGCGAAAGGCTGCAGACCGGCTCAGCAATGATAATCAGAGAGGTGTACCGACGAGGGATTCTCTTGTCAGAACAAAGTTTCTGGTTGTGATAAGTGATGGGGTGCCTTCGCCCAATTCAATCCGGTGGACAGCAAAGGCAGCAGACGTTTTTCATGCATCATGGACGACTGTTCATGTAGATTCTCTGAGAAGAAATCATGAAAATGAGGTGCAGGATCAGCTCGATCTTGCCAAAAAACTTGGCTCCGAAACAGTAAGGCTGAACGGGCACGACGCTGCTGCTGTCATAGCAGAGTATGCAAGGGTTTCTGGGATCTCAAACATCGTGATTGGAAAGGTCAGAAATCAAAGAAGCATAAAGAGACTGTTTGAAAGAGAGCTGGAGGATGAACTTTTTGCTCTGCTGCCCAATGTGGAACTTCATATCATACCGGAAAGTTTTCCGATGAAGCATCGAAAGCTGAGAAAACTAAAGCTTACGGAAAATATTGTATTGTCATGGGGTGATACCATGAAAACATTGGGTATATTGGCCCTTGCAACACTGCTTTCCAAGGGTATTAACACTTTTATCTATGATGATCAGAATGTTATTACCGTATACATTTTATCTGTGATGATTATCTCCAGAATCACAAACGGGTACTTTTACGGTATGACAGCTTCATTTCTGAGCGTCCTGCTGTTTAATTTCTTTTTTACCATACCCTATTATACGTTTGCAGCGCTTCAGCCTGAATATCCAGTTACGTTCATGATTATGTTCATTGCAGCATTTCTGATTAGTACGCTAACAATGCAAATTAAGACACAGGTGAAGATCTCCGCGGAACGGGAGCATCGAACAAAGCTTCTTTATGAAATAAACAAGAAACTGCTGCAGACAAGAGGACTGGAAAGCATCGTGAAATTGACAAGTGAATACATTACTCAGATTTTCGATCGTGCCGTAGTAATTTATACAGAGGATCCTGTGAATCCAGCATCGGGGTATTACATGGAATCATCGACAGACCCGTATACTGCACAATTGCGGCGAGAGGAAGAACGAGAAGCTGCCCATTGGGTTTATCTCAATAAGAAGAAAGCAGGAGCCGGAACGGAAACACTGATGAATGCAGGGGCGCACTATATGCCGATCCTCTCACAGGGCAAGCCCCTTGGTGTTGTCGGAATATCCTGCGCAAACGGGAAGCTGGATCAGAACAGTATTATGCTTTTAAGAATGCTTGTATCCCAGGTAGCCATGGCTCTTGAGAGACAATTTCTATCTGACGAACAAAGGCGAATCCTTTTAGATTCGGAAACAGAAAAGATGAGAAGTAACCTGCTGCGGGCAATTTCGCATGACATCCGGACGCCGCTCACCGGAATTTTGGGCGCATCCTCCGTCATATTAGAAGCAGGGGAAACTCTGGATCAAGTAACCCATGACCAGCTCCTTTCCAATATAAAAGAGGATTCGCAATGGTTGATCCGTATGGTGGAGAATCTTCTTTCTGTCACGAGAATTAACGAAGGAACGATGAATGTTGCTAAATCGCCGGAGGCTGTAGAAGAAATAGCAGCAGAAGCGGTCAGCCATGTAAGGAAACGCATTTCAGATCGGAAAATAACAGTAAAAGTTCCCGATGAACTGTTGATGGTACCTATGGATGGGATGTTGATTGAGCAGGTATTGATCAATCTTTTGGAAAACGCGATTAAGTATTCTTCGGTGGAAACCACCGTTGAACTGGAGGTCTTCTCCAAAGGCCAGTTTGCTGTATTTGAGGTTCGGGATTTTGGTAAGGGCATCTCTGAAGGTGATCTCGGTAATTTATTTGTTACAAGGCTGCCAGACAATGGACACAGTACTGATTCTTCAAGGGGAATGGGAATTGGTTTATCCATCTGCAGATCCATTATAAAAGCCCACGGAGGTAAAATGGAAGCAGCCAACAGAGAGGCTGGGGGGGCAGTGTTCCGTTTTCTTCTGCCCTTGGAGGGAGCACAAGATGAATCATAATCCTTTGATCTTAATCGTTGAGGACGATGCGTCCATCTGCAACTTCATAGCAGCTGTATTGTCAGCAAATCAATACCATCTAATCAAGGCTGAAACGGGAAAAACCGCGGTCTCACTGGCTGCTTCCCATTGTCCTGACCTGATTTTGCTTGATCTTGGACTGCCAGATATGGACGGAATTGACGTCTTAAAAAGCCTTCGGGAATGGTCCGGCATCCCCATTATTATCGTATCTGCCAGAGGACATGAAAGGGAGAAAGTCGAGGCACTGGATCTGGGCGCTGATGACTATATCACAAAGCCCTTCGGCACTTCAGAGTTGCTGGCTCGAATCAGAACGGCACTGCGCCACAGCCAAAAACCATTTACAGGAGCATCACGAAGAGATAGAATATCATTAGGTGAACTCGAAATCGATATCGAAAAGAGACTTGTTACAATGAAAGGCAGAGAGGTACACCTGACTCCCATCGAATATCGGATCATACTGCTGCTCTCTCAAAATATGGGGAAAGTACTGACCTATGACAATATCATCAGAGAAATCTGGGGACCATATACCAATGAAATCCAAACCCTACGGGTGAATATGGCCAACATCAGAAGAAAGCTGGAAGAAAACCCAGCTGAACCGAAATATATTGTAACCGAGGTCGGAGTGGGGTATCGGATGGTAGAGGAAGTCTGATCAGAAGCTATCACAACACAAAAGGGAAGGGGAAAGAAATGAAAAAAGAATGGAAAGGGTTTCTTTGCGGTGTGCTGGCCACATCGCTTATTTTTGGTATGTCTTTCACGGTATTTGCCGAAACAGCAGGCAAGGCAATAACCGTCGCTTACCGCAATATCAAGATTTATGTGGATGGTGCCGAGGTTGAAACCACAGATGTCAAGGGAAATCCAACGGAAGCGTTCCTCTACAATGGAACAACGTACTTGCCGGTCAGAGGTTTGGCTGCGGCATTAGGGAAGGATATTGCATGGGATGGAAACAGCAATCGGGTTTATATCGGATGGATCCCAGAAACGATGAGACCTGTTGTTACGGTTAGCACTGCGGAAGAATTCCTCAAGGAGATCGGTTCCAATAAAAAGATTGTATTAAAGCCGGGGGTTTACAATCTTTCAGCTGCAGATGAGGGAAGGGGTCTGATGATTTCAAATATCAATAATCTTACGATTGAGGGGGCGGAGTCCGGTAAGACGGAATTTGTTGTAGACTCTCGGTATGCCCAGGTGATGAATTTTATAAATTGCAAAGGCATTACAATTAAGAATATCAAAGCAGGTCATACACCGTCAGAATATGAATGCGATGCTGGGGTGCTGCTCTTTGACGGCTGCAGTGACATTTCTGTGAGCAATTCAGAGCTTTACGGCTGCGGCAGCATTGGGGTAACATTGCAGAACACCAACGGCTTCTACGGATACGATCTGGATATTAACCATTGTTCACTGAGAGCAATTGAAATCCATGATTCCCAAAATGTTTTGTTTCAAGATTCCCTGATCCGGGATCATGAAGCTTACAGCAATATTGTCTACATTGCACGATCGGAAAGCGTTACGTTTCGGAACAGTGCGTTCAAGAATAATAACAATTTCCTCTGGAGCTTCTTTGAATTATCTGAGAGCGCAGATGTGTTAATAGAAGATTGCCGCTTTGAAGATAATTCCAGAAAAACTGACCCCGATTGGGAAAATGTAAGCTTTTTTAATGTGGGGGAAGATATGACAGGAGCCGGCAGTTCGCTTACCGTACGAAATACGATCATGAAAGGAAACAAAAGCGATTTGCTCACGAGCAATAAAAAGGCTGTTACATTTGAAAATTGTACGATGAGCAATAACACTTGGAAATAGCTGGGGCGGCATGCTCAAAAACTGGCTGCTGCATGTTCCTGCCGTCTCGCGGTTCCGGTAACACAAGGGACGTAGTAGAGAAGGTGTACCGGAAGCATCAAAAAAGGAGGATGTTATGAGGTATATTGCATTGCTGAGGGGCATCAATGTAGGCGGCAATAATAAAGTTGCTATGAAAGATCTGAAAGCTTGTTTTGAACGCATGGGGTTTTCAAATGTGATAACCTATATCAATAGCGGAAACGTTCTTTTCAGTGGTGAAAAGCAAGTGATGACAGAGCTGATTTTGTTCTGTGAGGAAACCCTGAAGAATGAGTTTGGATTTCCCATCAGAACCATGGTAATTTGCGAAGACGACTTTCAGGTGGCCATGGCCCATGCCCCCGATTGGTGGGGTGATGAACCGGAAGTGAAACATAACGTACTCTTCGTTATACCACCTGCTACCGGGGAAGGCATCGTGAAAGAGATCGGAGCAATTAAACCAGAGTATGAAAAGGTTGGCTTCTATGGAGCTCTGATTTTCTGGTCAGCGCCTGTCAAAACCTTTTCCCGAACAAGATGGTCAAAGATTGTAGGCACCCGTGCTTATCAGGATGTGACCATCAGAAATTCCAATACAGCTAAAAAATTGTTGGAACTCTTACAAGGTGACTGACCTGGACCAAATGATGCTGGGTTGATTGAAGCGAATACGGAATTGTTTGGCTTACTGGCTTACAATAGACCGATGGCTGATGATATGAGAAAACTGATGGGGGGATTACTATGGCAGTGATTATAAAGCATAATGAGCTTGAGTATGCGGCGAAAGAATCTGCAATTTCCGAATTTGCTCTACTGACTGGAAAGAAACAATCTGGAGCGGAAAAGCATATGAAATATGATATTCGCATGCTTGAAGCCGGGAGGTTCTCCTTTCCCTATCACTTTCATCGCAATTCAGAAGAACTCTTTGTAATACTTTCAGGGTGTGCTGTGCTGCGAACTCCCACGGAGTTTTTTGAAGTGCATGAGGGTGATGTGATATTTTTTGAGATGGGACCGGATGGAGCGCATCAGCTGTATAATCACACAGCTGAGCCATGTCGATATCTTGACCTGCGTACTGTTTCCGGTCTAGACGTTTGCGAATATCCGGATTCCGGAAAAATCAATATCTTGCCGGAACAGGAGGTTTATCAGACCGGAGATCAAGTTGACTACTATCAGGGAGAAGCGCAGGTCCGCGATAAATGGCCGGAGTCCGTTCTGGAAAAGTCGCGGTAAAAAGAATAGAATATCAGCACAGCTTGAATCGATAAATGAATTATTATGCCGTTTTGAAATCTTCCGGTGAATTGATCCGGTTGTCTTCATGCGGCTTTTTTATTTTACAGTGGTAGTTGGAAAAATCGCTTTCAACGGAGGCGTGGAGGGAATCTGCTGACTTGGACTATAAAAAGTTAAGTGGTTGGCATAGATAATCTAAGTGAATAATTAAGAATTATTAATATAATTAATTTAAACATTAATAATATTAATAAAAATGCTAATATTATTGAAAATACCTATTGCTTTATTTCAATAATAGTGATATTGTTGATTTATGGAAAAGGAGCGTGAGAAATATGTCCTACAAAGTTATCGGAAAATGCCCTGTTTGCAGTTCTAAGCTAAAAGCGATCAAACTGAAATGCAATCAATGCGGTACTGCCATAGAAAATGAATTTGAACTTTCCAAGTTTGAATATCTCAGTGCGGAGCAGCTGAACTTCATGGAAATCTTTGTGATGTGCAGAGGGAATATCAAGGATGTGGAGCGTGAGCTTGGAATATCTTATCCGACGGTTCGGTCAAAACTGGATGAAGTGATCGGCGCATTGGGCTATCCGGTTTCGAAAAAGCCTGCCGTCAATCAGAATGAAATTATTGATCTGCTGGAAAAGGGAGAAATAACAGCGGATGCGGCGCTAGCGATGATGAAAGAAAACAAATATTAATAAGGAGTGAAATTAAAATGAAAGAGGATGTAAAGAGAATCTTAAAAATGGTGGAAGAGGGTAAGATCGATGCTGACAAAGCGACCGAATTAATAGAAGCAGTGAATGGAAGCAGCGAAAGTCAGTCCTTAATTGTGGCAGACAGAAGGGATAAAATGCTGCGCATTAAGGTTTTAGGAGGAGAAGCGGACACGGTGAATGTGAACATTCCTGTCAATTTTCTGAAGTCCATCGGAAATGCCATCAACAATGTCAAGATACCGGGAGTATCAGAACAGGAAGGAATCGATATCAAAATGATTATGGAGGCCATCGATTCCGGCTTGGAGGGAAAGATTGTTGATGTGAAAACATCGAAGGGTGAGTTTGTGGAAATCAGCATTGATTGATCAAAAGAAAACCCGTAATAGATTGCTCAAAGGGCCCCTTAAGAATGGTTAGAAAGGATTCTGATGCACTGCTGAAAAGGGTCTCGTACGATTTATGGTAGGGTCACCATGAATTAAGAATAACACGGAAAGGAATACTGGGAGTGAAGATTTATCTCAAGGAAGGGGAAGGACGGCGATATATGATTCCTGCACCCCTTTGGCTTGTAAAGGCGGCACTGGGAATCGGAGGGATTGGTGTCAGTGCAGCAAGAAAATATGTTCCAGAGAACCAGCGGATCTACTACGACAGTATTGATTTTAAAGAACTGAGCAAGGGCTTCGACGTTCTAAGTCAATATAAAGGACTGACTATGGTAGATATCAAGGCTAAGGATGGAACGGAGCTAAAAATTATTATATAAGGAAAACAGAAGACTGCAGCAAAACAAAAATTTGCTGCAGTCCTTCCATTTTATGTAGTTTAAATATTTTGCATTGGTAAAAACTTTTTAGCAGACCGGTTTGTCTAATCATTACAAGGAGGTAATACAATGTCAAGAAAAGAGCTGTTTGAGAACTACATAACGGAAAACATTGACAGCATATATCGGTTTGCTTATACGATCACAAAGGATCAGGGGGATGCCGAGGACGTGGTAAATGAGAGTGTCATCAAAGCGCTGAAAGCGCTAGGTTCACTGAAAAAAACTGAGTATTTAGGAACATGGTTTTATCGGATTGTCGTGAATACCGCAATGACCTATCTTAAGAAACGGAGCAGAATTGTCTATCTGGATCCAAAGGATATGGAAGAGCTGAAGGATCAGGGAGAACCATATGCTGATTTGAATTTTGAGGAAATGATCAAAAGGTTGGATACAAAATATAAGAGCATTATCGTACTTCGGTATTTTGAAGGTATGGCTCTCACTGACATCGCCTACGTTTTGAATGAAAACCTAAATACGGTGAAAACCAGATTATATAAGGCTTTACAGTTGCTTCGCAGTGATATGGGGGGATCGTTATGAAAAAAAAATTGGAATTTATGAAGGAAGAATATATGAGATTAAATGCGTCTGAGGAATTGAAAGCTAGAGTTGCTGAAACTATGAACAAGCAAGGGAATAAACATTTTACTCTTCGAAGAAGGACAGCAGGACTCGCAGCTTGTATTGCTGTGCTGCTCATAGTATCTTTGAATGTAAGCCAGTCACTGGCGGCGACCATGGCGGACATGCCGGGAATGAGCGGGATCGTCAGAGTATTGACATTTGGTCGGTATGCAGTAGAAGATAAGGGCTTTCATGCGGATATTGTCACACCGCATATCGAAGGCCTTTTAGATAAAGAGTTAGAAGAGAAACTGAATAATGACTTTAAAGAATATGCCGATTCGGTAATTGCGGCTTTTGAGAAGGATGTGAAGGAATTAAAAGAAGAGTTCCCTGATTCCGAGATTCATTATGGGATCGACTCCGGGTATGAGATCAGAACGGACAATGATAAAATACTGGCCATCGATATCTATTTGGTGAATACGGTGGGCTCTTCTTCAACTACTCATAAATTTTATACCATTGATAAAGCATCAGGTAAACTGATCACGCTGAAATCACTTTTTAAAGATGGTGCTGACTATGTTAGTGTGCTGAACAGCTATTTGGTAGGCGAAATGAAGCGGCAAAACGAAGCGGATTTGAATATGTTCTGGGTCGATGATCCGGAGATGGGTTCCTTTGAAAGCATTCGTCAGGATCAGAATTTCTACATCAATGAAGATGGTTTGCTTGTAATCTGCTTCGATAAGTACGAGATCGCTCCTGGAGCATCCGGCAGTCCAGAATTTGTAATTCCGGAAGATATCATTCGAGATATTAGGAAATAGAGATAGACCTATAGGTGGATTGACAATAAAAAAGGAGTCTGTAATGGGGAAAAACAGGCAGTGAGAAGAAGCTGCCTGTTTTTTGAAATATCTTTACCGTCGAAGGAGGATTTCTGTTTACTGCAAAAACCCCATCATGGTATAATGAATACAATATACAAAACATTAAAGTCAATAAATTTACTCATCGATTTAGAAAGGTATCTACTACTATGGAAATTCTAGGATTATCTATTACTCAATTTCTTACCGGTATTTTGTCTATCGTTATGATTGACTTGGTTCTTGCAGGAGATAATGCCATTGTCATTGGTCTTGCCTGCAGGAATCTGCCGAAACATATGCAGCTCAAAGCGATCTGCCTTGGAACTGCAGGGGCTATTGTCATAAGAGTGCTTGCAACGCTTGTCATCGTATGGTTACTGCAGTTGAAAGGCCTTATGTTGGGCGGCGGTGCTCTTTTGATTTGGATTGCCTATAAGCTGCTTGCAAAGCCTCAGAATCATGATGATGTAAAATGCTATGATTCGTTGCTTTCTGCAGTGGTTACAATTATTGTAGCAGATGCAGTTATGGGGATTGATAATATCTTAGCCATCGCCGGAGCCTCCCATGGAAGTTATGTAATGGTAGTCATCGGGCTTGCAATCAGTATTCCAATCATGGTCTTCGGCAGTACACTGATCATCCGCCTTATGGAAAAGTTCCCTATTATTATCGATTTTGGAGCAGCTGTGATTGCATACACCGCAGGGAATATGATTACTGAGGAACCTCTATTGCATCATTTCTTCCTTCGTCAGGAGATAAAGTATGCTTTGATCGGAATCATCATTTTGGGTGTTCTCGTAGCTGGCCGTCGTATGCGGAGAATCTGTGAAGCAGCATCCGATAGAATGTAAAGCAAGAAAAACTTTCATTCCTACTTGCCATATTAAAAACCTCCTCTGATAGATTCGATGTTTGATTCTACCATAGGAGGTTTTTAAATTCCTATTTTTCAGTTGTCCTGTTTTCCAGTCTCAATCCATATTCTGCATCAACCAAGAGGTTTCTCCAAAATTCTTTACAGACCCGAATAATATGATGTTCCATAATGGCTACTTCGCAGATGGCGCTGTGTAATAATTATATTAATTAATTGCGTCAGTGCCGGTTTCCATCGTGCGGATACGCATTACAGAACGCAGGTCGTAGCTGAATATTTTTCCGTCACCTGCATTTCCAGTGTAGGCTGCTTTTTGAATTGCTGTGATGGCTTTCTGTTCCCACTCTTCGTTGGAGACGACAATTTCAAATTTCACCTTTGGGCGGAGCATGAACTCTACCTCTTGACCGCGTACAATTTCAGTATAGCCCTTTTGAGTACCGCAGCCTGAAACCTGAAAAACAGTAATGCCGGTTACTTCAACTTCGTTTAAGGCTTCCTTGACATCTTCAAGCTTTTCCTCGCGAACAATAGCTTCTATCTTAATCATAGAACAATTCCTCCTTTTCTATTTAATCAAGCCCGTGAAATGCAGGATATGCGTGTTCACCGTGCTGCGTGATATCAAGTCCAATCAGTTCATCCTTCTTATCAACACGGAGCTTTGTGAACATACGCACAATACCGGATGAGATAAGAGTGCCGACAACTACTACTACGATTGTAATAAGGATTGCGACCGCCTGCCTCCAGAGAAGATCGCCGCCGAAGAATAAACCGTTAGCCGCTCCCCAACCATCGATAGAACCATCATGGAATAAACCAGTCATGAGACCACCGAAAATACCTCCAATTCCGTGGCAACCAAATGCGTCGAGAGCATCATCAATTTTAAGCACTTTTTTGATCAATTTGATACCAAAGTAGCATACGGGAGAAACCAAAAGTCCAATAAGAAATGCTGCCCAAAGAGGTACAAAACCGGCTGCAGGGGTGATTCCAACAAGACCGGCAACCAATCCGGTGCAAGCTCCAACCACAGTAGGCTTTTTGTTGATGATCATGTCGATAATCATCCAGGAAACAAGTGCTGTTGCCGCTGAAAGATTTGTTGTCATTAAGGCGTGAGCCGCAAGACCATCAGCTGCACCTGCCGAACCGGCATTAAATGCGTCCCAGCCAAACCACAGGAGGCCTGCGCCGATGACTACAAACGGAATGTTGTGAACCCGATACTCCTGCTTTTCATAGCCCACTCTTTTGCCCAGAAGTATTGCGAGAACCAGTCCCGTTGTACCGGATGCAATATGTACAACATTACCGCCTGCGAAGTCAATCGAACCAAGCCCACTGGCCAGGAAGCCGCCGCCCCATACCATATGGGCCAAGGGATAATAAACGAGGAGAGACCAGATTGCAATAAAGGGAATCAAAGCATTAACCTTCATTCTTCCTGCTACAGAGCCTGTGATAATCGCCGGGGTAATAAGAGCAAACATCATCTGAAATGCAGAAAATGTAAATGTAGACACACCTCCCTCAGTAAACGTATCACTGCCTGTAATTCCGTTATGGAATAAGTTTGTAAATCCTGCGGAAATCACTGGCCCACCATCAGCCCCGAATGCAAAGTTCCAGCCAAAAGCCCACCAAAGAATCATTCCAACTCCGAGAATAAACATAGAGTTAAACATGTTGTTTACAACATTTTTGCGTCTGCCAAGACCCCCGTAAAAAAAAGCTAATCCCGGCGTCATAATGAACACCATCGCTGCACAAATAATTAAAAATGTATTGCTTGCATAGTCCATACCTATTAACCTCCAAACTTAAAAATGTAAGCGTTTCTTTTTCCGCAGGTTAATACTGCTGAAAAAAAAATGCCGTACAGGTATTCTCTAGAAAAATACCTGTACAGCACCTTTGCTGTTCCTTTACTATTGATAAATATTAGCACAATGCATAACACTTTGCAATATTGTTTTTTAAATTTTCAGACAAATAACTTTACCATGTTTTAACAATGAATTAACCTCTCTTTTACAATCACAAGTTACAATGATAAGGACAAGACCGCAATGACGAAAAGAAAGAAGGTATTCTATTGAATCAAATAGGCATTCGAAAGAAATTAATTTCCGCATTTATCTTGATAGGACTTTTTACACTTGTGTCTGGAATCTTTGGGATCGTAGGTGTTAACAGCACAAATGCAAGTACGAAAGATATCTATCAAAGCCATTTTATCCCTGCTACCTATTTATTCGAAATACAGAAGAATTTGATGAAGGTGAACGATTATTACATCTTAATGCTTTATGAGAAGGATATCCTTCAGACGAAAAAACGGCTGGAGGAGATACAAAAACTAAAGGGAGAAAATCAACTGCTTTTTGAGGCATATGAAGGAAGCGGCGATGGGATTCCTGACATGGGACTTTATGAATCCATGAACGAGCATCTTGCGAATACTGATGAGATCATGGCCCGTTTGGGAACCTATTTAGGCAGCAACAATTATGTTGATGCCATGAATCTTGCTCCTTCCTTTCATTCAGGGATCAATCTGGTAAATAAAGATCTTCAATCACTGATAGATAAAAATATAAAGCTGGCAAACAGCTCCATTGCAGAATCCCAAACGGCGTACCTGACCTCCATCCTGTCTGTTCTTGCAGCAGCGGTGTTGAGCCTTATTGCAGCTGCCTCTGTCGGAGCCTACATATCAAAGAGGATCAGCCAGCCTATTACAGAACTTTCTCATGCTGCTGAGCAGCTGGCGGTGGGAGACCTTGGGGTTTCCGTTCACACAAATTTGAAGGATGAAATAGGAATTCTGGTAGATTCCTTTAACCGTATGACAGAAAACATGAGACAGCAGGCTGACATCGCAGAAAGTATCGCAGCGGGAAACCTGAATGTCGTAGTTCGCACGCGCTCAGACCGAGACCGACTGGGCCAGAGTATGCAGTCTGTGATAAAAACACTAGGATCTCTGATGACAGAAATTAATGAAATGACTGAAGCAGCCGGCGCAGGTCGCTTTGAACACCGAGGATTGGCGGAATCTTTTCCCGGTGGTTACGGTCACATCATTGATGGTATCAATGCCACGATTGAAGGCTTCACCAAACCGATGCAGCTGGCTTCTGACTATCTGAGAAGGATTAGCAGAGGAGAAATTCCCCAGGAAATAACAGAAATCTACACTGGTGATTTCAACGATATCAAAGATAGCATCAATACTTGTATTCGTGCGGTTAATGCCATGATACAAGATGTAAACCTCTTGTCAGATGCTGCAATTCAAGGAAAACTGGATCTACGTGCAAATTCGGATCTTCATGGAGGAGACTTTAAAAAAATAGTTGCCGGGATCAATGATACTCTTGATGCAATCACTGCTCCTCTTTATACAGCAGGGGAATGCATGACGAAAATTGGGCAGGGAAAAATCCCAGAGCCGATTCATGAGGAGTATTACGGTGACTTTCAGAATATCAAAGACAGTATTAATTCCTGCATCGAAGGCCTCCATAGTCTTGAGGAGAGCAGGGCGATACTGGAATGTATGCGAAATAACGATTTCAGCAGGCGCATGGAAGAGAGTGCACTTGGGGTTTACGGCGAGATCGCAATTTCCATTAATGAAGTTTCCGAGCAGATCAATCGAATGATCGTATACATCAACCATGTTTCGGTAGGAGATCTAGAAGATCTTCCTGCTTTGAAAAAATCCGGGAATAAGAGCGAGAAAGATTTACTGACGCCAGCGGTTGTAACGATGCTGGAAACCCTGAATGCTCTGGTCGATGACACCAATCGACTTTCGGAGGCTGCTATAAAGGGAAACATTTCGGAGAGAGGGCAAGCGGACAGATATCTTGGCCAATACAGAACACTTATGGAAGGAATTAATGGTACGCTGGACGCGGTTGCGGTACCGTTCCAGGAAGTTTCTAGTGTGATGCGAGAACTGTCGGAAGGAAATTTAAGTGTAAAAATGCAGGGCGATTATTTGGGAGAGTATGCTGAAATAAAGGATGCTGTAAATCATACACTGAACAGTCTGACCGGTTATATCAAAGAAATATCTGCTGTACTGCATGATCTTGGAAGTGGTAAGCTGTCGGTATTGATTTCAGATGGATATCGCGGAGATTTTATAGAAATTCGAACATCGCTGATCAATATCACCGAGAATTTGAATCAGATGATGACAGAAATCGCAGCGGCATCCGGTCAAATCGCATCCGGTTCTGCTCAGCTATCGGAGGAAAGCAGAATTTTGGCTGGGGGTTCTGCGGATCAGGCAGGATCGATTCAGGAATTGATGGCCTCCATCAATGAGATGACTGCACAAATGAAGCAAAGCTCAGTCGATGCCGGGCAGGCCAGCGTACTCAGTGAGGAGGCTTGTAATCACGCCAGAACGGGAAGCACCAAAATGGGGCAGATGCTGGATTCCATTGAGAACATGAAAGAATCTTCCCTCAATATTTCAAAAATCATTAAGGCGATCGACGATATTGCATTTCAGACGAATATTCTTTCACTCAATGCAGCGGTGGAAGCAGCAAGGGCTGGGCTGCATGGAAAGGGCTTTGCAGTGGTTGCCGACGAGGTAAAGGTTTTAGCCTCGAGGAGCGCAGCTGAAGCGAAAAGAACTTCTGAATTGGTTGCGGAAACTATGAAAAGAATGAAGCAGAGCACTGACCTTGCCAGGGATACGGCATCTGTTTTCAAAGATATCGTGGCCTCTTCTGAGACTACTGCCGGACTCGTGATGAGCATATCGGGTCTGTCTGAGATACAGACAGAAAGGATGGTGTCAATCCGGCAGGGGATTGATAGCGTTTCTCAGATTGTTTGGAACAACAGCGCATCTGCTGAGCAGAGTGCTTCTGCAAGCAGACAGCTATCGGGACAGGCAGAGCTGCTGGCTGAGCTCGTTGGGCGTTTTCGACTTGCTGAAGTAGGGGATCCGCTAAACGAAGAAAACCCTTCCAAGTGATCTGGAAGGGTTTTCATTTTTATAAAATATCAATAAGTTTATCTGCTTATCTTCTACGATTGGGTTTGTTTTTCGGACCCTGACGCTTTGCCGCTTTTTCGATCTGTACCTTTCTGCCGCGGTGGGTGTAGTTTCTCATAGAATCCATAACTTCGTCAGCAAATTCAGATGGGATTTCCACGAACGTAAAGTTTTTATGAATATCGATTTCACCGATCAGCTTGCCGGCAAGAGAGGTCTTTGCGGCGATGCTCTGCACGATGTGTTTTGGCTGGATGTGATCCATGGTTCCGATATTCATGAAAAGGCGTGTCATGCCTCCCTTTTGATATCTGGTGTGGTCGTCATCCAAATCAGAATACTCATAGTTTCTGTTGTCCAGTTCTTCAAAAGCCATGCTGAAAAGAGCTCCGGCAACATCAAGGGTTGTCGCATCCGCTGATTCGGCCAGGATTTTTTCAATAGTGGAATGATATTTTGTATATCGTTCCGGTGATTCCAGGAGTGAAAGCACCTTTCCGATGGAGGCTTCTAGCTTAACCTCTTCCACGTCTGTGATCGTAGGCGGTTTCATTGGAAGAATTTCAGACTTCGTATATCGTTGGATGTCCTTCAGCTTGTAAATATCACGGCCAAAGATAAAGGAGTAGGAAACACCTGTTTTTCCTGCACGTCCTGTACGGCCGATTCTGTGTACGTAATACTCCTCGTCATTGGGAATATCGTAATTGAAAACCGCTTCAATATTGTTTACATCGATGCCTCTTGCCGCAACATCTGTTGCCACAAGGATTTCGATCATGCCTTTTCTGAATTTATTCATTACTCGATCTCGTTCTGACTGCTTCATATCGCCATGAAGTGCTTCAGCGGAGTAACCTCGCGTCTGAAGAGCAATGGTAAGATCGTCAACACGTTTCTTTGTATTACAGAATACCAAACCAAGCTTGATATTTTTGGCGTCGATCATGCGGCAGAGCAATTCCGGTTTGGAGCTATCCCTGACTTCCAGATAGTACTGTTCAATACTGGGTATTGTAAGCTCCTTATGAACTGTTTTGATCAACATGGGCTCTTTTTGATAAAGCTTGGTCAAATCCATAATTTCCGATGCCATGGTAGCAGAGAACAACAGCGTCTGTCTCTCTTCTGGTACCTGAGCAAGGATGGTATCGATATCTTCACGGAAGCCCATATTGAGCATTTCGTCTGCTTCATCAAGAATAATCATTTTTAAGTTTGCAAGCTTGAGGGTATGTCTTCTCATATGATCCATGACTCTTCCAGGAGTGCCGATTATAATCTGCGGTTTTCCTTTCAGGGCCTGGATTTGCCGTTCGATTGACTGACCGCCATAAATTGGCAGTATTTTTACGCCTCTTTTAAATTTACATACGTTCTTCAATTCTTCGGATATCTGGATCGCCAGTTCCCTTGTAGGACTCAAAATGAGTACCTGTACACCGCTTACATTCGGATCAAGCATTTCTACTGCCGGAATGCCAAATGCGCAGGTTTTTCCGGTACCAGTCTGTGCCATTCCGATAATATCTTTACCTTCGAAAATAGGCGGAATTGCCTTTGTTTGTATGGGAGTAGCTTCTTCAAACCCCATAGCACTGAGTGCCTTTTGCACATCATTTGATAGATTTAGATCTTTGAATAATATGTTTTCCATTCTTCTCCTTTATTTGTACTTTTATTTGAACTTTCAGCCTCAGTTTACAAAGATATAGACGGTCTAAAGATTGCAAATTAATGCTCTTTTAAACCAAGGCTATTTATTGTATTACAGTCATTTTAATCCGTAGGGTATTCGTATCATGATTGTTGACAGCAAGCCGAGAGAACCTGCTGAACTGAGATTTATTTTCTACATAACAATTAATTTTAAACTAAAAGAATGAATTATGCAAGGAAAAGTTGAAAATTGAAAAAAGGCTGTCTCATGCTGTAATGAGCAGTTTTTCGATCTTGCTCATAAGCCAGAATGAGATCAGCCAATTAATATCGTTTTAATTTTGCGAGCTTGGCGCCATAGTACTTAGAGTTTTGGGCCAGTCAGCTTGATCGGTTTACACTTGATGAGCTTTCCAGCACCTTTCTGTCCAAGGAACTCACCGTCTTTATAGACCAGATTTCCTCTGCTGTAAGTAGCGACAGGATAGCCCTTAACCTCAACGCCTTCCCAGATGGTATGGTCCAGATTACCATGCATTTCGCTATTGGCAATGGTTACGTTCTTTTCTGGATCATAAATAACGATGTCTGCATCCAGACCCGGCGTTATTCCGCCCTTTAGGTGGTCTAAGCCGAATAATTTTGCAGGGTTTGATGCGCAAAGCTCAACAGCTTTATTGAAGGTGATTCTACCCTTGTTTGCTTCGGAAAGCACATATGGATACATATTCTCAACTCCAGCGCATCCGTTGGGGATGGTTGTGAAGTTTCCGGGTTTGCCGTCCTTTGTGGTGATTCCCCAGTCTTTTTCCGCCTGAGTAAAGGGGCAGTGGTCCGTTGCAATGGTAGCGATGTCCCCGGCTTTAATGGCCGCCCAAATCGCATCCTGAGATTCCTGACCTTTCATTGGAGGAGAGCAGACAAAATCTCTTCCTCGTTCTCTCTTATACACTTCATTTGTAAAGTGAAGATACTGGGGGCAGGTTTCTGCGAAGATTGGATAACCTTCATCTCTTGCCTGTGCTACAGCTTCGACACCCTGCTTATCAGCGAGGTGAACGATGTACAGTGAGGTACCTGCCATCTTTGCAAGATTGATTGCTCTTACATCGGCCTCACCCTCAACATCTTCATTCTTGGCCATATAATGCCACCATGCATCTGTTTTGCCTTCTGCCAGATACTGCTTTACCAGTACGTTGTTAACGTCTCTGTTTTCGGCATGAACTCCTACCAAAGCACCAATCTTAGCAGCCTTCTGGAGTACCTGATAGAATGCACCATCATCTACACCAAAGTCATATACCATGAAAACTTTAAAAGAGGGGATACCGTACTTGACGGCATCTTCCATGGAATCCAGCAATTCTGGGGTGGTAACGTCACATACGCCTACGTGGAAGGAATAATCCACCGCTGCATCAGGAGCTGCCAGAGCATCTCTTCTTTTAATAGCGTCCAGCATGTTTTCACCCTTGCCCTGAAGAACAAAATCAAAGACTGTTGTGGTACCGCCGCAAGCAGCAGATTTTGTGCCCGTGTAGTAGTCGTCGGAGGAAATGGTTCCGCCGAAGGGCATAGCAAGATGAGTATGTCCGTCGATTGCACCAGGAAGAACAAGCTTACCCTGGGCATCTACAACTTCAGTTCCCTTTAAAGGCTCAATGTCTTGACCAACAGTAATAATTTTACCGTCCTTAACTGCGATGTCGGCTTTAAAGGTTGATTCTGCGGTTACGATCGTGCCGTTTTTGATCAATAAATCCAATTCAAAAACCTCCTTAGAATTTAGGCTGGAAAATCACGAAGTGATCATTCGTAGTTTTCCTCGTCTCACTTAAACTCATTTTTGTTGTCATATGAGCAGGAGCCCCTGGGTCACAAGGGCTCCTGACATTTATTATAATTTACATTATAATTTAAATTGTAATATTGGAACGTGAATTATCTTTCAGTCATTGCTTCTTCTTCTTCGTCACTTACGAAGGAAACAGTGTCATTCTTCATCAGAAGTACATAAACGATGAACGCGATTGCAAATCCGATAACATATCCGTTTGCCGCAACCCATTTCAGGGAAGCAACGCCCAGGTTACCCATGGTCGGAAGAATGAATCCGAGTACCCATGCGATGAGGGCTTTGATATTCCAGCCACTCTGGTACCAATATCTGCCTTCTTTACCCTGGAACAGAGCCATAACATCGATGTTTCTCTTCTTTACGATGTAGTAGTCAGCAATGAAGATTGCAGCTACTGGTGCCAGGATACCGCCATAAGTGTTCAGCCATCCGAAAATATAAGAGCCGGCACCGCCGAAGATCCACCAAGGACGATAGAGAACTGCAAGCAGGCAGGAAATGGTAACGCCCATCTTATAGCTGATTCTCTTAGGTGATACATTGGAGAATCCGTTTGCAGGTGCCACTACGTTTGCAGCGATGTTTGTGGTGATCGTTGCAAGGATAACACCTACAGAAACAATGAACTTAATGAATGCATTGTCAATCAGCGGCAGGACTGCGGTTGGGTCAAACATTGCAGTTCCCATAACAAGCTTGGTTGCCTGAGCGAAGATAGCGCCGATGAATGCACAGGCTGCCATCATGACAGGCATTCCGTACAGCTGTCCTCTGAACTGATTCTTCTGAGATTTTGCATATCTGGAGAAGTCAGGAATATTCAGTGCCATCGTAGCCCAGAATGCGATGTTGGCTGTCAAACCGCCAAGGAATACATAGAGGAAACCGCCGTTAGCGTCAACTGCAGCTGTATCGGTTGTAGCTTTGAGCAGATCGCCGAAAGCGTAGCCGCCTCCACTTGCAAGCGCAACAGACCATACGAAAAGCATAATCGTTAACACGATCAGAACAGGAGAACCGACAGCTTCAAGGTATTTGATGCTTTCGGAACCCATTACGGTTACCCACCAAGTTAATAATAAGAAAATTCCGAATCCGATAAAAGGAGCAGCAGCCATTTGTCCAAAAGCCGGAGCAAAAGAAGCAACCAGAGAAACGATTGCAGCGCCGCCGATCCAAGACTGTACAGCATTCCATCCACAAGCGGTGAGCGCTCTTGAAAGGGACGGCAGATGCGCGCCGATAGGTCCAAAAGCAAGTCTTGCAAATACAGGGAACGGAAGACCGTACTTTGTACCTGCGTGGGAGTTAAGCTGGATAGGAATGAGGATGATGATGTTTCCCAATGCTACGTTGAATACGGACATCCAAGGGGATAATCCCAGGGCAACCAATGAGGAAGCCATCGTGAAGGAAGGAATACATACGGACATTCCGACCCAAAGCATTGCGATGTGATAAGTAGACCAAGATCTTTCAGAGATTGGAGTTGGTGCCAGATCTTCGTTGTAATACTTTGACGAAGTTAGTTCGGCACGAGCGGCGTCAGTCAGTTCATATAAACCGCCGCTTTCTTTTTGCGTGTACTTTGACATTAAAACACCTCCATAAAATATACAGTTGTTAGATTATTACACGATCATTATACAACAGAATTACCCAGATGTAACTAGTTTTTTTATTTATTTGGGGAATTATTTTTTAACCTTCCAAATCTTCTGATAAATTGAAAAACCATGATTTCCTATACTAATATTGACAGGAAATCATGGTTTTATTCTTGTGTCAGGCTAACCGCCTTTTCTTTAAAATATTTGTTTCTCAGGCTTTTAAGCCATTTAATATCAGGGCTAAAAAGTCACTTTGATCCAGTTCGTCCATCTGACTTTCAGAGGCGAACTGAGATAAATCAACAGGGCAGAATTTTATACTGATAAAGTGGTGCACTGCACCCATAATGGCAACCGTTGCAAGAAGCGGATCGGATTTTCTGAATTCTCCCTGCTTGATACCTTGTTCTATAATCTGATGCATAATCCGGAATTTATCCGTCATAAGCTGGCTGATCGCTTCAATCAGAGCTGGGTTTTGAAATGCGTCTGATTTCAAAAGCAAATCCAAGACAAAGTGCTTACTAAAGGTGTATCTGGACGTATTTTCAAGCTCTACTTCGATGTACTTTTTTAATTTATTCTCACAATCAAGTTCTGCATTCAATAGATCCGGAAGTTTTTCATAGCCAGCAGCGACCTCTGTTTTAAACAGTTCCATGAAAATGGCATCTTTACTATCAAAATACTCATAGACAGTGCCTTTGCCAATTCCCGCAGCATCGGCGATGTCAATGATCTTTGCATCAAGATACCCTTTCTTTACAAAGAGCTCATAAGCCGCTTTCAGAATCATTTCACGCTTTGATTGCTTTCCTTTGGTCATTAGATTTCCTCCTGCAGCGCTAGCTTCTTCGCCTTTCGTTCCGCTTTTTTAGCAACCCGCTTCAGATGTTGATCATCCATGATGGAGTAGAATACCGGCACGATAATCAGGGTGATGATCGTTGAGAAAATCAACCCGCCAATAACAGTGATTCCCATAGGTGCCTGTATTTCTGCTCCAGTTCCAACGCCAAAGGACAATGGAAGAAGACCAAGTGTCGTTGTCAGCATTGTCATTACGATAGGACGAATCCTGAATTTGCCTGCATTGACAATCGCTTCTTCTCTACTGGCATATACCAGCTTATTCTGGTTAATAAAGTCAATGAGCAGAATTGAGTTATTCACGACGATACCGCCTAACATGATAATTCCCAGGAAAGCGACCAGCGATAATGGTGTGCCGGTCAGGAACAGTGCCATGAATGCGCCTGTCAGAGCAAAGGGAATGGCCATCATGATGATGAACGGCTGCAAGAGCGATTCAAACTGGGAGGCCAGAATCATATAGATGATCAGGATAGACAGCAATAAAGCGTAACCCAAACTTGTGAAGGATTCTGCCATTTCCTGTTGTTCTCCGCCTGTTTCTATAGAATATCCGGCAGGAAGCTGATAGTTCGCCAGTGCTTTTTCGATATCTTTCGAAATGGATTGCAAATCCCGACCGGAGATGTTTGATGATATGGTTACGGTTCGAATCTGATCCTGTCTGGTAATCTGGGATGGGGAGTTGTCGAAAGCAAACTCTGCGATTTCTCCCACGGTAACCAATTGTCCTGTAGGCGCCGGTATGACGATCTGCTTCAGATTCTCAACGGATTCTTTATACACGTCGTTGAGGGAAAGGATGATATCCGTTTCTTCTCCATTGGTCTTCAGTGTCGTGGCTGTTGCTCCATTCAGAGCGGATTCCAGGGACTTCGCCAGCTGATAGGACGTAATACCGTATTTTGCTGCATTATTTCTCTGCAGCATAACCCGAAGCTCAGGATTACCCTCGGTCATATCCGTCGAAACGTTGATTGTGCCCTTGATGCCTCGGATGACGTCAGCAATTTCGAGGGAAACGTTCTTAAGGGTTTCCAGATCATCTCCCTTTAGAACGATGGAAACTGGGCTCCCGTTACCGCCGGACATATTCATTGAGGAGGTTTCAGAAACGGTTAGCTTTGCTCCCACCAGAGTCTGTAGATCAAGAGTCGTTTGTCTTACAACGTCTGATGTGCTCCTTTTTCTGTCCTGCTTGTCGATGAGGTTGACGGTAACTGTGGCAGTATTTGCAGAACTCAGGCTGAACATGTTGCTGTTTCCTATTGCAACAGAGCAAATCTTTAGTTCTGGGATATTGGCTATCACATAGGACTCAATCTCACTGATAATTTTATCTGTATCTTCAAGAGATGTTCCAAAAGGAACTTCTGCTGTAATGGTGAAACTGCCTTCATCGCTGGTGGGAAGGAGCTCTCCTCCTACAAAAGCTACAAGAACGGAGGAGGAAATCAGGATGATCAGAGCCCATACAACGATTTTCTTTCGATGGCGGAGGGAGTATCTCAGGAATTTGAGGTATTCCTCCGTCGTATAGTTCATTCCTCGTTCAAACAAGGGCAGAAGCTTAAACTCGTATCTGCGTCCCAGAAGTTTTACATGGGTTCCCATATCTTTCGTATTCAATAATCTGGAGCATAGCATAGGAACGACCGTCAGTGCTACCAGCAGGGAGCAGAGCAGTGCAAAGCCGATGGTATAAGAAAATTCCTTAAAGATAGAGGCCGCAATTCCTTGCACAAAGACGATGGGAAGAAATACTGCAATCTTTGTCATGGTTGCTGCAAATACAGGCATGGTAACTTCCTTTGTACCCGCAATGGAAGCTTCCATTGCAGACATGCCTTCATCTCTTCTTCGATAAATATTTTCCATGACGACGATGGAGTCATCAACCAGCATACCGATGGCAACCGCAAGGCCGCTGAGGGAAAGAACGTTCATCGTCAGACCAGTGAAATACATGATAATAAAGGTTGCAACGATGGACGTGGGTATGGAAATCGCGATAATCATTGTAGAAGCAACATTTCGCAGGAAAAGGAAACAGATGATTACTGCGAGGATACAACCCATGATTGCCGTTTCGGCCACATTATAAATGGAATTTTTTATGTAGTCTGCCTGATCATAAGAGAAGGTAATCTCCAGATCAGGGTGAGAAGCTCTCAGCTTTTCAACTGCATCATTTACCTGCCTTGATACAACGACTGTATTGGCGGTAGATTGTTTTGTGATGCTGATGCCGATGGCAGGGGATTCGTTAACACGGCCGATGGAGGTTTGATCTTTCAGCGTTTCCTCCACGGTGGCAACGTCTTGAAGATAGACCACTTCTCTTGTTGGAAGAACGAAGGGTACGTGCTTGATATCGTCAAGGGAGCGGAATTCGCCGATGGTTCTTACCACAAGCTCTTTAGAACCCTTTTTAACATCGCCGCTGGGCAGACTGACATTCTCCGCTGCAAGCATACCGCTGATGTCGCTGAGGGTCATGCCGTAGCCGGAGAGTCGTTCCTGATCAAACTTCACGCTGATCTGCTTTTCCGTTCCGCCAAAGCTGCTGGCAGCAGCCACGCCTTCACTTCTTTCGAGTGCAGGGATGACATCATCATCAACAATGGTATTCAGCTTTTCCAGGGACATATCGCCCGAAACATAAAGCTGTGAAACAGGCATCATTGTGGGATCCATGGTTAGAATCATGGGTTTGGTCGCATTGTCAGGAAGATATTCAGAAATGATATCAACCTTTTCCCGCATGTTAAGGGAGGCGAAATTCATATCTGTTCCGTTTTCAAATTCGCATAAAACGATGGAGTTTCCTTCCATGGAATAAGAATAGATCGCCTTAATGTTTTCTACTGTTGCAATTTGCTGTTCCACAGGTTTTGTAACAAGATTCTCGATTTCTGTGGGGGCAGCATTGGGATATTGGATCATAACCATTGCATAAGGCAGCTCCATTTTTGGATAAAGGTCAATGGGCAGCCTTGTAAAAGATACTGCGCCGAGTACAACAATAATGAGCATCAGCATAATTGTTGAAACAGGACGCATAATCGCTGTTTTGGAAAAATTCATGCTATCACTCCTACTCTATAATGTTGAACTCTGAGTTTTCTTCAAGATATTCCTGACCTTTAATAACAATGGTATCACCGGCTTTTACTCCGCTTTTGATTTCGGCAAGATCCCCATTGTCCACGCCAAGAACTACATCTTTCAGTTTCACTTTGCCGTCTTCAATGACGGCAACTACTGTTTTTCCTGACTTGATCAGGACAGCACTTGAAGGAAGGGCTATAACGTTCTCTGTTTTCTCGGAGGTGATGACTACCTCTGCAAACATGCCCGGCTTAATGGAAGTTGTTACATTATCCAGAGTGACTTTCATCGGATACGTAAGGGAACCGGCCGCCGGGGCAGGAGACAGTGCAGTGACTGTTCCTGTAAAAGGAGTGTCGGAAGCAGAGGATACAAGAACATCAACTTTATCTCCTACTTTGATTTTGTTAATAAGGGCCTCAGATAGACTGGTGTCAATTTCCAGTTTGTCTATGTTGGCGATTGTTACTGCAGGGGCAGCCTGAGAGGCGATTGCTCCGGCATTGACATTGATCGAAGTAATATATCCGTCGATGGGAGCTGTTACAACGTAATTATTCATACTATCGCTTGCAAAGGTATACGCTTCTTTGGCTACAGTATACGTTGTTTTTGCCGCTTCGTACTGCTGCTGAGAAACTGCGCCTTCATTAAATAGCGTTTCCGTCCTGCTTAAATTAACGGATGCATCGTTAAGAGCTACTTTCGCCTGATTGTATGTAGTCGCAACTTGTGTTTTATCCATATCAAACAGAACAGTGCCTTTGGCAACCTTCTGTCCCAGCTCCACATAAACGTTTGTTACTTCTCCCATAGCTTTTGGAATCAATGCGACCTCTTCGACCGGTTCCAGTCTGCCGGTAAGAGGCGAGGTACTCTCTAACGTTGTGATTGCGGCAGTAGTTACTTTAATGTTGACCACATCACTGGTGACAGCCGTCTTATCTTCCAGTTTGCTGGAGATAACACGAAAAGCGCCGATTGCAACAATTAGTATTACTACTGCTAAAACGAATTTTTTCTTTTTGCTCATACTTCTGAAGCTGTCAAATTTCTTTTTACTCATTTTCTTTCCCCTTCTGCTGATAAGATACACCGCTACTGACCAACGGGTCAGAAGCACAGTTATTATATTAATAAAATAGGCAAATCATGTCAATACAAATCCGACCCGTGAGTCAAAAAAATTGCTGCTATAGTAATTTTTCGATTATTTAATCGAAAAATTTCTGCCGATACGTTATAATAAATGCGTATATGAAACAAAATCCTGTAGATTTTGCCCGCAGATGCATTTATTGTATCGGTGTGAAGCAAGCCGGAGCAGCGGCTTGCACTCATGATATAATAAATACAAAATCTGAAACCAAAATCCGAAGATTTTGCCCGCAGATGCATTTATTGTATCGGTGTGAAGCAAGCCGGAGCAGCGGCTTGCACTCATGATATAATAAAGAGGGTTTATTAAAAATCAATTAGAATCTAATTAGGAAATCATTGGAATCCGATTGGAGTTTTATAAAGTTGTAATTCGACAGCATCGATTGACAAAAACCGTATCTGGGAAGATATGAAATAGAAAGGACGGAAAGCTGGTATGGCTGTGTTATCAAAGAAAAAGGTATTGGAAGTGGTTGAAATTTTGGAAGGAATGTATCCCGAGGCAGACTGTGAGCTTACCTTCGGTTCTGTTTTTCAATTGCTTGTGGCGGTGGTCATGTCTGCACAGACAACGGATAAAAGTGTGAATCAGGTTACAAAGGTTCTATTTGAAAAATATCCGGATGCTCCGTCCATCGCTGCAATGGAGGAAACCAAGTTGCAAGAGATGATTAAACGGATTGGGATGTACCGTACGAAGGCGAAAAATGTTCTGCATCTTGCACGGATCCTGACAGAAGAATACGGCGGTGAGGTTCCGGGGGATTACGACAAGCTCATCGCGCTTCCCGGTGTAGGGCGAAAAACTGCCAACGTAGTTCTGGCCAACGGCTTTGGTGAGCAACGCATAGCTGTGGATACTCATGTATTCCGTGTATCAAATCGCATCGGTCTTGTGAAAGAGCCAGACGTACTGAAGACTGAGCTTTCTTTGATGAAAGTTTTGCCGGAGGACAAATGGACAAGGATGCATCATGCACTGATCTGGCATGGCAGAAGGGTTTGTGACGCCAGGAAGCCCAGATGTCCGGAATGTCCGCTGAACTCCCTTTGCCTTCATTGGAAGAACGTGAATACAGTAATAAAAAGGAAGGAAGGCGTCGCTGCGAAAAAGGAAAGCAGTACAGCTGTGCAAAAGAGCCGCAAAGTTTTGGCACAGAAAGCAGCCAATGAGGAGAAAAAATGAAGGCGATGATCACTGGTGAAATTGAGGAATTCGTAAAAAAATATGAAATGATAGAGGGGATCACGACAAAATGGGGGAAGCCTTTGGTCGGTTTTGCTGATGCTAAGCATCCACTGATCATGGAACTGCCCGAAATCATCTCATCCGCTCATCAACTTCCGAAGGATGTTCTGCCCTGTGCTTCCATCGTTATTGCATATTTTGTACCGTTTACGCGTGAGATGAATCGAACGAACCAAGTTCAAAACGATATTGCGTCCAGGGAATGGGCTCTCGCGTATGAAGAGACCAATGGGATGTTCCTCAAATTGAATGAGCATCTCATCGCTTCCTTGGCTGGAAAAGGGGTTCGTGCCGCGGTTTCACCGGAAACCCGCACCTTTGACAGGGAAACGCTCATCAGCAATTGGTCCCATAGGCATATGGCAAGGGCTGCCGGGCTCGGTTCCTTCGGGCTGAACAATATGCTGATTACCAAGCAGGGCTGCTGCGGAAGATTTCATTCACTTGTTACAAATCTTGATGTGGTGCCTGATTCACCAGATGCGCAGGAGTACTGTCTTTACAAGAAAAACGGAAGCTGCGGGATCTGCATCAAGCGTTGTCCTGCAGGGGCCCTATCAGTGGAAGGCTATGACCGAAAAAAGTGCTTTGCGGTGCTGCAAAAGAACGCGATGATTCATACTGGGCTTGGAGATTCGTATGGCGAAGCACAAGGGGAACTTGAATCAGATGAACATACAGAAAGCATGGCGGTTCAGAAGTCGGAAGAAAATAAGCAGCTGGGGATGTCGACAGCAGAAACCAAGACAAAGGGTGGCAGTGATGTCTGCGGTAAATGCATCGCATTTGCTCCCTGTGCATTCTTTTGTTAAATGAAAGAAATGGAAATAACGGAATCAAAGATTCCTATTTCCACATGACGCCTCAAGGGCGACGATAATCAAGGTGCTTACTTTGTTATTCCGTCAATATTGCTTTCAGCAATAATTCCTACATAATAAAAAAGAGGTTCTCAACCGATTTTTCGAAAGGGAACCTTTTTTATATTCAATGAAAAATATTTCGTAGCTTTTTTGTAGCAATCCACAATTCGTTATCGGCTAGTTGGCGCCGCAGCATTTTTTATATTTCTTTCCGCTGCCACAGGGACAGGGGTCATTTCTGCCAGGCTCCTTATCTTTGACTACGGTTTTGGACTTTTTGTGGGTCTTTGTAATTTCCTGTCTTTCTTCTTCGGTGAGAATTTGTTCCCACTGGGGCAGGGTGTACAAGTAGTCGGCCTTTGCTTCCAGCATATTGAAGAATAACTTGTTGTAATCAATATCAAGCTCGATCTGAGATTCTTCATCAAAGCTCTTGAAATCCAGTTCCTGATTCAGACTTGAACTGATTCCATCCAGAAAACCCATGAAAATCACAGGATCAGCTTCGTATTTTTCTGCAAGTTCCTGAAAGGAACCAGTAACTTTTTCTTTGTAATTTTCAAGAATCCCGCTATAGATTCTCTTCTCAGTAGAACTGTATTTTTCCCAGAACGCGCCAAAGGTTTCATCGGTCTGATGATCGATCAAGTCCTGCCACTGTTCAAATAAACTCATAAAAAAATTCCTCCATCTTATTTAATTTTTTCTTATGGTAACGATGTGCATCTCAGGGAGCTGCATTCAGAAGCGATCCACTAACTGCTGCATCGAAGAGCGCTACATCACGCGAATGATACTTTTTATTTCACTGGCAAACTGAGATTTTCCGATTTTATCCAGCGCTTCATCAAGACGGGCTCTGGTTACCTCGTGCAGAATAAAGACAAGAGGTACTTCTCTGCGCTCGTTCACTTCTCTCGACAGCTGGAGAACAGAATCCACACCGATGCCGCATGATCCGAAAGTTGTAGCGATACTGCCCAGCACTCCGGGAACATCTTTTGCCATCATGTTGACATAGTATTTGTTTTGACCTTCACCAACATAGCGGAGCATCTTTTTCGCTTTTGTTTCCGCATAGTGATCAAAGGCAGCGCCCTTTGCTATGGCTCTTGAAATTTCAATTACGTCTCCCATAACTGCACTTCCTGTAGGCAGGGGACCGGCTCCTTTTCCGTAAAACATCAGGTCATCTACCGCATTTCCGGTGACGAAGATGGCATTGAACTCATTGCTGACGGAAGCAAGGGGGTGGTCTTTGGGAACAAAAGCTGGCTGTACGTGTGCTTCCAGCTGATTGCCTACCTTCTTAGCGGTTGCCAGCAGCTTGATTTTATATCCAAACTGATCCGCAAGCTTGATATCCTCTTTTGAAATGTTGGAAATTCCAGCAGTAGGGATTTCCTGGGGTGCTACTCGGATTCCAAAAACCAGAGAGATCAGAATGGAAAGCTTGTTGGCTACATCGATGCCTTCAACGTCAGCAGTGGGATCCGCTTCCGCAAAGCCCTTTTCCTGCGCAACCTTGAGCACATCCGCATAATTCAGTCCATATTCTGTCATCTGGGTAAGAATATAGTTTGTAGTTCCATTTACGATACCCAGGATCTCTTCGAATTCGTTAGCAAGAAGATCTGAAGCAAGGGTATTCAAAATCGGAATACCACCGCCTACGCTGGCTTCATAGCGAAACATCACCTGGTTTTCTTTTGCAGCATCCATGAATGCGTCATAATTGGCTGCTACTGCTGCTTTATTTGCCGTTACTACGTGCTTTTTATTCTGGAGAGCCTTCAGCATGAAGGTGCTGGCAGGTTCAATTCCCCCCAAAAGTTCGATGACAATATCAATGGAAGGATCCAGAAAGATATCGTCAGGGTTCTGCGTAAACTGCTGCGGAGTCACCGTAATGTCTCTTTTCCTATTTACGTCTTTTTCCAGTATCTTTGTGATTTCTATTGAAACGCCAGTGGTGGATTCAATCTGCCTTTTATTCATTTCCAGTGTTTTGTAGGTTCCGGTACCAATATTACCAAGCCCGAGAAGTCCGACTTTTATTGTTTTCATACAATTACCTCCTATCGTATTTTGTTCACTTCATATTCGTATTTCGTTCGCTTCTATCTTTTGCCAGGCGGATACTCCTGCCAGCAAAAGGCTGCTGAATCCGTAGCGGAAGCTGTTGTCTCTGCGAAATAGACTGCTATTTTCAGCGTATTTAGGTATTATAATATATAATTGTAAAATTGTCTTTAAAAAATTACAAAAATTTATTATGATAGATATGACGCATTGTCTAAATTACAGGGATGATGAAGATAACGAACTGGGATGAAACAGTGATTAAGTTAGTATTAGTTGCATAATATGACGGAGGTGATTGATTTTGACATTGCATATTGTGCTGGTAGAGCCTGAGATTCCTCCTAATACGGGAAATATTGCTCGCTCCTGTGCTGCCACCGGGACGAAGCTGCATTTGGTCAAGCCCCTTGGCTTTTCCATTGATGACAAGACTCTGAAGAGGGCTGGGCTGGACTATTGGCCATTTGTTGATCTTGAGGTGCATGAATCCTTAGAGGAGTTTCTCATAGAATATAAAGACATGCCCATGTATTTCGCGACAACCAAGGGGATCAGAAGCTATTCGGAAATCATTTACGAAGAGAATGCCATGTTGGTCTTCGGAAAGGAAACGGCAGGACTGCCACGGGGGTTGATCGAGGAAAATAAGGACAGAACCATTCGAATTCCAATGGGTAAGGACACCAGGCTGCGATCTTTGAACTTATCAAATTCAGTGAATATCGTGCTCTTTGAAGCACTGCGGCAATTAGAATTTCCTGGATTGGAATAATTGTGAGATTCGCTTGTTAATTTTTTGATAATTTTTAAGAAAAGTTTGGCACAAGGTGATATAGTTGTGGTATAATGATGAAGAGGTTTGAGAGAACCTCTCATAATGAGGTGCATTATGAGACTTGGGTACGACTTAACAATTGAACAATCGCAGAAACTGGTTATGACTCCTGAGTTGATTCAAGCCATTCAAATCCTGCAGTTCAATACACAGGAACTTGATAGCTACGTAGAGGAGCAGCTGCTGACAAATCCTATTTTGGAAATTACGGCCTCAGCTCCCGCGGAAAGCGAAAAAAACGCAGAAGAGTTTCAGGTCAAAAATGATGATTTTCAGGCAAAGGACAATAATAATGAATTTGACTGGGCAGAGCATTTCAAGGAGAAGGAATACGACGACATCAGTTATAAGCAGTGGGAGTATAACGCGGAAAAAAGCGAATACACTTACGAACAGTTTGTATCTTCTGAAATAACATTGGTGGAGCATCTGATGTTCCAGCTGCAGTTTGCCCCCATCAAACAAAGCTGCCGTGCCATCGGCAGGTATATGATTGAGTCTTTGGACGAAAACGGCTACATGACACTTTCGGTGGAAGAAATCGCCAAGGAGTTTGGGGTTGAACCAGAAAAGGTCACTATCGTACTCGATGCGATTCAAAATTTTGAACCGGCGGGAGTAGGAGCAAGGAGCCTGAAGGAATGTCTTTTGATACAGCTGCGGCACCAAGGAAAAGTTGACCCGGTTGTAGAGGAAGTTATCAACCATTATCTTGAAGACATTGCTGGTAATCGGCTGAACAATATCGCGAAGGCACTTGGTGTTTCCGTAAAAGAGATTCAAGAGGTGAGCGATCTCATTAAGGGTCTGGAACCAAAACCAGGCAGGCAGTTCGGATCAGCAAATGAAACAAGGTATATCGTACCGGATGTTACTGTAGAGAAAATTGATAGTGAATATATTGTCACAGTAAACGAAAGCAGTGCACCGAAGCTTACCATCAGTCCTTACTATCAGAGAATGCTTATTGATTCAGACAAGGAATCAAACATATCAAAATTCCTAACGGGCAGATTAAATTCCGCTCTTTGGCTGATCAAGAGTATCGAGCAAAGAAGGCAAACCATCTACAACGTTGTAAACGCAGTCGTAAAATACCAAATTGACTTCTTTGACAAAGGACCCAAGTATCTAAGAACTCTAACACTCAAACAAATTGCGGACGAGGTGGGCATACATGAATCCACTGTAAGCCGATCCATCAACGGAAAATACATGCAGAGTCCGCGAGGAATCTACGAAATTAAATATTTTTTCACCAGCGGCGTTTCAGGCAACAGCGGAGAGGGTATTGCTTCAGAGAGCATAAAAACTTTCATCAGGGAAATAGTAGAAAATGAAGACCCAAAATCTCCTTTGAGCGATCAAGCCATGGTAGAGATGCTGACGGAAAGAGGAATTGACATTTCAAGAAGAACTGTAGCAAAATATCGGGATGAAATGAATCTTCCCTCTTCTTCGAAGCGGAAACGATATTAGTGAATCCCACACTGATTAATTTGGTATCCAAAAAATTCATATATATTTATTAGGAGGAAAAAACATGAAAACAAAAGTTGGAATTAACGGATTTGGAAGAATCGGTAGAAACGCATTTAAGGCTGCACTGGCGAAGAACGCAGATTTTGAAATAGTTGCCATCAATGATATCACAAATCCTGCTACTTTAGCTCATCTTTTGAAATATGACAGCTGTTTCGGAAAATTTGACGGAACTGTAGAAGCAAAGTCCGACGCAATCGTTGTTAACGGAAAGGAAATCAAAATCCTTGCTGTAAGAAATCCTGAGGAACTTCCTTGGAAGGAAATGGGAGTTGAAGTTGTTCTGGAATCCACAGGGCTCTTCACAAAGAAAGCTGACGCTGAAAAGCATATCAAAGCTGGCGCAAAGAAAGTTATCATCTCCGCACCTGCAACTGACGAAGATATCACCATCGTTATGGGCGTAAATGAAGACAAGTATGATCCTCAGAATCACAACGTTCTGTCTAATGCTTCCTGCACAACAAACTGCCTCGCACCTTTTGCTAAGGTTATCGATGAAGAATTCGGAATCGTAAGAGGACTGATGACCACAATCCACTCCTATACAAATGATCAGAGAATTCTTGACCTGCCGCACTCCGACCTGAGAAGAGCAAGAGCTGCTGCAGTATCCATCATTCCTACCACAACAGGCGCTGCGAAAGCGGTATCCCTTGTTCTTCCTCAGCTGAAGGGCAAACTGAACGGAATGGCTATGCGTGTACCTACTCCTGCTGTATCCGTAGTTGATATCGTATTCGAACTGAAGAAGAATGCAACGAAAGACGAAGTAAATGCAGCACTGAAGAAGGCTTCTGAAAACGAACTGAAGGGTATCCTGGGCTACACAGAAGAGCCACTGGTATCCATCGACTTCAAAGAAGATGAAAGATCCTCCATCGTCGATGCATTATCCACAATGGTAATCGAAGACAATATGGTTAAGGTTGTTTCCTGGTATGACAATGAATGGGGTTATTCCAACAGAGTCGTTGACTTGATGGAATATGTAATCAAGAAAGGCCTGTAAGAAGATGAAAAAAACAGTAAGAGACATTGACGTTAAGGGTAAAAAAGTGATCGTTCGCTGTGATTTCAATGTACCACAGGACAAAGAAGGTAACATCACAGACGATATCCGAATTACAAGCGCCCTGCCTACAATCAGCTATCTGATCGAACAAGGGGCCAAGGTGATTCTCATGTCTCATCTGGGCAGACCTGACGGTGAAGCCAATATGAAATATACCCTAAAGCCGGTTGCAGACAGACTGTCCGAGCTTCTGGGAAAGAGTGTCCTGTTTATCAGTGCTCCCGAAGTAGTCAGCGAGGAAGTTTCCAAGGCTGCAGCGGGTCTTGCTGAAGGCGAAGTGATGCTTTTAGAAAACGTTAGATTCCGCAAGGAAGAAACCAAGAACGGAGAAAATTTCTCCAGGGAGCTCGCGGATCTGGCTGAACTCTTTGTGAACGATGCTTTCGGCACTGCTCACAGAGCACACTCATCAACCGCAGGCGTAGCAGATTACCTGCCTGCAGTATCCGGCTTTCTCATTGAAAAGGAAGTTAAATTTCTGGGAAGCGCGGTGGAAGCACCTGAAAGACCGTTCGTTGCTATCATGGGCGGTGCAAAGGTTAAGGACAAGATTCTCGTCATCGAGAATCTGCTTGCCAAGGTTGATACGCTGATCATCGGCGGAGGAATGGCATTTACCTTCCTAAAAGCAAAAGGCTATGAAATCGGCAAGTCCTTGCTGGATGCTGAAAGAATTGACTATGCGACAGAGCTGATGAAAAAAGCTGAGGAAAAGGGTGTAAAAATCCTTCTCCCGATAGACGTTGTGGCAGCCAAAGAATTCAGCAACGATGTTGAAACGGCTGAATTTGAAGCAGATGCCATTCCTGCGGAATGGATGGGTCTTGATGTAGGACCTAAGTCTGCGCAGCTTTTCAGTGAAGAGTTGAAGAATGCAAAAACTGTCATTTGGAATGGTCCCGTTGGAGCATTCGAAATGTCCAACTTTGCACAGGGAACCATTGCAGTAGCAAAGGCTCTTGCTGAGACAGATGCGGTTACCATCATTGGCGGCGGAGATTCTGCTGCTGCTGTGGAACAGTTCGGCTATGCTGATAAAATGACCCACATATCCACCGGCGGCGGTGCTTCGCTGGAATTCCTGGAAGGCAAGGAACTGCCGGGAATCGCTGTATTGCAGGATAAGTAAGACATCATAAATAGTGAAGCTCTGAATGACATCAAGTATAGTTCAATGAAACAGAGCTTTTGAGAAAAAATATTTCGCCGACAATTTGACTTGGATTGTCGGCGAGCTCATGAATTAATATCGGAGGACAAAAATGAGAAAGCCTTTTATAATGGGCAACTGGAAAATGTTTAAAACAACAAAAGAAGCAGTTGCGTTTGCAGAGGAATTCAAAAAATTATATCAGTCTTCGGACGTTGTTGCAGGCGTATGCGCACCCTTTACACAGCTTGCAGCGTTAAAGGATGCTTTCAAGGGTACCGACATTAAGGTTGGTGCACAGAACATGCACTTTGAAGAAAACGGTGCGTTTACCGGGGAAATTTCAGCAGATATGCTTAATGAACTGGGAATAGAATACTGTGTCATTGGACATTCTGAAAGAAGACAGTATTTCAATGAAACGGACGAAACGGTAAATAAAAAGCTTCACACTGCTTTCAAACATAATATCATTCCGATTCTCTGTGTAGGTGAAGTACTGGAAGAGAGAGATGCCGGCAAAGAGTTTGATGTTGTTAAGACACAGACCGTTGGTGCGCTGAAAGATCTCATAGCTGAGCAGGTATCTGCATTGATCATTGCCTACGAGCCAGTATGGGCGATCGGTACAGGCAGAACAGCTTCACCAGAGCAGGCTAATGAAATGTGCGGCTATATCAGAACGGTTATCGAAGAGCTTTATAGCGATGAAGTATCTGAAAAGGTCATCATTCAGTATGGCGGCAGTGTCAAACCTGCTAACGCATCCGAATTGATGAACATGGAAGAGATTGATGGGGCTCTGGTTGGCGGAGCAAGCCTTGTTCCTGCTGATTTTATTGAAATCGTAAATTTCTAACAATGAGAATCTACAAATCACTGATTTGTAGATTTCTAATGAAAACGGAGCAGTGTCCCGCAAGGGGCGCTGGCAGTAAGTGAAATATTAAGGAGGATAAGACATGTCATATATTGAAGATGTAATTGCACGTGAGTTACTTGATTCAAGAGGAAATCCTACAATTGAAGTTGAAATTTTTCTGGAAGACGGAAGCACAGGAAGCGCGATTGTTCCTTCCGGTGCATCCACTGGTATCTTCGAAGCTGTTGAGCTTCGTGACGGAGACAAGAGCAGATACCTTGGAAAGGGAGTTCAGACTGCAGTTGACAATGTAAACAACATCATTGCTGAAGAAATCATCGGCATGAATATTTTTGACCAGGTAGGTCTTGACAAGGCGCTGATCGCTCTTGACGGAACACCGAATAAGGGCAAGCTCGGAGCAAACGCGATTTTGGGCGTATCCATGGCAGCTGCTCATGCAGCGGCAAACTCCCTTGGCCTTCCGCTGTTCCAGTATATCGGAGGCGTTAACGGTAAGCTTCTTCCCGTACCGATGATGAACATCTTAAACGGCGGGCAGCATGCCGACAACAATGTTGATATTCAGGAATTCATGGTAATGCCTATTGGCGCTCCTTCCTTCAAAGAAGGTCTGAGAATGGGTACAGAAATATTCCACAGCCTGAAAGCTGTTCTGAAGGGCAAAGGCCTTAACACCGCTGTTGGTGATGAAGGCGGATTCGCTCCAAACCTTTCTTCCAACGAAGAGGCTATTGAAGTCATCGTTGAAGCGATCAAAAAGGCTGGATATGTACCAGGAACTGATGTGAAGATTGCTCTTGACGTTGCTTCCTCCGGAATGTATGACAAAGATACCAAAACCTACAATTTTGAAGGTGAAGGCGTAAAAAGAACCACTGCTGAAATGGTGGACTTCTATGACCAGCTTACATCAAAATATCCGATCATCTCCATTGAAGACGGATTGGATGAAGACGATTGGGAAGGATGGAAACTCCTGACAGACAGACTTGGCAAGAGAGTTCAGCTGGTTGGAGATGACCTGTTTGTAACGAATACCGAAAGACTTTCCAAGGGAATTGAACTTGGTGTAGCAAACTCCATCCTGATCAAGGTAAACCAGATCGGAACCCTGACTGAAACTCTTGATGCAATCGAAATGGCGAAAAAGGCTGGTTATACTGCCATCGTTTCTCACCGTTCCGGCGAATCAGAAGATGTTACCATCGCTGATATCGTAGTCGGAATTAACGCTGGACAGATCAAGACTGGTGCTCCTTCCAGAACAGATAGAGTTGCGAAATACAATCAGCTCCTCAGACTGGAAGAACTCCTCGATACAGCAGCACAGTATGCTGGAAGCAGTGCGTTCTATAATTTAAAATAAGCATTGATTTATTTGACAAGTTATGGTACACTACAAGAGTTAATCTTGTATAGGAGGTGCGGAAGTGCAAATATTTCTGATGATATTGCTTTCAATCGCTAGTTTAGTATTGATTGCAAGTATCCTGCTGCAGCACGGCAACAGCGCTGGACTCTCTGGGTCCATTGGCGGCGGCGCGGAACAACTGTTTGGCAAAAAGAAAAGCAAAGGCTATGAAGCGATCTTGAGTAAGATCAGTACCGTTGGTGCCATCGTATTCATTTTGTGCTCGTTGATTCTTGTTGCAATTGAGTAAAGAAAGCAGTCGTTACAGCCATATATTAAGATTCATTATAAACTTAACTGACCGGTAAGTCATTTTAAGAGGTGCTCTTTGCGCCTCTTAATCTTGTTGTTGAGGGGATTCGCAAACGTTGTAGGAAAAGAAAAATATCGTAAACGTAAGGAGGAGTTTTTTAATGAATGTTTTAGCCGTTTTAGCACCTGTATCTGCCGTCATAGCGTTAATTTTCGCCTATGGCTTATCGTCCTGGATAGGAAAAATGGACGAGGGCACTGACCGTATGCGCGAAATTTCAGGCTATATCAGAGAAGGCGCCATGGCGTTCCTGAGAAGAGAATATAAGACAATGGCGGTAGTTATCCTTGTCTTATTTTTGGTTTTAGGGTTCGGCATTGATTGGCTTACAGCGGTGCTGTATGTTTTTGGTGCGCTTTTTTCGGTTCTGGCAGGTTACTGCGGCATGCGTGTTGCCACAAAGGGTAATGTTCGTACAGCAAGTGCGGCCATGAGCGGTGGCATGAATAAGGCACTTAAGGTAGCCTTTAGAAGCGGGGCCGTAATGGGTCTGTGTGTAGTAGGTCTGGGACTCCTCGGTATCGGAGGAGTTTTTGTTCTATTTGGGGTAGAATCAGCCTCGGTAATTACGGGGTTCGGACTGGGAGCTTCCTCCATGGCCTTGTTTGGTCGTGTTGGAGGCGGGATCTATACAAAGGCTGCAGACGTTGGTGCTGACCTGGTTGGTAAGGTTGAAGCCGGGATTCCTGAGGATGATCCGAGAAATCCCGCTGTTATTGCAGACAATGTTGGAGACAATGTCGGCGATGTAGCAGGAATGGGCTCTGATCTGTTTGAATCCTATGTAGGTTCTATTATCTCTGCCATCACTCTTGCTGTAGTGATGCCTTCGATCAAGCCGACTTTTGGCTATGAATTCGACCTGCCTCCTCTGGCAGGATCAGTATTTCCCCTTGTATTATCTGCAATCGGAATCATTGCTTCCATTATAGGAATTATGTGTGTAAGGGGCAATGAGAAATCCAATCCTGCTGCTGCTTTGAATGCAGGAACTTATATCAGCAGCGCAATAGTCGTTGTTTTCTCTTTCGTGTTAAGTTGGGTTTTCTTTGCCAACTTCAACTGTGCCATAGCGATTATCGCGGGTCTTATCGTCGGAATTGCTATTGGGAAACTCACAGAATTCTATACCTCCGGTGACTACAAGCACGTTAAAAAAATATCAGAACAGTGCCAGACAGGACCGGCAACGACAATTATCAGTGGTTTTGGCGTTGGTATGCTTTCCACTGTATGGCCTATCATCATGATTGCAGTGGGAATCCTTGTTGCTAATGCATTTGCTGGATTATACGGAATTGCACTGGCGGCAGTAGGCATGTTGTCTACCACAGGTATGGTTGTTGCAGTTGATGCTTATGGACCTGTATCTGATAACGCAGGTGGTATTGCTGAGATGTCTAAGCTTCCAAAGGAAGTCAGAATGATAACGGACAAGCTCGATGCAGTTGGAAATACAACAGCTGCAATTGGAAAAGGCTTTGCAATCGGTTCGGCAGCGCTCACTGCACTGGCACTGTTTGCTTCCTATTCTCAGCTTGCTGGATTAGAGTCCATTAGCTTGCTTGAGCCAATGGTTATCGCAGGTCTCTTTATTGGAGCAATGCTTCCTTTCCTTTTCTCTGCTTTGACTATGAACTCTGTGGGAAAAGCAGCATATCAGATGATTGAAGAAGTAAGAAGACAGTTCCACTGTGATGCAGGTATCATGGAGGGCACCTGTAAACCTGATTATGCAAGATGTGTTGATATCAGCACAAAGGCGGCATTGAAAGAAATGATGGCGCCGGGATTGCTTGCAATCATTGCACCCATGGCTGTAGGAATCATTATGGGAACAGAAGCTCTGGGCGGAATGCTTGCCGGAGCTCTTTCCTCAGGCGTACTGGTTGCTATTATGATGGCAAATGCAGGAGGCGCTTGGGACAACGCAAAAAAATACATAGAAGAAGGACATTTCGGAGGCAAGGGCAGTGAGTCACACAAAGCTGCCGTTGTTGGAGATACTGTAGGAGATCCCTTTAAGGATACTGCTGGTCCTTCCATTAATATCCTCATTAAGCTGATGACCATTGTTGCGGTTGTATTCGCACCGGTCTTCGTAGCGATCGGCGGTCTGCTGTAAGGAAGACCGCTACCCGTAGTCAGTTAGTAAAATTAGTAAGTTTGCGAACAAAATAACAAAAAATCAAACCGAGAGGGAGTAATTTGACTCAGATTTTAGAATTCTGAGCAAATACTCCCTTTTCTAATATTGTGAATGTGCTATCTAAGGGTTTGTATCATACGCACAAATTAGCCCCGGAATATTCAAGGGCTTTTGTTTGTCCACACATAACAGAGGGATTTGTAGTGCGAACACAAAGAAATATGACATATGTTGTTGACAAAAACATAAAAAAAGATTAAGATAAGTACTATCTTAAATGAAGGTGGTGTATTCACAATATGAAGAAAACTTTAATTTTATTACTCGTAATGATCATGGTAATCGGTTCCTTCACAGCTTGCGGCGGAAAGAAAGATGCTGGTAACGGCGGGGATGCTGCAACAGAAGTGAAAATTGGTATAAACTATGAATTAACTGGTGCTGTAGCTACATACGGCGAAGCTTCTGTCGATGGTATCCTGATGGCATTTGATGAAATCAATGCAGCCGGTGGCATCAATGGTATGAAGATTGTGCCCGTAAAGGTAGACAATAAGTCCGATGCAGCGGAAGCAACAGCTCTTGCTACGAGACTGATGACGCAGGAAGGCGTAGTTGCTTCTTTGGGACCAGCAACTTCCGGTAACTTCATGGCTACCATTCCAGTAGCGATGAGCAGTAAAGTTCCGGTAATCTCGGCATCAGCTACTGCTGACGAAGGTGTAACAGTTGACGCAAAAGGTAATGTAAACGACTATGTTTTCAGACTTTGCTTCAATGATTCCTTCCAGGGCGTAACCATGGCGAACTTTGCAGCAAACAACCTGAGTGCAAAAACAGCTGTTATCATTCAAGATAACTCCAGTGATTATGCAAAAGGTCTTGCAAAGAACTTCAAGGAAACTTTCACAGCAGCAGGCGGAACCATCGTTGCTGAAGAAGGCTATGTTGCAAAAGACAAGGATTTCAATGCAATCCTGACAAGTATCAAAGGTAAGCAGTTTGATGTTATTTTCCTTCCAGGATACTACCAGGAAGCAGGTCTGATCATCAAACAGGCACGTGATCTTGGAATTGCTCAGCCGGTTCTTGGTGCAGACGGTTTTGACTCCCCTGTTCTTTTAGAACTTGCTGGAGCAGCTGCTCTGAATGATGTTTACTTCTCAAATCACTATTCCTCACTGGATCAGGATCCAATGGTACAGGATTTCATCGCAGCGTTCAAGGAAAAATATGGTTCAGATCCGAATGCGTTCCATGCTCTCGGATACGACCTTGGTAAGTATATTGCTGATGCTATCAGCCGTGCAGGATCCACGGATCCGACAGCCATCAAAGATGCCCTTGCTTCCACAAAAGATTTTGCAGGAGTTACCGGTACCTTCAGCATGGGTCAGGACCACAATCCGATCAAATCAATTGTTGTAATCGGACTTGAAAATGGCGTTCAGACAACTAGTGTAAAGGTTGACCCGAAATAAGCCAACTTCAAAACAAAGCATAGTTACGGTACATTCCAGAAAATTCCTCAAAATGATGGATCGAAGGATGTTACCAACGATTGACGAATTAACAAATAAAAGCTATAATTATTAAGTTAGAGCACTAATCTGCTCTAACTTAATTGTTGTTTATGACAAAAAGAATTTTTATCCAAAAAAAGAAATAATTATTAAGTGTGGAGGTGCCAAACCTTGGATCAATTTTTACAGCAGATGGTAAACGGAATTTCGCTGGGCAGTATCTATGCATTGATTGCCTTGGGTTATACCATGGTTTACGGAATTATTAAGCTCATCAACTTTGCACACGGGGATGTGTACATGATTGGCGCTTATGTTGGGTTTGCTGCTACCACGTATGCAAGGCTGGGATTTATACCGGCACTTGTGATTTCAATGATTTCCTGCGCAGTATTAGGTATTGTTATTGAAAAGGTAGCTTACAAACCGTTGCGACATTCTTCGAGAATCGCAGTTTTGATTACCGCGATTGGTGTATCACTGCTTCTTGAATATGTCATGATGTTCTTCGTAGGAGCAGAAGTGCGCTCTTATCCAAAAGTATTATCAGATGCAGCGATTAATCTGGGATCTGTCAGAGTTAGTATGCAGCAGATCTACATTATCGTTACAGCAATTGCACTCATGGTTTTATTACAATTTATTGTTCACAAGACGAAAACAGGAAAAGCGATGCGTGCCGTGTCCATCGATTCAGATGCTGCTCAGCTCATGGGCATCAGAGTGGACAAGACCATATCCTTTACCTTTGCCATCGGCTCTGCCTTTGCAGGTGCAGCAGGCGTGCTGGTAGGAATCTATTACAATTCCATTGATCCGCTTATGGGAGTTATGCCGGGACTTAAGGCCTTTGTTGCTGCTGTATTCGGCGGAATCGGAAGCATCCCCGGTGCTATGATCGGCGGGCTTTCCATCGGTATCATGGAAACCATGGTGTCAGGCTATGGAAACTCCATGTACAGGGACGCTGCGGTATTTGCATTCCTGATCATCATTCTGATCTTCAAACCGGCAGGACTGCTCGGTAAGAATACAAGAGAGAAGGTGTAACAGATGAGAGCGATAACTAAGAAGAATTTACTGATCCTCGTCACCATTCTGCTGACCTTCGGTATTGTTCAGACACTTTTGACCGTTGGGATCATCAATAGCTTTTATGAGATCACAATTGCAACAATCTGTATCAATATCATTCTTGCAGTAAGTTTGAACCTGGTTACAGGATTCACCGGACAATTTTCTCTGGGTCACGCTGGCTTTATGTCCATTGGAGCCTATGTGTGTGCGATAGTCAATCTTCAGATGAATTCGACAGTTGGTTTTCTCGTCGGTACCTTCGCGGGAGCGCTGGTAGCTGCCCTTGTAGGAATACTCGTTGGAATTCCTACCCTCAGGCTCAGGGGAGATTATCTGGCAATTGCCACCCTTGGAATGGCTGAAATCATCCGTGTGGTATTCCTGAATATGGAAATTACTAACGGGGCTGCCGGATTAAATGGAATTCCGAGATTTACTAACTGGCTGTGGTTATTCGTGTTCACAGCGGGAACCATCATTCTCATTAACAACTTTATTAAATCTTCCCACGGCCGTGCCTGCATCTCCATCCGTGAAGATGAAATTGCGGCAGAATCCATGGGAATCAATACAACGAAGTATAAGGTTATGGCCTTTGCCATAGGTGCATTCTTTGCTGGAATTGCAGGAGCACTGTATTCATCCTATTTCTTTTTTGTAAAGCCTGATTTGTTTGGTTTCCTGAAGTCAATCGACATTCTGGTTATCGTAGTACTGGGCGGAATGGGAAGTCTAACAGGTTCTGTTATCGCAGCGGTGGTACTTGCCGTAATCTCTACATTCCTGCAGTCGTTTACTGCGGTTAGAATGATCGTTTACGCTGCTTTGCTGGTGCTGATCATGATCTTCAGACCTCAGGGCATTATGGGTACCAGAGAAATCACAGATCTTCTGAAATTCATACCAAGAAAAAAAGATGATAGAATCGAGTAAAGGAGGAACCAGTCATGTCATTGCTAACGGTTGACAAATTAACAAAGTCTTTTGGTGGACTTACTGCAGTATCCAATGTCAGTCTGTATATCGACAGAGGCGAGCTGGTTGGGCTGATCGGACCAAATGGGGCCGGTAAGACTACTCTGTTCAATCTTCTTACAGGTGTATATGTTCCAACTTCGGGTACAATAAAAGTGGAACGGGACGGCAAGGTCAAAGAGATCGGTGGATTAAAGCCCTACCACGTAACAAAGGAAGGGCTCGCAAGAACCTTTCAGAACATCAGATTATTTAAAGATCTTTCGGTTCTGGACAATGTCCGAATCGCGATGCATCAGAACGTTAAATACCGTTTGGGTTCTGCGTTTCTGCATCTGAATAAATTTCATAACGAAGAAGATGAATTGAGAGCAGAGGCAGAGCGGCTTCTGGACATCTTCCATCTGTCTCACAAGAAGAACGAACTGGCAAAGAACCTTCCCTATGGAGAACAGCGACACCTTGAAATTGCAAGGGCGCTTGCTACTAAGCCTTCACTGCTGCTTCTTGATGAGCCAGCCGCCGGTATGAATCCTCATGAGACAGCCGCGCTCACCGAAATCATCGGATGGATCAGGAAGGAATTTGATCTGACCATACTGCTCATTGAACATGATATGTCTTTGGTTATGAAGATTTGCGAACGAATCTACGTACTTGATTACGGGATGCTGATCGCATCCGGAAAGCCGGAAGAAATCAGAGCAAATAAAAAGGTAATTGAGGCGTATTTGGGGGAGGATGTTAATCATGCTTGAGATAAAAAATCTTAACGTTCATTACGGCGTCATCCATGCCCTGAAGGATATTTCCTTGACGGTTAATGCCGGAGAAATCGTAACACTCATCGGCGCAAACGGTGCAGGAAAGACCACAACACTCAGAACTATATCGGGACTAAACAAAGCGACCAGCGGTGAAATTTTGCTGGAAGGCAAGAATATAACAGGTGCGGCGGCTCCCCAGCGTGTTGAGATGGGGATTTCGCAGGTTCCAGAGGGAAGAAGAATCTTTCCAGCTATGAGCGTATTTGAAAATCTGGAATTAGGTGCATTTTTGCGTAATGATAAAGCAGAGATCAAGAAGGATATGGAAATGGTTTTCGGCCGCTTTCCAATCTTGGGGAACAGAAAAAAGCAGACTGCCGGTACGTTATCCGGTGGAGAACAGCAGATGCTGGCGATGGGACGGGCATTGATGTCCAGACCTAGGATCCTGCTGCTTGATGAACCTTCCATGGGGCTTGCTCCGTTGCTGGTAAGAGAAATATTTGAAATCATAAAGGCGATCAATCAGACTGGAACAACAATCCTTCTGGTAGAGCAAAATGCCAGCATGGCACTTTCCATCGCACATAGGGCCTATGTATTAGAAACCGGTTCTATTGTACTTTCAGGAACCGGAGAGGAGCTAGCTAAGAGCAGTGAAATTCAAAAAGCTTATTTAGGAGGGGAATAGCATGTATGTAAAGAACAGAATGACTACGAATCCGTATACCATAGCTTTTGATGCGCCAATTACGGAAGTAATTGAACTGATGAGAGAGAAAAATCTGAAAAGAGTACCCGTTGTCCATGGTGACAGAGTGGTTGGAATGCTGACTCACGGAGATATTCAGAAGGTATCCCCCACAAAGGCAACGACTCTGAGCATCTATGAACTGAACTATTTGCTGGCAAAAACCAAAGTTAGTGATGCAATGAGCAAAGATGTCATAACCATTTCGCCGGATGCGCTTCTTGAAGAAGCCGCGGTTCTAATGCGTGACAATAAGATCAGCACCTTGGCTGTGGTTGAAAAAAGTAAACTTGTGGGAATTATAACGGAAAGCGATATCTTTGATTCGTTCATTGATCTCCTTGGATTCCGTGATTCTGGAAGCAGAATCACTGTGCAGGCAAAGGATGTTCCCGGAGTTCTCGCTGATATTGCTGAAATTTTCAGTGATCTGGACTCCAATATAACCCATGTTGGCATTTACAGAGGCAGCGGCGGATATAGTGATGTCGTAATTCGCACCAATGCGATCAACACGGACGAAATTGAAAAACGCTTGACGGAACATGGCTATAGAATTGAAAATGTCATAAGAAACGAAGATTGATCATTAAATCGTTATGTGTGGCTATGCACGGCATTAAAACTGCCAGGCATAGTCACTTTTTTTTTCCCAAAAGTTACCTCATCATAATTCTTCACAATCATAATCACTTTATTAATTTTTTGCGTAAAAAAGTAAAAACAGCAAATAATATTATCGAGAAAGAGAGGAGATGAAAGAATGAAAAATAGAAAGATTTTTCTGATGCTTTTATTGGTTTTAACTCTGTTTATGTTTGCTGCCTGCAATACAAATGACAATGGAACTCCTAACGTACCTGATACAACGAATAACGGTACAGGAGATGGCACTGGTGGCGGAACTGGTGGCACTGGTGGCGGAACCGGTGGTACTGGTACAAACGGAACCGGTACCGATGGTGGATTGGTAACGGACAGCGGCATAAATAATAATACAAATCAATAAAAGCCGGGAGCACAGAGGAAAAGCCTTTGTGCTCTTTGTTTATAACAAGGTATTATCACGAAATCTTTGATGATGTGATTTCTGCTTTGTTGATTTATTCTGTTTAAGAAATCCAAATTGTGGTAGAATGGTGATGTAGAATGAATACAAATATGATAAATGATATGGATGTGAATATGAATACAAATTTAACGAAACGCAGTTTAAAAGGTAAAAAGAGGAAAGAGGAAATCATCACCGGTGTTCTGTCCAAGCATAAAAAGGGGTTTGGCTTTGTAATTCCGGAATCAGGTGAGGGTGGAGATATTTTTATTGCACCGCCAGCAATCAATGGGGCAATGAATGGCGATATTGTAAAGGTTGCACTGCTGCCGCCGGAAGAAACCACAAGGTCAAGAGAGGGCACCATCAAGGAAGTGGTAACGCGCGCTGTAGACGAAATTGTGGGTACTTTTGAAAAGAGCAAGCGCTTTGGTTTTGTTATCGCGGATGACAGGCGCGTTAATGATGATATTTTTGTGCTTCGAAAAGATTTCAACGGTGCGAAGTCAGGAGACAAAGTAGTTGTTAAAATTACCAAGTACCCTGATAAAGCGAATAATGCAGAAGGGCGGATCGATGAAATTATCAGCAAAAGCGGAGAGGCTGGCGGAGATATCAAAGCCTTGATTCGGCAATATCAACTGACAAAGGAATTTCCTGAGAAGGTAGAAGCGGAAACAAAGAAAATACCATTGAAAATTTCTGAAGCCGAAATCCAAAAAAGAGCAGATCTTAGAGAAAAAACGATTGTAACCATGGATGGCGCAGACGCCAAGGATCTTGACGATGCTGTTTCTGTAGAAAAATTGAATAACGGAAATTATCTTCTGGGTGTTCATATTGCAGACGTAAGCCATTATGTAAGGGACGGTTCTCAGCTCGACAAGGAAGCATTAAAAAGAGGCAACAGCGTTTATTTGATTGATCAGGTGATCCCAATGCTGCCAAAGCTGCTTTCCAATGGAATCTGCAGTTTAAACCCAGCAGTAGATCGGCTGACTTTGTCTGTAAACATGGAGATTGACAGCAAAGGAAAAGTTGTGAATCACGATATCTATGAAAGTATCATTCATTCAAAAGCGAGAATGGTTTATGGTGACGTATCCGATATGCTGGAGAAGAATGACAAAGCCCTGATTGATCAATACCAAGACATTTATCAGGATATTCTCCTTATGGATGAGCTTGCTAAGATTCTAAGGAAGGCAAGAGACCAACGGGGAAGTCTGGATTTTGATTTTGACGAGGCTTATATTAAACTGAATGAGCAGGGCATCCCAACCAGCGTGGAAACCGCGGAACGGAGGGTGGCAAATCGAATTGTTGAAGAATTCATGCTCATTGCCAATGAGACGGTGGCGGAGCATTTTTACTGGATGGAGGTTCCTTTTGTATATCGTGTTCATGAGTCTCCCTCATTGGAAAAAATTGAAGAATTTAAGCGCTTCATTGGTAGCTTCGGATTGATCCTTAAGGGGAATCCCGACAATATTCATCCCAAGGCACTGAATGAAATCATAAAAAATGTTGAGGGAAAACCGGAAGAACATGTTGTAAATACGGTAATGCTTCGTTCTATGAAAAAAGCTTTCTATGGAACGGATTGTGAAGGGCACTTCGGACTTGGGGTTAAGTATTATTCCCATTTTACCTCTCCCATCAGAAGATACCCAGACTTGATCATACACCGTATCATAAAGGAAGCAATTCATGGAAAACTGGATGCAAAGCGGATCAAGTCACTGAAAAAGAAAACGGAAAAAGCTGCTGAGATTTCATCCGGAACCGAAAGGCAAGCCCAAGAGCTGGAACGCGAGGTCGAAAAGCTGAAAAAGGCCGAATATATGTCCTATCACGTAGGAGAAGTTCATGAAGGCATCATAAGCGGAGTCGCGAATTTTGGTTTCTTTGTGGAGATAGAAAATACTATCGAAGGCATGGTGCGTGTGGATTACCTGAATGATGATTTCTATGACTATGAAGCTTCTAAATACAGGTTAATCGGCAGAAGAACCAATAAGATCTATGGATTAGGGGATAAGGTTACCATTAAGGTGCACTCTGTAGATCTATTAAACAGAGAAATAAATTTTACTGTTGCGGAAGAACGTCAAAAGAAGGAAGATGTTTCAAAGTATCAGTATCGCAAAGATCATTGATATTTCATATAAAATTGAGCCGTCCAAAGACTGTATGGAGATCTGTTATAGATTCATCAATCTTGGCGGCTCAATTGTTTAATTCATAGTGCTCTGTTTTGATATGGCTGACAGTGCGTCTCCAGCCTCGTCTACATAGATCTGCTTTCGGGCAATATCTGCCATCGCAAGCATTCCGATGACTTTATTGTTTTCAACTACAGGCAGTCTTCTGACCTGATACTTAGCCATAAGCAGGGAGGCTTCATGGGTATCCATATCGGGTTCTGCATATACTAAGTGTTTCGTCATGATATCCTGGGCTGTTTTTGCGGCCCCGCCATTTGAAACGGCACGGATTACGATATCACGGTCTGTGATAATACCCAGGGCCTCACCGCGGTCATTGCATACCGGTATGGAACCGATATTTTCTTGTTTCATTTGTTTGGCAACCTGTTCGATGGAAGTTTCCGGTCTAACGCAGGTTACGGAAGTGGTCATTAAATTTTTTACACGCATATAGGCCTCCTTCAAATTTGCAGTTCAATCGCTATGTCCTCCTTTGAAAACAAGCAGGGTGGACATTCATAGATTGCCCGTTTTTCATTTAGAATATTCGAAGAGACCTGATGAATCGATGAATCAGTTTTTACATATTTGATCGATTTATGAGTTTATCTAGCTCTCCAAAAAGAGGGGGAAAGCAGCATAATAATGGTAAAGAGCTCAAGCCTTCCAGCAATCATTAAAACCGACATATAAAGGCGTATCGGAAGCGAAAAAATGCTGTAATTTCCATTTGGACCCAGCAAATTCATTCCCATACCGGTATTGGAAAGGGTGCTTGCGGCAGCACTTATGGTCGTCAGCATATCGTGATTTTCCAGAGAAATGACAAGAATACTGAATATAAACACGGTAAAATAAAGGATGGTAAAGGAGCTGACCTTTGATACTGTATCCGATGAAATAATCTTACCGCCGATTTTAATGGGAACTACTGCATTGGGATGAAGCCTTTTATAAATCCCCCGAATGATTAGCTTAAAGATAATCATAACACGGATAACCTTAACGGAACCACAGGTAGAGGCTGAGCAGCCCCCGATGAGCATCAAGCAAAATAGAATCATCTGGCTGAAAGATGGCCAGTACGTATAATCTGCAATAGCGTATCCGGAGGTAGATATAAAAGCGGTCGCTTGAAAAAATCCTTTTCTGACTGATTCGCCCAAGGTATCGTAAGTATCAGAGAGCCATAAATTCAATGTTATCAACAGGGCGGATATGAATAAAATCATTAGAAATGTCCGCAATTCACTGTCTTTGAAGAAATCTTTAATCCTCCCTTTTAATATAAGTCCGTAAAGAACAAAGTTCACCGAGGCGACGATGCTGAAAAAGATGATGACAAATTCGATGTAAAAATTATCAAAATGAGCAATACCTTGCTTATAGTTGGATAAGCCGCCTGTCCCAATACTGCTGAAGGTGTGGATGAGTGAATCGAAAAGATTCAGACCCCCCAGCTTCAGTAAGCAAATTTCAATAATGGTAAAAGTGAGATACATCAGATAGAGGATTCTAGCAGAGTCGGATATCTTTGTTGACATTTTTTCGACAGTGGGTCCTGGTGCTTCCGCACTGGCGATCCGAAGACCGCCGATTCCCAATGCCGGCAGGAGCGAGATGGCAAGGATAAGGATACCCATTGCGCCAAGCCAGTGGCTGAAAGATCTCCAGAACTGAATCGCTTTTGGCATGATAGAAAAATCATCTATTATGGTAGACCCAGTTGTCGTAAATCCAGAAACGGACTCAAAATACGCTTCCAGATAGTTGGGAATCGCTCCTGAAAACATATAGGGGAATGCACCGTATGCAGAGGCGATAAACCAGCAGAGCGCTGCGATGATATATCCGTCACGAATTTTTAGGGTAGTGGATTCTGTGCGAACAAAAAACAGAAGAATCAAGCCGATAGGTAAAGCGATAAGAACTGATTTTAAGAATGCAAAACCCGCTGTCCTCTCATGATAAATCACTGCAACGATGAAAGGGAGAATCATAGCTGTGCCTATCATCACTGAGATAATGCCTATGATACGGATAATAACTCTATAATTAAAGGACATATGATACCTCACTTATCGGGATTCCAAAAATGTCTGGTAAACAGCAATATGATGGTAAATAGCTCCAAACGCCCAACCAGCATAAGAATTGCCAGCATAAAAGTGGACAGATCGGAAAAAAGACTATAGTTTAAAACGGGTCCCACCAGATTGAACCCAGGCCCTATGTTCCCAAGACAAGAGGCGGCAGCGCTAGCGGTTGTTATGAGATCGAAGCCTTCAAGAGATAGTAAAAGCGTCGATCCGAAGAAAATCCCAAAGTAAAGGAAAGCAAAGCAGACTACTGAGGATATGGTATCCGTGGAGACTGGTTTATGATTCAGCTTAATAGAGACCACCGCACGCGGGTGCAGTCGTACAGAGATACCTCTCTTTAAGAGCTTAAAAAGCATGAGTATCCGTATCACCTTGATTCCTCCCGCAGTTGATGAGGAGCAGCCTCCAATAAACATGAGAAAGAATAGGATCATCTTGCTGAAGGTAGGCCACAGATCGAAGTCTGCAGAGGCAAAGCCTGTTGTTGTCATAATAGAAGCACTTTGAAAGACTGAGAACCGAAGTGACTCTCCCAGGGAAGCATAGATGCTGCTTGTCCAGAGATTCAGTGTAATCAGAGCGATAGCAGAACTGATAATAATAAAGTAGCATCGGATTTCACTATCGTAAAAAAAGTCTCGCCAATGTCCTCTTAGAGCATAGTAATACAATGAAAAGTTGGTCCCGGCAAGAAACATGAAAATGGAGATTATTATTTCAAAATACAAATTATCGTAGTGAGCAATACTATTATTATAAATGGAGAATCCTCCGGTACCAACAGATCCAAACGTATTGATCAGAGCGTCAAAGACATTCATTCCCCCAAGTATCAAAAGAAGTACTTGCAGCAAGGTCATGCCGACATAGATCAAGTACAGGATTTTTGCACTTTCAGCTGTTTTAGAAGTAAGCTTTCCGAAGGTTGGGCCTGTCGTTTCTGCTTTTGCTACTCTTTGACCGCTGATCCCAAGTGTCGGAAGCAGGGCGATTGCAAAAACTATAATTCCCATTCCGCCAATCCAGTGAGTGAAGGAACGCCAGAAAAGCAAACCCTTCGGCAATACTTCGATGTCTGTCAAAATGGAGCTTCCTGTGGTTGTAAACCCGGAAACCGTTTCAAAAAAAGCGTCAATGAAATCTGGAATATAACCAGAAATGACAAAGGGGAAGGCGCCTAACACAGAACTCAATGTCCAGCAAAGTGCAACGATTATAAAACCGTCTCGGACTTTTAAATGATCGAATTGAGCTTTAACATAAGTGGTGATGAAACCGCCGACAAACAGCATCGGCACGATTGTAGACATGAAGGATTTCATGACTTCAGTTTCACCATAAAGAAAGGCAACAAAAAGTGATGGAATCATGAGACACGCAATCAGAACGATGATAATTCCGCTAAGTTTTAAAATTGCTTTGTAGTTCAGAACCATGATGTAAAAGACACCCCTATTTAAAAAAGCCTGCTCTGCCGGAACGAATAAATTTTTCCAGATCCGGAACATCAGATAACAGACAGATGATGATTACCTTGTCATCCTTTTTGATTACTGTGTTGCCATTTGGTATGATGGCATCGGTTCCTCTATGAATTGCTGCGATCATAACTCCATCCGGCAAATCGAGATCTTCGATGGGGCGGTTGGTCAGTTTCATGTGATCACCGGCTATAATTTCAATGATTTCAGCTTGTCCCTGTATCAGTTGAGAAGAGATCACGCGCTTCGAGCCTTGAATAAACCGCAAAACATGGCTGGCGGTCATATCAAGAGGGTTTAGGGCCATGTCAATTCCCATGCTTTCGATGAGTGTTGCATAACTCTCCCTGCTGACTTTCGCAATGACATCTTCAATACCACGCTGTTTCGCCATTAGAGCCAATAATAGATTTTCTTCATCAAAGCCTGTGGCAGTGACCAGTGCATCCATTTCATCGATATCTTCTTCTTCCAAGAGGCTCATGTCTGTTGCATCGCCGTAGAGAACCAGCACATCGTCCAAATGGTTGGAAAGATACTGACACCGTTCCTTGTCTTTGTCTATTATCTTTACGGAAATACCGAATTCAGACAGCTTCTGGGCAAGATAGAGTCCTGTTTTCCCTCCGCCCAGAATCATTACCTTTTGGAGGTTGGTATATTTTCCTTTTTCATGGACTTGATCATTTAGCCGCATGATTGGAGTCTTTTCTCCCACAACGTAGAGGGAGTCGTCCCTCATGATTTCCGTGCCCTTTTTTGGTATGATGACTTTGCCATTGCGCGAAATCGCTACCACATGCATATTGCCGAGGGATTCGTTCACATAATATACAGTTTTTCCAATAATCTCAGTCATTCTATCGGTTGAAAATTCCACCAGAGAAATTTTTCCACTGGTAAAGATTCCATTACTGAGTGTATATTTTTCAACGAGATATTTATAGATCTCCAACGTGATAGAAAGATCAGGGTTTACGATATAATCGATATTCATTAAATCCTTCAAAAAGTCAAGCTGGTTCATATGCTCTGGATCCCGGACTCTGGCAATTACTTTTTTGCATCCTAATTTTTTTGCAAAAGCACAGATCACAATATTCTTTTCGTCGGCATTGGTGGCTGATATCAGATAATCATATGTATCAATTTCAATGCTTTCCAGCAGACTAATCTGTTTTGCGTTTCCCACCACAGTGAGAATATCCATTTGGGAAGACAGTTTCTGAAGAAGGGCTTCATTTTTATCTATTATGGTGACGGAATGGTCTCCGCCCAAGATCGCTTCAGCAATTTTGATCCCAAGCTTACCTGCTCCGGCGATGGCAACTTTCATTTTCAAACCTCTTTCGAATATATGATTTTACAATAATATCTAATATTGTAACCTTATTTGGTGCGAAAGCAATATCTTTTTCCTATTTCTTGATAAAATTATCAGGATTCTATTTGTTATTCTTCCAAAATGGTCTAAAATAAAACATATGATCTTATTATAAAACGAGGTGGAAATTGTGAAAATAAAACGATTGATAGGCGGAAATCTTGAAAGCAATGGTTATGTGATCTATGACAGGGAGCAGGGAGAGTGTTTTGTGGTGGATCCGGGCTATAATGGGGATAAATTCGTAAAGATCATCAATGATCTGGGGTTGCACATGAAAGGGATTCTTTTAACCCATCACCACTATGATCATGTGGGTGGAGTGGATAAGATCAAGGAAATGACAGACTGTCCAGTATACCTTCACAGAGCTGATGCTGATGTGTATAAAAAGGAAGTGGAAGTGCTTTTAGAGGATGGAGATACGCTTGCCTTGGGTGAGGAAGAACTCAAGGTCATTAGTACACCGGGACACACAAAGGGCAGCATATGTCTTTATTCAGAACAAAGTAAGCTGGCATTTACAGGAGACACAATTTTTAACGTTGATATCGGAAGGACAGATCTTAGTGATGGCTCACCGTCTGAAATGGAACGATCTATTAAAGGTATCATTAATCTGTGGAGCAATGAAATTACAATCTACCCAGGGCATGGAGATTCTTGCAGCATGAAATTTGTCAGGAATAACAACCAGGAATTTTTGGATGCAATAGGATGAGGCTGTGCCGTTGACAACGGCATTGTCGCGTAATATAATGAAAAAAACATCCGCAATGATGAGAAGAGTAAAAGGAATTATTTCTTACCAGAGAAAAGGCATCTGTGGCTGAAAGTGCTTTTATACAGAAATCCTTTGAAGACCACCTCGGAGCAGGAACGGTGATTCCGTTATCATCACAATGAGTTTCAATTAGGGTGGAACCACGGGTATTACTCTCGTCCCTTACAGTTTTGTATCGGACGGGAGTTTTTTTATCTGCTTGGAAATATCGTATCGTTTCCTATCAGATAAAAATGGGAGTGCAGAAGCGGAACCCCTTGTCGATAAAGGAGAGTACTCAGATATAAGGAGGATTGAATGATGTTTAAAGTAACATGGAAAGACGGAAATACAGAATTGATGGATTTTGATACAGAGGAGGGCAGAGCTGCGTTTCGGCATACCGCGTCCCATATTCTTGCCCAGGCGGTAAAAAGGCTCTATCCGGAGGTAAAACTAGCCATAGGGCCGTCAATAGATAATGGATTTTATTATGATTTTGACAGCGATATGAGTTTTTCTCCGGAAGTATTGCAAAACATTGAGGAAGAAATGGGGAAAATCGTCAAGGAGGCAATTCCGCTAGAGCGGATTGTTTTGCCGCGAGATGAAGCAATAGCGCTCATGGAGGAGAGAAATGAACCGTATAAATTGGAGATGATACGAGATTTGCCAGAAGGGGAAGAGATAACCTTCTTCAAGCAGGGAGAATTCATCGACCTTTGCGCAGGACCACACCTGACATCCACAGAAAAAGTAAAAGCTTTTAAGCTGACTGGAACTGCGGGAGCCTATTGGCGGGGCAGCGAGAAGAATAAGATGCTGAAAAGAATCTACGGTACATCATTTCCCAAGAAAAGCGAATTGGAAGAATATCTTACGCGGGTAGAAGAAGCAAAATTAAGGGATCATAACAAACTGGGAAGAGAACTGGAGATGTTTACTACGGTGGACTATATCGGACAGGGCCTGCCCATTCTCATGCCGAAAGGTGCAAAAGTGATTCAGCTTCTTCAGCGTTTTGTTGAAGATGAAGAGGAACGCCGCGGATACCAGCTGACTAAGACACCGCTTATGGCCAAAAATGATCTATACAAGATCTCAGGGCATTGGGATCATTATCGGGAAGGGATGTTTGTCATCGGCAATACTGAGAAGGAAGACGGAGAAGTTTTTGCGCTCAGACCCATGACCTGTCCGTTTCAGTTTCAGGTATATCTGGCAAAACAGAGAAGTTATCGTGACCTGCCCATGAGGTTCAATGAGACGTCCACCCTATTTCGAAATGAGTCCTCAGGGGAGATGCACGGGTTGATACGCGTAAGACAATTCACCATCTCCGAGGGTCATATTGCATGTACTCCGGATCAGCTGGAGCAGGAATTTGCAGATTGTATCGATCTTGCCAACTTTATGCTGAGAACCGTGGGATTGGATGATGATGTGTCCTATCGTTTCTCCAAGTGGGATCCAAACAACAAAGAAAAATATATCGGTACAGAGCAACAATGGGAAGAAGTCCAAAATCGAATGAGACAAATTCTCGATCATCTAGGACTAGAGTACAAAGAGGAAGAGGGGGAAGCTGCCTTTTACGGCCCGAAGCTGGATATTCAGATCAAAAATGTTCATGGTAAGGAGGATACTCTGATCACGGTTCAGATCGATTTTCAACTTTCAGAAAAATTTGGAATGCAGTATGTGGACAGTGACGGACAAAAAAAGTTTCCTTATGTCATTCATCGGACCTCCATCGGCTGCTATGAAAGAACCCTTGCACTACTTATTGAGAAATATGCGGGAGCATTACCTGCGTGGCTGGCCCCGGTGCAGGTAAAAATCCTGCCTCTGGTTGACAAGCAGCACGCTTATGCGGCAGAAATCAAGAAAGCGCTGCAGCGCCAGGGGATCAGAGCTGAGGTTGACCTTAGAAATGAAAAGGTAGGATATAAAATCAGAGAAGCACAGATGGAAAAAGTCCCCTATATGTTGGTGGTCGGAGCCAAGGAAGAAGAAAACAAAACTGTGTCAGTACGGGCAAGAAAACAGGGAGATCTTGGAGTGCTGACGCTGGAGGACTTTGCAGCACGCATCATGGAGGAAATTAAAAACAAGGATAAATGAGCAACTTTCATATAAAAACATGATCAAACTATGTGTCGTTTCGATGGTGCGTGAATTCACAACTAATATGGAATAAAAACCCAAAAGCAAGCAAAGCGAGCGGTGCTCCCAGGGGATCACGCTCGCTTTGTTTCGTTATTTTGTGCGTAGATTTTACAAATTCACACTTGTCTGCAAAAGAAATTAATGGTAAACTCTTGTCTGGTCTTCAAGTCCTCACAGAAGCTATGCTGCGGAGAAAATCGACGGCGCATCTAATTATCAACCGGAATAGGAATATCTGCGCAAATTTATTTGCATGTGCCAAATCAACTCAGGTCAAACAAGTTATTTTCATAACAGGTATCACATATAAGATTCTATTTTTGTTTATTTAATCAAGGAGACAGACAATGAAGATGAAAGGGAACAAAGAAAAAATTCTGGTCAGAAGAAAGAGCTTGCTGCACAAGATTCTGGCATGGATCGGCACACCGGTTTTTTTGACGTATTGCATTGCAGCGGTATTGATCCTGAGCCTCGTAGGGGGTTCTATCGTAAAACTAAGAAATGAAGAACTTGCATCCAGTTCCAGAGCAGTCGCCAATGAGATCAACGGAACATTAACCAATTATCTGGAAATTACGGATCAGATGTCCTTCAACAGCCAATTTGAAAACTTCTGCAAAATCGTAGTTCCGGGAGTAAGTATTGTGTCTGCGCCGGACATCGAGAATGTCATGCGTTCCATGAGAAAAATCTCTGATGAGAATCCCGATTTTATGTGCGCTTGGGTCGCTGATTTTGACACAAATCAGCTGATTGACTCCGACGAATGGGTATCTGGTTCCGACTACATCATAACAACAAGAGATTGGTATAAAGGGATTACAGAGAAGAAGGGTTCCATCATAACAGCACCTTACATCGATGCAACAACACAGTTGGCAGTGGTTAGTACAGTATCGCCTGTTTACGATTCTGATACAGGTGAAATGATCGGTGCTGTTGGTTTAGATTTTAACATTGATAGCATCTATTCCATGGTAAGCAAGTATCAATTGGGTGAGACAGGCTTCTTTATCCTTGTCAGCAGCGATGGTACAACTATTTATCACCCCAACGAAGCATATAAGAACATTCTTGTAGGGGAGACAAAGATGTCAGAAAATATCATCGATCAGATCCTGAAAAGGAGTGAAGGGCCAGTCGAGTATACAACAGATGGGAAGAAAAGCAGCGGATATGTAACCCCTGTGGGTGAAACAGGCTGGGTTGTAGCTTCCGGTTTGCCGCTGGCAGAATTTAATCTCATACAAAGCAAGGTCCAGCAATCAGTCTTTCTGATTTTCGGCCTTGCGTTTTGCTTCATTCTTCTAATGATATTTTTTATCTCGAAAAGGATTGTTTCTCCCATCAAGCAGCTGGCGCTAGCGTCGGATAAACTTGCACTTGGAGATGTGGATGTCGCCATTGATGTCAGAAGAAGTGATGATGAGGTTGGGGAACTGGCAGATTCCTTTAATAAGATGATCGAGAATATTAAATCTCAGGCAAGAGTGGCAGAGCGGGTAGCGGACGGGGATTTAAACATACAAATTGAGCCAAGGTCTGAGAATGATATCCTAAGCAAGAGTTTTATAAAGGTCGTGACATCCCTAAATGATCTGGTGGAAGAGGCAGAATCCATGACTTTGGCGGCGATAGAGGGCAGACTTGACTCCCGTGGCAGGTCGGAACGCTTTCACGGCGGATATCAGGAAATTATCCATGGTTTTAACCGAACGCTGGATGCACTAATTACTCCGCTTCGCACCATCTCTGATTACATAGAGCGGATCAGCACCGGTGATATTCCGAAGAGGATTTCTAAATCGCAGAATGGAGAATATGATAAGATTAAAAATAGTGTGAACACTTGCATTGACGCGGTAAATCTGCTGATTGAAGATGCGCTGATGCTAGCGGAGGCAGGAGTAAATGGCAAGCTTTCTGTTCGCGCTGATGCGTCTCGGCATGGTGGGGATTTTGGTATGATCATCGACGGTGTCAACAGGACACTGGATTCAGTGGTGGGCCCCTTGAACTCAGCGGCAATTTACATCGAAAAGATTGGCAGAGGAGAGATTCCCGATGAAATTAGCCAGGAGTATCAAGGTGATTTCAATGATATTAAAAACAGTATCAATGCCTGCATCGTTGGACTTGGCGGTATTGTTGAGGCAAATGAAGTTGTAACGAAAATGAGCCTGAATGATTACTCCCTAAAGGTAAAGGGAGCATATGAAGGAATCTTCAAACAGATGGCGGAATCGGTAAACTTACTGAACCATCGTATGAATGGTGTTGTGGAAATTTTGACTCATGTTGGAAACGGAGATCTTGGTGACTTGGATGAGATCAGAGCCGGTGGAAAACGAAGTGAAGGAGATAGTCTTTTTCCTGCACTCATCACTCTGGAAGAGGGAATTAAAGCGCTGGTAGATGAGACCAAAGCGCTGTCGGAGTCAGCGGTATCAGGAAATCTGGACAAGCGTGGTGATGTGGAAAAATTCCAAGGAGAATATAAGCAGGTCGTCTTGGGAATCAACCGTACGCTGGAAGCCGTGATTGCACCGATTCATGAAGCCTCCCAGGTTCTGACCGAGATGGCAAAGGGCAACCTTCATACCTTGATGCAGGGGGAATATGCCGGAGATCACGCTGTGATCAAGGATGCATTAAATGGTACCATTGGCAATATCAGAAGCTATATCAAAGAGATCTCGGAGGTACTGGCAGAACTATCCGAAGGAAATCTGGATCTTTCCATCACAGCAGATTATAAGGGCGACTTTGTGATCATTAAAGAATCCATGAATCGGATCACGACTACCTTGAGCCAGGTTCTCAGCGAGATTCGGATCGCTTCCAATCAGGTAGCCTCCGGATCACGGCAGGTCTCAAACGGCAGTCAGGTGCTGTCGCAGGGGACGACGGAGCAAGCCAGCGCCATTCAGGAGCTCACTGCTTCTATGAATGAAATGGCTCTGCAGACCAAAGAAAACGCAGCTAATTCAAATGAGGTGAACGGCCTTGTTGAAAGCGCGAAGAACCATGCGGAAAAGGGAAATCTGCATATGAAGGATATGTTGGCCTCTATGGGAGAAATTAACGCGGCTTCAGCAAACATTTCCAAGATTATTAAGGTAATCGACGATATCGCATTCCAGACCAATATTTTGGCACTGAATGCAGCGGTGGAAGCAGCGAGAGCCGGGGCCCACGGCAAGGGATTTGCTGTTGTGGCTGAGGAAGTCAGGAGTCTGGCCGCCAGAAGTGCCGCTGCTGTCAAGGATACAGCTGCTTTGATTGAAGGCTCCATGAGTAAGGTACACACGGGTTCGGCCATTGCAAATGAAACCGCAGCAGCCTTGGATCAGATTGTTCAGGAAATTGAAAAGGTTGCTGATTTCATTGATAAAATTGCCGTTTCCTCTAACGATCAGGCTACGGGGATTATACAGATCAATAAAGGAATTGAACAAGTTTCTTCCGTAATTCAGAACAATTCCGCTACTGCAGAGGAGAGTGCAGCCGCAAGTGAAGAGCTTTCCAGCCAGGCCGAGATGCTGAAAGAGATGGTGAGCAGATTCCAACTAAATAATAGTTTGGACCGAGAACCGCCGATGCAGCTAGATTCCATAAAAATATTGGAGAGCGGATCAGATAAATACTAATCTTATGAAATCTAGTTGTTGATTTGAAAATAGTATCGCAACGCTTATCACTCCAGGTAAACTCTCTCAAATAAAAGAAATAGAGGCAGCTCGGAAATTTTCCGGGGCTGCCTCTATTTTATACGATTTTATCAGCTACCGAGCAGCTATAAATGTAATTAATTGACAATTGAAAAATAAAATGGTATATTGTGGAATAAGACAAAAACTGATTCAATTCCTTTCACTGAAAACAGGAGGGACTTATGACCCTGGGCAGTTGGGGCGAACTCGCCGCTGAAAAGTATCTGAAAAAAGAAGGTTACATTATTTTAGAAAGAAATTATCGATGTAGAATCGGAGAACTGGATATCATCGCACTTGATGGGGACTGCATGGTATTTGTTGAGGTGAAAACGAGGCAAAGCCAAAGCTTTGGCCTTCCATGCGAAGCAGTCCACCAAGAGAAAATAAGACACATCAAGCGAACAGCAGCCTATTATTTGATGATGAATCCTTATAATGATTTCGACCAGAGAATCGATGTGCTGGAAATCTTAAGAATAGATGCTCAAGCATACCTACGTCATGTGAAAAATATAACGGGGTAGTCTGCAGTGGTTAAACCCATTGCATTATACTGACCCGTAATCATGGTTCTAAAAAGATTAGAAAGGTAAAAACAAATGTACTCACAGGTGAAAAGCGGTTCTCTTTACGGACTGGATTCAGAACAAGTCATGGTTGAAGTCGATTTGTCCCCTGGGCTGCCAGCCTTCAATCTGGTGGGTCTGCCCGATATTTCCGTGAGAGAATCCAAGGAACGGATCAGGGCTGCTATGGTAAACTCGAATTTTCCATTTCCTTCGAAGAGAATCACGATTAATTTAGCTCCGGCAGGAACGAAAAAAGAAGGGACGCATTTTGATCTGCCCATTGCACTTGGCGTTATGGCTGCCAATGGTACTGTGAAAAAAAGTGTTGTCTCATCCTTTGCGTTTTTGGGAGAGCTTTCGCTTGACGGAAAGCTGAATCGAATCGACGGAGCATTGCCGCTGGCAATCGGATTAAGAAATTACGGGGTTAAAAAAATTATTTTGCCATCTGCAAATGCTGCAGAAGTTGCGGCCATCGACGATATTTTACTATACCCAGCAGAAAGTCTGGGGCAGATCGTATCCTTCTTAAAGGGTAAGGAGAAAATTACCCCCTACGCAAAGCATCCCCGTGAAGAAGCAAAAAAAAGTGTGGAACATCTTGATTTCAGCGATGTGGCTGGGCAGGAAACCGTCAAGCGAGCCATGCAAATCGCAGCGGCAGCGTCTCATAATTTACTCCTCATTGGTCCGCCGGGAGCTGGAAAAACAATGATGGCCAAAAGAATATCTGGAATTCTGCCTGAAATGAGCTATGAAGAAAAGCTTGAGGTCACAAAGATTTACAGTGTGACAGGGAAACTGACTTCAGATCATCCCATGATCACGGCAAGACCTTTTCGTGCGCCCCATCATACGGTATCAGGGCCGGCCTTGGTGGGAGGCGGCGTAAGCCCAAGACCCGGTGAAGTATCACTTGCTCATTGCGGAGTTTTGTTTTTGGATGAGCTTCCGGAATTCAGCCGCTATGTGCTGGAAATGCTGCGGCAGCCGGTGGAGGATGAAAAGGTCTCCATCTCCAGAATCAGAGGGACCGTTACCTTTCCATCTCGCTTTCTGCTTCTTGCCTCTATGAATCCATGCCCTTGCGGCTATTATGGTGATCCAACACATGCGTGTACCTGCACTCAAAATCAAATACGAAGTTACCTGTCTAAGGTATCCGGACCCTTACTGGATAGGATGGATATGCATATCGAAATACTTCCGGTGAAGTACAGTGAGCTTGCGGGGCTGGGACTTGATTCGAATCAGCAAATGGGAGCCTTCAAGCAAAAAACATCGGAAGAACTGCGAAAGGACGTTGAGCAAGCCAGGGAAGTCCAGCTTGAACGCTATAAAAGTGAATCCATCTGCTACAATTCACAACTGACGACAGGATTGATTAGAAAATACTGTGCTTTAGATCGAGAAACAGAAACGCTGCTGGAACATGCATTTCATAAGTTATCTTTTAGTGCAAGAGCTCATTATAAAATCATCAAGCTGGGGAGGACTATTGCCGATTTGGAAGGGGAAGAACAAATTCGCCTTCATCACATCGCGGAAGCGATTCAATACAGAAGTCTTGACAAAATGTACAGGGGAATGGTGATGGTAAGCCCCAGGTAGCACCTATATAATAGAAGAAAAAATTTTGAAGAAGCAATCAGGAATAAACAGGTGAAATATGGATAAGATCAAAAAAGTAAAAGTAGGGGAGAAAGATTACCCTGAACTGCTCAATTACATTGGAAATCCACCAGAGGCACTTTACTATCAAGGAGACATCACGCTGGCAAGCGAACCTTTGATTGCCGTTGTGGGTGCTAGAAAAGCATCCTCATATGGAAAATGGGCAGCGTACCATTTGTCAGAGAAACTTTCGGAATTCGGCATCGGTGTGGTAAGCGGAATGGCTTATGGCATTGATGCCTATGCACATAAAGGAGCTGTTGATTATGGAGGCAGGACCATCGCAGTACTCGGCTGTGGTGTCGATATCTGTTATCCAGCTTCCAATCGTGCATTGAAAGAGGAAATCTTAAAAACAGGGTTGATTCTATCAGAGTATGAGCCGGGGGTTCCGCCGCTGCCTTTTCGGTTTCCGCTTCGAAATCGCATCATCAGCGGACTTTGTATCGGAACCGTTGTTGTTGAAGCCGGACTGAACAGTGGCTCGCTGATTACTGCAGAGTATGCGGCGGAACAAGGCAGGAATATTTACGCTGTGCCAGGGAATATAAATAATGTGAGCAGCTTCGGTGCCAATAAATTAATCAAGGACGGAGCTGTTCCTTTAATCGTATTTGATGATATTATAGATGAATTGGGGATCAACCGCTCAAAAAAGAAATCAATAGCAGAAATAGAACTCGGTGAAGACGAAAAAAAAATTTATGATTATATTCGTTTCAATGGTGAGTCCACAACGGACGAAGTATGCAGAAACACCGGAAGAAAGCCTTCGGAGATCAATTCCATGGTTACAATTTTGGAAATGAAAGGACTACTTCAGACCGCTCTTGGAAAAATTTTTATTGCAAAATGAAACTATTGGAAATATAATCTGTTCTTGTAAGAAGTCGTAATACAATGCGAAATGATTTCTAAACAGAAAAAATCGATAAAGGAGGCTGAAAATGGCCGATAAAAATCTGGTGATCGTAGAATCTCCATCAAAAGCAAAGACCATCGGCAAGTTTTTAGGCAGCAAATATAAAGTAGTCGCATCGGTGGGACACATCAGAGATTTGCCGAAAAGCAAGCTGGGCATCAATATAGAAAATAACTTTGAACCGGAGTACATCTCGATTCGGGGCAAAGGAGATATTATAAAGGCAATGAAAAAGGAAGCAAAGGATGCTGGCAGAGTATTCCTCGCAACTGACCCTGACCGCGAAGGTGAGGCCATTTCCTGGCACATTGCTTATTTGCTTGGAATCAATGCTGATGAACCATGCAGAATCGTGTTTAATGAAATTACAAAGGGAGCGATTCAAAATGCGGTAAAGCATCCGCGGCAGATTGATAAGAAGCTGGTGGACGCGCAGCAGGCAAGGCGTGTTTTGGATCGTCTTGTGGGCTACAAGATTAGTCCTTTGCTGTGGAGAAAAATTAGAAGAGGTCTCAGCGCCGGTAGAGTTCAATCTGCAGCTTTGAAAATTATTTGTGACAGAGAAAAATCCATACTGGACTTCGTTCCAAAGGAATTTTGGAATATTACCGCAATGCTGATGAACGAGAGCAAGGGCAAGGAAAAACAAAAGAAATTTGCTGCAAAGCTCACGGAACACAAGGGTAAGAAAATAACTGTATCCAATAAGGCAGAAGCGGATCATATTTTATCTGAGCTGGATGGAAAAGATTTTGTTATACAGAAAATAGAAGAACGGGAAAAGGTGAGAAAACCGAATCCTCCTTTTACAACAAGCAGTCTTCAGCAGGAAGCATCTACAAAGCTGAACTTCTATACCAAGAAGACCATGCTCATTGCTCAGCAGCTATATGAAGGAATCGAAATCAAAGGCCACGGAACAGTAGGTCTTGTTACCTATATCCGTACTGACTCTGTCAGAATTTCAGATGAAGCTCAGAACGCAGCAGTGGAGTATATCAAGGACAAGTATTCGGATCGTTATTTAGGAAATCATGTGTTTACCAACAAGAAAAAAGATGTGCAGGATGCCCATGAGGCAATCCGCCCTAGTATTGTAACTTTGCATCCTGATGAAATCAAGGATTCATTGACCAAGGACCAATACAGCCTATACCGGCTGATCTGGTCTCGCTTTATTGCCAGCAGAATGTCATCGGCAGTTTATGATAGTGTCAGCGCAGAGATCGTAAACGGAGATTATACTTTTAAAGCCAACGGCTCAAAGATGAAATTTGATGGATATCTCAAGGTATATAATAATGTGATGGATGAGGATGAAGAGAAGATGCTGCCGCTGCTCAAGGAAGGCGACAAGCCATCTCTCCTTGATATGCTCAGCGAACAGAGCTTTACCCAGCCGCCTTCCCGCTTCAGCGAGGCTTCTTTGGTCAAGGATCTGGAGGATAAGGATATCGGCAGACCGAGTACTTATGCACCGATTATTGCGACGCTCATCGAGCGGAAATATATTACGCGGGAAAAGAAGATGCTCAAACCTACAGAGCTGGGCTTCATTGTTACAGATTTGATGGAAACCTATTTCAAAGAGATCGTTGATGCGGGCTTTACCGCCGATATGGAGGAGAAGCTTGACGACATTGAAGTAAAAAATACCGAATGGAAAACCATCATAGCAGATTTTTACGGTATCTTGGAACAAGAACTACAGGTTGCGGACGAGGCCATTGAAAAAGTAAATATTGAAGACGAACTGACCGATGAAATCTGTGAGGTCTGTGGAAAGCAGATGGCTATTAAGCATGGCAGATTTGGTGAGTTTTTGGCGTGCAGTGGTTATCCGGAATGCAAAAATACAAAACCTATCGTCAGCAAAATTGATGTTAAATGCCCGGATTGTGGGAAAGATATCATTGCGAGAAAGAGCAAAAAAGGTCGTGTGTTTTATGGTTGCAGCGGCTACCCGGAATGCAATAAGCTGTATTGGAATAAACCGGTGGATAAAAAGTGTCCCAACTGTTCTTCGCTGCTTACAGAGAAAAAAACAAAAACCACAAATTATTTGTGTTCCAACCCCGAATGTGGGTATAAAGAATAAGTCGATTTATCACGAATCGTGATTCGTGATTTCATAGGAGGTAGTAACAAAATGGGAGATTTTCACGCAACTACAATCGTTGCTGTCAGACGGAATGAGAATGACATCTGTATTGGGGGGGATGGCCAGGTCACGATGGGACAGAGTGCCATCATGAAACAAACCGCAAAAAAAGTAAGAAAAATATATAAAAATACAGTGATCACCGGCTTTGCCGGATCTGTTTCCGATGCATTTGCACTGACCGAGAAATTTGAAAAGAAGTTGGAAGAGCACTCAGGCAATCTAAAACGTGCCGCTGTAGCATTGGCACAAACCTGGAGATCAGATAAGGCTATGAGGAACTTGGAAGCGCTGATGGTGGCTGCCGATAAGGAGAGCCTCTTGGTGATTTCCGGAAACGGAGAAGTCATTGAGCCCGATGATGATTTTATTGCCATTGGTTCGGGAGGAAACTTTGCGTATGCTGCCGCCAACGCGCTCTACAAGCATACGGAAATGAATGCTGAGGAAATTGTGAGGGAAGCATTAAATATTGCTTCGTCTATTTGTGTCTACACAAATAGCAACATTTCCGTAGAAAAGCTGTAAGGGGGAATAGAGATGAGCACACTGTATAGCATGACTCCGAAAGAAATTGTAAAAGAACTGGATAAATATATTATCGGTCAAGACAGCGCTAAGAAATCAGTTGCTGTGGCACTTAGAAACCGATACAGAAGAAGTCTGCTCCCTGAAGAAATGAGGGAAGAGATCACACCGAAAAACATTCTTATGATGGGCCCGACCGGTGTTGGAAAAACTGAGATCGCAAGAAGACTTGCAAAACTTATGGATGCGCCATTTGTTAAGGTAGAGGCAACTAAGTTTACAGAGGTTGGATATGTGGGCAGAGATGTGGATTCCATGGTCCGAGATCTGGTGGAAGCATCTATCCGTATTACCAAACAGAACCGTCTGCAGGAGAAGTACTCCATTGCGGAAGAAATCGCTGATGAAAAAATTATTGAGGCGATTATACCAGGGAAGAAAAAACCAGCCCAGAGCTCCGGCGGAGTGAGAGGGCCATTTGATTTTATCCTGGGAGGAGGCTTTCAGACCAATCAGAACAGTCAGAATCAGATTCCAGGAGCAAAGGATGAGACCCAGTCAGAGAAGGGCGATGTGGAACTGGCTAGAGAGCAGGTCAGACAGCAGCTTAAAGACGGCCTTCTGGAAGAGCAGTTTATTGAAATTGAAGTCAATGATACTCCTAAGACCAACAATCTGGATCTTGGAAATGAAGGTATGAGCATTGCCATTGGCAATATCTTTGGTGACATGATGCCACAGAAAAAGAAGAACAAGAAGGTTCGCGTCAAGGATGCAAGAAAAATATTGCGGGAACAGGAAGCACAAAATCTCATTGACATGGATCAAGTTACCATAGAAGCACTGGAAAATGCCGAACAAAACGGTATTATATTCATCGACGAAATTGATAAGATCGCTTCCGGCTCTGGGTATCGCTCAGGAGCTGATGTTTCGAGAGAAGGTGTCCAAAGAGATATTTTGCCTATCGTGGAAGGCAGTGTCATCAATACAAAGTATGGACCGGTAAAAACAGATCATGTTCTGTTTATTGGGGCCGGGGCATTCCATATCTCAAAACCAACAGATCTGATCCCCGAACTTCAGGGACGTTTTCCAATCCGTGTAGAGCTGGAAAATCTCACAAAGGAAGCTTTTGTTCAGATCTTGACCGTGCCGGAAAATGCGCTGCTGAAACAGCATAAAATGCTTCTTGAGACAGAAGGAATCAAAGTGACCTTTACGGATGATGCCGTGGAAGAAATCGCTACAATGGCATTTCTAACCAATGAGCAGACGGAAAACATCGGTGCCCGTAGACTTCACACAGTAATGGAAAAACTTCTTGAGGAAATCTCTTTCAATATTCCGGAAATGAATGAGGAAGAGATCGTCATCGATAAAGAATACGTAAAAGAGAAATTCCTTGATCGAATTCATGCTGATGACATTGATCGGTATATCCTGTAATATAATCAGTATATCAAGTAATTGAACCGATAATAGCAGTAATAAAATAGCTCTATAATAGACCATCAGAAGATTATCTAAGATGAACGTAACGTAAAAGGCCAGCATATTGCAAAATGCAATTGCTGGCCTTCCACTATTCTTCCAGCAGAAAAATGCTTTCAACCGGTAGCTCCAATAGTTTGGCGATTTTCATCGCCAAATCAAGGGTAGGATTGTACTTGTTGTTTTCAATTGCATTAATCGTCTGCCGGGTTACTCCTAATTGTGCCGCCATATCTTCTTGACGCAACCCCAAATTTTTCCGTAACTCTTTGATCCGATTTTTCACACCATAGCCCTCTTACAAATTAAAAAAATAAAGGAGGCTGCCGAACGCCAGCAGAAACAGGATGCAGATTGCGGCGCTTAACATATATTTGCGCCCGTTTGCATCATCAACCTTAGCTTTTGAAATTTGGCTTACCAGAAAATAAACGATGATCTGCATGCCAAAAAGAAAAGAAGCAACAGAAGCTTGCTGTTTCTGTAAGTAATCGTTGATACTCCAAGCAAACAAAGCGATGGCTGTAAAACCCCAGCTCCATTTAATTGCACTCAGATTAATGTTCATTTCCATTTCGTCCATCTTTTTCATATAGAATACTCCTTTCGAAATGTCAAAAGTAATTGACATTTGCAGTATAACTTCTTTGTGGGTAAATGTCAAGAACGTTTGACATTTTAATTCGGGCGCGCTTGCTTCACATGTTCCTATTTTTGATGATTCAATAAACGTTAGAACTTAGATATCAACGGGGTTCATCCAAATTGTACAGAATGATGAAACTTTTTTGAACAATCAAAAAAATCTATTTTACATTGCTAATATTTCATATATAATGATTACAAATAGATTAATATTTAACAATTACTATTTTAAATAATGAGAATAAATAATAATGGAGGAATTTATGGAAAGGGATATACTTACCAAGGTAAGAAAGCTGAACTGGGTACTCCAGGAAAGCGCTTCCGGCGTCTTTTCATTCAATGACCTTTGCGGGATATTGAGTGACCTGATGGATGCAAATGTTTACATTGCCAATAAAAGAGGAAAGGTGATAGGCGTTCATTACAAGATAAAATCAGACAGCTCTACCATTACCGACCCGGAGACCGGGAGTGAAAAGTTCCCAAATGAATACAATGAGGCTTTGCTGAAAGTTGTTGAAACAGAGGCTAACCTGAAGGCTGAGGAGGCTCTGGAAATTTTTAAGTACGACTATGATACTTATGATAAGCTCCATACGATCATTCCGATCCTCGGTGGCGGCCAAAGACTGGGAACCTTGATTGTGACCAGATATAAACCGGAATTCACAGATGAGGATCTGGTACTGGGAGAATATGGTGCAACCGTAGTGGGTCTGGAGATCCAACGGCGGAAAACCCTCGAGATTGAGGAGGATGCAAGAAAGAGAGCAGTGGTACAAATGGCTATTGGAACACTGTCCTATTCAGAAATTGAAGCGGTGCAGCAGATTTTCGCAGAACTGAAAGGAACTGAAGGCCTCCTTGTTGCCAGCAAGATTGCGGATCGATCCGGCATTACTCGTTCGGTAATTGTGAATGCACTACGCAAATTAGAAAGCGCAGGGGTTATTGAATCTCGTTCCCTCGGAATGAAGGGCACCCATATCAAGATCCTCAATGGAAAATTTATGGAAGAACTGGATAAGCTGGAAGTATAACGCTGTACCTGATTTACATCTGGAAAGCGTTAAAAAGATTACTTAATTTAATAAAACATGTGTCAAATTTACCCCAAGTATCATATTCTGAAGTACTTGGGGGTTTTTTTATGAAACAGAGAAGAAAGAGAGACAAGCGGAAAAGTATAAAATGGTTTGTTTGTCTAGTGCTGCTTTTAGTACTGACTGTTTACAGTGCTGTTTTTACAGAAAAAATCATAAAACCCAACCTTGCTGCAATTGCAGAAGTTAAGGTAAAAGCGATGATGACAAGAATTGTGAATGAGGCTGTCCGAGAGCAGTTTGTAAACGATGCTGATGTAAAGGGCTTATTGACGATTAAAACTGACCAGGAAGGTAATATTACATATGTGGAATCCAACACGACCGCTATGAATGCTCTTGCAACCAACCTGACACAAGCTGTGCAGAATCAGTATAAATGGGAAGATGCTTCCATGATGCGCGTTCCTGTAGGAAGTATTGTAGGAAGTCAGATTTTATCCCAGTTCGGTCCTTATGTTACGCTTAAGGTACTTCCCATTGGAACATCCAAAACCAATTTTAAAACGGAATTTGAGAGCATGGGGATCAATCAAACCAAATATAAGGTGTACCTTGAAATGGACAGCCAGGCGAAAGTCTTAGCACCATTTTCAATTAACAATATCGATATACAAAATACAATACTGATTGCTGAAGCGATTATTGTTGGTGAAGTTCCCAATTCCTATATTAATGTGCCGCCAGGTTCGGCAATGGATGCTACAAACTTTTTCAATGAGTGATTGTAATACTGCGAAAATTTTCCTTGCGGTGCAATGCCAAGTTTTCTTGATTTATGGTATACTAAATTACAGGCAATCTTTGGATTGTCTTATAAATAAGTCATGAAGATATTAATTTGGAGCAAATGTCCGGTAAATAATTTAATATGGCATTGCCCCGGAAATGTAAATAAGGAGTACAGATTTGAGATTTACAGATGATAATATAGTCCTGCAAAATGAGGGGTACCGCGCAATTCTTGCAGGTGTTCAGCTGGATCAGGATATTTCCTATTCTATGAAAGAATTATGGTCCCTTGCAGAGGCTGCGGGAGTCGATGTAGCGGGGGAGATGATACAGAATAAAGAAAGACCGAATACCGCCACATATATCGGGAAGGGTAAGGTGGACGAGCTTGCCGAACTGTGCCAAAATATGGAGGTTGATACGGTCATTTTTAATGATGAGTTATCAGGTATGCAGCTAAGAAATCTAGAGGAGCGGCTTAACGTAAGAGTAATTGATAGAACCATATTGATTCTTGATATCTTTGCTTCAAGAGCTGTATCCCGAGAAGGAAAACTTCAGGTTGAGCTTGCTCAGCTTAAATATCGTATGCCTAGACTCACCGGCTTTGGAAAATCCCTCTCAAGACTGGGAGGCGGAATCGGCACCAGAGGTCCAGGGGAAAAGAAGCTGGAAACCGATCGCCGTCATATCTCCAAAAGGATGGATGAAATCAAACGGGAACTGGCAGAGGTCAAAAACAATAGAACAACACAAAGAGCAAGGCGTCAGAAGAACGAAATTCCAGTGGTTGCATTGGTGGGGTATACCAATGCCGGAAAATCAGCATTGATGAACAGGCTTCTTTCGTTTACGGACAAAGAAGAAAAGAGTGTATTTGAAAAGGATATGCTTTTTGCTACGCTGGATACTGCCCAGAGAAATATTAAGCTGGAGACGAATCAAGAATTCATTCTGGTTGATACGGTAGGCTTTGTAAGCAAACTGCCCCATTCGCTTGTTAAGGCTTTTAAAGCAACCTTAGAGGAAGTAAACTATGCAGATTTATTGCTTCACGTAGTGGATGCGTCCTATTCGGATCATGATTTTCATATTAGCGTGACGAATCAGGTATTAAAAGAAATCGGTGCTGCGGAGAAAGACCGATTGATGGTTTATAATAAAATTGATATTGCAGAGGATATCACTCTTCCTAGCAATGGGGAAGAAAATCTTTATATTTCAGCCACCCGGGGAGATAATATCGAGCAACTTGTGGATCGTATCAAAGAAAAGATTTTTTCTGACAGGACTGTGGTTAAAATGCTGATCCCATATGATCGGGGTGATATTTCATCCTATCTTTGTGAAAAAGCTCGTGTTGATACTATGGAGTATCGAAACGAAGGGACTTATTTTGAAGTAGAGATATCCAGGAAGGATTACGGAAGGCTGGAGCAGTTTCTTCTCTTGGAATAATCGGAGGTTCTTGTGATCAGATATAAAACAGTAATGAAAGAAGCTGAAGCTGAACAAATCATAGACAAATCAAGATTTATTGGACATGTCAGGCCAGTTGATTCGAGAGAAGAAGCGGAAGCATTCCTTTTTGAAATTCGATCTAAGCATAAAACAGCAACCCATAATGTTCCCTCGTTTGTAATCGGAGAACAATTTCAGTTTCAATGGGCAAGTGATGACGGAGAACCACAGGGGACTTCCGGTGCTCCCATGGTTCAGATGCTGGTAAAAGAAGGCATCACTAATTTAGCGCTTGTTGTCACAAGATATTACGGCGGGATTAAATTAGGAACCGGCGGCTTAGTCAGAGCTTATACTGGAACTGCTAAGCTTGCATTAGAGGCCGCTGGTATCTGCGATGTAAAAGAACTGGATGAGCTGAAGGTGCGACTGGACTATACTTTCTACGGAAAATTGCAGAATCTTGCCTTAAATGGCAATTTCACTATTTGTGATGCTGTTTTTGAGGATGCTGTTGTGGCGAATCTTGTCATGGAGCCGGAAAGTAGGGAAGAAATCAAAACAATGCTTTCAAATTTGACAGGGGGAAATGCCTTGATTTTAGACGAAAACAGGCGATTGGCAAAAGTCAAGACCTAATTGAAAAGTAAAATTTAGCAGAAAAACGAATTTTACCGTTGACATTAAAAAAATCCTATGCTAAGATAAGAAAGCGCTCAAGAGAGAGCGAAAACGAACGTTCCAAGGTAGCTCAATGGTGGAGCACTCGGCTGTTAACCGATAGGTTGTGGGTTCGAGCCCCACCCTTGGAGCCAAGTTAAAAAAATAAAAATAAATAAAAAAAGTGTTGACACGAAGGTGAAAACAGAGTATAGTAAATAAATGTGTCAACCAATTAGTAAGCAAGCTTCGGGCGCATAGCTCAGCTGGGAGAGCACCTGCCTTACAAGCAGGGGGTCATAGGTTCGAGCCCTATTGCGCCCACCAATTTCAACAAACCAAGCTTGCCGAAAAGAGAGTTTCACCCAAAAAAACGGTCCGGTAGTTCAGTTGGTTAGAATGCCAGCCTGTCACGCTGGAGGTCGTCGGTTCGAGCCCGATCCGGATCGCCATTTTAAAAAAATACAGAATAAGCTGGTGTGGCTCAACGGTAGAGCAGCTGATTTGTAATCAGCAGGTTGGGGGTTCGATTCCCTCCACCAGCTCCAATAACTCCATATATAATAGAAGGGAATCGAACCCGAAAGGGCTCGAGCGCATGGAGAAAGTCCGGTGGACTTTTGAAAAGCGAAAGGTTCAAGCCGACTGAAAAGGAGGCGAAGAACAGCGGATGTGGAGCAGACGCTTATTCCCTCCAACAGCTCCAGTAACTCCATATTATATGGCAGTAACACAAAATAAAAAAAGAAAAAAACTTAAAGAAAAAACTTGACAAATTTTGCTGAATATTCTATAATAATCAAGCGGTCAAAAAACAAAAGGGAATTGCTGGTTCCCAACATACCTTGAAAAATCAATAATCTGGAGGGATTCCCGAGTGGCTAAAGGGGGCGGACTGTAAATCCGTTAGCTGAGCTTTCGGTGGTTCGAATCCACCTCCCTCCACCAAAACATGCGGAAGTGGCTCAGGGGTAGAGCATCGCCTTGCCAAGGCGAGGGTCGCGAGTTCGAATCTCGTCTTCCGCTCCAATTCTGCGGATGTCGTACAATGGTAGTACTTCAGCCTTCCAAGCTGATAGCGCGGGTTCGATTCCCGCCATCCGCTCCATATTCTCATTAGCACTAGAACAATTTGGGCTCATAGCTCAGCTGGATAGAGCATCGGCCTTCTAAGCCGTGTGTCCGGGGTTCGAATCCCTGTGGGCTCGCCAAATTTTTTTTGAGAATGGGGTATAGCCAAGCCGGTAAGGCAACGGACTTTGACTCCGTCATTCGTAGGTTCGAGTCCTGCTACCCCAGCCAATAGGACCCATTAGCTCAGTCGGTAGAGCACTTGACTTTTAATCAAGGTGTCCCGCGTTCGAATCGCGGATGGGTCACCAATAACTCTGAAGGATAGTAGAACCTAACGATGGAGAGGTGTCCGAGCGGTTTAAGGAGCTGGTCTTGAAAACCAGTGACTCCGAAAGGGGCCGTGGGTTCGAATCCCACCCTCTCCGCCACACAAACACATGAATCTCAAGGGATTTATACCCGAAGGGCGTTAAGCTTAACGGAGTGGAGGATGAGTAAAATCGCCCTCTCCGTCATGATATATAGAGGAATCGACCAACCATGGAGAAGTACTCAAGCAGGCTCAAGAGGACGGTTTGCTAAACCGTTAGACCGGGTAACTGGTGCATGGGTTCGAATCCCATCTTCTCCGCCACATAGGGGCATAGCTCAGTTGGTAGAGCAGTGGTCTCCAAAACCACGTGCCGTGGGTTCAAGTCCTACTGCCCCTGCCAATTTTAATAATAAGAGATTCAGCTGGTTGCGGGGTGTAGCGCAGCTTGGTAGCGCAACTGGTTTGGGACCAGTGGGCCGCGGGTTCAAATCCTGCCACCCCGACCATTTTTTATCAGGGGCCATTAGCTCAGTTGGTCAGAGCGTCCGGCTCATAACCGGCAGGTCCGGGGTTCAAGTCCCTGATGGCCCACCAAAAAGTGAATATTGATTTGCCCAGATAGCTCAGTAGGTAGAGCAGAGGACTGAAAATCCTCGTGTCCTTGGTTCAATTCCGAGTCTGGGCACCACTTAGAAACCTTCGGGAACGATTGAATTAGCAACGTTTTCGGAGGATTTTCTTTTTTTTGTATAGGAAATATCTCTGGACGATTCTGTCATTTCCTCTTTTGTTATTTTTCGATGCATATCTCTAAGGAATGCGTCCTTTTGTTGTATCGGTATGCTTACAAAATAAATTCATCGTATTCGGTCATATCTTGAATCATCTTGATATATGGAAACGAATAGAAACGATTTCGTGCTGTTTGTCGGAGAATTTGTAATAAGCATTAGATTGCATTGAACTGTGGACAAGCTTCATAATAAATAGTAGAAGGGGTGTTTCATAAGGAGCACAAGAAGATTAGTACCATAAGCACACAAAAACACAACTGTAGTAGAGCATTGAGCATCAGGGGGAAAACGTGAAAGAAATACCAAATTTCAGGGGACTTTTGGTCATTCTTCTTGCAGCAGTCTTGGTTCCTTTTGCAGCATTAACTGCGAAGGAAACAAGTTATGCTGCTGAGCAGCCTGACCGAATAACCGGCATTCACCGGGCGTACATATATGGCTATCCAGATGGAACGGTAAAACCTCTTGGAGTACTGACCCGGGAGGAAGCAGCGGCGATTTTTAGCAGGCTGCTGGAAGGCTGTGATAAATGGGCCGCAGAACAAAAGGAAAGGAAGTTCTCTGATGTCAGTCCGGACCGATGGTCCTACAGAGAAATATCAGAATTGGCTGATGCTGGATTCTTGCAAGGGTACCCAGATGGAAGTTTTCGACCTGAAAACCCCATCACACGGGCTGAATTTGCTAATATCGCTTCAAAACTTTCCACGAAGTTCGATCTCGATGTGCCTAGCTTTCCAGATACACCCAATCACTGGGGTGCGGATCCAATTCGCACGGCTGCCTGCCGCGGCTGGATTCGATCTTTTGGAGACGGATCTTTTCGGCCTGAGGAGCATCTTCTTCGCTGTGAAGGGATGATGCTGATCAATGATGCACTTGATCGAAGAGTGAATGGAGAGGGGCTAACACATAAGGTGATTCGCTGGATCGATAATCCTGCACATGAGTGGTATTATGAAATCGTACAGGAAGCTAGCAATTCCCATAAATATGAAAGAATGGATAAAACGAAATCCACGGAAAGATGGATTGAATAAGGAAGTAATATAATAGGGAAATAATTCAAAACAGAAATAATCCGGATTGATGGATTGCGTCAACCGGTATTATGCTGGGGGTTGTCTCAACATGTATCTTCATGGAGGGATGGCCTCTTTTACTTCCTGCACTTGCTTTCATCATAGAGGAGTAATTCTATAAGTTTCTTCCTGAACATTTTTCCTGTTTCCCTGTTCCTGTTGATTTTAACGCTCCATTCCTTTAAAATAGAATTACACGAACGTAAGGAGGAACTGAAGTGGCACAATTATATTACAGATACAGCACCATGAATGCAGGAAAGTCCATAGAACTGATCAAAGTAGCATATAACTACGAAGAACGGGGGAAACGGGTACTGGTTCTGACGCCCAGTATTGATGACAGATTCGGTGTTGGGGTCGTTGCTTCCAGAATCGGGATCACAAGAGAGGCAATTACAATCAATGAGGAAACCAATGTTCTCGAATTGTTTATGAAAGAAAACAAGCGTCATGGCATAGACTGTGTCCTTGTGGATGAGTGCCAGTTTCTAAAAAAGCATCACGTTCAAGAGCTTGTTGAGATCGTCGACAGCTGCGATGTTCCTGTGCTGGCCTACGGATTAAAAAACGATTTCAAAAATGAGCTTTTCGAGGGCTCTTATTATATGCTGATTTATGCGGATAAAATAGAAGAGATCAAGACAATCTGCTGGTGTGGCAGAAAGGCTACCATGGTAGCCAGGGTTGTGGACGGGAAATTTGTAAAGACCGGTGAACAGATCGTGGTCGGTGGCAATGACATGTATATTTCCCTTTGCAGAAAGCATTACAATGACGGACGCCTGGGAGAATAAAAGGATACTATTTCAAACTTATATCAGTTTTTACCAGACCTATCAAGCCTTTTCCCTGATAGCTGTTTCTGTGTCTGAATTCCTTTTGAATTCCGTTGAGGATGGACCGCTTTTCATATCCCCATTCAGGCGCAATCAGAAGATGACGCGGCGCATCTGCCGTCACTCTATGGATTGTTATCTCTGGAGGGACGATTTCGAGTGCATCAACCACAAGGTTGATGTATTCTTCTTTTTGGGGTATGTGTATCCGATCCGGATAAAATTCAGCGAGACGTGTACCTTTTAGTACATTCATTAAATGCAGCTTGATGCCGAAGACATTTTTGCTGCAAACATGGCGGAGGGAGCTTAGCATATCGTCTCTGGTTTCTCCCGGAAGTCCGAAAATTAAGTGTACTACCGTTTTTATGCCGCGCTTTTTCAGCTCCGTAACCGCTTCATCAAACACGGATAATGGGTAGCAACGATTGATCAGCTCCGCAGTATTCTCATGAATGGTCTGAAGTCCGAGTTCGACCCAAAGGAAAGTTCTTTTGCTCAGCTCTGCGAGAAGCTCCAAGACTTCCGCTGAAAGACAGTCGGGCCTTGTCGCAATTGCAATCCCAATGACATCTGGATAAGCGAGAGCCTGTTCATATTTTTCACGCAGAACCTCGATTGGGGCATAGGTGTTTGTATGGCTTTGAAAATAGGCAATGTATTTGCCGGAGGGCCATTTATTTGATAGAAGCTTAATTTGCCCAGGGATATCACTGGCGAAATCACCAGATCCGTCTGCAGAACAAAAAATGCAGCCCCCTGCGCCTTTTGTGCCGTCTCTGTTAGGACAAGTAAATCCGGCGTCCAGAGAAAGTTTGATGACTTTGCATCCAAATTGATGCTTTAAATAGCTGCCGATGGAATTAAAATATTGATCGTTGTATATGGTATTCATTTCAATGTGTCTCTTTCGATAAAATTCAAGGGTAAAACCTGTTGGCATTTCGATTGCAATATTTGCAGCAACCCAATAATATGGTATAATCATTCATGGAATAATAATCGCAGAAATCTTGTGGCTGCGATTATTATACGGATTGAGTGCCCTGCGAGAATTTCTGTTTTGAAAGCGAGCAGGACCGAAAACGCAGATTGTATCGGTGCGAAGCAAACCGGAGCGGCGGCTTGCACGTATGATATAATAATACCGTAAATCAGAAGAAAAGTGAATGAAATTGAGGAAGATTATAAAAAATGAAAACGACGAAAGAAAAGGACTGCAGGTATGAGGGTCTGGAGGAGATCACTCAGAGCAGCCCATTTATCAGACTGGATCAATTGAATGAAGTTCGCAAAAGCAGGCATAAACTACTTCTTCACAGCTGCTGCGGGCCATGCAGTACCGCGGTAGTGGAGCGACTCACCGGGCGGTTTGATATTACAATTTTCTTCTACAATCCCAACATAAATGATCAAGAGGAATATGAAAAAAGGCGAGATGCACAACTTGATTTTATAGAGAAGTACAATGACCGGATCGACGCCAGAGACAGAATTGCTTATCTGGAAGGCCCGTTTGAGCCGGAGTTGTTTGTACAGGCATCTAAAGGGATGGAAGAGGAGCCGGAAGGCGGAAGACGCTGCACCTCTTGCTTTCAGCTGCGGCTTGAAAAAACTGCTGAGACTGCAAAGATGAGCGGTTTTGACACCTTTAGTACTACGCTATCCGTCAGCCCGCATAAAAATTTTGAGTTGATTCATAAGATTGGAATGCAGCTAGGGATGCGATATGCACTCTCCTTTCTGGGTGAGGATTTTAAAAAGCAGGGCGGGTATCAGCGTTCCATAGAACTGTCAAAGGAATACGGACTGTACAGGCAGCGGTTTTGCGGCTGCAGCTATGCAAAATAAAGGATTCCCCTTTGTGAGAGATTGCTGCATAGCCATTAAGACTATGTATGAAAAGAAATATACAATGTAATAATAATGTGATAATAATTGGAGGAAAAAAACATGTCAAGAGGACTCATACTACCAGAGGGATATTCTACTGTGATTGATCTGATGGAGAGCCAAAGGGCCATCAAAAAAATTAAAGATTTCTTTCAGCAGGAATTGGCTTATGGGCTCAATTTAAGAAGGGTTTCTGCACCCCTGTTCGTCACCCCTGAAAGCGGGTTAAACGACAATCTCAACGGTGTGGAACGTCCTGTTGCCTTTACCTTAAAGGGGCAGGATGAAAGAACTGTAGAAATTGTCCAATCCCTGGCAAAGTGGAAGAGGATGGCACTGGGAAAATATGAAATCGAGCCAGGTAAGGGCATCTATACTGATATGAATGCGATTCGCAGAGATGAGGAAGCGGATAACCTGCATTCCATCTATGTAGATCAATGGGACTGGGAAAAATCCATCCGCCAGTCCGATCGAAATGAAGAATATCTTAAGGAAACTGTGATCACCATATATAACGCAATGAAGAATCTAGGCGATTATGTGAATCGGATTTATCGGGACATCCAGACGGAGCTGCCTAATGAAATCTTCTTTATCACCACACAGGAATTGGAAGATCTTTATCCTGAGCTGACTCCAAAGCAGAGAGAAGATAAGATCGCGGAAGAAAAGAGAGCGGTATTTATTATGAAAATCGGCGGGAGACTGAAATCCGGCGAGCCTCATGATGGAAGAGCTCCTGACTATGATGACTGGGAGCTGAACGGAGATATCGTATTATGGAACGACGTTCTTGGCATCGCCTATGAGATCTCTTCTATGGGGATCCGTGTTGACGAAAATTCCATGTTGAAGCAGCTTAAGCTTGCTGATGCTGAAAACCGGTCAGAGCTGCCATTTCATAAAGCAATACTCAATCAGGAGCTGCCTTACAGCATCGGCGGCGGAATTGGACAGTCAAGACTGTGCATGTTCTTCCTGCGAAAAGCCCATATCGGTGAGGTTCAGGTTTCTGTCTGGCCGGAAGATATGATCGAAGAATGCAAGGCAAATAATATCTTCTTATTATAATGATTGAAAAGAGAAAAAATGAAATATGTTAATGTAGTAATCGACAATAATACGGATCATACGGACAATTTGTATACTTACAGCTGTGCAGATGACAATGTAAGGGTGGGCAGTAAAGTTACCGTCCCCTTTGCTATGGGGAATCGTATTAAAGAAGCCTACGTCATTCAAACTGCGGATCAGCTGACGGAAGAGATCAAAGGTCTCAAAGCGGTTGATGCCGTTGACCCGGAGATTTCTTTAAGCGAAGAGGCGGTTGCTACATGTATCTGGATGAAACGGCAGTACCTTTGCAGGTATATTGATGCCATCAAGTGCTTTACCCCAGCGGGAACTTCTTCAAAAAGAGGGAAGATAAGGACGCCTTACAAGGATGCTACGGGGGAATCGTCAGGAGGGAAAGCACTGACGCCAGAGCAAAAGAATGCAGTGGAATCAATCCGGCCTGTCATTGCGGCAGGGGAACATAATGTTTTTCTGATTCACGGTGTGACCGGAAGCGGAAAGACGGAAATTTATATGAAAGTCATTGAGGAGTGTATCGGGAGAGGGAGAACTGCAATCATGATGGTTCCAGAAATCTCTTTGACACCTCAGACAATAGACCGATTTATCGGAAGATTTGGAACGGAACAGATTGCAGTTCTTCATAGTAAGCTGTCTCTGGGAGAGCGATATGATGAATGGATGAGAATTCGTCGTGGTGAGGTGAAGATTGTCATCGGCGCTCGTTCCGCAATTTTTGCGCCGCTGGAAAACATAGGGACAATCGTCCTTGATGAAGAGCATGAAACGACCTATAAATCTGATATGACGCCGAAATATGACGCAGTGGAAGTCGCGATCAGACGAGCGAAGAAAAACCATGCTGTGGTCCTTCTTGGGAGTGCAACCCCTTCTTTGGTCTCTTCCTATAAGGCGGAACAGGGTGAATATCACAAGATTCTGCTCAAGGAGAGATATAATGGAACGCCGCTTCCAGATGTAGAAATCGTTGATATGCGTGAGGAGCTAAAGCAGGGAAATCGTTCAATTTTCAGTGTGTCGCTCTATGAGGAAATCAAAAAAAATCTCGCAGAAAAAAGGCAGGTTATTCTTTTCTTGAACAGACGAGGATACTCAACCTTTGTATCCTGCAGATCCTGCGGCTACGTAATGAAATGCAAGGAATGCGGTATTTCACTTACATATCATAAGTCCAGAAATGAAGCGGTTTGCCACTTCTGCGGTCATAGTGAAAAGGTGCCTGTCCTCTGCCCCGATTGCGGAGGGAAATACATCAAACATTTCGGGACTGGTACAGAAAAAGTGGAGGAGATGACCAGGGAAATTTTCCCCGATTATAACATCGATCGGCTGGATTTAGACACCACCACCAAAAAAGGCAGCATAGACAAGATTTTAAATTCCTTCAGAAAGGGTAAAACTAATATATTGATTGGTACGCAGCTGGTGGCGAAGGGCCTAGACTTTTCCAATGTCGGCCTGGTTGGTATTATATCTGCGGATATCACCCTGAATGTACCGGATTTTCGTTCGGCAGAGAGAACCTTCCAGCTCATCACTCAGGCCGCTGGGCGAGCCGGTAGGGGAGATCGCAGAGGCCGAGTTCTCATCCAAACCTATCATCCGGATCATTACGCGATTTTGGCTGCTAAAGATCATGATTACGATACCTTCTATCAGTCAGAGTCACTGCTGCGTAGGCAGCTAGGGTATCCTCCCTTTAGTGATTTGATGCAGGTGGTTTTGTCTGCTGAGAAAGAAAAAGATGCATTGGAGCTGTGCAGACAGATTGCAGAAGAATTTATTCGGGGTGTGGGCGAGGAGGAACGGCGGTATGTGCTTGGTCCCCAGGCGGCGCCCATGAACAAGATAAAAGGACTTTACCGTTATCAGCTGCTGATCAAGTGCTTTCCCGGTAAACGGAAAGCTTATACTAAGGTGCTGAATAACATCAGATTGAAAATAAGCACCGACAGAAATGCAAAATATCTCATTTCTGTCGACGTAAATCCATATAGTTTTTTATAGCAAGATACTGTGTTATAAGTAGGACGGCCAGGCCGTCGAGTTTCATTGGTATTAATTGAGGAGAGGTTTGAATGGCATTAAGAAACATTGTACAGGAAGGCGACGAAATTTTAAGAAAGAGAGCAAAAGAAGTTACAGAGATCAATGATCATATCCGTATGATTCTTGACGACATGATTGAAACCATGAGGGAGAAGAACGGTGTGGGTATTGCAGCTCCTCAGGTAGGAATTTTGAAGAGAATGTTCATTGCTGAAGTAGATGGTGAACTCATCGAGATGATTAATCCTGAGATCCTTGAAACAGAAGGATCCCAGAGCGAAGATGAAGGCTGCCTGAGCCTGCCCGGATATATCGGAACCGTTGAACGGCCAGAATATATTAAGATGAAGGGCCTTAACAGAGATGGAAAAGAAATGGTATATGAGGGAACTGGCTTTCTGCCAATCGTACTAAGCCACGAGTACGACCACCTTGATGGCATTCTTTATACAGACAAAGCCAAGAATATAAGAGAGTTTGATCGAGATGATGAATAAGAATGGGATTAAAATCGTCTATATGGGTACGCCTGAGTTTGCAGTCCCGCCGCTGAAAAGTCTGTGTGAAAGCGGTTATCAGGTGGAGCTTGTGGTCACCCAGCCTGATAAGGCGAGAGATAGAGGAAAAAAGGTGCAGTTCCCTCCGGTAAAGGAAACTGCCCTTCAATACGGCGTCGAAGTGCTGCAGCCGGAAAAAATAAAGGGCAATGAGGAGTTTTTCAACCGCATCAGAGAGATCAAACCCGATTTGATCATCGTCGCGGCATACGGGAAGCTTCTCCCTCTTGAGCTTCTTGAAATTCCTGAGTTGGGATGTATCAACATTCATGCATCTCTTCTGCCCAAATACAGGGGAGCAGCACCAATCCACAGATGTATTATTGAAGGCGAAAAAACGACAGGCATCACGCTGATGTATATGGAAGAAGGCTTGGATACCGGTGATATGATCGCTTCCAGATTTGTTGATGTGGAGGATAAAAACACTGCTCAGCTCCATGAGGAACTGTCGGTAATGGGAGCAGAGCTCTTGATGGATACACTTCCGAATATCATGAACGGAACTGCAGGAAGGACCAAGCAGGATGACAGCATGGCAAGCTATGCTCCTATGGTATTTAAGCAGGATGGTCTGATTGATTTTGGAAAATCCCCAGAAGAAATTGAACGGCTCATCAGAGGGCTGAATTCATGGCCGGTGGCCCATACGCTTTATCTTGGGGAAACGATGAAGATTTGGGAAGCCAAAGCACTTGATGAGAAGTCTGCAGAACCATGCGGTACGATCAGAGCGGTCTCAAATGAGGGAATAAAAGTTTCGGCAGGGGGGCGGTCACTGATGATCACAAAGCTACAGATGCCTGGAAAACGTGCGATGCAAGTATCCGAATACCTTAAGGGGAACAAAATCGAAATCGGTGAAGTTTTAGGGTGATTTGGAAGGGTATTTAATTGATACGTGAAGAATTCAAAGGGAAGTTGCGCCAGACAGCTGAATTGGAAAACATTTTTGAAGTCTGCTGCGGGAAAGGATGGAGATGAAATGTATTTAGGAATGTTTGATCCGACAATTATTATATTGATACCGGCGATTATTTTTACCATGTATGCACAAAGCAAGGTGAATTCCGCCTATAACAAATACGCAACTGTAAGAAACAGAAAGGGCATGACGGGCGCTCAGGCTGCCAGAAGAATTCTGGACAGCAATGGACTTCAGGATGTGCCTATTGAGGTAACAAACCAAAGGCTGGGAGATCATTATCATCCGGGTAAGCGTGTCATGCGTTTGTCGCCGCGAGTGTTCAATGATCCGTCTATTGCGTCAGTCAGCATTGCCGCGCATGAAGCAGGCCATGCAATTCAGCATGCAGAAGGGTATATTCCTCTTCGGTTCAGGGGAATTCTGGCGCCGCTGGCAACGTTTTCATCAAGACTAGCCTGGCCCATTTTGATTGTCGGTTTGATGATCATCGGGGCAGGGAACCTCTATCAGGGAAATATGATCTTTAATATCGGTATCATCTTGTACACTTTGGCAGTTTTATTTCAATTAATTACACTGCCGGTGGAGTTTAATGCAAGCAAAAGAGCAATTGCTCAGATGAACGATTTAGGAATAATTTATGTGGAAGAGACCGCAAGTGCCAAGAAGGTACTTTCTGCAGCTGCTTTGACTTATGTAGCCGCATTGGCTGCTGCAGTAGCGACTCTTCTTAGAATGTTAGCGCTAAGGGGGCGTCAGTGAAATGGATAAGAACAGAAGAACTGCATACTTTACACTACTGGATGTCGAAACAAAGAACTCCTATTCCCACATCGCTTTGAATCATCATATTATCAGCGGAAAGCCGGATTCCCCGTCATTTGTCAGGGAACTGGTCTATGGTGTTTTGGAGAACAAGACCTACTTGGATTATATGATAGAACATTTCATAAAAACCCCTGCCGCTAAAATGAAGACAAGCGATCTCATCGTATTAAGAATGGGATTCTATCAGCTGAAATTTCTCAGCGGTGTTCCGGAGTATGCTGCAGTCAGTGAAAGTGTTGATTTGGCAAAGAGATTCTGCAAGGGCAGAGAGGGTTTTGTCAATGGCGTGCTGAGAAGCTTCGTTCGGGCAGGAAAAACGGTGGAACTACCCGATCGCGCTGCAGATGAGGTAAAGTATCTTTCCATCAAATATTCCTATGAGCCTTGGATCATAGAACTGTGGATGGAACAATATGAAACGCCATTTGTGGAGGAACTGCTAGAAGCGGGAAATACTACGCCGGATTTGGTTGTGCGGGTCAATCGGCTTAAAACTTCCAAAGAGGATTTAAAGAGACGGCTCACCGCCAAGGGGTATCTTGCTGAGGACGGAGTTCTTTGCAAGGAGGCGCTGCATGTTGAGGGGCGCGGGCTGCTTGATGGAAAACTATATCATAATGGAATGTTTTCCGTTCAGGATGAAAGCTCTATTCTTGCTGTCAATATTCTTGATCCCCAGGCTGATGAGCTTGTTATGGATGTTTGCGCAGCACCTGGAGGGAAAACCTTGGCAATTGCCGAGAAGATGGGCAATAGAGGCGAGATTGTCGCATGGGATATCTATAGACGGAAACTGGCAATTATCGATAAGGAAGCAGAGAGATTGGGTGTGACCAATATTACAACGAAGACCTGGGATGCCACCAGAGTGGATTCTTCCATGATCGAAAAGGCCGACCGAGTACTTGTGGATGCTCCTTGCTCAGGCCTTGGAGTAGTCCGCAGAAAACCGGAGATAAAGTATAAAAAACAAACAAGAGAACTGGAAGAACTTCCAAAGAAGCAGCTTGCAATACTTTCAGCATCCTCCAAGTATGTGAAACCCGGTGGAGTTCTGGTTTACAGCACTTGCACCATTTCTCACAACGAGAATCAAAAAGTCGTGAAAGAGTTCCTAAAAAAGAATTCGAGCTTTAGCAAGGTTGAGGAGCTTCAGCTTCTTCCGAACATCAACAACACGGATGGATTCTTTATTTGTAAAATGAAGAAAGATGAAAGCCTGATCGGAGATTGATGAAAGCGGGAAACGGATGAAACTTTGACATTTCATTTGTTTTTATATATAATAACTACGCAAGGATGGAGCTGCCGCCAGTCATGTAGCTTTACGGCGTAGGGTTAAATTCTTGTGAAGTGATGATGCCAGCATCGGGATCAATAGGGGAAGCTTATGACACAAGTGGGATTTAAAACGGATAGAGGCAGAAAGAGAGGGAGAAACGAAGACTCTCTTTTCGTCATGCCAAAAGAGGAAATTTATATCGTTGCTGACGGAGTCGGCGGCCAGAATTCAGGGGAACTGGCTAGTACGATGGCAGTCAAAGGTATTGCCGAATACATAAAATCGCGGCCATTAAAGGGTGCTGAAAACGAAGATGAACTGCGGAGTTACTTTCTGGATTGCATGAGATTAGTGAATGACTTGATTTATCAGGCTTCTAAGCAGTCTCCTGAAAATGCGGGAATGGCCACTACCGCAGTGCTTCTTTATTTGAACAAAAGAACTGCCTATTTTATTAACATTGGTGACAGCAGAGCCTATATTTACAGGGACGGGCAGATCAGCCAGGTTACCGAAGACCATACCTATGTAAATGAATTGGTGAAAGGCGGCTCAATTACTAGAGCAGAAGCGGAAAACCATCCGCAGAAAAATATGATAACAAGGGCGCTGGGAGGAGATGATAAAGTCCTTCCAGATTTTTATCGATTGGATACCAACAAAGGTGATATCATCATTCTATGCACTGACGGCCTTTACGGAGAGGTGGCTGTGGACGAAATCTGCAGCATGGCAGCAGTAACAAGTTCCATGAGCACTTTGAGCAGGAAGCTGGTAGAACGTGCCAATGAGAACGGTGGACATGACAACATAACAGTAATTTGTTTGAAAATATAACGGAGGCGTTAGAACGAGCGCCACTATTGAGATGCAGTATTGACTGAAAGGAAGCGACCGTTGAAACGCGAAGAGGAAAGAAAATTTTGTACTTCAAGAATTTTCTATGAAAACATTTATGACAGGAGGATTAACACATGAGTAGTAGAATACTTGCTGGCAGGTATGAATTACTTGAAAAGATAGGCGATGGCGGTATGGCCGTCGTATATAAAGCAAGATGTCGATTACTAAATCGCTTTGTAGCGATCAAGATATTAAAGCCTGAATTTACAAAGGATCTAAAATTCATAGAGAGCTTTCGGCGAGAATCCCAATCGGCAGCAAGTCTTTCTCACCCAAACATCGTTAATATTTTTGATGTGGGCAAGGAAGGCAATATCCATTACATTGTGATGGAGCTGGTTGAAGGAAAGGTTTTGAGCGATATTATCAAGGAAGAAGGCCCTATGGAATTCCAAAAAGCAGTGGAAATCGTTAAGCAGATAGCCCTTGCTTTAAATTTTGCTCATAAAAATCACATCATACATAGGGACGTGAAGCCGCATAATATTCTGATTACCCCTGAAGGAGTGGCAAAAATCACTGATTTTGGGATTGCGAAAGCGGTGAATGCGGGAACCATTGTTGGCAATACCGGAACGATTATGGGTTCGGTTCACTATTTTTCACCAGAACAGGCACGAGGCGGCTATGTGGATGAAAAATCTGATATCTATTCGCTGGGAATTGTTCTTTACGAATTGGTGACAGGAAAGGTCCCCTTCGATGCGGAAAACCCTGTTGCAGTTGCCATCATGCATATGAATGATGAGATGGTACCTCCCTCCACCTATGTTCCGGAAATACCGTCTGCCGTGGAAGATATCATCATGAAGGCGACAAACAAATACCAGGTGAATCGCTTTAAAACGGCCAGTGAGATGTATGAAGCGCTGTGCCAGGCAGATATGCATAAAACAAGAGCCTTATCCGGTTTCGATCATTATTCGGGCGCCGGTTTGGATGCAACAATCGTTATGAACGCCGTCAATGGTTTTAACGGGGCGGCAGACACAGGAGAGGACAATACCGGAGATATGAGAAAGAAGAATAAAGAAAACAAACCGAAAAAACGGATTCGAATTAATAAAGTAAAGGTGGCCGCTATCATTTTAGCGCTGATTTGTGCAATTCCGGTGAGCCAGCTGATTCTGAGTGCATTTAACAGCCTTACCGCAACAAAAGAGGTAGCAGTTCCCAGCGTTCAGGGTATGACCGTTGATCAGGCAACTGCGGAACTGAGCAAGTACAACCTGAAGATCAAGGTAGGAGATGCAGTGACCAGCTCCCAATTTGCCGAAGGCGAGATCGTATCCCAAGACCCTAAAGCGGAAATGATGGTGAAGGAAGGGTTCTCCGTAACCGTTAGTATCAGCAAGGGTAAAGAAGAGGACGGCAAAATACCGAATGTAGTGAATAAGACAGCTTCTGATGCAAAATTCATTTTGGAAAGCTATGGTTTTGAGCAGGGCAGTGTATCGACGGAAAACAGTGATTTTCCGAAGGATGTTGTCATACGCCAGTCTCCAGATGCGGGGACCAAGGCAGATCCTGGTACCAAGGTAAATCTGGTGGTCAGCCTGGGTAAGGCAATCGAACAGGTTCAGGTTCCAGATGTAAAAGGAAAAGATATCGATGCGGCTAAGGCAGAACTGGAAAAGATTGGTCTGCGTTTTGGTGCTGTAAGCTATGAGATGAGTGAGGCTTACGAAATCAATACAGTTATGTGGCAGCAGTACGAACCAAACACGATGGTGGATAAGGATACCGCTGTGAATCTAAAGGTCAGCACCGGCGATCAGCCGCCTGCAACTTCTAGGTCCATTCCGCTGACGGTTGACTTTAGCAATGCAAAGAACGAGGTATTTTATCTGACTGTGGTTATATCTGATGAGTCCGGTGTAAGAACCATCATCAACAGAGAGCAGATGATTAAGAGCGACGGCTCTCAGATTCTTTCTCTGTCAGGTGACGGTGCGGGTACCGTAAAAGTTCTTTTTGACAACGATGTTGTGATGGAGAAAAGTGTAAACTTTAATACTGGAGAAATTAATTAATGAAGGGTATCATCATAAAGGGGATTGCAGGGTTTTATTACGTTAAGACAGAAGAACGCGTCTATCAGAGTAAAGCCAGGGGGATTTTTAAGAAGGATGGGATCACTCCATATGTAGGAGATGAGGTTATCATTGCGCCTCTAGACGAAACGGAAGCGGTTGTCAATGAAATTTTGCCGAGAAAGAACTGCTTTATTCGTCCTCCCATTGCAAACGTTGATTGCTTTATCATCGTTACCGCAGCTGCAAAGCCCCAGCCGAACCCTGATATTATAGATAAATTTCTTGTTATGGCTGAAAAAAATCATACAGACATCATTGTGTGTATCAATAAGATCGATCTTGTAAGCGAAGAAAAGCGGAGATCGATCGAGAGCATTTATGAGAGCATCTATCCGGTTGTTTGTATTTGCGGAGCGACGGGAGATGGGATTCAAACGCTTGTACAATTGATGGGGTCACGAAAGTGTGCTCTGGCAGGTCCTTCCGGCACAGGAAAATCAACCATACTCAATCGCCTTCAAACCCGCTTTCTTGTTGAAACCGGGGATATCAGTGAGAAGACGAAGCGAGGAAAGCATACCACTCGGCATGTGGAACTGTTTGAGACGGATTCCGGTGCGCTGGTGTTTGATACGCCTGGCTTTACCTCCTTCGATATCTTGGATGCTGATACAGAGGAATTGCATTTCCTTTATCCGGAGATGGTACCTTTCATCGGAAGTTGTAAATATGATGACTGCAGGCACGTCAAAGAACCGGACTGCAGCGTAAGAGATGCTGTTATAGCAGGGAAGATTCATGAATCCCGATATCAGTCCTACTTGAGTCAATACAAAGAGATTCAGGAAAAGAAGAAGTATTAATTGATCACGAATTGTGAAGATAAGGAGAATTTATGAACCGCTTAGCACCCTCATTATTATCCGCAGATTTTTCCAGACTTGGCCAGCAGGTTGCCGCGATCGAAAAGGCAGGGGCACAGGTAATCCATGTAGATGTAATGGATGGACATTTCGTCCCCAATATCAGCTTTGGTGCTGTGGTAATGAAAAGTCTTTTGGGAAAGACAAAGCTTCCCTTTGATGTTCATCTGATGATCGAAAACCCAGATCAGTATCTAGAGAGCTTCGTGACGGACAATACCGAGATTATAACGGTTCATGCGGAAGCTTGCCGACATCTGCACAGAACGGTTCAGCATATTAAATCTCTTGGGGTCAAGGCCGGAGTGGCGTTGAATCCTGCTACTCCCCTTTCGGTTTTGGACTATGTCCTGGAGGATCTTGATCTTGTTTTGATCATGTCTGTTAATCCGGGATTTGGGGGGCAGAAATTCATTCCCTCTCAGCTTGATAAGATTAAGACACTGAAGGAAATGAAAGATCAGAGAAATCCCAAACTGGTAATCGCAGTTGATGGCGGCATCAACTTGGATAACATCAAAACCGTGGCAGATGCAGGAGTTGAACTTCTTGTAGCAGGCTCGATGGTCTTTGATGCGCCTGATATAGAGAGCAGAGTGAAAGAATTGCTGGAGCTGATTCAATAGCGATTATAAGCAGGATTGAATCCTAACAAGCATTTATAAAGATTAAAACCTTGGATGAAATACCTCCTCTATCGATGATAGGGGAGGTTTATTAATTTCGGTTCTATAATCAATGGTTGGGGTGACCATCAATCAAACAAATTGATTAGGATAGCAGAGATATTTCCGCTGTCATAGTATTTCATGATCCTACGATACCCTCCATCACGAGTACGATCGTACTAGTGATAGGAGGGTATACCGAAAATCAAATGACCGAATTGATCTTTCTATAAAAAGAAATCATTTGTTCGTGTCAGCTGCGCTCTCTCTATTCTGATAAGTCAGCAGTGAACTTCTGATCAACAGGTTGAAATCATCTGCCTGCCAGGCACTTCGTCCTGTAAAGAGTCCATCAATGGATGGCTGAACAATCAAATCTTCTGCATTCCCCGGATTGACACTTCCTCCGTAAAGGACGGGTATTTGTTTTGCTTCTTCTCCAAATAATTCGGAGAGACATTCCTTGATTAGCCGATGCATGCGTTCTGCATAATCTGAGGTTGCGGGAATTCCATTCACTCCAATAGCCCACACTGGTTCGTAGGCAATCCACAATTGATGAATACGTTCATTGGGGATATTGTGAAGTCCAATTTTAAGCTGTCTTCGGAGGACTTCCTCACTGACGCCGAAGTTTTTTTCTTCAAGGGTCTCTCCGATGCAGAGTAAAACGGTAAGGTCGTGAGAAAGAGCAGAACGTACCTTTTTATTTTCATCAATATCCGATTCTCTAAAAACGTGCCTTCTCTCAGAATGACCGATCATAACCAGCTCAAGATTCAATTCTTTCAGCATAATAGGAGAGATTTCTCCGGTAAATTGCCCCTGATCTTCCCAATTCATATTCTGAGCACCCAATTTTATTAAATTTTGATCGATGGTTTCTGATGCTTTCACAAGAGAGGTATAAGATGGGATGACAAACAGTTCGATGTTGTCCCTGCTGATGTCTTTGGTCAAATCCGCCAATTTGCTCAAATAATCCAAGGTATCAGAGATGGTTTTATACATTTTCAGATTGGTGCCGAAATAAAGTTTCTGATTCATTGTTTTTCTCCTTTAATTTCAAAAGCAAGATGCTGTCGTTAGAAAATTCCTCCGCTGCACCTTATGGGGTGCTGTCAGGAGTGGCTAAGTTTGTTAAAAAAACAAAGCCAAAAAACCGGTCTGTCCGGCCCTTTTCCTTACGCTATTTACTTTCAAAGAAGAAGAATTAAAATGATGCCGTACTATGCCTTCATGATCCCCGGAACATGTTCCAAAGCCGGGCTCTCCGATGCATGCGTGATCATCATTGTTAATTCATATTCATTTTATAATACAATATAACAATATACAACTAGAAAAAAGTTTATTATAATAAATGCAAATAGGAAACAAAATCTAAGATTTTGTCATGATGCATTTATTGATCGTTATGAAGCAAACCGGAGCAACGGTTTGCACGAATGATAGAATTAGGGGGAACTGAAAAACCCCTATCCTTTCCCAGGGGTTTTTCAGACCGGATGAAATCCGGCGGCATCTCAAACCTTCAGAATCAAGGATGTTTGAGGTGTGTTCCCCCTAATTATTGGCGAGCGAAACCGAAGGTGACCCAATATTTAGCATCACCTTCGCACAAAACATGAGATTTTTTTCTGGAAACAACCTCATGTTTTGAGAATTCGAAAAGGCCATACCAGTAGGTAGAGGCATTTTCGAATTGTTTCGTAAGCCCTAATAAATGCAAATAGGAAACAAAATCTAAGATTTTGTCATGATGCATTTATTGATCGTTATGAAGCAAACCGGAGCAACGGTTTGCACGAATGATAGAATTAGGGGGAACTGAAAAACCCCTATCCTTTCCCAGGGGTTTTTCAGACCGGATGAAATCCGTCGGCACCTCGAACCCCTCAGAATCAAGGATGTTTGAGACGAGAGTTATTGCGGAAAAGTGAAAGACGAATCAGGTGATGAAATGCTGGACAGAAAGTTACGAGTACTAATTGTTGACGATGAATTTCATATTGCGATGCTGATCAAAAAGCTGATCAAATGGGATGACATTGGATTGGAATGCGTGAACGTAGTAGACAACGGTGAGAGAGCCTATCGTATCATTACCGAGGAGAATCCTGACATCGTCATTACGGATATCAGAATGCCAAAGATTAATGGCCTTGATTTGATCAGTATGACAAAAAAAGAAAATGAAAGCGTTAAATTTATCGTGGTCAGCGGGTATAAGGAATTTGAATATGCGCATAAGGCATTGCAATACGGCGTGAACGATTATTTGCTGAAACCTGTGAATGAGGAGGAACTGAATAAAGTTCTTCAAAATATTTGTGCAGCTTTTGCAGATGAAGGCCTCAAGCAGAGAGAGGGAGAGAAATTTAAAAAAACCATCTCGGTTAGTGAACAGATCATCAAAAACAACCTGCTGAACAATATCATTGAAATGAATGAGCATCCGACATTGGCGGATCTGGAAGAGAAATATAATCTGTCTTTTCATGAAGGCGCATATCGGGGAATTGACATTAAATTGGACTATTGGGACTATGAGAAAAGTGATAAAAAGCAGGATACGATCACCATGGACAAGGTTGTGATGATCCTTGATAGTATGGTGAAAAATAATGTTTATGAATATATGATCTGCAAAAAGACCAATTTGAATATTTACTGTATTTTGAATTATAACGCACTTCAGTGGAAGGAAATTAAGACAATTATCAATAATATCCTGTCGGAAATCCAAGAATATCTGATTGGTTTTGAACAGTATAAAATAACCATTGGCATCGGCCCTGAAGCTTTGGAATTTGAGAAAATAAAGCATTCAATCTCTGCATCTCATATAGCAGTCTTAAACAGGATTAAACTTGGAACAGGAAGATTGATTTATTTTGATTCATTGCAGCCGGAAAGCAAATTTGATCTTGGGAAACATCTATCCGTTCATAAGGAATCGTATCTCATGAGCATTGAATCTCTTTCCAGAGAGTCCCTGGAACAGACGATCCAACAAATGTACCAAAAATTTCAGAATGAAGAAAACCATGATTTTGCAGTCTGTTATGATATTGCCTATGAGCTGATCGACTTGTTTTTTGGGCATATTACAGTGCAAAATAGTGAAGGAAAACAGCTGATCCAGGTAATGCAAAATGCTTGTCAACACTGTTACACTCTGGAACTTTTAACGGGGATGCTGAAAAATTATCTGGGAAGCTATCTGGAAACCTGTCTGAAGCAGCTAGAAATCGAAACGGCAAAACCGATCCGGCAAGCAAAGCAGTACATAAATGAGCACTATCGAGACAAGATCATACTGGAGGATATTGCGACAATTGTGGACCTGAATCCTGTATATTTCAGTGTTTTATTTAAAAAGGAAACCGGTATGAATTTCAGCGTTTATCTCGTACATATCCGAATGGAAATTGCTAAGGAATTGATTCGGGGAAGCAATAAGACCATTGCTGCTATTGCTGATGATGTAGGCTATAAGGACAGTCGGCACTTCAGCCAGACCTTTACCAAAACCGTTGGGATCAAACCTGCGCTATATCGCAAGCTCTATTCCTAGGTTTTCTAACCAGTTATTTAGAGTACTCTGTACTAGGAGATTTTATTATGGGTATGGCAAGAACGATCAAATTATATATGATGTTTCTTTTTCTGCTCATCCTTTTTCTATTGCTTGGGTATATCACCAAGCTGCTGTCGCCGATCTGGATGGGGATTTTTATCGTGAATCTGACCATTCTAACGCTGTGGCTTTATTTGACTATCGCCAAGCCTCTTTCGAGTTTTGAAGATTCACTCGATCGCAGCATCGAAACGGAACTGGGAAGCGAAGCGCTTCTGGACAATCTATCTGATGATGTTTTATTTAAGAATAAAATTAAAGATCTGGTAGAAAAGTGCGCCAATGAGATGATACGAGAAAATTCGGCAGAAATGCTGGATAAGCAGGCTGAACTGGCAGCTCTACAAAGCCAGATCAACCCTCATTTTCTGTATAACACATTAGAGACGATACGGGGCTATGCTTTAATTGATGATAATAATGATATCGCAAAAATTGTAGAGGCTCTTGCTGCATTCTTCCGTTACAGTATCAACCGAAGAGCGGATCTTGTTACCCTTCGCGATGAACTGGTGAACATCCAGAACTACATGATGATTCTGAAGTTTCGATTCAATAATCGCTTTACGCTGGAGATCATTATCGATGATGATGATTCCAAGGCTTACGATTATTTTATTCCAAAGCTGATTCTTCAGCCGATTGTTGAAAATGCGATTTTCCATGGACTTGAGGATTGTGTTGAGGGTGGCAGGGTCACCATTGAAGTCATAGAAACAGAGAAGAACCTGCTGATTACTGTTTCCGACAACGGGAAAGGAATGGATGGAAAAGCACTGAATGATCTGAATGAAAGAATTCGGTCGGCGGAACGAAATCTGGAAGACTACAAGGGAGGCGCGCATCGAAACACCGGTATTGCCCTTTCCAACATTCAGAAGCGAATCCAGCTGCTATTTGGACCAGACTACGGCTTGAGTGTATACAGCACCGCAAATCAAGGAACTGATGTAGAGCTTACAATCCCTGCAGGCTATGAACGAAGAATGCAGAAAGGAATCGTAACAGACCATGAAAAAGGAAATGCTGCGCATCAATAATCTAAATATGGAGTACAGCACCACCGAGCGGCTGAGGAATATTACCTTATGCCTTTTGGCCGGGGAGTGTGTTGGATTTCTGGGATTGGAGAATTCAGGGAAAAGATTGCTGGAAGATTTCATCTGCGGTAAGCTGAATGTGGATCGAGTCAGCTTTTATTTTGACGGAGTACGCCGAATTAATACGGAGGATCTGTGCAGATACGTATACAAGATTATCGCTTCAAATTTCTTGATTGATGACTGGACCGTTGCGGAATATATTTTTTTGGTTGATGAAAGCTCCTTTTTAGGAATCAATAAGAAAAGGCTTGCTGCGAAAACGGAGGAGCTCTTTTTAGAATTTGGACTGGAGATCAATCCTGATCGAAAATTAAAAAAGCTGACAGAGCTGGAAAAGCGGATGGTGGACCTGTTGAAGGCGTATAGCAAGCATTCTAGAATCGTCGTCATTGAAGACGAATTTGAGGGTTGTTCCACAATGGATATTAAAAAGTTCAAGGAGCTGATCGATCGTGTTTCAAGTAGGGAACTCGCCGTTGTTGTGAACAGTCACTCTGATCATGTCTCACGAATTCTTTCTGATAAATTTATCATCTTCAAGAAGGGCAGCATTGTTAAAAAGTGTCGAAAAGACTTTATTATTGATAACAGCAACCTGGAGGAACTTTTGTTGGGGGGGACTCGAACTTCACCAGAGATACTGGCAGATGCAGATGGCGTGGAAGACGAAAAAATCGTCAATGATAGAAAAAGCCAAAAGGGGATACAAATGCATCTTAAAGAATCTCAAGCGATAATCTATTCTATTGGCAACATGACTCTGAAACGAGGATGTGTCTTCCATTTTGACTTCTATCAGGGTGAAGTTACAACTATTCTTTCGCTGGATCTAAAGGAAAAAACCCAGCTGTTTCAACTCCTGTCCGGCAGAACCATCGATAAAACAATGAATATTGTTCTCGAAAAGAAGCGATGTGACTTTAATGACATTATCGGCTTTGTTAAAAACAGGATTGCATCCATCGCAGATATGGGCGGCGAAAGTGAGCTGCTTCTCAGCATGTCAGCGGGGAATAATCTTCTAATTCCGTCTTTAGAAAAAATATCAGCCGTGCAGCATGTTCTCATGGAGCGCAGAGTATTGAAAATGCTCGAGAATGAGATAAAAAATAATTTGAAGGTGAAGCATGAAAACATCCGGGATATGAGTGTGAACGAATATATCCTACTTCTTTTGGAACGATGGCTTATCTACAAGCCTAAGGTGATGATCTTATTTGAACCCTTTGTACACTGTGATATCTTTGGTGTTTCTCTGGTCAAATCCTATATCAAGAAATTTACAGAAGCCGGTTCGGCTGTAATCATAATCAAATCCAGAGAAGAATACGTAGAGGATATTTCAGACCGGATCATACATATCTAAAATACTTTTACTGCCGTGCAGGGTAGGATTTTATTCGATCCCCTGAACGGCAGTTTTCTTACAGAAAAGCGTAACCGTTCACGACCAATTCCCGCAACTTACTTCAATCAGCGTTCCCTTAGAAAAAGATGCCCAAACTAAAAATCCCCACACCTATTCTAAATCCCACCACATTGGAATTGATGATGCTCACAGATATAATTAAATTACTTTCAAAGAAGAAAGAAATTCTAGGAGGAGGAAAAACAATGAGAAGGAAAATTTTATCTGCAGTGCTTGCGGCAGCCCTGGTGATTGGGAGCTTTGCAGGCTGCGCCAAGTCAGAACCGTCATCCAGTGATGCGGGTGAGGCAGGTTCTGCTGCGAAAAAGAACTTAACGTTTGTTATTGTTCCAAAGGTGGTACATCCTTGGTTTGACGAGGTCAATAAGGGTGCCCAGCTTCAGGCAAAAGCCCTGTCTGAGCAGCTCGGTGTAGAGGTGAAAATCGATTACCGTGCACCACAGACCGCTGACGTAGCAGAGCAGAATACTGTACTGGAACAGGCTGCGGCAACAAAACCTGATGGTATTGCACTGGACCCACTGGATTATGAAGGCAACAAAGCTGTTATCGAAGAAATCCAAAAGCAGGGAATTCCGGTGGTGCTGTTCGACGCTCCAGCTCCTGAAGGCAGCGGGCTGACCAGTGTTGGCAATGATTTTGCAGAACAGGCAACCATTGCAGCAGATAAATTGGCGGAACTGATCGGACATAAAGGTAAGGTCGCCGTTATGCAGGGTGTTCCAACAGCCCCCAATCATGCAGAGCGGTATCAGGCGCATCTGGATGCGCTTGCCAAATATCCTGACATTGTTGTGGTTGACGGCGGAATCGACAATGACAGCGTAGAAGAAGCTCAGTCACAGGCTGCTGCTGTCTTGGCAGCCAACCCGGATCTGAAGGGATACCTAAACTGTGATGCCTGCGCGACGGGAATTGCGGCAGCAGTGGAAGAAGCTGGTAAGAAAGACCAGGTTACCATTGTTTCCATGGATAATCTAATCGAAATCCTTCAATATGTTAAAAGCGGCACAATTACAGCAACTTCTTCAACAATTCCACAGATGCAGGGTTCCATGGCTGTTCTGATGATGTGGCAGAAATCCATCGGCATCGATATTCCAAAGGTTGTTGATACGGGCATTGCTTATATCGATTCTTCCAATATTGATGAGTGGATCGAAATGGTCAAATAATTATAGAAGTAAAAGCGGGGGGCTTGGCTTATCATCGAGCTGGCCCCTTTTACCATAATAAAAGGAGCATATCAGATGAAAGTACTTGAGGCATGTAATATCACGAAAGTTTTTCCCGGAGTCGTAGCCTTGGATTCTGTAGATATTTCCTTTGAATTAGGTGAAATTCACTGTGTCATCGGAGAGAACGGCGCGGGAAAGAGCACCTTGATCAAATGCCTGACCGGCGTTTATGAGCCGGAAGGTGGAAGCATCCATATTCGCGGTGAAGATGCTATGAAGAACAAGAAACTGTTCGAAAAAATTGCATATGTACCCCAGGAGATTGATCTCTTTGAGCATATGACGGTAGCGGATAACCTGTTTCTTCCTTATGAGAGATCCGGACTAAAAGGGCTTGTTAATCGGGCGGAAATTGAGAAGAGGGCAGTTCCGCTTCTGGAGCGCTTTCATATTCATGCAGACCCGGGCATGCTGGTAAAAGAAATCTCGGTATCGGAAAAACAACTGCTGCAAATCGCGAGGGCAACGGTACATCAGGAGTATGAAGTTCTGCTGCTGGATGAACCTACCACCAGCCTGACCACAAAGGACACCCAGATTTTGTTTGAAGTCATTGAGCAGATCAGGCAGGAGAATAAAGCTATCGTATTTATTTCTCACAAGCTGGAAGAAATTTTTCTCATTGGTGATGTGCTCACAGTTTTTCGTAACGGAGAGAAGGTAGCGTATTCAGACATTCATGAAGTGGATGCTCCTTGGGTCATCACACAGATGACCGGCCGCTCTTTGGATCAGTCACAGGTTTTTTTCTCTGAGAAAGTTGGCGACGATGTTTTACTGGAGGTAGAGAACCTTACAGGAGAGAAGTTCTCTGATATAAGCTTCCAACTGAAACGCGGTGAAATCCTCGGATTTTCAGGACTTGTCGGGGCTGGGCGCAGCGAGTTGATGCAGGCTATTTTCGGATATCTTCCCATCTATGCGGGAACGGTGAAACTGAATGGAATGCCGATAAAGCAGGGTGATACGAATTACTCTGTAAAAAAGGGCTTGATTTATTTACCGGAGGAAAGAAAATCTCAAGGTATTTTGCCAATGCTAAGCGTCAGGGAAAATATTAGCGTCTCCAATCTGGATGATCTCAGAAGCACCGTTGGAATATCCAGTAAAAAAGAGATGGATTTGGCGGAGCAGGTGGTCAGGGAGTATGACGTAAAGACATCGGATATTGAAAAAAAGATAAAATTTCTGAGCGGCGGTAACCAACAAAAGGTGATTATAGGAAGATCCATGGGATGCAGCCCGAAGGTATTAATCTTTGATGAACCGACAAAAGGAATTGACGTTGGAACAAAAGCTGAGATTTATCGAATGATGAAAATACTTGCGGAGGAAAACGGGATGGGAATTATCCTAATCTCATCCGAGATGGAGGAGATCAGAAAGTGCTCCAATCGAATCGTTGTTTTGTACAATGGAAAAAAAGTTGGTGAATTTGGTTCTGATGCGGAAAAAGAACGCATTTTAAGTGCGGTTATCGGTATAAATTGAGAAAAAAGGAGTCGAGATTATGTATGAAAGATTGCCCAATCCTGTTCATTCTGTAGTCAGTACGTTAAAAAAGAGCACCATGACTGCAATCGGAGCTGTCCTGGCCCTGATGATCCTGATGGCCAGTGTTTTTTCCCCGTACTTTTTAGACATATACAATTTGCAATCACTGATCAGAGACCTTGCCTTTATCGGGATGATCGGTATTGGTCAGTCCCTTCTGCTCATCATCGGAGAACTGGATTTATCCGTAGGGAAAATCGCATCTCTTTGCGGGATACTTTCCGGTATCATGATGATGCACTGGGGATGGAATCCGTATCTTTCTCTGTTAGCAGCTTTGTTTCTCGGTTTGGTTCTGGGAAGCCTCAATGGCTTGATTATCTCAAAGCTAAGACTGAACGCTATGGTCGCAACCATCGGTATGGCGGGGGTTTACGGAGGCGTCAATCTCGTATTGACAAAGGGAAAAGCCATCACTGGTATTCCATCTGAAATACATATCTTTGGAAAAGGAAATCTGGGACCTTTACCCATTCCATTTATTTTTACTCTTATCGTACTTGTTCTTGTCTTGTTCTTTGTAAAAAAGACGAAAACCGGACGATATATTTACGCAATTGGAAATAACAGAGATGCTGCGAGAGTTTTAGGGATTAAGGTAGACAGAATCCGAATTTTGATCTACTCCATCGTGGGAATGATATCAGCTCTTGCCGGTATTTTGTATGTGGCCCGCCTTGGCTCGGCCCAATCTGCTATCGGTGAAAACTGGCCTATGAATTCCATTGCTGCATCTGTAATCGGCGGCGTAGCGCTGACCGGCGGGATAGGAAATCCTGCAGGGGCTTTGATCGGAGCTGCAATCATCAGCGTGATTCAGAATATGATCATTCTATTTGGTGTCAATGTGTACTGGCAGTCTGCTGTCAGCGGGTTTGTTGTTGTCATTGCAATTTCCTTCAGCTCCCTTTCTGTAATCCTTCAGGAACGGAAGCAGAGAAAAATCAAGCTGACCAAATAAATGGGATACGGCGGATTCCAAACGTATGACAATTGGATCGTCAATTGCATCGCTATGAAAAGGAGGTTTTATTCATGAAATTAGGTTTGAATCTTTCCTTTGCCACAAAGCGTTGGCTGGATCCTTACCAGCTGGCGGCGATGTGCAGAAATGATTTTAAAGTCGAACATATCCAATTTACATGGGATTTGATTGATCCATGGTGGCCGATGATACAAAGAAATGCTTTGGCAGGTGAGTACCGCAGAGCCTTCGAAACAGAGGGGCTGCTGCTGGATGCAACCTTCGGCGGGATTGCTTCTTATACCTATGCCCAATTGCTCGCACCCTCGGAACTTCAAAGAGAGGTGTCCTTTCAATTCTTTCAAAGAGCGGTTGATCTCACCGTTGAAATGGGCGCAGAAGTGATGGGAACCCCTGTAGGCGGGATGACTTATGATCATTCGCGTGATGCAAAAATGCGTGAAGAGCGATATGCGAACATGCTGGAATATCTGTTCCGAATTGCAGAGTACGGAAAAGGCAGCGGGTTGAAGGAAATTCATATTGAAGCGACTCCGCTGATTACTGAATTTCCCCATAGCCCTGAATCCTCCGTTCAGATGATGACGGATCTGGCTTCCAGCGCTATTCCCTATAAGCTGCTTGTCGACTGGGGTCATGCGCTCTTTTCTCCACTTCTCGGTCAGGAAGCTGATATGGGGCATTGGCTCAAGGTATGTAAACCTTACATCGGATCAATTCATCTTCAGCAAACAGATGGATTGCTGGATCGGCACTGGGATTTTACAAAAGAAGGCATCATTACACCGCAGCTGATCAAAAAAGCTACGGAAGACGCAGGTCTTTCGGATATTGTACAGTATCTTGAAGTGGTTCCTGCTTTTGAAGCATTTGATGATGAGGTATATGAAGGAATGAAAAAGACGATGGACTATCTTCATAAAGAACTAGCGCTCTGCAACACATAAGCCTTACAATGCTGATCGGTTAAATACTAACTTTTGATCTCTGCTGCAGGCTGGAATATGGAACAATGCAGGAACGTAAGGAATGGAGGAGCGAAAATGAATTTTGATGAGATGTATCCAAAAATTCTTTCGGAATATGAGCAGGTATTTCAAAAAATTGATTATAAAAATATCCGTGACTTTATGGATACTGTAAGAGATTCAAATCGAATTTTCCTGATCGGAGTTGGTCGCGAGGGTATGGCAACGAGAGCCTTTGCCATGCGCCTGATGCATATGGGGAAGGAAATTCATTGGATATGGGATGACACGACACCAGGAATTGAACCCGGCGATCTTTTGATAGCAACGCTGGGGGACGGCCAGATTGGTCACATTCATTATATCTGCGAGCGGGCGAAGGAGGCGGGGGGAAACATCTGTGTCGTTACAGGTTCCCCCAGTGGAAGAACGGCAAGAGACCTGGCGGATCAAGTACTGTTTCTGCCAGCGGCGGTTTACCGCGGAACGGATGCGGTGGTACCTTCCTTTCAGCCCATGGGAAATCTTTTTGAGCAGTGCCTTCTGATCCTATTTGACATGGTGATTATGATGCTCGTTGATGAAGACCCGGCACAGAGTTTTGAGAAGATGTCCGAACGGCACAGAAATGTTGAATAGGAGGAATTGGATATGAGAATAGCGATCGGCTGCGATGAGGCCGCATATTGTCTCAAGGTTGAAATTATCAAGCATCTTGAAAATCGCGCGAATCTTGAAATAGTTGATTTTGGAGCAATGGCAGGAGATGTGGTGCTGTATCCAGATGTCGCGTATACGGTGGCGGATGCCGTTGCAGGAGGAGCATTTGATCGGGGCATTCTCTTCTGCGGAACAGGAATCGGTATGGCCATCTGTGCAAATAAGGTACCGGGAATCCGGGCGGCAGTCTGCCATGATCCATTTTCTGCCGAACGTTCGAGAAAAAGTAACAACGCGCAGATCCTATGCATGGGAGAACGGGTCATTGGTGTGGAGCTTGCAAAATATATCGTTGACATCTGGATGAACTGTGACTTTGCAGGTGGCGGGTCTGCACCGAAAGTTGAGAGGATTCAGGAATTGGAACAGGAGCATCTTCGGAGTTTTCATGAGGCTGAGGTGCTGTAGCTTGCTTCAGGAGACCAATGAAACGTAAGAATGGAGGGAACTTCTATGAAGAAAATCATAAACCGCGATTCCAATGTGATCGAGGAAATGCTCACCGGATATTTAAAGGCGTATCGCCGCTATTATGAGCGAATTGGAGAATTTAACGCGTTTGTCTATAAAGGGAGACGGAAAAACAAGGTTTCTCTCGTCATCGGGGGAGGCAGCGGACATGAACCGCTATTCGGCGGCTTTGCAGGCAGAGGCCTTGCAGATGCAGTAGCCTGTGGGAATATTTTTGCATCTCCCAATCCCCAGCTCATTGCAGAAACGGCAAAGGCGGTACATGAAGGAAAAGGAGTATTGTTTCTCTACGGCAATTATGCAGGGGATAATCTCAACTTTGACATGGCGGAGGAACTCTGCGATATGGAGGATATCCAAACGGCACATGTGCGGGTCTGGGATGACTGTGCTTCTGCACCAAGAGAAAGGATACAGGACAGAAGGGGCATTGCGGGAGACGTTTTTGTGATTAAGATTGCAGGCGCTGCCTGTGATGCGGGGCTTGAGCTTGCGGAAGTGCTGCGCATTACAGAGAAAGCGAGAGATTCTATCAACACCATCGGACTTGCAACTTCGCCAGGCTCCATACCTGGCCTTGACAAGCCGACGTTTGTACTTGGAGAGGATGAGATCGAATTTGGTATGGGCCTTCACGGAGAGCCGGGAATTGAACGCACTACAATGAAACCCGTAAATGAGCTGGTAGAGAGAATGTATGGAGAGCTGCGAAATGAGATGGGATTGAAACAAGAGGACGAAATCTCTGTCCTTGTGAATGGACTGGGCTCCACAACCCTTCTCGAACTGAACACGGTCTATTACGAGCTGGATCACCAAATGAGTGATGACGGGCTCATCGTACACGATGCTGAGATTAAGAGCTATTGTACCTGTCAGGAGATGGGGGGCTTTTCCATTACCATTCTTAAACTGGATGACGAGCTGAAAACTTATTATGATACGGCTTGCTGGTCGCCTTACTATGCAAGAGAGGAGATCGTACAGCAATGACAACAACGACGACCTTTACGACTGCAGCGACAACACCAGCGGCGTCAACTGCAACAACTGCAACGGCAACAGAGACGACTGCAAAGACAGCAACTACTGCGCTGACCTCTCTGACCATCGATCAGACAACGGATATGATTCTGTCTGCCTGTGATGCAATCACAGCGAGTAAGGATTACCTTACAGAGGTAGACAGCAGAATCGGAGACGGAGATCATGGAATCGGAATGTCTGGCGGTATGGAAAAGGCAAAGGCTGCGCTGGAAGCTGGACGCCCTTTTGAAGATATCAATACCATTTTTAAAACCACAGGAATGACCATGCTGAACTCCATGGGCGGAGCATCCGGCGTTATATTCGGATCGATGTTTCTCAGCGGTGTTAAGGGACTCCCGCCTATCATAGAACTTAATGGATATGCGCTGACTGTGATATTCCGAAACGCACTGGATGCAATTAAGGCACGAGGCGGCGCACAGGTGGGGGATAAGACCATGGTGGACGCGCTGGAACCCGCAGTGGTTGCCATGGAAGCAATTGTCGCTATGGGAGAAACTGATTTTTCAAATCTCATATTGCTGCTGAGCAGTGCAGAAAAAGCAGCAATAGAGGGGATGGAAAACACAAAAAATTATACAGCTAAATTCGGCCGAGCAAAATCCCTGATGGAACGAGCCATCGGCTATCAGGATGCAGGCGCAACCTCGGTAGCAATCATTTTTTCTGCAATGCAGCGATATGTTTCAGAACTCTTCTTCTCCTTATCCCCTCAAGAAACGGTTTGACGCAGATAACCTGTTATAAGCAATAAAACTTATCAAAAAGGGGAATCGATTACCAGAAAAAGACAGCGGAATCAGAATGATTTCGCTGTCTTTTTTGGTTGCATTCCTAAAATAAAATTTTGCCATAGAGATAGAGAAGAACTATTAGTACACTACAGAATAAAATGTAATATTATGGAAAAAAAGTGGTTGACAACAAAGGGACGGTGGGATATATTAAATGTAAAATAATGTAATTATATCAAGGACATGGGACATAATGTTAAAGGAGTGGTTAATTGAAGCGAGTCAAATCAATCATCGGAATTCTACTCATCATGTTGTCTTTCGTCAGCCTGTTTCTATGGGAATGGAAGGGCAGGGAGATGATCCTACTGAGAGAAGTTCTCGTTGCGAAACATAAAATTGAGATGGGGACGCTGGTGGATCAAAATATGTTTGAGATAAGAGGGGTGCCAAAGGACAACCTGATTGAAGGGGCGCTGAAGCCGGAAGAGGCGGGCTTGTTAATGGGCAAGGTAACAGCCCAGCTCATTTCACAAAACAGTCAGCTCAGTCAGGCTTATTTCAGAGAGAATGAGTTTTATCTAAAAGAAGGGGAGGCTATATTTGTCATTGAGCCAGACTGGATTGCTATGCGAAGCAGTTCCCTTCGAAGAGGAGACATCGTTCAGATCTACGGCAGCAACAGTGGAGGGCTCATTGGTTCTTACCGGATTGCTTTTGTAAAGGATGAAGCAGAGCGCGAGGTAAGAGATGTGATGCTCGAGGGCAAAAACTATATTGAAAAAGAGGTTCTCGAGAGAACGGACAGTACCTCCATCATCGACCATGTTGAAATCATCACCACATTGGAAGAGTATGAAAAGCTGGTTGCGTATGTAACAGCAACTCCAAATAATGCCGGCGCGGAAAACCAGGCTCCTGCTTTGGAAACCCAGGTTGCTGCTTCCGAAATGTCGAGATCGCTCATACTCGTGCAAGGAGGAGAAAAAATTGATCCATAATCTATTTTGCTTTCATGGCGTTGATCACAAGGTCGGGACAACCATGGTATCCCAATCAATTGCAGAGGCCATATCTCTTGGCAGCCCCAATTTGAAACTTCTTTTTATCTCAATGAATGGAAGGGAAAGCGCTGAATATGTAAAAGAAACCCCTGTTTCCATCGATGCCATGAAATTTCACATTGACAATAAGATGATCAACGGCAGTGATTTTATGAAAACCTGCAGTCATAAAGGGAATTTCTATATGATGGCTGGAATCTCCAATGAACTAGAAGCACGGTATTATTATCCAGACATGGCCAGATATCTGCTGGAAGAAATTGCGCCGGAGTTTGATCTCATATTAGCAGATTGTGGAAATGAGATAGACAACGGTCTTGCAATAGGAGCATTGTCTTCTGCTGAGGAAATCTTTCTTGTGGCGACGCAGCAGGAGACCGGAATCCGCCGCTTTGAAAAGAACAAGAGGATTATGGAGAATCTGGGAATCGCTATTTCCGCATGTATTATTAATAAATACTATGAGCAGGATCCCATAGGACTTTCTTATCTTGCCGGACGGATGGAAATTGAAAAGGAACGTCTCTGGAAACTCAACACTGCGGATTATTCCCGTCAGGCAGAGATGGAATACAAGACACTTTTGGAATATCGAAATGAGGCATACACAAAGGATATTGTCGCAGTTGCAAATTATATTCTCAGGAAAAATGGGTTTGAGGAATTTGCGAAACAAAGGAAAAGCAGATGGAAAAGTTTCATTTAGGGGATTATATCAAAAATCAAACGACGGAGACGCTTCGTAAAAGCATAGATTTTCAGAAACTTTGCCATAGAGTAAACCTTGAATTTCTGAAAGAATGGGAAAGTGGGAAGGAAAATTTAGATTCTGCTTTAAGGATACAAAAAAAGGCGATTATCGGATATGAGAATGAGGTTGCATACTTTAAAAGCAGAATCCTTGAATCCATCAGACGGTATGGTGCCGAGAACGCTTCTTATCCATCCTGGTATGAAAGTCTTGAGGACGGGATTTATCAGGAGAACTGGGGACTAGCGGGGGTTTCTGAGTGGTTCACAGCATCGTTTTCTGAAAGCAGCTCTGCAAAAATTATCGGTGACAGAATCTATTTCTTGGAAAATGGTCAAATGTGCTTGAAGTCTCAGAAAATTACGAAAGAGCGAAGAGAACAGATGATTCGGGCATTCCTGCTGCTAACCCCCGAGGAACGACTTGATAAGGAGACCCATGAAGTCTATATGCTTGATGGAACGAGAGTAACCATATTTGGAGGCGGGATGACGAAAAAGGGTCAGGATGTCATCATCTTTCGCCGCTACATTATCCCCAATTACAGCTTTGAAGAACAGGCGGCAAGAGGTACCATTCCTATGGAATCCGTTGAACTCTTTAAGATCATGGTACGTCTTGGATACAATGTGGCATTTACAGGAGCGGTTAGAACCGCTAAAACCACCTTTCTTTCCACATGGCAGAGCTATGAGGATCCGTCCTTGGAAGGGGTGTTGGTTGAAACAGATCCGGAGATACCGATCCATCAGCTGATGCCGGAAGCACCAATTTTACAGCTGCTGGCAGATAATGAAAAGCTGAAGCATTTGTCCAAAAACCTTTTGAGAAGCGATGCCGACTACTTTATTCTTGCGGAAGCAAGGGATGGTATCGCGTTGGATACCGCTGTGAAGGTGGCAAGTAAAGGCACCAGGCGTATGAAAATCACCTTTCATACAAGGGAGCCTCTGGATTTTTGCTATGATGTTGCTTTTGAAATCATCAAGAGTATGGGGGGAGACCTTGAGAATACAGCAAGAAAAGTGGCTGTCAGCTTTGATTACATCTTTCATTTTATTCAGCTGAAAAACAAAAGCCAAAAGAGGCTGAAAGGAATCTATGAATTAAGCTTGAATAGAGAATTAATGCAGATCAATATCAGGCAGATTTGCACCTATGATCACTGTTTGGATACATGGAGCTGGGACTTTGCAATTGGTGAGGATAAGAAAAGGCTTGGAGAAGAAGAAGATTCCGCTGCGTTAGAAATGTTTGTGGAAAGACTTCGCAGTCTATCACAGAAGGGAGCATAGAAATGATTGCTGAGCTGGAACAAAAAGCAGGTTTTTTTGCGGACCTGGAAAAAAGTACCGGAACCTTTGTGAATTTCGAAAAACCAGAAGTTCTGGCTGTTCTTGCGGTAGCGATCCTATATCTGCTGCTGATCACGGGAGTATGGATTACCTATCGGGTGCGAATTCGGAGCGTCATGGCTAAAATTCGAATGCACAATCGGCTGAAGGCAAGAAAGAAAATGCTCAGACAGGATTCAGCTCTGGAGCGGCATCTGAGAAGTGTTTTGTCTGCCGCACAGAATAAGCCAATGGAACCCAAAGCATATCTTGTGATGTCGATCATTATTTTTGCATGCATACTGACAGCTGGACTAAGGAGCGCGTCGCCGATATCAGCCTTTCTAATGGCGCTCCTGCTTACACTGATGCCATATCTAATGCTTCGGGTCAAAGTAGAGACGATGCGAAGGAAGAGCAGCTATGAAGGAGAAAAACTGATTTCAGAAGTTCTATGCCAGTATCGAATCTGTGAATATAATGTCTACAAAACCATGGAGCAGGTGATTTTGATCTCGGAAGGAACAAAAATTACAGGAAAACTAATGTTCAAGCTTTTACTTGAACTGCGAAATACTGGAGATCCTCAGATCATAAAGGATGCTACAGAGCGTTTTGCTTATGGAATCAACACCAATTGGAGTAGGATGCTTGCAAACAGCATTCGTGTAGCAGCGGAAAGCGGCATGAACGTATCACTTGCTTTGGAAGATATCCTCATTCAGCTTAGGGAGGCGAGGCAGCTATTTGAAGAACGGAAGCGGCTCAATGCTGAGTCTGTCAGAATGGTGGTTTTTCTGGCACCGGTAATGTATCTGGGCACTATACTCATGTCAGTGAAGTATCTAGGCATCCCCGTTTCAAAGCTGATTCGAAATCAACTGTATACGGAGCAGGGTTTTCTTCTTATACTCGTAATCATCTTCTTGTTTTTAATCAATTTGGCGTTGATAGAAATCATTAATAATCAGCGCTTTGATTATTGATCATTGGGCAGAAGTATGGCTTTTCAGCGAATGGAATAAATGGAGGACCGAATGAATATAGGCTGGCTTGAATATTGGTATAGAGGGATTCCCATGGGGCTTATGGGTGTTTTCCTAACTGGAATTTTTATTATAAAAGACCGCAGACTCTGGGTCTTTAGTTTGCAGCGAAGACTTGAACTTAGAAGCAGTGCTGTTCTAAAAGCAAGAAGCAGCAGTGAGAGAGAATTCAGACAGCATAAGACCGGCATTTTTGAGATGCCCTCCCGTATCATCAGAAACATAAGGGAACAGAGTATGGACAAGGAAATCCTTGAGGCCATTGCATTTCTTCGAAATCTCGCAACGCTTGGCAGGGGGAAAACAAGCAGCTCCGACTATATCATTGAACGATTATCGGAGCACAATGGTATCCTTCAGCCTGTTTATGTAAAAATGCTGAGCTTGCTCCGTATGAATCAATCCACAGCGGCGGCAGAATATTTTGCAAAAAAAGTCGGTACTACTGCTGGCCGGGATTTTGCCGGACTGCTGATTCAATGGGATCGTCTGGAGCCCACCGGGTTATTGGAAACGCTGCTTTCGTATGAAAAGAGCATAAAAGCGGTAAGGGTTACCTATCAGAAAAAAAGAGATGAGATTGTAAGTGAATTGATTTACTTTCCGGTAGTAGTGAACATCCTGGCTATCTTTATTAATTTTATTTATATTGCGTATTTTATCGATCAGAAGGAATTGCTGCAGTTATTTATGTAGCAAAAGTAAAGGAGAGTTGAAATGAAACAAATTATCGTAATGATTGCGATGGTTCTCCTGGGGATTACCATTGCAGGTTTTGTAGGGGAATTTAAAGGAAGCGCTGAAACCATATCGGATAGTGCCAATTCTAGAATTGTAACAATTACCTCTCCGTGAGGAATTTGATGAAAGGGGGGAGGCTCCGATGAAGCAATTCATTGTACTTTGCAGCACGATTCTTCTGGGGATTACCATTTACAATATGATCATGGGACCTGCGGACAGCTCGGTTATCAATGTGGTGGGTGACATCTGGGAACAGGGAATTCAAGTCAGGACGAACAATCCTTGAGGATTACTTTGTGGTCGAGAGAAGGTGAATTATGAAACAGCTTATTGTTCTAATGGGGGTATTGCCCATTATGTTGGTTTTTCTGTTTCAATATGCTTTGGATCAGAAGAATAATGAACGGATTAACCGATTTCAGGAATATGTGTATCAAGCCAAGGAACAGGCCAAGCAGGAAGGCTGCTTTACGCCTAGTATCAGAAACGAACTCTCAACTAAGATCACGGACACGTTTGGAGTCACAGAAGGAGAGATGATTCTGGCACTCGAGGCGGTTCCTCAGTACCGCACCACAGCCTTTGACGAAAGAGAGCTGATTTATTATAAGGTCTCAGTTCCCATCGAAAAGATCATGGCAGGTAATCGATTTTTTGGCATCTCTGATGCGGACAATCAAGGGATGTATACCATTGAAAGCTGGACTGCCAGTGAGCGGTTGAGAGATTGAGCGATGAAAGTTTTTATTGTATTTATGGCGATTTTTGTGATCCATGTCAGTTTTCTTTCCTACCAAGGGGATATGGGAAGATATGTGCAGAGCAGGAACTTTTTAAAGGCAACTGCGGAAGAGTGTGCAGCCGGGGCGGCGCTGTACTATGACCGAGAAGCGTATGGACAAGGGAACTTTCACTTTTCCTACGAAGAGGGAAAACAATACATAGAATATATCTTAGAGCATGGTATGGCAGCAGCTCCCCTTCCTCAGGGAAGTCGTATCTCCTATGAGGTAGTCTTTCAGGATGATCACTTGGGATACGAGAACGATCCAGAAAGTGATGAGCGCAACAATATTCCATCAGTAACTGTCACGCTGAACGCAAAGACACAAGATCTCTTTGCGCTGCCTTTTTTTGAGGTAACGGAAATAACGAGGGCAGCCCGGTATGAGCTGCCACAGTAGATCAGTGTTTTTCAGCTTGAGCTGCCGCAGCAGATATATCGTTCCGCTCCCGGACTGCTGCGCAGTTCGGGAGTTTTTCAATTCAAGTCCTATTAAATAGAAAAAGTTTTCACGGATGGAAGCCATGGTTCCAATATTTCAAAGGGTATTCTCATGCCCTTGATACTTTCACCGATAAACACGGATGGTTTCAGAGCGCCGTGATAATCGCTGCCGCCTGATGCTAAGAGACGGTTGTCTCTGCAATATCCGAGTAAAAATTCCGTTTTTTCTTTATCATGGAGGGAATGGTAGCATTCAATGCCATCAAGGGCTCGGAGGCTCACGATGGAATCCAGCAGCTCCAAATGGTTTTCTGCAAAGTACCCATAAAGATGAGCCAAAAAAGATTTCCCTCCTGCCTTTCTGATTAGAGCTGCTATCTCTGAAACTGTAGGATAATCCTTCGCTTGATTCAGGAAGAAGGGACTTTCTTCGTTGTTGATGCAGGTACGGTAAAATGCGTTGATGCTGCCCCATATTTCTTGAGAGAAGAACATTTCGTTCTCTGGATATTTCCTTAAATCCCTATGAATTACCTGAGTTGCGAAAGGCTTTCCGCTCGTTATTGAGAGCGTATCTGTCATCTGGATTCCCAGGTTCTTACATATCTCTTTCATTTTATTGATATATTGGTTTTCTCGTTCCAGAAACCGTTCGTCGGATAACAGACCGGATTCTGCGATGGTATCAAAATCAAGGCCATAGCCGAGTACCTCGATGGGCATTTTATTGTGAACAACAGAAAATTCACATCCCGGTATCAGAACACCCGGATAGGATTCCCTGTGTTTTCCCTCTTTCAGCTTATGATAAGCCTCCATAGAGTCATGGTCGGTTATGGAAATATATCGCAGCCCAGCATGGGCGGCTTTCTTTAAAATCAACTGCGGCTCATCAGAACCATCAGATGAAGTGGTGTGGAGATGAAGATCGATCATGTCAGCCTCCTTAGAATCATTCAATCAATTTATTTTACTATGATATGGATCATATTACAATTCTGGTTCCAAATAGGCAGATTTATTTATCGATATGGAAGAGAAAGGGATATCTCAGTTTGATTGCTTTTGGTATAATGATAATATCAATGAAAATGGAGATAATAACAGCCGCGGCAACGATATCAAAGCTTAATGGAGAGTGTTTTCCATACGGAGTAATCATGATGAATGTTAAGAATGCTAAAACTCAGATCGGAACAGGAAAAAAAACAATTTTAAGGAGAGCAAAGCTGGGGATCTTGATTTTTGTTCTACTGGCAGTAATACTGATTGCTTTGGATGTTCTTCCGGAGGGAAGCGGCGTGTGGAAGCCGGATTACCAGAAAATCGATTTAGATTCCATCCTTGTCAAGGCGCAATTGTCAGAAGATGACTATCATGCTCTATTTCTTCAAACCGGGTTGGGCAAGGCTGCTGTTGATGAGATTTTTTTAAATAATATAGGGATTCGCAGAGAACGGACCATAGAAGAGTACCAGAATAATTTCTTTGCTTCCGGGGATTACGAATGCCGCAATGTAGCGATATTTGTTAATGAGGAGCGAATCAGAAACGACGATGGAGCACCGGTTAAAGGCTTCGAAATCGCTGATTTGAAGAACGGTGATGTCTTGATCACGAAAGCAACCCATACGGTGGGGTGGAGGCATGGACATGCGGCAATTGTTACCGATGCAACTCGGGGAGAGACACTTGAAGCAATCCTTTTGGGGAATCCATCTCTCCTTCAAAATACAAGCAAATGGCAAACCTTCCCTAGTTATATTCAGCTTCGTTTGAAGGAGGATTTCAAGGGAGATGCAGAGCGAATTGCCGAATATGCGAAGGAAAATTTTAATGGGATACCCTATGGACTTTTCACAGGAATACCGAATAAGGCACCTCTGGAAGTCAAGAAGACCCAGTGCTCTCATTTGGTTTGGTATCCATATATGCATTTTGGATATGATATAGACTCCGACGGCTCTTGGCTGGTCACACCAAAAGATATTGCAAACAGCGATCTTTTTGATGTGGTGCAGGTTTTTGGTGTTAATCCGGAGGAGGTTTGGCCGTAGCGTAACCCAGATACGGCTGTTGTTAAACTGGATTCCATAGAACAACTAGGCTGTATCCTCAGGATAATACGGATACATCCGAAGGATCGTCAGGATGCCAAGGTAACCCTGGAAAATGCTAAAATGAAAAGAAACCTGCAATTGCCAAGTGACCCTCAACAGTAGGGTGTAGGCCATCGATAAGATATTCATATGGATTTTCTTCTGAGTATAATGCTGCAAATTTTGCCTGTACATCAATGATTCTCACGTTGTTTTTTTCGCCATACTCCAATAATCGTGAACGAAGAGACATAAGCTTATGGTTTACTTCAGCATAGTCAATGTCCGGTAACCAAAGCTTTGATGCCATGAGCGGACTGGTCAGCAGCGGTGTCATCAGAATCGGCTCGATTGCATTGGCTCGTGCTATCAATACCATTTCATTCATATATGCAAGAACCCCTTGTGGTGTTTCAAGCTGATATATAAAATCATTGGTACCCGTCAGCACCACTGCGGCTGATGGTTTGTGGGCAACGACATCTCGCTGAAAGCGGAGCACAATATTAGAGGAAACATCACCATTTTCCCCTTTGTTTATGATTTCATGGCCAGAGGCTTCTCTCCACAGACTGACAAAGCACTGGCTTCGCTTCAGGGGAAAGCCATTAACAATACTGTTGCCGATACATACTATTTTCAACGTTTCCACTCCCTTTTCTTGACAAATTCATCCTATTGCATATAATTATAGTGAGGCAAACTGTCTATCGCCTCATTGATTTTTGCCCAAATCTTGCAGTAAAAATATTCCAGTATCTTTGATTTTCTACAGATGCATTATAATATTGGGCAAATTTATTGTCAATTATTGAGTAAGATAAAACAAGAGTTATGAACCAGGAGGTATTTATGATAAAAATTACATTGAAGGACGGCAGCGTCAGAGAAGCAGATCAAGGCGCATCCATTTTGGATGTGGCAAAATCCATTCATCACGGATTGGCTAAAGAAGCGGTTGCCGGAAAAGTAAACGGCAAGGTACAGGGACTTGATTATAAGCTGGAGGAAGACAGCGATTTGGAAATCCTGAAGTTTGAGGATACAGACGGAAATCATACCTTCCGCCACACCAGCTCTCATATACTGGCGCAGGCGGTAAAGCGTCTGTTCCCGGAAGCAAAGCTTGGCATAGGCCCGGCCATTGACAACGGATTTTATTATGACTTCGATCTGGAACACCGTTTTTCTGATGAAGACCTTGCAGCCTTGGAAAAAGAGATGGCAAAGATTGTTCAGGAGAACTTCCCCGTGGAGCGGTTTGAACTGCCCAGAGAAGAAGCCGTAAAATATATGGAGGAGCGTCAGGAGCCCTATAAAGTTGAACTGATCAGAGACCTTCCTGAGGATGCGATTATATCATTCTATAAGCAGGGGGATTTTACCGATCTTTGTGCCGGTCCTCATATGCTCTCCACCGGTGCGGTTAAGGCCGTTAAGCTGATGAATGTTGCCGGAGCATATTGGAGAGGCAGCGAAAAGAATAAGATGCTTCAGAGAATCTATGGAACTTCTTTCCCCAAGCAGAAGCAGCTCGACGAATACCTGGAGCGGCTGGAAGAAGCAAAGAAGAGGGATCACAGAAAAATCGGAAAGGAAATGGATCTCTTCGCTATTTATGAAGAGGGCCCAGGATTCCCATTCTTCATGCCCAAGGGCATGGTCATCCGAAATGAACTGGAGAACTTCTGGAGAAAAGCCCACAGGGAAAGGGGCTATCAGGAAATAAAAACACCGCTGATTTTGAGTGAGGCTCTTTGGCATACTTCGGGACATTGGGACCACTATCAGAATAATATGTACTTTACCAAGATCGACGAGGGGGATTATGCGGTGAAACCGATGAACTGTCCCGGCGCGATGCTTGCTTATAAAAGAAAGATGTACAGCTACAGAGATTTCCCCATGAGAATGGCGGAAATGGGGCAGGTTCACAGACATGAACTTTCCGGAGCGCTACATGGACTCATGAGAGTTAGAACCTTTACTCAGGACGATGCTCATATATTTATGCTACCTGAGCAGATCAAAGATGAAATCGTAGGCGTTATCGACTTTATTGATTACGTGTATAATATCTTTGGTTTTAAGTATCATGTTGAACTCTCCACCAGACCGGAAGACTCTATGGGTACTGAGGAAGAATGGAATATGGCCACCAGTGCGCTGCAGGGTGCACTGATAGAAAAGGGTTTGCCGTTCATCATCAATGAGGGAGACGGTGCGTTCTACGGCCCTAAAATCGACTTCCATCTAGAGGACTGCCTCGGCAGAACTTGGCAATGCGGAACAATCCAGCTGGATTTCCAGATGCCTCAGCGCTTTGAGCTTACCTATGTCGGAAGTGATGGAGAGAAGCATACGCCTATCATGATTCACAGGGTAATCTTCGGAAGCATTGAACGCTTTATCGGGATCCTGACCGAGCATTTCGCAGGAAAATTCCCGCTGTGGCTCGCTCCGGTGCAGGTAAAACTGCTGACGGTTACTGAAAAGTTTGCAGAATATGCAGAGGCCGTTGGACAGAGGCTTTTAAAAGAAGGTTTTCGTGTTGAAGTTGATGTTCGAAACGAAAAAATAGGGTATAAGATAAGAGAAGCAAGAAACGAAAGGGTATCCTATATCGGTGTCATCGGTGAAAAGGAAACGGAAACGAATACGTTAACGGTGCGTTCCAGCAAAGAAGGCGAGCTGGGCGCCTTAAACCTAGATGAATTTATCGAGAAACTGAAGAAAGAAATCGAAGATAAGGTCTGCTAGAATCTGAATTTCAACTGAAAACAGGGAAAGGATTGGATAGCCATGTTTGAAAAGAAGGATCAGAAAGAGTGGCGGGATGGAGTATATCTCTGCACAGCCAAGAACAGCTTTGAAGCGGATATACTCGAATCTAAGCTGAGGAGTGAAGGCATACCATCGATAAAGAAGTTTAAAGGAGCCAGCAATTTTCTTGAAATATTCATGGGATCCAATAGTGCATTTCCCATTGAGCTCTATGTGCCTGAGGAGACTTTGGAGGATGCAAAAAATGTTATTATAGCCGTACCCTTAGACGGGGATGAGTTCCCCAGCGAACCCGTTGATTTTGATTCCTTAACCGATGAGGAGCTGGATGAATTAATCGGGAAAGGTGAAGACGAAACCGAAGAGAAATAATATATGCGTTGCAGCAATTGTGGTAAAAAAATAAGAAAAAGGAGCAACTTTTGTATCAAATGCGGTGCAAAAGTTCCTCCTGCTTTGAAAAAAGATAAAAAAGCAAAAAATGGTGAAAAAGGCGAAAAAAAGAAACGCAGGAAGAGGATCTTAGTACCGGCAGCGATTTTGATCCTTATTCTTGTTGTTGCTTTTTTGCTTTTTGGCTGTGACAGGGTGAAACAGGGGCTTGAAGAAAATAAGGCGTATACAAAAATAAGCCAAACGGTGAAGGACAAGCTGCCCTTTGATTTGCCTAAGCTGCCTGAAATACCAATTGATTTACCTGCTCTGACGAAAAAACTGCCCTTTGATTTTCCAAATCCCGCTGCGCTTTTGGGCGATAAAGAACCTCCTGACGATGAGCAGATTCTTGAAGATCTAAAAAAGTATCTGGAAAAGGAAGAAAAAGTAAAGCTCAATAGTCTGGAGATTGAAAGAAGAGACACTGCAGAAGAGGGGAAAGAGGAGACAGTCTATGCCAAAGCAGAAACCACTTCGAAAAAAGGCACCATTCAAAAGAGCTACAATCTTTTTTACAAAAAGGGTCTTCTCGGCGGTTGGAAGCTGAAGGAAGCAGTGGATTCTGAGCAGGCAGAAAAAGAAGCGAAAGCTGCAAAAAAGGAAAAAGAGGCGAAAGAGGCAAAAGAGGCAAAAGCGGCAAAGGCTGATAAATCCGGAAATGGAGAAAAAGAGGAAAAGTCAGCGGCTGGCGAAAAATCCAAAGAGGAAGAAGCTCCAAAAGGTGTTGACAGCAAAATCGTTCTGGCTGATGAAAATCTTTATCAAGACCTGCCTTCAGACTGGACCTACAGTAATGTGAAAGTGATTGCCCATAGCCTTGACATGGATTCGGGAACGGACCGGGTGATTGTATATATGGAGCTTAAGACTGCATACGTTAATTTGACTGGCACGAAGGAAATTACTTATCAACTGGATCACAAAACCGGGGAATGGAAAAGCACGGGACCCGCTTCAAAGCTGGCTTGCCTTTCCATAGAACCAATCGTCATACCCGGTCAGGAAAATGGTGCTAACGGACTTCCCGTATGATCGCCTTAAATTTCTTTTGAACCGTAGATTCTGCAGGAGATCAGAAAAGAAAGAATGAAACAGGAAGCTGCAATCAGCGGCAGGAGTTTCAACAAACCGAGCAGAACCGCAGGAGAGGGAAGCTCAACCCCCAATTGGCCGAAGGAGATAACAGCAGCCGTCGGAGCGGCAAAGATGGCAATGAGGAACAATCTGCTTTTTTCCACGCCAAACTTAAAGATCAGGGGAAGAAGAAGGCTGAAAAGAAAAATTCCCATGGACGAGACCCCAGCCAGCGAAAAAAGATGTTCTTTAAGTCCAAAGCCGTCAACAGGTCTGAACGCAAGAATTACTGAGGAAAGGATAAAGGCCAAAATGCCTCCTGCGAGACAGAGGATTAAAGAGAGTAAATATTTACCTCCAACCACTTCTGTTCTCGATACAGGCAGTGAAAGCCCGAAACGATCCCATCTTGCTAAATTGTCATATGAAAAAGAATAGATTGCCATCATCATAGACATGATCACCATAAACCCTTCAAAAAAGCTAGCCGGATTATCCATGCCTGCGCTAAGGAATGCGAAAAATACAAGCATAAAGAGCATGGTCTTACTGTATTGGCGCAGTGAATAAAAGTCTTTTAAAAGTAAACCTGTCATTTTAATTGAACCCCCTTTACATAAAACAGCATAATATCCTCAAGCGTAACAGAATCTATGGTTAACCCCTTATATTTCTTTGACATTTCGTCTTTTTTTCTGATGAGCATTTCATGGCCGAATCTATTTTCCCTGTGTCCGATGATATCCCCTTTATCAACGGAAGAGAAATCAGCAGTGCCGCATAGGAGCAGACCATAGTCTGCCAGAAGCTCATCTTTTGATTCGCTGAACAGGATCGTTCCTTCATGGAGGAAGGTGATGTAATCGGCAACCTTCTCCAGATCACTGGTGATGTGAGAAGAAAACAGTATGGAATGTTCCTCATCTTGAATAAAGTCAAGAAAGATGTCTAAAATCTCATTTCGGATCACCGGATCAAGACCACTGGTGGGTTCATCCAAAATCAATAGCTTAGGATGATGCGAAAGAGCAGTGGCGAGGGAGAGTTTCATTTTCATACCCCTGGAAAAATCCTTTGTAATTTTATCCTCGGGTAGACGGAATGCCTTCAGGTAACGAGAAAACATCTCACAATCCCAGTTTCTATAAATGCGCTCCATAATTTTAGATATGTGCTTTGGTTTAATATTATCGTGGAAATAGCTTTCATCAAAAACCACACCAATTTCTTCCTTTAGCTTTTTTTCCTCCCGGATATGATCATATCCCAGAATTGAAATTTTTCCTGCATCAGCCTTTAGCTGATTCAGTATGAGTTTTATTGTAGTTGTTTTTCCCGCTCCGTTCTCTCCGATAAAGCCCATAATACTGCCTTTCGGTAATGTGAGGTTCACATCCTTGAGCTGAAATTGGTCAAAACTTTTGGAGAGATTAGCGATCTCAATAGAATGCTGCGTGAATTGGTTATTGGAATGCCGTATTGTATCTGCACGATGATTCATCGGTTTTATACCTCCTGTATTAGGCTGATTTCATAAGCCGTCTATTCCGTTTCCTTCATAAATAGGGTAAGGATTTCGATTACTTCGTCAAGGCTGATATTTGCTGTAATAGCAAGATCAGCAGCTTTTCGAAGGTTTTCTTCGATGATACGAAGATTCTCTTCGCGAACAAACTCCAGGTTTTTTGCAGCAACAAAACTGCCTCTGCCCGTTGCGGTCTCAATAAAGCCGTCTCGCTCCAGATCCTCATAGGCGCGTTTGGTTGTAATGACGCTGATTCGCAGTTCTTTTGCCAGAAGCCGCATGGACGGAAGGGCATCCCCTTCATTCAGCGAGCCGTTCAGTATCATTCCTTTGATTTGAGACGATATTTGTTCGTAAATCGGCTTGCTGCTAGAATTGCTGATAATGATATCCATTTATTCTCCTTGAAAGAAGTATATGATATAAATATTGTATATATACGTTATATACAATATAACTCCTTAAAATGATCCTGTCAAGGCAAGTTTGGTAAAAGTATTAAAAAAAATGCCTGACGCCAGAGGCGCGAAAAGCGAAATAGAGAGCAACATAAAAATCGCTTCAACTTTAAGTTGAAGCGACTACAGAATTACATCTTCCAGGCAGGGGTTAGTCTACTCAAGGCCGTAATATGTCAGAATTCCGCTGTAAATACCTCGGGCAAAGCTTTGGGGATCATTTACCAGCAGATTGAGATCGATCGGATTTGACATGTAGCCCATCTCCACCAGGACGGCAGGCATGGAGGTGGCGCGCAGGACATAAAGATTCGTTCTGACCATTACACCACGGTTGGGAAGGCCTGTATAGTAGTTTATACCTTCCAGGATACGTTCGCCCATGTAATATGCCGGAGAGTCTGCTTGGTATACGTACGCTTCACTCCCGCTGGCAGTGAGGATTTCACTGATATTGCAGTGAAGGCTGATAAAAAAGTCTGCGCCCCATTGATTGGCAGCAGCGACTCTTGCCTGCAGGCTTGTGGTCGTACTTGTACCAAGCTGCTCCGTTGGAGAGTTTCTTGATAAACGTGCTTCAAAATTCGGATTGCTGTTCAGGAGAGCGGCCAGCCTGACGCCAACTTCATAGTTGATATCTTGTTCCCGAAAACCGCCTGCTTCCGCTCCCGCGTTTGGATTCACAGGGTTGTGGCCCTGATCAATGAATATCTTTATCGCCATATTGTTCTCCTGTTAATTAGGGCGACTCAAAACAGATGCTGTGACATGCTAAACCCGGCTGTCTCTTCCGTTTCTGAGATGCCCCATTCTATTTGATACTATGATATCCATTATATGAAGGGGAGGGGCTGATGGTGCGGTCAATTACAGTTGGTTATGGCAATCCATAATCACTGAACCTGTTAAATATATGGACTTATTGATTCGTACGGGTACTCGTGCAGGAATCATTAAACTGCACTGTTTGCGGCAAGCCACCCAGACGAGAATGCGAACTGGAGGTTGTAACCACCGGTGTCCCCATCAACATCGAGAACTTCTCCGGCAAAATACATACCGAGGTATTGGTTAGATTCCATCGTTTTCAAATTGATTTCATCAAGTGAGATTCCGCCTGCAGTGACCATGGCAGCGGAAAAGCCGTCGGTTGATGATATGGTGAACCGATCCTGAAGCAAGAGTTTCACAATGGATCGGAGCAGAATACGGCTGACGGCAGAAGCTTTTACCGCAGGATCAGTACCTGCACGCCTGCAAAGTGTTTCCAAAAATCGTTTCGGCATTTCCGATTCACGCCCTTCTGCATTGCGATTCCCATTGAAGTATTCGTAGAGCTCTGTGAGCAATTGCTTGCTGCTGCTGCTTAGGGCAGTGGTGAGTTCTTTGATTAAGACCTCATCCGATTTTCCAGTGCAGTAGCTTAATGAGAGCTGCATTCCCTCCGTAACATATCTTGATAGGTTCAAAATACCAGGTCCTGAAAAATGATTGCGTGTAAACAACAAAGGGCCGATGTTCTCTGCAACCCGTTTGCCTTCTTTTGAATAAAGAGTAACAGCGGCATTCTGAAAGGAAATTCCGGAAAGATCACTGTATGGGTATTGCTGTACATGAATCGGAACCAGAGCGGGGTGCAAAGGTTTGACTGCTATGCCCAATGCTTCCAAAACAGGAAAAAGACTGCCGTCTGATCCAGTGGACGGATAGGAACAGCCGCCTGTTGAAATAATTATTTTCTTTGCAGTGAAAACAAAGCTTCCAGTTTGGATCACGTAAAGTCCATCATTGCCCTCAGCAGGTTCACGATAGGAGATGTTTTCGACCGGAGTCGAAAAACATAATTTCATTCCATTTCGCTGACATTGAGATGTCAGACAGTCTAGGATATCCTTCGCACGGAGTGATTTGGGAAAGATCTTACCATCCTCTCGTTCAAAGAGGGCAATCTCATTTTTTTCAAAGAAGTCAATGACGGAATCGTTACTGAAACGATAGAGAACCGTTCTGATCTTTTTTCCGCGTGCACCGTAATGGGTAATGAAATCCTTGATACTTCCTCCATGTGTCAGATTGCACTGCCCTGCACCGGACATCAGAAGCTTCTTTCCGGGTGAAGCACTCTTTTCCAGGATCAGTCCGTTAATTTTATTTGGGAGGGAAGCTCCGGCAAAGAGGCCGGCAGCACCGGCTCCAATTATTATTAAATCATATGTCAAGTTCGGTTCCTCCGTATGAGTAGTATGAAGCACATTGTATCATATATTGCATTGGTTGACAAAGTGCTGCTTGGCGTATTTGTGGTTCGGAAACGAAACGGCCGTACAATATATAACTGTACAGCCGTTTATAAAACCCCTATTTTGAATTGATTTTAGTTTGTATCATACCTTGGTTTTTATACCAAATTCCTTACTGAAAATAGTCCAGTACGAAATCCGGGATATTTCCTTCATTGAAGTAAATGTTTACCATGGGATAGCCCGATTCGCTGGTAGAATAGTCCGCTCCGTATTTTTCGGCCATTTCCTTCGCATACGACGAACCATAATTTTGTTGGTTCAATACGCTCCCCTTGTAGAAAATGGTGCCGTAGTAATAATCGGAATAAACGATATTCGACGTTTCATAGCTTTCGAGAATCTGTTTGATCTGATCGGGATCTGTGATTTTCATGGTTGGAATCTCTACAGAACCGGTTTTTGAAGTTCCTACTATTCCCATGACACCATTTCCGCTATAGGAATACTCAGCTGCGGCAGGGTAGCGATTGTCATCTTGATCCTCGCTTTGGACATAATGATAAATCTCGATATACTCGATATCTGCGGTGTTGTCTTTGAACCGCTCTCCATAGCCTTTGCTCTCGAGCCACTGAATTGTATTGGTATAGCTTTCTGTTATTTTGAAAGCTATATTGTTGTTCAGCAGCCGTTCCGGTGTATTGGAACTGGTATCTTTATACATAAAATTGATGCTGGCAGTGGCATAGCCGTGCTTTAAGTCAACTCTGTCTTCAAACTTCTGTGCTTTGAAGTCCAGATCAAGACACTTCATGAACTCCTCAAGATCAGCTGCCCGTTTAATTTCCACCGCTTCCACATTGGGTTTATCAGTGCTGACAAGGATACTGTCAAGCTTTTCGTAGTTTAAATTGCTGGGAGCAAAATAGTCTTTGTATTCCTTTGATTCATAAATCTGCTTAAAGTCGGGGCTTTTACCAAAGGTCACATAGTCCAGCGTGTAGCGCCTGCTCAGCGGAAATAGGGAATCAGGGTTATAGGAAAGTGCGAGACTGCCTGCATATACATCCTCCGGTTTTTGCAGCCGTTCCTTATCTGCGACCAGCATTTTGTGCAAATTGACTGCCGCCTCTATATTTGCAGGATCTTTGAACAGCAAACCCTTTTCATCCCCTTTGAAAAGGGTATAGCCGCTGCTGCTATAGTAGTAATTGTTGTAATTTCTCATAAAATCATCAGAAAAGGTCATGCTTCCCACCTTGGAAGGATTTGGTACTCTCTTCTCAAAGCCTGTGAGATCAAATCGCAGACCCAAAATGAACACAATAGCGATGAGCGCATAGATGCCCAGACTCTTTAAACTTTTCAGGTTGTAAACCCTGGGGGTCTTTTTCACAATCATCTGCCCGATGATAAAGAAGATCAAGGTACCTGCAGCAAGACCTCCATACATATAAAATTCGGATTTCCCCAGCACCTGGAAGTAGAATCCAAGCAATGTCATACCAAGAAATGCAATGAGATAGCATATGATGGGCTCCATGAAACTGAAGGCCAGAGAATCCGTTGCGTGCTCCAGATTTCTTTTTCTATATAGAAAGCCTGTAATAATAAAGAGCACTATGGCACTGATCAAATAATAAATCGTGCTGAATAGTCCCAGATGACCTTGATTTTGCAATACACTGAGGTATGGTGAGATTTTCATTCCGAATTCAACCCAGTTTCCGGCAGTATCAAAGCCATAAAGGAATTGGGAGAAGTATGCGATGAAGACAGCATACAGTGCGGGAATCAGGAAGTTAAACCAGATTGCCGTTGCAAAATGCATCAGTGCATTTCCTGTCACGATTCCAGCAAAGACAGATACTGCGTAGATGACCACTGCGATCAGGATGGAAACCCAGATCCAGTTCAGGATATCTGCTCTTGCAAAGACATTCACTTCATTGATCATCATCCCGGATTCTGTACCATACATTCTGTAAACCGGTTTGCTGATGGCAAGAAGAATCAAGCCATTGACCAGGATTGGAGACACGATGAGGATCAATCCAGAAATAAAACCGCTATTATAGAGCTTCGTTCTCGTAAAGGGCATGGAATGCATCACAGACACCGAACTGATCCCCTGCAGATATCGGAAAATCACGACAGCTGCTACGATGGGAAAGATCAAATGGGCAAACATGTAAAAGGGCTGCTGGTTTTTCAGTGACATATCGATATAGCTCGCCATATTATTCAGGCGATTGTAGGACATCAAAACAGGAAAAACTCCTGACAGAAAATAAACCAGGAATGCCAGGGCAGGAAGCGCCCAAAAACGTCGCAAATTTTCCAAGATGAGCGGCTTTGAGATACTAAAATATGATGCCTTCAATTTCATTGTCGCCACCTCCTAACTCATAGATAAAAATTTCCTCAAGGGACAGGGGAAGCATGTCAAAGATCACCGGATGGCTTTCATTGATTACGCTTTCAACATCTTCTTTTTTATTTCGGATGATTAAAAGGTCTACGGTCCCTCTGGATTCCTTATGAAGGACGTTCAGACCCTGGTATGGATCATCACTGCTTTCTTTAAATGCTACCTGAATTTTATGGATGTCTGATTTCAATTCGTCCAGATCTCGTTCGATCATCATCTTCCCCTTGGAGAGGATGCCGATAGAGTCACAGATCCCTTCCAGCTCACGCAGATTATGGGAGGAAACCAGAACCGTCATTTCTCTTTCTGCCACGTCCTCAATGATGTACTTCCATACCAGCTTTCTGATGATTGGGTCCAAACCGTCAATGGGCTCATCGAGAATCAAGTAGTCGGGCATGGATGACATGGTAAGGATAAAAGCGGCCTGCTTCTGCATTCCTTTGGAAAATTTGGAAAGCTTACGCCGTTCATTCAGTTCAAACTGCTTTACCATATGGGTATATCGTTCCTGGCTCCAATTGGGATAAATGGAGCGGTAGAACTTGGCAGACTCCTTTAAATTATAGGATGCGAAGAAGTAGAGATCGTCGGGTATAAAACCCATTCGTTCTTTCACCGGGATATTTTCGTAAACAGGCGCTCCTTCAATGAGTATTTCTCCCTGATCCTGTTTCAAAACACCGGTTACATGCTTGATCAGGGTGGTCTTTCCGGCCCCGTTGGTTCCTACCAATCCATAAATGGAACCCTTCCTGACATTGAGATTTAAATCGGAAAGTGCCCGAAAGCCGTCAAAGGATTTGTCAAGATTACTTACCTTTATCATTCCTATTACTCCTTTCCTCCAGTAGTTCATTCATGATGGATCTGATTCTTTCCAGAGTACAGCCAAGATAAAACAGTTCTCTAATGCAACCCTTCAGGTGCTCTCTTGCTTCGCTGATTTTTTTCTCATCCACCGGTAAGTCCGATGGAGAAGCAACAAAGGTACCTAGGCCGGAAACCGTGTACAAAAATCCTTGATACTCCAGCTCCCTGTATGCCTTTTGTATGGTATTGGGATTTACCGTGAGGGTTTTTGAAAGCTCCCGTACCGATGGAATTTTATCTTCCGGTTTCAATATGCCTGTTATGATGAGCTCTTTAATATTATCAACAATCTGCTCATAAATTGATTTTCGGCTTTTCAAATCAAGCTGAAACATGATTCTAACCCTCCTTTTCTATTCAGGAAATGCAAATTTCATTCAGTGAGACCATCTGTATAGGCCTCCATTAAATCAGCACTTCCTATATTTTCGTCAATTGAATCGATCCTATTCAGCTGCAAGTGTACTAAATGATATAATACACCTGATGTGCATAGTGTACTACATGGTGTAATACGCTGTCAACTGTTTTTAATACGCGCATTTTTACCTTTCACATTGACATTGATGATAAAAAAGTGGAAAATGGAATGAGATCAATTGAAAGGGGATTAGAAATGACAGAAATCAGAGAATATGACATTGAAGCAATGAATCAGGAGAAGAAACCCGGGAAAAAACGGCTCAGGAAAAGTCTGATGGTTTTTGGATGTATCATAGTTGGTATCGTGATACTGGCATTGATTGGGAATGGAATAAAAAACACCATGTTCGGACAGGAAAAGGATATTGCAGCTAATGGACCATATATTGCAACGCTTTATGTAGAGGGATCAATTATGTCCGGACAGTCAGATACCTTCGGTTTGCCGGTAGGGTATCAGCACAACTGGACTTTAAATAAGATTGACGAAATGATAGCGGATACGAACAATCAGGGTTTAATCCTGTTTGTGGATTCTCCCGGAGGCGGTGTTTATGAAAGCGATGAACTCTATCTCAAGCTAAAGGAGTATAAGGATAAGACAGGGCGTCCGGTCTATTCTGCAATGGGCTCCATGGCGGCTTCGGGAGGGTACTATATTTCGGCAGCTGCAGATAAAATCTTTGCAAATAGGAATACCTGGACCGGATCCATCGGCGTTACCATTGGAACGCTTTATGACATTTCGGGATTGCTTGATCGATACGGGATTAAAACCGAAACCATAACCGCAGGGCGGAATAAGGCTATGGGAAGTTCTGTTGAACCGATGACAGAAGAGCAGAAGGCAATTTTTCAATCTCTTGTTGACGATGCATATGACCAATTTACAGGAATTGTGGCAGAGGAAAGAAATCTTAGCCTGCCGGATGTGAAAGCACTTGCGGACGGCAGAATCTATACTGCAAAACAAGCCTTGGATCTGGGACTTGTGGATGATATTGGAACTTTCAAAGATGCTGTGGACGACATGAGAGCGTCGTATGATCTCAGTGGTGAAGTGATCGATGTTGTTTATCAGGATAATTCTTTTTGGAGAAGCTTCCTGGGAGGAGTGCAAATTCCTGATTTAAAGAATGGTGATGTATCCGCACTGATGGAAGTCATCGAGAAGGATCAACATTTTCCCATCAGTTATGAATGCGAACTGCTGAAGTAGCTGTAATTAGGAAATAGAAGCAATAAGATAGAGATTTTACGATCTTTATGGGAAGGCGTTCTCGGCTTACGAATGTTGCCGGAGACGCCTTTTTGTATTTTTACAAAAAGAATTCTTTTCTATGGGGATGGAAAGTTCTATAATTATAGAAAGCTCAATTAGAAAACGATCAAATCTTTCAAAGGAAAAGGGGCAGTGCCGTGTTAAGAAGGGGAATGCCGGATCAGAATCTTTTGAATGTCCTTAGCCTGCCGGAACATGCCGGTTTATTATCTATGTTCCATGAAAAAAAGTATCGCAAGAAGGAGCTCATCTATCATCCAAACCATGGTGATAACAATGTGTTTATCGTCAAGGAAGGCAAGGTCCGTATTTTCTTGGCATCCAATGATAAAGAATTCACCCTGTCCATTCTGGAGCCCGGTGACGCATACTCTACCCATACCCGCGCATTTACACAGGCGTTATGTGACTGTGTGCTGCTGATCTGCAAAACCCAAGATTTTGGGCAGATCATGATGCAAAATCCCACCTTCGCCATGAATACCGTCAAGGTCCTTGGAGATCTCCTGAAAAACTCCTTTACCATCATTACCAATCTTGCCTTTCAAAATACCAATCAAAGAATGAAAGAATATCTGCTTTCTATGGCGGAAGATAAGGGAATTCTCTGTGAAAAGGGGATTTTGATCGAAATCGGTCAGGATACTGGTCAGGTTGCGATGATCGTCGGAGCCTCCCGGCAGACTGTATCTTCAATTTTCAGCGAATTTTGCCGTCTTGGTATCATGGAACGAATCAACCGAAAAACAATTCTGATCACGGATCTGGAAAAACTCAAATCACTGTAAAGTCTTAACCGTATCAAATATATCCAGCTCTAAAAGTCGAAACCGTATTAATTATATCGAGTCTCCATCACTGCAGCGAAATTATTTCTAGTCTAAATTTCAGAAAATTAAGACTAATGTCTCCTATCTGACAGATTTATTTTATAACTTTGTTACAATTGAATTAGAACCAGAGGCTGCTGCCTGCATTTTTACGGCAGCAGTCCGATATTCATTTCCGTTGGTATCGCACCGCGGTATTGCTTTGTGTCGGAATCAAGAATGAGAGGAGGTTATTTCATGTCAGATCAGAAGGAAAACTATTTCATTTATGCAGATCCGCAAAAATGTCTGGGTTGTAAAAGCTGCGAGCTTGCTTGCGGCCTTGTCCACGCAGAAACGGATTTGTTTACGGCTGTTCTTGAAGGCTACAAGATCAGACCGCGGAATCGCGTGGTACAGGCAGAGAACGTCAAAGTACCGCTTCAATGCCGGCAATGCGAGGATGCACCATGTGCCCAGGTCTGTCCTTCTGGTGCCATTGGGCAACGGGACGGTATGGTTTTTCTAAACAGGGATCTGTGCATCGGATGTAAAAGCTGTGCAATGGTATGTCCCTACGGCGCCATTCGCGTCAGGTCAGAGGCACAGGGAAAAGGAGACGGACGGATAAAAAGAGCAAAGGCTCTGAAATGTGATCTTTGCGTCGAGGCAAATGGAGGAATTGACGGTGAAGCCTGTGCATGCGTAAAGGCATGTCCCACAAAGGCAATCGCCCTTGTGGATTATGAGGACTTGATTCAAAGATCAATGGAAGCAAGAGCAAAAGAAATTGCGGCAGTGGCTTCCGGCAGAGAAAAATGAGAGGGTAAGGAGGAAGGATCTATGAACAAAGAATTTTCTGCTGACCAGGCAGTAAAACAGATGCTGCCTTTTGCAAAAAAAGCCGGAGTTGAAACCGTATGGGACCGCTTTGAAAAGCAGCAGCCTCAATGCGGCTTCGGTACGCTGGGAATCTGCTGTCGTATTTGCTGGCAGGGACCATGCAGAATCGACCCCTTCGGAGAGGGGCCATCCAAAGGTGTGTGCGGTGCGGATGCGGATACCATCGTCGCGCGAAATCTGATCCGGGGGATTGCGGGAGGAACTGCGGCCCATTCTGATCACGGCAAACATATTGCCCTTACGCTCCTCGAGATTAGTGAGAAAAAAGCGGAAGGATATCAGATCAAAGACGAAGCGAAGCTGCGGAGTGTAGCCGATAAGCTTGGCCTGCCTCAGGAAGGCCGCGACCTTTATGAAGTGGCGGGTGCCGTGGCGGAAGCCACCCTTGAGGACTTCTTCCGAAAAGATGAATCGATTCACTGCAGCTGGTTTGATAAAACACTACCGAAAGAGCGGGTGGAAAAGCTGGAAAAGCTGGGAGTGGTTCCCGGGAACATCAATGGCTCAATTGCCGAGATCATGGCCAGAACCCATATTGGAACCGATGCAGATCCCGTCAACCTGCTTTTGGGCGGAATCAAATGCGCTCTCGCCGACTATGTGGGAATGGCGCTGGCTACGGATTTGTCGGATGCTATATTCGGAACCCCGACACCAGTGAAAACTAGAGCAAATCTTGGCGTGATCAAGGAAGCTGCCGTTAATATTGCAGTCCATGGTCATAACCCTCTGCTCAGTGAGTTAGTATGCGATTTGGCAGCGGAATTGAACGAGGAAGCCATCAAGGCTGGGGCAAAGGATGGAATTAATGTTGTGGGCGTGTGCTGCACGGGCAACGAGGTTATGATGCGCAGGGGCATTCCTTTGGCGACCAACTTTCTGTCCCAGGAATTGGCTGTTGTCACCGGGGCATTGGATGCCATGGTCGTAGATGTACAGTGCATTATGCCATCCCTTGCGGCGGTAAAGGATTGTTTCCACACAGAGCTCATCACCACAATGCCTACTTGTAAGATTTCGGGAGCAACCCATGTAGAATTCAGTACGGAAACAGCAAAGGAGAGCGCGGGAAAGATCGTGAAACTGGCCATTGAGGCATATAAAAGGCGAAATCCCGCCAAAGTCAATCTTTCTGACATTACACAAACAGCATATGCTGGGTTCAGTACTGAAGCCATCGTCGCGGCTCTCAGTGCAGTGGATCCGAATGACCCGCTGAAGCCGCTTCTTGACAATATCGTCAACGGAAATATCCGCGGCGTTGTTTTGTTTGCAGGATGCAACAATCCTAATGTGGTGCAGGATCATGCCTTTACTGCCATCGCCAGGGAACTTGCGGCAAAGAATGTGCTGATGCTCGCCACGGGCTGCGGAGCGGGGGCCTTTGCCAAAGCAGGGCTGATGACCCCCGAAGCTACGGAAGCGTATGCCGGAGATACCCTGAAAGCAGTCCTTACAGCAATTGGTGAGGCTGCCGGACTTTCCGGGCCTCTGCCGCTGATCTTACATATGGGCTCCTGCGTTGACAATACAAGAGCCGTTGCCGTTGCAACAGCTCTTGCAAATAAAATCGGTGTGGATCTTGACAAGCTGCCCGTTGCAGCTTCTGCGCCGGAATGCATGTCGGAAAAAGCTATGGCCATCGGCACTTGGGCGGTATCCCTTGGGCTTCCCACCCATTTGGGCGTCGTACCCCAGATATTGGGATCAGAGCTGGTTACCAAGGTTCTGACAGAAGGCGTAAAAGATCTCACCGGCGGTTACTTCTTTGTTGAAACAGAACCAAAGGCCGCCGCAGCCAAGCTTTTGGGAGCCATCGAAACGCGCAGAGCGGGGCTAGGTATATAAGCGTGGTTTTTAAGTCTTATTCAACAGTGGCTTATCTTCTATTGCCAAATCAGGATAAATTAATCAAGCGCAAAGGAGGGCAGATGTGAAAATTGCGATAACAGGAAAAGGTGGTGTAGGAAAAACCACCATCGCAGGTACCCTTTCCAGAATCTTTGCAGAGGAAGGATATAAGGTTTTGGCCATCGATGCAGACCCGGACGCAAATCTTGCGTCTGCTTTGGGAGTCCCGGAAGAAATTTCAAAGAAAATAATGCCTTTTTCTAAGATGAGGAAGCTTGCGGCTGAGAGGACAGAAGCCTCTGAATCCTATGGCGGCTTGTTTATCCTCAACCCAAAGGTTGACGATCTTCCGGATCAATTTTGCGTCGATCATCAAGGTGTTAAGCTTTTGGTTATGGGCACGGTGGAGCAGGGCGGAGGAGGCTGTGTCTGTCCGGAGCATACCCTGCTGAAACGATTGATGCGTCATCTTTTGGTGGAACGAGATGAGGTTGTTATTATGGATATGGAGGCAGGAATTGAGCATCTTGGCAGGGGAACCGCTGACGCAGTGGACGTTATGATCATCGTTGCGGAGCCGGGATATCGGAGTATTGAAACCGCTCTGAGGATCAGAAGCCTGGCGAAAGATGTGGGGATCAAGAAGCTTTTTGTCATCGGAAGCAAGCTGCGGGGTGAGGAAGATGCGGAATTTATCCGAACCTGTCTGCCTGAGATCCCTTATCTGGGCTCCTTGCCCTTCTGTCAGGATATCATTGAAGCAGACTTAAACAGAAGAGCATTGTTTGATGCAGGGAATGGAGCATCTGTTCTTGCTCTGAAAAAAATACAGGAACGTCTCATGGCAGAAGGAGAATGAATTTTGTATCTAGTTCTTTATCTTTGCTGTATTAGATGGTGACAATTCTGGTGAATCGATAGGGAGGATAAAATGACAACTTTAATGGAACAGGAACAGTGCTCCTTTGACGAAGGCGTTATGGACATCACAGAGCTGCTTCATCGATATCCCGCGGAACGAAGATATATGCTGGCAGTCCTGCAGGACATACAGGAACGGTATCAATTTCTTCCCAAAGAAGCTTTGTGCCAAACCTCAGGATATTTTGGAGTGCCCTTGAGCAAGCTTTACGGAATGGCTACCTTTTATAAAGCATTCAGCCTGAAAGCAAAAGGAAAGAATATCATACGGGTCTGCGACGGAACCGCCTGCCACATTCGTTCCTCGACGGTACTTCTGGAGGAAATTGAACGGCTTTTGCACTTGAAACCGGGTGATACTTCAGTGGATGGAGTTTTTTCTCTGGAAACGGTCAGCTGTCTGGGATCCTGCGCCCTGGCGCCGGTTTTGGTGGTAAATGAAGAATATTATGGGAGTGTGACCCGCACGATGGTGGGAGAAATTTTGAATCATTACGGCCCTGCCATGGGGGAGGTTCCAGTGTGGGATGTAGGATCTGCCTTTGAGGAGAACCTTGAGGGGAATGGAGGGTCAGCTATAGGGGATCGACTTGCATGGGACGGAGGAAATGCAGATGAATGGGCATGATGGAACAAACTTTGAAAAGATACTCGTCTGCTGCGGTACCTGCTGCCTGGCAAATAACAGCATGGATATCGACAGTGGTCTGAAAGAGAGAATCCAACAAGCGGGCCTTCCTCTTGAGGTGGAGCCCATGGTGAAAGCCACAGGCTGCAGCGGACTTTGTGAGAACGGCCCCATCGTTCGGTTTTTGCCAGATGATCTTTGCTACTATAAAGTCAAGCCGGGTGATGTGGATGAGGTGTTTGAAAAGACGGTACTGAACAAGCAGGAGATCGACCGCTTGATGCATCGGGAGCCGGAGCAGCGGAATCGTGTCAGAACGAGGGAAGAAAACAGCTTCTATAAAAAGCAGTTCAGAATTGCCCTGAGAAATACTGGGGAAATCGATCCGTTCTCTATCCAGGACTACATGGAACGGGGAGGATATTCGGCGGCGAAAAAAGCTTTAAAAATGACCCCGGAGGAGATCCTTACTGAAATTGAAGGTTCCGGTCTTCGGGGAAGAGGCGGGGCTGGTTTTCCAACGGGCAGAAAATGGAGACAGTGTGCCGGGATCGGACGATATCCCAAATATACCATCTGCAACGGAGATGAAGGTGATCCGGGAGCATTCATGGATCGATGCATTCTAGAGGGCGATCCTCACAGTATCATTGAAGGGATGCTGATCGGGAGCCTAGCCATAGGCGCCAATTCGGGATACCTCTATATCAGAAATGAGTATGGGCTGGCTGTGAGGACTATGGAAGAAGCTATTTGTCAGGCAAGGGAGAAAGGTTTTCTCGGGAAAAATATCTTTGGCAGCGGATATGAGTTTCATCTCCAGATTGTCAAGGGCGGAGGCGCGTTTGTCTGCGGTGAATCAACTGCACTTATGGCCTCCATCGAGGGAAATACGGGAGAGCCAAGAGCGAAATATATCCGCTCGGTAGAAAGAGGATTATGGGGACAGCCGACCCTCTTGAACAATGTGGAAACCTGGGCCAACATTCCTGAAATTATCAACCGGGGAGGCAGTTGGTTTTCCTCCATCGGAACGGAAAAAAGCAAGGGGACAAAGGTGTTTTCTCTGGTAGGAAAGGTCAAAAACAATGGTTTGGTGGAGGTTCCTATGGGAATTACTCTGCGGGAGCTGATCTTTGAAATTGGTGGAGGAATTATCGGAGGGCGAAGGTTCAAAGCTGTGCAGACAGGAGGCCCTTCTGGAGGCTGTATTCCGCAAGAACTATTGGATATGAAGGTTGATTTTGATTCTCTGGAAGCTGCTGATTCCATGATGGGTTCCGGAGGAATGATTGTCATGGATGAACGGACCTGTATGGTGGACACCGCCCGGTATTACATCAATTTTCTCTCGGAGGAGTCCTGCGGAAAATGCGTGCCGTGCAGAGAGGGTCTGAGAAGAATGCTGGAAGTGCTTGACGGAATTACGGAGGGCAAAGGCTCTGAGGAGGATCTGGAGCTTTTGATCTGGTTGGGCTCCATGATGAAGGAGGCCGCACTCTGCGGCCTGGGAAAGAGCGCTCCCAATCCGGTATTGTCTACCATAAAATACTTCCGCCAAGAGTATCTTTCTCACATACGGGATCAGCGCTGCCCTGCAGGGATCTGTAAGAAACTGACGACGTTCCGCATTCTTGAAGAAAAGTGCACCGGCTGCGGACTCTGCAAAAAGAATTGCGGTGTGGGAGCAATCAGCGGAAAGCCCAGGTTGAGTCATGTTATTGACGAAGAACTTTGTACACGCTGCGGAAACTGCATCGATGTATGCAGATTCCAAGCGGTGGAAATCGGATAGGAGGTGCGGAATGAAGGTAATCATTGACGGTTTGACATGTGAAGCAGAATCAGGAGAGTATCTTCTTCAGATTGCAAAAAGAAATCATATTAACATTCCAACCCTCTGTCATGAAGAGGCGCTGGCTGGTCTTGCCACCTGCAGAATTTGTATTGTGGAAGTGATGGATGCAAGACAGAAGGCAGAAGAGAGAGCGTTTGGGCAATTGAACGATGATTGCGGTGAGAAGGACGATCGAAAAAGAAAAATAGTCACTGCCTGCGTTTATCCTGTGGTTGCAGAAATTGAAGTGCTTACCAATTCAGAGAAGCTGAGAGACATGCGAAAAGCCGTATTAACATTGCTGATGGCCAGAGCACCTCAAAGTGATGCCATTGGTATGCTTGCGAAGGAATATGGTGTAGAACAAAATCATCGGTGGAGTTCTAGGGAAGACGAAAAATGCATCCTTTGCGGACTGTGCGTTGCTGCCTGTGATAAAATGGGCACCGGCGCCATTGCAACAGTTAATAGGGGAACCACGAGAACAGTTTCTACACCATTCGAAGAGCCTGCAGAAAGCTGTATTGGATGCTGTTCCTGTGCAAGTGTTTGTCCCAGCGGAGCAATTCCTTTCACGGATCTTCATGGAAAAAGAACCATCTGGAATAAGGAATTTGAGTTGGTTTCCTGTTCTTGGTGTGGTGAAGTGATCGGTACCAAAGAACAGCTGGAGTATGTGGGTAAAAGAAATGGCCCTTCTGCTGATGTGCACGGCGGTGAAATGCTGTGTGAACATTGCAGGGCGGTCAGGGAAGCATCGCGTTTGAAATGGGTGAGTCAACCTGGGAGGACCTTTGCATAGACCGGAACAATATCGGTGAAAAAGCAGAGAAAAAAAGCAAGAAGGCTCCTCCCATTCCTGTAGCCCAATCACGCGCTTAGGCATCATGACATCGGCAGGTCCGTGGATCACTGTCCCCGGACTGACCACGTTGAGACGGTAGTATTGATGTCAAGGGTAAAAGACTGAATGTACAAAAAGCTCAGTAAATAAGCCATTTCTGTGGTTTTGGGATTTTCAAACTGTACTCTCAAAACGTGATTTTACCCGTACATGGGAATCAGTCTATCGGGTCGGATTCCGCTTGACGTTTACATTGCAAATAGCATAGATAATATGACGGGACATTGTCATATTTTCTATGCTATTATTAATAACAACCCGTAAATTTGCATCGATTTTATTCGATTCTATACCAAGGAGGAACAAATGCTATCAGATAAATTTTATGAAGTATTAAAAAACGAGGGTATTGTAACAATTGTAACGTGGGGAAAAGGAGAACCTCATGTTGTAAATGAGTGGAATTCCTATTTAGTGGTTACCGAAGACGAAAGAATACTAATTCCCGCTGGAATAATGCACACAACGGAGAAAAATATAAATGATAACAATAAGATAAAAATGGCTTTAGGAAGTAAAAATGTGAAAGGGCATGATAATTATCAGGGAACCGGGTTTGTTGTAGAAGGAACTGCAAGATTTTTATACTCCGGCGCAGATTTTAATATGATGGAAAAGAAATTTAAATTTTTAACCCGAGTATTAGAAATTACGGTTACGTCAGCTAAGCAAATGTTATAGCAGGCAAAATCGCTATTTCGCTAAATAGAATATGGAAAACTTACAGGAGATATTAAATTATGAAGGATGCCCTCGCCTTTTTGACGGACGCCGGTCTGGTCGGCCGGTTAACCATGTCCCAACAAGGGCGTTGGCCGGTTTTTTGTCCAAACTTGAGAAGCAGATACAGTCTTAATATGCCCGAGTAAGGAATGTTTTTGATTCAAAAGCAGGGCATCCTACGTAAAATCCCGTAGAGTGCCATGCTTATTTTTGCCCTTATTCATCTGCATCCACCGTCATGCCGATTTGTATTCCAAAGTGAATTGATAACATTCTCTATTCTTAACATCACCAAAAAAATAAGACAAAGATCATGTGCTCCACATTAATGCCATGTAACCTGTAAAGGTTCCCTGTCTACTATTCGCCTAAATGTATAGATCGGATATCCAACGAGCAACGCACCTGTGACGCTTTTGTTTTCATGAAGCCGGAGAAGCTGCAGCAAAGGTTTATAGCCCGCTGTAGCACAATATTCGAATAACCCTGACCAGCAAGTACCGAGTCCGAGCGCCGGTGCATAGAGCTGGGCATAGGAAAGCGCAAAATGAGTATTGTCCCGACCGAGCGCGAAGCATTCTTTTTGTGCCGTGGCGATGATCAGACAGGGCGCATCCCTTAGGATTGTGTCCCTGCCATTTTCCCGGTAACCGCGTATGGTATTGACGGTGTTTTTTGACCATGGGGATTTCCCCAAAGCTCCGTGTTTTAAATCCCCCTCTGCCCAATCCGCAATCACAGCTGCGATTGCTTTTATGGTCACAGGATCATCTACAACATGGTAGGAGACTCCCTGTGAATTGCATGCTGTTGGTGCGAAACGGGCAATGTCAAGAAGCTCGCGGACGGTCTCACGCGGCACACGTTTTTTTTGGAAAGAGCGAACAGACCGACGTGACCGGAGAAAGCGGGCTGCCGTATTGGCGTCCGGTATCGGTGTCTCTTCGAGCGAAACTTGCTTTTCAAGTGGAGCCAGCCTGTGATCCAACGCGCCGTTTGGGCAAACCGCTACGCAATGCCCGCAGGCAATACAGAAATCATTGACGGCCTCGGGGCCGTGCTCGCCCATGTCAAGCGTGCCCCGGCAGACCTTTACGCAAAGTCCGCATTGTGTGCATTTGTCCTGATTTACCTGAATCAAATTCTCTGTGGCCATTTTTACGCTCCAGCCAATACAATATTCAAGGCATTGATTTTCCCGTTTTCAACGGTGAAGTGGAAATCCAGCGGAACCGGGCTGCCCTCGAAGCTACCGGAAAGCGTAGCGGTGACAACAGTATCACCGTTTTTCTCTGTACAGCCGGTGATTTCGGTCGTGACTTTAGCGTCCCGGTTTGCCTCCAGAATATGCCCGCTAACAGCTTCGGGGCCATGATATTCCATTCCCTCGTCAGCCAACACGGCATCAGTCGCAAAGCAACCCGCAAGCAGAGCGTCGTCATACACATCGGAGGCATGATAAAAGGCAGCAATCGGTTGAGGCAGCGGCACAGCTCTGCTGTTGGAAGAAAGAACATTGCGTAGGCGTGTGATTTTATCCCCATCCAGCGTAAAATGAAAATCAAGATATAGAGGGTCTGGCAGGCCGGTTTTGTCGTATTCTCCGTCACATTTTGCAGTGACGACTATCTCTAGAGCGTCCTGAACGGCGTTTGTGACTTCCAGTCTCAGATGGTCGCCAAAATAGTCGCGGTCGCTCCATGCTTTGATGGCTGCTTTCCCGCGATATTCTTTACCGGCGTCTATGACGACGGCGTCCTCGGAAAAGGTTGAAAGGAAGGCCACGGGGTCACTGGTATTTGTCGCCTGAAAATGTGTCTCAACCGATTTTGGTAATTGGAATTGATTGTTTGCCATAATTTTTATTCTCCTTTATATTGTGCGGACGATTCCGCCGTCGATTGTATGCTCCGCTCCTACAATGTAGGAAGCGCGGTCGGATACCAAAAAAGCGACAAGTTCAGCCACTTCCTCCGGCCGCGCAGTACGCCCTATGGGAATACCTCCTAAAGAGTCCATCAAAGACTGCCGGGCATCACTATAGTCGCATCCCCGTTCCTGTGCCATCCGCTCGATAAGTCTCTCAGCGGCCTTTGTTTCCGTGAAACCGGGCGCAACGCTGTTCACGCGGATACCCTTGGGTGCGAGCTCCGTCGCCAGAGCTTTACTGTAATTTGTGAGTGCGGCCTTGGCCGCTGAATATGCCATGGTGTTTTCTCCCGGGAATCGGCGTTGAATTGAGGTAACGTGAACAATCACGCCACCACCCTGCTCAAGCATTGAGGGCAACAAACCTCTATCCAATCGGACAGCGGCGAATAAATTGGTCTCGAACGTTCGCTGCCAGTCCGCGTCGGTTTGTTTCAGTACGCCGCCTGTTGGTGTAGAAGAGCCTCCCACGTTGTTGACGAGGATATCTACACCGCCAAAGCGTTTTAGCAGATACTCCACAACTTTTGTAGTGCCTTCAGGCGTGCTAATATCGGCCTGGATAAATAAATCCGAATCTTTTAATTCGTCCGGCGTGTGCCGTGCTGTCGTGATGACTGTTGCTCCGGCACGAGCAAGTCGTTTGACCGTCGCCTCGCCCATCCCGCCCCCAGTACCGCCGGTCACAAGCACACGTTTGCCGTTTAGTTCCTTGGAATCAATTATGATATGGTTGGAATTCTCCATGAAGAAAGCCTCCTTTTTGGGAATTAGGTTGTTTGCATGTTCCAATCATACCAACCATAACCTGACAGTATCGCGTCAAGTTATGATTTATATTTGCCCATTATGTTATTTAATTCATCCCGGAACGCGTCGCGTATCTTTGCGGGAGCCAACACTTCCACATCGGATGCTTGCAGATACCAGGCGTTTATTTTGAAAATGAGTTTCATCGGTTCTACTCTCCTGATCCAAATATGTGGTTTCATTTTTTGATCGAAGAATGATCGAGTTGCCTCGCTCATTTTTACCCTTATTCATCCACATCGACCGTTACGCCAGACTTGAATTCTACGGTGAATTTACCCTCGTAGACGGTGACTTTTTCAATCAGCCGCCGTACAAGTGGCTCGTCGTATTCGGTTAGAGCGGTGGGCTGCTCTCGCAGGAAAGCTTTATATAATTTTATCTTAAAGCAGCAATTATACGATTGACAAGTATCCGATTTCGGATTATAATCAGTATGTTTCCGAAGTCGGAAACATATAATTTAGTCAATGAGCCAATAGAACAGCTTATTGCGAAAGAGGTAAGAGTATGGGACATGACATTCAACAACAATTGAATACTCTCAATCGTCTGTATAAAGAAACAGATGAAATCTATCGCGGCATTGCCGGACGCTTTGGATTAACTGATACGGCATTTTGGATACTATACGCAATCACCCATGCTGACGGGGATTGCACACAAAACGACTTGTGCAATGATTGGTTTTATCCCGTGCAGACTATCAACTCGGCAGTCAGTAAATTGCAGCAGCGAGATCTTGTATATCTCGAAACAATTCCGGGCACGAGAAATCGGAAAAAGATTCTCTTAACGGACACAGGAAGGCAATTCGCCGAACACAGTATTAGCATGATTGATGAAATGGAGAAAGAAGCTTTCTTGATGTTTACCGATGAAGAAAGAGAAACCTATATTTCTATTTATCAAAGATACAACGAAAATATCCGGCGTGAGCGAGATAGAGTGCTATGCACTATAGATAAACTGTTGAAAAAGGAGTGAGGGTGCATGGCCGAGCAATGGATTATCTGTCCTGTTTGTCAGCAGAAAACCAGACTTAAAATCCAAGAAAACACGGAACTGAAGAACTTCCCGCTATTCTGCCCCAAGTGCAAGCAAGAAACGCTTATAGATGTCGAAAAGTTTAATATGACCATTATCAAAGAGCCAGACGCAAAGACGCAGAGCCGATAACACAAGAAATTGTTGTTTCGGCTCTTAATTTTTTACAAATAAAAGTATAGGAGAACTTCAAGTTATGAAATCAACTCAATTCAAAAATGTACTTAAAATCGTAATACCAACGGTTTTTAGCCAATGTGCCATTTTCCTCTTTACCATAGTTGATGGTATTTTTGTAGGTCGCGGCGTTGGAACAGACGCTTTGGGCGCTGTGAATATGGCGCTGCCTTTTATGATGATTATTGCTGCGGCCTATTTGTTGACTACAATCGGCGGCGTCACAATTGTCGCCATCAGAATAGGTCGGAAAGATATTGATGGTGCAAATCAAGTGTTCATGCACGCATTATGCCTGACCGCACTATTATCTGCTATATTTATGATTATCGGCACCGTATTTAATGAGGTGCTTGTATCAGCATTAGGTGCTACCGGCGTTTATCATGATATGGTATCAGAGTATATTTTTTGGTGCAGTATCTTTACCATTCCCTCTGCGATGTCAATTATCTTGCAAGGTTTTGGAAGAAATGATAATGCTGCTGTACTGGTGATGATAGCCACAATCGCCAGTACCGTATGTAATGTCTTTCTCGACTGGCTTTTTGTATTTCCGCTGCAAAGAGGGCTTGCGGGCGCAGCCATAGCAACGGGTATTTCTCAACTCCTATCTTTTGTTATTATTACCATGCACTTTATTCGCAAGCGCGGGGATTTGAGAATAGGCAATTTTAAAGTTGATGGTGTTTTAGTAAAAAAAATTCTGACCCGCGGCTTGCCGGAAATGCTCTCACAACTTACCACCCCTATTATGACAATATGTATGAACGCTGTAGTTTTAAGATATATTGGTAACAATGGAATCAATGCTTATTCCGTTATTAGCTATATCTCATCGTTTACTTTTGCAATCGTCCTTGGTGTTGCAGAAGGTATGCAGCCTTTGTTCGGACAAAGCTATGGTGAACAGAATGAGCAGGATATAAAGTATTACTTTCGTGTAGGCCGTATTATTAGTTTTGTGGGAAGTGCATTGATTTATTTCGTTACCTTTTTTGTCGGAGCAAATATTTGCAGGCTGTTTGGTGCGGATACTGTCGCAACGGAAATGTCGGTAGTAGCAATGCCAAAATACGGTTGGATGTTTCTTTTTGCGGCGCTTAACACCATGATTGCCGCCTATCTCTACTCTACAAAGAGAACAAAAGAAGCAGTTTTGCTAAACATTTTGCGTGGGTTTGTGTTTTTACCTGCCTGTATTTGGGGTGTTTCTATTGCTTCTAATGGTGCGTTGGTATGGTTTACAGTCGGTATTGCAGAAATCCTTTCTCTGATAGCCGGAACCGTTATTGTAAAGCACTCTGAACGAAATGGCTTGACTTTTTGACGCGGATTAGAGGAGGTGTTTTATAATGAGCAGCATCTTATTGTTGGCAGTATTTTCTGGCAGCATATTGCTTTTCAAGTGATGCGTAAGCATCCCAAAATCTTAAATTCTATGATATAATCTAAAAGCAGGACAACGCTGAGGTTATGAAAATGAGTGAGCAAGGAGGCCACTTTTGTAGGAATTATATTGTCTCCGCCAAGGCAGGATTCTGCCTTTCGGAAATCTATTTCACAGCTTCAATACAGGTAAGGCGTATCGTTAAAATTAAATTTTTAATCTGCTTAGCAAAAGTTCAGGAAAATTACAATAAAATTTCTTTGAGCGGCAAGTATTATTGCTTGACAGTGCTGATGATTTATGTTAAATTTACATGGTGTCAAGTAAAAATACTTGCCAAATAAGATGATAAGGCTGATTGCAGATGTTTGATAAGATGATAGAAATTAGTATGCTATATGATTTTTATGGTCAGTTGCTCACTGCAAAGCAGCAGGAAATACTGAAACTTTACCATGAAGATAATTACTCCCTGTCGGAGATTGCAGAAGAGTTTGGCATCAGCAGGCAAGGGGTTCATGACGCAGTGAAAAAAGCTGAAAAAGCGTTGCATGAATATGAAAATAAACTTGGTCTGGTGAAAAAATTCATGGATACAGAAGATGCGATAGCAGCCATTGACTCACAACTCGATGAGTTGATCAAAGAAAACGATGGAAATGAAGGGCTGCGGTCAAAGCTGATGGATCTTAAGTCCATCATCGACCGAATTAATGAATGAGGAAATACTTTTATATTTTTAAAACGATAAAATTCTGCGAATCGGTTCTATAGAGCCGTAGAGAATGTTATAAGGAGAGCCGCATATGGCATTTGAAGGACTATCGGAAAAACTGCAGGGAGTCTTTAAAAAACTAAAGGGCAAAGGAATTCTCTCAGAAGCGGATATCAATGAAGCAATGAGAGAGGTTAAGCTGGCACTGCTGGAAGCTGACGTAAACTTTAAAGTCGTCAAACAGTTCGTTGACAGCGTCAAGGAAAAAGCTCTGGGTCAGGATGTATTGGCCAGTCTGACGCCTGCACAGCAGGTAATCAAAATCGTAAACGACGAGCTGGTTTCCCTTATGGGTGGGACAAACAGCAAGCTGACATATTCGCCAAGAGGATTTACCGTCATTTTAATGGCTGGTCTGCAGGGTACCGGTAAGACCACAACCTGCGGAAAACTTGCAAACTACCTAAAGAAAAATGGAAAAAGACCAATGCTGGCAGCGTGTGATGTATACAGACCCGCAGCCATTGATCAGCTGGAGATTGTAGGAAAAACCGTAGGCGTTCCAGTGTTCACCATGAGGGATTGCAATGAGCCTGAAGTGATCGCAGAAAAAGCCATGAAGGAAGCAGAATACAAAGGCCATGACGTGCTGATCCTGGATACATCGGGCAGACTTCATATCGATGATGAACTGATGGATGAGCTTGTCAGGATCAAGCAAAGAACCAAGCCCCATGAGATTCTTCTTGTAGTAGATGCCATGACCGGTCAGGATGCGGTAAATGCTGCAACTGGGTTTAATGAAAGGCTGGGCATTGACGGGATCATCATGACGAAGCTGGACGGTGATACCCGAGGTGGTGCCGCATTGTCGGCAAAGACCGTTACAGGCAAGCCCATTAAATTTATCGGTATGGGTGAAAAGTTCGACGCACTGGAACCATTCCATCCGGAGCGTATGGCATCCCGAATTCTGGGAATGGGCGATATGATGAGCCTGATTGAAAAGGCTCAGGAAAATTATGACGAAGAGAAAGCGGCTGAACTCGAAAAGAAGATGAAGAAAAACGAGTTCACGCTGGAAGACTTTCTGGATCAGATGGGACAAATCCGAAAGATGGGCGGACTCGCGAAGATTATGGATATGCTCCCGGGTATGGGTGGAAAAGCTATGCAGGAAGTCGATCTGGAAGGCGGAGAAAAAGAGTTTTCTCAGATGGAAGCCATCATTCAGTCCATGACGAAAGCGGAGCGAAAAGATCCGTCTCTCCTCAACGCCAGCAGAAGGAAGCGGATTGCAGCGGGAAGCGGCCAGCCGGTCAGCAAGATCAACAATCTGATCAAACGGTATGAGGAAGCGAGGAAGATGATGAAACAATTTTCCAACGCACCAAAATTCAAAAGAAACCGCATGTTTAAAGGTTTTTAGTTGATTAAATTCAGATAGACTGAGTTTAACATATATTGTAAATCGTTTGTCATGGAGTCAATTCGGAAAATGACAGACAAAAAGAAGGAGGTGGAACATATGGCAGTAAAAATTAGACTGAAGAGAATGGGAGCACACAAGAAGCCTTTTTATAGAGTAGTAGTAGCAGATTCCCGTTCACCAAGAGATGGAAAGTTTATTGAGGAGATAGGTTACTATAATCCTTTGACTGAACCGGCTGATGTTAAAATCGATAGCGAAAAGGCTAAGAAATGGATTTCAAACGGAGCTCAACCTACCGATACTGTAAAGAGTCTTTTCAAAAGATCAGGAATTATAGGATAAGGAAAGCGGTGAAAACTTATGGTAGAACTGGTTGAAGCTATTGCAAAATCACTTGTTGATAATCCTGATGCGGTAGAAGTTAAAGAGGTCGAAGGTAGACAGGCAATTGTTATCGAATTGAAGGTTGCCCCGGATGATATGGGTAAGGTAATCGGCAAGCAAGGGAGAATCGCCAAAGCGCTTCGTACCGTCGTAAAAGCCGCAGCGACCAAAGCAAATAAAAAAGTGGTAGTAGAAATCGTTCAATAAAGATTCTGCAATACTGCGTTCGTGGCACATATATCGGATATATGTGCCCGTATTTTTTGATGTCGCAGGAAAAACTGGAAGGCAAGGAGCGAGGCGGGCCTGCACCAAAGGACGCTGGTTTTCTGGGGGAAGTGGCGAAGCCACTGTTTTGATGAAGAGGAACTATGGAAAAGATTAAAATTGGACAAGTTGTGAACGTGGTCGGACTAAAAGGGGAACTAAAGGTGTACCACTATTCCGACTATAAAGAGCGTTTCGAAGAACTGTCTGAGATCTATCTGGATCAAAAACTGGTTAAGATAGAAGGCGTTCGCTATATGAAGGATATGGTGATCCTGAAACTTGCCGGCATTGGTGATCGGACAGAAGCAGAAAAGCATAAGGGTAAGGATCTTTTGATTGAGAAAAAAGATGTGAGGGTGCTTCCGGAAGATACTTATTATATTTATGATCTCATTGGTCTTGCGGTGCAGGATGAAAGCGGAGCATCTTTGGGGTCCCTTTGTGACGTGATTCAGAACAGTTCACAGGATCTTTACGAAATAAAAAAAGAAGATGGCAATAAATTCATGATCCCGGCTGTGGAAGAATTTATTTTGAAGATCGATATGGAAAATAGAGTGATGACCGTCAGATTAATCGAAGGTCTGCTGGAGCTTTAGGGAAGCTGTGACTTCATTCAATCAGCGCTTCCTTAGAAGGATATGAAGAGAATATGAAAATTGATGTTTTAACATTATTTCCGGAGATGTTTCGGCCGGTTACGGAAGAAAGTATCCTAGGAAGAGCTAAAGAAAATGGAATCTTGGATGTCCGGCTGACAAATATCAGAGACTTCAGTCAGAGCAAGCATAAAAAGGCTGATGATTACCCCTTTGGGGGCGGTGCTGGTATGGTGATGCTTGCGGATCCGATTTTTCGGGCACTGGAGCATGTGGAAGCTAAAGAAAAGAAAATCCTTTACATGTCGCCTAGAGGAAGACTGCTGGACAAAGAACTTGTTGGTGAACTGTCCCAGCGTTCGGAGCTGGTAATTTTATGCGGCCATTATGAGGGAATCGATCAAAGAATTATCGATCATTGGGAGATGGAAGAGGTTTCCGTGGGAGATTATATCCTAACAGGAGGGGAGCTGCCCGCTATGATCGTCATCGATGCGGTAGCTCGGATGATCCCTGAGGTCCTTGGAAGCAGCAATGCGCACTATGAGGAATCCATCTATTCGGGCCTTTTGGAATATCCACAGTACACAAAACCAAGAGAATATGCAGGCATGGAAGTTCCCGAGGTGCTTGTTTCCGGAAATCATAAGCTGATTCACCTCTGGCAGTTTGAAAAGTCTCTGGAACTGACGAGACAGCGTCGTCCAGACCTTTGGGAAGCCTATGTAAGGGCAGAGAAAAATTTAACAAAAGACGAAAAAAAAATCCTGCAGAAAATGCTGGAATCCTCTGACGGATGACAGTTGAATCGGAGGAGATTATAATATATACTTATTGCAGCCAATATAGCAAAATCCATAGATTTTGCCAGCAATCATAAAAGTAAGGATTTGGCGGAGGTTAGGACAAGCTATGAAAACAAAGAACAGACTGATGATACTGTTTTTTTCCACCTTAGTCATCCTTTTTGTAATCATTTACGTATTTCCGAATGTAACCGGTGCGCTCAAAAAAACGGAGATTATTCAGTATGGAAGTATTCAGGTAACAGATCATGTTACCGCATATCTGGTGCGGAATGAAACCGTTTTTTTTGCCAATAAGGCCGGCAGCATCCATTACAATGTCAAAGAAGGGGAAATGGTGCGAAAGGGTGTAAAAATCCTTGATATTACATCAGGAGTACAGGGTGAGGAAGAGAGCCAATATGGGAAGATCACTGATCGTATTTCCAGATTCAACGGCGGCGAAAGTATTTTCAGTGACGATCTAAAGCAGATCAAGGTACAGATCGCAAAGTTGGAAACAAGGCAAAGTGAAGCACTGAGTGAGGGAGAGATCGAGCAGGCAGAACGGTTTGGCCAGCAGATAGAGCGGCTGAATCAGAAACGTGATTACATACAGGCAACGGATTCGGCAGCAAAAGAAGAAATCGTGCAGCACAATCAGACCATTAACAGTACCATGGGCGTTATTCCACAGGATTATATCAGCAGAACCAGCGGTGTAATCAGTTATTATGTAGATGGTTATGAATCCGAATTCACACCGGAAAACATGGCGCTGCTGAGTCGGGACAAGGTTGAAAGCTTGAATATTGAGGTTCAGAACCTGGCAAGGGAGATTACCCAGCCAAAAGAACCGTTATACAAGGTTGTGGATAATAAGTTCTGGTATGCGGTATTCTGGGTAGCTCCGGAAAATATTATGAAGTATGAAAAAGGAAAAACCGCAACCATCAACCTGCCGCTTGGACCGGTAGAAGGCAAAATTTATGACATTGTCGATGCAGGTGATGAATTTTTGGTTATACTTGAATTTAATCGATATTATGAAGAGTTTGCACAGATCAGAAAGATTGAAGCAGATGTTATTACCTCAGATTATAAGGGTTTGACCATAAAAAATGAGAGTATTACTACGAAAGATGGTAGACCGGGTGTCTATGTTAAGGATAAAAGCGGCCAATATGTTTTTAAGCCGGTAAAGATCATTACCAGTGATGGAGAATGGTCTCTTGCAGAGGTCTCCTATTTTTACACCGATAATGGAGCCACAAAGGTGGACACGGTGAATATCTATGATGAGATATTAAAAAATCCAAAATAAGGTGGGTTAATCATGGGAATCAGGGAAAATATCGAAGAAATAAACAAGATCAAAGAAGATACGTCAATCAAGGCCGGAAAAAAGCCAGGAGAGGTTCTTCTGATTGCGGTAACAAAAACAAGATCTTCAGAGGAGATCAACGAAGCCATTGAAGCAGGGATCACAGATATCGGAGAAAATAAGGTTCAGGAGATTCTGGATAAATATGATTCTGTTAAGCCTGTTCGCTGGCATATGATTGGACATTTACAAACAAATAAGGTAAAATATATTATCGATAAGGTATCCTTGATACACTCTGTCGATTCCTTCCGCTTGGCTGAGGAAATCAACAAACGTGCAGAGCAGAGGCAGATTATAATGGATATTCTGGTTCAGGTAAATTCTGCGCAGGAGGAAAGCAAATTTGGAATTACCTCTGCGGAAACGGGAGAACTGATCGAATCAATCCTTGAAAACTGTCCTCATATCAGGATCAGAGGCTTGATGTGTATTGCGCCGTTTGAGGATAATCCTGAGGATGTTAGGATTTACTTCAGGGAGGTTAAAGAGCTCTTTGATAAATATGCGAAGCATTCGCATGCAGGTATCGATTTCCAATATCTCTCTATGGGAATGTCCCATGATTTTGAAGCAGCAATCCATGAGGGATCCAATATGATCCGTGTGGGAACGGCAATCTTCGGGGAACGAAATTATAATAAACAAATATAAATGATATGGAATGTATGTAATGAACAGTGCCAATGATAAATACCAACAGGAGGTAAAAAAATGGGAGATGGTTTTTTTTATAAACTCAAGACATTGATCGGTATCGAAGAAATCGAGGAGGAGGATCAACAGGAAGAGGTTCATACCTCATCAGCGCCCCTTGAGAGAAAGCCGATGGATCCCAGAGGCTCATATATGTCCGCAAGAAGTGATCTGAAAGAGGCTAAGGAAATCAAGGATACAAGAGTCCTGCCGATGCAGAATAAAAGCACGCCTCAAGGCACGGCTCAGTTTAAAATGGTTGTCATCGAACCGAAGAGCTTTGATGAATGCCCGAAACTGGTGGATAATTTGAAGGCCAAGAAACCTGTGATCATCAATTTGGAAAAGGTTGAGACCGATAGTGCAAGAAAGATATTCGACTTCCTGAGCGGAGCTACATATGCCTTGAACGGAAATGTTCAAAAGGTTGCCAACAATATATTTATTTTTGCACCCGAGAATGTGGATGTGACCGCAAATATCGATCACAAAGGCATCGATTTCAGCGGTTCCCCCAAGAATGTTTGGAGATAATGTATGATTTATGTTTTGATTAACGCCATTAACACTTTCTTTCAGATCCTTGTGTATCTGATTATTGGAAGAGCGATTCTCAGCTGGTTTGTAAGAGCTCCATATGGGAATCTATACCGAATTTACGCTGCTATCATGCAGATCACAGAGCCCATGCTGGCTCCGTGCAGAAATTTGCTTGGAAGATTCGGACTGAATACCATGATTGACTTTTCACCGATTCTGGCGATTATTGGGCTGACCGCAATCAACAATCTGGTAATCCGTCTCCTAATTATGATATTTTAAACTGGATTACCCTCCACATCCTTGTCATTGGAGGGTACAGAGAGGTAAATAAATGATTACTCCTTTAGATATCCAAAACAAAGAGTTTGCGAAGGCTGTCCGTGGCTACAAAGAAGAGGACGTGGACAGTTTTCTCGATCTGCTTACCCTTGATCTGGAGAAGCTGCTGGAAGAAAATCGCAGACTGAAGGATCAAGCCAAAAGCCTGAATGCGGAAGTGGAACGTTACCGCAATTCGGAGGGCGCAGTTCTGGAAACCCTTGAAGCGGCAAAAGCACTGATGGGTGATATCTCTGCAAGCGCTGAAAAACGAGCCGAAATACTGCTGAAAAATGCCGAACTGGATGCAGAACTCATTCAACGAGAAGCAAAAGAGTCCGTGGAGCGATTGAATGAGGAGATGATTTCTACAAGAAATCGCCTAAATATATTCAGAACGAGATACCGGAGCCTATTAGAGTCGGAGCTGGAGAAGTTTGATAATCTTAGTGCCGAGCTTTTTGCTGATAAAGTAATAGAGGAACTAAAACCTTATACAGAAGAGCGGCCGGTATCGATAGAAAAGCGCTCCTTTGGCAAAGAGACCATTACAAATTTGAGAAAGGGAGAAGGGGTTTAACGATTCCCCTCATAATAAATGTACTTTATCATAATCGCATTCATTCTAATTGCTGACCAAGGGATCAAATATCTAATCCGGGCTGCAATGGAATTGAATCAGTCAATTCCACTGATTGACGGTATCTTCCATATCACATACATTCACAATTATGGAGCGGCATTCAGTATCCTGCAGAATAAGACAGTATTTCTCATCGCGGTACAAGTGATCGTAATCAGCGGAATATTGGTTTATTTAGTCAAAAAGAGAAAAACAGAACATCCGATGCTGCTTCTGAGTCTGGCAATGATCGTTGCGGGGGGCCTTGGAAATCTCATTGACAGAGCGGCGAATGGATATGTTGTAGACTTTTTGGACCTGAGATTCTGGCCGATCTTTAATATTGCGGATATTTCCGTCTGTGTGGGCTGCGGGCTGATGGTTTTGTATGTTCTCATTATTGAACCAAAACGAAGCAGGAGTAAGATTTAATGGAACAAGAAAGCAGCTTATTTCAATTTATTATAGAAGAGGATTTTAAAGGGACCAGGCTTGATTTGGTCCTTTCGCTTCTTATTGAGGAAACATCAAGAAGTCACCTGCAAAAACTCATTGAGCAGGGAAAAGTCACCGTCAACGGGGCGGTGAATAATTTGAAAAAATACAAGGTAAATACCGGTGATCTGGTTACCGTGTCAGTGCCGGAACCGGTTCTTCTGGATGTAGCGGCCGAAGATATTCCCATCAATATTGTTTATGAAGACGAGGATGTTCTTGTGATCAACAAGCCAAAGGGTATAGTCGTTCATCCTGCAGCGGGGAATTACAATGGAACGCTGGTGAATGCAATTTTGTATCACTGCAAAAGTCTGTCTTCAATCAACGGAGTCATTCGTCCGGGGATTGTTCATCGCATCGATAAAGATACGAGCGGACTTCTCATGGTCGCAAAGAATGACGTCGCTCATAGAAGCTTAGCTGAGCAATTGGCAGCACACTCCATTACAAGGGCATATCGAGCAGTGGTATACCATAATTTTCAGGAGGATGAGGGGACTGTGGATGCACCTATCGGAAGAGATCCAAACAATCGGCTGCGAATGGCGGTGAACCGCATGAACGGCAAGGAAGCGGTTACTCATTTCAAGGTACTGGAGCGATTTGGATCCTTCACCCATCTGGAAGCGAGACTGGAGACAGGAAGAACCCATCAGATCAGAGTGCATATGGCATATATCAATCATCCACTGCTGGGGGATGCAGTTTACGGGCCCAAAAAGCATGTTATGGGTGTTGAATCCCAAATGCTCCATGCAAAACTACTGGGATTTCGTCATCCCAGAACCGGAGTGTATATGGAGTTTGATAGTCAGCTGCCTGATGAATTCAAACGTATTTTAAGCAAGCTAGGAGGGACATCCTATGAGTAAAGTTACCTTCAAACCCGGAACTATGGTAAATCCTGTTCCTGTTGTCATGGTAACCTGCGGAGATATGGAAGCAGAATCTAATATTATAACCATCGCTTGGACCGGAATCGTAAATTCGGAGCCGCCAATGACCTATATCTCTGTAAGAAAATCGAGACATTCCCATGCAATGATTGAAGGCTCAGGAGAATTCGTTATCAATCTGACCACCGAGAAACTGGCTTTTCAGACCGACTACTGCGGCGTGAAATCCGGACGCGATGTCAATAAATTTCAAGAGCAGAAGCTTACCCCTGTTCCGGGACAGCATGTAAAATGCCCAATGATAGAGGAAGCGCCTGTCAATCTGGAATGCAGGGTGAGAGAAGTGCATCAATATCCGTCCCACGATATGTTTGTCGCGGATATTTTAGCAGTTCATGCGGACGAGAGCTTGTTCCATGAGAACGGAAAACTAGAGCTGGAGCGTGCTGGCTTGCTCTGCTACAGCCATGGTGAATATTTCGGACTTCAAAAGCATCCTCTTGGAAAATTTGGCTATTCCATTATGAAACCAAAGACGAAAAAAAGGATCGCGGCAGAAGAGCGAATAAACAAGCAAAAAAAATGGTCAAATAAAAAAGGCTGATACCGTCGAGATCAGCCTTTTAGCGGCAGGTTCCCCTTCTGAGAAAAACGAGTAAACGATTTGGATTTGAGAGAGAGGGAATATCGTATTAAAGAGTTCTAACGTATTGTAGACAACTGGTGCAGACATATCCGTTTTTGAAACCGGTGATATCTTCCAGCCCGCCGCATAATCCGCAGCGTAATTCTCCTATCCTGGTAAATTGATATCTTTTTGTTTTGCTGTTTTTAATCTTCATACTAACCTACTTTCTTCCTGATTTAAAAGGAGAATTCGTCTCAGCTTTGAGAGGGAACCTGCCGCGTTCTTATAGGAGCAATTTCATTTTATGGCGGGGCCAAAAAGAAAGCAATAGCATACTAATTTAATGTAATAAGTAGTGCACGAAATGTAATAATTTATCATATTATGTAATATATTGTCCAAAATTGGGAGGTTGTTTCAATGTACAGTACATTTCTATTGCATAACGGTAAAATTCAGCTTATGGGGTATGCTTGGAACGTGGATCAACCCAAAGCGATTGCCTGCCTGATTCATGGAATCGGCGAACATGCCGGAAGGTATGACCGAATTGGAGAAGCCCTTCAGGAATCCGAAATCGGTCTCATTGCTGTGGATCTGAGGGGACACGGGCTGTCGGCAGGTAAGAGGGGACATACAGCGCCAAGAGCGGAAATTCTTCGCGATATTGACTTATTGATCGAATATACGAGAAAGATCCATCCAGATGTACCCATTGTTCTTTATGGCCATAGCATGGGAGGAAACCTTGCATTGGATTACCGGAACAGGGGGAAATACCGTTCTTTGCTAGAGGGCTATGTGATTACTTCCCCCTGGCTGATTTTGATGCGAAAGATCCCATTTTACCTCTATCAGTTTTCTAAGCTCATGGCGGTGTTCAAGCCGGATTTTACGATGAATTCTAAAATAAAATCCGAAGAGTTGGGTAATTCCGGTATTATCGCAAAGCAGGAGAATAAGCATCTCATTCACGGTAAGATTACGGTCAGAACTGCCCTAGATGGATTTGACACAGCAGACAGACTGCTTCGGGAACGGGTTGGGGGAGATGATGGTGCTGCTTTGAAACCATTTCTTCTAATGCAGGGCGATGCAGATCAAATCTGCGATCCTGAGGGAAGCAGGCGACTGGCACGATTGGAGGCAGAGCGCTGCACCTATATTGAATGGCCGGATTTATACCATGAAATACATAGCGGAGGCGCTGAATCAGACGGTGCTGAAGTAATAGAAACCATTGCTCAATGGATTATAAAAATTTCGATTCATACCATGGAATAGTTTCCATGGTATTTTTTGTGATTTTATTGTATGACTTGAAATTATAAATCGATCAGTGAATAATATATATAGAAACGGGAATATAAAATTTATTCAAATCCGTGAAACCCATCTTGAACACTTTCTAAAAACAGGAGTGTTCCGCAGACCCCTTTCAGACGCCCTGATTATTAATTCATCATGAAAGGAGATTTATATGTTTATGAACAAAGAGAACAGCCCGATCTGTAAAATCAAGTCCGATCAAAAACAAATAAAGATTCCTGTAGATGGTCAATTGAGTAAAAAAGGAACAATTGTCAAGAAAACAAGTACTGCCGGTGAAATCGACTATTCGATTGCAAACCTTGTAGATGGTATTAACAAAGCTGGGTTTAAGTCTGTTTATTCCTGTTCTGGGCTAAAAAAAGATCACCCTAACTGTGAAATAAAGCCAGGGGGTGGATATATTAGTTTTTTGATTCAGGATAATGATCTGGATGCCATCACATGGATTAAAAACGCTGCTCATCGTTTTAGCTTATCAGTGGAACACACATATATCAATAACAAGCCTGCTTTGGTCGTCAGAATCGATAAAGATAAGGAAGGGAATTCCTTGACGGATCGAATCAGGATCGCCAATGAGTCAGGGGATCATGCCAGTGGAGACTTCAAAAACCGCCCTTATGGTGCCTTCACAAAGGATCTTGAGGATATTATCCAGCGCTGTGGAGGTTTGATTTACGATACCGACGAAAAAATTGAAGCAGCCTGGAGGAAGTTCTGCTCAATGCTGCTGCCGGGTATCAGTATTAAAAATGCAGGCTGAACCTAGAACGATTTCTTTCTATTTCATATGAAATCTATTTTTTAATGGAACGAAGTTCTAATTGGAAACAGTAAAAAAAGAGGCTGCCGGAACTACGGCAGCCTTGGATTTACATAAACTGTTCTGTTATCTGTGAAGATCACCATCCCTGGTTTTGCTCCGTTTGGCTTTTTTACATGGCGGACCTGCGTATAATCTACCGGAACATTTTCGGAATCTCTCCCTTTACTATGGTATGCTGCAATAGCTGCAGCTTCGAAAATTGCTGTTTCCGTCAAACCCTTTCCTTCAGAGAACAGGATTACATGAGAACCGGGGATGTCCTTTGTGTGGAACCAGACATCTTTGGGCGAAGCTGTCTTAAAGGTAAGGCTGTCATTCTCCTTGTTGTTTCTTCCGACGAGAATGCGAAAACCGTCGCTGGTGGAATACTGGTGAGGAGCAGGCTTACTCTTTCCCGGTTTGAAGTTATTTTTCCTTCTTTTTAGATAACCGCCTTCCACCAGTTCCTGACGAAGCTCTTCGATTTCTTCCACTGTAGAAGCCTTTTCGATATAAGATGATACGGATTCAAGATAAGCAATGTCTCCGTTGGTCTCTTCCAGCTGTATCTTTTTTTCCGTAATTGCCGTCTTTGCCTTAGCGTACTTTTTATAATATCTCTGTGCATTCTGGATTGGAGAAAATCTGGGATCCAGATCAATAGAGACGGTGGTGTTGTCATAATAGTTCGGTACCTCAGCTTTAGAAGCGCCTTGTTTGACGAGGTGAAGGCTGGCAGTCAGAAGTTCTCCATACAGCCGAAGCCCGTCGGAGTTTTCTGCTTTCAGCAGATCCTCGGATAGTCTTTGCTTTTTTAGATAGAGCTTATCAAGGCTGCTGCTCACCGCACGATCCAGGTCGGAAGCTTTTTGCCTGATTCTATTCGAAGAACTTTTGTTTGTGTAGAAATACGAAATTGCCTCACTGATGTTTTGAAAGGCGATTTCCTGATAATAATCAGAGATAGACAGAAGAGAAAATAGATGGAAATCAAAAGGCGTTCCGCTTTCTGTTAGATACACCTTCGGCTCAGGCTTGCCGCTGCCAATCTGTGCTGTCATATGAGATAAAATTTGGAATATGGACGCTCCTGTCATTCCTGCTTCAAAGATGATTTCATCTGCAATCAGGGGACTAACGCCTTGAATTCCCGACATCAGCGCCTTTGCTTCATTCCCTGCCGCATGTTCCAAGATAGTATCAATCTGCGCTTCGGTAATCCCATAATAAGGGATCTTTCCCTGTGCAGGGGGATAGATGTACTGCTGTCCCGGTAAAAGCTGACGGTATCGGTTCACATCGATAGAGACTCTTTTGATGCTGTCAATGATCTTGTTCGAAGCGATATCTATGAGAATAATATTGCTGTGCTTGCCCATGATTTCAACAATCAGTTTTTTGTTCACGGAAAAGCCGAGCTCATTGATGGTATCGATGAAGAACTCCACGATTCGTTCTGAATCCCTTTGATGAACAGCTGTAATCCTGCCGCCCTGAATATGCTTTCGCAGCAGCATGCAAAAACCCATAGGGTTCAACGGATTTGCAGAAGTTTCGGATATCAGATGAAGCCTTGCGTGGCTGCTGTTCGACGAGATATATAATTTTTGATTTTCCTTACCGGAATGGATGTTTAATATGATTTCATCCGCTTCGGGCTGATAGATCTTCTCGATCTTTCCTCCTGTCAGACAGCCTTGAAGCTGGCTGACCACAGCACCGGTGACCATGCCGTCAAAACTCATTGTATCGTCTCCTTTAATGTTGTATAATAACTGGGGAAACGCGGATTAACCGTGCTTCCTTAGGGTTTACCGAATAAAGAAAAAAAAGTGATCCAATCACCATTTCCTCTTTCTTTATTTAATATATCATAAAAACACCAATTTTAACAAGCAAAGCAAGGAGAAACTTGTATGATCAAGAGCATGACCGGCTTCGGCAGAAGCGAATATACGGACGGAAAACGGAACATAATTGTAGAAATCAAGTCAGTGAATCATCGGTACAGTGATATCAGCTTTAAGATGCCGAGACGTTATTCCTTTGCAGAGGACAAGCTGAAAAGTGCTGTAAAAGACATTGCAAGACGAGGAAAAATAGATGTATCCATCATGGTGGAGAATATCACCGAGGATGATACCAACGTCAGATTAAATACAATGGTTGCCAAGCAGTATTATGACAACTTGAGAGAATTGCAAAAGAGCTTTGACTTATGCGGTGACATTACGCTGCAGTTTCTGTCAACACTCCCGGATGTTATGAAGGCAATTCCGGACGTTGAAGATGAAGAAGCGATTTTCAAAAGCTTGGAAATTCCGGTATTGGAAGCTGCAAAGAAGCTGGATGCTATGAGAACTCTTGAAGGGGCAAAGCTTGCAGAAGATATTATTAAGAGGGGAGATTACATCCGAAGCTATGTTAAAGAAATTGAAACCAGATCGCCTGAAGTAACAAGATGCTATTCGGATAAGCTGAAGGAAAGAATTAAAGAACTGTTAGGAAATAATGTTACAGTTCCTGAAGATCGTATCCTTGTAGAAGCGGCAATATTTGCTGATAAATGCAGCATTACGGAAGAGCTTGTAAGACTTGACAGCCATATCCTGCAGCTCAACAGCATTATTTCAAAGAGCAATCAGCCCGACGGCAAAAAATTGGATTTTCTGGTGCAGGAGATGAACCGCGAAGCCAATACCATTGGTTCCAAGGCGAATGATATCGAAATTACAAGTAAGGTGCTGGAGATCAAGAGTGAGATCGAAAAGATCAGAGAGCAAGTTCAGAATATAGAGTAAACAGGTGCCAATAAAATCAATTCATCACTTCAGCGTATTTGGCTGCGATTTTATTGATGAAACAGAAATTTTGTATTGTAATAATCGACATTTTATTGTATCATAATCTTTACACTTAGCAGTTTTATCGCTTTATTGTTTATGATTCAATAGTTCCTTCCTTGCAGAAATACTGCATTTTGACGGTGGGAGCTATTCTATTCTATAAAATTGCAGGATAGATAAAAGTTTGTGAGGAATGATTATGAGAAAAGGCTTACTGTTCGTCGTTTCTGGTCCGTCGGGAGCGGGGAAGGGTACGATATGTAAAAAACTAATAGACAAAATGGATATTGAACTCTCTGTATCCATGACCACTAGAAAACCAAGACCTGGTGAGGTCGATACCAAGAACTATTACTTCGTTTCAGAGGAAGCGTTCGTTGAAACGATTCAAGTAGAAGGATTTCTGGAATACGCTAAAGTTTACGGCAATTACTACGGTACTCCAAAGGAGATCGTGCTAAAGAAGCTGGAAGAAGGCAAGGATGTGGTCCTTGAAATAGATATTCAGGGAGCGCTGAAAATTAGGGAATCCTATCCGAAAGGCGTGTTTATCTTTATCCTGCCGCCATCGATGTCGGAATTGCGCAAACGAATCACCGGCCGAGGGTCCGAATCTGAGGATGATATTAATCTTCGTCTCGGAGAAACTTTGAAAGAAGTATCCTATATTGATAAGTATGACTATTGTGTTGTAAACGGTGACATCAACGAAGCGGTAAATCGAGTAGCAGCAATCGTCAAAGCAGAGCATTCCAGAGTCTCGGAAGATATTTATGATTTAATAGAAAAATATAAGGAGGAGATTTAAATGTTATATCCATCCATCAACCTGATTAGGGAGAAGGCTGACAGCAGATATACCTTGGTAATCCTGGCGGCGAAAAGAGCCAGAGACATCATCGACGGAAAACCGAAGCTTACAGAGGTTGATATCGAAAAGCCGGTTTCCATTGCAGCGAACGAAATCTCAGAAGACTTAATTACCTATCGAAGGGAAAGCAACGCGCAATAGTAAGTTTGCAGGGCTTTATGAATAGAGGAAGAGCAGGATAACTGCTCTTTTTTTTCTATTAGGAAACGATAGGGTTCTCCAGCGGAAGTGGCAAAGTCACTTTTTTTATTTTAGTACTTTACAAATTTAGCACGGTAAAGTATAATAGCAACATAAGCTGTTCGATACGAACGAGGAGGAGAGAAAAATGTTTAAAAAAGTTAGTATATTACTTGTACTGGTACTTATCATGAGCATCTTTGCAGTTGGCTGCGGAGGCGGAGCCTCTACGGAAGAACCTGCTGCCGGTGCGGATACAGATACATCGTTAACAGACCTTCAGGCAAAAGGCGAATTTGTAGTCGGAATCGATGATCAGTTTCCGCCCATGGGTTTTGTCGGTGAAGACGGTGAAATCACTGGATTTGATGTTGAACTTGCAAAATTAGTTGCTGAAAAACTTGGTGTAAAAGCAACACCACAGCCGATCGACTGGTCTGCAAAGGAAATGGAACTGAACAGCGGCAAGATTGATGTAATTTGGAATGGTTATACAATCACTGCTGATAGAATTAAGCAGGTCGAATTTACAAAGCCCTATCTGAACAACGAACAGGTTCTTGTTGTTGCACAGGACTCCCCTTATCAGAAAAAGTCTGATCTTGAAGGTAAGGTTGTAGGTGCTCAGGTTGAAAGTGCTGGCCTGGATGCACTGAATGCTGATGCTGAATTGTCAGCTTCTGTTGCTGAAATTCCTGAATATGATGATTATATGTCAGCGCTTCTGGATCTTGGATCTTCCAGACTGGATGCACTCGCTATTGATAAAATATTGATTGGTTATACCATGTCACAAGATCCTGGGAAATATAGAATACTTGACGAAAGTCTTGCAGACGAGTATTATGGAATAGGTTGTGCAAAGGGAGCGGTTGCTCTTAGAGAAGCAATCGATAAAGCTCTAGACGAATTATATGAAGACGGAAGCATAGAAGAGTTATCAACAAAATGGTTTGGCGAGAACATTGTTATCCGCGACGTTGATCAGCTTAGCGCTGACGACTTTAAATAAGCGTGCTCCTTAGATTAAATAAAGGAATAGAGCTTCTGCTTCGGCAGGGGCTTTGTTCTTTCTTGGAGAAACGCTGATTCCCTTTGGGCGCACTTTGGAACTTTAAAACTGAAATAATAAATCGTTATTATAGCTGAATGTAAGATTGGAAAGGTGGTTCAATCATTGGATTTATGGAATATCAGCCTGTTTATTTTGGAGGGAGCGAAAATCTCTGTCAAAATTTACGCAGTCACATTGCTTTTTTCCATTCCACTTGGGATGCTGTGCGCAATTGGGAAACTTACTCCGTTGAAACCGTTGCAATGGCTGCTGGAATTGTACACTTGGATTTTCAGAGGAACCCCGCTGTTGCTGCAGCTGTTTTTTTCTTATTATGGACTTCAGATTCTTACCGGAATTGAGCTGAGCAAGGAGATGGCGGCATACATAACATTTGTTCTGAACTATGCAGCCTACTTTACAGAAATCTTCCGTGCAGGGATTCAGTCCATCGACAAAGGACAATACGAAGCTGCTAAGGCACTGGGTATGAGCTATCGTCAGACAATGAAACGGATTGTCATCCCCCAGGCAGTTAAGGTGATTTTGCCGCCTACAGGAAATGAAGCGGTTACCTTGATCAAAGACACTGCGCTTGTATCTGCCATTGCTCTTGCCGATATTCTGAGAAATGCGAAATCGGTGGTCTCGAGAACTGCCAGTGTGGAAGGATATTTTATCGCGGCCATATTGTATCTGATCATGACCTTTGTCATTATCAATATCTTTAAATATATTGAAAAGCGCTTTGCTTATTACAATTAGGAGGAAAGTATGGAAGCAATTATTAAAGTGGAAAATTTGCATAAATACTTTCATTCCCTGCATGTGTTGAAAGGGATCAATCTGGAGGTAAGCAAAGGGGAAATTGTGTCGGTAATTGGCCCTTCCGGTTCGGGAAAAAGTACTCTGCTCAGATGTTTAAATCATCTGGAGGTTGCAGATAAAGGAAGCATAAGTTTTGAAGGACAGTTTATCGCCAAGGCGGATGCATCCGGCAAGGCGGTATATAAGAACAATCGCGAAGTGCTTGCCATCTGCAGCAATTTGGGAATGGTCTTTCAGAATTTCAATCTTTTTCCCCATATGTCGGTCTTGGAAAATATTATAGAAGCTCCTATTATGGTGAAAGGGAAGGCCAAAGCGGAGGCTGTCAGGAAAGCAGAAGAGCTGCTTGATAAAGTAGGGCTGCTGGAAAAAAAGGATGCTTATCCAAATCAACTTTCAGGAGGACAAAAGCAGCGGGTTGCTATTGCAAGGGCGCTGGCGATGGAGCCGGAAATCATGCTCTTTGACGAACCGACTTCGGCGCTGGATCCTGAGCTGATCGGAGAGGTTCTTCAGGTTATAAAAAAACTAGCGGATGAAAAGATGACCATGATCATCGTAACCCATGAAATGAATTTTGCGCGGGAAATATCGGATCGTATCATCTTTATGGATGACGGACAAGTGGTTGTGGATGGATCTCCTGATGCAATCTTTGTAAATCCGGATCATCCTAGAATCAAGACGTTCTTAAATAAAGTGCTTTAATTGAGAATTTATGGTCTAAAATAAGGTGCTCTGTTGAAATTGAAAAATAGATTCTATTTAGGAATTAAAAAGAATCCCGTGGGTTGATATTGGCTGACCGCTTGTATCAGACATGGGATTTTTTAATGATAAACAGCAGAAATATCTGGTATAATAATTTGTGAGTGAAGTGAGGTGCAAGATGAAAAACATTTATGAAAGAACACAAATGCTCCTTGGGGCAGATATGCTGAGAAAGATACAATCGAAAAAAGTAATCGTATTTGGTATGGGCGGTGTAGGCAGCTATGCTGCAGAGGCGTTGATTCGTGCCGGAATTCGCAATATAACCATGGTTGACGATGATATCGTGGAGCCTTCTGATCTGAATCGGATGGTTGCTGCACTTCGTAGTACGATTGGAAGAAAAAAGATCGATGTTATGGAAGAACGGCTCTGGGATATCAATCCAGATGTCACTGTGACAAAACTCGATCAGCGGCTGGATGCGTCCAGTCTCGCAGGTTTTCCACTTGAAGACTATGATTATATTATTGATGCGATAGACGAACTGCCGGAAAAAATACTTCTGATCCAAGCTGCGGTAAAAGCACGGACTTCTCTGATCTCGGTTATGAATACCGGAAATCGCTTTGATCCTGTCAAGCTAAGGATCGGTGATATTCGAAAAGCTTCCGTATGTACCATGGCGAAAAACATAAGAAAGGAACTTGCCGGGCTTGGAATTAAACAGCAAAAGGTGCTCTTTTCCATAGAAGAACCACACAGGGAGGAAATTAATGAGGATGAGCCTGGAGTGTCCTCCAGTATCTCCTTCGTTCCTTCGGCTGCGGGAATCCTGGTCGCTGCAGAAGCGGTAAAGGATTTGATCTTCACTGTGCCCGGAGACAAGCTGCTTTTCGGAATCAAAAAGCCTGCAGAAAGATTCAGAGTGGAATAGGATTCGAGAAAATTACGGCTTTCATCGAAATTAAAGCGATGCCCGATGAAAATATATATTTAATATAAAAAAATAGAATTTCTTGCAACATTTTAAAGAAAATTGCCCCCTTATTATATATACAAAGAAAACTGAGAATGATTTTCAGCCGATCATGCTTAAGAAAAAGCATCGCCGGTGCAAGAGGGAGGGAGCGAAATGAACGCGAATGAACTATGCAAGGAATACTATATTCCAGTTATTACAAGGAAGGAAGTCTCAAAAGTATCTGTTGGTGAAATTATATATATTGAGACCCAGCTTCGGGTTGTGTATATTTATACGGCCCCCCGGATATACAGGTTTTATGGAAAATTGGACGAAGTGGTAAAATATTTGAATGGTGACTTTTATCGCTGCCACAAAAGCTGCGTTGTTAATCTCAACAAAATCTTGAGAATGGAAGACGGTGTTGTTTACTTCAAAGGTGGATTAACCTTACGGGTCGGACAGAATAACTTTCGACATACGCGCAGTTTTTATAGCAAGTTTCTGATCGATCATATGAAATAATCCGTTCGAAAAGATAAAATCGGTACTTAAAAAACAATAAAGTAGGAAAACTTTGATGAAATAACGTCTTAACAACAGTATTTCGATAAGTTTTCCTTGATTTTCAAATAATAATAGTGTATAGTATTCGAGGATATGTCTCCAAAAGGGACAATTCACAATGATTATTTCAAATTCACACACCGCACTACTTAAAAATGGGTGCCTGAAAAAAGGCCATTGAAAAGGAAGGTACGGTGGAGGGAAAAAACCAGGAGGTAAAAAATTATGGCTGTTATTTCAATGAAACAGTTGCTGGAAGCCGGTGTGCATTTCGGACATCAGACAAGAAGATGGAACCCTAAAATGGCTCCTTATATCTTCACAGAAAGAAACGGAATCTACATCATCGACCTTCAGAAGACAGTAAAGAAAATTGATGAAGCGTATACTTTCATGAAGGAAGTTGCATCTACAGGCAGACCCGTTCTGTTTGTCGGAACGAAAAAGCAGGCTCAGGCTGCAATTGCAGACGAAGCAAAGAGATGCGGAATGTACTTTGTAAACGAGAGATGGCTCGGCGGAATGCTGACCAACTACAAGACAATTTCCAGCAGAATCAAAAGACTGAACGACATCAGAAACATGGAGACTGACGGAACCTTTGAAGCACTGACAAAAAAGGAAGTTATCAAGCTGAAGGCTGAACTGGAAAAGCTTGAAAAGTTCCTGGGTGGAATTAAAGATATGAAGGGTATGCCGGCGGCAATCTTCGTAGTTGATCCCAAGAAAGAAAGAATTGCTATCAAAGAAGCTAGAATTTTAGGCATTCCGATCATTGGTATCGTAGATACAAACTGTGATCCGGACGATGTTGATTATATCATCCCTGCTAACGACGATGCAATCAGAGCAGTTAAGCTGATTGCCGGAAGAATGGCTGATGCGATCATTGAATCCAACCAGGGCGAAAGCTTTGCTGAAGCGGAAGAAGCTGCTCCTGCAGCGGAAGTTTCCGAAGAAGCTGCGGAATAATTCAGATCAAATCACAGCATGATAATTATATAAATCGTTAGGAGGATGAAGGATAATGGAAGTAACCGCAAGTTTAGTAAAAGAACTGCGCGAAAGAACAGGCGCAGGTATGATGGACTGCAAAAAAGTACTTGTTGAAACAAGTGGAGATATGGATAAGGCCATCGAGCTGCTGAGAGAAAAGGGTCTGGCAAAGGCTGCTAAAAAAGCTGGAAGAGTTGCATCTGAAGGATTGGTAAAGCTTGCTTTTGCAGCAGATGGCAAGACAGCTGCTGCCATTGAAGTTAATTCAGAGACTGACTTCGTTGCAAAGAATGAAGAGTTTGTTGAATTCGTAAACGTATTAGCAGACAAGGTTCTGGAAGGTGATTCTGATAGTGTTGAATCCTTCCTCACACTTTCATATGGCGATGAGGGCAGTGTTCAGGATGCTTTAAATGCAAAGATCGCTAAGATCGGCGAAAATCTGAATATCAGAAGATTTCAGAAATTCGCGGCTCCCGGTGTTGTTTACGTAGGATATACTCATGGTAATGGAAAAATCGGCGTTGTAGTAGGATTTGAAACAGAAGCATCCGTTGATGAAATCCATGCAATGGGAAGAGACGTGGCCATGCAGGTTGCATCCATGAATCCGAAGTTTATCGATGAATCCGCAGTTGACCCAGAGTATCTGGAGAGCGAGAAGAAAATCCTCATACAGCAAGCACTGAATGAAGGAAAGCCGGCTGATATCGTCGAGAAGATGGTAACCGGAAGATTGAAGAAAGAACTAAAAGAAACCTGCCTTGTTGAGCAGAAGTTCGTTAAGGACGGAGAACTCAGCGTTAAGCAGTATATTGACAACTCAGCAAAAGCCATTGGCAAGACGGTGAAAGTTGTTGAAATGGTTCGTTACGAAGTAGGCGAAGGAATCGAAAAGAAGGAAGAAAATTTTGCCGAAGAAGTAGCAAAACAGATGAACAACTAATCAAAATATGGTATAATAAAAGGACACTAAATTCTAGTGTCCTTTAAAATGATCAAACATAAAAGAATGCGCGAGAAAATATTGCAAGAAATGCGCAGGAAAAATATTGCAATGCAAGGCGCGGTGATTGAGTTTGAGCAAAGCGTACCTAGATGTACGAGTGCGAAAACAAAAGAACCGGCAACGCAGCAGTGCGGAATTTTAACAAGCATGAAAGGACACGGTAATGGAGCCAAAGTATAAACGGATTGTATTAAAAATCAGCGGAGAAGCGCTGGCGGGTGAAACAAAATTCGGCCTGAATGAAGACATGCTAAGCATGGTTGCAAAACAGGTAAAGGCGCTTGTTGAATTGGGAGTTCAGGTAGCTGTCGTCGTCGGAGGAGGAAACTTCTGGCGTGGAAGAACCAGTAAAAGTATGGATCGTGCAACTGCGGACTATATGGGTATGCTTGCCACAGTCATTAATTCTCTGGCACTGCAGGATGCCTTTGAAGCAAATGGCATACCCACCAGAGTTCAAACCGCAATCGAAATGAAAGAGGTTGCCGAGCCGTATATCAGAAGACGCGCTATGGCGCACCTTTCTAAAAATGTGGTGGTTATATTTGCAGCTGGAACAGGAAATCCGTTCTTTTCCACAGATACGACTGCAGCACTTCGGGCTGCGGAAATTGAAGCCGATATTATCCTGCTGGCAAAGAAGGTTGATGCGGTTTATTCCGATGATCCGGAAACAAATCCGGATGCGGTTCGATATGATGCGCTTACCCATAAAGAGGTTCTTGAAAAAGGACTTGGTGTTATGGATTCCACTGCAGCATCTCTTTGCATGGACAATAACATACCGATTCACGTATTTGGTCTATCTGAACCAAATAACGTAATCAAGGCCATATACGGTGAGAAAATTGGCACGATAATATCATAACAACAGCACCCAGGGATCAGGCTTATCCAATGGACACGTCCCTAAGTAAAAAATAAAAATAAATTCGGAGGATGAAATTATGAGTGTTGATGTACAAAAAAATCTTGACGACAAAATGAAGAAGAGTATATCAGTATTAAAAGAAGAATTAAATACCGTCAGAGCGGGCAGAGCAAATCCGGCACTTTTGGACAAGATCGTTGTGGAATATTACGGGAGTCCCTCGCCTCTGAAAAACCTTTCAAATATATCCGTACCGGATCCAAGAACTTTGATGATCTCTCCATTTGATCCAAAGTGCATTCACGATATTGAGAAAGCGATCAATGTCGCAAATCTGGGAATCAATCCATCCAATGACGGTAAGGTGATCCGACTTGTGATACCGCCTGTTACAGAAGAAAGAAGAAAAGACCTCATTAAAGTGGTAAAGAAATACGGTGAAGATTCCAAGGTCGCCATCAGAAACGAAAGACGCGATGCGAACGACGAACTGAAGAAACAGGAAAAAGCCGGTGAAATTACCGAGGATGATTTGAAGAAGTCTCTGGATGAAGTTCAGAAAAAGATTGACAAATGCATTAAAGACATCGATCAGATCGTTGTAGATAAAGAAAAGGAAATCATGGAGGTCTAGCCATTGAATGAATTTCCTGACGTTTTAGGTATGGAGCTTCATGATGCAGCGGCCCTTCTGGAGTCAGAAGGGCTAGCTTTTATTATTGCGGAGACAAAACCGCCTAGGAAAGAATTGGACAGCGGAGAATTCCGTGTGATTCGAATCAAGCTTCCTGACAGAGGTGAGAGCCTGCTTAAGGAACAGCAAAACATAATTTTGACGGTGTGCAGGATATGATTGATTTAAATAGAATGCCAGCGCATGTTGCTGTTATTATGGATGGTAACGGTCGTTGGGCTCAGGGAAAAAATCTGCCGCGTATGGCAGGACATAATGCGGGAATGCTTGCTTTAAAGGAAATAGTCAAAGCTTCATCTTCACTGGGGCTAAAACATTTGACTGTTTATGCGTTTTCTACAGAAAACTGGAAGCGGTCCGTGGAGGAGGTCAGCGGAATCTTCAAGCTGATCATTATTTACATCGAAAAAGAACTCAGAGAGTTGCATGAAAACAATGTGAGAGTAAATATTTTGGGAGATTATGAGCAGCTGCCTAAAGATGCGGTAAAAAGCCTGGAGCGATCATTGGAAACGACGAGGAACAATTCTGGCTTGCAGTTTAACATCGCATTGAATTATGGGGGAAGAGATGAAATTCTCAGATCTGTAAAGAAATTGGCTGCACAAATCGAAAATGGAACCTTAAAAGCAGAAGAAATCACCGAAGATAAGATTTCGGAAAACCTGTATACCGCCGGTATACCTGATCCGGACATCATATTAAGAACAAGCGGTGAAATAAGATTGAGTAACTATCTTTTATGGCAATGCGCTTACAGCGAATTCGTATTTACAGATGTACTGTGGCCAGATTTTAACCGTAATGAGTTTGAGAAGGCCATAGAAATCTATCAGAGCCGCAAGAGACGGTTCGGGGGCAGGTGAAATACTCAATGAAAACGCGAATTTTATCGGCAGTGATCATGCTGCCGCTATTGACACTAGTGGTCTTTGGGGGAAGACCGCTGCTGATTGCCTGTTTTATTATTGGGGTAATGGGGGTCAGAGAATTCTATCAGGGTTTTGAGAAAATCAACATCAAACCCTCTTATCGAGTAGCAAATCTCAGTATATTAGGTCTATATGCCGTCAATTTATTTGCTCCGGATGAAATCCATTACTATATGTTTTGGCTTTTTGCGGTGGTTATATTGAGCCTGATTTATCTGTTCAATATTGAGAACCGGGAACTGAATGATGCAATGGCGACTTTGACAGGCATCTTTTACGTGGTATTTTTGTCCTTCCACGTCACGTTGGTGGACCAAACCGGTGAATATGGTATTCTGGTCTGGTTGATCTTTATTACCGCTTTTGGTACGGATTCCATGGCTTACTTTGCAGGCTATGCTTTTGGCAGACACAAGCTTGCTCCCAAAATCAGCCCGAAAAAAACCATAGAGGGCTCCGTTGGAGGGATCGTTGGCAGTGTTTTGTTCTGCGGAATATTCGGATACTTTGTCATACCGCAGCTATTCATTCATTGTATTATCATCGGTATTCTGGGTGGTATCATTTCTCAACTAGGAGATCTTACTGCATCTATATTCAAGAGAAAAATGGGTATTAAAGACTTTGGGAACCTGATTCCCGGTCACGGCGGTATACTGGATCGCTTTGACAGCGTGCTCTTCACGGCACCTATGGTTTATTATTATATCGTACTGGTTATATCACAATCCGTACTTTAATTTAAATAATCATTCGTTTTGGGGAGCGGGATAAAAGCAGTGCAGATACATAACCCAAATCTTTGGAGGAATTTATGAAAAAAATAGCCATTCTGGGGTCCACCGGATCCGTTGGAACTCAGACTTTGGATTTTATAGAGAGTAATCCGGACAGGTTTACAGTGACTGTCCTTTCCTGTGGAGCCAACGTAGAACTGCTAAGAGAACAAATCAGAAAGCACCAGCCGCAGCTTGCTGTTGTGTCCTTCGAAGATGACGCAATGGATTTGGGAAGAGAATTTCCCGGGACAGAGTTTTTGTATGGTATGGAAGGTCTGATTGCTGCTGCCTCAAAAAGTGACAGCGATACGGTTGTAAATTCTCTCAGCGGTATGATGGGGCTGCTGCCTACGTATTGTGCGATTGAGGCAGGCAAAGATATTGCTTTTGCTAATAAGGAAACCTTGGTAGCCGGTGGCGAAGTGATTATGGATGCTGTTAAGAAAAACAATGTACAGCTTCTGCCGGTGGACAGCGAACATAGTGCGATCTTTCAAGCATTACAGGGGAATGATGCCAAAGCATTAAATCGGATTATACTGACTGCTTCAGGTGGTCCATTTCGTGGATATCAGTTAGAGCAGCTTGAAAAAGTGACGCTGGCCCAGGCACTAAAACATCCGAAATGGAGTATGGGAAGCAAAATTACCATCGATTCGGCAACCCTGATGAACAAGGGGCTAGAAGTAATTGAGGCCAGATGGCTTTTTAATGTTCCTGTAGACATGATTGAAGTTGTGGTTCACCCACAGAGCATCATTCATTCCATGGTGGAATACTGTGATCATTCTATCATTGCTCAGCTTGGTGTTCCAGATATGAGAATTCCTGTCAGCTATGCGCTGACTTATCCTGAGCGGATCAAAAATGAGTATCAGGGAATAAATTTCTTAGAAACGGGCGAACTTAATTTTGAAAAGCCGGATATGGAAACCTTTCGATGCCTATCCCTTGCCTACGAAGCAATTCGCGCAGGTGGAAGCTATCCAGTGGTTTTAAATGCGGCAAATGAAGTATTGGTACAATGGTTCCTTGAGGGCCGTATCAGATTTTTGGACATACAAAAGACGATTGAGAGGGTATTGGAAGAACACAAACCGGTATATCATCCCGGTTTAGAGGATATATTGGATATTGATCAGAAAATCAGGGGGGATTTAAAATTATGATGATCATATATGCGTTGTTAATTTTTTGTCTGTTAATTTTCATTCACGAGCTGGGACATTTCTTATCGGCAAAAGCGGTGGGGATACGGGTTAATGAATTTGCACTAGGCATGGGACCGCTTCTGTTCCATTTTAAAAAAGGGGATACGGAATATTCGCTGAGGGCACTTCCTATTGGCGGTTATTGTAAGATGGAGGGCGAGGATGAAGAATCCAATGATTCTGCCGCCTTTAACAACAAATCCTTTCTGGCGAAAGCGCTGGTAGTGGTAGCTGGGTCTGTGATGAACCTGCTTCTTGCCATTGTGATTATTTCGATGGTTTTCTTATCAGTAGGAATGCCCACCAATATTATCAAGGATTTATCACCTGATCTTCCGGCAGCCCAAGCAGGACTGCTGCCCGGCGACAGGATTGTACAAATAGAAAATACGAAGATCAAAGAATGGGAGGATATCACCAACACCATCGGAAAGAGTACCGCTGATACTCTCCGCGTCATTATAGAAAGAGACGGATCGATGCAGACATTTTCCGTTGGGGTCGTCAAATCTGATGAAGGCAGAAGAATGATTGGAATTGGACCCGAGTATACGAAAAACCCGGGTAAGGCGTTGATATTCGGAGCTTCCAGCACGGTAGAAATGGGAGTCAAAATGGTAGAGGTCATCGGCCAGCTCTTTACGGGTGAGGTCTCAACCAAGTCATTGACTGGTCCTGTGGGGATCGTTTATATGGTGGGGGATTCTGCAAAACTCGGAATGCTTTATCTTGCACAGCTTACAGCACTCATCAGTCTGAATCTTGCCATCGTCAATATGCTTCCGTTCCCTGCACTCGATGGAGGAAGACTCCTATTTATGGTAATCAGACTCTTTACCGGTAAAGCGGTAACGGATGAAACCGAAGGAAGAATTCACTTTATAGGACTGATCCTATTGTTTGGCTTGATGATTTATATTACCTATCAGGACATAGGAAGGTTTTTCTTATGAGCAGACAGATTAACTGCGGGGGCATCCTCATCGGAGGAGGCGCTCCCGTTTCCATTCAGTCCATGACAAATACGGATACTAGAAATATCACAGCCACTGTAGAACAGATTCAAAAACTTGTCAGTGCAGGCTGTGATATCGTGCGTTGTGCCATCCCTGATATGGAAGCGGCAGAAGCGTTCGGTGAAATTAAAAAAAAAGTAGGGATACCCCTCGTAGCAGATATCCATTTTGACTATCGTCTGGCTTTGGAAGCAATCAAAAATGGAGCGGATAAGGTAAGAATCAACCCGGGCAATATTGGCAGCAGAGACAGGGTTAAGGCTGTTGTTGATGCAGCCAAGGAACGTGAGATTCCCATTCGGATCGGAGTAAATTCCGGTTCCCTTGAAAAAGACATTCTGGAACAATACGGCGGAGTTACAGCAGAAGGACTTGCTGAAAGTGCACTCAGGAATGCAGTCTTGGTTGAAGAAATGGGATTTTCCGATCTCATCTTGTCCTTGAAAGCCTCGGATGTCAGGCTGAACTACGCAGCGCATAAAATCATCCATGAGAAAACAGACTATCCCCTTCATATCGGAATCACCGAAGCAGGAACGCTGGAAAGCGGAAAGGCAAAATCCGCTTTAGGCATCGGTGCATTGCTGCTGGATGGAATCGGAGACACCGTCCGGGTTTCCCTAACGGGTGATCCGGTAAATGAGGTACTCTTTGCTATAGAAATATTGAAGGCACTGGATTTGAGAAGCAGTTCCATAAGGTTTGTATCCTGCCCGACCTGCGGACGATGCGGAGTCGATTTGGCGAAGATCACGTCGGATGTCGAAACGGCACTGAAGCCCATTGAAGATAAAATGAAAGAGAAGCAAATCCCATCCTTTACCGTTGCAGTAATGGGCTGCGAAGTGAATGGGCCAGGAGAGGCTCGAGAAGCGGATTTTGGAGTTGCGTGCGGCAAAGGCAAGGGACTGATTTTTAAGGACGGAAACATCATAAAAACTGTGCCAGAGGAAGATATTGCAAAAGAATTAATCCTGTATATAGAAGAAGAAAAAATATTGGTTTAGGATAAAATAAATTCAGTGTTTCCGAAGAAAGGGGGTATGGGAATGATTCCGGGACTTGAAATGTCACAGCCGTTGATCTGGGTCATGATCGCGGTGATTTTTGCTGTCATTGAAGGCTTAACCATGGGACTGACGACAATTTGGTTTACAGTGGGAGGCGTTGCAGCTTGTATCATCGCGTTGATTGGAGGACCCTTAATCCTTCAGGTGGCAGTTTTTCTGATTGTATCCGTCATCCTGCTTTACTTTACAAGGCCTCTTGCAGAAAAGCGGCTGAAGGTCGGTCATGAAAAAAACAACATTGAACAATTGATCGGAAAGACAGCGCTCGTGATGGAGACCATAAAACCGTATCATCCAGGACAGGCAAGACTGAACGGTCTCGTATGGACAGCGGTGACCGAGCAGGAAAGCGAAATTCTGGAGAAAAATGAGCTGGCAATCGTTGTTCGGGTTGAAGGCGTAAAACTTGTTGTTGAGAAAGTGAAAGGAGAAGAAAAATGAATATTGTTCCTGTTTTAACCATTTTTCTGTTGATCGCTATTGCTATCTTTCTTGTAGTGACCAATATCAGGATTGTGCCTCAGGCAAGAGCCTATGTGGTGGAGAGACTGGGAGCTTATCACGTCACCTGGCAGGTGGGACTGCATATAAAAATTCCGCTCATTGATAAAATCTCTCGAAAGGTTTCATTAAAGGAGCATGTCATAGACTTTCCCCCTCAGCCAGTAATCACAAAAGATAATGTTACCATGGAAATTGATACGGTGATCTATTTTCAGATCACTGATCCAAAGCTTTACGCATATGGCGTAGAAAATCCTATGTCAGCTATTGAAAATCTGACGGCTACGACGCTGAGAAACATCATTGGTGATCTGGAGCTGGATGAATCATTAACAAGCAGAGAGCATATCAATACCAAGATCCGCCTTGTGCTTGATGAAGCCACCGACCCATGGGGCATTAAGATTAACCGGGTTGAAGTTAAAAATATTGTTCCGCCAAGAGATATTCAGCAGGCCATGGAAAAGCAGATGAGAGCGGAAAGAGAACGGCGAGAAGCTATCCTGAGGGCTGAGGGAGAAAAAACGTCGGCCATATTAATTGCTGAGGGAAATAAACAATCTCAGATTTTAAATGCACAGGCAAATAAGGAAGCAACGATTCTTTCGGCAGAAGCAAAGAAAGAAGCGCAAATCAGAGAAGCTGAGGGTCATGCTCAGGCAATTTTGCTGGTGCAGCAGGCAACTGCAGACGGAATTAAGATGCTTGTGGAATCCAGCCCCACTCAGCCTGTAATTGCGCTGAAGAGTCTGGAGGCCTTTGGTAAGGCTGCGGACGGAAAAGCAACAAAGATCATTATTCCGTCGGAAATACAGGGCCTTGCGGGTCTTGCGTCCTCTCTGACAGAACTCATAAAAGAGGATTCTAAGGAACGCTGATTGAATGAAAGGTGCAAAGAAGGTCGAGAAAATTTCTCGATTGGCAAGAAAAAAATAGAACGAGGCATTTACGGAGGCTATCATTGAAATCGTTAATAGAAAACACAATCAACTGGAATAAAATCGGCAAGCATCCCAAAGAAAGCTATATCTTTTCCATTGGAAAGGCAGTTGTTTCGAAAGAAACGGCTGTCCTTTCTCTGGATATACAGCTTAATTTTGTAATACCATTTTCGGATGCTGAGCGTATCAGTGATCTGGTAAGAAGTCAGATTCCGGGATTGAACGGTGTGAAGCTCAATTTCATCTATGAGAATGTGATTCTGAGCGAACAGGAGATCCTCAAGCATTACATTGAGCATATGATCCATGAAATCAATGGCAGCTATGCCGCCATCACAAAGACGATCTTTCCAAAGGAGTTCCAGATTGAAGGGGGACAGCTCACGATTATGGCGCTTGGTGCAGTGGCTGTAAGTGAACTCAACGACAAGGTTGCCCATCATTTTGAGCAGTACCTCAAGCGGGATTTTGGAATCGTAACGAGTGTGGTGTTTGAAAATCACAAGGACAATTATAAGGAAACCGCAAAGGAACGTGCTTTGCAGGCTGAAAAGGAGCTGGAAGAAGCCACAAAAGCCCTGAAACAGGCTGCCGCATCAGGCGGTTCCGGCGGCTCTGGCGGAAACGGAGCAGGCGGTGCTTTCGGTGGGAAATCACCCGGAAGCAATGGCGGAAACGGCGGCGGCTTTAACAAGGGCGGGGAGAAATGGAAACGGAGAGAAAAGGAAGAACCCATGGTGGGAAACCGCATTCTGGGAAAGAATATCAATGAATCGCCAGTCCCCATGTCCAGTATTACCGTGGACAGCGGACAGGTCACCATTGAGGGGATGCTATTTCGTAAAGAGTCCAGAACCATAAAGAATAATAAGAAACTGGTTACCCTTCTGGTCACTGACAAAGTCACCTCCATGTGTGTTAAGCTCTTTTGCTCTGAGGAAAAATGGACGGAAATTGATGAGAATCTGAAATCTGGAGATTACGTCAAGATTCGCGGCAATGCAGAGTTTGACACCTTTGAGAATATTCTGGTCGTCATGGGGAAGGATATTGAAAAAACCGAAAAAGAAGGGCGGAAGGATCACAGCGAAAAGAAGCGTGTAGAGCTTCATGCTCACACGAAGATGAGTGCCATGGACGGCCTGAATGAGATCGGCGGAATGATCAAAACAGCCGCCAAGTGGGGTCAGAAGGCAATCGCCATCACGGATCACGGAGTGGTACAAGCGTTCCCAGATGCGGCAAAGACCGTGAAATACGGGAAACTGGATATCAAACTGATCTTCGGCCTTGAGGGTTATCTCTATGATGACTCCAATGATGCAGACGGAACCATTGACTATAAGTCTAAAAATACATACCATATCATATTGCTCGCTCAAACCCAGGAGGGATTGAAAAATCTTTACAAGCTGGTTTCGATCTCTCATCTGGAATATTTCTATAAGAGACCCAGAATTCCCAAGTCTGTACTAACGGCCCACAGAGAGGGCTTGATCATTGGATCAGCATGCGAAGCGGGTGAGGTTTACCGGAGCATCCTGCATAAAAAATCAGAGGAAGAGATTGTTCGAATCGCAGAGTACTATGATTATCTTGAAATCCAGCCTCTTGTGAATAATCAGTTTCTCATTGATAACGGCACCGTTCCCGATCGAGAGGCGCTGAAGGATATCAACCGAAAGATCATTGATCTTGGTAGGAAGCTGGGAAAGACCGTAGCAGCTACCTGCGACGCACATTATTCCAATCCCGAAGAAGCTCTTTACAGAAAGATCCTAATGGCAGGGCAGGGATTTAAAGACATCGAAGGTGATAAAGGACTCCATATGAGGACCACACAGGAGATGCTGGAAGAATTTGATTATCTGGGTGAGGAAACTGCTAGAGAGGTTGTAATTGAAGCAACCAACAGGATCGCGGATATGGTGGAAAAAGTAGTGCCTGTTCCCAGTGGGAAATTCCCGCCGAAGATTGACGGAGCAGAAGATCGCCTCAGAACGCGGTGCATGGAAACCGCGTGGGGAATCTACGGGAATCCGCTGCCGGAGCTGGTCCAAAAACGTCTGGATCGAGAACTGGATTCTATCATCAATAACGGTTACGCCGTCATGTACGTCTCAGCGGAGATGCTGGTACAGAAATCTCTTTCCGACGGATATCTGGTAGGCTCCCGAGGCTCGGTAGGCTCCTCTTTCGCAGCTACCATGGGCGGAATCACCGAGGTAAATCCGCTGGCACCCCACTACATATGCCCCAATTCGGAATGCAAAAACTCAGAGTTTATTACCGATGGAAGCTATGACTGCGGTATTGACATGCCGGATAAAAACTGTCCGAAATGTGGTACCCTGTATAAAAAGGACGGTTTCAGTATTCCATTCGAAGTGTTTCTTGGCTTTGAAGGGGATAAGGAACCCGATATCGACTTGAATTTTGCGGGAGAATATCAGCCCGTTGCCCATAAATATGTGGAAGATATCTTTGGGAGAGAAAACGTATTCCGTGCAGGAACCATCGGCACCGTCGCATCAAAAACTGCGTATGGATTTGTCATGAAGTACTTTGAAGAACGTCAGCAGCCGGTGAACAAATGGGAAGCAGACCGATTGACGGAATGCTGCACCGGCGTGCGAAGAACCACAGGTCAGCATCCTGGAGGAATTATCATCGTTCCCAGGGGCCACGAAATCTTTGAATTCTGCCCCGTTCAGCATCCGGCAAACGACATGACAACGGATATCATAACAACGCATTTTGACTATCATTCGATCGATGAAAACCTGCTGAAGCTTGATATCCTCGGCCACGACGTACCGTCCATGATCCGGCAGCTTCAGGATATGACGGGTGTGGATCCGCTTTTGGTGCCATTGAAGGACCCGAAGGTAGACAGCTTGTTCAATGGAATTGAAGGTCTTGACATTAAGGACCCTGACTATAAATTTACCCATGGGAGTTATGGTATCCCAGAATTCGGTACGAAGTTTGTTAGACAGATGCTGGATGATACAAAGCCTTCTATGTTTGCTGATCTGGTTCGTATTTCCGGCTTTTCACACGGAACCGATGTATGGATTAACAATGCGCAGGAGTTTATCAAGAGCGGTCTTGCCACCATGAAGGATGCGATTTCCACCCGAGACGACATCATGAACTATCTGATTTTGAAAGGTCTGCCGAACAAAACGGCATTCAAGATCATGGAAAACGTCAGAAAAGGAAAGGGCATCACCCAGGAAGAAGCGGATCTGATGGCAGAGAACAACGTTCCGGAATGGTATATTGAATCCTGTCGAAGGATCAAATACATGTTCCCTAAGGCCCATGCGGTGGCCTACGTTATGATGTCCTATCGAATCGCTTATTATAAGGTCTACCATCCGGTAGAATTTTACTGCGTCCTCTTTACAACGAAGGTGAGTGAATTTGACGCTGATACCATACTGAAAGGCGCCAGAGCCATCATGAATAAGATCGAGCTCATCGAGGCAAAAGGAAAAAATGCTACAAAAAAGGAAGAAGATGAGGTCACCGTTCTGGAAATCGCATACGAGATGTATTCCAGAGGCTACGAATTTTCACCGGCGGAAATTGGTAAATCTCATGCAACACGCTTCCTTGTGGTGGATGGAAAAGCGCTGCTGCCCTTTGTAGCACTCTCTGGAGTGGGAGAAAGTGCAGCCAAGTCCATCGTCGCGGAATATGAAAAGAAGCCGTTCATTTCCGTAGATGACATGCGAAACAGGGCAAAAGTAAACAAAACCGCCATCGAAGCATTGACCAATCACGGGGTTCTTTCTGACATTCCGGAATCGGATCAGCTTTGCCTTTTTTAATCAGCAATATCTGCTGAATTCAGGTGAATTTGATTACTTTTTTCTAGAAAAGGCTTGCAATACCAAGGTTTTTGTGCTATTGTAAAAAAGTAGTAGAAAACTTGACTTGTAAATGCAAAAGAGTGGGCAATCCCACTCTTTCACTTTTGTGAAGAGAAAGAAAGACAAATTACGCGTTAAGGCGTCAAATTCAGGGGAGAACGGAGCAGTCCGTTCAAAGGAGTTACAATGGCAAAAAACAAGATTAAAGAACTGATAACGGAAGAATTGTCAGAGTTTCTAAAAACGAACGGATACGAACTGTACAACGTCGAATTCGTAAAAGAAGGCAAGGACTGGTTCCTAAGGGTCTATATTGACCGGGCAGAGAATTCGGACGAAGGCATCGGAACGGATGACTGCGAGAAGGTAAGCAGATATCTCAGTGAGAAGCTGGATTCCCTGGATCCAATTGAGCAAAATTATTACCTGGAGGTCTCCTCACCGGGGATGGATCGGGCACTGATTAAAGACAGCGATTATGTCCGCTATGCGGGCCGTTTTGTGGATATTACCCTATATCAGGGTTTCAATGGTAAAAAGACGTTCTTTGGTAAGCTGGAAGGCTTGCAGGACGGGAACTTGGTTATTCTGGATGAAAAAGAAGCCAGAATTGAAATTCCAATGGAAAAAGTGGCAAAGACAAAGCTTGCTGTATTGTTTTAAGGAGGATAGTTGAGTCATAATGAACAGAGAATTTATTAAGGCAGTTGAGGAATTAGAAAAGGAAAAAGAAATCTCCAAAGACCTTTTGATTGAAGCCATCGAATCTGCCCTTGTGTCTGCATACAAGAAAAACTACGGAACCTCTCAGAATGTCAGAGTAAATATTGACAGAGACACCGGTGATATTGATGTCTTTATGAGAAAGGATATCGTAGAGGTGGTGGGAGATCCCTTCGTAGAGGTTTCCATCGAGGAAGCCCGGGAGATCGATCCCAAATACGAGGTTGGTGATGTAATTGAAAAGCAGGTCACTCCCAGGGACTTTGGAAGAATTGCCGCTCAAACCGCGAAACAGGTTGTAGTACAACGAATCAGAGAAGCGGAACGCGGCTTAATTTATGACGACTATTCCAACCGGCAATCAGAGATTGTGAACGGAATTATTCAGAGAGTAAGCAATGATACTGTGTTTATCAATATGGGAAAAACAGAAGGAATTCTGGCTGCCACAGAGCAGGTTCCCGGAGAGAAATATTTGATCAACAGCAGAATCAAGGTTTACATCATGGATGTAAAGAAGACCACAAAAGGGCCACAGGTCTATCTTTCCAGATCCCATCCGGGACTTGTAAAGAGACTGTTTGAACTTGAGGTTCCTGAAATACAAGATGGAATTGTTGAAATAAAGAGCATATCAAGAGAAGCTGGTTCCAGAACCAAGATGGCGGTCTATACGGCAGATGAAAATGTAGATCCTGTAGGTGCTTGTGTTGGTTCAAGAGGAACCAGAGTTCAGACCATTGTGGATGAACTCTTTGGTGAGAAAATAGATATTATCAATTGGAGTGAAAATCCGGAAAAACTCATCAGCAGTGCGCTGAGCCCGGCTAAAGTTGAGAAGGTAATTGTCAACGAAGAAGGAAAATCAGCCACCGTTATCGTACCGGATTATCAATTATCTCTAGCCATCGGCAAGGAAGGGCAGAATGTAAGATTGGCTGCCAAACTGTGCGGGTGGAAAATTGATATTAAAAGCCATACTCAATTCTTCCCCGATGAAAGCGAGTTTGACGACAATGCCGATTTGGAGAGTTTTGAGACTGAAGATGGTTATGAGGAATGGGAAGAAACCGGAGAAGATCTGATTCTGGAAGATGACGATTACGAAATCGTTGAAGTGGAATAAGTCTTAATCATAGCCAAAGCCCGGGTAAAATAAACTTGTCTGAAGTAGCAGGCAGAGATACAGATAGATAAGGGGGTGTTTCTATGAAAACGAAAAAGGTCCCAATGCGCAGGTGTGTTGGGTGCATGGAATCAAAACCGAAACGAGAATTGATTCGAATCGTTGCTGCGGACGGCGGTCCCAAAATAGATTTGACCGGTAAGGCAAACGGAAGAGGCATTTATTTATGCCCCAATACAGAGTGTTTTACGAAGGCAAGAAAACGAAAAGCCGTCAGCAGGGGCCTCGAGATAGAAATAGGAGAAGCAGAGCTGGACAATTTATTCAAGGAGCTAGCGGAACATGAGAAAAAAGGTTGATAGCTATCTGGGTTTCGCTGCCAAATCGAAAAACTTGGTATCAGGCTATCAATCCTGCCTGCATGCCATCAAGCATCGAAAGCTGAAACTATTAATTTTCGCAGAGGACTTGTCCGAGAATACGGTTAAGAAACTGTCCAGAGTGGCAGATGAGAGCGGCGTACCTGTAAGGGTTTATGGTCACTCTGAAGAACTGTCACAGATTACGGGAAACCAGGACAGAGGAATTTTCGGCATTACCGATGGGAATTTTGCAGAGGCGATCATGAAAGAAATTGACGGAAAATAGCGAGGGGAAATCAACAGCTGCCTCGTTAAGAACGCAGAAATAAGGAAATTTTCCACATTCGAAAATTTTCAGGAATGCGTAATAAGAGAATGGAGGTGTTCGAATGTCCAGTATGAAAATACATGAACTAGCGAAAGAACTGAATATGAGCAGTAAAGATATGTTGGATAAAATCAATACCATGGGGATTGATGCCAAAAGCCATATGAGCGTGTTATCCGATATGGACGTAATTGCGATCAAAAATACAGTATTAAGGGGGAAAAGCGGCTCGGAAACGAAAATCGTCAAGGCTGCGCCCAAAAAGACCGAGGTACAGGATAAGGAAGAAGTAAAGGTGGTTGTAAAAGCAGCCGCGCATCCAAGTGCCAGCCCTGAATCCAAAGCTGCGCAAAAACCCGCCGGAGCAAGACCAACACAGCCGCAGCAGCAAACGCAGCAGCCGCAACCATCACATCAGCAGCATCAGCAGTCGCAGCATCAGCAGCCACAGCAAAGAGCTCCACAATCCAATCAAACCCAGTCACATGGGGTGCAGCAACAGGATCGAAATCATCAAACTCAAAACCAGGGAAACAACAGACCGGCGCAGCATCAGCAGCAAAGGCCTGCACAAAATAATCAGGCCCAGCGGCCTGCTCAGGGGAATAATCCTCAGACACAGAGGCCGAATCAGGGGTATTCTCAGGCTCAAAGACCTGGGCAGAATAATTCTCAGGCACAGAGGCCTTCTGGTGGATATCAGCAGCAAAGACCGGCACAGCAGGGCCAACAGGGTCAGTATAACCAGTCGAATCAGTCTGGACAACAGGGTCAGCAAAGATCCTCGCAGAATTATTCCGGACAGAACCAAAGACCGGCACAATCCGGACAGTACGGACAGCAGAGACCTTCCTATGGTGGTCAGCAGAGACCATCCTACGGTCAGCAATCTGATCAAAACAGATCATCCGATGACAGAAACGCGCAGCGTCCTAGAACCGGAGAGCAGAGAGATCACCATAACAAACCAGGTGAATCGAGACAATTCCAGCCCAGAACTGATCAAAGATCAGACAGCAGACCGGACAACAGGGAGCAAAGACCGGATCAGAGAGCCCAGAATCCAAGACAAAAACCCGGTACTCAGACGAATCAGCAGAGATCTACTCAGGGAGGAAATCAGCAAAGGCCCAACAACAACCAACAGAGACCAAACCTGCAGAGACCTGCACAGAGATCAAAACCTCGTCCAAAGCCGGCTCCAAAGCCGGTAGAGCCTGAAATCAATCTGGCTGAACTGCCACCAGGAACAAAGATTATCAATGTTCCGATAACTGTTGCAGGTCTTGCAGATCAGATTGAAAAGTCTACTTCACAGGTCATCATGGCGCTGATGAAGCTTGGAATTATGGCAAATATCAACCAAAATATAGATGAAGATACCGTTGTGATTCTTGGCTCTGAGCTTGGAGTCAATATTGTGGTGGGCAAAGTTGAAGAAGAGATCGTAGAAGAGGGCCTGGAATTATTTAAAGATCAAGATGAAGATCTGAAATCGAGACCTCCGATCATTACCGTAATGGGCCATGTTGACCACGGTAAGACATCACTTCTGGATGCCATCAGAAAAACCAACGTTACGGCTTCTGAGTCAGGCGGGATCACCCAGCATATCGGTGCATCCGAAGTATATGCCAACGGACAGAAAATTGTGTTCCTCGATACACCGGGACACGAAGCTTTTACCGCTATGAGAGCGCGTGGCGCCCATGTGACGGATATTGCAGTCCTTGTGGTTGCAGCGGATGACAGCGTTAAGCCTCAGACGGTTGAAGCCATCAGCCATGCTAAGGCTGCCGGTGTTCCTATTATCGTAGCAATCAACAAGATGGATAAACCGGGAGCAGATCCGACACGAGTCAAACAGGATTTGACAGAGCATAACCTTCTCATCGAAGAATGGGGCGGAGATATTATATGCGTGCCAGTTTCTGCAAAGACAGGAGAAGGAATCGATACCCTTCTTGAGATGATTCTGCTTCAGGCGGAGGTTCTGGAATTAAAGGCGAATCCAAATCGTCTGGCTATGGGTTCCGTTATCGAAGCAAGACTGGATAAAACAAGAGGACCGGTTGCAACTCTTCTGGTGCTCAACGGTACGCTGCAGGCGGGCATGAGCGTTGTAGCAGGAACCAGCTCCGGCAGAATCAAAGCCATGACCAATTTCAAAGGCGATGCCATCAGAAAGGCCGGTCCGGCTACAGCTGTGGAAATCCTCGGTCTTACAGAAGTTCCTGAGGCAGGCGATGAATTTAATGCGGTCAAAGAAGATAAAGTTGCCAGAGAAATCGCGGAAAACCGTAAATCCAAGCTGAGAGAAGAGGTTATGGCCAGAAATTCAAGCATAACGCTGGAACAGCTCTTCAGTCAAATTCAGGAAGGCGAAGTCAAAGAACTGAATCTCATTATCAAGGGTGACGTTCAGGGCTCTGTGGGAGCATTGACCCAGTCGCTGGAAAAATTAAAGAATGAAAACGTTAAGGTTAAAATAATTCATACCGGTGTAGGTACTGTTACGGAATCTGACATCATGCTGGCAAATACTTCCGGTGCGATCGTCATTGCATTCAATGTAAGACCGAGTACTGCGATCACCAGCCTCGCGGAAAGAGAAAAGGTCGAAATCAGAACTTACAGGGTCATCTATGATGCCATCGACGAAGTGGAATCAGCCATGAAGGGAATGCTCGATCCGGTATTTAAAGAAGTGGTTCTGGGCAAGATAGAAATCAGAAACACCTTTAAGGTTCCCGGCGTAGGCATCATTGGCGGTGCATATGTACTGGAAGGAAAGGTGCTGAGAAACGCTGAGATTAGACTTGTAAGAGACGGTATCGTTATTCATGAGGGCAAAATTTCATCCTTGAAGAGATTCAAAGATGACGTGAAAGAAGTGAATCATGGATATGAGTGCGGTATCGGCATCGAAAATTACAATGACATCAAGGAAGGCGATATCATTGAGGCGTTCAAGATGGAGCAAATAGAGAGAAAATAACGAAACCGGACAAAAGTTAAAAGGAGCGCAAATGGGAAAAGGATATCGATCAGGCCGTTTGGGAGAAGAGATCAGAAGAATTGTGAGCGATCTTCTTCTTCGGGAGATCAAAGATCCAAGACTTTCGGGAATGGTAAGCATTTCCGCAGTGGAGGTGACAGAGGACGGCAGTTATGCTACGGTATACATTACAGTTCTGGGCAGCAAGCCATCAGAAGAAACCAGCGGTGAGAAAAAGGATGAGGTTCTGGCAGCATTTAAGAGCGCGAAAGGATTGATCCGCAGGGAGATTGGCAAGCAGGTCAAGCTGCGTCATGTACCAGACCTGTTGTTCAAATTCGATACTTCTTTGGAATATGGAAGACATATCTCCAAGTTGATCGACAATCTTGGTATAGAAAAAGCGGATGAAGAAAATGATGAAAAACACACTGAATCAGATCGCAGCTGAACTGAAAAAAGCTAATACCGTTTTATTGTATCCCCATGTCATTATGGATGGGGATACTTTAGGCTCTTCAATCGCACTGTGCATTGCGCTCAGAAAATTGGGGAAGCAAGCTTACATCCTTATTGAGGACGATATCCCCGGATATTTAACATTTCTGGAAAAGGATTATTGCACCTACGACCAGGAAATCATTGATCGTCCTGATATTTCTATCTCTGTAGATTGCAGTGATATCGAACGCTTCTTCAAGCGAAAGGACAAGTTTCTGATGGGAAAGAGAAGTATTTGCTTGGATCACCACAGAACGAATAATTTCTTTGCTGAATTGAACTATATCGATGAAAACATTGCGGCTACCGGTGAAATCGTCTTTCATCTCATCAACGAGATGGGTGTGGAAGTCGACGTGGAGATGGCAGAAGCAATTTACACGGCAATCACAACGGATACGGGAAACTTTCAGTATACCAATACGACCAAGACAACCCATCTCATTGCAGCAGAACTCTTTGAAATCGGAATTGATCTTGAAAAAATCAGCGTTGAGGTCTATCAGAATATTCGCCATGAAAAACTGAAGATCATGAACGAAGTAATAGGCACCATAGAAATGGTTTGCGGCGGTAAGGCTGATATCGCATATGTGACCCAGAAGATGCTGCAGAAAACCGGTGCACTGATGGAAGAAACGGAAGGGATTATCGAGACCCTTCGAAATATCAGTGGTGTGGAAATTTCTGCATTCCTGAAAGAAAACAGTGAAAATGAGATCAAAGTGGGTCTTCGGGCCAAAACCTACGGTGATGTATCCGTCATTGCACAATCATTTGGCGGCGGAGGTCATAAAAAGGCTGCAGGCTGTACGATTCACGCTCCGTTGGAGGAAGCAAAGAAGCAAATCATAGCCGCTGTTGTAGCACATCTTGAGGGATAACGGAACGATGATCAAAGACGGAATTATTAATTTACTGAAGCCTGCGGGAATGACCTCCCATGATGGCGTTCAGTTTCTCAGACGCCTTACTGGGATTAAAAGAATAGGACATACTGGTACGCTGGATCCAATGGCTGTCGGCGTACTTCCTTTATGTATTGGCAGTGCAGCTCGGATTACTGAATATCTGGATCTGGATTACAAGAAATACCGCTGCGAAATGCAATTGGGATTGGAAACAGACACCCAGGACATTTGGGGCACCGCTATACAGGATAGACGAGAAGCTGGTTTCCCCGAAAGAGCAAAAGTAGAAGAAGCACTTTTCCGGCTACGTGGAGTGATTTATCAATATCCCCCCGGGTACTCTGCTGTAAGAGTAAATGGCAAGCGGCTTTATGAATATGCAAGACAGGGAGAAGAAGTCGAAATCAAGGCCAGAAAAGTTGAAATAAAAGATCTCACGGTGATATCGTATGATTCGGACAGAGGGCGTGCAGTCTTTGATGTTACTTGTTCAAAAGGCACCTACATAAGGACAATCTGTCACGATACAGGTACATTTCTGGGCTGCGGAGCAGTGATGAGCAGTTTGATTCGAACGGCCAGCGGTGCATTTGAATTGAATCATACAGTGACTTTAGAAGAACTAAAAGATAACGGCGCGGAACCTTACCTGCTGCCTCCTGATTTTCCGCTGGTTCATTTTGGCCAGGCAACGGTATCAGCTGACAGAGGAAAATGGTTTGCGAACGGTGGTCATCTACGAATGTCCGAGATCGATATCATACGGGAACCGGAATTTAAAAATCCGAGCTCCGGCCAGGAAGGTGTACGGGATATTCGGGAAGAATACCGAAGCGCCTATAATATTTATTTGAAAGACACATCCAGCAGCGACCAAAATCCGGGAACCTTTCTAGGCGTTGCATTCTATAGCCCCCAATACAAAAAACTCGTCGGCGACAAGATTTTTCTCAGCGACAGAGCTATCTTTGATAGCACTGAAGCGAGCGAAGCGGTAGAAAAAACAGTCCAGGGGCGTGGAGACTCAGAATAAAGAATGGATAGAGTCTCAGCCATCGGGCAAGATTTTTCTCAGCGACAGAGCTATCTTTGATAGCACTGAAGCGAGTGAAGCGGTAGAAAAAACAGTCCAGGGGCGTGGAGAGAATGAATAGGGTCCAGGGGCGTTCTGACACAGAATAGGAAAGAAAGAGATGAAACAGTTTAATTCATTGGATGAAATCAAGAATATTAAGGAAACCGTAGTTGCCTTGGGAAATTTTGACGGTGTTCACAAAGGACATCAGGAACTGATCCGAAGAACTGTGAAAAGTGCCAGGATGGCCGGGTTGAAAAGCGCCGTTTTCACCTTTGCGAATCATCCCAAAAACGTATTGGCGGGCAAACCGGTGATTAAGAATATATTATACCCGGAAGACAAGGCTGCAATGATCCAGTCCCTGGGTGTAGATTATTTGTTTTCTCTGGAATTCAACGAGATTATACAGCATCTCTCTGCAGAAGAGTTTATGCAGAAGCTGCTTATTGGTGCTTTCCGGATGAGAGAAGTTTACTGCGGCTTTAATTATCGCTTTGGATACAAGGCAGAGGGTTCACCGGAAACGCTGATTAAAGCAGGAATGAAAGATGGCTTTGGAATTCATGTTCTGGAACCCTTTAAGATCGATGGAAATCTGGTCAGCAGTTCCTTAATTAGAGAGCTCATTGCTGCCGGAAGAGTCGGTGAATGTAAAAAATATATGGGGAGAAACTATACGGTAGGCGGCGAAGTAGTCGTCGGCAACAAGATCGGCAGAACCATTGGTTTTCCGACTTCAAATATTCTGATCGACGAGACGATGGTCACCCCCGCTCATGGTGTATACGTGACCTACTGCAATTATAACGGAACCTGTTATCAGGGGATTACAAACGTCGGGATCAAGCCGACCATCGGCGACAATCTAAAGAATATTGAGACTCATATCTTTAATTTTAGCAAAGAACTTTACGGCAAGGAGATTCGAGTCGAGTTTCTGGAACGAATTCGTCCAGAGATAAAATTTGAAAATGTTCAGGAACTGGCCCAGCAAATTGACAGGGATTGTGCCGAGGCAGAACGGTTTCACAAAAGGCTTAACGAAGCGAGATTAAGAGATAATTTTTGTGAGACAAAAAAATAATTTTCATTTCGCTCTTGACAATCGGAAAGTTTGCGGTTAGCATATTAATAATTAACAATACGGAAAAGCGATGATAGAGGAAAGTAAAAACAAGAGACCTATCAGGGATTATCCATCGTTGACTGGAAGTGGATATTAGAGAAGTTGTTTTGAAGTTCCCTCTTGAGCTCCTGGCTGAACAATTCGAAAGTAGGCTAAGGCGTTTTCCCACGTTACAGGGATAGAGTATAAAGCGGCAGCTTCGTATTCGAAAAGAGTGCAGTACTGATTCAGTGCTGAATTTGGGTGGTATCGCGGAAGATAAGAGTCATTACCTTTCGTCCCTACATAGGGGGCGAAAGGTTTTTGTTTTATTTAGGCGCTTTTTCTGAATTGTATTTGCGGATGTAATGCCCGGGTTTTTCCGGGGAGCGTGTCCCTGGCTAGACCTCAAGAAACCGGAAAAGGAGAATGAAAATGATTATTGTATTAAAGAATGGAACAACACAAGAAGATATCAACAAGATATCAGGATGGCTGAGTCGCTATGATGTGGAGGTTTGCCCTATTGTCGGAGCTGAAACTACGATTTTGGGTGTTGTTGGAGATACCTCCTCCGTAGACCGAACCTCAGCGTTTCTCAGTGAACATGTAGATAAAATTATAAAGGTTCAGGAACCGTACAAGAGAGCAAATAGAAAGATGCATCCGGAGAATACCATCGTTGATATCGGTGGTGTGAAAGTCGGAGACAACAAACTGGTCGTTATGGCTGGTCCCTGCTCAGTGGAAGGGGAAGATCAGATTGTTGATATTGCCAAGCATATTAAAGAAACCGGAGCAGCCATTATCAGAGGCGGTGCGTGGAAACCAAGATCCTCCCCATATTCCTTCCAGGGACTGAAGGCAGAAGGTTTGGAACTTCTAAACATAGCCAAGGCTGAGACTGGTCTTCCCATTATAACGGAAATCACCAATCCCATGCATGTGGAAAAGTTCATAGGAAAGGTTGACTGCTTTCAGGTTGGCGCAAGAAATATGCAGAATTTTGAACTGCTGATCGAGCTGGGAAGGGCCAGAATTCCGGTTCTTTTAAAGAGAGGCTTCTCCAATACTTTGGAAGAATTTCTCATGTCCGCGGAATATATCTTAAGCGGCGGCAATGAAAATGTGATATTATGTGAGAGAGGGATTCGTACCAACGAGACCTTTACTAGGAATACGCTGGACATCAGTGCAGTGCCTGCACTCAAGAAGCTGAGTCATCTGCCTGTCATCGTGGATCCATCCCATGCATCCGGCATGGCTTGGATGGTAGAATCCTTATCTATGGCAGCCGTTGCAGCAGGAGCGGATGGCTTGATGATTGAGGTTCATAATGATCCGAAAAATGCGCTCAGCGATGGTGCGCAGAGTCTTACCTACGAGATGTTTGAGAGCACAATGAAGAAGCTGAAGCTACTGGCAGCAGTAATGGAGAGGGAGCTCTGAGACTGTAACGAAAAATGATTGAGCAGTTTCATTTTCAATATACAAAGAAATAAAGAAAGATTTGGTTAATGCAGATGAGAAAATTGAACTTAAAGGGAAAACATAACAGCTCTGCGATCCTCATTGGGAGAGGGATTCTAACACAAGCAGGAGAGCTTTGCAAAGCCGAACTTGCAGAACGCAAGGCACCTTCTGCGATTTGCGTGATCACGGATACCAATGTGGCTGAGCTTTATTTAGAGACTGTATTAAAGGAATTTGAAGCTTTTTCAATCCCTGTATACAGTCACGTGATCCCCGCAGGGGAGGAAAATAAAAATCTGGATACCGTTTCAAAAATATATGACACATTGAGTACCAACCGGTTTGGCAGAGATGATATGATCGTAGCCCTAGGGGGTGGAGTTACTGGAGATATCGCCGGCTTTACAGCGGCAACCTATCTGAGAGGAATGAGACATCTGATCCAAATTCCCACCACACTCTTAGCACAGGTGGATTCCTCCGTAGGAGGAAAGACCGGTGTGGATCTTCCCTTAGGAAAGAATTTAGTAGGTGCTTTTCGTCAACCAGACGTTGTTCTGATCGATCCGGTGGTGCTTGACAGCCTTCCGAAAGAGATCTTTACCAGCGGTATGGCCGAGGTAATCAAATATGGCTGTATCTGGGATGAAGAAATTCTGGAGCTGGCGGCAAAGGAAACTGCAATTGATACGTCTGACCCCAAAGAGACAGCGGATCTCAGCCGAGATGTAAATTGGGAAAAGGAGAAGATCGAGTCCCTTATTGCTCGTTGTGTGGCTATAAAAATAAGGGTGGTGGAAGAAGATGAGACGGAGGAAGGACTTCGCAGAATTCTGAATTTTGGTCACACCATCGGCCATGGTCTTGAAAAACTGGCCAATTTTACTGGACTTTCTCACGGAGAAGCTGTTGCTATCGGCATGGTCGCAGCAACTCAGCTGGGAGAGGCTGCAGGAATTACAGATAAGGGTTGCTATGACAAACTGAAAAACCTTCTGCAATGCTATGAGCTGCCTGTTGCGTTACCGTACCCGGTAGAGGAAATCTATCAGGCTATGATGACTGACAAGAAGAAGCAGGGAGGCAGCTTATATTTTATTTTTGTAGAACGCTTTGGCAAGACAGATGTCAGGAAATTGCCGGTTGAAGAACTTCGGCAGATGATGAAAGTGTTAGGTGATTAAGATGGGAAGCACTTGGGGCAATCATATTAAAATATCAATCTTCGGCGAATCTCATGGCAACGGAATCGGCGTTGTTATGGATGGGTTTCCCGCAGGACATTGCTGTGATATGGAGTTCATCCGCAGCGAGCTGGCACGGAGAGCTCCTGGTCAGAGCAGTCTGACCACAGGAAGAAGGGAAGGGGATCAACCGGAAATTCTTTCTGGCATGCTGACGGATCCAGCCAGCGGCGAGCTTACCACAACGGGAGCACCGATCTGTATCGTGATCAGGAATACCGATACGAGAAGCGGAGATTATGAAAATCTTAGAACGGTTCCAAGGCCCAGCCATAGCGACTTCACAGGTCAGCTGCGTTATCAGGGATACAATGATATTCGGGGCGGAGGACATTTCTCCGGAAGGCTGACGGCACCTATGGTGTTTGCAGGGGCTCTTTGTAAAGATTACTTAAGAAAGAAATACGAGATAGAGATTGGTTCTCATATCTATCAGATTGGGGAAGTGAAGGACAGTACGTTTGATTTGACCTCGATTAGTGATACACAGTTAAAGGAGCTGCAGAAAGCGGCATTTCCTGTCCTAGATCCGGAATCAGAAGGAAAAATGAAAGAAATCGTAGATCACGCCAGGCGTGAACTTGATTCTGTCGGCGGTGTGATTGAGTGCGCTGCCACAGGCGTTGCAGCAGGCATTGGCAGTCCGATGTTTTCCAATGTGGAAAGCAGGATCGCCTCAATACTATACGGTGTTCCGGCTGTTAAAGGAGTAGAATTTGGCCTTGGCTTTGAGATGGCAGAAAAACGGGGCTCAGAGGTAAATGACTGCTATGTGAAGAACGGAAACAACATTGAAACACGGACAAATTATAACGGAGGAATTGCCGGAGGCATCACCACCGGAATGCCAATAGTTGTGCGTGCTGCGATCAAGCCCACCCCATCGATCAGCCGCGGGCAGACAACTTTGAACCTGAAGACGGGGCAGGAAGAGCTGCTTGAGATCCACGGAAGACATGATCCCTGTATTGCGATGAGGGCGCCGGTGGTGATTGAATCAGCGGTGGCGCTGGCAATGCTTGACCTCTGTCTGGAGGCATGGGGATATGCTCCGGTTTGATTGCTGCTCGGAATTGAAAGGAACTATAGAATTATGACGCTGAACGAATTGAGACATAGAATTGATGAAATCGATCTGCGGATGAAGGAACTGTTTCTGAAGAGAATGGATATTGCAGAAGCAGTGGCGGAAAACAAACTGAAGACCGGAGATAAAATATTGAAGCCCCAGCGTGAGACGGAAATTATCAATCAGCTCACAGAAGATGTACAGGAAGATTTGAAAGCGCCCTATGCAATCTTTCTCAGTAAGTTGATGGAAGTGAGCCGAACACGTCAATATCGGAAACTCCTGAAGCTTGGGGCGGAATTTCAGCTGAATTATGCCGAAACAGCTCTTGCTATTCATGAGGCTGTATATCAAGGCTTACCTTGTTCTTACTCGGAAAAGGCGGTGAAGAACCTTTTTCCGGATGCTAGTACGAGTGCTGTCGATACCTTTGATGATGTATTTCTCAGCATTAGCAAGGACAAGGTTCAGGCGGGTGTGGTTCCACTGGAAAATACCACTGCCGGAGGCGTATATGAAGTGTATGATCTGCTTTTAAAACATGATTTGTATATCAACGCCTGCGAGATTATTCAAGTGAATCACTGTCTTGCAGCACTGAAGGGGGCCGCACTTTCTAACATAAAAACCGTTTACTCCCATCCACAAGCCATCGCTCAGAGTGCAGAGTTCTTGAAAAAAAGAGGAATTGTAACACGAGAAAGCAGCAATACTGCCGTTGCCGCTAAGGAGATTTTTGAGCGGAATGATATGAGCTGCGGTGCAGTATGCTCCGTACAGGCGGCGGAGCATTACGGACTTTCTGTTCTTGCGGAGGGAATCAATCATAATAAGGAGAATGCTACGAAGTTCGTAGCAGTTTCAAAGCAGCTGATCGTTGAAAACAATCACGATAGAATTGCTGTAGTTTTTGCCTGCCCTCACCGAAGCGGAAGTTTGGCAGGAGTTCTCGGCATCTTTGGAGATTACGGGGTCAATTTAACAGAGATTCATTCCAGGCCAGACGGAAAAAGTCCGTGGGAATATCTATTCTATGTGGACTTTACCGGAAATCTTAAGGATGAGCACATAAGGGCGCTGCTGTTTCAGCTGACAGAAGAGCTTCCCTTTGTAAAAATAATCGGGAGCTATAAGAGTAAATAAAATCGGGAGCAGTAAGCGGAAATAAAATACGATCGCAACGACTCAGAGTTCATGGGTAAAGGTCTTCTGGTCGTTCGTATTACAGGAGTCAAATATGGAAATGAAAGCATCAAAGGGACTTCGGGGCACCATTGACGTAGCACCGGATAAATCGATTTCTCATAGAGCAGTAATGATGGGATCTATAGCAAAAGGAACAACAAGGATCAATAACTTTCTGATGGGTGAGGATTGCCTTTCAACAATTGATTGTTTCAGAAAAATGGGAGTGCCTGTCAAAATAGAAGAAAGCATTGTAACCGTAACAGGAAAAGGACTGCGAGGTCTGCAGGAATCCAAAGAATTGCTCTACACCGGAAATTCCGGCACAACCACAAGATTGCTTTGCGGTCTTTTAGCGCCGCAGAAATTCACTTCGGTTCTTGATGGGGATGCGTCAATTAGAAAGCGGCCCATGAATCGAGTCATCAACCCATTGAAAGAAATGGGCGCCAAAATTATGGCTCGGGATGGCGGCTTTACCCCAATTACCATTGAGGGGACGGCGTTAAAAGGGGTGGAGTATGCTTTACCCGTTGCAAGTGCTCAGCTAAAATCTGCTCTGATTCTAGCGGGGCTATATGCGGAAGGGGAAACGCTAATTCTTGAGCCCAAATCATCCAGAAATCATACGGAACTCATGATCAACGGATTTGGAGGAAATATTTCCACGGAAATAAATCGAATCACAGTAAAACCAACGGAAGAGCTTTATGGTCATGAAATTACTGTGCCCGGCGATATTTCCTCTGCTGCATTCTTTCTTGTCGCAGGTTTAATCGTGCCAGGATCTGAAATCAGAATCAAAAATGTTGGGCTGAATCCCACGAGAACGGGGATTTTGGATGTTCTTAAAGCGATGGGTGCATCCATTGCAATCGAAGAAAATCAGGGAGAAATCGAACCATCGGGAGATTTAATTGTAAAGCATTCTGCACTGAAGGGAACCGAGATCGGAGGAGATCTGATCCCGCGGCTCATCGACGAGCTGCCCATTCTGGCTGTAGCGGCAGCCTTTGCCGAAGGCACAACCGTAATCAAGGATGCTGAAGAATTAAAGGTTAAGGAATCCAACCGAATTGATGCCATGGAAACAGAATTGAAAAAAGCTGGTGCTCAAGTGAGGGCAACAGAAGATGGTATGATTATTCAGGGAGGCAGCCCGCTCCATGGTGCAGATTTTGAAAGCTATCATGACCACCGGATTGCAATGTCCATGGCGGTACTTGCTCTGGCTGCAGAAGGAGACAGTAAAATCTTAAATCATCAGTGCATCAACATCTCTTATCCTGGTTTTTTTGATACCATTACGTCCCTTCAAAACCGATAAGGGACAGAATTTCTATTTGTCATTTATAAAAGACTATGGGTTTTGGTATAAAATTAGTAACAAAAGGGCAAAAATATACCTAAACTCACTGACTTATTTTGAAATGAATCAAATTGTTGCAATTTGTCGGGATTGACGGTGAATCGTAACAATAAAGCACAGAAAATGCTTTACTTTGGAGCATAGATATGATAATATTTATTGTCAATACTTACCTTTCGCTGAGTTCTGCGACTCTCCGACGCTCGTTACACGGCAAAAGGTGAAAAAAGAAAAGGAGAAAGAAAACATGATTGACCAGATTAAAAAAGCACAAATAATCGAAGATTACAAAACAAAAGAAGGAGATACAGGATCTCCTGAAGTTCAGATTGCCATTCTTACTTACAGAATCAATGATTTGAACGAACATCTTAAGATTCACAAAAAAGACCATCACTCAAGAAGAGGTCTTTTGAAAATGGTAGGTCAGAGAAGAAACCTTCTTAATTACCTCAAGAACAAGGATCTGGACAGATACAGAGATCTGATTGCTCGTTTGGGATTAAGAAAATAATTCTAAAAATCAAAGGCGGGGAATTTCCCCGCCTTTCATTTAATACTATTTTCATTTGAAAACAGTATAAGCGGGCGGCTCAATGAATTCAGGAAAGTCGATTCATGGGAAAAACGCAAACAACCGCGGGTAACCGCTTGTGCCGGAGAGCACATGTAAAAAAATAGGAAGAAATTAACAGGAGGAAGTTGTTAATGAGATTTGAAGATTACAGAACATTTAGAACAGCAGTAGGCGGAAGATTACTGCAGCTTGAAATTGGCAAGGTATGCCAGTTGGCAGGCGGTGCGGTGATGGTAAAATACGGAGACACTGTGGTAAACGTTACCGCTACTGCTTCTGCAGAACCCAGAGCCGATATCGACTTTTTCCCTCTTAGTGTAGACTATGAGGAAAGAATGTATGCTGCGGGGAAAATTCCCGGCGGCTTTATCAAAAGAGAAGGAAGACCTTCCGAAAAAGCAATCCTGAGTTCAAGATTGATTGACAGACCAATTAGACCGCTTTTCCCAAAGGGCTTTTATAACGATGTGCAGGTGGTTGCCACGGTAATGTGCGTCGATCCTGACTGCTCACCGGAAATCGTCGGAATGATAGGCTCTTCAGTCGCCTTATCCATTTCTGATATTCCATTCGAAGGACCTACGGCATCAGTACTCATCGGCCTTGTGGATGGAGAATACATTGTAAACCCTACCTTAGCACAGAGAGAAGCCAGTGATCTTCATCTGGTGGTATCCGGCACAAAGGAAGCAATCATGATGGTAGAAGCAGGTGCCAATGAGGTATCTGAGGAAGTTGTTCTCGAAGGCATCATGTTTGCTCATGAAGAAATTAAAAAAATCATAGAGTTTATCGAAGAGGTAGTATCTGAAGTTGGTAAGCCGAAAAGAGAAGTGGTTCTTTACAAAGTTTCAGAAGAGATTGAAACAGCAGTGAAGGAATATGCTTCCGCGAAGATGCGTGCGGCGATACAGACCTATGACAAACAGGAACGACTCGATAATATGGATGCAGTTGAAAAGGAAGCGAAAGCGCACTTTGCAGAAATTTATCCTGATAATAAAAAAGATATTGCTGCAGTTTTATACAGCATTACAAAAGAGCAGGTCAGAAGCCTCATCCTTGATGACGGCATCAGACCGGACAATAGAAAGTCTGATGAAATAAGACCCATCTGGTGTGAAACCGGTATCCTCCCGAGAACCCATGGGACAGGCCTGTTTACCAGAGGTCAGACGCAGGTTCTTTCTGTAACTACAGTGGGACCAATGGGCGAAGCTCAGACCATTGATGGGATCGGTGAGGAAGTAGAAAAGAGATATATGCATCACTATAACTTCCCTCCTTACAGTGTCGGTGAAGCAAGACCAATGAGAAGCCCGGGAAGACGTGAAATCGGTCACGGTGCCCTCGCAGAAAGAGCATTGATTCCAGTCCTGCCAAGTGTTGAGGAATTTCCATATGCCATCAGAGTGGTATCGGATGTACTTGCTTCCAACGGCAGTACTTCACAGGCCTCAGTTTGCGGAAGCACGCTGTCCCTGATGGATGCTGGTGTACCGATCAAAGCCCCTGTCGCAGGAATTGCCATGGGACTGATCGAGCGCGTTGAACCCGACGGATCCAGCAAGATTGTGATCCTCTCCGATATCCAGGGAATGGAAGATTTTCTTGGGGACATGGACTTTAAGGTTGCTGGTACCGCAAATGGTATCACTGCCATTCAGATGGACATCAAGGTTCATGGGCTTTCCAGAAAAATTCTTCAGGATGCACTGGCTCAAGCGCATGACGGCAGAATGTTCATTATGGAGAAGATGCTGGAAGAACTTCCGGAGCCAAGGAAGGAAATGTCACCTTACGCTCCAAGAATCATCTCCATGCAGATCGACCCAGACAAGATCAGAACCGTTATCGGACCGGGAGGCAAAACCATCAACAGGATCATTGCAGAGACCGGCGTAAAAATCGATATCAACGACGACGGACTGGTTTATATCGCTGCTCCTGACATGGAATCTGCAGGTAAGGGCGTAAAAGCCATCGAACTTCTTGTGAAGGAAGTAGAAGTTGGTGAAACCTATGAAGGTAAAGTCACAAGACTTATGAACTTTGGGGCTTTCATTGAAATTCTGCCCGGCAAAGAAGGCCTGCTGCACATCTCCAAGATGGCAAAGGAAAGAGTGGAAAAGGTCGAAGATGTGATGAACATCGGAGATGTTGTAAAGGTAAAAGTAACGGAAATCGACAGCCAGAACAGAATCAATCTGTCCAGAAAAGAGCTGCTGTAAGGAAGCACTGATTTCATGAAGTGTGCGCACGGAATGAATCAACAGTTTCCAAGTCGGTATTCGTAAATGAGGATGCTTTTCATAACTGAAAGGCATCCTTTCTTTTTTTGTGTGTGGATGATTATGGGGTCGTTTCCAAATGTAACGGAAGTGTAACTTTAACTGCCTTTGATTTGATGATAGAATGTTAATAGCATCGGTTGGCGAGGTACAAACCGTGTATTTCTTGTCAGCCGATGCCATTTGTAATGAACCAATCAGAGAAGAGTTAGGGGGTTAAGAGATTCATGGCTTTCAAAAGCAGCAGAAAAGTCACAGCAGGGGTCTTAGCGGCAGCAATGCTTGCCGGAACATTTTTAACAGGTTTTACATATCAGGATGGAATCGGAAATGTTTATTATGAAACGAAATCAGAAATCTACAATGATACATATTTCTATGAACAGCTTGCCGGTCACAGCGTCAATGGGATTGAAAGAGCTTACTACGTTCATGCGAATACTGCAAATACGGATTTAATTCCTTACGTATTCGAAGGGGAAGTAACTGGGATGTATACCATGAATACCATGGTAAGTACATTGGAAGCACAAGGATATAAGGTCGTGGCCGGTATCAACGGTGACCTTTATGACATGGCATCGGGGACACCCAAAGGTCTTACAATACATAATGGTAAGGTGAAAACTTCAGGATATGCTCCGGAGTACGTCATATCCTTTAATCATAATGGAGAAGCCACGTTGGAAAATGTCAATGTGGGCTATACCCTGAAAGGAACAATCAACGTTCCTACCGTTGTACCGGTAGATCAAGTGGTAAACCAAACGATGACCGATCCAAATGTACAGGCAAATAATGGACAGACATCAGGCGGCACGGTAGATCAGACGCTTCAGTCTGCCGCTGCAGGAGCAACACAGACTATTTATGTTCCCACGGAATACACGGCACAAATCGGATATTTCAATGTGCCCCACGGCGGCGCCAAAGCACTTCATTTATTTAATAGGCAGTATGCTTCTTCCACAAAGACTTCCCAAACCTCGGTTGAAGTAATTCTGGATGCAGGGTCTGCGGAATATGCAGAACCTTCCGTTGGTGGAACCATTACGGCTACTGTTGTGGAAGTGAGAAACGGAAATTTCAATACGCCCATCGGAGACAACCAGCTGGTGCTCTCCGCTGCGGGTGACTCGCCCTATGCGGTACCCATATCTCAGCTCGTTCCCGGCAGTACAGTAGAAATTTCTGTGGACGATTGGAGCGGCGGTAATCTGAGAAATAGTGCGGAAGCTCTAGGGGTTTATTATGTTCTGTACAAGGATGGACAGTATGTAACACCAGGCACCAATGTGAATCCGCGAACAGTCATCGGTATTAAGCCTGATGGAAGTATTCTGCTTTATGTTTTGGACGGCAGACAGGCGAACATTTCTGCTGGCCTTGGTTTGACCGATGTTGCGAAGCATTTGGTGGCTCTTGGATGCACAACCGTTGTGAATATGGATGGTGGGGGTTCTTCCGTCATCAATGCCAGAAAAGGCGGGCTTGATGCAAACGCAATTCAGAAGAACTCACCTTCCGGAGGTACTCAAAGAAAAACAACCAATGGACTACTTCTCGTATATAAAGGAGGCGGCGGTTCTGAGGCGGAAAATCTTCATACCTACGCAGCGCAGCCTTTGGCCATGCCGGGAGCGGATATCCAGCTTACGACTTACGCTACCAATGAAAGCTACGAACCCGTTAGCCTTCGGAGAACGGTAGAATACACTATGGATAACGATGATACAGACAGCACTGTTGATCAGAATGGACTGTTCACCGCAGGAAGTTCCGCCGGAACTGCTACCGTAGCGGCTGAGAGCGGAAGTATTAAGACAACAGTTCAGATTGGTATTGAAAAGGATATTACCTTTACGACCAATGTTCAGAATCTGGTCATTGATCCAGGCAAAACATCAGATGTCAATGTGACTGCGAAGTTTGGATATGCTCCGATTGCCAGCAAGGACAGCCTATATAAATGGAGCTGTGATCCGGCTATCGGAACCATTGATGCAAATGGACTCTTTACGGCGACTTCTGAATCAGGGCTAGCAGGAAATATTTATGTGGAATATAACGGAACGATTAAAACCATCCCGGTTCAGGTAGGAGCATCCGTCGTTGATTTTGCGGATACAAATACCCACTGGGCGAGAGAATATATTGGCAGGCTGGCTGCAAGGGGAATTGTAAATGGTATGGGAAATAACTATTACCTGCCGGATGACTCTCTTACAAGAGCGCAGTTCCTGACCATGCTTGCAAAGACCATATATGGCCTTGATACCAAACAGACAGTGGCGGCTGGCTTTACAGACGTTCCTGAATCAGAATGGTTCTACAGCTACGTAAATTGGGGCTTTGCGAACGGCATTGTAAAGGGTATCGACGAAACAACCTTTGCTCCGAATGAAAAAATCACCAGGGAGCAGATGGCCATCATGATGAACAACTTTGCGAATTATACCAGTTTGGTTCTTCCTGAAACCAACACAAGTGTAAACTTTACGGATGCTGCTGTGATCAGTCCATGGGCAACGGAATCCGTAACCAAGATCGTATCCTCAGGCATCATGGGCGGCTATCCGGAAGGAAATTACATTCCTCAGGGAAATGCAACGAGAGCAGAAGCGGCTACTGTAGTTTATAAGATGATTAATATCAGAGACAACATCGCAAAAAATAAGTAGCAAAAGTTTTTCTACAGCCAGCAGCAGGATTGCTTGCGGCATCAGAAAGAATCCGTTATAAATGAGCACCCCTAAACATAGAATGTTTGGGGGTGTTTTTATGAAAAGTAACAAGATTTTGATTTCCGTTGTTTTCATAGCCGTGTTCGCTTTATTTCTGTATCAGGTGATTTCTCTGGGATCGATCCTGATACAAAATCATTCTGCCATGCAGGAAGAGGGCGTTGAAACCCTTTCGCCGGATGAAGTGGGGATCGTGATCCGAAATGGACTACCCAACAGCAACCAGCTTGTTTTGAGCTGCAATGTGGATTGGGGAGAAGAAGTGATCCCAGACATGCTGAAGATCCTGAAAGATAATAATGTTAAAATCACCTTTTTCGTAAGCGGCAGATGGGCAAAAAACAATCCTGAGCTGCTGAAGGAAATGTACCAGGAAGGCCATGAGATCCAAAGCCACGGTTACAATCATAAACTTTGTACACAAAACTCTGTTGAAACAACAAAAGACGAAATATTAAAGACAGAAGCGGTTATACTTGATATATTGGGAGTTAAAACGAATGTTTTTGCTCCGCCGTCCGGAGATTATGATCAGACTACCGTCGATCTTTGCAAGGATCTGGGGTATAAAATGGCTCTCTGGAGCGCCGATACCATCGACTGGAGAGAAGGTTCCACAGCTGACGTGATTAAAGGCCGAATCTTGAAAAAACAATTAAACGGTGCCATTGTTTTAATGCATCCCAAAGCGGAAACCGTCAAAGCTTTGCCGGATCTGATCAAGGAGATTAAAGGGCGGAATCTGGAGATAGTGCCTCTTTACAGGCTGTCCTATTAAAGCTATAATAAAAAGATGCAGCGTAGGATTGAATTGCAAAAAGAAAAAGGAAAGTGGTAAACATAATGATAATAAACAAAACATTAAATTGCGGTGTTCGCATTGTAATGGAGGAAATACCATACGTAAAATCAGTTTCGGTCGGCATCTGGGTCAGAGCTGGTTCTGTGGATGAAACTCCGAAAAACTCTGGTATTTCCCATTATATCGAACACATGCTCTTCAAAGGAACTGAAACAAGGAGCGCTAAGAAGATTGCTGCAGACGTGGACAAGATCGGTGGACAGATCAACGCGTTCACTGGGAAAGAAGCGACTTGTTACTATCTGAAGACCTTGGCAGCAAACATTGATCAGGCTGCCGACATCCTGATTGATATGTTCGTCAATTCTAAGTTTGACGAGGAAGAGATGGATAAAGAAAGACGCGTTATCTGCGAGGAAATCAAAATGATTGAAGACTCACCGGAAGATGATGCACATGATATTATCAGTGAATTGGTTTTTAAAGGCAATCCTCTATCAAAATCCATCATCGGGACCCCGAAATCCCTATCGGGAATTACGAGAAAAACCATCAAGAAATATATAGATGAAGAATACACACGCGATAATATTGTCGTCTCCATCAGCGGCAGCTTTGATCAACAGCATGTTTGTGATCTTTTTGAAAGCAAGCTTTGCCATTTGAATGAGAATAAGACGACAAAATCTTATGATACAACAGCATATCAGCCTAGTTACAAGGTTAAAATTAAGGACATTGAGCAGTCCCATCTTTGTCTTGGATTAAAGGGCCTTGCCTTGGAGGATGAGCGATACTATTCTCTGTTCCTGCTGAACAACATCATGGGTGGAAGTATGAGTTCAAGACTGTTTCAGAATATCAGAGAAGAGAAGGGCCTTGCCTACTCTGTTTATTCGATGGCAAGTTCTTTCAGCCATACGGGATATTTCAACATCTATGCGGGAGTAAGCCATGACAAGGTAAAGGATGCCATTCTTGGAATCCAAGATGAGCTGAAGCTTTTAAAAGCCCATGGTATTACCCAAGATGAACTGGAGACGGCCAAGGAGCAGATGAAGGGCAGCTATATTTTCAGTCTGGAAAATGTAAATGGAAGAATGTTTTCCATCGGTAAAAATATGCTCCTGCTGAATAAGATCTATACTCCGGAACAAGTCCTTGCCAGTATAGATGGTGTTACCATGGAGGCGGTGACGGAGGTTTCAGAATTGATTACTGATATTCACAATTATTCAGGAGTGCTCATCGGCAGAAATAAAGTGGATCTGAAGAAAATCCTTCAATCGTAGTAACAGGAGAATTTCTTTGAAAGTAGAGATAAAAAAACTGAGGGAAACAGCGATCATTCCATCCAGAGGGAGTGAGTATGCAGCAGGTTATGACCTGTTTGCAAATTTGGATTCGCCGCTGGTAATTCCGGCTCAAACGACAGTGAAAATCGGCACAGGCTTGTCTGTTGCGATTCCGGCAGGATATTTTGGCGGAGTATTCGCAAGAAGCGGTCTTGCTTCAAAACAGGGTTTGCGTCCAAGTAACTGTGTTGGTTGTGTTGACAGTGATTACCGGGGAGAGCTGATCGTTGCCTTATATAATGATTCGGCGGAGAATCAAACCATAAATCCCAATGACCGAATCGCCCAGCTGGTGGTAATCCCATTTCTTACTGTTGAATTCGAAGAAACAGAAGAACTGGGCGAAACCGTAAGAGGTGAAAACGGCTTCGGCTCAACTGGCATCTAATTCAGCTGATGATTAAATAACCGATTATCTGATTCAGCTCCGGATTGACTAACTGATTATCGAATTCACCTCAGGATTGACTAACTGATTTATTGTAATTTAAGTTAAAAAATATAAGCCTGTTCCATTGAATTGCCCTCACTGGAACAGGTATTTTTTGTTTCTGCAATTCTCATCAGGAAAGTGCTCTGAGCATTTGACTTATTGGCCACTTGTTTCATATACTGTAGTATTAAAACTAGGAGGTTGACATGATGAACAAGGAGGAGAGCTCATTAACGGCGGGCAAAAACGGGCCTGTGCTGTTGCAGGACATTCAGCTCATTGGCAAGTTGTCCCGCTTCGTGAGGGGGAACATACCGGAGAGGGTGGTCTTTGCAAAGGGAGCGGGCGCACATGGTTACTTCAGAGTATACATGCCGATGAGTGACTTTACCTCGGCGGCATTTCTTCAGAATCCCGAAAAGAAAATCCCCGTATTCGTCAGGTTTTCAACGATGACTGGCTCAAAAGGCTCGGCTGACACGCTGCGTGATGTGAGAGGTTTTGCGACGAAGTTCTATACGACTGAAGGAAACTACGATATGATATGCACCAGTCTTCCTGTCTTTTTTATTCGTGATGCAATGCAATTTCCCGAGCTCATGCACGCACTCAAACCATCGCCGAAAACAAACCTGACCGAGCCTGCACGGTTTTGGAAATATATTTCGGAAACACCCGAAGCTACCCATATGGCAACATGGCTTTTTTCCGATAACGGGACATTGAAAAGTTATCGTCATATGGAAGGTTATAGCATGAATACTTACATCTGGGTGTCCGAAAGCGGCATGCGTCAATTTGTTCGTTATCACTGGAAGCCCTTGCGTGGAATAAAGAATATTTCAAGGCAGGAGGCAGAGTTTCTGGCAGGTTTTGATCCGGATGCAGCAGCCAGAGATCTCAGCGATTCTTTGGAAAGCGGTGAATTGACCGAATACGAGCTGAACGTGCAGCTTATTCCCTATGAAAAGCAGAATCAGTATGACTTTGACATCCTTGATGCGACAAAATTGTGGCCGGAAGAAAAAGTGCCTCTCATGAAAGTGGGGAAGATGACGCTCGCAAAAGCTCCTGAAGATTATTACGAAGAGGTGGAGAAGGTTGCGTTTTCCCCGGCAAACATCGTTCACGGCATAGAATTTTCCTTTGATCGTTTGCTACAGGGCAGTATCTTCGCCTCTTTGGAGGCCAACAGACATAGGCTGGGCAGCGACTTTGATCAGATTCTTGTGAACCAAACAAAATTTGCGGTAAATTATGCCGCCCTTGAACGAAGGGCACTTTACCCGCCGCTTGCCATTGAGGGCTCTGTTGATCGAGGTCCAAGTCCCAAGGGGGACGACTTTATCCAGGCGGGTGAGCGTTATCGTTCACTGTCTCTTAAGGAGAGAGATCGTCTCGTTGATAACATTTTGGATCATTTGATGTTTGTTGAGGATGACATTCAAGAAAAGGTAGTTGGATATTTTACACAAGCGGATGCGGATTTTGGAGCCAGGATCGCAAGAGGACTTGATTTTTAAGCCGAAATGGCAAGAAAATGGATTTTAAGCTGAGATGGCATGAAAATTGGAACTTACAGGATCCTTCAAAAGGGCTGCTATAGTCAAAAAGGGCCCGGTCTGGGCCCTTTGATTATTTTCTACTGATTCTTTAGAGAATATTTTGGACAATCTCACGAAAGACAGCCGTATGTTTGTCAATGTCTTCTTCCGTGGTCACTGCAGTAATCAGAGCCATGTTGTGGAAGGGAGTCATTAATATCCCTCTATTCAAGGAGGCAAGATGCATATATTGGTCCAGTTCGAAATCCACGGCAGCCTCTGCTTCTCCACCATTCTTAGCAGGCTCTTTTCGGAACCAATATTCTGTTCTGCAGCCTAATTGGGTCGTGTTCCACGGAAGATCAAATTCATTGATGACGCTTTGGACTCCTTCGTTGAACTTAGTTGCAAGGGGGATGTTTCTCGCATAAAAATCTTCAGTCAGAACTTCACTGAGTGTGGCTTTCATTGCATGCATGCTCAGAGCATTTGCAGCCAATGTTCCTCCGATGCCGCCGATATCACACAGTTCATAGGGAATTGCCTCAGCTACGCGATCACCAAGCTCCTGTGAGAATCCATAAGCCGCACAAGGGATCCCCGATGCGATGGTTTTTCCGACTACTACAATATCCGGCTGCAAATTGTAAGCCTTGGTATAGCCGCCTACACCGGTGCAGATGGTATGGGTTTCGTCAATGATGAGAACGGCGCCGTATTTCCTGGTCAGTTCTCTCAGCGCATCGTGATAACCGGGCTCGGGATGAACGATACCACAATTGGTCATAACAGGCTCAGCCAGTACGGCAGCAACATCACCTTTTTTCAGAGCTTCTTCCAAAGCGGGAATGTCATTCCATTCGATGATTCTGGTTGTTTTCCCCGGATCTACCTGCGGCCCCAGATTGCCAGGTTTGGCGACGGTATTTCCGTTTTCATCCATGATGGCTACGGTCTCATCAACCGTACCGTGGTAACACCAATTGTACGCGATGATCATAGGTTTTTTGGTAACCTGCCTTGCAAGCCGTAACGCAAAGCGGTTTGCATCTGTTGCGCTTGTTGAGAATTGCCAGTATTTCATCCCAAACCTTCTGGAAAGCTCTTCACCGCACCAGATGGCATCTTCTGTCGGAAGCATAAAAGTGGTTCCTTGTTTTACATATTCAGTAATTGCCTTGACGGAAGCCTCCGGAGCATGACCTACCATGGAGCCGGTATCGCCCAGACAAAAGTCGATATAGTCATTACCGTCTACATCCTGAAAATGAGCACCTTTGGCGCTGGCAACGCATACCGGATAACTACCGGCCCATTTGACCATCCAATTCATGGGAACACCCTGAAGCAGGCTTCCCTTTGCTCTTTCATAAAGTTCCTTTGATTTTGGATGGGATTTCTCAAAGAGCTGAAGCTCCTTCTCATATTGTTCTTTTAATTTTTCCTTATGAATCATTGGATTAATCCTTTCCTACCATAATACTTTTGATAACGGCTGTGGCGTAATTTATCATCAAACATCATCTCATCGGCAGTCAGCGTTCTGACTGATGCTCTGCTCTGGTTTTACCACTGTAATTTTATTAAGCAATAGTTGTGCCATTTTTTTATGCAATTTTAAAAACTCTTGTAATCCTGTAGATTCAAGGGTGGCTTTGAAGACTTAGTATCGTACGCATGAATTATTTTCTGTCAAATATGAAAACATAATTATTAAGATTGACAATTATGTAATTGTAATTTTTGCTTCAAGAAAAAGGAAATTGTCTTTACTAAAATATCGATGAAAGGTAAAATAAGATAAATTATTTGTTCGGTTTTTAGGAGCTTTTGCTGAAGCTTGAAAGATAAGTTCCTGTTTGGAGGGTTCCATGATATTAAGAGAAGATCTTGAAAAAAGAGAATATGATATGTTGTCACCTTTTGCTGCGAAAGCTGCCGAAACAAAAGGGCGGCAGTATGAAGAAGCGAAGTGCGATGTGAGGACGGATTATCTAAGGGACAGGGATCGAATCGTCCATTCAAAGCCTTTTCGCAGACTGATGCATAAGACTCAGGTGTTTTTGGCACCGGAGGGTGATCATTTTCGGACACGACTTACCCATACGCTGGAAGTATCACAGATAGCCAGAACCATAGCCAGAGCACTCGCTTTAAATGAAGATCTGACAGAAGCTATCGCTATGGGTCACGACCTTGGGCATACTCCCTTTGGCCATAACGGAGAGAATTTTCTGAATGAAAGGCATCCTGGAGGGTTCAAGCATAATGTGCAAAGTTTGAGAGTGGTTGAGGTGCTGGAATCCAGCAGCCGAAGACAGGGAAGGGGAATGAACCTGACGTTTGAAGTCAGGGATGGAATCTTGAATCATACTGGAAGTGCGGTACCAGTAACCATGGAGGGGCAGATTGTCAAAATCAGTGACCGAATCGCATACATTAATCATGATATTGACGATGCGGTGCGCAGCGGCGTAATTCAGGAATCCGGACTTCCCAAGGACTGCGTTGACGTGCTGGGGCGTGATCACAGGGCTAGAATCAATACTCTGGTGCTGGATCTGATTCGCAACAGTGCTGGAAAGGACCGGATTGTCATGAGTGAGGAATGCCGATTTTATATGGATAAGCTGAGAAATTACATGTTTGAAAATGTTTATCACAGCCGGATCGTTAAAAAGGATGAAGAGCTGGATAAAATTAAAAATATGATTTTCAGTCTATATAACTATTATGAAAGCAATATACAGGCATTACCTGAGGAGCGCCGGGACATGATTGATGAATTCGGAGTGGATGAAGTCGTTAAGGATCATATTGCAGGGATGACAGATCGGTATGCGCTGAATCTGTTTCATGAGCTGTTCGTTCCCAAAGGCTGGCGCTAAATAGTTCCTTTATATGGAAATATAAAAATGTATCATTAATACTGACGAACCCTGACGAATATTGTTTTACTTAGGGGATACGTCCTTATTCCAACATTAGAAGCCGCCTTTGAAAATTACAGGATCTTCACACTCCATTATTTATAAAATATTTTCATAATAAAAAAAGGAATGTCGCTACTTTTGTCGAATATATATAAGTATTACTTTGTGGTTTTTTTGAAATTACAAGTTACAGTGACTTAAAAGCGGGGATAAAAGTGGGTGCGGGATTCAATGATAACATCGTTGACGAAATAAAAAGCAGGTGTAATATTGTCGATGTGATCGGTCGCCATGTGGTTCTGAAAAAAGCAGGACTCAATTATAAAGGCGTCTGTCCTTTTCACAATGAAAAGACACCTTCTTTTGTTGTTTCTGAAGCAAAACAAATCTTTACCTGTTTTGGCTGCGGAGCTACCGGTGATGTGATCGAATTCGTTCAAAAGTATAATAATCTTGATTTCCACGGTTCAGTGGAAAAACTGGCTGATGAATACGGAATCGAAATCAAAAGCGCTGGCTTTCATGCTGAGAAGGAAAGAGCAGCATTATATGAAATTAATCGTGAAGCTGCCGCGTATTTTTATAGGGCATTCGCAAAAGGATCAAATCCGGGACTGGAATACATGGCAAAAAGAGGTCTTGATGCGGCTACTTTAAGAAAATTTGGCATCGGTTACGCTGATGCGGAATGGGACAGCCTGTATCAATATTTTTTGAGCAAAGGAGCAGATCCAAAGACACTTTTGGAGCTGGGCCTGATATCCAATTCCAAGGATCGCTACTATGATAAGTATCGGAACAGAGTAATCTTTCCAATTATCAATACGCGGGGTAAAATTATTGGATTCGGTGGCAGAATTCTTGGTGACGGTACGCCCAAATACCTGAATTCACCAGAATCCACAATATTTTTAAAGAAAAATAACCTGTACGGATTAAACTTGACAAGACAGGATATAAATAAAGAAAATTATGTAATTCTTGTTGAAGGTTATATGGATGTGATTTCACTGTACCAGCACGGAATCCGAAATGTATCGGCATCTCTTGGGACAGCGCTGACAGAAAATCAAGCAGCTATGCTGAAACGGTATACCGACAATGTGATTCTGTCTTATGATGCAGATGCAGCTGGACAGGCTGCGGCACTGCGTGGACTTGATATCCTCCATAAATCCGGCTGCAAAGTCAAGGTGCTTCATGTGACAGACGGAAAAGATCCCGACGATTTTATAAAAAAGAATGGGAAGGACGAGTTCCTGAAATTGGTTCATGATGCGATGTCTTTTGCTGATTACAAAATTCATATCTTAAAGCAGCGGCTGGATATGAATACTACTGAGGGAAGCGTTGAGTTTTTGCAGGAAACAGCGAAGATTTTACGGGAATTAAGCCCGGTAGAAGCAGATATTTATATCAAAAAAATTGCCAGGGAAACAAAAATTTCTGAGGGGGCTATAAGACTAGAAATTAATGGCAATAATAATAGCGATCATGGAAGGAATCCTAATATTATAACGGTTCGTGAGCCGATGAGAAATCAGCAAACTGCCGTGAGAACCGCTGGAACCGGAACCATGATTGAGCGATATCTGATTAAACTGATGCTGCAAAAAAGCAGTTTTGTCAGAAAGATAAAACCCTATGAAGAAATATTTAGAAGTCCATCAGCATATAAAATCTATGAATTGATTTTATCTGTATATAAAGATGATGAAGAGATCGACATTAAGAAGCTTGAAGATAGTCTGGAAGAGGAAGATAGTCGTCTGCTTCATGATATTATTGAAAACATTCAGTTTGCGGACAAGGAGGATCAGGTCTTCCAGGATTGTGTTTATCGGATTCATACGTCCCATCTGAAAAAACGGGAAAAGGAAATTATTCAGATTATGTCTATTTTGGATGACGAGAAAGATCGGGATAAAATCGAAACCCTGACAATAGAACTGATTGAGATTCAGAAAGAAAAAAACAACAGAAGGTAGGTGGTTTGCATGAGCTATGAAGAAGGACATGAAGATAAAAAATTTGAATATGTAAACGAATTATTGGAGAAGGCAAAAAGTAAAGGTTCCATATCATATAGAGAAATTTCAGATTACCTGGAGAATATTGATATGGATAAGGATCAAATGGACGATCTTTACGATTCCTTGATTTCCATGGGTATTGAGATCGTATCCGAGGTTGATCCTGACGATTTTGAGATCATTGCTCTGGAACACGAAGAAGACGTGGATGTCTCATTGGATGACATAAATCTTGAGGGTGGCGAAATCGATCTTGAGGCAACGCTGCCAAAGGGAATCGCAGTTGATGACCCCGTTAGAATGTACCTGAAAGAAATCGGAAAGGTTCCGCTTCTTTCGGCAGAAGAGGAAATCGACCTTGCGAAGCTCATGGAACAGGGGGACGACGAGGCAAAAAAACGACTCTGCGAAGCCAACCTCAGATTGGTAGTAAGCATTGCTAAACGTTACGTCGGAAGAGGCATGCTGTTCCTGGATCTGATCCAGGAGGGAAATTTAGGATTAATTAAAGCGGTAGACAAATTTGACTGGAGAAAAGGATATAAATTCAGTACATATGCTACCTGGTGGATAAGACAGGCCATTACCAGATCCATAGCGGATCAGGCAAGAACCATTCGTATTCCGGTGCATATGGTGGAAACCATCAACAAACTGATTCGTATCTCAAGACAGCTGCTTCAGGAGTATGGGAGAGAACCCACTCCGGAAGAAATTGCTGCCGAGATGGATATTTCCGAGGAAAAGGTTCGGGAAATACTGAAGATTGCACAGGAACCTGTCTCTCTTGAAACACCAATCGGAGAGGAAGAAGACAGCCACCTGGGCGACTTTATTCCTGACGATGATGTTCCGGCACCGGCAGAAGCTGCGGCTTTTTCCATGCTGAAAGAGCAGCTTGTTGAAGTGCTCGACACCCTGACCGACAGAGAGCAGAAGGTACTGAAGCTCAGATTTGGTCTGGACGACGGACGTGCGAGAACGCTGGAGGAAGTAGGCAGACGGTTTGACGTCACCAGAGAACGAATCCGGCAGATCGAGGCGAAGGCACTTAGAAAGCTGCGGCATCCAAGCAGAAGCAAGAAATTAAAGGATTATTTGGAATAGTCAACACGTTTTCTTGGTTTTGTAGAATCATTTCACGATAGCAAAAAGTACACATCATGGTTTTTTGAGGCTCTATAATAAATGTTGTGGTGTTTTAGAAATTAAAATGCCACAGCATTTTGTTTTTTGCAAAAAAGATAGAGCATAAAGCAGATCTCAAGTAGAATGAAGTTACCACACACCATTTCGAAAGGAGATTAGCTTATGCTCTACCCAAATTGTACAGCAGACTTGCTGGGATTAAAAGATGTAATTGTAACCAGAGTCGAGAATTTTAACAATCAGATTCATGTGTGGCTGGAATCTAGACTTCAGATGCAGGTTTGCCCGGTCTGCCGTCATGGAACGAAGAGAACGCATTCCTACCGCGAACAGCTTGTAAAGGACCTGCCGTTACAAGGGCTGCACTGCCTGCTCCATGTGCGAAAGCGCAGATATTACTGCCCTCACTGTGGAACTGTCTTTCAGGAAAGGTTATCGTTTCTTGCACGATATCAGCGGAATACAAAACGACTAACCTCTAAAGTATTGCATGATTACAGCTGTGAACAATCCACTGCATCTATCGCAAAAAGGAACGGCATTTCTACTGGAACAGCGATAAGAATCTTCGATAGAGTATCATATCCGCTTCCAAAGTTGCCAAGGGTTCTTTCTATCGATGAATTCAAGGGGAACGCAGGTGGGCGCAAATTTCAGTGCATTCTCACTGATCCTGTAAAGCATAAGGTCCTAGATATTCTTCCTTCCAAGAAAAGCGATGATTTGATCGCCTACTTCCTTCAGTTTCCTCTGGAAAAGCGCAAACAGGTTCAATATCTAGTGATGGATATGAGCCTTCAATTCCGAGATGTTATGACGCTCTGTTTTCCAGAGGCCAGTGTAATCACGGACAAGTTCCACGTTTGCCGGTATGTGACATGGGCGCTAGAAAACGTGAGAAAATCCGAGCAAAAGAAATTCAGTGATGAACGACGTAAATACTTCAAGAAAAGCCGCTGGCTACTTCTATCTCGGCAGGAAAAGCTCAACGAAGAGCAGTGCCAGCAGCTTGAAAATATGCTGGCGGTATCCGAGAAACTCCGCAAAGCGTACTGGTTGAAAGAAAACTTTTATGTATTTATGGACAGCAAAGATATCTACGAAGCAAAAGAATCTGAGTAACTGGAATCTATGTGCAGGAGTTGCAAAACTAGAGGAGTTTCAGAAATGCTTTGATATCATCAACAAATGGCAGCCCTACATACTCCGAGCCTTTAGCCTGGGATATACAAACGGATTTACGGAAGGCTGCAATAATCGGATCAAAGTCTTGAAGCGAAACTGTTACGGAGTCCGAAATTTTAGCCGCTTTCGCAATCGAATCCTTCATATGATGGCAGCCTGATTAAAATGAATCATTTCGACTGTTCCAATTCCTGGCCTACCTACAATATGGCTTGTTTTGTTATGCCCTTACCAACTAGTTCCCATAAAACAATCCAGCGATGGATTGACCTTCGCTGGATTGAAACACATTTTTACTTATTTTTTATTTTACTTGAGAGCTCTACCACAACATTTGACATAGAGCCTTTTTTGAAACCGTAGCTGTGTACTTTTTTATTGAAACACCTCTCGGGTGAGCTGAAAAAACCAAGTAAATTGCGCTGCTGCTCTTAATAAGGAGCAGCAGCGCAGAACGTTAATTGATTGTCCGATTAATGCAATTCCAAAAGTCCCTGAATCATTTTGACAGCCTGCGCTCTTGTGGCATAGCCTTGCGGGGCGAAAACTGTTTTCCCGTTCGATAAGCTCCCGCTGACAATACCGGATTTTTGCATTGCAGCTACTGCGGGTGCCGCATAGCTGCTGATGCTGCTTTGATCGGCGAAGGCTATAGCGGGAGCTGTTTCGGGAAGTGAAATTCCACGTTTTGAAGCGGCGCGGTACAAGATTGCGGCCACTTGCTCTCGGTTGATTTTGTCATCAGGAAGGAAATAAGTTCCGTTAGATTTTGTAACTCCCGTGACCAAATCATTAAAAGCCGCTGTGCCGATCTGGGGCAGTGCCCAATGGCCTGTACTATCGACAAATGTCGTATCGCTGCTTCCCGTAAAACCAAATGCGACTACAATCATTTTTACAAATTGAGCTCTGGTTACATAGGCTTCTGGCTGAAAGGTACCGTCAGAATAGCCCGACACATATCCTGCTTTGACCGCAGCGGTGATAAATGGCAGGGCCCAATGTGCTGAGACATCGCTGAACGTTGGGGATGCATTGTTGATCGTATAATTAAATGTGGCAACGCTGCTGTTTGTATAACCGCTTTTTATTGCGATCGCTTTAATTTGCATTGATTTGCTCACAGATATCGCTCCGTTATAAAGCGTACTTGCGCTTGTTGGGATTGATCCATCTGTAGTGTAATATATGCTGGCACCTACCGTTGAAGTTGATAATTGAACACTCTGCGCACTCGTATAAGTGCCGCCTGCAGGGCTAGCCGCCGGAGTGGATGCCTTTTGTATTGAGGAGCTTCCGCCGGAAGAGCCGCCCGAAGAGCCGCCCGAGGAAATGGTATAAGCAAATGTTGCGATATCGCTGTTCACGTAACCATCCTTAACCGCAAATGCTTTTATTACCGTACTCTTATTGATGGTAATTTCGCCATCATACAATGTGCTGGAGATGCTTGGCGCTGAGTCATCCAGTGTATAGTAAATTCTGGCATCCGAAGTTGAAGTGGATAACGATACGCTTTGCGCGCGCTTGTATGTTCCTGCGGGTGGATTTGCGGTGGGCTGTGCAACGATTTCACTATTACGCTCCAGAGTGATTGTTTTTTTCCATGAGCTTTCATCACTTGATACAGCAATGGTGCCGAAAGCAGAATCATAACCAGCCTTTGTTACTTGATAAGCGTAGTTCCCCGATTGAAGGTTAAATAATGCTTCTCCATTGGAGTTGGTCTTATGTACGATCACAGCTGTGTCTGATCTCACCCGGTAGATTGTATCTGCATCGGAATTGATCGAATCTGCAGTATCTGTATCCGAATTGATTGAATCTGCAGCATTTTCATCCGAATCAATGGGTTCCGCAGCATTTGTGTCAGGACTTATCTGGTCAATAGCACGTGTATCCGGGTTTATCTGATACACAGATAATTCTGCTCCTTCAATTTTGTTGGTGCCGTCCGTTACAGTGAAGTTCACCGGAAAGGTCAGTACCCCGGTATTTGATTCGGCAACTGCCGATGCGCCAAGGGCTGCAACGATCCATTTTGATACATCTGCAGTACAGGTTTCATGCTCAAACCACAGCATCCCAAAGTTATCAATGCATTCCGGGAAATCCGGGCTGATTACGACATAACCTGGAAGAATACCACCGGGGATATTAGTCTCATAAGCACGGTTGTTGCTGTAAGTCCATGTCTTTGAGTTCTTGCCGACACCGGCGACCCAAGACGTGCTGTTAACTGGATGCATGCCAAGGATGTAGTTTGCCGCACGAAGAGTATATTCCCCGCTTATGGTTTCGGGGAACGCCTTGTGAAGGAAGTACATATTCACACCTGTTGTGCATACGCCCTGTGAGCCGCCCCACATGTTGCCGGGGGCCATGGTTGCGATGCCATACGGAGTAGAGGCCATCGACGTATCATAAGAGGCAACATAAGCTGCTGCTGCTGACTGATAGGCTTCTTTGAAGGCATCGTCCATGTAAGGAAGAATGAACGTAGCTAAGGACGCACTTGCAACGTTGGCGGAAGTAAACATCACTGGAGTCAGTTCTTTAATCCGCGCTTTGTATCCTTCATATGCTTCCGCCTGAGAAGCATCTCCGTAAGTTGCCAGCATCAGATAAATTGCAGCATTCCACTCACCTGAGAGTCTTCCACTGGTACCAGTGTGGGGTTGTTCCTTCCAAATTTTCTGCGCATAAGTCAGACACTTATCCGACAGAGCTTTGTCCCAGTCTTTGAGTGCCCATGCTGACGCTGCCAGAGCGGCGTAGGCGCTGGAATCCAGATTTGATGAAGTCACCGCCCAACGGTCATCGGGAATATTGGAATACCTGGCATCTGATTCAGCCAAGGCAGAGTTTGGCGAGTAGATTTTACCGTCGGTTTCCGTTGCGCCGTCACCCAGATGCGTGTACTGACGCAGCGTTGGCACCTCCAAAACATTGAAGGTATGTCCAACCGTATCGATTTGTGCAAGAATCTGAAGGACACCATGTTTCGTGAGCTGCAGCGCATCTGGAATTCCGTCCGGTCGATGCATTTCCACATCGCGGGACGCTTGATCTACGGTGAGGTTATCATATTCCAGATCGAAGCCCTTGTAGGCGTTGACTAAGTCTTGAATAATTGATATATTGCTACCGGTCTGAATATCAAAGTCACCAGCATCATAAAATCCGCCCACATTTAGTCCGGGAATGTGTTCACCGTCCGCATATGGAGAGTTCTTGTTTGCTCCCATGGACCAGCCGTCGAAGAGCGTTAAACCGGCGGGCGCTTGGCGGGCATCATCCATGTGCGAGAGGCCATGCCGGATCAGGTAACCATCACGAACTTTGGCGTGATCCATCTGTTCTGCAAGGAAGCAGACCAGGCTGTCTTGCCAGGTGTTGCTGTATACATTATCGGCAATTTGGAAGGAATCTGTTAGATTTCCATCATATCGAATTGCATATGTACCAGGCTCATTCACTGGTGTGAAGTAGAATGTCTGATAGTGATACCTTGTAAAGGGTATGGGATCAGCCAGAGGGCCCTCATATACCGTTTCATAAGAACCATTCGCGTTTAGGCGTACAACTTCGGCGTTCTGAGGAGCGTTGTAAAGGGGATCGAGCTCAATCACTGCAGTTTTCACATGATTGATCGCATATCCGACTTGACTGTATGTTACCACAGGCTCACGGGTCCAATTCGGCATCAGATTCGGACGGATGTGCCATGTCACCACTTCTCCGGTCTGGTCTGCGGGTATTAGGGTACGCAGCACAAACCAGCCGTTTTGGGCCTTCGTTCGTCCGTCGTATAGAGACAGCGTTCCATTATCCGATGTTATATTGACACGGTGAAGCTCATCTTCAGGAGCAAGGGTGATATTGGATCCGGTGACCAAAGGAAGCGGCTGATAATCGCCCCTGTCCAGATCCCATTGCTTTTGCCAGGTGTTTCTCTTTAGCGGGTCGTCGCTTGGCACAGTCATCTCCACCATAGGCGAACTGGGAGTTGAGGGAATCACCCCGGTGGTTTCGCCATCGTCTACAGAGTAAGTCTTATTTCTGTAGATGGATGGAAGAAATTCAAGGTTAAAACCGGCTCGGCCTACCAGCCTTTCAGGCAGAGGGCTGTCCAGATTTACACTGACTTTGAAGCCACCCGGTTCTGGTGTGACTACTGTCGTATATTTGAAATTGAAATCGTCAAAGGCTCCATTGTTATAGAGGGTGCCTGATGACTCATCCGCTCCATGAGAGGACGAGGTGGGACACGCATCCCACTGCTCAGGGGTTGGCAGCAGACGGATATCGCCGTCCGTGGCAATCCGTTCTCCATGGAGAATCATCTCCATTCCTGCACATTTTTGGTCGCCGAAGGTGCGATCAAAATTCGTATTATTCAGGAATACACTAAACCCCTGGGCATTCAGGTAGGAGACCTTGCTTGTACCCATCCAGGACGTAACTTCAACTGTCTTCAGCTCCATTAAAAACGTATCATCATTCTTGCTCTTTGCGAAGACACTGGTTGGAAATAGGGTCAATAGCATGCATAAGGCAGTTAAAACAGATAAAAACCTTTTGCGTCTTGACATAAAAACACACTTCCTTTCATAATAAGATACCTTGTGCGCTTGGTATAAATTCTTTTTCATCACCTCAGCTTTCGATTAAATTTCGCACAGACGAGTTTTTTATAATCGCTCCATTCATTGAAATTTTGATGAAGCGATTAAAAGTCTTGGATTAGCTCAATCGCATGAGTGGGTAGACATCTTGTCCATCATTTCGTTCTTTAGTATTAAGAAAATTTAAAAGCAAGATAACGACAAACTATATTTGTAATTTATAGATAAAAATGTTTGATAAATAACTTTTGCAAAACTAGTATACAAAAGATCGAATTTATCATATCACTCCCAAATCGCATGATTCAACGAAATCAGTCATACAAATTTCAGCAACTTCTCTTCAAAAGATTGATTATCCGCATAAATTACCTAAAAATAGATTAAATGTAACAAAATATTACATATGGAAACTTTGAGTTCCAATACTCGGTATAGATTGACAACTCGGTTTATCGATCATAGGTAAAGACTGTCTCTCAATCCATATGAATGTTCTATTTCAATAGAAAAAAGCCCTGCGATCTGGTATAATAAGCGATGAAACCTTTTATCTTTCATAAGGAGCAGAAGATGATAAAACTATCCGACCGATTACAGAAAATAGCAGATCTGATTCAGCAGGGGGAAACCGTTGCCGATATTGGAACGGATCACGGATTTCTACCGATGGCATTATGGGAATCCGGCGTGAGCCCTCATGTTATCTTGAGCGATATCAATGCAGGACCATTGGAAAAAGCCCGGGTCAATATCGATAAATATTTCCCTAAAACGGAATTTGATGTCAGGCTAGGAAGTGGGCTTTCTGCAATTCAGCCCGGTGAAGTAGCTGCTGTTGTGATCGCCGGTATGGGTGGTCAGTTGATTTGTGAGATTCTTGGAGAAGATTTGGACAAGACGCGAACTTTTCAGCGGATGATTCTCCAGCCCAGGAATGGGCAGGACAAGCTGAGGGCATGGCTCCTTTTAAACGGCTTTCATATTTATGATGAGTCACTGGTCAGAGAGGGGAAATACCTTTGTGAAATAATAGCAGTTTCCCCGGGAAATACGGAGAATTCCCTGGGAAATACGGAGATGGATCTGGAGGTCAGTCCTGTACTTTTTGAGAAACAAGACCCATTACTGGTTGAATTTATTGAAAATAAGATTAGAATAGAAAAGAAGATACTTGAGGCCGTGAAAAACGGAGTAGGAAAAGACAAGTATAAAAAGCTAGAAGAGACGGAACACCGGATCAAATTATTGGAGGAATTACGAAAGAGGAGTTTAGCATGAGTATGAAAATGAGCGAACTGATTGCAGAGATCGAGATCATTGCACCCAGGGAGCTGGAAGAAGAATGGGACAACTGCGGAATGCAGATCAACATGGGTATCAAGGATGTCAACCGCGTTCTGGTTGCTCTGGAAGTCACAAAGGGAGTAATCGCTGAAGCCATTGAAAAGCGGATTGATTTTATTATTACACATCATCCCCTTATTTTTCATAAGATCGATGTGGTGGACAATAATAATATTACGGGAAATTATATTATCGAGCTGATCAAGAGCGGTATTTCCGTATATTCGGCCCACACCACCTTCGATGATGCATTCGGTGGAAATAATGAGTATCTTGCTGAAATCATTGGACTGACGAGAGTCAGAAAAATTAAAAATCTGCGACCTGCGGTAAAAGGGTTTGCTAAGGAATTTGTCATCGGCAAGATGGGAAATTTTGTAGAGCCTATCACAATGGAAGAAACCTGCAAGCTCTTGGAAGACGTTTTGGGAATACATGGTGAGCTGAAGGCTGTGGGAGATCCTCGTAAGATCATAAAAACTGTGGGGCTTTGTACCGGATCAGGTGCCGATACCATGACTGCTGCCATTAAAAATGGTTGTGACTTGTTTATTACCGGGGATGTAAGGCATCATGAAGCGCAGATTGCGAAAGAAACAGGTATCTGCCTGATTGACGCAGGACATTACGGGACCGAGCGGATTTTTGCAGAAAACTTTGCCAACCTGCTTCGAAAAAATGTTGGATCAAAAATTAAAATAATAGAATCAGAAATTAATTCAAATCCATTCGCAAGTATGGTGTAGTGATTCTAGCAGTGCTGCAATGAAGCAAAAGCTGCAGCTCTGCAATTTTGAATCGAGATAACATGTTTACCAAATCAAATTTTTGTGTTATAATAATGATGTGAGTAAGCCAGACAATCGCGGGGATGCTTAGATATCCACGAGGAAAGTCCGAGCTCCATAGGGCAAGGGTGCCAGATAACGTCTGGTGAAGGTGACTTTAAGGAAAGTGCAACAGAAACATACCGCCCACCAGCTAGTATCCTGTAACTCTTAAATGTTTTTAGGGGTTAGAGGGTACTAGCTGAGGCAAGGTTGAAATGGTGAGGTAAGAGCTCACCGGCAGCATGGTAACATACTGGCCGTGTAAACCCCACCCGGAGCAAGACCAAGTAGGGAGGCAATTGTTCTTCGGAGCAAGAGCCTGAAAGGCGGCTGCCCGTCGCTTCCCGGATGGTAGGTCGCTAGAGCGCACTGGTAACAGTGAGCGTAGATAGATGATTGTCTAATACAGAACTCGGCTTATAGACTTGCTCATGCCAAAAAAGACCGAACCATTGTAAAATCAATGTTTATCGGTTTAAAACTTCCTTTGATAGTACAAGTTTTTTGGATCAAAAATCAAGAGACTTGTTCTGCAAAAGGAGGTTTTTTTATTGGAAAAACTCGATAAAAATGGTAAAAAATATCACCATAAAAAGGGGCTAATTCTATAGGAATAGACTATTTTTAATGATATAAAAAATGAGCAATTTAATAAATATGGCAAAATTAGCTAAAGTTAATAAAATAAATGACGAAATATGGGAATAGAGTTTAATGATATTTACTATTAAACAGGAAGGAGCAGTGCTAACGAATATGACTAGCGTTGAGCCAAGATTTGACTCTTTTTTTTTGTCTCTTTTTAGTATCAATTAGCAAAGGCATACGTTATAGTCACCGCTTAGGGCAGAATGGAGGAAATTAATGAAGATACTGTCTGGATTTCGAATCGTGATGGATAATGGAACCTATGTGTACATAAATTCGTTTCAAGCGAAGCTAGTATTGGCAATCATCACAATTGTATTATTAACATCAATGACATTTGGCACGGTATATTATGTAAAATTTAGTACCTACTCAGCAACAATTAACAATTATAAAGTAAAATTAGAGATTACTGAAAAGCAGTTAGAAGAGGAAAAAAAAATAAATCAATCTAATCAGGAGCAGTTACAATCTTTGAAGAATTCTGTTGCAGAAGCAGAACAATTAATTAAGACATTAAAAGAAGGAGAATAAATTAATGAAGAGTTCCAAATATAGCTCAATTATGATAATTAGCCCAGAAAGCCTCATTGATGGAAGAATAATAGCAAAAGGTGATATTGAAATTCTCGGGAGAGTACAAATTTTAGAAGGTAACAGTACAAATAATCTTCTTGTTGTTGAATCGGGCGGAAACATCATCATTCACGGCGAAGTCGTTGGAGATGTAAAATGTGTAAAAAGTATTAGCATTTCGGGGAAACTGATCGGCAATATTGTCTCGGCTAAAGAGGTATTAATTAGCCCAACAGGAGTCGTCACAGGGAACATTTGTACGAATCGATTTAAGATTGCTGATGGGGGGCATTTTAAAGGTAATCTTGAGATTAGTGATGATATTAATGATATTGATAAATGATAACGAGAAAATACTGTCAATCAGAATAGGCAGGAGGTGTTTGTCAAGAATTGAATAGATGCAGAACAAATTCGACGGGATTGTTTCATATCAGTAAATTCATGAAAATATATTTAGGAATGATTGCTTTTTTAATTATCTGTATGATGTTAGTTATTATCTTTAAGACTACTTCCTATCCAAAAGCAAAGTGTGATGTAGTTAATCATGATATGATTAGCACCGTAGAATCAATTGAAACTGACGAATTGCAAGCAAAGTTAGATGTTATGAATCAGAACCTTTCTACTATGTTAAATAATAAGAAAAGGGAAGAACAGTTACTGAGGGACTACGAAAAAACTAAAGCTGCATATCTTGAAAAGACAATAACCCAAGGTGCATCCAGAAGTGGATATTTGGGTTTCAATTTAAAACAACCATCGGGATTGACAGCTGACATTATTAATAGTGTTCTTGATGAAACTCCACTTGAAGGACTGGGGGATGCTTATATAAAAGCGGAAAAAGAAACCGGCGTAAGCGCATTATTCCTAATTGGAGTGTCTGTGAATGAATCTAAATGGGGAAACAGTAAATTTGCGAGAGAACGAAACAATATATTTGGATATAAAGCATATGATTCCGATACGGGTAAAGCAGAGTGGTTTTCAAGCAAAGAGGAGTGTATTCTCATTGTTGCTAAATACCTAAGTGAAAACTATCTTGTAGCTGATGGAAAATATTATAACGGGACGACATTACAAGCAGTGAACAAGCGATACGCAAGCGATGAATCCTGGTATCTAAAAGTAAACAATGTTATGGAAGTGATTGCTGCAATGATTCTGTTACAAGAGGGGTGATAGAAAAAATCAAACTGGATCATAATTTTGACGCCATACTACAGTACTCGGCTTATAGGCTTGCTCACATTTTTTTGCTTTTAAAATGTTGAAATATCAGCGTTTTCAAGCATCGAGCCTTCTTGAGCAGAACAAGTCCTTTTTGTTGAAAATTGGGTAGACTTGTTTTGTAAAAGGAGGTTTTTTTAATGCAAAAAATCAAGTTGAAAATGGAGAAAGATGTCACAATCCGACAGGCTTATGAGGAGTTCATAAGAAGATGCAAGGTAAAGAACTACAGCCCGTACACACTCAAATACTATGAGAATAACATCAATGTTTTCGGGTTGTTCTGTGACTTGGATTCGCCTATAACAATTATTGATGAGGATTTAATCAATCAATACGTACTTCATCTTCAGGAACAGAACATCAAGGATTACACTGTATCCTCGTATATGAAGGCAATCAGGGCGGTATTGTATTTCTTCATGCAGAAAGACTACATAGAGGATTTCAAGGTGACGATTCCAAAAGCAGATAGAGAATTGAAAGAAATTTATACAGATACGGAGTTAAAAATTCTATTGAAGAAGCCTAACCTGAAAAAGAGCAGCTTTGTTGAATATAGAACATGGGTGATGATTAACTACCTGATTGCAACCGGGCAAAGATTGAAAAACTTGCAGTATTTAAAGGCGAAAGATTTGGATTTCGAAAATAAGGTTGTTAAACTGAGCCACACGAAGAACAGAAAGCAAACCTTATTGCCTCTTAGCAACAGTATAATTGAAGTTCTTAGCGAATATCTGAAATACAGAAAGGGTAAGCCGGATGATTATGTGTTTTGCAAAATAACCGGGGAACAGCTTGGCAAAACCGGAATCGAACAGGCAATCGTTCATTACAGTCATAAAAGAGGAGTAGATAAAACATCGGTACATCTCTACAGGCACACTTATGCCAAGAAATACTTGCTGAATGGAGGCGATTTAGCCCGATTACAGCGACTTTTATGCCATGCAGATATCAGTACAACCAAAGACTATCTGAATCTTATCATTGATGATTTACAGCTTGATTATGATAGTCTGAATCCGCATGAACAAATGACCAAGTACAACAAACGGCTTAACATAGCGAAATAATATAGCTTTTATAAATGCGAAGGAGAAAGATTAATGAATAGTTACATACTTGATATAGAAAAACAGGGCTTAAACAGCTTATTTGAAGAGGTATTTGATTTGATGACTACCGGAACTATCACGGCAACGAAGTGCAAGGCCGTCATGTGCAATATCATTGATGAAGATAAAGACGAGCCGGAAACGGAGCTTGAAGTATTCGTTGAGGGATGGCTTAGAACGGTGAACAAACATTGTTGCAGTGATGAAGGAGCAAAAGCATGACTATAGTGATAATTATCAAATTCCTGTTCTGGTCTACCATGATAATCGGTGCAGGAGGATGTCTCATCAACGAATTGGCAAGGCGTGGAAAGCTTTAAAGGCCATTAATTACACTACTGATAAGCCCCTTAATAGACGATTTGGGCGACTTTTTCGGGTTGGGAAGGTAAGTCTTGGCAGAGTTTAAATAATCAGGTACGTTTTATTACTTGCATTGAGAATTTATACGGAGGAATGAACGAATGAAGAAAATCTTTATTATAGCCGTTGTTGCTTTAACAGTACTTTTAACAGCGTGCGGAGGTGTAGACCAAGAGACACTTGATAGAGCGCAAGCCTTGGAGAATAGCCTTAACATTTACACAAATGATGTCGTTCTGAGCATTGATATTGATGATGATGAGCCAAATATCTTTACAGTAACAGTCGCTAATGATGCGTGGTATGATGCTCCTCTTCAGGACAAGCAGCACATTGCTGAGAGTATGCTTGATTCTATGACAGAATCAGCACGAGCAGAGGAATTAATCAGTGATTCAGGATATGTGTATCTGTACATATACGACGAGTACGGCAATGAGATTGCTCAGAACGACGGCCCGGATGATATGGAGGTTATCCAGTAGATATATGAAAATGGAGAGGGTACTAAATAAGTATCCTCTTTGTTGTTGTAGACAGGGTATTAGCGTTGCTATGGCTTTACATAAAGCAAGGAAGCCAATATAATATTGTAAGCTGCCAATTATAATTAAAGAAAGAAAGCAAAAATTATGGACATAACTGTAAAAAAAATTTTAGAGGAATTTGAAAAACACGCATCTGAAAAGGGCTTAAAGGATATTGATGAAAACCATCGGAATGTTATAAGGCAAATGATAGAAGCCGTACTACTGACGGAAATTGACCAGATTACGGTAATTCCTGCAATGATGGGAATTGGTAAATCCACACTTATCAAAGTATTGCTCGATTTTTTAAGCAATAAAGATAAGCGCTTTGGCGCTGTTGTAATAAAAGAACGGCTGGAGGACATGGATACTCTTAGGAAGGAATTGGGATATTGGGAGGATGAGTATCTTGGTTTAGACAGTGTTTTTTCAATGAAGGGATATTCAAAGAATGATTGCCTTGAAGGATATTCAGTCTATGACCCTGCAAACTGTTCCAATTGCGAAAGGCGAAATTGCAGAGTAAAGAATAATCATAAGGAACAAGTGGGGTATCCTATTCTTGCTATCAGTCATCAGAGATTGTTTCTGTCATCGAACCCTGAAAGATGCTTAGAAGAATACTCCGAATGGAATAATCCTTATGATGGTAAGTGTAAACGAACGTACATATTCGTTGATGAAAAACCGAAATTTATGGAAATCAAGACGTTGAACAGAGATAATTTAGACCACTTTTTTAATTTCATTGAAAGCATAACAGGTGAAACAAATATGCTCACCAAGCTATCTGAGTTAAGACTTGAATTACATGAACTTTTCAAGATAAAACAAAACGGTCTGGTATCATTAACGGGGATTAATGCAGAAGAGGTCTTAAACCATGCACATACAGTTTGGAGCAAGTATGACGGTAGTAATCCTTCGCTTTTAAAACTGATTGAATCATTTTTCATTAATGGTGGATACCGAACACATAATTTAAAGACAAACCAAGTATTGCTTAATATTCCACTCGTCACAGATTACAATTTCAATGGATTTAAAACCATTGTTTTTGATGGCACTGCAACGGATGATTTAGGCTATCCAGAGAAGTTCATTAAATTAGAAATACCTGATATCAGAGAATACCAGAACGTAACAATACACTGGTGTAATCGCATGAATCTATCAATCAATAGACTTAGAAACTCAAACCTCGAAGTGATAAGACTACTGAAAGGTTCAATTCAGGAAATTGCATTGATGGGAAAGACTTTAATCGTATGCCATAATGAATATGAAAAAAATATCAGGAACATATTAAACGGTATTGAAAATATTGAAATTGACCATTTCAATAACTTAAAAGGAAAAAACTCGTACCGGGAATGTAGCAATGTAGTGTTTCTTGGCACTTTTCATAAACCTGACAACTATTACTTACAGAAGGCTCTGTATATTGATAAGGAAAAGGTTGATAATTTCGAAATGCCAAGGACATCGGAAGGTAATGTCAGAGAATTTCCGGATGCGTTCGTAACAAGTGTTATGAAGAACGATAAGGAACTTGATTTATTACAGGACATTTTTCGAATTGCAATTAGAGATATAAGTTTCAAAGGTGATGCTAATATATATCTATTCAATACAGACAAGGATATCATTGCGTACATGTCAAGCGTTTTAAAAGGTTGTACTGTGAAAGAATGGGAACCTTTTGAGAAGGAAGAGACATACAAAGATAAGTTTGTTTCGACACTTGTCCAAGCTCTTTGTATAGATGGAATTGAGAAGGTATCAACTACAAAGCATCGAGAATTGGTTGGTTGTCAGAAGTCAATCTGGTCAAGATACGCTAATGATATTGATGTAATACTGGAGATGGCCTCACATGGAATCATACGAACAGGAAACTCTTTTACGCTGAATGAACAGTGAGGGCTTCGCCCCCACACCCCCGGCTTTGCAGTGGTAGAATAATGATTATGTAAAACGTACACACACGTTATTAATAACTAAATAACTACAGTGTACGATTTCAGACTGACCATCTCAACCAGATATTGGTAAATTGCTTTTCAAACTAACGTCTGAACATCGTGTTCAGAAGTTGATGATAATAAAGTGTACCTATAACACAAGCTTGTTGTAGCTGTTGGTGGTGGTCTGTTTGGTGTGCTGCACACACCACCACCAACTTTAGGTTTAAATAGTAACTCAAAATACCATTCCCTTACAGCGATTGAGCGAAGCGAAAACGCAGGCTTTTGCGAAGCAAAACGCCATTGGATGGGGTTTGGAAGGAAGAGTATTAAAGTAAAATGAGTTGTCGGTCAATTCAAGATGCTAACGTCTGAACATCGTGTTCAGAAGTTAAAAGGAGGAGCGAATATGAATAGAACACCTGAAACCAATCAGGAGGTAATGGAGTCCTTATTTCCTGAATGGAATAAATACCCTCTCAACAGCTTGATTCCAGTTGTTACGAAGTATGATAATGCAGATGAGCCCATAGCTCTTTCAATGCTTTATATCGGAGATGATGAAACGGTAATAGCTTTTCAGTCAGAGCTAAAAGGTGGACATATTGACATTGAAACAATGCTCTGGATTGAAGAGAACAAGAGTAACCTCTGCAAAGACTTAGCAATGAGTTTTGGCTTCATGGGCTTGAAAGGAAATCCGACAATGAATACCCTTGTCAGTGGAGATAACATGGTTGCTCAGAATGAGCTTATCAATGCGCTGTACAGCATCAATCATTTATATCTCTTTATTACGGATAAGGACGGTGAACTGATTAAGGTCAAACAGATTGAATGGAATCACGAGGAACACATAGCTGTGCTGAGCCAGTTTGATTTCCGTACAATACTGAATTAAGTAAATACGGTCGTAATGACCTCATCATACGGGCATTTTTCCTCTGAGGGGTAATTGTGGACTAACCCCGGCCTGTCAAGAAAGGGCTTGAATCGTTGAAGTAGTAATCTATCCCCCACCCCCCTTGCATTTTAGTGCTGAGTATCTTCTCAAACTCAATTCATACGATGCTGATAGTGATTTATATTAATAAAGTATCAGGCTAAATTGCATAATATCTTTAATTTATATTAAAAGAGCAAGGTGAAAATCATCTTGCTCAGCTGGCATGTTATTTAGTTTTCTTTGAAGGTCTTTGAGACAGAGCACTTCCAGCAGCTGTTTTGGATGCTGAGCTTGTTCTTCCATCTCTTAGAACTTTGGAAGCAGCAGAAGCCGCTTTCTTGGAAGTTTCTTTTGAGTTTGGCATATATTCGTCCACCCTCCTTTCTACATAATATGGGTATGAACAAATGTTCTATAACAATATATAGTATAATTATTATGCATCATATTGTCAATAATTTTTATAAAGGAAGAAATATGGCGAAGCAATAAAGTGTCATAACTTTTAGGAATTGGCACCTTTTTTATATTGTTGCAATATCAATCCATTGAACGGTATCATAACATGTGTTTAAATAAGAGAGGGATTTTTACATTAGATGTAGTTTAATGGAGTGCTTTAATGCATTACGTAAGGAATCATTGTGTTTGGCAGATATTTGCCTTATAATGGAAATACAAACAGTGGGCAGAAGCTCTTTTCTGGTGATATGAAAGAATTCGAAGCTCAGTAATATCCGCTCTAACAATTTCTAAAAACACTCTAATGTATTTGTTATTATTCAAGGAGGTTACTATGCAAATTCAAGAATTATTCAATTTGTCAGTATGGTATATGGACAAGATAGAAGGTAGTAATATACTAAAATACCTTCAAGAGCTATACAACATCTTATATTCGAATGCAAACAATACAACAAAACAACCATTTAGTATTGAGCAAGAAAACCTTAATGCAGCCTTAGGTGAAGTTAATACCATCAAATTGAATGACAACCAACTTGAAGTATTAGAAAAATACAATATATTAAAATATCTTGGTAAATCTGGAGTTCATCACATAGAAGACATTTTATATAAAAATAATCTAGATTTGGCAACAGCTGCTTCAAAAATAAATGGCATCATATCATTATTTGCACAAGCGACAAACAATTTTATAAGTATTAACAAAGACTTAACTTTCTTGGTTCAGACTACACAAGATGAATCAAACGACAATATTTTAAAAATACACTTTAAAGGTGGCGTTGCAATCAACAATATTGTTGACCTCAAAGATTGGAGTAGTAATTGGTATACAATCTCACGTGGAATTGCAATGGTCAATAACGAGCCACCAGAAACCTTCAAAATAGTTAGTACAGAAAACGGCTCAATAGTCCTCCTTGTTTCTGCTTCTGTTCCAACGATACTACTTTTAAGCAAAACAATTAAAGCCATATTAGAAGTAGTGGAGAAAATTTATGCTATCAAAATTCAAAAGGAAGAGTTGATAAAGCTCAAACTGGAAAATTCTATCACAGTAGCAAAACTATTGAATGATGATATTAAAAAGTTGAAAAAAACCAAAGTTGATAAGATTTGTGAAGATATACTAAGTTCTGCCAATGGTGAGCATGATGGCGAAATAACAACAAATCTAAAGAAAGCAATAACTCAACTAGTTAACTTCATAGAAAAAGGTGGGTCTGTTGATATTGACTCTCTGGCTGAAAATGTTGATAACGAAACGAATGATGAGCAGCTTGTTGTAAGACAATTTAGGGAAAACTTTGAAGCCATTCGTACATTACAGGAAAAGATTTTTTTAATTGAAGGTGAGTCGAGTTCTAACGAACGAGATGAAGAACAAGTAGAAGAACTAGATGAAGAGAATGAGCAATCTTAGCAGTTTATAATTTCAATTATTAATAGAGGGGGATATATTCTCGCTCTATTTTTATTTGTATATTATAAGCAACGATGTTTCGTTAGGGTTTACCCATTTGAACTATCAGAAACATGTTTCAATAGAATCACAATGATAAATATGAAATGTTTCAAAATAAATATTGACGTTATTGAAACATTGCTTTATGATTGAATCATCAAATGAAAAGAGGTGTTTCAACCATGAGAATAGGATACGTAAGAGTCTCGACCATTGAACAGAATACGGCTAGGCAAGAGGTAATGATGCAAGAGTTAGGTGTAGATGAAGTCTACATTGACAAACTAAGCGGAAAAAATATCGACAGGCCAGAGCTTAAAAAGATGATGGAATACGTAAGAAAAGGGGATACCGTCATCGTTGAAAGTATCAGCCGCTTTGCAAGGAATACCAGAGACCTATTGGAACTCATTGAAAGGCTGAAGGAAAAAGGAGTTGAGTTTGTCAGTAAGAAAGAAAGCATAGATACCACAACTCCAACAGGAAAGTTCATGCTTACTGTGTTCGCTGCTGTTTCTGAATTAGAAAGGGACTACTTATTGCAGAGACAAGCTGAGGGTATTGCCATAGCAAAGGAACAGGGAAAATATAAAGGCCGGAAGAAGATTGAAAATGATAAGTTTGAAAAGGTATATACTGACTGGAAAGCAGGGAGCATCACTGCAGTAAGGGCTATGGAACTATTAGGGATGAAAAGAAATACTTTTTACAGGCGAGTAAACGAGCATGAAATGAAGGAGGGTAAATGATACTATTTTAATTTTATCTACCTACAGTATTTCATAAGTAACGTATAAACATAGTCAATATAATGATAATGGAAATTATTGTTGAATCATGTAAATTACTGTATTAATATAAAATTGAAAGCTATCCTATTTTCTGGAGGTATATTATGAAAAAAAAACTACAGGTGTTTATCTCTTCAACCTATACAGATATGATTGAAGAAAGGCAAGCAGCAGTTGAAGAAATATTAGCAAAAGGGCATATACCAGCAGGAATGGAGCTTTTTACAGCTGGTGATGAGAGTCAGTTAAATGTTATCAAAAAATGGATAGATGAATCAGATGTTTACTTGTTAATTTTAGGTGGACGATATGGAAGTATTGAACCCTCAACAAACAAAAGCTATATTCAACTAGAATATGAGTATGCAATTAAGACAAAGAAGCCTTATTTTTCGATTGTAATTAAAGACTATGCACTAGATGAAAAAGTAAAAAAAATAGATAAAAGTGTATTAGAATTAGATAATCCACAAAAGTATAAGGAATTTGCATCAAAAGTTAAAAGCAAAGTTTGTTGTTTCTTTGAGGATACAAAAGATATAAAAATAGCTATCTCGAATAAACTGTCTGAATATGAACACCAAGAAAATATAACTGGTTGGATATCCGGCAGAGAAGTGAAGTCAAATGAAAAATATGCGGATGAAATATTAAAACTTATCCTTGAAAATAAAAAAGACAAAGAAAAAATAATTAATTTGGAGAATAAACTAGCTGAATCAAATAAAAAAGCTACAAATGAAAAAACTGTAAAAACAGTGAGAGAGAAATTTGATAAAAGAGTAGAACGGGTATTAGGCCTAATAAGAGCCGAGCAACAAGACCCCTCATATGATGATACGATTAGTTGGAGTGAGCATGATGAATCATTTGAAATGTATGCTCCAGATGGAGAATTTAGTTATTACTTTGTCTATAAAGATACTAAAAAGACAGACATTGAATACGTATTAATTATTTCAATTGATGGACAATCATCTAGCAACGTTGAGGGATTGCTTGCTGATATAAGACTTATGATAGAATCCCATAAAGATATTGGGGGTACAATGACATATAAGTATGTTATTGCCTCATTGCAAATTAATGATAGTCTGGAAGCTAAATGCTTCGAGTATTTTAATTCTGCATTAGCGAAAGCAAAAGTCGAAAATGATGGTTTATTCAGTTTTGAAATCTGGAATGACGGAAAATTGTCACTCATTGAAGAAGAATTGGGTCTTAAGGTGAAACTATAATTCAATAGGTATCATAGCTTAGATATTGAAATTTAAAGGGGATTCAAATGTCAACACTATTTAATAATATTGAAAACAATAGACAGATGATTGAAGGCGCATATAAGAAATTCAAATCCTTTTATTATTATAATAAAAATGCATTATACATTAGAGAAAAAATCGCTGATTTTGAGAATAATCGTCCTCAAGTGAATAAGACATTTGATATTCTTTCAAAATTATTAAAGTCTCCAAACGCTAACAAATATGAAAACTACTTAACTGAATTGATTAATAATATTGATTTTCTAGTATATCCAAAAAGCTTTACTACAAATGAAGTTAAAGCTGATATTATAACAAATATTCTTGATAAGGATAAAGACCTAGAAAAAGTTAATTTCTTTATTGATATGCCAATCGAATTACATATACTTGATACATTATGGACTATTTACTGCGGAAGAATAGCAAAAGATTCACTTGGTGTTTTTGATAACTTGTATGGAAATATTATTGATGAGTCGATTTCGTATAATGATAACAATGATTTCTTTGAATCGATTAATTTTAATAAACGAAGATTCTTCAAATTTTATTTTAATGAGTACACTAGATGGAGAAATTACGCTTTTGACAAGCTTGCAGAAAACTATGAAGAGAAAATTGATTCAATACTCATTTCATTAGATTTAAGAAATTATTACTATTCCGTTCATTTTAATTTTAGCAAGATAAGTAAGTATTTTAATGATGATGTTAGGTTTAAAGAAATGAAACCTTTAACGAAAATTGTGAAATCAATTTTTCTTAAATACACCTGCCTAATTCAAGACTTTAGAACTGACATAAAAACATCAAAAAATGAATCAATCTTTCCTATTGGTCTATTCTCTTCAATGCTACTATCAAACATATATTTAAAAGATTTTGATAAGAAATTCGATAATTTGAACTTGGATTATTATGGCAGATATGTTGATGATGTATTATTAGTTTATAAGACCAATAAGCTAGATAATTTTAATTTAAAGAAAATACTTAGAGAATTATTTGTTGATAATGACATATTACATTTGAATAATAATGATTCTACGTATTCATTAACAATAGATGAAAATTTGAAAATTCAAGAAAGCAAGATAAAAGTATTATATATCGATTCAGCCGAATCAAGAACTATTTTAGATATTTATGAGCAGAAAATAAGAATTAACCCTAGTATGGTTAATATGTTACCCGGCGAGCTAAACATTAAGGATTTCGATGAATCTGCATATATGGTTGATAATTGGTCTGCAGAAAACAAAATTAGAGATATAGGGCAGATGTCCATAAATAGCTTTAGGGTTAACAGATATTTATCCGATATTGTACGTACTCAGAAAAATATTAATGAAGAAGGTAATGATGAAGTAACAAAACAGTATATAAAGATAAGGAACTTCTTCAAGGGAAATCAAGCTATTGAATATTATAATAGTTGGATTAATATTTTTTATTTTTTGGTTCTTAATAATGATAAAAAGCAAATTGTACAATTATATAGGGATTTAAGAAATTCAATTAATCTTCTCAAAAAACCTTTAAATGGTTTTGTGGGTATCAATAACAAACGAAAAATAACCTTGATGAAGAAATTAAAGGATTCATTAAAGCAGCATCTTAAAATATCTATGTGCTCAGCTTTTGCATTGGATATAAGTTTAATTAATGAAAATAAAATTGAATGGCGAAAATTAAGTAGAAAGCTTCTCGATTCCAATATGTTTAATCACTATCTAGCAAAGTATCCGTTGATGAATCTTTGTAATCTAGATGGAGAAATATCTCTAATAAATCCAAAGATGAAAATGTGCAGCCCACAAAACTTTTCATCTTTTAAGCTTAAATGGATGCCTCGCTTTGTAAAACTAGAAGAACTCTTTAATTATAATTTTTTAAATAATTATATGGCGGATAGGAGCTTTTTTTCAGAGGAACAAATTGATGAAATAATTAGAGAGTTTTATGAAATAAATGAGAATTATGGAGAGCCATTTACATTAAACATACATAATGAAGATGGGAATAGGTACCAAAAGCATATAATTAAACTTGACTTAAAAAATAAGGATAGATTAAAAATAAAGATAGCAGTTGCTAATATAAAAATTACGGAACTAGATTGTGCAGTAACACTTTTAGATAGTTCTATAGGATTAATTCGTGAAAAAAAAGAGTTATTATTTAATATATTGAAACAAGCAGTAGAAAATGAAGTAGATTTCTTACTCCTGCCAGAGTTCTATTTACCTGCGCTTTGGTTAAATGAAGTTATGGAATTTACGAGAAAAACTGAAATCGTTGTAATAACTGGCTTGCAATACCTTACAGATGATACGCAAAGAGCTTTTAATTATGTTGCGACTATTTTGCCATTTAAAGTTTCAAAATATGTAAATGTAATTCCAATAATACGTGAGAAAAACCATTATGCTCCAATAGAAAAGTATGAATTGGCTGAACTTGGATTTACATGCAATGGTGATAATAAAATTCCAGTTTATGATTTCTTTGAAATTGATGACATAAAGTTCGGATTATTCTTATGTTTTGAGTTTACAGATATTGAAGCTAGAAGCATTTATAAAAACAATGCAGATATACTCTTCATTCCTCAATTTAATAAAGACACTTCATATTTTTCAAATATTGTTGAGTCGTTATCAAGAGACAATCATTGCTTTATAGTTCAGGCCAACACTTCAATATTTGGTGATTCAAGGATTACTGCACCGTATAATAGTGATTATAAAAATATTGTACAATTAAAGGGCGGAGACAATGATGGGATTATTGTTGGTACAATTGACATTGTAAAGTTAAAGGAATACCAAGACAAATATTATTCAGATGAAGACACTGAAATAAAACAAAAATTGCTTGATTCAGTAAAAATTAAAGATAAAAGAAAGTACTTAAAAGAAAAAATTGAAAAGAGAGAATATGATGCAGAGAAGAGAAAAATAAAAAAATTACCAGCAAAGTATTCAACATAAGAAAATCAATTGAATTTCAAAAGAAATTCTAGTATTATAATCATAGTGTCTCGTCCAAGGACTTGCACACAAACAACAAAGAGATTTGTTCTGTACAGAAGACAAGGGTAACATGCTGGCCGTGTAAACCCCACCCGGAGCAAGACCAAGCAGGGAGGTAATTACCCGCAAGGGTACAATGCCTGAAGAGCGGCTGCCCGTCGCTGCCCGGTAGGTAGGTCGCTGGAGCGTGCTGGATAAGGTACAATAAGTTGCGCAAATTGAATAAAGGGTAAAAAAATAGACATGCCCAAAGCCGTTTGGTAAAATTAATTCACCACAAACCAATTGCCAAAGGAGGCTGAGGGACATGTCTGAAAAAATTATACAACTAAACGAGGGAATAATCAAAGACGAATTAAAGGAACTCGTCAGATCCAGCGTAGAAGAAACTCTAAATGGGCTTTTAGAGAAAGAAGCTGAAGAACTGATCAATGCCAGTAAATATGAGCGTACTGCTGAGCGTGAGGGTTACCGTGCCGGACATTATGACCGTAATCTGGCAACCACCTCAGGAGAAGTAACCCTGAAGATGCCAAAGCTAAAAGGAGTTGCCTTTGAAACTGCAATTATCGAAAGGTATCGCCGCCGAGAAAGTTCAGTGGAAGAAGCACTGATCGAGATGTACCTGGCCGGGGTATCCGTTCGAAGAGTTGAAGATATAACGGAAGCGCTATGGGGTACCAAAGTATCTCCTTCGACCATCAGCGAACTCAACAAAAAAGCATATGTACATATAGAAAACTGGAGAAACCGGCGCTTACTCATAGCTCATATGCTTACGTGTATGTTGACGGGATCTATCTCAAACGGAACTGGGGTGGCGAATACGAGAATGTGGCCATCCTGATTGCAATTGAGTCAATGAGGACGGATATCGTGAAGTAATTGGTGCAATGGAAGGTATGAAGGAAGACAAGGCTAGCTGGACAGAGTTTTCAAATGGCTGAAAAGCCGAGGACTTACCGGGGTTAAACTGGTGATTGGTGACAAATGCCTAGGAATGTTGGAGTCGATCGGTGAAGTCTATCCGGATGCAAAATACCAGCGCGTTGTTCATTTCTACCGCAACATGTTTTCCGTTGTTCCTCGCTCGAAGATGAAGTCAGTAGCCAAAATGCTTAAGGCGATTCATAGCCAGGAAAACAAGAAAGCCGCTAGAGAAAAGGCTAAGGCTGTTATCGAAGAACTGAGGCAAATGAAGCTTAAAGAAGCTGCGGATAAGCTGGAAAAGGAATTGAAGAAACACTTACCTACATGGCATTCCCTTACGAACACTGGCTGAAGATCCGCACCACAAATCTGGTAGAGCGGATCAACCGAGAGATCAGGCGCCGAACCAGAGTGGTTGGCACCTTTCCCGACGGGAACTCTGCCCTGATGCTAGTCTGTGCCCGCTTACGCCATGTTACAGGAACCCAATGGGGCATTAAGCGGTATATGAATATGAAACATCTTGAAAACTGCAGCACAGAAGAATCCGAATCAGAAAACATGGCTGGCTAATAGCTGGCAACTAGGCGGCAAAATCAATTTTGCGCAAAAAACTTGACGGTACCGCACGTCGAGATAGATGATTGTCTAATACAGAACTCGGCTTATAGACTTGCTCATGCCAAATGGCCCGGAGAAATCCGGGCTTTTGTTATTTGTTAACAACTTGCACACCTATTTTTGTATATTTTTTCTATGCTGAAACCTGTATTCCACAGGCGTAATTCCTTCTTGATCCTTAAAAAGCTTTGTGAGTGCTTTTGACGAGGGGAGTCCCACTTGATCTGCGATCAATTCAATGGACTTATCGGTACTGACCAGATATTGCTTGGAATAATGCATCCGGATAATATTAACCGTTCTGGCAAAGGGTGTCCCAAACATGTCTTGGAAAAGACGATTAATATGGCGAGGTGTTACATTGAGAAGGGAAGCTATTTCTTCAAGTGTGATCTCATCGGAGTAATTTGCGTGGATATATTTTGTTGCTGTTAATGCAACATTCATGTATCCTGAGAGGTTTTGAATTCTGGAAGGTTCCGGCGCTAATAATCGCAAGGCCTTTACAAAAAATTGATAATAAAGCGTTCCCGTAACAGAGTTCCACCCCATCTGCCTGTTTGTCTGTTCTTCATATAACGAAGTAATCAACGAGTCTGCAAAAAGCTTTTTGGGAGAAAGAACGTATTTCTCTTTATCAATTCGTTTTAGAACTCCCTCCAGTTCGCAATATTCCATACTGGTATCAGAAGTAGCATAGGTAGTTTTTAACCCGCCTTGAGTTCTTGGTTCGACATCAAAAATAAGCACAAAGTATTCTCCCTGATTGGAGGGGTTGTAAATCATATGATGATCAAGGTTTTTGCCCAGGAACAAAAGATCTCCCTTGTAAAGGTGCAGGGACTCTCCTGCACACCAGCACTGCATTGAGCCATCTGTAACATAATAGATCTCATATAGATCATGACGGTGGAGAAATTCAGGAATTGTTTGATTCATCTGTTCTGCATAATGTACCGCAAAATTAAAGTCAGGGCAGGATACCATAGTTATATTGTTTTGATACAAATGATTTGGTTGGTATTTTTTATACAAATAAAAAACTCCTTTCCGTGAGTTCACTTCTGCTTTTCTAGTTATTATCCTATCACACTTTGGTGACATTTCAATGAAATAATTAACAAACTGGTCATATTCGGACATTTTCTATTTTATCTGGTCCTTCGTAAAACTGGCATCCCAAATTGTTTGTGCTATTATGATTTTATAAAACTGTTGCGTGCGCGCGTGACCTAGCTTGGCTTTCCAAAATCGCGAACGGAAAGCCGTCCTGGCAATAGCCGGAGAAAGGTTACTGAACAATGGCCAAGATGAAACAGCTATGGTTTGTCGAAAAAGGTAAAGTTGATCTTTTGGAGGTGGAAGTTCCAGAAGTAAAAGCAAATCAGGTAAAAGTCAAGATTGCGTATGCCGCACTGTGTGCCACAGATGTGCATCAGGTGACAATGGGCGTCCTTGGCGCCGTTCCTCCTATGGCACTGGGACACGAGGCCTCGGGAGTGATTGAGGAGATCAGCATAGAAGCGATGAAAGCGGGATACCAGCTGGGCGATCACGTTGCTCTGTTTCCTGTAACAAACTGTGGAAACTGTGAGTGGTGCAAGAAAGGGATGACACAATATTGTATCAATGCACAGACAACAGGCGCCTTTGCTGAATATGCAGTTGTGGATATCAGTGCGATTTTCAAGATTCCGAAGGAAGCAGACCTGAAGAAGTATGCCCTTGTGGAACCGACAAACTGCACCCTTAGAGCAATGGATCTGTCACCGATCAAGCATGGGTCTACCGTGGCGATTGCGGGAATTGGAGGAATCGGTTCTATCATGTTAAATCAGATCCTGCTTTCCGGCGCCGCAAAGATTACAGCCATCGATCCCGTCCCGGAAAAAAGGAAGCTGGCACTTGCAATGGGGGCATCCTATGCCATTGATCCCTTCAAGGAAGATGTTATGCAAAGATCTATGGAGATTACGGATGGCATCGGCTTTGATACCGTATTTGAAATGTCTGGCTCACCAAAAGCAGCGGAGACTCCTTTGAAGATTCTTGCCAGATGCGGGACGGCAGTCTACTTTGCTGTCTTTCCGCCGGAGTATGAAATGCCGCTCAATCTATATGAATTATATATGAAAGAAGGAAGGATACAGACCGTCTTTACAACAACACATATCATGCACCGTTCCATTCATATGATCGAACGGATGCAGACAGATAAAATTATCGGAAAAATCATGCCCCTTAGAGATGCAGTGGAAAGCTTTGAAGTTTTTCACCAATCCATTTATCCCAAAATTCTGCTCGACTGCAGTGAGGTTTAATTTATTAAGTGAGGAGAGGAAAATGGTATGAAACAAAATAATGAGGGAAATATGACGGCGTACAGACGTCTTGGCTATGCTTCCGGTGATTTTGCCAATAACTTCAGCTGGGCACTGGTCTCTGGGTATCTGATGTATTTTTGGACTGATGTTGCAATGATTCCGGCAGCCTTATGCGGTACTTTAATGCTGGTCTCCAAGGGCTGGGATGCGATCAACGATCCGATTATCGGTGCACTATCCGACAGAACGAAATCCAAGTGGGGCCGGTACAGGCCGTGGATTCTCTACGCCTGTATCCCCATGCTGATCTTTAATATTCTGAGCTTTCGGGTGTTTCCATCAGATTCTGTCAATACCCGTGCAGCTTATGCCATCATTATTTATATGATTCTGGTATTGGCATACACCTGCGTAAATATTCCCTATTCTGCAATGCCGGCAACGTTGACCCGCAGTGATGAAGAACGTTCCAGACTTGCTAGCTGGAGGATGACGGGAGCCTTCATTGCAACACTGATTCTCTCTCAGGGAGTGTTGAGGGTCGTGAAACTGGCTGGAAACGGTGATGATGCAAAAGGATTTTTTGTAGCGGCAATCATTTTCTCGCTGATTGCGCTGCCGATGTATCTCTTTTGTTTTGCCGCCACAAAAGAGGTTGTGGATGTGCCAATTCCTGCGAAAGTTAGTGCAAAGGAATATTTAGCCGTTCTTAAAGGAAACCGCCCTGTTTTCGTACTGATCATCACATTTATTTGCTGGGGTTTTTATGAAGCGGCAATTGGGGCTACAAGGCTTTACTATTTCAAATATTATGTAGGGAATGCGGATCTGTTCATGCTGAATGCCAGTCTGATGTTCCTAGGAAGGGCAATCGGAACTTTTTCGCTGTCCTACCTGGTTCTTCGTGTATCAAACAAGCGGACGCTGCCACTGGTTGCTTTTCTCGTCAGCGGAGTTCTGATGATCATCATGAATTTCCTGCCGGTTCACAGTGAAAGCGGTCTTGCCGCCTACCACGTTATGACCTTTCTGACGGGAATCGGTGGAGGGCTAGGTCTTGCTTCGCTGTTCGGGATGGTGCCCGATTGTTCGGAAGTGACGCAATACAAGTATCATACCCATGCCATTGGGTTTGTCTCTGCTTTCATTAACTTTGCATTTAAGCTGGGAATGGCTATTTGTACTGCTGTGATCGGCTGGGTTCTTGCGGCCTATGGTTATATTGCAAACGATGTTCAGAACGATGGTGTTTTAACAGCGATAAACTACAGCATGAACCTGGTTGTAGGAGTGATCCTAATTATTGGTGCAGTCGCGTTATATTTTTATAATATCGATAAGAAAACCTATTCTGATATGCTTCAGGAGGTTGAGCATCGTATTGCGGAGAAACACACTTTATAAAAAGGAGGAACAACATGAACGCAGAAAGGTTAACCAAAGAAATGCTCAGCGTTGAGCAGCTGGAGGAAAAGTGCCTGAAAATCCGTAAGGACTTGATTCATTTTATCTATCGTATCGGAATGGGACACCTGGGAGGGGAGCTTTCCATGGTCGAACTGGCAGTAGGACTGTATTATAAATATATGAATTATGATCCTAAGAATCCAAAGTGGGAGGAACGGGATCGATTTATTCTCAGCAAGGGACATTGCAGCGAGACGCTGTATACCATATTTGCAGATCTTGGCATGTACACTCAGGACTATATGGTTGAGCATTTTGAAACGCTGGAGACCGCAAAATTTGGAATGCACTGCAACAGGAAATATGTACCTGCAATCGAAGTCTCGGCGGGTTCGTTAGGGCACGGTCTGCCCATTGCAGTGGGAATGGCTCTGGGGGCCAGGCGGCTCGGTCAAAACTGGAGGACTATCGTAATGGTCGGAGACGGTGAGTTGAATGAGGGAACCAATTGGGAAGCGCTTATGGCTGCCGGTCAGTTTCGGCTGGGAAATCTGGTGGGCATCGTGGATCGCAACCACCTGCAGATGACAACTTCTACAAAAGAAGGAATGGACATCGATCCGCTGGATAAAAAACTGGAGGCATTCGGATGGGATGTGATCGAAATCGACGGAAATGACATGGTGCAGGTATGCAAGGCGTATGAATCTCTGCCGCCCCGTGATTGCCATGCGAAACGGCGCCCGGTATTCATCATTGCAAATACAGTCAAAGGAAAATGCGTTGACTTTATGGAGAACAATGTGAACTGGCATGGCGGCGGCATCGCGATGGCGCAAAGGGATCAGGCCATTGCATGCCTTGAAAGCAAGGGAAGGAGGATATAGAGATGACGGTACAGACTACCTTTGATTTTGATCAGATGCTGTCCAATGCGAGGGAAGCATATGGAGAAGAATTGATGAAAATGGCAGACGAGGGTTTGGATTTTGTCTTTACATACAGCGATAATATTGCCCCTTCTTCCGCAGCTGGAAAATTGATTAAAAAATATCCTGACCGCTGCTTTAACTTTGGAATCGCAGAAGCAAACCAGGTGGGAGCATCCTGTGGGCTGGCGCTGACAGGTCCGCCGGTTTTTGCACAAGTATTTGGACCATTTCTTCCGCTTCGGGCAGCAGATCAGATTCACACTGATATTGCTTATAACGACGTGAATGTTCGCCTGATTGGAACTCATGCCGGCTTGACGGCAGGTGGAGGACCTACACATAATTGTGTTTGCGATCTTGCCTTGTATCGGGCGATTCCCAATCTGACCATTCTGGTCCCCGCCGATGCCGGACAGTGTATCAAGGCCATCAGAGCTTCCATGGAGCACCAGGGGCCGATGATCATCAGAATTAACAGGGGAGGATCCCCTGATGTTTACGCGGATTCAAATTACGAGTACCAAATCGGGAAAGGAATCGAAACTGTGCCAGGTGATGACTGCGCCATTATTTCAACAGGTTCAAGCGTTTATTGGGCTATGATGGCCGCAAAACAGCTGCTGAACGATAACATCCATGCGAGGGTGGTTGACATGCATACGATCAAGCCTCTGGATACTGAATTGATTATGAAATGCGCTCGAGAGACCGGAACAATACTGACCATTGAAGAACACTCGATCAACGGTGGTTTGGGATCAGCCGTTGCAGATGTACTTTGTGAAAGAGGTTTTACAGGAAGTTTTAGCAAGATGGGATTACCGGATGAATTTGCACTTCTCGGTGATCCGGATAAGGTATATGCCCATTACGGCATGTCCGCTGAGGGTATTGTCTCAAAAGTTAAAGAGATGATTTAGAGTTTAGAAAATTATAAATCCACTAAAAATGTCTGACTGGAATCTTCGTGATGTTCCATCAGGCATTTTTTTTGCTTTGATTGTAAAAATACTAAATTTCGTTTTGATTAAAAGTCGAAATTAGTTGAAAAAAATAGAAACTTCGAGTAGACTGAATACAATTGGACAGAATAAGAACTGCAGATCATTATACCGACAAGGAGGTCGCTTTATGATAATTGAATCCCTCGAATTAAAACTCTATGCTCCCTGGGTTCATTCATTGAAAGAAAAGCGTATGATCGTAAAGAGTCTGACCAATAAAATTTCCAATCATTTCAATGTCTCTGTGATAGAAGTAGATGACCAAGACCTGCATCAAAGCATCGCTCTTGGTATTGTTTGCGCAGCAGGGAGCACGGCACAAGCGGACAGCATCATTGATCACGTCATAGCTTTTATAGAGGAGAATACGGAGGCAGAGCTGATCAATCTTCGAAGAGAACTTAGATAGTCATTCAGCAGAAAGATCCGGCTCTTCACAAAAATTTTGATTCTCGTAATGTAAGAGCCATTCTATTCTATTTTCACTTTAGTCAAAGAGATATCGTTCAAACGAAATGAGGATAGCAGGATATTGCTACACATCCAGAATAGTCCATAATTTCATTTTAAATATTCTGACGACTAAATTAGTAAATTTTATCATTATTCAGTAATTTACGACTAATTTTTGTCTGTATACAGCCGATAATAAAAAGAGGGGAAAATTCTTCTTTATAATTAATTCTTATCGATAGAACCATTCCATTGGTGCTGCCGATCAGGGCAGAATAAGTATGCATATATAAATTAAAATGGCGGCTCAGCTTTTGGGAGGTGATCATGTGCTGCGGCGGAGCGCAAAGATGAGTTATCGTCGGGAAATATCGGAATATGCATTAATCACAGAAAGGAGTAGTACGAATGAAGCAAGATGCAAATCTGATCGATTTTACGCAAGACAATCAAACTGAGATCAACGAAGCAATGATTGAGGAGAATAAAAAAGACAAGGAGGAAACGGATCAGCCTGCCCGTGAGGAGAAGCAGGGGGCTGAGACTGTCAATGAGAGGACGGCTGAGTCTGTTATCGAGCAGGAGCATGGCGCGGATAGCAGGCTGTCAACTGATGCTGATTCAGAATTCGAAGAGGCTGCGGAGGAAATGAAAGCGGAAATACACCTTGAGGCAGCAGAACCGATGCTCCAGAGCACAGACAAAACTGCTGCTGACCTGGAATATATGGATCAGACAAGTGAAATAAATGATGAAAAAATCAGTAAAAAAATTCCATTGCTCTCGAAAGGAATTCGAAAAGGTTCGGGACGAAATACGAAGTCTCGTGTAAAGAGCAAAAATGAAAACAATGTATCTGCGTTGGGGTTAATGATTAGGGATATGAAAATTAACAAAAAACTGTCAGTGCTTGTAATTATGTTTATTATCTGTATTCTGCTTGTAAGCTCATTCAGCTTTTACGCGATCAATAAGATAAAAATAAATGGAGATTTATATCTGCAGATTATTTCTGGAAAAGATCTGATAGCAGATATCAATCCACCTCAGGCATATATTATCGAATCTTACGCTTTGATCCTAGACATTGCGAATACTCGAAACCATGCTTATGTTCTTGAACTTGCCGATAAGATCAAAGCGCTGGAAGAACAATATGAGGGAGAACATGAATATTGGTCAGAGAACATAAAGGAAGCTGATGTCAGAAAGGCTTTCTTAGAAAACTCGTATATACCTGCTACACAATTCTTTGACGTTGCGCAAAAGGAATATATCCCTGCAGCACTTGAGGGTGATACCGTAAAAGTTCAGCAGCTGTTAACAGGTAAATTACGACCAAATTACGAGATACATAAAAGAGCAATCCAAACAATCAGCGCACTTGTAAATGATGATAATGCACAAAAGGAAGCAGAAGCAGCCCAAACAATTAAGAATAGTGTGCTGTTCTTAATATTGGTAATCGGCTTTGGGCTTGCAGGTATTATATTGATCGGGCTGTTCATCGGCAGAAATATCAGCAGACCTCTAAAAGAGTTAAAAGAGGTGGCAGATAAGGTTTCCTTGGGAGATGTTGATATCCAAATCAAATCCGTTTCAAAGGATGAAATTGGCGACTTGATGACATCTTTTGAAAAAATGGTGGATAACATCAAAATACAGGCAGCTGCCGGCGAGCAAATCGCCAACGGAGATTTATCTGTGACAATTGAGCCAAGATCAGAAAAGGATGTCCTGGCGCACAGCATGCGTTCCATAGTAGAGAACCTGAGGGCGCTGGTGAATGAAACCCAGACTTTGACAGAGGCAGCAGCAGATGGTGATCTCAATACGAGAGGAAATGCAGATGCTTTTGAAGGAGGGTTCAAAGAAATCATCGAAGGAGTCAACAGTACCCTTGATGGTATTGTAAATCCTTTGAATACGGCTCTTGACTACATTGAAAAAATTGCCAATGGTGAACAACTCGAGGAACTGGAAAACAATTATAAAGGCCAGTATGCACAATTGATCGGTCATCTGATGATGGTTCGAGAATCCTTGGGCTTGCTCACCACAGAGACGGAAAAACTGACCCAGGCTGCGTTTAACGGAGATTTCTCCTATCAGCCGGAGATTGAACTGCACAAGGGTGTTTATGCAGAGATCATGAGCAGTATTGACGGCTCTCTTGCCAATATCATCAGACCTCTGCGAATCTGCGGAGACTATATGAAGCAGATCGGAAACGGAGAAATACCGGAAAAAATCCAGGAGGAATACAAGGGTGAGTTTAGCGACATCATGGGCAGCATCAATGCTTGTATCGATGGTCTGGGAGGACTCATTGAAGGCAGAGATATTCTCGTTCATATGAGTAAAAATGACTATACAAAGCAGGTTACAGGATCGTACCTTGGCATCTATGCAGAAATTGCAGAAGCCATCAACTCTGTATCCGACACCGTGAGAAATGTTATCCGGGTCGTGAATAATATCTCCAACGGTGAGTTAAGCGACTTGGATGATCTAAAAGCAATCGGAAGAAGAAGTGAAAATGATACGCTGATGCCATCAATCATTCGGCTGATTGAAAATATTCAGTATGTTATCAAGGAAGCCTTGTTGCTGACGACAGCGGTCACAGAAGGAAAGCTTGATACGAAAACTGACTCGGAATTGTTCCAGGGTGCGTGGAAGAATCTCGTAGATGGCATGAACAGCATTCTCATAGAGGTATCCAAGCCGCTTAGAGATGTTTCAGAGGTTATGGAGCGAATTTCCGGCGGGGATCTGCAGGCGGTGATACAGGGCAGCTATCAGGGCGAGTTTGACCAGCTATCCAAAGCGGTGGATAAAACTGCAGGAATGCTTAATGATATCATAGGAGAAATGACCGAGGTAATCGGAAGCATAGCAAGCGGAAATCTGGCCCAGGAAAAAGTTAGAGATTACGCTGGAGACTTTGCAAATATCTCTGGCTCTCTGAATGTAATTATTGATTCCTTCAACCTGATTTTGGGAGATATTTACACTTCGGCAGAGCAGGTATCCTCTGGTTCAAGGCAGGTATCAAACGGCAGTCAGGCACTGTCTCAGGGTTCCACTGAGCAGGCTAGCTCCATCGAGGAATTAAAAGCATCCATTGAGGATCTTGCGGCACAGACGAAGCAGAATGCCATGAATGCAAATCAGGCAAATGAACTTGCTTCGGTGGCCAAGGTCAGCGCGGAAAAGGGAAATGGTCAGATGGGTGATATGTTGAAATCGATGGAAGATATCAATGTTTCCTCTACAAATATTTCCAAGATTATCAAGGTTATTGATGATATCGCGTTCCAGACTAACATTCTTGCATTAAATGCGGCGGTGGAAGCTGCAAGAGCAGGACAGCATGGTAAAGGCTTCGCGGTAGTAGCAGAAGAAGTTAGAAATCTTGCTGCAAGAAGTGCCGAAGCGGCCAGAAGTACTTCTGACTTGATCGGTGGTTCCATCAATAATGTGGAAAAAGGAATCAAGCTTGCGAATAATACTGCGACCGCCTTGAACGAGATTGTCAGAGAGATAGAAAAAGCTGCAACCCTTGTTGAGGGTATCGCTCAGGCGTCGAACGAACAGGCTACGGGCATTTCCCAAATCAATAAGGGGATCGAGCAGGTATCCAATGTTGTACAAAATAACTCTGCTACAGCAGAAGAAAGTGCGGCAGCAAGTGAAGAACTGTCAGGACAGGCAGAGCTGCTGAAGGAGATGGTTGGAAGGTTCAGCCTTCGAAACGATCTGCTGAAGTCACCAGACAGGCAGATGCATCTGGAAAGCGGTTCCAGCCGTTTCTAAGAATTAAAACTTGCGAAATGAAGTATTTTTATTCCGCCAATTTGCCGGCAAGGGTACGTCTTATCCTTGAATGCAACAAATCGCATCCCGTATCTATGGAACGGGATGCGATTTTTTATGCTATCCGCAAGCAGGGAATCAAGGAAATTGAAATACCTTTATTAATGGATGGCCTTTTTTCGGAAACGCTTTCCTTCGATTTCAACACTGGAAATGGCAATCATGGCATCCTTGTCAAAACTGGATACAATTAATTTCAGCTTGGCGATTTCCAGCCTCGTTATCATGACGAAAATCGTATAGGTATAGTTTTTGTCATCGTTACTTTTAATAATTGTGTATTCTCGACCCAGACGGGCTTTTATCGCATCTGAAATAGCAATATAGTGTTCTGAAACAATGAATACACCCTTTGTAGAATTCAAACCTTCTATGGTAACGTCAATGGTTTTGAATGCCACATAATAGGCCAGAAGAGAATACATTGCATTTTCCCAGCCAAAGACGACACCTGCGCTGCTTAGGATGAAAAGGTTGAAAAACATTACGATTTCACCGACAGAAAAGGATGTTCTGCGGTCAAAGATGATTGCAACAATTTCCGTGCCATCGAGTGAACCCCCATTTCGGATAATCAGACCGACGCCCATGCCTAGAATCACACCTCCAAAAAGCGCAGCCAGGATATCATCATCTGTCATGCCATGGAAGACATGGAGCAGAGAGACTCCTGCAGAAAGACAAATAACCGCATATAGAGTAAACAAGGCAAAAGTCTTGCCGATCTGACGGTAGCCCAAAAACAGAAAGGGCAGATTCAACACCAGCAAAAAAAGGCCAACAGGAAGACCGCTCAAATAGGAAGCCATGATAGAGATTCCGACAACGCCGCCGTCAATAATATTATTTGGAATTAAAAAGATTTCAAGCCCTATGGAAGCCAGTGCAGCACCTACGGTAATCGATAATAACTTCCTGCAGATCTTAAAAAAATTTCGATCAAGTCGTTTCTGTTTTTTTCGTAAATGATGTTTAGCAGGTTTTAGTCTTCTTTTCATTTTTCTTTCCCTTCTTGGATTGTTTCATTTATTAGGTTGACCCAAAAAACAAATTGCATGATTCCAATCAAGGAAGATATATCTGGAATGATTCACATTTTTATGGGAAAAATAATTACGAAAACGCTGATTCAATCCGCATTCAATCAGTGCTTTCCTAAAAAATAGATCTTGGAAAGGAGAACTTGAAAATGAAAAATGCAGTTTCTTTACTCATCAAATTTATCTATACCATGGTCGCAGCTTGGATTGCTTTTTCAATATTTGGAACCATTGCGGTCTATACGCTTATTTCCATCGGGGTTGTCGCAACGCTTCTCAGTTTTGCAATAGGAGATATGTGGGTACTTTCTCGATTCGGCAATTTAGCAGCATCTTTGATCAATGGGGTTATTTCGGGTGCAACGGCATACATTGCACTATTATTTTTCCCTGTGACTTACGCTTATTGGACACCGATTTTAGTGTTTGCGGCCGTCGTCGCAGCGGTGGAATATTTTTATCACATGTACCTTGTAAAATCCCACATTGTTGAAAAGAAAAAATCCGGCGGAGAAATCTTCAGACCAACGAATTTTAACTTTAAGACTGAAACAGCAGATGAACTCCATCCTCATATCGGAAGAGATCATCCGGATAAAGGGATTTACAACGAGAACAACAGCAGCGATTATAAAAATAACACAAATCGACTATAGCAATTTTAGAATTTTAAAGTTTGATCCATGGGCAGCCTCTTCAGGCTGCCTTTACCTTTTTTGTCACTTATGATAAAATCATGTAAGCTCTATTAGGACGTGTCTGAAAACTGCTCTGCCCTGCACAAGCAGTTTTCAGACGCGCCTCAGAGAACATATTTCGAAGAACGGAGGAACTGATATGAAGTTGATTACTTGGAATGTAAACGGATTAAGAGCCTGCCTCGGCAAAGGGTTTTTGGATTTTTGTAAAGAACAGAATCCTGATTGTATCTGCATTCAGGAGACTAAGATGCAGGAAGGCCAAGTCGAAATCATACTGGAGGGTTACGAACAGTATTGGAATAGTGCAGAAAAGAAAGGTTACTCGGGCACAGCGATTTTTAGTAAAGAAAAACCGATCAGTATCAATTATGATATCAATGCAGAGGGACATGATAAGGAAGGCCGGGCGGTCACATTGGAATTTCCCGAATTTTATCTAATTACAGTATACACGCCCAATTCCCAGGAAAAGCTGGCAAGATTGGATTATCGTATGGAATGGGAGGATGCATTTAGAAGCTACGTGACAGAACTGGACGAGAAAAAGCCGGTGATTATTTGTGGAGATCTGAACGTGGCACATCAAGAGATAGACCTAAAGAATCCTGCTGCTAACCGAAAAAATGCGGGCTTTTCCGATGAGGAACGGGCAAAAATGACAGAGCTGCTTGATTCGGGCTTTACCGACACCTTCCGTCATCTCTATCCGGATGCAACAGGCATCTATACATGGTGGTCCTATCGCTTCAATGCAAGAGCCAACAATGCCGGGTGGCGGATTGACTACTTCCTGGCATCCGACAGGATCAAGGATAAAATTAAGGATGTCGTAATCTTTGATCAGGTTTTCGGCAGTGATCATTGTCCTGTCATGCTTGACATTGAACTATAGTTTAGGGAAAACGCTGGTAAATTCGGTGTGCACAATCGATTCAATCGTCGCTTCCTTAGATAATTGGTTCCCCGGAGATGAAAAATATTTTTATTTCCGGGGAACTTTTGACATAGAAATGCGTCTTAATAGTATCAATTCGTAAAGGAGGTTTTGAATTAGTGAAAAAATTAATCGGTATCATGCTGGCATTCAGCTTAGTCTTGGGTTCTGCCAGTCCTGCGTTTGCAGCCGAGATGAACAGTACAGGCCTGGAAAAGGCCATCAATCAGGTAAAGAATGTTGTCACTATACCCAGTGATTTCAAAGACTTTCAGTATTCATCGAATCAGTATGAGGAAAATGGAAAGACGATAACAGTCTGGTATTTGAACTGGAACAAAAGTGACTATAGCGGAGGAATTTCTGCCACCGTCGAAAATAACGGTTATCTGATCAATTATAATAAGTATGTAGATAAGACCAATGAGGGGTTGGGGACTGTAACCAAAGAGGCTGCACAAAAAACTGCTGCAGCATTTCTTGCCAAAGTGAGACCTGACATTGCTCCGCAAATGCGCGTTGCTAAGGATAATGATTATTCCAGTACCGACAGACATTCTTTGCGTTACAATCTATACAAAAATGATGCAGTCGTTGCGTATGTTGAAGCAAGCGTGGAAGTGGATAAGTATAACGGAGAAGTCATCGGGTATAACTTCCAGGGTTCTGGAGAAGACCTGTCAAAGCTTCCGGCCGCCAGCGACATCATCAGTCTGGAAGAAGCCCAGAAAGCTTATCTGGAAAAAATTAAGGTTCCGCTTAACTATTATTCCAATTACGATTACAATAAAAAGTTGCTCACCGTATTTGCAGCTTATGCAGGTTCCGGAGAGAACAGCAAGGTCATTGATGCTAAAACAGGCGAAGCGGTAAAGGTCTACAACGATTTTCGTTTCTACAAAGATGCAGGCGGATACGGAATGGCAAAGACAGAGTCAGCAGCCAACGTCAACCAGCTGACGAAGGAAGAGATGGTCGCAGTGGATAGCTTGGCGGGCTTGATTTCTAAGGAAAAAGCAGAAAGTATTCTCAGAGAGTCGATTCCCGGAATCACAAGCAGCATGAAGGTAACCAATTCTTCCCTGTCCAAAAGCTATAACGAAGCGGACAAATATCTTTGGGAAATCGGTTTCGATGGCGCTTACGGAGTCGTAAATGCCAAGACGGGAGAAATGACCTCTTTTTATCTGTACGATGAAAACAGCTCCAAGGGGAATTCTGCATTGACAGAAGCAAAAGCGAAAGAAAAAGCAGAAGCCTTCATGAAGAAAGTGGCAGCAGAGAAGTTTGCACAATCAAGATTTTACGAAACCCCCAATTATGTTCTCTATAGATCGATGGATAACGTCACGGATTACAGCTTCAATTACTATAGACAGGCGAACGGCATTGATTTTGTTGGGAATGGTTTTACCGTCATCGTTAACAAGGCGAGCGGCATGATCACACACTATGACTTAAGCTGGTTCGACAACGTAACATTCCCAAGCATTGATAAGGTCATCACCAGTGAAGCAGCTTTTGATGCATTTAATAAGGATGGCCAGCTGGGACTGGTTTACCGAAAGGTAAATGATGGAGAGCCTGCTCTGGTTTATGACTTTGTTAAATCCACGGGAAATTTCTTAATTGATCCTGTGACAGGTGCGAAATTGGGATGGGACGGAAAGCCTTATAAAGATGCTTCTGTGCCAGCTTACTCAGATATTCAGGGACATTGGGCTGAAGCAACCATCGAAAAACTGCTTGACAACGGGTACTATCTCACAGGGGAGAAGTTCAATCCAAACGAAAAAATAACACAATTGAACTTTTTGAGATTTTTATATGCACCGATTCAGGCATATTATGATGAAGATGGTTTTTACAAAATGCTGATCAATGATAAGATTATCAAGGAGAACGAAAAAGCTCCAAATGCAGCTTTGACCAGACAGAATGCAGCTAAGTTCGCTGTTCGTTTTCTTGGCCAGGGCAAGACTGCGGAGCATCCTGAAATCTTTATAAATCCATTCAGAGACAGCGTATCTGATGCTTATAAAGGATATGCGGCAATCAGCTATGGCTTTGGGATTATGAAGGGGGATAAGAACGGACGATTCAATGGAGCAAATCAGGTGACCAACGCAGAAGCCGCGACGATCATCTACAATGCACTTCAGGTAAAGTAAAGGGGGAGAAACTTCTCTAACATGAAAACCGCCTAGTTATTTAACCGGGCGGTTTTCTGTATGTTGTACTGTTATAAATTCGATTTTTCGTTTTTTTCTTTTCATTCGCTTTCTCAGGTTTTCTGAGTCCATTCTTACAAGATCCTTGATTAGCGGATCCTGAATCAATCTGTTCCAGACCGTACGATTCGCCTGAATAAAGGAAGGCTGCAGCGGCATGGATTCTGAGATCAGAGGACATCGATAGGGAAGTTCCGTGTGAGAGAGAATTAACTCAAGCTGACCTTCTTCTGTTAGATAGGGTGCCAGGGGATAAAAACGACACTGCAGCGGCCGTAGCGCTCTCGGGCAGTGGGGCGGTGTTTTGCATCGTACAAAATATACTTTTCCGGTCCAGGACAAAGGAAATTCATAATCCTCTGCATCTTCGGCGCTCCATTTCAGCCAGTCTTCCTTTCTAGTAAACAGCTTTTCTTCGCCGGGCAGGAGATAAATCCCCATATCAAAATCCAGACCATCTCCTTGGGTATCATCTCCGCCGCAAGTACAGCATGCGGCACCGCAAAGCTGCCCGCAATCTCCGGGTAAGGGGCTGACCTTGTCAAGCAGTCTGTATATCGCTTTGTATGTGCTTTTTCTGATTGTGCTTATCATAATAAGGGTATTATATAAAATTACAAGGAATTGTGGAAGAGGCAGAACTTACTTTCTGTCAGGAATCTTTATTTTTTTGATTTTAGACGTTCCATATGGTATAATAATCGCCGATAGCTTGATTTTGCGATTATGATACAGATTAAGTGCCCCGCGAGAATTTCGGCATGAAAAGCGTGAATTCCGAAAATGCGGATGGCGGATACCATAAAACATTTTTATGGTATGCAATCGCCGATCGCTTGATTTTTGCGATTGCTCTATAACAGGCAGGAGGATACGGACAATTTATGAAATTAGGAATTGATATTGGATCGACAACAGTTAAACTCGTGTTGCTTGACCGACATGACAAAATCGTTTTCAGCAGATACGAGCGTCACATGTCCAACATATTTGAAAAAGTTTCTGAGCTTATGACTCAGCTGTACGATACTTATAAAGATATCCAAACAACCGTTGCCATTACAGGATCGGGAGGACTTGCTCTCTCGACTTTGCTCGGTATACCCTTCGAGCAGGAGGTAGTTGCTTGCAGCACCGCGGTGGAATCGCTGATTCCCAACACCGATGTAGCCATTGAACTGGGGGGAGAGGACGCAAAGATCACGTTCTACGGTCCTACCATTGAACAGAGGATGAATGGGACCTGTGCAGGAGGCACAGGTGCGTTTATCGATCAAATGGCTGTGCTTTTAAACACTGATGCGCAGGGATTAAACGAGAGCGCGAAAAATTATACAATGATCTATCCCATCGCAGCACGGTGCGGTGTTTTTGCAAAAACAGATATACAGCCGTTGATCAATGAAGGGGCAAAGATAGAAGATTTATCTGCGTCTATTTTTCAGGCTGTTGTCAATCAGACCATCAGCGGATTGGCCTGCGGAAGAACCATACGAGGCAATGTGGCGTTTCTGGGAGGACCTTTGTCATTTTTATCCGAATTAAGAAAGCGCTTTGTGGAGACGTTGGATCTCAAGCCGGAGCAGGTCATATTTCCAGCCGAGTCCCAATACTACGTTGCAATCGGCGCAGCCATGCTTTCAGCAAAAAATTCACCTGTGAATATTGAGAGCATTCTGACCAAAATTGATGCAGCTGACCTTGCTTCCATGTCTGAAACGAAGCATATGGAACCGCTATTTAAAGATTTTAACGACTTCCAGCAGTTTAAAGGAAGGCATGATAAGAATAAAATAAAACGAAGAGATATCAAGCGGGCAAAGGGAAAAGTATTTCTTGGAATTGATGCCGGTTCTACTACCACAAAGGCAGCGCTCATTGACGATGAGAAGTATCTTTTATATTCCTTCTATAAGAACAATGAAGGAAAGCCGCTGGAAGCAACTCTTGTCATGCTCAAAGAGCTTTATTCTCTATTGCCTGATGGCGCATATATTGCCAATGCGACAGTGACCGGCTACGGTGAGGGGCTGATCAAAACCGCTTTTAATGTGGATATGGGAGAAATTGAAACCATGGCCCACTACAAAGCTGCTGAGGAGTTTCTGCCCGGAGTTGATTTCATTTTGGACATCGGCGGTCAGGATATGAAATGTATGAAGATCAAGGATGGGGCAATCTATAATATCATGCTCAATGAAGCCTGCTCCTCCGGGTGCGGATCTTTTATAGAAACCTATTCAAAATCGGTCAATATGAGCGTTCAAGCCTTTGCAAAAGAAGGACTTTTTGCAGAATCCCCTGTTGACCTGGGAACTCGCTGTACGGTATTTATGAATTCCAAGGTCAAGCAGGCCCAGAAAGAAGGGGCCTCCATCGGTGACATCTCCGCAGGTTTGTCCCATTCCGTCATAAAAAATGCCTTATACAAGGTGATCAAGCTGAGAGACTCAGAAGAGGCTGGCAACAAGATCGTTGTGCAAGGGGGAACCTTTCTGAATGATTCCGTGCTGAGGAGTATTGAGCAGATCATGGAGAGGAAGGTCGTTCGTCCGGATATCGCAGGGATCATGGGGGCGTATGGCTCTGCATTAAATGCGAGAGAAAATTATGTGGAAGGTACCGAATCAGCAATCATCAAGTCTGCTGAAATGGCATGCTTCACCGTCACCAATACCCATACACGCTGTAAGGGCTGCGAAAACAAGTGCCTACTGACCATTAACAAATTTAATGACGGGGGAAGGTTTATCACGGGAAATCGGTGTGATAAAGGAGCCGGACTGGAAAAAAAGGGGGAGCATCTTCCCAACCTCTTTGAATACAAATACAGACGGCTGTTCTCATATGAACCGTTGGAAGAAGCTTACGCATCGAGAGGTACCGTTGGAATCCCTCGTGTACTCAATATGCATGAAAATTACCCATTCTGGTTCACCTTTTTTACCAGCCTGGGCTTTCGAGTTGTGCTTTCTCCTGTTTCCACAAAAGACATTTATGAGCTTGGAATGGAGAGTATTTCCTCCGATACCGCATGTTATCCTGCAAAATTGGTTCACGGTCATATTAGGTGGCTTGTCAATAATGGAGTAAAATGGATTTTCTATCCCTGTGTGAACTATGAGATGATTGAAGATCACAGTGCACCGAATCATTACAATTGTCCCATCGTTGCCACCTATCCCGAGGTTATTTCAAGCAACATGGATGAAATTTTTAAGGAGAATGAGGTGCAATTCAGCCACCCATTTCTCCCGTATGACGATGACATCAGACTGAGCCGCCAGCTTTACGAAATGATGAGAAGTCTTCACATTGGATTTAATGAAGTCAGTAAGGCAGTGAAGGCTGCAAGGAAAGAGGATAAACGATTTAAGGACGATATTAAAAAGAACGGTGCTTACGCCATAAAATATATCAAGGACAATAATAAAAAGGCAATTGTACTGGCAGGCAGACCATATCATCTCGATCCGGAAATCAACCACGGGATCGATCAGGTGATTAATTCCTTTGGAATGGCCGTTCTGACTGAGGATTCTGTGGCTCATTTCGCCAAACTGAATCGCCCCATCAGGGTGCTTGATCAATGGATGTATCATTCCAGAATGTATCGCGCTGCGGAGGTGGCAGGGAGAAATGATGATATTGAGCTGATTCAGCTTAATTCCTTTGGCTGCGGACTAGATGCTGTGACTACAGACCAGGTGGAAGAAATTCTGACGAATAAAAACAAGCTGTATACGGTACTGAAGATTGATGAAGGCTCCAATTTAGGAGCGGCAAAGATCCGAATCAGATCGCTCAAAGCAGCAATGGACGAAAGGGAGAAGAACAACGTAAAGTATATCCAAAATCATTCTCCTTACAAACGCAAACTCTTTACGAATCGAATGAAGAAGAACTACACGCTGCTGATTCCGCAGATGTCGCCCATCCATTTTCAGTTTTTAGAACCGGCGCTGCATCATGGAGGTTATCAAGCGGTTTTGCTGCCCTCTGTTGATAAGCATGCAGTAGAAGAGGGACTGAAATATATCAATAACGATGCTTGTTATCCTACAATTGTAACGCTTGGGCAGATCATTTCCGCACTGAAATCCGGAAAATATGATCTGAATAAAACGGCGATTGCTATGTCTCAGACAGGAGGCGGATGCCGTGCCAGCAATTACGTTTCGCTGCTTAGAAAAGCCCTTGGTGAGCTGAAGATGGAGCAAATTCCGGTAGTTTCAATCAATATGTCCGGCCTTGAAAAAAACCCGGGCTTCCAATTTACGCTTCCGCTGATTAAGCGGATTTTGATGGGCATGGTATATGGCGATGTGCTGATGAGGGTGCTCTATGCAACAAGACCCTATGAGGCTGTCCCAGGCTCAGCTGACGAATTGTTTGAAAAGTGGTCAAAAAAAGCAAAAGTGAATATTGAAAAAGGAAGCGTACGCAAATTTAACAAATATATTCACGATATTGTTGAGGACTTTGACAAGATCCCGCTTCGAGATGTGAAAAAACCAAAGATCGGCGTTGTCGGTGAAATCCTTGTAAAATATCATCCCACCGCAAACAACGATATTGTTGGAATTATCGAAGAGGAAGGCGGCGAAGCAGTTGTTTTGGATCTCATTGATTTCTTCCTTTACGGTATGTACAGCAAAGAGTTCAATTTCAGAAAACTGAGCGGGAAATACAGCACGATGCTAGGGAATGCGGCTGCGATTCGGGTTTTTGAATATTTCAGAAAACCTGCCAGAGAAGCCCTTGAACAAAGCAAGCGCTTTGAACCGCCGCTCTTTATTAAGGAGATGGCACAAAAAGCGAGCCGCATCATTTCCCTTGGAAATCAGTGCGGAGAGGGATGGCTGCTCACCGGTGAAATGGTGGAGCTCATCGACAACGGTGTAGAAAACATTGTTTGCCTCCAACCATTTGCATGCCTTCCCAATCATGTAACAGGAAAAGGTATGATGAAAGCCTTGCGGCAGTATAGCCCGATGGCGAATATTGCAGCCATCGATTATGATCCCGGCGCAAGTGACGTCAACCAGCTCAATCGGATCAAGCTGATGATGGCGACTGCTTACCGCAATTTGGAAAAAGAGAAGTAAAAATTGTAATTTCGTTTTCGATGTGGTATAATTACTCCGTTGATTTTAACGGGACTGCCGAAAGGCGGGAATCACAAACCGGGAAATGCTGTAATTACATTCATTTCAGGGATTCCGTTCGAAATATTAAATCATGATATTAATCGATAGACAGGAGGAATTGTTTGATGGGCAGACATGGAACAATTGCAAACAGAAAAGCGTCTCAGGATAATAAAAGAGCGCAGGTTTTTACAAAATATGCCAGGGCTATTACAGTAGCTGCAAAGGGCGGCGGTGACCCTGAATATAATATTGCATTAAAGCATGCCATCGATAAGGCTAAGGGCATCAATATGCCGAATGACAATATTACTAGAGCGATCAAGAAGGGAACCGGCGAGCTTGCGGGGGAAACCTACGAGCCAGGCAGCTTTGAGGGTTATGGTGCTGGAGGCGTGGCGGTTATCGTCGATGTTCTCACCGACAACAGAAACAGGACAACCGCTGCAATGAAGCATGCTTTTGACAAATACGGCGGGAACCTTGGGGTACCGGGCTGTGTATCCTACATGTTCGAAAGAAAAGGAATTATTCTGATCGAGAAAACCGATGGTGTAGATGAAGATGCACTGATGGAAGCAGCTTTGGAAAGCGGAGCAGATGATATGCTTACGCATGAAGATTCTTTTGAAGTGCAGACCACTCCGGATGCCTTTGATGAGGTTTCTGATGCATTAAAGGCATCAGGATACGAGCTTGTTGAGGCAGACATTGAATACGTTCCTTCCATGGAATCCGCGCCAACGAATGAGCATGACATCAAGAATCTGAAGAAAATGATCGAGATCCTGGAAGACAATGACGATGTGCAGAAGGTATATCACAACTGCAGTCTGGATTTAGAGGACTAATCAGAACTATATATTTGATACGTTCGTTGTTCAAAAAAATATAAATCAACCAATTCCCCCGGTGATATAGGGATTTAATCGAATCACCGGGGGTTTTCATTGCAATAATAAGGTGAAATCATAGTAGAATCAAAATATAAAATATTGTAAAAAGTTTCAGACAGTAGTAGAATTGAGTCATTAAAGCTATTTTTATAGCAGTTTCTGTCGAAAAAGCGAAGGTTAAAAAATAATTGGGGATTTACGAATTAGAGAAGTAATCAAAGAATCAATTCAGATCAAGGAGTATACGATGATAAAAAAAATCCAATTCATTTCGCTTATGTTATGTATTTTGATGATCACTTCATCTTGCGGCATATCCACTCAGGATAAGCTTCTGGATCCCGAAAAACCCATTACCATAACCGTCTGGAATTATTATAACGGAACCGTCAAAGTAAAATTTGACGAACTTGTTTCCAGGTTTAATGAGACGATCGGTGCAGAACAGGGAATTGTGGTGGAAGCCCAAAGCTATGGTGACGTCAATGAACTGGCGGATGCTGTTTTTGAGTCTGCAAATGAAGAAATCGGAGCCATGCAAATGCCTGACATCTTTGCTTCTTATCCAGATAATGCGTTTCGCGTCGATCAGATTTCTGAGCTTGCGGATTTGAACGAATATTTCACAAAAGAAGAGCTTGGTGAAATCAGAGAAGAATTCTTATCAGAAGGATACTTTGGAGAAGAAGGTGCCCTGAAAATCTTGCCAATCGCTAAGTCTACAGAAGTTCTGTACCTGAATAAAACCTACTGGGATGCGTTTGCGGGAAAAACAGGGGCTGATATATCAAATCTTTCCACCTGGGAGGGGCTTGCACAGACCGCGAAGAAATATTACGAAGCTACAGGAAAACCATTCTTCAGTCTAGATGCAAATGCAAACTTTATGTTGATTTCGGCCATGCAGCTTGGCGAGGAGATGTATACTTACAATGAGTTTGATGCAACTCTGAATCTGAGTGAGGACACGGCCTACCGAATTTGGAAGAATTATTATGTTCCCTTTCTAAATGGTTATTATGCTAAATCGGGACGATTCAGCTCCGATGATGCGAGAACGGGAGCTATAGCTGCCTATACCGGATCTACAGCGGGCGCATCCTATTTCCCGGGGCAAGTGGAGCGAGACGGAGATTCAACTCCTATAGAAGTAATGGCACTGCCTTATCCCCATTATGAGGAAGGGGAAGCCTATGTCGTTCAGCAGGGGGCCGGTATGTGCATCGCAAGAAGCGATGCCGCTCATGAATATGCAGCAGCGGTTTTTCTGAAATGGTTCATCAATGTTCCTCAAAATATTGAATTTGCGGCGGCAACGGGTTATCTACCTGTTAAGACAGAGGCGCTTGACGCAGGTGCTATCTTGAATGAAATGAAGGAAGAAGATCGCGCCAATGTTACTGTAACAAAAACCATCAAGGCAGCAATCGATATGCTAAATTCCTATACCTTGTATGGAAATAAACCTTTTAGAAGTAGTTATGAAATCCGTTCTATCCTAGAATCCAGTCTCTTTGAACTCGTGAAGCACGATCTAGAAACACTTGAAAACCGTGTCAATGAAGGAGAGAACAGACAGGCTGTAATCGATGAACTTTGCGGGAAGGAACATTTTGACAGTTGGTATCAGGAATTTACAGGCAGCATCCAGTCCGCTTTGTCTAGGAATCGATAGAATATGGTTGGGAACCTGCAAACAGCAGAACAGAATTGAGAGGCTTTGAAATGAAACATTTGAATATGGATCGGAAATCAATTGCGTTTCGACTGACGACTCTGACCATAGTAATTATTATCGGGCAAGCGGCTTTACTGACATTTTTTCTTATTATTGGCGGAGTGATCAGCCAGGCGGAACAAAATTCCTATAACTCATTTTCCGAAAAGGTAAGAAATCGCAAGGATTACCTTCAACGGGAAATGAAGTACCGCTGGATGAATATGGATCCTTATGTTGAGCAAATTTCGGAACGGTATGATAAGGAGAGCAATTCGGATCAATTTTTTCTGGAGATTAGTGATCCTTTGATTTCCATGCTGAGAGCAACCCAGGTAACAGGTGTATTTGTCATCCTGAATCAAAAGGGGGATGCTCAGGATGAAGCCAAAGAAGCCCTATACATCAGGGATTATGACCCTGTTCTCAACGACTATAACAACAGAGATCTCTACTACATTTTTGGCCCTTCTGGACTGGCCAACCGCCTGCAGATTCCACTGGACAGAATGTGGAAACATCGGATGGATATGAGTGCGCTGCCATCTGAATTTTATGAGATGCCATTGAGTAAGGCGCCTCTGACATCGACAGCAAATCTTTTGGGATATTGGAGTCTGCCTTTCCATCTTTCTCCCGATGATGGTTCCATCATTACCTATACAAGACCCTTGTTCGATGACGAAAACCGGCTCATCGGCATTGTGGGAGTAGAAGTATCGGAACAGTATCTATCAAAGTTCCTGCCGGCAACAGACCTGCAGATGAAAGATTCCTATGGTTATATGTTGGGATATCGTCAAGCGCAAGAGGACAACATCGAGCCAATTATGCTGACAAGAGCCATTCAAAAGAGGATTGCTCAGAATGGGCAGCCATTGGAATATAAGGCTAGGGATCTGGAAAATTCAATTTATATCTTGGAGAATCACAATCTGAAGGGCAATATTTATCTTTCGATAGAAAGCCTTGGCCTCTACAACAATAATACGCCCTTTCAGCAGAGTCAGTGGTACCTCATAGGAATTATGGGTGAAAATCATCTGCTCAGCTATGTGACGACCATTCAATCGATCTTGGTGGTATCGATGCTGGCTTCCGTGTTCATCGGAGTAGTTTTTGCGTATTTCTTTAGTTACCGGTTTACAAAACCGATCATTCTAGTATCAAGGAAGACGAAAGAGACAAATACTGGCAAGAGGATCGAGCTTGAAAAAACAGGGCTGAAAGAAGTGGATGAATTACTTAAGATTATTCAATCCACCAGTAATATGCTTCTTGAAACATCCGGTAGAATGTCGAAAATTATCGAAATGGTTGGATTGCCTCTCGGTGTGTTTGAGTACAGTGACAATGAAAAAAGTGTTTTTTTCACGGATCAGCTTCCTCTCCTTTTATCGCTAAGCTCTGCCGAAACGGAAGTTATCACAGCGGATAAGGAACGTTTTACACGGATTATTGATCAATTACTAAGCAACCCCGAAGAAGAGGAAGAGGATATTTATTCTGTTAGCTGCGATCCCGAAAGATGGCTGAAAATCAAATTAGCCAGGAAGGATGCAACAACTCTTGGTGTTATTATGGATGCTACCGATGAAATGACAGAAAAGAAGAGGATTATGACAGAACGGGATATTGATCCTCTAACAGGTATTTTGAACAGAAAAGCCCTTCATCTGCAGATGGAAGATGGGCTTTTGAAAAGAAATGAGAATCTGGCCGCCGCAATCCTGATGTTCGATCTTGACAATCTGAAATCAGTCAATGACACCTATGGGCATAGTTGGGGAGATCTCTATATCAAACAAGCGGTCAAGCACTTGGAAATGATCACGGCAGAGGGCAAGGTACTTGGCAGACGCTCCGGAGATGAATTTGCACTGCTTCTTTATGATCGTGAATCCAAGGAAGATATAAGGCATTCCATTGAAACCTTTTATATGGGACTTAAGTCCGATTCGATGACTTATCCTGATCAAAGCAAGGGGATTGCTGCTGTATCAGCAGGACTTGTCTGGGTAGGACCGATCGAAACAACACTGGATGAATATTTGAATAAAGCCGATGAATTGATGTATGAAGCGAAGCGAAACGAGAAGGGGTATTACTGCGAAGGAACAATTTAATAGACAGAATCAAATGTCTCAAAATAGAAAGGTTATTTTGAGACATTTTTTATTTTTCTCTGTTAATCTACTTTTAACAAACTCATAATAACACTTTAATATTGAAACGATATACTGATTACAGAAACAAACGAAAGGAGCGTGATGTGAATGACAGAGGAGAACATCTACTTTGAAGGCAGCGAAACCTTCTTTGCAGATCTGGCATCAGGAGAGAATGATGACGAAAACGTTCTGAATGCATATTGGGTCTCACAGAGATAGGCTTACGGCCATACCTCGTTTAATAAGTCACAGGAGACTTTTCATATAGATTACCTCCTCAATGGCAACCAGGCAATTGATCAAATTGCATCACGGTTGTCTTCCTCTTTTTTTGAAAGGAATTCGTATGAGATCGAAGTAGAATTCCAATACTATAAGCATCTTGATTTTCGAACCGTTTCAAGTATCACATAGAACAGAGGAGGAACAGTTTTGAGTAAGGTTACAAGTAAAAATCAATTGCAGGGAAAGGAGATCAAGCGGGATTATCTAGACGAAGCCGTACATGGATACAATCTGAAAACGGCCATGGAAGAAGCCGCCCGCTGCGTTCTTTGTTATGATGCTCCTTGCAGCAAGGGTTGCCCTGCGGATACCAAACCGGCAGACTTTATTAGGTCTATCCGCTTCCGGAATATCAAAGGGGCTGCAGCCACCATTCGGGAGGCCAATGCGCTAGGAGGCTGCACTGCAAAGGTTTGTCCCTATGACAGGCTGTGCGAAGAAGCCTGCAGCAGAACGGGAATTGACAAACCGATTCAGATTGGAAGGCTACAAGCTTTTGCGGTCGCTATGGAAAAAGAATATGATATGCAAGTTCTGGAAGCACCTGATGCAACAAAAGAGAAGGTTGCGTGCATCGGCGCAGGACCGGCATCCCTTGCCTGTGCGCAGAAACTTGCACTCAGCGGTTACAAGGTAACGATTTTTGAGGAATTTGATAAGCCAGGCGGGGTTCTCACCTACGGGATCATACCTTCGAGGCTTCCTCAGGATGTGGTGGACTTTGATATTCAGAAGGTAAAAGATCTTGGTGTTGAATTTGTTCTGAATAAAAAGGTTGGACGCGATATCAGCATCAGCCAACTGAGGGAACAAGGATTTAAAGCAATATTCGTCGGAACCGGGCTTTGGAAATCCAAAGCGCTTGATATCAGGGGAAAGGATCTGAACGGAGTAACCTATGCTGTGGAATTTCTGAAAAAAGCACGATCCTCAATGGGTGAGATGAGGATAAAAGGTGATGTTGTGGTAATCGGGGGCGGAGATGTGGCAATGGACTGTGCCGCAACTGCAAAGCTGCTTGGAGCTGACAAGGTAACCATCGTTTATCGGAGAACCATTGAAGAAGCTCCGGCGGATATCGCGGAACTGGAATATGTACAAGCCCTAGGGATCGGTATATCCACAAAATTTAAACCTCAGGAAATCTTAGGAGAAGACGGTAAAGTCAAGGGCTTTCTGGCAGAAGGAACCGATGGTTTTTCACAGCTGAAGCTGAAGGCGGATCATGTCATCTTTGCCATCGGTCAGGAGGCAGAGAATATGAAAGAGATTGCAGATATCTCACTCAATGATAACGGAACCATTGCGTGCGATGTGAACAAAGGATTTACAAATGAAGAAGGAATCTTTGCAGCAGGAGATATTGTCAATGGAGGCAAAACCGTGGTAGAAGCTGTTGCGGCAGGAAAATCCGTTGCGGAGAGTATCATAAGTTATCTCTCAAAAAAAGAAGGGGTGAAGTAATATGGCAAAGCAAGCTGATTTATCAATCGAATATCTGGGTGTCAAATGCGAGAACCCGTTTTTCCTGTCCTCTTCACCGGTTGGCGGCTGCTATGATATGGTGGCAAAGGCTTATGAAGCCGGCTGGGGCGGCGTCTTTTTCAAGACTGTGGGCAGATTTATCGCAGACGAATGTTCCCCGCGGTTTGACAACGTCAGTAAGGAGGATACACCCTGGATCGGGTTTAAAAATATGGAGCAGATTTCTGATAAGCCATTAGAGGACAACCTGCAGGCGATCCACCGATTGAAGAGAGATTATCCGGATAAGGTGATGGTTGCAACCATCATGGGGAGCACTGACGAGGAATGGAAAGAATTGGCTGAGCTTGTGACCCAGGCGGGAGCCGATCTTATCGAATGCAATTTTTCATGTCCTCAGATGACAAGCCATGCTATGGGCTCTGATGTAGGTCAGAATCCAGACTTGGTACGTCAATATTCCAAAGCTGTCTCCGGCGCTACAAAGCTTCCGGTAATTGCAAAGATGACGCCTAATATCGGAAACATGGAGATTCCTGCCATTGCTGCCATCGAAGGCGGAGCAAAAGGTGTGTCTGCAATCAACACCATTAAATCAATTACGAATATCAATTTGGAGCACATGACGGCTATGCCTGTGGTAAACGGAAAATCCGCGATCTCCGGCTACTCCGGTGCTGCAGTAAAACCCATCGGACTGCGCTTCATTGCCCAGATGAAGTCACATCCGCTTTTGAAGGATATCCAGATGAGCGGAATCGGCGGAATAGAAACATGGCGGGATGCACTGGAATATATTCTGGTAGGAAGCCATAATGTTCAGGTGACCACTTCAGTCATGCAGTACGGATATCGCATTGTCTCCGATATGATCAGCGGGTTGTCCTATTACATGCAGGATCAGGGATTCAACAAATTGGAGGATATGATAGGACTTGCTCTGCCCAATATTATCCCGGCTGAAGAGCTGGATCGAAACTTTAAAATCATTGTGAACATTGATCACGATAAATGCATTGGCTGCGGCAGATGTTATGTGTCCTGCTTTGATGCAGCGCATCAGGCCATCAATTGGGATTTCGAAAACAGAAGGCCTTCCGTCAATGACGAGTGCGTCGGCTGTCATCTCTGCCTCAATGTTTGTCCTGTGCCTGACTGCATTAGACCGGGAGAAATCAAATATAAGGATGAATCAAAACGGATTCCGAAGGATATTGCGTTCCAAACCAGATATGAATAAGGACATGTTTTAACATTCTAGAAAAAATTTTCGATAAGGCAATATTTACATTTGTAAAATTCGTCGATATCGTTTATAATAATAAAACAGCAAGACAATTGAATAACATTGTTTAAGATCCTGGAATGCTCGTTTAGGATATATAATTCAACCTACATCTTGACCTTGGGAATTCGCGTTTCCCCGCCTATGTCAAGCCTCCTTGCAGAGGAAGGCAGAAGCAGGAACAGAGTACCCCCCTATCTTTGATAGGGTGTGAATTATTGACCTGACGACATGTTCGGGATTTTTTTTTATCTCTTCTTGATTTTTGGTATTATTAGGATTAAAATCGTAGTAAAATAATACGAAATGACGTTTCATAATGTGAAATAGCTAAGCTACATACAGGATAAACATAAGAGATGTAACCGTTAATGTTAAGAAACGCTGATTGATTACAGCGATTTCTTAAAACAGGTGAGTAGGAGGAAAAAAATGAGCTACAAGAGTGACATTGAAATTGCTCAGGAAGCGGCCCCCAAGCTGGTACAGGAGATTGCAGCAAAACTCTCCATTGACGATGAATTTGTAGAGTGTTACGGAAAGTACAAGGCGAAAATTGACTATAATATGCTGGACCGTTACCAAGACAAGGAAAATGGGAAACTGATTCTTGTAACTGCCATCAATCCCACTCCGGCGGGAGAGGGAAAAACAACCACCACTGTGGGGCTTGGCGACGCCCTGAGCAGAATTGGGAAAAAAACCGTCATCGCATTGCGGGAGCCCTCCTTGGGCCCGGTATTCGGTGTAAAAGGCGGCGCTGCCGGCGGAGGCTATGCCCAGGTAATTCCCATGGAGGATATCAACCTGCACTTTACAGGGGATATTCATGCCGTCACTACTGCCAACAATCTCATTGCAGCAATGCTGGATAATCACATTATGCAGGGCAACAGCCTGGGAATTGATGTGAGAAGAATTATCTGGAGAAGGTGCATGGATATGAATGACAGGCAGCTTCGGTTTATGGTGAACGGTCTTGGAGGAAAAGCAAATGGAATGCCGAGGGAAGATGGCTTCGATATATCCGTTGCATCCGAAATTATGGCCGTTCTTTGTTTATCCAAGGATCTTGAAGATCTGAAGGAGAGAGTCGCCAGGATCATTCTGGCTTATGACTTTGAAGGTAAACCGGTGACTGTTGGCGACATAAAAGCCCAGGGAGCGGTAGCTGCTCTGATGAAGGAAGCTTTGAAGCCGAACCTTGCACAAACCCTAGAGCATACACCTGCCTTTATTCATGGAGGACCGTTTGCCAACATCGCCCATGGCTGCAACAGTATTATGGCAACCCGTATTGCCCTTAAGCTGGGTGACTATGTCGTAACAGAAGCGGGTTTTGGTGCTGATCTTGGCGCAGAAAAATTTCTTGATATCAAATGCAGAATCAGCGGTCTGAAGCCTGATGCAGTTGTTATCGTAGCCACCGCAAGAGCACTGAAGCATCACGGCGGTGTACATAAGACGGAATTAAACAACGAAAACATACCGGCACTGGGTAAGGGAATTGAAAATCTGCTGAAGCATGTGGAGAACATTACTGAGGTTTATGGTCTTCCTGCTGTTGTAGCAATCAACCGGTTCCCCACTGATACAGAAGATGAGCTGAAATACATAGAAGACCGATGCAAAGAGCTTGGCGTTAATGTCATGCTGTCAGAAGTCTGGGCCAAGGGTGGCGCAGGCGGAGAAGCGCTGGCACATGAAGTGGTGCGCGTCATTGGTGAAAAGGAAAACAACTTTAGATTCTCCTACGATGAAAATCTGTCCATTCAAGAAAAAATCCATGCCATTGCAACGAAGATTTATGGTGCGGAAGGGGTGGACTATATCGGAAATTCTCTAAATCAGATTAAGGAAATCGAAGCGATCGGTTACGGAAACTTACCGATCTGTATGGCCAAAACCCAGTACTCCTTATCTGATGATCCGAAAAAACTTGGCAGGCCTGAGGGCTTCCGTGTTACGGTGAGGAATATTAAGCCATCCATTGGAGCTGGTTTTATCGTTGCCATAACAGGTGAAATTATGACCATGCCCGGACTGCCAAAGGTACCTTCGGCAGAAATGATCGATATTGACAAGACCGGAAAAATATCCGGATTATTCTAGGAGGATAGAATGCTGAATCAAAGCTGCCTGGAATTCATCGATGCACTTGCATCCAGCAAACCCGTACCCGGAGGCGGCGGTGCATCCGCCCTTGTAGGCTCTGTTGGTATGGCGCTGGGGAGCATGGTCGGGAATCTTACGGTGGGCAAGAAAAAATATGCGGATGTTGAAGAAGACATGAGAGCATTGCTCGTAGAATCGGAAGTGTTGATTCGCCGATTCAATGAGCTAGTTAAAGAAGATGCAGAGGTTTTTGAGCCTCTTTCCAGGGCATACGGACTTCCGTCAGGTACAGAGGAAGAAAAGGCAGAAAAAGAGCGTGTTCTTCAGGAAGTACTTGTCAAGGCTACTCTGGTTCCAATGGAGATCGCTGAAAACTGTCTTGCGGCAATGAAGCTCTTGGAACAGTATGCGAAAAAAGGAAGCCGTATCGTCATCAGCGATGCAGGAGTAGGCGTAATCTTTTGTAAATCCGCTCTGCAGGGAGCAAAACTGAATGTCCTAATCAATCTAAAACTTATGAAAGATGAAACGCTCAAATCGAAATACAGCGAGCAGATCAAAGCGGTTGAACTAGAAGGACTCCGTCTGGCTGATGAGGTATATGAATATGTGGAGGGGCTGCTATGCTGTTAAAGGGAAAACCTGTTGCAGATCAAATCAGAACTGAGATACGGGATGCAGTGGAAGCCTGCAGACAATCAGGCAGAGCGCTTCCAAAACTGGCAATCCTTCGTGCAGGAAACAGACCGGACGATATCGCTTATGAGAATCGTGTACTGAGAAATTGCGGAGAGCTAGGAATTCTTGCAGAAGTGGCGGAAGTTGACGATAACGTTGATATGGTAAACTTTATTGACAAGCTTCATCAGCTCAATGAAGACCAGAATATTCATGGGATATTGATCTTCAGACCCCTGCCAAAGCAGCTTGATATGGATGTCGTTAGCAGAACCATCAAGCCGGAGAAGGACATCGACTGTATGAGCCCTGTCAATGCCGAAAAGGTATTTCTGGGTGATAAGAGCGGAATTGCGCCTTGCACTCCCGAGGCTGTCATTGAAATTCTAAAGTTTTACGACTATGACCTGGAAGGAAAAAATGTGGCTGTGGTCAACAGAAGCATGGTGCTTGGCAAACCCCTTGCCATGCTCTTTCTGAATGAAAATTCCACGGTCACCCTATGTCATTCCAAGACGAAGAATTTACCTGAAGTGACAGCCAAAGCGGATATCGTGGTAACCGGAGCAGGTAAGGCAAAATTCTTTGGGAAGCAATATTTTTCTTCCGATTCTGTGATCGTCGATGTAGGAATTAATACCGATGCGGCAGGCAATTTATGCGGAGACGTGGATTTTGACCAAGTCGGTGAGTCGGTTCGCGCAATATCACCAGTCCCGGGAGGCGTGGGAACGGTCACCTCGATGATCCTATTAAAACACGTCATCAGGGCGATGGAGCAGCAAGTGACTGTGTAAGTAGGATTTGAAAAAATGAAAACAATTGACATTTAGCAATTGAAGGAAGTGCTGATTTATTCCGTGCTTCCTTGGAACAAAAAAATAAAAAATATAGGGAATCGCTGATTTAATGAAGTGTTCGCACGGAATGAATCAGCGGTTCCATAGGAAAAGGTAAGGTATAAAAATGGATATAAAACCATTATCGCCTGCCGAAATCACTGATGCGATCATCCGCACGGCAGAAGCAAAAGCGGGCGGGAGCTTTCAGAAATTGCTGATTCTTGGCATATTGGCAGGAGCCTTTATCGCCTTTGCAGCACAAGGCTCAAATATGGCTGCCTTCAATCTGCTTGCCAGGCCTGATACTTACGGCCTTGGAAGGGTGCTTGCTGGAGCTGTATTCGGAACCGGCCTTATGATGGTAGTTCTGGCAGGAGGCGAGCTTTTTACGGGAAATACGATGATTCTTGCAGCAGTCTGTGAGAAAAAAGTTACTGTGGGAAGAATGCTGCGAAACTGGGTTATCGTCTATATCGGAAATTTGATCGGATCGCTACTCATCGCTTATATGATGGTTCATTCGGGACTTTTTTCAAGCGGTGGTGAAATGCTTGGAGCTGTTACGGTAAAAATCGCAGCATATAAAGTGGGGCTTGATTTCACAAAAGCGTTTTATTTAGGGATCTTGTGCAACTGGCTTGTATGTCTGGCGGTATGGCTGGCTGCTGGAGCGGAATCCATGATCGGGAAGATCTTCGCTATCTTTTTTCCCATCTGGCTTTTCATCACATCAGGCTTTGAACATAGCATCGCAAATATGTATTATATCCCCGCAGGACTCATGGCAAAGTCACAGATGAGCTTTGCGGCGCTCAGTGGATTATCACAGGAGGCACTCGATGGACTCACCTGGAGCGGTTTCTTCGTAAATAATCTCATCCCCGTTACCTTGGGAAATATCGTGGGCGGCGGAGTATTTGTAGGCATGGTTTACTGGTATGTTTACAAACGAACATAGGAAATGTTGATTCTTTCTGGTACACATCAAATCGACCAACTGTGTATCTTGCGTCAAATCAGCGATTCCTTACTACTGTGCATTTGGAGGAAACAATATGCAGGGTTACGATGCGGAAGATAGATCAAACAGTGTAAAATCTGTCATGAAAGCTTTTCTGATCATGGAAGAACTTGATAAATATGGAGAGCTTAGTATCGGGGAATTGAGCGACAGGCTGCATATGGATAAATCTACAGTTCATCGTTTGATCAACACCATAAAGGATGCGGGATATATCAATCAGAACCCCGATAGCAGGAAGTACGCAAATAGCTTAAAATTGCTCGCAATGGGCAACCGTGTCATGGATAAAACCGGTGTGAAACACATCGCAAGACCGGTGATGGAGGAGCTTGCAGAGCAAACCGGGGAGACTGTCAATCTTGGAGTCCTGGCAGGAAATAAGATTTTCTACATCGATAAACTGGAAAGCAGCTCAACGATCAAAGTCGGTCTTGGGATTGGAACCAATGTTCCTTGCTATTGCTCCAGCTTGGGAAAGGTCATACTTGCCTATACACCAGAGAAAGAGCGGCAGAATGTGTTGGGAAATACGACCTTTGAGATCTTTACAGACCATACAATAACCGACATCACATTGCTTCAGGAAGAGTTGAAAAAAATAAAAAACGTGGGATATGCCGTTGATGATGAAGAGTATCTGATCGGATTAATCTGCTTCGGGGCTCCCATCTTTGATTACCACGGAGACCCAATTGCAGCAATCAGCGTGTCTTGTCCAAAATACAGGTATGATCCGGATCAGCATCTTGCTTTCTATACAGAGCTTGTGGCAGAGGCCGCAGAGAGGATTTCCAGGATGCTGGGCTTTAAGCCGAATATATAATTTTATTATATATTAAAATCCCTTCTTTGACCATTTCACCCTGCTTCAGGAGTGATCTGCGTTGTCAAAGGAAAATATCTAGGAGGAAAAAAATGAGCAACAAAACGAAAATGACGATCTCCGATTTCAAAAAATTCAAACAGGAGGGAAAAAAGTTCAGCTATGTAACGGCGTATGATTATACCATGGCTTCGATCATTAACGACAGCGATGTGGAAATCATACTGGTAGGTGACTCACTGGGAATGATCATGCTGGGCTACAAAGGCACCGAGTCAGTAACGATGGATGATATGATTCATCATATCAGACCTGTGGTGAAAGGTGCGCCCAATACCTGGATCGTCGGTGACATGCCATTCGGATCTTACAATGTAAGTGATGAGGAGGCTGTCAGAAATGCAAACCGTATCATTAAAGAAACAAACTGCGACTGTATCAAGCTGGAAGGCGGCGTGGAAATGCTATCCCGGATACAGGCCATCGTAAGAGCAGGAATCAACGTGATGGGGCACATCGGCCTGACACCTCAGACTGCATCCTCTCTTGGGGGGTTCAAGGTTCAGGGAGGTACTCCCGAAAGCGCGAAAAAGCTCATCGAAGACGCGATTGCTTTAGAAAAGGCGGGATGCTTCTCCATCGTTTTGGAATGTGTGCCTTCCATGGTTGCAAAAGCAGTAACGGAAGCTGTCAGCATTCCGATTTTAGGCATCGGGGCAGGTCCTCATGTTGATTGTCAGGTGCTGGTAACCCAGGACATGCTGGGAATGTACGGCGATTTTAAACCAAAGTTTGTGAAACAGTACGCTCAGATTCGCAAAACCATGGTGGAGGCCCTGAATGAGTTCCATCGTGAAACACTGGAAGGAGAATTTCCGTCTCCGGAATTCAGCTTCAACAAGGAAGTGGATATTCCTAAATTGTACTAGTACAACGTATATAAAGTAACCAGGTATAAAACTTGTCTGAATTTTCATATGCAGCCTCCCAAAATCCTCGGCGTAGCTCTGCTACGACTGCGTTTTTTGAAAACAGCCTCTGGAAATTCATCCTGCGTTTTCTTACCAGTTATTTATTATACGGTGTACTAGGAACGAAATCTCCACGAAGAATCCTTAATTACATGATCTGCAATAAGGAGGAACCAATGAAAATCGCCATCGTTGGAGCGGGGGCAATGGGCTGTCTCTACGGAGCTAAGCTTTCCACCGTTTCGGAGAATGAGGTTTATTTGATCGACGTATGGAAGGACCATATAGAAGCTGTCAGAAGCAAAGGTCTTGTGATGGAGGAAAATGGAGTCCTTGTAACATACGACAGAGTGAAAGGGACAAGTGACCCGGAAGAAGCCGGATTTTGTGATCTTGCAATCGTTTTTGTAAAATCTACGCTGACCAGTATGGCAGTTAAGTCAAACAAGGCTGTTTTCGGACCGAAGACCATCGCCTTGACCTTACAAAACGGTTTGGGAAATATCGACCTGATCCGGGCTGAAATCGGAGAACAAAATGTAATCGCAGGCACGACCGCTCATGGGGCCACCATGCTGGGACCTGGAGCAATGCGTCATGCAGGCAGCGGAAAAACGATCATCGGAGAGCTGGACGGTAAACAGACGGAGCGAATCAGGCGAATCTCCGCTCTATTTACGGAAGCAGGACTGGAAACAGACATCTCGGACAATGTTCTGGGACTTGTATGGGATAAACTGATGGTAAATGTGGGAATCAACGCGCTCACCGGAATTACAAAGCTTCATAACGGAGCGCTGCTGGACCATCCGGAAATCGAGGCCCTTTTGGAAGCGGCTGTTTCGGAGGCTCATGCAGTGGCAGAAGCGAAAGGAATCCGTTTGAGTTTTGAGGATCCAATTGGACACACGAAGGATGTTTGCAAAGCCACGGCGGCAAATAAATCCTCCATGCTCCAGGATATCCTAAACCACAAAACTACTGAGATCGATATGATCAACGGTGCCATCGTGCGAGAAGGTGCTTCTGCCGGTATCCCGACACCGGTTAATTATGTACTGACAAATTTGATTCGATTTATGCAGAAATAGCTGCAGGCTTATTTGACCCTACCTAAGGCGTTTTAATTGCATCAGCTTGAGGGTCAATCGTTCTTGACAGATAGGACTGCTAACTTTCTTTAACAACTTTATATTTCTAACTTTCATCGTCACTGAAAGGAGCCGTACAGTGGGAACTTACAAGCACGTCGCGGACTGCGTGAAAACTGACGAATTAGTTCAATTTACTCAAAAACTTGTTAGAATAAACAGCGTTTTTGACCCGGAAAAGACTGGAGCCAATGAGGAGGCTGCTGCGAAACACATCGCAGAGTTTCTGATAATGGAAGGCTTTGAGGTTCACTTCGAAGAAGTGGTTCCGGGGCGTCCAAATGTAATCGCATATCTTAGAGGAAAAAACCCAGGAAAAACTATATTATTTGAAGGACATACCGATGTGGTAACGGCGGGAGATCCGGAGCAGTGGCATTATGACCCCTTCGGAGCCGAGATCGTAGGTGACAGAATCTATGGCAGAGGAACCTGCGACACCAAGGGCAATGTAGCGGCTGCTATTTTTGCTGCAAAAGCAGTGAAGGATTCCGGCATTGAATTCAACGGAAATATTCTGCTTTGTATTCCCTGCGATGAAGAAGGCATGATGCAGGGCATCAAGCACTTCATTGACAGAGGGTGGGCAGACGATGTGGATGCCGCAGTCATTTGCGAGCCGGAGGAAAATCACGTTTGTATTTTCCAAAAAGGCGCAATGAGAGCAGAAATCCGTGTTTTTGGAAAACAAAGCCACGGCGCTATGCCACTTACGGGAATCAATCCCAACTGGCGACTTGCCAGAATCATTTGTGAGCTGGAAAAGCTGGAGCAGGCGGAGAAAGACCGTCTTGGCTGCCATGAGTACTTGAAGTGGCCCAGTATCACACCAACCATCATTGCTTCACCGGCAAAAGGAGAAGCTCAAATTAATGTCGTACCAGGCGAAGTCTACATGACATTGGATATCAGAACGGTTCCGGGACAGGAGCACAATGAATTGAAGCAGAGCATCCTTGACATTTACGACAGACTGGCTGAAACAGATCCCGATTTTAAAGCGACATTAAACATTATTGAAGAACGGCCATGGACTTCGACACCGAAAGATGCGGAAATCACCAGGGTTGTTTGCCGCGCTGTATCGGAAGTTACGGGAAAGGAACCAGTATGGCAGGGCGTACCGGGAGCGACGGACGGAACCTTCCTGCATGCCAGAAAAGGGATTCCGGTCATTGTTACCGGCGCGGGCAATACCTATATTCCACACCATGCCGATGAATACGTGGAGATACCGGAGCTGATTGAAACGGCAAAAATCTATGCACTGACAGCCATGTACTTCCTGAATGGGGATGCGTAAGCGTTAGTGGTGCTTTATGCTGACTTTCGATGATAAGAGAATCAGAGTCGTGGTCGGACATTATGGCAGCGGCAAAACTGAATTCTCCGTAAACTATGCATTAAAACTAGCAGAACAGGGGAATAAGACCGCGCTTGCAGATCTTGATATTGCAAATCCATATTTCAGAAGCAGAGAAAGACAGGGTTTGCTGGAAGAACAAGGTGTAAGAGTATACAGCAATATATTTGGTTATGATATCACCGCAGATCTACCTGCCATCACGGCAGCAATTCGAGGGCCGCTGGAGGATCCTCTCTGTCAGATCGTAATTGATGCAGGGGGAGACCATCTGGGAGCCAGAATTCTGATACAATTTGATCGGTATTTTGATCAGGCGGATTCCGATTTCTTCTGTGTTGTCAATGGAAGGAGACCGGAAACCAGCACTCTGGCGGGTGCGATGAATCATATCTTCAAAATAGAAAAGGAAACAGGCCGAAGGATCACCGGTTTGATTAATAATACCCATCTTCTGAAGGAAACGGAAGCGGAGGATGTGATCAGAGGGTATCATCTCTGCACAGAACTGTCTTCCCGACTTGGAGTACCTTTCAAATATAATTGCTGTGTACAGACACTGCTGGAAGAGCTGAAACAGAAAACGATACAATATCAGGATTTTCATATATTTCCCATGAGGCTGTATATGAGAGAGAGCTGGCTCGATCGATAAACCCTAAGTTATGACTATAGCCTTAACGTCGGTTGGTTAGTACCAGCTTAAAACCAAAGTTTAGGCCGGTCAAGGTACTAGGGCGTGTCTGAAAGCTGCACGTGCGAAGGCAATGCGTTTTCAGACACGCCCTGGAATCAACCAGATTGTTCCATGCCACCGGCGCTAAGGAGTGCTTCACTAAGAAAGGGAGTTATCCAATGGCAAAGGGTATGGTCGTTTTTGACGAAGAACGATGCAAGGGCTGTGAACTTTGCATCTCCGTCTGTCCTTTAAACTTATTATCTTTGCATGAAACAAAGATCAACTCAAAGGGTTACCACCCTGCGAGTGTGACAGAGCCACAGCGGTGTACCGGATGTGGTAGCTGCGGTGTGATCTGTCCCGACGGCGCAATCAGTGTCTTTCGAGAGGAGCAGGGAGGGCGCAGCGATGAATGAAAAAGTTTTAATGAAGGGGAATGAAGCCTTCGCGGAAGCAGCAATCAGAAGCGGCTGCCGTTATTACTTTGGCTATCCGATTACCCCGCAGAATGAAATTACAGAATATATGTCAAGGGAACTTCCAAAGCACGGTGGTTCCTTTGTCCAGGCAGAAAGTGAGATCGCCGCCATCAATATGGCCTATGGAGGCGCTGCGGCAGGAGGGAAGGTTCTTATCTCTTCCTCTTCACCGGGTATCGCACTGATGCAGGAGGGGTTTTCCTTCCTGTGTTCCACGGAAATTCCGCTGGTAATTCTGAGCGTATCCCGGGGAGGCCCAGGCGTTGGAACCATCCAGCCGGGACAGGCAGATTATTATCAATCCACCAGAGGCGGCGGCAATGGAGATTATCATCTCTTCGTATTTGCTCCGTCATCCATTCAAGAAGCGGTGGATATGATGGCCAGAGCTTTCGAAATTGCAGAAGAATATCGGAATCCCGTCATGATCTATGTAGATGGCGTTCTCGGTCAGATGATGGAGCCAGTGATTCTGCCAAAGCCTATTCCTGCAATTAGTGGGGATGAGATCTCTAAGCTCAGACCCTGGGCGATGACAGGTACAGGCGGGAAAAGAGAGCATAACGTGATCAAATCCTTGTACCTGAAGCCGGAAGAGCTGGAAGCGAGAATTCTGGATATGGATCAAAAATATCAGAAGGCTAAGAATGAGCTGGTTCTATGCAAGACAGAGGGACTGAAAGAAGCAGAAATCGTTTTCGTGGCCTATGGTTCCACCGCAAGAATCACCGAGGAAGCGATAGAGCTTTTAGCTGAAGAGGGTATTAAGGCAGGACTGATCAGACCCGTGAGCCTTTGGCCCTTCCCCTATGATGTTTTTGATCAGATTCCCGATACTGTGAATGCTGTCATCTCCGTAGAACTGAGTATGGGGCAGATGATTGACGACGTGAAAATCGGCTGCAGAGGAAGATTCCCCGTTTCCTTGTCAGGCAGAGTGGGCGGTATCCTGATTACACCGCCGGAGATTGCAGCAGATGCAAGGAAAGCATTGGGGGTGAGGGCATGACCGCTGTATTCCAATATACCAAGGGGATGCTGCCGGAGGAGACGACCTATTGTCCCGGCTGTACCCATGGAATTGCCCATAGACTGATCATGGAGGTACTGGATGAAAAGGGGCTTCTTGGCCAGACCATCGGTGTAGCACCCATTGGCTGCAGCATCCTCGCTCACCATTACATGAATGTAGATATGTGTGAATCTGCGCACGGACGAGCGCCGGCCATCGCTACGGGTATCCGCAGGGTACAGAAAGATAAAATCATCTTTACCTATCAGGGGGACGGCGATCTGGCTTCGATTGGAACGGGAGAAATCGTTCAGGCGGCTCATCGAGGAGAGAAATTTACCACATTCTTTATCAATAACGCAATCTATGGAATGACCGGAGGGCAGATGGCCCCAACCAGTCTCATCGGCCAGAGGACCACGACAAGTGCCGAAGGCAGAGACAAGGACAGTGCCGGAATGCCGATCCGTATGGCAGAGCTCATCGCAACACTGGATGGAGCAGTTTTTGTGGAACGGGTATCGGTGGATTCTCCCGCCAATATCAGAAAAGCAAAGAAAGCTGTCCAAAATGCAATCGAGGTTCAGGAGAAACGGCTGGGCTTTGGCTTCGTGGAAATTTTATCGACCTGTCCCACCAACTGGGGACTGAATCCGGTCAAATCGCTGGAATGGCTGCGAGAGAATATGATTCCCTACTATCCGCTCGGTACTCTCAAACATCCCGGGGAGGTGAAGTAAATGGCAGTACATAAGCTGATCATCGCAGGCTTTGGAGGGCAGGGCGTCATGCTCATAGGACAGATGATTGCCTACGCCGGTATGCTGGAAGGAAAAGAGGTTACCTGGATGCCTGCTTACGGGCCGGAAATGAGGGGAGGTACCGCCAACTGCACTGTTGTCGTCTCTGATCGAAAGATCAGTTCTCCCATCGTAACTGAGGCCACGGCAGTCGTGGCAATGAACCTGCCTTCTTTGCATAAATTCGAGAAGCTGGTAAAACCGGGAGGTATGCTTTTCATCAATTCGTCCTTGGTTCATGAAAATGCAGGCAGGGATGATGTAGAAGTCTGCCGGATTGATGCGAACGAGATTGCGGTGAGACTTCAAAACGACAAGGTGTCAAATATGGTAATCCTCGGTGCTGTTGTAAGCAAAACCGGGGTAGTAAAAATGGAGAGCATAGAAAAAGTAATGGATCAGTTATTTACCGGTAATAAAGTCAAGACATTACCTCTAAATAAAAAAGCATTGACAGCATGGAAGGCTTGATTGTCCTTATGCATCTATCATAGTTAAGGAGGAGAGCTGTGATATCATGCGAGCATGAAGAAACACTAAAGTTTAAAGGAAAGGATGAGTATGATGTTAGCATCATACGGGGAAGAAGAATGAAAAAGAAATTAGCCATACTTCTGGTTTTAGTCCTTCTGCTGTCAACCTTGGCCGGGTGCGGCGGCGGAAACGGGAGTGGAGGAGACTCCGAATCGGCGGAGCCCTTCAAGGTCGGTGCAATCTATCCATTGAGCGGTGCTAATGCGCTTCTTGGCTCACAATGTCTTGCGGCAGTAAAAATTGCAGTTGATATCGTCAATGCAAACGGCGGGGTACAGGGAAGACAGGTTCAGCTTGTCTCAGCGGATGCTCCAGATCCTACAGCAGCGACAACAGAAGCGGGAAGACTTGTGGATCAGCAGGGGGTCCAGGTAATCTTCGGCTCTCTGGCTAGTGGGAATGCTCTTGCGATTGCAGGCGTTACGGAAAAAAGCGGCGTGACTCTTGTGGAATCAGGCGGTATCGCAGATGCTCTGACAGATTCCGGCTTCAAAAATGTTTTTAGAATTCTTGACAAGGGCGGACTGCGTGGAGCAGCAGGCGTAACTTATACTGCTGACGTCATTGCACCAATGCTGAACATCGCACCGAAAGATCTGAGAGTTGCCATCATTCACGAAGAGTCCAGCTATGGTACTTCTGTTGCAGACGGCGCCGAAAATAAGATCAAGGAGCTAGGTCTGAATCTTGTAGCCAGAGAACACTATAACTCTACGATTACGGATATGTCAGCTCTGGTGCTGAAGCTCAAGGAAGCAAAGCCTGACGTTTTATTCACAGTCAATTACATCAACGATGCAATTCTCCTTGTAGATACGCTGAAGCAGTATGATGCTATTCCGAAGGTCTTGATGGGCTGCGGAGCAGGAACCACCGACCCGAACTTCGCCGCTACCATTGGTGCCGATTCAGATGGATTTTTCTGCACTGATATGCCAACAAACCTTCCTCTTGACGTGTTCACCGACGAAGCCATGAAAAACGTTGTCAGCGAATTCAGAGAGCGGTTCAGGAAAGAATTCCCTGATATGAACAATGTATCTGTTGCGGCAGAGGCTGCATTTGCAGGCTCCTATACCTTTATGAATAACATCCTGCCCAATGCAAAGACACTGGATGCAGCAGGAATCCGTGAAGCTGCTTTGACCACTAAGCTTGACATGACCACTCTTGGTTTTGGTTGGGATCTTGGAGATGATGGCCAGAATTACGCGGCTTCCGCCAATATCAACCAGTGGCAGGGAGGCAAAGTTGTAACAGTATCACCTGATAAGCTGAAAAACGGCGAAGTGATCAATGTACCGCTGCCCATAGCCGGTCAATAAAGAGCGGAAAGGAACCACCAATTGTGTTCTTTTAGCATTGAGAAAACCACTGATAAAAAACTGATCTCGTAACGATTCTGCCCGCAGATGCTTCTCCTCGGTTCTTGCGGCTGCGGGCAGAGTTTAGGATGATTCAGTACTAGCAGCAGAATATTAAAGGAGTATAAAATGGAACAAGTTTTACAGGTTCTAATTTCAGGTATTCTATCAGGCGGGATCTATGCACTGGCCAGCGTCGGCTTGGCTTTGATTTTTGGGGTGGTTGGGCTTGTAAACTTCGCCCACGGAGAATACCTGATGCTTGCGATGTACATCGCATATTGGATTTATAATTTTTCCGGACTGGACCCTTATCAGTCCTTGATCATTAATCTGGCTATCATGGCAGTCATCGGATACATTACCTTCAAGGTGATTATGGAGCGGGTTCTCGATTCGGATCACTCCATACAGATGCTGCTCACATTGGCGCTGTCCATGGTACTTCAAAATCTGGCGCTGATGTTCTGGAAAGCTGACTATCGAAACATCAGAATTGATATGACCAATGATACGATGAACCTCGGTTTTCTGACGTTCAATACACCGAGAGTGCTTGCCTTTTTCATTGCAATTGGTGCGTCGATCCTACTGTATCTTTTCTTACAGAAAACATTCACCGGAGCTGCCATGCGAGCCATTTCCCAAAACGGAAAAGCCGCGCAGCTCATGGGAATCAATATAAAGCGAACCTATGGCCTTGCTTTCGTCATCGGAACAACGCTTGTTGGGCTGGCTGGCCTGCTGATTTCACCCATCTATCCAGCGTTTCCCACCGTGGGGGCCAGCTTCAGTACCCTTGCATTTATCGTCGTCGTTCTGGGAGGCTTATCCAGCGTACCCGGAGCCATCATCGGAGGACTGGTGATCGGCGTTGTGGAAAGCTTTGCAGGTTATCTTGCCGGACCGGCTTACCAGCAGGCGGCATACTTCCTCCTGTTTATTCTGGTACTCGTTTTCAAGCCGAACGGTTTGTTCGGCCGATCCTAGATGGCAGTAAGGGAGTGAGAATATGATAAAACAACTGATTTTAAAACAGCATCTTGTGCTGTGGGTCATTGCCACAGGTTCGGTCATCGTGCCGTTTTTTCTTCCCAACAGATATTTTCAGGACATTGCAGTGATGACGTTCTTATGGGCTGGTCTTGCCACCTCTTGGAATCTGTACAGCGGCTACTGCAAACGACTGAGTATCGGCCATGCGGCGTATCTTGGAATCGGAGCATATACCTCGACGCTGCTGTATCTGAATTTCGGGATCTCACCGTGGATCGGCATGTTGGCAGGAGGCGTGATCTCTGCCATTGCCGCACTCATCATCGGGGGTACGACCCTCAGATTGAAGGGGACCTTCTTCGTATTATCGACCATCGCGTTTGCCGAAATCCTGAAGGTTATGACCATTACATCCAAGGATATTACCGCAGGAGCGCTGGGGCTTATGATTCCGTATCAGCCCGGTTTTGCCAATATGATCTGGCAGGGTAAGATTCCCTATGCCGTTCTCACTTGGATTTATATGATTGTTGTGCTGATCATCAGCGTGAGACTGGAAAAATCTAAACTCGGATATTCGCTCATTGCCCTTGGTGAAAATCAGGAGGCGGCTGAAAATTTAGGCGTCAATTCCACCAGAACGATGCTTGTTGCTTTTGTGATGAGTGCGGTTCTGACCTCTTTTGGAGGAACGCTGTTTGCTCAGTATGTGATGTTTATTGAGCCTACTTCCGTAATGAGCATGGGAAATTCCATCAACTTCATTCTTCTTGCTATTGCCGGCGGTATGGGAACCGCTTTTGGACCTATGGTAGGGTCCTTTATTCTAACACCTGTCAGCAATCTGCTCAGGGGGTATCTTGCAGGTATCAGCGGGCTTCACGGTCTCATTCTCGGACTGGTGCTCATTGTCATCCTGCTATACAGGCCCGATGGTATTCTGCCGCAGCTAAAATTGCTGTTTCGATATCTCTTTGGGAAGTTCGTTAAGCCGGGTAAAGGAGAATGAGTATGATATTACAAGTAGAATCGGTAACAAAAAAATTCGGCGGCTTAAGTGCAGTTTCAGAGGTTTCCCTGGAGATTGAAGAGGGGAACATCATCGGACTGATCGGACCCAACGGTGCAGGGAAAACCACATTGTTCAACTGCATCAACGGAACCCTGCCCATAACAGAAGGAAAAATCGTTTTTGATGGGGTAGATATCACCCGGAAAAAATCTCATGAGATTGCGAAGCTGGGAATTGCAAGGAGCTATCAAATTGTGCAGCCCTTCGGCAATATGACCACCCTTCAAAATGCTATGGTGGGAGGGTTTTGTAAAACGAAGGTCTATAAGGAGGCGGAAGCAATTGCACTGCGTTCATTGGAGCTGGTCCGTCTTGATCATAAAAAGGATTTGATTGCAAAGCATCTGAATCTTGGTGAAAGAAAAAAACTGGAGATCGCGAAAGCGCTGTCAACACAGCCGAAGCTGCTGCTGCTGGATGAGGTTATGGCCGGACTGACGCCTTCGGAGGTGCAGGAGATGGTTAAAATCATTCATTCAATCAACGCGTCGGGAATTACGCTCATCATCATTGAACATATCATGGAAGCGATCATGTCACTGTCAAAGCGGATCGTTGTACTGAACTTCGGAAAAAAGATCATGGAGGGCACCCCGGAAGAGGTCAGCAGCAATCAACAGGTTATTGAGGCATATTTCGGAGTAGAGGACGGTGAAGCGGATGCTTAAATTATCAAACGTCAATTCCTTTTACGGAGAAGTACAGGTCTTGCGGGATGTAAATCTAGAGGTGAATCAGGGAGAAATTGTAACCGTCATTGGTGCCAATGCAGCGGGAAAGTCAACGATGATCTCTTGCATCTCCAAAACGGTAAAATCCTTTACTGGTGAAATCGAGTTTGAAGGAAGCAGGATTGATTCTCTCAGACCGGATCAAGTGGTAGAACGGGGACTGATTCAAGTCCCGGAAGGAAGACTGCTCTTTCCGAAACTGACCGTAAGGGAAAACCTCGAACTGGGGGCATTCAGCAAGAGAAGCAGAAGCAGCAGGAAGCAGCGGCTTGAGTATGTTTACAGCATTCTGCCCAAGATGAAGGAGAGAGCAAACCAGATGGCCGGATCTCTCAGCGGCGGTGAAGCACAGATGTGCGCCATTGGGAGAGGCCTCATGGCAGACCCTAAACTGCTGATGTTTGATGAACCTTCTCTCGGCCTGGCTCCCATCATTGTTTTGGAAATCATGGATCTGATCAAAAGCATCAGAAACGAGGGAACCACCGTTCTCCTCATTGAGCAGAATGTCAGGCAATCTCTGAAATTGGCTGACAGAGCATATGTCATTGAAAACGGGAGAATCCTCATGGAAGGTAACGGCAAGGAACTGCTTGGAAGCAATGAAGTGAAGAAAGCGTATCTAGGCATATGAAATGACTCTGGTTGATTTTCAGTTCAGTATTAGAGCTGTAGGTGAGTGGCTGTTGGCTGCGGCTTCATCGGCAGGTCAAGATTTTGACACTCTCAGCGCTTCATTTCACGCTGTCAAACAAACCATGCCGTAACCGTGTTTGACAGTAGATGAACATCTTGCTCAATTTTAGCGGAGAGTGTGGCAAAATCTTTCCAACAGCCGCTTTCAACTGTAGCCAACAGCCACTCACCTACAATTGATTGAATAACTATTCTGGAAAATCGTGAGAAATAATTCTTGTTGTCTGCTAGATTACGCTTTTGAAACATAGTATAATTCAGGGAAAGCTGATGGAAAATCAGTTTTTACTGATAAAAATTATAAAGGAGGGAAAATTTATGTCAGAGAATCAAAAAGGCGTGAAATACGCCACATCTTTCAAAGAACAGTTTACTGTTCGAGGTATGATTATCGGCTCCATCGGTGCAGCTATTTTGACCATGAGTTCCATGTATGTTGCATTAAAGCTAGGCGCGCTCCCATGGCCGATCATATTTGTTGCTCTGGTATCCATGTTCTCACTGAAACTTCTTGGGAATACGAATATCAATGAAATCAACGTAACCCATACGGCGATGTCTGCAGGTGCGATGACTGCAGGCGGTCTTGCATTCACCATTCCCGGCATATTTATTCTGAATCCAGAAGCGGAGCTGAACATCGTTGCTCTGTTCTTTGTGGTCCTGGGCGGCGTAATCCTCGGACTGATTTTTACAGCACTTATTCGAAAATACTTTGTCGTAACAAAAGATCTGCCTTATCCCATGGGTCAGGCGGCTGCGGAAACGCTCATTATCGGAGATGAAGGAGGAAAGAAGGCCCTTACCCTATTTTCTTCGTTAGGTGTTGCCGCGGTATTCACTGTTGTTAGAGACTGGTTCAAATGGATTCCCGGAACCTTGCCTGGAAATATTGCCGGTACAAGTCTGGCTTCCAAGGGAGTTTTTGCAGGAATCTGGCTCTCGCCTATGTTAATCGCAGTAGGTTTTATCATCGGCCCTCTTTACATCGGTATCTGGTTCCTGGGAGCAATCATCGGTGATTTCGGCATCGTGCTGGGCGGGACCAGCGCGGGCCTCTGGGATGGAGCTGTCGCCGGAGCGATTAAATCCTCTCTCGGTATCGGTCTCATGGTAGGAACCGGGGTAGGCATCATTGTAAAGGGAATCATTCCAAAGGCTAAAGAAATCTTCGGCCCCATGTTCAGCAAGGAGAATATGTCAGGGGGCTTTATCAATCTCAGATGGGCGCCTATCGCTATGGTTCTGATCGCATTTCTTTTCACCGTCATCTGCAAAATGGGCGTAGTTGCCAGTATCATTACCATTCTCGGTGTTTGGCTTGCTACTTCCATGTCAGCGCAGATCGTCGGTCAGACGGGCATCAATCCAATGGAAGTGTTTGGTATCATCGTACTTCTAGCGGCAAAAGCAGTTTCCAGTCTCGGTCAGACAGAAGCCTTCATGGTTGCTGCTGTCGTCGCCATTGCCTGCGGTCTTGCGGGTGATGTTATGAATGATTTCAAAGCCGGACATATTCTGCAAACTGATCCAAAAGCACAGTGGCTCGGCGAATGCATCGGCGGCTTGATCGGCTCATTTGTAACCGTAGGGGTATTTTATGTAATTTTAACTGCCTATGGACCTACCGCCTTTGGAAATCCTGAGATGTTTATCGCTCCTCAGGCTGGTGCTGTTGCTGCTATGGTTGGCGGCATCCCGCATATGACTGCGTTCCTCATCGGACTGGTTCTTGGCTGCGTCCTTTACTGTTTGAATTTCCCGGTCATGACACTGGGACTTGGCGTGTATCTTCCATTCTATCTCTCAGCAACAGCTTTCATCGGCGGTGCGCTACGATTTATCGTGCAGAAGGCGGCACCGGATTATGAGAAGAGCGGTTCTGGTCTGATTGTAGCATCCGGACTCCTTGGAGGAGAAGCGGTAGTAGGCGTTATCATCGCGCTAATCCAGGCTGTTCAGGGAATGACGGCTATATAATTTCGTGGTACCAATGTGGGAGGGTAAGATGATATCTGCCTGCCCACTGTAAAGATACCGGCTGATCTCTTTTGCGACGGCCGGTATCTTTTATCAAGCGGGAACCGATAGGCTCTTCCGCGGAAGTTGTCAAATTACTTCGTTGGTTAGGGGAGGTCCAGGATGAAAGAAATCAAAATAACGGATATTGAAGGGGTTAAGGTGGGGCATGCCCAGGACTTGGAAGGTGCTACAGGCTGCACCGTCATTCTTTGTGAAAAAGGGGCCTGGGCTGGCGTCGATGTCAGAGGCGGCGGCCCGGCATCCAGAGAAACAGAGCTCTTAAAGCCAGTCAACATGGTAGAGCAGATCCATGCGGTCATGCTCAGCGGGGGCAGCGCCTATGGCCTGGATGCAGGCTCGGGAGCTATGGCTTATCTGGAAGAAAACAATGTGGGTTTTGACGTAGGTGTTGGAGTCGTTCCCATCGTTTGCGGCGCCTCTTTGTTTGATTTGGTGGTGGGTGATCCGAAATCCAGACCAGATAAAGCCATGGGATATGAAGCCTGTCAAAACGCTGGAACCGGACACGTCGAGGAAGGAAATGTAGGTGCCGGAACCGGAGCCTCCGTCGGAAAATTTCAGGGAATTGCCAATATGATGAAATCCGGACTCGGTACCTATGCCGTTCAGATCGGATCATTAAAGGTTGGTGCAATCGTAGCCGTCAATGCTCTGGGTGATGTTGTGGATGTAGATACCGGGAAACGGATTGCCGGTCTTTTGAATGAGGACTTGACGGCGCTTTCCAATACAGAGGAGACGATGTATGCCCAATATGCCGAGGACAAGAATGTTTTCAGCGGCAATACGACCATTGGTTGTATCGTCACCAATGCCAAGCTCACAAAATCCCAGGCCAATAAGCTTGCGTCCATTGCCCATAATGGATTTGCCCGTGCCATTAGGCCGGTGCATACCATGGCGGACGGAGATACGATCTTTGTAATGGCCACTGGAGAAGTAGAAGTAATGCCAGATGCGGTGGGAGCACTTGCTACTGATGTGATGGCAAGAGCCATTAACAGAGCCGCAAGGATGGCCGCACCTGCTTACGGGCTGAAAGCAGCAAGGGATTTTGAATAAAGTTTGAGGGACACTGAAATTTCATGTTCTCTCTTGATATTACATTGAAACTTCAATGTCCCCATTTCTAGTCTCCAAATCTATGGTGATTTCAGGGGAGTTTCCGATGGTTCCCGCGGCAGAATGATCTTTTGAAGCAAGCTGATCTGCAAAGGAGGTTTTAATCGAACCTTCTTTTGTGATCGCAGAAAATTTGAAAGCAAGCTGGCTTGGAAGCATTAACGTTAAGCGTCCGTTTTTTGAGAATGCAGTAATGTCTCCGGTCACATCGGTAAAGGAAATATTTATGGAGCCATCCCCTGAAGCGTGAAAGGAACCAGAACCTCGGAGCTCAGTAGCAGTCAGCTTGCCGCCCTTTGATTGATAACTGATTATTCCGTTGATCTGATTCATTGAAGCTGCCGCATTAGTTGTCTTTATATTCACCTCCTCTGCATCAACATTCTCAAAGCTCAGCTCACCATTTGTGCTGGAAATCATGAGATTGGATACTTTTGTATTTGATAAGTGAATTACGCCGCTTGTGGTATCGACGCCGAAATCCCCAGGCAAGTTAAGAGCAACGTCCGATTTTATCGTTCCGCTTGTAGAGTGCAGGAATAGGCTGCCGTTGTATTCCTGGGGGATATAAATTTCAATATAGGATTCAAAACTGGAACGTCTTGGCCGATCTCCTTCTGTTATCAGTAATTCACCATTTTGAGTACTTGATCTGGCATAGTAGCTCTTTTTATCCTCGTTCATATACTCCTTCAATGTAACCTTGTCGTGATCACCTTCCAAAACATAGATATCATCGGCATCATAATCAAGTCGAAGGCTTTGAAAATCTCCAACACCAAAGGTAAGCGTGTTAACAAGGGTCATCTGCTTTTGGCTTCCGCATCCTGTGAAAATTCCAGTAAGCAAAATGCCTGCACAGGCAAATGAGAGTAACGTTCGTTTCATAATAATAATAAATCTCCCTTCAATTATTAATTGAACCATTCATTCAAAAGCATCGATATTTTTTTACGGAGCAAGAAGCCCCGTAAAAATTTTATCGTTGGTATGCGTGTAGCAAATTGTCCATACAGACTGCTCTAGCCGTGTCAATTGAAATATCCTTTTGAATTTCATAAGCGTCATTCCGAATGTGCATGCCCCACCATGAGAGGGTTTCAATGATCAATTGTGTAGTATACTGAGGGTGGTCTACCTGACGAAAGGTTCCTTTGTCAATGTACTTCATGATATAGGCTAATACATGATCCTTGAAATTATTTCGGTATTCCTTGTAAAAGGCAGCCAGGCTTGCTAAATCATCAGGATTCTTTTCAATCAACAAGCAGCCGATTCCATATTTTGAAATTACATCAAAGGCATCGTTCAGCATTTGCGCTAAGGGGTATTGTTCAATATTCTCAAGATGAGCGGAGAATGCTTTTGTGTTTTCATCGAAAGCACGCATAATATCATGATCCAAAGAATCAAATTGATGGGAACGAACCGGTAATTCGAATTCTTGCAGGATAAAAGCGGGATCAATGGTGCCCTTTAGAATAAAATTCAGAATATCTCTTTTCCCGGTAAAGTAAACATAGAGCATACCAGTAGACAAGTCGATTTCCTTTGCAATATCTTTCATTTGCGTTCTTGCGTAACCTTTATTAATAAACAAGCTGCTGGCAGCATCGTAGATCAATTTCATTCTATTTTCCATTTTTGGCGAGCTCCTTATTTTGATTGAATCATTCATTCAATTTTATTGTAAGCTTCCATTCCTAATCTGTCAATCAATTTTGGAAATGAAATAAGGCACACAGGTGGCTTATAATATGGTATGATAAAAAATAACGAAAGCGATAGCGAATCTTACAGAGACACTCTCTGTGAGCGGGCGTTGAGTCGACGCCTGTATCCCGAAATCCGAAGATCGCAGCCTGCGGCAGCGATAAAAATTCTGTCCTCACCGTGCTCTGGCTACATTTCATGTAGGTCTGCACGGCTGTGGGTGAATTTTACGAGAGTTTTTGTATCGCTTTCGTTTTATTCTACTGTAAATGAGAAGAGCTATGAATCATACATTAAGAGAATTTCTTGAATCAATAAAATCGAAGCATACCTATCTTTTGTTTCGCTATACGGATGAAGCATATAAATTAAGACGCTGCTATCGGCCGGTGATTCTAAAAAAGAAAAACGGCGGATTTAGGGTTTTGCAAGTGCCTGATGAAAATTTGAAACGGCTTCAGCGGCAGCTTTTAACGTATCTTCAGCATGCAGAAATTTCACCCTGTGCTGCAGCTTATGTCAAAGGGAGGGGGCTCTCTGAGCATGCCCATTATCATGCGGGGCGCAGCATGCTTTTAAAGCTTGACATCGAAGATTTTTTCGGCAGCATTTCTTTCTCAAAAGTCTTGTTTGCGGTAAAGGAGGCGCTCAAGCGATCGCCGCTGGTGGGACAGGAACAAAGAAGTGAGATCGGCTGGTTCATTGCAAAGGCTTGCACGCTGGATGGGGTTTTGCCCCAAGGTGCCCCAACCAGTCCGATTCTTTCCAATATGGTATTTCTTCACTTGGATCAAGAGATCAACAGCTACTGCATCCAGAGGGGAATCCATTATACGAGATACTCTGATGACCTGTTTTTTTCAGGGGACTTCCGGCCGTCGGAAATCATACCATTGATCAGAAAGTTACTGAGGAGAAACGGGTATACTCTAAATGAGAACAAGATTGTTGCAGCAGGCAGGGGAAGCAAGAAGCTGGTAACAGGCGTCGTGGTAAACCAGCGGCCTCAAGCAGATCGGAGCTATCGAAGAGAAATCAGACAGAGCATCTATTACATCGGAAAGTTCGGCCTGGAAGAGCATCTGAAAAGAAAAGGCCTGCTGGATGAGGGAATGCAACCTGAAGATATGAGAAGTGAAGCTGCCGGAAACGAAGATTTTGGAAGAGAAGATGTAATTATAAGAGCACAGATGGTAAAGGAATTACAGCGACTCATCGGCAGAATTGTTTTTGTACTGCAGATCGATCCGCAAAATAGAGAATTTCAGGATTACAAGAAATTTTGCATCGGGCTTCTCAATCGGCTGCCGGTAATATTCAATGGAAGGCTGTTATCGGAAGCGGAAATCAATGAAGGGTGGGGGAGTGCATGATTACCATAGAAGAGATGGAGCAGATCCTGGAGGAACTTGCTGAAGAGCTGCCTGCGGAATTTTATAGAGAACTGAACGGAGGAATTCTGCTGCTGCCGGAAACGAAAATCAGTCCTGAAGCGAAGAAAAATGACCTTTATACCATGGGGCAGTATCGTTACAATCCCAGTATGGGCCGATATATCGTCATCTACTACGGATCCTTTGAAGCACTTTACGCAGCCCTGCCGACAGAGAATTTGAAACAGAAGCTGCGAGAGGTATTGCGTCACGAATTCACTCATCATTTGGAGGATCTGGCGGGCGAAAGGGATTTGGAAAAAGAAGACGAGGCAGAATTAGAACGTTATCGGTACGGCCTGCCCATGAAGCCAATCAGGAGATTATAAAGATAACCCCCCGATGGAAGTTCTACAAAGGCTGTCATTTCAAAACATTTCAATAAAATTGAAACACTATGTGATTTCTACTACTTTTATGAAGATCGGCATTGATTCTTATAGCTTTACGAAGATTGGTTTTCGCTGCTCAAAGGTGGTCAAATATCGAAAACCCAAGGTTCGCATCAGCTCCTGGGCATAATCAATCTTGAAAGCGACATCTTTCGGTCTATGGGCATCTGATCCGATGGTCATAATCTCACCGCCTAAATCCTTGTAGAGCTGCAGCATTTCCTGAGCGGGCGTCGTGCGGTCGCCTAGACCGTAGCGGAAGCTTGAAGTATTGATTTCAAGTCCCTTGCCGTCAGAGATGATTTGTTTCAGAATCTCGGCGACAATGTCCATATAAGAGGCTGGATCTGCGATTTTATCCGTATATCGGTCGATAATATTCAGATGACCAAGCACGTTATAATCTTTATACTCCTTCAGGTTTTCATATACATAGGTGTAATATGCAGCATAGGACTCCTCTGGAGAACGTCCGCTAAAATAACTGTCGCCATATAATTCGTATCCTTCCGCACAGTGAAAGGAACCAATAATAAAGTCGTATGCAAAGGAGCTTGCGCATGTAATGCAGCGTTTCATGGTTTCGCCGTGCTGTATTCCGATCTCTACTCCTTTTCTGATTACGATTTTGCCCTTGTTTGCTTCCTGTGCTTCCAATAAAGCCTTGTGGTAATTCTCAAAATCCAGAGCAAAGGGGTAGGCGGGATCCGGATAATCCGGATCAAAATGGTCAGTGATAGCGATCTCTTTCAAACCTGCGCTGCAAGCAGCAGCGATCATATCTTTCATCGGTGTGCTGCTGTCGTCGGAAAAAGAAGTGTGAATGTGATAATCGTACATTTTTTAAGTTTTTCTCCTTGTCAAATTCTGTTACGTCATGGTGAAAAAAGGAAGCTCGAAGCAGAAAAAAGTGGCCTGCGGAGCACTCCCTGTGGTATAATCATTTCATCCAGTCATTATATCAAAATAATTGTCTTTTGAAAAGGGTATGGGGATGTCATCTGATCTAAATGAAAAGCAATTGATACAAAAGGCAAAAATGGGAGATGAGAAGAGTTTCGAGTCTCTTATTTTAGGTTGTCAATCAAAAGCTTACAATCTGGCGATCCGTTACCTTAAGAACGAAGAAGACGCTATGGATGCACTTCAGGAAAGCTTTATTAAAATCTTTCGGCATCTGAATTCCTTCAAAGAAGACAGTAGATTTGATACTTGGGTTTATCGTATCGTCGTGAATACCTGCAACGATATACTAAGAAAAAATAGCAGCAGGAAAACCACAGACAGTATTTTCCGAACAGAAGATGACAAGGAAATGGTGGTGGAAATTCCCGATTCTTCCGGTGCTCCCGAAGAGGTTTATGACAAAAAGGAAAAGTCAGAATATATTATGTCCTGTATGGACAAGCTGAGCCAGGATCAAAGGGAAATAATAATTCTTAGAGATATTCAAGGCTTCTCATATGATGAGATCAGTGAAATTCTGAAATGCTCCGTTGGAACGGTCAAATCCAGAATCAACCGTTCACGGCTCAAATTACGGGAAATTCTGATGGAACAAAATCTATAAAATTGCGTCTAATAAGTAGAAAATGTAAATCATAGATCATAAGAATCACTATTTTATAGATAAAACCGGAAATTTATGACGCAGCGAAAATAAATTTTTTTCTGCTTTGCGCATAAGGAGGGAGAGCGTAATGGAATGTAATGAAATAAGAGAGTTGCTCTCACTTTATATTGATCAGATGCTTGATGCTGACGAACAGAAAGAGGTTGAGAAACATCTATCTGTTTGCGAAGCATGCAATCAAGAATATCAAGATCTGAATGAAGTTCATCTCCTTCTCAGTGGGATGGATCCGGTTCCTGTTCCTGAAGCCTTTGAATTCCGATTGAAGCAGGCGCTTCAAGAAGAAAAAAAGCGCTCCAGCGGCTATGGTGCATCGATCAAATCCTTGTTTGGAAGCAAACGGTATCGTATGCTGGCATCAGCGGCTGCTGTATTTGCGGTAGGCGTATTGACGCTTGGTGTGTATCAGGATGTCCTTGGTGATTTTGCAGATAAGCTAGGCTTTATTGGCCGGGACGGGATTGAACAGGCAGCACCGAAAGACGCAGAAGTCGATCTTTACGGCACTGCCAAAGACGAAGCAGGTTCCACTGACAGCATGAAAAAGCAACTTGATCCTCTAGAAGATCAACAGGTGCAAGACCAGACGCAGTTGAATAAAAACTCTGAAGAACAGGAAGTAAAACTGTATCAAGCAAAGATCGCTTCCGACGGAGCAGCTTCCTCGGCGCAGAAAGATGTTCCATTGAAGAAAGAAGCCGTTGGGTTCACAGCACCCGAAGCCGCTTCTGATAACGGAGCTGCAGCTGACGAATCGTCTTCTTACACCGCCGAAAACAGTGATGCCAATGGGGCAGCCGGTTCGGCTCCTGCTGGTGGTGCTGATACGGCTGGGCTGGGAAATACAAAAGAACAAGAGCTATCCTTTGGCTCTCTGGCGCAGGATGAAGTACGTGCCAAGAACAAAGCGGATCAGTCCGGAAACTCCTGCAGCAGGTCGCTGACCTCTTCCGGAGTAGAAAGAAATACCGCAGCGGTGCATTTTTATATGGGCTTGATTGAAGAGCGGCTGGAGGGTTTTGATTATCAGGTATTGGAGTCCGGTTACGCCCCGACAGGTAAGTGGAATTTCAGGATATTTATATTCCGGGGAAAAGACGGCAATACTTATAACGAAGAAATACGAGTCATAGGAAAGGATGGAAAAATTAAGATAATCTGTTCCAATGAAATTACGGGGTTGTAAAAATGAAAATAATAATTATTGACGGAAACAGTTTGATCAACAGGGCTTACTATGCCCTTCAAAGACCTATGATCACAAAGAGCGGACTGTACACTCATGGAGTGTACGGTTTTCTTAATATGCTGAATAAAATTAAAATGGACTATTGTCCTGACTATATTGCGGTTGCGTTTGACAGAAAAGCGCCGACCTTCAGACATCTGGAATACACAGAGTACAAGGCGGGAAGAAAAAAAATGCCTCCGGAGCTGGCGATGCAGATGCCGCTTCTAAAGGAAGTTTTGGATGCCATGAAAGTTAAGATGCTTGAAATCGATGGATTTGAAGCGGATGACATCATCGGCACCGTCGTGAAAAAAGCGGAAGCCGAAGGTCTTGATCCATTGATCATAACTGGGGATAAAGACGAGCTGCAGCTTGCTACAGAAAAAACAAAGGTAATCATTACGAGAAAAGGTATTTCTGAATTTGATCTTTATGACGAAGCTGCTATGATTGAGAAATACGGCTTTACACCGGAGCAGTTTATTGACTACAAAGGGCTCATGGGTGACCAGTCCGACAATATCCCAGGCATTCCGGGGGTAGGGGAAAAAACCGCAATGAAGCTGATACAGGAATACGGCAGCATTGCAAACATTATCGAAAATGTTGATCAGATCACCAGCAAGTCGTTGAAGGAAAAGATCCAGGAGCACGCCCAGCTTGCCATTATGAGCAGAAGACTTGCGACGATCAACACAGAGGTTCCAATTGATATTAATTTTGAAGAATTTAAGGTGGAGGAGCCGGATTATGACACCCTCATCGATTTATACATCAAGCTGGAGTTTAACAGCTTTTTAAAGAAAATGCCACCGCGGGGAAGCAGTGCAAAACCGGTTTTCTCAGATGGCGGAGCCTATGCCTCTGATGCAGTCGGCTCAGCCAATGCTGCAGCTGGAATGGCTGATGGGCCCGATGCAGCAAATATGACTGCTGCAAATGCAGAACCAGGCGATACGCCAGCTGTGCCGCTATTGAGAGATTTCTCTATCGTGTCCAGCGAGAGTAGTCCTTTGGCAAAGCATTATAAAACCAGAGACAGGAGCCATCTGGAAGCTTGCCTTTTGGCAGATAACAGCGGACTTGAGTTGCTGCGAAGCGAGCTTTTGGAAGACCCTGCTGCCGTAATAAAGGTGTTTAATGATCGAAATCACAAGGCAATTCCACAGGTTTACGGAATGAGTATTCTGTCAACAAAGCGATATTATTTTATTTCCGGTGATCAAACAGAATTGCTGAAAGAAGCCGCAACTCTGTTGATCAAAACCGACGTCAGGCTAACAGGACACAATTTAAAAGAGGATTATTATGCCTTACTGGCCAATGAACTTTTGCCTGCGGATGCTCACAGCGAATCGGGACAACTTTTTCAAACGGCGTTTGACACAATGATTGCTCAATATCTTCTGGATCCAGCCAGAAGTGACTACGGACTCAAATCATCGATGCTCGAATATTTTCATGAAGAGTTGGAAGATGAAGCTGCGTTATTCAAAGAGTATGGGCAGATAGGTTTTCTTGGTCGTTCAGAAGAAAAATACATGGAGTTTGGACAGAAATGGTGTCTTGCCATTGATGGATTAACTGCAGTGTTAAGAAATAAATTAATACAAGAGGAGCTGGATCATGTGTTCTGTGAGGTTGAACTTCCTTTGATAGAAGTTCTGGCATCCATGGAACACTGCGGCTTTGCGGTGGATGCGCAGGAACTGATCAATACCGGGATCATGCTCGGGGAGAAAATCAATGAGTTGACGAGCAGAATCTATGAGCTTGCAGGGGAGGAATTCAACATCAATTCTCCTATGCAGATGGGTGTGATTCTATTTGAAAAACTGAATCTGCCTTTCGGAAAAAAGACAAAGCGAGGCTATGCGACAGGCATTGAAATTCTGGAGAAACTCAAGGATGATTATGAAATTGTTGCATTGATTCTGGAATACAGGATGCACAGCAAGCTGAAGAGTACGTATATTGAAGGACTGCTTCCGCTGATCCACCAGGATCATAAGATCCATGCTCATTTTCAGCAGACCGTTGCTGCAACTGGAAGGATTAGCTGTACAGAGCCAAATCTGCAGAACATTCCCATCCGTCATGAGCTTGGCAGAAAGCTGAGAAAGGCGTTTGTACCTGAGAATGATGATTTCGTACTCGTTGGTGCGGATTATTCTCAGATTGAACTGCGAATCCTTGCCCATCTGTCTCAGGATCCTGAGCTGATTGACGCATTTAATCACGGAGATGATATTCATAAGATCACTGCGTCCAAGGTATTTAATGTGCCTGAGGATGATGTTACGCCGCTGCAGCGAAGCAATGCCAAAGCAGTAAATTTTGGCGTTATCTATGGAATGAGCGGATTTGGACTCTCAACAGAACTGAACATAACCCGAAAGGAAGCAGAACGGTACATCGGAGAATATTTCAAGAAATATACCAAGGTCAAAGAGTTTATGGATGGTCTGATTGAAAGCTGTAAACAGAATGGCTATGTTACGACCATTATGAAACGAAAAAGAATGGTACATGAAATAAATGCAAGCAATTTCATGGTTCGTCAGGCAGGAGAACGACTTGCGATGAACAGTCCAATACAGGGAAGTGCGGCAGATATTATCAAACTGGCAATGATTAAGGTCTATCAGGAACTGGCGAAAGAAAAGACAAGGTCAAGGCTGATACTTCAGGTACACGATGAATTGATCATTCAGACTCATAAATCTGAGCTGGAGAAGATCAAAAAGCTTCTGGAGGAAAACATGGAGCATGCAGTAGCATTAAGTGTGACGCTGTCTTCAGAGGTATCTACGGGCGAGAACTGGTACGATCTCAAATAGCACAGTCTCGTCGGCAGAGAAGGGTTATTGGAGGAATTAAAGCATGAGAATTATAGGACTTACCGGGGGCATCGGAGCCGGAAAATCAACGGTAACCGATTATCTGATTGCAAAAGGGTTTCATGTACTGGATGCTGATAAGATTTCCAGGGAAATTGTCCTCCCTGGATCTGATACCTTGATTCAGCTTGTGGAGCTCTTTGGAGAGGACATTCTTGAGGAAGATGGCGGACTGAACAGAAAGAAGCTCGGCAGCATCGTCTTCTCCGATCCCGAAAAGAAAAAGCAGCTGGACCTATTGATGCACACAAGAATTCTTGAAATCATCCATGAACGAATCTTTCAGATCAGGGAAGAAAGCCTCCATAATGCAGAAACCGTCATTAATCCCAAACTTGCAGCCACAAATAAGGTAATCTTCATCGATGCACCGCTTCTATTTGAGACGGGTCTTGAGAAAAGTGTTGAGGAAATCTGGGTCATTGACGCGGAGGATGAGATTCGCATAAGGCGGGTCATGGAGCGAGATGCTCTGGAACGCAGTGAAATTATCCGAATCATGAGCTTTCAGATGGATCGAAATGAAAAAAATCGCAGAGCGGATGTGCTGCTGGATAACTCGGGCGAAAAAGAAGCCCTATACCGTCAGCTGGATCTGCTGCTTCAAAATTTATAATTTGTCGGAGAACTGAGATGACAAAAAAATTAATTGCACTGACTGCAATTGTATCCCTTTTGCTTTCAAGCCTTGTTGGCTGCGGTGAGACGCCAAACTTTCTCGGCGGGCCTGCCAATGAAGAAAAGCAAATGATCAGATCCAATGAGGTATTCATCCCCATTGAAAAGGTAAGGACGTTAAACCCCATCATTTCCAAGGATGAAGATGCCTATTACGTAAACAAACTGATCTATGAAGGCCTGTTTGAATATGATAAAAATCTGACGCTGAAACCCCTGCTCGCAGACAGTTATTCTTATTCTGCGGGTGAAAACGCCGTTACCATTCAAGTAAAGAAGGGGATTTCCTGGCAAGACGGTCAGGAATTAAATGCAGACGATGTGAAATTTACCATTGATGCACTGCTCAGTGCATCCTATTCGGGCAGCACGCTTTATGCTTCCAGTGTTAACAACATTAAATCCACGAAGCTGGATGGAAAAGATCCCTATAGCATAACGGTCTATTTTAACAATGCGACAAATGTTTCTATGAACAATTTTACCTTCCCCATCGTTCCCAAACACCAGTTTAAGAGCGTGGAAGATGCCAAAAAGTTGACTTCAAACTTTATTCCGGTTGGAACCGGGCCCTATCGGGTGACAGAATATAATGAGTTATCCCATATTGCTCTTGAAGGATACGAGGGTTATCACGGGGGAACTGTTCCGTCCAATCTTTTGAATTTACAGATCATACCGGACAAACGGGATGTCATCAATCTGATGGACGTGAATAATGTATCCTTGACGTATTCCAAGGATCTTGACCGGGATACTGTTTATACAAATAAGAATGTGAACGTGATCAACTTCCCTTCCAATGAGGTAGAACTCATTGGCTTCAATTTCAGACATCCGATCATGAAGAATACCAAACTGCGCAAGGCAATTGCCAGTGCTATCAATACGAAGGACATCATCGAAGGTGCGTATTATAAAAACGGAATTGAGAATAACACCATTTATTATCCCAACTATCTGGGGGTGTCCGGCGAAAAAACAACCAATCTTTATGATATCACTCAAGCCAAAAAGCTTCTGACGGAAGCAGGCTTTGTCGATCGCAATGCTGACGGATTGGTGGAAGGGCCTGATAACGAGTCCATCACGATCAATATTCTTGTGAATTCGGAAGATCAGTCTCGTTCTGCAGCAGCTCAGATGATTCGTGACAACCTTGCTCAGCTGCCGATTCGTGTTAATCTAGTCAGCAAGGAATGGGACGCATATGCAGCTGATTTGGCCAGCGGAAACTATGATCTTTACGTAGGAGGTTATCAGATCAGAGATAATTATGATCTGCGCTTCCTGCTTCATACCAATTATGGAAACCCCATTGGGTATTCCAATCTCGCTTTGGATACGCTTCTTGACCGAATGGAGTCGGGAATCTCGCAGAAAGACAGGCTTGCTACTTATACCCAGATCAACGATATTATGGTCAATGATCTCCCTTATTTTTGCTTGCTCTACAAAACCTACGGTATGATTACCTCACCGGCTCTGAAGGGGGATATCGAACCACTGTTCTTTGATTTGTACCGCGGCTGCGGAGAGTGGTATTCACTTTTTGAAGCACCAGAAGCGCCGGAGGAGAATAACTCGGAAACGGCGTTCAATATCCTTGAGGAACAATGAGAGCGCTTCGGCGCTCTCGCTTAATATTTAGATTGGAAAGATAGGCATTCAAGAAAAATGAAACATTAAAATTTAATTCGAATAAATTGTAATTTATGGGTGCAATCGTACAAGGGGTGTGGTATAATAACACTTGTCCCTAAAAAGGGATCAGAGAAAAAGGTACACTTCAACATCATGAATTCAGGATAGAAAATAAATCATGAATTGGATAAAAAAAGGTTTGACAAGAATGCCAAAACATAGTAAGATTATTCTTGGTCAGTCTTACAAAACAAGCCTCAGAGACTGAAAAACTGAATATGCGGTCGTGGCGGAATAGGCAGACGCGCACGGTTGAGGGCCGTGTTCGAAAGAGTATGGGTTCAAGTCCCTTCGACCGCACCACAAACTGTCTGAAAAGGCAAAATAAAAACGCTGAAATGTTGAAATTTCAGCGTTTTTGTTTTGTTTTCGAAACGAAATAAAAAAAAGAAGGCTTATTAAGCCTTGATTCCCTCCAAAATTGCCCTGGTACCGATCAGATTGACCGCTCTTCTCAAATTATACGCGAGAAAACTAAGCCCCAGCTCCGCTGTGGTCTTTTCAATTCCCTTGCACAGCACGTAGTGTGCGCCGTGATACCATTTGACGGTTCCGAAAGGATGCTCTGAAATACAAAGCCTTTCCTTCTGTTTTGGAATGTCATCCCTGATCCGGATAAGAACTGTCTTTTTCGTTCGATTTTTTACGAAAAAAGAATTGTGTGGGATAAAATCGGGAGGAGGAACATTGACAGGGGGATACTCCCCGTACATCTTTACCGCGACGTATACTGCTTTGGGACCGAAATATACGGTCTTATGAGACTTTGACGGAGTGCAGCGGTTTGCGCATTGCCTGCAGGAGGATCTTGATGCGTAAACCATTCCTTCGCCTTTGGTTTTTACTCTTCTGAGAGTGAATCCCATAGGGCAGATGGCAGTTTTCTGATCCAGAGATCTCTGGAAGCAGCCCAGATATCCTTCCGAGCGGACTTCAATGGAGATATTGGTATTTTCGTAGCAGGAGGGAAGGACACCTGCATGAAGACAGGCACTGATATGGATAGGAACGGTGGAGATTCTGATTTTTTCTGTAATCTCTTTCTTTTCATAGTCCAGAGTAAGGATCCGTTCCTCCTTGTCATCCTTAAAGCCTACATAGGGAACAATTCCGTTTAGGATACAGGTTTCAATTTCCTCCTTGCTGTCATAACCCTTATCGGCAATAACGCTTACGCAAGGGATATCCATCGTACGTGTCAGCTGCTTTGAGAACTTGTGAAGGAGGCCTTGATCATTTAGGTGATTGGTAACGAGGTAGTCGCCAAGTATGGCTCGTCTGAGTAAGCTCAGAAAGATACCCCTCATAAAGTTGTTGCCTTTCTAGAAGCTGTTGAACTTTATCAGAGAGGCACGTGTGCTCCTCAATGTCATTATCTTGGTCATCTCCCCCAGCATCATCGTCCAGATCTTCCTGATCGAGCCGGCTCATATACTCGGACTCATACATGACTTATTACTTTACTGATGATATAATAATGCAAAGATTATTTATATAATAGACAAGAGGATTTATGAAAATAATAAAAGTTGAAGACAGAAATTCGATACTGATTGAACAACTTGTAACGGTATGGAAAAATTCTGTAAAGGAAACCCACTTATTCTTATCGGATACAGAAATAGATAATATCCAGCAGTATGTACCGCAGGCTTTAGCTGGAATTTCCCATTTGATAGTTGCAAAGAATGGAAGTGGTATTCCTATTGCCTTTATGGGGATAGAAGGTCGAAAGCTTGAAATGCTATTTGTTTCTCCCGAAGAGCGTGGGCATGGTGTTGGAAAGAATTTGCTTGTGTATGGTATTCAGGAATACGCAGTAAGTGATTTGGGAGTAAACGAGCAAAATCCTAAGGCAAAAGGATTTTACGAACACATGGGTTTCAAGGTTTACAAAAGAACCGAAACAGATGAACAAGGCATGCCATACCCAATTTTATACATGAGGTTATGAGCATAATTGACATGAGGTTAGTTCAAATCCCAATAAAAATCTAATGATATCTTTATACAGCGAGGCTCGCAAAAGATTACAAACCGTTGATTTTAACGGTTTGTAATCTTTTTTGTGCTTCAGGGTTAGAAGGGACTTGAACGGAAAAATTGCAGCAAATCTGAGATTGTCAAATTTATGTATGGCACCTACATGACATTTGTTGAAATAAATGAGGTTAGGTGCTTAGACCGAAAGGGCGTCGGATGTCAAAGGTGCGAATGAATCTCCCTCAACTCGATTTGGAGAAAACGAATGATCCTATCTGCTATTTCATCAGGGGAATGGTTAACGGAAAGATCTTGTTAGAATAACCGGACCAGGGTGGTGTGGATTTATAAAGCTCTGCACTTTGTGCAGGAACGTGGATGGTTTTGATGGCAGAAAAGGAAAAACCTGATGCTTTTGGAGGGATCAGAGCATAGACATTAAGATCGACCTGAGTAAGGTTGGTGTCAGCAGACAAAAACATTCCCCTGAAATCAATGAAATCCGGGCCCAAGGTTATTTTATTTAAATCAGAACAAATACTGAATGCAGCTGACGCTAAATATTGAATCGCCAGAAGGCTTACCTCCTTAATCGTCGTGCATCGGTAAAATGCTTGAATTCCTATTCTTGCGAGGTGATCCTCCGCGTCCAAATTGATCAGACGGTATAAGCGAAAGCAACGTAAAAAAGCATAATCTTCTATCGCTTCCAGCTGATTGTGAACCTTTAGTACTGACAGCCCATTGCTGTCAAAGAAAGCGGCCATCCCTACTGCTGTTACCGTACTTGGGACCTCATATTCCGTTGTCTTTCTGGCGGGAGGATAATTGATGAGCTTCGTCATGTGGGAGTTAAAAAGTACCCCCTCTGACGAAGTATAGCTTATATTTCCTTCTTCTACCAGAATCTTTTCAAGGGCGGAACAGGAAGTCAGTGCATAATCTCTTATCTGGACGATATCTTTGGGAATCATTATTTCGGGAGCGTTTCCCACATACTGGATCAATTCGTTGCCAATGATGGCGAATTCGTTCCGGATGATGCTGTTCTTATAAATAATGTCCTTGTAGGCTTGCCAGCCGGGAGCATTTACATATGCCTCATAGCTTCCGTCCGGGACATAGATTTTAAAGGAGGGAAGCATGCTACTAAAATTACTGTTCATTGCCGGCGGTGTATCCGAATTCAGATATAGCACTCTCAGGTATCGATTTCCCCAGAAAATATGAATACCAAAATCGGTTACGGTATCTGGAAGCGAATAAGAATATGATTCTTTCCCTAAAGGATAGGCGATCAGAGTGGTTCCATCCAGATTATACATGATGCCGTCTATATCTTTGTAGTATAGATTTCGGTGGTCAACGGTAATCCGTTCCAGGTTCAGGGCCTGATAAAATACGCGCAGCCCCATTGACTCAAGGCTCTTTGGAATATAAATTTCGGTAAGCCCACTGGAAAAAAAAGCATGATCATGAATGATTCTAAGGGTTTCCGGAAGCTTGATTTCTCTCAGCAGCAAATTACCGCCAAAAGCAACCATACCGATTTCTGTAAGGCTGCTGTTTCTTCCGAATTTGACATGCTCCAGAATGGACTCGCCATATATATAGTCAGGATTGTACCGAGTTGTGCCGTACAAGAAAGCATTGTTATCGATTTTTTCAACGGTGTCCGGTATCAAAACATCTCTGATTTTTATTCCCCAGAAAGCATATCGGCCGATAACCGTTACTCGTTTTTGATTGTAATACCAGGGTATTGCTAAATAGTAGGGCAGTACCGCTTCTGTTTTTGCAAATACTGAGTAGCTTTCGCCGTCACTATTCAACTCAAAGAGAAAAAACCCTAAATTTGTGGGGATCGTCTGCGGCGAGGTCATGATCAGATCTTTGTATTTCTGCCAGCTTGGCGTGCCGAGGTAGCTCGAGAGGGTGTGCTTTGGTACATACAGAAGTAAATATTCTGAAGTCTCATAAAAGACGCCATCTTCCAAGCTGGGCGGTTTGATTGATTCGAAATAGACCTGCTGCAATAAGCTACACGAAGCGAAGGCCCCACAGCATAACCTTTCGACACGATCGGGAAGCACAATGCTTTCCAGTCCAGAGCAATGATAAAATGCATAGGACTCAATGATTCTGATATTGCTTGGCTCCTCAAAGAGCAGGATCGAAAGCTGAGAGCAGAAGGCAAAGCTGTTTTCCTTAATTACGGTCACCGGCAGCCCATTATGGGTGCTCGGTATCGTCACAAGAGAAGGAAGCGTCTCGACATCTTTTGCCGATATTGAATAACTCCTTCCATCAAAGTTCCGCTCAAACAGAAAATAATCTTCCGCGGTCAACGAGCCCTCTTCGTTGGCTGTTTCGGCTTGGCTCGAATCGATGAACGGCGCCGACTCTATTGTTTTTTCAGAAACAGCTGGCTGCTCTGATTCCTCATTAAGATCGGTTATCATATTGCCGTCTATATCGATTATATTTTCATTGATCATCATAATAATCAACTCCTTAAATTAAAAAGTGATACTATAATATAATCTTTTTACCGCAAAATGTTCGCAACCGTCTCGTTTGACATGGAATTTTAATGGTTTCGTAGATCAAAAATAGGGCATTCCAACTATCATGTTTCGGACGAAGCAGCTTCTGTTGTTTATTATAAAATAAACTCTGTTTCCGTTCCATAATAGGTCAACTCCAATTTATGCATCGCTCTGGTACAAGCAATATATAGTAGGCTTCTGTCCATTTCTGTAGTATAACAATCGCTCGATACATCGGGTACAATGACCTGGTCATATTCCAATCCTTTAGACATATGGGCTGATGAAATGATAATCCCTTCCTTAAATTCACTGCTGGTGAAACTCAAGAGCAGAATATCATCGTGGACTGTTTTTATACTCTCGTATAACTCGTTTGCCTGTTTCTGTGATTTGCATATAATTCCCAGTGATTGATACCCAGAGTGCTTGAATATTTCGATTAGGTCCAGTATTTTATGAAATTGGTCGGCTGGCGAATGACAGGCACTTACACAAGGTGTCTCACCATGCCGTTCGATAGGGATCAAATTTTTATTTTCCTGTATCTTTTGGGCAAATTGCGTAATCTCGATAGTTGAACGATAACTTTTACATAATTCCGCGCAATCACAGTCTTTGAAAAAGGGACGTATTTTTTCTGCAGTGGAAGAACTGTATGGATTAACACTTTGATTGCTGTCTCCTAAAATTGTCATTTTGCAGGAAAACAGCTTGGCCAAGACTGCATATTGAATCGGGGTGTAATCCTGCATTTCATCAACTAGTAAATGCTGTATTGATTTATAATCCAGTTTTACGCCGTCAAAATGCAGCTTCAAATAGATGTATGGGTAGACATCAGAAAACTCGAAGGTATTTTTTCGATGAAATTGAAAATAATTCTCCTGATTCAAATAACGGTAAAAATTCTGATACAAAGAAATTGCGGTTGGATATCGAAACATTTTTAATATACTGGCTCTCAATTGACTTGCTATTTTAGAATCCGGCTTTTCTTCATAAACCATTCTATATTTTTCAATCATATCGTCTGCGATTCTCTTCAATCTTTGTTTGACAGGAATCCTCTTGAGTGCCTGATACCTCAAAAGCAGATCTGCCTTGGAGATAGGATAGGCACCAAGCTTCAGGTCAATCGGGTCAAAATAATGATCATCGGCATATTCAAGATACGATTTTAGCTGCACCACAAAATGATTCGTCGATTTAAATTTGATTCGAAAAACTGCTTCCGTACTTTCTGTTTCCAGAAGATTCTCAACCTGTTCCGAGAACGTTTGATAGCGATATTTTTTATCCATGATATCTGCGGCGATATCATCAAAGCCGCTTTCTAAAATGTTTTCTTCTCCCAACTCCGGCAATACATTTGAAATATAGCTGCCAAATACCTTATTCGGAGAAATAATCAGGATGTTGTTTGACGTCAGAGTCTGTTTATATCGATAGAGCAAAAAAGCCACTCGGTGCAACGCAATGGAAGTTTTTCCAGAACCGGCGACACCCTGTATGATCAGTACCTTTGCCACCTCGTTTCGGATGATTTTATTTTGTTCTCTTTGTATCGTTGTTACAATATTCTTCATTTTTTCATCGGAATTTTGGCTTAATTCCTTTTGAAGAATATCATCGCCGATATTAAGGGAGCTCTCGATCATATAATCCATTTGGCTTTGCCTGATCCGATATTGCCGCTTTAAGTTTAATGCTCCTTCTATTATTCCATCAGGAGCATTATAATAAGCTGGTCCGATTTCAAAGTCATAAAAAATGCTTGAAACCGGCGCACGCCAATCAAAGATAATATTATCGTAGCTTTCAGAATCTGAAAAGCCATAGATTCCGATATAGAATACCTCTCCATTTGAACTTTCACTGGCAGCGAAATCAATCCTCCCGAAATAAGGGGACTGAATCAGCTTTTGGAGTTTTTCCCGTTGTAAAACAGCTTTATCTCCAATCGCAATATTTTGATATAGAACCATTCTGTTGGATGCCTTTTCTGCACGATCAAATTGCGCTTGATTTTCATACATGTATCGTTTTGCTTCGATTATCTCTTCGGAATAATGGGTTATTTTTTGCTCTATATGATCAAATGCTGTCTGCAGCTTTTCTAATACCGTATCCAGATAGCTTCGTTCGTCCATTTCCTTTGCGTTAAACATAGATTGATCTCCTCAGATTTATACTTGGCTCCAATAACGTTACCATTACAAGTATAAATCAAAACTCGAATAATAAAAGACTTTTATTTGGGTGGTACGCTTACTTAGTTTCAGATGGGACCTCGGGATCAAATATTTTAATAGAAACATGTTGAATTATTGGATGATCGGACGTAATATGTAAATAGTTGGAATTAAGGGGGGTTGTTTGAATCGGTGACTAATTACTGGTACTAAGACCTCATATGGTCAGATGGTGGAACAGGAATGATAAAGAATGTACTGAACAAGGGTGTTTCAACCCCTAAATTTAAAGAAAGGATTTACTAAAATGACTAAGTTTAGAATCATAGTAGTTTTTATCATATTCGTTTTACTACTTTCATCCTGTTCAAAGCCTGTCGCAGATGAGCAGAAAGTAGAAAACACAGATGCAACGACAGGAACAAATGAGTATGCTATGAATCCCATCCCGTCCAATTATGGTATTAATCCAGATAATCTGCCTGACGAGGTAACAGATCAGGATATTAATCCTGAATTAGGCAGCCTTGAGACGATATACGGATTCTCAGGAAAGAACGTTTCGAACAAAGACTTTACACGGATGTCACTAGATAAAATTTCTCAAATTTCTTTTGATACAGATACAATATGGTGCGAAGCCGACAAGCTGCCAAAGGGGTACTCGCCAGAATTATGGCTTGAAACCAGTAAAGATCCAGGTTTGCAAATAAAAGCGCTTCATAAGGAAGGACATACCGGAAAAGGAATATCAGTGGCAATGATCGACAAGCCTATCCTTTCTACTAGTAATGAGTTCAAGAAAGACAATTTTATATATATTCAAGTTGAAGCGGATACGCGGATTCATTTTCACGGCATGAGTTGTGCATCAATATTGGCAGGACAAAATTGCGGAGTCGCACCAGATGCAAAATTGTATTATTTTGCAGTACCAGACAACGGTAAGAATTTTGATAATTATAGTAAGGCAATTGAACAATTAATTGAATTAAATCAAGGACTGAGCGAGAAAGAAAAAATTAGAATCGTGTCTATCTCTGATGGCTTATCCAATGACGATGCTCATTGGGAAAACTGGCAAAAGACAATCCAGAAAGCAAATGATCAAGGTATTATCGTTATCTACTCCAATAATGTGGGTAACAATTTTATATGGGGAGGCTGTCCGCCTTATAAGGACAGAAATAATGTTTTAAATTATGACATTTCAGAAGTTTATAGGAATCAGAAGATTGACAAAAAATCGGTAATAATGATTCCAGGTGATTACCGAACCACCGCTAACAACCAGTCTGATGATGGATATAACTATTATGGAATCGGTGGATGGAGTTGGGCAATTCCTTATTTTGCGGGTCTATGCACACTGGGGCTTGAAATCAATCCCAATTTGACCTATGAGCAAATGCAGCAAGCGCTGGAGGAAACAAAAAGTAAAACCGAAGCCGGATATTATATTATAAATCCGGTCGATTATATTAAAAAACTGGAAAGCTTAAGCAATTAAGCGAGTTAGATCTTATAATATAAACAATTAATTTACTTACGTTTTGCTTTGATGTGGCAGTGATCTATATTTTAATGGTCGCGCTGGAGAAGATAAGAAAAAGTAAGGATGAGTAAGACTTTGTATTTTAAACCAATTTCGAAACCTTGCAATAAGGAGGAAGCCAATGAAAGAACTTCAATTCTCAACGAAAATTAATGCCTCTAAAGAAAGAGTCTGGACAACTCTTTGGGAAGACATCGCGTTCCGTGACTGGGCAAGTATAATTGATGAGGGCACATATATGAAGGGAGAAATGAAAGAAGGAAATGAAGTCGAGTTTATTTCAGCGATCAATGGTTATGGTGTGACAAGCTTGGTAGAGAAACTAATTCCAAATGAGTTTGTATTATTCAGGCACGGTGCGGATACACAAAACAGTGGTCAGCAGGAACGTGAAAAAGAGTGGACTGGGGGGACGGAGAGTTATTCACTTACTGAAAAAAATGGTGCTACTATATTGATTGTCAAAACCGATGTTCCACTGGAGCTCGAAGAAATATTTAACAACAGACTTCCCAAGGCACTGGAACGTATTAAAACACTGACAGAAGGAATCAAATAAGGCTTCCATCCTGAAGCGGATGGAAGCTCATATTCGACATGATCATGTGCGAAGCCAGCAATGAATATGGAACATTTAACAAAAATTACCGTCCTAATTGTTAGGAGGGGTTTTTATGAAAAGAATTATATTATTGCTGGTATTACTATTAATACTAACGGCTTGTTCCAGCTGTACAAGTCTAACAGCCGAAAATTTGATGAAAGACTTTAAAGGAACGGAGATAGATTCATCCTTAATTGGAAATCAACAGCAAAACAGTGCCGATAAAACAACGGAAATCGCAGATTTCTCACTTGCAATATTCAAAAGAATTCAAGAGAACGAAAACACGCTCATCTCGCCGCTGTCTATTATTTCTGCCTTGTCGATGACGGCAAACGGTGCTGAAAAGAACACGTTGTCTCAAATGGAGGAGGTTTTCGGTACAGACATAGGAAGTCTGAATGAATATCTCTATTCCTATCGAGTGGATCTTCCGACGAGTGACAAATTCAAGGTTAGCATTGCTAACTCCATATGGTTTAAGGATACAAAGAATTTGATTATAGAAGAGGGATTTTTGCAAACGAACAAGGATTATTATAATGCCGACGTATATAAGGCTCCCTTTGATGACAGCACGAAGAACGACATCAATGCTTGGGTCAATAAAAAAACAAATGAACAGATTAAAGAACTCTTGCGAGAGAAGCCGCCCGAGAATTCTGTGCTATACCTTATTAATGCATTGTCCTTCGATGCTGAGTGGCAGGAGATCTACCAAGATACCGCTATCCGCGAGGGCGAATTTACGAACAAAGCCGGTAAGAAAAAGACAGTTGATTTTATGGACAGCGCCGAATACGGTTATATTGAGCTTCCCAATGCCATTGGATTCTCAAAGCCATATGCCGACAATCAATATTCCTTTGTTGCGTTATTGCCCGAAGAGGGGTTTTCTGTATCGGATTTTATAAAATCTCTCGACGGTAAGCTGCTTATTAATGCCATTAAGAACCAAAGCGATGAAAGGATCTATGCCTTCATTCCTAAATTTACATTTGAATATAGCAAAGAACTCTCCGAAATATTGAAGGAGCTGGGTATCAAGGATGCTTTTGATGTGAATCTTGCGGATTTCAGTGCTATTGGATCGAGCGAAGGTAATCTTTTTATAAATCGTGTGATTCATAAGACAAAAATTGAGGTAGATGAAAAAGGGACAAAGGCAGGCGCAGTTACCGCAGTAGAGCTTTATGCGGGAGCTGCCGCAAAGACGGAGCCTAAGATCGTAAAATTAAATCGTCCGTTTTTCTTTATGATAGTAGACAACAAGTTTCATATGCCCATTTTTATGGGTGTTTTAAATGATGTGAAATAATGAATAGTCGATTCGGGTTTGTATATGCTGAGAGATTTTAGCGATTTTGATGTATATGAAAACATGGATATTGAAGAATTGATACCATGAGTCAACTTTTTATGGTATCATATTAAGGCGTCGCGATAATATCACGTCGAGTATACAGCTTGACCTAGAGGAAATAATCATTTACAGGAGATTGGAATGACCGGAACCCGAAAGAAATTCGTTATATTTTTCATCGTTTTACTATTCGCAGCATTTGCTGCAAAGACAGTGATCAATCATGTTTATCCCGTTGGATATCAAGATTATATTATAAAATATTCCAGAGAATATGATATCGATCCCTATCTTTTAACGGCGATTATTAAGGTGGAAAGCAGATTTGATAAGAATGCTGTGTCGCACAAAGGAGCGATCGGCCTGATGCAGCTCATGGAGCCAACCGCTTTTTGGATCGCGGAGTCCATGGGGGATGAGAACTTCACAATCAACGATCTTTATGATCCGGAAACAAATATAAAAATGGGAGCATGGTACGTCAACAACATTCGGAATGAATTCGGATATACTGAGCTTGTTCTCGCCGCATATAACGCGGGCAGGGGCAATGTGGCAAGCTGGATAGATGGCTCCCTCATCGCCAGTGATGGGACGGATTGCAGCGGGATACCATATAATGAAACGAGAAAATATATCGAAAAGGTTCTGTCAAATCAGGATATTTACAGAATACTGTATGATATCAGCTGATATCGATATGACATTCACAATTTAAGAAAAGCAAAGCAAACAAAACGCTGGAATTTCGGAATTTCAGCGTTTTTGTTTTGAGCATCAAACCAAACCAACAAGTTTGATCAAGAAAATAATTTACTTGCTTGACAAAATGTAGACTATTGTGATAGTCTGGAGATGCGTGCGAGACTACTGCGATAGTCTCGGAGCGCAAACGACTATCGCAGTAGTCAAAAAGGAGGAAATATGGATATCAAGTTGTTTGATTCTGAGCTGAAGATTATGGAAGTTTTATGGGAGCAGGGGATTTTACCTGCTCGTGACATTGTAGATGTATTAATGGAACGTGTAGGCTGGAACAAAAACACGACTTATACTGTGATTAAAAAATGCATTGAGAAAGGCGCCATTGAACGGGAGGAACCCGGTTTTTTATGTAAGCCTCTGGTTACGAGAGATGAAGTGCAGCAGAGTGAAACGGAACAGCTCATTGATAAAATGTTTGGAGGTTCCAGCGAACTTTTCTTTTCTGCATTTCTAAAAAACCAAGGCATTTCAGAAGATGAGGCCAAACGGCTTGCAAAGATGATAGAGGAGGCAAAATAAAATGCTGCATTTTAGGATGGACATGCCGTTGTACCTGATGGCAATGTACGGAAGCGTAATGATTGCCGTCGTTTTGTTGCTTCGGTTTTTTCTAAGGAATCGGTTGCCCAAGTTTGTTTTTCCTTTGCTGTGGAGTTTGATCCTTATTCGGCTTTTGGTTCCTTTTTCCCTTTCCAGTCCCCTTAGCGCACCAGTTCCACAATGGCAGATGCAGCTTTCAGAAGCTTCTGCTGTCTATGTGGTAGAAGATCAGCCAACCGCAAGGGAAAACACAAGTCCAGGCACTGCAGAAACTACTTCCGATGGCATGAACTACAGCTATGCAGAGCGCTCGGGCAGTTTGCTTACGGATGATCGGTCTCTTCTGATTGTCATCTTTGGTTTGGGGGTTTTGACAACAGCAGGAATCTTGCTATCACAGAAGCTCCAATATTCCCGCAAGCTAAAAAACAGTCTGCTGGTGGAGCATAACCAAACGATCAACGCACATCTTCGAGATATGGGTATGGGTCATATCCTTGTCTGTACCAATGATGAAATTGCTTCTCCGCTGGTGTGCGGGATTGTGAATCCTCGCATTTATCTGCCAGGGAGCATGGACTTCCGACAATCACAGCTGCTGAGACATATTCTTGCACATGAGACAATGCATATCAAGCGAAAAGATAACTGGCTCAAAATGGTGATGTTGATCGCTTTATGTTTTCACTGGTATAACCCGCTGGTGTGGATCATGTCAAAATATCTAGCATCAGACCTAGAGGCAGCTTGTGATGCTGCCGTGCTTAGACAAGTGGGTGATGACGAACGGCAAAGCTATGCCGTCAGCCTTCTTTCCATGGCGATTACCGGCAACCGTACCACATTGCTTTTCAGTGCCTTTTCCAAAACAGAGGTTGAGCGACGCATTAAAAATGTTCTAAGCTACAAAAATGCAACCGCGTTGATGTTGGCTCTCTCAATGCTTCTGATTTTTTTTAGTACCGTTGCTTTTGCCACAGGGGGGCAAGCACCGTTTTCATCATATCTTAGCAGCTATTGTGCGAGTACATCCTCACAATGGGCCGTCAAGGCAGAGCTTGCAAGAGATATTTCTTTAGGCGAAAATGCAGGCCAGCGCGCAGACAATGTAATCTTTGATGTGCTGGAGAGAGATACGAGCAATGATCCTGAGGTTATTGCAAGGCAGGTAAAAGCAGCTCTTTCAAAAGAATTTGGTGTGGAAAAGGGTGCATTTCAAATTGGGGTTGATCTTTGCTTGACAGAAGAAGAAGTATCTAAGGAATATAAAAACCAAGGAATCACAAAAGGGCAGGACGGGTTTTATCTGTACAAAGGTGAAGCGGTTCGAGTTTATCAGGATAAAATGCTTGGCTCAGTTCACACAAGAGAAGCAGGAATGGTAGATCTTTCTGTAAACAGAGATCGTTTCGGCCGGATCATATCGCTGACCGTTTTGAAAGAAGGCGACGCAGAGTTTGATCGGTATACAAGAAAAATGGAGATAAGTCATAGATCTAACACATCATCAACAGATCAGGCCACTGCATCAAATCAATCTACGACCATAGAAGAAGATGGACAGGGATTTTTTCGGTGATCAGAAAGCATTTCAAAAATCTTACGCAGAACGGAGCTAAGAAAGAGCCATAATTTACTAACTATATTTCTTGTTATATGGGTCATATTAACTTGTATAAAGGAGGTGAATCAAAATGGCAAGTACAAATACACCAGTAAAACCAAGTGCAAAGAATGGACTGAACAACATGAAAACTGAAATCGCCAGTGAACTCGGCCTGTCCAATTATGATTCCACAGACAAGGGAAATCTTACAGCTAGACAGAACGGCTATGTTGGCGGTTATATGACCAAGAGACTTGTTGAGATGGCAGAACAACAGCTGTCCGGCAAATTCTAAAACGAAAAAATAAACAAGCATTGAGGCATCCTAATGATAGGGTGCCTCATTATATTTACAGTTATATTTCAGTCGTGTTACCATTTGGTTATACAAATAGATTTTTGTCGAATTTTCTGATATAATCTGCGGAGGTAATGCTAATTTTACAAAGGCATGTCAGAAAGCTGGCTGAAAAGTTTTCTGATGCGCACTACATAAAAAAGGGGGGTTTATGACAAGAAAAATTAGTTCGGCAGCTGCAGTTATCTTCATAATGGTTTTTTTTACAATCATGGGAATAACAGCTGACGCAGCAACCACCGCTGACGTTAAGCTCGTAATAAATAACGAACAAGTATCAGCAGATGTAATGCCTTATATTCAGGATGGGCGAACCTTGGTTCCGGCAAGGGCGGTATTTGAAGCCCTTGGAGGTAAGGTGACATGGGATGAGATCAATTACATAGTTACTGTAGAGTATGATTCTACCACCGTGATTCTTAAAATCAACGATAAAACCGCCGAGGTAAATGGGGAAAACAAAACTTTGGATGTTCCTGCCACAATCAATAACAGCAGGACCGTGATCCCTGCAAGATTTGTAGCAGAGGAGCTTGGATTTCTAGTCGGCTGGGATGAATCCACAAGGACGGTGACCATTAAATCACCTGAAACACCAGTAGTTCCTGAGTTCAAAGGCTATGTAACAGGAATTTCCGTGGAAGAGGGGAACTCAAAAACTGAAAATACAGTGGTAACGGTTCAATTGTCAGAGGCACTCAAGGGTACAGAGGATTATTCAACAACGATGCTGAGCTCTCCAGACCGATTTGCGTTGGACGTAAAAGGCTTTCAGTTGGACTCCAAGATATCTGACTTAGATTATGAGCGGAAGGATTCACCCTTATCGACGGTAAGAACAGGAATTTATAATGAGAATACGGTGAGGGTCGTTTGTGATTTGAAGGAAGCGTCAAATCCGTCTGTAAATTTATCTCCGGACGGAAAAACTCTAACGATAACATTTCCAACCCTCAGTACCTACTTTAATCCGATGGAAGACGGAAAGCTTGTAGTGGTACTGGATGCGGGTCATGGAGAAGCGACAGCAGGAAAACAAAGTCCCGGCGGCTTGATGAAAGAATACGAATTTAACAGGGCTGTTGCGGCCAAAATGAAGACTTATTTGGAGGCCGAGGGAATCGAAGTGCTGCTTACGGTAAATGATGATTCTGATCCAAGTCTTGCAGACAGATGTGAAAGTGCGAACAATTCTGATGCTGATATCTTTGTCAGTATCCATGCCAATGCGTTCGGAAGCGGCAAAGATTGGACCAGCGCAAATGGGTGGGAGATTTACCATTACCAGGGCAGCGTATTGGGCAACCAGCTTGCTAAGTCCATTACAAACGCCAACTTTCCAGGACTCGGAATTCTTAACAGGGGTATCAAAACAGCGAATTTCTACGTGATCAAAAATACATATATGCCTGCGGTGCTTATTGAGCATGGTTTTTTTACCAATATTGATGAAGTCGAACTTTTGAGAAGTGATGAATGGAGAGACAAAGCAGCACGGTATAATACACAAGGCATCGTGAACTTTTTGAGATCCTTCAACTAAGGATGTCGATGTCAATCAGATACAAGTAAATGAATCAAGTAATGAATTGTGAAGATATCACAAAACAGCGGAAGGTGCTGTGCGGATGCACAGCACCTTCCGCTGTTTTCGTTGTCATATTAGTGTGTCTGGTAAAGCAAGAACCAATATATGTTCATCTCTAAAGCATCTGCTTGGCACCAGCTAGACTAAGCCTTCGCAGCTTGTTATTGTACCGGGCTCATATTGGAATCAATATATTGGGAGAGTCCATTTACGAAATAGTTGGCCATTTGCGTCGCAACAGACAAGAGGGTTTCATAAATTTCTGCACTTTTTCGATCGTCTCCTGACAAAAGTGCATTTGCTTCATCAATGGTAAGGAGCAAATATCGAAAGAATAAGGCCCTCCATTCACTTTCCTTCCAAAATGGATTGATCTGAGATAAAATCATGGAGCTGTGATGAAGATTATGATGGATCTGTTCCATATATCCATTCACTGCGTTGTCATCACCGTTCTTTTGTGCGTCGATCATTGCTTCAACAGAAGCAATATAATCGGAAAACATGGTTGTATAAGTATCCGCCATTTCATTGCCAAAATATAATCTTAGGATATTGCCAAACTCCATCGGCATTTGAGTTAATCTTAACCGCACTGCGTCCAGATCACTGAGCTCCTCAAAGCTGCTGATCATATAAGCTCGCATCCACCCAGCCAGATCCCGAAAGACCCATCCCGCCTGACGTATGGCATCCATCTCGCCTGTGTTGATATCGGCTCCATTCAGTTCATTTTTATGAATCATACGTTCGTTCCTCCTGATAGAATTAATATAGTATATTACTATTGTGATCATGTTGCTATTTTGCCGATTGCCATGTATGCATCATCAAGATCTTTGGGGGAATCATTATGGTGAAACAATGGAGCCTTCCGGTAATGTAAGAAAGCATCCGGCAGCGGCCGGATGCTTTCTTGGAATGGGATTTACCCGTTTTATGCTTTCTGATCCATTTTAATGATCGCTTGCTGTCCTGAGTAGGTCAGAGCTATGCTGCCGAGCTCCAGCTCAGGGATATCATATAAATAATCGTCATGATTTTCGGCTTGCGCTACTGTTTCCTTAAAGTAAGCATAGAGATCCGAGTTCTCATATTCGGAATAATTTCCATTTTCCAGAGGCTCTTCGTAGTCCAGTGTAAGGAAGCCTCTTTCTTCAAGGCTTTTCAATACTGCTCCCGTGCTTTTTACCACTTCCATAGAATCGGTTTTGTCTTTCAGATGAACCGGGGCCAAAGCCACTGATTCAAAATGGTTTGATTTTGTACTTTTGAGCACAAATCTTGTCAAAGGAAGGTAAGGGGTTTGAGCAAGCTGTATTAAAAATTCTGTTTCTTCAGCCGAAAGAGGTGCCGCTGATTTTCGGCTGGCACAGCAGCCGCCTCCGCAGCAGCCATGTCCGTGTGCATGATTGTGTTCATCGTGATCGTGGTGGTCATGATGATCGTGATCCTGGTGATCTTGTTCAGTGTGATGATGGCTACCGCTGCCGTGACAGCAGCCGCCTTTATGGTTATGGTTCATTCGTATTCCTTTCTATCTATAATCAAAGTGAAACGCGGGTTGGATGGCTTTATAGTTATTATACCACTTTAATTTACATTTTGGGTAGGTTCGTGCGATTTTGGTTGGGTTAGGAATGTCTAACTAATTTCATTAGAATAACATATCCCCGGTGAAATTGTCAAGGGTACTGCAATGAAAGAGTACCGATTATGCAAGAAAGGATTTTCTTGAATAATCATAAATAAATGTGGTATTATCAATATTACGTATCAGCAGAGGAAATTAGTACTGAAGCTGCCGGAAAAGGAGAGATTTTAGGATGAATTCAATCATCGAAGTTAAAAACTTTACAAAAAAATATGGCGATTTCATGGCCGTAAATGATATTTCCTTTAACGTGGAGGAGGGAACGATTTTTGCGTTTCTGGGTCCCAATGGCGCAGGAAAAAGTACAACCATAAATACCCTGTGCACCATATTTGAAAAGACGACAGGCTCTCTTTCCATTAATGGGTATGATGTTACAACACAAAAAAGCGAAGTCAGATCATCCATCGGCGTGGTATTTCAAGATTCCACATTGGATGCAAAGATGACCATCGAAGAAAATCTCAAAATGCATTGTGTTTTCTATGATATACCGAGAAGGGAAGTGGAAGAACGGATTCAATTTGTTTTGAAACTGGTTGATCTTCTAGACGAGCGTAAAAAGCCAGTTGCGGCGTTGTCCGGAGGAATGAAACGTCGGGTGGAAATTGCCCGGGGGCTGATTCATTACCCCAAGGTACTGTTTTTGGACGAGCCAACAACGGGATTGGATCCGCAGACCCGTGCGCACATCTGGGAATATATCCTTAAGCTTCAGAAGGAACGAAATATTACAATATTCCTAACTACGCATTACATGGAAGAGGCGGAAATCTGCAATAAAATCGCAATCATTGATAATGGAGTCATCGTAGCCCATGATACACCTTACGCACTCAAAAAGACCTATACCAAGGACACCGCTTATATTACGACGAAAAATTCCTCGGAGCTAGAGGAACAGCTGGTGCGCCATGATCTAAACTATGAGAAAAAGGACGGCTACTATAAAGTCGAGGCGGAAAAGATTGACTGCCTGCTGCAAGTCCTAAGCATCCATAAGGAGCATATCACCAATATTGAGATCAAAAAAGGTACCTTTAATGACGTGTTCCTTGAAATAACAGGGAAAAAGATTAGAGAGGAGGCATAGCATGAATACAGTTTTTGCATTATGGAAGCGTGGGCTCAAAGCCTTTGTCAGAAATAGAACCGGTTTGGTTTTTTCCCTGATCTTTCCGCTATTCTTCGTCTATGTATTTGGTGCAATTTTCAGAACGGACTTTATCGATAACCCGATTGCATATATGCTTTCGGGAGTGATTATTACAACGGTTTTTGAAAGCTCATTGAATTTAGCTTCTTCCACAGTTGATGACATGGTGAGCGGATTTATGAAAGAGGTTCTTGTCTCTCCTGCAAAGAGAATTTCCGTAGCCTTTGGCCAACTTCTTTCGGCAGCGACAGTCTCAACGGTACAGGGTATTTTGGTGCTGGTGATCGGACTTTTTATCGGGATTCAATTTACTACATGGCTTACACCTCTGTTCGTCCTCTGTGCAATGATCAGTGTGGGGCTTGTTTTTTCCGGAGTTGGTCTTTTCATGGCCACAAAGGTTCGAAACGGGCAGACCTTTCAGATTGTCAAAACAGCCATAACCATGCCTTTGACCTTCCTTTCAGGGGCGTATATTCCGCTGGATATGCTGCCCGAATCTCTGCGTTTTGTGGCATATTTTAATCCCATGACCTATGCCACAGCTTTCTTTCGGATGGTCGTACTGGAAAAGACAGATCTGCCGTCTGCGCAGTTGGTAAGAGAAGGGCTGGCCATCGATATCGGCGGCTTTATCGTAACGCCGTTTTTATCGTTTGTAATTATCATGGTTATCGGCCTTATCTTTCTGTTTCTGGCTACAAGCTCCTTCGTAAGAACGGATTTCTCCCGTTTGAATCGAAGTGCGACTGACGCCAATGCGATATGGGGATAAGGATCCCCTTAATTTACCTGATTATGAATCACTGAATCGGGTATTAATTGGTAAGTACTGTAGCAGAAGGATCGAGAATGCGAAGAATTTTATACTGTACCTGGGCACTTAGTATAAAATGAGCAAGTAGTGCAACCGGCTTGACTGTCATCATGCTATTTTACTTTGTATAAATTATTTATTCAAAGGAGAATGAAAGATGAAGCCAAAAAAGAGAAGTCCCGCACCAATTGCATTCACACTGGTGTTAATGCTGTTATTTTCATTGGTTACCCCTGTATATGGGGATGAAATCCCCAAAGATGTCAGCGGTTATCTTCAGGATAAGTCGGTAACGCTGGCTCAGGGAGGCCATAATCTTGATCTGGAAGACGAGAACCTAAAAATAGACAGCGATCAGGATCTCGTTGTTGGGATTTCTTTTCGAGTTCCAATCATGAGTGATCCGCTTGAAAATGGAACCTATGTTGTGCGAAATGATACTGCGAGCTTTGAAGTAAGCAAGCAATTTGAGCTTATGTCCGGCGCAGGTCCAATCGTTTTGAAAGCAGCTGACGGAACAAAAGTAGGTACCTTAACCCTCACGACAGAGACTGTAGGCGCTACACCCAAGGTCATTGCCAATGTGATTTTTGACGGTCAGGAAAGCGTTTTTGACGGAAGTGATCCCAGTCTTAATTCTGTTGCTTGCTTTTTCACCGCAACTTTGCGATATGATAAAACGGATCATGATGGCGAAGAAGATGATGTGACGGTAGAAATTTTAGAGAGAAATTTTGTCGTCCATGTTCCTGAGGCCCCCGTTGAATATACCGTCATGAAATCGGGAATCGCTAACCTGTCTGACAGACAGATTACATGGAGCGTGACGGTGGGAGCAGAGAAGGCTGGAAATCCAATTGACCTGAAAGATTACAAATTTGTTGATCATTTAAGTCAAGTTGGCGGTTATGTTGCGGATTCGTTTCAAGTTGACGGCAGCGCCCCCGACTCTCCTCCTGATTATACGGACAATGTTTTGTCCTATCGTTTTCCAGAAGGCTCTGTGAGCCCGAAAACGATAACCTTTACGACAGACATTCCCGTGGGTAAGTACTATGGCAGCGGACAGCAGTCTATAACGAACAAAGCTGAGCTTAAGGACATCACCGATACGCTGAAAAAGGACGGCTCGGTTACGGTCAACTTTACTCCCCCCAAATGGATTGAGAAAACTGGCGTTGCCAGTCAATCGTCTAGTACTGATCCGTACAATCCAACAGGCCGTTCCATCACCTGGACGATTACCGCAAACCACGAAAGAGCAAACCTGAAAAACGTAGAAATCACTGATATTTTATCAGAGAACTTAAACTTCATCTCCGCAGTCTGGGAGAAAGAAACCTCGCCAGATGTGTGGGAGGAGACGGGGCTTACCTTCAACTCAGCACCCGCTGGAGGAAGGTACATTATTGGAGATATCCAATACAAAGGCAGGCTGGTCATCAAAGTCGGTGTCCCGGACGAAAGCAGTACGACTACAACTACAAGTTATAACAATCAAGCAAGCATTACATGGGATGGAGCACCCGGTACTGGAAATAACGGCGGTTTGAAAACCGGAGTTGTAAGTGTTTCCATTGGTTACAATGCCATCTCTAAGACAGGAACGATCAATGCAAAGGATCGAACCGTTAATTGGACGGTTAAGGTGGATGCTAGAGGACAGGGAGCGCTGAATAACCTGAAGGTTTACGACCTATTGGTTTATGGAGACAAAGACAGTGGCTTTGATCCTGATACGGTTGTGTGGCCAGAGGGAATTTCTCCCGGCGTCATAAACTATTTCAAAAATAGTAATAACATTCGCTACGATCAGAAATACAACGGCAATTTCCTGAACAAAGGTCCATCGGATATATCTGCGCCCCATGTGTACACGATCATGCAGGATACTAAGCCGGTAGCTGAGCTGTTGGAGTTTTCAGATTTATCCAATACGCAGGTGAATGAATTTTCATTTGATACGATGGTATTAAATCCTGGAATCTTTGCCGGAAATACAAACGTGAAACGCGTAATCAATACGGCGGTTCTGTTCAACGGGGAAGCAAAGCTTGCTGAGGCTACGGCAGATCCCTTATATAATAGCAGAGTCCTTGCAAAAGAGATGGTCCATCGAAATGCGGTCAACCCAGTTGCAGGTGTCAACAACACGACAACAGATGCAGGAAGCGGTTTCAATTACATAGATAAATCAGTCATTTTCCGCCTCAGTGTCAATGCCAATGGACTGGATTTGGTCAACAGCCTGAAATCCGACGGATCGACTCTTGGAGCATTCACGGTAACTGATACGCTGCCCGGAGGCTGGGAATTTGAGGAGATTGCTCCCGGAAAAGATTTTCTCATTTTCGAAGGAGTTCCGAATACCAGCGGTACCTTGCAAGCGACAGGCTCGCCTCTGGAAACCGTAAGTGGATTGGCAGCAGCTTTTAATAGAACACAAGATCCTCAAACAGCTGTATTTACTTTCCAGGAGTTGAACAAACCTTATGTAATATTGGTTAAAGCAAAACCCAGTGATGAGATGCTGCAAGATTATTTTGACGGGAATAAGGGAACTACAGTCACAAATAATCTGACCATGAAAGCTGTTAAATGGCAGCCTGGTGTATCCGTAACGCGGTCTGTTTCCATCACAAGTAGAGTACTTGATAAAACAAGCGCACTTGCCGCCACAGGCGTAGCCAAGTGGACCGTTGAATATAAGCCTTACGATCTGTCGTATGAAGGAGAAAGAAGGATAGAGGATGTTCTGCCTTCCGGTCTGGAATTGAGAGTAGATGCCTCAGGCAATCTGGTAATCAGCGGTAATATCACGATGCAGGAATTGGTTCTTCAGAGTAATGGAACCTATGTGCCGGGAGCTGCTGTACCTCTGACTCTGGGCTCAGGCGGCAATCTTTCCTATGACAATGCTGAACGCAGGCTTACTTTTCACATACCGGATAACAGCAAAGGCTATCGTATCACTTATCTGACTGACGTTACCGGTGCGGTAGGAAGCGTTTGGAATCATGTATACCTGATCGGCGCCAGCGGTGAGGTGGAGGATCATTCTGGAGCATTCAGTATCTCAGAGCAGGATGGCTATGCTACTCTTGCGAGGAATGGCTGGCTTAGCATTTTCAAGACCGATGGATCGGAAACGCCTCTATCCGGTGCTGAGTTTACACTTTACGCTTTGGATGGAGTAACCCCAATTCGAAAAGGAATCAGTGGGGCCGACGGAAAAATACTGCTCAAGGTTATTCCAGATGGAACTTATCTTCTAAAAGAGACTGGATCACCAAGCGGGTATTCACTGGAAGGCTTGATTCATACGGTTACGGTAAAGACCGAAGGAGCTCTCGTTACCACATCCATAGACGGCAAGACCGGTTCCGAGTCAAATTTATTAAATGTAAAAAATTTTGTAAGCAACACCGTTGGTACCCTGGCCATCCGTAAGACAGTGGCTGGTGATGCCAATGAAAACAAAAGCTTTGCGTTTACTGTAGAACTTTACAATGCTGACAATTCACCGAACAATGGAAGCTATCAATACATGGATGATAATGGTGTGCTGGCAGGAACCATAAAAAACGGGGACTCGTTCTTCCTGAAGCACAATGAGACAATCACCATCTACGGTCTGCCAAAAGATCTCAGGTATTCTGTAACTGAAAGTGATTACTCCGCTGATGGATATACTACTGTTGATACAGAGCGTACTGGTTCCATTGAGGCGGATGTTATTAAGAATGTTGTATTTACCAACACAAAGAACAAGCCCGGCAGTCTGACAATCAGCAAAACCGTTACCGGCGATGCAGATGAAACCGGCAAAAAGTTTACATTCACGGTGACCTTGACCGATGCGGTCAATACCTATGCCTATACAGGAGCCAACGGCGGACCCAGCGGGAGTATGAAGGGCAGCATGACTTTCGAATTGTCAAACGGTGAGAGCATAACGATAGCAGACTTGCTTGAGGGAACCGGATACACAGTAACAGAAGCGGATTACACCGCAGATGGATATACTACTGTCCATACGGGAAGCACGGGGAACATCGACACAAATAAGACTCATACCGTAGCGTTTACCAATTCAAAAAATAAACCCGGCAGCCTGACAATCAGCAAAATCGTTGCTGGCAATGCTGCTGATAAAGAAAAAAAGTTTGAGTTTACGCTAACCTTGAGCGATGCGGTCAATACATACGCCTATACTGGAGCCAACGGCGGACCCAGCGGGAGCATGAAAGGCAATCTGACCTTTGAACTGTCAAACGGTGAGAGCATAACCGTAGCAGATCTGCTTGAGGGAACTGGATACACAGTAACAGAAGCGGATTATTCCCCAGATGGGTACGCTACTGTATCCACAGGAAGTGCAGGGGTCATCGATACAAGCAAGACCCATGCAGCAGTATTTACCAATACAAAAAATAGGGGCGGCGGAGGCGGCGGAAATCCTCCGAAAGAGGAAACTACGCCGGGCGGAATTACCACACCGGGTGGTGTAACCACGCCGGGCGGTGTCGTCACTCCTGAAGCAATTCAAGGAAGCATTACCATTGTAAAAGTAGATGGTGATGATTCGTCAAAGACGTTATCCGGTGCGATCTTTGAATTGTTTGAAGGCGGAAGGCTGATCAGAACTGCCGTGACTGGTTCGGACGGAGTTATCTTCTTTGATGGACTAGACACGGGTGTGAGGTATTCCTTAAGAGAAAAGGCTGCTCCAAATGGATACAAAGCCAGTGCTCGAGTCTATACCTTCCAGTTGGAAGACCGTGCGAACAGGCTTGATCTTTCAGTACCATTCAAAAACTATAAAATTGAACGAGATGAAATCTCTCAGATTGATCCGGAGGATATTCCAGCAGGGTGGATTATAGACGAAGATGTGCCCGGAGGATTTACAGAGCTGGACGAGACGCCGAAGACAGGCGGCAGCTATATAACCTTGAATTCCTTGGTCACATTGATGCTTCTTTCAGGATTCGGACTGCTCTTATGGGCAGCTTTAAGAAGAAGAAAGCTTCAGCCCTGATTTTAAGTGAATAAGCAAAATTCCCAAAATGCCATGGATTTTTCCATGGCATTTTCTTGACTTGTCAGAAACAGGGGCATATAATGCAATCGAGAGATTGATAATAAATTATCAAATTAATAGGAGGTTTCTTATGGCAAATATTATTGGAAGTCCCGAACGTTATGTACAGGGCAGGGGGGTTCTCGGAGAGCTTTGCAAGCATATTCAGAGCATGGGAAAGACTCCCTTCATTTTAGTGAGCGAATCAGGCAAAGGCCGCGTAGAAAAGCCCATATCCAAGGGTGCAGTGGAATTTGATACGAAATTGACTTACGCAACGTTCCGCGGGGAATGTTCCCGCAATGAAATCGACCGACTGATCAAAGCGTACAAGGAATCAGCTTGTGATGTTATCGTAGGAATCGGCGGAGGAAAGATTCATGATACGGCAAAAGCAGTAGCTTTTTATGCGGGTGCCCCAGTGGTAATCGTTCCAACCATTGCCGGCACAGATGCACCATGCAGCGCGCTGTCTGTAATATACAGCGACGAAGGTGTATTCGAAGAATATCTTTTTCTTCCCAGAAATCCCAACATGGTTCTTGTAGATACCGATATTATCAGCAAAGCACCGGCACGTCTACTTGTTTCTGGTATGGGAGATGCACTGGCGACCTATTTTGAAGCACGCGCATGCAAGCAGTCAGACAGCGGCAACTTTATCGGAGGTCAGTACACTGTTACCTCAATGGCCATTGCAAAGCTTTGCTATGACACATTGATTTCCGATGGCGTAAAAGCGTTGGTTTCTGTGAGGGAAGGTGTATGTACAAAAGCCCTCGAACATATTGTAGAAGCAAATACCTATCTCTCCGGAATCGGATTTGAAAGCTGTGGTATAGCAGCGGCTCATGCGATTCACAACGGCCTGACTGCAATTCCGGAAACCCACCATTACTATCATGGTGAAAAAGTTGCATTCGGAACGTTAACCCAATTGGTTCTTGAAAATTCAGATCTGAAGGAGCTTGAGGAAGTCATGAACTTCTGTCTTGATACAGGATTGCCTACAACGCTGGCAGACCTAGGTATAACAGAGATAAAGCCCAATGAACTGATGCAGGCTGCCGAACTGGCCTGCGGGCCAAATGATACCATGGGCAATATGCCTTTTGCTGTTACCCCACAGATGGTATACGATTCGATGATTGCTGCCGATGCTCTTGGCAGGCATTATAAGTCTAAGCGCTAGACTCGGATATGATTCCTGGCTTAATCTTTTCGGCGAACTGTCATTGTAAAAATATTAATAATTGCATATTTAAATGACTACACATATCCGCTAGAATATTGATCAAAGGAATGTTTTGCAAAACCCTTAATCTTGCCGGTGCTCCAAAACAGCACCGATATGGAGAATGGAGAAATAAAATGAAAACACCATTGATCATGACACCCGGACCTACTTCTGTACATGAGGATGTACGCAGGGCAATGTCAAAAAAAATTACAAATCCGGATCTGGACATGGAATTCTATGAGTTCTATAAGGAAACCAGTGACCGATTGAAGCAATTATTTCTGACCAGCAATGATATTCTGATCCTGAATGGAGAAGGAATCCTAGGACTGGAGGCTGCCTGTGCATCTCTGATTGAACCGGGCGATCAAGTGCTGTGCCTGGATAACGGAATCTTCGGAAAAGGCTTCGGAGAATTTGCAGAACTTTATGGCGCAGAGGTGACATACTTTAAAAGTGACTACAGGAAAGCAATCTCAGTGGAAGAGCTGGAGCAATTTTTGGCTGATCGCCATGATTTTAAGTTGGCTCTTCTTGTTCATTGTGAAACCCCTTCGGGGATTACAAATCCGGTGAATCACATCTGCCCGCTGCTGAAAAAATACGGAATTCTAACCGTTGTGGACTCCGTGTCGGCAGTAGGCGGCGAAGAATTGCGAACGGATGAATGGCAGATGGATCTCGTACTGGCAGGTTCTCAGAAATGCCTGTCGGCTCCACCTGGCCTTTCCATCGTCAGCATCAGCGGAGACGCTTGGAAAATGATACAGAGCCGAAAGCAGCCTGTGGCAGGGTTTTATTGCAACCTAAGTCTTTGGAGCAGCTGGTATGAGAAAAAGTGGTTTCCATATACCCAGCCCGTCAGTGATTTGTATGGATTAAGAGCGGCAGTGGATCGGATACTCACTGAAGGGGACAGTATTACGCGCCATAAGAAATATGCTGAAGCGGTCAGAACCAGTCTTGTCGATGCAGGACTGGAATTATATGCGCAGGACGGATTTTCTAATACGGTGACTACCGTTTTAGTGCCCGATGGCATCCGTTTTCAGGAATTATTTAACGCGATGCTGACGAATCACAATATCATGATTGCAGGTGCTTTTGATTATCTGGCAGATAAAGTATTCCGTATCGGACATATGGGAGAGAATTGCAGGGAAGAGACGTTGTATCTCGCATTAAAGGCACTGAACGAAGTCTTAAAAAAACATCGTGTGGTTCTTGAAAAAGAGCTTCACATAGAATTCGTAAATCTGATCTCGCAAATGTAAAAAAGAGCAGGTATTCTGAGCTGCGCACCAATGATCATCGATTAAAAGCTTATCATTGGTGCGCAGCTCATTTTGCTAACTTTTGCGTCCTCGGAGATTCGATTTGCAGCGGGTCGCCATTCGACTTGGAACCGTCAAGATTTTTACACAAGCCTATAGATTTGCCAGATGCTTTACGGTACGAATCATTTGACTGGTAAATGAATTTTCATTGTCATACCAGGCTGCGATTTTAACCAGCGTATCGCTGCCTAATTCAGTCGTCTTTGTTTGGGTGGCATCAAACAGGCTGCCAAAGGTCATACCGATGATATCTGAGGATACGATTTCATCCTCTGTATATCCGTATTCTTCCGATTTTGACTGCTCCATTTTTTGATTCACCTGATCTACTGTTACAGAACCGCTGACCACAGCAGTCAGTTCCGTGAGAGAGCCTGCCATGACCGGGACTCTTTGGGATGTGCCATCAAGTTTGCCTTCCAGTGCGGGAATGACCAGCCCGATAGCCTTTGCGGCTCCCGTAGAAGTTGGAATGATATTTCCGGCAGCGGAACGTGCTCTGCGCAAATCACCTTTTGCATGAGGGCCGTCAAGTGTATTCTGATCGTTTGTATAAGCGTGAATGGTTGTCATAAAGCCTTTTTGGATCGGTGCCAGTTCATTGAGATGATATACCATAAAAGCCAGGCAATTTGTAGTGCAGGAAGCGGCGGAAACAATGGTATCTTCCTTTGTCAATGTGCTTTCGTTAATACCGTAAACGATGGTAGGAACATCCTTACCGGCTGCAGTGGAAATCAGCACCTTCTTAGCTCCAGCTTCAAGGTGTGCAGACGCAGCTTTTTTAGAAGCGAAGAACCCGGTGCATTCCAACACTACGTCGATATTCAGATCCTTCCAGGGGAGCTTGGAAGGATCTTTCTCCGCATAGATCGGAATACTGACACCATTTACTATGAGGCTGTTTTCAGTGGAATCAATCTGCTCTCCATAACGTCCTTGTGATGTGTCATATTTCAGCAGATGCGCCAGCATCTTCGGACTGGTTAAATCGTTGATTGCAGCAACATGATAGCCCTCGGCCTCAAAAAGCTGCCGGAACGCCAGTCTGCCAATTCGTCCAAAACCATTGATTGCTATATTTTTCATAATGATCACCTTTTTCTACCTTTCTGGTTGGCTTAGAATACTTCGTTTGCGTAATTCAATCGTATTATATCGTTTAGAGTTTTGTGGTACAATGTCATATGTGAAGGATTTCACTATACTATCTGTCAGGAGAACCCTATGCCGCAATATGACCGATATAAAAATAGAAACGTTAACATCGAATTTCATGTCCGTGAGGATTTTAGCAAGATGCCATATCCAGGGCGTTTTTCACTTGTGTTTCTCACCGATGGCAGCATCAGCGGATTACGAAACGATCATCCTTTCCATGTATCTGCGCCGGGTGTGCTTTGCCTTACTGACAAGGATGAGTTTTGTATCTTTGAAAATAAAAACGTATCAGCCCAGACCTTTTGCTTCGATTCCGATTTTTTAAGTTCTATTCCCATTTCTGAATCACAAGATTATGCTTCCACAAATTTAAAAATCCAAACCGGCTTGTCGCTTTTTTCAAAAGATTCTTTACAGACAGGCCTGCCGAGGGTACCGGAACGAGCATACCCGCAATTATTTGAATGGTTTTTTGTACTGGGAACAGAGGTCTATGCACAGAGTGATGGGCTTTGGGCATGCAGGATCAAGAAATATCTGATCCAGATCTTAGGTATGCTGGAAGATCTGAACCGTCAGGCCGAACAGTCTCCGGTGGATCTTGTTTTGGAATATATCCATACCTATTATGCAAATAAGATCAGCCTTGCAGACCTGACAAGCTGCGCGCATCTAAACCGAGTTTCATTGAATCAATTGTTTCATCAAAGATGTGGCTGCACAGCGATGACATATCTTCTGAATCATCGACTAAAAGTAGCTTCAAGCCTGCTGACCCACACCGATATGAGCCTGAATGAGATTGCGCGGTCAACGGGATTTGAATATGATACGTATTTTATCAAGCAGTTTACCGCGAAAAAGAAAATGTCACCGACTGTGTTTCGGAATTCATCCAGAGAATCAGCAGTCTTCCCAGTAGAAGCAAATTAGTTTTTTTATTTAGTTAAAAGTTATTCCATTCATTTTTCATGCCAAAAAACTGTTATCGATCGAAAATTGCGCATTTAGGAAGATAAATCCAAAAAACTTGATTCTATATTTAAAATACCAATTGTAAAGATGCAAAAAAAATGATACCATAAATGACGTATAGATAGGGAAATTTGGTGATTTTAGTAAGAACTTGTCGATTACAGGAGGATGTATGGAACTTACTACTTTAATAGGTGTTGTTGCGGGTATTGTTGCTGTAGTAGGAGCAATGATTTTTAAACATATCAGTTTTGCGGTTTTAGTGAATCCCGCAGCGATATTTGTTATCTTCGTAGGTACAGCCGCTAGTGTTCTCAATTCATTTCCAGGCGAAAATCTGAAGAGCCTTGGGAAATTATTCAAAATTTTGTTCACGAAACAAAAATTGATTACAGAATTAGAAATTATCGAAATGATGATCAATCTTTCAAGCATCAGTAAGACTGGGGGCTTGCTTGCGCTGGAGAGTAAAATTGAAGAGATATCAGACCCATTCATTCAGAAGGGGATTCGAATGGTTGTTGATGGCTCAGAAGCTGATACGATTACGGATATCCTTGAAGCCGAAATTACAGCCATGGAAAAGAGACACGAGACCAATGCCAGCATTTTCGCATCGGCTGGTATGTATGCACCGACTCTTGGTGTCTTGGGTGCAGTGTTTGGCTTAATCGCGGCGATGTCTCATATTGATGATACCGAAGCTATGGCCGAAGCAATTGCAGCAGCATTTGTCGCAACGATCCTTGGTATTTTTACCGGTTATGTATTGTGGAATCCCTTTGCCAAAAAGCTAAAAGTAAAGAGCCAAAACGAGGTTATGCTGAAAGGCATGGTTGTGGAAGGTTTGCTGTCGATTCAAAGAGGAGATGCTCCCTTCATGCTGAAAGAAAAACTCCTTGCGGTTCTGCCTGCATCGAGACAGGCAAAAATTCTTGAACAATTGAAGAAGGAATAGGGAGTACATAGATATGTCTAGAAAAAAGAAGCACACACAACACGAAGAGGAAGCAGGGGAAGCCTGGCTGCTTCCGTATTCCGATTTAATGACGCTATTATTGGCAGTTTTCATTGTTCTTTTTGCTGTCAGTCAGATTGACGCACAAAAGGCTCAGGATATGTCTGAGCGATTCAGTGAGACGATGATGGACCAAAACTATGTGCAGTCGATGAAGGGCAGCGACAGTACACAGGAGGGAGAGCAGCAAGCCGCTCCCCCACAGCCTGTAACGGAAGAAGAGCAGATGGAAGAGTTGAAGACTGAACTTGACGAAAAGATGACGCAAGAACATATGACTGGCTCTGTGTCCACCAGTATTGATAAACGTGGCTTGGTAATCAGTCTGAACAATGCGATGTTCTTTGAGCCGGGCAGTGCGGAAATCAAAAAAGAATATGAAACAACATTGATCGGAATTTCAGATTTGATGGGGAATATCGACAATTATATTCGCGTTGAAGGTCATACCGACAACGTCCCGATGAATTCGGAAATGTATCCATCCAATTGGGACTTGTCCGTAGCAAGAGCCACAAGTGTGGTTCGATTGTTTTACGGTAGATCTGGAGTCGATCCAGAGAAGCTTATTGCGGTGGGATACGGGGAATACAGACCGATTGCTGATAACTCAACAGAAGTGGGTCGGCAGAAAAACAGAAGAATTGATATTATTGTTTTAAACGATAAATATAGTGATCTGGAGCGTTCAATCATTAGATGATTTTTCCATTATAATCATGTTTATTAAGAATGATTTGTGGTAAATATGTATTAGAATACACTGAAAGTGTCTAACGAGGCAGAAGAGTTTGTGACGCCTCGTTATATTTTAAGCTTCGCTTAGCACTCTGATGAATAGAGTGCTAAAATGAGGAATTTTGAATATAATAATACTTGATACTGCTATGATCTGCAGCAAGTAAGCCAAAGAATTTGAAGGGGGGATTGCAATGGCGGAAAAACGAGATTATTATGAGGTGCTTGGCTTGAAAAAAGGTGCTTCCGAGGATGAAATAAAAAAAGCATTTCGGAAAAAAGCCATGCAGTATCATCCTGATAAAAATCCAGGTGATAAACTATCGGAAGAAAAGTTTAAAGAGGTGAATGAAGCATACGGGATACTGGCCGATCCGGATAAAAAGGACAAATATGATCGCTTTGGATTTGCGGGTGTAGACCCAAATGCAGGGTTCAGCGGACAAGGTCAAAGCCACCAAGGGTTTCAGCAAGGTCAAGGCGGCTATCAATATCAGAGCTATGGTAATTTTAACGGAGCAGATTTTGACATGTTTAAGAACTTCTCTGGCAGTGAATTTGAGGATTTGCTCGGCGGTATGTTTGGAGGAGGTGCCTTCGGAAGCTCCCAGCGATCCAATGCACCTAGAAAGGGGTCGGATCTGCATTCTAATATCACTATCTCTTTTGAGGATGCAGCCTTCGGTTCGAAAAAACAGCTTCGAGTCAATGGCAAAACAATATCGGTTACTGTCCCGGAGGGAGTTGACAATGGCTCAAAGATTTCTTTAAAAGGTCAGGGGCAGCCTGGTATCAATGGTGGGCCCAATGGAGATCTTATCATAGAGGTTCACGTAAAGCCTCACAACAGATTTACCAGGAAGGGAGCCGATCTTTATACTGATGTTCCCATAACGTTCATTCAAGCGGCACTTGGCACAAGCATTATCGTACCGACATTAAAAGAGAAGGTATCCTACAACGTGCCAGCAGGAACGCAGCCGAATACCGTGTTTCGTCTGAAGGAGAAGGGACTGCGAATTCCTAGAAATAAAAAAACAGGTGACCTATACGTAAAAGTTGTAGTGGAAATTCCGAAAAACCTTACGGCGGAGCAGATTGGCCTGCTAAAGCAGTTTGAGCAAACGTTGCAATAAATCAGAACGCTTCGAATATGAATAGAACATAGGAGGGTATATCAATATGAAAGATGTTATTTTACTAACCACAAGTACATGTCCTTACTGCAGGATGGCGAAAGAATTCCTCGTTCAGAACAAAATTCATTTCATAGAAAAGGATGTTAACGCAGACCCGCAAGCTCGTGCAGAAATGACGAAAAGAAAATTCACAGGCGTTCCTGTATTTCTAATTGGAGAGGATGCGGTATTAGGGCTCGACAGAAACAAGGTTCTGGAATTGATCGATCATCGTCTCGTACAATGCTCAAATTGCGGCACCTCGGTGCGGGTACCTACTGGGCAGGGCAAAATCAACGCGAAATGCCCCAAATGCAAATCGGAACTGAAATAAAAACTTGAGCTTAGTTTCGGAACGTTGTATGATTTGAATAAGATTATTCATAAGATGAAGCGGAGGATTCATAATGTTTCGAAAAATGAGGCTTGAATCGAATCAGACTACTGAAGAAGAAGTAATAGAAATGCTGAATGGGGCTACCAATGGTGTGCTTGCAGTGCAAGGGGATGAAGGGTATCCCTACACGGTACCGTTGAGCTTTGCCTATCAAGATGGAAAGATCTATTTTCACAGTACTGCAGAAACCAGTCATAAGATCGAATCGATCAGCAAGAATCCAAAGGTATCGTTCTGTGTTGTCACTCAGGATCAAATATTGCCTGAAGCATTCAACACACTGTATCGGAGTGTTGTTCTTTTTGGGAAAGCACGAGTTTTGACAGAACCTGCTGATATCGCCCGGGGGATTCGGCCGATTGTCTCGAAATACTCAGGAGAATTTATGAAGGAAGCTGGAGCATATATGAAGGCAGAGGCGGGTAAGTTTTGCGTCGTAGAAATTGAAATCGAACATATGACCGGTAAGGCCGGAAGTTGAGAAACATGGAGGCATCCGCTCAAAATGGCCGGATGCCTTTTTGTTTGACAAAACTATGAATTAGGCTTTATAATGATTTATATACGTTGTCATGAAGACAGCTTGAAGGGTCATACGATCTAACAATAATAATTCGATGTAAAAACAAATATTGTCGATTATTACATTTATAATCGAAATAAAAAAGCAAGTATAGTCGAAATTCGGCTATGGTTTTATAATAGGTCCAGTGATACAGTACCATGAAGGTGCGTGGCTTTCCAGAAATAAAGGCCATGATACTTGATGGTATTTTTTTATACGCGACATTTGAAAGAGGAGAAGATCAATGGTTGAAAAGAGGATACAAACGAAAAACCATGCTAAAACCCACATTTGTAACAATGCCCGTGTCCATACACATGGCAATGATCATGACCACACACGTGACAATGACAATAACTACACCCACACCCATAACGATACCAATACATATCACACCCATACCCATACCCATACCCATCATAACACCAAGGCGGTTTTGAACCGTTTGTCCAGAGCAATCGGTCACATGGAAGCGGTAAAACGTATGGTGGAGGACGGCAAGGATTGCAGTGAAGTGCTGATCCAGCTGTCAGCAGTTATCGCAGCGCTTCACAACACCGGAAAAGTGATTCTCTCAGATCATATCTCCCATTGTATTGTAGATGCGGTGGAAACCGGTGACAAAAAAGCAATCGAAAATTTGAATATCGCAATTTCAAGGTTTATTAAATAGTCAAAATTGGGTTATCAAAATGAAGTTTAGAAGATTACGATCAGCTCATCCAAACACAGCTGAATAGGCAGCGGGATTTAGTGCACTGGAAAAGTTAGCTGAAGAAGTTCTCAAGAGAAATCCTGGTATTATCTTTCCAATAATATTAAAGATCGAATTTATCATTGAAATTATCAGTTTCAGTCATTTTCGATACGAATAATTTCCCTTCGGGAGTGCAGTCTGCAAAGAAAACCTCGCTGTAATTTTGAACGTCAAATTGTGCCAACTGCTTTGCCAGCCAAGCTTTATCATGGTTCAGCTGCTTGAGATTGCCCTCCTGGAGCTTGCCGTCGATGATGAGCGGTACGGCCAGATTCTTCTGCTCCGCTTTCAGCTTCATGTCTGAGGGCGTTACCGGCAGGAATTCTGGCTTTTTTAATACGCTGATATTGCCGCTGCCTTCTATGATGGCAAATTCAACCTCATTCAAATCAAAGATATCCTTTTCCCTGAGCGCCATCATGACATTTTCCACCGGATATTTCAGTCGTTTCATGTTGGATTTGATGAACTGACCATTCTGAATCACAACGGTTGGGCCGAAGGTGATCTTCCGGGCGATTTTTTTATTATATAAAAGAACACAGCTCACCAGGTATTGAAGTACAATGATGAGGACCACTGCAAATAAGGTGGGGAGATGGGGAACATCCGGTTCGGCAATATCGGCTCCAATGACGCTTCCTATAACGATGATGGAAAGGAAGTCATAGACAGGAAGCTCGCTGAGCTTGCGCCTGCCTGTTTTTAAAATTAAGAAAAGAAACAGTGCCATTATAGAAACAATTCTGAGCGTGATGATAAGATATATCATCATTGGTTTTACCGCCTTTCTACAGGACCGCAGCACATCAAGGTCCTCTCATAATAGATACAATTCTTTTACAAGCCATTTTATTGATTATGGACAGAACTTATAATTCTAAAGCAGCATTAAAATTCCAAAGCAACCTGACATACATTGAGATTCATGCTATAATGATCCCAACAATTTACATACAGGCTTTGGAGTGTTGGAAGAATTCAATATTGCCAAAGGAGGGTATGTTCGGAAAAAATAACATTGGAGGCGATTATTTTGCCAAAATCAATCATTATCATCGGCGCAGGGATGGGCGGTTTGACTGCGGGAATTTATGGACAGAAAAACGGATTTGAAACGAGAATCTATGAGATGAATCATAGGCCCGGGGGTCAATGCACCTCGTGGAAGCGCGGTGAATATACCTTTGATGCCTGCATCCACCATCTTATGGGTTGCGCACCAAAATCAAAGCTGAATATGTTCTGGCGTGAGATCGGAGCAATGTCGGCAAATTTTGTCAGGACAAAGGAATGTGTCAGTGTAGCATCTTCCGATGGAACCGTATTTTATGATTATTACGATCCCGATGAATTGGAAAAACATCTTCTCCAGCTTTCTCCTCAGGACAAGGGTGTCATCAGCGAATATATTCAAGGGATTCGCAAAGCATCCAAATTCGATATGACCGGAAATCTGATCATGGGAAATTATCTGGGAATTCTGCTTCATTTACCCGCTGTACTTGGAAACATGAAGTGGTTTAAAGTCAGCATGGGACAATTTGCCGAGCGTTTTCGTGATCCATTTTTAAAAAAAGCGTTTCCTCTGCTGGTCTACTCCAATCCAGAAGTGCCGGTATTTCTGCATATGATGCGTCATGCATCAGGCTACAAGCGAGATATCGCTTGGCCTATTGGTGCCAGCAATGCTTTTGTAGCTGGAATTGTGAAACAATATGAGGGACTGGGCGGAAAAATCCATCTGCGCAGAAAGGTAGAGAAAATCATCACAGAGCATGGCAGAGCTGTTGGAATCAGACTTGCTGACGGCACTGAGGAATTTGCAGATATCGTCATTTCCAACGCGGACGGACGGAAAACACTGCTGGAACTGCTTGACGGAAGCTTTATGGATGATACGCTTCGTTCGTATTGTGCCGAGCCTGCTGATCTGTCCGAGTTTGCAGTTACAGTTTACATTGGCGTGAACCGTGATCTTACAAAGGAGCCATCCAGCATGATTTTGCTTCTGGATGAACCTGTAACTCTGGGAGATCAGATCTTTAACTCACTGGAGATGCAGGCTTATGGCTTCGACAAGACCATGGCGCCGGAGGGAAAAGGTGTGATCAAGGTTGAGTTTCGATCTACTTATTCCTATTGGAAAGAACTTTCTTCAAACAAAGAAGACTACAATGCAGAAAAGAAAAAGACAGCAGATCGGGTGATTGGGCTGCTTGAAGCCAGATTTCCCGGTATCAAGGAACAGGTAGAAGCGGTGGATGTATCCACACTGCTGACCTGGGAGCGATTTATGGGCGGAACCCATGGCTTTAACAATGCACCAAGCAAGGAACCGGATTTTATCAGCAGCATGGTGAGTCCTAAGGGGATGACGGTTCCCGGACTAAAGAATTTTTATTTTACGGGAATTTGGACGACGGGAGCTGGTGCATTATTTCTCAATGCCTTGTCCGGCAAGAAGGCTATTAAAAAGATCTGTAAAGAAAACGGAATGAAGTTTCAAACTGAAGATAAATAAAAGGGGAATGTTTATGAAAAAGACGACAGTGGGAAGAGCCGCATTACTGATTGCTATGATGCTTTTTATTCTGTTTGCTGTTTCTGGGTGTGCAAAAGGCAATCAAATAGAATTGCGCAAGCTGCCAAAGGATTACAGCCTCGAAGATGCAAAAAAGGATGGCTGCGTTGTCTTCGAGGATCTCGATATTACATCAGGTCAAAGCACATGGGACGATTTTATCGCCACGACGGAAAAAAAGGAACCTGCAAGCGTAAGAATAGCATATTACTATACTCTGGGTGATAAGTCGAAATATGCTTCAGAGTATTATGAGGAAATAAAGGATGATTATCCGATACTCTATATTCAAGAGCTGCGATATGATGGTGATTCCTATATTCTCGATGTAAATGAAGAAGAGGGGCAAGTTATCTCCCATGAGTATCTATATCTTTTAAGATATGAAGGAAAGCCGGACAGCCCAAATGCAATCTTTACCGATTATGTGTATTATGTACTTGTAAATGATCCGAATGTAACGTGGGATGAACTAGAAAAGGGAATGCTGAGTTCCGATTTAGGCGATCATATCGATCATCGTCTTGTCTATTCTGATCTAAAATTTAGAGAATAGGCAGAAAAAAGTCGAATAAAATCGATGAATCTGAACAGATCGTTTGAAAAGTTTCGAAGCAAATTAAAAAATACTAAAATATTTTCGAAAAAGTATTGCATTCTTTATCTGTATGTATTATATTGGTAAAGGTAGTAATAATACTACTTGATATGGGTTAATAAATTCTGACAATACTTCTTTGAATTATTTCGAGAACGATGTCTGTGATTCGTGAAATCCCAAAGTAAATCAAAGGAGGTCAAGAGAATGGCTGATAAAAAAATTACATGCAAAGACTGCGGAACAGAGTTCATCTTCACAGAAAATGAGCAGGCATTTTACAAGGAAAAGGGTTTTGATAACGAACCTCAGAGATGCCAGCCCTGCAGAGCGGCAAAAAAACAGCAGATGAGAAATAATAGAGGCAATGGAAACAGATATTAATAGAACTGTTGTAAGCTAGCATTAAAAGTGGATTGTTTAATCCACTTTTCTATTTTTAGAGGATGTTTTTGGAGGTGTTCAATATTAGGAATAAAAAAGATGATTTACAAATTAACAACGAAATTACCGATAAGGAAGTTAGACTGCTGGATGTGGATGGCTCCATGCTTGGTGTGGTTCCTCTTGCTGAAGCAATGAAATTGGCAGGCGACAAGGATCTTGATCTTGTAAAGATTTCTCCCAATGCCGTTCCGCCGGTTTGCAAAATCGCCGACTACAATAAAACGGTGTACGAGAAGGCCAAAAAAGATAAAGAAGCAAAGAAAGCTCAGAAGGTTGTCGAGCTTAAAGAAATAAGACTGTCTGTTAATATTGAAGAGCACGACTTAGAAGTAAAGGTCAAGAATGCTCACAAATTCCTTTCAGAAGGAAATAAGGTCAAAGCAAGTCTTCGATTCAGAGGCAGACAGCAAAAATATACAAATGATGGAAATGATGTGATGTCAAGGTTTGCAGAAGCACTCAGCGAGATCGGTTCTGTTGAAAAAGCGCCTCTTCAGGAAGGCAGAACCATGTTCATGATCATCGGCCCTAAAAAACATGACTAATGTAGAGAATTTTAATGATCAGGGAAAATCAGAAGAAATCCTGAATGCCATATCACATGGACTGGGTGGATTACTTGCGATCGCAGGGACTGTAGTTATGCTGGTCATTGCATCGGGAAGCGGAAAGGTGATTGATGTCATCAGCGCTTCCCTTTATTGCTTTGGCTTAATTTTTCTATATATCATGTCTACGCTGTATCATTCCATGAACCGATATAAGGTGAAACGGATCTTTCAGAAGTTGGATCATTGCTCAATCTTTGTACTGATCGTCGGAAGCTATGCACCGATTTGCCTTTCGCTGCTGGGAGGCAAGCTGGGATGGAGCATATTCGGCGTTAACCTTTTTCTTGCAGTGCTTGGAATTGTAGCCAATGCCATCAGCGTGAAAAAATGGAGCAAACTTTCCTTGCTTCTTTATCTGCTTATGGGATGGTCCGTTCTGGCTGGGATAAAGCCGCTGATGCAGTTGATTTCTGTCAGCGGGTTCCTTCTCCTGCTACTGGGCGGACTGTTTTATTCCATCGGCGTAATTTTCTATACCAGAAAGAAACCTCGTTACATGCATGCGGTGTGGCATATTTTTGTCTTGGCGGGAAGCTGTTTTCACTACTTTTTTATTTTTTTCTTTATATTCTAGTCCTAATTATAATTGAAACATTGAGTGGCGATAGCCACTTTTTTTATTGGAAAATATCGAACTCGATCAGGTCTGTATGGAGGTTCAGAAGCCGAAATCGAGGATGGTCGAAGGATAGTCCTTGCAAACCGTATCTTTTAGGATTATATTAAAATCATCCAGGTAAGCGGAGGAAATTATGAGTAGGGAAGTGAATCCTAAAAAGGATTATATTATTAATTCCCATGAACGATGCAGACAGTATAAGGTTGAGCAGGATCGTGTCTTCAGTAAGAAGATCATATCCGGCAATGAGCTCTATAGAAAATTTGAGACAAAACGGGAATTAATCGATACAGCGGATTTTTTTATGAACCGGCTGTACAATTTCGTGAAGGGATCTAATTTTTTCTCGATTTTAACGGATGAAGAAGGATGCATTTTAAGCATTATCGGAGATGAGAGTATCCTTTCTGAAGCATTTTCTTTAAAAATGGTACCAGGTGCGTATATGGATGAACGCAGCATCGGAACCAATTCTATGGGCACGACTCTCTTTGAGGGCAAGCCTGTCCAGGTCTCCGGCGAGGAGCATTACATAAAGGCCTATCACAGGTGGACTTGTTCTGCCTCTCCCATACGAAACACAAGAGGCGAAATCATCGGAAGTATTGATTTGACTGGATTCAGCGAGTCTGTGAATCTTCATACCCTGGGAATGGTGGTGGCTGCTGCCAATGCCATCGAAGAGATGATCGATATCAAACGATACAATGAAGAACTATCCATGGAAAAGAAGTTCACCGAGACCATTCTGGAATCCATCGATGCAGGCATTCTGACTGCAGACTTGGATGGCAATATTAAAACTGCCAATCATCATGCGGCAGATTTATTTGGTTACAGTCAGAATGAAATAAAATCCATGCAGGCTTCAGATCTCCTTGATGATTGGGTCAAGGTGAGAAATGCCATAATCAACAAGAAGAGCTTTGTAGATTCTGAGGTCTTTGTCAATTCGAAACGCAAAAAACTACAGTTCAATTTGAGCGCTTATCCGAATTATGACAGTGAGCAGAAATTAAGGAATATTGTTTTTGTTTTTGTAGAAGCCAGGAAAATCCGAAAGCTGGCGAATAAAATCATGGGGCATCAGGCGATCTATACTTTCGAGAAGATCATCGGTCAAGATAAAAAATTTACACGTATCATTGAATATGCGAAAAAGATTGCAGACAGCAGATCAAATGTACTGATTATGGGCGAAAGCGGAACGGGAAAAGAGCTTTTTGCTCAAGCAATTCATAATTACAGCAGCAGACATGACGAACCTTTTGTTGCAATTAATTGCGGTGCAATACCAAGGAATCTCATTGAATCAGAATTGTTCGGATATGAGGGCGGCGCTTTTACAGGTGCCAAGAACTCCGGTCAGCCGGGCAAGTTTGAGATTGCCGATGGTGGAACGATTTTTCTTGATGAAATTGGTGAAATGCCATTGGATATGCAAACCAGATTGCTGCGCGTTATCGAAGAAGGTATCGTAATTCGGGTAGGGAGCAACAAGGAAATTCTTGTGGATGCCAGAGTTATCGCCGCAACCAATAAGGACTTAAATGAAGAAGTAAAAAAAGGAAATTTCCGAAAAGATCTCTACTACCGCTTGAATGTACTTCCAATCAGACTTATGCCTCTTAGGGAAAGGAAAGGGGATATCCCTCTGCTTAGCCAATATTTTATGGAGCGGATTGCAAGAAAGCTAAAGAAGAAAAGCATTCCAATCAATGATGAGACCATGAAGGCTCTTTTGGAATATGAATGGCCCGGCAATATCAGGGAACTTGAGAACATGATCGAATTAATCGTGAATACAGAATCCCTTCCGGAAAGTTTTATGAAATTTATGCCAGACACTCAAATCAAATCCAATTCTGAGTTCACACTGAAGCATCAGGAACTTGCAGAAAGCGATATCGCTGAAGAAATCTTGAATCTTGAATTGATGGAGAAGCTGCATATTCTGAAAGCTTTGAACCGATACGACGGCAACATTTCTCTATGTGCAAAAACTTTGGGAATTGGAAGAAACACCCTGTATCGGAAGATGGAATATTACGGAATCAGATGTTCGGATTCAGAAAGGGTCTCCTCCTATATGGCATAAGCATTGCACCTTCTATATGGCATGAATTTTGCTTTAATATATTCTAAATTGTGATCTCGAAATAGAACCGGGCAGCAATGCAAGGAATAGGGCTTACAAGCTTACAAGTATTGGGATAAACGAGAGGAAGGTGCAGTCCATGAAAGAGGAGAAGGAACAGGACGTTCCTTGGATCTGTGATCAATGCAAGGAGAAACTGGTTCTGCGCAAGGTGAAAGTATCCTATTTGGGAGGCAACTTTGAGGTAGATCTCATGAAGTGTCCCAAATGCAGTAATGTTTTTATCGGGGAAGAACTGGCTACCGGAAAAATGCTGGAAGTTGAGAAGGGTCTGGAGGATAAGTAGTGAGCGATCAATTGGGTAATACGGGATTTCTCATGTTCCGTTTAAAGAATGCCGGATACTGCTGTACACAGATCATGCTCAAGCTGGCCCTTGATGAAGAAGAAAAGGAAAATAAGGATCTGCTTCGTGCAGCAAATGGCTTGTGTATGGGGATCGGGAGCAGTCAGAAAATCTGCGGTGTACTGACAGGGGGGATCATGGTGTTGGGACTCTATGCGGGAAAAGGCGCCGATAGAGAGTTTCCAAACCCCATATATTCTCAGATGGTGGATGAATATACAGACTGGTTTGAGGCATTGTATGAGAGTACGGAATGCCGCGATATCATCGGAGTCTGCACGGTAACGGATTATCTCACCAATCAGGAATATCTGATGAAATGCGGAGATATTATGGTACAGAGCTTTAAAAAAATTGTGGAAATTCTGGAGTCCCATGATTTTACCTTCGGGGACAGAGAATAAGGGGATAAGGGGTTTCCTAATGAGTGCAAGCGTCTACTTAAGACTAAAAATCGAACTTGATCACGGAAGAAAAGCAGTGATGGTTACCAACGTTTCTGACGGGAGAGTAAAAGAAGTCGATCAAATGAAAAAAGTCGGCGTTGAAAAAACCCTTATAACTGAGGACCAGCTTTCGAAATGCCAGGGAGAACCTCTTCTGGCAAAAGCGCTGCATGCGATGGAAACTAGCTCTCTGCAATTTTTTCAAGAAGAAGATGGGACATTCCTGCTGATTGAGCCTTATGAGCCAATGCCAAAAATGATCCTTCTGGGAGGTGGGGCTATCGCCGTACCACTTGCAGAATTGGGCGCCAAAGTCGGCCTTTCTGTCACGGTAGCAGATGACAGGCCCAACTATGCAAATAAGGATCGCTTTCCTCAAGCTGAAACGATCATCTGTGATGAATTCTCAAGCTGTCTTGCTCAGTTAATCCTGAATGAGTATAGCTTTGTGGTTATCGTAACGAGAGAACATAAGCATGATTTGGAATGTTTGCGTATGGTATTAAACAATAAAACAGCATATACGGGTATGGTCGGATCCAAAGTAAGTTTGAGCCGTGTCAAGGAGCAGCTCTTACAGGAAGGATTCTCTAAAGAACGGATTCATAAAATACATATGCCTGTGGGACTGGATATTGGTGCCGCCACACCGGACGAGATTGCAGTTTCCATCATTGCGCAGATCATACAGTACAGGAGATTTTTAAAAAAAGCTCTAATCCTGAATGGAGCATGTGATAGGGTCAGAAATGAAGTTGACCACCTCGTTTTAAATGCTCTTTGCGAAGATCCGGAGGAACCAAGAGCTTTGGCAACGGTTGTGGAAACCTGGGGCTCTGTGCCAAGGAAAGCAGGTGCGAAAATGCTGATCTGGTCTTATGGAATGACAGTCGGAAGCATTGGCGGAGGATATGCAGAAGGGGAGCTGATCAATGCCGCCTGGCAGATCATCGGTACCGGCTGCTCAGCCCTCCATGAAATTGATCTTACGGGGCAAACGGATGAAGAGGAAGGAATGGTTTGCGGAGGTAGGATGAAAGTATTGATCGAGGACTGCTCTGTTCCAAAATAGAGCAGTGTTCCACTTCGTGACACTAATTGAGCAAGATAACCGTTCCGTAATGGAACAGAATGGAATTGATCAGAGAAGCCACGATACCAAATAAATAACAAAGATATCAAGAAAAGGGCACTGTCCTTTTCTTATTTTTTTGGCATGATATATGCTAATTCAATTGGTAGTAGAAATAAGAGGCAGAATGGTATGCGGTTATTTATAGAAGCGCTGGTTGATTCCAAAAAAGCGGAACCATCACCGTTTCACTAAGTCAAGTTTAAAATGGAGGGAAACTATGCTTAAAAAGACGTTGTTTATCAATGAGAGCGAAAAACGTGTCGTAGTTGATCCTGAAGTCACTCTTGCTGAGGTTTTGAGAACACAAATGTTTCTCACAGGAACCAAGGTCGGATGCGGCAAAGGCGCTTGTGGTGCCTGTACGGTAATCCTGAACGGGGAAGCTGTCCGTTCCTGTATCCTGAAGATGAGGGATGTACCGGAAGATGCCAGGATCATTACCATTGAGGGGGTAGGAGCTGGGAATCGCCTTCACCCCATTCAGCTTGCTTGGGTGGTTCACGTCGCTGCGCAATGCGGATTCTGTGCACCAGGCTTTATTATGTCTGCCAAGGCGCTGCTGGATCAGAATCTGAGCCCCAGCAGAGAAGAAGTAAAGGCGTGGTTCCAAGTCCATCACAATGTATGCAGATGCGGCGGTGATGACCCTGCAGCGGATGCGGTACTGGATGCTGCAAAGCTGCTGCGGGGAGATATGACTACAGAAGAACTTTGGTCAAAACTAAAGGATCAAGCACATGGTTCTACCCATGACGGTGACAATGGTGCGGCAGTGGCAAAGGTCACAGGCGTATGGGATTTCGGTGCAGATCTTGGACTCAAGCTCCCGGAAGGAACACTTCATGCCAAGCTGGTTACGTCACAGGCAGATCAGGCTAACATTCTTGCCATCGATACTTCTGAAGCAGAAACCATGCCCGGGGTTTACAAGGTTCTCACTTATAAGGATGTGCTTGGTACAAACTATATCAGTCAAACCGCTTACGCCTCCGGAACAGGCAGAGAGGGTGCAATTTTAAGCGATAAAAAAGCAGTCTCCTACGGTGATGCTGTGGCTATGGTACTTGCGTTCAAACCGAAGCTGGCTGAAGAAGCGGCTAAAAAGGTAAAGATTAAAGTGGAGGGCCTTACCGAGGGTGCATCAGCAAGTGAAGATGGTGCAAAACCTTTAGAGCCTAATACTGGATTTGCCTATCTGAATGAAAAAGGAAAGCTGATGATTCATACCAGGAATACAGATCTTTCGCCCAGAGAGTTGGCGGATAGCATTGGGATCTCACCGGAGAAGGTGACGCTGGTACCAAGTCCTGCTGTGGGAATGGGTCAGGTCAAACCGTCAGCAGTGTCTTTGGAAGGGCTTCTTGGTGTTGCTGCATTGTCCGTTAAAAAACCGGTATACCTCGAGCTGTGATCGGGCGAGCCGTGATCAGTAATGGGAAAGAACGTTTGATAGCAGCGCAGCTGAAACTGTTAAATATTTGATTATGGGAGGTGTAACGGTATCGCTTATGCGATGTCTGAAGTATCATGAGTAAAATTTTAATGATTTATCCAAAGAAGTGTAAAAACTGCGGAACCTGCGAGTCCGTATGTTCGAACGCGGCAGTGAATGTAATCCATTTTGAAGAAGCGGTGATTTCAGTTCCCGTTATGTGCATGCAGTGTGAGGATGCGGCTTGCATGAAGGTCTGTCCGACGGGGGCAGTTTACCGGGATGAGAACGGTGCTGTTATTACAGATCCGGGCAAATGTATCGGCTGCAAGATGTGCATCAGCTCCTGCCCCATGGGGAATATCCACTATAGTACAAGGCAAAGAAAAGTAATGAAATGCAACCTTTGCGATGGGAATCCCGATTGTGTGAAATATTGTCCCACAAGGGCCATTGAATATGTGGATGGTACGGTGTCCAACATGGAAAAGAAGCGAGCGGTAGCGGAGAAGTTTCTGGAATTGTTTGAGGATCAGTAGGAAGAAATCCACCGGTTTCACGCAGGCAGTTTCAAATTGATTTTTAAAAGGAGACAATCAGATGATTAGAAAAACCTTGTTTGTCAATGGAGTTGAGAGACATCTCATCGTGGACCCTGATGAATCCCTGCTGAATGTTCTGAGAAATCAACTCTTTCTGATAGGAACAAAATCCGGGTGCGGAGGAGAAGGCGAATGTGGCGCCTGTACCGTAATCTGGGACGGCAAAGCCGTCAGATCCTGCAATTATAAGATGGAACGAATACCGGACGGCGCTCAGATCGTTACCATCGAAGGAGTAGGAACAAAAGAATGCCTTCATCCGCTTCAGCTGTCATGGATGATTCATGGTGGTGCTCAATGCGGGTTCTGTACCCCCGGCTTTATTGTTTCTGCAAAAGCGCTTCTTGACCAGAATCAGAATCCCACCAGAGAAGAGGTGCGGGAATGGTTTCAGGTCAACCGCAACATCTGCAGGTGTACCGGCTACAAGCCGCTGGTGGACGCTGTCATGGATGCTGCCAGGCTTGTCCGCGGAGAAGTAACAAAAGAGGAGCTGTGGCCTAAGCTGAAGGATGGCGTGAGCCTGATGGGCTCCAGTATGCCCAGGCCCTCTGCACTGGCAAAGGTCACTGGAACCTGGGATTTCGGAGCGGATTCAGGACGGAAGCTTCCTGAGGGAGCCCTACATATCAAGCTCGTTCAAGCAAAGGTATCTCACGCAAACATCCTGAATATTGATACTTCTGAAGCAGAAAAGATGCCAGGGGTATATCAGGTAATCACATATAAAGATGTACCGGGAACCAACCGGATCAACGGTCTGGCTTTTCCCGCCAATAAGGGCAGCGGGAAAGAACGGCCCATTCTAAATGATAAGAAAATCTTCCAATTTGGAGATGCCCTTGCCATGGTACTGGCGTATTCTCCTAAGATTGCAGAAGAAGCGGCTAAGAAAGTCAAGGTTGAGATTGAAGAACTGCCAGCCTATATGAATGCTTTGGATGCCATGGACGAGGATGCCATTGAGATCCATCCCGGTACGCCGAACGTATACTTTGAAAACCACAACATAAAGGGAGAGGAAGTAGAACCTCTGTTCGAGGAGCTGCCTTTTGTCGTTGAGGATGATTTTTATGTGGGCAGGCAGCCGCATCTTCCTCTGGAGCCGGATGTAGGCTATGCTTACATCGATGAGGAAGGGAAGCTGGTTATCCACTCCAAAAGTATCGGGCTGCAGCTGCACGCGCTGATGGTAGCGGAAGGCATTGGTGTGCCGCTGGATCAGCTGGTCATCGTACAGAATAACGCCGGAGGAACCTTTGGCTACAAATTCAGCCCGACCATGGAAGGTCTTTTGGGTGTAGCTGCAATGGTGACGAAAAAACCTGTATTTTTAGAATTCAATATGTATCAGCAGATTACCTACACAGGTAAGCGTTCCCCGTTCTTTATCAATGTGAAGATGGGTGCTGATGAGAACGGCAAGATTAAAGCAATGGCCTCAGATTGGACGGTAGATCATGGTCCATACTGTGAATTCGGTGACCTTTTAACCATGCGGGCGCCCCAATTCATTGGAGCGGGCTACAATATTCCGAATATCCGGGGTAACGGCAGGACGGTTGCTACAAACCATGCTTGGGGCTCAGCGTTCCGGGGATACGGATCTCCCCAGAGTCTGTTTTCCTCGGAAGTTCTGGTGGATGAGCTTGCAGTGAAGGCTGGGATGGATCCGCTGGAGTTTCGCTATTTGAACGTGTATCGTCAAGGAGATACCACACCGACGGGGTGTGAACCCGACGTGATCGCATTCCCGCAAGCATTGGAAAAACTGAGACCGATCTATAAAAAGGCGAAGGAAAGCGCTAAAGCAAAGAACGCCAGGGGCGGTGATTTGAAGTACGGTGTTGGAATTTCTTTATTGGAATACGGCTGCGGACTGGATGGTGCTGATTCATCGGAAGCTTGGGCAGAGATCACTGAGAAAGGAATTTCCATCGGAAGCTGCTGGGAGGATCACGGACAGGGTGCAGACATGGGCTTTTTATCCGTTGCGCATGAGGGATTAAAGCCTCTGGGAATTAAGCCGGAGCAGATCAGGCTCGTTATGAATGACACGGAAAAAGCACCAAACAGCGGTCCTGCAGGCGGAAGCCGTTCTACAGTGATGACAGGAAATGCCACCCGTGTTGCCTGCGAAAATCTGGTTGCTGCTCTAAAAAAAGATGACGGAACTTACCGCAGCTATCAGGAAATGATCGATGAGGGACTTCCCACAAAATACATGGGAAGCTGGACTGCTCCCTGTACTGCATGCAGTGTGGAAACAGGGCAGGGGAATCCATTCCCAGTTTATATGTACGGTGTGCTGCTGGCGGAAGTTTCCGTGGATACGATTTCCGGTAAGGTCAAGATTGAAAAGCTAACACTGGTTTCCGATTGTGGCCCCATTCTGAATAAACTGGTTTTGGAAGGACAGCTGTGGGGCGGCCTCACACAAGGCATCGGCCTGGCGTTGTCGGAGGATTTTGAGGATCTGAACAAGCACACCACCTTGGTAAAATGCGGAATTCCGAGAATTATGGATGTACCGGACAACATGGAGATCATCCATCAGGAGACACCGCGGCCTTACGGCCCATTTGGTCTTGCAGGTTCCGGAGAGATGCCGCTTTCAGCACCCCATGCAGCGATCGTGAACGCTATCTACAATGCATGCGGCGTACGAATCACAAAACTCCCTGCGAGACCGGAAAAAATACTGGCTGCACTGTAAGTATGTAAGCACATGGGCTGCCGGGCAAGGGAACATTCGTAGAAGGCTAATGCTTGAGGCTGGTCTTTTCCGAAGGGCACAGCAGCCCATATTAATAAATTAACCATAATAGTATTATAGTTAATTTATTTCGATTTAGAAAGATGATACATAAATTGGATTATAGTAGCTTTTAAAGTAGGAGGTCCTATGGAAACGAACCTTTTTGAAGCATGTGAAACCTGTCTGCAGGATGAACCTGCTGCAACAACTGCCAGGTGTCCGGTCCATGTGGACATAGCGCTGCTATGCAGTGAGCTGGAGAAGGGTGAATTCAAAAAGGCGTATAAAGTACTGGAAAAGAGAATCCCCTTTGCGGGTATTATCGGAATGATCTGTGACCACCCTTGTGAGACAGTCTGCGTCAGAACCCAACTGGACCAAGCGGTACAAATCCATGATTTAGAGCGGGCGGCGGTGATGTATGGCAGAACTCCCTTAAAGAAAATCGCATCTGCTCCAAAAAAGAATGGAAAAATAGCTGTTGTCGGCGGCGGGATCAGTGGCATAACCGCCGCCTTCGAGCTGGATAAACGAGGCTTTCAGGTAACGATATTTGAGGCGGATCGAAGGCTGGGAGGACGAATCTGGGACTATGAGGGCAGCTTGATTTCAAAAGAACTGATCGAAGAAGAGCTCAAGCTCATCGGAAGAATCGGCGTCAGGGTAGTTTATAACAGCAGCATCGGAACTGGTGAGTTAAAAAAACTGGCACAGGAGTATGATGCCGTCTATCTTGGCACAGGACGATGGGAATCAGAGCTCTTCATCAATCAGGAAACCTTTCAGATCCTCGACTGGCCGATCTTTGCCGGAGGCAGGCTTATCAATCAAGAAAAGTCTGCTGCTGGCAGAAGTAACGACTCCGTTATTGATTCGGTAAGTACTGCCAAGCGAGCGGCTCTTTCCATCGAACGATTTGTAAAAAAGATCTCGATGACCGCGTCCAGAGAAAGAGAGGGTTCTTATCAGACACCGCTTGTGTATGATATGGATGATGTGATCACCGCTCAAGCAACGATGAAAACCGGTGAGACCTATACCGAAGAGGAAGCAATACAGGAAGCGGGACGTTGCTTGAAATGCCGCTGCGTGACCTGTCTGAAAGCGTGTAGTCATTTGCAGCACTTTAACGTCACACCCAAGAGCTACGGCAGGCAGATCCAAATCAATGAAAGCGTAATCATGGGAACCCGCTATGCAAATCCGATGATCAACTCCTGTACCCTGTGCGGATTATGTAAGGAGCAGTGCCCCTTGGGCATTGGAATGAAGGAGCTGGTCAGGGAAACAAGAGAGAGCATGGTGGAAAAGAATAAGATGCCACCTTCTGCCCACGATTTTGCTTTAAGAGACATGGAATTCAGCAACAGCAGCCAGTTTTATCTGGTAAAGCCCCCGCCGTCAGAGACAACATATAAACAATTGAGCAGAATGGAAGCTGAGCAAGGCAATCCGAGCAATCAGGGAGTGACGATATCAGCCGAAAAAGTAAAATACTTGTTTTATCCCGGATGCCAGCTTTCCGCTTCCTGTCCAGACTATGTGGAAAAGTCCTATCGATATCTGCTTGAAAAGAAAACAGATGGTGTTGGCCTTATGTTGGGCTGCTGCGGCGCTCCTGCGGACTGGGCGGGAAGAAAGGATATGATGGCGGAGAGTACCCAAAGAATTCGCAGGGTATGGAGTGAATTGGGTGAGCCCATCTTTATTCTGGCGTGCTCAAGCTGTATTGGAACGTTTGAACGGTATCTGCCGGAAATACCGTATTTTTCTTTGTGGGAGGTTCTAGAGCAGTTAGGTCTTCCGGAGGAGGCTGTAAGTGGAAAAGGCCGAAAATTAAATGTTCATGATTCCTGCAGTACGAGAAATAACCAGGCAGTGCATGAGTCGGTGCGAAAGCTTGCTTTTGATCTGGACTATGAGATAGAAGAACTCCATTATTCAAAGTCGAGAACCAAGTGCTGCGGCTATGGCGGGTTGGTATATTTTGCGAACAAGGAGCAAGCGGAACAATTTGCTGTAGAACGTATCCTGGAAAGTGGTAAGGACCTGCTGGTCTACTGTGCGATGTGCAAGGATCTTTTTATTGAAAAGGGAAAGCGAACCTTTCATATCTTGGATCTGATATTCGGAAATGCCTCCGATGCGGATGCGCTGAGAACCATGCCCAATTTATCTGATCGTCATGAAAACAGAGCAGTATTGAAGCGAAAACTACTGCGGGAGCTATGGGGAGAGAACGAAATGGAAGAATTGAAGCAGCCCAATGATTGGAATCTCCAGATTCCGCAGGAAATCTGGGAGCGCATGGAAAAGAGATTCATCCTTCTTGAGGATATCAAAAAGGTGATTGAACATGCAAAGGTCACTGGAGAGCGCTTCTTTAACCCCGAGGATGAGAGCTATCTTGCCAGCCATAGGATCAAATATGTAACCTATTGGGTCAGATTTGCCGAACAAGAGGATGGAATTCATGTCCTCAGCGTTTACAGTCATCGAATGGAGGTTATGAAGGAATAAAATCAGGATCTGAGGATGAATAAGCAGAAGCTATAAAAAATATGCAAATACTATGAAAAGATAAGAATGGCAGTTAGGTGAATCGAACGGCGCCCTTTCAAGACGCCGGTTTAAGGGGGCGGAACAATGGAAAACGAACAAAGGATCAAGGAGATTATCATAAAATATCCTGCGGAGCGGCGTTTTTCTCTCGCAGTTATGCAGGACATCCAAAGAGCCTTTAATTACATACCGAAGGAAGCGATGATAGAACTATCAGAATACCTGAACGTCCCGTTCAGCCAGCTTTACAGTATGGCTACCTTTTATAAAGCATTGAGTTTGAATCCGAAAGGAAAATATGTCATCAAGGTCTGTGACGGAACAGCCTGTCATATCCGCTCTTCCATGGTCATCCTCTCTGAGCTCCAGAAGCTGCTGGGGATCGAGGCAGGGGAAATCACTGCGGATGGGCTTTTTTCTGTGGAAACCGTCAATTGCCTTGGTGCTTGCGCTCTTGCACCGGTGATGGTGGTCAACGGCGAATACCACGGCAAATTAACGCCGCAGGACTTATCCTACATTCTTGACGGTTATAGAGAAAACTCTGAAGTTCCGAAGGATGATTTGAACCTCAACAGGGAGGGTGAAGCCAATGTATAACAAAACAGTTAAAGTGTGCTGCGGAACGGGTTGTTTGGCCAATGGAAGCAATCAGGTACTGGGGGCCTTGCGGAAAGAAATTGAAGCGCAAAGACTCGATATCGAAGTCGTTCCCTATGTGAAAGCCACCGGCTGCAACGGACTTTGTGAACGAGGACCCATTGTTAAAATTGAGCCGGATGATATTGCATACTATCATGTCAAGCCGGAGGATGTGGTAGAAATCGTAGAAAAAACCGTGATAAAGGGAGAGGAGATACCGAGGCTGCTTTATCTTGATGTAGTATCAAAGCAGAGAATTCGCTCTCATAAGGATTCGGACTTTATTAAGAAACAGACGAAAATCGCGCTCCGTAACATTGGTGAGATTGATCCCAGCCAGATCCAGGACTATGTGGATGCCGGCGGCTACGCAGCTTTAAGGAAAGCTGTTTTTGAACTGTCACCAGAGGATATCATCAGCGAAATGAAAGCCTCTGGTCTGCGGGGAAGAGGCGGGGGAGGTTTCCCCACCGGAATCAAATGGGAGACCTGTTACAAAATCAAAAGAGAGCCTAAATATATCATCTGCAACGGAGATGAAGGTGATCCTGGCGCATTCATGGATCGAAGTGTTATGGAGGGAGATCCTCATACGGTACTGGAAGGCATGATTATCGCAGCTGTTGCGCTAGGTGTTCATCATGGATATATCTACATCCGGGATGAATACGGCTTGGCTTTGGAAAACATGCATAAGGCCATTGAGCAGGCTAAAGAGCATCATTTTCTCGGAGACAATATTTTAGGGAGCGAGCACAGCTTTGATCTTGAAATTGTCAGAGGCGGGGGTGCTTTTGTTTGCGGCGAGTCCTCTGCACTGATGGCATCCATCGAAGGCAGAGTCGGAGAACCACGGGCAAAATATATCCGCTCTGCTGAATACGGTCTTTGGGGACAGCCAACCGTCTTAAATAATGTGGAAACTTGGTCGAATATTCCGGTCATCATTCAGAATGGAAGCAGTTGGTTTAATGAGATTGGAAGCCCTCAGAATGCGGGAACAAAGGTATTCTCTCTTGTGGGAAAGGTAAAAAATACCGGCCTTGTGGAAGTTCCTATGGGTATTACGCTGGAGGAGCTAATCTTTGGAATTGGTGGCGGAATCACAGGCGATAAGGAGTTTAAGGCTGTTCAGACAGGGGGACCGTCCGGAGGCTGTATTCCAAAGGAACTGCTCCACCTTGCGGTAGATTTTGACACCCTGGAAGCTGCAGGCTCCATGATGGGTTCCGGCGGCATGATTGTCACCGATGAAAGAACCTGTATGGTGGAATTTGCCAGGTACTATGTCTCCTTTCTTGCTGAGGAATCCTGCGGAAAATGTGTATCCTGCAGGGAAGGAATCCGGCAGATGCTGAAAATTCTCACTGATATCTGTGAGGGAAAAGGTCAGCTGCAGGATCTGGACCTGCTTACGGAAATTGCTCACACAGTTGAGCAGGCATCTCTATGTGGGTTAGGGAAGACGGCACCTAACCCAGTGATGAGTACATTGAAGTATTTTAAAGATGAATATCTGGAGCACATTACAGAGGGAAGATGCAGAGCGGGAGTATGTAAGCCACTGACGGAGTTTATGATTGATCAGGAGCTTTGCATCGGCTGTGGACTTTGCAAGAAAGGCTGTGCTCCTGATGCGATACAAGGGAGCTTGAAACAGCCGCATGTGATCGATCAGGGAAAATGCATCAAGTGCGGCAACTGCATTGATCGCTGCAGGTTCAAAGCGGTAAGGGTGAGGTGAGATCGATGGAAAAATTGAACGTAATCATAAACGGAAAGGAATGCAAGGCAGATAAAGGGGAATTTCTGCTGGATATTGCACAGAGAAATGGAATTGTCATTCCTCATCTATGTCATCATGAATCTCTCAGAGGCCAGGCAGCCTGCAGGTTATGTATTGCAGAAGTCAGGGAAAACGGACGGAAGAAGATCGTAACCTCATGTATCTATCCTGTGATGAAGGATTTGGAAGCCGAGACAGAGACGGAAGAGATCAGGGAAATGAGAAAAGTCCTCATCGGATTGCTTGCAGCAGAAGTACCGGAAAACGCTGCAATCGCAAATCTAGCCGAGGAATACGGCAGCGGTGACGAAATACGCTTTACTAAGGATTATGGTAATCATTGCATTCTCTGCGGTCTATGCGTGAAAGCCTGCGCTGAACTTGGATGTAATGCCATTGCTACGGTGAACCGCGGAATTACGAAGAAGGTCTCCACACCTTATGACGAGCCTTCAACCGCTTGTATCGGCTGCGGCTCTTGTGCCTATGTCTGTCCAACAGAATGCATCAAGATTGACGAACAGAGCGGAATAAGGACGATTTGGAACAAAGAATTTCAACTGATTCGGTGTAATTGCTGCGGTCGATATTTTATGACGAAGGCGGAACAGAAGTATCTCCGTCAGAAATGCGGTAACAGCCAAGGGGAACTGGAGATGCTCTGCAAGAATTGCAAGCAGGCAGAGATGGCGAAAAAAATCATTCAAATCGGAATGGAGCTATGAGCAGCTATTTCTGACCTTATAGCTGCAATGGCAATCAAACAATTGAACTCTAAGAGGATATCGATCCAAACTGCAATACAGGCAAGCTTACAGAAGATAGGCTTGCCTGTTTGTTATTCCGTTAATTGAGCGAACCCAGTTTCCGTTAATTGATCTAGGCCTGCTTTCGATGTTAGCTTTTCAAGATGATGAAATAACTTTTCATCGTCCCAGTTCCACCATTGAAGCTTTCGTAAAAGCTCGACTTTTTCATCGCTGAATCGCTTCTTTATAAATTTAGCTGGATTACCACCATAAATCGTGTACGGTTCTATATCTCTTGTTACAGTAGAGTTAGCAGAAATAATGGAACCATCACCAACCTTAATTCCTGGCATGATGGTAACATATTGACCAATCCAAACATCATTGCCTATGACGGTGTTGCCCTTGAAAGGAAGCTGGTCTATTTCAGGCGTCACCTTTTCCCATCCACATCCAAAGATATTACGATTATAGCACATATGATATATCAATATTCTTTTGACTGATATAAAACTACTGTTTTACTTTTGGCATAAAAAGCATATTGACATTAAATGAATGATCGTTTATTATATATTTATTTAGAGGTGTTAACATGAGAAAAAAAGATGATGAGAAGGAAAAAAGCATAAAAGAAGCAGTGGTGAAGCTGATTCTCCAGGAAGGCTTTCATGGTACTTCCATCTCCAAAATAGCGAAGATGGCGGGTGTGTCGCCGGCCACGGTCTATATCTATTTTGAAAATAAGGAAATCATGCTGCATAACATATACAATGAATGTGCAGAGGAGATTTACGAGTACCTTCTGGACAGGGTGAACCGGGGTATGGCCGGCCCTCAAATTCTGGAGATATTGATCCGCAGCTATTACAGCTATATTAGAGAAAACAGAGAGATCTTCAGTTTTGTGGAACAGTTTTCAAATTGTCCGTCTCTTGCGAACGGATGTTCTGAAATCAAGGGCATCTGCAACATCAATGATCTGATCATTGAGATGAAAAACAGCCGTATTATCAAGAACTACAGCAATGACAACTTACTGGCCATCATGTTCTATCCTGTGAAAGCCATTGCAGTTGACAATCGAAGAAGCGACGCCGAGCGATCGGATTTGCTGAGAGAAATGATCACCATGATTCAGGATGCTTTATTGGCAGAATAGTTCGCTCGATTTGAAATTAACATTAGAATAATGAATGTATTTTGCGATTAGAACCTGTGTGAATCAAAAGACAAGGGTAGAAAAAACCAAAAAAGGAATTAGCTTAAGCAGTTAATGCGGGATATTTTGTGAAAACTAAACACAGGAAATCTCGCAAATATTTCAAGATATATTAAATGAGCATTCACTTATGAATGCGGAAAGGGGATACCATGATAAATTTTGAAGAGAACAGCAAAAAGGGAATTGTAATTCCTGTCTCAAATACAGTTTTGCTTCCGGGAGTAACCTCAGTGCTGAGAGTAAGCAAGCTTAGTGCAGAGCAGCTACTGCGTCTTGAGGAGGATGATACTGCAAACATTGCGCTGCCGCTAAAACAGAATTTTAGTAATAAGTTTCCGCAGGAAGAGGACTTCCACAAAATCGGCGTTTCATTTCATATCAATGGAATTGAAAAGACAGACAGAGGATTTCAGTTATCCATTAAAATAGAAGACCGGGTGGAGATAAAAGAGCTAAAGATTGAAAATGATACCATCTTTGCAGAATATCAGGTCAGCCCGGAAGATCAGGATCTCACCGATCAAAGCAGAGACGAAATTCTGGAGTATATGAAAAAGGTCACACGGGAAATCAGTGATAAATTTACCGGTGGAGAGCATTACATCAAAATCGTCGATGAATTTAAGGAGCTGAATTCTCTCATCGTCTATCTGGCTCAATTTTTACCTCTTTCCAATGAGGAAAAGTATGGACTTTTAGAAACTCCTTCGATTAAAGAAAAAAGCCTGCGATTCATGGATCATCTTCTGAAGCAGAAGGAAGCCATCGAGCTGCAGATCCAGCTTGCTGAGAAATTCTCTGAAAAAGCGAACAAGCATTATCGGGAAACCGTGCTGAAAGAGCAGCTGAAAGTGATTCAAGATGAATTGAATGAAGGGAAGCCGGAAGGAAAGAAGGAGACGGATTATCAAAGCAAAATTGAAGAAGCACAAATGCCTCCGGAAGTTAAGAGTGCAGCCCTTGAAGAACTGGATAAACTCCAGTCGCAAAGCTCAAATAGCCCTGAGTACAACGTGATCCGCAATTATTTGGATCTCCTGGTACAGCTGCCGTGGAAAAAATCCGAACCAAAACCGGTAAACCTCGGCGAAGCAAGACGAATTCTTGACGAACAGCACTTTGGCTTAGATAAAGTCAAAGACAGAATCATTCAGCATCTGGCTGTCATGCAGCTGAAGAAGGACAAAAAAGGTTCCATTCTACTCTTGGTAGGTCCTCCCGGTACAGGGAAAACAAGCCTTGGGAAGAGCATTGCAGAAGCCCTCGAAAGAAAATATATAAGGCTTAGTCTGGGAGGCATCCGGGATGAAGCAGAGATCAGGGGACACCGCAGAACCTATATCGGTGCTATGGCGGGCAGAATTATACAGAGCATCAAGAAAGCGGGAGAGACCAATCCGGTTATGATTCTGGATGAAGTTGATAAGCTTATGACAGGGGGATACAGCGGAGATCCTGCCAGCGCATTGCTGGAGGTACTGGATCCAGAGCAGAACAATACCTTTACAGATCATTACCTTGATCTTCCATATGATTTGTCAGATGTGTTTTTTATCGCAACAGCAAATTCGACGGAAAGTATTCCAGCACCGCTGCTTGACAGAATGGAAGTAATCCAGATCTCAAGCTATACCATTGATGAAAAGTTCCATATCGGAAAGGATCATCTGGTGCCTGCGGTATTGGAAGAGCACGGACTTACACCGGAGCATCTTGTGGTAGAAGATGAAGTTCTTAAGAAGATCATCAGTGATTATACCCTTGAAGCAGGCGTCAGAGGCCTTAAAAAACAGCTTGCCGGACTGGCAAGAGTTACGTCGGAGAAGATTGTATCCAACAAGGTAGAGCTTCCGTACAAAGTCAAGATGGATCAGCTGGAAGAACTACTGGGCAAACAGGTTTCAAGACACGATAAAGCCCAGACAGATAATCCGCCCGGTGTTGTGACTGGACTTGCGTGGACACCTGTCGGTGGCGAAATCTTATTTATAGAAGCGACGGATATGCCGGGAAGCGGTGAAGTAATGCTGACCGGAAAGCTTGGTGATGTGATGAAGGAATCCGCAAGAATTTCTTTGAGCTTGCTGAAATCGAGACTTCCGCTGAACTCAATCAACTTTAAGGAGAGGGATCTTCACATTCACGTACCATCAGGTGCCGTTCCAAAGGATGGGCCTTCTGCAGGGATTGCGCTCTTCACAGCACTCGCATCACTGGTAACAGGGATTAAAGTTGATTCGAAAATAGCTATGACGGGAGAAATTACCCTGAGAGGGGCAGTGCTTCCCATTGGCGGACTCAAGGAAAAACTGCTGGGAGCACAGCGCGCTGGAATTACGAAGGTCTTGATTCCAAAGGACAATGTCACCGATCTAAAGGATGTACCGGAGGAAGTAAAAGAACAGCTGACGGTCATTGCGGTCGAAACGGTGGAAGATGTCCTGAAAGAGACCATTGGGATATCCATGCCAAGGGTTGAACACGTCTTTTCACAGCAAGTAAGCGGACTGCTGCCGTTTCAGGGATAAGTAAGTAGTTTTGCTTTCAGGGATAAGAAGAGATTGACTGGGGGTTTGGGAAAATAACCATTCAATAAATAAGGGAACCATTAAAATACGAATAGATCACAGAAAGAAAGAGGGACATAACATGAGTTTTACAGTAACAAAGAACACATTGATCGGAGAGATTCTCAATGCGGACAGAACCACAGCTCCATACTTTTTAGAAATGGGAATGCATTGCCTTGGCTGCCCGTCTTCTTCCGCGGAGAGCCTGGAAGAAGCCTGCATGGTACACGGTGTTGAGGTGGAAGACCTTATCGGAAAATTAAACAATCACCTTGCTAGCAAGGAAGCTTAATTGTATCCAGGAAATCAGCCGTTACTGGCATAATTTCCCCACACAATTGATTCCAATCAAAACGCCATTGGAGGTATTCAATGGCGTTTTGGTATTTTTGTATTTTTTTGGATGTTATAGCTGCTCTGTCAACGCTTCGAATACAGCTTTTAAATTCTCAGGGGGTGTATATTTGGGAACTTCACAGCCTGCACTCATGATAAGATCCGCACCTCCAATGATGAGACTGTTCCGGACATGCTCCTTGACCGTTTCGGGATCGCTGTCGAGAAGCACAGATACCGGGTCAAAGTTGCCGCAGACGAGGGCCTTCCCTCTGATGGCTTCTACAGCGGTCTTCAAATCCACAAGATGATCGATATCGATGATTTCAGCGCCACTACCTGCCATCTGGTCGAGCAGCGCCGTAGTATTACCGCAGATATGCAGTTTTGCCTTCGCTCCGGCTTCATGGATCACTTTGATAAGCTTTTGCTCTGCAGGAAGAACGACCTCCTTGTAAAATTTAGGACTAATGAGGGAAGCGGCTGCATCACCGATACCAATCCATTGTGCTCCTTCTTTGATTTGCGCTTTCGCAAATAGGATGCTTTGTTCCAGACAGATTTCTACCAGTTCATTGATGAAATCAGGATTTTTCTTAATATCATACATGAGCTGGTACATTCCTCTGAGATCATTTGCCTCGGCAAATGCGCCTTCTACCCAGCCAAGAATCGGAATTTCACCATTGCATTCCTGTTGATAGAGAGAAACTGCCTTGAGACGGTCACACATTCTTTCTGACGATGCGGGATCGATGGTTTTCAGCTTTTTAACATCTTCATAATTTTTTATATAAGGATCGGTACAGCGGGGAACATCGTCCTCGAGTATGATGACTGTACCTCCAAACCCTGCGGTTTCCCGAAAGGGATCTGAGATTGCACTAACCATATCAATCCCAAAGTCTCGGCAGCAGGTTAGGTTTCCTTCCACGAGATATCTGTAATCTGTACAGTACTTTCCATATGGGATATTGATATACTTGGCTGCAAACTGCATGATAATGTTTAGATTTGGAACACGGTCGACAGGAAGTTTTGCTAGTCTGCTTTCAACTCTTTCCATACTGTTCATGGGCAAGCCTCCTCAGAAAAAATGCCTTGTATCAAATTGATGATCAGTTTTCCTTAATGCTGTAAATTTCGAATGAAAGCCGCTGTCTTATTAGATACTGTCAATGTAACATATAGATTGGGTGGATTCAATCAATTTCATAATCATATAAATTGGCCCTATCAAAATATAAATAACTGGCTCTAGTAATCATTCCAGATTAGGCGTAAAATGCTGTTAATACTAGTTGACAATTTAACTTATCATTTATTGAACCAGTATCGTTAAAACCAAGAGGATCATATTCAATAGGAATCAGGAGGCTGAATCATGGAAACAAAATCGGAAGCAAAATATGTATTTATTATTCAATGCGAGATTGCCAGACAAAGGTGCAGCGGTTTCGCATGTACAAACGGATTCTACAACAGAGATGACGTATTTCAGGGGTATGATGACGGAGTCAGATATATTGCAATCACCTGCGGGGGTTGCTGCGGTGCAGGTCTGGCGGCCAGAATGGAGCATTTTTCAAACAAGCTTCGGAAAACCGATGTGACAAAGGATGAGGTAGCGGTTCATCTGTCCTCCTGTATGGTTACGGACAATTACCACCACGATCGATGTCCACACACTGAATATATCAAAGGTCTCATCATCAAAAAGGGATATAAAAACATTACTGAAGGCACATACATAAGCAAGACTGCTGAGAAGAAGCGGGAAAAAGGGGAATATAAGCGGTATGCTGATACTACAGAAGGAATCAAAACAAGCCTTATATGAACAAATCTATGATCAGCTGAAAGAGCAGATCCTAATGGGTAAGCTAGCAGAAAACAGTACACTGCCTTCAACAAGGAGTATGGCAAAGCAGCTGCAAGTGAGCAGAAATACCGTAGAAAGCGCATATCATCAGCTCTGTTCTGAAGGCTATCTATCCAGCAAGGCCTGCAGCGGTTATCGGGTTGAAAAAATTCAATCCAATCTGATCTATGACAATCCTCATCACGATTATCATTACCGTGATGAACATATTGTGTCTGAAGAAGAGAAAAACGAGCAGGGGACGGCTGAGATCCAAATATCGTTTCAGTATGGGCGGCTGGAGTTTGCTGATTTTCCGATTAGAACCTACCGGAGAATCATGAATCAGATTCTGCTCTCTTCTGAGATCACTAACATTTCTGCCTATAACAACAGAATTGGGGAGCCGGAACTCAGACAGGAGATTATGAAATATCTCTATGCTTCCCGAGGCGTAAGGTGCACACCGGAGCAGATTATCCTCTGCTCCGGTATGCCCGCCTGCATCAGCCTGATCAGTCAATTGATGATGAAGCATACAGCGGAAATTGCGCTTGAAGAGCCCTGTTACGATACCGTAAGACATACATTCCGAAACCACGGTCTAGGTATTATTCCCGTAGATGTTGGCAAGGATGGAATTACTCTTGAAATACTTGAGAAGTCAGGAGCGAAAGCAGTCTATGTAACTCCCTCCCATCAATTCCCTACAGGAGTGGTGATGCCTGTAAATAAAAGACTTGCTCTCATCGAATGGGCGGAGCAAAACGATGCATTTGTCATCGAGGATGATTATGACAGTGAACTTCGGTATAACAGTAAACCGATTCCGTCTCTGCAGTCAATGGACCGGAAAGGGAGGGTCATCTATATCAATACCTTTTCCAAGGCTTTTGCACCGGGGATGCGGCTTAGTTTTATGGTATTGCCTGCTGCATTGATGGAGGAGTATCGTCTTTCTTTTGGCAGATACAACTGCTGTGTGCCCTGGCTGGAGCAAAAGATCATGAGCATTTTTATGAAGGAAGGGCATTGGGTAAGGCATCTTAGGAAAATCAATGTGATCAATAAAAAGCGCCATGATACGCTGATCAGCGCCATTCATACCAGCATGGGCGAAAAGGTGAGGATTTACGGCAGGAACGGCGGGCTACACATTATTCTCGAAGTGAAAAATGGAATGAAGGAGGGGGAGTTGATCAGTACAGCCCTTGCAGCAGGCATCAAGGTATATCCGGTATCCGGATATTATGCAGACTACAGCAGAGCAAAAGGGAATCAGGTACTGATCGGATATAGCAGTCTTTCAGAGGCGGAGATAGAAACAGGAGTCCGCATCTTAAATGAGGTCTGGTTTCATGATGGACATAATCGGAAAATGAAGGCTCTTTGAAATCATATTCCAGAAAATAGATTTGACTGCACAGCATTTCTCTGTTAAGCTTAAATGAATTGAATAAAAAAATTGTTTTCTAGGGTTCCGTAATAGTAATATTAGACTGGTCCGAGAGAAAACGCACAATTGATACAAAATTGTGTACACGGAGGGATAAAAGCCTAGGAGTTTAACATGACTCCTGGGCTTATTTTTTTTACTGAAATAAACTAAAACGGGAAGAGATTGCCGTTTTGATCAAACGATCGTACGTTTGAGAAAAAGGAGGACAAAATGCTCGGATTATTTCTATCTACTATTTTAACAAGTGCAGCAGACAGCTTGAATCCAATCGCTATCACGCAGCAGTTTGTACTGCAGGGCATGGTAAGAAAACCGCAGCACATCTGGTATTTCATTCTATCCATTGCACTGACTAACCTGGCAAGCGGATATTTGGCTTATTACGGACTGCTTGCCGTCTTTGGGAGCTTTGCTGAGAAACTCATCGCAGGGTTTGGAACACATTTGTTTGCAGCAGAATTGATGCTTGGAATTACTTTTCTCATGTTGTGCTGCTGGCTCATTCAAAATCAAAGAATCCAGAAGCTGAAACTACAGCTGCGTTCGGCTTCGGAAGAAAGGGAGCGGCCATCTGCTGAAGAGGCAGCTGCGAAAAAGATTAAGTCCGTTTCTCCCATTGCACTGGTGGTGCTTGGAATCGCTGCAACGATATCGGAACTATTAACGGCTTTGCCTTACTTCGCTTTTTTAGGAATTCTGTTTCAGTATCAGCTGTCGCTGGGAGAGCTTACGGGTTTGCTGCTGGTGTATAATACGATCTATTCTTTGCCGTTGATCTTTTTATATATTGTTTATATGAGAGCGAGAGATCAATTCGACAGACTTTACCTTTGGATGAAGCAGAAAATGTCAGTGGTTTCGGGAGGAATTGCGCCAGCTGCAGCAGGATTGATTGGTAGCCTTTTGGTATATCATTCTCTATCCATCCTGGTAAGATAATGGTATAATGAATAAATGAAACGAAATCCTCTGATTTTGTTGTCGGATGGATACATTGAAATACTTAAAGGGGATTGTTTATGGAAATCAGAGAGTATCTGCCATCAGATTGCAACGAGATGGCGGAATTATTTCACCGAACAGTACACTCAGTCAATATAAGAGATTATACCAAAGAGCAGATTGATGCATGGGCCTCCGGCGATTTGGATCTCGACGTATGGAACCGATCATTCCTTGAACATGATACATTGGTTGCCATAGCGGGCAGCATGATTGTGGGCTTTGGTGATATGGATAAAAGCGGATATCTAGATCGTCTCTTCGTTCATAAAGATCACCAGCGCAAGGGCATTGCTGAAGCACTCTGTAATCAACTGGAAAGCCGGAACTCTTCAAGATGCTTTACGACTCATGCCTCGATAACCGCAAAGCCTTTCTTTGAAAAAAGAGGGTATCAGGTAATCAAAGAACAAAGTGTTGAACGCAGAGGGGTATTCTTTAAGAACTATGTTATGGAAAAAAATATTCGTTGGTGATTCAGGATAGAATAAAATGATTAGAATCATATAATGCCATTGGCGGAATGAAAAGAGGGGGTAGCGTATGAAGAAAAAAATTATGATACTTGGAATTCTTTGTGCGGTTATGATTTTTACAATGACAGGCTGTATTCCGGGAGATGGAACGTATACGCCGGATAAGCCTGCAGGATTTTTCTGGGGAGTCTGGCATGGCTGGATTGCACCGATTTCTCTGATCTTGGGCTTATTTCAAAATGGGATAAGGGTATACGAACCGATGAATACCGGATGGTGGTACGACTTTGGTTTTTATATTGCTGTGATCAGTGGCTTTGGGGGTTTATCTTTATCTCGCAAGAAAAAGAATTCTAAAAAGGATTAGCAGAATTTAGTCAGCATATTTGCACCAATTTTTTAGAATACGATGAACCTAGAATACGCGAAACCAGTTTGATTTGTATTCGAGGTATGATATACTGATCCCATACCCATGGGGGTATCATGAAATCAGAAAGTGGGTGATAAGATGCGCCAATGTATGGATGCGGACAATTTGCATAGACGATTGAATAAGATCATGGGACAGCTTCGTGCCATCGATAAAATGGTTGATGAAGATGTTCCCTGTGAGGATGTTCTGATACAGCTGAATGCGGCGAAAGGAGCACTCCACAAGGTTGGTCAGGTAATTTTAGAGGGACATTTGAATCATTGCGTCCGTGAGGGGATAGAACATGGGGATGCAGACAGGACGATCTCTGAATTTGCCAAAGCGGTGGAACAATTTTCAAGAATGACTTAAATATTATTCTAAGGAAGTGGCGGCAGCCACTTTTTTTATTGACACCTCATACCCCCAGGGGTATAATTGGCCTGTAAATATGTATACCCCATGGGGTATAAAAGGAAGGAATGATAACTTGATCCAAATGATTCAGAACGAAGAAAAGCGGACTCCATTTTTTATTGGAATATCCTTTATCGCTGTAATAATTAGCTTATTTGACTTTAGAATGTTGCCTTTCGACACTGCATGGGTTGCAATTTTCCTTTGCGGAGTGCCGATTATAAAAGGCGCTGTCATCGGACTTGTCACTGAATTTGATATCAAAGCCGACGTGCTTGTTTCCATTGCTCTTGTTGCCGCTATTATAATCGGGGAACGTTTTGCAGCTGGTGAGATTGCCCTAATCATGGCACTTGGAGCCTATCTGGAAGAAAGGACCGTTGCAAAGGCCAGAGCAGGCATTGAAAAACTTGTCAGCCTCACACCGGCAACGGCAAGAGTCATCCGAAACGGAGAGGAAATGATTATGCCTGCAGAGCAGATAAGGTTGGGGGATACCTTGAGAGTACTTGCGGGAGAAACCATTGCGGTAGACGGCGTGATTACAAAAGGTCAGACCTCGGTGGATCAGTCTGTAATGACAGGAGAGTCTCTTCCCGTTGATAAAGGTGAGGGGGATGAAGTATCCAGTGGAACGGTTAATCAGTTTGGAACCTTTGAGATGCGAGCACTGAAGGTTGGGGAAGACAGCTCGCTGCAAAGAATGATCCGTCTGGTGGAATCTGCGGATGCAGGAAAGGCTAAGATTGTAGGTCTTGCAGATCGTTGGGCCACCTGGATCGTCGTGTTCGCATTGCTGACCGCTGTGGCAACATGGCTGTTCACCGGTGAGGTCATACGTGCCGTAACTATACTTGTTGTCTTTTGTCCTTGCGCATTGGTGCTGGCAACGCCCACCGCCATCATGGCTTCCATAGGGAATGCTACAAAATATGGGATCTTAATCCGGCAGGGGGATGCGCTGGAACGTCTTGCTAAGGTGAAGCGGATCGCCTTTGATAAAACCGGTACACTGACTCACGGTCATCCTGCTGTAACCAAAATACGCAGCTTTGTTTCCATTTCCGAAGAAGAGCTGCTTGAAATTGCTGCTTCTGCAGAGAGCCTTTCAGAGCATCCGCTGGGAAAAGCAATTGTATCCTACTACAAGAGGGAAAAAGGAAAAAAACCGGATGCACCGGAAAGCTTTTGTATGATCCCAGGCAGAGGTGTATACGGAGAAATCGGCGGAACGAAGGTCTATGCCGGTAACGAAGCTTTGCTGTCAGAGAATGGAATCTTCTTCGGTGGTGAAATATCTGAATCAGCCGAAGGTGAGCGGGCGGATGGGTCCACTGTAATCTACCTTGGAATTGACGGAATTACAGCCGGTTATGTTGTTCTTTCTGACACCTTGAGGCCAGATGCAGCAATCACAGTAAAACAAATTCAAAATAGCGGAATGAAAACCGTTCTGCTTACAGGGGATGCAACACAGGCAGCGGCGCATATAGCAGGAAGTGTCGGAATCACCGATCTCCATTCCAATCTTCTGCCCGAGGATAAACTCAATGCTATTGCCAATTTTACTGCCAGGGGCGAAGCGATTTGCATGGTTGGAGACGGCATCAATGATGCTCCGGCACTAAAAGCAGCTCAGGTTGGAATTGCTATGGGAGGCATTGGAAGCGATATCGCAATCGATGCGGCTGATATTGTACTGGTAGGAGATGACATCAAGGAAATCCCCCATCTGCTGCATCTTGCAAAGAAAACCACAAAAACGATCCATATTAATATTGCGGCTTCCTTGCTTTTGAATTTTGCAGCAATCGCGCTGGCGATACCAGGACTTTTGAATCCGGTACTGGGCGCTTTAGTACATAATGCAGGCTCTGTTGCGGTCATCATTCACTCTTCCATGCTTTTAAATTGGCGAAAGCATTAGGGAAGCGCTGATTTATAACTGCCGTAGGATATCTATTCGTTTCAGATGATTTTTTCTTGCAGAGGTATTCCAGAAAAAATGTGTCCCCATCATCTTCCAGAAAAAACGTGGAACGTTGGGAGAGAGCATTTGTTTCTGTCCTTTTGTACCACTTGTAATATGATCCGCAATCTGTGACATAGCTTTACTCAAGTCTTTTAAGGGGCCATGACCAAAAGGTACATTGGAGGTGGCTCCTATCATTTCCCCTGCGCCTTGACCAATTCCGCCACAGAAGGAAAGCTCGGACCGCTTACACCAATTCTCCATGATTTTCATTGCGATGTGACACTGATGACCTTCATAAAATCCATTATTTACAATGACATAAACGCGGATTTCCTTATCCTTGTATTCTTTCATATAGCGCTCAAGTTCAATGATGATTCTGAATAAATGAGAGGGAAGGGCATCGATATATAAGGGGAAGGCAAAAAGAAGGACATCCATTTCACAAAGGGAGCGGTACTGATCGGGGGTAAATTCTTTCCCGGAAGTGGAGAGTGAGGTTAGCTCATTTCCTTCGTTCAGCAGTGGCTCTATTTTGTCCAGCAGAATACCCGAATTGCTGTTTCCGGGTTTTGGACTGCCATTTATCAAAGCAATTTTCATCCAAGCGCTCCTTTCATTGATTCCATTCGATCATAGAAAAATACTTTTTCTTTTGAGCTGTAGAAATTAACTCCATTGGCTGCAACCAATTCTTTAGCGGTTTCACGCTCTGCTTCGGTGAGATCCTTGCCGTAAAAATGCACTGTGAAAGCAAATGAGTGATTATATCGTCTCTGGTGATGGGTTTCACCATTTTTTGATGTGAAATAGGGCAAAAGGTAGGGGATGCTGCGATCCAAAACATTTCGGATAAAAGGACTGTAGCTTCCGTAAATACATTTACTGATGATCGTTACTTCATCACATTGCGACAACATTTTGCCGAGGTTTTCATAGCCGTCTTTTCTGACACAGATACCGGGGGTTTTGATCCAGCAGCCAAAGCAGCCGATGCAGGGTTTCATATGCCCGTTATCCGTTAATACGATGGTATCCTGGGTCACCTGCAGCATAAGGGCATTGAACACCGCAGGATCTAGATCATGAATGATCATTTTCATACAAAAGTCTCCTTTTATTATTTTCATACCTAATGATTGCTGCTTTTATAGTTGATGCACAAATGGTTGAGGAAATTTCCTAAGCCTATTTTTGCGTTATCATTGAGGAAAAGATCTTGCTCCAATCACCTGAGTATTTGATTCCTTCCGTTGTGAGCAGGGAAACAATGCCATGAACCATAGCCCATAGTATAATCAGTTGCTCCTTAAATTGATCCTCCGGGAGTTCCTTTTCACGGAACAGGGCATAAGCGGTATTTCTGAATAGGACAAAGGGAGGATAATCCTCGGGACTCTCACTGTCCAAATCGATCGTAGTTCCGGAATAATGGTATAAGAACAAGAAATATTGCGGATGTTCAATAAAGAAATCAATATATGCCTGACCTAGTAGACCAATTGACGCATTGCAGTCTTCTTTGCCTTGGATTGCTTCAAACAGTTTCTTTGTGAACTGACTGGTTACATGCTCGCCCATAGCTGCAGTGAGCGCTTCAATATCAGAAAAATGGCTATATGGCGCGGCGTGACTGACATTACATTTCGCAGCAACCTTTCTCAGGGAAAACTTTTTCGGCCCTACTTCATTCATCAGCTCGATTCCGGCTTCTATCAGCTCACTTCGTAAATTACCATGGTGATATTGGGTTTCTTTCATTTACGATTTCTCCTTCCTATTATTAGAGAATCCCTTATAAACTTTGAGGCACCTCTCCAAAGGGTGTATTCTGTGATAGTATCTTTACGCTGTCAAGATACTATCACAGAATCTTTACGGTGTAAAGATTGATTGCAAAAAAACGGATCAAAAATTAGATAAGATCCGTTTTGAATGAGCTGAACCGGCATAGGATACGCTATTTTACAAATTTCTCATAGAGATGGTATGCAAGCTGAACGATCAGGCCCGTTATCAACCCAAGAATTACAAAGAAAAATAAGGATATGAGCCCGGCAAGATCTCCCCAGCCGCTTCCATCTGCAAGAAAGGCTCGATACATAGACACAAATCCGACTAACAGTCCTGCTAAGAATATGCTAAGCGATAGTTTGGGACGAAAAAGGTACAACATGGAGGCAATCACACCAATCAGCAGGGAAAAGCCTGCATATGCAAGAATATTGTTAAAAGAAATCTGATGATCCAGAACAAAACGGACGCCTGCATACAGCAATATAAATGATACGACAGACACTAAGCTTGAGCTTAGGACGCGGTTTCTTGTCAATTTATTCATAATACACCACCTTAGGGAAGTGCCGATTTGAAAATCTGCCTTCCTTTGTCCTTTTCATAAATAATACCTGTTTTTCATATTATTAATCGAATCAAGCAATCTCATTCTGAACTTTCTTTTGCGATGGCATCGTCACATATCAGTTTCCATTGCCATACTCTGTCATAAAGGAGGCGTTACTTATGAGTTGTGAGCCTGTAACAGTTGAAAAGGTCACCCTTGAGCGTACTATGAAACACAAAGGTGTACCGGTACTGCACTATAAGATAGAATACCCGAAGTTCATTCATAGCCAATATCAAAATCAGCTGGATCAGATCAATTGCTGGTACCAGTGCAAGGCGGAGGACCTGCAAAAAGAATTTGAAACAGTAAATTATCGGGATGCTTCGGAACAGTATGATTTTTCGCTGAAAGAGAATTATCCATTTCCAATGCACGAAGCGATGGTAGTCTTTCATATTACTTATAATCAGGATTGTTGTATCAGCTTGTACCAGGATAAATATATATTCAGCGGAGGGGCACATGGGAACACCTTGCGTACCTCAGACACCTGGAATGTTATGACAGGCTGCCTGTATACCCTTTATGGAAACAGGAGTGACTGGGAACAAGTGCAAAAAAACATACTAAATCAGATTGATGGGCAAATCAAAGAACACCTTGCAAAAGGAGAAGACTGGTATTTTGACGATTATTCCAAGCTTGTTGCGGAGACATTTAATCCGCAAAGCTTCTATGTGACTCCGGAAGGAATTATGATCTACTTCCAGCAATATGACATTGCACCATACTCCAGCGGAATACAGGAATTTTTAGTCAGAACCGACCAATAGAAATCTGCCGCCTGAACGTACTTAATAAAAATGTACTTAAAATAAAAAGGAAGCTAAGCATACTCAGCTTCCTTTTTATACCATATTATTTCGCAGCTTTGACGAAGGCGCCTATCTTTTTATCTTCATTGGAGATGTGTTTTACAAGCCAATCAACTACCATTTGATTGGCATTCAGTACAACCAAGATATTGCCGCCGGATTCATTGAACTCTTTTTTTAGTTTTGCCAGTTCACCGATGAAAGCGGTATGTAAGTTTTTTTGTCTGTCATATTCGGGATAATTTATGCTGAGCATGTACTTTTCTTCATCGCTGAAGTGTTTTTTCGTGTAATCGTCCAGAAAGTCGAGCATCTGTCCGACAAATTCCTTTGCCTGTCCTTTTTTTCCTGCTTCAAATAATTGATCTGCTTTGTCAAACCATGTTCTATGCTGCTCATCGATAATGCCGATGCCTACCGATAAATCCTCAGTCCAACTCAATGCCATAATAATATCCACCTTTCTTTATCTGTATAGCTCTTTTGTCTATTATAATACCCTGGGGATCTTTTCACAATCGACAAAATTCTATAATTCTCGCTATTAAATTAATATTTTTAATTATTTGGACGGTCGAAAAAATTCTTTGGATGCGTTATAATAAATAAAGTAGAAATTTGATACAGAATAATATGATGATTTCGGTCACAGAAATAAATGGAAACGAGGTACGTATGTCAAAGGTATTAATTGCCATGAGTGGCGGGGTAGACAGCTCTGTTGCGGCTGTATTGCTGATGGATCAGGGTTACAAAGTAGCAGGGGCCACCTTTAAATTATTTGAAAATGAGGATATTGGTATCGAACGGGCCAAGTCCTGTTGCTCCCTTGAGGATGTGCTTGATGCAAAGAGTGTTGCGGAGAACCTTGGCTTTCGCCATGATGTCTATAATTTTGGTCTTCAGTTTGAGCGGGATGTTGTCATACCGTTTGCGGAAAGCTATAAAAAAGGCGAAACGCCTAATCCCTGCATTGAGTGCAATCGAAGCATCAAATTTGAAAAGTTCTTAGAGCGCGCAATGTTTCTGGAATATGATTTTATCGCTACAGGCCATTATGCAAGAATTGAAAAAGACGGGGAGACGGGGAGATATTTGCTGAAAAAGGGGCTTGATCCCACAAAGGATCAAAGTTATGCCCTTTATACCATGTCTCAGGAGGAACTTTCGAGAACCATCTTTCCACTGGGGAATTTGAAAAAGACAGAGATCAGAGCCATAGCTGAGGAAAGGGGCTTTGTCAATGCAAAAAAGCCTGACAGTCAGGATATCTGCTTTGTGAAAGACGGAGACTACGCAGGATTTCTTAAGCGTACCTTGGGAATTAATGTGGCGGAGGGTGAGTTCGTTGATATGGAAGGAAATTTCCTTGGAAAACATAAGGGGATTATTCACTACACCGTCGGACAGCGTAAGGGATTGGGAACAACGTTCGGGAAGCCTATGTACGTTGTCAGTATAGACAGCGAGACAAACCAGGTTGTGCTTGGGTCAAACGAGGATCTTTTTGTGGACAGCCTAGTGGCTGGAAATGTAAACCTGATTTCAGTAGCGGAGCTGAAAGAACCGATGGAGATAACGGTGAAGACGAGATATAAGCAGACAGAGGTTCCTGCAATTCTTTATCCAGCTGAGGACGGCAAGGTCTTTGTTAAGTTTAAGGAAAAACAACGTGCGGTGACACCCGGACAAGCCGCAGTGTTCTATGACGGCGATATCGTTGTAGGCGGGGGTAAAATCCTAAAACAATAAAAAAGTAGCTTCGCCACTTCCTATATAGAAAAAAACCCTGCAGTTTCAAAATGCAGGGTTTGTTTATGTTCAATCTTATTATTTGTTATCAGTAGCTTCTGCTTGATCAGCTTCAGATTCAATTGATGCTTCTGGAGCATAATCTGAAGTCGGTGATTCTGTTTCGCTTGCTTTCTTCATTCTCTTAGGAAGAGACTTTTTTGGTGCTGCAATTATATCCTCATCCTGCGGTTCTTCCTGTTTTGCTTTCTTGGAAGGTGAAGGAGCGGATTCTTCGTTAACAACCTTTGATACAGCCCATCTCATGATTTCAAATTTAACTCTGTCGGCGCCGACCTGGATTGTAAGAACCTCATCCTTGGTTTTTACAACCTTGCCACAAATACCTCCGATTGTGATGATCTCGTCTCCGACTTTAACAGAATTTCTCATCGCTGCAACGGATTTTTCCCTCTTCTTCTGCGGCCGAATCAGCAAGAAATACATGATAACTATTAGAAGAATTAAAGGCATTAAAGTTGCTAGTTGTTGACTCATTATTCTTTCTCCTTTCAGGTAATAAAAAAATTATATAGTAAAAAAAATGAAATGTAAATGGTTTTTTTTCTTGATTTAAATTCTTGAATATGGTAATATAAGATTTGTTACGCCGGCGTGATGGAATTGGCAGACGTGCGGGACTCAAAATCCCGTGGTGGCAACACCGTATCGGTTCGACCCCGATCGCCGGCACCAAATGAGATTGACAAGTTTTCAAGTAAGAAAACTTGTCAATTTTTTTTTATCGAATTAGGAAATGTCGTTTCTTTCCAGCATGATGAAAACAATATCCTGCGGATCAAGAGAACATGTGTATTGATGGCATGCTGCCTTCGTGAGAATTTGGAATGATATTTCCGGCATAGACATCCTATCTATGAATTGTTTGTCTTTTTCCGAGAGCTTACTCTTAAAATTTAATTGGCACCAAAACGCGACACACGATTTAGCAGAAACAAGTTTCTGCTGCGTGAGCTTGCAATTGTCAATCCCTCTGAGGTTGAAGTCTAGTGTAAGTTTATTGGAAACGCTTTCATTGAAAGCCAGTATGCTGTAGTTGCCTTCTGATTTTGTAACAATATATTCAGAGCCGATTTCAAGGACGCTGCGTTCCATTTGAGATAGCAGTTCCAGGAAGTAGAAGAGTGGTTTTTTCAGGCCATTGACCGCATACAAACCATTCGTGCTGTGCAGAGAATCGGACAGCTGGATGAACGACGGACTGATTGTATTTGTTTGAGTCATTTCTCTCAGAAGCCGTAGACAGGCCGTATGAGGCAGATCGTTGTAATACATTGACAACGGAGCCGCCTCATCGCTGCATGCCTGGCGAAACAAAAAGGAGCCAGGCTGAAGATTTTTCAAAACGTCAGTCTGGATATCAAGTTTCAGGGACAATCCCGCAGCGGGGGCTTTGAAGTCAAGATTGATTAGCTTCATTTCAGCAGAAATGTCTTTGAATACTGGAAATGAGGTATATTGTGAGATCGTTGTTTTTAGGTATTCCAGAGGCAAATCCTCTGCTTCCGCAGCTTGGAAGCCCAAGACCTCTCCTGAAAATCTCCTGCGGTATTCCTTCGGATGCATACCAAACCAATTGCGAAAATTTTCAACATAGTACTTTGTATCAGAGAAACCCGCATTTTGTGCAATCTGAGCAATGGGCGTGCTGGTGGACAGCAATTCCGCTTCTGACATTTCCACCCTTACCAGACTGAGAAAATCTCTGAAACTGTCACCTACAAATTTCTGGAACAGATGAGACAGATAATGGAGATTGATGTTCTCCTTCTCTGCAATTTTAGACAGGCTTAATTTATAAGGATAATTTTCATATACATAGCTGACGATTCGACTGATCCGGTCTACCTGGTACAGATCGTGTGCTGTTTTATGTTCAAACAGGCGGTTGTCCGGATTGATAACGAAGCCGCGGAAATGGTTGATCAAAGTTGTCAGCAGAGAGATTGTAATTTCTTTTATGATCGATTCATATCCCGGGCGCTTATTATATTGCTCTGATAAAATAGAAAAAATTTGTTCCCGCAGCAAGAGCTGATTTTTATAGGCTGATGTGGATTCTCTCAAATTTGTAGTAAATACGATGTTTTCAAGGTTTGGAAAAAAATTTGTAAAATAGGCGATACTGATGTTCAGGATTAGAACCAGGTTTTCATCACTGATGCTTGTGATCGAGTGAACGTCATTGCTATGAATGATATGAATGCTGTTTTTCGGAAGATAATAGTGGGTGTAGGCAAGCTTCAGATCCAACTCCCCCTCCAGTACATATAAAATCTGGATATCCTTGTGGTTGTGGATCGGGTAATGATGGATTCTGGACAATTGCACATGGACTGGAAGTCCTTCCGGATAATTGATGATTTCTAACATGGTTACCTCTAAAATTTCTTCGTAAAAACCATTTAGTTGCTATTCTTGTTTTATAATTCAAAATTCATTTGCAATTTTACAATAAAATATAGCAAATTAAAAGGAAAAAAGTCATATTAATCGCAAGAATATTCTGTAATCTGCTGTTTTATTTCGCTATACTTTTAAAAAATAAAGAAGGAGGTTTCTAATAAAAATGGAAGAAGGCAACAATCTCGTGAAAAAACACGACTTGAAGGTAATCAATATCGTGTTTATGATTTATTGCTTATGCGCGGCAGGGGCTTACGGGATCGAAGCGATGATTCCGGCAAGCGGTCCGGGGCTGACATTGGTGCTTTTGATGGTGATCCCCTTTGTGTGGGGTCTCCCCATGGCGCTTGCCTCTGTAGAATTAGGAAGCGCTAGACCGGTGGAAGGCGGATTTTACAAGTGGATTCAGGAAGCACTGGGAGAATTCTGGGGATTTCAGGCAGGATGGTGGAAATCCATCGCAAACTATATTGATTCCTCTGTCTATGTGATTCTGGCGGGAACCTATTTTGCTCTGATGACGGGCGTCGGTGAAACGGGAAAATATGCTTTCCAGGTTGCTATCATTGCGTTGTTTGTAATCATTAATTTGAGAGGGGTTCAGGAGTCGAGTAAAATAAGCCTGGTAGTCGGTTTTGCTGTGCTTGCAATTTTCACACTGATTACAGTGGTGGGTTTTATGAACGTCAGTCAAAATGCTTTCACACCGTTTACTCCTCCGGATCAGGGAGTGATGCTGAGTATCAGCGGCGGTCTCGCAATCGGAATTTGGATGTATTCGGGGTATGAGGCTATGTCTGCCGTCGGCGGAGAAGTCAGTAATCCAAGGATCATTCCAAAAGCAACGCTCATCGCTGTCCCTCTGATTGCGGCGACTTATATCCTGCCTACTGCGGCAAGCCTGAGTTCCATCGGCCAGTGGGAAAATTGGCAGGAAGGAATTTCCGGAGACGTGGTGGGATACGGAACGGTTCTTTCAACCTATCTGGGACATGGGATCTGGATGCTTCTCTTTGGTGCCATTGCAATTATGGCCCAGTGCTCCATCTACAATTCGTGGATGACTGCGGGGACGAGAGTCTTATTTGCCATGTCTGATGATAACCTTGCTCCAAAATTTATTAAGAAGGTTAATAAGAAGCACGGCGTTCCCTATATACCGGTTCTGATCATGGCAGCCGTGAATCTGATCCTGTGTTCATTTGAATTTACTGTTGTGCTTGTCATAGAGGTTCTGCTGATCATCGCGACGCAGATTCTGCTGTTTATCAGTATGCTAGTCATGAGGAAGAAAATGCCTGACAGCGAGAGACCGATCAAAATACCGGGACCTAAGCTGTTCATTACGCTTTTCTTTTCTATTCCCGTGGTGGTAGGCGTCCTTGCCTATCTGCTCAACGGAACCGATTATTTCATGGGCGGGCTGATTGGTATCTGTACAGGACCTATCGCTTATTTTGTGTTTAAAAGACGGTATGGCGGCCTACATAAATCTGATCCAAAGAAGCATCCGGTCAATCGGATTACGGGACTTGCACAGGGTGATCTGTACCGGATTTCTTATTTCTTTCTCATCGTTTGTGTTCTCTCCCTCATGGGAAGCGCTTTCCTCCCATGGTACGAAGGGAGCTGGGGACAGGAGTATTATTACGAAACTTACGGTGCGGATGTCTTCGGTACATTCCTGTCAGTCATAAAGGGTTTTGCTGCAGCAGGGGCGGCGCTCTTCGTTGTATTCCGTGTGATTGCAAAGAAGACAGAGAAGAAGTAAAAAATGCAAGCCAAGATAGTATAGGAAAGGATGATCGTCGTGAAGCAGATGACTGCGGATATTTTAATCAAAGGTGCCGCCTTTTTCGATGGAAGAAGATCTCGTCCGGAGATTGATTTTATAGCGGTAAGAGAAAACAAAATTATCGGAATGGGAGGTGAGGAGCAGGCTGGAGCATTCATCGGGGCAGATACCGTGGTCTGTGAGTTTTCAAAAGATCAGATGGTGATGCCGGGATTTCACGATAACCATATCCATCTGATCCAATCCGGAATGTTGGATAAATATGCGGATTTAACCATGGCTTCTTCCGAGGAGGAGGCAGCGGAAATGGTCCTGGAATTCGCGAAAAAGATCACCGATGAAAAGTGGGTTATGGGCTTTGGATGGAGCAGATTTGCATGGAAAAATAAAAAGTTCCCTACGAGAGAGAGCCTTGATGCCGTTCTATCAGACCGGCCGGTGCTGCTCTTCGATACGGAGCTCCATGCTGCGTGGGCTAACAGCTGCGCCATGGAAGAAGCGGGAATCACGAAAGACACGGCAGACCCGCCCTTCGGGAAAATCGATCGTGATAAGGACGGCATTCCCAGCGGATATTTTTATGAAACCGCTTTGTCACTGCTTGCGAAGCATGCTTTCCAGCTGGAACCGCATATCGTAAAGGATTTGATCCACAGGTATTCGAAGCGGGCGGTAAAATGGGGAATTACCTCAGTCAGCGACATGACACCCTATCTCGGAATCAATCTGGCATTTGAAGATATCTTTATGGAGCTGGATCGGAAGGGTGAGCTGATGCTGAGAATCAATGCTGCAAGAGATTTGTATGAAGATATTGAAGCGGTCGTGGCTCTTCGAAGGAAAGCGGAGGAATCTGGAACCGGAATGTATCGAATCCCATACTTCAAGCAATTTCTCGACGGTGTTATTTCCAATCATACCGCGATGATGATCGAAGATTACAGCGATGCAAAGGGGAATCGGGGAGGTTCACTACTGGATCTGAGCAATTTAAAGGAAGCGGTAAAGACAGCGCAGGAGAACAGTATGTCGGTACGCCTGCACGCCTGCGGAGACGGAGCAGTACGGGCGGCACTGGACGCGTATGAATATGCAGCAGGAGAATGCGCCGCAGGAACCTCATGCCGACATCAAATTGAGCATATCGAGGTAATAAGCTTTGAAGATATCAAGAGATTTGCTTCACTGGGTGTCATCGCTTCCGTCCAACCGGAACACATCGTGTCAGGAATGCCGTCCTTCTCGGACAATGGATATCCTGAATTGCTCGGCAAAGAACGCGAGCGGTATACGTGGGCGTTTAGGTGCCTGAAAGAATCGGGAGCAATCCTTGCCGGAGGGAGCGATTCACCCGTGGTCGAGGGAAATCCTTTTATGGGCATTTATTGCGGACTTGAAAGGGTTCATCCTGACGGCACTCCGAAAGGGGGATGGAACCCTGACGAAAAGCTTACTGTTCCGGAACTATTGGAACTGTATACCTTCAATGCGGCATTTGCTGAAGGACGGGAAGCTGAGCTGGGTACGCTGGAACCGGGTAAGCTTGCGGATATGATCGCAGTAGACAGAAATCTTCTTACTGTGAGCGCCGAGGAGCTCCTCTGTGCGGAGGTTTTGCTAACCATCGTGAATGGCAAAGTCGTTTATAAATATTCTTAACCAGTACTGCAGTATGCGGTCTGTGCATGCGAACTGTACAGACCCATATTATTTTTTATGGAATAAGAAATTTCTTATTCCATAAAAGGGGGAACCTCTCATGTTCGAAGCAAAAGGAGAAAATATGGAAAATATATTTAGAACTGGAAACGCAAAATCCATCAGTACGAAAATACTTCTTATTTTAACCCTTATGGTGATTGGAATCACAGTGCTGATTGGAACCTTTAGTATTGTGGAGCACAGAAAAGAGGTAATCGCCCAGAAAGCGGGTAAGTCAGAGGCGATTGGAAGCATTGTGGCTGCGAATACAAACCCCGAAAAACTGAAAGCATTAATTGCTTCAGATAAAGAGACAGACTATTACCCTGAAATAAAGCAAGTTCTGTCAGACATCAAAACAGCCACTGATGTAAAATATCTTGTTGTGGTTGCATCGAATCCAGAAGATAAAACGATGCGGTATCTTGCAGAAGGGCAGAAGGCAGATGACAACCCAGATGACATCTTCCCCTTCAATACTACTACCGCTTATTCTGATTTCTTTAAAAATGAAAAGGATGGAGACATCTTCGAATCTGCATTTGAAAAAGGCGAAGTTTACAACTACGGCATGTATGAAGATGCTGACTTTGGCTACCTGATGACAGTTTTTATTCCAATTCTGGATGCAAACGGCAAGACCGTTGCCATGGTGGGCGTGGATCTGGATGCCAACGATATCGTAAGAGAAGCCAATGAGCTGATGTATCTGCTGATTGGCATTGCAGCGGCAGGTATTCTTATCATGGTGATTACGTCCCGATATCTGATCAAAAGAACCATAATACTGCCCTTGAAGAATCTCGTCGCTGCGTCGGATTCACTGGCGGCAGGAGATGTTAATGCAACAGTAGACAGCAGCCAGGACGACGAAATCGGACAGCTGGCCAGTGCTTTTCGGAAAATGATTGAGCACATCAGGGAGCAGGCTGGGGCGGCAGAACAGATTGCGGCGGGGGATCTTAATGTAGCGCTTCTCCCGAAATCGGACAAGGATATTCTTTCGATCAGCCTGCTGAATGTGGTGAAGGAACTGAGTCTGCTGACAGAAGAGACGGGAGAGCTGACGAAAGCGGCGTTGGAAGGAAATCTCTCTGCCCGCGGAAATGCCGATGCACTCAGGGGCGGATACCAAAAGATCCTTGGAGAGGTAAATTCGGTCATGGACGCCATCATTACGCCGCTGCAGATTTGCGCTGGATATATGGAAAACATCAGCAAGGGAGAAATCCCTGAGCCGATCATCAATGAATACTATGGCGATTTTGACCGGATCAAAGGCAGCATCAATTCCTGCATCATGGCGGTCAATCTGCTGGTAGAGGACATGAATTCGCTTTCCATGGCGGCCATTGAGGGTCATCTTTCAAGCCGTGCCGACACTGCTGGACACAGCGGCAAGTTCTTAGAAGTAGTAGAAGGAGTCAATGCGACGTTAGATACCATCGCCGGACCGCTGCAAATGGCTGCTTCTTATCTGAGTGAGATTGGAAAGGGCCAGATTCCGGAACGGATTACAGACAGCTACCGTGGTGATTTCAACAGCATTAAGGACAGCATCAATTCCTGCATCGACGGTCTTGACGGTCTTGTGGAAGGGAAGCAGGTTCTGGCCAGAATGAGCCAGAACGATTATACGGCAAGAGTAGAAGGGAACTATCAGGGAATCTTCAGCGAGACTGCCGCCTCCATCAATCATGTGGGCTCCCATATCAACCATGTCATCGATATCATCAAGCGGGTTGCCGACGGGGACCTCAGCGATCTTGAAACGCTGCTGGCAGACGGAGTACGCAATGAAAACGATGCTCTGATGCCGTCTATTGTACAGATGATTGAGACCATTAAGGATTTGATCGAAGAAACCGTGATCCTGTCTGAAAACGCAGTGAGGGGTAATCTGTCTGCGAGGGGAAATTCCGAAAAATTCAGCGGGGAGTACGGAAACGTGATCAACGGCATTAACAGAACGCTTGAAGCGATCATAGAACCGATACGGGAAGCGTCCGATGTTTTGAAGGAGGTGGCAAAAGGTAACCTCAATACAAAAATGAACGGAAGCTATCACGGCGACCACGCCGAAATCAAGCACGCGCTTAATGGAACCGTGGAAAATCTCCAAAGTTATGTCGGAGAAATCTCCAGCGTGCTTGCGGATATGGGAAACGGAAACCTGGATCAGTCTATTACTGCGGAATATAAAGGAGACTTTGTAGAAATCAAAGATTCTTTGAATAACATCAGCAATTCTCTGTCCCATGCGCTTCGGGAGATCAGCCAGGCGGCTGACGAAGTGGCGTCGGGCGCAAGGCAGGTTTCCGATGCAAGTCAGGCCCTTTCCCAGGGAACCACTGAACAGGCCAGCACGCTGGAAGAACTTACAGCTTCCATCACGGAAATTGCAAACCAGACCAGGCAGAATGCTGTCAGTGCAAACCAAGCCAATGAATTCTCGGAAAACGCAAAAACGAACGGGCAAAAGGGAAATGAACAGATGCGTGAAATGCTTGGATCCATGGAGGATATTAGCGCATCCTCCACCAATATTTCTAAGATCATCAAAGTCATTGACGATATTGCGTTCCAGACCAACATTCTGGCTCTTAACGCCGCAGTGGAGGCTGCCAGAGCCGGACAGCACGGAAAAGGCTTCGCTGTTGTAGCGGAAGAGGTGCGAAACCTGGCCGCAAGGAGTGCCGCCGCTGCAAGAGAGACGACAGAGCTTATCGAGGGGTCCATCGGCAGGGTTGAAAACGGAACGGCGCTTGCCAACGCAACTGCGGCGGCGCTGTCTGAAATCGCCTCCGGTATTGAAAAGTCTGCCGATTTGATCGGAAGCATATCCGATGCATCCAGTGAGCAGGCTGCGGGAATTGAACAGATCAATGTGGGAATCAGGCAGATTGCTCAGGTGGTGCAGAACAATTCCGCAACCGCTGAGGAGAGTGCGGCGGCAAGTGAGGAACTGTCGGGACAGGCAGAAATATTGAAGCAGATGGTCGGTAGATTTCAGCTTAAGAAAACCGCTGCTTATCAAATAGACACCGTGGAGCGGCTGTTCACGGATACGGAAGCGAACAAGAATTCCAGCGATCCCTATGGCAAAATGAAAGCAAAGCCCGGATTCCTCCCGATGGATCAGGAAAACAATAAATATTAACAGAGATACAGGAAACCCCGGTGGCAAACTGGCTGCTACATTTTTCGTATAAATCTCCTTCTCTAAAATATAATGTAAAAGAATATATTTGGATAGGACTGTCTGCGGCATCAAGCCCGGATGGTCTTAGAATAAGGAGGATACCATGGAAATGATATGGAAAAATATGAAGGGCTTTTTATTTGCGCTGCTTCTTTTTATTATCATGACACTGGCAGTCAGCGCTGTGGTTAAGTTTACTCCGGCTCCTGAAAGATGGGCGATATACTATATGATCGGCGTCCTTTGCATCAGCTGCCTATTTTTAGGAACGTATTTCGGTAATCACTACAAGAAAAGAGGGTTTCTATACGGTGCCCTGTATTCCATCATTTTTCTGCTGGTTTTATCAGCAATCTATATGCTTGCTTTCTCCACGGGATTAGAATTGGGACTCGGTATGACAAGGTATATCATTCCGCTGCTTTTTGGCTGCGTCGGAGGAATGATTGGGGTAAATATGCGCGGTTAGCATGTTTCTGAGAGGAATACATAGACGGAATTTCCACCTTTTGTTATGATTTTGCTTGTAGGGACACAGAATAAGTAGTAAAATATTTTGTAATATAAATCAGACATACTATTTGTATTACAATATTACAGCATAAGAATAGAAGGTGAAAAGTACAATGAAGAAGGTATTGGCAGTATTATTGACGATCCTGATCATCTTTGGCTGGTATGTTACGATATTCGGCATCGGTTCCTTTGCGCCGATTAAGGACCAGATAAAGTTGGGTCTTGATTTGTCAGGCGGGGTCTATGTCGTAATGGAAGCGCAGACCGATGCAACCGGGGATGATTTAAAAAAGCTTATGTCGCAGACACAGGCTGTTATTGAGCGAAGAGTAAACCAACTAGGGTTGTCTGAGCCAGTCGTTACCATAGAAGGGAATAACCGGATAAGGGTGGAACTTCCAGGGGCTGAAGATGCGGATGAAGCAATCAACGCTATTGGGAAAACTGCACAGCTGCAGTTTGTCATGTCTGATAAAACAATTGTTTTAGACGGCAGTCAAGTAAAGGATGCCGGTATTATTTCGGATCAGGAAAGTGGTGGCTATGCCATCCGGCTTGAGTTCAATAAAGAAGGTTCTGAAGCTTTTAAAGACGCAACTACAAAGATCATAAACCATGAAGTCACTTCGCAGATAGACGGAGTTCCTGATGGTGCAATTATGATTATTCTGGACGGAGAAGTAATTTCATCTCCCGTTGTTCAAAGCATCATCCCCAACGGAGAAGCAACGATTACAGCGGGTGGAAGAGGTGGCTTTGGCGAAGAGGAAGCGACCAGTCTCTCTGCGTTGATTCGCGGCGGAGCGCTCCCTGTGGCATTAAAAGAGGTACAAACCTCTGTTGTTGGACCAACACTTGGTCTTGACGCACTGCAAATGAGTCTGATCGCAGGAGCAATCGGTGTAGCTCTAATCTTTATTTTATTGATCGCTATGTACCGTATTATGGGTGTAGCTGCAAATCTTGCACTGCTTCTCTATATACTTATTGTATTCTGGGTGATCGTTGCCATGAGAGGCGTACTCACGCTTCCTGGTATTGCCGGTTTGATTCTTTCCATCGGTATGGCTGTTGATGCGAATGTTATAATATTTGCCAGAATCAAAGAAGAAGTTATTAATGGAAAGTCCATCCGTGTAGCGGTATCCTCAGGATTTAAAAGAGCCATGTCAACCATTATTGACTCTCAGATAACCACCATTATTGCGGGTATCGTTCTGTATCAGCTTGGATCAGGTTCTGTCAAAGGGTTTGCCATGACACTGATGATCGGTATTATTGCAAGTATCTTTACTGCGGTTGTAGTAACCCAGCTTTATATGGAACTCATCTCAGAGAATAAGACCCTTGCAACTATGAGAAACTTCGGTATAAAAACGGATGAAAAGAAACCATTTGTTGAAGTCAGCTTTATAAAACATAAGAAGATTTTCTACATCGTATCTGTGGCAATTATAGTTCTTGGTCTCGGAGTTGGTATGGTCAGAGGCTTCAATTACGGAATTGACTTTACCGGTGGTACCATGTTCCAGATTAATATGGGCGCGGAAACAAACGTATCTGAATTGAAAAATGTCCTAAAAGATAGTGGAATAGACGATGCAGAGATTGTTCATGCAGGCAAAGAAAACAATGAAATAATCATCAAAACAGTTCAAGCGCTTGACTCTGATGCAAGAGAAGTGGTATTAAACAATCTCTTTGATAAGTTTAATTTGACAGAGGACTCTGTATTATCGGTGGAACAGTTTGGGCCGTCTGTCGGTGACATGCTGAAGGCGAATGCGATCAAAGCAGTGATTATCGCATCCATCGGTATGCTGATTTACATCATTATTCGATTTGAATGGAAATTCGGCTTGGCTGCAATTACCTCTGTAGTTCATGATGTATTGATACTCGTTGCATTTTATGGTTTATTCAATGTCACTGTGAACAACCCATTTATCGCGGCGGTGCTGACTCTGGTGGGATACTCGATTAATGATACCATCGTAGTATTCGACCGAATCCGTGAAAATCTTGGTATCATGAAGAAAAACAAATTGGATGAATTGATTGATACCAGTATTAAGCAGACTCTCGTGCGATCCTTAATGACATCGCTAACAACTGTACTGGCTATCATTCCGCTTTATGTTCTGGGCGGAGAGACCATACGCCAATTTACCTTGCCGTTGATCGTCGGTATTATCGCTGGTGCGGCATCCTCTATCTTTATAGCGAGCCCCGTATATTATGATCTGTGTCAGATCACCGGCGGTCCGAAATATAGAGCAAAAAAAAGCAAGAGTAAGGACTAATTTATGGAGATAATGGAGCAATTCTTATCGGACCTTCTGCAGATCAACCCGAATATCAATATCGAACTGATCAGGAGGGCTTACCAAAAAGCAGAAGAATTTCATGAAGGACAATTAAGAAAATCGGGTGAACCATATTTGGTTCACCCTGTTGAAGTTGCTAAAATCCTGGCGGAATTGGGCATGGACGAAAACACCATCGTCGCAGGGCTCCTTCATGATACGGTTGAGGATACCTCTTATTCAGAAGCAGAACTGAAGTCTGATTTTGGAGAAGAGGTAGCGCTCCTTGTAGACGGTGTGACGAAGCTGGGCAGCCTTGTTTTTGAAAGCAAAGAAGAACGACAAGCGGAAAATCTAAGAAAGATGTTTCTTGCCATGTCAAAAGATATCCGCGTTTTGATCATCAAGCTTTCGGACAGGCTCCACAATCTCAGAACCATCAACTATATGAGTGAAGAGCAGATCAGGGATAAGTGCAAGGAAACACTGGAAATTTATGCGCCTCTAGCTAGCAGGCTCGGTATCTATACCATGAAGTTTGAGCTTGAGGATATTGCGTTGAAACATCTTGATCCGGAAGCCTACTATGATCTAGTCAGCCAGGTGAAATCCAAAAAGCAGCAGCGTGAAGACTATATCAATAAAGTAATCGCTGAGATCAAGGAGAGCCTTGACGACTTGAAAATACCTTATGAGATTACGGGCCGTTCCAAGCATTTTTACAGCATCTATCGAAAGATGAAGTATCAAAATAAACAGATGGAAGAAATTTTTGATCTGACCGCGGTGCGTATAATCGTTGAGAGTGTGAAAGACTGCTATGCGGTACTTGGTGTGGTTCATACCATGTGGAAGCCTATTCCTGGGAGATTTAAGGATTACATAGCAATGCCCAAGACAAACCGCTATCAATCCTTGCATACCACCGTCATCGGCGACAACGGTGATCCGTTTGAAATCCAGATCAGATCCTATGAAATGCACAGGGTTGCAGAATACGGTATCGCAGCCCATTGGAAATACAAGGAAGGTGTCTCTCAGGACAAGGAAGAAAGTAAACTCGCATGGCTGAGGCAGACCTTGGAATGGCAGAAAGACCTGAATGATCCCAAAGAATTTATGGAAACACTGAAGGTGGATCTATTCTCCAATCAGGTTTTCGTATTCACCCCCAAGGGCGATGTCATAGAACTTCCGGCAGGCTCTACACCGCTGGATTTTGCTTTTAAAATCCATTCAGCCATCGGCGTCAAATGTATCGGTGCCAAGGTGAACGGGAAAATGGTTCCCATCGACCATACGCTGAAAAATGGAAATATTGTTGAGATTGTAACATCATCCAACAGCAAAGGCCCCAGCATTGACTGGCTGAAGATCGCGCAAAGCAGCAATGCCAGAAATAAGATCAGGCAGTGGCTGAAAAAAGAAAATAAATCTGAAAACACGGACAAAGGAAAGGAAATGCTGGAAAAGTACACCAAGAGAAAAGGTTACGACAGCCAGCAGATCATCAAGAGCTCCTATATCAATCGATGTGCGAAGGCCTTTAATCTAGCTTCTGCGGATGACCTTTATACGGCGATCGGTTCCGGAGGCGTTCTTCTGAGCAAGGTTGTTACCATGCTGCTTGGGTATTATCATGAGGATAAGCAGGCAGAACTCAGAAGAAAGGAAAAAACAGAACAAGCTGAAGAAAATAAGAAAAAGCAGAAGAAGAAAGAGCAGACAGGGGTTACCGTTAAAGGCGTTGATAATCTGCTGATCCGCTTCTCCAAATGCTGCAATCCGGTTCCTGGTGATGAAATTATTGGCTTCATTACAAAAGGCAGGGGAATTTCCGTCCACAGAAAAGACTGTATCAATGTGCTCACGCTGCCGGAAGAAGAGCTTCAGCGAACCATTGAGGTTGAATGGGATAAACAGAAAGATAATATGTCCTACGATACCGATATTAATATTCTGGCCGAGGACAGAAAGGGGCTATTCTCCGATTTGTCAAGAGTATGCGAAGATATGGATGTCCATATCGCAGGGGTCAATGCAAAGAGTGCAAAGGATGGAATTATAAACATTACAATGACGTTGTCCATTACCAATACCGGGCAGATCGAAAAGGTGCTGCGATCTTTGCGCAGCGTACAGGGGGTAGCTGACGTTTATCGTGCTATTACCTAGCAATTTGTCATTCGGTAAGATAAAAATCAAAAGGAGTATTTATGCGCGCAGTAGTACAGCGAGTCGTGAAAGCAGATGTAACAGTTGAAGAAAAGGTAACCGGCGCCATTGATCAGGGCTTGATGGTTCTGCTTGGCGTGGAGGATGAGGATGATACAGCTGATGCGGTTTATCTGGCGGATAAAATAGCCGGTTTGCGCATTTTTGAAGACGAAGATGGAAAAATGAATCTGTCCGTAAAGGATGTTGGCGGATCTTTGCTGACAGTGTCGCAGTTTACCTTATTCGGAGATTGCAGAAAAGGAAAGAGACCCAGTTTTATCAAAGCAGCGAGACCTGAAAAAGCAATTGAATTATATAGAAAATTTGTGGACTTGTGCAAGGAACAGGGACTTCCTGTTGAAGAAGGAATATTCCAGGCCGAGATGTTGGTTAGAATATACAACGACGGGCCTGTAACGATATTGTTAGATAGTAAGAAGACCTTTTAGGAAAGTTATCAAAGTGAGGAAAAAAAATGATCTTAAAAAAATTTCTGAGCGGCCCTTTGGCCGTTAACTGTTATGTAGCCGCGGATGAAGCAACAAAAAAGGCTTTTATAGTAGATCCAGGTGGACATAATGCCGATATGGTCAACTATATAAGAGAAAACAAATTACAAATTGAATATATTATCCTGACGCATGGACATGGGGATCATATTGGCGGAGTGCCTGCAGCGTTAGAGGAGTATCCAGGTTCCAAACTGGTGGCCTGTCTTCATGAAAAGGCAATTCTTGAGGATCCTAATATGAATATGTCAAAGATGACTGGCGGAGTGGCTTTATCTCTGAAAGCTGATCATTATGTTACAGACGGTCAGTCACTGAAGGTAGGAGATCTGAATCTTGAATTTCTCCATACACCCGGACACACGCCGGGTGGAATGTGTATTTATGTAGGTGATGCTGTGTTCAGCGGGGATACGTTGTTTCTGCAGTCCATTGGAAGAACAGATTTTCCAGGTTCCTCCTATTTGGCAATCAAGGAATCGATAGAGAATAAACTTTTTACGCTTCCAGATGATACCACAGTACTGCCTGGACATATGGCGCCTACTACCATTGGTTTTGAGAAGGAGAACAATCCTTTTGTATAAAATAAAGCTGCCCCGGGAAATCAATCAATATGAGCTTGAAGAGCTGGTTAAGGTATTCCTGAAAGCAGGCGAATATACATTTATAACTGAGCCAAATACCGTTGATACAACTGATGCAAACACTTCTGGTGAAATAGAGCCAAATGCCGACGCGCTGAACCAAGTCACCTCCGTTGCGAACGGGAACCCAAAACCAGAAGCTGATGTTCTGATTTCTGTTCCCAGTGACCCAGATTTTACAGTTAGAACGGGAGATCAGGAAAATAAGAACAAGCTAAAAGCAGAGGAAAAACCTGAGAAAAATTCTAAGAATCAAATGAAGCGGTTTTTGTTTCGCGAACTGGAGCGACTTACCGGAACAACGCCAGATTGGGGAATTCTTACGGGTGTAAGGCCCGTCAAACTTGCAGGGGAGCTGCTTCAGCGGGAAGGAAGTCTCAAAGAAGTCAGAGAAATTTTAAGTGCGGACTATTTTCTGGCAGAAGAAAAAATTCAGCTTTTGATTGATATTGTTGATTGCCAGAAACAGATCGTAAAGCAGAGTCCGAGTGAGGCCATCGGCCTTTATATTGGAATTCCTTTCTGTCCCACCCGATGTGTATATTGTTCTTTCCCGTCTAATCAGGGCAAACCGGAACAGATTGAAGCATATCTGGAAGCATTGCATCAGGAAATCGCATATACTGCAGAAAATATGAGGAAAAAAGGTTGGTATCCGGAAACGATCTATATCGGCGGCGGAACACCAACCACCCTTCTGCCAGAACAATTGGACAGGCTGTTGTACCATGTTTATGAGGCTTTTGATTTAAGCAAACTCAGAGAGTTTACCGTTGAAGCGGGAAGGCCTGATACCATTACGCCTGAGAAGTTAGCGGTGATCAAGAAGTACAAGATTGATCGGATCAGCATCAATCCCCAGTCCATGAATGCGTTGACTTTGGAGAGAATCGGCAGAAATCACAGCCCAGAGGATATTAAAGAAGCATTCCGAATGGCGAGAGCGGCGGGGATTCCTCAGATCAATACCGATCTTATAGCAGGGCTGCCGGATGAGTCGGAAGCGGATTTTGTTACTACTCTGGAGCAGATCCTCGATTTAGCCCCTGAAAACATTACGATCCACACATTGGCCTTGAAGAGAGCCTCAAAACTGAAGGAAATCGACAGCGAATTCAATTATAAACAAGGAAAAAAAGTAAGGGCTATGCTGGATCAGGCAAAAGAAATGCTTGACCGCGGCGGCTTTCATCCTTATTATTTATATCGGCAGAAGCAGATGACCGGAAATTTTGAAAACGTCGGCTACGCCAAAGAAAATACAGAGGGAATCTACAACATTCGGATTATGGAAGAAGCCCAGACCATCATTGCTCTGGGAGCCGGAGGCATCTCAAAAGCCTGGTATCCGGAGGAAAATCGCCTGGAGCGGATTCCCAATGTTTCAAATTATGAAATCTATATAGAGCGTCTGGATGAAATGCTGCAGAGAAAGACGGACAACTTATTCGAGGAGGTAAAAGAATGTTAACAAACGCACCAAAAGGAACCAAAGACATTCTTCCCAGTCAGGTATATAAATGGCATTATGTAGAAAATGCTTTTCGGGAAGCGTGCGGCAGATATGTATTCAAAGAAATCAGAACGCCTGTTTTTGAGCATACCGAGCTGTTCGCCAGAGGCGTTGGCGATACCACCGATATCGTGGAAAAGCAGATGTATACTTTTGAGGATTATGGGAAAAGAAGTATTACATTGAAGCCGGAGGGAACCTCTCCTGTCGTAAGAGCATTTGTTGAGAACAAATTGTATGCAGATATCCAACCGTCAAAATTTTACTATGTCATTCCATGCTTCCGTTATGAGAAACCCCAATCGGGAAGACTCAGAGAATTTCATCAGATGGGGATCGAGATCTTTGGTACGGACAATATGATGGCCGATGCCGAAGTCATCGGCTTTGCATCAGATTTTCTCAGCGGACTGGGGATTCAGGATCTTGAGCTTCGGATCAACAGCATCGGCTGTCCCAAATGCAGAGAAAACTACCGGAAGGTACTCAGAGCGTTTCTGGCACCAAAATATGATGAACTTTGTGACACCTGTAAAGGCCGATACGAAAAGAATCCCATGAGAATTCTGGACTGTAAATCACCGGTCTGTCAGGAATTGGTCAAGGGAGCACCATTGATGCTGGATTATCTTTGTGATGAATGCAAGACTGCTTTTGATGATTTGAAGACAAATCTCGATGCGATGGGAATCAATTATATCGTTGATCCGGGCATCGTGAGAGGTTTGGATTATTATACAAAGACAGCTTTTGAATTTGTATCAGATAAGATCGGTGCCCAGGGCACTGTTTGCGGAGGCGGTCGTTACGACCACCTCATCGAGCAGATTGGAGGTCCGCCCATTCCGGGAGTAGGATTCGGACTGGGAATTGAACGGCTGCTGCTGATTATGGAGGCCGCAGGAATCTCCATCCCGGAACCTGAAAATCTGGATGTATTCATTGCGGTAATGGGAGAGCGGGCTCGTGTCTTTGGCTTAAAGCTGATGAGGGATCTTCGGAATCAGGGGATCAAGGCTGAAATGGATAGTTTGGGTCGGAATATCAAGGGCCAGTTCAAATATGCGGATCGCTTGCATGCCAAATATACCGTAGTAATCGGAGACAATGAGCTGGATCAGAACATTGTTTCTATCAAGAATATGGAAACTTCTGAGCAAAAACCGGTGTCGCTGCAGGAAATTCTTCCGACTTTAAAAGCGCAGCAAAATCAGGAATTACAACAGAATCAGTCTGCAGATTTTACGGTTGATTCGCTTTAAAATATTGAATAGGAGACAGAGTATGGAGAATGTACTGAAAAGGACCCATATGTGCGGGGTTTTGACCGAGAAAAATATCGATGAAAGCGTTGTGCTCAACGGATGGATTCAAAAAAGAAGAAATCTGGGAGGATTGATTTTCTGTGACCTTAGAGATAAGACGGGAATCGTTCAGATCGTCTTTGACGATACCATTCCCCAAGAACTGTTTCAGCAGGCGGACAAGCTGAGAAGCGAATATGTGGTGGGTGTAAAAGGAATTGTCAAGGAGCGGCAGGCAAAGAATAAAGATTTGCCAACTGGTGATATCGAAGTTTTTGTCAGTGGTCTCACCATTTATTCCGAAGCGGATACTCCGCCGATCTACATTAAGGACGACGACGATGTTTCAGAAAATCTGAGACTGAAATACAGATATTTGGATCTGAGAAAAGGAAAAATGCAGAGAAACCTGACTTTCCGTCATCAGATATCCAAGATCACAAGAGAATATTTTGACAGCGAAGGCTTTACCGAGGTGGAGACTCCTATCCTCTGTAAGCCTACTCCTGAAGGAGCAAGAGATTATCTTGTTCCAAGCAGAGTAAATCCGGGACAGTTCTATGCGCTGCCTCAGTCCCCCCAGCTCTTTAAGCAGCTTCTGATGGTCAGCGGAACCGACCGTTACTACCAGATTGCGAAATGTTTCCGTGACGAGGATCTGAGAGCAGACCGTCAGCCGGAATTTACCCAGATTGATCTTGAAATGTCCTTTGTGGACGTAGACGATGTAATCAATGTTCAGGAGCGGTTTTTACAGAAGCTGTTCCGAGAACTGATGAATACAGAAATACAGCTTCCGCTGCCCAGATATCCCTACAAGGAAGCCATGGAACGTTTCGGAAGCGACAAACCGGATACCAGGTTCGGATTCGAATTGAAATTGCTGAATGAAACCGTCAAAGACAGCGAATTCCAGGTTTTTGCCAATGCTTTGGCAGCAGGCGGAGACGTGAGAGGCATCAATATTGAAGGCGGGGCTGAAAAGTTTAGCCGTAAAGATATCGATAAGCTTCAGGATGCAATCAAGAACTTTGGAGCAAAGGGACTTGTTTGGATCAAAATTGGTGAAACCGAAACCACATCCTCCATCAGCAAGTTCTTCACACCGGAAAAGATGAAGGAAATTACCGACGTATTCGGTGGAAAAGCAGGAGATCTGATTCTCGTGGTTGCTGATAAAGCCAAGGTTGTATTTGACAGTTTGGGCTTTCTGAGAAGAGATATCGCCGGAAAGCTGGGTCTTTTGGATGATACTCAGTATAATCTCCTTTGGGTTGTTGACTTCCCGCTCTTTGAATACGATGATGAGTCAGGAGAATACTATGCAATGCATCATCCCTTCACCTCGCCGAGACTGGAAGATGTTCCGAAACTGGATACCGCTCCGGGCGAGGTTAGAGCCAGAGCATATGACATCGTTCTGAACGGTGTTGAACTTGGAGGCGGAAGCATCAGAATCCATGACAGTGTTCTTCAGCGCAAGATGTTTGAGGTTCTTGGATTGTCGGAAGAGACTGTTAAGAGCAAATTCGGCTTCCTGCTGGAAGCGTTCCGGTACGGTACACCGCCTCATGGAGGACTGGCGTACGGTCTTGATCGTCTTGCCATGCTTCTTTCTGGAGAGCATAGTATCAGAGAAGTGATGGCCTTCCCGAAAAATCAGGCGGCAGCAGACCTGGTAAGTGACGCACCAACCTTTGTGCCACAAGAGCAGCTTGATGAACTATCCATCAAGACTGTTGAAATATCTAACAAAGAGCAGTAGACTCCGTTGACAAAGTAAAACCGTGTTGTACCTTGTCAAAGGAGGGTAACATGAAATGAAAAAAATAGGCATTATCGGCGGCACCTTCGATCCGGTGCATTATGGACATCTGATTCTGGCAGAGCAGGCTCGTGTTGAGGCTGCTCTGGATCGGGTCGTCTTTATGCCAGCAATGGTGCAGCCGTTTAAATTGCATACGAAATCAGCGGAAGGGGATCATCGGTACGCAATGCTTTTAGAAGCAGTTTCGGGAAACCCTTATTTTTCTGTGTCAAGAAAAGAGCTGGATTCTCCCGACATCTCCTATACCATCCATACGCTGAAAAGTTTAAAAGAAGAGATGGGGGAGGATGCAGAGCTCTATTTCATTATTGGAACCGATGCCTTTTTGAGCTTAGAGAAATGGTATTCTGCAGAAGAACTGCTGAGAAACTTTTCTTTCGTCATCGGAATGCGTCCCGGCTATAAGGAACAAGAACTCAAAGAGATGATCGATCATGTCAGAGAGATCTATGGAACCCGTGTTGCCGAAATTAACAACTCGGAAGTTGAGATCTCATCTTCTGACATCAAGGAACGAATTCGAACGGGAAAAAGCATTAAGTATCTTTTGCCGGATGGTGTAGAAAGCTATATTAGAAATAACGGGCTCTATACCGTTTTGGATTAAAGCTTGAAATTTGTGGGTATAAATGGTAGTATAATTAAGTTATGCAGTGTACGGATAAAAACTTACTCATTGATTATATCAACAGTAATATGACGGAAAAGAGGCGAATCCATACCTATGCAGTTGCGGAGGAAGCTGTGAAGCTTGCCCGCCGGTACGGAGAGGATGTGGAGAAGGCTGAACTAGCCGCTCTTTTTCATGATTTCTTTCGTGGGATCTCGGTAGAGGAACTCAATGGCTATGTGAAGGCATTTGGTTTAAATCATGTCTATCTGAATAATAATAATTTAGCTCATGGCAAAATTGCTGCCATTGTTATGGAGCGAGATTATCATATTACAGATCAGGATATAATTAATGCAGTCAGCTTTCACACCACTGGCAGGGCAGAAATGTCACTGCTTGAAAAGATCGTTTATTTAGCGGATGCAATTGAGCCAAATCGGGCCTATCCTGGGGTAAATGAGCTTCGAGACCTTGCCACGAAGGACTTGGACAAGGCTTGCCTTCTTTCTCTAAATAGAAACATTGAGTATATCAGGAGCCGAGGGATTTATCTGGACGAAGATACACTGCAGGCAAGAGATAGCTTGCTGAAAAAAATCAGAAATCAGTAAATGCTGGTTTCATAACAAAATAGCATAGATTAAGGTATAAAAGAAGGAAAGGAGTAATTGAATGAATAACAAAGAGGTGGCACTAAAAGCAGCTGCTGTTCTTCTAAACAAGAAGGCAATGGACGTTGTAGTAATTGACATCGCTGAGAAATCATCTTTTGCGGATTATTTTGTCATCGCATCCGGCGGTTCCGAAAGGCAGGTTGGAACCCTTGCGGATGAAGTGGAAGATCAGTTCGCCAAGGAAGGGATCCTCACAAAGAGTGTGGAAGGCAAAAAAACTTCCGGCTGGATCCTGATGGATTTTGGTGATGTTATTGTAAATATATTTACCGTTGAGCAGCGTGACCGATACCATATTGAAAAGGTTTGGAGCGACTGTACATTCCTGGAAATAAACGAAAACGAATTGCAGTAATGAAACAGGGGAATCTGCGATTTCCTTGCATAAGTCTGCCGTTAATCTGTAAACAGATGGCGGGCGAGTATACGGAGGTTAACTTAAATGATTGAGCGCTATGATTTCGGAGAAATCGAAGCCAAATGGCAAAAACACTGGGAGGACAGTAAGCTTTTCAAAACCACTGAGGAAGAGGGAAAGAAAAAGTATTATCTGCTGGAAATGTTCCCCTATCCATCGGGAAAGCTTCATATGGGCCATGTAAGAAACTATTCCATCGGTGACGTGGCCACGAGATACCTCAAAATGAACGGATATAATGTACTTCATCCTATGGGCTGGGACTCTTTCGGTCTGCCTGCGGAGAATGCTGCCATCAAGCATGGAATTCACCCCAATGTATGGACATGGGAAAACATTGCGGAAATGAGAAATCAGCTAAAGCAGCTTGGGTTATCTTATGATTGGGATCGAGAAGTCGCCACCTGCCACCCTGATTATTACAAGTGGATGCAATGGATTTTTATTCAGTTTTTTGAAAAGGGCCTGGCATATAAGAAGAAGAATCCTGTTAACTGGTGTCCTTCTTGTCAGACAGTACTTGCAAATGAGCAGGTCGTTGACGGAGCATGTGAACGCTGTTCTACTCCTGTTGGGAAAAAGGATCTGGATCAGTGGTATCTGAAGATTACCGACTATGCCGATCGCCTGCTGACTGATATTGATCGGCTGGAAGGCTGGCCCAACAAGGTCAAGGTCATGCAAAAAAACTGGATTGGAAAAAGCGTCGGCGGTGAAGTGGATTTCACAATTGAAGGCTTTGACAAGACACTGAAGATATTTACTACCAGGCCTGATACTTTATTTGGCGTTACCTATATGGTACTTGCTCCAGAGCACCCATATGTTAAAGAGCTTATCGCCGGAACGGAATATGAGGCCGCTGTTAATGAGTTCCTCAATAAGCTTCAGTACATGACCGATATTGAAAGAACCGCCACAACCCTTGAAAAGGATGGTATCTTCATCGGAAGATACGCAGTGAATCCTTTGAATGGCAAGAAGGTTCCCGTTTATATTGCAAACTATGTTCTCATGGATTACGGCACCGGTGCTATTATGGCTGTTCCTGCCCACGACCAGAGAGACTTTGATTTCGCTAAGAAATACAATTTGGATATCATTCCAGTCGTCGATCCGAAAAACCCGGAAATCGATATTAACAACCTGAAGGAAGCCTTCGAAGCCGACGGCACTATGATCAATTCCGGACAGTTTGATGGAATGGATGTGGAGACGGCAAAAGAGCAGATTGTGGCTTTCCTTGAGGAGAAGAACATCGGAACAAAGTCTGTAAATTTCAGACTCAGAGACTGGCTGATTTCAAGACAGAGATATTGGGGCTGCCCAATTCCAATGGTCTGGTGTGATCACTGCGGCTGGGTACCGGAAAAGATGGAAAACCTACCGGTTCTTCTGCCAACTGACGTTGTCTTCACCGGGAAAGGAGAGTCGCCGCTGACCACCAGCCCGACCTTCATGGATACCACCTGCCCGAAATGCGGCGGAAAGGCAACGAGAGAAACGGATACCATGGATACCTTCCTGGATTCTTCCTGGTATTTCTTAAAATACACAGATGCCAAGAACATGGAACGGATCTGGGATCAGAAAAAGGCCGATTACTGGATGCCCGTAGACCAATATATCGGAGGTGTAGAGCATGCGATCCTGCATCTACTCTATGCAAGATTTTTTACTAAGTTCCTCTACGACATCGGTTTCAGTGCGGCAGATGAGCCGTTTACAAACCTGCTGACTCAGGGCATGGTGCTCAAGGATGGTACAAAAATGTCAAAATCCAAGGGTAATGTTGTCAGTCCGGAGGAAATTATCAGCAAATACGGAGCAGATACAGCACGTTTATTTATTCTGTTTGCATCTCCGCCGGAAAAGGAACTGGAATGGTCCGATGCTGGAGTGGAGGGAAGCTACCGCTTCCTGAACAGAGTGCACCGACTCGTATTTGAGCTGAATGACAAGCTCAAGGACGTGACTGCATCCAGACAGGCAGTCAGCGCTGAGGACAAAAAGTTAAACTATGCAATGAACGCTACCATTAAGAAAGTATCTGAGGATGTGGGCGGCAGATTTAACTTCAATACAGCGATCAGCTCCATTATGGAACTTGTCAATGAGATCTACCGCTATAAAGAAACAGAGACACTGAATCTGGGACTTCTAAAAGCTGCAGTGGAGAATTTAATTTTGATTTTATCTCCGTTTACACCGCACATTTGCGAGGAAATGTGGGAGTTTACAGGACATAGCGGAACGGTTTATCTCGAAAACTGGCCCGAATATGACGAAGCGGCTCTGGTCAAGGATGCAGTTGAGATTGTAATTCAGTTCAACGGAAAGCTGAAGGACAAGATTGAGGTTCCAAACGGACTCTCCAAGGAGCAGCTGCAGGAAACAGTAATGGATAGTGACAAAGTCAAGGCATTGCTGGCTGGCAAGGAAATTGTAAAAATTGTTGCTGTGCCTAATAAATTGATCAATATTGTCGTAAAATAACAATGTATTATAAAAGAACACGTACGGAGAAAGAATGTAAGGAAGAAAGGATTGAAAATTTGAAAACAAATGACAATAAAAAAGGAGTTAGCCCCGTAAAGGTGATTCCAATTGGCGGTTTGAACGAAATCGGAAAGAATATGACCGTTTTGGAATACAAAAATGACATCATGATTATTGACTGCGGGCTATCATTTCCTGATGATGAAATGTTCGGAATCGACATCGTAATTCCCGATTTCAGCTATTTAATCAAGAACCGGGATAAGGTAAAGGGCATGATTCTAACCCATGGACACGAGGACCATATCGGAGCCATTCCCTATTTTTTAAAAGAACTAAATATTCCTATTTACGGAACCAGGTTGACACTGGGTCTGGTTGAAAATAAACTGAAGGAGCATGGAATCAAAGGCAAGCTGAACACCATCAAAGCGGGCCAGACGGTCAAGATTGGAGAGTTTAAGGTGGATACCATCCGAACAACTCACTCCATAGCCGATGCGATTTGTCTTGCAATTGATACCCCTGCAGGAGTTGTATTTCATACGGGAGACTTCAAGATTGACTATACGCCCATCGACGGGGAACCCATTGATTTCCAGCGTCTTGCGGAACTGGGACACAAGGGTGTTCTGCTGATGCTTGCTGACAGTACAAATGCAGAAAGAAAAGGATATACCGCTTCTGAAAAGACCGTTGGAGTTACACTGGAAAATATTTTCCGTAATTCCGAGGCTAGAATTTTGATCGCAACATTCTCCTCCAACGTACACAGGGTACAGCGTATCGTTGATACCGCAGTGATGTTTGGAAGAAAGGTGGCCATCTCCGGACGAAGCATGGTCAATGTGGTGAATCTGGCCATAGAGCTGGGTTACTTGAAAGTCCCAGAGAATGTTTTCGTGGATATCAATAAGATTAAGCATATTCCTGACAATCAGCTGGTGATTATCACAACGGGAAGCCAAGGAGAGCCCATGTCTGCTCTTTCCAGAATGGCTTCATCGGATCACAAGGCGGTTCAGATCAAACGAGGAGATATGGTTATTCTTTCCTCAAGCCCCATACCAGGAAATGAAAAAACCATTTCCAATGTAGTGAACAAGCTCTTTGAGAAGGGTGCAGACGTGATCTATTCTGATATTGCAGATATTCACGTGTCTGGTCACGCTTGCTCTGAGGAATTGAAGCTGATTCACTCCTTGATCAAACCGAAATATTTTATGCCGGTTCATGGTGAGTACAGACACCTGAAGCAGCATGCCCTGCTTGCGGAGAGTTTGGGAATGCCGCCGCAAAACACCTATATCTTAGAAAATGGCCAGGTGCTCCATCTGACCAAAGATAATGTTGTAAAGGCAAAGGAGGAAGTTGCTGCTTCCGCAATCCTTGTTGACGGCCTGGGCGTCGGAGATGTAGGGAATATTGTACTGAGAGATAGAAAACTGTTGTCAGAATCAGGCTTGATCATCGTAGTTGCTGCCATCGACAAGAGCACCGGAATGATTTGCTCAGGACCGGACATTATCTCGAGAGGCTTTGTCTACGTGAGAGAGAATGAGGACTTGATGAATTCGGCTAAGATGGCTGTCAGCGCCAGATTAAACAAATGTTATGAAGGCGGACTGAGAGACTGGGCCGGGCTGAAGAACGCAGTAAAGGACGAACTGAAGAACTTCATTTATGAAAGAACCAAGAGAAGCCCGGTAATATTGCCGATCTTCCTGGAAGTATAAGCTGTCATCGGTTCAAGCGTTATGAATGAAAGCCGGAAACCCTCCAGGTTGCGACCTGGAGGGTTCCGGTTTCAAAAATTTAGCAAAACAATTCAGGCTCGTTCTATAACAGGACGAAGAAATGTTAGGAGGTTGCCCGTGAACGTACATGACGAAGCACACAATCTGGCCAGAGCCATCAGGGAATCAGACGAATACAGACAGTATGCGGAGCTCAAGGATGCTGCATCCCAGAATGAAGAGCTTGCTGTAATGCTCAATGATTATCGTGCGAAACAATTTGAAATTCAGGCAAAACAGATGGCAGGAGAAGAGCTTGGACCTGAAGTAATGGAACAGATCCAGTCCCTCAGTCAAATTATTATGAGAGATCCTCTGGCTTTTCAATATGTTCAGGCAGAGGCACGTTTCACTTTGCTTGTGAACGATGTCTTTAATATTCTGGGGGATGTGATCAAATTTGACAGATAAGCAGAAAAGTAATATCGTAAAAAGTGCACGCGAGATAGAAAGTATTTCTAAGGCTGCGGCCTTGGGTGATCGTTGTTTCAGCCATATTCTCGGTTTTATTGAGCCGGGTATGACCGATCAGCAGGTGGCTGATGAAATCGGGCGTTTTCTCTACGCAGGCGGTGCTGAGGGGCTTGCTTTTGATACCATCAGCGTTTCTGGAGAACGATCCTGCCTCCCACACGGAGAACCAACAGATAAGGTGATCCAAAAGGGTGAATTTCTTACCATGGATTTCGGTGCTGTAATCGATGGTTACTGCGGCGATATGACCAGGACTGTTGCCATTGGTTTTGTTACTGATGAAATGAAGCGCGTTTATGAAACGGTGCTGGAAGCTCAGCTTGCAGCCATCGAGTTTATCAAAGCTGGAGTGGCTTGTTTTGATGCGGATAAAGTGGCGAGAGACATCATAAGCAATGCAGGCTATGGAGAATACTATCCTCATGGCTTGGGCCACGGTGTGGGCACTCTGGTGCATGAGGCACCTACATTGAATGCCAAAAGTATAGAAATTCTTGAGAAAGATATGGTCATTACCATTGAACCGGGTATTTACATACCAAATAAATTTGGTGTACGGATTGAAGACTTGGCAATCGTTACTGACTTTGGTATAATAAATAAAGTTGAGTCAAAAAAGGAACTGATTATTTTGTAACGGATATCAAGTGTCCCTTGACAATGCTTCCGGCGTGATGCAGTTTGTCTATGGATGCTATCAATAATTGAACTATTTTGGAGGTATTATAATAATGATTTATGCAAGCGATTTTAGAAAAGGAATTACCTTTGAAATCAACGGAGAGCCTCATGTAATCCTAGATTTCCAGCATGTAAAGCCGGGTAAGGGTGCAGCTTTCGTAAGAACGAAATACAGAAATATTCTGACGGGAGCAACGAGAGAAGAAGCATTCAATCCAAACGACAAATTTGAGAATGCACGTATCGAAACAAAATCGATGCAGTATCTCTACAGTGACGGTGAACTATACTACTTCATGGATCAGGAAACTTATGACCAGATTCCGTTAATGAAAGAACAGGTTGAAGATGCGATTCTCTATCTCAGAGAAAATGATATGGCAACGATAAAGTTCTTCAAAGACAGTGCTTTTCTGGTTGAGCCGCCGAACTTTGTAAATCTCAAGGTTATTGAAACGGAACCGGGCGTTAAAGGAGATACTGCTACCAATGTGACAAAAGCTGCGACGGTTGAAACAGGGGCTGTAATCCAGGTTCCGATCTTTATCGAAGAAGGCGAAGTAATCCAGATTGACACCAGAAGCGGTGAATATTTATCAAGAGCAAAATAGGCTGAAACATTTCGCAGGATGATCGTCGTTCTGCGAAATTTTTTTGACGGCGTTTTGGACAGGGAGGTATCCGGCGCACATTGGATGGTGCCAAATTGGACGTATACGCTGGTGAAGCAATGTATGGGGGCAAGGTATGGGCAAGAGACGCAATAAGATAAAAAATAAGAAACGATTAATTTTCAGTGTGGTAATCATCATCGCGACGATACTGCTGGCAGCGGCGGCATTCTTCTCCGTCTATTTGAATAAGCAGAGTGAACCGGTAAATCCGGACAACGAGGCATCTGTGACGGTGGTTATTCCGAACGGAACGGGAACGGGAGGTATTGCCCGTATCCTGGCTGACAACGAACTGATCAGCAGTGAAAGTGTTTTTAAAATACAATCAAAAACCAGGGGATTTGATGGTAAATATAAGGCCGGGGAGTATAGCCTTTCGCCAAGTATGTCGATGGCAGATATTATGAAGATTCTTCTGTCGGGTAAAGCGAATACGATGCGTTTTACGATCCCGGAAGGTTATGATATCAGACGCACTACAGAGAAGCTGGCATCTGAGGGGCTGATTAACCCTGAGGTCTTTGCCAATGAAATTCAGTCAGGACAATTTGATTATAAATTCCTGGCGGATGCTCCTGCCGGAGCGGATCGCCTGGAGGGTTTTTTATTCCCTGAAACGTATGATATCTATACAACGGCGAATGAGCACGACATCATCAATAAAATGCTTGCTCAGTTTGATAAAGTTTTTACAGAAGAATATTATCAGAGGGCTAAGGAACTTGGCATGAGTGTAAGAGATGTAATCACCCTTGCTTCCATCATCGAGCGGGAAGCACAGGTATCAGAGGACAGACCAATTATCGCAAGTGTTTTTTACAACAGACTGAAAATCAGCATGCCGCTTCAATCCTGTGCCACCGTTCAATATATTTTGGGTGAGCAAAAGCCGGTTCTGAGCATTAAGGATACACAGATCGAATCGCCATATAATACGTATCTGAATGCTGGTTTGCCGCCGGGTCCAATTGCATCGCCCGGAGCAGACTCGATAAAAGCTGCTCTTTATCCGGCAGATACGAAATATCTATATTTCCTTGCAAAAGGGGACGGTTCTCATGCGTTTTCCGAAACCTATGATCAATTTTTAAAGGATAAGAGAAAATATATCAACTAGTACGTGTCTGAAAACTATTCGGAAAACGTCTTAAAGGAGTTCCATGAAATTTGTTAACGATAAGGTCTCTGAATATATAGACAGTTATTACAGGCCGCTCAATGCGGATCTGATGAAATTGAGGGAAGAAGCGGAGGAAGCTTTGATCCCCATCATTACCAGAGATACGGAAATGCTACTTTTAAATTTGCTGCGAATCAGAAAGCCAAAGCGGATTTTGGAGATTGGTACTGCTGTTGGATATTCCGCAATTTGCTTTGCCTCACTCCTCGAGGAAACGAAAATCGTTAGCTTGGAAGTGAGAGAGGATATGTTCCTCAAGGCAACCGCCAATCTGAAGCGGTTTCAAATGGAGGATCGGATCGAAATTCGGCTCAAGGATGCTGCGGAAAGTCTGGATGAGATGAATGCATCTCTCAAAGATGTGGAAACACAGGGTTTTGATATGGTGTTTATCGATGCAGCAAAGAGTCACTATAAACTTTTCTGGAATGGAAGCATCCCGCTCTGCAGAAAAGATGCAGTCATCATTTCGGATAATATCCTGCTGAAGGCGAGAACCGCGTCCGATGAATTTGTTACTAAGCGCAGACAGATGACAAGCGTTCGGCAAATGCGGGAGTACATCAGGGAAATATCGGAATCTGAAATCGCAGATACGACGCTGATTCCCATTGGTGACGGCGTTGCGCTCAGTGTTCTAAGGGCTCGCACGGAATAAACCAGCGATTCCCAATGAAACAGATAACGAATAACAATCATAACCGGAGAAATAACAAAGGAGTATCGTATCGGTTGTCTGATGCGAGCTATGGAGAACAATACATGATGAAAAAAATAGAACTGCTTGCACCGGCCGGTGATCTGGAAAAGCTCAAGATTGCGGTGGATTATGGCGCCGATGCAGTGTACTTTGGCGGTGAGATGTTCGGCCTTCGCTCAGGAGCAAAAAATTTCACTGTTGAGGAGATCCAAGAGGGTGTCTCCTATGCCCATGACAGAGGGAAAAAAGTTCATATGACTGTGAATATCTTTGCCCATAACGAGGATATCACCGAACTGGAACAATACTTACATCGTATCAAAGAGATTTCAATCGATGCGTTTATTGTATCGGATCCCGGGGTTATGATGGCGATTCGTGCTGTCATGCCGGAAGCGGAAATCCATCTCAGCACACAGGCAAATATGACAAATTATAGAACGGCTGAATTTTGGGGGAAACAGGGGGTGAAAAGAATCGTCCTTGCACGAGAACTCACCTTCGGCGAAATCAAAGAGCTCCGGGAAAAACTTCCGGAGGACATGGAACTGGAATCCTTTATTCAAGGCGCCATGTGCATCTCCTATTCCGGACGCTGCCTGCTCAGCAATTTTATGATCGAGCGGGACGCCAACCGAGGAGAGTGTGCTCATCCATGCCGCTGGAAATATCACCTCGTGGAAGAGCAGCGACCAGGCGAATATTTTCCTGTTGAAGAAGACGAACGAGGAACCTATATCCTGAATTCCAGAGATCTTTGCATGATTGAACACATTCCCGATCTGATTCAGTCTGGGCTGGCTTCTCTGAAAATAGAAGGCCGTATGAAGAGTATTTTTTATGTGGCTACGGTTGTGGGGGCTTATCGAAGAGCGATTGATGCCTATTATGCCGATCCTGAAGGATATGTGTTCAACCCTGACTGGCTGAATGAACTGAAGAAGGTAAGCCACAGAGAGTTTACAACAGGGTTTTATTACAATCAGCCCACCAATAAAGATCAGAACTACCAGACCAGTGCCTATACCAGAGACTATACCTTCGTGGGACTTGTAAAAAGTTACGACCACGAGACCGGTATGGCTGTGGTAGAGCAGCGAAATAAGATGCGTCTTGGTGACGAAATCGAAGTTTTCGGCCCATTTACCGATTATTTCGCGCAGAAGATCGAAATTCTTCTGGACGAGGAAAATCAACCAATCGAAGCAGCACCTCATCCCCAGCAAATTGTAAAAATTAGGATGAAACAGCCTGTTGCAGAAAAATATATGTTACGGAAACAAAAATAAAGTGGTATAATATATTGAATATGTATAAACTCTGCGCACTTAGCTGCGCAGAAAGCTTCTCAGCCGGGGTAATAAGGCCTTAGGCCGGGGATTTACAATTAAGGAGGAAATTTTTAATGCCAGAGCCTGACCCGAGTATATCATTAACGGTTCAACTTTTATTTCTTGCACTGCTCATACTAGTGAATGCATTTTTTGCGGCTGCAGAGATGGCCGTAGTTTCAGCGAACAAGAATAAGATCAAAGTGCTTGCACAAGAAGGTAATAAAAAGGCCAAGCTGTTATTAAAGCTATACGAGGAACCAAACAAGTTTCTGTCAACGATACAGGTTGCCATCACATTGGCAGGTTTTCTGTCCAGCGCCGTGGCTGCCACATCCATGTCCGACGACATCGGAGCATTTGTGACCCGCTTAGGGATTCCGTACGGTCCACAGATTGCAATCGTTCTCGTAACCCTGATCTTATCTTTTATCACGCTTGTATTTGGCGAGCTTTATCCAAAACGGATGGCCCTTCAGTATTCTGAGCGGATTGCTTTGTTCTGCGTGAATCCAATTCTGTTTATCTCAAAGCTTTCCAAGCCTTTCGTCTGGCTGCTGTCAAAATCAGTGACACTTTTGCTTCGCATCACCGGAGTTAAAGATGCAAACATTGAGGAGCAATATTCGGAGGAGGAAATCAGATCTTTGCTGGAGGTCGGTCAGGAAACCGGACTGATCAAGGAAACGGGCAAGGAGATGATTACCAGCATCTTTGAATTTGACGATAAGCTGGCTTATGAAGTTATGACGCCGAGAACCGACGTTTATATGATTAATATCAACGATAATCTGGCGGACTACGTGGACGAGCTTTTGGAAGAGCGGTATGCGAGGATTCCGGTATTTGAGAAAGACTCCGATAATATTATCGGTATTCTGTATATGAAAGATTTCATTATTGAAGCCAGAAAGCATGGTTTTGAACAGGTCGATATCAAAAGCCTGCTGAGAAAACCATATCTGGTGCCGGAAAGCAAAAACATCGATGATCTCTTCAGAGAGCTGCAGGAAACAAAGGTTCATATTGCACTGCTTATTGATGAATATGGCGGATTTTCCGGAATCGTTACCATCGAAGATCTGATTGAAGAAGTCATGGGAAACATTGAAGACGAGGATGATGAATTTGAATCTAAGCTGGAGAAGCTGGACGACAACATCTACCTGGTTGATGGTCAGTACTACATTGACGACCTCAACGACGAACTGCTTTTAGATCTTGAGTCGGAAGAGCATGAAACCATAGGGGGTTTGATCATTGATCTCCTTGGTGAAATCCCGGACGAGGATGAGACCGAGGAACGTATTGTGGAATTCGGCAACTGCGTCTTCAAGATCGAATCCGTCAAAGACAGAAGGATCGATAAAGTAAAGCTCTTCATAGCACCCGAGACGAAGAACGATGACGGAGAAGAAAAAGAATAGAATTAGAGCATACAGATAAAATGTCAACCAGAATAAGATCAATAACAATCAGATTAAGATCAATAAAAAATAAAATAATAAAATTAAATATAAGCATCTGCAGGACTTTCTGCAGATGCTTTCTAATTATATGATGCGTATCAGTCTGAAAGATAGACTTTTTCAAGACGACTGCCCAGTCTGCTCAGCAGTTCATTTGTTATGGTACCAGCAGCATCAGCAGTCTGCTCAGCGGTGATTTCTTCATAACCGTCTCTGCCGATCAACGTGACAATATCACCTCTTGCAGCTTCCGTAAGGCCGGTGACATCGATCATGAGCTGATCCATACAAATCCTTCCAATGATAGGGACGGGAGTCCCGTGAACCAAAGCAAGGCCTTTCCCTGAAAGACTGCGAGGATATCCATCTGCATAACCGATAGAAACGACCGCAATCCTGGTTTCTTGATGGGCAGTATAATCAAGACCATAGCCGATGCCTTCTTCCGGGTCTACTGTTCGAACCAGGGCAATCCTTGCCTTTAAGGACAGCACAGGCTTTAAATCAAGAGACAGTGCCCTATGTGCAGCAGGTGTATTTTTATCCTTAGATTTCGTGGGAAGTGCAGGAGTACTCAAAACACCATAGAGCGCAATACCTACCCTGGCATAGCTGGTCGTTGACAACCCATCATGATGGCATCGAACGTTAGGCAAGCTGGTAGAAGAAGGACTGTCAGCCGGAGCGGATAAACGGTCAGCTATGGAGGATAAACTGCCATTGGGACCGGAGCCATAATGGATTGCTCCATAGCTGCTGAATACATGTGTGCTTGGCAGGGGAATGCCTTGTGCCTTCAATCCCTCCGACAGCTCAGAAAACCGCTGGATCTGCTGCTGGGTAAAGTACACAGAGGAAGCGTCTGGACTGTCCGATGCACAAAGATGGGTGTAAATTCCCGAAATCTTAAGATTCTTCAATGAGAAAACCTCGATAATATCGGTTCGGTTCTGATAAGCCTCTCCAAGCCGGTGCATTCCCGTATCTATTTTGAGGTGGATTGGAAGCCTTTTCGACAGATGATGAAATAGGTGCCATCTGTGACTGCGGGCGTTATTAAGAACGTCACTTAACTCCTTTGCATGGGATGCATCCACAGCAGTCTGAATAAGCCGCCAACGGCAAAGTTCGGCAGCCCTGGCTGCTGGAGTAAAGCCAAGGATCAGAATATCTCCTTTGACTCCCGCTTTGCGAAGCTCGATTCCTTCTTCAGCAGTGGCAACTGCAAAGGAGTTGATCCCGGATTTTTCAAGAAATGCTGCCACTTCTTTTGAACCGTGTCCGTATGCGTTTGCCTTGATTACCGGCATAGCCTGACAACCCTCAGGAAGGCGGCTTTGCAGAACCTCAAGATTATGAAGCAAGTTGGGAAGGGTAACTTCAATCCAGGCGCGGTGCGGCTCATTTCCGTCAGTAATGATTACACCGGCTTGACGAGAGCGCTTATATTGCAGCAAGAATGAGATCAGCCAGGCTGCTCCAAAGGACAATAGCGCCGTCATGAAATAGTGAACGAGACTGTTCTGTACCAGCAGCTGCTCCATGTGAATGGCTTTTACAAAGCCCCTTATCACAACGATCATAGCAGGATGGATGAGATAGAGGATCACCGAAATCGTCCTCAAGTAATATGGGAGGTTCGGATTTAATGGCTTGCGGTCCGATCCCAGAGAAAGCAGGCTCTGAAAGAGATAATACATACAGGGTATGAGCATCAGATACATGCTGTCATGCCGCTGCAGATTCATACTATGAAGGAGGAGTCCCTCTGCGAGCATCAACGCAAGCGATACCATAAAACAGGAAAAAACTGGCACAAATCTTTTTTTAATAGGCTTAACAGCAAGAATACTTCCCATGACAAAGAACACAGGCGCAAAAAAGAAACCGTTTCTAGTATAATCAAAAAATCGGAATAACTGTTGGTAAAAAGAGTCGATCAGCGAGAGTTGCGTTGTTATTCCGTAGTAGCTGTCACCAAACAGTCCTATTGCATAAAGGAACATGGTTACAGATAATGCTTGCCAGGGCTTCAGCCGCTCCAAAAGCTGCCAGCACAAAAGTGCACCGAGGATGGATGCAGGAAGATACCACAAATGATAGAAGGTTCCGTCAAAGAGCAAGTCCTTCACAAATGCTGAGGGAGAAGACCATTCGGCAGCGCTTCCACTATAAAAGTTTAATGGAAGGTAAAACAGGATGGCTGCACCATAAAGCAAAGCTGTTTTTTTGACAAATCTGCTGATACGATCATAGGGAAGACTACCGTCTGTTGCTTTTCTGTAAAGAAAAAAAGCCGATGCCATAAAGAAGAAAGGGACAGCGACCCGGCCCAGCTCCCTGGTCAGAATAAAATCCGCAGTCCCGCTAAAATCGGTCAAAGGGGAGGTATGAATGGCAACCACAAGCATGGCGGCGACAACCCTGAAATAATCGATGCTGAGATATTCATGTATGTGGTTCCTCATTGCGCCCTCCAAAGTGTCATTACAATCCCGTCCTCGTTGTTACCTGATACTTGATATGGAATTCCGTCCGGTACAACAGTGAGAATTCTATCTTCAGCAGCAACCGGCAGATAATAAATTTCAAACTGATTGTTCTCATAAGAAAAATATAGGTGCTTGCCGTCTTCCGGAAATCCTTTGAGAAAATCTGTGTATTCCTCCAATGTAAGATCATTTTCTTTCATGATTACGGAATGGGGATAGCCTACATAACGAAAATGCCATGGCTCATGGGAAATTTTCGTAATTTCTTCCCGGCCTTTTGGATAGCGTTCAATGAAGCCGTATCGCAATGCAAGCTTTCGGAATTCACCACAGATCCCGGTATAGGGAAAGTCAGGGCAGATAAAGTCGATGCGCCCGCTATTTTCGGCCAGATCGATGGCCAGCCCCGTTTGGTGTTCACTGCAGCCTGGGATGGCAACGTATTTTTTTGTGAATGTCTCTCCGTTTTCCGAAAGGGAGGTATTGTAAATCTCGGTTTGTTCCGATAAAGAACGGAACCCGCTGACAGGTGTGATCCTGTCAGCGCTGTTCAGAATGGAGATGATCTCTGATAGCATCCGGGCGGACTGTTTCTCAAGGAATATCGGCGTTTGTGTGACACCATGCGTTACAGAAACAAGGCGCTCCCTTGCAACCTCATTTTGGATCGGGTGGGACGGGTTTACCAGAATCAGATTTCCTTTTCCCACTGCATCACCGCTTAATTCCAATGGTTTCATTCGTTCGCCATTTTTCTTCATTCTTTCACCGCTTCTTTTCATTCTTTCGCCGTACATTCTGTCAATGCTCATTTTCATCCTTTCACCGCCAGTCGGATCAATTCGTCAAGGAGCTGCCCAAATGAAATCCCGATATTTTTGAGCATGCTTGGATAGCGGCTATGATCGGTGAAGCCTGGGATTGTATTCACTTCATTGAAATAGATTTCACCATTTGGTGTCAGGAAAAAATCTACTCTTGCGAAACCTCTGCAGCCCAGCGCTTTGTAGACAACTGCGGCGGACTCTTTGATTCTGCGGGTGGTCTCTTCATCAATACGTGCGGGCAGATGGATCTTTGAAGTTTCGAGGGTATATTTTTCCTTAAAGTTGAAGAAACCACCAGATAATTCTATTTCGTCCAGATCACCAATTGTGAGCACGTCATTCCCCAATACGGCGCAGCCCACTTCAAAGCCGGTAACGGCTTCCTCTACGAGAATTTTACTGTCGTGATACGCAGCAGCGCGAACGGCGGTTATCAAATCCTCAGGGATATCCACCTTGGTAATTCCAAAGGAGGAGCCTGCATTGGCAGGTTTTACAAAGAGAGGATAGCGCATCTCTGCTGTTTCCGTTTTCAGAATTTCCGCAAGCTCTCTGCTTGGATCGTTATCAAAATGATAAGAAGGAAGATTTAAAATTGCGGAACGGGTGATTTTAATTCCTTCCAGGGCTGCCAGCCGATGAGCAATATCCTTGTCCATACAAAGTGCCGAACTCAACGTTCCGCAGCCTGCGAAGGGGATTCCTGCAAGTTCCAGCAATCCCTGCATGGTACCGTCTTCTCCGTTTTTTCCGTGGAGCACAGGAAATACAACATCAATGGGAAGTTTTTGGAGGACTCCGCCGTTCATCACCAGCAGTCCTCGGGTTGTTCGATCCGGTGAAATCACTGCAGGAACACAGGATTTGTGCGTACTCCAGGTATCCTTAAGAATTTCATTTAATTCACCGTCAAACTTCAGCCATTCTCCATGACGGGTTATGCCTAGGAGAATGATTTGATATTTTTCATGATCCAGATGTTCGATTACTGAACAGGCTGATTTCAGAGAGACCTCGTATTCTGTGGAACAGCCTCCGAACAGCACTGCTACCGTTTTTTTATTTTTCTTGTTCATTTTTTAATCCTTTCAGGCGGATCTATTTCTCTATTAAGCAAACAAAAAAGCCTGTCTGATCCGCTACTTCAATGGTAGCTGAATCTGACAAGCTATTTTTCAATTTACCCTGATGAAACTCTTAAGAAAGCATTAAGAAGCACTTAGCTTTTTCTTATTGGTCAGGAAGCATTCTAAGGCGATGACTGGTCGGTATTATTTTGCAGGGAAGTATTTTAGGAGAATGACGGATCGGTATCGTTTTGCGGAAGTGTTACGATAAAGGTTGTATTCGTCCCGCTGCTTTTCGCCGAAATGGTTCCTCTGTGCGCATCCACGATTTCTTTAGCGATTGCAAGCCCCAAACCGGCTCCTCCAGTTTGAGAGGAACGGGCGTTATCCAGACGGAAGAATCGCTCAAAAATGGTTTCCAGCTTTTGAGAAGGGATGGGATCGCCTTGATTGCTGACTTGAATGACCACATTTTTATTATTTAAGAAAGCGGAAATGATAATTTTCGTATCGTTATAGCTGTACGCAGCGGCGTTTTTCAAAATATTATTAAATACACGGGATAGCTTATCTGCATCTCCCCAAAGCGCAAGCCCCTCCGGTGCATCGACCACTGCTTCCTTGTTCTCAGGTGAAAGCATGGGGTAGAACTCATCTGCAATCTGACGGAGCATAAAAGGCAGGTTGATCTTTCCCTTATTTAATACGATGGTGCTGAGATTGAACCTGGTAATTTCAAAGAATTCATCCACCAGCTGTTCCAGCCTTCCAGCTTTATCCAGTGTGATCCCCGTATATTTTGACCTCTGTTCAGGAGGCATGTCAGGCGCTTCGTCAAGCAGGCTGAGATAACCGATGACGGAAGAAAGCGGCGTTCTGATGTCGTGGGCCAGATTGACAACAAGGTCGTTTTTGCGCTGTTCTGCTTCCTTGGCTTCTCTTGCACTTTTTCTTGCTTCCTTTTTGATCTGATTCATTCGGGTCTCAATCTCCCGGAGTTCCTGCGGCAGTCTGATCTCCTCTTCATCGGGCTGAACAAGAGACAGGCTGGCAGTCGCTATTTCTTCGATATAGCCTGCCGTTTTATTCCAGTAATAATAAATGATTGCCAGAAGCATGATAAGCCAGGCCATTGGAACCAGAAGGGAAGCGTAGGGTAAAAGCCCGTGTATCAAATAATAAACGGGCGAGGGATACCAGGTGATACTGTAGCCGATATAGTATACGAGTACGAGGGATAGCCCATAGAAAACTGTCGCCAGTACTGCTGCGCGGACGCATTGAAATAGAGCGGTTCTCATAATTTTGGAACGAAAAGGCTTAATCTTCAATGGTATAGCCAACCCCCCATACTGTTTTAATATACTTGGGACGATCTGCGCTGTCCTGCATCTTTTCCCGGAGATGCCGGATGTGAACCATGACTGTATTATTGCTGCTGGTGTAATACTTTTCACCCCAAACTTCGCGGAATAAATCCTCTGAACTCACTACCCGTCCTCTATTGGAGACGAGTGTCCATAAAACAGCAAACTCAATGGGAGTCAGAGAGAGCGGTTTTTCATTCAGCAAGCATTGATGCTTATCCTTATTCAGCACGAGACCTGAATGAGTGAGTACCTGATCGTCTTGTACCTGTTCAGCAGGGTTATATTTCGTAAACCTTCGAAGCTGGGCTTTTACTCTCGCAACCAGCTCCAGCGGGCGAAAAGGCTTTGTCATATAATCATCTGCGCCCAGCGTCAGTCCGGTGATCTTGTCGATTTCTTCATCTTTCGCCGTTAGCATAATGACGGGAAACATATGTTTTTCTCTGATCTGCTGACACAGAGAAAACCCATTGATATCAGGCAGCATAATATCCAATACCGCGAGATCAATGTTCTCACGGCTCAGGCAGTTCAGTGCCTCCGTGCCGTTATAAAATTTAAAGACCTCAAAATTTTCATTTTTTAGATAAACTTCGATCAGATCTGCGATTGCTTGTTCGTCATCTACAACTAGTATTTTTTCCATAATCCTTACTACTCCTTTTCCTTTTCAAAATGAAATCACCATGTTACAGCCGAAACGGCCGTAATCCCCTGCGGTAATTTGGGAAGCGCGCTGTTTCATGACATGTGAGCCCGGAATTAATCAGCGTTTCCATAGAGGTTTTGTCCCAATGGGATCAGAATCATTATACCCCAATTTCCAGTCGATGAATACTCCAATACTTCCATCAAGGGGGAATAAAATCTTGTCCATCTCATATGATGTAATGTAGATGTTCTATTGCCGAAAGAAAGCGGATCCATTTCTACTTGGATGCTTTACTGGTTATCGGTGAGAGCATGCAGGTTGATAAGAGACGCAAGAGGAGAGAAGAGGAGCGAAAAGGAAGGGTGAGGAGATGAACGGATTAGATAAAATTTTGGAAAAGCTGCCTGCAGAGGTCAGTGAACCCATGAAGGAGCTGCCTGCGGGAATTAAAAAAAATCTGGAAGAGGTCCGGATCAGGAATGGAAACCATGTTCTGATATTTGCAGGAGGTAAGGAATATGAATTGGAGTCTAAGAAAGGAAAAATAGATAACTACATAATTAACAATATATTTAACGCATTACTTAACCATTCCGCCTATGCCTATCAAGAAGAACTTGCAAATGGCTATATTACAATTGAAGGTGGTCATAGAGTGGGCGTATGCGGAAAAGCTGTCATGGAAAACGGGAAGGTAAAAACCATTAAGGATATTTCCTCTGTTAATATCAGAAGAAGCAGGGAGATCATAGGTGTTTCTGACCCTTGTATGAACTATTTACTAAATGGAAAGGGTCAGATACACAATACGTTGATTATTTCACCGCCGAAATGCGGCAAAACAACGCTCCTACGGGATATGATCCGAAATTTAAGCGGTATGGGTTATCAGGTGGGTGTTTGTGATGAGCGTTCGGAAATTTCAGGGATGTATAACGGAAAAACGTCATACGATTTGGGGATTAGAACGGACGTTCTTGATGGCTGCCCAAAAGAAAAAGGGATGATCATGCTCATTCGGTCTATGTCACCGGACATCATTGCCACCGATGAAATCGGAAAAAAAGAAGACTGCCATGCAATTGAAGCAGCCATATGTGCAGGGATCAGCCTTCTGACCACCATTCACGGCAGCAATTATGCAGATGTTAAGAGCTCCGGCATCGGAGAAATGGTTGAGCGAGGCGTTTTCGAACGTCTGATCTTTCTGTCCAATGTACCGGCCATAGGCTCTATTGCAGCCATTAGGGATTGGAGGAATCAGGATGTTGTTTAAGCTAATTCTCTGTATCGTTATTTTGGCAGCAGGAGCGCTGATGGGACAGCTAAAGGCGAAGACCTTTGATAACAGAGTCTTTCATTTGCAGGATTTGATTACAACTTTAAAAGTATTGGAATCAGAAATGAAATACCGTCTTGATCCTCTTCCGGAACTGTTCTCACGAATCGGCGCAGCGCGTCCCGGAATGAGCAGCGATCTATTAAATACTGCAGCAGAAAACCTGAAAACCAGAATGGGGACCGATCTTCCCACCTGTTGGAAAGAAGCAGTGGAAAAGGCTTATAAAGAAAGTGCGTTGAAAGCAGAGGATAAAAGAATCCTCTCAGACCTTGGCATTGAGCTGGGTAAAACGGACTTAAACAGCCAGACAGGCATGTTCCTGAGAACCTTTTCACTTTTGGAGGCTCAGGTCATGGAAGCTTCCGATGAGAAAAAATCAAAGGGGAGAATGTACAAGAGTCTTGGACCGGCTGTCGGAATGCTCATTGTGATCCTGCTGATCTAAGGAATCGCTGAATAATTCCGTGCGCACATCTGATCGGTTCATGTACAAATTGTTGACAACTGTCATATTTTTGAATCATAATAATAGATGTTGAAGTTTTTACTGATGATTCAGGCAAAACTCAAAACTCAAAAGGTTTTTGGTTTTGCCTTTTTCCTTTTAGAATAGGAAAATGGCAGGAAAGGTGATGAAATGAAGCAAGCATATATTTTTATTGATATTGACGGAACCCTTCTTGATCCGGTAACGGGAGTTCCGGATTCGGCGGCTGCTGCCATCCGTGAGGCAAGATTACGAGGACATAAGGTCTTTATCTGCACAGGACGATCAAAGATCAACATTCCAACGGTGGTAAGTGAAATCGGATTTGATGGGTACATATGTGCTGCCGGTGCTTATGCCGAAGCAGAGGGAGATATTCTGATGCTTGAGACTCTTGATAAGGAAACGGTAAGGAAGCTGACGGAACCCATCAATTCTCGTAATATCGGTTGCCTGTATGAGGGATATCGAGCTACCTTCGTGAATGAACCGGTCTGTGACTACGCAAAGCGGCTCTACAAGATTGACGCTTTTTTATTTGAGTTATTGGAGAAATACCATTGGGATACAGAAAAGATCCCAAGAGAAGCGGAATACTTGGGCGGTACCGAAGTAATCAGTAAGCTTTCGCTGCTCACGGATCACCTAGAGGATTTAAATGCGCTCTATCAGTACCTTCCCGAGCATTTGAAACTGACAATTCATGATCCGAATGCCGAAGGGGTCTACCTTTGTGAAATCGCTATCAAAACCATTTCCAAGGCCAGCGGAATTGAGAAAATCATCTCCCGTTATGGCGCTTCTCAGGATCAAACCATATGCTACGGTGATAGTATGAACGATATCGAGATGGTGCAGTTTTGCGGAACAGGCATTGGTATGGTGAGCGGTTCATCTGCACTTTTAGCGGTTGCAGACGATTTCGCAGAGCCCGTTGCTGAAGACGGAATTTACAAGAGTTTTCTCAAGTACGGTTTGATTGAAAGCATATAAGATTACACTTAATGCAGCATCTTTGAATTTTTCAAGGGTGCTGTTTTTTATTTTACTCTCACTCCGTTGGAATAAATTCTTGTCCACAGAATATGATGTATTGATAGCGTTGGGCAGCAAAGTTTCATGCTCTGTCTTCCGGCGTAAACTCTTAAGGATGTGCAGATTTTAATGAAGTGTGCACACGGAATAAATCAGTGCTTCCACAGATTAAGTTCGTGCAAATAACGAGAGGAGAAGTAAGAATGGATATTAACGTGGATCTTATTTTTAAAATTGCAGCCATCGGCATCATTGTTGCTGTACTGAATCAGGTTCTGATACGGGCAGGGAGAGAGGATCAGGCGATGATGACCACCCTGGCGGGGATTATTGTCGTGCTGCTGCTGATTGTGCAAATGATCAACGATTTTTTTATCACCGTAAAAACCTTGTTTCAATTGTAGAGAAAGTTGCTAGTGTACAAAAGAAATGGAGTGATTTTTATGGACATGGATATTTTTCGAATTGCAGCCATTGGTCTATGCGGAGTTGTTACGGCATCCATGGTAAAAGGCTACAAGCCAGAGTTTGCAATTTATGTGGTCATTACAACAGTGCTTGTTATCTTCATTATGATTCTAAACAAGCTGACCTATGTATTTGAATTTTTAGGTGACATATACAACCAGATTACCTACGGCAGAAATTTTTTCCCGATTATTCTTAAGGTTTTGGCGGTAGCATATATTGCTGATTTTACGGCCCAGATTTGTAAAGACTCAGGGGAGGCAGCCATAGCCGGCAAGGTCGAACTTGCGGGGAAGGTCTTGATTTTTTATCTGGCGATACCCGTTATCATGTCAGTTATGGAATTGATCAACAAGATGCTGCCCAGCTAAAGACGAAACAGAGGAATTACACGGCGGAAAATCTCGGCGGAGGTGAAAAAACTTGAGTATAGAAAGTATAGTTAACGAACAGCTTGCTGCCATGGACATGAGGAAAATTGAAGAACTATTCAATCTGTCAGGAAGCAGAAGCGTTTTTGGTGATACCTCTCCCGGTGAGATTATCCGCAGTATTCTCAAGGGAGACCCAATTTTCAGTCTGCATGATATTGTGGCAGCGATTAGCAATCAGTTTATGAAAGAAATTCACATCAGTATCATGCTGGGGGTGCAGCTTGTGATCATCTGCATCATCATCGGACTGCTGAAAAACTTTTCAACCTCCTTTTCGGAGGAGACTGTATCAAAACTTGGTGTAATCGTATGCAGCTGCTGTGTCATGGTACTATGTCTCAAAAGCTTTATGGATATCTATCAGGTATGCAGTGAATCGGTCAATACCATGACGGTAACCATGCAGGCACTTTTGCCAATATTGGTACCTTTGCTGATCTCCATGGGGGGATTTTCATCGGGGGGAATCCTAAATCCATTTATAGTGGGAGCCATCACAATATTCAATTCTTTTCTTCAAAAATTCATCATGCCGGCGGTCTATCTCTCCTGTATTTTTATATTGGTCAACAGCCTTACGGAGAGAGATTATGTCAAGAAGCTGGCGCTGCTGATCAGAGGAATTGCCGTATACGGAATCGGCCTAGCTGTGACCCTGTTTTCCGGACTTACCCTAGTACAGGGACTCGTTACAAAAACCGCAGACGGAATGCTTGCAAAAACCGCCAAATATTCGGTAGACAATTTTGTACCTATAGTAGGAGGTTTTGCAGCGGATTCTCTGGATTTGATTATCAGCTGTACGACGATTATAAAGAATGGAATCGGGATTTTTGGATTGATCATACTGCTGACACTGCTGATCATACCGCTGGTTAAAATTCTTGCGGTGGCGTTGATTTTCAAAATCACGGCAGTGGTCATCGAACCCATCGGCAACAAAACGGTCTCCGATTGCGTGAATGAGGTGGGAAATACCGTCATTACCCTTGCAATCATCCTTTTCCTCTGTGCCTTGATGTTTATGATCTTTCTTTCCATCATTATCGGGATCGGAGGTGGAAGCTTATGGAAATAGCCAGAGAGTGGGTGAAGAATGTTTTCATCATTATCGTTGCGATTACTTTTGTTGAAATCCTTCTTCCGGCAGGCAGTATGAGCAAGTATCTGAAATTTATTTTTTCTTTGATCATTATGGCCATAATATTGTCGCCGCTGGCAATTTTCCTGGAATAAGGAACCCTCCATAATTATATATTATTAACGAGGCATTGAGTATTGCCCGTTACCACCCTGAGAAAAGGAAGTTTTTGGGAGATCAAAAATTTTCGATAGATGCGAGATAAGGAGGATAAAGAATGTGGGATAAACTAAAGAATGATAAATATGTTAAGGACTTGCTCGTCAGGCTGCTTACCGTTTTATTCGTTGCCGCCATCGCACTACTGCTCTTTGATGTCCTTACACAAAGCAAGGATGGCAGAAGACAGATTGTTGATATGGATGGCGGTTCGGAGTATACCCAGGAGTCCGCACTGGCGACTCAGGAGGAAAAGCGGCTGGAAGATATTTTGAGCCAGATGAAAGGGGTAGGGAAAACAAGTGTGATGATAACCTACCAAAGCAGGGAGCAAACTGAAACGGTCTTCGGCAGCGGAGATAATAACAAGAATCTTATGGTGGAAGGAGTGATCGTTGCCTCCGAGGGAGCAGGTGACATTATTGTCAAGAATAACATTATCAATGCGGTTGCAACGGTATACGACATCCCTGCGGCAAATGTAGTGGTATTTGAGAAAAACGGCATGAAATAAATTTAAAGCGAAAGCAGGATTAGGGGGGATATGGTAAATGGAATTCACAAAACGTAAAAAAATAATTTTACTGGGCATGCTTGCCCTTATCGTTTGCGTCGGTGTTCTGAACAACAAGCTGAGCAACGATCAGAATCTGTCCGCCACGGCTGGATATGAAAATTATGAAGCGGAGCAGATGGATATTCATGACGGGGATGTTCTTGTTGACAGTGCCAATGTTGCGGAGCTTCCGTCAACTACAGGTACTGCAGTTGATCCCAATGCTGCGGTTGATCCCAATGCTGCGCCGGATGGCCAGGCTCCCGGTGAAACCAGCGATACAAATGGAAGGGTAGTTGATACCATTGCCGGTGGTGTAGTGCCCACCAACGCCGGCGAAGCAGCTGCGGTAGATCCTATTGACAAGAGTCTCATTGTTACCTCAGATAATCTTGAAGAACTTGCCAATGCAGACACTTATTTCGAAGAGGTAAGAGCTACGATCAACATGGACAGAAACCAGGTGATTGCAATGCTCACCGATGTTATCGAGGAAACGAAGGAAGGCCCTGAAAAGAACAATGCAACCCAGCAGAAACTGAAAATCATCAATTACATGAATACTGAGAAGGTAGTTGAAAACCTAATCAAAAATAAAGGCTTCACAGATGCTTTGGTGTTGATTACAGATAACTCTGTCAATGTGACTGTAAACAAGCAGGAAATCAGTCAGTCCGATGTGGCTAAGATCTGTGATATCGTCATCAGGGAAACGGGCCGTGATGCCAGCCAAATCGTGATTCAGAGCAAATATTGAGGATTGTAAAAAAAATTGTATCTCCAGTTCACTTCTGCTATAATGGTTCTAGCACTGAATTTTGCTCGTCACTGCCTGCAAAATTTAATATACTAGAGGTGAAATGAATGAGCACAGGATCCGATGAAAAACTGGGAACCCTGAAAATATCCGATGATGTCATAGCAATTTGCACCATGAATGCTACTTTGAAAACAAAAGGCGTCGCAGGACTATCCAGTGTTTTCTCCGACAATATTTCAAAAAATATTTTCGGTAAAGAGCCCCTGTATAAAGGGATCAAGGTGAATCAAAACGATGACGGGATCGGAATAGACATATATATCATCGTGGAATACGGAGTTAAAATCCCGGAAGTGGCCTGGGATATCCAGGAGAATGTAAAAAAAGAAGTAGAAGCCATGACGGAAGCTGTTGTGAAAGCAGTGAACATACATGTTCAGGGAGTAAACTTCACAGACGAGGAGGACTAGAAGACATGCGAAGAACCGAAGCAAGAGAGCTTTTCATGCAGCTGTTGTTTCAGATGGAAGTACAGAATGATTATGGCAAGGAAATAAAGGAACGATTTGTTCAGGAGCACCTGCGGGAATCCAATCAGTTGGATTATTTCAACAACCTTTATGAGGCTACCGCAAACAATCTTGATCAGATCGATGTTAAGTTGGAAGCGTGCAGCTCCAACTGGAAAATTAACCGTATGGCTAAGGTTGACCTGGCAATTTTGCGGTTATCCGCGGCAGAAATCTTATACCTGGATGAGGTGCCTGATTCAGCGTCGATCAACGAAGCTGTGGATATGGCAAAAAAGTTTGGCGGCGATGATTCGGGAAAATTCATCAACGGGATTCTGGGTAAGGTTGTAAGAACGAAAGATGCAGAATAAAGATCTGATTCTCGGCATTGATACCAGCAACTACACAACATCACTTGCGGTTACGGATATCAGCGGAGAAATCAAACTGGATGCAAGAAAATTATTAACTGTAAAGCAGGGCGAAAGAGGGCTTCGGCAATCCCACGCCCTTTTTCAGCATATGGAAAATCTGCCGGTCTTGATTCTCAAAGCACTAGAATCAACAGATAAGCATCGGATTGCTGCTGTAGCAGCATCCAGCAGACCAAGACCGGTAGAAGGTTCCTATATGCCTGTTTTCAAAGCCGGCGTAAATTACGGGAAAGTTATGGCAGCCAGCCTGGGGGTGCCATTCTTTGAGTTCTCGCATCAGGAAGGACATTTGGAAGCAGTAAAATACAACAGCCCATTAACGGAGGTTGGCGATTATCTGGCCTACCATCTTTCCGGCGGAACCAGTGAATTGCTGAAGGTTAGCAATGGACAAATCAACATTCTGGGGGGAAGCAGAGACCTTTCCTTTGGTCAGGTCATCGACAGAATCGGTGTAGTTCTTGGGATGGATTTTCCCTGCGGCAAACAATTGGATCAGATGGCAATTGATGCAAGGGACAAGCTTGATGCAGCTGACAATAAAAAGTTACATCTTTTAAAAAAGATCCCTGTGAGCGGTCTTGAAATCAACCTTTCCGGCCTGGAAACACAGTGCAGACGGCACCTGGAAAACGGAGCAGATCCAGAATGGCTGATCTACGAATTGTTTCACCATATGGGAAGCTGCCTCGCAGTATTAACGGAGAAAGCGGTTACGGAATCAGGTTGCAGCCACGTGCTTTTTACCGGCGGCGTGACCGCCAGCAGCTTTATCAGAACGGAATTAAAAACCTATTTTAACGACCGTCTCGTTTTCGGGCGGCATATACAGATCATGTTTGGAGATCCTGCCCTTTCCTCAGATAATGCGGTTGGGATTTCCTATCTCGGAGGGAAGGCTTTATGGCTATCAAACCGGTAAAGGTATCACAGCTCAACGGTTATATTAAGAGAATTCTTCAATCAGATCCGCTGCTGGGCAACGTTTCAGTCATCGGCGAGGTTTCAAACCTGAAGCATCACAGCACAGGTCATGTGTATTTTACAATGAAGGATGAAAACAGCAAGATCAATTGTTTCCTTGCATCAGAATACCTCAGGGATCTGCGCTATGAGCTGGCTGACGGTATCGAAATCATTGCATCAGGATATATCTTTCTCTATGAGCGGGGGGGAACCTACTCACTTAATGTTCGAGACATCGCAGTGGAAGGTCTGGGAAACTTAACTGCTGCTTTTGAAAAACTAAAACAAAAGCTCTCCGGCGAAGGCCTTTTTGATGACAAATACAAAAAGCCCATCCCATACTTTCCGAATAAAATCGCGGTCATTACTTCTGAAACCGGTGCCGCGGTAAGAGATATCATAAAAATCATCAAGAGCAGGAATAATATTGTTGATATCTTGGTTTATCCCTGCCTTGTTCAAGGTCCCGGAGCTGCTGCAGATATCGCAAAATCTATTCAGGATGTAAACCGTCTTTTTCCTGAGACCGATACGATTATCGTCGGCAGGGGCGGTGGTTCTATGGAAGAACTGTGGGCGTTTAATGAAGAAATCGTCGCACGGAGTATCTTTGCGTCCAAAATTCCCGTGATTTCTGCGGTGGGCCATGAGACAGATTTCACGATTTCGGACTTTGTTGCAGACAAGAGAGCGGAAACGCCTACTGCTGCGGCGCAGATGGCGGTACCTGATATCAATGCATTAAAAGCATATGTTGAAGGAGAAAAAGACAGCCTGGTTCATGTCATGGAACGGCTGATAAAATATATGGAACTAAGGGTCGCAAGCCACAATATCGGAGCACTGAGCGTAAGCTTGAATCACAGGCTGTTGTACAGTGCAATGAATGCGGAAGCTCTGTTTAAAGATATGGGAGGTGCCCTGGATAGCAGGCTGAAGGACTGGGCCAATCGGCTGGAAATGGCGAAATCAGGTCTGGATGCTTTAAATCCAAAAAATATCATGGACAGAGGATATGCGGCAATTTTAAATGGAGAAGGAAAGATGACGGGTACGGCCGGTAGTTTTCTGACTGGCGATGACCTGACGGCAGTGATGAAGGACGGCAGTATACAATGCCGCGTCTTCGATGTAAGGAGGAATCAAAATGGCAAAACAAGAGAAAAAGATGAGCTTTGAGGAAGCTTTGGCAGGGCTTGAGCGTTCAGCTGAGGTTCTGAAAAAAGACGGCACAACTTTGGAGGAGGCCATGCAGTGTTTTGAAAAAGGCGTGGAGTATTACAAGTACTGCAATGAGATTCTAAGCGATGCAAAACAGAAAATCGAATTCTACGATAAAAAGGAAGCATAAAGGAGATATGGTAGGATGCAAAATGAAGAATATCTGAGATATAAAAACCTGGTAGACGAACATATCCTTTATTTTCTGCCAGATATTGACCATAAAAGTATTACGTTAACCGAAGCTATGACTTACAGTCTAAAAGCCGGAGGGAAAATGCTTCGATCAGTCCTTCTGCTTGCTGCCTGTGATTTCTGCGGAGGGGATGAAAAAACAGCACTTCCTTACGCCTGCGCCATCGAATACATTCATACTTATTCATTGATCCATGATGACCTTCCGGCCATGGACAATGATGACCTCAGAAGAGGGATGCCAACCAATCACAAGGTATTTGGAGAGGCTATGGCGATCTTGGCAGGTGATGGACTGTTAACTTCGGCATTTGAGGCTATGAACAAGGATATGCTGCTTTATTTTGATAATGTTGATCTGCTGAAGCGAAGAGTCAGAGCAGCTTATGAAATCTCAAAAGGAGCCGGCTGCCGAGGAATGATAGCGGGTCAGGTTGCAGACGTGGAGGCGGAGAATAAACAGTGTACCAGAGAAATTCTGGACTATATCCATCTGAATAAAACAGCTGCACTGATTAAGGCGGCTGTAAGAGCAGGCGCTTACCTAGGAGGCTGCGATAAAAAGATGCTGGAAGATCTGGATGCTTATGCGGAAAACATCGGTCTGGCCTTCCAGATTGTGGATGATATTCTGGACGTAAGCGGCAGCGAAGCTGAGCTGGGGAAACGGGTCGGATCGGATGAAGCAAATCAAAAAGCCACCTATCCCTGCCGCTACGGTCTTGAAGAGTCTAAGAAAAAAGCGAATGAGCTGACAGAAAATGCGAAACATGCTTTGGCGGATTACTATGATAATGCGGAATTCTTTATTAAGCTGGCCGATGAACTGGCTTCAAGAATCAAATAACAGTTTCCAGCTGACGCAGAGCAGGTGCCAGACAGTTGTAACATGTAAAATAAGAGATTACAAGGGGTATATTCTAAATGAATAAGACGTTGCTGGACTACAGCTTTCCGGAAGAACTGAAGAAGATGAACGATAGGGACTTGGAGCTGTTGTCTTACGAGATAAGAGATTTTTTAATTGAAAAGGTTTCAAAGAACGGAGGCCACTTGGCCTCTAATCTGGGTGTTGTTGAATTGACCATCGCACTGCATAGCGTATTTGACAGCCCAAAGGATAAGCTGATCTGGGATGTGGGACATCAATCCTACGTACATAAGATTCTTACCGGCAGAGCTGGGAGCTTTGATGGCCTTCGCAGATTCAACGGTCTCAGCGGCTTTCCTAAAAGGGAGGAAAGCATCCATGACATGTTTGATACCGGACACAGCAGTAATTCCATTTCAGCAGCCATGGGCTATGCTGCTGCGAGAGATCTAAAGGGTGAGGATTATTCGGTGGTTGCGGTCATCGGAGACGGCGCGCTGACAGGGGGAATGGCTTACGAAGCGCTGAACAATGCCGGTTCTTCCCATTCCAGGATGATTGTGATCCTCAACGATAACGAGATGTCCATCTCAAAAAATATCGGTGGAATTTCTCAGCATCTTGCAAAGCTGCGGGCCTCTCACACCTACCTGGATCTAAAGAAGCAGTTAAAAAAGACGCTAAAAGGAATTCCAGGCGTTGGCGAAGGTCTCTATAACAGTGTGGAGCATATTCGAGATACGGTAAAATATGCGCTGTCTCCCGGAGGAATCTTCGAACAGCTTGGATTCAAATATTTTGGACCAGTGGATGGTCATAATATCCACGATTTGACTGAGATCCTGTCCGCTGCAAAACTTATGGATGAGCCTGTGCTGATCCATGCCATAACGAAAAAAGGGAAAGGCTACCGGAATGCGGAAAATAATCCGGGGAAATTTCACGGAATCGCCGCCTTTGATCCCACCACAGGCAATTTGGCGTCCGTTTCGGAAAAACCCAGCTATTCCTCTGTGTTTGGGAAGAAGCTCCTGCAGATGGCAGACCGGGATAATAGAATTGTTGCGGTCTGTGCAGCGATGATTGAAGCGACCGGTTTGGGAAAATTCTCTCAGAAATATCCTCAGCGGATCTTTGATGCCGGTATTGCAGAAGCCCATGCAGTGACGTTTGCTGCTGGTCTTGCGGCAGGTGGATACCGACCGGTGGTTGCCATCTACTCCACATTTTTGCAGCGAGCATATGATCAGATTCTCATCGATGTCTGTATGCAGAAGCTTCCGGTCCTGTTTGCCATCGACAGGGCGGGCAATGTAGGTTCCGACGGAGAAACCCATCACGGTGTGTTTGATCTGTCCTACCTGTCTCATATGCCGAATATGACAGTGCTTGCTCCCAAGGATGGAAAAGAACTTGAAGAAATGATGGAATATGCCATGACACTTCCCGGTCCCTGTGCCATCCGTTATCCCAGAGGAGAAGCGCCGGAGATAACACCGGCTGATGGGAATGTGCTGGAAAAACAAGATGTGCTGGAAAAACAAGATGATTTTTTTGGCAGTCGTTCTATCCTCACAGGTCAGGACGTGGAGCTCTTTGCGGTGGGAAAAATGGTTTCTGTTGGAACAGAGGTCTGTGAGCTGCTGCGCAAAAGAGGGATTCAGGCAGGGCTGACCAATGCACGGTTTATAAAACCGATAGATACCGATTCAATTCTTGCTGCTGCGAAGCAAACCGGAAAGCTCATTACGCTTGAGGATAATGTAATTGAGGGCGGCTATGGTTCCTCGGTGACGCAGGTTCTGGCGGAAAAAAGAATGAATGCTGTAAAGATACTGAACATCGGCTGGCCCGATCGTTTTGTAGAGCAGGGAAGCACAGAGGAGCTTTGCTGTAAATATGGATTGGATGCGGAGAGCATCGCGGAAAGGGTGTGTGATTTCCTTGAAGGAAAGGCTTGATATCATACTTGTTAACAGAGGGTTCTTTCCTTCCAGAGAAAGAGCAAAAGCTGCCGTTATGGCGGGCATCGTCTATGTTGACGGACAGAGAGTGGACAAAGCAGGAACGGGCGTTCGAGAGGATGCGGATCTATATGTAAAAGAGGACACCTGTCCTTATGTAAGTCGAGGCGGACTGAAGCTTGCAAAAGCCATCCAATCATTTCAGCTATCCTTAGAGAATGTGGTTGCTGTGGACATTGGGGCTTCTACAGGAGGCTTCACGGACTGTATGCTGAAAAATGGAGCCCAAAAGGTCTATTCCATCGATGTGGGTTACGGCCAGCTTGACTGGATACTCAGAAATGATCCGAGAGTTGTCAATATGGAGAAGGTAAATATTCGCTATCTGGAACCGGATACGATTGAAGAAAAGGCTGATTTTATCAGCATAGATGTATCCTTTATCTCACTGAAGCTTGTCTTCCCTGTTGCGTCTTCCCTGCTGTCTGAGGACGGTAAGCTGGTTTGCCTCGTTAAGCCACAGTTTGAGGCAGGGCGGGAGCAGGTCGGAAAAAAGGGAATTGTTCGGGACAAAGCTGTGCATGAAGAAGTGATCGGAAACGTAATCCAATATGCTGAAAGAAACGGCCTCTACCCCCATGGCCTTGATTTTTCTCCTATGACAGGAGCAAAAGGAAATATCGAATATCTTCTCTTGCTTAGTAAAAACAATCATGATGAGCTTACTGGCGGTCGTGATTATAAAGACATGATCAAAGCAGTGGTCAAGGCTTCCCATGAGGTGCTTGACTAGAAGGGTATAACGTTAATTAAAATAGAGTAGAAAGAAAGCGATTAGAGGTTACCATGCAACTTACACCGATGATGCAGCAATATATGGATATCAAGGAAAACTACAAGGATTGCATCCTGTTCTTCCGTCTCGGAGATTTCTACGAAATGTTTTTTGAAGATGCGATAACGGCGTCAAGGGAGCTGGAAATCACACTGACGGGAAAAAGCTATGGACAGGAAGAACGGGCACCTATGTGCGGTGTTCCGTATCACGCAGCGGATAACTACATCGGCAAACTCATCGACAGAGGCTACAAGGTGGCGATTTGCGAGCAGGTGGAAGATCCGGCAACTGCCAAGGGGATTGTAAAGCGGGAAGTGATACAGATCATCACGCCCGGCACCGTGGTCAGTCAATCCATGCTCAATGAAAAGGAGAACAATTATCTTGCATCTGTCTTTTTGAGTGAGACGGGTGCGGGGATCGCTTATTGTGATGTATCCACTGGAGAAATCAGTGCAGCAGAGCTTTCGGGTACAAGATACATAGAAAAACTGATTAATGAATTGGTAAAAATTAGGGCAAAGGAAGTTGTTGCCAACGAAGCAGTCTCACTGGACGGTCTTTCTGAGGATATTCGCGATGCTTCCGGCGCCTATTTCAGTATATTAGGTTCACAGTACTACAATCAAAATTCCGCGGAGGATGCGGTGCTAAGGCAGTTTAAAGTAAAATCCCTCAAGGGTCTGGGGGTAGAAGAAATGCCCTCCGCAGTAATGGCGCTTGGAGCATTGCTTTCCTATCTTTTTGAGACTCAAAAGCAGAACCTATCCCACCTTGCCCGCCTGAATGTTTACGATACGGCAGGCCATATGGCACTTGATAAGGCAACCATCAAGAATTTGGAGCTGACAGAGACCTTGTTTGAGAAGAAGATTCAAGGCTCTCTTCTTGGTGTTCTGGACAAGACGCAAACTGCCATGGGTTCCAGAAAGATGAAGCAATGGCTGAGAGAACCTTTGAACAGGCTGACAGAAATCAAAGAGCGTCTGGACGCTGTGGAGCTCTTAACAGACGAAATTCTGCTCAGAAACAATATCAAAGAGCATCTGAAAAAGATCTACGATCTGGAGCGTTTGGCCGGACGAATTTCCTGCGGAAACGCCAACGGCAAAGATCTTATTGCCTTAAAAAACTCTATTTTTGTCCTTCCTGATATGAAAAGTGAGCTTTCCGCCTGCGGTGATCCTTTGCTGGAGCGATTGGAAACCTCAATGGACGCACTTGCTGACATCTACGAGCTTATCGATCGTGCTGTGGTGGATGAGCCGCCCTTTACCGTTAAGGAGGGAGGACTGATCAAAAAAGGCTATTCTGAGGATCTTGACAGCTTGAAGGATTCCATCGTTGACGGTCAGAGCTGGATTGCAGGATTGGAAGCAGTTGAAAAAGAGAGGACCGGGATTAAATCCTTAAAGGTTGGCTTTAACAAGGTTTTCGGATATTATATCGAAGTGACAAAATCCTACTATGATCTCGTTCCCGAAAACTACATCAGAAAGCAGACCCTGGCCAACTGCGAGCGGTTTATTACTCCAGAACTAAAAGAAGTAGAATCCGTTGTTCTCAACGCGGAAACAAAGATCAACCAGCTGGAATATGAACTGTTTGTCGAGATCCGAAACATGATTCAAGGCTTTATCGGAACCATACAAAGTACCTCGGCTGCAATTTCTGTGCTTGACGTTCTGGTTTCCTATGCAGAAGTGGGGAGCAGACTGGGATATATCAAACCAAGCATCAACAATGGAGATGCGATCCTCATCGAAAAAGGAAGGCACCCCGTCATAGAAGGAAGCATTCGCAATGGCATCTTTGTTTCTAATGACACCTATGTGGATCGGAAGGACAGCAGCATGCTGCTGATCACCGGTCCAAATATGTCGGGAAAATCTACATACATGCGCCAAACTGCACTGATCGTTCTCATGGCGCAGACAGGCTGTTTCGTGCCGGCAGAAGCTGCAACCATCGGCATTGTAGATCGTATCTATACAAGAATCGGCGCATCCGATAATTTGGCACAGGGGCAGAGTACCTTTTATGTGGAAATGAGTGAGCTCGCCTATATTCTCAACACGGCGACAGACAAAAGCCTCATCATTCTGGATGAAATCGGAAGAGGGACAAGCACCTATGACGGACTTTCCATTGCCTGGGCAGTTGTGGAATATCTTTGCAACAGCAGAGGAAGAATCCGAACCCTCTTTGCCACCCACTATCACGAGCTGACCGCTCTGGAAGGGCATATGACCGGACTGAAAAACCTGAACGTGGATGTACAAGAGAAGGACGGCAATATCGTTTTCCTTCATAAGATAGTCGAGGGCAGTGCCAGCCGAAGTTATGGGATTCACGTGGCAAAGCTTGCAGGGGTACCGCAGCAGCTGCTTCTTGCGGCGGAAGAAAAGCTCTCAGAGCTTGAACATAGCGGCGCTTCTATCGATCTTGACAAATATGTGCCCGGAGCTGCGGAGCAACTTCCGGAAGCAAAGGCGAACGCAGAGCAGATCTCCTTTTTCAGTTTTGCCCCCAATCCTGTAGTGGAGCGGCTGAAATCACTGGATCTTATGACGATTACTCCATCCCAGGCTTTCAGTATTCTTGAGGAATTAAAGAAGGCTGCAGAATCGTAATTGACATGGGTGCTGATTCGAATAAAGGAACGAATAAGAGAATTTCATGAAATGCAGATCAGGCCGAATGAATGCGCATCCGGCCGGAACAGGAGCATGATATGGATCAAACCATAGAAAAAAGAATTTTTGAACTTCCGAAACATGTGGCAGATAAGATCGCGGCTGGCGAAGTAGTGGACAGACCACTTTCCATCGTAAAAGAGCTAGTGGAAAATTCCATTGATGCAGGCGCCACCTCTATCACCATTGAAATACGAAATGGCGGAAAAACATATATCCGTGTAACAGACAACGGCAGCGGCATCCAAAAGGAGGATGCAGAACTTGCATTTAAGAGGCATGCTACCAGCAAAATTAAGACAGATACGGATCTGGATCATATTGAAAGTCTTGGATTTCGCGGTGAAGCACTTGCCAGCATTTCTGCCGTCTCCAAAGTGGAGCTGATCACGAAAACCGCCGGGGATAAGAGTGGGATTCGTCTCAGACTGGAAGGCGGAGAAATGATTGAAAAAGAGGATACGGGCTGTCCTGAGGGAACCACCTTCATCATCGAGGAACTCTTCTTTAATACGCCGGCAAGATTAAAGTTTATGAAGCAGGATGCTACTGAGAGCACACTGATCATCGACTTTATCTCTAAAATGACGCTGGCATATCCTCAGATTAAATTTCGTCTCGTAAACAATGGAAATATCCTGTTTTCCACCAACGGCAAAGGAGATATCTATTCCAATATTCTCACCATTTACAGCAGGGAAATTGGGGATAAGCTGATTCATCTTTCGGAGGATCATGGACAGATGGCACTGGAAGCGTTTATCTCCGCGCCCAGCAACAGCAGAACCAATAGAAAAAGTCAGATTTTCTTTGTAAACGGAAGATATATCAGCAGTAAGCTAATGGAGAATGCGGTGACGGATGCGTACCAGGAAAAGCTCTTTGAAGGCAGATATCCGGTGAGCTTCTTGTTTCTTAGGGTTTCCCCGGAAAGCTTGGATGTCAATATCCATCCCAATAAACGGGAAGTTCGCTTCGATGATGAAAAGGCTGTCAGGGAATTTATCGCTGCGTCCATCAGAAAAAGTTTAAAAACCAAGGACGCGATTCCGGAAATCAAAGAGAATAATCTCTTTAAATTTAAGCCTTCAGCTTTGGCTGCAGACCCATCGAAGACTTTGGCAGATCCTGTTAGCACTCTGGATACAGATAGCCCCAAACCTTCAGCAGAAGGCGTTGATGCTTCGGTGCAGACGAAAGAAGCGGATGTGATAAAAACACAAGCGGTGAAATCCAATGGCACGCAGGTCGAACAGCGACCGAAAGAGGAACAGGTTGACATAAAAAGATTATTGTTTGAATCGAGGCTGGCCAAGGAGAAGCAAAAGCAGTATTCTGAACAAAATCGATCTTCTGTATCTACTGCCGCATCAGCAGTTGAATTCCAAGACGGCGATGAAAAGACCCCTGCACCTTTGGTAAATGAGGCTTTAGACGCTTATGTACCTTCGGAAAAAAGATTAAATTCTGTTATATTGGAGAATAATCAGGCTGGGAATACTAAGCCGGCAGATGATTTTGAGATTGGAGCACTGACCGTTACCGGCTCCATTTTTGGAACATATATTACAGCTGTGGATGATTCGTGTTTCTATCTGATCGACCAGCATGGAGCCCACGAAAGAATCTTTTATGAGCAGCTGCTTGCCGAATATCGAAAAGAAGAGAAGACGCAGCAGATGATTCTGACGCCATTCGTCATAAATGTGACTCATGCCGTCAAAAATGATACGGGGCGAATGCTCCATTTCCTGGGAAATCTAGGCTTTGAGATCGAAGAATTCGGCCCGACTGCTTATATTGTCAAAGCGATTCCGTATTATATGGGACTGGAGGAGTCCAAGGACTTTATCGATTACCTGCTGGACAATATTTCGGAAGAGGGCGAACTGGATAATCAGAAGAAAATCGCCTCGATCATTACCAGCGCCTGCAAGAAAGCAGTGAAAGCCCATGACGTATTGGATCGCCAGGAAATCGATCGCCTGATGGCAGATTTGGCAAAGACAAAGAATCCCTATTCCTGTCCTCACGGAAGGCCTACTTTCGTGAAGCTGCGAAAATATGAAATCGAGAAAATGTTTAAGAGGGTTTAGTACCGATGTGCTGTCCCGACAAATTTTGAATTAGGTATGAGAAACCATACGAGTAGAAGAAAAAGGATGCTATATGAGCGGAGAAAAAACTGTTATTTTTATCGCCGGACCAACGGCGGTAGGGAAAACCAAATATGCAATCGAAGTGGCCAAGACTATGAACGGAGAAATTGTATCTGCCGACTCCATGCAGATTTATCGATATCTTGACATCGGAAGCGCAAAGCCTACCAGTGAGGAACTGGCACAGGCAAAGCACTACCTTGTGGATGAAATCGATCCAGCCTCACCGTTTTCCGCTGCCGAATACCAGCACCTTGCAAAAAAATATATCAATCAGATCTTTGACGCAGGAAAAATGCCGGTGGTCTCCGGCGGTACAGGACTTTATCTCAACTCATTGATTTACGACATGGATTTTTCTGTCATGCCGAGGCAGGAAGGATTTCGAGAAGCGCTGGAAAAAGAGGCTGCGGAGTACGGTGTGAATTATGTTCACGATAAGCTCAAGACGCTAGATCCTGATGCAGCAGAGCGAATTCACCCCAACAATTTAAAGAAGGTCATTCGTGCCATTGAGGTGTTTCAGAGTACCGGGGAAGGCATCCGTGAGTTCAGCGAGTCATTCGTAGAAACCAGAGATTTTCGATGCATTCTCATTGGACTCACAAGAGACAGAGAGGAACTTTATCAGCGCATTGACCAGCGGGTTGATTTGCTTGTGCAGGCAGGCCTCATTGATGAAGTCAAGTGCTTGCTGGATCGAGGGCTCACGGAGGACAGTATCTCAATGAAGGGGATTGGCTATAAAGAAGTCATTGCTTATCTGCATGGAGAATATGATCTTGATGAAGCAATCCGCCTTGTGAAGCGGAACACCAGGCATTATGCAAAGCGTCAGATGACATGGCTCCGCAGATATCCGCAAATGAAATGGTTTAATCTATCTGAATACAGTGATGATCAGTATGCACTGAATGCCATTGTTAAATCTATTCGCAGTGATTTAAGTGATTAGATTAAACTACCACCTTATTGCGTCAGGAGAAAAAGATGGCTAAGATGTCGGTAAAAAAAGAATCAAAAAAAGAATTAAAAATTCATAATAAGAGTGATAAGCCGGACAACATCATCCTGAAGGAACAAGAGATTTTCGAAAAATGTCAGGAAATACAGGAGGAACTCCCATCGTATCTGAATGGTTTTTTTATGTATTTAAAGGGCAATGTTCTGCCCATGACCAGGCTGGCGTATTTGCAGGACATTCGCTTTTTCTTCAATTACCTGATTCATGAAACCGGCTTGACAGAGGCGAAAGCTCCGAAAGAGATCAAACTGGAAGAAATCGACGGGATTCGGGCCTCTGATGTCAATCTCTTTATAGACTATTGCAGAAGATACAAAGTAGAAAAAGAAAAAACTGTCTACATCTACGAAAACGATAAGAAGTCCTTGTCCAGAAAAAAGTCATCTATATCGGTACTTTTTAAGTACCTCTATCGGGATGAACTGGTTCGCAAAAATATTACAGACGGCTTTGATCCCATTAAAACTCCGAAGCCGGGAGAACGAGAAATTAAAGCGTTGCAGGACGATGAAGTGATGAGAATGCTGGATGCGGTCTCCACGGGGGGTAATCTCACAAAAAAAGAGCGGGAATTCTGGGAAAAAACAAAGAAGCGGGATAAAGCGATTTTAATTTTATTTCTTACATATGGGCTTCGTATCTCAGAACTGCAGCAGCTCAACGTATCCTCCTTTAACTTCAGCCGGGGAGAGTTCAAGATCTACCGGAAACGGGGCAAGGAGTCCATCATGCCGCTGAATCAATCGACTGAAAAGACTGTTTTGGCCTATATTAACGAAGAACGTGCCTCAGATGAATCACTGGCAGAGCAGCATAAGGATGCACTGTTCCTGTCTCTGCAAGGGAAAAGAATGACCGAGCGCCAGATTAGAGAGCTTGCAAAGAAATATACCTCAATCGGAATGGCTACCTCAAGATCTTCTGGGTACAGCCCTCATAAGTTAAGAGCCACCGCGGCTACATCGCTGATTGGGCGAGGGAATTCCATCTTTGATGTGCAGGCGCTTTTGGATCATGAGAATGTGACGACAACACAGCTCTACGCAGCGCACAAGAAAAACGTGAAGAAGGATTTGGTTAAAAATTTTGAATGGGAAGAGGAATTCGATAAAAATCGTTGATATTGCGCTCTATCGACAGAAGACTTATGCCTAAGGCATACCGCATAGAAACAGAATCGACAAGCGCATGTAACTATAAATATATTATGTATACCGGAAACCTGTTCGTAGAACAAGAAAAAATGGGAGAATCTATCATGCAGAAGAATACCTATCAATTATTGAATAAAGAATTTGGAATCAGCGAAGACGTATTGAATGCAGTTTCAGAAGCAGAGGGGCAAATTCAAGAAATCTTTTATGAACTTGATGATATTATGGCCTTTAATCAATACAAAATTTTAAATGCATTTCAGAAGAACAGAATTTCTGACATGCATTTTGGATGGAATACTGGATACGGATATAACGATCCGGGGCGAGAGGCATTGGAAAAGGTTTATGCCGATATTTTCAAAACGGATACCGCTTTGGTTCGGCCGATTATCGTAAACGGTACTCATGCGCTGACGTTGACACTGTCTGGAATTCTCAGACCGGGAGACGAACTGATTTACTGTACGGGAAAACCGTATGATACCTTGGAAGAAGTAATTGGAATTCGGGGCGAGGGAAAGGGATCTCTTAAGGATTTTGGAATTCACTATAAACAAGTGGAACTGAAGGAAGACGGAACCATTGACTTATCAGCTCTTGCGGCTGCAATCACACCGAAAACAAGGATGGTTACACTTCAGCGAGCCACCGGATACGGCTGGAGAAAAGCCATTACCATTCCGGAAATAGAAGAATGGGCTCGATTTGTAAAATCCATACGTGCGGATATCGTCTGCATGGTAGACAACTGCTATGGTGAATTCCTTGATGTTAAGGAACCGACGGAAGTGGGAGCTGATGTTGTAGCAGGATCCCTGATCAAGAATCCCGGCGGTGGACTTGCACTGACAGGCGGATATATTGCAGGTCGTGCTGACCTGATCGAAAACATCTCTTATCGGATGACCTCCCCGGGAATCGGCGGTGAATGCGGCCTTACCTTCGGACAGACCCGTACCATGTTCCAGGGGTTGTTCCTTGCTCCCAAAACGGTAAACGGAGCTGTGAAAGGTGCAATTTTATGCTCCAAAGTCTTCCAAAATCTCTGCTTTGATGTCTGCCCCAAGCCTGAAGAAAAACGGAGCGACATCATCGAAGCAGTGAAATTGGGATCACCGGAAGCAGTGGTTGCATTCTGCGAAGGGATTCAGGCGGCAGCGCCCATTGACGCTCATGTCAAACCAGTTCCATGGGATATGCCTGGGTATGAAGACCAAGTAATCATGGCAGCAGGTGCTTTTGTCCAGGGATCATCCATAGAGCTCAGTGCAGATGCTCCAATACGACCGCCGTACATCGTTTACTTTCAGGGAGGCCTGACCTATGAACATTCGAAATTCGGCGTGATCAAAGCACTTCAGGAATTATATCGAAATAATCTTTTGAATTTCAGTAAATAAGAAGAATAAGTACCATATCTCGTGGAGCGTGACAGTACGCCACCCGGAGCGTGACATTTAAAAGCGTGCAACGAGTTAAAACGAAAGAATTCGGATATAATAATCAGGTCACAATACAATCATGAACAACGATTAATTTCAGGTGAGAGAAATGACCATTGATTCATCAGCACACAAAAAACGATACAGAACATTTGTTTCCATACTAAAGCTGGTAATTCTGCTCGGTATTATCATTGCTGTGCCGGTTTATGTGTATTTTACGTATCCAGAGTTGATTGATCGATTTAAGAACCTGGAAGAAATCAATAAAGTACTGAAACAGTACAAGACTGCAAGCATCTTCATCTATATCGGGCTGCAGGTGTTTCAGATTATTATATCGGTTTTGCCGGGGCAGGCACTGCAGTTTGCCGCGGGGTATGCGTACAAATTTCTGCTGGGGCTCCTTTTTTCAGTGATAGGGGTTGCCTTGGGCACCGTGATAACCTTTTATCTGGCCCGTCTGCTTGGTAAGGATGCACTTCATTTGATTTTCGGAGAAGAAAAATTTTCTCGGTTTGTTCACACGTTGAACAAGAAGAGATCTTTCGTGATTCTCTTTGTTATTTTTCTGATCCCGGGGATTCCCAAGGATATTTTCACATATGCCGCTGGTGTATCAGAAATACGCATCATTCCGTTCCTTTTACTATCACTGGGAGGAAGGCTTCCCGCTATGATGGGAAGTGTCATGATGGGCAGCATGTTCTATAACGGAAGTTATATTGGGCTCATTGCACTGGCAGTTGCCGCTGTAATCCTTTTTACGGCAGGCATCCTGCAGCGGGATCGGCTCATGGGATGGTCAGACAAAGTCTACTGCCGAATGGTAAGAGAGAAATCATAAGGAAGAATAGAATCAAGGGTCAGGAGGGAAAGAGCAATGAACAAAGAAGAACAGGTCATGAGAGGTCTCAGGGACGTATTCAACAAGATGGGATGGCTTAACCGACTAAAGATGGAGGAAAGCCTTAAGGGCTATAAGTCATCAGAAGTGCATTGTATTGAGTACATAGGAAGAAATGAAGATCCAAACGTAACGAAACTTGCGGAATCCTTTTTTATGACCACCGGTGCAATCAGCAAATTAACAGCAAAACTGGTCAATAAAGGTGTCATAGAAAGCTACAGAAAGCCGGAAAATAGAAAAGAAATCTATTTCAGGCTTACTGAGAAAGGGAAAGACGTCTATAAAATCCATGATGAACTGCACAGAGAGTTTCAAAAGAGAGATAAAGTAGTCTTCCAACAGATCACTGAGGAACAGTTTGACAGTATGCTCCGCTTCGTGGAAGAGTATAACCGCCACCTGGATACAGAAATAAGAAAATTGGATGAGGTCTTCAAATCCAAACCACTGGAAGCGGAATCCAAATCTGAACCAATTGAATAATTTGAGTGAAAACAATGCAGCCAGTTCTTTTGAGAATAGCTGCTTTTTTCTTTCTGTCATTTTGTTGACAAGGAAGCAAAATGGTGATACCATGGTTTTGCATCCGAGGAAACAAAAATGAAAAGGAGAAATTTTGTGATCAAATTAAAACCATATAAAGAACCATCTGCAAACGTAATTGTAGACAGAAAAGCACTCCTGTTTGGCCTGATGTCTGTGTTCCTTTGCGGAATAGGCTTCACCATCATAGCACCTGTTGTTCCGTTCTTGGTAGAGCCTTATATCAGTAGTCCCAAAGATCAAGCCATTGTCGTTACCTTTCTAACATCTGTATATGCAGTCTGCGTGTTTTTTGCAGCTCCGGTACTCGGAGCTTTGAGTGACAGATACGGTCGTCGTCCATTACTTTTGATATGCCTTTTCGGTTCTTCCATCGGATACCTCGTTTTTGGCATAGGAGGTGCGCTATGGGTACTATTTGCAGGACGCATTATAGAAGGGATAACAGGAGGGAGCATTAGTACGATCTTTGCATATTTTGCAGACATTACCCCGAGAGAACATCGCACAAAGTACTTTGGGTGGGTGAGTGCGGTTACCGGTGTAGGCGTCGTCATTGGGCCCACACTGGGCGGATTGCTTACTAAGTTTGGCTACTCAGCACCAATGTTTTTTGGCGCTGCCATCACTTTAATCAATGTGTGTTATGGATATCTATTTATGCCAGAGAGTCTTGCCCAAAAGAATCGATTGAAAAAAATTACCGCCGCAAGACTCAATCCATTTCTGCAGCTCATTAATATACTTTCAATGAAACAGTTGAAAAGAATCCTTATAGCTGCTTTCTTACTTTGGATACCCAACGGATCACTGCAAGCGGTTTTTTCACAATTTATCATTGATACCTTTCATTGGAAGCCTGCACTCATTGGGATGATGTTTTCCATTATGGGCATCCAAGATATCGTTTCACAAGGAATCGTAATGCCTAAGCTGTTGATTAAGCTTAGCGATGCACGAATCGCGATTCTGGGAATGGTTTCCGAAATTGCGGGATACAGTCTCATCGCTGTTTCTGCTTTGTTTTCATACTATCCTCTTTTTATAACGGGCATGTTTCTCTTTGGTTTTGGTGACTCAATTTTCGGACCATCCTTTAACGGTATGCTTTCCAAGTCGTCAGATGCCAGTGAACAAGGAAGGATTCAGGGAGGCAGTCAATCAATTCAATCTTTGGCAAGAATCATCGGGCCTGTTGTCGGAGGTCAAATCTACGTAAGGCTTGGCCATGCAGCACCAGCTTTTATGGGCATGATCCTTATTGGAGCAGCAATACCGGTTTTGTATCAAAGAACGGCAGTCAGTTCTAAAGAAAAAGCTTAATCACCGCATGTATCTTCTTAATTGGACAGTGAAATTTAATTCGACATATGGTATGATTTGGAGGAGCAGGCCGGGAAAATAGTCTTCATTAATTTGTCATGTAAATGTATAATGAGGATGGTAATACAGGATTGAAAATGAGGTTTTTAGATTCGGAACCCGAATATAAAAAATGTGGAGAATTTAATGTCTAACGAAAACAATGATATGCAAAAAGAGCTTGCTGAGTTGGTCAGCCGCCATACGGACAGAGAGGGGCCACAGGTTACCGCGATCTCAGCCCTTAGTTTCTCTCGTTATTCTAGTCCACACTGTCATGATGGAGTGGTTGCGCCCTATATTATAAACCAACCTTCAATCTATATCGTAGTACAAGGGATAAAGGATGTAATATTTGGTGGAGAGCATTTCAGGTACGGGCTGCCAAACTACTTGGTATCATCTATGAATCTGCCTATCATAGCAGAAGTGCTTGAAGCATCTAATGAGAACCCTAACCTTTCGTTGAAGATTGGGTTCACGAATCATCAAATCTTAGAGTTATTAAATGATGATGAGATCAAGAGGAACTCACGTAAAATAAAGCGTGGACTGAATATCGCAAAGTTAGATGAATCATTATTAGATGCTATTCTAAGACTGGTTCGATTACTGGATAAACCAGGAGATATTACTATTCTAGCACCTCTTTTTGTAAAGGAAATTTTATATAAAGTGCTTAGCAGCGAATATGGCGATTCATTGAAACAAATTGTAATTGATAATAGTCCAACGGTATCTATTCAAAACGCGATTCAGCACATTGTAAACCATTATCAGGAGGCGCTTCGCGTTGAAGAACTGGCTAAGATTGCTAATATGAGTGTACCTTCATTCTTTAGACACTTCAAAGAAATCACAATCATGAGCCCAATACAATTTCAAAAGCAGTTAAGGCTTCAGGAAGCGCGGCGACTTTTAATAACCAGTACAATAGATGTTGCCGAAGCAGCATATCTGGTTGGATATGAAAGTACGACGCAATTCATTCGTGAGTACTCAAGAACGTTTGAATTTTCTCCTAGAAAAGATTTAAAGCGGATGAAAAACATGGAGCGTGAGTGAATCATATTAGAATATAAAATGAAAGTCTGTAAAGAAGAGTGTAATCGCAGCGAATAGCGAATTCACTCTTTTTTTGTTTGAAATTGTTTAACCCAAATATCAACCATACTTTATCAACTATTTGCCCGCAGCCGTACAGACCTACAGAAAATAGGATCATGATAGGATTAGGCAATTTTTTGATCGGATCATGTTATCGGTATAACATGAATTCGAGCTAAAATATGATTATAGAATTAAGAATTTTTCAGGAGGTAATTATGGAATATATTAAACTTGGCCGTTCCGGTCTGGAAGTTTCACCTATTTGTATCGGAAGTATGGGATTTGGAGATCCAACGAAAGGCCACCCAACTTGGGCACTTGGTGAGGAAGGCAGCCGTCCTTTAATTAAACACGCCATAGAAGCGGGCATAAACTTTTTCGATACTGCTAATCTCTATTCACAAGGAACGAGTGAAGAGATCTTAGGTAGGGCGCTTAAAGAATTTTCAAGACGTGAGAATATCGTTATTGCGACGAAACTCGGTGCACCTACACGTATAGGTCCTAATTCATTTGGTCTTTCTCGAAAGGCGATTCTGACTGAGATTGACAACAGCTTGAGACGTCTTGGTACGGATTATATCGACCTTTATCAGATCCATCGTGCTGATCCGTTTACGCCTTGGGAGGAGACTTTAGAAGCACTTCATGATCTTGTTAAGATGGGAAAAGTGCGTTATTTGGGAGCATCCACAATGAGAGCCTGGCAGTTCGCTAAAGCGCTGCATATACAGAAATCTAACGGCTGGGCTCGTTTTATATCGATGCAGCATAACTACAATCTTGTTGCTCGCGAAGAAGAGAACGAAATGCTTCCGCTCTGTGCCGACGAAGGCATACAAACCATCATCTATAGTCCGTTATCCCGTGGGCTGCTTGCCCGGCCATGGGGTGAAAAAACATCTCGCTCTGAAGCCGAATCAGGTGCTTCCGTATACTTCAATGCAACTGCAGCTGCTGATGAAAAAATCGTTCAAGCGATTGGACAGGTATCCGAGGAACGAGGTGTCAGCCGTGCACAAGTCTCTCTAGCTTGGTTATACAGAAATTCCGTTGTTGCAGCACCTATCGTGGGGGCGCTCAAAGCCAGCCACATCGATGAGGCGATAAAAGCATTATCTATCAAGCTGACCAATGAAGAAGCATCCATATTAGAGGCATCATACACACCGCGTATCGATGTTAACGTTAAAAACTCCGATCCGAAAGCAATTGCTAAAATGGCTGCGACGGTTGGGATTAAAATCGCGATTCCGACTTCCTCGAATTAGTTAGCAAAATTGAGCAGAATAGACCCACTTCAGCCATGGCTGAAGTGGGTCTTTCAATAACTCATTTCAGATTGATGTATGTTAAGCAATATCAGACAAAGAGAAAATGCGAACGAAATGCAGTGATTTTAACGACGGAGCTGCATTTTGTTTTTAAATCGGCGAAAAAGAACAAATGTTTGTAAAATTACTTGACAACGAACGCACATTCTATTACTATAAAGAAAAGAACATACGTTTTAAACGTAGTGAGATAAGAAAAGGAGAAACGCATTATGAAGAAAAAATATCGGATTAAATCAAAATTAAGGTTTACTTTATTTATGACGCTGATGATCCTTTTCGTGTTCAGTACTGCCGGTACTGTTTTTGGGGCTTATAATTCTGAAAGCTTGATGAAGCCTATTTATTCTGAAATTTTGGTTCAATCCGGAGATACTCTCTGGGACCTGGCACAGGAATTCGGTCCTGAGGGAAAAGATACGCGGATGGTCATCCATGAGATCTGTAGAATTAATGAGTTGCAAGCAAACGATATCTATCCAGGCCAGAAAATATTGATTCCCGCTTACATATAATAATAAATTATGTATTGATCTGTTTTCATTGCCATTCATTTACTAAATAGAGTTTTCTTACGGGTCATTCTATCCATCTTGCTAATTTAAAGTCGAATTGGACAGGTATAAAACCATTGGCATACTCCAAAAAGTCGCTCAAAACGCATTTTAGAGCCTCGACGCCTGAAGGCATTGCAAATGCTGGGTTTCAGGTTTACGATATGGCGAGGACGAGTTGAAACGATTAATTTGTTGATAATTAACGGATACTGAGGATGAAACGTTAAGCAGCTTCAGAAATTATAACTGATTAATCCATTATCAGATTCTAATTGAAAAAGAAAATAAATGATGAATGTGGAAAATCATAGCCAATAGAAAAGATACGGTCAAATCATCTAAGAGAGCAACAATTAATAATAATAGGATGATAAATAAAATATAAAGATTGAATCATAGATGGTCAAGATGCAGGCAGCCGGTAAAACAAGCTAAAATCAGCCAAAATCCAGGCTGTTTTTTTTATCCGCTACAATCTATTCCGAAAATTACAATTTTAGGAATAGATGTGGATAGAAGAATCCGCTTACTCCAGCGTTTCTTCCTGTTCCTTTTTAAGCCGAATATTTCTCATGCGATCCAAATATCCCTGCAGAATTAAAACAGCAGCTTGTTTATCGATGACATCTTTTCGTTTTTTTCTGCTGACGTCAGCTTCAATTAAAACTTTTTCTGCCATTAAGGTTGTGAATCTTTCATCCTGGAATTCGATTCCGATTTTGCTCATTCCCATGCTTTTCATTTTGTTTTCCAGCATGGTCTTAAATTCATAGACTTTCTCGGTCTGGATGCTATTGGTACCGTTTAAATTTTTCGGAAGTCCAATGATGACTGTATCACAATTATACTCTTTGACAAGATCCATAACTTTTCCGGTATCCTTACGAATACCAACTCGTTCGATTGTCATGAGACCTTGGGCGGTAATCAAAAGATCGTCACTGAGTGCTACTCCGATCGTCTTATCGCCAACATCTAAAGAGATTAATTTCATAATGCTTTTCCTTTCTATTCTATCTTAAGCCAAGGATTAAATTATCAACGTAGATATACTACGTTGATATACTATTGATATAGAGTTTAATTGGGTTTCGCTCCATTTTTTTATTGATGGATCTATTGATAGAAAACTAAGAAAGCGGACTGAAATTAGCCCGCTTAACTTATATGTTCTAAAACACTGCATTTTAATGTATCAACCGTTATTTTTTTAGAAATGCCCTAAGCAGCTCTTCCACAAGGTCGTCACGTTCTATATGTCGGATGATATTTCTGGCATTATTATGCCCTGTTATATAAGAAGGATCTCCCGACAGAATGTATCCGACCATTTGATCGATTGCATTATAGCCTTTTTCTTCTAAAGCATCGTAAACAGTTTTGAGAATATCTTCCGTTGTCTGCTGCTCCCCCTTGTCCGGGCTATTGAAAAGTATTGTATTTCTGTCCATTCTGCTCACCCCTTCTTTCTTATGGATGATTTTATTATATCAAATGCTCCGTGCCATAAACAAGGAGTTTTCTGATTTTTAATATTGTTGTAACAAAGTTTCCGCTAAATTGAGTGCATCATTGATTTTTGATGGATCCTTTGCACCAGCTTGAGCCATATCTGCTTTGCCGCCGCCGCCGCCGCCTGCAGCTGCTGCGATTTGCTTAATCATATTGCCGGCGTGATAACCCTTTTCCAGGAGATCATCGGAGACAGAGACCATGAAGGTAACCTTGCCATTTGTCTCAGTTGCAAATACGATGATGATGCCTTTGTTTTCAGCTTTGATCTCATCTGAAAGAGTTCTAAGATCATTGATATCATAATCTTTGAAGGCTTTTGTGATCAAGCGTACGCCATTAACCAACTTGGCTTCTGCGATGAGCGCATCAAGACCGGAACTCATAGCCTGTCGTTTCAGATCTTCCAGTTCTTTTTTGCTTGCCTTCAGCTCGTCATTCAGGATGGTGATTCTGTTTAAGAGACCGGAAACATTTGTTTTCAGCGCATCTGCTGCGGAATGAACCAGTTCCTCTTCGGTCTTGAGTTTTCTGTAAAGACCAGTACCTGTGATGGCTTCAATTCTCCTGACTCCAGCAGCAACTCCGTTTTCGCTCAGGATGCGGAATGCGCCTATTTGTCCGGAATTGGTAATATGCGTTCCTCCGCAGAGTTCTGTGCTGTAGTCACCTACAGAAACAACACGGACTGTATCACCGTATTTTTCACCAAACAAAGCAGTTGCGCCAGAACTGATGGCGTCTTCTACGGATTTTACCTCCGTGATGACCGGGAAGAAATAATTTATTTTTTCATTCACAATCGATTCGATTTTCTGCAGGTCTGACTTTGAGATTCCTTCAAAATGCGTAAAATCAAAACGTAAGCTGTCTTCAGTAACATTGGAACCAGCCTGTTCTACATGGTTGCCTAAAACTTCTTTCAGAGCTTTGTGCAGAATGTGGGTTGCGGTATGATTTCTAGCAGTATTATTTCTTCTTTCGATAGAAACTTGAGCTGAAATAATATCTCCTATCTTTACAGTTCCTGTTACAACCTTCACCTTATGGGCATAGATTCCCTTTGATTTGGAAACGGAGAGAACTTCAAGTTCGAAGTGATCTCCTTTCAGTATTCCTGTATCGCTGGCCTGTCCGCCGCTTTCAGCGTAGAACGGTGTTTTGTCCAAAACCAGAATTGCACTGTCCCCTTCTGATAAGCTTGCGACTGGCTGCTTATCAAGGAATAGTCCTTTTATAGATACTTGTCCGGATAAGGTGTCATAACCGATAAATGTGGTATCTTCAAGACCAGCGAACATTGTTGCGTCATCAGACCAGCCTTCGTCTTCATCTGATTTTCTAGCTGATCTGGCTTGCTCTTTTTGATGGAGCATGTGTTCGTTAAATCCTTCTACATCAGCAGTACAACTATTTTCCTCAAGGATTTCTTGAGTCAGTTCCAGCGGGAATCCGTAGGTATCATAGAGCTTAAACACTTTCTCTCCAGAGAGTATTGTCTGGGATGCGGCATTTAGTTCTTTCATATAGTCATGAATAATAGCAGTACCCTGATCGATGGTAGTACTGAATTTATCTTCTTCAACAGTAAGGATCTTATGAATATAATCTCTTCTCTCCTCCAGTTCGGGATACGCAGAACCGGAAACTTCAATAACCTTCTTTGACAGGTCTGCAAGGAAAGAACCTTGGATTCCAAGGAGTTTTCCATGTCTTGCGGCTCTTCTAAGAAGACGGCGCAGCACATATCCCCTACCTTCGTTACTTGGCAGAATTCCATCTGCAATCATGAAGGTAACGGAACGGATATGATCCGTGATGATACGAATGGAGATGTCAGTATTTGCTGTTCCATCTTTATATTCAACCCCGGACAATTCAACGACTGATTTCAGGATATACTGAATTGTATCAACATTGAAGATGGAATCCACTTCCTGCATAATGCAGGCAAGACGTTCCAGTCCCATCCCTGTATCAATGTTTGGGTGTGCCAGCGGTGTATAATTTCCTGCATCATCTCGATTGAATTGTGTGAATACATGATTCCAGAATTCTACATAACGGTCACATTCACAGCCAGGTTTACAGTCGGGCTTTCCGCAGCCGTATTTTTCACCTCTATCAAAATAGATTTCAGAACATGGACCGCAGGGGCCTGTCCCAATTTCCCAAAAATTATCGTCTTTGCCCAGAGGAACAATTCTTTCTTCCGGGAGCCCTATGATGTTTTTCCAAATTTCAACAGCTTCGTGGTCTTCTTCGTAGACGCTTGCCCATAAACGATCCACTGGCATATCCAATACTTCCGTGATGAATTCCCAGCCCCAGGTTATGGATTCAACCTTAAAATAATCGCCAAACGAAAAGCTGCCCAGCATTTCAAAGAATGTGGCGTGTCTTGCCGTGTAACCTACGTTTTCAATGTCTCCGGTACGGATACATTTTTGACATGTGGTCATTCTTTTGCTCGGAGGAGTTTCCAGTCCGGCAAAATATGGCTTTAATGGAGCCATTCCAGAGTTGATCAAGAGAAGGCTCTTATCTTTTTCCGGTATCAAAGAAAAGCTTTTTCTCGCGTAATGGTCCTTTCCCTCATAAAATTCTTGAAACATTCTCCTTAGCTCGTTCAATCCAAGTTTTTCCATTTACTATAATCCTCCTGTTGTTGTGCTTTCTATATCTAAATCATCGGAAAAAATAACATAGATTCCTTTGCCCTTTTCCTTTGAATAATACATCGCCTTATCCGCTTTCAGAAACAGCTCGGTATATCTGTCTCCATGATCGGGCCAAACAGAAATTCCGATACTTGCGCGCAATTTCAAAGATGTATCACTGGTTAGCCGGATATTGTTCAGCAGTCTTGAAATCTCATCGGCCTTCGTAATTAGATCATCATCTGATTTAATATCCTTTAACAGAATAATAAATTCATCTCCGCCGATCCTTCCTTTAATATCTGTTGCTCTAAAGCTTCGGTTGATCCCATTTGCTACCTCTACCAAGGCTTTATCGCCGTAATAATGTCCCATGTCATCGTTGATTCTTTTGAAATCATCAATATCAATGACAAAGAGCGCATGGCGCTGGTTTCTTCCCTCATTTTTCAAAAAGTCGCTGATCAGGTATTCGCTGGTTATCTTATTATAAAGCTCTGTCAGCAAATCATTCTCAGCTTTAAATTTTAGAATCTCATTCTTTATTTTTAGTCGCTCATTGAGTACTTCCAGTTCATTCTTGCTTTTTTCTATTGTAACCCTGTACCTGGCCTGTCTCCAAATAATATAAAGGAACAGGACTGCAAATAAGATTAATATCTGGATGGCCAGCAAAACCGTCGGATTTTGAATAGAGACGGTTTGCAGGTTAATTCCGTCACTTGGAGCGGTTGTTACCAGATACCAGTCATTGACACCTATGGGAGTAAAACAGAAATATTCCGATTTCCCGTGAAGTGTATAAAAAACAATTCCCGGTTCTTTGTTTACAAACGCTTGAATGAAATCATTTTTGCTTTCTCCCTTTTGAAATGAAACATCATTCAAAAAGCTGAAAACATTTTTATAATCACGAAACACCGAATTGCCAAAGGATAGAATAAAATCTCCGTTCCTTTCAATAATCTGATATTCCAAATCGCCTTTACTATCCGAGCCTCTGAGGATATTCATGATATAGTTGGAATAATATAAGCCTGAAACGGTACCAGCTAATTTAGTGTCATGATAAATCGGAGACGTTAAGGCAATCATATCTCGATTGTATAGTGCATTCTTATAGATAACTGAGATATATTTTTTCCCACCGGTAGACCCCACAAGATAATCTGGATGATTAATATTTACGGTGCCTTTATTATTAATATAATATTTGCCGTTGAGATCATTCACAAGAAGCAGGCTGAATGGTGACTCATAACCTACCCGTTTGATAAACTCTCTTGCCTCATTGCTGTCTATTGAATCATAGGTGGCGAGAATGGAAGAAAGCGCAAATACAGTGTTTAAGTCACTTTTGATTTTTTCACGTATCATCGCAGCGCTTGTCCTTGTCGCCAGCATTTGACTTGCTTTTTCTTCAGCCCGGGTATTTGTTGTTACATAGGAATAGAAATCATATAAAAAAATGCACAGCGTTATTATGATCCCTATGATCAAAAATCCCCCGACCCATTTGTTTGCTCTCTCAAAGATATTCATATTCCTATCTCTCTTATAATCTTACGAGATTTGTTATTTCTATGTTAAAATACTGACCGATGTATTATACCACAAAACTCTACATATATCTATTAATTTTATTGACGGATTGCCATAAAAAGGCATAGAGATGAGGCTTGTCTGGGACAGCTTGTGTAAGTTCCTTTTCTCTTAGTTTCCTATTGATAAATTCTGTGATAAGATAGAGAAAAATGAAATCCAAGGAGTATTGCAAATGAAGAAAAACATACTTGGAAACACGGGTTTGCAGGTAACCGAAGTTGGCTTCGGCGTTCTGACTGTAGGGAAAACGCAGCTAAATATGACCATTGATGAGGGTGCTGCTGTTCTCCGGTATGGTCTTGAGCGTGGAATCAACTTCCTGGATACTGCTGAATACTACGAAACCTACCCCTATATCAGAAAAGCACTGAAAGGAACCTCTTTCGAACCGGTTATCGCGTCTAAAAGCTTGGGGCGAACCTATCAGTCCATGGATACAGCGATTGAAGAAGCAAGAAGTGCACTTGATCGTGATGTGATTGATATTTTTCTTCTGCACGAGGTCCGAGAAGATCCTGATTTTGATAGTCGAGCCGGAGCATGGGAATGTCTTCAGGAAGCAAAAACAAAAGGAATTGTAAAATCGATAGGGCTCTCCACCCATCATGTGGACGTTGCGGCAAAAGCATCAAAAATAAATGAAATCGATGTACTCTTCCCTCTTGTAAATCTTCAGAGTCTGGGAATACGAAATGGTACTGGCTTTGGAACAAAAGAAGAAATGGCTGAAGAGATCAAAAATGCTTCGCAGATGGGAAAAGGTGTTTTTGCAATGAAGGTGTTCGGCGGAGGAAATTTGGTAGGGCGCTATCAGGAAGCGATACAGTATGTTCGCAGCTTGGAGGGCATTTCGTCTATGATGGTTGGTTTTGGCTACAATCATGAAATTGATCGGATCATTGAGGCTGTGGAAGGATCTTTAGAGCCATCATATGTTCCGGATCTTACTGCGAAAAAAATCCAGATCGATCAGGGAGACTGCGAAGGCTGCGGAAACTGCATTGTAAGATGTCCGAACGGAGCGATTTATCGCAATGACCAAGGGCTCGCTGCAGTAAATCACAGTATTTGTCTCACCTGCGGATACTGTGCTCCCGTTTGTCCTGTGAGAGCGATTATTATGTTTTAGCTTAACCAAAGAAGAACCACGGGAAAATAACAGCAATCGTCATTCTAAGTGGTAAAGCGTATAGAAAAACGATATAAACAGAGCGGCTTTTAAGCCGCTCTTTGTTATCTTATTCTTCTTCTACCTGATGGTGATGGTCATCTTCTTCTGCATTAGGATCAAAACCCTTTAAGCCTTCCAGTTCCAGTCCGTTTTTGGAAGCATAATCATAGATTGCCTTTTTTACGGCCTGTTCTGCCAAGACGGAGCAGTGGATTTTCGGACCAGGAAGTCCACCAAGTTCATCGATGAAGTTCTTGTTTGTCAGCTCCAAGGCCGCATCCAAGGTCTTTCCCTTAATCATTTCAGTTGCTACGCTTGAGGAAGCGATTGCGGATCCGCAGCCGAACGTTTTGAACTTGGCATCCACGATTACATTATCTTCAATTTTCAAAGATATTTCCATCATATCTCCGCATACGGGGCTGCCGTAGCTGCCTACCGCATCGGGATCCTCCATTGTACCTGCATTGTGCGGATTCATAAAATGCTCCATCACTTTATCATTATACATAGCCATAAGCTCACCATGTCCTTTCTTTATTGAAAGCAGAAAATCCTCTCAATTTTTCAACTATTTTTACAATTTCATCGATCGCGTAATCGATATCTTCTTTTGTGGTAAAATCTCCAATGGTAAATCTTATGGAGCTGTATACCTTCTCCAGAGGCAGACCGATAGCTCTGAGTACGTGTGATGGCGTAAAGCTCGCAGAAGAACAAGCTGATCCTGTAGATGCGGCAATTCCCCTTGCGTCCATGTAAAGCAGTAAAGCCTCACCTTCCGCATAATTGAAGGTAAGGTTAATATTTCCCGGATGTCTGTGCTCCATATCACCGTTGATATCAACATCTTCCAGTCTCGAGGTCAGTTCTTTCGCAAAATAATCTCTCAGTTCTGAAATTTTTCTGATATGTGATTCCAAGTTTTCGCCAGCAAGTTCAGCAGCTTTGGCAAACCCTATGATACCGGCCATATTTTCTGTACCGGCTCGCCTCTTATTTTCCTGAGCTCCTCCGTTCATAAAGCTTGGAATAACCACGCCTTTCTTTACGTATAGAGCGCCCACTCCTTTTGGACCATAGATTTTATGGGCAGACATTGACATCATATCGATTCCAAGTTCACGGACGTCAATAGGTACATTGCCAAGTGCCTGAACTGCATCTGTATGGAACCAAATTTTATGTTTCTTTGCAATTTCTGCGATTTCCTTGATTGGCTGTACTGTCCCGATTTCATTGTTTACAAACATGATGCTGATGAGAATTGTCTCATCAGTAATCGCACTTTCCAACTCATCAAGGCTGATTCGCCCTTTGCTGTCGACATCAAGGTAAGTAACCTTAAAGCCTTCCTTCTCAAGATATTCGCAAGTATGCAGCAAAGCATGGTGCTCGATCTTTGATGTAATAATATGATTGCCTTTTGCCTTTTTTGCCCGTGCAGTTCCTATGACTGCCCAATTATCAGCTTCCGTTCCACAGGATGTAAAATATATCTCACGCTCATCGGCGCCAATCAATTTTGCAATTTTAGCCCTTGCTTGACTGAGGTCTGATTTTGCATTGAGCCCTATACCATATAAGCTGGATGGATTGCCGAACTTTTCGGTGAAATAAGGCAGCATCTCATCCAGAACTTCTTTCTTTACAGGAGTGGTTGCTGAATAGTCTAAATAAACTTGACGCATGATAATGCTCTCCTTTCAGCTTGTTTACTTCATTACCTCTTCTATTATACCAATTATTTCTGAAAGATAAACAGTTATTTTTGCATTATCATGAAATATTCCTAGTAATTCTCTGGGATATATAAGTTGAATGCTGTAAAAATCAAGATTAATACTCCTGTTTCGGATTAAATTCCGAGAGCTTGTACCCTTCACTTGTGGATTTCAAAATGACCGAATATTCGTTTTCGCTGACATAATCGGAGCTGAGACCGCTCATATACCATCGGATTTTTGTATGAAAGGAAATGTAATCAAACATTTTTGTTTCCTGGTTTACAATAATAAAATCCATGGATTTTACAATGTCAAGCTGTGAAGCATCATAATCCTTCAGATTACCAACATCTTCTGAAAGCAGCGGATAGGTTTCGATTTTGCTAAGTGCCGCTTCTGCTTTGTTCCGGTCAATTTTTCCATAATATGCATTCTGCAGTATTTCCGTCCGCTCTCTCAGGAGATCTTCTGCAATTTGATCATAGGACTGATTGCTGAATCCGGAAAAAATACCTGCAATAATAATTATTATTGCAGGGAGAATCAATAACTTATCATATTGTTTCAAGTTTGTCCACCTCGCTCTTAAACTAGTAGATTACGTCTGACAAAACGATCAGAAGCCAAAGCTTCTCGTCAGCCTTAAAAACAGTATAATTAAAAAGCAGCGGGAAAATTGTATAAACCCGCTGCAAATTATTGATTTTTTTAATTTTTTTCTTTGCCTTTTTCGACACAGTCATCATCGACAAATTTTATGGACTCCAGGTGTCCTCGAAAATTATCTCTAAATTTCTCCAGATATTCCGCACGAAGTTTTGCTTGCTCCTCTTTTTCTTCAGGGTTCAAGCCTTCCGTTTTGGATTTCCTGGCAAGCACATTAATTCGATCGATTTTTTCTTTTGTCAGCATAAATCCTTCCTGTTCTAGCTTACTTTTCGTTCCAGTCGGAGTTTGTCGGCAATAATGGCGATAAACTCACTGTTTGTCGGTTTGCCTTTGTCATTATGTACCGTATACCCAAATAAGCTGTTTAATGTTTCAATTTTTCCCCGATTCCAAGCCACTTCAATGGCATGCCGGATGGCTCTTTCCACTCGGCTGGGTGTAGTATTGTTCTTTTTTGCAATGGCTGGATAGAGTTCCTTTGTAACAGCACTTAGAAGATCCATGTCTTCAACGACCATGGTGATCGCATGGCGCAAATACTGATACCCCTTGATGTGGGCAGGAACACCGACCTCGTGAATGATATTAGTAATATCAATTTCGAGATCATTCTTCTTGGTCTCGTCTGTATTGATAATGGATCTCGAAATGGCGCCTCTATTTGGCTGATTCATTACCTGATCATGACCAGACAGCTGATAGATTCGTTTTGCGAGAATATTTAAATCGAATGGCTTCACCACATAGTATTCTGCGCCAAGATTGATGGCTTTTTGAGTGATCGATTCCTGACCTACGGCAGATAACATGATGATTTTTGGAGTATTGTCTAGATCCATGCCGTTAATTTTTTCCAATACTCCAAGCCCATCGAGATAAGGCATAATCATGTCAAGAATGAGCACGTCAGGCTTTTCTTTAAAAACGGCTTCGACTGTCTGCATTCCATCATGGACGGTAAAGACAATATCGATATTTTGCTGTGTTTCGAAGAAATCCGTGAGAATTTCGCAGAAATCCTTATTGTCATCTGCAATTCCCACTCTGATTTTGTTTGTCATTGACAAATCCCCCTTTAGCTTACGCAAGTTTTTTCCATTTTCTTTACAGTAGTACATAATTCCCTATGAACTATATAGTAAAGAAATTTTACATCTTTTTCAAGAGTATGGAAATAGAAAGTTACGCTAATTACTAATGGTATCCGACTTTATTCGACATTTGAGTCTTGAAGCATCCATTCAATAAAGATTCCGTAGCCTTTCTGTGGATCGTTGACGAATACATGCGTTACGGCCCCAATAATTTTGTTATTTTGTATGATCGGACTACCGCTCATACCCTGGATAATTCCACCACTTTTTTCCAAAAGACGTTTATCAGTTACCTTGATTACCATGCTTTTTGTATCTGCTTTGGTCTGATGGTTGATTTTTTCAATACTAATATCGTACTTCTCAATTTTGTTTCCATCAAGCGTGGTTAGGATATATGCGGGGCCTTTTTTGATTTCGTTTTGATACCCTATTTCAAGAGGTTTTTGATAGAGTGGGTTTGAAATATCCTCGTAGGTATCACCGAATATGCCGTATTCAGTATTGACTGCGAGTTTTCCCAGAGGCTTGTCAGCTTCATAGAAAATACCTCTGATTTCCCCTGGACTGCCGGCTTTTCCCTGCTTTACAGATTCAACCTTTGAATTGAGCAGCTCCCCTTGTGCAACGGAGAGAACCGTTCCCGTCTCGGGGTCTGTAATGGCATGTCCCAGCGCACCGAAGGTGTGGGTTGTGGGATCATAAAACGTGAGTGTACCAATCCCCGCGGTTCTGTCCTTGACCCATACTCCTATTTTATATAGGTTATCGTCAACACTTTGTACAGGAGTAAGCTTGATATTCATGATATCATCTTTTCTTTTTACTTTCAATCTTACATCTGCTTTTATTTTGTTCACAACGTCCTTGACTTCTCTGGCATTATTTACTTTCGTCCCATCAATCTCAAGGATATTGTCACCGATTTGGAGACCCGCATCAAGACCCGGATTTACAAATTTGCCGTCAGTAGACTCAATTTCCTCAAGGCCAACAATCAGCACACCTTTCACATTCATTCTCACGCCTACGGAATGCCCGCCCGGAATGAGTACTCGTTCCGGGAGTACGCTAATGGTCACCTCTTTCAGGGGCAACTGCAGCACTTTTGTTTCATTTGAGAAAATTTTGATATCACTTGGGATAAAAGATAATAAGCTGCCTCCAGCCAGGAGAGCAGCAACCATAAAAGTAAGGACCAGGTAAGATCCTTTCTTAACAACTTCCTTATACATTCTCATCCTCCGTATTAAGGAAACTCTGATTTTATTCTGGATGTACATCTTTCCTTAAATCAGTGCTTCCCTTGCTCTAGCTTTCAAAATCCTGCAAAAGTTCATTCAGTTCTTCCTCGTTGTTTTTAATGATCCCCTTCTGGAAGAGTTCCTGATCTCCTACGCTTAACAGTGAGAATGCAATGTCAGTAGTTCTGATTAACTTTTCCTTACCCTGCTCATCATAATAAAAGACTTTGATGACGCCATCAACTTCTTTTAAAAGATAGTATCCCTGTTTTTTTGTCTCGTCGGCAGGAGTGCCGCTGTCGCTGTCGCTGTTGGTCTCTGTGTTGTTTTGTTCTCCTGGAGACGTTATATTATTTTTTCCTATAATATTATCGAGAATATCATAGTCATTTTTATTTCCCTGATTCACTGCACCTTGTGTGCTTGTCGGATAGTCACTGTCGGTACTGATTTCTTGTGGGACTTTTACGTCCACCGGAGCCTGATTCAGCCAGATACCAAAACCAAACAATCCAACAAGGATTACGTAAAACAGTTTCCCCTTTAAAAAGCTTTTTCTTTGACTAAACATTGCCATCACCTCAAACTTTAGTGTTGACATGTTGTTTTGATTTTATAACATAAGATTTTCAATTCTGATGATTGTCTTTATTTTCCCCTTATTTTACTTTGATTTTATCTTTAAATTTTTCAAAGGTCTTATCGCCAATGCCGCTTACATTTTTGATATCTTCAATGGACTGAAATGCGCCGTTTTCATTGCGATATTTGATAATTTTTTCTGCTGTAGATGGCCCTACGCCTGATAATTGCTGCAAAACCGCGGAATCGGCTGTGTTGATATTGATAAGTCCATGATCCGAAGATTGCTGTGACAATCCTTCAGGAATCCCTGTAAAACCAGTACCGCCGCCAGCTGTTATCGGTGTAGCGGGAGCAGCACCGTTCTGTGCCTGCTCTATTTCCTCTTTTGTGGGGATATAAAGCTTTTGGCCATCTGTTAGAAGCTCAGCCTGATTGATAAATCGTGTATCTGCTTCTGCTGTGAATCCACCGGATTTTTCGACAGCCTGATAAACGCGGCTTCCCTCAGGAAGAACCAAAACAGAAGGCTTGCCGACCGCGCCTGATACATCAATCACAATTTCCAAGCTGGGGGAATTCTCTTCGATAGCAGATCCTGTCAAAACCATAGCCGCACTTCCGTCAATTGCTGTACCTTCTGTAACTACTATGGCTTCTTCTCCTGAGTTTTTCATCAGATAAGAAAAAAAGGCAATCACAAGAAGCAGTATGCCCGCGATTACCTTAATCATCAGTTTTTTATCTTTGGTGAAGTGCTCATATAAATGATTCATCATATTCCCTCACAATGCAATTTGTATGTCAGCAGGCTCATGAATCAGAAATGGGTGATAAAAAATGAGTGCTGCATGGCATTATATTACATTATTTGGAAATATATGTCAACTATCGAAATAAATTTCTTTGCGTTTTATGTTTACTTCCGTACGATCATAGGAAATTCTTGAATGACTGCAGAAAGAAGACAAAACCAATTCGGGGCTCAGATTCGCTGTGCTGCCTGCTGACAGTCTGCAGTGTAACATAATATAATTATTGTCAACAAACCCCGCAAAATCGTGAATCATGGGTTTCATATCAATCTCTACATCCTTACCACTCTTTCTTTGATGCTTCAGAACGGTGATTGCCTTTTGAGACAGATAGGCAGACACAAGCTGGATGATATCGATGTTTCCTCCTTCTGGACACGGTATGGAAATCTCATAATCTGCAGCATTTGTCATTGCCGCCAAGGTTTTTCCTGCAGCAGGAAGCTCCTCGCAGGATAGAATTCCCATGCCTTCTGGAAGGATTCGATTCATCTTTTCTTTGATTTCTTCCGGTGGATAGGGCTGTGTGGTTTCAAACTCAATGTATTCGCCTGTACTGGAATAGCCAAGAGACAGGGGCTGAGCGAAACTCATCTTGGGATGAGGATTGAAGCCCTGAGAATACTGAAGTCGAATTCCTTCCCTTTTAAAAGACCGTTTGAACAGTCTAAGAAGATCTAAATGAGAGATGTACCGCAGTACACCTTCTTTATAAAACTTAATTACATAGCGGCTCATAGCGTTCCCTCCATGGTGCAATTCACTCTCTGATTGATGCCGCAGCCGATGCAGCCTCGTCTGCAGTCGACAGACTGACTTCCTTTTACTGCATTTTGATTTTCTTCCAGCAGGAAGGCTTTTGTGACGCCAGAGTCAATCAAATCCCAAGGCAGAACTTCCTCAAAGGATCGTACGCGGCAGGCATAAAAATCAGGGTCGATACCAGTCTCATCCAAGGCCTTGATCCAAAGGCCGTAGTTAAAATGCTCCCTCCAGCCGTCGAACTTACATCCCAGTTCTACTGCTTTGATGAGTGTATCGGAAAGTCGTCTATCCCCTCTTGCAAAAACTGCTTCCATATAGCTTACTTCAGTGCCATGGTACTGGAAGGTTACACCTTTGATGCTTTTCAGCTTATCTTTGAGATATTGATGCTTCTTGTGAAACAGTTCCGCTGAATCCTGAGGGAACCACTGAAATGGAGTATGGGCTTTGGGCACAAAATTAGAAACGCTGATGGTAACATTAAATCTGCCCCGCTTGCCCGTAATCCGATAATTGAGATCCGTAATATTTCTGGCGATTTCTGCAATGCCATCCAGATCCTCAAAGGTTTCTGTAGGAAGACCAACCATAAAGTATAGCTTAATATTGCTCCAGCCCAGTTCTATCGCTTTCTCCATAGCATGATAAATATCCTGATCTGTGATGGATTTATTGATTACGTCTCTGAGTCTCTGAGTTCCTGCTTCCGGGGCAAAGGTCAGTCCGGATTTCTTGTAGCCCTGAATTTCCTCTAAAACTTTAAATGAGAACGAATCAAGTCGAAGTGACGGCAGCGAAAGAGATACGTTGTTCTCGCGGCAGACACCCATCAGCTCTTGTACTAGAGGCTCGATTTCAGAATGATCACTGGTAGAGAGGGACAGGATTGTCAGCTCCTCATGACCTGTGGATTCTATCTGGCTCATTGCAATTTCCTTTATTTTATCCTTTGACCGCTCTCTTACAGGGCGATAGATCATGCCGGCCTGGCAAAAACGACACCCTCTGGTACAGCCCCGGAAGATTTCAATTACAGCACGGTCATGAACTGTATCAATAAAGGGAACGATGCAATGCTCCGGAAAATCCACTGTATTTAAATCCTCCACAATTCTCTTTTCAATTTGCAGAGGCGCTTTTTCGTAATTTCTTTCTATTGATCGAATGGTGCCATTTTCTTCGTAAACTGGGGTGTAGAATTTCGGCACATAAATACCGGGGATCTGCGCTAGCGTTTTTAGAAATTCCTCTTTTTCTCTACCAGACATCTTCCAGCTTTCATGGGCTTCGCACACTTCTGGAAGAATTTCTTCTCCATCTCCCAGCATAAAGAAATCCACAATATCAGCAAGGGGTTCTGGGTTAAAGGCACATGGGCCTCCTGCTGCAACAAAGGGATGCTCCTTCGTCCTTTCTGCACTCTTAAAAGGAATGCCGGAAAGATCCAGCATATTGATCAGATTACTGAAGGAAAGTTCATATTGCAGTGTAAAACCAAGGATGTCCATATCCTTGACCGGTGATTTTGTCTCTAGTGTAAACAGCGGGATTCCTTCCTTCCGCATCAGCTCCTCCATGTCAATGGCGGGGGCAAAGATTCTTTCGCAGAAAACCGAATCTTTTTTGTTCAGAATATGATAAATGATCTGAAGACCCAAATAAGACATGCCGATTTCATAAGTATCGGGAAAGGCAAAGCCAAACCTTGTCTTTATGCCAGAAAGATCTTTGCTGGCCGAATTCCATTCTCCGCCAGTATATCTGCCAGGCTTTTCCACCTTCATCAGCAGCTTGTCCAATTGATTCGTTAATACCATGTATACGCTCCATTTCTTATGGGGGCGCTCTCCCCCTCTTTTTTCTGAATCCTCAGCTTTACTTCGATGTTAGTTTTTTACTTTTGTTATTCTTTCACTTCGCTGAAATATTATGACGACGGCAATCTCCTTAGCCAGCGCGTTTGAAAGCCAAAAGCCGCTTAAAGTCAGCGTAAATGCCACAGTAATAAATCCCGTTCAGGAGTTCTGTCTCCGTCAGCTGGCCTTTGTACTTTCCCTTGTCATTGACAATGGTGAATAGCCTGCTTTCCAAAGGTTTATACCTCTCGATGATCTTAATGGCTTTCATATCTTCCCTGCAGACTACTATTTTTTCGTTGCCGTTTTTGATTCCGTCTTCAATATTTCTTGTGATTTTATAGAAAATAAAACTGTTATCCTGCTTGCGGGCTACATAAAGATTGACAGCAAGAGCAGACAGGAATAAATTCAGTACATTATATTGTACCAAGTAAATCCCCAAAAGGAAAAGGAAAACTGTAAATAATAATGAAAAAAAGCGGGAAATTTTTTGTGAGCGTCCATAACCAAGGAATATGGCAAGATATAGATCTACAATCTTCCCGCCATCAAGCGGAAAAAAGGGCATAAGATTATAAATCGCCAGTATGATATTGGACAGAATCAAAGGCTCAAACCATGGATAGTCATAATATTGATAGAAGGCATAGAGTAAAAATGCTGCAACAATATTAAAAAATGGCCCGGAAAGATGAATCAAAAGTTCATCCACAGGCTGAAGAAAGCCTTCCCGAAGATGCAGAACACCTCCGAAGAGACCATAAGAAATCTTCTCCGGTGAATAACCGAGATGGATGGCAGTCGCCCTATGCGCAAACTCATGGAGAAATGAAAACAGCAACGACGATGCCGCAAATATTGAATTTCCGGAAAGTGCGATCAGTAGAAGCAGCAGAAATAAGGAACTGTGCAGTTCAACCTTTGTATGAAGTAGCTGAAAACGAATCATTACGGCCGCTAAAATTCAATATAACTAGCCGGATTTACAATATCATCATCAACCCAGAGCTCAAAACTGAGATAGCCATTGTTTTCGGGACTGACAGAACCGATCAGCTGGCCCTTTTTTACCTTCTCCAATGATTGTACATAAATCTGAGTACAGCCGCCGTAAATCGAAACCACATCGTCTCCGTGGACGATTTTGATATATTTTCCGTATTGACTGCTTTCTCCTATCTCAGAGACAATTCCACCTCCAACGGCATATACCTGAAGTTCTTGATCAGACTGGAATTTCATTCCCCGTTCAAATCCGCTTGTTTCAGAACCAAAAAATCCAGTTTTTTCACCAAAGGTAGAAATAATCGCATCTTCATCAGCCGGTGGCGAAAATGCCAGCTTACTTTCGCTTCGCTGAAAAGCGGCGACAATGTTGTCGGGAATATCCCTGGCCTTGGAGGCAAGATTCCTTGCAGAATCCACAATATCTGCGGCTTTATAATCATGGTTCAGTGCTGCTTTGAAAGTCTCAATGCTCTGATTCACAATCGCAATATCCATTTTCTTAATGACAATGACCAGTAAGACAATGATGATGCAGACCAGAATCTGCTTTATGAGAGTAGATCCGTATCCTTTCCTTTTTCTTGAATACCTTCTATTATTGTACATAAAAATACCTCCTCGTCGCTGCTTCAATTAAGCATATTACAGAGGAGGTTAAAATATAACTTCGATTACATGAGCGAATCGATGGAGACACCTAGAATTTGTTCAATCCGAAGGAGCATAGCTTTATTTTCCTTGATTCTTTCGCTGATTCGGTCTGCGATGTCCTTTTGTTCCTTGAATTGATCAAGAATGTATTGCATTCTCCTTTCAAGACCTACATATTGATCTTCTTTTACCATGCGGTCAGAGAGGCAGATGATATCGGTTTCGTTGATTTCGTCAACCTTGGGATTACAATTATAAAACATATGAATTCTGATGATCTCTGCTTCCTGACAATAACCCAGGTCTTCTGCAATGTCTGCGCCGATCTCCCAGTGCTTTTCGTGAACTCTGGCGATATCATGGATCAGACCTGCGCCCTGAATCAATTCAAGATTCAGATTATAGCCCTTATGATTTAAAGCCTCAGCAATCTTTAACGCAGTTTCTGTTACCTTTAAACAGTGCCTTACGACATGGGCAGGTGTGTGGTATTCATTTAATAATGTTAAGCATTCTTCTCTGGAGGGATGTTTATTTGCCATGCGAATCTCCTGTCAATAATATTCGGACAAAATCTCCGATTTTGTTTCAGAACTTATATTTATTATACCATAGTTTGCTGCACGGGGTTGAAATAAATGTAAGATTCTGATATTGGAATTCTGATCGAATTTCAAAGCTTTATTTCGATTATGCCTAAATATAGGATATTTCTTGGTTAATTACTTTTAAATGTTATCGTTTCATGCTCGAAATATCGAGACAAATTTCGATAATAATTGACATTACTGTAGAATGTTTGGTATAGTTAAGTGAAAACTCAACAGTTAATGGGTTGAAAAATAGTAGCAAAGGTCTGCAAAGCAGATTGAGAGCACATGCAAAGAAATCACAAATCTCCGATTTGTAGGTTTCTACTGCAAATCGGGGGGATAGAGATTATTATGAATTATGCTGAAATGTTGGATCAGATTATTGCTGAAAGCGAACTATCGCTCAGACAGATATCCAAACTATGTACTCAATTTGATATTTCCATTACACCATCTTACATATCGCAGTTAAAAAATGGCAAGCTGCCGCCTCCTTCTCCGGAGGTATCACTTGCGCTTGCGAAAGTCTGCAATAGCAAGAATCAATCACAGCTGGTGTTTCAGGGGTATATGGAAAAAGCCCCGGATGTGATTAAGGAATACATGCTTGCATCCTCGCAGCTGAACAGAATCATGCTGGAATCCTTATGTAAGGCGGAGAATAATACAGTGTCAGGGGAAGCACTGGATTATCTACGAAATCTGGATGTGTTATCAAGTCTTGAGATGTCCTCCAGGTATATTGATCCCAACAACAATGTGGACCCGTCAGAATTGATCCGGGAAATTACCCTGTCAAGCGGAGGGGTTTCTAAAATACAGGCCCAGGGTGATATGATCAACTTCTTTTTAGGAGATACTTCGATGAGCCCTACTATTCCGGTTCATTCTTATATTTACATTCTTCCTACAAAGCTGGAACTGTTAAAAGAGAGAGATGTAATTGCCCTGTATCCCAACAACAGAAAGCAAGCGACTCTGAGACGTATTTTCTTTTCTAATGATAAGATTCTTCTAATTCCGGAAGACAAGGCTTTCCAAATTTATATTGTTGACAGCTTTGAAGATATCGATTATATCGGAAAAGTAGTTTCCTACAAGGTAGACTTATAAATCAAATATAAAAAGTAAGCCCGAATAAGGCGGGTGTCAGAAAAAAGACACCTCTTAGATGATGTAAGAGAAATACATCTTCCAAGAGGTGTTTTCTTTATAGTCTCGTTTCGGGTCGTTCAGCAAATTCTTTTTTATTCATCAAAATATTCGAATTCATAATCGAATACCTTAATCGTATCGCCCTCATCCAACCCTAGTTCCTTCAGTTTTTCAATGGCTCCGTTTTTTTCAATATACTTGTACAAATATCTCAAAGAGCCCATGTCATTGAAGTTCGTAGAATTGAAGATTTTACGAAGCTGCTTTCCTTCCAGGACATATGCATTTCCGCGGCGAGAAGCATAGATTTCCCTATAATCAGGATCTTCTTTGTCCTTTTCAAAGTCGAAGTACTCGTAAGAATCCTCTGCCTGAGGTTCCTGCTCGATTCGGTTAAGCTCTGCCGCTGCTGCCCCCATGAGCTCTTTCACCCCTTGATTGATAGGCGCGGATATGGGGAACACTCGATAACCTTTTTCTTCAACATATGCTTTGAAGGAAACGTATCGCGGATCTTCTTCATCCAGCATGTCCATTTTATTTGCAGCTACCAGCTGGGGCTTTTTCAGCAGCATTTCTCCGAAGGATTTTAGTTCATTATTAATTTTATCAAAATCTTCAATGGCGTCGCGTCCTTCTGATCCGGAGACATCCACCACATGAATCAATAACTTCGTTCGCTCGATGTGCTTTAAGAAATCCAGCCCTAATCCGGCACCGGTATGAGCCCCTTCGATGAGCCCCGGAATATCAGCCATCACAAAACTGGTATCATACATCTCTACTACGCCCAGATTCGGCGTAATGGTTGTAAAATGATAGTTGGCGATCTTTGGATTTGCGCTTGTGGAAACGGACAACAGTGTGGATTTTCCCACGTTGGGGAACCCGATTAAGCCCACATCAGCGATTAACTTTAGTTCAAGAAGAATATTTCTAGATTGAGCAAAGCCGCCTGCTTCGGCAAAATTAGGTGCTTGACGAACGGAATTTTTAAAATTTACATTTCCCTTACCGCCTTTCCCGCCTCTTGCCGCCACAAAACGATCGCCGTGGTTCAGCAGATCTTTCATTACAAGTCCGCTTTCTTCATCGATTACAATGGTTCCTTGCGGTACCTTGATGATGAGATCCTCACCTTGCTTTCCGAAACGGTTATACTTCATACCGTTTTGACCATTTTCAGCTTCATATTTTCTTTTATAACGAAAATCCATCAGCGTTCTGAGATTATTGTCAGCTTGGAAGATGACATCTCCGCCCTTTCCTCCATCGCCTCCGTTGGGTCCGCCTTCCGGAACGTAAGGTTCTCTGCGGAAGGATACACAACCGTCTCCGCCTTTTCCCGATCTGATGGATATTTTTGCTCTGTCAACAAACATTGCATCACCTCCTTATACAGTATCCCCTTTTTTGGCTTGTTAAAACAGCTCTTTTCTCTTTTCATTGGGGATTTGTTTTCGTGATTTATAGAAACACTGGTTCACCCAGTATACTGTAACATATCTATAGAGAAACATTTTTGTATTTTTGTGGACGATTATCTTATTAGATAAAAAGCCCCTATATGTAGATATAGGGGCTTAATCATATCTGTCTTATGCTTCTTTCGGATAAACGCTTACTTTTTTTCTGGTTTTGTCATATCTTTCGAACTTTACAGCTCCATCGACTTTTGCAAATAAAGTATCGTCTCCACCGATTCCTACATTGTTTCCGGGGTGAAACTTCGTACCTCTCTGTCTAACCAGAATGCTTCCAGCGCTGACAGTCTGACCGTCGCTTCTCTTGACACCAAGTCGTTTCGACTCACTGTCGCGTCCGTTTTTGGAGCTACCTACTCCTTTTTTACTTGCCATAGACTACACCTCCTTTTTCCTTGTGCTGTCTTTGCCTTGGTAAAAATCATAAATCAACAAGGATCTAGATTTTTCTGCAGCCGTCAAGCGGAATTAGAATTCCACTAAAACTTTTATGTGCAATACCCTTCGCTACTTCAGCATCTTAGGCATCTGCCTTAGCTGCTTTTTTCGCTGCAGGCTTCTTTGCCTTTTCTTCGCCGTCAGCTTTTTTTGCTGTAGGCTTTTTTTCTGCTGCTTTTTTAGCAACAGGCTTCTTTTCTTCAGCTGGTTTATCCGCTTCTACTGCTTCAGCAACAGGCTTAGCTTTCTTAGGAGCCGGTTTCCCATCAGCGGACAATGATTCAATTTTAACCATTGTATAAGGCTGTCTGTGTCCCTGCTTCTTTCTGTAATCCTTCTTAGCCTTGTACTTAAAGATGATAACCTTTTCACCTTTACCATTCTCAACTACGGATCCAAAAACCTTTGCTTCTTCCAGAATTGGAGCTCCAACCTGAACGCTTGTACCGTCATTCAGAAGCAATACTCTGTCAAAAGTGATGTCATCACCTGCTGCTACATTGAGCTTTTCAATGGTGATTACGTCGCCTTCCTGTACTCTGTACTGCTTTCCGCCGGTTTCGATTACTGCATACATATTCTTTTTTACCTCCTCTATCCAGTCTCGCCATCAAGGGCAGCCATCGGCTTTTTTTATGACCCGTTCTGAGCGGCTTACAGTCATAAATATTATCATAGAAACCTTGGAATGTCAAACGATATTTGAGATTTTATCGTTTTTTGCTGCAAAAAATAGATTGCAACCTTATTGTAAACTTATTATAAATTTTTAAGTCAGAAATCTCAACAAAAAATGCCGGCAGACCAAAGAAATATCTGCCGGCTTAGATGATCTCAAATTACTTATTTCTTTACAAGGGCAAGGTCAACCGGGATATATGCGTCTACACTGTCTCCAGCGATAACTTTCATTGCCGCTTCAACACCCTTGCCACCTATCTCTTTGGGAAGCTGCTGAACGGTTGCGGCCATATCTCCTGCTTCTACGGCCTTTACCGCATCGTCAGTAGCATCAAAACCAACTACCATGATATCACGTCCGGAAGCCTTTACTGCTTCCAATGCACCTAACGCCATTTCGTCGTTGTGTGCAAATACCGCGTTGATTTCTGGCTGAGCCTGCAGAATATTTTCCATTACAGACAATCCTTGTGCTCTGTCAAAGTTTGCAGTCTGTTTTGCAACTACTTCGATATCACTTCCTGCGATTGCGGAATTGAAACCTTCACCTCTATCTCTTGCTGCAGAAGCACCTGGGATTCCTTCCAGTTCCACAACTTTGCCTTTTCCACCCAGCTGATCGATGATGAATTCACCAGCCATTTTACCTCCTGCAATATTGTCGGAAGCAATGTGTGCTGCAACTTCACCGTCATTTGCTGCTCTGTCAAGAGTAATGACAGGAATACCAGCTTCATTGCAGGCGAGTACTGCATTGCCCACAGCATCGGAGTCGGTTGGATTGATCAAGATTAGATCCACTTTCTGTGTGATAAGGTCTTCGACATTGGACATTTCTGTTGCTGAGTCATCCTGAGAATCGAAGACTACCAGGGTGGCTCCAAGTTCATCAGCCTTAGCTTGAGCTCCGTCTCTTAGATCCACAAAGAAAGGATTGTTCAGTGTAGATACGACAAGGCCGATTGTCGCCCCTTCCTTATCGGCTGCAGGCTCTTCTTTTGTTCCGCCGCCGCACCCTAACATGCCAACCATCATAGTAAGTACCAGCAATAATACGAATACTTTTTTCATTTTTTCTCCTCCTGATTCTTTTTGATCAAACTGATTTATCTCTAACCCAAAGGGGTTAAAAACCATTAATTTGGTTACCTGGAAGCCTTCTGCTTTCTATCGAGCAGTACGGCGATCAGTATGACGACTCCTTTTGCAACATCCTGATAGTAGGAAGGTACCTGAAGAAGGTTTAAGGCATTATTTAAGAGTCCGATGATCAGGGCACCGATTACTGTTCCGGAAATGGTTCCGATACCGCCGGACATACTGGTACCACCCAATACAACCGCAGCAATGGCATCCAACTCATAACCTACACCTGCAGTGGGCTGGGCAGAACCGAGGCGAGCGGTAACGATGATTCCAGCTAAAGCAGCAAGGAATCCCGACGCGCTGTATACAAACAGTTTGACACGGTCTGTCTTAATCCCAGAGTACATGGTAGCTTCTTCATTAGAACCCAGTGAATAAATATAGCGACCCATTCTGAGATGGCGTAATACGTAATAAGCAATGATAAAAACAATCATCATGATATAGATCGGTATCGGTATATAGAATAGGTAGCCTTTTCCGATTTCCGAAAAAGCTCCGGAACCGATGCCTCCCGAAGTGCTGATGGGTTTTCCCTGGGTATAGACCAGAGTAAATCCTCTCAATAGCGTCATTGTTCCTAAGGTTGCGATAAACGGCTGAAGTCTTCCTTTACTGATCAGAAGGCCGTTGACAAGACCGATTCCAAGCCCCAGGAGCAGGGATACTAATATAGCGAGCGGTGCGTCGACACCAGATGAAATCATGGAAGCTGCCATTGCTCCGCAAATCGCCAGAACCGAACCGACAGAAAGGTCGATCCCGCCGATGAGGATGGCGAAGGTCATGCCAGTTGCAATTACTGCATTGATTGAGGTCTGCCGTAAGACCGTTATAATATTTCCCCAGGTCCAAAAACGTTCATTTAGAATCGACATCACAATACATAGGATCAGTAAAACGACCAGAGGTTTATTTTTTAGAAGAATCGACTTAAAAAATTGTATATTGCTATTTGATTTTAATTTCAAATTAATCCACATCCTTTCCCACAGCCAGGCTCATGATGCTTTCCTGGGTGACTTCCGATCGATCCAAGGTGCCTGTGAGCGTTCCTTCATGCATTACCATGATCCTGTCGCTCATCCCGATAATCTCAGGGATTTCAGAAGAGATCATAAGGATGCACATGCCCTGTTGCTTAAACAGATTGATCAGATCATAGATTTCCTTCTTTGCACCGACATCCACCCCACGGGTAGGCTCGTCGAGGATCAGAACCTTTGGCTTTGTTTCTAGACTTTTTGCGATGGAGACCTTTTGTTGATTCCCTCCGCTTAGGTATCTCACAAGTTGTTTCGAACCGGATGTTTTGATCGACATGGATTTTATATATTTGTCCGTTGTTTCTTCTTCTTGTGATTTATATACAGCTCCAACTTTACTGCTATAGGCTTTTAGAGCCGCAAGGGTTATGTTTTCTCTCACGTTTAACCCGAGGACAATCCCGTTGGCCTTACGATCCTCTGAGACATAAGCGATTCCATGCTTAATCGCATCTGCCGGATTCTTCAAGCGAATTTTGTTCCCTGAAAGGAGTATCTCTCCGCTTTCCTTAGCATAAATACCAAAGAGTGTTCTGGCCAGCTCTGTACGACCTGCTCCCATAAGACCGGCAACGCCGACGATCTCACCTTCTCTGAGTGCAAAGGATATCTTGTGAACAAATTGATTGCAAAGTTCTTTTACTTCCAGCACAGTCTTTCCTGGTTTTGACAAAATCGAGGGATATTGTTCACTGAGCTTTCTGCCTACCATCATCTCAATGATCTTATCTTCGTCAAGAGATTCGATAGGACTTTCGCCAATCAGCTCTCCATCCCTTAAGACCGTAACATGATCGCAGAGTTCAAATATTTCTTTCAGTCGATGGGAGATATAAACAATGCTTTTTCCTTTCGCTTTTAATTCACGAATGACACCGAACAATTTTTCTGTTTCTGCTACGGTGAGTGCCCCGGTAGGTTCATCCATAATAATCACACGTGCATTCAGCGATAGTGCTTTTGCAATCTCCACAAGCTGCTGCTTTCCTACACTTATATTTTTAATCAATGTGCGTGGATCTTCCTTCAGTCCAAGGGTATCCAGCCATACCTTCGCTTCCTCGTAAAGCTTCTTCCAATTAATTTTTCCGATGCTATTAACGGGTTCTCTTCCAAGGAAGATATTTTCTCCAATGGAGAGATTCTGGATGAGGTTCAGTTCCTGATGAATGATTGCGATTCCCTGTTTCTGAGAGTCAGTTATCGTTGAAAAGTGCACCGGATTGTTATTCCATAGAACATCCCCGGAAGTTTTTGTATAAACGCCGGTTAGAATTTTCATTAAGGTAGATTTTCCCGCACCATTTTCTCCAATCAGCGCCATGATGTTTCCATCGTAAATGTTGAAATCGACGTGTTTCAGCACCGAGACTCCTGTAAAATCTTTATTGATATTTTTCATGGAAATTATTGTATCAGGCATAATTTTTCCTCCAGCATTACGCGCATCAGAATACCACTCCGGATACCAGAATGATATTGCTGTAAGGGGTGAATTCACCGGTTCTGATTACGGCTTTGCTTTCTGCTGTTCTGCTTTTAAAAACTTCATGAGTAACATACTCTGTTTCGACCTTTATCCCCGACTCTGCTTCCATTAGTTTTACAAGGGATAAGATTCCATCATGGATTTTTATGCTTTCAGGGCCTGCTGTTTTTAGTTCTTCGGCTAAAATGATTTTCTCGATACATAATTCCGACAAAACAGTTTTTAATACCGTAAAGAAATCTGGAACTCCTCTTGTTATCGCCAGATCAATTTCTGAAACACCCTGCGGGACGGGTAACCCTGCATCGCCGATTACAATTTGATCCTTATGTCGCATACAGGAAATCTGGTGACTGATGTTTGAATTCAATAGAATGCTTTTTTTCATTCAGTTTCTCCTCTTGAATCTATCTGCTGTAATTTAATCCATTCATCAAAAGCTTCGACCTCCTCCAAATGAGGCAGAGAGGTTTGCGCTCCCTTTTTTGTAACTGTCATTGCTGCGACCTTCATAGAAAACCCAATCGCATCAGCTAGCGCTCTTCCGTTGCTGAGAGAAACCGCAAGTGCAGCACTAAAGCTGTCGCCCGCGGCGGTGGTGTCCACGGCATTGACCTGATGTGCTCGATAATGGGTTGCTTCTTCGCCTTTCATATGAACACAGCCCATGGAACCAATGGTTATGACCAACTCCTTAACGCCTCTTGCTATGAGGATTTTTCCAGCTAATAGGATATTTTCAATGGAATCGGTTCTGTGACCACTTAAATATTCCAGTTCTGTTTCATTTGGTGTCAAAATATCGACCAGCGATAAAATGTCATCGTCAAGATCTGCCGCCGGCGCTGGATTTAAGATGGTCTTTTTACCACTTGAACGCGCGATTTTCAATGCAGTGCGAACACTGTCAATGGGTGTCTCAAGCTGTGAAAGTACAATATCAGATGCCGCGATGACAGTTCGTAACGCTTCTACATCCTCTGAAGTCAGGTGATAATTCGCTCCGGGAGCTACCGTTATAGCATTGTTTCCGGATGCTTCGACGATAATAGAAGCAACTCCTGTGGACTGCGTTTGCTTGATTAATATATTTTCTATATTTACACCGTCCTGCTTTAGTGAGTTTAGGAGGCGTTTTCCAAAGTCATCCTCACCCACACAGCCGATCAGAATTACTTCGGCTCCCAGCCGGGCTGCAGCATCAGCTTGATTTGCCCCTTTTCCCCCTGGTATTTGCTGTAGGTTTTTGCCGAGCACAGTTTCTCCTGGGCGCGGTATCTTATCCGCAGATATTACAAGATCCATATTCAGACTGCCAACTACAGTAATCATCGTTCTCCTTTCGCGGAAATGCTGTGAGTTTTTTTCAGCAAACTTATAAAAGCCGAGCTGATTTATCTCGTTGATTCCCTAATCGTTAATTCTGTTCCCAAGATTGCTTTTTCAGCATCATGAGCTTCTCTTTGTTCCCCGTGACCTTCAATTGAATTAATTAGAAGCTCAGCGGCCTTATATCCCATCTCGTAGTTGGGTTGCTTAATCGTCGTAAGTGATGGCTCAACGATACTGGACATATAGATATCATCAAAACCCATCACACCGATATCATCCGGTACTTTTAACCCGGCTTCTTTTAGGGCTTTCATTGCACCGATGGCAATCAAATCGTTGCCGCCAAAAATTGCATCAAAGGGGATTCCTTCTCTGAGAAATTCCTTCGTTGCATCTGATCCCCATTGACTCTTGTATTCTCCTATTTTGATATAACGCTGGCTGCATTCCAAGTTGCTTTCTTCCAATGCTTTTTTGTAGCCTTCTAAACGATCCTGAGCTGTTTGAGTATTCATAGAGCCTGCAATATACGCGATTTTTCGGTATCCTTTGCTCAAAAGATAATTCACCGCCATCTGAGAGGCTTTTGTATTATCAACCAGAACCTTACCGATAACATTCGGAAGATCATAATCTCGGTCTATCAGGATTATGGGTACTTGGCATCTTTTCAGCCGCTCCGTGCTGCCTTTTCTGTCGGCGGAATGGGTGAATATAATTCCGTCCACCATCTTTTCGGTCAAAATATCTACATAAGAATCCTCTCGGATGAGATTATCGTCTGTATTGCAGTAAATAATACTATATCTTGACTTACTTGCCCTATCTTCTGCACCCCTTGCAATTTCGGGGAAAAATGGGTTTACTATGTCAGGCATGATCAAACCAATGGTTCTGGTATGTCTTGTTACCAGGCTCCGTGCCATGGTATTGGGAATATAATTTCTTTTCTTTGCAATTTCCAGAACACGGTTTCTAGTTGCTTCGCTGATGTTCTTATCCTTATTGTTCAGAATCATCGATACCGTAGCTGTGGAAACTTCCGCTTCCTTTGCAATTTCTTTGATTGTGACCTGCATTTTGACCATTTTGACCACCCTGTTTTTCAAATGTAATGTTTAGTTAAACGTTTAACTTGAATATATTTTACTACATTTGGTTTTCAATTTCAATAGGTAAAGTAAAATAAAAAATGGCAATGACGGAATAACACTTCCATCAATATTTTCTACACAACAAAAAAAGGAATGCAAAAGCATTCCTAAAATATTGATTTTTCTATTGCACCTAGTTCCTCACCGGACAATGCCTAGACGTAAATATTACCGAGTACTAATCTTCGATAATAACTCCATCTTCATCTACGTTCATTGGCTTTTCTACTTTGATGCTGCTCATGAGACGCTCTTCAATCTGTGCGAGGATAGCTTTGTTCTCTGCCAAAAAGTTTTTGACGTTTTCTCTTCCTTGCCCGATCCGGTCTCCGTTGAAGCTGTACCAGGATCCTGCTTTCTCCACAATTTTGGCTTCTACTGCACAGTCGAGAACATCACCTTCTCTCGATATCCCCTGACCATACATAATATCAAACTCTGCCTGCTTGAAAGGCGGTGCAACCTTATTTTTTACAATTTTAACTCTGGTACGATTACCTAAAACGGCATCGCCTGATTTAATGCTTTCTATTTTTCTGACGTCCAGACGCATGGAGGCATAAAACTTCAGTGCTCTTCCTCCTGTAGTTACTTCGGGATTTCCGAACATGATGCCGACTTTTTCACGAAGCTGATTGATGAAAATCGCGGAGGTATTGGATTTGTTGATTGCCCCTGCTAACTTTCTGAGCGCCTGAGACATAAGACGTGCTTGCAAACCAACATGACTGTCTCCCATTTCTCCTTGAATTTCCGCTTTTGGAACGAGTGCAGCAACTGAGTCGACAACGACCACATCAATGGCTCCGCTCCGAACCAGCATTTCACAAATTTCGAGGGCTTGTTCTCCTGTATCCGGCTGAGAAACCAGCAGTTCGTTGACGTCAACACCAAGATTCTTTGCATATTCCGGATCGAGGGCGTGCTCCGCATCGATGAACGCAGCCTTGCCTCCCATTTTTTGAGCCTCCGCCACAATATGAAGCGTGAGGGTTGTTTTACCGGAGGATTCAGGCCCATAAATTTCAATAATTCTACCCCTTGGAATCCCTCCTATGCCGCTAGCGATATCCAGGCTTACGGCACCGGTAGGAATTGCTTCAATGCTCATGTTGGCTGCTTCACTGCCAAGTTTCATGATAGCACCCTTGCCAAACTGCTTTTGAATCTGAAGCATTGCCGCTTCCAGGGCTTTATCCTTATCTTCTTTATTGATCGCCATTTAAAATCCTCCTGTTTTATGTTTCTTCATGATAGATCGGAACGATCTATATGGAATTGATGAGCAAAACCGAACATTTGTTCTATCAGTATCATAATATAAGACGCTCCCTGGGTCAAGTCTTTTTTTATGGGGGCTGCCTGCTGTTTCATGCAGGATATAGAGAATAAGCGCGCTTGTATTATCTGCTATATGGTATAGCTTAACACAGAAAATTCTAAATGTAAATATTTTCCTTTTGGATTCTGATGAATAATTTTCTTGGTTTACCCAATCCTTCCTTGCATGCGCATACTTACCAATAGATATCTGGAGGATTCTGAATTAAAATAGTAGACAGAGCCGAGTCTTTGACAGAAGAACCGGGGACACTGTTCTTTTGGAACGATCAATACTGCCGGGTACACAGGTGCTAACCCGTCGCCAGACCCGGAAGACAAAAGGAGGAACAAAATGCTCAATGAAAAAAAGATCAGAACTGTCATTCTGACCGCAGCGGCAGCTTGCTGTATCACGTTGTCTTCAGCTGGAGCGGTTTATGCGGATTCGCCGGCGGTGTACACGGTCGTAAAAGGAGATTCCCTATTTAAAATAGGCCAAGTCTTTTTTACCGACACAGGTACATTGATGAAGAAGAACAATCTGACGACATCCTCTTTGAACATCGGACAGGAACTAAAGGTTTCCTGCAGAACCTATACGGTAAAAAAGGGAGACTCCTTGTATCTGCTTTCGCAGAAGTTCAAGATCTCACTGGATCAATTGAGAAAGGCTAACAACCTCTATACCGATACGCTAAACATCGGACAGGTATTAAATTTACCGGGGACAGAGATTGAAACAGCGTCCAATACTCCGGGCACAGAGTCTGAAACTGATGGGGCTCCAGGTACAGAAATAGAGGGGGCTGAGAATACATCTGACAGCGGAACCTACACCCAAGCTGAAATTGATCTGTTATCGCGGCTGATTCATGCAGAAGCTCAAGGCGAGTCCTATGAAACAAAAGTGGCAGTAGGCGCTGTAGTGGTAAATCGAATGGAGAGCGGATTATTCCCGACAACGATTAATGGAGTGATCTACCAAAATATCAACGGATATTATCAGTTTACTCCTGTTGTTAACGGCTGGATTAACAAACTGGCTGATGATGAAGCGGTCAAAGCAGCAAGTGAAGCCCTTGAGGGAGCAGATCCGTCAAAAGGAGCGCTGTTTTATTATGATACAGGGACAACAAATCAATGGATCCTTTCCAAACCTGTTACTGCAAAAATCGGTAATATGGTTTTCGCGCTATAACGATACCAGTAATATTGTTTTCGCTTGATGACTCCTATGCAAATTGGCGGCAGCAGAAAGAATAGATTGTTATATAGTGTTCTTCTGCTGCCGAATTTTTTTCGCGCTATTCAGCAAGGACTGCTTTTACTTTTTCTTAACAGGAATCCAAATTTCACTTTTATAATCAGGAACACTGGTATCCTTCTGTTCATTCCAGAGGATCTCCGGACCTTCGGAAAGCTCATAACCAGAGACGGTAAACCACTCTGCGAAAATTCTGGCCCAGGTTTCCTGAAGCGCATCAGGAAATTTCCCTACTACGGTAAATACCGCCCACGCGGTTGCTGGTACTTCAAGCGTTTGCCAGCGGCCCGCTTCTTTTCCCAAGGCGGCAACACCGATAACATGATCGATTTCCGTGCCTTCTTCTCTTCCTCCTGTAAAATTCAGAGTCGCACTGATAAAACCGCGGGGCTCAGTGCTAGACAGTCCTTTTAGTTCCGTGATATCGTCCATGGTAAGACTTGACCACATCTCGGCAATTTCAGGATTGACTCCCTGATATTTCAGTGCTACTTTCTTTCTAAGTCCGATGACTTGAAACGCTTCTTTTTCAACAATTCGATAATCCATTTCATTTCCTCCTTTTATGGTGAGCTGGAAGGTCATTGGAGGAACCGCTTTCAATTGAGTACCTTTCTTTCTGGCTTCTTTTGGTGTTACGCCATGGAGTGATTGAAAGGCCCTGGCAAAGGAATCCGGCGAATCATAACCATATTTTATTGCAGCATCTATAATTTTAATATCACTGCTGCTGATTTCCAAAGCAGCCTGGGCTAGGCGTCTGCGTCTGACATATTCACTCAGAGAAATTCCGCTTAAAAAGGAAAACATCCTTCTGAAATGATATTCCGAGCAGCATGCGATCTGCGCCGCCTTACCAAAGTCGATTTCTGAGTCTAAATTTGCCTCAATATATTTCATAGCAAGATTCAATTGTTTCAGCGATTCCATAACAACTCCTCCTTTTGATCTCATCATAACAAAGGAAACAGGAACGAACCCGACAATTTCAGTATGGATTTTGACGCTTTTTGAATAAATAATAGGCCGTCTCCCGGTTCGGAGACAGCCCTTACTTAATTCTTATTCAATCCACCGATTTCGATTATAACCTTTGATCGATAAGGCGATTAACGATGTCAAGCATGCATAAAACCGTGTAATTTCGGTTCCATTTTCTGCTGATGTTCCGAACCTGAATCTTTTTGCTGATCCTCTTATCGTCAAGGATTGCGCTGATATAAACCAGACCGACAGGTTTTTCTTCGGTTCCTCCATCGGGCCCTGCGATTCCTGTTACGGAAATACAGAGTCTTGTTTCGGTGGCCTTTTTCAGCCCTTCCGCCATTTCAATGGCCGTTTCTTCGCTTACTGCACCATATTGGGAAAGGGTCTCCTGCCGGACACCCAGCTCTTCCATCTTTGCCTTGTTGCTGTAGGTTACAATCCCTCTGTCAAAGACTGCTGATATTCCCGGCACCTCTGTAAGCGTCTGTGCGAAAAGTCCTCCCGTACAGGATTCAGCACAGGAGAAGGTTATGTTTTTGTCAAGAAGCTTTTTCCCCACCACGAGATAGAACTCCTCATCGTCATAGCTGTAAACATACGGACCGATTTTTTCATTCACCTGCTCAATCATGTCCTCCACTGCTGCTTTTGCTTCCTCCAGTGTAGGTCGTTTTGATGTGATTCTGAGGCAAGCTTCACCTTCTTTGGCATAGGTGGCCAGGGTTGGATCCGTCTGTCCGTCAATCCACTGCTGCAGATCGGATTCCAGCTTGGATTCTCCGATTCCAAAGGTGCGAAGCTGCTTATAAAAAATCACGCTGTCTGTTTTTGCTTCCAGATAGGGCTTCACTCTTCTTTGAAACATGCGAGTCATTTCTCTTGGCGGCCCCGGCAAACAAATGATGGTTTTTCCGTTTTCCTCAAGGGCAAAGCCGGGTGCTGTTCCGGCGTCATTATCAAAGATGTCTGCTCTGGAAGGCAGATAAACCTGCTTTTTGTTATTTTCTGTCATTTCACGGTTGATTCTTATGAAATAATCCTCAAGATCCTTCAACAGGTCCTCATGGAGGATTAGCTCATCATGGAGAACCTCTGCTGCAATTTCTTTCGTAAGATCGTCCTGTGTGGGCCCCAGCCCTCCTGTTGTTATGATTAGATCACAGTCGGTGAACGCCTGACGAATCATTTCTGCAAGGCGCTTCGGATTATCTCCTACTGTGTAGTGGTACATCACATCAATCCCCAGCAGGTTCAGCTGCTGAGATAAAAATACAGAGTTGGTATTCGTGATTTGACCGAAAAGCAATTCTGTTCCGACACTTAATATTGCTGATTTCATCTTTCTTTGTACTCTTCTTTCTCTAATCTGTCTGTATTCTATTCTAGTTTTTTTCTTTATTCTTTCTCAAGTACTTCTATTCTAGCAGGACTTTTACTTTTGATTTTTATTCCTTTATCTACATTGAAAAAACACTTTTGTTTTTGATTACGTATTCAATTCCGGAAATAATGGTCATGATCACCGATGCCCAAAGCATGATCTCTGCAAACGGAAAGCCGATGAGCGAAAACGGCCAGTTTTGCAGAAGCAGCGCAGGAACGGCAATCATTTGCAGAACGGTTTTAAACTTTCCAGACCATCCGGCAGCAATGACGATTCCTTGAGCAGCCGCAACTGTACGTAATCCTGTTATGGTAAACTCCCTTGCCAAAATTACAATTACCATCCAGCCGGCAATATCACCAAGCTCCACGAGACAAACGAGCGCAGAAAGCACAAGCATCTTATCCGCCAGCGGATCCATTATCTTTCCAAAGTTTGTAACAAGATTATACTTTCTTGCGATATAGCCATCGAGTGCATCTGTTGAGGAGGCAAGAATGAAAATGATCGCTGAGATATAATAGTGACCTGTCATGAGGACTATTATAAACACCGGAATTAATATTATTCGAAGCATGGTCAGTTTGTTGGGCAAATTCATATTATTCCTCCGTTCTGCCGACGAGATCATAATCAAAGGCGTCAGTGATTCTGACATTGACGATGTCCCCGGGCATACATAAAAAATCCGACGAGAAAAGAACTGTATTATCGATTTCAGGGGCATCGTATCTGCTTCGGCCTGTATAGCTTCCGTCTTCCTCGGCCTCTTCCACCAGAACCTCAAGCAGAGTTCCAATTTTCTGCTCGTTTGAAGAAAGCGCAATTTCCAGCTGCTTTGTCATCAAAAGATCCTTTCGTTTTTGCTTCGTATCTTCACGAACCTGATTCGCCATTTTCGAAGCAGGTGTTCCCTCTTCCTTGGAGTAGGTAAAGACGCCAAGACGTTCAAATTTCTGACTCTCTATAAACTCGATCAGTTCCTGAAAATCATCCTTGTCTTCGCCGGGAAAGCCGGTAATCAGCGTCGTTCTAATGTGAATATCGGGCATTGCCTTTCGCAGCCTGCCGATGGTATTTAGGATGGAAGCTTTTGTGGATCTTCTGTGCATGGACCTTAGAATCTTGTCGCTGACATGCTGAATCGGAATATCGATATAATGGCAGACCTTTTCTTCTGTGGCCATCACCTCAATGAGCTCATCGGTGATCCGGTCTTCGTAGCAGTACATCAGTCTGATCCACTGGATTCCCTCCACACGGCAAAGTTCTTTGACCAGTTTTGCAAGCCGAAGCTCCTTATAAAGATCAAGGCCATAAGCCGTAACATCCTGGGCGATGAGAATCAGCTCCTTGCAGCCGTCTTCTGCGAGCTGACGAGCCTCTTTTAGTATATCCTCCATTTTTTTGCTGCGGTAAGGTCCTCGAATGGATGGAATAACACAGTAGGCACATACGTTGTTGCACCCCTCAGCAATCTTGATCGTCGCGCTGTATCCGTTGTCTGTTCTTTTTCGATATCCTGTTTCCAGAAAGCCCTTTTCATAGACGCTGAAATACTTTTCTCGTTTTCCCTTAACATGGTTGTTAAGTATTTCCGGAAGTGCAGGATAGTCATTTACACCAAGGAAAATATCAACCTCGGGCATTTCCTTGTAGAGCTCTTCTCCATACCGCTGAGACAGGCAGCCGGATACAATGAGGATCCCACCGTTCTTTTTATATTCTGTCATATCGAAGATTCTTCCGATGGATTCCTTCTTTGCATCGTTAATGAAGCCACAGGTGTTGACCATGATTCCGTCTGCTTCCGCCGGACTCTTAACGATTACATGTCCTGCTGCCTCCAGAATGCCTGCCGCTGTTTCCGAATCGCTGGCGTTCTTCGCGCAGCCTAATGTTTCTATATATATATTCATGAATACCTCTTCCCATTTTAATTGTTCTCTTTAAATTTTTCAGATGATCAGATGTGTGCACGGCATGAATCAACGATTCCCTAGCTTAAAGGTCCTCGGTTTCTGCAGACAATCCGAGAAACTCATCTTCTGTCATGAGTACGCTGCGGGGTCTGCTGCCGTCAGCCGGGCCTATAATCCCGCGGGCTTCCATCATGTCCACGAGCCTTGCAGCACGGTTGTATCCGATGCGGAATCTTCTTTGGAGCATGGAAACGGAAGCCTGTTTCGCTCTGACGACGGTTTCAATCGCATCGGAAAGCAGCTCGTCCGTGTCCTCATCATTGGCAGAAGTCTGTACCTTTTCGATGCTGTGGATTACATCATTTGCGTATTCCGTTTCAGGAGACTGGCTCTTGACAAATTCGATGACCTTATGTACTTCCGAGTCGGAGATAAAGGTTCCCTGGACACGATAAGGTTTCGCATTGCCCATGGGATTGAAGAGCATGTCCCCTTTTCCTACAAGCCGTTCTGCTCCCGCCATATCCAGTATGGTTCTCGAATCAAACTGAGAGGATACGGCAAATGCGATCCGGGAAGGAATATTGGCTTTAATAACACCGGTGATAATGTCAACAGAAGGCCTCTGGGTTGCGACGATGAGGTGCATTCCCGCAGCTCTGGCCATCTGAGCAAGTCTGCAGATGGATTCTTCAACCTGAGACGGTGCTGCCATCATCAGATCAGCAAGCTCGTCGATAATGATGACGATCTGAGGCAGGAAGCGATCATCTTCTCCCTTCCCTTTGACACTGTTGTTGTAGGACTCCAGATCCCGGACTCCCTCTTCGGCAAATTTTTTATAGCGGTCTGTCATTTCAGCAACGGCCCAGTTAAGGGCAGCTGCTGCTTTGCTTGGGTCTGTGACGACTGGAATCAACAGATGCGGAATTCCGTTGTAATTGCCAAGCTCCACCACCTTCGGGTCAATGAGCACAAACTTTACCTCATCTGGCTTTGCCTTGTAAAGCATACTGATGATGATACTGTTGATACATACGCTCTTTCCCGAACCTGTTGATCCGGCAATCAGCATATGGGGCATGCTTTTTAGATCCGCGACGATGGCTTTGCCGGCAATGTCCTTGCCCACAGCAAAGGTGATCTTTGATTTTGCTGTCTTAAACTCACTGGATTCTATGATTTCTCGCAGTGCGACGAGATGTACTCTATCATTTTCCACTTCGATGCCTACCGCAGCTTTTCCGGGGATCGGCGCTTCGATACGGATACTTTTTGCTTCCAGATTCAGCGCAATGTCGTCGCCAAGACGAACGATGCTGCTGACCTTGACCCCAGTGCTGGGCTGGATTTCATACCGTGTAACGGCAGGTCCTTTGGTAACCTGTACCACTTTTGCATTTACGTTAAAATCCTTTAGTGTCTGTTCCAATTTGGCTGCCTTTGCCTTCAGGCTTTCCGTCTCTCCCATATTGTTGCTGGAAGGTCCCTTGGCTAGCAAATCAGACGAGGGAAGCTGAAATGGCTTTAATGAAGTCCCGCCGATTTTGATGTTCAGCTCTTCTACTTTTACGGGAGCTGCCTCTTTTTGGGGCGTTAAACCGGATGCTTTCACTGGCTCCTGCCCTTCGGTTTTCACAGGAGCTTCCTCTCCTTTTGCAGGCGATTCAGGACTCTTATATTCTTTGATTGCCGGCGCTTCTGCCCCTTCTCCGTCAAGCCCCATACCAGGCACACTGATCTTAATCTCTTCCAGTCCAAAATCGTGCTTTCCTTTTTCTCCAGCAGCTTTTTCAAAGAGCTCTTCATCCTTCATATAATCAAGGATCTTGAGCTGGTTTCCGGAAACAGGTCCTGCCGCAGCTGCTGTGGAGATGGGAGGCAGTTCGATGGTGGAACGCTTGTACTCTTTATTCTCGAACGGATGAATTTTTTCGTGATCTGTTATAATTTTAGATGCTGCAGCACGCTTCCCTTTTTCCTTGGCAAGCGGCTCTTTTTGAGCTTGCTCCTGCTCCTCCCAGCTCTCCTCCTCAAGGATTGCTGCTTCGGCTGCTGCCAGTTTTCTGGCCTGTCTTCGCTCCTGCCATGCATCAAGGAATTGAGAAACCGGTGTGTTGATTACCAGCATGACCGAGATCAGGGTTACTACGATAGATAGTATGTACAGTCCCGTCATTCCTATGATTTTGACAAGGAGATAACCCACCGTCATCCCGAATGCACCGCCGGTTTTTAGTTTGGCTCCCTGTGTAAACATCTGCCCGATAAACTGAAAAGAGAAGCGGTAGTCAGATCCCTCACCTAGAAAACGAGCCGAATTCAGCAAGGTCATCATCAGGAAGATCAGAAACAGAAAAAATACCGAACGCCCGCTGATATGTGCGGTACGCTTTGCAAACAGCAGTAGACCGTAAAGGATCAAATAATAGGGCAATACAAATGCGATTGCTCCAAATAAACCCTTCATCAGCTTGGAGATCATAAGTCCGAATTGCCCTGCAGCTTCTGTCTGCAATGAGACTACCAGAAAAGCACCGATTGCTAAAATGATGATTGCCCAGATTTCATCTCTGAGTCTTCCTCCCGCTGCAGTTACAGTTGTACCTCGTGTCTGACCGTTCCCTTTATTTGATTTTGGTTTGTTTTTTGATCCGGGGGGTCTCCCCCTTTTCTTTTTCTCTTCTGCCATAAATCAATACCCTCTTATTTCTATATCAAGTTTCTGTTTTTCCAGTTAAACTGCAAAACTTTCCACGGCCATTCTATTCCCTTTACAGGCTATATTGGTCGTCCATAATTATACCACAAATTTACTAAAAAAAAAGTATGGAAAAATACAAAAAAGTTCAACATTCTTTTTGAAATGTTATATAATATAATAATTATATCATCATCAAAGGCCGCCGCTCCGGCCTAACTCTCACCAAATATTCGGCGCGTAAAACAATAAAATCTGGGAATCGTAACTATCGTAGGCATATCGGAAGCGGGAAATGTAGATTCTCGGGATGATTCTGTTTATGATAATTTTACATATTGGAGGAATAAAAAATGAACAAAAAACCTAATTTAGCAATCGTAGGAGCTACAGGCCTTGTTGGCAGCACATTTCTGAAGGTACTTGAGGAAAGAGACTTTCCTTTTGAAAATCTATACATGATGGCGTCAGCAAAGTCTGCCGGCACGACAGTGACCTTTAAAGGAAAGGAGTACGTTGTTGAGGAACTGACGGAGACTTCTTTTGACAAACCAATCGATATCGCCCTATTCTCGGCAGGCGGTTCCGCAAGCGAGAAGTTTGCGCCTATCGCGGCGTCCAAGGGTGTGATTGTTGTTGATAACAGCAGCGCTTGGAGAATGGATCAAGAAGTGCCGCTCGTAGTTCCGGAAGTAAACGCAGGAGACATCAAGTGGAACAAAGGCATTATTGCGAACCCCAACTGTTCCACCATCCAGGCAGTGGTAGCACTGAAACCGCTTCAGGAGAAATATGGAATCAAGCGGATTGTTTACTCCACTTATCAGGCAGTTTCAGGGTCTGGCTTAAAGGGGATCAATGACCTCAAAGAAGGACTGCAGGGAAATGATATCAAAAAGGCTTACCCCCATGCGATAGCTGGCAATTGCCTGCCTCAGATCGATGTATTCCTGGAGAATGGTTACACCAAAGAAGAAATGAAAATGATCAACGAGACACACAAGATCATGGGTGATGAAACCATCAAGATTACTGCTACGACGGTTCGTGTGCCGGTATTTGACTCCCACAGTGAATCCATCAATGTCGAACTGGAAAAACCTTTTGAAGTGGAAGATGTGAAAAAACTGCTTTCAGAATCACAGGGCATCGTTCTTTTGGATGATCCCGAAAAATCTGTTTATCCTCTTGCACGAGATGCTGCCGGCAAGGATGAAGTATTTGTGGGAAGAGTACGCAGAGACTTCAGCGTAGAAAACGGCTTAAACCTGTGGGTTGTAGCGGATAATATCAGAAAAGGCGCAGCTACCAATGCGGTACAGATTGCGGAAGAGCTGATCAAGGGATAAGAATTAAAATTGAATAATTAAGTAAGAAGGATGTGAGTCTTCATGACACTTTTCACAGGCGCAGGTACTGCTATCGTAACGCCATTTAAAGACGGAGCGGTTGACTATCCCAGCCTGGGTCAGTTAATTGACTGGCAGATTTCTCAGGAGATCGACGCAATCGTTGTTTGCGGCACTACCGGAGAAGCTTCAACACTTAATGATAAAGAACACATTGAGACTGTTCAGTATACCATAGAAAAAGTAAACGGCAGAGTTCCTGTTATCGCAGGAGCCGGAAGCAATGATACCGCCCATGCCATATACATGTCACAAGAGCTTGAGGCTCTGGGCGCCGATGGTTTGCTGCAGGTTACTCCATACTACAATAAATGTACCCAAAAAGGGCTTATAGAACACTTTACCAAGATTGCAGATTCAGTTAGTATACCAATTATATTATACTCTGTTGCAGGAAGGACTGGCGTTAATATAAGCCCTTCTACTGTTTTTGAACTGGCAAAGCATCCCAAGGTTGCGGGAATTAAAGAAGCAAGCGGAAATATTTCACAGGTAGTAGAGATTGCCAAATGTGTTTCCAATGACTTTGCTCTCTATTCAGGCAACGATGATATGATTGTTCCCCTGCTTTCCGTTGGCGGCGTCGGTGTAATTTCTACCGTCTCCAATATAGTGCCAAAGGATACGCATCAGATGGTTATGAACTATCTGTATGGAGATACTAAGGAGGCGAGCAAATTGCAGCTTTCCATGAAGCATCTCATCGATGCAATGTTTGTTGAAGTCAATCCAATTCCAATCAAAGCCGCCCTTGCGCTGATGGGTAAAATCAGGATGGAATATCGCCTTCCACTTTGCCCGCCGGATGAAAAATCCATGGATCTTATCAAAAAGGAACTTACACTCTATGGCTTAATCTAAAAGTTGAATATTGCTTGATATGATACCATAAAAGAAATGAATGAACTGGAAAGAAATTGCTTAAATCTTATTGAAACGAGAATTTTAGGAGTATTGAAGGCTTTGCTGTCCATCTTGGCGGCAAAGCTTCAATGCCCTTCAAAAAAAGGCAAGCCTGAAATATACGTTGGCACCTTCCGTATATTTGCTATTCAACCTGTTTGAGAGGTGCGGAAAGAGGAGGTTTTTATCATGATGAACATTATTCTTCACGGTTGTAACGGCAAAATGGGCAAAACGTTACAGAGAATCATTGCCCAGGACCCCGATCTGACAGTCTCCGCCGGAATCGACAGCTTTATTGGAGAAGAGCCCGTGCCGTTCAAGTTTTACATGTCATCTGTTGACTGCGATGCAAAAGGTGATGTTGTCATCGACTTTTCCCATCATGAGGCGATCGAAGACCTCCTGCGTTTTTGTGTAAATTCCAAACTTCCGGTGGTTATCGCCACAACTGCTTTAAGTGATGAGGATCTGGAGAAGATTTCAAAGGCGTCTGAAGAAATACCGGTTTTCAGGTCTGCCAATATGTCGCTGGGCATCAACGTGTTGTCCAAGCTGATAAAGGCAGCAGTACCCGTATTGGAGGACGATTTTAATATTGAAATCATCGAGAAGCATCACTGCAAGAAGATTGACTCTCCCAGCGGAACCGCCCTGCTGCTTGCCGCTGCGATCAATGAAGCGACTGAAGAAAAAAAGGAATACATTTACGGAAGACATAGCAAGGATGATAACTGTAAACTGTCTGAAATCGGAATCCATGCAGTCCGCGGCGGCAGCATCCCCGGAGAACACACCGTAATCTTCGCCGGTCCCGATGAAGTCATTGAGCTGACCCATACGGTTTACTCAAAAGAGGTCTTTGCCAGGGGTGCATTGAAAGCTGCCAAGTTTATCGTCACCAAGGGAAACGGTCTCTACTCCATGGAAGATATGGTATAGGATTTAAGACCATAAGAATGGATCCGGCGGCATACCGGAAATGAAACTTTATCAGTAGTCCTACCGTCTAATCCTTTAATAATAGTAAGGAAGATGGGAATATGAGAAAAAGAATAAATGTAGGGTTGCAACTGGTACTCGCTGCTATCATTGTACTTTGCAGCACTAAGAGTGGATATGCGACTAGCTGGATCAAACTAGAACCAGCCGAGGTGGACCAACGTGCAGAGATTGTAGCTTATGGAACATATGATTTTTCTAAGGATATTAAAAAGTCTATCGATTATCATGGCTACTTCTCCCCCATTTCCTTTCAAGCTGAGAAGTATTACAGAGGTTCTGGCGAATCCTTGATTTTAACAGAAATTGATCCATTTGATATAGAAGATATCAAAACAGCACAGCAGGATGGAACATCATTCTTGCTGTTTTTAGAACCGGACAAGGAGGATGAAACCCTTCTGATTCCCATTGCAGGCCCCAACGGCATCATCGAAATTGCAGATGGAAAGCCCCGAACCGGAGATGCCGGAGAAGACGCTTACTATCGCAGCTTTCTTGAAACAACAGATTCGGTTGCTGCCAAGTCAGTTTTCGATACGGGGGATCCCCTGTTTATATTTGTGATCTTACTTTTAATTTCCAGCATTTTCGCGATTACTGCAAGGCTCAAATCCAAGGGCCGATGATGACAGATATGAATACAGCAAAAGAAAACGCCAGCAATGCTGGCGTTTATGTTGTCTTTATGCTTCTGCGGCGACTATTTCCTTACCGTCGTAGTAATTGCAATTCGGGCATACTCTGTGAGGAAGCTTAGGCTCGTGGCACTTAGGACAAATTGATAATCCGGGTGCTGCCATCTTCATATTAGGAGATCTTCTCTTGTCTCTTCTCGCTTTTGATGTTTTCCGCTTTGGAACTGCCATTATTCTACACCTCCTTCTGCTCGTGAAATCTATAAAAGTTATGTTGTTCCATACAAACTAACTTCTAAATTATATATGCCGTCAAGAATCTTGTCAACCTTTATTTTACATGTCCATATTTAACGAGGCTGAAGGTATCTCTTGCGATCATTAATTCTTCATTGGTTGGCACCAATAAAATCTTTACTTTTGAGTCTTCTCTGCTGATGATGGTTTCCTTACCCTTGACTTTGTTTTTCACAAGGTCAAGCTTAATTCCAAGGTTTCCAAGCTCGCTGCAGATCAGATCTCTGATGTTGATATCGTTTTCACCTACGCCTGCTGTAAATACGATGGCATCTACGCCGTTCATTTCAGCAATATAAGCACCGATATAGAATCTTACCTTATGTGCGAAAACTTTTAATGCTAATGCAGCTCTTTCATTTCCGGCTGCAACGGCATCCTCAAGATCTCTGAAGTCGCTGCTGACACCGGAGATACCCAGTACACCAGATTTCTTATTGAGGATGTTTGTGGATTCACCTGCAGGAAGATTTTCCTTCTGTCTGATATAGGATACGATAGCAGGGTCGATATCTCCGGATCTGGTTCCCATTACGAGGCCTTCCAGAGGGGTAAAGCCCATGCTGGTATCGATGGATTTTCCTCTTTTGATTGCTGTAACGCTGGCACCGTTTCCAAGGTGGCAGGTGATGATCTTAAGATCTTCAATATTTACGCCAAGGATGTCTGCTGTTCTCTCTGAAACATACTTATGGCTGGTTCCGTGGAAGCCGTATCTTCTGATCTTGTACTTATCATAATACTCATAAGGAATCGCATAGATATAGGATTCCGGCGGCATTGTCTGGTGGAACGCTGTATCGAATACGCCAACCATCGGGGTACTCGGCATAAGTTCCTGACAAGCAGCGATACCCAGAAGATTCGGCGGGTTGTGGAGCGGAGCTAATTCAACGCATTCTTCCAGTGCTTTGATGACATCATCATTGATCACCACTGAGCTGGAATATTTTTCTCCTGCGTGAACAACACGATGTCCCACTGCTCCGATTTCGTCCATTGAGCTAATAACACCGTGCTCTGCGTCAATCAAAGCTTCCAAAACGTGTGCAATGGCCTCTTTATGACTTGCCATCGGCGTTGTCAGCTTAAATTTGTCCATCCCGATCTTTTCGTGGGATAAGATGGAACCTTCAATTCCGATTCTTTCCACTAATCCCTTTGCTAAAAGTGTTTCGGTTGTCATATCAAGAACCTGATATTTCAGTGATGAACTTCCGCAGTTAATTACTAATACTTTCATTCAAAAATCCTCCAATAATTTAATCAACTCTTATAATTATAGACCAAACTTATATTTTTTCAAGCCGATTTGACAAATCTTGCGTTAAACAATATTTTAACAAACTTTTTAAGGCAAATGATGATAGGGCTTCATGACATAATCAGAACGGCTGTAGGTTTCCCCACAGACTGCCAGATGATAGATGTCAGAAGCCAATATGTCAAATTTCAGGAGCTGCCATTCCCTTGCATCTTTGTCAAGCTCGCGATTGATGTTGGTCAGGATTGGTATCGTATTTCGTTCCTCTTTTTTGATCTTTTTAATCAAGGTGGCCCCCTTTTTGCTGAACGCTAAAACTCTGGCGTAATTAATTTGGCCGCTGATAATTTTCTCAAAACTATGCTTGTCCAAATGTACCAGGGTATGGGTCAGCAGTCTTTGAATTCTCGTTGCGGTATATCGTTTTGATAAAACTCCACTCAGAAAAGATTCGGGGTCCTTTGACTGGACAGCCGCCTTTTTCAATTTGTTTTCCAAGCCTTCCGTTGCTGAAAGAACCGATCCCAGCACCGAGGCTTCCGTGGTCAGTATGCGATAGATCAGAAGCTGATAAAACAGTCTAAATCCTGGATTTACAGGGAGCTTGCTGCTCTGGAGTACGTCCAGAGACGGCTTTGGTATAAACTTTGAAACTGCGTCGATGTCTGCTGATTGTCCAAGTATATGCCTAACCGCTGTGGCACTTGCGATCTCTTCAAAGGTTTCTTTGTCATGATAGCCTGTCCCATACCGTGTCACTGTGATAGGCTCTATGGAACTATTTCTTATATTTAGCTGCTTTAAATATTCTACTGCAAGAATATTGTTTGAATTTTTTAGTACTTCGGCTCTTGTTTCTCCGATACAGCGCTTCACCGATTCATAGCGGGCTTTCGGAAAAGAGATGCCCTGATCAGAAAATGCCTTGATCCCCGCCTTCAATTCTTCCGTTTCACAGGTCAGAAACGCTGCGGTTTCTCTCAGAAGAGCCAGATCCCCTGATTCACTGCCAAAGGACAGATGCGTAACGCAGCCCAGTCGGTCCAAAAGATCCACTGCCCCTGCGGCAAAAAATTCGGCATTATTCGAAGCAAAAGCGAAAGGAAGTTCCAAGACAAGGTCAATTCCGTTTGCAGCCGCCATGGAGGCACGAAGCCATTTGTCAGCCATGGCAGGTTCCCCTCGCTGCGTAAAATCGCCGCTCATCACGCATACGGTATAGTCTGGATTCAGCATCCGTTTTGACTCCTGCAGATGATAAAGGTGTCCGTTATGGAATGGATTATATTCTGCTATGATTCCTAATACCCTCATGAACGATCCTCCGTCTTATGCTGCTTATAGTTTTTAAAAATACTGTCTGCAAATATTGTGATGAGAAACAGGATTACAATCATTATAACCATTTTGGTGGAAAATAACAATTGAGAAAAGAACCCCAGACTGCTTACAATCTCTTCTCTTCCAAAGGCTCCTGTAGTGATGGCTTCGCTGCCCAGCACCAATGGTCCGATGAGCCATGCGATAAGTGCGGCAAGCATACCGTGAGAAAGCTTTGAAAATAGATAAAAGCCCGGACCAATGCGAAGTCCCGAAAGCATACTCATGGACTGAGCATAGACGGAAATCCCTCCGAAGGAGATTAAAAAGGTACATAGGATGCTTTGATACAGCAAAGTGATCTGGCTGCTTCTAGCGATTCCGCTGCACCCCACTGTCATTTCTAAAAGTCCCTTCAAAATCCCTTTGCCGTAATCGCTGGAAATCACGTTTAATACACCGGAAAATTGAATAAATTCCGTAATCATCATGAAAAGCACAATATATCCACAGATTATTCCCAGCGCGCGAAATGAAGAAAGCAAGGAATCAGTAAACAGATCCAAGATGCTGCCCTTTGGAAGAACCATCCGATCCAGATTTCTTTTTACGGAATGATTTTTAACCGGTGAGATAATCCGATATAGAATTCCGTTCAGCAGTGCGCCGGCATAATGAGACAAAGCAATAACCGCTCCGGCTGCGGGAGAACCCAGCATCCCCGCTCCAACAGCTCCCAGCATGAAAAGCGGACCCGAGGTGCTGCAAAAGGTCAGCATACTCTTTGCTTCATCCAAGGTCACGGACCTGCTTCTGCCAAAATCTCCGATGAGCTTGGCACCCATTGGATAGCCCGATGTGATGCTGACAGAAAAAACAAAGGCAGAGACCCCCGGTGCACCGAAGATCTTCTGAAAGGGCTTTTCGAAAATCCTTCCCATATAGGAGGGAAGACCCAGGGCTGTCATGAAATTTGCACAAATAAAAAAAGGCAGCAATGCGGGCAGCACGGAGCTTGCCCACAAGGAAATGCCTTTTTGAGCTGCATTCAAAGCGATGGCTGGAAACACCATCATAATAAGACAGCCGGTGCAAGCCAGAGCTCCGGCCAGTATGAAAATTGTCCTTCTACCTTTTAATCTGTTCATGTTCCATCATATTAATGCCGGAACATGAATATTCATAGTTCCTGTTGGAATTTAATCTCAAAATAAAGATGCAAAACCAAACAGTTCTTACTATATCTTTTCTTTCTTAATCGTTGCTTTCCATCTGCGCCCGATAGATCATTTCTTTGATTTCATTTCTGTTATCTGCGATGGTGCCGTTGACCTTTTCAAAGGTTGTCTGCAGATTACTGAACATATCGTGGAAATAGACGGAATTCAGTTGATCCATTTTATCCTGAAAGTTATACAGGATGCTGTCTATGTAATCAAAGGCGCCAAGCTTCATAGCCTTAACATTGGCTTCTGCAACGCGCATGATTTCATCTGCACGCATTTTGGCTTTTACTGTAATGTCGTCGTTTTCAATCAGTGCTTCCGCCTGAACCTTAGCATCCTTCAGAATGGTTTCATATTCACGTTTCGCCTCTTCCAGGATTCGTTGACGTTCGTCCTTGATCCACTGTGCCTGCTGTATTTCATCGGGCAGCTCCACACGAATTTCTTTTACGATTTCCAGGATCTCTTCTGCATCTACTAATATTTTCCCTGTAAGCGGAAAGCCAGAGCTTGTATCCACAATTTCTTCAATCTCATCCAATAGTTCTAAAACCTTCATTGAGTGAATCCCTCCCTTTATTTTCTATATTTTCGTTCCATGTAATCCAAAACATTATCCGGTACCAGGCCCTTAATATCCCCATTGAGCATGAATACCTCTTTTACGATACTTGAGCTGACAAATGAGTAATCAGGACAAGTCATCAGAAAAACCGTCTCCACGTCATTATTATATAGCCTTGCGTTCATCTGTGCCATCTGTATTTCATATTCGAAGTCCATGGTGGCTCGAAGACCTCGCAGAACTACGTCGATATTATTCTTTTTAACATAGTCAGCCAAAAGTCCGCTGAAATGATCGATTTCGATATTTTTTATATGGCTTGTGGCTTCTCTGATCAGATCCGTCCGCTCTTCTACTGTGAAGAAGGGCGTTTTTGACATATTTTCGATCACGCCTACGATCAGATGATCTCCAAGCTTTGCCCCCCTGTTGATCAGATCTAGATGGCCATTGGTGATGGGATCAAAGGAGCCTGCGTAGAGAACTTTTTTTATCATTTCTTTTTTTCCTCCAAATCTAAGGAAGGACTGATTGAATGAAAAGCAGCACATCGTTTCATGGCGTGATGGGCTTTTGGTTTAATCAGCATTTCCTAATGCATAAATACTAATTACTATGGTTCCGTATTTTTTTTCCTTTATCTTCGTAAATCCCAGGAGCTTGTCCTCCATAGGTGTTTTTATCCCGTGTTCCGCAACGATGATGCCGTCCTCTGAAAGAAGTGAGCGTTCTGCGATCAGCTCCAGACAATGTTCTAAAAGTCCTTTTCCATAGGGCGGGTCCAAAAAAATCAAGTCTGCTTTTTCAGGGATCTTTCTAAGCACATATTCATAATCCCCAAGGATTGCAACGGTCCTGTCTTCCTGTTTACAATAAGCGATGTTCTGACGAGTCAGCTCCATGCTGGATCTTGACTTATCACCAAAATAGCAGCGTTCTGCCCCCCGGCTCAATGCTTCCAGTCCCAGGTTGCCCGTTCCCGAAAACAAATCAATGACCACCGCATCCTCCAAATAAGGAGCGATCATACTAAAAATTGATTCTTTCACCTTGTCGGTGGTCGGTCTGATGTTACTGTCTTTTGGAGTGAACAGTCTTCTGCCCTTCAATTCTCCAGCGATAATGCGCAATACTGCTGCCTCCTTTTTAATCCATAAAATAATTGCGATTACAGCAATTATTTTACCATAAGATTATCCAAAAGCAAATTTTTATCTTTTAGATGTTTAAATTTTCGACATTTTGGAACATTTTGTCGATTTTCCTTTTAAAACTCAAATGAGCCTCGTTCTGCAGCAAAGGATCCTCTGATAGGATTTTCTCCGCTTCTTCTCGTACTGTTTTAAGGATCTTTATATGTTTTACCAGATCTGCAAGCTTCAGTTCAGGGACGCCATGCTGTCTCATTCCAAAAAACTCTCCGGGACCTCTGAGTTCAAGATCTTTCTCTGCGATCAAAAATCCGTCATTTGTTGCTTTCATGATTTCAGACCTGGCCTCTGCCACTTTGGAGCCTCCGTCGGAAATCAGAATGCAATAGGATTGCTCCTCGCCCCTTCCAACTCTGCCCCTAAGCTGATGGAGCTGGGCAAGGCCGAACCGCTCAGAGTTTTCTACAAGCATGATGGTGGCATTTGGTACATTGATCCCGACCTCAATAACAACCGTTGAAATCAGGATTTGTATTTCTCCCGCATAAAATTCCTGCATGATGCGATCTTTATCTGCCTGTTTCATAGCTCCATGTAAGAACGCAACAGAGAAATCGAAAAAGCGGTTTTTCAGTTCATCATAAAGCCCCAGTGCCGACCTTGCATCCAACGTCTCGGAATCTTCGATCAGCGGTGCAACCACATAAGCCTGACGCCCCTTTTTCACTTCCCTTCTCACAAATTCGTATGAGGCTTCCCGTCCGTTTGCTTTTACAGCGCGGGTTATGATCTGCTGCCTTCCCGGCGGCATTTCATCAATGATGGAAATATCCAGATCGCCATATAAGATTACTGCCAGCGTTCTGGGAATGGGCGTTGCCGTCATAACCAGAACATCCGGGTTCTGGCCTTTCTTTGTGAGAACAGCGCGCTGATTTACGCCGAAACGATGCTGCTCGTCGGTGATCACAAGACCAAGATTTGAGAAGGTTACTCCCGGCTGGATCACGGCATGTGTTCCGATGATGAGATCTAGTGCACCTGATTCAATTTGCTCAAGGACTGCCTTTTTTTCTTTTGCTGCGAGACTTCCGGATAAAAATCCTACTTTGAGACCAAAAACTGAAAACATCGATTTCAGCCCATCAAAGTGCTGCCTGGCCAAAAGCTCGGTGGGTGCCATTAAAACGGCCTGAAAGCCGCATTTGGCGGCTTTAAACATGGCCGCAGCGGCTATCACGGTCTTTCCAGAGCCCACATCACCCTGAACCAGTCGGTTCATCACCTTGTTCGATTCCATGTCGCTGTTGATTTCCGCCAGTACTCTGCTCTGTGCACCGGTCAATTGATAGGGTAGTGTGGCTAGAAATTCGTCCACTTTTGCTTGTGGCGAAAAAAAGATTCCTGTCTTTCCTGCCGTCATCCGGTTGCGTATCATCAGCAGACCGGTTTGAAGGAAAAGAAGTTCATCAAAAATAAGCCTGTATTTTGCTTCCATGAGCCGCTTTTTATCCTGAGGAAAATGAATATTCTCTACAGCATGACGAATCCCGCAGAGTCGGTTCTGGGCGAGTGTGTTTTCCGGAAGATATTCTTCCATCTCAGAGAGCTGCTTTTGTGCCTCCCTCTGCCATTTTCTCATTTCACTCTGAGTAATTCCTCCTGCCAGCGGATAGATGGGTAAAATTCCCTGCTCACTGCTGTCTTCACTTTTTGACACATCAGGATGCAGCATTTGTATTCTTCCCATATTGTCGGAAACCTTGCCGTAAAATAAATATTCCTCATCCTTTTTTAAGGTTTTTTCCAGATATGCTGCATGAAAAAAAACAACCTCCATTGCACCGGTCTCGTCCTGAACCAAAAGCTTTAAGGTTTGTTTTCTGGGAAACCTGACCTTCCCTTTTACGATAAGGATCAGCTTTCCTTTTACCAATGCAAGATCCCCGTCCTGCAGGGACGATATCTTTCTCAGATCCCGCCGATCCTCATAATCCCTGGGATAATAAAACAGAAAATCCTCCAAGGTGTCTATATTCAGTTTATTCAATGCAACGGACTTTTTCGGTCCAATGCCTTTTATCGAAGTTGCTTTACTGTGTAAATCCATTCCGAATCCTCGGTTCTCCTCTTTACTTTATCCTTTGACCTCAATATTTCTTCGGGCGGTTTGCTTTGAGACCATGCCCGTTACCACCACTGCGACGCTGTTCACCTCAAGACCGGTAATCTCTTCCGTATTTTTTTTGACCGTTGAGATGAGCTGCTCCGTTACACGGTTGATGCTCGTTCCAAATCGAATCAGAATATAAAAACGAATATCCAGACCGTTTTTTCCCAGATTAATTTCCATATAGCTGATATCGTCGGCTACGCCGATTTTTGCCGCAAAACCGGCCACTCGACCTCTATGATTAGAAATCAGAACTTTTCCGCCAAATTGTTCCACAGCCTTGGCAATAATTTTCCCAACAACATTTTTATCGATGGAAATGCTGCCATCCCTGGCTTCCACTTTATAAAGCAACAGTGATACCCCCTTCTGCTGTAGTTGAGCTGATTTTAAGTTTATCACATTCTGTATGAAATGAAAAATAATTTTTGCACGATCGCGTATTTGCAAACATACAATGGATATGGGTGGTATGCATTGAGAAGAAATACGGTAGTGATCAGATTGATAGGAGTTGTTATGGCGATCGCGGGCGCGGTCATTATCATACATGCCGTCCCGGCTATTGTCTGGTATGTGCTGCTGATCCTTCTCGTCCTGATCTTTGTGTTTCTTCTGTTGAATGCATGACCCCCTTGTGGTATAAATTAGCGGCATCGGCTGATTCACCGCGACTATGCGTAGAATTTTTACTGCCGGTGCAGGATTGGGATGTGATCACGATGTTCAGAGATTTCAGGAGATTTTTATGCTGCGGAAGAAGGCCGGGGGAAATAGAATTATTCGGACTGCTTTTGTTTGTGATCGGCATAGTAACAATATGTGCGTTTTTTCTGCCCTCGAAGCTATGGCTGATCATAATGGGCTGTCTGATGATCTTCTGCGGCTTCAAGCTGTTTAACTGCTGATTGCCCTGCCAAAGGGAAATAGGCTATCAAACAAATTTTCATACAAAAACATATAAAAAGGGGGGATCTCCAAATGATTTTCAATAAAATCAAAGAGAACCCCCCTTCTTCTTTTTATGGTAAGACTGTGGAAGCACGTAATCAATCAGCGTTTTGCTAAACAGAAATGACAAAATCCGATTGTTTTAAGAACCTATTCTGCTCTGTTTCTTTCAGACTCAAGTGGTATTTCCAGCTCGTCTTTTAGCCTTGCAAGGACTGTTTTTACTAAATTTTCAATATAACCCGGTTCTTCCATACTACCGAAGAAGTCGATATCCGGCAAACCGCCTTCAACAATTTCTATTTCTCCTGTAGCACTACAAAGCTCGAAAAGCTTCGGCGCATCCTCGGTTTTCAGCACTCCTTTGATAAATAAGTCAAATGCGGCATCATAATATCTTCGTGGATCGTCAGAAGCATTTAATCCAGTCTCAATTGCCGTCAAATCCTCCTTTGTCAATCTAGGGACTGAAACCTTACTTTGCGCTGCATCGTTCTCCTTCTGTTGTTCTTCTATTCTAAAAAATGTCGAAGTTTGCTCTGCTTCATATAAGCTTTTTATATCCGTGTCTTGATCGGATTGAGAAGCCAATACGCTTTCTGCCTCTTTTCTTCGATCCAGCGTACTCGGCGTGTAATGCTTCTGTTTTTCTGTGTTCCTGGTGCTGTAAGTATTCACAAAATTAGAATTCGCTCCAATGCCTGTAATCATAAATTTCCTCCATATATCATGACCTACGATTGAGATTGTCTTGTGCGCTTCGATCAGTACGCCTACAAAATAAAAGTCTTTATTTAGGTACAGTGTAAACCCATACATCCACCAAGCTTTTCCATTCTCCATTTGACTTTTGATAGTTTATGCCTTGATAAGAACCATTATTAGCCCATTGACCATTCACAGGATATGTTGTAACTGTGAGCGTGTAAATACCGTCAGGCGCTTTATAAGCGGAATTCTTGCCGTTATCTTGAATGAAATATTGAATGGTATCAGAATCTAACTGGTATGTAGCACGAAGCCTATAATGAGACCATGTTTTTCCTACTGAATTAAAAGTACTAATCCACTTATTATATTGAGAGTTTGTTGGATATACATCTACCCGGGACCACGCACCGCTGGGCCACAACTGTGACGTATACTTATCTGACCAGTAGTAATAAGACCCACCTTCATAATAGGCTGGGTACGCATAAACAGCAGTAACTCCCAATGCAGATGTTGCCATAATTTGAGCATTGCTGCTTAGCTCAGTTTCTTTAAACGGGTCATTCCCATTTTCATCAGTAATTGTATAAACCGCATTACCAATCCTCACACCTTTTGTAAAATCGGCATCAGGAGAACCTACTGTTGGGTAATCTTCAAGTGATTCAACAACTAAATCACCTGTACTGGTATCCATAGCGGGTGTGTCTGCAAAGACACCCAAAGGGAATGTCGCTGTTATAAACAATGCAAAAACTAACAGCAATAAAGTTTTCTTTTTCATATCTTGATCCTTTCTGTAATCGAAACACCCCTTTTAGTTATCGTGTTTCATCTAATGATGTTTAATTTACTTCTACTTTAAGTCTATTAAGGTAATTTGTCAACTTATTATAAATATTTTACATATTTACTGTAATGTTGCATACTCCTGCTAACTGCTGCGAATTTTTCAATTATAATGTATTAGGGAACCATCTTTGATTGATGGTCACCCCAACATTTATTATAGAACCAAAAAAACGAAAATCCCATCATTGGCAAGCCGCCTGGTGATGGGATTTGTCTACAATTTAAAACCTGCACCGGTGGTGCAGGTTTTTGTACTGTTTCGATTCGTCTTGTTCGTCAATGTATCATTACCGAACAATGCACTTCTATTTCCTTAATTGAGGATAATTCATACTCAATTAAAATGGAAATAAGTATTAGATAGCGCGGTTGATTTTGTTGCTACGAATGCAACGAGTGCATACGTTCTTTCTTGAAACTGTTCCGTTTACATCAACTTTAACAGTCTGAATGTTTGCATTCCACTTTCTTCTTGTATGTCTGTTGGAATGGGAAACGTTATTTCCAGAAACTTGACCCTTACCACATATTTCACACTTTCTTGACATCTGCCGCACCTCCTTCTATATTGCAATGCTTTTTTAAGCAAACAAATTTTTACATCAAACAAGGGGTATTATACCATATACAATTCCTCTTGTAAAACACTTTTTTGATCAAGCATAAAACTTCACCAAAACACTATTTTCGGTAATCAGCCATTTTAAGAAAACGCTGATTTCTGCTTCCGCGAAACTCTAGTGTCAGATCCCGCTCTTCCAGAATAAAAGGACCGTCCACAAGAGAATCAATCACATCCAAAAGCTTCTCGATGTATTTGTCTTGCTCTGCTAATTTCGTTAACTCTTCAAAAGTATACCCGGAATAAGCGAGAATATCAAGTCCTCTATTTTTTATTTCTACACCAAGTTCGTAGAAACCTTGTGCCTGACTGAAGGGCTCGCCCCCTGAAAAGGTCACGCCGGACAGCAGCGGATTTTTATCGACTTCAGCAAGAATCCTGCTCAAATCACAATCATAGCCTCCCTTAAAATCATGGGTGGATTCATTATGACAGCCCTCGCAATGATGGGGACAGCCCTGTGCAAAGATCACAAACCGAATCCCAGGCCCATCAACGATGGATTCTCTCACAACTCCGGCAATCCGCAGCTTTATATTACTGTCTGTCATATTGTTTCAAATCCACATTCAATATTATGCTTCACTCTTTGGTGTTCTTCTGCTTTTTTTGCATTGTTGAATCTGTCTACAGTTCCCACCAGATACCCGGTAATCCTTCTGATCCGCTCAAAGCCAATATCGCCCTGATCTTCTGTTCTGGAACACTTAGGGCACTGATTATCGATGATCCCCGTATAACCGCAGATGGGATCTCTATCTACAGGGTGATTGATGGAACCATATCCGATCCCGCTTTCCTTCATGCAGCGAACGATCCGTTCAAATGCATCAAGATTCTTAGTTGGATCTCCGTCAAGCTCAACATAGGTGATATGCCCTGCATTGGTAAGCTTGTGATACGGCGCTTCGATCTTGATCTTATCAAAGGCGGAAATATTGTGATGAACCGGAATGTGGAAGGAGTTGGTATAGTATTCTCTGTCTGTTACACCTTCTATCGTTCCATATTTCTCCCGGTCTATTCTCACGAATCTCCCTGACAGGCCTTCGGCAGGTGTTGCAATCAAAGTATAGTTAAAACCGGTCTTTGCCGATTCCTCATCCATTCTCTTTCTCATATAGCCGACGATTTCCATGCCGAGGTTTCTTGCTTCATTGGTTTCACCGTGGTGACTGCCTACAAGCGCTTTGAGACACTCCGCAAGGCCGATAAAGCCCATGGTCAGTGTGCCGTGCTTTAAGACCTCAGCGATGCTGTCATTCGGTCCAAGCTTGTCCGAATCCATCCAAATTCCCTGCCCCATAAGGAAAGGATAATTTTTTACTTTCTTCGTTGCCTGAATTTTATACCGCTCCATCAGCTGATCAACTACCAGTGTAATCTTGCGATCCAGATCTTCAAAGAAGATATCCAGATTTCCATTGGCTTTGATGGCCAGCCTTGGAAGATTGATGGACGTAAAGCTCAGATTGCCTCTGCCTCCAACCGTCTGCCTGGATGGATCATTTACATTTGCGATGACCCTGGTACGGCAGCCCATATAAGCTACTTCCGTATCATGATTATTGGGCTTGTAAAACTGCAGATTAAAAGGAGCATCCAGGAATGAGAAGTTCGGGAATAGTCTCTTTGCGGAAACTCTGCAGGCTAGCTGAAATAAATCATAATTGGGATCACCGGGATTGTAGCTGATTCCTTCCTTGACTTTGAAAATATGGATCGGGAAAATGGCCGTTTCCCCGTTTCCCAGACCCGCTTCCGTAGCCATCAAGACACTTTCCGTAATAAGACGACCTTCTGGGCTTGTATCAGTTCCGTAATTGATGGAGCTGAAGGGAATCTGTGCTCCCGCTCTGGAGTGCATCGTGTTCAAGTTATGTACAAAGGCTTCCATGGCCTGATAGGTAGCCCGTTTGATTTCTTTCTGAGCATAGGTTTTTGCAACCTGCTGAACCTTTTTTATTTGATCCTGTGTCAAAAACTCTTTCAGATATTTCGCTTCTTTTTTTCCGTAATCGTTGCTGTCTGCCATATTCGGTTCCAGTCCGTGCTCCTTGAATACCAGCGCACCGATTTCTTTTGCCTTGGCAACGCCATCGGCGGTATCGCACAGGATGTCCATGCTTTTTCCAAGATTGCCCCAATAGAGCTTTTTATAGGTCTTTTTTACACCGCTGGCCATGCCATAATCAAAGTTTGGAACACTCTGTCCTCCGTGTTGATCATTCTGGTTGGACTGAATTGCAATGCAGGCAAGTGCTGCGTAGCTCTGGATATCATTGGGTTCTCTTAAAAATCCGTGACCGGTAGAAAATCCGCCTTGAAACAGTTTTTCCAGATCGATCTGACAACATGTTGTCGTCAGAGTCAAAAAATCCAGATCATGGATATGGATATCTCCTTCCCGATGGGCCTTAGAATGTTCGGGATGTAAAACAAACATTTCATAAAACTGCTTTGCGCCTTCCGATCCGTATTTCAGCATCGTACCCATGGCTGTATCGCCGTCGATATTGGCATTCTCTCTCTTGATATCGTTATCTTGAGCCTCTTTAAAGGTGAGATCTTCATACACCTTCATCAGGCGGGTATTCATTTCTCTGATTCTTGTCCGTTCTGCACGGTAAAGAATATATTCTTTGGCTGTACGGGCATGTCCATGTTCGATCAGAACTTTTTCCACTGCATCCTGAACCTGTTCAACCGTTGGGCAGCCGTCTCTTAATTGACCCTGCAACAGATATTCCTCAACTCTTTGAGCAAGATCAAGCGACATCTCATGATCTTTCCCGCCCAAAACTGCTGCGGCTTTATAAATCGCATTTGCGATTTTATCGATGTTAAAATCGGTACAACGTCCGTCTCTTTTAATAATTTGATTGATTTTCTCCACTGTTATGTACCTCCGTTATGCAATTCCAAACCATATTACTTGTGAATGCAAAATGTTGCAATACAAGATATGGTACTTTTCCAACCTAATTATCATAATTGGAGGATGCCGCCTTGTCAATAGCCTCCGGCCATTAACCTTTCAGAAAATCAAGGTTAGATAACGGCGCAAATAAGGGTATTGCTGGGTAAAGCGTATCTCTTTAAAAGCCGGAGCGATGAGAACTATTTTTTTCGACAATACCGAAAGGATCAGAACTATTTTTTTTGACAATATAGGCAGTTATACCTGAATTTTCTTTGATACGATAGACACCTTGTCTCTCGAAAAGAACGGTTCCGCTGATCAGATGATCCTGAAGGTGTTCCCCCTCTTTCATAGCAAGATTTACCAGACAATCCTGACTGCCGCTGTTCACCGCAACGATTAATCGGCCCATTGTCCCCGTTCTGGAGAACGAATAAAAGCTTCCTTCTGCAGAGCGCGGCTGGTAGACATAATTTTGAAGCTTGGTGATTTTTTTTGTAAAATCATTGAGTCTCCTGTAAAACCGAAGAATCTGTTGGTTTCCTCGTTCCGGCTCAAAGCACAATCTATTATACGGATCCTTTCCACCGGCCATTCCGATTTCATCTCCATAATAAACACATGGAATTCCCGGCATAAAGGAAATGATCATCCAAGCAAGAAAGAGTCGCTGCCGTGAATACTCCTCTCCTCTGCCTTCATCCGAAAGTACCGTCAGAATACGAGGGGTGTCATGGGTACCCAGAAGATTCATCAATGAAGAAAAGGCCGGCTGCGGATAGTTCTCCCATAAGCTATTTATTAGATTTTCCAGTGTTTTTCCGTTATGATGATGAATAAGATAATCGATGACGCCGTTTTTCAGCGGATAATTCATAACGCTGTCGAGCTGACGACCCTGAAAATATGCTCTGCGGCTTCCATAGGAGATTTTATTGGAAGCATCTTCCCAGACTTCACCGATCAGGGCACCATCCGGATCTTCCTCCTTGACGGCTAGTCTTACTGCTTCCAGAAATTCATCAGGAAGTTCATCGGCAACATCAAGTCGAAATCCCGAAGCACCCTGCCGCATCCAGTGACGGATCACCGAGTCTTCAGAACGGGCAATAAAGTCCAGATAGGATGGTTCCGTTTCATTGATATGCGGCAGCGTATCGATGCCCCACCATGATTCATATTCATCGGGATGATTGATAAACCGATACCAATTATAATAAGGTGATTCGTTGCTCTGATAGGCGCCTGTCACAGGAAATCGACCTGTTTTATTAAAATACAGGCTGTCGCTTCCCGTATGGTTGAAGACTCCATCCAGAATAATTCGAATTCCCCGCGCTCTTGCGCACCTGCACAGCTCACGAAAGTCCTCTTCTGTTCCCAGCATAGGATCGATTTTTTTGTAATCCGCTGTATCGTAGCGATGATTTGAGTAGGCTTCAAAAATTGGGTTGAGATAGATCACCGTAACGCCCAGTTCTTCCAGATAATTAAGCTTCTCGATGATTCCTCTCAGATTTCCGCCGAAGAAGTCGTTGTTCTGTACAATACCATTTTCATCGGGCAGCCCGTTGGGGATTCCCCCCCAGTCGGATCGCTTTACATAACGTTTGTTCTGCTCAGGAGCTATGTAAGCATCGCTCCTGGCAAAGCGATCGGGGAAAATCTGATACATTAGTCCGGATTTCAGCCAGTCCGGCGTCTGAAAATCCTCCGAATAAACCGTTAGCTGATATCCTGGGGTTTTTTCAAATGGAATCGGTTCTCCCTTTGCATCATTTGATTCTGAATTGATCCTTGTCTGGTCTCCTGCTGTTGCCTCCTCGTTCCCGTCTGCTTGATAGGTTACCTCGAAATGATAAAAGAAAAGGCCTATTGTCTCCACCCGCAAAGAAAATTGATAGAGGGATTTCCCTCCTTTCTCGTCTTTATTGTCAGAAGCGCCTGCAACTCTGGAGATTTCCCCCTCGTCAGAGGAGAGAACCAAACATGCAGAAGCAACAGACCTGCCGTCTGTAATCCGGATTCGAAACGACAGGTCTGTGTGCCGTGGCACTGCCCCAAAGGGCGTTTTATAAAATGTTTTTTGTGAATTAAATTCAATCATTGATCGATTTGATCCCCCAAATTTTATCGGCATATTCTCTGACACTTCGGTCTGCTGAGAAAACACCTGCTTTGGCAATATTGGTCAGAGACATCCCTCCCCAGCGCTGGGTGTCTCTATAAGCAGCAGAAACCTCCTGCTGGGCATTTTTATAACTTTCAAAGTCTGCAATCACGAAATAATGATCCGCTTCTCCATTGTAGCCTGTGGTCAGCGAATTGATGATATCACCGAAGTTTTCACCAGGAATACCCCCTGCAAGGAATTTAATGATTTCAGAGATGGATCTGTTATCCTGATAAAAGCCCCATGGACTGTAAAGGCCTTGCCCTTTTAGTTTTTCTACCTCTTCTACACTCATACCGAAAAGGAAGATATTCTCTTTTCCGACGGCATTGTAAATTTCTACGTTGGCTCCATCCATGGTACCAATGGTCACCGCACCGTTGAGCATAAGCTTCATATTTCCCGTACCGGAAGCTTCTGTACCCGCAAGAGAAATCTGCTCAGACAGATCTGCTGCGGGCATGATCATCTCCGATAACGAGACAGAGTAATTCTCCAAAAAGACGATTTTAATCCGGTCTCTGATGACAGGATCCTTTTCCAGCTGCTCCGAAAGCTTGCAGGCCAGTCTGATAATTTGCTTTGCCATATAGTACCCGGCTGCCGCCTTGGCTCCAAAAATAAACGTTCTAGGCTGGATCTCCAAATTGGGATTTTCTTTGATTTGGTTGTAAAGGTCGATGATATGAAACAGGTTCAAAAGCTGCCGTTTGTACTCATGGAGACGCTTTACCTGAACATCAAAGATCGAGTCTGGGTTTACGATAATCCCATTACTGTTTTTAATTTTTTCTGCCAGGCGCAATTTATTGTCTCGTTTGATGACTGCCAGCTGTTCCAATACTATGCGGTCCTCTTTGTATGCGAGAAGTTTTTCCAGTTCTCTGGAATCCCGTTTAAAGCCCGGTCCACAAAGCTCTTCAATGAAGCCGGAGAGCTTTGGATTTGCTTGACAAAGCCATCTCCTGTAGGCAATTCCATTGGTTACATTGGTAAATTTGCCTGGTGTCATTTCACTGAAACCGCTGAAAAGCTTCTCTTTTATGATGCCGCTGTGCAATGCCGAAACTCCGTTGACGGTATGGGATGCGGCAACACAGAGATTGGCCATGCGGATTTTGCCGTTGAAAATGACAGCCATCTCATTTCTCCGCATTTCATTGGCTGGAAAAGCATCGTGAAGCGCGTCATTGAAACGACGATTGATTTCCTTCAGTATCGAATGAAGTCTTGGAAGAAGTCCTGCGAACAGTGCTTCCGGCCATTGTTCCAGGGCTTCCGGCATGACGGTATGATTTGTATAAGATACGGTTTTTGTTACGATGTTCCATGCATCATCCCATTCATATTCGTGATCATCCATGAGTATGCGCATCAATTCAAGAATTGCCATGGTAGGATGGGTATCGTTGATATGCACGGCAATCTTTTCATAGAACCGGTCAAGGCTGCCATAGGTGCAAAGATGGCGTTTGGTAAGGGTCTGCATGGAAGCAGAAATAAAAAAGTATTGCTGTTTCATGCGGAGAATTTTCCCTTCATCGTGGGCATCCTCCGGATATAGGATTTTTGAAATAATCTCAGCCTGATGCTTTTCCTCCATGGCCTTCAGATATTCTCCTTTGGCAAAGAGCTCCATATCAATGCTGATGGGCGAAGTAGACTGCCAAAGCCGGAGGGTATTGACCACACCGCTGCCATATCCTGATATCAGCATATCCCTTGGGATCGCAATGACTGTGGTATAGTCTGAGTGAATGAGCTTCATTCGCCCCTTGTCATCCCAAACTTCCGTTAGTTTTCCGCCAAAATGCACTTCTTCCGCTTCATCTTCCTTGGTGATCAGCCAGCTTTCCCCAAGATCCAGCCAGTCATCAGGCTGTTCCACCTGTCTGCCGTCTTTGATCTGCTGTTTGAAAATCCCGTACTCGTAGCAGATCGACATGCCCTGGCCGAACATACCCTGTGATGAGATTGCATCCAGATAACAGGAGGCCAGCCTTCCAAGGCCACCGTTTCCCAGCCCTGCATCTGGCTCCATCCGGTAAAGCTCCTCCAGATTTCCGCCCAGTTCTCCCAGTGCTTCCTGAAACGGTTCTTCTAATCCTAAATTAAAGATATTATTGCGAAGGGAAGTTCCGGGTAAAAATTCCATGGACAGATAGATAACTTGTTTTTCAGTTTGTGAACATACCGCGTCACTGTTTGTCAGCCAAAGCTCTGATAAGATGTCCCTTACCACATAGCAGGCTGCACGAAAGATCTGGTGCTTTGTAGCATTGCCAGACTCCCTTCCAAAGTATCTTGTCAGTTTTCCTTCAATTAAACGTGAAATATCTTGCGATGTATAAACATAGTCCATAAGCAGGTAACCTTTCTATTATTACAAGCGGCTCAAAGACTCCATTCCCTTCATGGGGCGGAGATTAAGAGCCGCTGAATTTCAATCTTATTTTAGCATTTCCTTATAGAGCCTGATATATTGCTTTGAAGAGGCTTTCCAAGAAAAATCCGTGTTCATTCCGTTATTAATAATCTTGTTCCATATTTCCTTATCCCAATACAGTGCAATCGCTCGCTGGATTGCTCCAAGCATATCATGGGCATTGACAGATTGAAACGTGATTCCGTTTCCGGTTTCACTTCCCGGATCAAAGGGCTCGATACTATCCTTCAGTCCCCCTGTTTCCCTGACCACAGGAATGGTTCCATAGCGAAGGGCAATCATTTGAGCCAATCCGCAGGGTTCACTGACGGAAGGCATGAGAAACAGATCCGCTCCTCCATAGATCCGGCTGGCTCTCTCTGCAGAAAAGCTGGTGGTGACAGAGACCCGCCCAAGATATTTTCCCGCCATTTCATTGAAAAAATCTTCATATTGCTTTTCCCCTGTTCCGAGCAGGACAAACTGGATTTTTTCTTTCATGATTTCTTTAAAAACACTGATCACCAAGTCGATTCCCTTGTGCTCTGTCAGCCTACCGATCATGGCGATTATTGGGATTTCATCATCAGCATTCAGACCTAGTTCAGCCTGAAGCGCTCTTTTATTCTCTATTTTTTTGTCTATGGAATTTTTCGAATACTTTACAGTTATGCAAGGATCCTTTGATGGATTGTGTAGCTTCGTGTCTATTCCGTTTAAAATGCCATGAAGTTTGTAACTGTTCTCCTTGATAATGTTCTCAAGTCCTTTTCCGTAGAAAGGAAAGGTAATTTCTTCGGCGTAAGTACTGCTGACTGTAGTGAGACGGTCGCAGGTCACAATGGCACCTTTCATAAAATTCACGGCTCCGCTATAGTCCAAAACACCTCTTTCTCCTTCAGAGATTCCCAGTACATCCTGGAGTATGGCAGGATCAAATTTACCTTGATACTCAATATTATGAATGGTAAATACGGTTCTCAGCCTGTCATATGCAGAATTCCCGCGGTAAAGCGTTTTAAGGAATACGGGAACCAAGGCGGTCTGCCACTCACTGCAGTGAAGAATTTCCGCTTGAAAATCCAGCAATGGAAGCACTTCGAGGGCGGCCTTGGAGAAGAAAGCAAAACGCTCACCATCATCGTAATAGCCATAATATGCATCCCTTTTAAAATACTGTTCATTGTCCAGGAAATAAAGGGTGACACCTTCATGTTTTAACGTGTAGATTCCGCAATACTGGGTTCTCCAGGAAAGCGGCACCGTACACTCGCAGAGCAGCGTCAATTGATCTTCATATATTTCCCGAATTTTGGGATAAAGGGGCAGCATCACTCTGGCATCTGCTCCCAGTTTGTTCAGTTCACCTGGGAGGGAGCCGATCACGTCCCCAAGGCCTCCGCTTTTTGCAAAAGGCTCTGCCTCCGAACTGATGAATAAGATATTCATAAAATCACCTGCCATTCTTTAACCATCTCAGACGTTCCCTATGAAGTGCTGATACATGAAGTTGGCGCATAAAAAACCAGCACTTCCTCTATTGGATACTTTTATATGATACTTTTCTTCTCGATGACGACGGGATACGTCTCATGTCCCACAAGCTGCCTGCTTTCCCGTACAATCACGTCCTTATCAAGAATCACATAGTTTAATGAGACATTTCTCATGATCTCTGTATTTTGCATCACGATGCTGTTTTGGACCACTGCGCCTTTCCCCACGACCACTCCACGGGAAAGAATGGAATTGATCACTGTTCCCTCAATGCGGCAGCCGTCGGAAATAATAGAATTTGAAACCTTGCTACCTGCACCATACTGTGCTGGAACGCTGTCCTTTACCTTCGTATATACTGGCATCTCAAAGGTCTGCTTTCTCACATCCTCTTTGAGAAGTCTCATATTTTCTTTCATATATCCAGAGACACTGCTAATTTCGAAATAATTCTTTCGATACTCATATCCACGGATATTTAGCTGGTTGGAAAGCCGCTGGATGATATCTCGATAAAAGTCATAACGCCCGTATGCGATGGAATCAGCAACAAGAGATTCCAGAAGAGATTTTCTTAAGACAAACATCCCAAGACTAAAGGTTGTGGTATTTGGATCACAATCGTCGTTGAAATAGCACAGCTCATTGACCCGTTCCTGATCATCCATACGAAGAAGAGGTATGCCGTCAGGCAGTTCGAAATCTGGTCTTTGTCTTGCATAAACAGCAGTGATATCCGCTTGACGATCGATATGACTCCTGATGATGTCATCATAATCAATGGAGCATATAAAGCTGCTTCCTGTAATTACAACGTACTCCGCCAAAGAACGTTTGATGGAGTGCATGTTTTTTGAAAGTGCATCGATCGTTCCCAGATACGTTCCGTTATCGGTGCCGCCGGGATTGGAAAACGGTGAAAGAATTCTGAGCCCGCCGATTTTTCTGGTCAGATCCCATTCCTTCCCTGATCCCAAGTGGTCGATGAGAGAGTGATAGTTGTTTCTCGTGATAATGGATACCTCTTGAATTCCCGAATTCACAAAATTGGATAGAATAAAATCGATAATTCGGTATTTCCCACCAAAGGGAACGGAGGAAAGAGTTCTTATTTTCGTAAGCTCTCTGAGATTTTCTCGGTCAGCATATGAAAAAACGATTCCTAATACTTTCATACTCATTCACTCTCCTTCTTTGCGATGCTCTCCCCTACCATTGCGCCTGCAGGGATCACGGTATCATCGGCGATGATGATATTCTGGCCGATTACACTGATATCAGGGTGAGATCCTTCCGGAAGCGTTTCTTTTCCAGCTCCCAGTTTTACCTTCGATCCAATTACAGTATCTGCGGCTACGATCGTATACTCAACCATTGAATCTTCCCCGATGGTTACACCAGGCATCAGAATGGAGTTGCTGACGGATGCGCCCTTTTGGACGGTTACACCGGGAAAGATAATACTATTCTCAATGACTCCGTCGATATTACAGCCTTCGGAAATACTGGAATTCTTAAGGATTGCATTTTCACCGATGTACTGGGGAGGAAGAATCCCATTTCTGGAATAAATCTTCCATGGCGGATCATTGAGCTCAATTGGTACCTCTGGATTCAAAAGATCCATATTGGCTTCCCAGAGCGATTCGACTGTTCCAACATCCTTCCAATAACCCTTATACTCGTAGGCATACATTTTCTCGTCTGCCTCGAGCATTTTCGGTATGATGTTTTTGCCAAAGTCATTTTCCGATTTTTTATCAGTTTCATCTGCTATGAGATATGTCTTTAATTTTTCCCAATTAAAAATATAGACACCCATAGAGGCCAGCGTACTCTTTGGATTTGCAGGTTTCTCCTCGAATTCATATATTTTCAGGTTCTCATCCGTATTCATCACGCCGAATCGGCTTGCTTCTTCATAAGGAACGTCAATGACAGCGATGGTGCAGTCGGCCCCCTTCTGCACATGATAATCCAGCATCATTTTATAGTTCATCTTGTAGATGTGGTCGCCGGAAAGGATCAGTACATAGGTCGGTTTGCTCATTTCTATGTACTCAATATTCTGATAGATCGCGTTAGCGGTACCTTTATACCATTCCCCTGCTTCCGCCTTCATATACGGAGGTAAAATGGTGATTCCGCCAAAAAGTCTGTCAAGATCCCAGGGCTGCCCGTTGCCGATATAGGCGTTGAGCTCCAAAGGTCTGTATTGCGTTAGGACACCGATGGTGTCAATGCCGGAATTTACGCAGTTGGAAATGGGAAAGTCGATGATCCGGTATTTTCCGCCAAACGGTACCGCCGGCTTGGCTACATGATTGGTCAGAATGCCCAGGCGGCTGCCCTGGCCGCCTGCCAGCAGCATGGCGATCATTTCCTTTTTCTTTGCGTTGGACATTTTATGCACCTCCAAAATATTGTTGATAGACCTGTCAGGTCAGTTTCAAAGGAATACTCATACCCATTATAGCTGATTTCCTCCGCAATGGCGTTGGAATCGGCTGCAGCATTCTCCGCCGTACCTCCATACTTTTCAAGCCCGGAATGGAACACTATTTTATAAATACCCGGTTTGGGTACTCCTATTCTGTATTTTATTCTGGTAACAGGAGAAAAATTGCAGGCTGTGATTAGTTCTTCTCCTTTTTGATCGATTCTGCGAAAGGTAATGACATTGTTGTCAGCGTCATCAGGGTTGATCCATTTGAAACCATCCCAGCTGTCATCCATTTCCCATAGCTCTGAAGACGAGAGGTAGAGATGATTTAGATCATGGGAAAATGTATGAAATTTCTTATGCATTTCAAAATCCAGAAGGCTCCAGTCCAGTTCTTTTTTATAATCCCACTCAGAGAACTGGGCAAATTCACTCCCCATAAAATTAAGTTTCTTTCCGGGATGTGCCATCATGTAAGCAAGATAAGCGCGAAGATTGGCAAATTTGGATTCGTACTCTCCCGGCATTTTATTGATCAGAGAGCCTTTTCCATGGACTACCTCATCATGAGACAGTGGGAGGATATAATTCTCTGAGCAGAAATACGTCAGAGGAAAGGTCAATTGATTGTGGCAGCCTTTTCGAAAGAAAGGATCTTGCCCCATATAGCGAAGGGTATCGTTCATCCAACCCATGTTCCATTTAAAATTAAAGCCCAACCCGCCTACGTGCACCGGCTTTGTCACCATGGGCCAGGCTGTGGACTCCTCTGCAATCATAAGGGCACTTGGAAATTCGCGAAATACTGTTTTGTTTAATTCCTGCAAGAACGAGACTGCATCAAGGTTTTCGCGTCCTCCTTTTTCATTGGGCCTCCATTCCCCGTCATTTCTGCCATAGTCCAAATAGAGCATGGAAGCAACAGCATCAACCCGCAGTCCGTCGATATGATATTTATCAAACCAAAACACTGCATTGGAAATAAGAAAGCTTCTGACTTCGTTTTTTCCCCAGTCAAAAATCATGGTGCCCCATTCCTTGTGTTCGCTTTTCAGCGGGTCTGCATACTCATAGCAGCTGCCTCCATCGAAGTGATAAAGGCCGCTTCCATCCTTGGGAAAATGTCCCGGAACCCAGTCAAGAATGACACCGATTTCAGCCTGGTGGCAGGCATTCACAAGAGCCATGAACCCTTCCGGCGTGCCGTACCTTGAGGTCGGCGAGTAATAACCCATCACTTGGTATCCCCAAGAACCGTCAAAAGGATATTCCGAGACGGGCATGAATTCCAGATGGGTGTAGCCCATATCTTTGACATAAGGAATGAGTTCTTCCGCCAGTTTTTCAAAGTTGAAGTAATTCCCATCCTCATATTTTCTCCAGGAGCCAAGATGGACTTCATAAATATTCATGGGAGCATCATAAGGCGCTCTTTTCTGCTGTTTGATCCGCCACAGATCATCTGTCCACTGATACCTGTCCACGTTGCAGGTTTTCGAAGCGGTATCGGGCCTGGTTTCCATATGAAAGCCGTAAGGATCCGATTTTACGTGCAGATTCCCCTGCTTGTCGGTAATTTGATACTTATATGTGGTATATTCGGACAGATTGGAAATGAAGAGCTCCCAGAGTCCCTGATCCGTGATCCGCTTCATCTGATGGAGCGGCCTCCATTCGTTGAACTCACCGATTACGGCAACACTTGATGCATTGGGCGCCCAAACCCGGAATCGGTAGCCTTCCTTTCCGTCGTGAACTTCGGGATGTGAACCCATCAATTCATATGCTTTCGCTGCAGTACCCTGATGAAATAAATAAACGGGCATTTGTAAATCATGTTCCATATGCATCCCCCTGACTGATAAGATTTTAACTTCATTCAAATTCGATTGAAAGGAACAATTTGTATTATGCTATGATTATATGTTATTATGTTACTGAAAGCAATATTGGGAGGAAGATATATGAAACGAATAATCGCCGTTGCGTTGATTCTCAGCTTACTATTGACCGTTTTAACGGGATGTAACGGCAGCGAAGAACAAGAGATCGACGATGAAGCAGTGAAAGCAGCCATACTTGAGGAATTCAACAATATTACACAAATTCCTAGAACCACCGGACACGAAAGAGCCATCAGTACCTACCTTCGAACATGGGCCAAAGACAATGGGCTTGATGTGGTAAGGGACAGTTCAAATAATGTGATCATGGATAAACCGGCGACACCCGGATATGAAAAAGCACCAACCACCATTCTCCAATCCAATATGGATATGGCACTCACTGTCAAGGATGGAGTTGAGTTTGATCCCATCAGTACCCCAGTGAAAATCATTTCTCAGGAAGATACTTTGACTGGCGATGGAACAAGTCTGGGCGCATCCAGCGGGATTGGGATGTCCACGGCATTGTACGTACTGAAATACGCGCAGAAGCATGGTCCAATCCGAGTGATCTTCACCACCGACGGTGAAGAAGGTATGAGCGGAGCAAAGAAATTGAAAACTAAGTATCTCGAAGGGGACTATCTCATCAATCTTGGATGGAACCAAGAAGATACAATAAATACCGGAAGCGGCGGTTCAGCTTCCTACGAAATGATTCGGAAGATTGAGTGGACTCAGCCTCAGAATACCCTTCCCTATCTGATTACGCTTAGCGGACTTCACGGAGGACCAGCTTCAAAGGAGATTGGTAATGGATCTCCCAACGCAATTAAAATCATCGGTGATATTCTGGCGAAAGCACAAGGACAAGGAATTCTATTCGAACTAGCTTCCTTCAATGGAGGTGTTTCGGCAGAAACCATTCCGGAGGCCGCAGCTGCATTGATCGTAATCAATGAATCGGATCAGAAAAAGATGCAGAGCATCATTGATGACGCTATGGATGCGTTCAAGGGCGCTTACGGCGGGATTGAAGATGGATACAGCTTTACTTATGCTGCGGCAGAAATGCCGGACAAGGTAATTTCTTTTGACGACAACGGAAGCATTATTAGCTTTATTTACGGAATTATCAACGGGGTTCAGTCCATGTCGAAAACGTATGATGATGTGGTGGAAAGTGCAACCAATATCGGACTCGTTTCCACTGCTTCGGGGAATTTTGCCTGTAGAGTTTCAGCAGGAAGCACCTCTGATGTGGGACTTTATGAAATCACCACTGCCCATGAAGCTATCAGCAGCATGTGCAGCATGGAATATAATGTTTCAGAAGGAATTCCCAGATGGCCTGATCATTCAAAAAGCAAACTCTTTGCCGATATCTCGCAGGCTTATTCGCTTTACGGCGGAAAACCCAACGCGATCATTACTCACCAAGGTTCTGAATGCGGCTGGTTTGTAAAGAAGAATCCTAAGCTCCAGGTGATCTCCATCGGTCCGGAAATAGAGAACCCGGATCTGCCTGAAGAAATTCTGAAACTGAAAACGGTAACATTACCGGCAAAAACAATTCTTAAATTCCTAGAGCAACAGAAAGATCTACCGGCAGAAATACAGTAAAGATGTGCCGCAAAATTGAATGACTTACTTTTACAAAGACAATTTAAAAAAACGAAGGATACAGCTGGAAAGCTGTGCCCTTCGTTTTTTAATTGCTTGCATATCTTATTTCGTTTTCATCAAATTATGAACATTGGGGTTCTTAATACCTTGCATACTCAAAATTGCTTGAATCAGGCAGGCTCATGGACTGATGAAAACTTCCCCGTTCGAGGGACAATGCCGATGAACTTTCTTGATTCAACCGAAATCTTCCCACATGAGATTTCAGAAGTTCCGCTTGGCTAAAGAGTTCTTCACTGGCCGCAGCACTTTCCTCTGATGTGGCTGAGTTTGTCTGGACGACCTGTGACACCTGTGTGATTCCCATATTGATCTGAGAAATCCCTGTGGCTTGCTCGTTGGATGCTCTGGCGATCCCATCAACAATCCCAGCAACCTTTGCTACCTCATCAACTATTTTGACAAGAGCTTCTGCAGTCTCGTTCGCCACCTTTGTCCCGCCACTTACGATTTTGATGGACTCTTCAATCAGCTCTGTTGTTTCTTTCGCTGCATTTGCAGAACGTGCAGCCAGATTTCTTACTTCATCTGCAACCACCGCAAATCCCTTCCCGTGCTGACCTGCTCTCGCTGCTTCTACCGCTGCGTTCAGCGCTAGAATGTTGGTTTGGAACGCGATATCATCAATTACTTTGATAATTTTCGAAATGTTATCAGATGCACTGTTGATGTTGTTCATTGCGATGAGCATCTCAGACATCTGTTGATTGCCTTGCTCTGCATTGGATTTTGCTGATTCAGCCAAATCATTGGCCAAGCTTGCATTTTCAGCATTATTTTTCGTCTTCCCTGCAATCTCTTCAATAGAGGCAGACAGCTCTTCAATGGCACTTGCCTGCTCTGTTGCTCCCTGTGACAGCATGGAGCTGGCATCAGAAACTTGTTTCGCTCCTGCTGCAACCTGTTCAGATGCAGTGCTGATCTCTGTCAAGGACGAACGGAAGGATACGAGCGTTGTATTGAGCGAATCTTTAATTTTGGCATGATCTCCCTTATATTTACCAACGACTGCAGCAGTAAGGTTCCCCTTTGCCAACTCATCCAAAACATCGGCTGCCTCTTGTATGGGATCAATAATTGCATTAATAAGCCCATTCAAACCTTGCACTAAATCATACCAATCTCCCTGAAATCTTTCTGCATCAGCGCGTTCCTTCAAGCGGCCTTCTGCAGAAGCAGCAATCAGCGTATGTATTTCTCTGTTCACTTCCATCAGATTTCTTCTCAGCGCCTCGATATTTTCATTGATAAAGGCCTTTTTGCCTGGAAACTGTTCCAGCTCAGCATCGAAGTTCCCCTTGGAAAATTCAGCGATACATGCCATAGCCTTCTTTTTTACACTGATATGTCCTTTGACCATCTCATTGACGCCCTTTGCCATCTCCCAGTACGCACCCTCAAACTGATCTTCGGGGATCAGAACGTCGATGTCTCCAAGCTCATGCTGGAGAGACATGTTTTTCATCTCTGAGAGGAAGGCTTTTACATGATGTCGAAGCAATTCAATATTCTCGTTAATAAAAGCTTTCTTGCCGGGGAACTGCTCGAGTTCCGCGTCGAAATTGCCCTTTGCAAATTCCGCAACACATGCCATCGCCTTTTTCTTCACACTAATATGACCTTGTACCATATCGTTGACACCCTTTGCCATTTCCTGATAAGCACCCTGAAATCTGTCTTCAGATATGACAGAATCAATATCTCCCAGTTCATGCTGAAGAGACATATTACTCATTTCTGCAATAAAAGCTCTTACATTACTGCGAAGCTGTTCAATGGTTTCGTTGATGAATGCCTTTTTGCCTGGAAACTGCGGAAGTTCAGCGTCAAAGTTGCCGTTTGCAAACTCAGCAACGCAGGCCATCGCTTTTTTCTTCACGTTGATATGACTTGCAACCATCTCGTTAACTTCTTTGACCATTTCACGATAAGCGCCCTGAAATGTATCTTCGGGTATGGCTGCATCGATATCCCCCAGCTCATGCTGGAAAGACATGGATTTGATCTGAGAGATGAGTTCCTTAACACTATCCCGCAGCAGTTCAATTCCTTCACTTATGATAGCTTTTTTTCCCGAGAGCTGCTCCATCTCAGCGTCAAAGTTTCCCTTTGCAAATTCGGTGATACATGCCGTTGCTTTTTTATTGATATCAATATGACCTGCAGTCATATTATTGATTTCTCTTGCGATCTCGCCATAGACGCCTTGGTACTTCTCCTCTGGAATTATTGCGTCGATCGCGCCAAGCTGATGCTGCCTGCTCATGAAATTCACATCCTGGAAAAACTCCATTAAAGCTTCAGTCTCCAGCTCTCGATTCGTTCTATTAAGGCTTCTCACAGTAAATATCCCTGAAAAGACGGTTAGCAGTACGATAAGTACGGTAATCGTTGATAGTGTCATAATGGCAGTTGTTTGATCCTGATTGCTTGTACGTAAGCTGATGATTGCTGTAACTCCCAAAGCACCTGCTAAAAGCGCAATAATGGAGAATGCTGCCAGTAGTCTGCTGAAAAGTTTCATGTTGTAGCGTTTCATTCCATTTTTCTCCTTTTTTTGTCCTTGGTGCTCAGATCGGCGGCGTCATCGGCCGAATGACTTCGTCTCTCCGAGGTATCCTGATTCGTTATTAAATAGATCAGGAATCGGTAATTCATTATTTACCCACTACCAATGGTCTGAAACGCAGACCGCCATAAGGATCGATATAAATAAACTTTTAACGATAAATTTCGACAAACTTCTTTTCCTTTAACAATACAGAAAACCCCTCTGGCTGATCAGCCTTATGGGGTTTTCTGCAGATGCTTAATAATTTGAGGAGAAGTATTCGCTTCTATATATTGAGATTCAAAGCGACATCGTAATTTGAGGAGGCTGCCATAATTCAAAGCGGGGGTGAAGGCATTGGTTACAGTCTTATCGGCACTTCACCCTGCCTCACTGTGAATTATGACTACTTATTAACTTTGCTATACTGTTGAAATCTCAACAGCATAAGCTCCATTTCCGCATCGGAGAGTACCACAGGCTCGCCGACACATTTACCTCTATAATAGATTTCTGCACAGAATTCAATTTCTTCTGCAATATTAAAGGCATTGGGCAGATCCGGTGCTACTGCCAGCAGGCCGTGATTTCCCATGAGTGCCGCATTTCTGTCCTTCATAGCCTCGAAGGCATTTTCTGCAAGCTGCTGGGTTCCGAAGGTTGCATATTCGGCACACCTGACGTCTTTTCCTGCAAGTGCGATCATGTAATGGGTTGCTGGGATTGGCCATCTTAGGCATGCCAGCACAGCCGAGAACATGGAATGGCAGTGGACTACAGAATTACAATCTTCTCTTCTCTCATAAAATATTTTATGGAGAAGATATTCGCTGGATGGCTTTCTGTTGCCGTCAACGATCGTTCCGTCAAGATCCATGACCACAACATCTTCCGGCTTCGTTTTATAATAATCCATACCACCCGGAGATATCGCCATGATCTTTTTTTCCCGATCAAATACGCTGATGTTACCGCCGGTTCCTTTTGTTAGTCCATGCTCAATCAGTTTAATACAATATTCAACAATGGCTTCTCGTTCATCTCTCATTAACATAATAGGCATTCTCCTTTATCTTTTTCAACCGCTTCATCACGGTATTCTCTCCTCTGCCAAAGTAATCATGCAGTTTCTTATATTCTTCATATAGTTTTTCATAAACTGGCACGTTCTCTTTAACGGGGGTGTAGGAAAAATCTTTGACCTTCCCCATGACGTTTGCTGCGGTATAAATATCATCATATCCGCCTCTTTTCTTACCTGCTGCTACAGCTGCGAAAATTGCAGCTCCTAAAGCAGGTGCCTGAGGTGAAGCGCCGATTTTGATCTCCATGTTTATAATGTCAGAATAAATTTGCATCATCAAGGGATTTTTCTCCGAAATTCCTCCTGCTGCATAGAATTCTTCGACAGGAACACCATATTCTTGAAAGGTTTCTATGATCATTTTAGTACCAAAGGCGGTAGCTTCTATCAGTGCACGATAAATTTCTTCTGGTTTTGTAGCCAGCGTCATTCCTATCATCAAACCAGTAAGGTCAACGTCAACCAAAACAGAACGGTTTCCGTTCCACCAGTCCAAAGCCAGAAGTCCCGACTCACCGGGCTGAAGCTTCTCAGCCTTCTCATTCAGAAGATCAAAAATTCCGATTCCTTTCTCTGCAGCTTCCCTCTCATATGCTTCCGGTACACAGTTTTCTCTAAACCATTGGAAATGATCACCCACGCAGGACTGGCCTGCTTCATAACCATAATACCCTGCAATGATGCCGTCTTCTACAACCCCGCACATTCCCGGCACCATGACCTCTTTCTCTCCAAGCATCATGTGGCAGGTGGAGGTCCCCATAATAGCAAGCATTTTTCCGGGCTCCGTAATTCCTACTGCAGGAACAGCAGCATGTGCATCACCGATCCCCACAGCTACAACGGTACCTTCCTTAAGTCCCGTTAATTGGGCAGCTTCTTTCGTCACGTATCCTGCCAGACTTCCAATGGGATAGACGGAAGGATTGAATTTCTCTTCAATGATGTTTTCCAGGTCGGGATGCAGGATTTTGAAGAACTCTTTCGAAGGAAAGCCCTCTTGTTTATGCCAAATGGCCTTATATCCTGCAGTACAGCTGTTTTTCCGTTCTTCACCTGTAAACTGCATGGTAATCCAGTCAGCGAGTTCCATAAATTTAGCGGTATCATGATAGAGCTGCGGATCTTCATCTAATATCTGCCATATTTTAGGAAACATCCATTCAGAAGAAATTTTACCTCCATAGCGGGGCAAAAAAGCTTCCTTCCTGTCCGCAGCAACTTGATTCAATTTATTTGCTTCCTCCTGCGCCGCGTGGTGTTTCCACAACTTCACATAGCTATGGGGATTGTTTTTGTAATGATCCTGAAAACAAAGCGGAGTGCCGCTTTGATCGACGGGTAACATGGTGCACTCTGTAAAATCACTGCAGATCCCTACAATATCCGCGCTGTCAACACCGGTCTTGGTTATGATTTCATTGATGGTAACTTTGATCGCATCGATGTAATCCTGAGGATGCTGCAGCGCAAAATCAGGCATTAGTTTTGTAGTGCCGTCGGGCAAACAGGTATCCATGACTCCGTGAGGATATTCAAACAGAGCCGTAGCGATTTCCTTACCGGAAACAATATCAACCAATAACGCCCTTGCTGACAGTGTTCCAAAATCGATGCCCAGAGTATATTTTGTACCCATAAAACCTATCTCTCCTTTGAATTTTATCTTGGGAATACAGATTACTTATCGTAATCCTTATTGACCAAGTTTTTTACTTCCCTGCCCTCAAGGAAGGCATTCAGATCTTCGGCCATGATCTCGGCGGATATTTTCACTGCGTTTCTTGAGGCGCCTGCGATATGATTTGTCAGAGTTACATTATCCAGCTTCAGCAGTGGATCCTCCTCTGCGATAGGTTCCGACTCAAATGTATCCAATGCGGCTCTTGCGATGATCCCGCTTGTGAGCGCTTCATAAAGGTCGCTGTAGTTAACCAGAGGTCCCCTTGCAGTGTTGACCAGAATCGCAGAAGGTTTCATTTTCTTCATAAATTCCATGTTGATCATCCCCGTGGTCTCTGGAGTCACTCTCATATGTAAGGATAAGATATCCGCCTCAGTCAGCAGTGTATCCAGAGCTACAAGCTCTGCATTGCTCTCAACTTGACTGATATAGGGATCATAGACCAAAACCTTACACCCAAACCCGCTGAGAAGTTTGCATACCTTTTCGCCTATATTTCCATAACCCATGAGACCGATTACCTTACTGGAAAGTTCATATTCCGTCTTGTCATACATATAATAATCATCGATCCACTTTCCCTGGCGTGTGGTCTCGTGACTTCTGGCAATATTCCTCGTCTCAGCGATAAATAGACCAACTGTAAATTCAGCCACTGCGGAAGAATTTCTACCTGGCGTGTTGAAGACTGGAAGGTTCATTTTCGTTGCAGCCTCAATATTCACGTTGATCGCACCGCCCCTTGTGACGGATATGGATTTTAGTTGCTTTGCATGTTCCAGTACCCTTTTGGTGATGGGAGAGGTATGAACCACAAGATGATCTACATCGCTGATCCGCTCGATAATATCTTCTTCACTGCCAACGAATTCCGTCACCTCTCCGTCGCTGTATTGAAGAGGAGTTATGGGAAAATCAACAGAAAAATTTTCGATCTGTAGATTTTCAATATGGCAGAGTTTTTCTCTTAGAGCTGTTTCCACAACCTCTTTCTTTATGAATAAATCGGTTACGGTCAGGATTTTCATTTTTTTTGCTCCTTGTCTGCCGGCTGCCCGTAATACGCGTTTTGCCCGTGTTTCCTAAGATAATGTTTATCCATGAGCGCACCTTGTATCCCGGTGATGTCTTGATTAATGGTTAGAGTCAGATAAGCCATTCTTGCCAGCTCTTCTAAAACTACACTGTTATGAACCGCTGTGAAGGGATCCTTACCCCAGGTAAAGGGGCCATGATTTGCCACCAGGATACCGGGCATTGCTTTATAATCTCGGCCTTCCATGGTACGAAGAATCACCTTGCCCGTATTGGTTTCATAATCTCCACCAATTTCCTCAGGAGTCAGTTCCGGCGTACAGGGAATTTCATGGTAAAAATAATCTGAATGAGTTGTACCAAAGCACTCAATCGGTCTTTTTGCCTGTGCCCATGCTGTGGCATAGGTGGAATGGGTATGTACGATCCCACCGATTTCAGGGAAGCCCTTATAAAGCTCCAGATGGGTTGGTGTATCGGATGAAGGGTTGTAATTGCCCTCGATCACATTTCCCGATAGATCGAGTACTACCATCATATTTGGAACCAGATTATCGTAGGAAACACCGCTTGGTTTAATTACTACGAGACCTTCCTCCCGAAGGATTCCACTCACATTCCCCCAGGTATAAATCACAAGTTTTTTCTCCACCAATTCCAGATTGGCTTCGCATACCTCTTCTTTTAGTCTGCCCAGTTTAATTTCGTCGTATCGTGCTGCCATGATCAATCACCTCGTTTTCTATCATCGGCTCATTTTAGCGGCTACTTTCTCTGCCACATCTTCCAGGCAGCCAAGATATTCAGCCGCATCCAGTATGGTATATTTATTTCTGACTTCCTTGGCGTAAAGAATTGCCTCTTTCAAATCTTCCTCGGTAAGGCCCAGTTCTTCGGGCTTTGCAGGCGCCCCCATACTCGTAAGAACGCTGATGATTCTCTGCGCGTCAGGAATCCTCGGGATCAGCTCCTCTTTTATCTGAGGCATCGATTCTTTGACTTTCTGTGCGTGTGCAAGCCATGCTTCTTTTTCAAATATTTTATTTTCATTTTCCTTAAAAATCTGAGGAGCACTATCTTTGAACACTTCCAGGATTCGCTTTTCATAAGCATCTTTATCCAACGAATTTTCATAGATCACGTTGATGTCAATATTCCTAAAGTCTCTTGATAAGATCTCATGATAAACTTCAATCATGACTAGGGTCATTACTGCGACTTCAATTCCATGGAGATGAACCGGATGATTTTTCATCATAGCCTTCATTCCGATGAAATGAGCCAAATGATGCTCTGCACCTGCAGCCGGCCGTGACTTTCCTACCCAGTGCATTGCAATGCCTGAGAGCATAAGCCCCTCCGCCAAGTCTTTGATGGCAGTTTCGTCTCGCTCTGAAATTTTCAGTGCATTGTTTGCGGTTTTTTCAACGATTTGATCTACTACATCAACTGTATTTTGGCAGTAACTTTCTCCGTTGATTAAATTGGAAATTCTCCAGTCAAAAGCCGCTGTTTTTTTGCATATCAGATCACCGAAGCCTGCAGCAACGAGTTTTGGAGGAGCATTTTTTAAAATGCTCGTATCCGCATAAATTGCCGTTGGATGAGTTGCGTTCAAGGTCTTTTTAATCCCATTCAGTACCAGAAGAGAGACTTCAGCAGAATATCCGTCCATGGAAGCTGCCGTTGGTATGGAAATATATGGGATGCGGCATCTGGAGCTTATGAATCTCGCAAGGTCATTGACGGCTCCCGAGCCTACCGCAATCATAAAATCGATGGTATCATCCAAATCTGCCATGATTTTTACGATGGAGGTTTCGTTGGGGAGCACCTGAGGCGAGTCAAACAGGCAGAGGGAATAAAGAATCCCGCCCTGATCCAGTGCTGCTTTGATCTTATCTCCGATCAACTCATTGAGAAGACTGTCTATTATAATGAAACCCTTGTTGTAGGTTTCACCCAAATTTTCTTTCACCGCTCCCAGCTTATCCAAGGCCCCTTTTGTTATGGAGATGTCCTTGATAGGCTGGCTGTGTACCTGGCCGCAGGAGCATTCAAAGCTATGGGCCTGCCAAATATTTTCAGGTATTATCATATTGATTCACTTTCCTGACTGAAATGAAATCAATCACTCAATTTCAGCCAATTGACAAAAATCACGTTTGGTATTTTGATAAAGGCTCAGATAAATCTCATATAGCTCGTTGTACCGTTCATTCCACTTGGTGTCGGGCTCTATGATCTTCTTTATCTTTGCGGCTTCCTTTGCAAATTTGCCGGGATTTTGATAGATTCCAAGGCCGGTGCCGCATATGATGGCATCTCCAAAAGGTGCTCCTGTAGAAATATCCGGAACGACGATGGGCATATTCAATACCGACGCTTTGATCTTCAGCCAGATATCACTTTTGCTGCCTCCGCCTACAGATCGCAGTTCTCTGATCGGTGCGCCGATTTTCTTTGCTTCGTCAATGTTATGCCTAAGTCCAAAAGCCGAACCTTCCAGAATGGCACGAATCATATCTTCCTTCCCAGTATTCAGACTCAGCCCGAAAAAGGCTCCTCTGGCGTAACTGTCCCAAATGGGTGATCGCTCTCCTGCCATATAGGGAAGAAAGATCAATTTATTAGAGCCTGGTTTTGACTTGGCAGCAAGCCGATTCATGGCATCAAAGGAACTTTCCCCTTCCCTTGCCTCGCAGCTTTCCTTATGATAGAGATTATCTCGGTACCACTTCAGGCATGCACCGGTTGTACTGTTTGCTCCGCAAAGCATTAGAATGTCTTTGAGACCATGATACATTTCAAATAGGAGACCGGGATCTCTCCATTCATCCGTACAGATATTCAGTACCGTTGAAGTACCGGTCATTTCCACTGCATCTCCGACATCAACCGCTCCGGCTTCCAAGGTGGCGGCACTGCCGTCTACCGTTCCGCAGACTACAGCGGTGGAAGTGCTCAGGCCCGTTAGTTTAGCAGCGCTCTCGCAGACTGTTCCGATGATAGAATCGTTCTGATATACCTGCGGGAACAGTTCTGTATCATAACCAATCAACTCCGCCAGTTCTTCAGACCATTGGTTGCGACGCACATCGTAAACTCCCATCAGGCTTGCATGAGCGATATCTGTCGTGACAGCACCGGTAAGCTTGTAATTGATAAATCCATTGATTTGCAGAATTTTGTAAGTCTTTTTATAAAGCTCCGGCTCATTTCTTTTAAACCACAGGATTTTGGAAGACAAATAATAAGGATCGATGCGGTTTCCTGTGATGCTTTTTACTTTGGCGCTTCCGATTTCTCTTTCCAAAAAATCAGTTTCCGGTTGAGACCGTCTGTCCATCCAGATTAAACCGTTTCTTAGAACATTGCCTCCCTGATCGATGGGAATCAATGTAGGTGCTTGGGAGCTTACGCCAATTCCTGCAATTTGACTTTTCTCGACTCCGCTGTCTCTGATCACACAGGAAATGGTTTCTACCGCAGCTTGCCACCAGTCTTCCGGATTCTGTTCTGCCCATCCTGATTTGATCAGATACAAAGGGTATTCCTTACCGCACTCCGCAATTTTTGTACCATCTTCGGCAAACAGAACTGACTTAACATTTGTAGTGCCGATGTCCATTCCAATTAAATATTTCGTCATAATACTCGCTCCGATAGCTGATGCGCAACGCCGCATCGTTTTAAATATAATTCCATATATAGAACAATATGGAATTAAAAAGGTTAAAGTGATCCCATTTTACTTGCTGTCTCTCGGTATCTAATTGTTTTTATGATCAGCCGATCAGTTCTTTCACTGTTTTTCCAAAAGACTCAAGCATTAGAAAACAAGAGGTAGCCCCTGCATCCAGTACTCCCCTGGAACGCTCCCCTAATCTGCTTGCTCTTCCAACCTTTGCAACTAAATCAATGGTGGAGTCTTTTCCTTTTTCTGCAGCAATAATCATTTGATCAAGGGCAGCGGCAAAGCCTTCTCCCATGCTTTCATTGAAAGCTTCCAGGGCAGGGATAAAGGTATCCAGCAAAGTCTTATCACCAACTTTTGCTTCCCCCAGGCTCTGAATTCCTTTTGCTGCATTTCCGAGCATTTCAGAAACGATCTGACTGTCGATTTCGTCCTTGCCCGCTGTAGCTTTGGACATTTCAAAAAACATGGTGCCATAAAGGGGTCCCATGGAGCCGCCGATTTCCATCATCAATACCATGGCAAGCTGTTTGAGACTCTCGGTCAAATCAAAATCCTTACCGCTGATTCTTTCTCCACAGATGGTAAAGCCTTTATTCATATTGATGCCATGATCCCCATCGCCGATTTCACCGTCGATTTTGCTCAGATAATCCTTGTTTTCCTGTATTGTTTTAATGAGATTTTCGACGATGATTTTACCGTCGCTGTTTTTAAAACTGCTCATCATGATTTCTCCTTATACAGATTGTTTCTTTGAAGCCAGTGCTCCTCATAATCATATCTTAGATTTTGAAATAGCCGGAACATACCTTGATATTTTTCGTGCTGTTCCTGATTGGCCAAAAACTCTTTGTCGATGGACTGCTCCGTCGGTGCAAACTCCTTTTCATGACCGAGTGCAACTTTTACCACAGATACAATCCCCTTGATACCAGCCTCTTTTCCCTGACCTCTTACCATGGTTTTTCCAAGGCTATCCGCTGCCATTTGACAGAAGGAATCGTTTTTGGACGCACCACCGGAAATGTAAACCCTGTCATTGGTCTTGGGAAGAGATGTAAAGCAGTCACAAAGAGACATTGCGATGCCTTCAAATGCAGCTCTCATTAATTCTTCTTTGCCATGGGTAGATTTTAAGCCAAAGAAGCTTCCTGCAGCGAAGGGATTGCGGAATGGTGCCCTTTCGCCCTGAAGATAGGGGTGATAGATCACGCCGCGGCTGCCGATGGGTACTCGATTGATGATCTGTTCAATCTCATCGTAGGTCTGGCCTGGATAGAGAAGTTTTTTTACCCAATCGATGGCGGCGGCTCCGCTCAGTGTCGGCATCGTACATACAAATTGATCCTTTGGAATATGAGAAAAGATCAGACCTTTATCAAAATCGATATCTGATTCTTCAATGATGGTCTGATTGGCCAATGTTGTACCTACTATGATGCAGGTATCCCCGGTCTTCACCGCTCCAAGGCCAACAGCAACTGCCGCAACGTCTATGGCACCTGCGATGACCGGTATTCCCCTTCTCAGACCCGTTTGTGCAGAAGCTTCTTCGGTGACGAAACCGATGATTTCTGTGGATGCTTTCGGTGTGGCAAAAAGCTCCATGAAATCAGATAGCTCCAATGCATCAAGAATCTCTTCGGAAAATTTTCGCTGCTTAAGGTTCATCAGTGCAGTCGTCATATCGGAATCATCACTGCACGCTTCTCCTGTCAGCTTATAATTCAGCCAATCCTTACAATGAAAAATCTTGTGGATTCTAGCAAGATACTCTGGCTCATATTCCTTCATCCAACGTAAAATATGGATGTTGGAACCTGCATAAAGGGGATTCGCGTCGTTCTTTATGCAGATTCCGTCTATTTCTTCCTTGTTAATAAGCTTTAAATGCTTTGTTCTTGTGTCGTTCCAAAGAATCGCATTCCGTACTGGGTTTCCCTCTTTGTCGATCGCCCACAAGCCGTCCCCCTGGCCAGTTATTCCAATCCCAGCTATTTTACTGAAGCTCGCGGAATTGTTTTTCGACAACTTTCGCAGCAGCCGGCAGAGGCTTTCCCAGAGCAGGATCATATCCAACTCGCATGCGTCCTCTGAAGGCATGAACAGGTTCACATCCTCCGTCGCCGAATCGATAAAAATACCTTCTTCCGATACGATTGCCGCCTTGATACAGGTGGTTCCAGCGTCTATGCCTAAATAAAACAAAGCATGCCTCCTGTGTTTCTATTTTTGAAACTGCTTCATACCCATGGTATCCACTTCCATGTCGATGAGCTCTTTTAATTCGTCATCCAGCTTCATCAGCGTAAGTGTAACCCCCATCATTTCCAGTGAAGTGAAGTAATTGCCAACATAAGAACGGTGTACTTTGATTCCCTTTTCTGAAAGAATTTGCTCCACCTTGTTGTAAACGATGTAACCTTCCATAATCGGGGTGGCACCAAGACCGGAAAGCAGTACAACGACTTCATCTCCTGATTCAAAGGGCTGGTCGGGCAGAATGATATCCAGCATGATCTGCGCCATCTCATCTGCAGTTGCCAAATCAGCAACCTTGATGCCAGGTTCTCCGTGATGACCGATTCCTACTTCCATAGTACCTTCTTTTATTTGAAAGTTTGGCTTTCCTACAGAAGGAATGGTGCACGGAGTGATACCAATCCCTACGCTTTTCGTGTTGTCGATGGCTTTCTGAGCAGCGGCGATTACTTCGTCCAGACTTCCGCCCTTTGCAGCTTTAGCACCGCCAACCTTCCACATCAGAATTTCTCCGGCTACGCCTCTTCTTTTCTGAGATTCTTCTTTCGGAGCTGAAGCGACATCATCATTGGCAACGACTGTCTTAACCTCAAGGCCTTCCATTTCTGCCATCTGTTTCGCCATCTTAACATTCATATTGTCTCCGGCATAATTTCCGTAAAGACAAGCGATGCCTTTCCCTCCGTCAGCTTCTTTGAATGCTTCGAAAAAAGCTTTGGCTGTTGGAGATGAGAAGATTTCTCCCACTGCAACCGCATCTACCATGTTTTTACCTATGTAACCGATAAAGGCAGGTTTATGTCCGGAACCGCCTCCCGTAACAATTCCAACCTTTCCGGCTGCGGGCGCATTTACATATTTGATGACCCTTGGATTCTCTGTTTCTGCTACGATATCTTTATGATTTTTTAAAAATCCTTTTAGCATATCTTCAACAACAAGATCAGGATTATTAATTATTCTTTGCATGCGATTGTACCTCCTGAAATAAAATCTCTTTCGTATTCCATAATCCGGTCTACCTTGGAGGCAGAACCTCCGCCTTGGAATTCAGAATTCATCCAGATTTCTACCAGCTGCTTTGCCAGTTCTGATCCAATGACTCTTGCTCCCATGGTCATAATCTGAGCATTGTTGCTCTTTCTGGCCCTCTCGGCAGAGAAGCTGTCATGGCATACCGCCGCCCGGATTCCCGGAACCTTATTGGCTGTTATTGCCATTCCGATCCCAGTACCGCAGAGGAGGATTCCTCTGTCATGCTTTCCAGCCGCAATGGCTGCGGCAACCTTGACTGCAGTGTCAGGATATAGGGAGGCGTCTTTGTTATAGACTCCATAATCCTCTGTTTCATAGCCCAGATGGGTCATGTGCTCAATGATGATCTGCTTTAGGTCGAAAGCAGCTTCATCGCAGCCAATGGCTATTTTATTCATCTTTCCGCCTCGCTTTCTTCTAGCCTTTTAAATGGAATTCCTTAGATTAAGGAATTAGAATTACTTTCAATGTTCCCTCTGCACCCTTTTCGGCGGTTTTGAATGCAGCTTCCCACTGTTCCAGCGGGAACTGATGGGTTACAACACCCTTGGTCGGCATCTTGCCATCCTTGATCCAACCTGCCACAGCATCGTAACAGTATGGGCTCAGGTGTGCACCATACAGGTTCAGCTCTTTTCTGTCGCTGATAATGCTCCAGTCAACGGTAGTAAGATCACCGAACACACTGAATTCAACGAAGGTTCCCATCTTTCTGATGGCTTCCAACCCCTGTTTTACACTGGATGGATGGCCTGTTGCTTCGATATAGATATCGCAGCCGTAGCCTTCGGTTAATTTCTGAATCTCTTCGACTACATTGACTTCCAGAGGATTCATAACCATGTGCGCGCCGAATTCCTTAGCAAGTGCAAGACGATCTGGTTTTGTATCAAGAACAATAAAGTTTTTCGGATTTTTCATCGCAATATAGCCTACCATACCCAGACCCAAGGTTCCGGCGCCTGACAAAACAACTACATCCTCATTGGTGATGCCGGCTCTGTCAACGCAGTGCTTGGAACAGGCATAAGGTTCGATCAGAATCGCTTCTTCGATTGCCAGCTCTTCTGGAACATGATAGTTCAACGCTTCCTTGGGGAATTTCATATATTCTGCCATGCCGCCATTAACATTGTTCTGAAATCCGTATACATCATGCTTTTGGCACATCCAGTGTCTCCCGGTCTTACAGAATTTGCATTCCCAGCAAGGAACGATCTGCTCGGAAATCACTCGGTCTCCAAGCTTAAAATCACCTTTTACGTTGCCACCCATTTCAACGATTCTACCGATAAACTCATGGCCGGGAGTCATGGGAGCCTTGATATAAGGCGGATTTCCTTCGCCGCCCCAGAAACTGGGAGCACCGTGGTAGGATTTCAGATCTCCGGCACAGATACCGCAAGCCTCAACCTTAATTACGATTTCTCCTTCTCCTGCTTTTGGTACAGGAACTTCTTCCAATTTAAAGCATCCAGGTTCGTAAGCAACTAAAGCTTTCATTGTTTCAGGAATGTTTGACATTTCATTTCCTCCCTTTCTTGATACCTAGTACATTTATTAACGCTGTACTAGCATTAAACTAATATTTTCTCCCCTGTATTTACATCGAACAGGTGGGTTTTTTCTGACTTCACTTCAAGCTTGACGATATCTCCCTGCCTGTATCGTTTTTCATCTGTTGTAATCAGAGTGAGGAAGCCCTCTCCAACACGGAAGCTGATTTTTTTCTCATCTCCCAGGTTTTCAAAGACAGATATTTTTACATCCGAGCCCTTGCTGCCAGTACCCCCGATCATAACATCAGACGGTCTGACTCCAAGCCTGGCCTGCATTCCTTCACGCAAAACAGGATAATACCGCTCAGGAGCAGGAATCAAAATATCTGCATCCTGCAGTTTGAAGAGAAAACTGTCTTCCTTTTTTTGAACTTCTACCGTCATGATGTTCATCGGAGGTTCTCCGATGAAGCCGGCGACAAATTCGTTTACAGGATTATCATAAACTTCGAAAGGAGTCCCATATTGCTGCAGCTCTCCGTCCTTCATGATTGCAATCTTATCAACAAGAGACATGGCTTCCATCTGGTCGTGGGTTACAATAATGGTTGTACATTGGATCTCATTATGGAGTCGTTTGATCTCCGTCCGCAGCACCTGTCTCATTTTTCCGTCCAGGTGAGACATTGGTTCATCCAGAAGCAAAAGCTTTGGTTTTCTTACGATGGCACGGGCCATATTAACCCTTTGCTTCTGCCCTCCGCTAAGCTTTCCCGGTTTCATTTGAAGAAGATCATCGATCTTTAGCAGCGGTGCAATTCTGTCGATTTCCTCTTTGATCACCTCGTCATTTACCTTACGTGCTCTCATATTGAAAGCGATGTTCTCATAGACACTCAGCGGCGGATAAAGTGCATAATCCTCAAAAGCAAGACCGATTCCTCTGTCCTGCGGCTGAATTTTATTTACCACAGTGTCTCCGATGATGATTTCACCATCAGTGATATCCTCAAGTCCTGCGATCATCCTCAGGGTTGTGGTCTTACCGCAGCCTGATGGTCCCAGGATTCCAATAAATTCTCCATCTTCACATTCCAGATTCAGATTGTTCACTGCGTAGGGGTTTTGGGCTGCACCTTTTTTGCCTTTTTTATTTTCATATCGTTTATAAAGATTTTTTAATATCAGCTTCGCCATTATTCCACCCCCAACAATTCAGCCTGATTATGCCGGTATATGTACTTGTGATCGTCGGCATTGAAGAACATTGCACGTTCCATTTTAATTTTCACAAAGATCTGCTCGTCGAGGTTTGCTTTCAGATCGTTTGGCGCGACCAGTCTCAGGAGCTGTCCGTTCACATCAATCACAAGGATGGTTTTATTACCAATGGGCTCCACGCTGTAGACCTTTCCTTCTATGTAAGAGGCATCTTCCTGCTTAAAGCTGAAGGTGAGATCATTTCCGCGAAGGCCAATGCGAACATTCTGATAACCGCCGGATTCGATCACATCGGAAACATCCTTTTCAATCGCATAGCCGGTTTCCTGACCCAGCATTAGCGCATACAGCATTCCATCCTGTTTCACCAGCTCGATATCAAAGAGATTGATTTCCGGTTCACCGATGAATTTTGCTACGAACTCATTTGCCGGAGTAAGATAGACTTCGTCACCCGTACCAATCTGAAGAATTTTCCCTTCGTTGATGATAGCAATTCTGTCACCTAGGCTAAGGGCTTCCATATAATCGTGGGTTACATAAATAGTTGTAGTGTCAAAGGAACTCTGCATCTCCTTGAGTTCTGCTCTCATAAAGTGCCTTAGCTTCGCGTCAAGGTGAGCGATGGGCTCATCCATGAGAAAGACATTGGGCTCTCTTACGAGACAGCGTCCAAGTGCGGTTCTCTGTCTTTGTCCGTTGCTGACCTGACTTGGCAGACGATCCAGCAGATGGTCAATCTTCATCATACTCGCAACGCGCTGAACTTCCTTTTTGATGGTTTCCTCATCCTTCTTATAAAGTGGGCTTCGCATCGGTGATGCAATATTGTCATAGATAGAAAGATGGGGATACAAAGCATAGTTTTCAAATACCATGGATACATTCCGTTTGGCAGGCTCCACGTAGTTTACATTCTTGTCATTGATCTTCACTTCTCCAACCTCAGGAAACTCAATTCCCGCAATGACCTTGAGAATCGTTGTTTTACCTGCTCCAGCAGGGCCGAAAAGGACGAAGAATTCTTTATCCTTTACTTCGATATTGATATCATCAAGAGCAGTGAGCGATCCGAATCGTTTTGTTATATTACAAAGTTCTATTTTTGCCATATTAAATCTCACCCTATCCTTTTACTGCGCCGAAGCTCAATCCACGTACGAGATGTTTTTGTATGATGAGCGCTAAGATGACTTCAGGAAGTGCAGCAACCCCTGCAGCTACCGCCATCTGTCCGTAATGAACGGTATCTGAACCGATATATCTGAGAGCAGCAACCGTAACTGTCTCAATTTTGAATCCACTCAGAAGAAGCGGGAACGTAAAGCTGTTCCAGGCAAAGATGAATGCCAGCAGTGAGGAAGCTACCATACCCGGCTTGATCAACGGTACGAGGATTTTCATAAATACATGATACCAAGGGTATCCGTCCAGATTAGCTGCCTGTTCTACTTCAACAGAGATTTCCTCAAAGTATCCTCTGAGCACCCAGATCAAAAGAGGCAGCGTAATGAGCTGATAAACCCAGATTAGTCCGAAATAGGTATCATAAAGGCCAATTTTTTGATAGATCATGAAAAGTGGCAATATGACCAAAATTTCAGGAGCGAAACGAAATGACAGGATTGTAAATGCCAAGTCTTCCTTTTTTGCAAAGTTATATCTTGCAAAAGCATACGCCGCCGGGACTCCAACGATCAGGGAAAGCAGAACCGCTCCTCCGCTGACGATAATATTGTTGACAAAGGCTTTTATGTAGTCTGCGCCTTCAAGCAATACGATTCTGTAATTATCCAGTGTCGGTGTAAATATGAAGGTTGTTGTATACATCTGCATATCACTTTTAAAGGATATGATTATTAACCAAATTAACGGGAAAATCGCAAAGATCGCATAAATTCCGATTACCACGTTTGCTGAAATATTTTTCAGCAGATATTTTGTTTTATTTTCCATCGTGATACTCCCCTCATCCTTAATTGCCTTGGGCACTCTTCTGGCCGCGAAGCCAAGCGCCGACAAGTTTCTGACTTATGATATAAATTACAAACCACAATACCAATAAGAACGGTACTGCCTTACCTAGATTTGAAAATGCAAAACCCATGTTGTATCCGGTTAAGGACAGATTCATGAGGGTGTTTCCAGGTCCTCCCTTTGTCAAAGCAAAGATAATGCCATATTCCTGCATAGATGCCATGAGTCTGAAGATAAGGGCGATTAATATAAAGGGTTTCAAAAGAGGCAGTGTCAAAGTTTTAAATGTAAACCATGGCGATCCGCCATCGATTTTTGCGGATTCATAGGGGGATTTTGGCAGAGACTGAAGTCCTGCAAGCATGAGCAGCATGACAAAAGGTGTATAAACCCAGAAATCAATCATCGCTGCGGTAAATAATGCTGTCGAGGCAGAGGATGCCCATGGGAAGTTGTAAACACCGAATAAATTCAAGAATTTTTCTACGATGCCCACAGAATTGTTAATCATGAGCTGCCAAATCAGTGTTGCGATTACAGGTGCAATCATTAGCGGGAAAATCAGGACAATTCTTAATATTTTTGTGTATCTGCTTTCACGGACGAGCAGCAGTGCCATTCCAAGGCCTGCGATCATTTCTGTTCCAGTCGTCGCAATGGCATACTGAGCAGTCACAAGACATGCATGCCAGAAATCTGCGGACTTGAACATCGTGATCCAGTTTTTCAGTCCTACAAACTTGTAGTCAATGGATCTGAATGAGAAGTCTGTAAATGAGTAAAAAATCGCTGTCGCAAAGGGATATAAAATACCGATTGTCAATAATAGCGCCGGAAGAATAATCAGATACGGCCGTGCTTTAACAGAAAAAGGTATTTTGTTTTCTTCCAAAGTGATGTCTTTCATCGTTCCTGATGTCTTTTTCAGGATATTTGCTGGTGTCGCCAATTGTATCCATCCTCCTCATATTATTCCTTCAGGGGGGAGGGCTTCCTCCTACCTATTGATAGGAATTGCTATAATTCATGAGATAGAATAAGGGAGGGAACCCTCCCCTATTCTACTGATTGATTGCCTTATTATTCAGCTTCTACGTCTTCTACGATCGTATCCATTTTATCTTTAAGCTGGTCCATAGCATCCTGAACGGAGCTATATTTTCCTGCTACGATATCCTGAAGGGTTGCAGCCCATTCAGTGGTTGTCTGGAAGAAGTGAGGCTGAGGTGTGAACTGGATTGTGGTTCCCGGTACAGTAGCGTTGAATGTTTCAATGTATCCAGTGTTGGATGCAAGAACTTCCTGTACTTCGGGGCTTTCAAATACTGACTTTCTCGGCGGATCTACGCAGTTTCCTTCGGTGATGGACCATTTCTGATAGTCAGCACTTGTGAAATACTGTAGGAACAACCAAGCAGCGGTCTTGTTTTTGGAAGCATCATTCATGGCCATTGACCATGTCCAGAGGTTGGAATTGATTTCTGTCTTTCCTTCTGGAAGCGGAGGAGCTACCCAAGCCAGGTTTCCAGCTTCTTCGGATGCGCCTTCGGGATTCTGGAAGTATCCGTTACAAGTTGCGTCAAACAGCATTGCAGCTTTTCCTGCACCGAAGTCAGCACCTGCCTGATACCAAGTGTAGCTGGACCATGATGGAGCTCCGCCTTCTTTGATCAGCTTAACCCACATTTCAGTCATTGCTACAGCTTCAGGAGAATTAACCTGGGATACCAGTTTTCCGTCTTTAATGTCGAAGTCAACTGCTCCGTAGTTGGAGTATGTAGTCATATAACCCGGGTGGATGGTTCCCCAGTTTCTTGCTCCTCTGATTGCGAGAGGATACGTTCCGGGGCCGCCGAATTCCTTCAGCTTGCCGCATACAGCAAGGAGCTCTTCCATAGTTTTGGGAGGTGTAAGTCCCAATTCGTCAAAGACTCTCTTGTTGTACGCAAGTACGTTGGATTCGAATCCAAGTGGAAGTGCCCACAGAGGACCGCTTCCTGTTTTGTGCCCTGCTTTGAGGTCCCATCTGAGACCGCCGATGATACCTTCATAAAAATCGTCTACATTATAAGAGGGATCTACCATATTAGGATCGTTCAGGAACTGATCCAGATCAGCTGTGTAACCAGCCGGCGCATATTCCCAAATCTGATAAGCTCCTGTCATGAACAGATCAGGATCTCCCGAACGGGAATTCAGCGCAATGGTTAATTTGTCAAAGTAATTTTCTTCGGGAGTCAGCGAGTATTCAACCTTGATTCCTGTCTTCTCAGTGAACTCAGGAATTTTCTTGATAATCGCTTCTGCATAAGGATGTTGATTGAACATAATCTTGACTGTGGAACCGCTGGCCATATCCCAGCTGAACCCATCGGCGCCCGCTGCAGGTCCTTCCGTTTGCTCTGCCTTTTGTCCACATGCAACCATGCTCATGGGCAGAATCAATACGGCCAGTACTACAGCTAGAATTTTGAGACCTTTTGATTTTTTCATTTTTCTCCTCCTTATAAATTTGCTTGTCGAGAATAATTATCACTTTTCAAACAATATTCCCTAGGTTTCATTATAAGGATCGACTGGTTAAATTGAATCAAATATATTACGAAATTTAACACTTTTGATCGTTAATTATTTGTCCAACTTTGACTTTCTATCGTAATATTTTACTAATATTCAGATTATTTTTAATGTTAATCTAGGAGGACAATATGGTATAATGGTTGAAAATCCATACGTTTTCGGTAGTTGAAAGGCTAGATTGGGTGAAGAGATGAAATTTTTCAGTATTAGAAATAAAATCTTTTTATTTTACACCTGTTTTATTATGATCCTTTTATCTTTGGTCGGTTATGTTCTCTATTCCTTGTTTTTTGATACGTTAAAGGAATACCAAATCAATTATTCCATTGAATTAGCGAACAAAACTCAATATAACCTGGAATTCTTTCTGAGCACCGTCAACAACACCGCAGCACTGCTCTCAAACAACTCCAGTATTCTAGCGGAATTATCCAGCGGAAACGGAGAAAATAAGGAAGAGATCGATAAATTTCTAGAGACGACAGTCAGTGCCCATGCATACCTCAAGGGAGTCTATATCATAGGACAAAACGGTAATGTTTATGTGAGTGATCAGAGGATTAAAGCCGAAGATCTTGCTCAGTCTTTTGAAAATATTATCTCTAACGAATCCGGTGATGGTTTTTATAAAGATTCCTATACCTATAAATATCATAGTTCCTATAACGCACGTACACTTACCTATTCGAAACATATCTATGACTATAAAAACCATATCGACTATGGTCTTTTGATCATTGCCATCAACTATGATTTCCTGAGAGAGTTAATTTCCACTGCATCCGTTACGCTGGTGAATAAAATGCTGGTGGTGGATCCCGAGGGTGAAACCCTCTTTACCTTCCCTTTCAATGCCTACCTTGACGAAGTAATCTTTAAGCATCCGGAAGTTCTATCTGAGACGAACCTTCGTTTTACAGACAAGGTATTCGGAGAGGAAAGCATCATTGTGTCCGATACCATCAAGTACAGCAATTGGAAGATTATAAGCATCCATCCCCTGAATAATATTCTTCAGGATATTCGGAATCTATTTGTTGAGATGGTCAAAATGATTGCTATGTTTTTTATTGTCACCGCGTTTTTTGCATACTTATTTTCTTATAGCATTACTAAGCCAATCATAACATTGCGAAGAAGTATGAAGCTGGTTGAAAAAGGAAACCTTGACGTAAATGTGGATGTCATTAATAACGATGAAATCGGAGAATTGACTGCAGCCTTTAATAGAATGGTGATGCGGATCGATCAGCTGATCAAACGTACCATTGAAAATGAAAAGCAGAAGGCGGAAATGGATTTTAAAATACTGCAGGCACAGATTAATCCTCATTTCCTATATAACACGCTTGACTCCATAAGGTGGATGGCGACACTGCAAAATGCCCCTATCGTCAGTACCATGACCTCATCAATGATCAATCTTTTAAAATATAACTTTTCCAGAAAGGACACACTCGTATCGCTCAGTGAAGAGATTGATAGTGTCAAAAATTATGTATCCATACAAAAATATAAATATGGAGATGTATTTGATATCGTGTATCATATTCCCGAAGAGATCCTGGAGTATAAAACCATCAAGTTTATTCTCCAGCCAATTGTGGAAAACTCCATCTTTCATGGATTTGAAAATATCGAACATATTGGTCTCATTGAAATTTCCGCTTATGCGAAAGAAGACCATTTGTACATAAAGGTATCCGATAACGGAGTCGGCATGACTGAAGAGCAGAAAGAAAACCTCATTAACAGAAAGCCCAGTAATCAGAAGTATCTCGAAATCGGAATTAAGAATGTAGATGATCGGATCAAATTCTACTGCGGAGAGGATTCAGGACTTACACTGGTGAGTGAACTGAATATCGGAACGACAGTTACCTTTAAACTTCCTTTAAATATCAATATGTGATATTACACTTTCTCAAGGTGCATGACAATAAAAATAAAAAACTTGTGATGGTACAAAGAGCCACCTCTTGAGATCGACGAAGCGATCTCTGAGGTGGTTTTTCTTGTTCACAAGTTTGAATAATATAGGATAACGAGCTAAATAAATATTAAAAATAATTGCTTTTATTGTTTTTCTTTATAATATTTCTTTTGATATTCCTTACAGGAGATTCCGACTTTTTCTTTAAACACCTTGCTGAAGTAATAAGGGTTATCAAACCCCACTCTTTCTGCAATTTCATAAATCTTATAATGAGATTCTTTCATATACTCTTTACATTTTTCAATTCTGTAATTTGTCAGAAAAGCGGAAAAATTAATCCCGGTTTCCTGCTTAAAGAGCAAGCTGAAGTAGCTTTTACTGATCTGCGAATACTCAGCAACTTCATCCAGTGTTATATTTCTTTCGTAGTTATCCTGAACATACTGAATACTCTTATTAATGTAGTAGGAATAGGTTTTGTCTTCATTTTTTCCTGCTACAAAGCGATACACATCTTTGACATATTTTTTGATGGCCCTGAAATCAGCCAGCTTATCAAAGTAGATATATTTGAATTTTTCATCATTGACAACTTCTTCTTCTGAAAATTTCTCCTGATGGATGATTTGCGCAAGGCTGATAAAGTCAATGAAGAGTTTTCTGACTCCCATCTTATTATAAGTCAGAAAGATCTTATCAAACCGCTCTTCAATATAGTCACATAAACCGTCAATATCTGATTTGTGAAGGTAACGCCTGATTACATCGGGCTTAATTTTCACATTTTCATCCCCGATTTCTTCCACAGAAGGATCATAAAGTATGACCTTATCGTCGCTGAAAAAGCATCTTTCACAGGCTTTTTTTCCTTCTGTTACCAGCATGGGAATATCGGAAAGCTTCTTCCCCGCCGAGCTCACTCCAAAGAACATATCCAGATCAAAAAACTGTTTGATATTTCGTTTTAATATATTGGTGATTTCCCCTTGTTCTTTTCGATAATCATCCGTTTTAAAGTCTATATTATAAAGATACACCAGATGATCTTCCATCATCATCATCGCTTGTCTTACATTATCCTTGCTGACAAATACATTGGAAAGATTTTTCAGAAATTCGCCGTTATTCAGATCAAGATCAAGATCATCATTGTAGCTGATTTTTCCATAGGCAACGAAGAAATAAGGATAAAAAGAATTTTCACCCAGGATATTCATCAGTCCCCGATATTCCATTTTGGAAAGATTCGTCAGGATTGCTTTCTCCAAGGTGTAATAAAGATGATCTGAATCTGCGAGATTTTTATGTTCCTTACTATTTTCCGGCTTTAGCTCCTCGGATAGCTTTTTTAATATGATCAGCAAATTATCAGAGGTAAGATTATTCTTTAAAATAAACTCCGAGGCACCTAGATTAATGGCTTTTTGTGCATAGGAAAAGTCATCGTAATGGGTAAGAATGATAGACTTCAGGTCTCGCTTTTTTTCTTTGATTTGTTTAATTACTTCAAGTCCGTCATAAACAGGCATCCTGATATCGGTGATAAGAATGTCCGCATCGAACTTTTCAAATAGTTCAATTGCTTCTTTGCCGTTTTTTGCTTCCCCAACAATTGTAAAACCGTTTTTTTCCCACTCGATGGTTGTTCTTAAACCGATTCGGACAAGAAGTTCGTCATCTGCTACTAATACTTTGATCATGTTCACCAACTCCGCTCTCAATTTGTTAAGACTACGCAATCATCTACAAGTCGAGCCGCCGTATGAAAAAGAATTCAAGGGAATCCGTAATTTTCAGGAATGTCTGACTCAATACTCAAGCTTTATTATACCATTTTTATTCCCCTAAAAAAACGTTAAAATTTATACAAATAAAATTATTATCAGGAATAATCTCTTGTGACGGCAAGCATGATATTGGGTTTTCTGTCTTAGTAATTGCTGAGAAAAAATCCTGAAGCAGATGATTTGTGGTTTGCTTCAGGATTTTTAAACACGGTTTGATTGTTTTAGGAAGCAATTTTATTGTCTGCTTCCTCTCTTGGTTCCTGGGGGTCATCAGGTTTGGCTGAAGTATTTGCTTTATATACATATGCGGTATCTTTATCTACAATGAAGAATTCACAAATGTCAGCCGGATCCTCCTGATATACATAAAAAATTGGTCGTTCGATTTCATCGGATATTTTGACCATATCGTTCATGGTATGTACACAGCAAAGTTTCAGACCACTGTACATCATTCCCATTTCTATTGCTACAATTCTATTTCCATGGGCTTTTAACATCTTCATGATTCTACTTCTCTGAAGGTCAGTAAGGGTTGGTTCTGATGTGTTAAATAAAAGTAACAAAGCAATCAAGCATAATAAGGATATCGTTGAAAGCAAGATCATTTTGCCATAATCATACGGTGCTGCCAATTCAACGGTCTTGGTGATATCATTTTTCATTTCTGTGTTATCGGATTTTTGAATTGTGAAATATTTTTCCTCTAACGGCATTGTCAGCGAGGGTTGCAAGGTTCCCGTTACTTCGCCATCTGTTGTTGTGATTTTATAATTGACGATCATCATAACTTTCATTGTACAAGATGTTTTGTAGCCAGTTAATTCTGTAACTCTGGCGACAAAAGAATTAAAATGATTGAAGTCGAGATTCACATTCTGTGATAATAGCAGCTCCTTGTCGGTTGTTTCGAAGTTTCTTTTCGTCGAAATATTAAATTGCTTTGTCCAAGCAGGAACTGGTGTATCTGTTCCTGCTTGCCACCCAATAATCTCGCCCTTTATTGTATAATCACCCTCATACATTGCTCCGCTTTCACCTTGATATTGATTATCAAAGGTGATCTCTATATGGTCAATCAATGACGAAAAGTAACCTAAATCTTCGGGTTGAATCTTGTCGTTAAATATTTCATTCTCTTTTAAATAGACTTGATACGATACGCCGGGTGTATTGGTGAAGGAGGACATAACCTGCGTTTCTTCGATTAATTCCTCTTGCATTACTTCATTGACAATGAAACCAATGCTGGCTAGAAAAAGGATCATGATACCTGTTATCGCATATCTTTTCACTTGTTTGCATAGCTTAGGTTTTCTTTGGTATGTTTTTTTCGTCATTCGTGAAGCTCCCTCTTTCCCTAGATACAATCGTGATTTCTGTGAAGCCATTACTTCGCATCAGCTGTAATGATAAATTTAAAATTTGCATTCTGATTTTGATATTCATTTCCCGCTCCTGTTGGGAGGCTGAGCAGCATGTAGTATACCTTTTTTTTATTTTTACTCAAGGAGCATAAAGTGATATCCTTCATATCCTTTAGTTTACCGTCGTATATCACTGTGCCGTTTGCATTTCCCTCTCGTATCTCAAATTCCAAGGTCTCAAATAGAAGCTTCCCTTGTGTTGATGTATCCATAGCAGTGATGATTGATTGGAAACTTTCTTTACCTGAATTTTTCACGGTAACAATCTCTGCATATTCATCACCGGGAGCCATGTTTTCAATATTAAACAACATTTTTTTATTATCGTTTGCCCCGATTTTTTCGGAACTCACCTGCAATCCATAACCATTATCCTGCACTTCAAATGCATAGGTCGTATCAGACAAGTTATTAAAAACAACCGAAAATACTAGCGCAATTATGAGCGCCATAAATCCGAATCTGATTAGTTTGATTGCATTTTTATTTTTTTTTCGAGCCATGATGATACTCCCCCTGCATATACGTATTTTAATTTCTGCAGACATTTTCTACCGTCTGCATATTATGACAGATGTTTTTTCATGAATATATTTATTACAATATTATTATAGGTCAATGCTCATGTGTTCCAACCCTGCGAGGTTCACTATTTGTACTACTTTCGTACCATTTAGAATACGATCTCATCTAAGGGGATTTCTTTGCCGCTTTTTATCAGCATTGTTGGCCATCCGATTTTAGGTACCACTTTTATGATTTCGCCCTTTATTTGTTCAGGCTTTACAAGCTGGATGTCTTCGGAATTGTTATTATCGCCCTTAGTCCTATAGGATGGAATACCGTCTTTTGTTATGATTTCAGTAATCCTGTGAGATATCATAATACGATCTCGTTTAAAATGGATTACATCTCCTATTTCAATCTCTTTAATATCTCTTGTCTTCTTTACTAAGATAACGTCTCCCGGATAAATCATTGGCTCCATACTCCCAGTGACAACAACCGAAGGATAGATCGGGAAAACACCTACCGCAAACCATACAATGCCAACGGATATCAGGATCGTTATCAGAAAGCTCGCAAGACCTTCCTTTTTCAAATCTTCTTTACGGCACTGTTTGGACTCTATTTCATACATGTTCTGCATTGCCGTAAACATAAAGACTGGCGTTAGTATGCCAACGGATGCTGCTGTAATCCACTGCAGATTGGGCAGAATTGGAGACATCCAATTAAAGGTCTCAAGGGTACCCAAGAATATCAATGACGATATTGGTCCTCTCAAAAACACTAGATATGTCGTCAGAAAATTTTTCGAAAATTCAGGGAGGAAATATTGAGCTAAAAATTTGACGATACTTTCAGATCCCTGTAAATCCAAATATTTTTCAACTGGAAATGCCAATAAGGTCATAAACAAGCTTACCGAAAGGAATACTCTGTAATTTTCCCTCTTAGTAAGGCTATGAATGATATAGCTGCGGAAAAACTCTCTGCCAACCAGAGTCGCTCCTATGGAAAAAATATTAATAGCAATGCCATACAAAGAATGATCATAGGGACTTTTACCGAGTCCGTCTACCAGACCTGCTAAAAATTGTACACATATATATACTACAGCAAATATAAATGACCAAGAGTTGATAAAATGCCCGACTCGCAGTTTGCTTTTGTATCGCTGTGCAGGGAGCAGAAATATCATCAGTGCAATCCCGCTCCAAAACAGTGGTTTCAGTACATATATGAATAACGAAGTACCCACCAATGATCGAATCACAATATTATCAAGTGCGTAAATCGTCAGAACCCCTACAAACAGAAATAAATATATGATTTTAATTCTACTCTTTGACATCGTTAACATTATCATCTGATCCTTCTTTTGATTCTGCATTCCCTTCATTAACTGGTTTTGAAGATTTTTCCGACTCTCCGTTCATATTTTCAGTGTTATTTGGCTCAGGATTAGGCGCTGGGGTAACTTCTGGTGTTGGATCTGGGGCATGATTCGCTTCTGGAGTCTGAGCTGGTGTGGTATCAGCTTCTGGAGTCTGAGATGGTGTGGTATCAGCTTCCGGAGTCGGGGCTGGTGCAGCATCGGTGTCCGGAGCAGGCTCTGGTGCAGCATCGGTGTCCGGAGTCGGGGCTGGTGCCGGTTCTGTACTCGGTGACTCTGTATCAGGAGCAGTCACCGCAGGTTCTTCTACAGGCGGAGTATCCACAATCGGTGCTTCCACAAGTTCTTCATTTTCGTTTAATAGATCCGGATCAAGTACTTCTTCGACAATCTTAATATTCCAGCAAATCTTAAGCTCCTCATTCCATCCACCGTTGCCCTTTGAATTATGCTGAACAAAGGGTAGAACCAACTCATTTTCACCTGGTTCTATGATCAGCCGATTTCCTCGTAGATACTCTCCCGGCTTAATTACAGTGGTGTCTTGATCCAGCACGATCCCTTCTGGCAAAACTTCATCATCGGGAGAATACTTTATCGGTATCGAGCTGCCGTTATAAATATCGTATTCAATCAATACTGTGGAATCAGGGGCGGTCATACCGCAAATATTGAAAACACCCTCGCTGATGTCAAAATCGATATCATCTTGTTCATCGGATACGACTTCAGGGTTTTCAAAAGAAACATGAATATTTCCCGTTCTAAATAGAGATTTTATGCTTAAACCCTCTGTCCAGGCCGAATAGCCGACCCCAGTAAAACTGAGCACAACGATGCAAGTGATCAAGAGATACAAACGTCCCTTCATAAAGTGGACCTCCTGTCTCTTGCCCATAATGCCGCCTGAGTCCTGTCGCAAAGTTCTAGCTTGGCAAGAATCTGACTAACGTGCTTTTTTACCGTAAACTCTGTAATATACAATTTCATTGCAATTTCCCTATTTCGAAGGCCTTCCCCCAAGGCTTCAAGAACATCTCGCTCTCTTGAAGTAAGTTCCCCAAAAGGATCATGTTTTTTGTTGTACATGTAATTTTCCACCATGATAGGATCAAAGTATTTTCTGCCCCTATGTACAAGGCGTACAGCAGAAATAATCTCCTCCGGAAATGCTTCTTTTAGAATATATCCATCGGCACCTATTTCTTCAGCTTTACAAAAATCATCTCGATCTGCCGAAGAAGTAAGGATGATATATTTGCAGCCGGGAGTCTTTTCCTTACAGGAACGAATCGTTTCAAGGCCGCAGGAATCTCCTAGCCTTAGATCAACAATTGCAACATCGGGCTGCTTTTCACATACTAGATTAATTCCTTCTGTTGAAGAAGAAGCCTCACCGACCATGATTATGTCATCTTCCATGGATAGTATCGCGCTTAATCCCTGTCGTACCAGGGGATGGTCATCAATAATTACGATATGCATGTTATCCCTTCCCTTTCTTTTGTACCACTTTTTATATGCCTTAGAGGGATTATGATCCTTAGCCTCGTCCCCTTACCGGGAGTACTGGTTATGTGAAATGTACCGTTAAAGATTTGCGTTAGTGTTTTCATATTATTGACTCCCAGGCCTTGTTGATTACAATTGATTTTAAGTTCTTCCACCTTGAACCCTCTTCCATTATCTTCGATGATCAAAGAGCATCTTGTAAGTTCAATACTCATCCTTACTCTAATTTCAGTGCATTCACCATGCCTGACTGCATTTCCCGTAGCCTCGCGAATAATGCGTATGAGCGCCAGCTTCAAATCATGTCCTAACCTTTCTGCATCACCGCAAAGATCAATATCCATCTTAATATTGTTTAGCGTTGCAAACTCATGAAGATATTTGTTAACATTGTCGAATAGAGCCTTAATATTGTTTTTATCCGGACTTAACCTATAAATAAAGGATTTCAACTCCTTTCCAATCTCTTTGGAAGAATCCTCAATCATAATGAGTTTTTCTCTGATAGATTCTTGATTATATTTTGATAGATTGGCATTTACTGCATGCGCAGCGCATACTACGCTGAAAATCCTCTGTGAGACATTGTCATGAATCTCATTGGCGATTCGCTTTTGTTCTTCAAGGATTACAAGTTCATTTGATACTTTTTCCATTTGGTTGCGCTCCACAACAACAGCAATCAAATCCGCTAAGAACTTTAACAATTCAAAATGATGTGTATCTGTGAAATTACCATCATTCTTCACGTCTTTTACGATCAGATAACCGTATGACTGGGAGGCAGATTTTATCGGCGCAAGCATGCAGTCATTATCAATGACCACGGGTTTTTCCCAGCTTAGGACAATCTTACTTTTGATGACTTCATTTGCATATTCAACCATTCGGTTAATCATGTCATTATTATTTTCATGGCCTGAAAAGACATTCATGATCTGGTATAGAGACATAATGTGCTTCAGTGATCTTTCTGCTTTTTCATTTGTGTGTACCAGATTGGCATTGATCTGAAGTAGTTCTTCCTGCTGAATCCGAAGTCTTGCAGCTTGATCACAGAGCTCATTATTGATCTTCGTTAAAAATCTTATCGCAATGACGATTAAAATAAATACTAATATCAGATCGGATTTTATCTTAATAAATTGAATTAGTTCCAGGTGCTTAGAGTTAAAAAGTATCATGCTGATAATCGTACCTGACATAAGATAAAATCCCAACATCAGCCAGCTGTATAATAGCTTATAACCTCCCATAAGAAGTACCGTATTCAAAGCATACCAGATGAACGGACTGTCCAGCCCCCCTGTTGGAATTAGAAGTAATGACAAGCCTACCGTTTCTAAAATAGCAACTCCGTATTTTGGGCTTTCAGTATCCATATAGATTCCGTTTACAATTACGGTCATGATCCAAAGCATGATTACTACGATCATTTTAATGATATTTATGCTTTCGTTGTAATCTGCTGTTAAATAGAGAATTGATGTCATGATACAAGAGATGTATCGATAGGTCACAGATATTCGTTCCAAGCTTAAATTCATAATTTCTCCCCCGGATTCAATAAAAAAAAACCAACACACGCATAACTGCTCGTGTGTCGGTTTCACAATTCGCTCCGTACAGTATAAGTGACCAATAAAAACTGTACATCTCAGCTTCACACATTGTTTCTATAGAAAATATTGGCTTATCCACTTCTAATTATACTTGTTCCCATGATCCAAACAAGGAATTTTATTCGTCAGAATTCCTTAGAATGTTGCAAAAACAATGAATATAATTATGGTTTCTAGTTGGTTCCTTCTTAATTGACAAGGTTCCCGAGAAAAAACTAGGACGAGCGCCTCTTTCTAAAAACTGAAAGTTACGATTCGTCCTAGTCAGTGCATCGTGAATGCACTGAAAGTTTGTACTTATTGAATTAGTTGACTTGGGTAAAGGTCAGTTCTAAGTTGAACTTCAATTGCTCATCTTCAAATTCGTCTCCCGTTATGCTTGCTGGCATGATAATGTCATAACCGGGATGTTCCTGAGAGCGATAAAGGTATAGTTTATCACCGGGATTTAAGATGATGTCTTTTAGATTCTTCTGTAATTGTAATGCAAAATCCTGGACCGTGTCAGCTTTGATCGGCTCTATTTCAAAGGATTGACTGCTTCCTCTTGTATAGACCTTAACAGTATCCACATAATAATCCAGGGCGTCGGCCAAGTCAGGATTCTCAATAACCGTACCGGTTACCGTCCCGATTTTGGCAGGTACAGACCCTGTATTTTCAACTAGAAAATCCAAAGAGGCACCTGCTCCGGGATAGAGATTATCAACAGTTAGTGATATGCTCTGACCATCTGAAGCAATTGTTTTATGAGCAATGACAAGGTTTGACCGATGGAGAAAGGTCTCACTGTCATCATAATCCCAAGCATCGGCATCAATAAATTTTACATCTAAATATCCGGTACTTACAGAGTTGCTGATGGTAAGGGTCTCAGTCCAATAGGCATAACCGGTACCAAGCAGCATGATAGCAATAGCAATTGCAGCTATGATCATCTTTCGACGGTTCATAAGTTTTCTCTCCTTTAAAGAAAAGCTGACTCAATTCGGGTCAGCTTTTCTTCTTATTTGATTACGATTTTGCTTGTTCGTTAAGCGCCGTCAGCCTATTAGTTCACCTGAGTGAAGTTAAGGGACAGTTTAAAGGAAGCAGTTTCTTTTTCGAACTGATTGCCGGTGATGCTGGTAGGCATAAGGATTTCATATCCGGGATTCTCAATTCCGCCGCCGATTCCAGTTCCGAGCCAGCCATCAGATACCAGAACAAGAATATCACCAGGCTGAAGAATAATGTCATCCAGTGCATCAGTAAGTCCGCTTGCCAATGCAGAGACGGTATCAGCATCTACATCAATTAGCTGTTCGCGATAGGGGATTCCTAATGCTGTATACACTTTGACTTTATTGAACTTATAGTTCAGTGCATCACAAAGAGTGGAGTTTTCAATATCACTGCTTGTGATTTGGGTAATTTTGGCTGCTACGCTTCCTGTATTCTGGACCACGAAGTCAAGGGAGGCACCTGCACCTGGGTAGAAATTGCCAACTGTGAAATCGAGGCTTTGCTTATCGTCCGATCGAACGGAAGAAAGAGTAACCAGATCGGAAGTACGTCCGCTGATGTATCCATCATCCCAAGCATCATCCCCGTCACAAACGAAAGCAACATCCATGTTGCCGGTGTTGACGGTGTTGTCAATAGTTAAGGTCTGGGTCCAGTAAGCGTAGCCTGCTCCTGTAAACATAACGGCCAGAGCCAGAGCCACAACTAGTATTTTGTGTTTTTTCATTTTTATCTCTCCTTTTGAATGAATAATATCCTCGACCGAAATCTCTAAAGGTAGGGATTTGCATTCGAGTTGTTATTTTCATTATAAATCAACCCAAAATACCTGCATCACGCCAGAGTGTAATTATCAAGGGCTTCTGTGATACTTCTTTTTAGCCAAAGAGAGTTAGGGGGGTTACACCAAAGTATTACTTCCGTATGGACCGTATATTACTCAGTCATCAAAACTAAGCCGGTCTTTCATTAAATCTTTTCCGATGACAGTCCTTAAGAAGATGCTCTGCGCATTACAAAGGAGCGTTTCCGGGTCTTTTAATGACGGGCTGAAATGAGTCAGCCACAGTTCCTGTGAATTCCCTCGGGCAGCGATTTCTGCTGCCTCAGAGAAGATCATATGCTGCCGCGCAATGGCCTTTTCCCGCATTTCATTCTCTCCGTACATTCCTTCACAGACCAAAAGATCTGATTCAACGCTGAACTGAATCAGTTCCTCTGTTGGCCTGGAATCTGTACAGTAAGTGATTTTTAGCCCTTTTCTTGGCGGTCCCATGACCATGTTGGGCGAAATCATCCTGCCATCATATTCGATCTCATTCCCCTTTTGCAGGATGCTCCAAAATTCCTTCGGAATCTTCTGCTCCTCCGCTCGTTCCTTTTGAAATTTTCCGGATCGCTTTATTTCAAATCGATATGCCAAACATGGAATTGCGTGTACCATCGGCAATGACCCGATTAAAAAAGCTCCATGTTCAATACTGCTTTCCTTTTCAGAAGATAATTCTGAGATGTGGATCTCATAGGGAAGTTCCGGTGCGATGACGGTAAGAGCGCTGAGTACATAAGCCAGCGGGGGCGGTCCAAAGATTGTCAACGGTTCTGTTCGGCCGCTGTTGCCAAGGGTAAGGAGAAACCCCGGAAGACCTGCCACATGATCCGCATGATAATGTGTGAGACAAATCGCATCGATGGACTTGAAGCCCCACCCTGCTTTCTTGATGGAAACCTGTGTTCCCTCACCACAGTCTACCAGAATCATTTTTCCGTTCTCGCGAATCAGCAGAGACGATAAATGACGATCCGGTAAAGGCGCCATTCCGCCGCAGCCCAGCAAACAAACCTCCAGCATATTGATTCCTCCTCTTACGATTACAATTTCAAGCCATTGCTTCTATTAATTTCTATTTACTGCATTTATTATAACCCATACAAGAACTCTGCAACACTGAATTCCCTGCATTGCCAAGTTTTAAGTGTTACAGAGTTTCTCGCAAGAACAGGTTTTAAGAGTTACAGAGTTTCTCGCAAGAACAGCCAATAGATTACGCAAAAACGAAACTTCCCGGCAGCCGCAAGCTTGCGGCATACCGGGAGTTTCGCTGTAAAAGAAATATCGTAAGCTATGAAATTTGCACTACCTACGGAAGGTGCTGTAATATTCCAAAAGGCCTGCCTCATCCAAATCAGCAGTCAGGCAACCGATCTTGGTAACACAGTTTCCTCCAGTGATATTCCCTAAAATCACTGAATCCCTTGTACTGTAGCCTTTGTAAATACCGTACATCAATCCTGCAAGGAACGCGTCACCTGCTCCGGTAGCATCCACGCTTTCAAACTGGGGTGCAGCGTTGATATGGACCGTTTTCCCATCTTCTTTGATGATGCAGCCATCCTTGCTCAACTTAACAATAGGGTTTGGAATGTACTCTGTAAGAACGTCCAGAGCTTCTTCCGGTGTCTTTGTACCCGTCAGCTTGGGCGCTTCTTTTTCGTTCGGTGTAAAGTAATCGATGTAAGGAAAAATATCCTTATACCAGTCGATATGCATGTTATCTTCCCAAGCTGCGTCCATCACCAGAATGGAACCTTCTTTTTTCAAGCGCTTCCATACATCTTCGTAGCCCAAAGTAATATAAGCAATCCTGCTGCCCTTATATAGATCATAGACCTGACCTTCTGTCGCACAGAATCGTTCCGCCTCTCCTTCACAGGGATGCTCCGGCTGGTAGCTAACAAAACTTCTGTCCGTGCCGGAAGAAATAACACTGGTAATAATCAGCGGTTCCGGTTCCTCTCCTTGATATAAATTGAGGTAATTCACTCCGTACCCGTCGAGCTGCTTTTGTGCCAGTATACTAAATTGGCCGTTCCCTAGAAAGGTGCCAAGCTGAACAGGAATTCCCAGCCGATGCAGTCCCACAAGCGTTGCCGGAGGACCGCCGCCCATCGTCATTGTAAAGCCTTTTGAAAAGACTTCCTCACCCATTTTGGGAACTCGTTCCACTTCACTGTAGATCAGATCGATGCATATTTTCCCCATTGAAACTATTTGATCTTTCATGCAAGCCTCCAGTCGCCAAAATCCCCGGCGTTTAATGTTAAGTATTCTGTCACAAGGCTCTTCGCCAAGGAATAGGAATTGACCAGCGGATGCACCATCAATGCCTCCACTGCCAAATCGGTGTCTTTTTCTACGATTGCCCTCGCAGCAAGACGTTCATAGCGCTTCATGGTCTTTATGAGAACCTTAGCACTGTCCGGCAGGTCTCTCATATCTTTCTTTGTGATCGCGCCATCAGGACCTATGGTGCAGGTTGCTTCCACCACATCGTCATCAGCAAGCCAATCCACAGTGCCGCTGTTCGGCACTGATAAAACCATTTCCGATACGGCTCCTGTAAGCTTTGCCTGGATAAAAGCAAGTGCGATTCCTGCATATCCCCCTTCTTCCGGGCTGTACAGATCAAACTTTATAGCGGCGTTCTCGTTTCTCTGAACGGATGATTCCGTAGCCATATAACTGATTTCTCTCATATGATTGTAACCTGCATAGATGTCCAGCATCTTCTGAAAATCTGCATCAGGATCCAACAGTTCTAACTCTTTCATCATTTTTTGATTGATGGCAAGAATCGACTCCCCTCTGGTAGTACCACCCTTCAGGATGTTCTCAACGGCTTTTTCCCGATAGTAGAAATAGTACAGATATTCATTGAACAGCAGATTCCATTTCTGCGGCAGATCCGGTTCGAAGTATCTCATATCTGTTTCGGTATACAGCTCTGGATCAGCCAGTAGTTCAGCAGTAATCTCGTTTTCGTTTTCTCTTATTGATGTAAAGTAGCTCAGATGGTTCAAGCCGAAAACATCCATTCTCATTGCTTCTTTGGGTTGCTTCCGAAGTCGGGCTACCTGATGCAGGAAACCGGATGGAGCATCGCAGACGCCGTAGACAAAGTCATAGCCCATATCCCGCATAGCCTGGGTCACCAGACCGGATGGATTGGAGAAATTGAAGACCATTACGTCCGGTTTTGCGTGTTTCTTGATCAATTCGCAGTATTCAGCCAGCGCAGGAATGGTTTTCATCGCCATAAAAAATCCTCCGGCACCGGTGGTTTCCTGTCCTAATACGCCGTGATTTAACGCAATTCGTTCATTCTGTACGCGGCTTGCATCTCCTCCTACCCGAATGGTAGTAATCACATATTCCGAATCCTTGACAGCAGAAATAGCATCTGTCGTATAAGAAACTTTTACGTTCGGATCAATGATGGATGCGGCTTTTTTTGCCATCGCTCCAAAGATATTCAATGAGTTTTCGTTATTGTCCATAAAGACGATTTCATCAATCCCAAGCAGCGGAGCTTTTTGAAGCAGACTCTTTGTTAATATGATTGCGCGGGTTCCCCCGCCTCCTAATATTGATAATTTCATAATTCACCTTACCCTTTCACGGCACCTGCTGTCAGGCCCTCGATAATTTTTTCCTGGAAGATTATAAAGATGAGTACACTCGGGAAAATCATCATGATAACAGCAGAGAACATCGCATTGTAATCAAAGGCAAACTGTGATGTAAAATAATTCAACGCTAGCGGTACGGTTCTGGCATTGTGTGACGCGGTCAGCGACAGTGCATAGAGGAATTCATTCCAGCAAAAGATGAAATGAAGAATTCCTGCGGTGATCATACCCGGACTGGTAAGCGGCAGTATGACTCTGCGATAGCTTTGCATGAAGGATGCCCCGTCGATATATGCAGCCTCCTCAAGTTCCTTGGGAATCGTAAGAAAGAATGCCCTAAGAATAAAGAAGGACATGGGCAGATCCAAGGCAGTATAGACAAGAATCAAAGCCGTCTTCGTATCATAAAGATCCAGAAACCTTACAATGGAGTATACCGGCATAATCAGGGCTGTAATCGGCAGCAGCAGTGAGATACTCATAATAACCACGATGGGCTTTCTGAGTTTGAAATCAAATCTTGTAGTAGCGTAAGCCGCCATGCTTGAGATTAGGACATTTAGAGCCGTACTAATCACTGCGATAATGACGCTATTGATTAGATACTGTCCCAGCGGAGCGATTTCGAGTGCATTCCCGTACCCTTCAAAAACCAATTTGGTAGGCAGGGCCAACGGACTATTTATGATTTCCTCATTGGTTTTCAGGGATAACATAATGACCCATAAAAACGGTATGATGGAAATCAATGCAATACTTGTTACATAGGAATATCCTTTTATCTTCATAACAATCCCCTTTATTCATCACTGGCAATCTTAAATACTTTATTAATAATATAGATCAGAACCAGACCCAATGCGATGAGCACCGTACCGATCATGTTGGAATAACCGAAATTATTCTGTACGATTGAGGTATTGTACAGGTAGAGCGGAAGACTCATGGTCTCCGTTCCGGGTCCACCTTTTGTAGTCAGATAGATCAGTTCGAATTCTTTGAGTTTGGAGGTGGCCGCTATAATCATACATGTCCCAATGACGTTCCTAAGCTGGGGCAGAGTGACAAATAAATCCTTCTGCCACTGACTGGCGCCGTCCAGATCAGCTGCCTCATACAGCGACGCCGGAATGGTTCCAATCTCCGTCAATACAAGTAGCATAATCAGGCCTGCGAAGAGCAGCCATGTCAGCGTGACGGTAACAAAAGCCGTATTTGGATCGAAAAGCCAGTTGCGAACGAATTGATCCAGGTGAAGCTTGTGCAGAACACTGTTCACAAGCCCGATTTGACCGTTAAAGATCATCAAGAAGATAAAGCCCAGGGCTGATGCTGAGATCATGTTTGGTATCATAAATGCGGTTCTGAGCACTTTCCAACCCTTGAACTTTCTTGAAATAATAATTGCAAAGCTGACGCCGATGGCGACATGGACGGTCGACTGTAATATAATCCAAACGATTGTATGTTTAAATGAGACAATGAACTCAGCATCCTTCATCGCCGCAATATAGTTGTCGAATCCAATAAAGGAAATCTCACCGGAGAATCCCTTCCACTCCATGAAGGACGAACAGAATACGATAATGACCGGAGCAAGTAAAAATACGACGAAAAAAATGATCAATGGGGCCGAAAACAGGTAGAGCCATAATGTATTTTTTTTCAATGTTGCACCTCTATTTCAGCAGTGCCCCCGAATCCGGGGGCACTGACAAACGATTTAAGTAGGAAAAATGAAAAAGCGTTAGTTTTTATTGGCAGCATCGGTCAATGCTTGTGCAAACTGTTCCGGTGTAAGGTTTCCAGCAGCAAGCAGCGGATACTGTCTGTCTAATTCCGTTACTACGTTGGAATACCATAAGCTCTGGTAGTTTCCGTAAACGGTAGTAGCCTCTGACTGGAGTTTAATGATTTCTCCCAGCAGTGGGTTCTGATCGATAACTTCCTGTGAAATTTCAACATTTTTATTAGCAGGTATTGCACTATACATTTCAGCCATCTTTCCTTGCATGTCTTCATTTGAGATGAACTTCAGGAATTCGACAGCTGCATCAGCATGAGCCTTATCTTTGGAACCAACCAGATATCCAGGCATGGATCCTGAGAAGATACCGCCTTCCGGATAGAGTGCTGTTCCGATGTTTGCTACAAAATCATCGCCTTTTGCCTGGAAATCACTGATCATCCAAGGACCGTTGGCAATCATAGCAGTATTTCCGTTGAGGAAATTATTGGCTCCGTTTTCGTATTTTCCACCAAGTGCATCTTTTGTTGTGTAGTTCAGAAGCATCTTCTGCACCATATCAACGGATTTGATGAAGTCGGGAGAGTTATAGTCCTTCGGCATAGCCTGGTTCATCCATGCGTTGCTTTCCGGTGAAAGTGTTCCTACCATACTGTTAAGCCACAGTGAGGATAACCAAGCGGAATCCAGTGTATCCATGGAAACAGGAGTTGTTCCGGAAGCCTTCAGCTGTTCCAGCTGCTGCATGAACTCGTCCCAAGTTTTGGCAGGTGCAGTAATACCAGCTTTTTCGAAGAGGGCCTTATTATAGAAATAAGTAACCGGCTGTCTTTCTACTGGCATTGCGTAGATTTTTCCGTCTCTTGAATTGTATTCAATATCATCGTCAAAGAATCTTGACGCGAATTCCTGATCCGCTTCAAAATAAGGAGTCAGATCGACGATTGCATTTGCTGCCAGAGCATCATCCATCAGATTGTAGCCTCCTGTAAATACAAGGTCAGGCATATCTTTCATAGAGATATAGGTCTTCATTTTGTCTACATAAGCCTGATCCCCCGGGATCTCTTCAATATTCAGTTTAATTCTTCCTTCGTATTCCGCATTGAATGCTTCAATAACAGAACTGAACCATGGAGCCGATGAATTGACTCCAACCTGGAAGGTTGCGAGACGGATTGTTACAGGACCGCCTTCAGCAGCGTCTTCCTTGCTTCCGCAAGCAGTTGCCATAGAAAGAACCATGACAAGACAGAGTAAAACAGCGAGTAATTTTTTCATATCTTTTCTCCTTCTTCTCCTCTAAAATAACTTGGCTTCAGCTGATAAAGCATAGATGCTCTTTCAGTGAACCTATATCTATATGAAGTGCTATAGATATTAAATGAAGTTTTGTCTATCCCCCCGTACCTTTAGGAAAAGGTTTTCCTAATTCCTAAAAAAATATCAGCGAAATTAGACAGTTCCTCTTTCCACCAGCGAGTGTTTGAGAATAATTCTTGATTCATCACTGGCTGCTTGATCTTTGCCGCTGTGCTTCATAGATCCGCTTTTCTTTTCGATCATCTCTATGAGGAGTCTTGCGGCTTCCTTCCCGATTTCCTTGATCGGCTGGTGTATTGTCGTCAGTCTGGGACGAACTACCTGACTGATTTCAATGTCATCAAAGCCTACGAAAGAGATATCCTCAGGCACTCTCAAACCCTTATCATAGGCACAGTCCATGGCTCCTACCGCCATTTCATCACTGACGCAGAATACCGCGGTTGGATGGGATCCGGAACAAAGAAGCTGTTCCATGGCTTGGTACCCATGATCAACACTGCAGGGACACTGTGTTAAATATTTTTCTTTCATGGTTAGGCCATGATCTCTCATCGCTTTTTCATAGCCTTCTTTTCTCAAGATACCAAGCGCAGTACAATCACCATAAATCAATCCGATCTCTTTATGACCTTTTTCAATCAGATGAGTGACTGCATCATACGCTGCTGTGATCTCATCTATTCCTACGAAAGGAATTCCAGGAACCTCAAGTGGTACACTGGCAAGAACCAGTGGTGTATTTGTCATCTTTTGAAATTCATTTAATTCTTCGATGGTATTTTCATGCAGCAGGATAATTCCATCGACATGCCTTTCAAGCATCAGGTTGAAATATTTTTGCTGCTGTTTCATGTTTCGGTAAACGTTGCAGATCATCACACCATAATCTGCCTGCGCAGTAATCTCTTCGATTCCAGAGAGCAGCTGCGCGTGAAAGGAATTGGATACATCCGGAACAACAACCCCGATGAGATTTGTCTTTTTTAAAATCAAACTCCGCGCAATGCTATTCGGCTTATAATTCATCTGCTGCACCGCATCATAAACCCTTTTTTGTAGATCCGGGCTTACGGGCTTGGATCCATTCATTACTCTTGAAACAGTTGAAATGGATACTCCGGCCTTGCGTGCGATCATCTTGATGTTTGGCATAGCAATTCTTCCTTTCAACTTTGATTATATGGGAAAACATTTTCCTGTCAATGAATTTTCGGAAAATGTTTTCCTGAAATTCTTACGGAAATCATTGGAAATTCAAATAAATGGGAAATCCGCCCTATCTTTAGGAGACAAGAACGGATTTAAAATACTTCTTATTCTGTTTCTGATTATGCTTCTTCATCTGCGGATAAAATTGCTTTGATCGCGATGGCACATTCAATTCTCTTCTTTTCAAGATCGCATCCCAATTCATAGGGCTTCATGATATCGTTGTTCATATTATATGCATTGGCATGACAGCCGCCGCTGCAGTAAAACTTTGCCCAGCAGGTTCTGCATTTTTCCTTATTATAAATATGCGCTCGATTAAATGTATCATACCAGTTGTTTTTGAACTCACCAGCATTCAGATTACCAAGCTTGAATTCAGGATTTCCGACGAATTGATGACATGGATAGATGTCTCCTTCCGGGGATACAGCGACGTATTCTGTTCCTGCTCCGCAGCCGGACACCCGTTTAACAACACAAGGTCCCTGATTCAGATCAACATTATAATGGAAGAATTCAAATTTCTTACCCTCTTTTGCATACTCAAGGTATAAATCTGTAAGGCGGTCATATTCTTCGCAGATTCGATCCCGATCTTCATCCAAAAGTGCATAGCTCATGGATGGGTCTGTGACAACAGGCTCTACCGACACATTTTTAAAACCTTGGTCCACCAGATGTTTCACATCCTCTGAAAAGTCAAGATTTTCGCGGGTAAAGGTGCCTCTTACATAATAAGTACCCTTTCTCTTCTCAACAAATTTCAGATAATTGTTGGTAATGATATCGTAGGTTCCCTTATCATTTACTGTTCTGCGCATGTTATCGTTGACCTGGGGTCTGCCATCGATGCTAAGAATGACGTTGTCCATATTTTCATTGATATAAGCCGCTTTCGCATCATCTAAGAGTAGACCGTTTGTCGTTATGGTAAACCTAATATTTTTTCCATAAGGCTTTTCTGCTTCTCTGCCATAGGAAACCAAAGCCTTTACCACTTCAAAATTCATCAAAGGTTCCCCGCCAAAAAAGTCGATCTCCAGATTTCTTCTGGATCCGGAGTGTTGAAGCAGGAAGTCGATGGCTTTCTTTCCTGTTTCGAGGGACAATAAGGATCTTACTCCTTCAAAAGCGCCTTTATCACCAAAGCAGTACTTGCATGTCATATTACAGTCATGTGCAACATGAAGACACATGGCTTTAATGACTGCCCCTCTTCCCTCGAGCATATCCATGGTAACTTGTGAGTCATCCGCATACAGCATTCCATTTTCCTCGAGATAGGCAATATCTGCCATTGCTTCCTCAAGGTCCGCTCTGCTGTACTTTGCTCCTAGAATCTCATAGATTTCTTCGGCAGCACGTTCTTTGTAGTGGTCCAGAATATCGTAAATGATGTCGCCCACAACATGGATTGCACCGCTGTTGATATCCAAAACGATGGATTGATCCTTGTATTGATATTTATGAATCATTTTTTTCCTCTTAATCTCCAAAGAGACCATGTTCCAGATCTCCGTATATTTTTTATGCTAAAAGAGAAAAAAACAGCAACGCTGCTGTTTTTTTGATTGGTTTAAACTATCTGCGCCTTGTATTTTCACATTCCTGATTGGCTACCGTGCAGGATGTTTTGCAGGCAGACTGACAAGATGTTTGGCATTCACCGCAGCCTTTGCTGGCCGTATTCTTTAAGGTCGGTTTTGCGATTGTCTTGATATTTTTCATGTATGTAACCTCCTATTTCCTATTCATTCAGCTCTATGGCCTTATTTTCATGAAAAGCCGAAAGATCAAACTTCAGCCTCATATAAGATTACTAGAAAACCTATGAATTGTCAATATAATAGATGCTTGGAATCAGTGAAATCAATTCATATCTTTTTCTGGTATCTTCATTTCTATTGAGTAGGATTTTAAAATACGATTATAATAATATCATATTGAAAGAATCCAAAGATTATGTGAAAAATCAAAACAGGAGGCGGTTATTATTACTAGATTTGAATCAGCGTATCATAATATCCTGAGGTCTGTTTTTGCAACAGTAAATCCATTAAAAAAGATCATCATAAAAACAGAGTGCCAGGTACACAAATATATCAATCTGCATGCACTGAATATATTAAGAAACGATAAGTTTCTGGAGCAGCATGCCTTCTTTCAAAACTATATCGAGGAGATCAATAAAGGTGCCGTCTGGGCAGATCAGGATTTTAAAAGTTCGAATCACTTTTATAACCCTTATAAAAAAAAAGCGGTCTTTACGGAAGAAGCAACGCTTTGGCATTGGCAGTAGATTATTATACCGATGCTATTTTGTCCTGGCGCAAAGGAGATTCTGCACGTTCGATGTTTTACTTCGGTGCTGCAATTCATCTGATTCAGGACATGACGATTCCTCAGCATGTAAACATTCGACTGCTTGACGATCACAGGCAATTTGAAAACTATGTCAAACGAACCTACGAGAGTGTCAAAGAATTTCAAGCGGAAAGCGGCGCGTATCTTCTGAGTACCATTGAATTCTATGTTAAATTTAACGCTCGAATTGCTCTAAAGATTTATAAGAAATTCCGAACAATCAAAAACGATGAAATCAGATTCTACAGGATCACAAAATGCACCCTTCCCCTGGCAGAACGAACAACGGCTGGTGCAATGATGCTTTTTTATAATAAAATCCACGAATAGAAACGAAAAGATTCGGTGTTGCATAAGCATAATCCGAATCTTTCTATTTGTTCAGTCGTTTTTTAGTTTATCTGTCAGCTTATATAGAAAATCTTGAATATTGGATACAATCGTTGTAACTTCAAGACTTCCTCTGTCTCTGAGTTTGTTCAGAACAAATTCAGAAACGTCAATAGCGTAGATATAAACTGGCCTAACCTCCCCATCAACTACGGTATAGGACGGGGTCAGGTTTCCCGTTGCGATGGTGTGCAGTTGAGTAGCTAGACAGACGATGGTCGTAGCCTTTTTTGTGTGCTCACGCATGGCATCCTGCACAGAAGACATGTCATCAATAACGTCACGCAATGGGCCATCATCTCGAATGGAGCCTGCAAGAACAAATGGGATTTCATTCTTGACACAGGAATAGATCAAACCGTTATCAATTCCCAAATCCTTGACTCCCTGATGGATCGAGCCTGATTTATTGATCATATTGATTGCATCCAGATGGTGGTAATGTCCATTATGAATGTTTTCTCTTGTGCTGATGTCCTGCCCCAGCGCCGTTCCAAATAAAGCACCTTCCAAATCATGGGTTGCTACTGCGTTTCCTCCGAATACAGCATGGGCAAATCCTTGATCAATGATATATTCCATAGCTTCTCTGGCACCGATATTGAAGATTGCAGCCGGTCCCAGTACCCATACAATATATCCGTTATCCCGATCGTGACGCAGAAGTTCGACCAAATTGTTATAATCCACGTCAAAGGAAGTTTCTCTGGATCTTCCACTTCGAAATGCAAAGGTATCAATTTGATTTTCCTGTGTTTTGAATCCTGAACTATATAAGTAGATCCCTTGAGAACCATCGTCAATTCTTCCGGTAATTACGGTTTCTCCTATCTCCAAACGCCTGAATTCTTTAGCTTCCAGGCTGCCATCAGGATGAATCACCGGAACGCAATCCATTCTCGTATGAGCAAGCAGAACCCATTTTCCATTTATTTTATAATACTCCGGATACATAGAAGTTGCATGATAATGATCCGGTGCGACTCCCTTTATTTCAACTTTGCTGGTTGATGCATCCGGTGCATTTAAAAATTTCTCCTGATTAAAATCCGGTGATCTATAATTGGGGATTTGAAACATTTTAGTAGCCTCCATTGATATTCAATACCATATATCTTATCAGAATTTTTTATAGAATGCAAATAATTCAATAGGAATACCCTTTCCATATCAATATCCCTTATTATATGAAAAGAATGCCAACCTTTGATACAAGATCAAAGAAGGCATTCTTTCTTTTAACTTACGATAATAACCCATTTTCTTCGCTGCTTACGCTCCATACAAATAGATCTTCAGAATTATGTAAGTGCAGCGACTATTTTATCGGTTCGACGATTACAAATGGCTGAAGCTGGTACGGTTTTGGCGCCACTGCTCTGTCTGACCACATGTAGAACCATCTTTCCGCCGGATAATAATAATATCCGTCCTGCCAGTGATCTGAGGTATCGTATGGATCAGCGAAGATGATCGTGTCATCTCCAATCCCCGGAGTTCCGTTGGTATCATAGCCTATGATTGCCTGCCAATGACCGTCCCAGTCTCCCCATTCCACCATAATGGGTCTGTTGGCCTTGAGGTTTCCTACAATCCATTTTACAAAATAGGAATCCTTCGCATCATCGACCCAGTTTTCGGTATCCGGATCATTATCAGAAGCATACAAAGAGACGGAATTGAACGTACCGGGCAGATTTCCCCAGTCATTTTCCGGTGAACCATAGTCCCCTTTTGCGATTAAGTCCGCTTCGGAATAATTGGTATTATAACTGGACTGTACCACTTTAAAACCTTTTATCTCGTTAAATAACTTTATGATATCATCTACAGATGTCCCATATTCCGGGAAGTTGTTCGCAGAACCGGGTTTCGAGCCTGGTACATCAAGATCCACACCTGCACCTGATTTTACCGCGATATCCCACTCACTGTAATCACTGACTCCGAAATGTTCGAGAACCATAAGGATTGTCGCACTGCCACAAGACCATTCTGCAGTCTGCTGGTAGGTTTTGAACTTACTGATGATGGTAAGCTCGTCATCGGATTTCATGTTATAAAAGTCAGGGTTCACATAATACTTGGAAGCGGCATGATCGCCTGCGTTGTCATAGGCGTCTGCTCCGCCGCTTTCATCAATATTAGTTTTAGGTGCTATTGTGACAGGTTTCGCTTTCTCAACCGACAGCGATGGAGCGGTTGCAGAACTGGTTTTCGTATCAACTGCTGTGATACCTGGGGATTCAACTGTGGCAGCTGGTGATTCAACTGTGGCAGTTGCTGACTTGATAGGCTCAGCGGCGGCCTTCGTTTTTAGGATCTGTCCCGGCAAGATCAAATTAGGATTCTTGATCTGGTTTAGATCAATCAAAGTCTGAATAGAAACATTCTGATCCCTAGCAATTTTCCAAAGCTTATCACCGGATTTCACCGTGTAATCGTCAGCAAAGACTGACCCTGCTGAGAAGGATAAAGCTAGGATGACCGTCAATAAGGAAATTAAGGCTTTTCTCATGGATTCCCTCCTCTTTTTCTGGCACCACCAAGATGCCATTTTCACAATATTTCGAATTGTATATATTCTACTGATACTTTGGATAAAATTCAAGAAGAAAATAGCGAAACGATAAAATAATGGGAAATAAGAAAGCGAATCCTTCTGGACTCACTCGTCGTCAGATGATTCGCTTTCCGTAGTTATTGTCTGACAGAATTACTGAAATCCTGCCTCAAAACCGATTAAATCAGTTAATAATTTAGTGAAGACCCATATTAATTCTTTTTTTCATAATATGCGCCTTAATATCACTGGCTGCTTTTACCGGATCATCTCCCAACGCCACCTTTCCTCCTGTCAGTGTTTCCACATCTTCTGTCAAAAGTTTCACAAGATTTGGTGCTCCTGTAATAAACGGTGTTGGGGACAGGTGGGTATATGCACCATAAGCAATTGCAAAAAGTGCATCAATGGTTGCTTTTTGCTCCATCCACTCAGGAGCGGTAACTGCAATAGGCAAATCCGGGATATCCACGCTTAAATGTTCCGCTAATGCTGTAACCAGCATAGAAATTCTACCGGTATCGGTACAGGTACCAAAACTCAGGACAGGAGGTATCTTCAAAGCCCTGCAAACGCCTTGCAGCCCCTCACCGGCCAGTTCCACCGCATCCATATTACAAAGACCTGCAACCTCAAGTGCGTGGTTGCCGCAGCCACCTGCTACAACAAGGATGTCTCCCTTGATCAATTCCTTTGTAATGGTTACGGTGTTCCAGTCCTGCGGTCCGTTTCTCAGGGTGGAACAGTTGGCGAGAGCTACAACCCCTTTGATCTGCCCTTTTGCGATCACATCAACAAGATTGTTCAGATCATTTCCGATGGCGCCCAATACAGCTTCTGTTGAAAAGCCTGCAATTGCTTTTGTTACATGTTTGGGAACCATTGGTTTAATCTTCCCGTTTCTCTTTTTAAAGTTTTCTATGGCAACCTGAATGCATTTCTCTGCCATTTCATCCGCTTTTTCAGGATAGTATGCCATATTATGCTCAGTTCCCGGTACCCCAATGATGGTGCTGACACTAATGAGTGCTACCTGATATTTTTCCGCATAATCATCAATTGATGGCGGGGAGCAGTTTTCTTCCATCACCAGCGCATCTACAGTTCCCGTGGCAAGGAATGGCTCAATAGAAAGCCAATTTCCCATGAGGCCCACAAAGATATCGTCCACTTCAAACCTTTGTAGCAGCTCCTGTCCGGTCTCTATGGAGCCTATTATGCGCAAACCCTTTGCCCCGGCAGCTTTTGCCATTTCTTGATATTCAGATTTTTTCGCTTTTTGCAGTGTGGCAACACCAATCCAGGGCTGGTGACCATTAAAAGCAATATTGACATAGTCAGGATCCATAATCCCGAGGTCCACATTGACTTCATGGGGCGTTGGAGTTCCAAACAGAATATCCTGAGTCATTTCCAAGCCTATTTGAGCAGTGTAAATGGTGGATAGCCCAAGTCTGAGTGCTTTTTTCGCAAGCGATACATAATCACCATCCACGTTGGTAAGACAGCTTGCAATGGAATTTTCCACTTCATGCTGAACCCCTGCCGGATAAATATTTAAATCTCTCCATATCGGCTTTCTTTTGGTTGGAGCAAACAGCTCCACCATTTTACTGCTGTCATCTGGAGTTACTTTGAGTTCCTTATCAAGGAATTCAGCCAGCTGTACTGCCTGCTGGCCGATATCCTGATTGGTATCAATCCCTACCGTATTGCAGAACCATTTTAATTTTTCTACATCGGTAATCTGATAGGGCGTTTTGCCTTCTCCTGTAGCCTTTAGTGTCCGGAACGCTTCATATGCATGATGACCATAGGTTGCCGCACCCATGATATTGCGAATCAGCATATTTCTCATCGCCATTCCGTCAGGTCCGATTCCGCATACCCCTTTGTCTGCACCAGATTTTTCGTTGATTCTGCAGGGCCCCTGTGTACATAACCAGCAGCTCATACCCTGCAGGCAGAACCCACATCGGATTTTTTCCTGGGGGTCCCACCTAGAAAACACGCTGGAAAGCCCATCATCTCTGATTCTGATCAGCATCTCCTCCACTGAATCATGATAGCTTACCCGTTCCCCCATATTGTTTGAAACTTTCTCCGTCATAACATCCTCCTGGAATATTGATTCATTTTACTCCAGTTAGTATGTTCATTTTTCATCGTGATTATTATGGAGATCCTAATTTGACCTAAGAGATACAGCTGTCACAAAAACCCTTTGCTACAGCAACTCATCCGGTTCTAGAACGTCTTTATATTCGGCAATCAGGTAATCCACCATAAGTCCATAGCTTCCGGCACCTTTCGATTGTGCATTCGCAAGAAGGTATGCATTATTGACATAGCGGGCCATATCACGGTAAATAACAGGTCCTTCCCGTCTTTGTTCGCCTATATAGCTCAATTGAATCCGTACAAGCTCGGGCATTTTTTCATAAGTATCATAGTATTGTTCAACAGATACAGCTTTTTTCAAAGCATTCAAAGAGTAGGTTAATGCATGAAACGATCCACTATATTGAAAGGCTGGCGAGGGGGAATCCTTGGTTGCCAGATAAGCGATAAAGTTTGCATCCTCTTCGCGCATATACCCTTTTAAGTGTGCAAGTTCGTGACACATTGTAAAAGGAACGAGAAACGAGGTCATATCATTGTTATAATTGGCCTCCATAGTAAAGGGAGAGTAAATTCCTTCGATTCCCATCAGGGACATAATCTTTGAGAAATAGACCGGTTTCGGGGTTGGATAATAACCTGAGAGTGATGGTTCGCTGTCGCCTAAATTCTTCATTGCCGTAATCGCTTCCATTCCGATTGAGTCCATATCATTTAAGGACTCTAAACTGTTGGTCCACTCTGGATTGTCCGTAAACGCGATCATCTGGTCAGATAACAGGATGCAGAGCTTTTCAAGTTTTTCTACCGAAACATCCTCAACTGGTCGATTTAATACCGTTCCAATGTCATCTCTATGATAATTAATGGAACAAGTTAGTGTATAAGTCAAAATCAATGCTGAAAAGATCAGCATCCCCTTTTTAAGGCCGGCAAGGAAAAATCCTGCTCTCCTGCTATGATTCATATAAAATAGCCATATGCTCATTGCTATAAAGCAGACCACAGCAAATGCAGCCAAAAGAATCCCGGCCTCGAATAGTGAGAACGGCCATGGGGAAAAGATTCTTCCAATTGTTTCGGGAAAGATTGGATAGATATTGAGCGCATACCACTGACCAAAACCACTGTGATATCTTGACGCAAGCATTAATAATACCGTCAGCAGAATCATGCACGCTGAAATTCGGACTCCAACGTCTCGGCTGATATTGTGTATGAGAGTACGTATTCCATTTCGCATTTATGTACCTCCGATTTAACAGAGACGATCTCTATCCAGCAGCATAAAACAATTGATTTTTAACACAATTCCTGTACTACTATGATAAAGAATTTTACTCAAAGTTTCATTAAGTAAATATTGGGATTGTCAGCTTCAGTCTGATTTCGGGCAGTTATCCCTATCAGATTTTATATTTTTATTCTGGGTATGATCTGTCAATTCATCAGAAAACTCCACTGAGTATTGCGCCCTCTTTCTCCTCTTCACGGTGTATCCCCTTGCAGAGAAGTTCTCATCGTTAGCATGTTCTATTTTAGAAGCCTCACTCAATTCAAAATTACTTTTCGGATTGAACCTCTTTTGAACCAAATACGCACCAGTAAAAAATAAAATCATCAGAATCCCGGCAATCAATCCAGAACCCTGACCGGAAATAAATGGCATACTCAGTATGATAAGGATTAAAGAAATCAAAGCAATCCACGAGGTATAAGGATACCAAGGCATTTGGCAATTTCCTTTCGGCGGACAGCCGTTTTCTTTCCGAAACCTTAAATGCGTTGCCATGATTACCGCATAGGTAAAGAGCAAAGCAAAACCACCTGAGCTGATTAAGAAAAGATAGACTCTAGGCAAAAGCAATCCGCCAGCCAGTGCAAGAAGCATAGCAATTCCAGAAAAGATAATTCCGCGATAAGGAACATCTTTTTTGTCTATCAGCCAGGAAGGTGCCTGCTTTTCATTTGCTAGAGAACGAATCATTCTCCCCAAGCCAAACATGGCAGCCAGCATAGTGGATAGGATTGCTGTGATTAAAACAAAATTGATAGCAATACCAGCCCAGCCGATCCCCCATCGGTTTAGCGCTGCAACGAAAGGACTCACATCCTCACTTAAGTCAGCAGTTGGAATCAATGGCAGCATCACGGCCACTGAAACAATATAAAAGCCGACCAAACAAATGATTGTATGATTGATTGCTTTTGGAACTGTCTTATGCGGTTCTTTGGCTTCTGAAGCTGCTAGACCGATGATTTCAAACCCTGCATACGAAAACATTACGATCAGCATACTTCCTGCAATGCTCCTGATCCCTCCGGGCATCCATTGTTCCTGCACCAGCTCCCCTGCACCGATGGGATTCGTCCTGATTAGAATTCCCATGATCAGCAAAACCGCAAGGATAATAAACGAAGCGATGGCTAAAAGCTTCAGCGCTGCAAGACCGCTCTCCAGCTTGCTGAGTTTGTCCGCTCCGAGAAGATTCAACAGTGTAACAGCAATGATGATGACACTTCCCATCAGTGCGATAGAAAGCTGCGGATACCACTCTCTGATTAAAATCGAGACCGCTGTCGCTTCGCTGGACATAGCAAGTACCATGCCCGTCCAATAAACCCAACCAACGACAAACCCGATTCCTTTCCCAAAGGAATTTGCTGCAAAAGTCCTGAAGGAACCCGAATCAGGATTGGCCACGGTCAGTTCAGAAAGCGCATACAAAATAAAATAAATAAGAATGCCTCCAAGGATATATGAAATGAGAATGGATGGACCCGCAGCGTGAATTGCCACGGAAGAGCCAAGAAAGAAAGAACCACCGATTACTGTTCCCAATGCCATCATCGTTAGCTGCCAGGATGATAAGCCCTGATGTCCATAACCTTTTGCCATATAAACTCCTTTAATACTTGTAATAAAATATAATTTGTCTGAGGTTAGTCTTTCTCTAAATATTGAAAATAATACTGATTCAAAATGAGAAAGGAGCCGCGAAAGCGACTCCTTAACCAACTTTTAATTAACAATTAGAAGTTTAGGATATGATTAACGTACTATTCTAGGTTCAACTTACACGATGTTCAAGCCGCCGCTGACAAAGCCAGTAATTACCGTAGCAATGTCAATACCAGCTGTGACACTGGCAGAAACGACAAACATCAGCCGAGTACCTGCCGTAACCGGTATTGCAAGCCCTGTGGTTACACCACTTGACGTTGTGCCTATGGCTACTAATCCTGTCAGCGCAGGTGCAAGCGCAACAGTGGCTCCGGGAACTGGTGCAAAGACATCATCCGGTGTTGGGGAACTATACAGCTGGGCAGTAATTGTAACAGTACTACCAACAAGAGCTACTGCTGCTGCAACACTGTGATACCCCGCAATAGCAGTGATTGTGCCGTCTCTTGGTGCAGAGAAAGCAAGACTTGTGCTTCCTGTTGTGTCGATCACACCACCGACAACGGTGCCTGCTTCATTGGCTCCAAAACCTACAAGGGCCTGTAGTCCTGCTAAACCGCCTAAGACGGTACTTACCGTCGTCACCATACCCGAAGCAAAGGGTACAATTGCTCCCGCTGCAACCGGGCCTGTGTCGCCAGTCGGTCCAGTGTCACCTGTCGGACCGGTATCTCCGGTTGGGCCAGTATCTCCGGTTAGACCAGTATCTCCGGTTGGGCCGGTATCTCCGGTTGGGCCAGTATCTCCAGTTGGGCCTGTGTCGCCAGTCGGTCCAGTGTCACCTGTCGGACCGGTATCTCCGGTTGGGCCAGTATCTCCGGTTGGACCAGTATCTCCAGTTGGACCGGTGTCTCCTGTCGGACCAGTATCTCCAGTTGGTCCAGTATCTCCGGTTGGTCCAGTATCTCCAGTTGAACCGGTATCTCCGGTTGGACCAGTATCTCCAGTTGGACCTGTGTCGCCAGTCGGACCGGTATCTCCGATTGGACCTGTGTCGCCAGTCGGACCGGTATCTCCGGTTGGACCAGTATCTCCGGTTGGACCTGTGTCGCCAGTCGGACCAGTATCTCCGGTTGGACCAGTATCTCCGGTTGGACCGGTATCTCCGGTTGGACCAGTATCTCCAGTTGGACCGGTATCTCCGGTTGGACCGGTGTCGCCAGTCGGACCAGTATCTCCGGTTGGACCGGTGTCGCCAGTCGGACCGGTATCTCCGGTTGGACCGGTGTCTCCAGCAGGACCAGTATCTCCAGTTGGGCCTGTGTCACCTGTCGGACCGGTGTCGCCAGTCGGACCGGTGTCTCCAGTTGGGCCTGTGTCTCCGGTTGGACCGGTAGCTCCCGCTGGACCAGTGTCTCCTGTTGGACCGGTGTCTCCAGTTGGGCCAGTGTCTCCTGTCGGGCCCGTAGTTCCCGCAGGACCAGTGTCTCCTGTTGGACCGGTAGCTCCCGCAGGGCCAGTGTCTCCTGTCGGGCCGGTAGCTCCCGCAGGGCCTGTGTCTCCTGTCGGGCCCGTTGGCCCTGTTGGCCCTGTTGGCCCAAATCCAGTAAGATCATCTTCAATGATAATCAAGAAAGCTGAAAGGGGTACATTATTTGGATAGTATACTGTTGCTGAACTTGTGTTAACCAAAGTAAGAGTTACAGGAGCAGCAGCAACTTCAATGATTCCAAATCCTGTTACTTCGCCTGTCTTAATCGGTGAATTTCCGATCAAATTGTCACCTTGTGAAGAGGAGAGTGTGAAAACAGTCCCGATAACTGACTGTGATGATTGAGTCGCAACCCACCAATTTATTTCATATCTTCCCGCTTCATTAAAGGTTATAACTCCGGTTACAGGGTTATAGCTTATATTACCGGCAGATAAAATCGTGTTATCAAAGATTACATTAGCGCCTACGGCTACATTACCTGCAGCAACTCGTGCAATCTGTAAAGCAATATTGCTCATTTCAATCCTACTTTCTGTCAATTTTAAGATAACATGAATCAATACAGCGTGATTTTGTTCTCGCTGAATTGTCCTCATGTAATTAGAGGATAGTCGCGATATTCGCATTTACCCTTTTTGAATGATACAATTAAAATTTATGCTAAATCTAATCAACTAATATATAGTTTAATTGTATAATATGAATCTTTCGGTCAAGTGGCTCCAAAATAACTCAAATTATTGATAATTGGGATTATTTGCTCCGGAAACCTGGCTGCATTAACCGAAAAACCCCTTTCTCCAGAAAACAGAAAAAGGGGTTTTTCTTTAATAAAATCTTTATATCACCCGAACAACAGCCATATACGTGCTGGCACCACCAATAAGGGTTGCTGCTCCAAGTAATCCAAACAGCTGCAGTGTTAGGGTATCCCCAGCGGCTAGAGGAACGATAAAGGCTGCTGACAGATTGTCTGTCGCTACTGTCGGAGTTATAATTGAAGCCGCAATCGGAGTACCGTTTTGCAGCACTTGCGTTGAGACCAGCAATGCTGTTGTTGTGGCTACAGCATAACTAATCAGGTATTCACCCGTTGTCGGTACGGTAAATTCTGTATCGGTACCATCTACGGTGAAAGTGTTTAAATTTTGATTGTCTGGCAGGGGAACATCCGTACCACCCAGCACAACAGCTATAATTGCAGCAGTTGTGTTAGCCGTAGACATACTGTCACTTGTGACTCCTACACCTACAGGCCCGGTATCTCCGGTTGGACCAGTATCTCCGGTCGGGCCGGTGTCTCCAGTTGGACCAGTATCTCCAGTTGGACCAGTATCTCCGGTTGGACCGGTGTCACCTGTTGGGCCGGTGTCTCCGGTTGGGCCGGTATCTCCGGTCGGACCAGTGTCACCTGTTGGGCCAGTATCTCCTGTCGGGCCGGTATCTCCGGTTGGACCTGTGTCACCGGTCGGACCAGTGTCACCTGTTGGGCCGGTATCTCCGGTTGGACCTGTGTCACCGGTCGGACCAGTGTCACCTGTTGGGCCGGTATCTCCGGTCGGACCAGTGTCTCCTGTTGGACCGGTATCTCCTGTGGGACCAGTATCTCCGGTTGGGCCAGTGTCACCTGTTGGGCCAGTATCTCCTGTCGGGCCGGTATCTCCGGTTGGGCCGGTATCTCCGGTTGGGCCGGTATCTCCGGTTGGGCCAGTGTCACCTGTTGGGCCAGTATCTCCTGTTGGGCCGGTATCTCCGGTTGGGCCAGTGTCACCTGTTGGGCCAGTATCTCCGGTTGGGCCAGTGTCACCTGTGGGGCCAGTATCTCCGGTTGGGCCGGTATCTCCGGTTGGGCCAGTGTCACCTGTGGGGCCAGTATCTCCGGTCGGACCGGTAGGACCGCTTCCAGTCAAATCATCTTCTACAACGATTAATGCTGCGCTTAAGGGGACAATTGCTGGATAAAATACTTCTGCGGTACTCGAATTTATTAATGAAACAGTAACAGGCGCAACAGCTACTTCAATGATCCCCATACCTGTTACTTCATCGGTTTTTAATGGTGAGTTTCCATAAAGAAGATCCCCCTGTGATGAAGATAGTGCAAAAGTTGCTCCATTGGTTGAGGCGGAAACTTGAAGAGCTACCCACCAATTGATCACATATCTACCCGCTTCATTAAAGGTTATGACTCCATTTACAGTATTATAGCTTATATTGCCAGCAGAAAAGACGATTTGATCAAAAATGACATTTGATCCGGAGGATACAGAACCATTTGCTGTTCGTGTGACCTGTAAAGCAATATCGCTCATATTAATCCTACTTTCTTTGAAAATATGATGAACATGAAAAAACAAAGTGGATGATCTGGGCCACAATTATTCCATATCATCGATATTTTATTAATTTCTATACCTCAAGTTATGTTAAACTTGAAGTTATTAATATAATATGAAAGAATTAGTCCAATTGCTTCAATTCCATGAAAACAACTCCTTCTCTGTAGATACTGAGAAGGAGTTGCTTATGCTACTTTACTAATCTTTTATCTGTCGAATAGCGATAGTATCATCGTAATACAAGCCGCTAAGAGTCCCCCTCTTGCAACGCGTAAAGAAACATTAGCTTAGTAGGATCACATTGAACTGTGAGCCTACAGCTGGAGCGAGGGCGAGTGTGAAAGGAACTGCCGAATTGTTCCTTAGGGTCAACGTATCTCCTGCAGCAAGTGTGAGAATTGCAGTACCAGCCATCTCGCCAACTGCAACAAGAGCACTAATCGGTGTTGATGCATCAACACCTCCATTTACTGCTATTGCGATTGTCGATCCAATACCAGCTGTAATACTAACAGTATAATCTATCTGATACGTCCCTGCAGCAGGTACGGTTACAACAGTCGATGATGCTGTATGAGTTACACCGGAAAGCGGTCCATTATTACTAAAAGGCACATCAGCGCCTCCAACAACGGTTGCATCTCCTAATGTCGCCAAGTCATAAACATAACCAAAAGTTGTGACTCCCGCGCCTGCAGGGCCGGTGTCCCCAGTTGGACCAGTGTCGCCAGTCGGGCCAGTGTCGCCAGTCGGACCGGTATCTCCAGTTGGGCCAGTGTCTCCGGTCGGGCCGGTATCTCCGGTCGGGCCGGTATCTCCTGTTGGGCCGGTGTCCCCAGTTGGACCAGTGTCGCCAATCGGGCCAGTGTCGCCAGTCGGACCGGTATCTCCTGTCGGGCCGGTGTCCCCGGTCGGGCCGGTGTCCCCAGTTGGACCAGTGTCGCCAGTCGGACCGGTGTCTCCTGTGGGACCGGTATCTCCTGTCGGGCCGGTATCTCCGGTCGGGCCGGTATCTCCGGTTGGGCCGGTGTCTCCTGTCGGACCGGTGTCTCCTGTGGGACCGGTATCTCCGGTTGGGCCGGTGTCTCCGGTCGGGCCGGTATCTCCGGTAGGTCCGGTATCTCCGGTCGGGCCAGTATCTCCGGTCGGACCGGTATCTCCGGTTGGACCCGTATCTCCGGTCGGGCCGGTATCTCCAGTCGGGCCGGTGGCCCCTGTCGGACCCGTATCCCCAGTTGGGCCGGTAGCTCCTGTCGGACCCGTATCTCCGGTCGGACCGGTGGGTCCAGTTGGTCCGGTATCTCCTGTTGGGCCGGTGGCCCCTGTAGGTCCGGTATCACCGGTCGGACCGGTATCTCCGGTTGGACCCGTATCTCCGGTCGGGCCGGTATCTCCAGTCGGGCCGGTGGCCCCTGTCGGACCCGTATCCCCAGTTGGGCCGGTGGCTCCTGTCGGACCCGTATCTCCGGTCGGACCGGTGGGTCCAGTTGGTCCGGTATCTCCTGTTGGGCCGGTGGCCCCGGTAGGTCCGGTATCTCCGGTTGGGCCGGTGGCCCCGATAGGTCCAGTATCTCCAGTTGGGCCGGTAGCTCCGGTCGGACCGGTGGGTCCAGTTGGTCCGGTATCTCCTGTTGGGCCGGTGGCCCCGGTAGGTCCGGTATCTCCGGTTGGGCCGGTGGCCCCGATAGGTCCAGTATCTCCAGTTGGGCCGGTAGCTCCGGTCGGACCGGTGGGTCCAGTTGGTCCGGTATCTCCTGTAGGTCCGGTGTCTCCAGTCGGACCGGTGGGTCCTGTTGGGCCACCAGCAGAAGGATCATCTTGAACAATGATGAGAGACGCCGATAGGGGAACGATTGCAGAGTAAAATACTTGTGCGGTACTCGTATTCACTAATGACAGAGTAACTGGCGCAGAAACGACTTCAATAATGCCTACTCCGCTAACCTCTCCTGTTTTGATCGGTGAATTTCCAACAATGTTATCTCCCTGTGACGATTGGAGGGAGAATGCAGCACCATTGGTAGACTGAGAAGTTTGGGTTGCAACCCACCAATTGATTACATATCTGCCGGCTTCATTAAACGTTATAACTCCCGTAGCGGAATTATAACTAATATTTCCTGCAGAGAATAAGATCTGATCGAAAACTACGTTCGCTCCCGTCAGTACGGTACCTCCCGGTAATCGTGTAACTTGTAAAGCAATATCGCTCATTTTCCATCCTACTTTCTATTAAATTAGTGAGGACCTGTATAAGAGGTTCCATAAATATTATATGAAAGATACCATTCTATGGCTCCAATAGTATGAATATCTCATACTCACAATATATAAACGCAAGAACCGCTTTGTGATTAATCGACAACCAGGCCCCTTGTGGTTCCCACTCAGATTGATGTCATACCACGGCAATATCCAGCGCCAATAGGCACTGGATATTGATTAAAAGCTTTAACCTGAAACCAGAATAATTATACAACGAAAACAATGATATTCAAGTTTCTATTAACAGCAGAAGTGGATGTTACATTGGTTGCCGCAGTAACAATAGCTCTAACCTCATAGGTGCTCGGTCCAGTTACAGGTGCAGTATCAACATAGGTGTCTGCTACTGGAATACGTTGTGTTCCTGCAGTGGCTTGAGCAATATTCAAGGTCCTAGTAAAAATTAAAGTTCCATCTCTATATAGCCTATATTCTATGGTTATAGCCCAGTCAGCAGTTACCACTAATTCAGATGCTAATGCATAGTCTATTTTTACATTATCACCAGCTGTTACTGCTGTTGCCGAGGACACAACCGTAACTTCGGTGTCGTTTGGAGGGGAAGTGGCTAGCGTACCTGCAACATCACTAAAAAAGAATGTTACAACAGGCGGGCCAGTTGGACCGGTATCTCCAGTCGGGCCGGTGTCTCCTGTCGGACCAGTGTCCCCGGTCGGGCCGGTTGCTCCGATTGGGCCGGTGTCGCCAGTGGGGCCGGTTGCTCCGATTGGTCCTGTGTCGCCTGTCGGACCGGTATCTCCGGTTGGACCGGTATCTCCGGTCGGGCCGGTTGCTCCGATTGGGCCGGTGTCTCCGGTCGGGCCAGTTGCTCCTGTTGGGCCGGTGTCACCGGTCGGGCCAGTTGCTCCGATTGGGCCGGTGTCCCCGGTCGGGCCAGTTGCTCCGATTGGGCCGGTGTCGCCAGTAGGACCGGTGGCTCCTGTTGGACCAGTGTCGCCAGTCGGACCGGTATCTCCGGTCGGGCCGGTGTCCCCGGTCGGGCCGGTTGCTCCGATTGGGCCGGTGTCTCCGGTCGGGCCAGTTGCTCCTGTTGGGCCGGTGTCACCGGTCGGGCCGGTTGCTCCGATTGGGCCGGTGTCACCGGTCGGGCCGGTTGCGCCTGTTGGGCCAGTGTCGCCAGTAGGGCCGGTTGCGCCTGTTGGGCCAGTGTCGCCAGTAGGGCCGGTGTCCCCGGTCGGGCCAGTTGCTCCTGTTGGGCCGATGTCGCCAGTCGGGCCGGTTGCTCCGATTGGGCCGGTGTCCCCGGTCGGGCCAGTTGCTCCTGTTGGGCCGGTGTCCCCGGTCGGGCCAGTTGCTCCTGTTGGGCCTGTGTCGCCAGTAGGACCAGTTGCTCCTGTTGGGCCTGTGTCGCCAGTAGGACCAGTTGCTCCTGTTGGGCCAGTGTCGCCAGTAGAACCGGTGGCTCCTATTGGACCGGTATCTCCAGTCGGGCCGGTGTCTCCTGTGGGACCAGTGTCCCCGGTCGGGCCGGTTGCTCCGATTGGGCCGGTGTCCCCGGTCGGGCCAGTTGCTCCGATTGGGCCGGTGTCTCCGGTCGGGCCAGTTGCTCCTGTTGGACCGGTGGCTCCTGTTGGACCAGTGTCGCCAGTAGGGCCGGTGGCTCCTGTCGGACCGGTGTCCCCTGTTGGGCCAGTGTCTCCGGTCGGGCCGGTTGCTCCTATTGGGCCGGTGTCCCCGGTCGGGCCAGTTGCTCCGATTGGGCCGGTGTCTCCGGTCGGGCCAGTTGCTCCGATTGGGCCAGTGTCGCCAGTAGGGCCGGTTGCTCCTGTTGGGCCTGTGTCGCCAGTAGGACCAGTTGCTCCTGTTGGGCCAGTGTCGCCAGTAGAACCGGTGGCTCCTATTGGGCCGGTGTCGCCAGTAGGGCCGGTTGCTCCTGTTGGGCCAGTGTCTCCGGTCGGGCCGGTTGCTCCTATTGGGCCTGTGTCTCCTGTTGCTCCAGTTGGACCGGTGGGGCCAGTTGGGCCTCCCGTCGAAAGATCATCTTGAACAACGATGAGAGACGCCGAAAGCGGGACAATTGCTGAGTAGAATACCTCCGCGGTACTCGTATTGACTAATGATAAAGTCACTGGTGCTGAAACCACTTCAATAATGCCAACCCCACTTACCTCTCCTGTTTTAATTGGAGAATTTCCAACAATGTCGTCTCCCTGGGACGATCGTAAGGAGAATGCAGAACCATTGATTGATTGGGATGTTTGAGTCGCAACCCACCAGTTTATAACATATCTACCGACTTCATTAAACGTTATCACACCTGTACCAGGGTTATAACTGATATTTCCGGCAGAGAATAATATCTGATCGAAAACTACGTTCACTCCCGAAAATACAGTACCTCCCGGTAATCGTGTAACTTGTAAAGCAATATCGCTCATTATTCATCCTACTTTCACAAATTTGATGATCCTAAAATAAGGTTCATTTCTATAATATGTATAAGATAAGGTTGTTGCATCATGATACTAATAAATATTGATAATGAAAGGGTTAAATCAATAGCAGTTTTATGCTATTGATGAATAAGCAGCCTCATTTCAATAAATTAATTAGGTTTTTTTCCATGAAATGTGATATATTTATTATTGTTTTAAAAATCATAAATAGAAAAATCATACAGGAGATCACAAGTAATGTCATTTACAGCCCTAATGTATCATGAGATAAGAAGCAAGGAGACGTATGAATTCGGCCTGCCATCACCCATTGAAGTCAGACAAAAGTATGAGGATCAATTACCTCCCCCGCTTTTCGTCAGCGCAGAGGATTTTGCCATACAGATGGAATATCTCTATCAAAACCATTATCATACCTTGACTCTGGATGAAGTAAAGTCCTATTATGATCAGCAAGAAGCTCTGCCGGAAAAATCAGTGCTGCTTACTTTTGATGACTGCTATCAGTCACTATCGTTCTTCGCATATCCCATTTTAAAACAATACAATTTTCATGCGGTTTCATTTGTGGTCAGCGGTTGGCTGAATGAAGACAGAAAACCATTTACACCAGAAAAATCCATCTGCCTTACGGAAGCTGAGCTCATTGATATGAATGATGTCTTTGAATACGCAAATCATACCGATCAATTCCATACGAGGACAGGCACTGCCGTCAGTAAAGTGATGGAGGCAGCAGATGATGAATTCTCACAAGACCTTGATCGATGCAACGCCATCGGCATCCTGGACAACAGAGATGTTTTTGCGTATCCATTTGGTCTCTATGAGGAAAGAAATGTTGATTTGCTTCGAAAGAAAGGATTTCGACTAGCTTTCACAAGCCAGGGCGGCAAAAATGATAAAAGCACAGATCCTATGCTTCTAAAGCGGAATGTAGTCCCATATTTTCTTAGTTTAGAAGGTTTTAAGGAAATCATTGAATAAAGAGGCGTCAAACAGGCAATGACGAAATAGAACAAGCATGAAAAAAATAACGCTTACAGAAAATTTTTATAATAAGGAGTACTTACAAACCATGAAAAACAAATTTACCATCTTAATCATAATTTTGGGAATGATTCTTCTCACAGCTTGCGGCAAAGCAGGCGATGAGAAGAGCAGCACACCAGAAGCAAATCAGTCACCACAGGATGCACCCTCTGGACAGGAATTCAATATAGGCATTCTTCCTGCTGAATCAGCGATTCCGATTATAATTGCAAAAGAGAATGGATATTTTGAAGAGGCTGGCGTGAAGGTAAACATCAAGGCCTTTGCATCCCCTGGGGATCGAAATGTTGCAGTTCAGGCAAAAGAGCTGGATGCTGCCATCGGCGATGTCATGACGGGAGCATCTTTCGTTGACAGAGGAATTCCAATGAAGATCACATCGGATATCGCCGAAGACTTTAAAATTCTCTCCTCCCCTGCTTCCGGCATTACGACAATGGAAGGACTGAGCGGGAAGCGAATCTCTCTCGTTCCCAACTTTATTCTGGAGTATATCATGGATCAGTTTGCAAAGGAAAACGAATTCACTTATGAAATCGTTGAAATCCCATCCTTTGCGGGAAGAACAGAAGCCCTTATGTCCAATCAGATTGACGGAGTTGTTTACACTGAACCGCAGGCCGGAATGCTGGTTAAGCAAGGCGCTCACCTTCTTGGAAGCTCAAAGGATGCCGGTATCAAAGGCGGTACCCTTCTGTTTACTGAGGACATGGTTGCAAATCGCTCCGGAGATATCAAGGCATTCTATCATGGATATAACAAAGCTGTCGACTATATGAACGAAACAGACGTAAAAGAATATAGCGATATCCTGACGAAATATCAATTTCCGGAATCAATCAGCGACTATCTCTCTGGAATGTACGGAGACTTTCAACATGCCGGTATCATTGAGAAGGATCAATTTGACAACATCATTCAGTGGACCAAAGAAAAAGGGCAGATCAGTAAAGTGTATTCCTACGAAGAGCTAACCGACTTTACCTATATTCAATAAGTGTGAATACAAGAGTATATTAAAAAACTCACAGCTTATTTACCAATTGATAAATTGAAGAAAAACCTCTCTGAACCACAATTGTCTGACAGGCTTATTACCTGCCAGATCAACGTCCGGTTTTGAGAGGTTTTTTTGAAATACAGATTCATTCAAGATATGCCGCGAATCGTTTTATGATTGTACTCATCTTGCTTATTTCTGCCATGGGATCAAACGTCCCTCGATCCGATCAAGGATTTGAAAGAGAAGGATTCCTACGAAACCCATTGCCAAGATGCCGCTGAACATTTCAGTGTAGTTCATCTTTGTCCATGCGCTTAAAATATAGTAACCGATTCCATACGTTGTGGCATAATTCTCTGCAAAGAACAGCGATGCAAGCGCAATACCGATGCTGATTCGCAAGCCGGTAAAAAGCTGCGGAAGTATTGCAGGCAGTATCAGATACCGATACCGATGCAAAGTCGATCCACACAGGCTGTCCATTACTTTAAAATATAACCCAGAGATCTGGTCAACACCGTCTCTTACCGACAGCATGATCTGAAAGATGATAATAAAGATCACAAGAACGATCTTTGAAGTATTTCCAAGCCCGAACAACAGCATAAATACTGGAAGAAATGCAATTTTGGGAATGGGATACAGAAAGTATACAAGCGGTGAAAAAAGCCGTCTGCAGGTTTGATTGATCCCAAGTAAAATTCCAGCCGGAACACCAAATAACAATGAAACACCTACCGAGGCTGCAACTCTTAAGACACTTGCCGAGCAATGCTTTAGAAGTTCTACCAGTACGGTAACCATAAAAAGAATGGTCTCAACAGGTGATGGAACGGTATGCGTATTCAAAACAAGATGCAGCAGCTCCCAGAGGAGCAGGAAACTGATAAATCCCAAGAGTTTGCTTTCCGTGATTCTCCTTGTGTATTTCATAATAATACTGTACCGCTCCTCTCTGATTCCCCCTTGTCATTCAGTCTCTTTCTCAATTTGATACAGGCATCATAGAAGTCCAGCTGTTCTTTCGCACCCTCATTTGACCCATCATTGGAAACAAATTGATTTTTAATTTGCGTAACTGTCCCGTTTTCATTCATGATTAGGATGGTTTGCCCTAACAGTATTGCTTCTTCAATATCATGGGTAACAAAAACCAACGTGGTTTTTCTTTTCTTTTGTTCTCGCAAAATAAGCGTCTGAAGTTCTTCCTTTGTCATAGCATCAAGGGCTGAGGTTGGCTCGTCCATTAAAAGCAAATCCGGACTGGTGATCAGTGTTCTCGCCAGCGCAGTCCGCTGCTTCTCTCCCCCACTGAGCTCATGAGGATATTTTTTGATATGGCGCTCCAGCTTCATCTCACTGATTAATTCCATTACAAGAGAATGGTGGTCTTGGTCTTTTTGTCCAACTTTCAGCGGCATGGAAACTGCCTCGTATACTGTTTGCCAGGGAAACAGGCCAAGATCCTGAAACAAGAATCCCGTATCCTTTCGCGGTCCTCTGATTTCCGCACCGTCGACGGTAATCATGCCGCTTGCCGGTTTCAAAAAACCAGCAAGTAGATTCAATAACGTACTCTTTCCTGTACCAGATTTTCCAATCAGCGCGTAGGAATTTCCCTGCTTAAGCGTAAGACTGACTTCTTTCAAAACGACCTGCGTTCCATATGCGAAGGAGACCCGGTCAAATACAATATCGATTGTTTCCATGTCCAATACAGGCTATCCCCTTTCCAGATCATTTTCTGTCTGTTGTTTGATCCTCCTGCGGATTCGTGTTATAAAGAACTCAGCTGAATTTGCGATTAAGAGTCCGATCAATATAGTCGCACAGCCGAACCATTGGGCCCTTGTGAGCGCTTCACCCAAAACCAGCTGAGCGGTAATCAAACCAGTAACCGGAACCATCAGTGACAGCGGCGCAACTTTAGCCGCCGGATATTTCGCAAGCAAGGTGCTCCAAAAGTAGTAGCCAAATAGTGTGGCGCAAAATGCCAAATAAAAAATCGAGAAGATTGATATCTTGCTGAGATGAAAAACCGCATTCAGTAATGTACTCGGCGGGTCAAGCAGCAGCGCAAACCCAATGAGCGGGATCGGAGGCACAAAGCTTGACCAGACCACTAAGCTAAGCATATCCAATTTTTCACCTCTGGATGCACACTGGCGGTCTGCAAACCTCACAATGATGTTTGAAAGCCCCCAAAATGCAGCTGCAAGAACGGTCAATAGGAACGATACCTTAGGGATTGATGCAAAGGTCCCTCCGTCTCCTCCATTTCCACCAATGAGAAAAAGACCGAAAGCAGCTACCGCAAGACCTATCATCTGACTTCCTTTTATCGATTCTTTTAAAAGAATTGCTGCAAAAAAAAGCGTAAAGAACACTTGTGACTGCAATACGACAGAAGCAACACCTGCCGGCATCCCTTTACTCATTGCAAAGAAAAGACAAGCAAATTGTCCAACGCCCACTGTCAGTCCATATGCCGCGATCGTATGCCAGCGCAGCGGCGGAGGCTTTACAAAAAAGACCGCAGGCAGTGCGGCAAGAATATACCGCAACGCTACCAGCAGCATTGGCGGTACACCGGAAAGCCCGAGCTTAATCACAGTAAAGTTTGCACCCCACAGAGTTACAACGGATAAAGCAAGGCCCAAATCACGTTTCGTCATGTTCACAACATCCTTACAAATTTATATAGCGTTTATTCAGCAATTTGATTAACGCGAACAGTCGGCTGCTCTAACAGCAACCTCAGATTTTCTTTATCGCTTATTTTAGCATATTTTTTGGAATTTCTCCAGTATTGCATTTCAAACAATGCATTTTTGACACAGGTATGATTTCCCTAAATATTCTTTAATTCCGCATACTCCCCCCTCTCATAAAAAAGAAAAAGACGTAAGAATCCATCGCTCTCACGTCTTTTTCTGGGTCGCTGCTGATTAAATGACAGGCGTGCGCCTGGTATGAATCAACGTTTCCCTTGTTTGTTTCATTCATTTAAAAAAATAGCCTGGAGTTGCTATATCTGGCATACTTTACGGGGATTCAGTATGTTTTTCGGATCGAACGCTTTCTTAATCCCTCTCATTATCTCAACGGTTGCTGGATCCATGGACTCCATGAGATATGATTTTTTAGCATATCCAATGCCGTGCTCACCAGACACCTGTCCGCTCAGCGCTCTTGCCTTGCCATAGATCCGATCCATGGCATCTTTCATCTTTTCCTCCCACTCCTCTTCGGTCAAGTCATCCTTCAGGATGTATGCATGAAGATTTCCATCTCCTGCATGACCAAAGCTCTTAATACGGATGTTGACTTCTTTATATAGGCCATGAATGTATTCTACCATTTCATTGACAGAACTTCTGGGAACAACCACGTCCACTTCGTCCATGTAGGTTGTAGAACCCTTGATTGCTTCCAAAAACGCGCCTCTTGCTTTCCAAATGGATTCCTCTCGTTCGTTTGTATCGGAGATCAGAATATCGATGGCACCCTGCTCTAAGCAAATCTGAGCCACAGATTCATAATCTTTTTCAATATCCTCTGTGGAATTTCCGTCAAATTTCAAAAGAAGATATGCATCAGCGCTGTTGTCCGGAAACTTCTTTCCCAGATATTTTTCTGCGTCCAGAATTACTTCTCTCTGCATGAACTCAATGGCCGTTGGTATGGTTTTAGACTTTATGATGAATGGTACGGTCCTGATTGCCTGTTCCAGTGTGGGAAACGGAATCAGAAGACTGATGGCTTTTCTCGGCAAAGGCAACAGCTTTAAGGTTGCTTTTGTAATGATGCCAAGGGTTCCTTCAGAGCCTACCATTAAGTCCTTCAGCGCATACCCCGTGCTGTTTTTTACCACTTTTCCACCGAATTCCACAACGGTTCCGTCGGGGAGTACCACTTCAAGACCACGGACATAATCTCTGGTAACACCATATTTAACTGCTCTCATCCCTCCTGCATTGGTACTGATATTCCCGCCGATGGTAGCTGACTTTTCACCGGGGTCGGGAGGATAGAAAAAGTCTCTGTCCTGTACGTAAGCAGCGAGTTCCATCAGCAGCACACCAGGCTCGACGGTAATCGTAAGGTTGTCTTCGTCCAGCTCCAGCACGCTGTTCATCAAGGTGGTATCCAGCATAATGCCGTTTTCCATTGCTACAGATGCCCCAACGAGTCCGGTACCGGATCCCCTGGGCGTAACGGGAATGGTATGTTCATAAGCATATTTCATGATAGCAGAAACTTCTTCTGTGGTTTTTACCATTACAACGACGTCTGGAAAACTGGCGGTATCGCTCAATTCGTCATGGCTGTATTCTTCATTGATTTCCTCACCAAAAAGAATCCGCTCATTTTCCTTTATCATTCCTTGAATTGCTTTTAAGTCTTCCTGATCGAATTTTTTGTAGCTCATATGTTCCTCCATTCCTGCTAATTTGCAGTTTCAAAACTGGATACGGCCTCTGATTGATTGGCCTTGATCCGGCTGATCAAATCCGGTATGATTTCATAAAGATCCCCAACCATACAGTAATGTGCTGTTTTAAAGATCGGCGCATTTTCATCCTGATTGATGGCGATGATCTGCTCAGAATTGTTCATTCCCGCCGCAAACTGAACCGAACCGGAAACGCCGCAGGTGATGATCAGCTTGGGTCTTACCGTTCTTCCGCTTAAGCCCACCTGGCGCTTGGAATCCAGCCAGCCGGCTTCCATCACTGGCCTGGTACATGCGATCTGACCGCCCAGTAAATCAGCGAGTTCCTCCAGCATTGACAAATCTTCTTCTTTCTTAATTCCTCGTCCTGCAACCACTAGAACCTCTGCCGCTTCAATAAACTGTTCTTTTTCTTTCGCGATGATATCAAGCACGTTGACTCTGCTGGTTAGTTCTTTTGCATCCACACTGCATTCAATGATTTCTCCCTTTGCTTCAACATTTCTATTGGGAGCATTCATAACCTTATAGCGTACAGTGGCCAGCTGCGGTCTGTGATTCGGTGTCAAAATCTGTGCCATAATATTTCCGCCGAAAGCAGGTCTGATCTGAACGAGGTCTGTATTTTCATTGATATCCAAAATGGTACAGTCAGCGGTAAGCCCTGTCTTTAATTTGGCAGCGGCTCTCGCAGCTAGCTGTCTGCCCACTGGTGTAGCACCCATGAGAATCACTGCCGGTTTGATGTTTCTCACAAAGTCTTCTAAAACTTTTGTATAAGGCTCCATACGGAAACGATCGAGTTCTTCCTGATCGTATACAAATACCTTATCTACTCCATAATGAAGCAGTTCTTTACATTGTGATCCGATATGCTGCCCCATCATAATCGCGTAGACCGATTGATTGACTTTGTCTGCAAGTTCTCTCGCTTTTCCAAGCAGTTCATAAGTAACAGGATGAATTGCTCCGTCAATATGATCCACGTACACAGCAATTCCCTTCCATTGATCCTTGTCTACTGATACAGCAGCTTCTTCGACATATATGACAGCCCCCTGAGGACCATTTTTCACGCATAAATTACACATCTTACATGCGGCATTAATCTGAAGCTGATGATCCTTTTCTTCCAGCGCGCCGAAAGGACAGATACTGATTAGCTCCTGGATATTTCCGACTTTATCTTGATTTATAATTAACTTACCCATTGTTGGCTCCTCCTTATTAAGCGAACTTTAATTCCTTCAGTTTGTTTAGCAGCTTGGTGGTCAGCTCATTGCCGTCTCCGGTCCAGACTTCCCTATGGGTATTCACCTCTGGAGGAAAGATTCTTTGCACTTGCGTTGGAGAGCCATTCAAACCATAGTGCTTCTCGTCCTGATCTTCCAAATCAGCTAAGGTGATCACTCTGATTTCCCGATCTTTCGTTTCCTGCTTTTTCACATAAGAAGGCAATCTGGGAATATAGATGTCTTTATCCACTGCAAGCAAACAGGGATATTGAATCTCAGCGATTTCCAAGTCGTGGGTCATATCCATTTCGACGATCATAGAACCCGATTTTAATTCTACGATTTTCGAAACATTGGATAGACTGGGAATATCAAGCCATTCTGCCACTTCCGGCCCTACTTGCGCAGTATCACCGTCAGTAGTCTGTTTTCCGCATAAGATCAGATCAAACGTGCCGGTCTTTTGAATTCCCTGAGAGATGGTATAACTGGTGGCCAAAACATCTGCTCCTCCAAATTTTCTATCTGAGATTAAAACACCATGATCTACCCCCATCGCAAAGGCTTCCCGAATGACTCCCGCAGCCTGATTTGGCCCCATGGTCATAGCGGTAATGGTGCCGCCTAATTGCTCTTTCATGCGCAGCGCAGTTTCAATGGCATACAAATCATATGGATTCATTTTGGATTCTACGCCGTTTCTTTTCAGAACGCCGGTTACTGGGTCTACCTCAACCTTATTGCTGTCAGGCACCTGTTTGATGCATACTAAAATGTTCATATTGAACTCCTCTCCTCCATTCATGTCGTATTATTTTATATCTATCATTTGATTGATTGTCGATGTGTTGTATTACAAGAAAAATCTCGATCCGATAAAGGTCAGAACTCCTACTGAAAGGACAAATATCACGAAATATTTAATGGTTCCTCTCAGAAGTTCGTTTTCTTTTCCCTCTAATTTTACTGCTGCAACTGCAACGGCTATGCTCTGTGGTGAAATCATCTTCGCCATAACTGCGCCGGCGGTGTTGGAGGCAGTTATCCATGCCTGATTTAATCCAAGCGCTGTAGAAGTCTCAAATTGAAGTCCTCCAAACAATACGCTGGCCGAAGTGCCGCTTCCCGTTACGAAGGTACCGATGGAACCTAAAAACGGTGCAAATAACGGATAGAAAACCCCGGTGTACACAAACACCTCAGAGATAGAAGCGATCATGCCGCTGTAACCCATCAGCTTTGCGGTAGCCATAATGGCAATGATTGTGATCACGGTTTTCATCATTTGACGTATGGTATTGATAAGGACAGTAATCAGTTCACCAAACCGCATTCCCTGGATTGCCCCACCGATAAACGCGGCTAGTAAAATCCACAGGACAGGTGTACCCAGCCAGGAAAACGTATAGGGCGTGCCTCCTGCACCGGTATAAATATCTACGCTTGTTTTCACTGTCGCAAGGAGTGCATTAAGCGGCGCAATTAATTTTGAAGTTCCAAGAAGAAAAAAGAAGATCAGGATAAAAGGACTCCAAGCGATCAAAGCATCTTTTCTTGATACAGGTTCCGCTTTTCTGCCTTCCAGCAGATACTCCTGAGGAACTTCACCGCGATAAAAGAGTTTGGCTGACAGGATCGTAGCTGCCATAGAGCAGACAGAACCGATTACTACAGCGAGCTCAGCCCCAAGGTATCTTGCAACCAGATATTCTGGAACCAAGAACGCGAATCCTGAGATTAACGTGATCAAGAAAATCCCTTTCAATGGATTTTTTGATTTGCCGGTTTTTAATTTTCCTGTTAAATAGACTAATATAAAGGGTGTAATTACGATGAAGATTGCCAAAAGAGTAACTGTATTTGTGGACAGTTCAATCACATTAAGCCCGGTAATTTTTGATAATGTTGTGGTAGGAATACCGATTGATCCAAAGGCTGTGGGCGTTGCATTTGCAATCAGACAGACGATAGCTGCGAATACAGGATTAAATCCAAGTCCCCATAACATGCTTGCTGGGATGGCTACTGCAGTACCGAAGCCTGCCATTCCTTCCATGAAGCCTCCAAAGCCCCATGCGATGATCAATACCAAAATTCGTTTGTCCATGGTCACGTTACCAAGCATTTTTTTGATGGTTTCCATTTTGCCGGTGGCAACACAGACATTGTAAGTAAAGATGGCCGCAATAATAACCGTGACAATGGGCCAAAGTGCAAGGGCAGCCCCTTCCGTAACAGCACGAAGGCTGTCAGTAATGGGCATTTTCCAGATAAACACGGCAAGTGCGTATGCGATTGCCAGAGCGATGGAACAAGCTTTAAATCCAGGAGTTTTTAAAGCGGTCAGAGCGATAATAAGCCAAATAATCGGTAATAAAGCCAAAATAAATTCCAAAATCATTTTCACACCTTCTCCATTCTGCCTGTCGTTTGAGAATCAAGAACAAAGTTACGCGTTTCACCTTTGCTCTCTTGAAAGAATAGGGTTATAATTGGTACTACCAATTTTTAGCTTCTAAAAAATGGTGCTGCAAAACAGTTAGCTTTACGACACCGATTCCTTGTCAAAATAGTCCAAATTGGTAGTACCACTTTGTGGCTTTATTATATTTACATGAAACGTTCCTGTCAACAATAGTCTTTTTTTTAACACAATACTTTATGTTAATTGCTTCTCAATCTCTGTTTTTCAACGTTTCATACTCATCTCGATTTAATTTTAAATCGATGACTCCAAAATGTTTGTTAATAGATTCATAAGCCAGATTTTTATCCCGTTCGATCAGGCTTTCAACCATTCCAAGGTGTGCTTCTTTCAAAATCGCTCTGGTATCTTCCTGACTCAGGATCTCCCTTCTCAGATCAACAATAAACTTATCCAAAACTTCAGACAATGCTTGCAGAATATTGATGATCAATGTATTTTTCGATGCCAAGGCGATATTATAGTGCATCCTCTTATCCAGAATAACATTATTTTCTTCTGTTTCTAGTTCCAGTTGGGATATTATCTGCCTGAGGATTTGAATTTCTTCCTCGGTAATATTATCAATCGCGAGCATGATGGCTTCCAGCTCAAGAGCTCTTCTCAGCTGGCTGATTTGCTTATAATCGATTTGGTTGAGCAGAAACATCATAGACATGGATTCCACCAGATTGTTCTCAAAGTTGCCTGTTAAAAAGTTACCAGCTCCCTGTTGACTGGAGATAACACCCATGATGTCCAAAGTACGAATAGCTTCTCTTACGGAGTTACGGCTTACCCCCAGCATCTCCGAGAGCTCTCGCTCCGCTGGCAGCTTTCCGCCGATGCATAGTTTTTCGTCACGGATCAGACTTTTTATGTAATTGATTACCTTCATATATGATTTTTCGTTAGAATAAATATCTCCCATACTTCCTCCGCTGCAACTTGTTTTCCTTCTTCTAATATGTCGCATTACCATTATTATCACATTATTGTATGATTAATTCAAGTTGAAGTTGAGTTGTCACGTTAATCCCACGCCAAAATGCTGCATCCACAACGGACGCAGCATTCAATTTTTCATTCCCTATTTTTTTCATATTTTAGCTTGCAAATTCATTATTCGTTGAAGTTTGCCTCAGCCAGTGCCAAAATCGCCGCAACAGCCTCCTCCTCATCCGGACCCTCTGCAGTCAGCGTAATCTCGGTTCCTTTGGAGATTCCCAGAGCAAGTACAGCCAGAATCGATTTTGCATTTACCTTCTTTTCTTCCTTCTTGATAAAGAGCTCTGATTTAAATTTTGATGCGGTAGAAACAAACACAGATGCAGGTCTCGCATGAAGTCCCGTATTATTTGTTATTGTGATTACTTTTGATATCATATTCCCATCCTCCTATATAAGATCGCTTCGGATCTCATGATTTCCAATTTGCAAGTAAATATTGCTCTGCTTCCGCACACCATAAGCCTTTATTTTTGCCTGTGATTTCTGCAAGCTTTGCAAAGTGAGGGTTTGTTTTCCCTTTTTCTTCAAAGTCATCTATTGCGGTAAGTTCCATATCGATATGGGTGTAAATAAGCTTCTTGCCCCCCGGAATATCCGGTAAATTCAACACAGTTTCCGCTACAGAATCCAAACCCCCGATATGGGTTACCATTACTGCGGGATTAATCAGCTTCTTTTCTGTCATTTTGAGAGATTCGATGAGATCGTCTGTATTCCCCCCGGTAGTACCCATTACATGGGTGGAAGCGTAATGGATGTTGTAAAGGTTCAGTGTTGCTGAAAAACCTGTGTCTGTTGGACCTGCAAAGAAATTCAGGCAGCCGTCCCTGGCGAGAATACTGTCTCCCTGTTCAAATACTGGCTTTACAGGTGCAAATACGAAGACATCATCAAAGCCCTCACCATCGGTCAGTGCTTTCAAGTGGTCAACCGGATCATCGACTTTCGCAGTATTGATGAAAATCAGCTTAACCCCGCATCGCTGCGCTTCTTCTTCCGGAAAGATTGCCCTTGCTCGCTCAATTCTTTCATCATCAATGTCCGTTACCACAAGTAGACCGGGTCTTCTGTCACAATGAAGTGCATAGTCGATGGCGCCGAGTCCCATAGGGCCAGCAGCTGCAAGAAGTGCCATTTTCCCGCCTTCTACAATCCCCATTTTGTGGGCATAATTTCCCATTTCAGTATGATAATTTGCATGAAAGGCTCCAATGATGCAGGACATTGGTTCTGCCAAAGATGCTTCATAATAGGTCTCACCGTCATAGTTCAGCAGACACCCAAGTTCCATAACCTCCTGAGGGATGATATTATAGGTGGCAGCTCCTCCGAAATACATATAAGAGTATCCCGGTGACCACATGGATCCCTTGTAATTTAATGCCGGCTGCTGTGCAAATTTTGAGCCTTCTTTGAATTGATCCTTCCACTTTGCGCCAACCTTAACAATGTTGCCTGCAAATTCATGGCCGACGATGATAGGATTCACATCCACATCCTGGGGCACCCTCTTATGTTTTTTTCCTAGTATCGCCGCTTTGTATGTAGACATACAAACGCTGTCAGAGATAAGCTCAACCAAAATCTCGTCATCCTTTATCTCTGGCAGTTCAAACGTTTCAAGCCGTAAATCATTTGCGCCATATAATCTCACTGCTCTTGTTTCCATATTACTGTCCTCCTGTTCATTCAATCAGCCTGCATGTTGTTTCCTGGAATTCAACCATGACTGGCTTGCCAATGCTATAGATCGTTCAATTCTACTTGCGCTTCATATTGAGCTACCGCATCCCGGCTAGGAGGCTGAGTACCCTCGCAGGCAACATTCGCGGTACCGGAAGCGACTGACAGAACAACCGCCTTTTCAAAGGAATCTCCTCTTGAGATGGCGAAAGCCAAAGCAGCAACCATAGCATCACCGGCACCAACGGTGCTTTTCACATCTACTTTAAGACCGTTCGCAAAAATGACCTGTTCCCCATAAAAAAATATGGCTCCATCGGCTCCAAGGGAAATTGCCACGATTTCAATACCCATATCAAGCATGCAGCGACCTGCACTCAGGAGCTCTTCCCTGCTGCTGAGCTTCCTGCTTAGCAAACGCTCCAGCTCTTCAAGATTTGGCTTGATCAGATAAGGTTTTCCTTTAATGCCTTCCTCAAAACTTGATCCGTCAGCATCTAAAAACACTTTTATTCCAATTTTTTTTGCTTTCTCTGCCCATTCTCGATAGATTCCCGAAGAGACTCCTGCTGGAATACTCCCTGACAAAACCAAAAGATCTCCGTCTTTCATATCAGAGAATAAATTGTGTTCCAGCATACGTAAGTCATCTTCCGACACCTCAATAAGGCCCGGTTCATTGATATCCGTATTGGTACTGTTTAAGCGATCAACCACCTTCAGGTTTGTTCTGGTATCTCCTCTTACAAAGAGAAAATCATTAGCAACGTCCAAATCCTCAAGACGTTCTTTAATAAATTGGCCGTTTCTCCCGGCAAGAAAACCTGTAGCAACGCTGCTGCCGCCCAGCGCTTTAATCGTTTTTGCTACATTGATACCTTTCCCCCCCGGATCCAGTCTCACCGAGGTGATTCGGTTGACCTCACCTACTCTAAAATCTCTGATTTCCACTGTTTTATCGATGGCAGGATTTAACGTAACCGTTTTGATCATCTATTCATCTCCTTCAGTCAGGATCGAAATGATTTCCTCCTTGGTGGCAGCATGCCTGAGCTTGCTTACATTGTCTTCATCCTGACAGACGAGCGCAATGGCTGAAAGGATTTCCAAATGCTCATCGTTTTTCCCTGCAATGCCAATCAGAATGTATGCTACATTTCCCTCGCCGAAATCCACACCCTCAGGATACTGAAGAACTACAATGCCCGATGTTTTGATAGAATTGACATATTGAGAGGTTCCATGAGGAATGGAAATTCCGTTCCCAATGTAGGTTGTGACTTCGTCTTCTCTCTTTCTCATGCCTTCTATATAATCAGGCTCAACATAACCATTTGCTGCCAAGAGTTTTCCAGTTCTTTCGATTGCTTCATACTTTCCCTCTGCTGCAACGTTTAGTAAAATATTTCCTTCATTTAAAATAAACTTGTTCATAAGCGTTCCTCCCTGTTGATGATTTCTATTAATTCATTTCTAATGTCTGCGATATCTCCCAATCTCAAAACATTGATTACTTGTTCGCTCTCTACCAGCGAAGCGCTGATTTTTCCGAGCATTTCCAGAATAAAATCCTTCTCATTCTTTCTTGCTAACATAACCAAGATGGTATCAACATTTTCAACAGAGAAACCCGCACTTTTCATTTGTATATAGTGTTCCAAGCGGAAGACTCCAACAAAAGGTGCATCAATTTCCTCTGTTCTTATATGAACCAAGGCCACATGGCTTCCTGGAATAACCACGCTTCCTTTTGATTCTCTCTTTAATATTTGATTTTCAACACGCTCCGGCCCAGCAATCACACCGGCATCGCTCAGCTCCAGTATAATTTCTCTTATGGTACTTCGGATGTCATCAGAGGCAACGGTTTTCAGCTTAAAATTCTGGAACATTTTGTCTGCCGCATCAAAGTCTGCCTCAGCCTCAGCCTCAGCATTTGCAGCATAGAAGCCTGCCGGTCTGGATTTTTTCAGACCGCTGCCCTCCCCCATTTTGTTCTTGATCAACACTCCTACCTTCTCAATGTCCTTGCTTGGCAGAAACGGAGATATGAACAGGATCTCACTTGCTGACTTTTTACTGACATCTACCGTCGATAACACAATATCGTAGTTCTCTTTTATTTTCTCATCCATTTCTCTCAGTGAGCAGGCATCAACCTCGTCAATTTCAGGGAATTTACTTTTTAACTTGCCGCATAGAATTTTTACTGTACTAATCCCATTGGGGCAGATCACCAGAACACGGAGTTTGCTTTCTATCCCATGGTGCCGTTCGATGGCCGCACCGATGTGCATCGTAACATAACCGACTTCATTCGTAGGAAGGATCAGGTTGTATTTTGAAAAAACCACCTTACATGCATAATCCACTGCTTCGTATAGTTCTTTGTAGTATTCTTTAATATCGTTGATGATTGGATTTCTCACCTCAAGACCCATAGTCAATCTGTATAATGCCGGATTGATATGCTGCCCCAGACCGCTGATCAGCTGATTGTCACAAGCGATGGGAATATTCAGCCGTTTGCTTGTGATGGATACAATCTCATGAACCGCATCTTCCAGATCAAAGCCCAGTTCTTTCGGTATAGTGTCATCGCTATATATATTTCTATCCTCCATCAGGTGAATTGCAAGATAGGCAAGCTCACTTTCAGGAAGCTCAATTTCATTTTCGTGCAGTACATTCTTTAAATCTTTTATGATGGAGAAATCATTCATGAATAAAGTGTCCTTTACGATATCCTCCGGCAATTCTATCGGCATATTGCTGCGGGTTCTTTCAATGGCCAGCAATAAATGAATGAATGTACTGAAATTATCTACATCATTGTCCTTCAGCATTCTGCTTTCAGAATATAGTTGCTTCATCATACCTTTTACGCTCGCGACAAGCTTTTTACCAAAAGTAACTTCAAAAAAGGCATGAAGAGAGTAATCGTTGTTATCCTCGTACAAAAACGCCAGAAGCTCGCTTATGGACTTATAATTATACAAAAGTTCGGCAAAAGCATTTCTTTTGCTCCAGTCGGAGCCAATAATCTCAAGACCATAACCTCTTCTTCTAATTAGTTTCAAATTTTTTGTTCTAAGCCAGCTTTCAATTTTATCGAGATAAAAAATAATTGTACCTTCAACCACATTGAATTGACTGCCAAAATATGCTGATTTAATTGGCTCCTTGGAAAGGAGCAGCTGTGCTGTAATCAAAACCTGTCTCTGCTCTTGGGTAAGCAGCCATAAAGGCGGAATCCCATCGAATCGTTTTCGTATTGCCTCTAGATCACTCTGATTGCCACGAATCACTAAATTGTCACCATTTTTGAAGATATGCAGCTTGTGTTTCTTCAGCCAGTCATTGATGGTGGCCAGCTCACGCATAATCGTACGATCACTGACATCAATTTGTTGAGACAGATCCTTTATAGATAAAGGACCTTTTTCAATCAGACTGCTTAATATGAACTTCTGTCTGACAGTAAAAGCATCCATACCGTTCACACCCCATTCTTCATATTGTCAGTGGCTCCAGACTCATAATTCAGAGCCCAGAGCCACTAACCCAGAAGGTTTTACTTCTTTTTCGGTAACGATTATTTCTTGAATCTGCTCAAATATTCATCGTAAGCAGTCTGTTCGAGGAAATTCTTTACCGTAACGATTTCCGCATTTGGTGCAACCTGGGCTGCTCTTCCTGCCAAGCTTTCCTGCGTAAAGATGACCTCTGTATCAGCAGGCACTGCATTTACCGCTGAGTGTTTTACCTCTATTGCGAGCCCCGCTTCCTTAATCTTTTTCTTTAGAATGGATTCTCCCATAGCGGAGGATCCCATACCAGCTTCACATGCAAATATAATCATTTTAGGTACGTTTGTGTTTAATGCTGGTGCACTTGCATTTGAAATCTGCTGTCCTTTGCTTTCTGCTTTCATCATGGCAGTTAAATTTTTCGCCAGCGCAAGAGAATCCTGATCCATTTCTCCCATGGACTTATCTCTCTTAAGGATTACAGAAGCGATGAGGAAGGATACAATTCCGCCCACTACAATTCCTGCAAGTACCGGCAGGTGGCCGCCTTTTGGAGACATAGCCATCTGTGCAAAGATACTTCCGGGAGATGGAGTAGCAACCAGTCCAGCATTCAATAATACGAAGGTGAAATTGGCGCTGATTCCGCCGCCGATGGCAGCGAGGATGAGAATGGGCTTCATGAGTATGTATGGGAAATATACTTCATGAATACCGCCGAGGAAATGAATGATTGCTGCACCGGGAGCTGATTGTCTTGCCGCGCCCTTTCCGAAGATACAGTATGCCATAAGGATACCCATACCCGGACCTGGATTGCTTTCCAGCAGGAAGAATACCGATTTGCCCATTTCTGTTACTTGCTGGATTCCTAGAGGTCCTAAAACACCGAAGTTGATCGCGTTGTTCAGGAACAGAATCTTTCCAGGCTCAATAACAATGGCGATGAGCGGAAGGAGTCCTGCGGCTGTTACTGCCTCAGCAAAACTTCCTAAAGTTGTGGAAATTGCAGTTACGACTGGCTCAGCCACCAGGAACGCAAATATAGAAATAAGCGCGCCCAGAATACCAGCCGAGAAAGTATCCACAAGCATTTCAAATCCTGTACGGATTTTGCCTTCAACGAGCTGGTCAAATTTCTTGATGATCCAGCCGCCCAAAGGCCCCATAATCATACCACCAAGGATCATTGGAATATCAGCACCTACAATAATACCGCATGTCGCAATCGCACCGACGACACCGCCTCTGATCCCATGTACCAGTCTGCCGCCTGTGAACCCAACCAGGATTGGTATCAACCATTTAATCATAGGTCCGACCATTACGGCGAGTTTTTCATTTGGGGTCCATCCCGTAGGAATAACAAACATTGTAATAATACCCCAAGCCAAGATCGCTCCGATATTCGGTATGATCATACCGGCCATGAAGCCCCCGAATTTTTGCGTACTAGCCTTAAAATTTGACTTTTTGTTCGCAACCGTTTCGGCTTTAACATTACTCATAGCTTTACCTCCTTTTTATTTTACCCTAATAGTAAACGCAAGAGTAACGATATGCAATTTAAAGAAAACCAATCTTGTCACAGCTTCCTTTTGACAATTTTGATAATTCAGTTATTATAATGGTTTCAACTGGATTTAATTATAACAAAAAAATTCGAAGCACTGCACAATGTTTTGCAATGCCTCGAAATAATTCCTTCGTTCCTTCTGTTTTAGCTTATAGATTCTCAGGTTTCTGACTATTCTTTAATTTATTGAACACAAAGATTCACATCAACCCCTCTTGGGCAGATGAATGCAGCGTCCCAACGCGTCTGCGCAAGCCTCCATAAATGCTTCGGAAAAACTCGGATGGGCATGGATCATATTTGCTGCTTCGAAGACAGTAATCTCTGCTGCCATCAATGCGGCGGGCTCTGCGATCATTTCCGCCGCATGTGCGCCAAAAATATGAACACCGCATAGCTCAGAATACTTCTTATGCACTACAACCTTAACATATCCCTGAGATTCACCGCCTGCCAGTGCGCGTCCATTTGCAATCAATGGAAAACGGCCCACGCTGATTGCATCTCTTCCAAATGTTTCTGTTGCGCCATCCTCCGTCAGTCCGACGGAAGCTACCTGTGACAGGGTATAAACGCAGGAGGGTACCAAATCAAGTCTGCAGCGCGCATTGTGACCCATCGCATTCTCGGCCGCCGTCTCTCCCATTTTAAAGGCAGCGTGAGCCAGCATGAGTCTGCCGTTGATATCTCCTGCGGCATATAGATTTGTAATATTTGTGCGCATATACTCATCGACAACAATTTTTCCACCCTCGACCAGAATCTGATCCTTTAATGCACCAAGGCATTCCAAATCAGATTTTCGTCCAACAGAGAGAAGAATGATATCTGCTTCCAGACTGGTTCCGTCCTCACAGCAAATGCAGACGGAAGATCCTTCATCAATGATCTCCGTAATTTTTTTAGAGAGCAGCAATGAAATCCCCTGCTGCTTCAGATCTTTTTCCAAAGACTTAGCCAGCTCCTGATCCATCATGGGGATGAGACAATCCATTGCTTCCAGTATGGTAACCTGACTCCCGAAGGATTGAAACGCAGAAGCCATTTCGCACCCGATTACACCGCCACCAATCACTGCCAGTCTCTTCGGAAGTAAAGCCAGGTTCAAAAGCTCGGTGCTCGACATTACTTTTGGATTTATGATTCCCTTAATTGGAAGTTGGCTCGAAACAGAACCTCCGCATAGGATAATGGATTTTGCCTCAAAGGTGTTGCCATTACAAAGGATATGCCGCCTACTGCTGAGTACGGCAGTACCATATATGACGGTTACACCGTTGGACTTCAAAAGAGAAGCAACTCCGCCGGTCAACTGTCCTACGATTTTGTTTTTATGACTTACAACCCTTTCCATGTCAACCTCGGCGTCAGGATGATTGCGGATTCCGCGTTCTGATGCATTTTTTATGGCATGAATTACCTCTCCGGTTTTCAGATAAGTCTTTGTAGGGATACAACCTCGATTGAGGCAAGTGCCTCCAAGGACATCTTTTTCAAACAGTACGACGCTTCCTCCAAGCTGGGCGGCCCGGATTGCAGCAACATAACCTGCGGGACCTCCTCCGATCACAGCAACATCAAATGGTTTCATCATATGATCACCCTCTTTCACATTAATAACTCCACCGGATTTTGAAGCAACTCTCTCACGCGGAGTTTCATTTTAGCCGCTCCAACTCCATCCATGATACGGTGATCATAGCTCATGCAAAGAAGTGCAATTTTTCTGCTGATCAATTCCCCTGCCTTAAGTAACAATTCATCATGAATCCCGCCAATGCCCAGCAAACCGCACTCAGGCTGATTGATGATCGGTGTAAATTCGTATACATCATACATCCCCATATTGGAAACTGAGAAAGTCCCGCCGGAATACTCGTCAGGAAGAATGGTTCCCGCTCTCGCGTGTTCTGCCAGCACGGCTGCCCTTTCTGAAATTTGGAGCAGAGAAAGCTGGTCAGCGTTGTGGATCACTGGTACAAACAAACCATTCTCAACACTGACGGCAAATCCGATATTCGCCTCTTTGTAAGTAACAAATTCATTTCCGATGATTACCGTACGACAAGGAGCAAGCTCTTTCACTGCAATTGCGGTTGCCTTCAACACAAAGTCATTCACGGAGATCCGTTTCTCACGGTTTTTATTAATCTTCACCCGCAGTTCCAACAATTCAGTAAGATCGACACGCATGCTCTGCATGACCGTGGGAATCTGACTGTAGCTTGAAAACATTCGTTCCCCGACAACCTTACGCATTCCCTGAACGGGACGGCGGTTTTCAACGGAACGCAGATTTCTCTGTATTTCCGGAACATCTGCGGAGACATTGGAATATGCAGTGTCTGAGGAGTTTGTTGTGGCGAAGGAGCCCGTAGTGGCTTCAGCAGCAAGAACGTCTTCCTTTCGAATTTTCCCTCCAAACCCAGAACCTGAAATATGGTCAAGATTGACACCATCCACCTCAGCATATTTTCTGGCAAGAGGTGTTGCTGTCCCCGGATGCTTCTCCAATGCGGCAAGTACATCTCTCCCTTTGATTTCGCGCAGCGTACCGGAAGGCAGAATGGATTCCAGTGCAATTCCCCCATCCTTCGCAAGCTTTTTTGCATAAGGTGTTGCGGCAGGCGGTGCCCCAGCCGCAGCTGTATTGCCGGGAGCGGCACAATCAACAGCATTCCTAGCTCCACTGCCATCAACTGTATTGCATGCTGTGTTGTCATCAACTGAATTTCCCGCAGTTGCGCCATCTACCGTACTATCTGCAGTTTGAACCGCGTCGTGTCCGCCTGTGATTTCCTGTAGATCCTGCGTCTTTTGTGGGATCGTTTCATCAGGCTCGCCAATATATCCGATTGTTTGCAGAACCGGTACCGTTGCTCCATTCTCAATGAGTTTCGCAAGGAGAATCCCGGTACCTGGAGATTCTGCCTCCATATTGATCTTATCGGTTTCAATTTCCATAATCGGTTCATTCAGTTCAACGTGATCCCCCACGTTTTTCAACCAACGGAGGAGCGTTCCTTCCTTCATATCCATGCCTGCTTTGGGCATAAAAACTTCTATCATTTTGTTCTCTCCTCTCGTGACCGCTACAGCAGGCTCTTGACCTGGGCAACGATCTTTTCTACTGTAGGGAAAACCGCTTTTTCAAGATTTGGATTAAAGGGAATGGGGCAGCTCAATGCGCCCAGTCTGCGAATCGGCGCATCTAAATAGTAAAAGGCTTCGCTGTCGGCGATCTGCCCTGCGATTTCTCCGCCGAACCCACCAAATTGTACCGCTTCATGAACAATGAGAACATGCCTTGTTTTACGAACAGACTCGATGATTGTCTTATGATCCAGAGGCACCAGAGAACGGATATCGACTACCTCCACATTGATTCCTTCTTCCATAAGCCTCTGGGCGGCCTCAAGACTCATCTGAACCATTCGTCCGTATGTGATGATGGAACAATCGGTACCGCTTCGTTTTACATCGGCAACCCCAAGGGGAATGGTGTATTCCTCTTCCGGTACCATACCTTTCGTACGATACAGCGTCTTCTGCTCAAGAAACATAACAGGGTTGTCATCTCGAATCGCTGTTTTCAGCAGACCCTTGGCATCATATGGGGTAGACGGAATCACAACCTTCAATCCGGGAAAATGAGCAAGACAAGCCTCAAGGCTTTGAGAGTGCTGAGCAGCTGCACCAGTTCCGCCGCCTGACGGCGTACGCATAACCATGGGTACCTTAACTTTTCCTCCAAACATAAAGCGCATTTTCGGCGCTTCATTGACGAGTTCATCAAAGCAAACACACATAAAATCCGAGAACATCAATTCGACGATGGGACGCATCCCTACCATAGCAGCGCCGATTCCAGCCCCCACGAAAGCCTGTTCAGAAATCGGAGTATTCATAATACGATCTTTCCCAAACTTTTCAAGCATTCCGCGCGATACTCCAAATGCACCGCAGTATTCGGCAATGTCTTCGCCCATAAAAAAAACAGTCTCATCCCGAATCATTTCTTCACACATGGCATCATTGATTGCCTGAGCATATGTAATTTCTTTCATCATAATCTCTCCTCCCCCTTAAGCATATACGTCGTTCATTAGATCGTCGAAGGATGGCTCTGGGCTGGCTTTGGCAAATTCCTCCGCCTGCTCAATCTCATCTGCAGCAGCTTTGGCCGCTTTGTCAAGCTCTTCCTCTGTGAACAGTTCGTTTTCTATAAGATACATTCTAAATGCTTTGATCGGGCATTTCTCCTTCCAGGATTCGATCTCCTCCTTTGTCCGGTAGAGATTTCCGTCGCTCTTTGAATGACCTGAAATTCGGTATGTATTTTCAACCAGCAGCATGGGTCCCTTGCCCGATGCTACGTATTTTCTGGCCTCCACGCTGGCATGATAAATCTCTAAAACGTTGTTCCCATCGACGGTCTTTGCAGGCATGCCGAAGGGATAAGCCCGCTTTGCGATGTCTGTATCCTTCATGACATCCTGAATGGGGGTTGACATACCGTAGGTGTTGTTGACGCAGACAAACAGTACTGGAAGCTCCCATACTGCTGCCAGATTCATTGCTTCCCAGGTGGCCCCCTCATTGGACGTACCATCCCCAAAGAAGACAACGGAGATGCGGTCTTCCTCTTTTCTTTTCCTGGTGGCCAGAGCTGTACCGACACACATTACCGCACTTGCCCCCAGAACACCGTCTGCACCAAAATAGTGAATATCCGGGTCGGCAATATGCATGGAACCGCCTTTTCCCTTGCATACACCGGTTTCTCTCGCTAAAATTTCCGCCATCATATACTTGACGTCGATGCCTTTGGCGATTGCCTGACTATGGCCCCTGTGGGTTCCAAAGACATAGTCCTGAGACTTCATCGCCGCAATGGTACCTGCAGCAGTTGCCTCTTCTCCAATGCCAAGATGCGTCGTACCATGCACAAGGCCCTTAGAAAAAAGCCACTGGACGCGCTCTTCGAAATAACGTGCCAAATGCATATCAATCCACATTTGCCACATAATCATTTTTAGTTCTTTTGATATCGTATCTTTTCTATTCTTTGTAACATCTGGTGCATGATCAGAATTCTTTCCACTCAAAATAATCGCTCCTTTCGGAACCTCTCGGTTCCAGTTATCATGCTCTGTGCTCCATAGCCATAAGCATAACAACTATTTTATTCTATATTTGTATATTATTTACTTTCATAAATGCAGCAGAACCTCCAGTAACCCGCTCATCCTTCCATGTTTGCTTACGAAACCGTATGAATTGCTTTGATCCCGGATCAGCCTCGAGAATCCAGACTGATCAGCTCCCGAATCAGCCCCGTAACTCCAAACCGCTCAGTTCGTTCCAGATCGGATCAAGTGCTTCTATCAGCTTGCAGTAAATTGCATATTTACGCTGATAATAGGAATGCTTCTCTGCGGCAGGCTCATATCGTTTTTTAATCTTAGTCAATTCGGCAGCAGCTTCATAAAAATCTTTGAAAATGCCTACACCCACGCCTGCGGCCATAGAAGCCCCCAATGCTCCGAGTTCCTGTGCTTCTGAAACCTCCACGGTGAGTCCAAGGGCATCTGCAAAGATCTGCATCCATACTTCAGAACGTGCTCCGCCGCCAGAAATCCGTACTGCTTGCGGCTTATCACGAAATTCCATCAGCCGGTCGATGTGGTACATATGACAGAAAACCACACCTTCGTAGATCGCACGCAGCAAGTCCTGTATGCCATGGCTGCAATCCAGCCCCACAAACGCCGCGGTCGCATCAATGCTGACATTGGTACCAAACAGAAACGGGAGAAAAATCAAATGATTTTGTTCTTTGCCAGTGGCAATCATCTCATTGAGCTTCTCATATCCGCAAAATTGCATGCCGTTTTGTTTCAAAAATGTCTTTATGAACCATTCAAGATTTGTTGCAGAAGTAGAGCTTCCCTCCAAAATGATATGATATCCGGGCAAGCAGTAATAAAAGGCACTGAAAATGTTCTTCGAATAGAGCGGCCGTTTTGTAATAAATGCATTGACACCCCAAGTGCCAATAATCATACCAAGCTGCTCTTCCTGCACAACACCCTGAGAAATAATGCATGCAACGGTATCAATCAGTCCACCTACAACAGGCGTTCCGGCGATCAGCCCTGTACGCTCCGCACAACTATTTGTCACAAATCCACCGATTTCGGTGCTCTCTAAAATTTGAGTCGGGAATTTGTTTTCATAATGTTCAATCCCAAGTGTTTGCATAATCTCACTGCTGAGCCTGCGTGTCTCAAGATCCATCAAGCTCATGGAAGAGGCTTCTGTACATTCCAGACTGAAATTGCCGGTCAAAAGAAACCTGGCATAATCCTTAGCAGTGAGAAAGACGTCTGTTTTCTCAAGGGTATCAGGATCATTGCTTGCAAACCATGCAATAATCGCCGGTGTTTGCCCTGCCCATAATATTTGACGGGTTTTCGGTATGATCTCATCAAGAATACCGGTTGCATTCCATTTTCGGACAAACTCCTTCGCCCGCATGTCACTGCTCAGGATTGCAGGATAAGTGGGGCTTCCGTTCCGGTCAAACATGTAAAGACCGTTCGCCTGCCCGGTTACACCGATGGCTGCAATCTCTTTTCCATTCACCCCCGAGTTTTTCAGCACTTCCGCGACAGCGTCATAAATACTGCTGCGGATCTGTTCCGTATCTCGCTCACAGTATTCCGGCTGAGGAGTCTGTGTATCCATCGCTTTTCCCGCTGAGCAAATCTCTTTCCCCCTGATATCGTAAATTGCGGCCTTTGCTACAGACCCTCCAACGTCAATTCCCATCAAATACTGCATCATAACGTTTCTCCCCTTCAGTAATTTGCCAGCTTATTCCTCAGGAATTCATTTGCTTCCTTGAGATAGGAATGAAACTGCGCCTCATCATAGCTCCACATCTCTGCAATCAGAAACCCTTGATAATCAATTTTCTTTAAAATATCCAGACATGTGTCAAAATTCACTGTGCCGTGGCCGAAAAGGACATCTCGATACACCCCCGGCCTGGTATCTTTTAAGTGTACACCCACAATATGCCTGTTTGCAATTCTCAAATCCTTATCAAGATCAACTTTTGATGCTGACAAATTGCCAACATCCGCATAACACTGAAGAAAAGGGGAGTCAATCTTTTCACAGAGTGACATGATGTTTTCACAACATCCCATAAAATATGTATCCATTGTCTCAAGTGCAAGAATCACACCATGTCGTGCTGCAAAAGCAATGCATTTTTCCATGGAATCGAAAAAAATAGCTTCTGTAGTCTCATTGCGGTGCGCTCCATGCTCGTCATAGGCCGCCAGATGGACTAAACGAATCCCAGTTTTTGAAGCAAAACAAATTGCTCGTTCCACAAGTTCCAACCCCTTACTGCGAATTGCAGCATCCTCGCTGCCCAAAGGGAAAATGCGGTTCGCTGTCAGCGCCATGGTGTGGATTGGAATCCCAGTGCTTTCCACCGCGCGACGTACTTCCAGCACAGTCTCATCAGAGTAGAGTCTTTTCATCCTTTCAGGAGTCCCATCTACATTCATTTCGACGAAATCGAATCCGCTGTGTTTTGCCAGTTTCAACTTTTCTTTCCAGCTCAGCTTGCTGCTGATCGCCTTCTCGTACAATCCTAGCGGTAATTCTCTCAGGTTGCTCAAGTCAATTCTCTCCTTCCTGGACGCTAGAGGGGGCTGACCACCTGAGACATACCCCATACCGTGATTTCCTCTACAACCACATGATCGGGCAGGGCGCAGATATTGCAAATTGCTGCTGCCATATCCTCTGCTTTTAGATTATCAGGCGACTGGGCCATTGGCGATTCCTGTGCATTGATTTGAAAGTTCGTTGCCCCAGCGCCCGGGATTACACAAGTTACACGGACCCGATCCTTTTGCAGTTCCACATAAGCGCTCTTTGAAAGACTTAATACGCCTGCTTTTGCTGCTGCGTAGACAGAGTACCCTGGCCAGGAATGTCTGGCACAAACGGAAGAGACATTGATGATGGTCCCTCCACCCTGTTCTTTCAGCATCGGTGCAAAATAATGGATTCCATAAATACAGCCCATCAGATTTGTTTCAACGCATTGATGGATTTCCTCCAAAGTTTGATCGGCAAGCTCTTTGACCACAATTCCTGAACCTGCATTGTTGACTAAAATATCAAGCTTTCCATACTTTGTCTGAATATATTCATATAGGTTCATCCAGTCTGATGGTTTTGCCACATCGGCACAGAAGGAATCAACCTTGCCAAGCTCACTCACCGCCTGTTTCAGAGTATCCTCTTTTCTCCCGGTGATGATGACATTGGCACCCTGACTCAGCATCAGATATGCTGTAGCCTTACCAAATCCACTTGTGCCTCCTGTAATCAGCACATTCTTTCCTTTGATTCCCATTTTTTATTCCTCCTTTTGGGTAGTAACAACTTGAAGCAGCGGAGACTGATTGATTACATATTCTCCACGATCCACGCGCGCGTGGATCTCATCCCACATCCTGCGTGTATAATTCAGCAGATCCTCATAGTTCTTCTTTGACGCATCGCCGGAGTGCACCAGATCCTGTGACCAGTAATTCAAAAGTCTGGCTGCATAGGCCTGATTTTCTGAAAGTGTCCAGAGTGTATCCTGCGTGAACCCAAGCTTTTCTAAATAGCTGTTTTGTGACTCACCCATCCCATCAATATCTGCTAAAAGAGTGTCAAAATACGCCTGTGCTTCCTTCTGCTCCGTCTCATTGAGCACTCCCGGCTCCTCTTGAATACAGAGTTCACGAGCAATCTCTGAGCTTGCATATTCATACACGATGTCATCCACCATCTGATTCCAAAACGCGGGATCATCATGAAGCTGTTCCATCGAAAAAGAGTATTTCTGACAATACAGCGCCATCCGCGCACGAACCTCGCTCTCGGTGTATTCATTCTCATTTGTTTTGAGAATCACCGGATCATGAATGGTTTGTTCCGCTGCTCCTGATTGCAGAAGGAACAGCGCTGTATAACTGGTAATGAGCGCTCCTGACACACCAAGAATCAACCATAGCCTTCTTTTCATCTCAATTTCCACTTCCTAAATTCCCAAACTATAGCTTTCTCTGTCCGTAAGTTTTATGGGTATTCACAGACTCTTCCGCTTGCGCTTCGGTCATGATCGAAATGACTCCGTTGTTTGACGCCGCCTTTGCCGCCAAGTATAATTTTGCCGCATCCTCCAGATAAATCGCCGCATACTCTGCGTCTTTGAGCGTTGGCCCAACAGAAATCACACCGTGATATTTCAGGATGACCGCACGTTTCCCATTCAGATTCTCTACTGTCTGTATCCCCATATCCTCACTTGCTGCATTGGCGTAATCAGCGACGGGTACCGCTCCCAGACAAACGTTGCACAGGGTCGTACAGCAGGCTGGAAGCTCATCTCCGATCAGCCCGACTGCAGTGGCATAAGGCTGGTGTGTATGAATCACTGCGTTTACCTCCGGGCAGTGATCAAATATGTATCGAATTGCTACGGTATCAACAGACGGTCTCAAATTACCTTCGATGATCACCCCTTCTTTATTCAGAACAAGAATCTGATCCGTTGTCATTGTCTCATAGGGCATCCCGGAAGGAGTCACGATGATATCGCCGTTTTCTTTCCGCACGCTGACATTGCCGCCGGACAATTGAATCAAACCGACTCGCTTGATTTCTTTCGCCACGTCAATGATCTGAATTTTATCACTCTCATACATAAGTCAAATCTCCTAATAAACATCTAAAATAGAATCAGGAATTCTTCCTCTTGCGAGCCCGTTCCTGAAGCACATCTAAAATAACAGCCAGTAAAACGATCAAATAACGGATCAAATCCTGCCAGAACGCCTGAACGGAAAACAAGTTCATCGCATCCTGGATGAGAACGATAAACAACAATCCCAGCAACCCTCCTGCGATGGTACCTTTTCCTCCATTCATACTGACGCCGCCGATGACTGCTGCTGAAAGTGCGGTCATTTCAAGCCCGATCCCGGCACTGGTTGCCACACCAGAGTATTTACTCATATAAATAATCCCTGCGATACCGGCCATCGTGCTGCAAGCCATACAAGCCGCAATTTTTACCCGTTTTGTCTTGATTCCCGAGTATGCTGCCGCCTGTTCGTTGCTTCCCGTATAGTAGACCTTTCGCATATTCGCAGACTTCCGCGCATACAGTTCCGTAATGACTGCCAGGACAATAAATACCAGAAACGTCATCGGCAGAAAACCACCGATATATCCTGAGCCAAGATAAGCAATGGCAGGCATTTCTTTCATATTTGATACGAGCGAAATATTCACGCCGGAAGTCATAGCGTACACTACACCTCTTGCAATCCCCATAAAGCAAAGGGTTACGATAAAATGAGAGAGATTTAGTTTGGTTATGATGACACCCATAACCAGTCCACATACAATGGCACAGAGAATGCCAACCAATGCGGAAATCCATGGATTCATACCCGCACGAATCGCAGTTGCTGCAAATGCCATCGACAAGCACATCACCGATCCGATGGAGAGATCCAGGCCGCCGGAGATCATAACAATGATCATTCCAATGGTCAAAATTCCATTGATTGAGATACTGCCCAGCAGTGTTTTCGCATTTGCCCAGGTTGCAAAATAATCATTGGTAAACGCTAGTAATATGGATACCAGAACAATAATTATGATCAGACTCATTTCACGGACATCGCTAAGCGTTTCCAATAAGCCCGACAATCCCACCTTATGTATCTTTCCCGGAGTTCGTATTCTCCCCGGAGTCATTGTCTTTACATCGTTCATTTTGAGCATACCTCTCTATTTGTCTCCTGATATTTATAAGCATCAGAAATGTAGTACATAATATGATCGGAATTAATGTCACATCCTTTGACATCCTTAACCAGAATTCCTGTGCTGTCAATCATCGCAACGCGGTCGCTCATGCCTATGATTTCATTCAATTCGGAAGATACCAGAATAATGCTGACACCTTCTTTCGTCAAGTCCCGCAGCAATCGATAGATTTCCGCTTTTGCTCCAACATCTACTCCCCTGGTTGGTTCATCCATAATCACAATGTCTGGTTTTTTTGCCAGAACCTTTGCCAGCAATACCTTTTGCTGATTTCCACCGCTCAGGCTTCGAACGATCTGGTTGATTCCAGAACACCGCACGTTCATTTTTGACACCAGACCAAGAGCCTGTTCTTTTTCTCGGCTGAAGTCAATCACACCATTCTTTGAAACCTGCCCCAAATAATTCGCCGTTGTGTTCATCTGGATGTTCATGTCCAGAAACAAACCCATCTTCTTACGGTCCTCCGGAAGCATAACCAGGCCTGCGTTGAAAATTTCTTCCGTTGTCTTTCCTGTGATGTTCTTGCCTTTAAAGATTACTTCTCCCGACTTCAGACGGCGCAACCCAATAATTGCCTCCATGATCTCACTTCGACCGGCACCGAGTAATCCGGCAAAGCCTAGTATTTCACCTTTATGCAGCTTAAATGAGATTTTGCTGAACTTCCCTTTTCCATCCGTTAGTTCTTTAACCTCCAAAACAACGTTCTCATCACCACAGCATTCATCCTCTGCCTTACAGGGATACAGCATATTCACTTCACGGCCCGCCATATCGTTGACAAGATGCTGAACGCATGCGTTGCGGACTTCGCAGGTGGAAACCATATGACCGTCGCGCAGGACCGATACACGATCACATTGTTCAAAGATATCGGACATTCTGTGGCTGATATAGATAATGCCAATTCCCTGACGTTTCAGGTTCCGGATCATTTGATGTAGCGCTTCTGCTTCCGAACCGGATAGCGACGAGGTTGGTTCATCTAAGATCAGGATTTTACAATTATTCGAAACGGCTTTTGCAATCTCGACGACCTGCTGGCTGGAAATAGAAAGCTTTTCTACAGGATCACAGGGATTGATGGCTCCATTCACTAAGGGCTGCAATATTTTCTCGGCCTCTGCAGCCAGCTTTTTCATTTCGAACCGTTTCCCCTTCCCGATCTGCGTCATAAAAATATTTTCTGCAACAGTGGCGTCCTGACAGAGTGCAATTTCCTGATGGACAAAGCAGATACCCAGAGCTTGCGCATCCCGCACTTCATTAATTGTCGTTTTCCTTCCATCAATGTATATTTCTCCGCCGTCAGGCCTAAGGTTTCCGTAGATGATATTCATCAACGTGGACTTCCCTGCACCATTTTCTCCCATAATGCCGTGTACTTCACCAGGACGAAGATTAAAATCAATGCTGTAAAGCACTTGATTGCGTCCAAATGATTTCGATATGCCCTTTAGTTGCAAAGCATCCAAAATACCTACCTCCAATACGATAAAAATAGAGATCCGCAAGTTCAGTTTATGTAGAAGGTTCTGCTGATCATTGCGAATCTCACGATTTACTTAATCAACAGTATAAGGGCTCAGCATATCTTCAATGCTTGCATAGCCAATCTTCTTTGCATAATCAGCAGTATAATAGAAATCTGCTGTTTCGGCTGTCACAACCGTTAAACCATTATCAATCGAGATATCCATGATATTTTGTCCTAAAGCTTTGCGTTCGTTGATCGGATTCACATTTTCAGGATGAGCAGCGATGAATAAAGACATCATACCCAGATATCCCTGCATGTACTGATCTGGTGTGATGATGCCGAATAGATCCCCGGCCTTCAGCATATCCAGCAAGGTATCGCTGGTATCACAGCACATACAGCGAATGGTTCCGCCAAGTTCCTTCGCCGCCGTTGCAGCTCCTGTGATGGATACAGATTCCGGGCTGAACACACCGCCCAGGTCAGGGTACTTTTGATAGGTAGACATGACTGCATCATAGCCGGCTTGAGAGTCCTGCTTGGTGGCAATGTCGGCAACTACTTTGATTCCGGGATATTCCTTTTCGATTGTTTTAATAAACGCATCGCAGCGGATATCGTGATTTGTTTGTCCCGGGTTTCGCAGAACCATTACAGAGCCTTTGCCGCCCATATCTTCCGCAACAGCACGAGCCGCTGCAGTACCCTCTTTAATGTTATCAGAGGTTACGTAAGCTGGACGTTTTGAATCCGGCGAGTCTGAGGCGTAGGTTACAACTGTGACGCCTTGATCAATTGCCCGGTTGATTGGTTCGTTAAAAGCTTCCGCGGTGATTGGCGAAAGAAGAATTCCTTTGGGGTTTTTCGCAAGAATGGATTCGAAGGAATCAACCTGCTTCTGAGCATCGTATTCGGTGGTACCTTCATAGTAACAGTTAACACCAAGCTGCTTACAGGCATCCTTCATGCCGGCATACACAGGGAACCAGTACTCAACTCCAGAAACAAACACACACATGTAATAGTTTTCATCTGAAGAACCTCGAAGACCTGTTGCAGAAGCTCCCGCAGCCCCGCTGCCGTCTGCTGCAGAACCTGAGGATGCAGGCGCCTGTTTGCCGCATGCGGCCAGACCCAGCATCATAGCAATAACCAAGATGAGTGCCAATACTTTCTTTTCCATGTTATCCTCTCCTTATTCCTTTATTTACGGGTTTCATATATCGATGGATAAAAATCCATAACCCACAAGGTTCTGTTTCTAGAGTTTCATCCCCTGGTCAGATTGACATATGTCATCACATATTCCAATTTCGTTTTAATATTATCAAACGAAGAATCCAATGTCAATCATGATTTGAATATTGTCATAACATTTTTCAAATACATCACATTTTCAGATTTTAGTGCTAGTGTTATGCTGTAAGTTCTTCCATTTGCGACAGGATTCTCTCGAATTCATTTTCTAATATCGAACAATTAAAACGTCTTATTTTATGCAGCTGAAGGCACTAGTAGTTCTTCGGGCTTTAAATGGCCATGACATATGACATGTTATATGTCATTTATCGCATATATCATTCATCTCTGTATTTGTCGCATATTTGCTGACATACCCATTTCAACACACTCCATCACAAAGAACCCTGTGGCAGAGCTCTGAGAGCTTATCCTAAATAACAATCCAAGAATACGTCAAAAACTTTTCCATAACTTTTGACAGTGATGATTGTTGTGTAGTATAATAACTCAGTTACCAGTTTAGGAGGAATACTATGGATCATTCGGATATTCAAAAACTTGTTGAAATTTCAAAGATGTATCATCACCAAGGGCTGACTCAGGAAAAAATAGCGAATATATTTGGCATTTCCCGTTCAGCCGTATCAATGTATTTAACAGAAGCAAAGAACAGTGGAATCGTACAGGTTCAAGTGAAAGATCCCTCGATTAACAATAGAGAACTGGCAGAACGGTTTGAAAAAGAATTTGCACTTCGGCACTGCATCGTTGTTCCCAACGGAACGCATAACGACGAGGTTCTCTTACGCGTTGTTAATTCCCAGGCGACGCGCTTTGCAGCAGATCTTTTTGTCAGCCATTCTTCCATTGGAATTGCTTGGGGTCATACCTGTTATGATTTCATGCAATCATTCCCCAGCGATACAGACTTGTGCGACGTAAGTGTTGTCCCAATGGTCGGAGCATCTCCGCTGTTGACCCAGGAGCATCAATTAAATGAGAGTATTCGAATGTTCGCAGATAAGTTGCGGGGATATCCGTTATTTATCTATGCCCCTGGCTTTGTTGAAACTTTGGAAGATAAAAGACGGCTAATAGAAAGTACATTTATGCAGCCCGTCCTGGATCGGTGGCAGAATATGGATTATGCTGTCCTTGGTATTGGAAAACTTCAGGAACGTGACGAGCTTCGCCAATTCCGATGCGGCGGCCAAAATATCCTTGAGGAGATTGGCAAGTATTCGGATTTGGTCGTAGGAGACCTTTGTGCACGCAGGTTTAACATCAAAGGCGAGTTTATAGAATGCGACTATAACAATAAGATCATCGGTGTAGATGGAAACATATTAAAAGCAACAAAGAACGTAATGGCCATCGCTGTCGGAAGCAGCAAGATTTTTGCCATCATCGGTGCGCTGAGAACAAAGGTAATCCACTATTTTGTGATTGATGAGAATACTGCAAAACAAGTTTTAAATCTGCTGGATTCCGGATCATTGCCTTCTTAAAATAAAAAAATGCTCCCTCATGATTAACAGTGTTTCTACATTCACCGTCTCTCATAAAGGGAGCATATCTCTCAAGCTTATGCCAATTCACCAGATCTTAAATCGCGAAGAGTACATATTCCGTCGGCAACATCCCGTAACCATAATAACGCAGATAGAATTGGTACGATGGATCCGTGTCCTCAATAATTCTCGCAAGCTTCCAAAGGTCCTTGTGATTATGATAAGCGCTTAGAGCAAGTTTGGGATGATACTCCTTTATCTTTTTCAGACACCCCATAAGTGCTTGTTCTTCCGCGCCTTCGATATCCATTTTTATGAAGGTCACGGGCCCTTCAATGTCCTCATCGATAGCCACCGTCGGGATTTCAATAGAGCCCGACTGCGAAAGTTGATTGACAGAGGAAATCCCATCCTCTGCCAGATAGAGCACTCCGTTTTTTTCACCAACGCCCTTGCTTTTTATTTCAACATTTTTCAATCGAAACGCCTCGACGTTCTCTCGAATTCTCTCAACATTAGCAGGTACAACTTCATAGCAATAGATTTTCTTATAGCAAGCCCTTCCGTACATATTGGTAAACTCAACCAGTGAATCACCGATGTATGCCCCCACGTCCACAAAAACTTCATTTGCATCACAATGGATCAAATCAAAATCGAAATACTGCGAGAAGCACTTATCACAGATACTGCCAATGAGGGCTTTATCAGTTTTCAGCCAATAACTTAAAATATTGAGCAAAATCTTTTTGGATCGATAGTCGCCTAGCCTACTATACAGCCATTCAAAGTCCTGCTTATGATTTAACAATGCATCTGCCCTGTTATCTATCAAATCAAAGATCCCATTGTCAGGATCATATCCTCCCCATAAGCTGCTGAACCTGTTATAGTAATTTACGATTGCCATATAGCTGCTCGGATCGGTTATTTTCTGATGTAGTAAATTCTGTTTGATCGCATCCTTTACTCCGTCCAAATTTCGTTGGCCAATAAATTCCATAAGCCGCCCAAAGTATTTATCTACCTGTATCGAGATTCTTTCGTTCTGTATCGGATATCCCAAATCGGTTTTCGTTTGGGCCTCCGGTTCCAGAGGGCTGGTTTGTGTTGTCATCATAATTCTCTCTTTCAAAGGTGAAGTTGATTTATCAATCATCCGATTTGTATCATCCTGTTGGAGGATGACGCATTATCCCTAATGATTATATTATTCAGCCTATGGAGAAAACGAAACTGATTCATTTAAATTGTCTGCACCAATAATACACGGTTATCGAAAAATAGCCGTTCACCGAAAATACAATCGTTCTTTCCTGCCCATATCTAAGCCCACGGTTACTGACGCTGCAGCTTTCGGACATTCATAGATGCAAGTGCTGCACCATATGCATTCCGTTGACAAGACTCTTTGCTGATTGTTCTTATATTCCAGCAGCTTGATATCCATGGGGCATACCTGTTCACATTTTCCGCAGTCTACGCATTTTACAGGATCAATCTTAATCTTGAATAGCGCAAATCTTGAGGTAATCTTTTGAAATACGGGAATTGGGCACAGATATTTGCAAAATGCTCTGTTATCCTGTAAACGATATGCTAATAGAATTCCGGCGCTGTAAAACAAAAGGTTTCCTCCAATAAGCCAGCAAAGCTCTGTGGTGGATTGCGGCTTCACCGGATCCTTCAGCACATACCAGATCACCAGAACCAGGCTTAAAGAAAGAATGAAATACAAGTACCTTAGCGCACCGAGATATTTGATTCGTTTCTGTTGCGGTCTTTTAAAAGGCAGTAAATCCAAGACCATGGCGGTCCAGCACGTGTAGCTGCACCATGCCCGCCCGAAAATCAGCGGCCCTGCAATTTTGGCGATCAGATAATGCATGGTCGCCGCAGCAAATACACCGGATAACAGCAACATGAAAAAACCTTCAATCTGCATGTTTTCTCTGCCAAAAAAGCCGAGAAAGAACAGCATGTAGCAGCCCACCAATAGTTGAGAAGTTCTTCTTCCCCACGCTTTATGTTTTTTAGGTAATGTCTGAATTAAAAAAATACCGATTGCAACCGAAGTGCCTATGTACCCGAAGTTAAATAAGTAGAACATAGCACCTGACTGGATTGAAAGCAGAATTGCCAGTCCCCAAAAGATTGCTAGAAAAACAGCTGGCAAAACAAAGCTTTTTAGTGAGATATCCCATTTATCGTCCGATTTATGCTCCCACTTCTTTGCGAATTGATCCATTTGTGATCCTCCTAAATAAAATTCAATACATGTAATGAAAGCGTTTCAATGTATAAAATTACCTGTATCTTTTTAAGTATATTCGGTAAAGATTAACAATTGAATATGGGAAGATTAGAATTGCATTAAGTTTTCCGCCGAATCAGAACGATTTAGTTTTCTGTCAGTGTTTTGCAGCTTGCAAAGGAAAGAGCTGCATTGTGACATGCAGCTCTTCCACTATAAAGAAGCGGTATCAATTGTATAAAAGCTTACTGTGCTTCAATTGGTATAAATTCAAACTTCGTCACATCAAACAGTCCCATATCCGTAAGCTTGAGCTCTGGGATTACCGCCAAGGACATAAAGCAAAGGGTCATGACAGGCTCTACATCTTCATTGATTTTCAGAACTTCGTGTGCTGCTTTGTGAATCCTTGTTAATGTTTCATCAATCCACTCACCGCTCTGATCGCTCATGAGGCCTGCGATCGGCATGGGCATGCTCTCCAAAACTTCCTGATCCTTTACGAGGATAATCCCTCCGTCCTGTTTGATCAGCTCTTCTACCGCAAAGGCCATATCCACATCATTCACACCTACCACAATGATATTATGGGAGTCATGGGCAATGGAAAGTGCGACTGCACCTGTTTTTATGCCATATCCCTTAAGCAGAGCCACTGCCACATTTCCGGTATTCTGATGACGCTCCACCACTGCAACCTTGACAATATCAGCATGTTCATCATAACAGAATGTATCGTTTTCATCCCGATTGATTTCCGCCGTTTCCTTACTGGTAACAACACCACCGGGCAGGATGTTGATCACATGTGCCTTGTCAGAATGTATGGTCAGCTTCAGCTTTTCCTTTGAAAAATCTTTGACGTGGAAGCTGCCCTTGGTTTCTGAAATGTCATGACGCTTGATTGGCAACTGATAGTTCCCTTTGCAAGCCGCTTCCTTACCTTCGATCAAGACCTTTTGGATGTTAAAGTCCTTCAGGTCATCAAATAGCACGATGTCCGCTCTCAGTCCCGGCGCAATGGCCCCCCTGTCGTCCAGCCCGAAGCATTCCGCTGCATTGAGACTTGCCATCTGAATAGCCATAATAGGATCAATTCCTTCTTCAACGCATATACGCAGGTGATGATCCAAATGCCCGGTACTTAAAATTGTCTTTGGCTGACAATCGTCGGCGCAGAACAGGCAGCGCCTGCTGTTTAAGGGAGTCACGCCTTTCAACAAATCTCTTAGGTTGTGACAGGCCGAGCCCTGCCGAAGCAATACGTACATGCCTCTTGCAATTCTGTCGTGCATTTCAGCTACAGAAGAGCATTCATGATCGGTTCGGATTCTTGGGGCCGCATAAGCATTCAGCTCGTTGCCGGTAACGCCCGGGCTGTGCCCATCGATTGGTTTGCCCTGATTTTTGGCAACAAGCAGCTTGTCCAAGCTGTCATCGGTTCCATAGATCACTCCAGGAAAATTCATAAACTCCCCAAGACCCAGAATCCGTTCATTTTGAATTGGCTCCTTCATAGCTTCTGCGTCAATAACCGCACCCGCATGCTCAAATGGCGTGGCTGGTACACAGGATGGAAGCATCCATTTAATATCAAGTACGGTTTCCTTGGAGGCCTCAATCATATAATTCAGACCTTTGAGCCCGCAGACATTGGTAATTTCATGGGGGTCTGCAATGATGGTGGTTGTACCATGTGGAACAACCAGCCTCCCCAGCTCTTCAGGGCAGACATAGGAGGATTCCACATGGATATGACTGTCAATGAACCCCGGCGCAGCATATTGTCCTGCTCCGTCAATTTCTCTGAGTCCTTCATAAGTTCCTACACCTGCAATCAAGCCTTCACAGATTCCAATGTCACCTTCGGTAATAGCTCCGTTATAAACATCGATGACCTTACAGTTTTTGATCACCAGATCAGCTGGAGTTCGTCCTGCTGCAACATCAATGAGTTTTTTTAAGAGTCTTTTTTCCATACCCATTAACCCCTTCCTTATTTGTCCTTTACAAGTTCAAGAATCGGATCAAATGTTTCTAATGCAATACAATCAACAGGGCCTACATCTGTGATCGCATAGTCAGGAATCGCTGTAATCGGCAGAAAGAACATATACATCAGCGGTTCGGGCAAATCGCAGCCCAATTGATTTGCTGCTTTTGTAAGCAAGGTTTCACGGTAAGCAATTTCTTCCGGTTCCAGATCGCTGGCGATTCCTCCTACAGGAAGTGACAGGAATTCAATAATCTTGCCGTCTGCAACAACTACTTGACCTCCACCGTTTTCAATCAGATGATTGACAGCCAGTGACATATCGGCAGCATCGGCTCCCATCACGATAATATTATTGTCGTCGGGGGCAGCAGAAGATGCCATTGCTCCTTTTTTCAGTTTCCAGCCGGAACAGAATGCCAAGGATTTATTGCCGTTCCTTCCGAAACGTTCCAGTACGGATACCATGAGTACATCCTGCTCGATGTCAGGCCGAACGATAAAATCCTCTACCTCCAGTATAACATCTCTTCTCTTTCGTACGAAAGGCCCAATCACATTCATAGCAAGAACCTTCGCCTGCCCGTTTTCAAGATCAACTCGATATTCGAAATCCGATTTAGTTGTTTTTGCACATTTTAATTCGCTGCTGAGAACGCTGCTTCTTGTCGGTGCAAACAGTTTATAGTTGAGCTTACTGTTTTCTGCTACCAGACGTCCATTGGAAATAACCGCGTTCACATGGAAGGTTTCGGGGCTGTCAACCAACAGAATGTCTGCGATTTTTCCCGGCGAGATAGAGCCTACCAGATGATCGATCCTGTAAGCCTCAGCACTATTGATGGTAGCCATCTGAATTGCAGTCAAAGGCGCAACTCCTTCGGCAATGGCCAGGCGAACCAAGTTGTCCACATGTCCCTTTTCGATCACATCCGTAGCTGTTACATCATCGGTGCAAAAGCTTACACGCCTTGCGAAGGCTGGATTCACTTCCGTGACAGCTCTAATGTTTTCTTTCAAAAAATGAGTAACGGACGACTCTCTGATAACCATGTGCATTCCGTTTCTCATCTTCTCAACGACTTCTTCATGGTCATAGCTCTCGTGATCCAGACGGACCCCTGCACAAAGGTATCCGTTCAGGTCTTTTCCTCTGGCCATGGGTGCACAGCCGAAGACAGGAAGCCTGTTCTTGAATGCTTGTTCAATTGCACCAAGGGTTTCTTCGTCCTCTTCCTGCACATACTCCCGAACCGTTTCCCAGACGCCGAAGCATTCGGGCCATTGCTGGACTTTCGCATGAACCTCTTTGTTGAAGTTAAAGGCAACTGTCGATTGGGGGAAGGTGTAAGGCGTTCGATATGGTGCACCCCAGAATACTTTCAGCGGGCTTGCATTGATCTCTTCAAATACTTCTTTTAAGCCCTCAAGTCCAGAAACGGAAATATATTCGTCCAAGCCGGAGACGATGCTGGTGGTTCCGCAGGGAACCACCGCTTTGGCAAAACTGGTAATACTGAGCTTGCTGCATTCACTGTGAATATGTCCGTCAATAAGCCCCGGAACCAGATACTTGCCAGAAGCGTCGATAGTCTTCGTTTCTGGACCTGTGTAATCCTGGACATCCCCAATGGCAACGATGGTATCTTCATAGATGGCAACATCGGCCTTATAAATTTCACTGGACATGACGTTTACCAGTGTTCCGTTCAAAATCACAGTACTTGCCGGAATCAGTCCTCTGCCGGCACGAATCAGTTGCTTTAAGTTTGTAATATTTTTTTGCATATAAGCCTCCAATAAATATTTTTTGGATCCCCCGGCCATTGCTGGCGAACCAGGTTTCCCGTCCTGCGGCAGGGATCCTGACGAATTTTCATTGGATCAATTTTGATCGGTTACTAAAATCAATGGCTGTGAATGGTCAATTCACCTTTATTTCCAAGTACCGATCACATTCTCAACGAGAAATTCCTGTACTTTAATGTCTTCATCGCTCATAACGGAACCGGCAGGTACTAGGATATTTCCTTCGTTATCTTTCAGTTCACCGCCATACACTTTGATTTCTCCGCTGGCAATGGCTGCTTTTGCGGCAAGCACTTTGTCCTGAACTTCTTTCGGAACGATTGCCTCATTGAAAGGAGAAATCTCTGCACAATCTCCGCCTTCATAATAATATTTGCTCGTGTCTGCTGTACCTTCGACTGTCGCGGTCAGTACATCTTTGAAGATCGGAGCGAAGTTCCACATATAGGAGAACATCACCGCATTCGGAGCCAAATCATGCATGTCCACGTTATAGCCAATGCAGTAAGCACTGTTTGCTTCACAAGTCTGCGGGATTGCTGGTGAGGATGCTTCCATACCCATAAACTTAATACCCTGGTTGATGAGAGTTTTGGCACTCTGTGTTTCCAGATCCACATCATACCAGCTGTTGGCCCAAACCAGCTGCACCTGAGCATTTGGGTTCGCATATTTTGCGCCCAATGCATAGCCGTTGATCGCAGCTCTTACAGAAGCCTCGGACATACTGCCAGCAAATCCAAGCTTATCACTATCTGACATAAGGGCAGAAGTATATCCCGCAAGGAACATTCCCTCATAATTTCTAATTTGATATCCGATGAGGTTAGGAACCTGATCACCATGCTGTGCTACAACAATGTCAGGATTTTCCGCTGCCAGATCAGAGAGGAACGTTGCATAGCCGGAGCTCGCACCGATGATGATATTCACACCTTCACTTGCCAAAGCATTAAATGCATTGGTCACAGAAGTTTGGTCCTCCATAACATTTTCAATGACGACTAAATTGCTCTCTGGAATCCCCAATTCTTCCATAGCGGCCAGCAAGCTTTGATGTGTTGCCTGACACCATCCTCCGTCATTTACGACCAGAGAGGTGATTTCACCGATTTTTACAGTTGAATAATCAAGCACCTTCGCGGCAGCATCTTCTGCCGGCGCTGAGCTTCCGGAACATCCTGCGAATAGTGCCGCAGTCATAATCATTACAAGTAGCATACTAATCCATTTTTTCTTCATCTTTTGATCTCCTCTGTTTTGATACCCCCTTTGCAAACTGTCTTATATTATGTCAAAGGAGGGTGTTATATTTTGATGGACACGACCTCAGCCGCATCGATTTACTAACATTATCGATCTTCCCTGTCGTATTTCTGGCACAATGCCGCTGGTTCTTCGCTGTGCTTCTTTCGGAAGCTGCCAGTTGTGATGATCAATGCTATGATTGTAGCTGCATAGGGCAGCATCCCATAGAACTGCGAAGGAATTCCCGGCAGATAAACCTGCATATTCATTCCAAGAATACTGATTCCTCCGAAGAGCAATGCTCCGAGAACTGCATAAGCAGGGTTCCATCTTGAAAAAGCTACCAGTGAGAAAGCAATCCACCCTTTCCCTCCTGTCATGCCTTCATTCCAAAAATTCGTATAGGATAAAGAGATGCATGCACCGCTGATGGTGGTCATGGCGCAGGCAAACATGATATAGCCATATCTCATGGCAAACACGTTTATCCCCGCCTGATCCAAGGATGCTGGATTTTCGCCGAGTGCGCGGAGCATAAGTCCTGCTTTCGTTTTGTAGATGTAGAAGATACTCAAAGGGATCACAAGATACATCAGATAGACGAAAAAATCCTGCCGAAAGAATATCTCTCCGATGACCGGTATGGAGGAGAGAACCGGGATGTTGATTTGCTGAAATTTAACAGCTGAAGCAATTCCGGTAACACTTTTTCCAAGGAACCCGCTGAGGCCGCTGCAGAAGATCAGAAAGGCCATACCGCATACAGTTTGGTCTGCCTGCAGGGTCACGGTTAGAAAAGCAAATGCAAGTCCCAGCACCAGTCCCACTAAGATCGTAGCAAGCAACGCAAATAATAGGTTCTCAGTGTGATATACCGTCACAAATCCCGTCATAGCGCCCATGAGCATGATTCCTTCAATCCCGAGGTTCATGATTCCGGCACGCTGAGAGAAGATTTCACCGATGGCTGCGTACAGAATGGATACCGCATAGACAATGGCTGCGGCACAGATCGATGTTATAAATGGAATCATTGTACCGCTCCTTTCTTTGGCTCTTGATTATCAACATTACGCTGCTTTGGCTCTTGCATGTCATCATTTGGCTCGGCTGTGTAATCGCTGCGCTCAGCCTTGCAATAGGTGATCCGATAACGATTGAAGAACTCCCCTGCAATTACTGAAATCATCAAAGTTCCCTGCAGCATGGTAACGATCTGAGATGGAACACCCATGATCTGCACCACTGCACTGCTATTTTGAAGTGCTCCAAACAAAACCGAGACCAGAATAATTGCCAGTGGATTACATTGACTGAGATACGCGATAACGATTCCCGTGTACCCGCTGCCTCCCGGCAGCTGCGCTTGCACACGATGGACAATTCCTGTCACCTGAACAAAACCTGCGATCCCTGCCAATGCACCACTGAGCGCCAATACGATCAGTATATATTTCTTCACAGGAATTCCCGCATATTCAGCAGTACCAATACTATTCTTGATCACAGAAATCTGATAGCCTGCTGCTGTATACTTCAAAAATAAGTGGAGCAAAACAGCAATCAGAATTGCCAGGATCAAGCCAGAGCTCGTTCCGTTTATCACAGGGAGGAACAGGTTCTCAGGGATTTTTACCGTCATTGCAGTGGTCTGCTTAGGAGCCATCCACGGCCCGTAGCAAAGATAATCCAAAAACAGCAAAGCGATATAATTTAACATCAGAGTTACGATGGTTTCATTGACCTTCCAGAATGCTTTCAGAGCTGCCGCTAAAAGCGCCCACAGTCCGCCACCCAGAGCACAGAGGAAAAACATCACAACACCAGAAAGCGGCGCGGGCAGCGACGGACCATATAGAGCAAAGGCTCCTCCAACGATGGCCCCCATGGCGAATTGTCCTTCCGCACCAATATTATTGAGATTCATTTTAAAAGCAATTGCAACGCTAAGGCCGCAGAACATCAAAGGAAGTGCGGCATTGATGCTTCCAATGAACCCCTTTGTGTTTAAAAGGGAATAGGAAATCATCTTACCAAACACAGGAATAGGCTGAAAACCATTTGCTATGATAAAGATCGAGCTGAACACAAAGCCAAGAAGAATAAAAACCACAGGGTTGAGTATTTTCCTGCTCAGGGAAACAGTTTGCTTTCTTTCAAATCGTAAGGTTCCTTTTTTCATTGTTTCCTCCTTATGCAGATTCATCGGATGCCGACTCACCAGACATCATCTGACCGATTTCCTCGTAGTTCGTCTCAGATATATTACGAATTCCCATGAGCTTACCGCCGCACAAGACAGCAACTCGGTCAGACATCTCAAAGATTTCGTCCAGTTCTTCAGAAATTAACAGGATGCAAGCGCCCCGGTCACGCTGTTCCACTAAGGTTTTGTGGATGGAAGCAGTTGCTCCGATATCAAGTCCTCTCACCGGGTAAGCTGCTATAATCAGTTCCGGATTACCGTTGACTTCTCTTGCAATCAAAAGCTTCTGCTGGTTTCCGCCGGACATGAGACTTACGGGCAGATCCAATCCGCCGTGTTTAATACCATGATTAGCGACATGTCTTTCTGTTAAGGTCCGAATCGCCTTGCTTAGCAAAATACCGCCCTTATTGTATGAAGACCCTCTAAATTCCTTTAGTACCGCATTTTCTTTCATATTCATACTTGGAATTAAGCCCATTTTCAGGCGATCTTCCGGAATAAAGGAAATCCCTTGTATTACTCTTTCTCGAATATTTTTTTTTGTGATATCCTTCCCCTTAAATGATAGTTTCCCTGAGGTGACCTTTCTCAGCCCGGCAAGTGACTCCGCCAGCTCGCGCTGACCACTCCCGGCAACACCGGCTATCGCAAAGATCTCACCGGCATGGAGCTGAAAAGAAACATCTTGGAGCGCCACCAACCCTTTATCATTTAAAACACGAAGATGATTTGCCTCCAAAAGCAAACGTTCGGTTTTTACTTGAGATTTATTGAAAATCTTTTCGATATCCCTCTCCCCAACCACTGCTTTTGTCATCCGGTCAATATTCGCTTCGTCAGCAAGCATCCTATCAGTGACTCTGCCATTTTTCAGAACTGTGATCCGATCAGCATGCTCCATAACTTCATTCATTTTGTGGGAGATAAAAATCACGGATTTCCCATGAGCTGCCATTTTACGCAGGGTTTTAAACATCTCACCAGCTTCCTGTGGTGTCAATACAGCGGAGGGCTCATCCAAAACCAAAATCTCACTATTTCGGCAAAGAAGCTTCATAATCTCCACTCGCTGCTGTTCTCCTACTGAAAGCTGCCAGACCTTAGCGCCAGGATCCACCTGTAATGAAAACTGCTCTGAATATTCACGGATTTTACTCTCCATTTTTTGTTGATCCAAAATAAAACTGCAATGATCCAGGCTAAGAAAAATATTTTCTGCCACCGTCAACGTCGGAATCAGCGCAAAGTGCTGATGTACCATACCGATACCCAATTCAGCAGAATGCTTTGGGGTCTTGATCTGCCCTTTTTCTCCTTTATAGAAAATATCACCGCTATTCGGTTTATAGATCCCCAGCAGAATGTTCATGAGAGTGCTTTTTCCAGAGCCGTTTTCTCCAAGTAACGCATGAATCTCTCCCGGATAAAGCTGCAGATCAATATGGTCATTTGCCAGAACCGTTCCAAATTTCTTTGTGATTCCTTTCATTTCCAGTAAAGCTGTTTTTTCCATAAGGCAAATCTCCGTTTCCGTATTTCAAGTCGTGCTTCAGCTGAAACACGAACCTTCGTACTTACTATATAAAAAAAAGTCAAACTGCAATCAGGAAAACAATCAGGCTTCCCGTCCTGCAATTTGACGAATTTCTTTTGACGATATGAACTTAAACAAAAAAAAATAGATTAAGAACAGTGTTCTTAATCTTCGAAATTGATGCAACACAAAAACAAAGCAAATGCAATGCTTTTCACTGCAAGAAGAAACGAACACCATAGCGTAGGTAATTTATGGTTACCACGTAGAAACTTCCACACCGTATTTGTGGACTAATATGGCTCTTTGCTTTTCACGTATAATTTACTTTAAATCTAGCATAATGTTCGACAAATGTCAACATTTTTCTTCTGTAAGATAGTCCTAATGCAAAACCGCAGCTAATCACGCAATAGCTGCGGCGTATATGATTCCATCTCTCGCTTCTATCCCCTAGGATATTCATTGCAAAGCAAACGATATGGCGGTTCGTCTTCCTCAATAGCGGGAAAGCGTCCAATTGGTTCCAGAAAACGGTTATCAGTATTGTCATCATTGCATTGACTTACCTCGCCTAACAATACCGGGCCTGTACCCTCCTCCACAGAAAAGTCATGGTATAGATAGGGCTGTATCGCGATGCTTTCACCAGGAGTCAGACGCACCTGGGTACCTGCCGGAACGGTAAGCTTCCGTCCATCCATGTAAACTTGTACTTCTCCTGACTCGTCCAGCCCCTCGCCTTCCGTTGAATTGTATACGCGGATCAAAACATTGCCCCCGCCTCGGTTGATAATATCCTCCATCTTATTCCAGTGAAAGTGCATGGGCGCATATTGACCCTCTCTGAGATAGAGCAACTTTTCCGCATAGGTTTTGGTGTATTTATCCTTCATAGCGAGGTTACCATTACGGATTGTAATTAAGGAAAAACCAGTCTTAGAAAAATTTCCCAGACCATAATCCGTAATATCCCAGCCCAACATGTTATCGCGGATTTCATCATATTCAGATCCCTTGGAGTTCCACTCCTCCGGCGTAAAGTGACAGAAAGGCGGCAATGCAAACCGATATTCCTTAATGAAATTCTCCATTTCCACCAGCGACTTGTTAATCTCGCTGCGTTTCATTGTCATTCCCCCTTTTGGCCAAAAATTCCTTGACCATGCTTATCGTAGGCATCGCTGGTATCCCCCCGCGTTTTTGAATGCATAGAGAGGCTACCGCGTTAGCAAATTCAGTAAAATTACGTAATTGATCTTGACCGAGTTCCTTAGGTCGAAGCCCACTCTCAGCCAGTTGATAGAGAAATCCTCCCCAGAAAGCATCACCTGCACCAGTAGTGTCTACCACCGGAACGTCTTGATCAAGAATAGGGATCAACACAGAGGAACCCTCCACTGCGGTGTAAGCGCCGTTTCTGCCAAGGGTGATCACAGCACAGGAAATACCCTCTTGAAACAGATAGGCGGCGGCAGCCTCGGGAGAAGACTCTCCGGTGATCAGTTCAACTTCCTCATCGCTGATTTTCACAATGTCTGCAAAAGAAAGGACACTCTTCATTGTATCAGCGGCTATTTTCTCACTTTTCCAGAGCGGTGCACGGTAATTCGGGTCATAAGAGATAATGGCACCAGCCTTTTTAGCAGCTTTTACCGTTTCTATTGTGGCGGAGCGCGAAGGCTCGTCAGTCAGCGAGAGAGAGCCGAAGTGAAAAATCCTGCACCCATTTGCTAGCTCACGTTTTACCTCGCCTGCAGAAAGACAAGTATCTGCACCTGGTTTACGCGAAAAAGAGAATTCACGTTCCCCAGTTTCGGATAATTTTACAAACGCAAGAGTTGTAAATACATCCTCAGCACTAATCAGTCCACTGGTATCAACACCCTTTTCTTCAAGCACGCTTCGCAAATAATCTCCGTGCATATCCTTGCCAACCTTGCCGATAAATGCAGTACTCAATCCTAAGTTCGAAGCAGCACATAGCACATTTGCAGGTGCGCCGCCAGGGTTTTGTTCAAACAGGCGCGTTCCATTTTCGCTTCTTCCGTGGTATGTAAAGTCAATTAATAGCTCACCCAATGCGACAATATCGAACATTCAATCACTCCCAAATATAAATTTATAAACGAATATTTTATGCTTATTTCGATGTGTTTCCAGATAATTCTACACTGTTTTCAAATCGAAATATAGAACGATTTGAAAACAATACGAAAATAGTATTAATTTGGAAACATTATAACACGAAAGGAGTGCTTATTCAGCAAATTTTTTCGCGTCTGCAAATTGAACGGCAGAGGAGTATCCCCTGCCGTCCCCTTGCAAGAACCTAATACATTTCCTATTTCAGTAGCTCCAAACGACCAGGATCATTAGCAAAAGCTTCTTTTGCATTTTCCTTGGTAACAACAAGCGGTGGAAGCTCGTAGACGCCTACATCCTTCTTGCCATTGTTTACAGTTGTATCAGGGGCAGGCATCCCATTGCCAGCCTGCAGAGATTTGATGATCTCGATTGTTTTGTTAACAAGAACATCGGTGGGCTTAGCAACGGTTGAATACTGTCTGCCGGACCAAATCCATTCAACGGACTCGTTTTCAGCATCAAGACCTGAAACAACAGGAAGCTGCTGTCCAGCCTGTTCAGATGCGGTGATAATCGCACGAGCAATGCCGTCGTTGGGAGAGAGAACGCCATGGATTTCTTTATCTGCATAGAATCCGGAGAGAAGGGAGTCCATACGAGCTTGAGCTTTTGAATTATCCCAGTCCATGGTCGCACACTGGGTAAAATCGGTCTGTCCAGATACGACAACCAGTGTACCGTCGTCAATCTTAGGCTGAAGAACTTTCATAGCTCCCTTAAAGAAGTTGGGGGCATTGGGGTCAGCAGGGCCACCACCGAACAGTTCGATGTTGTAAGGTCCTTCGCCCTTTACTGCTGCTAATCCATCCAATAATGCCTGCCCTTGCAGTTCGCCGGTTTTTACGCTGCCAAACTGTACAACACCGTCAACACCTGTTGTGTTTTCAATGAGACGGTCATAACCGATGATTTTGATGCCTGCAGCTTCTGCTTCTTCCAGAACAGCACCAAGTTGTGAACCGTCAACAGGTCCTACGACAATGACCTTTGCACCATTCTGAATCATAGACTCAATCTGCTGCTGCTGCTGAGGAACCTTGTTGTCTGCGTGCTGAACGATCGCTTTGAATCCAGCTGCTTCCAATTGGTCTTTAAACATCTGATCTGCTTCTGCCCAGTTCTGCGTTCCGAGCCAAGGCAGTGCGACACCGATAACTGCATCTGCGGCGAAGCCGTCACCTTCTGCAGCCGGGGGATCAGCGGGTTCATTTTGAGCTCCGCCACCACATCCGGTTAGCGCCATTGCAACCATAAGTAATGCAACAAGGAACAGTGATACACGTTTTTTCATTTCTTTTCTCCTCCCGTTTTAAGTCCATCGACTAATATGTAAGCCCACCGCCAGTCTATCTGGAACCGCCTTTGGCGGGATTACCTTCCTTTGTGTTGCTTTCTTTCGATTCGCTTTCCTTGCTGGGAAACAGCCTTCCGATGATGGATGGGCGCCCCTGTTGCTTGTTGAAAACATCAAAAGCAACTGCTGCAAGCAGCACAAATCCTTTAATAACCTGCGTACGGTCAGCACCCACACCCATGAGCATCAGACCGGAGTTGAGAACCGCCATCACCAGACCACCGACCATAGTTGCAAGGACGGTACCGACACCACCGGAAACCGCTGCTCCGCCGATAAAAACCGACGCAATGGCGTCTAATTCCCAGCCTGTTCCATCCGAAGGTCCAGCTGCTGTCGAACGGCCTACGAACATGATTCCAGCTAAGGCCGCAAGCAAAGACATGTTAAGCATGGTAAGGAAATAAGTTCTTTGAACGTTTACACCCGATAGCGCAGCCGCACTTTTATTGCCCCCAACCGCGTAGATGTGGCGGCCAAATCTGGTGCGCTGGGTGATAATATGGTAAATGATAACTAAAACTACAAGAATCAGTCCCGGTACGGGGAAGGATGTACCGGGTCGTCCAGTACCGAAAATCCATGTCAGATAACCGATAGCGATCCCTATTAAGCCAATTCTCACGAGTACCGGCCAAAGCTCCTCTGTCGTTTCAGTCAGTCTAGAAGAACGATTGTATTTTCGCAGCTGGGAAAACGCTACCGCTGCAATTGCTATGATTCCTAATAGAAGTGTTGAGTTGTTCATTCCTGTAAAGGAAGGGCCCCAATCAGGCAGATAACCTGCGCCGAACACTTTGAGTTCTGACGGGGCAGGAACCGAGATTGATTTAGAAACCCAGATTACACCGCCGCGGAAAATCATCATACCACCCAAGGTAGTGATAAATCCGGGAATACCAAGCCGAGACAGCCAGAATCCCTGCCATGCTCCGATCGCAGCACCGATTGCCAAGCTGAGAAGCACTGCCACCCACCAAGGCAAACCAAGATCCCGAGCAGTAAGAGCCATCACCATTCCAGAAAAACCGGCTACTGATCCAACAGAAAGGTCAATCTGACCAATTACGATAACCATCAACATACCAATGGCCAATACCAGCACATATGCATTGCCGGATATCAGGTTCTGAAAATTGGAGGAAGTAATCATTCTTCCTTCTGAAGTAATATTAAAGATGATGGTAAGCGCTACCAAAGCAATTACCATACTGTACTGACGCAGTCCGCCGCCGAATACCTTTTTAATATATCTCATAATGCCTTCTTATCCTTTCCTGCTTCCACTTCCGCGCCCGAGGTGTTTGTCATCATTTTCATGAGAATCTCCTGATTGGCCTCCTCGCGGTCTATCACGCCCGTTATATTTCCTTCAAAAATAGTGTAGATTCTATCCGATATCCCAAGCAGTTCCGGCAGTTCGGAAGAAATTAGGATCACTGCTTTTCCTTGATCTGCCATCTCATGAATCAAGCGATAAATTTCGTACTTAGCACCGACATCGATCCCTCGGGTAGGCTCGTCAAGAATCAAAACATCCGGTTCTGTAAATAACCACTTTCCTAAAACGACCTTTTGCTGATTTCCGCCGGATAAGGTGGTCACCCCCCGATCAACACTGTGGGTCTTGACATTTAAAGAGCGGCGGTACTCTTCAGCAACCTGAAATTCTCGTTCTAAATCAAGGAGCCTGCCACGCATAATTCCCTTTAAATTTGCAGCAACCGTGGTCATGCGTATGTTGTCTAACAAATTTAGCCCTAAGCTCTTGCGATCCTCCGGTACATATGCGATGCCCTGACGAATTGCAGAGGCTACAGAGGTAACACGAATCGGTTTCCCCCTGACTTTCATCGATCCTCCAAGATAAATCCCGTAATTTTGCCCAAAGATCGATCTCATCAGCTCAGTTCTTCCCGCACCCATAAGACCGGCGAAGCCAACGATCTCTCCTGATCTCACAAAAAAGCTGGAGTTTTTACATACTCGCCGACCCGGGTTATTGGGATCTTCAACACACCAGTCAGATACTTCAAAGATAATCTCTCCCGGATTGGATTTGTGGGCAGGATATCGGTTTTCAATGGAGCGTCCTACCATGGCACGAATAATACGATCTTCATCAACATGACCCGCTTCCACAGTGTAGGTTTCCACAGTACGGCCGTCACGTATCACTGTAACGGCATCAGAGATGGCCGCAATCTCATTCAGCTTATGGGATATCATGATACAGGTGATATCGCGGCTTTTTAACCCTCTCATCAATTCAAGCAAGTTTGCGGAATCGGCCTCGTTCAGTGCGGAGGTAGGTTCATCAAGAATCAGTAGTTTGACGTTTTTGGAAAATGCTTTGGCGATTTCGACCAGTTGCTGCTGACCCACGCCCAGGTGTTTGATCAAGGTGGTTGGATCGATTGAAAGTCCAACCATCTCAAGCAGTTCTACCGTGCGTTTTTGTGCGGCGTCCCAGTCTATCAACCCATGTTTGACGATCTCATTTCCTAAAAAAATGTTTTCAGTTATGGACAACTCCGGAATCATTGTGAGCTCTTGGTGTATAATTGCAATGCCCGCACTCTCCGATTCCTTGATGTCTTTGAATGTCATCTCGCTGCCCATGTAGATAATCTTTCCTTGATAGGAGCCGTGAGGATAAACGCCAGAAAGGACTTTCATCAGAGTTGACTTTCCTGCGCCATTCTCTCCGCAAATAGCGTGAATGGTTCCTCTATGTACTTCCAGCGTCACGTCATCAAGCGCGCGCACTCCCGGAAAGAGTTTGGTAATACCTTGCATCTGTAGAATTAAAGGATGTTCCATAACCACACTCCTCATACGCTTGCACCTTTGCAAGCAATCATCATATTCGATTCTTCATAAAATTCAATTGTTGCAGTCCCAGGGCAACGCCCTCTCGGTCATTGTCAAGGGTAACATGCATGGCTAATCTTTTTACCTCTTCTGGCGCGTTTCCCATTGCAAAGCTGGTTCCGGTAGCCATCAGCATATCCACATCATTATAATTGTCGCCGAAGGATACCGTGGCTTCGATTGGAATATTATAGTCTTTGCATAAATATTTGACTGCATCTGACTTTGAAACAGTTCCATTCATAATCTCAAGATACGTATCTTTAGAGCGATAAATGGATAGCCCGGAGAACATTTCCTTAAGTCCAATACTCAGTTCAGATATCATCTCCGCCTCGCCCATACACAATAGCTTATGGATCTGAGTTTTCTCTGAAAAATCAGAGATCCTTCCCTCTATCGGCACTGACGTGGTAATCCTCTGTTCCTTCATAATCCATTTATTACGAATATTGTCTGTTAACCAGTCATTACAGCTATAAGCGCTGCAACAAATGGAACTCCATTCTTTTTTAAGAAACGTGTCAATTCGTATTGCTTTTTCGCGGTCTATTCCAATGGTTTTGATGGGGCTCCCCCGCTCATTTAGGATCAGTGCACCACTATAACAAACAATGGGTGCTTTTATTCCCAATTCAAGCTGTAATGGATAAATCCCAGAAGGCATACGCGCCGACACTAGGATAAAAGGGATGCCACCATGATAAAGTTCCTGTATCTCCTGTTTGGTCCTCTGAGAAATGTGATGTTCAGAATTTATGAGTGTTCCGTCGATATCACAGAAGACCATTCTATATTGCATCGGATCAGAGGGAATCATTTTCCCGGCCCCCATTTACCTGCCGCCGAAAACATGCTTGGCAGCTGCAGAACCTTGTTTGTTGCGGTGGCTGCTGCACCATAAAGGGTTGGGTCTACCTGAAGATTGGATATTTTAATCTGTACCCTGGTGTGCAATTCTGGAATAACACGCTGCTTTACCACTTCCAGAATTGTAGGCATCAGTAAATCTCCTCCCTGAGATACTACATCGCCTATGATAATAACGTCTGGATTATAACCGTTGATCAGAGTAACACAACCGTAACCGATATATTCCGCTATCTCTCGCACAACATCCAGCGCTTTTTGATTACCTAAACGAGCTGCTTCAAAAATTGCATTGCAGGCATCACCGCTTTGCAAAGTTTCACCGCCCTTCAGATTCTCTCCCGGAAGGCATTCCGGTACATACTTCTGCGCTTTCTTCCATAAAGCAGATGCAGAGCAATACATTTCAAGGCAGCCATAGTTTCCACATTCACAACGAGGACCAAGAACATCCACACTGACATGTCCAAGTTCACATGCAGAGCCTTGGACGCCAAGAAAGAGCCTGCCCCGTTCAATCATTCCACATCCAACACCTTCTCCCACCAGAAAATAGGCGAGGGTATGAAGCGACTGCCCGTGACCTCCAAAAAACCACTCCGCTAATGCACCTGCATTCGCATCATGCTCTATAAATACAGGCTTTTGAAACTCTTCTTTAAATTCCTCAATAAAATTGATCGTGTGCCAGGAAGACATCCGGGTTACAACAGCAATACGCCCTTCATCCCGAAGATACGGCCCCGGAACAGCAAGACCAATGGATACTACATTTTCATACTTTTTCAGCATATCGTGTATCTGTTTTTTCATAGCAGACAACACTATTTGCGGATTTTCCTCAAGAGGAAACTTTGTTTCTGTTTGAGTGTACATTTTACCAGAGATATCAAACACACCCAATGCGAACATCTCTCTTGCAAACTTAACCCCGATAATCTGATGCCTGTCAGCATTCAGTTTCAGCCCTATAGAACGGCGGTTATCGCTGCTGCCCGTTATAATACCCACCTCGGATACAATGCCCATTTCCATCATGGAAGCAACTATTTTTGTAATAGCTGCTTGGGTAAGTCCCGTTTGTCTGGCAATATCCGCCCGGGAACAAACCTCCTGCTGCTGTAATATTTTCATAACAGCGGAGCGATTCATTTCTGTCAGATCACTATTGTTTTTACCTGTCGCACCTCTCATTTTGCTCGCCGTCCTTCTTTTGGATTCAGAGTCACTTAACTCTGTTAATTCATTTACTATGTTAATAGATTAATCTAATTGCATATATATGTCAACTGTTTTTTCTTTAGGTTATCATTTTATCTCTAATACAACGTTTTTCAACGATTTAGAGTCAAACCATCAATAGAAATAACAGCCTAAACATGGCTAGATCAAAAAATGCTTCAAAAAAAACAAGTACCCCAAAGGATACTTGTCTTTGTAAAATATTTGATAGATTTTAATTAATGACTGCTTTGCAAAGTGTCTCTGTTGTAATGTTATAGAAATACAAGGCATTGCCTTCCACAACAATGTTGCTACCACAGTCGGAAGTCTTAAATACGGCCTTTCCGGATTGATCAAAGACCATGATCCGGTATTTGGATTGTTGCGTTTCCATGAACGTGCAGACCAAGTATTCCTGATGATCACCGGTAACACTCATCGTGATCGCTTCAGCCGCAGGGTTTAAGCTTTCATTGCTCCCCATTCGATACAAAGCGCCATTGCTTAGATAATAAATGTGATCTCCGATTACCGCGAAGCTCTGATCCCAAGTCAGTTCACTTTTGAAGCTTCCCATAAAGGATTCTGCACCATCGATCAGCGAATGCTTATAGATACTGTAAGTACAGTCACTGCCTTCACCGCTTGCAGACATATAGTAAAGCGTGTTTGCAGAAATCTGTGCTGAAATCACCTTGTCTTTTGATTGACTAACCCGGCTCACAGCATTGGTTGATACGTTGACTTTATATACCGCAGGGTCATCTGTTATGTAATCACCCCCGCCTTCCTGGGAGCCGGTAACATTTGACGCTCTTATATAAAGTTCATCTCCGTTCATTTGGAGATTCGGCAGTCCTTTTGTAGTGCAGAACGAATAAAACCAATAATCTGCCGATCCCAGGTTGCTGCGAGAACCTGAAGCATTGAGTTCTTCAACGCTGAGGTTTCCCGGTCCCGCCATAGGCCCATTATAGTACATATATAGTTTGTTATTGATCAATGTGGTTTCATGGTAGCTTTCCTGAATTTTTTGCACGGTCCCATTTTCTTTTAAGATGTACCGGTGATCAGAGCCCATTGTTGCGCCTCCGGAGTGAAAGAACAGCATAGCGTTTCTGTTTTCCTCATAAAATTCGTGGCTGTCAAATTGTTTCCCATCCCCGTAAGACCATATACCCAATTGAAAAACTGCTTTTGCTTTGGAGATGTCTGCTAACGGAGCCTGCATGACAGCCCCCTTGTTCGTCACGTAATAAACGAAACCGTTTTTCGCCATAACAGCAGTACTTTTCTTTCCTTCATATTCTCCATAGGCTTCTACCAATCTGGTTTTCGGAATTTGATACTGTTCTACCTTTATATTCTTCGATTGGATCACCAGTCCGGTTTTCCCATCAAACTTATAATCCCAGCCGAACGCATCAACACCGTACTTCCAGGTCATCGGAAAGTAGGTAATGTCCCTGAAAGAAAGGAATGGATATTCTTCCTTGCTGATATCGACGACTTTTCCGTTTACCTTGACCGGAAAACTTACAATCCTGGCCGAATAGCTTTTCTTATTCTGGGATGAGGACAAATAGGGGTTGTACGCTGCTGTAACACCTGTAAAATCCACTAGAAGCCCTGTTTTCTCGCCTGTCCATGTCGATTCTATCCCCAGAAATCTACAGTCACTGAAAGTCATTGGAAAATAGGTAATGTCTTTGTATACAATCAGCGGATATTTGCTGTAATTGTTATTAACGACCTGCCCATTGATGGTTACTTTGGAATTGGGCAATGTAATGGTGACACTTTTATCCGCGGCGAAGGATGGTATTGCCATGCTGACCATAACACCAACAAACAATGCCGCCAGCACCAGTATGCGTGGTCTTTGATTCATATTGTCCCCCTAATCAGTTATGTTTTTCAAGCCACACTAAAATATCGGAAATGATTTCATCCTTGCTTGGCTCATTTAAGATCTCATGAAACAGTTTGGCATAGACCCTCAGGCTCTTATCTTCTGAATTGATCTCTCTAAAGAAATCCAGCGAGTCTTTTACCGATACCAGTCCATCATCCGCCCCATGTAAAATCAAGATGGGATCGACGAAATTCTCCGGAGTTTCTTTAAGCCACTGCACCCCCGCATAAATCTGATTGATCAGTTCGATACTGATTTGTTTTTCCACCAAAGGATCGTTTGCATATGCTTCGATCACCTCAGGATCACTGCATACTCCGTCGCCAAGTGCGTTGGGCACGTAAGTACCGGCAGGCGCTTCGATGGGGAACTGATCCCCCATGATGGGATTATGATAGCGGGTTAATGCACCGGAGGTAATGATTCCATCCACTTTTCCCGGATTTTTCGTACCGTACAGAACCACCGTTTCCCCGCCCATGCTATGACCGAGAAGAAAAACCTTCTTTCCGTTGTTTTCGTTTTTGACCAGATCAACAATTACGGCCAAGTCATCCGGCATTTCGTCATAATGACTAAAATATACCTTCGTTCCTTCTGATTTACCATGACCCCTCTGATCATAACGATAAACGCTGTAACCACTCTCGTTGAGTTTTTCCGTAAAATAGTCATAGCGGTTTAGGTGTTCGCAAAGACCGTGGGATATGACAATCAACGCCTTGGGATCTTGGACAACATCCTTTGTGAATCTGAGTTTCGTTCCATCGTAGGAAGGAACCATTTTTTCCTCTTTCATTTTTCCGTTCCCCTTTCAATCCTTATATATGAGTATCATACTACTTTCAAAGGGACAGGGCAATAAGTACGCTCTATTACAGAACTATTTTCCTCAGGGTACTTCGCCCTTGTCAAATGAATTGACATGACCGCTCAAGTGAACAAGCATCCAGCTATCAATAGGACCTATAAAGTACATAATCCTGCAGCTCCCGGCGAAAGCCAGCATTGCAAAGTGCATCTGCAGCCTCCTGAGGATAATCCTTGATGATGATTCTTTTCTGAGATGGGAAGATCGTATGATTCTCATAACGTTTTACGAAAACAAGCATAGCTTCCTCTAGAGCATCCGGTTCAAAGACCCGCAGGCTCCTGCCTTGACGTTCCACCACTGCAACAGGTACTCCTGATCGCAGTGCGACAATACTGCCGGAAAGATTTTGAAACTTTCTATCCGATTTATGCGGAAGGCTTTTTCCCCAAGGCTGGGCTGGATCAATGGCATTCAGCCATAGGAGTTGGTTTCTTGGTTGTTCCAAGGTTAGTATGGCTGCCCCATAGTCCTTTTCCCGAATAAATTGGATTCCCGATAAGCCTTCCAGAAAATATCCGCGGCGAGCCCTTCCAGTGAACTCCCAGATTCGCAGTGATTCCAGTGCCTTGCTCCAAGAGAGCCCCTGAATCGTCTCTCTGCAAAGGATTACCGAACGATCAAAATTACGATCCAGCAGCTCATCTTCAGTCAGAGATTTCAGCGGGCGGATTGCTTCCCAGCGTCCCGTGGACAGGATTTTCATGCGCGCATTGACTCTCTGCCTGGCCGTGCCCTTTTGCAATCTATCCCAATCCAGCCAGTGCCGCACGGGAATAAAGCTGTCTGCCGTCACAAGTCCTTTTGCAGCAAGCTGAATCAGCGTATCGTAAGGGGAACCTTCCACCAGTCCGTTCAATCTGTGCATGAAGCTTGCCCCAAATTGCAATAATGCTTGATAAATGATCCTTTCATTGCCATCCAACGACTCCAGCGTTTTAGACAAGTCTGCTTCCCAATCAAGATCCTCTGTCCAATGGAAATGAAGTCTGCCAGCCGAACCGGGTTTGAGATTAGCACCATGCCCGGCATTAGAATCTGGTTCGGCATCGGAAGCAATTCCCTCACCAGAACAAAACTGCCAGAAGACAGTCCCATGAGATAAAAAGTTGTCCAGCAGCTCCGGGCGATACTGTTTTACCCTTGCAGGCAGCAGGATTTGTTCCCATGCGTCCGCTGGAAACGATTGGTCGGAAAGGTTCTTCAGCGCAAGCTCCAATTGTTCTTCAGCAGAGGCAGAACGCTCTATTCTTCCTGACAGCAAGGTGGCATACCGCTCTGCCGGCTGAGTGGTTACCTGCTTTCGGCGGCTTTTAATGGTTTCGGCTCTGGCCTGGTCATAAAGTCCCGCATGGAAATACAGACCTTCCTGCTCCACTGCCTTTTCTTCTGTACAAAGTGAGTTCAGAAGATCGAGGGCAATTTCTTCCGGCCAAAGGTACCGCTCTGCCACCTGATCCGGCGATTTCGCACCTCGGTAACGCAATAACCTCTGAACGAGACGTTTCCTGGCCTTTTTATCCCCGTCTGCAAGGGCTTCTTCGTATTCCCGTTCCTGCTCTGCTGCAATCCATAAGCCCGGTTCAATATATAGTGCTCGCCCATTGTCAGCCAGAGATTCCAGCCATTCAACGGGTACATCCAGTTCTCCCGCTGTCAGATCACCTTCCATCATCAGCAGGGAGTGGAGCTGCTGCGCATCCTCCGGAAGTCTTGAACGCTCAGCGATGCTGATCAAGTGCTCTGGTGCAGGCGTAATCCCCTCCGCCTTTTTGACTGCCGCTGCAGTGGCTTTATGAATCTTCTGCGGGGTCGGCGCATAATCGTACATCATGTCTGCCTCCGTCTGACGTCTGAGCGCAAGAGACATAGGCGACGGGATATCATTGTACAGTTCCCGGATTTCAATCTCACCCGTTCGGATTCCATTCAGCAGGGATTCAACGCCCGGCAGATCCCAATAATCCTCCAGACACTCCCTCCTCGTTTCTCTGATCAGCGGGTGGTTCTCCTGTTCCACAAGGGAAGACAGCAGTTCTGCACTTCGCATTCGCTGAATCCAGAGGGGCTGTCTCTGGTTGTTCTTTACACCCATCAAAAGCGCATGGGCTACATTATATCGGAAGTTCATGTTGTAAAGCGGTGTGGCGGGCAGAAGTGCAGATACAATCTGTGCAGCGGTATCTGGTACTACCTCTTGAAGCAGCCCCTGCGGCAGGGGACTTCCGTCATAGGGAAATAACAAGAAACCGTCATCGTCTGCTGCACAATTGATGGCCGTGTCCAGATGGCGGCTTGCCGCTTCTTTGACCAGCATAGAAAGAGGTTCGTTGACAGGGCGGCCAAATACAGAATGCACCATCATCTGATGGTTGCTGTTTTCATCGATAAAATGTTCCACCAAAATGGTTCTGTCATCAGGCAAGATCACCGTGCTCTGCAATTGACGCTTTATAAAACTCGCTGCACTTTCAGCCGCATCCTGGTCAAGACCCAATTTTTCCAGTTCTTTTTGCACCGAACAGGCTTGATCCGCATGAGTCAGCTGGCGAAAAATCCTGCCAAAAGCAATCCCGGTTCTCATTTTCCTTCCTTTAAGATCACCGTGCCAAAACGGCATTCTTGCTCCTGTTGTATTCGCTTGCGATACGATGACGGTATCTTTCTGGATGCTGACAATCTGCCATGCAAACGTACCAAGGAGAAAACGGTCCCCTATTCTCGTTTCAAAGACAAACTCCTCATCGAGCTCACCCAGCTTAACGCCGCTTTCCGTCCGACATGCATATAAACCCCGGTCTGGAATGGTTCCGCCGGCACTGACCGCCAGCATCCGGCTGTAGGCGTCTCCCATGACCCGATCGTGTATCCGGTCATAGAGAATTCTGGGACGGACAGGAATATCCCTGTCATGCTCGTAATCCCCCGCAAGCATGCGCAGAACCTCACGTATATCTTCGGCTGTAACCTCTCGGAAGGGATAGGCGCGTGGAAGAAGCTCCATCACCTCTTCCACGCTGTAACCATCACCGCAAGCCATGGATACAAGGTGCTGGGCCAAAATATCAAAGCAGAGCCTGGGCGGCTTGGAGTATTCAATCCCTCCCTTCCTTGCAACCTCCGCAGTAAGCCCGCAGTAGAGACCTTCAACCGCTTCTCTGGGAAACATATACATGACACTGATCCGATTAGGATTATGCCCCGCCCGACCAAGCCGCTGCATCGTACTTGAGATGGTACGGGGGCAACCAACCTGAAACACCCTGTCGATCTCACCCACATCGATGCCCAGTTCCATGGAGGAGGTGGCGCATAGCAATCGTAACGCTCCGCTTCGCAATGCATGCTCTACTTCGTAGCGTTGTTCCTTGGACAGGCTTCCGTGATGGGTCCGTGCAAAGCCCTCTCCGCCAATCTGGTTGATAAAGTACGCCAGCTTCTCAGCGTATGCTCTTCCTTCCACAAAGGCGATGGCACTGCTGGTACCGTTACAATGGACATACACCATTCTTGCCAGCTCCTGCCAAACCGGATCTTTCATTCTGACCTTATGATCCGCAAAGGGGCTTTTCACCTCAATGTGAATCTGCTTCTCCATCTTTGGTGAGATTACGGTCACCGGATCAGGAGACAAATACTGAGCTGCGATGGTTAATGGTTCAATGGTTGCCGATAAACCGATCCGCTGTAACGGCTGGCCGCATAGTCTGTCCAGTCTGGCGGCGGACAACATCAAATGAGCGCCCCGCTTAGAATCGATCATGGCATGCAGTTCATCGAAAATAATTGCCTTGGCCGTTCGCAGAATTTTTTGACCGGATTTGCTGGTGAGCATGAGATATAAGGATTCAGGGGTTGTAATCAGAATGTGCGGCGGCTTCCTGATCATCCGGTTTCGCTCAGTTTGTGTGGTGTCACCGGTCCGTATCCCTACAAGAAGTTCTGCGCCCGAAGACGAAATACCGGCTTTCATTCGTTCCTCCAGGATTCCCTCAAGCGGCCTGCGCAGATTTTCCCGAATATCTCCCGCAAGGGATTTCAGCGGAGAGATATAGACCAGCTGAAGCTCTTGCTTTAGATTGCCGTTTTCAGCCTCTTCCAGCAGTCTGTCAATAAACACCAAAAACGCCGTCAGCGTCTTACCGGTACCGGTGGGTGCGGATACCAGCGTATGACTGCCTGCGGCGATCACCGGCCATGCCTGCTCTTGAACAGCAGTAGGAGCGCCGAGGTTTTTCGTAAACCACAGCGAAGTAAGCTTATGAAAGATTTTAAGTGAGTTTTCAGGCATATGGTTTTCCCCCATATCGAATCTTTAAAGTTACAATCATTATACAAACATACGTTCTTGATTGCAACATTTAATCAATCTGTTTTTCCAAATGCCTCTTTTCAATCACCTTTCTGCATCCGTTCACGAAGGATTTTTCCCTTTTTTCTGTCCAATTGTCTCTCCTGCCAATACTCTCGTTTCATAGCCCATTTTTGTTTGTTCCAGAATGTCGTCATCAATGACAGCTCTGCCCTTTTTTAGAAAAAGGAGCATTGTAGAACCGCCAAATTTGAAATAACCTTTTTCGTCTCCTCGGACCATCGTTTCCCCTGGGTGGTAGGTTTGAACTATTGATCCCACCGAAGTCGCTCCAACTTCAATATATAACATCCTTCCAAAATTTTCAGAATCGAAAATACTATATTCCCGCTTATTCCTACAGAATACGGAGGCCACTGTTTTCAGTGCGATTGGATTTACCGAGTAATAAGATCCGCGAATTTTACGGCTCTCATTGCAGGCACCTCCATCAACAAAATGAAACCGGTGGTAATCCACCGGGGCCAGTCGAAGCAACAAACAAACGCCGCCGCTATATTCCGATGCAAGCGTTTCATCTCCAATCAGCTCTTGCAAGGAATAAAAGGAGCCTTTGATCTGAATAAGCCGCTTTACATCAATATCTTTCCATGCCTTCAGTCTCCCGTCCCCGGGACAGAGAAGCAGCTGCGGATTCTTATCAAATACCCTGGCCTCCGGCCTCAGCTTTCGAATAAAAAACTCATTAAAGCTTTTAAATTCTTCTGTCTTTTGTTCACACAAAGACAGGTCAATACCGAAAGAATCTACAAATCCACGAATCCGTTTTGTACTGAATCTCGAATCAAAATAGATACCCGATAGACTTGAGACAAGCTTCCTTTTGACCAGCAGCTCAAGCCCTGCCCTGCCGGACCTGGTTTCATAGAGATAGTTCAGGACCCCTGCTCCTGCTACCTTCTCTATTTCATATTCCCCGGTCTGCCTGTTGTATACCTTAATCAACGCTGTGATCCCTCTTCTGTTCTGAGATACGACGCACTGCTGCAGCTGAGTACATAAGCTGGAGGTACATTCCTCAGCTCACGTTTTACTTCTGTTTTCTTAAAATATTGTTCGAACAGCTTTTTCTTGAATAAGGTGTACTGAAACAGAATGAATCTGCCGTCTGGCTTCAAATATACCTGCGTCTGCTTTAAAATATTTGCCGATACCCCCTGTGGTAAACTGGCAAATGGAAGCCCTGAAACGATATAGTCCACCCATGGTATGTCATACATTTTCATATACTTCCCGATGGATTCAGCCGAATCGTTGATAATATAAAGATTCGGTTCCTCTTTATATTTTTCTTTCAGTAAGCCACAAAATGTTTCATTGCGTTCGAGCAGCAAAAGCATAGTCTCTTGCGTTCTTTCTTTGATCATTTTTTCAGTAAAAACACCCGTACCCGGACCGTATTCAACGATATAGCGGGCAGAAGAAAAGTCAATCTCTTCGACCATCTTATCTGCAAGATATTTAGAGCTTGGAAGGATCGCTCCTACTGTTCTTGGTGTTGTGATATATTGCTTTATAAATGACAACCTCTCCATAGATATCTCCTCTTATCTGCTGACATGCCGCAAACGCTTATGGTTCTGTGCAGCATGACTGCGGCATGACAACGGTCTAGATTTTTTTAAATTCGAATTTTGAAACCATGAAATAAGCAAGCAGTATTAGTATAATCATTGATATGTGCGCAGAGATCGTGTTGCTGGGTGCAGCTAGAGAGTATAGGGCTAAGATGAGTCCTGCCACCGTAATTGGTATTCCCATAAAGACACCGTCAAATTTGCTGATGTTATATTTAGCAAGCCTGCTGGAACCGCAGATGATATACAGTAATAAAAACCCGTTACCCATCATTTTTATATTTCCCAGATCAAGAAAGTTAAACTTATAAAATATTAATAATGCCGGTGCAATTCCAAAGGAGACAAGATCCGCTAGAGAGTCCAGTTCTTTTCCGAATTCACTGCAAACATCAAAATGTCTCGCAAGCCTGCCGTCATATCTGTCCACTAAGGCCGCAAACATTATAAACACAGCACTTGCTATGTAATTTTCATTGATCATTTCCAAAATAGATAACACTCCAAATGATAGATTCGTATATGTAAGTACATTTGGTATTGACTTTTTCAACATATTTTCCTCCAAGTTTATAATAACTTCTGATCATGATTTAATCTGCACGTTTGTCTTTACTGGAAAATTTATAAATCAGCTTGTCTTTACTGGAAAATTTATAAATCAGCTTGTCTTTACCGGAAAATTTATTAATCAGCTTGTCTTTGAAAAGCAGACCCAATAGTGCGCCCAGCAGTGCGGTGACGGATATCATGATTGTTAATGTATAATTCCTTTGATAAAGGTTGGCACCGACACTGACAGATGCCAGCAGCCAAGGTAGCCTGCCTGCAAGCAAAACAAGAAAAAATTTATATGGTTTTATATTCGTCAATCCTGCAAGATAGATTAATATATCCTTTGGCAGTCCGGGGATAAAGAAAAAAACAAATAGAAAAATAGCGAACTTATTACTGTTCATAATGTCTGCCATCCACTGAAACTTTTTCTTTTCCAGTATTTTCTCGATATAAGAACCACCTAATATTCTTGTAAAGTAGAACGCCATAACAGCGCCAATCAACATGCCTGCCACGGTATAGCCCGTCCCCAGGAGAACTCCATAAATGTATCCCCCCGCAATTTGTATTGCTTCTCCAGGAATCGGAGCAATTACTGTCTGGAGTATCTGAAAGAGAATAAATACAGCCGGTCCTAATTTTCCGACCGAAAGGATATAATCTCTGAATTTTTCTACTGATAATGTTAAAGCAACAATATCTGGGAAATACTTTATTGTCAGGATAATGATCAAAATACCTAGTATGGCCAATGGTATTTTTATTAGAAGCAGTTTTTTTGATTTACCCACACGTATTGAGTCCTTTCCCACGTTTTATTTGCATAGTTTGAATTCTACGGAAAGAATCTTAAGAACAACCCACAATGAATCTTAAGAATCCTTAAGACAAGTAGATTGTATAGATTTTATCCATATTGCATTATATACTGATTACAAGACGGAGGAAGAAAAATGGACAAGATAATGAATATTCTGATTGCGGATGATAACAACGAGATAAGGGAGATCGTCCGTGTTTTATTGGAAAGCGAAGGTTATAATGTAATCGAGGCTGTCGATGGTGAAGATGCTGTAAATCAAGTTGATGAAAGTATCGATTTGATCATACTGGATATCATGATGCCGATTAAATCAGGTTTTAGAGCATGTATTGAAATCCGCGAGAAGACAAGTGCTCCTGTCTTATTTTTGACCGCTAAAACTCAGGACTCCGATAAGTATATGGCTTTTTCTTCCGGCAGTGATGATTATCTGTCAAAACCGTTTTCGTACACAGAATTGGTTTCGAGAGTGAAAGCGCTGCTTCGAAGGTATTATGTTTATAGAGGCAAAGAACAGGTTGCTCCTGCTGACACAATTCATGTCAATGAATTAACCATAAATACCGCAACAAAAGAGGTCTTGATTGATACTCGAGAAATTATACTGACGGAAATAGAGTACAAGATTCTGCTGCTCATGGCGAATCATAGAAAGAAAATATTTTCTGCACAGAATTTATATGAAAGTGTTTGGGAAGAGCCCTATTTTTATTCTTGTAACAACACCGTTATGGTGCATATCAGAAACCTGAGGAGCAAACTAGAAAATGATCCACAAAACCCTAGATACATTAAAACCGTTTGGGGAAAGGGGTACCGAATTGAATAAAAAGTTTGCACTTGGCAAATTGCAAATCAGCTTAATATTCTGCTTAATCTTTTCTTTTGCTATTTCTGGAGGCATTTTTTTCTTATCGCAAATGATCGGCGCATTGATTCTGGATAACTACTTTATCAAGACATCTTATATTGAAACGCAAACGAATCAAGCGGTAAATGACTTCAAAAACTATGTAACTGATAACGACTTATCCATCAATGACCGGGATCAAATGGCACGGTGGGTTCGCAGTGAAAAATATGTCAATGTCAATATCTACAAAGATGGCAAACTGCTATACACTTTCGATAGTAATAATTCCGTTGTCAGCAGTGAAGGGTATCTGCAAAATCCAATATTATCATATGGGCCGCTTTACGATATTGAATTTGCAGACACAAGCGCTCAAATGTCAATGGAGTGCTATTTTGAGTATAAATATTACTATATTGTCACCTTTTTAGGGGTAGCCTTCTCCTTTGTCTGCTTCATAATTATCATACTCCTGTTCATCAATCGGAAAACCTCCTATATTGGCTTGCTTGAAAATGAAATAAAGATACTGGAAGGCGGAAACTTAGATTACCAAATAACAATGCATGGCAATGATGAACTTGCTTCCTTGGCGCAAAGCATTAATGAGATGCGTAAATCTTTCATTGAAAGGCTTGAAAATGAAGATAAAGCAAGACTTGCCAATAGCGAATTGGTCACGGCCATGTCCCATGATCTCAGAACTCCCCTCACTGCACTGGTTGGATATCTGGATATTATCGAATTCAAGAAATATAAATCAGAGGAAAATTTGAATCAATACATCCATAACAGCAGAGAAAAAGCATATCAGATTAAACATCTATCCGACAAGCTATTTGAGTACTTCACCGTGTTTAATACAGAAGAGGAGGATTTAGCATTAGAAACCTTTGATGGAATTCAATTGATCGATCAGATGATAGATGAGCAGCTGTTGCTATTGCAAAACAACGGGTTTTATTTTGAATTTGAGTCCTGTGTTACTCCTTTTCAAATAGAAATCAACCTGATAGCCATACGAAGAGTTTTTGATAATATCTTTTCGAATATCACAAAATATGCAGATAAGTCCATGCCTGTTAAAATCAAATGCTATGTAAAAGATGATGAATGGCTGATGATTGATGTTGAAAATCACATCAATCAAAATCTGAAAGCGGCAAACGGCACCGGCATTGGAATGAAAACTTGTAAGAAAATCATTGAAAAGCATCAAGGAAACATATCCGCTTCAAAGATTGATGATATGTATTACGTTCATATATGTTTATCCGTATGAATATAGAAGGCTGGCGGTGCGGCATCCATATTTAAAACTATTTATATCATGAATTGGGAACGAAAATAGTTTCTTTTATTTCCTGTAATGAAACAATAAGCTCCTGCTCTCTTCTGTTACTTCAAACCTGTCAACGCCCTTGACGTTAATCCCTTGTTCCTTGGCGTAACACCAGAGTGGGATCATTTCGACAGGAGATTTGATAACACCATAATCATTTATGCTCCTTGTACTATGTACTTTAAGTATAGGAAGGATGACGCAAGTATCATCGCGAATACGAAATTTTCATAGGAAGGTGACAATACCATGAATCATGATAAGCAAAATAATTTTGAGGCACTTGCGCTACAAGAAAATACATTCGTATTTGAAAAGTTTTCCCGAAAAGATGCGCTGAACATCGGTCTTCAGCTCAATGAAAATGCTATTAAATACGGCGAACCCATTGCGATCGAGATAACCGTAAATGGATTGGTTGTATTCCGGTATTTTTCTGAGGGTTCTGTTAAGGATAGTGAATATTGGCTGCTTCGCAAAAGGAATACAGTAGATCTCATGGAAATGTCCTCCCTGCGGTTCATGTATTGGCTGGATCTGCAGGGAGTGACGATAGCAGATCGTAAGTTAAATCCGGATGATTATGCTGCTGGCGGAGGCGGGTTTCCAATACGGCTTCGAGATGCCGGTGTGATAGGAAGCATTTGTGTTTCGGGCCTGAGTAATCATTTTGACGACCACCAGCTTATTACGGACACTTTGATTGAATTTCTGAAAATTACCGTTTAGGGGCGCCAAGATTGCGCTTTTTAAAAACTCAGAATCAAAAAAACATATTCACCATGAGGCAGCTTTAGTGCCTTTTTTATAGATCAAATGTGGTATTTTCATATACTGATATACCCAGAAGCTTAATTTCAATTCCTGTGTCGTAACCCTCTACTCCTCTGAGCGCATGATAATCAGTTATGCTGTACAAAATTGCCTGATATCTAACCGTTCCACCGTCTTTATAGCGTAACGGAATTGGGAAAAGCAAAATCAAAATGAAAGCTATAATAATGGTGTTTCTAGTTCTCGTTTTCTTTTTCATCATTTCTCCTCAATGCATTGCTCCATGTTTATTGTACCAAGATGAATAGAATAAAGCAATGTAGTGTCTTATTGAAAATGCACAAAAGTAGAGCGACTATTGTATAATCAGCAAATAAAGCTCTGGGCTGTTGATATTAAACAGCTCGGAGCTCTACTTACTTTTTCGTTCTTTGTTGTATAATCATTAAATTACTATTATGCTGGACGCCTCTTTTTGAACTGTTCGTTTATACTTAACAGCAGGAATACCAAGAAGAATAATATAGCTCAAGGAATAATTTTCGGGGATTTCAAGCAAAGAATAGACTTCAGGGTTTTGCTTGACTATAGTGACTGCTCCATGACTCCACATGGTCCCCATTCCAAGGCTTTGAGCATATAGTTCCAGATAAGACAGTGCAATGATTGGGTCTGTCGTTTCACACCCCGGCACTACCGTTGATTTATTAACGGAAACCACAACCATTGATGGCGCATCCCTATAACTGATATCTTGACCGTTTTGATAGCTGTTTTTTAGAAACTGAATTATTGGCGAATCACTACTTGATTGCAGTATTTTTTCATAAGTAACTTTTTTGATCTCATCCATTTTTTCTTTTGTCCCGACAATGGTGAAATGCAGACTGTCTGCATTAGCTCCTGTTGGTGGAAACGCCAGCATCTCTTTGATTTTATCAAGTTTATCAGTCGGCACACTTTCATTTTTGTAGTATCTTATACTTCGTCTTGACTTGATCAGGTTCAACAATTCATCACTGTTTCCGTAGCTGACTTCTGCTGAATCGTCAGGATTCTTGCCACCAAATGACAGTGCACCCTCAGGGCATACAGCCATGCAATGCTGACAGGCAACACATCTTTCTTTCCTAACTTCGCTAAATTCAGGAATTTTATCACCGTCAAATTCTATGCTGGAAGTTGGACAATCCTTTATACACAAACCACAATGAATACATTTGTTTTTATCGACAGTTATTTTTCGTTCCATATTCTACCTCGTTTTCAATTGAATAGTTGAGTTTTCCGACCTTTGCTCTCGCCAAATTTATTATTTTTCTTTACTTAATAAAATATTTTGTATCTAACACCTTTTGCATAGACAACACATGCTGTATAATTTATTTTAAAGTAGAACTCATTTACTCTCAATCGTCAATTTCAGCGTTTTGTTGCATAGACAACAAATGTATGAAATTGTTGTCTATGTATAGAAGAGGAGAAATATATATGAAAAGTACAAAAATTGATCCAAGGATTGTACGAACGAAAAAACTGTTGATGGATGCTTTTATTAATTTAAATCATAATAAAGATTTCAAAGATATTACGATAAAGGATATCACCGATGCAGCAATGGTTAATCGTGCCACATTTTATGCTCATTTTTATGATAAGTATGATTTAATGGATGCTGTAATAACCGAAACTATTGTAGTAAGCATTATTGAAAACTTGAATGATTACGATCGGTTAAATGAAGAGACTGTTGTAAAAATATTTCTTGCATTAACTGAGTTTCATACAAATTTAAATACACAATTGAGCACACAATGTAGAAAAAGTTATGAATCTTACAGTTCGAAAATTGAACAAAAAATAAAAGCAGAATTGGAAGATTTATTTTATTCTCTTCTTTTAAACCAACAGTTTAGACTGGATTCGGAATCTTTAAAAATAGGTGCGGCTATATTAAGTTGGGGAATTTACGGAGCATCCGTAAATTGGCAAACTCACAGTTCACTCCCAGCAGAACAATATATTAAGAAAGCCTTACCCTTTTATATTGATTTGAATGTCTTAAAGGAGAGTCCCCAAAAGCGGTGATTCCAAATAAAGAATCACGCAGCTCCGGAACAAGGCGCTACCGAACCTAACTCCACTTATTTCTATTGTACTTATTATTAGTATCAAAAGTAAAGACGTGAAAGTCATCATCTTCTCACGCCTTTATTCTAATTTATTCAATTGAACTACTGTAGACCGCTAAAACTGCAGCGTTATTCTTTGTGTAAAAGTACCACACTCTCAATATGCTTCGTATTCGGGAAATTGTCAAACGCCTTCACCGTCTTCACCTGATACCCATAGTACTGCATAAAGCTCAGATTTTCAACGAGTGTCTTGGGATTGCAAGAGATATACACGATTTGTTTAACCCCATAGTTAACTATTTTTTCAAGGGCTTTTGGGTGAACTCCGACTCTTGGTGGGTCCAGTACGATGACGTCCGGTTTCTCCGCAAGATCATCCAAAACTTTCAGGACATCACCTGCGATGAATTCGCAGTTCTCCAGTCCGTTTAGCTTTGCATTTTCTCTGGCAGCCTCCACCGCTTCTTCCACGATTTCAACGCCAATGGCTTTTCCAGCGCGAAGGGCCAATGTCTGGGTGATGGTACCTGTTCCGCAGTAAAGATCGAATACTGTTTTTCCTTCCGGCTCTCGGATCAGCGCCAGTGCTTCCGTATAGAGCTTTTCAATGGCCAGGATATTGGTCTGGAAGAACGAAAACGCGCTGACTTTAAATTTCAACCCCAAAAGCTCTTCCATGTAATAGTCTCTGCCCCAAAGGGTTTCCATTCTGTCGCAGTATACAAAATCAGCAACATTGTCATTATAGGTATGGAGAATTCCAACAAGGGTGTTTTCAAGCGCAAGGGATCGGATCGTCTCTGCAAACGCTGTATCGTCAAATTCCTGCTGGGTGGTGGTAACGATATTGACCAGCAGTTCCTTTGTGTTCTCCCCTTTTCTGATAATCAAGTTCCGAAGTAGACCCTGATGGGATTTTTTATGATAAAAGGGGTAACCTTTTTCTTTGCAATGATCCAGAGCGGCTCTCAGGATTTTGTTAAAATCAGGGTCCACAAGCTGACATTCATCCACGGTAATAATGGACATGAACCGGCCTTTTTTGTGCATGCCCAGCGTCATTTCCCCGTTTTTTTCTTCGTTTCCGAAGGTATATTCCATCTTATTCCGGTATTCCGTACGTTTGGGACTTCCTTCGATCCCCATATATTTCTCATAAGCTACTTTTTTCTCTTCCAGCAGCCGCATCACTTCCTTGCCCTTCAATATGATCTGATCCTGATAGGGCATTCCCTGATAAATACAACCGCCGCAGTTTTCGTTATGCTTGCAGATTTCCATGTTTCCCTCCGCTGTCTTTATGATTCATAAGGCAAAGGAAATCGGTTTATTCCGCTCCCTTTGCCTTCATCCGCTTACCATTCTTTATTTTTTATGTTTCTTTCCGATTTCATCCAGTTTGCTGAGATCGTAAGGTGTTTCCTGATAGATATAGTTGAGCCAGTTGGCAAAGAACAGATTGCCGTGACCACTCCATTTAACCACAATTCCCTTTTGAGGATCATCATCTCTGAAGTAATTCTGGGGAACTGCAATATCCAGTCCCTTTTTGATATCCCTGTCGTACTCCAGCTTTAAGGTTTCCCTGTCATATTCCATGTGACCCTGTACAAAGATCTGTCTCTTATCCTTACTAGAAATTATATGCGGGCCGGTGGCATCCGATTCTGCAAGGATTTTTAAATCATGATTTTTGAGGATTTCATCTCGGCTTACCTGAGTATGTCTGGAATGGGGGGCAAAGAATTCTTCGTCAAAGCCTCTTGTAAATTCCGACTTCTTATCTCTCACTTCGTGCTTAAATACGCCGAAAAGCTTCTCCGGCATTACAAATTTATCAATTCCATAGTGATAGTAAAGACCAGCCTGCGCTCCCCAACAGATATGTAGCGTGCTGAACACGTTGTTTTTCGTATATTCCATGATCTCGGTCAGTTCCTGCCAGTAGTCTACATCTTCAAAAGGCAGAAACTCCACCGGAGCACCTGTAATGATCATTCCGTCAAAGCGCTGATTTCTGATTTCATCGTAGGTCTTATAGAAGGTCTCCATATGGTACTTATCTGCATTTTTCGAGTCATGGGTATCCATAGTGAGTAGCTGCAATTCCACCTGCAGTGGTGTGTTTGCTAGCATGCGGATCAGCTGCGTTTCTGTAACTTCTTTTGTCGGCATCAAATTCACAATGGCGATGTGCAGAGGCCGGATGTCCTGCTTTGAGGCCCTCTGCTCATTCATTACGAATACATTTTCTTCTTTCAGGGTTTTATATGCGGGTAAACCTTTCGGCACTAGTATCGGCATAAGTCATCCTCCTTTAGGGAAGCGCTGATTCATTCCGTGCGCACACTCCATTCAATCAGTGCTTCTTTAGAATTTTCCATATTTATTATAAAATTCTCTCTTAAATTCCAGGAATCTGTCTTCCTCAATAGCCTTTCGCATGTTGCTCATCAGATTGATCAAAAAATGCAAATTGTGGTTGGTAAGGAGCATGGATGACAGTATTTCATTGGATTTAAATAAATGTCTTAAATAAGCCTTGGAATAATTACGGCAGGTATAGCAATCGCATTCCGGATCCAGTGCTGTGAAATCCCGTTCATGGGCAGCGTTCTTAATCACCACTCTGCCCCTAGAGGTCATAGCGGTTCCATTTCTCGCAATTCTCGTGGGCAGTACGCAGTCAAACATATCCACGCCACGCTCTACACCTTCAAACAGATAATCCGGACTTCCTACACCCATTAGATATCTGGGCTTGTCTGCGGGAAGATAATCCACGCAATAGTCCAGCACCTCGTACATAATATCCTTCGGCTCTCCTACGCTCAGTCCGCCGATGGCGTAGCCTGGAAGATCCAGGTCTACGATTTCCATAGCACTCTGATAGCGAAGGTCCTGATACATTCCGCCCTGCATGATTCCGAATAAGGATTGAAAATCCTCATTCTTATTGGCCTCCTTGCACCGTTTCAACCACCTTGTGGTTCTTTCCAGAGAGTTCTTTACATATCCGCGGTCAGCAGGATAAGGGGCGCATTCGTCAAATGCCATAATGATGTCAGATCCCAGCGCGTTTTGGACCTCAATGGACTTTTCCGGTGAAAGCATATGCTTCGACCCGTCGATATGAGATCGGAATTCCACCCCTTCTTCGGTGATCTTTCTAAGATCGCCAAGGCTGAATACTTGAAATCCTCCGCTGTCCGTCAGGATCGCTCTGTCCCAATTCATAAATTTATGAAGACCGCCGGCTTCTCTTACGATTTCATGTCCCGGACGCAGATAAAGATGATAGGTGTTGGACAGGATAATCTGCGCCCCCATCTCTTTCACTTCGTCTGGACGCATCGCTTTTACCGTAGCGGCTGTTCCTACAGGCATGAAAACAGGGGTTTCAATGCTCCCGTGGGGAGTATGAACCCTTCCTCTTCTCGCTTTTGATTTTGAATCCTTTTTGATTAATTCATACGTAACTGCTGCCATATTTCCCTCAATATTATAAAAAATAGATGATTCCTGAGCTTTACTGTATCATACCCGACTGACGCAATCGTTATGCCGGTCAATGAAGCACAATTCTCTAAACGATAAACATTGCGTCGCCGTAGCTGAAAAACCGATAGTTCTGCGCTACTGCTTCGTTGTAAGCAGAAATAATATTCTCTCTATTATACAGTGCAGACACCAGCATTAGCAAGGTGGATTTTGGAAGATGAAAATTGGTGATCAAACAATCCACAACCTTAAACCGATAGCCGGGATAAATAAAGATTCCCGTACTTCCTTCACCGGGTATCAGTGTCCCATCCTCAGCAGCCGCACTTTCCATCGTTCTTGTTGAAGTGGTGCCCACAGATATGATTCTGCCGCCAGCTCGCTTCGTTTCGTTTATAATATCTGCATTCTTCTCGTCGATATGATATTCTTCAAAATGCATCTTGTGCTCTTCAATGGTTTCACATTTCACTGGACGAAAGGTTCCAATTCCTACATGGAGTGTTACATACGCAAGCTTTATGCCTTTTTCTTCTGCTCTGCGTAGCAAATCCTCGGTAAAATGTAGCCCTGCGGTTGGTGCTGCAACAGATCCTTCTTCCTTACAGTAAACCGTCTGATACCGGTCTTTATCCTCAGCACCGCTCTCCCTTTCGATATACGGAGGCAGCGGGATCTTACCAAGCTGTTCCAAAAGCTCCAGGAAGACCCCCTCATATTCAAATTTCACAATTCTGGTGCCGCCTTCGCTATGCTCAATAATTTCTGCCATTAAAGCACCGTCGCCGAAGGACACTCGATCCCCAGGATGCAGCCGTTTTCCCGGACGAACCATGGTTTCCCAAGTATCTCCCTCGAGCCTCTTGATCAGTAAAAACTCTACTTTGGCTCCGGTGCTCTCCTTTACCCCAAACAATCTAGCCGGAAGTACCTTGGAATTATTCATGACCAGGCAGTCTCCAGGGTTCAGATATTCCAGAATATCATAAAAGTGCTTATGGGCTAATTCACCGGTATTGCGGTCAATCACCATAAGCCTGGATTCGTCTCTTTGATCAGCAGGATGCTGGGCGATCAGCTCCTCAGGTAAATTATAATCAAAATCGTTAATGTGCATTCATTTTCCTCTTCTATTTTTTCTTTATTCTACTTCTATGTCCGTAAAGAAATACTCCAGAATTTCTTTATAATCAAACCCTTGCTTCGCCATCTCTACAGCGCTGTCCTGGGGCATACCCACACCATGACCGTATCCATAGCCGTTGAATTCAACAGTTCCGTTTGTTACTGTTTGGATCGGCTCTGAGGATCTGGTTCCGAGTAGGATTGTAACCTGGCCGTTAGAGCCAAATACACCCTCCGCATCTATTTTACTAGCTTTTCCGGAATCACTGATTACATACAGTTTTGCATCTGCGTCTGATTCGGTTACCCTTAGACCATTGCTGATGTTCCATGTACCGTTACCAACGCCTGATGAGCTTCCTTTTCCAAGGGTAAACATATTTGATTTGATAATTGTTGCGCCTAAAACATTTCTGATATTTTCTTTCTTCAGGTAAACGGTTGAACCACTTCCAACAATCTTCAGTTCGGAAACCGCGCCGGTATTATTATAAGCATTTATAGATACCGACTGAATGGTTCCCGGTGAAAATCCGGCAGATTCCAGCTTAGTCTTAATGATTTCAAAGGATAAGCTGGTACTCCAGGGGTAACTGGGACTGTACTCATCCTTTACTGCTCTCAGATATGGAAGCTTTCCCGACCACACATCTTCTGAATTCTGCGTATATCCCCCACTGTTTTTATAATAGAAGGCAGAGACCGGTTCTCCGTCATAAAGGAGAAATTCCCCTTCCGTCTCATCCGTCGCTTTATTTGTGGCATCAAATTCACCCGAATATCCCTTGTAAACCTGACAATGGGTAGAAGTACAAAGGTCAAACCCATCTGCGGAATGCTTTCCCAGATTTTGCTCCGCGTAGCTTCTGGCTACAACTGCCTGGGCTTTCAATGCTTCCTTAGGGTTGGTATAACCCAATTCAGAATTCAAAATTCCATATACATAATGCTCCAGACGGATAACATTAATCACGGTCATGGTACCGTTAGATTTTCCCAAAAATTGTACACCACCTCTATATGGCGTTCCGTCATAATATATAACTCCGTCATCATCATAATCGGCAGGCATAATACAGCCGGAGGAACCCATATCAGCAGACAACAAAATACCATCCTTATCTTTGACGACAATATTTCCATTTTCATTTGTAATTACAATCTCATTATACGCGGGGAGCGGCATTCCTTCTTCAAAGCGTCTCCCATCAATGGTTCCAAGAAGAAATCCTTGATCTGATTTTAGAATTCCAGTCGAGACACAATTGCTTCCAAATTTCAGCCCGATCTTTAAATAATCACGTTTCGATGCTGCATCAGCCTGATATCCACTGCATAAGGGCAGGAGCAGTGTGAACATAATAATCATTATGGTAAATCTGACGTGTTTCATTCTACTTCCCATATTCCTTCATTGATTTCAGCTTTTTTCACACCATATTCCGTAAAAAGCTGATGTATTGTATTCTATGCGAATTCCATTTTCATGCGAATGACATCGCACCATCGCAGATCACATCGTAATCTGCTTATCTGAAGGACATTCCAACCCAAGATGGCGATAAGCCAGCTCCGATGCCATCCTTCCCTTTTGCGTACGGTGTAAAAATCCAGCTTGGATTAAATAAGGCTCATAGACATCCTCGATGGTAACCCTTTCTTCACCGATGGAAGCGGAAATCGTATCAATTCCCACAGGGCCCCCATGGAACCGTTCAATAATGATTTTTAGAATTTCACGGTCTAGATTTTCAAGTCCCTGAGCATCAATTCCCAGCGACTGCAGTGTCTGATTCGTTATTTCAAGATCTATGGTGCCGTTGCCCTTTACCTGGCTGAAATCCCTGACTCTTTTCAGGAGTCGATTCGCGACACGCGGTGTTCCCCTTGATCGCCTTGCCATTTCGGTCAGGGATTCATCGTCGATCCCGATGTTTAAAATATCTGAGGAACGCTTGATGATCTTTTTCAGCTCATCAATGGTATAGAGTTCGAATTTACTCAGCACCCCGAAACGGTCTCGAAGCGGTGCGGAAAGACTGCCAGCTCTGGTGGTGGCACCGATCAGAGTAAATTTTGACAAGTCCAATCGGATAGACCTCGCGGAGGGGCCTTTCCCAATGATAATATCCAAAGCATAATCTTCCATCGCAGAATACAGTACTTCTTCAACAGAACGATTCAAGCGGTGAATTTCATCAATGAAAAGCACATCGTTATCATTGAGATTTGTCAGTATGGCCGCAAGATCCCCTGCTCGTTCAATGGCTGGACCGGAAGTGATCCGAAGGTCTACGCCAAGTTCATTGGCGATAATTCCTGCTAATGTTGTCTTTCCAAGTCCCGGAGGACCATAAAAAAGTACGTGATCCAGCGGTTCACGGCGAATTTTCGCAGCCTCAATGAAGATCTGCAGATTTTCAGTCACCGCTTTTTGCCCGATATACTCCAGAAGTTTTTTAGGACGTAAACTGAGCTCAATTCCTTCCTCCTCAAAGTTCTTATCGGGTGATGTGATCCTTTCTTCAAAATCCATTCCGTTATCTTCCTATCCCTTTCAATGCCCTCTTTATGTATTCTTCTACAGAAAGATGCTCCTCACTGACTTCAGCAAGGGCAGTAATCGCCTCGCTTCTGCTATAGCCAAGGCTGATCAGCGCGTTGATTGCTTCCGTTTTTCCCGAGTCTGAAACAGTTTTTTCAGCTGCTTCTGCAAGTCCGCCTACAGCACCCATCTTATCTTTCAATTCAAGCGTAATTCGCTGTGCAATTTTTTTACCGATTCCGTTTGCTTTTGTTAAAGCTGCTGCATCTTCAAAGACGATTGCCTTTTTGATTTCTCCCGCTGGCATGATCGACAGGATGGACATGGCTGCCTTTGCTCCCACCCCATTTACTGTAATAAGCTTTTTAAAAAGCTCTAGTGTTTCCTTGTCATGAAAGCCGTAAAGACTGACATCGTCCTCCCTGACAGCCATGACGGTATAAATCATTACAGTTTGGCCGCTTTCTGCAAGGTAGACGGGAGAATTATCGGGAACAAAGATCTCATAACCGATACCGCCTGTTTCGATGACGATTCCGCCTTCGAACCGCATTGCTGCCACGCCTTTGATATAGTGAAACATATGGTTCTCCTATCATTTATACTTCAACCGCAGATACGAAATCTATTGATCCATCTCTGGCGGTTCCCTGATCTTCTATTTTAAATTCAGATTCTTATTTGCCAAGTGCCTTGTAGCGCTCAACTTTGCTTAAATGTCCCGCACAATTGCCATGACAGATGGCAGCTGCAAGTGCATCCGCGGTATCGTCAGGCTTTGGAACTTCATTCAGATTCAGTATCGTCTTTACCATAAACTGAATTTGCTTTTTTTCTGCTCTTCCATACCCTGCGAGACCCATTTTAATCTCTAAAGGAGTATATTCTCTGATCTCAAGACCAGAGTTCGCACACGCCAGTATGGCAACGCCTCTCGCTTGTCCAACAAGAATTGCCGTCTTTGAGTTGGTATTAAAGAACAGTTCCTCAATGGATACCACATCAGGTTCAAATTCCTGAATAATATCCATTAGGTTCGTGTACAAATGTTTCAACCGATCGGGCATTTCCATGGAGGAATCCGTTGTAATCGCTCCATATCCGCAAACGGAAAAACGATTGCCCTTCATATCTACGATCCCGTAGCCCAATATCGCATAGCCCGGGTCAATTCCAAGTATTCTCATAAAAAACTCCAATATAGTATACCATAATTTGAATGCAGTGTCTTCCCTACATTTTAGCATAAGAAACATATGTTTGTCCATTTCTATCTGCCAATTCGCTCCATTTCAAAATGGTTATAAAGGAATAGGGATTTCCTCTGTTCGGGGCATGAGAGCAAAATAATTTGCAGTTGCCTTTATAGTTTATGAATAAACTTCTAAATTTTGTAAATTCATTTCTTTTTAGTTGAATCGTGTTCGAATTGTGTTATAATAGTTTCATCCGGCAACCGCTTGTATTGCTGAGAAAAATACGCTATTGCAGCATAAATTTCAATCCGCCAACACCGTTTGAAATTGAGATTTATGTTATAATAATTATAACAAACACTCAATAATTATTCATTTTGAAAGGAAGTGCAGCATGAGATATTCTAGGCAAAACAAGATACTGGATATTATAAACTCGCACGAGGTTGAAACACAGGAAAGACTGGTATCCCTGCTAAGAAAAAGTGGGTACAAGGTAACCCAGGCTACCATTTCCAGAGACATCAAAGAGCTGCAGCTGGTAAAAACACTTTCTTCATCAGGGAAATACAAATATACTGTCGGCGCAAGTGTAGATCAACCCATATCGGACAGATATATTAAAATTTTTAAGGAAACCATACAAACCGTGGCTTATTCCGGCAATATTATCGTGGTAAAGACGCTAAGCGGTTGCGCTAACGCTGCCGCAGAGGCAATCGATACCCTTGGAATTCCTAATGTCGTCGGAAGTATCGCAGGCGACAACACGATCTTTATCGTGGTCAATGATCCTTCCAATGTATCTTCACTTGTTAACAGGTTTAACGAAATGATCAGATAAGGAGAAAAGCATGATTTCTCACATTCGCATCAAAGACTTTGCAATTATCGACCAGGTTGAGCTTGACTTTGACGACGGACTGAATATCATCACCGGAGAAACAGGCGCAGGTAAATCAATTATCATTGAAGCAGTGAGTCTGGCTTTAGGAAGCCGAGCAGACACTGCTTATATTCGTTCGGGGAAGGAAAAAGCTATCGTTCAGATGGTCGCAGACCTCGGAGGGGATGAGTTTGTAATTACCCGGGAGCTTTCCGCAAATGGAAAAAACGTCTGCCGGATTAATGATGAAGTGGTCTCGCTGGCTCAGCTTTCCAAGCTGTGTAAAAAAATTGCCGATGTTCATGGTCAATATGACCATCAATCCTTGCTGAATCCTGAAAATCATTTAAAGCTCATCGACTCATACCATGGAAGAGTCATATCACCTGCTGCGGAAACCGTGGCCGATTTGTATCAATCTTATGCGGAAATCAAGCAAGAATTAAGCACACTGCGCTCAAATCAAGCAGATACAGAACGCAAGCGTGATTTCATGCGGTTTGAATTAGACGAAATCGAAAAAGCAAAACCAACTCCTGATGAAGATAAGGAGCTGTCAGAGAAGCTCAATTTACTTCAGAACAGCGAAAAAATTTATCAAAACCTATCCAGTGCCTATGATCTTCTCTATGCTTCAACTCCGTCCTCACTGGAAGGCCTGGGAAAAAGCCTGCACCTGATACAGGAAATCGGCAGCTTCTCCCCTGACATCCATGCTTTTTCAGAAGAATTATCCGACGCTTACTATAAACTGGAAGATCTGACAGGCGAAATCAGGAAGTACCGGGATGGAATATCCTTCTCGCCTGAATTGCTTGAGGAGACGATTAAGCGTCTTGATGTGCTTGATGCTCTGAAAAGAAAATATGGTGGTTCCATTGAAAATGTACTCGAGTACCAACGTAAAATTATTTCCGAACTGGATCGAATTGATAATATAGACGTTACGCTGGACAAGCTGATGAAAAACCAGTCTCTCACGGAAAAGAAACTTTCTGAGGCATGCAAAGCACTTACTGATCTGAGAAAAAAAGCAGCTCTTGAGATTGAAACTCAAATCAACCAGCAGCTGAAAGAGCTAAATTTCAAAGACGCTGTTTTTATCGTGAAGTTTTATGACCATGAAACAGCAGAAAAATATACTGCAAACGGTGTGGACCGGGTGGAATTCCTCATCACCACCAATAAGGGAGAAACACCGAAGCCTTTGGTGAAGATTGCTTCCGGCGGTGAAATTTCCAGAATCATGCTTGCCTTCAAACAAATCATCGGTGATTTTGATGCCATACCAACCATGATTTTTGATGAAATAGATGTGGGTATCAGTGGGATCACTGCAAGCATCGTCGGTAAAAAGCTTCTGGATATCTCCAAACATCATCAGATCATCTGTATCACCCATCTGCCACAGATCGCTGCATTTGGAGATCATCATTATAAGATAGACAAGGTGACGTCCGGAGAAAATACCCATACCATTGTATATCCCCTCACTCAGGAAGAAAAGATTGAGGAAATTGCACGACTACTTGGTGGAATTAACATTACAGAAACAACCTTAAAAAGTGCTGGTGAACTCCTCTCCCTTTCAAAAAGATAACGTTGTATTGAATATAATTGAACCATGAATAAAATTGAACCATGATCATTTAAGAAGGCTTTTCGCGAAGTCTTCTTTTTCTGTTAATTATATAACATTTTTAATCATAATCCAAAAGCTTCACCTAAGTTTTCAAATCATTTAATGCCTCTTTGCCTTTAAATATATTGACCATCCTTTTGTTTTCGATTATAATAGCGTAAGTCGGTTGATTATTTATTAACAATCTTATCAGAATAACCAATTTGATTTTATGATGAATCATTGTTCCGACTGACTTGTTACTAGTATTTTAAGCATAAGGAGAACAAAATGAAAGAACAACGCAGAATTATTCAGGTTCAGGAAAGAGTACCTTTAGCTCAGGGTATTCCACTTAGTATCCAGCACACTTTCGCTATGTTTAGTGCATCTGTTCTGGTTCCATGGCTCTTTGGAATCAATGCTTCTATCGTCCTTTTGATGAATGGAATCGGTACACTGATATTTATTTTTATGACAAAAGGCAAAGCACCTGCATACCTTGGTTCCAGTTTCGCATTCTTATCCCCCACGTTCTTGCTTCTTGCCAATCCAGAATTAGGCTATCAATATGCATTGGGAGGCTTTGTTGTAACCGGACTTATTTTCTGCGCAGTCGCACTTATTATTAAAGTAGTCGGCACTGCGTGGATCGATGTATTACTTCCGCCAGCGGCAATGGGTCCCATTGTTGCTCTGATTGGTCTTGAGCTAGCCGGTACTGCTGCAAACAATGCAGGCTTACTTACAAACGAAACCTATACTTCCATCAATCCTAAGTTCGTAATTGTTTTTGCAATTACCATTCTATTTGCTATTTTCGGACAGGTACTTTTCAAAGGTTTCCTTGCCGCTATCGCAATTTTGATTTCCATCATAGCAGGCTACGTTGCATCACTCGCTCTGGGACTTGTTGATTTTTCACCAGTGGCAGAAGCTTCTATCTTTGCACTGCCGAACTTCATGTTCCCGATTTTCGACTTGCCCTCCATCCTGATTATCGTGCCTGCTTCACTGGTTGTAATTTCAGAGCACATCGGTCATCAGGTAGTAACCAGTGAAATCGTTGGCCGTGATTTGATCAAAGATCCCGGACTTCACCGTTCCCTGTTGGGTGATGGTATTTCCACTACCCTTTCCGGTCTTTGCGGAGCAGTTCCAACAACTACTTACGGCGAAAACATCGGGGTTATGGCTGTGACACGAGTTTACAGTGTATGGGTCATCGGCGGTGCAGCTGTTTTCTCCATCGTTCTCGCATTTATTGGAAAAGCTTCTGGACTGATCAACACAATTCCCGGTCCTGTTATGGGAGGGATCAGCTTTCTTCTTTATGGGATGATTGCTGCCTCTGGATTGAGACTTTTGGTCGACAAAAAGGTTGATTACAGCAGAAGCCGCAACCTGGCACTTTCTGCGGTTGTATTTGTAACAGGACTATCCGGGGCATTTATTCAGATTGGGGAAGTTCAGTTAAAAGGGATGTGCCTTGCTACGATCGTAGGAATGGCATTAAGCCTCGTCTTCTACATGATTGACAAAGCAAACCTTGCTAACGATTAATAAGCAACCATTACAGCATATGATACTGAAAAATAAGTACGAATAAGTTTGAAAGAAAACTGCCGGCAGCAATTTCCGGCAGTTTTCTTTTGCTTTTAAATTATTGTAGTCAATGTCCCCGTTCAGCTTTGCTTTGATTGAAAAAAGCAGTCAGTTATTTCTACCAGTATTGTGTTTCGACAGGAATAACGCAGCTATGAGAGAACCAAAAAGAGGCTGCCTCAAAATGAGACAACCTCTGGTTGTAATACGATTATTATTCCTGATCTTCAGCTACAGCTGCATCTTCAATGCTTTCCACAGCAGGAGCTTCCTCGATTGCTTCTGCAGCAGATGCTTCCTCAGCAACAGCTTCCGCTGGTGCAGCTTCTGCCTCTGACGTTGTCGGAGGTTCTAAAGTTTCCTTTATGCTCAGGCTTATTCTTTTTCTATCCTTGTCGATTTCAAGAATCTTAGCAGATACTTCCTGTCCTACAGAAATTTCATCTGCAATATTGGTTACTCTCTTGTAAGCGATCTCAGAAATGTGAACAAGTCCATCCAGACCTGGCTCAAGCTCTACGAATGCACCATAATCCTTGATCTGTACGATCTTTCCGGAGATAGTCTGACCTACCTGATAGTTTTCGTCGATAACAGTCCATGGTTCTGGTCTGTTCTGCTTTAATCCCAAGGAGATTTTGCCTTTTTCTGTGTTCATGGAAAGGATCTTTACCTGCACCTTTTCACCAATTTTCAGTGCTTCCTGCGGATGCTTCAGCTTGCCCCAGGAAATTTCTGAAATGTGCAGAAGACCATCGATTCCGCCGATATCAACAAATGCACCGTATTCGGTAAATCTCATGACAGTACCGTCTACAACATCGCCAACATGCAGAGAATCCCAGATTTCCTGAACCTTTTTCTGTTTTTCTTCTGACAAGAATGCTTTGTGTGAGAAAACAACCTTGTTTTTCTTCTGATCAACCTTTGTTACTCTTACAGGCAGAATTTTACCCATAAACTCGTCCGCTTTGTCGATAAATTTATCGGAAAGCTGGGAAAGCGGAATAAAACCGGAAACTTCTTTGTAAACTGCGATGACTCCACCGTTTACTTGTTTCACGACTTTTGCATTAATCGGTGATTTATTTTCAAGAGCATTATTGATTTCATCCCAATGCTCGTTTACTTCAAGCTTCTTTTTAGACAGGAGAATGTTACCATCGCCATCGTCAGTTTTCAATACTTTAGCTTGAATTTCGTCGCCTTCTTTAAATAAATCAGTTAATTCCTGGTCTCCTTCCAGTGTAAACTCGTCTCTTGGAATGACACCGTCTTTTTTGCAACCAAGATTTACTACGATTTCTCTGTTAGAAACCTGTATAACCTCTCCGTTTACAATCTCTCCGCTGCGTGGCAATCTTAAGGACTTTTCAATTTCGTCCATCAGATCGTGCATCATACTATCTTTCTTGTTTTCAGTGAATAATTCACTCATGGTAGCAATAACCTCCTTAATTATACGTTCGGGAGTCGAGGCTCCCGCCGCTATTCCTATTTTATTACATAACTCGACTTCTTTCAACGGTAAACTTTCTTTATTTTGAATAAAATAAGTATTCACACAATATTTTTTTGCTATTTCATAAAGTTTTTTGGAATTCGAACTGTCGATACCTCCTATTATGACCATTAAATCGGAATCTATAGCAGTTTCCATACAGCTTTTTTGCCGCTCCTCTGTGGCGTGACAAATCGTATTGTGGACAACAATTTCTTTATTTTTCGTTCTGAAAAACGATACAATACCCTGAAACAGCTCCGTTGTAATTGTGGTCTGTGCCACGATGAAAAGCCGATCTTCGTTCACAGTCTCCGCTTCTTCTAAAGAAGAAACAATGGATGCCATATTGTCGCACCAACCGTTGATTCCGATGACCTCAGGGTGATTCCGATCTCCAATGACAACAATATGATACCCTTGATTTTTTGCATCACTCACCAAACGCTGAATTTTTTTAACAAAAGGGCAGGTCGCATCCACAACAGTGATATGACGAGCTTCCGCTTTTTGATAAAAACGCTCCGGTTCTCCATGGGATCTTACAATTACCACCGATCCCTCTTCTGCTTCATCAGGATCCTTAATAATGGACAAGCCCTTTGCTTCCAGCTCATCAGTCACATTCTTATTATGGATCAGCGGTCCGCAGCTATATATTTTAAGACCATTGTCCTTGTTTTCAACAATTGTCTGCTCTGCTTTCTTGATTGCTTCTTTTACACCGAAACAAAATCCCGAATGCTTTGCAAGTGTAATCTTCATTTATTCTGATACAGGCTTTCCAGGAATCGTTTGAAAGCCCCTTCCTTTCCATTTTCCTTAGGTATATAATATTTTGCTCCCGCTTTGTAGAGGTTATCCGGCAGATACTGCTGTTTGACATACCCGCCATAATCATGGGGGTATTTGTATCCAATTCCCAGTCCTCGTTTTTTCGCGCCGGAATAATGGGAGTCTTTTAAATGATCCGGTACATCGTCAATATTCTTCTTTTGCAGATCGGATGTTGCCATCTCGATTGCTACGATAGCAGAATTTGATTTCGGACAGGATGCCAGTAAAATAACCGCCTGTGCCAAATTAATTCTAGCCTCTGGAAGCCCAATCATAAGCGCTGCCTGAACGCAGCCTGTCACGATGGAGATTGCACTGGGATAGGCCATTCCAATATCCTCACTGGCCATGACCATGAGTCTTCTTCCGATCATCTGAATATCTGCTCCGCCTTCCAATAGTCGGGCAAGATAATGAATCGCTGCATCGGGATCACTGCCCCTCACAGATTTTTGCAGTGCTGACAAAATATTGTACTTGTCCTCACCTCGATCAAAAAAAGTGGTCTGGCGCTGCATCGCTTCGCCGATGATGGCTTTGTCAATCCTTCCATCTTTTCGAAGATTTTCACTGACAAAGCCCAGGGTATCCAGTGCAATACGCGCGTCTCCCCCACTGAGTTCCGCCAGCATCCGAATCGCATCCTCATCCCAATCGTGTTTTTTCCTACCCAGTCCTCGCTCTTCGTCGCTGAGTGCATGAATCAAAATCCGATGGATTTCATCTTTATCCAGCCGTTTGAACTCATAAATGGAACCGACACGGCTTAAAATTGCATTGTTCACTGCAAAGTATGGATTTTCCGTAGTACTGCCAATAAAGCGAATCACGCCTTCCTCCAGCGCCTTTAAGAGGGAATCCTGCTGAAGTTTATTCCATCTATGAAACTCATCGACATACACGTATGTAGTCTCTTTTTGGAGACCAAAAAACTTCAATTTTGCTTTTTCTATAATATCCTTTAGTTCTTTTATTCCTGTAGAAGACGCATTGAGTTCATAAAAATCCGCGTCCATTTCCCTGGCAATCAATCTTGCTAATGTAGTCTTCCCCGTTCCTGACGGGCCAAAAAAGATCGCGGAATCAAAGGTTTTATTTTTAATTGCATTGTAAAGCAAAGACTCCTTGTACATAAAATGTCTCTGCCCAACAAATTCATCAATATGCTCCGGTCTCATCCGGGTTGATAAGGGGATCATTCTCCTGCCTTTCCGCCTGAAAAGCTTTCGTAATTCATCTTGTGTATGGTATTCGGCGCCGAATACTTTTTTATGTAGTAGCAAAGCTACTTTTTATTGTATCAAGTTTGAGAGATTTACAACAAACACATCAGACACGACAGCTGATACAACTGCAGCCGCCTCTTTGGCCTTTGCTTCGCTTTCATATGGCAGCCCAAGTACTTTATAGCTTCCATTGCTTTCATAGACATAAGAGTAAATGCCTTTCCCCGTCAGTGCTGTACTCATTTCGTCAGCCCCAACTTTCGTCGAAAAGCTGCCGAATTGGACACTGAAAGGTCCTTTTGCGCTGTTAATTGTCTGCGATGCTCCGCTGTTTTCACTACTCCCTTGGCTTTGCTGCGGAGTTTGCGCATTGGGCTGTTGATTTTGGACGTTCTGCTGATCTATGATCACACTGGGCAAGCTGGTATTCGGATCAACTCCCCCTGTCTGGTCTGACCCAGCGCCTCCTTGGTCTTTTGGTTCTGTTGCTGCACCATTCCCTAGCAAATACGGATAGACGATATATTTGGTGCCGGCATATCCCACCGCTACGGCCAATATGATCACAATGATAAAAACAGTAAATCCGGTTCCAGCACTTCTTCCAGGATAACGATAACGCCTTCTCATACGCTCCCTCTTTTCTCCGATAGTTTTTTGGGATAAACCCTGCTTACGTAGCTAGTTTATTAGGGGCGTATCAAAAATATGACTAAAGCGTTATGTTCCTTTCATTTTAAATTATATGAACTGAAGACTGATGGAGTATCTAATGAACTCATTGAACTCGACGAACTGATGATTTCATGAGCTCATAGTACTTATATCTTAGGACGCCGTTTGTAGTAGAATCCGATGATCATAGTCAAAATATAATCATATGCAAGGAAGAAAACCTGTCCTCCCGCAATAATCAAGGGAAAAGCTAGCTCCGGCATGTGGATCGTTCCGGTGAAGGCTTCACCGAAAAGATAAAAACCGAAAGCGAACAAGCCGTTGAAAAAGACGAGTTTTAGAATTACTTCAGCAACCTGAGGCAATTTTCTATCCTTTTCAATATAGTACTTTATAATGGGAAAAACTCCGAAAAACAATGCATAAGGAATCAGCGCTGCTTTATTGGGTGTAATCAAAAATGATAATATCACCGATGCAATATAAAAAATCCAGCCGGCCCCAGGTGTGAATTCAATCAGGATAATCGCCACATAAGCAGAGCCAAGTGCAAATAAAGTCAGTTCAATACCTGGGATAAAGGTTGCCGCAAATAGTGTAATAACCGATAAGGCCAGCATGATTCCGCTGACCGCGATCACCTTCGTTTTGTTTTTAGCCATGCTTCCTTACTCCTTGAACAAGATACAACATTAGATGCAGTCACATAACGCATCAGCACAGCAATAGCACTGAAGCATTCTGCATAATTCATCATTGCTGTTATAGCCTCTTCCATATGAATTGGTTCTGTAACCAGCTCCTGATGCCATTATACTGTTCATTGCGTTTCGATATTCCATATTGCTAGGATCCATGGACATAGCCGTTTGTACCTGATTTACCGCTTCATCATACCAGCCTTTTCTAAGCGCAATCATGCCGTTTAAGAAAAACCATTCTGCATTACGCGTTCTGACCCTGCCTAAAGTCGCTTCCGCACCCGGTAGATTTCCTCTGTCAATCATTCTTCTAATTTCTGCGAACTCAGAACTTTGTCCCTGGTTCCCATTGTTTTTCATACCACTTGTATAGTTTTGATAGTTTCCATTTCCGTTGTTTTTTGTAAGGGTCTCATAAGCTTCGTTGATTTCCTGAAGCTTTTCTTCCGCCAGATCCTGCAGCGGATTATTCTGGTATTTATCAGGATGATATTTTTTAACCTGCTCTCTATAAGCAGCTTTTATTTCCTCCTGGCTTGCTCCTTCTTTTATTCCGAGTACTTCATATGGATTCTGCATTGTTCTCCATTCCTTTCTTATTCAAAATGGTCCGATTCGGCCACCGATTTTTCCTGTAATATTTCTTCTGTTTTTCTCATCAATCCGAAATATAGTATATTTTCTATGATCCCTTTATTTTTGCGGAAATCAAGCTTACCACAGCAATTGGCAATCTCAGCAAGGTATAAAACCAAATTCCGTTCAGTTCTTTCTCTTACGCGCAGTTTGAATTCTTCCACAGTCTCAGTGGAGGAATTATAGGAAAACTGTCTGAGCAGCGGGTTATACGCATTGCTTTTAATATTCTCTTCTATATCGTCATATGCATCAATCAAATAGATCCATTTCCCTATATGGTACCCGATTCTTCGTAATAGTTGAGAGACTTCGCTTTGATTCGTCAATACTTGGAATTCTGGATAGTCAAAGACCTCCTCCATAAGCTTGGCAAAAGGCTCAGCCGCACGGTCCAAAGAGGTGCAGCCTTCTGTTTCCAATTGAGTCAATGCCTCCAACTTTGATTTTACATGGCTGCATTTATCAGGAACGTTAGCAATCAGTTTTTTAAAAGTACCCTTCATTAGCAGCGCGCCAATTGCAGCTTTCATGCTCTTTTCATCCTGAAGATCATCTTTCAGTTTGTAGTACGCGAGCAGAAGAAGCATATCTGCTGCATAATCAATCTCCCGGTTATCATATACAATAGAGCGGATTTTAAACGGGTGAACAAAACATCGTTCCTGTTCAATATGTTCTAGATCCGGATTCATTCCTGCTAATAATACAGCAAGAAAAACCGAGTCATAGTTTAAGGTCATCCGTGGAAGCTGTCCGTACCTTTTTGAAATGGATTTGCATATCCCACAATAATAACCACCGTATAGTTCAAATTCTTTTATTTTCAGTTCGGGCTTGTCCGGCTTAATATATCCCAGCATACTTCCCTTTCTTTTCAGACTTTTAAAAAACAGCACAAAAGTGCTGTTTTTGGACTTAAGCCTAGTTTCAGAAATCTATCAGCAATTCAATTTTATTTAAATTGTTTTCTCAAATGTTTCAGAAGACAGTAGGTCAAACTCATGTCGATGCTGTACAAGCTTGTTAATATCCCGTTGAAGATCCATTGCTTTTTTGTTAATTGCTTGCTAACATGGATCGGATTAAGAGTTTTCTCATCCTTGGGAACCTTTTTTCCGAGAAAGGCATTTCCAATCACTGCAATCCCTAGATACAAGCTGCTGACTGCCACCGCATGTTTTTTATAATTCCAGTTCTCTAGAAATTTTCTCATTACTATCCTCCGTCAATCGAGATCGTTGCTACGTTCTTTTTCATTATTATACTTTATTTTGCCAGTAAATAAAAGAGATTATTGGGTATATTTTTTATCCAATTCCCGATTTTTTCAAAAATTTAGTGGACAGAAGGTTAAATTAGCTATATAATTACTACTGAGATATTTAAAATATTCAATGGCTCGATCGTCTTTTTGGAAATCGTCTCCATAACCTATTTTAAATATTAAAAATTATTATTTTTTTTAAAAATCTGGAGGAAAATCAATGGAAGACAGAACACTCGTATGTCAAGACTGCGGACAGGATTTCGTATTCACAGTTGGAGAACAGGAATTCTACAAAGAGAAAGGTTTTGATAACGAACCAAAAAGATGTAAGGAATGCAGAGAGAAGAAGAAGAACGAAAGAAGAAGCTTCAGAAACGACCGTTAATCTGCAATAATATCTCACACCAAGCATCGTAAACAAGCCGGGTAATTACCCGGCTTTTTATAGTCCATAGAAAGTACTGTTTATCCACTGAATAGAACCTGTTTCTCCCCACTGCTCGCTTTACCGCCGACGAAAATATGTCCCCACCTTTTTACTGCATATAAGTCAATCGCTGCACCTATGATGGTAATACCGGCGAGCTGAATCCCATCAAATTTTCCCCATAGAACCAGCGCTCCCATGATAAAAACGAATCCCATCTGAACGAAAATCAGCTTAACGGAAACCCTGCTTTTTCTCTTATCATTCCGCTTGATTCTTTTGGCTGTATCTTTGACTTTATTTTGCTCAACATCTCCACATCCGCAGTACGAATCGGATTCGTTACAATTTTCAGAGATATTATTTCGAAAGTTTTCAGCGGCCCTATAAATATAACTTGTCTCACGCCGAAGCATTCCCAGCATGTTAATCATTCCATCCAGCCCGGGGTTATGATCATCAACGAATTGAATGAATCGAGTCAGAAAATGTCCGGCATCACTTCCATCATAGAGTATTTTCATCTCTTCGGCCAGATTTGCAATTCGCTTTTGAAACGTTCTGTCATCATGGTCATGTTTGTCAGGAAAATATGCCAAAAACACCCGCCCATTTCCCGTATCGATATAGACTTCGTTCATGCTTAGCAAAATGCAGTCGGGAAACAAAAGATGATTTTCCATCTTTTTTAGATTTTCTAGTACTTCCATAAGAATACCGATGGAGCTACCAACCATATGATCCGGCCTCTGCCTGCGGCCCTCACCCCTTTGTAATGCAGCGGCTTCTTTCAGAGGCAGACAACCTGCACATCCATAATATACTCTTAGACCATCTTCTTCTTCAATAAAGCTCATCGGCAAAACGTAAGCACAGGCTCTTTTCGATAAGATCCTTCGTTCAAAATCGTGAAATGCCTCTTTGGGATAGATTATATAGAATCTGCGGCCTCCAGCTGACTCTTCCCATTTTATTTGTCCTATTGTCTTTATTTCTTCCAAATTGCTGTTGTTGTCTCGCTCGTCATTCATCGGTTTTATCCTCCTCCGCACTTTAAGCAAGGCGAGTAGCCTTTTCTCCGGGCGTCTTCTATTTCTATGGAAGTAACATATTTATCCACAGTAGGGCAAGAACCCCTATGATACACCTTCCCTGATTTTATAAACACATATACCGTACTTCCGTTTGCAATCCGTTTTGATTCACAGATTTTGCAAGCATCATAGCTTCTCCTGATCGATGAGGTCATACTTGTTTCCATAGGTTCATTGGCAATATAGATGCAATTTTTTTCATGATGCCTTTTCCCTGCGGTGGGAAAGATCCATACAAGATGAGATTCTTTTTCTTTTTCCATCTCGTCAAAGCCCATGTTCTCTCCATCCATTGTTTTCCCGACAAATCCACGGAACATCAGAGATTCTGAGACGGGCAATGGGGAATAGAATGAAATGGGAAGCTTGACGTTGACATCATAATTCAGGTCCATGGAGATCATGCCATAGGTTCCGTTAGAGAAAAGATAATAGAAATGATCGATGTCAACATTGCTGATGTGCGTGTCGTTTTCCAAATACAGTCTGGATTTTAGATTTGATTCAAAATTCAATGGTTTAAGCTTCGTGAAAACTGCCTCAGAGCTCAAGGCTCTTGCTTCATCGACAAAAGCATGGAACACCCTCTCCTGGACTGCCATAAACTTAATTAAATAAGCAAAAGTCAGTACTCCTACGATAAAAATCGGAAGAAAAATGGCGGCTTCAACCGTTAAAAATCCTCTTTTAGTACTTTTGTGTGTAAGCATAAGTTTTGCCTTTGATAACCGCATCAAATTCAAATCCCCCATATAGATATTTCAAATCAAAATCCTGGTGATAGCTTCCTTTGAGGTTGATCTGTATGAGATCCATGGTTCTCAGCAGTTTGGTTTCATTATTTTCGAAGAATAGCAGAATCCTGAGATAATCTTCATAATCAATACCACTTTTGTTCATTGGTTCTATGTACCCCGATGATTGTTTCTTAGAATGAAGTGATTTTCCTAGTTCCAGATTCTCCTGCTCCCCATTTTTCTCAAGGGATTCTTTCATATCAGATATTTCTCGTTTCATTTCTGGTCTCACTGCGTTTTCAATGCTAATGGCCCAATGATCTTTTGTTTTAAACAGCGAAACCTGTTTCCCGTCTTCCAATCTTCTTAGATCATTTTCGGCTTCTGCTGCAGACCATATGCCTGCAATTACTGCTTGTGTAAAGGCTGCCAAAGGCCCGGGAGTGAGAACTTCAGCAAGTGTCATCATTTCATTCCTTTTTTTATTGTCCGCATAGATATGTGCAAGGTTCAGTCCTGTACGCATCAGAAAGAGCTGGTTTCTGACTTTATTGTAATTCCCCTGATCGTTGAAGCTGCCGATTAGGATATATTCCACCTCATTCATGAAGAAGGTCTCTCTGGATTCAGATCCCCTCCTGTGATTCCAGAACCGCCCTAGTATATACTCGTTTGTAAGAAATGCCTGCTCACTTTTTTCTTTGATCTCTGTCAGATTCGGAATTCCCACTTCCAGTAACCTACCGATGTCGCTGGTTCCTACTCCCTTGCCTTTTGACGGGAGGCTGTTGATCACCTGCATGTTTTTCAGCTCTATTTCTTGAAATCCTGATGGTACAACACCTCTCGGTTTTATCAGATTTTTACCCAGATCATATAGAAACGTATCCAGAATCTGCTTTTGAAACAACTCCGTATTTGTGATGCTATATCCTTTGAGATCCACAGACACTGATTCTACTTTTAGCCGAAGCTGATCCAAGTGCTTTTTACTGCGGAAGGTCTCTTTCAGTTGATTATTATGGAAGCTATAAGAAGCGTAATAATTGATCTTATTCTCCACCTGGCTTTGATCCAGGTTAAAGGCGAATAGACCATATCGCTCTTGCAGCTCTGTATCATATTCTGCCAAAATAGAACGTCCAGCCAATTCCAAGACAGCGTCAGAATAGCTCCGCCCTGCAAGCTGGGATGCTTCATATACGATGATCCCCACCGCTGCAAGAACTGCTGCAAGGATCATCGTTAAAAATACAGCCGTCGTTCCCTGTTTCGATCTGACCTTCATTCCTGATTTACAACCTCCTTGATCGTGCTTTTACCTCTTACAAGCTCTGCTTCATCGATAACATAAGCACTTCCTTTTTCCTGCCTTCTAACACTGGCACGAAAAAGCCCCTTCATTCTAACAACCTGCTGCTCTTTCATCATGAGAACAGAGTGCTTTCCAAAGCTGTTCTTTCTTTCATACTCATATTCCCTCGCTGTCTGACCCCGTTCAACAGTATCAGACTGTATGCCTGTTTCCTGCCGCAAGGATAAATGGATCGAGGTTTGCAGGGATAAAGCCGAATAGAGTCCCAGTGTGATATAGATCACCGCAATTACAGCACCGATGACCAGAGGAAAGACGATGGCCGCCTCAACCATCGTGGTTCCCCGTTTGCTCCGAAGGTTCAACTGATAAAACCACTGTTGGACAGTGATTCGAAGGTCTTGGTTATAAATTCACCTATCTTATCTTTAAAAACAAGTCCAAATCCAATCGCAATTGCAACCAGGATTGCTACCTGCACCATTTCCATTCCTTTTTTACTGTTTGAGATCAATTTCATTTTTGTATTCTCCTTCGTCTTTTTCACAAGTCTTTTCATATTCTACCTCCTGCTCTAAGATTGGACGGTTTTTCTCATATTAAGTGCTTTTTTTATCATACTTAGGTATTCATTTTTATCATATCAGCGATTCTTTTTATCCTATTAGGACATTTTACATTTCCATCAAGGCTGGTGCTACAGTGATCACAATTAAAACGATTAAAAGGATCATAAGCGGAAGGGTTAGCTTCGTCTCCGCCAGCCGTCCTTTTTCCTCAGCCTTCTTTTTACGTCCAATCCACATCAATTCCCCCTCTCGTTCCATTTTTTCAGCCAAAGCGCTGCCTTTGTTCCAATTGTCTGAAATGATTGCAGTTAACCGAACCAGATCACGCACACCGCTTCTTTGCGAAAAATCCTTAAGCTCAAAGATGAGCGAAGAGTTGGTCTTTTCAACACGTTTTTGTATTTCCAGCAATTCCGCGTACAAGTGCCGTTTCCGACTCGTGTTCTTTCCAGATTCAAGTCTTTGATAATGCCTCTCATAATCAGTAACGATTTTTGAAAAAGCAGAACTAAAAACCAATCCTGCATTTAGGAGCAAAACCAGCTTGCTGATGAATTCAGGAAGATCTTTTTCAATAGACTCCCTTGCAGCCTTCATTTCTTTATCTATTTTTTCGTACCGCTTCAGGAATAGAATCAAAAGCAAAAACCCGTATAAGGCGGCCATCATACCCAGGTAACTCTCTCGTTTTTGCTGCCAGCGGATCTCCATCCCCTGTGGCAAACGTTCCGGCAGCTGAATATACTCGGCGGCACTGTTTTCGTTTAGTTGATCAACAGCATCATCCAAGCGCTTCTCCATACTGCTGAAATACCCAGAAGAAGGTACGGCCTGATCAATTACTGCTGTGATGTCAACTTCCCGGGTGATCCCATCCAAAGTGAGCTGTGCCGTCAGTAACGTTGATAACCCCTCTGCTGCAATTAGATCAACCGCTCCATCTGTTTGAATCACTTCGGGATTACTGCTGGCCCAAACGATGGTGATACCCGTAAGACGGTCATACTCTATGAGGTTTAGCGGAGTGGTGATCTTAATCAGATCCTGGTTCTTTCCTAGTATCCTGTTTGGCAGCTCTTCTGAGAATTTTTGAAGAATACGGCGTTTCTCTTCCTCACTCAATTCCTTTGGGTCTACTCTCAGTTGAAATGATTTTGAAACTTCTACCCCTTTATAGTCCATTTTGGCTTCAACTGGCACCGTTACAGAAGTCTCTCCGGGCCCAGGCTTTGCTATGCTTTTCAATTCCTCATTTTCTTGAAACCATTGGGGTATGGATAAAATCAGCAATAAGAAAAACGTAGCTGTGAGAATAACATAAGCCTTCATCAAGCTTTTTTTCTCCTCAAGAATGTATGTATCACAATCTTTTTGACCGTATTTCAACCGAAGTTTCCGCTGCATAATTTCTCTTTCGCCGGTAAGCCAGTCTGGGAGCAGAATTACAAGCCGTTTCATCCATAAATCGATTTTCAGTTTTAAATCCGGCCAGTTTTTCATCACACTTCGCTCCTCTTTGTGTCGTATTGTTTTTTTCATACTTCGATCCTGGTAAGCTTTGTACTGATATAATATGAGGCACCGATCCCACCCAGGGCCGCCGTCATCAGAAGTCTACCGTTGAAGCCTTCATACAGTGCAGAAATATATTCCGGTGAAACCAACTGTAAAAACAATATAATCATAATTGGTATGGCAGTCAGGATCTTTGTTTCAAAGCGCTTTTGTGCTGTAATGGTGTTGATTTCTTTTTCTATTGTAATCTTGTCCGTAATCATTTCACTTGCCTTGCCTAAAACCCGGATCAGATCTCCGCCGGTTTTACGACAGGTCATATAGATATCAACAAAGTCAGCAATGTCTTCAATATCTGTTCGATAAGCAAAATCCTGGAGAATCTCCTCCTCCGATTCTCTATAATCATTAATTTTCTTTGACATCTGATCCAGTTCTCTGACAATCAAAGCACCTTCCCCATATATCATTTTAAGATTTGATGCCGTTTCCTGTAATGCACCTGACATCTGCCTGCCCGCAGCAATGGAAGCAGAAATAGAATAGAGTACATCTCGAAACTGTTCTTTGATTTCTTTTCTCCTTTTATCTGCCAATGACTTTCGATACCACGGCAAAAAAAACCACGATGCAGGCAGAGACAACATTGAAAAGGGGATACTCTGATAGAAAAGAAATGACAATGCTGCCAAACCGATGCCACTAAGCAGCAGAAATTTCACGAATTCAGAATGGTTCAGATGATAGGTATGATAGTGATCAGGAATTTCTCTCCCCTTTGGCCGCGCTGTTATCAGAAATTTCATCATAAAAATGCTCCATTCATCTTTAGCTTCATCGTGTCAACCAATCGATTCTCTGTTTTTGTTAATGCACCCAAGGGAAGGGGCTTTTCTGAATGAGCGGAATGAGCGAAATCATTCAATTGATTCATTTCGTACTTAAATAGTGTATTAATCTCAATCTTACCACCGGTATATTCCATAATTTCAGCGATTTCCAACACTTTTCTGCTTCGATCAGGAAGCCTGCCCAAGTGGACGATAATGTCAATTGCTTCCGCAATCTGGGCTCTGATTGCCTCGATGGGATAATCAGCTGCCTGAAGGAACATCGCTTCCAACCTTGATAGCATCCCTTCCGGTGAGTTTCCATGTCCTGTCGATAATGATCCGTCATGCCCAGTGTTCATTGCTTGTATCATATCTAGGACTTCCTCCCCTCTCACTTCTCCAACAATAATTCTGTTGGGACGCATTCTTAAGGAAGCTTTTATAAGTTGCCGGATATTTACCTCGCCTTTGCCCTGTACATTTGCATTTTTGCTCTCCAACCGAACAATATTCTCTATCCCGTTAATTTGAAGTTCTGCCGAGTCTTCAATCACAATGACTCTTTCATCCGACGGAATATATTCCGATAACACGTTTAGAAACGTTGTTTTTCCGGAGCTTGTCCCACCCGATATGAAAATATTGTAGCCAGATTTGACAAGCGTCTTTAGAAATTCGGCAGCTTCCCTGCTAATGGTTTCTCTTTTGATTAAGCCCTCCATTGAAATTCTATTTTCCGGAAAGCGCCTTATCGTCAGAATGGGACCGTTGAGTGCAACATTTTTATATACAGCATGAACTCGTGATCCATCTTCAAGCCTTGCATCTACAATGGGGTTTAATTCATTGATTTCCCGGTGAACCCTAGCTGCAATTCTTCGTATAATTTCTTCCAGATCCTCTTTCGTTTCAAATCGAATATTAAGTTTGAGAACCTTCCCATTTTTTTCGATAAAGATGTTATCTGTTCCATTGACCATGATTTCACTGACATCACGGTCATCTGCATAGGGCTGCAGCAGATCGAGATCTTTCCTTGTGATATTAAAGATGCTATGTATCACTTCACTCTTCTCACGAAATGTCAGACTGTCCATCCGCTGGTCATCAAGAATAAAGTTTTCAATCAGCTCCAAAACCTCTTTATCGCTGAGTTGTCCATGACGGCTGTTGATCATCGTTCGAACATCCTCTGTGATTTCCTTTAGTGTATAATGCTCTCCCTGCATAAAAGCTTCACCTCCTTTAATTGAATTCTGCCAGCAGAACAATTTCTGCAATATGCTTGATTCCAATGCCAAAGGTTTGGCTGATATCGATGCCAAGCTGCTCTCCTTGATGACAGAAACTGTTTTCATCCGTGTCGATCACAATCACGTTTTCATTGCTTGGATGGCCTCCATCATTGAAATTACGCACATGAATCATTGCATCTTCCGAAATGGGAGCAGAACCCTTTCTGAAATAATCTTCTAGCTTTCTTTGTTTTTGGAATGAAACCGGATCATCTTTATGAACCAAAATGAGTCTGGTGCAATAGGTTAGCAGCTCCCAAGTTTCCGGTGAGATATCATGGTTGAAATCAATCAATATGTAGTCGTAGCTGCAGCTGTCGGTCAAGTACTTGATAAGATATGCCAGATCGTCCTTCGTCAAACTACGGAGATCATTTCTTCCACGTGACGGGCAGAAAAATCCGACCCCAAAATCATCCTTTGTTGTAAAGCCCTCAAGATGGCTGCAAATTTCATCATCTTGTTTTTCAAATAAGTAGTACAGAAAATCGCTGATTTTTCTGCATCCGCATCCAAAGGTAACATACATTTCGGTTGCTGGTAATTCCTCAAAGCTAAGATAGAGAATTTTTTTATCATGATATCTGGATAACTCTCTGGCAAGTCCTATTGCAATGGAAGAGCTCCCAACTCCTCCGGAAACGCCTAAAACTCCAATTAATGAAGTTTTGAGATATGGATTTACGATTTTTTTATCGGTAAGATAGGCAAAAAGAAAATTCAAATCATTGAGGATTTCATTGACAGGTGCATATTTGTATACTTGCCAAAGGCCAGAATCTTCCTTGCTGATTTGTTTGGAGATCATTTCGGGAATTGTTTCAGTTAGAACAATTGATCTTTTTTTGATCGTTTGATTCTGGAGCCGATCAGCGAAAAGTGAATCCAAACCGCAGTCAGTCAATAGGAAATCCCACTGCTCTGAAAATAGAATCGAATCATTTTCCAAAACGGAATTGCACGAAAGAATTGTTACATCAAAACCTTTATGTATGCCGGAGATGGCTCTTGCTAATGCAAAGCCATACTCCCTTTCATTGTAAGCGATAAAAAGTCGAGCCATATCGTTTTCCTTTTTTATTATATAATTACATTATTTTACTTTTCGTAATTTTACAATATCACACCTACCATTTTTTTACAATTTTATTTATTCGACATTTTTCGACATCAGCCTTCTGTGATAAGCTCTTTTAATTTCATCAAGGCTCTGTTCAGACCGCCAACTTCATCAATTAATCCGATGTCTACCGCTTCCTGACCGACAATAATCGTTCCGATGTCAGCAGCCATATTATCTGTTGCATTCATTAATTTTACAATCTGGTCTCGATCTGCTTTTGACGTTCTTGTTATGAACTCGACGATGCGATCCTGCATTTTTCGAAAATAATCATATGTGGGCTCTGCACCGATGACCAGTCCGGTCATTCTGATAGGATGCAGCGTCATCGTCGCGCTTTCAGCAATAAAGGAATAGTTGCTTGCAGTGGCAAGGGGAATACCGATGCTGTGTCCTCCACCTAGCACAAGAGAAACCGTGGGTTTTGACAACGTAGTAATCAATTCAGAAAGTGCTAGTCCGGCTTCCACATCACCACCAACAGTATTGAGTATGGTCAGTAAGCCTTTGATATTAGGATTTTCCTCTATCGCTACTAATTGGGGGATAATGTTTTCATATTTCGTTGTTTTATTATTGGGAGGAAGAACAATATGTCCCTCAACGTTGCCAATAATCGTTAGGTACTGAATATCACTTTGGAAGTTAAATGCGTTGCCGATCACTCCAAAATTATCAATGTTCTCTTTTGGATTTGGTTCTTGGTTTTGATCATCATTATTGCCTTTGTCTGTATTTCTGGCTTTGCTGGCTTCTTTGTGATTCTTTTCCTTTTCCTGATGTTTCTCGTTTCCTTTTCGCTCTCCAGAGGACCAAATCACATCAGATTCTGTTTTAATGTTTATATCAGTATTTTTATCCATGAATCTTATCCTTTCCTAGTAATAAAAATAGTTTTTCCCAAATATATTTTTTTATAATAAAGGATATTAGCTTGCACATTGCATGATTCAAAGGGGTGATTTTATGAGGCTCAGTGATTTAGGTGATAAAGAAATTGTAAATCTGGCAAACGGAAGCAGGCATGGTCAGCTTGCTGACGCAGAGCTCTTATTTGATGAAAGTCAGGGAAAAATTAAAGCCATACTCGTTCCTGATTATCACGGCAGAATGAGCTTTCTTGGGAGCAAAGACTATCTGCAGCTTCCCTGGAATTCTATCCGAAAAATCGGTGAGGATATTATTATTTTCGAATCATCGGAAATATAAACGGCAAAATATGATGATTCATGTAAAAATTCGACAAATATACATAAAAATAATTGATTTATGCGACTTTACATACTAAAATAATAGTGATGTGTAGCAATAGTCAAAATTATGTATTTTAGGAGATGAAACATGGATCTATTCTTAATCATCTTTACAGTAATCGGTTTTGGTTCAGTCATCGGCGGATTTCTTCTGGAGGGCGGACATATTACCGGTCTCCTTGCTCCCACCAGTGCCTTGATCATTATCGGAGGAACCATTGGAGCCGTAGGTATCGCTTTTCCAAATAGCGAGCTGAAAGAGATTCCAAGAATTTTAAGAGTTTTGTTTAGAGATCAGAAATATGATTTTGTCGGCTTGATGAATCGAATGAAGGCAATGTGTGTTCAGGTTCGTCAAAGCGGGCTGTTAAGTCTGGAAAGTCAAATTGATTCAGAGCCAGACGGCCTTATGAGAAAAGGGATGAGAATGATCGTCGACGGCACTTCCCCCAATTATACAAGGGAAGCATTGGAGCTCTCATTGGACGTGATTACAGACAGACATAATGCAAGAGCGAAAATCTTTGAAGCTGCAGGCGGTTATTCCCCTACCATGGGTATCATCGGTACTGTTCTTGGTTTGGTTCACGTGCTAAGCGATCTGGAAGAACCGGATACTCTGGGTCCCAAGATTGCAATGGCATTTACAGCCACCCTCTATGGTATCGGGCTTGCCAATCTATTGTGGCTTCCCATTGCCGGCAAGTTGAAAGCAAAAAATCAAATGGAAACTTTGTACAAGTCTATGATCATCGAAGGACTTCTGCTTATCCAAGAAGGCGTGAATACCAACTATATGGAGGAAAAATTGTCAAGCTTTTTGTCTGAGGCACAGCTCTCTTATAAAGGGTCCCGCAGTGATGGCTCCGGCAGAAGGCAGAAAGGCTGAGGTTCCATCCTATGGCACGAAAGAAAAAACAGGAAGCCGAGCATGATAACAGCGAGCGATGGCTACTGACTTATTCCGACTTAATCACGTTACTGATGATTTTTTTCGTTGTAATGTATGCCATGAGCAATATCGATGCTCAGAAATATCAAATCCTCTCTCAATCTCTCGAGGGCGCGCTGAATCCTGCTGCGTTAACCGGTAACGGTGAAGGCAGTGGTTCCGGGGAAGGCGGAGATCTCTCGATTGATGACCTTGCCGAAGCGTTGTCAGACGGCAGTACCGATAAGCTTGATCCCGAACTCGTTGCTGCAGCAGAAGAAATACAAAACCTCATCCGGCAAAACGGACTGGAGGATAAAGTCTCTGTTAGCGTTCAAGAGCGCGGAGTCGTTGTCGGACTAATGAATACCATTTTGTTTGATTCAGGCAGCGCTCAGATCAAGCAGGATGCCATGCCTACTTTGATCGCCATCGGCCAAATCGCCAACGGCGTTCACAATTATATTAGAATTGAAGGCAACACAGATGATGTTCCCCAAAGCTCTGAAAAATTTCCGAGTAACTGGGAGCTTTCCGTTATCAGAGCAACCGAAGTTGTTAAATTGCTGATTGCAAAGAGCGGCGTTGAACCCGCAAGAATTAGTGCCGTTGGGTATGGCGAATACCGCCCAAGCGTTCCAAATACATCTGCTGAAACCCGAGCTAAAAATCGTAAAGTTGATATTGTAATATTAAACGATCAGTTGGATAAGAGCGAATCTTCAATGAGCGGGAGTACAGAAACAAGTGCTGGAACAAATGAAGGCGCAAGCTCAGATGTAACAGAAAACTCTCAGTGAGATACGGTGAATCGGATTAATGAACTCTAAAATTAGATGGCAGCAAGCTGCCATCTTTTCTTTGTTTTCATGCTTCGCTTGACTTTCATCAGGATATCAGTTACTATATTTAAAATAAATATTACTACCATTTCCATATGAATAGTAAAGATATTGATAATTCGTAAATATTATCAATTTAAGGAGTTTTGTACATGAATCAGAAAACCATATGCATCCATGGCTGTAAAGAAAAAAAAGACCTGACTGGTTCAGTTAGCGTTCCCATTTATCAGTCTGCAACCTTTGCCCACCCTGCTGTAGGCAAGAGTACTGGATATGATTATTCCAGACAGCAAAACCCTACCAGGGAGCATCTTGAATGCACCGTAGCAGCATTAGAAGGCGGCAGCCATGCTGTTGCTTTTACGTCTGGTATGGCTGCCATCACTGCCTTAATGGAACTCTTCCAGCCCGGGGACCATATCATCGCTTCTGAGGATTTATATGGCGGGTCGATTCGACTGTTTGAACAGATTAATAAGAAGAACGGATTGCGGTTCAGCTATGCGGACACATCAGATGCTACGAAAATAGAAGCTTTGATTACAAAAGATACAAAGGCGGTTTTTATTGAAACGCCATCAAATCCGACCATGATCGTCACCGATATCAAAGCCGTTTCTGAGCTGACTAAACCGCGCGGAATCCTTTTGATCGTCGACAATACATTTTTGACACCATATTTCCAAAAACCACTTCAGCTTGGAGCAGATATCATCGTACACAGCGGAACGAAATACCTTTGCGGACATAATGATACCCTTGCAGGATTTTTGGTTACAGAGGATCAGAAGCTCGGAGAGAAGCTGCGCCATCTCTTGATGTCTCTGGGTTCATGTCTCTCCCCTTTTGACAGTTGGCTGCTGATCCGAGGAATTAAGACTCTTGCAATCAGAATGGAAAAGCAGCAGGAAAATGCTATTGCAATCGCCCATTGGCTGAAAACTCATCCAAAGGTTAAAAAAGTCTATTATGCGGGGTTATCGGAGCACCCTTCCTATGAGATTTCATCAACGCAGGCTTCCGGCTTCGGCTCTATGATATCCTTCACCGTTGACAGCGAAGCAACCGCAGTACAGGTACTTGAAAAGGTGGAACTGATTCTATACGCAGAAAGTCTTGGCGGAGTAGAAACACTGATTACGTACCCAATGCTTCAGACCCATGCAGACCTTACTAAGGAAGAACGTGATGCCAGAGGTATTAATGAAACCCTGCTTCGTCTTTCTGTTGGTCTGGAATTCGCAGAAGACCTTATTTCCGATTTAAAACAGGCCCTTGATTAATCATTGTAGGCAGTGTAGTTCATTTACACTGCTTTTTTTTCATTCAGAATCTGCGTCAGCAGTGCTTTGCAGCCTTCCATCACATCGTGATACGTAAGATCAAAATTCCCAGTATACCAGGGGTCTGCAATGTCTCCCGACCGATTTGTGAAGTCCAGTAGTCGTGATATTTTCCCATCACTATCATGACCGATGATCCTTGAAATATTTCTTACGTTGTTACTATCCATAGCAATAATATAATCATAGCTGTCGTAATCAGCTCTCCGAAATTGAATTGCGCATTTTCCATCAGAAGAAATTCCGTATTCTGCAAGTTTTCTCCTGGTTCCCCTATGTACCGGATTTCCTATTTCCTCCGTACTGGTTGCAGAAGAAGCAATCGAGAATTGCTCTTGGAGCCCCTTCTTCTGTACCATATCTTTAAACACAAATTCTGCCATTGGTGATCTGCAGATATTTCCGTGGCAAACAAACATAATTTTAATCATTCATACCCTCTTTTCCGCTCTTGTTACAGTTTTTCAAGTTATTTTTAGTCGTTTTCCGCAACCCCAGTAAGTCTCCCGGTTATTCGATTACAATCTCTTTATGATCCTTATCAACAATTGAAATATCACAGGATCCTCCTAAATGCTCTTCTACCGATGCTGCCAATTCATTTAGAGCGAGTATCAGCGAATTTGATCTTCCTTCATCAATGGATTCAATACAAAGGAAAGCATTATTCGTATTTTCCGTGAGCATGGTTCTTACGGATTCCCTCCAGTTCCAACACCTACAAATGGCACCCGCATCATCTTTATAAATGATCTCACCTTCATAGGGTGGTGCATTTTCGTCGGTACCGAGCGTTACAAAGTCTTCATTCCCAATTGCCTTAGTAAGCGTGATGTGACCGGCAAATTTATTGATATCCTCGCCTCCGCATGGCAATCCGTATCGCAAGGAAATCGAGTTATAAATATCGACCAAGGGATTAATCGCACTCAGTACATTACCATTTTGCACGCGTTTGAGTAACGCCTCAATGGATGATCGCGCTCCTTTCTTCGTCTTGAATTTTTGAAACGCCTCTCTCCATACTCTAATTACCTCATTGCTGCTGAATTCATCCGTCTGCAGATACTTTAAGGCTTCCTGTTCCGCACTGCGAAGCATATCCAGGTATTTGGACTCGTCCTTTATCGTATTATCAATGTTATGGCAAACGACGATACCAATTTTTGCATTGGGAAACAGATCCCAAAACGCATCCTCCACAATAAATTTTTTCATTGGTTCCTTCCTCCTCAAGTAAAGTTAGCGGATTGCCTTATATTTATCTTCCTGACCAAAAGTGCATCGGGTCTTTCCGTTTGAATTTCCAAAATGCGATCGCACCGAAAATCAGAGCACAGCCAGCAGATAACGGCAAATACAATATTCTCAACTAACATTACTTTTCCTCCATACTAATCTTGGAAATGCACAAAAACAGGGGCTGACATGCGAAATTTAATCTGCCAGCACCCTGTTCATGTATGAAACTAATCTTAGAACATTATGACGCTGCCCATTCATGCAGCCTGCTTATAACTAATGCTTAGTTCGGCTAGTTTTTCAGAGCAGCCTGTGCAGCTGCCAATCTTGCGATAGGAACTCTGAACGGTGAGCAGGATACGTAGTTGAGTCCTACTTTGTGGCAGAACTCAACAGACGATGGATCTCCGCCGTGTTCTCCGCAGATTCCAAGCTTGATACCAGGTCTTGCTGCCTTACCGAGGTCAACCGCCATCTTAACAAGCTTGCCGACGCCGTTCTGATCCAGTCTTGCAAATGGATCGCTTTCATAGATCTTTTTCTCGTAGTAAGCACCCAAGAAGGAGCCTGCATCGTCACGGCTGAATCCAAAGGTCATCTGAGTGAGATCATTTGTTCCGAAGGAGAAAAATTCGGCTTCAGAAGCGATCTCATCAGCTGTGAGAGCTGCTCTTGGGATTTCGATCATGGTTCCCACCATGTACTTCAGTTCAATACCAGATTTCGCTATAATAGCATTGGCAGTTTCTACTACAACATTCTTGACGTACTGAAGCTCTTTAATTTCGCCGATCAGCGGAATCATGATTTCAGGAACCATCTTCCACTCCGGATGTGCCTTCTGAACGTTGATAGCGGCTTCGATGACAGCCGTGGTCTGCATTTCAGCGATTTCTGGATAGGATACCGCCAGACGGCAGCCTCTGTGTCCCATCATCGGATTGAATTCGTGCAGAGAGGTAATAACAGCCTTCAGCTCAGCAACTTCCATCTTCATCTCCTTTGCAAGAGCTGCAATGTCAGCTTCATCTGTAGGCAGGAATTCATGAAGCGGCGGATCCAGGAACCGGATGGTAACAGGATAACCCTGCATAGCCTCATAGATGCCTTCAAAATCACTTCTCTGCATTGGAAGCAGCTTTGCCAGAGCGGTTCTTCTCTGCTCTTCCGACTTCGATACGATCATCTCTCTCATCGCAGCGATTCTTTCGGAATCAAAGAACATGTGCTCAGTTCTGCAAAGGCCGATCCCTTCTGCACCAAATTTGATGGCTTGAGCAGCGTCCTTAGGTGTGTCCGCATTGGTTCTGACCTTTAGAGTTCTATACCTGTCAGCCCATTCCATGATGGTGTTGAAGTTTCCAGAAATTGACGCTTCTACAGTCTTAATCGCTTCACCGTAGATTTTTCCGGTGGAACCATCCAGAGAGATCCAGTCTCCTTCATGGAATTCCTTTCCGCCGAGGCTAAAAACTTTTGCAGCTTCATCAATCTTAATTTCACCGCATCCGGATACGCAGCAGGTTCCCATTCCACGGGCAACTACCGCAGCATGAGAGGTCATTCCACCTCTTACAGTCAGGATACCCTGAGCATAGTGCATTCCTTCAATATCTTCAGGAGAGGTTTCAAGACGAACGAGGATTACTTTTGCGCCCTTGTTGACGGTCCAGTCTGTAGCATCTTCTGCGGTAAATACGACCTGTCCGCAGGCTGCTCCAGGTGACGCAGGGAGTGCGGCACCGATGGGCTGTGCAGCTTTGAGGGCAGCAGTATCAAATTGGGGATGCAGCAACGCATCAAGCTGTTTGGGATCAATCATCTTTACTGCATCTTTTTCTGTGATCATGCCTTCTGCTACAAGGTCGCAAGCAATTTTAAGTGCCGCAGCAGCAGTTCTCTTTCCGTTTCGTGTCTGAAGCATATAAAGCTTGCCTTCTTCAATGGTGAATTCCATATCCTGCATGTCTTTATAGTGCTTTTCCAGGGTATAAACAATTTTATAGAATTCATCGTAAACCTCAGGATTTTGCTCCTTTAGTTGATCGATGGTCTGGGGAGTTCTGATTCCTGCAACAACGTCTTCACCTTGTGCATTCATCAAAAATTCACCGTACAGTTTTGCTTCTCCGGTGGATGGATTTCTGGAAAAAGCTACGCCAGTTCCGGAGGTGTCACCCATGTTTCCGAATACCATGGACTGTACGTTAACAGCAGTTCCCCATGAGGATGGGATATCGTTCATTCTTCGGTAATAGATTGCTCTCGGATTATTCCAGGATCTGAATACAGCCTTGATTGCGCCAAAGAGCTGCTCTACAGGATCACTGGGGAAATCTACGCCGATTTTCTCTTTATAAGCTTCCTTAAACTGTCTCGCAAGCTCTTTCAGATCATCAGCATCGAGTTCCGTATCCATATGTACGCCCTTCTTTTCTTTCATCTCATCGATGAGCTTTTCAAAGTAGGCTTTTCCAACTTCCATAACAACGTCGGAATACATTTGAATGAAACGGCGGTAGGAGTCGTATGCAAAACGCGGGTTGTTTGTTTTCTTTGCAAAGCTTTCAACAACTTCGTCGTTTAAACCAAGGTTCAGAATGGTATCCATCATACCAGGCATAGATGCTCTGGATCCGGATCTTACTGAAACAAGCAGCGGATTTTCAAGGTCACCGAATTTTTTTCCGGTTATCTTTTCCATCTCGCCGATGTACTGCATGATTTCAGCCTTGATTTCGTCATTGATGGTTTCACTGTCAGCATAGTATTGAGTACAGGCCTCAGTTGTAATTGTGAAGCCCTGCGGAACAGGCATGCCCAGGTTTGTCATTTCGGCAAGGTTTGCACCTTTGCCACCCAAAAGATCACGCATGGTGCCGTTACCCTCATTGAATAAGTAGACAAATTTTTTCCCCATCTTTTTCTCTCCTTTATATTATTAAATTGTTTATTTATAAAAAAACATGGGACAAGCCTACCTCTGCTGTAAGGTGCATGTCCCATGTTCTTTAATCGTTAAAATACCAATTTATCTTCAATATATTTCTTTACTTCTGAGATAGGTATTCTTATCTGTTCCATTGTATCACGATCACGGATTGTTACACTCTTATCAGTTTCGGTATCGAAATCGACGGTTATACAGAATGGAGTGCCGATTTCATCTTCTCTTCGATATCTCTTTCCGATGCTTCCGGGTACGTCATAATCAACCATGAAATATTTAGATAATTCTTCGTGAAGCGCTTCTGCCTGCTCGCACTGTTTCTTTGTTAAGGGAAGAACTGCGGCTTTAAAAGGTGCTAATGCCGGATGAAAACGCATCACCGTTCTCACGTCTTCCTTTCCATTTGCATCGGTTAAAACTTCCTCGTCGTAAGCGTCAACTAGAAAAGCAAGTGTCACTCTGTCAGCTCCAAGAGAAGGTTCGATACAATACGGAACATACTTTTCATTCGTTTCAGGGTCCTGATAGGACATATCCTGTCCGGAATGTTCAATATGCTGTTTTAAATCGAAATCAGTACGGTCTGCAATGCCCCACAGTTCGCCCCAGCCAAAGGGGAACTTAAATTCGATGTCTGTAGTGGCGTTGCTGTAGTGGGAAAGCTCTTCCTGATCGTGATCTCTCAGCTTGATGTTTTCTTCTCTCAGTCCAAGAGTTTTTAACCAATTTACGCAGTACTCTTTCCAATAAGCAAACCATTCCAAATCGGTTCCCGGTCTGCAGAAAAACTCCAGCTCCATCTGCTCGAATTCACGGGTTCGGAATGTAAAATTACCTGGTGTGATCTCATTTCTAAAGGATTTACCAATCTGGGCGATACCAAAGGGCATTTTCTTTCTAGCTGTTCTCTGCACATTCTTGAAATTGACGAAAATTCCCTGTGCTGTTTCAGGTCTCAGGTAAATCTCCGCTTTCGAATCCTCTGTTACTCCCTGGAAGGTTTTAAACATCAGATTAAACTGCCTGATTGAGGTATAATCACTCTTGCCGCACTCTGGACAAGGGATTGCCTTTTCCTTAACATACGCTTCAAGCTTGTCATTGGACCAGCCGTCCACAGTAACCGTCATCTGATCGTTATCCTTGATATAATCTTCAATCAACTTGTCTGCTCTGAAACGGGACTGACAGCTTTTACAGTCGATAAGCGGATCCGCAAAGCCTCCTACATGTCCTGATGCCACCCATGCCTTTGGATTCATAAGAATCGCGGCATCGAGTCCGACATTGTATTTGGATTCCTGGACGAATTTCTTCCACCAGGCCTTCTTTACGTTATTCTTTAGTTCCACCCCAACCGGACCGTAATCCCATGTGTTAGCCAATCCGCCGTAAATTTCCGAGCCTGGGAAAACAAATCCTCTTGATTTCGCCAGCGCGGTAATCTTGTCCATTGAAAATTCCTTGCTCATAAATACCTACCATTTCTACGTTTTGTGTCTTGTATTACACCGGCAGCAGCCTAACAAAATCCTTTAAGATACTGCCGCATGTTTTCTATTTGTCCTCTTCGGGTTCTCCGCAGGTGCAGCTGTCGTCACACTCTTCTTCGCTGCCGCAGGTGCAGCCCGAGTTGTCGCTCTTCTTTGCCTTATTGATGGCATCTGAGGTCTTTGCCTTTACAGACGCGAACACATCAGCACTTTTCGTCTTGACTTCATCAACCACAACGGAACCTTTTTCTACGACATCATCAAAGGTATCGGTAGCCATTTCACTGATATCAATGATCTCACCGTCATCCTTTACAAGCTCGATGGCACACTTTGTTCCAAATGCGGCAATGACACCTGCAACGGCTGCCCATGGCGCCAAAACAGTACCAACGATACCAACGTTGACAGGAAGGTTCATGATGACCTCATCATTTTTCTTCACGATGATTTTAGCAACATTCCCCTTTTTTATTGCTTCTTTCACCTTATCAACGATGTGAGAGCTTTGCTCTGCAAATTTATTCTTGCTTTTGATGTCTATCGATTCTTCGATGTCGATGATCGCATCCACAACGCTGCCGTCTGCTGCCTCTAAGGCTTCTTTTGCCTCCTTATAGCTAACGCCTGTACGGTCTTTGACCAGTTCAATTTTCTCTAATGTAATCTCCATAATCTTTACCTCCATTTTAAATATTTAAAAAGCTTTCGCTCTTCAACTCACTAATATCAAGATGATATGCAAGATAGCTTCGGATTATTCTGCCAAGTTGTTTCTGAATTTCATCATTCAAGGCCAAATTTTCGAAGCTTTTAAGCGGGTTATCCAAAATGTATTGCAATATATTTACTATACCAAAATTTACACTATAAATCAATGTATCATTCGCAATATCATGAATATTTGACCTGCAGCTGCTGCACACAATTCCCCCATCCTTAACGCTGAAGAAAGCAGGTTCTTCTTTCCCGCCGCAAAGGACACAGTTTCTAACATGCGGCATACTTCCGGTCTCCTGCAGCAGCTTAATTTGATACGCTAGAATCAGGGTTAAATACTTCTTATTTCTTTTTTCCATGATGTCAAAAAAATCAAGGATCATTCGGAAGATACCGGGTGCCGGCTCTTCCTCCTGAAGAAGTTTTTCCGTCAGTTCCAGCGCGTAGGAGCTGTGCATATATTTATCCACGTCTTCACCGATACGGTAATAGCTTTTGATCACTTCAGCACTGTTGATATGATAGCTGTCTCGGTTTTTGAAAAGCTCGTACCGACCATAGGTAAATGGACGCATTGCCAAGGACGACTTACTCTTTCCTTTTTCACTGATATTTGCTCCGGCACTGATCTTGCCGAATTTTTTGGAAAACAAAAGAACCATCCTTCTCCCGTTGACGGTCTTGACCTGCTTAAAAATGATTCCTTCTGTATCCGTAAACATTTGAGTCCTTTTCTATCAATTTTTGATGTTGCAAAGATTCTTTTAATGCATCACTATTGATGGTTCATTTTTCATTCATCTTTGCGATATCCGAAGCTATTCAGTATAAAATCACTGTCTCTCCAGTTTTCCTTGACCTTAACCCAGAGTTCAAGAAAGACCTTAGTGCCAAGCAGACCTTCAATTTCAAGTCTGGCACTCTTCCCAATCCCCTTCAGTTTCTTTCCTTCCTTACCGATGATGATCCCTTTATGAGATTTTCTTTCACAATAGATCACTGCACCAATCTTGGTGATAGAAGGTTCTTCCTTATAGCTTTCAAGTTCTATCGCAACTCCGTGCGGCACTTCTTCATCCAGATACAGTAACACCTTTTCTCTGATGATTTCACTGACGATAAAGCGCTCAGGATGATCCGTCACCATATCCTCCGGAAAGTACATCGGCCCTTCCACAAGACGGCTTTTCAGCTTTGCCAGAAGCGCGTCCACATTTTTTCCTGACAATGCAGATGCCCCGATGATCTCATCAAAGACTCCCAGCTCATTGTATTCTTCGTAAATTCTTCGATACTTCTCTGGGTCAAGTTTATCAATTTTATTGATAATCAAAAACACCGGTGTTTCAATATTCTTTAAAAGCTCTACAATATATTTATCTCCCGGGCCTGCAGAAAGCTCATCATCAACCAAAAAGAGGACAACGTCTACCTCCTTGAAGGTATTCAGCGCCATATCTGTCATAATACTGCCCAATTTGTTCCTGGGCTTATGAATACCGGGGGTGTCGATGAAGATCATTTGGCAATCATCGTCATCTCCGTTTCTCTTGGTGTATATTCCACGAATACTGTTCCTTGTCGTCTGAGGCTTGTCTGTTGTGATTGCAATCTTTTCACCGAGAATTGCATTCAGAAGTGTAGACTTTCCAACATTGGGCCTGCCAATAATACCTATAAATCCGGATTTCATTCTATCTCCTTAATCAATGTTCTTAATCTGTGCTCTTAAAATATGTTCGTAATCAATGTTCTTAGTCTATGTTATTAATCTAAGTCTTTAATCTGTTTCCTTTATTCTTTTCCTGAATTTCCACATAAGAATTTTACGATGAAATTCCTATAACTTCTCCTCGATTTGCTCCTTAAAGACGAAAGCCTTCCGGCAGCAATTCTGTTATCTCCTTAACGTTAATATGGTCTTCATCTTCCCCCGTAATGATCTTTAAATGATCGCCGAACTCAAACATGAATTGTCTGCAGATACCACAAGGATACGCCTCTCCGTCAGAGGTTGCCACTGCGATTGCTTCAAATTCACGAAAGCCTTCTGAAATTGCCTTTACATAGGCTGTTCGTTCTGCACAAATGGTAGCACCGAAGGATGAATTTTCGACATTTACTCCTGTGAATACCTCTCCGGTTGACGTCAGGAGTGCTGCACCAACTTTAAAGCGTGAATAAGGCGCATATGCATTCTGTGTCATATCTTTTGCTGTTCGAAACAATTCCCTGTATTTCATAATGAGTTCCCCCTTCAACGTTAGCTAGTACAGCGTCTTCTAAATAACTGGGCGGAAAACGCCGGATGAATTTTCAGAGATAGTTTTAAAAAACGCAACGGCCTCTGGCCTCCTTCGCAAGCGCTGCTTGCTACGCTGTCCGTTTTGCTTAGCCAAGGCAAGCTTGGGGCAAAAAGGCAGGCATAGTGGCGCTACGCCGAGGATTTTTGAAGGCTGTATATGGAAATTTCAGACAAGTTTAATGCCTAGTTAATTTAATAACGCTGTACGAGTATGCTTGGCCAATGGCCAGGCTCTCTATCGCACCAGCCCGATCAGATTCATAATCTTCTCTTCCTGTGCTCTCATCTCGGCTTTATCTTTCTCCTCAATGTGATCATAGCCCAAGAGATGAAAGACACTGTGGACAAAGAGGTATACAAGCTCACGCTCTCCGGAATGACCAAATTCGTCAGCTTGAAGCAACGCCTGTTCCGGGCAGATTACCACATCACCCAAACAAATCACGTCAGCTTGATGCATCTCTGAGACGGTTTCATATTGTGGAAATGATAGTACATCCGTCACGCTGTCCTTATCGCGATACACTCTGTTCAGTTCATGAATCTCTTCTGTACTGACAAAGGTTACGCTGATTTCAACACGCTGCGGATCAACTCCCTCTTCTTTCACACAAAGTTCCGCGGCCTGGATCATATGATCAATCACAGTCTGCCCCGGCATTCTCTCATCGCTGAATATCAGGTTCATTCCTCTCCCTCCTTCTCCGGATTTTCTTTCGCATACTTTTCATATGCTACAATAATTCTTCTGACCAGTGCATGTCGCACCACGTCGGCGTCTTTCAGAAAGCAGAAATCAATTCCTTCTACTCGGTCCAGCACCTTGATGGCATCCACCAGACCTGATTTTTTCCCTCTGGGCAGGTCTATTTGCGTAATATCTCCTGTTACCACTGCCTTGGATCCGAAACCAAGTCTTGTCAGAAACATCTTCATCTGTTCTTTTGTGGTATTTTGGGCTTCATCCAAAATGATAAATGAATTGTCTAAGGTTCTTCCTCTCATATAGGCCAACGGAACGACCTCGATGATTTCTTTCTCTTTGAGCCGAAGCGCGCTGTCCCTTCCTAAAATATCATGCAGCGCATCATAGAGCGGTCTCAAATAAGGGTCTACCTTTTCCTGCAGATCTCCGGGAAGAAATCCAAGACGTTCTCCCGCTTCCACAGCAGGCCTTGCAAGGATTATTTTCTGAACCTCTTTATTTTTAAACGCGTTTATGGCCATGGCCACTGCGATATAAGTTTTCCCTGTACCTGCAGGCCCAACGCCAAATACGATATCATGCTTTTTAATACTCTGTGCGTAGGAGGTTTGTCCTATGGTCTTGGGTTTAATGGGCTTTCCTCTATGGGTAAAACAGAGCACATCCTTATTAATATTGCTGTCTTTATAAGAGAGTCCCTTTTGATTCAGGCTGATAACATAGTTTACCTTTTGCGAGTCCAGTATTTCACCGGATTCCAGAATACCCAGAAGCTCTACGATTACTTGCTGCGCTTTCGCCGCTTCTTTTCCTTTTAAGATAATCTCATCCTGCCGCTGCACAATGTCCACATCATAATTGTCTTTTATATTTTTTAAATTGACATCCAGGTTTCCGAACAATTGATCCGTGTCCTGATCATGGTCAATCTTGATCTTCAGTTCCTCCATCAGTTGTGTTTCCAATCACAATCTCCTTTTCCATTCCGATTTTTTCCAGGGCCTCCAGCATGATCGCTACTCCTATTATATTTTCTCCCGGTGAAAACTTCAAACTTTTATTTAGTATTTGCACATTTTCCGGTAAATTCTGCCTGATTGCCATCCGAACCTGGCGGTTTCCCTCTTTTTCAATCTCTTCCTGGCTGCGTTCATGCTCTGTTACTGTAATTTCATCAATTTTAACAAGGGCAAGCGAAACGGGGATTGGTCTAACGACATGGAGCAATTTGTTCTCCTCATAGACAGAGTTATCATAATAATTGAGGATATTGGCAGTGTTCAGTTTAAAATCACCGATTTCCACACGAAACCCCACAAGACGGTTGCCGGTGGGCTTCTTAATATCCCTATATTTTTCCTGATAATAGTTGAGCCGGTACGGTACCCTTACATAAACCTCACCCTCTGAATGAACATATCGCTCTGTTTTGTTCACATCCGGCGTTCCGTAAGCGGTGCTTTTTACCGGTACAATACCAGAAATCAGAACATCTCCAGGCTTTACATAGGTTCCAGGAAGAGCCGCAACAACACCCTCTCTTGCGATGGTCTTTTCCACATAGCCCTCTTTGTCAGCAACAATATCACATGGCTTTGACTTGTCGACCGGCTTGGGTGTAACGGTTCCTTCCGCAATGGTGACTTCTGCCAAATTTCCTATATATTTTACCCCTATCCAGGCAATATTATCAAGATCATTGTAAAGATGAAGCTTTACCGCCTTTAAATCGACGCTTTTGCTGCAGCCTTCGTAGAGACCGGCCTCTCGCAGGCTTTCTCTGATTTCGCTTTCTGTAAATGATTCATACCCAAATATTCTGATTTCAGACACAAAGGTGCTCTGATAATAGAGGATCAGGGTAAATAGAAGCAAGCCAATAATGGTGCTTTTTTTTCCAAAGGCCTTTTTGGCAGCAGGTTTATATCCTCTCTCGCGAAGGACAGTAATACGATATTTGTTTTTTGCTGCCTTCAGAAAGGTCTGGTAGTCCCACTCCATCAGCGTCAAAATCATCTCGATCTCACTTTGGATATGGATGTCCTTGATCGGAATATCTTTGCGCATGCACTCACTTAACAGTTTTTGCTGTTCAAAGCCCTCAACCTTCAGTGTTACCGAATGCTCGAGAAAACTTCCTCTATTTTTCATCGGCACCACCTTTTTTCCCTGAGTAGAATTCAACGGAGCGGATATTACCAGTTACAAGCACCCGTTCTTCTTCAATGAGTTTGATGCGCAGATCATCACCGCTCACGGCACTGAAACGACTGCCATGATCCACAATAATACTGCTTTCGGTTATGTAAACAATCTTTTTAACATTGTCAATAATGCCCGTGTTCCCGCTGACAAGAAGCCTGGGCATATTGATACTGAAATCATATAACAATTCGTCCTTGACGTTCATAAAAACCTCCATAGGAAAGGTGGGGCAGCGGCCTCCTTTGTTCAGCTTTTCCTCCAGCTTGGTTGCAGCACACTGCCTTACTGTACAATTTTATGTTTCAAGGCATAAAAAATAACCTGGTTGTAGCAACCAGGTTTATTTTCTTGTTATATCTATGTTCCTTAGAGCAGACCTTCGATGATTTTGCGAACGGCGCCGCCGTCTGCAAGACCTTTTACCTTTGGCATTACTGCTCCGATCAGCTTACCCATGTTCTGCTTTCCGCTCTCGATACCGAGTTCGGCTGCAGTAGATTTTACGATTTCCGTAATTTCTTCTTCGGTCAGCTGTTTTGGAAGATATTCCATCAGGATTTCAATTTCTTTGTTATAGGCTTCCACTAGGTCCGTTCTACCTGCTTTTTCAAAATCAGAGAGGGCATCTTTCCGCATTTTTACCTGTTTGGTCAGGATTGCTAAAATTCCCTGATCATCCAGTTCTTCTCTATTGTCTACTTCGTACTGCTTAACAGCTGCACGAGCTAAATTTACTGTGTTTTTTTTGACTTCATCTTTGGCCTTCATAGCCTCCTTGAAGTCATTCAGTAATCTGTCTTTTAAAGACATATAACTTGCACCTTCTTTTTAGAATTTCTTTGCCTTTTTCCTAGCCGCTTCTGACTTCTTCTTTCTCTTTACGCTCGGCTTCTCGTAATGTTCTCTTTTTCTTAACTCGGACATTACTCCGTCTCTTGCGCAAGAACGCTTAAATCTTTTCAGCGCGCTTTCTAAACTTTCGTTTTCTCTTACAACTACTTGTGCCATTTATCCATTCCCCTCCCTCCGTATTCTGAAGTCTCTTTTACTGTTCCCATATTTGAATGAACAGTTCAATACGATTTTCCCTGCGACGTTTCCGCCACTAGACTGCAATACAGCCTTTCATGAAAAACGGAAAATGTATTCGATGCTTATCAAACGGAATTACCTATAACAAAAGTATTATACATTTTTTTTATCTATAAGGCAAGTTTTTTTTCATCAACCTGGCGGCCAAGTCATCTTTCTTTTTCCAAGAAGATGGAAATGAAGATGTTTCACCGTCTGCAACCCGTCTTCACCGCAGTTATTTACCAGGCGGTAACCCTTTTCCAAATTCAAATCTTTCGCAATCTCCTTGATCTTCAGCATCAGATGTGCAATCAGTTCGCCGTCGTCATCTGCCAGATCATCCAGAGAAGCAATATGTTTTTTCGGGATGATCAGAACATGTACGGGAGCTTGTGGTTCCAAATCATGAAATGCAATGATCTCGTCATCTTCATAAACTGTTTTTGATGGGATGTCCTTATCTGCTATTTTGCAGAAAATGCAATCAGCCATTTTTTCACTCCTGTTCCGATTCAAGTTTATTCATATAGTTAATCGCGCAGCTTCTGCTCTGCACACAGATTTTTTCACCTTGTGTACTGCTGAGATGACGATCGCCTGCAGCTGCTACTACGATTGTTGACATTACCATGATGATTATAACAAAGGGTATGAAGTATTTTTCCATAATTCATTCCTCCTGTTTGACTGCGGTTAGAACCAGCAGCCTGACATTTCCAGATGCCTTTTGCTCAAATCTACGATTTTTTCCGCAATATTATTAGTATAACACATTTTTGTCCAAAAGAATAGCATCATTTGGAAATTCATGATTTTTCAAATGATACAGGCGAGTCTGCAACAAAAGACTTCATTTTAGCAATGAATCATTACGTTCCGCGCGGATAGAAAGTGCTTTTTGTCCGCATGCCGATATACAGCTGCCGCAGCGGATGCATTCCATACTGTTGGGATTTGCTTCCACATTGATATTCATTTTGCACGACCTCGTACAGGCGTGACAATGTACACATCTTGAGCGGTCAATTCTCAAACGATAAAGAGATATTTTATTAAAGAAACCGTAGATTGCCCCTAGGGGGCAAACATACTTGCAAAAGGGGCGGTAAATCATCATTGAAAGAAGGATTAAAAGCAGCAAAATTCCATTTTTCCATAAGAACAACAGCCCTGCAGCCTGTCTTATTCCATCATTCCTAAAAACGAGCGGCCAGCCGGCCATCAAGGTTCCCGAAGGACAAATCCATTTGCAAAACCAAGGTTCCCCCTGCCCCACAATATCTACAACAAACATTGGCAGCAAAATGACAAAGATCAGCAGAATCCCATATTTCGCATAGCGCAGCGTTCTGTCGCCCGGTACTCTTTTTATTTTTTTCACAAAAGGAATGCGATGCAATAAGTCTTGTATCAAACCAAACGGGCAGAGCCAGCCACATACAATTCTGCCTATCAGCGAACCAACCAACAGAAAAAATCCGGTCAGATAGAACGAAAAGGTGAAATTACGGGAAGCCAACACCGCCTGAAGAGATCCAATGGGGCAGGAACCTAAGGCTCCGGGACACGAATAGCAATTTAGACCCGGAAGGCATAGAGATTTAGAGGGTCCGGTATAGATTCTTCCCTCATAGAACCCCTTCCAGTATCCATTGGTTGCCGCTGTAAATACAATCTGAACCCATATACGGAGACGTTCTTTTCCAGCCGAAATGATCCGGAAGCTCCGTTTCATAACGTTAGCCAATTCCGATACACTCCAGACATATATTGATGGCTTTCCTTAGTACCACAGCGATTTCACCCCGATAGATTCCAGTAATCATAAAGACTGCCCCCGCAGCTGCAAGCAGCGGAGGAAAGAATCTCGCCAATCTACGTTTCATTTCAGTCCTCCCATCTAGAGTTTTACTCATAAATTTCTAGAGGCGCAACGAATAGATCACCTTACTGCACATATTTTGAGGCAGAGCCTCATCATTACTTAGTTCTAATTTGAATGCATTTTATCAATCAGTGATTTCCATTCATCCTTGCTTTTCGATCCAATATAAAACTCGCTTACAATATTGCCGTCACCATCAACAAAAAAGCTGGCGGGAATGGCATCAAACTGACTCAGCACCGGTTCAATCATTTCCTCAGAAATCAGCAAATGCGGGTATCCCGCACCTGTTGTACTCACAATCTCTTGCGCCAACGTTTTTTGGTCTTCAATTACCTGCATATCATTGTCCTGAACATCTATTACAATTCCGACAATGTTAACACCCGTTGGCTCGTATTCCTTTTGGAGTTCCCCTAAATCGGGCATCTCGTTGAGGCATGGTTTGCAGAAGGTGCCCCATACATTGACCAGTGTAAGGTCATATCCGCTGAAGATCTCCTGGGTTTGTTCCTCACCGTAGATATCCGTTGTTTTAAAGCTGGTCAGACCCGCTGAGGCATCTTTACCGCTCCCCTGCTCCTGCGTAGGCGGGATAATCTGATCCCCTTTGTCAGGCTTATTTCCGCAGCCAAACAACAGAGCAATGCTCATTAATAGAACGACGAAAAAAAATAATCTCTTATTCACACAATACCTCCATTTCGCTGGACGTACCCACTTCAGGAACGTCCATGTTTCACCTTTTCGTTACTGCTCGCAGCCAATGCCATTACCATCAGCTGTGCATTAGAACACCTTTTATCCCGTCGCGGTATAGTTCCGTAAGTTCCACCTTTACAAATACATTACAAAGGGTTTCATCTCCCTGACAATATACTTTAATGTAGTTGTCAGACAGGCCTTCCAGCAATCCAGTATTCTCATCATATTGCTCCAGAAGGACTCTTCTTACAGTACCTAAGTTTTTTTTGCAGAAAGCCTCTGCTGCCTTCTCCGAAAGCTTATGCAGTGCATCGCTTCGCCTTGATTTGGTCTCAGGGGAAATATGACCTTTCATTTGGGCTGCTTTTGTACCTTCTCGTTTTGAGTACTTGAAAACATGCACCTTCGAAAGTTCAGCCAACTCAACGATACTGCAGCTATCCTCGAAGTCCATTTCCGTCTCACCTGGGAACCCTACAATAATATCCGTGGTCACACCGAACCCTGGATCGTGGTCTCTGAGGCGCTTCACAAGCTTTAGATATTGTTCCTGCGTATAGCTTCGATTCATCTCCTTCAGGATTCTGTCGCTTCCGCTTTGAAGTGACAGATGTAGATGGGGACAAAGCTTTTCATATTGCAGCAGCCTGCAAGCGTAATCTGCATCAATTACATTGGGCTCCAAAGAACCAATCCGAATTCGAAAATCACCGTCAAGTCTATTGAGCTCTCTTATCAGGATCTCAATACCGTAAATTGATTCCTTCTCTTTATCATTATCACCGGTTTCTGATACTTTTTCAGTAACCAAATCACTGAAATCTTTTTCCATACCGTAAAGTGCGGTATTGATGCCTGTGAGCACAAGCTCTTTAAATCCCTGGGCAATCAGGCTCTTTGCTTCTGCAACCACATGAGGAACAGCTCTGCTTCTCACGGAGCCTCTGGCGTATGGAATTATGCAATAAGAGCAGAACCGGTTGCATCCCTCCTGAACCTTAATGAAGGCTCTGGTTCGTGAGTCCATGGAAGTTATGATTCCTGTGTCCTCAAATTCTGTGAGCTCATCCCATTCCCGGATATGGCTTTCCACACCATTTTCTCTCACATATGCTTCGATATATTCCGGCAATTTATTTTTTTCATTTGTTCCTGCTACGATATTCACACCTGCTATGTTTTTGGCCTCCTCTGGGCTCACTTGCGCATAACAGCCGATCACCGCCGTTATACTATCTGGATTGATTTTTTTAGCCCTTCGAATGTATTGTCTTGACTTTCGGTCCGACAAGCCGGTTACCGTGCAGGTATTGATGACATAGACATCGGCGAAATCATCTTCAGCGACGATCTCATACCCTCTATTTTGAAATTTTTCCTTCAACGCCTGCGTTTCGTATTGATTTACTTTACAGCCCAGCGTGTGAAACGCAATTTTCATTCTTTATTCCCTTTCTTAACAGAGACACTGATTTATGAAAAGGCGCACAGATGTGCGCCTAAATTATTCAGAGATTACTGAAATTAATGCTCCTTTATTCTTCCGATCAGTGTCTTTTCAATCTTGTTTCAATGCTTTTTCAACTCTTCCATCAGTGCTTTGAATTTTGGAAGTGCTGTTTCGATGGTCTTAGGCGATACACAATATACAAGCCTTACGTAACCGGGACAGCCAAAGGAAGTACCCGGAACGATGAGAAGCTGATGCTCCTTCGCCATATTGACAAACTCAAATTCACTTTCCAGCGGCGATTTTACCCAAAGATAAAATGCACCATCAGGATAAATACACTCAAGCCCTGCTTCCGTTAGACCGTTATAAAGCATCTGACGATTTTTATCATAAAAATTGATATCTGCTTTTTCATCAAGGCACTTTGCTACCGCTCTTTGAATCAGTGACGGTGCGCTGACATAACCAAGAATTCTGGTTGCAACATTTGCTGCTCCGATGAGGTCTTCTGAATCCGCTGCTTCATCGGGAATCACCAGATATCCGATTCGTTCGCCAGGCAAAGACAGCGATTTGCTAAAGGAGTACCCCACAATCGTGTTATCATAATATTTGGTGATATAAGGAACTTCCACATCTCCGTAGACCAGTTCACGGTATGGTTCATCTGAGATGATATAAATATCATTTCCAAGTTCTTTTTGTTTCTTCCTTAATATTTCCGCAAGACCAATAATCGTCTCCACAGGATATACAACACCGGTAGGATTATTAGGATTATTGATGATGACCGCCTTTGTCTTCGGTGTAATACGTGCTTCAAATTCTTCTAAATTTAATTGAAAATCCGGTATCGATGCTGGGACAACGATGAGCTGTGCATCAAAATTGGAAGCATAATTTCTATACTCTCCAAAGAACGGAGCAAATGTTATAATTTCATCGCCAGGGTTGATCAGGGTTTTCAGGATAACATTGAGTCCTCCAGCCGCACCAACAGACATGACAATATTTTTTTCTGCAAAGGAGGTTCCGAATCGCTTGTTAATAGACTCTGCAACCTTTGCTCGAACATCTTCGTATCCGGAATTATTCATATAACCGTGCACCAATGTGGGTTCGTCCTCATCCAGAACATCGATGATTGCTTTTTTTACTGATTCCGGAGGCGGAAGGTTGGGATTTCCCAGACTGAAATCACATACATTTTCTTCACCATATATGGCAGCCAGTCGTTTCCCTTCTTCAAACATTGCTCGGATGGCAGAGCTGCCAACCAAAAGGGTTTTCATTTTATTTGATATCATTTTATCCCTCCTAATAAAAAAAGTGGAAATGACGGAATTCAAAGCGTAATTGAAGATTCCAATTTCCTGCTGACGCCGACCGGTCAGCATACTTATCCTTTATTGTAGCAGTTTCTTTTTTTTCTGTAAATCCAATTCCGCAGATTCTCAAGGAAATCAATTTTCGACAATCAGTGATTCAAAGGGTGAGAACATATTAATTGCAGCCTGATTATCAGGGATTAGCTGTAATCCTTTTCAATGTAGCTTAGAGATTTTGAGAATATTTCGAATTGTTAAAATATTCATCTCGTGCTAAAATCTATTTTAAAGACACTGAGCAGCAGGTTCTCTGCCAGAAATCAGTGCTATAGGGAAGGACTTAATTGAAAGGGAGGTTAAGACATGAAAAGAAGAATAGCAATCTCGGTTTTACTAGTATCCGTACTTATCATCAGCAGTTTTGGGTTTGCCTTTGGAGCAAATTCCTATACGGTTCAGCAGGGAGATGTTCTCTGGAAAATCGCAGAGAAATATGAGCTGTCCTATCAGGAGCTTGCAAAATTCAATCAATTGAAGGATCCAAACCTGATTTACTCAGGTCAGCTACTTCAAATCCCCAGCATACCCAAAGAAATTGCTCCGTCACCCATCGCAAAAGATGCCTCTAGTCCCCCCTGCCCCTGCGGTAAGCGCGGACAAAGCTGCGGACAGTATCTTAAAAAGCGGGGTCATTTATACCATTGACTCCGCTGATTCCGTTGCAGAAGCCATTGCGATTAAGGACGGCAAGATCGCTTTTGTTGGAAGCAACGCGGGCGCAGCAGCTTATCAGGGCAGCAACACAAAAGTAATCGATTTGAAAGGAAAAACTGTGCTGCCAGGTTTTATTGATGCCCATGCTCATGCCCCCGGAACAAAGCTCACAGAACTGTTCGACATCTATCTCTATGAATCGATTACGAAAGAACAGACGCTGGCAGATATCAAAGCATTTATCGATGCCAATCCTAATCTTCAGGAATACTGGGGAACCGGGTACACTGTTGGAATGGCTGGAGATGCCAAAGGGCCAAAGAAAGAATGGCTGGACGAGATCTGTGCAGACAAACCAATCATCCTGACCTCAAATGACGGACACAACAAATGGTTGAATTCCAAAGCATTGGAAATGAATGGCATCACAAAGGATACACCAAATCCGGCAGGAGGCTTAATTCAGAAGGATCCCGCCACTGGAGAGCTCTGGGGCTCTATAACGGATGCAAGTTCCCTGATCACAATGTCCCAAACCTATACAAAGGAGCAGCAGAAGGAAGCCCTCGCTGCATTTGTCCATACAATGAATGGTTGGGGATACACCAGCGTCATGTCCATTGCCCCTACAATGGTGGATCTGGAACGGTATCAGGAGTTGGAACAGAGTGGAAATTTGACATACCGAGTCAATCTGGCAGGTGAGATATCACCCTCCGAGCCATTCGAACCGCAATTGAAGTCTTTGATTGATCTGCGCAGTCGTCTGGACTCCGATTTAATCGATGTAACGACCGCGAAAGTATTTGCCGATGGTGTCGTTGAGGGTATGACTGCATATCTGCTGAAGCCTTACGATCCCGCTGCCGGCCTTGATCCAGATTATCGCGCAGAATTTTATTGGGATCCCGAGCAGCTTGACCAGTACTTCGATAAAATTATGAAAGCAGGCTTCCAGATCCATGTTCACTCTATTGGTGATGCTTCCACAAGGTTGGTTCTTGATTCTATGGAATATGCTCAGAACGCGAATCCCTCCATCGATAACAGAAACGTGATTACCCATCTTCAGGTTGTAGACGATGCGGAAAAAGTCAGGATGGGCAAACTGGAAGTCATCGCGGCGTTGCAGCCTTATTGGCATCTCAAGGAACCGGAATGGTGGGAAGTTGTCGATAAGGTCGCACTTGGAGAAGATCGGGCTTACCGTGAGTATCCTGTCAAATCCCTTCTTGATAACGGAGTGCTTCTCACGGCTTCCGGCGACCATCCCGTATCTCCAATCAACAACCCTTTCTGGGCCATAGAAGCAGATGTTACAAGGAATTTAAACAATGCGGAATACTATGGGGTTAAGGATATCACGAACAAGGATGATCCTACTTGGCTGTTAAATCCTGCAGAGCGTGTAACCGTTAAAGATATGGTAAAAGCTTATACAATTAATGGTGCATACCAGCTTTATCGCGAGAAAACCGCAGGTTCACTTGAAGCAGGTAAATTTGCAGATCTGATTGTAATCGATCAGGATATTTTCAAAGTAAATCCGCTGAATATTGATAAGACACAAGTGCTGACTACCATTTTCAACGGGAGAGTCGTATTTGGCGATGAACAATTTTAGAATTTAATTCTAGGGGAAAAATATATTTCCAATCATTTGCGCATACGCAATTAAACAGTGTTTCATCAGATTGAACGAAAGAATTAGGACTTAATAAAAACGAACGTTCCAGCGGAGCATCGGGTTTATTAGGCCCTTTTTCTTTCAATCCCTCTAAAGAAGCTATGATTTAAGGAAATCATAATTCAAAGCACTGCCGCATATCTATATCTTATAATAGTATCCTGTTGTCCAGGGGGTAGGTGCATTGAAATTGAACAAAAAAAGATTGATGCTCTTCAGATATCTGCATCCCAGATTGATGAAGCTGATGCTCTTGACCGTCGTTGTCATAGCAGCGGCAGCAGTCCTGTTTTTCATACAAATTATTCCTGATGGATTTCCTGTATCTCTCCCGGAGTCTGATAGTTCCATAAAATGGGTTGACTTTGACGTTCCTTATAAGGTGCTTGAAAAAACCATGTATCTTGATATCGAGTCTTATGAAACAGAAATTCATCTGAAATGGACAGAGCTCCTCGCCTATCTAGGCGCTAAATACGGCGGAAACTTCAAGTATTATAAACAAAAAGATCTGGATGATCTGATCAAGCGGCTGAACGAAGGAGAATCCATTGATACCATTACCGCAGAAATGAAGATGTATGATTATTATAAGGAAGCATACACAGCAACATTGGGCGGTTTTTTGGGTGAATTCATGGTTCAAATCCCTGTAGATTCTAAAACCGGCGGTGATGTGGTCTGGGAGACAAAGTACGGGCTGAAAGCCTTTTCTCCTATTCCTGATGGTTACTGGTACTCAGATTTTGATGACTTTGGCGCTGGCAGAAGTTATGGATATAACAGAAAGCATTTTGGTCACGACTTGATGATAGGCACGGGGACGCCCATTATAGCAATCGAAAGCGGCATCGTAGAGGCCATCGGCTGGAATCAGTACGGAGGGTGGAGAATCGGGATTCGGAGTTTTGACAAAAAGCGTTACTATTACTATGCGCATCTTCGAAAGGATCGTCCCTATACAGCCGACCTTTATGTAGGAAAAGCCGTTAAAGCCGGTGATGTCATCGGCTATTCAGGCAGAACCGGCTACAGCATTAAAGAAAATGTGAACAATATTGATACACCTCATCTTCATGTTGGGATGCAGCTGATCTTCGATGAAAGTAAAAAAGACAGTCCCAATCAGATCTGGATCGATATGTATTCCATCAGTAAATTATTGCTGAAAAACAAATGTGCCGTATATAAAAATGAGGAAACAAAAGAATTCTATCGAAAATTTGACTTCACTGAGCCGAGCTATTTTCTCCAAATGGAGAATCTAAAAGACAGCACAAAAAGTAATCAGACAGCCTTGTTCTCATCAGCCGCACCGGAAGGCAGCATTCCCCTGCCCGTTGTAATGTATCATGGGCTTACTAGAATAAGTAAGTATCAAAACAAGTTCTTCATCAGCCCAAAGCAGTTTGAAAAGGATCTTCAATATCTGCAGGAAAATCAGTACACACCAGTTGTCATGAAAGATTTGATTGATTATGTCGACAATGGCACCCCGCTCCCGGAGCGGCCGGTATTGATCACCTTTGACGATGGATTCTTTAACAATTATCTTTATGCTTACCCGCTGCTTAGAGAATATAACATGAAGGCCGTATTTTCCGTGATCGGTGATCTAGCAGATAAATACAGCGTAATCCAAGATGAGAATGCGTATTACGCATATATGACCTGGGAGGATATCAAAGAACTGAGCGCCTCCGGTTATATTGAAATACAAAACCACTCCTATGATCTTCATGACAATGACGGAAGCCGCAAAGGAGCAATGCAAAAGCAAGGAGAAAGCCTTGATTCTTATCGGCATGTTCTGGAAGAGGATGTAGGAAAAATGCAGCAAATGCTATATGATACAACAGGTCTGATGCCCACAACCTTTACTTATCCTTATGGCTATATCAGTAAGAGTTCCAAGGAAATTCTAAAAAACATGGGTTTTCGTGCAACATTAAGTTGTGCTGAAGGCTTGAATTATATTACACGGGATCCCGACTCTCTATTTTATTTAAAGAGAGTTTGCCGTTCGCCAGAGGAATCCAGTGCTCAATTTTTTAAATCGATTGCACCGCCGTTAGAAAAACAAGCTGAGAACGAACCTCAGGACAATCAGGCTGAGCAATAAGCAGCTGCTCATAGTTCTAGTTCATACATTAACATAGCCATAGCTGCCATCCCTGCAGTTTCTGTCCTCAGAATGGTCTTTCCCAGGGTCACGCTTTTCGCTCCCAGATCCAACAGTGCCTTGGCTTCCTTATCAGAGAATCCACCCTCAGGTCCGATGATCAAAGCTGCATTGAGCGGCTTTTTTTCAATGCCTTTCAAGTAGTCTTTTATCGAGTAGTCCTGTTCATTTTCATAAGGAAATACGATAAGTTCGTACTGATTCAGGCTATTAATCATTTCCTTAAACGTCATTGCCTGTTGAATTTCAGGGATGAGCCCCCGTTTGCACTGTTTTACGGCTTCATCGGCAATCTTCTGCCAACGTTGTATTTTATTAGAAAAACTACCGTTGTCCACCACCACGGTTCGGTCGGTAAAAACGGGTACGACAGCATATACTCCCAACTCAATATTTTTTTGAATGATGGTTTCCATTTTCCCCTGCTTGGGAATTCCCTGAAACAAGGTAACCTGAAGTTTCGGCTCCCGGGCAAACTTCTGCTTGTCTAAAATTCGTGCCTCAATGAAATCCTTCTCAATTGAAATAATTTCCGTCTCATATTCAAACTCAACGGTATCTGAAATAGTCAGCAGATCCCCTGTTCCAAGACGTAGAACCTTTTGGATATGTTTTCGATCATCCGAATTTGTGATTCGGATGCTTCCACCTGCGATACTTCCTGCATCTACAAAAAATTTACTCATACTTTAACCGCCTTACGCAATATATTTCAGCTCAGTAAGTTCATAGAAACAGGCACAAATTCAGAAAACGAACGCTTCGTATCATGCCTTATTTATGAAAGATAACGAGCCGCTATGGCGCACCATTCCCCTTCCTCTAAAATTTCTAAAATCCGGAAGCCGCAGGCTTCAATGGCTTCCGCTACAATCTGCTTCTTTTCGATCAGGATTCCGGAGGAGATATAAACGGCTTTCCCTGTCAAATGGGCTGCAACATCTTTGGACAGCATCATCACAAGATCTGCCATCAGGTTTGCCACCACAATTTCAGCCTTTTCATTTAGCCCCTTGGTCAGGTCGCCTTCGTAAACACGCACCTTTGATGAGACGCCATTCAATTCCACGTTTTCTTTTGTTACTTCCACTGCTATGGGGTCAATATCCACCGCTGCAATATCCTTCGCTCCCAGCAGAGCAGCCGCTATGGACAGGATACCAGATCCGCAGCCAACATCTATGATCGAATCCTGGTCTGCCTCTAGGTATTTTTCAAGGAGTTTGATGCAAAGTGATGTGGTTGGATGAGTGCCGGTACCAAACGCCATACCGGGATCAATTTCTATCACAAGTTCATCTTGTTCTGCTGTGTAATCCTCCCAACTTGGTTTGATTACAATACGATCCGTGAGTTTCGCTGGCTTAAAGTACTCTTTCCAGTTATCCCTCCAATCGGAATCATCCACTACTGCCCAGCTCATTTTGGCTGCAGGAACAGGTCTACTTTCAAGCTTCTCTAGATTCTGCGCGCCGTCTAGTTCATCCAGAATTGAGGAATCAGCATTCCTCGACGCTCCTTGTACCATTAAACCGTCTTTCCATAACACTTCCAGCTGGTTTAACGTTTCTCTTCCATCCTCCGTATCATCCAGATAAAAGGTGATGCCAGCTTCCATACTTTCATAATTCATCAGACTTTCGTCGATATAGTCCCAGTCATAAGAGTTCTTCTTCTCCATCAGCGCCTGAAAATCCTGTGGATCTTCTACAGCAAAACCCGCTATCCCCATATCCATGAGGATACAGGTCAGCGGGTCAAGATTTTCCTGCGACGTCTTTATTTTTACTTCAATATACTTCATGATCCTTTAAAGATCTCCTTCATCGCATCTGCAAACTTTTTCTTTTTGGAGTAACATCCTTCCGTATTCAGTGATTCTCCAAACTTGCTGATCAGCTTCTTTTGTTCGCTTGTTAGTTTTGTTGGAACTTCAAGAGTCACCTTAACATAAAGATCCCCAACCTTTGAAGTTCTTAAAGATTTAATTCCCTTGCCCTTCAGCCTGAACACCGTTTCCGGCTGCGTACCGGCAGGGATCTTATAGGATACCTTTTCTTTTAAGGTAGGAACGATGATGTCATCCCCAAGAGCCGCCTGTGTAAAGGTAATCGGCAGATCAAGCCACAAATCCGTACCTTTTCTTGTGAACAACTGATGAGGCTGGACACCAATGACCACATAAAGGTCGCCGTTTGGACCTCCGTTGCTGCCCGGCTCTCCTTGGCCTTTGATGGAGATTACCGAATCGTTATCAACTCCGGCAGGAATCTCCACGGAAATGGTAACGGTCTTTCTGACCTTACCGGACCCGCTGCAGCTTGGGCAGGGATTCTCGATGGTCTCTCCTGTCCCGCCGCACTTATCACATGCGGATACGTTGGTAAACTGTCCGAATGGGGTCCTTTGTGTGGTGCGAACTTCGCCGCTGCCGTTGCACTTGGAACAAGTTACCTTTTCCGAGCCTTGCGCAGCGCCGCTTCCACCGCAGGTCTCACATTCAACATATTTATTAATTTGAATTTGCTTTTTTGCTCCGAAAGCAGCTTCTTCAAATGCAATGCTGATATTTTTCTGTAAATCCTGACCCTTTCTCGGTCCGTTTCTTCTTCTGGCACCGCCTTGACTAAAGCCTCCTCCAAACATTCCGCCAAACAGATCGCCGAAAATGTCTTCAAAGCCACCTCCAAAACCGCCTCCGAAACCGCCGCCTCCGAAGCCAGCATTGGGATCTACCCCAGCATGGCCGAATCGGTCATATTTATCCTTTTTCTGAGGGTCAGAAAGTATGCTGTATGCTTCATTTACTTCTTTGAATTTTTCTTCTGCGGTCTTGTCTCCAGGATTTCTGTCCGGATGATATTCCATTGCTTTCTTTCGGAATGCCTTTTTTATCTCGTCATCCGCCGCTCCCTTGTTCAGTCCAAGGACCTCATAAAAATCACGTTTTTCTGCCATCACTGTAACCCTCTCTTAAGAATCGAAAGCCTAATTGCTCTCGTTGATATATTATTCTATGTTCTGCGCGACAAATTCAGAAACGACCGCTCAAAATCGATCAGTCATTTCTGAATCTGCAGTTTCCCAGAATCTAATCACATTTGCGGTACGTTCCCGAAGGACCGCACCGCAAAATTATACTTCATTTTATTGATTGCCGTCAACTTATTTGTTGCCGCAAGCAACGCTATCATTCATTTATTTGTTGTCATCAACTACTTCGTAATCCGCATCAACCACATTGTCCGGTCTAGCCTGTGTATCGTCAGCAGCATCCGCTCCGCCCATATTTCCAGGATTGAAACCTGCTGCTCCGGGATCAAAACCAGCTCCGCCCTGCGCCTGCTGTGCCTGCTGGTACATCTTTGCAGAAATGGTGTGGAATTCTTCCGTCAGTGCATCGGTCTTCTCTTTGATCTCCTGAACGTTGTTGCCTTCCAGTGATTTGGACAGAGCATCTTTCGCGCTGTTGATTTTTGCCTTTTCATCTTCGCTTAAGCTTGCTTCAATATCCTTCAAGGATTTTTCGGTTTCATAAACCAGCGTTTCCGCCCTGTTTCTGATATCGATCTCTTCCTTCTTCTTTTTATCTTCTTCCGCATACAGTTCAGCTTCCTTGATCTTCTGCTTAATATCGTCATCGGAAAGCTTCGTGGATGATGTGATGGTAATTCTCTGTTCCTTACCGGTTCCCATATCCTTTGCACTTACGTTTACGATACCGTTGGCATCAATATCAAAAGTAACTTCGATCTGTGGGATTCCACGTGGTGCCGGCGGAATACCGGAAAGCTGGAATCTTCCAAGGGTAATATTTCCTGCTGCCATTTCTCTTTCACCCTGCATTACGTGAATGTCAACGGCAGTCTGATTGTCTGCAGCGGTTGAGAAGATCTGGCTCTTCTTTGTAGGAATTGTTGTATTTCTTTCAATGAGCTTGGTTGCAACTCCGCCTAAAGTCTCAATGGACAGGGAGAGCGGAGTAACATCCAGGAGCAGAACGTCTTTTACTTCACCGGTGAGAACGCCGGCCTGTACCGCAGCACCTACCGCTACGCATTCATCAGGGTTAATTCCTTTGAATGGGTCTTTTCCTGTAATTTTCTTAACAGCATCCTGTACTGCAGGGATTCTCGTGGAACCTCCAACCAGAATTACTTTTGCCAGATCTGTATTGGTTACACCTGCATCAGACATAGCCTTTCTCATAGGCTCAATGGTCTTTTCAACAAGGTGTGAGGTCAACTGATCAAATTTTGCTCTGGTGATATCCATATTTAAGTGGAGTGGACCGTCTGCATTTACAGTTATGAAAGGCAGATTGATATTGGTTGTCTGTGAGCTGGAGAGCTCTTTCTTTGCCTTTTCAGCCGCTTCCTTTAATCTCTGATGAGCCATTTTGTCTTTTCTGAGGTCTACGCCATTTTCCTTCGCAAAGCTATCTGCAATAAAGTTCATCAGCGCTTCGTCAAAATCATCTCCACCCAGTCTGTTGTTTCCGTTTGTGGCAAGTACTTCAAAAACGCCGTCTCCAAGTTCAAGAATGGAAACGTCGAACGTACCACCACCAAGGTCATAAACAAGAATCTTGTGATGTTCATGATCTTTATCAAGGCCGTATGCAAGGGATGCAGCAGTAGGCTCGTTGATAATTCTTTTTACATCTAGACCAGCAATTTTTCCGGCATCCTTGGTTGCCTGTTTCTGGCTGTCTGTGAAGTATGCGGGAACAGTAATAACCGCTTCTGTAATCTTCTCACCGAGATAGCTTTCCGCATCTGCCTTCAGCTTGGCGAGAATCATTGCGGAGATATCCTGCGGCGTATATCCTTTTCCGTCTATTTCAACTTTGTGATCTGTTCCCATATGTCTTTTTATAGATGCGATGGTTCTGTCAGGGTTTGTGATCGCCTGTCTTTTAGCGGTTTCCCCTACCAGTCTCTCTCCATTTTTAGCAAAACCAACCACAGATGGTGTGGTTCTGTTTCCTTCTGCATTTGCAATTACAACCGGTTCGCCGCCTTCTAATACAGCAACGCAAGAATTGGTTGTTCCAAGGTCAATTCCTATAACTTTTCCCATGATATGATCCTCCTATTTTTTAATCCTATCTTTTGATTTTCATTTTGCGGCTTCTTCCACCGCTTATTCCGCTACCTTAACCATAGCAGGTCTGATTACTTTTTTATTCAGCAGATACCCCTTTTGCAATACCTGTGTGATGTTCCCGCTTTCATGCTCGCTGGAGTTTTCCATAATTACCGCATGATGAAAGTTGGGATCAAATGGCTCCCCATGGGGAGTCATTTCTTCAACGCCGCTCTTCTCCAGTACCCCTTTGAACTGTTTAAAAATCATGTTCATACCTTCCGAAAAGCTGTCGCTGCTGCCCTCGCTATGTTCCAGAGCTCTTTCAAAATTATCTATTACATCAAGCAAGTCTACTACGATCTTCTCGTTAGCATATGCATAAATGTCGCTCTTCTCTTTTTCCACTCTTTTTCTAAAATTCTGGAAATCGGCCGCAAGTCTAAGGTAGCGAGTATTCAGTTCCTCATCTTCCTTGTTCTGCTCCTCATTTCCAGTTTGATTTCCCCCTGAATTCGCTTGGTCAGCTTCCTCGGTCCCGGCCGAAGCATTCTTGTCGAAAGCTTCCGTGTCCATTGTCTCTTCAGAAGTTTCTGAACCGGGCTTTCTTTCGAATCCTGCCGTATCCTCAGGCGCTTTCTTCTTACTCATCTTCTTTGTCTCCTCCCGTTAGTTTAAAAGTTTGGCTGATATTATCTGTAATATATTGAATGATTGAGGTAACCTCGTCATACTTCATCCGTGTGGGGCCTATTACGCCTAGTTTTCCAACCATCTGTCCATTGATATGATAGGTGGCGGTAATCAGGCTGCAATCCCGCATATAGTCCTCTTTATTCTCATTTCCGATGGTAATAATCATTCCGTTGTCACGGTTAATCAAAACATCAGTAAAGTGTTTTTTCTGATGGATCATCTCAAGGAATACTTTGGCTTTTTCGATGTCATTGTATTCCGGAATCGAAAAGATGTTTGTGAGCCCATCCATGAACAACTCCACATTCAGCATGTTTTCGAGTGTATTGATAAAATTGGGGCGGATTGTTTCCATCAATTTCCCCATAGTTTCGATATCGCTTTCGAAATTTTTAATGATGTCCAGCGTCAAAATATCACTCAAGGTCTTCCCTTTATAGTTAAAGGTCATCACCTTTGACATCAAAGTCAGATGCTCTTCTGAATAAGGGTTACTCAGTTTAATCGCTGTATTGGATACCTTGCCACTCTCCGTCACGATCATCAGAACAACCGTATGATCATCCACCGGAAGGAAATTGATATATTTCAGCTGATTGGCTTCCTGATTTGGTGTAATGGCAAAGGAAGTCAAATTCGTAAGTTCCGACAGCAGGCTGGCTGCATGCTGAATGGTCTTTTCCAGTTCTGATACATTCTTGGTTAATTTTTCGGCGATGATTTTCTTTTCTTCTTCCGGAAGCTCATACCGTTTCATCAAGTTGTTGACATATAGGCGATACGCCTTGTCAGAAGGAACTCTTCCTGCCGATGTGTGCGGGTGTGTCAGAAATCCCATCTCTTCCAGATCGGACATTTCGTTTCGTATCGTTGCCGGGCTGATTCCCATATCATATTTCTTTGAAAGCGTACGGGATCCAATGGGTTCAGCAGAACGGATAAAGTCTCCCACGATCGCTTGCAGTATTCTTAGTTTTCTTTCCGACAAATCCATCTTTATCACCACATTTCAAAGAATTTTACGATTCACTGTTTTGATTTGTTAGCACTCGATACGAGTGAGTGCTAATTCTTAGTTTTAATTTAACACTGTTGATCTTTAATGTCAACAGTGTTTTATAAAATAATGCAATATTTTTGGTAATTTCTGTTTCCATAGTCAATCGGGCAAGCCCTTCTGTTTTGCAGGTTGACCTGCGCACAGAAGGAACCAGAGTTCCCCTCCTAACCTAGCGCCACATCCAAAATCATCATCACAAGAAAACCGAGCATCACGCCGAAGGTTCCTTTATGGGAGTGCTCCCCAAGACAAGCTTCCGGGATCAATTCCTCCACCACAACATAGATCATCGCTCCTGCAGCCATGGCTAATAGCCACGGCATAATGCCGACAATAGATCCGACTAAGAGTACACCTGCAACACCAGCGATGGGCTCCACGATACCGGATGCCGCTCCATAAAGAAACGCCTTCATTCTGGAAAGACCTTCCTGCCGTAACGGCAATGAAATCGCAGCGCCTTCCGGAAAATTCTGAAGACCAATACCTACTGCAAGAACGATAGCAGATGCAATTGTTACGGTAGAATTGCCCTGGGCAGCCATACCAAATGTCAGCCCTACAGCCAAGCCCTCTGGAATATTATGAAGCGTTACAGCAAGAACCAACAGTGTTGTTCTTTTCCAGCTGGATTGAAGACCCTCAGGAGTCTTGCTTTCGAGGTGCAAATGGGGCAAAATACGATCCAGCAATAGCAGAAAGAGCCCTCCTATTACAAACCCCCCTGCGGCAGGAATCCACCCAATCATCCCTTGCTCTTCTGCCATTTCTATGGCGGGAATGAGAAGAGACCAAACGGAAGCTGCAATCATAACACCACCAGCAAAGCCCAAAAACAATCTTCGAACGTCCGCTGACATCTCCTTGCGAAAGAAAAAGACAACTGCTGCACCCAGCGCTGTCATTAAAAATGTTCCCCCGGTTCCAAGAAGTGCAAGCAACACCGGATTTAAATCTGTCATAAAAACCTCCACAGCTATTTTGCTTTTTTTTATCTTTTATTTCTGTCATTCTCTGTTTGAATGATTCAAAACCAGGTTGGCTGATTCATCCTCACCCTCAGATTTTTGCCGAATTTATATATTATATTTACCATATGTGCTATAATTTTAAACATAGCGAAGCGCTGATTTAATAGAAGGTGCGCAGATGTTTATCAGCGTTTCCACAGATGATTTCCCGATCGAATCATGAAAGGAGCTGTGCAATGAACAAGAAAGTCGTTATTACCATTGCCAGGCAATTTGGCAGCGGAGGCAGAGAAATTGGCGAAATGCTCGCGGAAAAATTAAAAATCCCATTCTACGACAAAGCTCTGATCCATTTTGCTGCAGAAGCAAGCGGGATTGATGAAGATCTTTTTGCTTTCGCAGATGAGAAAGCAGTTCAAAGTTTTTGGTCCGCAACCTCCGGCGCAACAGGAGTTTATGGCAGCCGGCTTCCCGTTTTCAATGAAATACCCATGAACGATAAGTTGTTCTTGATTCAATCCAACACAATTAAGAAACTTGCCTCCGAGAGTTCTTGCGTCATAGTAGGCAGATGTGCTGATTATATCTTACGTAGTGAGCCCTATGCACTTTCCGTGTTTATCCATTCAGAAGACGAGGATAAGATCAATCGGATCATCCGTTCCTATGGTGTTCCTGAAAAAGAAGCACAGGAAACTATGATTAAAACGGACAAAAAACGTGCTTCCTACTATAATTATTATTCTGGTGAAAAATGGGGCCGTGCCGATAATTATGATCTAGCAGTCAACACCTCTGCTGTCGGGATAGAAGGTGCAGTCAGCCTGATTATAAAATTTGCCGAATTAAAGTTCGCGGAATCACCACAGTCCACCGATACAATTTATCCATAAAATGATGATATAGTGCTGCTGCTAAAGGTCTGGAAAAGAGCCACACTGACAGAACAGCCAAAACGGCCAGCAGCAGAAATGAAACACCACTATTGTCAAAAGGAAATCCAAACGCTTTTACAAAATAACGAATGATAATATGCAGTATATAAACCGTCATGGTATTTTGCCCGATCATTGCCAAAAACGTGTTTCTTCGAGGGAGAAGATTGATAAAAATTATGATCCATACGAGAGAAATTGCGGAGAGAAGCAGCCGAATTGCCGCACCCTCGAGATTACCGAGACCTGTTGCACCATAAGAATTCTTCATATGAAATGCTTCCAAAGGTACTGCTTCAAGAACCGTCAGAGCGGCTATGAAGAAAAGCAGTATTGCCAAGGTCATCATGGAAGCTGCTTTCGGTATTCTACGGATTTTCTCAATCCACTCCTCTTTACAATAATATCCCATTAGGAAGAATGGAAGAAATGCTAAAGTTCTTCCAAGGGCTAATGTGGAATCGAAAAATGGTATAAATCCTGCTGTCAGCGAAACAAAAAAGCTGATCAGCAGGATATTTTTTATCTTAATCAGGTCAATGAGGAAATATCGGTAAAAGAATAAGGTCAGCAAATACCAAAGGGCCATGGTCGGCAGCGTCAGATCAAAGTGCGCATCTCCAAAGACGAGATATCTAATACCAAACATGATCGGCATGAGGATCAGATATGGATACAGAAAGGTTTTAAATGCGTTGTCCCTGCACTTCTGCGGATCACCTGAAAAATACCCTGAAATAAAGAAAAATGCCTGCATGATATATGAAAAAGAAGTGATATAGACGATTCCTTCTAAATCTTCCATATCAAAAGAAGTGCTTGCCCTAAAATAATGGGCAAGCACCACTGAAAAAATCAATATCGCCTTTATATTATCGAAAAGGTAATTTCTATTGCCTATGCTCTCTGCCAATTTTATTTTTCCTTCGATTTATCCTGTTTCTGATCCCGCAGCTGCAAATTGAGGTCAGAATCGTGGTGCATCTTTAATTATCACGCAATATTTTAATGCAATTTGTGAGCAATTTCAAGCACAATTTCTAGCAATATTTCAAGTACAATTTCTAGTAATGTTTATACGATACCGTTTTCTCCGTGTGATCGAAATTTTCATTCCATGTTATTTGGCCCATCCGAAGGAAGTTGAAACCGCTTTCTGCCAACCTCTCAGCAATTCTGTTCTGACCTCAGATTTCATTTCCGGCTGGAAGGTCGTTTCAATTTGCCAATTATCCAGAACATCCTCTTTTCCGTTCCAATATCCAGCCGCAAGCCCCGCCAGATACGCAGCACCCAAGGAAGTGGTTTCAATCGTTACAGGACGTTTTACAGATACGTCCATTAGGTCAGATTGAAATTGCATCAGAAAATCATTGGCACATGCTCCACCATCCACTTTTAGAGCCGCAAGCCGAATCCCAGAGTCTTCCTCCATAGCCTTCAATACGTCATAGGATTGATAAGCGAGAGATTCCAGCGTCGCCCTTACAATGTGGTATTTATTGGAACCTCTGGTGAGTCCTACGAGCGTTCCTCTTGCATAAGGATCCCAGTATGGCGCTCCCAGCCCTACAAAGGCAGGAACGAGATATACCCCATTGGTATCCTCAACTTTTCTTGCCATCCACTCCGAGTCAGCCGAACGGTCCAGGAGACCCAGTTCATCTCGGAGCCACTGGATGGCAGCTCCTGCAATAAATACAGAGCCCTCCAGTGCGTAATTTACCGTTCCATCAAGCCCCCATGCGATGGTGGTCAGCAACCCTTTCTGGGAATGAACTGGTTTCGTTCCAGTATTCATTAGGAGAAAACAACCGGTGCCGTAGGTATTCTTCGCTTCTCCTTCTGAGAAACACGTCTGACCAAACAAGGCAGCTTGCTGATCTCCCGCAGCTCCTGCAATGGGAATTTCTCCACCGAAAATAGAACTGTCCGTTACACCATAAATGTGGCTGGAAGGTTTTGACTCAGGCAGCATAGAAACGGGTATCCCAAGCTCATTTAGTATTTCTCGATCCCATTCAAGTGTGTGGATATTAAAAAGCATCGTTCTTGAGGCATTTGAAAAATCCGTTATGTGAACCTTGCCCCCAGTCAGCTTCCAAATCAGCCAGGTTTCCACGGTTCCAAATAAAAGTTCACCGCGGTGTGCCCGCTCTGCCGCTCCTTCCACATGGTCTAGAATCCATTTAATCTTTGTCCCTGAAAAATATGCGTCGATGGGTAATCCCGTTTTATTCCGAAACGTTTCCGACAATCCTTTTTCTTTCAGGCTGTCGCAATACTCCGCGGTCCGTCTGCATTGCCATACAATGGCATTAGAGACCGGCTTCCCGGTCTCCTTATCCCATACGATGGTTGTTTCTCTTTGATTGGTAATGCCGATGGCGCAGATGTTTTTATAACCGGCGTTAATCTTGTACATGGCTTCCTGAGCAACCCCAATCTGGGTAGACCAGATTTCCATTGCGTCATGTTCGACCCAGCCCGGCTTGGGATAGATCTGGGTGAATTCCTTTTGCGCAAGGCTTATAATTTCGCCCTTTTTGTTGTATAGAATACACCGGGAACTCGTGGTTCCCTGATCCAGTGCCATGATGTACTGCTCCATACGTTAGTCTCTCAGTGGTCTGCGTACTGCCTGTCTCTTTCCCTCTGCCTCATCATCTGAAGCTTCCTGATTCAGGCTGGCGTTAGCTTGGAGATCTTGGTTCAGAGCAGTGTCGCTCGAAACAGCTACTGCTTCTTTTGTATCCTCACCCAGTTCTTTTCCGAGGAAAGCAGGCAGTTCCATACCCGCCTGATGGAACAGTTCATTCATTGGAGGAATGGACTTCATCATCCCGGAAAGAAAGTTTGCGGTTGCAGTCTTGCCCTGTTCACCTGCTCCGTTGCTGTCCCAGACAGTAACCTTATCAATCTTGATATTCTTAATGGCATCGACCTGAATTCTAGTCAGATCTTCCAGCTTATCTGCAATGATCAGCTTAACAGCAGCATCTGCATCCTGACCGGCAGCTTCCACAAGAAGCTTCATACCTTCCGCCTGCTTTGCAAGAATCTCTCTTGCACCTCTGGCTTCTGCCTCCAGTTTTGCATAGATCGCATCCGCTTCACCGCGAGCTTTACGTCTCATTACTTCCGCCTGCGCCTCCGCTTCGATCTCTGCTCTTTCTTTCATGATCTGTGCATTGATCAGAACGTCTGCTGTCTGCGTTGCTTTTTCCAGCTGGGCACGAGTCTGCTCCGCTTCCTGCTGTGCAAGGTAAGATTCCTGTTTTGCTCTTGCAGCCTGAACTGCTTCAGCAGCGGTAGCCATTTTCAGTGCTTCCGCTTCTTTTTCTCTTCTTCTTGCTTCTGACTGAGCTACTTCAATTTTAGCAGTATTTTCTCCGTCGATGGCGCTTGCATCAGCAGCAGCGACCTGGATACGCTGATCCTTATGTGCATTTGCCTGACCGATTTCACCGTCTCTATTTTTCTCAGCAACGCTTTTCTTCGCATCATTGATGGCTTTAGCGGCAGCTTCTTTACCGAGTGCCTCTATGTAGCCAGACTCATCATTGATGTCCGTTATATTTACGTTGATCAGCCTCAGACCGATCTTCTTCAGTTCAATCTCAACATTGTTTGATACTGCAAGCAGGAATTTATCACGATCTGTGTTGATTTCTTCAATATCCATTGTTGCGATAACAAGTCTGAGCTGACCAAAGATAATATCCTTTGCCAGTTCCTGAATTTCCTGCAGTCTCAGACCTAAAAGCCTTTCTGCTGCATTCTGCATAACACCAAGCTCCGTTGAAATACCAACGGTGAATCTAGATGGTACATCGATACGGATGTTCTGCTTCGAAAGCGCCTGGGTCAGGTCAACGCTGATGGAAATCGGCGTCAAATCCATATATTGATACGCCTGAATAACCGGAATAATAAATGCCGCGCCCCCGTGAATACATCTTGCGCTCTTTGTCTGCCCATCTTTATCGTTGCCGACTTTACCATAGATTACCATCACTTTGTCTGAAGGGCACTTTCTGTACCGCGACAGAATTAAAATAATGGTCGAAAGCAAAACGACCGCGATGATACAAACTGCGATTAATACTTGAATACTCATACTCTTACTACCTCCTTATAAACTACTGATCTTCTTCTACGATCAAAATATCGTTTCTGACGTCCGTAACTCGAACCAACTCTCCTGTAGGGAGCATTTCTTCGCCGAACGCAATTGCGCTGCATTCGACATATCTTCCCTGAACCTGCATTGTTATTTTTCCGATGCCGGAGCCCCCTGCCGGAATGGGTATATATACTCTGCCCGATTCACCGATTGCATTCCTCAGATCCAAGGTTCCGTTTTCCGTGAGTTTTCTCGAGGCGTGCAGCAGCTTTGCCGCCGCATACATCGCTACAAAACCCATGGCAATCCCCACCATAACGCTGAGAAACACCGGTGTTCCTGATGTCACTCCCACAATAGAGCTCCACCCCATAACAGTCAGAAACGTAACAATTCCTTGAAGGGTAATCATACTCATGATTGAAAAATCATGCGGATTCCCCCCATCGCTTATTTTGCCGATATCCCCCATATCGGAGGCATCTGCTATTTCGCCTATATCTGATCCCCCATGAAAATCGATACCTGAAGTATCACTTGTATCAATTCCTCCGCCGCCTTCAAAACCCCCCAGCAGCGAAAGAACGGTCTGAATCACCATCACAAGAGTCGACGGTATCGCAATACAATATAAGATTCTTAACGCCCCATCCAATCCGTTCCACCATTCTGTCATGTAATCTCCTCCTTTGCCTTTTGATTCTTTGTAATAATGCGTTCAAGCTGAACAAAATCTAAGGGGATTTTGTTTCTTATGCGCATTTATTATATCACATTTTTACCACATATCGACAGGAAAGCGAAAGATTATGATGGTAAATCTTATTTACCTTAATTATAGCACTCGTCAAAACGTTGTCAATGATAAAAGTTGATAATTTCAGTTGATTTTAGCAATTATCCTTGTTAATATAAAGTAAATCATACTTACATCATAGAAAACGAGACAAGATTAAAGCGAAATAAGATTAAAGGTGGATTATGAATTCTGTAGAGCTCGGAAGAAAAATTAAAGAAGCTAGAATCACCAGAAAGATGACGCAAAGTGAAGTGGTGGGCAATTTTATCACCAGAAATATGCTGAGCCAAATCGAAAGCGGTACCGCTACGCCTTCCATTAAAACGCTGGAGTACCTTTCTCGGGTTCTTGACATTCCGCTCTTTCAGCTGATTCCCGATCAAAAAGATGATTCTATCACAATTCTTAACCGTGCAAAAAAGCACCTTGCAGAAGGTGCTTACGATAAAATTCTAAAAATGGAAGAAGGATATCCGCCGGAGCTGCAGGATGAGTTCTGGGCGATATTCGCAAATGCCAGTCTGAAGCTTGCAAAACAGCAGCTTCGCTCCGGGAGTTATCAGGACGCCGCTCGGCTTTCCCAGAAGGCTATGGAGTATGCAGAAAAAGGTATCTATGCAAATTCCACAGTCAAGTCAGAAAGCATTATCGTATTGAATCAAGCAGCAGAAAAGCTGAGACATGGATAAAATGGCCAAGCCTGCCATCCTCCATTGATTAGGGCTTCATTAAATTATAAACTCAGTCAGGATTGTATTGGAAATATCAATTCCCTTTTCCGTAAACAGCAGCTGGTTACCGTCATAGATCAAGTACTCATCTTCTATATACCTCTCTATTTGCATCCAATTCTGGGAAAACACATCCGTTATTTGTTCTCCAAATCTCTTTTGAAAGTCGTTCAGATCAACACCGGTTATTCTCCTGAGACCTGTAAAGAGATATTCAGAAATATTGTCTTCTCTGGAATTGAGATGATTCCAAACCTCTGAGGCACCCTCCGCGCTGAGATATGTTTTAAAATCCGTAACATTGCTGAATCGTGTGCCACTCATAAAAGAGTGAGCGCCAAGCCCCATTCCAAGATAGTCCTCCATAGACCAGTACTTCAAATTGTGCCGAGATTGATATCCTTTCTTTGCCGCATTGGAAATCTCATACTGGAGATAATCCTTCTCCTTCAAAAAGGATTGGGCGTAATGATACATATCACGGTCTTCCTGCCCGTCGGTCTCAACAAGAGTACCTTCTTTCTTCATTTGGAAGAAAAGAGTCCCTTCTTCTATTTGAAGGCTATAAAAAGACAAATGCTCCGGTGCAAGGTCCACTGCACACTGCAGCGTTTCTTGCCAATGCTTTAGATTCTGTCCCGGGATGGAGAACATCAGGTCAATATTAATATTCGAAAAACCGCAGCTCCGAGCGAGAGAATAGTTGTCATAAAAGTCCTCAGCGCTATGAGCCCTGCCCAAACGTGTCAGAAGATCGTTATCAAAAGACTGGGTGCCGATGCTGAGACGATTGATTCCCATTTCAAGGTAAGCCTCAAGTTTTTCCTTGTTTAGCGTCTTGGGATTACTCTCTATGGTTATTTCAGCATCATCCGAAAGGTCGAACGCTTTCTTGAGCGCCTTAGTCAATTCCCTTAAAAGGCTGGTATCGACCAAAGACGGTGTACCTCCGCCGACAAAGATCGAATCGACATAATATTTGTTATGGTATTTTTCAGAACAGATTTCGATTTCTTTTAATAAAGCACCCAGATAAGCCTTTTGACTATCATAGCCTGCTTCAAAGGACAGGAAATCGCAGTAATTGCATTTTTTAATGCAAAATGGGATATGGATATATAAGCCCAAGGGTTTCCTTGGGCTTATGATTTTGTCGTTATTTACTTTGATAGAATTGCCGTTTCCTTCGACAGCTTTATTTATTGTCATCATATTTCAGCACCGCTGTAAATGCCTCCTGAGGAACCTCCACGCTGCCAAACTGTCTCATTCGCTTCTTTCCTTCCTTCTGTTTCTCCAGAAGTTTTCTCTTTCTTGAGATATCACCGCCGTAGCATTTTGCAAGTACGTCCTTACGATATGCTTTAACGGTTTCTCTGGCAATAACCTTCTGACCGATGGAAGCCTGAATAGGAACTTCAAACTGATGGGGTGGAATGATTTCCTTCAGCTTCTCGCAGACAAAGCGTCCCCTGCTGTAGGCCTTTGACTCATGCACGATCATGGAGAAGGCATCCACCAGATCCTTATTCAGCAGAATATCCATCTTCACAACATTTGACTTTTCATATCGGATAAACTCATAATCCAAGGAACCGTAGCCTCTGGTCTTTGATTTCAAAGCATCAAAGAAGTCATAGATTACTTCATTCAGCGGCATTTCATAATGAAGCGCTACGCGGCTTTCGGTAATATACTCCATGTGAAGCATTTTTCCCCGACGCTCCTGGCAGATTTCCATAATGCTGCCGACATATTCTTTCGGAATCATTATGTCTGCTTTTACGATTGGTTCCTGAATGTGGTTGATCAATAGCGGTGACGGTAGATTAGAAGGATTCTGAATCATTTCTTCTGTTCCGTCATTCATCACAACCTTGTAGATTACGCTTGGCGAGGTTGTAATAATGCCGAGGTCGAATTCTCTCTCCAGTCTCTCCACGATGATTTCCATATGAAGAAGTCCCAAAAATCCGCATCGGAATCCGAAACCAAGCGCTGTGGAGGTTTCCGGTTCAAAATGGAAGGCCGCATCATTTACCTGCAGCTTTTCCAGCGCATCTTTGACGTTTTCGTATTTTTCCCCTTCTGCAGGATAGATACCGCAGTAAACCATAGGCTGAACTTTTTTATAGCCGGGCAGAGGTTCTTCTGTGGGATCATGGTCCAATGTAATGGTATCTCCTACTCTGGCATCGGCAACCTGCTTAATGCTGGCACAGATATAGCCTACCTCGCCGGCAGAAAGTTCGCTGACCGGCACGGGGCCCGGAGAATAAACGCCTACCTCTGTGACCTCATACTTCTTTTTCGTATTCATAAGGCGGATCAAATCACCCTTTTTAATCTTGCCGTCAAATACACGGGTGTAAATGACCACGCCTCGATAATTATCATAATAGGAGTCGAAGATCAATGCCTTTAGTTTACCGCCTGCATCACCAGTTGGTGCCGGAACCTTTTCAACGACGGCTTCAAGAACATCCTCAATTCCGATCCCTTCCTTCGCCGAAATTAAAGGTGCATCATGGGCATCAATTCCAATGATATCTTCAATCTCCAGCTTCGCTTCATCAGGCCTAGCGCTTGCCAGATCGATTTTGTTAATTACCGGAAGAATCTCAAGTTCCTCATCCAAAGCAAGATAAACGTTGGCAAGAGTTTGGGCTTCTACGCCTTGAGTTGCGTCCACAATGAGCACCGCGCCTTCACAAGCTGCAAGACTTCTGGAAACTTCATACGTAAAGTCCACATGTCCAGGTGTATCAATGAGATTAAAGATATATTCGTTTCCGTTTTTTGCACGATAAGCAAGCCTTGTGGTCTGAAGCTTGATGGTTATTCCTCGTTCCCGTTCCAGATCCATGTTGTCCAAAAATTGCTCCTTCATCTCCCGGTGGGAAACGAGGCCTGTATTTTCAATGATACGGTCTGCCAGGGTGGATTTTCCGTGATCTATATGCGCTATAATGCAGAAATTTCTTATCAATTGCTGGTACGAATTCATTGTTCCTCCCAATATATTTTCAAATATTTCATATTTTGCTTTATATACAGCGTTTATTCTATCATCCGTGCAAATCGATGCTCCGATTTGCTTCACACCGATACAATAAACGCATCTCGAAGGCAAAATTTCATATTTTGCTTCGTTTACAGCGTTCATTATAACACACCAGCAGTACCCTTTACAATATCTCTGTTTTAAATACGTTATAGTCCCGTTCTGTTTCAACGATACCTAAGAATCCCTGAATTTCAGAAACGGCAGTGTCCAGTCCTGCTGTGACACTGCCGCTGAGTTCCTTCCAGTCTTCCTTCAGCTCGCTGATATTAATCGCCGCATTTTTTCCGAACATGGATAAGGTAAGGTAATCCGAATTGACTCTCCGGATCTGCAGTGTAATCTTGCCCGGTTGATCCATCATATCCGAATACGCTTCATCCACAGCTGTAAAGCCGTATACAGCTAAAAATACAAGAATAAATAGAATTGTTTTCTTTAATCTCATGGTGTTGTTCCTCCAATCAGCTCTCCATAATGCAGAAAAGCTTCTGATTACAGCGCACTGATTCCTTTTCTTTTGTAGTTAGCAAACCGCTGACTCATTCCGTGCGCGCACTTCATTGAATCAGCGTTACCTTCGTATTTTTAAGTTTCTGCTTTAATTGTTGACTCTATTGATTTTCTTTAATTACTTCAGCCAATACTTTCGCAAAATATTTTGCGGTTGTCTTTGTCTGTTCAATGGTATTCTCATTGTTCCCAACTTCAAGCAAAATAAGGTTGTCAGCTACATACTGGTTGAATTTATAAGGTTTCTCAATAATCTTACCGCCAAATCCCGGATACATCTCTTCAGCTTTCTTATTAATTTTATTTGCAAATGAGCGAAGAGCTTCAACATTGGGATTGCCTGTTCCAATTACAAGGCTGTAACCAGCCATGGTTTCGCTATTTACACTGACGGTTTTCGCTACATTCCCAACATAACCTGCTGCATCTCTATGTAAGTCAATCACGATTTTATCCGAATCATAACTTGCCATCAAAGTCTTAATGGTCTCAAGTGATCTGGAGTAAGACTGATTATACGACGGAGAGTCGTGAAGAGTCTTATCGTGAACAACTTGAATTCCCATCTTGCGCAGTTCATCGGTCAGTACATCTCCAACCTCTCTGACCGTACCGTATTCTTTAAGAGAGTGGAAATTCCCTTCTGTTACCGGCTGGTAGGATTCTGTTGCATGGGTGTGGTAGATGATAACCACCGGTTTTTTCACATCTACATCAGCAGGAGTAGGGTTAGGAACCTCCGCTGTGATGCCGGAATCCGTGGTTTGTTCTGGACTAGGAGTACCGCTCTGATCAATGTCTTCAGGGGTGAAGAAATAACCCGGGTCTTCTTCCGCAAGATCATCATTTAGAACCTTTGCTCCAGGAAACATAGATCCCATCATTCCCTTCAGCAAACCAGAGGACTTTTCATTCTTCAAAGAGTCTGCTTCGCCTTTCTGATCCGGTAATGTTGCAAGAGCTTCTCTTGATTCAAAAGAACTCCTGCTTACAGTGGGAAAGATATTTCCGATGTACATCTTACCAACATCTTCTTTTTGTGCTTCAAACATCCCCAAGGGTCCGCCATGCATAAATGAAATCATAATAAAACCGGAGACAATCCAGAACAGTAAGGTCATGAATGCCAGTCTTCCGCTTCCAGATTTCCTCCTGCCGCTATATGCCCCGTATCTTCTCTTTCTCATTGATTTAACTCCTCAACACTCAGCAATACTAAGAGTATATGCCCGGATGAAGCGTTATATTAATTCCATTTGCAATTATATCGGAAAAATCCTTGATCACCTGATCGATATCTGTAGCTGTAACAATCATCTGATATCCATTGTCATCGAGATATGCCTCAGCCCCGTCAGGATCACTTAAAAAACCACTGAGATTATCCAATATTAAGGTTTTTGTATCGATTACAGTCGGAACACCAATCGCAATCACCTTGATTCCGAGGGTCGATTCATTGAGTTGTTTACGCATATTACCGGTTCCTGCTCCCGGAGCAATTCCCGTGTCGCTAATCTGGATCGTGGTACTAATCCTGTCCACATTCCTTGCTGCTAGAGAATCGATGGCTATAATAAGCTCAGGTTTTGCAATCCTTGCAGCGCTCTGAATCAAATCTGCAGTCTCCATTCCTGTGGAACCCATTACCCCGGGTATAAATCCGCTAACACATGAGATTTCATTGTCACTATCCGTATCGTACATCAAAAAGTAATGCCTTGTAACCTTGACCTTGGCCACTGTATACGGTCCCAGCGAATCCGGAGTCACCTTATCGTTGCCAAGGCCGATGATCAGTACTTTTAATTGACTGTGAAATTTGATCAACCGCTTCAATTCAAGAGACAGAGCCATTGCCGCTTTTTCCTTGATTTCTTCACTTCCGTCAACTGCACTGTCAATCTCAAGGGTGATATAATTGCCAATGGGCTTGCTCAAGATCTTACTGCCATGTTCATCGGTTATTTTAATCCTGGTGATATCCACCGCTCCTTCATAGTGATCAGTTTCAACCTCTACACCTTTTATTTCGATTTTTTCTTCTTGATTCTCTTTGTCGTAGATTTCTTTATTTTCAATCGCTAGATCCGTTCTGAATTTCATCTTGCTTTATCTCTCTTTCCATCGATCTTCGTTTGTGATATCTTGAAGCAGAAGCATTTATTAAACTTTTTATATTTTTGCCTTGCGTTTTCCATTCTATTCATGTATACTCAAACTTGCGATATTTTGCGAAAGTGGGGTGAAATAATGGCGAATATCAAATCAGCAAAGAAAAGAATCAGTGTCATCGCAAAGAAGACAGCAGTCAACAGAAGAGTTAAATCTCATCTGAAGGCGATCGTGAAGAATTTTGACGGAGCAATTGCTACCGGAGATTTTGACACAGCGAAAGCTAAGCTGGCTTTAGCAGAAAAGAAATTGATGCAGGCAGCTGCAAAAGGAACCATTCATAAGAATGCTGCTTCCAGAAAAGTTTCCAGAATGACGACTAGATTCAACAAAGCAAAAGCAGAATAATCTCACCCGTCCCCACAGTGCATAAGTTAAATGCACAAAATATGGAAACAATTAATCATGCCAGAGCTGGCGGTGTCTCCCAGTTCATGGCATGATTTATTTTGCTTTTAATCAAGGAACGACATAGGGAAGATAAACGGATAAAGAAATAAATACGATCCAAAATTGCAAGAATAAGCCCATCAACCGTGGCTGAAAGCAGCTGTCGGAAGGTTTTTTCTGCACTCTCCGCTTAATTGAGCAGCTTGTTCAGCTACTGTCAAACACGGTTTATGGATAGGTTTGTTTGACAGCCTGAACATAGCGAAATGAAGCGCTGAGAGTGTCAAAAACCTGACCAGCTGATGAATCCGCGGCTGGTGGGCTTATTCTACTTGCGGATCGCTGTAAGCTTTATCCGTTTATCAATGAATTATGGTTCTATTCTAGGAGCTTTAAAACTGACATCACCAGCAATTGGATTCCAATTCCAATGCATTTTTCATCTACTTCAAAACCACCGGAGTGTATCCCATCATTTTCCCGCCCTTTAAAGCCGCTTCCCAGGAAGAAAAACGCTCCCGGAACCTTTTCTAGATAATAGGAAAAATCCTCAACACCCATCGTGGGTTCCTTCAGCTCCACAACCTTCTCAATTGCGGTCTCACAAATAACCGCATTCCGTACTGCGTCGACAACAATGTTATCGTTTGTCAAAACCGGATATCCCTTTTTAAATTTCACTTCCGCCCTCGCACCATAAGCCTTTGCTGTAGACTGCGCCATCTCCTTCAGTCTAATTTTCAAAAACTCTCTGCTGAAACTGTCAAGGGCTCGTATCGTTCCCTCCATTATGACAGTATCCGCAATCAAATTGACAGCAGTGCCGCCATGGACACTTCCAAAGGTAATGACAGCAGGATTAAGAGGACTAACATTTCTTGCTACAATACTCTGAGCACCGCATATAATCTGTGCTGCAGCTGCTATTGCATCGATTCCCATTTCCGGGTATGCTCCGTGGCTGTGCTTCCCCTTTACTGTAATATGAAACGTATCTGATGATGCGTGGACCTTCCCGTACTTGATACCGATGGTTCCAGCTGGGAGATCAGGCTTCACATGCAGTCCGAGAATAAAATCCGTTCTGGGACTCAAGCATCCCCTGCGCATCATGCGCCTTGCACCGCCTGTGGTTTCTTCTGCGGGTTGAAATATAAATTTAACATTGCCATTAATTTCATCCTTTATTTCGTTCAAAACCCTTGCAGTTCCAAGAACTACCGCCATATGGACATCATGTCCGCAAGCATGCATAAGTCCTTTCCTTCTGGAGGCAAACGGAAGGAGAACCGTCTCCTGGATCGGAAGCGCATCCATGTCTGCCCGAAGTGCGACTGTTTTTTTCTCTGCACTTTTATGGATGGTCCCGACGACCCCGGTAGAGAGCACTTCCTGATAATCAATATTCAATATACTCAGCTCCCGTTTGATTCTTTCAGAGGTTCTACACTCTTCATTTCCAAGTTCAGGCCATTGATGCAAGTCCTGCCGCACGCTCACTGCCCATTTTTCCGACTCTGTTACCAGTTCATCCAATTTCACGTGACTGACCAAGTTGAAATCCCTCCCCCGCAGTATTAATTGCTTCTCTGTATTAGGGAAGCACTGATTAATTCCGTGCCACACTTCATTAAATCAGAACTTCCTTAATATAATATTAAGCAGAAATGTGATTTATGAGGAGGTACTTGCAGAATGTCCGTTATGCTAAAACCAAAATGTCTAAAGGCCGGGGACCGGATTGCTTTAATCGCTCCATCATCTCCTGTAACGGAGGAGAAACTGAAGCTGTGCGCCAACTCCGTTAAGTTTCTGGGCTTAAAACCAGTCATTTACCCCTCTGCCACCATGTCACACGGATATTTATCAGGCCCCGATGTTATCCGTGCGAAAGATATCAACGATGCCTTTCAAAATCCAGATATCGAGGGTATCTTCTGTGTAAGAGGCGGCTATGGAATGACACGAATATTGAATAAAATAGATTATAAGTCCATTGCTAAGAATCCAAAGCTTCTGATTGGTTACAGCGATATCACAGGGCTGCACGTCGCGCTCAATCAAAAATGCAAATTGATTACACTTCATTCACCAATGCCCTCTCGCGGCTGGGACTCGCTGGATTCGGTTACGTTGGGCTGTCTTAGGGAAAGCCTTCTTTCATCAAAGCCTTTAGGAGCAGCTCCTGAAATGAAAGGGGAACCCATTGAAATCATTCATCCCGGTGTTGCAGAGGGCCAGATCATCGGAGGAAATCTTTCCTTGCTGGCAGCAACTTTAGGAACCCCCTATGAGATTAATACAAAGAACAAAATCTTATTTATTGAAGAAGTAGAAGAGCGAAATTACAAAATTGACCGGGGCTTAACGAGTCTTGCTCTCGCCGGGAAATTCAGGGATTGTGCGGGCATAATTCTCGGAACCTGGGCAGACTGCGGAGATCCCGATGTAGAGCCTGAACACAATCTAACGTTGTCTCAAGTTTTTGAGGAGGTCATCAAACCCTTCCAAAAGCCCACCATCAATAATTTCAGAGCAGGCCATATCTATCCTCAAATTACAATCCCCATGGGGGTACGAACGCTTCTGGACGCCGATCATGGATCTGTTACATTTTTGGAATCCGCAACCAGGTAACAAAAGAAAAACTTGTTATAAATCCCTTGCCCGTCCCATATTTTATGTATATAATAACATTAGAGAAAAGAACCGTCATAGATTACACACATTTCCTATGAAGGGCTTTTATTTAATGTGATTAGAATGCATTTAAATGAAAGGCCTTTTATTTTTTTATTTTAGAAAAATAAAAGCTTTCAAATTTTACGGAGGTGCGGAGTTGTCCAGGCAAATTTACATTACAGAAAATGACAAGAATAAGTTAAAGAAATTAATCGTGAACGCAGTGCTTGAAGGTCTGCAGTCAGATAAATCGTTCGGGCACTTGAGAGACGAAATTGAAAAGGCGAAGGTCCTTGACGGGAGAAAGTTACCCCAAAACGTGATAACAATGAACTCTAAGGCTTTAATCTCAATCAATGGCAACGAAGAAGAGGTTACCTTAGTCTATCCGCAAGATGCGGATCTGATCGAAAACAAAATTTCGATTCTTTCCCCAATCGGTACCGCCATCTTAGGTTATAGCGAGGGTGATACAATCCAATGGTCTGTTCCCTCGGGTATGACAGAAATACATATCAAGGAAGTTCTTTACCAGCCAGAAGCCGCAGGTGATCTGCACCTGTAGGATTACTGCAAAACAGAGCTTGAAGCACTCTTCCCGATCGTATCGGGGCAGGTATCTCAAGCTCTCTTTTCTTTTTGATTCTTATCGATTATTTGTATTCATAGGTTCACTCGCTTCAGCGACTTTTTGGAAATATTTAAAGAAATTACACATTCTTGTGTCTTTGAATTTTTTTCGTTGTGGTTTTGATAAATTCGTCTTTCCGTACAGCAATGTTTCTGATGCGCTTGTATATGGGAAGCTTCTCATTGATCTCTGAAATGACTCGTTTAATCAGCGACTGAACTTCTTCTTCCCCAAAACCTTCTCCAAATTCCTCATAAATGACCTCATAATTGGGTCTGACCTGTGCACTGACCAGAGTATCCTCATTGTCATCATCTTCATAGCCGTGAACCAGGCTCTCCTGAATGTATTTATTACGGTTAATGTAATATTCTACTTCTTCAGGATAGATATTCTTTCCGTTTTTGGTTACGATAACGTTCTTCTTCCTGCCTGTAATATAGAGCCAGCCCGCATCGTCTAAAAATCCAAGATCTCCAGTGTGGAACCAGCCGTCACGAATTACTTCTGCAGTTTTTTCCGGCAGATTGTAATATCCCAGCATAACATTTGGTCCTCTGTATATGATTTCACCAATTCCATCTTCATCCTTGTCGATGATTCTGATCTCACCGCTTGCGACGGCTGGCCCTACGGAGCCTGCCTTCTTTGAATCATAGAAATCAGGGGTTCCTGAAACCAAGGGCGCACATTCTGTGAGACCGTAGCCTTGCAGCATTTTCAGACCTAGATCGTCATATCCCCGCAGAACATTCGGATCAATTCCTGCTGCTCCTGATATCAGCAGCCTCAATTTCCCTCCAAACTTCTCGTGGATACTCTTAAACAGTTTTCGGCTTGCATCCATGCCCAGCGATTTCATGGTTTTATTGAATTTAATCGCCTTTTTCAGGGTCTTGGCTTTTCCTGTTTTTTCTGCTTGTTTCCAGATTTTATCATAGATGGATTCAAAGATGAGCGGAACGCCAATGAGCACAGTGGCCTGCGCTTCTACCAAGTTCTTATTTACATATTTAAGCCCCTCACAGAACGCGGTAGAGGCTCCCCGATACAAAATAAGGGACATACCCATTGTCGATTCAAATGTATGATGGATCGGAAGGATGGATAACGTCCGATCCTCCGGTGTGATGAGAGCAATTTTACAGGTATCCATTACGTTTACTGCAATATTGCGATGACTGAGCATAACACCTTTTGCAGCATCCGTTGTTCCCGATGTGAACAGAATTATTTTCATTTCGTCAGGATCAATAATACTGTCGATAAAGCTCAAGTCGCCGCCACGAACCAATGCCTCGCCCGATGCCACCAGGTCTTCCCAGTTACAAATACTGCCTTTCACCGGCTCAGCGTCAGAAACTTTTAATGGTTCGTTTAGATCAGTCCTATCTCCATAAACCTTCATTCTGATTTTGTAGTCAATCTCGATATCGCTTACGTACTCTTCAAAGCTCTGGGTAAAGAATACTGCTTTACAGTTCGCAGTCCGCAGAAGATTTTGAATTTCTTCTTTTCCCAGTTCCTTATCTAAAGGAACAACAATTCCTGCCCCATTTACTACCGCAAAATAAGATGCAATCCATTCATAACAGTTTTCACCAATTATCGCAATTGCGGCATCCTTGAGTCCCATTGAGATCAACTTCGTTCCGAGCGCATCAACGTCATTCTTGACCTGCGCGTAAGTAATTTCCTCATACGCCCCACCCTTCACTTTCTTCGTCAGAAAGGCGGTTCTGTCTTTATGTTGCTGCGCACTGGAATTCAGCATATCCTTAAGCGATGTTATATTGCTGACTTCATGGTACTTTTCTTTCAGTTTATTTTCCATTTCCTGCTTTGCTCCTCACTAGAATAGTATTACTACATAATAAGGTATGTATTATCATGTTATATATTATATAAGATGATATGCGATATTACTATAATACATGAATTAGAACGACAAGTAAATATAATTTCATCACATAACACCTGGCCTTTATGGATACAAAGATAAAGTATTTCCACTCTTTTACCGGGTATGCTATACTATAAGAAAAAAACAGGAGGTCGTTTTATGACTGCACATATTTACGCTGCGAAAAAAGGAGAAATTGCCGAATCCATCCTCTTGCCCGGAGATCCGCTGAGAGCAAAATTTATCGCAGAGAATTTTTTGGAAAGCCCGAAATGTTATAACGAAATTAGAGGAATGCTGGGTTATACCGGTATCTATAAAGGCGTTCCTGTTTCTGTTCAGGGAACCGGCATGGGTATGCCATCCATGGGAATTTACAGCTGGGAGCTGATTAATGATTACGGAGTACAAAATCTGATCCGTATTGGTTCCGCAGGTTCCTTCCACGAAAAGGTTAAAATCAGAGATATCGTATTTGGGGTGAGCGCTTCAACTGATTCAAACTATATCCATACCTTTGGGGTCAACGGAAACTATGCACCCTGTGCCGATTTCGATCTTTTGATGAAAGCCAAAGACGCAGCGGACAAGCAGGGAATCTCCTTCCATGCCGGAAATATCGTATCCTGCGATGTGTTTTATGAGCAGCAGGAAGGCTGGTGGCAGAAATGGGCCAAGATGGGCGTTCTCGCTGTAGAAATGGAAGCAGCCGCACTCTACATGAATGCAGCATATCTGGGAGCTAAGGCGCTCTGCATCATTACCATCAGCGATCACTTTATCACTTCTGAGCAATCCACTTCGGAGGAAAGAGAAAAGTCCTTCACCGATATGATGAAAATTGCGCTGGAAGCGGCTATCGCTTAAGCAACGATTTACTTTAAGAACCATATTATTTCTTTATAAAGCATCCAAATAAAGCATCTAAAAAGCTGCAGCCTTCGATTTGATCTGTCCTGCAGCTTCTTTTTATATTAGCTCTACAATGAATGGTTGAGTTAACCATTCAAAGATGGGGCTATGACATTTTCCATTGTAATCCGCATTATAGCTTAAAATCAATCTCATGTTCGCTGTCGTCTATCTTGTAATGATCCTCTTCAAAGAGAGAGAGACAAGCAGATACAACCTCGCTGTTATAATATCTGCCCCCATTGGTTCTGATCTCATTCAGCGCCTTTTCAAGCCCAAGAGCCGGCCGATATGGCCGATGCGACATCATGGCTTCCACCACATCTGCAACCATCAAAATCTGTGCCTCCATGGAAATTTCGCTCCCGGAAAGCCCTCTTGGATATCCTGTTCCGTCACATCGTTCATGATGCTGACGAATGGTCTGAGCAATGTTAATTGGGAGGTCGACCTTCATCAGCATTTCATAACCGCTGTCGGAATGGGTTTTAACCATTAACAATTCCAGCTCTGTCAAGGATCCCGGCTTCGATAGAATTTCCGCAGGAATTGCGATTTTCCCAATATCGTGGATATAACCGATCATTCGAATTTCTTCAATAGCCTTTTCATCCAGCATCATCTTTCTTCCGATCTCAGCAGAAAGATTTCCTACCCTTCTCTGATGCCCCGCGGTATAAGGATCCCTTGCCTCAACGACTGAGGAAAGAAGCGATATGATCCCTTGCATTGCTGCTTTCAGCGCATTGGTCTTCTCTTCTACAATGTGCTCCAGTCCCCTTTGATACTTAAGGTTTTGTCGTTCCAGTTCTTCCTTTTCGTCGATCAGTCTCTTAACCTTTTCCGCATGGCGGATGGCTGATATGAAGTTTTCCTTTTTGATTGGTTTGGTCAAATAATCATTTGCACCACTTTGAACAGCTTTAACTGCTGTATCCACCGTAGGTTCACCGGTCATAATAATAATTTGGACGGTCTGAGATTTTTTCCGGATTCGTTCCAACAGTTCAATCCCAGTAATTCTCGGCATGATAATATCTGTCACGATAATATCATAGTTTATTTCATCCATCATCTGGAAGGCTTGGTTTGCATCAACAGCAGTATCGATCTCATAACCTTCCGGTCTAAGAAATTCCGATAGAGTAATTCGCATGCTTTTTTCATCATCAACAATTAAAACCTTAAACATAATTCTCCCTCATAGACTCCAGCCATTGTCGACAGGCAAAATAAGTATAAACTTTGTATAGCAGCCTTCCTTGGTGTCGATGGAAATACTGCCATGGTGATCCTTAACAATACCGAAGCTGATAGAAAGACCCAGCCCAGTTCCTGTTTCTTTGGGTTTGGTTGAAAAGAACGGCTCAAAAATCTTTTCCCGAATATTCTCCGGAACACCGTTTCCGTGGTCTTCAACAATGATTTTCATCCATCTGCGATCCGCTTCAAAAAAGTGAGTACAGGACAGTCGGATAATTTTGTTCTCATCATACTCCTGATACTTTTCATTTAGTGCATCCCTGGCGTTTGTCATCAAATTCATAAGGACCTGCTGGATTTGCTGACTCCGGCATTTAATATCCGGCAAATGGTCTTCAAGATCCACTTCCAGTGTAATTTGATCCCGTTTCACAACTGTGTTGATGAGAGAAATCGTCTGATTAATAATGTCATATATGCTGGCATAACTATGGGATTGCTTTTCCTGCCTGGAAAACTGAAGCAGGTTTTTCACAATGGTGGCCACGCGATCGGTCTCCTGCAGAATTTCACCTGCATACTGAGAGATGGACTCATTTTGAGATTCTGAAAGATCTAAAATCAACTGTGCATAATTCATGATACCGTTGATTGGATTATTAATTTCATGGGCAACACCTCCTGCCAAAGTGCCAATGGCTTCCAGCTTCTGTTGCTGCCGCAGCTGTGCTTCTACTTCGTTCTTTGCATGCTCCAGCCGTTTTCTTTCCGTAATATCTCTGGCGAACACAAGAGCTCCGTCCAAACTTCTATAGTGCAGCGGAACCGCCGTGACATCCACATCTACAGAAGTTCCATCGAGCTTTATAAAAACTTCCTCATTGGGCGGAACCGCCTTCTTTTCCTCATTTAACTGGTGAATTCTTTCATTGATGATTGCATGGTACTCTGGATGAAACCGCTCCATGACAGAAGCCCCGATCAATTCAGCTTCAGATTCTGCACCGAACAAGGAAACAGCAAACCGGTTTAAAAATGAAAATTTGCCATCTGTCTGGATAAAGATTGCTTCCGGTGCACTTTCAATTAATAGGCGAAATCGTTCCTCGCTTTCCTGCAGGGCCTTTGTTGCAGCCGCGCTTTCGGATATGTCATGGACTATGGAATAATTGATTTGCTTTCCATTGATCATCAGTGGCCCGCTGTATACTTCCACATCAATTTCCTTTTCAGATGCGGTTTTGTGCCGAAAGAAAAAGTGGTTCTGTTTTAAAGCTATAGAGTGATTCAAATTTTCTTTTACTTCAGCTTCGCTCAACGTATTAATCTCGCTGATCTTCATCTTCTTGAGCGTTTCAAGGGGCCAGCCATAAAATTCAACTGCAGCGGGATTTGCATCCACAATATCGGCAGTTTCTGGATCAATAAGAAGCATTACCGCATAATTACTATTGAAGATACTAGCATATCGTCCCTCAGCTTCATCGATCATCATTCGTGCTTCTTTTCGATACTTTTGATGAAAAAGAATTGTACTCAACAGAACCGTTACGAATGGATAAAGAACCATGATTGGCAAGCTGACCTCCGTCAAAACCTCAAGAGGCTGAGGCCAGGGCAATATGAAAACACAAGAAAGCATTGCGATATGAAGAATCACTCCAAAAAGATAGATATGAATCCACTTCCATTTCTTTTTGTCCGAAAAATTGAATTGACGCCAAAGGATGCCGATCAGACAGGAGGAAATAATGATTGCACAACCCGCCAGTACTCCGGCTCCGCCGATATAGATCCGGTAGAGAATCAGCATAAAACCTGCAATTACAGAAGGGACAGCGCCAAAGGTTAAGGCGGTAACACCAAGGAGAATAGAGCGGGTATCAAAGAGTATGCCGCTTTTCAGATGGAGGGGAACACTCATGATTGCCAGACCGATTAGACCGATAAGAAGCCCATTGATTAGAGGAACAGACCGTTTCCAACGATCGTTGAGTAAGTAAGAAAATTCATAAATTACAATCAAGGCCATAAGAAGTGCAGAATTATTGATCAAACCCACAAATAGATTCGTATTCATCTAGATACCCCCTGGTTTACTGCGACGATAATCTGTGATTCTACTGTCTTTATCCCCTGTGTGCTATATAACTATAAAATACTCTTTTTTTCGACAAAATGCAAGAATTTTGAACAATATCGTTTTCTTTACATTTTTCCATATATCCCCATGGGGTTGTCCTACTCAGACACATAATCATTTACAATTCTTTGCCTGTGGTCTCAGGTGGCTTATCGACAAGTCTTAGCTTCTAATTATCTGCAGGCTATCATAGATCACCAATTATGGAACTAGCTAATTTATGTGCGCGGTATTAGCCTGATAATGCGATCATCTTCCGGTCTGGGCACACCTCCCCTGCCATCCCGATTGCTGGTGGAGATGTAGATAGACCCATCGTCAGCTTGAATCACATCTCTAAGCCGACCATATTCTCTTTGGAGCCATGGCTCGATTCCTTGAACTGCAGTGCCGTCTTCCGATAGTAAAATGGACATCAGCTTTTGTCCGCGAAGCGTTGCAACCAGTAAGCGGTTCTGCCACGGCCCTTGATCAAGATAAGCGATCCCGGATGGGGCCCAAGTCTCGGTTCCAGTATTTACAAGGGGTTTTTGAACGATGAGTTCATTGGATTCTTCATCACCGGTTACAAGGGGCCAACCGTAGTTGCCTCCTGGAATGATCAAGTTGATTTCATCCCGGGCTTCTGAACCGTGATCTGATGCGTACATTACATTATTTGCTGAATCCCAGGCCAATCCCTGAGGATTTCGCAGACCATAGCTGTATACAGGTGACCCAGGATAGGGATTGTCTGCCGGAATTCTGCCGTCAAGCTCAATGCGAAGGATCTTGCCGGCAGTACTTGATAAGTTCTGCGGAAAAGAGGTATTCCCAGCATCCCCCGTGGAAATATAAAGCTTCCCATCTGGTCCGATCTTGATCCTGCCTCCGTTATGAACAAGGCCTCCGGGAATTCTATCGATGAGAACCTGATCGATAAAGGCTCTGTTATTCTGCTCAATCAAGCGAACAACACGGTTATAGATTTGATTGTCCTCTGAATAAGAATGCATGACGTAGATAAAATGATTTTCCAAGAAGTCAGGATCCAGCACGATGCCCAACAGCCCACCTTCCCCCTCACTGATAAAAGGTGCCTGAAACGTCATAATCGGCTCTGGATAAAGCACTCCATTCTGGATCATTCTCAGAGTCCCCGGCCGTTCCGTAAAATAGATTCTTCCGTCCTGACTGATGTCCATTGCCCATGGAACATTTAGATCCTCGGCGATGACCTGGACTTCAAAGGGAAATCCCTCCTGAGAACCTGATGGTGAACTTACCTCTGCAGCGAAAGGGGTATTTATATAGGGAGATATCATTCTTTTTTCATGCATCTCCAGCTTACTCTTGGTTTGAATCCTTAGGAATTCTGGTCTACGAAATTCCCGTCTCTTTTTTCCGATTAGAAAAAGAGAATTGATGTTGAATTTACCCCCGGACATATTCTGCTCTCCATTCCTTATAAATTCAATCTATGCTCCCTTTCCATGATATTATTTAAGTTGGTGTTTCATGACGGTTATACTAATTTCTTATTCTTGCTTTTTTACTCCACAGTAGGATAATGATCAGGATGATTCCTGCAAGAAGGAATGGCCAGAACATTGCTATAAAGAAAGGCACATATCGAAGACCATCCAAAGATTTCTCTACCTTATCAAGAGATGTAATCTGTTCCTTATGATACAAGGTGAAAAGAAGCTCATCCTCCGGCAAACCATCAAGTACCGTGATGTATCTTCTTTCTCCATCCAAAGTAAGAGGCAGAGAACTTTCGATCACAAACGGTGCCTTCTCCGGTGTGCGAATTTCCAGTTCCAGCTCACCAAAGGACTTCCAATGTTTGGCCGGGCTCAGCAAGTATGTATAGTGATACTGGGGAGAGCTTGTCTCACGGCGATCCATGGTTCCGCCAGTCAAGTACCCTACGCGTATCGTTCGTTCAGAACCCGCAGGGAAGTCAACGGAATAAAGCAGTGTTATAACTCGATCTTCATGAGAAGCAGAAAGAGCTTCGTCCAGCAAGCTGTACCCAGCAACAAGTCCATCACTCCAAATTCTGCTTAGGTAAAGATTCAGCAGCTGGGTCTCATCTACTGCCGTTGTGATTTCCCTCCTGAGATCCCGATGGATTTCATCCATCAGATATTTCCGTGGGTCAACACTGCTGACTTCCTCCTCGAAATAAAAGTCAGCAGGGTCAGCTTTTACGCCATCTTCAGTCAAAACCTCTGTTTCCAGGTGGATCGCTTCACCCAAGACGAGCACTTCCACCACCTTCTCTTTATCTTTATAAAGCCCGGCACCAATGGAAGAGCCCTTCCCCTCAGTGTAACTCGCCATATTAAAATTTTTCCCAATTAACCTAGTTTGTTTCGGGTCGGCATTAAAAATCACTTCGAATCGCAGATTTTCCTCTTTGGCTGGTTTGATCCGGTAGCGAACAAGCTGGGCCTTCTGATTCAAATCAAATCCCGGCAGCTCATATTCCGCAGTGGAGATATGAAAACCACCGTAACGAAAATGCGCATCAGAATCATATTTGTGTTCAGCAGCCTCCATAGCCGGATAAACCTCGTAGGATACCCTGCTGCCGTCAGTTTCAACAATCAGATCCTTCACAGAGAGCTCTGCCAGACTGGAAACCAGTGAAAAAGCCATCTGCACCCTCTGGTCAGCATTAGAGGAATTCATCATCTGATATTCTGCGGTTACCGCCGCTGTTGGCGAAAAGCCAAATTGCTCTTGCCTAATACTGTTATAATCAAAAATCAGTTTTTCCCTTTTCACTTCAATTGGTGATGCTTCATCCACAAGAAGTACTTCTGAATAGGGATATCCCTCCCAATAGGTGGGGGCTGAGTTTGCAGACGCCGCTGCCGACTGCATCAATATCAAAGTGATTACCAATATAATTGTTCTGAATCTCAATTTAATCATCAAGTACCTCTTTCTCCCTTTAACCCTATACCAAACCCATTATTTTAATTCTATAGGAATTATTTTACTTTCGCAAGTTGAAAAGCCCCTCACCTATTGGTGAAGGGCTTGAAAGAAGCTCTACTTACTCCCAGCGGAAAAAACGAATTGAGATTCCAGTACAGATGACTGCAATGGATAACATGATGACAATTGGCAGGAACACTTCTCCCGCCTGCAATCCCAGCGACATCGCCTTCAGCAGTTTGATCCCCTGAGTAAGGGGCATGAGGTCAGCCAGGTTCTGCATTACACGCGGCATTACTTCATAAGGCAGGGTAGCACCGGAAAATATCAACATCGGAAAATACAGGATGCTTGCTATCATTCCAGCGGTCTTTGTATTGGGCGCCAGTCCTCCCACCATCAGTCCGATGCTGAACATAGAAACCATCACAAGAAAGTATGCTGCCAGAAAAAGCGGCCATGACCCCCCCAGACGATATCCAAAAAAAATTGCTGCTGTCCCGTATACCAGTAAAAGCGAGCAGATAGAATACAGCGCATAAACTACTGTTTCAACAGCCAAGATTAATCCTGGCCGAACAGGTGTCACCTTCAGTCTCTTTAAAATTTTCTTGTTGCGATAATCTGAAATTACCAGCGGAAGACCCATAACACCTCCGGCACAGACTGCAATGGTCGAAACAGCGCCAAAGGATTGTGCCAGAAAACTGTAGGAAGCTCCTTCAAATGCAGGCCTGCTCCCAAATACCGCCCCCAAAATGATGGTTACTGCTATGGGCATTAGGATTGCAAAGATTACCATATCCATGCCTCGCAGTGACAGTTTGCATTCAATTTTTAGAAGTGTCTTAAAGGCTTTCATGATACCGTTCCTCCTTTTCATTTGATCCCTCATCATCGGTATACCATAGATACGCATCTTCCAGATTTTCTGCGGGACTTGCTTCTATCGCCTGTTTAACCGTGCCGGAAAATACCGTCCTGCCTTGTTTCAAGATCAGGATTGTATCACAAAGGATTTCTACTTCATCCATAAAATGTGATGTAAGCAGGATTGTTAGACCTTTTTCCTTCATCCCCTCCAGGTATTTCCAAACTTCACGTCTCGCTTTTGCATCAAGACCAGTGGTAAGCTCGTCCAGAAAAATCACCTCCGGTTCTGGAATCAGTGCCAGCACAATGAACAGTCGCTGTCGCTGTCCTCCGGAAAGTTCACTGACGCAGCTTTTTTTCTTATCAGACAGTCCAAATTGCATGAGCAGTTTTTCATAATTGGCTGGTTGACGGTATAATGCAGCTGTCACTTCGCACAGTTCTCTCACCGTAATCTTTTCCTGATAAGCAGATTCCTGAAATTGAACGCCGACCCTTTCAAAGAGCTTTCTTCGTTCTTTCACCGGATTCATACCGAGAACCTCAACCATTCCTGCCTCAAATGCCTTTGTTCCCAGCACACATTCAATGGCTGTTGTTTTTCCCGCGCCATTTGCTCCGAGGAGACCGAAAATTTGTCCCCTATAAGCTGTGAGGCTGAGTTCATTTACAACGTTTACCCCGTTGTAAGACTTCTTCAGACCTTTCGCTTGAATCGTTATACATTCTTCTTTCATATGTCATTCCTCCTTTTCAAAAAGAATAACACCAGTGCGAAGTCTGGTGTTTAAATGGAGGGTTATATTATTTTAGCAGCCGCTTCATGCGCTCCAGTTGACGAAGCATTTCTAATCCATTGGCTTCTGCCCGACCCAAAGAGGTGAGCAGTTCATCACAAACAGAGACAATCTCTTCATCCCTTCTCGGTGTATTGATTTCCTTATAAACATCCGCCTTGGGATTTGCGGAAAGTGCGGTTAGCATTCTCAGGATCGATGCCAAGGAATAGTTAGCGCAGCGAAGTGCTTTAATAATTTTAAGCCTTCTCACATCTTCACTCCCATAAACCCGATAGCCGTTTCTCTTTCTTTTCACCGTCAAAAGTCCATTCATTTCCCAGTTTCTCAGAGAATCCATGGAAACTTCCAAACGTTCCGCAGTCTGCTTCCTGTTCCATAACGCGCTTTCTTCCATCTGGACATCTTCTTTCCCAGGAATAAAGGCCAGATTTTGTGTAACAATGTCAATGGCTTCTTCCGCGTTTTTCCGCTCTTTTCTGACCTGATCCAAATATGAGTGCGCAAGGGACTCCGCTTTACTAAGGTCTTTCTGTGCAGCGGCTTTTATTATTTCGATCGCTGATTTTCGAAGTCCATTTTGTAGAACCTCAACTTTTAATGCAATTCTGGCAAGCTTAATTTGTTCGAGGTGAAAGTCATTAAAAACTCGGTACCCATTTGCTTTTCTTTCTGCCTCAGGAATCAATTGCAAAGCCTCATAAAGCCGCACTGTATTGGGATGAATTCCTGTCAGTCTGGCTATTTCAGAAGTTTTGTAGTTGTTCACAATACCGTTCACCTCCCATAAAAATGTTTTTTTTATCATATCACAGTTCCAGTTTAGCACCAAGTAAAAGTCTGGTGTTATAATGGAGGGTTTGATTGTATAATCGGTTAACGAAAGTGACTAACAGAGTTTATATTTGGAGACATGATTTTTATTTTGCGTTGTTTATGTTATAATGAACGCAATAAAAAGGTAGTAAAACCAAAGGGGTTTTACGGCAAGAGGCGTTCATTGTATCGGTGTGAAGCAAGCCGGAGCTGCGACTTGCATGGATGATATAATGAACGCAATAAAAAGGTAGTAAAACCAAAGGGGTTTTACAGCAAGAGGCGTTCATTGTATCGGTGTGAAGCAAGCCGGAGCTGCGACTTGCATGGATGATATAATGAACGCAATAAAAAGGTAGTAAAACCAAAGGGGTTTTACGGCAAGAGGCGTTCCAATCAAGTTTACAAAAGAAGCAGGAGGCAAGCATTCATGGAAACAAGACCATATATGTCATGGGACCTAATCGGCGATTTTATTGCATCAGCCTTTGAAAAGATCGGTGTTCCCCGAGAAGAGGCGGAAATATGTGCTGATGTACTGATGGAAAGCGACAGGCGGGGGATTGAGAGTCATGGCTGCAATCGTTTTAAACCCATCTATATTGATCGAATCAATGCAGGGATACAAAAACCTGTCACAGCGTTTGAGATCCTCAGGGAAACACCGACCACCGCAGTTGTAGACGGACATGACGGAATGGGCATGGTAGTTGGCTTTAAAGCCATGAGCATGGCCATTGAAAAGGCTAAGAAGTATGGAATGGGTATGGTAGCTGCTAGAAATTCCACACACTACGGCATTGCCGGCTATTATCCCTCCATGGCCATCAAGGAAAATATGATCGGAATCACCGGCACCAATGCGCGGCCTTCCATCGCCCCTACCTTCGGCGTGGAAAACATGCTTGGAACCAATCCCCTTACCTTCGGCTTTCCTACCGATGAAGAATTCCCCTTTATTCTGGACTGTGCTACGAGCATCACCCAGCGCGGCAAGATTGAGTATTACGCCAGAGAAGGCAAAGAAACACCCGCGGGAATGGTCATCGGTCATGACGGAAACCCCATGACAGACAGTGTCAAGATACTGGAAGATCTGGTGAAGGAAACTGCTGCTCTGGCTCCTCTTGGCGGAATCGGCGAAGAGCTGGGCGGATACAAAGGCTACGGCTATGCCACCGTGGTAGAAATCCTTTCCGCAGCCCTTCAAGCCGGAAGCTTTTTAAAAATGCTTACCGGACTTGATGATCATGGAAACAAAATGCCGTACCATCTCGGTCATTTCTTTATCGCCATCGATACAGAAGCTTTTCTTGGAGCTGACAGTTTTAAGAAGACCACCGGAGATATTTTAAGAGCACTCCGTTCCTCAACCCTCGCTCCCGGAGAAAGCAAGATCTATACAGCAGGTGAAAAGGAACACCTGATCTGGCTGGAGCGCAAAGATAAAGGAGTTCCTATCGGAGAAGCAGTTCAAAAGGAATTCATTGAGGTGAGAAACAGTTTGGGTCTGCATCACCGCTTCCCATTTGAATAAAAGCCTAAAAAAAACAAGCTGCCTCTTTACCGTTTTCGGTGGAGGCAGCTATATTTTTAATCTTGAATCAAGATAACACCCTGATTGCTCTGTCCGTCTATTTTAATGATTAATGGTTTTTTGAAACGAACCAGCGTGACGTGCTCTGTCTGACGAATAATCTTTGCTTTACGAAGCTTCTCCCAATTGATGTATTCATGATCAGGCGCTTTTTTTCCGATATGAAAATATCCCATCTTTAAAGAGGTGAGGTTATGATGGAAATGACTTCCCAGTGATGGCTCCACAGTAAGATTTTCTAAATCTGCCTCTACCACTACTTTGGCCTGGGACATCTGCCACCACATCAGCGGGATTCCCAGCCACGGATCAGAGGTTCCGATCCTTCCAAAGCCCATCAGCACGCATTTGCGCCCCTCACTCATCAGCAGCTTGTTTATCTCACCGATTTCTGTAGCAATATCAACGGTTTTATTCATTTCAAAATGGTCCGGATCCAGGTAAATTACATCTGTGATATCTTTATAGACGCCGTTTCCGATGATATGTGAGCTGGTGCACACCACATCCTTACGATTGAACTCCTCAATTTTAACCTCTCTGGCTTCTCGGCCGACCACCATAGGACGGATCTGCAGAAAGTAAAACTCTGGCTTCTTATCACTTTCAACCGGATAATTCACAGCAAACTCTATCTCAACATCTGTTCCAAAGGCACTCTTCCCAAGCTCAAATAAATCCTTGACAATGTTCACAAGCGGAATGGAGTTGTATTTCAGAATTGATGCAAAGGTCACAATTTTCGGACCCTGCGCTGCAAAGGTATCCATAATCATATCGCTGTCTCTGAGATATGTGCTGGCAACTTTATGCAAGGTTTTATCTTTATCAGCTCGCTCAAATCCAATCTTCCGATAGGTGCATTCATCATCCTTGGTAAGCTGCCTTGCGCATCCGCTCATGTCCAGTGTATAGAAGCTGGTCTGTGTGTTCTCCATGAATTCCTGCGGAGAAGCAACCGGCGGATTCATCTTCGGATACGCCGGGGAAAAACTGAATACACGTCCCCCGTCAACGATGGCTTTTCCGAACCCCAATGCAAGACTCACGATCCCCTGCTCTGGCTGCATATAGGAATATGGGTAGTAGTTATATGTTTGCGCTACACCTGAAATCAGCGGATAGAAGATATCCTCATGCTGTTCTCCAACCAACTGTTGTATCAATACAGACATCGATCCCTCTTCTATCCGTACATCGGCATTTTTTGCATATCCTTTGGGAGACTGAAAGAACGCAGATGCATAAATCAGCTTAACTGCATCGATCAGCTGCTTCAATCTTACAACCGGATTGGGATCGCAATTGGGGAGAATATACGTCTTGAAAATTCCTGCAAATGGCAAAACCTGTGAGTCTTCCAATATACTGGAGGAACGGACAGCCAGCGGATAATCGATCTCATTGATCAGTATTCTCAGGTTGTCAATAATCACATCCGGCAATCGTCCTTCAAGGAAGCGCTGTGCGATTTCGTCCTCATTGGTGGAGTTGTATGCCATTTCCTGCAAATCATTGATGTACATGAATTCTTCAAAAACATCACTGCAAATGACAAAGGAGCTTGGGATCTTAAGCCGGATGTCAGGGTATTTATTTTGCAGCTCCGAATTTACAAGCAGATTTCTGAAGAATGCAACACTCCTGGCCTTTCCGCCCAGCGACCCGCTTCCCAGTCTGATAAAGGAGTTTTCAAAGGTCATTTTAGAAAGTCCAAAATCGATGATGACCCCCTTTTGATAGCTGCGGTAAAGTCTGTCGAGGCAATCAACGATAAAGGCTCTGAACTCGTTGATGTTTTCCGGCGCACTGGGCTCTCTTTCCCTCAATTCATCGGCAATCGCAAATTCCGTTCTTGCTCTGAACCATCGGGAAAAATGATTGTGACTTGCATGATAAATCAGGCTCTCAACAGGCAGCGTCTCAACAATACTCTCAAAATCCGTAATGTCCGATGCCTTTACAAGAATCTCACCCTTAGCAGTTCTAAAGACAAATTCTCCGAAGCTGTAATTATCTAGTATATAATTTCTAAGTTCCTTTAAAAGATTAGGAGAATTTTTATCGATAAAATTCAGTTTTCTCCTCTTGGCCTTCTTGATGTTTCCGGTCTCTTCTGACTGAAGGAGTATGGGAAGATCGGGAATGGTACTGCTGATGTAGGACGCAAGTTCAAGACCTGCCTCCGAATAGACCTCACCGTTTTTCAAAAATCCGATGTCAGAGATTACACCCAGGAGATTATTTTTATATTTCAGGATTAATTCCTGAGCCTCTTCATAAGAAATAGCAAGAATAATTTTCGGCCTTGCACGCATCCTCAGCAGACGGTGAAGATCATTGACCGCATGGGAGATAAGGTAACGGGTTTGTTTCATGATCTCAGTGTAAATCAATGGAAGAAACTGCGAATAATAGCTGGGAGAATCATCTACCACAAGGATAACCTGTACGCCCTGCGCGCTATCCTCTTCAACATTTCCAAGATCCTCCACATACTTGATGATCGCAAGTAGAATCTGGCTGTCTCCCGACCACACGAAGACTCGGTCTATGGTTCTCGCTTCCCTGATTTTGCTTAATGTTTCATTATCCAAGGTCTCATAGGTCAACATGACCACTGGTTTTTCCGGATATTCTTCCTTTACGAGCCGGCTGAATTCCAAGGGACTCATGTCACTGATTCTGGGCATGGTGATAACAAGATCGTAAGTACGGCTTTTCAACGCTTCAAAAGCCTCCTCAGCAGAGGATGCATGCGCGATTCGGGGGACAAACTGCAGATTGAGATCCAGATATTCACTGAAAATCTTATCAGCAAGATGTCCGTCCTCTTCAAGCACAAAGGAATCGTACGGCGTTGATACCAATAGAATTTCTCGTACACGGAATTTCATCAAATCATGAAACCTGGTAAATTTGGAATCGTATTCTTTCGTAGTCATAGATGCCTCCTTAAGTTACTTCTCCTGCCCTTAAATGGTTGGAACTATTATAACACATTTTCCATGTCCTCAATCAGTCAGATCACATCAAATGATAAATTTCTAATCTCTATGAGGGTTACCTTCATGTTCCTGCTTTACTTGATTTTAGAAGCAGAATCATTTATAATATTTTCAATTATCTGTAATTGAAGGAAAAAAACGATGAGCTTTGATGGGATTCCGCTTTTTGAACAGGAGCAACGCGTTATTCGAGGATGGTTTCCTGCTGATCCAGAAAGAAATTTTTATGCAAAGAGGGAAAAATGAAAAAGATGATGTTGATGTTCTGCGGCTGGCTTTTACTCGTTTTAGCCGTAATGGGAATTGTCCTGCCGGTTCTCCCAACAACCCCCTTCGTTATTGCTGCTGCGGCCTGCTTTTCTATCGGCGATCCGAAAATGTACCAGAGATTAGAATCCAGCAAAGTATTTGGGCCTTATCTTGAAGGCTGGAGAACAAAACAAGGCATCAGCGCATCCAGAAAGGCATCTGCAATTGCAATACTCTGGATCTTAATGACATTATCAATCCTGCTAACACAAAAGCTTTGGCTTACCGTTCTTCTTATATTCATTGGAATTGGCGTTACGACGCACCTTTTATTGATGAAAACAAAAAAATAAGGCAAACAGAAACGCCCCGGGTCACCCCGAGACGCAAGCTGCTTTATCATTACACTCATTTAACCAAGATATTTTATTTTCCCGGGATCATATTGAATCTGACAAGTTTCATAATACATAATTATGCCGCTATAATAGTGGCGGTTTCCGAACTGGTCAACAGTATGCCACCTTTGCTTTAGATCTTCAAAAGGAAGATAAGTGTAATTGCCCAGTGTATATGGGTCCATTGCATAAATTCCTTTCTCATAGTATCCGCAAGCAATAATATAATGGCCGTTTTTCCAGTCATGAGAATAATCGATGGCATCATCGGACCAGGCCTGAATGATCAATAGTGGCGCAATCCCTGCATCAATGAATCGAATCAGATCTGTAGGTTTCATATTTTCATAAAACGACGCAGTCAGACCTTTGGCTTTGACAAAGGAAAGAATGTTTTGATACTCTGTTCCGATATAGGGCTTTGTATTTAAAACATCCGCAAGCATACTCTGTTTAAAATACATACCATACCTGGCAAGCAGAGACTGAACACAGGCCACACCGCAAGTGAATTCAGTTTCCTGATAACATAAAGGTACAGCTATAAAACGTCTGCTGCTCTGAACGTTTGTGGACTCCCTTGGAATCGTTTTAGTCGGTAACACATTAAAAAACTCCTTGTATCAGGCTTAGGGGAATTGTTCTTAGATACTTTAGAGAATAACGCTCCCCCTTTTATATATATTCCTATCAGCTCGGAGTGTGTATATCCTTATAAAATCCAATCGTTAAGTTCAAATTAAGTTGTCCCTCTTATCCGGGATTAACTCAACATTAAGTGGCCTGCTATTCCGATCAGAGTACCAATCACAAGAGACGAGATAGCCATGGGCGGAACTGCTGTTCTATCTTGCTTTGCTACTATAAGGATAACCGGTACCGCCAGAAGGAAAGTAACAAGACCTCCCGTTAGCCACCAGGCTAATCCTGGCACCTTAATATTAAAGATGACAAATGGCATTAAAAAGTAGAACACAAAAGCAGAAATAACTGAGTAACGATCAAGTTTCATCTTAATCATCGGCAGAATATCTACAATTCCTGCGATGGTTCCTATAGCTGCTGCTATCATAAATATTTTCATAGTATTAACTCCTTTTATTATCTCAGATTCTCACAAGAGAATGTCTCAAACAGTTTAAATGCAGTCATGGTTACGGAATATCTCAGACTGCTTTTATAACACTCATATGCTCTGATACGATCAGTTTTTTTAGAAACTCTTTCATAATATCCGGCGAGCGAAACTTTGGCAAACTTCTGAAAATCAATGAAAGGTCGTCCATTTTTTCCATAGACTGCTTGATTCCAAAGGTTAAACTATAATCCAGCTGTTTCAGCGCTGTATATTCAAGATGGTGGGGATCTAGCCGATGATTTTGAATCGCATATCCAACCCGTTTTCTGCAGCTGCATTTTCCCCCTTCACTCAGCCCGCAGTAAGTGTCAAGAAATCCTCCCATTTTTTTTCGTACACGAGACAATCTCTGACGATAAGCCTCCGGAGAAATTCCAAGAATCTCACCGCATACTTTACTGTCAGCTCGAAACATAACACCAAGCACGTAGATACATCTACTCTCAGGATCAAGACACTGGAGCATAACATTCGTGCAGGAAAGTTTTAATTCTTCGGTCAGCAAGTCTTCACTCACATCTTGCAGCAGTTCTTGTTTGTTTTCTATGAACCCGTTATCAATATCCATTCCATAAAATTCGAAGCTAAGGGGCCTCTGCGCAAACATAGATTTTTTGTAATTTATCAGATAGTTAACAGCAATTCGATAAACCCATGTGGAGAATGCGCTCTCTTTTCGAAATGTTGACAGCTGGGTAATAATCCTGATAATGATTTCCTGCACTGCGTCCTCTGCATCCTGAGTTGTTCCAAGCATTCTCAGCGATAAATTGTAGATCATATCTTCAACTCCCATGATCAAAGCTTCTAGCGCCTGCTTATCTCCGTCTACAGCCCGGTTTACAAAATCAAACTCTTCTTCTCTCATAATTTACCATTCCTTTCATTGATTTGATTATATAACAAATTAGACAATGAGAGAATATTAGCTGTGACAGAAAAGAATAAAAATATTTCTTTCTTAGTTTATTGATTTCCAAAAGTTTCTGTTGACATAATACTAAGGTCCCACTTATAATGAAAAACAATAAGTTAAAATGCAAACGCTGTGACGAAGGAAAGTATGCGGCACTATCTTGCCAGGGAGGATCTGTCATTGACTGGAAGCAGATCTGAAGTGAAACCCGTTGAAGTTCCCTTCTGAGCGTATCTGTTGAACACGCTGGTTTACAGCAGTAGACAGATACGGTTTCCACCGTTAAAAGGATAGGATATAGCTTCTGTATCCGAATATGAGTGCGCGTGTTTTATGATACGCGAATCAGGGTGGTAACACGGAGAGCAATCATGCCCTTCGTCCCTATAATAGGGGCGAAGGGTTTTTTTTGTGTTTTCGCAAACACATGGCGGGCAAGACGTCAAGTAATCTTGAAAAGGGAGGAAATTATGTTAGGATTATCAGACCCATCCATTTTGCTAGCGTATCTATTATCCATTGGCGGAGCCATTTTATGTATCTCTTATGGTGTGATCAATTGGAACAAAGACGGCAGTAGTAACGGGGGTGACAAGAAATGATTTATGTGATCGTCAGCCTTATCATCTATGTACTTATTTTAGCGTTTCTGTCATATACCGCATTTAAGAGAACAAAAAGCACCAGTGATTATCTTTTAGCAGGAAAACAAATTCATCCGATCGTTATGGCCTTATCTTATGGAGCCACTTTCATCAGCACCTCCGCTATCGTTGGTTTTGGCGGTGCCGCTGGTCAGTTTGGACTAGGACTTTTATGGCTCACTGTTCTGAATATCTTTGTCGGTGTATTTATCGCGTTTGTCGTATTTGGGAAGCGCACCCGTGAAATCGGACATAGGCTTGGTACCAATACTATGCCTGAATTCTTTGCCCGCCGCTTTAACTGCAACTTCATTCAAGGATATGCAGGTATCCTTATTTTCTTATTTATGCCCATTTATGCCTCTGCAGTTCTCAAAGGAATTGTTGATTATGTGGCAAAATACACCGGGGCACCGTTTAATGCAGCACTTATCATTATCGCAGTACTGGCTGCTATTTTTGTAATTATGGGCGGTCTCAAGGGCATTATGTATGCTGATGCGTTTCAGGGTACCCTCATGTTCGTCGGGATGGCATTTCTGATCTTCTATACCTACGGAATGCTGGGCGGTATCACCAATGCGCATATAGCACTATCCGAGCTTCCATCAATGCCCGGGGTTGCAGAGCAGGTAGCAGGTCTCACAAAAGGGGGCTTTGCTGGATGGACGTCCATGCCTGTTACAGGTACTCCCGTATGGTGGAATATTGTAACCTCTCTTGTAGCCGGCGTAGGCATTGGTGTACTCGCACAGCCGCAGCTATCCGTTAAATTCATGACTGTAAAAAGCGGACGAGAGTTAAACCGTGCGGTTCTCTCCGGAGGAGTTTTCATCCTGTTCATGACTGGTGTTGCATTCTCTGTGGGAGCCCTCTCAAACGTTGCATTCTATAATGCATCCGGCCAGATATCCGTTGTTGCTGCTGGTTCTAATGACAGCATCATCCCAACCTTTATCAAAGTTTTCCTGCCAGAATGGTTCGGCGGCATTTTCCTGGTCATCCTTCTGGCTGCCGGAATCTCAACTTTGAATGCTCTGGTTCATACCATGGGAACTGCTCTTGGACGTGATTTTCTGAAACAGTCTCTAAAGTTGAAAACAAAAACCATAACATTGACACGAATTGCAATGTTGATCGGTCTTATCATCAGTACCATGCTTGCATGGTTGTCCAGTATGCTGGATGCAAGTATGGCGATTATCGCCATCGGCACCTCATTATTCTTCGGACTTTGTGCAGCAACCTTCTTACCTACCTACTTTGCAGCCCTGTATTTCAAGAAGTTTCCAAGGAAAGCTGCCCTTGCAAGTATTATGACCGGTTCTGCTGCAAGCCTTTTCTGGCTGCTCTTTGTTCAGGAAAAAACCGCCGGCAGTCTTCAGATCTGCAATCTTCTCTTTAAAACAACTTCCATTGTAAAGGGTACTGCATTGCAGACACTTTCCATGGTCGATGCCATTGTTGTCGCACTTCCCCTTTCCATTCTTGCTGCTGCGATTGCATGGGCAATCGTAGGCAATGCACAAGAAGAAGAAGCCAGCGCTGCATTCAATACAGCAAACTGATTTTGCAGCAAAGCATAAAACAGGCAATGAAATCCCTGCGATTTCATTGCCTGTTTTGTTATTTTTCATTACTCTTTCATTTTTTATCATAACAGAAGCTTCAAATACGGTTCTTTTCGTCATCCATAACCCAGTTATCTTTGCCGTTTGCCTTGGCCTGATATAGTGCTTGGTCGGCGCGATAAATGAGGGCATCTTCATTATCATTTTCAAGAGCACGTGTAATACCAAGACTGACCGACATGTTATACAGCTTGAAGGAAGGATCTTTTCTAACAATCTCGAAAAACGCCTCAAGGATTTTGATTACTTCCTGTCTGTCGCTAAAACAATAGCCCGCAAATTCATCTCCGCCCCATCGGCAAACCAATCCTTTTTTTGAAAATGCTTCGGAAGCAAACCTGCTGATTTCTTGCAGCATTTGATCTCCTTTCAGATGTCCCTGTGTATCGTTGACATGCTTAAAGTTGTCCAGATCAAATACGAACACGAACAGCGATTCCTGTTCTGATGTAATGTTGATTGCTTTTGCCAGGGTCTCGTTGAAATTACGGCGGTTGGGCAGCCCGGTCAGCAAGTCGGTGCGAAGCAGACCAAGCATTAACTGATCATTTTTCTTGACAATACCATTGGTGATGATTAGTACTAGCAATACCACGATTGTATAGATGAGCGCATCCCTCGTCGTTTGCGCATACATGGAGCTTGCAAGCACAGAAGTATCCTTTTTAATGAGCAAATACCAGTTTAGTTCTTCAATATACCGAACGATATAATATCCGTGAAAAGATTGCTCTTTGAATTGCAACACTTGTAAGGAATCGTGATTGTTCAGGATTTTCTCCCTATTTTCACTCAGTATTTCTGCATCGAACACGTTTTCCGTACTGATGTCATTCAAGCTCGTATTGATCTGAACGGTGCCGTCTTCTCCAAACAGCAATGCATCCAGATTATAATCATCTTCAAAGGCTTTCAGTAAACTCTGAACCTGATCCAACTCAAGCCCAACACCGGTAACACCTAAAAGCTTCCCGTCCTCGTCCGTCATGCGGCAGTTCACAAAAACCGAGAGGCTCCCTTTGTTGGCCTCATCCGTATCAACGTCCAAATCATACACATAATCGCTATTGACAAATTCATAGTACCAAATATCATGATCATTGTTATCGCTGATCACTTTGTTCAACCCATTGAAATGGTAATAATTTTTGGAGCTTTCGGAAACCAGAAATACGGAGTCATAATTATATTTTTTCTTCAAACCCAGCAAGTATTGACGCAATTCCAACTGATGTTCCAACGTATCGTTCGCCTTTTCACTTTCCAGCCAACCCTTGAGGAAGCTGTCGTTAGCCATAGTCAACGAAACAAAAATGGGTTTCGTCAGCTCATTTCTGATGTCTGAGTAGATATTGGTTGAAGTCAGTTTTGAGATATTTACAATATCGTCTTCAATGATTTTACTGTAGGTATGATAGCTGGTAAATGCTACAGCAGCAAACCCTGCAAAAATAATAAGTGATATCAGTATGTTTACTTTCAGTTTCAATTTTCGATCCATATAAACTCCTGCTGATTTCTTTCAATTAAGACGCTAAAACATTACATAACATAATGTTAATACTAACGTAACGTCCACAAAAAATCAAGCAAAGGTCGTATCTCATTCAATGGATTTCGTTTCAGAGAAAACAGAACAATACTTCCTTTATAAACTTTTACCGCTCATTGAATTAAAGTTTGTTAAATTCTAGCAACACCGCTTCTTCTGGCCGCTTCTGCAACAGCATTGGCCACAGTATTTTTGATACGTGGATCAAAGGCAGCTGGTATGATATAATCCGATTTTAGTTCTGCGTCAGATACCAGACCTGCGATTGCATAGGCTGCTGCAATTTTCATATCATCGTTGATGTCATTTGCACGTACATCCAATGCACCCCTAAAAATCCCAGGGAACGCCAGCACGTTGTTGATCTGATTGGGAAAATCGCTGCGGCCGGTTCCAACCACTGCCGCTCCGGCTTCCAGCGCCAAATCAGGCATGATTTCCGGAGTGGGATTTGACATGGGGAATAGAATCGCACCCTTTGCCATACTGCGAACCATCTCCTGGGTTACGGTACCCGGTGATGACACGCCGATAAATACATCCGCACCTTTCAGCACATCCGCCAGACTTCCTTTTTTCTTGCTGAGGTTTGAGATCTTTGCCATCTCAGCCTTTTCTGCATTTAATCCCTCTCGGCCGTCGTAAATCGCACCTTGCCGGTCGCACATCACAACATCTTTCAGGCCCATAGCCATCAGCAGTTTGATAATCGCAACGCCTGCCGCCCCAGCACCAAGCGTAACGACTCTGATCTCACGCAGATCTTTTTTAACGAATTTTAAAGCATTGATAAGCGCCGCCAGCGTAACCACAGCAGTTCCATGTTGGTCATCGTGAAAAATGGGAATATCGCAGCGTTCTTTCAGCTTTCGCTCTATTTCAAAGCATCTGGGTGCCGCGATGTCCTCAAGGTTGATTCCACCGAAGCTTCCCGCCAGCAAGGTGACAACATTTACGATGTCATCCACTTCCTTTGACCTCACGCAGAGCGGAATAGCCTCCACATCACCAAAAGCCTTGAACAGCACACACTTCCCTTCCATCACGGGCATGCTGGCTTCCGGACCGATATCGCCAAGGCCAAGCACCGCGGTTCCGTCTGAAATAACCGCTACAGTGTTCCATCGACCGGTAAGTTCATAGCTCTTGTTTACGTCCTTCTGTATCTCCAGACAGGGCTGTGCTACTCCCGGCGTATATGCAAGGGATAATTCCTCCTTTGTGGTCACCGACATTTTGGGCACGATCTGCTGCTTTCCGCGCCACTGATAATGTAATTTTAATGATTCCTGTGCATAGTCCATGATAAAACCTCCTAGTTTTTCAACAGTTCTGCGCCGGAAATTCCCGGCTCTGTCATGGAAAAAGGATTCAGAATGATATCGAGTTCCTCACCTGTCAATAGTTTTTCGCGAAGAAGCAATTCCCGTACCGATACGTCAGTGGAAATGGCTTCCTTTGCTATCTCTGCTGCCTTTTGATATCCGATGTGCGGAGATACGGCGGTGATAATTCCTACACTGTTTTCCACCATGGCTTGGCAGCGCTCTACATTGGCCGTAATTCCTGTAATGCAGTTGTCAACGAGCGTTCGAACCGCGTAGGTAATCGTCTCGATGGACTGAAACAGGTTATAAAAAATGATTGGTTCAAACGCATTCAGCTCAAGCTGCCCAGCTTCTGCGGCCAAGGTCACGGTGATGTCGTTACCAATGATATTAAAGGCAACCTGATTTACAACCTCAGGAATCACGGGATTGACCTTTCCAGGCATGATGCTGGAACCGTTTTGTTTCGGCGGCAGATTAATTTCTCCAAATCCGGTTCTTGGACCGGAGGACATGAGCCGCAGATCATTTGAAATTTTCGAAAGGTTCACTGCGCAAGATTTCGTCACACCGGAAACGGTAACATAACCATCGAGATTTTGAGTTGCGTCGATCAAATCACTGGCCTGCGTCAAATTCAGTCCCGTGATTTTATCTATATTCTCCACCACGCGCAGGAGGTATTGTTCATCAGCATTAAGTCCTGTACCAATGGCTGTACCGCCGAGGTTTAAGCTGCGCATTTCATCTTTTGCTGTTTCAAACCTTGCAATATCACGTTTAATCGCAGCGGCATACGCACGGAACTCCTGGCCGAGACGGATCGGCACAGCATCTTGCATTTGTGTCCTCCCCATCTTTATCACACCATCAAATTCCTCTGCTTTTGCGATGAACGCATCGTACAGGCGATATAATTCGGCTTGTGCTTTGATCATCAGCTTGAGTGAAGTAATTCTGCCGCAGGAAGGAAATACATCATTGGTGGATTGCCCGTAATTCACGTGGTCGTTGGGATTCACGAGCAGGTAATCTCCTTTGGTCCCTCCCAGAAGCTCAATGGCACGGTTGGCGATGACTTCATTTGCATTCATGTTAAGGCTTGTGCCCGCACCCCCTTGAATGGGGTCCACGATAAATTGGTCGTGCAGTTTTCCGGAAATAATCTCGTCACATGCTGTTACAATTGCATCGGTGCGCTTTTTGTCCAGTCTGCCGACCTCATAATTTGTTAAGGCGGCGGCTTTTTTGATTGCAGCGATGCTGTTCACAATCTCCTGATGCATAGTAAGCCCCGTAATGGAAAAATTTTCAGCCGCACGTAATGTCTGAACACCATAATATGCATGCTCCGGAACTTCCTTCGTACCGATGGAATCGTGTTCAAGACGGAACGTTTGATCCTGCTTATATTGTTTTGACATGGTCATTGATCCTCTCTTTCAAGTCTTTCCTCATTTGAAAACTCCCTCGCTGCAGTCGCGGAAGCCCCCTGTTTCCCTCATTATATCGTTGCCCCCTGTTAAAGACAAATATAAATAAAGATATGTAAGCCATAAACAAATATAAATATTCACATCCATAATCTTGCATTCTTCAGGTTTTCTTTTATAATATCATTATATTAATGAATTAATACGAATGGAATATTCATAACTTTCAATTTATAGTGAGGTTCCGACATGTTCACAAACAAAAAGTATGTTTACGAGGTTTATAGAGCGAAGAGCTTTTCAAAAGCGGCGGAAAAGCTTTTCATTTCCCAGCCATCACTCAGTCTAACCATAAAAAAAATCGAGGACCGTATTGGTTCTCAACTTTTTGATCGCAGTACCACACCAATCCAACTGACGGAATGCGGTGAGGAATATATCAAAGGTGCCGAAAAAATCATGGATATTGAAAACAGCTTTGAGATGTATCTCAGCGACCTGAATGATCTGAGAACGGGCAGCCTTGCCATCGGGGCCAGCAACTTCTTTACCTCCTATATCCTGCCGCCCATGATTGCCAGATTTAAGTCCCAATATCCTCTGGTAGCGGTCAATCTGATCGAGGCCGACACTGCGCGCCTCGAGAAACAGCTGTATTCTGGAGCATTGGACCTGATTATCGATAATTATCCGTTTAACGAAACCCACTATAAAAAACAGCTTTTTCATCGCGAACAAATGATTTTAGCGGTTCCGGAAACGCTCGATTTGAATAAACACGTAAGAAAATACCGACTGACTGCGGAAGATATTATGCGTGGCAAACATCTTGGCCCTGCCATGGACGCGATCCCACTTGAGCAAGCAGATGGCACACCGTTCATATTTCTGAGGTACGGCAACGATACAAGGGATCGGGCAGACAAAATTTTCTCAGAGAACAATATCAAGCCGAACATTGTGCTGGAGCTGGATCAGTTGGCAACAGCCTACCACGTTGCCTGCCATGGCATTGGGGCTACACTGGTCAGCGATACATTGGTTCGCAACATCCCGCCGGATCACCGAATGATCTATTATAAAATCGACAGCCAGTATGCAATTCGGGAGAATTATTTCTATTTCAAGATGAATAAGTATCTCACCCGAGCAATGCAGGAGTTTCTGCAGCTTGCATCCAAGCCTCGATAACCTTTTTGAGCAATCGCTTTATTGTAGAGATTTTCTTCTCTAAAAAAGCCAGCCCTTCATGAGAGGCTGGCTTTTTCAGTTTTTTTGTAAATCATTTTATATACAAGTTACAATACAAGAGAAATGTGATTCCCATTCTCTCCACTCCACTGATGTTCTTTGGTCAGACCAAGCACCATCTTGATGGACAGCTCCCCAGCCTGCTCCTCGAAGGGATTAAAGCTGGGACCGCTGTAGAAAATCGCCGCCTCGCAGGAGCCATCCAGTTCTGAGACCGAGACCGAAAACCGCAGGGGAAGCGTCTCTCCTCCCCTGCCAAGGAGCGTCTGTACGCACAATTCCTCAAACACCAACTGCAAATTGTTGATCTGCCTCTGTGAAAGAAGCTGTCTTCGTCCAAACTCCTCTATGCCGGTATTGACCTCGATAAAATCAAAGGTAGATGATTCGATTACTCGTTCGAAGGTCTTGAGCCGTTTCACGAAGGCCCTGGTGCGCTCTCTCTTAGGGCAATCAAAGATCTGCTCCGGCGGACCATCCTCGTAGATACCGCCTTCATCCATGTAAAAGACACGGGTAGACACGTCCCGGGCAAACTTCATCTCGTGGGTAACGATCATCATCGTCAGCCCCTCTCTGGCCAGAGACCGAATGACAGCCAGCACCTCGCCCACCATGGTTGGGTCCAGCGCTGAAGTAGGCTCATCGAAGAGGATGATTTCCGGCTTCATGGCTAAGGCCCGTGCAATGGCAACACGCTGTTTTTGACCTCCGGACAGTTCGTCCGGGTAATTGAGTGCTTTTTCAACGAGACCCACGGTAGTGAGCAGGCGAAGCCCTTCATCGTATGCCTGCTGTCTGGACAACTTCAACAAATCCACAGGCCCTAGCATAATGTTCTCGATCACGGTCAAGTGAGAGAACAGGTTGAAGGACTGAAAAACCATCCCCATCTTGCGCCGGACCGCGGGAATGTCTGCGCCTTTTTTTGTTATGACCTCTCCGTCCACGACGATTTCGCCGGAGGTCGGTGTCTCCAAAAGATTCAGGCACCGCAGCAGCGTCGATTTACCTGTACCAGAGGGACCAATGATGGAAATCACCTCTCCTTTTTTAATTTCCACGTTGATGTCAAAGAAAGGCGTAACATTGGGATATTCTTTTTTTAAATTCTTAATGGAAATCATTTGTCACTACTCCTTTCACAGCGCGTTTCCGCCGCTTGGGGTCCAGACTGATTTCCAGACGCGATAACAGCGCAGTCAAAATATTCGCAACCAGGAAGTAGATCACCGCCGTTGCAATCAGCGGAAAAAATGCCTCTAAGGTGCGGCTGCGGATGATGTCGCTGACCTTGGTGAGATCCTGAATCGCAATATAGCCTACGATTGAAGTCATCTTGACCATAGAAATAAACTCACCCTTGAAAACCGGCAGGAAATGCCGTGCTGCCTGGGGAAAGGTGATCTTCCAGAAGGTTCTGACCCTTGTAAAGCCCAAAGCATATGCTGCCTCGATCTGTCCCTTATCCACCGCGTCAATACCAGTACGCATCATCTCTGATACGTAAACACCAAAGTTGACTGAAAAACCGAAAATCGCTACCAAAACGGCAGAAATATCCAGCTTGCCGAAAATGATGTAGTAGAGAATCATCAGCAGTACCACGATTGGCGTTCCCTGGATGAGCCGGATAAATGCCGCTGCAAAAAGAGAGGCCAGGCGGTTTTTGCTGCGCCTTAGCATGCAGATTCCAAAGCCCAGCAGTGAGCCCAGGAGCCCCGAACAGATTGATATGAGCACCGTGACCTTCAGACCATCCAGAACTAGCTTCCAGCGGTTTTCCGTAAGAAAGGTACGTGTGAAGCTGGCCTTCAGACTGTCCCCAAAACCCTCCTTTATTTGAGCAGAAACGGTAGCAGCGGGGTCGGCGGCTTTGCGCACAACGAAGTACAGCCCGCCATCATAATAGGAATCGCTCATATCCACTGTCTTTTTCCGTTCGTCAGTGATGGACATGCAGCCTACTGCGGCATCCGCCTTGCCGCTTTGCAGCATGGGGATCAATCCTGCAAAATCGACGCCTGTGAACTCCACCTTGCGGTCGAGAATCTCACCAATCCGCAGCATCAGCTCCAAATCATAGCCCACCGACTCTCCATTCGCTCCCACATACTCCATGGGTTCTGCACTCATCTCGTGTGACACATGTAAGGTCCCGTTTGCACCGGGATAGACGAGCTTAGGCAGAACTTTGATCCTTTCATCAGCGCCGGTCCACTTTTCCTTCATTTTGTCCAGAGTGCCGTCAGCCTTCAACCGGGCAATGGCCTCGTTCACCGGAACAGTAAGAGGACTGTCCTTTTGCAGTGCCACACCATAGTGGTCCTCAACGATCTGCTCAGGCAGGATGACCAGATCCGGGTTTTGCGCCGCAACCAGTCTGGCCACCGGTTCGTCGGCAGGCATTGCTTCTACCTTGCTGTTCTTCAGCGCTGCGAGCATGTCGGCCCGCGTGTTAAAATAGCTGTAGTTCACATTGGGAATGACATTGTTGATCAGCTGATCCGCGATGGTGCCGGTCTGAGAGGCAACCACCTTTCCTGAGAGCTGGTTCAGGGCAGTATACTGAGGCTCATCTGTATCAGAACCTGTTTTGACCCCTGTATCCTCGCCTGTTTCCTGACGTACCACCAGCACCTGCGGGTTTGTGAAATAGGGTGAGGTAAACAGAAGCTTATCCGCGCGCTCAGGAGTATTGTACATGCCCATGGTCATATCAGCCTTGCTGCTGCCCATAGCGGTGATGACTGCCCCCCACTCCATATCAAGATATTCCGCTTGGTATCCCAACTCATAAAGAATTCTGTCAATGAGTTCCACATCAAGACCGGCATACTGACCGTTCATCATAAATGTGGTAGGCTCCCGGGACGATACAATGGCCACCTTAATCTTTGGTGCTCCCTCAAGTCTGGGAGTCTTTACAACAGCATAATCGGATACGTCAGGCTTGATCCAGTGGGAAATAATCTCATCCATGGTTCCATCGGCAAGATATTTGTCCACCACCGCGCTGACCTTTTGCGCCAGCTCAGGCTGGCTTTTACTGATCCCAAGACAAAGCTTTTCATCGGTCAGGGCTCCTGATCCAATTTTCAGGTTTTGATTGCTGCGGATAAAACGAAGTGCGCTGGTATAGTCCATCATGGCATAATCCAGCTTGCCCGCATCCAGTGCTGCAGTACTGTCAACATAATTCTTAAAGCTTTGACGATCCGCTTTTGGATAATGCTCCTCCGCATAAACCTCGTTGGTAGAGCCCTCCATCACACCGATGCGGGAAGCTTCCACCGGTACACGCTGCTGGTTGTTTTGGGATGCTTCGGCAGACGCTGATTTCGTCTTGGTATTGCAGCCTGCCAGAAGGCTTATGAGAATCAACAGGGTCAGAACAAGTGCAACTGCCCTGGAACATTTCAATCTCATGGTGAATCACCTTTCTTTGGAACCGTTGATTTAGGAACACGCTGATTCAATCAGTGCTCAGTTTGCTCTCACAAAGATGGATCTGATTTTTTCCAGAACATCCGCCGAATAACTGACAAAGCAGAGAGGTTCTTCAAAGTATGACGTTGAAAGGCTGATATTTTCTTCCTCTGGCTCAAAACCGTCATTGCTCCAACATCCAATCCAGAAGACAAGATCAATCTTTCCGCTCTCCAGTGCCGACAGACGAGCTGCTGCATCCATCTGCACAATTTCAAAGTTACAGCCTGTCTTCTCGGAGATTGCATTGAGGAGAGCAACATTGAAGCCCGCTGGCGTTCCGTCGGCAGCAACATAGTCCATCGGCGGCAGATCGCCGGTAACAGCTACAACGTGAGTCTCTCCGCCCTCATTCTTTACCAGTGCGTTGGAAGCAGGCTCACTGTCCGCATTGGCGATGTAGTCGGATACCAGTTGGTCAAGTGTGCCGTCTGCCTTTAAAGCTTCAATGGCTTTGTTCAGCTCTTCCATTAGTGCCGTATTATCCCCACGAGCAGCCATATGGTAATGCTGGTTTGGTCTTGAGTTATCCTTTGTCTCAATAATCAGAGAATCATCTGCGGCAGCCAGATAGGCTGCAACACTGCCGGGCAACTGTAAAAAGTCTACTCGTCCGGTGCCAAGCTCCATCAGCATGGTATTCAGGGAATCAAATCTCTTATATTCGACCTGTTTTCTTATTTCACCGTTTCCGTTGGCCTGTGTCCAATTCTTACGAGCCGATGTTTCTATGCTGTTTTGCTCCAGCAAGCCGGCAGCCAGCTTGTCTTTCTGTTCTTCTGCACCATCGGATGCTGGAGTGCTGCCTTCCGTATCACTTCCTGTTTTGCTGCTTCCGCAGGCCGAAAACATCATACAAAGAACCATAGCGATTAGGATCAAGGTTATTATTTTTTTCATTTTCATATGTCGTTCTCCTTATTTATGGAAGCGCTGATTTATTCGACACGCGTAGGCCGTTTCATCAGCGTTTGTTTTGTAAGATATAGGTTTTTTTGGGTGGCGCAATGCGTGCTTTCAAGCTCGCCCCAGGGAAATTATGATTATTTGCAGATTTCCTTGACTTTTGTCATAAATCCGCCTTTGTAAACGCTGCATAACATCATCCCCCGCTTGTAGATAGCGTCGCTGCCGTGATTTGTCGCAAGGGCGTCTGCGCGGCAGCCGCCTCCGCAAGTCAATTTATACGCACATTGGCGGCATTCCTCATTTCGTTCCGTAATATCCGAAACCTTGATTCCTACAAGTTTACGGAATTGAGAATTGGGATCTGCATAGATTTTCGACAAGGGCATTTTCGAAAGCTTCGGCAGCATCGCTTCTACAGGAGTTGACACCCAGCCGATACACGGTACAAGGGTACTGTCAGGGAGAATATAGGGACGGTTTCGGCACAGACCGCAGGATACACGCTGCTGGTTGAACGCATCCTCTTTATCGTTCTCCCAATAGGCAAATCCGCCGCCGCGGTGCCCCTTTACCAAACCCTCTATAAGGTTTAAATCAAAGGGATTACCGTCCGCTCTATAGCGTTTCAACAGTTCAAGATATTCGACACAGCAAACAGCCGGTGCAGACGGAACGCTGGAAACCGCCTCGCCAATGGGAAACACGAAACTGACCTTCCAGCTTGTCACGCCGATGTCTTTCATCAATTCATAAGTATCTAAAACGGTGTGAACACTATCTGTATGAAACTTGGAATTTACCAGCAGTGGATACCCTTCCCTGCGGATTTTTCGTAGGGAAGCGATGGCAGAGATCTCAGCGCCCGGCGTGCCGCGCAGATCGTCGTGTGTTCCCACCCCGTCAAGGCTGGAATCAAAGGTCCAGTACAAATCGCGTTTCTTCATATCGGCAAAAAAATCATCATTAAGCAGCGTGGCGTTCGTGTGAACGTGTGAAATATGTATATTTCGGTTTGAAAGCTCATCCACGAGCTCCCAGAAATAGGGTGACATCTGCGGTTCTCCGCCGGATAGCTCAACCTCCATCACGCCCGCCTCTTCAAACTGGGCAATTAAATCAAATAGCTGATCTTTCGTCAGGTCTTGATATTGATTTCTCCCCCCCGACATGTAGCAGTGCTTGCATCGCAGATTGCAGTCACCGGTGATGCTCCAAATCACACTATGGATATGTCCATTGGGGTATTTTCGAAATTTTTGAAGCTCCATGATCTCTGAGGGTGATTCCGCAGCGGATATCACGCCGCCGTCCAGCATAGACCGTAGGATTTTGGCAATTTTTTCGTCGCCATCATCGATGTCCTTACCGAACTCGGTCATACCGTCACAGCACAAAAGCACCGCAAATTCTTCCCGAGACAGCAAGCGAGGCGTCAGTGCATGAGGGCTTGTGAGGCAAAATGGCAGGCCGTCCCAGCCGCGCAGACGATATGGCTTGCAAAGCTTATAAAACATTACCGTTACCCCTTAGCCCCCGATACTCATCTCCCACGAATGTCCGCAGCGATTGCATGTGTACGTTAAGTTTATGCAGGTCAGATCCTCCGATCCGCATTTGTAACACGTCTCCTTCAGGCAATTTCCACCGCCGCTGACGATATCAAGCGCCTCGTCAGGAAGTGCGGTCTTGCCGTCGATGTAGTCCTGTGCTTCTTGTTCGGTGATCTCCTTGCCGAGCTTTTCCTTGGCAAGTGCGATTATTTTTTCTTTTGTCATAGTCATTCCCTCCAATTATGTAATAAGTCGTTTAGATTTTTTAGCAACTCTTTATAACGTTTCAACGCGGAGCTCTTCTTATAGCCTCACCTTGATCTGATTGATACCATCGTGGTAAGCGAAGGACATATCTTTTGCTACATTCCTTAAAATGGTGACTCCCAGGTGCGTCTCGTCATCCTCATCGGTTGAGAATGGATCATACTTACTGCCGCTGCAGATCAGCTCCAGCAGGATGGATTTGTCCGCTTCGCTGTAACTGATATTCACTTCCAGCTTTACTTCGGCTTCCTCTGAAACCGCACCGGAAAGCATTTCAAAAACCAATTCCTCGGCGCAAAGTTGGAGCCGATAAGCAAATTTATCTCCGATCCCATACTTTTCTGCAAACCCCTGAATCCCTCCCTGAAGCTGCATCAGGTCGAAATCACGCCGGTCGATTTTCTGGGAGAAGTATTTCATTTTTTGAATAAAGGCTTTGGTCTTCGGCTTTTGGGGCCGGTCGAAAATCTCTTCCGGGGTACCCTGCTCGTAAATCCCTCCTTCATCAAGGTAGAGAATCCGTGTCCCCACCTCCCTGGCAAAGGCCATCTCGTGGGTTACAATCAGCATGGTCATACCGCGCTTGGCCAGCATTCGCATCGTAGCAAGTACCTCGCCCACCATGGTTGGGTCCAGCGCACTGGTGGGTTCGTCAAAGAGCATAATCTTCGGCTCCATGGCAAGGCACCTGGCAATAGCGATCCTCTGTTTTTGACCGCCGGAGAGAACCCCCGGCATTGCGTGCTTTCGGCTCTCCAAACTTACCATCTTCAACAGCTCTGCGGCTTTTTCTTCTGCCTCAGCCCTGGACATCCCCCGCAAGCGGGTGGGAGCCAGCGTCAGATTGTCCAGTACATCCATGTGCTGGAATAGATGAAATCCCTGATAGACCATGCCCATTTTCTGTCTGATGCGGTTCACATCGGCGCCCCGGGCGGTTATTTCATCTCCATCAATGAGGATGCGTCCTGCATCCGGCTTTTCAAGCAGATCAAGGGAGCGCAGAAGCACACTTTTGCCGCACCCAGAGCCGCCGATGATAACAATGCGTTCTCCTTCCTCAACCGTAAGCGAGACATCCCTCAAAACTTCAAGCGAACCGAAGGATTTGAAAAGGTGCTCCACTTGAATGATACTCATCGCGATCTCCTCCCTTCGGCTCTTTTCTCAGAAATCCTTTCTGCCAGAGCAAAGATTCCGTAACAAAGATAGGCAAGTGCTAAATACAGAAGCATCCCCACCAGAATCATGAACAGCGGCTGCATCGTACGGCTGCCGATGTTGTTGATAACACGGGTCAGATCAGTAATGGTCACATAGCCAACCACACTGGTCCATTGGATCAGATTTACCAGTGCGGATTGATAGGTGGGCTTTGCAATGGTTACAGCCTGTGGCAGAGAAATGATCAGAAAAGCCTGCCAACCGGAAAACCCCAGCGTCCTGGCTGCCTCAGCCTGCATCTTGTCGGTAGCGGTCAGTGCAGCCCGAAAACACTCTGCCGTGTGGGCAGAGACATTCAGAGAAAAGGCCGCAACCGCAATAAGAGGCGCTGACAGCTCGCTTCTGGCAAAGATTACGTAGTACATCAGCATCAACAGCAGCAGTACCGGGCTGCCCCTCAGAACGGCGATATATAGCGCCGCAGCACTCCTTAGCAGCCTGTTTTTACACATTCTTGCAGCGCATATCAAGGCCCCAAGCGCCGTACCCATTAGGATGGACAGCAGCGAAATCTCCACGGTAACCCACAGGCCTTTCCAAAGAGTGAGATAGGAGCCGCCGGCAATCAGTGTTTTATAAAAAATGTCATAAAAGGACATGGGATCACCCCCTTTCATAGTATTAGAACTACCCTTATTCTCCGCCCTTTTTCAGCAGTCCAAAGCGGCTCAGAATATCTTCATACGGGTAATCCTTAATAATGGCAGCGCCGTAGGATTTGTGGTAGGGTTGGGTTATAGACACACCCTTGCCATTTGCGTCCTCAGCAGAATCATCAACCATCATCCAGAATACCACGTCAATTTTTTTGCTTACAAGTGCTGTAAGGCGGGCGTCCACTTCTACCGTAGTCAGTTCAATATTCATACCCAGCCGCTCTCCCAGCGCATTTGCAAAGGCTACATTGAACCCTGCCGGGATACCGTCTGCGGAAACATAATCGAATGGCGGCAGGCTGCCTGTCAGGCCGATACGAACCGTTGGAGCGCCTTCTATTTTTACAGGAGCTGCGGCTTTCTCTGAAAGTCCCTCTGCGGAATAAATGTATTGATCTTCCAGTGCAGAAAGCGTACCGTCCTCACGCAGCGAGGAAATAGCACTGTCCAGCTTCTCTCCCAACACAGAATCCTCTTCCCGCGCCGCCATTGCGTAGGAATAGATAACACTGGCGTCTACTACCACCGTCAAATCAGTGTTCTCCCCCTGCATGTATTTCGCGGTATCATAGGGCAAATATGCCCAATCGATTTTGCCTCCGTTCAGCGCAAGCTGCAACTCGGAAAGAGAGGGATAGCTTTGGCGGGTATACTCCCCGAAGGAAAGCGAAGGATAGGGAGGTTCCATGCAAAAGGACATCCGTTGTTCTTTTTCAAAATCCAGCATCGACAGATACCCCTGCACGGGAACGGTTTGCTCCTGGCCCTGATCGTTGTTTGGTGATTGCACAGCCGCTGCCTTCCCTCCGCAGCCGGCAAACGTCAACAGCATAACTACTGCAAGAAATAAGACCATTCCTGTTCTTGTCTTTGTTTTGTTTGTTCCTTCTCTCATTTTGATCTCCTTACTGTTTTCATTAATTTTCCGATTTCGTTTTCTTTACTGTTTTATTGTTTTTCTCCTTTTGTTTTCCTCATGGGTTTTGTTGTTTTTCGCATTTCGTTTTCCTTACAGTTTTATTGTTTCATCCGTTTCCTTGACGAGAAGCCCGTATCGCTGCGCGATGTCCTCCCAGGAATAATGCAAAGTTAACGCAGCGCCAAAATCACGGAAATAGGATTGGGTGACACAAACGCCATCAAAGGCTTCTGCTTCACCTCCAAAGCTCTGCTGCCAGAATAGTACATCCACCATACCGCTTGAAAGTGCCGTCAGCCGCGCCTCTGCGGTAACGCTTACCAGCTGGATATTGACCCCAAGCCTTTCCCCTATAGCGGCGCATAGCGCTACATTGAATCCTTCCGGGTTACCGTCAGAGGCAATATAATCCATTGGAGGAAAATCACCGGTGACACCGATTTTAATGGTTTTGGTTCCGGAATCGTCGGGCATTTTGATCACGCCGACAGAGCGCTCTCCCCCGCTATACAGATATTGCTTCGTCAAGGTGTCAAGAGAACCGTCAGTTCGCATTTCACCGATGGCACCGTCAATCTCCTGACAGAGTTTCGCATCTGTATCTCTGGTGAGCATTGAATAATAATAGAGGAGCGAAGCATCCACCATCAATGTCATCTCCGTATTCCGGTATTGTATGTACCTGGCAGTCTGATAGGGGACATACATCCAGTCCGCTTTCCCCGAATTGACTGCCAACAACATTTCAGACAGGGATAAGTACTCCACTTCATTAACCTCTCCCATTTTCAGGGAATGGTACAGGGAGGTGTCATACAACGAGTCGCAACTTTCTTGTTCTGCCGCATTTCCGCAAAGAGATGCTTCCGTGGGAATGTTACCCTTTAGCCCCTGTACGGGAGCCTGCGTTGGCGGACTGTTGCAGGCTGTCAAAGTCGAGAGCAGCGATAGGGCGATCACACATAGTAAGAATCGTTTCATAATAAACTCCTCCTGCGTTTACTGGGTAGGTAGTACAGTGTTACATGAATCATTTTTTTGGCGGGCAGTACCGCTATATGTTCATTTTTTAGGCAGACAATACAATGTTTCATGGTTCTGTACCGGGTCAGATTCTTCAGGAACCAGCGTTTTTCCCAGATTGTCTAAGTAGAGAGCATATCCGTCGTCACAAACCCAGGTAAAGGCTTCCCCCTTGGGAATTTCCGCAGTCCGTGTACTGCCATCCTCCATCTGAACGGTCACGGTACATTTTTCTGCATCCAGATAGCCCTGTACTGCATCCGTGTGCTGCAGCTCCTGATCGTAGAGCATCACGCCGGAGGCGATCTTCGATTCCGAGCCGTCGGGACGGAGAAGGCTGAAATCAATGGACAGAACACGGAAATCATCTGCAGCAAAGACAGTCGTTGTCACCATCTTGTCCTTGGTGGTCGCCGGCCACGACTCTGAAAGTTGATCTGCGTAGTCCTGGCTGATATCAGCCTGTGTTTCACAGACCAGATTGCCGTTGGTGTCCGTTGTTTGGGATGTAAACTCGCTGCCTTTCACCATGAACAGATAGTCGCTGACATAGAGATCTTTCCTGGCGGAGACAGTAAACGTAGATTTTCCCTTTTCCCGGGAGAAATCGAGAAAATCTGTTCGATAAGCGGTATAGCCGGAATCATCTTCTGTAACGCAATAATTTCCGTCATTGTCCTTATAGTAGGTCAAATGCATCGTATTTCCGCCAACATAGTCCAGCTGGGCGTAGGTGACAGTCTTGTAATGCTCCAGCAGGTATGCCGCAGTATTGACCTCGGCTCCCTTTTCCATGGTCAGTACCTTCACCTCAGATACCGCAGGTACTGTCTCATCACGGCAACCGGAGAACAGACCCATTACCAGCGCAATGGTCAAAACCAAAACTTGTAATCCTCTATGATTCATAATATTTCCTCCTATTGGTTCTGGATGGGTTTCATTGTACTTTCTCCTGCTGATCCTGAATGGGTATCAGGATATCTTCTCCTGATACCCCTGGATGAAATTTTCGATCCCCTCCATCAGCAGATGTACGTGGTAGCCGTCCAGGAGCCGATGATTTAACTGTACGTTAAAAGGGATCGTCACCTTACCATCCTTCCATTCGAACTTCCCCCAGGCAATCCGGGGGGCTGAGTCGTTAGGATTGCAGTCTGCCGCGTGACTCATGGAAGTGAACGAAAACCAGGGGGTGCAGGAGATATAGACGAAATCATCCCTGACGCTGGATTCCGATGTGGAGAAATGGCTCGTCATCTCCCTTTCGGCTTTGGAAGCAGCAGCGCAAAAGGAAGAGAGATCCATACCGGGGGTTATCTCTATATCTATGATCTTTAAGAGATGGGTCGTTTCGTCAAACGTGACGAAGCTGGGGTGAAGCCGGTCTACGATGACCACACCATCATTGCGAATCTTATATCGAAAGTCTTCAATACCACTCATTACATTGGTGACGATATAAGTCATCGCGTAGTAAAAGGACAGCCCATCCTCCTTGACCCTTTTATAGAGATTGGTCACATCCAGGGGCAAAGTGATGTTGTAAAATGGGAATGTTCGGCGGGAAAAGAACTGAAAATGCTCTTTTCTGGACCAATGTTCGATATCAATATACTTCATGTAGTTGTTCTCCTGCGATTGTTCTTCTGTGGTTATTCTCCCGTGATAGCTGGTTGTTTTCGCCATGCAACTTGACGGTAGCTTCTTTCCTGTTTCGCTCACTCAAATTCCTTGAGCAACCGTTCAAACCGCGCAGTGAATGCATTGATATAATTTCCGTTAGAGATATCTACCCCTGCAAGGTTTAGAAGATCCACAACGTTACCGCTGTCTCCAGCCTTGAGGAACGTCAGATAATCCTCCGCAGCACCCGCATCACCGGACTGAATACGGTCAGCTATATTGCATGCGGCAGAGATGCCAACAGCATACTGATAAACGTAGAAGCCATTGTAGAAGTGGGGAATCCGAGCCCAGCCTGCAGCGTAGGAATCCGTTACCGCGTATTCCGGTCCGTAGCTGTCCCGGGTTGTTTCAAGCCACAGCTCGTCCAGCTTATCCGCAGTCAGAGTGCCGCCATTCTCCACTTCTCGAACCGCAGCCTCCTGGAAGCGGGCGAAGAACGCCTGGGTAAAAAACGACTTGTACAGCGTGGACAGCTGCTCCGCAGCGTAATATTGCCGCTCCTCCTCCGTTTTGGCATTCTGGATCATATAATCTGAGAGCAGAAGCTCGTTCAGTGTGCTTGTTACCTCGCTTGTCAGGCTGGAGACATTCTGTCCGTAGCTGCTTTCCTGGGTTTGCGAGTACAGCATATGTGCCGCGTGTCCAAGCTCATGTGCCAGCGTGGAAACGCTGTTATAATCTTCGGTATAATTAAGGAGAATATAGGGATGCGTACCGGATACCGGCATGGCAAAAGCGCCGGTTGACTTGTTTTCTGCGGGGTAGACGTCGATGGCACCGCCCTCCAGCATCACATCCAGCTGATTTGCATAATCATTCCCCAGTGGCGCAAGTGCCTTTTTCACAAGCGTTCGGGCATCTTCATATGGAAAGGTTGTTCCAGGATCCTTGGCGATACTTGCGTTGGTCTCAAAGCTATAGAGCTTTGTCGTGCCCAGTGAGTTTCTAAGCAGCGAAAAGTACCGGTCCAGCGACGGCTTTGTCTTTTCTTCAGCATTCAGAACGCCGTTGTAAACCGAAATGGGCGTATCCGTCGGCGCCAGATCCGCCTCCAGTGCAGAGCCATACTTGTGGAGGGATGCGCTTTGGGTTACAGCGGTATAATAATTGTGCAGATTTTGGGCAAGGGTGTTGCGGAACGCTCCGTAGGTCTGCATCATGGCATCGTAGTACGCGATACGAAACTCCTGACTATAATTTTTATTGTAGGCCGCAGCATAATGATTCTCATCTGCTGGAACCTCTGTGCCATCGGGAAATTTGATCTTTGGAAATGTCAGATCACTACCGGTCAGAGAAGCATACAGATTGTAGGCTCCATCCCGCATCTGATAGAGCGGCTGCAGCAATTGTTCCTCCCGCTCCGGCAGTGCATGGTCACTTTCTGCGCGGTCACGATGAAACCATATGAGGTAAGGCTTCATGCGCGGATCACCAGCCACCTTGTCGAGGAAGCTGTCACTGTTTGCAAACAGCTCCGGCAGAGCAAAGGCTGTTTCTGTGGACATCCTGGTAAGTAAATTGGACACCCGGCCAACCAGCTCCTTGGCTTTGCTGTCGGATTGATCTTTTTGAACCTGCAGTGTGGCATAGGCATCAAGACGCCCGGCAAGACGGCTCATCTCATCAAAGCCAGCGTAATAGCCCACGACGCCGTCTGTGGTATTCAATCTGCCGCGCAGCGCGGAAACGGTTTTTATTTGAGCCTCCGTCTGAGAATATTCCTTTTCAAACGCCGCCTCGTCGGGATAAATTGCACGCAAATCCCATGGAATCTCCTGCTGAGCTGCTTGCTTTTCTGATGATGTCGTTTCGTTCTGCGCAGCTGCCGTATCTGCGTTCTGTCCTTGATTAAGACTACAGGCTGTCATTGACAAAGCCATTGCCATTGCTATAAAAAATGAAAATATTCGCTTCACGTTTGTTTCCTCCGTGCCCTTCTCCATTAAATCTGCTTTGTCAGCGTCAGAATGTTGAGACTGTCCTGATATTCATATTCCACTGTGTCCATGAATTTTTTTACCATAAAAATCCCAAGGCCGCCGATGTCCCGTTCCTCGGCAGAAAGTGTTGTATCCGGGTCCGGTTTCTCCGTTGGGTCATAGGGGCGGCCATTATCGGCAAAGCGCAATGTAACATGACCGTCTTCCACACTCACACCCACGGTAGCATCGCTTGCACCTGAGTAACGGACGATATTAGAGAAAATCTCGTCCACTGCGATGTTCATTTGTGCAGTCACCTTCATGGGAATTTCTGCGGCCTCCAGCTCTTGCTCCACAAATGCGGTGACCTCTTCTATAGATGCCAGCGTTGGGGTCACTTTCAGCTTTTTCATGCCATGGCCGTTCTGCGGTCTAAGCTCCAGGCTCAGCATGGTAATGTCATCAAACTGCGGAGCCTCTCCAACAAAGGCGTCGATTTCCTCTTTCATCCGGTGCAGCAGGGTCGCGCAATCCACGTCTTTATACCGGTTCAGTGCATGGATCATTCGATCGGTGCCGTAAAGCTCGTTGTGGGTATCGGTGGCCTCAGCGACACCATCGGTATAGAGATACAGTCGGTCGCCGGAATCCAGTTGCAGCTCGTACTCCTTGTAACGAGTCCCTTCCATTCCCGCAAGCACGAAGCCGTGCTTATCCTTGATCAGCTCATAGCTTCCGCCTGCCCGTTTGATCACCGGGTACTCGTGTCCCGCGTTGGCACAGGTCATTTTGCCTGTGGAAATTTCTAAAACACCCAGCCAGACCGTGACAAACATTTCTGCCTCATTTCCCACACAGAGCTGATTGTTCACTTTTTCTAGCACCGCTTTGGGAGAAAGTCCTGTCTGGGCCACGTTCTTGAGCAGTGTCTTTGCGATTACCATAAACAGGGCCGCCGGAACACCCTTTCCGGATACGTCTGCCATCACCATGGCAAGCCGGTCGTCGTCTACCAGAAAGAAGTCGTAAAAGTCTCCTCCCACTTCCTTGGCGGGAGTCATCGTCGCGTAGATATCGAGCTCTGGCCGTTCTGGAAAAGCTGGAAAGATGCTGGGAAGCATGCTGGCCTGAATGTGCTTGGCCACGTCCAGCTCTGCTCCGATGCGTTCCTTCTCGGCTGTTACAAAAGTTAAGTCGTTAATATACTGTTCCAGAGAGAGTGCCATATTGTTGAAGGAACCTGCCAAATCTCCGATTTCGTCATTGTCATGAATTTGTGCCCGGTATTCCAGATTCCCCCCACTGATCTCACCCACATCGTTTCGCAGAGACAGCAATGGCATCGTCAGCTGTACAGCAAAACGCCTCGTAAGGATTACAACGATGAATATAATGGCTGCAAAGGATAGAACAAAGATCAAAATTGCCGTCAATATATTCTTACGCATGGATGCCGCAGTATCATCGGTTTTGGTGTTGATGCTGTCGCGTATCTGTGCCACCGGTTCCGTGATATCCGATGCAGGAACATGGATGGCAAGGGTCCACTCCGCAGAGGCAACCGGTGTATAAGCATAATAAATATCTGTTGATGTCAGGGTGACACCTGTATTTCCGCTGAGCAAATCGTCCTTTGCTTCATAAGCCGGAAGTGAGGGATCCTTCAATATATCGTCAAACTCGGTCTGCTCCGATGTCATTTGCGGAGAGGCGATGATTCTTCCATTTCTATCGATGAGCATCGCATAAGAACTCTTTCCAAGGTCTATGTCTATGATCGTTTGATTAAGATCGGTGATCAGAATATCCATACAGACCACACCGGCGAAGCGATCCGCTTCATCGTAGAACGGTGCTGCGCAGCTGATGGTCAGGCCCCGTCCATAGGTATCGGGATAGGTATCGGTAAATACGGGTTTCCCAGCTTCCTTTGCAGCAGTATACCAGGAAGCGTCGAAGTAATCGTAATATTCCTCGGAGGCAGCGGTCTTGTCCCCCAAATCCGATCGATTGTCATAGCTGAGCATAAACCCGCTCTCTGTTCCTATGTAAATTGTGGTGATCATCTCCTTTTCAGCGGTGATGATGGGTTTGAAAACATATTCCAGGTTCCCCAGCAGCTTTATTTCATCGTGAATATCTGGCAGTGAAATGTTCTTGCTGGCCAGATAACGCTGCATCATAAGATTATTTGAATTTTCTTTATTGGGAGGAAGCACCTCCACCGGGATAAAATTGGATGAGCTGTTATAAAGCCGATCGGCATATGCTGCAAATTGACCGGTATAGCCAGAAAATTTGCCAAGCTCCGCGTCTGCAAGCTTTGCTTTGCTTGAAACGATATCAAGCAGATTCTGTTCCATTTGTGTGAGCAGTGCGTCCTCTCCGTTCTTAGCAGCGGTATCTCCCAGCTCCTTGCCTGCTGAAAGCACATCACTTTGTATCTTCAACATACTGATAACGCTTACAACACTGGTAAGCAGCAATGCCGTGACCGATATGGCAAGAACCATAGTCTGTACTTTTTTTCGAATCGGCCTTCTTTTTTTATCCATTGATCTGTGCCCCCTTAAATTACAATATGAATTTTGTTGATTCCCCGTCGGTATTTGTATGACGCGCGGAGTGCACGGTACTTTATCAGCTGGAGTCCGAACATATCCTCTGATGCTTCCTCTTTGCCTGCCACAAAGGGATTGTAACGGCTGCCCTGATACGTAAACCAAAGAGAAAAGCTGTCGTTCTCATAAAATTGAATCGCGACCGATGTGTCAGGCTGTTCAGCAAAGATCCTGATCATCACTTCTTCAATGCAGTTCTGTATGCCATACAGATTTTTTCTGTTGATTTTACGGAGCAGGAAATATTCCTCTAGCAGATCATTGAAGTTGTCAAGACTGCCCGGCTCGGAATCAACGCTGCCGGAAACATCCGGCAGTATATGCGCCCAGGGCGGAAGAACCGGAATAACACATATAATGGAGGTCATCAGAATAATAATCGGAATTCCCACTAATAAATTCATCGAAAGATAAGCAATCAGTACTGTCAGAAATGCCCCAACCGACAGGAACACAAAGCTTATTGCACCGCATACTGCTGCAAGAAAAGCGTTCAGCCAAATATATCTGAAATAATCGGCTTTCTTTTTCAATTGAACTCTGTGTGGTATTACTCCTGCGTGCCACAAAAGCCACATCCCCATACCCGTCACCAAAATACAGCTTTGTTCAAACAGCAGTTCAGGCAGCGTCGCGGCAGTTATCACAGAAGCCAGCATACTTCCAATCAAGCAGCCAATGGTTCCACACCAGCCAAACAGCAGACCCAGCGTGACGGGAAGAAAGTTCTTAATCCCAATATAAGCACCGAAATCCAGAAAGCCGGTCATTCTTACAGGTAGATCCAGCAAAAAATATACCGCTGCCGAAATCAATATCAGTGAGACTTGCTTCTCATAATCAGTCTTTTTCATGTACAAGCCTCCTTTTCACAGCCATAGTAAAAGAGGAATCTGCAATCAAAATGCCCGCTATCATTACGATTGCTCCTGCAAGCTTCCAGGAAGTGATGGTTTCGGCTTGTGTACCAAATAAGCTGGCAAGAACAGGAGACATCAGCATAGTGATAACAATTTCGGTAGAAAAAATCAATGAGGTGTCCAGGGCATTGACATATCTTTGGGCGTATATCTGCACAACGCTATACAGTCCACGGATAAAGAGGCTGATAAACAGCACACTCCACCAGAACGCAGCATCAGATGGCAGTGACATGGTGATATTCTTAACCTTTGCCTCACCAAACCAAAATACCAGAGCAAAAATTGCGTTGAAGAACATCTGGCCCATGGCTAGGATGGACGGATTGGATTTTGCTGTAAAATCTCCGGTCATTATGATGTATACAGCAACAAAAACATCCGCTGCCACAAGATAAAGGATATGGATATTCAGCGCCCCTGTAAGATCTGTATTCATGATCAGAAACAAGCCTGCAAGTACCACTCCAATCCCGATGAGGCTGGACCGCTCCGGTTTTTTCTTGTAAAGTACAAACGAAAGACCAGGGATAAATACAAAATATGCAGAAAGCACGCATGCGCTGACAGTAGCACCTACCCCTGAGGTTCCAAGCAGTAAGAAAAGGTTGAATCCAAACACCTCGACGGACAGGATCAAACTTTGCAGAATCTGACCTTTGTTGATCCGAAACAGCTCGCCCCAAAATAGGGCAAGCATGAAACAAAAGCCGATCAGATACGTAATGGTCAGAAACGCAAAGTTTGAAACGGACTCCGGAACATTGGCAAGAAAAACGTACTGGATCGCTGCGAAAAAAGTGATCATAAAAAGCGAAAGGTTTGCTTCTGTTTTATTCATTGATCACCTCGCGCAGCAGATATTTTTCAAGCAGGATATCAGGGTAATAGGATAGTTTTGCCCGCCTTAAGCCTTCGACCCCAACATCCTCCTCACGATTGATATACTGGTATTCGCTGCAGCATATCCTCACCAGATCACGGTTCAGCGCCCTGTATATATCAGGAATTCTGCGGTCACCCTTTTCGATAATCACATCAAAGCTGCTTGCTGACAGCGGTACACCATATGCGTAGCCGCACAGAACATGATCAATATACATTACGATGCCTGTGAATTCCAGTTCTGCATAGTTGGAAAGCCCAAGCTGTATTGCAATATTTTCATGCTCAAGCTGTGCGTCCTCCTCACCATTCAGCCGATTTTCAAGCCACATTTTCTGAAACCGCCGGATCTCGTCCAGGTGCTTCTCTTCGATTATTTCGATGTGAGTCCTGCTGCCATAGTTGCGGTAGAAGGATCTGATATCATACCGTCTGGATCGCAATTGGGGTCCAGGCAAATTCACCAGCTTGTCATAAGTATAGATGTACTCCGAATAATCACGGAGCGCCGTTACCGAAAACTTGCCCGGAAACAGCCTCACTACTGCATCCTTCGCCGCTGCAGTCAAGGTTTCAAAACGAACTGCTGCTCCATAGCGATGTGCGTCTTCAAGAATCGCCTCGATTGCGCCTCTGAGCCTGCCCTCATTGGAATAGTCCCCCATAGGGAATAGATAGGCTCTTTCCGTTTTACTGCTGATGCCGGCGCGATGGACAAACAGCCACCCGTCATTTTCACAGACGGAGTCACAGTATTTATCCGCCAGGCAGAACATGGCCGCAAAGGAATGCTGACATGAGCTTTCTCCGTACTGATACAGGTACGGGTTAATTATTTTTTTGTGTTTCAATGTTACCGCTTCAAAATTCATCTTTATCTCCAATTGGCGGACAATCATTGCTATGCCGCCTTTTTTCACGTTCTATTCCACCGTCAGAATGTCGGTAAACCCAGTGACCTCAAACACTTCCAGGATGGTTTCGTTCACATGGCGGATCACCATTTTTCCCTGCTTGCTCATTACCTTCTGTGCAGATAACAGCACGCGTAATCCGGCAGAGGATATGTATTCCAGCTCTGAAAAATCTAAAACAAGGGACTCCACGCCATTCATGGAAGCCTTCAGCTCCGCTTCCAGCTGAGGTGCTGTGGTGGTGTCCAGGCGTCCGGACAGGGCCACAGTTAATTCGGTTGCGTTTAAAATTTTGTTAATTGTCATTCTTGATTCCTCCATATGATTGAGCTCATTAAAACATTTTGGTTACTGTGATTTCCAGCTTGCCGCTTCGAATACCGATGGATACGTCGTCAGCAAAATTTGCGATGATGGATTTTTCCATGCCATCCCACTCGCTGTTGACCTCCTCTTTTGGAGCGGATTCAATATACTGTGACAGCGTCCACACAGAAGCGTAATCAATTCCCGGTGTCTGCAGCCCGTATGACCAGGCTGATTCATAAAGGGCCAGACGCCCCTCGAAAGCCAGCACCTCCATAATAATGCCCATCAATCCCCTGATTCCTTGGTTCGCAGCGTTTTTGCCGCTGCTGCTCATGGAGAGGAAATGCTCTCGCGCCGTTTCTGTCACTTGCGCTTTGGTGATCGTACGCAACGTATACTGCCCTTCCTCTTGTCTTATCTCGAAGTCCATAACGTCTGTATGCAAAAGCTCCCTGCACATGGAAAACATCTCTTCTGCGAGAAGCCGCAGACAGCCTCTGTCTTTGGGGCGAAGTCCCTCCAGCGTGTCGATTTGTGCCAACGCCTCCTTCATGTTACTTTCTGTGATCCTGATTTCTTTCATTGCTTGCATCCTCTCTATTGGATTTTCTGTATTTCTCTGTTATAGCAGATCGGGCATTCGTTTACCCGAAAGCTGAATACGGCTCCGCATTGACATTGGTATGATGCCTGATCAGATTCGACCGACACACCGCCCACTACTTCATCCAGATCCTCATCAGACAGTTTGACCGACGGTTTGCTGCTCTTTCGGCGGCATGTGCCGTAATGCTTTTGCAGAGCAGTGTTTTCACGGAAGTCAGCATATTTGCAATACCAACATTCCCTCGCACAGGCCAATGCACTCTCCTGCCGTTCAAAATTCGCGCAGCACCCGGTTGATGTTATGATCCACCATCCTGCCGCTGACGTGCCGATCACGTCGGGGGTCTGTCGTGAAGTCATAAATTCATCCTCCTTTTTCTCCCGCTTCGATGCTCACCACGATAATATACCGTCCTTTCTTAACCACAGTTTTGAGGAAACGGTCCTGAAGGTGTTTTCGGTTTGAACTGTTCCTCTACGTCTTTTCTAGTGTTGACAGGGTCCTGGCTCAAGCCTCCTGAACTTGGTATCGAACCACTTTCAAACGCATTCACACACCCGCCGGCCACACTGTTCATTTCCTCATCCGTGAGGAGATTATCATGCTCCTTCAGATTTGTCTGTTCCTTCAGATTTGTCTGCTCGTTTAAATTTTTCTTTTCTGTCATTTTTTTGTCCTCCTTTTATTTAAAACAATGTTGTTTTTCCTACAAATTCGCTGTCATCAAGGCGCTGGCGTGCTACCAGCTCCGCGAAGCTGCCGTTTCTTTCAATCAGCTCATCATAGCTGCCGTCCTCAATCACCCTTCCTGCGTCCAGCACGATAATGCGATCGCACTCCTTGATGGTGGAAAGCCGGTGGGCGATCACAATGCGTGTGCATTTGAGACTTGCCAGCGAATCAGCTACAGTCTTTTGGGTCAGGTTGTCCAAAGCAGAGGTCGCCTCGTCAAACATGAGGATGCGAGGCTTGGGCGCCACCGCCCGTGCAATCATAAGCCGCTGTCGCTGTCCTCCTGAAACGCCGCCGCTGCCTTCAGAAAGCATCGTATGCATTCCCATGGGCATGTTCCGAATGTCGTCTGCAATGCCTGATCGCTCCGCCGCCTCCCATGCTTCTTTCATTGATAGCCATGGGGCTGAGATGGTGATGTTTGAAAAAATATCACCGGAGAAAAGCTTACCGTTTTGCATCACAACACCAATGCGCCGCCGAAGCGATTTGAGATCTACTGTGGCAAGATCTCTGCCGTCATAATAGACGGCTCCTTTTTGAGGTATCTCAAAGCCCAGCATCAGCCGCATGAGCGTGGATTTTCCGCAGCCGGTCTTGCCTACCAGAGCTACATACTGCCCCGGTCGAATTTTGAGAGACAGGTTGTCGACGATTAGAGGCATGCTCTCACTATAGCGAAAAGAGACGTTGTTCAGCTCGATGCCCCCTGATATGCGAGTGAGCACCTTCTTACCGATGGATACCTCCGGAACCGTCTCCAAAATGGGTTTTACCAGCTCCAACACCGGCTTGATATTCGCCGCCGTAATCGCAATACTTGACAGAGACAGAAACGCACCGCTCACCATACCATAGGCAACGTTGAATGCAAAATAGTCCGCTACAGACACGCCGGATTTCACCGCTGCATAATACAGAGCAATGTTGCCCACCAATGAAATTCCGGTGGTAATGACTGCATTTAACTTTAAGAACATGGGCGGGTCGTAGGTTAAGCTTGCCTTTTGGCGATAGAGTGCCGCCCACTGTGCAAACGCTCGTTTCTCCGCACCGGAAAGCTTTAACTTCTGCACACCGCTTACGAAGGAATAAATCAAGCCCGATTCCTTGGCTGAGAGCTTCATCATCTGCTGCGAGTGTTTCATCTGCATCAGTGTTGAGAGCAGCGTAAACAGAACTGTCGCCAATGTAATAGTAATCGCTGGCATGATTAGTGCCGGTGCGTACGTAAAGATCTGAGCAAGATACGCAAGGGAAAATACCGAAGTGAGTCCTGTGGTCAGAATCGCGCCGCCCAGCATACTGCAAAGCGTATTGATGCTTTGCGTACGGGCTGAAAGCTCACCTGCACTGTATTCCTTGAAAAATTCTGCAGGAAGAGACAATACGCGCATCATGGCGGCGGCCTGCACCGCCGTTCCGGTTTTCGTCTGCATCCGCTCGATGACGATGCTTTTCACCGTGCTCATAAGCAGGAATGAAATACCGGTTGCCGCCAGCATCACAGTCACCGCAGTAAATAATCGCAGATCACCTTTTGTGATGACGCTGGAGAAGATGATGTTATTGAGCTTCGGGCCCAGCATCCCGATGAGGGTGACTGCCAATGTGGCAATACCTGCCAGTGCATAATCAGCCGCAGAGAGGGTCTGGGCAATGTATACGAGCAGGTCTCGGATGCTCAGCTTCTTTAGCGGCAGCGGCTTGTAAAAGCAGATGGCTTCCATTTCCAGCATTGCTGCTGTTTCCCTGTTCAACTTCACGGTTTTACCATTGGCATGGTCGAAAAAGGCATAGCCGGAAAGCCCTTGCGGCAGCAGCGCTACCACTCCGCCGGCTTTGAGGGTTCCGAGGAACGCTCCAACCGCGTTGCGATACCATGCTCCCTCCAAATGGACCATTCTCCGCATGACACCGGAGGGCCGCAGCAGATATTCGAGCTGTTCATTGATGTCTGTTAATTCGTCCGGCAGCTCCACGGACTTAATGCGGTAAAATTTCAAAATCTCGTCCATTGCATTTTTGGTCTTCTGACGGTCATCCGAAAGAAGCCGCTCCATGCTCCGCCCCATGACAGCCCCCGCCATGGAGGAAAATGCTTCAGAAAAGGCGTCCTCGTCCGCCTGTATCCGTTGTTTTATCTGTTCGTCAAACCATCCCATCAGCTTCAGCCTCCTTCATTCGCTCGACACAAGCAAGGTATAGACCCCGCCTCTGGCATATAGCTCCTCGTGAGTCCCTCGTTCCACAACCTTACCCTTTTCCATCACGATGATTTCGTCGCAGTCCCGGATGGTAGAGAGTCGATGGGCGATAACGATACAAGTAATACCACGCGCTTTGATGGCGTTGACCACCTCAAATTCGGTCTTTGCATCCAGAGCAGAAGTCGCCTCGTCCAGGATGATGATGGTCGGGTCCTGGGCCAAAACTCTTGCAATTTCCAACCTTTGCCGCTGACCTCCGGATAAGTCCTTGCCACCCTCCATCAGCTGATAGGAATATCCGCCGTCCCTTCCCATGATGTCTTCGTGGAGGCTGGCATCCCGAGCGGCCATGATGACTTCAAAGTCCTCTATGGAGCTGTCCCACATCTTAATGTTATTGCTGATGGTATCTTCAAATAGAATAATGTCCTGATCCACCACCGCCACCGAACCGGTAAAAATGCTGCGATTGATCTCCCCGATGGTCTTGCCGTCAAATCGGATCTCACCGCCCCAGGGCTGGTACAGTCCTGAGATCAGCTTGCTGAGCGTACTCTTACCGCACCCCGAGGAGCCGACAAATGCGACACGACTTCCCGGCTTCAGATGCAGATCGAAATGCTCAATGAGCGGTGCATCCAGCTTAGAATAGCCGAAGGTCACATCCATCATTTCCACCTCCCCGGTTAGCTTACCGTACTCGGCGGTTCCATCGAGTCCTTCGTCGTAATTCACATCGGCAGGATACTCCATGACATCCTCGATCCGTTCCATATTGGTGCGCATCTCCTGAATGGTCTGCCCCGCTGTGATGAGGGAATGAGCCGGTCCGTTGAAGCCGCTTAAAAATCCTTGAAACGCCAAAATCATACCAACGGTGAACTGGCCCTTCATGGTCAAGTAAACGCCCAGCATCAGCACCGTAGTGGAGGTTAGCGACTCAACCAACATCGGCACCAGCCCCAAATAGTGGTTGATATGAGCGAACTTCTCCGTCTGCGTGTTCACACCAGCTTGATATCCCGCCCACTTTTCAAAAAATCCGTTTTCCGAGCCGCTGGCCTTGATGGTCTCGATCATTTCGATCCCCGCAACGGTGGAACCGGCAAGCTTGCCGGCATCGCGCATCTGCACCCTGGTGGAGTTGACCCGTTTCTCAGAGATGACCCGAGCCATAACGAGATTTACAAGAATGGAGACAAGTCCCACCACTGTCAACGGTAAGCTGTACCGTAGCATAGCGGCTAAGTAAAATACCATCATTCCCGTCTGCAGCACCAGCGGTGCAAAGGTAGCAATCAGGGCGTTTGCAATCCCTTCGTTGAGAGACTGCCGCATGGCAATATCCCCGGCCATGCGCTGAGAGAAAAACTCCATGGGCATCCGCAGTACATGCCACAAAAAGGATGAATTCGCCACAATAGCCAGCTTACCGTTTAGTTTCAACGTATAGACCGCCTGCACCCACGCAACAATCAGCGTTACGACGGTTGCCAAAGAAAGGCCCAGCAGGAATGGGTAAAACCACTCAGGGTTCTTTCCGGTAAGCAATCGATCCAGAAATACCCGGGAAAACGCAGGATTGATAATGCCCATCAGCGAGGTGATGGCCGTGGTAAGGATCACAAAAGCAACCGATGCTCCGGTACCCACCATACGTTTTTTCACAAAGTTCCAGGTGCTCTTGGGCTTTCCTTCCGGGACGAAGGTTTCATCCGGCTCAAAAATGATACACACCCCGGTGAAGCACTTGTCAAACTGCTCCATGGAAACAGTGTACGACCCCTTGGCTGGGTCGTTTATGTATGCCTTGCTTCCCTTAAAGCCGTCGAGCACCACAAAGTGATTGAAGTTCCAGTGGATAATGCATGGGAAGCGTCCATTTTCTCTAAGCTGCTCCGGCTCATAGCGGTAGCCCTGGGCGCTGAGACCGTAGCTGCGCGCAGCCTTCAGCACATTGAGCGCTTTGGATCCGTCCCGGGAAACGCCGCAATCAACACGCACCTGTTCCAGCGGCACCCACTTGCCGTAATAGGCCAGCACCATGCACAGGCTTGCCGCACCGCACTCCAGTGCTTCCATCTGCATCACAACAGGAACCTTGGCATATCCCTTTTCGATTGGTTTTTTCAGTTTCTTTTGATTCGCTGCCATAAGTTGCCTCAATTCAGAACGAAGGAGATGGGCGAGATGGTCTCAAGAACAATTTCTCCCGTATAAACGCCCTCTGGAATCGAAATATCCACGTTCACTGCCACTACCCAGTCGCCGGTTTTCAATCCCCCCAGATAGAGCGTATATTCATCAAAACGGTCAGTGATTTTCACGGGCCTTGACGGGACAGAGGCAATACTGCCTGTGCTGCCCTCCACTCGCACCTCCATTCCGGATACGAGGTTTTTTGCTTCCTCAGGGGTGACGTAGCAAAGGGCCTTTCCTTCCTCTACCACGATTACTACACCCTGCGTGGTGGTCAGGATGCCGAACACGCCCCAGACACAGACTCCGACGAGCAGCACGATCACTGTTCCCAAAATCAGCCATACGCCGGGCCTGGAAATCTTTATGTAGTCATTGAGCTGATCCGGTGACGACACCCGGTCAAGACTTGCTTTACGGAAAATGGTGTTGCTGCTCATGTTGATATCTCCTTATGAATGTTAGTGTGCTGACCGGCTGGTAGCTGAGCCGGTATTGGTCATTTTACTAAATGGTACTGAGAGCAGTTGGGATTATTGCAGTAAGGATAACCGTATGGTCCGATAGAAAGAAGTTGCAGACACACAGGACAATGGCCTTTTAGGGCACAATCCCCTCCGCCGCTTACAATGTCAAGTGCCTCGTCGGGGATGGCTGTTTTGCCGTTGATGTAGTCCTGAGCTTCCTGTTCGGTGATATCCTTACCAAGCCTCTCCTTTGCAAGCGTGATGATTTGTTCTATGGACATGGTGATTTCCTCCTTTAATTAATATCAATACTCTATAATCATCTTTCAATCTTCATCCAGTGTAGTGAGTTCGTCAAAATTCTACAATAGGTTTGCTATTTCCCGCAGATTTTGCGGCAGAATACGCAGATTTTGATGGAGGAAACGCTCCTGTTATTGATTTGTTTTATCATTTGCATTAGAAAGTTCGATATATCGTCTGAGCACCGAGGAAACCTCTGCCCGAGTGGCATTGCCGTCAGGATCTACAAGATTGCCGGTTTTGCCGTTCAAGATACCGGCCAATTGTGCCCGTTCCACAGCATCTTTGGCCCAGCTTCTGATTTTGTCTCCGTCTGCAAACTTGTTTTCTTTATGGGAAGCCGGAAGCTGGAAGCCAGTCATTGCCGCATATCGGTCGATCATTACCGCCATCTGCTGTCGGGTGATAACGGCATCCGGTGCATACTTCCCGCCGCCCATACCATTCACGATACCGCTTTGATGTGCCCACTCCACATAGCCGGTATAATATGCACTTGCGGGTACATCGACGAAGCTGCTCTCCTTGTAATTGCCAACGTCAGCCTGAGCCAGCCGCCCCAGTGCAGTCACAAGCATTCCCCTTGTTATAGGTAAATCGGGGCTGAATTTATCGCTTCCCGTGCCGGCGAACAAGCCTCTGCTCACCACAAACAGAATATCCTCTTTGGCCCAATGAGCATCAATGTCGCTGAACAGATGCCCGTCACTGACCACAGGTACATTACTGACTGCCACTTCAGGATTTTTGATCACAGGCGGAGTATTTGATCCTTTGCCCCCACCTCCACCGTTCCCGCCCGAAGTCTTCCAACTGACCACCACAGCATCACCGCCAAACATCAGGAGCTTTCCGCTTGTGATTCTTCCTCTGCTGGCTGTGATCACATTGGTACCGTCGGTGGCATTTTCAATCGAGGCTGGTTTTGCAGCGCTGCCGATGGTGAGAGTGAAGGTAGAATTGGGTTCGGAGGATGAATTGAAGGCGATGATCGCGGCCTTGTCGGGCGCTTCTCCATTCTTGGCTGTGACTCTGCCGCCGGTAATCGTGAGCGTGATTGCTCCGCCTTCATTTTCACTTCCGCTGTAAATGCCATAGCTGCCGGTTCCAGTGTCTCCGGAGGTACTTTCCACTGTTCCGCCAGTGATTGAGACAGTATTTGGAGTATAGATGCCATAACTGTCTTTGGAGGCCTCACCCCCTGTAGCGATAATGGTGCCGCCGCTGATTTCTATACCAAGGAAGGAGAACAGACCCATGCTTATGCCAAAGGTGCCATCGCCCTTTGCTGTACCGCCGGTAGCCTTGACCACGCCTCCGGTGATTTTAATGGGCATGAACGAAAAGATCCCCTCACTTACATCGACAGATCCGCTGCCGCCCGCTGCGATGACATTGCCTCCGACGATTTCAACGGAAGAGGTAAAAATGCCGCAGCTCTCACCTGCATCACTACCGCCGTATGCAGTAACAGTTCCGCCGTTGATCTTTACAGAGGACGCAAAGATTCCGTTGCTGACCGCATTGGCGCCTTCCCGTTCATATGCGGTGTTACCGCCGATCCCTATAATGGTTCCGCTTTGTATGGTCATCACTGCTCCACTCATAATACCGGTGCTATGCCCATTTTCGTAGAGCGAGGTAGCTTCGCCGCCGGTCGCGTTTATTGCGGCGTCACCAGTCAGAATCAGATTTCCCGTACTGTAAATCCCTGCGCTTTTACCTTCATATCCATTGAATTCTTCCATTGTGCAGGTTGCCTTTCCAGAGAAAACGTTCAAGGTTCCATCGCCGAGGATGGTCAGCGCGCCCGGGCAGTAGACGCCGTAAGCCGAAGCTGGCCCGCTGTCCGAGGTGGCATTGCCGCCCACTATGGTATTGATCGTATCATCCGCCAGCACAATGGTCGTGCCATCCGGAACGGTTAAAGCAATTGATTCCGTTGCATGTAGTGTCAAGCCGGATAGAACGAGTGTTTTCTCCGCATAATGCAAGGTTTCGTTTCCTGCAAAATACCACGCCCAGCCTTCGGTAGAAAGCTTGTCCTCATCAGAAGTCTGTATGCTTAAGTCCAGAGCCGCTTTGCGAACCGTTCCCGGGTTTTCAACTGTGTTAAAAATGGGATAGCCATTGTTGACACCGGGCTTCACTACCCAACTTTTGTAATCCGCAGGCGCAGGCTGCGCCTGTACCCAGCCGTTGAGCGCAGTTAGGAGATTCCTGCCGTAGCGTAAGCCGTGCTCCACTCTCTGGCTTCCTGCATTTTTGTCTGTGGCTGCGTCAAGGAATCCCTCTGTATCAAAGGTGCCGCAATTGAAAGCTAAGCCATCATTCACACAGATGTCTGCAGTACCGGTTTTCCAATAGCTGCTGTAAGTTCCGCTTTCATAAAAGCTTGTGCCGTTGATCCCTGCTGAAGAATTGACCAGATTGGCAGTGCTGGTTACCGTACCGACGTTATAACAATTGCTGATGGTATCAAGGCTACCTCCTAATTGATATCCCGCGATACCGCCTGTAAAGGCAATGCTCGCTAAGCCTGCATCGAGATTACCGGTGTTGTAGCAGTTTTCTACTGTGGCATTGCTATGCTCATCGCTCTCGCTACTAATCTTAGTTCCCGCAATTCCGCCAAGCATTATAATGCTGAATGAACCATTGGAATCAGGGATCTCTGCCGTCAGTGCGCCGGTGTTGGAGCAATTTTTGATGGAAGAGCTTCCAGTGAGCAGCTCCATATCAGCGATAATCCCTCCCACAAGAACCAGATCTGTTCCACGGACTGAAATCTCACCGTTATTGGAGCAGCTGTCGATGATTACATTGTCCCCTGCAAAGGCTGCGATTCCTGCGGCTATGAAGCCAGCAGCGCTTCCCGCGGAAGATTCGGCAATATCGACTGTAACGTTCATCTCACTGTGACAGTTTATAATGGTACTGTCCGTTACGTTGCAGATGAACCCTGCCGCAATGCCTGCTTTGCTCTTTACCCAATCACTTGCTCCATCAGTAATGCGGATGCTGCCGCTGGCGGTTATGTTTTTAATAACCGCGTTCTTCACCGTATCGAACAATCCCGAAAACTGCCTGTTACCGGCAAAATTCACACCAGAGAGTCGATGCCCCCCACCATCAAAGCTGCCGGTAAAGGGAACCTGATCCCCATTCTCGTCAACGGAGCCAATTGGCGTCCATTGAAATTCAGAAATGTCGATATCGTCATCCAGCTTAACGTTGTAATCAAGATAGGTCCCGCCGCTTGCCGACCAATAGGCGGCGCCCACGGCGGTCATTATAATGAGTGTGGTGTCATCCGAAATGAGGTAGTCGGTGCCGCTGTTAGCATTTGTAGCATACTCTGCCGCCGTGAGAGGTGCGGCAGTTTGTTCCATGGCTGCATCCAGCGCTTCGATCACTGGGAATTCATTCTCAGTTCCTGCAGATTCTGCCTCAACGCTGCCCGAATCAAATGCAAAGACACCAGACGGCAGCGCGGTAAAAACCATGCAAACCATCAGCAATAGGCTTAAATAGTTCCGTTTCATTTTTTCCATCCTTTTTCAATTACAGGGCAAACAACGTTTCCCTGTCCAATAGATCTAGGTTGTCAGCGGTCAGAATAATTTGCATGACCTGTACGTGGGAATTCACTGCTGTAAGCAGAAAATCCAGGATCGGCTCCGCAGCAAGTACCAGCACCAACCCCTCCGCCGGAATACCAAGCTGTAAAAAAAGAGCGGAATATGCCATCTTAGTGCCCCCCGCAACGGGAGGCGTAGCAATGGTCAGAATTCCTGATACCAGCACGCATAGCACAAGCCAAAGCGGCGTGATGGATACACCATATGCTGCAGCGACACACAGAGCAGATACGCTATAGAATATGCAGCCAGTGGGTTTGAAGAGTGTTTGTGCAAGAGAAACACTGAATCTGGCAGCTTGGCCAGCAACCCCCAGACGATTCTCGCAGATTTCCAGACGTAAAGGGAAACTGGCTGCAGAAGACGAGGTACTGAATGCCACGAGAAAGATCGGCATCGTTTTCCGAAGCAGCGTAGTCATGGACACGCTGCAGCGCATGCAGGCAGCTGTAGTAAATATGAGAGCCATCACCAGACACAAAACAGCGGTTAGGATTAAAATTTGAACTGCTCCGCCCAGCTTGGAAGCATCCGATGTTACGAAAAGGTTAAAAAAGGTCAGAAATACAAAGAGAGGAATCAACCGATTGATGCCGCTCATCAATAGCGAAATCATTTCATCAGCCTGCCGTACAACACTAGATAGCATTTCCGCCCGATCTCCCAGTACCAATAAAGCTACGCCAAGACAGAGCCCCAGCAAGATAAGCTGCAGTGCATTCCCTGCTAAAAATGGAGACACCAGATTGGTGGGTATCATCTGAAGCACCAGATTAAAAATAGCCTGAAATTCACCGGAGTCCGAGGTCCCTCCGCTGTAGAGCGGGAACATCCAGACTGTAGCAGCTACTGTCAATGCAGCAACAACAAAGGTTAGGCTTAGGAAACGAAGTAGAAATTTCTTTCCAATCCGGCCCAGCGTAGCCACGTTCCCGATCCCTAAGATACCGGTACAGATCGAAAGAAAAATCATCGGCATTGCAACTCCGGCAAGCATGCCTAGAAGGACATTTAATGTAGGCCCACTGAGCTGCTCCGTCAAAAGCAGCTTAATATTCTCAGGAAAATGCGAGGCGAAGAAGCCAAACGCCATCGCCAGCACCGCAGCCAATGCGACCCATGACAACTGGTTGAGTTTTTTCCCGGGTATCCGAAATTCCACATGATTGGCGCCTTTTTCATAACGATACTTTGGCGATATGCCCAAGCTTTCCAAAATAACGTTTCCTGCAGCGTCCAGTTCACTTTCTTCAATATCCGTATTGGGGTTTACGGCTGGTCCAGCTGCGGATAATCGGACGCTTCGTTGACCGAGGCGGACGTAATACTGAACAACGAAGACAGCTTCACTCTCCTGCGTCTTCTTCCAGAGTGTCAGAACATCCTCTGCCGCAAGACGGAGTCGAAGAATCTCACGCCGATCCGCGATGCCCTCAAGCAGAGCTCTGATATGCTCACTAGCCGCATCGATTCCTTCATCTGTCAACGGAAAATATATTTTTTTCGTATCATGTCTTTGCCTTTTCAATGTTCCCTTATCCTTTCTTACCTTTTCAATATTCCTAGGACTACTCATGTCTTTTCAATATTTCAATGCCCTCTCATCAATGGTTAGTGCTACGGTCAATCGAAATTGTTGCTGTGTATGCTCGATCTCCACATAGCCGCCGGCGCTCTCTGCAGCCTTGCGAATACTGGGCAGTCCGTAGCCGTGAAGCGAACCTGCTTTGGTGGTTTGATAGTCCGGCTCCAAATTGCCATCATAGCCGTTTTCCACTACAAGCAGTAATGTATTCTGTACCGCACGCCCTTCGATTCTCACTTGTCTCAGACCTCTCTCCGGTGCATTAAGTGCTGCCTCATAGGCGTTTTGAAGTGCGTTGCCTAAAATGAGCCCCAATCGTGTTTTGTCAGTTAAGGCATCCTCATCGTAGCGGATATCTGAAACAAGCGTAATCCCGCCGCTTCTGCACAACTGCATATATTTTCCGAGAAACCCCTTGGTAAGCCTATTTTTACCGTCCAGCGGCGTCTGCGGCAATTCACCGGAGAGTTCGTTTATGTAAGCCTTGGCAGTGTCTAAATCATTATCAGACAGCAATGTTGAGAGTACAGCCAGATGGTGCTTCAAATCATGCCGCATTTTTCGAATTTGTTCCATGCAATCCAAGTCCGCTCGGTATTCCTGCTCCACCAACGCTATTTGCGCTTTTACGCTTTCCATAGAAAGCCTCAGCATCTCGCCATAGAACTCCGGCTCCAATTTCATGGCGCGCTTTCCAGTTCGCGTCACATACTTTCCTCTCACGCTTCTTAAGCGCTTTAATATGTCAATCATCCTAACTGACCTCCCATTCCCGCCATTGATTTCAGATAATCGTAATACCGCTTGCGGAATTCTGGAAAATCTCTCTTGCGGATTAGTACAGGCCGATCAAGTATGGTGAGAAAGGTCTCGTTCTCCACTCCTCGGACATAACGGAAATTAACAAGATAGCTCTGGTGGCAGCGCACAAACGAAGAGCCCTCCAACCGTCGTTCCACAGTATTCAGCTTCTCACGCACCCTTGCGCTGGTTCCATCCCGAAAATATATGGTGATGTTTTTAAGATCACTCTCAATAACTACGATGTCCTCCATCACAAAGAGTCTGCCCGCTAAAAAAATGCTGCGAGGCCGATAGCTCAGGAGAAACCGTTCCATCAGCCCTTTCATTTTTTTCAACGAAATTGGCTTAAGAAGATAGAAAAAAGCTCCTACTTCATAGCTCTGCACTGCAAAGTCAGGTGTGGAAGTAAGAAAGACAATGGGTGCAGTAACGCCTTTGGCCCGCAATTCCTTGGCTATGTCAAAACCATTGGAATGCTCCATGTATATGTCAAGGAAAAAAAGCTCTATTTCAGAGAGGCTTTCTGATTCCATGGCGAGCAATGCCATACCGTCCTCAGCTTGGGCGATCTCTACGTCCATGCTATTTTCAGTGCTAAACGTCCGCAACGCTCGAAGCAGTGATTCTCTGTCATGAGAACTGTCGTCGCAGATGACAATGTACATAGGCAGCCACCTCCCTCCGTTTGAAATCGTTGTTTATCTGAATGTATCATCAACCCGAATTTCCTTTTTTATCTTCTCTTACTATTTTGTCAGGCCATTCACATATGCCCACGTCCAGTGCCCGGTGTCTGTCCAAATGGAAGTCGGCGTAGACACAGTACCAACAGGTTCGCTCGACCGCACCACCTCTTGGAACAATGGCAGGACAGCTTTGATCCGGCCAAACGTTGCCGCCGGAATTAGGGGCAAGCAGAGGCTGATCCTGCCGCCGTCGTCCAATTTCGCTCATAAAAAAATCTCCCTCCTTTCCACGCGTTCCTGTCGGTAGGATAGCATGAAAGAGAAGGGAGCTTATGAATTTTACTTAAAAGTCGTATTTTTATGCTTAATGTTGCTTACTGTCGAAATATCACGATTGACAGTCTGATTGATCTATGAATTATATCATCAGCCGTACACGAAATTGGCCGTTGGACACCTCATATACCAGCTCTCCGCCGCAGCTGTTCACAAAATCGGCAACGCTCTGACTGCCTCTGCCGTGACCATGCAATTCAGGGACTGGCAAACCATTTTCATCCAGCGTCAATGCTTCCTCGCAGGGGTTGGCCATCTCCAGAATAAGCTGTCCTGTGTTCACAGCGGTGAAGTGCAGCTCACGCTGCCGCTCAGGCAGTAAAGTGACCGCATTGACAGCGTTTTCCATCAGGTTGGACACCGTCATGACGAGGGATAACTCATCCACATGAAGCTGCTCGGGAATGTCCAACCGCAAATGACAGCGTATGCCCTGCTGCCGGGCGAGCTCGGCATAATAGGACACGGCGGCATTCACCGGCACATTCTGGCAATAGCTCCGCGGCTTTTGGGGCAGTGCCTCGCTCTGGGCCCGTATTAGTTCTGCGGCCTTTTCCTCCTCACCCCTCTGTAGCAGGGTGAGAAGAGTATTGTTGAAATGGCGGCGATCATGCTGGGAGATGCTCATCTGGCGTACGCTCTCTTCCATCAGACGAAGGCGGTGGCGGGTCAATTCCCGATCAGACTGCATTTTCATGTTCTCCTCCCGCAGCGCAGATTCTCGCAGCGTCCTGCGCAGGAAAAGAAAGTTTGCAAGATACACCAGCACCGTAAGCATGGACAATAAAAGCAGTGGAATAAAGGACTGTGTCATCATCTGCTCCACATCGTCCCAAGCCATGAAATACCAAGAAAAATTTAAAAATAGTCCTGCGGATACCAACAGATAGATGCTCCAACGCTCCGACGCCTGCCGATAAAGTGGGCGCAGACGTGTTTGGAACAGGGCGATCACAGATCCAAATATAACAACGCGTATGCAGGTTATTGTGTAATAAGAATCCGGAAAAAGATCTGACAGGTAGTAGCTTAAAATAACCGTTATGGCATAGACATTCATCATCGTAAAGCAGTTGAACAACCATTGCATCGCCGTTTCCCGGAACAGGGGCTTGACTGCGGCGCTCGCGATGATAAAAAATAGAATATCCAGTTTGGCCAGTGTCGTATAGTCGCCCGCTCTGTAAAAATAGATGTTAAGCGCCAGATCCAGTGTCACTATGATCATAAGAGCCGTCACCAACGTCCATTTGCGGTACTTGGGCCGTGCCAGTGAAAAGAGCAGTCCTATCAGCATAGCATTTGTGACTAAGGAACGAACAATATCGTAAACTCCCATGATTTATGCCTCCCCCAGTCGATAGTTCATATATGCCCCACGCACCGCTGAAAACTGTTTACCTGACACCGGTACGAAGATTCCGCCCCGCAGAGTGAAACCCTCCTTGTCTAACCGTTCCACACGACTCATATTGACAGCAAAGGCGGCATGGGGTTGAAGAAAACGCCGATCCTCAAGCAACGGCGCGATATAATCTGAAAATCGGCCTGGGATGGTGACTGTCTCCACCCGTTCACCGCTTGCAAGGGTATAAGCCACTGTATGACGAGAGTATTCGCAACAGGCAATTGCATTTACAGAAAGGGTTCGAAGTCCATCACGGGTCTTTACCGTCACGGTAATCTCATCCCCAAAATTCACCTTTTCCGAAGCCAAATCCATTGCTGTAAAGAAGGTATCTTTGTCCACTGGCTTGAGCAGGTAGTGCAGCGGGTTGACCGCGTATGCATCCAGCGCAAAACCGGGTTCTGTGGTTATGTAGATGATCTGGGCTTCGGTGCTAACACGGCGGATGCATCGCCCCAGTTCCATACCGCTGACCATAGGCATAACCATGTCCAGCAGAAAGATGTGAAAGACCTGGATCTCGCAAGCAGTCAGCAGATCGTCAGGGTGTGAAAACTCGCAGACTTCAGCGTCCACGTGACGGTAGGCCAGGTATTCTTTGGTAAGAGCGGTGATGTGCCTTAGTTCAGCTTCTATATCGTCACAAATAGCAATGTTTAGCAATGCGATCACCTCTTTCGGTTTTGTCGATTTTAGTCAAATTATATCAGAATGTTTATTATAATTCAATTTCACCTTGGAATAAGATTTAGTTGCTGCTGATATGACTTGTAGAAGGCATTATTTCATTGACAAAAATAAATGATATTTTATGAGACTAAATATCGATATTGTTCCGCTACCCATATATAATATAAGGCGATATTGTTGGCAAGCCAAAGGATGGCCATACCGAAAGATACGTGAAATCCGATTTACGGGCGCTTGAAAATCCAGCAAGAGAGGATAAAAGAGATGGAATTTAACAAAAAGCTACAACAACTTAGAACTCAGAAAAATTTAACACAGGAGCAGCTTGCAGAGCAACTATATGTATCAAGAACAGCAATTTCAAAATGGGAGAGCGGCAAAGGCTACCCTAACATTGAGTCACTCAAGTGTATATCCAGATTCTTTTCTGTTACCATAGATGAACTGCTGTCGGGTGAAGAACTGATTACCTTTGCCGAAACAGAAAACCACGATAATGTTATAAGAATTTATAACATTATCAGCGGTATCATAGATGTATTGGCAGTTGTATTTATTGTATTACCGATCTACGGAGAACCTCAAGGCAAACAAGTTTACCATGTAAATCTTCTGTCAAATACGCATATGACAAATCTAGATGTTGGAATACACTGGGCCATTTATTTATTAATCATTGGTCTGGGAATTGCCAGACTTGCTTTTATTTACTTTGATAAAGAATCATCGTATCGCATTATCTCGAAAGTTTCTATCGCAACAGGCACCGCAGCAATCTGTTTATTTGCTGCGGCAAGGGAACCATATGCAACAATACTGCTATTCTTGTTTTTGGTGGTGAAGATATTTTTATTGCTAAAGCAAAGAAGAACAAAATAAAAATTGTCGTAAAACCTTGGAAATGCGCTCTGATACGATAAGTGTCGGAGCCTTTTTCTATTGTGACGATAGGTTACTTGGATTTTGCTGCACAGAAACAGATAATAAATTTACCATTTCAAAAGGAGGATTTAAAATAATGTCACTTGATTTTACAGAAGTTTTGAAAGTTGTTTTTCTTGGAATTGTAGAAGGGATTACCGAGTGGCTGCCCATCAGCAGCACCGGGCATATGCTTCTTGTGGACGAATTTATCACACTTGATATGAGCAGCGCATTTAAGGAAATGTTTTTTATTGTCATTCAGCTTGGAGCTATCCTTGCAGTCGTTGTAATGTTTTGGGAAAGGATGTTTCCGTTCCAGTATGGGGACAAATCGCAGCCTATGATTAAAAAGGATATATTTTCTCTTTGGTTCAAAGTCGTTTTTGCTTGTATTCCGGGAGCAGGGACAACGATCCTGTTTGACGATTATATTGAAGCTCATCTGCACACTCCAATCGTAATTGCGGCAGCCCTTATTTTCTATGGTATTGCTTTTATTGTCATTGAAATATGGAATGAGAAACGGTTTCCGGCTATTAGTAAATTAGAAGCGATTACTTATCGAACAGCCTTTTTAATTGGTCTATTTCAGGTACTTTCCATTATTCCCGGCACTTCTCGCTCGGGGGCCACAATCATTGGTGCGCTGTTAATTGGCGTATCAAGAGTCGCAGCGGCAGAATTTACGTTTTTCCTTGCCGTTCCAGTTATGTTCGGTTTAAGTGCTATTAAAATACTGAAATTTGGTTTTTCCTTCACAAGCGTTGAATTGCTTATCTTGGTTATAGGTATGGTGGTAGCTTTTGTGGTATCTGTACTAGTAATAAAATTCCTCATGGGATATATCAAAAAACATGATTTCAAGGCGTTTGGTTACTATCGAATAGTGCTTGGTATTCTTGTTATCCTGATAACATCAATGTAATAACAGCTACAGTCAAAATACCGCCGAAGCGGCCAAAACAATTGCAGGTGCTGGTAGATCTAGGCTATCAAGCACCTCATAATTGAGATACCTCATTTTTAGATTTACACAGCTGCTTCGCACCTGCCGTCCTTCGAGGCTCAACTCAGGCATCTCGGACCGCTCACTACTCGAAAGTCCACCGGACTTTCTCCTCTCGCTCGCGCCCTTTCGGCTTCGAATCCCTCCTTCTTTACAAAAACGAAAAAATACCCACCCTATGGATGGATATTTTTTCGTTGAGAAGTTAGGTGAATATAGATGCATGACATTTTATATTATGGATCGCTCTTTTATAGAGCTGATCAAATTCACATCCGCAACTGCCACACTCTTTGTCTGCCTGTTAATATGGTAGCAATTAATTCGCCTGTGTCTCCGTTACCCTCATGGCCACTAAGTTGAAGTCCAGACCAGTCGATATGTTCGATGTCTATACATCGACCTATCCGGCAAATCGCAGGGTGCATAGGGAAGAAAGCAGTTGCTATTGCTTTAGGTGCGCTTCTCCCCACTTCTTCATGAAATCCAAAACAGGCATAAAACTGTTACCTAAATCAGTCAATGAATACTCTACTTTGGGTGGGAGTTCCTTATAATCATAGCGTGAAATGAAACCGTCCACTTCTAATTCCCGCAATTGTTTTGTTAAGGACGATTCCGTAATTTCACCGATATGACGGCGTAGCTCACCGAACCGATTTATATTTTGCAGACCTATGTAATATAATATTTCTATTTTCCATTTGCCGCCAACTATCCTCTGAATTGTTGAAATGGTTGTGCAACGCTGGACAGATAATTCACTTTTTTTCATTTTGGTTTCCTCCAATCCATGAACATTATACTACAAGAATCGATGTACTACAAATAAGTACAGTACTTTTATTTTTATTGTACAGCTACTATAATATGTATGAAAGGAGTTGACTTTATGCATTTTACAGGCACAATCTGGCGACCGCCCTATGAAGCGAACTCCGCTTTATTACAGGTTACGGCTGGCTGTACACACCATGATTGCAAGTTTTGTTCTCTTTATGCGGATTTGCCTTTCAAATTCCGCATATCACCCATGAGTGAGGTAGCGGAAGATTTACAAGAGCTTAGAGCATATCATTCATGTGCAGAACGGATATTCTTGACAGGTGCTAATCCTTTTGCCCTTAGCGTTGACAAACTGACAGAGATAGCCCAAAAAGTACATCAATATTTGCCGAGAGTAAAAAGTATCGGCTGTTTTTCAAGAGTAACGGACATTACTCCAAAAACACTTGAACAACTTAAAGAACTACGTCAATTGGGCTATGACGGTGTTATTATCGGAACGGAAACAGGCGATGATGATACCCTTCGCTTCATGCGTAAGGGGTATCAGTCAAAAGATATTATTGAACAGTTAAACAGGCTTGATGAAGCGAAAATAACCTACCATATTTCCTACTTAAACGGTCTATCAGGTGCGGGAAATAGCCCAAAGGCTGCTTTGAACACTGCTGAAATTTATAATCAAATCAATCCTGTTAGTTTAAGCATAGTGGCATTGACAATATTTCCTGAATCGGATTTGTTCACCGAAATTAAAAACGGTACTTTTACCGAAACGGGTGAATTGGAGAAATTACAGGAACAAAAAACCTTAATTGAAAATTTGACAACTCAAACGACCCTGTATGCAAACACAGTATCTAATACCGCCCCAATGGTTGGAAAATTGTGCCAGGACAAAGAAAAAATGATAAAGCATTTGCAATATGCGATAGACAATATTGATGAATCGGAGCTTAAACGGTACCGAAAGAATATCCGGCACTTGTAAGCTACGGGGAAGGAGCTAAAAAATGCACTTTACAGGAAGAACTTGGAGACCGCCATATGAAGCATATTCGGTTATCATACAAGCAACATCCGGCTGTACCTATAATAAATGTCGGTTTTGTAGCCTATATCATGGAGAACGTTTCCGTATGTCGCCTATGAGCGAGTTTGAGGAAGATTTAGCAGAAATAAAAAGCTATCAGCCTAATGCCCGCCGTATCTTCTGGACTGGAGCAAATCCATTTGCAATGAGCTATGAGAACCTTAAATTAAGGGCTTTGACGACGAGGGACTACTTGATTAAGTGTCAAAGCATGGCTATGTTTGCAAGTATTCGTGATATAAAATCCAAATCTGTTCATCAGCTTCGAAAATTGCGCGCAATGGGCATAAACGGATTGAGTATCGGAACCGAAAGCGGGGAAAATGAAACGCTTACTTTAGCCAACAAAGGTTATACTGCCGAGGATATTGTTGGGCAATGCAATAAACTGGAGGAAGCCGGAATTGAATATTCCTTTGTTTATATGACTGGTCTTGCGGGAAAAGGGAATGGCAAGCGAAATGCTATTAACAGTGCCAAAATTTTTAATCAGCTTAATCCATATTTTTTAAGCATTGATTCACTGACATTATTCCCTGATACGGACCTGTATGCTTGGTCGAAAAGCAACAAGTTTGCCCCTGCAAGCGAACATGAACGATTAGAAGAAATGATAACTCTTTTGGAAAAGCTACAAATTCGTACTCATTTACAAGCGGACACAAAATCAAACTTCAAGCCTTTGTCTGGAACTATTCCATATGACAAATCGCGTATTATCGGAGAATTGAGTTATGCCCTAAAAACAGCAAGTGAACAAGAAATGCTTGACTATCGAAATAGCTTGAGTACCTTATAGTTAATTAAGAGACCACCAATGAAAAAAGAGCGGTCTTCCTGTTTCCTTTGGTGTAGTCCGAATAAAACCAGCATCAGCAAGATTAAGGCTCTCAACGAAAGCATCAATTACGCGTACCGGGTTATTTTCACCCATGTAATCTTCAATGCATTCTGGGAAAAGTGAGACTTGGTGGCGGTACTGGTGTTGTATAAATTTCATTGAAAATCCCTCCTATGACCCTAAGGACTTACTCAAACTGTATGTTTAGGATACTTTAACCGTATACGCTCCAGTAGGAAGTTGATGACAGAATGCTCAAGAAATATTGAGCTGTTTTATAAAAAGCTGAAACCCTTGATCTTCAAGGATTTTCAGACAAATCGTGGCGGAGAAGGTGGGATTTACACAGCTGCTTCGCACCTGCCGTCCTTCGAGCCCAACTCAGGCCTCTCGGACCGCTCACTACTCGAAAGTCCACCGGACTTTCTCCTCTCGCTCGCGCCCTTTCGGCTTCGAATCCTTCCTTCTTTACAAAAACGAAAAAATACCCACCCTATAATGGATATTTTTTCGTTGCGAGCCACGTTAATACTGGATATCATCCTGTTTTCAAATGAGGATTTGAACTGTCATCACACAGAGAGTATAAACATAATAAGTCTGATTCGATATAAACCTTAACGTATTTCCACTTTTCTATAATCTCATGTGTATGCCGATCTTTTTTTGAAAACAAGCGGGCTTCATCAACTAATGCACCATTTTACATGGCTACCGTCCTCATCCTTGCTAACGATCAGTTGATCTTCGATTTCCTGCTTCAACTCCGAATTATGGGAAACAATTCCGATTAGCTTGGAGCCGGCTGCCATTCGCTGCAGCACTTTGACTGCCTGATCTCTGGAGTGATCGTCCAGCGCACCGAAGCCTTCATCAATGAACATCATATCGAGGTTGATGGAGGCTGGATTTGATCTGGAAGGGCTACAATAAAGTACAAATACATGGGACAGGAAGTACACAAATACGAAAATCTGCTCAACCGAGATTTCACTGCCGCCCGCCCGAATGCAAAGTGGGCTACGGACATCTCTTATATCCATACCGCCCAAGGCGTGCTTTACCTATCCATCATTCGCGATCTGTACGACAACAGCATCGTTGCCTATCGGACAGGAACGAAACAGACAGCAAACCTCGTCCTAAGAACCATTAAGGCGGCGATGAGCAAAGTGAAGATCGCTACAGAGCTGCAACTCCATAGCGACCAAGGGTTTCAATATACTTCGCACGGATATTTTAACCTAACAAAAGAATATGGCATTACACCATCAATGTCAAGACGCGGAAATTGTTATGACAATGCACTGGCTGAGAATTTCTTTTCCATTCTCAAGACAGAGTGCATTTACCGCCATAAACTCATAACGTTCGATGAAGCCAGGCAACTCATTGATGAATACATTGATTTTTATAATAATGAGCGCATCCAGACAAAAACGAGCCTGACACCGCTCAAATAACAGCGTCAGGCTGCGTAATTTTATGATATTCTACGCTAGGGTTTCTATTTGCTGTCCACGGTCGCTGGGTCGGTGCAAAAATCAGCCGGGTTATCCTATTATACCGCAATAGTTTCCATGTGTTCAAAATCAATGACCACATCCGCCTCGTCAAAGGTTATTTCAAACAAGATAAGCGCAGGGAGCACATCAGGAATGCTCATAATGTACTCCGGCATCTTCGATAGAAATTTAGCCTTAATTGTTTCAATGGAAACCGAGCTTTTTCTAACGACACCAGCCTTGACTCGCACGTGCTCTTCTCCGTTTTCCGGAATGGTTGTGAATGCGACATGGGGATTTTCCGCAAGTTCCGCAACCTTTTGGTTGTCGCCGAAAGTAGAGAAATACAGGGCCTTCAGCTCCGCATCATAATAAAAATTGACAATGCGCACATTGGGCACGCCATCCACAGCCGTTGCGATTGCGGTTGCTGTCTGTTTTTCCATCATTCGTTCAAATTCTTTTTTATAATCCACTTGTCATTGGCTCTCCTTTTTTCTTTATTTCGTAAATGAACCAATTTCGATTAGGTTGCCCTCCGGATCTGCAATATAGCAAGTCCGCTGTCCCCATGGCTCTGTTGTAGGCTCTAAGACAGGCACCGCACCTTTTGAAACAACTTGCTTGAAGGTATCATCGACCGCGGCATAATTTGGGACACTCATCGCAATTTCATAATGGCCGTTGATATCATTTGCGTAAGAAAAGGACCTTTTTGCCATCCGCTCAAAATCGGTTCTGCGATAAAGCAAAAACAAAGTTCCATCTTTCATCAGATAGACATTGCTTTCATTTTCTTCCTCTTTGATTTCAAATCCAAGTACATCACGGTAAAAGCGCACCATCGTTGGCATATCCTTGACGAAAATTCCAAAACCATCTAATTTCATGCATTTTTCCTCCTTTTTACTTCAGGGCAATGTAAATATCAATATCAGAGTTTTCCGGGTCGGCATTTCGGTATTCCTCGAAATCGCCTGTGAAACTGCGGTCTAAATCCGTCTGCCAAATCTCTCCCCACGAATCGGAGACGGCTTTTTCCATATGCCCATGCACAGAGAATTTTGCGTATTTTCCGGCAGGGATTGTTTTTACGGTCAGCTCGGGATTTTCTGCCTTGGAAACCTCATTGCCTGCCGTTACGCAATATCCATCTGCCGTATAATCGGAATAGAGCCCAATGGCGTACTCGTTTGCCTTGTTTTTTATCGCGGCATTGATGCCGCCTTGGTACAACTTCGCCCAAAGTCCACCAATAATTTTCCCCATTTCAGGGTCGCTGTTGCTGGTCGCGGCACTTACCCCAACAATAGTCTTTTCCTCTAAATGCACAATTTCATAGTTCATTTGATCGTCCTCCTTGTCTTTGATGCTATCATCATAGCAAAGACCAGTTGACAGTAGCGTGTCATATTATAAATATTGCGCCAGCGATTTTTGCAATTTCTCTTTTACTTGCAGACGGATATCCTCCGGCTCTAAAATTTTACAATGCTCACCGAAGGTCGCAAGATATTGATAGACCCAATCGCCTCTGGGCATGGTGAGCTGTGCAATAAAATCACCGTCTGGGAGCGTCTTGTACTGTGAAAACTCATCGTATACACGATATGCCATTTTCTTTGACAGCTTCAGCGTGATGGTTACGAAATCATCTTGAAATATCTTGTTGACTTCAAATATCTTTGCAGGGGCGGTGCGTTCAAAATGCTCGTCGAGCAGCTTCAATTCTTTGATGCGCCGCAGCTTGAAAAACCGATCATCCTGACGCACTGTGCAGAAAGCATAAAGATACCAGCTTTGCCCCTTAAAGCAGAGCTTCATGGGTTCTACTGTGCGCTGCGTACAGCCCTCACTGCTGTGATAATGAAATGCCACTTTTTTCTTTTCGAGAATGGCGGTTTTCAGCAGGCTGAACAGCTGAGCCTCCTCATCAGCATTTGCCCAACCAGAGAAATCAACTTCAACCCAATCGGCGTTGGTGTTTCCAAACAGGGAGGATAGCTTTTGCACCGCAGTATTGGTTTGCTCCAGATTGACCGCCTCTACCGCGTGAAGTGCAGCGAGGATATCTGATTTTTCGCCATCGGTCAGTACGGTTTTATTGAGAACGAAGTCGGGGAGCAATGAAATTCCACCGCCCTTGCCCTTGGTCATATAAATGGGTATTCCCGCCGAAGATAGAAGCTCCACATCCCGGTAAATGGTGCGGGGAGAAACCTCAAATTGCGTCGCAAGTTCCCCGGCGGTTATACTTTCTTTGTTCAGGAGTAAATAAATCATTTCAAACAGCCTATTAATTTGCATATTATCACCTCAATTATTTTTTATTATAAGGCCATAATATGACATCCACAAGACATGTTAAAACAATAGAATCGAGAGATCGGAGGTCACGGTATTGGCTTGCAATTTCACGAAGATCCTTGGGTTGGGTATGTGACAACACAAGGATCAGGGATGCTCTTAGTTCCGGGACTTGTATTTACTGTAGAGCCTATGATAAATATAGGAAAATCCAATATAGTAACAGATAAACACGATAATTGGACTGTTCGCACTGCCGATGGGAAGTGGAAAGGCTACAATAAAGTATATATCCGGCTTGCGTTATTCCGTGTAAAAGAGCATTCTGTATGAGTTCAAATACCAAGGGGGCTTAGAATCAATGAAATGACATCCTCAAAATCGAGCTTTATTTTGACGGGGCTTTTTGGGTAAAAACACCCGAAAAGCCTGATGTCCTGCGGTTTTCACCGCAGGACATCAGGCTTTAATTATGGCGGAGAAGGTGGGATTTACACAGCTGCTTCGCACCTGCCGTCCTTCGAGCCCAACTCAGGCCTCTCGGACCGCTCACTACTCGAAAGTCCACCGGACTTTCTCCTCTCGCTCGCGCCCTTTCGGCTTCGAATCCTTCCTTCTTTACAAAAACGAAAAAATACCCACCCTATGATGGATATTTTTTCGTTGGCGGAGAAGGTGGGATTCGAACCCACGTGGGATTGCTCCCAAACTGATTTCGAGTCAGCCCCGTTATGACCACTTCGATACTTCTCCAAAATTTTATATTATGCCCGGATGGATCTTTATTATGCTGTTTTTCGCACACGGACAAAGATGATTATAGCACAAAGGATAGATTAATAGCAACCCTGCGGAACAGAAAATTTCATTGCATTTGGAAGAATCTCAAAGACTGTCTCTCCTACTGTTGAAACTTCGCCATCGGTACACATTTTCACTTTTCCATTGGGAATCATTTTCAAGCTTTTACACTGTTTATAGGTGAGAAAATTCATGACAGATGGATCGTCAAGATGCGTTCCCTTACGGTATTTCCCTATTATGGAAAGTAAAGTCCGACGGGTGAGGTTGTCCACGATGATGACATCCATCAAGCTGTCGTTTGTGATCGCCCTTGGCAATGCTTTAAACCCGCCGCCGCAATAGCAGCCGTTCCCAATGGCAGCCAGTATATAGTCACCTTCATAGAGTTCCCCGTCTTCCAGGCAAAGCTGAAGTTTAACGCCCTCTTTCTTTCCCAGCACAATGGCGATACCAATAATATATGCAAGTGATCCATTTACAAACGGATATTGTTTTATAGTTCCGACCCGATCCGCTACATTACAGTCCAGTCCTATGTTAAACATGTTGATACCATACCGTACGAAAGGCGGATTGTCTTCCTCATCAGAAGTTGTCACATAACGAATTAAATCAATGGAACGTGAAGTCCCCCTGATCTGAGCCTCGATATCTTCAAATAACGGTCCGTCTCCGAAGCTTCTTGGAAAATCATTGCCCGTACCTGCCGGAATCATTGCGATTTCAACACCTGGATATCCGTATGCCCCGTTGGCTACTTCATTCAAGGTGCCGTCACCTCCGCAAGCATAAAAACGAACGATTTCCTTCTTTGATTCCTCTTCTCTAATTTCTTTCGCTAGTGTTTCACATCTGGTTCGCACAAAATGCTCTGCATCTCCCGGAGCAATGGTTCTGTGGATTTCATAATCAATCTCCAGTTTTTTCGAAGCTTCTATAATCCTCGGTAAAAACACCTCCCCTGCTTTTCCTTTTCCAGCGGCGGGGTTCATAATAAAAATATGCTTCATACCTTGCTCCTTTATTTTTCTCGATCAGATGTGCGCACGGAATTAGTGAATCATAAGCGTGACGTGTTCATTCTAACACAACTGACGGTTCTCGTAAATGTATTTGGTATGTGACATTTTATTGTTGAATTTTCAAGAACGTTAGTTTTTCACATTTTTAAATTTCTTAGCTGCCGTATTTTGCCAGCCACTCTTTTAAAGCCACTCACTTTGGGGTATAATATTTTAGTATCGTTGACTTTACGAAAAGGAGATTTTAAATATGGATTCAAGAGTGAAAAAATTAGCTGACGTCCTTGTACATTACTCCTGCAATGTACAAAAGGGAGAAAAAGTATTAATTTCATACGAAGGAGAAAGCACAAAACCCCTTGCGAAACAACTCATCAAGGAAGTTTATGCCTGCGGAGGTATGCCCTATGTTGAAATCAGAGATTCCTCTGTGACGCGGGAAATTCTCCTTGGATGTGAAGAAAAGCAAATCCAGTTCATGAGTGACTACCTTCTCAATCAGATGCAGGGAATGGATGCATATATCGCAATCCGTGCAAGCGATAATACATCGGAGCTTTCGGATGTTCCTTCTGCGAAAATGAATATGTATAACAAACTGCTTCGCCCTGTTCTTGATTATAGGGTTAACAAGACAAAGTGGGTGGTTTTAAGATATCCAAACAATGCTATGGCACAGCTCGCCAATATGAGCTTGGAAGCTTTTGAGGATTTCTATTTTGATGTTTGTACGCTGGACTACAAGAAAATGTCTGATGCAATGGATCCCCTTGTGGAACTAATGAATCGAACTGACAAAGTTAGAATTACAGGCAAAAACACAGACCTGACCTTCTCCATCAAAGGCATTGGCGCTGTAAAGTGCAATGGAGACCGCAATATCCCCGACGGGGAGGTCTACTCCGCTCCTGTTCGTGACTCTGTGAACGGAATTATTTCTTACAATACACCCTCCGAAGAACACGGCTTCACCTTTGATAATATCGTCTTTGAGGTCAAGGACGGAAAGATTGTCAATGCAACTTCCAATAATAACGAGCGAATCAACGAACTGCTGAACACTGACGAGGGAGCAAGATATTTCGGCGAATTTGCCATCGGTGTAAATCCCTATATTCTGCATCCAATGAAGGATACCCTGTTTGATGAGAAAATTGCGGGCAGTATCCATCTTACACCCGGTGCGGCTTATGAAGAGACCTTCAATGGCAACAAGTCTGCAGTTCATTGGGATCTGGTATTCATTCAAAGACCGGAATACGGCGGCGGCGAAATCTACTTTGATGATGTGTTGATCAGAAAAGACGGGATTTTTGTAATTCCCGAATTAGAAGGATTGAATCCTGAAAACTTGAAATAAAAAATAGATGGCAGGTCTACAAAAGGGATAGGTGCTTTTTTGCCTCTATCCCTTTCCATTTCTCTTTTCAGTTTCTTGCTAAAGTTTCTTACTATAGCTCCTTACTAAAGTTTCTTTCTATAGCTCCTTACTATTTTGTTTCTTCCCTTACATAATGCCCTTTGTGGAAACCGTCTGGATCTTCAAAGGTACCGCAATGGTGGATACATTGCTTACCGTTACACCAATGACACCATTAAAGCCTGCTTTGAAAGCCTCAACCTTGAAATTGAGCTGATAAGAATCTCCCCCAGAAGATTGAACCTCAACCAGTTTAATCGTTACCGCATCGTTCAGACCGGTAAATGTGATATAGGACGAGGCTGACTCTAAACTGCTTGCGTCCAGATCAGCACTATTCACCAACAAGCTCAGAGTTGCAGTACTCCCGTTGCTTAGGGTATTCAATGCTCCTGCACTGATTACGTAGAGAATCGTTCTGCTTCCGCCATTTCGGTATACCGGATCACCGTCCTTGGAGTAATCAGCTTCTCTGGTATAGACCGTTGTTCCCCGATTCATTTCAAATGGTCCGTTATATTCAAGCCATGCATCTCCTGATAAACTATATTCCAGAACCGATCGAGACGATTCCGTATGACGCAGAGTAACATGAAATCTGCCATTGGTATCCTCCGTCTGCGGAGTCACTTGAATCGACGTGCCACCGAATTGGTAGAAATTATTCACCTCAATGGTCTTGACAGAAGCATTATTGTTGATATCTTTCGCATAGACGGTATAGAATCCTCTCCCGCCATAGTCTACGGAAAAGGCTGAAGTACTTGTAATATCATTACTTTCGCCCTTATCAAAATACGATTTCGGCAGGGTTCCCTTCGCATACTTAATAACGGCAACGCCACTCTCATCAGTAACCGTAGCAGTGACCTTCACGTTACGAGTAGTCCACACTGTAATATCCTTATCCAGTGAGATGTCCGGCGCATTGGTATCATTGGGATTTAGCTCTATATTAACCGTTGCCGTGTTTCCGGCTTTTACATCAATATTATTGAGATTTTTCGTTTCATAGCCATCCATATACGCTGTTATCGTCACCTGACCGGCGGTAACATCGCTAATTGTATATTTTCCATTACTGTTTGTTACTGCGGAATCCTTCCTTCCCTCCAATGTGATTGCAGCACCTGAAATCGGATCACCCGTATTTCTATCGGTAACCGTCCCTGTTATCGTACCTCTGTAATCGGCAGTTTTCAGATTGATCAGCAGCTTGACAAAATCAATCGCATATCCGTCCGCACCACCGGTAACAGGATCATCCAGCTTTAGGATCAGCTTTCCGGTCTTTAACTCTGCCAAATTTTGCGCCGGAACCTCTAACGTAATCAGCTTCCCGATTGGGCCCGACTGATCCATTGTATTGATCATTCTTTCAAAATCCGATACCCGTGTTCCGTTGAGTTTGACCTGATACTGTACTTTTCCTGATCCATTTCCGATTCCCTTCGCCCCAGCTGGCTGAAAGTCATCGACGAAAAGCTGCAGTACAGCATTATGTACGGTAATTCCAGAAAGAGCATCCGCGTAATCAAGAGTGATCTCCTCCAACGCATTATCCTTGCCCTTGGTGTCACTTGTATAACCGTCTGTAGGCACGGAAGAGGAATATTTATAACCAGATACGATCATAATCTTATCCAGTCCATTGGGCTCGTCGGAAGGCTGCGTCCATGGGAAGGAATGGACCTTCGTGCTGTTGCCCGAAAAAGGATCAAAAGTGGGGGAGGTACTGGTCCACCCAAAACCGAAATTATCCACATCGCCAATGCGCACCATGAGATCTGCTTCTGGGGTATTTTTTAATACAACTTTTTTGCTTGCCCAATCTCCGTTGGAATAGTCGATCTTAAACCCGATCGTGGTGGAAGCTGTCAGCTGATTTGAATTTTTCGTTGCAGTTACTACCAAGGTGTGACTTCCAACGGTGTTGATTGTAGTCCCCTTGATATATGGACTTCCGTCCAGCTTTGCGGTTATCGTTGTGCCCGGCACCTCGTCCCATAAAGGTGTAATGGAGCTGGTGTAAGTACTCCCGTTGGTTACGGCGCTGACTGCTGGAGCCGCTGGATACACTTTGTCAATGACAAAGGTAACGGTCGTTGTAGTGGAGGTATACCCTGACCGGGAAGCAGTTACAGTCAGCGTATAATATCCGTCGCTGCTGACAGAACTGTTCCTAGTAAAGCTGCTTACCGTTGTCTGTGTTCCCCCTTGAGTATCGGATCTCTTCAGGCTAAAAGCATACTGATAACTTGAAGACTGGGTCCAGTTAGGTTTCACTGCTGCCGTGTATACCGTTCCGCTTACCACCGTTGATCCGCTGATGGTAACGACGGGCGCTGGTGCAGCACTTGCCGCAAAGGACTGACATAGTGACGAGGTAAAGACCAGCAGCAATACCAATAATGTGATTCCTGCATTTCTGATTCCGTTCATTTCGATCCTCCTTTTTCAATATCTGCTTGCATCCCATGCGCTTGAACGCATGCTCTGCTGCGGGTTTATCAGCTTATGATTCAACGTCATGTCTCCGTTGATTATCGCTCTGACCAGTCTATAATCTTAAATTTGAGCTGCTTCGCATAGTCCTGCGAAAGATTTCTGATTAGATATTCATTGATTAATGCTTTTTGGGAATTGGTAACATATCCCCTGGCATTATCCCAAACCTCCTGGTATTCGTCCATATCCGCCGAAATTTCCTTGACAGAGTCGTCACTTCCGATTCCCGAAAGAAAGATCTCTGATTGCACTTTATTCTTTTTCGCTGCACGATACGCATTTTCCAAACGTTCACCGGCGCTTACCAAGCTAGAGTCGGTATTGGAATATCCGCGGAAATTCATTTCTATGTTCAATTCATCCTTCAGAGGACCTGCAATATATTCCAGTCCTGTTGCCGAATCGATTTCTGTCGTGTGCCTTGTTTCAGCAATTCCGCCTTCCTCTCTCGGTGTAATTCTGAGGTCCTGCAATTCCTGAAGCAAGCCCTGCACCGGAGAAACCTGCGGATCAATGAAATCATAACTCTCATAAGTTGTTCCGTCTTCTGTCATAAAGGGAACTGTAGGCAGATCATAGGTTGCAGTTTCAAAGACAACGTTTTTTGCCATGATGGAACTGCTGTACATCTCCACCGTTCCCCGTAGAGTAACCGTGCCGGATGCTATAATCATGTAATTCATCAATCGCATTTTTCTAAAATCCGAGGAATCGATGATATCTGGTGTATTGTCGGTAATCTGATCATAATAAAGCTTTGATGCATCAATAAGAAGATCACCGTCAACGAGAATTACCTTAAAAAGCTTGATATAATCAGCTTCATTTTTATAGGTTCCATACTCAAGATTCAGCTCCGGACTCTTGGCCAGATAGCGTCTCAAGCCTGTGTGGGAATCCAGATCTCTGCCAAGCACCAGCCGACTAAAATCAACAGGCTTGCTGCTGTTATCCTGAACGCATTTTACTGTTACCATTGCATAGTCTGTGTCTGAAGCTTCTCCTTTTACAAGCTGAAAACCGTCCTCTGCCAACACCTTGTCCACTTTCAAGCCTCCACCCGCTATCCCAAGCGGTTTGGCACGCTTCAGGCTGCTGTTCTCCGTAATAGGAGTTTTCAAAGAGGAATCAAAGGAGCCTTTGATCGAAAAGGAGCGCTTCAGATCCGGAAGAAAAGTCAGGCTGGTGTTGGTCTTTACAATGCTGTTATCTCCCCCATATTTGTAAAATGCGAGATTCTTTCTGAAGTTTACTTCCCTAGCTGTTTCTGCCGCAATCACCTTAATCATCCCGTTGATCCATACGTTTCCTGGGTTTCCGGTCTCGTCATTATCTATGGAAAGCGATAGGCTGTCACCCTGAAAGAATATATTACCGCCTATTTTTAATGACCCCAAAGAGTGTTCTTCCGGAATTTCGCTGTTTCTGGCAGTCTTGATCGGTTCTCCATCTGATTCATCAGGATCGCCAAGGGCGGTGAGAGTATTGCCAAAGAGCTTATCCAGATAATAATTAGAGATGGAATTCTTGTCGATATAGATCGTCTCTGTTCTTGTGCTTTCGCCTCTTCCGTAAACCACCAGTTTTATCTTGATACAATCTTTCGTAATGCCATCCTCCGAGTCCTCGAAGAGATTCTCTCTTGATTCCCCAGGCGCACCATCGGTGTAGGTCACATAGCAGTCCCCCTCTTCTTTACTGGAAGCGGTCTGTTCACTGCTTTTCAAACTATAATCATCGTCCTTATATATATTGAAATAGATCGAATATCGTTCGCTTTCTGCAGTATCGGGCAGAAAGCGGCTGGGTTCTAAATCAAGAAGTGCCATGGTCGCTTCCTTGGGATGCTCCGCATATGTATATAAGATGCTGATGTCGTCATCTGCAAGTACCTTGCGTACTATTTTTTCCCTCAGGATTGCGATGCTTTTTTCCATTCCTGTTTGAGCAAGCAGCTTCAACTGGCTGGAACGATCCATGCCGAAAGTGCCGGTTCTGTTTAGAAAGGCAGCAGTCATAATGCTCACTGCCAGCACGATAAGTAACGAGGTTACCGCCAGAGTCAGAACCAGAGCCGCCCCCTTCTTCCTTCCCCTAATCCTCATCTTCATCGCCTCCATAGTTGACCCTGGCCACGCTGGTCTCCAGTGTACGCTTGATCAATAAGCCCGTCAGATGATTTTCTCTGGATACAGTAAACCCTATCCGATAGGCATCCGCCAGCTCTGTCACCGTGACCGTCTCGAGGTACGAGGCGACTCGTTCAACTCCCTCATCTGCCAATGACCGATCCTTTTTCTTCAGTTCATAGATATTAATCAAACCGCCTACTTCCCTGCACTGAAAATACCGGCTTCCCTGATAAAATCGAAATGAGCTTTCTGAACCGCCGTCAAATCTATAATTATCGTAATAATATCCCCTTGTATTTTTATCGATTCGACTTTCGGTTGATGTCTCTTCATCGAATATATCATCTGTCCTTGCTACAGAAAAGTCGTACCGATAGAGATTTCCTTCTTTTAATGCGTAGAGACAGCTCCGCCCATTAATCTGCCGGATGAAAAGAACACCCTGATACGCCTCTGATGAAGTGATGTCGTAGACACTCTCGCCGGGTTGATAAAGGAGATGCATCTCCTTAAAGTTTTCCGATAGCTCATCGTTGGTTTTCCCGTCATAGTTAACGAAGTCTGTTCCCTTGCGGACATTGTCAGCAACATCCCCCATAGCCCTTCTAACGTTCTCCTGCACTTCATTCTGGAGATTCTGTCTTTTATTTGTTTCCATCCCAAATTTCGCAACCATTCCGACACTGATCATCGCCAGTGACAGAATCAGAACCACGGGAATCAGTTCAACAAGGGTAAATCCTTTTTTATTCAAACCTTATCACTCTCCAATGTATGCAACGCGCCGGGACCCAACGGAGTAAGAGTCACTGCTTAATTTCCACGTATTAATAACGATCTTATAAACCTTGAAATAGTCAACTTGTTCTTCACTGTCAGGCTGCAGATCCGGCTGGATTAAAATGTGAGCTGCATAGCGCCGATCGATGGAGGCAGACGCCATTGCTTCCTTGGCTTTCGAAGCATCCGCTTCCACTGCTAAGGCTTCCAGCACATGATCAATGTCAGACGCTGCAAGCTCTGGATCAGCCATCTGTTCTACCGCACTTGCGATTTCATCGTTATCGGTGTAATAAAGAAATAGCGATGCACGTTCATGACCAGATTCTTTATATTTCCCGTATATGGTTTCCATTCCTTCCCGTCTTTGGACTTGAAGACTTTGTACCAAATACTGTGCTTGCGTCAAGGTCTCCAGCGTTGAATTTTCGTCCTCCATGGTTTTTTGCGCCGTGACAAACGCCGAAGCGATGGCAGGGTAAATGATAGCCAGAATGGTGATTGCAACCATCAGTTCAATCAGTGTGAATCCCTTTTTTCGGTTATTCCATATCGTTCGCATTTCGTTTCACCCTGCTGATTCTCATAATCTGTTAACGGAACAGATCGTCTTTTCCATAGCTTCCGTTGTTGAAATAATAGGAAGGCTTTTCACTCGAGCTGTTTGTATAATAATAATCAACGCTGATATTGACCTTCAGCTTCTGACCAACAATGCTTCCACTTCTTCTTGTTTCCTCCTGGGCATCAATGTTCAGTGATTTGATTTTCGTAAAGCGTTTCTCTTTTTCAAGCTGATCAGCAAACTTCATAATATCGCCATAACTGCCGGCTTCTCCTTCAATGGTAACAGGCATACTGAAAATCAGAGCATTTTTCTGCTCTTCTGAAGCAGAACCGTCATTTCCACTCTCCTTCTGCTCTGGCGCCTCTTCTTCGACTTGCGCCTTCTGCTCTTTGCTGCTGATTTGCACACCATCTCCCAAAGAAACACTTAAAAGCGTTACCCCGCTGATATCCGCCAGCGGCTTCAGGCTATATGCTACTTCTGGGTTGCGGGGATGCTCCGGCAGCTGAAACAAGGCTTCCTCATGTTCTTTTTTTAATGTTTCCAAAGATTCTCTCAGGGTTTCGTTTGTCGTTTTCATGGCAGTAAGCTCAGCGACCTGAATCCGGTCCTCCGCAATGGCCTGGCTGCTCAAACTGATTTTTTCCAGTACAGGCAGCAAAAACATTTTTGTATAAAGAAAGAGCAGAAATGTAATCCCCAGCAGAATGATCAAATATTTTTCTCTAGTTGTCAGATTTTTCATCAGATCTGCCTCCCTGCTTCACCAACAATAAAAAATGATAGCTGGATTCAGAGTCCTCCCGCTTAATCTCTGAGATTACCGCATTGCTGTATTCATCTGACATCTGGAGATTTGCTGCAAATTCTCCGATATCACTATAGTCAGTGGAAGCGCCCTCCATAGACAGTTCTGTTTCGGTATAATTCAGCCAAATGAGCTTGATTCCTGAAGGCATGTATACTCCCAGCCCCCTAATCCGCTCGACAGAGGATGCACCTTCTACATCAAGCTTGTCCACCTGCTGTATGTAATGCTTTAACTGCTGCGTCTGTGTTTTTAACCTTTGGTTTTCTTCAATAACACTCTTTTGTGCATCGATCTGGCTTTGCAGTGCAGCTTCTTCAGTCTGAAGGGAAAGCAAGGTTCCCATGGGAAAATATAGTCCCAGAAACAGAACACAGAAGATGATGATACCCGCAGCAGCATACTGTCTTACACGGTATCGTTTCCGCTGCTCTTCCTTCATTCGATAAGGAATCAGATTCAATTCCGCCATCTATTTTTCCCTCCTTAACAGCATGCCGTATGTACCAGCATAGTGCATAAAATTAAAGTCTGAGGGATATGAGATCTTCCTCCCAATATGAATTGGATCCCGCACTGCTGTAGCTGCCATCCCAAGGGTTCTTGTGAGATAACGATCCAGCTCCGGGATTGCAGCGCCCAGTCCGATGATAAAAATCTCGTCCAGATTTTTTCTGGTTCTTCCCGTGTTATGAAATTGAATGACCTTTTGAAAAGAGGAAAACACATTGTCCATGAGGTACTTCAGCCGTTCATTCACTTCATTTTCGTCTCCAGCCTCTTGAAATCCGAACTGCTCTGTTAGATATACTCTGGCTTCGTACTCCCCAATCTCCTTTTTCTTCATAATTTCCCGAACCAGATTTTCGATTCCGAAGGGAACCTCTCGTTCAACCGCTAGATTTCCTTTCTCAATAATACACATTCTAGTAGTTTCTGCTCCAATATATATGACGCCGATTCCGTTGTCTTCTTTCCCGTTCTTGTTTTTTCCAAAGACTCTGGCGACGCTGTTTCCAAAGATATCCACTGACAGCAGCTTTAAATTGAGACTGTCTGTTAGTTCCACATATTGTTCAATTCTTTCCACAGGAGCGGCAACAGCCAGAGTTTTTAGAATTCTGGATTTTCCAGAACCTGTACTTCCTGCGATTTGATAATCGATATAATAATCCTTCCCCTCCTCTGGCAAATTGCGATTCAGCTCCCATCGGACGGACTCCTCTGTATTTTTTTCGCTGATAGCGGGCAGCTCTATATTCCTGATGACCAGTCCCTGCCCATTGATCACATAGGAGATTTGCTTTGACTTGATGTTTTTATCTAGCAAAAAATCCTGGATTTCAGAACGGATCGCATCGATATTGACGATTCTGCTTTCCGTTACACTCTCTTTAGGAATCGGGATCAGCCCAAATGCCTTAATCTTGTTCCTTGTGCCATACAAGAGTTTGATCATGCCATCACTGATATCGGCAACCAATCTGTTTGCGTACATGGTCGTATAACCCTCACTTCTTCCTGCATCCATTAAAAAAACGAATCATAATAAATCATGTAAAATTGCACCAGCTCCTGTCCGAACAGGTAGGCAATCGCCGAACCAGCCGCAAGAAAAGGACCAAAAGGGATCATATCCTTCCGCCCTTTTTTTCTCAACAGAATCAGGCTGATCCCAACAATTCCTCCTGTTACAAAAGCAATCAGGAGCATCGCTGCTGTCAACGAAAGTCCAAGATACAGCCCGCAAAGCAGGCAAAGCTCTGCGTCTCCCCACCCCATTCCGCCTGTCAGAAGGATCAGCACCGCAATCAGGCCTCCTCCTGCAAGACCGCCGATGACATAACTCCAAAACCCGCTCTGCAGTGTTAGGGAATATCCGGCTCCTGCAAGAATCAATCCGATTAGAATACCGGGCAGGGTCACTCTAAAATAAATATCGGTTGTCTTCAGGTCGATTATGCTGACGACAATCAAAAAGCCGAAGAAAATCATGCCTTTATAAAGGGCAAAGGTCAGTCCAAATTTCAGATAGAGCGCTGTAAACAGAAGCCCTGTCAAGAGCTCTACCAACGGATACTGAAGCGATATGGAGCAGCCGCAGAAGCGGCATTTTCCGCCAAGTACAGCATAGCTCAGCAGCGGAATCAAGTCGTAGGGCTTAATCCTGCCGCCGCAGCCCGTACAATGGGAAGGAGGGAAGGAAATAGACTCCCCTCCCGGTATTCGGTAAATACAAACGTTCAAAAAACTTCCCACCAGCAAGCCTGATAAGAATATAAAGATCGTGATCACAGCGCCTCCTGAGGGTGGTTTTAGCGGATCGATTCTTTCTACAATACAGCCTTGATGCCTCCGTAGGTTGTTACATCCTCATCAAGTGCATCCAATAAGTTCTCATATGTAGTCGTTGTTTCTATCGCATCATCCCCTTCACTAATGCTTTTAGCTGTTTCCTTTAGTGTATCAATCGCATTGGTATCACCATCCAGATCTGTATCAGCATCTGCTTCCCCATCAATCATATCAGCAACGGTAGTATCCACATCGACTGGTACATCCTTGGCTGTTGAATTATAAACCTCTATTGCTGTTACCAGTGTCTTAACGTTAGCCTTCGTCTTTGATACCTTTGCACTGTCGGTATAGCCCGTCATACGGGGAGCTATCACTGCAATCAAAATGCCCAGGATCGCGATAACGGCAATGAGTTCGATGAGGGTAAAGCCTTTTTTCTTTCTGTTCTTCAGCATGTTCTTTTTCATAGTCCTTGTGTCCTCCTAAAATTAAGATTCTGGGATAATTAATATGTATGTTTAGCTAAGGAAACGCGCATTGATCCAGCCAATCTCCTGGTCAAGCCTTGCTTCCCCACCCTTAGCTCTGCGTGATGACAGTGCTGATTCTTTCAATGCGCACTGCAGTCAGCAATGCACCTTTCCTATCATCAGTACTGCTTTAGCCCATATTAACAACATCGTACATGGAAAACATGGGCAGGATGATAGACATGATGATAAATCCTACAACAACAGCTAAAATTACGATGATCACCGGCTCGATGAGCGCCGTCAGTTGTGAGGTCGCAGTATCCACCTCGCCGTCGTAAAAAGATGCTGTCTTCTCCAAGATTGCGTCCAGCGTTCCTGCCTCTTCTCCGATCTTGATCATTTGAGTCAGCATCACGGGGAAAATTCCACGAGCGGTCAGGGTTTCCCCTACACTCAGTCCCTTTTTCAACTCATCTGTCGTGGAATCCAGTGCTTCTCGTATGACAGCATTTCCTACCACGTCGGCGCAGATTTGTATGCTGTTCAGAAGGGGTACCCCACTGCCCATCAGAGTACCGAAGGTTCGTGCAAAACGCGCGGTTAATATTTTAGAATATAGCTTCCCGAAGATCGGGGCTTTCATTTTGAAAAGATCCAGTGTCTTTCTTCCCTGACTGCTTGACGAGTAGGTGCGATATGCAAAGAAAACCGCTATGATGATAAGAATCACTATGTACCACTGATTCGTCAGAAAACTGCTGAGTCCAAGCAGAATTCTGGTTGGCAGAGGCAGCATCGTTCCCGACTGAGAAAGCATGGTAACAAACGTTGGAAGCACCTTTGTCACAAGCAGAATCACAACAGAAATAGCAAAGATGCTGATTGCCGCCGGATACGTCATAGCACCCTTAATCTTTTGGTTCAGAGAATTTTCCTTATCGTAATAGACCGCCATCCGTTCAAAGATGATGTCCAAAGTACCACTGGATTCCCCTACGGTAATCATGTCTGCAAGCATGTCCGGAAAAACACTGTGCCGTTTCATCGAATCAGAGAGCGACCTGCCTTTCTGAACATCGGAAAAGACTTCATCGAGCACATCCTTCAAGCGCTTGTTCTCAGTCTGTTCCTTGACGATCTCAAGGCTTCGGAGCACACTGATTCCCGCGTTGATCACAACGGAAAATTGTCTGCAAAAAATTGCGATATCCTTTAAGGTTACTCGTTGCAGCTTGGACAGCTCTATATTGGAGGAAGCCTTAAAAGGCCTTAATCGGATCGGATAATATCCCTTTTCTCTAAGCGCATCCGCAGCGGCCGCTTCACTGACTGCTTCCAGTTTCCCTTTCAGAGACATTCCCTTTAATGTTTTCGCTTCATATTCATAAATCGGCATCGTGCCACCTCATATCAACAATTTTGAAGAAACTTCCTGAGCATTTCCTTATCAACACAATAGAGATTTGCTTCGTCTTCAGAAATGAGTCCTTTTTTAACAAGCTCTGCCAATGACATATCCATGGATTTCATGCCATATTTGTTTCCTGTCTGGATGGAGGAATCAAGCATATGTGTCTTTCCTTCCCGGATCAGATTACGGATTGCAGAGGTACCGAGCATAATCTCCATAGCGCACGCCCTGCCTTCCTCATCAAACCGTTCAATGAGCTGCTGGGAAACGACTCCTTCAAGCACCGCCGAAAGCTGAACCATAATCTGCTTTTGCTGATAAGGAGGGAACACATCCACAATTCTATCGATGGTCTTTGATGCCCCCACGGTATGGAGGGTTGACAGCACCAAATGACCGGTTTCCGCGGCGGTTACAGCGATACTGATGGTCTCAAGATCTCGCATCTCACCTACAAGGATTACGTCGGGATCCTCCCGCATGGCGCTTCTGAGCGCATTGGCATAACTTTTTGTATCATGACCGATTTCTCGTTGATTTACGATGCTTCGTTTATGTTTGTGCAAATACTCTATGGGGTCCTCTAGCGTCAGTACATGTACCTCTCTAGTAGAATTGATCTCATTGATCATAGCCGCGAGGGTAGTTGATTTTCCGCTCCCCGTAGGCCCTGTTACCAGAATCAGTCCCCTGGTTTTTCCAGCTAATTCCTTCAAGATGTCAGGCATCTCCAATTCTTCCAAAGTTGGTACTGAAAATGCGATCACCCGAATCACAATGGCGTCGCTGCCTCTCTGACGAAAAGCATTGACCCGGAATCTGCTTACACCCGGTCTGGCCCATGACAGATCATACTCTCCCTGTCTTTGAAACTGTTCATATTGTTCCTGTGTCACGATTTCCTTAAGCAGTCGGCTTGTATCCTCGGGAAGCAGCGAATCGCCTCCATACGGAACAAGTTTTCCATAAATTCGCAGCATCGGGGGTAAACCAGCTGTTATATGGATGTCGGACGCTTTTCTATCAAGAGCTTCTTCCAGCAATTCTTCCAATCGAACCATTCTGTTTCTCCTAATCCTTTAGATATGTAATCTTCGCCAGTTCGTCAACCGTTGTGGTTCCGTTTAGAACCAACTCGTCGCAGGAAGTTCGCAACGTCCTCATTCCTTTTTCAATACTTAAATTACGAAGTTCGTCTGAACTTTTGCCTTCCATAATCATCTCCCGATGTTCTTTTGAAATCTCCATAATCTCATAGACACCAACTCTTCCTGAATATCCGGTATTGCCGCACCGCGGACAGCCCTTGCCGCGATAAAGGGTCAAGGGTGAATCCATGGAATGATTCAAAATGATCTTTTCACGGGAAGTTGCTTCATATGCAGCTCTGCACTCCGGGCAGATTCGCCTCACCAGACGCTGAGAGATTACGCCTACAAGGGAAGTCGCAGCAAGATACGGTTCAATCCCCATATCTGCAAGCCTTACGGCAGTGGAAGGAGCATCATTGGTATGCATGGTGCTGAGAATCAGATGGCCTGTGATTGCTGATCGAATTGCAATTTCAGCAGTTTCCATGTCTCTGATTTCTCCGATCATAATAATATCAGGATCCTGCCTCAAGATGGATCGCAAACCTGTCGCAAAAGTCATTCCTATTTTTGTGTTGACATGAACCTGATTGATGCCCTCCAGAACATATTCCACAGGGTCTTCCACCGTTATAATATTTTTGTTGGGTGTATTCAGATCGTTGAGAATTGAATATAGAGTAGTGGATTTTCCGCTGCCGGTGGGCCCGGTAACGAGAATAATCCCGTGAGGGTGTTTGATCATACGGTTTAGCAAGATTAGCTCATGCTCTTGCAGTCCCATGTCATGCTTGGAGACAAGAAAACTATCACGTTTTAAAATTCTGATCACAATTTTTTCCCCGTAGACGGTAGGCAGAACGGAAACTCTCAAATCAATATCCAAATTGTCAACCCGGGTAATGATTCTGCCATCCTGAGGCAGCCTTTTTTCGGCAATATTAAGATCTGCCATGATCTTGATTCGGGTGATGAGCGCCCCTAAGGCACCTTTTCCTGATCTCATGGTTTCACGAAGTTCTCCGTCAATACGGTTTCGTATTTTGATGTAATCTTCGAAGGGTTCTATATGAATATCGCTGGCGTTGCTCTTTACGGCTTCCTTTATGATGGAATCCACCAGCTTAACGGCTGGAGCATCTTTAATATCGATTGACTCATCAGTTCGTGCGTGTCGTTCTTCCTCCTGCCGATGTTCTTTTGAAAGCTCTTCGGCGGCTTTCTGTGCAAACTGGCTGGAATAAAAACGGTCGATGTATTTTAGAATCTCATGTCTGGATGCGATGACCACTTCCACCTCGTATCCTGAAGCGATTTTCACATCATCCAAAGCAAAGATATTTAGAGGGTCTGCGATAGCAACCCTGATCTTTTCGCCTTCAACTCCGATGGGGATCAGTGTGTATTTAGAAGCCAGGCTTTCCGGAACGGAGAGCACAGCCTGCTTATCAATATTGATTCGATCCAGGTGAACCCTGTCCAAGCCAAACTGCTGCTCGAGTGTTTCAAGGATTTGCTCTTCGGTCACCATCATTTCTTCAATTAAAAGTTCCCCAAGACGCTTGTTAGAATTCTTTTGCTTAATCAGCACTTCTGTCAATTGTTCCTTCTTAAGCGTTCCGTTTTCAACAAGTAAATCTCCGAGACGCTTATTCCCTGTGTGCCTGGGCTTTTCCATGCTGTCGCTTCTTAACGAAGGTTCTTTATCCGGCTCTACAGAAGTACTTCTGAATAGTCTTTCATATATGCTGCTCATAGATCGATTCTCCTGCCCTATCAGAAATATTGGTAAATCACGTGCTTTGAAATGCTGTAATCATTCGAAATCAAAATTTGTTGAATTTCAGCATTATATTACAAGAACTTCATTTTATTGCATAATTCGTTATAAATTAGGTGCAGTCGGATAATTTTGTATATTTTTGTTGATTTATTATACCCCCATATTTTTGCCATTGCAACAATTATCAATTAAATAGGGTGTTAATTATTTGTTAATTTTTCATTTATTAAGCGCGTACCCTTTAGAAATCAGCTTTATAAATTTGAAATCTTTCCTGAGCAAAAAAAGACCGTGGTATAATCCACGGCCTTAAGACACTAAGCAATCTGTTTGTATTTAATTGCGCCATTTTCATACTCAATCATATAGATTCCTCTTGAGGTAATCTGACTTTTATCGAGGATGTCAATTGCACTGTTAATTGAATTAGTTTTCAGAAAGACAGCATATCCGCAGGTTCGCAGAAGATCCGGCGGCAGCTTCTTAAGCGTTGATCGGATCCTGTTTTCTTGTAGCTTTTCTTGTGCATAGACAGCCCTATAAAAAGATGAAAAAGCTATTACGTATTCATTCATTCTATCCTTTACCCCCTTGGCGGCTGGCGCCGCTCCGCTTGAAACCATTGGTTCCCACGGTGCTCACTTCATTCTGATATGCGAGCTGGGCACCCTCCTTCGAATTTTGGAAGCGCTTCATCAGCGTTTCCTTAGTATTAGATCAATGTCTTTAACATCCTGAAATAAATTTGCATCAGTCCTGCCTTCTCAACGTTTTCTGCCGCAACCAAAGGGTGCCTTGCGATTTCCTTATCCTGCTTATATATGACCAATTCTCCGATTTTATCACCCATTGTGATCGGTGCCGATATCTTAGCGTTTAATTCTAGCTCACCGCGGATTCCGTCTTTTTCCCCTTTTTTGACCAGTATGCTGATCTGTTCCGGGGCAACAGCGTCAATCATGTCAGGCGCACCCTTTTCAATGACGATTTTTCCCATTGGCTCGCCCTTTTCTGCAAGCTTGACAGAATCATAATTTGCAAATCCGTAATCCAGAAGCTTTGCGGCTTCAGCAAATCTAATTTTCGATGTCGGGCTTCCCATAATGACAGCAATCAAGTTTAAATCATCCTTTACTGCCGACGCTGATAAACAGTATCCTGCCTCCTGGGTAAAGCCTGTTTTAATTCCATTGGCCCCCGGATAGGTTTTGATGAGGCGGTTGGTATTGGTAAGTCCCAGCTCGGTCTGTTTCTTTCCCGGCAGCCCTACTGTGATATTCGTCATCCAGACCTTGAACCAGTCCTGAAGCTTTTCATGCTTTATGAGTTCTTTCGACATTAATGCTATATCATATGCACTGGAATAATGATTGGCTACCGGAAGACCGTTGGTATTTACAAAATTTGTGTCTACCATTCCCAGCTCCTTGGCCTTTTTATTCATGTTCTCAACAAAGATCTCTACTGTACCCGAATGGTATTCAGCCGCTGCCACACAGGCATCATTTGCGCTGGCGATTACGATTCCCTTCAGTAAGGTTTCAAGAGTCTGCTGCTCACCGGGTTCCATATACATCTGGCTTCCGCCCATACTTGCAGCTTTTTCACTGACCGTGACCTTATCATCCAGGTTCATCTGTCCGCGCTCCACCGCTTCCATGATCAGAAGCATGGTCATTACCTTTGTAACACTCGCAGGCGGCAGCCGTTCATGAGAATTTTGATCGAACAGAACCGTACCGCTGCCAGCATCAATCAGCACTGCTGATTTAGCATCTACCGTCATATTCACTGCTCCGCCTGTAATGGAGGTAGGCAGCACCGTGGGCTCCGGTTCCACAGCAGTTGATATCATTTCCAGGATTGGTTCATCTGTAAATTCATCTTCAGCGTATACTACGATAGGCAGCAGTCCGATAATCAGCGCCGCTACCAAAAGATACGCAGTTTTTCTGCCGTATTGTAAAAATCGTTCTGTATGTCGAAGCAACGTTAAAACCCCCTCGCATCAATCTTCTTTAACGCTGTGCAGAAAATTTTCAGCTCAGGAAAATCTTTCTTGCATCTCTGCGTTATATTGAGATGGAAAAGTCTCCTTCTCGATATAAAGATATGGATGGTCAGGGGGTTTTATGACTATTTTCAGTGTTTCATTAGACAAACAAGAAGGTTTTCTACTTCATGCTCTCATGTGGTGATAAAGGTTTTCTACTTCACGTTCTCAAAGGTTCCATATACTTCAGGATGGCCATCATAAACCATCCTTTTCCCTTTACAGAAAACGGTGTCCAATATCAGTTCCGCCTCATCAAGAAGGCAAAGATCTGCATCAAAGCCAGCTTCGATTCTACCTTTTCCTGTAAGTTTCAGTATTCTGGCAGGATTAACAGTTACAGCCCTGAGCATAACCTCCAGGGGAATCTTATATTCCAGCACAGCTGCCCTGATCTCTTTCAGAATGCATTCCGGCTTACCCACACCAAGGCCAACAAATTCCATTTTTTCATTGAAAAGTGGAAGGCTGCCTTGTGCATCGGATGAAATCGTAAACTGATCCTGAGAAATATTCTCATCAAGAAGTCTTTTAATTCCCGTGCAGGTTCTGACCTCTCCGTATTTCTCCTCCCAGAAAACCGGATCGTTGCTGGCGGTAAAATCGATGTACCCGCCTTTCTTCGCATAGAGGATTCCTTCCTCAAAGAGTTCCCTGTTTCTGTTGATATGGGTGGGCAGAAACTGGGTAATGGGAATTTCTGTCTGTTCCACCGTCTGCAAAATCAAATCCAGCATCCTGCTTCCATCTCCAAGATGAATGTTCAGGATTCCTGCCTTTCCGGAAAGCATACCTCCAACTCGTGCATCTGCTGCAAGCCGTTGGAACTCAGAAAGTGTTGGCTGGGAAGAACGATGATCAGAAACAGCGATTTCCCCAATACCGATGATCTTATCTACGATGAGAAGATCCTTCATAACTTCCCCCGTCACTGTAACAGGGGGCACATGATAAGATCCTGTATAAATATAGGTGCTGAGTCCTTCTTCCTCCAGTCCTTTTGCCTTTGCGAGAAGGGATATCATATTTCTGGTGACCCCATCCGTGCCAAGACAACCGACAGCAGTTGTAATTCCTGCCATCGTGAAATCAGTCAGTACTGCTTCCGGCGTTCTGGTTCGATACCCGCCTTCGCCGCCTCCCCCCGTCATATGGGTATGTGAATCAATGAAACCAGGTACTGCAATCATACCGGTAGCATCAATTTCACTAAGGAGTCCGTCCGCATTCTTTATTTCCAGGGAAATGTTCTCAGCAACAGCCCCTATCTTACCGTCAATCAGCAAAATGTCCTTCCTGCCTGCCTCTTCTGGCTGATAGACCTTCGCATTTCGAATAATTGTGATCATGTTCTAGTCTCCCTCAAAAGAAATTACGAGAAATTAATGGATACAGCAATGATAACAAAGATGCTTCCTAAAAGGAAGAGGAACCCTTGCATTTTGATTTGGAACTTCGCCCATTTCATCCAGTTGATTCTCGCAACGCCCAAAACACCAAGTAAGCTTGCAGAACAAGGAGTAAACGCATCTACAAATCCAGATCCCAGCTGATAAGCAAGAACTGCAACCTGTCTGGATACGCCGACGATATCGGCAAGCGGAGCCATAATCGGCATTGTCAGTGCTGCCTGGCCGGAATTGGAAGTTACAACAAGGTTGAATAAGCTCTGGAACACGTACATGAGCCAGCCGGTCATTACCACCGGCAGTCCGCCGATTGCTGTACCCATCCCATAGAGAATTGTGTTCAGGGAAGATGCTACCGTAGCATCGGAACCGCCGAGTACCAGCAGGATTCCTTTTGCCATACCAACGACTACCGCTGTTCCTGCAAGATCCGCAACACCGCTCTGGAAGGCGGATGCCATCTCGTTGACAGTCATTCCGTTGAGTTTAAAGATGATTGCAATGACACCTGCTACAAAGCCCATTACAAAGAACTGGGATGCGATTTCTGGGATGTAATACCCCTTCTGAGTAACTCCCCAAACGATCCAAATTAAAACAGCCGCCATGTCGAGGAGAACAAGCTTGTGTCCCAGCTTAAATTCGCTGTGAACGCCTTCGCTTTCCTCGGTGATCTTATTTCTGAAATAAGCGTCCATTTCATAAACTGCTGAGTGATGAGGATTCTTTCTGACTTTTTCTGCATAGAACATCATATATCCAGCAGCAGCAGCCGTTATTACCACAAACATGGTGATACGGAACGGAGCACCAGAAAGGATTGGAATTTCAGCGATACCCTGTGCTACCGCTACACCAAACGGGTTCATCCACGAAGTGGCATTTCCAACCTGTGCCGCAACGAAGGTCACCGTTATGGCAACAATTGAGTCATAACCCATAGCAATGACAAAAGGTACCATTACCATGGCAAAAGGAATACATTCCTCAGACATTCCAAAGGTTGCTCCGCCCAGTGCGAAGAGGAAGAAAAGCAGCGGCAGAGAGTAACGCTCCAGGCCTCTGGATTTTTTGATAAAGGCATAAATACCTGCCTCAACTGCACCGGTTCTCATGATGATACCGAAGGCGCCTCCAACGACGAGGATCAAGGCAACGATACCGATTGCAGATCCGTACTTGTCACCAGTGACAAGGCCTTCAAAGAGGTAGTTGAGTACGCCGAACCCGCCGTAATCATCGGTTCCCCAAAGAGTTGCAGTATTATGTAATTTCTGACTCATATCATAGATGCTGTCTCCGAAAAGGTCGTACAGCACTGGATCTGTCAGTCCTACTGCGTCAAGTGCATCCTGCGACCAGGAAGCCTGATCTGTAGCAAGGAAATCAGACAGAGCTGCAGGATCCACCCCGAGTTCCTCCAGTTTCGCTGCATCGCTGCTTAAGGTATTCAGCGAAGCTGACAGCTTTTCTGTATCGAAGTTATAAGCGTAGCGGAAGGTTTCTGCCATCAATACAGTCTTAGTCTTTACCGCACCACTGGCATCGGTGTACTCCACCTCGTGCGTCGTAAACTTACCTGCAGGAATTACAAAGGTAAGCAGCCACATTGCAATAATAACAAAAAAGATAATCGCGTATGTGTGTGGTGCCTGAAACCTTGTTAGTTTGCTTTCCAGGCTTTGAAGATTTTTTTCTTCTTTTTTCATGATCTTCCTCCTTAATTGAATTTTCCCCGATAATCGTATCAAAGGATGCGATTGGTTTTCAGGGATATGCATTCTATATAGCAAACCATATGCCAAAAATAAGAATCTCAACATAAAAGAAAAAAAGCCGGTTCAAACCCTTGAACTACGGCCTTTTTTCAGAAAAATCAGAAAGGTATTCTTCCATATTCATTTCAAACCTCGGGATCAATTGGGGTTTATTGGGTGTTATAGTTCACGTATTTCAGCCCGTTTATCGTCAGTCTCATGCCAACCCTGCCGGCTGATTTTGTAATCAGCTTCAATGCCTGAAGGTCGTCGGTCCTCTTTCTAACCCGTTCCTCTGTGAGGTAGGGAAACCGATTCTTGGCATCCTCCGCCATGGTCTTTCTGCTGATAGTCTGTCCCCTGTCCGTGTACTCTTTAATTAACTTTAGAAAAAACAGGTATTCCTCCAGATTTCCTCGCTGACACAGTGCTTCACTGTATGTCGTATACTCAGCGTCGTCATTCCGAGTCTGTATTCCTGAAGCATCATGATCTATCATCATAGGATTTTGAATCCCGCGGACTGTGGCTGACTCCGTATTCTGCCCCCCATGACCCATCACTGACTCGTCAAAAAAATCCTCAGGCAAATCACTCATCCTTACTGTACCGGTGTCACACACAGCGATGAAATACTCCATGACATTTTCGAGCTCTCTCACATTTCCGTTCCAACGGTTCATTCTCAGGGTTTCCATAACTTCAGCAGAAATCTGAAGACGGCCCCGACCATGCTTCTTTAAAAAATGATGAACCAAAACCTCAATATCCTGACACCTCTCTCGAAGAGGCGGTACCTTCAAATAAAATTTTTTCAGCCGATGATACAAATCCTCACGAAAGCTTCCGTCCCTGCACATCTGAACCAGGTTCTTATTTGTAGCTGCAATTACCCTAACATCAATGGGAATATTTTCACTCCCGCCCACTCTGCGAATTTCTTTTTCTTGTAGAACACGAAGAAGCCTTGCCTGAATGCGAAGGGAGATATCTCCGATCTCATCAAGAAATATGGTTCCCTGATTGGCCTGTTCAAAGATCCCCAGCCTGCCGCCTTTCTTTGCTCCGGTAAATGCCCCTTCTTCGTAGCCGAATAGCTCACTCTCAATCAAATCCTCAGAAATGGCACTGAAATTGATGGCAACAAACGGCCCCCGATTGCGCAGGGACTCATTGTGAATGGCGCTTGCGAACAATTCCTTACCAACACCACTTTCCCCATAGATCAAAATATTGAGATCGGATTTGGCAAGCTTCTTTGCAATATGTACCGCATCAGAAATCACGGTAGAATTCCCTGCAATGTCCGAAAACCGATATTTCCCGATATAACCTTTGCGAATCAAGTCCTGTCTTAGCTTTACCTCAATATCTTTATTTTCTTTCGTATTTTTTATGGTACAGACAGTAGTGTCCAGTTTGTCGATTCGAAATTTGCTGATAATAAGGTCTTCTTGGTTCAATCGAAACAATCGGTCTGACAGATCCTCTTCTGCAAGCAGATACTCTTTGATGGATGAATCCGCAATCACATTATGGATCAAATCCCCTGCTGAAGCAGCACCAAAGATCTCTCTGCTTTTCTCATTAAAGATCGAGATAATACCACTGCCGTAATAAGCGATGATTCCGTCATTGATCTGATTGAGAATCCTCGCCAAATATTGATTCATACTGGATGCTTCATTAAAGAGATGATAAAGATGATTGCTGAAACGGATCATGGTCTCTTTATATTTTTCAGATACAAGGCTCAGCTTTTGATCCATCAAATCCAGAAGCTTCAAAATTTCAACAATGCTGGAAATGTCAATGATTCGCGCTCCCAGATCGATGGCTTTTTCTACGTGATCAGGCACCAAAGCCATTTCTCCAGCAGTAACGGCGATATTAGCATTTCGGTAAATTCTGCAGCCGGGATAGTAGGGAATCAGTTCGAGATAATCAATACCGATTTCCTGAAGTGCTTCAATACAGCCAACGGCATTCTCTTTGATATCATTGACAAAGAAAACACTGGTACCCTTGGGGATACCAAATAATTTCTCGATGTTTTCAATATTCAGAGACCGTTTTGCAATCAAAACCGGACATTCAGGACTGACATATTCCGCCATCTCCTCAGAAAGAATTTTGGAACTCATCACCACCAGGTCCGCCTGTATGGGGTCTTTCACCATGACTTCCTCTGAATAACCTTCGATATCGACGCAATCTTCCAGATAATACTTCATCTGACTGCAAAGGGTTTCCTTTGTAGCTTCTGAACCAGTAACAATGGCCAGCTTTTTTCGCTCTTTTATAAAATTACTGTTCCGTTGATTTAACAATAGATCAACGGACGGATCTGCTAATTGATTCATGGAAATATACTCTCTTTGATTTTATAAATTCATCTGATCCCAGGTAACGATCCCTGGATAAAAATCCGCAGAATTATTCAATGATCCGTTTGATTAAGATCCCTTTTTCCGGAGCGGCAGGCTGAATATGAAATGCCTTGGCTGCCTCTAGGGCGCCTTTATCAACCCGTCCCTGATCTGTACCGAAAACAGTGGCAAGGAGTTCTCCTTTTTTCACTGCAGCACCAACTTTTTTTGCCAGAAGGATGCCTGCGGAGAGGTCGATGGTATCCTCTTTGGTTTCTCTGCCTGCACCGGAATGCTGCGATGCCAGGCCGATGGATTTTGCTTCAATGCTGCCAACGAAGCCGTCAGCTTCTGCAAGGACCTCTGATTTGCACGTTGATTGAGGAAACAGTGTATAATCAGATGTCACACCGGGATTTCCTCCCTGACCTGCAATAAATTCCTCCAGCTTCTTCAGTGCCCTGCCGCTTGCCAGAGCTTCCTTAGCCGCCAGGTATCCTTCTTCAGGGGAAGCAGCTTTCTCGCCGAGATAGATCATATAGGAGGCTAGCCCTAAGGACAATTCAGTAATATCCTCCGGTCCATTTCCTTTTAGAGTCTCAATGGCCTCAATGACCTCAAGGCTGTTCCCTACAGCTAATCCGAGGGGCTGGCTCATATCCGTTACAACTGCAATGGTTCTTTTTCCATCTGCCTTGCCAATATCTACCATGAGGCTTCCAAGCTCACAAGCATCTTCATAGCGTTCCATAAATGCACCGTTTCCGCATTTTACGTCGAGAACAATAGCATCACTGCCGGAAGCAAGCTTCTTGCTCATGATGCTTGAAGTAATCAGACTAAGATTGTCAACTGTTGCAGTTACGTCGCGCAGAGCATACAGCTTTTTATCTGCCGGTGCGATATGGGCTGTCTGTCCGATAACTGACAGGCCAACGCTGTTGACCAGGTTGATAAAATCTCCCGCTTCTACCGTTGTTCGGAATCCGGGGATAGCTTCCATCTTATCTACCGTACCTCCGGTGAAGCCAAGACCTCTGCCGGACATCTTTGCGATGGGTACGCCGCATGCTGCAGCGAGGGGCCCAACGATGAGCGTCGTTTTGTCACCCACTCCGCCGGTGCTGTGTTTATCCACCTTGACCCCTTTGATTTCAGAAAGATCAACAATGTCTCCCGAGTATTTCATGGCTCTTGTAAGGTCATAGGTCTCTTCCCTGCTCATCCCCTTCAGAAAGATGGCCATTAAAAGCGCAGAAGCCTGATAATCGGGAATCGTCCCCTCCGTGTAACCACTGACAAAATATTCGATTTCATCCTTGGTGAGGGTTTGCCCCTCTCTCTTTTTATATATGATGTCATTCATATTCATAATTTCATTAACCCCTTTCCTTCAAACATCACCACAGCGCCGGCCTCCCTGCGAGCCTTTTTTTGGCCGCAGCAAATACCAGCGCTGAAATAATTTGGTTTTGTAAAGATATTATATTAGAATTTCATCATTATGTCCATTTATTTGCTTTTTATAAACTGAACACAGTATTTCCCCCCATGATGGTTTTCAAAACGGTAACATCTGATATTTTAAATGGATCTGTATCAAAGAGATTCTTGTCAAGAATAATGAGATCAGCCTTCTTACCCGCTTCTACCGAACCCAATTGATCTTCGGCAAAATTTTGATACGCAGCATTGATGGTATTGGCCCTAAGCATCTGAACGAGTGTTACTCTCTGTTCAGGATTTTGAAGGGTAGCAGGATCTCCCATTCGATCGCATCTAGTGATACCGGTTTGGATGTCTGCAAGCGGGATTGATGGGATTGTCACGGGATAGTCACTGGCTGCTGAAACTACAACCCCTTCATCAAAGAAAGACTTCATAGGATATTCCGCATTTGCCCGTGCCTCACCCAGATAAGGCATTTCAAGTTCATAGAAATAGCCAGGCTCCTTACAGAACCAATAGGGGTTGGTAACCGCTACAATCTTCAGATCCGCCATTCTTTTGATATCAGCGGGATCCACGACCTGGAGGTGGGTGATGGCATGACGGTTTTCCCGCGATCCATTTTTTTCAGCAGCATATGCATAAGCATCAATCGTCATCTTGACCGCTGCATCACCAATGGCATGGGTATGAATCTGAAGACCTAGTTTATCTGCTTTTGCAAAAGCCTGATTCAGAGGTTCCTGCTCCCATAACGGCTCCCCTTTAAATCCCGGATCAGAGGTATAGTCCTCCAGAAGATAAGCGGTCTTTCCTTCAACAACACCATCCACAAGCACCTTGATGCCGGTGATCTCAAAATCTCCTCCTTTTGCTTCCTCCTTTAATGCTGCACATTGTTCTACCTCAGCCATGGGATTCAAATCCGGCAGGATCTGATAACCGCCATAGACTCTTATTTTCAGTGCCTTTTCCTGATCAAGCTCGTTGTATGCCTTCAGCAAATTTCCGCTTCCGCCCAGGTTTACCATGGGTTCATAATAAGCGGTAATTCCGTAGGTCAAAACTTCCTGCTGGTATGCGAGGATCCCTTCTTTATACTGTTCCACCGTATAGTCAGGAATACTGCTTTCAAAGAGCGCAATGGCATTCTCTCTGAAGGTGCCGCTTGGCTCTCCGGTAGCCGGATTTCTTTCAATGACTCCGCCGGGGACATCCGCCGTATCCGCTGTGATTCCGGCCAGCTCCATCGCTTTCGAATTCGCCCATACAGAATGGTGATCTCCCGAATTGATTACGATGGGAATGTCTGATGATATTTCGTCTAAAACTTCCTTCGTCGGGCCGCCGGGCGGGCAGTATCCATTCACCCAGCCTCCTCCGGTGAGAAACTCCACATCAGGATTCTGATCAATGAAAGCTCTTATGCTCTTTGTATATTCTTCCATAGAAGTGTCTTCGTAAAGGGCCACTTCAAAGAGCATACCGACGCCGCCTTCGTGGCCATGAGCATGCGCATCAAAGAAGGCGGGCATCGCCATCCCGCTCTCCAGGCGAATCACTTCCGTATCATCCCCTATGTATTTCTGTATGTCCTCTTCCGTGCCCACGGAAAGATAGACACCGTCCTTGATCGCCGCTGCTTTCGCAATGGTGTCCGCGTCATCTGCAGTATAAATCGTACCAATGATTACCGTATCAGCTGCTTCTGCGGTTTCAGCTTTACCGGCGCCGCCGCATCCGCCGAATGCACCCGCAATCATCAGCAATACCAATAAAATGCTAAATAGTTTTTTACTCATTCCTTCTCCTCCTAATTTTTTTGAATATTTCAACTATTCTAGCACATAAAAAAAAGCCATCCTATATTCTATCTTGGCTTTTCTATAACAGATCTTGCACTATTCGTGGTTCCTTCAATTGGAATATGATCTTACTTACTTCCAGTTCTTTCTTGCCGAGGAATCGCTCCGCCACGCCTTCCTGTATCAGAAATCCTAGAAACTCCTCCATCTCCGATCCTTGCAGAACCAGCTCAGAAACTGTTTTCTCTGCGATCTGATATTTCGACGCCAGCTGATGTCTCCAATCCTCTTCCGATATGGATAGTAGATCGTCTTCCTCCGCAATATTCGGATAGGTCTGCGGCTGATATTGCTTTCTGTACCCCTGTGGAAGCATTCCGAAATAGAACCGAAATTGCTTTACAAAATACTGATAGGACGAGAAGCCCACCGCTTCCGCAATTTCGCTCAAATTCATTTCTGTTCCCAATAGCAGTACTTCTGCTCTGTCTGCGCGAACCAAACTCAACATTTCCTGAAATGGTGCACCGGTACCAGCCTTAATCAGATGAGAAGCATAGTATTTATCTATGTATTCTCGCTTGGCAACTTTGTGCAGCATAATCTTGTGATCAAATTCCTTGTATATATAGCGGATTGTGTTTTCCACCCGCTCCAGCTTTGTATTGCTCCCGCTGAATGGACTCTCTGCTCTGTTGGTCATCTTGAAATGCTGCATTTGAAAGTGATCGAGACAGATCGCAGCAATCTTGCCTGTAAGCAATGAAATGGAAGAAACCTTTTCTGTGGGCGGGTCAATCGCAGAAATCTTGTCTGCTGGCAGAGAAATACCTCCGGGAACATCCAAAAGTCTCTGATCGCTTGCAAGAGATAGATATATCTCCACCATGGACTTTTTCAGGATCTCAACCTGGTCGATATGATAATTTCTGTAATAAAAGGGATCGAAAGCAAAGAATCTGGCTTCATCACCAAATATAGTTTCGTCGCATTGGAGAAAGAGGATGACACATTCCTCCTCCAGCTTCTGTATTTTATGAACCTCGAATTGATTGATCAGTAAAAAGTCTCCGGCTCTTAATTCAAAGGTATGAAAACTGATTTTCACCTGGGCAGCTCCGCTCAGAACATAGAGCAGCTCCATACCGTCATGCATGTGGATCGGTGTGCTGTTGACTGCCTTTAAAAAAGCAGAGACAGGGAACTGACTCTGCTTTTGAAAATGCTGCATAAAGCTTATTGTATTGTAAAAATTTTTATCCATTTCGATAAACTCCAATTGAGTAAAACTTCACGATTCAGTTAACAGACCCAGAAAGCTTTCGCCCATCTCTGACTTTGAAACGGACAAATACTCGGCGATGGTGGCGCTGATATCCGCAAAGCTTGCTCTCGTTCCAAGATTTACGGACTGTTTCAGCCGCTTACCCCAGACGACAACAGGAACGTATTCTCTGGTGTGATCCCAGCCCTCGTGCACCGGGTCGTTTCCGTGATCGGCGCACAAAATCAGGATATCGTCTGCTTTCATTGCTCCCATGATTTCCGGAAGCCGGTTGTCAAACTCTTCAAGGCACTTGCCGTATCCCACCGGGTCACGGCGATGGCCGTATTTGGAGTCAAAGTCCACAAGATTTGTGAAGATAAAGCCTTCAAAATCAGCGTGCAGAGCCTGCACGGTCTTATCAACACCATCCATGTTGCTGTCCGTATGAACGGACAGGCTTACGCCCTGACCATTAAAGATATCATTGATCTTACCGATGGCATAGACCAGCTTTCCCGAATCCTTGATGTGATCCATCACCGTTTTTCCACTGGGAGAAACCGCGTAATCCTTGCGGTCCGAGGTTCGGACTCTCTGGCCATCCTGTATGACATAAGGTCTTGCGATTACTCTTCCTACCTGCACATCACCTACCAGCATCCTGCGGGCAACTTCGCAGATATGATACAAGCGCTCCAGCGGAATAACATCGGTGTTTGCAGCGATCTGGAAAACACTGTCTGCCGAAGTATAAATGATGGGCTTACCTGTTTTTTCGTGCTCAGGTCCAAGTGCCTCGATGATCTCTGTTCCGGAAGCCGCATAATTGCCAAGGGTTTCGATACCGATCTCCTTTTCAAACGCCTCCATAAATTCCTCTGGAAACTCAGGAAAGGTTTTAAAGGGAATCTCTGTATAGAGACCAGCAATTTCCCAATGACCTGTTATCGTATCCTTCCCCTTGGACATTTCCGTAAGACGTCCATAAGCTCCCTTCGGTTCTGCATCAGCCTTCAGCTTCGTGACGCCTTCAATATTTCCAAGACCAAGACTTAACAGATTTGGGATTGCTAAATCCGCTTTTGATTCTGCTATATGGCCCAGCGTATCGGCTCCTGCATCGCCATATCCGGGTGCATCGGGCATTTCTCCGATTCCCAGGCTGTCAAGTACGATTAATACTGCTCTCTTCATCATTCATTCCCCCTCAATCTACGTTGCTTCTATTTTTCATCTCAAACAATTTTGTACGGTTTGCATTTCAAGTAATCCGTCGATGTTAAAATGTATTCGATATGATTCTTAATACCCCGGAGTCCGTTTCCGTAAGCATCTTTTCCATGGAGGTGACCATATACAACCTTCTCTGCGCCGTATTCTTCAAAAATCTCAGTAAATCCAGATCGTCTCTTCTTGTCATTTGCAGGAGGAAAATGCAGAACCCCTATAATTTTGCCCTTGCTTCCGTTATTCTTTTTCCCATAACCGGCTTTGGCTGCTGCTTCAAGAGACATTCTCAGTCTTCCCAATTCCCGTTTATATATTTTTTCATCATGTGCGGTAAATTCGTCATCCTCGGGACTGATCCAGCCTCGGGAACCGCAGATTGCATAGCCTTCTGCTTCATAATAGGTATTTTGCAAAAAGAACATATTGTCAAATAGTGCGTTCAACTTGCTGACAGAATTCCACCAAAGATCGTGATTTCCTTTTATGAAGACCTTCCTGCCCGGCAGTTCACTGATCCACCTCAAGTCTGTCATCGCTTCCTCAAAGCGAAGGGCCCACGAGGTATCACCGGGGATAATGACTGTATCTTCTGGCTTTATCAGCGCCTTCCAATTTTCGCTGACCCGTTCAGTGTGGTTGATCCATTGCCCTCCATAGATGTCCATGGGTTTCTCAGCTTCAAAGGAGAGGTGCAGATCTGCAATTGCGAATATGGCCATATATTTATTCTTCCTCACTTAGCTCAATTTCTAACGTTTCATCTTCTCCTGCAGTTCCGATTCCAAGGATGTCCCTGCTGCTTGCCTCGGAGAGACTTACGACATTTCTCAGTTTGCTTTGAATTTTTCTTGTTCTTGTACCAATGAGTTTATCAAGCTCTGCGTTGGCCTGATTGATTCGCTGCTGGGTGGCGGAAAGGACGTCTCCAAATTTATCGAATTCGGTTTTGACCGCACCCAAAATGTTCCATACCTCGCTGGAATGTTTTTGGATGGCCAAGGTTTTAAAGCCCATCTGCAGGCTGTTCAGCAGTGCCGCCATGGTGGTGGGACCAGCAATGTTGATTTTATAATCACGCTGCAAAACCTCAACCATTCCCCTTCTGACAACCTCAGCATAAAGTCCTTCGAAGGGCAGGAACATGATTCCGAAGTCCGTGGTCTGAGGCGGTTCAATATATTTATCATGGATGCTCTTTGCAAATGCTTTGATCGAGCGCTCAAGCATTTTTGCAGCCTGATCCACTTCATCAGAGTTTCCTGATTCATATGCATCAACCAGCTTCGTATAGGTATCGGCTGGGAATTTGGCATCAATTGGCAGGTATACCACTCCGTCTTCATCTCCTGGAAGCTTGATCGCAAACTCAACTCGTTCAGAACTTCCTTTTTTTGTAGCAATATTCTCTTCATACTGTTCAGAAGAGAGCATCTGCTCCAGAATAGCACCCAGCTGTATTTCTCCTAAAATACCACGAGTCTTCACATTGGAAAGCACTTTTTTCAGATCACCGACTCCCGATGCAAGGTTCTGCATTTCGCCCAGTCCTTTGTAGACCTGCTCCAGCCGCTCGCTGACCAGCTGAAAGGATTTGCTGATTCGGTCTTCAAGGGTTTTCTGAAGCTTTTCGTCTACTGTAGCTCTCATTTCCTCAAGTTTTTTGCTGTTTTCCTCCTGCATGGCGGTGATGCGCTTTTCCATGGTTCCACGAATCTGTTCGAGCTTTTGTTCATTTTCCATGGCATTGTTCTTCAATCTGACCTCAATCTGCCCCAGCGCGTCGTTGACCGTTTTTTGCAGCATATCATTTTTCTGTGTCAGCTGAAGATTCAGCTCCTGGAGTCGCTTGTCCTGAATATCTGAAGATTGACGCTGAGACCCGGTCAAAAGATCCCCCAGGCTGGTGAAGCTGCTCTGTATGTACTGAATGCTTTTCAGACTCTGATCCTCACTTACTTTTCTGCGTATGCTCAGCAGCACCGCAAGGCAGACACAAGCCAATGCCAATATCGCCAGCCCTATTATGATTAATAAAATATCTGTTCCCTGCATTATTATATCCCTCTTTCTTGTTATGGAAACACAGACGCTTCCCTTATTCTTAAAATTCTACTTGGCTAGCTCCAACGATTCTAAACTTATCGTGAGCTTATTCTGAACTTATGAACCGCCGATTCAAAGCACCCATCAGTTCTTTCTATCTTGTGCTTCACATATATTATTCAGGAATGTGAAATTGAAGCAACCAAAGCATTTGATACAAAATTCTATGATTTTGCTACTTTGATCCGGTGCAAAATCCTCAGATTTTGTTTCTTATGCGCATTTATTATATCATCCGTGCAAACCGCTGCTCCGGTTTGCTTCACACCGATACAATAAACGCCTTTGGTGCAAAATTCTCCTATTTTGCTACTTTGATCCGCGTTTATTATAACATTAAATTCCTTTTCAATCCTATAGGAAATTAAAAATTCCTTGTGATCAGATATCATGGGTTACGATTCGCAAGGAATTAGGGCGAAAGCATTGGCAGTGTCGGACGCAAGGAGCCGGAGAGTTTCATGAGCATCGGAACATATTATATTGCAATCATCAAGGGGATCATCACCCCATTTCTCAGCGAGGACAGCTTTTGGGGAAGCCTGCTCATTGGTCCGTACGGAATGCTGACCATGACACCTGCTTATCTATTTGGTCTCCTCCTTCCTTTGGTGGCTGGTTTCTTTCTATTTCGCCATTTACTGGAGGATTCCAATCTGCTGCCACGGATTGCAAAACTCCTCGATCGTCCGTTTCATCTCATCGGTCTTAACGGCAATGCCATTATCCCGATCTTGCTCGGTTTCGGCTGCGTCACAGTCGCACTGGTTTCCACCTCGATCCTTGGGACAAAAAGAGAACGTCTCATTGCCTCGGTGCTTCTATGCATATCCGTGCCCTGTTCTGCACAGGTTGCCATTATTTTTTCCTTCGCCTTCATGCTTGGTCTGAAATATTTCATTTTCTATCTCTTGATTATTACTCTGATTTTCATACTTTTGGGCGCCCTGATGAACCTGCTACTTCCAGGTAGCCTTTCGCCCTCGGTACTTCCAACGCCGCCGCTTCGCTTCCCTGATATCAAAAAGAACATAAAAACAACTGTCTCAGAGACAGTTGAATTTTTAAAAGAAGCAGTTCCTACCTTTTTAATCGGCGGAACCGTCATATGCATCTTGGATTTTTATAACGGTTTTATGATATTGAGGCAATGGTTTGCCCCGCTGACCGTGGGGTTTCTAAACGTGCCGGAAAACGCTGCCAACCTGTTTGTCATGAGCATTATCAAGCGAGATCTAGGTGCTGCAGGCTTTTATTCCATGGTCCAAAACGGAAGCTTCACTCAGAAGGAGATTCTGGTGACGCTCATCGTTCTCACACTTTTTGTTCCATGTTTCGCATCACAGATGATCCTGTTCAAGCAAGGCCGACCACTGGCAGCGGTATTGATATGGGCTGGAAGCTTTCTCATCGCATTTTCTGTGGGCGGCCTTGTCAGTTGGTTCATTTTCTAAGGAAGCGCTGATTAATCCAGTGTTATCACAAATTAACAAGTGCTCTAGTATGTTTTTCTGATGATACCAGTCTCGTCATCTCGTATGTAAATGGTACTCCCAGAATTTTTGACAGATTTGTACGAGCCTTCCGCTGATTCCTTTGACATAACGATGGCCGGTACGTTATTCAGTTTAATAAACTCCAATATCTGTTCTACCGTATTTCCACCGATGTCTATGTTCAAAATGGAATGATACAGTCCAGTGTATTCCACCATGCCGGGAACTTCAGAGATAAATTGATCCATAATACTGCCTGCATAGCTGTTCATACTTTTCATGAACCAATCAGAGCTCCGCTCAGCCTGTGCAACCAAAACGGCATCGGGACGCTCTTTCAGCCAGGCAATCAGATCCAGATAATCCATGGAGGTGAGTCCATTTCTCATGTTCAGGTTTTGAAATGCTTCCAAGGTGATTTCTGAATCTACCCCTGTTGTAAAATACTTGCCAAGCTCTTTCCATGAGCTGAGCATCACCGCTTCTTTATCTTCTGTCCAGCAGATCTCAACCTTGAGGTTGCGATAACCGGCATCATAGGATGCGTTCAAGGCCTCCAGAGAATTGGTACCCATCAGGGTTTTATCCGGAGCGCCTGCAACGACAATCTCATCGGGATATTCTGTAACAGCTCCTGTTGAAAACGCGCTTACAGCATCCTGCTCTTCCAGATAGATCTTTCTCAGCACATCATTTTTCAGAATATACTCCGAAGTATTGATAATGCTCATTGACTTCAGATACCCTTCATAACAATCCTTGACGGGTATGGATTCCCCGGTTTTTTTATTCCACGCTCGTCCATTTTCAAATACACCGTCCCTGGACATCTCATATACGATGTCATCCTCAAAGAACGAGCCTTTTGTCATATAGGTCTGTTCTGCTACAAAACCCGAATCAATGGTAAGCAGGTTATGACCCAAATAAACGGTATCAAGGGCATCAAATCCCATGAGATATGCAATTGTTGGAAGAAAATCCATCTGCCCTCCCGCCACACTCACTGTTTGGTTGACATTTTGCTCCGCTCCGGGAATCGTGATAATCAACGGAATGTTCATCATTGTATCGAAGTCGTAATCCTTACCGATAAAATCTGACACAGATTTGAAGATCTCCTCATCTGACTTGGGCAGTCCCAGATGATCCCCATAAAATGCAATGATGGAATTATCATAGATCCCCTCATCCTTAAGTTCCTGCATCAGCTGACCCAGCGCATAATCCGTATAGGCTGCACTATTCAGATAGTTGCCAAAGATTGTGCCTTCATCCTTCGGGAGCAGATCGATAAATTTGTAGTGATCAAGCATCTGGAAAGGATGGTGATTGGATAGGGATATGATAAAGCTGTAAAACGGCTGAGTCATATTCTTGACATACGGCATTACCTGCTTATAGAACTCGGAGTCGGTTAGTCCCCATCCCATCCATTCTGTCATATCAAACTGACCGTTTTCGGTTCCGCCGATTCCTCCGTAATAGGTATCAAAACCGATGCTATAGTAAGCATCTTCTCTATTCCAGAAATCCCTGTCTTCATATGCATGATATACGGCCGTTTCATATCCCTGCTCCTTGAGAAGTTTGGGCAGTCCTTTGAAATAGTTCTTTGCATAGAGCTTGTAGGTGTAACTTGACAACGTTCCATAGATGGAATTATTGGTTGCAAATTCAGCATCGGAAGTGTTCCCGCTTCCAATCTGCTGATAATAATTATCAAAATAGATCGTGTTTTCTTTTATAATCTGGTTCAGATTTGGTGTGATTTCCTGACCATTATAAGTCTTGTTGATTACCAGATTCTGCAGGGACTCGATCTGAATTACAATGAGATTTCTACCCTTTGCAACACCAAACAGAGGTCCGTTTTTTTCTTTGTCGTAGCTGTTCGAAACCGCATATTCGAAATTCGGATCACCGCCGCCAGTTATCGCTCGTACAATATCTTTCAGATGAAAACTGTAAAACTCCTGATTCGATACGGAGGTAATAAATCCGCTTCCCGTAACATTAAATATCAGCAGCAATATCATCAAAATGGCAGTAACCTGCTTTTTATGAGAAGCCAGCCAAAGCCTGATTCTTTGCTGTTTGTCCTTCTTTGCGTTCTTTACCCGCTGAGGAAGTGCCCTTTCCTTGCCGCTCAATTCTTCATTACCGATTTCTGCGGCAATGTCATCAGAACCTTCTTCGGGTTTTTGATCGCAATCTTCTCCATGCACATTATTACAGATTTCACTAGATTCATTAGAGTTACTGGATTCATCATTCACTTCGCAGGCGATTGAATTGGAAGTCTCAATCTCTTCTGCCAGCCATTTCTCGAATCCTTCATCAGAGCCGCTGTCTGATGTTACCAGTGCCTCATCCGCTTCGTGTTCCTTATCGTTTGCATTTTTGCGATCCCGTGATCTCTTGGAACTCAGTGTCACCAGAATCAGTACCACATCGGTAAAGAGCAGGAAAAACCAAGGTTTAATAACCTCTTTAATGCTCTCTGTAATATCCCCCAAAACACCTGCAGCACCCAGCATTGCAACAGATAAGTAACGATTAAAAAAGCTGCTGTATGTAACGTCGCAAAACATTAAGATGGTCAGCAATAAAAACACGACAGTGGGGATCCATTTATTTCTGAAGGATGTGAACAAAACATATGTAAAGAAAGCACTGATGAGCCAAACAAAGAAAACGTTGGCAGTCACACCAATGAGCTGATAAAAGAGCAGCAGCTTCAGCAATACTGCTGCTGCTGCCGCAATACCCACAACTCCGTAGGCAGCATGGTAATCCGTAGATTTCTCGTATGCCGCGGTTTTCATTTTATCGTAAATTCTTATTAAGATGGTTTTCATCGACTGTTCAAACATATATGCACTCCCGTTTCATCATGATAGCGGTAAAGATACTAAAAAACAATGCATTTATTTTATTATACTTTCGACGAAAAAACAAGAAAATGAGGAATAAATTCATACAAGCTTCACAATATTGCTGCGATTCGCAGCAGACAAGGAAGGTATTTGCTGCGCTCTTTCGACAGGTCGCTCTCCACACGGGACATCACACTAGCGAAAGCGCGCCAGATTGTCCCTGAAGAGACGGACCAAATCATCCGACTCATCAATAAAATAGGAGCGTGCAACATTGCCTTCACTATCCCAGTCACATCCGTCCCACCAGACAGCAACCCGCAGTTTGTCATATTTACCAATATGCTGAAACATGTTGGCAACCCAATCTTCCTTGTTCCCTCCCACACTACTGGACGAAAACTCTGTGATCATGAGAGGCTTTTCGTAGCGCTGCACATATTTGGCATAAAGACTGTCATATAATTGGTCAAATTCGTTCCAATGCTCGCTTTGATAATACGTGCCGGTATTGTAACTTGTCATCCCAATAACGTCAACATATTCGTCACCCGGATAATAGCATAATTCTTCGTTCCATTTATAGTCTGGAAATGATTTGCCATTTGGATTCCAAACCCAGATTACATTATCAGCACCGGCATTTCTGAAGATGGAATACACATACCGATAGAACTCTTGAAATATTTCTGTATCCTTAGAGGTGTGATGCGCAGAATAAACGCACCAGTCACCGTTCATCTCATTTCCAAGGCGGAACAATACAGGTGCCTTTGAAGCCGCGACCTCAGCGGCGTAATTCTTTAGATAAAGGTCATAGCTTCCATCCAGAACATCGTAAACCATGTTTCCTTTTCCCGGGGCCTGTTCCACAGTTTGAAGGGTCAGTTCGAGAAGCCGTCCCTCACGTTTTGCATTTTCAAGCGCAGCAGAAAGATTGGGGTGCTGATCCGAATTTTCAAGAAGCCCTGTATAGTAAAGAAGGATGGGAAACGTGAAGCCTAGTTTTGACTCAATTTTCTTTAGCTCGCTAAAATTAAGCGGTGCATCTGTTTCAAAAATACCCCATTGAAGCCTCTCGCTTTCCAGGAAAAGCTGACGATACCTGCTGCGAGTCTCTTGGTTCCAGTTTTTATTCTCGATCTGATGTATGGTTCTGATATATGGCTCTGCTGTTTTATCAACGAGCTGCAAGCTTGACGCAATTTGAATACATCGTTGATCATCCAGAGCCTTGCTGCTCTTAAAAAAGAACGTCATAACCTCATCCTTGCTCAGTGGAACATCAATTGACACATAGAAACACCGATCATTTTCCACCCGGCTCAGCGCTTTTCTAGACCATTTCAAAAAATAGGCTTCTCTTTCTCCATTGAGTGTTATCTTTTCTTTCCGTTCCAATTTATGGTCAACTTTGTTTTCTACAAACAAATTCGAATAATTAACGTAACTCTGGACGCCTTCACCCCCATTTGTATTCATTGGCTGACGGTAGACTTCAATCCGAAGATCCTCATTTTCCAGTACCGATCGGATTCCAGACAACGACATATCAACACTGATCTTTTTGGGAATACGGATGGAATAGCCATCCACGCGATTGATAAAGATACTGTGATTTAGATCCTCTGGCAGCACCGAATAGGTCTCCATTTCTTTTCCGTCCTTCTTCTCAGGCAAAATCTGATTCTTCAGTCCCTCTATAGGATCCTCATTCAGGCGCATCTTCCGCTCCGTCTCAACGACTGCAGGTTCATTTCCTGCTGCGCTGTACTGGATTCCCTCCCTCGGGCCAATCGCATTAAAATTTAAAGAAACCGACCAATATACAATTACCGCAACAACCAGCGCGCTGATCAGCCTGAATGGGTTGTCCTTCATAAAATTCTGCTCCTTTACAAATACTATGCACATTCGAAATACGATGCACTGGCAACCAATGCTTCTATCATATATAATGGATTAAAATCAAGAAGTTATGTCCATCTTTCACATGATTCATAAAAGAGGTATTCAATGAAGAAACGGATCTTGTCCTGGCTGATCATTTTTGTCATAGCGGTTACTGGAATAAATAGTTTTCTTCTGCTTTATTTCCTCGCTGACAACACAGGCAGGAATATCTATCTGCTATATTACAATGATCAAATGCTCTTTCAGAGGGGTTATTACATCGAGAATACACCTTATCTTCCGATAGCGCTCATCGGCACATATTTAAAAAACTCAGGGATTAGAGTGAACGAAACAGAAAAGAGGCTTGAGATCGATCTTTCGGTTCAGAATATTGTGATGGCCGATGAGACAACAACAATGTTTGTAAAAGAGCATGCAGGCAGCGTTTTTATCCCTCTCAGAGAGATAGAAAGCAATCTTTACTTTCCGCTTAATACTACCGTTCAGTTTTTTCATTCAAAGTATTCCATCATTGGAACTACGATCAGAATGTATCACGATATGACGGCTGCCGATCCTGCTCAAGTTGATTTTTACGCGCCTAAGAAAATGATCCAACACAGAGAAGAAGAAAAAATTAGCCTTGCCTGGGATTACGCCGGCACCATTACACCAAGCGTACCTGCTCAGAAATATCCAGGGCTGGATATACTCGCTCCCACATGGTTTCACCTGATCACAAACGGAGGCGGAAATGTGGAAAACAACGGAGACAAAGGCTACACAGACTCTGCTCATGCCATAGGTTATCAGGTTTGGGCTACCATAACCAATAATATGTCAACCAAAGGCTCCACTGCATTTACAACGAAAACCTTTCAAAATTGGGAACTGCTCAACAAATCAGTAGCCCAGTATCTCTTCTATTCCTGCCTTTATGATGTGGACGGAATCAATATCGACTATGAAGATGTGTCAGATGAAGATGCAGCAGGACTTGTTGCCTTCACTGCTCTTCTGAGAAATTATACCCAGCGGCAAGGGCTGGCTCTTTCCATTGACACATTGATTCCCCGACCATGGACCATAGAATATGATCGGGCTGCACTTGCAGAGTACGTAGATTATCTGGTGATCATGACTTACGACGAGCATTATTCCGGCAGTAAAGTTGCAGGTTCTGTGGCCTCTCTTCCCTGGGTGGAAGAAGCGGTGCAGACTACGCTAATGGAAGTTCCTGCTTCAAAGCTGCTCCTCGGAATCCCCCTTTACACAAGGATCTGGACAGTGGACAGTGAAGGCAAGGTCATTACCAATCCCGCAGCAAAAATGCCTGCTATAAGAAGTCTCATGGAAGAAAAGAAATTGACACCGACGTGGCGGGATACAGAAAAACAGTATTATATCGAATACCCAGAAGATCCTTATCACACAAAAATATGGATCGAGGATTCCCGATCCATATCAAACAGACTTAATCTAATATCCAAGTATGATCTCGCCGGTGCGGCCTGTTGGCAGCTGCGCCAAGGCGAAGAATCAATTTGGGAAGTATTTGAAGGAATGCTGAAAGAAAATCAAGCGCTGAGCTTCTATCAGCAGCCTTATTGAGTTATTACGCCTCCCAGCTGAGGGTGAAGGCGTTGCCTTTTTGCCCCAAGCTTGCTTGGCTTGGCAAAACGGACAGCAGTTCACGAAGTGAACTGGAGGCGAAGCCGTTGGATGCGGCTTCACCCTGATGCACTGGGAGGCGTAACAACAAATGGGTTGTCTTAAGAAGCTCACAGCTTATTTTTCCAGGTTGCGGAAGAGAAGGTATGAGTACACTGTCACAAAGGCCGCGGGTAGCAAGATTCCGGCCATCATGATGGCAAAGCTAAGTGTGCCTTCGGTTGCCAGAACGCCGATGAGGGCAGCGATACCACCCAAAACCATGGTCTTGCCTCCCATCTGATGTGTTTTTTTCCATACTTCTTCATTTGCAAGAGTCCAGGGAAACTTAAACCCGACAAAATAGTTGTGTCTGACTCTGCCGATGATATTGCCAAAAACGATATACAATACACAAACCCCTGACGGAACCAATTTCGCAATATTAACGTCATAGCCAAGAGCAGCTGCAGACGTGACTGCAAACAGGAAGAGGAACAGCAGATGGGTAGCATAGCGCATCACGTTATATGAGCTTTCAAATTTGCTGTAATTTGCCCTCTTCGGATCAAATTTCGGCATAATTAAAAACATGACATACAGCAAAATATTCAGTGCCGGAAGAAAGAATGTTCCAAAGAGTCTGGATCCATAATTGTCCACCTCGCCATTTGCATTCCAATGAATGGGGATCTGATCCGGCATATGGGAATATAGGAAAAATCCGGAAATCACCGGTATCACCAAAAGGATAAGAAACGGCCATTCCTTTTTTAGATTAAATTTCATTCTTATCAACCTCCTCTTTATCAATGAAATTCAGAAAAAAACCCAAGAGCTCCTGAAAAACCGTGGTATTCAGCGAATACACAATATTCTGTCCCTGCCGTTCATCCATCACCAGATCTGCCTGCTTCAGCAGGTTAAGGTGATGACTGATGCTAGGTTTTGATATGGAAAAAGAATCCGCAATCTCACCTGCAGTTAGATCCCTCTCCTTTAGTAATTGCAAGATTTTACGTCTTGTGGGATCTGACAGAGCTTTAAAAACACTATTTTGATTGGACATTTTTTCCTCCGAAGCTGCATGATTCAAAACAAAACCTTAAGCTATGCTATTCAAAAGAAACATTTATAAATAAAATTTATGTTATTTTGAATCACTAATTCAGTTTATTTAGATATTTATCTAATTATACAAATATCATATCATTCATTATACATTTTGTAAAGTACTGTATAAAAAAATATCCAGCAATTAAAATCAGTTTCAAAAAGAATAGAAAGCAAATAAAGAAATGATTCAATGAGATCTATAAAAAATCGCACTCCAAGGAAAACCCTGAAGTGCGAAAGCCATCATAAGTAGCTTTTAATTTAATAAAGAAACGCGCCTCTATTACGAAATAGCGTTTTCGATATAATCATCATAGGTGCAGGACTTGTCGATCATCGTACCGTCCTCTTTGATTTCAATGATTCTGTTTGCAATGGTCTGAATAAACTGATGGTCATGAGATGCAAACAGGATGACACCTTTAAAATCAATGAGTCCATTGTTGACTGCAGTGATGGATTCCAAGTCAAGATGATTCGTCGGCTGATCCAGAACCAGCGCGTTGGAGCCGAAGAGCATCATTCTGGACAGCATACACCGCACCTTTTCTCCTCCGGACAGAACTTTCACTGCCTTAAATACATCATCTCCCGAGAATAACATTCTTCCCAGAAAGCCCCGCATAAAAGTCTCTGTGGTTTCCTCCGTAAACTGACCAAGCCATTTTACCAGGTTGAGGTCACAATCGTTAAAGAAGGAAGAGTGATCCATGGGGAAGTACGAATTGGTAATACTCACACCCCATTTATAGGTTCCTTCATCCGGTTCTAATTCCTCCATGAGGATTCGGAACAGCGTTGTGTTTGCAATTTCGTTCTCCCCAACGAAGGCGATCTTATCTCCTTTGTTCACACGGAAAGAAATATTGTTCAATACTTGAACGCCGTCAATGGTCTTGCTGATTCCATCCACGGTGAGGATTTCCTTACCCGGTTCTCGATCCATGGAAAATCCAACAAAAGGATATCTTCTGGAGGAAACAGGGAGTTCTTCCACGGTCAGCTTATCCAGCAATTTCTTTCTGGATGTCGCCTGTTTTGATTTGGATTTATTTGCTGAGAACCGCTGAATAAAGCTCTGCAGTTCTTTGATCTTATCTTCACTTTTCTTGTTTTGATCCTTTAGGATCTTCTGTATCAGCTGACTGGATTCATACCAGAACTCATAGTTACCGACAAACATTTTTATTTTGCCGTAATCTACATCTACGATGCTGGTACAAACAGTATTCAGGAAATGTCTGTCATGGGAAACTACAATAACTGTTCCGTCATAATCCAGGAGGAAGTCCTCCAGCCAATTGATCGCCATAATATCCAGATGATTGGTAGGCTCATCCAGCAGGATAATATCAGGCTTGCCGAATAGTGCCTGAGCCAGAAGGACCTTAACCTTTTCGTTACCGGTTAATGAGCTCATTTCTTGATAAAGAATATCGTTTCCAAGTCCCAGACCTTGAACGAGCCTGCTTGCATCAGATTCAGACTCCCAGCCGTTCATCTCAGCAAATTCGCCTTCCAGCTCTGACGCTCTGATTCCGTCCTCATCGGTGAAATCTGCCTTCTCATAGAGGGCGTCCTTCTCCTTCATTATTTCATACAGCTTTGCATTGCCCATGATAATGGTATCCAAAACCGTAAAATTGTCAAAAGCGAAATGATCCTGTTTCAGTACGGACATTCTCATATGCGGAGGAATGTGGACGTCACCGGTTGATGGCTCCAGCTCTCCCGAAAGAATTCTCAGGAAGGTGGATTTACCCGCACCGTTGGCGCCGATAATCCCGTAGCAGTTGTCTTGTGTGAATTTGAGATTTACATCTTTAAATAAGTTTGTTCCGCTGAAATTTAAGCTTACATTTGTTACTGTTATCATTGATTCTCCTCTAAATTTGCATAGACTGCGTCCATGTTGCGCAGTCCGTTTTGTAATGTTTCTGTGGCTTTCTGGACATTATAAACCGCTTTTCGGTAATCTACCATTTGTACTTTTTCCCCTTCGCTCTTCTTTAAGAGCATTGTTTGGAAAGAAACTTGAAAATTGATCAGATCAACAAAGATCGTTATGCATCTTCCCAATTGATCTCTGGCATCTATGGAAAACTCATCTTCTTGGTCAACTTCAATTTTTTTAAGATTGATTGTTTGCGCCTTTTTCTTTAATTCCTTAAGCTTGGCGATGCGAGACTTATAGTCAACCTTCCTGAATATCGTCAGGAGCTTTGATTCACTGGCAACTTGCCGTTCCAGCTCCTTATACCTGTCGATGATTTCTTCATAAAATGAATCAATGGCTTGAGTGACATTCCTTTGATCAGCCATGGCTGTAGCGCCTCCTTTGTCTTCATTCACTGTGTGATCAATTTCTGATACAGCTTCTCATCCACATCTCCGAAAGCCGTCAGGATGATCTCCATATTATGGTCCTTCAGAAAATCCCGAATCGTATTGACTGCTATTACTGCAGCTTGCTCCTTAGGATATCCGTAAACACCAGTCGAAATGGCCGGAAAAGCAATGGTTTTGATTCCGTTTTTCTGCGCCAGGCACAAGCTGTTCCTATAACATTCGGCCAGAAGTGCAGGTTCCCCTTGCTCTCCGCCGTGCCAGACTGGCCCAACGGTATGGATGACGTACTTTGCAGGGAGCCGATATCCGTTTGTAATCTTAGCTTCACCAGTTTTGCAGCCGCCAAGGGTTTTACACTCTGCAAGCAAATCCTTTCCTGCTGCTTTATGTATGGCACCGTCAACACCACCCCCGCCAAGCAGGGTTTCATTCGCTGCATTGACAATGGCATCCACCTCTAATTTTGTGATATCGCCTCGAATAACTCCTATCCCCATTTTACACTTCCTGTACCTCTCGCGCGCAATTTTTTTATATTAAAATGAAATCATTCTATTAAAACTTCATTCTATTTCTGCTTGCTATTTTAATATTACAACGGTGACGCCATAATTACCATCGATTTTCCTTTGATAGTCAGATAACGCAGGGCATAAGACCAATAGTTCGCGCTTTCTTTCATACCACGACTCTCCGCCGCAGTGGGATCTGACAATCCCGCTTAGGCTTGATTCCCGGAGCTTGCTCTTCACTGCAGTTTTGATCCCTCCGCCTAACCCTGAAGAACCATAGCCATGAATAAGAATCACTGCTTTATAGCCCTGTCCTTTACACGTTCCAAGCTGGCTTATCATATTTCTCACCGCTGTATCTGCAATGGGTGACCCATATTCTAGATTGATTTCTTTCACTTTGGCCATTCTACAGTTCTCTTCCGTAATGTTTTGTATAAACCATTCTTCCGCAGCCTATCTTACGAGAGATAAGATTCTGGCAGGCTTCGTCTTCAGCTCCTCCGGAATCTCACCGATTTCCCAGCCGGGAGAAGTGGTTTCAATGTAATAATACCGGATCCCATCCGTCTCGAAATAGTTTCCCTGTATGGATTCTTCCCCCCGTACTCCAACGCCCATATGATCCGGAAATTGGATCAGAACCGTTCCGAAGCCCAGTTCCCTGAGCAAGGATGCCAGGAGGATTGCGCTGTCTTCACAATCTCCGCCCTCATCAGCCAGCGTTTCCAAAGGGAATTTGGGATACTCATCATAGCCGGTTCCCACCTTGTCATCCACATAATTAAGATTCTGGACGAAAAGAACGATGTTTTTGACCATATCAAAATCGGAATGATGTTCCTGCTCCGCAGCTTCTTTAAATTTCTGTCCCAGTGCAGCAAGATACTCATCATCACTATTATCCGTTACATAGTAACTATAGCTTGTTATTTTCTGTCGGTCTACGGTTTTATAATACTCGTAGGAAGCTCGGGGAATTTTCATCTCGTATGACCAAACATTTTTGCCATAGAGCCAGGAATACTCTCGCTCTATGAAGTCAGCGCTGCTCGACGAGCCGGTGAGTCCGCTTTCCCAAATGGCTTCATCACTGCGATCTTCTTCAATAGGAGCTTCTGCCTTCAGGATCTCCCCTGCAGGCTCTTCTGCATTTCCATCAAAAGAACTTCTCCCCTGCATCATTGGGATCGCAACCGCCATGAAAACTGCAGCGAGAAGAATGATGATGAAGGGCAGCATAAGACTAGGCCGCTTTCTCCTTGTCTCCTTCTTCTCTTCTTTCACATATCTTTGTCTTACCGGTTCGAAGGAAGAGTAGATCGCTTCACCGTTCGCCTCGATGATGCAATTTGATGTTTGAGGACCGCCGAGATAGACTTCGATGGTTTCCTCGATACCCGCTTCATTGACAAGGGTTCCTTTCAAATATCCATCATATGGCTCAAAGTTTTGATCCTGCATCTGGTCATTGATAAAAAGACGTTCCCCTTCAGGCCCGTCATTTTTAATGAGAATCCTGCTGCCTTGATATGAAATTTCAAAATCCGTATCATAGTAATCAGTATTGAATTTCATCGTATCCAACCATTATATTTTTTAGGGATATCCCAATAGAAAAGGCAAGTCCAACGTTGCTCAAAGTACCTGCCCCATAATCCTTATTCTGAAACCCCATCGGTTTCAAATAATAGCCTGTTTCATTATATCAAAAATAAACCCTTTTGTGAATTGAATTTTATCGATTATGGCTAATACCCGAAAAACACATGTACTGCTCGCAGCTTGAGTGAAGGCATTGATTGCAGTCTCAATCGTCAGGTCTCGGTTTTGACACTCTCGACGCTTCATTTCACAATGTTCATATTGTCAAACAAACCTGGCCGTAATCGTGTTTGACAACGAATGAACATTCTGCTTAATTTTAGCGGAGAGTGTAGCAAAATCATTCCAACAGCCGATTTCACCGCGATCAACCGCTCTTCACTCAGTCTAGCTGCGAGCTGCAAACAATTCGAGGTATTGGCCATAGCCTTCCTCAATCAATTTTTCTCGCGGTATGAAACGCAGGGCTGCGCTGTTGATGCAGTAGCGAAGACCACCCTTCTCTTTTGGGCCGTCCTCAAACACATGACCCAAGTGAATGTCTCCAGCACCGCTCCTGACCTCATCGCGTATCATACCATGGGAAAAGTCACGCTTCGTCCTGACACTTTCGGTGCTCACCGCTCTCGCAAAGCTAGGCCAGCCACAGGCTTCAAACTTATCAAGAGATGTAAATAGGGGCTCTCCTGTGGTAATGTCCACATAAATCCCCTCTTCAAAATGATCCCAATATTCATTTTGGTAAGGTGGTTCTGTGCCGTTTTTCATTGTCACTTCATATTGAATGGAGCTGAGCTGTTCTTTCAGATCCTCCTTATCCGGCAAAGAATACAAAAAGGGATCAGAAGAATGCTTGGCTTCTTCAAAATAATGTCCAGGGATATGACAGTACCCTCCTGGATTCTTATCCAGGTACTTCTGATGATACGCTTCCGCTGTCCAGTAATTCAGCAGAGGTTTGACTTCCACCGCAATTTTCTTCGTATACTCCCGCTGGAGCAGTTCAAGTGAGCTTTGGATAACGGGTAAATCCTCTTGGTCAACATAGTAAATGCCCGTGCGATACTGACTTCCCACATCATTGCCCTGACGGTTCAGAGAAGTGGGATTGATTACCTTATAATACAAGCGCAGCAGTCCTGCCAGGCTTAGCTTCTCACTGTCAAAAACAACTCGAACCGTCTCTGCATGGCCGGTGTTCTTTCTGCAAACCTCTTCATAAGTTGGATGTTCCGTTTTTCCGTTTGCATATCCGACCTCCGTCTCCAATACCGACGGGATATTTCCCAAGTATTTCTCAAGGCCCCAAAAGCAGCCTCCTGCCAGATAGATTTCTTTTCGTTTCATATCAATCCCCTCCTTTATTTCACTAGGGAACACTGCATAGATCTTTTTCTTCCTCTTCTTTTACTTTACCCTGATTTTCGCCAAAGAATCCCAAGGCGAAAAAGATATTTCAATCTTGATAAAAACACCCCACTGAGTATCAGACCGCAGAGACTGATCACAAAGCCATCCAGTAAATAGGGATATCGCAGTTGAAGATCCGTTCTTCCCTGTGGTACAACAATCAGGTTGTGGCGCCTCTCGATTTCCTGTTCCGTGTAGAAAATATCCAGCCAAGCAAGACCGGTATTGACTCCTGCTCTGGGGGAGTCGATCCGAACTTCTTTCCCCGAGAAATTTATGGAGATTGGCACCAGCTCCCGTTTTGGAAGTGTGCCGTACGCTTCACCAAAGATTGCTTCCGCCATTCTGATCACCTCCGGATCTCGAGTCTGTATCCCAAGATAGATCATATTTAAACCAAGAAAATAGATTCGCGGATTTTCTGCTGTACCTGCGAATACAACCTGGCGGTTTTGAAATTCGCACTGTCCCTTGATCTGGGACACACCGTCAAGATACACCGTATTCCAGGCACTGTAATCCGACGGATAACCCTCTGGCTGATATTGTATTCCATCGTACTGCAGGGTAGGAAAGCCTTCAGTAAATGAAATGGGCTGTGAAAATACCCGAAACAGCTGATGACTACCGGTTTCCCGATCCAGAGGAATCTGATTCATGTCGATGACGATCGTTACGCCTCGAGCCGCAAGGGTCTTCAGCAACAGTTCCGCTTCTGCCCTCTTCTCATAGGAAAAGCCTGAAAGATAGATGATCTTATACTTTGCCAGTTCCTCCAAAGTGTAATCCTCCAATCGATTGGAATCACCCTCCTCAAAATTGGGAAAGAGCAGCGCAATATCTCTGGCCGATGTTCCAATTGCAAGATTTAAATAATCCGTCACCGTTCCGAATTCACCTGAAACGGGATGCTGAAAGATTAGATGGCCTTCTTCTCTTGTAATCAGTTGATATCCAGCCTGGCCTCCCGCCAGCTCCAAGCTCTTTGAATCACCGGGGCGTTTGAGCACAGACAAGGGTACGGATATCACATCAATTCCCAGCTCCAAAGAGCGATCAAACAGATACCGGTAGTGTCCAAGCTCCAGAGCGCTGTTCAGACGCACCAAATTTGAGCCTGTGGCGGCGCCTTCCCATCCCGCTCCAAAGGCATACCGGACCTTTGGCGCTGTACCTGCGATGTAATAGGGTGCAAAAGAACCATAAGTGCTGAGATCCATCACCGACATGCGCTGACGGGTAAGCGCCTTTGCCTCCTGAAGTCCCTTAATTTTGGCAGACTGTTCCACGAGGATATCGGATGAGGACAAATTGGCTTGTCTCAGGTTGATCAGATAGGTTACCGAGGGAATACAGTCCAGCACCAACAGGAGACAAAAGACCAGCAGAAGCGGTTTCTTTAAGCTGTCCCAGAGAAGAAACCCCATGAGGATCAACGCAACAGATACGGGAACAAACCGTATCATCCAAAGAAATTGACTGAACGGAAGCTGAGAGAAAAGTCTGTAGGCCGCTTCCCCCGTAAATAGAAACAACATGATCCCAACAGCAAATAAGAGCCTGGTTCTATTGAGGCTTAAAAAGGCTCCCGCCACCCCTAACCCAACAAAGGAAATTCCGTAGTAGAAGATCAGCAGATCTCCTTTCAGCCGCTCAGCAGGAGAAAGAGATGTCCAGATGGATTGAAAGAAATATTGCATCACCTGATTGGTATTGGAATTTGTAATGGCTCCGCCAAACATAGCAGGCACTAGCCAAAGCCCAGCAGATAAAAACACAAGTACAAACGAAATTGCAAGTGTTGCCTGAGGCCTATATTCCTTTCTGCTGATCCCATGGAGCAGCAGAACCAGCAGCACAGAAAAAAATACAATCAGTGCAATTCCCAAATGACTCAGCAGGATAAAAAGAAATATCAACATTGCCCATAGAAGCTGGCCCACCCGCTTTTCCTCCGCAACCTGCCAGACGGTGTACAGGAACCAGGGCAGCAGCGCATTGATCACAATTCTCGGAACATTTCCATCAGTGGTACAGATACGAATATTCTCAGGAGAAAAGAACCAAATCAATGCGATGGTCAGCGCACAGCCCACTCTTTTGTATCGAATACCAAAGCATAGCCAGCCGCAGGAACCAAAAAAGAGAACCTGACTCAAAAATACCGGATAACTGTCAAGTGAATTTCCTCCGCAAACCCATTGAATCAGTGCCAATAGATAAAGGGGAACGGGTCCCCAATACCGCATGAACTCCACCCCGTTATACCATTTTGGATCATAGAGGGGATATAAGATTCCCTGCGAAAGATTGACTCTTACCTCCTGAGCACGATATAAATGACAAAGCGTGTCGGCACCATCGAGAGCCAGGTAGCCACCCTTTAAGAAAAGACCAAACATAAAAGAGATCAGAAACAGCACGATGATAGCACCCAGCGCAGGCTCAGCTACGATACGCCCTGGTTTTTCAGCTCCGGTGGAATGAATTCCCGAAAATGTATTTTTCATACCGCCCCCCCTTACTCATCAGAAGATCCCAAATCGATCAGGTACGCTCTAGTAGGGGTCTCACTGCATTCGAACCGTACCAGCTGCCATCCAAACTGATTTAAAACCGAGGCAAATTCATTTTTAAAGTACTCGCTGATATTCTCGAGTGTCGGGTTTAATACGTCAAAAGGAGGGATATCATTGAGAGTCTGATCCTGATATCGTTCAAGGATTCCATCAATCTTAAGCTCTACTTCATTAAATAGAATGATCCCGTCTTTCTGGTTCACCGCCTGAGCAGTCATCTGCCAGGTATGGGGATGCAGCTCACCTGGTTTGCCATCTATATAAATGTAATGATAGGTATTGAGGTAGAATTTCAGCCTATATTGACGATATCTGAGGTTCTCCGATGATACTGTGCCCGCCTCACCAATAGCTGCGGACGCCCCTTTCGCTGCAGCATCAAACTCTCCTGCTTCCATTGCAGCAGGCTCCCCTTTCCCAAACACAGCAAGCTGCCCCTCGCTCAAAGCCATAACCTGCAGATTTCGCTGCTGCAGTTCCTCCTTCAAAGCTCGATTTTTCTCTTCCGCACCGGATATCTCTCCGTTGAAGATCAGCGTAACGATGATTGCCACAGCACTGAGAAGCAGCGCCGCCATCATCAGGTACGTCTGGTGTGCCAGCATTTGATTCAGTGACATAATATAGGAAGTCTTTGTGCAGAGAATCAGGGTGTAACGAGCTCCCTCTGCCGTAAAGGTTTTTACCGACGCTAATAACTCCCCTTCTCCCGCCCGTTCAACCTGAGCCGAAAAGCTTTCCTCCTCTGCCAGGCGTCGAAGGAAATCTGCATTCTTCTCAGCTGTAAAATAGCCAGCGAGTCCTTTCGCTGTGTATTGTTTTGTCAGTGAATCATTTCGCAGAAACAGAAGCCTGTCTTCTTTGGATAAAATCCAGTACCGGCTCCCTGTGGCCGTAGAATCCTGAAGGTAGCGGAGCATTTTCTGTTCCCACATAAGAGAAACAGAATTGCTGCCCGCGTTAGCACCTGAAAATAAGACTGCCTGCTGCACCAAAAGGAGCTGCTCTTGGCCATAATGCTCCAGCATGATTTTCTGCTCCCTATGCCCTTCGTATCCGATGAAAAGAAGCATACCCAAAGAGAAAAGGATCACAAAGATAATCCTCTTTCCGTTGGAACCGGGCGATTTAAATAGATATTCCATTCAGATTCATTCCCTTCGCTTACGATTCTATGTGTCGATTCACCGCTTTTCTTAAAGCTTTGAGCCAGGAATAGGGTACTGCCAGAACCCTTCGGACAGAGGCAGACGCCTTGCTTCTCTCTTCTGTTAGGTTCATCGTTTTCCAGCTGCTTTCGGTATCGATGCTATTGATAATTCCCGCAAGCCGAATCCAAAATACAGCAAAGTTATAAAAAGGCAGCAGTGCTACCAGTCCTCCCAGACCGATATAATAGCGCTGCAGCTGCCCAAACCCCCTGAGATAACCGATGATGGTCAAATAATACAAATAGGCGGTCAGCACATACAGTAAGAAAATCAGACCCACGGAAAATAAGATCAATACCATTGAATAATTCTTAAATGCAAGACAGCCCAAAGCGAAATACCAGATCATCCTTGGAAAGGCGAAGGTATGGTCATAAAGTAGTGTTTTGATCATCGGCCTGCCGGGAATGGATTTTCTGCTATGTGAAAATAAATTTGAAACCTCCAGTTCGCCCCGCTGCCATCGCTGTCTCTGGGTGTAAAGCTCATTGAGCCCGAGGATGGGTTCTGACAAGAAGATCGCATTCTCGCATAGGTGCACTCTTTGCTTCAAAAGCAGCTTTACCTGAAAGGTAAGCTGGGTATCTTCAGAAACAGTTCCGGTATGATACAGCTGTGATTTTAAGATCGTGGATTTTCGAAAAGCAGAAAAAGCACCGGAAAGGGTATAAATCATATTCAGCTCCGAGTCATAATTTCTACCGGCCAGAAATGCCTGTGCATATTCAAGAAACTCAAGTCTTCGCAGCAGCCTTCTGCTCCGCTTGTCGCTCTCCTCTACAAGCTCCCAATCCGTCAGGATGACCCCCGTCATGCAATGAATACCGGAATTTTCCTCAAACCTCTGGACGAGGTTGCTCAGCGCATCCGATTGAAGACGGCCGTCACTATCGATATGAATGATATATTTCCCCTCGCTGTTGAACAACGCTAGATTTAATGCCTTGGACTTTCCCTGCTTTGCGCTGAGCCACTGAATCATCAATTCCGGAAACTCCTTCTGACATTGCTGAAACACAAGAAAGCTGTCATCGGATCCTTGATTGTGAACCAGCAAAATACGAATCATGTGCTTCGGATACGTCGAATGATCAATGGAAGCAATGCATGCTCTCAGAGTCTTCGCAGAGTTATAGATCGGTATGATGATACAGATCTCGGGATAATAGACTTCGTCTTTTACCTTGTTACCGAAAAACATCTTCTTGATCAGAATGAGAACACCGCCCAGTGCCGGGATGATCTCCAAAAGCAGCGGAATAATGACCCAGGCCATCCAAAAAACAATGGGACTGGCAAAATAATCAACGATGCTCATAGCGAAATCCCCCTACCTTTTGCCGGACAATCTGAGCCCTTGTAAATACATAGAAATATAATATTACCGATAAACCGTAAAACACCAGCCTTCCGATTACCGTATGGGCAAGATAAAAGATATCATTTCCAAAGAGATAGATTAAAATGCAAATCAGGTGGATCCTCAGGACATTGGCAGTAAAGATCCATAATACACCGCCAATACTGACCATTATTTTTTCAGAAAACCGGTATACTGGAAAGAACCAAAGCAGTGATAAAAATACCAGTATTTCGATCACACCGGAACATTCATAATCTACCGACAGCGAAATAGAGGAAGACTTACTCTCAATTAATAAAATCCCGTACTCGAAAAAAGAGGAATAGGTATTGGTCCATTCTCCCAGCAAGCCGGCAGCGGAAGATACGTAGCGTGACAGGTAGATTGTCAATACCGGCTCAACAAGAATCATGAGCAGGAGAAATAAACCCACACAGCCCCATAGGAACTTCCAGAATCTCAGCTTAGCATGGTGAAGAGCAGCAAGGCCCATCACCCACAAAAATCCATACAATATGATTCCGATCATCTCTGTCTCAATCTCCAAATCCGACCTTTGCGATTCGATCCCCAATTGTTACGGAAAAACAAAATCAGAGCGACCATTCCAAGGCAAAGCAGAATCCCTGCAATCGGTCCTGTTGAAGTTCCCACAGAGATTAGCGCTAGCTGGCGTACAATCAGATTTGGACACCACATCTCAATCTTACTCACATTATCCAGATTGAGCCCGGGGTTTTTCAGTTGAAATGCTGCCATAGGAAGCTTCATCTCAAGCTCATCCTGCTCTTGGGGGCCGCCGATATACAGGCAGGCCTGCGAGCCTGCAACCTCTCTATTGTCGTACATGCTTCCGTCATTTTTGTATTTCACATATACGGTTTGTATTCCAAGCGGCGCATTTCCGTTTGGAAAAGACCTGCCGTTAGCATCTAGAATGTTGACATTCAGGCGATACCTGTCATTGATCTGAAAATAGTACTCATTTCCATTGAACGAATATTTCCACCCGCTTAGCATTTTAATGTGCAGATAGACAAAGTCGCCATCACAAAACAAGGATGCATAATGATAGTTTTTCTGATTCTTGGGCTGGCTGCTGACATAATTGATGACGTAAGAATGAGGCTTGTCCTCCCAATCGTCAAAATATCCATCGATAAGAATATTGCCATAGCCCCCAGCCTCCTCCTGTGCATAAACCTTCAGAACGCCGGCACCCATGTTTCCCGTTACCGCTGCCGAGACCACGAGCAGCAGCAATATCAACTTCTTCATCAAGATCGGCATCAAGATCGGCATTAGCTTCTGCATCAGCTTCAACTTTTGCGGCCGCACTGAGCCACCAGATTCCAAGACCCGGTTCTGGCTCCTGACCGTTGGAGCTGATACGATATATACCCGCAGCGGAGTTTCGCTGATTTCCAGTGATGTCAAGGTCAGATCCTTTAATTGCAAGACTGCCCTTAGCTCCTCGAAAAAAAGCTCCCCCAGATGCTCCACCGTAGGAGGCAGGTTGCTGAACTTCTCCAATTCATTCAGATATTTTTTATCGTATTCCTCCAAATAGCGATGCACCGTTTCATCCAGATTCGGATATGATAGAAATACGACGTCAGACGGATGCTCGATCATCAGCGCAAGTTCCAGAGTATGTCCATGTCTGACTCCCCCTCCATCTCCTAAATTGTGTTCAATATTGATACGGTAGCTGTTTTTATACCATCGTTTCATTTTATTTCCTTCACATATTTACACCAGACATCCAACGTTTTATGCCCTGTTATTTAGAAAACCCAGTATTGGTACTCTATAGAAACTATTTTTATTATTCTCAGAAAGAAATCAAAGTAACACAAACATTTCACTGTGAATATACTGACCTTGAAAAGAAATAATGAAAGACCGGTTAAAGGAGGGAAATATATGAGTTGTTTCGGTGGCAACATATCGCCGGACCTCTTTCAAAAATGCTGCAATGCTAACCAGCTCTGTGAATTTAGCGGGAATTTAAGTGACGTTTCATCCGAACCTATTTTTGTTCAGAAGGTGTATGACGCGGTACTTTTTAACCTTCAAGGGCTGAAAACTGTGACCAATCAGTGCTTTTCACCTGCAATACCCAGGGGGCACAGAATCAGAAGGGTCATAGACATTCGCTGCAAGAGGTTCTTTAATCCGCTAAATGTGGAAGACCCGTCAAACCTCACACTGGACGTCAATACAACCATTTCAGGTGCGTCGTTCATTCAGGACGCACATTGCGAACCCATTCGCGTGGTTGGCCCCGACGGTACATTTTCTGAAAAGGTTCTTTATGCAGATACAGAAGAATGCGATGAGAAATGCAAAGGGACTCCGATTTTCGGTACCCAAAACATCGCCATCACCGGAGACGTATTGGTAACAATTGATTTACTGTTGAGTGACAGAAATGACCGCGAGGTCGTATTCAGTGTCTGTGCCAACGTAAATATTGCCGATGATCGAAATCCGCTGGTGCTCACCAACTTCTTTGAGCTCTGCATGCCTTCCACGAAAAACAGTGCATTTCTGCCACGTTTTGGTGAGTTCTGTAATCCGGCCTGTGAAACCAGACTGGCTACAAACAGCATAGGAAGAGATATCACGATCTGTCCTGATGGTACAATCAAGGCAAATCTGATCGTCGCATTATGCGTTACATGTGAAAAGAAGATTGTGGTTCCGGTGCAGCTTTGCGTATTATCGACCGGATTCGTTCAATTGGAGCCTCAGGTATCCGCAATCTGTGCAACTTTCCCGTCACTATTCCCGAATCAGATCAGAGAAAGCGACACACGGGAAAACTGCGGGGACGTTGATAGTGAAAGAGATATCTGCGACACGGTCTGCGATGTCTGCAATGACGACCGACGCGGCGGCAGACCAAGAAGACGATAAAAAAAATAGTGTCGTACGCGACACTATTTTTTTCCAGCCCCTTAAAGACGTGCTGCACTGTTTCAGTCTCCGTCATAAATGCTGCGGTACTTTTCCAATACCGCAGCATTTTGCTGTCTTTAAAACACAATGAGCGACTCATTCTGACAGGGTACCCAACTGAATTGAGCTCACCCTTTTTCTTCAGTCAGTTCTCAGCCCAGCCTTTTCTTCTCAAAAAAGACTCTTTGGCGAATGTCTTGCATCAGTACGTCGAAATCCTCCGGGCTCAGAGATTGATCCCCATCAGACAGGGAATGCTGCGGGTCAAGGTTCACTTCGATCATCAGCCCGTCTGCGCCCACCGCCACTGCGGCTTTGGACAGAGGGCCCACCAGGCTTCTGATTCCCGCCGCGTGGCTCGGATCAACAATAACCGGAAGATGGGTTCTTTCTTTTAATAGCGGTATAGAAGACAGATCCAGTGTATTTCTAGTCATGGTCTCAAAGGTTCTGATACCCCGCTCGCATAGGATGACCTGTTCATTCCCTTCTGCCAGGATATATTCCGCGCTCATCAACAGTTCTTCAATGGTATTGGCCAAGCCCCTTTTCAGCAGGACTGGTTTTTTGCAGCGTCCCACTTCTTTCAGCAGATCAAAATTTTGCATATTTCTGGCACCGATCTGTATGATATCGATCTCCTCAAGCAGCGGCAGCTGTGTCTGATTCATGATCTCTGTAATGACAGGCAAGCCCCTCTTTCTCTTAGTCTCAAGAAGAAGGCTCAGTCCCTCTTCCTGTAATCCCTGAAAGGAATACGGCGATGTTCTGGGCTTGAAGGCTCCCCCCCTGAGTATGGCTGCACCACTTGCCATCACGGACTGTGCCATACCGTCAATTTGTTCTCTGCTTTCCACTGAGCAGGGCCCTGCTATGACGGTGAAGTATCCGTCACCAATGACCCTCCCGCCAGCGTGAATCAGGGTTCTTTCTCTCGTTTCTGGTTTTAATGCAAACAGCATTTCAAATCACCCCCCGATGGCAGCTTTCATAGATTTCACGTATTCATAGAGATGAGGCCCTGCTGCTTCTCCATATTCTTCGATGATTTTTACGATAGCACTGCCGACGATGACCCCATCAGCCATGCTTCCAATCTCTCTGGCCTGGTCCGGATTGCTGATGCCGAAGCCCACTGCTGCAGGTACATCTCCTGCCTCTTTTGCTAATCGTATCATTTTTTGCAAATCCGTTCTGATTTCGCTGCGAACTCCTGTTACTCCCATGGAAGAGACAACATACAGAAACCCTTTCGCTTCGGACGCAATCTGTCGGATTCGCTGATCAGAGGTTGGCGCGATTAGAGATATGACATCCACCTCATAATTTTCCGCAATTTCGTCCAGCTCCTGTTTTTCTTCAAAGGGCAAATCAGGTATGATGATTCCATCAATACCGAGCTTGCGGCATCTTTCAAAAAACCGCTCGTAGCCATATTTGAACACCGGATTGAGATATGTCAAAACTACCAGCGGAATGCTGCTTTCTTTCCGTACAAGCTCTACGAGATCAAAGATCTTATCCGTTGTAGCGCCTGCTGTCAAGGCTCTGATATTCGCCTTCTGTATGACACTGCCCTCTGCCACCGGGTCAGAAAATGGAATCCCGATTTCAATCAGATCAGCGCCGCCTTTCACCATCTCCAAAATAAATTCGCAGCTCTTTTCAATGGAGGGATCCCCTCCTGTCAAAAATCCGATAAACGCCGTACCGTTTCCAAATGCTTTTCTGATATTACTCATTGATTGCTACCCCCCTATATCTTGCGATGGATGCAACATCCTTATCTCCTCTTCCCGAGAGGCATATGATAATGATTTGATCCCGACTCATCTGACCTGCAATCTTCCTCACATGAGCAACGGCGTGAGCGCTTTCAATGGCGCAGATGATCCCTTCTGTGCGTGCCAGATATTCAAAGGCATCCACCGCTTCATCATCAGTAACCGGTACGTACTTTGCTCTTCCTGCATCATAGAGGCTTGCATGTTCCGGCCCAATTCCGGGGTAATCCAGCCCGGCTGAAATGGAATATACCGGTGCAATCTGTCCGTACTCATCTTGGCAAAAATAGGATTTCATCCCATGGAAGATGCCAAGACTGCCTCTGGCAATGGTCGCGGCATGCTCCTGGGTGTCTATCCCCTTGCCTGCGGCCTCGCAGCCGATTAATGCCACTTCCTCATGGGGAATAAATTCATAGAAGGCTCCCATCGCATTGCTTCCGCCGCCTACACAAGCGATAACTGCATCCGGGAGTCTGCCTTCCTTTTCCAGAATCTGCTCCTTGGCTTCCTTTCCGATGACACTCTGAAAATCCCGCACGATCATAGGAAATGGATGGGGTCCCATCACCGACCCAAATACAAAATGGGTATCGTGCACCCGGGTGGTCCATTCTCTCATGGCTTCATTGACAGCGTCTTTTAAGGTCATGGTACCGCTTGTAACAGGGTGAACCTTTGCTCCCAGAAGCTCCATGCGGTAAACATTCAGCGCCTGACGCTCTGTGTCCTCCTTCCCCATAAAGATTTCACACTCCATTCCCAGAAGCGCTGCAGCCGTTGCCGTTGCTACGCCATGCTGGCCAGCTCCCGTTTCCGCAATAACTCTGGTCTTTCCCATCTTTTTTGCGAGAAGTGCCTGCCCCAGTACATTGTTAATCTTATGGGATCCTGTATGGTTCAGGTCCTCTCTTTTGAGATAGATTTTTGCACCGCCCAGTTCCTCGGTCATCTTCTTTGCATAATAAAGCAGCGAAGGCCGCCCTGCATATTCACGAAACAATTGATCAAGCTCCTGATTAAATTCCGGATCATTTTTATATCGTTCATAGCTCTCTTCAAGCTGGATCAATTCGTTCATCAGTGTCTCCGGGACGTATTGCCCCCCATGGACACCATATCTGCCCTTTTTCATCTTCATCCTTCCCTTCCATATCCTTATCATATTTCCATCGGCACCTTCAAGCTGCTTGCAATTGCTTTACATTTGTCTCATTGACTGCCGCACCCGCGCCACGATATCAATTATTTTCGATTGATCCTTCAGTCCATCCGTTTCCACTCCGCTGCTCACATCCACCGCATAAGGGCTTAATGTTTTTACTGCATCCTCCACATTGCCTGGATTAAGTCCTCCCGCAAGAAAGAACGGTTTTTTGTTTTCATTTCCTGCTGTTCCCGCCTGCAAAACCAGACTCCAATCAAAAGTTTTCCCCGTACCGCCTGACCCGTTGTCCAGCAGCAGATAGTCAGCTGCGCTGCCCTGCATGGCAGTGATATCTTCCGGACGTTCCACCCGGATGGCTTTTATAACCGGGAAGCAATTGACTGCTTCTGGTAGATCTGATGAACCAGCTGTCTCCTGTAAGGCATCACGAATGGATATCTCTGAAAGTTTCTGTTTCAGTGCTCTGATATAAGTTTCATCTTCATTGCCATGCAACTGCACCAGATCAATGATTCCGCCCCGGGTAAGACTTATCGGAATCTCAATGGGAGCATCAACGAAGACTCCTACGACTTTGATCCCAGGGTTGAGTAGTCTTCTCAGTACGGCGGCGGTTTCAGGGTTCACCCTGCGTCTGCTGTTTGCAAATACAAATCCGATATAATCCGGCCTTGCCTCGTTGACAAAGCCCATATCTTCCGGGCGAAAGAGCCCGCATATTTTTATTTTCGTCATACGCCTTTCCCTCTCATTATCTCGCAGCTTTATTCTTCTCCTGATTCGCCTCTCAGTTCTGAAAGCATCCTCTTTTTATCGCTGCTCCTCATCAGGGTCTCTCCGATGAGGACTCCGTTGACGCTGTGGCTTTTCAATCTCTTGATCTCCGCCGCAGTTTTGATGCCGCTTTCCGATACAAATAATATCGAGTCGGGCACAAGCTTTCTCAGCCGGATGCTGGTTTCCAGATCAACCTCAAAGGTCTTGAGATTTCGATTGTTGACCCCAATAATCTCCGCGCCTGCATTGACTGCCATCTCAGCTTCAGTCTCCGTATGGGCTTCAACAAGAGCGGACAAGCCAAGCTGCTTCGCAATCTGCAGACATTCCTTTAGAAAAGGCTCCTCCATCAGTGCACAGATCAACAGGATGGCATCTGCACCCAGCAGCTTGCTTTCGTAGATCTGGTAAGGATCTACCGTAAAATCTTTGCGAAGGATAGGTAATTTTACGATTTCTCTAATTTCTTTCAGATATTGGCCGCTGCCGAGAAACCAGTATGGTTCTGTGAGCACCGAGATGGCTGCAGCTCCTGCTGCTTCATATTCCGCGGCGATTTTGACATAGGGAAAGGTTTCGTCGAGGACACCCTTTGACGGTGATGCTTTTTTCACCTCGCAGATAAAGGACATTTCCTCGCGGCTTAATGCTTCTTGAAACGGGAACAACGGTTCCTGATCGCACGTGGCTTCCATGGCCTGCGCTAAGCGCACTTCTGCTCCTGTGCACATGGCCTCAGCTTGCCGGATCACCTCAGAATAGGACTTGATCTGTTTCTGCTCTATAACCCGCTCTCTGGTTCGCTCCGCTATTACACTGAGAATATCCTTCATGAGAGTACCTCACCTGAGGAACGGTTAAATTCATTTGAAAGTGCGATCAATGCGTTGAGTTTCTGGATCGCAGCTCCGCTGTCTATCATTTCTTCGGCCAGCACTCGGCAGTCTTGCAGGCTTGCTCCCTTTCCCGCTGTATAAAGAGCCATTGCCGCATTCATGATCACAACGTCTCGTTTGGCACCGCGTTCAATTCCCTCCAGAATGGCTCTGGTGATCTGCGCATTTTCCTCGGGCGTTCCGCCCAGCAGAGCATCCCGGTCGCTTCTGTTCAGTCCAAAGTCCTCCGGTGTTACCGCGTACCGCCTCAGAGTTCCATTATCGATTTCCACCACAATGGTCTCCGCGGTGAGGGTTGCTTCATCCAGCCCGTCGCCTCCGTGGATGACCATGCCCCGCTTTACACCCAGATTAGATAGGACCTGCGCCAAAGGAACAGCCAGCTTTTCATCATAGACTCCCATGAGCTGCAGATTTGCCGCCGCAGGATTGGCAAGGGGGCCTAAAATGTTGAAAATGGTCCTGATCCCCAGTTCCTTCCGAACCGGCGCGGCATACTTCATTGAATTGTGATAGAGCTGAGCAAACAGGAAGCAAAGGTTGATTTCTTCCAGCATTCTGCTGCTTTGCTCAGAGGTAAGCTGTATGTTGACTCCCAGCTTTTCCAGAACATCTGCCGCTCCGCTTCTGCTGGATACGCTTCTGTTGCCATGCTTTGCTACCGGCACACCGGCTGCTGCGACCACAAAGGCTGTGGTGGTTGAAATATTAAACGTCCCCGCCTCATCTCCTCCAGTGCCGACAATATCCATCACAGGATCGGCGCCGCGGCTTACAGGAACAGCTTTATCCCTCATGACAGAAGCGCATGCAGTGATCTCATCAATACTCTCCCCCTTCATCCTCATAGCAGTCAAAAAGGCTGCAATCTGTACCTGTGTCGCTTTCCCTTCCATGATCTCTTCCATTGCCATTTTGGCGGTATCAAAATCCAGATCTTTTCCGGATATTACTTTTTGTATTGCATCTGTTATCATTCTTCGTTCCCTCCACAAACATGAGATTATTTGCTCAGCGAGAGCTAGCAATTGGGCTCCCCTGATGAGCAATCGCTCAGGCGGATAAAATTTTTCAGAATCGTTCGGCCTTGGGGAGTCAGGATAGATTCAGGGTGGAACTGAAGTCCGTAGACGTCATGCTCCCGGTGCTTTACTGCCATGATCTGCCCGTCTTCCGACCGTGCTGTTATGGTGAGTTCCTCCGGCATCGTCTCTTCCAACGCCGCCAGGGAGTGATATCTCGCTCCTTCAATTTCTTCCGGCAATCCTTGAAACAGCTTGCAATCCGTATCCACCTTCATCAGGGACTGTTTTCCGTGCATTAAGGTTTTCGCATAGGATACGGTTGCTCCGAAGGCTTCGCAGATTGCCTGATGACCGAGGCACACGCCCAGAATCGGTATCTTTCCGGCAAAATGCTTCGCTGCTTCAACGCAAATCCCCGCATCTGCGGGCTTGCCGGGGCCGGGAGAAAGAAGAATAGCCTCGGGTTCTAGTGCTTCGATTTCTTCTAAAGTCACTGCATCATTTCTGATGACTCTGATATCGGGCTGCAGAGATCCGACGAGTTGGTAGAGATTATACGAAAAGCTGTCATAATTATCAATCAATAAAATCATCGTCCAAATACCTCCCCTGCACTGACCAAGGCGTTTACTACTGCCCTGGCTTTATTGAGACACTCCTGATATTCCGTTTCCGGTACGCTGTCAGCCACAATTCCGGCGCCGGAGCGGATGAATACCTTACCGTTTTTTTTGTATGCGATCCTGATGGCGATGCAGGTGTCCATATTGCCGGTGAAATCGATATATCCGATGGCACCTCCGTAAATACCCCGCTTGTTGTTTTCCAGCTCATTGATGATCTCACAGGCTCTGATCTTCGGTGCTCCCGACAAGGTTCCCGCAGGGAGAACTGCATCCACTGCACTGAGTGCATCTTTGTCTTCCCTGATCTGTCCTTTTACGGTGGACCCGATGTGCATTACGTGGGAGAACCGTTCAATTGTAAGGTATCTTTCTACTTCTACCGTTCCAAACCTGCTGATTTTGCCGAGATCATTTCTTCCAAGGTCCACCAGCATGTTGTGTTCCGCCAGCTCCTTGGGATCGGACAGAAGTTCCTGTTCCAACAAGAGATCCTCTTCGTCAGTTTTGCCTCTGGGCTTCGTTCCTGCCAGCGGGAAGGTGTAGAGTACACCATCCTGCAGCTTCACCAGCGTTTCCGGTGATGCCCCTGCGATTTCGATGTCCTCACCGGAAAAGTAGAACATATAGGGAGAAGGGTTGGTGGACCGGAGTACACGGTAGGTGTTTAAGAGGCTGCCTTCAAACTCTGCTTCCAGACGATTGGATAGAACCACCTGAAAAATATCACCTTCCTGAATGTACTCCTTGGCTTTTTCTACCATGGTGCAATATTCCTCTTTGCTGAACAGAGGCCGGAATTCGGATTTCAATTCAGCAGGGTAATGCTCTGTTGCTGCCGTATCCTGAATCAGCCTTACCATCTGATCCAGCTCCAGCATGCCTTTTTTATAATTTGTTTCCAGTTGGTTCGTCATGATATTGGTGATAAGGATGATCTTCTGCTTCAGGTTGTCATAGGCAATTACTTTATCAAACAGCATCAGGTCAACATCTTTAAAGTTTTCTTGATCCTCTGCATCAAGCTTCAGTGAGGGTTCGCTGTACTTGATATAATCATAAGAGAAGTATCCAACCAGGCCACCGGTAAAAGGCGGGAGATAGTCCAATCTGGGGCTTTTATTTTCCTCGATGATCTGCCTTATCATTTTTCCCGGATCGCTGGTTTCTATATTGATTTCCGTTCCTGCACTGACCTTTAACCGCCCGTCGGTACAGGTCAGCTCCAACCTTGGATCATAGCCCAGAAATGTATATCGCCCCCATTGGGCAGGGCTTTCCAAACTCTCCAGCAGATAGCAGTGTTGGCTGATGCCTTTGAGAATTTTCAATACCTCGATGGGCGTTTTCACATCGGAATAGATTTCACGGCTCAAGGGAATTGCTTTGTAAGCTTCCTCAAATTCCCTTGCCTCTTCTAATGTTGGTCTTACCATATCCTTTCCTCCTTTTGCTTCATTGCCAAGGACGTCAGAATAACAAAAAACCCGTCCTCAACAGAAAATACTGTCAAGGACGAGTTCTAAATACAAAAAACCCGCGGTGCCACCTTGCTTTATGGAAATAAATCCACACGCTTTACAGGATACCAACATATCCCCGGCAACTTACGTATGCCCTCACGTCGCAGAATACTCGGATGCCGAATCCGGTTACCCGGACTCTCGCCTGATCAGCTCCAAGCCGATACAGCCTTTGACTGCGCCCTCAGTGGTCCATTTAACAAGCTGCGTTTACCGGATCTCAGCAACCCCGGCTCTCTGTGAATGCACGATTTGTTTTTATCTCCACTTCAACGGTTTGATCATTATTAATTTTGTTTATTATATGCACATTTTTTTTGGCTGTCAATAGATATTATGATTTTTTATTTTTTTGTTGATATTAATTTGTTTGTGTTGTTTATGTTTATCATCTAAAAATCTATATATTTGATACCCAGCCTTTTAATTTAATTGTAGTATTCAGGATGACACGATATAATATCTTCTAGTATACCATTGGGATAAATTCACGGTTGCAGCTATTTTGTCTGAGAGGAGCATCTGTTGATTCAGAATCATACCGCTGGTGCGGCAATAGTCGTTTTTCACGAAATATATGGCAAGAATCAGCATATTTCAAGGGTCTGCGAGCAGTACCACAACTTGGGATATGATGTCTATTGTCCGGATCTGCTTGATGGAGCAGAGGCTTTTCCATATTCTCGGCAGCAGGAAGCGTATGAGCATTTCAAAGCGAACATTGGATTTGATGTTTTTGAGAATTATGTACAGCTGCTGTCAAAGCTGAGGCCAAAGTATCGGTCCATTGTTCTGATCGGCTACAGTGTAGGCGCAACCATTGCCTGGCGGTGCTCAGCTTCCGGACTTTGTGACGGTATGGTCGGATACTATGGTTCCCGAATCCGCGATTATCCCGAAGTCAAACCAAAATGCCCGACCCTTTTAATCTTTGCAGAAAATGAACCGAATTTTGATCCCCGTAATTTGGCACGCACTTTAGGACACAAAAAGTATACTTCCATTGTTACCCTGGGCGGAAATCATGGGTTTTGTGATCCGTACACGATCAATTACACTCCTTCTTCAGCTGCAAAGGCGGAGCTGCTTACGGACGAGTTTCTTGACAGAATTAAAGCCGGAAGCTGATCATCATACTGCAACGCTGCGGGTAACGTTTTTCTTATTTCTCCAAAAGAATTGCCATGGTTAGGCTATCGTTATCATAAGACTTCCCTGCCACATCACTGAAGATTTCATAATGTTCAAATCCCGCCGCTCTCACTTCCTTCAACAATGCCTCTTTCGAAAAGTAACAATTCCAGATATAATATGTCGTAAAATCCTTCTCGGTAACAACAGTGGTTTGCTCCAGCGTCACATCATCAGAATAGTGATACTGCTCACAAAGCTCCAGGTATTTCCCCTCGCGCCAAAAGCCCCCTCTTTCATAGACGTTCCAGGTTCTTAATTCACGAAACTCACGATACTTTACCATGGTAAACACATCCAGCAGCAGTTTTCCACCCGGCTTCAGACTCTGATACAGCTTCTTTAGGATATTTGCTCTGTTTTCAGTTGACAATGCGCCGTAATCGCAATAAATAAAGGTGACCAAATCAAACCGGTTCTCATAATCCATCGTTAAATAATTCTGATATACGTATGTGATGTTAAGGTTTTGTTTCTCTGCAGACACCTTGGCATATTCTATGGACCCCTTAGAAAAATCAATCCCAGTTACGTTATATCCAGCCTTCCCAAACCGTTCCGCATATAATCCAGGACCGCAGCCTGCGTCCAGCAGTTCTGGAAACTGGTGGGACGGGATCGTTTCGCAGATCCATTTTACCGACTCTTCAATAAAGTCCAACTTCCGGCTCGCTCCCTCGAAATTAGGATCAAGATGGGCTTTAAGCAGCTGCTTCGAAATATGTTCCTCTGTCCAAAAATTAACTTCACTTTGTTGATAAAGTGAAGGATGCTTCACACATGTAAAAAAATCTTGATTCATCTCAATACTCCTCTCGTAAATAAAACATCAGTAGTGCTCCTCTAAAACTTCTTTTAAAATCTCTAAACCTCTTTCCATATCATCATAACACAGTGAGGCATATCCTAAAATAATCTGACTTGAGTGATTGCCTTTTACAATTGCATGCTTTTCGACCGGAACCACATATATACCACGGTTCAAGAGCTGCCGAATCGTTTCCTCAGGAAATGAACCCCCTACAAATTCAGCCACAATGTGCATGCCTGCATGAAATCCATACACGGTTACGTTATCTCCAAAATATTTGCGTAACAGCGCAAGCAAATGATCTCGTCTGGATAGATACACTTTTTTCATTCGACGAATGTGGCGTTCCATCTCCCCGCTTTCCAGAAACCGCATCAGTGCAAGCTGATAGATGGAATTGGAGTGATGATCCGCAAGCCGCTTCCATTCCCGGATTAAGGGAACCAGCTTATTCGGCACAACCAGATAGCCTAGGCGCAGGGATGGGAACATGGTCTTGCTGAAGGTGCCTGCATGAATCACATATTTCGAATCAAATTCATACAAGGAGTTTGCAGGAAGCCCTTGATAGGTAAATTCACTGTCATAATCATCTTCCAGGATATAGCACCCGCTCTTCCTCGCAAATTCGACGAGTTCAAGTCGGCGTTTGATGGGTAAAATCCCACCCATAGGGAATTGGTGGGAAGGGGTAACAAAAATCAACGTCGGTTTTCTATCTCTTGGAAACAAATAGGGCGTGATCCCATGCTCATCTACACTGAAGGGAATGATTTTGTTCGTATGGTACAAAAAAATCTGTTTTACATTTTCATTGGTGGGGTCTTCAATCCAAACTTCACTTTTGTCATTCAGCAGGGATTTTGCCACCAGGGTCAATCCTTGTTTTGTGCCTGATGTGATGATAATCTGCTCTGGTCTGCATTCAATTCCGCGGGTACGTTTGAGATATCCCGACAAAGCTTCTCGAAGCTCTGGCCTGCCCTGAGGATCGTCATATCCCAAAACAGATGCCGGTGCCTCGTTTAATGCTTTGGCGGCGGCATGATTCCACTTGCTTCTTGGAAACAAATCCAAAGCAGGAAGGCCGCTGTCAAAGTTGATCAACTCATTTGGAAGTGTCATATCAGACAGAGAGGCTGCGATTGAATCCCCAATCTGCACCGGCTGTTTTACCCTCGAAATTTCAGGACCAACATAAAAACCAGCACCGGGTAAGCTATAGAGGAATTCCTCAGAAACAAGCAGTTCATATGCAGTCAGCACGGTATTTCGGGCAACGCCTAAATCCTTTGAGAGCTCGCGGGTTGACGGCAGCCTGTCACCTGCTTTCAATAGCCCTGAAACTATTTTTTTTCGAATTTGTATATAGATTTGTTTTGTAAAAGAACGCTCATGAGTTCTGTCAAGTTCTATAAACAACATCTGAATGCCTCCCCTCAGACTGGCTCAAATAAAATCATTTATAATTGGTTCTTTTCTATACCGATTGCTTGTGGTCAAATTATATAAGAAAATATTGGTATTTGCAAGGTAGGACGATAGTGAATATGAGATGAGAATATGAGTGTGAGACAAGATTATGGAATGCGAGACGAATTTATGAATGCGAGACGAATTTATGGAATGCGAGACGAATTTATGAATGCAAGGCGAATTTATGAATGCGAGGCGAATTTATGAATGCGAGGCGAAGAAAATATGAGATTTAAAACGAGCTTTCATATGGATGCGATGATTACGATTCTATTCTGGTCGCTGGCTTACGTGCTGACAAGACTGGCACTGCAGTATTTTACTCCCTTTTCTCTGGGTTTTCTCCGATATTTCATTGCGTCCTGTACCCTTTTAGCCGTTGCCTTGATTACAAAAATGAAATTACCCCAGAAACAAGATTTGCCGTGCTTCATCCTTGCTGGAGCCTTAGGATTTTTCCTCTATATGATTGCTTTTAATCAAGGACAGCGTACTGTTACGGCCGCCACTGGAAGCATTGTAATTTCTACCGTACCAGTACTGACAGCTTTCCTTGCGCAAATTTTTTATCAGGAAAGACTGCACTATATTCAGTGGCTTGCCATAGTGATCGAATTGATCGGCGTAGCAGTTCTAACCTTGATGGATGGTGTCTTATCCATCAACACAGGGCTGTTTTGGCTGTTTCTAGCGGTTCTCTTCCTGAGCCTATACAATCTCCTGCAGCGCAAGCTAACAAAAAAATATACTGCATTGCAGACTTCTGCATACAGCATTTTTTTCGGCACGATCCTTCTTGCCCTCTTTGCACCTTCTTCTATAAAGGAGGCATCTCATGCTCCTGGCATCCAATGGGTATATCTTGCTGTCCTGGGAATCTGTTCAAGTGCGGTTGCATACGCTTTTTGGTCGAAGGCTTTCTCAAAGGCTGAGCAAACCTCACAGGTCAGCAACTATATGTTCGTAACACCCTTTTTAACAAGCCTTTTAGGTTTTCTCATTGCAGGCGAATTACCTGAGCGATCCTCCCTCGTTGGCGGAGCAATCATTATAGCCGGTTTCTTCCTGTTTATCTTTGGCGAGAAACTGTATGGAGCAATACAAGATCAAAAGGATGCGGCTTAATTTTTCAGAGGTTAACAAGTGGGGGTAGTTTTTAAATGAGAACCTTCAGAAGAAAAGAAAGTAATCGGACGCGGCCAGATAGGGATTCCCTTACTTTCCTTGCTCATTCTTTTTCAAGATCCTATATGCCCTTACTTTCTGGAGAAATGAGCTGAATGCACTTCACAGCGGATAGATTCTTGTCCTTTACCTCCAGCATAACATCCAAATCATGGGATCGGATGGACTCATAGTATTTCACGAATTCAGATGTTTCAATAGTCTGAGAATGGGAGCCTGGCTTTTTTCCGTCCTCCTGCTGTGAATAGTGAATTTTCTGTCTCCCGTCAATGTCCTTCCATGTGCTTTTACACGCTTCAATCCAGAAAGAATCATTCTTGGATGGATCAGAGCAGTTGATTCGGTTATGGAGGTGATCATATACCACTGGGATTCCCAGCTTCAACCCCAATTCCAGAACATCGCTGATTGTATAAGATTTATCATCATTCTCCAGTACAAGTCTTGCCTTGATTCCATCATGAAGCAATTTATAGTTCTCTTCAAAACGCTTCATTGCAGCTTCTTTGTCCCGGTAGATTCCCCCCACATGAAGGATCAGCTTGCTGTCCGGCGCTGTCTTTAGGACTTCCAGAACCTTGCAATGATATTCAAGATCCTCAACAGCCCGTTTGACTACTGCATTGTCGGGGGAATTAAGAACGGTGTATTGACCCGGATGCAGCGAGACTCTGATTCCATATTCCTTAAGTTTCCTGCCAATCTCCCGGAAGCGTTCCACGAAAAGCAAATCCCATTGTAAAGTATTCACCGGGCTCGAACCGAAAGGAATCAATTCTGAACTGATACGAAACAGGAAAATCTCCTGGGCTTTATTATATTCAATGATGCGATCCAAGACGTCAAGATTATGAGCGATGATTTCCGTTAGCCTTTCTTCATCGGCATTCCTCATGATACAGCTTCTCAGCTGCGTGTTTTCTACTGCTAATGCCTGACAGGCGTAACCAATCCTAATCACTGATAATTCTTCCATCCTTCATTTCTATGATACGATCGCATTTCTGCGCAATATTGCGGTCGTGGGTAACGATCAGAAAAGTGGTACCCATCTCGCGGTTGATCATACGAAGCAGCTCATAAACCTGCTCTGTTGATTCTGAGTCAAGATTTCCAGTCGGTTCATCGGCCAGCACAAGCTCCGGGCTGTTAATCAGCGCTCTGGCAATGGAGACACGCTGCTGCTGTCCCCCAGATAAGTTGTTGGCAGGGTTCATGATCTTGCCTTCCAAACCCACCAGTTCCAGCAGCTCTATTGCATGTTTCTGTCTGTTTTGATTCACCCGACCGGTTTTAATCCATGACGGAAGCAGAACATTTTCCAAAGCATTAAATTCCGGAAGCAGATGGTGAAATTGAAACACAAAACCAATGCTCTTGTTCCGAAAGGCTGCCAGCTCATTTTCACTCATGGAGGAAAGCTCAATCCCGCGAAACTGCAGGCTGCCTCCATCCGGGCGGTCAAGGGCGCCAAGAAGATTGAGAAGCGTACTCTTACCGCAGCCAGAGGGTCCAATGATACAGGAGAATTCCCGATTTCCAATCTTCAGATCCACACCGTTCAACGCTCTTGTTTTTACCACTCCTCCATATTCCTTCACTAGATTTTCCCCTTTTATCAGAAGTTCATCCATTTTTTATCGCCTCCATCGGATTCAGATTTGCAGACCTTCTTGCAGGAAGAAGCGATGCGAGAGAACCAGATACAGTGGAAATACCTCCGATCAGGAGCATACTTCCCCAGCGATAGCTTATTTCCGGTACGCCAGCTCCAAGTCCTGCTAGCTGAAAGAGACTGATCAAAAGAATCCCCAGCGCCGCACCTATAATAGATCCAGCAGCACCTAACAGGAAGCCCTGCATCAGAAAGATCCTGCTTGCGCTGCCTTTCGTTACTCCCATTGCTTTGAGAATTCCGATCTCTTTCGATTTCTGAACCACAGAAACCGCCAGCACACTGGAAATTCCGAGAGTTACCGCAAGAATTACAAAGAACTGTATGGTATAGGTGGAACTACTTTGGCTGGATAGGGCAATCAAAAGCTGCTTGTTCTGCTCCTTCCAGTCAATGATTTCTTCTTCAGGAATGCGGCTCCGCCATGCTTCTGCAATGACATCGGATTGAAATGGATCTTTAAGCTGTATTTCGATGGCAGTGATTCTGCTTTCCATTTGAAAAAGCTTTTGCGAGCGATTGAAATCCATAAAAATTACAGTACTGTTGACTGCCTCATTTTCCAAATCGAAGATCCCAGAGACGAGGAAAGGCACTGGTTCTCCTTGGGCTGTAAACAGATTGATCACGTCCCCAGCCTCTATTCCCAGATCCTTTGAGAGTTTCGTTCCAATTAAAATCTGATTTCCTTCTGCAACACCCTCTCCTGATACGATTCTTGATGTAAGCTCATAAATTTTATCCGCCTTGCTCAGCTGAATCCCTTTTACTTGAACCGATAAATCTTTCCCTGAACTTCGGATCAGTGCTGTGCCTTGAACAAGGGGTGAAAATGCAGTAATATCCGGTTCATCTTGCAGCTCCTCTGCGATCACAGGCCAGTTGATCAAGCCTTTCTCAAGAGCGGTTCTGTTCCCTCGAAGCAAAGACATTTCCTGATTGCTTTGCTCCAGTATTCTGCCGATTTCATCATCCCTGCTTTTAACCGTAATGTGGGCTGCATTACCAATGGTCTCATCAATAAGGCTTTCCTGAAGGCTGGTGATCAAGGTAGAGAGAAATATCTGAACCGCTACGCCCACGGCAATTCCCAGCAGAATAAAAAGCGTTTGGGTCTTTCCGTATTTTAAAAATCGCAATGCAATTTTAAGTTCCAAGTTCATCCCATCGACCTCCTCCTAGGGTCTAATCCCTTTATTTCTTGATCCTGACTTTATTCCTTGATCCTGACTTGCTTTCCGTCATAAATCTCCTTGCCAGGCTTGATTAAAATATCTCCCTCCGACAAACCACTGGTCACTACGATGTTCCCGGAAAGACCCAAGCGGTACGCTATCTTTTTCTTCATTGCTTTCCCATCATCATAAAGGTATATGCTGTCCTCTCCCGCTATGAGGTATTGATTGGGGATCAAGATCACATTTGCATCCTCACTGATGAGGATTTCCACATTCACGGTCAGGTCAGAAGCCTGAAATGAAAAATCTCCCGGCAATCCGATTTGAATTGAGAACGTGCCGGTATTTTCGTTGATCTTCGGAGAGATGACAGTGATGGTTCCTTCCGCAGCAGGCAGCCGGTTATCACCTACTTTTATTTCCGCTTTCATCCCTTTCAGCAAATATGGAAAGTATTTTTCGTCCAGCTCCGTTGCAACATAGCTGCTCCCTGCTTCTCCGATCTCTGCAAGGGCATCTCCGGGATTGATCAATTGCTGTTCTTTCACGTATGTTTTCAAAAGAATGGCGTCCCATGGGGCTGTGATCGTATATTTATTCTTTTCTTCCAGCTTGCTTTCATATGCAGACTGGGCATTCATCATCTGGGAATACGCAGAGCTGCGGAGTGCCCCTCCTTCTCTAAGGGACTCGGCTTTCAAGCTAGCCTTCTTCCATTCCGCAGCAGAAGAATCGTAAGCAGACTTTGCCGACATTCGTTCGCTGTCAGCAATTGCGCCTTCCTGATATAATAGCTCTGCAGCGTTCCAGTCGGCTTCTGCTTTTTTTCGTGCGGTATCTAGTCGTTTCAAATCTTCAGCTGCTGCCTGATATTCATAGTTCACAAGGTTCTCATACTGCGCCTTCTCATCGAGATACACAGATTCTTTCTGTTTCAGTTCATATTCAAGATCCGGACTGTCAATGGATAGAATTACAGCTCCTGCTGAGATAGAATTTCCATCGTCTATTTCAATGTTTTTCACAATTCCGTTGACTTCGGCAACAAGTTTTGTTTCTTTTGCAAGCTGCACCAAGCCCGTTGCCACGATTTTTTCTGTGTATTCCTGCGGTTTTACCGTCAAAGTCTCTTCTCTGCCCATTGCTCCAGATATCAGTTTCGATGCTGCGTATACGATACAGAAGGAAAAAATGAGCAATGCCAGTGACCGGCTTTTTTGTTTCCTGCTCCATTTCAAAGGATTGATAGAAGGAAAAGCTCGTTCTTTACGATCCATAATTATCACCTCACATTTTCATTGTTAATACCCAAGCCAAAAACGCATAATCAATTAACTTCATAGAATTTATGCAGAAAGTTGCAATAAAATGAAAATGACTATCTTTTAAAAATAGTCATTTTCATATTGACCAACTCATTATTTTACTCTCAAATTAGATTCGCGCAATCTTAGTCGTAAGCTAACATTGAAGAAAGGCCGTCTCTCCATGATTCAATCATTTTGAGACGGCCTCTTTGATAACTATTTGTTTTTTACTCGTTAGCAGCCTTGATCTTCTTCAGAGCTTCTGTGAGCTTTGGTACGATGACCTTAACGTCGCCTACGATACCGATGTCAGCTACATCGAAGATTGGAGCGGTATCGTTCTTGTTGATGGCGATAACGCACTCGGAACCTTCCATACCGGCTACGTGCTGGATTGCTCCGGAGATTCCGCAAGCAAGATACAGTTCCGGTCTTACAGTCTTTCCAGTCTGTCCTACCTGTCTGTCCTTTGCTGCCCAGCCAGCATCAACGTTGGCTCTGGAGGAGGAGATGTCTCCGCCCAGTACTTCAGCAAGCTCTTTCAATGTTCCGAAGAACTCAGGTGTGCCGATTCCGCGTCCGCCGGAAACCAGAACCTTCGCTTCTGTGATATCGGACTTCTTGTGGGTTTCTTTTACGACTTCTCTGATCACAACGTTCATGTCAGCAGGTACGAAATCTACCTTGATCTCTTTGATTTCGCCTGTTCTGGCTGTATCTTTCTCAAGACGCTTCATTACGCCGGGTCTTACGGTAGCCATCTGAGGTCTATGGTTTTTGCAAAGGATGGTTGCCATGATGTTTCCGCCGAATGCAGGACGAGTCATGAACAGCAGCTTCTGACCAGGATCTTCGTCATTTGCCTTAAATACATCAATATCCAGCTTTGTGCAGTCTGCGGTCAGACCGGTGTGGATTCTGGATGCTACTCTTGGAGCCAGGTCTCTTCCGATGGAAGTTGCTCCAAACAGTACGATCTCAGGATCGCATTCCTTGATTACGGCTGTCAGAGCTTTTGCATAGGGCTCTGTTACGTATTCAGCAAGCATCGGATCTTCCACATAAACAACGGAATCTGCTCCGTATTCGATGACCTTCTGTGCTTGACCTTTAATGTCAGCTCCAAGCAGGATACCGACAACCTTCTGTTCCAGATCTGCAGCGAGTCTTGTGGCTTCTCCGATCAGTTCGATACCAACCTTAGCGATTACGCCGTCTCTCTGCTCTACGACTACATAAATATCTTTACTCATTTTGAGATTTCCCCTCCTTAAGCTTGTTAAATTCGCCCACAGCTGCGTTTCGCGCCCTGCGTTCGGTGCTCACGTACGAGAAGTACGCTCCGCTCTCACTTGGCCGCATGCCTTGCTGTGAACCAATTTCCCCTGCGCTTTTGCGCTCATTAAAATTAAATGATGTGTCTTTCTTCCAGCTTATCTACAATAATCTGCACCGCTTCATCAACACTTAAGTCAGCATGCTTTGTTCCAAGTCCCTTTGCCTGCTTTGTGAAGGATTTGAATACGTTTGTCGGGGATCCCTTCAGGCCGATGTGAGCAGGATTTAAGGAATCTTTCAGATCTTCAAAACCGTAGGTCTTGATTTCCTTTTCATACGCTTCTACAACGCCTCTGGCATGCATGTATCTTGGAACTGCCAGTTCCTGCAGTGCGGTCAGAAGACAAGGAGTCTTCACTTCAATAATGTGGTATCGATCTTCATACTGTCTCTTAACGACAACCTTATCGCCTTCCACATTGATTTCTTCTGCGTAGGAAACCTGTGGAATCTGGAGGTTCTCAGCAATCTGAGGTCCTACCTGAGCGGTATCTCCGTCGATGGCCTGACGACCTGTGATTACAAGATCATATCCGACCTTCTTCAGCGCTGCGGAAATGATGTGTGCAGTCGCGTAGGTGTCGGATCCGCCGAATTCTCTTGCGGATACCAATACTGCTTCGTCACAACCCATCGCAAGAGCTTCTCTCAGCGCTACATCTGCCTGGGGCGGGCCCATGCAAACAACGGTTACAGTTCCGCCTACTTTTTCCTTCAGCTGCAGTGCAGCCTCGATTCCGGATTTATCATCGTGGTTGATGATGCTCGGTACTCCTTCACGGATCAGTGTATTTGTTACCGGATCCAGCTTTACTTCATTGGTGTCTGGTACTTGTTTTATGCATACAACGATTTTCATCATTTATCTCCTTTCAATTTGCAGCTGACTAGCTGATTTTCATGGAACCGGCAATAACCATCTTCATCGCTTCAGAGGTTCCTTCGTAGATCTCTGTGATCTTCGCATCTCTCATCATACGTTCAACAGGATATTCTCTGGAATAACCGTATCCGCCCATGAGCTGTACGCAAGCTCGGGTTACATCATTACACATCTCGGATGCGAATAATTTTGCCATTGCTGCTGCTGGTCCATAGTTTTCCTTATTATCCTTCTGGATTGCTGCTCTCCATGTCATGAGTCTTGCTGCATCGATCTTTGTCTGCAGCTCAGCAATTTTGAACTGTGTGTTCTGGAAGGAAGAAATTCTCTTTCCGAACTGCTTTCTTTCTTTTACATATTTGATTGCTTCGTTCAGGGCACCCTGTGCAATTCCTGTAGCCTGAGCAGCGATACCGATTCTTCCGCCGTCAAGGGCTTTCATTGCGATTTTGAAGCCATCTCCTTCTTTTCCAAGACGCTGTGATACTGGGATGCGAACATTTTCATAAGCTACTTCGCAGTTGGATGCAGCTCTGATTCCCATTCTGTGGATATTCTTACCAACGGACAGTCCCGGTGTATTTCTGTCAATTACGAATGCGGAAATACCCTTGGTTCCCTTGGATTTGTCAGTCATGGCAAACACGACGAACGTATCTGCAAAACCGGAGTTGGTTGTAAAGATCTTTGCGCCGTTGATGACATATTCATCGCCGTCAAGAACTGCCTTTGTCTGCTGTCCTGCAGCGTCTGTTCCTGCGTTTGGCTCTGTCAGACCGAAGCAGCCGACTTTGGAACCATCAACCAGTGGTCTCAGCCATTTTTGTTTCTGTTCTTCTGTACCGAAGCCTTCGATGCAGGAGCAAGCCAGTGATGTGTGTACGGAGATTGTGATTCCTGTGCTGGCATCAATCTTGGAGATCTCTTCCATACACAGCGCATATCCCAGATAGTCTCCGCCTACTCCGCCGTAATCTCTGGAATAGGGGATGCCCATCAGGCCGTATCTCTGGAGCTTCTTTACCAGTTCCAGATCAAACACCTCTGTCTCATCCATCTCTTCTGCGATCGGCTTTATTTCAGTTTCCGCAAATCGACGGAATAATTCCTGCTGAAGCAAATGTGTTTTCGTCAGTTTAAAATCCATTTTTCATTCTCCTCCTGTTTTGTGATACTTATCTTATCTTGATCTAACTCAGCAGGTCACCGGCAAATCAGGAATTTGCGGTCTCCTGCTTAAATTCCCGCCAATTTATCTTATAAATTGTTCGGGCTGATAAACAAATCTTAATTCTACATGTTACACTTTAACTCATTGTTAATAAATAGTCAAACGTTATTTGGTGAAATCCAGAAAGTATTTTGTATACTTTCCTATCATATTTGAGTATATCATGGTGCAATGATTTTTAGGCAAATTGGATGCCTGATTAAATTGCACACTAGATAGCATTCACAAAAAGAATAGAATGAATTCAAAATTATGGCATGATCGCTTCCCGTCAAGCAATGATTTTTGTGATTCTTATAAGATTTTGCTCAAATAAACCATATCAACCAATTGAACACCATCATCATACATTGGTTGGCCGTAGTTGTCTGTGAAAAAGTCCTTAATTCTATGAGAAATTCTAAATCCGTTTTTCTGGTAAAACTGCAAGATCCAAGGAACGTCGCCTGTTCCCACAAGCATGGTTACATACCTGCCTTTGTAATGTGAAAAGATATGGTCTAACAGTTTGCTTCCATACCCGTTGCCATGCCATTTTTCATAGGTAGCTATATTTTTTAGTTCGCAGACATCATCACTTTCCTGCGTAACCACACAAATACTTTTTAAGCCGCCATCATATAATGCAAACATTTCTCCCCGATATAGGTATTTTTCTATCATTTTCAAGTCTTCATCTGCAAGAAGGAGAAGCTCCATAAAACTTATTTTGTCCTTATCCTCAATTTTCGTTATTTTCATATTACCCTCCACGACCTTTTTATTATCATTAAGTATACCATATTATTACGATCATCCATCCTGAGAATAAATCCACTCTGGTTTTGACAGTCCAGTGCGATACGCTCAGTATGATAAAATGTAAAAGTAAAGTAAATGACAAGGAAAGCGAACCCCAAACATTAGTCTTTCACTTATGACCTAATGCTTGGGGTTCGCTTCCAGAATGAATAGGCGGGTTTTATTCTTCTAATGAGCGGACGCTCATTTCTGAAATCATGCTCGTTTTAAGAATGAAGATTTGATTTCATACAGAAATGGTTTCAACAATGCTTTTATCTGTTCCTGGTCGATTTCTTTTTGATTCATTTCTTCTTGCTTGCTTTGTTCCACATCTGTCCCTTTCAAAGAGGCTGATTGTTCACTGATCAGCTTAAGGATTCGCCCTTTTTCCCTGTGCCGAAGAGAAAATCTATGAACTACAAGAGTCCTGCTGAACCAGTCCTCCTCTCCAGAGCTGAAATCCTGAAAAGTCCATCGTATCAATTCCTTTTTCAATGACTGACGGACACCCTGCAGCGTCATAATTCTCAAAGCAGACTTCATCTTATTTGCACTGAGGCAGCAAGGCAGCTGCGTACATAGTTTCAGACTGGAGCCATCGCCTTGATCTGCAATAGCCTCGATCCTTCCATCCGTAACTTGAAATTCGTTCACATGCGTGATTTGTGGAAGATCAAGAAACTCAGCGATCATTGCGCCAACATGTCCTTCTTTTTTATCCTGACTTTGATACCCCGCCAAAATCAGATCATAGCTACCGATTCGGCGGATTGCAGCAGCCAAGCAACGCGCTGTCGCCATCGCATCAGCTGCGGCAAGCCCTGCATCACTTATGAGGACAGCCTTATCGGCTCCCAAGGCAAGCGCCTCTCTTAAAACCGTATCTTCATCCGAAATTCCTGCTGCCAGTACTATAATTTCCACTGCGCCCTGTTCCGCTTTTTCCTTTAGCCGCAAAGCCATTTCAAGCGCATTTCCGTCATCATAACCTATTTGCGCATCTTCGCTGGAATTACTTCCTGACAGCCTTCCCCTATCCGAGTATTTTTCTTCTTTTAAAGGCTGTTTTATCAATACAATGATCCTCATAGAAGTACTCCTCCTGTTTTTTTCAAAGAAAACTTATAAGATTCGCCTTCCAAGCTGACTTCTGCTGAGCCTTCTTCTTCAAGGTAGAACAGATGGGCCATGGCCTCTCCTGTTGCAAACCAACGTTGCTGTCTCGGTATTTTTTCCCAGATATCCTTTGGCATTCTCCAGCTCATTTTGGCGGCAACTTCATATGCATTCATCGGCCGATTGGCATGTCTCAGGATCAACCGAATCTCTTTCAGTCTCAGCTCATGATGCTTTTTCAGTTCCTCTATCCTGACATAGGGCTCTGTTACTCTCCCACGGTGACCCGGAAGAATCTCTTTGATTTCAAGAGCTTCAATACGCTCCAGGCTCTTCAGATATGATCTTAAAGGCCGTTCCAGCCCTCGCTCCGGTGAAAGGACAGGGGTGATATCTCCCAATATGTGATCTCCTGAGAAAAGCAGTTTTCGATTATTTTCTAAAAGGCACATATGACCTGGGCTATGTCCCGGTGTCCAGACACATTGAAGCTTGTATTTTCCCGCTTGAAGGATTTCCCCATCTGTCACCGTAACAAAATTGATCCGGTCTTTCCCTCCGAACAGCTTGCCCGGATGAATCCCTTTTTCTTGATCTTCCCCAATATCAGGCATCCCGTGCCTGCAGAAAAGAGCGCCCATTTCATCCCAATATTCCTGAGCAGCAAAAAGATTGATAATATGACCGTCCAGCGCGCTGCAATAAATCTTAGCTCCCCTGGAGGCCAGCTCAGAAGCAAGACCGGAATGATCTGCATGCAAGTGGGTCAGGAAGATGTCTGTATCCGAAAGTTTTGCACCGATGTTTTGGAAGCCGTCCCATAAGGCCTTACGGCATGCCGGATGAAAGAAACCGGTGTCAATCAGTAAATTCTTTTCACCCCCTGTGAGTAAATATGCGTTGAGCGATCCCAATGGATTATTGGGAAGAGGCACCTTTATCTGGTAGATTCCATCTGCAACTTCTTCTGTAATACTTTTGCTCATCGATCTGTTATCCGTCATCGTCCTTCCATTCCTCCTTGCTTTTTCCTCTGCGAGAGCCAGCTAAAGATTCAGAAAACCGAAACGCTTCTGCGCTCCGGTTTTCCTGATGGTTTTTCATGCTCTTAAAGCTGTTATTTCTGACTCATCTGTTCTTTCAGTTTTCCCCATACGGGCTGGAACAGTTCGGGATCCATTAATTTCGGTCCGCCTTCTGGAATGATTGGAGCAAAACCCATCTGATCCAGAATTTGCGTCTGAAGATCAATGCCCGGTGCGATTTCTGTCAGAATCATACCTTCCATGGTTCTTGTAATGACACAGCGTTCCGTGATAAATATGATGTGATTTCCGCGCTTTAAGGATTGTTCCGCATTAAAGGTAAGCTGCGGGCACTTCTCAACAAATTTCTTAAATTTCCCTTCTTGAACGATGACCATCTTGCCATCTTCCACTTTGCACTCAATTCCGCCTGCAGTGAAAGTTCCTACGAAAACCGCATGCTTAGCAGTTGCCGCAATATTTGCAAATCCGCCGACTCCCATAATTTTACCGTTCAGTAGACTTGTATTCACATTCCCGTCCTTATCGACTTCACTCAGTCCAAATACCCCAAGATCCAGACCGCCGCCGTCAAAGAAACTGAAATGATCGCCCTGATCGCAGGAAGCTTCAATATTCCAGTGTGCGCCGAAGTCGTTTCCACCGCCCGGAACTCCGCCGATGCTTCCTGATTCAGAAATCATCGTAATGGTATTTGCACAGCCTTCTTCTGCCATTACGTTGCCCGTATGGGTTGGAACTCCAATACCAAAATTGCATTTGAATCCAGGTTGAATCTCCTGAGTGACTCTTCGGACCATTACCTTTTTTTCATCAAAAGGAATAGGCTTCATACTCGATTGAAGAGGTACACGTACTTCGCCGGTAAAGGCTCTGTTATACTTTGTTCCCTGGGTCTGCATGATATTTTCGGGATCTTCTGCAACGACGATATAGTCTACATAGATTCCAGGCACTTTAACAAGCTTTGGATTGAGACTGCCTGCCTTTGCAAGGGTTTCGACCTGAACAATAACAATTCCTCCGTTTGCTTTCGCGGCCTGCGCAACAGACAGCATTTCAAGATTGTGGGATTCTTTTTCACAGGTAATGTTGCCATTCTCATCTGCTGTTGTTCCTCGCATGAATCCGATATCAATGGGCCATGCTTTGTAGAAAAGATACTCTTCGCCCATAAAATCAGGTATGTACGTTACAAGATCCTCTCCCTTTTCCTTGGTCAAAGGATTGAGCTTTCCGCCGTCAAACCGGGGATCAATAAAAGTCCCAAGACCAGTCTTTGTCAGGATTCCGGGAGCTTTTCTTCCTGCTTCGTGCCAAATCTGAAGAATGGTACCAAGTGGAAGATTCCATGCCATGATCTTATTCTCTGTAATCATCTTAAAGACGGAAGGAGAGGAACCTGCATGGGATCCGATGAATCTTGTCATGAGCCCTTCCTGAGCCCAAACGCCTTCGCCCCGTTCTCCCTTAGGCCCTAAGCCCCAATTTCCCAGTCCTGCCGCATGGATATGGGTGAGATTTCTCGGGTGACCGGTTTCCTCAAATCTCTTTCCGACAGCAATGGCGATCTCTTCTGGCCAGCCTGCCAAACCGAATCCTGCGGTACCAACACTGATATTGTCCTGAAATAGTTCTGCCGCTTCTTTTACGGTAATTACTTTTGCCATACTCAGCTCTCCTTTTTCTTAGGGGAAACATCCATGGATTTCAGTATATCTAGCAAGTTATCCATGTTTCCTCAAATAATGAATTAACTGATGATTTTTTTCTCTTTCAGCTCCGCGGCATGCCGCCTGAGCTCAGATTTCAGACATTTTCCCGAATCGGAGACGGGGAATCGGTCGAGAAACACAACCCATCTTGGCATTTTATTGGTAGATATTTTTCCCCTGCAATATTCCCTAATCTCATTCTCAGTCAAGTTCCTGTCATCCTTCACTCTGATAAATGCAACAACTTCTTCTCCGTACAGATAACTGGAAACGCCAACAACAGCCGCTTCCGCCACAGCATCATGGGTATGGAGGAAATCTTCTATCTCTTTCGGACTGATATTCTCACCACTCCTGATGATGATGTCCTTGCTACGATCTTTGATACTTAGATAACCGTTATCTGCAAGACAACCGATATCTCCTGTATGAAGCCAGCCATCTGCATCAATTGCCTTTGCAGTCTCATCAGGCATGCAATAATATCCCTGCATGAGATTGTAGCCCTTAACCCAGATTTCGCCGCAGCTTCCATCGGTAACTTCTTCCTTGGTGGTGGAATCCATAATGCGAACCTGCACACCCGGAATCGGTGCGCCAGCCGCAGTGGACTTCCATTCCAAAGGATCATCTGCGTAAACCGCGGTTACACAAGGCGAAGCCTCTGTCAGACCATAAGATGAAACCAACTTTGGGATTCCAAGCAAGTTTTGAATATCCTCCATCAATTTCGGAGGACATGACGCCCCAGCTATAATCCCTGTTCTAACCGATGAGAAATCATAGCAGTTTTTTTCCATTTCATGAATAAAACCGATGAACATTGTAGGTACACCAGAAACCACGGTACATTTTTCCCGCTCAATCAGTGACATGGTAATCTCCGGACGGAACTTATCTACCATAACCATCGCTCCGCCCCTTGAAACAGCAGTAAGGATGCAGGCTACACAACCAAAACAGTGGAACATTGGCGCCTGTACACACATTACATCCTTCTCGGTAAGTTCCATGCGGTCTGCCATTGCATTCGCATTTTCAATGACATTTGCGCTGTTTAACATAACGCCTTTGGGAGTCCCTGTGGTGCCAGAGGTGTAGATCATATGTACTGTATCTTCATAGCTTAATTGCTTCTGCCGGTGAGAAAGTTCCGTGTCATCCACAGTGCTTCCCATTTGGAGCAGCTCTGACCACCGATAGGTTCCGGGATATTCTTCATCGCTGATTACAATAACGTTTTTGAGCATTGGAAACCGCTCCGACCGCAGTCTTCCTGGTACTGCTTCACAAAGTTCCGGACACAGCCTGTAAAGAATTTCTATATTCTCTGTGGCTTTTGTTCCTACTTGCATGATCAGCGTACTGGTATCCGAATGCCTCAGCAGGGTCTCCATTCTCATTTCCTTTTCATAGGCGTTGAGCGGCACCATAATACCCCCGGCTTTCGCAATTGCAAACTGTGCGAGGACAAATTCCGGTGAATTCACTGCCCAAACCGCAACTTTATCACTCTTCTGCAAGCCGATTGAAATCAGTCCTTTTGCAAGCTTTCCGGAAAACTCCCTGAATTGGCCATAGGTGTACCTTCTGCTGCTGGTGCTGCTGATCAATGCCTCACGCTCACCATACAGTTCAGACACCTGATCTGCCAGCTGTCCGATGGTCAGGTCAACATAGCTTTTCGCCAGAATCTCAATGTATTGATCAGGTTCGTCAGGATTATATAGCCGTGCTGACTTCGTTTGTGATACGCCGATGTTCTCCATGGCAAAGGTCCTGCAAACCGATTCAATCCATGGCATGGGCCACGGAAGCTGCCATGGCTCAGTCTCAATTGCGCCGTCTGCCGAAAACACCATTTTCTTACCAACCAGGCTGCAGGGTATGCTATCCACCCGCTGAACTGTTATTTCTATTTTCCTGCTCTTGTCAATGATACTCATGATAGAAACCCCTTCTACAAAGAACTCCGGTATTTAACGATTCACAGCTGTGGTGAAGACATTGCGGTCTCATCTGCAGCTGGCAACGGCTTCGCCTCCTGTTCCCTTCGGGAACTGCTGTCCGTTTTGCCATGCCAAGCAAGCTTGGGGCAAAAAGGCAACGGCTTCGCCTTGATCAGCTGTGAATCATAATGTCTATTCCTATGTTACGCCTTGGATGTCGCTGCTGCAGCTTTCTTCTTCATCGTTCTGACGATAAAAGTCAAAACGATTCCTACGATGCTCAGCGCGGCAGCAATGAGAAATGCGTTGGTATAAGCGCCGTTATTATTTGCCTTTACTGTAGCTGCTAAAACAGGGCCTACATACGCACCGATTGCAAAACCGGTAAACATAAATCCATAGTTTACGCCGTTATTTCTAGCGCCAAAGCTGTCTGCTGTCAGAGCTGGGAATACGCCCATAAATCCGCCGAAGCAGAAACCGATGGCCATAACGACGACAACAAATAAAGCAAACTGTCCTGCTCCTATTGTGGAGAGTGCAAACATCATTGCGCCGGATAAGATATACATCAATGGAAGCGCGTTATATCTGCCGATCTTATCGGAGATCCATCCCCAAATAACACGTCCGCAGGTATTGGCAATGGCCACGCAGCTTACTGCCACAGCGGCAAGAGCCGGATCTACTCCGATAACTTCCTGTGCGATCGGTGATGCCTGGCTGATGATCATAAGTCCGGCCATAGCGCCGATAACGAACATGACAACCAGTAAGTAGAAAAGAGGATCTGCAAGCATCTGTGACCAGGTCTTGTCTTTTCCTGTATTTGCAGATGTGGCTGTAATTGCAGGTGGTTCCCATCCTTCCGGTTTATATCCAGCCGGTGCTGTCATGATAAAGCGTGAACCGACCAAAATAACAACAAGATAGATAATTCCTAATGTTTTAAAAGTGAACAGTACACCGTTTCCTGCAATTATCTGCTGAGCGATCGGTGCGAAAATGATTGCGCCGGAGCCGTATCCTGCTGTAGCAAGACCACCAACGAGACCTCTCTTGTCTGGGAAAAATTTAACGGTATTTGCGATGGTACAGCTATAAACCAGACCCATTCCAAACCCTGCAATAATCCCGTAGGTTACATACAGCCATGCCAGAGAAGTGGTCAATCCGGAAAGGAAGATACCGCCTCCGAAGAGAATCCCTCCCGCAAAGATTACCCATTTCGGGCCATACTTATCTTGAATTTTTCCGCCTGTAATCATGGTAATTGGGCTGACTGCATTGGCAATTGTAAAGGTCAGAGCCGTTGCTGCTGCTGTCCATCCAAAGGTTTTGATCAGTGGTCCCGCAAATACGCTCCATGCGTAACCGGAACCGATGCACAAATTGATTACCAGACTCGCTCCCAGGATAAACCATCTTTTTTTCTTAAGATCCATAGTTATTTTCCTCCGCTTTCTTTGTTTATTTTTTAACAATAAAGGGTAATACGGATTGATAGCGTTTTTTTGCATAAAGAAACGGTCATTATTATTAAATTTCTTGGTTCCTCTTTTCAAAGACCACTTTAAAGCCTTCAAAATCCTTTTCCATATTGGTATCGTGTTTTTGCATCAGTACCCTTGCACAGGATGTCTTACAGCTGGAAGGACAGTTTGCACACATATCCTCCTGACCAACCGGCTCAAATCTCCTGTAGTTGGATTCAACAACAATCTTTCCCATAGGTATCATCATCCTCCACGGCAGAACTGTAGGTTATCGCCTGCCAATCGCCTTCCATATGCTCACGGTTGGCTGCAAACAGTTGTTCCAGACTTTCATAGGAAGTCCGGTTTCCACTGAAATACATATTGATTTTATTAAGCTCGATGACCCATTTGTCTTCGGCCTCATCAAACCAAACCAGCGTATCGGTCTTCTTGTGAAAGAACTGCTCTACTCCGAAATTCCATTTGTGTAAAAATGCTTCTGCATCCGGGTCTACCAGTCTTTCATAAATCCGATTGATCTCCATCTCGAAGATTTTTCCGGTATCCCTTCTCTTTGCGTAGAGCCTGCGATTCTTCGCCTCGATTTCAAGATAGTCTCCACACATTTCTAGGATATGACCAACTGCATCAAGAACCTTGATTACGACAGTATCGTTCTGGCATTCCGCTAAACCTTCAATTTCAAACATGTCATCTTCCAGATAAAAGTCCACTCTTTTTCCGTCCATTAACTGCAAAAGAGCAGCTTTGTCTATTAACCGCATGGATGTGTCCTCCTTATTACCTGTAGCTGATCAAGCCCGGATCTTCGTAGATATTACCGACAATTTCAATGTTATCCGCCAGATATTCTCCGCCCATCATGACCATACCGTCGTGGGACAGGATGATAAAGCTTGCAATTTCATCACTCCAGATTACTTGATGAAGTGCTCCTTCCAGCTGGACTACATCGCCCTCGCAGATCTCGTTCTTATTCTTATCGTACCAACCCGTATACTGCATTGGTACAAACTCTACTGGCTCCTCTGAACGAAAATCATAAATATAGAGAACGCCGAAGGAGAGATAGGAATAGATTGTTTTCTTTGTACTGTCTTCTATTTCCGGCTGCTCCAAGGCTTCGGGTGAATACATCTTTTTTGCCTCATCATCCCAGGCCCTGAACTTCAATTGTCGCATAGTCTGTTCCCTTTCGTTTCCTTGTTTGCAATTACAGAATGTAGTCCGGCAGCAGCGCAGTAAGCCCTGCCGCCGGACTGTAAATTAACTGTTTTTATTTTTTATTATTTTGCCTTATTTGCTTTGATGGCATTGAGCACCTTTTCTGGTGTCAGCGGCATCTCAGTAAATCTGACTCCAATGGCGTCATAGACTGCATTGAAGATAGCAGGTGCAGTTGGCTGAATCGGACCTTCTCCAGATTCCTTTCCCCCGTATGGAGCAGAAGGATCGAAGGCTTCCACAATGCTGGCATCGATTTCCGGCATATCCATGGAAGTCGGCAGCTTGTAATCGTGGAAGGATGGGTTGATGAATTTTCCGTCTGGTGCGATCTTCATTTCTTCATAAAGCGCCTGACCCATACCCATCTGGATGGAGCCGTGAACCTGTCCCTCTACGCTCATAGGATTGATTGGCTGTCCGCAGTCGCCTGCTTCTGTGATCTTCGTAACATGAACTTTACCGGTTTCCAGATCCACATCTACTTCCGCAATCTGAGCGCTGAATCCGAAGGTCGGTGAATGTCCGATATTTCCGCCCTGCTGGATACCCTTTCTTCTTGGAGGAGTAAATTGTCCTGTGCAAGTCAACGGCCCATTGGACTCGATGTACATGGTAACGACATCACTCCAAGGAATATTCTTCTTTTTCTTTTCATATACGGAATAGAACATTCCATCCTTAACTGCAATTTCTTCTCCTCTGCACTTCAACATGGAAGCGGCAACAGGGAACAGTTCTGCATTGACCTTTTCTGCAGCTTTCCTGATAGCCCAGCCCGTTGCGAAGGTCAGACGGCTTGCAAAGGTACCCAGGTCGAAGGTTGAAATCTGGGTATCTCTTGGGATTACCTTAACATCCTCAGTCTTGATGCCTAAGGTTTCCGCTGCCATCTGAGCCATGACGGTATCTACACCCTGACCGATATCGGTAGCGCCGCAGAATACGGTAGCGCCGTTTTCTTCATCGATCTTGATGGTAGCCACGGTGTGGGGTTTATAAGAAAGGTACAGGGTATAGGATGTTCCGGAGATGTAGTATCCGCCGGACAGGCCAATGCCCTTCCCATAAGGAAGCTTTCCGTGCTTCTCAAGATAACCGGACCGCTGTACAACATCATCCAGGCACTTTTTGTACTCAGTATGAGGAACGTACATCAGACTCTTCGCTGTATATCCGGACTCTGCTGCATTCAGTTTTCTGATTTCATAAGGGCTCATTCCAAAATGAGCTGCTGCCTGATCAAGCATCTGCTCCATGGCAAACCTAGGCTGTACGCCTCCTAGTCCACGATGTGCTCCGCAGGTAGGCTTGTTTGTATAGACTCTCTTCCCTTCAAATCTTACATTGGGGACCATGTATGGGATGTGAACCATGGATGCTGTGTAGAACAGAACTACGATACCCCAGCCTGCGTATGCGCCGCCTTCCATGATATTGTTGAAGTCAACAGCAGTAATCTTTCCGTCCTTATCAAAGCCCATCTTAAATTTCATATAGCATGGGTGACGTCCATTGTTTGTTGCAAAAACTTCACTTCTCTCATAGGTAATCTTTACAGGTCTGCCAATCTTTCTTGACAGGATCGCAGAGCAGAAATCCGCCTGAGAAGCTACGCCTTTTCCGCCGAAGCCGCCGCCGATGAGCGGAACGGTGATTCGGATTTTATTCATTGGCATTTCCAGAACCTTGGAAAGCTGCTGATGAGTATAGTGGGGAACCTGACAAGTAGCATACAGATGCAGCTGTCCTGTGTTGTTGTCAAAGTCTGCGATGGCTGACTGTGGTTCCACAAATGCATGGTTTACATAGGAGGAATAATACTCCTGTTCCAGGACATAATCAGATTCTTCCAGCGCTTTTTCCGGCTCTCCGTAAACCTGAACACCTTCATATGCAATATTGTTGGGCGCATCTTCATGGATCCTGAGATCGTCTCTCTTCAGTGCTTCTCTTGGATCAACGAGTGCTTCCAGTACTTCATATTCTACCTTAATCAACTCAAGCGCCTTTTCAGCAGTTGCTTCGTCTCTTGCAGCTACAGCAGCAACGCCTTCACCCCAGTTTCTTACCTTGCCTACTGCCAGAGCATGCTCATTGGCATTGTGGGGTACGATTCCGTAAGCGATGGGGCAGTCTGCTCCTGTGATAACGTCGTAAACGCCGTCCAGCTTTAATGCTTCACTGAAGTCGATGCTTTTGATAATTGCATGAGCATGAGGACTTCTCAGAATTTTTCCGTAAGCCATTCTAGGAAGTACCAAATCGTCGGTATATTGTACCTTACCAGTTACCTTAGCAGCACCGTCAAGACGTGGAATGCTTCTGCCAACTTCGGTGAATTCTCTGGTGTAATCTTTATATTCATGATATTTGTTTGAAACTTCATACATTTTTCCCATTTTATTTCACCTCCGCTTCTGCGCGAGCCTTGACATAAGCCTCGATTGCTTCAAAGATCAGAATATATCCTGTGCAGCGGCAGGTATTTCCGGCCAGTGTGCGTTTGATTTCGTCAATGGTTGGATTCGGTGTGGAATCCACCAGTGCTTTAGAGGAAAGAATCATTCCGGGGGTACAGAATCCGCACTGTACTGCTCCGTGATCCAGGAAGGATTTCTGAAGGGGATGGAGTTCTCCTGTTACAGGATCAGCAATACCTTCAATGGTAGTAATTTTCTTTCCCTGACATGCGATTGCAAGCTTCAGGCAGCCGAGCTGTGGTTTTCCGTCGATGAGGACGGTACAAGCTCCGCAGTCACCCTGGCCGCAGCCCTTTTTCGTACCGGTGAGACCTACTTCTTTTCTGATGACATCCACCAGAATATCCATTGGTGTTACCGCTACCTGATAAAGCTGGTCGTTGATATCTAAAGTGATTAACTGTTTATTCATCCCTCTTACGCCTCCTTTGCAGCTTCATATGCTTCTTTGACCAATCTTCTAGCCAATGCACCAACCACATCTTTTCTGTATTCTGCAGAAGCTCTTACGTCTGAAATGGGCTTCGCCTCACTCTGAGCAGCTTCTCCGGCTTTTACGATGAGTTCTTCTGTCAGCTCTGTTCCTTTTAAGAGACCAGGAACCAATTCTGAAACAAGGGGTCTTGGAGATACGGAACCCATGACCAATTTCACATCTTTGATCTTTGCTCCATCATCTTCAAGCGTGATATTGACTGCCATGTTTACAGCATCGATTTCCATAGCATTTCTCAGACCGATGTATCCATACCGACAAGCGGATTTTGGAGCCGGTTCGGGAAGTACGAACTTGCTGACGATTTCTCCCAGCTGAAGATCATTTTTACGATTTCCCTGGATAAAGTCTTCCATTGGAAGTTCTCTTTCTCCTTCAAGACCGCTGATCACAACCTTAGCACCCAGTGCAGACAATGGAGTAGGCGTTTCCGCTGCTGGAGAAGAATGACAGCAATTGCCGCCAAGAGTAGCCATTACTCTTACCTGGTTTGAACCCAGTTCGCCTGCCGCGTAGGTCAATGCACTGTACTTCTTAGCCAGATCTTTTGAGAATTCAATTTCTGAGATTGTGGTGCAGGCTCCGATTTCGGCTCCCTGCCCGTCTTTGCAAACAATTCCTTTCAGCTCCTCAAGGCCGCTGATGTCAATGATTGCTTCTGGTTTGATCATCTTTTCTTTCATCATGATGATCAAATCTGTTCCTCCTGCCAGTACCTTTGCGCTGCTTCCCAGACTTTTCGTCAGTTCCAGTGCTTCGCCTTTGGTTTTTGGCGCATAATAGTCAAAATCATGTAAAATATTCAAAAGAAGCCACCTCCTATACCTTTCACTATTTTAATAAAGCTCCTGCGATTACCTTCTGCGGGAATTCATTGGCGTTTTCTACGAGGAATGTTCCTCTGATATCTCTGAAGTACCGCTCAATCTTACCTTCTCTGCTGTAGCCGACTCCCCCGTGAATCTGTACTGCATTCATTCCGGCATCAACACCGGCTTTCATGGCATACATCTTCGTATAAGCCGCTTCCAGGAAATAGTCGCCTCCCTGATCCACACAAGCTGCGGAACCATAAGCTGCCATCTTGATCATATGCACGCTGGATGCGATTTCTGCAAGGAGCCACTGGACTGCCTGAAGCCTTCCAACGGGAGCGCCAAACTGAACTCTTGTCTTACAATGGTTCGTAGAAGCGTCCAGCATTTTCTCACTGATTCCCGCAGCCATAGCAGCATAAGCGATATCTGCTCTTGCCTGAATCTCAGCAGCAATTTGTGCCCCTTGGTTTTCCGTGCCTAGAAGCTCCGCTTTTGCACCTGCAAATTCGAGCTCCGCTGTAGGGAATGCTCTGAGACCTAATTTATCAATGGATTTTGTTGCCTTGACGGCAGTGCCTTCTACTAGAAATGCGGAAAAACCTTTCGGTCCCGCTTCTTCGTCTGTCTGTGCAATGACAACGTAGATCTGAGCTGCTCCACCATTGGCTACATAGGTCTTTTTTCCGTTCAATTCATAACCATCGCCACTCTTCACTGCTGTTAACTTTTCTGCTCCGCTGCCAAGTCCTGCTCCCGGCTCCGCAAAGCCATAGCCACCAAGCGCTTCTCCGCTTTTCATCAAGGGAAGCCACTTCTTTTTCTGATCATCGCTGCCGTACTTGGCAATGGTCTGCGCTGCGAGTACAACATGGGTTACAGCAATGGCTGCAGCAGCTGCGTTTTCTTTTGCTAGCGCTTCTGTCACAAGAGCCACGCTGACAAAATCCGAACCAAGACCTCCGAATTCTTCCGGAACGGTCATCCCAAGAAAATCGTGTTCTGCCATTTTCTTGATCGCCGCTGCCGGAAATTCTCCGCTTCTGTCGTCTTCATAAGCGATGGGTTCAAGCACGGATACCGCAAAGTCAGACGCACTTTTCTTTATCATTTGCTGTTCCTTTGTCAGTTCAAAGTTCATCTTCATATCCTCCTACTCTTTACGATCTTAGCAATCCGCCGGCGATAACCAGTCTCTGTATCTGGTTTGTGCCTTCGTAGATGGAAAGAATTCTTGCGTCTCTCCAGATTTTTTCGATTTCCGAATCCTTTGTATAACCGTAGGTTCCCATAATATCCATTGCATCCAGTGCTACCTTCATAGCCATGTCGGTTGCAAACAGCTTGGCAATGGCAGAGTGATGAGAATATGGCTGCTTGTTGTCCTTGAGCACTGTTCCTCTATGTACCAGCTGTCTTGCAGCTTCTACCTGAGCTTCCATTTCAGCCAGCTTAAAGGTGACAGCCTGTTGCTTTGCAAGTGGCTTTCCTCCATCCATGCGGCCCTTAACGTAGCGTACGGCGGCATTTAATGCAGCCTGACCACAACCGATGGACTGAGCAGCTACCATGAGTCTTCCTGAGTCAAGGGTCTTCATTGCGATCTTCATTCCGTCTCCCTCTGCGCCCAGCAGTGCTGAAGCAGGAACTCTCAGATCTTCAATGACCAGTTCTACAGTCTGCGAACCTCTGATTCCCATCTTGTCTTCAATTTTGCCGACTCTTAATCCTGGAGTTCCGCCCTTTACTAGAAACGCACTCAGACCTTTGCTGCCCAGGGTTCGATCCGTAGAAGCAAATACCACCAGAGAGGATTCCATATCGATGGCATGGCCACCCTGGGTAATGTAACACTTGGAACCGTTCAGTATGTACTCGTCTCCTTTTTTGACCGCTGTAGTAGCTACAGCGCCGGCATCGGATCCTGCACCAGCCTCAGTCAGAGCAAATGCTCCATATTTTCCTTCCAGAATCGGTCCGAAATGCTGCTTTTGCTGCTCCAGAGTTCCTGCGATCAGCAAGGGATAAGATCCCAGATTGTTTGCGCCGAAAGCGGTTGCAAGTCCCACGTCCCCTAACGCCAGCTCTTCCATGATGATGGCGCAGCTCTTCGTATCCAGTTCAATTCCTCCAACGGCTTTCGGTGCCACCAGACAGACCAAACCTGTCTGATACCAAGCCTTGAAGATTGACTCAGGCACATCGCCGGAATCAATGATGCTCAGGTTTGGTGTTACATGCTCCGATACAAAGTTGCGAACCTTCTGCTGCAGCTCTAATTGACCGGCTGTGTAATCAAACATTGTTCTCCTACCTTCTTTCCTCTTAAAATCTGAAATAAGTAATGAATCAAGTGGTTGTTATGATAATATTTAAACAATCTCACGATCCTATAATAAAGCAAGGTCTGTGCCAATGAAGCAGGATCATATTTATCTTTAAAATAATTTAAACAAAAACAAACAAAAACAAACTATTTCTATAATGCATTCCATATTTCATCAATTCAGATTTCAACTCCAGCACAAAAAAGTACACAAAAAAACGGTGTACACTTTGTGTACACCGTAAACATTTCGTAACAGTCATTGTACATATATGTTGACAGTTAACATTTTAACAAGCAAATTGCCCATCATGCTCCGTGGTTTTTGTCTTTCATATGTCAATCTTATATTTTTCAAGCTTTTTATAAAGGAGCGTCCTCGAAATATTCAGCATCCTGGCGGCTTTGCTCTTATTCTGTTCGCAAAGATCAAGGGTCTTTAGGATCGCTTCTTTTTCCAGGGAGCTTTTTCGTTCGATAAGCGGTTTGTTAATATCCTCATAATCTGATCTTCGCAGGTTGGAAAAGTCCATCTGATCCCGATCTTCAAGGTGATCTTCCACCGCAAAAGCAGACAGATCCAGAACATCCCTGCGAGATGCGTTAATTGCTCTTTCGATCACGTTCTGCAGTTCTCTCACATTGCCAGGCCAGTCTTTGTTTTGGAGGTACGACATTGCTTCCTTCGTTATGCCTTTGATATTTCTCCCCATCTGTTTGCTCAGTTTTTGTATGAACGCATCTGTGAGCAGAGGAATATCCTCTCTCCGCTTTCTAAGAGGCGGAATGGAAATGGTCATGATATTCAGTCGATAATAGAGATCTTCACGAAACATTCCTTCCCGGATCATTTCCTGAAGGGAGACGTTTGTGGCAGCGATAACCCTTGCATCAACAGAAATACTTTCGCTTGTGCCCAGCCGTTCAACCTCCTTTTCCTGAAGAACCCGAAGAAGCTTGGGCTGCATGGATAAGTGAAGGTGATTGATCTCATCGAGAAAAATAGAACCGAGATGCGCTTTTTCAAACTTGCCGCGTTTTCCGCCCTTTTTCCCGCCTGTGAAGGTTCCTTCCTCATAACCGAAGAATTCTGATTCCAGAAGATTTTCCGGAATAGCGGAACAATTCACTTTTACGAAAGAAAAGATGCTTCTCGTACTGCAGCTATGTATGGAGTGGGCAACCAGTTCTTTTCCCGTTCCGGTTTCTCCTTTGATCAGCACCGTGGAGTTGGACGAGCCAGCGAAATAAATCTGCTCCTTCAGATGCTTGATCGCATCGCTTTCACCGATAATATCCTCAACGCAGTATCTAGCGCCGCTTCGTTTTTTTAATTCGCCTTTGAGGAACTCGTACTCTGCTGTAATGGATTCCATTTTTTCCAGAAAAGCATAAGCCTGATCAACACTCAGAAAGCTTGAAGAAATAAAACATCCGACCACATCATCTCCGTTAAAGATAGGCATGTAGGTCATAATTCCCGGTAAATCCTTGCCGTTCCTAGTCTTGATAAATACGTCTCCGCTTACCGCTTTCCCAGTTTTGATCGCAGTGATTGCCCGTGATCCTTCAATTAGATCATGGTTAAAGCTCCCGATGGCGACATCCCGGGGAATACCGGTATCTTCTTCCCATCGTTTATTCACGTATATGTATTTTGCATACTTATCGGTGACTGCTATGATACCAGCCTGTTCAAAGATAAGTTCTACGCACTTTTCATGTAATATGGCCATGACTTTCACCCCACAACAATAAGAGCAACCTGCCGATGAAACAGAGATTACTTCTGCCCGTTACAGCTATCTTACTATGAAAGATTTACATTTGCAACGTGAATTTATTCACAAGTATTCACTTTGATCACGAATCATCGCCTTGATAATTAGTCTTCCATTGATTTCAAAGGCTTCCAGCGGCTGCTGGTTTTTTGTAATATTATGCCAGTATTCAGACTTATATTCTTCATAGATCGTGTCCTCTGACAGCCCCGATTGATAGCGATCCAAAATAAAAGTTCGATATTCGTCTGCCTTCTCTTTTACACTGTTCCAATAGTTTTTGATTAAGGAATCCGATACTTTACCGTAATGGGGCGCAATAATACAATCGGGCATAAGCTGCCGTCCCTTTTCAATGGATCTTACGGTTTGTCCGTATCCCTTCAGCATAGCAAGCATAATATCTCCATCTGGAGTCAGGCATCCCATGGTTTCTGACAAAAACAATATGCCTTTCTCCAAAAGATAGTAACTGATGGAACAATCCGTATGACCTGGCGTTTCGAGAACCTGAAAGGTCATGCCGCCAAGCTCTATTTGATCGCCCTCTACCACCACTCGATCCACAGAAACATCCCGATCATCATAAGTAACAGCAATGTCTTCGGATTCCAGTCCGTATGCTGAAAGTTGCTGTGAATGGCGGTACATTTCACCTGCTGCCAAGGATAATTCCCGAATGACGTTCCTTGCACTCTGCTTATTTAGGACGTTCTGTGCATGCTGCGCTCCGACAGAAACCGCTTCCGGCCACTCCTTTTTTAGATAGGGCAATCCTCCCATATGGTCATAATGACTATGGGTTAATAAAATATAATCCAGCTTTCGCCCGCCGAGTGCTTTCTTAGTATTTTCCACAAGACGTTCACCGCAGAATGCCATTCCGCAATCAACAACCGCCGTCATTTTTCTTCCGATGACGAGAAACACTTCTCCGCCCGGTCCGGCAGTCACTCTCTTGATATCAACTGGAAATTGAAATCGTTCCTCCGCATTGTTCATTCAGTCACTCCTATGAATCGATTCTTCGGCCCCATGCTTGGGAACCTCAACAGTTTTTCTGCTTTCTCTGATTTCACCTGCTGTGAAAACAGCAAGTCCAATCCAGATCAGGGTAAACGTAACCAGCTGAACTCCTTCAAATCGCTCATGATACAGAAAGATTCCAATGAGTAAGGTGAGCGACGGAGAGATGTACTCTGTCACTCCCAGTGTGATCAGGCTTACTCTGTTTGCAGCCATAGCAAAGAAGAGCAGCGGTGTTCCGGTCAAAATACCAGCGAGAGCCAGCAGCCCCCATTGGTAGGGCTGAGCGTTTGCAAAAGCTCCCCTTCCGGTCAATTCAAAATAAAGAATCATCCCAAAAGCGATGGGAACCAGAAGCATGGTTTCATAAAGCAATGCAAGCACCGCATCAAGCTGATATCTCTTTTTAATTGCGGCATACATAGCAAAGGATAGGGCAAGGGTTAGGGCAATTCCCGGTATTTGTCTATAATACACCAAGATGACGGCAACACCTGCACATGCAAAGCCAAAGGCTGCCAGCTTAAATGAGCTGATCTTTTCCTTAAAAAATGCAACACCGAAAATCCCAACAATCAAAGGCTCAATGTAATAGCCAATGCTGGTCTGTATCAGAAAGCCATTGTTTACTGCCCAGATATAGATGCCCCAATTCATGGAGATTAACAATCCTGAAAAGAAGAAAGTACCCATGACCCCTTTTTGCTTCAGTGGCTTGAGCAAACCCTCACGTTTATAAATGCACAGTCCTAATGTTAGCGCATAAAGAAATGCAAGGAGGATTCTATAAAAGAGAATCAGGATCGGATCAATGGAGGACAAGGACTTCCAATAAATTGGAAGAACACCCCAGAGCACAGCACAAAGGATCGCAAATGCAGCACCTTGCCTGCTTGGCCTCCTGAAAAAATTTCGTATTCTGATGAATGTCCGCTCTCGGTCTGTTCCTCTTTCCATAGCATGATTCAAAGAGGCGGAAAAATGCTCCGCCTCTTGAGTTTTGATATATTCGTTCTCTTGTTTTAAATTCAATTTATTTTACACCAGCGTTTCTGTAAGTAATTGATTGTTGATGGCTTCTCCCGGAGGTACAATCGGCGCTACATTCTCATCAATGAAGATCTCGCATGCGATGACCGTACCGCGTCCAGACTTCTTTGCTTCCTCCAAAGCCCGGATCAGCTCATCCCGTTCCCTTACGAGGCATCCGTCAAGACCGAATGCTGATGCAAGTTTATCATATTCAATCACATCAGGCAAGTCGGTGGCAGAATATCTCTGAGAAAAAAACAGTTTCTGCCATTGTCTCACCATTCCCAAAGTATGGTTTTTGATGATTACAGAAATGATCGGCAGATTCTGAGACGACACCGTGGCAAGTTCGTTGAGGTTCATACGAAAACTGCCATCTCCGCTGATATGAACCACCCTTTTTCCGGGATTCCCGATCTGTGCCCCAATAGCCGCTCCCAGTCCAAAGCCCATAGTACCCAAGCCCCCGGAAGAGATAAAGGTTCTCGGTTTTCGGAATGGCCACTTTTGTGCGGTCCACATCTGGTGCTGCCCAACGTCAGTGGCAATGATAACATCATCGCCAAGAATCTCATTGATCGTATCAAAAATACTATCGGGATCGAGTTTCTGGGAGTTTGCTGTTTTTTCTTTTTTCCAGGTATCGATCCGTTCGTTCCATTCTTTCCGCTCTGTTTTCTCAATGAGCGGCAGCAATGACTGCAAAGCGCTTTTCACATCGCAGCGGATGCAGTAATCATACCTCATATTTTTTCCAAACTCAGCTGGATCAATATCGATATGTACAATCTTCGCGCCACGGGCAAAACGGGTCGTATCTCCTGTAACACGGTCGCTGAACCGTGCACCCACGGCAATGATCAAATCGCTGTGATGAACAGCCATGTTTGCTTCTTTCTGTCCATGCATTCCAACCATTCCCAAAGAAAGGGGGTCCCTTCTGTCGAAAGAGCCCATGCTCATGAGCGTCGTTATAACCGGTATGTCAGAGGCATGCGCTATCTGAGTTAATTCTTCCGAAGCATCAGCGATAATCACTCCACCACCGGCGTAAATTACCGGTTTCTCAGCGGCATTGATCTCTTCAGCAATGGAGCGAATCAAATCCAGATCAGCAGGCGGACAGCATCGTTCAACCTCCATGGGAAGGCTGGCTTCATATTCGCCAAGCTCTACCATAAGATTCTTCGGCACATCGATCAGCACCGGCCCAGGCCGTCCGCTTGCCGCAATTTTAAAAGCATTTCTGATATTGGGAGCAAGTTCCTCTACCGTTCTGCAAAAAAAGCTGTGTTTTGTGATCGGAAGCGTCACCCCAACAATATCGACTTCCTGAAAGGAATCCTTTCCGATGAGATTAATAGGGACCTGGCCGGTAATTACTACCATAGGACTGGAATCCATATATGCAGTGGCGATCCCCGTAACGGTATTGGTCGCCCCCGGACCACTGGTTGCAAAGCATACGCCAACCTTCCCAGTGGATCTTGCATAACCGTCCGCCGCATGGGCTGCCCCCTGCTCATGGCTGGTTAAGATATGTTTGATTCTGTCCTGATAATCGTATAAAGCGTCATACAGGGGCATAATCTGACCGCCCGGATAACCGAAAATGGTATCAACCTTCTGCTCCAAAAGGCATTCCATTATTATTTTAGATCCCTTTAACTGCATACTCTCACCTATTTCTATTCCTTATTTTTATGATTCAGCATATCAGGAATACGATGTGTGATTCCCTATTCTTATTTCCCGTCGTTCCAGGAATACATCTTTCTCAGTTCTTTTCCGACTTTTTCAAGCTGGTGCTCTGCATGAATTCTTCTGGAAGCCAAGAAGTGCGGGCGGCCAACTTTATTTTCAGTGATCCAGTTTCTCGCAAAGGTTCCATCCTGAATTTCAGTCAGTACTTTCTTCATTTCTTTTTTCGTGTCTTCTTTGATCATTCTCTTTCCGGTTTCATAATCACCGTACTCAGCGGTGTCGGAGATAGAATATCTCATATAAGAGAAGCCTCCCTGATAGATCAGGTCAACGATGAGTTTCATTTCGTGGATGCATTCAAAATATGCGTTTTCAGGATCATAACCTGCTTCTACAAGGGTTTCGAAGCCCGCTTCCATCAAAGCAGTTACACCGCCGCAAAGAACGGCCTGCTCACCAAATAGATCGGTCTCAGTCTCTTGTCTGAACGTAGTTTCCAGAACACCTGCTCTGGAACCGCCAATACCGGCAGCATAAGCCAGACCCATTTCAGTAGCTTTTCCGGAAGCGTTCTGATGAACTGCGATCAGGCAAGGTACGCCTTTTCCTGCTACATATTCGCTTCTAACGGTGTGTCCAGGTCCCTTTGGCGCGATCATAATAACATCAACGTCTGCAGGAGGTACGATCTGAAGGAAGTGGATATTAAATCCGTGGGCAAATGCAAGAACCTTGCCTTCTGTCAGATGAGGTTTAATACTTTCATGGTAAATATCAGCCTGTTTTTCGTCGGGCACAAGGATCATAATTACATCCGCTGCTTTTGCAGCATCAGCAACCGTTGCCACTTTAAGACCAACAGCTTCAGCCTGAGCCCAAGACTTACTGCCTTCATAAAGACCGACAACAACATCCACACCGCTTTCCTTAAGATTTAGTGCGTGAGCATGTCCTTGACTGCCATAGCCAACTATTGCAACGGTCTTACCGTCTAATAATCCGAGATTACAGTCACCCTGATAATAAATTTTTGCCATTTTAAATCCACTCCTTTGTATATTCAAGATAATTTTTATACAATAAATTTGTTGTACCGTCACAATTTTTCATGCGAAAAATTTGATATTAATATATTGTACTACTAGGTATGCACTCAGTCAAGGCAAAACGAGGAAATAATTGTGTTGTTCATCGAAGCAGAAATGTTACAGCAAAAAGAGGGCAGAAAGGAAACAAAAAAGGAAATGCAGGCGGATTCAATCCGTACAATTCCTTTTTGTATTATATGGATATTTTTTTATCGTTCACAGAAGAAAACGTCTTTAGGAAGCTTTAGAAGAGTCCTAAAAAGCCGCCGCCGCCGTCCTTTCCACATCCCTGATTATTTTGGAATAAGAAGAAGATCAGGACCAGAATAAGTAACCAGCCACTTCCGAAGCCGCCGTTGTTATCACAGCATTCATCTCTGCAGCCGCCTCCGCCGAAGCCGCCCAAGCCACCGAAGCCGCCGAATATGTTTGTTCCTCCGCAAAGCAAGAATACGATCAGCAGGATTGGAAGCCATTCGCCCCAACCTGAGTCATTGTTGTCGCAGTCACAGTCATCATATCTGTCCTTATCATAACAGCGATCCCTGTCAATGCATTGTTTTATTTCATCGCCCACCTTAAACACCTCCATGTAAATGACATTACAATTTCTATATAATATGAGGCGATGATAATTTTGGTTCCTTCCTGTCTGCACAGTCTACTTGCGTATTTTTAAAATCAACTCCTGCATGTCATCGGGCAGCGGAGCTTCCAGCTCCATAACAGCACCAGTGACCGGATGCCGGAAGGACAGGTATTTGGCATGGAGCGCTTGCCTTTCAATGAGCCAAACCGACGCTTCTCCATAAAGCACGTCACCCACTACCGGATGACCGATATGGGACATATGAACCCTGATCTGATGGGTTCTGCCAGTTTCAAGCAAAAGTTCCACCAACGTGTATCCCCGTTCAAAGCGTTCAAGTACTTTATAATGAGTAACTGACGGATATCCCCCATCGGTCACCGTGCGTTTCACCTTATCCTCGTGCTCCTTGTCGATGGGAAGATCCACAGTTCCCTCATCCTCGTCAATGACACCCTTTACCACGGCAGCATATTTTTTTACTACAGCATTCTCAATCATCTGCTTCTGCATATCGTCCTGGCAGTGGGAATTCTTTGCCACCACCAAAAGCCCTGAAGTATCCATATCCAGCCGATTGATAAACCGTATTTTATAATTCTTATTACTTTCCAGCATGTAATTCATGATCCCATTTGCAAGCGTTCTGCAGGGATGGCCTTTGGTGGGATGAACCACAAAGCCGGGTTGTTTATTTACAATGAGCAGGTCTTCATCTTCATAGACCACGCTAATTGGGATTTGCTCAGGTTCAAAATGGCTGTTTTCCTGGGGCAGATCAATGGTTATACGATCCCCGGTGTCGCCTGTCGCATACATTTTAACCGGACTGCCGTTGAGTTTCACATAATCGCCTGCTTTCAGCTTATTCATCAATCTTGTGGAAAACCCAAAATTACGTTTTAAGAGCTCCTTTATCCGGAGCTCTGTTTCATTTTCCTTTATTGTGTATTCAAATTTATTTTTTTGGCTCATAGTATTTGCTTGTTTCCTTATTTTTTATTTCCTATATATTTCCCTATAGAAATTTACTCTTTACTTTATTCCAAAAATCATAATGTTCAAACCGAAGGAGTTTGACAATAGATTCTGAAAACTCCAGGACGATTTCATCGGATCCGACATGAAGGTATTCCATACCGTCCGGAACGATTAAAAGACCGCGCTCTCCGTTATACTCAGGGTTGATCCGAATGGAAAGATCAGGAGGCAGAATAATACTTGAAGTAAAAGACCGATAAGCAGTGGTATTCATCGGTGCCAAAGGAGTCAGCTGCAGCAGCGTAAGTCTTGGATCGACGATACTTCCCCCAAGAGAGTAATTGTAAGCCGTGCTTCCTGCCGGGGTTGATACCAGAATTCCGTCTCCGCTGAACCGCTCAATAAAGCTGTCCCCAATTGAAATGTTCAGATGAATGGCTCTGGAACGTTCCCCTTTGATCAGTATTTCATTCAGTCCTTTATAAACGAAGCTTTGGTTTCCGACGGTAACCTTAGCTTTCACAGTTTTTAAGTGCTGAATTTCGTATTTTCCCTGTTTATAGCGAAAGATGAATTCATCCAAACCGTCTGGATGGAGCTCTTGAAAAAATCCAAGATGTCCCGTATTGATTCCGATAAAAGGAATATCGGGAAAATCATGTCGGTGAAGCGTCTCCAAGAAAGAACCATCTCCCCCGATACAGATGATCAATTCCGCATTGGGATCAAATTCCCGAGGAACCACAAAGTCGCTTTTCTCCAGTTTTCGTCTGAGAAGTTTCTTTGTTTCCCTGGATAGAACGGTGTCATTTGCAAAAACATTGATGATCTTCATCAGAGCTTTTCTCCCCCTTATTAAAAAAAACAGCTTTACTCCTTCCATCAGGAAACCGGATAGCCTGAGCTAATTTAGATGAATAGAAAGAAAGAGTAATCGGGGCAGAACTGCTCTGCCCCGATCTATTTTACACCAATTTTTCAATTTCCACAATGAGCTTTTCGAAAGCATCCATCGCTTGTTCAATGGGCGCCGGACTGCTCATATCAACACCCGCGATTTTTAGCAGTTCAATGGGATAATTGCTTTCTCCAGTCTTCAAAAACTCGATGTAGGCATCTCTTGCGGGAGCTCCCTCTTTTAAAATCTTTCCGGAGATCGCTGAAGCAGCTGAGTAGCCGGTGGCATATTTATATACGTAGAAGGCCCTATAAAAATGAGGGATTCTTGCCCATTCCATGGCGATATACGGATCGTATGAGACGTTGTCGCCAAAGTACTTTTTGTTCAATTTGTCGTACTCTTTGCTGAGCCATTCCGCTGTTAGCACCTCACCCTTCTCTACCGCTTCATGGGTTAACTTCTCAAATTCCGCAAACATCGTCTGACGGAACAGGGTGGTTCTAAACTCCTCAATATGAAGGTTTAACAAGTATTTTCTCTCCTCCGTATCCTTGCAATTGTCAAGGAGGTGATGCATCAGCAGAGATTCATTTACGGTAGAAGCAACCTCTGCAGTGAAAATGGAATGTCCCCCGTACACGAAGGGCTGGTTCTGCCTGGTGTAATAGGAATGCATGGAGTGGCCCATCTCGTGAACCAAGGTAAATACATCCTTCAGCCTTCCGTTATAATTCATTAAAATATACGGCATACTGTCATAGCTTCCAAAGGAGTAAGCACCGCTGGTTTTGCCTTCATTTTCGTAGACATCAACCCAGCCTGCAGCGATTCCGTCATTCATCTTCTTCAGATAACCTTCTCCCAAAGGAGCCAGCCCTGCAGTCATCATCTCCAGCGCTTTCTCATAGGATACCTCCGCCTTGGGCATCTCCACCAGCGGTACATACATATCATACATGTGAACCTGGTCTACGCCAAGCATCTTTCTCCTGACTTCCACGTATCGGTGCAGCAGATCCAGCCTGCTGTTTACAGTATCGATCAAGTTGTCGTATACGGAAGCGGGAATATTATCACCGGACAAAGCGGCTTCTCTTGCAGAGTCATACTTTCTGATTCTGGCAGTGATGACATCAGTTTTTGTATTATAATTATAGGTAGTGGCAAGGGTATTTTTTAGGTTGTCATAAGCCTGATACATGTGCTCGTAGGCATCCTTTCGAACTCTTCTGCTGTGGGATTCCATAAAACCGATGTATCTTCCGTGGGTCACCTCGACTTCGTCACCGTCTTCGTCCATGATGGTGCCAAATTTGATATCGGCATTATTGAGCATACCGAAAATATCATTGGTGGCACCGGCGATCTCGCTCATTTGAGCCATGAGATTTTCCTCATCCTTGGAAAGGACATGTGCCTTCTCACGCAGCAGCTCGTTAATTACATGCTCATACAGTTTCAAACCTGGTTCTGCTTCAATGAAACCCTTCAGCTTTTCTTCGGGAATTTCGAGCAGCTCCGGTGTGAAGAAGGAAAGATATGAAGAGGTTTTTGCAATCAGCGATCCCGATTTGTCACTCATAGCCTGATATTTATTGATCCTGTTGTCCTCATCCTTCTTCATTCTCGAATAAACATATATTTTTTCCAGAATCAACCAGATATTATCTTTCTTCTGCAGTGCCTCCAGCAAGAGCTGCGGGCTCTCTCCCAGTCTGCCGGAATAAGCCACATAATCTTTAGCCTTATCTTCTACTGCTTTATAATCAACTTTCCATTGTTCCTCATCAGCGTACATCTCTTCAATCTTCCATTTGTACTTTGAATCGATCTGATCCCTAGTTTTCATTTCTTTTCCCATGCCAAAACTCCTTATCTTTTTTTGATTGGCAGGAATCCCTGCCGAAAGAGAATGTAGAAATCATCCAATTTCTCAATTCCCTCATTTCTCATTTTTTTATTTACATTTTATCCTTTATTCATTAATATTATTATAGCATCAGTGCAAACCATAGCTCTGGTTTGCTACACACCGCTACAATCCAATACATCCTTTATAAAATCTCCGATTTTATTTCATTTGCTGTATTGATGATATACTTATCATTATTATACCCAGAAAATGGTTTTACTTCAACAACGAAAGGACACTTAATTTTTATGGATAACCGACCAATAGGTTTTTTTGATTCAGGCTTAGGCGGGCTTACCTGCATACCGTATTTAATGAAGGCTCTGCCGAAAGAGAAAATCGTATATTTCGGGGACACCGCCCGAACTCCGTATGGCTCGAAAGCACCTTCCACCATTCGCCTTTTTTCCATGCAGATTGCAGACTTCCTGGTAAAAGAAAATGTGAAAATGATTGTAATTGCATGCAATACAGTAAGTTCAACCTGCTTGGAAGAGCTGCAGCAGAAATATCCCTCAATCCCCATTATAGGGATTATTGGACCTACCGCTGAGGTCATCGCAGAAACCTGCAGCAAGGAGGATGAAATCGGTATTATCGGGACAAAGGTTACGATCAAAAGCAAAGCCTACGAGAACTTAATCCACTGCCTGAATCCAGAGTTAAACTTATATGCAACACCCTGCCCTACGTTTGTCCCACTCATTGAAGAGGGTATCATACAACATGAAATTATGGATCTTTCCATTCAATATTATCTTGATCATTTTATTGCATATAATAAGATCAACACCTTGGTTTTAGGCTGTACCCATTATCCACTGATCAGGAAGAATATCGAGAAGATTTATCCCCAGCTTCGGATCATCAATCCCTCGGAAGAAATCATACCGCACATCATAGAACAGCTTGAAAAAAATGATCTCCTCTCCGACGAGCCGGTTTTTGACAATACTTTTTACGCCAGCGACTTGTCAGAGAACTTCGTAAATATGATTAATCGTATCTTTGAAAATTCAGAGTTCAAGGTGGCTTTTAAAAGCTTCGATCTTGATACCTACAAATGAGGTGATAAAAATGGATTATGACGAACTTATGGAACTACTCGAAATCGACTCACTAGACGAATTTGTAGATTTTGAGCATTTTGCTACTTTGGTTGAGTGTGACGAAGAGATTCCTTATGAATCTTTCTTTAAAATTTTTGCGGATATTGATTCGCAAACACTGGTGGAAATCACCGATACCTATTTTGAGGATATTCTACAGGGTATGCCCGATGACGGAATTGAAGTCTATACCCTTATGGATACTGTGAGACAAGCATTGATCGGCTTGGCCAAGAATTCAACAACCCGAGACGAACGTATCCCTTATGTGGACGAACTTTATAAGTTCAGAAACTGGTATATCTTTGACAGCATCGTTCACTTGAGGCGTCTTAAGGATAACGTCAAACGTGATGCCACAGTCAGCGAAGCAATGTCATTATATCGGCTGGAAAAGCTCAATGAAGATCAATACCGCTACGATTTCTCTGATAGTTTAGATTATGAAATCGATGAATATGCAATATCCTTTGATGCAGAACTTGATGAAGAATATGACGAAACCAACGAAGAAGATGAGGAACTGTACGAAGATGGCCTCATTGATAAGAAATTCCCTGTCATCGACGGTGAGTCCTATGATGAGGATGAGGACTATTGAGAAATAGTCCTCTCATGGTAAACGCTTGGCGTATGATAATGGCTTATCACAAGATAATGTAGTAATGATTCCTCCCGAAAAGCAATAGAATAGAATAGCCGAGCTATTGGCCAAACAACGCTTGGGCTAGATTTTACTGTTCTTCGGAGGCTCATATGAAATCAGGATCAATTGCAGAGGTCAGGACAGGCACCATGATCGTTAACGGATATGCAACCCAGAATATGACACAGGAACTGCTGAATTTCTGGGCAAAAGATTTGACCTACGTGACGTATTACAGCTATGGCTTCAATGCACAAGGTGATCTGATTCCACTAAGCGATGCAAATCTGCTGCAATATGCATATAACAGCGGTGTTGCCCCCCTGATGGCCTTAACTCCCTATAATGAATATGGTGAATACAGCTATGATCTGACCCGAATCATTTTTACCGATCCTAATGTCAGAGACCGGCTGATCAATAATGTCGTATTAAACGTATTGGGTAAAAAGTACTTTGGCATGGTATTTAATTTCGGCTACATCGCACCACAGGACCGGGAGCAGTTTGTGATAACTGTCTCAAAAACAACTGCCAGGCTCAATAGTGTAGCAGCTCTCGTTATGGTATCTCTAACACCAGGCTTATATGATGCTGGCATCGATTACACTGCGTTAAACAAGGCGGCTAACTTTCTTGAATTAAAAGCATTTCGACAGGCCTTTGGAAACGAAAGTCCTGGCCCACTCTCCTCCAGTGAAGGAATTTATAATTTTTTGGCTTTCAACAGAGTACTGGATCCTCGTAAAGTTTTACTTGGTATCTCAAATTACGGCTATGATTGGGCCGTCCCTTTTCCCGAAAGCTATCTGCCTGCGCAAATGTTATCCAATGACGATGCGGAACGGCAGGCACAGGAAATAGGTGCTGTGATTCAATATGACGATCGTTCAAAGGCACCATTTTACCTTTACCGCGATAACGCTGAAATCCAGCATATTGTCTGGTTCGAGAACGAAGCAAGCATCAGATCCAAGCTTCAGATTGTTGATGAATTCGATCTTGGCGGCATCAGTATTTGGACCATCATGGACCCTTTTCCTGCAGGAATCAAAGCCATCAGAGATTCAACCCCGGTGCTGAAAGTTAAGGTATGAAATGAAATTGATCTAGAAACTGAAAGGATAAATAATATGGAATTAATAATCAGACAAGCATTAGTTGAAGATCTGGAACGGCTCGATGAGATTGAACAGATCTGTTTTCCGCCTAAGGAAGCTGCTTCTCATGATACACTTGAATCCAGACTGAAGGTTTACGGCCGCAGCTTTCAGCTTGCAGAGCTTGACGGCAAGATCATCGGCTTTATTAATGGAAGCATCATCAATGATATGGTTATTCATGATGAGCATTACGGGGATACATCCTATCATGATGCGAATGGCGCGTATCAGAGTATTTTCGGGCTGTGTATGCTGCCTGAATACAGAAAAAGCGGTTATGCTTCTGCCCTTGTCAACGCATTGATCAATACTGCCGAAGATTCTGGAAGAAAAGGGCTTACACTCTGCTGCAAAGAAGAGAAAATTTCGTATTATGAAAAGCTCGGTTTTGTCAATCATGGCAAATCTGCCTCTGATCACGGGAGTGCAGTATGGTACAATATGATTCTTAAATTGAACGAAGGAACTCCATCTCCAGTGGATTAAGACTTTCGCTCTGCACCAATCCCTGGCACTGTTTCAAACAAAAAATCACCATCCCTTAGAAATGGTGATTTTTTTATCTTCTATTAATTAATACCGAGATATTTCTTTACGTATTCCACATCAGAGGGTGTATCAATATATAAAGTTCCTCTCTTTTGCCGGGTCTCTCTTCCCTTGCCCGTAACCAATACGATGGTATTGTCATCTGCATTGACAATGGCTTCTCTGATCGCCTCTTCCCGGTCTGGAATGATTGCGTAGCTGCATTCCTGCTTCTCTACATGCTGGGCAATCTCTTCACAAATTTTCAACAAGGGTTCCTCTCCTGCATCCTCTTCTGTGATATAGACCTGATCAGAATATCTTCCCGCAATTTCTCCCAGCTCCTGCCTGCGTCTCACTGCCTTTTTCCCCGGACAGCCGAACACGATGGTAATCTTCTTATCCGGATACTCTTTTCTGGTGGATTGGAAGAGCGTTTCAAAACTCATTTTATTGTGAGCATAGTCCACGATGACCTGAACCTTCTTCTTCTTTCCTGTATAGACTTCCATTCTGCCACTCACTCTGGCCTTTTTGAGACCAGCCGCAACAAAGCTCATGGGGATTCCCAGACAATAGGAAATAGAAATAGCAGCCAGCGCATTTTGTACGTTGAATAAACCAGCCATGGTGATTTTAAATTCTTTTTCAAAGTCCTTTTCCAGGTTCTTCGTTCTCACCTTAAAGCTGATGTTCTTGCCCGCCTTTATAATATCGTAACCAAAAATGTCTGCTCGTTCATCAAGGCCGAAGGTAACCACGTTAGGGCAAGCTTTGGACGCTTCCAGGATTCTGTCGATTTGGTCGCTGTTGATGTTGATGCACGCATTTTCACACTGGGCGAAAAGCCTAAGCTTGGATTCCAGATAGTCCTCAAAGCTGCTGTGCTCCACATCACTGATATGATCTTCACCAATATTCAGGAAGCAGCCTACAGTAAAGTTAACACCCAAAGTACGGTCATATTTCAATGCCTGACTGGAGACCTCCATGCTAAGATACTCTATGCCGCTGCTCGCCGCATTGAAAAAGTGCTTGTGAAGCTCCATCGCCTCCGGTGTGGTTAAATGAGATTCTTCGTTGATGATCCCATCGTAATTATCAATGCCGGAAATAATTGCGCTCAGCGGTTTCTTTTTTTCTCTCAGATACTCATCCATGATAAATTTCATAAAATAAGCGGTTGTGGACTTTCCTTTTGTGCCTGTGATTCCTACGATGTTCAGGTCTCTCCAGATCTGGTTATAATAATAATCAGCAAGGAGGGCCATGGTCTTACGGATATCATTAACAATGATGCACGAAACCCCGCCCCCAGGAAGTTCACCATCAGAAAGCTCATATCTTGTCTCGCTGATATAGCATACCGCCCCATCTCTGATGGCAGCCTTCAGATATTCCGCAGAAAAGTGGCTGCCCTTACACACGAATAGTGTATTCTTCTTGATATCTTTTGAATTAAATGAAATATACTGAATCGGCCATTCTTTGTGACCATCTTTGATCTCGCAATGCTTTACCAGCTGATGCTTGTCCAGCAATTGATAGTACTCTATCATGCTATGCTTTGTATCATCCATCATTTTTCAACCTTCCTTTATATTACCGCCGCAGGACAAAATTGACTGCTCCGTCAAAATATCCATGGCATCTATGTAGTATGGCGGCAGCTTATATTGCTCTTTGAAACAGGATAGCTCGGTGCACGCCAGGATAGCGGCATCACAACCTTTATTTTTAAGGTCCTCCTGAATCATCAGAAAATCAGCAAAGTCGATTTCTCCTCCGTTTTTAATTCCGTCATAAATTAATTTCATCACAAGCCTTTGTGACATCTCGTCAGGCACAACAGGGACGAGCCCTACTTTTTGGAGTTCCTGCTGATATAAACCGGTATTGATGGTGCCGTCAGTGGCCAAAATACCGACCTTTCCCTCCTGTTGAGGAAACTGTCTGGCAAGATATGCAGCAGTTTCTCTAATCATATGAATGATCGGTACCGATATTTCTTCTTGCAGTCGATCAGCCAGCACATGGGAAGTATTGCAGGGAATTGCAATCACCCCTGCGCCGTTTGCTTCCAGTGACATTGCATCCTTACGCAGCATCTGGAACAATTCTTCCGTCCTGCCTTCCAGAATAGCTTTCGTCCGATCCGGCATCGTTGCATGACTGAGAATCAGCATATCCAAATGCTCTTGGTCGCAGTGAGCATCGGTTTTTTCAATAATCATTTTATAAAAAAGCTGTGTTGCAAGAGGCCCCATGCCCCCTAAAACGCCCAGTACCTTTTTCTCTTTGATCCCCATGATTCCAGTCCCCCAGTTATTTCTGCTTTCCAAGATACTTCCTGTACTTATAATAATGTCCCAATTGAGACTTATATAATCTCAATCTTCTCATAAAGCCAGCATCCGCAGAATAGAACAGAGGATTCACAACCTTTCCTTCCCGGATCAGCTGTCTCATGGCTATTTTATACTCTTCCGGCTGGATATATCGGAATGCGACTCCCTTGGGAACTACCATCCAAAGGGATTTCTCCGTAATAATCTTTGTTTCCACAGGATGCTTCAGAATATAATCCTCTACCAGATACTTTGCAATATTCTGACCTGCTCCAGTGACGTAGTAGTTGCTTCTCCCCTGCCGTGTATTAATTTCAAAGGCTTTATACTTACCGTCACGCAGATCGTACTTAATGTCAAAATTGGAGAAACCAATGTAGTGCATTTCCTCCAATAATTTTTTAAAGCCAGCAGCCAGCTCTTCGTTGTGCTCCGTTATAATCACCGCATGGTTGCCGATCCCGTGCGGTGTATGCTCCTCAAGGAGAACATGTCCAAGAGACATCAAGCGAACCTGTCCATTGCGGTCGGAATAATTGGTCAGTACACGCATATAAGTGTCATCTCCGGGAATAAAATCCTGGATGATGATGGAATCGTTATAACCCGACTTGTAAATATCATCTAATATTCCATTGAGTTCTTTCAGATCATCCGCTTTGTAAACCTTCTTCTGGGTCGGGAACGGATAACGCCAGTACTCAATTCCGTTTGCAGGCTTCACAATAAAAGGCGCCTCAAAAGGCAGCTCAAACTGATGCCCCAGCTCCTTTTTATGAACAAAGGTATTGGGATAATCCACCCCCGCCTCTTCGCACATCTCATAGAACTTTTCTTTATGAATTAAATTGTTCATCATATCGATGTCAATGTAAGGTGCGATCACATTCCCAGGGAACTTGTCCTTATTCTGACTGAGCAGCTGTACGTAGCTGTCACCGCAGCCAATTGCAAGGATTTTCTGCTCCTTGTGTGCCTCTGCAAACTCCTTTACGACAGAAAGAAACGTTTCCTGCCTGTCGATCTTTGGATTGGCGGTATAATGCATGATCTTGCTGTCATGGCATGGACCGGTGCTGTATTTTCCGTATACGTAAGCCTTTATATCATATTGCTCATGGAATGCCCTGGCAACACTGTAAACATTAATATCTCCTGCGAACAGAAGTGGGATAAAATTCTGACTCATCTGCAGCTCCTTCGTTCTTAATCGATCTAAAATCTGATCTTCAGATCCTGCTTATTATACTACTTTTCCCTTTTTTTATCAATGTTATAATCGGATATATGTTGGGATGTATGTTATCCGTCAGCTACAATTCGCGGCCGATTAGGCCATAAGAGCTGTAGGCCGCAGCTTTACCCTCAAATGTGAAAAAGGGACAGCAGATTTCGATTTCTTTATCACCAGCGGCTTTTTTTCAGCATATCATGAAAGGTAAAGCTTTGGAAAGGGAGATGTATATGGCGGGAATCGAAAGACATATGTATCCAGGAAACAATACACCAGAAGGCTTCTTCTCTTATTATCAATACATATTAGGCCAGGACGAAGCGGATAAAATCATCTGCATCAAAGGCGGCCCCGGTGTGGGCAAATCAACATTTATGAGAAAGATCGGTGAGGCAATGCTAAAAGAAGGTCATGATGTTGACTTCATGCATTGCTCTTCAGATAACAGCTCTCTGGACGGTATTGTCTTGAGAGATAAAAAAATTGCCATGATTGACGGAACTGCTCCCCACATCGTAGACCCGCTGAATCCAGGAGCAGTTGATTCCATCATTCATTTGGGCGATTACTGGGATGAAGAGGGTATCAGGAAAAATAGAGAAGCGCTCATCAAAAACAACGAGAGAGTACGGACCATCTTTGGCAGAGCCTATAATTATCTGGCAGCCGCCGGAAAAATGTACGACAACCTCAGCAGCATCTATGAATCCGCAATCAAGCATGAAGAACTCTACAAAATAACAGCAAAAATAATCGGTGATGAACTGGCACATAAGGAAATCAGTTCCAAGCAGGGCGATATCAAGAAATATTTCGCTAGCGCAATTACCCCCAAAGGCTTTGAGCATTACCTTGACTCTTTGCTGAAGGGCTACCGAAAGGTTTACTTAATTCAGGCTCCCGTGGGAGTGAGCAGTGAAAAAATCCTGAATTTGTTTCTGGAAGGGTCTGCTTACCGAGGATTTCAAGTAGAAGGATACTACTGCCCCATGAAGCCCTCAACAAAATTGGAGCATCTCCTGATTCCTGATCTGGGCATCGCCTTCGTAACCTCCAATCAATACCATTCGATCAAAGAAACAGATCTGAATGCAAAGGTGATCCCTATCAATTTAGCCGATATCATCAGGTATGATGTGATCAAATATCAGGATATGATTCTGGAAGACAGTAAGATGCAGATGGAAAAGCTGCTGGAAAAGGCAGTTTTTTGTCTCGGTCAGGCAAAGAAAGAACATGACGAACTGGAAAAATACTATGTTCCCAATATGGATTTCATGAAGATAGACGCCTTGAGACAGCAGCTTACTCAAAAGTTCAGTCAACGCTAATTCATCTCTCCCTGACATACAAAAGAATGCACCTGCAGAGCCTTTTACAAGGCATCTGCAGGTGCATTCTTTTTGTGTATCTTGGCTGTATCTCTTACTTCTATTTTTTTGATATCCTTAAAAATTGCGCTATTCTCTTCGATCTTGTTGGTCCATTTCATTAGCTTTATCAGCATCTACGGAAGAAGTCTCCGGAGTCCGATACACGGTAATGGGATCGACAAAGTCTTTCGTATCCTTATCTGTACTGTTGTATTCTTCCTGCCAGCCATCCAGCCTGCTAACCGAACGAAGATTTCCTTTTGCAATATCATAAAATGCAACAATTGTTACTTCCATATATGGCATTAGCCACAGGTAACCAATTCCAAGGGTGAAAGCGCTCAGGATTGCCCAACCCAGGAAGGAAAGATACAAGCAGAATAACTTCCATTTGTTGCCCCGCATCAGTCGCTTGCTCTCGTTCAATGCCTCCATGATTCCCATTTCAGGATGATCCGCAAGGATATAAAAGCTCATGCTGTAACGCAGCGCAGCAATAATACCAGGTATAAACAACAGCAGCATCCATAAAACAATGAAGATTGACATGACGATATATAGGCCAAAGGCTTTGCCAAAGCGCTCAAAACCATAGAACACTTCTGCGGGAGATGTCTCTCTTCTGCGAAACAGCGAAATCGCAAACATTGCGTAACCAAGAGTCAGGGGCCCGCTAATTAGTATGCTATATATGTTTGCTATCGTCGTTGGCTCAAAATCTCCAAATACTCCATTCAGAATGAAAACCGGCAGAAGCGCAAGAACCATATATAATAACGTTCCCAAAGCACCCAATCCCCATTTTCCTGTGAGGGAATCTCTTCCTAATGCTCTTAAGTTTCGGCAGCTTTCAGTTATAATGATATTCTGATCCATTTTATATCCCTCTTTTCTTTCTCTTTGCATAGGCAACAAAGCATCATACACTTCATCCGTATCAATTCTTCATTCCTACAAGCTTTCATACACAATTATTATATTATATTACTTTGATGTTAGAATGCAAGAATTTGTTAAATCGAAGCGGTTCATCGAAACCCTGTTATAGAATATCTTGATTTGCTTATTACACCATTTTGGTGTATACTAATTATTACTATTATGTTATTTAACCGGTATTCATACGGCTCATCCTTATGAAAATACCGGCTCTATCGATACAAATTGGATAAGTTTAAGGAGGTCCTTATGAAATATACGTTATCAATCAACATCAGTAATAGAAAACACCCTATAATTATTGAGAGCGGATTATTTCAGACCATTGGCAATCGGCTCGGGGAGCATTTTGCCGGGAAAAAAATTGCTCTGATCACAGATGAAACGATTATAAATGTTTACGGAAACTTTATAAGAAAGCAGCTGGATGCATCTCAATGCCAATGGGACATTATTGTACTGCCCGAAGGAGATGAAAACAAATCCTTTGAATCCCTTTCGATTATTTATAAAAGACTGGTGGATTTTCAGCTAACTAGAGACGATGTGATTGTCGCGCTGGGCGGCGGAGTCACTGGAGATCTTTCGGGTTTTGCCGCCGCAACATTCCTTCGCGGCGTAAATTTTGTTCAGATTCCTACAACGCTCATCGGACAAGTTGACAGCAGCTTCGGTGGCAAAAATGCAGTCAATATACCGGAAGGGAAAAACCTGGTTGGCACATTTTATCAGCCATCCTATGTATTTATCGATCCTGATTTTATTAAGACACTGTCTGACTTTCATATGGCAAACGGTATGGCTGAAATTATTAAATATGCCTGTATTGCCGATGCAGATTTATTCCAGGATCTCATAAGAATGAATAACCATCGCAATGCAGAATTGATCGAGTCAGTCATTTATCGTTGTTGCCTGATTAAGAAGCAGCTCATCGAGCAGGATGAAAAGGAACAGGGTGTTCGTATGCTGACCAATTTCGGGCATACACTTGGTCATGCCATTGAAAACCTATATGGACGTGCCTACGGTCACGGTCAGGCTGTGGCCATAGGAATGCAGACGATCACAGAGCATAGCGAAAGACGAGGCTTGTCCGGAATCAACACTTCCGCGATGCTGAGGGAAGTACTCACGGTTTATGGTCTTCCTGTCGAGCTCCCCTCCGGAACCGACAAAGATATTCTAGCGGAAGCCGTAATGAAGGATAAAAAGCGACGGGGTAATAAAATCAATCTGGTATTGATTGATAAGATCGGGAAAGGCTATCTTTATCCAATTGAACAAACTGAATTCAGAAGTTTTATTGATTAAACCATTCATCGAGATAATATATTTAGCAATGGAGGACAATGCTATGCTGAAACTGGGTCTTGTGGGAGAAAAGCTGTCACACAGCCGATCTCCTGAGATACATGCGAAGATCATGAAGCAGAAAGGAATTGAAGGTGTTTATGAACTTCTGGAATTTCCCAAAGACTCTTTCGTAGAAGACTTTAATGCGCTTAAGGAGTCCGGTTTTCGCGGTGTTAATGTTACAATACCGTACAAGGAAGCGGTGCTGCCTTTACTGGACGAAATCTCGCAGCAGTCAAAGTATATTGGCGCAGTGAATACAGTCCTGTTCCAAAATGGCAAGGCCAAAGGTTTCAATACGGATTACGACGGTTTCATTTCCTTACTTGACCACAATAAGGTGGCTGTAAAAGGCAAGTCCGCCATAGTACTAGGTTCAGGAGGTTCAGCAAAAGCAGTTGTAAAAGCCCTGCTTGATCTGGGAATTTATGATTTAACCATCGTAAGCAGAGGAAAGCAAAACTTCCATGGAAATTACACCATATCCTACGAATTCTTCAAAGAGGCAAAAATCAAAAGCAATCTTTTAATTAATTGTACCCCCGTGGGGATGTACCCCAATGAGGACGCCTCTCCTGTGGCAAGGCAGGAGATTCAGGCGGATACCGTAATCGATATGATCTATAATCCAGAGAAAACTCTTCTTCTGAAAACAGCCGAGGAGCTGGGTTTGAAAGCAGTCAACGGCAGCTATATGCTGCTTCAGCAGGCTGCAAAAGCACAGGAGATTTGGGCAGAGAACCTTCCTTTTTGAAAAATAAAAGCCGCACTTATTCATACTGTAATTCAAAACACCTTCCGTCGCCGGAAGGTGTTTCTTTTTCGCGAGCTGCAAAACTGCAGATGTTGTTGCTTTCTATTTGTATTAATACAGGTTTGCAAAGATTTCTCTGATTTCTTCGTCAGAGAGGAATACATAGTTATTGGCGAGCAGTCTCTGCTGATTTGCTACAGTGGACTTTGTGAACTCATCAATCTGCTCTTCCGTCATTCCATATTCTCTCAAAGGCTTCTTCATGATCAGCTTGTTCAGGAAGGTTTCCAATTCGCCGTATACATCTCCCGCAGGATCAACACCCAGAGCGTCCGCAAAGATTTTTGTTGCTGATACGATTTTTCCGGTCGGGTTCTTTCTTGTATACATTTTGAAAACTTCGGTAAAGAACTGATAGTTCGCTTCACCGTGAGGTACGTGGAATGCTCCTCCAATGGAGTAAGAAAGCGCATGCACAGCTGCACAGCCTGCATTGCCAAATGCAATTCCCGCATAGTTGGATGCTAGGACGAATTCCTTCAAATACTTCATTCTTTCCTCTTCGCCCTTTTCAACGATCTCCTTGTAGCCGTCCATGATCATTTTAATGGCTTCCAGAGAATACATTTCTGTAAATGGTGATGCTTTGGGAGACAGGTAAGATTCGATGGCGTGGATTAATGCGTCCACAGAACTTGTTACAAAGAACTTATAGGGCAGTCCCTTGACAGTCTCCGGAACAAGTACGGCGATATCTGCATAGGTTTCATCCACTGCGATTCCTTTTTTGGTATGTAAAGATTTTAATTCAGCGATGGCAACGTTGGTAACTTCGCTTCCGGTTCCGCAGGTTGTGGGAACAACAACAAGTTCTTTCACCTTTTTGGGAGCGACAGCGCCGGTGAAAAGATCAATGGATTTTTCAGGAACATCCAATGCTAATATTTTGCAAATGTCAACGATGGTACCGCCTCCGAATGCGACGATTCTTTTAAAATCATACTTTTTCATTTCCACTGCGATAGCATCGATCATTTCGTCAGACGGCTCACCTGCTCCGAACTTTTCCTGGAAGATCACATTTGTTTCAATGCCAAGGGGCTTCATATACGGCGTATACAACCATTCATTTGTTAGAACCAGATCGTCCTTGCCTACCTTAAATTCGTCGTTAAATTCTTTGAAAGTATCGAAATAGAATACTTTTGGAACTACTCTTAACGCTTGCATTTTAAATCCTCCTTATATTTTGGGCAACCAACCCTATTTTAAAATTTAGCGCAGAACCGCTTTTCAAATTCCTCTTTCAGTTGTTCTCTGAAATCCGGATGCGCAATGTTGATCAGATTTCTTGCTCTCTGCTTCAGTGTTTTTCCCTTAAGCTCAGCGATTCCATACTCGGTGACAATATAATCCACATCGTTTCTTGAGGTCGTAACCGCAGCTCCATGATCAATGAAGGGCGTGATCTTGGATACCATGCTGCCATCTTTCTTTGTGGCAACGGAAGGCATTGCAATGATTGCCTTTCCCTTACCGTCAAGGGACATAGCGGCACCTCTAACAAAGTCAACCTGTCCGCCGACTCCGCTGAACTGTCTTGTTCCGATACTATCGGATACCACCTGACCCATGAAATCAACCGCAAGACAGGAGTTGATGCACACCATATTTGTATTCTGGGCGACGACGCAAGGATTGTTGACATAGTCAACTGTACGCATTTCCACCGCTGGATTTTCTTTTGCGAAATCATACAGCCTCTTGGACCCCATTAAAAAGGTTACGATCATCTTGTCTCTGTTCAGGCCTTTCTTGGAGTTGTTGATCACTCCTGCTTCAAACAAATCCACCACGCCGTCAGAAATCATTTCAGAGTGAATTCCAAGATCCTTCTTATCCTTCAGTGACTGAAGGACTGCATCAGGAATCGCTCCGATTCCAAGCTGCAGCGTAGAACCATCATCAACCAGCTCCGCACAGTTTTTACCGATGGCCAGTTCAACCTCGCCGATCTTAGGAAGTCCCAGTTCAAAAAGAGGATGTGAGTTTTCTACAAATTTATCAATTTTGCTTACATGGACAAACGTGTCACCAAAGACCACAGGAACCTGATCGTTCACTTCCGCAAGGACGATCTTCGCGGATTCGATTCCCTGCATGGTGTAATCAGAGGATACGCCCACACAGCAATAGCCGTGCTCATCCGGCGGAGATACCATTACCATAAATACATCGATCTCAAAGATTCCTTTTCTTATGTAATTCGGAACTTCATGGAAAAATACCGGTGTAAAATCACCGTGTCCCTGTGCAATGGAATCTCTTGTGGATGGGCTTGTAAACCAACCGTTAAAGCGGAAGTGCTCCTTCAGCTCCGGTTTTGAGTAAGCACCCTTTCCAAGGGTAACCATATGACACACTTCCACGTCTTTGTAAGCTGCAGCGTTGGCTACCATGGCATCTACGAGAATTGCCGGTTCCGCAACAGCATGGGCAAATGCAACACGATCTCCGGATTTAATGCTTTGTACTGCATCCTCTGCTGTGCAGATTCTACTGTAGTATAATTCTTTCCAACTCAAATGTTATTCCCCCATTTCTTTATATTGTTTATAATAGTATCAACATGTTCCTGATCCCACATGCGGATCGAATCGCCTTTCACTTTGTACTGAGTAGCGGAAGCACAGCAATTGGTGCACCCGCCGATAATCAGTAGTCGGTCATATTCTCTGCCCTCTTCGGCAACCACGAACTCAGCGAGCTCTTGTGTAGCGCTGCGAATCGCTTCCAGCGCTTTTCCACGGTCATATCTGGGATTGCAGCCCCCGCAGAATTTAACTCCGATCAGCATGTACCTTATAACTCCTTCGACTTGTTTTTATGAAAGCACGGAATGAATCGATGCTTCCCGCAATAAGCTCTGATTCAATGAAGTGTGCGCCGATTCCCTAATACCATAGAACCGCCGAAATAGCTCCCGACGGTTCTGATTAGTCTTTTGCAATCGATCTTGCGAACGATTATTCCTTAATGCCTGCGATAACCTTAGCAAGCTCTTTCTTCTGATTGATATTTCCCTGACGGGCAATCATGATTCTCTGGGCCTGAGGAGATCCTGCACCGTGCAGTGACTCTGTTCTATAGCCTACTGCAGAAGATCCAAGGCAAATGTTTTCAAGGAATCTCAAAATTCTCATTCTATTTTCAGTGGATACTCCAGGAGCAGCAGCGAAGAACTTATTGCACCATTCTCCGATGGTCTTTCCCGATTGTCCAACTTCTAAATCGGATTTGAAATCCTTCTGCGAAGGCATGGTTACCATCAGTCCACCGGCGATATCTTCAGCAAGTCTGACGATTTCGTAAGGGAATCTGGTTACGTTTTGCTTACATACGTTTGCCAGCAGCAGATCGATCTGATAATTTCCTGCCTGTGTCGGATAACCTTCAGCGGAACATGCGATACCACAGCAGTATAATGTCTCATTGAGATGCGTCATTTCGATGAGTTTATCCTTAATGTGAGAAGCCTTTTGTGCTCCGTTATAATCAGCAGCAAGAGCAGCAGCACCGATGATAACATCACCTACACCAACTTTACAACCGCCGTAGGATTGTCTGTGGTAGCCAGCAAATCTCTCAACCAGCATACCTGCGAAATCATACTCCTGACAGAGGAAAATTCTATCATTTGGGATAAATACGTTATCAAATACAACCAGTGCTTCCTGTCCGCCGAATTTCTTGTTTCCAAGATCTACATCAGCATTCTCTTCCATTTTTCTTGTATCGCAGGACTGTCTTCCATAAATCATGAAAAGGCCAGGTACGTCGGACTGGATTGCGAAAGAAACCGCATAATCCTTATCCGCTTCTGTCATCGCGATCGTAGGCATAATCAGATGTTCATGAGAATTGATGGAACCAGTCTGGTGAACTTTTGCTCCTGTTACGATGATTCCGTCTTCTCTTTTCTCAACGATACGCAGGAATAGATCGGGATCAGCCTGCTGGCTTGGAGCCAGTCCTCTGTCGCCTTTTGGATCTGTCATTGCGCCATCAACAGTCAGGTCATTTTCCTGTACGTATTCAACATATTTCTTGAATCTTTCATGATATTCGGTACCATACTTTTTATCAATTTCGAAGGTAGTGGAATAAACAGCATTGAAAGCATCCATTCCAACGCATCTTTGGAAACAAGAAGCAGTCTTCTGTCCCAGCAGTCTCTGCATTTTCACCTTCTTTACAAGGTCGCCAGTGCTCTGGTGCAGATGGGCAAAACGGTTAACGGTCTTTCCGGTAAGATTTGATGTTGCTGTCATCAGATCTGAATACTGGGGGTCATGAGCAAGCTCATAGGTCATTGCCAGACATTCGATGGAAGGTCTGATCATTGGATGATCTACCCAATCTTTCACTTCTTCTCCGAACAGGTACACCTTTGTGTTCAATTTCCGTAGGCTCTCAATATACTGAGCTCCATTCATTAATGCCATAATACAACCACTCCTTACATGTGAAATATTGTTCAGACGGTACAGTAAAGAATGCCCGATTGCACCTATTTACCGTATCGTCAATTGAAACCGCTTATAATTTAAGCAAATACTATGCCAACAACTGCATATTTTGCTTCCTTTTCAAAAAGATGCTGCGTTCAATCCCTTTTCAGCAACTTTTTGGCCATATCCAGTAAATCCTGACTGACGGAGGTGTCAAGTACAACATCCGTTACCTCAGGAATCTCATCCATAACAATCCCTTTTACAACATCTTCTATGGTGTATTGAGCCGAAGGACAAGTACTGCATGATCCAGTCAGTCTAACATAGGCGATACCCCCTTCAAATGCTGTCAATATCACACCGCCAAAATGGTTGGCCAGCAGGGGATCCACCTTCTCTTTTAAGACTTCTTTGATTCTATCTTCCATAATGCATCCTTCCATGAATCAGCTCCGGCAAGGCGAAGAATTCAACCCCTCAAAACGGGGCGCCGCCTGCCTCTACGAACAGAGGAAACCTTTTTATTATCTCACTTTCAGTATACTCATTGACATCTTGATTGACAAGTGCAAAATAACCCCAGAACAATACACGGAATTTTTAGAATTTTAGGGTTTTTAACGTTTTTTAACAATCTTTTTATCTAATTTTTCAGTTAATATTCTATTTTCCTATCAGAATGTGTTATAATCATCAATAAAATTCTGAAGCGTTGCAAATTTGCAACTTTTTAAATTCCTGCAATGAGAAATATTAGACATCACTTCCAATTTACCAGCAAAAATGAAAAAAATATATTAAGGAGGGCATAGCCATGACTTGCTATCGCTTCAACACAAATTGCGTTCAGGGAACCTACGACCCAAAATCCGGAGAACCTAGAGTTCTTCCCATCGTTCAAAGCACTACATTTGCCTATGATGATTCCGATTATGTGGCCGATCTATTCGATCTAAAAGCTGCAGGCTCATTTTATACAAGGCTTGGGAATCCTACAACCGACGGGTTTGAGGGAAAAATCAATCTACTGGAAGGCGGCGTCGGTGCCCTCGCTCTTTCTTCCGGACAAAGTGCCAGCATGTTTGCGATTCTCAATATCTGCAAAGCCGGAGACCATGTGATCTCTTCTTCCAGCATCTATGGAGGAACCTACAATTTATTTGACGTCTCTCTTCGCAAACTGGGAATCGATTTTACCTTTGTGGATCCAGACGAAAGTGCGGAGGCACTCTTATCCTGTGCGAAACCGAACACAAAAGCAATTTTCGGAGAAACAATTGCAAACCCGGGAATGAATGTTCTCAACTTTGAGAAATTTTCTTCAGTAGCCAAGGCACTGGACATCCCTTTTATCGTCGACAACACGCTAGCCACTCCCTTTCTCTGCAGACCTTTCGAGCATGGAGCCAACATCATCGTGCATTCCGCTTCAAAGTATACCGACGGTCATGCAACCAGCCTTGGCGGAGTCCTTATCGACGGCGGTAATTACAACTGGGATAATGGAAAGTTTCCCGGTCTTGTAGAACCTGATGAAAGTTATCATGGGCTCAAATACACCGAAACCTTTGGAGCTGCTGCCTATATCGTAAAAGCCCGGGTTCAACTGCAAAGAGATTTCGGATGCACTCCCAGCCCTTTTAACTCTTTTATGTTTCATCTCGGCCTTGAAACCCTTCATCTGAGAATGGAACGGCACAGTGAGAATGCTCTGAAACTTGCAGAATTTCTCTCAGAACACCCTTGCGTGGAATGGGTCAAATATCCGGGCCTGAAAAGCAGCCCTTATCATGAACTGGCACAAAAATATCTTCCCAAGGGCAGCAGCGGAATTCTGAGCTTCGGGATCAAAGGCGGGGCCAAGGCAGGAAAAGAGTTGGTAAAACACCTTGATTTGGTTCGACTAGTCGTTCATCTGGGCGACCTGCGCACAAGCATCCTCCACCCCGCCAGCACAACCCACAGGCAACTGAACGAGCAGCAGCAGATCAACTCCGGAATTTATCCAGAAATGATCCGTGTATCCGTGGGTATTGAAGACATTCATGACCTCATTGAAGATTTTGATCAAGCTCTTCGGGCAGCAGCAGTTTAAAAATTAACAGGAAGTCGTTACAAAAATATGAATTACAACGAGGTGACTGCATGAATCGATGCGTAATCATAACAGCCTTTCAGTCCATAAGCCTACCCCAAGCCTTTGATTTTTGTCAAAGTGATTTTATCATCTGTGCCGACGGTGGTTATGACCATGCCATGCAAGGGGGGATTCATCCCCATGTCCTGATCGGCGATTTTGATTCTCTTGGCAAAGAAGCTTTGGAATTGCAAAAGGATTTTGAGGACAGCGGCGGGCGCGTTCTCCGTCTTCCTGCAGAAAAGGATGACACCGACACGCTTTATTGTTTGAAATATGGCATCAAACTGGGTTTTGAAGATTTTTTTATTCTCGGCGGCCTGGGAGGAAGACTGGATCATACGATAGCAAATCTCCAAACCATGTCCTATGCCATAGACAGGCAAAAGAAAATCTGGTTTCTGGACGGAAAAAACAAAGCGACTCTGCGAAACCCAGGAGAACTCATGATTCCAAAGGAGGATGGAATGAAACTGTCCTTGTTCTCATTCGGGGATTCTTGCCAAGGAGTTTCTATAAAGGGTGTGAAATATCCCTTAGACAGCTGCAGGCTGGAAAACAGCTTCCCTCTTGGGGTAAGTAATGAGTTCGCAGAAGACTCCGCTGCAATATCCCATACCGCCGGAAAGCTTCTGATCGTCCTTTCTCAAGACTGAGGAACGATAAGCCTAAGGAATCGCTGATGTTCGGAAGTGTGCATACGAATTGAATCGGCCTTATCCTTCAATTATATTGTTAAAATATTATTTGACAAAGGCAGCACTGCTTGTATAAAATAAGTAAGATCAATTGAATCATTTTTGCTAGGGGAGCTTTTTGCTGAGAGTTTTTCGACCCTCATTACCTGATCCGGGCAATACCGGCGTAGGGAAGCATATTGATAGATTGTGATGCAGAACTAACGTCTGTATTCTATTCTGTCAACCAATCCCCTCCTGCAAAACGCAACGGATGTGTTAAAAGGAGGTTTTTTTATGTCCGCAGAACAATTACAGGGATTTTTTGAATCCACAGCTGGTCAGATTTCAACGGTAGCCGTTATCCTTCTTCTCTTCTTGGGGATTCTTCTCTCCGGCAGAGAAAAGAAGGCTGATACAAAGGCCATGGTTACTTCCGCAGTGCTGGTGGCACTAGCTATTGCGCTGAATCATATCATTCTGCTCCGTATGCCTCAGGGAGGTTCCATTACTGCCTTCAGTATGCTGCCCATCGTCGTATGTGCCTATTTTTTCGGTGTGAGAAGAGGACTTATGGCAGGAATGTGTGTCGGTCTGATCGATTTAATATTTAATCCGTACGTAATCCACCCCATCCAGATGCTTCTGGATTATCCCTTAGCTTTTGGAGCCCTGGCATTTGCAGGCCTCATGAGAAAACAAAAATTTGGATTAATGTCCGGTTATGTCGTAGGGCTTTTGGGAAGATATCTCTGCGCAGTCCTCTCCGGCATCGTCTTCTTTGGTCAATATGCTCAGGAAGGCTTTAACGCGGTTACCTGGTCGCTCTACTATAATCTTACTTATCTTGGCGTAGAGGGTGTGCTCACTTTGATTGTTCTTAGCATTCCGACAGTACGAAAAGCAATAGAGCAGCTGCACAAACAGATCGCTTAACAAATTTCAAATGAAACCCACGGTAAAATAAAAGAAGAGGCATGCCTCTTCTTTTATTTGTTGGTAGTTGTTATATGAATTTAGACTGGAATTGCGTTGTTTATATACTGTTTTCAAATTGAAAGATTTCGGTGATTTTATTGAAAATAGTATTAGTCCCAAAGCTGCTTGTAAAGAGCCATGATGTCATCTTTGTTCGGGGTACGTCTGGTATTAAGCGGGCTTCCGCTGATTAAAGCATCTTCAGCCATCTTAGGAATCTGCTTGAAGAACTCTTCCTTATCAATACCAAATTCTTCAGGAGTTTTGATACTCAAAGTACGCAGCAGCGCCTTTGTTGCTACTACAAACGCCTGTGCACCTTCGTCAGGAGTCATTCCCGGACGGTATACACCGATGGTCTTTGCAAGCTGATTCAGTCTTGCAACTGCACCAGGCTGGATGTAATCCAGACATACGTTCAGCAGCATCGCATTTGAGAGTCCATGTGGGACGTGGAACAATGCACCAATGGGTCGGCTCATTCCATGAACGATTGTAACGGAAGCGTTACTGAAAGCAATTCCTGCTTCCAATGCAGCAATGGCCATTTCTCTTCTCGCTTCTACGTTGGAACCGTTGGTATATACTTCGTAGATGTTATCAAAGATTCTCTTTACCGCAGACAGAGCATAAATATCACTCATAGAGAATGCTTTCAGTGATGTATATGCTTCGATTGCATGTGTCAGTGCGTCAACACCAGTAGCTGCGGTAACCCCCGGAGGAACAGTTACTGTGAACACAGGGTCAACGACCGCGATATTCGCCATAAGCTTAGGATCATTGAGGAGCATTTTAACGCCTGTATCCGTGTTTGTGATAATGGATACCTTTGTAGCTTCTGATCCAGTTCCTGCAGTTGTTGGAATCGCACAGGTCGGTGGCAGAGAATTCTCAATTTTCTTGCCCATGTACTCGGTGATGCTGCCGCCGTTCTTCGCTACTGCACCGATTGCCTTCATTGCATCGATCGGACTTCCTCCGCCGATACCAATCAGGAAATCGCAGCTTTCTTTTTTGTAGATTTCAACACCATCATCAATCATTGTGTGAGTGGGTTCGCTGTTAATACCGGAGTAAACTATATACGAAACATTAATCTCATCAAGAGCATCTGTCAATTTTTTAACGTTTCCGAGTTTTACCATAATATCGTCTGTGACGATTAACGCTTTCTTTCCAAAGGCTCTGAAGTACTCTGTACTCATTTTCAGAGCGTTCTCACCTGTGATGATGTATTGAGGAATAAAGAATAAATTTGCCATTTTTTTACCTCCAAAATACTGTGGCTTAATGTTGTTTAGCTCATGATAGCATATCAAAAAATATAATACAATATGTTTTTGATAATTATTTAACGTTAATTGTCTGACAATTTTTAAACCCATTGATTATTGCATTTTATAGTGATAATATGGATTTAAATCAAATATTAATAAAGCCTTGACCCCTTATGATCAAGTCTCATGGCCAAGGTTTCGGTATCTGCAGCGCAGGTGCTTCAGCGTACCGGAGACATAATATATCGAAAGCGAAAGGAAGTAATTACAATGTATCAGCACTTACTTTACGAGGTTAAGGATGGGATTGCTTATGTAACAGTCAACAGGCCAAAATCCCTCAACGCCTTAAGCAATGAAGTTTTAGACGAATTATATGCAGCTTTCACTGCTGTAAATGACGATCCGGAAGTTCAGATTGCGATCCTGACCGGCGAAGGAAAAGCCTTTGTTGCAGGCGCGGACATCTCCCAAATGGTCAATCTCTCTACCCTGGAAGGCAGAGCAATGATGATCAAGGGACAGAACGTTATGAATCACATCGAAAATATTGACAAGCCCGTTATCGGTGCTATCAACGGTTTTGCTCTAGGCGGAGGATGTGAGCTTGCTATGGCCTGCGATATCAGAATCGCATCAGAAAAGGCAAAATTCGGACAGCCTGAAGTCAATCTGGGAATTATCCCCGGATTCGGCGGAACTCAGAGACTCCCAAGACTTGTCGGAAAAGGCATGGGAAAATATCTGATCATGACTGCGGAAATGATCGATGCTCAGGAAGCTTACCGTATCGGGCTTGTAGAAAGAGTTGTTCCTGCAGAAGAGCTTATGGGAGCTGCTGAAAAAGTGGCTAAGACCATCATGTCAAAAGCTCCTATCGCGATCAGAGCTGCAAAATTGGCTGTCAACAACGGTATTAGCCTTGATGTCAGAACAGGCGTAGCGTTTGAGGGAGAAGCTCTTGTTGGACCATTCAGCTCCGAAGACAGAAAAGAAGGAATGGGAGCATTCCTTGAAAAGAGACCTGCTGCATTCCAGAATAAATAAAGAATCAGCATACACGGAACGAAGTTCCGATAAAAAAGAGATCCCTATGTTCCTATAAACTAACAAGCAAACGCTCTTCGTTACAATTCAGCTCGGAGAGCGTTTTTTTCTTTGCAAAAAAAGAAAAAAGAGAGTCCCCAGCCTCTCTTTTTTCCTTTTGTTATTTCAACCCCATCGGTTCATCACAGAAGATGCGTTTGTCCATTAATTTAGGTGCTCCATCCATCTTCGGCTTGAAGTCCATCAGATCAAGTACCTGTGTTTGAAGGTCAATTCCAGGAGCAATCTCAGTGAGATAGACTCCGTCTTTTCTTAATTCAAATACTGCCCGCTCCGTAATGTACATAACCGGTTGACCGATTTTGGCAGCATACTCACCACTGAAGGTAATCTGCTCTACCGCATCGATAAACTTTCTTTCTGTGCCTTCCTGGATGATTTTGATTGCTCCGTCTTTAATATCCGTTTTCAGTCCGCTGGCGGTAAAGGTACCGCAGTAGTATACGCGTTTTGCATTCTGCGTGATATTGATAAAACCGCCGCAGCCTGCAATTCTGGGACCGAATTTGCTTACGTTAATATTTCCCTGCTTATCAGCCTGTGCAAGACCGAGGAACGCAAGGTCCACTCCGCCTCCGTCATAAAAGTCAAATTGTTCGTGCTGGTTTAGGATACACTCCGGATTCACGGAAGCGCCAAACTGTGAGGCTCCGCAAGGGACCCCTCCCACCGGACCAGCTTCCACCGTCAGTGTCATATAATCGCCGATGCCTTCTTCGTTTGCAACAGCGGAGATGTATTCGGGAATACCGATTCCCAGATTCACCACGGTGTTTTCTTTCAGTTCCATCGCAGCCCTTCTTCCGATTACTTTCTTTGCAGAAAGCGGCGGAGCTTCCAGACTATTGACAGGAACCTTGATTTCACCTGCAAGTGATGGATCATATTCCTTGTCATAAGACTGCTCATGATCTCCAGGTTCAGCAATGACGAGTCCGTCTACATAGATTCTTGGGATCTTTACGAGCTTCGGATCAAGCGTACCGGCTTTAACGATTTTTTCAACCTGTACAAAGACTTTTCCTCCGCTGTTTTTTGCAGCCTGCGCCAAAGCAGTTACTTCAGAAGTTACTGCTTCTCTTTCCATAGAGACATTCCCCAGTTCATCTGCATATGTGCCTCTGAGAAACGCAATGTGGATCGGAAATGCTTTATATAGGAGCTTTTCCTCTCCCAAGATTTCAACCACCTCAACGAGATCTTCTGTTGTGATTTCATTGAGTTTACCGCCCTCTTTTCTGGGGTCAACGAATGTATTCAATCCCACGTGGGTGATGGTTCCTATTTTATGTGCGGCGATATCTCTGCAAAGCTGGGAAAGGGTTCCCTGGGGCAGATTATATCCTTCGATTTCATTGTTCAGGATGCACTTTCCAAGGGCAGGTGCCAGATTATAATGGCCAGCAATTACTCTTTTCGTCATTCCCTTGTGAGCGACATGGTCTGCTCCTCTGCCGTCTCTGTTTCCCTGTGCTGCTGCGTAAAAATACGTAATGTTCTTTGGAGAGCCTGTCTCTAAAAATCTTTTTTCCATTCCTTTTAACAAGGTTTCTGGAATTGCACTTCCTACAAAACCGCTGGAAGCCACGGTTTGCCCATCCTCGATTAAATTTGCCACCTCTCCGGCGGTCATAACCTTCATAATTCTCATCCTGATTCCTCCGAAATATATTATAATCAAACGATTGCGATTAACTCACGGTTACTATGGTAGCATTTCGTTATATATTTGTCAATATCAGAAACCATGTATACATCTCGAATAGTCTGATAATTCCTGACGGTTCTACATCGTTCGACCCGCATGAACTCGCAAAGATTGATCGGTCCGGAAGCTGGAAGGAGCTGATTGTGGTTCCTATTTTATCTGTCAGGAAACGATATTTCCGACCAGATAAAGTAGGGGCACCATGGCTAGTGTAGTGTCTGGTTGATACTACACTAGCAGTGCCCCTTTCCTATATTGTTTATACTGGTTTTGGCAATCTTTGTGAAATCAAATTCATAAGATGGTCTGTGGAAGCAAGAGGATCTGCAAAGGCGGCGTCTCCGATTACCGCAAGTACCGGTTTTTCTGAAGCAATCACGCCTCCCAAAATTTCTCCAAGCTCCGCATATTTGTATTTGTACAGCTGATCATCCATTTCAACGGAAATATCATATGCATCATCAAAGGACATTTCCACTTCGAAAACATGAGCCAGTTCAGCCGCGATTTCCCAGTTGCTGAATGATACATCCTCGCAGACAGCCTGACGAACAGGCTGCAGTCTTCTCTCGGTGTTGGTGTAGGTTCCGTCGGTTGAAGCATAACCAGTACCCGGAAGAATTACATCCGCCTGTTTTGCTGTTTCGGTCAAATGAGTGTCCGAAACCATGAGGAATTCCAGACCGGAGAGATCCGCATCAGTGTCTTCACCGAAGATCAGCAACGCCTTCACTCCGCTAAGCGCTTCCGCACCTGCTCTGATTCCAAGATCCACAAGTCCCTGGCTGTTGTTCTTAGCCTTTACAAGCAGGATGCCGTCTCTTGGTGATCCAATGTGACCGGAAACCACTGCGATGTTTGCAATCAATGCTGCAGCATCTGTAGTCACAAAGTTCTGCTGGAACACGATCATAGCCTTCTTTGCGTTGCCATAAAGCTCAGCAACCGCCTTGGCATCATCGCTGACCGTCACTTTTCCTAAGCTGGCAGCGAAGTCATCAAAGCCTTCTGCCTTGGAGGATTTGCCCAGATCTATCAGTGCCTTGGCAACTTCCTTCAGGAAGCTTACATCATTCTTGGTATAAATTACCTTTGCAGCAAATTCAAAATGCTGCTCATAGCCTTCCGGATTGATCAGAACAACCTTAGCACCTGCTTCTGCAGCCTGCTTCAGCTTGAGCTGGATCACTGGATTCAGCACGGTATGGAAGCCTGTCACCAATATGACTTCTGTAGCAAGAAGTTCATCAATTGTATTTGGAGAAGCGTCAAAGCCAAGTACTTTAGCAGCTCCATTTGGTCTGTTATTGAGGCAAAGGGTCTTTGCGCCAATGGTATCTGCAAATTTCTTGATGGCATACGCTTCTTCGTTTGTATATCTGTCGGAAATAGCAATTGCAACCGCATCTTTGCCGTATTTCGCTCCAATGGACTGTACCTTCTTAGCGGTCAGTACGAATGCTTCATGGTAGTCAGCTTCTTCCATGCCGTTTGCTCTCTTGATCATCGGATCAAGAAGTTTTCCTTCAGAGGCAACACAATCGAATCCGAATTTGCCCTTTCCGCAGAGAAGCCCCTTATTGACAGCACCTTCCTTATCGGGAACTGCTTTGATCAGCATATTACCGTAAGTTTCAAGATGCAGACTGCAGCCAACAGAACAATAGGAACAGGTTGTATCCGTAGCGTCTGTGGCGAGAGGAACGGATTTTGCGATGGTGAGTCGTTCACCGAGGGCACCCGTTGGGCATACGCTTACGCACTGTCCGCAGGATACACAGCCTGACTCAATCAGCGGTTTTTCCAGTGTGGGCTTAACAACGGTATCAAAACCTCTGTGTACCAGACCGAGTGCTCCGATTCCCATGACCTCATCACAGGCACGTACGCACAGTCCGCAAAGGATACACTTGTTGGGGTCTCTCACGATAAACGGATGGTCATCTTCAAATTCAATCTTGTTGACATCACCGGCAAAACGATCGGGTTTTACACTGTATTCGTTTGCAAAGTCAATCAGCTTGCACTCGAAGTAATCATGGCAGCCGCATTCCAGGCATCGTTTGGCATCAGCAATGGCTTGCTCCTGGTCATAGCCGAACACGACTTCTGTAAAGTTGTCTTTTCTTTCGTCGGCATGGAGATGCTCCATGTTCGGTCTGCACTGCATTTCTCTGTCTTCAAAGGTCTTTTCGGTGATGTCATGTCTTTCAACCGTATAAGGCCTTTCATATTTAACGTTCTCGCCTGCCAGATAAGCATCGATGATATCCGATGCCTTTCGTGCATCTGCGATAGCTTCAATGGCGATGGAAATCTTGTCATTTCCGCAGTCTCCTCCGGCAAATACACCTTCCAGACTCGTCATGAAGGTTTCGGGGTCATAAGCGATCCCCTTCTTTCTGGTAAGATCCAGTCCGTCAAAGCCCTTTGGATCAACCGCCTGGCCGATGGCAAGAATCATGGTGTCAATGTCCAGTGTTTCGGTCTTGCCTTCCACAGCAACGGGAGCTCTTCTTCCGCTTGCATCGGGCTCACCCAGCTCCATCACCTGAAGAACGACCTGTTTCACATGGCCATTTTCATCCTTGATCACTTCGATTGGGTTGGTCAGATTCTTAAAGATGACACCTTCTTCATCTGCTTCCACGATTTCGATCTGATCTGCAGGCATTTCATCCTTTGTACGTCTGTAAATATTATAAACTTTTGATGCACCAAGTCTTACGGCTGTTCTGCAGGCATCCATAGCGGTGTTTCCTCCGCCTACGATGGCCACATTTTCTCCCAGCTTGATTTCTTCGTTTCTTACTACTTTTCTCAGGAAATCGATCCCGCCGATGACGCCGTCAGCATCTTCACCCTTGCAGCCTACGCCGGTGGATACCCACGCGCCGATGCCTACAAGTATCGCATCAAAATCCTTTCGGATGGAATCAAAGGAAAGATCCACGCCAATCTTTGTATTGGGAACCATGGTAACGCCCATCTTTTCGATGAGGTAAATTTCCTCGTCCAGAACTTCCTTTGGAAGTCTATATTCTGGAATACCGTATCTCAGCATACCGCCCAGCTTTGGCATCGCCTCAAAAATGGTTACTTCATGACCCATTCTTCTGAGGAAGTATGCAGCGGATAAGCCCATGGGACCTCCGCCGATCACTGCTACTGATTTTCCGGATGCAGGTGCGATATCCGGCATAAACGGATCGTCACCGGAAAGATCCATATCAGAAGCAAACCGTTTCAGCCAAGCGATGGAAATCGGTTCTTCTATGAGCTTTCTTCTGCAGTTGTCTTCGCAAGGATGAGGACATACTCTTCCGATGGCTCCTGGAAGCGGAATTTTTTCTTTGATCAGTTCGATCGCTTTTTCCATTTCGCCATTGGCGATGAGTCCCACATAACCCTGACAATCAGTCTGAGCAGGACATGCGAGCGCGCAAGGCGGTCTGCAGTCTCCGATATGGTTGGAAAGCAACAGCTCGAGATTCGTTTTTCTCGATTCCTTTACTCTCTCTGTGGTGGTCTTGATGATCATGTTCGGTGCGATTTCTGTAGCACAGGCCTTCACCATCTTAGGGTTGCCTTCCACCTCTACAACGCATATGCCGCAGGAACCGTAGATTTCAGTTCTTTCATCAAAGCAGAGAGTCGGAATATAAATATCATTTTCTTTTGCGATGTCCAGGATTGTCTGACCGGGAAGTCCAAAAACTTCTTTGCCGTCAATATTTAATCTGAATTTTTTCATCTTTCTTCACCTCTCTCCCTTAGTCTCTGATGATTGCGCCGAATTTGCAGGTTTCTTCGCATTTTCCGCACTTAATACAGGTCGCTTGATCGATTTCATGCTTTTTCTTCAGCTCGCCATGGATCGCGGTGACAGGACATTTCTTGGAGCACAGGGTACATCCAATGCATTTGTCGTTGATCGTAAAGGTTAAGAGCTCCTTACATGAGTGAGCGGTACATTTTTTATTGTAAATATGATCTTCATACTCATTTCTGAAATATTTAATAGTGGTAAGAACCGGATTCGGTGCCGTCTGTCCAAGACCGCACATGGAGCCGTCCTTGATCTTAACAGCAAGCTCTTCCAGGAGCTCAATGTCTCCGTCTTTGCCTTCCCCGATGGTGATTCTTTCAAGGATTTCAAGCATTCTCTTCGTTCCAACACGGCAGTAATTGCACTTTCCGCAGGATTCTTTTCTGGTGAAATCCAGGAAGTATCTGGCCATATCCACCATACAGGTGGTTTCGTCCATAACGATCATACCGCCAGAGCCTACGATCGCACCGGTCTTTGTGATGTTCTCGTAATCTACGGGGGTGTCAATCAGAGCAGCGGGAATACAACCGCCGGAGGGTCCGCCCATCTGAACGGCTTTGAATTCCTTGTCATTTTTGATTCCGTCACCGATTCCAAAAATAACATCTTTCAACGGCAAGCCCATGGGAACCTCAACGAGTCCGCCCTTCTTGATCTTTCCTGCAAGAGCAAATACTTTGGTACCCTTGCTCTGAGGAGTTCCATAAGCGGCAAAGGCAGCGCCTCCGTTTACGATGATCCATGGAACATTGGCAAAGGTTTCTACGTTATTAATATTGGTAGGCTTCTGCCAGAATCCCTTTTGAGCCGGGAATGGGGGCTTCAGTCTTGGCATTCCTCTCTCCCCCTCTAAAGAAGCGATGAGTGCGGTTTCTTCTCCGCATACGAATGCACCGGCACCGGCCTTAATTCTAAGATCGAAATTGTAGCCTGTTCCAAAGAGGTTCTTTCCGAGGAAGCCCTTTTCTCTCGCCTGATCCATTGCAATCTCAAGTCTGTGAATTGCCAGCGGATACTCAGCACGGACATAGATTACGCCTTCTGTTGCACCCATAGCAAAGCCGCCGATGATCATTCCTTCGATGAGGGAATGAGGATCACCCTCCAGAACGCTTCTATCCATAAATGCGCCCGGATCTCCTTCGTCAGCATTACATACCATGTACTTTTCTTTTCCGGGAGATGATTTTGCAGCATTCCATTTGAACCAGGTCGGGAAACCTGCACCGCCTCTTCCTCTCAGACCAGAAACCTTTATTTCTTCTATTACTGCCTCGGGAGTCATGGAAGTTACAACTTTTTTTGTCGCTTCATAACCACCGGTGCTGATATATTCTTCTATGTTTTCAGGATTGATGAGACCGCAGTTTCTCAGGACGATTCTCGTCTGCTTATCGATAAAGGTCTTGTCGACATCTGAGATTCCATGGTCAGCAGCGGCTTGCCCGCCGATCAAATGCTTTTCAACAATGTCTGCAACCTTGTCAGGCTGTACCTTGACATATCTGGTAATTTCGCCGTTGTCATCATAGATGTCCACGATAGGTTCCAAATAGCAGGTTCCAATACATCCTGTCTTTTCAACGGAGATGCTCAGGCCTTTTTCCTTGATCTGCTTTTCGAACTCTGCAGCAGTTTTTTTCGCTCCGGTTGCAACACCGCAGCTGCCCTGTCCTACAACAACTTTCATACTGCCTTCACCTCCTGATCTTCTTTCGCTCTGATCTCTTTCAGAACGGCTTTCACGCTGTCCTTCGTAAGATTTCCGTAGGTTTCGTCGCCGTCTGCACTCTTGATCATCATTACAGGTGCAAGACTGCAGCAGCCAAGACATGCAACGTTGTTCAAAGTGAAGATTCCATCCTCTGTCGTTTCACCATCAGCGATATTAAGTTCTTCACAGATCGCTTCTTCTATCATCTCAGAACCGTTGACATGACATGCTGTACCCTGGCAGAGCATGATGAGATACTTGCCGATGGGTTGTAATCTGAATTGAGAGTAGAATGTTGCTACACCGTAAATTTTAGCCGGTTTGATTCCAGTCTGTTCAGAGATATAGTTGATTGCCTCAATGGATAAATAGCCATAGATATCCTGGGCTTTCTGTAAAATTGTGATCAGGCTGCCGGGAGTCTTTGCATACTTCTCCATGACGGGAGCAAGTTCTGTAAAGTCCGGTGAGCTGCACTCACATTGACAGCCACTGTTTTTACAAGTCATAGTCTTACCTCCTGTAATTACGATTTCAATCGAATGCTCAATTTGGTACCATAGCCTCAGCTTACAAGGACATATACGGTTTTCAGGGGCAAATTTGCCCACTGTCTGTGTCAGACGGCCGGCACCATAGGAACCACTATGCCTTGGTCGTCTTCCTTGCCATTGAACAAATTTGCCGCCTGCAAACTCATCAAATCTACACGCAGACCAAAACAGATGAAATTGGGACGCTGGCAAGGCCGCAGGATGATGCGCTACCGGCCGTAACGCGAGGCCGAGAACACAGCCAGCATTCCAATTTCGCTGTTTTGGCGTGTATGCCCTTGTAAACTGAGGCTTTATTCATACAACAACTCAAATATAACAAATAACCTTTAAAAGCACAAGCAATTTCAGGGTCGAAAAAGCCGTTTTTCTGTCGATTTATTAAAGTTGTAATATTCTGTTTTTTATCATATTTGAAATCGAATTTTTCAAACATTTTCATTAGAAAACGCTGATTCATTATGTGCGCAAATCTGATCAGCTAAATTTCAGGCCAACTTCGCACTTTCCATTAAATCAGCGCTTCCTTAAAACTCTTACGAATATAAGGCTGATTTTTATGATCTATTATTACCGTTCTGATTGAATCAGTCGGTTCAATAGCTTTTGTAATAGCTTTGGCAAATCCAGTTCCATGATAAAAAGGCTGGATACCAGAATTGCAGCGCCAATATAAGCCTGAGTCGTCAAGATTTCTCCCGCCAGAAAAAAGGCAACAAACCCTGCAAATACCGGTTCAAGGGAGAAGATTACTCCCACATGGGAGGCGCTGGTATACTGCTGTGCCACCGCCTGGGCGATGAAAGCGGCCCCGGTGCAAAAGATAGACAGGAACAGTACTGCTGACCATACCGATGCGGACTTGGGCAGTGCCGGTGTTTCAATCAGAAAGGCTAAAACCAGGTTGTAAATGCCGGTAAACCCCAGCTGGAATACACCAAGCTGAAAGGCATTCACTTCCTCCTTTTTTACAGCTGTCTCGGTGATCAGCAGATCCACGGCATATGCAAAGGCCGCCATGATGCAGAGCAGATCTCCAAGAGCCAGCTGGATCGCATTTTCTTTCAGCGTTAGCAATGAAATTCCGATCAAGCACATAAGCACGGCAACTGCAAGCTTTTTCTCCGGTTTCTGCTTCAGCAAGGCAAATGCCAGAACCGGAGTAATTACCACCGTCAGTGCGCAGAGAAAACCCGCATTGGATAAAGAGGTATAGCGAACACCGAAGGTTGCTCCAATATAGACAAATAGAAGCGCCACGCCTATGAGGGCACTGTATTTTAGGGTTGCTTTATTTACAGTTTTTAGCTTTGGAAATGCAAGTGCTCCCGCAACAAAAAATGCGATGAGAAACCTGAGCGCATTCAGCATGAATGGTCGAACCTCAGCCAGGCTTAAATCGACAAGCCAGTAGGAAATGCCCCAGAAAAGCGTTACCATAAGCAGCATAATGTCTGCTTTCATTTGTTTCGTCATTTTATATCTCCGCGACGAAGAGTTCCAGTGCCAGTGCCGCTTCCAGCAGCCCGGTCTTGATATTCTTGTCTATTTCATAAGCCTTTTGCAAGATTTTTCTTAAATGCTTCAGGGAATAATGCTCTGCAAAAGCAGACGCCTTTTTAATCCGGAATTCATGAATTCCGAGAAGCTCCTTCATCTGAGGAAGGGAGCGTCCCTCCTCCTTCATTTCCTTAACAGAAAGAATGATCTCAAAATGGGAGCAAAGCAGCGCAAGCAGCTTGTATTCCTTTTCACCGGAAACCAGTAGGTTATGAAGCAGCTGATAGGCTTCATCCTTTCGATCTCTGCTGATGGAATCGATCATATTGAAGACATTGGTATCCATATTGCCGGATACCGTATTGTCAATTGCCTCTGACAGGATCTCGTCTTCCTCACTATAAGCTGCTGCTTTCTTAATATCGTTCTCCAGATTATAAAGGGTGTAATCCGTGTCCTTATCAAAATAGCCGGTCGCCTCAATGAGCCTTGCGGTAACCGCAGGTCTGATCTGTTTTCCTGCTTCTTTGAACCTCTTTTCAACATAGGCTTTCAGGGACTTTTCATCCAATTCGCCAAACTCATAAACACCGCCATGATCCGAGATGGACTTAAAGAGTTTTTTTCTCTTGTCAGCGCTATCCGAAGTAATGATCAGCATACAGTTGTCAGGAATGGACTTAAAGTACTCAGCAAGCTGCTTCTCGTCATCCTCATGGATGTTCTTGGATTTTGATCCTTCAAGGAGCTTGAAATCGCTGATAAACACCACGCGCCGTTCTGACAGGAAGGGCATGGTCTCACAATTGCTTTTGATCTGATCAATGGTTACTGATGTACCGTCTAGTTGAAAATAGTCTAAATCCCGGCATGCCGGATTCACATATTTTTTAATCAGCGTTTCAACAGCCCAGTGAATCAGGAAACCCTCTTTCCCATAAAGAAGCAGCAGATTTTTTACCCCGCCGCTTTTGATATCTCTGTCAATTCTTTTATATGCATGTTCTTCGGTAGCAGAACTTTTATATGCCATGTTTGACCCTCTGTCTCAAAAATGATTGCGCCGTTTTGATCGTTTCTATATATCATTATACCTTTTTTTGAGCATTTTTCAATGACCGCTTCGTGAGGATGTCCGAAATTATTTTTTCCCACCTGAAAAACTGCAATTTCTGGAGCTACCGATTCCAGGAAATGATCACCCGTGGAGTATTTGCTTCCGTGGTGTCCAACCTTTAAGATATCAGCTCTGATCTGCTCCGGATCCGCCTGATATTGCCTCATTAGTTCCGTTTCACCATCAAAACCGATATCTCCAGTCATGAGTACGGATAACCCTCTGTAGGTCACCCGCATCATCAAGCTGCTCTTATTTTCATCCTCTTCCTGAAACAGGATTCTCTGATACTCCTCTGCAGTCCGTTCTTTGGGATAAAGCACATCGATCCAAACATCCTGATCCAGCTGAATTCTATCTCCTGCCTTCAAATAAACCATGTTTTCCCGCTTAAGACCCGTCTCTTCCAGAATCTCCTCCTCTCGGTACCGATTGATTTCATACGTGCCGAATTTCTTAATTTTCATTCCCTTTGCGAGCTGAGTAAGCCCCAGATAATGATCGTCGTGGAGGTGGGTGGCAATGGCCAGATCAATCTCCCGAACTCCGCTTTTCAGAAGGTAAGGCAGCAGAATATTTTTCCCTACATTATAGTTCTGGCTTCCTCCGCCGTCGATAAGGACATTTCTGCCGCCTGGTGTTTTAATGTGAAGACTATCTCCCTGTCCAACATCAAGAAAAATCAAACCCGCATCTGGATTCTCGGAGCCAACGATAGTATGACTCAGCGCAGAAAGCAGGACAATTGCGGCACAAATCAGAGCGATCCCCCTTCTATTCTTTCTCTGAAACAGTACTCTCATCATCTCCGATGTAAGACAGAAGAAAAAGCCATAGTACAATATAAGAAAATAAACCGACGGACTGACCACGGGGTAAAACCCTACCCCCGGAAGATAAAAGCAATCATTCATCCAAATCATCAGTTCTACCAGCAGTTCCATTGCTCTAGCCCCTATACCAAATAGGAGTTCTCCTAAAAACGCCAGAGGAATCAAGCTGATTCCCAAAGGAATCATCACACCGGACAAAGCAATGATTGGAATATTTGCAAAGAAGGACGCCACGGAAAAATAATTGAAAAGATAAGCGGTAAGCGGAGCCATGCCCAATTGAATCACAAACAGGGGTGTCAAAAATCGAAGTAATTTGACGAAATGCTCCGGTTTACCCTCCTGCTGCAAACGGTTAAGCTTTCGTTCTGTCCAAGGAAGTCCGGATGCAAGGCAGAAAACAGCGGCAAAGGATAGTTGAAATCCTGTGTTGAACAGATAGTATGGATTGATGATCAGCATCACAAGACCGCATGCAGCTGTACAAGAAGGAAAATCATAGGGACGCCAAAGAATTTTTGAGAGAATATGAATGAAAATCATTACCGCAGCCCTGACCACTGAGGGAGAAAACTCTGAAAGTGCTGCATAGAAAATAAGAAACCCGCTGGTAAGCATATAAAAGGCTATGGTTTTTCGATTTCCCAATAGCTTGCTGATATAAAGGTATACTATTCCCACATGGATTCCAGAAACACTTAAAATATGTGCGATACCATTCTTCTGAAAGGCATCATAGATGTCTTCACCGATGTAGCTTCTGTCTCCAAACAGCATACCAACCGTGACTCCATAGGTCTCGGGACTCATATGATCCTTTAACCGATCGGTAAAGCCGTATTTCAAACGTGCTACAGCAGACGGAAGCAGCGCTAAGCGGCTTTCATCGAAGGTGATCTGGTTTGAGTTAGCCTGAATAATCACCCTGACATTGCGGGTTTTCAAATAAAGGCGATAATCAAAAAGATTTGGATTTCTCCGCTCTGCCGGGATCGTAATCGTGCCCCTTACCACCATCCATTTGCCAATGAGCTCCACTGGGCTCGCCATACCGCCCCGGATCTGGATCAGCCGCTTCCCGTAAGGTTCAGCGGTAATGAGTACCTGGCAAGAATTTTCATCTTTTACCTGTACTGTAATTACTCTACCCTGAACTTGATATTTTTTCCCTTCCAATGCCTCCAGTGGATCTCTGTCATTCTCCGCAAAATAAAGTATGGTACTGCCAAGAAGAAATACGGCAGACAAAAGACAGGCCAGTCGGATCGGCTGGCAATATACCCTTAAGTTCAAAGGCCCAGTAAAAAAAGGAAATAAAAGTAGTATGATAAGGATCGCAAATGAGCAAACCAGCACTTGCAGATTCATCTCCAAGTGATATTCCAATGCAATCCCCGCTATAAAAAACAAAAAAAGAAAGATGATCGGTCGTCTCACAGTATCCTCCTGTAAAAACCGATTCCCTTTCTCTCAAAATTAGTGTATCTCAAGTTCCATAATTTGTAAATACATTCCGAGTTTTTAGTCCACGCTTTGCTGCTATTTTAGTCTGCAGGCAGTGAACGATGTCCCAGTCCAATCACCACTTCATTGAGATGAAGCAACCCAATACTCATGAAGATGCAAACACTGAGATGTTCTTTATGTCTGCATATTGCCACTTTCCCTCCGCCATTCAGGCCTGTTGCTTTGGATGCAATCTGCATAATGGCTTCTCTGGAAGCACCTGCAATGGCTCCGTCCTGCACATGATTTTCCTTTGTAACACCGCTTTTTCTTGATGCGATGATGGCTCTTTCAATCACCACATGAATGGAATTCACGATATCTCCGCCGATGTCTACTGCAGCCCCATGTATGTCTTTTTCTTTCAATCTGGCAATTAACTGTTCCTCGGAGCTTCTGCTCGATGTGATGGCCAGCTTGATTGCCGCTCTTGCGACATCTATGCTGTCGTACATGTTCTCTCCTCCTGTACCAATATGCAATTCCTATTGGTTCATTATACTTCCTATTCAAACCCAAAGCAACCGTTACTGCCTTATCGTTACCGCTTCTCTCTATACTGCTTGTTAATTTTCCAGGGCTGCAAGAAGTTTGAAATTATATTTCTTTTAATTTCCCCAATATAACCAGATAGTTTACAAATTATCCGTCTAAATTCCGGGGAAAAGGGTATATAAAATATTACAAGAATATGTCTTTGTGAGATTTCCATTAACAGCCAAGGCCCAGTATGCTATAATGTTTCCGGAACAGGTTTGAATTAAAAGCATTACACTTTAATGGTAAGGCAGGTGATAAGCTTGACAGATGAGCTTGATAAAACCAATAAGCAAAAGGAAATAGATGATTTTTTTGCCAAGTTTGATAAAATCAGCAACGACTTTGATAAAAGCATGAACAAACCAGAGCAAGGCAACCCTTCTATAAGTGAAGACGCCGCAAGTACCGGCAAAGAATCTGCGGGTGCCGATCAGTCTGTTGCGAGTGAAAGCAGAAAAACCCGACTTGAGAGACTTACTGAAAATAAGCCTCAAAGCCGACGATCTGTTAGGAGCGGAAACCAAACTTCAAGCGGTGAAGAACGACTTATAACAAATGTACACGATAACGGATTCATGACGAAAGAGCAGATATCCGGCGAGGAGCCTATGAGAACGAAGAAACAAAAGAAGAAGAAAAAGTATACTATTAATAAGAAGCAGCTGTTCAAATTTATTCTGTTTCTCGGTCTGAGCATATGTCTCGTTCTGGGCGGAATTGTTATTTCTATTATTGTACAAACCCCACCCATAGAGCCGGATAATATTTACGAGAGACTTGCTGAAAATTCTACCCTTTACGATGATCAAGAAAACATTATTGACAGCCTCTTGACCTCCGATGGATTGCGGACAAACATTTCCTATAATGAGCTCCCGCAAAATCTCATTGATGCCTTTGTGTCAATTGAAGATAAAACCTTCTGGGATCATAATGGTTTCAATGTAATTCGTATTTTAGGAGCGATCAAGGAAAGCATTTTCGAAGGAGATAAGGTCAGCGGTACGAGTACCATTACTCAGCAGCTGGCAAGAAACCTTTATCTTGCTGAGACCAAATCTGACTATGACTTAAAAAGAAAAATTAAAGAAGCTTATTATACAGTCCTTCTGGAACGTCATCTGACGAAGGAACAAATCCTTGAAGCATACTTGAACACCATATTCTTAGGATATAATACCAATGGTGTACAAGCGGCTTCACAAGCTTATTTTTCAAAGGATGTCAAGGATCTCAACCTACTCGAATGCGCTTCCCTGGCCAGTTTGCCGCAGGCCCCTGATCGTTATGCCTTCGTCAAACGCTATGAGAGTGCTCAGGTAAATCCAGATGATCCAAATATCATTAGAAAGGGCGAGACCTATACGCTTGTCTTCAACAATACCTTCAATGACAGAAAAAATCTGGTTCTCTCATTCATGCTCGAACAGGGTAAGATCACACAGGCTGAATATGATGAAGCCAAAGCAGGCGATCTGCGCGCTTCCATCAATCCCAGCGAGGATACGGCCAGTGAGTTATCCTCTTACTTTGCAGACTATGTAATTAAATCTGTCGTAAAAGACTTGATGTCAGAGCTCAATTTGAAAGAATCCGATGCCAAGCAGATGATCTATAATAACGGACTAAAGATTTATACAACAATGAATTCAGATATGCAGAAAATTGCAGAGAAGGAATTTACCGATAACGCTAACTTCCCTAAGGTAGCGGGATTAAGCAAAGACAAGGCAGGAAATATTCTGAACGCAAGTAAGAATATTATGCTCTATAGCTACAACAATTACTTCAATGAAGAAGGAACCTTCACGCTTACTTCTGATGAATATCAGACTGCTGCCGACGGCAGTATCGTTCTTCTGGCAGGTCATCGCCTGAACTTTTATAAGACAGAGGTTCAAGGTAAGGTAGACTATAGTGTGGAATTCAAGGATATGTATGTTGTTCAGGACAATATCTTCTACCGTATTAACGGCGGTTACATCAACATTCCGCAGCAATACAAGACAAAGGATGAAGAAGGAAATCTTACCATCAGCGGACAGTTTTTCCAGGATGCTCCGGATGCCTTCCAATTCAATAGCCAGAGTATATCCATTGCAAAGAAAACCTACACACTGGATAAAACAAATTATAATACGTATACGCTGAAGCAGCAGATCATTCAGCCCCAGTCTGCCATGGTAATCTTCGATTATAAAAACGGAGGAATCAAGGCTATGGTCGGCGGAAGAAATATTGAAGGAAGACAAATCTATAACAGGGCAACGAATCCGCGACAGCCCGGATCCTCCATTAAGCCGATGGGAGTATACGGACCCGCAATCCAAAGCGGTCTGGAAAAAGCCAAATCCGGCTTGACAAACGATCCTTCTGAGGGCAACAGCTTTGGCCAGTTATGGACAGCTGCCAGTGTAATCGACGATGCGCCGCTGACCATACAGGGAAAGCTCTGGCCGAAAAACTGGTATTCCGGATATCGAGGCCTGCATACGATGCGGGAATCGATCGAGCAATCCGTCAACGTCAATGCAGTGAAGGTATTCTCTGATATTGGTGTCGACGCCTCTGTGAAATTCCTGAAAAAATGCGGAATCACCTCCATCGTTGAATCCGGTAATGTCAACGATATGAATGCAGCCGCACTGGCTCTGGGAGGTATGACCAAAGGGGTTTCACCTCTCGAGATGGTCGCAGGCTACGGCGCCTTTGCAAATCAAGGAAACTATACAGAACCTATTGTATATACGAAGATCACCAATAAACGCGGTGAAATCATTTTGGAGAAGAAGGCTGCTTCCACGCAAATCATGGATGAAGGGGTTGCCTTTATCATGACCGATATGCTTCGCTCCACAGTAACCAATGGCCTGGCCAAGGCGGCTGCCATCGGTTCTCAGCCCGTTGCTGGTAAAACTGGAACAACCACCGACAACTACGATGCATGGTTTGTTGGATTTACACCCCAATACGCAGCATCAGTCTGGATCGGTAATGATATCAATATCGAATTGAGTCAGGGCAGTGCTGCTGCATCAAAGCTCTGGAGCAAGATCATGAAGCAGGTTCATACAGGAATTGCCGCAGGCAGTTTTCCTTCTGCACCAAGTGATGTTGTAAGCGTTGCCATTGACATAAAATCAGGCCGCTTACCCTCAGAATTAAGTGCTCTCGATAGCAGGTCCACTGTAAGAAATGAGTATTTCATCAAGGGAACAGAGCCAACCACCACGGATAACGTCCATGTAGCAGCAAACATATGCACCGCCAGCGGATACCTTGCAACACCATATTGTCCGGCAACGGAAAGCAGAGTATTCGTGAAACGGCCGTATACAGCCGATCCTAACGTGGCGGATTATGGTTATGAAATGCCATCCTATTACTGTAACCTGCATAACCCAGACCCATCCCTTTATCCCATCAGCCCCAATGTCACCGTAGATCCCAATTATCAATGGGACGGCGGCAGCGGCAGCCCTGACGGCGGAGGAATTGTTCCAAATCCGGGAAATGAGAACGGAAACGGAAACGGCAATGGAAACAATAACGGAGGCAATGGCCAAACCGATGAGGGCAGTAAGCCCCCGGACTGGTTAAACTTCTTTAACTAAAATGCTGATAGAACCATGGAATGAATCAGCGCCCCTATATCAGCGCTTTGACTTTGGAGAAAAGACCAGCGCCACAATATAGCCAAATCCTATTGCTGCGGTTAACCCCGCAGCAGTATTTTTTAACCCGCCAGAAATTGCAGCAAGAAAACCATCCTTTGCACCATCCATAGCGCCCTTTGCCAGTGCGTAGCCAAAGCCAGGCAAAGGTACGGTAGCACCATTCTTTGCGAGCTTCACAATAGGTTCATACCATCCGAATGCAGTCATAATAGCACCAGCCACCACAAATATGACCAAAACCCTCGGTGCCGTCAATTTTGTCGTATCAATGAGAATTTGGCCAATCACGCATATGATTCCGCCAATCAAAAAGGCATAGAAATAATCCATTTAGCTCACTCCTTCCGTTGTAACCGCAACTGCATGGGCAATACCGGGAATGGATTCCCCCTGCTGGGAGCTTATGGTGGATAAAAGCGCCCCGGTTGAGATCAGCAAAGCATTTTTGATCTTGCCCAGGCGCATTTCCTTATAAATATAACCACTGAAAATACAGGCCGAGCAGCCACAGCCGCTGCCACCGCTATGGGTATCCTGCTTCTTATCAAAAAGCAGAACACCACAGTCATCGTAATTGTTTGAAACCTGAAGGCCGGCACCGCTCAGCAGATCAATCGCAATATCCTTTCCAATGTGCCCTAAATCGCCAGTCAATATGATGTCATAAAAATCCGGTGTTCTTCCAGTATCCGTGAGATGCCTTATGATGGTATCTACCGCTGCAGGAGCCATGGCGGCACCCATCTGGTTTGCATCCTTAATTCCAGTATCTATAATTTTCCCTACTGTTGCATGGCTGATATAAAGCTCCTTTACCTCTTTCCCCTGTTTGACCGCCTTGTCACCCTTATTGTTGGCAGAGAGAACCATACCGCCGGCAGCGGTGGCTGTCCATTGTGCTGACGGAGGCCTGTGGTTACCGTGTTCCAGAGGAAGGCGGAATTGACGCTCCGCAGTACAGTAGTGGCTGGAAGCTCCAACCAGAACATTGGCAGCATATCCCCCATCTATCATAATAGAGCCCAAGGTCATGGATTCAGTCATGGTGGAACAAGCGCCGTAAACCCCTAGAAACGGAATTGCAAGATCCCTAGCCATATAGGACGACGACATAATCTGGTTGATCAAATCTCCGCTTAAAATGATATCGATCTGGTCTTTTTCCAGCCCTGACTGCTGCAAGGCAAGCAAAAGTGATTGTTTCAGCATTTTACTCTCGGATTTTTCCCACGTTTTTTCTCCGTAAGTGTCTTCTTCCAATATGGTATCAAACCATTTTGCCATAGGCCCCTTGCCTTCTTTTTCCCCCACCAATGCATGGGCTCCAATGATCCTAGGCATCGAAGAAAATTGTAACGTCTGTTTGCCTACTTTGTTCTTCATTATTTGCCTCCTACTCCATAAAATAATAGATCATTCCGATCAAAGCGCTCACTGTGATTCCGCATACAAGCACCGCTCCAGCAAGGCTGAAGAGCTTCGCTCCCACGCCTAAAACCGGGCCTTCCTTTTTATATTCCATTGCGGGTGCTACCATAGAATTTGCAAATCCGGTAATGGGTACAAAGACACCTGCTCCTGCGAATTTTCCGATGGTGTCAAAAACGCCGAAACCAGTGAGCAGCTGCGCAATGCAAATAAGAAGTACCGTGACATAAGCGCCTGCGGTCTTTTCACTTAGACCTTTGTCCATCAATAAATTCTGTATATATAAAGCAGCTGCGCAAATACATCCCCCCACGACAAAAGCCTTCAAGCTGTTTGAAAAATATTTTGGCTTTGGCGTAAACTGTTTCACATATTGCTCATATTGTTTTGTAACCTCTTTATTTGGCTTTTTACTTTGTTCTTGCGGTTGCTGCGATTGTTTCTGTTGTTTCTTCGACATATTCTGTCCCTCCTCCAGTGATTCAAATTTATGTCCTTGTAAATTTCCTAATAACATAGGAAGTTTTTCTTATTGTTACCACTCAGCATGAAATAATTTATCAATTCCATAGCGTTAGATTGTTTTTTTGTGGTAAAATACTGAATACTATTGAAAATAAAAAGCTTCAAATGAGTCAGGCTTACCCTAAAATGACAGTTAAAAATTAACGTTAAGGAGATATTGCATGGTTTTTTCCATACTTGCTATTAACCCCGGATCAACCTCAACAAAACTCGCCCTGTATCAAAATGAAACCCTCATTTTTTCTGAGCAGGCGGAACATTCCGACGATGATTTTACAGGAATCACAGATGTACTCGATCAATTGGATTATCGTTTGGAAGTAATTCTTTCCATTTTAAACAAGCATCAGACACCTCTGGGCCAACTTGATGCAGTAGTCGGACGAGGAGGTCTCCTTCCCCCTGTCAAAGCTGGAGGCTATCTTGTCAACGAGAAGTTAAAAGAAATCATAAATAGCGGAACTCTTTCTCCTCATGCGTCGAATCTAGGCGCGCTGCTGGCAGACAAAATAGCTGCACCCCTTGGAATTCCTGCTTATATTTATGATTCGGTATCCTCAGACGAATTTAAGGAAATTGCCATGATCACCGGCATTCCCGAATATCTTCGTCATAGCCAATGTCACGTACTCAACTCAAAGGCGATGGGAAGAAGAGCAGCTGCACAGTTAGGAAAGCGATATGAAGATCTTAATCTGATTGTAGCCCATTTGGGCGGGGGGATTTCCATCGGAATTCATGAGAAAGGCAGGATTGTCGATGCCATTGGGGACGATGCCGGACCTTTTTCCCCCGAAAGAACAGGAGGTCTTCCACTTCTTTATATCGTCGATTTGTGCTACTCCGGAGAATATACCAAAAAAGAGATGACTCGAAAAATCAGAGGCCTAGGAGGCATCAAGGCGCACCTGGGGACTCATGACTGCAGGATCGTTGAGCGGATGATCTCTCAAGGGAATGAAAAAGCGAAACTGGTTTATGAGGCAGAGGCATATCAGATCGCTAAGGGAATCGGAGAACTTGCACCGGTGCTAAATGGGGAAATCGATTATATTCTCCTTACTGGAGGTATCGCTTATTCCAAAATGATGACGGAAATGATCCGAAAAAGAGTAGAGTTTATCGCGCCGGTCATTGTAATACCCGGCGAAATGGAAATGGAAGCTCTTGCTTTAGGCGCACTGCGCATGTTGCAAGGTGAAGAAATACCTTCTATCTTTTGAAATGATAAAGAGATAAAAAACTGAAATACAGGCGGACGATACCGCTCTAGATGAATCTTAATTCTAGTAGAAAATAGAACAAGGAGGCGAAGTAAAAAAAATGACAAACCATTTTAAGACCGTTGATGAGTACATCCTGCAGTTTGCCCCGGAAATTCAGGAGAAGCTTCAGCAGCTTAGGAAAACCATTCTGGAAGCCGCTCCAGAAGCGATAGAAAAAATCAGCTGGCAAATGCCAACCTTTACGCTGAATGGGAATCTGGTTCACTTTGCAGCGCACAAAAACCATATTGGGCTTTATCCCGGTCCCAGCGGTATTGAAGCGTTCCAGGGACGTTTTGGAAGCTGCAAAAGTTCAAAGGGTGCCGTGCAGTTTCCGATCAAGGATCCCTTGCCCCTTGATCTGATATCAGAAATCGTTCGTTTCAGAGCACTGGAAAATACTAAAGAGGATTAACAAAACAAAGATTTGTACCGAAAAACACAAAAGATTCTGGCATATAAAACGCCTGAGCCTTTTGTGTTTTTGAATCTATATTGAATAGGAAGTGGTGTTCCGTGTTTCATCTTGCCTTTCTGCCGTCGAAATAGGAACAGCGATGGAAATAAAGAAGATCCTGGTTCCACAGCCTTCGATATTCTGAAGTCTTATACCTGATGAGTTTCACTGGATTTCTAACTGCCTCAATCAGATAACCCACCTGTTCCGAAGGGTCACGGAAGCACTCCCAGTCACAATCTCTGCAAGCCCGTTTTTCTTTCAGGTTTTTTATGTCTAGGTTATAGAACTTGCCGAGGTTTTCCTTGCCTCGATACCCACAGGGATAGGTATTTCCTTCCTTCGCATCAACATAAAAGAAATCGATACCCCCCCGGCATGGCAAGGAATCGTCTGAATAGCCACTATATTGTCTGATCAGAGAATAAAGGGAAACCAGTGGTGTGAAAATACGAATTTCTTCTCTGAATTTTGGAATCGTATCCATCAATGCTCTAAAAATCTGCACCTTTTCAGCATCCGTAAATGATACCAGATTACTGGCAGAAGCCGCTCCATAGACTAGGTTAACGGCTGAAGCCACTCCAGATACCAGACCGCCGCCAGTATCTCCGCCGTTAACAGCGGCGTCATCACTGGCCGAATGTTCCTCAGCAATACTCATGGGATAGCACACATTCGCCATCGTAAATCCCATGTCTATGATAAAACCATAAAACCGTTCAAAGGCTTCTTTGAATTCCCTATAAAACTCATCCGGTTTGATCATCTTTTCAGAAATCAGCCCCATCCCGCCGATATTTCGATTGATTCCGAGATTGGCAGCAGGGTAAATCCCGTATTCATGGAAGATCGGGAGGGCAATTTCAATCCCCCGAATTACCCCAGGAAGTCCTCTCATCTGCTCATGCGTTCTGGGATCTGCTGAATCGATGCTGATCCAGAGATTTCGCAGATTTGTTCTTGCCAGTTTCTCTGCAAGGTTGTGGATCTCATAAACATATTCCTGACGCCGCCAGTTGGAGAAAAGATACCCATTCGTCCCTGTACGTATGAATGGTATCTTCTTGAAAGACGCGTATTGAATCAATTCGATGAGTTCATCCAAAAACAGAAATGGTTCTCCCCCCGTAAAGGACAATGCCTGTATCTTTTGCTCCGCTGCTGCATCGATAATCCTGCACACCTCATCCCTTGAAAGTTTTGACCGTTCATATGCCTCTGTTTTTCTCATGCTGCATTGCGGACACAAAGCATTGCATACATCCGTATATTGGATGATAAGCTGCCCTGGAATTCTCCCCCGCAGAATCGGCAATACCGCATCTGCATATGGAATTGACCTGTGGCCTTTCTCTCTCGTCATTTAAGACCTCCTCATCCCCGTCCCACAGAATAATAGCGAAACCCCATATCTGTCATCATTCTGTCACTGTAAATATTTCTGAAATCGAAAAAGAAGCTTCCTGTCATTCCCGTTTTCATCCGATTAAGATCTAAGCTGCGGAATTGATTCCATTCGGTGAAAAGAATCACAGCATCAGCGCCTTCTGCCGCATCATACTCACTATCACAATATTTCTCAATAATCATCCCATGCTCACGAAAACAAGCAGCAGCTTTCTCCATAGCCTTTGGGTCGTAAACTCTGAAGATCGCTCCTTCAGAGGCGAGTTCCTTCATAATGGACAGGGAAGGTGCTTCTCTCATATCATCTGTGTTATTTTTAAAGGAAAGCCCTAGAATGCAGAAGCATTTCCCGGTTATCGATCCTACCTCATCCTTAATTCTCTCCGCAAGCCTCCGTTTCTGTTTTTCATTGGCGGCTATGGTTGCCCGTACGATTTCAAGACTGCACTGATTGTTTTCACCCTGTTTCAGCAAGGCAAGGGTATCCTTTGGAAAGCAGCTTCCTCCAAATCCGGGGCCTGCATGAAGAAACTTCGAACCGATTCTTCCATCCATACCCATTCCTTTTGCAACCTGTTGAATATTCGCTCCCGTCTTTTCGCATAGCTCGGACAATTCATTGACAAAGGAGATCTTCGCAGCGAGAAATGCATTGGAAGCATATTTAACAAGCTCCGCAGTCTCAATATTTACGGTCAGAAACGGCGTTTCATTGAGATATAATACACGGTAGACTTCCTTCATAAGCTCTGCCGCTTTATGCGATTCCGCTCCGATCACCACCCGATCCGCATGGGTAAAATCCTGGATTGCAGAGCCCTGCCTTAAAAACTCAGGATTGGAAACCACATCAAATTCCAATTCGAGATTTCTGCTCAGAAGCTCTCTATGAATCATTGCTTTCACCGCTTGCCCGGTTCCCACCGGAACCGTAGATTTATTGACAATCACCTTATATCCATTCATGTTCTGACCGATCCTGACTGCAGTTTCATAAACACCGGAAAGGTCCGCACTTCCGTCAGCCTGCTGCGGCGTTCCTACCGCAATAAAAATCACATCACTATCCTTAATCACGCTGTCAATATCACAGGTAAATGAAATTCTTTTATAGTATCGGTTACGCTCAAGGAGATCCTCCAGTCCAGGTTCATAAATTGTTGATCTTCCTTCGTTCAACATTGTAATCACGGCTTCATTCTGATCAGCACAGGTTACATTCCACCCGAAATCTGAAAGACAGACGCCTGTCACCAAGCCAACGTAACCTGTTCCGATCATGCCGATTTTGATCATAATCTATCCCTCCTTACGCACTGAGCTTCCCTTCCTTGAATTGCGAAGCATCTTCCCGACTTCTATCCCCAAGTACTCCTTCATAAATACGCAGCAGCCCTCCGATAATCATTTCCCATGATTGACTGGCAGCGTGACTGATGCCTCCTTGGGCCAGCTGGGTTCTCAAGCCGATATTTTCCATCAATTCTGACATGCAAACGGTAAGTTCATCACTATTTCGCGCTGTAAACTTCATGCCGTTTTTCCTATGTGATATAATTTCCTTTACGCCGCCTGCGTCTGCTCCAACCACTGCCAAGCCGGATGCCATTGCCTCCAAAATGACATTTCCGAAGGTTTCTGTAGAAGAGGGACAGACAAAGATATCTGCAGATGCATATATCTCTGCCAATTCATTTCCTGTTTTAAATCCGGTAAATACGGTATCTCCGGGCAGTAATTCACGCAGCTTCGGAAGATAAGGTCCGTCACCGGTAATCATCAGTACTGCCTTATTGCCATACACTTCTTTTACACGATTGTAGCTTTCTACGAGAATGTCGAGATCCTTTTCAAATGAAACTCTTCCTACATAGAGAAACGCCGTTTTTCCTTCAATACCCAGTTCGCTTCTCAGGAGGTTACTTCTTTTGGAAGGGTGGTATTTTGAAGCATCTATTCCTCTTGAAAAAATTCCAGTATTGCAGATGTCATTTTGCGCGAGCAGTCTTTGAGCCTCGCCAGAGGGGCAAAGCGTGCGGCGACTTTGATTATGGAACCACTTCATATAGTCCCAGATGCCCTGCTTTAGAAAATCAAGACCATAGTAGTCCGTATATTGAGAAAAGTTGGTCGTATAGCTTGAGATCGTCGGAATATTATTTTTTTGCCCATACCGCATGCCGGTCAGTCCCATATTGAACTCGGTCATAAGATGAATCAGATCCGGTTTGAACTCCGATAGGGTCTGGTTGATTCTGAAGATATTCGGAAGTGCAATCCTGCAATCAGGATAAAAATGGAATTTTAGGCTGTAAAACCGTTCCGCTTCCCTATCACCATCGGCTTCATATTTCGGTGCAAATATCTTATACTGAATTTCATTCCCACTAAAATAATCGCTCATTCTCTCAAGAGTATTGGTAACGCCGTTAATTTGAGGGGAATAGGTATCCGTAAAAATCGCAATCTTCATTACTGACCTCCCGCCATCGGCAAAACGCTATTTGCTTGCAGATGCTGATTCTCCAGCTCTCTAGAATCCTCTAATAAAAAATGAAACACCGACTGACAAAGCCATATTGATGCGGAAACCGCATATCTTACGTCCTTATCATCAGTGTTTTTTTCTGAGAGATAGGCTCTCCTCATATCGAATATGAAATCCGCCACACTGCGGCTCTCTTCTATTGTGTATAGAGGTTTCCATTTGCGATAATCTGCTGTCCTCAAATGAAAATCCAACTTCCATTCATAAAAAAAGTGATTTCCATAAAGCGTAAATAAATCATAATTTAAATGATATTTACAAAAGAAATCACAGACATAATGACATAGTTTTCCCAATTCATAGGAAAGCTCTTTTGGAGGCAGTTCCCCCCTCATCAGAACCTTCGTCTGATTACTTACGTGAATCAAATAATGATCCATGATATGAGCGCTGCGCAAAAGCTTACGCGTCAGATCAGGTTTGATATTTCCAAACACAAAAGCGTTTTTATCAAGAGGTAATTGGTTCTTGACTTGTTCATAAATGATTTCGGCCATTGTAATGTGAGTCAGAAGATTCATAACAGTCTCCTTTCCTTCTGTCTGCTGTTCTACTCACACTATAAACCCTGAAGATTAAATCCTTTTTAACCATAAGTTAAAAGTATGTAAATGTTGATATATACTATATATCAGCCAAACTATTTCGTTCATGTCAAACACAAAAATGGGCTGTCACACTAAAATACAAGTGCGACAGCCCATTTTTATTTACAGAAGAATAAAAACCAATCCAACGACTGAAAAAACAGAAATAACAATAAAGAAGAATGCCCATACAACTGCAGTTCTTTTCCTTTCTATTTTTGCATTAAGCCATTTTGCTCCAAAAAGAAGCGGTTGAGAAAGGAAAAGAAAACACGTTGAAATTTTATATAAATTGATATGCATTTTAAAATCAATAAGCATTAAAATCAATGAAATAATAGCTAAGCCAATCGCACAAATGGCTAGATAATTTGTTTTTATTATTTTCTCAATCATCCTCGATCCTACTCGATCCTACTTATTTTATACCCTGGGTATTATTATACGGGATTAGTGGCACAACTACAAGGATCGAATCAAATCGCTCTGGTTATCAAAGAAATAAAAAACCGCCGTCTCAATATTATTGAGGCGGCGGCTATATTGTTAAATCTATTCTGTTTGAAAGGGATGTTATTTTGTGGTAGCGTCGTAAAGAGCTTCTGCGTTATCCCACTGTTCAATGATCTGGGGAATGACCTTGTAAAGGTCTCCGACGATACCGTAGTCAGCAACTTCGAAGATCGGTGCATCGGGATCTTTATTGATCGCTACGATGATATCGGAGGTCTGCATTCCAGCAAGGTGCTGGATTGCTCCGGAGATACCGCAAGCAAAATAAATCTTAGGCTTAACGGTGGTTCCGGTCTGACCTACCTGGTGGGAATGATCAATCCAGCCAGCATCAACCGCTGCTCTGGAGGAACCTACTACTCCACCAACCTTATCAGCAAACTTCTTGATCAGCTCAAAACCGGAAGAATCTCCGAGACCACGTCCGCCGGAGCAGATGATTTCCGCGTCGGTAAGGGATACAATTTCCTTAGCGGATTTTACGATGTCAAGGATTTCGATCTTGATGTCGCTCTTTGCGATTGCAGGTTTTACCTTGATCAGTTCGCCGGTTGCTCCAGCCTGTCTTTCTCTCTTCTGCATAACGCCGGGTCTGACCGTTGACATCTGTGGTCTTGTCTTAGGGCAGATGATGGTAGCCATCAGATTTCCGCCGAAAGCAGGACGTGTCTGCTTCAATCCCTTGTCATCCGAATTTGGGTCCAGCGTGGATACATCAAGGGTTGTGTTCTTGATGGCATAATCCATATAACTGGACACCTTGATATCAAGTCTGGTACAGTCAGCAGTCAGACCAGTATTCAGTCTAGCTGCTACTCTTGGAGCCAGGTCTCTTCCGATATGGGTAGCACCGTAGATTACGATTTCTGGTTTGTGCTCTTTTACTGCATCGACGATAACCTTGGTATAACCATCGGTGGTATAGTTTTCAAGAAGCGGATCTTCAATCATATAAACAGAGTCTGCTCCGTATTCAAAACATTCCTTTGCCAGAGCCTCTACGTTGTTTCCTACGATAAGGGCGCAAACCTTCGCTTCGTCGCTGATTTCTCTGGAAAGTCTTCTGCCTTCTCCGATGAGTTCAAGAGCAACATTCATGATCTTGCCCTTTCTCTGTTCTGCATAAACCCAGATATTTTTGTATTCGGAAAGATCAACAGTTCCTTCCTTCTCTTCAGTCTTGGTAATCGCGTCAAATTTGCAGGCTGGAATACACTGGTTGCAAGCAGTACATTTTTCGTTGATAACTGCCAGCTTTCCTACCATTTCTATTGCTTCGAAAGGACAAGCCTTTACGCATAATTTACAGCCCTTACATTTATCATTTAAAACTATAATAGCCATTTCGATTCCTCCTCCTCTTAGATTACATGCTTCGCTTTTAAATTAATTAAAAGCTTCTGTGCAAGTTCAGTATCCGTATCAGCTTCAATCATCTTACCTTTTCCCTTTGGAACCGGTGTGAATGAGCGGTATACGTTGGTCGGGGAAGCATCGAGACCTACTGTAGCCAGATCAACTTCGATGTCTTTTGCATTCCAAACCTTAATTTCTTTATTCTTCAGACCGAAGATTCCGTTGATGGACATGTATCTTGGCTGATTCAATTCTTTGATTGCGGTAAGCATACAGGGAGCCTGAATCTTGATCAGCTCATAGCCGTCTTCCATCGCTCTTTTTACAGTGATGTCCTTCATGTTGCTTTCAATCTTGAACTCTGTTACATATGTAACCTGCGGTAATCCGAGTTTTTCTGCCAGCTGCGGTCCAACCTGAGCGGTGTCTCCGTCGATAGCCTGACGTCCTGCAAACAAAAGGTCACAGCCGCCCAGTTTGTGGATTGCTGCTGCGAGTGCGTTCGAAGTTGCCCATGTGTCAGATCCGCCCACTGCTCTGTCGCTTACGAGTACGCCTTCATCTGCTCCCATAGCAAGACATTCCAAGAGCATATCCTTTGCCTGTGGAGGTCCCATGGTTACAACTGTAACGTGGGTGTCAGGATATTGATCTTTCACTTTCAATGCTTCTTCCAGAGCGTTGGCGTCGTCATGATTTAATATGCTTGGAACGCCTTCTCTGATCAGCGTTTTTTTCACGGGGTCAATTTTAATTTCGTTGGTATCTGGAACCTGCTTTGCGCAGACGATAATTCTAAATGCCATTGTTATTTCCTCCTTCTTACTAGCTCGCCCAATTTGTGGCGCAAATTGACGGCGAACTTATGCACAGAAATCACAAATCTTCGATTTGCAGATTTCTACTGCCAATTATTTGCCGAATACGGATGCTGCAATAACGATCTTCTGTACTTCGGAAGTACCTTCATAGATTTCTGTGATCTTCGCATCTCTCATCATTCTTTCAACCGGATAATCCTTCGTGTAACCGTAACCTCCATGGAGCTGTACTGCCTTGGTTGTTACGTACATTGCGGTTTCAGCAGCAAATAATTTTGCCATTGCAGAAGCAGGGCCATAAGCAAGATGCTTATCCTTCATATCTGCAGCTTTATAGATCAGCAGTCTGGCTGCTTCGATTCTTGTTTTCATGTCAGCAATCTCAAACTGAAGCGCTTCCATCTGAGAAAGCTTCTTGCCAAACTGTTTTCTGGATTTCATGTATTCCACGGTCACATCAAAAGCTCCCTGTGCGATACCCAGAGCCTGGGATGCAATACCGATACGACCTCCGTCAAGAGTTGACATAGCAACCTTAAAGCCGTCACCAACCTTGCCAAGAAGATTTTCCTTTGGCACTTTACAGTTCTGGAAAATCAATTCTGTTGTCGAAGAAGCACAGATACCCATCTTATCTTCTGTCTTTCCGATAGAGAATCCTTCATAGCCTTTTTCAACGATAAATGCGCTGATTCCGCCTCTTGTTCCCTTGGATTTGTCTGTCATAGCCATAACAACGAAGGTATCCGCATATCCTCCGTTTGTAATAAATACTTTTGCGCCATTGATCAGCCAGTGGTCTCCCATATCAACGGCTCTGGTCTGCTGTCCGGCAGCGTCAGTTCCTGCATTTGGTTCCGTCAATCCGAAAGCGCCAAGCTTTTCACCCTTTGCAAGGGGAATCATGTATTTCTGCTTCTGCTCCTCTGTGCCCCATGCCCAGATCGGCCATGCACAAAGGGAAGTATGTGCAGAACAGATAACACCTGTTGAAGCACAGACTCTTGATAATTCTTCTACCGTAATTGCATAGGAGATATGATCTCCTCCTGCACCGCCCAATTCTGTCGGGAATGGTACTCCAAGAAGTCCGTACTCACCCATTTTTTTAACATTCTCAACAGGGAATCTGTGTTCTTTGTCAATCTCCGCCGCAATTGGCTCGACATCGTTAACAGCAAACTCTCTTACCATTTTTCTTACCAATTCTTGTTCTTTCGTCAATTGAAAGTTCATGTTAAGCCTCCTTAATGATATTTATCAGATCTCGATTAGGATATTTGTAACGCATCAATAGAAAAATTTCGACTCGAGAAATTTTTCATACCTTTGAGCGTTTCAACGAGACAGCGTTTTTAGTCTCGTTTTAACGTTTTCATTGTTATAAAAATAACATTATACAATTTCAGTAAACAACATTTTTGCACAATTTGCAACCCTTTCTTAAGTCCTCATATTGTTTTTTTTTGCGTACCCGCTTCCCCTGAATATACTGAAAATTCAGATGTTTCGGGTTCTTTTCCAACCTTTTCATATGTTGTATTTATGTGCTCAATTATCGATATATATTGATTGGTTTTTTCTTTTAAACATTGCCATAAACCCATACACATTACAATTTTCGACAATTTCTAAATATAAAAAGAACCTTGCATAATTTTATCATCTTTTGTCGTGAAACCTCATCACCTTACAGCCTTTGTTAAAAATTTAAAAATCAACATTCAGAACATTCCGGTTTTTTCCTCATTTTAAAATAGAAACGATAAAATCATGGTGAAAAGGAATACATCCATATGATGTCATTAGGAAAAGTTTGATTGCAACTACAAAAGAAAAGGCGCAGCGAATGAAAATTTACTGCGCTTTTTTATCATATTTACATCCTATTTCATTTCTTGCCTTAAGGCTGTTAGAATCTTTTTTTCGATTCTTGAGACCTGTACCTGGGAGATCCCCATTAAGCCTGCAACCTGTTGTTGAGTCATATCCTTAAAATAGCGAAGAGCGATAATCTGTCTCTCCTTATTGGATAATTTGCCGATAATGCTTTTCAGGTGAATCATATCGATGTTCCGCTGTTCCGTATCGGTATATGGCTCTTTCCCCGAACGCTCCTGCCTGTCGGGATCATCAAGGCTTTCCAGGTTGGTAAGCGCATCACTGGCTTCCATAAGGTTCAGAATCTGTTCCGGTTCCATCTCCATCAGGGAGGCAAGTTCGCTCACCTTCGGATATCTGCCATTTTCATTATAGAAACGCTCTTGGCAGTGCTTCATATTTTTGATATCCTGCTTTACCTGTCTTCCGACCTTAATTCTGCCGTCGTCCCTCAGATAACGTCTGATCTCACCGAGAATCATCGGTACCGCATACGTGGAGAACATCACGCCATAAGTACTATCAAACCGCTCCACAGCCTTTAGTAGACCAATATACCCGATTTGAAGCAAATCATCTAGTTCATAGCCATTTCCCATAAATTTCAAGGCAATATTTTTCACCAGCCCGGTATTTTGTACGATAAGCTGCTCCCTCGCCCATTCGTTCCCGTTTCTAGCCCGGTCAATTAGATCATATGTATCTTCTTTGTTTCTGACAACATTATTAGAACTCATAAGCCATGTCCAGATTCTTAATCATTGTAATTCTGGTGCCTTCTCCAGGGGTGGATTCCACTTCCAATTTATCCATGAAGCTCTCCATAACCGTAAACCCCATACCGGAGCGCTCCTCACCGGGAATCGAGGTGTACAGTGGTTCTCTGGCTTTAGATATATCTTCAATCCCTACGCCGTTGTCCATTACGGAGATCATCAGCCTACGTTCCTGATCCACCGTGCATTCCATTGTTACAAATCCTTCTTTCTGGTCACCATAAGCGTGAATGATTGCATTGCTGACGGCTTCGGAAACTGCTGTCTTTATCTCCGTCAGTTCTTCAACAGTGGGATCAAGAGGAGCAACGAAAGCTGCAACAGCGACACGAGCAAAGCTTTCATTCTCAGATTTATTCAGAAACTCAAGTTTCATGCGGTTTAAGACAGAATCCTTTTCCAATTTACTATTCATTGTCACCTTCCGCCTCCTCGTCATTATATTCTGATTCGATCAATTCAATGGATTCAGCGATGGTCCCCAACCTTGAAGCGATGGTATAGATTCCTGCCATATCCAGAATCCTGTCAATATATTCATTACAGCCTGTTATGATCAGTTTGCCGCTCAGCTGGGTAATTTTATTGTAACGGCCCATTACGACACCGATCCCAGAGCTGTCCATGAAGGTCACTTTTTCAAAATTAAAAATTAAGTGTTTTGAATGAAAGGCATCCACAGTTTTATCGATTTCTTCCCTGATTACAGCGGAAGTATGATGGTCAAGCTCGCCATCAAGATTTGCGATTAAAATATCGTCGGTCATTTCAAATTCTATCTGCATATTAACCCCCCCTCCTAATCATTATACAAGCTTGTCCATGCTCTGTCGCTGAGAGAATGAGGGGATATGATTCTATTTTTGTCGAAAAGGCGGCATAAACTGACGCTTCAACGCCTTCACACTTTTGATATTATTCAATCCTCATCTCATGATTTTTAGAGTATTAAAATTTGAAGCAATCAAATTATTAATACTGGCTAAAAATTTCATTCGATTCGGAACATAATATTACAAAAGTGCTCAAGGCATTTCTGTGTCAGTTTATGCCGCCTTCGTTTTACGTTGCGACGTTATTCCGCGGGATAGATTGTGATGGTTTCTCTGGAAGCTACGGCTTCGTCCACCAGCTTGTCTACGTCCAGCTTACTTTCGGATTCCAGGATTCTGCTCAGCCTTGGCTTCGTCACCGGATGTTTGGGGAGAAATACGGTACAGCAATCTTCGTATGGAAGAATAGAAGTTTCATAGGTTCCGATATTCCTTGCGGTATCCATAATATCTACCTTATCTAGTGCGATCAGCGGCCTCATCACAGGCATCTGCACCGACTGGTCCGTAACGATCAGGGACTCAGCTGTCTGACTGGCTACCTGTCCCAGGTTTTCACCGGTAATCAACATGCCGCATTCCGTCTCCTTTGCAACCTTTTCCGCAATCTTCATCATAAAACGGCGAACAAGGATTGTCGTTTCTTCTTCAGGACAATGTTGAACGATCAGCTCCTGAATCGGAAGAAGGTTTATGGTATGAAGCTTAAATCTTCCGCAGTATGTTGCTACAATGCGCGCCAGATCCTCAACCTTTTCCTGCGCACGTTCGCTGGTATAAGGGTAGGAATGAAAATGAACCGCTTCAATGAGCATCCCACGCTTGGCCATCATCCACGCCGCCACAGGGCTGTCTATCCCCCCTGAAAGGAGGACCAACCCTTTGCCGTTAGTTCCCAGCGGCAAGCCTCCAAAACCGGAAATCTTCTGCTCGTAGATATATGATTTATCCCTCCGTACATCTACAAAAAGAAGGCAGTCCGGACGATGCACATCAACTTTGAGAACCTTGCATCCGATTAGAACCTTGGCACCAATAATTCTTCCGATATCCGGTGATTTAATCGGAAAGCTCTTATCTGCACGCTTCGCATCTACTTTAAAGGTCTTGATACCTTTCTTCTCAATTAATCGGAGCATGTATTCGATAGCGGCATCTCCGATTTCTTCAATGTCCGAAGCGACTTCTACCGCAGGACTTATGGATGCAACACCAAAGACCTTTGAAATATCACCTGCAACCATATCCTGTTCAAGCTCCATGGGCGTTTTCACGAAGATAAGTCCTTCATGACGCCTCACCTCAGCACCTTCATATTTCTTTAACACTCTTTTGATCCGGTCAACCAGCATACGCTCAAAATACGGCTTATTCAAGCCTTTGAGCGCCACCTCACCACATCGTACGATAAATGTATTTTTTTCATCCATCATCTGAAACTTCCTAACCTTCTAAATTTGAGGACTGCATTTTTCAATTCCGTTAAAACATAGTCCATTTCTTCCATTGTATTAAATTCATTGAAGCTGAATCGAATGGCTCCCTCGATTTCCCGATCAGAAAGCCCCATTGCTTTCAGCACATGGCTTTGTCCCTTTTTCTTTGAGGAACAGGCCGAACCGGTTGAAACATAAATATCCGATTGTTCCAGGGTATGCAGTAAAACTTCACCGCGGACCCCGAGAAAGCTCACATTCAAGATGGATGAGATACCTTCCTCACTGCTGTTAAATCGTACGTCTGGTATCTCCTCTTGGATTCCCTGTTTCAGGCGGAACTTTGCCGCCTCCATGGCTTTGGCTCGTTTGTCCAGGTTTGCCGAGCTAAGCGTCGCTGCTTTTCCGAAGCCTGCGACGGCTGGTACGTTTTCTGTTCCTGATCGGAGTCCTCTTTCCTGGCCCCCCCCATAAATGATGGGGAGAATATTAAGATCTTTTCTTACATAGAGTGCACCTACGCCCTTAGGTCCATGAATTTTGTGTCCGCTTACGGAAAAAAGATCGATCCCTAAATCCTTGACATGGATCGGGAGCTTACCGTAAGATTGGACGCCGTCACAGTGAAAGAGAATTTCGGTTCCAAGCCTTTTTTCTGCTGCTTTCTTCAGTTTTGAGATTTTATCAATGGGCTGAATTGCCCCTGTTTCATTGTTCACCTGCATGATTGACATCAGTATTGTTTGATCATTCAATGCACTTTCAAGTGAATTTAGATCAATCCTCCCTTGACGATCAACCGGCAGATAAATCACTTTGAACCCCATGTTTTCGAGCTTTTTACAACTTTCCAGCACTGCCGGATGCTCGATTTGAGAAGTGATAATAGTGTTTCCCCGTCTTTTTCTCGCCTGTACCGCTCCGAAAATAGCAATATTGTCGGATTCGGTTCCGCCAGAAGTAAATAAAATTTCCTCTTCTTTTGCTCCCAATGATGCAGCAACCATTCTTCTGGATTCCTTTATGGCCTTCTCAGCCGTGATGCCCATTCGGTGGAGCGAAGAAGGATTGCCATAATCGGTTTCCATATATTTGACCGTCTCTTCCATTGCTTCTCGATACGGTCTTGTTGTTGCGCTATTGTCTAAATAAACGAACATACTGCCCTCTTACAATTTATCAGGTATCGCTGCGCCATGTTGATTTTCACAAGAAATCCCCTGCTGCAGCGAGCTGTTAATGGGGTTGGCATACGCCATTCATGATGAAAGAAGAGGCATACGCCTCTTCCTTTATTTTGCATATTCGATTGCTCTGGTTTCTCTGATTACGTTGACCTTGATCTGACCCGGGTATTCCAGCTCGCTTTCGATCTTCTTGCTGATTTCCCTTGCCAGGAATACAATCTCTTCGTCATTCATTTCATCAGGTCTTGCAATGATTCTAATTTCACGACCGGCCTGGATGGCGAAGGATCTTTCTACGCCAGGTGTGGTATTTGCAATCTCTTCAAGCTTCTGCAGTCTCTTGATATAGGTTTCCAGTGTTTCTCTTCTGGCACCCGGTCTAGCTGCAGATAAAGCATCCGCCGCCGCAATCAATACCGCTTCCATGCTCTTCGCTTCGTAGTCACCATGGTGCGCCGCCATGCCGTTGATGATAATTTCAGATTCCTTGTATTTTCTCAGTAAATCAATACCAATATCTACATGGGTTCCTTCAACCTCGTGATCGACAGCTTTTCCAATATCATGGAGTAAGCCTGCTCTTTTGGCGGATTTGATATCTAGTCCCAATTCTCCTGCCATTAAACCTGCCAGATGGGCAACCTCAACGGAGTGCTTCAGGACATTTTGTCCATAACTTGTTCTGTACTTTAATCTTCCTAGAAGCTTTATCAGTTCCGGATGAAGATTATGTATGCCGACCTCAAAAGTAGCCTGCTCCCCTTCTTCCTTAATGATATTATTCACTTCTTTTTCTGCTTTCTCAACCATCTCTTCAATTCTAGCCGGATGAATTCGCCCGTCCACAATGAGCTTTTCAAGAGACAGTCTTGCGATTTCTCTCCTTACCGGATCAAATCCGGATAAGATTACTGCTTCCGGTGTATCGTCAATGATTAAATCGATACCGGTCAGCGTCTCAATCGCTCTAATGTTTCTTCCTTCTCTTCCGATGATTCTTCCCTTCATTTCATCATTGGGAAGGGGTACCACCGAAACGGTACTTTCAGCCACATGATCTGCAGCGCATCGCTGGATGGCTCCGGTAATGATTTCCTTTGCCTTCTTATCAGCATCTTCCTTAGCCTTGGATTCGATATCCTTGATCATGACTGATGCTTCGTACCTGATATCTTTTTCAACGTTGGAAAGCAGTATTCCTTTTGCTTCCTCCACCGTATACCCGGAGATCCTCTCCAGCTCTTCAATTTGCTTATTAATGAATCCGTCCAATTCTTGCTGCTTATTGATCAATAGTTGTTCTTTTTTCGTGATTCCGTCTTCTTTTTTCTCAAGATTTTCGGTCTTTCGATCAATGGCTTCTTCCTTTTGGATCAGTCTTTTTTCCGATCTTTGGATTTCAGCTCGTCTTTCTCTGATTTCACGCTCAACATCACTTCTCATTCTGTGAGCTTCTTCTTTTGCTTCAATGGTTATTTCCTTTTTTATGGTTTCCGATCTGTTTTCAGCATCGAGGATTATATTCTTGGCCTTTTGTTCAGCACTTCCAATGGCTTTTTCACCGACATTTTTTCTGAATATATATCCAACCAAAGACCCGAAGGCCAAGGCAACAATTCCAATGAGTATTACTGTTCCTATTCCTATGTTAATGCACCTCCCTCTCTGTATTATTTTTAACTTTTTAACGCCCGTTCAAACCGGGACGAACAACTAAATATCAGCATTGTGTAATTAAATATTGATATAACTACACAATATATATTATAATGTTGTACGTGACATAATGTCAAGTTGAATTAGATTGAGCCGGCAGTGATATTTTGTAAAATTTCTCTGTTCGTGGAATCCTTTTTTGTCGGCTTAAACTGACGAAATTCAACCGTGAAACAAGCGTTAAAACAACATATTATCTGGCTGAAATGTTAGAAACAGAAACGAAGGTATTTGAATGGACTATTTTAGAAATCTGTTAAAGAACATCGACAAGTTATTGCTCTTTTTACCACTCTGCTTTGCAGTAATCAGTATCGTTATGGTGGGCAGCACATCCTACGAAGGGCAATTTATTATAACAAAAGATATCACAGTACAATTTGCAGCTTACTGTCTGGGTACCATAGCACTCTGCATTGTATTGTTATTCGATTATAAGACATTTGAGAGTATGGAAAAGATCATCTATGCAGCATCCATACTATTTCTCTTAACCGTATACATTCCGGGACTCGGTGTCGAGCATTATGGCTCCCGAGCCTGGGTAGACCTTGGCCCAATTGACATGCAGCCCTCCGAGCTGGTGAAAATTTCCTTCGTTCTGTTATTTGCCAACTATCTTTCAAGAAAAAGAGGAACGCTGGATACACTAAAAGGCATCGGTATGGCCGGACTCTACGCAGCGCCCTTTATCGTAATCATCCTGAAAGAGGATTTGGGAACGGCAGTTGTCATGTGCTTTATGACGGTTGTGATGATTTTCACCGCAGGGATTGATTACAAACTGTTTGCAAAACTTGGCGGCGTTTTTATGATCTCAATGCCGATCTTGTACCGTTTTATGGCCTCTCACCAAAAGGAGCGTATCGACGCCTTTCTTCACCCTGAGAATTTAAATCTGGCAGGTAATTATCAGGTTTACAATTCCAAGATTGCCATCGGCTCAGGTGGAATCTTTGGCAAAGGATTATTTGCGGGAACCCAAAAGGAGTTAAAGTTTCTACCGGTCCAAAAATCCGACTTCATATTTTCAGTAATTGCAGAAGAGCTGGGAATGATCGGTGGTGCAGTTGTAATTCTCCTTTACGTTGCTTTCCTTTACCGCATGTTGAAAATTGCTGACAACGCAAAGGACATGTATGGTTCTCTGATCGTAATCGGAATTCTATCCATGTTCTGTTTCCAGATCTTTGAAAACATTGCAATGGCTATGGGAATTATGCCGGTTACCGGAATTACCCTGCCGTTCATCAGTTATGGCGGTTCCTCTGTCGTAGCCAATATGGTAGCACTTGGAATCGTACTAAACGTTGGTATCAGGAGCAAGATCATTAATTTCTAATCTAAAGAAACGCTGATTCCCTGTGCCATGATCCGAATAAAAAAGCAGCCGTAAACGGCTGCTCAAGTTACTCACAAATCCCGTCGGGAGCAAAAGCTGCTGATGGGATCTTTTTTTCTACGAGGCTTCAATGATTCGATCCATGATCTTTTTAAAGTTTTGTTCTATGTAGCTTCCCTCTTTATAAACGATAGGGAGCCCATTATTTGCGGCAATGTGAATGTTCTCATCGTATTGAATGATCCCGGCCATTTCCGGTCTCATGATATCTGCTATTTCAGCTATGCCCGGAACAAGACCGGTACGGATCAAGTTAGCCATAACCTTATTAATCACATAAGTTCTTTTCTTAATTCCAATCTGAAGCAAGATCTGATCTACCGCATCTGCATCCCTTACAGCAGCATACTCCGGCACGGTAACAATCACCGCGGAATCCGCTCCCGCAGCTGCAATGGCTAGCCCCTCGTCAATACCCGCCGGTGCGTCGATGATGATATAATCAAAGCTCCGCTTTAACTTATTGCACAGAACCTTCATATGGAGCGGTGTGATCTCGGCCTTCTGCTTGTTTTGCGGGGCCGACATCAAGTACAGCTCTGGAAATCTTCTGTCCCTGATAAGGGCCTGCTTAATTCTGCAGACGCCGGACATGACATCAGCCACATCATAGACGACCTTATTTTCAAGCCCCAGGTAGATATCAAGGTTTCTAAGTCCCATGTTCATGTCGATCATGACGACCTTATATCCCTCCTGTGCCAGCTTGGCTCCCGCATTGGAAGCAAAAACCGTCTTGCCGACACCGCCTTTGCCGGATGCGACCAAAATTACCTTGCCCATATTTTTCTCCTCATTGTGTGATTCTTGTGTCAATATTGTAGTCCTCGTATATCTTGTCTAACTGAAGATATTTAGCAATAACCTCTCTCGCTACAGGAGCAGCATAACCTGCCGTTCCGCCCTGGAAAACAAGTACGCCTACGGCGATTTTAGGGTCATTAGCAGGAGCCATTGTCATAACCCAAGCAAATGGATCATAGCTTCCCTTAAAAGAGTCCAGTTTAGTGGGTGTAACCCTACCATTGCTTAAATTAAATACTGCCTGACGCACTGCGGTATTTCTTGTCGTATAATATTCGGGGTAATCCGCCATTAGTCTCGTTAATTCGCTCTCTACATCGTCCCATCTCAAACTGCTGTCAATTCTCGGAAGATACTGTTTGACATATTCTACTTCGTCAGGCGGATTGATTTTTCCTGCTCTCTCCGCAGTACCGGTCTTTCCCGCAACCTGAACTGGGAAATTTCCAAATACCCCTTTCAGACTTCCTTTGGAACCACTTGCCACAAGCTTCATCCCTGCGATGATATCATCAAGATACTTATCATCCTGAATATCTATTTTTTTGCCAGGAGCTCTTTCAACCTCATTCTGACCTTCAATTGCTTTTATCAGACTGACTTGATTATGAACGCCTTTATTCCCGATGGTTGCAATATAGTTTGCCATTTGCAGTGGGGTGTAGGCATTTTCCCCTTGCCCGATGGCAATGTTCAATTCATCACCGGTTGTCCAGGTGGCTTGATTAAAATACGTAAATTTGCAAAGATCCGCAACAGTCTCCACAAGTTCTTTTTTTACTCCCATCTTGCCCAGTCGATTGATCAATTCATTTCTTGATGGATTATCTTCTGTCCAGCTGACGATGGTTTTGATGGTATCGTTCAGCTTTTCTTTGTTGTCAATCAGTGACTTTTCGAAATAGATTTCTGCTTTTCCAAGAAGCACGTTGCGAAGCATCGCTTTGATCTGTTCCAGCTTTCTCTCTTCACTGGGAACGGGCACAACAGTTTCAGGAATCTCTATTCCAGTTTTAAGACCCAAGCCATACTGCTGAGCGTAAGCCATGATCTTTTCAATATTCATGGGTTCTCGCAGTCCCAGCGAAGTTTTCTTATAGAAATCCCGTCCTGTTGCAATATCAAAAAAATAATAATTGCAGGACACCTCGATTGCTTCTGCAAGGTTCACATATCCATGGTTTCCTCTGTATCGATTCCAGATCAAGCAGCCGTAGGTTCTGTTTCCAAGGGTAACCGCTCCTCCGTCTCGAAGCTTTCGGTTTGGATCCAGTCCGCTTTCCAGGGCAGCAGTCGCTGTCACCATCTTAAAGGTAGACCCTGGCTGGACCGCCGTTCTTGCCGCCACATTATAGAGCGGAAGCGGCGAAAGTGGATCTCTTGGATTTTCAGCCTGCAATGCATTCCAGTTTTCCTTGCTAATACCCGTGGCAAACAGGTTCGGGTCAAAATCAGGATAGCTGGCCATAGCCAGGACATCACCGGTTTTAACATCCAATGCGACAACGGCTCCCACATTTGCATTTTTATATGCTGTTCCATATTTATAGTCGCCCCACTGGCTTTTAAAGGTTCCTGCTCTCTGGATTTCAGTCAAGGCTTGCTTCAACGCTTCTTCCGCTGTCTTCTGAAGTTCCAGATCTATGGTAAGATAAACGTCCTTTCCTTTTCGCGGTTCTGTCTCATTAATGACTCTAACCAGCTCTCCAAAGGCGTTGACTTCCACGTTTTTCGTGCCATCCTTGCCCTTCAGCGTGGATTCAAATGCTTTTTCAATGCCCTCCTGCCCAACCATATCGTTGGATTTATATCCCACATAATTGGCTTTCATGCTTTCTGAGATCTGTCCCAAATATCCAAGTACATGGGATGCAGTAGTCCCATTCGGGTAATACCGTACAGATTCAGCAACAACCTCAACACCGGGTAAATCAGATTTCTTTTCCTCCATGATTACGATCGTATCGTTGGAGACACCGCCGGCGATCCTGGCAGGCATATATTTTCTGTACCCCTGGGAGGACAGTTCGTTTCTCACCACCATGATCTTCCTTGCGTCAGCATCAGAAAGGGCTGGATCAATCTTGAATCGCGCCCTCAGCGCCTGGAAGGCTTCATCGGCACTTAATTCTTTATCCAGATAATATCTGCCCAGAAAGCTTTCTTTATCCAGTTCTTTTAGGAATTTCATATTTTTCACAGAGATCGGAGGGAAGATATTATACACCGACTGCAATTCTGTTTGCGCTGCATATTTGTCAAGCCCTTCGTCGATGTTTTGCCTTTGCCTAATCTCAGCGAAGGCCTGTTCCGCTGTAAAATCGGTAGGCATAACCTGTGCAGTTAGCCATTCCTCAATTTCCTTTTGGTAGGTATAATAAAAGATTCCATTTTCGTTCAGAATCGGAAAATTATCATAATAAGAATCACCATTAGCCTCCAGAATCCGGATAAGGCTCTGTGCAACGGTATTAATCTGCTCATCTTTCAGGTCTCCTGCACTGAACTGAACGGTAAAGCTAGGAATATTCCCAGCAAGAACCCGTCCGTATCGATCAAGAATTTCTCCTCTCGGAGCAGAAGTGCTGATGCTCTTGATGCTAAGGTTTGTAGCCGCTTCCTCCCACCGTGCTCCCTCGACCACGGTCAATCCGAACAATCTGATTCCCAGTACAGACATCATCACCATGATCATAGCCAATATTTGATTATTTCTTGATTTTATCCATTTCATGATCGGTATAAGCTCCTCGCTTCCTGCAGGTTGCCGCGATACATATATCGGTCGCTTCTGTGCTTAAAGCTCTTGCTGACAAAATGATAGATGATTAATGTTACAACAGCATGATACCCAAGCAGAATCGCTTCCTTCTCCGCAACGTACAGGAAATCAAATCCATTTCCAAGCATCCGGTAAATCCCCCAGTACATCAGACCGTAGACTGTGGTCGAAACCAGCGAGACGATGACGATAGAGACTACACTTTCTTTATAAAGATAGCGCTTTAATTCACTGCAGATCAAGGCAATAGAAAACAACCCTATTGATGCAATGCCAATGATCTGCGCGAAGCAGATATCCACAAAAAGCCCAAACAGCAGGCCATATATTATACCATGATATCCTTCAAACAAAAAGGAAAATATAACAACCAAGCAAAGAATAAGATTCGGTGACATGCCGAATATACCAAAGTGATTGAGAACAGTGGTTTGTAATAAAAACGCTATGAAAAATAAAAGAAATGAATATCGGTATTTCAATGTCTCCTCCTCATCCATTTTTCAGTTTATGAAAACGCTGATTTATGGAGTATACGCAGATGGATTAGTCTTGTTGTTTTTTAACCAAAACCGTTACTTTTTGCAAGTTCTTAAAATAGGCACTAGGGTCGATGGTAACGGTCTTCAGCAACGTATCGTTATTCCAGACAACTTCCTTGACCTTTCCGATTGGAATTCCGGCTGGATACATTCCAATTCCCGATGTAATCAGAACATCCCCTTCAATCACTGCTGCTTCAGGATCTATCATATATCCATCCAAAGCACCCTTGCCGTCACCGGACAGGATACCCAGCAGCTGCATGTCCCTGAAAACCTTAAAGCTTACGGAATTCGATTCATCGATTACCGAGATAATCTTCGACCAATTTGGTCCGGTTTCCAGTACTCTTCCGATCAGTCCATCGCCGTTAATTACAACTGCATCCCGGTAAATCCCGTCATCAGTGCCTGCGTTAATCGTAAACAGATTGAACCAATTGGAGCCGTCCATGGCAATTACATCGGCAGTTACAAGCTCATAAGTTGAAGCAACTTGGTCATAGCCAAGGATATTGGAGAGATTCCGCAATTCTGCCAATTCCGCTTCCGTAAGTTTGTTCTGAATGATCTGCCTATTTAAATCGGATACCTGTTTCTTAAGTTCTTCGTTTTCCTTCAGAATACTCCGGAATTGAAAAATCCCCTTCAGTCCTGATCGAATTCCATTTCCGGCATCGGAAAACGGTTCCTGTACTAGGGCTGTAACTTTCTGTACACTTCGCCCTAAAACAGTGCTTCTCCCCACATGACTGTAAGAAATAGCCATGATGACGATCAATATGAAGAATATTGACAGTATCGTTGATAATACTCTATGTTCTCTTAGCCAATTCATACTCTCTTTTTTGTGCCTCTTCCTGCATATTTTTGTATCTTTTCGATATTAGACAAACTTTTTCCTGTTCCTTCTGCAACAGCTTCCAGTGCGTTTTCAGCGATGGTTACCTTCAAGCCAGTAGACTGCTCAATCAGCGTGTCTAGACCGCGGATCAGTCCACCGCCTCCGGAAAGCATCAGTCCATTGCTGACAATGTCAGCAGATATCTCAGGCGGTGTTTTTTCCAAAGTACTTCTAATACCGTCGATGATGATTTTAATCGGTTCTTCCAGCGCCTTCATAGCGTCAATAGAATTGATGCTGATGGTCTTGGGAAGTCCAGTTATAATATCTCTTCCTCTGGCATTCATCTGTCTTATGGAATCAGGATCTGATTTATCTATGTAAGCACAGCCGATTTTTTCTTTGATTTCTTCAGCTGTTTTATCTCCAATCAGCAGATCATACTGCTTTCTCATATAGGCGATAATTGCTTCGTTAAGCTTGTCCCCAGCATGCCGAAGGGATGTGCTGGTAACGATTCCTCCCAGTGCAATGATCGCGATGTCAGAAGTTCCACCTCCAATATCTGCGATCATACAGCCCATTGCACTGTCAACCGCAAGACCGGTACCGATGGCTGCAGCCATGGGCTCTTCCAAGATATAAACTTCTTTCGCACCCATCTGCCGGATCACTTCTTCTACTGCACGCTTTTCTACTTCTGTTACTCCCGAGGGCACGCCCACTACAATACGTACCTTGGTAAAAATAGAGGTCTCTGGCATAACCCGCTTAATGTAGGATCTGAGCATGCTTGCAGTCATCTCAAAATCTGAGATGACGCCGTCCTGAAGCGGTCTGATAACCCGAATATTTTCGGGAGCCTTACCGATCATGTTCTTTGCCTCTCTGCCTGTTGCAAGTACACTTTTTGTATAGGAGTCCACCGCTATGACAGAGGGTTCATTTAGGACGATCCCCTTGTTTTTTATATAAATCAGAGTATTAGCCGTACCCAGATCAATTCCCATGTCTTTTACAAATAAGCACATCTTGAATCCTCTCCTTTAACAAGATTTCCATCGACTAAAGCTATAACAGCATTTTTTCTTTGAGACTAAAATAGATTCCATCACCAATGATCAGGTGATCAAGCAGTTTTATACCGAGAATTTCTCCCGCTTCTGCCAATCTTTGGGTTATATCCACATCAGTCTTGCTAGGCTCCGGATTTCCGCTTGGGTGGTTGTGAACTGCAATAATAGAGCATGCACTTTTTTTGATCGCAGTACAAAACACCTCTCTGGGATGTACCACAGAGCTGTTGAGGTTTCCGACGGATATGGTTTCAATCATAATGATTTCGTTCTTGGTGTTTAGAAGCAAGACCTTAAAATATTCTTTTTTTAAATATCTCATCTCTTCCAGGAATAAGGAAGCAACCTCATCCGGTGATTTGATATTAATCTTCTTTTGCTTCGGCTTTGTTGCAATTCGTTTCCCCAGTTCGATTGCTGCAATGATCTGACAGGATTTTGCCATGCCCATGCCCGGTATCAAGGATAAATCCTCTGGCAGACATCCTGTCAGATAAGAAATTCCCTCATCTTCTATAGACAGTATGCGGTTGGCAAGCATGACTGCCGACATTTCTCTTGTTCCCGTCCCGATAAGAATGGCAAGCAGCTCCGCATTGGACAATGCGCCCGCTCCATATTGGATCAGCTTTTCTCTGGGTCTTTCCTCGGAAGGCAGTTCTTTTATCAAGGCTCTCTTATTGTGATTCATCACGTTTCCCCTGTTATTTTCTGCGATCCTCCCTCTGCATCAATCGACATAATACAACATTGTTGTATCCAATCCACCAATGCCTGCTCTTATCCAAAAATACAACATATTTATATGCTATATTGCCCCTAAACTCGTTATTCCCACAAGTATTTAATATTTTATCATTTTGCCACGTCTAATACAATTAGAATTGTTAAAATTTCAAATAAAATCATTTCCTGCAGACCCGATGTTCGACAAATTATAACATGGTTAACCGCACCAGTCGAGTTATATTTTGTAAGCATTGAGCATCCTGCTTATAAAATATTTCCTTCTATATTATTGACCTCTTGAGACATAATAATAATGAAAAAAAGATTTAAAATTTTTAGGAGGTAATTATATGGATAAGTCAAATAAAAACCACAGCATTAAATGTACTGTAGATTCTTGTAAAAATCATTGTGACAGCGGGGCATACTGTGCTTTAAGCCAGATTCAGGTAGGAACTCATGAAAAGAATCCAGCAAAAGACCAATGTACTGATTGCCAATCCTTTGAAGCCACTTGGTAAACAGATTAACAGAAAAACCGCCGGGATAATAAGTTCGGGCGGTTTTTCATTTTTATTGTACGGATTTCATTTCAATGATAAACTAAAACTTAATGCAGTGCCGTTTATAGCGGTTCCGAGAAAATTTTAGCAGCTTCTGCTAAATTGCTACAACCAGAAAAAGGAGAATCCTTATGGAAAGCAGGATCATATTAGCGTCCTCGTCACCGAGAAGAATAGAACTATTAAAAGCCTGCGGCATCGAGCCGATCATCATCCCTCCCTCAGGCGTCAGTGAAGATCTTTCTCTGCCCTTATCAATGGAGCAGGCTGTCATGTACCTAGCCCTAAAAAAGGGGCTTTATTCTGAGAAGATATATCTATCCCAATATGAAAGCGATGACAGTGCTCTCACTCCGGCGGTATTAATTGCAGCGGATACCATAGTTTTTAAAAATGGAATGATTGGTAAACCCTTGGATAGGGCGGATGCTGCTGCAACACTAAAGCGGCTGAGAAATTCCAGTCACTACGTTGCAACTGGTGTTTCCCTGATCAAGCCCGGCACAAATAAACGTTCCGTTTTCTTTGATGTGACAGAGGTATTCTTCAAGGATTACAGTGACGAGGAGATCGATCAGTATCTCGATACACAAGAACCTTGGGATAAGGCAGGCAGCTACGCGATTCAAGGCTATTGGGGAAAGCACATCAGCCATTTTGCCGGTAGTTACGATAATGTCATCGGCTTTCCCTGGGGCCTAATTCAGTCAATTCTAAAAGAATCATGGCCTGAAATAAGCCTTAAGAACGAAACGATATCACCAACTGATTGAGACAGGTCTTACTGTCCCCTTTTTACATAGACAGGCACTATTCCCCCTTAAAATGCATATAAATCTAATACTATTTTCGATTAAAACGAAAGACAGAAGATAGTAGATGGAGCTGCTCTCACTTATCATCCGGATCCGGCTGAGAGCGGTATAACATTCGATATGCACTGAAAGGGGTTCAATTATGAGCATTTCTTTAATACTCACATCCCTGCTGTTATCAAACCCTCTTGCTCTACTTTCTTCCTATGTATCAATGGGAAATTCTTTTCCCCAACCATTGTCTGATACAGAGGAAACGTATTATCTTTCCCTCTATGAGCAAGGGGACAAGGAAGCCAAAAACATCCTTGTGGAACGCAATCTGAGGCTGGTGGCGCATATAGCAAAAAAATATGCAAATACAGGGAAGAATCCTGACGATTTAATTTCCATCGGCACAATCGGTCTGATCAAATCTGTAAACACTTACAATCGAAACAAGAGTGTCAGACTTGCAACTTATGCTGCAAAATGCATCGAGAATGAAATTCTGATGAATATCAGAACAACAAAAAAGACAAAGATTGAGATTTCTCTTAATGATCCCGTTGGTACAGATAAGGACGGAAACGAAATCAATTTCAACGATATTCTCGGAACGGATACTGATGCCATCATCGATGATATCGATAACAAAATGCAGGTAAAGAAGCTGCATGAAGCAATCTGCCACCTTCTCAAGGACAGAGAAAGGCTTGTAATCGTGAAGCGCTTCGGCCTGGCTGGAGAATGTGCTAAGACGCAGAGAGAAGTCGCCAAGGAACTAGGCATTTCCCGCTCCTACGTGTCCCGAATCGAAAAAAAGGCAATCCTGAAGCTCAAGGATGCCTTTTCTGAAGAATATGACCTTTAAGAATTCAATTTTTATTGAGATACTCTGCCATCTGACGGAACAGCGGCACAGCGGATGCTCTGCCTGACCCTCCCGATTCGACGAACACAGTAATTACATATTCGGGATCATCAACAGGAAAAAATCCGGTGAACCAGCCATGCACCACCAATCGGCCATGAGACGCGGCTTCTGCCGAACCTGTTTTCCCGGCAATGGCAATCCCCGCTCCCGTAAGGTTGTTCGCTGTTCCGTAGTTTACGGTATCTACCATCATCCCCGCAATAAAATCCGCCGTTTGCTTACCGAGGACCCTTTTAGAGGGTCTTTTTTTCTCATAGGTGGTTTTTCCGTTCTCTGTGGTGCCTTTAATGAGCGAAAGACCATGATCAATACCCCCCGCTGCTATAATGGACGTTACTCTCGCAGCTTGAGCCGGAGTTACCAGAAGCTTTCCCTGACCGATTGATAAATTGCCGATCCCTGCGCCCTGAATATCATATTCGCCAGGCAAGGTTCCCGTCTTTTCCTCGACATAGTCCTGAAATGCTTTTTCACCAATTCCGAATGCTTTGGCCATTTCTATGATGCTCTCCGCCCCAGTCATCTGACCGATCTGGATAAAGGCAGAGTTGCAGGATTTTGCAAATGCATCTCGCAGATTGATTTCGCCATGACCTTCTTCTTTGGAGCAATTGATCCTGATTCCATTAATCTCTTCATACCCTTTGCAAAAGAATTTGCTGTTTTCGTTAACTGCGCCGCTCTCCAGCGCAGCTGCCGCTACAATGATCTTAAAGATTGATCCGGGAGGGTACAAACTCTGTGTCACTTTATTGAGAAATTCCTCATTGCTGCTGTTCAGATACTGCTCCACATGAGCTGGATTATAAGCAGGCGTACTCGCTCCCGCCAATACGTCTCCGGTCTTAGCATCGACCACGATGATAGAACCGCTCCGCCCTGCATCTTTTAGAACTTGTTCGGCTTTTTTCTGAATATTAAGATCCAGTGTTGTAATCACACCACAGTCAGGGTTTGCAACCGTACTTGAAATACCGAGACCGGGTATGATCATTCTCCTGCCATCTACTGATGCGTATACTACTTTTTGTTTCTTTGATAGTATTTCGTTGAATTCCTTTTCAATCCCTGATGCGCCTACTCCATCCTTCTCATTGATATATCCTACAAAATGAACCGCTGGTTGGTCTTCTCTGTACCTTGTGGCTCCTTTAATAATAAAGGCATTATAATCCCGTTTGAGAACATAAGCCGCATCCTCGCTGAATGTACTGCTCCGATATACTTGATACCTCTTATTCTCATTTTCCACTTTCTGTGCGCCTATAATTTGCATGATCCTTGCCGCGGTGGAGTCAAAGGCAGTTTTTTGAATAATATAGATAAAGCTTTCTTCAGCACCGGTCAGCCGCTTTCCGTTTCGATCATAAATCGTTCCCCTGGTATCCTCGCCGTTCAGGGTAATTCTCTGCTGCTTTGCATTAACAGAAGCATATTTATCACTGTCTATAATCTGAATCATCGTAAGCCTGCCGATCAATCCCAGCAGCAGTAAGACAAAGCAGATCGCTACCGCCCATAATCTTCGTTTCATAAAAATACCCCCTGAGACTATTTTTCCATCGTCAGGGGGTTTTTATACTTCTATTCACAACATCACAAAGCACGCGCTTTGTTTTTTGCAGCCTTGATTGTGGAAGGGACGCAGGGCTTCCCGTAGAAACCGTCCGATCCCGAAAATTTTATCAATTCAATCCGGTTGATCCTACGGATTACTAAAGTGTTTTCTAAGGAAACCGTACCCTCCTTTGACAAAGTGCAACACGCCTGAAGCGGCGAAATTGGAACGCCGGCGGTGTTCTCGTCCTTGCGTTACGTAAAGTAACGCTGCGTCCTGCGGCCTTGCCGGTGCTCCAATTTCATCAGCTCAGGTCCCCAAGTCAACTGAATGAGTTTGCAGACGGCAAATTTGTTCAATGGCCAGGCAGCTTTTCGCTGACATAGTGGTTCTATGTTAACGAAAAGCTAACAACGGCAGTGGACAAATTTGCCTTTTCAAACCGTGTTGGACCTTGTCAAAGGAGGGTAGCCCTTATCACCGACTTTTATGCGCAGCATCTTCGCGGCATCAAAGCCTGTGGTTGTTTCTGTCGCTTAATTGTGTAAGGGGTACAGGGCTTCCCGTAGAAACCGTCCGATCCCGAAAATTTACCGAATAACAGAATCTTAAAATTTGAAGGGTGAGCGGTTTCCGAGGGGAGCCCTGCGTCCCTTACAATTAAAGTTCGTGCATAAACAACCCACTGCCCAATTTCGGTTCAAACCATGTTGACTTGGGCGGCATGACCATATCCTTATCGGATACAGCCAGAAGGTCGGCAATTGATACTGGATGAAGGGCAAAGGCTACTGTCATATCCAGTGAAACTCTGCGCTCAAGCTCCTTCAGTCCCCTGATACCGCCGACAAAATCTATTCTCTTGTCTGTTCTGGGATCTTTAATTCCAAGAACGGGATCCAGCAGATGATCCTGCAGAATGGATACATCCAGACACTGAATCACATCCTCCTCACAGATAATTTCAGACTTGGCAGAAAGCTTATACCATTGATCCTTCAAATACATTCCAAAGATATGCTTTCCTTCCGGTCTGTATGGCCCTTCAGCAACAGGTAACACTTCAAATTTATCAGAAATTTTATTCAAAAAATCTTCTTCCGAAAGTCCATTCAGATCTTTTACAACACGGTTGTAGTCAAAAATTTTCAGATCAGAATCTGGGAAGATCACTGCCATAAAAAAGTTGAACTCTTCTTCTCCTGTATAGTCAGGATGCTCGTTTCTGCGCTTCTGACCTACCTTGACTGCTGAAGCCGACCTATGATGACCATCAGCAATATAAAGAGCCTCCGTTTCTCCAAACAGCGTTGTCAGGGCATCCACCAAAGACCGATCAGAAATGACCCACAAGGTATGACCAATTCCATCCTCGGTAACAAAGTCATATTCCGGCGCATGGCTGCTCATCCAGCCTTCGATGATCGTACGCAGTCTCTTATCATCTCTGTAGGTCAGAAATACCGGTTCTGTATTGGTGTTGCAGCGATCAAAATGATTGATCCTGTCGATTTCTTTTTCCACTCTGGTGAATTCATGCTTTTTTATGGTATTGTTCAGATATTCATCAATGGACACACAGCCAACGATTCCTGTCTGGGCACGCCCGTCCATAACCTGCTTATAAATATAAAGGAACGGTTCTTCGTCTCTGAGCAGGATTCCGTCCTTTAGGTAGTTTTCAATATTCGATTTTGCTTTTGCATAAACCTCTTCCGTATATGGGTTTTCTACCTCAGGAAGGTCTATTTCGGATCTGCAAATATGCAGAAAGCTATACGGATTTCCCTCCGCCATTTTCGCTGCTTCTTCTCGGTTCATTACGTCGTAGGGCAGCGATATCATTTTATCGGCCAGCGCACCGGCCGGACGTATCCCACGAAAGGGTCTTACGATTGCCATTTTATAACCTCCAATATTCTCTGTGTCACTTCTTCGATTGTCAGACCTGTAGTATCCAGTTCCACCGCATCTTCTGCTTTTCTCAAAGGATTGAGTTTTCTCGTAGAATCATTATGATCCCTTTGTATAATGTCTGCTTCCACCTGTTTCAGATCTATGGCCTCACCTTTTTCTGTAAGCTCAAGCCACCTTCTGCGTGCTCGTTCTGCAGTAGAAGCGGTTACGTAAAACTTGAATTCTGCATCCTTAAGTACATTTGTACCGATGTCTCTGCCATCCATTACAACACTCTTTCGCTGAGCCATGTTTCGCTGTAAAGCCACCAGCTTTTCCCGAACCTCAGAAATGGCAGAAGTATCTGATGCAATCTTTGATATTTCAGGGGTTCTGATCCTTTCATTGATGACCTCTCCGTCAAGGATAATATTACCGTCAGAAAAATCAATCTCTGTATCCCCAAGCATGTGCCTTAACGTCTCCAGGTTATCAATTGAAATGTTGTTTTTCAGCATTTTATATCCGATAGCTCTGTACATTGCGCCGGTATCAATGTAATCCATTCTAAGAATCCTGGCAACATTTTTTGCGATGGTGCTCTTTCCTGCACCGGATGGACCATCAATGGCGATTCTGATCTTATCTGTCATTGATCTTATCCCTTCCAAGAAGCTTCTCGATTTCCGCAATAAAAGTATTTACATCTTTAAACTGCCTGTACACAGAAGCAAACCGCACATAGGCTACTTCATCCAGGCCCTTAAGGTGTTCCATGATGACCTCGCCGATCAGCTTGCTCTCCACTTCCTTTTCCATCATATTGTTCAGCCCGCGTTCGATCTCTTCCACAATTCTCTCGATGGATGCAATGGAAACCGGTCTTTTTTCACAAGCTTTTATAATGCCGTTCATCACTTTATTTCTATCAAAAGCCTCTCGGCTTCCGTCTTTTTTGATCACCATAAAGATCATTTCCTCCACCTTCTCATAGGTGGTGAAACGTTTGCTGCAGCTGTCGCATTCCCTCCTGCGGCGAATGGCATGTCCCTCTTCCGTTGGTCTTGAGTCAATTACTCTCGTATCAGGATTTTCACAAAACGGGCATCTCATCTTCTATCCTCCATTACATGATAATAGCTTCATCTTATACAATAGCTATATTACCTTTGCTCTATTTTACCCATATCTTGTGCCCCATGCAAGTTATTTCTGATTCTTAGACTTCTTGCGCTCCTTTAATCCTCCTCCTGATCCCCACCTCTGTCCGTCTTTCCGTAGCCGTTGATATTAGTCATGTAGCTTCGATCATAGGTTTCTTCTGTATCAAATAAGCCGGCCACATCCACGAGTATAACATCATCTCCAATCCGTTTGATGTCTTTCCATTTGATGATATAATCGCTGTCACCCCTGCCGAAAAAGCTGAAAAAACTCCTCTGCGCAGGTACGATAATGCCCTCGATGGTACCCTTTTCAAGATTTACCTCAATATCATAAACATAGCCCAGACTTTTCCCGTCATAGATGTTGATAACCTCTTTATTCTTCAGATCCTGTGTGCTTATCATCCTTTTCATCCCCCTTATCTGTTTCTGTTCTTCTCTTTCAGTCTTTACTTTATCAAGTAAGGACTTGTCTCTATCAAATTTCATATATGATATTTATGTTGGACAAAGAAAAAGTATGCGCATCTACGCATACTTTTTCTTTGCCGTTTTATCTTGTATTTGTCATATTTCCTCGACTGCTGCTCACGCTATTCAATCAGCGCTGCTTAGATATGATAAGCAACCTCTTTATGAATGGACACGTCCAGACCCTCTTTTTCCTCGTCCGGCGTTACTCTAACAGGCACAAAGTGGTTGGTAACCTTCAGGATCAGATACGTTACGATAAAAGCATACACTGATGCAATCAGAACACCTGCAAGCTGTACAAGGAACTGATGTACATTTCCGGCGATCAGACCGCTTGTTCCATTGACTGACTCTACAGCGAAAACGCCTACTAAAATGCTGCCCAGCATGCCTCCTACACCATGAACGCCCCATACATCAAGAGCATCATCCCAGTCAAGTTTGATGCGAAGCAGTACGGCATAATAGCAGACAATGCCGGATACCAAACCGATAATGACGGCTGCCCAAGGCTCAACAAAACCGGCTGCCGGCGTGATCGTAGCCAAGCCTGCCACCGCACCGGTCAGCGCACCCACAAAGCTGGGTTTTTTATCTCGTTTCCACGAAATCGCAAGCCATGTGATCATTGCTACAGATGCTGCAATGTCAGTATTAATAAATGCTACCGATGCAACGGCATTCGCTCCCAACGCGCCGCCTGCATTAAATCCAAACCAGCCGAACCAGAGCAGACCTGTGCCCAATGCCACATACGTGATATTGTGAGGTTCCTTCTGATCCTCAGTAAGATTTCTCTTACCGACGAAAAGAACCGATGCAAGAGCTGCAAGACCGGCACTGGCGTGAACAACAATACCTCCCGCAAAATCAACAACTCCAAGCTGTTGGAGAAAGCCGCCGCCCCAAACCCAATGTGCAAGCGGAATATAGATTAAAAAGCTCCATGCAACAAGAAAAATCAGATAACTTTTAAAGTTAACCCGATCGGCAAAGGCTCCCGTTATCAATGCCGGTGTTATGATGGCAAACATCTGCTGATAACTGAAAAAGGTTAAAAACGGAATCGTCGAGCCATAGGTTTCATTGGGTGCCATTCCAACCCCCTGAAGCAAGGCATACTTGAGGCCTCCTATGATACCACCGATATCCGGGCCAAAGGTCAGAGAAAAACCAACCAGAACCCATATAATCGTTACCACCCCCATAGAGATAAAACTCTGCATCATGATGGTCAATACGTTTTTTCGTGAAACCAGTCCGCCATAAAAGAATGCAAGACCAGGCGTCATCAGACATACCAAAGCAGCGCATATAATAATAAATGCTGTATCACCGCTGTTGATCATTTCAGTCACTTCCTTCCTCTTATTTGAATAGGGAAAGCTGATCAATGAGGGGCCGAACAGGTTGAAAAGCTGCTCTTATGGCACTAATTCAATCAGCTTCTCCGCAGATTATGAATTCATCTTCATCATAAAAAAATAAGGGTTCTGTGGAAATACCGCAAAACCCTTATTTTAATCAGGAAAATCCTTTATATTTCGATCAGATGGTTTCTGGCTGCATAAAGAACCAGTTCGGTGATATTTTTGAAGTTATTCTTCCGCATAATGTTTGCCCGATGGGTCTCGACAGTTTTGACGGAGATCATAAGCATATCGGAAATTTCCTTATTGCTGTACCCCTCTGCCAGCAGTTTTAAAATTTCCCGTTCCCGCAGAGACAAATCGCTTCCCCGCCGCTCGTTGGACAAAAATCCGTGCAGGAGGATCGGGGAAAGCTCTGAGGAAACGTAGATTTTACCCTTTTGCACTGTGTGAATTGCTTTAATCAGCTCCTCAAATGCATTTTCCTTCAGCACATACCCCTTTGCGCCGCTTTCAAAGGCCTCCGCCACAATTTCCTCGCTTTTATGCATAGTGAGAAAGATAATCTTAAGGTCTGGGAATTGTCTGGTAAGGTTTTTAGCCACATCCAGTCCGCTCCGTTTTGGCATGGATATATCAAGAATCAGGACATCTGCTCCTGCAGTTCTCATTCCCTCTTCCACCGTAAGACCGTCATCTGCCTCTCCCACCACATGAATGTCCTCTTCCTGCCCAAGAAGGATATTCAGGGATTCCCGCAGGATTTTATGATCATCCGCCAGATAGATTTTTATTTTATCACTCATCTGTAACCGGCACCTCCACGATAATTCTCGTTCCCTTTCCCGCAGTACTTTCAATCCTGAAATTACCGCCAAGCATCTTAATCCGATCCTCCATAGAAGGAATCCCAACACCGCATTCCCCTCTGTTTACTTCAAAACCAATTCCGTCATCCAGAATATGAAAGGCATAGATTTCAGATCCTGCACTACCTGCGCATTGGATTCCAGACACTACGCCTGCTATAATTTCAACTTGTTTGGCATCAGCATGCTTGACCACGTTGGTCAGTGCTTCCTGTATGACACGGTAGATGTTTAAGGTGACTGTCTCATCAAAGTGAGGAATCGGTTTTGCTATGGTCAAAGAGCAGCTGAGCGTTCCCGTATGATTGATATCCTCGGTCATTGCAGTCAGCCCTCCCGCAAGGCCATTTTCGGCAAGCGGTTTTGGTTTCAGATTGTTGAGAACATTCCTGATCTCCGAGATGGAATTCTCTGTCAACGCCACTGCCTTCTCCGTATTTTGGAGGACACTCCTGCGCTGCTTGTCGTTTGTATTTCCGCACCGCTCCTGATCCTTAGCAGATGATTCCAGCTGTTTTTTTGTCATGCCCAGTATTAGCTTTAAAGCTGCGAGACTTTGCCCCACACCGTCATGAAGATCTCTTGCAAGCTTGGTCTTTTCCTGCTCCTCTGTCACTGCAAGAAGGCGGGCTTGTTTTCTAAGAAGTTCATTCTTATCATTAATTTCCCGCTCATATCCACTGATCTCCATATATTTTTCCCAAGAATAGATATCGGCAAATTCGACGATATTCAGCCCTTTTTCTTCCTCCTCTACTGTTACGCGAAGACCCATCGTCTTGTCTATGAGGCGAAACATCAAATAGGCCATTCCAAACGCCCAGCAGAAGTTGACACCAAGACCAAGCAGCTGGACTAGAAATTGGCTTAGTCGATCCGAAGTATGCAGCATCTCTGCTTTCATGAAAAAAGGCAGTAAAAGAGTCCCAGCGATCCCGCCAAACAGGTGAATAGGAACCGCACCCACCGCATCGTCTATGCCAGCTTTGTCCAGAAGATAGCTGGAAAGATCCACTGCCATTCCCGAGAGCAAGCCGATGATTAGTGCAGACATAGGTTCAAGATAATAGGAAGCAGCAGTTATAGCAACTAGCCCGCCTAAGGTCCCATTGAAAATTGAAATCAGATAACCCCCATTCCTGGAAAGCATCAGATTAGCTATCAAAGCACCTGCCATTCCGGAGGCGGCTGCAAGATTTGTATTGAGAAGGATAAGTCCCACTTTATCGTTGAATGCGAGGATGCTTCCTCCGTTGAAACCAAACCAGGCAAACCACAAAATAAAGACACCCAATGCAGCAAAGGGAATATTTGATCGGCTATTTCTGGGTTTGTTCCTCTTCCCGACAGCCATCAAACCAGCAAGTGCAATAAATCCTGCGGTCGTATGAACTACTGTGGCTCCGGCAAAGTCAATAAATCCAAGAGAGGCCAGCCAGGTATCCTGTTTCAGAAACAATCCGCCCCAGACCCAATGGCCATATACAGGAAAAATCAAAGCTGCACTGATCACTGCAGCAATCTGAAGGGGGAAAAGTTTCGTCCGCTCGGACATAGAACCGGCAAAGATCGTCACTGCCGTCGCTGCAAACATCAGCTCAAAAAACACAAAGGCATATCCCAAAGGAGATGCTTCCTGAATGCCGACAAAGTGCCAAAAGCTATTTCCAATGACACCCTTCCAAGTTTGTCCGAACATTAATGGAAAGCCGATCAGACTGAATCCAATGGTTGTGATCATAAATGTCAAAAGATTTTCGATGGCCACAGAGATAACATTTTTGCTCTGTACAAAGCCAACCTCATAGCAGATAAACCCCGCCTGCATAAAGAATACGAAGCAAGCACAAATGATGATCCAAAGGGTATTAATATCCTGCAAGCCGTTCACCTTCTCACTCATCTTTTAAAGCCCGACCGGATGCTAGAACCGGTTACTCAGACTGATTGGGCACACCGAATCACCAGTGTTCCCCTAAATATAAGCCATGGTTTTTAGAATATAGATCCATAAGGTTATTGAAATGGGTGATATGAGCATGGATAAAACTACGATACCGGAAGCCAAAACACTGTCGTTTCCCATATTTTTTGCCATGATATAGCAAGTGGGTGTAGCTGGTGCCCCCAGCATAATCAAAACAGCAATCATCGCCTGATCCCGAAAGCCTAACATCACTGCCACCGGGAGGAAAATCGCCGGTTGAAGAATCAGTTTAATAAAAGAAGCAGCTACCGCAATATTAAATTTCCCAAGCGCTTGATGAAGCTGAAAACCGGCACCAATTGCAATGAGCGCAAGGGGTGTGGCCATATTTGCGAAGTTATTCAAGCTTTTTAGCGCAATTCCGGGCAATTCAACCTCCAACAAGGAAAAAGGAAGCCCAGCAAAGATTGCAATGATAATCGGGTTGGTAATAATCCCTACGAGAGATGCCCGAACCCTGCTGCTGACACCTTCCCCGCACGTTTCCCCTCTAATGGTTAAGACCACAACAGAAAAAATATTGTAAAGCGGAACTGCGGCAACGATCATCAATGGCGCCAAACCAGCATTTCCGTAGATATTTTGAACAAATGCGATTCCTAGTACCGCCATGCTTCCTCGGAACGATCCCTGTACAAAACTGCCTATAAGGCTTTTATCCTTGAGAAAAAGCTCTGCAAAGAACCAAATAGCGGCAAAGCAGATGCTGGTTGCAATCATACAGTATAGAAAGAAGGTCAAGTTAAAATCAGACTTGATATCCATGGCTGAAATGTCCCGGAACAAAAGAATGGGAAGCGTAACTTTAAAATTGAACCGATCGGCTACATTAACGAAATTATCATTCAGCATCCCCTTTTGTTTTAAAAGCCATCCCACAATCATTACTACAAATACCGGAACGGTAGCATTCAAGCTGTATATAAAATTATCCAATATTAAACCTCTTATGAATTCATTTATGCTGGTTCATCAACCATCATTATGACACTTTCTGTGAAAAGATACAATGGTCCAATTGAAAAGCATGTTTCTACTTGTAAAGCATGTTTCCAATTTATAAGCGACAAAAGGCTGAAGCTGCAATAAAGCTGCTGAGAAAAAATCTCCCCCTTGCAGGGAATCAGTTTATCAGAAACCGTCCCTTCAAGGAGGAGCATCTACTTGGTTTTATCGTATTCTTTCGTTCCACAATAAATCTATGATTCATATGGAAACAGTATAACAGGTTCAATTCCCAATTCACGATCAGAGCAGATAGAAAGAGTCAAGTCTCAAACTCTCTGCATTATCTCCTTGCCTGACCTTTCTGTGCAGCCTAGAAGGGCCCGTATTGAATCATCTGGGCAACTACTACAAATACTGCTCCTGCCAGATACCACGTGATAATTGCCGGCAAAATCCACTTCGCCCACTTTGTCCATGGAATCTTTGCGAGGGCTAGTCCTGCCATGAAATATCCGGAAGTCGGTGTAAAGATGTTGGAGATTCCATCTCCAAGCTGATAAGCCAAAACCGCGGTTTGTCTCGTTACGCCAACCATGTCTGACAATGGTGCCATCAGCGGAATGGAGACTGCTGCCTGTCCGCTTCCCGACGGAATAATGAAATTCAACAGACATTGGAAGATGTACATACCGATTGCAGTCACTGCTGATGGTAATGTAGAAAGCAGGTTTGCAGCAGAATATAAAATTGTATGGATAATATTCCCGTCTGTCAATACAACCAGAATCCCTCTGGCAAAACCTACAATTAGAGCACCTGCCGCGACTGCCGCCATTCCCTTACCCAGTGATTCTGCAAAGCCGTTCAAGCCCATTTTGCCAATCAATCCAACAATGATGGCCATGCCCAAAAACAAGGCGGAAATCTCATTGAAATACCAACCATATGTAATAACGCCGTAGATTAAAAGCGCAATGGAAACTACAAATACTAAGAGGATTAGCTTTTCTTTACCGCCAAATTCATGTAAATTATCAAGATCAAGATTATCTTCTCTTTGTCTGTCAATTTCATACATGGGGCTTAGTTGTGGATTCGCTTTGATTTTGCTTGCATAGCGCATAACAAATACAATCGCGATGGCAACCATTACAACAAAGACGACCAGTCTAAACTGTAAACCCGAGAACATTGGTAGCTCTGCAATTCCTTGGGCAACGCCGATTGTAAAAGGATTCATAAAGGCTCCCGCAAAACCAGCCCCTGCTCCCATAAGCACAATAGCCGTACCGGTGATAGAGTCAAATCCCAATGCAATGCATAAGCTTACCATGATAGGGATAAACGGCAAGGTTTCTTCTGCCATGCCGATAACAGAACCTCCAAAGGCAAAAGCAATCATGATTACTGGAATTAGAAGTGTTTCTTTTCCTGCAAAGGTGCGGGTTAATCTTCCCAACCCAGCCTCGATTGCTCCGGTATCCTGCAGCACGCCGAAGCTGCCTCCAACAATAAATATAAAAAATATAATTCCTGCAGCTTCATTCATACCCCTTGGTACTGACGATAGAAAACCCATTAATCCAACTGGGGAGCTTTCCACGCTGTGATACGTTGCCGGATCAACTACGTCTCTTGTTCCGTTTCCTGTCTCAATTGTCATCATGTCATAATTTCCGGCCGGTACAATATAAGTTAGAGCCGAACAAACTAGGATAATTGACAATAACAGCACATACACATGTGGTACCTTCAATTTCTTCTTTTCTTGCATATTTCGTTACCTCCTTTAAGAAACATTAAAAACTAAAAAAATTCATAAAATGGAATTGGAACCTCTAAAAAAATGATTGATATGATATAAATCTGCCTGCTTTACCATTGACAATATGATTGTGATCCACCGCTATTTTCCCATTTACGATGACATAATCGATGCCGACAGGAGGTTTTAACTCAGTAAAATCTGCTCCGTCCTGAATGGTATCAGGATCAAAAATGGTTATATCTGCATCCCCGCCCTCGATGATCTGACCCTTAGATTGTAAATCCAGCCGTTTTGCAGGCTCAATCGTCATCTTTCTTAATGCATCCATTAAGGAAATTACCTTGTCTTCTCTTACATATTTCCCCAAGACTCTGGGAAAAGCGCCTGCGGCACGCGGATGCCCATTGCCATTATTGATAATCCCATCGCTGGCAATCATTCCATGGGGGTTTGCGATTGCTTCAGCGATTTCATCCTCGTTCATCACAAAGGCCACGACCAGCATTTGGGGGGTCTCTTTTCTAATTTCTTCAAATCGTTCTTTATTACAAAATTGATTTTTATATTTGCCATCGGTGATTAGAATCTTGTCATAGGATTTACCCCAGTTTTCAAAGCAGCCTTCATCAAATACAGCTGACCCGATATGGGTTGAGAATGCATGGTAAGGGTAAGTATCATAGTTAATTTTAGGATTTCTCATTATCTCTTGATTGAGCAGATCCAGCACAGATTTCATTTGTCCCATGGCTGCGCAGCTGCTCAAATGCGAAATCTGAAATTTCATATTTGATTGATCAGCAATTTGAATCATCTCTGTTATGGAATCTATCGCCCGAACCGAATCCCATCTGTAGTGAGCTGAAACAAATAAATTACTGTCATCAATATTTCCTAAAATGTTCATAATTTCTTCGGTGTCCATACCCGGGTCGTATTCGATTCCGAAAGAGAAGCCAAAGGCCCCTTCCTCTAATTCTTTCCTCATTTGCATAAGAAGCAGCTTCTGCTGCTCTTCATCAGCCTTTTCATATTTATTAATACCTGCCTTGCTTCGGTGAGAGTTGTAACCCACCAGCATCAGATAATTCACCGGAGCACCGCCCAAACCGCTGATGGTCTCTTTGAATGCCTTCAAATTCTGATATTGCACACCACAATTGCCTCCCAGACATGTGGTGACACCCATTCTCAGCATCATTTCAGAAATTATGTATTTCTCGCCTTCCCGTGCGAAATCTTCCTCATGCATATGGATATCAATAAATCCCGGTGCAACAATCTTTCCTGCTGCATCAATTACAGTTTCTGCTGATTCTGATATGCATCCGATTTTCGCAATTTTCCCGTCCTTGATTCCAATGTCAGCTTTTATCATTTCTTGTGCTTGATAATTAGGATAGCTCCCGCTTTTGATGATAATGTCAAACATGTTTTTCAACCACTTTCATACAATATTTTTTTCGATATTATAACAGCTTCTCATTACATTCCGTATTATGGACTCAATTCTATATTGTGGACTATTAAGTTTTTAATAGTATATCACCGAGGTTTTACGGGGTCAATGAATTTTTTGAAAATTTAGAAATGATTCAATTGGATCTAAAATGGATACAGAAAACAAATAAAAATGGACTAGCAGGAATCTTAATAATAAAAGGCCGCTGCAAGATATTTCATCTCACAACGGCCTCACTTCTCGTTTCCCACGCTGATTTTAAAGAAGAATTTCTCGTAGTTCCTCTGCTCCTTTAAAAATTTCCTCCAGCCAATGCTCTTTTTTTGATTCTAAAGTTGAAGATTTGATTGCACCCAAAGCAATGCACCCAGCTAAACTGCCATCCTTTTTAAAAACTGGAACCCCTAGACCCACTGTACCATCTAAATACTCGTCTGCGCTTTCACCATACCCTCGTTTTCTGATGGCTCTGTACTCTTCCAGCAGCTGCTGATGATCCATAATAGCCCCAGGGGACACTTGTTTCAGCTCTAATTTCGGCACAATTTCACTCAATGCTTCATCTGAATGGGAAAAGGTCATCAAAACTTTTCCATAGCATCCGCTGTTAACCGGGTAAATGGCTCCTGCCAAATATCGGATCCGGGTATCCTGCATTTGAGATTCATATACGCTTACCACATCGGTTCCTTCCAAAACTGCGTACCCGACCTGCTCACCTGTAGCACTCGCGATATGTTCAATCACTCTGCGGATTTCCATATAAATGTCCGTATTGTTGGCATAGATCATACCCATCTGATATGCCTTGTATCCTACTGTGTATTTTCCTTCGTAATTTTTCCTCACATAATTTGCGTCTTCCAGGGTATTTAAAATTCTGTGAACAGTAGGCTTACTAAAGCCCAATTTGTCACTCAGTTCCTTCGCAGAATAGGAATATGGTCTATCGGCAAAAGAATTGAGGATACATAAAGTCTTTTCAATTGCATTGTTTTTATCTGATTTTCCATCCTCATCGTACATAATGATTCAAATCCCCTTTGGTAGTTTGGCAGCCTTATATTGTTATATATTGGTTATGAAATAATACAAAGGATAGTATACCAAACTTATTAAGGAAAAACAAATGAACACAAAATGTAATGGGTCTGAAAATACCACGGAAGATGAAAATCAACCGAATATATTTTTACTGAAATACCGGTCTCCCCGGTCAGGAAGAATGGTCACAATATTGGCTCTTGAAGCATAACTTGCCAGACGGAGTGCAGCAGCAGCGGCAGCTCCAGAGGAAGATCCTGTAATCAGTCCTTCCTTGGCGGCAAGTAGCTTTACTGTATCGAAAGCTTCTATGTCAGTCACCTTAATTACATCGTCCACAAGGCTCATATCCATGGTTTCGGGGATGAAGTCATTGCCGATTCCTTCAATATTATAGCAGTGTGCATCGCCGCCGCCCATAGTAGAGCCCTCAGGATCAACTAGAATTCCCTTTACGCTGGGGATTCGTTCCTTTAGATACCGTACCACCCCTGTAAAGGTACCTCCGCTTCCTGCCCCGGCTACAAGATAATCAATGTTTCCGTCTAAAGCCGCGAAAATTTCCGCTCCGGTGGCTTCGTAATGAATCCTGGGATTTGCTGGATTGACAAACTGTGCAAGCTCAATGGCTCCGGGGATTTCTTCTCTGAGCTCACGGGCTTTGTTCATGGCTCCCAGCATTCCCTCTTCTCTGGATGTATTGATAATCTCAGCCCCCAGAGCTTTCATTAGAATCTGTTTTTCCGCGGAGAACTTTTCCGGTACCACAAAAATAATTCGGTAGCCCTTGTTAATGGCTGCAACAGCAATTCCTAGTCCCGTATTTCCGGCGGTGGCTTCGATGATGGTAGAGCCTTTCTGCAGGAAACCCTTTCGTTCTGCGTCCTCAATCATGGACAGACCAATTCTGTCTTTTACGCTGCCGCCTGGGTTGTAATATTCCAGTTTTGCAAACAGATTCACTCCATCGGGAACCGCAAGATGGTTCAGCTTCAGTAATGGCGTATTTCCAATCAATTCACAAATACCATTATAATAGGTTTGCATTCCCATGGAATTACCTCCTGCTCTCCTTGAAAGCATTCTCTAAATCTTTGACCAAATCTTCCTTTGCTTCCAGTCCGGGTGAGTAGCGAACGAGATTATATGTGATGCCAACCTTTTCTCGTACTTCCTCAGGAATGGATGCATGAGTCATGGATGCCGGATGGCAAACAAGAGATTCTACACCGCCAAGGCTTTCAGCAAGCTTTGCAACTTTTAAAGAAGTATAGAATTTTTTCAGATCATAACCTTCATTCAGACGGAAGGAAATCATAGCTCCCGGGCCGTCAGCCTGCCTGCGATTGACCTCATAGCCGTCTGAATCTGCTAATCCAGGATAATATACCTGATCAGCCGCCGGATGGTCTTTCAAAAATTCCGCAATGTATCTGGCGTTTTCAATATGACGGTCCATTCTGACCGAGAGGGTCTTGATTCCCCTGATCAGAAGGAATGAATCAAATGGCTGCAGAATTCCTCCGGTGGCGTTTTGTGTAAAACCAAGACGTTCGGCCAGTTCTTTGTTGTTTGTGACGGCAAGACCCGCAATCAAGTCGCTATGCCCTCCAAGATATTTTGTTGCGCTATGAACGACAATATCCGCTCCAAGCTCAATCGGTCTTTGCAGATAAGGTGTCATAAAGGTATTATCAACGATGGTAAGAATGCCGTTTTCCTTTGCGATTTCGGCAATCGCCTTAATATCGGTGATGGTCATTAAAGGATTTGCCGGGGATTCAATCAAAAATGCTTTTACATCCTCCGAGACAGCCTGCTTTACTTCCTCCAGATCAGAGGTATCCACGACTTTGAAGTTCAAGCCAAACTGCGGAAATACTTTGTTCAGCAGCCGGAAGGTTCCTCCGTAGACATTATTCGATATGACGATGGTATCCCCGCTTTTGAACAGGTGAAACACTGCCGTAATTGCTGCAAGTCCTGATGCAAAGGCAAACCCATCCGTTCCCTTTTCCAGATCTGCAATCAATGCCTCCAGCGCTTTTCTGGTAGGATTGGCACTTCTGGAATATTCGTAGCCGCCTCTCAGCTCGCCCAAGGCATTCTGCTCATACGTTGATGTCTGATAAATCGGAACGTTGACCGCTCCCGTCACATCATCTCCGTCAATTCCTCCATGGATCAGTAAGGTACGCATGTCAGTCTCAGTTTTCATTTTATATCCCTTCCTTTACATATCTGATGCGGATCAAGTATGGAAAACTTGATCCACATCTGAAATTAATATTTTTATAGCTTCATCCAATTATTATCAGAGAGAGAAGCGCAGTTCCCGGGCTGCTGCCGAAAACCGCGTTCCGTCATTGCAAAGAGGTCAAGAATTTATTGATGCGCTCATTTCCAGATTGGTAGAGTGACGAAAAGCTTCCTTGCTCGAGAATGTTTCCGTTTTCTAGAAAGATCACGTGATCAGCGATTTCTTTGGCAAAGCCCATCTTGTGTGTCACAATTACGATGGTATAATGCTCCTTTACAAGAGTTTTGATAATCTCAAGAACTTCGATTTCCAATTCGGGGTCCAGTGCACTTGTGGGCTCATCAAAGAGAAGAACCTCTGGTTTCATCGCCAGCGCCCGAGCAATTGCTACTCTCTGCTGCTGACCGCCGGACAGCTGACTCGGATACTGATTGGCTTTTTCCGCAAGGCCTACCTTTTCCAGAAGCACCATTCCTTCTTGGATTGCTTCTGCCTTTTTCTTTTTCAATACCGTCACCGGTCCTTCAATAATATTTTCAATTACCGTCCGATGGGAGAAAAGGTTGAAGCTCTGAAACACCATACCGGTTTTCTTTCTAAATTCGATCATCTGCTTTTTCTGAAGCGGTCGTTTTTCTCCGAAACGTAATGTCGTATCATTCAGGCTGATATCACCGCTGTCCGGTATGGTCAGCAGGTTTAGGGACCGCAAGAGTGTTGTCTTTCCCGATCCTGAAGGTCCGATAATTACAGTTGTCTTGTTTGATTCAATGTCAACATCGATTCCATTGATTACTTGCAGATCTTCGTATCTCTTTTTTAAATTTCTTATTTGTAACATCTGCCCACTCCTTATCAACCTTGTTCCAGCTTCAGCCACTTTTCTGCCCGGTGCTGTACATTTGTCAGCACGGTGCAGAAGATCAGATAGATCACTGCAACTTCACAGTAGAGCGCCAAAGGTTCATAGGTCTTTGCTGCAATCCGCTGAGATACCATAAACATCTCAGTTACGGTGATGTTCGCTGCAAGTGAAGTATCCTTCACCAAACTGATAAACGAATTGAATAAAGGAGGCACCGATACTTTGAATGCCTGAGGCAGGATAATTCTGTGAAGCACCTGAAAATAATTCATTCCCAGAGAATATCCGGCTTCGATCTGCCCCGCTGGAACAGATAAAATTGCCGCCCTTAAGGTTTCAGATGCATATGCTCCTACGTTGAGGGAAAAGGCAATAATTGCTGCAACAATGGCATTCAGTAAAATTCCCAGACTGGGCAGGCCGTAAAAGATGATAAACAGCTGCACCAGAAGCGGCGTACCGCGGATGACCCAAACATAGAACTTAACGATAGGGTTCAATACTCTGAGGTGACTGACCTGCACCAAAGCGACGAGAATCGCAATGAAAAGGCCGATGGCAAAGGATACCAATGTTAGCGGTATGGTGTAAGTAATCCCGGGAATTAAAATCTTAACAAAAGATTCCTGTAGTATGTTAATAACCCTCTCGTCAAACATGCTGCCGACTCCTTATTCCTGGCTGACATCAACACCGAAATATTTTTCGGAGATCTCTTTCAGCTTACCCTCTGCACTCAGTTCAGCCAGCGCATCATCCACAGCTTTTACAAATTCTTCATTGCCTTTTCTGATTAACACCGCGCTCTTACTGATATCATCGGAATAAGCTGCGATTTTAACCTTTGCATCACTCTTAACATTTTTATAATCATAGAAGGTTACATCGTCGTTAATAGTAGCGTCCGCTCTGCCTGTTAATACCAGCTCGATGGACTGATTAAAGCCGTCAGTGCCAACGATGGTTGCACCGAAGGATTCTGCAGTTCCTGCCCAGTTGCTGGTAGCGGTCTGAGCAGAGCTTTTTCCGTTCAGATCTTCAAAGGACTTAATGCTGCTGTTATCTTCATTTACAATCAATACGCCCCTAGTATATGTATAGGGCTCTGAAAAATCGTATTTTTCCTGACGCTCCGGTGTGATGCTGACCTGATTGATGATGGCATCATACCTTTTCGCATCAAGTCCCGCAATGATACTGTCCCACTTGGTCTCTACAAATTCGGTTTTGACCCCAAGTTTATCTGCGATGGCCTGTGCGATTTCTACATCGTATCCTTTTAGTTCATCTGTGCTTTCATCGTGATACGTATAAGGCGGATAGGTGCCTTCTATGCCCACCGTTAGAACGCCCTTCTCCTGAATTTCCTGAAGTAATGTTGCCTCTGCTTGAGGTTCGCTGCCGCCTGTTTCACTTGAGGCTTTTTCAGCGCAGCCAGAAAAGCTGAATATCAGTGCCAATCCGAAAAGTATAATAAGTGCTCTGCTTAATTTTTTCATGTTTCAATCTCCTTAATTCCTAGTATTTTAATATGTTTACTATGTTATTGAAATTATATAGTTTCTGTTACAACGTGTCAACTAATTTTTTTACATTGAAATATGAATAGGAAATGAATTTTATGAGAATGGCGCTTTTATGCTGAGTGGTGGATGATCCATAGGAGAAAGTATTTGAACCCAAGGAATTATCCATGAGAAAAAATATCCTGAATCGGACGTTCTTCCCCATATAGCTGTGCTGAGATATCATGGTTTTTCCCCATCACACCCGCTGCATCGGCTCTGCAGTGCTTGCAGTGATGGAAAACATCAAGATAAGGCATTGCCGCCATCCTTGCAGCATGCAATTCCTCACAATTGGGTTTTGGCCTGTCAGCCATCCGCTGCTGGGGAATCAGAGGAATGATATTATGAATCACCGCTCCTGCTTCTTTGGCAGCCTTGGCAATGGCGCCAATTTCTCCATCATTGAGCCCCGGAATCAGCACCGTATTGATCTTTATTACTGCATCTGTCTCTGATGCGGCTCTGCAAATTCCTTCCAGCTGCGCTTCAATGAGCAGCTTCTGTGCCTCGATACCCTTGAAAACCTCATTGTGATATACAACGAATTCATTGATTTCATTTTGAATTTCCGGCGTAATGGAATTAACGGTCACAGTGATCGAATTGATTTCCGCTTCTTTGATTTGCTCAATCCGCTCCCGCAAAAGCAGCCCATTGGTAGACAAGCATCGAAGAATTTGAGGATACTGCTCTTTAATCAGCAGAAACGTCCGAAACGCATGATCAGTAGCCAAGGTGTCTCCAGGGCCAGCAACACCTGCCACCCTGATTTCCGGGCATAGTTCCAGCGCTTTCCCCAGGATGACGAGAGCCTCTTCCGGTGACAGCACACGATTGGTGCAGCCGGGAACCTGGTCGGTCTTATTGACCCCTCTTCTGCAGAAAGCGCACTGGATATTACAGCTGGGGCTTACGGGAAGATGAATTCTCCCGTATTTCAGATGCGCCTCTTCATTGAAGCAGGGATGAGTCTTCAATTGATGTCTCATGGTCGTTCCCTCGTATCAAGAAGCCCTTGTTCTAGAGTTATTTGAAGCACCTCATCTATTCGATAAGGTGCTTCAAATACCCTGATTCCTTTTGAGATCAGATAATCTGCTGCACCGCCCCCGATCTGGCTGACAAAGATCGCCTCACAATCGGAAAGCAGCTCGATCACCTTGTCAAAGCGGCTCGCGCTGTGACTTTGATGCTGACAGCACGGCCTCGTATATCTGGATTCTACGAAGTGATGGGCTTCTCCGTCAATTTCGTAGATCTGAAATTCATTGGCGTGGCCGAAGTGCAGATCAACCTCGGCTCCGTTTGAACTTGCCATAGCAATTCGAAATTTCATTTCAATCCCCCTTTCTTAGCACATCAATTTAATGCTGTTTTCTCATTCAGTCGTTGCCGCTGTTTCCATGCAGCGCTTGACCGCACAGATGCTGCAGCGACTCCTTCCTTCCAGCCAGAAGCTTTGTTATGCGTAGCTGGCCAGAACCACATCGTAGATGTCTTCGATGAGGCGAAGTCCCCCTGTATATCCAGCGTAACCGGTTGTGAGCACAAGCCGGTAAGGGCTGGGCGCTGCCGCAGGTAGAAAATCATATTCCTTTTCTCTTGCCAGTTCTTTATCCCAGCCGCTTCCGATGATCAAGCCTCTTCCCTTGTAGTGTTTCGTCCTGATATCGTTCTGCGCCAGACCGGCATCAGGACTGAACGTTAACGAAATTTCTTTTTTATCCGAGGTTGCTTTCAAAAGTCTGCGGATTTGATCCTGATATTCCTCCGGCACCTTATCCACGATATACTGATCCTTTGGTACAATACCTACTTCATGGAGCAAAAACCGATTGATTCCAAGCACATACCCCGCATCGTGAATTACATGGACAAAGTTGGGAAGACCGTATCGGAACTCAAGCAGGAAGGTTGCAAGATTATCAATCTCTTCGTAAAATGCCTGGTTTTCTCTTTTTATAAAGCTTTTGGCCTTGATCAAATCCAGTTCTGCACCCTGCTCACCCGCAAACTGGATCACTCCTTCTAAAAACCGATTTGTTTCATTTCCGCCGATAGGTAAATAAGGGAACTGATAGAATGGCTGATCAAATTCCTCCTTCAGGTGCTCCACTACCGCCTTCCCATACCATGGGGAGACGAGAATGTTGAATCCTGCCTGAGGTATTGCTTTCCATTCTGTAAGCCCGTTCGAGTGAGGGCCAAACAGGATATTTACCTCCAGCCCGATGCCTTCCAGAATTCGCTTTAATTCGAAAAGGTTTCCTTTCCAGAAAGGGTCCTGATAAGGAATGGAGGCAAACACGTTCACCAGCCTTGGATTCTTTTCTTTGTTCAAGTCCCCATACCGTTTCGTATACTGGTCGATGATAGCGATGATCACATTGGAATGGGAAATGTAGTTGCTGGACTTAAAACCACCTGTCTCCACATGGACAATGGGTTTACCCTGTTCTGCATAATCATTCGTAACATTTGCAATGTCATCCCCGACGATATCCGAGGTGCACCCCGTCAGCACAACCTGAAGGTCCGTATCCAGAACCTTGTAGGTATTCGCCACGATCTTACGCAATCGGTCCTCTCCGCCAAAGACCACCTCTGACTCGCTGAAATTGGTGCAGGGCGCTGTACTTCCCCCTGCATAACCAGTGGAACGTTCGAAAAAGCCTGCAACCATGGTTCCGCATCCCGGCCCGGAGTGTAATATCGGCACTGCTCTTGGAATTGCTACCACAGTTTGCATCGCACCGATGGCACAGGTAAATCTCTGCTGCTCAATAACCGACGACATCGGCTTCACCTCCCAGGAATGTATATGGATCCTGATTCAGCCACCATTTTGTATATGGATTGATGGCATGCTTCTCAAGATTTTTGACAAATTCATCATTTTCAATGGTTTCCAGAATTCTCTCCCCGTAGTTCACTAGCCCCTGATAGCCCATACCGTAGTGCTCATCTCCGATGAGGAGAGAAGGAATCCCAAACTTTGCTCCCCATAGGGTCATTCCCCCATGTCTCGCAAGAAGGATATCCGGCCTTACTCTGTGAAGAATGTTCACCAGCTCGAATTCCTGTTTATTGCAGACATTGAAGGCTTTGACGTTGCCGTAATCTTCAACCACATGCTGCAGCGTATCCCCTTCTACTGCGCCGTTATCGTACAACGGGTCATGATGGAATATGGCAGCCCCCTGTGGCTCCATTCCCAGCTCTTTCAGAATTGCCAGCAAAGAATGCCCGTGGGATGCTCCCGCCGTCACATAAGCGGTCTTTCCCTTCAGCTTACCCCTCAGTTCTTCAATTCTCGGAAGCCAACGCTCCCGTTCTTCCGCAAGGAAAATCTCAACCTCTTCTTTTCGGTTTGTAATTCTGCCAAGCTCCCGAAACCAGCGCTCTGTCTGGGGGATTCCGTAAGGCGGCGATGTCTTGATTTCCTCTACGCCGAAATACTGCTCCAGTGCAGCTCCCAGATAAGAGCCTAGTGTAGAACAAATCTGCATCGTTGCAATGGCCTCGGAAGAGTGGGCGATCTGATCGACGGTTGCATAGGGAGTCAGATAATTGGTTCTGAGATTCAGTCGTTTAAACCACTGGGCAAAAACGTCGGTTCCCCAGAAATTAATAATATTGACCAAATCCTCCTGTTTTCTCTCCGCAGGTTTAATGAGTTTTCTCGCAATGCCGTGATACCCCGCATCAAAACCGGAAGTCCATATCTTGGAACGAAACCCTTCGCAGAATACAGCAACCACAGGTATGCCCAGCTCTTCTTCTGCCTCGTTTGCGATTCCTTCCACATCATCGCCGATAATACCGGAAGCGCAGGTGGTGATGATAAAGATGGCGTTGACATTGGTTCTCCGGTGAACCTCCCTAATGGCATCAGCCAGCTTTTGGTTTCCGCCGTATATGGTATCCTTCTCTTCCAGGTCGGTAGAGTAGATATGTCTTGGTGTTGTTTTTTCAAGCCCTCGATGAACGCCATTTACCCGGTAGGTAAAGGCAAACTCATGGAGGCAGCCTGCACAGCCAACCGGTCCATGACTGATGACTGCCGCATCCTGAATCAGGATCAGCGTGCAAGCGGCATTGCTTGTGGAGCAGCCCAGTGTTTGACTGAAGCTTCTCGATTTATCTGCCAGCTTTCCGCATCTGGCACACCCCACCAGGTCTTCTGCACTACCAGCAAATCCGGTAACGGAACCGAGTCTCAATTCCCGTACCGTGACCTCAGGGGCCTTCAGATTGACATTGCCCATTGATTTCACCTCCTAAATGCTTTCGCTCTCGCCCCGGATTTCTCCTGATTCGATTGCCACAAGAAGATCTGCCCATTTGGCAGCCCAATCTTTCAGCTCCTTTGAATCCAGCGGCGCCGGAACCGTTGACTGAGTATGTTCGTCAATTCGTTTTGCAAGATTTCGGTAAATCTTTGCCTGGGCAGAATCAGGAGCCGCTTCTATTGTGGTTCTGCCGGATAATTCGCTCTGGGTTACTGTGATGGATCTTGGAACATACTCCATAACCTGGGTTTTGGTTCGGGCCACAAAGTCATCGATAATCTTCTGCTGATAAGGTGATACAATAGAATTGGCTATGACGCCGCCCAAAAGTGCCCCTCCTGAATTGGAGTATTTTTGAATGCCTTTAAAGAGATTATTAGCCGCATAGATTGCCATAAAATCAGAGGAGGACACCGTAAAAACATGCTCTGCGATCCCTTCCCTGATGGGTACGGCGAAGCCACCGCATACTACATCACCCAAAACATCGTAGATCACATAATCCAGATCCAGTTCGTCAAATATTTTCTGCTGTTTCAACAGTTGAACCGCTGTGGTAATGCCGCGGCCTGCACAGCCCACTCCCGGAGCCGGGCCTCCTGCTTCCACGCAGTAGATTCCGTTATATCCCTGAAAAATTGCGTCATGGGCATCCACCGTTCCCTTTTCTCTCAAAAGATCGAGTACCGTAGGAATATAGGTACCATCTCTCAGCGTATTGGTGGAATCCGCCTTGGGATCGCAGCCAAACTGCATCACCTTATATCCCATATCCGAAAGTGCCGCGCTGATATTGGAAGTTGTGGTGGATTTCCCAATTCCGCCTTTTCCGTAGATCGCTATTTGCTTTAACTTTTTTCCCATCTCTTTCTCCTTTTCATTTTGACATAACCTGTTGTGTCTGAATTCCTTTAACAGCCACAGTTGCGGTTGGCAGGCACAAGGAGCTCCTTATTCTTCTGCCGCGATTTGAAAAGCTCTTTCCAGATCAGCGATTAAGTCCTCAGGGTCTTCAAGGCCCACAGAAATTCGCAGTGTATCGGTTGAAATATCCGCCAAGGCCTGCTGCTTCTCATTCAGCTCCCCATGGGTTGTTTCCGGTGAGTTAATCAGGATGGACCTCGCATCTCCCACGTTGGCATGGAAGGAAAACAGCTCCAAAGCGTCGATAAATTGATCTCTCTGTTCCTTTGTTTTTCCATAACCAAAGGTAAAGATAGAGCCCGTTCCTTTTGGAAAATAACGGGCAGCCAATTCTTTGTAAGGGCTGTCTTTCGCCTCAGGATGCTTCACCCAAAGAACCTCCTTTTTTGTCTCAAGGTATGTAATGAGTTTTTTTGCACTGCTCACCTGTTTCGCAACCCTCTCAGACAAGGTTTCAATTCCCTGCAAAATGAGAAATGCATCAAATGGACTTAACGCTGCCCCAAGGTGATTCAGGTAATTTAAACGAATTCTCGTGGTGAATACCGCACCGGGCGCAGCCTCTATGAAGGAGCGAGCTTCCCCGCTCACGGTTCTGAGCACGTGAAGCTTTTCTTCAAATTGCGGATATTTGCCGCTTCCCCAGTTGAATTTACTATTTTCCACGATAACCCCTGCAATGGTGTTGCCGTGTCCGTTCAGCGCCTTTGTTGCAGAGTAGATCACAAGATCCGCTCCGTAATCGAAGGGGTTGAACAGGTATGGCGTTGCAAAGGTGTTATCGACGACAAGAGGGATTCCGTGCTTATGGGCAACCTCCGCAATTCCTTCGATATCAAAGAGTTCCGCATTTGGATTGGATATGCTTTCAATAAAGATCAGTTTCGTATCCGGGGTGATGGCAGCCTCATAAGATATTGGATCGTGGATGTCTTCCGGGTAGTCGATTTTGACCCCCAGAGAAGGAAATACTCTTAGAAAGCTGTCAATGGTTCCTCCGTAAAGATTAGGCAAAGACAGCACTCTTCCGCCGCCTTCCGTAAGCTGCAAAAGGGTGTAAGAGATTGCTGCCATGCCGGAAGCCAGTGCGATGGCCGCAGTTCCTCCATCCAGCTGTGCGACCCGTTCTTCTAAAATTGCTGCTGTCGGTGATCCGATTCTCGTATAGATACTTCCCACCTCTTCCAACTGAAATAATCTTCGCCCCCGCTCCACTGAACCCAGATCGTAGGATGCAGTCTGGTAGATTGGAACGGCTACCGCATAGTTGTGATCCTCAGAACGATATCCGGCACGGACCTTACGGGTGTCAAACCCAAGTGCTCTTGTTTTGTCTGTCATGGCATGATCTCCTTTACTTTCGATAAATTCCGTCAATATCGCTCTTGCGATATTTCCTGCATAAATCCCGCAGAAATAAAAAAAGCAAGCCAATGAATGTCAACGCCTCTGCGCTGCATTGCTGAGCTTGCTCTCCGTTCTTACGGTCAATCATCTCAATTTTGATATTTTATAATTTCATTATTGTACTTGAACTTATTTATCATCTTGATATTTGAACATTTTCATCTTAATTTGAACTTTTCCATCTTCTCAATCTGAACCACTTCACCGTTTTGAATGATCAGTGTAACAGTCCCAAACTGAATGCTGTCTATGTATGCAAACAATCGCCTTAGATTTTCTTCTGAAATTGCTTTTTTAACTGGTTTTTTTTCTTCCATACACATCACCTCCCGTAAATTAGAGCGTACCTACGATTCCTTAGCAATAATATTCAAAACCACGCCGTCCTGTTTCACAATGGAAATTGAGCCGTTTTCGATTTCTTTGAGAAGTTTTATTAAGAATTCAATGTACTCATCCTTCTTTTTCCCCTTCATTGGAATCCCTCCCGCTTTCGAATTGGAACGCTTATTTATATTCATACTATTTCTATATGATTTATATGCTTTAATTTTTAAATTAAATCTAACACTTCAGACTTTCTTTGTCAATGGGTTTAGGCGAACTTTTTTCCACAAATAATACGGATCATGTGGTAGGATTGCCCAGCAAATAAATCTCCCTGTATTCTATTGCCATGAAATCCGAGGAGGTACAAAACCTGCCCCGGATTCCATGTATGAGAAAGAGTTGGGAATGCAATTTATATCTCATACTCCGGCGGCTGCCGGGTACTTGCAAGATGCAGTTTTTCAAGAATACTGCTTCTGATTCCTGCGAAGTCGATCCCTGCTCGATCCCTGGGTCTTGGCAGATCTATTTTGAGGATTTCGCTGATCTGTCCAGGCCTGGGTGTCATAATGACGATACGGTCGCTCAAAAAGATTGCTTCATCTACGTCATGGGTTACCAGAATCATTGTTGTATGGTTCTTCTTCCAAAGCTCCAGAAGTTTTTCCTGCAAATCTGCCCTGGTGAAAGAATCCAGGGCTCCCATGGGCTCATCGAGCAGTAAAGCTGCGGGCCTGTTGATCAGCGCCCTTGCAATGGCTACTCTCTGTGCCATTCCTCCTGAGATCTGATGGGGATATGACTTTTCAAATCCCGCTAAGCCGATCAATTGTATATAATGGGAAATATCTTGTTTTTGTTTCTGATAAACGCCTCTGGCTTTCAGGCCCGATGCGATGTTTTTTTCCACAGTGAGCCACGGAAAGAGGCTTCCCTGCTGGAAGACATACCCCCGCTCCGGGTCAGGCGATTTGATCTCATGTCCGTTGATGGAGAGAGCTCCCGAAGTGGGAGCATCAAGACCGGCCAGAAGCCTCAGCAGAGTGGTTTTGCCACACCCTGAAGGTCCGATAATGCTGATGAATTCTCCCTCCCTAACGGAAAGATTTACGTCAAACAGTGCTTCTACTTGATTCTCCTTATCGTCAACATATGTGCGAAAAACGTTCTGAATTTCAATTAATTCTCTCATTTCACAAGCCCTCTCTGCCATCGCAGCGCCCACCTTTGTATCGCTCCGATTCCCCACATGATCAGAGAAAACAGAATCGCCATGATGATAATCGCAGCAAACACCTTGTAATATGCAGACCAGACTCTAGATGCATTGATGTAATATCCCAGACCACCCGGCTGGCCCATCATTTCCGAAATGACCAGCGTGGTAAACGCATAGGCGTTGGCTGTGGAAATTCCCGTAAATATGTGAGGCATTGCATTGGGAATCGCAACCCGAAACACGAGGAATGAGGTTCGTGCACCCAGCGTCTTTGCAACTTCATAGTAAACCTTCTGCGTGCTTGCAATGCCCTGTGCGGTTAAAAACGCAACCGGGAACCACGCCGATATGACAATGAGGAAGGTTGCGGCGAGAAAAGGTGAAGGAAACAAGGTCAGGGCGAAGGGCATCCATGCCACAGCAGGAATCACCCCGGTAATTTTTAATACGGGATAGACCCAGTAATATACCTTGGGAAACCAGCCAATTAAAATACCGGTGACCACGCCAATCACCACGCCTGATACAAAACCCGCTGTAAATAGTCTTAAGGAGTACAACGTATTCTCAAAGACAAATCCGCCTTCCATCAAAAGTGCTTCCAGTATTCTTGAGGGCCCCGGGAAAAAGGGCTGGGGCAGCAGCAGGGTCTTTGTACCGAGAATCTCCCAGAGCGCCAGCCCAATCCCGCTTACAAAACGAAACGGTGCCCGCTGGAGGTATTTGATGCGCCTATCCGAGTTGAAATACGAGTATATCCCAATCACGAGATAAATAAAGATCATGCCAAACAGTACGATGCTGTATGCACCCATAATATTTAACTTGAAATGGACCACCTCAAACAAATTGATTTCATATGTCTTGATTTCAACTTCCGCAAGCTGAGGAAAATACCAATTTGCCAGCTGTGCAAGAAGCAATCCTGAGGCAGTGAAAAGTACACTGAGCAGATAACGTGCGTTAGAAATATGATGTGAGGGCAGAATCCTATTATCTGCGGGCAAGGTGTTTGGTCTAGCCGTTATGCTGTTCTGAGGCAGGCGCCTCCATTTAAATGAAGGCGCTAAGATTGATCTGTTTTTTAATAAATTGATGCTCACTTGGTATCCTCCTGAGATCGTTCCTTCTTTTTCTATTTTGATTTTACGTCATAATAGATCTGGTCTGTGAATGCCTCTGCATCGTTGGTTTTTAGATATCCAATGCTCTTAAGCTCCTGAACAAAGTAAAGAACATCTCCTCTTACATTGGTCCCTGCAGCCTGTTCCTCAGATGACGGATAAGCATAGCTCTTGATCAGTCTGACAGCAAGGTCTTTGTCATCTATTGCCGAATATTTTTTATCCCCTATTATTTCAACGGTTTCTTCCGGGTTTGCTGCAATCCAAGCCTGGGCCTTATTATATGCGCGAAGGATCGCGGCAACTTTTTCAGGATCGTCCTTCAGCACTTTTTCCGAAGCGTATAGGAAGCAGCAGTATTTTCCTGCAAAGGTGGGATCTGTGGAAAGATCAAAGATCAACTTAAATTCACCCGATTCCTCTGCAATGGAACCCAGAGGATCCCACAACGCAGCTACATCTGCATCACCGTTTCGAACTGCCTCAAGCTCCAGATTTCCATCGGAATAAGGCAGGAAGGTAACCTCATTGTCCTCCTGGCGCGCAGATATGCCTGCTTTTTCGAGCCATACACTGGCAACCTGATGAGGCGTTCCGCCAATTTCATCAACAGCGATTTTCTTGCCCTTCAGGTCATCTACTCCGGAAATTGGTGAATCCTTGGCAACGACAAACTTGATACAACCATCATGCAAACCGTCAACCACCTTCACCTTGACACCTTCCTCAATCGATGGGAAGAATTGAAAATCTCCGTTTACAATAGGAATATTACCGTTGTTCAAACCGATTTTTCTGGTTTCCGTATCGGCAGAAATCAGGTTGACATCAAAGCCCTCTTCTGCAAAGAAGCCCTTCTCAAAGGCTATGTAGATGGGTGCACCGCAAAGAGCACCATCCTTGCCTGGGATATCAATCTTTCCGTATTTGAATTGAGGTTCTTGTGCATCAGGAGCGGAAGAACCAGCTCCTGTATTCGCCTTTGTACCGCAAGCAGTCAAAGCCACAGTCAGGGATAGTACAAGCACTGCCGCCTTGAAAAAATTCGAGACACGTTTCGCGTTCATAATTCAGTACACTCCTTTTCGTTCATTCATTCCGAAAAAAAAATCAAGCAAGAGAGCGGCAAATGCCGGAATTCTTACTTGATCTCTGATTTTTTCGGTCAATCATAGTATTTCCATATGAATAATATGTATTAAATTTAACATGTAATATTGAATCTGTCAACACCTTTTCATAACTTTTTTTCAGATAGGTAAGCAAAACATAAGGTTATTTCGTGCTGTTTATACTAGTTTTCCAGACTCCATAAAAAGGGTTCTGCCGCAGTATTCCGAAGCCTCCGCTTCATGGGTTACCATCAGCACCGCGGTTCCTCTTTGAGCCACTGATGCAAGCAATTCCAGTACCTCTTTCGTTGTCTGAAGGTCCAAATCAGAAGTCGGTTCATCGGCAATCAAAAGTTCTGGCGATAGGATCAACGCCCGTGCAATGGCTACTCGTTTCAACTCTCCTCCAGAAAGCTGAGCAGGATACGCCTTTACAAGATGGGAGATTCCTACCTGCTCTAAAAGAGCAGCAGCCCGCTCAGACGGCTCGCCGTTTCTCTTATTTAAAAAAAATGGCAGCCTTAGATTATCCATTACGGTCAGATTTGACAGAGCACTCTGCCCCTGAGGAACATAACCCAGCCTCGAATTTCTTAGGTAGGAATACTTCTGATCGTCCAGCTCAAAAACATTTTGACCATCCAGGAAAACCGAACCTCCTGTGGGTCTTAACAGACCTGTAATGAGATTCACCAGCGTGCTCTTACCACTGCCAGACCGCCCCCGGATAGAGACAAATTCCCCTTCAGACATGGCAAAGCTTACTTCATCTACAGCGCGAAAGGTTCCCCTTCCTCTTTTATATTCTTTGGTCAGTTGATTTACCTCAAGCAGCATCCCTATTCCCCCTCTCTCATAGTTGCATGTATCTCATTTTTCACAATGCGGTACGCCGAAAATACCGAGGCAGCAGGCCCGGCTGCGCCGGTGAGCAGAAAACTCAACATGGACAGAAGCGCAATCCATTGGGGGGATGGCAGCACAAACGGAAGATTCAACTTCAGAGAAATCAAGTTGCCGAAAGGAAAGAGAATAAGAAATGCCAGGATCAGTCCAATCAGAGAACCTCCGGCACCGATGAGGGCAGCCTCCCCGAAAATGAGCTGCATCAGCTTTCCTTTGGTTGCCCCTAATATTCTGAGCACTGCGATCTCCTTTTTCCTCTCATGGACAGAGAAGGTAAATACAACGGAAAGAAGGGCCGCAGTCAGTACCCAAAGCATCACGGAGAAAACCTTTACATAAACGATGAATTGTTTGATATGATCTGCTGCTGTAGTCAAAATTGTCCGAGACGCCACCACATCCGCCTTGATCCCTGCTTCTCTCAGCCGGTCCACGATGGTATTGTTGATCACCGGCGCATCGTAGCCGTCTTCTGCTTTGACCATAACGGCAGAAATAGAGTCCCCATTGTTGAATCGATAGTTAATTCCTTTTTCCCTTGCATGATCCAGAACGTTCTGTGCCGTATCAAAATTCATGAATACAGAGGTGTCAAATCCCATTCCGGTTTCCTCCAGCCGCCCTGCAACCACATACTCACAACCAAAAAACTTCAGGGTATCCCCCACTTTGTTATCCAGTTTAGAGCCGACCACAAGTTCCCCTTTCTCCAAGTCCTTTTGCAGCTGGCCCGAAATCCAAGGAGCGATTACAAAATCTGTTTTCGGTTCATAGCCAATAAGCTGCACCTGATAGGAACAACAGTCTGTGGAAAGGGACGTGATGAAGAACTGTGGCGTTGTTTTGACAATTCCATCGATTCCGGAAAGAATCTTTTCCGTATCTTTTCCAAAATAGAAGGTACCCGGCTCCCCTCTTAAGAGAGCGCCTTCAAACTTGGCCTGGTTTCCGTCGGGGACCACCATAAAATCCGCTCCCAGACGCTGCCGCATACTGTCCAGTCCCCCTCTGAGACTTGTGGTGAGAATCAAGCCCGAAAAGAGTGTAAAGGATAAAACTGCCACCAGCCCCATAAGACAAGAGGTACGAACCGCTTTCTTTTTCAGATTGCAGCGGGCGATCGTTAAAATTCCGAGTCTCTTCCGGTTTCCATTTGGGCTTTGCTTCTGCTGGCTCATTGTTCCTCCCGGCTTGATACATCGTTGCTTTTCTGATCCATTTCCTCGGTGTTTTTTGTGTTCTGACGAATGAGGTAAATACTGTTAACGACGGATACGATTATTACCAGGAGACTGATGACCAAAATAGAAGGGGCCGCAATCGCGTGACAATTCATGCCCGGCATGGCGCATACCCCAATCAAAACCGTTGGGACTGACGCCGCCAAGATCCCAGTCAACCCCGCTCCGATATGAAGTCCCAGTCTGATAGGTAACGAAGAAACTAAGATGGAAATGACACCCAATACAGCAATGAGAAGACCAATTCCGATTTCAGCACGCGCAGTCCAATGGCATTTCATGAAGTCATCTCCCATGGCTTCGCAAACCTTAAAAAGATATGTTGGACCTAATGAGATCAAAAGACCTGTTACGAGAAAGAAAAGACCTGTGATGATTCTGTTTTTCATAATAAACCTCCTAAATTTTTCACCCTAACTGATCTCCGATTGTTTCGGTCAATTAATTCAGGATATTCATATATGATTAATATGATATTATGATGCTAATTTAACATGTTCTGTTTCAGGTGTCAATTCTATTTTGAAAATTATTTTTTCTTTCAATAATGACTTACGTTGTACGTCAACCCTTTCTATAATAAAACCTCAAGTTAAGACGGAAGCTTTTCTATTTCGCATTCAAAACATAATAAAAAGACACACCAAACTGTCCGTACAGGCAGTCCGGTGCATCTATTACTTTTGTGCAATTTCCAGAATCAAACATACTTTCTCATATACTTCAACGCGTTCTTTTCCAGTCTGCTGACCTGAGCCTGGCTGATGCCGATTTCGTCGGCAACCTCCATCTGGGTCTTACCTTCAAAGAAACGCATGGTCAGGATGTGCTTTTCCCTGCTGGTAAGCTTTTTTAATGCTTCCTTTAGCGAGATGTTCTCCATCCATTTTTCGTCGGTATTTTTCGTATCCTTAACCTGATCCATCACGTAGATTGCATCTCCTTCGTCATGGAACACGGGCTCAAACAGTGATATGGGATCTTGGATAGAATCGAGAGCGAGGACCACCTCTTCTCTAGGCAGATCAAGATCCTTTGCAATCTCCATAATGGTGGGCTCCCTCTGCAATTCCCTAGAAAGTCTTTCCTTGGACTGCAGTGCCTTATAAGCCGTATCGCGTAGGGAACGGCTTACCCGAATGGAGTTATTATCTCTTAAATATCTTCTGATTTCTCCCACGATCATCGGCACCGCGTAGGTTGAAAACCGAACATTGTGGGATGTATCGAAATTATCCAGTGCCTTGATTAGGCCGATACAACCGACCTGAAACAAATCATCCGGATTTTCTCCTCTATTGCTAAAACGCTGTATTACGCTTAAAACCAAACGCAGATTTCCTCTGATAAACTCGTCTCTTACCTCATTATCTCCCCCTTTAATTTGATCGATCATTTTTTTCATTTCGACGTCTTTGTACACTGGCAGCTTCGATGTATTTACGCCGCAGATTTCTACTTTGCTAGCCATGAATAAGGACCTCCGCTTTCTGTCTTGCCCCCCTAAGCAGCATATTAGCGCAGTATCGGGATCAACCGATGCTATCCATTATTCTTAACATTCGAGCCTCTTTTTATTCTGTTATTCCTGCTTTTCTATCCCAACTTTTTGATTTCTTTTCTCAGCCTGCCGATGATCTTTTTTTCAAGCCGTGAAATATAGGATTGAGAAATGCCCATCTTATCAGCCACCTCTTTCTGTGTCATTTCTCGGCCGCTGATCAGACCAAAACGCATCTCCATAATTTGTTTTTCCCGGTTGGAGAGTTTCTTTAGTGCATAGACCAGCAGATTTCTGTTGACCTCTTCCTCGATATGGTTATAGACAATATCATTGTCCGTCCCAAGAATATCAGAAAGCAAAAGTTCATTTCCATCCCAGTCTATGTTTAACGGCTCGTCAAAGGAAACCTCACTCTTTGTTCTGCTGCTTCGGCGAAGATACATCAGAATTTCATTCTCAATGCAACGGGAAGCATAGGTGGCGAGCTTAATATTTTTGTCCAGATTGAAGGTATTAACCGCCTTGATCAGACCGATTGCTCCAATGGAGATCAAATCCTCCACGTTGACACCTGCATTCTCAAATTTCTTGGCAATATAAACCACAAGGCGCAGATTTCTTTCAATTAGAATCGTCTTGGCATCCTCATTGTTGAGCGCCAGCTCTTCCAGTAAGATCCGCTCCTCATCGGGAGCAAGAGGCGGAGGCAATACGTCGCTGCCCCCTATGTAAAATATTTCATCCGGCTTGTGACTCTTTAAGATCAGAACAATCCTCTCTCTGATTTTGATCGCCGACAGCTGCAGTTTTCTTCCGTTTTGAATTGTAATTTCCAATATTGTTCTAAGCATTGCAAGCAATTCCCCCTTCCAATAGACTTGGATGCAAAAGGATGGAACAGTCCTCGCAGGACCGATCTCCTGTAAACAACCCCCTGTTGACTGCTAAAACCGCACCTTCAGAGACCACTGAGGACCTATCTCTTTCACTGCAGTTATGTATATTGATTCGGATAAAATCCGTACGTATCCCAATAAAATATCCCTTACCTTCTCCTACGGTTCGGTAGGGAATCAGCCTGATTCTTGTAGCATAACTACTGTTCATCAGCTTCGCATACATGTGTTCTGTTTGGTTTCCCTGCAAGATTTCCTGAAGGATTTCATCAGGGAACAGCTTTTGTGCTCCTTTCTCATTAACTAGAAAAACTGGTTTACCCGATACCGGATCAGCCAGAAAGTTGCCGGTATCAACAAGTCCTCTCAAGGTCTCCTTCTTTCCTTCCATAGAGATTTCCACATCAGCATAGATTCTTTCTCTTATCATTCTCCCCTTAATAAATCCAGTAAAAAGGTGAAAGATTCCATAGGTCATCAAGCATCCCAACGTAATATAAACATAGCCAAAGCCATTCATATAAATGGAACTGTTTTGTGTTACCCCTTGGATCCCAAGAAAATACATGAGTCCGATGGTGATGCCCCCCATGGCAAAGCTGATCAGATAAAAGACCAGTGTAATTCTCCCAAACCGACGCAGTGTTTTCGGCTGAAATACAATAAAAACCAGTCCAAAGGAGAAGGCAAACTTCGAAATTAATGCCAGCAGGGGATGGAGCGAATCCCAAAAAAGGATGAATGAGTAGATTCCGCAAAGGATGCTTCCTAATACCAGAAACAGTTTTTTACACTGTATTCCGGAAATCCCGGCCGTAAGCAGAAGAATCAACCCTCCTGTAAGCGCGTTTTCGAGGAACAAATATTCTGCATAGATTACCACATGAAAAAACCCCCTTGCCGCTATAATCTATTTCATGATTATAGTGCCCAAGGGGGTAGTTTTTTGTCAAAAGTGAATGTCGATTCGTATTTTATTTTACAGCTTTTTTCGCTGTTTCAGCCAGCTGGGTAAATCCTGCCGGATCATAAATAGCCATTTCTGCGAGCATCTTTCTGTTAATTTCAATACCAGAAACCTTCAGTCCATTCATCAGCTTGCTGTAGGACAGGCCATTCATTCTTGCGCCTGCGTTGATTCTGGCGATCCAGAGTCTTCTGTACTCTCTCTTCTTGTTCTTTCTTCCAACGTAAGCGGAACGCAGGGATCTCATTACAGCAGGGTTAGCCGCTCTGAAGATCTTGCTCTTTGCGCCGTAGAAACCCTTCGCTAATTTTAATATTTTCTTATGCCTTTTCTTGGCATTTAATCCTTTTTTAACTCTTGCCATTTTATCTTTCCTCCTATATTAGCTTGCCCCATTTGTGGGACAAATGATCGGCTCTTACACGTTCAATACGGACTTGATTCTCTTGTGATCTGCACTGGTAAGAAGTGTAGCTTTTCTTAAACCTCTTTTTCTCTTGGCAGTCTTCTTTGTAAGAATGTGGCTCTTGTATGCCTTATTTCTCTTTACTTTGCCGGTACCGGTCAACTTAAATCTTTTGCTTGCTCCTCTATGAGACTTCATTTTTGCTTTTGCCATTCTAAACTTTCCTCCTAATAATTATCGAGTATTCCTTTTGACGTAGATATTTATCGTCTTGACCCGTTATTTATCCGTTTTTGGGGCTAAAATCATGATCAAACTTCTACCTTCAAATTCAGGCTTCTTTTCAATAACACCAACTTCAGATATTACTTCGGCAAATTTGGCCATAACAGCCTGCCCTTTGCTTGCATAATCCTTTTCTCTTCCCTTAAAACGAAGGCTTACTTTAATTTTGTCGCCTTCCTTCAGGAATTTTTTAGCGTTATTGGCTTTCACCACAAGATCGTGCTCTTCAATAAAAGTGCTAAGGCGAATTTCCTTCACCTGCGTGATCTTCTGCTTCTTTTTGGCTTCTTTTTCTTTCTTCTGAAGCTCATACCTGTATTTTCCGTAATCAAGAATCTTGCAAACAGGCGGTTTTGCTGTCGGAGCAATATTAACAAGATCCAACTTTTTTTCAAAGGCCAGATTCAATGCTTCATCCAGGCTTATAATGCCCAATTGTGTTCCGTCGCTGTCGATTACTCTTAATTCTTTATCACGAATTTCTTCGTTGATCTGATTGTCCTTGCTAATGATTAGCACCCCCCAAAAAAATTAAAAAAGCGGACATCAGTACCCGCTTCAAAAACAGATCATTAGCAGTGATCCAGTTTCCTATTAACCCTATCAGCCAATACCGGTAAGGTGAGAAGCGGTTTACTTCTTCTTTATTACTGTGATATAGTAACATTTTGAAATCATCTTGTCAACAAAAACTATATATCTATATTTTTTGTTAATGATCAGACCTCGTTTGGATTAGGTTGTCATAATGTAGTTTTACTCGCTTTCATCACTTACAGCCTTCTGCAATATCAAAAACTCGCACACCATTTCCCCCTGAGACAGATCAATGAAAATCTTCAGAATTTTTCATGTGTTTGCACTCTTTTTCCTCATTGATTCCTTGCGCTTTCTATTATATGATAACTTTAGTATTTATTATATTTTATCACATTTTTATTTTGCGGGAAACATGAGCAGGAATCTTTGATTCCATCATTTCCATATTGATATGAGGAGTAGCAAAACATGGCAAACGGCAAAAATGCCCTTTCCGACCTTTCAATCGATGAATTGATTCCCATCCTCGACAGCATCAGTGATGCGATCTTTATCGACGACGCCCAGGGTTTTACGATCTGGATCAACAAGGCTAGCGAAGAGCTATATAAAATCAAACGCAAAGACATTATAGGAAAACATGTTTCTTTTCTGGAAAGCGAAGGAATCTTCACGCCCTCTGTTGCCAGGCTGGTTATGGAGCAAAAAAAGGAAATAACGATCATACATGAGAATAAAGATGGAAAGCGGCTGCTGACCACAGGGATCCCCATCGTTGACGCAAAGAATAAGATGAGCAAAATCATTACAACGACCCATGACATCACAGAGCTTATCAATCTGCAAAATGAACTGGAAAGCGTACAGAACAAGCTATCTGGACTCAATGCACAGGAAGGCTTCAGTGATATTATTGCAAATAGTCCTTCAATGTACAACGTGATCCAATTGACCCGGAGACTTTCCGATGTAGATTCCACTGTTTTGATCACTGGAGAATCCGGTGTGGGCAAAGGTGTTATTGCCAAGCTGGTTCATGAAAATGGAAACCGCAAGGAATTTCCTTTTGTCAAGATAAATTGCGGGGCAATTCCGGAAAACCTCATTGAATCAGAACTCTTCGGGTATGAGAGCGGTGCCTTTACCGGATCAAGAAAAAACGGCAAAAAGGGCCTCTTTGAAACAGCGGAAAAAGGAACGATCTTTTTGGATGAAATCTCTGAGCTGCCTCTGAATCTTCAGGTCAAACTGCTTCAGGTCATCCAAGAACGCGAAATTACCCGGGTTGGAGGTGTGGAAAGCATACCCATCAACGTCAGAATTATTTCAGCCACAAACAGGGACCTTCTCGCACTTGTTCGTCAGGGAAAATTCAGAGAAGACCTTTATTATCGTTTAAACGTAGTACCCATCAGCATTCCCCCGCTGAGGGAGCGGCCAGAGGACATCATACCTATGATTCGTATCTTTCTGAACCAGAACAATAAGAAAATGAAGGAGCATAAGGAGATTGATTCCAAGGCCATAGCAATTTTGATGAAATATCCCTGGCCGGGAAACGTCAGAGAACTTCAGAACATCATTGAGCGCCTAATGATTACAACAAAAGGGACAAATATTCATCCTGAAAACCTGCCGAGTTTTATTATAGAATCAGCCAGCATTCCCGAACCTGCTGCATCTGCGGAGGGAAAAAGCCTAAAGGAAGCCCTTGACCACGCAGAAAGAGAAATTCTGCTGAAAGCCGCCGAAAAACACAAGACAACAAGAGCCATAGCCAAGGTTCTTGGTGTCAGCCAACCAACAGTTGTGCGCAAGCTCCAAAAGTACCATCTCACAGAGAAGGTTGAAATATCAGATCTTTAAGCAGTCAGAGAACGGGGTAATATCACGTTGTGAAAATTGATACAAATCAGCATCACCGATTCATTTTTGTATCAATAGATCGACATTGAAATTTCAATGTCTTTATACTATTTGTCCAAAATCTGCAAGCCATTTGATTCTTTTTTGAATCAAATGGCTTGATCATTCTATGAGATACCATTTTTGGGGTGATTCCCTGCTTTAATCGTTATCTTTTTTATCCAGTATTTTCAATGAGTTACGGCCATCGATAATAATCTTACCAATTATTTATACTTTTGGCATAATCATTGCATAATAATGTTATTGTTAAGAAAATCATTATATTCTAAAGGAGGAATGTAGAAGATGTCAGTAAATTACGCAGAATATGTAGCAGGTTTGGTTGCCAAAGGACATGCTGCTCAGAAGATCGCAGAAGGCTTTTCTCAGGAAAAAGTCGACCAGTTGACAGCAGCAGTTGCTTATGCATTAACTCAGCCTGACGTTGCTCTTAAATTTGGTGAAATGCTTGTTGAAGAATCCGGAATGGGTATCCCAGCAGACAAGCAAGCCAAGATGTTTGGTAAAGTTAAGGGTTCATATTATCAGATGAAGGGACAAAAGTCCGTAGGTCTGGTTGAAGTAGATGAAAAAATGGGCATGGAAAAGTATGCGAAACCCATGGGCGTTATCGGTGCGATCATCCCCGTTACAAACGGAGAAGCCACTCCAGTTGTTAAGTCTCTCATGGCTCTTAAAACAAGAAATTCCATCATCCTTGCTCCCCATCCAAAAGCAAGAAACACAAATTGGGCAGTTACAGAAATGATCAGAAGCGTATTAAAGAAATTTGATGCTCCGGAAGATCTTGTTCAGGCAGTAGGCCCTGATTTTGTAAGCATTGAAACATCCGGCGAACTGATGAAGCAGGTAGATTTCATCCTTGCAACAGGTGGTACTCCCATGGTTCGTCAGGCATACTCCTCCGGAAACCCAGCAATCGGTGTTGGAACCGGAAACGTAGTAACCATCGTTGATGGAACTACCGATATGGACGACGTTGCTGCACTGATCGTCAGATCCAAGACATTTGACAACGCCACCTCCTGCTCCACAGAGAACAATATTATTGTTTTCGAAGAGTGCTACGACGCATTCGTAGAAGCAATGGCGAAAAAAGGCGCTGTTCTGTTCAAGGACGGATCCGAAGAAAAGGCAAAATTGCTTAAAGCAATCTGGCCCGAAAGCCCAGCGAACCATGATCTGAACAGACACATCGTGGCTCAGCCAGCTGCTAAAATCGCTGAAATGGCTGGAATCGAAGTTCCTGAAGGAACAAAGATGCTGATGGCTGAAGAAAACGCTGGATTTGGTAACGAATTCCCCTTCACTGGTGAAAAGCTCTCCCCTGTTGCCGGCGTTAGAAAAGCAAAAGATTTCGACGATGCAGTAGAAAAGATGATGAGCATTCTTGATTATCAGGGCAAAGGACACAGCTGCGGTATCCATACCACAATTGATGAAAGAGTAACCAAACTCGGCGAGCTCGTTCCTGTTTGTAAAGTCTGCGTCAACGCTCCACAGTCTCTGACAAACAGCGGTTCTTGGACTTCCGGATTCCCGATGTCCATGACCCTTGGCTGCGGTACTTGGGGACACAACAGTATCTCCCACAACGCTACTTGGAAGGATCTTCTGAACTTCACTTATGTTTCAAGACCGATTCCTTCTTATCAGCCAAAAGATGAAGATCTGTTCGACGAAGAAATCAGAAACGCATTTAAATAACCCCAATTTTGGGGAGGCGGTTTAATAACCGCACAATAACTCACTCAGGATTACACAACCACTCATGCAGCGGGGCTGCTTGCCAGCAGCCCCAACCATTATATTCTTAAAAGGAGATAATACAATGTCAAACATTAAAGAACAGGGCTTGAAATATAACCTTTACTCCTGGAGTGCTCAGAAAAAGATTAATCCTATGGTAGTATCCAAAGCAGAAGGCATTTACTTCTGGGATGAAGACGGAAAGAAATACTTCGATATGTCCGCTCAGCTCGTAAACTCAAACTTAGGCCACGGTCATCCAAAACTCATCCAGGCAATTAAAGACCAGGCTGAAAAAATGGCTTTCATGGGCCCTGGATACTCCGTTGACGTTCGTTCCGAAGCAGCGCAGAAAATCGTTGAATTATCCGGTCTTGAAGGTGCTAAGGTATTCTTCACAAACGCTGGTGCAGAAGCGAATGAAAATGCAATCAAATTTGCCAAAGCTTACACTGGAAAATGGAAGATTTTTTCCGCTTACAGAAGCTACCACGGCGCTACCTTTGGAGCAAGTGCACTGACAGGTGAACCAAGAAGATTTATTGCAGAACCAGGCGTTCCCGGCTTTATTAAATTTGACGGCCCCTATGCTTACAGAGCTCCAAAAGCCTGCAACTTCAAGTCAGAAGAAGAAGTAACAGAATTCTACCTTGAATTGCTGGAGAATCAGGTGCTGTATGAGGGACCAGATCAGATCGCTGCAATCTTCTTTGAAACAGTTGTAGGTTCCAACGGCATTCTGATTCCGCCTAAAGGATACTACGAAGGAGTAAGAGCACTCTGCGACAAGCACAACATCGTGCTCGTATTTGATGAAGTAATGGCTGGATTCTACAGAACTGGATCAGCGTTTGCATTCCATCAGTTTGGTGTTAAGCCAGATCTTGTGACCTTCGCAAAGGGTTCAACCTGCGGATATGTTCCACTGGGTGGCGTTATCTTATCCGAAAAGATCGCTGCGACCTTCGACGAGAAGAAGATGTTCAACGGACTTACTTACAGCGCTCATCCAATGGGCTGCGCTACAGCAATTGCTACAATTGATGCATATAAAGAAGAAAAAATCGCTGAAAATGTAGCTGCTCAGGGCAAAGTTCTTGCTGAAATTCTTGATGAATTTGAAAAGAAGCATGCATGTGTAGGACAGGTAAGACACATTGGACTATTCAGCTGCGTTGAACTTGTTAAGAGCAAGGAAACACGTGAAGCGATCGTACCTTTCAACAACGACAAAGAAGGCCTCATGCCTAAAATCGTCGGTATGCTGAAGGTTGAAGGCTTCTCCACATACTCCCACGAGAACATGGTTCTGGTTTGCCCTCCTCTTAACATCACAGAGGCAGAATTAAGAGAAGCAATGGCAATTCTGGATAAGGTTCTTGATTCTGTAGACAACATGATTAAATAAATCGGTTACGCAACCTGCGTCCGATAACAGATTGCGAACAGTAATCTATGAATAATTAAAAACCCCTTGCCCGATTCAGTATCAGGCAAGGGGTTTTATTCATCAAGAATCAGAGAAATGTCTATAAATCAGAAAAATGCCTCTAGATCAGAGAGATGTCTATAGATATCGGAAAACTCCTTTTACCAGTCCCAGTATCTTAACATCGCTCACAATAATTGGGCTCATCAGCTGATTTTCCGGCTGAAGTCTGAAATGTCCTTTTTCACGATAAAAGGTCTTTACTGTCGCTTCGCTTTCAAAGCCGTCGATCATAGCAACAACGATATCTCCGTTGTTTGCCGTATTCTGTTGATGTACCAAGATATAATCACCATCCATGATTCCAGCTTCAACCATGCTTTCCCCTTTAACGGTAAGCATAAAGTTGTTTCCTTTGGAAAGGAAACGGGAGGGTACGGGTATGGTATCGTCAATATTCTGATCCGCGAGAATCGGTGTTCCCGCTGCGATCCTGCCTACCACAGGAATATCAATAACATCTCTTCGTTCCAAATTTTCTGTTTGTGGAAGAACGGATGAAGCCTTTACGGAGGCAGCTTCATTTTCAGATTCTGGATCAATCACCATCAGTGCTCTGGGCTTTGATGGGTCTTTCTTGATATACCCTTTCAATTCCAGGTTTTCCAGATCCTTATGAGTGGTTGAAGTGGATTTAATCCCCAGTGCAGTGCACATCTCTCGAACAGTAGGCGGATATCCCTTCCTTTTTATTTCTTCTTTCATATATGTGAGTATCTTTCGTTCACGATCCTTAAGCGGTTCCATAGATATTCCCTCCTAACACGATTCAAATATAGTCAGCACAGCTTTATTCGGCTTACTTTGTTTAACATACGGCTGTTCATTACACAGCGATTCAGACAATTATCCCACCGCTTTTACGAACATACTATCACATTTTCGCCCCGATGTAAACAGATGTTCCTCATTTTGTTCGCCCGACAAATATTTCTGTCGCATATGTTGCAGCAGCGATTCAAACAAACCTTGCAGGTATCGCATTCAACAGAACTAGATGATCCTACTCAAAAACAATTGAAAACGCAGCAAAGACTTTTTGCTGCGTTTTTGCTTTTCCCGTTCATTTATTTCAGCAAGCAACCTATTCATAAAGGCATTTTGAAAGCCGTGTGAACATTTGATCGCGGTATTTTATGATTTCCTCGTCCCTCCCGTCGGAATAATCGTAAAATCCTGCACCGCTCTTGACCCCTAGCCGGTTCTGGTCAACGCACTCCCGGAGCAGTCCAAAGCTTTCCTTGGCATCGGACAAGTCTTCAAAAAGATAGGATGCGATGTTCTGAAAAATATCCAGTCCTCCTAAATCAGAGACTTGAAAGGGACCAAGGCATGCGTAGCGCAAACCCAGACCATATTTCATTACATCGTCTATCGCTTCTGCACTCGCGATGCCCTGCTGCTGGATATGGAGACACTCCCGAAGAATGGCCAGTTGGATTCGATTGAGCACGAATCCCGGTGCATCCTTTACAATCACAGGTTTTTTCTTCACTTTAACCGCAATATCCCTGACGATTTCGGCACTTTCGTCTGTCGTATATGCTCCCTTTATTACCTCAATCAAAGGAATAATGTGCGGAGGATTAATCCAGTGCATCCCAAGGAACCTGCCGGGATTGAACACTGATTCTGCAATTTTTGTGATGCTAAGACCGGAGGTATTGGTCGCAAGGATTACATCCTCATCGACGATATCGGAAATCTCAGCCCAGAAATTCTGTTTCACTTCCATCCTCTCGAGTATGGCTTCCACCGCAAAATCAGCTTCTTTAAAACAGTGGATATCCGCTGAGTATTCGATCCTTCCAAGGAGCTTTTCCGACTCTGCTTTGGAGAGAATCATTTCAGTGACTTCTGTTTCCTGATTCAATGCGATCAACTTCTTTGCTTTTGATAAAGCTTCGGGGAAAAGATCATATAACGTGACCTGATAGCCAAATTTTGCAAAGGTCGCAGCCATGGAAGCACCCATGGTTCCAGCACCGGCTATCACAATTTTCTTTATCTCTCTCATGATACTTACCCTTATTTCTATTACAGCATCGGCTTCAGATCAGAACTGACTGTCAGTTCACAACCCGTTGCTTCTCTGATCTGCTCCAGAGTGTAATCCGGATGCAGTTCCTTGAGCAATACACCTGACGAAGTAATCTCCATCACGCCCATCTCAGTGATGATGAGATCAACCACGCCGACAGCAGTATAAGGCAGTGTGCACTCTTTTAGAATCTTGTGTTTCCCTTTATTGGTATGCTGCATTGCGATGATTACTTTCTTTGCACCTACCACCAGATCCATGGCACCGCCCATCCCAGGGACCATTTTCCCCGGTACAATCCAATTTGCGAGATTCCCATGCTCATCAACCTCCAGGGACCCTAGAATCGTTGCATCCACATGCCCTCCCCGAATGATTCCGAATGAGGCAGCGCTGTCAAAAAAGCAGGCACCGGGTTTCACTGTAACATATTGGGCACCGGCATTCACAAGATCGATGTCCTCTTCTCCCTGTATTGGAGCGGGTCCCAGACCAAGAAAGCCATTTTCTGACTGAAAGGTGATATCTACGCCTTCGGGGATGAAGTTCGCTACCATGGTAGGCAGACCGATCCCAAGATTTACAACATCTCCATCCTTGAGTTCCTTCGCCACTCTCGCAGCTATGATTCCCTTTATATCTGCCATGGTTTTTCACCTCCCACGATTGTATCGACAAAAATACCTGGCGTCACCACATGATTGGGATCAATCTCCCCAACCCTTACGATGCTGCATGTCCCCACGATAACGTGATCTGCCGCAGTGGCCATCATCGGATTGAAGTTTCTTGTGGCTTCGTTATAGACGGTGTTGCCGAACTCATCGGAAACAGATCCTCTGATCAGGGCAAAATCAGCTTTCAGAGGCAGTTCAAGCAAATAATCTCGTCCACCTGCATGGATGACTTGCTTCCCTTCGGCAACAATGGTTCCCACACCTGTCGGTGTCAGAAAACCACCCAGCCCTGCGCCTGCTGCACGAATCCGCTCCGCCAAAGTACCCTGTGGTACCAGAATGCAGGCAAGCTTATCCTCTTCATTTTCTGAATTCATTCGCTGTGCCACTTCAGGGTTTAACCCCACGTGAGATGCAATCAGCGTTTTAATCTGTCCATTGCTCAGGAGCTTTCCAACCCCTCTTCCGGGAACACCTGCATCGTTGCAGATCACCGTCAGGTGCTTAACACCTTTCGCCGCCAGCGCATCAATGAGGATTTCAGGGGCTCCTGTTGCCATAAAGCCCCCAACCATGATCACTGCACCATCTTTTATCGGCTCTACCGCTTCTGCTGCGGTTTTTATTTTATTGATCATAACGACCTCCTTCTCCGCTTCCGATTATAAGGGAAGCGCTGATCCGTTACTATGAAACCTATTTGCTGGAAAGCGCTCCCAGCAACCTGGAAACGCTTTCCGTTATGATGAAATACTGTCTATACCACTCCAAAGGATCCGAGAATGATGATCGCGATCACAGCAAACGTGGGAATTACAACAGTACACATTCCGATATTTGCATAGCACTGCTTATGGGTCATTCCGGTGATACCAAGAAGCGTTATAACAGCACCATTATGCGGAAGCGTATCCAGACCTCCGCAGGCTACAGATGCAACTCGGTGAAGTACTTCGGGACTGATTCCCTGTTCTGCGGCACGTGCCATAAAGGTTTCACTGAAGGTCTCCAGCGCAATGCTCAGCCCACCTGATGCCGAGCCGGTGATTCCTGCCAGCACCGAGGACGAAATTGCCTCACCAATCAAAGGGTTAGCAGATATGCTTGTCATTCCTGCCGCAACGATGCTGAAGGCAGCAAGACCTTTAATAACATTTCCATACCCTACCTCAGATGCTGTATTCATGATGGCCAGGAAGGAACCCTGAACACCCTCTCTCAGGCATCTGCGGATATCATCAAAGCGCTTATAATTCAATCCGATGGCCAGAAGGACTCCGACGATCAGGGAGATAATCAAGCTCCAGCTTCCCAATACCGCGGTAAGGGTTGTTTTATAATCTGTTTCGAGATAAGCCGCATCAATATTGGGAAATACCTGTTTTGACAGGATGAAGTTGCCTACAAGAACGAACAAAATGGGCAGTATTGATACGGTAAAGGAAGGAAGGTTCGTCGTATCGGTGCCATGAAGATGAGAATCTCCATGTTCACCGTAGCCCTCTCCCAGCGCTCTTGCCTTGGTCAGCCGTGAAGTCAGCCAGAACATTCCGCCTAGCAGCATAATGACTGCAGCTACTATGCCGAGAATCGGTGCGGCAAAAGCGTCTGTTCCAAAATATTTCATGGGAATCGCATTCTGAATCTGCGGTGTTCCAGGAATTGCAGTCATCGTGAAGGTAAAAGCACCCAATGCGATGGCGGGAGGCAGAAGCCTCTTAGGAATATCTGCTTCCTTGAACAAAGCAGCGCCGATGGGGTAAATGGCAAAGGCCGCAACAAACAGAGATACCCCCCCATAGGTTATGATTGCACAAGATAAAACAACAGCCCAGATTTCCTTTCCTTTCCCTATTTTTTCAGATATAAATACGGCGATGGACTTTGCTGCTCCCGAATCATCCATCACCTTGCCAAACAAAGCGCCCAGCAGGAAAATTGGAAAATAATTCTTTACGTAGTTGGCCAGATTCACCATGAAGCTCTCAGTATATGTAGCAAGAAGATGAACGCTGCCCCCGTCGAAAATTGCGAAGGCAGCCGCCAAAAGCGCCAGAAGTGGCGCCAAAATAATGACGGACCAGCCTTTATAAGCAAGATACATTAAAAGTCCTAATGAAATGATAATACCAATAACACCTAACATGTCCTGTTTTCCTCCTATTATTACTTTGGATTCTTTTTACGGAACCCCACCTGGAAACCGCAGGCCTAATTACGCTGCAGTCCAACCTCCATCGATGGTCAAGGCAGAACCAGTTATATTATTCCCCGCATCGGAGCAGAGAAATTTAACGACTTCTGCAATAGTTGAGGGTTCTAGTAACGTTTTTATTGCGGACTTTTGAAGCATTATTTTCGAGACAACTTCTTCTTTGGAGATGCCATGATTCAAGGCCTGTGCCTCAATCTGATCATCCACCAGAGGTGTTCTGACATAAGCCGGGCAGATGGAGTTGACGGTGATCCCGTAGGGGCCTCCCTCCAATGCTGCTGTTTTTGTTAATCCCATCAAGCCATGTTTTGCAGATACATAGGCGGCTTTATATTCGGATGCCACCAAACCGTGAATGGAATTTAGGTTGATAATTCTTCCCCATTGCTGTTCCTTCATTGAATTCCATACATACTTCGTTAATAAAAATGGCGCCGTAAGCATCAAAGAAATCATAAAATCCCAACGATCTTCAGGAAAATCCTCGATAGCGGCTACATTTTGTATTCCGGCAACATTGACCAGAATGTCTGTTTTTCCGTGGGTCTTCAGCGTATAGTCAACAAGCCCCTTGCAAGCTTCGCGACTGCTTAGATCTGCAGCATAATAATCGCATCCAAGTGTGTTTGCGGCAGCCTTCAGCTTCTCTTCATTTACGTCTGCCATCACAACCTTCATGCCATCTTCTGCGAAGGCACTGGCGACAGCAAAGCCTATCCCGCTCGCCGCTCCTGTGACAATACTGACCTTTTCCTTTCCCATTATTGTTTCTTCCTCTCTTTTCAATAAACGTGTGTCACACAACTTCTACCATGGTGATTCTAAATATAGCAAATATCATTCCATATTTTTAATCATCTATAGAAAATGGCTTATTGCAAAAGGTTCAGAGTTTTATGAGAGAGCTTCAATTCGTTCTGTTCATTGTATCGCTCAATATAAATATAGAAAAAAGCGGAACTCGTAAAGAATCCCGCACATATTCATCTATTCGTCAGAAATTCTGTACGCTTTTTCGTACACAATCGCTGAAAATGTTTCAAATCTGTATGCTTTTCTGAATTTTATCACGACAATATCCCATTCCGTTTATTCAATGCCATATTTCTGCATCTTTTCATAGAGACTTGTTCTGCTAATATCCAATGCTTTTGCAGCTTTGGTTTTTTGGCCGTTATAGTTGTGTATTGCATTAATGATTGCAACTCGTTCCGTCTCATCCATGATTTCTCGCAGACTTCTGGACTCTACCTGTTGCTGTATTCCTGTAATTCTAGCAGGCAGATGCTCTACGCCGATGACTCTCTGACTTCCAAGGAAATTCACAGCTCGTTCCAGAACATTTTCTAATTCGCGCACATTGCCAGGCCAATCAAAGTGCTTCATATACTCCATCGCATTGTCACTGATTCGATCTACTTGGATGCTTTCCTTTTTTGCCAGTTTCCTGATAATGCTTGCCGCGAGCAGAGGAAGATCTTCCTTGCGCTCCCTTAACGCAGGGATTCGCAGACTAACCACGTTAAGCCTGTAATACAGGTCAGAGCGGAATTCTTTTTCCTGCACCATTTGGTACGGATCTTTGTTGGTCGCCGCGACGACTCGGACGTCCACCGCTTCGCGCTGCGTTGCCCCTATTTTTTGTATTTCTTTGTCCTGTAGTACTCGCAGAAGCTTAACCTGCATCGACAGGGGAAGATCTCCGATTTCATCCAGAAAGATCGTGCCCTTGTGTGCTGCCTGAAACATCCCGATCTTTCCACCCTTCCGTGCTCCTGTGAAAGAACCTTCTTCATAGCCGAACAACTCAGATTCCAGCAAATCCTCCGGAATCGTCCCGCAGTTCAGGCATATAAAGGGCTGCTTTGCCCTGCTGCTGGCATTGTGTATTGCATGGGCAAATAATTCCTTCCCTGTACCGCTCTCTCCCAGAATCAAAACACTGGAATTTGTTCTGCCAATGGTCCTCACCGTATCCTTTAGGCTGGCCATAATATGACTATCTCCAATAATATCGTCTACCGTATAGCGCGCGGTATTGATCTTTCCAAATTGCAGCTTATAAAGATCCAGTTCGCTCTCCATTTTGTTAATCTTCTCATACAGGTTGTTGAGATCCATAACATTCTTAAAGAGCACCCTGCCAAATGCTCCGACCACCTTACCGTCCTTCAGGATGGGCAGCCTCGTTGCAATCATTTTCTGGCCATTGATCTTCTGCACTTCTTCAACCTCAGGAACACCGGTTCTGGCAACAAGGTCCATCCTTGTATTTTCAATCACTTCGGTCACATGCATTCCAATCACCCGGTCTTTTTTCACTCCAATGAACTCAGCGTAAGGCTGACTGATCTCTTCAATATAGCCCTCACGGTCAACAAGTACGAATAGTTCACTTGTTGTATTTAAAATTGTGTCCAGCAAAAAAGCTTTATCAATACCGTTTCGTTGTTTTGGTTCAGCCATTTTTCTCTCCCTCCGCGCTAAATTGATATAGGATTTATAAGTTTATTAAAGCATGTTTCCTTCCGTTTGCCAAGCATTCTATGCGGTGTAATCACTATTAAAATGTCCAAAAAAGCAGGAATTAAAATCCTGCTTTCTTGAATGGTTTTATAATTTCAAATTAGCCTTTTTGTCTTACATCCAGTACTTTTTATTCCCGCCAGGGCCGCACACGTATTACTTTTCAAGCAAGACGTTCCCGTCCATGATCGTCAGGAGCACTTGACTGGATTTGATCTCAGATGGATCAATAGAGAACAAATTACGGTCGATAACAATGAGATCCGCAAATTTACCTGCTTCCAGTGTTCCCAATTCTTCCTCTCTGCTCACACCCCATGCCGAACCATAGGTATAGCTTCTCAGCACCTCATACATGGTAAGCTTTTGGGAAGGATTCCAGCCTCCATCGGGTTTTCCGTCATTATGAAGTCTTGTAACTGCCCTGTAAATTTCAAGAAACGGGTTATTATCAACCACCGGGCAATCACTCCCAATCGCAAGGATCCCAGCCGAATCATACAGGCTTTTCAGCGGCCATGTTTGATCGGCCCTTTCCTTTCCAAGGGTTACCGGATAGGGGTTTTCCTCAAAGTTCTGAGTCAGCGCAATATGCTCCGGCTGAACAGACGGAACGACACCTAATTCTCCAAACCGAACAATATCATCCTCTTGAATCAGTTCAACATGCTCAATCGCATGACGGCAACGGTTTTTTCCGTACTTTTCAATGGCGGATTCATAGTAATCCAAGGCCATACGGGCAGACAGGTCCCCACAGGAGTGGAGCTTAACCGAAAACCCACGCAGGTGAGCTTCGGGGACTGCTTTTCTGATCGCATCCACATCATTGAGAGAGGTACCGTAATTTCCAGGTGCATCACTGTATTCTTCAAGAACCAGCGCCGTGTGGGTGGTGCTAACCCCATCCAGAAATTGTTTCAGCATCTCGACCCTGAGTTTCTCCGAGCGATATTTGTCACGCCAAGCTTCTACCTGGTCCAAATCACCCAGTAAATCCGGTGCTGCATGCACTCTAACGGTCAGCGCTCCGTCCTTATCCATCTGGCTGTATACTGCCAGATTTCCCATATTCCCATGAAAATACGGCTGAACGTCATTGACTGAAGTAATCCCGTATTCTGCAGCCTGCTGCTGATACGAACGAATCAGCTTTCTTTCTTCGTCCTCTGAGAAGGAAAGAGCAAATTGACTAACCAAGCCAACTGCCGATTCATATAGGAATCCCGTCGCTTCCCCTTTTTCATCTCTGTCGATTTCACCGCCGAACGGGTTTGGCGTATCATTAGTAATTCCAGCAATTTCAAGGGCCTTAGAGTTCACCCATGCCCCATGAGCCTCCGCATTCAGCAGGAAAACCGGTCTGTCAGGGAAATATGCATCAAGAGTCCTTTTGTTAGGCAGCTGTTTGCTCTGCCAAAAAACATGATACCAACTAAAGCCAATGATCCACCCGTCCTTAGAATTACTTTTTTCCACCGATTCCTTCACCATCAACGCCGCTTCCTCTTCAGATCTTGCGTTGGCGAGATTTACATAGGTACGAAACATTCCAGCCATCAACAGGTGTGTATGACTGTCATGAAAACCAGGCATCACCAACTCATTTTCAAATTGATATGTCTTGGTATCCGCCCCGATGTGTTTGTCTGCCTCCTTGATTCCTCCCACAGCGGCGATCCGGTTGCCCTTGATGGCCACATACCCCTCAAAGGGGCATTCAGCCATACCGTCAAAGATTGCACCGCTCATGATAACGATATCTGCACTCATACCTTCTTCTTATCCTTTCCAAGTCATTCTGATTCTAAATTGCTAAGTCTACCGATTCGATATTCGAAAGAGTAACATGCGTTACGATTCAAACTTTATTCCGGAAGGTGAAGCTTCAGTAATTCTGCATAAGAATCCACTCTCCGGTCTCTGTGAAACTGGAGAATATCTCTTGCCCTTTTGATTTCATCCAGATCAAGCTCTGCCACGATGAGATCCTCTTCGCTCCGCCTGCCTTCCGCAATCAATCTGCCCCATGGGTCGGAAATAAAACTCCGTCCGTAAAATTCCATCGCTCCGCTTCCGTCATCGGCCTCTTCCCTGCCCACCCGGTTGCAGGCACAGACATAGAAATTGTTATGGATTCCATGCGCCCTTATCGCATCCATCCACGTCTGCGAAGTATCGATTTCAGGGTGGTCCGGCTCGGATCCAATGGCAGAGGGATAGAAGATAAAGTCCGCTCCCTTCAAGGCCAAAATCCTGCTTGGCTCAGGAAACCATTCATCCCAGCAAATCAGAACGCCGAAGGTTCCGTACTTGGATCGGAACACCTGATAAGGTGTATCTCCCGGCGTGAAATAATATTTTTCAATATACTGCGGCCCTTCGGGGATATGATGTTTTCTGTAATTCCCAAGCAGTGTTCCATCAGCATCAAATACTGCTGCGGAATTAAAGTAAAGACCGTCCATAGCATATTCATAATAGCAGCTTACGATGACCACACCCAATTCCCGCGCCAGATTCTGCATTTTTGTATTAATGGGCCCGTCAACAGCTTCCGCCCAATCATATTTTTTATAATCGATGATTTGAGCAAAGTATGTACCGAAAAACAGTTCTTGCGTGCATATGATTTTTGCTCTCATAGCTGCCATAGTTCTAATCTGTTGTTCTGCCTTCTCGAGATTCAAATCACAGTCCCGTTCACAGGAAAACTGTGTCATTCCTACTTTTATTTTACCTTTTGCCATATTAAGTTCCCTTTCCATTAGGCCATGACAATACCTAAGACTAGGTAAGCCAACACACCGAGTACCAGAGGAAGTCCAATGAGCGGCAGAGCCGTTCTGGCATAATCCATATTCTTTAGGCCCGTGGCAGCGCAGGTAACGGTTACCGCATCACTATAGAAGCAAGCATGACTTCCGAAAGCTGTCGCTGCGGCTACCGCTCCGATGGCCATATAAGGGTTGACGTTCAGAGCAATCGCCAGAGGCAGAATAATAGGGAAGGAAATGGCTGCAACACCCCAGAAACTTCCAGTTGCAAATGCAAGACCAGCAATTACAATGAAGGTTACCGCAGGGAATAATGCCGGACTCAGAATCGGCGCTACGCTGTCGATTACAAAAGGAGTCAAGCCAAGCGCATCGTTGAAGTCCTGAAGTACGAAGGCTGCTAATACCAGCATGGTAACATACAGCATGTCCTTGAACCCGCCTACGATATGATCACAAAACTGGCCTAGGCTCATCAGCTTCTGAAAGAACAACATGATGAATGCTGCTACAACAGAAATAATGACACCAAAGACGATATCCGCGGTATAAATGGTAATGCCGATCAGAACGATCATTGGTACGATAAAGTTTAAGGCATTGGAAGGCTTTGTATCATCCTGCATCCCATCCACGATCTCTTCCTCATAGTGATAATCCGGAAATACCCTGCCCGTGCCAAGAACTCTTTCCTCAGCCTTCTTCATAGGACCGTAAAGAGGTACAACTCCTAGGATAAATAAGGGCACTACGATTACTGCAATCCATGCATAAAGCATAAAGGGGATTGAGTTGACGTAAGCATTGAAGCCGGATACCTCTCCTAAAACACCTACCTCCTCGATCTGGCTTGCATATAAAATCCCCCATGAGGAAAAAGGAACAAGAATGCAGACGGCAGCTCCGGTAGAGTTTACGATAAATGCCAAATACTCTCTTGAGATTTTCCACTTGTCCGTCAGCGTTTGCATCGCTACACCAACGCCTAATGCATTCAAATAATCTTCAACAAAAATAATAATTCCTAGCACCCAGGTAAAGAGCATCGTCTTTTTCCTCGAGTTTGCAAGCCTTGCTCCAATATCGGCAAAGCCCAGTGCTGATCCAGAATACTGAAGAATTCTGATCATTGCTCCAAACATTCCGAACATGATGATGTAATAAGCTGAATCTCCGATTTCTGTCAGGGTGTAATCAAACCAAGTACCCCACCATGCTGATTTTGCGATGAGTATCGCTCCTACAAAGGTTCCCAGCACCAGGGATTCTAAAGCCCTCTTGGTAATAATAGCTGTCACAATCACTACAGCGACCGGAATCAGGCTGATTACACCATACGTTTCCATTGCGTCTAATGCTTCCATAAATGTCCCTCCTAAATAAAGTATTTTTCAGACTATTTATATAGCAAATACTATGCCAATACCGATTTCGTTGAAATATCAACAAATACGACAAGATGGGTGTAAGTATATACTTACACCCATATTGTCTAAATATTATAAAAATTCAGTCAATTCAACCTTTTATTCTTACTGTATGTTTATAATTACACTGTTCGCATATAATTACAATTCGTAAAACTGAGGTTATTTGATCCCAAGCCGGGCCATCTTCTGATACAACAATGGGCGAGAAATTTTTAAATACTCCGATGCCTTAGTTTTATTTCCACGAAACATCGCAAGAACATGCATGATGAGTTTTCGTTCCGCTTCGCGCTTTACAACCTCTATGGGATTTCCCAGTTCACTCAGTGTTTCAAGATCCATCGCTCCACTTCCCGAATCGGGTCTGAAAAATTCCAGCTTTAAGGTATCCCCCGACGCAAAGTTCATTGCTTTTTCAATTATGTTGTAAAGTTCTCTGACATTTCCCGGCCATTCATATTTTCTTAGGTATTGATATACCGGTTCCTCTACGTTAACGATATTTTTTCCCATTTCAAGATTCAGCTGATCAATGCGATACATGATGAGCTCGGGCAAATCCTCCAGACGTTCCCTTAAAGGCGGAAGATCAATGGTGAAAACATCCAGCCTGTAAAACAAATCCTCTCGAAACCTGCCGGCTTTGACCATCTCCTTTAAGTCCTCGTTGGTTGCAGCTACGATTCGAACGTCTACCGGGATGCTTTTATCCCCACCCAGCCGATCGATTTCATGTTCCTGAAGAACCCTGAGCAGCTTTGGCTGAAGGGTAAGAGGAAGTTGGCTGACTTCGTCGATAAACAGAGTCCCCCGATCCGCCATTTCAAATTTTCCTTTTTTGCCTCCTTTTTTTGCCCCGGTAAAGGCTCCGTCCTCATAGCCGAAAAATTCGGACTCTGCAAGAGACTCGGGAAAATTTGCAGCATTGATCTTGACAAATCCGTTGAATTTCCTGCTGCTGAGGTTGTGAATGGAATGGGCTACCAATTCCTTGCCTGTTCCCGTTTCTCCGGAAATAATCACCGTGGAATTAGAGGTAGCCGCCATCTTGATCTGCTTGCGTAGATCTTCCATTTTCTTTGAGCTTCCCAGAATGTTCTCAATAGAATACTTGGTTCTTTGGAGGTTTCTGAATTCCTCCCGATAGTATTTCATTTCATCATTGAGAACCAGTGCATATTTATTTAAAATATCCTCTAGGGAATCCAGGTCCTGAATAATATCATATTCCAAAACACCTACTACTTCCCCATTTTTTCGAAGCTGCGCCTGAGTACTGACGCTCATTCGACCGTCATGAAAGTAGAAGTCCGTATTAACTATCTTGTCGCCTGTGAGCAGGTCGAGCATCTTCGTCGGCGGAAACACTTCTGTGATATATTTCCCAATGGACTTGTCCTGATCCATCTTAATATAGTCAGCACATTGGCGATTCATATAGACAAGATTTCCTTCTGAATTGATCACCATCAGTCCTAATACATTCTCAAGAAAAAATTCATAGTCCTTATCAATGACCATTGGCTGACCTTCCTTTCTAAAGACGATACGCTATTTGGAAACCAACAGTTTCTTGATCCCTGCCTCAAGACCGTCGATGGTGAGTTCGTACATGGGAAACAGTTCCCTGATTTTCGCCAGTGTTCTTGCGCCGTAGGTATATTCCCAATCCCGCTCCGGAATCGGATTCAGCCAGATATGTTTTGGATATTTCTTTTTAAAACGACTCAGCCATTCGATCCCCGGAATCTCGTTGTAAAGCCCCACGTAGCAATTTCCTCCCTTACTCATCAGTTCAGAGGGTGCCATAGATGCATCGCCGATGATGATGACCTTGTACTCACTGCTAAGGTTTGAAAGAACCCACTCCGTGTCGATCCACTCCCCTCTTCTGCAATGAGGTGTTGTGTATAAGTGCTCATAAACACAATTATGAAAATAATACACCTTGAGATCTTTGAAATGATTTGATTTGCTCACCGCCTGAAAGAGCTGACTGCACATGTTGCTATAGGGCATCATAGAGCCGTCAGAGTCAAATAGAAGCAGTAGTTTCACCGTATTCTTTCTCGGTCGTTCCCAAACCAGTTTCAGATTGCCTGCATTGTCGCAGGTTTCATCAATGGTTCCCTCAATATCCAGTTCGGTTTTCGCCCCATCGAGCCTTGAGGAAAACTGGCGCAGCTTACGAAACGCCATCTGGAACTGGCGGATGTCCAGAATATTATCCTGCCTGAAATCCTTGAAGTTTCTCTCACCGGCGACCTGCACCGCATTTTTATGACGGCTTTCACCCCCTACGCGGATTCCTCTTTCGTGATAACCGTTATACCCCATGGTGGAGGTTCCTCCGGTACCGATCCAGTAGTTTCCGCCGTCATGCTTCTCCTTCTGTTCTGCAATCCGCTCCTTTAGACGCCGCTGCAGCTCTTCAAGCTCCAGGACAAATTCATCGAGCATATTCTTATCATTGATGTCTTTTGTTTTAATGTCTTCACTCAGCCATTTCCATATTTCTTCAGGGATATCCTCCGGGGTAACAATTCCTTTAAAGAATTCTGCAAAGGCCAGATCAAACCGGTCATAATCCGTTTCGCTTTTCACCAGAATGCTTCTGCAAAGGTGGTAAAAATTAAGGAGGCTGGATCCGCAAAGGCCCTTATCCAGCGCTTCTATAAGAGAAAGCCATTCATTGAGGGACACAGAAAGACCCCTGGCTCTGAGTAAATAAAAGAATGAAATAAACATATTACAACCATCTCTTTAAGGAGTAACCCTTTTCCTTGATCTCATACATGGTGTCGATGTCTTGGTTCTTTTTCAGCAGAACTCCGGCATACGGAATTTCAGCTTTGATCCGGTCGATGGAAATTCCACTGATCATCAAAGCCTGCAGCCAGTCAAGAAGCTCAGAAGTGCTTGGCTTCTTTTGAATTTCTTTCATTTCCCGAATCCAGTAGAAGGTTTCCATGGCTTGCGTAAGCAGTTTCTGCTCCACATCACCAAAATGCACTCTTACAATTTCCTCCATCTTTTCCTGGTTTGGAAATTCAATATAGTGGAAGATACACCTGCGAAGGAACGCATCGGGCAGTTCTTTCTCTGCATTGGATGTTATGATGACGATGGGTCTGTGCTTGGTGCGAATGGTTTCTTTTGTCTCATTGATATAGAATTCCATCTTGTCCAGCTCCCAAAGCAAATCGTTGGGGAATTCCAGGTCTGCTTTGTCGATCTCATCGATCAGAAGCACTACCTGCTCGTCTGCAGCGAAGGCTTCCCCGAGTTTTCCAAGTTTAATATACTTTTTAATTTCAGCTACATCGCCTTCACCGAATTGACTATCATAGAGTCTCTGTACTGTATCATACACATAAAGGCCATCCTGAGCCTTAGTTGTGGACTTGATATTCCATATAATCAAATCCTTTTTCAGCGCCTCGGAAATGGATTCTGCAAGCATAGTCTTGCCCGTTCCCGGTTCTCCTTTGATCAGCAGCGGCTTTTGAAGCGCAATGGCCACATTGACCGCATGCATCAGTTCATCGGTTACGACATAATCATTACTACCTTGAAATTGGTTCATTTTATTCGACATTCTTAATTCTCCTCATTTTTTCTATCTATGTTCGGCAGACAGATACGGCGAGCATTTAGAGCACGCTGATTTTATCTTTTGCCGTTTTTAGTCGTTATAATTCTACTCTTCTACACTCTTGTTTAGAATTTCGATGATCGCTCTTGCAGCAGCCAAAGCATAGTTTTCTCGAAACTCATCTGTCATCATCAACTTAAGATCTTCTGTGTTGGAGAGGAACGCCCCTTCTATGATGATAGCCGGCATCTTAGTCTTATTCAGTACCGCATAGGCTGGTTCACTCTTTACCCTTCTGTCAACAGTACCCAAATTTGCGACCATATATTTTTGAACAAGCTCCGCCAGTTCCTTGCTGTATATATTATAATCGCTTTCGCCTGTTTTGGAATAGTAATAAGTTTCTGTTCCTTTTGCGCTGGGATTTTTATCAGTAGAATTATTATGTACTGAAACGTATAAGTCAGCATTTACCCCATTTGCCATGGCAGGACGATCATACAGGGTGACCGTTGTGTCAGTTTCTCGCAGCATGTAGGTGCTTACTCCCGCCGCTTTCAGCATGCGGTTTAGTCGAAGTGCAATATCAAGATTAACATCCTTCTCATTCAGAATCTCCACACCATCACGCTTTGCCTGAGATCCGGTATCACTTCCTCCATGGCCGGAATCGATGAACACTATCTTTTTTGCGGCACGCCAGTCAACAACGTTTAGCCCATCAATGGTAACATCCCCCAAATCACCGGAATTCTGCTGCTGATTTTTATCAAAGTCTATATACATTTTTGTTCCATTGTCAGAGAAACTCACTTTCCCTGCAACCTTTTCTTTAAGTTCGACAACAACTCTGGCTGTTTCAGGAGCAAATTGGTCATAACGAACTGTTTTAATCAGATCATTGTTTTCCTTGATTTCACCATCACCATCACCCAGAGCCATATTTTTCAGATCGACGCCAAAGCGCTGCGGATTATCATACACAAAGGTATTATAGGCTTCGATTCCGTTCTCAGCCTCGATGATAACGCGATAATAATCAGATTTTTCTTGTATTTTAACAGAGGTAATTTTATTAAATTCACGAGTTACAGGAGACTGTATCGAGACTGTACGGGTCAAATCATCCCAACCAATTCCGCAATTCAATGACTCTGCCACAAAACGAAGAGGAATCATGGTTCTATCGTTTATGATCAACGCAGGTACATCCATTGCAGCTTGATTGCCATTCACAAAAGCGGCTTCCCGATCAATGTCCAGCTGTACAGAAGAAGAGCCCAAGGCAACTGCTGCAATCCGCGCTTGATCATTCCAGGTAACCTGTGCCCCCATGCTTTCAAAAACCGCCCGAAGCGGAATTAAGGTTCTCTCTTTAATGATGACCGGAGGCACATCCGAGTTTACAGACTTCCCATCGATTTGAAGCGCTACCGGAAATTCTTTGCAAATTGCAATTCCTTCATCGATATCCTTCTGCGAAATATTAGTATTTTCCCCATAAACCGCTGTTCCCATCATTAGGATTACCATCAGCGGCAAAAACATTAATCTCAGTTTTCGTCTCATAGCCCCCCACCCTTTTCATGCGTATAACAATTGCAAAGCGTCAATTTTCGACTTATTTATTATAATATATTTCACTATGCAAATGGAATTTTTTATTTTTTGTAATAGAAATGTAAAAGACAGTCGATTTAATGACTCTTGACCTTTTCAAGAAAAAAACATAAAATGAGCGGGCAAGGATAAAAACACAGCTCCGGTTGGTAGTCCGGACGCGGCATTTTTGCTGTCAGTAACCTGCCTCCTTTGGTTGTCCCTTCTTTGCATTATGCCGCAGTTCTGCAAAGGATCTGCCGCATGCCGCTATAAAGGAGGGAAAAACAATGTCCAAAATCAGAGCACAGCTAACAGTTTATTTCGAAGACCCTTTTTGGGTTGGAATTTACGAACGGTCAGAAGACAATAAGATGCAAGCATGCAGAATCCTTTTCGGATCTGAACCCAAGGACTATGAGATTTATGCATTTTTTAACCGGAATTGGAACCAGCTTTGCTTCAGTCCGCCAGTACCGGGGTCAGACTTTGAAGATCACCGAGTCAACCCAAAACGATTGCAGCGCCAAATCGCAAGGCAGCTTACCATACCGGGAGTCGGTACAAAGGCACAGCAAGCGATAAAAGCACTGCAGGAAAATCAGAAAGCGGAACGAAAATTGAAAGCAAGGATGAAAAAAGAGCAGGAAACAGACCGTAAGTATGCGCTGCGAAAAGAGAAACAAAAACAAAAGCACAAGGGCAGATAACTGCCCTTGTTTCCTGTTATCGCTGTTCTTTTACTCTTATTAATTCTTTGTCCTACCTTAAAATCTGGAGCTTATGTTGATTTATTTCACCTATTTTGTTTCAGCTGATCCAGAAGCTGATAAAATTTCTTCTCTGAGAGGATTTCATTGGTCATGAAGCTGCCGTTATAAAATAAGCTGTATGTTGTAAAAGGAGTGGGCGCGTTCTGCGCTTCCTCTGTGCTCTCAATTTTAATCATATTTATCGCCCATCCCCTTTCTGCCGCACATTCCTTGATCAGACATGCATACTTTTCCGCATGGGGGCATTGGTTCGTAAAATAAAGCACCAATCCCAAGCGATCGGTTTTTCCATGTTTTGCACAATCCCGAAATGCCGGCTTGCTGCTGTCGTTTTCGTCGAAATTCTGATAAAGCAGTTCGAAATAGGGCTCTGCCCTGTCCGCTACCTGGAAGCCTTTATACTTCAGATACTTGGGATCGGAAAGAAACGGCATCTTCTTTGCAGATGAGAGAATTACAATTCCTCTGGCGCCCATCTTTTTCGCATCATCAAAACACTGTTTCAGCAGCCTGTCTGCCCAGCCCTGACCCTTAAACTGTCCAGATACCCAAAAGCAATTGATGAAAAAATATTCATTGGCATGGATGGGACACCAAGCCTTCTCTGCAGGGAGGTACTCCACAAATACCTTTCCTCTCACGTTCAGTTTCTGAAAGATCAGGCCATCATCAAACCGCTTTTTGAGCCATTCCTTCTTTAAGGAAGTGCTTCGATCGCCTTTCATCTCTGATATGGCACAGCAAATGTGTTCCGTATCAATATTATCCCTATTAACTTCTATAATCTCCATTGTTATTTTCCCCGTTTCCTTTCAAAATCACTTCAGTTTCCTAACACCAGTCCCGATTCCGTGTCAAAGCCTTTCCAGCTCTGTTCAAATCATATGATACACTATGAAACACGACATCGTCATGTCATATTTTGTATGTTTCATAATGTTAGAACCACAGGCGTTATAGAACCAGTTGTGCATAGGTTTTACGGAGGACTCCAATGAAAAAAGCGTCCGAAGGGTCTCGGGTTTGGTTTGAGACAGTCAGTGTTACGATCAAACTGACTGTCCCAAACACAATTCCGAGCGCCCTTTCAGACACCTTTATTATGGCATTTCAAGAAACGCTGATATACTTCGCGCGCACATCAAATTGACCAATTTAAGCCAGTGCTTTTCCCAGTTCCCTGCAGGATTCCTTTGCATCTTCATCCGGCTCTTCGTTGGCCATGACACAATCATAAGCCAGATTCGCTCCTTCATCTGTGCAGGTTTTCTCCCAATTTCGCATCCACTCACCATCTCCCCAGCCGTAGGATCCAAACAGTGCGATCTTCTTTCCCTTCAGCTTCGGCTGGCAGGATTCAAACATCGGATCAAATTCCGCTTCCTCCAGTACCTCTGCTCCCATGGAAGGGCAGCCAAATGCCACCGCATCAAACTGATCCATCATACCTGCGGAAAAATCTGCGGGAGTATAGACCGAAACCTCTGCCCCTGCAGCTTCAGCTCCTGCTGCTACCTCTTGGGCCATAATCTTGGTATTGCCAGTTCCACTCCAATAAACGACTGCTACTTTACTCATACGAAACACCTCATTTCAATTTTTTCCTTATATCAGGCAGCTACTGTGAGCTGCACGATTGACCTTCCTACAGAGAATAACTGCGCATAAATATCCTTGCATTTCTGGAATTTACGGAATAGTCTTTCTGCTTCTCCTTCATTGTGATAAACCTTCCAGCAACCTGTGAATTTGCTGTTTTTACCGCTATTTTTGATAAACCCCACCACATCCTCAAGCGGATAGCCTGCAAAGATCCCTATTTCATGAGGAAACTCCCCTTTATCACTGAAACGGCTTTTTAAGCGGTGGATGCAGTATTCCACAGACTGATTGGTATAGCCATACTCCGCAAGAAACTCGGCGACCCCAGCTTTCTCAAGCTGTGCTTGCAGCAAGCGCTTCCGATAAACCAAAATCAATGCACTGCTGCCTGTTTCTCTCAATATCGTGAAATACAGCCCCTTGCAATTTAGCTTACTGTTCAAAAGCTCCAGCTGCTGGTTTAATTCTAAAGAGGAAGAAATAAAGCAGCGAAATAGATTAGCGGCTTTCAATCCCGCCAGCGTAGGTGAACAGTGTTCGACAAGAATATGATCTAACATTTTCCTCCTCCTTCCATTGTTAGTTGCAACTAACCATCGTTTTAAAAAAAAGTGGGTATCACCCTGATTCTTACATTGAGTTAGATGCGTCTAACCCTTTATTGAAATATACCACACCCTCTTTATGTTGTCAACGACTCGAAGATAAAAAATGCAATGGTTTTGAAATGATTCTGTAAATTGAAACAGATTGACTATTCTATTCAATAATGGGTACTATTAAATGAGTACTATATCAATAAAAAGTATGATTAGGAGGTTATTACAATGAGTTTTCATTATTACATGCCTACACGCATCCTCTTTGGGAAGGGAAAACTGAATGAGCTTCACAAGCAGCTGCTTCCGGGGAATAAAGCTCTGATCGTTATTTCCGCAGGACAGTCAATAAAAAAGAACGGATATTTAGCACGCGTCGAGGAGCAGCTAAACAAGGCAGGTATCGCTCACGTGCTTTTTGACAAAATTCTGCCGAACCCTGTGAAAGACCACGTAATGGAAGGAGCTGCACTTGCAAGAGACCAAAAATGCGATTTCATTGTTGGTCTTGGAGGAGGAAGCAGTATTGATTCAGCCAAATCCATCGCGGTTATGGCAACAAATGACGGTGACTATTGGGATTATATCTCAGGTGGCACCGGAAAAGGAAAGCCGGTTCCGAATTCGCCTCTGCCAATCGTCGCCATCACCACAACAGCAGGTACTGGAACCGAAGCCGATCCCTGGACCGTTATCACCAATGGAAATGAGAAAATCGGCTTTGGCTATGACAGAACGTTCCCTGTTCTTTCTGTGGTAGACCCTGATCTGATGCTCACTATTCCTGCTGATCTCACAGCCTATCAAGGATTTGATGCTCTGTTCCATAGCACAGAAGGATATCTGAACAAGACAGCTAATGAAATGAGCGATCTCTTTGCGCTCAAGGCGATTTCTCTGATCAGCAAGAGTCTTGCCAAAGCAGTAGCCGACGGCAGCGACGAAAATGCCCGTGGAGAGGTTGCTCTGGCCAATACCCTGTCCGGTATCGTCGAGTCCACATCAGGCTGCATATCAGAGCACTCCATCGAACACGCGCTGAGCGCATACCATCCCAAGCTGCCCCATGGTGCGGGCCTCATCATGATCAGCATCGCTTATTACATGTTTCTGGTGCAGTCAGGAAGCTGCGACCAGCGTCTCATTGACATGGCCAAAGCACTCGGCAAAAGCAATGCCCATCATCCTATCGATTTCGTTGTAGCCCTCAGAGAACTGCAAAAGGACTGTGGTGTTGCAGATCTCAAGCTTTCCGATTATGGAATTCAAAGAGAAGAAATTCCTGTTATTGCAAAGAATGCCATGGAAACTATGGGCGGTCTTTATCAGGTCGATCCATGTACCATCACCCTTGATGATACCATTAAAATTTTGGAAGAGTCTTATAAATAGAGGGGGACTAACTTTCCAGTTCGTTTATTTGAAATGTTTTCAGGTTATGCACAAAATCCTGGATAATCACTTTTACACTTGTCTGATCCTGATTCTGTTGTATAAATCGATGGCGTCCATGAAAAACTAATGCTATTGCAATGAAATAGTCTGCGGTCAGCAAAGCTCTGTATTTTGCAGGCTATGAACAGAAAGGATAAAGCCATGGACAACAACAAGAATAGAGTCAAAGACAGGGAAAAAAGTAATCCCGAGCTTCGAAAGATGCAGCCGAAAGATTTTAGTGATGCGGGGATCATTGATGGTAAAAAGACTGGAGTCCATAAGGGGAAACATGAGAAATAACCTGCACAGATATAATTCTACTGATATAAAAGCTTTAAGGAGGTTCCCATGGATGGATATCGAAATCTGATTTGCCCTGTCTGTCACAATAACCGCCTGATCGTGAAATATGAAGCTTCCCATGTTTACTCCTATATTATCGATGCTGATGCTCCCGGCCGAAAGAACAAAGAGGAATTTTTGCCTTATCGTTACGACAAAAGAGAGCTGACGGATTCAGATCAGTACGTGGAATGCCAAAATTGCGGAGCCAAATTCCCCTGTAAGATTACGGTATGGAACAAGGAAACAGGTCTTCAGGAGCTGCAAGCTGCCATCAATAGAAATAAATAAAGGATATCAACGGCGAAAAAAGCAATAAAACAATTCTCTCCCGCATATATTCTAGCATTAAGCGGAAGGAGCGGGACATTGAAACGAGTACTGTTTATCAACGCGTTGATTATCATAATCACATCCCTGCTGTTCAATACGGTAGGGATTTCTTTCAGGGTTTTTATGTCAAACCAGATCGGTACTGAAGGGATGGGGCTTCTTCAGCTTATCATGTCAATCTACATGATCGCAACGCTCTTTGTTGTAACGGGAATCAATGTCAGCGTTACAAGGCTCGTTGCAGAAGAAGGCGGAAGGTATTCTTTTGCTGTTTCCAGAGCCCTTTTGATGAGAGCATTCTCTGTCAGTTTCCTATTTAGTATCCCTGCATTTCTTTTTTTATTTTTTGGTGCAGAGTTGATCGGTACCAAGCTTTTAAATGATACGCGGACCATCTTTTCTCTGAAGCTCCTCGCAGCAGGAATGCCATTCATGGGAATTTCCTCCTGCATCAAAGGATATTTTTACGCACAAAGCAAACTGGTCAGACCCGCTGGCTCACAGGCCATCGAAATTGTGATCCAAATTGCGGTGGTCGTGAGTATTCTTGACTATTTCATGCAGGGAGGCTTGGAATATGCCTGCGCTGCAATTGTACTTGGAATCGCAATTGCCGAAATTGTCTCTTGTATGTTTCTTCTGACCCTCTACTGGCTGGAAAAAAGAAAGAAAGATCCGGAAGTTTCTGATATATTTTTTCAAAAGCGCATTATCAGGAAAATGCTTTCCATTGCCTTCCCCGTGTCTGTCAGTTCCCTGCTGCGCGGCATATTAAAAGCGATTGAAAACATTATGATACCCATTGCTTTTGTTAATTATGGACACACGAAAAAACTTGCCCTGGAGGAGTATGGGCAAATTCAGGGCATGGTAATGCCGGTTCTTCTGTTTCCGGCCTCTTTCCTGATTGCTTTTTCTTCTTTGCTCATCCCTGAAATTTCTGAGGCGAACGCCTGCAAGCACAAGCGAAGAGTGCGGTATTCAGTGACAAGAGCAATTCAGATCACACTTTTTATGTCCATATTTACAGCTGGTTTTTTTATTGCCTTCGGAGATCGCCTTGGTATTCTGATCTATGACAGCTACGAGTGCGGCAGAATGATGAAATTACTAGCACCTTTGATTCCCTTTATCTATATTGATTTTGTAGCGGATGACCTTCTAAAGGGACTCAACCATCAAATGAGTACGCTGGTCTACAGCATCTACGATGCAGTGGTAAAAATTGCACTGATCTATTTTCTAATTCCGGCAGAAGGCTTGAATGGTTTCATTATCGTTCTTTACATCAGCTGCGCTTTTAGTACGTTCCTCGTGGTAAGAAAACTGCTTTTGACAACAGAAATTAAAATGAAATATCTAGACTGGATCTTTAAGCCTGCTTTATCGGTAGCGGCGGCGGCTTACTCCGCTATTTTTTTTCTAAAACCTACCGGACTGTTTCTATCTGATTCGCTCTTTGTGGTTTTTACGGGGATTCTAATGGGGCTTTTCTATTTTCTATTCTTGATCAAACTGGGCTGTATCACAAAGGAAGACCTGATTTGGATGAGAGGGATGCTGAGTTATACCAGCAATCTCAGGCCGCCTGGATAATATCATCATGGGCATCGCATCTGCTAACATTTAAGCTCAATCAATCAGCGAATAAATAACACTTTTGTATCATTATTTCGATTTTAAGTATTATTTTCTCGTTATTTCATTCTTTGATCATAGTTTCTAGTCAAAAATCATTAATTTTCAGCGATTTCATACGATAATAAATAAGGATGCTAAAATTAATCAATTGAGTTCGCCGTTCCAGCATCCGATTTGGCCCGAAAAAGGAGATCGCTTATGACTGTCTCATCGAAAAAAAAGACGAAACCACAGCAGAAAAACCAACCGAAAAAAAATCAAAAAGCAATGCAGAAAGACAAGCTGAAATTACAGCCAAAAAATATGATATTTGCACTGGATATTGGGACCCGCAGCATTATTGGTATTGCAGGTATCGTTGAGAACGAGAAGCTACGAGTCATTGCTATGGAAAAAGAAGAACATACTGAGCGTTCCATGGTTGATGGTCAGATAGAAGATATAGAACAGGTTGCAAAGGTAGCCGCTATCGTGAAAGCACGTTTAGAGAATAAGCTTCGCATTAAGTTAAAAAGAGTATGCGTTGCTGCAGCCGGCCGAGCACTGAAAACTCAGAGTGCAACCTATGAGCTGGAATTTAATCGACCACAACGGCTGGATGAGGAGATCATAAGCCGTCTTGAAGCAGGTGCGATCGGAGAAGCCGAAGCTGCTTTTTCTGATGATCCTGAGGTAGAAGCTGGCCGCCAGTTCTATTTAGTAGGTCATACAGCAGTTCAATATTATATGGACGGTTACCCCACTTCCAGCTTGCTCGAACACAAAGCGCGGCGGGTACAGGTCGACGTTATTGCCACTTTCCTTCCCAGAGAAGTTGTGGATAGCCTTTATTCCACCATGCATAAAATTGATCTGGAAGTTGCGAGCCTTACATTGGAGCCCATTGCTGCCATGAACGTGGTGATTCCCAAAAATCTTCGCCTCCTAAACCTGGCTTTGGTGGATATCGGAGCGGGAACCTCAGACATTGCCATTTGCAAAGACGGAGGCGTCGTAGGCTATACCATCGTCACCATTGCCGGGGACGAGATCACAGAAACTCTGATGAAAAAGTATCTCCTTGATTTCAACACAGCAGAGTCGGTCAAAATACAGCTTGGTACTCAGCAAACTGTTTGCTTTACCGATATCCTAGGCTTCGAGCAGACCATTACACAAGAAGATATGGCAGATTGTATCGAAGAATCCGCATCCATTCTCTGTCGTGAAATTTGTGAGCAGATACGCGAAGTAAATGGTGCTCCAACTTCGGCTGTGTTCTTGGCCGGGGGAGGCAGCAAACTGTCAAGTATACAAGCCGGTATTGCCAAGTATATGGACATGGATGCAAAGCGCGTTGCCATTGCTGGCAACAACTTTCAAACCTACGCTTTTTCAGACACCTACGAGTTGAATGACCCAGAGTATGCCACTCCACTTGGTATCGCAATTTCGGCTGGTCTCAACCTCCTTACAGACAGTTTTCATGTCATGTTAAATGGAGTCCGAGCAAAGCTCTTTCGAAATAGAACCATGACTATTTTAGACATACTCATGATGAATGGCTTTTCCTATCAGGACATCATACCTCAAACAGGCAGAAAGCTGATGATTCAGATCAACGGGGAGCAGACAGTATACCACGGCACTCCCGGAGAGCCCGCAAAGCTGATGAAAAATGGTAAGGAAGCAAGAATTTCTGATTTCGTCGAAACTGGAGACCGCATTGACTTTACACCTGCAACAAAGGGCCAACACGCCCGTCGCTACCTCAAAGATCTGCTGTCTGAGGGTCTTAGCCAGACGGTTACAGTTAATGGCAGTATTGTTTCAAGGGATACGCTCCTTAAAATGGGCGATATGGTATTGATTGAAACAAATCAGCAGCCGGAAGCCGTCGTTTTCGATCTCGTAAGTGTGTCTGGTTCGAAAACCAATCCAGATGAAATATTCGAGCCCAGCATCGACTGTGACGCAGACTATGAATCGGAAATGAACCTAGCTCCGATTGAAACCGACGGGGCTGCTCACTCTATTGATTTCCTATTGAATCACCAGCCTGTCAGTGTTCCGAAAAAAACAGACGGTTCCCCCTATTATCTGATGGATCTGCTGGAACGCTCTGGACTTGATCTTGAGCATCCCACCGGAGATGTCGTTCTTCGTGTCAATGGAGAAAGCAGCTCGTTTCTGCAGGATTTAAAACCTGGTGATTCCATCGAAATATATTATAAAGTCTGATTGAGATACGACTTCAGCCCTCGATTCCGAGCCAGAATCAAGGGCTGTTTTTTATATTTTTGAAGACTTCATTCCCATTCTATACGAGACTTCAAAACATTTTCCAATGCACTTTTCCGGGACTATATGAAACCGACCCGAACAGTTGCCTAAAAAGTTTAAATTTTATTGATTTTCCATATGATTACAGCACTTCCATGGGGGTCAGGAAATATTCGTTAAATAATTGCATAATATTGGAGTAAGTGCTACACTGAAAAGGTCTAAACGTAGAATAATGTGTCTGTAAGGGGGAGCCGATGTCGGAAGAATTATGTTTGAATCCAATGGAAACTGAGAACCAAAATGAGAACCAAAAGTTTGAGCAGCTTCCTGATAAACGCGTTGCGTTCGCTGGTATGCGATATTCACTGACGCATCAGCAAAAAGGCATCTGGTATATGGAGAAATTGTATCCCGATACCAGCATAGGAGTTATTGCCGCTACGCTGCGCGTACGGGGCTCTGTGGATCTCGATTTGATTGCGGCTGCAATTAATCTCTTTATCGAAAAAAACGATGCAATCCGATCCCGGATCACCGAAGAAAACGGCGAACCGGTACAGTACATTTCACCTTATGAGCCAGTTCTTTTTGAACGATATGAATTTTCTTCCAACGAGGAACTTTACAGGTGGGATGAGATTCAATCCGCCCTGCCCTTTCAGTTGGTGGACGCGCCCCTTTTCTATTTTGCCTTGGTCCGCGTTAGCGATAGCGATGCTGGCTTTTATATCCGTATGCACCATCTGATCTCAGATGCTTGGACCATGGTTTTGCTGGTCAACCAAGTCTTTGAATATTACGCAGCGCTTTCGGAAGGACGTGAGGTTGATCCGTCTTTGCTGCCTTCTTATACTGCTTACATAGAAAATGAGAAGAAGTATCTCGCTTCCAAAAGGTTTGAGAGCGATAAGATCTATTGGGAAGAGAAATTTGAAAACTGGCAGGAGGTCTGTACCCTGAAAAGCAGAAAGACCAGCGGTATCTCCTCCAAAGCAAAGCGCAGGACATTGGTGCTGCCCCAAAAGCTTTCCGCCAAAATTTATGAGTACTGCCGAAGCAAAGGTGTTTCCGAGTTCAGTCTTTTTATTGCTGCCGTTTCAATGTATCTGAACCGGGTAGCCGGTAAGGAAAACGTTGTACTCGGTACGACGCTGCTGAACCGGACCAATGCAGCGGAAAAAAACACTGCTGGGATGTTCGCCAGTCTTGGTGTTCCCCTATCCATTCCCATTCGTTACGACATGAATTTTGACGGTTTTGTTGAGCTGGTATCAAAGGAGATTTTATCTGCCCTACGGCATCAAAAATATCCCTACGATATGCTGCTTCGTCACGTAAGAGAAAAGAAAAAGACTGCTGACAGCTTATTTGATATTGTTTTAACGTTTCAAAACTCTAAATTTGATAAAGGGTTATTCTCGGGAAATTATATTTCCCGCTGGCACTTTACCGGCCACCAGATCGAATCCCTCATCATCAATTTGAATGCACGGGAACATGACGGACAGCTTATAGTAGACTACGACTACCTGGTGGATCTTTTCTGCGCCACAGAGATCGATTTCATCCACCAGCATATCATTAATCTTCTTTGGCATGCACTGGATAACCCTTTGAAGGAAATTGAGCGTCTCAATATGCTTTCAGAAAAGGAACGAAAAAAAATTCTTTATAATTTCAACGAAACAAGTGCGGAATATCCAATGGATAAAACCATGCCGGAGTTGCTGGATGAGCAAACGAAAAAAACACCAGACAACATCGCGGTATCCTGCGGTGAAACTTCTATTACCTACCGTGAACTAAAGGATCGTTCAAACAGGCTGGCAGTCCGTCTACAAGAGCTTGGTGTCGGCCGTGACTCAGTAGTTGGGCTGGCATTCTATCGCAGTATTGAGATGGTAGTGGCTGTGTGGGGTGTGATGAAGGCTGGAGGAGCATATCTTCCCATCGATCCATCCAATCCGCCAGAGCGAGCAGAGCATATGCTTACCGAATGCGAAGCCAAGATTGTTCTCACCCACGATGCAGCCCGCTTTGCAACCTCTTGTTCCTGCAGCATACTGAATCTGGACGAGCCGCAAAGCTACGCTAAAATCGGAGCCGAGCCCAAAAGCCATCCGAATCCCGGTGATATGGCCTATGTCATCTACACGTCCGGCTCCACCGGAAAACCAAAGGGGGCTATGCTAGAGCATAGAGGGCTTGTCAATCGCCTTTGGTGGATGCAGAGGCGCTATCCGCTTACTCAGGAAAGTGTGATTCTACAAAAGACACCCTATACCTTCGATGTCTCTGTTTGGGAACTGATGTGGTGGGCATTGACAGGCGCGCAGGTAACCATGCTCTCACCCGGAGGGGAAAAAGACCCCGCCGTCATCATTGATGCGATCAAAAACAAGCAGGTTACGACTATGCATTTCGTACCTTCCATGCTGAGCGCTTTTTTGCAGTACCTTGAAAGCAGCAGCCGCACAGAGGAGCTATCCACTCTTCGGCAGGTATTTGCCAGCGGGGAAGCCCTTGGGCTGGAACAGGTTCGCAGGTTCAACCGATTGCTGAATCGCCCTTATGGTACGGAATTATATAACTTATACGGCCCAACTGAGGCAACGGTAGACGTCTCTTATTTCGACTGCTCACCGGACGTAACGCTGAATTGTGTGCCTATCGGACGGCCCATTGACAATACACGTCTTTATATCCTTGACCCCCACCTGAATCTTCTGCCGATCGGAATTCCCGGGGAGCTTTATATCGGCGGTGTGGGACTTGCCAGAGGATATATCGGTCAGCCGGAGCTTACGCAAGAACGTTTCTTACCGGACCCCTATATGCCCGGGGAGCGTATCTATAAAACCGGAGATCTAGCCAGATGGTTTTCCCAGGGAGATATTGAATACCTTGGAAGGCTGGATCATCAACTAAAAATCAGGGGCTTCCGCGTAGAGCTTGGAGAAATCGAAAATCGGCTGATGCAGCATAAGGCCATCCGTGACGTTGTGGTAACAGGAATAGACTATGCAGGGCAAAAGCATCTATGCGCATATTATGCGGCGGAACGTGAGCTTTCGAGCCGTGACCTGCGTGCACATATTCAAAAAAAACTACCGGAATACATGGTTCCCTCCTTTTTTGTTCAATTGGATTCCATTCCGGTCTCTGCAAACGGCAAAGCGGATCGAAAAGCTTTGCCCCTGCCCTTGCTTGCCAATGAGAAGCGCAGCTACACTCCGCCTGGTAATAACATTGAAACCAGGCTCTGCCAAGTTGCAGAAGATATTTTAAAACTTGAACGGGTTGGCATTGAGGACAACCTGTTTGAGCTGGGTGCAGACTCACTCACTGTAATCGCCATCCTCTCGCAAATTTATGACGAAGGCTGGGGGCTGACGGCTTCCGATTTTTACACCTGCTCCAATATTCGGGAACTTGCAGCCAAAGCCTCCGGACTTATCCGCCCTGATGAGGATCTGCTGGAAATTGAAACGCCGTCGTTCCCTTTGGAAGAATACGAAACCGATATGGCGTATGATGCTCTGACAGCGGCAGAGTCCATATCGTTAGGAGGTATATTGCTGACGGGTTCTACTGGTTTTCTTGGTGCTCATCTGCTTTATGAGCTTCTGACCCAGACTTCCTCGACGATTCATTGTTTGATTCGTGCAAAGGATGATCAGCAAGCTGCTGAAAGACTTGAAAGTACAATGAAATTCTACTTTGGAGAAGATGAAACGCTGCTCCTTAGAAGCCGCGTACACGCAATCCAAGGCGACGTTTCCCTGCCGAGCTTCGGGCTTGGAACGGAAGCTTATCAGCTTCTGGGAAAGGCTGTGAATACTGTGATCCATAGTGCTGCTATAGTGAAATATTTCGGCCCCTACGAACAGATCAGAAAGATCAATGTTGAAGGTACCCAGGAGGTCATTCATTTCTGCAAAAGCTTCAATTGTGTCCTAGGGCATGTGTCAACGGATGCTATCACCGGGAATTATCTGGTCGATCAAAACGTAACCGGCTTATTTACTGAACGTGATTTTTATATCGGACAGAACTATAAAGGAAACATCTATGTTCGCAGCAAATTTGAGGCTGAAAACCGAGTGCTTCGGGCGATTCGAGAAGACAAGCTCAAAGCGATTATTTTCCGTATGGGCAATCTGACAGGCCGGTATTTGGATGGGCATTTTCAGCCCAATATGGCGGAAAACGCATTTTATGCAACGCTAAAAGAGGTTGTGACCTCCGGAGTGGTCTCCGAGAAAATTCTCATGCAAGAGCTGGAATTCTCTCCGGTGGACAGCTCTGCACAGGCAATTTTGCGGCTCCTTTGCAATCCCAAAAGCGAAGGCCGCATCTACCACTTGATGAACCCGAAAACCTTAACGTTAAAAGAACTCATATCCGTTTTTGCCTCACTTGGCATTTTCATTCGTACTCAGAGTTCTGGGAAACGAACCGGGAAAGATGACGTACAGCTAACGGAGGAGTCTGCGTCTGTATATCTCATGCGAGGGGAATTGGCCTATGGCGCCCCCATTCAAATTACAGCGGACTATACAGTCGGATCTCTGCAAAGACTTGGATTTGCTTGGCCTGAAATCGAACAGGGCTATCTTGGCAGGATCCTTGAACATATGAAGAAAAACGAATTTATAGCATAAAACAAGAGGTGACCGTGCCGTGCATATGAACCAAAATATCTTTATTTATGGCATGCTGATATTCTCATTATTTCTGGTGGTGTTCATTTCGGGTATCATTGCCCGGATGAAACGAAAACAGCAGATTCACTATGCATTTTTAATGACAAATGCTTGTATGATCTTATGGACCTCCATCCGGTTGATTCAAAAGATTCTGTATGATACACAGGGTGTATTCTATCCTACGCTGGAGCACTTATCTTATATTCCCGTGTGCATTGTCCCTGTATTCTTGTTGATGATCGGGATTGTATTTGCCAAAACCAGAGTTCGGTGGAATTGGAACTATCTTTTGATTTTGATTGTTCCTTGTATTTCCATTATCATTGCATTAACCAACAGCCTTCATCATTTGTTTATTGTAAAATATGGCTTTATCAGCACGGAATTTGTTTACGGATCTTATTATCTATTCCACGAATTCTACTCCTACGGCTGTATTCTCGTGGGACTTTGGTTTTTGCTTTCCTTCTCCGTGAAGAATTCGGGCTTTTTTTCTAAGCAATCGCTGCTGATTATCATCGGAGTCTCCTTTCCGCTTGTGGTTGTGATATTGAGCACGCAAAAGATCGTAACGATGCAGGTATTTTACGAGAATATCTCATTTTCAGTAACGATGCTGTTTTTTGCAATCGCAATTTTTAAATTCAAGTTGATGAATGTGATTCCCATCGCACTGCAAAAAATAGTTGATCTCATCTCTGACAGCTATATTGTCGTTAACGAGGAAGATGAAATTATCGACTATAACCGTACGTTTCTTGAGACCTTCAGAGATATGGTAACGATCAAAAGAAAAGCTCCCTTGCTCCGTGTGCTTACCTCAGCCTCTGTTTCTTTCAACCATGAGGAGATCATGGAGGGTCTGGCTATTGTAAAGGCGCAGCGGATCCATATGGCATTAGAGGAACATATTTGCGGTAAAAACTTTGATAAACATTTCGGAATTGAGATGATCCCTATTTTCTCTGATAAAAAGTATCTGGGCTCCATTCTCCTTTTCAAAGATGTTACCGAATACAAAAGGCACATCGAGATCATCAAGCGGAATCAGGAAATCCTTTTGGAACAGGAGCGCATGGCTTCCCTAGGCCACATGATTGGCGGGATTGCGCATAACCTGAAAACTCCAATCATGTCTTTATCCGGCGGAATTGAAGCCCTGCATGATTTAGTGACCGAATACCGGGAATCCATTTCTGATCCCCAGGTTACGACCGAGGATCATTTGGAAATTGCGAGGGAAATGGAAGAATGGCTTGAAAAAATGAAGCCCTACTGCAGATACATGTCGGATGTCATCAGTGCAGTCAAGGGACAGGCTGTTCAAATGACCGATTCCAGTACCGATAAATTCACTGTCGAAGAACTTTTAAAGCGCATTGAAGTGCTCATGCATCACGAGCTCAAAATCACACATTGTAATCTATTGATTCAGTCCTCTATTGATCCTAACACAGAGATCAAAGGAGAGCTGAACAACTTGGTACAGATTTTTGACAACATCATCAGCAATTCTATTCAGTCCTACGAAGGGCAGCCCGGCAATGTGGAACTTCTGGTCAGCAAAAACGACGAAGAGATACATTTTGTATTCAAGGATTTCGGCAAGGGAATTCCTGATGATATTCAGCCGCGTCTTTTTAGAGAGATGGTAACCACCAAGGGAAAAGATGGAACTGGGCTGGGTTTATACATGTCCTCTTCCACAATCAAAGGCCGTTTCGGCGGCAACATGTGGTTTTCCTCTAAAGAAGGTGAAGGAACAAGCTTTTATATTACAATTCCCAGTCTTACCAGTCAAATTAGAAACGGGGGGTATTCATGAGGCACGAATTATTAGTACGACAGAAATTATTCCTTGAAATGGGTGCGCTGCCCAATCGCGAAGCGCATTCCCCTCGTTCTGAAAGGATGGATCGCATATGAGACGAGAGAGGTTCCAGATATCCTCAAATTATAAAATCCTGCTGGTGGATGATGAACCAGGCATTGTAGACTCACTGTCAGTGGTCTTGAAAAGAAGCGGATATCATTACACCGGGCTGACCAATCCACTGGAAGCCATTGAGCTTGTCCGAAAGGAGCATTTCGACCTTCTGATTCTCGATTTCCTGATGAGTCCTATTCACGGTGACGAAGTGGTACGCCAAATCAGAGAATTCAATAGAGAAATTTACATCCTTCTGCTCACCGGACATAAAGATCTGGCTCCTCCTCTGGAAACCATCAGAGCATTGGACATACAGGGATACTGCGAGAAAAGCGACCGATTTGACCAGCTTCTGCTCCTTGTTGAATCAGGGATAAAATCCATCGCTCAAATGCGGCTGATCAAAAAATTTCAAGAAGGTCTCAATAAGATTCTGCAGGCTGTTCCGAAAATTTATCAGCTTCAGCCCATCGGCAGCATTCTGGAAGAAATTCTCACTGAAATTCTTCCACTTATGAACAGCAAGAACGCGTTCATTCTCGTGGATGACGTTACCCAATTCAGTCCGGGGAACAACAGTATTTTCAAGGGGATTGGCATTTATCACACCGACATCCACGACTTTATGGAAATGCTGAATCCTTCTCTGATGGAGCATATCGGTCATGCAAGGCTTAACAAAAGTTCTGTGAAGCTGCAAGGCGGTGTGGTGGTTCCTCTGATCAATGAATATCATCAGGATATCGGCATCATTTATGTAGAGAGTGACGATCTTGAGGATGGTCTGAAGCTTCTTGAAATCTACTCAAATCAGGCAGCTTCTTCTATCAACAATGCGTTCCTCCACTCCTTAGTCAATATTAAGAATGACGAGCTGAATAAAACCTATGACCAGCTCCGTGAGCGTTATATGGATACCATTGAGGCGCTTCGAATGGTAGTAGATGCGAAAGATACTTACACCAGAGGCCACTCAGACAGGGTAGCCTACTACGCATCCAAAATTGGTGAGTCCTTTGGTATGAGCAAAGAAGAATTGGAACTGCTTAAGGTCAGCGGCCTCTTTCATGATGTAGGAAAAATCGGGACCTCAGATGATATTCTTTTCAAGAAAGAAAAGCTTACCGATCGAGAATTAATTGAAATCAGAAAGCATCCGCTCAAGGGAGCTCACATCCTTTCCGCGATCTCTATGTTTAAGGAAGTAGCTCCTATCGTGAAATGTCATCACGAGAGGGTTGATGGCAGCGGATATCCGGAAGGCCTTAAAGGCGATCAGATTCCTTTCATGTCACGTATTATCGCAGTGGCTGATGCATTCGATGCGATGATGTCTGACAGGCGTTACCGTTCAAAGCTTCCCTTTGAGGAAGCACAAAATCAGTTGGTCCTGGGTTCGGGGACTCAGTTTGATCAAGACGTTGTAGTCCAATTCAATCATGTCCTGGATAAATTTCCTGATATGATTAAAGAGCTAACTGAGACGTATGAATAAATGCAAAACAGGCCATTTCCTCAGGATTGCAATCCTGTAGAAACGGCCTGTTTTACTCCATCATGGGTTGTCATTCTCCCTCAGATAGATCATATCTAAGTCAAAATAATAGTTGATGCGGTCTCCAACAGGATCCACGTTGATCTGAATATTATTGAAGATCAAAAGCACCTCTGCATCTACACTTGCAAACAAAACGCTCATGTCTTCAAGAGAGGCTTCCGCTTGCCCTGACTGGCGTCCCGGCGGATATTTCTTGGTGATTCGATCTATATAGCCATTCATATCCTCTTCAAGGATGATGCGTCCATCCAGGCTGATCTTCAGGGTGGGCACTCCGTCTGAAGGACGAATTTCCCAATCGATGATATAGTTACCTTTGTCTCCTTTAAATTCGGCCTTGTCTCCCTGCAAATGAATCCCCCATTGATAATTGGTAACATCCATCGCATCCGGCTTCAAATACAATGAGGTTCCCAGGTAATCCACGGATCCGTCATCCCACTTCGGCCATACAGGTTCAAAGCCGAGTTTTGCTTTGAAGGCAGTACGATCACTCAAATTGTCGTCAAACCATGCAGGAAGTTTGGCATCCTCCGCACCAGCAAGAAAGTAAACCGCGTCGGTCATGGATTCGCGTACAGACAATTCGGGGTCTGATGCGGCCTGAATCAATTTTCCATCTTTCAGCATTCCCTCACTGCTAAGCAATGTTTCAAGGCGGTCTATCTGGGCAAAAACTGGCATGCCCTGATACCCTACCGCCGGCAGGACTGAAAAAACGGAAGCTGCGCAGATCGTTGCGGCGATAAGGCGATGAGCCTTTGTTTTTAGAAGGATTAGGAGAATCGCCGCTATTGCCGAAATCACCCAAACCAGGATAAACCAATACTCGGAGACTTTGAGTCCAGTTTTCTCTAATTGTATCACGATGGCGCCAGCTTCGAAAGCCAGGATGATCAAAGCTGCGAAAGGATAAAAACGTCGATAGAATTTGGCCACTCCAAACTCATGATGTGTCACCATGATATGAAGCCACAGTCCTACCGCGGAATATGCCGTTGCAATTCCTGCGAGTTCATGAAATGCTGGCCATTCACCCGTCAATAGGATACGTCCTGACCACAAAAAGAGCACTACGGTTAAGGCCAATATGATGGGGACAAGAATATAACCCAGCAAAATTTCAATAAAACGCGGCTGTCTCTGAACTACCTCGCGATGTTCATCAAAAACCCCTTTCCGAAAATCAGGAAAATGTCCTAAAAAGATCGTAAAGGCAAGAAAACCGGCAATTGTTCCAATATACATATAGACTTTTCCGCTCATCCCCTGATAAAGCAATGTCTGCACTGCACCTGCAACCCCAGAAGCACCTGCCATGATCACAATCCCATAAAGGACAGCGATGAAAAAGGCTTTATGCGTCATGAAAAAGGACTGTGCAAAATCAGTCTGTTCTTTTGGTTCGCCTGCTGCGATGATAAAGGCCAGAAAGCTAATCAAAATGGCGGCACTAACCCGTGCTACAGCCAGCGTTGAAATTACTTCATAGCGTGCTGAAGCATCAGGATTGGATGCTCCCCAAAAGAAAAGCATCAGAAACACAATAATGGCAACTGCCGAGCCGAGCAGATTTGCGGCCACAAATGCACGCTGATTGGAAAAGCGGGTCTGCGCTATGGTTATTGCAGCCATACTGAACACAGCTCCCAGAGCAAAGGCCCAATGCAGACAATTAAATAGAAAATTGTAAGGTTCTTGTGCAGGCCAATCAAGCTGTATTCTGATCATTGTGACAATAGAAAAAGCCAGGGCACTCAGAATAGCAGCAGGAAATGTCTCAAAAGCTCTGACCGCCCCTCCGAAAATATTCAATATCGATCGTGTTAAAGTATTCATAATCTCACTACCTTTCCTATTGGATTTCTTATTTTATTTGTAACCATTATTTCTTGTTGTACTCACTTTTTTACGAATCCAGCATAGGCTTCTTGTATGCCTTACCATAAATCAATCCGTATATTTCCTTCAAAATGAGGATTTACTCTTCAGTTCGTATACATAACTAACCAAATAAGTAGCATTACTATACTGACAAATCCATTGCAAGGAAGGTAAAACAAGTATGATAAATGATGAAAGATCCATCGTCCTACTAAAAAGGTTGTCTGAAGAATCAGGGGTTTCCGGTTATGAGATGCCGATAAGAAAGCTATTGACAGAATATCTTGAACCCCTCTCCGATGAGCTGCTGGAGGATCATCTGGGAAGTCTGGCCGCCAAGATTACTGGCCAAGAGCAGGAGCTGAAAATTATGCTGGCCGCTCATATGGATGAAGTAGGATTGATGGTCACAAAAATTTCAGACGAAGGCTTCATTAAATTTCTGAAGCTTGGAGGATGGTGGGATCCGGTACTGTTGAACCAGAAGGTTCAGATATACAATTCTGCGCGTAAAGTCACCGGAATTATCGGAGCGAAAGCGCCCCATATATTAACGCCTGAGGAAAAGAAACAGCCGGTCACAATCAATTCTCTGTTCATTGACATAGGCGCGAGCAGTAAAGATGAGGTCGAAGCACTTGGCATTCGCTCCGGTGATCCGGTTGTCCCCTTCAGCACGTTTGAAATGTGTGAAAACTTTAGATGTTTTCGGGGGAAAGCATTGGATGATCGCATTGGTTGCTCCATGCTGGTTGAGATTTTCAGGGAGCTACGTGATACCCCTGTCCCCGGAACAGTCTATGGCGTTATGACGGTGCAGGAGGAAGTCGGCATTAGAGGTGCCGGGACCAGTGTATCTGTTGTAAAGCCTGATCTGGCAATTGTTCTTGACGTTACAGTTGCTACTGATACTCCGAATATCTCTCCGGGAGACGTTGTATCAAAGACCGCACTGGGAAAAGGTCCGGTGATTTGCTTTTATGACGCCAGTATGATTCCTCACATTCCTTTCAGAGACTTTGTAGTGAAAACTGCCGAAGAAAATCAGATCCCGTATCAGATCGAATTAATGCCCGGTGGAGGAACCGATGCGGGCAAAATTCATCTGTATCGTCAGGGCGTTCCATCCATCGTGATCGGGGTTCCTGTCAGGTATATCCATGATCATTATGGGATTGCTGATTTGGATGATTACCAAAATGCGCTGAAGCTGGTTCTGGCGTTATTGAATCAGATCAATTCAGTGACATTTCATGCCATTATAAATAGCCATTCATAAGTGATCATTGAGGCAGTAAATTGTAAAAAAGAGCCCGTGTATATCAGATAATAATAGAATAGATACACATATTTTCTTCTGGAAATGATTATAATTCTATAACGATCTAGTACCTTGGCAGACTTAAGCTTTGCTTTTAAGCTTGCCAAGGTACTAGAAAGATCCCAGCCTCAAGGTTGATTCCTCTTCTTCAATTGAATCCAAAATATTTTATGGAGTAATCATGTATTCTATCATATCTTCACCTATTTGGACTGGTCTTTCCGGAATTCTGACGGGCTTTGCCGGGATTTCCATTGGTATTGCAATATCTCATTTCACGAAACAAAGGGGAAGACGGTTTCGAGGTACTGCATTAGGTTTTATCGGTGGTCTCATGCTAGCCATCGTAACATTTGATTTACTTCCTGAGTCTTATGAACAGGGAAACGTCTTTCTCACGGCTGCGGGGATTATTTTAGGATTGGCTCTGGCAGTATTTCTAGACGGAGCGCTGCATCACGACAATATACTGATTGGAAACCGGTACAGCGGGCGATTTGCGAAGGCAGCAATACTTATGGCGATCGGAATTGGTATTCATAACATTCCAAGCGGAATTGCCCTAGGGTCTTTATTTTTAGCCTCCCCGATCAAGGCCTTTCATCTTGCAGTGGCATTGGTGATCCACGGAATACCTGAAGGTCTCGCTGTCGGGCTCTTTTTGAAAGAAAGCAAAGCTAAATCAAGTACTCTAATGATGATATCACTCCTTACCTCATTACCCATGGGACTTGGTTCCTTGCTAGGAAGGATTGTTGGTACAATTTCACCTACAGTTACATCTGTAAGTCTAGCCTTTGCGGGTGGAATGATTTTGTACATTATCTGCAGAGAAACGCTCCCCGGTGCTACAGATACCTGGAGAGGCAGAATGTCCGCCATCGGCAACATAACAGGCTTTGTTGCGGGGATGCTGTTTGTATCATTTCTTCATTAGGCCGAGTTTAAGTTAAATCGATTCATGAAGAAGAATATCATACCCATTGGTAAGTCTGACAAAATCAAACCGATAGCTTTTTCCGTTTCCGGACGCGTAAATACTGATCATATTGCCGTTTTGCTCGGTTCTATCAATTTTATCAATCAGCTTTAGATTATCGCCGTAAACGATTTTATCTGATCGTTTTGCAGACAAGTTTAATAAATTTGGCAATGCAAAGTAACAAATTGTGCCAAGTAAAACAATGCAAATGCCAGAGAAAGTGCCTTATTTTTCGTTTTCATTCCCATAACCGTCCCCTCCACACTACAATATATGAAGCGGTTATAGTTTTAATTTATAATGAATTCCAATGCCATCACTGCATCGCTATCACATTAACCGTCGTTTCAGGAGCTTATTTACGGTCAGACAGATAACCATCGTAATCAGCATATCCGGCAATGTATTGCCAAGAATCGTATCTACCTGCATCAGCATTTGGTAGATGATAAAGCCTGCAAGCCATATTACCAGATTGACTGGATTTGCTCCGGAAGCCGTACAGTCTTTCTTCAGCAGGAAATAGTCGGTGATCATAATTGCTATCATTGGAGCAAAAACTGAGCCAATCAGGTACAGGAAGTCCATAATGTTATCCATCGGATAGATCACAGCCCCAATGGTTCCGATGATGGTTACAATGACGCCGACCCATTTTGCCTTCAGTTTCCCTGTGAGCGATTCAGCTGATACTCCTGCAGAAAATGCATCCATAAAGGTTGTGGTAACTGTTGAAAAAACGATGATCAATAAGCCTGCTATGCCTAATCCGGCATTGACCATAATCTGTCCGATACCGAATTCTCCCGTATAGAGCGCCATCCCCATACCGATCGCATACATCCAGCAGCTTGTCAGACCGTATACCACGGTGCTTACCGCCGTAGCCGCCAAAGGTCTTTCAGCCTCTCTAGTATAATCACTGATCAGAGGAAGCCACGACAAAGGCATTGCTGCCGCTAATTCCACTGCTAGACCAAAGCTTAAGGAATCATCCGACAGAAAACCTGCCGTATTCCCCGCGAAGATCCCCCTGCAAAGTACTAGTGTCAGGAGGAAAAGTGCCGTCATTGCTATGACGTTGAACTTCCTAAGGTTTGTAATGCCGATCAGGATCCATATAACAATCAATGCGCCGACAACAACGCACCATACCCAGGGACCGGTTTCCATGATTCCATTAGCCGCCAGAGACGCATCATAAATCATGATGGCTGTCCAGCCTACAAGCTGCAGAACGTTCAATACGGCGAACAAGATACCCCCCTTCTGGCCGAAGCTCATTTTTACCGTTTCCATCGAGCTTCGCCTTGTCCTTGCTCCAATGAGACCCGCCAAAAACAGCATCATACAGCCGATCAAATGACCTGTAAGGTTGGCTAGCATTCCCTTTGTAAAGCCCAGAGGGGCAAAATAAGTTCCCGTCATGATCTCAGCCATGGATACGGCGGCACCAAACCAGATCAACCCGTTGCTGAGCACGGAGGTTTTCTTTACATTCATAATGCCGCCTTCCTATCTTCTACATTGATGGCAAAGGCATGATTTAACGGACCGCTGCCTTTTCCCAAGTCCAGCATTGCCTCAAGAGCACCTGAGATATATGATTTCGCTTTCTCAATCGCTGTAATCAGATCATAACCTTTTGCCAGGTTGGATGCAATTGCGCTGGACAGCGTGCAGCCGGTGCCGTGGGTATTGGGATTATCTATCCGCTTCCCTTGGAGCCACTGATAGCTGCCTTCAGTATATAACAGGTCATTGGCATCATTGATGCTGTGGCCTCCTTTACACAATACCGCAACGCCGTATTGACTGCTGATTCGTCCAGCTGCAGTAATCATATCATCCGTTGTTTTTATCTCAATCCCTGACAGCACCTCTGCCTCTGGAATGTTGGGCGTGAGTAAGGCTGCAAGGGGAATAAGAGCCTCTTTGAGAGCATCTACGGCGTCTTCACTGATCAGTCTTGAACCGCTGGTCGAGATCATAACAGGATCGATCACAATGTTTCTGACCTGATACGTCTTTAATTTATCTGCAATGGTTTTAATAAGACCGACGGAGGAAACCATTCCTATTTTTACTGCATCCGGAAAAATATCAGTCAGCACAGCCTCGAGCTGTGCTTCAAGAAATTCCGGAGGAACCTCCATGATACCTGTGACGCCGGTCGTATTCTGAGCAGTCAATGCGGTTATCGCACTCATTGCATAAACGCCATGAGTGGTCATCGTCTTGATATCTGCTTGGATGCCGGCGCCTCCGCAGGAATCACTGCCTGCGATTGTTAATGCTGTTTTCATAATTTTCTCCCTTTCCATCGAAACGATGGATTTCCTTCGCATTAATTTTGTAAAGGAAGTGCGCACGAAATGAATCGGCACTTCCATAAGCGACAAAAAGTGGTGCCCCCGATTTGCCGCTGGAATAAATGATTTCTTGTTATCTGTGATTTACAATCTCTATGAATGCAGTAAAATCAGTCAAATCATAGAGATAAACATCGCTGATTTCCCTAATTTCTTTTTGCACATTCATGCTGGAAGCATCATATACGCCTGCGATTCGGAAGCCAGCATTTTTTGCCGTCTTGATTGCGTGGTATGCATCTTCAAATACCCATGTATCAGAGATCTCAGTATCCATGTACTGCTTTGCCGCAAGATAGATATCGGGCTTTGATTTTCCCGTTCCTATCTCCGAGCAGGTGAAAATCCGGTCAAAAAAACCGTTAATGTCTAGCCTGTCCATAGCCTTTTCGATCAAACTTCGGTCACTTGAGGTGGCAGCGGTCATCTTAATATCGCATTTTGTCATTTCACCAAGAAACTGTTTCACACCAGGCTTAAGCTTAACCTGGTGGTCGTAAAAGTCCTGAATGGTACTGTTGATTCCGTTGATGATTTCCTCCGCAGTAAATTGCAGCTGATACCTTTCCTTCAGATATGCCGCTCCCTGAACCATACTCATTGAAAACATCACCTTTCCTAGATCAAGCTCGGCTTTTATTCCCAGTTTCCTCAGGTATCGCTCACCCGCATTATTCCAGATCTGCATTGAGTCGAGCAAGGTTCCGTCCACATCGAATATTGCCCCGGTTATCATGCCTTCACCATCCTACAGGTGAACTCTTTCAATTCTGCAGCCGCCTTTTCAATATCCGGCTGGGCAAACAAAGCACTGACTACTGCAACACCGCTGATACCACTCCCTTTCAGCTCCATAACGTTATCTATGCTGATGCCGCCGATTGCGACAACCGGAATCTTTACCGCCTCACAGATTGATTTCAGTGTTTCATGGCTTACGTCATCCGCATCCGCTTTTGTCCCGGTATGAAATACTGCTCCGACGCCGAGGTAATCTGCCCCGTTCTGCTCTGCAAATATGGCCTGTTCTACAGTCTGTGCCGATACTCCCAGGATTTTATCCGGGCCAAGCTTCTCCCTGACGCTGCCGGCCTCCATATCGCTCTGTCCCACATGAACACCGTCGGCGTCGGCCTCTATTGCAATCTCTACGTCATCATTGACTACAAACGGAACCGAGTATTCCCTGCAAAGCGCTTGGAGCTCTTTTGCTTCGGCAAGGAAGACTTCCTTGTTCAGTTCTTTTTCTCTGAGCTGTATGAAGGTCGCGCCGCCTTTCAATGCCCTTTCCACTTGGCTGTGCAGGGTCTCTCCGTTCAGCCAGGAACGGTCCGTAACAGCATACAATAATAAATCCTCTTTACCGCACTTCATACCTTGCTCCTTGTTCAAGCGTCGCCCCATCCATTTGATAAATGGCGTCAATGATTCTATTTCGGTAGGTAGAATTACCATCACCCGGCAGCATATTATTCCAGCCGATTTCACCGGCAAGCCCCATCGCGCATACTGCAGCTGCCGCAGCATCCAGTACATGATCTGGATTTGCAGTAATAAATGCCGTGATCAGAGCGGATAGCTGGCAGCCGGTTCCTGTGATCTTACCCATTTCAGGACGACCATTACGGATCACATAGCAGCGCTCGCCCTCAGCAACCAGATCGATTGCTCCTGTAACAACAATCACGCTTCCGGTCTGTTTTGCAAGCTCTTTCACAAATGCAACCGCTCCGTCCAGAGACTGTTCGGTTACCGCTTCCGCCAAGTCAGCATCTACGCCTTTTGTTCTGCCGCTGCCTGACGCAAGGGTCTTAATCTCGGAAATATTTCCTCTGATCACATCAAACTGAATCTCCTTCATCAGCCCGGCCGCAGTCTCAGTACGAAGCCTGCTCGCGCCTGCCCCTACCGGATCGAGTAAAACCTTATGGCCCAATTCATTGGCCTTTTTTCCCGCCAGGAACATCGATGAAATTGTGTTTTTGTTCAATGTACCGATATTGATATTCAGTCCTCCGCAGATGGAGGTAATCTCTTCTACCTCATCCTCTTCATCGGACATGATGGGACTCCCTCCGCATGCCAGCAGCACATTTGCCACATCATTCACAGTCACATAGTTCGTAATGCAATGAACTAGTGGGGAATTCAAACGAACATTAGCCAGATAAGTATTTAACATAATCTCTCCTTTCACCAAAACCATAAATACATGCTAAGGCAGCACTGATCTAACCGATCTGATGTACACACTCAATGAATCAGCGCTTCCCTGATCTGGATGCAACAAAAAAGCTGTGTATGCACATAGGATGCATATACACAGCTTCGTAACGTTATATATATCCCTACGTTGGCATTATCCAAATCAGGTTATGGGTTAAAGCACACAGCTTACTCTCAGCCCACTTATTGTGAGCACCCCTTGTATTTATGACAATCAGATTTGTCTTATATGTTGTATCTTTGATTATACTCAATAGAGAGAAAAAAGCAACCACAATAAATATAAATTGCATAGGATAGCGGAAGCCCCCCACATTTCTATACGCATTCCTTCTTCCTTCCTGCATCTCTTCATGGTTATCCTTATTCACTCATCACATTCATGAAACCCCAGAGTTTCAAAGATCTGACCATCTATGCTGACTATTTCAACAATAGGGATTACAGTGCCATCGGTCATGACGATAACCCGTTCATATTTATCTATCTTTTTAACTGTACAGACAGCTGAAACATAGGCTCCGCCATTCTTCTTCATATCCGGCTGAAAGTAGGTAACTTCAATTTCGTGCTCCTCATCGAGACGGTCTGCTAGGATCTGCAGCCTATCACTCAAGACATCCTTCATATTTTCGTCCAGTTCTACTCTTACATTAGTAAGTCTGGCAGTTTCTTTGACGGAAGCACTATGGCCTGTCAGTGCTGCAAAAGGAGAAAACTGAGCTGCCCGGTCAATACCCGCCATATGCGGGCGTGCCTTAGAGACATGGTGGGGCAGATGGATGATGTCATCGTATTCCTTTGTCATGCCTTATGCCCTCCAATCTGTTTGTTCCGATCTAACGTGGTGGCGCCTTCCTCCAGGTTCATGCCCTTGAGAACAGCATTCTTGCCGTATTTCTTTTTTATCTCGAGCAATGCCTTCTGCATCTTTTTCTCCCGCTCCAGCTCAGCTTCTTCCCTCTCCTCTTTCATTTTTGCAGCCGCGTAGTCCGTAAAGAGATCAAGCTGTTCTGGGCTGTCTGATTTTCGTACAGATGCTTCATCAACTACATGATTCGCTGCGATGTTGACTCTCCTTACCAGAAGATTCTTATCAACGATGCGCTCAAACAGTTCAGTAACAGCATCTATTATCAGCTTTGTAGATGAGATCTGCCGCCCAAGATTAGTGGTACCATGAGCGGATTTCGGAATGGAGCGTCCATAATGATCTGTCGTAATTGGTCCACTGTATAATTTCCTTATCATCGGGTCTATCAGATTTTCAATATCATATCCCACGGTCAGAACAATCTGATCAGTAACAAGCCTTTTATCCACCAGATCAAGCACCAGCAGATCCGTCATCTCCCGAACAATCAGCCTCGCTTTGTCATAGGGATAAGCGCATTGAAGTACCTGACCTGATCCAATGCTATTTGTGCTTGGCTTATATTTTTTAATGTCGAACATGGTGCATGGTTCCCATCCCCATGCATGATCGATCAGCAATTCGGCATTGACACCGAACATCTTATACAGCAGATCCTCGTTGTAGTAATCTGTAGGTTTACCGATGGAACATCTTGCTATATCGCCCATAGTAAAGAGACCTTTTTCTTCAAGCTTTTTGGCATATCCCTTACCAATACGCCAAAAGTCCCTCAGCGGCTGATGAGACCACAGCAGGCGGCGATAGCTCATTTCGTCTAATTCGGCGATCTGCACGCCATTCTGATCTACCGGAGTATGTTTTGCCTGTATATCCATAGCGATCTTGCAGAGATACAGGTTTGTGCCGATTCCTGCTGATGCTGTAACGCCCGTGCTCTTAAGGACATCCAAAATCATTTTCGTAGCGAGCTCACGAGCTGAAAGATTGTAATGATTCAGATAATCAGTAACATCAATGAATACCTCATCAATTGAGTAAACATGAATATCTTCCGGTGCGATATACTTCAAGTAGACATCGTAAATCCGTGTACTGAACTCTATATAGAGAGCCATTCTCGGTGGAGCGGCAATGTAGTCAAGCGAAAGGCCCGGAGAGGATTTCAATTCCGTATCGCTGAAGGATGTGCCCATAAAGGTTCGTCCTGGGGCCAAACGTAGCCGTGCTGCATTTACTTCTCTGACCTTCTGAATGACTTCAAATAATCTTGCCCTGCCGGAAATGCCATATGCTTTGAGAGAGGGTGAGACAGCGAGACAGATGGTTTTTTCGGTGCGGCTTGCATCAGCGACAACAAGGTTCGTTGTCAGTGGATCAAGCTCTCGTTCCATACACTCGACCGAAGCGTAGAAAGATTTCAAATCAATTGCCATATAGGTTCTATTCTTCATTCTATTCTCCGATCATCCTAAAATCTGCACATTTGCCCGAACAACGCCGCAAGCTTGCCAAAAGCGATATCTTCATGAGAGTCGATTTCTTTGCTGCTGCGTGAGCCTTCAAAATCGCTCCTTTGCTGCTGTCATTTCGCTTTAACAACACTATACCAGAACGCATGTTCTTTTTCAATCGAAAAAATATTCATAGTTAGACCGGTGTTAATTGCAAAAGTAAACGCAGTCGCCTAGATCCAGCACATCTGCATTTACTCTCGCATTATTTCGCTTTTTCACATAACTCTGAAGAAATGATTTCATTACTAATAATTCTATTTTTTAGTTCTATAACCTTTTGCTCTATAATCTTAACAGTCCTTATAAATTCTTCATCGCCTTTTCCTGTCGGATCATCGAGGCCCCAATCTTCCCGATGTCTACTGGGCAGCCAAGGACATTCTACATTACATCCCATGGTAATTACGATATCAACTTCAGGAATATCAGTAAGCAGCTTTGAATGCTGAGTTTCCTCCATATCAAGTCCGTAAATTTCTTTCATCATCCTCACTGCATCCTGGTTGATCTGAGGCTTGGTCTCCGTGCCTGCAGAATAGCTTTCAAATACGTCAGAGGCATAATGCCTTCCAAGCGCTTCAGCAATCTGGCTTCTGCAGGAATTGTGAACACAGATAAAAGCTACTTTTATTTTAGTTTGAATATTGATTGACAATGTGTCTTGCATATTATTCACCCCATATTTCAGCAGCATCCGTTGCTATTTTCCGAACAGTCACAACTTGGCTCCGTACCAGTCAATAAACCATTGATAACAGCTGCTGCGCATCCCACGCCTATTTTCACTTCTATGGCATCAAATGGGCAATTCTTATCACAAGCTCCACATTCCATGCACGCATCTCGATCCAGGATCGTAGCTTTTTCCATCTCCATAGCGAAGACCCCGTGCGGACAAACATCAAGACACATACCACAGCCCTTGCATTTATCTAAATCAAGCTTCAATGTAGCAACATTTTTCAAATACTTATGCTTCAATTTACTTTCTCTCCCTTCATAGTAAGGATAAAAGATTCCCTGTAAACAGCAGGATGATTCCTAAGCCAATAGTTCCAGCAATCAATGGTATTGAGATTTTCATCTCTTTTATTACTCCTGAGAATGAAGTGTAAGTGGAACATCCGGTAAAGTTCATAGCCTTATATGCTGATATGGAAGGTAGTATCAGCAAGTAGGCAATACTGGTCAGAGTACCATAATCAATCCCTTGAAAGAATCCATTCAGAGCAACAATGCTGATTGCCCAAAGCGAGCCTAATAACCAACCTTTCTGCGAAAAGGCTCTTCCCGGAATCCATGGAAGCAACATTGGCGTCAGTACGCAACCGAAAAGTATCGCTCCAATATAAGCGCAAACATCCATGCCGGTAAATCTCGATAGACCAACTAAATTCAATAAAAACATCACGCCGAAAATAATGAAGGAAGGTTTTATCGAACCGACTATTTCAACCGGGGTCAGAACAGTTCTGTCAATAAAATTAAATCGAACCGTCCGCATTCCTTTGTCAGCTTGCATGCCGTTGTTCAAAAATGCAGGCACATCTTCAGCTCTGACAGGACCATAAACGACCTTGAAGCCAGATCTCTTTTGAACTTCATGCGCAGATACTCCTACCGCACCTAACTGCGGCAATATTAAAGATCTGTGCTCAACCGCATTGGAAAGGCCAACAGCTTCAATACGCTTTATTAATTCTTCTGTCCCAAAAGTGCTTTTTCCTGCAGCACACCATACGTTAATGCCTTTCGTATCAAGTACGAGTATCCATGCGGAAATGCCTGAGAGTTCTTTTCTCAGTGAATCAAAGCTCATCTTGTAGTTTGCAGTAACCAATACGGGTGAATTCATATCTGGCTGTCCGACATAATACAGGCCGGGATCAACCTTGTAATTCATTCGTTTGATTCCCCATCTTACCTTCCACGAACCTAGTACATCTTGAAACGAAAGTTTCGTGGATACCTCTACAGTCACTGGTAGGCTGCCGCAGCAGCAGGATGTGTTATCTCCGTCTCCGGAGCAACACGCTGAGTTATCTTCAGAACCGCGAATGTCTACTATTTTTTTATTTGATCGAACAATCTTTTTCATTTTATCAGGTCACCTGCACTTCTTGCAGACACAATCCTCCTTTTCTCTGGTTATGTTGGTGAAAAATGCAAGTAGTTCATCAGTTCTTTCTTTATTCAGAGTATATCTCATCCATGCACCATCACGGCGCGCATTGACCAGCCCACTGTCAGACAAAATTTTCATATGATAACTGAGCGTGGATTGCGATATACTGAACGCTTCTAATATGTCGCAAGCACACATTTCCCCGCAGGACAGCATATCTATGATTTTTAAACGAGTTTCATCCGATAAGGCTTTGAAGACAGGAGCATATTCTGCATAGGATTGAATCATAACATTACCTCCTTGTTATTCATCAATATCAATGATATTGATATTTGTCGATATTGTCATTATATTCAGGATATCGATAAGTGTCAATGTGATTCCAGAATTTTATATAATAGACTTCTCGCTATCCAAAGGGAAGGAAATTTCTATCTCAGGTTCCAACAATGCGATCTAACCATAAAAAATAGCCATCACGAGGATGGCTATTTTTTATGGTACGCCCGGCAGGAGTCGAACCTGTGACCTTCAGAGTCGGAGTCTGACGCTCTATCCAGCTGAGCTACGGGCGCATATAACTGCGTACGTTCCAGTCAGCATGCCTTTCATCTGTTTAATCAAAATCTAAGCAGCAAAACTAAAATGTACAAGAAATATACTACAGCATTTCAGCCGTGAAGTAAAGCAATTTCCAAACTTTTATCAGGACAGGCGATAAATACTGGAGTACAAAGACAAAAGGATTGTGTCAGACGCTATCCCCACGCCCTAACCCCTCTTCAGCACATGCAAAGGCAACCGCGTTTATCTTTAACAGAATAGGTTATACATCATATTTATATCCTTATGTGGTTATACTCATACCATATAACCTTATATAGTTATATTTTTAATTTATATTTCTAAAAGGTTATAAAATATTGATTTCAACACAAATCCATTATATACTTTCACCAAAGGGAAGGTGGTATCATGTTCTTTCAATATGACTTCAAACCGTACATTGCAATTATCGGTGATATTGTGGCATCCAAAAAACTGAAAGATCGTTCTGAAATCCAAAAAAAGCTGAACGGAGTTCTCAGCGAAATCAATGATAGTTACGCTGATCGTATTTCAGCCAGATTCATGATCACACTAGGCGATGAATTTCAGGGTTTACTGGCTGATGGCGAATCTGTTATAGATATCATTCAGAGAATTCAAATCAGGATGTATCCGGTAAAGCTTCGGATTGGAATTGGAATTGGTAAAATTGAAACGGAAATCAATCATCTTATCCCCTATGGTGCAGACGGCTCAGCATATCACCATGCCAGAAGGATGATAGAGCAACTTAAAAACACCGAAAATAAGAACAAATCCTATGATGCAGACATCATGATTGCCGCGGACGGAGGGAATTCAGACTTAGTGATCCTTTTGAATACAATTTTGTCATTATGCACTGCCATCAGGCAAAGATGGACAGAACGTCAGAGAGAAGTTGCTTACGATTGTTTTCTCAATGGGGACAACCAGACTGCGGCGGCGCAGCGTCTAAAGATCAGTCAACCAGCGGTGCAGAAACTCTTATCCAAGGCGGATTATTATACTTATAAAAAATCAATGGATGTTGTATCACAGTCATTGCAGAAGATTAAGGCGGATTCCCATGTTTAAATTGTATTTTATATACCTGCTGCTGGCTCATGTCCTTGGAGATTATTATTTTCAAAATGAAAGGCTGGCCGAAGAGAAAATAAATTCGCTTTACAAACAAGGGATACACGGTTCCATCTACACAGTGACTGGAATCGTATGTATCCTCCCCGTTTTTCAGATCAAGCTTCTGATTGCGGTACTTGTATTATCCATAAGCCATTTCCTTATAGATCTCGCTAAATTTTACTATATGACGCTAATGGACAAGGCGCCCTTGCCACCACAAGTACAGCGGTCTTTGTATCTGGCAGACCAGGCCTTACATATTGTCTGTATCTTCGCAGCATCTTTTTTCTTAACGATAAGCGGCGTCGAACTCGAACCTCTTCCCATCATTTGGAAGTTCTTTGAAGTAATAGAAGTGTGGCCATTTGCGGTGCTTTCCTGGGTTACGATGCTTCTTCTTATGTGGAAGCCTGCTAACATCACCATCAAGCAATTGCTTTGCCTGTATAAACCCAGCGAAGAAAACAGCTGCTTCCTGGAGGTGCCCTCTGAAACAGAACAGGATCGGAAAGAAGTAGAAGAAAGCAGTAAAAAAATCGGAGGATTTATTGGCTTTCTGGAACGATTAATCCTATTAATTTTATTATCCATCAATCAGTATTCAGCCATGGGATTGGTTCTGACAGCAAAATCTATTGCTAGATATAACAAGATCATTGAAAACAAAGAATTTGCAGAATACTATTTGTTGGGAACACTGCTTAGTACCGTGATGGTAATCGGTGCTTACCTGATCATCTTTTAGCGTTGACCGATTCATGGGAACCCATTCTGCAATCGGCGGGTTGAAAGCCATCCCGCCTGAAACAATAACTTACCGCACTTCCTTATTCTATAATATAAGCTCTCACAATCTCTCCGTAATAGGCGGTATGAAAGTCTTTATTTGCCCCATGATAGGAACTATCAACATCCTGGGGATAAAATGCGTTCCTGTGGTCTACAACAATTGCATCTTTCTCTTGTTTCTGCTTATATACCACCTTGCATTCAAGGGTCAGCGGCAGCTCCCTGATGGCTGGAACGGAAATGCTGTCCGCCGCTTCCAAGGTTAAGTTTAACTCCTTCATTTTGTCTGTATCTCTGCCAGATTTCGTTCCGCATATCCCCAGGATTTTCTTATCATAATCACCGTAGGGAATATTGATCGTAAATTCTGGATTCTGATCAAGCTGATGTTTGGTAAATCGGTTTTCCCTAACAAAGACTGTAAAGATTGGTTTGGACCATTCTATCCCCAAGGTACCCCAGGAAATGGTCATTGCGTTCACTTTATCTTCTGACTTCGTCGTCAGCAAAACACCTGTCTGCAAAGCTCTCAAAATATCATTCGCATAATCAAATACTTCTATTTCTTTCTTCATAATCTTACCCTCCTATAAAGAAACACTGTTATGGATATACCTCTGAAACATATAAAAGTATGCTCGTTATCAACAGTTCTCATCCTGCATGAAAAAATTTAATCAAGCTTACGTTTAAAAATTGAAATGAGCCATCTTGTGCTTCCATAGCTTTGGGCAGCTGCAACTGTACTAACCAGTTCCCATCCCTTCGATCCCAAATCGTTCAGTTCATTATGCAGTTCCATTTGATCAATCTTGCCGCCCAGAAAACCCTTAGCGTCAGTATACAGAGTCTTGTATTCGTACCGTTCCATAAATTCTCACCGATCCCTTTCTTTGATCTTCCTTGGGTTTTCCGTAAATCATTTCTCTGATCTAATCAAATATCATCAAAATCATAGGAAATCCATCTGGCAGAAAATGTTTTTCATATTATAACATAAAGGAGTCGATCTTTCATTAGCTTGCAAGGACTCTTTTTATCCTTTTATCTGTTATTCTTTTTTCTGCATCCCGCAGCATATAAATTGAATAGATCTTTCCTAACCCCGCTTTTTCTAAAATCTGCTTCTTCTAAGGAGGTTGCCCTATGCTAAATATAGGAGGTCTATCCGGTTGTATCGTTTTGCCCTCTTCCCCTTGCTATGACGAAGCCAGGCAGGATTATAACAGTAGGTTTAACAAATATCCAAAAGTGATCGTTTATTGCAATCATACAAAGGATGTGGTCAATGCAGTACTATGGGCACGGAGAGAGCGAGTGCCTTTTCGCCTCCGCTGCGGCGGACATAGCTATGAAGCATATTCTCTGATTAGCTGTGGTCTCATCATTGATGTCAGCGGATTACAAGCACTGATGTATCATAAAGAAAACCAAACAATTCAAATTGGTGCAGGTCATCGACTGCTTCCGCTCTATGAGGCCCTTTGGAATGAAGGTGTTACCCTTCCGGGCGGAACCTGCTCCACGGTTGGCATATCGGGACAAACGCTGGGGGGAGGTTATGGATATTTATCCAGACTCTTTGGCATGACATGTGATAATCTGCTTGAGGTAGAAATGGTGACAGCAGAAGGTACTATAATCTGTGTCAATGAGAACCATCATAGCGATCTGCTATGGGCATGCAGAGGCGGTGGCGGTGGAAGTTTCGGAGCAGTTACTTCTTTTCGTTTTCGGGTTCATCCGATAAAAACGGTAGTTCGGTTCAGAATGACATGGGAGTTCTCATCCCTGAGGGATGTTGTTCATTTCTGGCAGGCATGGGCACCCTACACTGACCCCAGGCTCACCTCTCTATTGGCACTTCCATCCCAGAATCAGGGAGATCTTCGGGCAAGTGGTGTCTTCGTGGGTCCCGAACAGGAGCTGCGCCAGATGATTGCGCCACTGAGAGAAATGCTCCCTCCGAAGTCAGTAGAACTTCATGCCCTTTCATGGCTGGAAACCGCCAGACAGCTTGCTGGCTCTCCCCTGCGACAAGAAAAGTTCAAGGGCTCATCTGCTTACGCCTATCAACCGCTTTCCAGTGCTGCAATTGATCAATTAATCCTCAATCTTCAGCATGCTCCTGGACAGGCAAATGTGGTTTCATTAGCCGCTTATGGGGGAGCGATTAGCCAAGTTCCGGTCCGTTCCACTGCATTTGTGCATCGGCAGCCATTATTTTTGATACATTATCAATCCTATTGGGTGAAAGAATCAGACGCAGATAAAAACATCAACTGGATTGAAGACTTTCGTAGTTCCATGCTCCCTTACACTTGGGGGGCATACCAAAATTACGCAGACTCCCTGATCCTTGATTGGCCTGATGCCTATTTCGGGGAAAATCTGAATCGGTTAATGGAAATTAAACGGAAATATGATCCAGACAATTTATTCTGCTTCGAGCAAAGTATCCCTCTGGGATGAGGTTTCCTCCCTTTTGCCGATAACCGTTTTTTGCTTTCTGCGCTCTGGAGAATGGCTCTCCTGCTCAGATAGCGTTTTAGCTGCATAAATCCGTGAAGTGGCTCCCCAAGGATGGTAGCCATCTCCGATATAGGAGAATCCATAATGCTCGTAATATCCGATATGATCGGTACACAAATATAGGGTTTCAAATCCCCCCTGTCCTGCATCCTCTTTTGCCTTTTCCAGCAGCATTGCACCATATCCATGGCCACGGTATGGCTCCTCGATAAAAAGAGCACAAACCCAAGGGTATAAGTCCATTCTGCTAATAAAATCATTTGTGATCAATCCTGCGCAGCCGACAATTTCGTCTCCTTTAAAAAGAAGATACCACTGCGGAAGAGGTGCATTCGCATCAATACAATGAAGAATGCAATCCTCATAGATCTTCGCGCTTTCTTCATCCGCCCATTTCTCCTGAAAATAACGAATTGCAGTGTATTTGTATTCCGACCTTTCCCGGACAGAAATAATCTCCATTTACTTAACCTCTCTAAACTCAATATTTCACCTTTGCTCCTATTATATCAAAGGTATTGCCTCGTTTGAAGAATTAAGTAGCTCTGCACTCCACTTCTATAAAAAAGAAGCTGATTTCTCATGAAATCAACCTCTTTCACTTTGTTTCATACTGACTATTTCTTCATACTTCCCTCGCCGCCCATTAAGGAAACCATTTCCTCGATATGTTCTAATGGGAACGGCGGTTCGCACAATGGTTTCATTGCAATGCTCATCAATTTCATCGGGTTGTCGTCTGACGCGACACGATTGGAAACCAGCTCGCCGCACCTGCGGCATCGGTGAATGATCGCCCATTCGCCTCCTTTTCGCACCCAAACGGCTACAGCTTCCATAATTCCACCGCAATCGGATTCTCTGTCTCCAGGCTCAATGTCTACATGAAGGCTCGAAAGACAATTCGGGCAATGATTACGATGTTTGCTGCCGTCTTCTGCCGGAAAAACCTGACGACCGCATACCTTACAATTAAATGTATCTTTGCAGGCGTGGGTTTTGTAGTACCCCTTTTCATACTGCCTGCGTTTATTTTCACGATTCATGATCAATATCCTCCAAAAGTTAGTTATATCTTCCTTTGGGAGGAGTGCGGGATTATCTGTCGCAAACCTCCCGGTTTGCAACAATCTCCTTACTATTTACTTTAATCAAAAACATTCCCCTTTCCTAATTCATTTTTTAGCAGCACCAGTTTGCTGAAAAGTTTGCCTGAAGATCCTATGATCATCAGCCCATCTTATTATATCATATATACATTTATGGAAAAAGATACACTTTTCCTTTTATTCCATCGTCTGATTGCTATACAATGATATCAATCGTCGGCACGATTGTTATTTCGCTCGCCTGATCCGCTGAACGGCTGTTTCCGGTGGCAGTTTCTCCATTATTATTTTCAGAATAGTAACGCTGCTCCAGTGAATTTATTTTGATCAGAAAACGGCTGCTTAGCACACGTTCTTGCGGTGTCGCTGTCCACGCCCATCCGTTGGGGTTATAGCCCATTACCGACGGTCCGAACTCACTTTCCTTCAGCTCAAAAGTATTCGGTTGCAAATCAGAGCCGCTTGCAATAATTGTAGTACCCGTTTTTAGTGTGATGCTAAAACGCCCTTCCGATGTGGATTTCACAAATCCATCTCTGATATTTAAAAAATCAATTAGATTTTTCGGTTCTTCTGATTTCTTACGTTGATGATTTCGAGTGCCTCCATTGATGACTTGAGATGCATCTTTCACAAGAGCCTTCCGATCAGGTGAAACTGCTGAGAGATACTGCGCATAGACCTTTTCCTTCGTCAAGCTTAAACTTTTATATTTGGCATCATCTTTCTCTGCACGCGCTTCCGCTAAAGCCTTAGCGAGATCATTCATAAGAACATCAAACTCTTGCTCTGTCGGTCGTGCCATTCCTTTGTGCGGTATTACATCCCAATTAACACGATCAAAAAGAGATAGCGAAGATAAACTGGCATGACTAAGTCTGGATGTTCTTTCAAACCCTGACACATTCATAAAATTCCCCTTTCAAAAGACATACTATGTTAAGGCGGTTTTCGTTACTTTTTAAGGCTGTAGCTAAGGGTAATAAGCTTCACCAAGCAGAACTGTAACAGCTCTGAATATGTAATCATAGTTACCACCCCCTTTTAAAAGAGAGTGATCAACCGCCTAACGGCAATCCCTACCCTGATTATACAACCTATAGGCTTTGGAAGGCAAGATTGTTACCCATAATTTTCCACATTGTTTTAGTTTCCGACCCTTGTCTTATCCATACATCAAAAATACACTCCATGATGAGTGTATTTTTGAATCGTGTACGTATTAATGATTGTCCAAATGAACGACTCCCCCTTAAGTCATTAAACATTTGCATCTGTTGCAAAAGCCTCTGATCCCATTGGCGAAATTGTCACGTAAAGGCGCAAAACATCTTCCCCGGTGTTAATAACCTGCAAGCTTTCCTGACCATCAACCTGCATTAACTCGCCTGTCTGAAGCGGAGTTTCATTCCCATCGGTGACAACCTTGGCATTACCCTCCATGACCTGCAGGAAAAGGGTTGATTCCAGATGTGTATGTCCCGGCAAGATTTCCCCTTTCGCGATATTTAAAACAAAAGCAATTACATCATCACTTTTGAAAAGCATCCGCTTGGCTATTTTTCCCTGAGGCTCATGAAAATAATCTGTAAAAGTAAACTTCTTCATAGATAATCCCTCCCTTTATTTATTTAAGCTTATGCTTTACTATACCCCAATTTAAACATATCATAACGCTCTGCTTTAATCCTTGATTAAATCACACGCCCTTTGGTCAATGACTAGTATTTTAACATTCTCTGTTTTTGCTTTGCATTAGGCCACATTTAGTAATTTGGCTATATTTTCTCCTAAAACCGCATTTGCTACAGCAGACGTCTTTGCAGATTGCAAAACAGCGTTTTTAGATAGTAGTAAATCACCAAAGGGGCGGTCTACTCCAAAGAAACATTTCTCCGGCACTTCATTGATGATGCATTGTAAAACAAAAGTCGAATAAAATGCTGATGTATCCAGATACATATTAGAAATTTCTTTAACAAGTGCAACCGTTTCAAGCCAGTTGCTTCCTCCCAAATGGCCTAAAATAACAGGAGTCTCAGAATAATCTTTTGCCAGCTCCGAAATTTCTTTTATATCCTGAAATGTCAGTGGAAAAAAAGCGTGTATCCATATAGGGAGATTTCGAAACTCTTTTGAAGCTTCAAAAATATTTTTCAGAAGATATATTTGGCCGCTGCCGAGTGTAAATTCTCCCATTCCAGACAAGTTGTTTTTCTGAATATTTTCAGCAACATATTGAAGTGTGGGTTTTAGTTCAAGCCCCGCTGGAACCGCCCCAAATCCTATATAGCGGTCAGGATATTGTTTGATTGCATCCATAAGCTCTGATACGGATTTTTGACGTGCCTCTATCATAGAGCCTTTTTTTCCTGCTAACAAGTCATTTAGAAATTCCATAGATGATCTAACTTCGGTAAAGTTTCTGTTTATTTCAGGGTGAAAGGTCGTGGAGAACAAAACGGTTTTATCAATACCCGCAGCATCCATCGCTTTTATATGTTCCTCAACCGGCAAAGTAACATGAGAGTGTCCATCAATAATCATAAATATGTCCTCTTTTCTATCGTTTGATTGATCCTTTACTCTGTATTATAATATCTTTATTCAAAAAAGGTAGAATGCACTTTTTTGTAGTATACTTACGAAAAGGAGAGTTTAGCTATGGATAAAAAAATATGCTTTGTAAGCAACAAGGAACCTTTTGAATATACATTATCAATCGTAACCGGAAAATGGAAACTAAAAATTATTTACTTCCTTGCCTGCACTGCTCCAGCGAGATACAATATGCTGAAAAAAAATATAGATACAATTACTCATAAAATGTTAAGCACCCAACTGAAAGAATTGGAATCAGAAGGCATCGTTCTTCGTAAAGAGTATCCTCAGGTGCCTCCAAAAGTTGAATACTCTCTCTCTCCCAAAGGGGAAAGCCTTATTCCAATAGTCATAGCTATGTGTGATTGGGGGAAAGAACATTCTTCACAGCCCAAAGCGTGAGGGACTTTGCGTACACTGCGTTCCCGCCGTCCTTCGCCTGTCCATACAGGCTCGGACTATCTCGCTTAAAACCATCATCGATGGTTTTCTTGACGCTCGATACCCTTTCGGGTTCGAGTCCCTCCTTACTACGAAAAAAACCTAAGACGGAAATACCCATCTTAGGTTTTTTGGTGAGGCGTGAGGGACTTTGCGTACACTGCGTGCCCGCCGTCCTTCGCCTGTCCACACAGGCTCGGACTATCTCGCTAAAACCATCATCGATGGTTTTCTTGACGCTCGATACCCTTTCGGGTTCGAGTCCCTCCTTACTACGAAAAAAACCTAAGACGGAAATACCATCTTAGGTTTTTTGGCGAGGCGTGAGGGACTCGAACCCCCGACCGACAGATTCGAAGTCTGCGACTCTATCCACTGAGCTAACGCCCCGGGTTGCTGGCACTGATTTAGAGCGCCAATATTGATTTTACTTCTAAATGGAAGAAAAGTCAACGCAAATCGACTTTTCTAAAAAATTTCTTCTTTCTTAGTCTTTCTGAATATCGGTAAAGCCTTCGCCCCGTCCCCAGACAGTATCGACGTGAATTACAGTTACAAAGGCGTTTTTATCATGCTTCGCCACATATTTTTTTATCAGAATACTTTCTCTTGGCGAGCAGATGGTGACAATTTTTTGGCGCGAGGTTTTTGTGTATTCTCCCGTTACCATCACATTCGTCACACCTCTTGAAATATCAGTCATTATGTAATTGGCTACTTCATCTCGCTTACTGGTGATGATTTCAACCTGTACGGCCTTCGTTTCAAACCCGTACATTACGAAGTCTACCGTCTTTGAAAAAATTACCTGTGTGACCAGTGCATACAGTGCTATGTTTCTGCCGAACAGATAGCCTGATCCGACAATAACGCATGCATCAATAACGAGCAGAATTTGGCTGAGTCCAACGTGGGGCATGAACTTTTTCTGTATAATTTTAGCGATGGTATCGGTTCCTCCGAAAGAGTATCCTCTGGAAAACACCAATCCCGAACAAATCCCACCCAGAACTCCGCAATAGATCGCCGCTAGAAATAGATCCTTTTCCTCCAGAATTGAAAACTGAAAGTGCTCGAATATAAAGAGGATTGTGGGAAAGGTTATCGTCAGCAATAGAATCTTTCTCGCCTCTTTCATTCCCAGCAGGATGGAGCATATAATGAGGATCGTGATGGAGAAGCAGTAATATAACACGGAAAAATTGACAGGCAAAAACCCTTGTACAATTCTCACCATACCTGTGACTCCTCCGCTGGTGAGTCCGTTGGGAATCAATATCCCGATGGTTGAGATCGCACTGATCGAGCAACCTATCAGTATAAACAGCATATCAACCCCGAGTTTCTTGAAATTTGGTTTTTCAATCTTAATTTTCATTCATCCTTACCCCCTATAGGAATTATTTGAAAGGAATTATTCCCAAAAATATCAATGCACCGAATCGCGATGGTTCCCTTTGCCGTTGTGTTCCATTCACAGCCAAGGCTGATTGAGTCGCTCCCTTTACAGAAAGAAAGCTGAGGACTGTATGTAATTCCGTTATATTCAAAGTCAATACTCCAGTAATCCAGCAATTGGAGGGAGTCCTTAGAAAGAATCTCTTTGATGACTGGCAACTGTTTCTTTTCAACTGGAATATCCAAAATCGATTCAATCTCATATCCCGTCAGTGTTACAGCAAGCTTCATTTTATCAGAATCATCTAGCGCCCGCAAATCAGTTTTTACTTTTAAGTTACCCTTCCATTCCTTCTTTTTCGACTCTCTGAGGAACGTATACCCTTGCTTTGTGCTTTCAACCATGCGCTTTTGGGTGTTCACTGCCGCCAGAGCACCAAGGTCGCAGGCAATCCACCTTCGGCCCATGCGATCCGCTGTCGCGGGCAATGTCCCTGATCCACAGAAAAAGTCTGCACAAAGATCCCCTTCCCTCGTACAGCTTTCTAAAATCCGCTCGATGAGCTGTTCTGGTTTCTGCGTCGCGTACCCAGTACGCTCAGCAGAAGTTCTTCCCACCATGTTAATCTGCCAAACGTCCTTCATGTTGACCATGGTGTACCAGCCTACCTCGTCTTTGAATTCGGCTACACCCTTGAACCGATAAGGTTTCAAATCTCTGTTGTAGGATTTCTCTTGCTGAGCTTTAAAGTAGTAATTGGAGGATTTTGCATAAAACAGCAGCGTATCATGCTTTCTTGCAAAATAATTCTTACTCACACCGCCGGATTTATAATTCCATATTACTTCATTAATAAAGTTCTTTTCACCGAAGATTTCATCCAAGATCACTTTTACATAATGAACACTATGCCAATCTAGATGCACCCATAGACATCCGTCTTCTGCCAGAAGTTCTTTCATCAGAAAAAATCGCTCTGTCAGCATTCGTAAATAAGACTCCATCCCTTCTTCCCATACATCATGGTAGGCCTTTTGCTTGATGGACGGTACTTTTCCGATTTTTTCAGAAGACAGCTTCCGTTCTGTTCCGTAGTTTGCCTTAGAATAAAAGGGAGGGTCAATATAAATTAGGTTAATTTTTTGCCCCATTGCCTTCTGTTCCAATAAATATTTCATCAACGTAAGATTGTCAGAATGAACGAGCAGATTCTCTCCGTTTCCGATCTTTTCCGTTATAGCAAAATTGCCCGCCTCAATTTCTCGGCACGCTTTTTCGCATTCTTCTATCATAATAGGCAATTTTGTCAAGAGACTCATTTCCGTTTACCAGTTTTCTCCCCGATTTTCTTCGTTGTATTCTTTGTCCTTTCGCCGGATGACTGTTCCCTACTCCTGCTCTGATCCGTACGGACACCACCTGAAGAATGATCCCGAACTTTTTTTTTGATTCTCTCGATTGCCTCTTCTCGCAGGAGCAGCTGCCCTGCTATCACGATGAGCAGATCCGAGCAAAACGGGTGTCAAATCCTCACGTCCTGCTTTTTTTAATGCCGCCAGAACCAAATCCCGGTTTTCTCTTTTATTAAAGTGCATCAATGCACGCTGCATTCGTTTTTCTTCCGGATCTCTGGGAACATATACCGTGTCTCCAGTGAAAGGGTCAAGTCCTGTATGATACATGCAGGTGGAAAGAGTTCCCGGTGTGGGATAGAAGTCCTGAACCTGATCCGGAACAAAGCCGCCTCGCTTTAAAAACAGCGCCAACTCAATCGCATCCTCCATCGTCGACCCGGGGTGGGATGAAATGAAATAAGGAATTAAATACTGTTTCAGTCCCAGTCGTTCGTTGGTCGCTTTATATTTCCTGCTGAAATCCAAAAACACTTCTTTTGAAGGTTTTCTCATTTTGGCCAGGACTCTGTTTGAAATGTGCTCCGGTGCCACCTTTAGCGTGCCGCTAACATGGTGTTTGCACAGTTCTTCCAGAAATACATCATCTCTCCCTGCCAGGAGATAGTCATATCGAAGCCCGGAACGAATAAAAACCTTCTTGACCCTATCAAGGCTCCGAACCTCTCTGAGAAGCTCCAGATATTCGCTGTGATCAATGTCCATCAAGCTGCAAGGTCTTGGATACATACAGTCCTTATCACGGCAAACACCTGCCTTTTCCTGCTTCTGGCAGGCCGCTTTTCTAAAGTTCGCGGTAGGGCCTCCTACATCATGAATATATCCCTTAAAATCCTTCCGTTCTGTCAGCTTTACAGCTTCCCTTACGATAGACTCCCTGCTTCTGCCTCGAACTTCCCTGCCCTGATGATATGTCAAAGCACAAAAACTGCAGCCTCCGAAGCAGCCACGGTTTGCTGTGATACTGAACTTTACTTCTTCAATGGCCGGAATTCCCCCATCCTTATCATAGGCAGGATGCCAGATCCCTTCATACGGTAATTCGTAAACATCGTCAAGCTCCACTGTGGTCAGCGGTTCCTGCGGTGGATTTTGAATTACATAGACCGTTTTATCATATTTTTCTACCAGTCGCTTTCCGTTGATCCAGTCATTGTTTCGATATTGGAGTAAAAAGCTCTTGGCATAATATTTTTTCGCATCATCGCCTTCTGTGATTTCCCGATAGGATGGAAGAAGAATCGTATCCTTATCCCCAAAATGCTCCTGTTCAAAAGCGCCTTCCAACACGCCTTCTTTCAGGAGCGTATTGGTTTCTCGAAAGACAGTTCCCTTGATCCAACTGATGTCCTTAATCTCAATGCCGGAATCAAGCGCTTCTGCGATCTCAACTACAGCGTGCTCTCCCATGCCATAGATCAAGAGGTCTGCTCTGGAATCCATAAGAATCGATCTGCGCACACTATCGTCCCAATAGTCATAGTGTGCAAAACGCCTGAGGCTTGCCTCAATGCCGCCGATGATCACGGGAACATCTTTATATGCCTCTCTTGCTCTTCCACTGTATACGATGACCGATCGATCGGGCCTCAGTCCGGCTTTCCCCCCAGGAGAATAGCTGTCGGTCTTTCTTCTGTGCTTAAATACAGAGAAATGATTGACCATTGAGTCTACATTTCCTCCGTTGATGAGAAAGCCAAGCCTGGGTTTTCCAAACCGTTTGAAGTCATCGACTTTTCTCCAATCCGGCTGAGCAAGGATCGCCACCTTATATCCGCGGCTTTCCAGAACTCTGCCAATAATTGCAGTACCAAAAGAGGGATGGTCAACATAGGCATCGCCCGTTACCAGGACAAAGTCAGGCTGATGCCACCCCTGCTCTTGCATTTCTTTCATAGTCATTGGTAAAAATGACATAAATTCTCCTGTTTCTATTATCTGCTTCCCTTGTCATATGGTACACCAACAGCTTTTGGAGCCTGAGAAGACTTGGAGCTGAAGGCAAGTACGATGAGGGTTGCAATAAAGGGTATCATTTTGTAGACATCACTGGGAATACTGGAGGTAGCAAGCAGCGGAATCACAGAGTATGCCGATGCGATGGTCTTCATCAGTCCGAAGAACAATGCCGCGAAAAGCACTCTAAGAGGCTTCCACTGACCAAAGATCATTACTGCCAGAGCCAGGAATCCGTATCCAGAAACAGTGGCGTTAAAATTCGTGGAAGTTGGAATTACGAATACCAAACCTCCTAAACCTGCTAAGCCTCCGGATATCATAACGCCCGCATAACGCATCTTGTAGACGCTAATCCCTACGGAATCGGCAGAATGAGGGTGTTCCCCGCATGCCCGCAAACGCAAACCAAATTTTGTTTTATAAAGTACGATCACGGACAGAATCAGGATTATAAATCCAAGATAAGTCGTGATGTAAGTATTCTTAAAGAATAGACCACCGAGAATGGGGATATCACCCAAGATCGGTACTGACGAAATACGGAACGTGTTGTTGAAATTGATCTGCTGTACTCCGTTGGTCTGTATCATTCTGGCGATAAAAATTGCAAAGGCTGGTGCAAACATATTCAATGCCGTACCGCTGATAATCTGATCTGCTTTCAAATTTATGGCTGCGTAAGCATGCAGCAAAGAGAAGATCATCCCGGTTGCGACTGCAATCAATATTGCGATGATTAACAGCGGCTGCCCTTTCATACTTCCCTGCATCATATTGATAAAGAAGATGCTGGTAAAAGCTCCCATGATCATCATTCCGTCAAGAGCAATGTTCGTTACACCGCTTCGCTCAGTAAAAACTCCTCCCAGCGCTACAATGAGCAGCGGGATGGAGAAAAACATCGTTTGCTGGAACACCAAAAATAAAATATCCATTATTGATCTCCCTCCTCTGCAGATTCTGCCTGAGTAGAATCAGTTGTTTCAGTAACGTTATCAAGTCCATTATCTGCAGCACGAGCAGTGTCTTCCTGCGCTTGATACTGAGCATCGGCAGTCGCTCTGGAATCAGCTGCGTTTTGTTTCGTTTTTCTCTCTTTCGAGAATTTAATAATTCTCGGCAAAATCGAGCGGAAAATCAATGCAAAAGCACTGAAGTAAATGATACATGCGATGATGATATCAATGACTTCCGGGACAAAATCCAATGTCTGCAGATAGTTTCCGCCTTGGGTGATATAGGAGATAAAAATCGCGGAGAAAATGATTCCAATTGGATTGGAAAGTCCCAGCAAGGCTACCGGAATTCCATTGAATCCTTCTGCAGCGAGTACGTCGACAACCTTGATCCTTCTGCCGTTTGCACCGGATAAATAGAGCAGTCCTCCTCCAAGGCCTGCAAGCATACCCGCGATTACCATCGATAGCACAATATTGCGCTTTTCGTTTATGCCCGCATATTTGCTGGCATCCGGGTTTAATCCACAGGCTTTCAGTTCATAGCCAAAGGTTGTTTTATTTAATACAATGTACATAAGTATTGCGATGACGATTGCGATCCAGATACCGCAGTTAACTGTCGAAAGGTCCTTTGCCGAACCCAGATGATTATAAAATACATAATCCATGCCGCCTTTTGGCAGTACCGCAGAAGGTTCTACGTTCATGGATAAATTTTTCTTGGAGTCAAAGACATAAAGCTTCACCAGATGATTTGCCATGTACATCCCGATATAATTCATCATAATCGTCGATATTACTTCATGGACATTGAGGTAAGCCTTTAGAAGACCTGGAATAAGCGCCCACAAGCCGCCGATTAAGGCCGCACCGACCAGTGCAGCGATCCAGTGCCATGGCGCTGGTAGGAAGGTCCATTTTGCACCTATGTAGACTGCTGCGAAAGCGCCCATAATAAACTGCCCTGCTGCACCGATGTTGAATAAGCCAGTTTTAAAAGCAAAGCCCACAGACAAACCCGTCAGAATCAACGGTGTGGCAAAATACAGTACCTGACCCATTCCTTTCGCACCGGTACTGAACCCGCCTTTTAAAATAATAACAAATCCATCCACCGCCTGTGAAGGATTACTGAAGAGCAATACTACAAACCCGAACAGCAAACCGATCAAAATTGAAAAGATAGAAGAGTATGCATTGTTAAACGCATTACTGATCAATAAGTTCTTCAATCGTTTCATACTGTCACCTCGCTTCTTTTCGAGCCAGCCATATAAAGGCCAAGCTCCTGTACAGTAATATCAGCCGGATTTAGATCTCCGACGATCTCGCCCTCATAAATCACGAGGATACGGTCACTTACGTTCATAACTTCATCTAGTTCGAGAGAAACCAATAATACTGCTTTTCCCTCATCCCGCTGTGCCACTAGTTGCTTATGGATATATTCGATTGCTCCTACATCCAATCCTCTGGTGGGCTGAACAGCAATGAGAATCTCAGGATCAAGGTCGATTTCCCTTGCAACGATTGCCTTCTGCTGGTTTCCACCAGACATGCTACGCACAGCCGTTTTCGTTCCCTGACCGCTTCTGATATCAAACTCACCGATTAACTTCTCTGCATAGGTTTCAGCGACATCAAACTGTATGAAACCCTTCTTTTGGAATTCTGGAGTAAAATATTTTTTCAGCATCAGATTTTCTGTTAAGTTATAGTCAAGAACCAATCCGTCTTTGTGACGGTCTTCAGGGATATGGCTCATTCCTGCATTATTTCTGCTCCTGACACTGTATTTCGTAATGTCCTGGCCATTTAGCAGGATTTGACCGCTCTCGATGGGCATCAAACCCGTCAGCGCATAAACAAGCTCTGACTGTCCGTTTCCATCAATCCCAGCGATGCAAACAATTTCACCCTTCCTGACAGCAAAGGAAACGTTATTGACCGCTTTTTTCGTACCATGTTTTGCACCTACAATCAAATTGAGGACTGTGAATACTTCTGATTCCGGCTTTGATACGCTTTTTTCCACAGCAAAACTGATCTTGCGGCCTACCATCATTTCAGACATTTCTTCTTTGGTGGTTTCTGCAACATCTATGGTGCCGATATATTTCCCTTTTCTCAGAACCGTGCAGCGATCAGCTACTGCTTTTATCTCATTTAATTTATGCGTTATAAAGAGAATTGACTTTCCCTCATCCGTAAGGTTTTTCATGATCTTCATCAATTCATCAATTTCTTGAGGCGTCAGGACAGCAGTAGGTTCATCAAAGATTAGAATCTCGTTATCCCGGTACAGCATTTTCAGAATCTCTACTCGCTGCTGCATACCAACAGTAATGTCCTCAATAATCGCATCAGGATCAACCATGAGTCCATAACGGTCAGATAGATCAATGACCTTCTTTCTTGCCTCGTCCATCTTTAAAAAACCATGCTTTGTTGTCTCTACACCCAAAATGATATTTTGTAGTACCGTAAAATTATGAACAAGCTTAAAATGCTGGTGAACCATACCAATGCCAAGTGCATTCGCATCATTTGGATTGTGAATTTTAACTTCCTTGCCTTCCTTTTTGATCACACCTTTTTCCGGCTGGTAAAGACCAAAGAGAACACTCATAAGAGTGGATTTTCCTGCTCCGTTTTCACCCAGCAATGCATGAATTTCACCCTTTTTTAATTGGAGGGTGATATCGTCATTTGCAATAATACCGGGGAATTCCTTGGTGATATGTAACATTTCAATGATGTAATCCATATCTTCTCTCCTTGTTTAATTTGCATTTCTACCTTGCGGCAACGTCACTGCGTCACTACGTGACTCCGACTCGCTCGCTCCCTGCTGTCCGTTTTGCCATCCAAGCAAGCTTGGGGCAAAAAGGCAACGTCACTGCGTGACTCCGACTCGCTCGCTCCCTGCTGTCCGTTTTGCCATCCAAGCAAGCTTGGGGCAAAAAGGCAACGTCACTGCGTGACTCCGACTCGCTCGCTCTCTGCTGTCCGTTTTGCCATCCAAGCAAGCTTGGGGCAAAAAGGCAACGTCACTGCGTGACTCCGACTCGCTCGCTCCCTGCTGTCCGTTTTGCCATCCAAGCAAGCTTGGGGCAAAAAGGCAACGTCACTGCGTGACTCCGACTCGCTCGCTCCCTGCTGTCCGTTTTGCCATCCAAGCAAGCTTGGGGCAAAAAGGCAACGTCACTACGTGACTCCGACTCGCTCGCTCCCTGCCGTCCGTTTTGCCATCCAAGCAAGCTTGGGGCAAAAAGGCAACGTCACTACGTGACTCCGACTCGCTCGCTCCCTGCTGTCCGTTTTGCCATCCAAGCAAGCTTGGGGCAAAAAGGCAACGTCACAGAATTTTAATGTATGGAACTATTATATCCGATTCCGCACAAAAAATAAACGACTAATATTCCGCTCCACTAGATCAAAAAGCAGGTGATTAAAATCACCTGCTTTATTGTTTCTTCAGTGAACTGTAGAATTATTCAACAACAGTTACCTTTACGATCTTAGTTCCGAGCTCTGTAGCTGCTTCAACATCGGTATCCTTCTTCAATGTGATTTCGTTGGCAGCCAGTTTTGCGTAAACTGCATCATAATCTGCCTGTGAGAAGGTATTGAATTTGGATGTTTCCATTGGAAGCTGTACGCCGTCCATGTCAGCTGCATATACGAGTGATTCTCCACCTGGGAACTTTCCATCATAGTATTCGCCAAGAAGTGACTGAACTGCAGGAGCCAGACCCTTCATAGCAGAAGTGATAACGGTATCGGATTCAGAGCTCTGGTCAACGTCTACGCCGATCACCTTAGCGCCTGCTGCTTCAGCAGCGGACATAACGGAGTTTCCTACAGAACCGCCGCAGCCGAAGATGACTTCAGTTCCTTCTGCATACCAGGAAGCAGCAAGAGTCTGAGCTTCTGGAGATGCATCAAAGTTTCCAGTATAGTGGTATTTCATATCAATATTAGCAATTCCCATTTCTGCCGCAGCAGCCTCAGCGCCTTGAACAAAGCCGTATCCGAAACGAACTACCGCCGGAACTGCCATTCCACCCATGAATCCAAGCTTTGTATAGCCGTCTTTTACAGCCGCATATCCTGCAAGGTATCCGGACTGTTCTTCAGCAAAAACAACACCTACAGCATTGTCATTGGTTCTGAATTCTGTATAGTCGGCATTATGAGGATTTCCATCAATCAGAATGAACGTAACATCTTCATATAAATCCTGCGCTAAGTAGATAGGTTCTTCGAACAGGAATCCAGGAGTAACGATTACCTTGGCACCGCCTTCAACAGCAAGCTGAATCGCTGCAAGATAAGCATCTGTGCTCTGTTCTGTGGGCTTGTAGTACTTATGCGTGATTCCTTTATCCTTTGCGTAAGCAACAACACCTTCCCAAGTACCTTGGTTAAATGATTTATCGTCTATGGAACCAATATCGGTAATCATAGCGATTTCATAAGTTTCTTTTGCTGGGGGGGTAGTTTCTTTATCTCCGCCACCACCACACGCAACAAGTCCAAATACGAGTATGAAAGCTAACATCAATGCTAATACTCTTTTCAACATTTTTTCTCCTCCTTGAATTATAGAAAATAATCTGTCCTAATTATAACGTATCCCACTTCATAACAAAAGCATTTTTTACAAAATTGTTACAATTCGGTTACAATAAAACGTTTTTAATAAATTTCAGGGCGCCTGTGTTTTAATAACGGAAGCTGGCTTCTGATATCCTCTGCATAGTCGGGATCAATTTCTGCAAGGACAATTGATTCTCTTGAATCTGTTTTCCCGCAAAATTCTCCCCACGGATTGACGACGCAGGAATGACCATAGGCATGATAGGATCCTGCCAAATCTCTTGCAGGAGACACCGCCGCAAAATAGAGCTGATTGTCAACGGCTCTTGCCCTCATAGTCAGATCCCAGTGAGCTGGTCCTGTAGTCATATTAAATGCTCCCGGTAAAATCACAAGCTTGACTCCATCCAGAGTCATACTGCTGAAGAGTTCTGGGAATCTTACATCGTAGCAGATAGCAGTTCCAACCTTGCAGAACTCAGTGTCAAAAACAGTGCTCTTGTTTCCTGGAGATAAGGTTTCCGACTCCATAAATCGAATCCCTCCCTTGATATCAATATCGAAGAGATGTATTTTTCTGTGCTTTCCGATCAATTCTCCTTCCCTGTTAAAAGAGTAACTTGTGTTGTAAACCTTTCCGTCATCCAGCTCAGGGATAGATCCGCCGATAAGGTAAATTCCCAGCTCCTTTGCAATATCGGATAGAAATTCCAGCGTCTGACCTTCACCTTCTTCCGCATATTCCCGGAAATACTTATTTGAGTAAGGGCAATTAAACATTTCTGGCAGCGCTGCCATAGCCGCCCCCTTATCAGCTGCTTGGCGCAGCATAGAACCTGCTTTGGAGAGATTAAGCTTCTTGTTATCGGTTACCATCATCTGGCAAAGTGCTAATTGAAAGGTCATCACAACTCCTCCTTGAATAAACGCTAATGAAAGGCTTTGAGTCTTATTATATAAGAAAACTACCAAATTATCTATTGATCCTTTCATAAATTTCTATGGATCGAGCTTATCTATGATACAATGATTCTAGAAAATCATGATTTAAGTAAATAACAATAATAAGGAGGGGAAAATCGTGGCCATCACGTCAGAAGAATACAAAAAAATAGAAATGCTGAATCTTGATAAGCACATTCAGCTTGTTGATGGTTATATCGCAACAGGCTTAGATATAGATGATATCACCATACATTACGCTGTCGATCAAGAGAGAATTCTCATCGTTCTACATAGCTATGGCTTTTCTGCAGGACCGGTACATGGAGATGAAACAGACTCAAAGAAAATGTATAAGGGCCTCCCTTTTCAATACATTGAAGCATACGTAAAAGAATATTACCCCGGTTTTATTGAGGAAGCGAATGAAAAACACAACACTGATATAACCAGCGTCAATCATATAACAATCGAACAGTTTCTTAATGAGAATCACCCCGATTGGTGTTCCCGGATCTCAAAAACAAAGTCATCACTGTTTGGAATCTCTACAGCAGAATTAAACGGTGCAAGCTATTATAAATCCCAGACCGAGCGGCAAAGCAGTGAGGGAAAGAGTGACGGTTTTTTTAACTTTATAACAAAACACATCAAAAAATAAGGAAAAAGCGGGCCTTGCGGTCCGCTAATTTTTTAACACTCATGGTTATGGTCTGATAAACATCTGTACCCAGTATGTGTTTCCATTACTGTCTGTTACATAACCAACTCCGATTTCAGTATAACTGGAATTCAGGATGTTGGCACGATGACCTTCGGAATTCATCCAGCCGTTCATAACTGCGGAAGGTGTCTTCTGACCTTTGGCAATATTTTCGCCAGCAGCTGTGTATGTGATTCCAAACTGTTTCATCATATCAAATGGTGATCCGTATGTAGGTGATGTATGGGAGAAGTAATTCTTGTCTCTGAGATCCTCTGCCTTTGTCTCTGCTACTGAAGCAAGTTTTGTGTTGACTTTCAGAGCGGATAGACCAGCTGCAGCTCTCTCTTTGTTTACCAAATCAACAACCTGCTGTTCATAGTCTCCTATTGCTGCATTATCGGTGTTGGTATTGGTATTTGTGTTAGTGTTTGAATCCGTATCCGCCGGCTTGGTAGGGGTAGTTGTATCTGGAGTCGTCGGCTTAGTTGGGGTAGTTGTATCTGGGGTTGTTGGCTTTGTTGGGGTGGCAGGGGTGCTTGGCTTTGAAGGTGTTATTACAGAAACGTTCTTACCGTACTGCTTTATCAACTCCTGCAGCTGGGCGCTGTCTAATTTTCCGCAAGACAGCTGGCTATAGTTTGATTTTACTTTGCTGATCGTGTCTTGAGACAATTGATTGTATATTTTACTGAGATTCGTATTTGAAGTGATGTTTTGACTTAAACTGCAATTTTGTTCCGCTGCAAATGCCTGGCCTGGTACTGCCACAGCAATCAGCATTCCGAGAGTTAACGTAACTTTGACAAATTGGTTTTTCATATTTGTCCTCCTTTTCGTTTTCACTTTTGCCGGCCTATCTGCAATAGCGTCTATCCGGCATATCTTTTAAACTAGATTGGATTCAATAATGCTTCCCCATGTCCTAAAGTATAGGATTATGTTTCCGAGAAAAAAACCCCTCAATTTTTTCCAGCATATAAAAATGAGGGGGTTACCCCTCATTCCTTTCCAGTAATCAAATCCATCAAATGCTTTGTAATTCGTGCAGTTAGCCCCCAAATCACCCGTTCGCCGAAATGGTAAATTGGTACCGTAGATTTCCCTTTTCTCCAATTATAACCATTGGTTAAATTGATCTTTTCATAAGGAAAATCTGCTCCAATGTTGGGGATCACGTCGTAATAATAGATTTCCGGCTCATTTTCTGCAAGAAAAGAAACAGGAACTAGAAACACTTCTTTGACTTCATCTTCATTAACGGACATTTCGGCAATGACAGAATAATCGATAAGCCCAAGAAAACTATACAGCGTAAAGTTGCTGTATGTATGAAGGTAATCCAATTCAGCAATTACATGAATATGCTCTGCGGCGATATTCAATTCCTCCGCGGTTTCTCTGATGGCACATTCTTCAGCAGTTTCATCTGCTTCGATCCTACCCCCTGGAAAGCAGACCTCGCCGGGCTGCTTTTTCAGACTTTCAGCCCTAACTTCATATAGGATATGAAGCTCACCGTCCTTTTCAACCAATGGAACGAGCACTGAATAATATTGATAAACGCCCAGTGATTTTGGAATTCTATTCGAAAATATCGTTTCAAAATCTCCTATAGTATATTTCTTCATATCTTGTTTTCCTTTACCGAATTCACATATGTTTTCTCTACTTCATCGTCCGGCAGACTCTGACCGTTCCTATGAGCTATCTGCGTTTTCAAATTGATATAGGATCCAATTAGAATCAAGAAAATTCCTATGATACCATTGAACCGAATACTCTCATGAAGTGCAACGACTGCAATGATCGGTGCCAGCGCAGGCTTCATAAAAAAAACAATTGAAGCAGTCGCGGCGTTTGAAACTTCCATTGCTAGAAAATAAAACAAATATCCGACTCCCGTCACCATTGCACCGATATAAAATACCAAAAGAATATTATCGGTGGTAATACCACTTACAACGGGCTTTCTCAAAATAAGAAGTATGGGAAACATTACCGCTGCTCCCATCAGAAAGCTGATGCTGGTCTGCGTCAATCCCCGCAGCCGCTTCACGCTGGTTCTGGCCATTGCACTGTAGAGTCCAAAGGTCACAGCGGAAGCCACACTATAAAATACGCCGAGAGGTGTATTTCCCTGATCCATATGAAGTGGATTGATCATAAATAAAATCCCAAGCAATCCAATTCCAAGCGCTGCCAGCTTCACCCTGTTCAATTTTTCTTCGGTCATAAAATGCGCGAACAGCATTGTAAACATCGGGTTGATACAGAAGATGACAGCTGCGGTAGAAGCTTTGGAATTTTCAACACCAAATTGGAAGAAAATCATACTGATGCAGATGCAGACGATACCCATTGCAAGCATGTGCAGATAATCTTTTCCGGTAAATACTGTGTGATATTTTTTAATTTCTCGGAAAGCAAAAGGAAAAAGAAAGGCCCCTCCAATTAGGAATCTTATCATGGTTAGCTGATAGGAATCCAGATGATTACCGCCTATCTTCAGGACAACCTCCATCGTACTGAAAAGTCCTGATGAAATTAATATGAATAAAACTAATTTCTTCATTTTTTGCCTCACTTAACATATCATTACAAAATTGCAGGAGTATCGCATGTTTGGATTCTTAGGTCTTAATCCATTGATGAAGCAGAGCGATCTCCTGCCATTTGCTCATATCCTCATATAGAAAATCTGGACTTTGACTTTTCAACATATCATAGGATGCAAAGCCCGTTGCCACGCCAATACTGACAACTCCGATTTTTTTAGCGCATTGAATATCGTAGATACTGTCACCTACGATAAAGATATTATCTTTATCAAATCTTACTCCAAAATATTTTTCCGCTTCGATGATGCTCGCCTCTGCTGCATCCCATTTCTCTCCATATGCGTCACCGAAGCCGCCCACTGAAAAATAATCACATAACCCAACGGATTGAAGTTTTATCTCCGCTCCACTTTTAAGATTACTCGTTAATAATCCGCTGAAACAGTCATTGCTATTTTGAAGGAATTGAAGCAGCTCTTTAATTCCAGGCAAGATTCGTTTATTTACATTATGATCCAGAATTTCTTTCAGGTTTTTGGTATAGAGTAATTTGATATTTTCAAGATCTTCCATGTTCAAGCCATTACTCGATAGGATTCGATCCAAAATGACCGAATCCATTGCATGACCGATTCCAGCCTTGGTAAAAGCGTCCTCAATTCCATACAACTTGTGAAAGGTTTCATTCAGTGCTCTCGTTCCGTCAGCACCACAGTGCATCAAGGTACCATCCAGGTCCCATAAAATCAATTTTTTCTTTTTTGAACTCATTATTACTAACCGCCGAATTTCAAATCTAAAATGGATGAGATTCTATCGAGCAACACTACAGCGCAGGACAGAATGCTAAAATAGAAGGCGGTGAATAACTCACCGCCAGATTTAACATATAATTTAGGAACGTACTAATTGAGGATTTCATATTGCTGGGCAATATCTCCAATTTCTTCTGCTGTCGCACTTATGCTGACAACAAACTCCATCTTGTACTTTTGGGAGAGCTCATCCAGCCGTCTAAGAAATTCGGGCAGGTCAGCAATTGTTACATCAGCATGTTTCAATATGCTGTCTATAAAAATCACTTCTATATCATGATCTGAGCTGATAATTCCATATAGGAATCCGATATATTCATCGCTGTTAGTTATGTGCTCATATTCCTCCATGCATACAACTCGGATCTTATACTTCAAGTCATACATGAGCCTATGATTCTTATTGATAAAAACTACGCTGCCTTCACTCTTTGCAACACGATCATTGGCCAGCTGTATCATACTCTTTGTTTTACCGCTGCCTTTATGACCGATCAATAACTTAACCACATTAATCGCCCCCTCATTATTTATTTGTTTGATTTCATTATACACTAAGTAATATGACCGGGCAAGACGAGAACGTCATTTACCCTTTATTTTTTAATCTTAGTTGACCACAGGCGGCATCAATGTCGCTGCCCAGCTCTCTTCTCACGGTAGCTTGTATGCTTCGTCTTTCAAGAATCTGGCGGAACCGTTCAGCCTCAATCCGCTCGGAACCAGCCAATCCTGTCTCAGCAACACGGTTTAAGGGAATCAAGTTTACATGACAGTTGATCCCCCTCAGCTTGGATGCCAGTTCCTCTGCGCAGCCATCACTGTCATTCAAATCTTTGATCAGAGCATACTCGAAAGTGATTCTCCGACCAGTCATTTCGATATGGCTGACACATGCTTTCAGCAATTCGGCCATTGGATACCTCCTGCTGATGGGCATGATCCTATTTCTAATAGCATCATTGGGTGCGTGAAGGGAAACTGCTAAATTAACCTGAGGAAAATCCTTTGCAAAATCAAGCATCTCAGGCACCAGACCGCAAGTTGATACGGTGATACTTCTCATTCCTATGAACAGCCCATCCTTATCATGGACATTGATTAAAAAATCAGACAGATTTTTATAATTATCAAAGGGTTCTCCTGTACCCATCACCACGATATTACCGACCTTTTCTTCGGTATCTTTTTCGATTTCAAGAATCTGATCTGTCATTTCTCCGGCTGTGAGATTACGCTGCAATCCATTCATCGCGGAAGCGCAGAAACCACATTTCATTCGACAGCCTGCCTGAGAGGAAATACAAACTGTGTTGCCAAATTTATATTTCATGAACACACTCTCAATTGAGTTTCCATCAGCAAATCCAAAAAGATATTTTCTTGTGCCATCCTTTTGAGAGTTCTGAACCTTTACAATATGAAGTTGGTTTAACTCTGCATCTGCTTTTAGCTTTTCTCTCAGTTCCTTGGACAAGTCTGTCATTTGGTCAAAACTTTCAACGCCTTTATGGATCCAGCTGAAGATTTGCCTAGCACGAAACTTTTTTTCACCAAGCCCTTCCAGATAGGATTCAAGTTCTTTTTTTGTCAAGCTTTTAATATCAGTTTTCATAAATCTCCTGTGAACTCCATCCGGTTGCAGCTTAGTCTACGGCAGACCTTTCCATGATTAATTTTACAATATCACGGCTGTACCTAAATTTTTCCGGTGCATCATCCGCATTGACCGCAATCAGTGGTATCGCTCGCTCGTGAAGGGATCCATTGGAACGAAAACCATCCAGTTCCAGTTCTTCACCTTCAAAATCCGCAAAGGTATATCCTTCTGCTGCGAAAACAACATAATCACCAATCATATCCTCCGGTAGGTTATATCGCTTCATGGCCTCTGCCCTGGGACTAATCATATCAATATAGGGTTCCGCTTCAAGAAATTTTATCAACCTCTCTTCTTCACTGTTCGAAGCTCCCGAAGAGCTCCCTGCGGGTTCCTGATTCAGAAAGAGGAATTGCATCCCGATTTCTATCACAGCTCCCTTCTTGCTTGGTTGATCATAATGGGGTGTTTTACACATTGCGTTAAATCCCTTGCTGCGAAGTTTCTTTTGCAGGTTGATTAAATGTGGTTTCCCATTGATTCCAAAGCCGCCGGTGATATAAATCTCCCGATCAGGGTCTAAATCATAAATTTTGCCGAGCCAATCATCGATCTTTTTCATCTGAAGAGTTGCTTCCGGTGTGTCAGGTGCAAAATTTCTCATCATATAGTCGTTTGTTGTACAGTAGATCATGTCTATGGTATTTTTTTTAATCAGCTTGTAACATGCTTCCAAGATCCAGGTCGCTGCCTCCAGACTACCTGGCTGCGGCGGTGCCTGCATGTCCAAAAACCTTACAAGAATGTCTTTTGTGTTTTCCAAACAGATTCCAAAATCTACATTTCTTCCCAAACTTTCTCCAACCTCACTTCTTGCAGACAAGAGTGCTGTGGAAGCACCTTTGTTCCTCATAAAATCAAATACAGTCTGTGATTCAATAAAGTGATATTGGGACTTTCTTAGCTCTTCTCTTGGATTTAAATCCCCTGTTCTCTGTTCCGGATTGATCAGTACACTGCCTGTTATTCTGTGCTCACAGGGAAATTTGCCTGTGAGTATTGATGCGTGATTGACATTGTATATTGTAGGAACGGCTGCTTTTACGCATTTACAGAATCCGTTCTTTGCAATGCGATATATATTGGGCGTTCTTTCCAGGGAGATATACTCCAATGAACAGCCCTCAATCACGATAATCAGAAGTTTTTTCATTTCTGAATATCCCCTTTTCTCCATGTGTTTCATGTAAAAAATCCAATTTATCATGGATTTATTTGGATCAATATAACACAAAACCATATTGAACGCAATTTAATCTAAAGATGTTTTTCCAGGAATATTGTATACTTGATTCAAATCCGCATCTACTTACCATGCCCCCTGCCGATTGTGCAATGCTCAAACGGATCTTCCAGACCGATCATCAGCCACCCAAGGTGACATCCTGGACCTGATACCAATCCAACGCTTTAAAAAATTGCTCTGGTACGAAGTCCGGCCACAGCTCGTCCAGCACATACATATCGGCGTAAACAGACTGTATCGGAAGAAAGCCGCTTAGCCTGCGCCTGCCTCCCCAGCGAATAATTAAGTCCATTCTGGAAATATCCTTTGATGCCAATCCGCCTTGATGATTCAAATCCCATTCCCAGCCATAGTTTACGAGAAAATTGACTTTGATACTGCCTTCTCCGAATTTAACCCGATTGGTAAATGGGATCAATTCTTCAGGAAAACAAGGCGAGTCAGCATTTCCCACCACCAGAAGCTCCGCATCCCTGTCTGCAAGATCCATTACCGCATCTACACAGGCCTTCTGAAACGCTTCCTTCTGGACGGCTGGTCTCTTTGTGTTGTCGGTTGTAAACCCGTAGAGAGTAAGTTCTTTTACCCCCAAATCCCGGCACAGTTCATAAAGTTGGAATCCAGGGCTGACACCATAGTGGTATCCATCCTTTTTTTCCATTCCTTTTCCTACTGCCCATCTACGGTTACCGTCAGGTATTACACCGATATGGTCGGGAATTCTTTTAAATTTCATTCCCTTTTGCCCCCCGATTTCTGTCATATCTCTAATGGTACACGTCACCCCCTTTCTGCACAATTTCTCTTATATTATTTTCTGGGTTTTGCTCGTTCATACTGCTTGGGCCAAGAAACATCACAATTCAGCTCATGTGCCGCATAAAAAGGCCAGTATGGATTTCTTAGCAGCTCACGCCCCAGATAGACAAGTTCTCCTTTTCCCTCCTGCAGTATACTCTCGGCTTCTTCTGCTTTTGTAATCAATCCGCCGCAGCTAGTCGGAAGGGAGGTAAGTCTTTTTATTTTCTCTGCATGTGAGGTCTGATACCCAGGATAGGTTTTCGGAACAACTGCAACAACCCCGCCGGTACTTACATTGACCGCGTCAATTCCCTTATGCTTCACCAGATTCAGCATTGCCGCCAGATCTTCCGCTTTATTGCCTCCCTCCTGATAATCCTCTGCACTGATACGAACCTCAATCGGTTTTTCAGCAGACCATACCTCACGAACCGCATCCAAAACTTCCCCCAAGAAACGTACCCTATTCTCATAGCTGCCACCGTACTCATCGGTCCTTTTATTGGTTAGCGGAGACAGAAACTCACTGAGCAGGTAGCCATGCGCAGCATGGATCTGAATCAGGTCAAATCCAGCTTTATCCGCCCGTATTGCCGCATTTTTGAATTCCATTACCGTATTAGCAATATCCTGCTTCGTCATCTCTCTTGGTACCGTTCCTCCCTCCTCGTAGGGAATAGGGGAGGGTGCTTCAATCTGCATACCCTTGGCTTCGCACTTCCTTCCGCCATGATTGATCTGAATTGCTGCCATTGCGCCTCCATCGTGGATAGCTGACACAATTCTAGACAAGCCTTCGATATGAGAATCATCCCATATTCCCAAATCGTTTGAGGTCAATCTGCCTTCGGGCGCTATTCCTGTTGCCTCTACTGTAATCAGGCCTGACCCCCCTACCGCTCTTGATCCGTAGTGTACCACATGCCAATCGGTAACCAGGCCAGTTTCAGGTGCGCAATACATACACATTGGCGGCATGACAATCCGGTTTTTGAAGGTTAGGTTTTTGATTTGATACTCGGTAAAGAGCTTTTTCATAATGAGTCATTCCCCCTTTACGTTTTAATATATTATAGCCAGTTTAGCGGGTTTGTAACAAATTTTCTGACATTAATCTATCTCTATTTCTGTAACAGTTCCTTTCGTTATGAAAGTCCGCTGTGTTTTCGTGAATTCGGAAGTCTATATTATTTTGACACAGGTTCATCGTGATTTGTTCCCTGTATAAAGACTTAGTGTAAAATTAGGACGGGAAAAATAAAGGAAATAAAAAAATAAGAGTGGCCTCATATGTTATGATGTTAATAACCACAAAAACAAATAACGGAGGCACTCTTATGAACAATAGTATAACTGAAATTGCAGAATTAATCATCAGGAGTTTTGAGGAAAACTTCGAAAAGATGTTGATGGAAAAGAAGGATATCTCCGAATTTGTAATTGAGACTAAGAAAATACTGGACCAAGTAGGAACGATTCTAGCGAAGGAAGCGCTGGAAATGATGGATTCTCTTGTGAAAGGAGATTCTCGTCGAAAGCAGAACTGGTATGTTCATGAGAAGGCTGCACCCAACACCCTTGCGACCATATTTGGTGAGGTTCATTATCATAGAACGTACTACAAGCATAAAACCGAAACGGAATATCGATATTTATCGGATGAACTGATGGGAATCGACTCCTACGACAAAATGGATGTTGCCTTGAAATCCAGACTGATTGAAGAAGCGATTGATACCCCGTACGCAAGAAGTGGCAGGAAAGCTGCCGAGACACTACAGATTTCAAGCCAGAGTGTTATGAACGCCATAAGGGAACTAGGCCCGGTCAGGAATAACGAAGTGAAAATTTCAAGATCAAAAGAAACGCCTACAATTCTCTACATTGAAGCTGACGAAGATCACGTTGCGCTTCAGGCTGGCGGCTGTTCAGAACCAAAGCTTGTGTATGTGCATGAAGGCAGGACACAGGTCGGAAAAGAAAGGTGGAAACTGCAGAACCCGAGATATTTCGGTGGAATGTACAGGAATCAGAAGAACTCTGGAACGAAGTAGCAGATTACATTGATACCGCCTATGACTATGATAAGATTGAAAAAATATATTTGTCCGGGGATGGAGCAAGCTGGATAAAGTCAGGAGCAACCATAATCAACAAAAGTATTTTCGTACTTGACCGATACCACCTGCACAAGGCGGTAAAAACAGCAGGAGCGCATATTGAAAACGCTGAGAGGGAAATATGGAGAGCCCTTAAAAGAGAAGACAAAGAATACCTAAAGGTCGTATTTGAAACCATCCTGGATGCAGCAGAAACAGAGACAAAGGCACAATCGGTGAAAGAAGCAAAGACCTATATCATGAATCATTGGGAAAACATTAAGTATCACTATTCCAAGGATTATTCGGGCTGCAGTGCCGAAGGGCACATTAGCCATATCTATTCAGATCGGCTCAGTTCCAGGCCGCTGGGATGGAGCCTTGAGGGAGTCGATCAGATGGCAAGACTCCGAGTCTTTGCTGAAAACGGAGGTAATCTATTCGATCTGGCGCTAAGAAAGAAACAAGAACGAATCAGAGAGACAAGAGCCATTGAACTGGACTTAAAATTATGCAGAAAAAAGATACGAAAAGTCAGTGGAGAGACAATCGATAACCTGCCTGCTCTAAATTCAGGAAAGCGCACTCAACTGGCATTAGCATTACGAGGACTCAGGGGAATTTAATACAAGGTTTTAACAATGGGGAAACTCCAGCTTTATTTTTCCCGTCCTAACTTGACGCGATCGTATAAAGATTCCACCTTGAACAGTTCCAAAAAACGTGTTAGAATACCGGTAAAGAATAAAAGACAGTTCGAAATCCATCCTGTCTCTAAACAAAACTAGGAGTTGCTAATTTGCCGATAAAATCAAGCGCTTCAGAGCGCTTTTTTTTTACATCTGGGGACAATTTCCCATCAGATGAAATGGAGAGTGCAAAGGGGGCCTCCCTGCCCATAAAGTAGCGTGCTCAGGCTGCTTGCAACGTTTGATCGGATGGTTCTTCGCTTCTTTTATGTATGAATGAAAGGAGCATTTTTTATGCCTGGAATCAAATTTTTAACAACAAAACAAATTACCATTTCCGCTATCGTTATCGCGGCATACATTGCCGTAATGTTTACCACTCAAAGTTTTGCCTTCGGCCAATATCAGATTAGAATTGCCACGAGTATCTACGCTCTGGCAGCCATTTATCCATTTTTGATTCTGCCCATGGGGCTGGCTAACTTTTTAAGCAATACTTTGATGGGAGGCCTTGGCCTCCCTGATATGATCGGGGGATTCATTGCAGGAATTCTTACAGCTGGGAGCTGCTGGTATATGAAAAAGATCAGCGTTTATCTTGTCGCCCTTCCAATTCTGCTCGTCCCCACTCTTTTGGTTCCAATCTGGCTGTCTTATCTGCTTCAGGTGCCTTATCAAGTACTTGTTATAAGCATCGGACTAGGCCAGATTCTTCCTGCTGTAACAGGGGTTTTCATCGTAAAATATTTAGAAAAACCGCTGACAAGACTCACCAATTAACTAGAATAAATCGGTGCCCAAGAAACTAGACATTCAAAACAATGAAAGGAAATCAGAATGAATCAGATTAACGGGATTACACTTTTAGGAAATCAGAAGGTTGACTACCAGTTCTCCTACACTCCCGAAATACTGGAGACCTTTGAAAATAAGCATCAGGACAATAACTACTTCGTGAAATTCAATTGTCCGGAATTCACAAGTCTTTGCCCCATAACCGGACAGCCCGATTTTGCAGTCATTTACATCTCCTATATTCCTGATGTTCTGATGGTGGAAAGCAAATCCTTGAAACTATATCTTTTCAGCTTCAGAAATCATGGAGACTTTCATGAGGACTGTATGAATATAATTATGAAGGATCTCATCAAGCTGATGGATCCCAAGTATATCGAGGTATGGGGGAAATTCACCCCCCGCGGAGGGATCTCTATCGACCCATACTGCAATTATGGCCGAAAAGGTACCGAATGGGAGACCCTTGCGAAAAATCGGCTGTATCAGCACGATATGTACCCTGAGAAGGTCGATAACAGGTAAATCAGAAGAGGCATACAGTTAAGCTTGAGAAGGCTCCGGAGAGGTTCCGGAGCCTTCTCCGATTCGAATCAGTTTCTTAATAGTGGTCTGTACAGCGAAACAATCAGCCGCTGATGGTTTTAATTATTTATTTCCGCTGCATGCTGTAAATATGGTACCGATTCGACTCTTCAGGTCAAAGTATCCATGATTCATTAATACGATTGGATCTACTTTCAGTCCGTCAGGCTTTTCGCCAGACAAACAATCCTCCTTTGCATAGACCGCAACGATCTCCCCAAGGAACATGGTGAAATCAAAGATAGGGATGGTTTGAGTTACTTTGCAAAGGTAATTTACCGGACAGGCACAGATCATGGGTGCAGTTCCCGCTTCGTCATAGAAGGATTCGAAAACCTGAGACTTATCGGCTTGGTTTCCCGAGACTGTGCCGCAATAATCCGTTTTTTCAACCTGATCAGAGGATGGAATATTCACCGAAAAAAATCCGCTTTCCAACACTCCCTTTGTCGTGCAATGGGAGTTTTTCAGTGAAATATAGAGAACCGGTTTCTGGCTGACAACACCGTATGCTCCGATTGTTGCGTAGTTTGGCTTGCCATCAACAATTGCACCAGCCAGGACAGCGATATAAGGGCCAAAAGGTATGTTTGAGATCTTTTTTTTCATGATATTTTTTCCTTTCTGTTGATATAATTGTTGCAACATTAAGGAAATTATAGATGAGATTATTAAAAAGAAATAGACTTTTTCTTATCATTCAGTTATCATATAGATAGAGTATGCCCCTCAAGGCGTACTCTCTTTTTGTTTTGCATGATTTCATAAGGAATAGGATTTTGTGCTTCTGACTATTTGCCTTCAAATTTGATCGTCGGAGCAAAGCGAGCGGTCCCCTCCGGAGAATTGAATAAAAAGCGCCGTGCCTGTGTGTGAACCCGGCGGAAACCGTCCGAGCAAAGCGAGCAGCCCTTCCTGAGAATTGAATAAAAAGCGCCGTGTCTGTGTGTGTACCCGGTGGAAACCGTCGGAGCCACATGGATACTGTGAGCGACCGTGTTTCCTAGGGAACACACCTGACAGGCGCTTAACCTTTTTATTAAATTCTTTCTACATCAATCCCCGTCTTATGTCCATTCAGATCATAAACAGTAAGCTCCGCGGCCGCCTCAATCAGATCCACAGCGAGGGTTTCCTTCATGATGTAATCCTTATGCTCTGCCAGCGCAGCCTGAACCTCTTCATCCGCCTGATAAGCAATCTTGATCTGATCCATCATTTCAAAATCCTTCTGTTTTCTCAGCTGCTGAACCTTGGAGATCATCTCTCTGGCCAGACCTTCAGAAACCAGCTCCGGCGTTATAGTAGTATCCAGAATCGTAAAGATATTGTTTTCCATGGATACCGTGAAGCCTTCCTTAGCCGAAATTTGAATATCGATAAAGTCTCTCGCAATGGTGGTGTCTTCTCCGTCGATGCTTATGACAGCCTCGCCGTTTTTCTCCATCTGTTCTACGACGAGCAGCGGATCTGCCTTGGCGAGGGCTCCTCCAAAGGCTTTAATCTTCGCTCCAAGAGCAGGACCGGCAACCTTGAAGTTTGGCTTTAAGCCGAAGTTCATATATTGATCTAGCTGCTTCTCAAAAACAACCTCTTTCACATTCAGTTCTTCCGTGATCAGGTCCATCATATCGCCGATGAGGCTTTCATATTTGCCGTCCACAAGAATCTTTTGAAGCGGCTGTCTGACCTTGATTCTTTCTTTTTCTCTTGCACCTCGTCCAAGTCCAACCAAGGTTCTCACAAGATCCATTCTGGCTTCGACGTTTTCATCGATATATTCCTCTTTCGCCACTGGATAGAAGGAAAGATGAACTGATTCTTCACCTGTGAGCTTTTGATACATCTCATCGGTTATAAACGGAGCAAAAGGAGCAGCCAGCTGCGCCAGACCCACAAGAACTTCATAGGTGGTTGCGTAAACTGCCTTCTTATCATCGGTGAGTTCTTCTCCCCAGAACCGTCTTCTGGCTCTGCGGATATACCAGTTGGAAAGATCCTCATTGACGAAGTCCTGAATCTTTCTGACGGACTTCATATGATCATATCGGTTCATTTCCTCTGTGACATCCTTGACCAGACCATTGAATTTGGATAAAATCCAGCGATCCAGCTCCGGTCTTTGACTGTAGTCAATTGCAAATCCCTTCGGATTGATCTCATCCTGATTGGAATAAAGTACGAAGAAATTATATACATTTTTCAAAGTTCCAAAAAACTTGCTTACAACTTCGATCAATCCGTCTTCGTCAAATTTTGTCGGTGACCAAGCGGGTGATACGTACAGCAGGTACCATCTGGTTGCATCTGCGCCGTATTTGTCAAAGAGCTGGAAGGGATCAACGGTGTTGCCCTTTGTCTTGGACATTTTTTTGCCTTCTTTGTCAAGAATCAGGTCGTTGACAAGAACATTGCGGTATGGCGCTTTGCCCTTAATAAAGGTTGAAATCGCCAGCAGGGAATAGAACCAGCCTCTTGTCTGATCGATTCCCTCACAGATAAAGTCTGCAGGGAAAAGTTCCTCATCAAATTTCTCCTTGTTTTCAAAAGGATAGTGATGCTGAGCGAACGGCATTGCTCCGCTGTCAAACCAGCAGTCCATAACCTCAGGGATTCTGGACATGGTGCTTCCGCATTTTTCGCACTTGATATGAACATCATCCACGTAAGGACGATGTAGCTCAATGCTCTCGTCTATGGTCTCGATGGCCTTTTCTACCAGTTCTGCTCTGGAGCCGATGGATTCTAGATGGCCGCATTCGCATTTCCAGATATTGATTGGCGTTCCCCAGTATCTGTTTCTTGAAATGGCCCAGTCATTGACGTTTTCCAGCCAGTTGCCGAAACGCTTTTCCCCCACGAAATCCGGGAACCAGTTCACTTCATTATTATTTGCCACAAGCTGATCTTTCAGCTTCGTCATTTCAATGTACCAGCTGGGCTTTGCATAATAGATCAGAGGAGTTCCGCATCTCCAGCAATGGGGATAGTTATGCTCCATCTTCTCCTTAGCATAGATCTTGTCCTCGGATGCCAGCCACTTGATGATGTCCACATCAAGATTGGGGTCGAGAACAAATCTGCCCGCCCATGGAGTTTCTGTATAGTTTCCCTGCTCATCCACAGGATTTGGTACAGGAAGATCATATCTTCTGCCTGTATTGTAGTCGTCTTCTCCGAAGGCAGGAGCGGTATGAACGATACCAGTACCGTCTTCAATGGTGACATAGTCAGCACAGGTCACGAAAAAAGCCTTTTTATCCACCTGAATAAAGGGCATGAGTTGTTCATATTCGATGTGCTCCAGTTCTTTTCCCTTCATTTCCGCAAGGATCTGATAGGATTCTGCACCCAGCACTTTATCTGCCAGAGCCTTTGCAAGATAGTACACCTTGCCTTCTTGCTCTGCTTTAATATAGTCGATATCCGCACCCACGGTCAGGGCAACATTTGATGCCAGCGTCCATGGAGTTGTGGTCCATGCAAGGAAGTACTCATTGGCATCCTTGCGCTTGAACTTGGCAACAACCGTATTTGTTTTTACTTCCTTATATCCCAAGGCCACTTCATGGGAAGCAAGTCCCGTTCCGCAGCGCGGACAATAAGGAAGAATTTTATGTCCTTCATAGATTAAGCCGGCCTTGAAAAATTCTTTTAAAATCCACCAGCCGCTTTCAATGTAATTGTTGTCCAGTGTAATATACGGATTGTCAAGATCGATGATATAACCCATGCGCTTCGTCATTTCCCGCCACTGGCGTTCATAGGTAAATACCGATTCCTTGCACTTCAGATTGAATTCTTTGATTCCGTACTTTTCAATGTCCTGCTTTCCAGACATCGAAAGTTGTTTCTCCACTTCTATCTCAACGGGAAGTCCGTGGGTGTCCCAGCCGGCCTTTCTCTTGACTTCAAATCCCTGCATGGTCTTGTAACGGCATACGGAGTCCTTCAGTGTTCTTGCGATCACATGGTGGATTCCAGGCCTTCCGTTGGCGGTTGGAGGTCCTTCATAAAATACAAATGAAGGTTTTCCTTTTCTGGTCGATACACATTTGCCCAGCAGATCTTCTTTTTCCCACTGGTCTGCCTGCTCATTCTGTAGATGAGCAATGGCTTTTTCCGATAAATTTTCAAACATTCTGCATCATCCTTCTTTACCCTCCTTTGACAAGGTCCAACACGGTTTGCAAAGGCAAATTTGCCCACTGACGTTGCCTTTTTTCCCTGGCTTTAGCCAGAATGGAAAAACGGACAGCGTAGCAAGCATAGCTTGCGTAGGAGGCACTGCCGTTGTTAGCTTTTCGTTGGAATAGGATCACTATGCCAGCGAAAAGCTGCCTAGTCATTGAAAAAATTTGCCGTCTGCAAACTCATTCAGTTGACTTGGGAACCTGAGCGGATGAAATTGGAGCACCGGCAAGGCAACGGCTTTGCCTCCGACTCGCTTCGCTCCCTGCTGTCTGTTTTGCCGATCCAAGCAAGCTTGGGGCAAAAAGACCGCAGGACGCAGCGTTACTGGGCGTAACGCAAGGGCGAGAACGTTGCAGGCGCTCAAATTTCGCGTGTTGTACTTTGTCAAAGAAGGGTATATATCAATAATCATTAACCTATTAAATCTTTAACCCTTTCATTTTAATCTCTTTCTTCATATTATGTCAAGAAAATATACAATTCAATCAGTTTCATTGTACTGATTGTAACGATTGCGAGCTTTTGATCTCAGACTTTACAAACCAGAACTGGAATTAAAGATCGAAGAAGTCGGATTTTTTTCTGATCCGGCTCATGATGTCATAGATTACATCGGTACGATAGCCGAGTGAAGAAAGTCTCCTGCCAATTTTCGCAATGGTTTTATCATCGATTTCCCTGGGGATGTTTTCTCCGCCTTCATCAAAGCTTTCTCCGTTACTGCCGGAATTGATGAGTTCTGCTGCTGCATAAAATGAACTCTTTGCATGCAGAATTTTCTGCGCCTCTTTCATTGCTGCTTCTTTTTCTGCATCCTTGCCGAAGCCTTCCTTAACGATTTCTTGTATCAAGGCGGGGTCAAGTCCCTTATCTTTGAGCTCCGCGGCAACGCGTCCAGGACCGCGACCTTTGCCCATTGCGTACCGAAGATAATTTTCACAATAACGGAAATCATCAAGGTAACCAAGTTCTATCAATTCTGCGATCGCAACATCGATTTCCTCCCTGTCAAAGTCTCTTGAAGCTAGATGCTGTCTAACTTCATGAACACTTCTGTCCCTCCGGTTTAAAAACAGCAATGCTGTATCGCGGCAATCAAAGGAACTGATTTTCTGGCTTCCGTTATTCTCCTTATTTTTTTCAATCCTCTTTCTTTCAATACTCATGTTGTCAGATATCCCTTTCGACTGTCACAATGCAGTTAGAACTTTATTCCCATTTTAAAAGATGAGCTGATCTCCCACTCCCGCTGGAATACAGCGGCTGCCCAGCCTCAGTTTGAGTCCGCAGATACCTTCCATGCCAGTGCAGTGTACCGGTATGACATACTCCATCTCTTCTGCAGCAATCTGATCCAGGATTTGATTTAAATCATCACCCTTCGTATGATACAGATGCATACCTGCCAGCAGTCCAAGGATCTTTTCGCCTGGGAACAGCTCCTTTGCATAGGAAATACATGGAATCACACCGGTATGGCTGCATCCAGAAAAAATAAAAATCCCCCTACCGGTTTCTCGATCCCCTTTTAATCGTATTGCCAGAAACTGCTCGTGATTCATCTCATCCGGTCTTAATTCGCCATCCTGCCCTTTGATATAAAATTGCTCTGTGGGAGTGAAAACATCTGTCTTAGGTATGGTTCCGGAGATTACGATGTCATTTGTCAGCCAAAGGGGTCCCTCTGTAAGGATTAATCTACCTTGCAGCATTTTCTTTTCCTCTTCTGTCCAGCGTATCCCACAGCTTTCTTCATCCAGCTTTCCATCCTCCATACCATATGTAGCTCCAAAAGCTTCCTTATGGATATAAATTGGTGCATTTTTATTCAATTTGCAGAAGGATGGTATCCCGCCTGTATGATCGTAATGACCGTGACTGATGACCGCCGCGTCTGCTTGTGTAAGGTCAATCTTTAATTTATCTGCATTATCAAGATATAACTGAGAACCTCCCATATCAAAAACCAGCGTCTTCTCATCCGTCTCAATATAGACTGCCAGCCCATGCTCTGCCATGCATTCCGTATGATTGGTTCTGTTTTCACTTAGTATTTGGATTCTCATCTATAACTCTCCTTCTTTTTTTGCCATGGATGGCATGCTTAGGCCTACAACACCGATGATGATCAATACCGTACACAGAATATGATAGAATTCCAATGGTTCTCCTAAAACGATCACACCCGCTACAATGGAAATCGCTGTGGAAAGATTTCCGAATATCGTCGCTTTTACCGCCTCCATATGAGCAAGCATGTAGGCCATAAGCATAGCTGAAATCAAGGTGGACGGAATCCCCAGATACAATGTCGCCAATATAAAGTCCGAATGGGTCAGGGGATCAAAGTAGCTTCCCAGCGTTCCATTCTTAAGACCAAATAAAATCATTGCAAGATTAAACAGGATACAGCCTCCGGCTGTGATAAAAAAAGTGATTTCAAACGGTTGATAGATCTTTCTCACATATCTCATCATCACATTGCTGATTGCCATAAAAATGCTCGCCAGAAACAGTATGACAAGACCGATCAGATTGACAGTAAGGTCTGTGGATCCCAGCACAAACATCAGGATAACAGCTGCCACTGAAAGGCAGACAAAGATATTCTGCTTCCAACTCGTACTCTCCTTCAAAAAAAAGCCTGCAATGATCTTTGCCAAAATCGGTATGATCGCAAAAAGAATCCCGCTTTCAATAGAAGTTGCAAACAAAAGTCCTATGGTCTGTAAAATCATGAAGCCAACATAAAATCCGGCGGTCAAAGCAAGCTTGATACGTGGCTTCTCCTTCAGATTAATTTTGACAACCCCGAAGAGAACAACAACTAAGGCCGCAAGAAATGCAAAATTAAATCGGTAGGTCAAGGTTTCCAGAGGCGTTGCTATGGAAACGCAGGTTTTTACTCCAATAAATGAGAATCCGACGATAAAGGAAAATAGTACGGCGCTGCCATAGACCTTGATATTTCCAGGCGTTTGTCCCTGCTCTCCTTCTGCTGCCTTCCTCTTTTCGGTTTTAATTGAAATTGACTTCTTGCTCATTATAATACTACTGCCTTTCTTTTAATAACTGCTTGATCTTACAGGTCAATATTTTTGTTCCTTCTGCCTGATTTTACAGGACAAGGTTTGTTCATTCTGCTTCATTTTATGGAATGTGACAGTTCGCTTTCGATATCATTCCTGGATCGTTTCAAGGTCGTTGATCTGGAGCCAGAATAATTGTCTGGGATATGGCATTACCGCTTTTACAGCAATATGCAGCCTTGATCTCGGAAGAAATCTCATTGAAACCAATGATGTATGAACATTTGCGATCCGCGTCTTCTTGCTGGTGCCGCACTTCCTGAAGAAGCGTTTCTTTCGTTGCAACAGAAAAGGTACGCAATCCTTCCGAAAGACCTGTCCCCAAATATTTCACATAGGCTTCCTTCCTGACCCAGATCTCGTAAAAGCCCGAAAGGCCATTTTGAAGTACATATTGATATTCTTCCTCGGTAAAGAAGCGTGCTGCAATTCCTTCAAAGTTTTTTCTGTGGCGGATGACTTCCAAGTCAAAGCCCACTTCTTCCTCTGCCATCAGACAGCTCCACCAGTTTCCAGAATGACTGACAGAAAAAAAGATATCGTTGCGCCCTTCAAAATAGGGTTTGCCCCTGGAGTCCCGCAAAACAGTGATTTTTTCCCGTTCAGCCGATGCTAGAACAAGCCCTGCCCTGCAAATGAAATCCTTAAGGGCCAGAACAGCCATATGATTACTATATTCCGTGGAAGGGAAACGGTTTTCAGTATTTTCCGTATCTTTATTTGTTTCATCGATAGGATACAAGTACAAATGCATGTTCTACCTCTTATGATCTGATGTTATTAGAATGAATCATACAAAATTAGGAATGATTCAATATCCCCTAATTATACACGGATTTCCTCTTATTTTACAGTACATTTCAATATTATGCCACGTTCAACCAAAAGAAAAAGAGCTGTTTCCCCTCGCGCTATGAGAGAAACAGCTCCACTATTCAATTTAATACTATTCTCAATTAATTGGATAGACAACTACGTTGTCTATCCGCGGCGTTGCCGTTTTGCCGCAGCTTTAGCTGCAATGGCAAAACGGACAGCGTAGGGAGCTTCGCTCCCATAGGAGGCAAAGCCGTTGCCGAGGAAAACAGTATCGTATTGTTTTCAAATAATTCTATGTTTTATTTGAAAACAGTATAAGAGATTATGAGGCATTTATGCACTTTTTTCAAGGCGATCACCGCTGATGCTCTGTGCTCTGATGGATTCTTCCGAAGGAACCCACAAAGTTCCTTTCTTCTCCTTGTATTTACCTACAATCCAAAGGATAAAGAACATTGGCACACCAAGAACTGCTGTAAGCCGTGCAGTGTCATCAAAGAACTGAGCGATGATGACGATGATGCACAGAATTGCCGCGATATAGCTGCCCACTGGATAGAAAGGAGCTTTGAACTTCAAATTCGTAAGGTCGAAGCCTCTTTTCACAAGCTGCTTTCTGAAGTTGATATGGCTCACACAGATGCCGATCCAGGCAAATAGTACCGTGATAGCACTTGCAGATACCAGTAGGACATAAACCTTGTCCGGGCTGATAAACTTGCTCAGGAATGCTGCGCCGCCCATACATCCCGTAAGGATAAGTGCAGGCACCGGGACGCCTCTCTTATTGACGTTTGCGAAGATCTTCGGTGCTTTTCCCTCCTTAGCCATAGCAAATACCATTCGGCTGGATGCGTATAAACCTGCATTGGCACAGGACAGCGTTGAGGTCAGTACAACAAAGTTCATTAACGTTGCCGCTGCAGGAATGCCAATCTTTGAAAACACAAGAGTGAATGGACTGATTTCCACGGTTCCCTCTTGCCACGGAATTAACGCTGCAACCATGAAGGTTGAACCTATATAAAAGATTGCAATACGAACGAACACTGTCTTGACTGCTTTGGGGATCGTCTTTTCTGGATTTTCACCTTCTCCGGCTGCAATTCCAACAATTTCAGTACCTAGGTAGCAAAATACTGCTGTAAAGGAAACAACCAGTGCTGCGCTGATTCCTTTGGGGAACAGTCCGCCTTCAGAGCCCACAAAGTTTGAGAATCCAATTGGGCCTTCTCCTCCCATTACGCCGGTCATCATTCCAATGCCAACAATCAGAAAGGACACAACTGCGATAACTTTGATGGATGCAAACCAAAATTCCGCTTCTCCATAAGCTTTTGCAGACATCAAATTCAGCCCCAGAACAATAACAACAAAAATGATACTCCAAATCCAGCTCGGGACATCGGGGAACCAGTATTTCATAATGAGTGCCGAAGCTACGACTTCAATTCCTACAACCACAGCCCAACTGAACCAGTAACACCAACCAATGGAAAATCCAAAAGAGGGGCTGACATACAGGCTACTGTATGTTTGAAAGGAACCTGCACATGGCAGATAGGTCGCCATTTCTCCGAGACTCATAATGATAAAATAGATCATTACTGCCACGAACAGATAGGCGGCAACAAGACCGCCGGGTCCTGCTTGATTTAATGCATAACCGGTAGACAGAAACAATGCTGTTCCAATCGATCCGCCGATGGCAATCATGGTCAGGTGCCTCTGCTTCAAGTTTCGTTTCAACTGACCCTGACCAACTTGCTTTTCTTCCATCCTATTATCCTCCTGAAAAATTAAGATATTGATTACGCCTCTTTTATAGAGCAAGAACTTTGCCATAATATTTCATGAGAATAAAAATGTCGTAATACTTTTTCAGAATTCACAGAAAGCTTTGAAAAATCAAAAGGATTGGACCAGTGAAAAAGCAGGATATCCAAAAGGAAGTAATGTAAATAAAGAAAACCCGCAATTCTGCGAGCGTTAGGAATGAAAAATTGTGCTGACTCAATGCAATATTCTTCAAATTTCTCTGGAATAGGCCTCTCCGAACATCAGCAATTCCCGTTCCTGATCTGTAATTCTTTCTCTCCTGTAGATCACCATCGAGGAGACGAGAAAGATGATCCCCAGCACGATCCAAGAAAGGACAAGTGCCCATTCATAAGGCCAAAGGAGGGAGTTGGGGCTAAAGGGCGTGTACCAAAACAGAAAAAACAGAGCGGTAACCACAGCGCCAATTCCAACCAGCTTTCCTTTTTTTACGGTATAATGTTTCCTCAGCCCCGGTTCTTTTTTTCTGATCCGCAAGTAGGAAATCGAAACCATCAGATAAACGATAACGGTTCCAAAGGCTGCCGCATCCACTAGCCATACCAGTGCATTTTCACCTAAGAGAGGAGAAAAACAGCAGATTATACCTACAAAAACAATGGAAACCACCGGGGTCTGAAAGCGAGGATGCACCCACCCGAAAAAATTGGGAAGCATTTTCGATCTTCCCATAGCAAAGAGCATTCGAGATGCACCCACGATAAAACCGTTCCAACTTGTAATAATTCCGCAGATTCCTCCGATAATCAGAAGTTTTGAAATACTTGCAGACTCATAGGCAAACGCCGCTGAATCAGCAGCAGGTATCAGTAGCAGTCCCCGAAGTTCCGGTGGAGAAGATACCGAGGTTCCAAGTATGATAAGGATATACCAGGCACTTGCACATGAAATAGAAAAGATCAGTACCTTGGCAATATCCCGCAAAGGCATATTCATTTCTTCTGCTGACTTTGAAACTATATCAAAGCCCAGATACATGGACGGGGCCATGAGAAGAACCACACCGATGCCTTTCCAATTTGTGATGGCCGGAGTCATAAAGCGAATGTCTCCAAATGAAATGCCCCCTAAAACGTAGATCATACCGATTACGATCATAACAAGAACAAGCAAAATCTGAAATACCGCTACCGGTTTCACTCCCATGATATTTAGGGCAGTAAGAATTACTGCACCAATCATTCCGACGGCAGACCAAGACAAGTACACGTCAAAGCCGGCAACACTCCAAAGCAATCCCAGCTTGGACATCGGATGAAGATAATCAAATGCTGTAGACAGAGCGATCCCCTCCCACGCTGCAACGCTGATATAAGCGAAGGATATGGTCCAACCGGTAATCCATGACCCCACATAGCCCAAACCTCGATAGGAAAACGCCAGTTCTCCTCCGGCAAGAGGAAATGCAGAAGTAAGCTCTGCATATGTCAATCCAACGAAGATGCACAGTACTCCACCGATCAAAAACGCGGCCATAGCCCCAAGAACGCCAGCTGCTTCAATCCATTGCACAGGAAGCATAATCCAGCCCCAGCCAACCATGGTTCCGAAGGCCATGGCGAAAATTTCCACTCTTCCAAGGGATCGCTTCAGGATTTGACGCTGTGACTTTCCATGCCGCTCATTCTTCATTTGATGAACCCGTACGATCCGGATGTTCTTTGATTCCATACTCCGAAATCTTATTGAATAAATGCCGCGTACTGATATCTAGTTCTTTTGCAGTCTTTGTTATATTAAAGAGGTTTTTCTTCAGCGCATTTTGAATATATTTTGATTCAACCCCTCTCCGGATATCTTTCAAGGAACGATTTCCTTCAAACAGTTCCTCCAGCTCCCCTGATTCACTTCGATAAACCAAATTGGAAATGCTGTCAGCACTGATTTTTCCATCATCAGATAGGACTGCCATTCTCTCAATCATGTTTTTCAATTCACGAATATTACCGGGATAATGGTACCGCATCAGAAACGATGATACCTCATCATCCATCGTAATCTTTTCCAGTCCAAGGGAAATTCGAACCTTATTAAGAAAGTAACGGATCAGTTCCGGCAGGTCTTCTTTCCGCTGTCTAAGAGGCGGAATCTGGATAATGATGGTACTCAGGCGATAGAAAAGGTCTTCACGAAAACGTCCTTCTTTGATCTCCTTTTCCAAATCCTTGTTCGTTGCAGAGATCAATCGGAAATCCACCTTAATATCGGTATTACTGCCGATTCGATTGACTGTTTTTGTTTCGATTGCTCTGAGAAGCTTTGCCTGTGTGGATGGCGGCACATCTCCGATTTCATCTAAAAAAAGAGAACCCGCCTCCGCTGCCTCAAACCGGCCAATCCGTGTGGATGCTGCCCCTGTAAAGGAACCTTTTTCATGACCAAACAGCTCTGATTCCAATAGGCTATCTGAAAAAGTATGACAATTGGTCGCATAAAAATGGTTTTTACTGCGATTGCTTCCTCTGTGGATATATTGAGCAATAACTTCCTTGCCGGATCCCGATTCCCCTAACAAAAGAATATTCGCATCGCTCTTTGCTGCCTTCGCTGCTATATTCAGAACGTCTGCAAACACTCTGCTCTTAGTATTCAGCATATATTCCCCTGAAAGTGAGTCAGATTGAGAAGCTTCCTTATTCTGAATTTGCGAAAGCTTTTTGATATTTTGAATTTCTCTCAGAAGATCTTCCGGATCACTTCCCTTGATCACATATGTAAACGCTCCCTGCTTCATGGCTTTTACTGCGTTTTCTATGGTGCCATATGCTGTGAGAATGATAAAATTCATATCGGGCCTTACAGCCTTCACCGCTTTCAGTAAAGCGCTACCATCCATTTCCGGCATGATCAAATCAGAAACAATCAGATCAAAATCTTCTGATTTCAGCAGTTCCAAAACCTCTTTAGCCCGAATACATTGGGTTACATGATATCCCTCAGCCTGCAGTACCATTGCAAGAACATCGCAATGAGCTGCTTCATCATCCACAACTAAAATTTTAAGATTTTCATCCATTACGAGTACCTCCGTCAGAGGGAAGCTTTATAGTGAAGGAAGTCCCCTTGCCGATCTCGCTTTCCACACTGATGCTTCCATTTAATTTACTGATTTCATTATATACAATATACAGGCCAAGTCCACCGCCGCTGTGATTTTCTTTTGTAGAAAAGAACGGATTAAAAATATTCGCCCTGATCTCTTCTGGAATGCCTCTTCCAGTATCGGTGATCATCACCGTTACTGCATCCTTTTCCTGACTGCAGTCTATACTGATTCGTCCGCCATTTTCCATGGCGTCCATGGCATTGATAATGATATTAATCAAGATCATTTCTAAGGATTCTAACACAGCGTAGATTACGATCTCTTCCTTGCAATTCAGTTCAATCTCAATATTATTCTTGATCAGTGTATGCTCTTCAAAATCCAGAATGGAGTGGATTGCCTGTCTCAGATTGATTTCTTTCCAGGTCTCATTGGACATCCGGGAAAAGCGAAGGAGATTATCAATAATATCATTGGACCTGTCTACAGCAGTTTCCATCATACGAATTGCCTTGCCCTTTAATTCTTCATCATTTCCGGAACTTTTTTTAAGCAGATGGCAGTAATTGCGGATCAGACCCAAAGGGTTCCTGATTTCATGGGCAACACCTGCCGCAAGCTGCCCCACCGCAGTCATCTTGTTATCCTGAAGCATTTGGCGATAGAGCGCACGCACCTCCGTAACATCATTCATCATCAGCAGTACCCTAGTCATCCTGTCAGCAAAATCCTGCATAGGAAAGGTAAACACCTCGAAGATACCATCTCTGATCTCGATTTCACCCTTACCGTTAGCACCGGTTGAAAACGTATCATTGATCAATCTACTCATGGTTTCAAACGAATGCTCATGAGTCCCAAAAATTGAATTCAGCTCCTGGCCGATAAGATGATATCGCTTTCGATTTAGATAACGGCACACCGCTTCATTTAAATTGATGATCGTGTAGTCGGAACCAACCTCAATCATGAACATGGTGAGGCTGTTGTAGGTAGTCTGAAGATCGTTCTTGCTCTCTGTGATCATATCCATTCTTTCTTTCATTTCAAAGTACATGATACGATAGGATTCATAGACGATATAAGCAAGACATATGAAGGTAATAACAAAAATGAATATTACAATTTCAACTTTTTGAGAGTAATCCGGTTTGAGACCGGAGCGAGAGTAATTGTAATATAATAGAATGGATATCGATAGGATAAGAAATAAAACAAACCCTGCCCTGGCCTTCATTTCTTCTGAATTCTTTCCAGAATTCTGCGATAGCCATCAGCGCCGTAGGTAAGACATTTATTGATACGGCTTATGGTTGCCGTGCTTGCTTTTGTAATTTCTTCAATTTCATTATAGGTCTTATGCTCATGAAGCAGCTTTGCTACATGCCAACGCTGAGAAATTGCATGAATCTCGTTGATTGTGCAGATATCTTCGAAAAATCGATAGCAATCTTCCTCCGATTCCAGTGCAAGGATCGCCTGGAAGAGCTCGTCAATTTCCTCGTTTTTAAATCTGGATTCATAACTCATTTTTATAATCTCTCCCTTCCCAATGGGACATTTTCTAGTAAAGCACCGACTATTCTCGAACCAAAGCAATCAGAGATGTATTTTATGAATCAATCAATTACTTTAGTACTTTATCACTTTACAGCACAATTATAACATTATCGTATTTACTTGACAACAGCATTTTTTTCCATTAATATCTAATCATAAAAGGGAGTAGTTTTAAGTTTATTGATCAACAACCGACACGCGCGTGTCTGGTCATAAGCCCGCTAGGTAACAAGACTTTTAACATAATTTACAGCTTTTTGCGAATGTTATGTTTAAGGTCTTTTTTTTATCGAGAAAATTCACGATCTCATTATATATCAATAGACATGAATATGCAAAGAGTCAATCATACGAACATAACGGAGGTATATGAAAAATGTTTGAGCAGCAGAAAATTCAAGATGTATTCAAGGAAGTAGATGTAGAACCAAATATAGGCCTGAGCGACAAGGAAGCAAAAGAACGCCTGGAGAAGAACGGTCCCAACGCATTTCAGGAAAAGAAAGCAAAAACGAAGCTGCAAATGTTCCTGTCACAGCTTCGCGATCCAATGATTTATATCCTGTTTGGCGCCGTAGTGATTTCTTTATTTTTGAAAGAAGTCAGCGACGCGGTTATCATTCTGGCCGTCATCCTTTTAAATGCAGTGATAGGAATGGTTCAGGAATCCAAAGCAGAGAAATCTCTTGAAGCATTGAAAAAACTCTCCAGTCCCACAGCTCTTGTCAGAAGAAATGGCGTTCCTATTGAGGTTCCGGCAGCTGATCTTGTTCCTGGAGATATCGTACTCCTGGAAGCTGGCCGAATTATTCCTGCCGATCTGAGGCTCATCAACACCGTCAATATGAAGGTTGAAGAATCTGCCCTGACAGGAGAATCAGTTCCGGTACAAAAAGATGCTGAATTCATTGCCAAAGGTGAAGTCACTCTGGGTGACCGACTCAATATGGCCTACCTGTCAACCAGTGTTGCTTATGGAAGAGGGGAAGGCGTCGTTGTTAAAACCGGTATGGAGACGGAGATCGGAAAAATCGCCAAGATGATCAGTGAAAGCGTTGATGAAATGACACCCCTCCAGAAACGTCTGGGAGATCTGGGCAAACTGCTTGGTATCCTTGCGGTAGTTCTGTGCGTTACCCTGTTTGTGGTAGCTCTTGTTCAGGGCCGAGATATTATGGAAATGCTCCTGACTGCCATTTCACTGGCCGTTGCGGCAATTCCTGAAGGTCTGCCTGCTGTGGTTACCATCGTGCTGGCACTTGGTGTACAGCGCATGGTCAAGGTTCATACGATTGTAAGGAAACTTCCCGCAGTAGAAACATTGGGCTCTGTCAGCATTGTCTGTTCCGACAAAACCGGCACCTTAACCCAGAATAAAATGACCGTTACAAAGGTCTATGTTGATGATACTTTAAAGCAGGTCGATGGACTGAATTATGATACTGACAAACTGTTCATCGATGGATTTGTACTTTGCACGGATGCTTCCATCGAAGGAAACTCCAGACTTGGCGACCCAACGGAGCTTGCCCTTCTCGATATGGGGCTTTTCTACGGAATCAATAAAAAATCTCTGGAGGCATCGGATCCTCGCATCAATGAACTTGCCTTTGACTCTGACAGAAAAATGATGACGACAGTCCATAAAGCTTCTTCCGGAAAGGTGATTGCCTATACAAAGGGGGCCATGGACAGAATTATCAACAATTGCAATGAAATCATGATAAATGGAACCATTCGCCCGATTACTGACGAGGACAAAGTAAAAATTCAAGCAGCTGCAAAGGAAATGGCTTCCATGGCGCTGCGCGTTCTCGCTCTGGCCATCAAACTGGAAGATGACTCTGCTACAGAATCAAACCTCGTCTTTGCAGGTCTTGTAGGAATGATCGATCCGCCAAGACCGGAAGCAAAGGATGCAGTTACAATTTTCAAGGGTGCATCTGTGACAACCATTATGATCACAGGAGATCATATCGATACCGCCTATGCCATCGCCAAGGAGCTAGGTATTGTAGAAAGAGAAGATCAGTGCATCACAGGGGATACGCTGAACCATATGTCTCAGGAGCAGCTAAACACCGCGGTACCGAATCTCAGAGTATTCGCTAGAGTATCGCCGGAAAACAAAGTCATGATTGTGAACGCCTTCCGGTCTCACGGACATATTGTTTCCATGACCGGTGATGGGGTAAACGATGCTCCCTCCCTGAAGGCCGCTGACATTGGTGTTGCAATGGGAATCACAGGGACTGACGTTGCCAAGGGCGCTGCGGACATGGTTCTGACCGATGATAATTTCGCAACCATTCAGAAAGCCATTGAAGAAGGGCGAAACATCTACAATAATATTAAAAAGTCGGTATTGTTCCTGCTTTCCTCCAACCTGGGTGAAATCATTACTATGTTTGTTGCGATCATTGCAGGCTTAGCATCACCGCTGAAAGCGATCCATATTCTCTGGGTCAACCTGATCACAGACTCACTTCCCGGTTTGGCTCTGGGCGTCGATACGGGCGATCCGGATATCATGAAGCAGGCTCCAAGAGATCCAAAGGAAAGTCTCTTTGCGAACGGAGGACTCGCAATTACAATATTCTTTGGCTGTGTCATCGGTGGAATCACTTTGGGCGCATTTCTGGCAACGCCGATAGCAATGCTTCTGGATGCAGGTCAGTCGATCACTCTGGCAAATCTGAAAGCTGTGATGGCAGATGAAAGCATATATGTACAATGTCAGACTTACGCATTCACAACTCTTGCGGTATCGCAGCTGTTTAACGCTATCGGCATGAGAAATCTGAACCGTTCCGTCTTCCGCTTCAATCATCTGGAAAACAAAATGATGATTATTGCGTTCGTCATTGGAATACTGCTCCAGGTAGCAGTAACGGAAATCGATGTACTCATCGAGGTATTTGGAACGATGGAACTGAGCATCAGGGAATGGCTCTCACTGATCGCACTATCCACAGCACCCATTTGGTTCCACGAACTGTTCGTTCTCATTAAGTTTATAAAGAAAAAAGCAGCTTAATGGTGAACCACCTAATAAATAAAAAAATACTTTGAAACTATAAAAAAAGATGCTCATCACAACTGCCTGTGCAGCGTTTGAGCATCTTTTTTGGCGATTTATTTAGGGGAAACACTGGTTAAAATTCAGGAGCTAACTCCGGTTAAAGCAGTGCTTCAGTTATGTTCACGCCGCTGCGTGTTAAGCCGATAAAAAGGCTGATCACTTGCAACAGCGCTGCAGACTAAGCTTGTCCTCTTTTTAGATATCATTGTTACAGTTGACGCAGAGCGTCTACAAGCGCGGTTTTTTCCTTCGCTTTTGCATCCTTTGTTTTGATGATTCTAGCTGGCACACCTGCCACAACGGCATTTTCCGGTACATCTTCTATAACGACGGCTCCTGCTGCTACGACAGCACCTTTTCCCACACGGATTCCTTCCAGAACCACTGCATTGGCTCCAATGACAACTTCATCCTCTACGATGACCGGCAGTGCACTGGGCGGCTCAATGACCCCCGCAAGGACGCAGCCTGCACCAATATGGCAGTTCTTCCCCACAGTAGCTCTTCCTCCCAGGACCACGTTCATATCGATCATGGTGCCGTCGCCGATTTCCGCTCCGATGTTGATGACTGCTCCCATCATGATTACTACATGCTCTCCGATTTTCACATGCTCTCTGATGATGGCGCCGGGTTCAATTCTTGCATTCATATTTTTTACATCAAGCAGCGGTATCGCCGAATTTCTGCGATCATTTTCCACGACGATATCTTCTATTTCTTCCGCATACTGTTCCAACACCGGCTTGATATCAGACCATTCTCCAAAGATGATCCTGTCATTGCTGCCGAATACTCTGCAGTTTTCGAAAGGGAGAGGGTTCCGTTCCTTTATATAAACCTTAACAGGAGTTTTTTTCTCTGCGTTGCTGATATACTGAATAATTTCTTTTGCATTCATTCTGTCACCTCTTTTTTAAATAACACGTCATTCATATCGTATAAGTCGGGGTTCTGACCTGCAGCAAATTTTGCTGCCTGAACCGCTCCCGTGGCGAAGATCTGCCTGGAGTGAGCCTGATGAGTAATCTCAAGGATTTCATCCTCACCCGCAAATAGGACGGTATGCTCTCCTGCAATGGTTCCTCCCCTTACAGAGTGAATTCCGATTTCATCACCCCGCTTGCCAAAACCCTCTCTGCCGTATTTCTTTTCATACTCCCTGCCTTCTTCCACTGCCTGCAAGAGCATTTTTGCTGTTCCGCTTGGCGAATCCAGCTTCATTTTATGATGTTTTTCTATAATTTCGATATCGAAAACATCCCTTAAAACCGGCGTGATCTGCCGGAGTACCTGTTGAAACACAGTGATGCCCAATGAAAAGTTCGCTGTATAAACGACCGGTACCGTTTGAGACAATTGTTCAATTTCCTTAATCTGCTCCGCAGAGTATCCTGTGGTCGCAAATACCACCGGAGTATGATTTTTCTCTGCGTAGGATACGATCATATCAAGATTGGAGGGATGGCTGAAATCGATGATAACGTCAAGCTTACCGCCTATTTGGCCGAGTTCACTGTTATATTCAGGACTGACGATTCCCGCGCATTCCACTCCACTGGTTTTTTCGATTGTTTCCTTGACAAGACGGCCCATTCTGCCATATCCCACAAGCCCAATTTTTAATGTTTCCTGTCTGTCTTTTTCCATTCCCATTTCCTTTTCTATACTAGACCGCCGTCAGCAATCTTTTCTGGTCATAAAGAATCTGCATTGTTTTAATCAGATATGCTCTTGCATCTTCATCCATTTCGTAAAGAGGCAGGCGATATTTTCCGACACCCATATCCATCACATTCATGGCTTCTTTGATTGGGATCGGATTTGTCTCAATGAACAGCGCATTGATGAAATCCAAATATTTCAGCTGGATTTCCTTTGCAAGACTCACATCACCCTCAAGATATGCAGTCACAAGTCGATGCATCTCACTGGGAATGATGTTTGCAGCTACAGAGATGACACCAGCGCCACCAACTGACATCAAAGGCACGATCATATCGTCATTTCCGGAATAAAGCGCAAAGTTTTCATCTGCAAGCCTTGCGATTTTTGCTACGAAGGAAATATCCCCGCTTGCTTCTTTTATCCCTGCAATATTCTTATGCTGACTGAGCTCTTTCAATGCCTCGTAACTAAGGCTGCAGCCTGTTCTTCCCGGAACATTATATAAGATTACCGGGATGGAAACCGCATCTGCGATTTCAGTGAAATGATGGATCATACCGGCCTTGTTAGTCTTATTATAATAGGGGGTGATGACCAAGAGGCCGTCAGCTCCCATCTTCTCGTATTTGATGCTCTGCTCTTTGGCAACCAGCGTATTATTGGAGCCGCTTCCCACGATGATAGGAATTCTTTTCTCGGCGGCCTCGATGGAAACCTCTACAATCTTATCTCTTTCGGTAACCGTAAGAGCCGGAGTTTCCGCAGTAGTTCCCAAAATGCAGATCCCGTCGGTACCTTCTTCGATATGCCAGTGAATCAATTCACGGATCTTATCGTAATTCACGCTTCCGTCTTCGTGAAAGGGCGTAATTAACGCTACTATCGATCCTCTAATCATAGGTATTTCTCCCTTCTATTCTTCAAAACACCCCTGCCCGACCTTCACAGCCGGACCGGTCATCATAACTTCATCATCATTCCTTTGATTGATATGCAGTGTACCAAGTGGGAGCCGCACGTCAGTTTCCCTGCTGCATTTCCCTTCCAAAGCACCGATCACAACACTGGCACAGGCACCGGTTCCGCAGGCATAGGTCATTCCTGCTCCCCGTTCATAAGTCATAAGTTTCAATGTTTTCTCATCGATGACCTGAACCATATTGACATTGGTTTTTTCGGTGAAAATAGGATGTTCACAGAGATCCTTGCCCAATCGCTCCAGATCCTCTTCTTCCAGATCCTCAAGCCATACAACGGTGTGAATGGTTCCCATAAAGCAGCTGCTTACTGTAATCTGTCTATTTTCTAGTGAGATGTTCTGTTTCAGGAACGTTTCTTTCTCTGTTTTGATCCCGCAGCGCTCTGGATCAAAATCTGGTTTTCCCATATTGATTTCAACCAGAAAAGGATCCCGGCAGACCACTTTGACTCCCATGATTCCTGCCAGCGTAACCACTTCATACTCCTCGTCAAGGCATAGACCTTCATCGAAGCAAAACTTGGCAAAACACCGAATCCCGTTCCCGCACATGGGAGCACGGCTCCCATCACTGTTATAGTAAACCATCTCCATTGGATTTGTTTTGACGATGATCAATCCGTCAGCTCCAATCCCCAAGGTTCTGTGGCAAATCTGCATCGCCAGCGCCGGATAGTCCCGATCACCTGCGGTCTTTTCTGAAAGTATGATAAAGTCGTTGCCGCAGCCGTGATACTTGGTAAAAGCAATCATGACTAGAGACCAAAGGCTTCGCACAAAGCGATAACTGCTTTTATTTTTTCATCTCTGTTCACGGTCACAGAAATCGAAATTTCAGAAGTTGTGATCTGATAATACATGATGCCTTCCTGTGCAAGAATGGAAAAAACCTTACTGGCTACGCCTGTTGCTGTTGCCATTCCCACACCTACCAAGGACAGAATGGAAAGGTTCGGCTGCTTCTCAATGGTAATTTCGCTCAGCAGTTCATGACTTTCAATTGCACGGTCCAGATCCTTGGATTGAGCATCTGTGCAGCTGAAGGAAACGGTGCATGTATTGTCTGCTGAAGTCTGCTTTGAGATCATATCCACATTGATATGCAGGTCAGCTAGAAGCTGAAACAGCTTGGCGATAGCAACACCGTCATTGGCAATCCCTCTCAGTGAATAGATCGAACAATCGTCCGATATACTGATACCGGTAACCGGCATGTCTTCAATATAAATGCTATCATTCATAACGTAAGTTCCCTTTCTTTCATTACCTTCCAAAGATTTACCAATATATACTTTCACATTATATTTTTTAGCGATTTCAACGCTTCTGGTTTCCAGTATGCCAGCACCTGTAGATGCCAGCTCCATCATTTCGTCGTAAGTAATCTGATCCAGCTTTTTTGCTTTCGGATATATTTTGGGGTCCGCTGTAAAAATCGCATCTACGTCGGAGTAGATCTCACAATCCCAACCCAGCTGAGCCGCTATGGCTACCGCAGTGATATCAGAGCCGCCCCGGCCCAAAGTGGTAATATCGCCGCCTTCGCTGATGCCCTGAAAACCTGTGAGCACCACGACCTTGCCTTCTCTCAGAAACTGTTCGGTACGCTCCGTATTGATTTCCTTGATCTTTGCTTTTGAGTGATGATCTGTCGTAATAAATCCGGATTGAAATCCGGTCATCGATACAGCCGGAACACCGAGGTTTTGTAGCGCAATGGCCAGAAGTGCTACGGTTTTTTGTTCCCCAGTAGCAAGCAGTGCATCCAGCTCTCTTTTGGGAATCTCGCTTCCTGCTTCATGGGCTAGGGCAATCAATTCATCTGTGGTGCCTCCCATGGCACTTGCAACAATTACGATTCCGTCACCCTCTTTTCGGAAGGATGCAATATGTTTTGCAACTGCACGAATTTTCTCTATACTATCCAGGCTAGTTCCGCCATATTTTTGGACTACGTTCATATGATAACCTCCTCGTTTGCTTCTAAACGCAACTGATCACTGTAGCTTTCTCTTTTTATCACGATTCGAGCCTTGCCGTCCTTGACGAAAACCACTGCCGGCCGGCTGATTCGGTTATAGTTGTTTGCCATGGAATAACCGTATGCCCCGGTTCCGTATACGATAAGCAGGTCTCCCGTTTCTGCTTTTGGGAGCATTGCATCTTCAATCAGGATGTCCCCTGATTCGCAGCATTTTCCTGCTACAGTATATCGATACTCTTTTTCACGATCCATTTTTTCTGCAAGATCACAGTCGTATCTGGCATCATACAGGGCAACTCTGATGTTGTCCGTCATTCCGCCGTCCACAAAAAGATATTCCTTATTGGGGGTTTTCTTCATAAAGCCTACCTGATAGATGGTATTTCCTGCTTCGGCAACGATGGATCTTCCCGGTTCAATCATGATCTTTTTCAGGTGCAGGTCATATTTTAGAAGCTCTTCTTCGCACTTCTTTATGATCCTGCTGCATACCTCCTGTACTTCATTGGGTTGATCCTCTTCGGTATAGCGAACACCAAATCCGCCGCCGAAATCAAGGCATTCTATTTCTATTTTATGATCTCTATTCAACTTTTTGATATATTTAATTAAGCGCTCAATCACCGCATCATATGCTCTCAAATCAAAGATCTGCGAACCGATATGGGCATGAAATCCTGTAAAGGTTGTAAATTTGCTGTTTTTCACAAGATCAAGCATTTTCAAAATAGTCTCTTCATCATGAAACATAACACCGAATTTGGAATCAAGATTCCCCGTAATGATATACTTATGGGTATGAGCCGTAATTCCCGGGTTAATCCTGATCATAACCTCTGTACTGCACCCTTTTGAATCTGCCAGCGTCACAACTCGTTCGCACTCCATAAGGCTATCCAGCACGATGGTTTTGCAGCCTAAGTCCAAAGCGAGCTTTATTTCTTCGTCCGTTTTATTATTTCCGTGGAAATAAATCCTCTCCATTGGAAATCCGGCCTGCTTCGCCATATAAAGCTCCCCACCGCTAACAACGTCAAGACTGAGCCCATTTTGGTCCAGCATCTGTAGTAACGCTTTACAGGTAAATGCTTTTGATGCATAGATAACTTCTGTCTCGAATTGATCAGATCGAAAATAGGTTTTATAATCAGACATCTGTTGATCCAATTCCTTCTCATCATATACAAACAGCGGTGTTCCGCACGCTTTTGCCAGATCCGGGACCGATATGCCCCCTATTTCAAGAATTCTGTCTTTACCATTTCTTGCTTCACTCATTTTGACACCTCACGATTGCTTCCTTTGCTTTAAAGTATGTTTTATATAATAGGAACGACAATACACAATTTCCTATATTTTACTTTATTTTACTGGTTATGTATTATGAAAACCGCTCCAGCGGCTTTTTTAATTGAAAATAATAAAAAAGCCAGTAAGCTCCCTTACTGACTCAAATAGCAACAACGCACACCAAAAGCGGCAATGATGTATTTAACTATCGTCATTAAGGATAGCGCGCCTACCACATCGTAGACAGTTTCATGGCTGTTTACCATGAACCCACCCAGCTATTATGCCTAATACCCGGGTTCGGCGAAGGCTGCCTCTGATATGGATCTTCGCCTGCCGGCTACCCATATCTTCTTCTACTTCGCGACCTCTATCAACATTAATTACTTAAGTTTACTCTATAATAACCGAGATTGCAAGATTTTTTTTCATAACTTTTTAAATTAGGAGATCGCTTTTATAGCTAGGTTTGTTTGGCTGTATGAACAACGTGGCTGTGAATCGCAACATTTTGCCTATTTTTCTTGTTATGGGTTGACGAATTTACAATCCTCATCTATAGTTTCAATCAGAAGAGTGTTTCCTTTTTTAATGCAGCACTCTCCTTGGATCAGTACCCATTCGCCTTACCCTGACAGAAATGAGGAATCATAATGATTGAACAGTTAAAAAAATACAGGCGGGATCTGCACCAAATCCCCGAACTGGGCTTTGAGGTCCACAAAACAAGGCAGTATATTGTCGATCATTTAAAACAATACGATTGTGAAATCACAGAGGTCTGCGGCGGTGTCTGCGCGTTCTTTCAATCCAATACAGAACAGGACAGCGGTGCCTCACAGAAAAGTGCCATTGCCCTGCGCAGCGACATGGATGCACTGCCGGTTGCAGAAAAAACCGGTGCCGCGTATTGCTCCCTTCATGAAGGATCCATGCATGCATGCGGCCATGACGGGCATATGGCCATGCTGCTTGCAATGGCTGATGAGCTAAGCAGAATCATCCAGTCCCTTCCCCACAATGTACTGCTGATCTTTCAGCCTGCGGAAGAAACCACGGGTGGCGCAGGAGACATGGTTGCAGCCGGAATTCTATCAAAATATAATGTTAAGCGTATCTATGGATTCCATCTGTGGCCAATGCTTGAAAAGCACCGAATCGGCTCCAGAGCAAAGGAGTTTATGGCTAAATCCAGTGAAATAGACATTAGAATACATGGAAAGAGCGCGCATTGTGCTTATCCTGAGCAGGGAATTGATGCGCTTGCTATTGGCTGTGAATTGATCAACGAGCTATACCAGATGGAAAAAACGGAGTTGTCTTCAGAAGAATTCCGTCTCTTGAAGTTCGGTAAAATGATCAGCGGCACTGTCAGAAATGCAATTGCTGCCGAAACGGTGCTCGAAGGTACGCTCCGTTGTTTCAGCGAGGATACAGGTTCTTTCTTATCCAGCAGAATGATAGAAACTTCTGCTATGCTGGAAAAAAAATATGGATGCAAAATTGATTTCCACCGAACCGACGGCCATCCCCCTGTCATCAATGACACGCCGTTATTTGAAGAAGCAAAAGAACTGCTCGCGGAGTTTGGCTTCCACACGTTTGAAGTTCCCTTTATGCTCGCTGAGGATTTTTCCTTTTATCAGAGAGCAGTTCCCGGTCTGTTCCTTTTTCTTGGAACAGGCACAAATATACCGCTTCACAACAACCTGTTTGACTTTGATGAGGAAGTGCTGCAAACCGGCGTAAATGCATACCTAAAAATTCTTAAGGAAGTTTATATAGGTAAATGATTTATGAATCAATTGTAATATCTTCAAAGACGACAGGTATGAGCTCTTTCATTTTTTCTAATAAGGGAATGGTAATTTCTCTCATTTGTGGATGTGCACGTTTTGAAGTTCTCAATGAAAAAAAATGTCTCCATTCCCTTAAATTCATAGATACTATAATTTCGGTTTTAAGACTATTGGGTAATACGCATCTCGCCTCTTCTGGCTTTGCTCCTAATTGAATTAATGAGTTATATGTATTCTCAATTTGATGCATTGTACCAACCCATAGCTCATACTTTTCAAATTCATCTACCCAGTAGTAAGGTTTAATAAATGTCAGCTCATTTCCAAATTTATCGTTATGATAATTACAATATCTGGTACTTTCTTGACTATAACTGGCTATACGGTGCCTTACAATTTCATGACTAATACCTCGATCACAAATAATCCTAACAGAAATTTTTTCATGTTCAATAACAGACTCATGCCCGCTCCTCAAAATTTTAGAAATAAATCCTTCTGCTGAATCTATAACAATTTTTTCTTCACTCTTATAACAGACTCGCCCTATCTTTTCAATAGATCTTAAGATCTTTTTTCCATCTATTTCATCCAAAATTTCAAAACTAGCTTCAATGATTTTCAACTTAGTTATCCTCCTCTCTCTTATCTCTCAGCAGAGGCAACTCAAAAATATAGCAGATATCTCCCGGTTCAGAATAGTTATCGTAGTTATATATTAATGCCGGAGCATAACACGCTTGAACATTACCATTACTAATTGCAGCCATAGCCACCCCAATCGTAGAGATCTTATTATTTAGTGGCACGATTAGCACATTGGTGTCCTCAAGACCCTCCAATTTTTTCAATATAGCTTCAGAAGTTTCAAATGGATCATTGCATTTTACCTCAAAACAATCCAAATCGACATAATTAGTCGCCATTTGTTCAACAAGCCTTGCATAATGCTCATTAGCTTCTCGATCTTTTTGAGTGGTGGCATTATCCGATCTGCCAAATCCTAATGAAATAGAATTTGGTTCTAAAGTATTTATGATACCAGTGGCTCGTTCATATTCATATCCTACGATGAGAATCAAATGTGTTTTTCGTGCTGGCAAAATATTTCCTGCATACCCCAAAACAGAACGTATTTCCAAAATTCCCTTACTTAACCATTTATTCTTCATTTTATCATTCGAACTGTACTCTCGTGCATTAATGTATGCGCATTGAATATTAGCTAATGGGAAGATAAGTCGAAGTAAACGCACTGTAATTAGCAACGATTCATGAGTAAATGTCGTAATATCTAACAATATGGAGTTTACTTTTTTCTTTTCCGAAATGGTTAACAACGCATTTTTTATTTGATCCGCCGTATAAATGGGATCGGAATGAAGAAGTTCAACAAAAGTACCCCTTTCACCTATGATTCCTTCCATTTTTTCACTATTAGAAGTAATGTGATCAAGACAATCTTTATTATAAAACACCAATGCCGTCGTAAATCTTTCTATATCAATATTCTGTATAAAAGATAAACAACGCAGTTCGAAGCTACTACAGCCTATAAATAAATCAAAAGGCTGACTTAATCTTTGTTCTATTTCAGTTACTTTATATTGATATACCATTATTGAACCTCTTTTTCTACATATCTAACGAATTAGCCATTGGCTCATCGTTAGGCGTAAATAAGTTAAGTTGAACATATTCCATCTCTTGTAATGCGCCACTTCGCTCAATTCGGGCTAGCAAACTTTGTGGATTTCGAATTCCCTCTTGCAGAACAGCGTTTTTTATGAATAAGTACCCCGAAAATCCGGTAGGGTCTAGGTTCCATATGGGTGCTAATCGCTTATTCATGATGTACAATTTTGTTCTCCCACCACTTCTTCTGTTTTTTCTACCGATTGTTGATCGATGAAAAAAACCGAAATTTACACCAATGTCTAAAATTCTTTCTACGTCCTCAGTTAGATTATCCGATATTGCTATAGAGAATACCCTTCTTTCTGAACGTTCCGAAAGAAGAATTTGTCTAAACAATCCACCTAACCCCTGAACCAAATTGGACAATCTTTCTAGATCCTCTTTAGGAATTGCACTTTCGTGACCTTCCTTCTTATATCTTTCAAGCTCAATAAACAGAAAGTTCTCAGCTTCATCTCGCACTACTCGGTTTTGAATCGAAGGGGAAATTGATTCTACTTTTCTGTTTGTATCAATTGCCAATTCTTTTGAATACATTATATGTGCCGGTTCTAGAAAATATCTAACAATACCAGAGGATAAATGTACAAGCTGATCAAATCCAGAATAACTATATGTTGAACTTGATTTGCTTTTCCCTGCTAGACTTTTAATATAATCAGGTCTTGCATATCTGTAAGCATCATCATCTCTGTAATAGCCTTTTCCATTACCGTCGTCATATTTTTTTCTGTAATCAGTAGCGATAGTTTCAACCTTTTTTTCTTGCTCCTCATCAACAGGAAAAAAGAGCTCTGGCTTTACATTAATATTATAAAGAGCTAGGCGTCTAGCAACAATGCTTTGTATTCTTTCTTTGTAATTTGACTTTCCACTGTTTGCAGTATACACTGTTGCCATATCAATTTCTGTAAAATCGTGTGGTGAGTCTATTGTTGATCCTGTAACTGTGTAATAATTTTTATAATCATATTGAGAAGAAACCTTTAAACTGATTCTTCCACTAGTTCTAGTCGCAATCCAAGAGTTTAAAATTCTTGTTTGAACATCAGTCAAAAAATGAGCATCATCAATCAATAAGTAGATAGTTCCTTTTGGAAATCCAATAATTGAAGATAAACTTGAAAGTAATGGAACTAGAAAATCTTGATAATCATAAAGCGGACCATCATACATTGGTAAATGAGTATCAAAAGCTAACTTCTTTGTATACATAGATGCTTTTGAATAAGCACTATTCATATAACATTTAATTTGGCTTAATATTTCAAATGTGCTATTTATTTCACCTGACTCCCAAGTAATATCACAATCAGTTAATGGCGAAAGAACATATTTGCAGTATTGAATCAAACTTGTTTTATCGATGCTCTCGACAGCTTTAAGACTTTTCAAAAGGCTATCGAACACTTCTGTTGCAATTTGAGATACCATAAGATGTTCATTAAAGATCTCGCTGGCGTGGCGTTCGTCAAGACGTTTAAGTTCAGTCTTAACCAAACTCCAATTTTTTATAGGTATATATATACCTATAAAAGGTAGCTCTGAAAACACACAATCCTCTACCAGACATTGACAATCAGCTTGTAAATATCTAAACATCATACTTTTACCTACCCCACGGGGGCCGGTAAGAAACACATGACCCGGATCAATCACTTTAGGGAAGTCAGTAAAAACATCTACAAAAAGAGAGACGGTTGTCTGTGCATCTAGATTTTCAGGAGTAGTTATTTGAAATGGATTCTTTGCAGTTTCTTTAGCACAAATCATAACTATAACCTCCATCCTTTTCCTTTTAAAAACTCTTTAACTTTTTCTCCAGTGTTCTGGTTGCAATCAATTACTATTTCATTAGTAGGATATCCATCTTCCTTTAGAGAATAAGTAATGACCTCTGATTGAGTTAAATCAAATTCGGATTCTATTTCAATGCGAACCTTAATTTCTGTCAGGGGCAAGTATGGCGCCAAAAACCGCATACAATATCGCCGTTCTTGCTCCATCTTCTTTGTTCTGTAAAATATTTCATCAATTAGAAGTATTGACTGGTTTTCCTTAGTATATTCATTTGTAACTGCATTTGAATCTACGTAGTATTCTAAAGATAAATAACAAGTCTTATTAACTTCATTATTAAAAATATTTACTGCATGTAGGCACTTTGAATAAGCATGATATATTATACTCTCTTTAGGTATAGATTCTAAATCAAATGCTGTTTTGTCATATCTCGAAGAATCATCCGCAAGTTCGTCGCCAAACCGAAGCAATGCGGCAAGAACCGGTTCTCGTATTACCTTATTAAACCAAGTCCCATCAATACGAAGGCCTGCTCTAGAAATTGTATCTTTATCACCGTTAATATTACCGCTATGTACTTGCGCTATTTTCAAGATAATTCTTTGCGTGACAGTGTCAGGAATGATGTCTTTCGCAACATCCCTAAATATAGTTTGAAAACTCTTTTCATGACCTTTTCGTCCAAATATATTTCCAATATCATGAATTTGTATTGCACATAGCAATACAAATATTTCACTCGGGGATGGGCGATCAAATCTAAATTTTTTTATTATTTCAATTACTTTTTCGATAACTTTTTCAACATGTCCAGTTCCATGCTGATTTAGATAAATCACAGGGTCTTGCTGCACTACATCTTCTAATTGTTTTATCTGATCGCAAATATCACACTCAGAAGACCCACTTAATGCGCATAATTGATCGTTAATCCCTTGCTTCCACTCGTTTACTGATTGAAGTAATGCTCCGCTTTCAACATTCTTATGATATGGAATGAGAGCATTTTTCAAATCCAAATATTTCTCAGGATAAGATTTTTCTCCCTTCTCAGGATAATAAGCTGGAAATAAATATTCATCTTGGCTTTTCAACCACTCCTCTATATTTTTATAATCCTCTATTTTTAAAACTATCTCATCCATTTCGATATTCTCCATTCATAATCATACTGAATATTACCTTGGCAAGTAACGGAGGAACTGCATTTCCAACTTGTTGTTGTTGAAATCCAAGAGAACCTTTAAACTCATAGGAATCAGGAAATGACTGTATCCTCGCAGCCTCCCTTACAGACAAGCCTCTGTTTTCCCATGGGTGTATTAACATTGCTTTTCTATAGTTTCCAATGGTTATAGCAGGTTCATTAGAATTAAGTCTATGATAAATCCCTTGATGACATCTATTTCTGTCAGAGTAGTTCCCCATTAGTGATTCGGGGATGTCTTTCCAGTTGCCTCCTTGAGGGATATAGGAATATCGCTCTATTATATGCAGAGCATTTTTTGTTACAAGATGTCCTGAACAACCGCTCAAATTATTACGAAGTAACGAAGCATACTCTGATACTTCCTTACATTTATATTGCATGTAATCATTGTTAGCACCATTTGATAATTTAGGTAAATCATAAATCGCTTCCTGAACATTAACTGATACATCAGTGATAGGATGAGGTGAATTAAGTTTATAGCCGTGTTTTGATGCAATTAAAAAAAATCGCATTCTACGTTGTGGCACTCCATAATCTGCAGCATTTAATATATACCAAACAGTTGTATAATTTTTATTTTCAAAATCCGTGACAAGCTTATGTAAAAACAATTTGTTTTCAGTGTTAACAAAACCATAAACATTTTCAAATACAACCCAATCAGGCTTCCAGAGATCAACAATCCTAAGAAATTCGTCTAGCAACCAGTTTGATGGATTCTCCCTATTACGAGTCCGTTGATTAGATGATGAAAAGCCTTGGCAGGGGGGGCCTCCAAATAATATTGTCCGATCATCATTATTGGAAGACTCTATATTGATACTACGAATGTTTTTTATATCATCAATAATTACTTTGGTATGTGGGTGGTTAAAAGTATATGTTGCTGCCGCGTACAATTCCTTTTCAACAGCTAAAGCGACTTTCACCCCTGCCATTTGTGCACCTAGCGACAAACCACCTGCGCCTGCAAATAAATCCACTCCGATAAAATTTGATTTAGAACTATTCATTTTTTCTCCTCCAGAACTCAAGTTTTACAGATCAAATTCCTTATCGTGTCTTGTCAGGAGCAATTTATACCATAAGCCTTATTACTCAAGCTAGAACTTTCGGATTTTCTTAATTAGCTTCATCTACAAAGTGATCATGAAATCCATCTAATTATGATCAAAAGTTCACTTGCAGTACATCCCTCCAGTCTGGTTCTGTCCTTGTCCCTGTGGTTCCCGCGTTATAGAATATCCTCACTGGGTAACTGTATCAAAATAAGATATCATTTCATTGGAAATATTAAGAGTTTCATTTATCACAATATTTTTACAATTTTTCTTGTGTCTTCGCTCGTGCAAAGACACCCTGTTATTATTTCAGCAGTGCAACCGCGGCTTCAAGCTGCCGGTCCACAGTATTCTCATCCGAACCTTCGTCCGGTGCATCTTCGGCCAAAGCCTCAACAACCACGTCCGGCGTTATCCCTACTTTGTGGATGACACTTCCATTTGGGGAAAAGTACTGCATGATGGTCAGTTTTACCGCATCTCCATTGGAAAGCTTCTCAATACTCTGGATGATTCCTTTTCCGTAAGTGGTGGTTCCGACGATTTTCCCACCGCTGTGATCTTTAATTGCTGCAGTGACGATTTCGGAAGCGCTGGCTGTGCCGCCATTCACCAATACTACATAAGGCAATGCTGTAGCTCCCGCATTTGATTTATAATAGCTCTTATTACCCTCTCGATCCTCAGTATAGGTCACAATGCCTTCGTTAAGCAGCATATCCGCCACATCCACGCTGACATCCACAAGGCCTCCTCCATTATCTCTCAGATCGAGAACGAAACCTTTGACGCCTTTGACCTCAAGATCCCTGAGATGTTCTTTAAACTCATCCGCAGTTTTCTCTTCGAAGGAACTGATCCGGATATAGCCTATATTATCATCCAACACCTCTGAACGAACCGTTTTCATCACGATGTTGGCACGAGTTATTTTAAAGTTAAGTTCCTTGCCAGCCCTAAGCACTACAATGTCAACTTTTGTACCGGGCTTTCCGCGCATTGCAGCTACCGCCTGGTCAATACTGGAGCCGTCGTAAAGATCTTCTCCTACGCCAATGATTTTATCTCCTGATTTGATCCCTGCCTGATCTGCAGGAGAGCCATCGATGGGAGCAACAACGTTGATCAGACCCTTATCATCAGGTGCGATGGTGACGCCAATTCCCTGATATTCGCCTGTGGTGGAGATCATGATTTCTTTGTATTCTTCTGCTGTAAGATAGGAAGAATACGGATCTCCGATTCCCCAAAACAGGCCTTTGTACATGCCTTCTTTTAGCTTTTCTTCATCTACAGGCACGTAATATCGCTTCTGTATGTACTGCTCCAGCTCTGCGAGTTCGCCATATTTCTGTTTCATCTGTCTGTAATTGTTGTACTCATCTTTTGTAATAGGCATATATCCGCCGGAGGAGTATCCGACAAAGAATATCGCGCCTCCGGATGCCAGTGCTCCAGCAAGCACTGCAATTACAATTACAAAGATTAAGTTTCGCCTTTTCATCATGAACATAGTAACCGTCCTCCATGGAAGTACTTTTATTTTAATATGTAATTCCCTTTAATACAAACTGTATTTTTGATTCACCATTCCATTCATTAATATCCGGATATCCCACAAGATCAAGAAGTGTGCCGGCAAGGAGCTGATCACAGTATGACTGCGCACTCTGAAAGAGGATGCATGGCAGCCCTCTTCCTACTGCACCTGTTCCTGAGAAACGCACATGCTGCTTCTCGCTTCCCATAAAGCTTACTTTGCTCGGCTGAATCCCTTTGACGCGAAACAGCGGTCTCTCATTCTCGCATCCGAAGGGGGCGAGCTTTTCCAGTTCCAGAGCCAATCTCATATCGATCTGCCTGCCGTCAATGTCCACATCAACTGAGAGTTCCTCATCAAATAGATTCTCATTTTCCTGTAGGATCATTTGAACTTCATGGTTCAGTGCTTCCCTGAGTGTCGGCAGATGACCGGATTGCATTAAAAATCCACAGGCACCTGAATGTCCTCCGAATTTTAGAAAAAGGCTCTCATTTTTTTTCAACAGATCATAGAGATTCAATGAACTGATGCTTCTCCCTGTTCCTTTGAGAAACCCATCTCCTCCTGATTCAGTAACGATAATTGTCGGTCTGCCGTATTCCTCTTTGATCTTGCCGGCAACGATACCGGCGATACCCTCATGGATCCCATCGGGATCAATGACATAAAACAGGTCTTCCGTCAACTTTTCTGTTATAAGTTCCTTGCATTTTTGAAAGGCTTCTTCCTGTATTCGTTTCCGTTCTTTATTATTTTTGATCATTTCTGCTGTATGCAAAGCAATAGCAGACTCGTCTTTTGAGATCAAAAGCTCCACACCGATCCTCGCGTCCATCATTCTGCCAGCAGCATTCAGGTGTGGTACTATAATATATGCGATGTTTTCTGATTTTATCTTATCAGATGTTAATCCTACATCATGAATCAATTTTCTAAGCCCCGGCCTTTTACCTGCTCGGATCACATCCAGTCCATATTTTGTCAGGGTTCGATTTTCATCGACCAAAGGTACGATATCCCCGATGGTAGCGATGGCAACTAAGTCCAGAACTTCCGTCAGCACCGACTTGGGCAATTTTGCTTTTCGTTGTATGCCTTGGGCCAGTTTGAATGCCACGCCACAGCCCGCCAGCTGTTTGAAGGGATAGGAGCAGTCCACCTGTTTAGGATTGATCAGAATGCAGTCAGCCGGCCTGTCATTAATATTATGATGGTCCGTAACGATAAAATCTATTCCCATCCCTTTCCCGTATTCCACTTCATCATAGGAAACGCTGCCACAGTCTACGGTGACAATCAGTTCTCCTCCATCGTTTTTTATTTGGTCAATGGCATCCTGATTCAGACCATAGCCTTCGTCAAATCGAGAGGGAATGTAGTAGGTCAGATTGGTCGTTAGTTGAGACAGCACTTGCATCAGGAGGCTGACAGAGGTCACGCCATCAGCATCATAATCTCCGTAAATACAAATCCTTTTGCCTTGATTGATTGCAGACAACAGGAAATCCACCCCTGCTTCCAAATTTTTCAGCAGGAATGGATCATAGGTAAGACTTGGCTTTACGGCAAGGAATTCCATCAATTCATTTTCGTCTGTGATTCCTCTATTTCTTAAAATCTCAAGGATAATTGGATGAATGCCGTTCATATTACAACCAATTCCTTGGGTTTTGATATTCTCCGTTGACACGAACCTCAAAGTGAATATGCGGACCGGTTGATTGTCCCGTAGATCCAACCAATGCGATGGCCTGACCTTTGGCTACCACATCTCCGGTGCTTACCAGCAGCTTGCTGTTGTGGGCATACAGTGTAACGATACCGCCCCCGTGATCGATCATCACTAGATTACCGTAACTGTTGTTCCAGCCGGCTTTTATGACGGTTCCGTCATTGGCTGCAAGAACATTGGTTCCTGCTGCTGCTCCGATATCCATACCGGTATGTAATTTATTTACTTTAAGAATCGGATGCATCCGATACCCAAATTCCGATGTAACCCTGGTGCTGCTTTGTGACGGCCAGGCGAATACGCCTCCGACGAAGGCCTGATTTCCCTGGAGTTTTCTGATTTCTGCCACCAAGCGATCCGCTTCTGCATTGAGTTCATCCAGCGACTCCTCAAGTGCGTCATTGTCACTTTCCACCTGAGCTTTTAAGCTTGCCACCTCACCTCTGGATACTTGGAGGGCAGACTGCTTGTCCGCTTCTTTTTGCTTCTCCGAAAGAAGCTGTGCCTGAAGAGTTTCCAGCTGTTTTTTCTGGAGTTCTATTTTTTGATGCTGCTCCTCCATGAGTTTCAGGATATCCACATCATTGTCAAAGATACGCTGAACCATATCCATATTGGTCATAAAATCAGTGATGTCATCAGAACCCAGCAGGATCTGAATCATCCCCACATCACCGTTTTTATACATGGCCCGCAGTCTCTTTTCAAGACTTTCGTTTTGCTGCGCCATCTCCTGCTCAACCTGCTGAAGGTTCGCTTTCACCGAAGAGATATTCTTTTCGGTTTTATTAATGTCGCCCTGAATACCAGAAATCTCTTTCTCCGCTTCGTTGATCTGGCTCTCTAGCTGCTTGATTTGACTGTTCAACTGTTTTTCTTTGTTCTTGCCATTTTTAAGCTCTGATTTCGTCTGGTTGATCTTTTTATTGATATCATTCAGATTCTGCTGCTCATCAGCATAGGTCATCCCAATGGTGATTGCAGAAGCGGTTAATGCAAATGTTATTACATACGAAACCAATCTCTTCACTATGTACTTCCCCCTTTTTAACGTACTACAAATCCTCTTACGTACTATAAATCTACTCTTACGTGTCTAAAAATCTTCTCATAGAAATGATGCTTCCACAAGCACCGATGCTGATGCCCAGTGCCGTAAAAATCCAAATCAGCCTTACCGCAAGGAAAGCTCCCGGTACCATTGTTGTTGAAAGGATCACAAAGATCGTCGGCCCCAGAAGTTCCATGGTTTTATAATAGATCAGGCTGACAATCCCAACAGAGATTGCTGCCGACAGAATGCCGATGAGAATCCCTTCAATCAGAAACGGCCCCCGAATGAACCAGTTGGTAGCCCCTACGTATTTCATGATGCTGATTTCCCGTTCCCTTGCAAGCACTGTCAGTTTGATGGTATTGGAAACAACAACAACTGAGATGATGACCAGAAAGATTATAATGATCATTGCACCAAACTGAATAAAGCGCGTCACCTTCATCAACTGATCGACAGTATCTTTATAGTATTTAATATCTTCAATCCCATCAAAGGTTTTTACCTTTGCAACAACTGCATCAGCTGCTTCCAACCTTGATACTTTAATCAGAATTGAATTGGGAAGCGGGTTATTTTCCAGCCCATCCAACAGATAGGCGTTGTCTCCCCACTTTACTTTCCAGTTTGCCATAGCTTCTTCATCGGACAAGTAAACAGCTTCTGTTACGCCGTCTGTACTGTTCAGCGATGCGATGATTGCGGAAGCCTGCTCAAATGTCGTTTCGTCCATCAAATAAACTTGAATGGTATCAAACTGCTTCTTGGCACTTTCAGAAGCCATATTTACATTTACTACCAAAATGAAAAAGAGACCTAAGATCAATAACATAGCGGTAATGGAAAACATGGATGCAAAACTCATTGCTCTGTTTCTGAATGCTTGCTTAAAGGCCTGTTTAAAGGCGTATCCCCAACTATTTAACATGGCTGCCAAACACACCTCCCGCCGGTAAACAGGAAAGCAGCCGCTCGTCCTCATATGCCCCGTAACTTCCACTGGCATCATCACGAACAATGCGTCCCTTATCGATCGCTATAACACGCTTACCCATTTTATCAACAATATCCTTTGCATGGGTCACCATCACAATGGTGGTTCCGCGCAGATTTATCTGTTCCAATAGCCTCATGATTTCCCATGCTGTATCCGGATCGAGATTTCCGGTGGGTTCATCCGCAATGAGCACAGTGGGATTATTTACAATTGCACGTGCAATCGCCACTCTCTGCTGTTCTCCTGCAGAAAGCTCGTGAGGATATTTACTTGCCTTCGAACTGATGCCCACCAGGCTGAGAACCTGAGGCACCTGCCTGCGTATAGAACGCTGGCTCATATGTACGATTTCCATTGCAAAGGCGACATTTTCAAAGACCGTTTTTTTCGGCAGTAAGCGGAAATCCTGGAATACAATGCCTGTACTGCGCCGAAGTTTTGGGATATGTCTGTTTGCAAGATTGGTGATTTCCATACCATTCATTATAATGCTGCCTTTATCTGCATTGATTTCCTTCAAAATCAGTCGAATAAAGGTGGATTTCCCGGCCCCGCTGGGTCCTACCAAAAAAACGAAATCACCCTTGTTTATTTTTACACTCACGTCCTGAATGCCGATATTTGTTCCATAGGACTTTGTCACATTATCAAAAGCTATCATTTTTCTCTGAGTCCTTTCCCGTTATGTATCTTTTTTTGCTTGAAATGACCGATTTTGCAGTGCAAATCGCCATGTCCCCTGCCAATCCATGCTTCCTCAAAATTATACACAAACTTACATAATATTATAATACATAACGGGATAATATTGAATACTTTCTTACATTACAAGTTCATTACAATTCCGATGTAATTTTTTCCTGTTTTCCAGCATTTTGCAGATTTTTATTCCTTTCCGGAAACTTAAAGCAGCGTTGGTCTAATGGAAGGCGCACAGCTGGCTTAGGAATTTTTCTGTGCGGCAAGAAAGCCGCGTCTCCTCAATGAAACCATGGCGCACCAGCTGCTTCCTATAGTTTTATCTTTGATACAATTTCTTGAAACGGTTCCTTTAATATTTTCTTTACATCATTCAGCGTAAAGGGGATCTTGCAGTTATATTCCGCCGCATAGATGCTTTCCGCATTGATCATCGGAACAACAACCGGATCTTTCAGCTTTAGAAAATCCCACATCTGGTTTCGGTTCACACCTCGATTCAGCTTATTGACTACATATAGTATTTCCATTTGCCTAAGTTCGAGAGCTCTTATTCTGCAAAGTGTTTCATAACCCTTCAACATCTTCGACGGAAGAGGATCAATCACCGTAATAATCTGATCCATACTATGAAGCAATGCAAAGTCCTCTTCTCCTGCACCCGAGAAATCGCATAGAATGATATCTCCCTTTGCATGACAAACCAGCCGCAGCTTTTGTTCGAAGTTCAGAAGAACCCCTTCTTCTTCCGGAGCGTTGAGGATCCAGTTTATGCCCTCGTCCATGTTCCGCGCTCCCCGAACAGCCCGGTTTTCTTCCAAAGCTTTGTAGAAGTGAAAATAAGGTCTTCCCGCAAAACGCCTGTCCATTCCGTAGGAATCAAACAGAGTACCCATACCCAATTCAACCACTGCTGGTTCATGCTTTCCAGTGTTGGCAAGATATCTGGCGAGGCAGCCCGTTAGAAAGCTTACGCCAGCCCCGCCTGAAATGCCAATCATTCCGATTTTTAGCTTATCCATCGCTGCATAACGTTCTTCCTCCTCCGCTTCTCTTGAGAGAATGCGTTTCAAACTGGCAACGGAATCTGTCTTTAAGTTAAATTCATTCAACGTGCTGCGTTCCTCCCTCCGTACATCTGCATTGAACTGATGCATTGAACTAAACCATCATTTTCTTTCTCTGTGTTTCCAGTATATAAATATTTATAATATATGTCAATATTTAACATTTGTTTGCAAAAAAATAAAACCCTTCGCCACAGCATTGCTGCGGCTTGCGGGCATTACTAAATGGATAAAAATTCAGGGGCTAACAAGGAGACGAAATCCCTTCCGCGAACTTCGCCTATTTGGGACACAATGTTCCAATCGATGCTAACCCCATGATTTACCAGCAGCACTTTTACTCTTGGTACTGCACTTTGAGCTCGATTTGATCCGGCAGGAATCCAAGGTCTGTTTCGGCTACCTGTATCGGATAGGTCAACACCTGGGTCAGTGCGGTTCCCGGCTGTGGGTCTCTAAACACTGTATAGACGCTCAGTGTTTTTATTCCATCCTCCTCTGAAACAGTCATCTTATCGATGGCAATCTCATAACCGGAGGTGGGTTTTTCCCCTCTCGTAGCAATCACATAGATCTTGTCATCGACAACACAGGCCAGCGCTCTTTCAAGCCCTCGATACTCTGGGATGACTTGACTGGCAATCTGTTGAGGGATATCTGTATCCCCTAAAATCTTGTAGCTCACCTTATCATCACCTTCAAAAATAAACATCCCTGCCACGATTGCGGCAACTGCAACTATAATAACAGCAAATAGAATTGACATTTTTCCGCTTGGTTTACGCATCTTCTTTATTGCGCCTGATTTACTCACAATCAAAACTCCCTCCTGCCATAAATTTTTATTAAAATCTATTCAAAGAGGGAGCTTAATATTCGTACTATTTTTTTCTCTGCCGTAGGAAACACTGATTTTCAGAAGGTGCTTTCATTAGTTAGCGACAAGAATGATCAATGTTTTTTACAGGCTTTTCACTGCTGAGACGATATCTGCCGCCGTCAGGCCGTATTTAACAAGAAGCTCGGCAGGCTTCCCAGATTCCCCAAAGGAATCCTGAAGTCCTACAAAGGCTATTTTCGTCGGGGCGTTTTGAACAACCACCTCGGCAACTGCAGAGCCTAGCCCTCCCAGTACGGTATGCTCTTCCGCAGTCACGATACCCTTTGTCTCTTTCGCAGCTTTGATAATGATGTCCTTGTCAATGGGTTTAATGGTGTGAATATCGATGACTCGCAGGCTGATTCCTTCTTTTTCGAGGGTTTCAGCTGCAATCAGGGCTTCATTCACCATAATACCGGTAGCAATCACTGTATAATCACTGCCATCTTTAACACAATTGCCTTTGCCGATCTGAATATCGCTGTCCGCCTCATACAGACCGGGCACCGCTGCTCTTCCGAGTCTTACATAAACGGGTCCATCTAACTCTGCTGCTTGCTGAATCAGAAGCTTAGCAGACATACCGTCTGATGGGCTGATTACCGTCATTCCCGGAATCGTACGCATCAAAGCAAGGTCTTCAATGGACTGATGGCTTCCGCCGTCTTCCCCTACAGTTACACCTGCATGCGTTGCACAAATCTTCACATTCGCCTTTGTATAACCAATGGAGTTTCTGATAATTTCAAAAGCTCTTCCTGCTGCAAACATCGCAAAGGTGCTCGCAAAGACAGTTTTTCCTGAATGAGCGATACCCGCTGCTACTCCATAGAGATTCTGCTCTGAAATACCCATATTGAAAAAGCGCTCCGGATACTTACCTGCAAACACTGCCGTCATTGTCGATTTTGAAAGGTCCGCATCAAGAACCACGATATTTTGATTTTTTTCACCAAGCTCAGCGAGAACTTCTCCATAAGCCTGTCTGGTAGCCATTTTTTCTGACATTACCACTCACCTCCCAGTTCTTCCACTGCTTGTTTGGCCTCTGCTTCACTCGGGGCTTTGCCATGCCAGCCGGCCTTGCCTTCCATATAGGATACGCCTTTTCCCTTAAGTGTCTTTGCAACGATCACGGTAGGTTTGCCCTTTTGTGCACGGGCTTCCTCGAAAGCTTCTGCGATCTCTTTCAGAGAATGTCCGTCAACATGAATCACATGAAAGCCGAAGCTTTTAAATTTCTCATCTACAGGATTTACTGTGATAACTTCTTCATTTTTTCCGTCTATCTGAAGACCGTTCCAGTCCACGATTGCAACGAGATTATCCAGCTTATAATGTGCCGCTGCCATAGCAGCTTCCCAAATAATTCCTTCCTGCAGCTCACCGTCACCTAATAATGCAAAGATTCTTCCTGGATTTTTATCGAGCTTATTTGCGATTGCCATCCCAACAGAAGATGAAAAACCTTGACCAAGAGATCCTGTCGACATTTCAACTCCGGGAACCTTTTTCATATCAGGGTGTCCCTGAAGGATGGAGCCGAATTTACGGAAACCGCTGAGCTCCTCAGTTGGGAAATATCCTCTATGTGCAAGTGTAGCATAGAGAACAGGCGAAGCATGGCCCTTTGAAAGTACAAATTTGTCCCGGCCGTATTTTTTGGGTTCTGCTGGATCGACATTCATTTCATGAAAGTAGAGCACTGTCATGATATCTGCTGCGGAGAGGGAACCACCTGGATGCCCGGAATTCGCATGAAATGTTTGTTTGATTATATCAACCCTGATATCCCGTGCGACCTTCTCCAATTGTTGGTAGTCGATATTCATTCTCATTTTCCTCCTTTTAATTTGCTGAGTAGGACCTTTATCATGAAAAGCGGCAAAGCCGCCATTCTTTTATATCTGCTTGGCTGCTGAATGAATCGATAAAGCCATTCCAGCCCATGGTTCCGATAAAATTCCGGCGCTCGTTTCAGGGTTCCCGCCCAAACGTCAAGACTGCCGCCCACACCGATGGCAGCTTTCACATTCAGCTGATTTCTATGGGTGAATACAAATTTCTCCTGTTTGGGAGATCCCAGTGCTGCACAAAGAAAATCTGCACCTGAGGCGTTGATTTTGCTGATCAGCTCCTGTTCATCGGCTTCTTTGAAGTAGCCGTGATGGACTCCAGCAATCTTTAGATTTGTATATTTCTCCTTGATTTTTTCAGCAGCGAGCTCTGCAATTCCCGGAGCACCCCCATCTCCCGGTTTGCTGCCCAGGAAAAAGACTGACTGTCCTGTTTCCTCCAAATATTCTAAGATGGAGCTTAGAAAATCAATCCCTGTAACGCGCTCAGAAAGAGGCATACCCATGATTCTGGATGCATAAACCAAGCCGATTCCATCAGGGATAACCAGATCTGCCTGTTCAATGATCTCTTTCAGTTCTTTGTCTTTTGTTGCATTTACGATAATTTCTGAGTTTGGCGTAACGATTTGACTGCAGCCCGCCGAGCTCATGAGCTTGCGGAAGATTTCCATGGCCGCAGGGTATTCCACCATATCCACCGGTATATTCAAAATTTTGATTCGTCTGTTACTTGGCATCCTTACCATTCCTCTTCATCATTTTATTCTATAAAAATATTTACTTATTTATTAGTTTTTTTATTAATTCTTCGTTGGTATCCAGCTTTTGTATGAGCAGCTCAATTCTCTTTTTTACCTTATTTCTAATGGCCTGAGCATTGGCGACTGTCTTTTCAAACTCTTCCAGAAAGAACTCACTTTTGAAGTCATACATTGAGCACATGGCCTTCATATCCATAGAATGCATAAAAGAGTTGATCTTAGGATCGTAGGAAACTGCGATCATCGGAACATCCATGATCGCTGCATGTATCAGCGCATGAAGGCGAACGCCCACCAATACATCCATATTCCCGATAATGCTCAACATCTCGTTGGTCAGATACTTATGCTTGATGCAAAATACTTCCCTGCCAAGTCTTCTTTCCAGTTCCTCGATCACAGCCATGTCTTCAGAAAAATGAAAGGGGATTAAGACAATTTGCGCCCGATGCTCGTCGATGAGTCTCCGTATAGAAATACAAAGTTCATCTACAAAGTTACTGTTAATCTTCTTTTCTCTGATGGCAAAGCCCACAGTAAGTCTGCCATCCTCGGCACTGAAACCTTCCTCCTTCAGAATGTTTCTGCCCAAAGACAGATCTGCTTTCTTCACCCGGAGAACTGGATCAGCCGTAACATGAACTAGGTCAGCTTTAACGCCAATCTCAATCAGCAGCTCTTTTGATGCCTCATCTCTCACAACAATTCCGTCGGCATGTTTCAAGGTAGCTGCAGTGAGACTTCGATTTATTTTTGATAAAATCGGCCCGATTCCCTGACTATAGATAAAGACCTTTTTACGGAAGAAAAAAGCTGCCCACATAATCATTAAATAATAGAGTATGCTCTTTTTACTTGTTACATCCTGCAAGAGGCTGCCTCCTCCGCTGATCAGCAGATCGCATTTTCGCACCGCATTCAGAATGGAGGATATCGATTTTCGATTTACGGAATTCACACCGTATTTCTGGACAGTGGATTCCGGATTCCGGGAAAGCACCGTGATATCAATATCATTTAGTTTGCTGCGAAGATTGTCCACCACCGCCTGGAGGATGGACTCATCTCCGATATTGTTAAATCCGTAATATCCGGAAATCAGTATTCGAACCATTTAAAACGTCTGCCTTTCCAGCTTCTTATAGAGCCTGTGTCCTATTTCAAAAACAATGATTCCAACGATGCCGATAAAAATACCAAACAGCAGTGAATAGCCTGTTCTCGCTAAGCCCAAGTAGAGCGGACTTCTAATATGCATAAAGGTATTTGCAGGCGAAGTCATACCGATGACAGCGGCTAGTCCGAACAATATAGGCCAGAGCTTAAATCGCCGTACGGAGACATATACAAACATCATTACCGAAGGGAACGCAAACAGAAATTCCTTGTTTCTTGGCCGTGCAATGAGATGATCTTCCAGCATGTTTCTAAAGAGCATTTCCAGATTGGACACCTCAACGGAGGATTCGTTCCCGGTCCTGCTGATATAGTAATAACCAAGGATGAGCAAGCAGCTACCCAGCAATACCATCCAAACCTTGATACTCGCGTTCATCATATCACGAAGATCAAGATATTCCAAGGATCCCGGGTGCTTCTTGCTTCCTCCGAAACCGTAATATGCCAGGTATGCAGCCGCAAAGAAAGCCAGTGGCAGCAGCTGTGCTGCTTTTACCCCGCGGAAGATATCGATTTCAAGAAGATAATTAATGGATGAGATCGGAGCTGCAGTCATGATACCACCGATGACAGAAATGGCAATTCCGATGAACAGCGTTGCAATTCCCAGCCCTGCAAGCTTGACCAAAGGGGTTTCCTTGTCTAATTGCTCTGTATATTCTCTGCTTTGCTTTACGATATAAGCGATTGCCAAGCAGGGGAAAATAACTGCCGCGGCAAAGGATGTGATTAATTCCGCATAGCTTGGGAGCACAAGGAACGCTCCGGAAGCGCCCAGAGCACCTAAAACCAGCAGTGACAATTTTACTCTTCTTCTCATTGGAAATATTGTTTGAAGCAGTAGAATTGCAGCAGCTACGCAGCCGTAGGCAATTGCCAGCTTGAGAATTCGGCTGACCTGATAATCATCCATCACCGATGCCTTGTCCCCAAACTGAATCCCGTGCTCGTTCAGTCTTTCCTCCAGATTAGAGAACATGGTTCTATATTCTTCCGGGTCTGTTACATAGACATGCTGATCTCTAAATTCCTTAATAGGCTTATAGTATATGAGACGAATGTTCCGTTCCACGACAGCGCGGAACAGTGTGTTTTCAATTTCCTTCGCCCCTTCATATCCGTAGTACTGATATCGGTTCTGAATGTAATCCCAGACACTAAAGATACGAACTGCATCATATCCCGTCTTTTTTACGGTTTCATCCACCCCGAACTGCAGGATGTTCTGACGTTGGGTGGTATTTTCAATGAGCCCCAGCGTAACATTGTTTTCCTCCAGATAATTTTTCACGGTATCGATTCCATCATCATAACCAATGATACTCTCCCCGCCCACAATCATATATTCAGGAGCAACTCCCATTTTCTTATAGCTATTGATCACTGCTCTTTCATAATCCGCATCATTCCAACCTTCGTAGCTGGCAGTTCTGGGAATAATGTCCATTCCAGCTGCCTTTACAATATCCAGCTTTGAGGGCAGAATTCCAAGATTGAGATACATCAGCTTAGAACTGATGATTTCATCCTTCTCAGTAAAGCCTTTCTTACTGATGCTGCTCATATACTTATATTTTTCCGTATAAAGGGTTTCTTTAGCCGTGCCGTCGAGCACGATAAGCCCCCCGTTATCACTTTCATAAGCAAAATATTTTTCTGCCTGATAACGGTCGCTGACAGCATTTGTAACAAAATCAAAGGCTTCTTTTGATGCCGCTTCTATCAAAACGTCATATTCGTCAAACCCATTATCCTTCAGTTCTTCAATAAAACCCTCCGGATATTTTGCTTCCCAATCCGCTTCCTTCATGATTTGGTACATGATCTCTGCACTGACAGGCATATCTGTATTTTCCATCAAGCTGACCATGTTTTCCTCAGCTAGTCCCACTTTTGTGATGCCCATACCTTTAAATTCTTCGAGCCACCAGGATACATCATGATCTGATTGCTTCGCCATCGCTTCAACTTCATTATAATCTAATACAATATCATACGTTTTGTTTTGACTTTCTACTGAAATTCTACCCCCGATTGCAACAAACGAAACAAGAACGGCAAGTGCGACAATAAGCAGCAAGACCTTGTTTTCCCTGATTAATAATTTCATCCCCTGTGTTTTCCTTCCTAAAATTATGTATGTATTCAATGTTAATACACCGGTTGGTCAGCCGATGCTATAACATTGTACCTTTTTTTTCTCTTATAGTAAATAGGATGAGAACAAACAGAGAATTTTAATAAAAAATTACTAAAAATCTCAAAAAGCCTCCGGTTTTTCTCTAAAACCGGAGGCTTTTCTACAAATAATTTGATGCTTCAATTCTATTGGATTCTAATTTTTTGACCAGGGTAGATTAAATCAGGAGTTAAGAGATGATTGATCTCAGCAAGCTCCTTCCATGTCCAGTTGTATTTCAGTGCAATTTTCCAGAGGACATCGCCCGGAACAACGGTGTAATAAGCGGAACTCATTGACAAAGTTCCTGCATCCGCAGGAGCCTGTATGATTGACAACCCAGTGCCTTCTCCTGCTTCTTTGTATCCGCTGCTGCTCAGGGATTTGGGGATCACGAATTCATCTGCAAGCTTCCACGTTTCCCAGTTTTCCGGATCAGCCTTCTGCATTGAAGTAACCTTGATCCCATCCTTAGAAACGGTCACAAGGTTGACGGTCTGCTGATCTTCGTCATCGTGATACGAGTCTGTGAAATACTTTGATCGATCAAGATAGTCATAGTATTTATTGCCCACTGTACCTCCGGTAATATAGGTCGTGCCTTCACCGAGAGGAACCTTTTGATCGTTTTTGACCGTGCCTCTGATATAAATATGATCGTGACCGTTCAAAAACAAATCCACCTTCATATCGTCGATGGCATCGATGAGATACGGCCGTACTTCCATGGGATCATGGTTTGAGGTATAAGGACCTGCATGGGCAACCATGATTCTCCACTTTTTATTTGATTGTTCAAAGCATGCTTTCGCCCAATCCAGCTGCTTTTGCAGGATTTCAGGCTTTTCCGCAGGAGGGGTTACTTCGGTGTTAATGATTACAAAACATGCATCACCGTATTCCATTGCGCCAATGGTGTTGTCAAATGAGGTTCCCGCATCTCCACCCGGCAGATTAAAACGCCCTGCAAAGTTTATGAAGTTCCAGTCGCCCTTCATTTCATGGTTGCCAGGTATGGTAATGCTGGGGTATTTTGAGAAGTAGTCACCCATAACTTCGAAGCATGCATCCCATTCACTTGATTTATATCCGTCCTGCGTGATGTCTCCCGCAGTAAGAAAGAATTCCATCTTTTCGAGCTTTGTCAGTGCAAAATCCATTGACTTCTGGAACGATTCATAGTCTTCCGTGCTGACAGACTGCGGATCTGAGACGAACAGGAAGGAGAAAGCATCAGCAGCCTTGTCAGACGGGGCCTTGAATTCCTTCTCCGGGCTCATAAACGTCTTGCCATCACCGACAGAGTAAACATAAATTGCATCGGGCTTTAGATCTTCGAGCGTCACTTGATGGGTATTTTTTTCCTTCCACCCCTTGGTGACAGCAGTCAGAAAGCTCTTACCCTCTTTTGACGTCCATTCAGACGAGCCTTTTATTTTATATTTAATTACAGTTGCATCAATTTCCGGAACTGTCAGCCAGCTAAAGCGCAGCGATCCCTGTTCAGAGCCTACTGTCATCGTTATCTGAGAAGGTTCTCCAAGAATTCTGCCATCATCTACATAAACCGAGACAGGGAATTCGCTGTAATAAGGGTAAGTAACTGTACCTGCGGCTGTTTCAGCCTTAATATAATAATAAACATATTCGGCTTTATCTGTGGGAAGCTGCGCTGTATACCTCCCATCTGTCGCCAGGTTCATTTTAACATGGTCTGTAAACTTCGTTCCATCAGGGTCGTAACCGTAATACAGGCTGACGGAGTTTACTGTTTCGGGTGATAACACCTTGGCCGCAATCATTGTTTTCTCATGAAGCTTGGCTGTATTCATCGGCGAGCTGATGATGTTTGTTGACTTTACCACATAATTAGCTGCAATACTGGTAACTTCAGAGGAAAAACCTTTCAGCATGGGATAGCCGCCGGTTGCAGTGGTTTTCCAATCCCAAACATTGCTGAAATCCCATCCCAGATCAAGGTAAGTCTCTTTGCTGCAGATCTTTTCTGTAGAAGCAGGTTCAAAATATACGCGGTTTGGCCTTTCAACGGGACCGTTTCCGATCATTTGCGTTCCTTCCCATGCATAATTGTTGTTGATATTAATCCCGCTTTCATCGTTAAGCTGGCCCACAATACGATCCGTATCTCTGACACCGGTTATCACCGACTGTGCTGCGACGCAGTTTTCAAGACGGTCTCCCGCATTAAAAGATCCAACGATTCCACCTGCCATTCCGTTTGAAGCATTGGATGTGACTGTTCCCAGTGCAAAGCATTTGCCGATATAACCTCCGCCGTCCTGTATTCCTGCAATTCCGCCTACGTCGTAGGGTGCAATAATATCAGCATTGATAAAGCAGTTTTCTACTCTGCCCATTACAGGTCCTTCCCCCTCTTTTACCTTACCTGCAACAGCACCGCCGGTATGAGAGTTGGATAGATTATCGACAACGATTTTGCCCGTTACAACACAGTTTGTAATGGTACCATAGTTAACGCCTGTCAGTCCTCCGACATTTTGCTGTCCAATGATGTCACAATTGATTAGAGCAAGGTTTTTAATATATGCAGGCTGGTTTTCATTTCCGATATAACCGAAGAGGCCTACATATTTTTTAGGGTAATGTACTTTTAGGTTTTTAATCATATGAAATTGACCATCAAAAGTTCCAATAAAGCCTGCTTCTTTTTCAGAAGCGATGGGAATGAAATCCTCAAAAGCTGACATGTCAATATCCGTTGTCAGAACATAGTGGCCGTCACGTGGCGCCCCATCTTTCCAATCACCTGACATATACATGATATGCTCGGGTTTGCTGACCTCGTATACGTTCTTTACAGCATTATACAAAGGTGCTTCAAAGGCAATTCCCGGTTTGCTGTCTGCACTTGTGTCTGCGGCAAATACCGGAAAAGAACTGAGAGAAAAAAGCATTAAAGAAGTCAGAACTGCGCTGATGACTTTTTTCACTTGCATATTTTTTCCTCCTTAATAAATAACACGGTGAAGCGCGGCATTCGGCCGTCCTTTACCGTCCCTAAGCTGAGGCTGATAGCATGCATGCGCAAAAAGTAATTACTTAACGCAATCACTTTTCAATGGGAGTTTCTGACGAGTAGAATGAATGTTTTTAAATGGGATAAGAATTCATTATTTTTTCACACGATTCGACGAATCGGCGATTTTTTGTGCTTGTTCATATCAGCTCCGCAGGCCTAAAACGTGCTGTTTGACTGCACAAATCGTTGATACAAAATTACTGTAAACGTTTACGAAACTTTTCAATATTACCTTACATCAATTCATTAGTGATGTCAAGGAATTTGTCTGAGGGGATTATTCAGAAGCGTTGTTCAAATAAAAAGGGCAATCGCGTGTTTATTTCACACACAATTGCCCGACCTAACATAAATGTTTCATGTGACAAGGAACCGTACATTCCTTACACTCTATTGTATTGTATAGGAACCTCTGACCATAACGTATGCTTCTGTCAAAGCCAAAAGGCCCCTCCCGTCGTTTCGAGGTATGAGCAACAGATGATTTAGGCCGATGCGCTGGCCGGTCATCAAATCAGCTCCTCCGGTAACATCAGAGACACCGTTGGCGCCATTATCAATGGCGGTGGCTTCTCCGCTTCGCAGAATGATCTCGGTACCTTCTCCGCCGATCATTTTCTGCCCTTCAATCAATTGAACTGCTTTATATGTCCCCGAGGATACACCTGTGTTTTTCAGCTGTGCAATTTGACTATCTACATAACTTTTTGTGACCACCGGATCACCTTCCGATCCCGGAGAATCTGCGGCGGCTGCCGCATATACCGTCAAGGCAAACACTGAAACAATGATAACCAACCCTGCTACAACTCTCTTCATCTGTTCCTCCTAAAAATCTATCATCCCTAAACTGATTGTGAGCGCTTCATTTACTTCTGCTATGATATCTTCATCGACTTTTCCGATTCTTTCTTTGAGCCGTTTTTTATCAATGGTTCTGAGTTGTTCTGTCAGCACGACCGAGTCTTTGTTTAAACCGTGACCCAACGCACCAATTTCAACATGTGTAGGCAACTTTGCCTTGTTTATCTGGGAGGTAACCGCCGCTACAATAACTGTAGGGCTGTATTTATTTCCAATATCATTCTGCACAATAAGAACCGGCCTTACTCCACCTTGTTCTGAGCCAATGACGGGACTTAGGTCTGCAAAAAAAATATCACCTTTCTTAACGATCAAGTCATTCACTCTCCACTAAATATTTTTCATAGCTTTCAAGATCTCTCCTGTCCTGATCAAGTCCTTCTTCGGAAAGACTGGCATTCAGAGTTCCCATTTCTTGATATCCAGCCGTGATTTCGCTGATTCGCTCCATCGAAAAGCTGTTTCTCATAGTTGTAAAATCAAACATTTGCTCACCTCATACATTTTCTGCAACATCCATTTTCCATAACAAAGAGTACTATTTTTATTATAATTCCTGATGAGTCAATGTGTCAAATGCCTTATTTCTCCATTGGTTCGTGGGTATCTAAAATGCTTTTGATCGCCAGTGCCGACATATCAGCTATATCTGTAGCGATTAAACCATACTCTCCCATTCGGTCCGAAGCAAGATCTCCAGCCAACCCATGGAGATAAACTCCAGCCACAGCGGCTGATTCACTGTCGAGACCCTGGCCTGTGAGAGCGGCAATGATGCCTGACAGCACATCTCCGCTGCCTCCCGTGGCCATTCCGGGATTTCCTGTAGTATTAATATATGTTTTGCCCTCCGGTGTTGCCACAACACTTCCGGCACCTTTCAGCACCGTTACCGATCCAGTGCGTGAAGCCAATTCCATGGCGGACCTCAGCCTGTCCTCATTGATCTCAGCCGCTTTCCGTTCCAATAACCGGGCTGCTTCCCCCGGGTGGGGGGTAAGGATCAATTTGGCCCGAGCCTCCTTCATGATCTCAAGTTCTCCTTTTAGGAGGTTCAAACCGTCTGCATCGAGCACCACAGGCTTATCGGTAGCTCGTAATATTTTTTTAATCAGTACACCATCCTTCGCATCAACTCCCAACCCCGGACCGATGACAATTGCCGTATATTGCATCAAGTCCTCAAGTAAACGCTCTCTGGATAAGCAGGTGGCCTCCGGTACTCCGATCTGCAGGATGGGAAAAAGCTCTTCTGGAACAGAGACTCTTACAAGGCCCGCGCCGGTTCTAAGAGCTGCTCTTGCGCATAATACTGCTGCTCCTGCCATGCCCTTTGATCCTGCATAGATCAAAATTTTTCCGCAATCACCCTTATGTATATCCCTATCACGTTTCTTAATGAGAGTATTGACATAAGACTTAGTAATTAAACCATTATTTTTCATTTTTCTCACCCCAATTCAAAATAAAATAGATTCATTCTTAAATCTCATGATAGAATTCCCCGGTAGTTCCTTTTATAACCATGCATTTCTTTATCCCTGTAGAAGAACAGCCGCGGCAGACAGCATTTTCGGACTGAATCACTCCCGAAAGAACACTGCCCCGCCGCGGCTGTTTTAAATCTGATTCCATGAGACTCATGGTTAAATCCCCAAAATAAATGATGCCAGTGCAAAATATGTCACTACGGATACCATATCCGTCAAAGATGCGATCATGGGGCTGGCCATCAGCGCAGGGTCGATTCCCACTTTTTTCGCAAAGATAGGAAGCATGCTGCCGATGGTTTTTGCCGCAATGACAATCAGCATCATCGATCCGCAGACGGTCGCTGCAATCATCGTACTCTGTCCGTCCATCCAGAAGATTCTGGCGAAGTTCAGTGCACTGAGCACCAGACCGATGAGAAAACTAACCCGCAGTTCTTTCCATAGAACACCGAGCGCATCGCTGGTCTCCACATCTCCTAAAGCAAGGCCGCGAATGACAAGAGTAGCGGATTGCGACCCGGAATTTCCTCCTGTACCCATCAGCATGGGCATGTAGGTTACCAATACGATGACCTTGGAAAGGCCTTCTTGGAAATTGGAGATGATGCTTCCCGTAATCACATAGGAACACATCAGAACAAACAACCAAGGCAGACGATTTCTCACGTGATGCCAAACACTCATATCCAGATATTCCTCGGTGGAAACAGCCATACCGGCCATTTTATGGAAGTCCTCCGTAGCCTCTTCATCGATGACATCCAAAATGTCGTCTACGGTGATGATTCCCACAAGCCTGTGCTCATTGTCTACAACAGGAATCGCCAGGAAACCGTATTTTTTAAATGCATCGGATACATCCTCCTGATCATCCAGCACATTCACATAGATAATATCTTCATGCATCAGATTGCCTACTTGAACCTCATCATCAGAAACAACCAGAGTTCTGAGGGATACGATGCCCAAAAGTCGTCTTCCTTCATCCTTGATATAACAGGTGTAGACCGTTTCCCGATCCATCCCTTCTTTTTTGATGTAAGAAAGGGCTTCCGCTACGGTCATATTTTTTCTAAGACTGATGTAATCCGGCGTCATCAGACTGCCGGCACTGGTTTCCGGGTAATTCAAAAACGTGTTGATGAGCCTACGCTCTTCTTTCGTAGACTTTTCAAGAATTTTATCCACTACATTTGCAGGCAGTTCTTCCAGCACGTCGATCATATCGTCGAAGGCAAGCTCGTCGATGATATGCTCTACTTCCCTGTCGGTGATAACCGATATAATTTCAATTTGATCGTCGATAGGAAGGTACGCAAATACCTCCGCAGAAACGTCTTTTGGCAGTGTTCGAAACAGGATAATCGCTTTTTCGATTCCCAACTCCTCGATAACCTCTTCCAGAATTTCTGCGATATCAACGGTATTATTCTTTAAAATTTCATCTCTTGCTCTGCTGTATTTTTTCGCGTCTAACAGTTCAAGAATGGTCTGGATGATTCCATCCATTACAGATTCGTTCTCCATGGGACTTACCTCCTTTATTCGCTTCGTTGATTTGAGTACAAATCAGTGTCACTGCAGGAAAATGTCAGGTCCCAGCCTAACCGTTATGTAGCATTTCGGAGAACTGCCTTAAAGGCACTTGAAAGCAACGGTGAAAGCAAGGACTTTACTATTTTCAATTATGATATTCATCCGCTCGTGACTCGGTCCTAAATCCATTACTTTCACTCCTTTTCAGATAATTTTGTGCGATGCCGCCGCTGCAGACTCTTCCCCCTGCTCAGCAGGTCCAAGATACTGCAAAATAAAATAATGGTTAGTTTTCTACACTAACCATTAAATTATAACTTATTTTTATTTTATTTTGCAAGCGTTTTAAAAATAAAATCAGATGACCATGATCCTATACTTCTAAAACAGCACCTGTATTGGCAGAGGTGACCAATTTTGCGTATCTTGCCAGATATCCTGATTTCACTTTGGGCTCAGGCTTTACATATTGGGCTCTTCTTGTTTCTATCTCCTCGTCGGACAGTTCGACGGCAAGCTTTCTGCCCGGGATGTCAATGTGAATGATATCTCCATCTTTCAGCAGACCAATCAACCCTCCACTCATAGCTTCCGGTGAAACGTGACCAATGGATGCTCCTCTGGATGCACCTGAGAATCTTCCGTCAGTAATCAGGGCAACGTCTTTGTCTAGACCCATACCCGCGATGGAGGATGTAGGCGAAAGCATTTCTCTCATACCCGGTCCACCCTTGGGTCCCTCATATCGGATCACGATGATGTCACCCTTCTTGATCTTTTTATCCCAGATTGCGGCAGAAGCTTCTTCTTCGGAATTAAAAACTACCGCAGGTCCGGAGTGGGCAAGCATTTCTTCGGCTACAGCGGATTCTTTTACCACTGCACCGTCAGGAGCAAGATTTCCTCTCAACACCGCAAGTCCGCCCCTGTTTCTGTAGGGTTCATCGATGGGCTTAATCACGCTGTAATCCGCAACGGGAGTGACTGAAATATTTTCGCCGATGGTTTTTCCGGTAACCGTGATACAGTCCTTGATAATCAGATCTTTTTTTGTAAGCTCATTCATAAGTGCAGGAATTCCTCCCGCTCTATGAAGATCTTCAATATGATGATGCCCGCTGGGGCTCAGTTTTGCGATATAAGGGGTCTTTTCGCTGATCTGGTCAAAGAGTTCCAGATTCAGCTTAATTCCCGCCTCATGAGCAATTGCAGGCAGATGAAGCACTGTATTGGTGGAACCTGCCATAGCCATGTCGACAGTGATGGCGTTGCGGAAAGCATCCACGGTCAGAATATCTCTCGGCTTAATGTCCTTCTCTACCATCTCCATGATTTTCACACCTGCCATCTTTGCCATTCTGACTCTTTCGCCAGTATCAGCCAGTGCAGTGCCGTTATACGGAAGGCCCATTCCAAGGACCTCAGTGAGGCAGTTCATGCTGTTTGCCGTAAACAAACCGGAGCAGGAACCACAGCCCGGACAGGCGTTGAGTGCAACCTCTTCCAGTTCATCCTCAGTGCAATCACCATTGCGATACGCACCGATCTTTTCCATAATACTGTTAAAATCCAGTACGTTCCCATTGGAATATCCGGCTCTCATGGCACCGCCGCTAATGACAACAGCAGGGATATTCAGCCTTGCTGCGGCCATCAGCATACCCGGAACAATCTTGTCGCAGTTGGGAATCAACACAAGACCGTCAAAAGCATGTCCCTTTGCCATGGCCTCAATGGAGTCAGCAACCAATTCTCTGCTAGCTAAGGGATATTTCATTCCGTCATGCCCCATAGCGATGCCGTCGCAAATTCCGATAGATGGGAATTCAACAGGTGTACCTCCTGCCAGAGAAACGCCCTTTTTTGCGGCCTCAGCAATCCGATCCAGATGCATATGCCCCGGCACGATTTCATTTTGGGAATTGACGATCCCGATCAGAGGCCGATCTATTTCTTCACGAATATATCCCATTCCATAAAATAGCGTACGCACTGACGCGCCGGAAGGGCCGCTCTTAATCTTGTCACTGTTCATTTCTGTTACCTCCATTCATAGCAACAGGCTGACGTCCACAATTCTCGTCTGATACGCATCGTTTTCAAAGAGAGCACCAGTCAACCCATTCTATATAGATTTAATGTCTTATTATCTGACAAATCCGAATAAATTAATGGATCTATTATACATGAAATTGCCAATGTGGTCAAAAGGTTTTCCATTGAGAATAACTATGCTGAATTTTGATAACTATGTTGCTTTTTGATGAATTTTTTGATTTTTCAGTTTATTAGGTGTAGAATATCTTGGAAGTTCTTTACGATTAAACGGAGGTGAGTAAATTTGAAAAGAAAGATTTTATGTTTTTCCCTAGCTGCTCTATTGGTATTCGGAAGTGTTGGCTTTGCATTTGCGGATACGGTCTATACTGTCAAAGACGGTGATGCTTTGTGGAAAATAGCAAAAAAGTATGAGACGACCTGGCAGGCATTAGCAGAATACAATAAGCTTGCGGATCCAAATCTGATTTACACAAATCAGAACATAACAATACCAGGCAATGTGCAAAAGCAGGAGCCAACTCCGGCAACAGCTCCCGCTCCAGTTACTGCAGAACCGATTTCTGCCCCAGTGCAGGCAGAACCAAAGGTTCAGATTCCGGCTCAAGTTCAGTCTGACTATGACAAACTACTTGCTGCTGTAGATCACCAGTATGCTTACAACATCGCACTGGAGTTGTCAACAAATCCGAAATACTGGTCTTCCAGTATCGGAACCAGAACAGCAGGCAGCGATGCAGAGCATAAGGCGGCAGATTACCTTCTTTCTGAAATGAAGAAGCTTGGTCTTACCGACACGGAAAAAGTAGCCACAGATGTGACCAAGTGGCAGTTCAACGGCGCTTCCCTCTCGCTTGCAGGTGACAGCAAGATCATTCAGCCCCACTCCTATGCTACAGCTGCTACTCCAAAAGACGGAATTACCGCAGAGATCGTCTATGTGGAAAAAGGAACTATGCACGATTATGACGGCATTGATGTGAAGGGTAAAATCGTTCTCATTGATTTGGATCAAAGAGCAGATTGGTGGATTACCTATCCAATGCTCGAAGCTGAGTTTCAAGGCGCTGCCGCTATCCTAAGTGCAAATGTAGGCGGTTTTGCTCAGGTTAGCAAGGATGCCCTCAATTCTCAGGATATCTGCGGACCTACCAGTATTCCCTGTGTCAGCATCAATGTGAATGATTCCGATTACATAAAAGCGAAGCTGGGAAAAGGTCCGGTGAACGCTACACTCAAGGTGGATAACGAAGTATCCGCAGGCGGTACTTCCTATAATATTATGGGAAAAATCAAAGGCAAAAGCTCCGAGCAGCAGATCGTGATTGGCGGACACTACGATATGTATTTCAAGGGCTTCCAGGATGACAGCTGTGCCGTCGGCCTTGTCCTTGCTATGGCTAAGGCGATGAAGGACAGTGGCTACGTTCCGGATAACGACATCGTATTCGTCATTCATGGCGCCGAGGAATGGGGTACCACTTACAGCTTGTTTGACTGGACAACCGGGGCATGGAATATGATTAACAAGGCTCACCCAGAGTGGGTTGGGAAAACCCTGGCATTCATCAACTTTGAGCTTCCTGCTTATGAATTTGCCGATTATACCAGCGTTTATTCCGCTCCGGAGATGTATCGGATGATTGATTACTACGTAAATGAGTATCCGCTTTCACCGAACCCAGTTAACTGCTTCCCAGCAGGAGTTAAAACTGCCGGGTATCAGACTTATACTTACTCCGATGATTTCTCCTATTATGCAGCCGGTGTGCCTTCCACGGTAAATGGCTTCCTGCTCCAGGAGGATATGGAAACTGTATTTCCATTCTATGTGGATCGTTACCACACTCAATTTGATGATCCATCAACGTATAACAAGGATGTAATGGAGTTCAACATCAAGTTCTACGGTGCACTCGTTTCTTATATTGACAAGACACCAGCGCTCTATCTCGATTACACATCACAGTATGACAGACTGCTCGCTGCCTTTGACGAAGAATTCTGCAAAGCAGCAGGCGGAGATTCCGAAGCTTATCTGTCAGCACTGAACGAACTGAAAACAGCAGCCGAAGCAGCGACAAAGAAGATCTTGGATCTCAATAAGGAATATAACAGTGCGGTCATCTCCGGTGCAGACCCATTGAAAATAAGTCAGCTTGCTTCGGAAGCGAAAGCGCTAAATAAGAAAAATCTTAAGGCGTTCAAATTTGCACAGGATCAGTTCCTTGGACTGATGTATGAGCGACCTGTCGTGCCTCACGAAGCGCCTCAGGAAAACATTCAGCTGATGCAGTCAATCATCGATTGTCTGAATAAGGGTGACGCAGTAACAGCAGCAGACGAATATGCTTGGCAGGTAAATAATATCCTTGAGTGGTACAGTATGTATTTCAGCCCTGAAGTCATCGCTCAGCAGAATGATATGTTCTGGGGCAAGGACAATCAGGATAACCTTTATTGGGGTACCGGAAGGAATTTCATACCAGCGAATGTTGAAGCAGCAACCAGAGGTCTCATGGAGAAGTACGATACAGCAGGTGCAGACTTCTCAGCGGAGATCGGCGTTTATCAGAAGGCCATCGATGCTCAGAACCTTATCTACAGAGAGAAACTTGTCAAAGAAACCGCAGCGATGCGCGATCTTGCAAAAATGCTGAAATAATCAGTACTACTCTAAACTAAGGCTCAATTAGTTGGCACCTTGAGGTCTGAAGCCTTGAAAACGATTGCTTCTCTTAAAACCAAATTACTGCGAGGTGGGGAATTCCCACCTCGTTTTATTGTTTCTTAAAATCAAATTGTTCAAGAATACTAAAGTTCCTGTATAAGAAACCGATAATATTATATTACCCATTATTCATGCTGGTTCAGTTAACATACTCCAGATATAATCTATGAATTGAGCAGAAAGTGATGAAGATGTACAGAAAAATGTCTGTAAAAAATTGGTTTTACCGTTTCGATAAAATAATTAACAGGATACCGATTCTAATTGCAATAAGAAAAGGTCTCACCTATATGATACCTTTACTTTTATTGGGCTCCTTTGCTCTATTGATTAATAGTCTCCCCATACCCTTCTACCAGAGTTTTATGGCTCAAAGTTTGGGAGAAGACTGGGGGCTGCTTCTAACAGTGATTCATGACAGCACCTTTGGAATGATGTCTCTTTTCATGGTGATCTGCATCAGTTATTCCTACGCCAATGAGATCGGGCTAAAAAAAAATACCAGCCCAATCATAACTGCGTCAGTATCCCTCGCATCCTATCTTGCAATCAGTGAAATCAGTATCGAAAATTTTCATATTTCAAGTTTCGGTGCCTCGGGTATTTTTATGGCGATCGTGGTATCTGCCAGTTCCTCCGTTCTCTTTCTGAAATTTTCATCGCTCAATGCATTCAAATTGAAAGCCTATACGAATGGGGCAGATGCGGTTTTCAAGCAAGCGCTTTCTTCCATCTTTCCCGCCGCCGTAACCGTTGGAATCTTTGCTGCTATAAATGTCACTTTATCCAATGTCTTTCACATTGCCAGTATACAGGAGTTTTTATCCACATATTTCAGTACGCTTTTTACGAGAATTGAATCGCCTTTCCTTAGTGGTTTACTATTCGTCATTTTAATTCATCTCTTTTGGTTTTTCGGAATGCACGGCAGCAATATATTGGAGCCGGTGACCCAAGCGGTTTTTCAACCTGGAGTTGAGGTCAACCAAAGACTTATAGAAGCCGGACTAACACCCGATATTGTTTTTACCAAGACTTTTATTGATTCCTTTATTCTGATGGGCGGATGCGGAACTGCTATTTGTCTTGTAACCGCAATCCTCCTAGCCGGTAAATATAAAAACCAAAGAGAGCTGGCGAAACTGTCCGCACTCCCTCTGTTGTTTAATATCAATGAACTGGTGGTCTTTGGGCTGCCAATTGTTTTGAATCCGATTTTTCTGGTTCCCTTTCTTTGCGTGCCTGTTCTTTTGACCTTTACGGCATTCTTTGCTGTCTATTATGGTTTTGTACCGTACACAATTCACGCGGTTGAATGGACAACCCCGATCCTGCTGAGCGGATATATGGCGACACAGTCTATCAGCGGCAGTATCCTTCAGCTGTTCAACTTCGTTCTGGGAACTGCTTGTTACATCCCCTTTGTGAGACTGTCAGAAATGGCATCACAAGAACAGATCAAGCTCAATCTGAAAAAGGTCTATTCCGTATATAAGGAAAATGAAGAGCGAGGTTATCCCCCTGCTCTTTTATCCAGACATGACGAGATTGGTAATCTGTCCAGATTTCTGGCTTCTGATCTCGCAGATGATCTAAAGAATGAAAATTTAAAGCTCTATTATCAGCCTCAAACTGATTACAATGGAAAAATTTTTGGAGTGGAAGCGCTGCTCCGCTGGAATCATCCAGTCTATGGTTATATCTACCCGCCATTGATCATCGCTTTAGCAGAGGAATCCAGCATCATCGACAATCTGGGACGATGGATCTTCAACAAAGCTCTTGAGGATCTCGGCAAACTTAGAAATGCCGGTTACAGTGAAATCTCTCTGTCGGTGAACGTTTCCGCAGTCCAGCTTGAAAATGAAACCTTAATCTCATGGCTGAAAAACAAAATAGAAATGAATCAATTGCCCTTCCACTCAGTAAAAATCGAAATCACAGAGCAAATCGCCTTGGCTGGCAGCCACAAGATAATGGACCAAATTGACTCCATAAAGCAGCTTGGAATCAAGCTTGCCATGGATGACTTCGGTATGGGACACAGCTCTTTGAAATACTTGAAAGAGTATGAATTTGATACCATCAAGCTTGATGGAAGTTTAATCCGCGAGGTGGTTAGCAACAGCAACTGCAGGAATATCATCTCATCTATTGTTTATCTTTGCAACTCTTTAGACTGCTCTATCATTGCAGAATACGTAGAAGCAGAAGATCAGAAAAATATTCTCTACCAGCTGGGATGCGAAAAATACCAAGGGTACCTATACAGTGAACCCCTTCCCTATGAAGCACTGGTACAATATCTTATCAGCAACACCGGGAAGAAACGCTGACAGAGTTCAGCAAGTTCTAGTCTGTTATAAAGGTTCTATGTCAATTATTTAGTGGTTTTACATCAATCAAAAGGCCCGTCTGATTACGCCTGCTGCGTATTCAAACGGGCTTTTCTGACTTTATTATATTTTATACAAAACCAAAGAGAGAAGGAAGCCATAAGGACAAGCCCGGGACATATGTGGTTATAATTAATGTGGGAATCCAGGCAAAAGCGATATAATACATTGTCGGTTTCATCATCTCGTTAATGGGAGCATTTCCAATCCGGGAACCGAGATAAAGGAACGGTGCAGTCGGCGGTGTAACACAGCCAAGACCCAGGTTTACCCCCATGATTGCAGCAAAATGAACAGGATTAACGCCAAGCTTCATTACCACCGGCAACAAAATCGGTGTACAGAGCAAAATTGCGCTGGTATCGTCCATAAGCATCCCGATGATGATCAGGAACAGGTTGACAAACAGAATTAAAACAAAGGTATTGTCTGTAACAGAAGTCATTGCCTTTAAAATCATCTGCGGAACATCTTCCATTATGTAGAGTCTCGATAACATCATAACCGATAACAGCATGATCATGACAACTCCAGCTGTGGTTCCTGCAGTGACCAGAGCCGACTTGAAGCTTTCCTTGTTTAAGCCCTTGTAGAACCAAATTCCGACTGGGATTGTATAAATAACGGATACTGCCGCAGCTTCCGTAGGAGTCAGAAATCCGCCATAAATACCGCCTAGTATTATGATGGGAGCAACCATTGCCGGCAGCGCACGGGAAGTTCTCTTGCCCAGAGTTTTTAAATATACTTCCGGAGGCATTGGATCTCTCAATTTGATATCCTGATTCTTACGAAGCAGCCAAAAGGTTGTACCGCTGAGGAGAATCACTAGGATAATACCGGGAATCACAGTAGCCAGGAAACAAGCCAGAACAGATTGACCGCCAATAAACGCATAGACAATCATATTCAGGCTGGGCGGAATCAACAGGCCAAGTAACGAAGCACTTGAAATTAACGCTGCGGATACACCTCTGGGATAGCCAGCGGCTGCCATTCTGGGAAGCATAATCGTTCCGATGCAGGACAAGGTAGCAAAACCACTTCCCGAAATTGCTCCGAAGAGTGCACAAGATATAACCATAACGGCACCAAGACCGCCTTTGACCCGACCTACAAACATTTCAACCCAATTGATCAAGCCTTCTCCGATTCCGCTTCTCTCCATTAAATTTCCTGCTAGAATAAAAAGCGGAATAGCCACTAGAATCAGCGAACTGACTTTACTGAACCCATATGGCAACAAAAAGGTATAGTCATAGCCGCCGCCCACTACAATAACTAGAGTAGAAGCAAAAAAGGCAAAGGGAATCGGAACTCCCAGCAGCAAGATTACGATGAGTACTATGACTGCAATTGCTACAAGCATTTCGTTACACCCCCTTGATATCGTCTGCCGGCGGGTCTTTTGAAATTGTCTTGGTGATGTACTTGCCGACAAAAGCTTTTGCTTCATCATATAGATATACCAAATTATAAAAGGTTGCTATAACAAGACCAAACAACAGTGATGACTGAGAAATCGTAACAGGAATTCTCCACACAGGAGTTTTTGTCCCCATGACGATGGTCCATTGAAACAGCTGCAAAGCCCATAGGAGAAAAACAAATCCCAATATGAGCGAAAGTGTGTTGCGAATTAATGCCAGCAGGGCTTTATAAAATCCCTCAGGCATCATAACGACGATGACATCCGCCTTGATATGACTGTTTTCATAGCTTCCATATGCTGTACCCATCATATATAACCAAAAGGCACAAATGATAAGTATTTCTTCATATCCTAAAAAATTAATATTCAGAGCCCTGGTAATTACCGCTGCAAAGGTGATAATTGTCACAAGGCAGGACGATACAACCAGCCCGCCGCGAAGAAACTTTGCAAGTCCTCTCCAAAAAGCTGTTTGTTCCAAATGATTCATTGATAGCCTCCTTTCTCGCAAAGACTCACCAAAGGGAAGGTCCGGCCTTCCCTTTGTCTTTTATCAGGATTGTTGCTGAAAGTTGATCTTTTCATAAAGCCTGATACTGTCTGCTGAGAAGAATTATTATTGTGCGCTTTCCAGTTTTTCGACTTCAGCTTTCATACCATCCATCAGTTCTTTGCCCAGAAGTTCTTCCATCTTGGGCCATGATTTCTCACGAACGAAGTTTGCGTATGTATCGACCTCTTCCGGAGTAAATTCAACAACCTTTACACCGTAATCATCAGCCAGCTTTTTCTTATAATTTTCTTCATTTTCCTGTGCCAGGTCAAAACTCTTTACGCTCTGCTCCTGAAATACTTTGACTACTGTCTCCGCATCTTCCGGAGTCAGTTTTGCAAGCGTCTTTTCACTGACAACATAACTGGTTGCTTCTGCATGGATGTAGTTTACATACATAAATTTGATAACCTGCCCAACCCAAGCATAGTTGATATTCGGTGTTCCGCCAACCCAGCCGTCTACTACCTTTGTTTGAATGGCTGTAGGAACTTCTGCGTAAGGAACGGTGATTGGGTTAAATCCCAAATCTTCCTGTGCAACACGGAAGGTTGCCATTGCAGGGCTTCTAGTTTTAACTTTTTTATTTGTTCCCGGTGTAGTCATGGCATTGGGTTCAGACACAAACGCCATCCCTATGAATCCTTCCAGTACAGTACCAAGGAATTTGACTCCGTTTTGTTCCGTCAGGCCTCCGATTACACCGGAAAGGTATGAATCGGGCGCATAAAGGATTTTTGCTTCGTCAAAGCTCTTTGCATAATATGGTACATAAGCAGCTCCCAGTCTGGCATCTAGAGCATCAGGTATTGTGATCTGTCCCAGATCAATGGTTCCTCTTACGATTTCTTCATAGACGGTTTCATAGCCTCCCAGCTGGCTTGCCGGAAAGTATTCAATTTCAACTCGTCCATCAGTTCTTTCCTTTACGAGTTCGCAGGCTTCTTCATTCAGCCCTGTCGCAATATGCTCCAGAGGCGCATCGGATGCCAATCTCAAAACGATGGGCTCGCCGGAACCTTCGCTTCCTGACACATCTCCTCCGCCACTGCCTCCTTTACTTCCTCCGCAGCCTGTAAAGCCAGTAAGCACTAATGCCAAAATCAAGAGCATTACAATCCATTTTTTGTTCTTCATCTTTTTCTCTCCTCCTATAAAATAAATCCATAAAGCGTTTTGCCGATTCAGCTCTTTATCTGAAAGAAAAAATAGTAATCTTTTAAATAAAAAAAAATCAGCTTATGAATTTAAGCTAATATTACGATTATTCTGAAAATTTCGCAATACTTCAAGCCCATGCTTAAGATTGCTTTAAACGAAATTTAAACTTACCCTAAAAAAGGAGGAGAAAATTTTAAATAGATTTAAGCCTATTTCAAAATTTAGATTGTAACTCTACTATAGATCTCTCTCATAACGATCCCGATACAAGACGATTTTTTCCCTTGTTTTTTGGTCGGCAGGGAACGCCAGGCTCCCCCCTGCAAAGACAAGGGTATTGGCAGCCAATGCGAGAACAGCACAATAGCTAACACTAGAGCTAGTATTAGCAAAGGTTACTGCCAGTACAAGAATCCCGGTAAGTACCCCGCAAGCCGCAGCTTTTCCATTGGACCTTTTCCAAAAAAGCGCTCCGGCAACGGGTATAAAGATTTGCGCCGTACCACTCATTCCAATGGTGCCTGTATTGATGATCATTACAGGATTATTGAGCAACAAAATATAGGCTGCAGCAGATATGATCAAAACAGCCCATTTCCCCACTGAAGTAAGCTTTTTCTCCGAGATATCCTTATTGATATAGCGTTTATGTACATCGATGGTATAAATGGCTGCAACAGCATGTATCTGGGAATTGGCGGTAGAAAGTGCCGCTGCTGCCACACCGCAAAAAAGCAAAGCACACAGAACCTCATCACCATATTTCAGAAGCATGATGGGAATGATTGCATCTGACTGATATGCATCTGGAATCAACAGAATTCCTGCACTGCCCGCCAGCATCGTACCCACACATTGAATCGCAGCAATGGTGATGAACAGCGGTATCATATTGAAGATTCTCTTATTTTCTGCCGAATAAAATCGAATCCACATAGGAGGTCCCATCAATGCCCCGATGGGAACGGTGACGAACATGCTAATCCAAAGAAGCGCTCCCGCATCTCCCTTGGGACCTGGAAGCACCACATTTTTTTCGTTGATTGCAGTAATGGTTTGAAATACATATTCTGCACCGCCCGCTTTATTCACGAGGAAAAATCCGATAAATATCATGGAAAGAAACAGACAAGTGCCATAAAAAATATCCGTCAGAGCCACAGCCCGAAGGCCTCCCGCCCAAAGGTAAATAATGATGATCAAATAGAATATCAAACCCGATATTCTCCATGGAATCATGCCGTCTGATGCAACCTCAATAATATATGCGCCGCCGGAAAGTTGAATCTGCAGATATGGTATTGTAAAAAGGATCATAACGGCAGTAACGATAAAGCTTAACGGTTTATACTCATAGATATCCTGAAAGAAGTCAGTTGGCGTGATATATCCGTTTTCTTTTCCGTAAAACCAGACTCTTTTTCCAATCACCATGAAAAGGATACCAAACAAGGCATCCCATCCGATAGCAGTCATGTAAACAGGCCCCATCTCATAAAAATATCCACCGGCGCCGAGAAAGGCAAAAGCACTCATCCAGGTGGAATAAACTGTAAAAATCAGCATTACAGCAGGCATCTTTCTACTTTGCAGGAAGAAATCTTCAATGGTGGGCACGGACTTATTCCTAGCTAGCTCAGCAAAGATCAGCGGAATAAAAGTGAACACAAACACGATCATTAAAACAGGGGTAGATGCTTGCATAACGATACCTTTCCGAAATTTTCAGAATTATTTTACTTTATTATAGCATGGCTTTCCATTATAATAAAGTAGATCTAGACAGGCGTATCACCCATGGATTTTGAGCTTAGAAACTGGATATATCTGTTATTGAATCATCAGTGTATGCGCTGTAATTGCAGGAGGGCAGATTTTGTACTTACCCAGTTTGATCTTTACATTTATCATACTGACCCTTTTGATGTCTTTTGTCTATTTTTATATGTTTGCAAGAAGTCAGGAACGTTACATCAGATATTGGGGGTTATGCTGGGTGGCTTATTCCTTAAGCCTGCTTCTGTTAATTCTGTCCATCAACAAGAACATACCCGAACTTTTGGAAATCCGAAAGATATTTGATTTGGCCAACATTTTATTTTTGCTATTCGGAGCATATGCCTTCATGCATACACAGATTCCTACCTACTGGTATCGTTTTTCTCTTTACCTTACCATGTGGCTGCTGCTTGGAGTCTATTACGACTTTGATCATCTTTCAATCTACCTTCCCATGTCTATGTATCAGACCATCGTCACAGCAATGATCAGTTTCATCGTATACAAATACTGGTCCATTCCTCCCTTTGAAAAAGGGCTTTCTATCAGCGTCTTTATTCTATGGGGTGCCGGAAAGGCCGTCCTGTCGATCTTTGAAACCTTTTATCAGGATCTTTCGACCCTTTATCTGACAGAAATTATTTTCTCTAATATATTGAACTTCTCCATTTTTATTATTTATCTTCAAAAGACAAAAGACGAGGTAAAAATGGCGGATCGCCTTTATCGGATCATTGCAGAAAATGCAACGGACGTTATTTTTTATTACGCGCTAAAGCCTCAGCCTGTATTTACTTATGTTTCCCCTTCCGTTGAAACCTTAACTGGCTATACGCCCGAAGAGTTTTACCAAAATCCCAGATTTTATTTTGAAATTGTGTCGCCGGATCACTTTGATGAGGTACGATCTATTTTTGACGGCAGCCTGTCTCCAAATCGGGAAAACATATTTTTGATCAATCATAAAAATGATTCCGTATTCTGGGGAGAATTCAATATTTCCGTGATACGAAAAGAGGGCATCCCCATTGCCGTTGAAGGCATTATACGGGACGTCACTCGAATGAAAAATGCAGAGATTCAGCTTAAATCCGCCAAGCAGTCCCGCGATCTGCTGCTCTCGTACATATCACACGAACTAAAAACTCCCATCACCGCAATTTTGGGTTATATCAATGCACTCAATGACGGTACCATCTCCGATCCTGACGAAAAAACATCGGCTATGGAAATCATTTCTTCAAAGGCTCTGCTGCTGGAGCACCTGATTGCAGACCTGTTCCAGCTATCCAAGCTGGAGAGCAATCAGTTCTCATTTAATTTTATGCATCTTTCCGCACTTGATTTTTCTAGGCAGATGATAGAGCAGCATCTGCTGGATATGAAATCTGCCGAAATCAAACCTTTAATCCATACGGACATTCCTGCCCTTCAGGGTAAAAACATCATTGCAGATCCAAAGCGAATTGATCAGGTCTTCTCAAATATAATCTACAATGCAATTAAATATACGAAACCCAAGGATAAGATTAAAATCACCTTTGGTACGGATCCTTTTGCTAGAAATTATATTGTTACCATTACAGACAGCGGAGCCGGAATCCCCAAAGAGGACCTTCCTTATATCTTTGATCGTTTCTTTAAAGCTCACACACCGACCCGTTCAGGGATACAGCTTGGCAGCGGGCTAGGACTTACCATATCAAAGGAAATCATCAATGCACACAAAGGTTCCATATCTGTAAAAAGCCATCCTGGCAAAGGAAGTACGTTTACATTTTCTATCCCTCTTTATTATGATTAACGAAAGGAGCCAAACCCATGGCTGGCGAAAAAATATTAATTGTTGACGATGAAAAACCCATCAACGATCTGATCCGTTCCTATATAACCAGAGAGGGCTTTATCCCATTTTCCGCCTACAACGGTGCAGAAGCTCTTGTTCTCATTCAATCTGAAAAACCGGATTTAATCATCCTCGATATTATGCTTCCCGATATCGAGGGAATTGATCTTTGCCTTGAAATCAGGAAGACAAATAACAGTCCCATCTTGTTTTTAAGCTGTAAATCAGAGGAAATCGACAAGATTATAGCGCTTTCTGTAGGCGGGGATGATTATATCTCTAAGCCTTTTCTTCCAGGCGAGCTTATCGCAAGGATCAAAGCGCATCTGCGAAGGCAAAAGACATCCATAAATGCAATGTCGGCTCCTAAAGAAGAAATACATGAATTTTTGGGTCTTGTAGTGAATATGCAAACAAGAGAGGTACATGCAAACGGACAGCATACAAATCTCACGGCAAAAGAATTTGATATTTTGAAATTACTTATTGAGAATCCAAAAAGAATTTTTACAGCGGATCAAATTTTCGAGTTGATATGGAAGACAAACAGTCTGGGCAACGATGCAAGAACTGTTATGGTCTACATCAGTACGCTTCGAAAGAAACTGGAAATCAGCCCGGAAGGAACAAAATATATTCTGAGCATAAGAGGTGTCGGCTATAAGTTTAACCACAAATTGCTGGAATCGCGTTAAGTTACAGGATAAGGTGCTCTTGCAATGTCGGATAAGATGATCAAGATCTGCAGGAATACGATCATCTTGGGCTCCTGCCCCAGTTCTCCCTGTAGGCAAGGTAAATAACAATGCAAAGGTACAACCACCAAAAGATCATGTACGCATAAAGAAACGGCAATCCAAATATAAATGGCCTCGCCATCTTGCCAACAATCAGAATCCCTGGAAATTCTATGGCGCAAAATCCGATCAGAATCATCATCCATATTATTTTCATTCTTCTCGTTATTTTGCTTTTCAAAATACCTTGCCTCCAAGAGAAAAGTCGTTTCACTTTCTATTCCATCACGATCAATCCGTTCTTAAACATTATGCAATGATCGCTTTCTCATTACAATAGATTTTACTCGAGTTTTTGATATTATTTTAGTCGCAATGCTGCGATTCATAACCAGTCAAGGTAAAGGGCTATGAAGCGTATCTTTTATTTGACGGGCAAATGCCGCAGCTCTCTCTTCTATTCCTTCTATTTTCAGCAAGCTGCCCGGATCATTAGCGGTTTCAAGCATAGCAAAACGACTGGGCAGTATAAATGTTTTGTTCATATTCAGTCCGCTGATCAGCTGCTGTGCCACGATATCCCCGCCACTGTATCCTGAGACAATCAAGCCAAAGAGATATTTATCATAAAAGCTCGTCATCTTTAGAAGAGCGGTAAGACGATTAATAAAAGCTGCCAGGTTGGCACTGATGGCATCGTTGTAATTTGGGCAGATCATAACTAATGCATCGCATTCCAAAATGGCGGGATAGACCTGTTCAACGATTACACCGCCATAAATACAGTTTCCCGATTCACCGAAGTATTTGCAGGTCTTATACGGACAACCGATACAATCCATAACCGCACCATTTTTCAGTGATACTTCGGTGATAGAGCAGTCTTTCAGATGGTGCTCAACAAGCTTCCATAAATCCAAAGTATTGGATCTGGAGTAATTGCCTGCATGGAGAATAAGGATGTTCGGTTTATCAGGTTTAGGCGGATTAAAATCAGCAATCTTATTTACCAGCTCCCTGCCGGAATACATATACGCTTCCAAATGATCTAATTCCAGATTTCGAGCGGCTACATTGAAGTTCCTTAGTGATCCTGTTCCCTCGACCAGTGCCTTGCCAGGAAAAGTGCAGCCTGACTGGTTGGCACTAAAGGCCAGTTCCCTTCCCACCGATTTGGTAAACAGCTCGGTACTGCCATCGAGGATGATCCCTCCCACGCTTCCTTCAAAACAGTTGCGTTCCTGCCTGATTCTCTTTAAAATTCCATAATACTCAAGGTTTATCCCCGATTCTCCCAGCGAAATGGCAAACAGGATTTTTTTCTGCTTGAGCGTTCGAAACTCCTCTGCTGTTGTAATGGTTTCATAGGTATATCCCTGAAGGCTATATTCTAAAATAGCGTCCAGCCGCTTTGTTTTGCTCTTTTCACTGCAGTAGGGTCTAATCAATGTTATATCAGCCATCTTATCTCCTCCATGATGTCACTTTGTATCAGACGATTTTTTCCAGTTCCTGGTACGCAAATAGGATCCTCTGATACAGCAATTCAGGAAGAGGCAGAAGCTCTGGTACGGGACCGACCTCGGTCATACGATTTCTACAGCCCAAAAAGACATCGCCCCAGCAGATTGAGCTGTAATGCCACTCTCCTCGCAGTGTGAGCAGAAGAGAAATTGCTCCGGAGGAGAGTGCAGGTGCAATATATGGTTTAAAGCCTATTTCACGAACCCTCAGATTTGCTTCCACAGTCAATCTGGTAAGCTCCTTCGACAGCTCATCATCGTAATTCTCGATACTGTTTGCGATAACCAAATCCTTTCCATGGGGACCAAACGCGCGGCCATCTGTCAAAAATGTATGAAACTTGGTTTCCCGCTTGGCGTAATAGGCGGCTCTGCTGTTCATAACACCCAGTCCGTATCCTTGGATTTGCGACGGATGCATTCCTCTGTTATCAAATAGGCCTGCTTCATCCGTGTTGCTCTCTATATATGCGACTTTGCACAGAGGATCTACCGGATCAGAAACCACCGCAAAAATTCCGCGAAAGCCTTTGATTCTTGCCAGCCTTGCATATTCTCTGATGATTTCTCGGTTTGCAGTAAATTGAGCCATCCGCACATCTTCAATACCGGAATCAAGAGCAGGAACCGATCTTGAAGCGCAGAATACGAAGAGATCGCAATCAAACAAGTCCTCTTTCTCAAACACGATCACTTCCGGCAGCGAATTTTGGCTATCTGGATAGCCAATCTGGTTCATTTCATATTCATAACGGATTGTGATATCACCCGGGCTATAAATACCAATCTGGGAAATCACATCACTCCCCAGCAGCTTTAACCCTGTCAGCAGCGTCCCGCCAACATCTCCCAGACCAACTAGATTGATCCGATATTTGCCTTTAGGAGAAAACAACGGTGCACTGCTGAACGCACCATGGTGCTTCTTTGATTCCTTTTTTAGATTCTCTAAATGATACAGCATTATAATTCCTTTCCCCATGGAGACTCTGACTAATTCCGTATACGAATTCCATGTGCAGACTTCATTCAATCAGCGATTCCCTACCGATTGACGATAAGATTTTCGAGGCGTTTGAGATGTTCCATATCACTAGCGATATAGGCCGATGGTGCAAGATTCATATCGTAGTTCATATGCTCACCCTTGTCCGGATATCTGGGAAACGCAACCGCTTCACTTAGTCTGTTTAGTGTCAGGTTTCGTTCGAACACTTGCTGGTACTCCTCCTCTAGTACCGTAAGGAGCTGGGCAGCATTTTCCAAGCATGTCATAGAAAAATAAAACAGCGCTTCCTTTGAGGCATTCATTAAAAAGCCGGGTGCAGCATAGGGAAGAATCAGATTGACCGAAGGGATCAATCCCGCATTGCTTCTGCATTCTCTTCCAAAACCGTCTCCTCCGATAAAGGGATATAGGCTTGATTCATCAAACCACGCACCAAGGCTAGGCATGAAATAAACGCTCTCAACGCTTCTACCCTGAAGGGTCATCAAATCTTTGCCCCTGCCTGACAAAAGTCCCACGATAATCTTCTCAACCTCGACTCCCTCTTCTTTAAAAATCGGGTCGAGCTCCTTGATTCGATAACCCTTATGAAGAAGATCATCCACCAGAATGACTGGTCTTTGAAAAGATCTGATGGTTCTGACCTGGGTGCTTAGGGGGGAGTAATTTGGAAATTCCTTAATTTTAAAACCTCTAATCCCAGGTTCAAACACTTTCTCCGTATGAAGTGATTTTGTAACGGTATTGGGAACCGCCAATCCGTGCAAGACCTTACCAAAGGGAACGCACATCGATTTTCCGAGCTTCCTTCCTGCAGGTGTTGTAAAAAGTTCTCCTTGTTCCCGATTGACAGCAGTGATTCGATCCACGATTCTATGATTTGTCATCCCAGCGTCAAAGGACAGCACCAGATTGCCGGGGAAAAGGCGGGTGACCGCTCCCTGCAGCTTTCTATGGGCATTTTCCGCAGCCTCCAGCACTCTTCTTCTGTGATGAAACGGCTCTTTCAGTATGGTTTCGATATCCCGAAATAATGCTACCGGAAACTTCATATCAACTGCAAAAACAGGTTCCCCCATCTGTCCTCCGATCTCTTGAAACCCCTGACGTTTCAAGAGATCGGAAATATCTGATTCAGTTCCTCCCAGATGATCGTGATAGATCGCATAGGTAAAATCATTTTTTAAGCAGTACGCAAGTGCCTCTGTCAGTACCAGCTGCTCTGGATTTTTTACCGGTGCATCGCTGCAAGCAGCGATACCAGCCAAAACAATGATTTTTCCCGAAGTAATTCTTCGGATGACTGTAGCCAGGTTGAGATCTCCAAATTCACTGTAAAGATCGGCCATACCAATTTCGTGGAACACTGCCGCAGCAATGGGAAGTCCTTCACGTTCGCCATCTCTCAAAATGACGCAGCTCGTATCTTTCCGCTGCAGATATGACCTAATTTTGACTTTGTCCTTCCGATCAGAAAACGCTGTGCTTAGAAGTTCCTCCACAGGAAGTCTATCGTCCTTGGAACGGATTTCAGGTTCAATCCTTCTGGCGGAAAATACCTGCTTAAATTTGGGTTCTCGCAGATACAAGCTGTTTTCATAAATGTAGCTTTGGGCTAAAGGGTCAATTTGATTGGAAATGTCCCTGTTTCTATCAATATTTTCTCTGATTCTTGAGGAACTGATCTCATCCAGTTCCACGGGAAGTCCCAATTCGATCACTGATCCACTGATCATAGAATATCGGTCTGCTGATCCATCCTCCAGTGGTTTCCGCTCCATACTTCCATCGGAACCGGGGCGTGGAAAAACGATATGATGGAAACTGTGAACCGAGTCTGGTGAAGGCTCCGCGAGATAGGATGATGCATTTTCAATAACATCGCTTCCTACAACGAGATAGATTTCCTTTTGAGGAAACAAAGCCCGCAGCCGAATTAGATCGTGCGGATTTCCGATGTTCACCGGAATATGGTCTGGAAATAGGTAGACATTTGTTTCTTCTGCCACCGACATACTCACAATCTGCCTTCTGATCAGCTTGGGCTGAGTTTTTTTCGACCAGGAGAACTCATCCACCGCAAGATATACAGAAAATCCTCGCTTTTTTATTTCCTCTACGATCCCCTTATGCCCTTTGGAAAACGGATCAAAGCTTCCGGGAAGGAAGGCGATCCTCTCCTCTGTTGCAAGGTCCCAGCATCCCTTATGAAACTGATAATCAGAAAGGAAACGATAAATATGATTTAAAGCCGAAGCATTTCCAAAAAAGGTCAGTTCCGTTTCCTCTCTCTCCATAAGCAATGTAAGCAGCTTTTTATAGAGTACGGAAAACAGATCAAATTTATCATCTATCGTCAGACTTTGTGCTCCAAAAACCTGTTGCCCGATGACCAAAAACGCCTCCTGGCTCACCGCATCACGATAATCAGAAAGCCCTTTCAGAAGAAGTCCAATCATTGTCTCCCTTCTCTTTCGGAAACATTCTTCACTTTCCTGAAATCGATCTCTATAAGCCGGATAATTTTGAAGCATCACGCCAACAGTATCCAAAGTGACAGAGCAAACCCTGTCGCTGTTGCTCCAGAGCAATTTCTTAAAATCCAAAATCAACTCGTCCAGCTCAAAGGGATGCAAATAAAGCGCCAGTTGACCAAGATATTCGGGAATGTATTTAGAAAATTCATATGCGCCTATCTCCAAACCTTTGCTGAGCTCCACCGCAATCTCATTTCGCTGGGTCAAGTTTAAATGAGGAATGACAGTAAGCAGCGCACTGCCAGCGCTATGACGTACAGCAACCCGCTCACTGACCTTGATGAGATTGGAGAAATGAGCAGCAATTTGCAGAAGAAGACCTTCTCCAGCATCCTGAATCTGGTCCAGAAGGAGTTCAATATTAACGTGTTTAATGACCCACGGCGTTGCCGCTTTCAAATTTTCAAGAAAGATGCGGGAAGCTGTACCGGCACCATTCTTGAGCCCATCTATTTTGGGGGAACCCGCTTTCTCATCCGTTAACATTCCTCCGCACAAACCAATGTTTTCCGATATTTTGTATTTAAGAAATTCAATGCTCTCACCGCTCTCATTCACAGCAATCTTCAACACATTTTTGATTGAAGCAGCCCCCTCCTCTTCCAAGCAGTCCATAACAGCTGAGAGGCTGCGGATTACTCTAAATGCGGAAATCTGAACTTCAATTTCATCACATTCCGCCATCCGAACTGCGTAATTCAACAGCATTCTTTTATCCTCCGCAGTGCAGAATTCAAGAGGCAATGCCAACGCTGAATCCAGCAGTACAAATGCAGCCGGATCATTTTCTCTTCCTCGATAGAGTCGAAGGACAGCATCCAGATAACTTCTGCAATCCCCTTTGCAGCGCTCCAAAACTGAAGTGATAATCAGCTTTAAGGTAAACCAAAGCCACCTTCTGTGTTGTTCGGTCACCTTATGATCCGGATTGACTACTAGATCCAGATATTTTTCCCACAGTTCCAGGCTCGTCAAATTGTCTGGCTCCTGCCGAACGCCTTCCGGAAGTTCCTTCCGGTATTCTTCATCAAAATTTACGATGATGTTGCCCATAAGGTCAGCGCACTGTCTTCTGATATCGCCTTCCCTATGCATCAGCAGTTCATAGAGCAGAGCCATGGATTTCAGCTTTTGCTTCTGGGTCATATACGTAAAGTATTCATGTATGATGTTAATGTAGGCCCGCATGTTCTTCCAGTTTTTTTCACTGCGCGCTGCTTCCAGCAGATTCCCAAAGGCAGTCTCGCTGTTCAGTTTATGCATTACCATGATGTTGTGCTGGATGGCAAGATGTTTCAGCCTCTGCAGTACCTCCTCGGGCTCTAAAAGCACCGCATCTTTAACGACTGTTTTTTCTCCTTCCTGAGCGAAAAGATCGGTTTGAATCCCCATTCCCACCATAAAAGCTTCAAAGTCATGAAGTTTTGCATACACCTTTTCATAACGGTATTTTTTCATAGCATCAACATGATCCAATTTATTTAAAATAACATCGAACGACTCAGCCAAACTATAAAAACAAACCTCTTCCGCATGATTGCTGTCCCTTACACTCTTAACCCTAAAATCTGCATAGATCAAAATGAGCGATTCCACAGAAAGATTCTCCAGCTCCAGATCCCATGTTGAATGGTTGGCAGCGATGTGACCCATTGCGGGCATATGATTTTTCTTAAAATATCGATCCGTATAATAATAATGGAGATATGGTATCCTTCCGGATTCTTCAGGTCTGCAGCCAAATTTTCCGATGTCGTGTCCTAATGCTGCGCCGGACAAAAGTGCAAGATCCACCGGAAGCCCTTCACGCAGCAGCTGTTTGCCGATATACATAGACACATGGTGAACCCCTGCAATATGCGCCAGAGTTTGAAACGGTGTAATCTCTGAAGCGATCCTCATAAACTCATATACATGCTGATCGCCAAAAATCTGAAGCAGCCTATAATATTCCCCCGCGGTTTCCGTTTCATCGACTTCCTTGGTTGTTAAAAAAGCAATGTGCATCAGCGGGTCAAAGGGACGGTTCCGTGCCTCATATTCCAGCAGATATCTTAGCACTCTCAGGTAGAAGATCCTTCCCGGTTCAAAAGATCCCGGGGAAACCGGCATACTGCTTTCAGGGAACATCTGATTGAGTGTATGCGTAAAGATATAGTTAAGCCAGCCTTGTTCAGGCATCGGCGAAAGCACGCAAAGAATCTTTTCACACGCCTCCAGCACAGCTTTGCAGCTAACCCTGTCTGCTTTTGCCAACTGAATGATTTGATTTTTCCAGTCTCCTTCACGTAGGAGCTGCTGCATTTCCTTTTTGGTCATTCCTGCGGTTTTCAGGAATTTTCGGTCTGTCAGCCTTTCTATCAATGCGTCATAAATATCCCGCGTCTGTTTTCTCTCCATTGCTGCCCTCCGATCATTCAGAACACGGCTACCAAAAAGTGCCGCGTATGCGATACCGAATACTGTATACGATTATTATGCCGCCTGTCAAATAGATTTACAACAGCAACAGCTTAAGCAATTTTAAGACAATTCTGCGAACTCATCAGGAAAAAAACAGGAGAAGTTACCCCTTTTTCAAAAGTTTTTTTTTATTTTTCTGCATCCATCATCCGACACTTTTACAGATTATGTAAGTTGCTTCTTTTGTTTCTTAATAACTCGTTAAAAGTAGTTCATGTAAAACGTCTTAGGCATTGAAATCTCAACGATACTATAAAAGTTTAAACCATGTATACATAATACTTAAAACGCTTGATTTTCGAGGTCTTACAAATAATTACAATTTTGAATTGTCACAAGATTTAAACTTATTTTTTCGTGTTGACAAGGTTATTTGGGTTAGAATATGATGACATTATAAAGATTCGCAATATATTTTTCTGCGATTTGCATAACCGGCAAGGTGCTTGCGAAATTTTTCCAAGTGTGACTGCCAATTTTTTTCATCATCTAGTATTCAGTCAGAAATTTTTTGAGAATAAAACGCGTTTTATAGATATTTCAAACCCGAAAGAGAAGGTAAATAGGAGGTTTTATTATGAATCAGGAAGGATACAATCCTTATATAGCGGCGCAGACTCAATTTGACCGTGTTGCCGATCTCATTGATCTGGACCCCTCTGTCCGTCAATTACTGCGGCAGCCGAGCCGTGAAGTCCATTTTACGATTCCCGTAAAAATGGATGACGGTACAACAAAAGTATTTAACGGTTACAGAATCCAACACAATGCTGCTCGCGGACCGGCAAAAGGAGGTATCCGATTCCATCCTCAGGAAACAGCCGACACCGTGAGAGCGCTCTCCATGTGGATGACCTGGAAATGCGCCGTTGTTGATATTCCCCTTGGAGGCGGCAAAGGCGGCGTTATCTGTGATCCTCATAACCTTTCCAAGGGAGAGCAGGAAAGACTCTGCCGCGGTTATGTTCGTCAGATTGCGAGCCTTATGGGTCCGGTTCAGGACGTTCCAGCACCAGATGTTATGACCAACGGTCAGCATATGCTTTGGATGCTGGACGAGTATGAAGCGATCCACGGCGGTCACTATCCAGGCGCCATCACCGGAAAACCCGTTGGTCTGGGCGGTTCTTTGGGCCGAACTGAAGCAACTGGTTACGGCGTAATTTATTCTCTTAGAGAGGCATTGAAAGCCCTTGACATCCAGCCTGCTTCTACTACAGCAAGCATTCAGGGCTTTGGAAATGTAGCTGAGTATGCTGCAAGACTTTACTCCACAATGGGAGGCACTGTAATTGCGATCTCCTGTTGGGATCAGCATGACGGCAAATCATACACATTCCGTAATTTAAATGGTCTTGATATCGAAGCAATGATATCCATCAAGGATTCTTTCGGTACGATCAATAAAGAAAAAGCGATTGGTCTTGGCTGTGAAATTCTTGAAGGAAGTGAATGGATCGCACAGGATGTTGATATCCTCCTGCCCTGCGCTTTAGAAAATCAAATTACTGTGGATTCCTTTGCTAAAATCAGTAAAAAGGTAAAGGTGATTTGTGAAGGCGCCAACGGTCCTACCGCTCCGGATGCAGATGCACTGATTCAGGAACGAAACATCTTCCTTGTACCTGATTTCCTTGCCAATGCCGGCGGTGTTACCTGCAGTTATTTCGAGCAGGTTCAGTGCAATATGAACTATTTCTGGCCAAAGGACGAAGTGCTTGAAAAGCTGGATTCCAAGATGACATCCGCGTTCCAGGCCGTTTACAAACTGTCTCGGGAAAAAGATATCTATATGCGCAATGCCGCTTATGTAATCGCAATTAATCGTGTCGCAGAGGCCGTCAAGCTCCGCGGCTGGGTATAATAAATAAAGTTCAGCAAGTGTTATGACCGGTTAAGGCTGTCTCAATGCAGATTCAAATGCTTCGAGACAGCCTATGGCTGTTTTTGATTCAGAATAAGATATCATTCCAGATTAGGGTTTCTCCGGGGCGTGTCTGAAAACTGATTTTCCGGGGTTGCCAAGCCACTTCTTTGACACAGGAGGAAAAAGTATGAGAAATGATCCACAAGAAATCTCCGTTGATTTCCTGCGGGAGCGGGCAAAAGAGTTGGAATGCCTGTACCGGGTTGACGAAGCCCTCAACGGTGATTCCCTGCCGACAATTCTAACTGAAATATGCAGGGTTATGCCGAGAGGCTTTTGTAATGTACGAGCATGTACCGTGGTAATCACACTAGACGAGTGTGTCTATTCTTTCACTGAACCTTCCGATATCTGCGCTAGTTCAATTCGTTCAGATATTGTTGTAGGTGGCCGCGTTCGCGGCAGTATCGAAGCCCGATATGAAGAATATGCCCTGAATACCCCCGTTTCCTCCTTTCTCGTACAAGAGGAAAAGCTTCTGAATGCTGTGGCTAGTAAGATTTCTAATAAAATATGTGTCCATGAAATGGAGCCCAACGAAACCAGAAGCAATTGGGAAGCAATTGTGCTCTTTCTTCAAAATACAGATCCTACTATGCTCCTTCATGTTTGCGAGAAGATGCTCACACTACTGGCTAAGACAGACCAATCCTTTATCATTGAGATCTTCCGAGAAATGAATTGGACCGAATACGACTATAAAGGGGAAATTAATTTTCCGAGGGGCGATATCCCTGCAATGGATGTTATTCTTCTGAGCAACAGTGTTTTTCATGTTGCAAAGACCTGCTTAAAGGATGATGAGATATTCGATTATATCAACCTGTGGATTTACCAGGGAAAGACCTATGAATTAATCAAACTGGTTGACAGAAAGGACTCTGATGTAAAAGATATTTCAAAAGCGTTGATTCAGTACCTTAAAGCGGTTCGCTCCACCGAAATGTCAAGCAAAGCGACGAAGCGCTGGCTGATCGTTGAGCTTGTGAGAAGATTCCTGACAGATCATGCTAAGATGATTGAAAATGCGAGACGTAATCTCAGTGTTGAAGATTTCTGCGAGCTTCTTGACACAGTGATCTGTTCTCCCAAAAGCGCAGGAAAAATTGGAGGAAAAGCCACCGGTTTTTTCCTGGCAAATAAAATAATCGAAGCACATCTGAAACAGGACCCCGGGTACGCAAACATCAAGAAGCTTCGTACTTGGTATATAGCTTCCGATGAGCTGGAAAGTCTGCTCCATAATAATTATCTCGATGAGCTTAACGAACATAAATACCGGGATATTCTCGAAATAAGAATCAGCTATCCCAAGGTGGTTCACTCTATTAAAAATGCACGGATGTCCCCTTATATTCTCACAGAGCTGAACCATATTCTTGACCAGTGCGAAGACAGGCCTCTGATCATTCGATCCTCCAGCCTGTTAGAGGATCAGCGAAACACAGCTTTTTCCGGAAAATACAAAAGTCTGTTTTTGACTAATACAGGAACCAAGGCAGAGCGAATGAAGGGCTTGATCGAGTGCGTTCTGGAAGTATACGCCTCCATGTTCAGCCCTGATTCCATCCAATATCGAAAAGAGCACGGACTTCTGGACAGTGCAGAGCAAATGGGAATCATGATACAAGAGGTTGTAGGACGGAGGGTCGGACCTTATTACTTTCCTCTCTTCGCAGGGGTGGGTTTCAGTAACAATGAATATCGTTGGTCTCACCGGCTCAAGCGTGAAGATGGTCTGCTGAGAATGGTTATGGGCCTTGGTACTCGTGCGGTTGACCGTGTTGGAGATGATTTTCCAATTCTGATTTCTCCCGGTCAGCCCAAGCTGAGAGTCAACCATGTTCTTCAAGAGCTGAAAAAGTATTCTCCGCAGATGATGGATGTCCTGGATATGGAGAATAATCGTTTTGTTTCGGTACCAATTGCCGATATCATGAAGGAGTATGGAAACGAAATACCAAACCTCAGCCAAACAGTGTCGGTATTGAAAGACGATTTTATTACAGAATATAACCGACTGCTCACCGATTCTGAAAAAGATCAGTACGTGGTGACTTTTGACGGTTTAATCGACAAAACGCCTGCGATATCTCAGCTAAAATCAATTATGTCACTCCTGGAAGATAAACTGGGATATGCTGTAGATATTGAATTTGCCAGCGATGGTGAAAATCTCTATATTTTGCAGTGTCGTCCTCAAAGTAAAAACCGAAACAATCTTCCTGTCGCTATACCCGCCAATATCTCTCCCCAAAATACCATCTTTACCGCCGATAAATATATCTCGAACGGAAGAGTTACTGGTATTAAGACGGTGGTATATATTGACCCGGAAGAATACGGCAAGTTAGAACGTCACCAGGACTTGATCCGCGTAGGCAGTGCAGTCAGTGAATTGAACCATATCTTGTATCGTAGAAGCTTCATTCTTATGGGACCGGGCCGCTGGGGCAGCCGGGGAGATATCAAGCTTGGAGTACAGGTAACATATTCAGACATCTGCAACGCATCCATGCTGATCGAAGTTGCTCAGAAGAAGTCAAGATATCAGCCCGAGCTCTCCTTCGGAACACACTTTTTCCAGGATCTCGTAGAGGCGGATATCAAGTATCTGCCGCTGTATCCTGAAGATGACGATGTATTGTTCAATAAAAACTTCTTCCATAAAAACACAAACTCTTTGGATACAATGCTTCCTTCTTTTGCGGATTTATCCGATGTAGTCAAAGTGATCAACATCTCTGAAAACTATTTCAGAAAAGAGCTGGTGGTCCTGATGAATGCTGATTTGGAAAAAGCAGTCGCTTATCTGGAGCATCCTCAAAAGCCGGACAGAAAGCATTCAGACACCTACTTCGATGAATATGAACGCACCGGAGGCAAAGATGACGATGGATGGAAATGGCGTCACTATATGGCAGAAAAAATAGCTGCATCACTGGATTTCAAAACATATTCCATCAAGGGAGTCTACCTTTTCGGGAGCACCGGATCCTGTACTGCAAAACATAACAGTGACATCGATTTACTGATCCATTTCGTTGGATCATCTGAACAAAAGGAACGCCTTGATGTACTCCTTCGGGGCTGGAGCAACGCGTTATCGGAAATCAACTACCTGAAGACCGGATATCAATCCGACGGCTTACTGGACGTTCATTATGTAACTGATCGGGATATTGAAAAAGGCGATTCCTATGCGATAAAAATTAACTCTGTATATGATCCGGCAATCCCCTTGCGTGTTCTTGCGGATTAATAGAATTGCGCCTTGAAGGTGATCCTGAAATTACGTTCATCATACCCCCCCTTCCACTATATGATATAGAGAAGGGGGGGTTTTGCTGTTACAAACTCCCCTTCCCAATGACAACGGAAATATTCTCTGAATTTTTGGAATTATTGGATTTTAGTCTTTTTTAAATTCTTTCTCCCAGCCGTCACTATTGTTTTCCATTTTATTACATACACATTTATGGCGCAAAAAAATCTATGTAAATTTATTACATAGATCCAGCTGTTTGCACTCAAAATAAAAGTTGTTAATATTTCAACATTTTCTTGAAAAAGTTGCCCAATTACTCTCATCAACCAGAGTGATGTATACAAAATACTCCTCTGAAACTGTTGATTTCAGGCGTTTTCAGAATATTGGAACTTTGCCAAAACAACGATTTTTAGATGTTTCTTTGTTGACTACATTTTATCGTTATGTTAATGTATGGGTGAAAAGAAAACTTACTTTTTATTACAGTTTAAAAATTATAAATAGGAAAGAGGAGTAAAAAAATGTCAATTAATGTACAAAAGTATTTAGACGACGTTAAGAAGAGAAATCCTGGCGAAGCTGAATTCCATCAGGCAGTTGAAGAAGTTCTTGAGTCTATCGCTCCTGTACTGGAAAAGAATCCTCAATATGTTGAAGCAGGTATCGTAGAAAGACTCCTGGAGCCTGAAAGACAGATCATGTTCAGAGTTCCTTGGGTAGATGACAACGGTAAGGTTCAGGTAAACAGAGGTTTCAGAGTTCAGTTCAACAGTGCCATTGGGCCTTACAAAGGCGGACTTCGTTTCCATCCTTCCGTATACCTTGGCATTATTAAATTCTTGGGCTTCGAGCAGATCTTCAAGAATTCCCTCACAACTCTTCCTATCGGCGGCGGCAAAGGCGGTTCCGATTTTGATCCAAAAGGAAAGTCTGATGCCGAAGTTATGAGATTCTGCCAAAGCTTTATGACTGAGCTTTGCAAGCACATTGGTGCTGATACCGACGTTCCTGCTGGAGACATCGGCGTTGGCGGAAGAGAAATCGGCTTCATGTATGGACAGTACAGAAGAATCAGAAATGAATTCACCGGCGTTCTGACAGGAAAAGGAATCGGCTGGGGCGGATCATTAGCAAGAACAGAAGCAACCGGTTACGGATTGATTTACTTTACTAGAGAAATGCTGAAGGCAAACGGAAAGAGCTTCGAAGGACAGAGAGTTGTTATCTCCGGTTCCGGTAACGTTGCGATCTACGCCTGCCAGAAGGCACAGTCCTATGGCGCTAAGGTAGTTGTTGTTTCCGATTCCAACGGTTATGTCGTTGACGAAGACGGAATCGACGTTGCTACCGTTCAGAGACTGAAGGAAGTTGAAAGAGCAAGAATCAGCGAATATGTTAAGACAAGACCCAATGCAAAATATGTTGCAGGCGGAAGTGTTTGGGATGTTAAGTGCGATATCGCTCTTCCCTGTTCTACTCAGAATGACATCAACGAAGAAACAGCTAAGACATTGGTTGCCAACGGATGCTATGCAGTTGGAGAAGGCGCGAATATGCCTTGCACAAACGAAGCTGTTAAGTACTTCTTATCCAAGGGCGTTCTTGTAGGACCTGCAAAAGCAGCAAACGCTGGCGGAGTTGCTACATCTGCTCTTGAAATGTCTCAGAACAGCCAGAGGCTGGAATGGACATTCGAAGAAGTTGATGCCAGACTCGACCGCATCATGACAAGCATCTTTAAGGCTTGTGACGACGCTTCCAAAGAATACGGCCTGAATAATAACTATGTAGCTGGCGCTAACATCGCTGGTTTTATGAAGGTTGCCAAAGCTATGCTCGCTCAAGGTGTTATCTAAAATACAATTGATCGAGTATCAATGAAAATCCAAAACAAGAAATATTAAAAGGGCAGGAAACCTGCCCTTTTTCTTTTGATTCTGCTATTTGTATCTTTATGAAGATTGGTTCGAAAGCTTACATATCAAAATTTCGAAAAAGAATTTCTCCCATGCTGCACATTGCTCTTCCTCTCCCATGTTTCTTTGCCCTGTAAAGCATCTTGTCGACGTCAACAAGCAAGTCCGTACATTGAAGCTGTCCGCCTACGGGTTCCACATGGATCACTCCTGCACTGAACGTGACTGGTATTTCAACCACATCTGCGAAAAAGGACTCCAGTTCATAATGGATGCGCTTTAAAATTTGAAGTGACTGCCTTTGATCCGTCTCAAAAAAAATAAAGACAAACTCTTCACCGCCAAATCTGCCGAGCAGATCATCTTTTCGGATGTGACTGCGTGAGATGTCAGAAAACACCTCCAAAACCTTATCACCCATAAGATGTCCGTATTGGTCATTGAGTAGTTTGAAGTGATCAAAATCAATCATGCATACCGTTGCACCACCAGTATTTTTTTTTGCTTGCGATAATTCCTTCAACGCTGCCATTAATGTTGCTTTATTCATAGTTCCGGTAGCATGATCCAGCGAAAGCTTTGCTTTGAGGTCGTTGACCTGCCGATGCAGACCTGTCAGTTCAACGAAGGAAAGTGCCGCATATTCTTCATTGAACCATGTTATCTGGGATCCAATTAACTGAAACCGTTTGCTGATACATTCCCTTTCATGAATAAAAGAATATTGGATTACATTATCAGCTACCCTTTCGTTGTGTAAGATTTGTCTTGTTATGTTTCTTAATCCACAGTCCAGGCAATCTTCTTTCTCGCCGCATCGGTCTCTTCCAAACTCCAGCATTCTACAGCGAAATGCTTCACCAAAAGAGCGGTATGACACATCACGTATTTCCATGTGAAGGCTTTGGAACATCTGATTGTTTGCCAGAATCAAATCCATATCCTTATTCACGACAACCTGAGGAATCGCCGAATTTTGAAATAGCTTATAAAAGAACATACTCTCACTCATAATTGATTCCAATCTATCGAAGCTTTCTCCCCTGCCGCATCAGCAGTTGGTTGTATTATAATGTATTCAATTGGCATAATTTGCCCATAATAAACATTACTCTATTTCCTTGTATTATATAACACGTATTTCTTGTTGTAAATAACAAGTAATACTTTTTACTATTTACAATTTTAGCTTGTTAAAATGAGAGCGGAGGTGTACAGATGGAAAATTTAAAAAAGCTCCGAGCAAAGGTCGGCATTAGCCAGCAAAAGCTAGCGGGTGAACTGGGGCTCACTCAACAGAGTATCCACAGTTACGAGAATGGTGTGTATGAGCCGGATATAGCTACACTCAAACTGCTTGCAGCATATTTTGACACTTCCGTCGACTACCTGATCGGAAACACAGATATCCGGCGCAGAATCGAAAAGTCAGACAGATTTGAATTGAATTCTGAGGAAGCAGAACTTATTAAAAAATACAGAGCTCTGTCAAAAAAACACAGAAAGAGCCTGCAGCTCATCCTTGACAGTCTCCTGTGATTTGGTATTCTTTCATGACATTGACATGACACATGACATATTAATAAAACAAATTAAATCCATTGATCTCAATAAAAATCCCACTTCATTACTATGAAATGAAGTGGGATTTCATCTTTTGCAGCCCATGCTTCCTATTTTAAAAATGCTTTTATCAGAAAGCGATTCTATTTATTAGAAGCTTAGACAATCATTCTTGATATCGATGGTAATGTCCTCTCCTGTATGAATCTCTCCCTTGATTAGTTTGGAAGCAATTTCTGTCTCAATATGCTTTTGCAAATATCTCTTCACCGGCCGAGCACCATAGGCAGGAGAATACGCTTCTCTTGCAATATACCGTTTGGTGGAATCTGTTAGAATAACTCTGATTTCTCTGTCCTTCAGCTTCTCTTGAATATGAACCATGGAGATGTCAATAATCTTCATAATCTCTGCTTCCGTCAGCGGAGAGAAAATCACAACATCGTCAATACGATTCAGAAATTCCGGTCTGAAGTGTCGTTTCATTTCATTTTCAACACGTTCTTTGACCTCTTCGGAGATTGTGCCGTCCTGTGAAATATTCTCAATGAGGTACGGGCTGCCAATGTTTGAGGTCATGATCACGATGGTGTTTTTAAAATCTACAGTTCTTCCCTGATTATCCGTCAGCCTGCCGTCATCAAGAAGCTGAAGCAGGATATTGAACACATCTGGATGAGCCTTTTCTATTTCATCAAAAAGAATGACGCTGTACGGCCTTCGCCTAACTGCCTCCGTAAGCTGACCGCCCTCATCGTAACCCACATAACCGGGAGGCGCTCCTACAAGACGCGAAACAGAGTGTTTCTCCATATATTCAGACATATCGATCCGAATCATGTTTTTCTCCGAGTCAAAAAGCGCCTCCGACAGTGCCTTTGCAAGCTCCGTTTTCCCTACTCCAGTGGGGCCCAGGAAAATAAAGGAACCGATTGGTCTGTTGGCATCTTTCAAGCCAGCTCTCGCCCGCAGAACTGCCTCAGAGACAGCGGTAACTGCATCCTCCTGCCCGATTACCCTTTGATGCAGCACTTCTCCCAAGCGGAGAAGTTTTTCCTTTTCTGCTTCAACCAGCTTGCTGACAGGAATCCCAGTCCACTTGGAGACAACCTCAGCGATCTCCTCTTCCGTGACCTCTTCTTTCAGCAGCCGTTTCTCCTTCGCTCCTTCGTTAAGCTCCATTTCCTCTGCCAACCGTTTTTCAAGTTCCGGAAGGGTTCCGTATTTCAGCTTTGCAAGCTTTTCCAGATCATATTTCCGTTCCGCATCTTCAATTTGAAGCTTCACATCCTCAATCTGCTGCTTGGTACCCTTCAAATCCGTGATCGACTTCTTTTCATTTTCCCACTGTGCCCTCATGGCTGAGTTTTCTTCCTTCAGCTCTGAAAGTTCTCTCTCAATATGCTCCAATCTGGCTTTTGAGCTACTGTCTGTCTCCTTACCAAGGGCCTGTTTTTCAATTTCCAGCTGCATAATCTTTCGCGCAATCTCATCCAACTCTGCAGGCATACTGTCAATTTCTGTGCGGATTTTCGAAGCCGCCTCATCCATAAGATCAATTGCCTTATCCGGCAGGAAACGATCACTGATATATCGATCTGAAAGCGTGGCGCAAGCAATGAGTGCATTGTCCGTTATTCTGACACCATGATGGATTTCAAAGCGCTCCTTTAGCCCACGCAAAATCGATATGGTATCTTCCACCGTAGGCTGATCCACCAGAATCTTTTGAAATCTGCGTTCCAACGCTGCATCTTTTTCTATATTCTTCCGATATTCATCCAAGGTTGTAGCCCCAATACAATGAAGCTCTCCCCTGGCCAATTTGGGCTTTAGCAGATTTCCTGCATCCATGGAGCCTTCCGCTTTGCCTGCACCTACGATATTGTGTATCTCATCGATAAACAGGATAATTCTTCCTTCAGATTTCTCAATCTCATTCAGAACCGACTTCAACCGCTCTTCAAACTCTCCTCTGAATTTGGCCCCTGCAATAAGCGCCCCCATATCAAGCGCATAGATCGTCTTATCCTTCAGCCCTTCCGGTACATCTCCGTTTAAAATTCTCTGAGCAAGCCCCTCGACAACTGCAGTTTTACCCACACCAGGCTCGCCGATGAGCACCGGATTATTTTTGGTTCTTCTGGACAAAATCTGTATGGTATGACGGATTTCAGAGTCCCTGCCTATGACAGGATCCAGCTTCCCTTGAGCGGCCAGTTCAACCAAGTCTCTTCCGTATTTATTCAGAGCCTCGTAATTATCCTCCGGGTTTTGACTTGTAACTCTCTGATTTCCTCGAACTTTGGACAATGCCTGCAGAAATCCCTCTTTGGTAATATTGTACTTTCTGAAGATACGGCTGGATGGAGTATTCTTTTCTTCCAGAAGTGCAAGATACAAATGTTCTACGCTGGTATACTCGTCCTTAAAATCAGATGCGATCTTCTCTGCCCGGAGCAGCAGCTGATTTAATCTTCTGGACGAATACATATTATCGTTTCCACCCTGAACCTTTGGCAGTCGATCCAACTCCCCCTGAAGCTCAGAGGCGATTTCTCCGCTGTTTGCTTCCATTAAGTTGATCAGTTTCGGAATTAATCCATCCTGCTGCAGCATCAACGCCAGATGCAGATGTTCACCGTCCAGCTGCTGATGGCCTTCCTGTACCCCTATATTTTGGCAGTCCATTACAGCTGACTGCGCATTCTGTGTAAATCTCTCGAAATTCATTAAAACACCCCCTCGTTATTTTTAGCATCGGCCCACAAAGTATAACAAGATTATCAAAGGCAAACCTCACTGATTCAGGAATGTTGCACCTTGTTAAGCAATGCGCTATCATTTCTTTCATTATATACCACCAGTCATCGGATTTAAACATAAAAATTAGCACTCTCATCATAAGAGTGCTAACATGTGTATTTTTTTCTGATCAGCAGAAGCCTACTTCACTAGGCCAATCCATAGATACTAAATACGAACCTTAAAACAAAACCTACTGCAGGAACCAAGACCTTTTCTGTAACATCAAACATCATCAGCAGAAGCAATATTACAAACCCATTATTATAAAGCTGATAATAAAACGATCTTTTTCGGAGATCAAAAACTTCTGTTATGATACCGAAACCATCAAGGGGCGGCACTGGGAGCAAGTTGAACAGCATCAACACGATATTGATCATAATAATATTATAGATCAATTCAACGACAACACTACCCATATAAGTTCCCATAAATGCTGGATTCCATATTATCATCAATTTAAACACACCTGCAAAAAGGATTGCAAGTATAAAATTCATTGTGACCCCTGCCAGATCTACGATAACACCATCTCTTCTCATATTTTTAAAGTTCATCGGATTTACCTGTACCGGTCTTCCCCAACCAAACCCGATAAAAATCAGCGCAATAAACCCAAAGGGATCTACGTGGGCAATCGGGTTGACGGTGACTCTGCCCTGCAGCTTAGGAGTTTGATCTCCTAAGGCATATGCTGCCGCAGCATGGGCGAATTCATGAAAGGAAAGGCCAATCAGAATTGCAGGCAAAAGATACAGTTTCGCCATGAACCAGCTCGTGGGGTTATCGAATTGTCCACTCATAAATGACTGATATGCCATGTAGAGAAGAAAAAACACCGCTAGTGGGTTGCTACGTATTAATCTCAAGTCATTTCTCCTTTTGTTTTATGATTGATCAGCGCTATTCATCGTTTTTGCGTGAATATGGTTCACAAATTGCCTTGCCGATCTTCCGGATCTGCCGGTCTGCCGAGCATCCCAGCGAATTGCTTCCTCTGTTAATGATGCTTCACTAATAGATAACCCTTCTTGAAGAGCCAACCCTTTAACGATTTCAAGATATTCTTTCTTATCCGGCGATGTGTAGGTGATCACCAGTCCAAATCGGTCGGCAAGCGAGAGCCGCTCCTGCATTCCGTCGTTTCCATGAACCTCGCCGTTGTCCCCTCTGTCCCACCAGGTCTCTTTAATGATATTTCTCCTGTTGGAGGTTACATAAATCAGTATATTAGAAGGTTGAGCCTCTACACCCCCATCAATAACGGATTTAAAGTGCTTATAGCCTAGTTCCGTTTCATCAAAGGAAAGGTCATCGATAAAAATAATAAATTTGCAACCTCGATCTGCTGCCATTTCAATGATGCGATAAAGATGATCCACATTGTTTTTATTCAGTGAAATCAACTTCAATTTGTCACCGGCAAATCGATTTAGAAGTGCTTTTACGCAAGAGGATTTTCCTGTTCCGCGATCACCGCTCAGCAATACGTTATTTGCTTTGTAGTTTTTAATAAAGAACTCCGTATTTTCAATGAGTGCATCCTTCTGCCTCTCGTATCCCACTAGCTGTTCGAACGTAATTTTGTCGTAATTTCTTACACCAACAAGACCCTCATCCCAGACAAATGCCTGATAGCTTTCAAAGATACCACAGCCATACTTTTCATAATACTGCCGAAGGCCATCAACAGTTGCTTGCGGATCTTTAAGTTCCAGCGCGTTCTTTAATAGATTACGGTTCGTACCCGGTCTGCTCTTTCCCATCATCTTCATGGTACAAACTCCAGTGTCCGAGTCCAAAAAGATCTTTCCAACCCTTTCCCATTCAAGTTGATAAAGTTTCTTTAGCACATCGGTTTCACGGAGAGCCAACGCGCGAATATTCTGGTCATTGTGACCTTTTTCCGATAATAAGCTAAAGCGGTTCTCGCTTTCAGCGATCAATCTGCAAATATAATTTTGCCAGTATGTGCCTTCTATCCCTGCATCATCTGCAGTTTCAAGAAGGCCTCTCTGAATCTGATAGTATTCGGACTCCATGTAAGAAATATATTCATGGTAATCGAATTCATTAAATATTTTAACCGCTGCCTGAACTAGCATATCGCTTCTGATGTTATTATATAAAATCAGGGTGTCCAGATTTATTTTACTCATTCTTAACTCCTTTCGCCCAAGCTTCTGCAAGCTCAGGCAACCTGTCCTTTATTCCAATATTTTATCACATAATCCACTTACTTAAAATAATATGATAGTAAAATTTGAACGAGAGGTGATTTTTAAGTTATGGTTCACAATAATTGTATGAGCCCTAAATTCCCACAAGCGCCCAGCCTCCCAACAGAATATGTATGTGTAGAGGTATATACGGTAAAATCCGGTGATACCCTATATTCCATTTCGCAAAAATACGGGGTTTCCGTAGCAATGCTAATGGAGGCGAATCAAATACTTAACCCTTACAATCTGAGATACGGCCAGAAAATCTGCATTCCGGGAAGACGATCTGATAGCGGCTACCATGGCCAGAATCCAGAAATGACATCCCCTGAGAACATGACAATTCCCATGCCGGAAATGTGCCTTGATGACATGACCATGCCGGAGATGACTTGTCCCTCACAGCCACCAATGACCATGCCGGAGATGACTTGTCCCTCACAGCCGCCTATGACCATGCCGGAGATGACTTGTCCCTCACAGCCGCCTATGATGCTTCCGGAAATGGAAATTGAACTGGAAATTGAAATTCCGGCACCTTGCCCTGCTTGTCCGGAACCTATCACGTGTCCTGCACCGGCACCGTGTCCGCCATGCCCCGCTCCGCCAGCTTGCCCAACTTGCCCGGCGCCAACACCTTGTCCGCCTTGTCCGGCACCGGCTCCGGCACCTGCGCCAAGACCAACTCCGGCTCCGGCTCCAAAACCAACACCGGCTCCGAAGCCAACACCACCCCCGACTCCAAAACCGACTCCGGCTCCAAAGCCAACACCGACTCCGGCTCCGGCTCCGGCTCCAAGACCAACACCAACTCCAGCACCGACTCCAGCACCTGCGCCAAGACCAACTCCGGCTCCGGCTCCAAAACCGACCCCACCTCCGGCGCCAACTCCAAAACCGACTCCGAAGCCGACTCCGAAGCCGACACCCGCTCCTGCGCCTATGCCAACACCGGTTTGCGACGGTATGGTATATACGATCCAGGCGGGAGATACTTTTTACATGCTCGCAAAACGATATAACATACTGCTTGAAGATATCCTCTATGCCAATCCGGGAGTCAATCCCTATAACCTGCAAATAGGGCAGCAGGTATGTATCCCGACTCATTTGGCATTACCGGAACAACATAACGGTGTATGCAATGGTATCATTCATACAGTCCGGCCCGGAGATACCCTCTACATGCTGGCGAAGCAATATAAATTAACTCTAGATGAGATCATGAACGCTAACCCCCAGGTTGACTGTTACATGCTGCAAGTAGGCATGAAGCTTTGCATTCCAACAGCGAGAGGCCAAAGTGCCGCTCTTCCGACGCGGAATCCTGCTTTGCCACTACGAAATCCTGGATTACCGCTAAGAAATTACGCTATCCCTACATCATCCATGCCCGGTGCTCCAACAATGCCTGGAACAGGAACTCCTGCCATACCGTCAATGCCATCGATGCCCTCTATGCCGACAACCCCGATGACACCTACGATGCCATCCATGCCGAATATGCCGATGAGGCCGACTCCATTTATGCCGAATACACCGACGTCACCGGCTGGCCCGAATATGCCGGGGACTCCAACCACTCCTATGACTCCAACGATGCCGAATATGCCGAACATGGGACCAGCGATGCCGAATATGCCAAACATGCCGAACATGGGGCCGGCGATGCCGAATATGCCAAACATGCCGGCAGCACCAACGACTCCAGCGATGCCGAATATGCCTGGAATGGGTATGCCTTCCATGCCTTCTATGCCAACCACTCCCAGCACACCGACAGCGCCCAGACCCACAATGCCAACAGTGCCAACAATTCCCACACCAAATATGCCAAATCAAATGCCGATGCAGCAGCCATCCAGAGTGCCGGAAGCAGCTCCTGCATGCGCTGGAACAATCCATACGGTTGCAGCGGGAGATACGCTTTATATGTTAGCACGAACTTACAATGTCACATTGGATGCATTGATGAAGGCGAATCCCACTTTGGATCCCTACAATCTGCGAATTGGAATGCAGCTTTGCATCCCTGCCCAGGAAGACGGGACGAACAACAATAATAATAACAACAATATGAATGGAACCCCTGGCAACATGGGATATACAGCAGGCGGAAACCGTGTATATGCCACACAGCGCGGCGACACGCTTACAAGGATTCTGGATCGGTACGAAATTTCATTCGGCGCCCTTCAAAGCAGCAATCCGAATGTTGATTTTTCCGGACCCCTTGAAAATATGACCCTTACCATCCCTAGCGAGGATCATTACAAAACCTGCCCGATGGCCGGGGCCTATATCGTAAAAACCGGTGATTCCTTAGATTCTATAAGCAAGAAATTGCTCGTTATTACAGACGGCTTGCTGATATCAAATCCAACGTTGACCATTGAGGATTTCAGCATACCAGGAACGAAGGTTTGCATCCCAAGCTGATAAAATAGCCAGAGCATTCATAATAATGATACTCTGGCTTCTTTTTTAATTGATCATCCTATTTCTTCCTCAGAAGATCGTTATCGGTACAATGGATATGCGGAGCACAGTTCCTGAACAATACTCTTCGCTTTTTCAGTTGAAGCAGCGTCGCCTGGGTTGTTGAGAAGCAGACCAATGGCTTCTACAACCTTGGTGATTTCCTGTTCTTTAAAACCGCGGGTTGTCATCGCTGGTGTTCCCAGTCGAACCCCGCTGGTGACAAAAGGACCATTGGGATCATTTGGAATCGTGTTCTTATTTGTTGTAATTCCGGCTTCATCAAGTAATTTTTCCGCCTCTTTTCCAGTAATATTTTTATTGGAAAGATTCAGCAGGACAAGATGATTGTCGGTTCCTCCGGATACGAGCTTGAAGTCTCTCGCAAGAAGTTCTTCCGCCATCTTTTGCGCATTCAGCAGAACCTGCTTCTGGTAAGCAACAAATTCCTGGGTGGAAGCCTCCTTGAAGCACACGGCCTTTCCTGCAATAACATGCATTAAAGGGCCTCCCTGAATCCCTGGGAAGATTGCCTTATCGATGAGTTTTCCGTACTCTTCCTTACCGAGAATCGCTCCGCCTCTTGGTCCTCGCAATGTTTTGTGCGTCGTTGTAGTAACTACATGGGCATGCTGCACAGGATTGGGATGGAAGCCTGCTGCAACCAGTCCGGCAAAATGCGCCATATCAACCATAAGCAATGCGCCCACTTCATCTGCGATTTCCCTGAACTTATCGGCTTCTATGATTCTCGGATAGGCGCTGGCACCTGCTACGATCATCTTGGGTTTATTTTCGATCGCCAGCTTCCTTACCGCATCAAAATCAATTCTTTCTGTTTCAGAATCCACTTTATATGGAACAAAATTAAAATATTTTCCAGACATGTTTACAGGACTTCCATGAGTAAGATGTCCTCCATTGGATAGATCCATGCCTAATACGGTATCTCCGGGCTCTAACAACGAAAAGTATACCGCAATGTTAGCACTGGAGCCTGAGTGGGGTTGAACATTGGCATATTCCGCTTTAAAAAGTTCCTTTGCACGTTCAATGGCTAAATTCTCTGCCTCGTCGACGTGTTCGCAGCCTCCGTAATATCTCTTTCCCGGATAGCCTTCCGCATATTTATTTGTCAGCGCACTTCCGCATGCTTCCATAACTGCGCTGCTAGTAAAATTCTCTGATGCAATCAGCTCGATTTTATTCTCCTGCCTGGCCATTTCCCTACGGATCACAGCACTTATTTCAGGATCAACTTTATCCATATTATTAAAATACATTTGCGTTCCCCTTTCGTCATAATGGTATCATTATATAGAAAATTTCTATAATTATCAAGTTTTTTTATCGTTATTCGATTTAAAAAGAAAGATCAGAAAAGCTTTTAATCACCTCGACCAGGCAATCGTTATACAATAAAAAACTGCGGCTTTCGCCGCAGTTCATTCTCTGAAAATGCCTCACCGGTAAGGATGGTGAATGAGGCATCTTCTTTATGGAAAACTCCTCCGTTTTAATGGGCCATAAAACGGGTGAGAAACTCCTTTGTTCTTTCTTCCCTCGGTCTTGTAAACAATACTTCCGGCCGTTCATCTTCAACAATAATGCCTTGATCCATAAATACAGTTCTTGTCGATACATCCCGGGCAAAAGCCATTTCGTGTGTTACGATAATCATTGTCAGCCCTTCCTTAGCAAGCGCTCGCATAACATCCAAAACCTCTCCTACCATTTCCGGATCCAAGGCGCTGGTAGGCTCATCAAAAAGTAATACTTCAGGCTCCATTGACAATGCTCTGGCAATGGCTACTCTCTGCTGCTGCCCTCCAGACAGTTGATGAGGCTTTGCATTGATGTAAGGAGCCATTCCCACCTTCATAAGGTACTTGATGGAGCGTGCTCTCGCCTCATTCTTTGGCAGTTTTAATATCTTTCGAAGTCCAAGCATGCAGTTATCTAAAACGGTCAGGTTGGAGAAGAGATTAAACTGCTGGAACACCATTCCGACCTTTGACCGATAGTCCGCAGTATGGGCTCCTGTAGCAGGTATGTGCTTTCCTCTGTGCAGTACAAGTCCGCTGCTCGGCGTCTCAAGCATATTGATACACCTCAGGAGGGTTGACTTCCCTGAACCGGAAGCTCCAATGATGCAGATCACATCTCTTGGATAAGTTTTAAAGTCGATGTCTAACAAAACCAGGTTATCACCGAATTTTTTTCCCAGATGCTGAATTTCCAGAATTGGTTCACTTTCCGAAAAATGATCGGCACATCTTCCTTTGTTGAAATCTTCATGATTTTCTATCGCTTCCATATTCATTTCATCTCCTTCTTTCAAAGCCTTTTTTCATGTCAATGACTGCCGAGCCGTTGCCGTAGGTATCATCCATAAAATCGGTAACCAACTGATAACTTCTCGGTCCCTGGAGTTTTTTCTCCATCAGTCTGAGCAGCCTTGACAGCGTAAATGTCATGAACAGATAAATCACACATGCGATGAGGAACGGCTCGAAGAACCGCCAATAAGTTCCCGTTACAGATTTGGTTGTAAAAAACAGCTCACTGCATGCAATTACATTGAGTACAGAGGTATCTTTAATATTGATAATTAGATTGTTTCCGATCTGTGGCAAAATGTTCAGCAAGGCTTGAGGAAGTATGATGTTGACCATCGTTGCTGTATGGCGAAACCCCAAAGCCTTTGCGGCCTCAATCTGTCCGTTGCTGACGGACATGATCCCGCCACGCACCGTTTCTGCCATATATGCGCCGGTATTGACCGACACAACGATATAGCCGGCCAAAATGGGATTCAGATTGAGCCCAAACAAAGCGTCTGAACCGTAATAAACCACCATAGCCTGAACCATCATAGGTGTCCCGCGGAACACTTCCACATACACCGCCAGAAGAATATTGACAATTTTCAAAGTGATTCGTTTCCATAAGGGATCTGATTTCCCCATTTCAATGGTCTGAATCATGCCGACCACAAACCCTATGATGCAACCGATCAAGGTACTGATGACAGCGATTTGAAGGGTAAGGACTGCGCCTTTTGCAAAAGCAGAACCATATTGATCCAGGAACAGCACGATCCATTCCCATGAATTTTGTGGTGCTGAAGGGCCCATACATTCAACACTCCTTTCGTAATGCAAAGCAGAGATCATTTTGTATGCTAAGAAAGCACTGATTTAATGGATTGTGTGTACAGAATAAATCAGCGTTTCCAAAAGTTTTAGTTTGATAAAGGCTGTACCGCAGCAGCTTGCGCCATCATAGCCTCCCTGTCTTCAGGGGTAATTTTTGATACGAAAGAATTCACTTCGTCAAGCAATGCAGTATTTCCTTTTTTGATTCCGATTCCCATGTCGACATCTCCCGGTTCTACCGCAAAATCCCCCTCAGAAAGATCTAAGATCACGAGGTCCGGATTGGACAACTGTGCAGAAACTGCTGTCGGCATATCGACGACAACAGCGTCGGATTTTCCCGATGTTACGGAAAGAACAACAGCTGTTACGTCAGCAAGAGCAGGTGTTATTTCAGCACCAGCTATCTGCGGAAGCATGTCATACCAGTTAGTGCTCATCTGCGTCGTTACTTTTGCACCAGCTAGATCCGCCAAAGAATGAGCGTTTTCATACGGATTTCCTTTCATCGTGATTGCTACGATATCCGCACTATAATATACATCAGAAAAATCAATCGACAGTTTTCTCTCATCCGTCATGCACATGCCTGCAACGATTGCATCGATTTTATCTGTCTGAAGTGCAGGAATCAATCCATCCCACTCAGTTTTATGTATTTGAAGTTCGTAACCCAGTTCCTCCGCTAGTTTTTTTGCGACGATTACGTCATACCCGTTTGCGTATTGTCCCGACGCCCCAAAAATGGGTACGGCACCGTTGGAATCATCGGACTGTGTCCAGTCAAAGGGTGCATAGTTGCATTCCATACCCACTCTCAGTACCTTTTGAACGTCCACATCTTCTTGTTCCCCTCCACTGCCTGATCCAGAGGTTCCACATGCAATCAGCCCAAAACAGACCGCTGCTGTTAAGAAAATCAATAAAATAATAGAAATTGCTTTTTTCATGGCTGCTACCTTCTTTCATCCTCATTCCTTTTATTTGACGCAGGGCAATGTCGAATCCATTCCGTTTCAACATTTAACAGTGTGTCACTGAACTAAAAAAAAAAGACGCCAACCCGTATTACGGCTGACATCTTTGTCAATAATATTGAATTCATTATAGGGATTCTCTGTTGACTTGTCAATACTTTTCTGAATATTTTGTCTTTTACAGCCCATGCTGTTATCTAAGCCTTGAATTATAAGAGATCGGAAAGCAATCTGGAAACAGACTCTTTAAACTTAATCATCACCGGCCTGCTTCGGTAGAGATGCTTGGTTAATTCATGAGAGTGCATCATATCCGTTTCAAAGATTGCTTCCAGCTTGTAAACCTCTGCTGCATCATAGATAAATGCATTGGCTTCAAAATTTAGTTTGAAGCTTCTAATATCAAAATTTGCTGAACCAATGGAAGCAATCTCTCCGTCTACACAAACGGTTTTCGCATGTAGAAAGCCATTGTCATAAATATAAATTTTCGCACCCAGATTCAGAAGGATCCCCACATATGAATAGGTGGCCCAGTAAACAAACATGTGATCCGGCATGCACGGGATCATGATTCTTACATCCACACCGGACAGTACAGCCATTTTCAGGCTTTCAAGAATGCTGGCATCTGGCACAAAATATGGAGTTTGGATGTATATGTTTTTCTTCGCCGAAGATATCATCTTCAGATATCCCTGCTTAATTTCTTCCTTCGACGAATCAGGACCGCACGAAACAATCTGAATTCCTGTAGTTCCCGCTTGAAAGGGCTCATCATAATAAGCTTGTGAGAGCACCAGTTTCTCCTTGGATGCAAATCTCCAGTCAAGAATGAATCTTGCATTCATATCCTGCACACAAGAGCCCATGAGACGCAAATGAGTGTCTCTCCAGAAACCAAACTTCTTCTTTTTTCCTACATATTCATTTCCTACATTAAAGCCGCCCAAATAACCCACTGCACCATCAATTACGACTAATTTCCTGTGGTTTCTGTAATTCAGCTTAAGGTTCAGATATTTGAACATGGGTGGGAAGAAGTAAGCATACTGCCCACCCGCCTCCTTGAAAGGTTCCAGGTGTTTTTTCGAAATTTGACGACTTCCCATTGCATCAATCAAAAATCTCACTTCGACTCCTTCTCTTGCCTTAGCAGTAAGTGCATCGATGAGGAGACGGCCCATGCTATCATTCTTCACGATAAAATACATGATGTTGATGGATTGCTTTGCATTTCGAATATCCTTCAGCAGGCTTGCAAACTTGTGATTCCCATCAGTCAGCACCGTGATCTTGTTGTCCTGTGTAAAAAATGACTCGCTGTAACTTTGATGGAGCCTGATCATATCCTGCCATTTCTTGGATTCGGGATTTGAAAACACAAATTCACTACGCTTGATGGCTGTGATTTGCTCATTTAAAGACGCATTAATGATTGCTTCCTCATATTTTGTCATCCTGAAGATTCTCTGCCGTGCGATATTTTGTGAAAACAAAAAATAAAAAATAATCCCTGCCGCAGGAACGAGAAACAGAATCATGATCCAGGCCAGAGTAGCAGAGGGGTTTTTCCTTTCCAAAAATATAATCGTCAGTGCGATAATAAAATTGATCAGGAAAAGCCCCGTTATTAATGCAGACATATCTAAAAATGCAATGGAGAACATAAAGCCTCAACTCTTCCGTATGGTTTGCTAAAACCTGATTGGATTCATTAAGTTTATAGAAATATTACCGAATTCTGTTCGAAAAGATTCAGACGATCTTACTAGTCGGAGCGACTAAATAGTAATCAGAGCGTCCAGCTTTTCTTCGAGAACGTTTTGTGGCAATGCTCCGGAAATACGCTCCTTTACCTCACCATCTTTAATGAAGAATAGAGTAGGGATGCTCATTACTTTATTTGCAATTGCCAGCTTGCGCTGCTCGTCTATATTGATTTTGCAGATTTTTGCCTTGCCTTCATATTTTGCGGCCAATTCTTCAATAACAGGTCCAATCATTTTGCAGGGACCACACCAGTCTGCATAAAAATCAACAAGAACAGGAACCTCAGCTCCCATCACTTCACTTTCATAGGTCTCGTCCGTTAGATATACAATGTCCTTCATAAAATACCTCCATATTAATACCATTACTGGCAGGATGAACAAATTGATGCAATTATAATCTCGGCCTAGCAGGGAGAATCCTCTTACAGCCTGGGTTCAGCGGGAGCAATTCGTTTTATGATCGTCACCGAATATTCCGGTTTAAAGCTCCGCCTGTACCTTACATTAACGGCAATGGATACAGCAAGGAGAAAAAACGCAAGAATAACAGTGAAACCGCCTCCGTTCATACCCGGAAATAGCATTCCTCCAAGGAGCAAACCTGCAAAAAATGATGCTACAGGCAACACGTAACCCACAAGAAACTCTTTGATTGAAAACTTCTTGATTACGTTCACATCCACCATGTCTCCCTTTTGGGCTCCCACAGGATTGAACGCATCTACGATGGAACCTGGATGCATATGCTTATTGCAGGAACCGCATCCGGAACACTTTTTATGCTTATAAAGCATCACCTTTGCCGTGCTCTGGTCAATAACATCCAGAACATCCGCCATTTTTTTCATAAGATTTTCCTCGTTACTTTTACCAGAGCCGCAAAAAAACTTACGGCAGTTATAACTTATCTTGATCCTTATTTTATTAATTATACCACTGGCGAGGGCGGATAAACAATGTTTTTCATCTATTGAACATATCCTGCCTGCGCCTCTGTATGTTCTCCATTAATGGAAAATCTCAAGATTATCACAACCAATTTGTGAAAAAGGGATATACAGGTTTGTGTCATAGGAATTTCCATACTCATTGATCTTTGTGATGGGGATATAAATTTCATCAGAGGATAAATTGAAACCTTCGATCTTATCATAGATCTCTTGAGCGATATCTTCATTGATTCCTTCTTCATATGCTTCCTTGATCACCTGAAGCACCAGTGGTTTATAATCAAATCCTTCCCGAAATACATCTTTCAATTTCAACGGTTCCAAAGTGTCAGCATCATAGCAGGAGTAATCCATCTCCTGGGCAAACTGTTCCATCACATAGAAATTCATGCTGCTCGTGACGTTGATATAATTCCCATATTGATAACTGCCTACATAGATTTCGCAGGAGCCTTCTTTGTCGTCATTGCCATTTAACTTCGCTAGAGCTTTGTAAGATGCATTAATTTTCTCCAGTTCCCGCGGATCGGTTTCGCGCATATCTCTTAGTTTTTTCTGCATCCCTTCCGGCAATGATGCAGAGTATCTCCAGGAACGAGATACACTGACATTTCCCACCTTGAATGATTCATTACCAGAGACTTCGTTCACTCTGCCCTTGCCAATCAGCGATTTAACAGTCGGTTCTGAAGAAACGTAAAGCTCTTTCTCTGAACCTTCTTCATAGAAACGCTTGGCAAAAGAGAGCACATTTCCCAGATCGCTATAGTTAATGACAGTTGTAGCAGCAGCACATTGTGTATCAAACTGCGGAGTTCGATAGTCAAACACAAGAGTTAATCCAAAGGGATAGACGCCGAATTTCTGATCTCCTGAAAGGCCTTTGAACGCTTCAACCATCTTTATGTTTCCGCTGAGCATCCTTGGAGAATAGCCCTCCGAATCTGCGCCTGATTCCGAAAGGTAGCCGCTCATATAATGATTGATCCTTTCAGATGGATCAACGTTGTCACAGAACAGATCAGCCAGTTTAAACTCTTCACCGGTGTTAAGATCAAAATTCAGAGTTTCCATTTCTGAAACATACCGTGCAGTCTCATAAAATGCTTTGTCATTGGAATTCCCTTGGTTTCCCTCTGGCTGCCAGACAGCACTTTTTTCAAGCATAACCGATAAAATGTTGTTGAAATTTCCCAAAGTGCTTGCATAAATTTGTTCTGAGGCTACGGTATATCCATCCGGCACGCGAATCTTGACTCCCCGGTACGGAGGCAGATCCTGAATTCGAAGCTGATCATAAACCGATTTAATTTTGTCATTGATCTTCTTTTGCACTTCAAGATCTTTTAAACCGCTTATCCTCAGGTACGTATAGTCAAATTCCTTGCCGTCCCCTTCCTTTACTTCATCGATGGTCAGAGGATTGTTCACGATATAATTGATCATTAGCGGAGCATTGATTCCTGTGGAAGGAACCGTCCGTTCCCAGCTTTTTTCTCCCTCTTGCCGCGTGGTTTCCGGCCTCCCCCCGCAGCCCCAAAAGGCAGAGGCGAGGCATATGCTCAACAAAATAACTCCTGCAGCTCTCCTAATTTTTACCCAATCGAACATATCCGGCCTCCTCAGCAGTTCTCTGCCCCTCCTCACCAAGGATCCATTTGAGCAGCTTTCTGGCATTACTTCCTTTCGGCTCATCAGCCCGGAGTACTGCGTAATATGCAGTGCGCACAGGATAGCGCCCGTCACTTATGGTCGTCTTATCGGGATATACTCCATCTACTTCAAGCAGCTTTACGTTCTTATTCTGCCACATATCGGTCACATAATAATAATAGGAATATCCGATAGCTTCTTCTTCATTGTTGTAAACCGCTACCTGATCGACGAGCATTCCCATCTCTGCTACAACTTGTTCCATGGGCGGACTCATGAGTTTCTCTCCATCCATGACAAGATCCAGCATGCCAGTCTGACTGCCTGAGTTTTCCGGCCTCTGATAAGCGATAATCTCTTTGCTGCCGCCGCCGACCTCGCTCCAGCTAGTTATTCTCCCCGTATAAATATCTTTAATTTGCTGGAGAGTAAGCCCTTTGACCGGATTCTCCGAATTTGTCAAAAATACGAAGCCTTCGCTAACTACAGGCACAACATCAAGCTCAACATTTTTCTCCCGCGCGTAGGAAAGTTCCTCTTCCGATGGGGATGTGACAAAGATAATATCAGCCTTTCCATCAATGAGATTGACATATGCTTCATGGGTTTTATTATGTTCAATATATTGTCTCGCCTCTTCCAGGTCCACACCCATAACTGCCGCAGCAAAAGCTTCGGAAAGCGGTATGGTGGCGGTAGAGCCATCTACTCTGGGATAATCCTTGGCCGCGAGATGAAGCCGACCCTTTTCCAGAAATCCAAAAGCATCTCCGATTCCCCCTTGGCCACAGCTGCTTATCATAGTCGCTGTCAACGCTGTCAACAGCAGACTTATGATCAATTTTCTAACATTCATCCTCAATTCCCCCTTTGATTCCACGAACAGCCATCTTTTCCCCTTATTCTCTTCAGGGTTTTTTCCAAGCTGTATACTTTACTGCTACATTCTACCATTTATAGATATTTGAAGTCAAAGGAAACTAGGCGCCAGTGACAACGAACATCTCTATGATCTACAAAACGGGCAGACTTGGGAAAAATCAAAGCAAGCTCCGGAAAACCGGAGCTTGAAACATTTGTTCATATTCATAGATAACACTTCAACCCAATCTCTGGGAAAAGATGTCTCCACAGAAATTGTTTTAGGTTGTACTTACAGCCATTTGGAATCGCCGGACTGATTCTCGTAACCCGGATGATTGTCAAAACGGACAACACCTACCTGGACTTTTCCCTCCACCGCTTCCGTTACCCTGGCATGTCCGATGGTTCCAAAACCACCGCATAGCTCGATCAAAATGACACCGTCCTCATCAGCAAGTTTTTTTGCTTCTTCACAGGCCATGTCATAACCTGAAACACCGACCATGATCATCAATCCCTGTCCGAGATCCATTTCCATCCTTCTCGCTTCAGTGATACTTGCACTTACAAACATAAAAACTACTTTTCTCATAAATTCTTCCCTCTTTCCTTCTTAAGCGGTGATTGGCATCGATCGATAAAGCATAGCACCACCTTGTCAACCGATATGACCATGAATCAACGATATATGCCGTATGGCAGCGTGACAGATTTATTTATCTCTGTCTTGACCGGGACTTTTCCTTTTTAACGAAATGAAAATACCAACGGTACAGACACAGGTAAACACGATGAATGAAATGTGCATTGTCTGAATCAGCAATCCCGGATCTGCTTCTGCAAGGGTAACTTCCCCCATCTGTTTCGCAACAATAAAGGTTACGACCGCCATGCTCAGGCTGTGTCCTATGGATCTCATGGTCGCCAGGATAGATGAAGCCACACCATAATCCTGCTTTTCGACACAAGCCATAACCGCATTGGTGTTTGGCGATGAAAAGAATGCAAATCCAATTCCCACAACGACCAGATTCAGTATAATCAAGGGGAAAGGATATTGTCCAGAAATGAAAATAAAGGAAAACAAGCCAAGGGCACAAAGTCCCATCCCCAGTGAAGCCAGTTTGAACGGAGAGATTCGATCCGACAGCCTCCCTGCATATGGTGATAAAATTGCCATCATTAACGGCTGGCTGATGAGTATCAGCCCCGAAATCTGAGAATCAAAGCCCATTACAACCTGCAGATAGATGGACAATAGATATCCCAGTGCAAAGGTTGCTCCATAGTTTAAAAGTGCGGCAAGGTTTGAAAAGGTGTAACCAATATTACTGGCAAAAAGCCTCACCTCTACTATGGGTGATTTGACTTTTAATTCATGCAATACAAAGAGCACAAACAATACAATTCCTACCACAATGAGAAATTTGGCATAAGAAAGCGTCGAAACTGCCGACAGTCCAAACATAATTAGGGTGATCATTCCAATATAGAGGATATTGCCTAGTATGTCAAACTCCTGATCTTCACATTGTGGTTTTGTTGCCGGGAGTTTTTTCGCTGCGATTAAGAAGACGATCAAGCTGACAATAGCGGTCAGGATAAAGATCGACCGCCATCCAAAATAATGATTCAAAAAACCGCCGACCACAGGCCCAGCAGAAAGCCCAATATAGGTGGATGCAATAGAATACCCCAGAACCTTTCCTCTTTTTTCCGAAGAAAAAGCGCTGATCAGAACCGCTGTATTGGTACTGAAGATCATTGCCGCTCCAATTCCCTGAACGATTCGCAGCGTCAAAAGCATTTGAATGGAATTAACAAAAGCTGAGCCTGCAGAACAGAGCGCAAAAATTAATATCCCTGCAACGAGGATCCGCTTCCGTCCCGTTAGATCAGCCAATCGACCGAAGGGAACCGCCAGTACAGCTGCAGCCAGAATATATCCTGTCACAATGTAGCCGATCAATGTAGCACTGGCTTGAAACTCACTTCCCATAGCCGGTATGGAAAGATTCAATGCACTGCCAGTAAAGGTCGTGATGAATGCAGTAATAACGACAACTAAAATCGTTGCTAGCTGCGTGTTCTTTGCTGTGATTTCTTTTTTCATTTTACTTCGTCCTTTATGATGTCATCGGCGGACTAACATGCCGTACTCGTATAACGTTCTTATCGTGACGAAATACAGACTCCGCTTATATAGTATATGACCTTTTGAACGAATAAATCAAGTAAATAAAGGACAATTTCTCAATGTCGCAGGAGAAATTTGCTCCTATTCAGAGGTTTACTCCCATCGACGCTGAACAGGCACAAAAAACGACATCAGCAGCCGTAGCCGCAAACAAAACAGCCTGCCCCTTTGGGCAAGCCGTTTTGCTTTTATGATAAGACAAGTTTCTTATCGTTCCATTTTTATTTATGATCATGCTTTGATTGTGACATCTTTTATTTATGATAGTGCACATGCAGCAGTTCATGGGTTCTGTCTTTCAGGAGCGTGTTATAAAGGTCCGGAATTACAGGGTTTTCATCTGCATGGCGAAGCTGAGTCTGCTTATCGGATGCATAGATAGATTCCGCTCTCAGTCTTTTGGTATTTCGCAGTCCGAAAGGCTGACCGGCACCGCCGATACAACCACCGGGGCAGGCCATCACTTCAATGAAGTGGTAGAAAGCTTCTCCGGCTTCCATCTTTCGAATCAGCTGTTCCGCATTGCCCAGCCCGCTGACCACCGCAATCTTTAAGACGGTTTCTCCGTCCTCTAGAGGAAGGTCAAACTCCTTGATTCCTTCCATTCCTCTGGCTCCGCAGAACTTGACATTATTGATGCTGGCATGGCTCTTATCTTTGATGACCTTTCTAATTACAGCTTCGGTTACTCCCCCGGTTACGCCGAAGATCAACCCAGCTCCGCTGTACATTCCAAAGGGCATATCAAGGGCTTCGGGTTCAAGCTCTTTAAATACTATTCCCGATTCGTAAATCATATCTGCAAGTCCTTTTGTCGTTAGTACGATATCAACATCCTTGCTTCCTTCTGTTACAAATTCAGCACGGCCTGCTTCCGCTTTCTTTGCTGTGCAAGGCATAACGGATACAACGATGGTTTCTTTTTCGTCATCCTGGTACTTATCTTTTGCATACGCTTTGATGACAGAACCAAACATCTGCTGAGGGGACTTACAAGTTGAAACCTGGGGCATTAGTTCAGGGTGCTTTTCCTCAACATAACTGACCCATGCCGGACAGCAGGAAGTAAACAACGGAAGTTTTGCGCCGCTCTCCAGCTTACCCAAAAACTCATTGGTTTCTTCAATGACGGTTAGATCCGCTGAAAATGAGGTGTCATAAATCTCATCGAAACCAATTTTTCTCATGGCAGCAACGATCAGAGGCATAACATTCTCTCCCTTGCTGATTCCAAATTCCTCTCCCAGAGCAACCCGGACTGCCGGAGCGATTTGCGCTACAACTCGTTTCTTATCATCATAAATTGCCTTCCATACAGAAGGTACGTCGTTTTTAATAGTAACCGCTCCTGTTGGGCACACAGCTGCGCACTGACCGCAGTTGACGCATTCTGTTTCAGCAAGCGGCATATCAAAGGCAGGACATACTTTTAATTCATAGCCGCGAAGAGCAAAATCGATGGCTCCCACGTTTTGGGTTTCGTTGCACATACGGACACAGTCGCCGCACTGAATGCACTTATTGGGATCTCTCGTAATGGAAGGACTGGAATTGTCAATTTTATATTCGTCTTTCCATGCCTTATCCGTTTTATCAAACTTAATCTCTTCAATACCGAACCGAATTGCAAGATCCTGAAGCTTACAAGTGGTATTTCTTGGACAGGTAGTACATTCTCTATTATGAGATGCAAGATACAGCCTTAAAATGTTCTTTCTATACTTTTTCAATCTGGGAGTATTGGTTTTAATCTCCATACCGTTTTTCGGCGGTGTGGAACAAGCTGTTATAATATTTCCTCGCTGATCCTCAACCATGCACATTCTACAGGAGCCGTATACCGACAGTTCAGAGTAATAGCACAGAGTCGGCAAATCAATTCCCGCTTTTCGAACCACACTGAGAATATTCTTTTCTCCGGAAAAGGGAACCCGTTCACCGTTAATCACCATAAATTTATTTGCAGTAGTCACTTTGTTCACCTTCCTCTCTTAATTCTCAACGATTGCCTTAAATGGGCAGGAGTCAATACATCTTTTACACTTAATACAAGTAGCCAAATTTATTAGATACGGTTTTTTACGCTCCCCTGTAATGGCATTTACCGGACAGACGGTCTGACATTTTGAACAGCCTTTGCACTTATCCGCATCAATAACAATCCGTTTTAGGCCTTGGCAGCTCCCTGTGGGACAATACTTGTCGATCACATGAGCTTCGTATTCATCTTTAAACTCTCTGATGGTGCTCACTACCGGCGATGCTGCCGTTTTACCCAGTCCGCAGAGAGCCGTATTTGTAATGGTATCTGCAAGATCCAGGAGCAAGTCGATCTGGTCGATGCTGCCCCTGCCGTTTACGATATCATCCAGGATTTCATTCATTACATGAGTACCTTCTCTGCAGGGAACACATTTTCCACAGGATTCATGCTCGGTGAAATTCATGAAGAATTTCGCAATGCTAACCATGCAGGTGTCCTCATCCATTACCACAAGCCCGCCTGATCCAATCATTGCGCCGGCTTTTGTCAGCGAATCGAAATCAAGACTCATATCCAGGTGCTTCTCCGTTAGGCAGCCGCCGGAAGGTCCGCCGATCTGAACCGCTTTAAAGGATTTTCCATTTCTAACACCTCCGCCGATATCGAAGATAACTGTTCGGAGAGGTGTTCCCATAGGAACTTCAATTAATCCTGTATTGTTTACATTTCCAGTAAGTGCAAACGCCTTCGTTCCAGGGCTTTTCTCGATCCCGATCTTTCGATAACCCTCTGCTCCATTGAGAATAATATAGGATACATGAGCAAAGGTTTCTACATTATTCAAGACGGTGGGCTTTCCAAAAAGTCCCTGCTCAACCGTACGCGGCGGTTTGACACGAGGCATCCCTCTATTGCCCTCAATAGATGCCGTAAGTGCACTTCCTTCTCCGCAGACAAATGCTCCCGCCCCCAAGTTAATTCTGATTGAGAAATTGAAACCGCTGTTAAGGATGTCTTCTCCCAGGTAACCAGCTTTTTCTGCCTGTGCGATCGCCACCTGTAATCTGTGGACTGCGAGGGGATACTCTGCACGGACATAGATATATCCGACCTGCGCTCCGGTAGCAATTCCGGCAATAATCATGCCTTCCAGCATCTTATGGGGATCACCTTCCATAACGCTACGATCCATAAATGCACCCGGATCACCCTCGTCACCGTTACAAACAATATACTTTACCGGCTCTTTCTGACTTTTTACCTGTACCCATTTTTTACCTGTTGGGAAACCGCCGCCGCCTCTGCCCCTCAGTCCTGACTTTTCAATTTCCCTGCAAATCTGATCTCCGTCCATTTCAAAAAGTGCTTTTTTAAGAGCCTGATATCCTCCCGCAGATACATAATCCTCAATATTCTCCGGATTGATGATTCCGCAGTTTTTGAGCGCGATTCTAGTCTGCTTTTCTAAGAAGTACCGTCCTGATTCGGGTATCAAATACTCTTCAACAGGCTTACCACCAATCAGATGCTCCCGGACAACACGCTCCACCTTATCTGAAGTCAGATGCACATATCTGATTAAAGCACCATTCTCATCAATTACATCGACAATGGGTTCCAGATAGCAGCTTCCGATACAGCCGGAGATGGTTACTTCCGCATTCAAGTTGTTTTCTTCGATATATTTTTTGAATTTTGCTTCCGCCTTTTTTGCTCCAGAGGCGATACCGCAGCTACCCTGTCCAACTACTATTTTCATATTACGCCTCCTTTGCTTCTTTCTCTCTGATCTGATTCAAAATATCCAAGACCTTCTCTTTTGTAAGGTTTCCGTAGGTTTCCTCCCACGAGGCATTCTGGATCATCATAACAGGTGCAAGACTGCAGCATCCAAGACATGCCACATTGTTAAGTGTAAATAGTCCGTCCTCTGTCGTATCTCCATCCGCAATATGCAATTCATCGCAAATCGCGGCTTCAATTTCCTGTGAACCGCTGACGTGGCACGCTGTCCCCTGACACAGCATGATGAGATTTTTGCCGATAGGTTGTAATCTGAATTGGGTGTAGAAAGTCGCTACACCATATATCTTTGCCTGTGTATTGCCTGTTCTTTTGGATATGTAAGCGATGACTTCCCTGGGCAAATACCCGTAAATATTCTGAGCCTGTTGAAGGATCACAATCAGGTTTCCCTGCATGTCCTTGACCTTTTCGATAAACAAATCCAGCTCAGTAAAGTCGAACCCGCTCTGACATCCGCAAGCACATTGGCTTCCAGTATCTTGTAAATTCATAGTATTCCTCCTTATCGTTTTCGAGTTCACAGAATCATAACCGTTAATTATTTGACGAGTAAATTATATCTGTTGGCAGCAAAATTGTAAATAAGAAAATAATCACAAAACGTTTAATTTTGAGTATTTTTTTGTAATACCGGTTACATGTACAGCAAACAAATACATTTTTTAGTTTGAGTCGTTTAACTCCATATCCTTCCATTTGTGAATATAATGTCAAATCGATCTATTCCTGTGATCATTTAGACGAAATTAATCGCTTCCAGTTTTTAACACGTGCTCCCGCGAGATCCTAGCAAGGCCTTCTGAATCACTGAATTTCAAGGTGCAATAAAATACCGGCATAGAAGCAGCTGCTCCCATGCCGGTAACCCTTTTCTTTGTTCTTCATTTGTCTATTTGTTTGCAAGTTCTTATAGGCAAATAGATTTACCACCGCAACATAATCTTATCTTATCTTATTTTTAATAAAAAATAGCATCGAAAGATTTAAAGCGGGAGAATATTCTTTCCGAACTCATTATTAACCACCTGTGCCACACAATTGTAAACAGCAGATGCTCCGCAGATAATGCCAACCCAACCTGCCGCACTCTTGATAGCATGGCTACCTGCAAAATCACCGACAGCAAGCATGAAAAAGAGAACCGTCAGGGTAAAGAACACAAACTGTGTTGCACGGTTATGCTTCAGGGTTCCAATAAACATAAATGCTGAGAAGATTCCCCATAATAAAAGATAGTAGCCCATGCTCTTATCATCTGCAGCTGTCATAACTTTCGCAGGGTTGAGCCAAATTACGATCAGCGACAGCCAGAAAAAGCCGTATGCGGTAAAAGCGGTTGCTCCAAAGGTATTATTCTTAAAGAACTCCATAATTCCCGCAATGATTTGTGCCGAGCCGCCAAGTGCAAATCCCATGGCCACAATTACAATGGAAAGCGGAATGAGATCTGCATTATGTAAGTTCAGCAGAATGGTCGTCATTCCAAAACCGAGAAGACCAAGGGGTGATGGATTAGCGATGTTTGACAGATTTTTTCCAGTACTCATAAATTCCTCCAAATGAATGATAATTTTTGAAGTAAGCCGTGCAAATTCAGGGCATTGTTCTCCAAAAGTCAACTACAAACAGATTACACATTAACATAAATAGACGAAATTTGCAAACATATATTAAATAAGAAGGAATTTTATTTTATCAAGACGAATGAATCGAATTTTGTAAACAATTATCTGCTTTCTCTTTCTTTATTATTTTGTAAACGAAACGCTATAAATAAAAAGAAGCCGTACACTAATTCTTCACATTAGCACAACAGCCTCTTTTCACAGACTTATTTTAGTCTTCTCCCTAAGGAAGCTCTGATTTGATAGAGTGTGCGCAGATGGTCGTAAAATTAGCCGATCAGAGGCGCACACGGAATGAATGAGCGTTTCCTAATGAAACAGCAGGAAATATCCCAGAACAAGAATCCCCAAAACAATCCGGTACCAGCCGAATACCTTGAAGTCATTCCGCTTAATATAACCCATGAGGAATCTTATCGCAAGGATGGAAACCACAAAGGCTACTACCATTCCAACAAGCAGAATCATCAATTCTTCACCGGTAAAGTCAAATCCAAACTTTACAAGCTTCAACGCACTGGCACCAAACATGACGGGAATAGACAGAAAGAATGAATATTCTGCTGCAATAGAGCGGGATGTTCCAAGCAGAATCCCTCCTAGTATGGTTGCACCAGAACGGGATGTACCCGGTATCAATGACAATACTTGAAAGACTCCGATCATAAGAGCAGTTTTATAGCTTAGCTCCTTAAAGTTCTCTATCCTGGCTCTTCTTCTCCTATTGCGGTTTTCGATTACAATAAAAAGTACACCATACAGAATCAGTGTGACTGCTACGGTTTGATAATTATAAAGATGTGCGTCAAGCCAATCATCCAGCGGAATTCCGATCAATGCTGCCGGAAGCATACCAATAATAACTTTATACCAGATGGACATGGTGTCCTTTTTCTGCTGCAGGGATTTACTCGGTGAAAGGGGGTTCAATTTATGAAAATACAACAGGACTACTGCCATGATAGCGCCTAGCTGTATGACAACCCGAAACATCTCCATGAACTCCGGTGACGCTTTTAATCTAATAAATTCTTCTACAAGAATCATATGTCCTGTGCTGCTGATAGGAAGCCACTCCGTGATCCCTTCCACAATTCCAAGTAATGCTGCCTTTAATAATTCCTGAAACAAGTTCTTTTACCTCCGTTAAATATGTTTGTAAATTCTAGATAAGCTCCAGACAATCTACGTTCAATTGATATGTGACATCCTTCCTTTCAACGATCACCGAGATTTCCCTTCTCAGCTTCTCATCTGCCAGAATTTGAGTGATCAGTTCTCTGGTGGGATTCACTGCATAGGGGTTTCCCACCAGCTTTAGCATGGAAAAGTCTCCTGCTGTATCGCCATAAGCATAGCATGCTGCTAGATTCAGACTGTGTTTCTCGGTCATTTCGAGCACCGCTTTGTGCTTGCTTTTTGAATCCCACATGGGCAGAATTGAGCCGCTGTACGCACCGTCAGCGCCAATCTCATAAACGGTACCTCGATAGTCATCCATCCCATATAAGGCTGACATTTCAGAGACCAGCTCTATTGGTGAACCGGAAATTGCGATAACGGTATGGCCCTGATCTTTATGCCATTTAATTCTGTCCCGTGAATAAGTGTAAACCCGCTCACCTTTTTGTTCAATGACTTTTTTTGCAATATGCTGAATATGGTACGGGTTTGTAAGTTTTACCGTCTCAGTATAGATATCCACCATTTTCTGCAGATAAAGGTCATAGTCCCCCAGTCGCTTATTCCATTGACGAAAGGCGGGTTCCACATCCCGATACCACTTGCTGTTGTCAATCAACTCGTACCGGATCATCTTCTTAAACATTTCACTAATGAGGCCTTCTCTTAAAATTGTTCCGTCAATATCAAAGAAAGCCGCTATATTACCCATAGATTTCCCTCCTTCGTCAATTGCTCCATTTACTTTTCCCCTTTTCAGATAAAAACAACGCTAGATCTGAAAATAGAATCAGCTCCAATAGATTCTGGCACCAAAGGGAACCAGCCCAAGTTTGGAAAGTTTAATATGCTGAACCCCAAAAGGTATTCCAACTATTGTAATACAGAAAAGCACCCCGACCACAAGGTGTGCAATGGCCAATTCCCATCCTAAAAGTACGATCCAGATTACGTTGAAGATCAAACCTCCCGCGCCGAAATATCCAATATCAACATCCCTTCCAAAGGGCCATAGAACAAACCCTGCAATCTTGAAACATTGCAGTCCGAAAGGAATGCCAATCAAGGTTACACACAAGAGTAATCCTGCGATTAGCCACACAATCGCCCCTAATATGCCTCCAAAAACCAGCCAGATAACATTACCGATGATATTCATTAATAGTTCCTCCAAAGATTCTTTCCTTCAGCCTTGAACCTATTATAACGTATCTTCTAGGAAATTTCGATGCTGAAAACACACTTTTCCATGCGCAAAGGTACCTTTTATCAATAATTACAATGATTTTTTGACATTGAAAAAGCTGCACCAGCACTGTGCAGCTTGATTTTGTGTCAATTTTATGATTAATACTTTTCTTTTCCGAACAGTTTGGTTTCTATGCCCTTGTTATAGATGTTCCTGCTGAAACCGGAAACTGACCATTCTTATTGTATTCCTTCTGTGAACCTCAAATAGCTCACTTCCTTTGACAATCTGACGTTCGCCGCAGTTTGACATAATAACCTCAAGATTTTCCAGACCGTCTTCATCCTCTGCATATCCGGTTATTGTTACCCAATGCCAATTATCTTCTTTCAAGGAGTGAGCTCGATGAAACAGGATCAAGAGCGCTATGGGGTGTCCTTCATCAATACATTCCTTCATGTAAGCTACAGCGTCTTCAGTCTTATTGAACTTCAGACAGTAAACCGGCTCCAGATAGATTCCATGCTCTGCACAGAATTTAACGAATTGATTTCCAAACTTGCGTACATAGGGGTATCCCATCACGCCCGGCGTCATATACCGATACATTTTCTCCATGGCACTGAGATACTCCCCTTGGCTGAAGCTCTCTCGGTTGCCATCATATACAGAATTCATAGCCGAAAAATTCGATGCATAATATGCTGCCAGGTTTGCTCCACTTGTGCAGCCGCAACCCGCCCTTTGTTTCATAATTTCCGTAAACCACTCTTGGTTTCCGCCATATCCAACCATTGATTCTTCATGAAAAACAACGGGAAATTTTAATTCTTTTATTTTCATAACAAGCTCTTCTCTTCCAAATTTTTTATCGCCCATCTTTTCACTAATTATAACATAGAACGACAATTTTCCGCAAATTTTCATCGGTCCATTTTATGTATATTTTCCTGATCACCGAGCAAAACTAGAGGTCATCAGAAGGAGGTTCATGATATGGCAGAGAGATTCACAGTAAACGCAAAAATTTCCAAAATCAAGAAGGATCACGAGGGGAATATTTCCGATGTCATGCTTGAAAATGGAACAATTCTCCCCATCAATCACGCAATCCTACAGGCAAAAGAAGGTCTGATAGACGGTGTCATAGCCATACGTGGCAAGGATGGCGGCGAGTTTCTTCGCACAGATCCAAACTCCTATCCCGTCGACAATCTTCTGGATCTGCCTACGTTTCGCTGATATCTATCTAAAACGAAAGCGGCTGCAAGTAAATGAAGCCGCTTTTTTGTATACAATTGAAAAAAATCTCAAAGTACTATCGGATGAAGTTGGTCATAACCCATGGTTCTTTCTCCGGCATCATCTGATTTGCTGTTTTTATTGATTTCAGCATCCAAGCCATATTATCTCCAAGCGTACGCATGATTTGCAGTCCTTCCAGATCTTTGCGGACATCGTCTGGAGTAAACCCATGCACCATATTCCAATACTGAGAAGAAACCAGCGGCATACGAGATATGGTAAAGTACTTATTCAGCCTGTCGAAAGCAGCGGTAGCACCGCCTCTTCTGCAACTGACAACTGCTGCTGCCGGTTTATTGGAGAACTTATGGGAGCTGGAGAAAAAGACACGGTCAAGCAGGGCGCAAAGAGCCCCGTTGGGTCCTGCATAATATACTGGTGATCCGATGATAATTCCGTTGGCTGCAATCATACGCCCAGTCAATTCATTGCAGATATCATCGTCAAAGGTACATCGCCCAAGTTCTTCACAGCGTCCGCAAGCAATGCATCCGTGAACTGGTTTTCTACCGATATGGAAGATTTCCGTTTCAATTCCTTGCTTCTGCAGCGCGCCAGCCACCTCTGACAGCGCAGTAAAGGTACAGCCTTCTTTATTGGGGCTGCCGTTCACTAATAATACTTTCATTTTTTTTCCTCCTATGGTTTGTTTCTTGCATCATGGTTTGTTTCTTGCACCATGGTGCTTCATAACTTCTTTATTTGATTCTATTGATTTCTAGCTTCTTCCGCAAGTGCCATTCCATAGTCAATCAATTCCTGGGGAGAAACCAGTCCTTTTTCCAATGCCACATAAAGATCCATTTGCTCCATTCCCTCAAACTGTATCACTGCAGTGTAGAAATAGTCCTTGTCCGGAAAATAATACAGGGATTTGCTGGTTTCGAAAATAGAATATGAGTCTTTTCGTTTTCCTTCCTTATCTACGTTGGTCGGGTCACCGGCCTTCGCCGTTTCTGGTTCCGGTATGAGCTTAAATTGTTTTTTCCCTTTTGTCTCCTGGATATCCTCCAGCATTTCTTTCATCGTGGGAAACTTCTGCTGATTCAAGATATACCAATTATTCTGATACCTAAAATATACCTCTTCATTCTCAAGCCACAGCGGAATTTCCTTTCTCTCAGTATAATCCCTATTATAGAAATAGAAAGTGTAATCCGGTTGGGAATTCATTGCACTATCGTTAGATATTTTCTCAGCGGTATTGATGGCATCCTTTATTTCACTCTGATAATCATATAACACCATCGGGTTTTGAGAACTGCCGGTGCCCGGATCGGCTTCCAATCTGAATTCACTGCTTTTTACAATGTGATTTGTCAAAAAGTCGAGTTGATCCCAGGAGCCTCCATTGATCAATGCACTTGGATAAAAGAATACATAGGGTGCAGTGAAAACCGCAAGTGCCAATGCCAGCAACTTTTTATTTCTCTGCTCGATATCCATCATCCCTTGAAATACCAGCTTTAAATTGCCGAAGTAGATCAGAATTCCAGTAACCGCCGTCGCAAAGGTTACAAAGAGAATCGCATACCAGTTGTCAAATGGGTTCCACGAAACAGCATTCAGGTACTCGTACCAAACACCGGATCCAGTCGTTGAAAGGAATAAGATTCCGGCACCGATGAAATCAGCTCCAAAACCGATCATCCAGATTTTTAGAATGCTTTTTTTATAGATACCCTTGAGGTTTGTGAGCTTTAAAACTCTGGCGCTAATCAATAAAACCAAACTGTCAATGATGAAATTGACTGGAAGGATAATGATCCACGCAATGGGAAAAACAATTAAAAACCAGATAGGGAACATGACATTATATAGTTTGATATCCTTTTGCATATTAATCTCCTTTTTATCCCTTATAACCCCTACCTTATTAACGGAATGCCTTATGCTTGTAACGATAAGCCAATTGTACATTTCTTCGGAACAGCTTATAGGGCAAATCAACACCGGTAAGAAGCGGCAATATCTTTTTTTTATATTCGTGCTCACTCATATCCAGAAGGGTGTCGAATCGAAAGAGCTCCATCAGTTCTTTTTGACGGTCTTTCGCCAGAGTATTTCCCGTTTGGAGAGGTGCGGCCATATGCTTTCTATTCCAAGGGCAAGCTTCCTGACAGATATCACATTCAAAGAAATAGTTATCCTTCATCTCATGGATAGCCTCTGGAAAATCCTCTTCTTCCAGTAGATTGGACAAACATTTCGACCGGTCAAGCCTTCCCCGTGAAACAGCATGAGTCGGACAGCTGTCTTCACAAAAGCTGCAGCTCCCGCAGCAAGCTTCCTGCATCGGGTAAGTCTCAGACAGGTCCGCATTGGTGATGATTCCACCAAGGGCCTGAAAACTCCCGTACTTCTTGTTGATCAAAAGGGTGTTTTTCCCAAGCCATCCTAAACCAGCCTTAATCGCTGCAGGTTTTAAAGGAACACAATCCTTCTCCAAAACTCCATCGTAGATGATTGCTTTAAAGCCATTGGAGATCAGATAATCCCGAAGGGGATTTAGCGGCTCTACCACATTGAAATAAAACCCTGACAAAGTAAGCCTGCTCATATTGCCATGAAGCTCCAGGTCCAGATCCGGCAGTCGAAAGCCACCAATATAAACGCTTGTGACAATGAGACATTTGGCTTCCGGCATCAGGTCTTTCGGCTGTCTTCCTTTATAAATTTCCTCCGGCTGCAGTGGTTTTGCATCAATGAAGCGTATTTCGTTTAATCCGTTACTCCTGGAAATATCCTCCAGAGCTTCTTTCATTTGTCCCAACGTTTCTTTACTGTCTTTACTGCCATCTAAATTCTTTCTGGATTCCTCCACAATTCTCACCCCTTATCAGAAAGTGTACTACGGCCTGCCATGCTGACACGGCACCCCAGCCTGACATAGCCCGCAGCCCAGAATATAGTCTCCCCGTTCAATATCCTGCGGCCAGAGGTTTTCACCGAAGAATTCCTCATAAGCATCGCACAGATCCTTGTCATGGCCTTCTTGTGCGATTGCATTTGTTGGACAGCGACGCATACAAGCCCCACAGCTGCCATCCTTATAAAATAAGCACCATTCATAAGGACTCAGATATGCTCTTTCGGTAGGGTTCAAATTACCTTCAACGATTAAACTCGTGAAGCGAACTGCCTTGCCTTTCTCGGTAATCAAACCTTCCGACAAGCCAAAGGTACCAAGCCCGCTAATGTAAGCAATGTGGCGGTGTGACCATTTGGAAGCAATTCCAAGATGGCTGGTTCTAACAGTTGAAAATTCAGGGAGCAGATCGATGGATACGCTTCGAATTCCCAAATCCTCCAGCCGCTTTGTAAGCTTACCGTTAAACTCCTTCATTAACGGTTCCCATTCGCCCCTTGAAACAATCCATTCTCTAGCAGGCACCGTGGTTTCCCTTGCCTGTGCTGCTTTTGTTTCCATGGTCTGAGGAAATGCCATAGAAACTACGCTCAAGCTGCTCTGTAGTATCGATTCGGGGTATTTCAGTTGAAATGCTTCCTTTGGGCTCCAGTGGAACGATCCAATGTGCTGCTTCAAAAATTCGAAATAGGGATCATCCCCTCTGGCAAAGCCTATCAAAGGGCGATCCCACATAGGTTTTCCGGGTCTTTTTAAGGTTGAAAAATTATTCTTCTCAAGTCGATCATATACTTCTTGGATCGTATCTTCCATCATAAGATTGTCCATAAGTAGCTCCTTTCGCCTTCGCTCTCTCATCATTATAAAATATTCCTGCGCAAATGAAAAGAGGCTCCGATTCTTTCTGAATAAGAAGCCCTTCTCTGCATATAAACTTTCAACTTTCACATACACCCGGAATGCCGTACTTGACGCTACCATATGTATTTTCTGATTGTAATAAGCTTATCCTCAAGATTTTCTTTCTGCTTAATCATATTACCAGCATACTGCTCCATTACCTCTTGCTCTTGAATATCGAACCATTCCGAGTCGTCATAGTCGTCATCATTGTCCGCAACTGCAGTCTTTACGGTTGGCTCCTCTGGCAAAGGCTCTACCTTAGCATGCTTCGAGCTCCAGACTTCTTCCCGACTCATGTCTTTTTCATCTCGCGAATCATCCCATTCATCCCGTTTCCGGTTATTCCATCCATCTTCAGAATCATTCCAATCATCCTCTTCTTGATCGTCCCAGCCAGTCTTTTCTCGGCCGTTCCAGTCATCCTCTTCCTGATCGTCGTCCCAAAACCCAGTCCCTTTTGTGTCAACAGATCGAATGGGATATTCAATGGGGAATTCAATGGGGAATTCAATAAAAGCATTGGCGAGGTTATCGGTTTGATGATCAGAGATGGATTCTTTTAGCCTGATCTCGAAGATATATTTTGCATCGGGATCAAGATGATTAAGCGTAAAGTTCCCATCCTGATCTGTTTGCACGCGGATAACCTCATCTAATTTGTTCTTTTGTAGTTGATCTTCCGATCCATCCTCTGCATGAGATACTCCAGCTTCTGTTACAGGCACCACTTTACGAATACTGATTTCAGCAGATTTCACCGCCTCACCTTTATGATTGATTATTGTACCCTGCATGCCATCCCTCCTCTATTTCCCTGTCAAGAATTGATTCAACTATATTTATATGCGTGTTGTTCGGGAAACGTGAGTATGGAATGTTAATGCCGCCTTATTTTTTTGCGCGAACAAAAAGAATCAGAAGGTTCATGAATAAAAAGGAAATGAGGATCATCATTAGTACCGCAATATGCTGAAGCTGCTGCGCATAGCAACCAAGTGGGGAAGTATCGAAGATTCTGCCGAGTACTTCTGTCTCTTTCCATTTTGTAACGGTCTGAATCATTCCAAGAAATTGAAACAGGATCAGCAAAGCAGCAGAAGCCATTAGAAAAGACTTTCCTGCAAGCTTGCTCAGAAACCGTCTTTGCATCCGCATCAGCTCCCTCAAATACTGATGCGCAAAAAGTGCTTTTAACTCTTCCAAATCAGACATCCATTCCCTACTGATCCGTTTCAGCAGGAGCACACAAATTCCGGTACAACTGATTCTCAATGCCGTTATCATAAGTTCCCCCAGCAATCCCATGATTTTATGAAATGAGAAGAACGTGTAGCTTCCCTCCGATTCTGTCAATGATTTATATAAATATTTCGCCTGGATTTCATCTCCTGCTTGTTCCGCTTTCATTAAAAAAGAGGCCGGATCTTTTTCATCTGCAGCTGATACAGGAATATAGATCCTGGCTACAGGTTCCGTACTTTTGATTCCCCCTGAATCCTCAATTACCCCGATAACCGTAAAATGCTCCCTTTTCAGTGTGAGTTCATTGCCGCAGATATCTGTACTCCCAAACAAATTCACTGCGGCAGTTCGATTTAAGACAGCGAGACGCCGTTTTTCTTTCTGATCCTTTTCCGTGAAGAAAGAACCGCTGACCATCTGATAACCAGTAAGGAAAGGGTAGGAAGCATTTGTTGCATTCAAAATCACAGACGAACTGTTGTTCAATGTCTTGACGGAAACTTCTGACTCGATTTCATAAGAGATGAGAAGTGGATCTCCATTTCGTTTTTCAAGTTGATCCCCACTCAACCTTGCAGTATTCGCAGCAACTGGTGCAACCAGAATCAAGTGGTCCCAGTTCTCTTTTCTTACGAAGCCTGGCAGAATAAGCAATACAATGAGCATGCCTAAAGCAGACAGCCATAAAAGCCGTATGCCGTCAATCTTTAAAGAAATCGCCTTCATTTTCCAGAACCACCGTATCCCCTTCCTTTAGCTCCTTGTCACATTGAACAACAATGGGTTCAAAAAAGGTGATCCCTTCTGTGACTACAGTATCATCAGTATCATTATCACCGATGTAAACCCTTAGCTTTGAAACATAAAATTCCTTGCCTAGCAACCCCTTGCGCTGTTTGATCTGATAAAGAAAGTATCCGCTGCTATCCCGGTTAAGGGCTCCGTTTGGAACTAAAATCCGGGCTTCTGGACTCTCTTTTTCAAATACCACATCAAAGGAGTCGCCATCCTTGATTGCCTCACTTCCAAGATGTGCTCCCTTATTAAGAGCCTCTTCAAGAACAAGTCCGGTATCAACCTCTGAGCTGTCATCAACTCCTGATTTCTGCTGCATCTCAGGAATTTGTATACGAACTTTCTTCTTATCTGCTTCTGAGGAAACATCAAGCACAGTTCCCATAAACTCCAGAGAAGCGTTCCCAACTTTGCAGCTGTCTCCCTTTTCAATAAAATCATTCTCAAGAGGGATGGCGCACTCGATACCAAATGTCAAAGGGGTACCATAATTTCCCACCTTTTCTCCTTGATTCACTCGCTGTCCTTTCTGAACGAGCAGATCGGTCACAACACAATCTTCCGGTGCAAGTACCGTCAACGCAGCTTCATTCTTCACATCTGTCAGATCCCTCAGAAGCTTTTCTCGCTTTGAATAGAGGTCTTTTCTGCTCCTATCCTCCTTCTCATATTCGCTTTTTGAGATTGCTCCTGCTTCGTATAGCGTTTTTAGCTTTTCACAAGCTTCTTCAGCCTCTGCAAGCTCAGAATCCACCTGCTGGATTTCATATTCTTTTTCGCGTGCAGCTGTTACTTCCGTATCGGAAAAAGACAGCCGCAGAAGGGGTTGGTCTTTGACAACAGATTGTCCTTTCTCAACCAGAATTTGTTCAACGAAACCAGCTGAACCTGCATACAGTTCCCCTTTTGTACTCCACCCAGCAATTCCTTTTACGTTTTCGACCTTATGGAGTCTCCCTTTAACCGGAGAATCGGCGCTGACTGTAGGAAGGCTGTACTGATAAATTGTCTTTGACAAGAAAGTAAAAACAAGGAGCAGTGCGATCAGAAATGCACCAACGTTTTTTATATTCATTCTCTGTTTCAATGCGGATTTGTATCCTTTCTTCATTCATGATCTTTGCGAGCGATCTGTTCCTTTTCTCTAAAATGTACCATATTGTAATATCATGCAAGCTATTTACTGGACGACAGCTCAATCCCCCGTTCTAAATCCTTCTGCCCCAAAGCGAGAAACCAAAGCGGCACAAGCATATAAACCGTTGATGCTGCAAAAATCAAACCGACATTTTCTGCTGGAAGATAGGACAGGAACACGGAAAGCGGCTGTCTGTAATATTCTTTGAGAAAGATAATCACCTGCTCTACCACGTTCCAGTACTCAATAAACACCAACATCACTAAAGCTGCCATGCCAGACTTCATCTGAGGAAGTACGATGGACCAAAATACCCTCAACGATCCCGCACCGTCAATTCCGGCCGCTTCCAGACAATCCTTTGGGAGCTTTTTCATGCTCTGTCGCAGAAGAAAGGTACCAAACGGAGAAAAGATGCCAGGCAGAATAATAGCCAGATAGCTTCCATTCAGTCTCATCTGTTCCGCCATGATATAGTTTGGCACAAGGACAGCCTGCAATGGCATCAGCATGATGATAATATAGATCAGGAAGACCTTTTCCTTATGCCGCCATTTCCAGACAGTGAAGCCGTAGGCAGCTGCCACCGAAACCAGTAGATTGCCCAGAACAACGGGTACCGTTATCTTGATCGAGTTGAGAAGAAGCATCAGAAACACAGGTTGTATTACTAGAACATTCTGATACTGCTCCAGCGTAATTCTACTTGGAATCAAAGGAATCTGGATGTATTTCTCCCTGATACCGTTTATAATGTCAAACACAGACAGCTGTGTTGTATAATGAGCAACGATATCATTCATCGGCATGAGAGAACCGACCACTGTGATCAGAAGCGGCATTGCAGACAGCACCCCCAGAACTGCTAAAACCGTCGTTAAAATCAGATCGGTGCACTTCTGTTTTTTCATTCCTCACCCCCCCTTTCCAAGCGCAGCAAAAGCAGTACCGCCATGGTGATCGTCATAACAAGGATACAAGTGGCAGCAGACAGTTTTTGATAGTTCAGTGAATAGAACATATTGTTCATAAAGTGCTGCAGCATGTAGATACTTTCATGGGGATAATTGCCTGTGATCAGGTAAATCTCTTTAAAGACCTTAAAGGAGTTGATGACGGACATGATGGCAGTAAGCACCAAAGTTGGAGACAGCCCGGGTAGCGTGATCTGTAAAAAGGTGGTCACTGGCCCGGAACCATCCACAGAAGCCGCCTCATACTGTTCCCTTGGGATATTGTGGAGCCCTGCAAGAAATAAAACCATATTATATCCGAGATTCTTCCAAACGAAGATCAGCAGAAACACATACCTTACAGCTGAGGTTTCAAGCCATCTGACCCTGCCGAACCCCAAAGAAATCAATATGCCGTTGAGGTAACCGTCATCCAGGAATAAAGCCTTCCAGAAGAAAATTGTCGAACCGGAGGGAATCACAAGCGGGATCAGGAAAAGAAGAACAAACAGTTCTTTTCGTCTACCGTTTCTTAAGATCAGGATCGCCACAAGCAATGACAAAAGCATTCCCAGCGGTACGCTCATCCCGATGAAAGCAATGGTATTCTTTAGACCTAATAAATATGCTTTATTATGAAACAGACCCGTAAAGTTATCAATTCCTGCAAAATTCCCGCGGGCCGGGCTGTCAGTGAACGCAAACCACAAGGACACCATAAAAGGCCATAAATAGAACAGCAGCACCCCTCCGAAACTTACCAGCAAAAACAACAGTCCTGTATCGTACTTTTTCCGCTTCGTTTCATTCATTGCCCTACTCATTTAGATATAGTTCTACCTTTTTCTGCAGCGCTTCTGCCACCTCTCCGGAAGAACTGCTCCCATCAAAGAACCTGCTGGTTTCCTTATGGATCATCTCTTTAACGGTGTCATCCTGAATCGGCCAATAGTTTAATGCGTCAGAAAGGGACTCTACTGTATCAGCATACCGTTTTACCAGTTTTTCCTGCTCTGCTGTCAATGATTTAGCCTCAGAGGATGCTTCATTGCCATAATTGCTTGTGATAATTTTTAATGCAAGTTCTTCACGGGCAGCGTTATTGACTGGAAGCCCTATGATCATCATCTGCGGATCACTCTGTATCTCTTCGCTCAGCAGGTATTTTAGGAACGCCCATGCAAGGGCTTTATTCGAGGAATTTGAATTAATCCCTAACGCATTGAAATACTGAATGCTCTTATTTCCGTTATGCCCCGATAGCAGCCCGAGGATCTTATCATTTTGTTCGTCACCGGGGGTAATTCCTCCACCAAAACTAAAAGACTGAAAACCGTCTTTGACCCGTTCTTCTCTCAGAACTTCTTCTCTTAGGGAATTGTTTGACTTTGATTTGAAAAAGAATTTTTCGTTCCGCATCTTCTCAATGACACTCATATCAAACGGAACCCCCGAATCACCTGTTTCAAGTTGATCCGCCGACGTACCAGGGCGAAGATATCCATCCGCACCGTATTGTTTTACGGATTCCAGCAAAGAAGCAAACCTGCCGTCATTGAGATTGACCTTGCGGTTTTCAAAGTCAATGTACTCATTATAATCACAGCGCATCAACTCTTCCAGCATGACCTGGTCTGCGGGCATGCCAAGCATTCTAACCGGATCAGATGAATCAGAATTCTCTTGCAGAAAAGAATCTTTCTCAATTTGGAATAACTCATGATAAGAAATTTTATCTGCCGCGGCTTTTAACCTGCTTTCATCATCTCCGTGAAGGAGAGAGCTGTCGTATGCAATATAATCAAACCGATAATCCAGCGGCATTAAGTACTGGCCACCTTTATACTTCATCGCTTCGATAATATTGCTCCGATAATCCTCTTTTGCAAAATCCTTGTCCGCATCCATGTAATTCTGTAAATTTTCCAGAAGTCCACTGTCTGCATACTTGTAGAAAGGCAGGATATCCATTACAAGAAGATCCGGACCGCCTCCGCCCATCAATTCGGTATTGATCTTCCCTATGTAATCTGCTGTTTGCTGGGAATTATCCTCATCGGATCCCATTACGATTGCAATTGTTGAATTCGAATCCTCAGAGGTCTTAATCTCCGGCATTTTCCCAAAAGTTTCCACATTGATCTTTGTCCCTGGATGTTTTTCTTCAAATCCTTTCGCGGCTTTCTCAAAAAAGTCTTTATATATCATCGGATCATAGCAGGAAACTGTAATTTCTCCCGACAGCTCTTCTTCCAGCAGCTGTTCAACAGAAGCCACCTTTGACTGACCACATCCGGCAAGAGAAAATATCAGCACGAAGATGCAACTCAATGCAATTCTTTTTTTCATAACAACCTCCATCACAAAATGTTTATACTGGAGATCTTACGCTATGATTCTGTATCCTTTCTGAATCCTATCTGTAGTTTATCTGAAGCAAGGAAGTTCCATTTTAAAAACCACATCTGTCCCTTCATTTTGAAGTTCGAAGGGTACCTCTAATGTATCAAGGATTCTTTTTACAATGGTGAGTCCCAAGCCGCTGCGCCCTTCCCCCCTACTTCTGGCCTTATCCGCACGGAAAAAAGGATCAAACAGTCTTTGCTTGATTTCATCATCAATGGCAGCATTGGTATTCTTGACAATAACTCGGCAGGTTTCAGAAGTGGTTTCTGACAGCCCTGAACAGTCCTGTTCAGGTCCTGCCGCAGACCGCTCCCAACTGATAAATATCTGCTCTCCCTCAGGGGAATTTTGAATTGCATTCATCATAACATTGGAGATCACATTGGAAAACATGACTCTGTCTGTGAAACAGCTGGCAGTCGCTGGGACATCTACCATAATGCTCTGTCCCTTTTTCTCTGCCAGAGGTTCATATTCAGGAAGTAAGCTGCTGATCACATGCAATATGGCAACTTCCTCTCTTTGGGGAAGCAGGCTTTGATCTGACAGGGTTACGATCTTTAGGATTGCTGTAATAATTCTATTCTGGGTATTCATCATATTAAGACATTCCCGTAAATACTTAGGGTGGTTTTTATAATCCCCTATTCCGGCAAGCATCCCTTCCAGCAAGGCGGAAGCTGCTGCTATGGGAGTCTTCAGCTCATGGGAAGCTGCAGAAAAAAAATATCTCTGATTTTCCTCCATCTCTTTCTCGCGTCTGATCTCATTCTCCAATTCTGAAATTGTCAGTTTCAGTTTTTCATACATACGATGAACATCCTTTGCAAGCTGCCCAACTTCATCGCTTCTATGATCAGGGTGAGAAACAGTTTCCAGATTGGCCATTCTTGTTGCATCTTCTGCAAGGCGCTTAATGGGGCGCGTGATGCCTCTGGCCAAAAATACAGCTCCCAAAACGCTGAAGCAAAGAAGCAATGCCGTAACCATGAAAACCTTTCCTGCAAAGGTTTTTTTAAGATCTGCACGTTCTGTGCTGTCCGACATGCGCAGCAGGAGATCATCGTCAAGGTTCATAACCATGCTGGTGCCATAAATAGTAGCTGATGCCCCAGAAGTCGCCCCGCTGTTATCCTTTTTGATATCGATTCGTGTGTTACTGCCAGCACTTTCGCGAATGACGCCCTCAGCAGAGTCCAGCGAAGTACCGAAAAGTACAGAGGGTTCCGCGTCAAGGGGTTCTTTCTGTGTCGTCGTATAGACCACAGTACCTTCCTTTGTCTCGATACGGAACGAGTAGGATTGGTTTTTATCGTGAAAGGAATCAGCAATCTTTACAATCTTTTCCATGCTTCCTTCCTCGAGCACACTGGTCTTCAGTGGTTCAAATACTGCAGTGTACTGACGAATCTGAAGATAATTATAGTAATCGATAAACTGCTGCGCAAAGACAGCTGCCGCAACCAAGATTGTTATGACAAGAAAAGCAAGCGTATATAAAAATACCTTTCCAAAAATCCCGATTCGAACCATGCTCACTGCTCTCCTTTCAAACGATAGCCTACACCCCTGACGGTCTTGATAATATTTTCCGGCAGCTTGCCTCTAAGGTTCTTGATATGAGTATGCACAGTCCGTTCATCACCGCCGTAATCATAACCCCATAGCTTTGTTAAAAGAGATTCATGAGAGATGACCCTTCCGTTGCTGCTGGCTAACATATTCAGAATTTCAAACTCTTTCAGAGTAAGAGGTACTTCTGCTCCATCGTAGTACGCTTTGAATTCATCTATATTCAAAGCCAATTTACCGATGCAGATTTCTTTTTGAAGCAAGCCGCATCTCCTTAAAATCGCCTCAACTCTTTTAAGCATAATGTTCATAGAAAATGGCTTGACAACATAATCATCTGCTTCATTCTGAAAAGCAGTAAGCTGGCTTCGTTCGTCTGACATTGCCGTCATCATCATCACCGGCGAATTGCTGATTTTTCTATATTCTTTTAGAATCTCCTGCCCGCTTATTCCGGGGAGCAGGATATCCAGAATCAACAGATGATAATTCTTATTGAAAATCATCTCAAATGCCGTATCTCCATCCCTCGCAGTATCTACAAAATAGCCCTCATTCATCAGAAAAGATTTTAACGTCTCACAAATATGTTCATCATCTTCAACAACCATAATTTGTATATCCATGACAATCACCCCCGTTTATGGTAGCACAGGAATCTGTAGATTTGCTGAAAATCAGATGAATTCTTACAAAAAAGTGGCAACAGCACTCGGTCAGGGCCTAGGAAACAAAAAAATACTGCTGCCATACAGCCATCTTAGCCTGTATGCAGCAGGTTTCATTTTAAAAAATAAATAATACCTCTATGCTCCGTAATAGATATCTGAAAATTCTATTACGGTTGCATTAATCAGTTGCTCACTTGGTTTTTCCATAACATAGGTCTGTTGTGCCAACGTTCTAATATTTGTCGTAGGAAATAAAAGAGAAAAGGTACTTCCCACTCCGACCATACTATCAAGTTTAATCTCTCCCTCCATTAAAGAGACAAGCATCTTAACAAGATAGAGTCCAATACCGGTACTCTCTGTATATTTTCCGAGCATTTTTTCTCCTCGACCAAATCGTTCAAAGATATAATCTTTTTTGTCACTAGGAATTCCAATTCCGCTGTCTTTCACTTGAATGCAGATATTTTCTCTCCCTTTTAAATCAACTTGAAATACCCTTACCTCAATGGTCTTGCCCTCTGGCGTATATTTCACCGCGTTTGACAGTAAATTGAGGAGAATTCTTTCATAAATTTCAACATCTAGCTCCATGATTGCCTGCTCCATGGCGGAAGAAAAGGTCAGCCGTATTCTTTTCCGCTCGGCAAAAACACTGATTGACTCGGTAATCATTCTCGTTATTTGAACCAGATCAACATCCTTTTTATTGAGTCGAAAATATCCCGAGTTGACTCTGGTATTGTCCAAGATGTTATTCACAAGCTTCAATTGCTGATAAGTATTCTGTCTTATTTTATTAATATATTTTGTCACCTTGTCCGTAAGGTCATTCTTGCACATGATTTCCAGTGCCTGGATAGAAGAAGTGATAACAGACAGTGGTGTCTTAAGCTCATGGGACATCAAAAGAAGAAACTCATCCTTCATTTCAATCATCTTAGACAATTCGTCATTTTTCTCTTCAATCTCCATTCTCTTCACGACGTGATCTGTCACTTCGTTCATCATACATAGAATATAACGGACAATTCCTTCATCGTAGACTGGGGTAAAAATGCAATTCCAATAATGGTCCCCGTAAGGGGTAGTGGTTTTAATTTCTTCCCACCGCTGGATTGCACCGGTTTCCGACATGATTTTCCACTGACGCTCCAAATTGCTTCCGTTGTAGTCTGGAGCGATCTCCTTCATACACAAACCCAAAACATCGGTTTTATGGTATTTCTCATCAATAAATGCAAGAAATTTCTTACTTCCCTTCAGCAAGCGAAAATCAGGACAGCTGTAAAGCCCAATGCAAATATCATTTTCTTCCATTAGGTTTTCAACGAAAGACTTATCCGCATCAAGCATATAATTCAGTTTTCTTCTAATAGAGTATACTTTTTGACCGGATTCTAGTAAAAGATAAAAAATAGTGACCTCAATGGCCTCACTATACTTAGTTAACAGAAAAGCGTTCATAGATCCTTCCTGCTCCAATGCAGAAAGGTCAAAGCTGCTTCCCAGCAGCGCTTTGAGAACAATAGAGATGCCTTTTTGATCGATGTCTGATTTTGTATATCCCGTCATTTCAGTGAAGGCTTCCCCAAAACCACAGATCAAACCACCGTCAGCCAATAAATATGCGCCGCTTTTCATTCCGGAAGAACGAATACCATTTACCATCAGAATCAATTACCTCCAAAAATAAATTGATTGTCAAAGGCAACGGAAACTGACATGCCTTTCCGACAAAAAAAGGCAATACTTCTTCAAGTATCACCTCGTTGACTTATTCAAGCTATAAATTTCAGATCGATTCAAGCAACAAGTTATATTATTGGAAGAAATACAATTGTAATACATCGAATATTTTGAATCTAAATTGGAGACCGGAGTACTCTGCAGACAAAAATCTCGACGAGATCTGGGTCAAACTGTGTACCTTTGTTTCTCAGGAGCTCATCTACAGCCTGAGCCTGACTCAAGGTCTCCCTGTATGACCTCAGATTCGTCATAGCATCATAGGAATCTGCAACAGCAATAATTCTGGATATGAGCGGTATCTCGTCCGCCTTCAATCCTCTAGGATATCCCATCCCGTCATATCTCTCATGGTGATGCAGAACATACTTTGCAGTCTCAGCCATTTCAAATGAAGTACATAAAATCCGATATCCTATCTCCGGATGCCTCATTATCTCATTCCACTCAGCTGTAGTAAGCGGCTCGGTTTTTTCAAGGATCTGTTCTCGAATTGCGATTTTTCCTATATCATGAAATAGTCCACTCACTTCTAGATGATTGAGCTCAGTCTCCGGCATCCCCATTGCATTCCCCATCAGTTTGCATAGCTCACTAACCCGGTTGGCATGGTTCAGATCCTTTGTTCTTCTACCCACATGAGTATATAAAGTTTTATCAATGATATCTACGATCTCTTTGGAACCGTCGATCATTTTATAATCATACATATAGTTTCACGCCTTCTCATTAACGATTCTCTTGTTTTTCAATACCCCTAGAATTAACATGATGGAAGCTAGCATCGCTGCCATCACAAAGCATAAAGATAACTGTTCTGCACCCAAGAATAAAAATGCGATAGCAAAACTAGTTAATAGCAACAGAATGATGCGTGCTTTACGCTTATAAACTTTCTTTTCTAACTGATCAAGCCGCTTGTTAGAGTCTTCAACAGGTGCAAGGCTAAAAACGATTGTAAACGCTAATGCCAAAACAATTAACACAGAATATCTGTTCCAAGGCAGCAATTTCATACTAAACAGCACGAACAGCGTCAGCGGAATCGATAAGAGGTAACAAGAAAGTGGGCTGTTAGTGTGGTATCCCCCCGCGTATGACCGTATAGGATAGTATACGGTCAAAAAAACCACACTTTGCCAAAACATCCCTACAGCCAGTCCAATAACTACAGTTGTGAGAATGTTTAGTAGAAACATGATCCCCTGTCTAATCCCAAACTCATAAAGATCCTTGTCATCCTGCGGTACTGTCCCGTTGTTGATCAGTGAATTTACAATTTTCTCTGAAACATTGGTTATCATTAGAATTTCCGCAGTTTTTCTGCGCCTTTCGGTAATTCAGGCTGATGTGCCCAAGCCATGCATGTAATGCCTACATTTGTAGCAGTAACCAGCAGTGCAAGAGCTGCGATCATCCCAGAAAATTTAACCATTAAATTCTTCATAGCGTATCCTCCTTTCCAAACAAACGTAACTTTAGCGTTTATGCTATTAATTTACCACAAAAAAAGCATCGTGCCGCGTCATGTCGAAATTGATATGGCTTGATGTAGAAAACTAAGATTTACTTAACCAAGATTTTAGTTAACATACAGTAAAAGGGATACGCAAAAAATATTGTCAGCGTAATGAATATCCATGGTTCCATCATACTTTTGGATGGTTTTTTTGATGCTATCTAAACCAATGCCATGGTTCTCATTGTCCGCTTTCGTCGTCAAAAGCTTGCCGTTGGACCCCTTAATTTCACCTTTATAAGGATTCTCAACCTGAATCAGTAATCGGCCCTTGTCAAGTCTGATTTTAACGTTAAGGTATCTGTTTTCGCCAACTCTTGCGGCTGCTTCAATGGCGTTGTCCAGCAGATTCCCCAGAATAATCGTCAGATCAAATGAGGGAATTCCGATCGAATCATCTGGAATTCTAAGTTCAAGCGTAGTTCTGATTCCTCTTTGCTCTGCATCTTGAAATTTAAAGTTAATGATACTGTCAATCACGGTATTGCCGGAAGTGGCAAGGTTTTGCTTCGCACCTAAATCCTCCATTATGTTCTCAATATAGTCCAGCACCGCGCCGTTTTTTCCCTCTTCAGTCAAGGTTTGAATGGAGAACATATGGTTTTTTAAATCGTGCCTTATGGTGCTGGTAGTCTGAACAGCAGTTTTAATCAACTCAAACTGCTTCTCATAATATTTGTTTTGCTCCAAAGCCAACATGCTCTGCATTTTTTCAGACATCGCTGCGGTAATGGCGTCATAGAGATAAAACGCTGCAAAATTAATGAGAAACAATAGCACAACTCCCGCAAAGATATGTCCAGAGTGAAGCCCCTCAGCGTAAAACAACAGCAAATGAAGATACAGAGAGGCCATTGGAATCAATATAATGCAAAGCCAGTTTGAGTTGGGTACCGATTCTCCTTTCCTGATGTTTTTGAAATTCCCTAAAATGAGCGCAGCTACAAAAGATAATAATCTGCACACGATCAAACCGTAGATAGAAACAGATGCATTTTCCTTTAGTGGAGAAAAAGCAGAGCTTTCAAATGGTAAAATTCCTATAAATTCTATTAGTAACAAAATTAAATAGGTCAGTAATGCAGACAGTACTCTTTTTTTAATTGTAGCTTCATAATTGAAGGTTAGGAAAAAGAATGCAACAATATTAAAGAGGATAAGGACAGCAGGTATATTCACGGTAAAATAGGTAATGGTTATCAAGGCACCATATGTAATATAGGATAGTCTCTCAATTTTTTTGCTGGTTCTATTTACATCAAAAAATACCTTCATCAGTTTATAAATCGTATAAACTAAAAAGATATTCGTCGTAAGGTAGACCCACTGGTACAAGCTAAATTGCATTACAGTACGCCCTCCTTTTCAAATTTCAATTGCATTTCTCTAATCATTTTTCTCCTAGCCTGACTGATCGGGAGCACCTCCATGTTAGACATGGTTACCTCGGAATAAAGAAATCTCTTCACGTAAGTATAATTCACAATATAGGATTTATGAATATACATGAAGTGATATTTCGCAACCTGCTCGTATACATCATCCAGTTTTCCATAAAACACTTCCTCGTCATCGCAGGTAACCATTTTTACCTCACGGTTATTGCTCTCAAAATACAGGATGTCACCTACCGGTTTTCGATATGTCTCGTGGCCCTTGCGAAATACAAAAATACCGCCTAATTTATTAGACAGTTTCATGCCAAGCCGTGTATCTTTGATAATGTCTTCTTCTGAAACTGGCTTCTGTAGGAAATGCATAGGTCTAACATCAAAAAGATCTCTGAAATAGGTATCTTTTCCGGATACGTAGACGATCTGCATCGTCTGGTTGTCCAACTCTTCCCTGATTCTCCTTCCCACCTCAACTCCATTAATCAGCTTCAATTCGATATCTAAAAAAAGGAGATCAAAGCCTTCCCCACATTCCACAAATCGGATCAGCTCTTCACCCGAATAGAAAACTTGTGTCTCGATTCTTTCATTGTTTTCTGCTGCATACTTTAAAATAACGTTTTCAATCTGCGAACAAATCACTTGTTCATCATCACATATTGCGACTCTAAACACGCAATTCTCACCCCCTATTCTGCTAAACTATAAGAAACGTGCGGTTGACAGAAATCATCATAATGTTACACCTCTCTCGAATATACACTGATTCAAAAATTATAACAAGTCATTTTTTGTCGAAAAATTGCTAACATAAAAATTTTCTTCCTTACTTGATCCCTTATTTCGACATACAATCGAAATAAAAGAGGAAGAATTCCCTGCATGATGCTGGAATTCTTCCTTGCTTCGATTGGATCTATTACGTTTGTCCTCAATACTTATCAAACTCGTCATCCGCTAATATAATTCTTGGACGAGTGATTTCTTCATTGATTGATGAGGCTGTGCTGGCAGGAGCTGTCAGCCTCATTGTTTTTCTGTCGCCAAGGATTGATGCTTCTTCCCTCAGGTTGAATTTTGCAATCATCTCCTTGAGAAGCTCGGCCTGTCCAGAAAGTTCTTCACTGGAAGCTGCGCTTTCTTCTGCCGTAGCTGCTGTGCTCTGCACCACCTGTGAGACAAGGTTAAGTCCTGCATTGATCTGCGAAATACCGGTTGCCTGTTCATTGGAGGATTCTGAAATATCCGATATAATAACGGCAGTTTTTTGAATGCTTTCAACAATCTCTACCAAGGCTGCGGCGGTTTGATTCGCAATATCGGTGCCTTTGGATGATTTTTCTTTTGAATTACGAATCATTTCCGTTGTCTCTCTTGCCGCTTGTGCGCTGCGGCTTGCCAGATTCCTGACTTCTTCTGCCACAACGGCAAAACCTTTTCCATGCTGACCGGCTCTGGCTGCTTCAACTGCAGCATTGAGTGCCAAAATATTGGTCTGGAACGCTATATCATCAATCACTTTAATGATTCTGGAGATATTATTTGAGGATTCATTAATCTCTTCCATTGCAGACAGCATTTCTCCCATCTGGCGACTTCCAGTTTCAGCATTATTCATGGCCGACTGCGCTAGTTCATTTGCATTTACTGCGTTAGCGGCATTATTTTTTGTAATGGCTGATACTTCTGCGATAGAAGCAGTCAACTCCTCTACGCTGCTAGCTTGTTCGGAAGCTCCTTGAGACAGAATCTGGCTGCCGTTTGCCACTTGCTTTGATCCTTCCGCCACCTGCTCTGACGCTTGATTGATATTAAGAAACACCAAATTCAGAGACGTAATGATATTGACAAGAGATTCCTTGATTGAAACAAAGTCGCCCTCATAGCTGCCTATGATTTCCACATTCAGATTCCCCGAACTGATGGAAGCAAGAACCGACGAAATCTCATCCACATATTTTTTCAAATTTTCAATTGTCGAGTTCAATGCAGTTTTGATTTGCTCATGCTCTCCTTGATACGCTCCTTGCATTGAGACATTCAGATTCCCGCCAGCCATTTCCTCAAGTACTGCCAACGCCTCCTGCACCGGTTCTGTAACCGCATCCAAAGTTTGATTGACTCCTTCAATGACCTTGGCATACTCTCCGCTAAATTTCGCAGCGTCGCCTCGCAGCTTTAAATCGCCTTCTACTGCCGCTGCAGATAATACAGTTGTTTCATCTACCAGAGCTTTGATATTCTCCATCATCATAATCAAAGTCGGCACTAGGGTATCATTTTCGCTGCGCTTCCCTATTGCTTTTAATTCCCCAAGATCACTTAAATCCCCTTTGGATACTTGATCGATAACAGAGATTGAACTTAGTAGACTTTCTCTCATTAGGTTCAGTGATTCTGCAATCTTTGCGTAGATCCCGTAATAGCTGCCCTCTACCGATCTTGAAAAGTCGTTCAGGCTCATCTGTTCGAGGACTTCACTTGCTTCTTCCAAACCTCTTAAACCCTGGATACAAGAATTGATGCTGATTTTTATTTCATTAAAATCACCATAATATGACTCAGTAATTTCTTCCGGAATTTCTCCGACCCCGATTTTTTGTATATATTCGGCAGCCATATACAGCGGGTTCACAACCGCGTCTAGCGTCTGGTTAATTCCTTCCACAATTCTGGCAAAATCGCCACCGTGGGCGGAAGCGTCAGCACGTACAGAAAGCTTTCCTCCAACTGCAGCGTTGGAAAGCATTGAAGTGTCATCAATCAAGCGCCTAACTGCTGCGATACAAGTATTTAAGCTCTCTTTAATCTCATCGAAATCCCCCTTGTATTCTGCAGTGATCTCAGGAGGGATATCACCTCTGCTGATCTGTTTCATATAATCTGCAGCAACGGAAAGGGGCTGCACCACAGCATCAAGCGTCTCGTTGAACCCCTGAATAATTTGCTTGTAGATTCCTTGAAATTTTTCTTCCTCGCCCCGGAGGCTAAGATTACCTTGCGCAGCCGCACTGGTTAAGGCAGCAGTTTCATTTGACAGGTCATTCAAAGTATCAATCACCGAACACATACTGATGCCCAAAATGTCCTTTTCTGATCTAGGTGCTATATTCTGAGGCAGTATCCCTCCAGCAATCAGCTCCGCAGCTTTGGCCTGCTGTTTGACATTATCAATCATTACACCAAAGGATTCATATAAATCACCTATTTCATCCTTGAGGTTTGTCCGTACATCAACGTCCACATCTCCAAGAACCAGCTTGTCCGCCACTTTTTTCAGTTCAATGATAGGAATAGAAATCCGCCTGCTAAAGATCAAAGCGACGATGACACCGATCAGTACGACTGCCGCAGACAATGCGATTAATGTAAATCTGAGGGATTGAATTCCCTTGAGAGCTACGCTTTCATAGCTTCCCACCCCTAGTGTCCACTGAGTGCTCGGAATGGGTGATAATGCGGTAAAACGATCTTCTCCATTAAGCTCATATTTGGCCATACCTGTATTTCCCAGTCCAACTTTTTCAAGTGCAATTCCGAAGTTTTTTAAAGATCCGTCGGATTCAATTTCACCCAATGCATTTCTCGCTTCCAATACAAATGCAGGATCAGGGTGGGCATAAAAGGTGCTATCTGGGCCAAGTATAAAATAGTAGACTTCTTCATCGCTTACCAAATTAAATATTTCCAGCAGTTTGCTGCCGTCTCTCCGTCCAATCAGCGCTCCTACAACCTGCTCACCATCAAAGATCGGTGCAGCTTCCATTAATACTGGTTTTCCGGTTACTTTGCTGACAATTACGTCAGAAATGCTGTTTTTTCCCGCCAGAGCCTGTTTTATGTATTCTCTGTCTGATAGATCAGAGACATCATTTCCTTTGATATAATGGGCCATACCATCAGGAGTAACAATAGCCATATCCAAATAACCCAGTGTGTCAATCTTTGAGATCAGTTCATTTGTCTGCGATTCCCAATCCATCGTAACAATTTGTGTTTTTTCCGCTTCACTTGACAGCACAGCCAGATCTCTTTCAATCATCAAGCTGATACGATTTGCATTTTCTTTTGCACGCTGCATAGTTGATTTTTCCGTTTCACTCAATAAAGCACTTGAGCTTGTACGAATGGAAACCACACTCAGAATAAGAGATACCGCGATGAGTAAGCCCGCAAGGATCAAAGCAATTTTTTTTGTCAGATTCATTTTCATGTCAGTTCGCCTTTCTTTACATGTTAGTATCTATAATAAGCCTTTTAGGCATTTCAGACTGTATTGAGTTATATATACCACATGATGTTATAAATGAAACCTGAGCTCTCATCTTATTTTATTAGAATTGATTTCCAAAAATTTCACAGAATTTGACCTTTAGTTATTCATTTTCAGTTCATCCCTTCAAAGGCAGTTTAAACCAAAATATAGCTCCGCCTTCCTTTCGGTTTGCAGCTCCGAGTTTTCCCTTATGCGCTTTAATGATTGACATACATATTGATAATCCAATACCCATACCCCTTGAAGAATCAGAACTTCGATCTCCATTAGGAATATAGCTTTCAAACAAGTAGGGAAAATCCTCCTCATTGATCCCTTCTCCTTCATCAATCACTTCGAAAGCGGCATAGTGATTTTCCTTTCTGACGCTGACTTCAACGGATGAGTCCGCCGACGAATGTTTGAACGCATTTTCAATTAAATTAAGAAGGACCTGTTCAATCAAGGTTCCATCCATGGGAACGATCAGCAATTCATTAGGAATTTTGACCGATATCTTCCGTTCAGGAAATCTCTTTCTTATCTGGCTGATCGTATCAGCCACAACTTCCTCCGCCACTTCCGAAGTTTTCGTAACAGTCATAGTTCCCTCATTAATCCTGGTCACTGACAAGAGGTTTTCAACCATCCTGATCAGCCATTGAGAATCTTCCTTGATATTTAAAATTAAATGATCGTGTGTTTGTTTATCCAGGTTTTCACCACTTTCCAAAATCGTGGAGCTAGCACCGAGGATTCCTGTCAGCGGAGTTCTTAGATCATGAGAAATTGCACGTAGAAGATTGCTCCTGCTCTTCTCTTTTTCGGTTTCGATTAGGATTTCCCTTTGATCATCCGACAAATACTGTCGTTCCAAAGCCATTGCTACTTGAGAGCCAAGCATTCTCAGGAACAGACGGTTGTTTTGATCAAGTTTCCCTTTTGTGCATGAAACACCAATAACACCAAGAACCTTTGCTTGTGAAATAATTGGAATATAATGACCGGCAGCACCGATCAGTGTATCCGTACCGGAACCAGCACGTTTCTTATTCTGAAACACCCAATGGGCAACAGCTCTTTCATCGTCATTTTTCAGTAAATCAATGTCAAGGTCTGTCGCTGACCCCATAAAAAATCCTTCCGACTCTTGCACAGGATCTTGTGTATAAAATACGACCGCACGATCATAAATATTTGTTATATATTCGTTAGTCAGTGCTACAATATTCTCTAATCCTCTGGTCACAAGAAACTTTTTATTAATTTCATAAAGGATTTTCGTACGATGTTCTCTTTCAACGGAAAGCCGCATCTGCGATTTGATCCTTACCGTTAGCGTACTTGTAATGAACGCTGCCAGAAACATAATTAAAAAGGTGATTGGATAGCCTGGCTGGATTGCATTAAACGTATAGTATGGAACAGTAAAGAAGAAGTTGAATAATAGAACACTTAGTATTGAGGCGGTTATGCCAAAAATATGGCCGATCGTAATTCTCGCAATAATTAAAACCGAAAGAATATATACCATTATTATATTCTGGTCTCCGATATCTGCCGCCTGCAGCCCCATGGAAAGTAAAGTCGCCATGATGAGTATTCCAGTTGTCTTAATCAGGTCAGACCATGAAAAGTACAGATTTCCCGTTATTTTAATTCGATTTTTCTGATGATACATTTTCTGTGGAATATCCGGAATGATATGAACCTCGATGTCTGGCAACAGAGAAAGCAGTTTATCCTCCAGGTCTATCTCGAATAGAGTTTTTATTGTTTTCTTTTTTCTGACTTTCCCAATCACAAGATTCGTAATTCCTGAGATTTTTGCATATTCCGCAATGGTATCGGCTACGTCGTGACCATTCAGCCGAACGGTCTCCGCCCCCAACCTTTTTGCCAGATCCAGGTTTACCTGAATCTCTTTTTCATCGCTTTTTGCTTTACTATCTACGTATACAGCAACCCATGGGGCATGAAAAGCTTCCGCTGTTCTTGCAGTCCACCGGATCGATCGATCTGATGCTACTGATGCATTGATACAAACCAGAAGCTTTGTGCTGATAATTTTTTCCTGAATTTTTTTTTCATTCCGGTTATCCTCACTGATCCGGTCAGCAACCTTTCTCATTGCAATTTCACGTAAAAGCCGTAAGTTTTCTTTCGAAAAAAAGACCCGCAGCGCGGTTTCAGCTCTTGTCGCACGATAAATTTTCCCATCTTCAAACCTTTTAATCAATTCATCCGGGGAAAAGTCTATTATTTCGACTGTATCCGCCTCGTCAAAAATATAATCTGGAATCGTTTCCCGTACAGCAACTTTGGTAATCTTCTGCACAACATCGTTCAAGCTTTCGATATGCTGTATATTCACTGTTGTATAAACATCGATTCCGGCATTTAGAAGCTCTTCAATATCCTGATAACGTTTCTTGTTCCGTGTACCAGGCGCATTGGTATGGGCAAGTTCATCTACCAGAATCAGATCCGGTTTTCTTTTCAGTGCTGCATCCAGATCAAATTCCTTCAACAGAAGATTTTTATACTTAATTTCCATTGGTGGCAGTGTGGACAAGCCATCCATCATCTGCATCGTTTCAGGCCGGGTATGCGGTTCGATATAACCCACTAGAACATCAATGCCGCTATTCATTTTTTCGTGTGCGTCATCCAGCATGGAATATGTCTTGCCAACTCCCGCTGCATATCCAAGAAAAATCTTCAGTCTTCCTTTTTTCTTATTTTCTCTGAAACGAATTTTTTCCAAAATTGTATCCGGATTCGGACGATGTCCATCTTGATCAAACACTCCCTATTCACCACCTTTAATACGTATTACTATGATAAGTTTAGAGATGACCGTCCAGCATTAAATTCACTTTCAATACATTGACAGAAGGTTCTCCCCAAAATCCCAGAAATCTACCTTTCGTACATTCCTTAACAACAGCTCGTACGTCGGATTCCTTAATCCCCCTTTCTCTTGCGATACGAGGAATTTGATATTCGGCGGCTGCCGGCGAAATGTTCGGATCACAACCGCTTCCGGATGCAGTAACAAGATCTGCGGGAATGTCAGACTGATTCTTCGGATCAATCGAACGCCACCATTCAGTTCGTTCCTTAACAAGCTTCGCTTGCTCCTTGCTTGCGGGAGAAAGATTCGTTGTTCCCATCGGTCTGCCAATCAGATATTCGGGTTTGGTAAATTCCTGTCCGATCAGCACAGAACCATATTCTTTTGAAGTATCGTCGTTCAGTGTTACTTTCAGGATACTTCCGTCAGCTTTTTCACGAAATGCTGTTTGTGCGATTCCAGTAATCAACCCAGGGTATATTACTCCGCAAATCAATGTGAAAAGCAGGAAGCTCAGCAGCGCCGGTTTTAATGTTTTTATCAATAGACTCATTTTATTCACCTCACACAAGACCAGAGACGGTCAAAAGGATATCAATCAGTTTGATTGCGAAAAACGGGGCAATGAAACCACCGAATCCGTAGATCAGCATATTTCTTTTCAGCAGGTTTCCAGCCGACATTTCGTGATACTTGACACCTTTCAGCGCGAGCGGAATCAGTGCGATAATAATCAGGCCGTTATATATGATTGCGGAAAGGATTGCACTCATTGTGCTGGTCAGCCCCATAAAATTCAATGCAGCGAGCTGCGGATAAATGTTAAAAAACAACACAGGAATGATGGCAAAATACTTGGCCACGTCATTTGCGACGCTGAACGTAGTAAGGGCCCCGCGCGTCATAAGCAGTTGTTTACCAATCCGTACAATATCGATTAACTTTGTTGGACTGGAATCAAGATCCACCATATTCCCAGCCTCCTTTGCCGCCTGAGTTCCGGTGTTCATGGCAACTGCAACGTCTGCTTGTGCCAATGCGGGAGCATCATTCGTTCCATCTCCGGTCATTGCAACCAAATGTCCCTTCGTCTGGTAATCGCGAATGAGTTCTAGTTTTGCTTCTGGCGTTGCTTCTGCCAGAAAGTCATCCACTCCTGCTTCTGCGGCAATTGCTGCAGCGGTCATAGGGTTATCTCCAGTGATCATGATGGTTTTGATTCCCATTTTCCGTAAATCGTCAAAACGTTCTTTTACACCATTCTTAACGATATCTTTCAAATAGATTACACCCAAAACGGTTTTGTTTTTTATGACCACCAGCGGTGTACCGCCTTCTTTTGCCACTTTCTTCACAATCTTTTCGCATTCCTCAGGATAAAATCCTCCGTTGTCGTTCACGTATGCTTTCACCGCTTCGGCTGCACCTTTGCGGATTTCATTCCCCTGATAATCGATACCGCTCATTCTGGTTTTCGCTGTAAACTCGACAAAGGTCGCACCAAGCTTCGAAAGATCCCTTCCTCTCAGCCCGAATCTTCCTTTTGCAAGAATTACGACACTCCGTCCCTCGGGGGTTTCGTCTGCAAGAGAGGAAAGCTGAGCAGCGTCTGCCAAATCTGACTCAGATATTCCATCAAGCGGAATAAATTCGCTTGCCTGCCTGTTTCCCAGCGTAATCGTACCCGTTTTGTCAAGCAATAGAACATCAACATCCCCTGCTGCCTCGATGGCACGACCACTCATTGCTAAGACATTCGCCTGATTAAGCCTGCTCATTCCTGCAATACCAATGGATGATAGCAGCGCTCCTATCGTAGTCGGGGCAAGGCAAACCAGTAACGCAATTACATTTGTAACTGAAATTGCCGCTCCCGCTCCCATTTGTTTACTTACGAAACTGGAGAACGGAAGCAGAGTTGCCGTAACCACAAGGAATATGATTGTCAAAGCCACAAGAAGGATTTGAAGAGCAATTTCGTTAGGAGTCTTTTTTCTGGAAGCACCCTCAACCATTGCAATCATTTTATCAAGGAAACTTTCTCCGGCTTCTGCAGTGATTCTGATTACAAGCCAGTCGGAGACTAAGGTAGTTCCGCCGGTTACAGCACTCCTGTCGCCTCCCGATTCCCTGATGACCGGTGCTGATTCTCCAGTTATCGCACTTTCATCAACAGAGGCGGCGCCTTCAATCACTTCCCCGTCCATAGGGATCTGTTCATCCGATTTTACATAAACGAGATCTCCCGTTTTTAAGCTGCTGGAAGAAATCTCAACGTAGTCATTCAAATTTTCTGCGGATTTTAATTTCCTTGCTTTTACGTCTTTCCTCGCACTCCTGAGGCTGTTTGCCTGGGCTCTGCCCCTGCCTTCAGCAATTGCTTCGGCAAAGTTGGCAAATAAAACTGTAAACCAAAGAATCAGAGCGATTGCAAGGGTGTATCCCTGACTTTCATCCTTGATTCCTATAAACGCCAGAAAATAAAGCACAGTTGTAAGGATCGCTCCAATATACACCACAAGCATGACAGGGTTTTTCACCTGAATGCGGGGGGATAGTTTGACAAGGGATTGCTTGAGCGCATCTATCATAATCTCATAATTTTTTTCATTCTTTTTCATATCATTTCACCTCAATTCAAGGTTGTAAAGTAATCTGCTATCGGTCCAAGTGCCAACGCCGGCAAGAAGCTCAAAGCGGCAATGATGATAATAATACCAATCAATAGCGAGACAAACATAAGGTTGCTAGTAGACAATGTCCCTTCACTTACAGCAACGCTCTTTTTACCCGCCAGACTTCCCGCCAGATAAATTACCGCAATTAAAGGAATATATCGTACAAGAAGCATAATGATTCCCCCTGTAACATTTGTAAAAACAGTATTCGCGTTGAACCCTCCAAAGGCGCTGCCGTTGTTGTTCCCTAAGGAAGAGAACGCGTAAAGAATTTCTGAAAATCCGTGCGCTCCCGTATTCGTCAGCCAGCTTGCAGCTTCGGGTACTAATACGGCTGCTGCTGTACCGAACAATGTCATGAGCGGCGGTACAAGCACAATCAAGCAAACCATTTTCATATCATAAGGCTCAATCTTCTTTCCTAAATATTCCGGTGTTCTCCCAACCATTAGTCCTGCAATAAATACTGTCAGGATTACAAATGCAATCATCCCATATAATCCGCTTCCGACACCGCCAAATACGATTTCTCCAAGCTGCATCAGGAACATTGGAATCATTCCACCAAGCGGAGTAAAGCTGTCATGCATTGAATTTACTGAACCATTTGACGCTGCAGTCGTTGCTACGCTCCAAAGGGCCGAGGTTCCGATCCCGTGTACAACCTCTTTCCCTTCCATGTTTCCTGCTGCCATGACTCCGTCAAACAGCGGTGCCGTAAACTGTTCACATACGATCGCACCTGCAAGTGCTGCAATAAATAAAACAATCATTGCAATGTAGACTGCCCTTCCCTGCCGGTGGTCCTTCACCGCTTTCCCAAAGGATACACAGAGAGCTGCGGGGATGATCAGAATTGCAAGAAGCTCAAGGAGATTTGAAAACGCCGTCGGGTTTTCTAAAGGAAATGCGGAATTCATTCCGAAAAATCCTCCACCGTTGGTGCCGAGCTGTTTGATGGCAATCTGACTTGCTGCCGGGCCCAGCAGAATCGTCTGGGACACTCCGCTTTCATAGCTTATCACTTGATGATAAGGTGCCAGAGTTTGGACCACTCCCTGTGAAACAAGCAATATCGCCAGCACAAGCGAAAGCGGAATAAGGACATATAATGTTGACCGTGTCAGGTCTACCCAGAAGTTACCGATTGTTTTTTCTTGTTTCACTACAAAACCTCTGATCAGTACAAACAAAACCGCAATTCCGATTGCAGCAGATAAAAAATTCTGGACGGTCAAACCAATGCTTTGTGTTAAATAGGATAGCGTTACTTCTCCTGCATACGCCTGCCAGTTTGTGTTCGAAACAAAGCTAGCTGCAGTGTTAAATGCCAGATCCCAGTCTACCTCCTCCAAATGTTCCGGATTCAAGGGTAAATAGTTTTGCAGCATTTGGATTCCGAAAACAAACACAAGGCAGATGATACTGAACAAAACTACCGCAGCGGTGTATTCCCGCGGCTTCATTTCGTATCTGTCACGAATCCCCAACACTCTATAAATCCCGTTTTCAACAGGTGCCAGTACCGGAGTCAGAAAAACTTTTTGTCCAGTCATGACCCGATAGATATAAGTCCCCAGCGGAACGGAAAGTGTAATCAGCAACAAAAGATAAATTGTCATCTGGATGATAATTAAACTCATAGATTCTCACCTCTAAACAAAACATAAAATAAATAAACCAGCAAACCCACTGCTAGGCAGGCTGAAACCGCTAGAATAAAATTCACAAATGATCACTCCATTTCTTTTTTTCATTCTGATAAAGATCATATTTCTATTTACAACTTGAATATATAACTTAATAGATTAATAGGGTATAAAGGAAAATGCTTATTGCATTAAGATTGTATAAAGATCTGGAAATGTAACCATTTATTAAATTGTAATTCAAGGAACCTCTCTCGAGTAAAAAGGCAAGTCAACAAGCTTATTACTCCAATAAAAAAGAACCATTTCTGGTTCCTTTTTATTACATATTAAGTTCAAACAAATTTAATTCGAACAAATTTGTTATATATTTCCCAATAGGCATCCATCCCTGTCACAGAACGATGCAGATAAAGTATTCTTTGCCCTCGTCAGATATTTTCTGAAGAGACCGCTGAACCTTGAATCGGATGTGATCAGGCACATTGGTCAGCTTATTCTCCATCTGCTCTGACACCATTTCATGCAGTGATTTTCCGAAGAGATTCGTTTCCCATATCTTTGCAGGATTGTTTTCAAATTCGGTGAGCAGGTAACGAATCAAATCCTCGCTTTGCTTTTCGCTCCCCACAACTGGTGATACTTCTGTGGTAATGTCTGTTTTAATAATGTGCAGTGAAGGTGCTTTCGCTTTCAGTCTGACGCCGAATTTATTGCCCTGTTTAAAGATCTCTGGTTCCTCTAAAACCATTTCGGAAAGCTTGGGCTGTACGATGCCGTATCCCGAATCATCAACCTGAACCATTGCATCTTTCAACTTATCATAAGATTTCTTCGCCTGAGCGAATTCCTTTATCAGTCCAAAGAACTGATAATCATTGGCCACTTCCTGACCAGTTAGCTCTTGAATCACTTTATAGAAGAGCCCTTCAACTGGGACAACTTCAACCTCAATATCTCCGGTACCCAGATCCATATTGTTTACTGCGATGGCCTGCACTACATCACCGTCTTCCAGACCGGCAATTGTGCTCTGGATATCTCTAATATTATCAAATGTCTTGCTCCAGTCCTTGATATTCTGAATTAAAGTTGCTTTAATCCAGTGCTCGTTCGGCAAGCCATCAATAAATCCGGGAAGTCGGAATTTGATTTGTGCCGCAGGGAATTCAAACAGTGTTTCGCTCAGAATCTGATTCAGCACCTTAGTGCTCATTCGTGCGCAGTTTGCAGCGATAACCGGGACTTCGTATTTTTCTTCCATGAGACATTTCAGCTCTCTCGTATCTTCCGCATCAGGATCCAATGCGTTTAATACAATGACAAAGGGTTTTTTCAGTTCCTTCAGTTCCCTGACGACTCGCTCTTCTGCTGGGATGTAGCTGTCTCGGTCGATTTCTCCAATCGACCCATCTGTCGTAACAACAATACCTATGGTAGAATGATCAGCAATAACTTTTCTGGTGCCAATTTCCGCGGCTTCTTCGAATGGAATCTGTCTTTCCTGCCAAGGCGTGCTTACCATCCTTGCTTTTCCGTTCTCCTGATGGCCCAACGCATTCTTAACCATATAGCCGACACAGTCAACCATTCGCACCTTAAAGTTGATATTACCCGGAAGCTCAATTGATACCGCCTCAGCAGGAACAAACTTCGGTTCGGTAGTCGTTATGGTTTTTCCCGCTCCACTCTGGGGAAGCTCATCTACGACCCGCTCTTTCACATAGGTGTTTGTCACATTTGGGATCACAAGCAAATCCATAAATCGTTTGATAAAAGTTGATTTCCCTGTCCTTACCGGTCCTACAACCCCTACATAGATGTCGCCCTGAGTCCTCTCAGCTATGCTTTCATATATATTTAGGTTTTCCAATGCACTAACCTCCTCTACCTTTCATTCTACTCATTGGCAGTAAAAATCTACAAATCACAGATTTGTGATTTTCTTGTATCAGTCCTCCATCCGCCAGCTGCGCAGACTGGGCGGGCTAATATCTGTACAATATATTAGAGGAAGTATTTCTTTATTCATAATTTTTTCAGCTAGTACTACAGATCTTATAAAAATAGAGAAACGCCTCTCTTCGATTCAATAGAATCGTCAAAAGGCGCCTCTAAAAATGTTTTTAATGGTACAGCAAGTTACATTGCTTTAAACCATTTCTGAACCAGAGATTACATCTCATTTACCGGATAGAAAATCTCGGTCCATTTCTCGAAGCCATCAGCAGCTCTTTCATAATTATGACTGTTGATTGCTTCCTGCATGGCTTCATAGTACCATTTGCCCTTCTGCAAATCCTTAAATTGAATTGCATCCGGAAGGATATTTTCCTCTTGCACGCTGCGTTCCAATACATTATTGACCAAAGTTACAAATTCCGCTCTTGTAATGTACTGATCCGGTTTGAAAGTGCCGTCTTCATATCCTTTTACCCATCCCTTCGCTGCTGCGGAGAGGATATACTTTTCAGCCCAGTGTCCGCTGACATCTGAGAACTTAACATCACCAGGCTCGGACAGTGCGTCAAATCTTGATGCAACCGTCGCCAGTTCTGCCTTTGTCATAAATGCTCCAGGTCTGAAACTTCCGTCAGCATAACCTGTGAGAACCTGACCGTTTGACAGGGTCCCAATATGCTTGACTGACCATCTGCTTTCTGCCACATCGCTGTAATCTTCTTCGGTTGTTCGGATCGTTTCTCTGTAAGTCGGATCCAATAGTCTGAAGAATACGGCTGCAACTTCTTCTCTGGTGATATTCCCTTGTGGTCTTACCGTCTCATCGGGATAACCTTGAATGTAAGCATAATGATCAACCATGTTCAGGAGCGGCCCTCCGGGTACTTCTTCGTCTGTAATGGTAGTGGTGTTATCCTTATCTCCACCGCCAGAACTTCTTCTTGTAACATTCAGAGTGCCCTTTGCATACAAGATATCATAGTTGGATGTCACATTTGTCTCTCCATCCATGATTACCGCATCTTTTGCGATATTATCAGAAGTTCCTCTAGATGTCTGAGTTCCGATCACAGTAACGCTTATGATATTATCTCCTGCAGCAACTGTTCCTTTCGTCACGCTGTACCCACTGTCGGTTAGAGGCGTCCCATCGTATCTCTTGCTCTTGCTGTTGGCTGTAATTGTTATCTCTCTCGGGTTAATCCTGATCATCGCGCTTCCCGTTACCGACTTGTATCCCGGTTTGGTTACTGTGTACGTTACGGTTCCTTCCCCTACGTTCGTCATGGAGTTTTCCACATCGTACGTTACCGTTGCTCCTGACGGTGCACTCACTTTGATTCCGTGCCCCGTTCCGTCGTATACGCCTTCGTATCCTTCTGAACTTACTTCCTGATCCATGTTCAGCTGGTTGATCACCAAGCTTCCCTTGACATAGGTGATTTCATAATTGGAGGTGTTTTCTCCGATTTCTGCCTCTCCTACTGTCGTTTCGTAAGTTCCAGATTCTGTCTGCGCTTCCGATACGGTTGCACTTGTGATGCTCTGTCCTTCTGCCAGTGTTCCTGCTGTGATTTCATAGCCCGGTGCTGCTACGTTCAGCGGCGCTCCGGTCCAGTCAAGCACTGCACTCTTTGCAGTTAAGGTGATCGGTCTTGGGTTAATGATAACAGTTCCTGTTCCCGTTCTTTCAACATAATTCGGATTTAACACTTTTACATAAACGATTTTTTCTGCTGTCACAGATGTGAACGTTGGTAAAATCTCACTCCAGTCCGTTTCATTCTGGCTGTACAAGATTGTATTGCCATTCTCAGGAAGACTGCCTACAGTGATACTATATGCCTTAGCATCGTATACGTTGTTGTAGTTTTTGACATTGAGCTCTGCTCCTGTTCCTGCTGCGATGCTCAGATTTGCTTCGATGTAGCTCAGTGTGTAATTGCCGGCCCTGAAGCTTCCGTTGTCCTTAAGCGCCAGGCTTCCCTGGTTGATCTTGTATGTCCCGACATCTTCTCCTGCTTCTCTTTCAAGTTCGCCTGTGAAGGTCAAACCTTCCACACTGCTTGTGTAAGTCAGTTCAGGATCGGCTGCTCCGTAGGCTTTGCTCTTTGCATCTGCCGTTACGGTCACAGTTGCCGGGGTGATCGTCAGGTTTGCTTCCACATACGTTACCGTATAGTTTGCTCCTGCACTCAGGCTTCCCTGGTTGATCTTGTATGTCCCGACATCTTCTCCTGCTTCTCTTTCAAGTTCGCCTGTGAAGGTCAAACCTTCCACACTGCTTGTGTAAGTCAGTTCAGGATCGGCTGCTCCGTAGGCTTTGCTCTTTGCATCTGCCGTTACGGTCACAGTTGCCGGGGTGATCGTCAGGTTTGCTTCCACATACGTTACCGTATAGTTTGCTCCTGCACTCAGGCTTCCTGGTTGATCTTGTATGTCCCGACATCTTCTCCTGCTTCTCTTTCAAGCTCGCCTGTGAAGGTCAAACCTTCCACACTGCTTGTGTAAGTCAGTTCAGGATCGGCTGCTCCGTAGGCTTTGCTCTTTGCATCTGCCGTTACGGTCACAGTTGCCGGGGTGATCGTCAGGTTTGCTTCCACATACGTTACCGTATAGTTTGCTCCTGCACTCAGGCTTCCCTGGTTGATCTTGTATGTCCCGACATCTTCTCCTGCTTCTCTTTCAAGCTCGCCTGTGAAGGTCAAACCTTCCACACTGCTTGTGTAAGTCAGTTCAGGATCGGCTGCTCCGTAGGCTTTGCTCTTTGCATCTGCCGTTACGGTCACAGTTGCCGGGGTGATCGTCAGGTTTGCTTCCACATACGTTACCGTATAGTTTGCTCCTGCACTCAGGCTTCCTGGTTGATCTTGTATGTCCCGACATCTTCTCCTGCTTCTCTTTCAAGCTCGCCTGTGAAGGTCAAACCTTCCACACTGCTTGTGTAAGTCAGTTCAGGGTCGGCTGCTCCGTAGGCTTTGCTCTTTGCATCTGCCGTTACGGTCACAGTTGCCGGGGTGATCGTCAGGTTTGCTTCCACATACGTTACCGTATAGTTTGCTCCTGCACTCAGGCTTCCCTGGTTGATCTTGTATGTCCCGACATCTTCTCCTGCTTCTCTTTCAAGCTCGCCTGTGAAGGTCAAACCTTCCACACTGCTTGTGTAAGTCAGTTCAGGATCGGCTGCTCCGTAGGCTTTGCTCTTTGCATCTGCCGTTACGGTCACAGTTGCCGGGGTGATCGTCAGGTTTGCTTCCACATACGTTACCGTATAGTTTGCTCCTGCACTCAGGCTTCCCTGGTTGATCTTGTATGTCCCGACATCTTCTCCTGCTTCTCTTTCAAGCTCGCCTGTGAAGGTCAAACCTTCCACACTGCTTGTGTAAGTCAGTTCAGGGTCGGCTGCTCCGTAGGCTTTGCTCTTTGCATCTGCCGTTACGGTCACAGTGGCCGGGGTGATCGTCAGGTTTGCTTCCACATACGTTACCGTATAGTTTGCTCCTGCACTCAGGCTTCCCTGGTTGATCTTGTATGTCCCGACATCTTCTCCTGCTTCTCTTTCAAGTTCGCCTGTGAAGGTCAAACCTTCCACACTGCTTGTGTAAGTCAGTTCAGGATCGGCTGCTCCGTAGGCTTTGCTCTTTGCATCTGCCGTTACGGTCACAGTTGCCGGGGTGATCGTCAGGTTTGCTTCCACATACGTTACCGTATAGTTTGCTCCTGCACTCAGGCTTCCCTGGTTGATCTTGTATGTCCCGACATCTTCTCCTGCTTCTCTTTCAAGTTCGCCTGTGAAGGTCAAACCTTCCACACTGCTTGTGTAAGTCAGTTCAGGATCGGCTGCTCCGTAGGCTTTGCTCTTTGCATCTGCCGTTACGGTCACAGTTGCCGGGGTGATCGTCAGGTTTGCTTCCACATACGTTACCGTATAGTTTGCTCCTGCACTCAGGCTTCCCTGGTTGATCTTGTATGTCCCGACATCTTCTCCTGCTTCTCTTTCAAGCTCGCCTGTGAAGGTCAAACCTTCCACACTGCTTGTGTAAGTCAGTTCAGGATCGGCTGCTCCGTAGGCTTTGCTCTTTGCATCTGCCGTTACGGTCACAGTTGCCGGGGTGATCGTCAGGTTTGCTTCCACATACGTTACCGTATAGTTTGCTCCTGCACTCAGGCTTCCTGGTTGATCTTGTATGTCCCGACATCTTCTCCTGCTTCTCTTTCAAGCTCGCCTGTGAAGGTCAAACCTTCCACACTGCTTGTGTAAGTCAGTTCAGGATCGGCTGCTCCGTAGGCTTTGCTCTTTGCATCTGCCGTTACGGTCACAGTTGCCGGGGTGATCGTCAGGTTTGCTTCCACATACGTTACCGTATAGTTTGCTCCTGCACTCAGGCTTCCCTGGTTGATCTTGTATGTCCCGACATCTTCTCCTGCTTCTCTTTCAAGCTCGCCTGTGAAGGTCAAACCTTCCACACTGCTTGTGTAAGTCAGTTCAGGATCGGCTGCTCCGTAGGCTTTGCTCTTTGCATCTGCCGTTACGGTCACAGTTGCCGGGGTGATCGTCAGGTTTGCTTCCACATACGTTACCGTATAGTTTGCTCCTGCACTCAGGCTTCCCTGGTTGATCTTGTATGTCCCGACATCTTCTCCTGCTTCTCTTTCAAGCTCGCCTGTGAAGGTCAAACCTTCCACACTGCTTGTGTAAGTCAGTTCAGGATCGGCTGCTCCGTAGGCTTTGCTCTTTGCATCTGCCGTTACGGCCACAGTGGCCGGGGTGATCGTCAGGTTTGCTTCCACATACGTTACCGTATAGTTTGCTCCTGCACTCAGGCTTCCCTGGTTGATCTTGTATGTCCCGACATCTTCTCCTGCTTCTCTTTCAAGCTCGCCTGTGAAGGTCAAACCTTCCACACTGCTTGTGTAAGTCAGTTCAGGATCGGCTGCTCCGTAGGCTTTGCTCTTTGCATCTGCCGTTACGGTCACAGTTGCCGGGGTGATCGTCAGGTTTGCTTCCACATACGTTACCGTATAGTTTGCTCCTGCACTCAGGCTTCCCTGGTTGATCTTGTATGTCCCGACATCTTCTCCTGCTTCTCTTTCAAGTTCGCCTGTGAAGGTCAAACCTTCCACACTGCTTGTGTAAGTCAGTTCAGGATCGGCTGCTCCGTAGGCTTTGCTCTTTGCATCTGCCGTTACGGTCACAGTTGCCGGGGTGATCGTCAGGTTTGCTTCCACATACGTTACCGTATAGTTTGCTCCTGCACTCAGGCTTCCCTGGTTGATCTTGTATGTCCCGACATCTTCTCCTGCTTCTCTTTCAAGTTCGCCTGTGAAGGTCAAACCTTCCACACTGCTTGTGTAAGTCAGTTCAGGATCGGCTGCTCCGTAGGCTTTGCTCTTTGCATCTGCCGTTACGGTCACAGGAGCTGGTGTAATTTTCACCGTCTCACTTCCGGTCACGGTGGTGTAGCCAGGTTTGGCGATCTGATAATAAACGGTATACTCGCCCACGTTCTTGTAAGTCGGTGCAGTTACATCATATGTTCCTTCAACCGTTCCATACTTGATCGCGGCTCCGGTTGACATTACTGTAATGCCATGGCTGGATCCATCGTATACGCCTTCATAACCTGAAGAACTGTAGCTTAAAGTACCTTTCGTTACTGTCAGGGTTCCAAGGGTTTCGGTGAACGTGTAGTTCCCCTTGTCGGCTCCTGCTGTTGTCACGGTGTTGTTTGAGTTTCCAACTATCGTCTGTGTTCCTGTTGCCGTTGCGGTAACAGTATCACCTACGATGATTCCGCCCAGTGTCACGGTGCTGTTTGTCAGCGGTGTTCCGTCATATACCTTGCTTGCACTTCCCGTTTCTACAGTTGCTGCCTTTGGTGTAATTGTAACCGTTCTGCTTCCTGTTATGGAAGCATATCCCGGTTTGGTGATCTGATAGTAAACGGTGTACACACCTACGTTCTTGTAAGTCGGTGCTGTAGTACCATACGTTCCTTCAATCGTACCGTACCTGATCTCTACTCCGGTTGACGTTACTGTGATGCCATGGCTGGATCCATCGTATACGCCTTGATATCCGGATGCACTATAGCTGATTGCACCTGTAACTGTAACTGTAACTGTCGCCGGCACTGATTTGACAATTGACTCCTGGCCGCTTATCTCAACAGTAGCCACCGCGCGATACGTAAATGTATATGTCCCTGGTGCGATTGCTGTGAAATTAACCTTTCCGTCAGTAATGCTTACCGATGCTCCTGAAGGACCTGTAATCGCTGATAAATCTTCAATTCGAAGATCTGTTACGGCTCCTCCGCCCTCAGTTATCTTTGCGTTCACATCATTTGACAAAACATTAATATATGCAGTCTCACCTACTGAAGTTGTTGCTGTATCTGCAACAGCAATCGGAGCAAGCGGCACCACGGGTTTTGGAAATATTGTCGATCCCGTTGTACCTGTTTCGTTCAACGTGTACGTATATGTTGCGCTAACATTGGTATAAGCCGAGCCATAAGTTCCCTCATTTGCGATCACGCGATAAGTGATCAGGTTTGGATCATTCTCAGGCCCAGTACTGATATTGTTTACTGTAATTGTAGTTGTTCCATCTGGATTCACTGTTACAGTAGCTGTGGTAGGTCTTACACTGCCAGGCACTACAGTAAAGCCTGCCGGAACAATGTCCGTCACGGTTCCAGTCGCTCTGGCGTTAATGTCATTTGCGATACTGGAATAGGCATTCTTGATAGCATCTGCTGCTCCAGCAACCTGAGAGATGGATGTATACTGAGAAGAATATGCAGTCCTGTCGGTAGCCTTCGTATATACAACGGCTCCAAAAATTCCTGTATTACTCCTAGTGTAATATCCATCGTCAGCCAATAGGGCGTCTGCGCACTTCATGTCTGCAGAGCCAGATCCATATCCTATCAGCAGGCCAACCGTATATACTATATTACCGGCATCCTGCAATGCCTTTCCTGCCACAACTGCCTCGTTAAATTCATTATTGTTGGTGGAACTACCACTACCGCCCGAGTCGGCATTTCCATTACCCCATCCTCCGGAAGTAATTCGGTAAGTCGGCACACCATCCGTCATGAAGATAACATAACTATCAGCACTACGTCCGCTGACATGGTCACCATTACTGTTTCTGACATCTGAAACTGCTTTTGCAGCCATGAATCCGGCTTCAGTATTGGTTCCCCCATCAGGACGCAAGCTGCTGATTATGCTTTTTGCTGTTGAAGCAACATCAGTATAATACTTATGGCCATTGTTGCTGCCAATGCTATCCTTCCAGCCTGCACTGCCTGCAAATCGATATACGCTAGCTAATTCAGAAAACTTAACAATGGAGACTCTGACATTATTGGCGTTTCCAGCAGCCGTGTTTTTCGCCATAACACTGTCAATAAAAGTATTAGCAGCATCTATGGTCATCTGCATTCTGGTTCTGCCATTACTTGTGTCACCCATACTTCCAGATACGTCGAATACTAAAGTAATATCGACCGGCTTAACCGTTTCAATTTCATCGCCTGCCAGTTCTAAGGTTATATCATAATTGCGATCTAAACCCGGAACAGGCGTAGCTGTCTTCCTTACTGTAACACCATCACTAGCGTCTGCAAATGCATTTGCAGGGACAAGACTAATGCACATTATCATAACCAGAAAAAGTGCTAAGGCTTTTTTGGGTTTCATAAATATCCCTCCTTTATCTTATCCCTATTTACAAATCAGACTGTTCCTCAGATGTGCTCTCAGGAATGGCAACCACGAAACCTTCTAACGGCTTGTATTCCAGTATGATAGAGGTCTGCTCTTCGTTCAGTGTGATGCTGTTAACGTCGCTTGCAATCTCGAACCAATCTTCCGTCAGAACGTATTGTTCAAGGTCGACCACTTGTCCGATTTCCAGCCCTTCCACCGTCTGTACCTCATCTACCTGCTGATTGCCAACATTCAATCGATGTGTTATTGTCAGCACAGCTGCTGTCGGTTCCACAACGATCGCTGGTTCGGTAACCACCTCTTCCTCGATCACCGGAATCTCAACTACTGGGGGAAGCTCCTCTTCAGCAGGTGGAAGTGGCTCCTCTACGGATTCGGCTGCTTTGTAAATAAATGTAATCAGGTTTTCATCCCGCACTAAAGTAATGTTCTTTGTGGATTCATCAACCGAATAACCTTCAATTACAACAGCATCTTCACTTACTTCATCACCGACCATCTGGTCCGTCACCACTTTGTCCTGTAACAGTTTTTCTCCTGCTGCCGTTTCATATTCGACCACATATGCAGTCAAATCCGACTCCGCCGGTACTTGTTCAGGATCTTCAGATGGTTCAACAGCTGGCTCCTCCACAGAAGGATCTTCAGATGGTTCAACAGCTGGCGCCTCCACGGAAGGGTCTTCAGATGGATCGACAGCTGGCTCCTCAACGGAAGGATCTACTGACGGTTCGCCAATAGGACTTTCTGAGGGTTTACCTGCTTGATCGATTACTGGTTCGTCCGTAGAAACTTCCTCCATTGAGGTTGGCTCCCTTGGGTTGTCCTCAGTCGCGTAAACCGATACTGGCATGGAGTAGCTGGCTATTATCGATACGGTAACCAAGGCCATTACGAATAGCTTCGATCTTTTCTTACAATTAAAAAAAGCCATTCTTTCATTTCTCCTTTCATTAAAATAATAAGTAGGAATGAAATATATGGCAGTCGGACGGCCATGGCAACCCGATTCGGATTGCTTTAGACTCCTGACTTTGCGTCCCCGTTTTTCAACGGGTTTGCCGTTTCAATATTCTCCTCTTTTATAGAAACCATCAATATATGCTGCTGCATATACATTCGGTTACTACCATGTAGAGTTCATTTAATTTGTACAGATTATATTTAACATGAGGCTATTATCACATGGACCGGTCACAAAGTAGTCATAAATTCATAATTTTTACCAGTTTTTTTGTATTCTTGTGACCAGAGCCATTGAAATCTTCCACGGAATATTTTCATTAGCATCAAAATTGCGAATTCTTCTTGTTTCTATAAATAAAAAACCACATCTTCCATCTCTGATTCAGTACATGAGAATGAAATATGTGGCAGCTGGACCGCCATGGTAATTTAATATACTGTAGGCTCCAAGCTTTGCGTCACCCACTTTCAAGGGGTTTGCCTTTTCAATATTACATTGTGTTAAATTGTCTCCAAACTAGATATCCGTCAAGGCATTGATGTAATTTAGTACTCATACACCTTATTAAAGTCTGTAGAATTTTTAGTCATTGAAACTTTTGGATTTTTTTTGATTACCTGAACATCATAGGTGGTATCGATGATGATCCATTCTTTATTTTTTTGATCATAAACCTCATTCCATGCATGATACCCAACCGCATTTTTCGGTGCATAGCCTTTCACAAGCTTTGCTGGTGTACCCTGGCTTCTCAGCATTGCTGCATATAGGGAAGAAAAGTCGTAGCAGATTCCCTTTTTTTCTGCTAACGTCTGATCGATTATAGGAACATATCCGCTGGGTAGTTTGGATAGCTTGTCATAATCGTAGGCATTGTTATTGACCATGAAATCCCAGAGTACCTTTGCTTTTTTTTCAACCCCATCAATATCCTTCGTCAATTCAACGGCCTTCTTCACTGCTTTCGAATCAATATTCCAGTCGATGTTCTGTGTCGATGTCAGATAGACAGATTCAGGATTTGATATTTTGACATTAAAATCTTCTGCTGCAATCAGTTTATATGAATTTCCCGAAGTATTCTTATAGAGACTTACCTTGTACTTCCCGTTTCCGAGTTGCAAAGGAAAGCTCTCCGTTTTTCCCACACTGTTAATATCATATGTATATTTCTTATCGTCTTTCTGAATAATGACTTTGGTCTTACCTCCACCATCATAGGTGATATGTACCACACCGCTGCCCAGATCCTTACTGTCAAAATATTCTGCTCCGTAAACTGCCGATGTTCCGGCAAAAATCCCTATTATGACCAGCGCCGTTGCTAGCATTAATCTAACTCTCATCTACGTCTCCCTCTTTAAACTCTATCTCTTAAAGCCGCAGACTACTTTCCACTAACTCCAGCAGTTGAATTCCTGCCCATCCTCACCCTGATTGCTGGAGACTGCCTCCATCATCAACTTGATCATTTCCAGTTCACTTCTAAACCGCTGAGTCTTCTCCCCTTCCGTCCAAGAAATCGTTCCTTGCCACGTGGAATGTTGTTGAAACTGGATTTGTATCGTAAAAGTAGCCTTACAATCTTCTTTTTTTATTTCTTCCATTTAAGAGTACCCCCTATTAGATTCTATGCTTCCATTGCCAGCCATCAAACATATACTACTGCTTATAAACATTCATCATTATTATGGTACGGCTCAGTCACAATTTGGTCATATACTCCATTATAGAAGGTAATTATTAAAATAATATTAATATTTATTTCTGATGATCTTTCAATCCGAAACCCTGCTGTTTAAAATCTCACCGATGATGCTAATCATCTCAAGTTCACTTCGAAATCTCTTTGTTTTGTCTTCTGACATCCATGTTATAGTTCCCTGCCAGGTGGAATTCTGTCGAAACTGAACATGCAGGATCAGGGATGCTTGCTTTCCCATCATTTCTTCATGGGTAACATTTCTGATTCCTTGGGGTACCTTTTTTGCTTTTTGTCCCTTGTGATCATCAAATGTTCTGATTTCGTGGGTTGCTTGAGGGAATTCCACATAGTCAAAGAAATCATCAAGTCTTCCCAACAACTGTCTTATACCCTGAAACTCCAAATTAAACCCATAATACTCATTATATAAGACCCCAGAAAAGTTATAAGGTTCGGCCTGTTCAACGATCATCTTGAATCGTGCAATACTGCTGGATACAATCTTATTTTCAAACTGAAACATATTGCTCCTCCAATTCGATAGGCTCAAGCGTTTGTAGCTGTCCGTAAACCTCTACCGCATCATCGATTCCGCTGCAATTTATTTTCTTGACAAGCCTGTCCAGCACCATGTTGCTGTTTTCGTAGGTTAGGTTGGAAAGCATCAAAAGAAATTGTGTTCTCCCATATCTTGCCACCACATCATCCTTACGCAACGCATACACGATGGAATTCTTGAGTTTTTCAAAGGTCGTATCCAGATTATTTTTAGGAAGACTTTTCCGATCTTTACCGGTGACAGTTAATAGGGCAATAAAAATAGATTTACCAGACCGTAATGAAGCTCTCGCTTCCAGCTGATAGATCATTTTAAACTCTTCATAATTACAATAAATAGCTCCATTTATATCAGCCACTTCCTTCAGGTCATCTTTGATCATGGAGATATCCTGCGCAGATGCATCCCCCTTATCCACTGCCATATGATACAGCTTTGTGATCTGATCCGAAGGCCTTACCCCCAGCTCATCATAATACAACTTGTTCACGTAGTTGTAATGCTCAATGGCCTTTCCATGGTTTTTGGATTGAATCAGAGCTTGGATCAATAAAGCATGGTTCGTCTCCACAAAGGGATCTATGGATATGGCTCTACGGCACAATTCTTCCACCGCACTGCAATCTCCCTCATCCAAAAGAATGGTACTGTACCGCTGAACTGCTTCCATATAAATACGCTGATAATAGACCGCTTGGGGGAGAATCCATTCCTTATAAGCTGATTGCGGCATAAATCCGCCTTTATAGAGGCGAATGATTTTTTCCAGATGCATTTTCTGGGTTACTAAATCAAGACTGTTTTGCTGTAGTGCCTTATAAGATTCTTCCAGTAAGTCTGCATCCACAATACATAAAAAGCTCTTGTTCCAGGCATAAGCTCCGTGTTTGAATACGATGGTATCCATATCCTTCAATCCTAGGGAATTCCTTAATGCAACCCTGAGACGGTATGCAAGATTTTTCAGCGCATTTGCAGGATCATCAACTTCATCGTCCTCCCACAAAACCTGAATTTGTCCATCCATGGATATTTCATTATGACGATTAACCATAATGTACTCCAAGAGACTCCAAACCTGCTTCCCTCTGATACGATCACCTGACAGTATCTGATCTCCGTATCGAAGGCAAAAATCTCCGAGCATTTGAATTTCTAGTTCCTGATTTCTATGTAATTCAACGCTAGTTTCCATAAACCGCTCCCTGAATAACAAATACGACAAATAAAATGTATTAATTAGTGACTATTTACTGAATATGGATTTGTATGTAAGATGATAATATTATCTATCATTTTTTGTTAAAAATCAATTGAATTTTGGCGATTTCATACATTCTGATCCCAAATATTTCTACAGGAAACGACAGCGGGAAATAAAAACTTGTTTATTCTTGTCTTTTTTCTTATAATGCTAGTATAGACGGGACGTTGCTTAATAAGTAACAGGCTATATTGGAACGGAGTGCGTAAAGTGAGAAAACCGTCAACCCGGCTCATTATTACCAGATGTTGATCATCCATGCTAAGCTGATTCCTGCCACCTGATAAATACAATGGAGGGTTAAACCATGCAATTCTCATATCGGGATCTTGCAATTTTCTGCGAACAGATATCCATGATGATACAGTCAGGCATCATGCTTCATTCAGGAATGCAGATGATAGCCGACGATACCTCAAATACAAGAAAAAGGACCATTTATCAGCACGTATCTGATCATCTTGCAGAAGGCGAAATGCTGCATAATGCATTGAAGAGTACAGATGCTTTTCCTGATTATATGATCTCTATGACAGAAATAGGAGCCAGATCCGGAAAACTGGAGTCAGTCATGAATGCGCTGGCTGCATATTATGATCGCCAGCATGCCATGAGGGAAAATATTAAGAGTGCTGTATTTTATCCCCTTATACTTATTACCATGATGCTTATGGTTCTTATTTTTTTATCAGCAAAAGTTCTTCCGGTCTTTGAGCAAGTATTCAAAAGTTTGGGCACACAACTGTCCCCAGGTGCAGCATACATCATGAAAGCTGGAGCTATGTTCAATAACTATTCCGTCTTACTGGCCATGATCTTGATTACTTTGGCTTTCGCAGGGTTTTTCTTTTCTAGGACGGAATCCGGCAAAGCACTACTTCCAATTTTATTGATGGGCAAGAAGATTTCCGAGAAATTTTCACTTGCTGCATTTACTTCCTCCATGGCACTTATGCTTTCCAGCGGTCTTGACCTGGATCTTTCGATCCAATTGTCTGAAAAGGCCGTCTCGAATAAAGCAATCGAAGAAAAAATACGAAAGGCTCGTACCATAATGGAAACGCAGCCAGTCTCTATAGTAGACGCCATGCAGCACGCGGATTTGTTCTCAAGCACAATGACCGGACTGCTGTCAACCGGCTATCAGTCCGGTGCTCTCGATACTGCCATGGAATACATCGCAGGTCTTTACGAGGAAGAATATGAGTCAGCTTTGATGCGAAAAGTTTCCTTAATTGAGCCAGTCTCCATCTTTGTTCTTTCCGTACTGATCGGTTCCATATTGGTTTCTGTCATGTTTCCCCTTTTGGGCGTGCTCTCCACCATTGGGTAAGAACGCTAGGAGAAGAGAATTATGGTTCGAGAATCAAATACAAAACAACGTTATCACAAAGACGGAAGAGTTCTTGTTAACAAAACAAGCAGTCAAAGCTTCTTACGAGGGTTGGTTCTGCCTGTGACTTTGTTTCTGTTGCTCTTTCTGTTTTTATTGTTTGGAATTCAAAATATTGCCACCGGATCTGACCGGGAAAGCTTAAAAATTCTTAAGGATGCCGTTGTTCGGGCAACGATCCAGTGCTATGCAATTGAAGGAATGTATCCACCGGATGTCGCGTATCTGGAAAATAAGTATGGCATCGTCTACGATCATAATCGCTATATTGTTCATTATGAGATCTTTGCCGGAAATATTCTGCCCGACATTACCGTCGTTGATATTGGCAGATGATAGGAGACACTATCGATGAAATTTAACTTAAATAAAGAACATGTATCCTTAGATTTCCTCTTTATTCTGGCGCTTCTTTGCCTTTTTTCCTTTGGATCCCTTATGGCAGTTGTCATGGGCGCAAATACTTATATGAAAATAAAGGATGCTTCTGATTCAGCTTTCGAGCTGCGAACCCCTTTGTCTTATATTAGTATGAAAGTTAGGCAGCACGACGAGATCAACTCTGTAGCCGTCGTCCAAAAGGAAGGAATCAATACTCTTGTTTTGGAGGGTCTGGACGGAGAGGAGCTCTGTCAAACATGGATCTATGAATACCAAGGAAACCTCTGTGAAGTATATCTGGAAAAAGATACTGCTTTTAAACTTGAGGATGGCATGGCGATTCTTCCCAGTCATGGGTTAACGCTTGAAATGTTAAATGGGATCCTTACGGTTGAGGCAGAAGATCATAACGGAAAAACCCAGCGTCTTACCCTTTCGCTGCGGACATTCCAGCAAGGGGATCTATCATGAGAACAAAAGGAATTTCAAGATCTCAGCTTTTTCTCATCGAACTGATTGTAGTCGTTTTGTTTTTTTCATTGGCCGCTGCAATGGTCATGATGGCGTTTGGGAAAGCCCATGAATTATCTGCCGGTTCTGAAGCACTCAATGGAGCGATATCAGCCATCCAGAGTACTGCCGAAACAGACAAAGGAAAACAACCGGAAGAAGTGTCACAAGGTACCGAATCAGCCTACTATGATAAAAGTTGGAAGAAGACTGATCCTGCGAGTGCTGAATACCTATTAAATACTGAAGTAAAGCTTGAAGCTCGGCCTGCAGGTTTTATGGCGGTATACCGTTATGCAGCCAGCTATGCATCTGAAAACACAAATACGATAATATACAAGCTTGAAATGAAAAAATATTATTCCGGCTCATCGTACACCATTTCTGCGGGAGAGGTGAATTGATATGGAAAAGAGATTTAAGATGGGCGTGGGCCTTGGTGGCCCGTCCATCATCATGATTTTTGTTGTATTGAGTCTGACAACGTTAGGTGCTCTTGCGCTGATGACCGCTCATGCAGATTGGAACCTTACGAAACGAACTGCTGACAGTGTTACCGCATATTATTCGGCAGACAGCAAGGCGGAAGAACTCCTTGCGGAAACTGATTTTGACCTTAAATCCGGTTTACCGGTAAAAGATACTTTTATTCTACCTGTTCAGGAAGGGCAAGATCTTCTCTTGAAGCTGAAGTTCAGTGGAGTAAATTATTCTATCGTCGCCAGAAAACTGACCATAACCTCCCAGTGGGATTACGACCAATTCAATGTTCAGTTCAATGACCAAGTGGCCGAATAAAGTATGGTGATGTAGGCACGATGATATGACTGTCATTACTTACACAATAACTCAATGACTTGGAAAGAAGGTGCTCCTTTTGGAACTCAAAAAAATATTGGAAGACGCAGTTAAAGATCACGCCTCGGATATTTTCGTAGTAGGCGGCAAGGCGTTGTCTTATCGTACCAACGGAAGTATCGTATCCATCGGCGAAAAGCTTCTCCCGCCGGATACGGAGGAGATCCTTCAACAGATTTATGGATTTGCGGGCAGAGATATTAGTACCCTAGAAAGAGATCATGACGATGACTTCTCTTTTTCACTTACAAATGTAGGCCGGTTCCGCGTGAACGCATTTATGCAAAGGGGTTCCAAGGCAGCGGTTCTCAAAGTGGTTCTGTTCCAACTTCCTGATTCGGAAGTTTTGAGGATACCAAAGCAGGTCATTGATCTTTACGAGCGGACAAAAGGGTTTATCCTTGTAACCGGTCCAACGGGCAGTGGAAAGTCTACAACGCTGGCCTGTCTCATCGACAAAATTAATAAAAACAGGGAAGCCCATATTATCACCCTAGAAGATCCACTTGAGTTCCTGCATAAACACGATAGGAGTATTGTGTCGCAGCGAGAGATTTACATGGATACGCCCAGCTACGAAAGAGGGCTCCGTGCTGCGCTAAGAGAAGCACCCAATGTAATCCTTCTGGGCGAGATGCGAGACTTTGAAACCATATCCATTGCAATGTCTGCCGCAGAGACAGGTCAGCTCGTATTCTCCACCCTTCATACCGTCGGTGCTGCAAATACCATTGACCGTATTGTCGATGTATTTCCTGCAAACCAACAAAAGCAGGTACGGATTCAAATCTCCATGGTGCTGCAGGCGGTTATTTCACAGCAGTTGATCCCCTCTACCAAGGGAAATCTTGTTCCTGCCTTTGAAATCATGATCTGCAATAACGCCATCAGAACGATGATCCGTGAGTCAAAGACTTACCAAATCGACAGCACGATCTATTCCTCCGGCGACACAGGAATGGTTAGCATGGATACCAGTATTTTTAATTTATACAGCGAAGGCTTGATTACTGCGGAAAATGCATTGGCGCACAGCCTGAACCCCGATGCGATGAAAAAGAAGCTAGGGATGAAATAAAACTGAAATGGCGAAAGCAAGCTTCTCTATTTCGCTCCTGTATCAAAAGAAACCGGCCGTATGCAGTGTTGCCCTACTGCATACCGTGCCGGTTTTTCATCATTATCAGAAAGGATTAAAGGACTCCACATTGGTATCTTAGACGCTAGGGCTATTCCACTGTTTCTGTGATTCCAAAGAGATTGAAAGTTTTTCCTTCCGTAATTTTCACAGGAATGATTTGTCCAACCATATCCTCCGTACCCTTAAAATGAACAAGCTTACCGGATTCTGTCCTACCGGTAAGGATTTGGGGATTGGTTTTGCTGGGTCCCTCGACGAGTACACCTTCAACCTTTCCTTCATAGGTCTTGTTGATTTCTCCCGTTATTTCGTTGAGCTGATCAACAAGACGGTTAAACCGCTCATGTTTTTCCGCTTCCGGCACCTGATCCGTATAGTTTTCGGCAGGAGTCCCTTTTCTGATGGAATAAAGGAACGTGAATGCAGAATCAAACCGTACTCTGCGAATGAGATCCATTGTCTCCTCAAAATCTTCGCTAGTCTCCCCCGGAAAGCCTACAATAATATCTGTCGTGATGGCTATATCAGGAACCGCAGCTCTTAATTTTTCTACCAACAGAAGATAATCTTCCTTTGTGTACTTACGGTTCATCCTTTTTAAAACTGCGGAACTGCCCGATTGCACCGGCAAATGAATGTAATTAGCAAGACTCTTGCAATCCCGAAACGCTGCGATGAGCTTGTCAGATAGATCTTTCGGATGAGAGGTCATAAATCGGATACGATCAATTCCTTCGATCTCATTAAGCTGATAAATCAAATCAGCAAAATCGGCAGAAAAATCGCTTCCGTTCCCATAGGAGTTAACATTTTGACCCAGGAGTGTAATTTCTCTCACACCGGAAGCAGCAAGGCTCCGAGCTTCAGCTACAATCTCCTCAGGCCTTCGGCTTCGCTCTCTTCCTCTGGTAAAAGGCACGATGCAGTAGGTACAGAAATTGTTGCAGCCGTACATAATATTGACAAAGGCTTTGAATGGATACATTCGCTTTGCAGGGAGACCCTCGATGATCTCCCCTCCGTCTTCCCAAATATCAACGATCTTACTTCTTTCGTTCAAAACATTGGTCAATAGTTTCGGAAACTCATGAAGATTGTGGGTTCCAAAGATAAGATCCACCCAGGGATATTTTGTTTTCAGGGTATCGATGATATGCTGCTGCTGCATCATGCAGCCGCAGACAGCAACGACCACATCCGGTCGTTCCTCTTTCACCTTTTTTAATTGACCAAGTGTTCCAAAGAATCGCTTATCTGCATTTTCTCTCACACTGCATGTATTAATAATCGCAACATCTGCTGCCCTCTTATTTTCATTCTCTATATATCCCATTTCCGCAAGCATTCCGGCAAGAGTCTCGGAGTCATGCTCATTCATCTGACAACCAAAGGTCTGAATATGGAAGCTTTTATTTAAATTTGTGTGTTTTTCCATGATATCCTCTTTTGTATTCATACGTATTTTACAGAATGGCTCTAACGCTGATCAAAAGTCAACAGCACTGGCATGTTTCTTTGCCCTTTCAATCCGTGTTTATCTTGTCAGCCAATGCTAAGATTATACAATAGAAATACAGCAAGCGCCACAAATTTCACCTATTTTCGAACAAACGGAAGAAATCAGTTCAGAAGAATATCATTGACGGATTCCATGGAAAGCATTAAACTGTTAATACCCTCCTTTGACAAAGGAGGGTATTATACAATAGGACGAATCCTATCAATACAAATAGTGAAACGAGATTACAAATTTTAAAGGAGGGATTTCATGAACGCAGAGCAGATAAAGCATTATCTCGATCTCAACCATGAGGACAATATCAGAAAAGCAAAAGAGAATTTGAAGGGCGTTATTAAGGAAACACCTCTAATTTACAGTGATTTTTACAGTAAGGAACATAAATGTAATGTCTATATTAAGCCGGAAAACTTTCAGATCACCGGCTCCTTTAAAATCAGAGGCGCTTATAATAAAATCGCGAACCTGACGGAGGAAGAATGCAGCAAAGGAATTATTTGTTCCTCGGCAGGGAATCACGCACAGGGGGTAGCCTTCTCAGCGCAGCGGCGCAATATCAAGTCTACCATTGTTATGCCCAACGTTACACCTTTATTAAAAATCGAAGCAACGAAAGGCTACGGTTCCGAAGTGGTGATTCACGGAGACGTATATGACGAATCCTACAGCAAAGCTATGGAACTGGCCGAGGAACACGGTTACACCTTTGTTCATCCCTTTGATGACTACGACGTTCTCTGTGGTCAGGGGACCATCGGTTTGGAAATTCTTGAAGAACTGGAGCACGTGGATGAAGTGCTGGTTCCCATCGGCGGCGGCGGACTGATCAGTGGCATCGCCCTTGCAATCAAAGCCGTGAAGCCTGAGGTTAAGGTGATTGGAGTCGTTCCGGTAGGCGCTATGTCAATGAAAATTTCTGTGGATGAAGGCCGGATTACAAGACTTGCCTCCGTCAAAACCAGTGCAGAGGGTGTTGCCGTAAGACAGCCCGGAGAGCTGACCTTTGAAATCGCCAGAAAATATGTGGATGAAATCATTACTGTTTCCGAAAAGGATATCATGGAAGCCGTTTTGATCACACTTGAAAAGCACAAGATGATCGCAGAAACCGCCGGAGTGGTTCCTCTTGCAGGTTTAAGAAAACGTGCTGCCTCAGGGAAAAACATCGTTTGCCTTATCAGCGGAGGCAACATTGACGTAGTTACCATATCTTCAATTATCAATCAGGGTATGATCAGCAGAGGCCGAATCATGTGCTTCTCTGTGGAGCTGCCGGACAAGCCGGGTCAGCTCGTTAAGGTTGCCCAGATACTAGCAGAACACAGCGCAAATGTTATCGAGCTCGTGCACAATCAGTTTAAAGCGCTGGATCGCTATTCCAACAAGGTCGTGTTAGAAGTCACAGTGGAGACCAATGGTCATTCCCATATCAAGCAGATCATTGAAGCACTTGAAGACAATAATTTCACAATCGGCCGGGTTTATTAACCAATCGTAATGGTGCATAAATCATGATCAGATTTCTTGGGTGAACTCATAAAGAGATTCTCCGGTCTGTGTCATGATTTTTTTATTCCTGCTTTAGCTTATTTGTTGATTCTCCGCTAAGAATCATGTCAATATAATAATAGAATTTTTCACAAAACCCATTGCAAATTCATACTATATATAAACTTATGAAAAAGGAGGAGAAAACAAAATGGCTAAATCATTATTTAAACTGATAGTGAGCGCTTCCGCAAATATTGATACCTTTACGAAACCTGCTCCTGTAGAATATTTTTATCGTTTAAATCCCGCAAACAGAACTAGTGGTACACTGACGATCCCTGCGGCATCGTTTACCAACAGCACTGGCGGAGCTGTTACGTCAATCACAAAAGCAACTACTGACGATGGTTATTACCAGTTGTTTATCAACGGTGTTTTACAGCAAACCGCTATGTATACGATCGCATCAACCCAAGTAGTCATCACACAGACATCACTTGTTCCCACCAGTGCACCAATCACGCTTGCTGTTAATAACTTTGCACCAACTTCCACCGCTGTCATAACGGTGACGACGTAAACACACATCGATAAGTTTCAAAGCTTAATATAGAAGGCTGCCTGACGTTTTTCGTCAAGCAGCCTTTATTACTTCATACTTAGCTTACTTTCTTATTAGAGATTTTCCTGTATTTTCTCTATTTCAGCTGTGATCAAATCAATATCGGGATGCTTTTCTGCATACTCAACAAGCTTCCTCAGAATCCATTTTTTGCATATCTGAAACACCCCATTCTTAAGTGAACAGGGAAGATCTTTAATCCTTTGTTTAGCAGTGTCTGGTTCCTCGCCGATCAACCAGTGTGCACTGGCCAAATAGATCTGTATCCTATCATTGGTGCCGGAACCAAAACTCGTATCACTAAGACAATTCTCAAATGATTTTAATGCCTCCGAGAAATTTCCTCGCCAGAATTTATATAAACCAACGATAAAATCCCTGAATTCGCTTCTTTCTTCGAAATAGCTGCCAAACATAATCCACCGGTCAGAATACAAATCCGCCATTCTTTCTGGCTCATCATCCAGTAACAGTGTGATGATGCGATTGCAGGCCGCCTCATGGAATGGGTCCCTCAAAATGGTCTGCAAATAAGCAAAGAACGCCTCTCTTGACTTCCCTGAAGCTGCAAACCGATCCCCTGTTTCTAAATGGTATTCCGGCGATTCATCGGCGTTCACTACAAAGTCTGCCTCTTTGTTGATGCAGCTTCGACTGTCCTTTATAGGGATTCGATCCAGCCATTGTTCTAATTGCTTCATCATCTTTCTCGACCAAAATAAGAGAGTCAGGGGTTCCGGTAATGCAATCCCCGTAAGGGATACCAACTCATCGACGCCTTCTGTTCCATAGAAGAGATCCCGCTCCGCCAGTTCTTTGAGGATTTCCTCTTTTTCTTGTTCGGCTTTCCCATTCAGCAGAAGTACCAATAATCTTTTCGCCTCTTCTATCCTTCCCATCCACAAAAACTGATCCAAAATTCCTTCTGTTATCTCCTGTTCCTGGGGTGTCAGGGGTTCTCCGCAGCTATGTTTGAATTGATGTTCAGTATGATGATCTTCATGGTCTTGTTCTGAATTGCAAACCGTACGAAGTTCAGTGGTTTGCGTGAGGCATTGATAAATTCTGCGGAGTGCGGTCTTTACTGATATTTCTACCGATCCATCCGCCTCGATTTCTGAAAGTTTACAGCTTGCCGCTTCCCATTCCCCTTCATATAGATATGTCTCCAATTCCTGCTGTAAAATTGGAACATGGAATCTTTGTTCCATACGAATTGAATCAAGATAGCGTTTTGCTTCCACATGATTCCCAAGAGCCTTCAGACAGGAAGCCTTAATGAATGCTGTCTCGCCGGAATCAAGATACGTCTCCGCATCATCAAGACACTTTAAGACTTTAGAATATTGATGATAACGGAAAAGTACATCCATCAATATCAACATAGAATCCAGCTCTTTCTTTGAAGCCGCCTCATCATAAATCTGTTCGAATCCTTCTTCATCCCCATATTGAAGCAGCAGTTCACCTATTTTTCGTAGTGCAAACTCTTTTTTAAAACCCATATGAAACATTTGATAATAGCATATTGCTGCTTTTCCCCTATTCATTAGTTTCTCATGAAGCCACCCCAAATGCTCCAGGATGACAGGTTTGTCTATCTCAGTTCCAACTGTCTTCAAACTTCTGCTATGAAAAAGACTTAATCCTCTCTCGTACTCCATGATTGCTTCCTGATATTCTCCCCGCTGTTTTCGCAGTTCTCCCCGCAGAATCACTAAATCCAAATAAGCAGGGTACGTGCGAATTCCCTCTTCGATCATTTCATCAGCTTTAGGATTCTCCTCCGTAAGATAGCACCATACAAGGCATTTATAAAGATGGGGGGCATAAAAATAATCCGAAAGGACAGTTTCTCTCGCCGCCTCCAGATAATGGGCAGCTTCTTCCGTCTGACCTTGATTCATCAGCACAATGCCGGTTCGATAGAGAAGGTAATGGCTTTGTGGGTTTTCCTCCAGATCTTTTGAAAGGAGCAGTGCTCTTTCCGCATCAAATAAAGGGTAATCAAATTCCGTAGATCCATTTTTATCTTCTCTGACTTTTTCTATTCTCAGATTAGAGTCTCTCCTGTTTCCTATGATCTCATCGGGGATATATTCATAGGAACGTCCTTGGTATCGGTATTCCTGCCGATTTCGTACCAACCGCAGGGAATCCACCGGCGATACAATCCCATTGCTTTGTGCATACGGCTCAACATAAACCAGATATTCTTCCGCATTGGGGTTATCCAGCATCGAATAAAGCTGATTCCAATGTTCATCCGACAGTCTCTCATCGGTCTGTAGGAAGAATACCCACCGACCCGAAGCCTGCTCCATACAAAAGTTCTTGATTTCGCTGCGGTTTTTATTCCATTGGACCGAATACACCGTAATTCCAGCATTCCTGCTCAGCTCTACGGTTCGGTCTGTCGACCCCAAATCAATCAATATGATTTCCTCTGCACGCCCCCTAATCCAGCTTAAATAGTCACGAATCCCCGCTTCCTCATTATGAACCACTGCGCAAATGCTCAGATTGACTTTGTTTTTCATTTCTGACCTCCAAGCAGATAGGATAATTCCCCAAGGGGTTCAAGAATCTTCTCGTTCTCTATGTCAAACTGCAGTGCTTCCTGATAAATGGTCAGCGCCTCATCATAGCGCCCCAAACGATATAGGACTAAGCCGTAGTTCTCTAGTAATTTTAATTCTTCGCTTTCCAATTTCAATTCTTGCCGGGCTTTCATCATTTGATATCCTTTTTGGAAATACATTTCTGCCAGCTCTATTTCTTCCAGTTCAAGGAGGGGAACCCCCACGTCGTTGTATCGCTTAGGTTGATCGGGTTCCATCAGAAGACGTTCCAGCCTGCGTTCCAGCATATCTTCCATCCTGCTTCTACTGGGACGATCTCCCTCACCATCTAATATGATCATCCGTGTGCCTCTTTCCTCAGCTTGTGGCTCACTCATTTGCTCACCCCCCTTGTTGCTTCCGATTCATATTCGTCTTGAATCCTCTTCAGGGATCCGCGCGCGTCTTCAAAATGAACTACCACACTCTGGCAGACGATATATAAACTTTGAAAAAAGTCGTGATGAATTTTAAAGATTTCCATCATCTTTTCTCCCGTATCAATGAATCCCAAATGGTTCATATGATAGTAGCTTGAAAACACCACCTGCTGACAGAAGCTGCGGCATAGGGTGTCATCTATAAATCTCTGGTAAATCTCCATGTTTTTTTGATAAGCAGATTCCAAAACCTGCCTGCTTCCCTCATCTGCTTTTTCCGCAATTCGCAATATCCGGCAACAATCAAGCTTCCCCTTGTTCGCCAGCTGCGCCAACTCACGAAACATCAGGATATAAGAATCAATGCTCTGAATGAGCCGTATCAAGTTTTCCTTCTTCTCACTCCGATTCAACAAGGCTCTTTTCTCTGCGATTAGCCCGTAAACCGGATAGGGCAAGGGAGTGTTGCAGAACGTATCAATCACCTCAGAAAGTGTTTTGCAAACCGTTCCATGGATTTTGGCGCCTCCTTCCGTCGCATTGATCATTGTTTTTTCGGGGTGTGCAGCAATCTTCCGCTCAAGCCCAATTCGAAAGTCCTTCCAGAGTTTTGTAGAAGGGATCATACTGCCGTCATTTCCCTCGACTGATACGATTGGCATCGCTTGGAGTTGTTCCTTGCTCTTCCTCCCTTTTTCCTCGTTATACACCGCTCCCCTGCTGTGTGTGATGCCATCTGCACCGTAAGCATAATCCTGGCCCACAAAAACGATGGGATCTGCTCCCAGGAGTACAGCGAGTTCAAATGCCAGGTGAGAGACGTTTGCGCCTGCATCAATTGCACTGCCATCTCCTAAATAACCATTGATCCATTGATTGATTGCCTCTGCATTGCGAAAAACTGGAATTTTTTCACCGGGGAATGAAGGAAATACCCGCTTGTCGACGAGGCCAAGACAGATCAGTGCCATATCACTTGGATAAGACACGTCCTTAAAGTGATAGAAATAGGTATATTTGGTCCGTTCGACGATTGTTAGAATATCTGGCTTAATCTTGTTTTTCAAAAGAGGCAGAATCGCAGATTCCGCGCATAGGATCAGACCTTTCCCATCAATGCGATGCAATTCATCAATGTTCTTGTCCAGAGATGGTCCGTTTGCAACAATAAATGCCGGAATTCCTTTGTATTTTTCTCTCAGGCATTCGATACTCGGAGTTTCAATGATTGTACGGCTGTTTGCAAGCAGGTTAAATAAACCAACAAGATTATCATAATGATCGTTTCCAATGTAGAAAACAAACAATGCCAGCCTGGAAAACACAAAATTATTGATCCTCTGGTACACCGATTTAAAATTACGGTTTGCAGCATGGGTAAATGCAAGGACTGGAGAAGTGCAGCTGACAAATACGATGCTGAAAAAAAGCTCATCAAATACACCGGAAAAATCCTCGATATCACCCACTAAAAGAATGAGTCTCCCTGTGCTAAAAAGGGGCTCAAAATCAAAATAATGAAGCATTGCCTTTAACAGATATAGATTTTGTTCGAAGAGAATAACCACCGTGTGAGGCTGTTTTTTTTCAAACAATTCGAAGAGGGGATATCCGAAGCCAGAGCCAAAGAGAAAAATCCCACCGGCCCCTTTCACAGGAAGGTTCCTGCACCATTTTTCCGCTTCTTCCCGTGGGCGCTCACTGTTGATCAGAAAGCTTCTTCCCTCCTCATGATATCTGCAAACCGGGTAACCCTCCGAGTTCCAGCTGATCTCGACCTTTTCCCATACTTCCGTTTCGTCAAGTGCTTCCATCCGTTTCCGAAAGCCGGGAGCCAGGTACCCGAGATTTTTTTTGTACTGTTCCTGTCGTTCACCCTCACGGGCAATCTTTATTTCCATTAATCTGGGCCAACTCCTTTACTGCAGGACAAAGAACAAATTCCATCAAATCTGTCATTCCAATCATGTCCTGATGATTGATTCTATTAAGGAGCTCCTGCAGAATAGATACGATTCTGCTGAAATCCTTTCCCGACGTGCAGGAGCACCAATTCAATTCAAACAACTGCTCAAGGTCTTCCATGCTGCAATCAAACAGTTCCAGTCCAAGAGAATCATTTCCGTTTCGGAAAGCTGAGACAGCGGCAAGTGCTGTGCGATCATACCGGTCAAAAACATGATCGAAGGGTTCATTTGAATTCATCAGCTTCACCTTCTCTGTCAAACAACTCCATCCAATTACTCATTTGGTAGGCTTCTAAATTTTTGATTGTATAATAGACCATAGCCTGCATGCTTCCATCGAAGTTCTCAATAACCTCATCTTTTTCCTTGATCTCATCCTCTGACCAGAGGAGTCCCGCAAGCCTCTCAGATGCTATTCGGATCTCCCGAAAGATTTTTCTTGTGTCTGATAGCTTCACGGCCAGCGCAATAGTCGCTGCCGTACGTTCCTTCATTTCTTGTGACAGCTCCACAGTGGTGCCACTGACTTTCAATCGTTTCATTGGAATACCTCGTTATACTCCTCTACTGCGCGGTTGAATTCCTTCATTGTACCAATATCGATCCAATACTCTCTGATCGGAAATACAGCAAGCGGTGCTTCTTCCTGAAGCATATTTTTCAGCAACTGATCCATATCATAGTATTGATTCTTTGGAATTCTCTCGATGACTTCAGGATTGATCGTATAAATCCCTGCATTTACAAGGCTGGAATAAACCGGCTTTTCTTCAAATCCGATCAGCCTGTCTCTGCTTGCCTTTATCACACCATAAGGGACCTGATAGTCATAACTCCTTACCGCAACGGTAGCGTGAACCTGATGCATCTCATGAAAGTTGAGCATTTGATCCATACTTAATTTTGTCAGGATGTCGCCGTTCATAACCAGGATTGGTTTATCCGTTCTGACAGGGAGCAGACTCAATGCTCCCGCAGTACCAAGCATGACTTCTTCCTGGATGTACCGTATTTCCACACCCCACTTGGTTCCGTCACCGAAGTAACCCTGGATTTGTTCCGCCTTATAATGAACGGACACGCAAAAACGGCGAAACCCCTGTTCGATCAGATTGATCAGCATTGTTTCCAGAATAGGTTTTCCGCCTATATTCAACATCGGCTTTGGACAATGCTCGGTCAGAGGACTCAGCCTCTTTCCCAGACCCCCTGCCATAATGAGCACCCAATGATCGAACTTCTCCGGCTGAATCAGATCATCAAGCCGCTCAATTCCGATCACGATCCCCGAATCATCCACCACAGGCAAATGTCTCAGTTTATTAATTTTTAATATCTGTAAAACACTTTTTTTATTTTTCATAGCCGGAATGGTAACCGGCCTTTGATTCATTATTTCTATTACAGAGCGGTTTAACCCGATTCCCTTCAGTAAACCTCTACGAATATCCCCATCCGTTACGGTACCCAGCAGTTTTTGCTCACGGTCAACAACAAAAGCGATTTGCATTCCGTTTTTGTCTATCATCTCTATCGTCTTCTGAATTTCAGTGTCGGCAGGGATTAATATTTTCTTCCACTCATCCATATCTCTTGCAGCTCCTTGGAATCCCTCAAAGAGTGCCCTTTCAAGGCCAAGATCCCTACTTACATAATATTGATCCCGCCGCGATTTGGTGACCCTTCAGAGAATCTGCTGAGTCTGGCGCATTAATCCGTCTGCATAATCCAATATTTGTCTGAAGTCGTGATAAAAGATTCTGTCGGCTAGAAACTCCATGAGTTCAAAGTCTTCCTCGGAATCGATATCCAATACCGCTGTGTCTCTCATCAGAATTACATCAAAGGTTCCATCCAGCGGGGAATCCTTTAGCCGGTTCATAAGGGAATCTCTTCGGTAGCAGTAAATAGACGCATTCATGTCATATACAGCTGGAGCCTGCTGCCGAATAGTAAACGCTCGCTCAAAAATCCGCCCTGCTTTCCCCTCTCGTATTTCCACCATATTAAAGTAGGGATTTCGTCTGGACGGAACCACGGAAAATACTACGTCAGTGATAAAACCAGCTTCAGCATTAGCATCATTGGCAATATCAACGTCAGCTTCAGCCCTACAAAAGATTTTTTCGATGGCGTTCTCCATATCCTCAAGGGTTCTAAGCGGGGATGTGATATCCAGATCCAGGATCAAATCATAACGCAGATTCCTCTCTTTTTCCATCTGGAGTGCAGCATGCCTGATCACGGAAACCTTCGATGCCGTATCCTGTGACAAGTCCTCAGGCCGATGAATACAAGCCAGTTCAAACCTGTCCGCAAGCCTCAACAGTTCCTCACTGTCGCTGCTCACGCAGATATCGATGTGATCGTTTGCGTGGGCTTCCCGATATAATAAAGCCGCCGATATCGTATAAAGAACCAGCGGTTTTCCGATGAATGGTTTTATGTTTTTGTTCTTGACTCCTTTTGATCCGGCTCTGCCGCAAATGGTGATTAATAGCTTCATGGCAACTCCTTTCCCAGCGCCAACCCAAGTATCCTCAAAGACGCTTCAACATTATTCAGGGGCTTCTTTTCAAGAATATGATCCAGAAAAAACTTCATCTCTCTATCATAGAGATCATCCATCGTCTCTTGAAAGGAGATGTCCGTAAGGATTTTCGGTGTCTCTGACTGAATCCCTCGAAACGAAACGGTATGGGAAATCAAATCGCCTGTTATGTTTCCTCCCCTTGTGAAAAGTTCGATTTCTCTTCTGGGAGCCCTACCGAAGTAGTCAAGATGCAGTTCCACCGCCAACGCTCCATAATCGGCAATATAAAAGGCAGCATCCTCACTGTCAATCTCCAAATGAGAATACTTACCGCGCATACAGAAGACATGCTTTGGGAAGCCAAAAATCATCGTAAGATAATCCCATTCGTGAATCAAATCTAGGGCTACCCCTCCCCCCAATTCTTTTTTTGCACTGTAACAGCCACGATAATCCGTTTCAGGACGCCAATCCGGCAGATAACTGGAACAGATCACCCTTGCACAATAGATTTGCTCCTCAATGGCTGCGTTTTTGAGTGTGCGGATCACCTCCGAGTAACGAAATGGTCCCGCTACATAATAAATGCCGTCAATCCCCAGATTTAAGTCTGATACACGCTCATTCACGTCGGTAAAGACAGGCTTCTCGATGAACATATGCTTGGTTCTGCCTGCCATTGCAGCGATGGTGCTGTAGTGAAGCGATGAGGGATTTGTTATAAATGTGATGTCGTAATCCTGATCCAGCAGTGCAGGATCATTGACTTGCTTCGCAAGCAGCCGATCCAATTGCTGTGCAGAAATGCTCTCATACTTTGATTGCCCTGAGATTTCATTTCTCAATGCATGGATTTCAACGGACAGCTTTCTCTCTTCACAAAGTCGTAAAAGATTGGCAAGATGCTTCCTTCCTATGGAGCCAAGACCGCAAAAGCAAACTTTCATAACATAATCACCTCGATTCATGCTAAATGATTTTTCTTCAGCCTTTGCATATTTCTTTGTCTCATCGAATGACCCTGGCAGGAACCCCCACCGCAGTACATCCATCTGGGAGATCAGAAATTACCACAGCCCCCGCACCGATCATCACATTGCTTCCAATTGAAATCCCTTGTATCACCTTCGCTCCCGTTCCCAGCATACTGCCAGAGCCGATTCGTACGTTTCCCGCGGTTGCGGCTCCCGATGCTACGTGAACAAAGTCACCGATCCGGTTATCATGTTCTACGATCGCACCGGTATTGATCAGCGTCTGCTTTCCGATGAAGGAATCTGCATTGATGATTGCTCCCGCCATTACAATAGATCCCGCCCCCATAACCACACCGGTTCCGATCTGCACACTGGGATGAACTACTGTATCATAGTCAACATCGGGGTAACTTTCAAAAATCCGCTTCCGTGCAAGATTATTCCCAGCTGCATTGACGAATCGGATCTCTTTCGTCGTGCGAAAATCGTTAATTCTCTGAAGCGTTCCAAGGATAGGATAAGTCCTAAGGCTTTTTCTGTCATCATTGTCATCCAAAAACCCTATGATACTAAGCTCCTCCCCACTTCGGATTCTGCACAACAGAGCATCCAGCACCACTCTGGCATTTCCGCCGGTTCCGATGATTATGATCCTCTTCATTCCAATTCCTCGATTCTTTTATACCATCCGTTTATACAACCGTTTGCACGCTCGTTTATATCAATCCCTCAATCCTGTTGATCAATTTCAGCGTTTCTGCATCCTCCTCAAAGGTATATCGTTCCAAACTCGAATCTCCTTCCATTTTTCGTAAGAAGGCTTCAATTTCTTCCAAATAGGCATTTTCAATAATAAACTCTGCATAGCCCGGTTTCGTCTCTGCATTCAGATACGTATCAACTCGTTCCATTCTTTGATTTTGAAGATTAAAGGTAACCAGACTGTCTGGTGTTCCTCTCCACTGAATCAATAAATCCTCAGAATACACCGTGAGTGCCCTGATTGCTTTTCTTGAGACGATATCGGTCAACAGAACGCCTTTGCTTCCATTCTCATGCAGCATTACGATCATATAATTGTCCGGATAGTCCACCGGCAGTGAGGACAGATGATCTTTCCATACCATGATTTCTTTTACCGCTCCGAAGGTTTTGAGAATCCATGGCAGCTCAATTGCCAGAATTTCACGACAGCCGTTTGTTTTGCTGCTCCATGCAAAAAATTCGCGCTTCTGATCCCATGGATGCCAGTCAGGTAAATATTGGCCCACATGATAATGATAATTTAGCTTGTTCTGGTGCTGCGTTACGAGCTTCTGAATCAGTTCGATTTCCTTACGGTAAAGCTGGGTAGAGGACAGGTATAGTGTTTTCCCGCTCATCCTAGACTCTTTCAGGATCTCGTCGTACCGGTTGGGAAGCAGATTGATTTCACTGAAAATATGAAGCCCGCGCACCGCGCACTCCATGATGATATTCCCATGACTTTCGGGAGAAGTACATACAAAAGCAGCATCTGGACTTTCTTCTGTCAACGCGGTCTCTAAATCCGCATACACCTTGATATGGTATTCCTCTTCCGCCCGCTTCCTCCGCCCCTCATCCGACTCAACCGCACTAACTTTTATCTGCGTATAATTTTTTACGAGCAGCTCAGTCCGCCTTCTGCCCATTGATCCCATTCCAATGACAATTACCTTCATTCCCTGCATGTTACTCCTTTTCAGCTTTCAGTCGCGCTTTCCCGTGACTGCAATAAGTTCATCCTCTTCAAAGTCTCTGGATGCGATCTGTCCGATTACTTCGTACCACAGCATTGGTGAGATTCCGTCCGCCGGTCGCTTCACGGTTAGATTCTCTGCGGAGAAACGTTCTCCCTTCCTGATCTGTCTTGCAGCTACAATACTTTTTCTGGCAATCCTGCGGTTTTCCCGTTCAGAGTCCGTCACCTGCTTTCGTCCGTTCCCCAGAGCTTTTTCCACGTTTCTGATGCAGCTTATCATGATGCGAAATTCGTCGGGCTCCATGCTTGCCTTATGATCCGGGCCTTCCATATTTCGATCCAGGGTAAGATGCTTTTCGATGACGGCGGCCCCCAATGCTGCAGCAGCTATTGGGATTTCCATTCCCAGCGTATGGTCTGAAAAGCCTGCGGGCATTTCAAAGGTTTCCCGCAAGGAAATCATGGCGAGAAGATTCACATCCTGCATCGGTGTGGGATACTGCGTATTGCAGTGAAGGACTGTGATATCCTTACAACCCTTGCTGTTTAAAATATCAATTGCCGCTCTGATTTCTGCTGTCTCACTCATGCCTGTAGATAGCACAATGGGGCAGGAGTGCTGTGCAATCACCTCCAGAAGCGGCAGGTTGGTGATTTCTCCCGAAGGAATCTTCATTCGGTCAACTCCAATAGAATAGAGGTATTCTGCGCTTTCAATATCAAAGGGAGCTGACAAAAATCCAATTCCTTTTTCTGCGCAATATTGTTTTAAATCAAGAAAGCATTCAAAAGGAAGTTCAAGTTTCTTGACCAGATCAAGCATCGTCTCGCCGGGATGCTTTGCGTCCTTTTGGTATTCAGCCTTATCCGCACATGCAGAAGCAAGACTTTTGCTGCGAAAGGTCTGAAACTTTACATAATCAGCGCCAGCTTCTGCAGCTGCGTCAATCAGCTTTCGTGCAAGATCCATCCTTCCATTGTGATTCACGCCCGCTTCCGCAATAATCAGCGTCTTCAAAGCCACATCTTCCTCCTTCAGCAATTCCATAATATTGTTTTGAATCCCGCTTGAATTTCTTGCTGTGAATCTCCCCTCCCGATTTTCACTCCTGCGCAGGCAGATCGAAAAACTTTTTTTTGACCAAGGATTTATAATCTGGAATCGACTTCAAAATGGCTGTAATCTGCTGAGCACTGTCTCCCAGTCCGTATGGATTTACTGCGTCTGTACAGTCCATTTCAAAGGCCAGACCAATGGCTTTTTCAATTTCGCGCCGTTCTGGCTTGCAGCAGATAACGGAAGATGCGAAAAGCCTGCCCTTCTGCCGATCCCCGATGTTAACGGTAGGAATCTGAAAGGAAGGTGTTTCATAAACACCGCTGGAAGAATTTCCAACCACCATATCAGCTTGCGACATCAGGCTTAGATAAAGCAAATCTCCAAGGTCAGGGAAAACGGAAACATTGGATCTAGAAGACGAAAAGTCCTCAAGCAGGCGAATGAGTTCACGGCTGCCGGGATCTGCATTGGGCTTTGTAAAAATCAGTCCCACATCTGGTCCTAGTTCATGAAGCACAGTCAGCAGTTCCCAAAATTGTCTGCCGGGCTCCTGCTCCTCCAGCGTGGCTGGATGGAAGGTGATCAACAAGTTTTTGGATCGAAACGTAAGGCGCAATTTCTCCTCCAGCTCCCTCCTACCCATAAGCTCCATGCTTTTGATCCTGTCAATACCAGGACTTCCCACATGGAAGATGTATTCCGGGTTTTCACCAAGCTGCCTCACGCGCTTCCATGAGAATTCATTTGTAACGAAATGAAGTTGCGCCATCTTCGTTATGCTATGCCTGATGGCATCGTCGAATGCGCCTTCTGTAAGATCGCCTCCCGCAATATGTGCAATCGGAACTCTGGCAATCATTGCCGCCTGCGCGGCAGATAGAATCTCAAAACGATCTCCCAGTAGAATCACCAGATCGGGTTCAAGCTCCTGAAATGCTTCTGCAAACCCTATGATACCAAGCCCCATGGATTTTGAGGTGCCAATGGGCGTATCGCTGGAAAGCAGCATTTCCACCTTTCGGTCGATCCGAAACCCATCACCCTCGATTCTCCGGTAAGTCAATCCGAACTCAGGAGACAGATGCATTCCTGCTGCAACGAGCTGGAGCTGAAATGACGCCTCTGCGCGGAGCTTCTTCAGTAATGGTACAAATAGGCCATATTCCGCTCTGGTGCCTGTTACAATGCAAAGTTTGCGTCTCATATCTCATACCTTCCAAGATGATATAGCTTGAGGTGCTCCAGATCAGTAAACCAGCGCACAGTTTCTTCTAGTCCTCTGCGAAACCCCTCTCTTCCCCCATATTCTGGCTTCCACCCAAACAGTCGAACCGCCTTGGAGATATCTGCATAAAGCCGTGTTACTTCGCTTTTTTCCGGTCTAAAGCGAGCGGAATCCGACTGGATTTCAACCGATACGCCCATGATCTGCCCAATCATTTCAGCCGTTTCTCCAATGGAGATTTCAAATCCGCTGCCGATATTAACCACTTCTCCGATTGCATGATCTGACTCCGCAACCTGAATAAAGCCTCGCACGGTATCCTTAACGAAATTAAAGTCTCTTGTAGGTGATAATGCTCCCAGATTAATCTTCTGGCTTCCCTGAGCAAGCTGTGTTATGATGGCGGGGATCACTGCCCGAGCTGACTGCCTCGGTCCATAGGTATTGAAAGGACGGATGACCGCCACCGGAGTGGAAAAGGAATCGTAAAAAGACAGGGCAAGCTGATCAGCTCCTATCTTGCTTGCAGCATAGGGGGACTGACCCCGCAGAGGATGATCCTCTGGTATGGGCACATATCTTGCACTGCCATACACCTCGCTTGTGGAAGTATGAATGACTCGTGCAGCCTCCCACTGGCGGGCGGCCTGCAGAACATTGAGCGTACCAGTAATGTTGGTCTCTATATAAGACGCCGGCGATTCATAGGAGTAAGGAATGGCAATCAGTGCCGCAAGATGAAATACGACATCACATCCCTTCATTGCTTCCTTTACCCGATACGAATCCCTGATATCTCCGCTTACCATTCTTATTTCATTTCTGATCTTATTGGAAATAGAATCAAGCCATCCTGCGGTATTCAAAGAATTGTATAAAACAAAAGCTGTGACACAAGCCCCTCGGCGAACCAGTTCTTCGGTCAAATGGGATCCGATAAATCCGTCAGCTCCAGTGATCAGAATTTTTTTTCCTTCCAAGTTCATTTGATCCCCTCCAATGCAAATCATCTTATCAAGGAAGCACCGACTCCTTCCGCGCTTCCTTATATCTTTAATTCATTTTATGTTTTGCTTTGACTGTTATAGAACTCTGCCCAAAAGGAAATGATGATTCTTATGATATAAAAAAACCGCGGCAAGGGAAGTTTTCACAACCTACTTGCAGCGGTGTATTGACGCATCATCTATCGTTTATATCAGCCAATTTCAATTTCTACAAACAGCAACTCGTATTAAAAGTGCTCTTCTGTCTCATGTTTTTTCTGTCTCGTCATTAGGTTTTTTACAGCCTCTCTGGCATCTGCTCCACCATTGATGACATTGTAAATCTGCTCGGTAATCGGCATTTCAATGCCTTCCTTTTGAGCCAGCTGGTAGGCAGCTTCAGTAGTATAAATCCCCTCTACTACCATCCCAACCTTTTGGGTAGCTTCCTCAGGCACCATCCCTTCACCGATCATGATTCCGCACCGCCTGTTCCGGCTATGCATACTGGTGCAAGTTACGATCAGATCGCCGATTCCGGTCAGACCAGAAAAGGTTCCTAAGTTCGCTCCAAGCTTTACGCCAAGCCTTGCAATTTCAGTGATACCTCTCGTCATGAGAGCGGCCTTCGCATTGTCCCCGTAGCCCATCCCATCAGAGATTCCAGCACCAAGGGCAATGATATTTTTCAAGGCTCCGCCCAGCTCGACGCCTATTACGTCAGAGTTCGTATAGACTCTCAGGCTGTCAGTCATAAAGATATCTTGGATATATTCCGCAACCTCAAGTTCTTCAGAAGCTGCGACCAACGTAGTCGGCATACCTCGTCCGACCTCTTCCGCATGAGACGGGCCGGAAAGAACCACATACCTTGCATTAGGCAGCTTTTCACCGGCGATTTCAGATAAACGCATCAGGGTCTTTTGCTCAATCCCTTTTGCTACATTAACAATAACCATTTCAGGCTTCAGAAACGGTAGTGCGTTTTCCAGCGCACTTCTAAAGTGCTGCGCCGGTGCAGAGAATAAAACCACGTCCGCCCCGTTTAATGCGTCTTCTGTGGTATATGAAATCTGTACACCTTCCGGGAGCTTTACTTCAGGAAGATATCTAACGTTTTCTTTCTTTTCTTCCAGATCCTTTAGATGTTGTGCGTTGACGTCCCATATTTTAACAATATGCCCGTTGCCGCTGAGACTGACGGCCAGAGCGGTACCCCAGCTTCCTGCCCCGATGACAGCAATCCTGTTGCTCATTTCGTTTCCTCCTGTTTCTTCTGGAAATTCCGATTGAATGGAAGTATGTTCCTATAATCAGCGTTTCCCTAGATTGATTTTCGGTTCCTGACCTTTGATCAGCCTTTTGATATTTGTCCGATGCTTAAAGATTACAATGGCCGCCATGACAGCAGTTGGAATCATATAATCGTGATCGAAATACCACGCTGCAAAGGGAAGCAGAGCCGCAGCAACGATAGATCCTACAGATACACGCTTAGAAACAATTAGAAAGATCAGCGCCGCTGCTGCCTCAATAAAACCAAGCATAGGATCTAGTGTTACGAGAACACCGAAGGCTGTGGCAATTCCTTTTCCGCCGCGAAAACCGAAAGCCATAGGCCAAATATGCCCGATAAAGGCCGCCATTCCGCATGCCATTGCCAAATTTTGGCCTCCTATGTATCTTCCGATGGCAACAGCAGCAACACCCTTTAAAATGTCAATGATCAAGGTTGCTACTGCATACTTTTTCCCCAGAACCCGCAATACATTGGTGGTCCCGGCATTTCCGCTGCCCTCTTTCCGAATATCGATACCCTTCATTTTACCAATGAGAATGGCCGGAGAAATGTTGCCGATAAAATAACATACGATTACAGCAACTGCAAATATGAGATTATTCAAAGCTCTCCTCTCCTTTTTCACGAAATACAAATTTTACAGAGGTACCTTCAAAACCGAATGCCTCACGGATCTTGTTTTCCAAATATCTTGCATAGGAGAAATGCATCAGCTCCCGGTCGTTGATCTTAAACGAGAAGAGCGGCGGTTTTACTCCTACCTGAGTCGCATAGTAAATCTTGAGTCTCTTACCCTTGTCGGAAGGGGGCTGTTTCATCATGGTCGCATCTGCAATCAAGCTGTTGAGCTGTCCTGTAGGAATTCTCAATGCGCGTTTTTCCGATACGTATTTTACCATATCGATGACATTGTTCAGCCTCTGCTTTTGCAGCACGGAAATGAATACAGATGGGGCATAGGACATAAATGTCAATTCCTTCGCAAGGTCCTGCTGATACTCTTTCATGGTGTTGGTTTCCTTTTCAATAAGATCCCACTTATTCACCACCACAATAATTCCTTTTCCTGCTTCGTGAGCGATACCGGCAATTTTCTTATCCTGGTCCGTTACACCTTCTGCTGCATCGATCATCAGAAGGCAGACGTCACAGCGTTCGATGGCAGCAATCGCCCTTATCACACTGTATTTTTCGATATCTCCCGTAACCTTGCTCTTTCTTCTGATACCAGCAGTATCGATCAGAATATATTGATCTTCCCCCCGTTGGAACGGAGTATCAATAGAATCTCTGGTGGTTCCTGCAATGTCACTGACGATAACTCGCTCTTCTCCCAGCAATGCATTGATCAAAGATGATTTCCCTACATTGGGTTTTCCGATGACCGCGATCTTTGTCGTATCGTCATCTTCATCGGCTTCTTCCTTGGGTAGTTTTTCGATGATCAATTCCAATACATCCCCAAGATTAAGCATATTGACAGCTGAAATCGCTATTGGCTCACCCAGTCCCAGTTCATAGAAATCGTAAAAATCCTCCGGCAGCTTTGATGAATCTACCTTGTTAACGATCAGTATGACTTCCTTTCCGGTTCTCATCAGCATGCTTGCCACTTCTCTGTCGGAAGAGGTCAGTCCGTCCTTGCCATCAACCATAAATAAAATGACATCAGCGGTATCCATGGCAATTTCCGCCTGGATTCGCATCTGCGACAGGATCACATCCGTCGTATCCGGCTCAATACCGCCGGTATCGATGAGCGCAAAATGATGGCCTTGCCACTCGGCTTCAGCATAGATCCGATCTCTGGTCACGCCGGGCGTATCCTCAACGATAGATACTCTTCTTCCGACGATCTTATTAAAAAATGTCGATTTGCCGACGTTCGGTCTGCCGACTACGGCAACAATTGGTTTTGACATTATATTATCTCCTATTCAAATGGATATGTTAGAATGAGTATATTAGACGATTTATTCAAAAATTGCTTCCGCAAATTCTGCCGGGTCAAATACCTTCAGGTCGTCCATTCCTTCTCCAACACCAATAAATTTTACAGGCATCTGGAATTCATCGGATATGGTAATGACAATACCGCCCTTTGCGGTTCCATCCAGTTTCGTCAAGACAATTCCCGTAATCTCTGTAATCTCACCAAACTCTTTTGCCTGTGATACTGCATTTTTTCCTGTAGCAGCATCCAACACTAAAAGTGTTTCCCTGTATGCGTCCGGGTATTCCCGTTCAATGATTTTATTCATTTTCTCAAGCTCGGTCATGAGGTTTTTCTTGGTCTGGAGTCTTCCCGCGGTATCGCAAATTAAGACGTCGGTCTTTCTTGCTTTCGCAGCTTGGATTGCATCGAAGATAACGGCAGATGGATCTGCTCCCTCTTGATGTCGTATTACATTTACCCCAATACGATTTCCCCAAACCTCTAGTTGCTCGCCTGCGGCAGCACGGAAGGTATCCGCTGCTGCCAAGAGCACTGATTTTCCTTCTTTTTTGCATTGGTTCGCAATTTTGGCAATGGATGTGGTCTTGCCGCCTCCATTCACGCCAATTACCAAAATGACCAGTGGGGATTCCTGACTCAGCATATGTTCTTCCCCCTTATCAATCAGCTCTTTCACAATCGCCTTGATACGGGCTTTTACTCCTTCAGGATCCCTGATGTTCATCTTCTTAATATCTTCTCTCAATTGAGCCGTAATCTTCATGGTAGTTTCCATGCCGATGTCTGAAGTGATCAATACCTCTTCAAGCTCATCCAGCATATCTTCATCGATTTCCGGCCTCATGAATATCACATCTTCTATTTTTTCCTGAAGTCTTCCGAAAAAAGATTTTTTTATTCCAAAAGCCATATTATATTCCTTTCAACTGTAATATTTACTTTTCATTGCAAATCAACCTATGAGGAACTCATCTCCCAGCCTCAATGAAATAATTCTCGAGATCCCCTGCTCCGGCATGGTTACACCATACAAAACATCGGCATATTCCATGGTCGCCTTCTGATGGGTAACAAGAGCAAACTGAATCTCATCAAAGTTCTTTAGATAGCTCGCAAAACGGTCTATATTAGCGTCATCCAGAGCTGCCTCAACCTCGTCCAAAATACAGAAAGGAGTAGGCTTGGCTCTGAGTACAGCAAACATTAATGCAATTGCTGTCATGGTCTTTTCCCCGCCGGACATTAGATTGATATTTTGAAGCTTTTTCCCAGGGGGCTGAGCAACAATTTCAATACCGCATTCCAGGGGATTATTTTCATCCTCCAGCCGAAGCTCTGCGGCACCTCCTCCGAAAAGTTCCTGAAATGCTTTTTCGAAATTCAGCACAATCTTGTCGAAGCTCTCTTTGAAACTCTGCTTGATGGTCTTATCCATATCATCAATTATCTGCTTCAGCGAGTTCATGGCACCCAGAATATCGCTTCTCTGCTCACTCAGGAAGTCATACCGCTCGCTGACCGATTCAAATTCCTTGATGGCGCCAACGTTGACTTCTCCAAGATCCTTGATTCTGCTTTTAATCTCACGGGTCTCCTTCACCGCTGCGGCAAGATTGAAGTCCTTCTTTCTGAATTCGATGGCCTGCAAATAAGATACTTCAAACTCTTCCCAAAGCTTGTCCTTATACGTATCCAGCTGGGTGTCGTATTTTGCCTGCTTAATTTCAAGGTCGTATTTCTGATTCTGATATCCAGCTAAAATCTGATCCATCTCGTCTTTCTTTTTCGTAATCTCGTCGAGATGCTTTGTAACAGAAGCCTTTTCCTCCTGAATTTCCCGAAGATACCGTTCCATATCAAGCTTTTCCTGTTCCCTGGCTCGGATTCCGCTTTCCAATCCGTTGTCGCCTTCCAGAAGACTTGATTTTTCTGCCTCCAGCGTCAGAATCGTTTCCTCTTTACTGTATCTTTCCTCTTTTATTTCTTTTTTATAGTCCTCGATGCGTGAAAGCAGCTGATCCACATGATTCTTCCGGCTCTCTGCTGTTCCCACTGCAATCTTGGCTCTGGTAATCTCTTCATTCACTTCATCCAAAGATGATTTTTTCAGCTCGAAGTTTTGAAGCCCCGTATCAGTGATCTTTTCAATTTCAACGATGTCTTCACTCGCTTGCTGTACCGTTGTTCTAATTTCATTGATCATTGACTCAGACGCACTTTTTTCACTGTCTATGTTATTCAGTTCTCTCCTGCTTTTTTCCTCTGCCAGTTCCAGCTCGGAAAGCTGCCCAGACATAGCCGCAGCTGAATTTTCCTTGCTCAGAAGCTCCAGCTCTTTTTCCCTGTGCTCAAGATCAAGCCTTTGCAGCGTATCCTGTCCTGAAGCAATTGCAGCCCGCAGCTCGTCTAATTCATTGCTGCCCCGGTTCTTTGACAGCTCCATGCTGTTAAGTTTCTCTCCCAGCTGCTTGATCTCAGCCTTTCTTTCCAGCAGGTTAGCAGTATTGTTTCGGAAGGTTCCTCCCGTAATAGCTCCACCGGAGTTGATTACTTCGCCCTCCAGCGTTACAAAGCGAAGACCGCCGCCTCCAGCATTTTTTGAAAGCCGTACAGCATGATCCAGCGTATCTACGATGATTACCCTTCCCAAAAGGTATTCCATGACTTTCCTGTACTTTTCATCAAACTTGATGCACTGTACACCGAAACCCTTGAAGCCCTCCGAATTTTTCAGCCTCTGATCATAGCTTGGACTGGAATCTCGCATACTTTTGATCGGCAGGAAGGTTAGCCTGCCTGCTTTATTTGCCTTCAGTGCCCCGATAGCGGCCTGCGCGCTGTGATCGTCTTCACAGACGATATTTTGTAGAGCTGCACCCAATGCAGTCTCAATTGCTGTTTCAAAACCCTGAGGAACCTCGATGAGTTCAGCCACAACTCCGTTGATACCAGAGAGCTTGGATTTCATAATGAATTTTACAGCATTATTATATCCCTCATAGGAGCTTTCCATTTCTTCGATCATTTTTTTCCTGGTAGAAATCTGGCCGATGGAAATTCTCAGCTCTTCCAGTTCTTTTGCGAGACTCTTTTCCCTGAGGATTCTTTCATTATGGCTGCGGATGTGATCATGCCGCTGTTCGGTAGCCTTTTGAAATTCATCCTTTCGTACAGCCAGCTCCTGGACAGCTCGAAGATGACGTTCTGCCAGACCATTGCGCATCGCCTCAGCTGATTCTCTGTCTGCAAGAACTTGCTCTCTTCGTTTTTCCAGCGTCCCTTGCAGACTGAGCAGACTGTTAATCTCACTGTTTTTACTGCTGATGCTGCTGTGAAGCTCATAAATCCTATTTTTCTGCTGATCGATGGCGGCTGCATCAGTATTGATGGCGGCTGACAACTCTGCCTGCTTCATAAGTCGCTGGTCAAGGTCGTTTTTAAGAATGGATAATTCTTCATAAAGCTTGTCCTTGTCAGCTTGAAGTGTTGTCTCTGATTCAGCTTCCTTCTCCAGTTTGCTGTCAATGACTGAGATTTCATCCTTCAGCCTGTCGATATCCTTGTCAATTGTAGCCAGTTTCTCTCGATTCAGCTGGTTTTGATTCACAAGTTCATTAATCTTTTCAACACTAATAAGAAGCTTATCTCTTGTTTCGTTTCCAAGTCTTCCAAGCTCCTCATTTCTATTTCTATATTCCGTCAGTTCCGTATCAATGGAGGCTTTATCCTCCTTCATTTCCTCAATCTGGCTTGCAAGTTCTGCAAGATCATCTTTTATGTATTCATTCTTCAGCTCAATATTCTCAATATTTTTCAGCGTGACATTAATTTCAAGTTCCTTGTATCTATCACGGAGAATCAAATATTCCTTCGCTTTTTCACTGTCATTCTTAAGCTTGCCGATCCGGGATTCGATCTCTGAAATAATATCATTGACACGTTCCAAATTACCGGCAGATGCTTCCAGCTTTCGCTCCGATTCCATTTTCTTTGTTCGATATTTCACAATTCCGGCGGCTTCCTCAAAGATTTCTCTTCTGCTTTCCGGCTTGTTGCTTACAATGTCAGCTATTTTTCCCTGACCGATAAGCGAATAGCCATCCACTCCGATCCCGGTGTCCATAATCAGCTCTCTGATATCCCTGAGCCTGCAATGATTGTTATTGATGGAATATTCGCTTTCACCTGATCGGTACATTCTTCTGGTAATAGCCACCTCAGCGTAATCGATGGGAAGAATCCCCTTACTGTTATCAATGACCAAAGTGACTTCTGCCATCCCGCGGGACTTTCTGCTTGCAGTTCCCGCAAAGATGACCTCTTCCATTTTTCCGCCTCTTAGCATTTTGGGGCTCTGCTCACCGAGAACCCATCGAATTGCATCAGAGATATTGCTCTTGCCGCTTCCATTGGGACCTACAATACAGGTGATCCCCTCATGAAATTCTATACTGACAGGATCGGCAAAGGACTTGAATCCATGCATGTCGATTCTCTTAAAGTACAATATCTCCACCTCGTTCCAATGCTTGTTTTGCAGCGTGCTGCTCTGCCTCTTTCTTGCTCCGTCCGGATCCGCTGCCGATGACACTGCCCTGGAAGATTAAATTGGCGTAGAAGGTCTTATCGTGATCAGGACCTTCTTCTTTGTCGATGACATAATTGATTTCTGCCTCACCATTGGCCTGGAGTTTCTCTTGAATGGCGGTTTTGTAGTCCATATGAAGCTTACCGGATACAGCATCCTCAATGAGACCGGAAAGCATGCGAATCACATAATTTTTCACGGTATCCCAGCCGCCGTCCAAATAAACCGCTCCAATGACTGCTTCCATTGCATCAGCCAAGATGGAGTTGCGCTGCCTTCCTCCGCTGTTTTCTTCCCCTCTGCCAAGTTGAAGGTAATTGCCAATGCCCACATGCATTCCGCAGGAAGCCAGAGAGCGCTCGCAGACGATTACTGCTCTCAGCTTAGTTAATTCTCCCTCCTCAACATGTTCCAGTCTCCGGTAGAGATGATCGCTGATCACTGCATCCAGAATGGCATCACCAAGAAACTCCAAACGCTCATTATTTCCGGTTTGAACAGCTCTGCCCTCATTCAAGTAAGAGCTATGTGTCAAAGCATTTTTCAAGAGATTGATATTCTTAAACTCATATTGAATTATCTTTTGAAATTCCAACTCATTCACTGATTATTATTTCCTCCAATTCAAGTACTGAATTTTGTATCATCTGAACCACATTGGTTTCCGCATAAGGAATTCCCTTAAGGATTGTATTTTTAACTGCGTTGGCATTGGAAGATCCGTGCATCTTTACCACTGCACCCTTAACACCAAGAATTGGAGCCCCACCGTATTCAGAGTAGTCAAACTCTGATTTCAGCTCTTTGAGCTTACCAGCCAGCAGCAATGCTCCTACCTTTGACAACATACCGTCCGTAAACTTGTTTTTAATCAGCTTTAGAATATTCCAGGCAAGTCCCTCTGTAAGTTTCAGAATAACGTTGCCAACAAATCCATCGCAAACCACTACATCACATGCGCCCTTGGGAATATCTCTCGCTTCAACGTTGCCGATAAAATTGAGACTGCTTTTAGTAAGTAGCTCGTAGGTGGCTTTTAACACCGTAGTTCCTTTCGTCTCTTCCGTTCCGATGTTGACCAGACCAACCGCAGGCTTTTTGATATTGAGCACTTTCTCCATATAGATACTTCCCATAGCAGCAAATTCAAGCAGATTGTTGGGTTTGCACTCTGCATTTGCACCCGAATCCACGAGCAGTGATACACCTTTACCCAAAATAGGATAAGTGCTTGCGATGGCCGGTCTGTCAATACCCTGGATTCTGCCCAGAATAAATAATCCCGCCGCCATAATTGCTCCTGTGTTTCCTGCGGAAATGAAAAGATCCGCGTCTCCACTCTTGACCAGGTTAATCCCTTTTACCATGGACGAGTCAGTTTTCGTGCGTACCGCTTTTACAGGCGCATCTTCGTTTGTAATGACCTCACTGGCATGTACCACTGTGATTTGCTCTTTGTTGTATTTATATTTTGTCAGTTCGCTGATTATCTTCGTTTCGTCTCCCACAAGAATGATTTCATGCAATGTCTGAGCCGAAGCTTCTACCGCACCCTTTACGATTTCCGCAGGCGCGTTGTCACCGCCCATACCATCTACTACGATTTTCACTGGGAAAAACCTCCTTAGTTTTCTTTTATAAAAAGTGGCGTAGCCACTTGTTCCAGCAGTTTCTGCTTGATAACGAATGTACACATAGGGACATTTTCCTCGTTATACTATTAGTTAAAATATAACACATTATACCTGTGAATGCAATTCTTACGCAAATATGGATCGCGTCAAGTTAGGACGGGAAAAATAAAGCTGGAGTTTCCCCATTGTTAAAACCTTGTATTAAATTCCCCTGAGTCCTCGTAATGCTAATGCCAGTTGAGTGCGCTTTCCTGAATTTAGAGCAGGCAGGTTATCGATTGTCTCTCCACTGACTTTTCGTATCTTTTTTCTGCATAATTTTAAGTCCAGTTCAATGGCTCTTGTCTCTCTGATTCGTTCTTGTTTCTTTCTTAGCGCCAGATCGAATAGATTACCTCCGTTTTCAGCAAAGACTCGGAGTCTTGCCATCTGATCGACTCCCTCAAGGCTCCATCCCAGCGGCCTGGAACTGAGCCGATCTGAATAGATATGGCTAATGTGCCCTTCGGCACTGCAGCCCGAATAATCCTTGGAATAGTGATACTTAATGTTTTCCCAATGATTCATGATATAGGTCTTTGCTTCTTTCACCGATTGTGCCTTTGTCTCTGTTTCTGCTGCATCCAGGATGGTTTCAAATACGACCTTTAGGTATTCTTTGTCTTCTCTTTTAGGGCTCTCCATATTTCCCTCTCAGCGTTTTCAATATGCGCTCCTGCTGTTTTTACCGCCTTGTGCAGGTGGTATCGGTCAAGTACGAAAATACTTTTGTTGATTATGGTTGCTCCTGACTTTATCCAGCTTGCTCCATCCCCGGACAAATATATTTTTTCAATCTTATCATAGTCATAGGCGGTATCAATGTAATCTGCTACTTCGTTCCAGAGTTCTTCTGATTCCTGTACATTCCACCGAAATATCTCGGGTTCTGCAGTTTCCACCTTTCTTTTCCGACCTGTGTCCTGCCTTCATGCACATACACAAGCTTTGGTTCTGAACAGCCGCCAGCCTGAAGCGCAACGTGATCTTCGTCAGCTTCAATGTAGAGAATTGTAGGCGTTTCTTTTGATCTTGAAATTTTCACTTCGTTATTCCTGACCGGGCCTAGTTCCCTTATGGCGTTCATAACACTCTGGCTTGAAATCTGTAGTGTCTCGGCAGCTTTCCTGCCACTTCTTGCGTACGGGGTATCAATCGCTTCTTCAATCAGTCTGGATTTCAAGGCAACATCCATTTTGTCGTAGGAGTCGATTCCCATCAGTTCATCCGATAAATATCGATATTCCGTTTCGGTTTTATGCTTGTAGTACGTTCTATGATAATGAACCTCACCAAATATGGTCGCAAGGGTGTTGGGTGCACCTTCTCATGAACATACCAGTTCTGCTTTCGACGAGAATCTCCTTTCACAAGAGAATCCATCATTTCCAGCGCTTCCTTCGCTAGAATCGTTCCTACTTGGTCCAGTATTTTCTTAGTCTCAATTACAAATTCGGAGATATCCTTCTTTTCCATCAACATCTTTTCGAAGTTTTCCTCAAAACTCCTGATGATTAATTCTGCAATTTCAGTTATACTATTGTTCATAAGAGTGCCTCCGTTATTTGTTTTTGTGGTTATTAACATCATAACATATGAGGCCACTCTTATTTTTTTATTTCCTTTATTTTTCCCGTCCTAATTTTACACTAAGGCAAATATGTCGGTATGCTCTGCAAAAAAAAGAGGTCAAAGTTGATAAAGCCCCCAAGCCATTGATTCTTTCTACTGTTTGGGCTTTTGATTTCCAAACCATTGATTTCATCCGGCCTGAGAGCTCCTATAACTGACAATTTAATATTTTATGTCTTTCCTGATCAAGGTTCAGGTTCAGCCGATACCAAATACCAGGAAGGCACCGCCCAGAATGATATAAGCTGCAATCAGCTCTGCACCCTCCAGCCAGTTTACTTTATGATCCATGAAAACCGTGGCAGCAATCACGATGCTGATGATGATTCCCAGCAGTTCCATGGGTGTATAGACATACTCCATGGTATTTCCAAGCAAAGCGCTCAAGATTACCATCAGCGGCGTTACAAACATTGCGATCTGCATACTGGAGCCAACTGCAATTTCAATACTGATGTTCAGCTTTCCTTTGACTGCCATCATGATTGCAGAGGCGTGTTCGGCAACGTTACCCAAAAGTGGAATTAAAATAATACCGATAAAGGCTTCCCCAAGGCCGAACTGTTCCGCTGCACCTTCCACGGTATGAACCAGGATTTCACTCATCACAGCAACACAAACGGTAGCTCCAATCATAACAGAAAGACTTTTTTTGAACGACCACTCGGGAGCTTCCTTTTCGCCATCCTCATCCTCGTCCTCATCATCAAAGATATCTCGATGCGTAATCAGTGAAAAGATTAATCCCAGTAAGTAAAGTACGATCATAATGACAGCCAGAGCCAGACTAAAATTCGAAAGAGAGTGCTCTGTGATCCCTCCGCCTCCCGAATATTTGAAAAAAAATGGAACAACGATACTGAATGCAGCAAAACCCAGCAAGGTAAAGTTATTGTGCGTAATATTTTTATTAAAAGGTAAAAACTTGTATTTTAAGCCTCCAATAAAAATACTCATGCCCATTACAAGAAGAATGTTTCCCAAAATCGACCCAGCCAGGCTGGCAAGAACCAGCGAATACATTCCTGCTTGAACAGCAAAGCCGCAGATTAGAAGCTCGGGTACATTGCCCATCGTAGCATTTAAAAAGCCCCCTATTTTCGGCCCGGTGTAAAGGCTGATCTGTTCGGTGGAATCTCCAAGTACCGCAGCCAAAGGAACAATTCCAAAACAACAAAATAAAAATACAAGTCCGTCGTTCAGCTGCAGCCCGAAGCGTGCGACAAGTGTAATCGGGATGAAAATCAGCAGCCAATACATATACTTCATATCATGCAAATCTCCTTTCACAAGATTTACCCTCCTTTATTTGCCTTTGCAAACCGTGTTGGACCTTGTCAAAGGAAGGTACCGTAGCCATAGTATTCCTTTCTGATTTAATTTGCAATAAGTTACCCTGAATAATACATTATACAATACAACAACAACCCAAATGTATTCAGAATACATCCAAGATATAATCAAACAAAAAGACTGCCAAACAGGCAGTCGATTTTTAACCAATGTTATTTTTGTTCCATCTTTTACTTTTAAAACGGCATGGGAGGCAGTCGTTACCTATTCTTCTGAAAGTGCCTCCAGCTTTAAAATAGATACTTCATAGGCCGTTTTGACCCACGTATTACCATCGTTATCCCTTTTTCGATACTCACGGCTTTGGATTCTTCCTGTAATTGAAATTTTTGTTCCAACGGAGAGATTGCTGGCATAGCCAGCATTTCTTCCCCACGCAATACAGGGTATATAGTCCGATTTGTTATACATCCGGTTGACCGCAAGCATAATATCGCAGATTTCTCTTCCCAGAGGGGAGATACGTCCAATGGGTTTCTTGCAGATAAATCCTTCCAGAATGATCCTATTTTCGTGCTCTAGCCTCAGACTTTCATCACAGCGCTTAAAATCCCTGGCAAAAATAACAACGTTAAGTTTATTTCTCCCATCCTGCTCTTCATTATAGGTCCTGATCTGTCCCAGGATCTCAACAAAATCTCCCGGTTGAAATTCCAGATTCCAAATAAGCCTTTCGGACACAATGATCTGAATGACATCCTGATAGCCGCTCTTTCTGTCAACACCCACAGAAAAGCTGTAAAATGTTTCCCCATAAGATTTATGGCTAATGGCAGGCGGAGACAAAACAACTCCAATCAACAATGCGCAGTTCGTCTCCAGTCCCTTTTCTTCCATGCCCTCCATCGCTTTTCCCCCTTTATCCATCCTTGTTTCCTTATCGTGCATCCGCAGCATCGGTTAGCTGATGCTAAATGTTGATAAACACTTTCAGTCCCTACAGTTTATTCAACAACAATTCCGATATTACTCTTTTTTCAGGGATAGAGGGGCAATGATTAAATCAGGATGTACTATTTCTCCTCTTTGCCAGGCAGAGCCAAGTCCTTAATCACTTCTCCCGCAAGGATCAAACCCGCTACAGAAGGTACAAATGCAACACTGCCGGGAACCTGTCTCCGGATCGTGCATTTTCTTGCCGTGTCAGGCGGACAAATACAATGGTTTTTACAACTGTTGCTTTCATCTTCAATTGGAGTAAGGGGCGGCTCCTTTGAATAGACTACTTTCAAATGTTTAATTCCTCTCCTTCGCAGTTCCGTGCGCATTACTTTTGCAAGCGGACACATAGAAGTCTTCGAGAGATCTGCAACTTCCAATTTTGTGGGGTCCAGCTTATTTCCTGCACCCATACAACTGATAATCGGTACTCCCAACTCCATAGCTTTCTGGATCAGAACCAGTTTCGACGAAACGGTATCGATTGCATCTATAATATAGTCATACACACTAAGATCGTAATCATCCACGTTATCAGCACCATAAAATGTCTCATGAGCTTCAACCTGAGCCTTGGGATTAATCTCAAGAATACGCTCTTTCATGACCTCGACCTTCTTCTTTCCAACTGTCTTCCTGGTCGCGATGAGCTGCCTATTGATGTTGGTAAGACAGACTTTGTCATCGTCAAAAAGATCTATAGCGCCGATGCCGCTTCTCACCAAGGCTTCCGCAGCAAATGTACCTACACCGCCAACACCGAATACAGCAATTCGTGCATTCTGCAGTCGATCCATCCCCTCCGCTCCTAAGAGCAGCTCTGTTCTTGAAAATTCATTTAACAAAAAAAATCCTCCTTCTTTTGCACTACAACATCCACTTCGTTGCCGAAGTGGATGTTGATTATTATTAGATTAAGGAGCAGATAATGAAATTATTCTATTTTTATTTTCTACGCCAACTGCAATTATAACCCATCTTTCATAAAATTTCGAGTCATAATATTTGTATCTGTTTTATTTCCATCTACCGCAGCATTGGATTACCCATACTGCAGTTGTTTGACTTGTATCACACATGTATCAGGCTTTACTCGCTAAACAATGGAGTTGAGAGATATCGCTCTCCTGTGTCAGGCAGAATAACTACAATAGTTTTTCCAGCATTCTCCGGTCTCTTTGCAACCTCTGTCGCTGCATAAACTGCTGCGCCAGAGGAGATACCTACAAGCAGCCCTTCTGTCTTAGACAGAATTCTTCCGGTTTCGAAAGCGGCTTCATTTTCCACAGTGATGATTTCATCATATATAGACGTATTCAGCACATCAGGTACAAAGCCAGCGCCGATCCCTTGAATCTTGTGGGGTCCCGGTGTTCCTTTTGAAAGGACCGGTGACGCAGCAGGCTCAACAGCGATGATCTTGACATTGGGATTCTTTGATTTCAAATATTCCCCAGCACCAGTAATCGTACCACCGGTACCGATTCCAGCAACAAAGATATCTACCTGACCATCAGTGTCCTCCCAGATTTCAGGGCCCGTGGTTGCCTTATGAACCGCTGGGTTCGCAGGATTGACAAATTGTCCGGGAATAACGGAATTCGGTGTTACTTCCGCTAATTCTTTCGCCTTCTCAATGGCGCCCTTCATGCCCTTAGCACCTTCGGTAAGAACCAATTCTGCGCCATACGCTTTCAAAAGGTTTCTTCGTTCAATGCTCATCGTTTCAGGCATGGTTAATATGGTTTTATATCCTCTGGCAGCAGCCACTGATGCCAGACCGATTCCTGTGTTTCCACTGGTGGGCTCTATAATAGTAGCCCCCTCTTTGATCAGCCCATTTGCTTCGGCGTCATCAATCATCGCTTTCGCGATTCTATCTTTCACACTGCCTGCAGGATTAAAATATTCTAGCTTCGCGACTACTTTCGCGCCTAATCCGACTTTCTGTTCGTAGTTGGTAAGCTCCAATAACGGTGTTCTTCCAATCAAATCGGTTAAACTCTTATAAATCTTTGCCATATCCAAACTCCTTTTCTTATTTAATATTTCATACTATTCATACCGTTTCTATATGATTATCTTGTAGTTTCATTATAGCTGCATTTTTTTCCTTTGTCAATAAGTTATTTGAAATTATTTCATACTTTTTCTATATGATTATGGTAATATATTGACTTTTCCGAAAAAAATAAGTATTATAAGAAGAAATGAAACCGTTAGAAATGGAGTTACGACAATGACATACGATTTTGATGAGATAATAGAAAGAAAAGGAACGAACTGTATTAAATATGACTTCGCCTGCGAACGAGGAAAGCCGGAAGGGCTCCTTCCCTTGTGGGTGGCCGATATGGATTTTCGCACTCCTCCAGAAGTGGTAGAAGCGCTGGCAAAAGCAAGTCAGCACGGAATATTCGGTTATTCTGAAGTAAAACTCCCGTACTTTGAAGCTGTTCATAACTGGCTGACCGAGCATATTGGCTGGGAAACAGAAGAGGGCTGGCTGGTGAAAACCCCGGGGGTGGTCTTTGCAATCAGCACAGCAATTCGAGCGCTTACAGAAACCGGCGACAGTATCTTAATCCAACGGCCGGTATACTACCCCTTTACCCATGTAATTTTAGATAATGACAGAAAGCTAGTGAACAATCCCCTTGTATATGAAAATGGACGGTACGAAATTGACTTCGAGGATTTTGAATCAAAGATCAAAGAGAATGATGTAAAGCTTTTCGTCCTCTGTAATCCTCATAATCCTGTAGGAAGAGTATGGACAAAGGAAGAGTTGATCCGCATGGGAGAAATCTGTGTCCGCCATCAGGTAACGGTTGTTTCCGATGAAATCCATGCCGATTTCATTTATCCGGGCCATCAGCACCTTGTGTTCTCTTCTTTAAAACCGGAATTTGCCGACCTTACCATCACCTGCACCGCTCCAAGTAAAACCTTTAATTTGGCAGGACTGCAAGTCTCCAACATCTTTATTTCCAACAAAGGACTCAGACGTGAGTTCCGCAAAGAAATTGGTCGAACTGGTTACGGTCAGTTGAACACCATGGGCCTTATTGCCTGTCAGGCTGCATATGAGAAGGGAGCTCTGTGGCTTCAGGAGCTAAAAGAATATTTGATCGGCAACCTCTCTTTTATCCGGGAATTTCTGAACAGAGAATTGCCGGAAGTCGTTTTGGTGGAACCGGAAGGAACTTATCTTGTATGGCTTGATTTTCAAAAGCTTGGTTTAACCGAAAAAGAACTTGAACATCTGATTGTGGACAAGGCCAAACTATGGCTGGATGAAGGTACTATGTTCGGACCGGAAGGGGATGGTTTTCAGCGTTTTAACATCGCATGTCCAAGGGCAACACTTGAGGCAGCTTTCCATCAGCTCAAGAATGCGATTCGCAATGAATGAACGCGAAGGACGCGTCACTGACAGCTTTAAGATAAAATCGAGGCAGGCATTTCAATAAAATGCCTGCCTTTTCATATTTGGATATATCATTTTGGCTCCGCCTTAAAAAGCCTGTTTGTAAAGCCTCATTGCCTTGCTCTCCACCAGTGATTCAAACTGAGGAACAATTTCCTTGAAATGATCTGCAGCAATGTGCTTTTCCAGAGCCTCCATGCTCTCCCATTCTTCAAGGAAGGTCAAAACGGAAGGGTCTTCAAAATCCTGATACAGATCATAATGAATGCACCCCTCATCTTTTGTATTGGTTGCCTCTCTCAGTTTTGCTGCAAGAGCAAGAAATTCTTCGATTTTATCCTGCTTGATCTTATTTTCCGCTACTACCTTAATCATTTGTTGATCACACCTTTCCTTTATTTTACATAGTCAGATTTTTGTGTTTTTGATACCATCAAAAATTATAATTTTTGATGGTATCGGCCATCTGGAGTTTTCGGTCCTGCTTGCTTGTAAAACCAAATTTCTCACTGGGCACTGAATCCGCATAATAATCGTCAGCCACAAGGTTTCTGCGATTATTATACCATAGCACAAATCGGCACGATTATCAATTGGCTACCTGTTTTCCCGCATGGTCGATATGATAATTCTCTTTCATGATCAACTGGCTGATGGGTACGATGGTATATCCATCCTCCTTAAGTTTAGAAAGAATTGCAGGGAGGTAGTTCTCCACATATTGGGCATTGTTGTGAAACAACACAATAGACCCCGGCTTTACATTTCTCGTTACTCTCTCTACGATCTGATCCGCTGTGATGTCCTTCCAGTCTAAGCTATCAACATCCCACTGAATCACCTGATAGCCGTTGGCTTCACAGGTTTCCACCAAGCTGTTGCTGTATGCTCCAAAGGGCGGACGAAATACCGTGGGCTTCACTCCGGTGATCTGCACAATGGCATCCTCCGCACCCTTTAGTTCTCTGGTAATATCCTCCTCTGAGAGCTTTGACATGTTGGGGTGGGTGGAAGAGTGATTCCCAATCTCATGACCTCTACTGTAAATTTCCTTAACATCATCAGGAAATTTTGTTGCCCAGAATTCAACCATGAAGAATGTTGTTTTCACATCATACTGATCCAAAATATCTAGGATTGGCTTGGTATGCTCATTACCCCAGGCACAATCAAAACTAATAGCAATTTTTTTCTCCTGGGTATCAACTGAATAGATCGGAAGCTGCCGTTCCTCTCCGAATGCGGCCTTTAATCCGAAGCCATAGAGTCCGGCCGTTACGACAATGGCCGCGACAGCCAAAACAGCCGTTACCTGAAATAGGAGCCGGCTCCATTTCTTTTTCATCTTATACCTCCATGCAGCAAATACCTTTTTCAAATATATCGATCTCATAATTTGAAAACAGTATAAGCAATTCCTTTTTCTTTTGCTACAGTTTATTCCGCCTACCGGCCTGCCATGCATGTTTTAGCCCATCTCTCTTGACAGTGTTTTTCATCCAAACTATAATCAAATTATATGTAATCGACGACACATGTTCCATTTTCATAGTTTCAGCATAAGAAAGGATAGAACGGTGCACCCCATGAGGAAAGTTTATTCCGATATTCTTACAAAGATCAAACAGGGACAGCCTGCCGCTATAATGACCACCTTGCCAAAGGATGGAGGCAAGGCAGAGAAAAAAATATTCACCAATCAAGAAGATGTCCCTGCTTCCTATAAAGATATTCTTGCATCAGGAAAACCGACAGTTATCCGTGAAGCAGGCAGTGATATTTTTATTGAGCCAGTCCAACCGAAGGATCGATTAATCATTTTGGGCGGTGGTCACATCGCAATGCCGCTTGTAAAATTTGCTTCAGAGATCGGCTTTTCCGTAACGATTTGCGACGACCGGCCTGCTTTTGCAAATGAAGGGCGTTTTCCTCAGGCAGAACGAGTCATCTGCGAAACCTTTGATGACTGTTTTGATAAGCTGGAGGTATCAGAGTTCGATTATGTGGTAATCATCACCAGAGGTCATCGTCACGACACCTTATGTCTGCGAAAGCTCCTGAGCCTTCCTGAGACGTTCTATCTGGGAATGATCGGTTCCAAACGCCGTGTGGAGGGAGTAAAGGAAATGCTCATCGAGGAAGGGTTTGATCAGGATCGCATACAGCGTATTTTCACACCCATAGGTCTCAGCATTGGTGCTGTCACACCCGAAGAGATTTCCATATCAATCCTTGCTCAAATTATAAAAGAAAAACGCCTAGGCAGGCCGGATCACCGCCCTGTTCAGTGCTCAGACCTCGATCCTGAGGTCATCAAGGCTCTTGCGGGTCAAACATCCGCATCTTGTTCCGTGGTAACGGTTATGTCTTCCAAAGGCTCGGTTCCCCGTGGACCGGGCGCAAAGATGATTGTATTTCCTGACAGAACCATCATCGGAAGCATCGGCGGCGGATGCAGCGAATCAGACGTGATTTGGGACGCAATGAATATCATCGGGACAGGTCGGCATTTGATCAAGAATATCGATCTGACTGGAGATGTAGCCGAAAGTGAAGGAATGGTCTGCGGCGGCATCATGGAAGTTTTGGTAGAAGACTATACCCAACTTTGACAAAGCAGGTATCATAGATGAAATAGTTTGGGCCAGTCATTACCCAAACTTTCAACAGGTCAGCATACGATCAGAAAGGAAGGAAGAAAATGATAACAAGAGAAGAAGCATGGGCTCTTTTGAACGAATATAATAAAGACCCATTCCATTTAAAACATGCCCTGATTGTTGAAGGCACTATGAAGTACTTCGCAAAACACCTGGGCTATGAAGAAGAAGCAGAATTTTGGGGGATTGTCGGCCTTCTCCATGATCTTGATTTCGGGATGTATCCAGATCAGCACTGCATCAAGCAGGAAGAGATCATGCGGGAACGAGGTATTGATGAACGAATCATTCATGCCACTGTGAGTCATGGATATGGACTTACCGTAGACGTGAAACCGGAACACGAGATGGAAAAAGTACTCTATGCAACGGATGAACTCACCGGACTCATCGGTGCCGTGGCTCTGATGCGCCCTTCCAAAAGCGTGTCTGATCTTGAACTGAAATCGGTAAAGAAGAAATATAAGACTTTAAATTTTGCTGCAGGCTGCTCAAGAGAAGTCATCGAAAATGGCGCTGCCATGCTGGGCTGGGAGCTTGACCATCTGATCCAAGAGACGATTTTAGCGATGCGAACCTGTGAAGATTCGGCAGATCTATAGCAGACTCGCATCGCTCAAATTAAAATCACTTAGTTCTATTGTGCAAGTTGAAACAGGATACCAAAGGAATCGATAAAAAAGCAAAATAAAAGTTTGAAAGGGCATGTACGCTTGACGAGTTGCAATTCGTCAAACGTACATGCCCTTATATTTTCATCACGCATTACAGGGTTTCGTTCATACTTCCGGTACGATATCCTCCCAGATCCAAAGAGATATAGGTAAATCCGATCTCCTTGAAGCGTTGATTGATCTGATTTCTGATCTCACCATCCAGAATCTTGCCAAACTGATCTTCCGTGATCTCAATTCTGGCAAGGGTACCGTGATGACGGACTCTCACTTGACGAAAACCGAGATCAAGCAGCAGTTGTTCCGCCTCGTCCACCATTTTCAGCTTTTCAGGAGAAATAGTCTCTCCATAAGGAAACCGTGACGACAAACAGGCAAAAGACTGTTTTTCCCATGTGGGAAGATCCAGCTCCTTCGACAGCTGCCGGATTTCGTCCTTGGAAAGCTCTGCATACCGCAGCGGACTCTTGACACCAAGTTCCTGAACGGCTGTCAACCCCGGTCTGTAATCCCCATTGTCGTCCATGTTGGAGCCTTCTACTACTTCTTTTATCCCGTTCTCTTCTGCAATACCCTGCATCTTGGAAAAGAGCTCGTGCTTGCAAAGATAGCAGCGATTGACCGGATTCTGTGAGAACCCATCAATATCAAGTTCCTCAGAATCCACAATCAAATGTTTGATTCCATTTGCAGCAGTAAAGGCTTCCGCTTCCTTCAGCTCCCTCTCCGGAAAGCTGCAAGATCTTGCTGTGACCGCAACGGCGTTATCTCCCAGCACATCATGGGCAACCTTCAGTAGAAAGGTAGAATCCACCCCGCTGGAAAAAGCAACTGCTACACTTCCAAGGCTTTTAAGATAATCCTGTAATAGATTGTATTTCTCTTGTAAATTTTTCATTGTATCCCTCTTGTTTCCGTTATTTTTCCCCAAGACCCTCCAGATAAGCCTCAGCGGTGCTTACAATCAAGTCCACATCTGCCAAAGCCCCTTTTCCTGTATCTCCGCAGGCCAGATGACTGTTCTTGGGTTCCACAAAACGATATCCCAACTCCGCCAGATATTTGATATTCTTCTGGACGGTTGGGTTCTCGTACATATTCGTGTTCATTGCAGGGCAGACGAAAACCGGAGCATGTTCAAGGGCCATGATGACAGTTGTCACCATGTCATCTGCAATTCCGCCTGCTATTTTTCCGATGACATTGGCTGTAGCAGGTGCCACAAGGCAGAGATCTGCCTTCTTTGCCAGCGAGATATGCTCCACCCGGCTGGGTTCATAGTCAGCAAACATATCAGTGTGAACTTTGTTTTTTGTTAACGTCTGAAAGGTAAGGGGTGTAACAAACCGCAATGCACTGTCGGTCATAATTACTTCAACGTTGTATCCGTCCTTTGTCAGCCGGTTGGCAATCTCTGCAGCCTTATAGACCGCGATACTTCCGGTCACGCACAATAGTACATTTTTCATTGTTCCGCCTCCTTTTCAGCAAGTAGTGTTCCCACCTCTTCTACGATGGCCTGCGCAATCTGCTTCTTAGTAGAGTAGCAATCGTAATTTCCATCAGGCTTGAGCAGGTAACCAACATGCTGATCCTCCGTAATATCTGACAGATCATTCGCCAGCACCATATCACATTGATTTTGATGTAAAAGCTTTAGAGCAGTGTCGATAAGAACCGGTTTTTCGACGTTACTCAAAAGTTTAAAACCGACCAGAATCGTATTTCTGTCAAGCTTCTTAATTTCGCCAATGACCTTGGGTGTTCTCGTGAGCAAAATGGCCAGATCCTCAATTTGAGAGCTAATCTTTCCTTCTCCTCCAGAGAAAAGAGGAGCAGCTTCCTGTCCTGAGCGAATGGCTCCTACCGTCGTAACCTGCTTGACCATATAGTCACTGACAGCCATGGCATGGATCACAGCGTCAATCTTTTCAGTGGTGAGCAGTCTTGTCAGCTCATCCAGTAAGCCTGAAACACCCGCCACTCTGACAACTTCCACACGGCTGTCCTCTGGAACTATTGTATTTCTATCGCAGAGGTAATAGATTTTGCCGATCTGTATCTTATTAGACTCTAGAAACGAATTTGCAACAGTAAGACCCAATCTTCCGGAAGAAAAGTTTGAGATAACTCTGACCTCGTCGATCTTCTCAGAAGTGCCTCCTGCTGTAATCAGTATATTCCTTACCATTTTGCACCTTCCATGTTGCTAAACAGTGTGTTGATTCGAAACTTTTTGGGAATCACCTCAATTTCAAGGGGGAAATCTGCTCCCTTTTCCCCATCAACATCGGTTCCAACATTTTGATCCGATTCTACGTACAATTTCTTCGTTTGAAAAAATACAACGTTTTTATTTTCAGTATGCTGGCCTGTCATAACATTGATGAGTAGTGGAGCCAAGTCACGAATCGGCATTTCCTTGAACAGCATAACGTCAAGCAAACCATCGTTGACTTCGGCCATGGGTGCAATTCTTTTGAATCCTCCTGCAGACCTTCCGTTCATTACCAGCATAAAGTAAATTTTGTCTTCCGCAGTATAAGCATCACTGGTAATTTTAACATGAATCGGCTTTAGATTGGGGATTTCACTTACACCCTTTAAGTAATAGGAAATGACACCCAGAGTATTTTTAATGTTGGGATCAGTCTTCTGACTCACATCCACCAGAAAACCCATAGCCGCAACATTGACAAAGTACCGATCGTTGACTTTACCGATATCGGTGCAGGTATATCGTTCTTCAAGCGCGATTTTAACCATGCTGTCGATATCATGAGGCAAGTCGAAATAATATGCAAAATCATTGGCGGTCCCCGATGGAAAAATTGCGATAGGCAGATCAATCTTGTGTTCCAGCATGGTATTGATCAATACATTGATCGTTCCGTCTCCACCGGCAGCGATAACCTTCCGATATTCCTTCGGATTGAGATCTCTCATAACTTCATTGAGGATCCCTTTACGATCGGCTCTGACCGGCACAACATAAAGCTTTCGCTTTTGAAACTTTTCAATGATCAGATCCAGATTGTTTTTAAATAAACCGTTTCCCGCATGCGGATTATAAAACAGAAGAACTTTGTTCTTTTTCACGGCTTAATATCCCCCTAACCTTCCCAATTAAATAAAGAGAGCCGGCAAACAGAATAACATCATATTGATCCAAACCGGCGGCGTATCTGCAAGCCTCCTCCGGATCAGATACAGCAGTACACTGTTTTCCTGCTTTCCGAAGCGCTTCACACAATACCGAGGCAGCCAGCTTCCGTGGGCTGTCCGGTTCTGTTGCAATAAACTCATCCGTTATTAATCCAAAGAGCTCAACCAGCTTGTCAATTTTTTTGTCAGCCAGCATTCCCGCAACCATGAGAATTTTCTCTTTTGGGAAATGCTCCTTTACTGCCATCGCTAAAGCTGCGGCTCCTGCTTCATTATGAGCTCCATCAATAATGATATAGGGATTGGTGCTCATGATCTCAAAGCGACCGGCCTGTTTTGCCCTCAGAAAACCCAGATAGGTTTTCTCTTTATCCAGATGAATTCGTTTTTCTTTTTTTAATACTTCAAGAACGGTAAGTGCACAGATCGCATTCCCAATCTGATGCATGCCCAGCATGGAGATGGTCAGCCCTTCGTAGGAAGTGCCATGGACTATGGCATCAAACGTATAACCAGAGCTTTTTTTCTCTCTGATCTGATACACCGCATCCGCTGCATTGTATACCGGTGCTCCCTTGCCCGCAGCGATTTCCAGGATTGCGCCTCTTGCAGCTTCATCATCTACGAGAAGAATCACTGGAACGCCAGGTTTGATAATACCTGCTTTTTGGATTGCAATCTTCTCCAGTGTATCCCCCAGATATTCTGTGTGATCAAAGGAGATGGAGGTAATCACTGATGCAGCAGGTCTGCTCATCATATTTGTGGAATCTCCAATGCCTCCAAGGCCGACCTCTAGAACTAGAAAGTCCATCTCTTGTTCAGAGAAATAGAGGAAGGCGATTGCAGTAATCAGTTCGAATTCCGTAGGGGATTCCATCCCCTCCTGTAGCATTTGATCAACCTTTTCCAGCGTCATCTTCGTATAGCGGGTTAAATCTTCCTCCGAGATTTCAGCGCCGTCAAATTCAATTCTTTCCGTAAAGCGCTCCAAAAACGGAGAGGTGTAAAGACCTGTCCTATAGCCGTTTTCCCGAAGCACAGAATAAAGGTATCTGCAAACAGATCCTTTTCCGTTTGTTCCTGCTACATGAATAACATTCATGTGCTCTTGCGGATTGCCGAGCAGCTCCATCAGTCTCCTCATTCGTTCCAAGCCGAGCCGGCTTCCGAATTTCTGGAAACTGTGAATCTTATCCAGCGTTTCTTGATAGGTCATTCTTCTATCCTTTTTGAACGTATGATTCAGCGAAACTCCGATCAAATCAATCCTATGATTCATAAAGATTAAAATCATCGGTGTTTCCCTGTTCTTTTCTTAAAATACTTCTTTAGGCTACAGCTTTTTTTCCACCAACTGCAGGCGTTCCGTTACCTTAACGAGCATATCTTCATATTTCTGAAGCTTCTCCCTCTCGTCTTCAATCACCTTTGCAGGCGCTTTGCTGACAAAGCCTTCGTTGGCAAGTTTTCCGCTGATTCTGGCGACTTCTCCGGTAAGCCTTGTCGTTTCCTTTTGAAGACGCTCGTATTCTGCTTTATAATCCAACAAATCATCCAGTGGAATATATATTTCCACATTACCGATCACCGCAGACATCACCTCTTCCGGCACCTGTGTTTTGTCAGTAGTGAAGTGAATTTCTGTAATATTAGCGAGGCTCTTGATGTAACGTTCGCCGCCCTTGATATCTTCCATTTCTCTTCCTGAGGAAAGAATCACTGCACGCAGCTTTCTTGAAGGAGCCGCCTCCGCTTCCGCACGAATATTTCTGATGCTGCGGATCGCTTCCATAGCAAGCTCCAGCTTCTTCACTTCCGCGTCGAAGGTCAGCGCACTGTCGTAAATCGGCCAGCTTTCCTTGATCAGGAAGCCTGCATCAGTACCTGCAGCATCTGCACTAGCTGAATTTGTCTTCGGCAGGAAGCTCCAAATTTCTTCTGTAATAAAAGGCATGAACGGATGCAGCAGCTTCAACATATCTTTCAGCGCTCTCACAAGCACATACCTAGCGACCTTCTTGTCCTCTTCATCATCACCGTATAGTCTGCCCTTGACCAGTTCAATGTACCAGTCGCAGTATTCGTTCCAGATCAGCTCGTATGCCTTCTGGGCTGCCAGGGAGAGTTCAAACTTATCCATATTGGCAGTGGCTTCTTTGACTGCTTCGTTTACCTTGGCAAGAATCCATTTATCTTCATCCTTTAAAGCAAGGCCGGAAGCGTCGTTTGCAATCTCTTTGAAGTTACCTTCTTCATCTTGAAGATTCATGATCACAAATCGCGATGCATTCCAAAGTTTGTTTGCAAAGTTTCTGCTGGACTCAAGCTTATCGGTCTTAAATCTCATGTCATTTCCTGCGGTGATTCCCGTCATCAGCATAAAACGCAGCGCATCTGCTCCGAACTGATCGATGATTTCCAGCGGATCAACTCCGTTTCCGAGAGATTTGCTCATCTTACGGCCTTCTGCATCACGGACCAAGCCGTGAACATAGACGTATTTAAAAGGCACTTCCCCCATGAGTTCCAGACTGGAGAAAACCATTCTGACAACCCAGAAGAAGATGATATCGTAGCCTGTTACCAGTACGTCTGTCGGGAAGAAATACTTCAGATCTTCCGTTTGTTCAGGCCAACCAAGAGTCGAAAAAGGCCACAAAGCAGAGCTGAACCAAGTGTCCAGCACATCCTCATCCTGTTTGAGGTTTGTGCTCCCGCATTTGGTGCAGGTTTTAGGTGCTTCTGCGGAAACGATCATCTCGCCGCAATCCTGGCAATAGTAGGCTGGAATTCGGTGTCCCCACCAAAGCTGTCTGGAAATACACCAGTCTCTGATATTCTCAAGCCAGTGAAGATAAATCTTCTCAAAACGCTCCGGTACATGGACCAGATCCTTTGTTTTAGCCGCTTCTATTGCAGGTTGTGCCAATTCGTGCATTTTAACAAACCACTGATCTGACAGCATCGGTTCGATTACTGTATCACAACGATAACAACCGCCGATGGGGATGATCTTATCCTCGACCTTCACCAGATAACCGGCCTCTTCCAGATCCTTGACCCATGCCTTTCTGCAGTCAAAGCGATTCATTCCCTCATATTTACCTGCCAGCTTATTCATAGACGCGTCAGCATTGATACAGGAAGGACTTTCAAGATTGTGACGTTCTCCCACTTCAAAATCGTTGGGGTCATGAGCCGGCGTAATTTTAACAGCACCGGTTCCCTTTTCCGGATCAGGATAGGAGTCGGCAATGACAGGAATTTCGGTTCCAACCAAAGGAATAATGACATTCTTTCCTACCAGATCCTTGTATCGTTCGTCATCGGGATGGACAGCGATTGCAACATCACCGAACATGGTTTCCGGTCTGGAGGTGGCAACGGTGATCCCTTCGCCTCCGTCTGCGCCCGGATATCTGAAATAATAGTACTTTCCGGTTTTATCTTCGTGCTCCACCTCAGCATCCGACAGTGAGGTTCCGCAGCTGGGGCACCAGTTGATCAGACGGTTTCCTCTATAGATCAAACCTTTATTATAGAGCTTAATAAATGTATCGATGACCGCCTTGTTACATCCTTCATCCATGGTAAAGCGTTCCCGCTCCCAATCGCAGGAATTTCCAAGCTTTCTGACCTGCTCTGTAATCTTGCCTCCATAAACCGCTTTCCACTCCCAAGCTCTCTTCAGAAATTCTTCTCTTCCCAGCTCTTCCTTGGTGATTCCCTCTTCTGTTCTGATCTTGTCAGCAACCTTAACCTCAGTAGCGATACTGGCATGATCCGTTCCGGGAAGCCAAAGCGCACTGAAGCCCTGCATTCTCTTCCAACGTGTCAGGACGTCCTGCAGAGTCTGATCCAGGGCATGGCCCATATGCAGCTGCCCGGTAATATTCGGCGGGGGCATAACGATGGTGAAAGGCTTCTTATCAGGATCCCTTTCCGCTCTAAATGCGCCGCTTTTTTCCCAGGTCTCATAGATTCTATCCTCAAAATCTTTGGGATTGTACGTTTTAGCCAGATTCTTTTCCATAGTGACACCTCTTATTATTTCATAAACTTCATTTTTACGATTTCATAAACTTCATTCAACGAAAGATTCTTCTCTGCAGCAATTTTTGCGCAATCTTCATATTCCGGCTGGACTCGCTCCAGCCCGGAGACGCTAACCAATTTCACACGCACCTCTCCAAGCTCCGTTTGAACGGTACTAATTTTTCGATCAAGAGTAATCCGCTCTGTTTCCCGAATGCGGATCCCTATGGTGGCGGTTTCTTTGAAGATAAGCTCGGACAGTTTCTCCGAATCCTCTTTTTTGCAAATCACTGATAACATCGTTGCAGGCCGGTTCTTTTTCATCTGAATCGGTGTGAAATATGCATCCAGCGCACCTGCATTCAAGAGCCGTTCTGCGGTATATCCTAAAGCCTCACCGCTGGTATTATCGATATTGGTCTCCATCAGGATCACCTGATCCCGAAGTTTGCCATCCTTTTCAATGGATCTTGTTCCCAGAATGGCCCGAAGGGCATTCAATCTTCCGGTGTCTGTTTTTCCAAAGCCGTAGCCCACCGATTCAACCAGCATTTCCGGCATTTTGCCGCAGCCTTCCGTTATGGTCTTCAAGATTCCAAATCCAGTTGGCGTAACCAGTTCTGCCTGAATATCCTCCGTCACAATAGATATTCCGCTGCCGCCCAGCATTTTGATCACCGCCGGTACCGGTACCGGAAGTCTGCCGTGTCTGCAGTGAATAAAACCCTGACCTTCATGTACTGGTGAGCAATATATTTTATCGACCTGAAGCATGTCGATACAGATAGCAGCCCCGACGATGTCAACAATGGAGTCGATTGCCCCTACCTCATGAAAATGAACCTCTTCCACCGTTTTTCCGTGTACTGCAGCTTCCGCTTTGGCGATTTCCGTAAACACTGCAATGGCTATTTCCTTAGCCCTCTGACTGATTTCGCTGGACTGGATGATATGGCTGATGTCACCCAAGCTTCTTTCCCTGTTGTCATGGCCGTGACTGTGCTCAAGGTCACAATCAGCATGATCACTGTGGCCATGGCCGTGGCTATGATCATGGCTGTTTTGATGCTTGCCATTTTCATCACGACTGTGATTATGGCTATGATCGTGGTTGTGCCCATTACAAGGAATGTCTCCATGATCATGCACACATTCGGCTTCACCGTTGAGGCGCACCGTCACATCGGTTCCACTTATGGAAAAGCGGTTCACTTTTTTAATCTCTATCTGATAACCTTTGACTCCGAGCTTTGCGATCTCCTTAATTACGGCTTCCGGGTTCAGGCCGAGATCGATCAGCGCAGCGATGCTCATGTCGCCGCTAATTCCAGCAAAGCAGTCAAAATAAAGGATTCTTTCCATTCCAATCTCCTACATGCAATTTTACAATTGATTGATTTTTGCGGCCAGATGGCCTGCTCCAAAGCCGTTGTCAATATTAACGACAGCAACGCCTGCTGCACAGCTGTTAAGCATGGTCAGCAATGCTGAAATGCCTCCAAAGTTTGCTCCATATCCGACACTGGTTGGTATGGCTATGACAGGCTTGTCCACAAGACCGCCCACCACACTGGCAAGCGCTCCCTCCATCCCCGCTGCAACAATGACCACATTGGCAGCCCGAATTCGATCCAGCTTGCTGAACAATCTGTGGATTCCTGCAACACCTACATCATAGATCCGATCCACTTTATTTCCCATCACTTCAGCGGTAAGCGCTGCCTCTTCCGCTACTGGAATGTCAGAGGTTCCAGCGGTAACCACTGCAATGATTTTATCCGAACGAAGAGTTTGATTTCTTTGGACAACAATCACCCTAGCCTCTGGATGATATATCGCCTCCGGAGCAACCTCCGTCACTTTGTCATAAACCTCCCTCGAAGCTCTTGTAGCCAAGATATTGGCATTGCTCTCCATCATCCTGTCCATGATGGCTGCCACCTGATCCGGAGTTTTCCCTTCACAATAGATCGTTTCGGGATGACCTGTACGAATATTCCTGTGTTCATCTATATTTGCAAACCCGATATCCTGAAAGGGCAATTCCTTCAGCTGCTCCACAGCCGCTGAAATGGATACCTCGCCCTTGGCTACCTTGTCTAAAATACTGGTTAAGTATGTTTGATCCATGTTTCTTTCCCCTGTCCCCTTTCATTCCAGTGAATATCCGCATCTGGTAAGTCCTTCCACACACAGAGTTTCAGAGTCACTGAGTACTAGAAAATTTTATATGATATCCGGTAAAATGTCAAAATATATCTATTTTCTGATCTGCAGGCTAAGTGGGAGCTCCAATCCCGAACGATCCATCAACTTATCGTCAAGGAACAGCTCCATAGGTGCTCCATCAGCAATTATTTCTCCCCGGCTCATGATGATAACTCTGTCACAGAGATCAAGTACCAGATCCAGATCGTGGGTCGCAATCAATTTTGTATGGGGCAATTTTTCCATGGCCAAAATGAAGTTTCTTCTGCTCTTGGGATCCAGATAGGAGCTGGGTTCGTCGAGAAGCAATACTTCCGGATTCATAGCCAACACAGCGGCGATCGCAACGTTTCGTTTTTCTCCGCCCGAAAGCTTGTGAGGTGCCCTGTCTTTAAGATGTCCGATCTTCATGATTTCTAACGCGGTATCGGCCATCACCGTTATTTTTTCCGGTGGATAGCCGAAGTTTCTAGGGCCGAATGAAATGTCATCATATACCCTGGCCATAAATAGCTGATCATCTGGGTTTTGAAACACAAAACCGACCTTTTTGCGAATTTCTACTAAGGTCCCTTTTCCGACTGCCGTACCATCGATCTCAATTTTCCCCTCCATCAGGTTATACAGCCCAACAATCAGTGCCAGCAAGGTTGACTTTCCTGCACCATTTGCTCCCACCACTGCGACATTGGTTCCTTTTTGAATATCAATTGAGACATGATTCAATGCCCGGTGTCCGTCCGGGTAACAGAAACCGATATTTTTTATTGTTATCACACCGGCACTCCTTCCATATCTTATATCTTCACCGCATTTCCGCAGTGATTCGCTTTGTATTATTGATTATTATTGACCGAAAAGTCTTCCGACTATCAAACTGAAATTGCACCACCGTAAGATAAAAAAGCAAATGCAGAGTCCGAAACAGAATATCAGATCCGAGGTTCCTGCGTTGCGAGACCCCGCAAAATGATAATCACCGTCAAAACCCCTGCATTTCATTGCGAGATAAACTCTTTCTGCCCGGCCATAGCTTCTCAGCAGAAGCTGGCCTAAAAAGGTTCCCATATGGTCAAGCGCTATTCCGTTCTGCCTGATGGATCTTAAATGATAAGCATTCATCATGCCAGATGCCTCAGATATCAGAATGGACAGATAGCGAACGGTCAGCATCAGCTGCATGACGAAAATTTTGGGCACTCTGATTCTAACAAGCTGCCTTGCAAGCTGATCCATCGGTGTTGTAGCAACCATAATCAAAACAGCCATAACCGTAAGAACTGTCTTAAGAAGAATGGACAGAAAGGATAGAAGGCCATAGGAAACAGGAATACCAATGAGTATGAATGCCGTCTCTCTGTCTAGAATGGGATTGGACAGGCCCGCAAAAAAAGAAAAAGGCAGTGCGATCAACAATCGTGAGAGCACTGATTTATATGGAATTTCTCCGATTGCCATCATCAGGATCGGATAGATAAAAAACGGAATCAATCCGCTGATTTGATGACGTTCAAAGGAGATTACAACCACCAGAAAAAAGATGGTTGTAATCATTTTTGCCATAGGATGGATCCGGTGAAGTACCGTAGACCCGTCCGACAGCTCCTCCAGAGACTGTATTTTATTGAGTGAATCCGTTAGCTTTGACATTTTACCTTCTTCTTCTTCGATCTTGTAATCAGATAGCCTGTCAGGGCTGCAAGTCCAAGAGTGATACTGCCTCCCACAATTCCTGAGACAGAGGTTCCGGCTGCAGCGCTTTCCTCACTTCCGCCCTTAAACCCGTAATCCGGCAGAAATGCAAAGAGTTGCTGTATGCCTGCCGCCGTATTATGCGCGGCACTGTCAGATTCAAGTTCTGCCGTGCCTGCAACTCCCTCCATGGACCATTCCAGTCCGTCGGGGTTTCCGGATGCAAACAGGGAAACAAAACCGCCGATTACGATTGCAGCTGCCAAAAGAATAACAATGACCCTTTTGCTCTGCATCTTCGGGTTAGGGACCTCCTCATTGTATCCGTCAAGAAGCACGGGATTTGACTTTAATACAAAGCTGAGCACCGCAGCGGTTGCAATTCCCTCGCCAAGTCCGATTGCAAGGTGGATGGGCTGCATGAGCAGCACAAAGGATCCAAAGGGAAGCTCAGTAATCCCTGAAATCAGCGTCTCCAAAACCACAGCGAAAGCCCCCAGCTGCAAACCGACGACCACCGCCGAGATGGATGCAGCGCTTATCCTTTTTGCTGTAAAATTTTTATGAATCATTGCCTTATAAATAAAAGGATACGCTATGTAACATGCAAAAAATCCCATATTGAAAATATTACAGCCCAGCGCCAGCAAGCCTCCGTCAGCAAAGAACAGCGCCTGTATCAGTAGTACTGCGGAAATAACCAGAAAAGCCGCATGAGGGCCCAATAAGGCGGCAAGCAGAATGCCTCCACCGATATGTCCGCTGGATCCTGTGGCAGGAATGGTGAAATTAATCATCTGGCCTGCAAATACGAAGGCACCCATCACTCCCATTAAAGGAACTTTTTTATCATCCAGTTCTTCTTTTACTTTTTTTGCCGAATACCCGATGGCTCCGGCACTCACTGCGAGCATTACGCCGCCTACCGCTGGCGTAATCAAAGCATCTGCCATATGCATACTTGACACTCCCTTTCTTTACAACAAAAAATACCATGGGGACAGGAGCCTGTTTCAACAGCTCAGCTAATCGCCTTCATGGCACGGGTCTTTCCGGAAAAAGCGTATTTTCAAATACTCGTTTTGCGTGGGGAAAGATTCCACTTGCAAAATACTTGGAGTGCCTTCATGACACTTAATTACAACATGATTATACACGGACGAACTTTTACTGTCAACGGCACGGCGCCCCAATTTGCAAATTTACGGCTCCGCGATCCGCCCGAAAGAAATCCGCATTAAATAAACGTTACCTGAATCTCCGCTTCATTGAAATCTTCCTCGGAATTGTCTGCTGTTGCTTCTTCCTCTTCTTGAGCAAAATAGCTCTTTAAAAAGGACCTGCGATGAAGGAGGCACGTTCCATAGCAATTGATCCCTTCATAATGAGCTTTCGTTCCATATCCTTTGTTTTGATCAAAGGCATACTGTGGAAACCGCTCATGGTATTCCTTCATCAGCCGATCCCTTGTCACCTTTGCAACAATGGAAGCGGCAGCGATAGAAACGCTGATACTATCTCCCTTTATAATACCCTTTTGTGGGATTGGCATATCCTTCAAGGTCAGGGCATCGATTAATATGTAGTCGGGTTTCACTGACAACCCATCCAAAGCCTTTCTCATAGCCAGCTTGGTGGCTTCCAGAATGTTAATTTCATCAATGACATAGTTATCAGCAATGCCGATGCCGTATGCCACCGCGTTTTCAAGAATTGAATCGTAGAGACTTTCTCGCTTTTTTTCCGACAGCTTCTTGGAATCATCCACCCCGAGAACCTTGAAATCCCAGGGCAAAATTACTGCCGCGGCCACGACCGGTCCTGCCAATGGACCTCGTCCGACTTCATCGACTCCTGCTATAAATCGAACACCGGTCTGATACAGCTCCTGCTCCACCCGCATCATCTCACCAAGGCGTTCCCGTGCTTTCTGCTCTCGTTCTTCTTTTTTCATACTACGTACCTCATAAAGCTGAGTAAGCATTGCTTTTTGCGCAAAACATCCACGGATGATTCCGCATTCATAGGCTCATCCCAGATTCACAGCCCTTGCTGCGTTCACATACTAATCCCGAGGAGCACTCTCCAAGGTAATTCTGCCTATGGCTCCCGCACGAAATTCATCCAGAACAGTCCTTCCGGTTCTTTCGTAGTCAATCCGTTTTCCCGACTGGATAAAGCCTCGCTTTTCAGCGATCTTTTCCATCGTTTCCAGCCCGGTTTCTCCGACTTCCTCAAGCTTGTACCGCTCTTTCAGAAGTTCTGGATAATCCTCCTGTAGTACCTTGATCAACTCCAGCGCAAGGCTCGCCACATCAAGAATCTCATCCTTGATGGATCCGCAGAAAGCCAGATCAAGACCCGCTTTTGGGTCCTCAAATTTGGGCCAGAGAATTCCAGGTGTATCCAAAAGCTGCATACCATTTGCGATGTTGAGCCATTGTTTTCCTCTTGTAACACCCGGCTTATTCCCTGTCTTAGCACTTTTTTTCCCTGTCAAACGATTGATCAGCGATGATTTTCCTACATTGGGTACGCCCACGATCATCATACGAAGAGACTTTTTAAGAATCTTGTCCTCATTTTTTGCGTCCTGAATAGAGGTAAGAAGTTTCAACAGCTGCGGTATGCCATTTCCCGTCATGCAGTTCATTTGCAGTACTTCAAACCCTTGTTTTTTGAAATATTCAACCCATGCTTCATTTCCTCTGCCGTCGGCAAGATCACTCTTATTCAGAATCATAATTCGGCGTTTACTTTTGATCAGCTCATCGATGATGGGATTTCTGCTGGATACGGGAATCCTCGCATCCACTACTTCAACGACAATATCCACCATCTTCAGATTTTCCTGAATCAGTTCTCTGGTCTTCTTCATATGTCCGGGATACCAATTAATATGCTCCATCATTTCTTACCTCCTTTCTATCACGAAAATGCGGTGTGCCCTCTGTACTCCCTTTTTTATCGAATAGCAATATCACTCCTATTCGATAAAAAAGGGAACCTACAGGCTCCCTAATTTGCTTTATTTATTATCTTTGCTCTTAATCTTAGCTGCTTTTCCGGTTCTTTCACGCATATAGTTGAGCTTCGCTCTTCTTACGTCTCCGGATCTTACTACTTCAATCTTGTCAATTCTGGGAGAATGAAGCGGGAAAGTTTTTTCAACACCTACGCCGGAAGCAATTCTTCTGACAGTAAATGTTTCTCCAAGTCCGCCGTTCTGTCTCTTAAGAACAAAGCCTTCAAAGATCTGAATTCTTTCTCTTGTGCCTTCCTTGATCTTAATGTGTACCTTTACTGTATCACCAACGTTGAACTTTGGGATATCTTCTCTCACATAGTCCTGTGCGATCATTTGCATTATATCCATATTATTTCCTCCTTTCCTCATAGACGTTCTTGGTATCCATCCTCTTACCCATTATGATTTTCATAAAAAAACGCAATTTAGGTAAGTTCTATATCCAGAGGACCGCCCGTAATACACCGTTTAATATCTTAACACAGCCATTGATATAAATCAAGCTGTTTTTCAAAGTGTTTCGATCTATTTTTTCTTTTTATTACATAGTGCTTCACTTTACCCCATAGTTTAAGAAACGCTGATTGCATGGGGTGTGCGCTTGTAATGAATCATTGCTTCCCTGAGTTTAAGCCCTTGGATGCGCTCTGTCATATACTTCCTTGATCCGATTCTTAGATACAGACAGATAAATTTGCGTTGCGGTGATGTCCTCGTGTCCCATAAGTTCCTGAAGGGATTTTAAATCCGCTCCGTTCTGAATCATATGTACTGCAAAAGAATTTCTCAGAGTCTGAGGAGTCAGCTTGTTTTCCAGTCCCGCAAGAGCGGCATACTCCTTGAGTAATTTCCAAAGCCCCTGCCTCGTAAAACGTCCACCGGTATAATTGACAAAAAGTGCTTTTTCAGAACTGTTTTCATCTTTTAGCAATTTTCCCCGTACATCATAAATATATTCCTCAACGGCTGCTCTTGAGGGCCGTCCCATGGGAATAATCCTTGCTTTTCCATGTTCTCCGGTGCAGGTAACAAAACCCATTCTAAGATTAACCTCGTCCAGATTCATCTCCACTACTTCGCTCACGCGAATTCCGGTAGCATAAAGCAGTTCCAAAATCGCCTTGTCCCGCAAACCCTTCAAAGACTTGTCCGGTGAAGAAAGAAGTATTTCAACCTCCTCAATGGTCAAATATTCGATGGATTTTCGTTCAATCCTAGGGGATTTTATATTTACGGTCGGATTTACTGCCACATGATTTTGTTGGAGCATAAATCCATAGAACGCACGCAGAGATGCAATTTTCCGATTAACCGTCGCAGCTGATTTCCCTTCATTTTTCAATTTCAAAAGAAATGAAACAACCTCTGTGTTACTGGCATCGGAAAGAGAAAGCCCCTGCTTGTCCCGGATCATATCGGCAAATTCCTGAACATCACGCTTATAAGCGTCCAGTGAGTTTTGTGCCATTTTCTTTTCTGCTGATAGGTAGTTCATAAAGTCATTGATAAATCCGTTCATTTGGCTCTCCGTAACTGATTGATTCGCCGCATCTTATGCTGCATCTAAAGTATATCGCAAGAGCAGCGTGTTTACAACAGGGTGGGGCGAAAAACATGTACTAAAATCCTTGTCTCACTCATAATTTGTAAAGAAGTACAAAGGAGGGTTCCCTATGAAACGTAATACAGTAAATAAAGCTTCCGACCTGATTATGTCAAGCCCAGCGAGCTTCGTCGCAGCTTTGTTTTTCTTTGTTTTGGGCTTATCAGCGGGAGTATTTACAGAACTTATGATGACCAGCGCAGAGAAGGAAGGTATGATTTCCTATCTTGACAAGTATTTCTTTCTGTCAAATCCGAAGGATCTTGCCTTTACAGATATTTTTATGAACTCAGCCGGAAACAATCTCGGACTTCTGATTATCATATTGCTTTCCGGTATGGCTGCTATCGGCTTTCCCATTGCTCTGGCTGCCCTCGTTTACAAAGGGATGGCTTTGGGCTTTTCTGCGGCTCTGCTGATTGATTCCATGAATTTCAAAGGAGTCGCAATCGTATTTACGTCCATGATCCCCCAAAATCTACTGATTATCCCCGCCATGATCCTAGCATGCGTTGCGGCTTTGAATATTGCTTTTCACACCATATCCAACCGAAAATTTGGAATCAAAAAGAGCTTGGCAGAAAGCTCAGGCTCTTATTTGTTTCTCAATCTTTTATTTGCAGTTGCCATCTTAGGAGGCTGCTTTATTGAATCGTTCCTTTCGCCATTATTGACTCGGTTAATAGTATAGCGGCGATGGTTTTTGCATCCTCGATTTCATTGCTGAAGATCATTTGCTTGAGTTCAGCCAGCTCATATTCAAAGATGTCGATGGCTTCATTTTCATCAAATTCTGTCTCTCCCGGAGAAAGGTCTGTGGCTAGATAAAGGTAAATCACTTCCGTGGAATAGCCGATGGAGGAATAAAAAGAGGTTACAAACTCAATCTTTCCAGCTGTATATCCAGTCTCCTCCTTCAGCTCCCGTGCTGCCGTAAGGCGGTGATCTTCACCCTTTTCAATCTTCCCAGCCGGCACTTCCAGTACAGCCTTTTCTGCTGCCTTCCGGAATTGTTTCACAAGAACCATCTTTCCTTCAGCGGTAATTGCTGCAAGGGCGACGCCGCCGTTATGCTCCACAATTTCCCGGTAAGAAGTTTTTCCGTCCTTCACCTCAACCTTGTCCTTCCGGAGATTCAGAATCCGGCCTTCATAGATCCTTTCACTCGATATGGTCTTTTCTTCAACGATCATAGTCTCTACCCCATTTCCATTCTCCAATTATTGTTATGGTGCCCTTAAAAGAATACCCAAATCAGCTTAACGGCAATCTCTATTTCGTCATGGCTTTTGACTTTTGAGCAGCTGCGTTAAACGCATCCTGCACATTGCTGTAAAATCCGTTGCCTTGGAGTACTTTCACCGCTTCGATGGTAGTCCCTCCCGGCGAGCAGACATTCTCCCTCAGTGTCACTGGATCGACTCCAGTCTCAAGAACCATTTTGGCTGCGCCCAGTACCGACTGAGCCGCAAAGACCAACGCCTTTTCTTTGCTCATGCCCCCTGCAACAGCTGCATCAATCAATGCTTCAATGTACATATAAGTATAGGCCGGACTGCTTCCACTGACACCGATCACCGTGTCAATCAGGTTTTCCGAGACAACTTCGGCTTTCCCCACGGATCGAAACAACTCAGAAACAGCGTCAAATTCGTCGTCGGTTATGCTGCTATTTCTGCAAAGCGCGCTCATTCCCTCATTGACCATTGCGGGAGTATTGGGCATCACTCTGACGATTTTGATACCGGAAGCATCAACAAGCTTTTCCATATAGGAAATACTGATCCCGGCTGCAATGGATACAAGAACTTGATGCGCTTGATATAACCCTCCAATTTCTGGCAGGAGACTATCGAAAATGCCTGGCTTAACAGCCAGTACAATCGCATCTGCGTTTTTCATCAGTTCCTCCAGGCTTTCGCAGGGTGTAATCCCCTGTTCATCAGCAAGTGCCTGCAGCTTTTCCGTATCCTTATCGTAGGCAAAGAGATTTTTCAGCTCTGCGGGATGCGCTGTCATGTACCCTTTGATCAGCGCCGTACCCATGTTGCCCGTTCCAATAAAACCAAATTTCATATTCCTACCTCCCCTGGCAGAAAAAGATTGTTCCCTTTTCGGTGCCATTGATTGCATTCACCAGAATATCCTTTTTCTTGCCGTTTACAAGAAGCATTGAAATACCGTACTCATTAACTCTACGGGCTGCCTGTATTTTCGTAACGATACCTCCTGTTCCAAAGGCACTTGTTCCTCTGGAATCGATCTCGGTAAGCAAACCATCAATGTCATAGACTTCTTCGATGAGTTCTGCATCCTTATGATCCTTGGGATTTTTATCAAATACGCCGTCAATATCGCTCAGAATGATCAGCAGGTCGGCATTCCACAGATTTGCTGTAAGTGCGCCAAGCGTGTCATTATCTCCAATCTTGATCTCATCTACACTGACGCTGTCATTTTCATTGATGATTGGAATAACGCCTTCGTCAACCAGAGTAAATAATGTATTTCTGATATTGAGCGTTCTGATGTGATCACCAAAATCTTCTCTCGTTAGGAGCATCTGTCCTACATGAAGTTCATAATCAGCAAAATACTCCTTATATGCATTCATCAGTTCGACCTGACCGATTGCGCATAATGCCTGCTTATAATTAATGTCTCCTCTGCGGCTCCATTTATTGATCGCTGCAACACCGCAGATTCCTGCGCCTGAGGAAACGATGATTACCTGCTTCCCCTCTCTGTACAAACCTGCAACCTGCTCAACGATATTATGAAGCGTCTCCTTATTTACAAAACCTTCATCATCAGATAACACATTGCTTCCTATTTTAATTACAATTTTTCTGCTGTCTTGAATTAAATCTCCAATTGCACTCATTCTTAAACCCTTAATTCTACCTCTCCGCCAATTTCATCACTGTATTGATCTACAATCGGCTTGATATATTCTTCAATCAGTTCTACCGTCTGATCTGCTGATCTTCCAATATAGTCTTCCGGCTTTAGAAGATCCTTGATTGCTTCCAAGGAAAGACCAAAAACTTCGTCTGCAGCAATCCGCTCCAACAGATCGTTGTTCAGTCCCTCGTCTTTGACTCTGGCTCCCGCAGCCATAGAGTGTTCCCTGATTCTTTCATGAAGTTCCTGCCTGTCTCCACCCTTTTTCACAGCTTCCATCAAGATGTTCTCTGTGGCCATAAAGGGAATCTCATTCATAATATGCTGCGTGATTACCTTTTCATGAACCACAAGACCGGTGGAGATATTTCTGCAGATATCCAGAATCCCGTCAGTTGCCATGAAAGCCTGCGGGATTACGATTCTTCTGTTTGCCGAATCGTCCAGCGTTCTCTCAAACCACTGAGTGCTTGCAGTGTCTGCCGTATTTCCGATGCAGTTCATTACAAACCGGGCAAGAGAAGCAGCGCGTTCACTTCGCATCGGATTTCGTTTATACGCCATTGCTGAGGAACCAATCTGCTTGGTTTCGAATGGTTCTTCAACTTCTTTCAGATGCTGCAAAAGTCTGATATCATTGGTCATCTTATGAACGCTCTGCCCGATGCCGCTGAGCATGGAAAGGACCATAAAATCGAGCTTTCTGGTATAGGTTTGTCCCGACACCGCGACAGCTTTTTTAAAGCCCAGACCATCCACCACCATGGAATCCAGCTTTCTGACCTTTTCCATATCTCCGTCAAAGAGCTCCACAAAGCTGGCCTGTGTTCCGGTTGTACCTTTGACTCCAAGAAGCGGAAGGGTTTCAATCAATCGTTCACATTCCAGATAGTCAAAATAGAAATCCTGAAGCCAGAGGGAAGCTCGTTTTCCTACGGTAGTTAGCTGGGCAGCCTGAAAATGAGTGAATCCAAGACACGGCAGATCTTTATATTCCAATGCAAAACGGCTCAGCTGATTCATCAGGTTTACCAGTTTTTTGCGAATTACTTCCAAAGCTTGCTTCATCACAATAATGTCTGTGTTATCTCCCACGTAAGCACTGGTAGCACCAAGGTGAATGATCGGCTTTGCTTTTGGGCACTGCAGACCATAGGCATAAACGTGGGACATTACATCATGTCTCGTTTCTCTTTCTCTCTTTTCCGCTTCTTCATAATTAATCTTATCTTTAAACTGCTTCATCTCATCGATCTGTTCATCCGTAATCGGCAGGCCCAGGGCCTTTTCCGCCTCAGCCAGAGCGATCCACAAGGTCCTCCAGGTACCAAATTTTACGTCGGAGGAAAAAATGCGGGCCATCTCTTTGCTCGTATATCTAGTGATCAGCGGGTTTTCGTATCTGTCCGTACTCATTTCAATATCTCCATTTTCATTCTATTTAAAAAAGCATATTAATGTTAACAATAAATTATATACTTGTTGCTATCTAAAATCAAGAATCCTAGCTTTTGTTTCTGATAAAATGCATCGGAATGCACCAATTATGTAAAAGAGACTGCGCGAATGCGCAGTCTCTTTGAATTTTCCGTACAGAAACCTATCTCGGCTCAATAATTAGCTTGATTGCAGTCCTTTCTTCGCCGTCTATCAGGATATCGGTGAATGCGGGTATGCAAATCAGATCAATTCCGCTTGGTGCAACAAAGCCTCGTGCAATAGCAACTGCCTTGATCGCTTGATTCAGAGCTCCTGCTCCGATCGCCTGTATCTCAGCCCCCCCTTTTTCCCTCAAGACGCCTGCCAATGCTCCTGCTACTGAATTAGGATTTGACTTCGCTGATACTTTTAGTACTTCCATTGTTGTAACCTCCCTAAATACTTGTTATAATTTCCCTTTTGAATAGGTTTTGCTCTACTATATTCTTTGTTCTTGTGCTTATTCCTTTTTTTTCATGCGAAAAATCGTTCGACAGCAAAAAATTTTTTTATTAATTTTTTGTCGAAGACTTGCATTTCATATCACAATTAGTTATAATGTGTTCGTGGTTATCCCCCTGATAACCTCATTAATCTCTAATCCCAATACCCCTTTTGAACAAAACAAACTGCTCCCCTGCAGTTTGTTTTGTTTTTTGCGCTTTCGTGCTAAAATGAAACAGAAGCCCTATTTTCCAGTGTTCAGAAGGCACTATTACCTCGAACTAAGCAAGAAGAGCAGAAAACTTGTGGATTAAAGCCACTGGGTAAGGGGTATCTAACTACCAAACAGACGATGAATTTTTATGAGATCACCAATAAGTTACAAAAAATATTAATAAAAATCAATACATAAAAAAAGGAATATAAAATATGTACTGTATCAACGAAAGCTATCAGGAAGATTTTTATGAATCCAATATCTACCGATTTTATTTCGGGGATCTGAATGTCGGTGTTATCGATATTGAAACTACAGGTCTAAGCCCAGATCGGAGCCAATGCATTCTGGGTGGTATCGTGCTGCCAGAGGAAAACGGAAAAAAGGCGTACCAGTTTTTAGCCGAATCCAAAGAAGAGGAAGCAGAAGTTCTGCGTACTTACTTTCAGAAGTGGAAGGATCTTGACGTGGTCGTAAGTTATAACGGAGATCATTTTGACCTTCCCTTTTTAAGCAGGCGAGCAAGATATAACCGCATTCCCCGAGAAGAGCTTCCGATTTTTCTCAGCATAGATCTATATCGAATCCTGGATCAGCATTCACCGTTCAGAAAGATGCTTCCAAATTTAAAACAGAAAACTGTAGAAACGTTTCTGGGGCTTTGGTCAGACCGCAGCGACGAAATCTCCGGTAAAGAAAGTGTTGAATTGTATTATCGATATATGCGAACCGGTGACCCTCAGCTTCGTGACACAATCCTGCTTCACAACAGAGATGATCTGCTTCAGCTCTCCCGCCTGATCAAGGTATTTGACAAGCTGGATCTGCACAAGATCGCTTTTCATACCGGATTTGCTGTTTCGTCAGGAGAAAAAAGAGCCTATATTAAAAAGCTGGTGTTACAAAAAAACATTCTTACCGTTTCCGGGATACATAAAAATACGTCGCTGGACTATAGAAGCTACCATGAGAGCCACGAAGCGCTTTTTTCAGCTAAGCAGAAAGATTTTTCTGTTCGCGTGCCTTTAAAGAACATGAATGGCTATTATTGCGTGGATTTGGAGGATTTTCCGTTTCAACTTGGCGAATTGGAAAAACATCCCGGTTATCAAAGCGGCTATCTGCTGATCAGCAGCCAGGATGAAGTGAACTACGGAGAAACCAATCATCTTGCAAAACTAATTCTGCGCGAGATTCTCAAAGAGCTGTAGTACGGCTTTTCCTGAAAGCAACATCCATAGAGGGGCTTCCTTTCTTCAGAAAAGATTCCTGCATAGAAAACTGTTTCCAAGCATAAATTGGTTGGTAATTTGACTGTCGATTTGTGTTATAATAATTGCACATACGAAACAAAATCCGATGGGTTTTGTACGAATGCAATTATTGTATCGGTGTGCAGCAAACCGGAGCTGCGGTTTGCACGGATGATAGAATAATCGCACATAATCTATTAAATATTAAAAGGAAACCAACGTTATGAGAACCCGCGCAAGATTGGATTCTGTTTTTGAGAGGGCCTTTCCCGTGCCCTTTGACGATAATTCCAAATTTGTTTTTTTTGGCGATGTGCACAGAGGCGATGACAGCCTTTCTGATGAATTCGGGAGAAATCGCCATATCTACTACCATGCGCTGAATTATTATTATCAAAATGATTTTACTTATGTCGAGGTCGGTGACGGTGATGAGCTTTGGGAACATCCTCATTACGAACATATCCGTTCCGCACACGTCTCAGTTTTTGAGCTTCTAAAGGGCTTTCACAAGTCCAACCGGCTGCTCATGCTCTTCGGCAATCATAACATGCAGCTGCGGGATCCAAAATATGTAAAGGAAAATCTATATCACATATACGACGAGTACTTGGATCTGAAGGAAGATCTGTTTCCCGGCCTCTATGTGCACGAAGCATTGCTAATGAAGCATCGTAACAGTGGTCAGGAGGTTTTCGTGGTCCACGGGCACCAGGGTGACCTGATCAATGACCAGCTTTGGAGAGTATCATACATTTTAATACGCTACATATGGAAGTTCCTGCATGTCATGGGTGTAAAATATGCCGCAAGTCCAGCCAAAAACCGCACAAAAAGGCACAAGATTGAAAAGAGCTACAATAAATGGAATGAGCAGCGTGATATTATGATTATCTGCGGCCATACCCACAGACCAAAATTTCCTTCTGCTGGTGAAACATCCTATTTTAATACCGGATGCTGCATTCATCCCCGGGGAATCACATGTCTTGAACTGATGTACGGAAAAATCATGCTGGTTTCTTGGAATATGCATAGTAAGAGGGATGGCACCGTTTATATTAAAAGAACCCTTGTCAAAGGACCTGAGCCCATTGCCAGCTTCGCATCCAATGAAAAGCGAAAAGAAGCAGTGAAAAAGCAGGCGAATGTAAAAAAGGCGTATCATATTTTTAGGAGCCTATTTTAATCAGAAGGAGAATGAATATGTCAAATATTATTGAAATCACGAGACAAATCAAGATCGACAGTACGCAGATGAGCCTTCTTGGGGGTGATCTCAGAAATCAGGCTCTTGCTGCGATTGCAACTGCCCTTGAAGAGAATAAAGAAAAAATCTTCGACGCGAATAAAATAGATCTGGATAAAGCAGCAAAAGCAGATCTTGCATCTCCCATTGTCAAGCGACTGAAATTTGACGAACATAAGCTGGCAGACGTAATCGCTGGCATCAATAGTCTGATCACATTAAAAGACCCTCTATGGAATAAACTCATGGAACGGGAGCTTGATACAGGGCTGACTCTGAGCAAGGTCACCTGCCCCATCGGCGTCATTGGTGTGATTTTTGAGTCAAGGCCCGATGCTCTTGTTCAAATCGCAACCCTTTGTCTGAAAAGCGGTAACTGCGCTATTCTCAAAGGAGGAAGCGAGGCTGCGCACACCAATAAAGCTCTCTTTGAAGTCATATACTCTGCCGGAACCAACAGCGGAGTGCCGAAAGGGTTCCTTACTCTCATCGAGAACAGAGCGGAAATAGATGAGCTGCTGAAATGCCATGAAGCCATTGATCTTCTGATTCCCAGAGGCTCCAATGAATTCGTTCAATACATCATGTCCAACTCCAAGATCCCCGTAATGGGTCATGCAGACGGTGTTTGCCATATCTACGTTGATGAAGCAGCCGACATTAAAAAGGCAATCCCAATTATTGTGGATGCAAAAACCCAGTATGTTGCTGCCTGTAATACTGTGGAAACGCTGTTGGTTCACAAAGAGAAGGCTGGGGAATTGCTCCCGCTGCTGAAAGCTGCTTTTGACGAAAAACTAGTAACCATCAGAGGCTGTCAGAAAACCAGGGAAATCATCTCCTGCGAAGCTGCTGCAGATGTAGATTTTGATACGGAATATCTGGACTATATCATCTCTATTAAATTGGTTGACGGCATCGATGAGGCAATCTCCCATATTAACCGATATGGTTCTCACCATACGGACAGCATTATTACAGAGGATGCCGCTGCAGCAGAAAAATTTATGCTCTTGGTTGATTCAGCAGGCGTATATCAAAACTGTTCCACCAGATTTGCGGACGGCTTCCGTTACGGCTTTGGCGCAGAGGTTGGCATCAGTACCGGAAAGCTGCATGCCAGGGGTCCTGTAGGTTTGGATGGTCTTGTTACCTACAAATTTAAACTATATGGAAACGGCCAGGTAGTTGCTGATTATGCAGATGGAAGAAGCTCTTTTCACTTTAAAGATCTTTAATCGTATTCTGAATTAAATAAAATACAAAACCCCTCGCTTCGAGTTGTAGATGAAGTACGCATCTCCAGCTTTACAGCGAAGGGTTTTTTTATGATACCAGCTTTCCTCACCGGAATCGGATTTTTCTCACCGGATTCCCTGATGGTTCACAACGTATTCCCTGATGGTTCTCACCGCATTGTCAAGATGTATGCTGAGAGGAACCTCTTCTACACTGACCACATGTATATTGCAGCGGTTGATGGGAAGGAGTACCTTATATGCACGGCTTTCACCGATGGCTTGTGCCATTTTGGGGCTCAATTCCCCCATCATAGAATTCGCATTAATAATAGCAATCACGCCCACCACAACATCTACGGATTTCATATTGTGTGCGATGGCATTCTCTCCAGTGGCGCCATCGTCTGCCCCTGCCCGCAGCATCTGTCCTGTTGCGGCCGAGTTTGTCCCCAAAGCCAAAATCTCAACATTGGGTAATGCAGCCTTTAATTTTTCAACGATTGCACGGCCAATCCCGCCGCCCTGCCCGTCTACCACAGCTATTCTCATAAATCAACCTCGTCTTTCTAGTACATCGTATTCTAAATAATTGTTAGAAACTGCAGGATAAATTTAATTTTAATACGCTGTACTATATGAAATTATTATATTGGATGATTTGCTAAAAATCAATCTTTAGGGCAGTAAAACCGACTGATTCTGGACTTTTTTACCGTTCCATGCTATTCTGATACTGAATTCAAGGCATTTTCAATCTCATTTTAATCGTTTTTTAATTTTCGTTAAAGGAGCTTTGAAGGTTTGTTTCTTATAATAAAACCATAATCAATCATATAGGAGGATAAAATTATGGTAACTTTAGAACAAGTAGAAAAGCTTCGTGAATATGCGGATATATCCTATGATGAAGCAAAAGCAGCCCTGGAAAACACAGGTGGAGATATTCTTCAAGCGTTGATCGATCTGGAACGGCAAGGCAAAGTAAAGCCACCCCAGGGCGGCGGCCAGTATCGTTCGGGAAGCAGTGCAATTGTATGCAGCCAGCAGACCGAAGAAAGCAGCTACAATAACAGTCAGTCGTCCCACAGCACCGGAGAAAAGTCGGCATTCAACAAAAACATGAGACGTTTTTTTGCCTGGATGGGAGATGTGCTTCACAAAGGTAATGTAAATTCCTTTGTGGTAGAAAAAGACGGTAATTCTGTCATGAGACTTCCCATCTCCGTTTTAGTTCTCCTGCTTCTATTTGCATTCTGGGTGGTGGTACCGCTTCTGGTAGTCGGCATGTTCTTTGGCTTCCGTTATCTCATCACAGGTCCGGATATCAAGGGCAGCCGCGTCAACGATGCCATGAACAGCGTGGCTGACGCAGCAGAAGAAATCAAAAAAGATATTAAAAATTAGCCGGAGAAAAGCCGGCCATAATGGAGGGCATTTATGCAGGAACGAATATTGATCGTGGAAGACGAAGAAAAACTGGCGCGGTTCATCGAGCTGGAGCTCAACTTTGAAGGGTATGTGGTGGAAAAGGCTGCCGACGGCAGGACTGGCCTCTCAATGGCCCAATCAAAGGAGTATGATCTGATTGCACTGGATGTTATGCTTCCTGGCCTTAACGGTTTTGAAGTGCTCAGAAGAATCCGCCAGACCTCTTCCGTTCCGGTCATCCTGCTGACTGCCCGAGACGATACCATGGACAAAGTTGCAGGGCTTGACGGAGGTGCCAATGATTATATCACAAAGCCCTTTGCCATCGAAGAACTGCTTGCCAGAATCCGTGCAGTATTAAGAAATTCAGGCGCGGCCAAAGAAAGCGTCAAAGCAGCGGAACATACCATCACAGCAGGGGATCTCAAGTTGAATTTAGACAGCAGAGAAGTCTGGGTTGGAACTACACCGGTGGATTTGACAAAAAAGGAATTTGATCTTCTGGCTTATCTCGTACAGAATAAAGGTCTGGTCATGAGCCGGGATCGTCTGCTTGACAGTGTTTGGGGCTATGATTTTGTCGGAGAAACCAATGCCATCGATGTATATATCCGCTATCTCCGTGCTAAAATCGAAGAGCCCTTTGGCTTAAAAATAATTCAGACCATACGAGGAGTAGGATATATTATCCGTGAACAGTGATATGGAAGATCAAAAAAACAGTGGCGGCAATTCGGCAAACGACAAAAATGCTGATCCCAGCCCATCCGGTAGAAATCAAGCAAACGGCAATGCAGCAGAAAGCACTGGCAGAGCTAGCTTCTCTCTTGTAATGAAGCTGAATCTGCACACAATTTTATATACATTTGGGGTATTGTTAACGGTAAATATTGTGCTTTGTCTTGCTGTAATGTCTCTCACTCTATGGAAAGCGGAGGATCGTACTGCCGCTTTGATGGAGGAATTTTCTCCCCGGGATACTACAGTAATGGAATTTAGATTTGTACCCGCCGATCCGGACTCGGCGGGTATCCGTCTCTTGAACGAGGTAAACAGGTTTACTCCCCTTTCGAATTATCAGGTTACTCGATGGATTTGGTTTGATACAACCACCAAACATCCTCTGAAAACTTTGAAATACAGGATGGTTTTTGAGCAGGAAAAGACTGCTGTAATCTACCCTATCGGTATGATTTTAGCAGACTACCTAAGACTTTTATACGCCTTGCTGATTTTGGAAGCCCTGATTCTGTTAACCGGAATCGCTAAGGGACGGCGCGAAATACGAAGAATTCTCAGACCTCTGCTTGTTATGACCAAACAGGCACAAAACCTCAGCGCATCAGCTGCAGGAGATTTGCAGGCCAATGAAATGAAACGGCTTAGAGAACTGGCCGGAACAATCAGCAATATCGACGCAACAAAGCTGGATAAACGTCTTTCAGTAGATGGCACGCAAAATGAACTAAAGGATTTGGCCAACGCCATTAACAGTATGCTGAACCGTATCGATGAAGCATATCGTTCGCAAGTACGCTTTGTTTCTGACGCATCCCATGAACTTAGAACTCCTATTTCAGTGATACAGGGCTATGCAAATCTGTTGGATCGCTGGGGAAAAAATGATCAGGCAACACTTCAGGAAGCCATCGATGCCATTAAGAGTGAAGCGGAGAGCATGAAGGATTTGATTGAGCAATTACTCTTCCTTGCACGGGGAGACAATGAAACCCTTCATCTCGACCTTGAAGTCTTTAATTGTTCTGAAATGATAGAAGAGATATTCAAGGAGACACAGCTGATCGATACTCTGCATACGTTCCGCATGAAAAATGACACATTAGCTTTTGTCAATGCAGACCGTCAGCTCCTGAAGCAGGCGATGCGGATACTCATTGAAAATAGTATTAAATATACTCCTGCAAACGGAGAAATCGTCGTATCAATCGCAGATGATTTGGATTTGATAAGAATTTCAGTACAAGATAACGGAATCGGCATTGATCCGGAAAATCTCCCCTATATCTTTGACCGTTTCTACAGGTCTGATGAATCTCGTGCCAGAAAAACCGGGGGATCCGGCCTTGGTCTTGCTATTATGAAATGGATCATCGATCGTCACGGCGGTACCATCGAGGTTATCAGCCGTAAGGATATCGGTACCAGAACCACAATCTTGCTCCCCAAGGTTACATTACAAGATTCATTTGAGCAGACTCCATAACAGGGGCCTGCTCTTTTTCAATGTCATGTAATATTTTTTTCTGTATCGAGTATTTTGCTCTTTTTCTATGTTTACTGATTCTTCACTTTTTTCTGTTGACAACCCTTGTTGTGGATGCTATAGTGAAACCATTATAGTTAGTTAATCCTAACTATTTATTTGGAGATTTGGTTAGTTATGCCTAACCGCGATCCGTATCATAAATCTATGCAGAATCAAACATTAAATATTGAAAACGGAGGTTAATATGAGTATCGTAATTATCGGGGGACACGACAGAATGGTCTGTACTTACAAAGAAATATGCAAGAAATACAAATGTAAGCCAAAAGTATTTACACAGATGCCCTCAAACATGAAAAACTTGATTGGAAATCCTGACCTATTGGTACTTTTCACAAATACAGTGTCTCACAAAATGGTTGAGAATGCGGTGAAAGCGGGTGAAAGAAGCGGAGCTAAGATCGTTCGTTCTCACAGCAGCAGTGCTTGTGCTCTAAAAAGCATCCTTGACGAGCATCTCTGCACCAATTGCGGCATGTGTCCTAATACGGTAAATTAAATGATAATAATTTCTAACTTAAACTAAAATAATGATCCCTTCTCAGTCACTGATAACTTTCCATTCACTTTGACATTTAAAAAAAGCGTGTTATAATGATAGCATTACACGCAAAACATATAGGTTTACTATGGAATATATGCATTTTAAGGAGGCGATCAATTATGACAAAACGCAGCTATGGAAATCATTTAGGATTTCAGACAAAAGCAGTACATTCTGGAAATGATGTAGATGGTGAAACCGGTGCGATCCGTCGTCCTATCACAATGGCAAACAGTTATGCTCTTCCCGATGATCCTTCAGAATTAAATTGGAGCAGCTCCGGAGGAAAGCCCATCTATACCCGCAATGGCGGTGCAAATCAGAATTATCTGCAGGATAAGCTGAAAGCACTTGAAGGCGGCGAGGATTGCGTCGTACTGGCCAGTGGCGTAGTTGCATTATCGGGCCTTTTCTTTGCCCTTCTTAGGTCAGGAGACCATATTGTCTTCTCAAATATTACCTACGTTGCTGTCTATCGTCTGCTGAAAGAGCTTCATCCTGAGAAGTATGGGGTAGAAACAAGCCTGGTTGATACCTCTGATATTGAAAAAATCAGAGCAGCCATCCGACCCAACACGAAGTTAATCCATATTGAGACGCCGGGGAATCCCACAACACAAATCAGTAACATAGCTGCCATTTCAAAGCTAGCGCATGAGAATGGAGTACTGCTGTCCGTGGACAATACGTTTGCTTCCCCCTATACGCAAAGACCACTTGAACTTGGAGCGGATCTCGTTATAGAAAGTCTTACAAAGTACATCAATGGTCACGGTGATGCAATGGGCGGTGCGGTAATCGGAGCACGACTCCTGATTGAAAAAATACGTTCAGATTCCATGGTGAATCTAGGTGGTACGATCAGTCCCTTTAATGCTTGGCTTATCATGCGGGGTGCAGTCACTCTGCCGCTGCGCATGAGGGAGCATAACAGCAATGCACTTGCCATTGCCGAATATCTGGAGAAAAAAGATGGAGTTCGATTTGTCGCCTACCCCGGTCTAGAAAGTCATAAGGGACATGAAGTTGCAAAAAAGCAAATGATGAATGGCTTTGGCGGAGTTCTTTCCTTTGGACTCAATGCTGATCATGACACACACAATCGTTTTGTGTCTGCCTTGCAAATCATAACCTCAGCAGTTTCCTTGGGCCATGACGAAAGTCTTATTGTTTTCCTTGGCGAAAATGACGAGCGCCAATACTTATATCCCGAAGAATTCCATGGAGGTTTTTTCCGCTTCAGTGTCGGAATTGAAAACGCTTCGGATTTGATTCAGGATCTGGACCAGGCGCTAAAAGCAGTGGGCCTAGATTGAATACGTTTTACCGGTTCTGCTCCAACCGCAACAATTTTTCCTTAAGCGGTATCCCTCCCGCATAACCGACAAGGGAGCCATCAGAACCAATCACCCGATGACAAGGAATCATGATTAGGATTGGATTTTTGTTGTTTGCCATTCCTACTGCACGGCTTGAACCTGGATTTCCAATTTCTTCTGCGATCTGTTTATAAGAGCGAGTTTCACCATAGGGGATCCTCATTAATGCTTCCCATACTTTCTTTTGAAAGAGAGTGCCATGAGGCTCAAGTGGTACATCAAATACGATACGCTTTCCTGTCAGGTATTCTTTGATCTCAGATGCTGCTTGATCGGTCAAGCCTGTTTTGTTTTCTTCCGTATGAGGCGGGATGTGATTTCCATACAAAATTTTAATAATTGAACTGTTGCTGGCTGCGATTGTGATCTCACCAATGCTCGTTTTGTAAAGACCATAGGATCTATCCTCTGATTCCTTTGTTTTTTCGATCGCTTCTTCTCTATATGCTTTCGGCGTCATTCCGGTAGATTTGCGGAAAAAGGAGAAAAACGCAGACAGGCTCTCAAAACCAAGAGAAAATGCAATTTCTATCACCGGCAGAGTTGTTTTTTTCAGCTTTTCCTCTGCCGCTTTTCGTCTTAATAAGTTCCTATATTCTGTTGGGGTCATACCGTACTGCACTTTAAATATTTGGGTCATTCGATGCTCGGAAACACCAAGACACAGCAATTCATCGTATAATTTCTCCTTCTCGCAGAAGAACTGTTCAATTATGTTTTTCGCCATTAACCCTACCTCTTTCACCGGTTCATATTCCAAAAGATCTGGGCGACAGCGCTTGCATGGACGAAATCCCGCTGCAGCAGCGGCTTCACTGCTTGGGAAAAATACGATGTTTTTCCTTAATGGCGTTTTTGATTTACAGGAGGGACGACAAAATATCCCCGTTGATTTCACCGCATAAACGAACATGCCATCCGTATTGGCGCTATTATTGGTCAACGCCTCCCATTTTTCTTGATCCGTCACTTTCTCACCTTCCTTATCCTGCAGTTCAGCTCATGCCATATCGGTTGATTCTACCTGTCCTATTATATCAAATTAGCGTAATGAAATCTTACGGAATCTGAACATTCAATTCCTTGCGTATTCTTCGCATCAAAGAGAAAGGGCTCAAGATCTAAGATCCGAGCCCATTGCTATACAAGGAAACACTTATCAAATCAGTGCTTCTTTAGATTTTAATTCGTTCTAGGGGTCATAGCTTGTGTCTATAAACCTAGTACGGACAGCTCGGCGGGAATCCGCTTCTTACTTTCGTCCAGATTTTTGTTCCATAGTTCAGTGTGTTTGCTACCTGATAGATCGTATTCGCATCTGCAACTACCAATGACATGCTGCCGATATAATCATCGTTGGTTTGCGGTACGTCAACCCATTGGCCTATGATGCTATCTCCTACCCTATAGCCAATATATATATTTGAGAAGGGATAGGCTCCTAATGCACTGACGGACGCCCAGAAAATTTGGATGCTATCGCCTAAAATTACCTGGCGAAGATAGGTTGTAGAACCGTCATCTCCCAGCCAAGTTCCGGTTAAATCAAAAGAGTCATCCATTATGGTCATATTAAGTTGCCTCCTTACTGCCGATAACTCGACAGTTAACATATTATATTCGTCCCAAACGAGTTTGGTACTAGAGGCAGGGCTGACGGACGCTTTCGGGTTCGAATCCCTATCTAGTATAAAAAAAATACACTCACCGTAAAGATGAGTGTATTTTTTTGGTGCGCCCATAGGGATTCGAACCCCAGACCTTCGCATTCGTAGTGCGCGACTCTATCCAGCTGAGCTATGAGCGCATGTCCCTGTCTAACAGAGTACATCAATTATTATATAACAATAGTACTGGGATTGTCAAAAGAAAAATCTATTATTTTGTATAATTATTCCGTCTTTCTTCGACAGCGAAATTGTCTCTAATTTAAACAAAGATAAATTGTACGAGAAACATATACACAGCTGTCCCTCCGATAATACTTAGAAGATTGTTTTTGCGCCAAAGATGCAGTCCTACAACCACTGTTACCGCGATCAATTCCGGTATACCATGAGGCGCATTCATCATACTGACGTTTTTCAGGCAGTAAACGATCAACATCCCCATCACAGCAGGGGGCAGCACATTTCCGAGATAAACAATCACCTTTGGAATTTGACCGGATCTGCTGAATAAAAGAAAAGGAGCGGCTCTCAAACCAAAGGTCACAGCAGAAATTACAAGGATAATTAGTGCAGATGCTCCAAAAGTCAACGTCATTTTTCAAGGTCCTCCTCTCTGGTTTTCTCCTCCAGCTTCGGCTCAATTGTTTTCCGCATCAGCATTAGAGATAGGACAATCAAAACCATGGACGGTATGACAAGGTTGCCCGGACCCACAGCAAGCAAAGCAGCCACACTGCAAAAAACCCCTGTTATAGCGGGAATATGGGTGTGATAAAGCTTCCATTGGTCAATAAAAATAACGATAAACAGTGCCGTCATAGCAAAGTCCATTCCATGTGTATTGAACGTGATCAGCGAGCCGGCCAAGGCGCCGATAACAGAACCTGCAATCCAGTAGGATTGGTTAAGAAACGCTACACAGAGCAGGAATTTTTTGTCGTCTACATTCTCAGGCGGCTTGATTCCGCAAAGAAGAGAGTACGTTTCATCAGTCAGAGCAAAAGCCATATACCACTTTTTAAATCCCATCTTGCCGAAACGTTCCAAAAAAGACAGCCCATAAAAAATGTGGCGGAAGTTTACCACCAGTGTCATAATCGCAATTTGTATCAAGCCTAAACCGCCGCTGAAGAAGCTTACTGCAATGAACTGCATCGCTCCTGCATAAACAAACAGGCTGATAAAAAATGCCCATATGAAATTATACCCTGCATTCTGGAATAATAGGCCAAATGCAATTCCTATGGATAAGTACCCAAGCATAACTGGTATTGTATATGGAAAAGCTGTTTTAATTGCGTTCTTCATTGTATTTTCTCTTTCTAATTTGCGTTCTAAATTATCTTTCTCTTATCTTATTGGGAATGCTTTTAGGCTGCTACCAATGCCTGTCTCCAACTTTATTGTGCATAAGACCCTGTTTTATAGTATACTAATGAAAGCAGCTTTTTTCAATGTGTTTCTTGAAAGGGGATTAAGAGCAGTGAATAATATAAAAAAAGCAGGGATTATAACAGGGGCAGTCGTGGGAGGCGTAATTGGAGGAACGATATCGGTAATCGGTAAGGTAACCAAAAAGAAGTTCATCGACGAGCTGGGAGAAAGTGTCGTTGATTCAACGATATTAACTGGTGGTATTGCAGGCGAAATCGCAAGCGGTACAACCCACCTAATATCCGGAAAGATACAAAATCAGCAGGATAAGCTGGAGGAGGGCAAGACAGAGCTCAAATCTGCCGGAAGCCAAGTAGTTCATAATTTTGTGAACAATGTAAAAACAGTGGTTGATAACAGCGGAGAGATTCTGGAAGGTGTCAAGGAAAAAGACGGCAAGAAAATCCTGCGCGGCACGAAAACTCTTGCAAAAGTTGTTGCAGTAGGAGCCATAACGGTAGGAGCTATCAAGATTAAACCTGAGGATGATCTCACAGAATCTCCTAGCGAAGCAGTTCTCACAGAGAGTTCGAAAGCCGATACTACTTCCGATACAGGAGTACAAAAAACCATCTAACATAATAAATTAAGGACAGCAATTTGCAGTAATGCATGCTGTCCTTTTTATATCCTCAGTCAATCAATGTTATAATTAATCTGATCATTATCTTATATAAATTTACAGTTTTACAGCAAGTCGTTTGCTGATTCCTAATTAATAGACTGTTCCTCACAGTTTCTGATTTTTTTCATGCCTACTTCTGCCCTGGCCTGAGAATTCAGTAAATGCACCAGGATCTTATCTGCCGCTTTATTCTCATTTCTTTCCTTGATGGCAAGATAGATTTCATAATGCTCTCCAAGGATTGCATCTAGATTATCATTACAATAAACTGTCACTTTTCTTGTTTGGTGAACATATTCCTGATATGATTTCAGGATCTGAATCAAAAATCTACTTCGAGAAGCGTCGTAGATAATTTCATGAAATCTCTTATTGATTTCCATTACACGTTTCCCATCTTTTTTCTTCGTGTAAAATTCCATCAGCTCATACTCGTCCTGAAGGCTCTTGATCTCCTCATCAGTAATTTTATTCACTGTCCATTTAACCGCTAGAACCTCAACTGCAGTCCTTACAGCATAAACATCGTTGATATCCTGATTTGTAAATCCAAGGCAGAACGATCCTCTATTGGGGATTGATTCGATCAGCCCCTCCGCCTCCAGCTGTTTGATTGCTTCGCGCACCGGAGTCCTGCTCACCCTTAGTTCTTCTGCAATCTGATTTTCCTTGATCCTTTCGCCGATCCCATATTCGCCTTTTAAAATTCGGTCCCGGATCGTATTTGCAATTTCGACGGTAAGCGAAAAAGCATTTAGAAAGGTTACTTCAGCCATTATCTATCACCCCTATAATTCTATTATATGATTACTGATTTGTGTCAGTTCTGCTATGTTTTGTGGATCACACCAAAGCAGTTACTCCGATAGGAATAACTGCTTTGGTGCTTCTGTTTGATTTGTAGTTTATGAGAAAGTTAGTCTATTGGTATGGTTGAATTACTCCTGCGCCGAACCAAATATCGGCTCATTCTCGACTGCGCCTCTTTCTCCTAGTGGAGTCTTCAGGTACCACCATTTAAAGATGATATTCGCAGCAACGCATACAGCTCCAATTAAGAGGAAGATTCCAACGAAGGTCCAATGCTGGCCTCCCATGAGCATAGCTGGTCCTGCAGACCATGCAAATAATTCGATGGGGGTATTCAAGGAACCAACGATAGCAGTATCCGAAAGTGTCTTGGATTTATTTTCCGGATCTACAATTCGAAGCAGTGTCAGACCGATGGCAAATACACCTGTGGCATAGCCATAAACAAAGATAGATCGTTCAAACCAACTTTCATTGTTCATAGCAGGTCCCATAACCCTCATCATGAATACAACCACCACAATACCGGACAGCGCCAGCAAGGAAAGGGGCAGTGCATATTCCACAACTACAGGAAGCTTAATGGAGGCCACACCGAAGAATACAAGGTAATCCGTAGCAGAACTCCCCAGTCTTGTAACGATTCTATCATCAACATATTTATACACGCCCTTTTTTCCCTGTCCAAGAGCAACGTACATAATCAGTGCAAGAACAAATGCGATGGTGAAGGTCGGAAAGCCAAGTGCCCATCTTTCTTCGATATAGGTATTTAATAGATAACCCAGACCGGAAGGGATCAAAATCAACGCCATATGAAATGCAAGGGGATCTAGGGCAATTGAGGAAATGGTATCGGATCCGATCGCAGTTCTGTTTTCCTTTTGGACAAGTCCCGTTTTCAGATCATCTGAAATCTTGGAAAAGTCCTTGACATATTGGGTGTATCCCTTTCTCGTTGCCCATTTAATAAAGATAAGTCCGCCGAAAATACCTGCGAGAATACCGATTGTTGCAGCGGTCATCCCAAGGTCTGTTGCATCCGCAAAGCCTAACGCTTCGAAAGAGCTTCCTACGGCAGCGGCGGTCCCGTGCCCACCGTAGAATCCCGCAACCAAAAGCATTCCAAAACCGTTGTTCACCTGTGGAGCAACCTTTGAAATCACCAGGATAGAAAATGCGATGGGCAGAGAAAATTGAATCGCCATGGTCAGAATTTTATAAGACGCATATGCTCCCATTCTGTTCAGATCCTTTTTCATGCTTCCCGGTGAAAATGAAAATCCATTGATACCAACAGAAGCAAATACGAAGATCGTAATTAATCCCGCATAAGATCCTATGGTTTCGGAGAAGGGCAGAACATTCAAAAAGTTCGGGCCCAGCGCCAGTCCGAGAAATCCGGCAATCAAACTGGCAGGAATAAAAGTCTCTTGAATAAATTTGATTTTAGCACGAAGGAATATTCCAATGAGAATAAGCCCGCTTGCACAAGCGAAATCCACGAGTAGTGTGTATATCGTCATGTCTTAGATCTCCTTCTTCCTATTAAATTTTTATAAAATGATCCGATTTCGTTGTTGTAGCCGATGGAGCCGGGTCTATTTTCTTATCTGACAGGTTCAAGATATCTTCCGGTCTAATCCATTGTCTGCCCTGAATAGCGCTGGTTTCTTCATGAGTAAGATATCCTTTGTAAGCTGTTAAGCTTCTTCTAAGAAATCCATCCTTCATGCACGCTTTTTCTACTCCTAGATTCATGATGGAACGAAAATGGGGCAATACCGAAGCCGCATAGGCTTCCGACACAGATCTTGCAATAGAACCGGGAATATTGCTCACACCGTAGTGCACAATACCGCTTTCAATATATGTGGGGTTTTCATGGGTAGTCTCATGAAATGACTCGATTGCTCCGGGAGTATCGTTACTGATATCAACGATAACCGATCCCTTCTCCATCAAGGAAAGCATTTCCCTGTCGATGAGATAGTCCGTACATCCTTTGGGCCATTTTACACTGTTTATGACCAGATCGATTTCGGGAAGCAGTTTCTTGATGTTTTCTTTTGTTGAAAACTGAGTGTTGACCTGCTCGTTATAAATTCTTCCGATATCTCTGAGGGTCTCCATGCTGATGTCCATGACTGTACACCATGCACCAAGGGAATGCAGCACCTGCAAAGCAGATTTTCCCACCAAACCGCCGCCAAGAATTAAAACCTTGATCCCAGGTGCGCCAGCCAGACCGCTTACGAACTTCCCTTTTCCTCCGTTGTTGGTTAACATGGAGTGAAGTCCCATTAAAGCCCCTTGTTTTCCAGCAGCTTCACAGTTGACGGAACCAAATCGATGGGAGTCCTCTGCTGTAAACGCAATACACTTGCTATCCAGCAATGCCTGCACCTCTTCAGGATGCGCAGCCGGATGTATGCACGTATATACAATTTGTCCTTCTCTCAGCATCTGGTATTCCGATGCTTCAATTTCTTTTACTTTAGCCACAAAATCACATCGTCTATAGATTTCCTCTGCCGTCTCAGCGATTTCTGCACCTGCTGCGAGATAGCTTTCATTGGTAAACCCGGCTTTTAATCCGGCATCTTTTTCAACGATTACGGTATGACCGTCACCTTTTAATGTGGTTACTTCTGAAGGGGTCGCAATAACTCTGTTCTCCCCGATCTTAATATCCTTCAGTACACCAAATAACAATTCTGCATCACCTTCTCTTGTCTTTTTTTTCGATACGTACCGAATATTTATACATAGCAAAGATGATGCCAAGATGTTTTTTTTGAAATCTTTTTCCAATAATAAAGAATGTTGATTTTTCAATATTCCTAAAGACTCATGGCGAAAACTTCTTATAAAAAAATAACAACACAAGAGATACATTTAACGTTTCCCATCTTGTATTGTTATCATTTGGGCACTTCATTCCATCCCCTAAGAGATGATTGTTATCATTTGGGCACCCTTTGTTATATTTTGGGCACTTACTTTCCTTTGACAAGGTGCATCCGCTCTAGGAGTGTTATAATTTGTCAAGAGCAGTACTATTCTGAATTATATTTTTTTAGCTTGTTCTGGAGCGTCTGCCTGGGTATTTCAAGTAGTCTAGCAGCTTTTGAAATATTTCCCCCAGTAAGTCTCACCGCTCTTTCTATCATATCTCTTTCTACTGACCCTAGGATCTGTCCAAGTGGAGTAATTTGAATCTGTGGGTTTTTATTGTCATCTGAGAACTCCTCTGCCCTGCTTGCGATATGGTCCATCCGAATGATGTTTTCAGAGAAATCAGCAATATTCATTGCATATTCCACCAAGTGCTCTAGCTCTCTGACGTTCCCGGGCCAAGAATGATTCTTAAAGTATTCGTAGACTTCCTTTGAAACCATTTTGATGCTCTTTTTCAAAGAAGCATTATATCGATTGATAAAAAAGTTCAATAAGATCTGGATATCTTCCGGTCTATCTCGTAGAGGTATCATTTTCAAGGTGAGTACTGACAGTCTATAATATAAATCCTGTCGCAGCTGACCGATTTTCATACAGTCCTTCGGATGCAGATTGGCTGCGGATATGACTCTGACATCAACCCTCCGTTCAGATTTATCTCCCAGGCGTCTTACAAATCCGTCCTGAAGGACCCTGAGGAGTTTCGATTGCAAATAGATCGGCATTGAGTTGATTTCATCAAGGAAAAGACTGCCGCCTTCAGCTAGTTCAAAGAGCCCCGGATTGTCATAAGCTCCAGTAAAGCTGCCTTTAGTGGTCCCGAATAAAAGGCTCTCCAGAAGGTTGTCAGGAATTGCAGCGCAATTCTGAGTGATAAAGGGCTGATCTGCTCTGTTGCTTGCATTATGTAACGCATGGGCAAATAGTTCTTTACCCGTTCCTGTTTCTCCAAAAAGAAAGACCGGGGCAGAACTGTCCTTTATTTTATTGATAAAGTCCTTCTGATCAAGCGTCTCTTTATTCGCAGTAATGATATCATCTAATGTATAATGGGCTCTGTTGGAATACAGCTTCTTATCCACATTCTGAAAATGCTTAAATTGTTCAGGATCCATCATAACAACGCTGCCCGGTGCTTGTTTCTGCTTGCCCAAATCTTTTGAAATTTCTATGGAGCCAATGATCCTATCATTGGCTTTGATCGGCAGTGAGATATTTTTTGTAAAAACCGTATTTCCGGATCGGTCCATTACCCCCTGCCGTCTGTTGTATATGGGCATGCCCAGCTCCATGGCTTTGATCAAGGTGCTATTCTGATCATTGATGTTGGGAAATACTTCAGACAATTTCTTTCCCACAACGTCCTCAAGATCATCCTTCTGTTCGGGATTAAAGACAGGATTAAACTTCACGGAAAATAAAATATCACCAGAGGTATCAATGATGGTAATCCCGTCTATATACTCCATATCGGTTAAAAAGTCGGTTTTTCCTGTGGTCATTGCTACTACCTCCAAACAATCTGCCAGACGCTCGCGAATCGAAAAAAGTTCTCGATCACACGCCTTGATTTAAAAAAACTCCATGATTCCACGAAATTGAACAACCTCAGCAATCAATATATTACTCATAGAAGCAGTAATCAGTCAAGTAAAATCTATATCTTTCCCGCTAATGCCGCAAATGTTTTCGAGAAATGGCATAAGAGGTACCCAAATCGGGTACCTCTTAGAGATATTATTTCGTGCCATGCTTCCATTATAGATTGGTCTGCCTACCCCCACAACATCTCATCCGTAGGCACCTTGTTGTCCTTCATATAATATCCCACTCTCGAGATATTGATCAAATGTTTGTAGTCCAAATTTTCCGAAATGCTATTGTTCCCCCAGGATCCGCAGCCCAGTGTGTTGGTGGGGGTAAACCCATTGAAAAAACTTCCGCCCGCACTAGTAGCACTGGCTTGGTTGATCACAAATCGACTGACTTCAATATTTTCAGCTGCATATTCAATGTGTTCAACCTGATTGGAATGGATAGCAACGCTATGCCCCTTCCCGTCCTTTTCCAGATTCGCTCTGGCGATTTCAACAGCCTCTTCGAAAGAATCATACCGATACAGCGTCAGCACGGGGCACATTTTCTCTCTGCCCAAAATATCCTCTGTCCCCTCTGCATCAACGATGATGACAGTCCGATCCTTTGGAATTTCAATTCCTGCCAGTTCCCCGATCCTCTGAACCGATTGTCCTACCACACCCTTGTTCATTTCACCGTCCACAAACATGGTATCTCGCAATTTTTCTATGCTTTCATTATCCGAGATATAAAATGCGCCATTCTGAATAAACTCATGAATAATTTCTCCATATGATTCGGCGGGAATGATTGCCGACTGTTCTCCAGAGCAGATGATTCCGTTATCAAAGGTTCTCCCTATAATAATTTTCTTCACGGCATCCTTGTACTCTATCGCTTTATCAATGATGCACTGAACATTGCCCGCTCCTACACCAAGTGCCGGTTTTCCGCTGCGATATGCGGCTTTGACCATGCCCATCCCCCCAGTGGCAATTACCACATCTGCACATTCAATCAGGATTCTCGTATGCTCTCTGGATTGCTGATCCAGCACCTGAATCAGGTTTTTCGGAGCGTTTATCTTCTCCAGATTCTTGTTGATCAGCTCAGCGGTCAGGGAACTTGCTTTCAGCGACCTGTGATGAGGTGTGATTATGATCGAATTTCTCCCCTTCAAGGCAAACATGGCATTGGACATGGGTGTGACGATTGGGTTTGTAGTAGGTGTAATCGCAGCAACAACCCCCATGGGCTTTGCTACTTCTGTGATACCCTTCTCTTCATCTCGATGGATGATTCCAACAGATTTCTTATCTTTCAGATGATTCCAAATCACTTTGGCTTTCATTTGGTTTTTGATAACCTTATCCTCATAGATTCCCATTCCCGTTTCATCCACGGCAATTCTAGCAAGAAGCTCTGCATTATCGTAGACCGTTTTCCCAATGACCTTTACAACTTCATCCACCTGCTCCTGACGATACTTCTCATATTCTTTCTGCGCAGCTCTCGCCCGCTGGAGGTATTCACCGATATATCGTTCACTCTCTGTCATTTTCTTATCCTTCCGTTTCTTATACCGTTCCAGAAATCACGATTTCTCCTATGCAAAGGTTATCTTTTTACTGGCTAAGTCAGTCCTCTTCGGTCGTCTTCTTATGCCATCTTTTTCAGGAAGTATTCATTTTGAATATAATGATAGCCTGCATCATATGCAGCCAGATTCATATCCGCAGCTGATTTATTGAAATTCCCTCTGATAGCGTCTCTGGTTGATTGATATTGCAGCTTGGGCAGCAGCTTTGTTAAAGCGCCCAGCATCACAATGTTCACTGCAAAGGGTTTAAAGCTCGTATCTGCAATCTCAGAGGCAGGAATCTCATAAACCTTTTGTGCATCCTCCGGGTCTACGGTTACCAAAGAACTATTTACCAAAACCACGCCATCCTTCTTCGTCTGCTTTTTATACTGCTCATAGCCGAGCTGATTGAACGCAATGAAAATGTCTGCCTTTTCTACCTTCATATAATCAATTTCTTCATGATCGGAAACAACTACCTCCGCTTTACAGGCGCCGCCTCTCGCCTCCGGACCGTAGCTCTGGGTCTGGGACACATTGCAGCTTTCATTGATTCCATAAACCTTTGCCAAAATAATGGCAGCGGAGATAACACCATGACCGCCTGCACCGACAATTCTAATATCTCTTCTCACGTTAAAATTTCCTCCTATTCTACGTTGATGCAGCCATCGGGGCAAAGCATCTCACACAATTTACAACCAACACACTTTTCTGCCTTCGCCGGATAAGGTATCAGCGAACCAAAGCTCTGTCGTTCCTCCGACATAGCAAATACGCTTTTAGGACATGCTTTGATGCATATCTCACAGCCTTTGCAATAGGCTTTGTCGATGGATATCTTCATCATTCTCATACGGTCACCTTCTGCATTGTTCTAAGCTGTTCCTTCAAGTTTTTTATTTTATCGGTGTATTCCTGCCTGCCGCTGTCCGCCTTAAAGTTTCCGATGGGGATTTTCCCCTCCGGCCTTTCAAATGACCAGCTTTTGCACAGAATTGTATTATTCTTGATCGCCTCCATCATATTCCAGGGATCACGTTCCTGAAAAACACTCTTTCCTGCCTGGACTGGGCATTGAGATAGTACCTCGATAAAAGAGAAACCATTATGCAAAATCCCTTCCTTGATTGCCTTTTTCAACTGGTTTGGATGAGAAACTGTCCACCTTGAACAAAAGGTGGCTCCTGCGCTCATGGCAATACCACATCCATCGATGGGCTCATCTAAGGCCCCGAAGGGGCTGGTCTTTGTCCTTGATCCCGCAGGAGTGGTCGGTGATTTCTGACCCCCAGTCATCCCGTAAATAAAGTTATTCACCAGGACAACGGTAATATTGATGTTCCTGTTTGCGGCGTGGAGCAGATGATTTCCGCCAATGGCGAGACAATCCCCATCACCGGTAAAAACGATGATGTTTTTCTCCGGTCTGCTAAGCTTCAGCCCCTCCGCAAAGGCAATGGCTCTTCCGTGAATCGTGTGCATCACATCCATATTCAGATAGGGCGGAATCCATGACGAGCAGCCGATTCCGCTGACGCAGGCGGTATCCTCCTTAATTCCCAGTTCATCGATGGCGTGGATTGCTGCATTTAGAATGATCCCGTTTCCACAGCCCGCACAGAAAATATACGGAAGCGAATCTTTTTTGATATATTTTTCAATTAGCTGATTCATTGTTTGCTACCTTTCTCGCTCATCATTTCTCTTTCCGCGCATATTAGACTATGATCCCTTTCCTTCGTACCTGCTGGAAGGGTTCTATTCCTTGCCGTCTCTGTTACAATAATATCCAGAAGTTCTGTTGGCTGGTGGATGATGCCTCCTAATTGCGGTACCGAAATCACAGTACTTTGTTTCAGGCACCGTTCAATTTCAAGACAATATTTTCCCATATTCATTTCCGGTACAAGGATGGTTTTGATGTGACCCGCCAGTGCTTTCAGCTCTTCTTCCGGGAACGGCCATACAATATTAATTTTGATAAGCCCTGCTTTGATTCCTTTTTCCCGGGCAATTTTTACCGCACGTTTTGCAGATCTGGCGACCGTGCCATAAGCGATTACCGCTATCTCCGCATCTTCCAGAAACTCATGATCAATATCGACCAGTTCCACCTGATTCTTTCGGATTTTATCAATCAGATTTTCAACAAAAACCCCGCTTTGATCCGGGATATGTCCGATCCTTCTTCCTTTTTCATCATGCAGCTGCCCTTCCACCAATACGTTGTGCCCTTCGAAAAAATTAACCGCATAGGGAATGTTTTTTTCATTCCGCCCGAAAGGTTTGTCACAGTGTTTCACTGTTGTCCGGTCTTCAACTTCAATCTGCTTCGGTATCTGAATCTTCTCTCTCATATGCCCTACAATTTCATCCGCAAGGAGGATCACAGGAGTTCTGTATTGTTCTGCAAGATTGAAAGCTTTTATCGTAAAATCGTACATTTCCTGCACCGAAGCCGGTGCAAGGCAGATCATCTCATAGTCCCCGTGGCTTCCGTATTTTGCCTGGTAAATATCCTGCTGCGATGAAAAGGTGGGCTGTCCTGTTGCAGGACCACCCCGCTGGACATTGACTACAACTACGGGAGTCTCTGTTTCCACCGCATATCCCAATGCCTCCTGCTTCAGGGTGAATCCGGGTCCGGAAGTTGCGGTCATGGATTTCTTTCCGCCCCATCTGGCTCCGATAACAGCACACATTGCCGAAATCTCATCCTCAGCCTGTAGAAAGGAACCCTCCTCCTGCAGCAATAAGGCTTCCGATAAATATTCTATTATTTCTGTTGAAGGAGTGATGGGATACCCTGCAAAAAATCTGCATCCCGCGTGAATCGCAGCCTCTGCACAGGCCTCATTCCCTTGTAATACTTTTTCGCCGTGCTTGATAACGTCAATTTTCCTCAGCATTTCTGTCCTCTTTCATCAGCATTTCTGCCCTCTTTCTTCAGAATTTCTGCCTTCCTGTTTCAGCATTGACAGAAAGGGAACACCTTGATTCTGCTTATGCAATCAATGCTTCCGTATATAAGAATAGCACTGGGAAATAAAAAAACAATCACTACGCCCCCTTATATCCGTGCATTACTGTATTCTTAATGAACATATTATTACGTAATGAATTCATACATTTATTATTGTATACAATTTCAATTGGCTTTGAGGATAAAGAAAAAAGCCATGCCCAGCATGGAATGCATCAGCATGACTTAATACCTACACTATCTAAAAAACACGGTTTGCAATGGTAATTTTGCTCATCCGTTCTCCTCTTTTCATCACAGAAATCATTACTAGCTCGGCTTATGCTCTTGCAGTGTGAGCGGCAGCTGCCCAGTGCTTCCATTTCGCATGACGGTTATTGTCACCGTATCCCCGACGCTGTACTTTTCGAGAGCCTGGCTCAGTCCTGTTGTACTGGTGATCTTCGTATCACCTACAGACACAATCATGTCGCCTGCCCTAAAACCGGCACTCTCTGCATTAGACCCCGATGCAACAGACTGGACATATACACCAAGCTGACGCACCCCATACAGCAATGCTTTCTGGGCGGTGGTAAGGTCTATGAAGGACATTCCTGTCTCAATTCTCCCCTTAACGTAGCCGTTTTCCATCAGTTCACTTGCTACCGCCTTTGCAACATTGATGGGGATAGCAAAGCCAAGGCCTTCCACGTCAGAACCTGAAGACTTTGCTACAACGATACCAATCAGCTGTCCACGGTCATTGAACAGCCCACCGCCGGAATTTCCGGGGTTGATTGCGGCATCGGTCTGAAGCAGGCTCATGGTCTTGCCGTCAATAGAAAGCGCTCTGTCAAGTGCGCTGATGATGCCTTGGGTGACGGTTCCTCCCAGCTGGCCTAGTGGATTTCCGATCGCGATGGCCGTATCGCCGACCTCGAGTCCCTCCGAATCCCCAAGCACTGCCGCTGTAAGTCCAGATGCATCTATTTTCAACAGAGCCACATCGGTTTTACTATCGGTACCAATAAGAGTTGCTGTATATGTTTTTTCATTTTTAAGACGCACAGTAATCTTGTTTGCACCATCAATCACATGGTTGTTGGTCACAAGATAACCATCGCTTGAAACGATTACTCCGCTGCCGGCTCCGTTGGTTACATACTGCTGCATCCAGCTGTCTGTTGTAACGGTTTCCGTACGAATTTCAACCACAGAATCGGCTGTCAGTGCCGCTACCTCAGCTGTGGAAAGCTTGCTCCCAGCAGAGGATGCAGTTGTCGTCAGCAAAGCAGTCTGATCCGCTTTTGTATTCAGGGACACCTGCGGGGTAATATCGATTCCGTTAGAGAAATAACCTGCAGTGGCCAGTCCCCCTGCATATCCCAGCATAGAAGAGATTGTAATACAAATGGTAAGTACGATTGCGGCACTTTTCGCTGTAATCAGGAACCTTCTTCTTCTCACTTTCACACCTCCATATATTCTTTCAATAAAATAGCAAAAGGTCATCCTTACGATAATATAAGGATAACCTTCTTTTATGAAGAATTGATGAAGAGTCAATGATGGTTAGAAAAAATTACCTGACTTCACTGACAAACGCTGAATTTGCTCCAGACAATGCACTCACTCAACCTTCGCAACCGAATAGAGTTCTCGCAGAACCTCCTGGCCCGACGGAAACGGATTCATTATGGTCCAGATACTGATTCCTGCGAGACCATACTCGTTGATCAATTCGAGCTTCGCCCTTAAGCTTCTTGCATCTTCAAACCAAACCTCATGCTGACGCCCCTGTTCATCAACATAGGTATAAAACGGTGACTGGGCTACTTCATCAAATTGAATGGGCACACCATACCTGGCGGCTCTTGCACGAGCTTCAACATTGGAAATGGTTTCAGCTCTGGATTCACCCCTTACATAGGGCAGTGTCCAGTCATATCCGTAATTGGGTATTCCCATCAGAATCTTAGAAGGACTGATCTCTGTAACACCATAATCCAAGACTTCACGGACCTTATTCAGCGGTGCAACGGCCATTGGCGGTCCATATGTATAGCCCCATTCGTAGGTCATCAGCAGTGCCAAATTAGCAGCCTGCCCCATCCCCGCATAGTCGTGACCCCCGTAAAGCAAGCCCGGCTGTTCTGCATAGGTCTTCGGAGCCAATGCAACTGTGACGATGAAACCTTCCGGATTCAGTCTTGCCGCCGTGTCCCTTACGAGTGTCACATATTCATCTGCATCTTCCCGGTTTACAAACTCAAAGTCAAAATCAACTCCATAAAAATCTTTCGCGTTTACCGTCTGATAAAGATTTTCGATCAGCCTGCTTCTTGCCTCCGGATTATTTAGAACTTGACTTGCCAGTTCATTGCTGAATTGCCCCTGCTCATTCAGCGGTGTTAGCACCAGAAGGGCCTGAACACCATGATCTCTCGCAGTTTGTAAAACCCGTGCATCATTGAGTGGAATCAGATCTCCTTGAGGAGTAAAGCCGTAGCTAAATGAAGAAACATAGGTAAGATCGGGCATCCACTGTTCCAAAGTCCCCTGATTAATAAACGGGTAAGCATATCCGTTCACGATAATGGATCCGTATTGAGAAGCCCTAATATTATACCAAGGCATAGTTCCACCTCCTTACCTACAGAATATGTCGGCAAAAGATTATTTATGCCTTGTCACCTTGTTCCTTACCTTTGAAAGCGCTGTCTGCTTATGACTTGCGGTTGCTCGATCTAATCCTGATAGCTGAAAGATGAAAATCCCAGCTCGGCAGCTGGCTTACCCGCTGCTGCAAAGGCGGTGGCTGACATCAGTGCCAGAATGATCAAAGTAACGGTTATAACTTTCATAGCAATTCCTGACCTCATTGTTCCTTTCCTCGTGTCAAATTGATGTGACACAGTATTCCTTTTTACACCTTTTGTATTAATAAGACGTATGGTACGCAAGGAAAGTTCCCCTGCTCAGAAAAAAAAATACATATGATTAGTTGACAAACTGAACATATGAACATATACTCATATATAGAAATACAAACACGACTATTCACGAAAATATAGAAAGAACAAATGAGGTAATTCTTATGAGTGAAAAAATCAATTTGGATCGCTGCGACTGTACTGTGATCCACGAAGGCGTTGTAAGTATGGTTAAGGAGAGAATGCCTGACGAAGAAAAGCTTTATGATCTGGCAGAACTTTTTAAGGTATTCGGTGATTCTACAAGAATCCGAATCCTCTGGGCCTTGTCCGAGTCTGACATGTGCGTTTGTGATATTGCAGCGCTGCTGAACATGAGTCAATCGGCTATCTCACATCAACTCAGAATTTTAAAACAGACGAGACTGGTTAAAAACAGGAAAGACGGTAAGGTTGTCTATTATTCCCTCGACGATTCCCATGTCAAGCAGATCTTTGAAATGGGACTGATCCACATCTGCGAGTAAGACTTCCATTGCCAAGAGTCCATTAATCAAAGGAGGAATGAATCATGTCAAACAATAGAAAAGAATATATCCTGGAAGGCTTGGATTGTGCAAACTGCGCAGCAAAAATAGAAAAGAAAGTAGGAGAAATCAGCGGCTTACAAGATGCATCCGTAAACTTTGTAACCAAAACGCTCTCTTTTGAAGTCAATCACACAGAAGATACAGAGGGGATTACCTCTCAGATTAAAAATATCGTCAAGAAATTAGAGCCCGATGTAAAAGTAAAAGAGAAAGCTGCTCGCAGAAGCAGTAAAAGCAGTCCCGCCGGGCAATACGAATCGCTAAAGAGCAATGCACGTCACGCTCATGAAGGACAGTGCTGCAGTAATCATGAACATGGAGAACATGAGGAACACAGTCATGCTCACGATCACGAGGAACACAGTCATGCTCACGATCACAACGATCATGGGCACGATCACGACGATCATGGACACGATCATGAGCATGGCGAAGGCGGAAAAAAGGAATTAATCAAGCTTGTCTTAGGAGCCGCGATCTTTGGTATCGCAGTGATCTTTCAGTTCCAGACCGCAGTAGAATTTGCACTCTTCTTTATCAGCTATCTGATTGTTGGCGGTGAAGTCCTGCTGAAAGCAGTTAAGAACATCTTCCGAGGCCAGGTCTTTGACGAGAATTTCCTGATGACTGTTGCAACCATCGGAGCCTTTGCCATTCAGGAATTTCCCGAAGGTGTCGCAGTGATGCTCTTTTATCAAATCGGCGAATATGTGCAGGGCATCGCAGTAAATCGTTCCAGAAAATCCATCACAGAGCTCATGGATATCCGACCGGATTATGCCAATCTGAGGGTCGGAAATGATACGAAACGAGTGGATCCAGAAGAAGTAGCAGTTGGGGACCTGATCCTTGTCAAGCCGGGCGAAAGAGTTCCTCTTGACGGTAAAGTTGTCGAGGGAAGGTCAATGGTTGATACTTCAGCACTCACGGGAGAATCGGTTCCCCGTGAGGTCGAAACCGGCAACGAGGTTCTCAGTGGCTTCATCAACAAAAATGGAGTCCTGACCGTTGAAGTTTCAAAAGAATTCGGGGATTCTACAGTCACAAAGATCCTTGATCTTGTTCAAAACGCCAGCAATAGAAAAGCGCCGACAGAGAATTTCATTACAAAGTTTGCACGGTATTATACCCCTGCAGTCGTAATCATCGCGGCAGCACTGGCAGTCATTCCCCCTCTGGTCATGGAAGGCGCAACCTTCTCAGAATGGCTGTACAGAGCTTTGGTATTCCTTGTAATCTCTTGTCCTTGTGCTCTGGTCATTTCCATTCCTCTCGGATTTTTCGGAGGAATCGGAGGAGCTTCCAAGCGAGGCGTTCTTGTAAAAGGCAGCAACTATCTTGAGGCTCTGAACAATGTTGACATCGTCGTCTTTGATAAAACCGGTACCCTAACAAAAGGGGTTTTTAAAGTTACCGAAATTGAAGCAAAGAACGATTTTCAGAACGACGAGCTTTTAGAGTTTGCAGCCTATGCGGAGAGTTACTCAACCCACCCCATAGCAGTTTCCATACTAAAGGAGTACGGAAGGGAAATCGATCAGGATCAGATTAGCAGCTATAACGAAATTGCTGGTCATGGAATCAAAGTGAATGTGAAAGGGCGCGAAATCCTTGCCGGAAATCGAAAACTGATGGAATCAGAAGGTATATCAGCAGATCTGATCGATGCAGCAGGCACTGTGGTCTACCTTGCAGCAGACAAAAAATTTGCTGGTCATATCCTCATATCCGATGAGATCAAAGAAGACGCAAAGGAAGCAATTGCTGGCTTAAAGCAGTTGGGTATCAAAAAGACCGTTATGCTCACAGGAGACAGCCGCAGCATTGCAGAAAAAGTTTCTCGTCAGCTGGGGCTGGATGAATTCCATGCCGAATTGCTGCCAAATCAAAAGGTTGAGGAAATTGAAAAACTCGATCAAGAAAAATCAAAAAAGGGAAAATTGCTCTTCGTCGGTGACGGAATTAATGACGCACCTGTTCTTGCAAGGGCTGATGTGGGAATTGCTATGGGAGCTTTAGGATCTGATGCCGCAATCGAAGCTGCTGATGTGGTCATTATGACGGATGAGCCCTCAAAAATTGTATCCGGAATTAAGATGGCTAAGAGAACCAGAACCATCGTTTGGCAGAACATTATCTTCGCCATGGTGGTCAAACTCATCGTTCTGGGTCTTGGAGCAGGAGGGGTCGCAACCATCTGGGAGGCAGTCTTTGCAGACGTAGGTGTGGCTTTGATCGCAGTGTTAAATGCAGCAAGGGTTCTAAATGTAAAGGATATTTAAAGAAAAAGAACCGGCTGAACGGGTCTTCAAGGACCTGCTTCAATCGGTTCTTTTCTACTTGTTTAATTCTTGCCCTAATCTTTATCAGCCTTTTCATGACCGTATTTGGCCTTTCCCTGTATTTCAGGAACAGGTTTTTGATCATTCTTCGGAATATGGAGCTTATGGTTGCTTTCTGTTCCATGAGGCTCCTTGGGATCTGGTCTTCTCATCCCTGCCTTTGCCATATTTGCCCCTCCTAAACATCATCGTTCCGAATAGACTGCTTTTTTGCATTTCTATTCTGGTTCTGATTTTCTCTTGTCAGCGGTGTCTGACCGTTTGCTTTTTTCTTTCTTGCTTCCTTATTATCGATCTGACTGTCTTTTGCCATAGGATAACCTCCTGTTTCATTCATCAGGAATATTGTTTCCTTTGTTGGTTATTTTTATCCGGTGATGGCTATTTTATCATGAATTCTCCCATATTTTTTACTGCTCTTTCCCTTTATTATTTACTGCCAACTTAACGCAGAACAAGATCGGCAATCTTTTTCAGGCTCTCATAATCATAAGAAGTGATGCGTCCATCCTGTACATAATAGAGCTGTTTTCCAATATACAAAACACGTCTTGCATAAGGGATGTCGTTTCCATATACACCGGAAGGCTCCGATTGCAGAATCCCCTTCAGCGCCAGTTTTCTTCCTTCATAGCTCATAATGACTGCTCCCTGCTGATAGTCCGTTTCTTTATCTTCTAAGTTGAGGTAAGCGTCCATTGCGACATTCTGTTTAGATGCATCAATCATAACTGCCTTATGATTATAAAGGGCTTCCGATCCGCTGCCTGAATCTCCCACTACATAATTAGAGATTTCTCTCGGCTTACCCATATCAGAGACATCGAACAGGGAATACTTGATGCCACCCTGGCGAACTCCTACAACGACATCTTTTCCATTACTGTCTTTTCGGAAAATTTCATAGGTGTCTGCGCCGATTCCCAAGAGCAGGTCTTTTCCCACAGGATGGAGATAATTACTGAAACCTGGGATCTTCAGTTCCCCTGTTACAACAGGCTTGCTTGGATTGGAAAGATCAAAGACAAAGAGCGGATCAATGGTTCTGAAAGTCACGATATAACCCTTATCACCCATGAATCGCACAGAATAGATCGTTTCTCCTTTTGCAAGTCCCGTTACAGCACCAATCGTATTCAGGGATGAATCCAGTACATACAATGCATTTTCATTGCTCCAGGTGGTGGTGGCAACCCGAAGGTTCCCCTCATATTCATCCATTGCAAACTGATTGATTAAATGACCCTTTACTTCACCGGACCCGGCATATCCAACTTTCATTCCCGCAATTTCGAATTGAATGATCGTGCTGCTGTCATCCGCTCCGCTTGCTGCAAGATACAAGGAAGAATCATTCATATACATGGTCATGCCATAAGCAGTGATGGCTTCCACTTCGGTCTTTTCTTGATTACTGACATTGATTGCCGATACGATCAGATAACCATCAGCAGGACGTCTTGGCATAATCATCACATCATCAAGCTTCATCTGTATCTGTTTGGGCCCAATTACCGTATCCCGCATCATAGGCAATGCAATTTCTCCCGAGGAATATAGATTGGTCACAAGATAGATGATATCCCCGTTTTTTCTACTGGACTGATAAGAGCCTTCCATTTCGTGACCCTTTAAATATAATGGTCTGGCAGGATTAGAGATATCATAAACATCAACAAAACTGTAATTTTTTACGGAATAATATGGCGGCATAATACCAATGGATCTGTCGGCTGCCGCATCCATTGGCTCCGTCAGGACTCCCTTTTTATCATAAAGCACATTTGAATTTTCCGATCGAGTCCCTAAAACCGCAAGCTTGCCATCTGCCACATAGATTTCACTGACATACTTATCAGTCGATAACTTGATTGAAGTTTCGTCTTTCAGACTCCCTTGATCTGCTTTGATAATACGAACCACGTTATTCCCACCGATATAGATATATTTCCCATCGGTTTTCACCACATCAGCCTCGTCAATGCCTTCCACCTGTACATTTGTGGAGGAATAATTCTGATCACCAGTGTCGGAAGCGCCAAATACTTTTGCAGTAGTATCCATACTGGGTGCAGAGGAACCCATACTCGGTATGGACGCAGATTCCCGTTCGACGGTCGCACCATCCCCGCTGGCATTTGACGAGCCATTTGTAACCGCTGCTTCTGCCTTATCGTTAATCGCATAATAATACTCTCTGCTTGCAGCCAAAGCCTTTTTCAGCTCAGTCATTGTTCCTGCTTTTACCACTTCACCGATTTTCTCCTCAACCTGCTTCACCAGTTTTGGCTGGGATTGAAGATCTATCGCTCGATCAGAAACCGCAATGACTCTATTGTAATAAGATACTTTTTTACCGAGAACCTGCTCGCAGATCACCCGAAGCGGAACCATGGTACGCCCATCCATAATCGTGGAATTAGAACCGATTGAAATTTCCTTACTCCCAAGAAGCTCTTCCACAATGTATTTCTTTTGATTGATTGGAAAGCGGAAACGCTTCCCGTCATAGCTTATGGTTGCTTCTCGTTTGGTTTGATCATAACTGACATCCGCACCAAAAAACTCCGAAACAGCCCGAAGCGGCAGCAGCGTATTTCCGTTCACAACAGTTGCGCTGATATCAGGATTTGCTGAATCCAGCATATGGATCTTATCATTTGAAAGAATTAATGGACTTCCGGTATACAGATAAATGCTGCCTATTGTGTGCTCTGAGTCATCTGGTGAGGCCATGGCCAAAATACTTCCAGATAACAGGAATAGGGCAACGAGCACTCCGCAGATGAATGTTTTCATACGCATTGCAGTGTTCTCCTCTCTTTCATTTCCGATATTGTTGATGCCTGATTATTGATTCATGCATTCCATTGTTTGACGCATGATCCTTCCAAATTGTTCCTAAACGAATACTAAAATCAAAAACGCCCCAAAAGAATTTCTTCCGAGACGTTTTATTCATTCATCGACGTTTCATTTCATTCATTTACGGAATGCTGGATCATGAGATTTTCCTGATTCCTCGCGGATATTATTCGCTGATCTCCTCAAGAGATTTTCCCATGGTTTCCTTTCCAAACAGTGCTACAACGATAGCGACTGCGGCAAAGACTACAGTGAGCAAAATAAAAATATATCCGTAACCTTTTTCTTCTCCATAGAACCTGATAAGGATTGGAAGGATAAGAGGTGCAACGAATGCGCCAATTCTCCCAAATGCAGCCGCCCATCCGGAGCCGCTTGCTCTTGCTACTGTAGGATAAACCTCTGGTGTATATGCATATACGCAGCCCCAGGCTCCCAAACTAAAGAAATAAAGAAGACATCCAAAGAATAGAACCTGTCCTGTCGATCCTGCATGACCGAATAACCATGCTGCCAATGCAGTACCAGCAAAGTAGATGGCAAGCACCCATTTTCTCCCAATTCGTTCTACAAGGTAAGCCGCGCTGAAATATCCGGGCAGCTGTGCCAGGCTCATAATCAACGTAAATTCAAAGCTCTTGACCAGATTAAAGCCCTGGGCTACCAAAAGAGAGGGTGTCCATAAAACAAAACCGTAATATCCAAAGTTAATTCCAATCCAAATGGTCCACAAAACCAAGGTACTCCGAATATATTTCTTTGACCACAATTCAACTAGAGACAATCTATTTTTAGCCTCTTTACTGGTTTTAGAAGTTTCTTTTTTGAGTTTAAATGGCTCAAACCCAGCCTCGTGTTCCATAACGGCTACAAGACGGTCTGCTTCATCGCCTTTTCCAGCCTTTTCAAGATAACGGGGAGACTCAGGCATCACCATCCTTAGATAAGCAGCAAAGAGAGCGGGAACGGCACCAACCCAGAAAGCAGCGCGCCAACCGTATGCAGGGATAATCAGATAGGCTACCAGCGAAGCTAGAATCCAGCCCCATGCCCAGAAACTCTCCAAAAGAATAACGTTTCGGCCACGAATCTTTGTCGGGGAATATTCACTTATCAGCGTTGATGCAGCCGGAAGTTCTCCTCCTAACCCAAAGCCTGTACAAAATCTCAGTACCAGAAGCATGGGATAATTGGCTGAGAAGCCAGCCAAACCGCTTGCAACCCCAAATATAATCAACGTCCACACCACTACTGTTTTGCGTCCCCATCGATCAGCAGCCATCCCAGACAAAGCTGCACCCAGGATCATTCCAAGCATTCCCGAGCTTCCCAATAACCCAATTTGTTCTGGTGATAGGTTCCAGTCCATTCCGATTGCAGCCATCACTCCGGAGACCATTCCTTGATTCATGGCATCAAACATCCAGCCGATTCCTGCAAGCAGTAATACTTTTCTCAGCATAGGTGTTGAAGGAAGGCGGTCAATACGATTAGCAATTTGATACATTTCATTTTCTCCTTTTTGACGTGTCTTCTTTATAATGATAGGTTTACATATGTATATATAGCTGTCTTGTCACCTGCATCAGTCTACCATACTAATATGAAACAATCAAGTAAATATTATTACGGTTTGCCTTTGGTGAAAAGAAAAACAACAGCCGATAACGGCTGCTGTCTTTCTTTTCGTTCCTATATAAATTGAATCTTATTTTGAGTTATCCACAGTCTCTTCTTTTGGAAGGGTGAAATCACATTCTTCCAGAGGAACTATCTTTGTCTTGTGTTTCCACTTATACCCGAAATAGAGACCAGGAATAATAACGATTAAGCAATAATTAGTGATGAAATCAAACCATGTAAATGCACCTTCTTCAAATACCCATACATTGGCTCCGAAGATAACGATGGTAATGGAAATCATAGCGAAAATTGGTGCAAATGGATAAAACAGAGCTTTGTATTTCAGTTCATCAAGACTGTGTCCCTGCTTCACCCAGGCTTTCCTGAATCTGTAGTGGCAAATTGCGATACCCAGCCAAATCATAAACCCAGAAAGGCCGGAAGCGTTATAGAATATGTAGTATGCTTTTCCTTCTCCAATCATAGAAGCAAAGAATGCAAGAGCTCCAATCAGACCAGTTGCCCATACAGCATACACCGGAACTCCCTTTCTATTAACCTTTGAGAAAAACTTCGGCGCATTTCCTCTTAGGGCCATTGCGTGGAGCATTCTGGATGAGGTATAAAGACCGGAGTTACCACAAGATAGTACCGATGTAAGAATAACTGCGTTCAGAACAGACGCTGCTGCAGCAAAACCTGCGTTTTTGAATACAATTACCATTGGGGAAGCTGCAATGTTGTCAATTCCACCGCCCAGCAGCTGAGGATCAGTAAACGATACCAATGTACCAACTACAAAAATGGAACCGATGTAGAATAACAGAATTCTCCAAAATACGCTTTTGATTGCCTTTGGCACGTTCTTTTCAGGGTTTTTTGCTTCTGCCGCTGCAAGACCGACAATTTCCGTTCCCTGGAACGAGAAGCCTGCAACCAGAAATACCATCATCATAGCAGCAAAGCCCCCGACGAATGGAGCTTTCCGGCCATCACCAGCATCTAAAATCCAGTTCTGGAAGCCCATAGAATGACCGTTCATGATACCAACGATCATTAAAACACCTACAATTAAGAAAATTGCGATGGTTACTACTTTGATTCCTGCAAACCAATATTCTGCCTCAGCAAAGGATTTTGCTGAAATAAGGTTGAGTATCATCAATAATGTAAAGGATATCATAGCAACAACGGTTACAGGGACATTTGGCAGCCAGAATTTCACGATCAATCCCGCTGCAACAAATTCAGCTGCAACTGTGATGGACCAAGAAAACCAGTAGTTCCAGCCTACTGCGAAACCAAAAGCAGGGTCAATAAATCTGTTGGCATAAGCCTCAAAAGAACCAACCAGGGGAAGTTGGGTAGCCATTTCTCCAAGTGAAGTCATCATAAAAAATACTATAAGGCCCATAAGACCAAAGGCAACCATTGCACCGCCCGGACCTGCACTTGAGATCGCACTTCCGCTGGCAAACCATAAACCAGTTCCGATTGCTCCGCCGATTGCGATCATGCTAAGCTGTCTGGGTCCGATACCGCGATGCAGTTTGGTATCTTCACCATGTTTTTCAGTACCCATAAATTATCTCTCCTTACCTAAATAAATTCAAAATAAATTCTCATAAAAGCTGTTGACTAAAGAAGCGATTGACCTGATTCGTTTTGTTTTTTCCACTCACCTCCTGAACTTAGTCAATAATACCCAGAAAAATCTGAATTTTCAGATTTTTAATATTATGAAGTATTATGGAGACCAATTCGATTATAGCACTATGGATAGAAAAATCAACAGAAACAAATTTCGACACGAAATTGTGCTCAATTATTTGCATGTTATAAAGTGCAAGGAACCCTTAGTGTAAAATTAGGACGGGAAAAATAAAGGAAATAAAAAAATAAGAGTGACCTCATATGTTATGATGTTAATAACCACAAAAACAAATAACGGAGGCACTCTTATGAACAATAGTATAACTGAAATTGCAGAATTAATCATCAGGAGTTTTGAGGAAAACTTCGAAAAGATGTTGATGGAAAAGAAGGATATCTCCGAATTTGTAATTGAGACTAAGAAAATACTGGACCAAGTAGGAACGATTCTAGCGAAGGAAGCGCTGGAAATGATGGATTCTCTTGTGAAAGGAGATTCTCGTCGAAAGCAGAACTGGTATGTTCATGAGAAGGTGCACCCAACACCCTTGCGACCATATTTGGTGAGGTTCATTATCATAGAACGTACTACAAGCATAAAACCGAAACGGAATATCGATATTTATCGGATGAACTGATGGGAATCGACTCCTACGACAAAATGGATGTTGCCTTGAAATCCAGACTGATTGAAGAAGCGATTGATACCCCGTACGCAAGAAGTGGCAGGAAAGCTGCCGAGACACTACAGATTTCAAGCCAGAGTGTTATGAACGCCATAAGGGAACTAGGCCCGGTCAGGAATAACGAAGTGAAAATTTCAAGATCAAAAGAAACGCCTACAATTCTCTACATTGAAGCTGACGAAGATCACGTTGCGCTTCAGGCTGGCGGCTGTTCAGAACCAAAGCTTGTGTATGTGCATGAAGGCAGGACACAGGTCGGAAAAGAAAGGTGGAAACTGCAGAACCCGAGATATTTCGGTGGAATGTACAGGGAATCAGAAGAACTCTGGAACGAAGTAGCAGATTACATTGATACCGCCTATGACTATGATAAGATTGAAAAAATATATTTGTCAGGGGATGGAGCAAGCTGGATAAAGTCAGGAGCAACCATAATCAACAAAAGTATTTTCGTACTTGACCGATACCACCTGCACAAGGCGGTAAAAACAGCAGGAGCGCATATTGAAAACGCTGAGAGGGAAATATGGAGAGCCCTTAAAAGAGAAGACAAAGAATACTTAAAGGTCGTATTTGAAACCATCCTGGATGCAGCAGAAACAGAGACAAAGGCACAATCGGTGAAAGAAGCAAAGACCTATATCATGAATCATTGGGAAAACATTAAGTATCACTATTCCAAGGATTATTCGGGCTGCAGTGCCGAAGGGCACATTAGCCATATCTATTCAGATCGGCTCAGTTCCAGGCCGCTGGGATGGAGCCGTGAGGGAGTCGATCAGATGGCAAGACTCCGAGTCTTTGCTGAAAACGGAGGTAATCTATTCGATCTGGCGCTAAGAAAGAAACAAGAACGAATCAGAGTGACAAGAGCCATTGAACTGGACTTAAAATTATGCAGAAAAAAGATACGAAAAGTCAGTGGAGAGACAATCGATAACCTGCCTGCTCTAAATTCAGGAAAGCGCACTCAACTGGCATTAGCATTACGAGGACTCAGGGGAATTTAATACAAGGTTTTAACAATGGGGAAACTCCAGCTTTATTTTTCCCGTCCTAACTTGACGCGATCCAAGGAACCCGAAACAGTTTACAAATTCACAGCCTTCCCTTATACTGTTATTAGATTCATCCCGATTGGAGGACAAACTGTGAAGGAAAAAGAAATTCAAATATCATCCATTCTAAACCAAACGGACTACAATGCGCTTCGAAATTATTTCATGTATCAGAAAAAACCTGCAAGAACCAAATTTATCGTTTCAATTGTTCTTTTCTCATTTCTCTTACTAATTATAAGCGGCACGCCATACTCACTGCCATTCTTTAAACCACTGGGGATTTCCGGCATTATAATTGTAACCCTGATTTATTGCTGGATCAGTTTTGAGGTACGAAAATTAGAGATAAATATAAAAGACATGTTTCATAAAGCGCAGGAACTTACCCTAAATGTTTCAGGCATTTCGGCAAAATGGGGGAAGGCTGCAAATGCAGCAAAATATGAATGGACTGCTTTTGAATCCGCAGTCGAAACCGATGTCTATTTTTTTCTTTTTCTCGAGAGGGATTATGCACTTACCATTCCTAAAGTTGAACTTAAGGAACATTTTGTTACTGAAATCCGAGAAATGATCTCAACACATATGAAATTGAATTCGGAACTATCTGGATTTAAAGCAAAGGGCTTATAACTAAAATATGCAAAAACGAGATACAAGCAATTAGAGTTAACGTTTTTATAATTCATCATTTGAACGCAAAAAAGGTGCTGCTCATTATGAGTCCAGCACCTTTTTTAAATTTATTAAGCCTTGATCATTTTAGGACATTGTTCTTTCTGCCAGTTCAGCATCCAGTTTTCTTTGACGCATGCATGCTTCGTATTCTTCATCCGTCATCTTCTCCATTGTGATACCGGTAATTCCGTAGAACAGAGAGACGAAAGGATTAATGATGTTAAGGAAGCAGTAAGGCAGATATTCCAGCGTGGGAACGCCTAGAGTAGTCGACTGGTATGTACCACAGGTATTCCATGGTACCAGCGGAGAGGTTAGCGTTCCGGAGTCTTCCAGCACACGGGACAGATTCTTATTCTTCAGTCTTCTGTCTTCATAAGCTTCTTTGTACATTCTACCCGGGAGCACGATGGAAAGGTACTGATCGGATGCAGCAATATTAACAACGATACAGGTTATGATTGTAATTCCAACTAAAGATCCTGTTCCCTTTGCAAACTTCAGCAGATGTTCGCAGATGATCTTAAGCATATTAGTTGAATCAAGAACGCCGCCGATGCACATAGCACAGAGTATCAGACCCACTGTATAATACATATAACTGAATCCACCTCTGGTAAGCAGATCATCTACAAACTGATTACCGGTCTCGGAAACATAGCCGTCATAAGCCGTAATTGTAACTAATTCTCCAAAATTCGCACCCTGGAATGCAACGGCACAAAGTACACCTAACAGAACTCCGACAAATAAGCCGGGAAGTGCAGGTACTTTAAAAACAACCATTGCGATTACAAGGAGCGGAGGAATGATTAAGATCGGTGTAATCGTAAAATTCTCACGCATGGTAGACATTAGCATGTCAACCTGACTCATATCAACATTTTCTCCACCGTGGCCCAAACCAAGTACACCAAATATAATCAGCGTAATAACCAGTGACGGCCCTGTTGTCAGAATCATATGTCTGACGTGATCGAATAGCTGGGAGCCTGCCATAGCGGGAGCCAAATTGGTCGTATCAGACAGAGGTGACATTTTATCTCCAAAATATGCTCCGGAAATAATCGCCCCCGCCGCCATAGGCATCGAAATCCCCAAACCGGTTCCGATACCAATCAGTGCAATACCAACGGTTCCGGCAGTAGTCCAGGAGCTTCCTGTTGCAAGAGAGACGATGCTACAAATCAAACAGGTAGCAACTAAAAAGATGCCTGGGCTCATGATCATCAAACCATAGTAAATCAATGCAGGTACAATCCCGCCGGCTATCCATGTTCCAATCAGCATGCCGATGCACAGCAAAATTAGGATGGCCTGCATCGATCTTCCGATATTATTAATAATACCTTTTTCCAGATACGACCATTTAAATCCGTTGAGATACGCTATTACAGCGGCAAAGGCGGCGGAAATGATCAGTGCGATGTGAACATATCCTTCTGTGACGATAATTGTAAATATTAGCGTCGCCATCAGGACCAGCATTACTAAAAGAATTTGCCACATTGGAATTCTTTTACCCATTGTTTCCCTCCTTAGAAAAATAAATGCCTCTTCTCCACCCAAAATCACAATTTAATAAAGTCCGGATCTTTTATACGTAAGATTGTCATACTTCGCAATAAAAATAATAGATAAATCCTTAAACATGGCTCTCTACATAAAATCCGAAACCTTTCATAAATCTTCATCGATGGATAAAAAGGCTAACATTTGTTTACGTATGAATTATAATAAAAAACAACCTCAATGTCAATATTAAGTAGTCAGAGATTACTTCAATATTCAGAATATTACAGTAAAATTTAACAATTTAGGATTCTTTCACATATAAAAAAATCGCCCCACTTTGTATTTGTTTTACCAGTGAGGCATCTCATGTTTTGTTTTCCCATTTTACCAATATAATCAGCAAAAGGTAAATTCTATTGATTAATTTGATTTTTTATTACTTGTTTCCCAAGCTCTGGCAAGGCTTTAGAGGGAAGATTACCATAATCTACAGTATCGCTAAGGCCTGCAACTTCTTCCTTACCAAGCTGAACAAGGGTCTTTGAAATCATATTTCCGACATCTCTTGATTTCATGTTACCAAAATCTACATTATTATCTGTCATTTTCACAAACCTCCTTCCGTGTTTTATTATCGCCCAGATATTTGCAGGTTATGACAGGATTATTCAGCCAAATGAGACAAGAATAGAAAACAAAAAAAAGTAAATACTTTTTAAAGGAGGTGATTTTTACGAATAATTCAGAATCATTTGAGCAAAATAAAGCCAGCAGAGATAACTTTAGTAGCATACAAGACTTTACAGCATCACATTTCCCCGCTGAGGAAACTCAACGACAAACAAAACGACAGCAAGAGATTCAAAACCGAGAAGATCGGGATAATTTCAAAAACATCGCAAATTTCACTGATTCGTTTCTGAGCAAAGCAAAAGGAAGCGGAGTAGAGCAATAGCAATCATAGTATCTCATCTCAGTTCCATTCATTGATAGTAAATTATTTACTATAAATTATAACTGAATAACAGGAACGGAAGCAGTTGATCAGACTGCTTTTTGTTTTACTGCGAATAATCAACTCAAAGCAGGGCAAAATGTTTAATAAAGAAATCAGTAAGGATGTGATCATATGAATAGCTTTAAGGGAATAACTTCTCATGAAATTTACGACATTCATCAGTTATTGACTAGAAAAACAGTCTCTGCAACAAAGTCTTTCTCAATGTCAAAGTTGGTGAAAGATGAAGAACTAAAATCAATTCTGCAGCAGGATTATTCCTATGCAAAAGAACAGATCAAGGAACTTGAGAGGCTGCTCCAAATGTCTGCAAGATCGTCCTCGGCTAGCGGAAACAATTTGAAATCAATACAAACCTCTGAGCTGGCATCATCTGGGATTCTAAAAGAAGTGAAAGAGAAAGAAATCCCCGTCAAACAAAACTAATTACATGATAAAGTTAAAAGTGAAATCGGTTGGCTGAAGCCGTACTTGCTTAGCCGATTGTAGAAGGATACAACTCGAAAGGAGAATTAGCGTTATGAAAATAATTCAAAATCTGGCTGGACTGGGGGACATGAGCGAACAGATCATAGCAGCAGATTTTCTTCTGAATGCGAAAGCAACAGTCAGAGATTATGGTACCATTTTATCTGAATCTTCTTCGCCGGAAATAAGGCAAGTACTTCGAAAGCAGCTGGATGCTGCAATCACTATGCAGGAACGAATTCAAAAATATATGACAACTCGAAACTATTATCAGATTTACAGCCCATCTGAATTGATCCATTCGGGAAGAAAGAACAACAGCACTTACATGGATTTACAATAAATAAACGAATCAATAAATGATGCATATCTGATCTTCATACAGCATATATTAGAAATCGGTTGTCCTTCTGGGATGCCGATTTTATTTATGCCGGAAAGGGAGTGGTAGTCTTGGAAGAGAAGGATAAAACCTTCGAGCTGTCAGATGAGGTGATTAACGAATGCCTCATTTTGCTGTAACAATTACACGCGGCTCGATTCCTTGATTGCTGCCGGTATCCCCGGCGGCTTTTTATTTGTCCGAAACAAGAAGGCTGCCGGAGCCATAGTCTCCGGCAGCCTATCATTTTATACTCAATACTTGTCATAACCTGATTCGTCAAGGGATATTCGCTGTTCTGAAAAAATTACTGTTTTTGACTCGTGACCGATATCCGGAAGCCTTTCCATTCCGAAGCTAGATCTCAGTTCTTTTCTCAGTTGAAATCTGCCCATCATCTGCTTCAGCAATTCCGCTTGACTGGATAACTCTTCACTAGCCGCAGCACTCTCCTCCGCTGTAGCAGAGTTGTTCTGAACAACCATGGAAACCTGTTCGATCCCTTTGTTTATCTGAGCGATTCCCGAGGCCTGCTCATTGGAAGCGGATGCAATGTTTTCGACAATGCCTGCAGCCTTTTCGATTGCGTCCACAATTTCAACAAGAGCAGCAGCGGTATCGTCAGCAATTTTTGTTCCAGCCTGCACCTTATGGATGGATCCTTCAATAAGGCCTGTAGTCTCTCTGGCAGCCTCTGCACTTCGTGCAGCCAAGTTTCTCACTTCTTCTGCAACCACAGCAAAACCCTTACCGTGCTGTCCCGCTCTGGCCGCCTCTACCGCTGCATTCAGGGCAAGGATATTCGTTTGGAACGCAATATCATCAATGACTTTGATAATTCTCGATATGCTGGCAGAGGAATCGCTGATTTCCACCATGGATTTCAGCATGCTCCTCATTTGATCATTTCCTTTTATTGCGTTATTTCTTGCGGTTCCTGCCAGTTCATTGGCTTTGCCCGCATCGATTGCATTCTGCCTTGTCTGGGAAGCAATCTCTGCAATGGATGCAGTCAATTCCTCTATGGAACTGGCTTGTTCGGTAGATCCCTGAGAGAGTGTCTGGCTGCCGTCTGAAACCTGTCTTGATCCGGAGGCTACCTGTTCTGCTGCTTCGTTGATATCGCCCATTACCTCACTCAAAGTCGATAAAATATGGTTCAGTGAGTCCTTGATTTCTATGAAATCTCCCCTGTAATCCGCAGTGATGGAAAGATTAAGATTTCCATCTGCCATCTGCGTCAATACACCGGAGATCTCACTAACGTAGCTTTGGATGATATGTATGGTTTCATTCAGAGTATTCTTCAGGACTGCGTGGTCGCCCTGGTAATCACCTCTAACGCTGGAGCCCAGATTTCCATGAGATATTTCCGTTAGCACAGCCAGTGCTTCGTTTACAGGAGCAATTACTGCGTTGAGCGTATCATTGATTCCGTTGATTACCCTGGAATACTCACCTTTAAATTTACCCGAATCACCTCTGGTGTCCAGCTTACCCTCGATAGCAGCTGAAGACAGCATTGATGTTTCTTCAACAAGGGCATTGATGTTCTCAAGCATGATAATGATAGCCGGCATCAATGTGTCGTTTTCACTTCGTTTTCCAATTTCCTTAAATTCTGGCAGTTGTTTCAGATCCCCTGCGGCAATGTTGTTCAATGCATCAATAATCGTATTGATCCTCTCTGATACCATGTTGACTGAATCAGCAATTTCTGCATAGATCCCCTGATGAACTCCTTCCACCTTTCTGGTGAAATCATTATATTTCATTGCTCCTAGCACATCTCTGCCCTCGGCCAATCCTCCAAGACCGTCGATGCAGGAATTGACACTGTTTTTGATATCATCAAAATCTCCGTAATATACTTCGGTGATTCTTTCTGGGATCTCTCCCCTGCCAATCTTATCCATGCAGGAAGCTGCAACCTGAAGGGGATTCACAACCGAATCAAGTGCACCGTTTACACCTCCGACGATGCGGGAGTAGGAACCCTTGAGCTTGCTGACGTCTGCTCTATATGAGAGTTCTCCGTCTGCTGCTGCACCTGTCAGCTTCTCTGTTTCGGAAAGAAGCGTGTTCAGCGATTCTCTCACCATATTCAGGTGATTGATTAATACACCGTAATCTCCTTGATATAGATTTTCAAGTTCCGTCAGTTCATCACCGTTCGCCATCTGCTCTATGAAGGCCAGGGCAATGTTCAACGGTTCAACAATTGCATCCAATGTATGATTGAATCCGGAAATGATATCCTGGTAGCCGCCTTTGAAGCGTTCTGTATTCCCACGCAGCGAGAGGTTTCCTGCAGCTGCGCCACGGGTAAGAACCTCTGCCTCTGATACCAGGTTTTTCAATTCTAAAACAACCTTGCTCATACTCTGGGATAAAATGTCGGCTTCTGATTTGGGAACAATATCAATAGACAGCTCCCCTTCAGAGATCTTTCTCGCATGTTCCGATTGCTCTCTTATGTTGTCCACTATCTTTTCAAATGCATCTGTTAAAACACCAACTTCATCCTGTGAAGTCCTGATCAGCTTGACATTCGTATCTCCGACAGCCAGTTTTTCGGCAACGGCAGTCAAAGCTACAATCGGTCTGGAAATACGCTTTCCAGTCAAGTACGCAGCAGCGGTGCCCAGTGCGATTACTGCAAGCGCAGTGAGGATAACCGTTATCAGCAGATCTTTCATTAACCGCTGATTCTCCGCTTTGAAACCGTCGGATATCACCTGAATATTATCGATGTAGTTTCCGGTTCCGATTTCCCATTGAAATGGCTCAAACAGATATGCATAACCTCTCTTTAACGAGGCTTCCTCTTCACCGGGCTTCGGAAAGTAATAATCCAGATATCCGCCGCCTTCCTTAGCAAGTTTAATAAATTCCTTGATAACATATTTCCCGTTCACATCCTGAAACTCGATTCTGTTGGTGCCCTCTGTTTCATTGCCAAGAAGCACAACGTTCTCACCTTCCAGTGTGTCTGCCCAGAAATATCCATTTTCTCCGTACTTCATATCACGCAGAGTATCTGCACCTAGCTTCTTTGCCTCCTCGAGGGTAATCTCTCCATTCTCATATCTGCTGTAGACGTGTTCCAACATGGACACAGCACTTTCTACTTCAGATTGGATCAGCACATCATAATCATCGTTTAGTACCTCGTTGATCGCCAGCAGATTTTCGTTTGACTGCTTCAGCAGATTAAAGGTGAAAATACCTCCAACCACCAGAACAGACAAAACAGTGATCAAGACAGCACTGATAATAATCTTCGTACTGATCTTATTGATCTTTCCCATTTTTCTTCTCCTTCTCTATACACATATACACCCATAGGCGTAACCTCAAGCCAATGTTCCCTATTTACAGGTGTACTTATTTATCGAACTGATTCGACAAAACTTTAGTCATTTCAAATATGTTCCATGCAAAACAGGCTGATGCCATCTCCATTAGGAACCCCGCAGATCTCTTTGCCGATAAAAAATGTGAAATAGGAATACTGGAATTTCCCATTTCACATTTTTTTCTTGCTTCAACAAGATTTCAGCCTGATCGAAAAAACAGTACGATCCTCGCTGCTGCATGCTGCGATGCTGCCATTGTGAATTCTTATGATACTCTCGGCAATAGCCAATCCCAGTCCCGAACCGTCAGCTGGCCTTGCCCTCGATTTATCCCCGCGATAAAATCGTTCAAAAATATGGGGCAGTTCCTGATCCGGGATAGGTTCGCCATAATTTATAAAACTTACTGCAACAATCCTTTCATTGCAGTAGTCGTCGATAAGATCGATATTGCTGCCAGCGTTTTCATGATTTCTGCATATTTCTGATGTAAGTTCCACATCTATGCAGCCGCCGCCTGCGCCATATCGTATCGCATTTGATATCAAGTTATCAAAAACGCGCTTAATCAGCAGTGGATCTGCTTCCACAGAATACCTCTGATCCGGTAATTTCAGTCTGAGCTCGAGCCCGGCCTTTTCCAGCTCGGGCATAAAATCCGTTAATGTTTGTGATAATAGTTCCCCGACACTAAATGTGGCAAGGTTTAATTTCAACTCTCTGTTGCTTAATTTTGTATATTCGAACAGTTCCTCTATCAGTACTTTGAGATTTACACATTGATTGTATGCGGGTTCAATGTATCTGCTTAATTCTTGGAATACATCTTGGGTCTGATCTTCCTGCGATATGGCCTGTGCCTTATATTGAATATTCGCCTTTTTACTTTGCTCGGTAAGATTCCGAAGAAGCTCAAGATACCCCATTACCGAGGTCAATGGGGTTCTTAAATCGTGAGACAGATTTGTGATCAGATCATTTTTAACTTGCTCCTGCCTTCGCTCTTCCTCCAGACTTTCTTTTAAGCGCCATGCCATATCATTTATCGTTTGTGCCATTTTTCCCAGTTCATCATCAGTGTCAGCAGGGAGATTCACATCGAACTTACCTTCTGCGATCTGGGCAAGCGATTCCGTGATTGTTTCCAGATAGGCAATTTTTTTCTTAAGGAAAATGACAAAAAAAAGTAGTGTCAAACCTGCAAAGATCAAAATAAAAAGCAAAACAAACCAAAGCACATGCTCATTGAAAAAAATCGCAAAATCCATAGAGAAGGAAGCCAGAAGCATCAGGATGCATAGAAAAAAGATACAGCAGCCTGCAATACCAACGCTGGCAAGCAAAGCTAGAATTAGTTCTGCCCGAATCGAAGTTTTTTTACCTTTCAATTTTATACCCAACCCCCCAAACGGTTTCGATCACCTTAGGCTCCTTTGGATTGTCTTCTATTTTCTCTCTCAACCTCCACATATGAACCATGACCGTATTATTGGATTCATAATATTTCTCTTTCCAGATCTGCTCAAAGATCTTTTCCGCATTAAAAACTGCTCCGGGGTTGGAAGCAAGAAGCAGAAGAATCTCATACTCTGTCGGCGTAAGGCTGATCTTTCTGCTGCAATTGGTTACCGAATGGTTCTTTTTATTAATGAACAGTCCCTTTATTTGCAGCACATCCTCTTCGCTTTTTTCATATGTTCTTAGATTGAAATGCAAATGCCTTCTGAGCTGCGATTTTACTCTTGCCGTCAGCTCGGCGGTATTAAAGGGTTTGGTCATATAGTCATCTGCGCCGATGGTAAGACCGAGAACTTTATCCACGTCTTGAGATTTTGCGCTGAGCATTATGATCGGCAGATTTCGATCCATACGGATTAGCCTGCAGGTTTCCAAACCATCTATCCCAGGCATCATAATATCCAGTATCACCAGGTCTATGGGTATGCGTCCAAGCAGGTCCAGGCCCTCCACTCCACTGTCGGCGGTGTAAACCTCATACCCCTCCTGGCTCAGGCAGATCTCTATGAGCTTCCTGATTTCTTCTGAATCATCAATCACCAATATCTTCTGCTTTTCCATCTTTTAAAAACACCTTTCTTACTCCCGAATCTGCATTGGCAGCTCCACCCAGGAGGCCAGCTCTCCATTTCTCTCTATTTTAATAGTGGGTGTTATATCCAGCGGTATCCTGGAAAAATTCTCCGCATCATGCCCTGCTATTGCTATCCGGATGCGATGTCCTTTCTGGATCATTGCTGAGGAAGCATACAAACCGATTTGCACTTTCGTCTTGCTCCCCGGCGTTAAAAGTTCTCCGTCTTTACGCTGATAGGAATGTTTGGGGCCTATTGCAGTAAATCCGAACGCCTCTTCCACGAGCTTCCTGTGCAAAATTCTAAGCTGACCCTCGGTAATATAAGTTACGGTTCCATCTGGTCCTTCATCTTCAAGATAGACAAAGAGCGCGCCATCCTCAGCATCGGAAGATAGATTGAGCGTAACGACAGGCTGTCCCGTAATCTCTACAGCATGCTCCAAAGGTTCACTCGTATAGGTAATGAGCTTTTGATCCGCTTCCTTTCGGTTTTGGTATTCAATCCTTCCCCCTCCCAGATTTGTCAGCCAGCGATTGTATTCTCCGGTAGAGGCAGTAAAATCTACGCGATACAGATCACTTCCCGTGTTGTTTTCGGGCCTTGTTTCTTTCAGTTTGCCTCCCTCCGAAAGGTAGAACCGCTTCGTCTGAAAGCCCTCTATAGGCCAAGTTTCACTTGCGTTCCATTCCCCAGCTCCCATGGTGTAGTATTTTATATGCTTCACAGCGGGCGCTGAATTCTTGGAACCAGAGTCGAAGGAAGCAAAGTTAGCGGCACCGGAGGTTGATGCAGAGGACGCAGCTTGTGTTTTAAGGTACTGATCAAAGAATTCCGTAACAGCCTGAGCCTGCGCCTCTTCCATTTCCTCACGGCTGGCGGTGCTCGCAAGATAAGGATCACAGAAATATCTTCCACCATGGCTCCAAGGCCCGATCTCCAGTGTTTGATTGTTGCTGTAGGTCAGAAAGCGTTCAATGGCTCCATTTACCGTACCGGAATCCATCCATCCCACCCTGACATAAAGCGGGATATTAGATGCCTCAATTTGACTTTTATATTGAAACGGGCTGATTGTATCTGGAGTATAGCCCTCAGCGAGCAGATCATCCCGATAGGTGATTTTTTTTAATGCCTGGAAGATATCGACCGTGCGATGTTCCTTCACAGCATCTTTCAAATCCTTACCGTGCTTGTCGCCGTCGATGGGAGAAATTCCTTTATAATATAAACTTCCTATCTGATTTTCATCCATCTTTGCAGTTTCTTCACCCCAAGCTTTCATAAGCCTTTCATTAAAAATTCCTCCCGGCATAACCGCCTGAGAATAAACATCAAAGTCCGGATATAAAGCTGCAGCTGCCTTTAATGCAGGATGGCCTGAAGCCATAGCAAGCTCGGCTGTATTTCCGCTGTAGGAGATCCCATAGGAACCTATGCAGCCGCTGCTCCAGGGCTGCTTGGCGATCCAGTCGATTACCCGATTCATATCCCCAACCTCTTCTCTGGACCACTCCATTTCTCTGTGTCCAAAGGATGCTCCGGACCCTCTGGCATCAACCTTAACCACTGCATAACCGTTTTTCAGAAAAGTCATTTCAGCAGTATCAGGCACTTCCTTTGCAATTCTGAGGTTTAATAGTGCCCGCAGCAGAAAGCTTCGCTCACTCTTTGCGATGTATCTTGTGGTTTCCATGATTGCCGGAACCCGCTGCCCTCTAGAGGCTTCCTCTGGCAGATGATACCAAACCGCTAGTTTCGTTCCATCATCCATTTCAACATAGCACGACTGATCCACTCCTGGCAACAATTCTTTTACCGGCAGAAATCCTGCCACCATAAAAACGAGCAATCCAAGAACCGCCAGCCCCAGACAGACAGCCCCGAGCCTTTTTAGTATTTTAAAGCCCATGAATCTTCCTCCTAAGATTTTTTATCATGGAACCATCTTAATACAACCGCTCTCTGTCGTTTTGACTTTTTTTTTACTTAATTTTTAAGATTTTCTTACGATTTTAAAATGAAACCAGACTTAGGATAGCAATGAAAATATTGCTTCACATATTGCATTTCAATTGGGTTATCTTATTAATGAAGGAAGGTGATGTTTTAATGAATACATCAATTGAAACTCCACCCGAACACTTAAACGACCTTAAGGTCGAATTCGCCAATGAAACCGGATCAGATATGTCTCATTATAACAAAATGGATAAGGCCAGTTTAACTTCACGGCAAAACGGTTATGTAGGAGGCTATATCGGAGGAATCATGACGAAAAAGCTTACGGATATGGCAAAAGCACAGCTTAATGGAAACAGGTCATAATCAAGTAAGCCAATCATAAGAATCCGGCAGAAATCCTTCTGCCGGATTTATCCATTTTATCAGCATTTACTGATTTAAGACTATAAGTGGATTAATTCTGGAGTTTTGATCCCCTGTTAGCCTTACTTCAAAATGAAGGTGTCTGCCTGTGCTTCGGCCCGGATAGGGATCTACTCCAGGCTCACCACCTTCCAGTCCGATTGTTTGTCCCTGAACGACCCGTTCGCCTTCTTTAACAAAAGACTGGGCAAGGTGCGCGCTTAACGTATAGAAACCTGCATCGTGTTGAATTAATAGATACAATCCATAGCTCTTTTTATCGATCTGCACTCGCAGCACTGTTCCATCGGCAATTGAAATAACCGGATCGTTTTTTCCAGTACTAATATCAATTCCCCCATGAAAATCATCCTCACCATAAAGAATTCGCCCTCCATATTGGCAGGTAATCGTGCCATTTAATGGCCACGGATATGTGGTGCTTATTTGAATTGGGGAGCTATCTATGATTGGAATTCCATTGCAATCAGCAATGTTTCCATCTAATGCGTCAGCACGCTTTATTTCATCCCAATGAAATAAGCTTGATCGAATCTCAGCGGGTGAAGTCAATATAGAAATTACCGCTCCAATACTGATACCAAAGAAAATTACGATCCCCACAATCACATAAGAAATCATTTTTCGTCTCTTTCTGCTTGGTGTCAAGATCATCGCAAATCTTTCAAATATGTTCATTGATAGAATCCTCTTCCCTTACTTGCTGAGACTTTGTTCTCCTTATAGACATATTATTAACTTTGTAAGTGTATGCCCTATTTATTGTCAGCGAAAGGAATTGGATCTTTATTTTCCCTTTGGCTCCGCGCCGAAGCGATAGGCAATGAAGTGATCTTACCCTTTAATTTCCAATCAAAAAAACTCCAATCCTATTGAGATCAATAGTTTTGGAGCTTATCTCTTTTGGAGGCGAAGCCAAGATCAGAACTAGGATTTGCCTACAAAATCTCTTTGTTAAAATGTCCTCTTGTGTCTGATTCCTGATGAAAGACAGCTTTATCCAGCGAACCGTTTAATTTGTTTAAAGCCTTATGAATGGTTTTCACTACCTGATCTTTTGACTCAACTGTGAAGTTTAATCGGAATGCCTCGATTCCTTTTATGCTTTGCAGCTCATCTAAAAGATTCAGTGTCTTCCCGTTCAGGATCGTAGTTGTACAATCATCATGCGTTATGACAGGAAACGTTCCGTGCTCATCTTTTAACTCATAACTCGAGCTTTTGCAGCTACCGCATTGATTCATTTTTTTCAGCGGACAATATTTTGTAAACATCAAAGGAGCCTTGCCATATACGATCATTTCCAGTGCAGGATAGCCGTCATTTTCTTGATAATAGGCATCCATTAAATCTTCAATTTGCCGCTTATTAAGTTCATAGGATAACGTTACACGTTTCGCACCTAATCGATATAATTCATAGCAGCTGGCAGAATTAACAACATTGAGAGAATAGTCCGTGACAAAAGGATTCGTTTTTCTATAGTGATAAATTCCGCCGTATCCTCCGATCAGCAGCTGCCCTTCTTTTTCCTGATAATCATTCTGGTTTCTTCTAACAACGTTTTCAAAATAAATTTCCTGAATCCCACAGCTCACGCAAGCATCATACTGTTCCTTCGTCGTTACAGAGGCCGTAAGGTATGGTTCTTCCGGGGCAAAGGTTATTTTTTCTTTTGCGTTCATAGCCTTGGTTCTTTTCTTTTGGCTGTTCAGCTTTAAGTCATATAGCCCCTGCACAATATCTCTTCTTGCCGCATTTAACAGCTTCACCGGAATAAATGCATTGCATTCCTCAAATTCCACATGATTCAGTGCAAATATCGTCTCATTTAATCTTGAAAACTGCTTGATTACCTGCTCTTTTGTTGTTGGGTTATTGATTGCTGCGCCCAGTATTTCCTCGCTTTCATATAAATAATGAAACCCTAAGCCTGAACCATCTATGATTAGATTTGAGTCTGGATACGCATACACTCGGAGATCCAGGTTAAAACGCTTAAATTCTTTTTCCAGTGATGATTCTAACTCTTTGTAATATAGATAATCCTTCGTTATATATACGAGATCACCCTTAGACACCTGTTCTTTGATTTTGATATAGCAGACGCTATCTGCTTTGTTGATCAAATTGCCATCTTTATTGTACAGTTTTACAACCGTTAAATTGACATCTTCATTGTTATGACTGATTCTGATGATATCATTTTGATTTAACGTACGCGTAAGTCTGATTTCAACCATGTCATTGACAATCTTGCTGATTCTGCCAATTTCTCTACCAAAGTTATTCGGTCTTAAAACGTTTGTAATATCTTTCTGATCTTCGTGAAACAAATATCCTTTCGTAAATGTTCTGTTGAAGGTTTTGCTCAGATTTTCTTTCTCTTCTTTGGTGATTTTATGATCCAAGGCCATACGATATTTGGATACAACATTGGCAACGTACGCAGGCTCTTTCATCCGGCCTTCTATTTTTAAGGAATCAATATCTTTCAAATCATTAATATAATCAATTGTGTTTAAGTCCTTCGTAGATAGAATATAATTTTTCCCTAAAGAGGTTTCAGTTCTCCTATCAATTAGTTCATATTCCTTCCGACAGGAGCCAACACATCTGCCGCGATTTCCGCTCCGATAGCCTATAAGTCCCGACATGAGACAGTTTCCGGAATAAGACACGCATAACGCACCGTGAACAAAGATCTCGATCGGTATTTGTGCGATTTTTTTGATCTCTTTTACTTGTTCAATCGGAACCTCACGGGACATAACAACTCTATCAGCCCCAAGCTCTTTCAATAATAATGTACCGTCTAAATCATCTATTCCCATTTGAGTGGAACAATGTGCTTCCATATCAGGAAAGTTTTTTACGATGTAACCCAAAGCAGCCAAATCCTGAACGATAATTCCATCAACACCAATTTCGTTTAATTCGTTCAACTGCTCTTTCATCTCTAAAACTTCGTTTTCAAAAACGATGGTGTTCATTGTAACATAGATTTTAACATTCCGGAGGTGCGCATACGAAACAGCCTCTTTTAACGATTCCAAGTCAAAATTAGATGAGTATGCACGTGCACCAAATTTCTGCATTCCTAGGTAGATTGCATCACAACCATTAGAAATTGCAGCTTTTAAAGCTTCCATATTTCCTGCTGGCGCTAATAGTTCCGTCATTTTTTTCCTCCATATTATTCGCTAACTAGTACGGCGTAAATCAATTCATCCTGGGTTTTCTAAACCAGTTATTTATGATACGAGTATACTAGCGCCCAGTGCTTCTAACTGGCTGCAAAGTTTTTCTACAGTTATGAGCTCATTCTTTTGAAAAGCCAATGTAATATTGGCTTCTAATTCTTGTTTTTTCTTGTCTATTTCTAAATACTTCTGATCAAAATATTTGTCATATACCATTTTCCGAAAAGATCGTGTACGCATACGCCTGATCGTATTGTCTTCTACAAGTAAAACATAATCCGCACAATTCGCTACAAGATAGAAATCGTGGCTTACCATGAGTACAGCTCCTTTATATTCAGAGATGGCTTTTTCCAAAGCCATCTGTGCGTAAAGATCCAAATGGCTGGTCGGCTCATCAAGAATCAGAAGCTGCGCATTTGTAGCTGCAATCATTGCAATCTGGAGCAAATTCTTTTCTCCGCCGGATAACTGCCCTGCCTTCTGCTTTAAGGTATCACCTTCCAAACAATAGTTTCCGAGGTATGCACGAATCTTTTCCCTTGTCTCGAAACCAAAGTTTTCCATAACCTCATATACTGTTTTCCCTTCATCTATATTCTCGCCCTGAAGCTGAGATAAACATGCATAGCTTGTATTCTCATCGATATGGATGGAAGGATGGTGATTCTTTATGATATCCCGCATTAAAGTCGTTTTTCCCGTACCATTCGCTCCAACGATGGCCACTTTTTCACCAGCCAGCAATTCAAAACTGATCTGTTTCAACAAGCTTTCATCAAATGAAACCTGATAATCTGTAATGCTTAAAACAGGATGCTCTGAGATAGCTTCTATTACAGGAAGTTCAATCTTCGGCTCACGAATTTCAAGAAAAGGTGCCTTAATTTGTCTTGCACGCAGCCGTTCAAGCTGTGTTTGCTTTGCATTTACAGCGCTTCCAATAACAGGATTGACAAGTATCGTAGCTCTTTTGCGCAGAATATTAACCATATTCTGCGTGCGCTCAATTTCTTCCTGTTCGGAGGTATTCTGGAGTTTCAGCTTTAGTTTTTCCTTTAGCTGGGACGAACGATATTCTGTATAGTTACCATCATATTCCTGAAGATCACCGTTCTCTAAATGTAATAACTTGTTAAAGCAATGATTCAATAAATATCTGTTATGTGTAACGACTAATAATGTACCATTATAACCATTAATCAACTTGCAGAGTCTATTTAAGTTGTCGAAATCAAGAAATACATCCGGCTCGTCCAGAACGAGAAGATTTGGAGATAATAACATTTCTCTCATAATCTGAAGTAATTTATACTCTCCGCCACTAAGCTGCGATAATCTTGTTTCTTCTAATTCACGCATGCCCGCTACGAATAGCTGCTTACGGATGTTGTTTGCATAATGATCTCCATCCATGGACTCAAAGGCATCTAAAAGAGTCTGATATTTCTCAAATAGCGGTGCTGCATCTTCAGCCACTGCCATTTCTTCACACACAGCTACTGTCGCTTGCTGATTTTCCACGAATCTCTCACTGAGATATTCAAAAACAGTACATTCCTGCTCTTTATCTCTCACAGCAAACTGACTGGCATAACCAATTCGACAGCGTTCATCTTTGATGATCTTACCATCGTACAAATACTGATCAGGATGAATCATCATATCAACAAGAGTTGATTTCCCAACACCATTGCTTCCAATAAAAGCGCAATGCTGCCCCACTTCCAGTGTAAATGAAATCTCTTTATATAAATCTTTTGCAGGAAAACCAAAAGAAAGTTTTTCTACTTGAATCATTATCTTTAACCTCTTTTCTAAAAATTGGCCGATCAGATGTGCGCTCATCAGATGAAATCTTCGCTTTCCTAAGTTTGTCCCAATAGAATTCTAACAATTCACACCGCCAAGCGCAAGAAAAGTCGTCAAAACAGTGACATCTGTTTTTTATTGGTTTCATTAAGTATCGATTTATCTGAAAACAATAAAAAAACTCTAAGCCCATCAAATTCAATGTGATTAGAGTTTCAACTTTGGAGGCGACACCCAGATTTGAACTGGGGAGTAAAGGTTTTGCAGACCTCTGCCTTACCACTTGGCTATGTCGCCGCATTCTATTGATTGATTCGCTTATTAGCTTCTCTTTCGGTTTCAACCGCTTTAAATTCTATGCTATTGATTCCTTAAGAATTCCTGTCAATCGAACCTTTTATTTCATTCGTGATATAAATGCGCGTGCCGCGAAACACGCGCATTTATGGATTGGCTAGGGTAGAAGGATTCGAACCTTCGGATGATGGAGTCAGAGTCCATTGCCTTACCGCTTGGCGATACCCCAATGCTATGTGGCGTAGTTCAGTAGCTTTTTCAGATGACTGCATCTAAGCTTTATATGGGGTGGGTGATGGGATTCGAACCCACGAGTGCAGGAGCCACAACCCTGTGTCTTAACCGCTTGACTACACCCACCATGCTTGCGTAAAATTTTCTGCGCTTACATATCATTACACAGTATTGATATGGCGATCCGGATCGGGCTCGAACCGACGACCTCCAGCGTGACAGGCTGGCATTCTAACCAACTGAACTACCGGACCGCATTTTTTAAAAAATGGTGGGCGCAATAGGGCTCGAACCTATGACCCCCTGCTTGTAAGGCAGGTGCTCTCCCAGCTGAGCTATGCGCCCTCCTCATTGCTTAAATGTTGTCCATAAAAAAATATGGTAGCGGCGAGTGGAGTCGAACCACCGACCTTCCGGGTATGAACCGGACGCTCTAGCCAACTAAGCTACACCGCCACATTCAAGCCGACATTAATACGTCGCAAGAAAGATAGTACCATTTCTGGGCAAGTATGTCAAGCAGTTTTTCTGGCTAAATCCGTCATTTTTTTCTTTCCTTTTATTTGGTACCCATTGTTACATTTCGCGCTGCAGATACGGGTTATAAATAAAGTAGGAATTCGTGCCGAGGGTCTTGGACTTTTGCATCGCCAGACTGCTGTGCTTGATCAGCTTCTTTTTATCAATTTTCTCGACATTTGTATATTCTATACCAATACTGATACTAATGTCAATATGTATTTCATCAATAAATCGGATTCCTTCGATTTCTTTTATAATTCGCTCCGCAATTTGTTCCGGATACTTGGCGGAAGTCCAGTTGGTAATAAAGATCAAGAAGGTATCTCCAATCAGTCTGGACGGATAGCAAATATGCTGAGGAAGCAATCGCAGGACATCTGAAACTTCCATCAGTACCCTTTCTCCAATCTCATATCCCAGATTCTCATTTATATCCGAATAACCGTCTAAATCAAGCATCAGGAGCGCCTGATTTGGATTCTTATACAATAGCGTATCCAAAACCTCATAAATCGCACTGCGGTTTGGCAAATGGGTCAGGCTGTCAATACGGGAAGAAAGCCGCAATTCTCGTTCGCTCTTCTGCAGATTATCTGCCAGACTGTTGATGCCTGAACATAGTTCCTGAAATTCACCGTTCCCACTGCAGGAACACCGAATGGTAAGATCGCCGTCAGTCATCTTCTTTGTACAGCTGCTGATCTGTTTCAGTGGTCTTGTCAGAACAAGACTAGTGTAGTAACCGCCTGAAATTGCAAGCAGTGCCACGACCAAGCCGATTGCAACCATTATCTCTTTGGACTTATGGATATCACTATAGACTGTATCTCGTTTTACAGAAGCAACCGCTATGCAGCCCAGTTTATCAACAGTTTTATACGAACCAACATATTTGTCTCCTTCTTTTTCAAAGTTTACTTCCCCGCTTTCAGATTTTAGTTGTCCGCTCCGGAATTCCTTGATCAGCTGGTCAAGTGTATTTTTATTACGATAGTCTTGATAGAGCATACCCGAGTTAGCCTTATTATATTGAAAAACAAGCATACCGTTCTTTTTAATCAAAAATGAGTAATCATTATCATTGATATCAAGGGTATCTAAGTATTCCTGCAGCGGGTCCATCTTTAAAGTCTGTTTGAGAATCCCAATAGTTTTACCATCTTCAGCTTTTATGGGAACTGCATAGTCAAGGATGTCTGAGGTTTCATTGATTGTCACAATACCGAGGTAAGATTCTCTTCCTGAGATCATTTCATTGTATAGCTCAGTCTTTCTCAAATTCATTCCCTCTTCAGATGGAATGGTAGAGATCAGAACGTTTCCTTTAATATCGATAATCGCTCCACTGATGACGGGAAAACTGATATCATCGAGCAGCCGCATTCTTAACTGCGTGCGCTCCTGAAGATCAAGGGACTCGGTATCCTCCGCCGACTCGTGGATCAGTTGCATTACGAGTGACAGCTTCGTCTTTTTTTGAAGATCCGAACGCAACGCATTAGAATAGTCCGTCAGCCGATGCTCCATCATCCTGGATGTTCGGCAGAGGCTTTCCATTTTGGAATCGATCGTTGCAGTTTGTACATATTGAAGCATTACATAACTGATTAGGAGGGTTGGCATGATTGCCATTATGATAAAGGTAAACCAAATCTTACGCTTCATACTCAGAATTCCTCCACAAGATTATTACGACATCGCCGTACACTTTATTATATCACAATCTCTTCTTGATTTTCATATATTACAACATAGAAGTTTTCTTCTAGCTAATTTTAGCAATCGTTGAGGTAATGATAGTCACTTGAAAGATATCAAACGATTCAAATACACTGCCCCTTGAAAAAAGGCTGTGGTCTCGGTTCTTACCGCCATCGGTACCGAGAGACATTGATTCTGGACCTTGGTCTGTCTAAAGGAGCTTCAGCAGAAGCACTTCAAAAAGTCCCACCGGAGATCCAACAGCCTATTTCATCTAAGGGGCAGTGATAGCGTTCCAACGCTGCGATACCCGGGAAATGTTCATAACATCAATATGACTGATTAAAAAAAGAAACCCTTGTCTCTTATGGGCTTTGCTCACGATGACAATTCCCAACTAGACCGGGCTTCCTCTTTGTTTTTTGCAGCATCCTGCGTCAGAGCGCTTTTTTAACGATGCACATTCTCTACTTTCTACTTTCCAGAAACTCCAGAATTTCAAATGCATTGGTGTCGGGCTTAGCTTTTTCAAAAACCTTAAGAATCATTCCCTCTTCGTCGATGATATAAGTCGATCTTGCAACACCCATAGAACTCTTTCCGTACAGCTTTTTCTCCTGCCAAACATCATATCCCTTAATTGCAATCAGTTCAGGATCTGAGAGTAAACGAAAGGGAAGTTCATATTTCTCAGCAAATTTCTGATGTGATTTACTGCTGTCCTTGCTGATTCCAATTACAATAATATCTTCTGAACGAAACCCATCATAAGCCTCTTTGAAAGCGCAGGCCTGCTTTGTACAGCCCGGTGTATTATCCCGTGGATAAAAATATAAAACAACCTTCTTGCCTTCAAAGTCGGACAGGCTTACAAGCCTCCCATCCTTGTCCTCCAAAGTAAAGTCCGGTGCTTTCATTCCCTCTTTTAACATTGAAAACCTCCCTTATGGTTTAAAGTAGATAATACCAAATCAAAAATAGAACTGACAGGTTAAACAGCAGCGCAACAGGCAGCAGGAGCCGAAACTTCCATTTTCGCGTCTTATGGCGAAACAGAATAGAGCCCAGCAGGCTTCCAAATCCTCCCATCACAAAAGCAACCGTAAGCAGCGTCTGTTCACTGATACGCCTCATATTTTTTACTGCCAGAAACTTGTCAGCACCCATCAATAAAAAGGTTCCAAAATTCCATCCAATTATGATATAGATCCATTCTTTCATATCAATCCCAGCATCTCCATTTTTATAACTTTAAATTCACTTTTTATCTTATGATAAATCTCAGTGATTCTCAAGGTATTTATTCGGCAGCATTCCATGATAAAGTCATAGTTGGAGATCGCGGTCTCAATCACACTTTGATCCAGTTTTCCACTGTCCATCTGTCTCTGTAAGATATCTATCACCACTTCTTTAGAAAAACTTTCCTTGTAGCTTCTTTTACCGGCAAGCGCGCTCATCATATCCGAAACTGCCACGATCCGATCATTCATCGTCAACTGGTCTGCTTTTAGTTTCAAGGGATAGCCTCGACCATCCAATTTTTCGTGATGTCTGTAAGCAACTTGGTAGATTTCATCCTGAACCCGGCCTTTTAAGATGTCTCCGGTGATCTCTATGTGCTCTCTCATGATCCGCATCTCTTCCTGGGTTAAGCCGCCAGGCTTTTCAAGAATTTCAAGAGGAGTGGCAATTTTACCAATATCATGAAGATATGCGCCCAGTTCTATTTTCTCCAGGTCTTCTTCCTCTAGCCCCATAAGCCTGCCCAGTTCCAGGCTGATGCTGACAGTTGAAACCACATGAGTAACCGTAGTCTCACTTCGGAAGTCGATGGAGTAAGCGATCATGTGAATAAACTTCATCATCGTTTCTCCTGAAAAGTCTGCATGTTTCAGCATCTCTTTCAGTTCTCCCAAATAGGACCCATTTTTAATACATTCTCCCAGATCAATTTGTTTGTTTGCCTTTTTAAAAAGCGAGATTGCATCACGGCCAAATCGGTACTCCTGGTGATCCAGGTCGTCCATCGCTTGCTGTAAGCTTTGAGAACTCTGCATTAGAATATCCATGCGGTCAGCAAGATGGATCATCACAGCGATATCTCTGATTCTTTTTTCCGCATTGACTTTTTCATAGTGATTATCATTGAAGTGGTGATAAAGAATGACCTCAGCCCAATTGCTCAGCGGTGACATATATTTCATGAAAAGATATCCGTAAATGGAATGGTCGAATACATCATCGGATTCGAACCTCAGCATGTTGTTGATCTCTTCGGTTTTGTATGCACCGATATCGTGAAGCGAGGAAACGATGACGAGCTCCTGCATCTCTCGCAGGGAATAAGCTCCCGATGCCTGCATCATTTTATATACGATATACGCTACTCGGTGTCCATGGTCGACCAATCTAACGTCGATCTGGTCCAAGGCTCTGAGCATGACCGACATGACACGCCCGATTGTAAGATTGAGCCTTTTCATAAGTTGATCTCCTTATCCTAACAAACTCTATTTATGATTTCATATTATCATAATTTGGATGGAAAGTATAAAGATTTTAACGAATTTTGTCATAATATGTCATATCAAAACAAAAAACCCTATCGATATGATCAATCCTAGGGTTTCCTGTTCGTATTTCCTATTTCGCTATATGATTTTTATCACAGTTTGAACACGGTGTCATTCAGAACGATACTGTCGATTCCTTCAGGATCAAGTAGTTCCCTCATCTTCATATTGATTACATACGCCTTTCCGTCGATCGACGTTCCCCAACCCAAGGAATCATCCTTTGTGAGAACAGTCCCATCCTTAAGATTTACAGACGAAATTTCAATGAGATCTCCATCGGAAGGATTCGGTGGTACCGAATCGTATTTTTTGATGTAATCACCGCTAATTTTAACGTTGAGTGCAATGGGAGATATGGATACCGAATCCACTCGTACTGTCTCGCCATTAACTACAATGTCTTTTCCAACTTTAAAGTTCTTAGAGACGTCATGATAATTCAATTTCCAGCTTAGAATCCATTCCCCCTCATGATCAGGAATCATTTCACCACTTTCCATATCATAATATCTCAAATTCACAAATTTAAGTTCGATCTCTTTATCGTTGATATTACTGTTAGCTTCCATGGAAAGCAGCAGCGTCCCCTTATTATCACTGGGATCATCATCCGGCAGCAAGTCGCAGCTGTATCCCATACCCGTAGCCCCTTCTACCTTAAGATATATCATATCGAACCCTGTCTGCGGATGCAAAACCTGCCCTTCCGGCACGGTTACATCAAGGAGGATATACATGTTGCTCGCATCGCCGATGGTCTGCACTGCTTCAATGGTAACACCTCCATTTTCATCTTTCACCCCTACATTCATCCCAGCACCGGAAAGATCCCCCTGATTTTCATCACTTATTTCGAAATAATTAGAAATTCTGCTGTCCCATTGAAATAGTTCCGCTGCAAAAGCCGTTGATGCAAACACGCACAAAGCAGCAAGTGATGCGAGGAGAATTCGTTTTCTTCTCCCGGGAAAACGCACCTTTTCATAATTTGAAGGGCGGCCATTCACCGCTTCGGCCTTCATCCTTGTTTGAATCTTCGATAAGATTCTCTCCCGTTCCTCTTCAGATAGCTGATCCTGGAGCAGTTCGGATCCATCACTGAGATTGGTGGTTTCCATTTCGTGAATGTCCTCCAAGAGCTCATCAATTCGAATCGCCTTGTTTTTATCCATTCCCCCTGTATTATTCATAACGAATTCCCCTTTCTGTCAATTCCAGACGTAATCGATCCTTTCCCCTGTACAAATGGTTTTCCACTGTTTTGGGGGTTAACCCCAGGCGAACAGCGATCTCCTTAATCTTAGCAAAATAAAAGTACCTAAGAATGAATACAGACCGCATGGGCTCCTCCATATGCTCAACCGTATCATGCACAATATTATCATTTAGCTTCCTTGCATAATCCCCTTCAATATCCACCTCTGCCTGCAAAGCAACCTCCTCAATAGGAAGATGTTCTCCGGCTTTATTCATTGCTCTTCTCTTATCCAAAGCCTTATGCCTCGCAATTCCGTACAGATAACTTTTCAATGAATACCCTGCTCTTTTGTCAAACCTGTTTGCTGACTTCCAAAGCTCAACAAAACTGTCAGCCACAGCCTCCTCCACATCCTCAGAAGTGCAGTCAAACAATATGTTTTTACAGATTGTTCTGACGGGTCCGCCGTAAGCGTCAAGCGCCATACGCACCCCCTCTTCCGGGATTTCTTTTAGATGACGCAGGATGATATCTTCATAAATCTCCTTCATTCCATAACTCCTTACCTTTATACCTGACCAGATACAGTCTATGTTTCCTGAAAAACGTCTTTCACTTAACTATTCGATCAATCATTCTGTTTTCACTCACTGAAAAGTAAAAAACACGGATGAGTTCCTTACTTTTTTTAAAAACAAATAAAATGAGGATCCTTTGATCCTCATCTTCATCCGTATTTCTTTCTTCTCTTATTATGATACATCAGGCTGTCCACATAATGCATAAACTGATCAAAACTTTCAAAGTTTGAATCATAGAGTTCCGCGCCAATGCTGCAGTCAAGGACATACTCTTTATTGGAATTCTCGTTGTGCTTTCGAAAACTGTCTTTAATCCGATCCACGGTCACATCAATTTTTTCTCTCGTATTGCAGTCTAAAATGATCAGAAATTCGTCTCCGCCGGTTCTGGCGATGATGTCGGTTTTCCGTAAAACACTTTTAATAAGCTGAACTGTTGTTCTCAAAGCGTAATCTCCTTCGAAATGACCGTGCTCATCATTAATCCGCTTCAATTCATCGATATCCAGTACAATCAATCCGAAGGCTTCATACCGTTTCTGGCGTTTTCTTCTATTGATGCAGTACTCAAAGGTGCTTCTTGTCCATGCTCCGGTCAAGTCATCGATATGAACCATCCTTTGCTGTAGAAAGATATAGACAACAACAAGGGAATACGAAGCACTGCTCCACATGAGAAGCGCACCGTAGAAGTGCGCCTGAACAAACCCGCCGATCAAAGGGAGGATTCCGAACACCAGCATTGGGGTATACTCTTCCTTGACAATTTTCCCTCTATGCATACATACAAGGAGAAATGCATATGCGATATAAAAGTATACGATGCTCACAGAAAGCACAAACAGAGGGCCTCGGTGATACACGTTGGTGCCATCTATGTAGAACACAAGGCCATAAACCGGAGATAAGACCGTTATGACAAAATTTATGAAAACCGGGATCGTAAACAGATAATGGCTTCGATGCGTTAGCTTCCGATCCGGTATACACCAATTGGATATTAATAGATACCAAAAATACGTAAGAACAGGAGCAAGAGAATATAGGATCACATGGAGCGCTGTGGACAAGGGTGCTGCCCATACTGCCATGCTGCGGTTCAACACACAGGTTGCGGTCTCAAGAAGCAATTCAAATATGACAATCTGGCTTGTAATTAAAAAAACTTTGTTCAGGCGATCACTTCGGTCAAGCCTCCTAAAAGCGATTAAAACCACAATTCCAAGCATCGCAGCAGCCATCAGATTGTTGTCAATTCTCAAGTATTTTTCCATGCCCAGGATACCACCTAAAATCATATTCCAACACGATTGTCAATTATAAATATTGTATCAACTTGATCGCATTTCGTCAATATTCTACCAACAATTGAATATAATTTGCCCAGGTGTCGAACGTTTTTCTTTTCCATGGATATCAAAATTCTTTATTTCTTGCCTTTTGATACAAAACGACCTCTGAGTTTGTAATAACCGCCAAGAACCCCTGCAACAGGTTTGAAATAGAATGGCTCCATGGATTTTGACACATCCTTAAGATGCGCTCTGATGGGAATATTTTGAGGGCAATGCCGCTCACATTTTCCGCAATCCTTGCAAAGAGATGCATAGGACGGTTTTCCACCGTCCATTCCAGCAAGCATTCCCATATACTGCATTCCTACCGTTTTGTCTTCATAAATGGACTTGTCATTGTAATAGCTGAAACAGACAGGAATGTTGACACCGGCAGGGCAGGGCATACAATAACCGCAGCCGGTACATCCTACTTTGAGCTTCTCATTCAGAGCCTTTTTGACTGCATCAATACACTCTTTCTGCTTTTCCGTAAGCGAACCGGGAACGGATGAATCGGCCACCCGCAAGTTTTCCGAAAGCTGGGCTTCCTCATTCATTCCCGATAGGAGAACGGTGACCTCCGGATGGTTCCAGACCCAGCGCAATGCCCATTCTGCAGGAGTACCGCCAATACCGGAATTTTTCCAAATGGCATCGATATGCTCTGGCATCTGTGCTGCAAGCAGGCCTCCCCGCAGCGGTTCCATTACGGAAATTCCCAGACCTTTTGCAGCAGCATGCATCAAGCCTTCCCTGCCGGCTTGTGCATTTTCATCCATATAGTTATATTGGATCTGGCAAAAATCCCAGGGGTAATCGTCCACAATATCCTTGAAATCGCGGCCCTCTCCATGGTAAGAGAAACCAATTCTCCGGATTCTCCCCTCCTGCTTTGCCTTCTCAAGAAAGCTCTCGATTCCAAGCCGTTTCATTCTGTCCCAACCCTCTTTACTGTTCAGCGAATGAACGAGATAGTAATCGATATAATCCGTCTTCAGACGTTTCAACTGTGTTTCAAGAATGTTCTCCATATCCTTTACAGAGTGAACTAAAAGCGGCGGGATTTTGCTAGCAATCATCACCTTTTCCCGATATCCTCCCGCCAGAACATTGCCCAGCACCGTTTCGCTGCTTGGGTAAATATATGCCGTATCAAAATAATTTACACCGGCTTCTATGGCGGTATAAATTTGCCGTTTGGTTCGCTCTTCATCGATTTTCCCATTCAATTTCGGGAATCTCATGCACCCGTATCCCAGTACAGAAATTCGATCTCCTGTTTTTCCCATTACTCTATATTGCATCATAAACTCCTTTTCTATTGATCTTCAATGGATGATTACGCCTTAGTCGAAAGGGGGGCACTGTTTCGAATCATATCCCAGATCGCATCCGTTTCCATGCATAATCGTTCTTCGTTCAGGGGGATCCCTGTAAAATTATATAACTTTGCCAGTGAGAGCACCGCCCCTGACACCAGCGCAAGCAGCACTTCCATTGGCAAATCCTTTAGTGCATTTTCCTCTTGAGCTCTGCGAAACAAGCCTTTAATCGGTTCCATGATCTGCCCGCCATGTTCTTTTGTGGCCTGGGTAATCAATGGCGAATTTGCATACTGTTCCCCAAAGGACAGCTCCTCTGGGTGCTCAATAACATAACAAATAATACTTTTCAATGCCTCCCGAAAGCTCTCCCGTACCGATTGATCTTCTTTGCAGCATCTCATCATAGACTCAGTCATCCGCTGCTTCACATAGATGTAAAGTTCATTTATCAACTCTTCCTTGCAGGAAAAATAACGGTAGATTGTGCCTACGCCAATATTGGCCTTTTTGGCAATTTGGGACATGGGAGTCGCATGAAAACCCTGCTCTGCAATCAAAGATAATGTTGCTTCAAGTGCTGCCTGCCTTTTATCTGTGGTGATCTCTTTCATTTTAACCTCTCAAAACAAATGCTCAAATGGAGTGCATTTAATTGCACTTCCCGGAATGAACGTTCACTCCGTTTATAAGAAAATATCATGCCTATCAAAAAATGTCAAGAGTCCTTTGACCGCCTTCTTGTACATTGTTCCCCTGCGATCACTCGAGAATCTTCAGCTTCATCTTTTTATCTTTTTTCATAAAAGCCAGTGCTTCCGTCAATTCAAAGACATCCTTAAATCCTCGGAAACGATTATTCACAGACGCCACGGTCAAGGTAATCAGCGGAAATTTCTCGATTTGGTTCCGTCTGTTTGCGGTCATGATGTAGCCCTTAACCACGTCATCATGGCTGTAGTATTTTAAGACTTCATCTTCAAATACTGACACAATCCTTTGAAAAAAATCCTCCTCGACATGCAAGCCTACAATCACAACAAAATCATCTCCGCCAATATGTCCAATGAACTCACCGCTGTCGAGATTTTCCATGAGAAGGTTGGCTAAAAGTTTTAGCACCATATCACCATTTTCGAAGCCGTAAACATCATTGTATGCCTTAAAATTATCTATGTCAAAATATGCCACGCTATAAGGTCCACCATCAAAAACACAGCGGTGGAGCTTCTGCTCAATGATGAGATTCCCTGGCAATCCAGTGAGGGGATTTTGATGCTTTGCAGCAGCAACCTCTATTTCCGTGGTCTTTCGCAAGAGATCTCGAATGGTCACCGTCCCGAAAAACTCACCATTCTTTGTAACCACAATAAAATCGTATAGCTTTTCAAGCTCCCGGGACATGGCGATGGAAGACACTACATTGACAGGAGTATCACAATCAACTGATAGAAAATCCCGATCCATCACATGTGAGATCGGTTTATTTTGATATAGTGCAAAACCATATTGTCCGCTGAGTTTCAAAGCGAGCCGCTCTTTGGTCACAATTCCCGCTGGAATTTTATCTTTCAATACGCATAGACCGATGCAGGAAGGGGAGTGACGGAAAACATCGAAAACATCGGGAACAAGCTCTGACGGCGATATGGTTTCTGTGACTGTGCAGAGGTTTTTAATAGGGGTATTAAAGATGCTGCTCGTAATAGCATCGTACTTTCTGGAATTTGCATTCTTAATTTTCGTGATGATTTCTTGCCTGATTTCCTTTACCGCACAGTCCGGCTGCTGGATATAATACCCCTGACCGTACTGCACGCCCAGCACGATGAGTGCCTCCATTTCCTCTGCTGTTTCGATCCCTTCTGCAATCAGATGGATATTTGAAATCTTGGAAAGTTCAACCATGCCTTTTACCAGAGCCGCTTTGAGCCCATCAGAGTCGACATTGCGAATCAGCTTCATGTCAAGCTTGATATAGTTGGGGTTTACATCACTGATGAGATTCAAGCCGGAATAGCCAGCTCCGGCATCGTCGATGGCAATTCTATAGTCCTGGCTTTTATAATGGGATACGGTGGCAATAAAGCCCTTTAGATCTTTAATAATATTCCGTTCAGTGATTTCAAAAATGATATTGCTGGGGGAGATTTGATACTGATTCAGATACTCCTTCGTCAATCCTTTCTGGAACGTTTCATCGTGCAAAACATTTGGATTGACGTTGATAAAGAGCTTTTTGTCGTAGGGCGGAACCATAAAGCGGAAGGCAGCTTCAAAGGCTTTTGTTCTGCACAGCTGCTCAAGCTCCCATAAACAATTGTATTTCCCTGCTAGAATGAACAGTTCCTCAATGTTCTTAATGTTCGTCACACATGTAATTCTGCTCAGCGCTTCGTGACCCAACACCTCGCCGTCACGAAGAGAGATAATGGGCTGAAACACTGTCTTGATCTCTCTGTTACTGATAATATTGTTTAAATCCTGCGTCACGTTGTCCATAATGGAGATCTCCTTTGTTTCTTCTTCCTATAGTTTAGCACAAAGGGATATCTCCGATGGAAAAGGACAGGTTAAGAATTGGTTAATTCCATGTAAAATTCTCAGCAGACAAGTCAAAAGGCAAATATCATACAGCCTATTTTAACAGAAACGGCTTTTTCCAGAATCCATTCGTTTGTTGTTGTATCATCATAATAGAACTGCGCGCCCTTTGTTGGATCTTCTCCGCGCAGCGCCGCCTTTGCAGCCATTATGCAGGACTCTTTTGCAGGCTTGTCAATCCAGCCGTTGACCACAGGCGTAAATTGATCATACCCTCCGATGTTCTGATAGATTACTCCTTCAATAGAGTCGGGCCATACTCCGCTTTTCACTCTGTTCAGAACGACTGCGCCGACAGCCACCTGAGCCTCGTAGGGTTCCCCCTGCGCTTCAGCAGTAATCAGTCTTGCAAGGAGGTCAAGTTCCTGGTCTTCAGATGAAGCCTCCTCTTTTTCGTTTTTGGATCCAGCCCCGGAAGCATCAGGTATTTGAGCGCTCTCTGAAATTGGTTGAGAAGTTGTTATTTGATCCTCTAAAACAGCAGCACCTTGATTCGAAAATTGGGATTCGGTGTTCTGTTTCTGTTCTTCTCTGATGCTGCCGCCTCTGGACGCAGGAGCTGCGTCCCTTTGCTGCTCTGCAAGATAAGCTATGTATCCTTCTGGCTCCAAATCCGTGTGATTGTCAGTGCTGGTGCTGCTTTTCAAGCCGTCTTCTTTGCTTTTTCCTTCCGCTAAGGCAGCGCCTTCCGCAGACTCTGTTTCGGAAAGCGCAACCGAATCTTTAGGTTTTTGTTCTAGGATTCGGTCAGTCTCTTCCTCTTGACCAACTAGCGTACCGCTCAGGTTCGTACGGACTTGATCATTTGCTGCTACACCAATGGAGATACTCAGTGCAAGCAAGCTTCCGGCAACAAGCAGTTTTATTTTAATTGATTTATTTTGCATTGATTTCCCTTTCACGGTTTTCTTACTATTTTAATATGTTCTAATCCGCGTTTCCATTGGTAATTCCGGGAACTACATGAAAATTACGGATAAAGAAAGCTGCACATTTCAGATGTTTATTACTTTGTCATCTCAAGCAACACAGTCAAACGCTCCAATAATCTTCCTTTCGAAACATCATCCAGACATCTGTATTGTGTGAGCAAAGCTATTTCTTCGTGAGAGAGCTGCAAATCGCAAGCGGTTTTACTATCATTTAAAGCCACATAGCCTCTCAGAAGAAAGTCAACAGAGAGATGATAGAAGTCTGCAAGCTTGACCAACATTTTAAGATCAGGCTCATTCGATGCAGTCTCATATTTCGTATACGTAGAAACACTGATTCCAAGCTGCTTTGCAACTTGCGACTGCGTTAAATTCATTGATACCCTTGCATTCCTTAGGTTCAAGTTGAATGCCATTTCTTCACCTCCCAACTTTATTTTATATTTTATGCAAATTTAATACAAACAATATGACAAAACGTCATCCTTAAGTTGACAATTCGACAAATAATGACTAAAATGGATATAATATGTGACATATCGTCATATTAATTTACACTACGGATTTCAATTTCGATTTCCCATCATACTACTAGGCATTCTGTGTTTTCTTCCGGTAAGCAGCGCAAAAAACGATGCAGCACGGACTTTCAGATTTCAATTCTACCGAGTCATGCAAAGCATACGCATATAATACGAATTCCCAAATAATGGGCAACTAATCAGATCAAAAGGGTTAAGTGGAGATAAAAATGAATTCGGCTAAATGCAGAAAACGACTGGAGACATTAGTTAAAGACAATCTCATAGTGATCATGCCGATTCTCTTAATCGGTTTACTTTTTATTACCTGGCTCTATTACGATTCGATTTCAAATGAAATCGACAAGGAACAGGAGAAAACCAGGATAATGGCACACGGTGTAGACGTACAGCTAAACAGTAGTATCCAAGCTTTAAAACAGATCGGAATTCTTCTCAGCTATCATCAAGCAGACGAAAATTCAAAAAACACAGAACTGCTCCTCAGACAATTCGAGGAAAACCAGACGGTGTTCCAATCGATCCAGCTTGTGGATAAGCGGGATGATAGCCAATCACCTGCTAGTATTACCCTTTCATCAGAGAAAGCTGCCATCACAATTTCTATGCCTTCGGGCGAAATGGAGCTGATTGGGATCATTGATTTTCCTACAATTTGTTCTGAAATGTTAACAAGCCAGGGTATCGGCGACGATACCCTTAGTATTGCCCTTATACAAGGAAAAAACAGTCCCGTAATGCTTAAAGATTTTTCCAATCGAACAAAAAAACAAAATCGCTATTACGAAGAACTCATTTCCAGAGCAGCAAAAACGAAAGCTTCGGATGCCTACTTGAGATTTCCGGGCAATGGCGGTATCGTCACCACTGCAGAGCTGAAGTCTGTTCCTTGGACACTGATCTGCGTAAGAGATCCAGCGCGCATTCACTACGTGGTAATCCCTCTGATCGTCTTCCTGCTGGCAAATTTAGTGATGATTATCCTATACCTCTCCATGAGTATGCGGCGCTTCCGAAAGATAAGGCGCACAATCGAATTAAAAGATGTCAAATTAGAGTTCCTGGAATATCACGACAGATTGACCGGGGTGGAGAACAGAGCATATCTTTATCAGAAGCTCGATTTGAAAAGCTATCTGGGATCTGCAAAAAATATGGCTCTGATTTATATCAATGTTGACAGTTTTAAAAATGTCAATGATACATTCGGTCATTCTTTCGGGGATGAACTGCTGATTAATGTTTCCGGAGTACTAAAAAACTGTATGGCTGATCCCTGCAAGTTGATTCATCTTGGAGGCGACGAATTTGCATGCCTGATACCTGATCGTGATTACAGCGAAGTTTTTGACATGATACAAAATATTCGTAATCAATTTATGGACTCCATTATTTGCTGTGACAGAAGCATCTATATTTCCATCAGCATTGGTGTAAGCATGTATCCAGACCACGGAAAAGATTTTGATACACTGCTACGATATGCAGACATAGCACTTCATTCTGCAAAAGCTCAGGGAAAAAGTGCATTTGCATTTTATGAACCCTCTATGAATCTTGCGATTGAAAAGCGATTAAAAATTGAGCAGCACCTTCGCAGCACTCCTGAACTTGATGAGTTCTACATTGTGTTTCAGCCTCAGGTAAGCACCAAAAGCGGCACGATAAGGGGCTTCGAAGCCCTGCTGCGATGGAACAGTGATACCTTAGGCAATGTGGATACCGGAGAATTCATTTCTGTTGCTGAAGATACGGGAATCATCGTTCCCATAGGAGAATGGGTGATTCGGGAGGCCTGCAGCCAGATCGGCAGTCTCAATAGCGCGCGAAATACAAGCTATACACTGGCCGTTAATGTATCACCCATTCAATTAAAAAGCCCAGGTTATTCTTCAAATCTCAAAAAAATCCTCGAAGAGACCTCCTTTGATCCTAAATTACTTGAGATTGAAATCACAGAGAATGTCTTTATTCATCATAAGGACGGAATGATTACCGAAACATTGGAAGAGCTGCTTCGCATCGGGGTGCGTGTCGCACTTGACGATTTCGGCACAGGCTATTCCTCACTCTCTTATTTAAACAAGCTTCCCATTCAAACCTTGAAGGTTGACAAGAATTTTATCAGCAATCAAAGGGATCCAAGGACAAGAAGCATGCTCGAATCGATCATCATCATGGCGCATAAGCTTCAGCTCTCTGTCATCGCGGAAGGTGTGGAAAAGAAAGAAGAACTTGCGCTATTAAAACGACTTGATTGTGATTTTATTCAGGGCTATTACTTCAGCAAACCCGTACTTTTTGAAGAGATCTTTTCACTAGATATTCTCTGAGCTATTGGCATATCTTTTCATCAGATGCGCTCTGATCGCCTTCTTTCCAAATCGGAAAGATTCTCTTTACGGCAATTTTGCGGAGGACATCGGCTGGAATCACCACTGCCGCACCACAGATTGCAAAGATAAGCTCCTGCATCGCCAGACTCCCCGTGCGGAACATGCTCCCTCCGAAATAGATCAGTACAATTTGTACAACTGCTATCATGGACATAATCAGGATAAATGCCGGATTTCTGCTAAGGTACGCTGTCAAATTGATTCTTGGAGTTCTGGCGTTAAAGCTGTTGAATAATCCGCAGAAAATAAACAAGGTAAAAAATGCGGAATAAAAACAGATCGGATTCAGGTGATAGTGATAGAACGCTTTCACAAAACCAACGGACAGAAACAGCATGCAGATCGTGATTGTAAAAAGACCTGCAAATAAGATTTGGTTGATCATCCCTCCGTTTAAAACCGGCTCCTCTCTCGATTTGGGCGGTTCCTCCATATACTCTTCCAGCGGCGGTTCTCCCGCAAACGCAAGGCCTGCAAGCGTATCCATAATGATATTGACCCAAAGCATTTGAATCACTGTGATGGGTGTTTCAAAGCCGATGAAAGGCCCCACCAGCGATACGCCAACGGCGCATAGATTCATCGTCAGCTGGAATACGATGAACTTCTGAATACTTTTAAATATGGTTCTGCCGTATAGGATGGCCTTTGCAATGGAGGCGATGTTATTATCCATAATGACAATGTCCCCTGCCTCCTTCGCAACCTCCGTTCCATCTCCCATAGCAAATCCCACATCTGCAAGCTTCAGTGCCGGGCTGTCATTGATGCCGTCCCCTGTCATCCCTGCCACCAGCCCCATTTCCTGAGCCAGTGTTACAAGCCTGCTCTTGTCGGTGGGAAGCGCTCTTGCGACAATTCGAATTTGCGGAAGCACAGTCTTTACCTCTTCATCTGAAAGCCGATTCAGTTCTGCACTGGTTATAACGTTGTAATGCTCTTCCTTCTCCACCAGACCGCATCCTTTTCCTATGGCAACAGCCGTCTCTTTATTATCTCCAGTAACCATAACTACCTGAACGCCGGCATTGGTCACCTGCCTTACTGAATGGCGGGCCTCCAATCTCAGCTCATCGCGGATTCCAACAATCCCGATTAAGATCAAGTCTTCCAGGCTGCTTTTATCCAGCGGCCATTTGTCCGATGCTGCCACGACCAGCATTCTGACTGCCTGATTTGCCAGATCCCGACGGATTTTTTCAAGTTTCTGCAGGTTGGATAAGGCCTTGATCCTTCCCTCCTCGTCATAGTATCTTGTGCATTTCCAAAGCAACAACTCAGGTGCCCCTTTTATCAGAGAAAGGTCCATCGGACCACAGAGCCTTGCAGCAGAAAATTTATCCGTACTGTTAAAAGGGATGGAATCCAGTTTGATATATTCATCCGGTTCCCGGTAGATAGGCAGCACATAGTCCAATAGAGCCCGATCAGTCATATTGCCCCCCAGTGATTCGTCGCCGGCTAATACCGCACCGGTATTAAAAAAGCTGGAGATTGTCATCAGATGAAACAGTCTGGATTCTCTGTTCAACGGGTCATTGTTCTGATAAACGTTGCCGTCACCGGAAATAAAGTGACTGACAGAGAGCTTCCCCTGTGTCAGCGTTCCAGTCTTGTCCGTAAACAGGATGTTCAGACTCCCTGCGGTCTCAATTCCCACCAGTTTACGCACCAGAACATGGTCCTTCATCATTCTCATGGTGTTGGAGGATAGTACCACGGTGATCATCATCGGTAACCCTTCCGGCACAGCAACCACAACGATGGTAATCGCCAGAGTTAACGCATGCAGGATATGCTCTGCCATTAACGGAAAGCTTGTCAGCTCCCGGAGGATCAACTGAGGCATGAAGTGATTGTTCAAAACCACATTACTGAAAAGATCGGACATTGCTACAAGAAAAGCTGCGATGTAACCAAGCCTGCTGATGGTACCTGCAAGCTGTCCAAGTCTCACTTTCAGCGGGCTGTCTCGAGTTTCCTCCTGCATTGCGGCTGCCATATGACCGTAAAAAGTATGGTTGCCGACCCTTGCCACCTCCATGATGCCTTCTCCCTCGTCCACGACGCTTCCTCGGAATAATTGGTCAAAGGACAGCAAGTCCCAGTTTCTCACTGCATCAGGTACTGACGAATCACGCGAAGGCAATTTTGCCACCGCCTTGCTCTCACCATTTAATGCCGATTGATCTACTTTGAGGCTTCCCGATATTAATATCCCATCCGCAGGAATTCTCTCCCCTGCCTGAAGCAGCACGATATCCCCTGCCACGACCTCAGAAATAGAAGCAGAGACGGGTTTCCCGGAGCGCATCAGTCTGCACCGGATCTGCTCTGCTTCGTCCATCAATTTAGCAAAAGCCGCTTCACTTCCGTATTCAGAAAGAGTGGAAACAAAGGTAGCAAGAAAGACTGCAATGGCAATACCCACTGATTCCATCCAATTTGCATTTCGAAAAAGAAAAATGATATTCAATGCCAGCGCAGCCAAAAGAATTTTGATGATAGGATCACCAAAACTGCTCAGATATTGACTCAGGAACCCCTTTCTCTTTCTTTTTTCCAGTTCATTGCTCCCGTTGGCCCTTCTTGATTCAGCCACTTCGGAGGGATTTAATCCACTGTGTTTACTCATGGTCGACTCCTCATCATACGTTTTAAAAAATTAACTGTCATCGGGCAACATACTTTTTTAAACCCGTGTACGTTTCCTTAGATCTTATTCAGAGGAAGTGGACAATATGTCAGAAAAACAATATGGATCAATCAATTGAAAAAGCCAAGACCGCAGTCTTAGCTTTTTCAGTAATGAGCATCATTTCGGATCTAAGTTCATAGTGCTCTACGAATAGATTGATTTACCGAAACTTACAGTCCCTATTTGTAGTAAACCAGATCCGCTTCCTCAGGCTTGATCATCTTTGTCTTCTTTATGAATTTGTAACCAAAGTAGCAAATCAGAAAGATAAACAGACCGAAGTAGGCAACGAGAAAGCCCATGAAGGTAAAGTCACCATAGGCATAGAACTGACCCAAGATGATGCATACACAAAGAACAGCGGAGAGAATGGGTCCAAAGGGATACCATTTGGCTTTATATTTCAGATCCTCAATCCGATGTCCCTGCGCAATATAAGCACGTCGGAACGCATAATGAGACATCGCAATAGCCAGCCAAGCGATGAAACCAGTCAATGCAGATGCATTAAGCAGCCAGTAGTAGACTGTATTCAGCCCGTACTCAGCGGTAAGGAAGCAAAGAGCTGCAACTAGAGTGGTAAGGTTCAATGCATAGATTGGAGTTCCCCTTTTATTAACTTTTTTAAAGATCTGGGGAGCTTTACCCTCTTCAGCGAGAGAATATAACATTCTGGTGGAACAATAGAGACCAGCATTCCCACAAGAAAGCACCGAAGTAAGGATTACTGCATTCATCAAGGAAGCTGCAATTGCAAGTCCTGCTCTTTCAAACACAAGGGTGAATGGGCTATAGATCAAATTTTCAACGCCGGTCTTAGATAAATTTGGATCGGTGTACGGCAGCAGAAAGCCAATCAGCGCAACCGCACCGATGTAAAAGATCATAATACGCCAAAAGACGCTTTTTATGGCCTTCGGAACCGTTTTCTCCGGATGCTCCGTCTCTCCGGATGCAATTCCCACGATTTCAGTTCCTTGGAAAGAGAATCCGGCAAAAAGGAAGCAACCCAATACAGCCAGACCGCCTCCCACAAAGGGTGCCTCTCCTACGGTCCAGTTACTGAAACCAGGTGATTGCCCCCCCATGATTCCCAGAATCATCAGCACTCCCATGATGAGGAACACGACAACTGTAACAACTTTGATGCCAGCAAACCAAAACTCGCCTTCTCCATAGGCACGAGCAGAAAAATAATTCAGTAAATATACAAGAACAAGAAAAATTGCACTCCAAAGGACACTATTGGCATCAGGCATCCAGAATTTTACGAGAATGCAGCTTACAACAAGCTCGACCGCGACTGTAATCGACCAAGAAAACCAATAATTCCATCCAACGGCAAACCCAAATGCCGGGTCCACAAAACGTGTGCAGTAGGAAGAAAACGAACCTGTAACAGGGATTTGGGTTGACATTTCACCAAGGCTAGTCATTAGAAAATAGACAAGTGCACCAGTGATAATATAGGCTAGTAAGGCTCCTCCAGGACCCGCGGCAGTAATGTTATAACCCAATGCAACGAATAGTCCGGTACCGATTGATCCTCCAAGTCCAATCATGGTTAGGTGTCTTTGCTTTAAACTTCTTTTTAGGCTGGCTTCATTTTTAACGTCTTCCATCAGGTAACCTCCTTTAAATCATAAAATTCGATTTACTTTTTATGGTTCCTATTCAGAAAAACTAGTCCATCTTATCTGCTGTTTTATTTCGCTATACAAACGTTGCTTTGACTGCAGCTTCATCCAGCTCACCGTCATCAGCAGCAATTTGAAACCACACACGATCCAGCGCATCGCTGATTTCCCGAGACAGCGGCGGAGCCTTTGGATTCTCCAGCATCTCCGATACGATTTCTCTGGCGTGGTCAAAGCTTGTTTTCGCCCCCCTTTCCTTCCATTTTTCGCAGTTCTGGCGGTCGATTACCGCTGAGGGCAAATAGGGTTCTTTCTTGAACCATTTTAGCGTATGCCTTGTGGAAAGATAATCACCGTGTGAGCCCATTTCGGCAATCAGATCCGCGGCAAGGGTTTCTTCAGAAAAATCCATTCCCCTGGTGATTCTATGTGCCATTCCGCAGATTTCATTGTCTATGACCAGCTTTTCAAGGCTGAAGGTATTACAAAAATCCAACATGCCAGGCCCCGATATGATATCGATTCCAGCCAATGCAGCAAGAATACCGCTTACAGCACTTTCCAGTCCGGCTTGCGAATCACAGCGCTTTGCATCACTCAGGCAAGCATAGGTATGGACAGGCATTCCGTAATATTTACCCATCTGGGAACAAGCCCCTGCAATCATGCTGGTTTCTATTGAATTCAGGGAAGTAGTCATATTCTTCATGTCGAAAAACATCGGCGCACTGCCGTAGATCATGGGATTTCCAGGATTAATCAGTTGGGTCAGCACAATACCGCTGAGGGTCTCAACAGTATGAAGAAGAACGGAGCCGGCAAGAGTAGCCGGAGAGGCTGCTCCAAGCAGCGGAACTGAAATGGTTTCTATGGGCATACCATATGTGGCAGCGTCCATTAGATTACGACAGCTGACCTCAGTCCATTTCAAAGGAGGGATGGATGTAATATCAAGAACGGCTCGGGGTTTTTCCCGAAGTTTTTCAAATCCTCCGGCATCAGCAGCCAGAAGTGCCCGAATGGCTTTCACTCCGTCAGCGGAGTATGCACCCGTGATGAAAGGTTTGGTAGAATGTTTCAGCAATGCGTAAACTCTGAAACTATCCCCAATGTTCTTTGGTATGTCATAAGGAGTGAGTGCTGTTGCCAGCAGATCCACATGTGGCAGTGCTTCGCAGACTTTAGCAATCTTAACAAGATCCTCAGAGGCAGCTTCTCTTACTGTTTCTCCGTCAGACTCCAGCATACGAATTCCGGATGAACCCGGGTCAAAATAAACGTTTCCTTGCCCTAATACGGCTGATGGCTTTCCGTCTCTGCTGTAGAGCGTGAAAGAGGAGGGTGCATTCTTCACCGCAGTCTCAACCATTTGAGGAGGGATTTTCACAATTTTTGTCTGGAAGTCTACCTTGGCACCACTTCGGTCAAAAATCTTTAAGACTTCCTCACCTTGGAAGTAGACTCCCGTGTTTTCCAATAGCTCCAGGGCCTTTTCATGCATGGTAGAAATCTGATCATTTGAAAGCATTCTGAGCTGTGGCTGATCCTGGAATGAGAATTTCTCCATAATACCTCTCCTTATTTTCTGAAAAGTCTTACAATTACTCGACTTAATCATATTCAAAAAAGATTGGTGATGATAGGAAATGTTTTTGATGTTCTTGTAGTATTTATTGTAAAAGTGCCTGTTTCACCTCTTTTTAGGGCCATAATTATAGCAATATTTTATTGCTTGATTACAAATTATTTGTAATCAAAATGTGACTGGTACCACTTCCGACAGGAAACGATCTTTCGTGATAAAAAATTACAGCAGGCTGTCCATTCAGCCTGCTGCGCCTTTTGTTGCAAAAGCATCAATAAATGCTCCGACGATGTTAGGATCAAATTGTGTTCCTGAATTTCGAATAAGTTCACCGATGGCCTCTTCCTTTGTCAGCGGGATTTTCCGATGCGGTCTGATGGTTGTCATGGCATCATAGCTGTCCGCCACAGCGATAATCCTAGCATACAAATCAATATCCAAGCCCTTCAAGCCTTGGGGATAACCGAGTCCGTCAAATCGCTCATGATGCTCATAGACCATCCGTCTGCACTCCATCAAAAACTGTGTTGAATGAAGGATGCGGAAACCTATTTCTGGATGCTGGCGCACCAGATTCATCTCGAAATCGCTGAGTTTCCCCTCTTTGCGAAGAATGTCCTCCGGAATGCCGATCTTTCCAATATCATGGAGCAAACTGCCATAGATTAGGTTCTGAAGTTCTCCTTCCTGCAGACCCAGTTCTACTCCGATCAGGACTGCATAATCCTTCACTCTGTCACAGTGTCCCCCTGTATACTGGTCCTTCGCTTCGATGGCATTGGCAAGCATTTTGACGGTCTCATAGTAAAGTCTCCTATTTTCCGCAAGCGCTCTTTCCAGTTCTGCCTCTCTGGCATAGTCCTCTTCCCGCAGTTCATGAATGGTTCTGACCATCTGATCAAAGCTTTTGCTTAAATACTCCAGTTCATCACCTGTCTTTAAGTCTGTCTCAACAAAATAGTTGCCTGCGCTGACCTGATGCACGGCTTTTGTTATAATTTCGATTGGCCTTGATACGCTGCGAGCCAGAAATATGCTCAAAAGAGCCGACATGACGAGCCAGACAAGGCTAATGCTGAACGTGTATCGTTCCAACTCGTTCAGTTCCTTGAGAAGGTGCTTATCGTTGTAAATAACCTCAATGATGTTCTGCTGATTTGTTCCGATGGCATTCTCTATTTTATAAGGAATGTACCGATAGTAGCGATGGTAACCGTCCCTTTTTTCCGACTGATCGATGGAGGTTTCTTCATCCAACGCCCTATGCAAAATGCTAAGTTTCTTAGAATCCATCTTGATCAGTCCACCAGAGGGATCATAAATATAAGAATTACCGTCCCGATCATATACCGTTACCGATTCAACAAATTCATGATTTTTTCTGATCTTTTTTTCAATTGATTCAAAGCCGATTCCTTCATATTTTTCTGTCATGATCTTCATGTTCAGACCTGCTTCGAAGATATAACGTCCGTCTCCGCTGGGCAGATAGCTGTAGCGCATCACACGGTTATCTCTGACGGAAAAAGAAAGTCTGTCGGACAAGTAGATCCCATTCTTTCTCACGCTGTCAAGAAACGCTACAAATTCCGGTATCCCTTGAAAGGAGAGTCCCTTATCGATGGGATCGGTCGTCATAATGACACTGTTATTCTCATCAATCACATAGTAATTCACTCCCGGAACAATAGCGTGCCCAGGCAGTTTCAGTGATCCATCCCTCATGTAACGGAAGTGCATATCATAAAGGGCATTCCGGATCTGTTCATCAAACTGAAGCTCAAGCATGGAATAGTTTACATCTGCATCCTTCACCGCAAGAAGCACCTGTTCTTCCACCATAAATTTTTCCTGCTCAAACTTGTTCAGAAATACCTGCTCCGTATATCTAAATTGGATAATACTGTATAGTCCTATGCTGATGAAGCACAGAACATAGATCAGTATTGTCAGTTTAATTTTAAACGGTTTCTTTCTCATGATTTTTGACAACCTCTTTGCACGGGAGGATTTTACCAAATCATACCATAAAGCTTGTCGTATTTCATCATATTTTGACGAAATAAATTATTTCTTCCGTTTTTTCTGTTTTCTTCCTTCTGCAGAAAGGCGGCAGATTCTCACCCGATCTGCCGCCTTTTTTAAATGAATTTTAGATTTATAAATTTACTTTATAGGATTAGCCTTGCCACAAGACCTTCGAGAATTCCCCAGAAAGAGAAGTCCTGCCCGCCGTAGACCAGCATCCAGTTATTGATTGTGTTCCCAAAGAAGTAGGAGCCGAAGCCTACAAGGAAGATCATAATAATACCACTCAATGCTGCGCCGACAACTGCTCCTCTTACTCCTCCTGTTGCATTTCCAATAATGGCTGCCGTTCCGATTTCAAAGAAACAGGTAACGGTCAGCGGAATAATGATCGTAGGGAACATTCCCGCTGTCATGATGATTGTAATGGTGGAGGTAATCATTGCAACGATAAATCCAATAATCAGCGCATTGGGAGCATAGTTAAAAATGACCGGGCAATCCAGTGCGGGTATGGCTCCGGGAACGAGTTTCTCAGCAATACCCTTAAATGCGGGAACAATCTCAGCAATGAGCATCCGAACCCCCAGGAGCATGATGGTGATACCAACACCGAAGAATACCGACTTCGTAAAGATATATGTAAACGCCCCTGTTGATCCTCCCGCATAGCCCCATACCTCACCGGGGTTAAGCTTGTTGGACAGTAGAATGAAATACATGACCACGTAGGTAATACAAATTACAATAGAGCCGGTAATGGATACTTCTCTGAGGAATCCCAGTCCTTTGGGAATCTTCAAATCTTCCGTTGACCTTGACTTGTTTCCGATTGCCTTCCCAAGGTATCCGGAAATAACGGATAAAATCGTCGTTGGGTGTCCGATGGTGAAACTATCATCTCCGGTAACCTCTTTGACCAGAGGTCTCATCAGATTGGGTGATATGACCATATATGCTGATGTAAAGACTGCCGCAAGAACCACCAGCTTTACTCCCGTAAGTCCGGCATCCACACCGGCCGCAATGAACACATAGGGAAACCAGTAGAGCATGTGTCCCGTCAGAAAGATGGATTTCCATCTCGTAAAGCGCGCAAAAAACAAATTAAATGCGAAAGCTACCAGCATTACGATACCGATCTGGGTACCATAAACCGTCATATCAATATCCGGTGACCCACTGGCTGTTGGCATCATTGTATTAAATGCTCCCGAAAGACCATCAATTGCTCTGGTTACGATAATGCCGGTACCTTGAGACAGTACAAAGAACCCAATGGCAGTCATCAAAGTTCCCCTAACGATTTCGCTGGTAGATTTTTTCTGGAGTATCAAACCGATCAAGGCTACGATTGCCAGAAAAATTGCACCCTGACCAAAGATTTCATTAATAATGAAATTAAGAACACCCATGGTTACCCTCCTTATGATTTCGATAAAAATAATAACGTTTTCTCTCTGATTTCTTCCTTATTCATAAAATTTGAGATCGGTACAACCGGCACTTTTGTGCGGCTCATGATTTGTTCAGCCAATTCGGCCGAGGTGAAGATAACATCGCATGGAGCAGTAGTGCAGGTTCCTATGTCTCCGCAAAAGACCTCTGCTTCCAGGTTGTTCTCCCTAAGAATGTCTTGGATTTTCATCCTTAAAAAAAGGGAGGATCCGCAGCCAAAGCCGCAGACTGCCTGAATTTTCTTTATGTCCATTCTTTCCTTCCTTTCTTACTTGCTTATCTTACTTGCTTATCTTTCTTGCTCATTTGATTTTAAAACTCCAGTAAGCAATGGATGCGAAACCTTCCTTAGCGATTCAGTATCGTTATGACTTCATCTACAGTGGCAGCACAGGCCAAATCACTGATTCGAGATTCCTTAGAAAGTAATTCCGCTATTTTGGTCAATCGATAGATATGCGAAGTCGGGTCCATGCTGCCAAAGCACAAAACAACGGAAACCGGATCATTCTCCGAGCCAAAATTTACAGGGGAAGCTAAGGTGATCAGCGACATATCATTGCGGATGACCCCTCTGCCGGGCGCGGCATGCGCGATGGCAAGCATTGGCGAAATGACTACGTAAGGTCCGTATTCTTTCACTGATTCAATCATATAGTCCATATATTCCGGTTCGATGCTTCCTGCTTCGGCAAGTACGCTTCCCGCTCTGCGGATGGCATCTTCCCAGGTTGCTGCCGGTTCTTTTACACGTATGTGATTCTTCTGGAGTATCTCTTCCAAAAACAACCCTCCCCTCTTGACTTAAATGTCTCAAACGATTTGCTTTCTTACACATCCTCATCCTATCATCTGGCACACCGGGTTCATAGTACACTTTCTTTCACAGTTCTCGGAAGGAAATTTAACTTTACTCCATAGAATGGGAATAGTTAAAATGGTAGTAGCATAAGTTGGCAACGATGCAGGATTGACCAAGATCGTTGGGATTGCCAACGCTCCAGGATCGACAAAGAGAGTTGGGATTGCCAACGATACTGCATTGGTAAAATACTGTGTCGCCCAGTGCCGAAGGAGGGCATGATAACTTGGTGAATAAGAAAACCTGCGAATTATTGACCATATTGATCGGTTCTCCTGGTCAGAGCTTCAAGTATGACGATCTGTCACGCCAGCTTTCGGTGAGCACCCGCTCCGCTAGAAATTACATGCAGGACGTAACTGCCTTTCTTCGAGAACAGGAACTGGCTCATCTCGTTCAGGTAACAAGCAAGGGCATTTCTTTTCTGGGGAGCAATAGCGATGGCAGCCTGATTGCATCCCGCCTTATCGACAGGGATTTTTACCTTTACAAGCTCTCCTCCGAAGAACGGATTTGTATTATTGCTTTGAAGCTTCTACTAACTGACAAAGCCTGTACCCTCTCTTCATTAGAGAAGGAATTCAACGCAAGCAGAGTAACGCTCATGAAGGATATGGAACAGGTTCGCCATCTTCTCAGCCGTTACAAGATTGCTGTTCACTCGTCAACAAGCCAAGGTTACCGCCTGATAGCAACAGAAAAAGACAGGCGGGAATTGATTACAAGAATTGTCTTTCATTCAGCGGAGTCGTTTCTACAGCTTGGAGGGAAAATCAATATCTATGCTTTTTTCATGAATGAAGTTTGCTTCAAAGACCCTGTTTATCAAAATTTATCCGAAATCTTGCAAAATGCTGAAGATCACTTTTCAGCAATCATATCTGATGCTCGTTTCGAGGAAATCCTGTTTACACTTAAGTTGGCTGTAGCCCGGATCAAAGGAGGATTTCTGATTGCTCCGGATGAAGCGGAAGAAGAATCGGTCCGCAGGCTAAGTTCTTTTAAAGTTGTAGAGTTTATCGAAGCCCGTGTATCTGCAGCTGTCGGGATTATATTTCCCTATAACGAAAAGGTCTGGCTTACCCGTAAATTGTATGAATGTCATTTTTATAATCTAAAAAGTATCGAGGATAATTCCTGCATGCAGACCCACCTGGTCCTGATCAATTTTTTGGATCAAATAGGAAGAGCGCTATCGATTCCTCTTGCCGAAGATGTACAGCTGATCAGCCAGCTGAGCAACCACCTTAAGGATATGAAAAAAGCTTACAAGAACGGGGTGGTCCTGTATAATGAATTTCGCGATCAGATCCTATCTGAATACAGCGCATATTATTCTCTTGTGCAGAAAAACTGCTGCACACTGGAGGAACATTTTGGCTATCGCTTCAGCGATGATGAAATTGCGTATATTCTACTTTATCTTGCAGTCAGCGTGGAACGCTATTTCGAAGAGGATACCATTCCGCGAGTCATCGTGGTATGTCATAGCGGCATTGGGACAGCAAATTTTCTGGTTGAACAGCTGAAAGCCAACTTCAACCTGAGAATACTGGCTTCCACTGCCTCCCATAAGCTATCCGATACCGCCAAAGATCGTGATTTCGATCTGATTATTTCCACCATTGTTCTTCCGGATATGACCCATCGCTCCATCAAAGTCTCTCCAATGCTCGATGATAGTGACATCATCGGGCTGCAGCGAATTCTATTGGAAATAAAAAAAGAAAAACGGAGGAAGCGGCTGTATCAAAGAAAGCTCCAGGAAGTCAATCATATAGAATCGGAAGGACGCATCCGTAAGTTGAAAGAGGTTTTCCCGTTGCAAAACATTATTTTGGATGCGGAATGCAGCGATTGGCAAGAAGGGATCAAGCTGGCAGCTTCCCCGCTTCTTGCTGGGGGCAGTATTATCGAACAGTATCTCAGCGCCATTGAAGCATCGGTTATTGCCAACGGAGCTTATTTCGTTTTCTGTCCCGGCGTCGCCCTTGCGCATGCCGGCCCGGGGGACGGGGTCAATCGGTTTGAAATCTCATTGGTACGGCTGAGTACTCCGGTTTGTTTCGGTCATAAGATCAATGATCCGGTGCATTATATTCTCTGCTTTGGTTCCACAACCAATCCTGAAGATGCAAATATTATCCTGAAGCTAATGAATTTTATCAGTCTGGAAGGAATGCTTGAGGAACTGGATACTTATAGAGATGAAGCTCTTTTATACAGACGTATCGTTGGATGAAAGACAAGTGCTGTGCATCAACGAATGCTAGCGATCCACGAGAATTAAGATATGGACATAGGAATTTTGATCTAAAAAGGAATAGAAGACAATTAATCTATAATAGGAGGAAGAATGGCGATGATGGAACAAGAAAACAAAAGCAAGTGTTTTGACTATGCTGCACACCTACTGAATATCTTAAACCGTGCTTTAGAAACACAATGGGAGTCCATTGATCAAAGCGGCTTTTCCATGGCAACTGCCATAAAAAATGGCTGTTCCATTTTTGTATTTGGTGCGTCCCACGCTGGGATCATTGCACAGGAGATGTTCTACCGTACAGGTGGCTTGGCTGTAATGAACGCCATACTCCCTGCAGAGTTTATGCTGAATACCCGCCCGGTAACCCAATCCAGCGACATGGAACAATTAGAGGGCTATCCCTCTATCATTCTAAGCAATACTCCGATTCAGGCAGGCGATGTTCTGATCCTCCATTCCGTGTCAGGTCGGAACACCGCAGCAATCGAGATGGCTGATGCAGCACGAAAGCGCGGAATCTTCACCATCGGCATCACGAATATGACCTACACCAAAGGCGTCACTTCACGTCACAAGAGCGGAAAAAAGCTCTGCGACCTTTGCGATATTGTCATTGACAACTGTGGTGATTTCGAAGATTCCAGCATGCTTTTAGAAGGGATGAATCAGAAAATCGCACCTACTTCAAGCGTCATCGGCTGCGCCATCGTTAATATGCTTCTGATCAGAACCGTAGAATATCTGCTGGAGTTTGGTGTGGAGCCTCCCATTTTCCGCAGTGCTAACGTCGACGGCGGCTCTGAATTTAATAAGCTCCTATTTGAGAAATATAAAGATCGAATTCATTATATGTAGAATCTAAGCCCAGTAATGCAGCAGGGTGCCCAAAGATAAGCGATAACCGTCTGCCGACGGCGCTTTTCTTTGAAGCACCCAGCTTTTCATTTGTCGATATTCAGGAGTCCAAGGCCTTGGCACCTTTCCATATCAGATAGCCACTGCCTCTGCACTTCTAAAATTAGTCTGCAATAATTTCCTTTGCCATGTTAATAAAATCGTCCTTGTCGACAGCAAAGCCGTTATCCATGAGGTTGTAGGAAATCCCGTCCTGCATCCATCTCAGATACTGAACCTCTGTCACTTCAACTTTCTCAGAACCCTCGCTGAGCCACATTTTTTCCTGATCTACGAGTTTCTGTTCTTCTGCTGTGGGAATATAGCCTTCGGGAGTAACCTTAAAGGTTACTTTAGAATAGATCAGATCCATATCTCCCAAGGAAACCGTTTCTTCATTCATTCCAAGTTCAGTGTCGTTGATGCCTTCCGTTTTCGGGTCTGCACTCAGACTGATATACTGTTCCTTGGAAGCACCATCCTTCGTATAGTTGAAATTGATTCCCTCATATGCATTTACCGTATTTTTGTCTCCGTCCAATGCCTTGGTGCTGGATACCGAGGCATCTTTAAAGTAAAATCCGTTTGAGAAGGAGTCCACATAGTTTGGAACGTAGTTCACTGCCTTTTCTACCTGCTTTGCCGTAGGAAACTCATCAAAAACATCTTTTGAAGTACTTACCAAGCTGCTGATCTGTGTCGCTGCAAAGCTGGTTGCAGCAGTTAAGATGACGATCAAGGAGGCCACTACCACCGGCTTCATCCCTTTTATTCCCATACCTTTAAAAAATCCTTTATTCATTTCACAATACCCCTTTTCTTTCTCATTAATTTCAGCATGTATCCTGTCCAGCAGGAATTCCGGGACAACCGCTTCCCGCGCCTTGTCCTGTAGTACTTCAGCAATCCTTCGATCAATGACCGGATTCGTAGCCGGCTTTCCCATAATACTCCTCCCCTTTCACGTTTAAGCGCTCCAGATTATTTTTTAATATCTTGCGGGCAAAATACAGTCTGGATTTTACAGTGCCTTCCAGACACCCCATGACTTCCGCAATCTCTTTCGTGCTCAACTCACCGTAATAATAAAGCATCACTGCTGTCCGTTTCTTTTCATCCAGACGCTGGATCTGGCGGTAAAGCAGTTCAGACATTTCCTGCTGCAGATACATCTGCTCACTACTGATTTCCCGGTTCCAATCCCCTTTCTCCGGCAGATCAGAAACGGGAATGTTTCTATTCTCCAATTTGGAATGTCGCCATGCGGTGCGGACCAAGAGTCTGTAAAACCATGTTTTGAAACGTTCCGGGTCTTTTAGCCCCCGGATTTCCAAATAGCATTTAACAAATGCTTCCTGTGCCACATCCTCTGCCGTCGCCTGATTTCCGGTAATCAGGTACGCAGTTTTCACCGCTCTGGCTTTATAACGATCGAAGATTCTGCTGAAAGAGTCCGCGTCGCCGTTCTGGATCCCTATAATCAGTTCGGATTCATTCATGAAATCCCCCTCCTTGTTTGGTGCACCTGTATATAAGAGCACCGGGATTGGCAATCGGTTCAAAATTTTTTTCCTATTCAGCATAGCATGTTTTCTCGATCAAAATAGGCGATCCTGCTATAATTAAAAATAAATTAATGCTTTCTTAAGTATTTTGATAGAAATCAACTGCTGCGTTGCGAAATAATTTGTGTAAGAGGCCAATTACAAAATCAGGATCCTGCACAGGAGCGTGTAATGAAAATAACAGAAAAGAATTTTATTGAGCAATTAAATAGAAAAAATGAAAAAGCCCTTGATTACGTATTATTGGAATACGGCTGGATCATCCAGACCGTCACCAGAAAACACCTGCACAATTTGCCTGAGCTTCAAAAGGAATGCGTCAACGATGTTCTCCTTGCTGTATGGGAACACATCGAAAGCTATGACAGCAAGCGAAGCACCTTTAAAAACTGGCTTGCCGGGGTATCCCGTTTCAAAGCACTGGACTCCATGAGAAGGCATCTCCGCTACTCCTGCGAGGAGTCACTGGAGACAACGGAAGCATTTACCGGTGTTCAAACGGATGCCCCATTCCTGGAGCGAGAACTATCGGAGGAGACAACAGCACTTCTTTCTTGCTTAAATCCATCCGATCAAACTCTTTTTATCCGACTCTTTTTTCAGGAAGAGACGGTTCAAACGGTCGCTGCCGATATGGGGATTCGCACGTCTGCACTCTACAACCGTATTTCAAGGGGAAGAAGAAAAATTCAAAGGGAGTATTTACAAAATAGAAAGGAACGAATCGAATGAATCAGATATATTCCATGTTGAACGATATCAAAACAGATCCCGATTCCTATGAAAGAGAAGAATTATCCGAGGTAGACCAGAAACGCATATTGAAGGATCTTAAAGCTTCCGGCAGATTAGACAATGGTTGTACACAGCCGGAAGCCGCCAAAATCAGAAGTCGATTCCACCAATCCGGTACCAACGAAATCGGTAGCCATCTCCAACAGTCCGGCACCGGTAAAGCAAGTCGAAGCAGCTTTCTGAAAGCTGGAACCGGCAAGCTAGCCTCAGCAGCAATCTGCGGATTCATTGCAGCAATTATGATCGGAGGAATCGCCTATGCGGATGAGATTCAAGCCGCTGCGAAGAGTGCAAGCTGGCAGATCGCCAGTTATCTCGGCATCGAAAAAGAGCTTGACGACTATGTTACTGTTGTGAGTACCTCCCGCAGCAGTAAAGGTTATACAGTTACACTGAACGAAGTAATTCTTGACCATGATGAGCTCCTCGTGTCTTCCACCGTACAATCGGGTGAAAAAATGGATGATGGCCTGCACGCATCCGCCAACATTTACATCAATGGCAAAAGAGCGTCGGAATCCGCCGGGGGATCACTCAGAAAGATTGACGAACAAACTTTGGAATCAGTGATCAGTTATAAGCTGAACGAGCAGTATACTGCTGATCCACTTGATTTTGAAATCAAATATGATTTCACCAGCCCTGAAGGGAAAGAAATCAATGGGAACTGGGATTTTCGTTTCAAAGCAAGCGGTACAGCGTTGGCAGCCGACACCATTCATATTCCGCTGCAGGTCTCCTATAGACTACCCAATGGAGAATTGATCCAGCTTACGGAATTCACAAGCAATAGTATCGGAAGCAAGATCTATTTCCAATCAGTGGAACCATCCAAAGAGGAAGGACGCTCTTATGACATGAATCTGGAAGGTACCGATCAGATGGGCAACAAAGTTATCTTCTATCTGAGCTACAGAAATCAAGAGAGAGGTGCCTTCAAGCTATCCGAGCCTCTTTTAGATTCAGCTGAGGTACTATCGCTGCAGCCTTATGCGGTGGCATTTCCGGAAAAGAGCGGCCGGTTGAGCAATGATTTCAAACCCGTTGGGGAGTCATTTGATCTGAGCTTGGATCGGTAACCCTGAAAGAGGAAATCGTACCCGCTGAAGGAAAAAGGGGATTTAAAATAGAATCATAAAATCCTATTTTAAATCCCCTTTTTCCTGTAAACAAATGTATCTAAAGAGATGACCTGATGGGTACAGCAGGTTCATTCACTTTATCGCTTAACTGATGAATCTGTTTTTCTGGAATATCTTCAGGCATCAATGATGCCATAATGATACTCGTCATAATAAGTCCTGCCCCAATAACACCTTTCATCGACAGTACCTCTCTCAAGAGAAAGTAAGATGCTGCGGCAGTGAAAATCGGTTCTGAACAGAAAGACATAGCGACATAGGTTGCCGGGACCTTTCTTAAGGCTATATTTTGCAAAAGATACGCAATGCAGGTACAGCCCACCGCCAAATATATGATGACACCCCATCCGATCATCGGGATGCTTCCCAGACTTGGAATGTCTTCAAAAATCAATGCAAAGATCACACAAAAAAGCCCGGTGAATCCGGTTTGCATAACCGTGACCGTAAAAGGATCATTATCCTGAAGATACTTGGAACTAAAGACCAACATACAAGCACCAGCGATTGCACACAAGATCCCAAAGAACTCACCTAAACCGAAAGTGAATCTTCCGTCACCGCTGCAAAGCAGATATAATCCTACGATAACAATTGCAATAGGCAATGCATGTTTTTTATCCAGTTTCGATTTCAATACAAAATATGATAGAAACGGAGTAAAGAGTACTGCAGTGGACATCAAAAACCCTGCGTTGGTTGCAGTCGTATAGATCAATGAAAACGCGCTCGTTATAAAGGCTGCAGCGGTACAGGCTGAGATGATTAAATAGGGAATGATCTGCTTTCTGGTCATATTCGCTTTCAGTCTCTTAGCGAAAAAGGGCAGAAGCAATAAGAAAGCAAGTAAATATCGTACTGCCAGACAAAACAACGGAGGAACAACCTCCAAACCTATTTTCATAATGGGATTGCCTACACCCCAAATAAAACACTCCAGTAAAAGGAGTGAACCGTAAAACACTGTACTTTTTCTTTTCATTTATTAACCAGCCTTCCCCCGCAAGCAAGCATTCCAATGCAGTGCTCTTACTCCACTCTCTGCTTGCATTCCAGCGCTTCCTATACTATAATACAATACAGGTTATAAGTAAAACGAGATTTTCCTTTATCGATTTAAAGAAATACTTATATGGTGATTTTTATGAACAATCAAAAGTATGAAGCCTTTATTAAAACCGCTGAGCTGGGGAGCTTTAAAAAGGCTGCTGAAGCCCTCGGGTATACCCAAGCTGGGATTAGCTATATCTTGAATACACTTGAGAATGAGTTAGATGTCCCCCTATTCATCCGAGATTACGGAGGCGCGCGGCTAACTTCGGACGGAGAGCAGCTTCTCCCCTGGATTCGTGACGTCTGTAACAGCGAGCGCAGATTGCAGGTGAAACTCAATGAACTGAAAAGCCTTGAATCCGGCACCATTCGTGTTGCAGCCTTTACAAGCGTCTCCATTCACTGGCTTCCGGGAATGATCCAAACTTTTTTGAAGGATCATCCAAAGGTAGAGTTCGATTTGCGCTGGTCAGATGATATTGATGAACTGGAGCGGCTGATTCGCAGAGGCGATGTAGACTGCGGCTTTCTCATTCTGCCATGTAAAAGCAACCTGGAAGTGATCCATTTGAAAAGTGATCCATTTCTGGTGATCCTTCCGGTAAATCATCCGCTGGCCAAGGAACCCTTTTATCCGATCTCCTCTCTTTCCGAATACCCATATATCGAGCTGAAAGAGGGTGTCTACTCCGAAATGAATGAAGTGTTTTCCCGCCATGGAATCAAGCCGGATGTTTTCATGACTGCTGAAAATGATCATGCTGTCATGGCTCTGGTAAGCAAAGGCTTCGGCTTCAGCATCTTTCCGGAGCTGAGCCTCCGAGGACCAACCTTTCCCCTGGTTCATAAAGAGCTTGAGGTTCAGGCCTACCGCGAACTTGCCATCGCCATTCGCTCCAAAGAAACTGCTTCTGCTGCCACGTTGGACTTCATCAGCTCAGTGGAGCAATGGGTTAGAGATTTTTATCACAGAGAGCCTACCTTATAAAAAGTTATAGGATTGGCTAATGAACTCACTTCCCCAATGAAACAACACCCTTCCCGGCTTTGGAAGGGTGTTGTTTCATTTGAGGAGAAGAAAAATGTACAACCTATTGTAATTTGTAAGGAATCAGCTATTTGATGATGTGAAGTGATTTTTTGTCAATGGTCAAGGCTACAACAAATAAGAAAATTGCTCCTTTGATTAATTGCTGCACTGCAGTGTCAAGGCCTAGCATAACCAGTCCATTGTTCAAGATACAGTAAATCAGCGTACCAATCACAATATTTGAAAATCTAGCCTTTGCACCTCCTGAGATTGGAAGGCCACCAAGCACCAGAGCAATCAGGATCTGTGTCTCCAGCTGGTTTCCCGCCGTAGCAGTGATCGAACCTACTTTTACAACATTCAGGAATGCTGCAAAACCTGTTAATCCACCGGCTGCAACAAAAATAAAAAATTTGGTCAAATTTGTTCGAATTCCTGAAAATCGCGCTGCCGTTTCACCTGCGCCGATGGCTTTCAAACAAATGCCGACTTTTGTAAAGCTGAATATTGCATAGACAAGCAGCAACGCTGCAGCCGTCAATGTAATCTTTAGCCAAGTAAGGTTTAATCCTGTAATGCTGGTTACGGCAGCTACGGGTGCATCGGTTGTGATGTAAGCGCAAAGCCCCCTAAAAAGATACATGGTGCATATTGTAACAATGAAGGATGGAATCTTACATTTAACATGAAAGAGACCGTTAAACGCTCCAATGGCAGCTCCTGCCATAATCCCTGCAGCCAAAGCCAGCGGAATACTATAAAAGGACAAATAGCTGATTACGATGGAAGCTATCCCAAGAATTGAGCCTTGAGAAAAATCAAGCCCCCCAATTGTCATCACAAGGAATACCCCTGTAGATGCTATCATCAGTACATAAACTTGGCTCAGGATCAGATTAATACTTTTTGCTTCAACAATTCTCATATCTGTCATCACAGCGAAGACTGCTATGATGATCAGCAATCCAATAAGCGGAAAAAAGTCGTGAAGCTGTGAACTTCCTATAGCCCCCTTTATTCTCCTTAGTTTGCCGATCAAAATATCTTTGTATGTCAATTCTTTTGTTTTCTCTGTCATCTTCTCACCCTCTAAACCATCTTCCGAATAAGGTCTTCCTCATTCAGTCGCTCGTTCCTGTGAAATTCTCCATTGATACTACCGTTTTTCATGATAATGATCCGGTCGCACATTCCTAAAAGCTCCTGTATTTCCTCTGAAATCATAATGATTGATTTCCCCTTTTCTTTTAGTTGACTCATCAGAGCGTAAATATCAGCTTTTACCTTGACATCGATACCTCGGGTTGGGCTGTCAAGGACAATGATATCCGAATCCTTTCCAATCCAGCGGGCAAGAACAACCTTCTGTTTATTACCTCCGGACAGATTGGATACAAATTGATCGATTCCGGTCATCTTGACACTGATCATACGGGCATAAGTCGCAGCAAAAGCATCCAGCTTTCTTTTCCTGATGATTTTCCGGTCTGCAAGCTCATGCATTGATGGAAGGACAATATTATCCCGAATGGTGTCATATACTATAATGGATTCATTGTCACGGTCCTTTGAAGCGTAAGCAATACTATGGCGAATTGCACCGGGAATCGATTCGATTCTGGTTCCATCGCTAAGTGACACAACTCCCTTTCGATCATAAGAAGCACCGAAAATCGCCTTTCCGACTTCATGCATCCCACATTCGCTTAAACCGCCAAATCCTAGAATTTCACCTTTATGGAGATCAAAACTGATATCACGAATCTGCCCCGGAACAAATATCTTCTTAACGGAAAGCACCGGATCATTGCTAATCGAACTGCCGTAATCGGTTCGGTAATATTTCCCTGCGATTTCGCGTCCAACCATCAGTCGTTTCAAATCATCTTCACTCACCTCACTGCTTCTCACGGTGTCGATATACCTTCCGTCCCGCAAAACAGAAATACGATCCGAAAAGTCGATCACCTCTGATAAGTCATGAGAAATAAAGATAACTGTATTACCTTCAGACTTAATCCGCTTCATATGTTTGTAGAGCTCTTCTCTTCCAATCTGGCTAAGCGCTGTGGTGGTTTCATCTACCACCACGATTTTAGGATTGAAGTAGGTTGCTTTCACTATTTCGATCAGTTTTCTGTCTTCAAAATAATAATGATCAATCATAGCTGTACTGTTGATTTTACCAAATCCATATTTCTCCAGCAGTCTTGACGCTTCGCGGTTCATTGCAGCTGTATTTTTAACACCGAATCGGACGAAACGGCTTTCTCTTCCAAGGAAAATATTTTCTGAGACAGTCAAACCAGAGAGGGTTCCCATCTCCTGTACGATAATCGAGACCCCTTTATTATTTGCGTCAACTTGATTTTTTACATGCAGTTCTTCCCCATCAAGAAGAAACCGTCCGCTGTCAATGGAATGGATCCCGCATAGCATGGATACGAAGGTCGATTTACCGGATCCGTTTTCTCCAATCAGCCCGTGAATTTCGCCTTTTTCAAATGCTAGAGATACATCATCAACCGCTTTCGTGATTCCGAAGGATTTGCATATACTTTCGGCTTGTAATAAAATTTCACCCATTTTAAATCCCTCCTACTTCACTACTACGCCTTTTGCAGGCCTGGTGGTAAGAGCAACTATGGTGAGAAGTGCCGCTCCTGTCACAACATTTTGGATGGTGGTCGGAGCCCCCAACGCTATAAATCCATTGAATATAATTGATATAATAAACTCGCCGATGATCATCGCCGGCACTGGTGTTCCATATTTTCGAAACGCTAAACCAAAAAACGTACCCATTAGTGGTGTAAAATTACGGCTCATGGACGCCATCCCCGTAGTTGCAGTCATTGAAGTTCCAAAGCTCACAGATAAAATAGCCATGATGCCGACGAAGAAGTGAAGCAGAACAAACCCTAGAATTTTATATCGGTTAACATTGATTCCCATATTCTTTGCAACATATTCGTCGCTCCCGATTGCGTAACAGTAGGTACCAACCTTTGTATATTTTAGTATGAAGAAGGTTAAAAGAAAGGCAATCAGTGCCAATATCATATTACCTGGCGCTTTTCCAAAGAACTGCAGCGAGGAATCCAATGATTGCTTCTGCCCACCCGAGGCAAAATAAGCAAGGCTTTCAAAGACCAGCATCAATCCCACAGTTACGATCATAGATGGAATTCTTAGCTTTGCATACAAAATACCATTGCAAAATCCGATGAGCAGTCCGCAGCTCATTGCTCCCACCAATAAACCCACATAGCCGAACTGCTTCGCCATGGTTACACCTACAATAGCCGATAGGACTACATTCGCCCCGATACTGAAATCGAATAGTCCCATAACAACTATGAAGTAAAAACCACAGGCTCCCACTGAATAGATAATACTGGATTGAAGATAGTAATACATCTTTTCCGGCGTTCCAAAATTATCCGGTGATAGTATTTTAAAGATGCCCCAAAAGAAAAATGCCAGGAGCAAAAGCAGCAGTATGCCGTAGAAACGGCCAAAGAATTTATTATTTTTCATTTCCATTAATCGCATTCCCGTATTCATGTGCACCATTCCTTATCCATATTAGATCTGAACTTGAGATTAAAATTCGGAGCCGCAAAGAACTGCGGCCCCAAAATCTCATACTAATTTTATTGTGCGTGTCTTTTCTGTACATCTGCAATGGACAGTGCTCCTGCTGTCTTTGCCAGATCGTCAAAGCTCATTTCACCCATTGCTTTGAGTTCATCGGCATTATAGGGGAGTTCATCCACAAAGTACTTCGCGTAGTTGGAATAATCCTCAGAGGAGGATACATAAAGATACGGGAACAGAATCTCATAGAAGCTGTCCGTTGATGTAGGGTATTTTTCGGTGATTGCATTATATGTCATCATAAAAGCAAAAAGTGGATCACAGTAGTGGCCGCCTGATTCTGCTGCCATTCCGCCGCTCGCAAGCTGAGCATCCAGATCCGGGAGGAAATCTGTTGATACGACATTGATTTTACCCTTCAAACCTAGTCCTTCCACTCCTGCCAAAGCTCCAATTAGTGTATCTCCTCCGCCTCCAGCTACAATTAGAGCATCGGCGTCTGGATTCGCAGACAAAATGGATTCAGCTGTTGACCTTCCTGTGTCAGAGGTGGTCCCTCCATATTGGGGTTCAAGAAGAACAACTTGATCACTGGGGTTGGCCTTATTCCATTCCTCAACTCCCTTTTTATATCCTTCCCACCTCAGAAGGAATGTAGCGTCACCTGCCTGCCAGCCTTCAAGCGCGATTTTGCGGGAACCCTTTTCACAAAGAATCTTGACCAGATTCATACCGTTAGCGATTTCATCTTCATGAACTGCACCAACGTAGTACTCGGATTTTTTTGCCAGCGCATATTCATCCGGATTGGTCTTTTCGTCGATAACACGGAAGAATTGAGATACATAGACCTGATTTTCTGTACATGTGTTGATGACAGAGGTCATTTCAGCAGAGGAGGAATTACAGATGACAATACCATCACAACCTGCTGCTGCAAGGGTTTCAACAGAAGCCGTTACCTGCTCTGAGACATGCCCCTGATCCACATACATGACTTCTACATCCAAGGCAGCAGCAGCAGCATCTATAATCTGCTTGCACTGACTTCCCAGCGTATCCGTGGAACTCCAGATGGAAACCCCAATTTTAATCTTGTCTCCACCATTGTTCGAACCGCCGGAATCAGTTCCCGAGCCGCCGCATCCTGTCACCATACCCGCTACCAGAAGTAAACACAGGATCATACTTAGAATTTTTCGTTTCATAACACTCTCTCCATTCTAAAATAGATTGGCACCAGACATCGCATGCGATGGCCAGATGCATTAGGGGAATGAAATATTTATTTCATCGGGAGCCTCTGCTTTCTGAGGCTAATCTCCGATAAAATCCGAAGGATTCTCTTTCTGTGTCAATGCTACGCTTATTCCAGGGGTAGACAACTCCCCGGATGCAAAACGAGTATAACATATGGCCGTAATTTTATCAATACAACTTATATACATTTTTGGTTTTTTTATAGGATTAACCCGGTATATTTTTTTTACCTTCCCACAAAATGACGTTTTTTTAGGAATTATCGATGTTATTTTACGATTCTTTGTCAATCTAGCTGTGTTTTTATGTTTATTACAGAAAAGTTGAGCTTAATTTGCATTAATTTGTGCATACAACTTATCAACCTCCGATTATGAAGGATCAACGCCAGGAAAATAACAAGGAAAATAACAAGAAAAAGAACCGAACTCGAATGAGCTCAGTTCCCTTGATTATGCCTTATTATTTATGTTGATTCACTCTATCTTCCACGGTAGTACCGAAGGAGTTTCTTCTTTATATTGCAGAATGTTAAGAAGTTTTTGCGCAGCCAGCCTTCCCAGCTGCTCCTTAGGATTCGCCAGAGAGAGGAACTTCACTGCGGATAGCTGTGCCAAAGTGCTGTTATCAAAACTTGTAAGCTCAATCTGCTCAGGGGTAGAAATCTCATTTGATTGGAGAACATTCAGCACCTTCATCGCGACTTCATCATTATAGCAAACAGCCGCCGTGCAATTTTCCAGGGTGCTCATAGTGAGACTGGATAACAGTTCATCACAGTTTTCAGTGGTAAACCAGAGTACATGGTCATCACTGACTGGCAAATCCACCGAACGCAAGGCATCAGCGTATCCCGCATAACGCCTGTGTCCTTGAATGTCATCACTTTTGAAAAAACCAGCAATATTTCGATGACCTTTTCTCAGCAATTCCTCACACACTTTTCGTCCCCCTGCCCGATCATCTGCTACCACATAGATGGGCTTTTTCAAGTCAGGGTAAAAGCCGTTGATAAATACAACGGGAATTCCAAGCTCTTTAAAGCGGGCATAAAGATCTATGTTGGGGTTTGGAAGTGCCGTCTTCGTACCTTCCACTATGATTCCATCAATGGGTTTTTGGAGAAACTCTGTAAGAATCCTTCGTTCATTATCCACCCTGTTCCTGGTTGCAGATAACATGGGAGTATAGCCGTTTTCCGATAGGACTTCATCAATACCATGCAAAATAGCAGGAAAGATATATTCACCGATATAGGTTGTTACCACTGCGATATTATGTGTTGCAGCTCTTTTTGGTACTGCGCTGCGTACATAGGTGCCGCTACCTCGTATGCGGCTGGTGAGTCCTTCCTTTTCAAGCAGGCTCATTGCTTGACGTATTGTTTGCCGACTGTAACCGGTTTGATCAACCAGTTCATTTTCACTAGGAAGCCGTTGCCCTTCCGTATAGACTCCCGTTTGAATGTCTGTCCGCAGCTTGTTTGAGAGTTCTTTATATTTGTGTTCGCCCATATTCTCTTCCTTACTACATTTTGTCCCAATTGTACCATACAACTTTTATGCTGTAAATCGTTATTCAAAAGAAATGATTGAATTAATTTAAGATTTCATACCCTAATTACATCAGCCTTGAATGTGTACAGAATAGAATTGAAAAGTAGTCATTGTAGAAAAAACCAAAAAGACCCAAATGTCGCTTTTGTATTTTTCTTGACGAAACCGCTGATATTCCAACGTTTACTCTTCCTGCTTTCAGAGCTTTCATATATAAGATCGCTTATTTATAATAGATAATCTTTACGCGTAATGACAATTCCTATCGTGCCGAGTTCTTTATTATATTATGATAATAATAACATATTCTATGCAACATCTATGTTACTAAGTGCGAAACCACAGCCTGCGGCAGCGATAAAATTCTATCATCTTTAGGCCTGAATCATAGAATGAGGCTCATTTATAATTCCAATTCATTAAACTTGATTTCATAACAGAATTCAAGTTTTCTGTAGTAATCACGCTCAACAAAATCAGAGGGTTTTACCTTCGCTGCGGCATCTGTGAAGTATGACAAACCGGCTATTTTCAGCATAAGGTATACAAACTGTGAGCAGAACATGATATTGGGCCGTATTGAAAATTTCGTTACAAGCCCCACAAGATTATAAGCACTGCCCTTGCTGTTGATTTCCATGATCTTATCCAGAACGATCATTTTCTGTAGTTGGGTTGCCCGGATCCGATAAACCAGTACGGATGCATCTTGCTTCTTTCGAAAGGATGCGAGGTACTCTTTATTCAAGCCTGGAGGCGACACATTTTCTCCACCGTTGTAGCTGATGATCGTTTTTAGTTCCTGATCAAAGCTCAAAGAGACGTGATTAAATGTTTTCTGTGTAAATACCGAAATGATTTCGCTGGCAGGGCTTCCAGTGCTGGAGAGTACGACATACAGGTTCTCATCATCCATACTTTTTCTGCAGTCTTCAAAATATTCTTCCGTGAGTGTGTTTCGATTTAGATATCTGCTATAACTATGTCTCGGAAGATCTTTCGCTATCTCACTTAAATTTTCCGGTCTCAATGAATCGGCGTTCTTCTGGAGATTTTCTTTCATGCTTTCCGCCCGGCTGTGCGCCTCTTTTAGCAATTCAAAGCTGATTACAGCCGCATCCTTCCCTAGAGCAAAGAACTGCAGGTTGAGTGAATAGAGGTATGTGAGATATGCAACGATTACCGGAGCAAAGATAACCAGTATGGCGGCGAATTTCTTTAAAACGAATACCATTCCCGTCAGCTCTCCAGCAAAACTAAACATCACCAGAAATACCTGCTGTGCCGACAATAACAATAAATAGAGGAGTATCAGCATCCATTTTACGCTTCTTCTTAGTTTTGAAGTCAGTGTATAGAAAAGTAAGAACATGGCTTCTATTGAATAAAGCACGGCATAGACGGCCAATGATTTTATGCTGATCAGATAGAGAAATATTAATAAAATTAATATTTGCATCGCATTTCTGTATAATATTTTTATGTTCATCTCCACATCCCCTTTTATCGTTCCATTGGCAACTTGGCCAATTTATTGGCTTGAGTTATCATCTCGAATAACAATATTGTTGAATCTATCTCAATTATTATAAAGGACAAGCCTGCATATTACAAATCTATTTGCGCTCAAATCAAAAGCGACGCTTATGTCTTTATCGTTTCACCAAAGCAAACGACACTCGTGTCTCTATAAACTGATTTAAAAATGAGAGTTTCGCTCCATCATTCTGAATTAAATCAATCCTTTAGTATCATATCTTTTTTTTAATAATATATTGATTATTATGACATGAGGAGCAGTGACTATATGAACAACAGTTTTGATCCCGAGTGTATTACATATAGCCAGATGAATTTGATCTTTAACGTCAGAATTGCGTGGAGGAGACTGGTAACCTGGACGAGAGCCTACCAGATCAGTCGATACGCCGGAATTGGGACAGAAGAAGAGTTGTTTTGTCGTCTGTATCATGAGGTACAAAATTTTAGTGATATGATTCAGATTATTTTCGGACGTGAAATTTCCAGAAGAAATGCAGGGTATCTATTACAATATACGATTATCCTCAGAGACTCAATATCAGCGCATATTGCAGGGGATACGGAAGCAATCCAGAGAAACCTAGAACGCTTTTATAATGCGATCCAGGAAAATGCAGCCTTTCTTGCAGATATCAATCCATATTGGAATGAAGAACAGTGGCGTATTATGCTGGAAACCTATCTCCAATACACAATAGAAGAAGGCAACGCATTCGCATCTGGTATTTATCAGGAAGATATAGCGTTATTAGATCTTCATACAAATCTTACAAATATCATGGGTGACGTATTTGCCAAAGGAATATATGATTATATTACCTCAGGTCAGAATTACATAGGGGCAGATTCTCCTCAGGTTATCCGGGAGTGCTTCACCTTGGAGCAGGTGAATGGAATTTATGAAATAAGGATGTTCTGGTTTGAACTGATCACATGGGTACGCAACTATATGCTCAGCCGCTATGCTGGTATCGGGAATGCCGATGAAGTTAAGGATAGGCTTCGGGAGGTTCCTGCAGCTTATGTGAGGAATCTAAGGCTTTTTTTTGGGAATCATCCGGCAATAGATGCCCTTGATATTGAACTGAATGAGTTTATTGATCTTCTTGATGAATTCATTACAGCCCAGCTTGCTGGCAATACAGAGGATATTGGCCGTATTACACAGCTTTTATATCAGAATGCCTCCGAACGAGCAGCTTCTGTCTCCCAGCTTTCCCCTTATTGGGACGAGAAAGAGTGGGAAGCCAGGCTGTTTAATAACCTCAGGGGAACCCTTGATGAGTCAACAACTTTTCTGACAGGGGAGTATGCGAGAAACTTGGATATTTTCAGCACGCTGATGGATCTGGCAGAAAGCAGCAGTGATTATTTTGCCCAAGGCGTGATCAACTACATCAGAGATCAACAACAAAAACAACCATCATCATCATTATCGCATCAGCAGCAGTAATCAACAACCATCAAATACCATCAACAACCATCAATAATTTAGCAGAAACTGATTTTGATTTGCTTCTGCAAACGATTCAAGCACGCTTCTAGCTGTTTGATCAACGCTAGTTTTGTATCAAAGTCAATTTCTGTTCCTTCATGAGATACATTTGCCGCCATGCCAAAATAAATATTGATATCGGTCGCCCGCTCAATCAAAAGAACCGCTAACTGGGAAGCGGCATCTGTCTCGCGGCAAAGATCGAGCAAAATCATAGGATCCTCGAGATATGCTGTGCAGAGTTCCAATACCTTTTTCAGCGTGAGAATTCCCTCTGTCACATAATCAACTCCGTCCATCTGCGACATATACGGAACGTTTCCGCCGCTGCTGTCCGAAAGCATACGCAGCGGTTTATTCATGTATTTGCTCACGGCATGCGCGGTACTTCCGCCGCACACTACTCTAATTCCATTCTTGGAAAAGAACAAATTCATGATACTATCATCCTCGTTTTTGTTTTCCGGTGGTCCAACCATCATATTGACAACCTGGCGGCTCCTGATTTTTACCACAAGCACTGAAGTATCGTCATCCAAAGAATTTTCGCTCAGTACCTTGCATCCATCTGCGATTCTTGCCGCGATCCTTGGAGCAGACAGTTCATTGGCTTCAAGCCTTTCCAGAAATTCAGCAAGATCATTGGTGCCCCAGCCATTTTCTGCAAGTTTTCCAATTCCTGCATTGGTTACGCCGTCCGTCATCAGGACAAGGATGTCGTTCTCTTGAAGCGGAACACTGCTTTCGTGGATTTCCTTTTCACCCACAAAGCGCACCTGAGTCTCATATACAAGCCGCTTACCATTTCTCATCACTATGGCACTGGGGTTATCGTACTGTACCAAATGAGCAACATTCCGCTCTAACTGCAGTACCGTAAAAGTAGAATAAGCCAGCTTTCTTGTCCTGCAGATGGGAAGGGAAGCAGCCACGGTTCCGACACATTCATCCAATGGAATATCGTGAGAGAGCATCGTACCCAGAATCGTAGCGGTTAAAGTGGAAAGAATATTCGCTTTCACGCCACTTCCTAACCCGTCCGAGAGAACAAATACCTTTTTATCCTTATTTTCAAACAGCCGAAAGAAATCCCCGCAGATAGGCTCACCGGTTTTATTAATACAAACGCAGCCCGTTTCTATAAAATGCATCTGTCGTTCAAACATGCTTTTCTCCTTCCTTCGGATTCACTCACAACGATTCTTCATCATCATCCATTAAAATAGTTCCTTTCAGATCATGAATAGCAATCTGGGTTTCTGCCGCTGTTTCTCCCAGAATGGACGCGATTTCATGCACAATGCGAAGCTGTTTATCTACAATATCATCTGCCATAGCTGCTGCCTGTATTTTCTTTTTCATGATAAAATTTTTCTTCTGACGTTCCGCTGTGATGTCTTTCATGATACAAACTACCATACTGCTTGCTTTATCAAAGACAAAGATCTGATTCAAATAAGCATTGTATTCTGCGAGGTATGTATTTTTCTCATAATGATCCTTATCGCTTGTTAGAAGATACACAAAATCAAACTCATCGAGAATGCGAGATACCGGCTGGCCATTAATATCCTCTTGCGCTAGTCTGAAAATATTACAAGCAGCGCTGTTAATATGCTGAACCTTCAAATCCATATCCACTGCCAAAATCGCATTCGGAGTGATGTTCATGATCTGATTGGAGAAAGATTCGGCACGCTCCTTCATAAAAGGCAGGCACATGTTGATCTCCGCTTTACCGTATATCACTGCCACCGCTTTATCTCGGCAGGATTCATAGCCGCACATGCTGCAGTTTAATTCATCCTCTTTACTGCGCTTGCCCATCTTGTGCAGTATTCCTTTGATCTGAGCTTCAGAAGGTTCGGATCTGCAACCTTTCTCCGAACTGGTGAACACCTGCTCCATCAAAGTATCGCTGCTAATATTATAATCTTCGTCATAGCCAGGAGGCAAAACATTCTGGTCCATTCTCATTTTCGAACAGAGCAGAGAAAACCCCTTTTCCCTGAAAGAAGGGCCTCCGATGCAGCTCCCTTCACAGAGGCTCATTTCAATGAAACAACTGGACAGTGCTCCACGTTCGACATCTCTTATCGCTTCCACACACGCTTGGAATCCGCTGACCGATAGGTAACTATGACGATCCCTTCGACTCATAGTAGATAAGATCCCACCGTGAGTCGGAAAATTCCTGGAAAGATATTGTTTTTCTATTTTAAGATCCTCTTGCTCCGTCTGAATTCCCGCTTCTTCAAAAAGTACTGCCAGTTCCTCAAAGGTTATAGTGTAGTCAACGAATGAACCATGTTGATACCGCTCTGCTTTTTTAGAGATGCAGGGAGAGATGAATACAATCAACGCATCGGGAAAGCGTTCCTTAAGGATTCTGGAATGGATTTGCATGGGAGTCAGCACCGGAGCAAGATTGGGAATGCAGCTGCGATAGTATTTCCGGATCAATAGATTCACAGAAGAGCAGCAGGAGGATATCATAACCCTTTCCGGCTGCTCCTCAATCATTCTCTCATACTCAGATTTGACGAGATACGCACCTTCCGCCGTTTCATAGGCATCAGTAAATTTTAATTTTAGCAAGGAGGTTCGAAGTGCTTGAAAGGATACAGAAAAATAAGCAGCAAACGACGGTGCCACACTGGCAATCACCTGTCTTCCATTTCGTATTGCTTCCCTTACCGTTTCCGTTTCGCTGATTGCTCCTTTTGTTTTCTGCGGACATACAATGGTGCAAATCCCGCAGAGGATACACTCCTCCGTCAGGATCTGCGCATAATGATTCTTTACCTCAATTGCCTTCACCGGGCAATATCTGACACATTTATAACAGTTTTTACAATTTACCTTTTCAAATTGGAGAATGTTCATATTTGCCCCCTTATTATAAGCAGGTTTTCAGCACCCTCGCCTTAAACAGATCTGCAACATTGCCCATACCAACACCTGATATGATTTCTTCATTTATTTTTATAGTTACTCCGTCCCCGCAGCCGCCGAGGCAAAAGGCTGGATGAAGACTTACCTTCCCCTCCAGCCCATTTTGACCAATCAAAGATTTTAGCTCTTTCATTACGTGATAGGAAGATCTTTGGTGGCACGAGCTGCCGATACAAACATATATAATCATTTGTGATAACTTGCCTTTCTGTAGTTCATTCTAGTTTTGCGTTCGTTTCTTTCGGTTGGTACTAAAGTGCATTTTCATCAAATATGGAAATGGCATCCGCAATGGTCTTTTCAATCGCCAGGTGGCCATAATCACCCACCAGCTTTTTATCCTTTGAGCTATGAGAGAGGCAAGCAGGTCCACCGATGCAACCCCCTTCGCAAATCATTCCTTCGATAAAATTCTCAGAAAGCACGCCCTTATTTGCTTTCAGCAATGCTGACTTGCATTCCGATATTCCATTGCAGGAGATCGGTTTATAATCAAACTGCTCCTGCGTAATTCCATGTTCCTTCAGTGCATGTTCAACAGCGGTTGCAAGACCCCCGGAGTGTGCGAAAATACGCCCGAAGTAAGAAGCATTGTCAAGAGGAGTCTCTGGAAGTGCCTCAAGTTCTATGTCCTTAGCGCTGAACATGGCCTGCATCTCCTCAAAAGTAAGAACACAGTCCACGTAGTCTTTCACGGCTTCATTCTGCCGTTCTGCTTTTTTAGCAATGCAGGGACCAATAAAAATAACCTTCCCAGTGGGATCCATCTGCTTAATTACTTTGGAGATTTGCGCCATGGGAGACAGGTTGTGAGAAACATGATGATTGAGAGCCGGATAATTTTTTTCTATATAGCTGACGAAAGCAGGACAGCAAGAGGATGTCAGAAATCCCTTTTCTGCAAGTTCCTCGGCTTCCATAGATGCAACCATATCTGCTCCGAGAGCCGCTTCAATAACGGAATGAAATCCGATCTGTTTAATGGCAGTGACCGCTTTTCCCGTAGTGATTTCCGGAACATTAGCATATTGGCTGACCAAAGATGGTGCTACAACTGCATAGATCTTGTATATTTTATTGTGATCTGATTCACGGATCATGCGGATTGCCTGGGTAATGTAGGACTTATCCATAATTGCTCCAAAGGGGCAATGATAGACGCAGGCACCACAGGAAATGCACTTATCATCCTTGATGACTGCTTTCTTAGTGTCTTTATCGATGGAAAGGGCATTTACCTTACAGGCATTGACGCAAGGACGTGTTTGTTTGACAATTGCGCCGTAAGAACAATGAGAGACACAACGGCCGCACTCGATGCATTTGCTTTTCACAATTTCGGCTTTTCTGTTCACAAAGGTAATCGCATCCTTGGGGCAGGAGTTCGCACATTTGTGTGCTATGCATCCACGGCATGACTGGGTGATGTGAATTCCTTCAACAGGACATTCATCGCATGCGATTTTTAAAACCTCCACCATATTGGTTTTTTGTGCATCTCCGCCAAGAGCCAGTTTCACTCGCTCTCCAACGATCGCCCGTTCTTTGTAGATGCAGCACCGCATCCGCTCTGCACCCTCTGGTATTATTACCGATGCCAGATCGAGAATATTCTCAGCAGTCAGTTCATTATCAAAAGCAAGTTTGGCAATTTCACGGAGCACGTCATGTTTCAATTGCTGTACATCATTATCAAAAAAATCCATAATGTGCACCCCCTTTCTATTTCATTGTACCGATCTATTGCCATAAGATGAAAGCTAAAAAAGGCATACTGCTACGATACAGTATGCCTTTATGGAATAACAGGCTGTTTTTCTTTACGGTTTCATACGGAGATCATGTCCCTTACCCGATAAAGATGACTCAGAAATTTACGGTCCGTATCCGTCATTTGGTATGCCTTTGGACGAATAATAACATCTCGATAAAGGTTATCTTTCACGAAAACATGCTTCTGCACTAAATGGTATCGCTTTAGCATCTCTTTTGGGATAGGTGATACCCACATATACGTATTCCAGACATCAGAGAGCACATCAAACTGGCTGCCCCGATCATAAAGCTCAATACTTTTTCCATTGCTCACGTTATGCATCGGTTTTTGAATTTCGCTTGTAGACAGCAATGGAATCGTATAATCACCATGGACAATTTCAATAAGATCAACAAAATTCTCAGGTTTTAATTCTTTCTGTTGCGCCAAAGGGCCGTTTTCGGACATCAGCGCCAGATAGTCAAATTCGAGCAGCATATCACCATATAAATCCAAGTCTGCCAGAAGTTTATTATAATACCGCTCGTATTCCACCGCATACCGAATGATACCCAAGCTGTGTTTGCGAGATGAGATATTCTGAATAGTCTTCATAGAATTGGTTTCATAAAAATTGATCTGAAGTTTTTTTGCACTGGCAATCTCGCTTGAAAACCGGGAAAAGGCAGTGGAAATATAGCTGGCCCGCGGCACGGAAATTCCGAAGTAATGGATCATCTCCTCAGCTTTGTACCTTGCTTCAACCATTTCAAATTTTTCAAGAATCTCCTTTGTGGAAAGCAGAAAATCATTTCCCTCTTTTGTGAGTGAAACACCCTTGGAAGATCGTCTAAAAATGGTAATCCCCAGCTCCTTTTCTAAGCTGATAACCGCTTTACTCAAATTGGGCTGATTCATAAATAAATTTGCTGCAGCTTGGGTCATGGATCCCGTTCTGGCAATCTCAGCCACATATTTCAGATCTGATATATTCATACTATCTTTCCTTTTATACTAGTACAGAGGAAACTAGGTTTGTGACATTTAAGCTTGTCTATTTTCCCAATAGCACTAGCGCCGCTTCAAGTGAATATTTTTGTCTTGCTATTAACGGAACAGCTTAATTACGCCAGTGCTGTTCAAATGACGGAGCAGAGACAAGGTAATGGGAAAACCAAACAATCCAATGACACCAAAGAGCTGAACACCGACAAACATGCTGATCAGGGTTACAACCGGATGGAGTCCGATCTGGCTACCAACAATTTTAGGTTCCAATATATTTCGAATGACTGTAATGGCTAGATACACCGCAAGCAACCCGATTGACATGGAGTAATTGCCCTGTAAGGCTGTGATAATCGTCCAGGGGATCATGATTCCCCCTGTCCCTAAAACAGGCAATATATCAAAAATAGAAATCATCAATGCAATCAATATCGAATTTTCAACACCGATGATAGTTAGCCCGATCGATAATTCAATAAAGGTGATGGTCATAATCAGTGCATAGGACCGGATACAGACAAATAGCGTTCCTACGATATATTCCTTGATCTGAATCACAAGTTCTTTGCCTTTTCCCGAAAACTGGCGCAGAATAAAGCCCACCAGCAGATCATAATCTCCTGCGATAAAGAAGGAGGAGATCACCATCAGAAGCATTTTGATGAAGAATACCGGCAAGGATGAAGCTATGCCTGATATACCACCGACAGCCATAACAGAAAGGCTGGAAATCAAATCTCCCAATGACTGTATGAAGTGATTGAAATATTCGTTGATAATCGTGATCAATGCCGGATCCATCTGGTAAACTTCCTTTTCAATCAGCTTATACATGGAGATCAGGTAAGGTTCCATCTGAGTGGTATAGATTGCCGGCAATCGAAGTACCAAATCCGTAGCGGTTGAAAACAGCTTGATCCCGATTAAAGCAATAAACGTACCGATGGTACAATAGAACAAAAGCACGAAAAAGAAGGCAACAGGCTTATAGGGAATGCGCAGCAAATCGGAGAAGAACTTCGCAGGCCGCCTTAGGATATAGGCAATGACGAAAGCCGCTATAAAAGGAGCGATCAATCCAAGCCCATATTGAAGCAGCAGATAAACCGCTCCTACAATAAACCCGTAATACATAAAATTAACTATAAACCGAAATCTCTTTCTATGATCCATATCGCTTCCTCCGTTTATGCCATGAAAAAAAGTGGCTGACGCCACTAATCAGGAAATCCCTGTTGTCAATTGAGCCTCTTTGCCTTCATTATAGAGGATAAAAACGAGGAAAGTCAATTGTTTTTCCCGTTCCCTTCCAATCGCTCTGATTGGCCTTCTGCTTATGAAATTTATCAGTTTCCGCGCTGCAGTTTATCGATCTTTCTGCGCATCCTCAATTTCAGGGGAATAATCCATCAGAGAACCTTCCGTCATCCTAGATAGCCCGTAAAGTTTCTCATTGATCATATCCCAGAAGCAGAACGGCAGATGATCTCTGTGACCCCTGTGGAGCACTACACATTCATAGCAGTTTCCATGATGAGGACATGGCTCCTTGCAGGAACAGTGATCAACACCGCTTTCCTTCACCTTCTTTAAAAATTCCATTTTCATTTCCAAGGCTTCTTTTTTTAGGCCTTGAGTAGAAAGTTCCTGCTGCTTTTTTACTATTTCATTATTGTCTATTTTCATAGATATTAGCCCCCTACTATGCAAATTATCTTGTTTGTGCTGATTTGTAACCGATATCGATAGAATACCTATCCTTAAACTTATATCATTTCGTAAGCATATCATGAACACTGCTAAAGGGCAAGGAAAAAGCAGGTTTCGATACAACAGCCTGCCGTATTATTTAAATTAATAAGAGCTGTCATCGCCTGTTCTTTTTTTCTGCTTTTAGCATAGTCATAAGTATGTCATTAAAATATTCAATCAGATTTAGGGAATCGTTGTAATTTGAAATCGACTTTTAAGAGAGGTTTTCCATGTATTTTTATGAATGGGGCGTTGATTCTGCACAAAGTGTAACGGAAGATACATTTCAGTGTGTAATCCGAAATTTGGGTTATCCAAGATTCTGGGGACGTTACCTCACCAGAATCTCCGGTGTTTCAGAAGGGCTGACGGAGCAAGAAGTCTTCTTTATTCACAGTAAGGGAATAAAGATCTTACCGATTTACAATGCGTTTCGGGAAGCAATCGGATATTTGCGGGGGATTGAAGCAGCAGAGGATGCAGTGTTCCATGCGCAGTCATTGGGGATCCCCATAGGGATACCCTTGTTTGCCAACATCGAGCGTTTCTTTGGAATTGATAAGGAGTGGATTCTTGGATGGACAGAAGCTATCGTAAGAAGGGGATATGTCAGCGGCATCTATCATGACCCGGTTACAGGCGATTTTAACCAAGCCTTTTGCGGTGCGGTGAACCAAAACGAAAAGGTAAAGCAGCTTACAGTATTATGGAGTTCTGAACCCGAAATGGCTCCAAGCGGAGCGTGGGATTCACCAAATTACCGCCCAGCCGTACCCGCTTGCGGCGGAAACGTGCCGATATGGCAATACAGCCGAGATACAACCCAGTGTCCTGTAGACATGAATTTGGCAGAAGATTCGTTCGTTAATCTGTTGTGGTGATTACACCATTACCCTTCAGAATTTACTGTAATTCAGGAACAACAGCATCGACGAATATTTTTGCAATGCGCGCATCAAATTGACTTCCTGCGTGCTTCTTAATTTGATTGATCGACTCTTCTTTTGATAAAGCCCTGCGATATGGTCTGTCACTGGTCATCGCATCATAGCTGTCTGCAATCGATACAATCCTGGACAAGATCGGTATTTCTTCGCCGCGCAGACCTTTTGGATATCCGGTTCCATCCCAGCGTTCATGGTGGCACAAGGTTACTTCTGCAAGCTCCTGCATATCCTCGGAAGAGTTTAATATTCGAAAACCAATCTCAGGATGCTTTTTAATCTCATCATATTCTTTCTGTGTTAACGCCCCGGCCTTATCCAATATGCTTCCTTCCACTCCAATCTTGCCGATGTCATGCAGCAATCCAACTGCTTTCAATTTATTTAGCTCCATTTCAGACAGCTGTAGTGCTTTTCCTATGGATTGGCTAATATTGCTCACTCTTTGCGAGTGCTTTTCTTCTCTGGGACTTTTTTCATGGAGTGTATTGATGACTGTTTTTATGATACTTCCCCGCAGCCCTTCACTTTCTACAACTTTGTTCATATACATTTGATTTTCAGCACTTGTCATTACTTCCTGCGTGCTCTGATTGGGATCTTTTTTTACATCCCAGCCAAAGGAAATATGAATGCTGACATCATTGATCAGCACTTGGGAACAGTTTTCCCGGATGCGGTCAACCAGCAGAGCTGTCTCATCCAAATCTGTTGAAGGCAAGAGAATCACAAATTCATCCCCGCTCCAACGAAAAACAATATCATCTGGTCTGCATTCTGAACGAATAATACTAGCAATTCTCTTTAATAGTAAGTCACCCTGTTTATGTCCAAATGCATCATTGAACAGTTTAAACCCATTTACGTCTCCAACAATAATAGATAGCGGGAGATTTTCTCTTTTATCTAACTTTTGAATTTCTTCCTCAAAGTACCTTCGATTAAACAACCCTGTCAATTGATCATGATAGCTATAATAGAGAATTTCTTCTTCAGCACGTTTCCGCCTGGTGATGTCTTCCAGCATTAATATATGCTTCTTCCCTTCAGTGGGATCTGCCTCTACTTTGGAGACAGTCAAATTGGCCCACACATAGCCTGAATCAGGTCGGAGATATCTTTTGTTAATGTTGTAAGAACTGATCGCGCCTCCAAGAAATGAATCCCACAATTCCACTTCCGCTTCCAAATCATCAGGATGCGTAAATTCCATCCAATTCATTTCATTGATTTCATCAATGCCTCGACCGACGATGCGAATAAACTTATTGTTTGCCTGATTAATTTTATGGTTTTCCGTATCTACCAGCGCGATTCCAATAGGATATTGTTCAAAAATAGTTCGAAAGCGTTCTTCACTCTCCTTCAAGGTTTGCTCAGTTTCCTTCGCAGCCGCTTCCGCTTCCATTCGCTGCGTGATATCTCTATCTGCCGAATAATAATACCGGCCCTCTTTGATACAGCTCCACTCAAGATAGCGATATGAACCGTCCTTATGCCGGAATCGGGGAGTAAAGCCGATATTTTTACCAGACTCCTCAATCTGTTTCATCACTTGATAATACTCGTACAGGTCATCTGGGTGGAGATAATCCTGATAACGCATTTCTTTCAGATCCTCTTCTGTGTAACCCAGCAGGCTCTTCCAAGCTTTGTTATAGCGATAAAAATTTCCTCGGATATCTGTTATACTGAATAAATCTGAAGAAATATCAAAAAACTTATTGATCTCCCTGCTCTTTTCCTCCAATTCCAGGTTGAGCTTTTCAATTTCGTGTTCATGCTGAATCCTCTTGTTCAATTCCCTCTGGAGCTCCAAATTATTCTTCGCATACCTTGAAATCATCTGTGCATTTTGAAATAGGAATTTGCTGACGCTTTCAAATTGCACTTTTGACATTCTTTTTACTTTTGCCAATCCTCTCCGAAAGACTTCATCAGCAAGGCCGATGGACGCAGCATATGCTTCCAGCGGCTCAATTGGCTGATCTTCATCAAAAACCTGTCCAATCAGCCAATTGGCAATATGCTTGCCTTCTACAATAATACTGGCTCCGGCATCCAATAGTCCACCACTGTAGCATCGATGAAGAATGGGGCCGTCTTCATTGGTTTTACCGATGATCGCATCAGAATTCTTGCAGTGAATAAAGCCTTGCTCCGTTCTTCTAATCTCGTTACACAAGTCGCAAAATCCGCTGGGCTCCGTAATGGGAGTTCCATCTGGCTCTGTAATGATGGAAGCAACACCGGTTGCTTCCGAAAACAGGTCTTGGATTTTTTGAAGTTCTTCGATATCAAAATAATCGGAAAAGGAGTACTCTGACTTTTGAAGTTTACACTCCGTATCATGATTCACTGCGTATTCCATTTCTCTCACCCTCTAAAATTTATCAAAATCCAATAATTTTATCTCACTGGCATAGTCTCGCAAACGGAACCTGCCCACCATTTCTTTGAGCATTTCAGCCTGTCCGGACAGTTCCTCACTGGATGCAGCGCTTTGCTCCGCCGTCGCAGCATTATTCTGTACAACATGGGAAACCTGATTCAGACCGGTATTGATTTGTGCAATTCCCATGGCTTGTTCATTGGATGATTTTGCGATGGTAGTAATAACATCTGCAGTTTTTCCAACACCTGAAACGATTTCCTTCAATGCCTTTGCAGTACTGTTTGCAATTTCCGTCCCTGCAGAGGACTTCTGGATGGATTTTTGAATCAGATCCGTGGTCTCTTTGGCTGCTTCAGCACTCCTTGCGGCAAGACTTCTTACCTCCTCTGCGACCACCGCAAATCCCTTGCCATGCTGTCCCGCTCTCGCAGCTTCCACCGCAGCGTTGAGTGCAAGAATATTGGTTTGAAATGCAATATCATCAATCACCTTTATTATTTTTGAGATATTATTTGATGACTCGCTGATTTCATCCATGGCCAGAAGCATTTCTGCCATATGCTGGTTGCCCTGCTCTGCGCTGATCTTTACAGTCTGTGTCAGCTGATTTGCTTCATTCGCATTGCTTGCATTTTCTTTTGTCAATGCCGCCACCTCGGTAACAGAGGCATTCAACTCTTCTACAGTGCTTGCCTGCTCTGCAGTTCCCTGTGATAATGTCTGGCTTCCATCAGAAACTTGCTTTGAACCAACAGAGACCTGGTCAGATGACGTATTAATGTCACCAAGCAGCGTATTCAATGACTCCAGAATTCGATTCAAAGAATTGGAAATATGAATAAAGTCTCCTTTAAATTCCTTGACATTGCTAATACCAAGATTACCGTCTGAAATCGCTCCCAAAATCTCTGATATTTCACCCACAACATCATTCAGGTCACTGGCGGTATGATTGACCGCACTGGAAAGTACTCCAAATTCGCCCAGATAGTCACCCTCTACGGAAACATTCAGGTTACCCTCTGAAATTTCACGCATAACATTTGTCACTTCCTTGATGGGTTTCACCACTGATTCCAACAGCAGGTTTACACCGCCCACAAGTTCTCCCCATCCACCACTAAATCCGGAAGTATCTGCTCTTTTATCGAGTTGACCTTCCTGGGCAGCCTGGATCAGCATGTTGGTTTCATTCAAAAGACCACTTATCATATCAATGCAGTTATTTAGATTATTCTTAATCTCATTGAAGTCTCCATGGTAAACATCTGTGATTTTTGCAGGAATATCTCCCTTACTGATTCTGTCAATATAATCTGCCGTAAGGTTGATAGGTCGGACAAACGCCTCGATTAGGTTATTGATACCCTGCACCAGGGTTCCCCAATCTCCGCTGAATTTATCTGCATCGCCTCGTTTATCCAGGGTTCCTTCCTGAGCGGCAAGGATCAGAATATTGGTTTCTTCAAGTAAGGTATTCATCACATCAATACAACTGTTTAGATTCTCTTTTATCTCATTAAAATCACCATTATATGTATCAGTAATCTTCTCAGGAATATGACCCTTGCTGATGGCTTTTACGTACTCCGCTGTCACGTTAATCGGAGTTGCCATTGCATTGATCAGATTATTGACCCCTTGAATCAAGGTTCCCCAGTCTCCGCTGAATTTTTCTGAGTTTCCTCTGACATCAAGCTTTCCATCCTGCGCGGCCCGTATCAACAAATTGGTTTCCTCGAGCAGCCCATTCATCGAATCAATACATTCGTTCAAGCTGTTCTTTATTTCATTAAAGTCACCGTTATATTCATCTGTAATCCGATTCGGGATTTCTCCTTTACTAATCTGTTCCATGTACTCTGCAGCAACATTCAGCGGCAAAATGACCGCATCCAAAGTTCCATTGACACCGGCGATGATCTCTTTATAGCCTCCTTCAAATCGATCAGCATCGCCTCTTACTTCCAATCTTCCGGAAGCAGCTGCTGCCGTAAGCAGTTCAGCTTCAGCCACCAGGTCTTTCAATGTAGCAACTACAGCTGCCATGCTGATGCCAAGTACATCAGCATCCGACCGCGGCTTGACTTCAATGGTCAGATCTCCCATAGCAATTCTCTTTGCTGCATCGGTCTGTGTCTTCGTATTCTCGATCATCTTAGCAAACGCCACCGTAAGATCTCCAATTTCGTCTTTCTGTTTCGTCTCTGCAATGACATTGACATCACCAATTGCAAGCTTGTCTGCTATTTTCTTCAGATTTACAATGGGTCTGCTAATCATCATACCAAGATAGACTGCAGCAAGAATTCCCATCGCTGCAATCACAATGGAAGCAATTAGAATAGTGTTTCTAAGGGCAACTGAGCCCTTCAATACATCCTCTTCAAAGCTGCAGACTCCCAAAGTCCATCCGGTGCCGGGAATGGGTGCAAGGCTTGCCATTCGATATTCCCCATTATAATTGTATTCTATTGATCCTTCTTTCGCCAGGCCCAGCGCCTCTAGTTTCAGCCCAAACTCTTGCAAGCTTCCTCCGGTTTCAATATCAGCAAATATATTCACCTGATCGAGGACCATATTTTTATCAGGGTGGGCATAAATAACACCTTCTGGACCAAGAACAAAAGCATAGCCTCTTTCTCCTGAGCCAAGCTCATCTGTGATTGCACTTAACGCATTTCCGTCCCTTCTCCCCACAAGGACTCCTATCACACTGTTTCCAGATTGAATGGGTGCAGCGTACATGATAACCGGCTCACCGGTTACTTTGCTGACAATAACGCCTGAAATATTGGCTTCGCCTTGAAACGCCTTTTTCACGTATTCCCGATCTCCTAGCTGTGCAACTTCTCCACTCAATGCATAGCGGGCAGTACCATCGGGGGATACCACCGCTAAATCCAAATACTCAAGCCTCTCGGCGTCGGCTGCCAAGATCTCTCTTTGAAGCTCCCAGTTCATTGACTGCGTATCGGCTCGATTGGCGACCTCATTCAATATGCCAAGCCGCATTTGGACAACTGCATTCAAACGAGCTGCACCATCTTTAGCATTTTGCATTCCCAGTTCCTTCTGCTGCTGAATTAGTGCATTTGTGCTGGATCGTACTGACAAGACTCCTAAAATCGACGCCACGATCAGGATTAGTATACAAACAAATAAAGCAATTTTTTTTGATAGATTTAATTTCATTTTTTCCTCCTAAAACAAATCTTCCATACGATGAGTGATGAGTATTTCTTTTACAATTTTTCTCAGCATGACCAATTCTTCTTTTGGAACAAAAGCAGAGCAGCCTTCCCTGAAGGCTCTATCCAGGTCTCTCTCAAAAATATCTTCAGAGACGATAATGAAAGGAATTTTTTTATCCATACTGTTTCGAACTTCCAATGCCCCAAGAGCGCTGAAGCCCGGCATTGAATTGTCGCTGACAATCAAATCCCATTCCCACTCATTTAATGCATTTCTCATGGATTGCTGATTTGCTACCACTTTGTGGAATCGAATTGATACGTTCGCCTTTTTTATCTCTCGAATATTCAAATCCGCCGAATAGCGCGAGTCTTCTACTAAAAGGACCGATATTTCTTCCATTTTCCCCTCCCTTAAAGTGATCATCTGAGTCTTTACGATATTTTTATCCATATGGCTGAATCACTTTCCAGCCGAGATTTCATCAATATTGTATCGAATGATATTAGAGATGAACATGCATAAAAGATGGTTTCTACCATGAAAAACGTCGGCTTTGTGAGATTTTTATCAATCCCTTAAAGCTGTAAGTAAGATTCCACTGGGTTTGTTCTGATTTCTCACCAATAAAAAAAGTGGCTTCGCCACTTCCGCTAAGGAACCCTAACAGCCTTTGGCCTTTGGCCTCCGACTCGCTTCGCTCCCTGCTGTCCGTTTTTCCACTGCAGCTGAAGCTACATTTCCCACTATATTAAAAGAGGATGTTTTGTAACTCATCCTCTTTTCTCTAAAATAGTAACGGTTGGATCTGATACTACTTCCTATAATTTTTGGGCAACACGCCTGTATTCTTTTTAAAAAGCCTTCCGAAATACTCGGGATCTTTAAAACCAAGGATCTCTGAAATCTGATAATTTCTTAGTTTACCTTCTTGAAGCAGTTTTTTTGCTCTCTCTATCTTTACCATATTAATATATTGCAGCAGTGTTGTTCCGAATTTCTGTTTAAATGTTTCACTTAAATAAGATTTGTTGATAAAAAGCTTCTCTGAAAGAAGCTTGACGGAAGTCTCTTCATCCACATGGGTGAGCACATATTCACAAGTTTTGGATATAAGCTCACTGCTGGGACTGCCCATTAGTTTGTTTAACAGTACGATTAGCTCCCTGAGAATCCCGTTTGCGCTGTTTTGAAGCTCTTCTACAACTTCGCTTCCCGAATAGAAATCTGCTTCCAATTGATCCAAATCAATAAAGAGCTCCAGCCACGGGTAGGTCTGCCTGAGCGCTCCAATAAGCTCATGGGTAGTATTTTTCAATGCATCCATAGCTTTGAAATGATCGTAATGATATAGATGACAAATCCGGCCAATTAAATCCACAGCCTGGTCTACTGCTTTGAGGTTTCTGCTTTTGATGTTGTGAATCAGCTGCTTTTTATCCTCTGTTAGGCTTATGGCATCATGAGCATAATCTTGCAGTTCTAGATTTTGCCGCTCCTCTTCACGCAGATTGCCCAAATATCTTCCAATTCTGCCAAGCAATTCAGCCAGGCTTGCTTCCTCTACTGGTTTTCCTATGTAATCAAAAGCACCATATAAGATCCCTTGCCGTGCAAAGTGATATTCAGTAAAGTCACTCAGCAAAACCGTAACAGGACATAGCTTTCTTTCCGAGATCTGTCGTAAGAGTTCAATCCCGTCGACTCGGGGCATTCTAATATCTGTGATTACAAGGTCAAAGGAGTTGTTTTCTAATTGTTCCAGTGCATCCAAACCATCTACTGCTTCGGCCTCAATCATGAATCCCGATGATTCTCCCCACAGCTTTAACCGTTTCACATCTCTCCGCATCACTTCAACATCGTCAACAATCATCACCTTGAACAATAGATTCCCTCCCAACGTTTCGTTGATTTTGTTCTTCTTATTTTGGAAGTGTAACGTATATCGTCGCCCCTTTACCAGCTTTTCCTAAAATCCGTACTCTTCCGCCATGTTTCTTGATGATTTTCTGAACGGTAGCAAGCCCAATTCCCGTTCCCTCATATTCCTCGGCAGAATGAAGTCTTTGAAAAATTCCGAACAGCTTTTCCGAGGATTCCATTGGAAAACCGACTCCATTGTCATTTACATAAATCGTAATTTGATTTGCTTCAATGGTATGTCCAACCTTAATGACTGCAGTGTCGGTATTGCGGGTGAATTTCACGGCATTGGAAATTATATTGTTCACGACTTGTTTTAATAGAATTTTATCCCCTTCTATCTTGGGGATTTGTGTCTCCATGATGAGCTTGATACGCCGCTCCGGTATTGCAGCAGTCAGCTCATTGAAGGTTAATTCGAATAATTGATGAAGGTCGATGGTTTCCCGATATAATCCAAGACGCGACGCTGTTGAATATTGAAGAAGCTTGTTAATCAGTGCAATCATGTCTCTGCTGATATTTTTGATGTTGCTAAGGATGTCTTGGATTTCACCCTCTATTACTTCCGGATAATCCTCCATTAAAATCCTACTGTATGCATCTATGGCTCTTAACGGAGATTTCAAATCATGGGATACCGTATAGGCAAATGCTTCCAGCTCATTCACCGACTTCTGAAGTTCTGAGGTTCTTTCTTCTACCCGCTGCTCCAGTTCCGTGTTAAGCTTAAGTATTTCGTAGCTTGCAATTTTTTGTTCAGTAATGTCCCGGGCAATTACCAATGATCCGTCTGTATTATTATAATGAATTGGGACTGCACTTACCTCCACGAAAACAGAAGTACCATCAAGCCTTAGGAAAATCACCTCATTGGGAGGCATCGATTTTTTCTCCTCCAGCAGAATTTTGACCCGTTCTCTGATGATCCCATGGTAATCTGGGTGATAGCGGTCCATTACATTTGTATTGAGCAGCTGCGCTGCAGATTGCGCCCCAAAAACAGAAACTGCGAACTCATTAATGTATCGAAACTTACCTTCCGATACAATGAAGATTGCTTCCGGTGCGCTTTCCACTAAAAGGCGGAAGCGTTGCTCGCTTTCATACAGTGCTAGGTTGGCTACAACTCGATCGGATATGTCATGTATTATGGAATAAAGATAAGTTTTTTCTTTCAAGGTGACAGGGCTGCTATGCACCTCAACATCTACAGCTTCCCCCGAGGCTCTTCTATGCTGAAATAAAAAATAGTTTCTTTTCTCCAGGTAAGCCTTCTCCATTTCAGCTTTTGTTTCATCGGGATTGAGCGTATTAATCTGCTCGATGTTCATTGACTTCAAGGTCTCTATTGTCCATCCATAGAATCTGGAAGCTGCTGGGTTTGCATCAATAATACTTCCGCTATGAGGATCAATAAGGAGCATAATATTGTGGCTGTTATGAAAGATACTTTTATATCGTTCTTCCGCATCCATGATCCTGGTTTGTGCTTCTTTCCGTTCCTTTTGCTGTAATATCAAAAGGCTAAGGATCACAGTGGCTATCGGATATACCAATAAAACCGGTATTGTGATTTGTTCTATGATTTGTAATGCCGTATCCCATGCTAGAACAAATGCATCTACTAGCATCAAAAGGTGAACTACAACTCCAAAGAGATAGATATTAACCCACCGTAGTCTTCCATATTGGGGTATAAAAAAGTGCCTCCATAAGCCTCCAACGCAAACTGATGTAACAATCGTTGCAATGCCCATCAGAAGTCCTGCTCCACCCAGCGCAATCCGATACAGGACCAATATAATCGATGCAATGCTTGCTGGTAACAATCCAAATGTCAGTGCAGATGTGCTAATTAGAATCGTGCGGGTATCAAAAAATATACCGGGCTTTAATTCATAAGGAAACGTCATTATGATCAATCCTATGAAACCAATGAGAATACCATTCATCCACGGTACCAGCTTAACCCATCCAGCTGGTATGTTATAACTAATTTCATAAATAATGATTAAAGCCAATAGCAGTGCTGCGTTATTGATTAAACCCATTATAATCATGCTTCAATATTCCTTTACTATTACAACTTATACTACTTATTTTCCATTATTTGATTTGCATGTTTTTTTAGAATTACTGCATTTTGGTCTTTCTATTATAAAATTACCATTTGAGTATTGCAACATATTTTTATCTATTTCGACAATATTCGACGTTAAGATTGCAAAAGAAAAACCACCCATTGGGTGGCCGTCTTCAGTGCTTCTGGGATTCAAGATATTTCTGCAGCTTTTGCGCTTGCTTTCCTTCTGAAAGCGAGTAGTCGCCGAAAAACTCCTGCAAATCCTTATCCTCTATCTTTGCAGAATAAGCTTTGAAATCCCGTACTCGTTCCTGCGTGTCCAGCAAAGCCTTTTTCAGATAGTCTACGGTTTGCATCTCCATTTGATTCACCTCCATCTAATCGCTAAAGGATGCTCTGGTTTCATTGTCGATCTTTGTACGTATGAAACCAACCAGTGCTTCACTATTAGTATGGACAGATTAACCGCAATCATGTGCTGCACATTTTATCGATGGACTTGATTTTCTTGATTTTTGCTCATGCACAGGGGTTCTATTGTTTTTACTTATATATAATTCTTCTTTTTTATTTTATCAATCAAATCTTCGTAGGGCTTACCTAACCTTTCACGCTTCACATAATTCTCAAGGAGAACCATTGTAAATTGGAACTTGGTCCGATACTCTTCATGCATATCGGTATAGTCAGAATCAAGGATACGTTCTAAAATTGTGAATCCGTTGTCATCCTTAATTGATAAATCTGGTTTGTACTTTAAAAGGACATCCGCACAATCCCATCTCAAATAATCCACTGCCTGCATTAGCGGGGTAATCCCATTTGTCTTAAGGTCTACATCTGCTCCCGCATACAGTAACATGTCAGCTACCTGAGGTGATCCAGTAGTTACATTCCCCTGAAGCAAACTAGTCTCATTATAAGGAATATAGTTTGGATCTGCGCCTTTACTTAATATATCATGGATACCCTGAATAGATTCGGTGTATTCTTCCACATTACCCTGCCAGTATGCCACATTCGACCCCGTCACTGCATTATATAGCTGTCCATTTAAGGTAAAAATTTGTACAAAGCGAAGTTTACTATCCCATTGTACCTCAGCCCCGCTATTTTCGGCTATAAATCTAACCGGAACCACTGTATGTCCATTAATAATTGCTGGTGCGATCAACAGTGCTTTCTCCTGGTTATTCACCTTTGCAATTTTACTCGCTATCGTTAGCTGAATGTTAAGTCCTTCCTTCTCCGCAACAATAGTTTTCGTCTGATTATCCCATTTCACGTTTAACCCAAGTCTTTCAAAAATGGGGCGAAACTCAACCAAAGTGTTCCCATTTTCCATCTGCGGCTCAAGAGATAAATTGACAAAATCATAATCAACAAGGACACGAATCGGTTTAGATTCTTCTGCAGATGACTGAAAGGTCATCACAATTAGAAACAAAAGGACCAAGAAAAATATATAAGTACTTTTTTTACGCATAGGAACCGCCCTCTCCTTTTCGTTCAAGTCTGTTCTTGACTTATATCGCCATCATCAATATGAGGAAGAAAAAATAGTCTGAACTTTTGTGAATTAACAGATATACTTCAGCATTATTTTAATCAATCCGTAGCCAGACAGTAGAGAGATCACTCCTCCGAAAACAATCCAGCCTGCTACAGTGTAGTTTACTTGGTAAATATCCCATCCATCTGACAAAATCATCAGAAAAAACATTCCGATCGCATAACTTTTTAAGATACAAAGTGATCCAAGAACGAATATTGCCAATAAAAGGATACCATAGTTTTTTGTGATCGAGTTCATATCAATACCCCCTAGTCTTTTACGACTATCATACCCCATTTATTTCCATATGGCAATGAAAATAGCTTTACAAGTTCTAAACAGGACAACACCTGAATAATTTATTAATAATTAAATCTCATCGGAAAGGAGGGTATAAATTGAAAAAATATTTAATCCCCGTTATCATTCCGATCATACTGCTGCACGTTGACAAAATCGTAATCGTATTCAGCTAAAAGAAAAGGTAATTTGCGACTAAAATCGCAATTACCTCTTACATAAACCAAATTATGATTATACCCATTTAATACGATGAACAGATTGCTTCAACAGAGCACCCATTCCCTTCTTGTACTTATTGTTATCTCCCCAAAATTATCTCAGATATGTTTTTTATCTTATATTTAACAATAAAAAACCATGGAAGCGTTTTGATTCCATGGACATTTACGTGGTTGCGGGAAAAGGATTTACACAGATGTGCCGATTTACATTCGATCTGCACATCTGCCGTCCTGAGAGACCTCTTTCAGGCCTCTTGGACCACCCCCCTAAAAACAGTCCACGACTGTTTTCTTTACGGCGGGTGCCTGTTCAGGTTACGCACCTAACCTTATTTGTGAAACAAATATCTGGTAGGTGCCATACGGGAATCCCCCAGCTTCAGCTGGTTGGGATTCTTCCGTTCAAATCCTCTTCCCATGGTATTGAATGAACTTAGCGGCAGAAATAAAAAACGACAGAATATTATCTGTCGCTAAGTTCATGGTTGCGGGAAGAGGATTTGAACCTCTGACCTTTGGGTTATGAGCCCAACGAGCTACCAGCTGCTCCATCCCGCGATATTAAGTTTTCGGCAATACTGCCATCGTTCAGTTGACAATCAAGGTGTTGGTGCCGGAGACCGGAGTCTTAATGTTCGGTACCGACCGAGGGATATTAAAAGACAGGCGTTATACCTGTCATAATAAATATGGTTGCGGGAATAGGATTTGAACCTATGACCTTTGGGTTATGAGCCCAACGAGCTACCAGCTGCTCCATCCCGCGGTATTAAGTTTGCGGCAATTACCGCTTTTGTTCAATTATCAATCAGTATGTTGGTGCCGGAGACCGGGGTCGAACCGGTACGATCGGTAAAGATCGCAGGATTTTAAGTCCTGTGCGTCTGCCAATTCCGCCACTCCGGCATTGTTGGCTCCAAGGGTGGGGCTCGAACCCACAACCTATCGGTTAACAGCCGAGTGCTCCACCATTGAGCTACCTTGGAATACCAATCCATCATCGCTGACGACAAGATTTATTATATATCAGAACGAGCAGTAATGTCAACAACTTTTATCATTAAATTCTTAAGTTTTTGTCTTTTTTTCAAGAGGAAAGGCCCAACACCTCTGAAGGCGTTGCTGATACTTGGTTCCTGGCCATAGACCCAATGACTCAAATGCTATCATTTTTGCTGTATCTAGTCAAAAAGACTGAGGAATGAGTATAAAATCGCTCCCCAGTCCCTAAATTATTTGCAGCTTCTACAGTTATGCAACCTGATCGGCTCCTGCTCGGAACGCTTTGATATTAATTTCTTCAAATCCCGGTTTCACGTTGTGCCTGATAACCTCTTCCCAATCGATACCAGGAATGTCCATTGCCTTTGTAAGCGCTCCCAGAAGGACGATGTTCATCGTCTTGGAGTTTCCCAGCTCAGAAGCGATTTCTCCGGCCTTAAAGACCGATGCCTTTGCTTTATGTACCAGCTCTTCCACAATACCCTCTGGATATTTTGCAATACCCTGCTGCACAGGTACCGATGGAATTTCAAAATCATTGATAACCATCTTTCCACCCTGCTTCAGGTATTCGATCCAGCGCAGCGCTTCCATTGCCTCAAAGGCTACAATAACGTCCGCTTCTCCTTTTCCTACGATGGGGGAGTATACCTTTTTGCCGAAACGAATCTGTGTACTGACATTTCCGCCTCTCTGGGACATCCCGTGAATCTCGGACATCTTTACGTCATACCCGGCTTGTGACAGCCCTTCCGAGAGAATCTTGCTAGCCAAAATGGTTCCCTGTCCGCCAACGCCGACAAGAAGGATATTCTTTACTTCACTCATTTATTTCACCTCCCGAATCGCATCGAAGGGACATACCTGCTTACAAATGCTGCAGCCAGTGCAGGAATCCGGATTGATTACGATCTGATCTCCCGAGTTAATTGCAGGGCATCCTGTTCGGACACAGGACTTACACTTTTTACATGTTTCCTGGTCGATTTCACATTTTTTTGGTGTGAGGTCAAACTCTTTTTTATCCTGCTCGCTGAATTTTTTCAGAATGCAAGGCCATTTTGCGATGATCACAGTAGGCTCATCCTTGGCAAGACCATAAGAAAGTGCATGATCCATTGCTTTCAAATCGAGGGGATTCACGGTTAGGACGTTTTCTTCCTTCATACCGATGGCTTTGCAGAGCAGAGGAATATCCACCTCTACGGCAACATCTCCCATTAAGGTGAAGCCTGTTCCCGGATTTTCCTGATGTCCTGTCATTCCCGTGATTCTGTTATCGAGAATCACAGTAACACTGTTTCCGTTGTTATAGACCACGTCCATCAGACTATTGATTCCTGTGTGGAAGAAGGTGGAGTCACCGATAACAGAAACTACCTTCAGATCCGACCCATTCTTTTTCAGAGCCTGTGCAGCTCCATGGCCTGCACTGATGCTTCCGCCCATGCAGATACAGGTATCCATTGCTGAAAGCGGCGCTGCAGAACCAAGGGTATAACAGCCGATATCTCCTGTAATGATGATGTTCTTTTTCTTCTTCAAGGCGTAGAAGAAGCCTCTGTGAGGACATCCGGCGCAGAGCGCAGGCGGTCTTACCACAGCTTCCTTTTCTGACTGGATCGTCTCAGTGGAGATACCGAAGATCGCTTTGCGAACGATATCCGTATTGAGTTCATCCATCTCTGGAATCAGTTCTTTCCCAATACAAGGGATGCCTGCCATCTTCAGATGGTTTTCAATATAGGGATCCATCTCCTCGATCACATAAAGCTTCTTAACCTTGCCAGCAAATTCTTTGATCTTTGCCATTGGCATAGGGAAGGTCATACCCAGCTTTAAATAAGAAACGTCCTCTCCGAAAACTTCTCTGGCATACTGATATGCCACACCGGAGCTGATGACACCGACTTCCGTGCCATTATATTCTGCTTGATTAATCTCAGCGTTATTGGAATACTCCTCCATGCTCTTTAAACGGTCGATGAGTTTTCTTCTCAGCGCCTTTCCGTTGGCTGGAGTTGCAACATATTTGGCAATCTTTTTTTCATAGGGGATGAGCGCAGACTCAACCCGATCCTCCAGGCTGACAAGACTCTTGCTGTGACAGACTCTTGTAGTCATTCTCAGCATAACCGGTGTGTCAAATTTTTCGCTGAGTTCAAGACCAAGCTTCATATAATCCTTGGACTCCTGGCTGTCTGAGGGCTCCAGCATGAGAACTCTTGCAGCAGTTGCATAGTTTCTGTTATCCTGTTCGTTCTGTGAGCTGTGCATTCCGGGATCGTCCGCAGAAACAAGAACACAGCCTCCCGTTACACCTGTATAGGCAAAGGTAAACAGCGGATCCGCAGCAACATTGACACCCACATGCTTCATCGCAGCCATGGAACGCGCTCCGGCAATCGAAGCACCAATCGCTGCTTCTAAAGCAACCTTTTCGTTGGGTGCCCATTCACAGTACAAATCATTTTTATACTGTACCATATTTTCCAGAATCTCCGTGCTGGGAGTGCCCGGATAGGCAGAAGCAAAGGTTAATCCAGCTTCATAGGCTCCTCTTGCCACGGCTTCGTTTCCCGTCATCAGTCGTTTCATTCATATCCTCCCTTATTCACAATACTTCGGTTATCCTACTTATGTCCGCCAGATTTAATTAATTCGGCTTTCTTTCTGTACTTTGTCTCGTTTTCCTTATCCTTGCTTTCCGCATAGATTTCTGCCAATTCCTCCATAGACTCAATATGGGAAGGATTCAGTGCCAGAACATTCTTAAAGTTTGTGACAGCATCCTTACGATTTCCCGTTCTCAAATACGCTACTCCAAGATAATAGGACATAGGCCACCAATCTTTAAATTTCGTATTTACAAAGGGCTCCAGGATATCAATCCCTAGTTCATATCTCCCGGCAAGTACCGCATTGCAGCCTTCTTCGATCTTTACCGGCTGCTCAAGCTGACGCATTCGTTCCATAATTTCTTTTCTATCTTTCAGATTGCCGTTTCGTTTGAGAAACTGCTCCCAGGCAAGTTTTGCTTTGATATAGAGTCCCATATTGAGATATGCATAACCAAGATAATAATAGGACTGGTTGTATCTCGGGTAAAAGTCAACCAAGAGTTCGAAATATTCAATGGATTCGGCTTTAAAACGTCCGATATACTCTGCATTATTGCTGGAAAGGTAAAGCTCTCTGCAGACTCTTGCATAGCTATACATGGCATGAATATTGGTAGGCAAAATGCAAAGTGCTGCTCGGAAATGTATCGCAGCTGCATCTAAATCCTTCAGTTCCGCCAAGTCTCTGCCCTTTTTTACGAGCGCATTAACAATTCGCTTTGGCGCAAATCCGGAAAGCATCTTGACATACTGTTCTGTGTATTGAAACTTGGGATCGATACCCATGATCCAGGCCAGGTTTTCCTGAAGGAACGGAATCTTGATCCCTTCTCCACCCTTAAACCCTTCCAAATCCTCTTTGCGAAGAGGAATCGGAACACCTTTCATATATTCGAGATTTGTTCGTTTGATATAATCTTCACTGAATTCATCAAAAACGAAGGTCTTCGTGTATTTCTTGAGATATTTTCCGACTCGATCCGGACGCTCCTTGATATCATACTCTTCCGGGGTTTTCTGGGGTGCTTCAATCTTGTCTTCCTTTTTCTTTAGAAATTGCATCATTTCACCTACAGGATTTCCCATCCCTTTCTCTCAAATTTTTTAACCGCATCCGGATTGAGGGTCTCCTTCATATCCAGTGTGAGCAGCTCTTGCATTGTATTTTTAATATCAGGAATAAAGCGTTCTTTCCAGCCTGCATAAAGTAGAAAAATCCGGTATAGGTCTTCCTTCTTATGTGACTTGTGCTGAAAGCCTTTCAGATAATAATAATCGGCAAACTCCTCGTAAAAATCAAAGGGTGCCAGCTCTAGGCTGTCCATACAAAAGTCCAGCGTTCGGCGAAAGCCACCTCTATTATAATATAAATCCAAAAGATTCTCCATCTTCTTTAAACGAACCAAGTCCAGTGCAGTCATGTAGTTATTTGATATAATCTCGTAGGGCGCTTTGCTCCTGTAGATATAACCGTGTTCTTCTGCCTGTTCCCGGATGGGAGCTCCTTTGATCAGTTTTAGAAAACCCAGCTGCAACTGATGGGCTTTCAATTGGTACACATCATTGAAAGAACTTCGAAACGATGCATAATCCTCATAAGGAAGCCCGGCGATTAAATCTAGATGTAGATGAATATTTCCCAATGCTTTGAGACGCTTCACATTTTCAGCAAGCCTTGGAAAATTACTGTTTCTGTTACATGCTGCCAGTGTTTTTTCATGGGTTGACTGTACGCCGATTTCAAATTGGAACAATCCCGGCCTCGCCTGAGCCAGCAGCCGGATGAGTTCCTCGTCTACCAGATCCCCACAGAGTTCAAAGTGAAAATTAGTCACGCCGTTGTCGCTGAGAATCAGATATTGCAGAATCTCTGCGCACCTTCGCCTGTCCCAGTTGAAGGTTCTGTCGATGAATTTTACTTGTTTCACCTGCTTATAGATAAAATAACTCAAATCCGATCTGACTCGTTCCATAGGCAGTGTTCTTACTTTGCGCTCAATTGAGGAAAGGCAGTAGCTGCATTGAAAAGGACAGCCTCTTGAAGACTCGTAATACATGACTTTGTCGTCCTCGCAGACAAGACTTAAATATGGAAAAGGCACTGATTCAAAAACCAGCGGCGGCGCCGGCGGATTGACAAAGATTTTTCCGTCAATGCGGTAAGTAAGACCTCTGATTCGCTCAAGTTCTGGCGTTCCAGATATCATGCTTTCTGCGAATTCGCTAAAGGGCCCTTCTCCTTCACCGGAAATGACAAAGTCCACAAACTTATGCTGCCCCATGAAAGGAACCACATCATAACTGACCTCAGGCCCCCCGAAAAGAATCTTTTGGTCAGGTTTGGCCTTTTTTAAAGTCTCAGCCAGATAGAGCGTCTTTTCAACATTCCAGATATAACAAGAAAAGCAGATCAGATCGTAATCTTTCCGCAGCAGCTCTGTCAATATGTAATCGTCATCATTGTTAATCGTGAATTCCTGAATATCGATATTTCGCCTGCTGCTCTCCGCACTGGCATAGAGGTACTTCAATGCCAGATTGGAGTGCACATATTTCGAATTCAGCGTGGTAAGTAATAGTTTCATATCCGGTCTCCGTAGCGGTTATTTCACTGCATCAGGTTTACCCGGCATGCCCTACAGCATACGGAACCGGTCATCCTTCAGCGAATCTGCATGGTTCATAGCGTTTCGCAGCTGGCTGAGCATCAGGTCCTTGTCCTGAGGAAGATCTCCTTTCAGTGACACGTAGTTTGATGCATGATTGCTGCGGAATACACAGGTTTTTTTCACATTTGCATGTTCAAGAAGCAGCTCTGTCTCCTTTAGAACTTCCAGGGGGGAAAGTAATTCGAGACGTCCCTCTGCAATATCACGGTGCATTTCAGCACCGGGCTCGGTGATTAATGTCAACAGTCCTACATAAGAAGCTTCCATTTCGCTAATCATGGTTCCTGACTCGATGGCATGATCCTCCCAACCTGCCTTACCTGCAAGGCCTGAAATAAAAGTCACAGATGCAGGGATATCCGCTGTCTCAACTCGTCTTACCGATTCAATAATATCTGCTCTTGTTGCTCCCTTGTTCACTGCTTTCAGCACACGGTCACTTCCTGATTCCGCGCCGATATAAATGATTCCGATGCCATGCTCCCTTAACTCCACAAGATCCTCGTGGGATTTTCTCAGAATGTCCTGAGGAGAGCCATAAATCCCGACTCTTTCGCATTCAGGGAACAGCTTCTTGATGTAATCCAGAATCACAAGTAATTCTTTGTTCTGCAAGACCAAGGCATCTCCGTCTGCGAGAAAAATCCTGTTGATCCTTCTATAATTCTGTCTGGCCATATCCAGATCTTCCAAGACCTCTTTAACGTTTCTGACTCTGAATTTTTTTTCCTTAAACATAGTGCAGAAGGTACATTTGTTATGGGCGCACCCAATTGTAACTTGTATTATAAGGCTGTAAGCCTCACTGGGCGGTCTATAAACACTGCCTTCGTATCTCATTATGATAACTTCCTTTCTTCGCGCTCTCAATTCTGTCAGGTTCTCACTTGCCTGCGCTTTTATTCTGCCCATTTCTCGCTGTTATTCGCTTACATTCTCTCCGGCGCTTCCATACCGAGAAGTTTCAGTCCATTCTGGATCGTTTGCTTGGCAGCATAAACCAGAAGCAGCTTCGCCTGTTTCTCCTCCTCATTTTCCACTAGAATATGCTCGTCGTGATAGAACTTATTGAAGCTCTGGGCTATATTTACGATATGCCTTGTAACGACGGAAGGTTCGTATTTTTCTCCCGCATCCAGTACTGCATTCGGGAATCTGTAAACCAGCTTCGCCAGCTCGTAAGCACTATCCCCCGAAATATAGCTCATGTTGGCTTTATCTGGGGCTGCAAGAGCTTTGGTTGTGCTTTCGCCGCCATTTCGCAGAAGGCTGGCTGCTCTCGCATGGGTATACTGAACATAAGGTCCTGTTTCACCTTCAAAGTTTAGTACTTTATCCCAGGAGAATACATAATCCTTGATTCTGTTATTGGAAAGCTCCTGGAAGATAACAGCACCAATCCCGACCTGCTTTGCAGTGATATCCAGATTGTCCGTATTGACGTTCTTTTCCAGAATAATCTCTTTTGTCTGATTCACTGCACGGTTTAATACCTCTTCCAGAAAGACGACTCTGCCGTGTCTTGTGGACATGGTTCCTTCCTCAAGGCTCACCAGTCCAAATGGAATGTGCACGCAGTCCTTTGCCCAATCCAATCCAAGAAGCTCAATAATCTTGATCCACTGCTGGAAATGAAGGTTCTGCTGAGATGCAACGATATATAAATTCTTATAGAAATCGTAATTTTCTTTTCGATAGACAGCTGCGGCAATATCTCTTGTAATATAAAGCGATGAGCCGTCCTTCTTGGTAATCAGCGCCGGTGACATGTTATACTCTTCAAGATCAACAATCTGAGCGCCTTCCGATTCCTTCAGAAGGCTGGCATCCTTCAGCATACCTATGACACGATCCATCTTGTCGGAATAGAAGCTCTCTCCCGCATAAGAATCGAATTCGATACCGAGCATCTGATAAACACGGTTGAATTCTTTCAGACTTTCGTCCCGGAACCACTGCCAGAGCCTTGTCTCTTCTGCCTCTCCGTTTTCCAGCTTTGTAAATACATCTCTCGCTTCGTTCTCTAGAGAAGGGTCGTTTTCTGCTTCCTCGTGGAACTTCACATAGTAGCCTAAAAGGGTTTTAATGGGTTCATTAGTTACATCAGCTTCATTCCCCCATTTTCTGTAGGCTACAATCATCTTTCCGAACTGGGTGCCATAGTCGCCCAGATGATTGATTCTTACCGTGTCATAACCAAGAAAATCATATATTTTATAAATGGAGTTTCCGATTACGGTGCTTCTGATATGTCCGATATGGAATGGTTTTGCAATATTTGGGGAAGAAAATTCAACGATTACCTTTCTGTTCTGTCCCACATCGCTGCTGCCGTATCGATCCTGATCTGCTGCTACGCCGGATACGAGCTCCCTCACGAAAACATCTCTTGAAAGGAACATATTAACATAGGCATTGACGCTCTCCACCTTGGCAAACAATTCACTGTCCTGCAGTTTTTCTGCAATACCCTGTGCAATCATCGGCGGTGCTTTTCTCATTACCTTTGCAAGTTTAAAACATGGGAATGCATAATCACCCATTTTGCTGTCTGCAGGGATTTCCAGCATATCCTTGATTTCTTCCCGAGTAAGTCCTTCGAGGGCTTCCGCCAGAACTTCGGCTATTTTCTCTTTAAAATTTATCATGAATCCATCCTCCTTAATAATCGAGTTTCATCTATTTATATAAACCGATCTGCATCAGTTTCCTGCAATTCCGTAATAACAGGAATCCCTTTTTCCTTCAGCAAGGCCGTGAGCATTCCATCCCCATCGATCAACACGCCGGAAAATGTCCCATCGTAAATTTTACCGCAGCCACAGGACGGACTTTTGGCCTTCAAGATTGCCAATTGAATGTCCTGTTCCAGCTCTTTAGCCGTTTCTTCTGCTTTCTGAAGACTCTTTTCAGCACCTATTAAAAATTCTCTTGTGACGTCCTGCCCGTCTTTGGATATGACTTTGTTGCCGATTTGCTCTGACGGAGACCTGGGCGTTTCTAGACCTCCCATCTCTTCTGGACACACCAAAAGGCAATCCTTATCCTTCATAAATTTCTTTACCCAGTCGCAGTCGCTGTTGCCGCCATTATATCGGCAATTAACTCCCGCCAGGCACGCACTGATTAAGTACATCTTCTTTTGTATCCTTTCCTGAAAATCGGTGAGCATATCTGCTTGCGAAAACGCTCGGATGTTTTCTTCACCAGAAATGTTCACCTTCTGGTCTGTTTATCAACTTGGATAATATAGCACGGACATTGATCGATAGTTTTGGGGCTTTCAAGCATGAAAGCGTCCGAGTGCTCAGCACAGGTGAGTGATGCAGGCTTGCTCGTAGGAACCGTCCGAACCCGCGAATTATCCTTTGATTATAATCATTAAATTCGAGGGTGAGCGGTTTTGAGAGCAAATCTGCATCACGACTTTGAGCACGAGCGGTTTCCGGAAAGAAACCCCAAAACTACTTTAGTTCTACAACCGTAACTCCGTCTCCGCCCTCGTTATAAGCACCCTTACGGTATTTTGAAACATGCTTGTGATGCTTCAGCAGCTGGTGGATTCCTTCTCTGAGGATGCCTTCACCCCGGCCATGTATGATCGTGACTTCTTTTAGTCCTGCAATATAAGCGTCGTCCAAATATTTATCCACATCCATCAGCGCATCATCCAGAATGCTCCCCCGCACGTTGATGCTCATGGAGATATTCTGAACCTTGCTCCGGTAAAGAGTACCGTAGCGGGATGTTTTGTTCTCCTTTTTCTTGGTTCCATCTTGAATAATAGAGATATTGTCCAGATTGGCATTAATTTTTAGAAGTCCAACCTGAACCATCAATTCATTCTTATCATCGGGCAAAGTTAAGACGTTGCCCTTTTGATCCAGGCTCAAAACCTTTACCCTGTCTCCGATCTTTAATTCATCGGCTCTGACAGGATTGGGATTTTCCGCCGTAACGATCTTTTCTCTATATTTGTCTGAGGTTTCACGCAGTTTGCGCCTTGCGTCCTCGTATCTCTTGTTTCTATCTCCTGAATTCTGCTGTTTTTCCAGTTCCCGCAGTTCCTTTTGAACCTGATCCGCAAGTTCCTTTGCTTCTCTGAGCATATCCCTTGCTTCTTCTCTGGCTTTGCTGAGGATTTTCTCCTTTTGCTCCTCCATTTTGGCTCTTTCCTTGTCGAACTGCTCCTTCTGCTTCTTCATTTCCAGATTCATCAAAATGGCTTCATCGCGTTCCGATTCAGCCAGCTTGCGATCCTGCTCAATAGTGGTAATGACCTCCTCGAACTCAATATCACCGTTTTCCAGCATCCCTCTTGCATGCCTGATCACCACAGGTTTCAAACCCAGTTTTTCAGAAATCTCAAAAGCATTCGATTTACCCGGGGTCCCGATGGAAAGACGATAAGTAGGACTTAAGGTTTCCACGTCAAATTCCATGGATGCATTTTCCACGCCTTTTGTTGCAATGGCATATTTTTTCAGCTCGGTATAGTGAGTCGTAGCGATGGTTTTGACGCCCTTATCCCTGAGATGCTCCAGAATGGAAATTGCCAAAGCGGCGCCTTCCGTGGGATCAGTCCCTGCTCCAAGCTCATCCACAAGAACCAGAGTCTCTTTGCCGGAATTATTCACGAGATCCACGATATTCTTCATATGGGAAGAGAAGGTACTCAGACTCTGCTCAATACTCTGCTCGTCACCGATATCTGCAAAAACCTTCTGAAACACTGGCATTTCCGTACCATACCCCGCCGGAACGTGCAGACCCGATTGGGTCATGAGGGCAAAGAGCCCCACCGTCTTCAAGGTAACCGTCTTCCCCCCGGTGTTTGGTCCGGTAATCACCAGCGTGTTGAATCGTTTTCCGATTTCAATACTGATGGGAACAACCTTGTCCTTGTGAATCAGCGGATGTCTTCCGTCTTTGATTCGCAATGCTCCCTCGGTATTGATGGTAGGGGCTGCTCCCTTTAGTTTTACTGAAAGCCTGCCCTTAGCAAAGATAAAGTCCAGCTTCAATAGAATATCCTGATTGTTCAGCAGCTGCTGAGAAACTTCTGCCACAGAGGCAGAAAGCTCTGCCAGAATACGCTCGATCTCCACCTTTTCTGCAAGTTCAAGTTCTCTCAACTCATTGTTTAAATTCACCACAGCCTGCGGCTCGATGAACAAAGTAGCGCCGGTTGACGACTGGTCGTGTACGATTCCCGAGAATCTGGCTTTATGCTCCTGCTTGACCGGCACCACATATCTGCCCTGCCTCATGGTCACGATGGCATCCTGAAGAATCGTTCTGTTGTCCGCCGAATTTAAAATCTGGTTGATCTTGGTACGAATCGCTTCATTCTGACGCAGAATACTTCTCCTGATATTTTTTAGTTCCGTGCTTGCAGCATCGGCCATTTCATCTTCAGAGATGATACAGCGATCAATATCGTCTTCCAGTCTCTTCTGCACACTAAGCACCTCTGCCAGCCCCTTGATAATGGGAAGCTCCGGCAGATCGCTTTTCAAAAACGTCGAAGCATTCCGAACAACCTGCAGATTGTACAGAATTTCAAGAAGCTGCTTCATGGTCAAAGAACTGCCCTTGTCCGCCTGATAAATGCTGTTTTTGATATCATAAAAACTGCCCAACGGCAGTGCTCCTTTACGCATAATAACGGAAACCGCTTCCGTGGTTTCCGCCAGCAATTCTTGAATCAGATACACATCAAGGGAAGGCTTCATTTCTGCCACCGCTTTTTTCGTGATGACGGATGCTGCCTCTGACTGCAAAAGCTCCAATATTTTATTGTATTCTAAAACACGATAGGTTTTTTCGTTCATTCTTTATCCTTAATACCCGCTGAAATCCTGGCAGTAGGTGGTTCGTTTATGTATTTGCACTTTAAACAGTAAAGCATCCCATTCAGAATCCTATTTTTACTCCACCATCTTTTTATAGCGTTCCAGTTCACCCTTAAGGCGAATATTCTCCATTTGAATGTCAAAGAAGCTATTTTCCATATCCTTGCACTTAGCTTCCAGCTCCTTCATAGCAGACGACTCTACGGCCTTATCTTCCTGCTGGGTTTTAAGTCTGCTGGACAGTTCTTCATTTTTACTGAGAAGCGCAGTGTATTTTTCCTCCAGTTGCCTGTAGGTAGTGGTCATTCTGTCAAGATCCACAGTCTTCTCGTTGAAAAGCCTCTGCAGCTCCTCTCTCTGTTCAATGCTCGCCTGGGCATCCTCTTTGTACTGCAGGAAACTTTTCTTTGCTTCATCCCAAAGCTGTACATAGTGTTTGGAATCTTTCTCAAGCTGTTCGTTTTGCAGCTTCAGGCCGCTGAGCCTCTCCACAGCTGTAAAGTAATCATCCGCAACATTGACGGCGGATAAAACCGCAAGCGATGAAATGGAGCCCGCAGGCAGAGCTCTGGAAATCTCATGCATTTTGGTATTGACGTAGTCGGCAACCCGCATGATATGCTCCCTGGGCGTATTCCCTGCAATGGTATATTCCTGCCCGTAGATTTTAACCGTTACTTTGTTGTTATCCTCCATGCTTTTCCCCCCCTTGGCGGCTAAAGCCGCTCCGCTAAGGAACCCATGGTTCCCTTCGGCGCTCGCTTGCGCACCTAACAACATTTGCGAAACAAATGTCTGGTTGGTGCAATACAGGAATTCCTCGGCTTCAGCCGAATCGGAATTCTTCGGTTCACGAGCTGAGCACCCTCCTTAAATAACCTAGCCGCTTTAAATTTTTTAAAGAAAGCGCTGATTGACCGATCAGTATGGATGCCCATTCGTTGTGCTCACGGAATAAATCAGCGCTCCCCTTATTACATTTCCCGAAGTACAGCGTCCAGTTTTTCTTTTAACGCATCCAATACCTTCTGGTGTACTTTCACGACCTCGTCGTCGGTAAGCGTTCTGTCCGCCGCGCGGTACTTCAGCGCAAAGGCGGCACTCTTTCTTCCCTCCTGAACCTGCTTTCCTCGATAGACATCAAACAGAGAAACACTCTCCAAAAGCTTGCCACCTATTTCTTTAATAATGCTCTCAATTTCGGCCACATAAACCTCTTCCTTGACCAATAGTGCGATATCTCTTGAAATCGCCGGATACTTTGGAAGCGGCTTATAGAACTTTGTAGTATCCGCATTGCGTATGACCTGATCAAAAGCAAGTTCACAGCAGAAGACTCTTGTTCCAATTCCGTATTTTTCTGCAACATCAGGATGAATTTCACCCATGATACCCAATTCTGTATCTTTATAGTTGATTCTTGCGCACCTGCCCGGATGGTAAACACCGTAATCGCTTTCCGGCACATATACCGTTCCCCGGATTCCCAAAGATGCAAACAGTTCCTCAAGCATACCCTTCAGGGTAAAGAAGCTTTCGCCTTCTCCATAGCAGCCAACGGCCATGGCGTCTCTTTCATCGGGGAGTGCTTCTTCTTCATCCAGGTTTTTAAAGAAGGTATTTCCAAGTTCAAAGGCTCTGACCGAACTGATGTTTCTGGAGTAATTTCTTCCCAGAACGTCCATCATATTGGGCGTCAGGATCGTCCTCATGACACTGTTTTCTTCGCCGAGAGGATTGATCAGGCGCACGAAATTTCTTTCCCAGGAATCTTCATCGATCCGTACATTGTCCACCCCTCTTGGGCTGACGAAAGAATAGGTTTGAATCTCGTTGGCTCCCATTGCGGTCATAAGTTCTCTGGCTCTGTCTCTCAGGGTACGTTCCCTTGACTTCTTTGCTTCTGCATTCCCTTTGGGCAGCGTAACCGGTAATTTATCGTAGCCATAGATTCTCGCAATTTCTTCTACAAAGTCGATTTCCTCCTGAAGGTCCTGTCGGATGGTCGGAGGAGTGACCTTCATGTTATTACCCAGTCTGGATACCTGCATTTCAAGGCTTTCCAGTATTTCTTCCATCTCCTTGCCGGAAAGATCCGTACCCAGAATGTTGTTAACCCGTTCTACCCGAACCGCTACCGCATCATTGTCTATCTTCGTGGGATAAACATCCACAGATCCCTTGATAACGGTTCCCGCACCCAGAAGCTCGATCAGTTTACAGACCCGATCTGCTGCTGTTTCGCTGAGATTTGGATCGATTCCTTTCTCAAAGCGGGACGAGGCTTCGGTACGCAGAGCAAGCTTCTTGGATGTTGCCCTGATGCTATCTCCGCTGAAGTTTGCTGCTTCAATGAGGATCGTCGCAGTGTCTTCCTTGATTTCGGAATTCAGGCCACCCATAACACCTGCAATCGCTACACCTCGTTTGCCATCCTTAATCAGCAGCATATTGCTGGTCAGCTTCCGCTCTGTTCCGTCAAGTGTTGTGAAAATCTCACCTTCCTCTGCGGTATCAACAACGATTTTACTGTCTGCAATATCTCTGATATCAAAAGCATGGATTGGCTGGCCATATTCCAGCATTACATAATTGGTGATATCAACAATATTGTTGATCGGTCTCATACCGGAATAGATCAGTCGTTTTTGCAGCCACCAAGGGGACTGCTCTATCTTTACGTCCTTTACGATTCTTCCTACATAGCGTCTGCAAAGCTCAGGCTTCTTGATTTCAATCTCGATGTAATCCTTGGCCTTGCCTTCTTCTTTCAGGCAGTCGGTCTCAGGATATCTCAGCGTTCCTCCAAAGGTCGCAGCCGCTTCTCTTCCCATCCCGATCATGGACAGACAATCCGGTCTGTTGGGTGTGATTTCAAAATCAACCACCGCATTTTTCAGCCCCAGCGCCTCTACAATGTCCTGACCCAGCAGGTATTCCTGATCCAGAATCCAGATTCCATCCTTCAGTGCCACAGGGATCACCTTATCTTCGAAACCCAGCTCCCCGGGAGAGCAGAGCATGCCGTTTGACTCAACGCCTCTCAGTCTGCCTTTCTTGATCACTTTATCACCAGGCAGCTTCCCACCGTGAAGAACGACAGGAACGTAAGCTCCCTCGAAAATATTTGTAGCTCCTGTAACGATCTGAAGAAGCGCTTCTTCTCCGATATCAATCTGAGTGACGAGAAGCTTATCCGCATCAGGATGCTTTTCGATATCCACAATCCTTCCGACCACTACATTCTCAATTCCCTCTCCAAAACGTTCCACTGTTTCAATATTGGAGCCGGACATGATCATTCTTTCACAGAACTGTTCGACATCTACTTTGATGTCTGTATATTCCTTTAACCATTCTATAGGTACTAACATATCATTTTTCCTCCTAGTTAAAATCGACTTTTGATTTGAATCGCCATAAGCAAAACAGGATCATTTAAATTGCTGAATGAACCGCATATCGTTCTCATAAAGCAGTCTAATGTCGTCAATTTCATATTTTAGAAGCGCAATTCTCTCTACGCCCATACCGAAAGCAAAGCCCGTATATTTTTCCGTATCCACATGGCCTACCTTTAGCACGTTGGGATGAACCATACCGCAGCCGAGAATTTCGATCCACCCGCTGCCCTTACAGAATCTGCAGCCGGCGCCACCGCATTTGAAGCAGGAAACATCCATTTCTGCGCTGGGTTCTGTAAACGGGAAATGATGGGGGCGGAACTTGGTTTTTACTCTGGAACCAAAGAGCTGCTTGGCAAAGGAATTCAGCGTACCCTTCAGATCTGCCATGGTAATGCCCTCATCTACATTCAGTCCTTCCACCTGATGGAACATTGGCGAATGAGTGGCATCCGCTGTATCACATCGGAAACAGCGTCCCGGTGAAATGATTTTGATGGGGGGATTCTCTTTCATCAGCGTTCTTGCCTGAACAGGAGAGGTCTGTGTACGAAGCAGCGTATTCTCTGTAATATAGAAGGTATCTGTCATATCCCTTGACGGATGATTCTTTGGTGCATTCAGAGCATCAAAGTTGTTGAACACCGTCTCAACTTCAGGACCCTCCGCAATACTAAAGCCCATGCTCATAAAGATTCGAGAAATTTCATCTATAGTGATGGTGATAGGATGCTTCACGCCCAGGCTTACCTTGGTTCCTGGTTCCGTCACATCAATTTTCTCCTTTATAAATTTATCCGCTTTCTGGTGCTCTTTCATCGCTGTAAAGGTTTCTTCAAGCAGCGACTCAATCTCTGCACGTACTGTATTGGCAGCCTTTCCAAAATCTTTTCTCTCTTCCGGGCCTAAAGAACCCATGGAACGCAGGATCTCCGTAAGCTGACCCTTTTTTCCCAACACCTTGACTCTGATGTCTTCCGCTTCAAGGATTGAGGAAGCCATCTGCAATTGTTCTTTCGCTTCCTGCAAAATTTTCATCAATTGACTTTGCATAAACCTATCTCCATTTCTATAATTAATTTTTCTCTTATTTGCGTCTATCTATCATGCTCAGTTCAAAGCACATTCTTGTGACGCTGCCTTACCGATTCATACATGAGAATCCCTGCTGCTACTGCTGCATTGAGTGATTCGATGGTTCCCTCCATAGGGATTTTAACCTGTAAGTCAGAATCTTTTATAAATTCATTGCAAACTCCGTTTCCCTCATTGCCGATGATCACGGCAGCATCTTGTGCAAGATTCACATCGTAATAATAATGGTCGGTGTCCAGCGTGGTACAGATCATTTTCTTGTTATAGTTACGGAGCAGGCGAATGGTCTGCTCCGGCGTTTCCGTCATAAATACCGGCAAGCGAAACAGCGAACCTGCCGCTGCTCTGACAATCTTGGGTGAATAGATATCAGCGGTTCCCTTCAGCAGTATGGCACCCATATATCCTGCTGCATCCGCAGTTCTCAGAATCGTTCCAATGTTACCCGGATCCTGCAGTCGATCTAGTACGATAAGGTTTGTGGCGGAAGCGCTTCCAAAAAATTCAGCTTCACTGTACTTTTTCTTTTCTACCACTGCCATAATGCCCTGAGGTGTTTCTGTATCGGACAACTTTCGAAAAAGCTGGGAAGTTAAAACAATGATTGGAGCTCCTGCTCTTTCTGCTTCAAATTCAGCTTCTTTGGCGATTGCAAGGGCTTCTGCGGAAGTCGCATTCCCTGTGGCATCGCGATACCTTCCATAATCTTCGCTTAAAATCAGCGTTTTGATAGTTCCGCCTTCTGCCAGTGCCTCCCGAATCAGATTGGTGCCTTCAATGAGATATTGACTCAGCTCATCCCGATGTTTTTTCAGCTTCAGCTGTGAGGCGCCCTTATAAATTCGGTTATCCGGCGAAGTTATTACGTTCATGTCACACTCCATGGTTCGGTCTGAATCATCCTCATTCACAATTTCCGATGATTCTTTCTCCCTAATTATAGGCCTTTTCAAACAATACAATACGACTAAATTTGCAATCGTATTAGAAAAAGCCGGCTTTTACCCCGGCTCACCCTTCAAATCTTAAGTTAGAAGCTTCCCATTTTATCCTTGCTCAGGAATGACGGGATATCAAATGCACCGGTGACTTTCGATTGGAAAATATCATCCTTGGGATGATTATCTGCATCCTCCCCTGACGTGTTTCCTGCGCCATCTTCCTCCGCGGCATGAGCCTCTGCCTTGTCTCTGCTTGGCGATAATATGTCTGCGGGTCTGTCTTCAAATCCGGTTGCAATAACAGTTATGATAATTTCATCCTTCATTTCTTCCTTTACGGATGCGCCGAAGATTACGATTGCATCCTTGTCCGCAGCCTTTTCGATCTGATCCGCTGCTTCATTGACCTCCAGCATTCCCAGATCGTAACCGCCCATAATGTTAAGCAGGATCGCTTTCGCTCCGTTGATGGAAGTTTCCAGGAGTGGGCTTTCAATAGCCGCTTTTACTGCATCTGCAACACGAGTTTCGCCTGTACCTCTTCCCACGCCCATGTGCGCGATGCCCCTGTCGCTCATGACGGTCTTCACATCTGCAAAATCCAGATTGATGAGTCCCGCTTCTGCGATCAGATCAGAGATTCCCTGAACACCCTGTTTTAATACTTCGTCAGCCATTTTAAATGCCTCCAGCATGGAGGTATTCTTCTCTGCAATTTGAAGCAGTTTATCGTTGGGGACAACGACCAGTGAATCGACATATTTTTTCAGAAATTTGATCCCAAGGTCTGCATGATCTCTTCTTTTTTTTCCTTCAAAGGTGAAAGGCTTTGTTACAACTCCTACCGTAAGGATTCCCAGATCCTTGGCGGCCTTTGCGATAATCGGCGCAGCTCCAGTTCCAGTTCCGCCTCCCATTCCCGCTGTAATAAAGACCATATCAGAGCCGGATATGAACTTAGTAAGGTCGTCCAAATTTTCCTCAGCAGCCTTTTGTCCAACTTCGGGATTTGCACCTGCCCCAAGTCCTTTTGTAAGTTTTTCTCCGATCTGTAACTTCGTTTCGGCTTTGGAACCGGCCAAGGCCTGCTTGTCCGTATTAATTGCCATAAACCGTACGCCGTTCAATCCTGTTTCTATCATTCTGTTGACAGCATTGCTTCCTCCGCCGCCAACCCCTATTACCTTTATCTGTGCTGTGCTTTGCTCGTTCACCTCGAAATGTAACATAGTCCCGCAACCTCCCGTAACCTAAATTATGTTCATTATGTTTATTTTATCATAAACTGCCATAACATTTCGCATGCTATGATTCGATATTTCTTTCCTTGCGGCAACGCCGTTCGACAATGGATTTATAAGCAAGCAAACCGCTCCTGCTGTCCAATATACTCAGGAACGGTTCCATACAGCAATATCGGTTACACCAAATGCGCAATCCATTGTGATCATGATCCTACCAATCCAAGGGTTTCATAGGATCGGCCAACTGCGTTTTGAGCCATGTCTGCTTATAAAGCCGAAATTTTCGCAGGGCACCTAATCTGTTATAATACTCGCAAACGCAAGATTACTGCGATTATTATACCACAAGCACTACACCAATGCACCTATTTCTTATTGATATCGCTATCTTTTTTTAACATGTACTTATCAATTAAAAGCCTTCTGATCACCGCCAGATTATTGAACAATCTTCCGCCGAAAACAAAGATTGCCGCATAATAGAGAGGTACTCCCAGTCGGTCTCCCAAATATGCCAGCAGTCCGGCTAGTATGGCGTTGGTAATAAACCCAGAAATGAAGATAAAGTTGTTGTATTTACCCTCAAGTTGGGATCTGGCCGCCCCAATGATTGAGTCGATTGCAGCCAAAAGGCCCATGGTGATATAAAACGAGTACTCAGTAGGATAAGAAACATTCAAGGTAAACCCAAGAACAATCCCCCCCAAAAGTCCCAAAATCATTGCAATTAACAAATTTATTCCCCCTCACTCACCTTGGTCGTATATTTATAGTTCTGATCTTCAGGATATAACGGTATCGTAAGCTCGTCTCTTATGGTAACCTTGAAAATAACACCATAGTCCTGCAGCAGCGTCCCATAACCATCGGGGCCAATCAGAGCTGCTGCCATTCGCTTGGAATCTCCAATGGCTCGGATTTCAAAGGGCCTGGCAAAAAACTGTCCATTAATCCTCACAGTATAGCCCGAACAGGAGATGGAGGTTGTATTTGTTACCCGCTGTCCATTCACCGCCAGCACTTCCGCACCGGAACGATTCAAATCATTTATGATGGTAAGAAGATCCATGTCGTGGACCAATACGCTGTTGGGGTCTTCTCCCTCATAAAGATCTCTGGTTCCGTCATCCACGATCACGACAACGCCTTCACCCTTGACTCTGGTTTTTGAACCGATCAGTTTATAGTAATTCAGCTCATCCAGAAGTTTGTCCTTAATATCTTTATCATCGTCATTCAGTACTTCTTCATACTCAGCAAGCTTTTTTTCTGTTTCCTGTACCAGCTTTTCAATTCTGGCCGTGTCTTCAATTTCGCTTGCGATGGTCGTTTGATAATCGGTTATGGTTTTTGCCGAAACGTAAAGCTGCAGCCCGTTGGTGATCTTCGACTGCACTACAATAAAAAGCCCAACAGCGACACATAGAAAAAAGAAAGCGATCGTTCTCCATTTCATCCAGATCACCAACCTATTCTTCCACTACAGACTCTGCATACCGATATTTGATAATCCCGCTGTATCTGGGTACTTTCAGTTCATCCTGTTTATCGATGTTAATTCTCAACCCGTAATTTTTCATCTGTTCAATGATCCCGAACCGAATTGTGATGGTTGATTCAATGGTGTCTGGATTCCCAATGGCTTTTATGATATAAGGCGGCGCTGTAGGAACGGTATTAATATTTACATTGTCCCCAGCCAGGCTGATTTCTGTTGTCGCAATGATCCGCTGACCATTGATGGAAATCGCTTCTGCACCAGCATCCTTCATCTTGTTAACCAAACTGAGGAGCAGCTCATACCGGAGCATGATCACGCTGTATTCATTTGTAAATTCTTCTGTGGGAATCGGATCGTCTACCGTGATCACAACTCCAGGGCCCTTCACATCTACAACTCCCGCAGCTATTTTATATTTTTCTAGATCTGAAACAATTCCCTTTAAAAAGAAGTCTTCATCCGCCTTTTCTTTCTCGATCTTGTCCAGTCTTGCTTCCAGCTCATTTAATTCCTGAACTGCTGCATCTTTTTCGACTCTCACCTGCTTCAGCTGCTCCAGATATCCCTGGGCCTTTGCTACCGGAACCAACCCCCCTGGATCAGACCCCTGTGTCGTCGTGATCTGAATGGAAATTACCAGCCCGATGAACATGGCCAGAAGTCCAATCACAACCATACCGCTGTATTTTTTCATCTGTTCCTTCACTCCTAATCTATATGATCTCAAATCTCATCAATCGTCGAACGACTTATGTCCAAAACAACCGATATAGCCGCGGTGCGCAAAGCTCCGATCGCCTGATAACAAGCTTATTCAACCAGAGGGCTGAAAGAGAAATACTCATCACTTCCCATTTTGATTACACCACGCTCAATACCCTTTGTGTATAAATCATACAGCACTTCCTGTAAAGAGTCCAGATTGTCCATAATATTTTCTGGAGTTCCCTCACAAATAAGCTGATCATAAATATAAGCCTTGATGGAGATGCTGGTAATATCGATCTTCTTGAAAAACAAATCATGCTCCTTAACTTTTCGAAGAAGCTTCAGAGTATCCGTTAACGAGGCATTCTCCTCCACCTCAAGCGGAGTTCCCGGTTTCATGTTCTTCACCGTCATGCCCATAAGCAAGGTCAGCGTTGGCTCTACATTCGATTTTCTAAGAACCATCCCTTCCCCATCAATGATGATAAAGCTGTTGCTATAGGGAATTGCTGCTTCCTCTTTTCTTTCATCAACGATAATCACAACCTCGGCGGGAAGCCTTTTTTTCAACTTGACGTTTTTGACATATGGGTCTTCTAAAAGCTTCTCCTTCATTTGAGAAAGAGGCGCTTCAAATAAATTAACCCCCGTCTTCGCGCCCGCCAGGCTGATGATTTGTTCCGCTGTATAGTAATTATTATTTTCTACCGTAATTTTCTGTATATCAAACAGGCTTGATGTAAAAAAGAAGTATAAACCCGTTGCAAATGCAACAGTGATCAAGAATTTCAATAGGTAACGTTTTTTCTTCCTCTTCTTTTTTTTCCTGCCCTTGTCATTTTCTTTCATATGTGAATTCCTCAGAATGTATGATTTTCCTCATTGGTCTCTCTCTTGATATCTGCACCGATCTTACTGAGCGCTTCTTCAAAATGGTCATAGCCTCGATCAATATAGTTGATATTTTCCACAATGGTCTCGCCGGATGCGCCCAAACCTGCAATTACCAAAGATGCACCGCCCCTGAGATCCTTTGCCATCACTCTTGCTCCGGTGAGATTCTTTACTCCGGTAACAATGGCCGACCTACCGTCAACTTTGATTTTAGCTCCCATTTTCCGCAGCTCCTCAACATATTTAAACCTGCTCTCGAAAATGGTCTCTGTGATGAGACTCGTACCTTGCGCTACCGTCATCACAGTAAGAAATTGGGATTGCATATCCGTAGGAAAGCCTGGATACGGAAGGGTCTTTAACATTTCAATCGCTTTTAGCTTAGCTGGAGCCCACATCTCTATGGAGTCCTTCCTTTCCTTGATCCTGCACCCTGCTTCCCTGAATTTGGAAAGCGTCATACCCATATGTTCCGGTATGGCATTTCTCAGCACGAGATTGCCTCCCGTAATTGCCACTGCCGCTAAGATGGTCCCTCCCTCGATTCGGTCAGGAATGACCTTATGTTCCACCTGGTGATATGACTGTTTTCCCAGAATTACGATTTCGTCTGTTCCAGCGCCTTTGATCTTCGCCCCGCAGGCGTTAAGATAGTTTTGTAAATCAATGATCTCCGGTTCCTTTGCCGGATTTATGATCCTGGTTTCTCCTTCGGCAGCAGTAGCTGCCAGCATAACGTTTTCTGTCGCCCCTACGCTTGGGAAATCCAAAAGAATTCGGTTTCCGATCAGACGATCTGCTGTACATTCAAGATAGCCATGGGCTTCTTTGATCTCAACGCCAAGCTGCCGCAGTGCGGACAAATGAATATCGATGGGCCTCAGGCCTATTTCGCAGCCTCCCGGATAACTCAAAATTACTTTTCCGCATCTAGCAATCATGGGACCCATTAAAAAAACCGAGGATCTCATTTCTCTCATCAGATGCTCCGGTATTCTATACGAATTGATGGGATTGGTATCGATAATTGTGCCATCCGCTTCTTTCGTAATTTTGCATCCAAGATCTTTTAGAATAGTTAGCATTGTCTGAACATCCGATAGTTCGGGACAGCTTTTGATTTTGCTTTCGTTTCCCGTTACGATGGTCGCTGCAAGAATTGGTAGTACTGCGTTCTTCGCACCGGTTAACTCATACTCGCCTGTCAGCTTCCTTCCACCGTTGATACGAAATTGTTCCACAAGAATTACACCTCCGCAGAATAACATATTCCGCATAATTTAGTAAGCGAATGCCTGAAAACACAAAGCCTGGGCGTTGCATCTATCAGACACTATTCCATAATATGAATTTCCGCAAAAGGTGTTACTCATATCCCCAGATGGTCATAAATCACATCAGTAGCATCCATCCTTCCAGCTTTGCCGCTGGCGGCAGACATACTATTCAGCGCTTCCTTATTATTTTTTAACCGCATAACAGTGCCGAGGAGCTTTTCTTCCGTCAAATCCTTTTCTTCCAGAATTACCGCTCCGCCCTTATCCGCAACCACTTTGGCGTTAAAGTACTGATGGTTCCCCGTGACGTTGGGAGACGGTATCAGAATTGCGGCCTTACCGCAGGCAGTGATCTCCGAAACTGTCAAGGCCCCCGCTCTGCTGATTACTAGGTCCGAAGAAGATAGATATTCATGCATGTTGTCCACATATTCCAGAACCTTGATATTCCCAGACAGTTCGATGCCCTGTTCCTTAATGGATTCCAGAACCTTATGATAGTAATTCCTGCCGGTGATAAAAAACACTCTGGCATCCGGAAGCCCATTGAAGGCTTCAAGCACATGAATCATCGTACTGTTGATCTTCCCTGCACCAAGGCTGCCTCCAAAGCACAGGAGCACGAACTCATTGGGCTTGATTTCCAGTTTATCCCTGCTATTACCCATTCCGCAGGTCAAGAAACTTTTACGGATCGGATTCCCTGTAACGATTAGCTTACTTTGATCCTTGAAGTACTCCTTGGATTCAGAGAAACTTACAAATACTTTATCGACATATTTTTCCAGAAGTTTATTTGTTACTCCGGGAAAAGCGTTTTGCTCGTGAATAAAAGTTCTAATCCCTTTTTTGTGGGCAGCTCGTACCACCGGTCCGCAAACATAACCCCCGGTTCCTATGACAAGATCCGGCTTAAAATCGCTGATAATTTTATTAGCTTGATGGTTTCCTTTTGCCAGATCCAAAGCCGTTTTGAAATTTTTCCATAGTTTTTTTCGGTTAAAGCCGCTTACAGTGATAAAACGGATTTCATAACCGCTTTTCGGCACAAGATCCTTTTCCATACCGCGTTCTGTTCCTATAAACAGAACTTCCGCATCAGGATGCTTTCTCCTTATTTTATCTGCAATGGCGATGGCAGGATAAATATGTCCTCCTGTACCACCGCCGGTCATGATTACCTTCATTCAATTACCTCACTTATTCATCGTGCCGAATGCCTTGATATATTCAGCAGAATACCCATGGAGCCCATGAAGAGCATCAGGGCGTTTCCTCCATAGCTTACAAACGGAAGGGTGATTCCCGTTGGCGGCATGGATGATGTTACAACTGCAATATTTAGAACCACCTGAATCGCCAGCATGATGGTAATGCCAGAAGCAAGAAGGGTACCGAACATATCTGGAGCATTGAGAGCGATATGAGTGCCCCTCCAGATCAGGATAATATAGCAGGCGATCAGCGCTAGACATCCAATATATCCTAGCTCTTCACCGATAATGGCAAAGATAAAATCATTCTGCGGCTCCGGCAGATAGAGGGTTTTCTGGATACTTTTACCAAGTCCGACACCGAAAAGCCCTCCCGACCCTAAAGCCAGCAGCGACTGAATTACCTGATACCCATCTCCGAGTGGATCCTGAAACGGATCGAGAAAGCTGGTGAGACGCTTCAATCGGTACCCGCCTTCATCAGTGAGTATCATAAAGGTAATTCCCACAGCTCCGATGCCTAATATTCCGCCCAAATACATGACATTCAATCCCGCTACAAACATGATGCCGATGATAATGCCGCAGACCGTAATCGCAGTGGACAAATTGGGCTGAAGAATAATCAGTCCGAAAAAGGCTCCGCAGAGTCCCAGCATCGGCAGCACCCCTTTTGTAAAGGAGCGAATTGTCTTAGGATCTTTACTTAGGTACCACGATACAAAGATGATTGCAGCAATCTTAGCAATTTCCCCCGGCATAATCGTAAATTCACCAATACCGATCCAGCGTGTCGCGTAATTTCTGGTTACCCCCAAAGGTGTAAACAATAAGGCCAGCAGCACCAGATCTGCAATCAGGATTGTAGGAGCAAATTTTGCATAGATTCTGTAGTCAAAAAGAGCGCAGAACATCATAGCACCAAGGCCCAGCATCGCCCATACAATATCCTTCTTTAGATAATCGTACGGATCTCCCGAGTCATTGATAGCATTATAATAGCTGGAGCTGAAAACCATGATCACACCGAAGACCACCAGGCCCAGCACAACGATGGTTAAAACAAAATCCCCCGACTTCATTCGGGACTTTTTTTTACCGGCCATTTATTTCTCCAAATCCCTTACACAATTCTTAAAATGTTCTCCCCTTTGTTCAAAACAAGTGTACATATCCCAGCTGGCACAGGCGGGTGAAAGAAGTACTGTGTCCCCTGCCGTTGCCAGTTTATATCCAATTTTAACACATTCATCCATGCCCTTTGCCATGGTGATGTTTGTAAAGCCCAATCGCTCCGCCGTTTCCTTAATCTTTGGCGCGGTTTTTCCAAGCAGTATCATATGTTTCACGCGGCCTTGAAATGCGTTGATAAATTCTTCAAAATCAGAACCTTTATCGTATCCTCCTGCGATTAGGATGATGTTTTCTTTCATGGCCTCAATGGCCTTAATGGAAGCATCCGGGTTCGTTCCTTTTGAATCATTGACAAATCGTACTCCGTCCACTTCTCCTGAGAATTCAAGGCGATGCTCAACCCCTTCAAAGGACCTGAGCGTCTTGCTGATCACCACAGGAGCAATTCCTGCAAAATACGCGATCGCTGCTGCTGCCAGCGCATTTTCAAGATTGTGCGCGCCAGGTATTTTCAGTTCATGAATTCCGCAGATCTCGATGTTCTGCCCTTGCTCATTTCGAATCACGATGGTGCCGTCCAGAACGAAACAGCCCATTTCAAGGGTACCCTTTCTGCTGAACGGAACAACTTTTGCTCTGCACTGCGCGATCAGTCGATACGATTCTGCATCGTCATAGTTTACAACAAAATATTGATTCTCATCCTGATTCTGAAAAATTCTGGCTTTTGCCTGCGCATAATTTTCCAGAGTTTTATGCCGATCCATATGATCCGGCGTAATATTCAACAGAGCGGAAACCTCAGGTTTGAAATGCTTTGTAGTCTCAAGCTGAAAGCTGCTGGTTTCCGTCACAAGCCAATCCTCTTCCGTGGTGCAAAGAGCCTTCGAAATTACTGCCACGCCCACATTGCCTACAACATAAGTCTTTCGTCCAGAATTTTCAAAGATCTCACCCACCAGTGTCGTTGTCGTTGTCTTTCCGTTTGTTCCGGTAATGGCAACATACTTCCCTTTTCCCACCCGGTATGCAATCTCAAGCTCTCCAATTACCTCGGCTCCCGCTGATTTCGCCTTCTGTACAAACCCTGTATCCGTTGGAACTCCAGGGCTGATCACAACCATATCAAGATCACCGGTATTATCTGGCTCTTCACCGAAATAGCAGGTGACGTTTTTATTTTTCAAAAATTGTATCAGCTGCCCGCAGATTTTATCTTCATCCTTGCTGTCATAAACAGATACCACAGCCCCTAGCTTAAGAAGCGCCTGAGTTGCCGCAATTCCGGATTTTCCCATTCCGACCACCAGAATTTTTTTATCTTTCAGTTCGTTCATAATATCCCCTCTTTCTTCCGTTTCACATTCCGTTCGGCGGAATTAATACTAAAATCCATGAATCAGAGATTCATAGATTTTTGTCGTACTATTTCCGGATCATACGATCAAAAACCCTACGACACAAAGCAGGAAAGTTGCAAGCCAGAATACGCCCACTACCTTTGTTTCCTTCCAACCGCTGAGTTCGAAATGATGATGGAGAGGCGCCATTTTAAAGATTCTTTTTCGTCTGGTTTTATAGCTGACAACCTGCAGGATCACGGAAAACGCCTCTGCCACGTAGACACCGCCTGCGATAGGGATTACCAGTTCAATATTCATCATAATAGCCGCAGCAGCGATACCGCCGCCCAGCGCAAGGGATCCTGTATCACCCATAAACACCTTGGCAGGGTGTCTGTTGTAAAGAAGAAAGCCGATACATGCACCCGCTAAAGCAGCACAGAATATCGTAGTAGTAGTGAATCCGTAAGTGGAACCAACCAAAGCAAGAAATAGTGCTACAATCATAGTAACTCCGGAAGCCAAGCCATCCAGACCATCGGTGAGATTCACCGCATTTACCATGGAAACCACAACAAAAGCGATGAACGGAATATAAAATATGCCAAAATCCAAGTATTGATTTACAATTGGAATATATACTGTTGTTCCGTAGACTGAAACTCTCGATTGATAATATGCCAGTCCTACAGCAATCAGAATCTGAAGTGCAAGCTTTTGCTTTGCGGTCAGTCCCAGATTCCGCTTCATCGACACCTTTACAAAATCATCCAAAAATCCCAGTGCGCCGTACGCGACAAACGCCGTCAGAATGATCACCATATCCCGGTTTGCTCCGCCTGCGGTTAGACAGGTGATGACAACGGCTCCGATAATGGCCAAGCCTCCCATGGTTGGCGTTCCTGATTTAACCATATGTGATTGTGGTCCATCTTCCCGAATGCTCTGCCCCGCCTTAATTCTTCTCAAAACCGGAAGCAGCATCGGCGTTCCCACAGCAGCTATAACAAATGCGATTGCGGTCGTTATTCCAATTTGTAAATAATCCATGCTTAATTCATCTCCATTATTTTTTTGACTACCTGATCCATAGCCATTCCTCGCGAGCCCTTCAGCAGTATGACGTCGCCAGATGATATCATACTACCAATATCGTCCATCAGCAACTCCTTTGTTTCATAATAATGGATTTTGTCCGCTCCAAGTATTTCCTTAGCTCCTGCAGCAATGTATTTTGCTTGACTGCCGACTGCAAACAGCAGATCCACAGAATGATCTGCAGCGTATCTGCCCACCTGTCGATGGAATTCAGCCGCATTTTCACCAAGTTCAAACATATCTGCAAGAATTGCTATTTTCCGAAAACCCTTGGTAACAGTCAGTACATCGATTGCGGCTTTCATAGAATCCGGGCTTGCATTGTAGGTATCATCTATGATCTTCATGCCGTTTTTTCCCTTGATATTCAGCCTCTTATCAGTAATTTCCAATTTCAGAAGACCTGCCGCCGCCTCTTTCATTGTGATGCCGCAAAGAACACCCGCTGCAACAGCCAATGCGCCGTTATATGCGTTATGTCTTCCCGGCACCTTCAATCGGAAGCTCTGGACAGCCTCTTTAAATTCTATGGTAAATTCTATGCCGTCCTCGCCGTAGTCATTGATATTGGAAAGGATAAAGTCACTTCTCCCCGTCTCTCCCGTGGTAACGGTCCGATAGTTGCCCGAAACCATATCTCTGGATAGAAAATCGCTGTCCTCATTTACAATCAGTGTTCCCGCCTCATCAAAATAATTCGTGATTTCCATCTTTGCCTTCAGTATATTCTCTCTGCTCCCAAGATTCTCTATATGAGAAATACCAATGTTGGTAATAATGCCAATATTGGGGCGGACAATATCAGAAAGCAGGTCAATTTCTCCAAGTTCGCTCATTCCCATCTCGAAGATTCCGGCTTCCGTGTCCTCTGGCAGCGAGAGAACTGTCAAAGGCAGACCGATGTGGTTGTTCAGATTCCCCACATTTCTGAATGCTTTATACTTTTCCGAAAAAATCCAATAGAGCATCTCTTTTGTAGACGTCTTTCCAGTGCTCCCCGTTACGCCGATCTTTATAAGCGAAAGCTGGGAAAGATAATAAGCTGACAGATCCTGAAGTGCCTTTGTCGTATCCCTCACCAGAATCAGGTTGATATTGCTGTATTTGTCGGAGCTTATTTCCGGCTGACGCGACAGAACAATTGTCCTGCAGCCCCGTTCCAATGCTTGAGGAATAAAATCGTGTGCATCATGCTGTTCTCCGATCAAAGGAAAGAACAGTTCTCCGGCCTCCACCTTTCTAGAGTCGGTGGATACCCCTGTTGCCGTATCCGTGGGCTCTCCCTGCAGCAATCTTCCCCCAATGGCTGCTGTGATTTCTTCTATTGTTAATCGTTTCATATTATTCACCGTTTTCTATAATCGTTTTTACAGTCTCTCTGTCATCAAAATGAAATTTCTCTGTACCGATGATTTGGTAGGTCTCGTGTCCTTTCCCCGCTATTAATATTATGTCACCTTTTTTATAGATGGAAACAGCTTTTTTAATCGCATCGTATCTGTTTTCTATAATTTCGTAATTGCATCCTGTTTCATAAATTCCGGCTTCGATGTCTGCTGTGATGCTTTCCTGACGCTCCGTTCTGGGATTATCGCTTGTAATGATACAGTAATCGCTGTACCTTCCAGCGGCTGCTCCCATCAGGGATCGCTTTCTCTGGTCTCTGTCTCCGCCGCAGCCAAAGACACAGATCAACCTGCCTTTCTTGAAGTCATTGGCAGTTTTCAGGACTTTTTCAAGGGCGTCTGGCGTATGGGCATAGTCTACGATGACGATGACTTCCTTGCTGTTGGCAACCAATTCAAAGCGCCCCGGTACCCCTTTGAGTTTTTCCAGACCGCGCTGGATTGAATCATAGGAATATCCCCCTTCTCTGGCACAGGCCAGAGCCGCAAGACCATTGTAAATTGTGAAGATTCCCGGAGTATTCAACCTGAGAAGGGTGGTCTTCAAACCACTTTCCGTCACCTTGACGAGAGATCCTTTCTCTGTTGTCTCAAGAATTTCTCCGCAGTAATCAGCTTTTCTATCCTTCAGGGAATAGCCCACTGCCTTCTTGCCGTTTTGTCTCAGTTCCTCATAGAGCCGTTTTCCATAATCATCATCAAGATTTACTATGCAGGCTCCCTCTGTTAAATAAAATAGTTTCTTCTTCGTCTGATAGTAATCCTCTATATCTTTGTGAAAATCCATATGATCCATTGTCAGGTTTGTAAAGACAGAAGCATCATAACGGATGTCATCAACCTTTCCGAGCGCCAGCGCGTGAGATGAGACCTCCATGACACAGTTCTCAATCCCTTCGTCTCGCATTTCAGCAAACATCCTCTGGAGATCACTGGATTCAGGCGTGGTATTCTGCGCTTCATATTCTTTGCCGCCCACGTAATAGCCGATGGTACCCAGAAGACCGCAGATGCGGGCATCTGCCTCAATGATGCTTTTCAGCATGCAGGAAATTGTGGTTTTTCCATTGGTTCCGGTAATTCCGTACAGGTGAAACACAGCGTCTTTCGCACCATAGAAATTGGCCGATATCCTGGAAAGTAGTTTTCGACTATCATCGGTTCTGACAACCGGAACCGCCTTGATGTCGATATCTTCTTCGCAAATGATGACAGCTGCACCCCGAAAGGCAGCATCCATCGCATAAATATGTCCGTCTGTATGATAACCCTTGATACAGATAAACGCATATCCTTTTTCAACCTTATTTGAATTATATGCCAGACCTGTAACCTCAAGATCGTCCAGGTCAGCATCGTACGGTACATCTGTTCCGTATAGCAAATCCTTGAATTTCACCTTGCCGTTCCCCTTCCTGCTGATGCGCAGCTTTTCCGAGGTTAGGAAGCTGTTCACAGTGATTTCATCAATCACTGCCAATCAGTCTTATCACCTCTGAAGAGCTGCCTCGATACAGTTCTCTGTCCGGCACAAACTTCGGTTAACGGCTGCCTATATTACTTTCCTTAATTTCGGTATAGGCAGACCGTTCCTCCCTTTTGCAGCTTTTCACCGGGCTTTGGATACTGATCAACGACGTTAAAATTGTCATCAAGGGCAATATCACCGGCCGGCGAAACGGTATAGAGAAGGGATGCTTTCCCCAAAATGTCCATCGCATCGCGGTATGGCATATTGGTGACATCCGGCACGGTTACGTATCCGCTTTCAATCGCCTGCTTTTCTTCCTCATTATATGAGGGTTGTATATTCAAATATCTTAAGGTTTCTTCTAATACTAATCTGACGCCTGGCGCTGCAGTCTGGCTTCCGAATTTTACGCCTTTCGGATTATCCACGATCATGAGAATTGCGATACGAGGGTCATCCATTGGAGCCATCCCGATAAAGGATGAGAAGGTTTCCTCGCTGTAGCCGCCTCCTTTGGCTTTGTTTGCTGTTCCGGTTTTACCGCCGATACGGTAGCCGGGTACCTTCGCAGTAGCTCCGCCGCCCTCATCAACAACCGCTTCCATGATCAAGCTCATTTCATCGGCAGTCTTTTTCGAAACAACCTGGCGTACCACCTTTGTCTTAAAGCTCTGAATTACATTGCCGTCGCTATCACGCAGCTCCTTGACAATTCTGGGCTGCATGAGTTTCCCCTCATTCCCCAGCGCTGATACTGCTGTAATCAGCTGAATCGGAGTCACAGCAATACCTTGCCCGTAAGACATGGTTGCAAGCCCCACCGGTCCTGCCGATGCCTCATCTTGTAGAATCGCATAACCTTCACCCGGATAGTCAATTCCAGTTTTATCTCTGAGCCCGAAAAGCTCCATGTAGTCAAAATACTTTTCATACCCGACCCGCTGTGCAAGCTGGACGAAAACTGGGTTGCAAGAATTTCCTACAGCCTGCACGAGGTTCTGCGCCCCGTGGGGATTGTAGGATCGCCAGCACCTAAGTTTCTGCCCTGCCACAACAATAGACCCTGTGCAGACAAACCTGTCGTCCAGTGAGGTTACCCCTTCTTCTAACGCGATGGCAGTAGTCAGCAGTTTAAAGGTGGAGCCTGGTTCATAGGTATCACTGACCAGCGGATTTCTCCACATTGCATTCCAGTATTCCAGCTTCTTTTCATCGGTCAGGCTATCCAAGTATGCAGCGCCTTCTTCTGTGGGCGGCACTCTCGGGTTATTGGGATCGTAATCAGGAGTTACACCCATAGCTAAAATATCACCGGTCTTCGGATCCATTACAATGCACATGACTCGATCTGCGGAAGTGTTCGCCTGAACCGTATCAAGTGCTTTTTCCACGTAATGCTGGATCACTTCGTCAATGGTCAGCACAAGGTTAAGTCCGTTTTCAGCCTGAAAATATTTTTCTACTCCATAGGACAAGCTGTCGCCATCCCTGTCGGTATTTTTAATCCATCTTCCCGGAATCCCGCTCAAGTACTTGTCATACCTCATTTCGATACCCGCAAGACCCCTATTGTCATCCGTTGTGCTTCCCAGTACATGGGCCAAAAACGGTCCCATGGGGTAATATCTTTTTACATCTTCTGCAATTTCAATCCCCTTCAGACCCTTCTGCCTGATCTGATCTGCCTTTTCTTTATCAACGTACTTTGCTACTTTCACAAGACTTCGGTTCTGGCTGATGATTTTTAATACCTGTTCTTGATCCATTTCCAGAATTTCTGCCAGTGCAGAAGCAGTCTTCTCAAGGTTCTCCTGTGACTTTTCTTCCGTTGCAGCGCTTTTTACTACTCCTGGTCTCGCCCAGATACTGTTTGTTACAGCGCTGATCGCCAGTTCCTTGCCATTTGTATCGTAAATAATACCTCGCTTGGCAGGAATAGGAACATCTCTCGTCTGCTGCTCAACGGCCATTTTTGCATAACGTTCACTGGCTACAACCTGAATCCAGCCCACGCGAAAAGCAAGGGCCGTACACATGAGGCACGTTAATACAAATACCAATACCAATCGTCTTTTGTTCTTGTTCGTCGTAGGCGACATGTCTGCTTCTCCCTTTCTTGCTCAACATACAAACTTGCTGGACTTACAAAGCTTGTCGTCCGGGTCTTATGAAAATTACTATTTTGATTAAGACATAAGCCAAAAGCCAGATTACATAATCGTTTCATCATGAAGTTATCTGGCTCATCCTTAACAATATGCAGTTATTTATATCAAACACATCTATTTTGAAATCTGAAGATCCTGTAAGTTTCCTGTAGTTGTCAGTATTCAGCGAATGATCTTATTTATTTTCAGTTCATTTTAATTATACAGCTTCAAAATCAATTATATGCCTGTTCCTTGAGTACCAATGCAAAATCCTTGATGGTCTCTTTGTTGGTATCAACGAAAACCAACTGCTCCGAACCAGGATATTGCATTCCTAGCTCTGCAACGGCTCGCGCTTCAATAATCTGGATATTGGACGCACTTTCTATTTTAACGTTCAGATTTTCAATCTCGCCCTGAATCACACTGTTTTCTTTAATCATCGAGTTGATGTTGTATTTAATGCTTGCTGCGTATGCTGTGGCAATAATCAGTCCAACGCAAAGTACACCTGTGAATACCGTAAGTGACAGCATTCTAAATTTGTCTTTTGCATTGATTCCCGAGCTCTGACTCTTAGATTTTATGGGTTCTTTTTTAATTGTCTTTGGCTTCATATCAAGGCCATATTTCTTATAGCTATCTTGATATTCATACCACTTTTCTGCTGCCATCATAAGAATCTACCTCAATTTCTTTTCTATTACCCTCAATTTCGCGCTTCGTGCCCGGGGGTTCATCTCTAGTTCCTGCGGCGAGGGAAGAATCGGCTTACCGCTGATTTTCTTTACATCCGGCTTTTTCCCGCAGGTACAGATGGGGAATTCTTTCGGACAAGTGCATGGATTGACCCTTCGCTGAAATGCTTCCTTGACAATCCTGTCTTCCAGAGAATGGAAGGTAATGATACAAAGTCTGCCTCCTTCACCCAATACGTCAATGAATTCTGAAGCAGCACGTTCCAGCTGACCAAGCTCGTCATTTACTTCAATCCTGATTGCCTGAAAGGTTCTTTTCGCAGGATGAGGTCCTTCTCTTCTCGCAGATGCTGGAATTGCAGCTTTAATCACATTTACCAGTTCCCCAGTGGTCCTGATTCTCTGCTTCTTCCTCTCTTTTACGATGAATTCGCTGATACGCGAAGCCCATCGTTCTTCCCCATATTTTTTAATGAGCTCTGTTAGCTCCTTTTGCTCATATTCATTTACGACGATGTCTGCAGTCAGTGAGTCATCCCTGCTCATACGCATATCCAATGGGGCATCCTGCATATAGGAGAAACCTCTTTCAGAATTATCCAGTTGGAAAGATGACACGCCTAAATCCAGAACTGCACCTTGAATTTCGGAAATCCCCTGCTCCTCCAGAATACTTTTGATATTGGAATAGTTGTCACGAACATAAATTTTACTGCAGGAATGGCCTTTTAGCCGTTCTTGCGCTGCATTGATTGCATCTTCGTCTCTGTCAATTCCTATAAAAATCCCGTTTTCCCCTAATCGTTCACAGATACCAGAGGCATGACCGCCTCCTCCAAGGGTACCGTCTACATAGGTTCCTTCCGGGCTGATATTCAAATTTTTAATTGTTTCAGAAAACAGTACCGAGGTATGTTTGAATTCCATTGATTTACCTATATTCCAAACTCGGCCATCTTATCGGCGATATCGTCAGGTCCGAGGTTGGATCCTTCGTTATAGTTGTCCCATTCCTGCTTGCTCCAGATTTCGATCTTGCTCAATACGCCTATTGTTACCAATTCTTTGTCTATTTTTGCATGTTCTCTGAGATTTTGCGGAATGGTGAGTCTTCCTTGTTTGTCCACTTCGCACTCAACCGCACTGGAAAAAAAATATCTGACGAAAGCTCTTGCGTCTTTATTGGACACGGGGAGGCTGCCCAGCTTATCTTCAAAGCGGCTCCATTCCTCCATAGGATAGATGTAGAGACAATTGTCCAGCCCCTTGGTCAAAATAAACTTACTGCCAAGTTGATCTCTAAATTTCGACGGGACAATGATTCTGCCTTTTGAGTCTATGGAATTTTGATACTCTCCAATAAACACTTGACAATTCTCCACTCTAAGTTTGAATGTAACACCACTATACTCCACTTCACTCCACTTTTCAACCACTAAGAATCAAAAAATTGGGAGTTCCTAATATATTTTATATAAAAGCATTCAGAAAATACGGTGTTTTTTTCTATCAACTACAAGATATTGTGTTTTGCATCAAAAATGCCAACAAAATATCGGCGCTTTAGAAACTCGATTATCCCCGAAACTCCGTCTACAAAATTAACTCCTAAAACCCACTGTTTCCAACAAGTTCACGCTTTATTCGACACATAATACAATTTATTTTGTCGAAAGCAGTCTCATTTTATTAGGAGATTAAAGGTTCTCTCTGCATCATAGATATAGGGGGTACCCCTTCCAAGACATCTTGTCTTACCAAAAAATTCCTATCAGATAATCAACGCTACATACCAAGTGCTTCAAAAGTCGCTTGTCATAGTTTCTGGTAATCTTAAGGTTTCGTAATCACAGCCTATTGTATCTATAGCATATTAATATAGCAAATACGCTGCACAACATAAACGTGCTATCTAAATCGATAATCTAAAACCAAAAAGAGGAACAATTATGAGTAATATTGCTTTACAATTAGATCGAACTACCGATGGAGAAATCGCGGTATCAGAAAATATTATTTTTGATACAATTTCCTTTTTATCCGGAAACATTGATTATAATACTTCAAATGGGATTATTACCTTCTTCGAACCTGGAAGATATGTATTTAACTGGCTGATATCAACACAAGCTTCATCCTCCACCAACGGAATTGTAATCGCATTGATCTCTTCTCAGGGAGATTCTATTGTAGGAAATTCGCCAATAAAAATAGATGAGGTAACGGGTATCGGTATTTTGGAAATTTTATCAGCGCCGGTCACAGCGTCACTTGTCAATGTTAGTACGGATGCTATCTATTTATATACAAAGGTTCCGATAAAATCAACAATTATCATTGCCCAGAATGATACTACTACTGGGGCTACTGGTCCCACCGGAGATACTGGGCCTATCGGGAGCACTGGGCCCACTGGAGACATTGGTCCTACCGGAGATACCGGCCCTACTGGAGACACTGGATCTACTGGAGATACTGGTCCCACCGGAGATACTGGGCCTATCGGGAGCACTGGACCCACTGGAGACATTGGTCCTACCGGAGATACCGGCCCCACTGGAGACATTGGTCCTACCGGAGACACTGGTCCCACTGGACCCACCGGAGGTACCGGCCCTACCGGAGACACTGGACCCACTGGAGACACTGGACCCACTGGCCCCACCGGAGATACCGGCCCTACTGGAGCCACTGGACCCACCGGTCCGGGTGTACCCCTGCAGTTGTTTCTTTATCAAATTGCCTCTGCGGGAGACACAGGAGAATTTACACTCGGTTCAGCAACTTTCCGCATGGAATTTATCTCGACCAGTACTATGAGTCTATCGATCTATGCTACAATACCCACTTTAACCATTGACCTATTCTTATTCACCATCAGTACAGGCGGCACGGAAGCCTTTTCACATGGGAATTATGTGCTCACCCCAACCGCTCTGTTGGTGGCCCCTACGATATCCACTAATTCAGAGGGAACCACTACTGTCTTGCTTCGACAACAAGATCCGGATACCTTTTTATGGACACTGTATAAGGTTCATATTTTTGCTTCCGGTGGCGGTCTCAGCACAACAGTATGGGCCGAAGAAATCTATACGAATCAGCCTCTATGAAGTGATAGCTTATAATAAAATAATCCAGCGATGAACTTTTCCTCGCTGGATTATTCTTATCTTTATTTTGTTTTAGCTTCAAAATTGGATATATCCTCTGGCAAAACCTTCTTCCAACAGTAGCTGACCACCCGCCATAACGGCTGCCAGAGCCATCAGTAGAATGATCAAAAAAACTGCCCATCCGTCGTATATCAGCCGCTCCTGCTTATTGATCAGATATGCCGCAAGAACTTCAAGCCCAAGAAGAATCAATATTGCCGGCCAAAGTTTGAAGATAAAGGGATAGGAGATAACTGCGGGTTGGAACAGATGCAGGAAAAACAACGCCCCTACAAGAATTAATGTCAGTCCCAGGGTTAAGGTGCCTACCCTCCTACTCCTCATCGCTATCCTCCTGTTCCTTAAAACAAACCGCTTCCCGTTCCGCTCCCCCTGCGTTTCCCTTTATCGGGCTCTCATTTTCTATTTCTCTCTTCTTTCCCATAATTAACCCAAATCCAGCCCAAATGATCAGTACCCCAACAACCAGCTGAGGAATCATGCTTCCGAAACTTACAATCAGATTGTAAACTTCCTGAGGCAGCAGATTATAAGTCCAAAGCGTATCAAGAATTACATTGTTCCAGATTGCGTAGATTCCAATTATAACCAGAATTGTGCCGATTAGCAGATTCTGCTTTCCAAGAATGTTCCAGTTGAATCTTTCCAGTTGTTCCACCGTAAAAAGGAACCGATCTTCCTGGTTGTAGAACTCCGCATCGTCTTGAAAGACCCTATTGATACAATCAAAAAATGCGTAAAACCATATTACCGGAGCGAGAAATGCAATGGCTCCAATATTGATGAAAGATGCCAAAGCCCACACGATAAAAAACAAACCCATGAACGAGACGCCCATCTTCATAAAACCATTGTACATATGCCCTGCTCCTGGCAGAAAAGCGAAGACGATAGTCCAAAACTTACTTCTTTTTGTAATCAACTTACAATACCTCCTTTAAATCGGTCATACCCTTAAAATCAATCAGTCTATCAGAAAAACCTCTGAGGTTTTCCGTAATTCTCTCTACAGCTTTAAAATCTCCATGGATGGATTGCCCAAGAGAAACTCCGTAATTCAGTGTCCCAGAGAACAACAGCATGAGGGCAATGCAGGCTGCAATACCTACTCTGAAGCTATAAGCATAAAGTTCGCATATACCGTTTTTCTTTCCGATGGAGTGTGAAACCCGCTCTATCCCTAAGGTTTCCATAACCTTTCTGCTGAATTCCGGTGGAAGTCGGAGCAGCTCGTTCTCCTTGTAACGTTCCCCCAGGGCTTCTGCACAGTGCACGCATTCCCCTATATGCGTCAACATTTCAATCACTTCGTCAGAGGCTAATCGTCCCGCTCTCAAGTCATCAATCCGCTCTGGCGCTAAGTGCTCATTCCTGTTCATCCGAATTCCTCCTTCCATAGTTTGCGCATCATCGATCTTGTTCGATAGATCTGCGTCTGAGTGGTTTTAAGGTTTTTTCCTGTCGCTCGTGAAATATCCTGAGCGGTTTTATGTTCGCAAAAGTAGGCTATTGCGATGGATTGATAGGGTTCTTTCAAGCTCCGGCTCAGATCCAGAACTCGTTTTTCTGTGTCTCGGCTGACAATCACCTCATCCGGCTCAGGTCCTTTGTCTCTTACCAAATCAAAGGTCTCTCCCGAATTTGGTATACTTCTCCTCGCCGCGCTCTTGAGATAATCTCTGCATTTATTTGAAGCGATCGTCACAAGCCACGCTTTCATGTTGTCTCCCTGAAACGTATCCAGATGTTTATAAGCCGACAAAAAGGTATCCTGTGCCAAATCCTCCGCTTCAAAGCGATCTCCTGTCATTGAGTTGCAGATGGTGAAGATCAGCCTGCCATATTGTGCTATAGATGCTTCCAGCATCCTGTTTTTCTTATCTGTTGGGATCATCCTCACCCTCCTCTCTCAATCCCCATGCGCCGGGGTCGCTCAAAATGCAGCAATCAATTTCGAATCGATTCGCTTCTTATTTCAGACGCCCCCTTATTTAACCCCTTCTGTCTAATATAACGATGAATTGCGGGGATTGTCTTCAATTTTTTTGTGGCACTAGAAAAAAAACATCATATAATGTAGCATAGCCTCAGTCTACAAAAGCATACACGGTTTGCAGGGGCACATTTGCCCACTGCCTGAGTTAGCCTCCCTGCACCATAGACCGATATGCCTTGGGCGTCTTCCTTGTCAGTGAACAAATTTGCCGCCTGTACACTCACCTTGTTATAAAGACCTGAACAGATGAAATTGGAACGCTAACAAGGCCGCAGGACGATGCGCTACTGACTGTAACGAGAGGACGAGAACGCAGTTAGCGTTTCAATTTGACCGTTCAGGCGTGTATTCTTTTGTAGACTGAGGCTAACTGATTGCCTTAATATCCTCATTCTGTTCCCAAATATGCCGTTTGATTCTTCGGGAAACAGATCAATACGATCTTCCCATCGAGCATACTCCCGCCGGGCAACAATTTGCTTGCAGATCGGAAATCGCATTACATAGTAAAGTAAATATAGATCATTTGCTATGATACAATCATAAAGAGAGGTTATCAGTTATGAAACAACAACGCATATCCGATGCCGGTCTTCTTGCAGCCAGAGATTGTCTGGGTCACACCTGTGGGACGAATTTTGACACGGATGACATTGAATTTGCCAGCCAGCAGAACTATTTAACGTACCTCGATAAAGTTTTCTCATTCAATAAGGATACTGCAAGCCCGATTCTTTACAATTTGAATACAGGCGGCAGAAACAGCAGAAGATTCAAAACGGAGCTGCTCCTTGACGGTTGCAGCGTCATTCCTTGTACTCTTTCCAGCAATGCAGTATTTAACATTGAGAATGCTTTTGTAGTCGTTGAATATTTCAATACAAAACCCCCGGGAAACATCAATGCTTCCCAGGTCACGTTGGATGGCTTTCCAGTCGATTCCCTGCAATATTCCAATGGCCAGTACACAGCAAGAACCGCAAATGTACTTCCAAGGGTTCAGAAAGAACGCTGCCTTAATGCTGGGCTTCCCACAAAGGCGTTTTTCCTGATCACCAACGTGGGTCCCTGGGATCTGCGTGCGACTTACGTTTTAGAAGGTACCGTAAATACGAATGGCAGACTCTGCCGATTCCGCCTGGAGATTTCCAATGCACCAAACTCCCCCAATACGACGCTCCAGCACAATTGTCCCAGCAACTTCTCAGTACGTAAACTGAGCCTGCCCTGTGCTATCAATGGCACGGCTCCGGAGATCTTGTTCCAGTTCAGTGCCAAGATCAGCCTCATTAACCCTGAAATTTATGTTACCTGCGGCAGACCTCAGATGATGCTCGAAGATGATGAATTTGAAGGGGAAAGACACGGCTGCTGGCCTTGTCCTGATGTAGATCCTTGCAACGAAAACGTTCTGAATGTGGCTCTTGTTACCAACGTTGCAGTTGAACCGACCTTATACGTTCAGACCGTACGCAGAACCTTATTCTGCCTCAATGCCTGCGAAGCACTTCAGCCCTGCCAGGGTTCTCTTGTAGCTGCTGAGATCGAGGAAGATGAAGAAGACTGTGATGATGTAAATCCAAATCCCTGCAGATGCGGACGAGGAGGAAATATCGGCGGAACAGGCTCCTGCAGACCACCCCGGCCCAACACAGACCGTCTCGGCTGTAATACGCAGCAAATACCTGCAACAGGCGGTGCAGTAACCATTGGTCCCGGAAATTGTAATGACTGCGTCTGGGGAAATGACCTTGTACCTTGCCGGTCCTGCGGCGGCAGAGACAGCGTTGCCGGAATCAGTGACTGTCGTGGCGGTGTTGCCGGAATCGGCAGCGGCTGTGGCAGAGTTGGCGGCGCCAGTGACCGAGGCAAAGTCCGGTCAGCGTTCCAGTTCAACGGAACAAATGGTTGCAGCTGGTAAATTGAACCATCACTTGCCCTCTGGATTGAGTGAGCTGGTAAAAGAAAAAATCAGGGCAGAAGCCAATCCTTCTGCCCTTTTTTCTTAGCCGAGGTCTGTATCGTCTGTCTTTCAGGCACAAACACTTACTTTGTTTTTATTGTTCCCGTTTTTCCATGAGTGCTTCAACACTCTTTGTCATCTGTTCCCATTCCATGATCATGGCATTACAGTATGTTCTGCCCTCTGCAGTAATCCGATAATACTTTCTGGCCGGTCCCCCGGAAGGAATGTCCTTCATATAAGTTTCCGTATATCCATCTCCTTTGATCCTTCTTAAAATCGCATAAATGGATCCGTCATATACTTCAGGAAAAAACTCCTGAATCAGCTTCATAATTTCATAACCATACATGTCCTTCAATGTTAGCTGTATGAGGATGCACATTTCCAAAACGCCTTTCTTCATCTGTGTATCCATAGGCTGCGCTCTCTCCTCATCCTTAATATCTTTGACTGCGGCCTGAACTCCGGTCAAACTTTAGGACACGTGTCTGGGCAGCCAGATCATGAACCGTCTTTCGATCTTCCGAAATACAGCCCCAGATGAATGAGATCACATTCAAAACCCCTGAAAGAATCGAATTGGCGATCCCTTTGATGAGCAATTCTCTCAGCAATGCATCAATGAATGTAATTTTCTGGTCATTCAGCTTTACAACTTTGATTCCTAGTAGCCATTTCCCGGGGGAATATCCATTAGATGCCCAAAGGATGATTGTAGTGAAAAGATTGGAAACCCCAAGAAGGATCACCAGCAGAACGATGTTGATAGAAAAAAAGCGAGGAAATGCACTACCGACTAGCATCATATCTCCCATTCCGATATTATGAGGCACAACCGAATTGAGCATATTAATATTACCAACGCGCGTGAAAAAAACAGGAGCAAACAGTACCAGCATCAGACCTACTCCGATCACACCGAGCACCAATCCATCTAGAATATATGCGCCCAGCCTCTGACCCATAGATGCCAGCACTCTGGTGTCCACAGTCCGGTCAGGTTCTACCACCTTATCGAAAATCTTACTTGTCTTTTCATTGATATTTCTTTGGAAATCCGTATACGGTCTTTGTCCATGCTTCTCATACTGAAAATCTCTGTTATGTTGCTGGCCTTGCTGGCCTTGCTGCCCGTTTTCAAACTCGGCACTATCCTCCAGAATCTTCCTTGCAATTCTAGCTGGTGAGCCAATCTCCCCTGATATATGCTCATCTGTTTTCCCGTCTGTCTTACCCTGAGTGAAGATATCGCCATAATCAGACAAGATCTCTCTGACATCTCCCTCCGGCATCCGTCCGGTCAGTGCATTTTCCAGTTCATCTAAAAATTCTTTCCTATTCATTTAAACCTCCGCAATTCTTACTTTCTATGCCAAACTACTGTTTTAAGAACGATAGTTTAAGAAAATAATATCACACTATAGTTTATGAATCAATAGTAGCAAACTACAGGCGTACCGACAGAAACGTTTTCGAAGAGAGTCTTCGCCAGATAAAAGGAAGCATTGACGCAGCCGTGGGAACCTCTGGTCAAATAAATATCTCTTCCGAACTGTGAGCGCCAGGAAGCATCGTGAATTCCGATATCGTTATTGAAAGGCATCCAGTAAGATACTCCAACTCGATAGTTATGCCCCTTCAGAACGGCATTTTTTATTTTATACTTCAGACTATAAATTCCGTCCGGTGTTTTATATCCGCTGCTCACATTTCCCGTCACTACCGCTCCCTGAGCAACTAATACACCCTCATCAAAATACCAGAGGTACTGCCTTGAAAGATCGATTTCGATGTAGGTAGTTCCAATGTCATTCAGTCCACGGGCAGCGCCCTTTTGTAAATATTTAGGTTCCTTGTAGAGCGTTTCGCACCGAACGACAGCTTCCGCCAGTTCTTCAACTTCACCCTTAATGTCTACCTTCCAGCCGAAATCGCCGCCGCCGACGATAATTTTCTTTCCCGATGCGGTTATGAATTCTCTTTCCTTGCCAAGGGTATTATAGTGGGCAGCAAGCTCTTTTAGGAATTGCTTCATTTTGTCATGGTTGAAAAGGATGTTCAATTCATCGTCAAACTCGATCCATTGGCTGATTTCTTCCGAATCAACCGTCTCACTTCCGTCCTGATACTGATAAATGATTTTGGAAGCCAGATAGCTTTCTACTTTTGCCTTAGTATTTGCTACCTTTGTAGAATTAGAACGCAATTTCGGATCAATATAACACTGTTTGTCATCCAGATCAAGTATGCCCTTGCCGTTATTAGCCGCATTTTTAATGTAAAAGAGCAATAACCCCTTATTGACCAGATTCCCATTGATCTCTTTTATCACCTCATAACTCCCATTCCCATAGCGAAGGGTTGCATTCTGCGGCCGGATTACTCTGGACTCATCCATGCATCCAAGGGTTTCAAATTTGTCACTAAGCAGCAGTTCATCATAAGTGAAAGCATTGCCGAATTCCAATGCTTCTGTTTGCCAGAATGAAAAAGCCCAAAAGATTTTATTTTGTTCGCTTTTAAGCAATGTACTGCTGTTGTCCACATTGGGAATCAAACCAATTTCCGTTCCTGAGATCATTTCTTTTCCATTTCCTCTTTCCCTCAGCGTTAGCACATACGCCGAGGCCGCCTCCGATATTTTCCGATCCGCTGAAGCAGTATTCAGAAGAGACACCTTAATTCCGTTAATCATCGTACCAGGATAAAAATGGCTTTGAAAGAAAATGGTTGCCGAAAGAAAGAGAAGGGCCAGGAACATAGCGAAATAGAATATAAAACCATGTTTTTTATCGGATTTTTGAATCGCTGACATCTGATACATATTCCCATTTCGAAATTACGATGCGAGAACAAACCCCGTATCGCAGAAATATAAATTAATAGCCAAATTAATAATCAACTTTATAATCAACTTAATAGCCAAATTGTTAATCGAATGAATCCTTAAAGCTTAAAGGCTGACCTTTACCTCTGTTCTGAGCCGCATACTTTCCGCCGTTACCTCACAGTCAAAGGCCAATATTTCAACCCCTTGAGCCGCTGCGAATCTCAATGCATCACCAAAAGCGGGATGGGTCGCGTCGTTAGGCATAAAGCAAATGATCCCTTTCATTTGTATTACAAAAATGACGTAAGCTTTAAAACCATGCTCCGCTGCATGGCACAATTCCATTATATGTTTCACACCCCGCTCTGTGGGTGCATCAGGGAACCTGGCGACTCCCTCATCTTCGAGGGTCACCCCTTTTACTTCTAAAAACGCTTTGTTCCCCTTATCATCTTCAATATAAAAATCAAAACGAGACGCCTTATAGACCGCTTCCGGCTTGATCACGGAAAGATTTGGGCTTAGTCCGGGAAGCGCAATGCGTCCTTCTGTCAGAGCTTCTCCTACAACGCGATTGGGAGCATGAGAGTCAATATTGATCAGCCGGGAAGTATGCGGGGGTTGGCTTCGTTTTTCAACGGTCACCAAGGAAAACCTTGTCTTCCTCATGCCTCTGTCTTCGCCGTGGTCTTCCAGATAAATCCGGGCACCATCATATAGCAATTCTCTTAATCGTCCGGTATTTTTAACATGCACTGTTTCCGTAGTTCCATCCATCTGAACCTTAGCAAGGAACCGGTTTGGACGAGATAGAAACTCTGCTTCTTTTATCTTTTTGTAATTCATCCTTAAATCATTTTATCCTTTCCCAATGAAGCGCTGAGTGAATGACATCGAACAAAACAGAATCAATCAGCACTTCCTAAATGTCAAACTGATTGATCATCCCAGCGGCCATCACATCCGCCATTGCGAGCCCCTGCTCTTCAATTCTATCGAAAATAATGCCATCATTTATAAAATCTCCGGTCAATCTGGCGGCCAACTCCTCCCCGGTCATTTTGAGATGTTCATAGAGCAAGTTCTTCCATTCTTCTTCAGACCAACAAGGATTGATGCTTGCGAGAAATGCAGCAATGCGATCTGCATTCGAATACCAGAGTCTTGCATACTGCTCCGTTACTTTTTCATTGCCCTTCATGGTTTGATCCACAATTACAGCTGCTATTTTTAAATGATCCTCCAGCAGACTCCGAAACGTCTCAGCTTTTTGCTTACCATAAAAAACTTCAAGCACTTTTGAAAAATCCGAGGGATTGCGAAGGAGTCGGTTCGTCGTAACTTCAAGATCAGGCAGCCCTGACAGCGAGCTGATAAGAAATAGTCGCGTCCAATACATATGCTCCGTCCATAATTTACGGAGTTCGTTCATCAGATTCATCTGGCCGTAATTCGCAAAATGATATTTCCAATAGCCTGCCGCAGTACTCACCATAACCAATAACACCCCTCATCCTAATCCCGCACTACTAATGCGCTTATTTCTACATGATATGCATCATGATTCCATTTATAACCAGGGGTTCGCTTTGGTTCTGCTGAAAGCGTCAGCTTTTATTGTTAGGCTTTACACGCAATGCGATCAGCTTCTTCACATCCGCAAGAATCTCCTCGCTCGTTACCCGAATCATCAGCCAGCGTCCGCCACAGGAAAATGGGGTATTCTCATAAAGTTCCCGTATATACGGAGTAAATGCTCCGATGGCAACTCCGGCCTCTGTTTCAGCGGTTTCCTTAGCTCCAATCACCACGAGAACAATAAAGAACCCCTCCATCGGATATATCGTGCATAGTGACTTTCCGCTCTTCTGATATTTCACATTCCATCCCGGCTGTGCAGAGCAACTGCTATATGCAGCCTTCGCTTTTGCATTATAGACATCCTCAAGATAACTTCGCAGCTGAGTGTACAGCGGTTCACCGCCTCCAATAAAAGACTGAATCTCCTGAGTCTCAGGTTCTCTGCTACTATCAAATAGCCTGCTCCATTCCATGTTTATTCCCCCTTTTTTCTTTTGTACTAGAATCATCATTTCCCCAAGTAAGTTTCTTAGGAAGCGCTGATTGAATGAAGTCATATGGAATCAAAGTCCTATGGAATCAATCAGCGCTTCCTCTGATATATTATATCAGATTTGCACTATTTGGCAAAATCTTGAATACACTTAGTACTATTTTTTTTAGATCGTGGTTTTAATTTGAAAATAATAGAATATTCGATTTACTGGTCATATTTTATAGTTTTTTAATAAAATTTAATGGTATAATATATCCAAGTTGACAATGCATATACATGGAATGGAGGTACGCACCATTGAACACGTTTACATCGACAGCATTGGAAGAAAATTTAAAAAACACACAGAACACTGAGCTCCAGATTCCCGCTGAACAGCAATGGTTTATTCAGATTTCAGAAGCCAAGTGGGGAATTCATAAACGAGCAGAGGAATTTATCATTGAACTGAATCACAAATATGTAAACTATCAATATGTCATAGAAACGCTTCACAATATCAGCTTGAATGACCTTTGGTTCTATAACGATTTAGATGAGTCGGAAAGAGCGCTCAAGGTGCTTTCGAGTATTTTCAGGCAGCTGATTCGTTCAGAGCTCAACGAGCCGCAAAGAGAGCTGCTGATCAAAACAGTCATCAAATTTATGGAGCGTCTGGTATCACTGGAAGGGTTCCCCAGGTCGATCATTACAGAATGCCTTCAGCTGATCTGTGAGGATATTAATGTTCATGAGCTTCCATATCTTTATAACTCCGGCTACTTCAAAACATATTTTGATAAGCTGGCTCAGTTTCCAGACTATCGTGACGTGGTCTTCCATATGACCTATAACATTCTTAAAAAATGCATTCAATATTGGGAAAATACAGCAGATATTAATACCTGGATGAGCCAGAAGAATCTTTTGTTCTCTTCTTTGGATCAAGAGGCATTCATTGAAATCGGAACACCCTTCTTTGACCGCCTGAGAATCGAACTGAATTCGGCGTCTGATTGGAAGAGTCTTTACGGGCTTATGTTCTTCAATGATATTTCTAACTATTTTCGTAAATTTACCGATCGGTTTGATTCCGCATTGGAGAAAATATACTATCTGCATTTCCTGCTGCAGCTGCCAGGCATGATCTATCTCAAGGATCACCTCCTTTATGACATGAACCGCTATCTACGAAATGTTCTGTCAGAGCTTAACGAGGATCAGATAGAAGCATTCCTTAATACCATCACAATACTGTTTCAAGAGCTGAAATTCCGCCACGCGGGTACCGTACTGGACTGTATCCTCACCTTGGGAAAAGAGTTGATCCACACAGGAAATGAAAGTATTATCTCTCATTTTGTCAGAGGTCTGATTCGCTCCGGCTTCCACTATCCGGGACAGATCACCGTAAATTCCGACTGGCAGATCAAGGTCAATGCAAATCATGTAAAGAATATTAAAGTGTGGCTGGAGCTCATCGAATATTCACCCTACGAGACACGGGAACTGCTGGAAGCTTTGATCGTCAATCTCAAGCTGGGCGGCATCTTTATCTCCGACACAGACCTCTTCCAAAGGGAGGTCACAAAACTATTAAATACAAATATAGAGCCGGTTTACAGAGAGATGAAGCAGCTTGCCAGGATTTTCCCCGTCTATTTTCGTGAAATCGGAGCGGAAGGACGTCTGCGGGAAGTCACCACCACTGTGGATGAAATGTCAAGACGGCAGGACCGGCTCATTCATTTTCTGCGAAAGCAGGTCCATACGGAAAGCAATAACACTCATATAGAACTAACTCGCAGGATCATCGGATACTGGCTTGAGGGTGATTCTACCCTGCTGAAAGAGCTTGTACCGGAGGATGTCTACTACTCCCTTGATCCAAAATCAGAGTGGTACCTTCAGGCTCATGAGGTTATGAAGGAACTTCTGAACATAATGGGAGAGCCCTTCAATGCTCTTTGGAGCTGGGACGTCGATCAAATCAAACTGGTTCTTGATTCTCTTTCCTGCGGATCAGATAGAGATCGAAAACGGATTCTGCTGCTGTTTGAAATACATTCCCTGCTTCTGGAGAAATATTCTCTGGAGTCTGAGGATATCGTAATCATGCTAAAAAATTACCGATTTTTCAGCCCCAGCGAGCTTCAGGAGCTCGGCAATACACTGGAAAAGAACGACGCTGAGTTTTCCCTGCTGATCATCTATCGTTTTATGCGTCGTCTTAAGGACGTCATCTTGGACCCAAAAGAAAGCATTGCTCTGGAGGATATTTATTATAAGCGACACATCGCCATCGGAATTCCTTCCATGTACGGTCAGTATATTGAAGCGAAATTTGAAGCATTGGGCCTGATGTTTCGCCTCGAACGGGCGGCTTCCAAGCTGATGGCCGATCTTCTCCAGGGAATTAATCTGGAATACATTACTCAGAAAACGTTCCGCCGAATTCTGGATATTCTGCTTCTATTCCGAGAAGGACTGGAGCTGGACGGTATTACAAATCAAGGCTTCAACTCCAATATCGGCATGTTTCAGTACAGCCTTTCCTCTCCCAGTTTTTCTCTGGATCAATATATCAATCTCTTCCAGTTCATGGCACAGGATATCAAGCAGATCATCAGTGAGTATTTCATTGATGTTTACGAGCGGCCACTGAAGGAAATCGTGCCTCAAATCCTTCAGTCGAACCGCACGCTTACCGCTGAGGAACTCAAACAATATGCACACATGGAATCCGAGAAGTTCTTCCGTGCAAACTTATCTTCAGCATTTCTCGTGCAGGATCTGGACAATTTCATTACAAATATCCTGAGCACCATAAGGAGTATGGTTGAGACTTACTCCGATGAGTTTATTAACAATGTCATGACCTATGATCCGGATTTAATCCTCAGCCCTCTGGGGAAGGAAACCCTCACCATGGATAATCCCGTGTTTCTAGGCGCGAAAGCATATTTTCTGAAAAAGCTGATTTCTCTTGGTTTTCGTGTTCCACCTGGCTTTGTCCTTACAACTGAACTATTCCGCCATAAAGATACCGTGATCCACCATCCTCAGATGAATCAGGAGCTGAATCAGTATATATCCTCTGCCCTTAGCGAAGTGGAGCAGAACACGGGCACAAAATATGGAAGTGCTGAGCAGCCCTTGCTTTTCTCCGTACGATCCGGCTCTTCGCTGTCACTTCCCGGTGCTATGAAAACGTTCCTGAATGTTGGGTTGAATGACGAAATCACAGAGGCCTTTGGCAAAAGAGAAGGATACCAGTGGACTGCCTGGGATTGCTACCGGCGGTTTTTTCAAAGCTGGGGTATGTTTTTCGGAATTGAGCGGGACGAATTCGATAAAGTAATGCAGGATCAGAAGACGAAATACGGTGTGGCATTGAAGATTCAGTTTACCCCCGAGCAAATGAGAGAGACCTGCAAAGCATACGAAAGGGTTCTCCTTGATCATGAGATCCATATTGAAAAGGATCCCTTCCGCCAGCTTCGTCAGGCCATCTTATGCGTCATCGATTCCTGGTCAGCCAAGAGCGCTATATCTTACCGGAATCATATGCAGATTGCGGATGAATGGGGAACGGCGGTCATTGTTCAAAAGATGATTCTTGGAAATCGTTCCTCTTCCTCGGGAACAGGAGTTGTTTTTACCAAAAGTCCTTTTAACGGCAAGAGTGGTATTAATCTTTATGGAGACTTTGCTCTGTGCAGCCAGGGAGAGGATGTAGTTTCAGGCCTGGTAAATACCCTACCCATCACGGAAGCACAGCGCAAACACTACGATGGAGATGCTCCGTTTTCTTTAGAATCCGCATTTCCCGATCTCTACGAAAGGCTTCTTGCTTCCGCCAGACAGCTCATCGAAAAGCATGGTTTCGTTCATCAGGAAATCGAATTCACCTTCGAATCAGAAAACCCTGACGACCTCTACATCTTGCAGACCAGAAATCAAAATCTCAAGAAGAAAAGGAAAGCCAGTATCTTTACCTCAGGCTCAGAAGAGATGAAACTCGTTGGGAGCGGTATCGGCATCGGGGGAGGTGCACTGTCTGGTGCCATCGCGTTTACTATGGAGGATATTCAGCGGATACGACATGAAATGCCCCATGGTAAAATTATTGTGTGCAGGCCAGACACAGTACCGGATGATATCCCTCTCATCTTTGAATGCGACGGACTGATCACCGCCAAGGGAGGAGCCACCTCTCATGCTGCCGTCACTGCTGCAAGCCTTGGAAAGGTCTGTATTGTAAGTTGTAAAAGCATGCGGGTGAACGACGCAGATAAAACTTGTATTTTTAGTGACCGGAACTACACCGCGGGAGATATGATTTCCATCGATGGAAATTTGGGCTTGATCTATGAGGGAGTTCATGAAATCCAGGTTGTTTAACTTGTATGAAAGGGGAATGAAATGCAGACACAAATTACTACCAAGAAAATCTTAGGAATCAACGGAATTGGCCGGATCGGAAAATTGACACTCTGGAACCATTTAAATTTGAAGCATTTTGATACAATCGTAATCAACGCTGGCCGATCGTTGGGCAAACGAGACAGCGACGTGATCCATTACCTGACTACTGATTCCACCTATGGCTCTTTAGACCGTTTTTTATATGGACACACGGGCAAGAGGTGCGCCGTCACCAAATTAGCAGAAAACCTCTTTGATTTCGATGGTACCATCATCAAGGTACTCACGAAAGAAAGAAATCCGAGGAATATTCCCTGGAGCCGGGAAGATGTCCGGCTTGTGGTGGACTGCACCGGAGCTTTCTTAGATCCCTCCCTGCCCGCTGATTATGCAAAGGGCAGCCTCAGAGGCCATCTGGAAGCAGGAGCGGAAAAAGTCATTGCCAGCGCGCCATTCCAAATCAAGGAAACTTCACAAAGAGTGCCTGATGACAGCGCTATGTTTGTATACGGAGTGAATCATGCAAATTATGATCCACTGAAGCATCACCTTATTTCCGCAGCCAGCTGCACAACAACTGCTCTGGCCCATATGATCAAACCGCTCCTTGAAACGGAAGAAACGGTAAACATCATCACTGCATCCATGTCCACCGTCCACTCAGCCACCAACAATCAGAGCATTCTGGATGGGCCTCCCAAAGCAGGCACCGATGATCTGCGAAGAAATCGCTCTGTCATGAACAATATCATTCCAACCTCCACAGGTGCGGCAATCGCTCTTGAGGAAATCCTACCGGAAATCAAAGAAATCGGATTTATGGCAGATTCCATCCGTGTTCCAACCAGCACGGTATCGTTGATATCGCTGAATCTTACCTTCCGTACTCTATTGAATGACACAGGAGATCCAGTAATCAACAAAAAATTCATCAATGAAATATATAAAAAAGCAGGGGAAGGATCGCAAAAGGATTTGCTCCTCTTCAGCGAAGAACAGAATGTTTCCTCCGATCTGGCAGGCTGTCAGGCAGCAGTCGTCATTGAGGGACATGAAAACCACACCCGCACTGGTTTCTTTTCCATAGATGCAGATGCTCTTCGGGGCTTCGGTGTCAATACTGCTCAGGATTTGAGCTTTCCCGTAACACATGCAAAGATTTTCGGATGGTATGACAATGAATTCGGCTGCTATGTCAACTGTCTCGGCAAGCTGACAAAATACATCGATAAGAATATGATTTAGATAAGAATATGATTTAGATAAGAATATGATTTTTGTTCTTCGGCTGTCACATTAGTGAACTATCGCTTGTGTGGCAGCTTTTAATTGTTGGCAGCTTATGCAAAAAAAACATTGACACATATAAAGTTCAATGTTAATATTAATCGTCTATTTTGTATTTTTAACATAATATACTTATTTAATATTACCACATGTACTCGTATTTGTCAATTGTTTTTTTTGAGAAAGGGTGAAGAAAATTGAATGGTGAATTTAGCCTGATCCCCACCGCTGCTGTCGAAAAGCTGGCGGCTGCCGAAATTATACGCTGTAACGAGCTCACCAGCCGCTTCGGCCTTGCGTTAAAAGAGTCCGAGGCCTTAGAATTGGCCAAAACCCGATCGGACGTATTGGAAGCAGTAGGGCGAATAGAATTCTCTGGAGGAGTCATCAATAAAATCATTGAGGAATTCTGTGATTCTTCCTATCTGAATCAGTCAAGCTACGCTGAAACGCTCAATGCTCTGGTAGAAGCTTTTTATTACTTCAAGAGCGAAACCCTTGACGAAATGGATGACGACGAACTCATTTCCATTATGAAACAGTCCTTTGAGCAAAGCTGCCGGGGCTCTGTGGATTTGCTCATGTCAAGGGATTTGGAAAATCTCTCTCGACGAATCCGTTTTGGACTTACAGACCTGAACGATTTGAGCAAGGATTTATCAGGAGTCTTTGAAGAAGATGGAGAGCCAGAAAGCGAAGAAGAAGCATCTATGGATTGGTACAGCATCTTTGAGGTCTGGGATGATGGATTGGAATGGTAAATGAGACGGATATCATGACTAAGGAGGAGGATATTTTGAACAATCGCAATGAATTAGCAGAACAAACAATTCAGTTACAGGTTTCCAAAGGGCTGGATGCTTCCACATTTTTTCAAGAGGTTGTAAACGAAGGCTCTCGCCGTTCCCTTCTATCGCAAAGAAAATTGGAGCAGCTCCCTTATCAGATTCTTGAGCTGCTCACTACTGCTTTCAACAGATATACAAGCGGCTTCAGCAGCTCGGTTCCCCTTGAGACCGGGCAGAAAATTCAACAATCGATCTTCTTTACCCTCGGTTATTATTTGAAGAGACGTCCTCTTTCCGATGAGGTCTTCAGCAATTTGGAAACTTGTCCTCTGGACGAATTATACCAAAAGGGAAAGAAGCAAATCGAGGAGGATTTCTTGACAGCAAAGGAGCTTCTGGCTGCCATCCAAAAAAATCTTCCCTACGATGACGTACTTGCCTACAGCGATACCCTCAAGAAGGGAATTCCTCTGTTCTTTGCAGCTTATGACGCAGACTACGGAGCGCACGAAAACCCCGGGTCGATCGACTATCCACTAAGCAATGATCCGATGGTACTGACAGGGCTGGAGTATCTGATGGATTATCTGAAAAAAATCCAGCTAGAGAATCTATTTTGCAGCTATTACCCCTCTTCGGAAGTTATCTCACTGATTCGGGGAAGTGATCCTATGTATCGAGAGCAGCTCTTTAATATATTCGACTTGGTTTTGGCTAATTCTTTGGCTTCTCTACTGGTTGGCAGGAGCGCTTTGAACTTGAGTATCAGCGATTATGACCGGAAGTTTTTGCAGTACGAGCTTAGTTCCGTAAGCAGGGAGCAAATTGAACTGCTGGTAGACCGAACAGTATTTCGGTTATTCACCGAGCTGTCCATTGCAAGAAAGGATATGGATCAATATATCAGAGCATCCGTACAAAAAATGAAAGGACGGCTTTGGCAAGCCCTGCAAACAGATAGTCTTTCTCTCCTTTTCCCTTCTTTAAAGGACGAAAATGTTCACCAGACAATCCTATTCAGAGACAAGGATTATTTGGATCACTCTCAATTTCGTATCCTTTATCAGGAAATTCTATCATGCAGGTATGTGCAAGACAAATTGATGCTATTGAAGGGCGCTCCCTTGAGTTTTACAGACCTGGCAGATTTATTAGACAGCGAATGCTTTTGGGAAGAAGAATATGATTCTGTTTTTTCGATCCTAAATGAAGTTCAGCTTGCACTGCTACTGAAAACCATGGGATTGAAAACAGAAATAAATTGGGATGATGCGTTTGGAGAATATGATAAGGTACTGAAGGATACGAGTGAAGTTCAAATGCTGCCACGCCAATGGCACCACTCATTTCTCTCTTATCTCAACAAACTCGAACCGGAAAGGATAAACCAGATTGCCGCGTTTTCACAGAGGCTCGAGATTTGCCAAACGCTCTGAGGCAGACCACTGGTATTTCCCTCTAAACATTGCCGAGATAAACATACTTCAGGTGCCTTTGCGCGACTTGTTTCAGCGTTTGCAGTGTCTCATACGGGGTAGGCTCCCTATCGGTCAGCTCATACCTGGGAAAATATCTTGAAAGATGCAGCGGCAGCTCCGGCGAAAGAGAAGCAAGCCATTCTGCCATCTCCTCCATTTCAGAAACAGCATCATTGAATCCCGGAATGATAAGCGTAGTGACTTCCACATGACAGCTGGATGCCGCCTGTTTTATGGAAGTCTTCACCTCCTTCAGTCCTCCCTTGAGAAAATCCTCATAAAGATCCGCCCGGTAGGCTTTGAGGTCAATATTCATGGCGTCGGTCAGCGGTAAAAGCTTGTCCAGCGGCTCGCTGCCGATGAAACCGTTGGTCACAATCACATTCAATAAACCATTCTCTCTGGCTAGTTTTGCAGTATCATACACATACTCATACCATATGGCAGGTTCATTATATGTGTAAGCAATGCCGATATTTCCCTGCTGCTTGAGGGATAATGCCTTGTCAACAATCTGCCGGCTTTCCGCAGGATAGGTATGAACCTCCTCCGGTTTGACCCTGGCGATGGTGTGGTTCTGGCAAAATGGGCATTTCAGGTTGCAGCCGATGGAACCGATGGAAAGAATAGAGCTGCCGGGATGAAAGCGGTATAAGGGCTTCTTTTCAATGGGATCCATACCGATGGAAGAAATCTCGCCGTAATTCAGTGAGTATAGCGTTCCCTCCCGATTCTGCCTCACGCCGCAGATGCCTCGTCCCCCGATTCCAAACCTGCAATTATGAGGGCATAGAAAACATCGGACCCTGCCTTGATCCAGCTTTTCATAGAACATTGCTTCCTTCACCGGCACTTCTATCCCTCCCTATCAAAATCAAACCGATCAATAATTAGTTAAAAAAACGTGCTAAGGAAACGCGGATGTAACAGAAGGTGCACAGATGGCTACGGACCAGATGTGCACCTAAGAATCAGTGTTCCTCTATAGATAACGGATCACTTCAAAGCGTTCCAGATCAAAGCTCTCAGAACTCATGATTCCGGCCTTCTGAAGTGCAATGGTAACCTGCTTCTCAGGCGTATCGACTCCCTCCAAATCCGGGAGAAGAAGTCCCCTTCGAAATCCATTGGTTACGATCACACCATATCGTTTCACATCCAATTCCTCAAGACTGTTTATTTTCTGAGGTGCTCCCAGAACATCAACGGAATACACCAGTTCTTTGAGTTCCTCTTCCTTCACCGCGGGAAAACGTGGATCTCTGAATCCGGAGTTGATGGCATTGTTGATGATTTCTTCCGCTACATTGACCATGGTTGGCCCAACAGTACCCATACAGCCCCTCAGCGCACCACGCTTTTTAATGGAAACAAAGGCTCCTGCTCTCTTCATCTTCATTTCACTTCGCACCCAATCAGGCACGCGAATTTTCTTTCCATCGCGAATATAGGTTTCCAAAGCTTCCCTCGCCAGCTTGACATAATCGCTGTTTTTTAACTCCATTCCCCCGTACAATTCAGAATACGGGTCGGCGCTCTGCACATTAGCGGGACGTCTTTCCTCCTCTGCCTGTCTCTCCGTTTCCCGGCTGTTGGAGATTTCTCCGCCGGAAACACCTCTGCCCGTGTAACGTCTCCCCGACAAACTCCTCCTGCTGCGCGGATCATTTCGCCCTGACGATTGTCTGTCGCTGCTATTCCGTCCCAATTCTGCAGCTTTTGCACCACCGGGATACACGTAGGAGTTTCCGTATCCTCCTGATCCCCTTTCGCTCGGCATTCGATCACCCACAATTCTGTCGCTAGGACTTACCCTGGCGATGAGATACCCTACACCAAAAGGTCCTTCATAGGAATAGACTTCCGACGTTAAGTTCATTCCCTTCAGCGCCCCATACATTATGATAACCGAACGGGTTCCGCATTCTCCCGCATTCTCAAGAAAGTTCTCTTCCGTTTCCAAAAGTCCTTTATAATCGTTACTCCTGACTTTGCCAACCAGATATTCATCATATTCTTTTCCCTGAGGATGGAACCCGGCAGGCGCGTCTTTGTTCAGCTTGTGAGACAGATCTCCGCTGGCAATATAAACAACCCTTTCATCAGACTCAGCAACAGCTTCCTGAATTCTGCGCCCAAATTCATATAACTCCTCAAACGGGAGAAATGGTGTTGAAATACAAACGAGCTTGAAGTCGGGCAATTCCTTCTGGATGAACCAAAGGGGCACAAGGGCACCATGATCCAGACGGTTGCTGATGCCATACTGCTTTTTCAGAATCGTGCTGAGTCCTCCCGCACCAATAGAGGATTTCGATGCCTTTTCAGCAATCAGTTCAGCAAGCACAGTGTTATTCTTGAATGACAACTCGATTTCGGGACTACCAAAATCAGAGAAATCTCCTGATAATGTCTCCTGATCATATACATAGACATAGTCCTTAAAGCAAGGGGCGTGAGGGGTAGATAAAATAATGGTGGTCGGCCTGTCTTTTCCGATTTCCCTCGCCGCTCTTTTCATCGCTTCAACAGTGGTATACGCTGACCTCTCCCGTCCTCGTCCGACCCCCTGCACGACTACCGGGGGATGAGGCAGGATGTAAGCATTTACGATTTTCCCCATGGCATATTTCTCCTTTCCCAACAGATTATTCACTAGTATTCCAACTTATACTGCTGCTGTATGAAATCTACGTCTTAATTTATGACAGAATCGCTGATTCATTCAGAAGTCCAGTTTTCGGATTTCTTCCAGATAATCATCGTTGATTTCCGCTTCTGCAAAGGTGGCCATATGATTCATAACAGCGCAGGCGCCTCGTACGATCTGAAAGGCCAGCGGGCATCCGCTGCCCTCTCCCAGCCGAAGGTCAAGGTTTAGCATTGGTAAAAGCTCTAATGCTTTCAACGCACAGCCATACCCCTGTTCTTTGGAAACGTGGGACGCAATCATAAATTCTTTGGACAGAGGCGCCAGTTTTGCTGCTGCCAGAGCTGCTACGATGGAGATAAACCCGTCGATGACCACCGGCAGCCGATAGATGGCAGCGCCAAGAAACGCTCCCGTCATTGCCGCCAGATCAAACCCTCCGACTTTGGCGATGACGTCGATGACATCTAGATTCTCTTGACCGCAGAAATGGTACCGCTCGATTACTTCGTCGATAATTTCCTTCTTCCGGGCAAAGCTCTCATCGGTAATGCCGCCGCCCTTGCCCACGGTTTCCGCTGCTGTTAATCCGGTCAGTGCAGATAATATCGCTGAGCTCGTGGTGGTATTCCCAATCCCCATTTCTCCGATTCCATAGATAGTATAACCGGCTTTCTTAATCTCACCCGCCATTTCAATGCCGATGGAAATGGCTGTGATGGCCTCATCCCTTGTCATAGCAGGCTCCTTAGCAAGGTTGGATGTGCTCTTTCTAATCTTCCTATCTACAATTTTATCTGTTACCCGAAGCGCTTCTTCCAGCGGTTGATCGGTCAAAAGCTCTTTTGGCAGATCTGCATTAACCCCCAGATCCACCACAAGCAAATCGCTGTCAAAATACTTTGCCAAGGTTCCCACCCCGGTCAGTCTTCTGGTAAAGTTGATGGTCTGGGCTAGTGTTACAAACTGCGGTGCGGAAGATACCCCCTCCTCAACAACGCCGTTATCCGAACACATGATGACAATGCAGGATTTATCCGCTAAATTATGTATCTTTCCGCTGATCCCCGCAAACTGAACGGCAATATCCTCCAGCTTTCCCAGACTTCCCGGCGGCTTTGCAAGACTGTCCTCTCGTTTTCGTGCTTCCTCCATGACTCCACGATCCAGATCCTTTATGGTACTGATTAATTCAAACAATTCCTTTTCGCTCATCCTTTTTTCATCCTTCCGTTCCAGTTTCTATCATTAGAGAAACACTGATTCATTCCTTACGCATGCTTGATTAAATCTGCGCTTCCCAAGATTATGTTATCAATCCTTTAGCACTCTATCCCATTGCTTCAGACTTGTGTCCCTTGACGCTTTTATAAAACGAACTGCCGCTTCCGGGTTTGAATAAAAATGAATATGGGGATAGCCAGCCCAAAGATTCCCTTCCGTAATCACACAATCCCAGGCGGTCTTCCGCAGCGGCTTTTCCGCGTGCATTCCCGCTCCTGTGTTGGTGCTGTCCCAATAATGGAATTCATGACCCCTGATCTGTCTCCCTTTGATACAGAGAAGATTATCCTCCGCAGCAGTCAGTGTAATATAACCGAAGCGAGTTAATTTCTCAGTGGGATAGCTTTCTCCGGCGATAACGCCCGCCAGAGGGTAGCTGTTTCCATCTGTGCCTTTTACCATTTCATGAAGATACATAAAGCCGCCGCATTCTGCGATGCAGGGCAGACCATTTCCGATGGCCTCTTTGATATCAGCAAGCATAGATTTGTTGCATGAAAGCTTCTCAAGATACAGCTCAGGATATCCTCCACCCAAAATTAATCCGCTGATTCCCTGAGGCAACCGTGGATCTTCTAAGGGGCTGAAGGGTACGATTTCAGCACCCAGCTCCTGCAGCAGCTCCAAATTATCCTGATAATAGAAGCAAAAGGCTTTATCCTGTGCAACCGCAATCCGCACAGAGGCTTCAATCATAGAAGGTGCTTCCAATCCAGCGAAAGGAGATTGCCGTGCAAGAATGTCTCCTCGGCTGGCAGGATACGCTCCCCAGTTGGCAGGTGACACTCCCCTGCTGTCAGGAAGCTCTTTCCAACTGATCTGGGGCGCTTCCCTTGCCAATGTCAATATCCGATCCAAATTGATGGTCTGCTCCATTTGCTCTGCCAGTCTGCTGAGAATTTCTTTGAGATTTCCGATCTCCTTTGCGGTCACAAGACCAAGATGCCTGCTTTCCAGGCTGCAGTCCGTCATAACCGGAAGGTAGCCAAAAACTTCTATCCCCAGCTCCTTTTCTATGATTTCCTTTACGTCCCCGTAGAGCATGGGAGCCAGACGGTTTAAGACAACCCCTTTTATCTGATGGTTCTGGCGAAATTCTAAAAATCCTTTGATCAGTGCGGCGATGGAAACCGACATGCCTTTGCAGTCAACGATTAGAGTCACTGGGGTTCCCGTTTTTACGGCCAAATCATAAGAACTAGCATCGGTGGATTTTCCTGCAAGACCATCGTAATATCCCATAACGCCTTCCATCAATGCAAGGTCAGCTCCTTCTGCGTTCTTGCAAAGAAGATATTTCACCATCTCCTCATGGCAAAAAAAGAGGTCCAGGTTTCTTGACTTGACACCCAGAGCCTCCGTATGGAACATAGGATCGATATAATCGGGACCGCATTTAAAGGAGGCTAAGCTCACTCCTCTGTTCAAAAACGCCTGAAGCAGACCGCAGACGACGGTGGTCTTTCCGCTTCCGCTGCCCGCAGCAGCAATCATAATCCTCGGTATTTCAATTCCCATTAATTTATTTTGTTGTTCGGCTTGATCCTTCATCATTGTTCCGATCCCTCATTCAACGTTTCATATGATTTAGTATCCATCAATTGATCAGTTTTTCTCAATCGTTTGGCAGGTTAGTCTCGCGCATTTCCCCGCTGATAATAAAAACCGGGTTCTGCCCCATCATCAGATGACTGTTTCCCGCCGCCTTTCCGTGTGCTGCAAAGATCTGTACGATATCCACACCCTCAAATCCCAGACGGGAAAGTTGGTTCAGGGCTTCGCTGACCGTTTCAAGAGTAATTGCATTGATCACCACCCGGATCTTTGGATTTTTCTGAATCAGCACTTCCAGAATCGCAGCGAGGTTGCCCTTTGATCCCCCGATAAACGCACGGTCCGGCGGCGGAAGGCTCGTAAGTGCCTCCGGTGCCATTCCAGGAATGACCCTCAGGTTCCATGCACCCATTTGCTCTGCGTTGGTTTTGATGAGACCAATTGCTTCTTCGTTGCATTCCACTGCGAAAACAGCTCCTTCTCTGGCGGTCAGAGCCATCTCCACCGCTACGGATCCGGTACCTGCTCCGATATCATAAATGACATCGGTTTTTCTCAGCTCAAGTTTGGACAGGGATATGCTGCGAATCTCGCTCTTTGTCATAGGAACTGCTCCCCGGACAAAGAGATCATCAGAAAGCCCGTGGGTCTCCGTTTCTCTGTGAATCAGCTTTTGATTCTCCACAATCATGACAGAAAGCGGATCGAAGTCCTTCGCGGAGAGTTCCCTTGCTGTGCCTCGTTCAATCTTCTCATTGGGATAGGACAGACGCTCACCCACAGAAACCTTTACCTCTCCCAGACTATGATCGGTAAGAATTTCACAGATTCTCCTGACGGGATAATCTCCTCCAGTGAGGAAAAAGACCTTGTTGTGATTGAAGATCGCTCCTAAAAGATTGGCTTCTCTTCCGTGAAGACTCACGATCTTCACATCCTCCCATGGAAGTTTCAGCTTTGCACAGAAATACTGGAGTGAGCTGATGCCCGGGATAAACTCCACCCGGCATTCGTTCCAAAAGTCGGCTTCAGCCAGGGATTCTGTGTCAGCGATCATGGCGTCAGCGATCACGGACCCGGAACAGTTGCCCTTCCTCGTTTCTATAGCCTCATTGAGTTTTTTCGCTCCGCTGTAAAATCCCGTATCCCCGGAGAAAATCACTGCGGCGGTATCCCAATCCTGATGTGAGGAGAGATACTCCAGAATGCGTGCAGGGGCAATGGCATAGCAGACCTCACCCTGATAATCGGGAAACGCCTGAATCATCCGTTCTGCACCGATGAGCACCTGGCTTTTTTCTACCGCCTTTCGTCCCTGGTCTGTGATGGTCTCAATATTACCCATTCCAATCCCAACAAGATAAATTCGTTTCATCGTCCCTCTCCCTACAATTGTTTTCTTTAGACGCCGAAGAACCGTGCCGCAAGCTCCAGCGTTGCCTTGATATTCTCTTCAGAATGTGCATTAGAAATAAACATTGCCTCAAACTGAGCAGGAGCTAGGTATACGCCGCCCTTCAGCATATGCTTGAAATAATTCCCATAAGCAGCGGTATCCGAGGTCTTTGCGCTGGCATAATCCGTTACGGGCTTTCCGGTAAAGAATAGAGACCCGATGGAACCAATGTGATTTACCACACAGCCTGCCTTTGCCTCTGAGATGATTTCTTTCAGACCGTCACAGAGCATTGCCCCCAAGCCATTGATATGGTCATATATTTCAGGATGATTTTTTAGTTCGGTAAGCTGTGCGATCCCCGCTGCCATGGCAACAGGATTTCCGCTCAAGGTACCCGCCTGATAGACAGGACCGCAGGGAGCAACCATTTCCATGATCTCACGTTTACCGCCGTACGCCCCTACCGGCATACCGCCGCCGATGATCTTTCCGAAGGTGGACAAATCGGGCTTGATGCCAAGGAGGCCCTGAGCCCCGTCGATACCCATACGGAATCCTGTGATCACTTCATCGGCAATCAGTACTGTCTGATTCACATCACAGATCTCCCGAATCTTCCTTAGAAAGTCACCGTCAGGAAGAACGACTCCCATATTGGCTGCGATTGGTTCCAGAATTAACGCTGCAATCTGACCTTTATTTTCTTCAAAAAGGCGTTCCACGCTTTCAAAATCGTTATAAGTCGCAGTAAGGGTGTCCTGTGCGCATCCCTCGGGAACGCCTGCGCTGTCCGGAATACCACTGTTCATCAGACCGGAGCCTGCTTTGACCAGCAGAGAATCACAGTGGCCGTGGTAACAGCCCTCAAACTTGATGATCTTGCTTCTGCCTGTATAACCTCTGGCTGTTCTCAGCGCGCTCATGGTGGCCTCTGTGCCGGAATTGACCATCCTTACCATCTCCATAGAAGGCACCAGTTCACACACCAGCTTTGCCATGGTCACTTCTGCTTCTGTTGCCGCACCGTAGCTGAGTCCCTTTACAATGGCTTCCTGAACTGCCTTTAATACCACCGGGTTATTATTGCCCAGAATCATTGGACCCCAGGAGCCGATGTAGTCGATATATTGGCATCCATCCACGTCATAAATATAGGCACCATCTGCCCGTTCGATGAATCTCGGCGTATCCGAGACCGCTTTAAATGCTCTAGCCGGGCTGTTGACACCGCCCGGGATATAGTTCTGTGCTTCCTCAAATAATGCGATTGATCTGTTCATATGATTATCCGATTCTCCCTTCACCGATCATCCTTGCGATTTCTTTTGCAAAGTAAGTAATTAAAATATCCGCTCCGGCGCGGTAAATGCTCACTGCAGTCTCCGCTACAATGGCATCCTCGTCCACCATTCCTGCATGGGCGGCGGCTTTGATCATGGAATATTCACCGCTGACGCTGTAGGCTGCTGTGGGTACGGCAATCCTGTCAGAAACTTCACGGATAATATCCAGATAGGACAGCGCTGGCTTCACCATGATAATATCAGCCCCTTCGTCCAAATCAAGATAGACCTCCTTCATGGCTTCCTTTCTGTTGTGGAAATCCATCTGATAGGTCTTCCTGTTTCCTTTGAATCCATCAGAACCTGCCGCCTCCCGGAAGGGGCCGTAAAAGGCCGACGCATATTTGGCTGCATAAGACATGATGGGAATGTCTTCATATCCGGCTGCATCCAGCTCCTGCCGAATTGCTCGCACTCTTCCGTCCATCATGTCGGAAGGAGCCACCATATCCGCTCCTGCCATAACCTGAGACAAAGCCGTTTTCGCAAGAAGCGGCAGCGTTTTGTCATTGTCCACACTGTCACCCTTGATGATTCCGCAGTGTCCATGGGAGGTATACTCACACATGCAGACATCTCCGACATAATAAAGCTCCGGAAAATCCTTCTTTGCGGCCCGCAGTGCCTGCTGTACAATACCATTCTCATCATAGGCCTGACTGCCGCATTCGTCCTTGTGCTGCGGTATCCCAAAGAGCAGAATGCTGGTGATGCCTGCTTTAGCAGCTTCTTCCAGTCCGTAAGCGAGGGTATCCGGGCTGTAGCGTTTCTGTCCCGGCATCGCAGAGATTTCTGTCACAATGCCCTTCCCCTCTTCAACGAAGATCGGGTAAATCAGTGAAGACTTGCCGATTCTGGTCTCCCGCACCAGTTCCCGCGTCCTTCCGTCCATCCTAAGTCTTCTTGGTCTCATTCCTGTATCCATTGATATCCTACCTTTCTAACGGCTGCAGCAATTGTGACGCCGTTTCTGGATTGTTTCCGTATGATCAGCTCTCCATGACCGCCAAGCACCGCAGCCCTTTCACAGACGTTATCCACGCCAGTGATGCTTGCGACGAACTCAGAAGCCGTAAATTCACCCGGTACCCTGGAAAGCTCTTCCGCAGGATAAAATTCAATTGGAACATCCAGCCGCCGGGCTAGCTGATTGATTGCATGTTCCTCTTTTTTAAGATCAATCGAGCAAAGTCTTTCTATTGAAGCTGTCGAAAGTCCATGCTCTTTGCATACGTCATAAAAAAATTCCTCCGCCGTTTCTGCCAAAACGCCCTTTCTGCAGCCAATCCCAAGAGTAACCGCGGCGGGAATCAAGTGAAGTGTCTTCTCAAAAGGCCCCTCTCGCTCCCACAGGGAGATTCGAAACCCCATGCGCGGAATTTTCGCTGGGGAATGGGGGGGATCAGAAGTGTCATTTAGTCTTGATGAATCAGCGTCGTCATGTCCTCTGAATTCATCCAGCAAACCCTGTGACGCCAAAGACTCTGACAGAAGCACCAGCCCGTCTGGCAGAGTGCCCTCTATCGGGTAATCACTGACAACACCGACCGTCTCGCCCCTCAGCAACGCTGCGGAAATGTCTTTTGCAAGATCCATGCTTCCAATTTTTAAGCGATTTTTCTTAGCCCATTCATCCACAGCGAAGCAGCCGTTCAAATCCGTTGCCGTGGTAATCACAGGCACTGCTCCAATGACCTGGGCAATGGAGCGAGTCAATTCATTGGCTCCTCCAAGATGCCCGGAAAGTAACGAAATGGCAAAATGCCCTTTTTCGTCGATGACAATCACTGCAGGATCGACCGCCTTATTTCTGATATAGGGCGCGATAGATCTAACCGCAATGCCGCAGGCACCAACGAACAGAATGGCATCCTTTGTTTCAAAGGCCGTTTTTGTCCATTGATCCAGCTTTTCAGTGAAATACTCCAGCCCTTCCTCCTCCGCAAACGGAGCTTTTCCGTAGCCATCACAACTATGACCCAGCTCGTTCAGCCCGGTCTTCAGCCCCCTGCAGATCACTGCACCCGATTTTGTAAACGAAATGATTGCGATATTCATAGTGAAGCTCCTGTATCTGGCAAACACCGTTAACCAGCAACATTTGTTTGCCGTCCAAAACATGGAGAGATAAGGCGTTAGGAGTGTCAAAACCACTCCTGTTTGCAGATGCCCCAGTCCACTACGTTCTGGGCTTGCATTGATAGAGCAATGCATTGCAGATGGCCGCAGCCACGTTGCTGCCGCCTTTTCTTCCCTTGGCTACAATATACGGAATTTCCAGCTCCATGATCAGTTCTTTTGACTCCACTACGTTGACAAAGCCGACCGGTACACCGATGATCAGCTCCGGCTTTAGTTTTCCTTCCCGAATCAATTCGTAGATCCGCACCAGTGCAGTGGGGGCATTCCCGATTGCCAGGATCAGCGGTCGATCCAAGGCTGCTGCCTTGTCCATGCTCGCCGTCGCTCTGGTGGTTCCGGCGGCTTTCGCTGTTTCTGCAACATCCGCATCGGACATGAAGCAGAATGCTTCTCCTCCCAGACTTTCCAAAGTAGCTTTGTTGATGCCTGCTTTTGCCATCTGCGTATCCGTGACGATGACAGCTCCTTTTCTCAGTGCTTCCATCCCTTTCCCTACAGCACCCCCTGAAAACTTTAAATTGCTCAGATACTCAAAGTCTGCTGTGGTATGGATCACCCGCTTAATCACCGGTTCCTCCATGGGGTCAAGTTCCACTTCTCCAAGCTCTTCCCCAATCATCTCAAAACTGCGTTTTTCGATTTCTTCGGGCAGTACATTCTGTAATTTTACTTTCATAGCTTATCCTCCGAGGCCGTTGCTCACACAGCGGACTTCCATTGGTATTTCAATATAAGTGTTCATAGTTAATAGACGATTTAGTCCGAATATTTCTTTCCCGTATCCGGGTGGAAGTCAATGCTTTCAAATCAATATTTTCAGATCGATGTTTTCAGATCAATGCTCTCCAAATCCAACACGAGTCGATTATTTTTCGATACCCCTTCGGGCTGGGATTCCCTTATCAAAGGGATGCTTAATCTTCCTGATCTCAGAAGCATAATCTGCGCAGTCCAGCATCCACTGGGCAGGCTTTCTCCCTGTGAGAACCACTTCCATCTGGTGCGGCTTATTCCTGATGAAGTGCTCCAGCTGTTTAGAATCCAGAAGGTTCCTGGCGCAAGCTCCGATTGCTTCATCCAGAATCAGCAGATCGCAGTCTCCCTTTTCTGCCAGCTCCCTGACCAGGGCTAGATTCTCATCATGAATCTCTCTGGTTTTGATCTTTTCTTCTTCCGTCATTGTAAAGGAAAACCCTGCGCCATCTTTTCCCCGAAGGACGATGATTCCCGGAATACTCCGCAATACCGCCAGTTCTCCCGTTTCCTGATTCTTTAAAAACTGCAGGATTACAACCCGCATTCCCGATCCGGCTGCCCTTGCGGCCAGACCCAGCGCCGCTGTGGTCTTCCCTTTTCCATCTCCGTAGTAAAGATGGATCAGACCTCTGTTTTCGTCCATAAAGTATCCCTCTATTATTTTACACCCTCATCCAGGATTTGATAAAGCTGTTTCATATCAATATTTTCTCGAATCCCCTTTGCGAGGAGATCATATTGCTGTTCTTTATAGGTGTGTACGTTTAGACCCAAAAGTTCACTCTCGTCAAGGCCTTTCAACTGATATAGTGATGATACCAGAGTTTTGGCCACATCCTCACTGTCAAAGATCCCATGAATATAGGAGCCATAGATATTTCCGCAGCACATACCGATGGGTTCTTCCGCCGGCTTGCCTGAGATCTCTTCCAAAATCGCCAGCTGTTGCCCTGTGGTCGATGTGCCGGAGCCCAATACACCATCCTTGCTCTGAGAGCTCTTTCCATTTTCCTGTTCCTGTTCCATTTTCGCGAGCAGATCAGGAATTACAACGGATTGTCCCATATGAATCTCATAGCCTTCAATCTCCACTCCCGCCAGATCTCTGAAAATTCCAGTGACTCCCGGAAGAAATCTGCCTTTCACCCGAGTTCTCGTCTTCTCTTTTTCAAAAATGGTTCGCAAGGGAAGCAACCCCATTCCCGCCATGGAACCTCCTGATTCCACGCCGTATGGATCGGAGAGCTCCGCCCCCAGCATCTGGTACCCTCCACAGACGCCAAAGACAGGCCCGCCTTGAGCTGCATGCTTTAGAACCAGCGCCTCCAGACCGTTCTGCCTCATCCAGAGCAGATCTTCCATGGTATTTTTCGTACCGGGCAATATAATCAAATCCGGGTTTTTCAGTTCCGCTGCAGATTTCACATAACGCAGCGTAACTCCCGGAACATATTCAAGCACATTGAAGTCAGTAAAATTTGAAATTCTGGGCAGACGGATCACCGCAATATCGATCAGACCCACCGTCCCCTTTCTGGTAAAACGTTCCGTCAGGCTGTCCTCATCCTCAATATCCACGTGAAGATATGGAATCACGCCAAGAGTCGGTACATGGACTAAGCTTTCCAGCATATCCAGTCCCGGCTGGAGAATGTTCTTATCCCCCCGGAATTTGTTGATGAGAATTCCTTTGACCATCGCCCGTTCTGATTCGTCAAACAGCATCATCGTACCCACAAGAGACGCAAAAACACCGCCCCTGTCGATGTCCCCTGCTAAGAGCACCGGTGCCTTGGCAAGCTTTGCCATGTACATATTTACGATATCATTTTCCTTAAGATTGATCTCTGCCGGGCTCCCCGCCCCCTCCAAAACAATGATGTCATATTGAGTGTCGAGTTCTCCGTAAGCCTTCATGATCTCCGGGACGATTTCCCTTTTCCGGGTATAGTACTCCTGAGCGCTCATGTTGCTGTAAACCTCTCCGTTTACGATAACCTGAGAACTGGTGTCGTTGGTGGGCTTCAGCAGGATGGGATTCATCAGCACCGAAGGCTCGATGCCGGCAGCCTCTGCTTGAACAACCTGGGCTCTTCCCATCTCAAGCCCCTCCCTTGTAATAAAGGAATTGAGCGCCATATTCTGGGCTTTAAAGGGTGCGACCCGATAACCGTCCTGCTTGAAAATTCGGCACAGTCCGGCTGCGATCAGACTTTTACCTGCATTGGACATGGTACCCTGAACCATAATTGCTTTTGCCATAGATGATCCCTCCTATTGTATGGAAGTATTGATTGCTGAAAATGTGCTTCTTCAATGAAGCAGGATTTCCTTATGGAGCACTGATTCAATGGAGCGTGTCCACGGAATGAATCAGCGTTTCCTTAGATTACTGTTTTGATAAATTCTGCAATACGGCCACAAAGATTTCATTGTCCTCGTGTACTCTGATGCAGATACGGTAATAACCCGGCCCAAGTCCATGATAATTATCACAGTTGCGGATCAAAATACCATAATCCAGCAACTGTTCATGGAGTGATCTTCTTCTCGGAATCGGGTCCAAAAGAAAAATATAATTGGCATTGGCAGAGATCACTTTTATCCCGCTTTCCTTTAGCGCGCTAATCAGATACTCCTGCTCCTGCCGGATTATTCGTTTGGATTCTGCAAGATAATCTTGCTCCTTCATCGCCTGAATCCCTGCAAGCTGTGCCGGCGTTGATACGCTCCAGGGCTGACCTGCTTCCCGAAGGGCCTCCAGCAAGGCACCATTGGAGATCAAACAATAGCCCAGCCGAAGTCCGGCCATGGCATAGGTTTTGGTAAAGGCTTTCAGAATCATAAGATTCCGTGAACCCTGAATTCGATCTTTGACGGAATAACGCTCCGGCTCCTCTAGTAATTCATTGAAGCATTCATCAACTACAAGAAAAATCCCAAGCTCCTTGCACCGTTCCAGCACCCGGCAAAGAAACTCTTTAGACATCAGCTGCCCGGTAGGATTGTTGGGGTTGCATAGGAACAGCAGGTCAAGCTCTTGATCCAAGGCGTCGATCAGCCCCTCGTCTGCTTGAAAGTCGCTGTCGGCGGAAAGAGGGTAACGAATGACCTCGCAGGAAACCGCATAGAGCGCTTCCTCATATTCTGCAAAGGTCGGCGCGAGAACCATGGCCTTTTTGGGCTTTATGGCATAAACCATACGGAAAATTAGGTCCGCAGCTCCATTTCCACAGAGAAGCCACTCCTTCGGTACGTCTTCATATACTGCCAGATTGGCGATGAGCTCCCGGCAAAGAGGATCAGGATAAATATCAAACCCCTCTATCGCCTCCGTCAAGACTTTCTTCACTCCAGCGGGAAGGCCCAGAGGATTGATGTTTGCGGAAAAATCCAGGAGTCTGGGCGCAAGGGCAAGAGAGTCAGTCTGAACAGAGTCAATCTGAACAGAGCCCGCCTGTAATCCTTTAAGGGCTTTTCTGGCCGAATAGATATCGCCTCCGTGAACCAGCTTTGGTTCTGATGCTCTCTTCATTTTTTCTATCGTTTGATCCGTCGGTTTCATATAATCCATAATGCAGCCCCCATGCTGATGATACAAATAAGAAATGTCAGATAAGCTGTAGCATACAGCAGCCGGTTTGCTCTGGGAATATCGTCGTATTCAACAGATTTCAAGGGATCACCGATGGTTTTCTTCGGGTAGAGTTTTCCGAAATAGTAAGCATCCCCTGCAAGCTGTATCCCCAAAGCCCCTGCGCAGACGGATTCGGTTTGAGCGCTGTTGGGGCTGGAGTGGTTGTACCGGTCACGATGAAAAATCCGAACCGCATTTTTATAGTCAAACCGCAGAAGAGCCGAAGCAGCAATCATGAGACAGGCAGCCACGCGGGCCGGTATGTAATTTACCGCGTCGTCCAGTTTTGCGGCAAATCTGCCGAAATAAAGATATCGATCGTTCTTATATCCGATCATGGAGTCCATGGTATTGATAGATTTATACAAAAAACCAAGAGGCGCGCCGCCCATTGCCATAAAGATCAGGGGGGCTACCGTTCCATCTGAGGTGTTTTCTGCAACGGTTTCCACCGCAGCTTTTGTCACTTGAATCTGATCCAGACTGTTGACATCCCTGCCTACTATCATCCCCACCATCTTGCGGGCACCTTCCAGGTCCTCCCGTACAAGTTCCCGATAAACCTTCATGCTCTCCGTTTTCAGGGACTTTACAGACAGGATTTGATAGCACATCAGCGTTTCTAGTCCTATCCTGAGCCATGGGCTGACGACTTCCGCAGCGCGAAGAATCAGAAATGGCACCCCCGTGGAAAGCAGGATGATGCAAACGGCCAGCACTGCCCCTCCATAAAGTTCTCCCTTTTCAGTCTTTGGAAAGAGCCTGCGGATAATTCTCTCTCCCGTTGCGATGGCATTTCCAATCAGACAGATGGGATGAGGAAGCCAATGGGGATCTCCGAAGATCAAATCCAGAAGAAAGCCCAGGCTCAGTGCGATCATCAACGGCAGAATCCCGTGGTGTAATAATTCAGTTGTCATCCTTCCACCGTCCTTTCCTAGCAATCATTCCTGGATATTCAAGATACATTCTACAAGGCTGTCAATGGATGCCTGCGGCGCCACGTAGGTTTTCATCCCATACTTGCGTGCTTCCTGAGCCGTTTGCTCGCCGATGCAGGCGGCCTGCACCTTTGAAAAATCTGCACCCTCTGCCAGCTTAACAAAGCCGCGTACCGTGGAGGCACTGGTAAAAGCAACATAGTCAACGGTTTCATCGTACCATCGGAATTCGTGATCCGGAGCTTCAACGGTGTCGTAAACCGGCAGATCCAGATAGTTCAGCTTCGCTTCCTTTAATGGCCTGACGACTTCATCGGTGCCGATTTTCGCTCTTGGCACCAGAATCTGCTGCTTCACTCCCGCTGCTTGCTCATCCGCAAGCACACGATGTGACAGCGCTTCTCCCAGCGCTCTGCCCTCATAAATCTCGGGAACAAGATCTACCAGAATACCTATTTCCTCGATTGCTTTTTGTGTCGCGCTTCCGATGGCAGCGAATTTCAACCCCGTCAACGACCGGATATCCACCCTTAACTCGCGCAGCCGCTCAAAAAAGATTTTTACACCAAAAGGGCTGGTAAAAGCAATCCAATGGTAATTCTTTATGTTTTTCAATGCTTCCGACAAAGCAGTATTGTCCAAAATGACATCGGTTTCAATGGTGGGAACCTCCAGCACTTCAGCACCCAGCTCCTGCAGTCTTGCAGTCAATGCCGAGCTTCGTTCCTTCGGTCTTGTAACCATGATCTTTTTTGTGCCCAGAGGTCTGTCCTCCGCCCAATGAAAGTCTTCCGCCAGGCTGCAAACCTTCCCCACAACAATAATTGCAGGCGTCTGGACTTGCGCCTTTTCCGCCTCGTCTACCAGATGCGTTATGTCTGAAATGACACGTCTCTGGCGTGCAGTGGTACCGCGCTCCAGTACTGCTGCAGGCATGGAGGGGTCCATTCCCGCATCCATAAGACCTTTGCAGATGGATGGCATGGATGCAACTCCCATGAGAAAAATCAGTGTTCCTTTCAGCTCGACCAATGAGGGATAATCAATGTCAGCCTGTGCGGCATTTCTTGTATGCCCGGTAATGATGTGTACCGAAGAGCAGAAATCCCGATGGGTAACAGGAATACCATGGTAAGCCGGAACCGAAATGGCAGACGTGATTCCAGGAATGATCTCAAAGGAGACTCCATGCTCACAAAGCAGCTCTAGCTCTTCTCCTCCTCGTCCGAAAAGGAAAGGGTCTCCTCCTTTCAGACGAACCACACGGTTTCCAGCCTGCGCTTCCTCAAGCAGAATCCGGTTGATTTCGCCCTGAGGTACAGGATGGTTTCCTGAAATTTTCCCTACGTTTATTTTCTTTGCCTGCCGCGGGATCATGGCAAGAATCCCCTGCCCCACGAGCTGATCAAAAACAACAACATCGGCTTGCTCCAAAACAGACTTTCCTTTCAAGGTGAAAAGCCCCGCATCCGAGGGTCCTGCTCCCACGAGCCACACTTTCCCTTTTTTAACGCTTTTGCACTCAGTCATTTTCTTACACCTCTGATTTCAGCCGAGTGGCCAGCGCGCTTCCCAGCTGCTCTCCATCGGTACTTCGTCCTGCTATCTCACCAGTAATATACCGGTTTTCTTCTTCTATATAATACAGGCCTGTAAGCCTGATGCTCTCTCCTTCAACTTCTGCATAGGCCGCAATGGGCGAACTGCATCCACCATCAAGGGCTCTTACAAAAGCGCGTTCCGCCAGTGCTGCTAATTCTGCATTCCGATCGTTGACGCAGTTAAGATAGCTGTAATCCTCTCCGGCTCGTCCCTGCACAACCATGATGCCCTGCCCTGCGGCGGGAATCATCTCCCATGGTTCAAAAACTCTGCTGATCCGATTCTCCAGATCAAGCCGCCTGAGTCCCGCAGAAGCAAGGATTAAAGCGCTGTAGTCTCCCCGATCCAACTTCGCAAGTCGCGTCAGAACATTGCCTCTGACACCGGAAACCGTCCGCTGCGGATAAAGCTTTTGCAGCTGAAGATTTCTTCTTGCACTGGAGCTTCCGATGGGTTTTCCCTCTACCGCCACGCTTTTGGGCAGTACCAGTGCATCTCTCGGGTCCTCCCGTTTGGAAAAGGCTAAGAGAGGAAGATCCTCTGGCGTCTCCATAGGCATATCTTTCAAACTATGTACTGCGAAATCAATTCGCCCATCCCGCAAAGCCTGGTCCAGTTCTTTGACAAAAAGACCCTTCCCGCCAATTTTATCCAGACTTCTGTCCAGAATCAAATCTCCGGTGGTTTTCATGGTAATTAATTCAAGCTCCAGCTGCGGATGTGCCCTTTGGATGATCTCCATAACCAGCTCCGACTGTACGACAGCCAGCTTGCTGTCTCTGCTTCCGACTCGTATTGTTCCAGACTTCATGGATGGTCCCCCTATCGTTTTATTCTAAATGCGTTTCCAAACATTGGGCGATGACTCTCGTAGCACGCTTTGCCAGCCCGTGATCCTTTCCGTCAGCGGTCACACCGACGGTTACTCCATTCTTTCGGATAATGCCCGGAAAATAAAAATCACTCTTATCTTTATCATCAGCTACGTTGACCGGGATTCCCCTGTTTTTACATTCCAGATAGATTTCATGATTGATGCTGCTGTCATTGGTTGCAGCCAAAACATAATCGGCGCTGCTGATGTCCTCAGTTTCCCAGCATTTTCTTCTCAGCGTAAGACGATGGTCCTCTTCCAATTGAATCACTTCAGGATGTGCTTCTTCTGCAATCACCGTCACATTACAGTCGAAATTCATGAGGGTTTTGATCCGTCTTCCGGCAATTTTTCCGGCACCGACAACGGTGATGCTTTTACCGGAGATCTTCGTAAAAAATGGAAACCAACTGCCGGTGTCTTGCTTCTGCTGCTCTGGCGTTCGTCGTTCATTCTGCTTTTCAGCCACCGCATTTTCAGTATCACCCTGCTGCGTTTCATCTGACGCTTCTAAAAGCTGTGTTGAATAAGGCATGAAAGCGTCTCCCACCGTCAAGCCACAGGTTTCATCAAGAAACTCCACAAGGTCTTTCAACGAAAGACCCTCTTCCGCCTCTGCCCTGCCGATGACCAGGAGCTGCGCTCCCGTTTCCACTGCTGCCTCATACTTCTCATTGAAGCCGCCGGCCTCACCGGAATCCTTTGTTACAAGGTATCTTGCATTGATCTGACGAATCATCGCCGCATTCATTTCAGCAGTGAAAGGCCCCTGCATCAGAATCAGCTGTCTTCCCGCAAACCCCAAAGCAGTGCAGCTTTCCAAAACACCGTTCATAGGCAGCACCCTGGGAAAAAGCCGATGCTGATAGTCCTGAATGTTCGTATAATGATGCAGTTCCTTGCTTCCAATGGTCATGAGGACTTTTCCCGGATTTTCATCCAAATAGTTTGCCGCCGTTTCATGGCTATGGAAGAACAGACAGTTTTGGCGTTCCATCTCGAGGGTACGTCCCTCAGCCCGTACGACTCTCAGATATTTGCAGCCTGATTCGGCACAAGCCATTCTGATGGATTCACTGACCACCCGGGCATAGGGATGGGTGGTATCGATGACAAAATCAAAACAATGTTCTTTCATCAAAGCAGTCATTTCTGACTGGGTCAATCTTCCTGCATGGATATGAATTCCATCCAGTCCATCCTGCAGCAGCTCTTTTCCGTACTCTGTGGCGACGCATGCGAAAACAGACAGACCGTTTTCGTAGGTTTGCCGTGAAAGCTGCCGGGAAAGCGCCTCCAAAAGCGTTCTTCCTTCTGTTGTGCCTGCAAAGACCAATAATTTTGTCATTCTTTTTCCTTCTTCTGTTGATCTTGTTATCTTTATCTTTTTTGCGAACCAATATCTTTTGGTTCACCCGTTATTTGGTTAACCCTTTATTAATTATCTTATGATTGGGTTATCCTATATCGATTTGATTCCTTTTATTGGTCGATTCTATATCCTCTGGGGGTTACCATCTTGCCGTTGATTTCTTTCGTTTGAGAATTGCCGATAAACACCGTTGTGAACATATCGACCTGAGCATCTCTGAGCTCGCTAAGGGTCAGTAACGTCGCCGACTCCCCTTCTCTCCCGATATTTCTCACATAACCGCAGAGATTATCATTGGTTCTATGTTTTAAAATGATGTCGCAGGCCTTTTGAAGGTAATCCTTGCGTTTGTGGCTGGATGGATTATAAAGGCATATTACAAAATCAGCCAGTGCCGCACATTCAAGGCGCTTTTCGATTCGTTCCCAAGGTGTCAAAAGGTCACTCAAGCTGATCACTGCAAAATCGTGAATTAGGGGAGCGCCCAAAACTGCCGCTCCGCTGCAGGCTGCGGTAATGCCTGAGATGATTTCGATTTCAACAGGGTCATATTGCTGCGCCACTTCATACATTAAACCCGCCATACCATACACTCCGGCGTCTCCACTGCACACCATGGCTACGATCTGACCCTTCAGCGCCTCTTCAATAGCCATACGACAGCGCTCCGCTTCCTTTTTCATCGGAGTGGAAAGCAATTTCTTGTGCTCAAATCGTTCTCTGACCAGATCTACATAGACCTCGTAACCAGTGATCACATCACATTCCGCCAGGGCATCCAGTGCCTTTTGCGTCATTTGATTCCATTCTCCAGGGCCGAGACCCACTACATAGATTTTCATAAAAGCCTCCGTTGATCTTCAATCTATTATTTTCAGGATTTCAGCGTATCCCTGTTTGCTGCATCATACACTGCATCCACGCATTCTTTCCATAATGAATTTCGCAGGGTATCTTTCAATCCAAAGAGCAGTTTGCCCACTGTTTTTTCTACCGCCCGTTCGATCTCCGTCCGGATTTGCTCTTTATGAGCCTCCGGCATTGGTACGCTTCCAATCGGCTGATCCAATCGTTTGGATACATCTTCCACAGTCATTCGGACAATATTTTGGATCTCCGGGATGACCTCCCGGAACGCATTCCATTGTTCCAGTTCCTCAAGATATTCACCTAGTATGATTTTGGCATCTTCTGCTGCCCTATCATATTTTGAACGATTTTCTTCTTTCGCGAGATGATCAATATCAAATAACTCTATTTGCGGCAGGCTTCCGATCTCTGGTTCAATATCCCGTGGTACGGCAAGGTCAATCCATATGCTGGGTTCCTGACTAAGATATCCGTCTATTTCAACCACTTTCAATGTATAGTGAGGGCTTCTGGTGGCACTGATTACAACCTTTGCACCGGCAAGTTCCTGGAGCCTCTCCTCATATGGAACGGTTACGCAGCCTTCCGGTACGATAGATTGTGCCGGTTTCTGTCCATGAATCGCTTTTCTCTGTGTCATCTTCACGGAAGCACCATTGTTCGTCAGGGTTTTACAGATCATCTGGCCCATCTTGCCGTTTCCGATCATAAAGCAGGATACACCTTGCAAATTGCCGAGTTTCTCCTTGAGCAGAGCCAGCACCTGCAAAGCTGTGGAGCCGTCTGCTTCCGCCAGCTTGATCTTTGATTTCACACGCTTTGCAGCGCCGATGGCTGTCTGGAACACCCGCTCCACCATGATATCGGTGCAGTGGTTTGACCTTGCAAGGAGCAGCGCCTCCCTGACCTGCGTAATGATTTGATCTTCTCCGAAAATCTTTGAATCCAGGCCACAGGCAACTTCCATCAGATGCCGTACCGCCTCTTCTCCGTGACGTTCTATAAAAAGCCCGCCGTACTGCAACGCATTAAGACCTTTCACGTCGCAGAGCATAGCGAAGGGAGATGGGCATCCCGCTTCCTCTGAAGGGCTGATGTACAGTTCCGTCCTGTTGCAGGTGGAAAGAAGTACACACCCCTCAAGGGCATACCGGGTTTGAAGCTGTTTCATTGCCTCAGCCGAACCCGCTTTGGTGAAGGAAAACAACTCCCTGTATTCAATTGCTGCCTTGTTGTGGTCGATTCCGACCATCTTTATATTAAAATCCGGATTCATATCGCTCTCGTCCTTTATGCTGAGTTATTTACCGTTACTGTTATTACTGATAGCCTGTGACCATTTGTAATCTTGATTTATAATCATGATTTATTGTCACACCTTTATGACTCGGTTTTACTTGCTTCTCTGAACTCGTGGGTAAACGCGGGATCATAGAGCTTGGAACGCTCATAGCTGTCTCCCAGAAAGTCACCCACCAAAATCAGAGCGGTCTTCGTAATTCCGTTCTCCTTCGCCATTTGAGGCAGGGTGTCAACCGTTCCCCGGAAGACCTTCTCATCCGGCCAGGTCGCTTTGTATACGATGGCCGCAGGGGTATCCTTCTGATACCCGCCTGCCAGCAGTCTCTCTCTCAGAGGTTCAAGAAGTCCTGTGCTGAGAAAGATCACCATGGTTGCTTGATGTGCCGCCAGCAGTGAAATCTCTTCCTTCTCAGGTACCGGGGTCCGCCCCGCCATTCTTGTAATAATCACTGTCTGGGATACGTCAGGTAATGTATACTCCGCTTTCAATGCCGCCGCCGCCCCGAAGGCAGAGCTCACCCCCGGAACCACATCATAGTAGATCCCCCCTTCATCAAGAAGATCCATCTGCTCTCTGATGGCACCGTAAATGCTGGGATCTCCCGTATGAAGACGTACCGTCATCTTTCCTTCCCCTTCAGCCCGTTTCATCACTTCTATCACTTCCTCCAATGTCATGGAAGCGCTGTCGTGTATTTCGCATCCGGGTTTGGCGATCTCCAGGTGTTCCGGATTTACCAAAGATCCGGCATAGATAATTACATCCGCTTCTGTCAGAAGTTTCTGCCCTCTAACGGTAATCAGATCGGCTGCTCCCGATCCAGCTCCAACAAAATATACCATAGCTTCTCCTTCTTCTTTCTAATCTTTAAGACATAACAATTTCATTGCTGACTTGTTTGCTCCTTCTCATCTTTGACCACAAGAATGGAAAAATAGCCCGCATCCTCATCCAGCGATTCGAGGTTCGGAAAAACTCTCTCACCCTCCATGCCGCAGCGTTCCACCATCTTGACTTCAGCCGTGGTCTCTAAAGCACTGATCAGAGTCTTGATCTTGCCGATGGATTTGCCCGACTTCATCAAAACTCTGGTACCCTTCAGCTGCAGGGCGTCTTCAATCCCTGCATAAGACGCCGGAATGATGTGGAGCGCCTCTGAAGCTTCTGTCAAGCCCTCATTCAATTTCGCTGCTACAGCACAGAAGGATGGAATCCCCGGAATGATCTCCGTATCATAGCCCTGATGCACAAGCCGGTTGTGAACATAGATATAGGTAGAGTAGATAGAAGGATCTCCCAGCGTCAGGAACGCCACATTCTTTCCCTGCTCAAGTACCTCAGCCACATCTCTTGCCGCTTGGTCGTGACTTTCTTTGAGCTTTTCTTTGTCTCTGATCATGGGCATGGACAGCTCCAGAAGCTCCTTATCCGGCAGCTGTGGAACTGCGCCTTTGGCAATATCAAAAGCGATGTTTGCTTCGCCTCCGGAAGAAGGGATGGCAATGACATCACACTCCAGGATAAGCCGTACTGCTTTCAAAGTCATCAGTTCCGGATCTCCGGGCCCAACTCCTATTCCATATAGTTTTCCTCTTCGTGTTTGTTTCTCCTGAAAATTTGTCATTTGTCCCTCATTCCTCTGGTTTTCATGCAGAATTTATCATTTTGGGAAACCATCGATTTCAGTATGGCTGCATCCACAGTCTCTCCCAGATACCCGTAAAAATTAGAAAAGATCACTGCACCGATTTCCATCTGATGATGGACTCGTTCTTTGATATGGTAATCCAGCTTCTTCAGAACGGAAGCCAGTGTTATTTCTCTCATTTCCGCCTCATCCAAAACTGTGATGGCATCTTCTGTCGTCACACATTCCATCAGCCTTTTCAAGACTGCCGGAGGAGCTCCGGCCAACGCTGCATGGGCAGTTAAGATTTCCATCCTGGCATCGCCATATTTTGAATGGGTATTCATAATACCTGCTGAGGTTTTGATCAGCTTTCCGATATGCCCTGTCAGAAGAACACCTTTGAATTTCATTTCTTCCGCATAATCCAGAGCTTCCCCGATGAAATTGCTGCATTTTACAGCCGCAATTTCTTCCTTGCCTAAATATTTCTTCAGAAAGGTTTCCCCATAGTTACCCGGTGTAATCACCAAATACTCGGCACCCTCTGCTTTTCTCACATTCATTTCTGTCTTTATGGTATCGATGAGAGCCTGCTCGCTCATGGGTTCAACGATACCGCTGGTTCCCAGAATTGAAATACCTCCAACGATTCCCAGTCTGGGATTATACGTTCTTTTTGCGATTTCACTTCCCTGGGGAACCGAAATCTCCACCAGAAGGCTTCCGGCATAATCCAGTTCGTCGCATACAGCTTTTACCTGCTCCAGGATCATGGCCTTTGGTACTGGATTGATTGCAGCTTCGCCGATGGAACAGGCCAGACCTGGCTTGGTGACCCTTCCCACGCCGTCTCCCCCAGTGATAACGATTCTTGATTTGGCTGAGGCTTCGTTTCCTGTATTGCTGCCTGTGGCTTTAACGGTCTGATCCTCATCCGCCAGCTTTGATACTCTTGCACAAACCAGAATTCCGTTAGTGATGTCCGGATCGTCTCCGGCGTCCTTTTGAATACTGCAGCTTGCCCATTTCTCACCCAGTTCTGTCAGTTCGGGCTTCAGCTGCAGGGTCACACCCTTTGGTGTGACCAGAACGATATCCTCATGATCATGAAGGGAAGCACCAAGAAGCAGCGCCGCGGCACGCTGGGCAGCGGCAGCAGCACAGCTTCCCGTGGTGTAACCGCATCGAAGCTTCTTATTGTCCTTCATCACATATCGTTCCATTTTTTCCACATCCCTTAAGGTTTGTTTTCCGATTGTTATTTGCGGTCATTCCTCTGCTGTCGATTTTTATAACTTCATCTCTTGCGCAATATGTTCCAGATAAATCCTTCGGATTGCAGGAAATTCCCCCAAGCCTCTTAAGATACACTCCACTTCATAGCCTTCCTTTTCAAACGCTGTTTTCCAGGAGTCCTCCTCATCACTTGCCATGTCATTGACAGCATGGTCACCAGCTACAACCATAAGCGGCAGCAGCATGACCTTTTTCGGTGCGAAGCTCTTCACCTGCTTCAGAACCACCTCCAGATCCGGATATCCTTCCACGGTTCCGACAAAGACGTTTGGATACCCCTCATCCTTAAATCGATAGTCCATGGCTGCATACGCGGCATTGATGGGATGCTCCGATCCATGGCCCATGAGAACCAACGCATCTTCTCTGCCCAGCTTGGGGAGCTCACTCATGATCCCCTGGATTACCGCAAAGTAGTCATCAGTATCATAAAGCAGCGGTTTTCCGATCGTCAGCACATCGATCTGATCAGTAAAAGCAGCCGCATCTGCTGACATTTTGTCATATTCATCCCCGGGAATCACATGGGTTGGCTGTACAAAAACCTCACGAAAGCCTTCCTCCACAAGTTTTTTCATCGCTTCCGCTACGTTATCAATTTTGATCTGATCCCGCTTTTCCAGTACCCTCAGGATCATACCGCTTGTGAACGCCCTTCTGATTTCATAATCCGGATAAGCGGCGGAAACCTCTCTCTCAATGGCGCCAATGGTTTTTTCTCTTGTAGTCTCATGGCTTGTTCCGAAACTTACGACTAATATTGCCTTTTTCACTGATTTCATTTTGCACCTCGTATTATCTTTTACAAACTCTGTGGCTGACGTCTACCGCTTATTCATCTTAATGTATCTCTGATATGTTTCTCCAGATGATCAGTGGATCGGGGCAGGGGCAGCTGCCTGCTCAGAATCCCTGCATCGCATAAGGATTCGTATATCTTAAGTATTGCCGGCTTTTCCAGATTGGTACGCATCAGCAACGCTTCATTGGTAAAGATCTCTTCCGGCGTGCCCTGAGAAAGGATTCTGCCATCATCCAGTAGCACAATCCGCTCTGCCCAAAGCAGTGCGCGATTGACATCATGGGTTGAGAGAATCACGGTGATACCTTTTGCACTCAGTTCATCAATAATTTCGTCTACCATGGCCGAATGCTTCGGATCAAGCGCCGCCGCTGGCTCGTCGAAAATGATCACCTCAGGGTCCATCACCAGAATATCTGCAATGGACACTCTCTTTTTCTGTCCGCCGCTAAGAAAATGGGTAGGCTTTTCTCGAAATGAAGTGATGTTCAGTTCTTCTATCACCTGATCCACCCGCTCTTTGGCCTCTGCTTCCGCCACACCCAAGTTCAAGATTCCAAAGGAAATCTCCTGAGTGACACTTGCAGAAAAAAGTTGATTGTCGGGATCTTGAAATACAATTCCCACTTTTCGCCTCAGATCAAGAAGACCTTTTCTGGAGTAATCTACGGGAACACCGCCAAACAGAACCCTGCCTGAAGTGGGTTTATGGATTCCGTTCAGCGTGAGAAAAAGCGTGGACTTTCCGGAGCCATTTGCCCCCATGATTGCCAGCCGCTCTCCTTTTAAGACCTTTAAATCAACGCCTTTCAACGCTTTTGTTCCATCCTCGTAAGTATAACATATATTTTCCAGACATAAAACGGCTTGCTGTCTGGCATATTTCTCTTGATCATTCATTTTTACCCTTTCCCCCGCCTTGATCCGGCGGAGTCAGACAGCCGGTCCCTTCGGCAGCGTATGATTTGGCCAAACCTTATAGTACCACAGCAAGAATCAGCATTACAGCCAGATATCCTGCAACACCTGCTGCATCCCGCATTTCTGCAGGCCGATATTCGTTTAATACTCTAATATCACCGTCATAGCACCGTGATTCCATAGCGTCATATAACAGAGAAGATTTCTTCAGAGACCGGATCAGCAGCACCGCCAGCAATTGGCCTACGGATCTCAGCTCAGTCATAAAGTCTCTATTCCCTAACCGGCATTTCTGTGATGTGGAAATGGCACTTGCCATATCCAGGAGTACAAAGATATACCGATAAATCAGCATCATCAGTTCTACCATAAGCTTCGGGCAGCGGAGTCTCTGCAGCAGTGCAAGAAGGTCAATCATCGTGGTGGATAAGGTAAGAAAATACAAACAGGAAACCGAAGCCAGCGCAACAACAACCAATAAAACACCTTCCAGCAGAGAATTCTGACTGACCACAAGGTAAACACTGCCAACGGGGATGTTAAACAGATTCAACGGCTGTTCTGACAGATTAAACACGATGGCCAAAGTACTGAGGGCCAGAAAGCTGAAGGGAATCATCAGCAGCCCAATATAACGCAAAACGGAGATCCTACCGGACAACACGGTAAGACCTCCCATGATCATTAAAATGATACCGGAAATGACAAACGATCGCGCGCCGACGCAGATGAGCAGGCTGCCGACAGCGAATGCGGCTTTTACAGCCGGATTTTTATAACGCAGTTTGGACGAATATGCGAGTTTGTCAATGATAAACATCTATCAAACACCCTTCTGATATTTTTTTCTTGCTACAAGATATCCAAAGCCAAAGCCAAAGATCCCTGCTCCGATTCCTGCTTGCAGACAAAACAGCAAGGATTCTGTTTCTCCTCCCGGCGGTTCCAATAAGGAGGATGCCCAAGGCTGATAATTGGGGTTGATTGCGGTAATAGCATCTTCAGCCGCACCGTCTGCTCCGCCGAATTCGGAGTCTTTGATCAGAAGCAGCGGCGTTACAGCGATGGCCACAACCAGCAGCAGTAAAACAAGAATGACAGTTATGTTCTTCTTCATATCAGTTTCCTCCCTCTAAATATCTCAGCTCGGTCAGCTCCGGTCTTGCATAAGATTCAAGGCCTTTCATCACCACAACAGCCAGCAGTCCTTCTATAATGGCCAGCGGGACCTGCGTCACTGCAAAGATCCCCAGGAATTCAACAAAGGATGCCTGGAAGCCGCCAACCTCAGACGGGTGCGCTAGGGCCAGCTGGAAAGCGGTTACGCTGTATGTAAAGAGATCGCTTAGCCCTGCTGCGAGAAATACACCTACCGATTTGGGAACATTCAGCTTCTTGCATAGAATATAAATTCCGTAGGCGAGAAACGGACCTGCAATGGCCATAGAGAACGTATTGGCTCCCAAGGTAGTCAATCCGCCGTGGGCGAGAAGAATCGCCTGAAACAACAGGATGATGACACCGATGACACACATAGCAGTTGGTCCGAAAAGAATTGCACCTAGGCCCGTTCCCGTGGGATGGGAGCTGCTCCCTGTAACAGAAGGAATCTTCAGTGCAGAGAGTACAAAAGCATAGGCGCCAATCATAACGAGAATCAACAGAGCCTTGCGGTTCTGTTCAATGGTTTTTTTAATAGAATTCAGTCCGATGATCAAAAATGGAATACAAAGGACACCCCAGATCACACAATAGTTCAGCGGCAGATAGCCTTCCATGATATGCATGGCGCTGACACTCTCAACACAGCCAAAAACAAGCGTAAGTGCTGCTGTAGCTGCAATCAAGAATCTTTGCTTTTTTGATTTCATAAAAACCTCCAAAAAACAAGTTTGCCTATTCACGGCCATCGCCGGAATAGGCATAATAAAAGAAACGAGTTACGTTTCCGTTTATCACACCTTCCCTTCGTCCGTAGGATAGTGTAATAGCCCAGACTCCTTCTGTTTCTTTTCTCTCACAGTTCCAGCACAAGTTTCAGTGTACTGCCGGTATGCTGCTAGAGCAATTAGCGAAGCATCTGGTATACGGTAAATCATTAGGCAGGTTTTCTGGCTCAAGGATCATTATCGTTGTCTGCCTTCCCGATCAAACTCAGTGGCATCTCAGACACGACTCCCCTTTTACAGCGGCGGTCCCGCGCGGGATTTTCACCCGGCTTCCCTATTATCCCACCTGCAAAGAAGTGGGCACCTATTGATTGCTTAGTTGTCGATGTTAGTGTATCATCTTGCCACATCCCCGTCAATGGAATGTTTCCAGTTTTTCGTACATTCTCCGCCACGCCTCCGCTACATTTTCCGCCATCTTGCGCCATTCTCCGGCAGTGCATTGACATTTGGGGCCCACCCGCCTCATAATAGAAAATAGCACCCCTGATATTATCACAGGGACGAATAGGCGAAAATCCATCGATAGGAAGGAAGTTATTATGGCGAATTTGAAACAAAAACCACTGAATGGAAGATATGTGCCCCAAAAAGCGATTCTCACAGCAATTCTTGCCGCAGGGCTCTTTGGAATTTGTTCGCCGATATCCAAGATCCTATTATCCGACCTTGCTCCCACAATGATGGCAGCGCTTCTTTATTTGGGCGCAGGTCTTGGAATGGGAACGGTTCATTTTATAAGGCAAATTCGTCAGAGGCAGCAGCTGGAAGCAAGGATTACGAGGAACGAACTTCCCTGGGTCATCGCCATGATCCTCCTTGACGTTGCTGCACCGATTTTCCTCATGTTAGGGCTGACATTAACCCCGGCGGCCACAGCCTCCCTGCTGAACAATTTTGAAATCGTCGCTACTGCAGCAATCGCAATGATATTCTTCAAAGAGCCTTTGAATAATAGAATGTGGTTAGCAATTGTTCTGATTACCCTCTCCTGCATGGTACTTTCTGTGGAGGATTACAGAAGCCTGGCCCTTTCCTCCGGCTCTTTTTTCGTTCTGGCGGCCTGCCTCTGCTGGGGCGTTGAAAACAACTGCACCAGAATGCTCTCTATCAAAGACCCTTTACAGACGGTTATTATAAAAGGCTTCGGTTCGGGAACCGGTGCCCTGATCATTGCCATGTGTGCAGGAGAAGTAAACGGCAGCATCCCTTACATTCTCCTGGCGCTGTTTCTCGGCTTTGTTTCCTATGGTCTCAGTATTTATTTTTATATTGCGGCACAAAGAGAGCTGGGCGCAGCGCGCACCAGTGTATACTACGCAGCAGCGCCCTTTATCGGGGTTTTGATCTCCTGGATCGTTCTGCAAGAGGGACTCACCCAATCCTTTCTTGTTGCTCTGCTTATCATGCTGGCCGGAACCTATTTCGCAATTACGGAAAAGCACACCCATGCTCATGCCCACGAAGAGGGCACGCATGAACACAGGCACAGCCATAATGACGGTCACCACACCCATGTGCACGGCGATCATATCATCGGGGAACATACCCATGAACATGCCCATGAAGCCATAACCCATTCCCATACCCACACACCAGAAATTCATCATCAGCACACCCACCAGCATTAGTGTTTACCAGCGGTTTCACATCTTTTACCACAACATTATAACAACACAAATGAAAAATAAGGGCTTGTTTTTTTCATATCGCCACCGTATAATGTCAAAAAAGACGCACAATTAAATAGAGGGGGGCTGGAGCAAATCCGGCTGAGATTTAGGCTATCGCGCCTATGACCCTTTGAACCTGTTGGGTAATGCCATCGTAGGGAGCAGCGGAGAAATTCCATTTTTGTCGCTCAGCGAAGGCTGTGCGGCTTTTTTGTATTTTGGCATGGATGAATAAAACACGATAGGTTCTATCATTGATGCAAGCAAAAAAAAATGGAGGGTAACATGAAAAAAAATCAATGGAAACTCAGAGACATCCTGATGATGTCGATTCTCGGCGTACTGTTCGCAGCAGTATATTTAGCTGTATTCAGCGGAGGTATGGTCCTTTCAGCGTTGCTGACACCAACCGGTCTATCCACCTTCAGCTTCGAGCTGATTTACGGTGTCTGGTTTATGGCTTCGGCTGTCGCTGCCTACATCATTCGAAAACCTGGCGCAGCATTGACCACGGAAGTACTTGCTGCCGGAGTTGAACTGCTGATGGGGAATGCGGGGGGTCTTGTGGTGATTCTGACGGGCTTCATCCAGGGTCTCGGTTGTGAACTTGGCTTTGCTGCGTTCCGCTACAGGAAGTTTAATCTCCTTTCGATGACCTTGGGCGGAATTCTGGCTGCCTCTTTTATTTTTCTCTTTGAGCTTTATTATCTGCAAAATTATCTTCTCGCGCCCGGCCTTCTATTTGCAAAACTTATGGTACGGTTTCTGAGCGCAGCACTGTTTACAGGACTCATTTCGAAGCTTTCCTGTGACGGCCTTGCACGGACCGGTGTTTTGAAAAACTACGGAATTGATCGTTCCAGACAGGAAGTATTAATTGAAAGAGAAGAGGAGTTCGTTCATGAGTAAGATTAAGATCATTCTGGATTGGTTTCCCAATACCAATCACACCGGCTTTCTGGTGGCCGAAAAGAAGGGATATTTTAAAGAAGCAGGGCTAACGGTGGAGCTATCCGGAGATGTACACGGGGTTTTGGATCTCCACGGTGCGGATATTGTTCTGGGGCCGCAGATTTCCATATTGGAAAAGATTGCACAAGGGGTACCCCTGACTGCCGTTGCCACTCTTACGCAGCGCTGCGACTCGGGCATTGTATCACTAAAGGAAAGCGGAATTACTTCTCCCAGGATGCTGGAGGGAAAACGCCTCACCCATTGGTCCCCCTCCTGGTTTCACGGAGTAATCGGCGAGGTAGTCCGTCTTGACGGCGGAGATTACAGCAAGGTAAAACTTGTTCCCATGGATGTGGGCGACATTGTCTCAACCCTTGGCAAGGATGCAGATGCCACCTGGGTCTATGAAAACTGGGAGAACCAAGAATTAATCGAAGCCGGCAAAGAGATCAACTATTTCGCGCTGGCAGATGTGGACCCCCTGTTTGATTTTTGCGCTCCAAGCCTTGCAGCAAGCAGACAGCTTATTGAAACTCGGCCGGAGGAATTAAAAGACTTCCTTGGAGCTCTTGACCGAGGATATATTGACTCTGCGCGATCTCCTGAAGAATCGGTACTACTGGTCCGGGACAGCCTTCCAGCCGTCTCAGACGCTCTGCTCATCCGCAGCCAGCATCATCTGTCAAACATCCTTTTGGATGAGACAGGCCATTGGGGTTACATGGCTCCCGAACGTTGGGAGCGAATGGCCAACTGGCTCATTGAGCATGGCTACTATGATGTCAGAAGGAACACGGAATACACCAATGCATTCCTTCCCGGCCGAGGCTGAATATGAGTGAAATTATCTTTACCGATGTAGCCTTTCGCTATCAGGAATCCGGTAATTTTTATGTTTTGCAGAACCTGAATGTTCGATTCCAGTCTGCTCACATCACTGTGCTGACAGGAGCTTCCGGCTGCGGCAAGAGCACGCTGCTCTATCTGGCGGCTGGGATCTATCCCGAAAACGCTGGAGTACTCAGCTCCGGCTCCGTAAAAATCGACGAGGATGATCCCAGCGAGCTGCCTCCCAATCTGCGGTGCAAACGCGTAGGGATGATGTTTCAGAACCCCGCGCTGCAATTCTGCATGGATACGGTTCGGAACGAGCTTGCCTTTTGTCTGGAAAATGTGAGAACCCCCAGAGAAGAAATGGATCCCAAGATAGACGAAGCCCTGCATTTTTGTTGTATTGAACATTTAAAGGACCGCAAGCTGCTTACCCTATCGGGAGGGGAAAAGCAGAAGGTCATGCTTGCGTGTCTGGCTGCCCTTTCACCAGCATGGATTCTGCTGGATGAGCCGTTCGCAAATCTGGACGACCGCTCTGCGCGGGACATCGCCGCAAAATTAGCTCGGCTCCATCACGAGAAAGGAACCGGAATTCTGGCGGTTGATCACCGTTTGGAGAACTGGCTGGGTATTGCTGAGGAAGTCAAGGGAATGGACAAGATGGGAAATCTCATCGCAGAGGGCCTTACACGTACGGCCCATGACGGCAGGCACAAGAAAACCCCACATGAAGCTCAGCCCGAGCCGCTGCTGCAGCTCAAAAATATCACAGCGAGTTATTCCGGAACACCGGTGCTTCGTGGACTCAATGCGGATTTCAGCCGAGGAAAAAGCTACGCGCTCCTCGGTGACAGCGGCAGTGGAAAAAGTACACTCTTCGACGTACTGCGCGGCTTGGTTCCTTTTAATGGAGCGGTTTTTTACCGGGGGAGCACTGTCAGAAAAAAGGATCTGGGACGTCCCGGTCCTATGGGATTTGTTACACAGAACCCCCAGGATCAATTCGTAGCGGACACGGTATATGATGAGATACTGACAAGTTTGAAAAGTAAGGGGAACAGAACTGCTGCACCGAATGCTGAAGAAGACCAGGCGGAAGCCATCCTTCGCAGCATCGGATTGTGGGGGTACAGGCGTGTGTCTCCCTACATGCTCAGTCAGGGCCAGCAGCGGCGCCTCGGTGTGGCGGCAATTCTGGCCTGTGCCTGTGAGATTTTAATATGTGACGAGCCCACCTATGCGCAAGATTGGAACAATACTATAGCGATCATGGAATCTCTGGAAAACGTGATGATATCCCAGGGCACAACACTGATTTTCTCAACCCATGACAGAAAACTTGCCGCTGACTTTGCCGATAAAATCTTTGAATTGAAGGAGGGGATTCTGCTTGAATACGATCAATCCGACTTTTAAAGCCCTCGGTCTCCTGATGCCTACTTTTTTCCTTGCCGCAATGCAAAAGCCTTTTCTAAACCTTGCGGTTTTTTCTCTCTGCCTTTTTTTGCTTGCAGTCAGCAATGTTAACGTCAAAATATTCGCAGCAACCATGATCCCCGTGCTGCTTACATCTGTGGGCACCTTTTATACCGGCTATCGTTTTCAGTCCGGCAACGGCATGCCTGTCAGCGAGCTGTCTTTTCTTCTGGCCGACCGTGCGGCTTGGAACGGACTAACTCTCTCAAGCCGGGTTTTGGCCTTCGCGGGTCTTGGCCTGCTGCTCGCACTTACCACGGATCGTGTTCGGTTGGTTCAGTCTCTGAATCAGCAATTGAAACTTCCGCCGGTCTTCGCTTACGGCCTGTTGGCAGCCTGGGGGATTCTTCCGGTTATGATAAGAGAATATCGTCAGACAAGAGCTGCCTTCAGAGCCAGAGGTTTGCGCGTCCTTCCTGTCTCACCTTCCCTTTTAAAGCCCATGCTTGTCAAGGCGGTGCGCTGGACCGAAGCGCTTTCTGCAGCAATGGAATCCAAAGGATTCGCGGGAAACGCGTCTCGCACTGTTTACCGCCCTGTTCCAGTGAGACGCAGAGACTATCTATTTCTTTTTATTGTGGCCCTGGGCTGTGTCGGAATTGTTTTTTTCCCTTAATCAGACTCACAACGGCGGCTTGGGTATCCTTTGCAGCATTAACATTCCTACCTGGTTCAGCCGCTACATTTGCAGGCGGATCGCAGGCCACAAAAAAGCAACGGCTGCGGAGAGTTAACCCGCAGCCGTTTTCAATTTACGATCTGTCTGTTATTGTAATGTAACTGTTATGATGCAGCTGCTATGCTACAGCGATTATCATACAGTCACATTTATCTCTTGTTTTTCTGCTTTGCGTGTTTCATGATCTGTTTCATCTCACCCTTGCTTCCAAACATGGATTCAATCTTCTTTTGCTCAAGCTGCCTGAAATTTAGACCTTCATAACCAGCTTCCCGCTGAAGTTTTCGAAAGCTCTCCAGCCGCTCTGCTGTAAGTTCACCATTCTCAATAGCCTTTCGCACCGCACAGCCAGGTTCTGCATCGTGAGAACAATCACCGAATTTGCATTGCTCAGCCAATTCTTCTATATCGATAAAGGTTCTGGAAAGATCAGCCGATTCCAACTGAAGTTCCCGCATTCCTGGTGTGTCGATGACAATTCCTCCATCCGGAAGGAGAACCAGCTGACGATGGGTCGTGGTATGACGCCCCTTGTCATCATCTTCCCTGATTTCTTTCGTTGCAAAGATTGCCTTTCCTGCCAGTTTGTTAATGAGGGTTGATTTTCCTACTCCCGAAGAACCGATAAATGCTACTGTATTTCCCTCCCGGATATGAGAACGAATTTGTTCAAAACCGCTGCCTTCCATGCTGGAGCAAACGATAATATCAGCACCTACGCTCACCGTCTCGGTTTGAAGTTTTTTGGATTCAAGATCTTTGCATAAATCCGCCTTCGTGAGTACGATAACCGGTTTCGCCCTGCTATCCCACGCTATAGAAAGATAACGTTCCAGCCGTCTCAGATTGAAATCTGCGTTTAGTGACATACAGATAAAAATAGTATCGATGTTTGCAGCTACGATCTGAACGCTGTTTGACGTTCCCGCAGCCTTTCTTTCAAACACGCTTTTCCTGCGCAGCACCTGATGAATGATACCGTTTCCAGACCGGTCACTGGTTCTGTCAACCATGACCCAATCCCCTACCGCCGGAAAATCGGAATGATCATAAGCACGATAAAGAAGACTGCCCGAAATTTCTGCCTGCAGTTCTCCCTCTTCACAGACAACCTTGTAGAGATCTCTGTGCTGTTCTGTGACTCTGGCAAGATACAGCCCTTCGTAAAGCGTTGCTTCCTGGGAAAAACGATCGTTCAGTCCGTAGTTTATTAAATTTGTATATTCCATTGATATCCTCCAAAATTGATTCTAAGAATTTCCTTCAAACCTTACTATCAAATATTTAGCCAACGAGACTTTTTGGCTTTGCGGTTTCGTTTGAAGAAAATGACTTGTTTGATTGATTCCTTTGGAGGGCTGTCAGCCTCTATTGATCTTCACCCTCCCGGCAGAAGACTATCGCGGCATCCATTGTATTAAACATAAAACATGTTCTCCTTTCCTTCGGTTATTGTAGTTCCATAACAGAACTTTGTAATAATGGGTTAAATTCCATTGATTTCAGTATATCATAGTTTTCCTCCAGATGGAACCAACACATGGCGGTCAGTGTACGCCCGCTGAATCTGTGCGTTGGAACAGTGGATATATTGTGAATTTGATCTTGCAAAATTTCTAAGATACCGCTATAATGTTGCATACGAAACTGTTTGCCATCCAACAGTTTCGTATGCAACATTATGATATCAATTGGTAGGAATTAGGGAAACGCTGATTCCTACCGTCCACACATTTATACAGCGCTTCCTTACTGTTTTCAAATAAAAACATAGAATTCGGCTTTACAACGTTGTCTATATATTTCATTGAAAATAGTATCAGGAAGCATTATGAAGAACGGAAAGGGAAAAAGAAAAATGAAAAAGGAAGGGATTGGACTTGAACTCTGGTCGCTGAACAATTTGATTCGGCGTTACTTTGAGTCTTGCTCCCATAAAAAAGAGATTGAACGGATTACTGGCAACAACGGCTGGATCATCGGTTATCTTGCCGATCATGCAGATCAGGAGATCTACCAGAAAGATATCGAAGATTACTTTACTATTACGCGTTCCACCGCGTCTAAAGGCCTGAGCCTGATGGAGCAGAAGGGCCTGATCCAAAGACAGACCGTCACCCAGGATGCACGTCTGAAAAAGATTGTGCTGACTGAAAAAGCACGGCAGATCAGCAAGATCATGCAGGAAGACGGAGAAAAAATGGAACGAACCCTGATCAGGGGATTCACTGAGGAAGAAAAAATACAATTGTTCTCTTATCTGAAGAGAATGAAAGACAATATTTCAAATCAGCAGGAAAACCATTGAGGAGATTTTCATGATAAAAAAACTTTTATCCACCATACGAGAATACAAAAAACACATGATTCTCGCACCGGTTTTCGTAACGCTTGAATCTGTGCTTGAAATCATGATTCCAACCCTGATGGCATTTTTAATCGATTACGGAATCAATCAGAATAATATGAGCTATGTTTTGCTCATGGGTCTTGCCCTAACCGCTTTGGCTGCACTCTCACTGCTAACCGGCATTTTCGCAGGACGCAGCGCGGCCATTGCTTCATCAGGATTTGCAAAAAATCTACGGCGGGATATGTTCTACAACGTGCAGAGATTTTCCTTTTCCAATATTGACAAATTTTCGACTGCCAGCATCATTACCAGGCTGACCACTGACGTCGCCAACGTTCAGAACGCATGTCAGATGCTTGTACGCCTAGCTGTGCGAGCGCCCATGATGATTGTGTTTGCTCTGATTTTTTCTTTCAGGATCGATGCAAAATTATCCCTGATCTTCCTTGCCGTCATACCCGTTCTCGGCATTGGCCTTTGGCTGATCATGTCAAATGTTCATCCGATTTTTGTGCGGGTATTCAAAACCTACGACCGGCTGAACAACTTTGTTCAGGAGAATCTCCACGGAATTCGCGTGGTCAAATCCTATATCCGCGAGGATTACGAAGAGGAAAAGTTTGCGGGCGTTTCCCAGTCGATCTTTCAGGATTTCACCAGAGCAGAAAAAAGACTGTCGTTCAATATGCCGCTGATGCAGCTCTGCCTATATGCTAGTATGATTCTCCTTTCCTGGTTCGGTGCAAAGTCCATCGTAGCAAGCGGGAATAATGCAGCGCTCGGACTTTCAACGGGAGAGCTGACGAGCCTGATTACCTACTCCCTCCAGATTCTTATGAGTCTGATGATGCTCTCTATGGTCTTCGTCATGGTCATCATTTCCAGGGCATCAGCGGAACGTATCACAGAAATCCTGAGCGAGGAAAGCGATCTAAAAAATAAAGATCAGTCGGTACCCACCGTCAATGATGGTTCTATCACCTTTGAAAACGTAACATTTGCCTATGCGAAAAATACCGATAAACCTGTTCTAAGCAATATCAATCTTACCATTGAATCGGGTGAGACGGTAGGGATCATCGGCGGCACCGGCTCCTCTAAATCAAGCCTTGTGCAGCTTATTCCACGCCTCTACGATGTCGTGGGCGGTAAAGTGACCGTTGGAGGCATCGATGTAAGGGATTATGATCTGGCTACACTTCGCCATGAGGTTGCAATGGTGCTTCAAAAAAATGTCCTGTTTTCCGGAACCATCAGAGAGAACCTTCTATGGGGAAATGAGAATGCCACGGAGGAAGAAATCATCCATGCGTGCAAACTTGCCCAGGCGGATGGCTTTATCCGTGAATTTCCCCAGCAGTATGACACCTACATCGAACAAGGCGGTTCCAATGTATCCGGCGGACAGCGCCAGAGACTCTGCATTGCAAGAGCGCTTTTGAAAAAGCCCAGAATCCTGATTCTGGATGACTCAACCAGCGCTGTGGATACGAAAACCGATGAGCTGATTAGACAGGCGCTCCTGCAGCACATACCCAAAACCACAAAAATCATCATCGCTCAGCGCGTTTCATCTGTCAGCGATGCTGATAAAATCGTCGTAATGGATGACGGCAGGATCATGGCATCCGGCTCACATCAGGAACTTCTCAGAGACTGTGAAATTTACAGAGAAGTTTACGAATCTCAAAACAGAGGAGGTGCTCTTCATGAATAAAACAATGGTAAAAGAACGCTCTTCTGCGGCAGCAAAGCGCCCGGCGCATCATTTTAAGCCCGGAACCTTAAAACGTCTGCTTTCTTACATGCGTCAATACAGGCTCCGTCTGATTTTCGTCGCTGCCTGTATCCTGCTGAGCGCAGCAGCAGGTGCAGCGTCCTCCCTCTTCCTAAAAACGCTGATCGATGGGTACATCCTTCCGCTGGTAGGCCAGGCGCATCCCGATTTTTCCCAGCTGTTCCGTGCGCTCCTGATGATGGGGGCGATTTATATCGCAGGGATCCTTTGTACCCTGTTCTATAACCGCGCCATGGTTATCGTCGGCCAGGGCACGCTGAAGCAGGTCCGGGATAAAATGTTCCGGCACATGCAGACGCTGCCGATCCGTTATTTTGATACCCATACACATGGTGACGTCATGAGCCGCTATACTAACGATACCGATGCACTTCGTCAGGCAATTTCACAGAGTCTGCCCCAGATGCTGTCCTCCCTGATCACCGTAGCGGCGGCATTCTTTGCTATGCTCTACCTCAGTGTCGGTCTGACGCTGTTTGTCGCCGTATTTACTCTGGTACTGCTGAGCGTCATAAAATTTCTTGTTGGGCGGAGTGGCTCCTTTTTCATGAAACAGCAGGAAGCTCTCGGTGATGTGAACGGCTATATCGAGGAAATCATTCATGGTCAAAAGGTTGTGAAAGTTTTTTGCCATGAAGAACAAGCAGAAGAAGAATTCGATCAAAAAAATGAGACGCTCTGCAACAGTGCCACAGAGGCAAACAAATATGGGAACATCACCATGCCCATCGTCGGCAACCTGGGCTATCTGCTCTATGTACTCCTTGCCATCGTCGGCGGAGCAGCTGGAATCGCGGGATTTCCCAATCTCAGTCTCTCCGGCATCAATGTCCTGACGATCGGCACAATCGTATCCTTTCTCACCTTATCACGGAGCTTTATCAACCCCATTGGCCAGATTTCCATGCAGTTTAACATGGTGATCATGGCGCTGGCTGGTGCGTCGAGAATTTTCGAGCTCATGGATGAGGAAAGTGAGCAGGATGAAGGATACGTCACCCTTGTGAATACAAAATCAGAAAACGGTGAAATGCTGGAATGTGCTGAGCGCACCAACAACTGGGCCTGGAAGCACCCCCACGGAGACGGTACGATAACCTATACCCCTTTACGGGGAGAGATTCGCTTCTATGATGTGGACTTTGGTTATGTTGAGGATAAGCTTGTTCTTCGCAATATAACACTTTACGCCGAACCCGGCCAGAAGGTAGCCTTTGTCGGAGCGACCGGTGCCGGAAAAACAACAATCACAAATCTGATCAACCGTTTTTATGACATAGCCGACGGTAAAATTCGATATGACGATATCAACATCAATAAGATCAGAAAAGCAGACCTTCGCCGGTCCCTCGGCATCGTTCTGCAGGATGTCAACCTGTTCACGGGAACTGTAATGGACAATATCAGATATGGAAAGCTGGACGCAACGGATGAAGAATGCATTATCGCTGCGAAGCTGGCCAATGCTGACGGGTTCATTCGAATGCTGCCGCACGGGTATCAAACTGTACTTGAGGGCGATGGCAGCGGATTATCACAAGGCCAACGGCAGCTGATCTCCATCGCTCGTGCCGCTGTCGCCGATCCTCCTGTTATGATTTTAGATGAAGCGACTTCATCCATCGATACCAGAACGGAATCCATTGTTCAAAAAGGGATGGACGCGCTCATGAAAGGAAGGACGGTATTCGTCATCGCCCATCGCCTTTCCACAGTACGGAATTCCGATGTGATTATGGTACTGGAGCAGGGAGAAATTATAGAACGTGGCAGTCATGATCAGCTGATCGCGCAAGGGGGCAAATACTATCAGCTCTATACAGGCGCATTTGAACTTGATTAGGAGCCGGTTTCAGGGCGCAACAATCAAGGGAAGTGCTGATTTAATGGAGTGTGCGCAGATGGTCGAGGAAATTTTTCGATTGGCAAGGAAAAAAACGCAACGTCCCTTCGGGACTCCGACTCGCTTCGCTCCCTGCTGTCCTTTTTTCCATTCTGGCTGAAGCCAGGGAAAAGAGGCAGCAACAGCGGCGCTATTGCGAGGCTTTTTGACACCGCCATGCGAAAAATTAACCGATTAGATGTGCGCACGGAATAAAAAAAAAGCGATAGGCATTGTTTTGATGCTTATCGCTTTTATTTTGTGATGAGAATTATCAGTTATACGGAATAATGCTTCCTATACATTAAACCGGAACAGGATTACGTCTCCGTCTTTTACGACATATTCTTTTCCTTCCGATCGAATCAGTCCTTTTTCTTTGGCTGTGGCAAGATTTCCGCCGCACTGAACCAGTTCGTTATATGCAATGGTCTCTGCCCGGATAAAGCCGCGTTCAAAATCCGTATGTATCCTGCCAGCGGCCTGGGGTGCCTTCATTCCTCTTCGGATCGTCCATGCGCGAACTTCCTGAGGGCCTGCGGTAAGGAAGGATATGAGATCCAGCAAATGATAAGATGCTTTTATGAGCTTGTCAAGACCGGATTCTGTGATTCCAAGTTCTTCGAAAAATACAGCCTTTTCGTCCTCATCAAGTTCAGCAATCTCCGCCTCAAGTTTTGCGCAGATTACCACAACATCGGAGTCTTCCGAAGCAGCAAACTGACGAACTGCTGCGACATATTCGTTGTCGGTCTGTGAAACCGCCTCATCTTCAGAAACATTGGCTGCATAGATAATCGGCTTGAAGGAAAGCAACTCAAGGGACTTTACAAACTCCCGCTCCTCATTGGTAAGTTCAAGGGTACGGGCCGACATTCCGTTATCCAGTGCCTCTTTGATCTTCTTAAGAATATCCAGTTCACTCTGAAGTCCTTTCTCCCCCTTCAGATTTTTTTGGGTCTTTTGAATACGACGATCCAAAACTTCCATATCTGACAAAATTAATTCCATATTGATGGTCTCTATATCAGAAAGCGGGTTGATCTTGCCGTCTACATGAACAACGTTGGGATCGTCAAAGCATCTCACAACATGGATAATAGAGGCAACTTCTCTGATATGTCCCAGAAATTTATTGCCCAGTCCCTCTCCTTTTGATGCTCCCTTTACCAGTCCCGCAATATCGTAAAATTCAATGGTGGTGTAGACCGTCTTCTTGGAATCGTACATTTCATGTAAGACTTTGAGACGTTCATCGGGAACGGTAACGACTCCTACGTTTGGTTCAATGGTACAGAACGGATAATTGGCCGCTTCTGCTCCGGCCTTCGTAATCGCATTAAAAAGTGTGCTCTTCCCAACATTGGGAAGCCCCACAATACCTAATTTCATAAATATCTCCTCTAGTAAAAAATTCTATCTTTGTATCTGTATTTCCGTCTCATATAAATATAGATGATGAGGAAAACTAAAAACACGGCTGCACTGAAAACCTGTGCCTGTCTCAGCGGCCCCAGCATCAGACTGTCGGTCCGTAATCCTTCGACCAAAAACCGTTCAAAGGAATAAAGGATTCCGTATAAAAGAAAAATCTGTCCTTCAAATTTTCTGTTGTTATCGATATAAATCAGCAGGAAAAACAGCAGGAAGCACCAAATTGATTCGTATAAAAAGGTTGGATGAACCATCTGACCATTTACGGAAATTGCCCAAGGAAGATCAGTAGGTCCGCCGTGGGCCTCCTGATTAAAATAGTTGCCCCATCTTCCGATGGACTGAGCAAGGGCTACAGCCGGAACGGTGAGATCAAGAAGATTCAATGGTCTGACATCCCATAATCTGCACAAAATTGCAGCGGCCAGAAAACCCAGAATCAAACCGCCATGGATGGCGAGACCACCGTTTCTGATATTGATCATCTTATAAAAATCTCCTGCATAAAAATCCCAATTAAATAAAACATAATAGAGCCTTGCTCCAATCACACCCAACGGAACAGTGATTAGTACAAAGTCCAGTGTTCTTTCTGATGAAATCTTGTGCAGCGGTGCTCTTCGATAGACGATCAAAACAGCAATCACCATTGCTGCCGCAATGATAACCCCATACCACATGATTTTGATCCCGAAAGCAGTAAAGGCGATCGGATTTGGTGTCGGCATGCTTCTATCCTCCTTATCCCTCTTAATAGCCGCTATGGCATAATTCATACATCCAAATATAGCTTTGATTTTTTCTCAATTCATAATATTATACAATAAAATGTTTCTGATGCACAGCATATCTTCTATTTTTCCCCAAACAACGTGATAAATTTGGCATTTTTCATAAAAAATTAAGAAATAGTGAAGGTAAATTATGCTATAATTATTGCAGGATAAAAGAACGACGGTAATACAATTCCTGTTCGCTTCTATTCTCGGGGTATTTTGTGGGGCATTTCATCATTTTTGAAGATAATTGATAATCTCAGTCGTTTTAGTTTAATAGACTGATTGCTTTTTCGCGCGTCGGTTTATTATATATAGTATCTATTCTTAGGAGGTATTTATGTTTCGGAAAAGAGTTAATGAGACGGACAGTGCAGGGGAAACTACGAACAAAGTAAAGAAACCGCGAAAAGCTATGTCCAAAAAAAAGAAAAGAAGAATTATTGTTGGCACGATAGCAATCCTTGTAATTGCTGCTATTGTAATCGTCCCCAAACTTATGGGAGGAGAACCTCCCGCGTTAATGGTAACCACAGGCTCAGCTGAGAAAATGGATCTCCAGCAGGCTGTTTCCATAAAGGGAACCATTCAGGGCTCTGAAAAGGCTGACGTAGCCACTTCGCTGAACTCAGAGATCCTATCTATTTTGGTGGAAGAGGGCGATATCGTACATAAGGATCAAGTGCTTGCTGTGCTGGATTCAAAGGATCTCGAGGATGATTATCAAAAAGCTCAGACTGCTCTCAATCAGTCTAAGTTCAATTATGAAGCGGCAAAATCACTCTATGAGGAAGGTGCCATATCCAAAGAAGATTTTGTCAAAGCTGAAAATACATATAAGAGCGACCAAATCACTGTGAATTCGTACAATATCTCTGATAAGGTCAACATTAAAAGCCCCATAGCAGGTACCGTTACAAGGGTCAATGTCAATATCGGCCGCTATGCAAACGACACAGAAAACAAAGAGCCGATGTTTGTAGTAGAGGATCTGCAGAACTTGGAAATGAATGTTCGAATCAGTGAATTCGACATCAGCAAAATCAAGGTTGGTCAGAAGGTTGAGATAACCTCCGAGGTGCTTGGCAATCAAGCTGTGGACGGTGTCGTTTCCCGAATTTCTCCTACGGGAGAGCTGAAGGATCAATCTTCCAAAGAAATGGTTATCCCGGTTGAGATTGATGTCAACAAAGGCAACACGAACTTGATCGCCGGCGTAACTGCAAAGGCTACCATAGAAATCGAAACCAGAAGCAATGTATTGACTGTGCCCATCGATGCTCTTTTAGAGGATCCAAACACCGGTGATAATTATGTCATGGTTCTCGACGGCACGAAGCTGAAGAAAATTGCTGTTGAACTAGGTCTGGAAGGTGATTTCAATGTGGAGATCGCTTCCGGAGAGCTTTCCGAAGGTGATAAGGTAGTACTGAATCCAACATTTGATATGACCGACGGTATGGATGTTACCCCCGCACCAGAAGTGTAAGGGAGGCCGCTATGACAGAAGATATTATAAAAATTGAAAATATGACAAAGGTCTATGCCAATGGTGAAATACAGGTAAAAGCATTAAAATCCATCGACTTAACCATACAAAAGGGCGAGTTCGTCTCTATCATGGGTTCTTCTGGTTCCGGAAAGTCGACCTTGATGAATATTCTTGGCTGTCTTGACCGTCCTACAGAAGGTCATTACTATCTTGAGGGGATTGATGTAAGAGAAAAAAGTGATAACGAGCTTTCTGCTGTACGCAACAAAAAAATTGGATTTGTATTTCAGTCCTTTAACTTAATCTCCCGTACCAGTGCCTTAAAAAATGTCGAATTACCAATGGTTTACGGAAGAATTGATGCGGATGAGCGGCACGAACGAGCGTTAGAGCTATTGCGCCAGGTCAACCTGGAAAACCGGGCAGATCATATGCCAAATGAACTCTCAGGCGGACAAAGGCAGCGTGTGGCGATCGCAAGAGCACTTGCGAATCAACCGCAAATCATTCTTGCGGACGAACCCACCGGTAACCTTGATTCTGAATCTTCCGTGGAGATTATGGATATTTTTACGAAACTGAACCGTGAGAACGGAAATACAGTTATCATCGTTACCCACGAACGAGATATCGCCGAATTTACAGACCGCATCATCACCTTTAGAGACGGAGAAGTCCTCACTGATGAACGGCTCAGGGCAAAGGAGGCGATCCCATGCTGATCTTCGAAAATATCCTGCTGGCCCTCACCGCCATTAGAAGCAATAAGATGCGTTCCTTCCTGACCATGCTGGGCATTATCATTGGAATCAGCTCCGTTATTGCCATTACGTCCATCGGTGCCAGTGCAAAGGGCGTTGTCGGCAAGGAATTTGAATCTTACGGAATGAATAATATGTATCTTTACATCAACTGGGCGATGACTCCTGATGGAGTAGATTACGAAGATCTTTTCACCCCGGAAGACATTGAAGCGCTTGCCGCAAGATATCCAGACGATATCCAGTATATTGCACCTTCTATTTCTGCCAACAGTAAAACCAAGATCGGACGAACAGAAGGAAAGCTTAATATGACAGGAGTCGCAGCAGATTACAACAAATATAAGAATATGAAAATGCTGCATGGAAGGATGATCAATAAAAGCGATGTTGACGGACAGAAAGATCGGATCGTCATTGATAAGAAAGCCGCATTGTACTTTTTTAACAGCGAGAATCCAGTAGGAAAAACCCTTGGAGTTATCATTAATGAAGAGATGAAGGATTTGACTATCGTGGGCGTTTATGAGATCGAAGCGAGTATCTTTGACGGTATGCGCGCAAGCGATTCCTATTCAACCTACGTTCCCTATCCGATTCTTGAGTATTCTGACCCTGCGACTTCCTATCTGGAGCTGTATACAAATGAAAAGAAAAATCAAAATGATCTGGGAAATGAATTCAGCCAATATCTAAGCCGTATCAAGGGTAAGGATCCTCAGTTTTATACCTTCGAATCGGCGGAATCCCAGATGGGTACCATCAATAATATCCTCGGTACCCTTTCCATCGCCATCGGAGCCATAGCAGCCATATCCCTTGTGGTTGGCGGCATTGGAATTATGAATATCATGCTGGTATCCGTGACCGAGCGTACTCGCGAGATTGGTATCCGTAAATCGCTGGGAGCACGCACAAGTGATATCTTGATGCAGTTTCTCATCGAATCCATGATCATCTCCGCCATCGGAGGAATCATCGGAACCGGTCTGGGTGTCGGTATTGCTGCGATAGGAATGAGTTTCGCGCATATCTCAGTTGTAATTCAACCATCCGTAATCGTTCTTGCGGTCGGCTTTTCCGCGATTGTGGGCGTTTTCTTCGGACTATACCCTGCAAGAAAAGCAGCAAAGCTGGATCCTATCGAAGCACTGCGTTACGAGTAAAATCCAGTCAAAGCACTGTGTTATGTATCAAAAAAAAGTCTGTCATTGAGGTCAGCTAAGCTGCATCCTCTGGCAGACTTTTTTATCTTATTCTCAAGTTCAGCAATAGCTTCTTATCCAAGCATAAAATGAACGGCAAACAGTGCGGATAGAACATATAAAAACCAATGAACTTCTTTTCCCCTTCCCGTTAAGGCGGCCAACAAAACGTAGCTGATAAAACCAAAAGCCATACCGGAAGCAATTGAGAACGATAGTGGCATCATAATAATGGTAAGAATGCATGGAATCGCCTCTGAAACATCATTCCAGTTGATCTCGTTTAGGGAAGCGCACATCATGATGCCCACAATGATCAGTGCCGGTGCTGTGGCAGCAGAGGGAACGCTTAAAAACAGCGGTGAAAAAAAAGGAGCAATAAAGAAGCATAACGCCACGACCACGGCAGTCATTCCCGTTCTTCCTCCTGCATTGACGCCAGCTGCACTCTCCGCGTATGTTGTCGTGTTTGAAGTTCCAAGCAGTGCTCCGATGATGGTTCCGCATGAGTCAACGACCAGCGCTCTGCTTCCGTTCTTTAAATTTCCGCTCTCGTCGATCATTCCAGCACGGGAGGCAATTCCGACGAATCCACCGATGGTATCAAAGAAATCAATAAAAAACAATGAGAATATGGGCAGAAGCAACGAAAGCCTAAATGCACCCATCAGATCAAGCTGAAAAGCCACCGGTCCCAGCGACGGTATCTTATCAAAAATACCATAGGCGCCCGCATGAAATGCTGTCACAGGCGCTCCCGTTGCAGAATCCTGCACAAACAAGCCAAGAATGGTTGTGAAAATGATTCCGATGAGCAGATTTCCCGGAACTCTCCGGATAACCAACACTGCGGATAGCACCAGTCCAATCACCGCAAGCAGCACCTTAGGATTGGCCAGATTTCCAATTCCAAGGATTGTTGCCGCATCATCGGTCACGATCCCCCCGTTGGTGAGACCAATAAAGGTTATAAACAGCCCTACTCCCGCTGTGATAGCCGCTTTGAGGGAAGGTGGTATCACCTTGATAATCAGCTCTTTGATTTTTGTAAGCGTAACGATGAGTGCCAAACACCCGGAAAGAAAAACAACACCCAACGCCGTTTGCCACGTCAGCCCCATCACACCACAGAGGTAGTATGTAAACAGAGCATTCAGACCCATTCCCGGTGCCAGAGCGAAGGGATAATTCGCCAGAAGTCCCATTAGAAGTGTAGACGCACCCGCTGCAAGGCAGGTTGCCGTCAATACTGCCCCGTAGTCCAGTCCTGTCCCCGTTTCCGGCCCTGCAAGAACCATTGGGTTCACAATAATAATATAAGCCATGGTAACAAATGTAGTCAGCCCAGCAACGATTTCGGTACGCAAATTGGTTTTGTTCTCAGGAAAATTAAAAAAGGCAGAAATAATTCCTCGATTGTGTTCCATATTCTTCTCCAAATCTAATTGATAATTGTTTTCAAGGGATAATTTCATTATATCATGCGACGCTTTTTCTGATCATACAAAAAGCGCCTTGACATGGAGACTCACACATAAAGACCTACCGCGCGGCGAGAAGTCTACCAGAGAATGTCTATGACAGGCGCTTCATTTTTTTATTGCTAAGTAATGCTCATCAAAATCTTTAGTTCATGCTTTCCTTATAAATCTCAACAGATGCACTGGCGCCGATTCGGTCAGCACCTGCTTCAATCATTGCAAGAGTCTTTGCAAGATCTCTGATTCCACCGGAGGCCTTGACCTGCAGTTCATCCCCCACTGTTTTCTTCATCAATGCTACGTGATGAGCCGTAGCTCCGTCCTTAGAAAATCCCGTTGACGTTTTTACGAAGGCTGCTCCCGCTTCTTTGGCGAGTTCACAAGCCTTGACGATTTCTTCATCGGTCAGGAGACAGGTTTCCAGAATGACCTTTACGATCGCGTCAAATTCCATTGCCGCTGCCACGACTTCTGAAATATCCTTCTTAATATAGTCAAAACGCTTTTCCTTCAGTGCTCCTACATGGATGACCATATCAATTTCCTTTGCGCCCTCTCTGCAAGCCCATTCGGTTTCAAAGACCTTGGCTTCCGTACAGCAAGCTCCCAGAGGAAAGCCAACAACCGCCGCAACCTGAACAGAAGTCCCGTCCAGGAGCTTCTTTGCAAGGGGTACGTAGCAGGAATTAACACAAACAGCGAAAAAGTCATATTCTTTTGCTTCTTTGCACAGCTTCGTCACATCCGCCTCTGTTGCTTCTGGTTTCAGTACAGTATGATCAAAATATCGGTTTAACTTCTCCATTTTAATCTCCAATCCGCCGCCCAAGTCGGCAGCTCAAACAGGAATGAAAGGTCTTGCCTTTGCTTCCTTTCAAAGGTCTACTTGGCTTCAATCCGCCTTTCGAAAAGTCAGCGAACTATTTCAATATTTCTCCCAATGCACCGTTATTGAGCCCTGCTGCATTGCCTTCGTCGGTATCAAGATGGATTTCACTCTCATGGCCTTCTCCGGAGCGAACCAGTACATTATTAAATACAACGCCTCTCTCTCCGCCAAACTGAATGCTTACAATATCTTTATCCTTTACGCCTGCTTCAAGTGCTTGCGCAGGAGACAAGTGAATATGTCTCAGCGCAACGATGGCACCATAATCTAATTCCACTTCACCGGCAGGTCCAATCAATTTAATACCCGGTGTCCCTGAAAGTTTTCCCGATTCTCTCACCGGTGCGGTAATGCCGATAGCTCTTGCATCGGTCATTGCAAGCTCTACCTGGGTTTCAGGACGTGCGGGACCCAACACACGAACGCCTTTCAGAGTTCCCTTCGGACCAACGATATCAACCTTTTCCTCACAGGCAAACTGACCTGGCTGCTTCAGATCCTTTGTAGGAGTCAGTGTATGGCCTCTTCCGAATAATGTTTCAATGTCCTCACTCTTGAGATGAAGGTGTTTGTTGGATAATCCTACTTCTGCTTTATAACCCATTTTATTCTCCTTTCGTAGACACAATTTATATTTTTTTCCAAACAGTAACAAGATCAACCCCTAATGAAGATTTGATGCTCATCAGTGGCTGATCGGTGGTTTCTTTCGTTATATCTCGCAACCTTCCAGACAGGTTATGTATGGGAGGTTTCTGTATTTCTGATCGTAATCCAAGCCGTACCCTACAATAAATTTGTTTTCCACTTCAAATCCCGTATAGTCTGCCTTAATATCAGCTTCTCTACGCTCGGGCTTGTCCAGCAGAGTACAGATCTTCAATGTCTTCGGCATTCTTCCCATCAGATAATCCCTGAGGTAATGAAGCGTAATCCCAGAATCGATAATGTCTTCGACGATAATCACGTTCTGATCTTCAATACCGGTATCAAGGTCTTTTAGGATCCGTACGACACCCGAGCTCTTTGTAGATGCTCCGTAGCTTGTAACAGCCATAAAATCGATTTTTGTATCTACTGTAATTTCTCTGATCAGGTCACTCAAAAACAGTACCGCACCCTTCAGAATGCAAACTACCAGAATTTCTTCACCCTTAAAGTCCTCGGAAATCTGCTTTCCCAGCTCTTTGATCCGCTGCTTCAGCTGTTCCTCGGTGATCATGACCTCTCCAAATGTGCTTTGATTCTCCATTTTAACTGTGCTCCTCTTTCTTTTTTGCTTCTTTTTCAACTTCAAAGTCTACATCATCAATTATGTTCTTTCCTTTGAATTTCTGTGTGGGTTTCACCACTCCGGTAACGCCTCCCCAGTACTTATCCAGCTCATCCTTAAAATACCAGATGATAAACGTCCATAAAACGATATCATCCACGGCACCGAAAATAAGAATGGGTGCAGGGATTAGGTCAATCGGCGAAATCAGATAAAGGATCCCTGCCACGATGATAATTTTCTTGCGCAGCGGTACTCCTTTATCCTTCAAAAATGGCCAGATCGCCTTAATCCTTCTCATCAGAACCTGAAAGAATATAAATTGCATATCCGTTAAACCTCCTCTAAGAGACGATCCAACTCCTCAAGCAGCTTATCATAGCCCGTTCTCTTTAACGTCGAGACGGGGATGACCTTATCTTCCGGTGAAAGTCCCAGGGTTTTCCTGATTTCACCGACGCATTTCATCATTTCATTTCGGGAGATCTTATCAGCCTTTGTAGCGACGACGATACCGTCAAAGCCGTAATGCCTGAGCCACTGATACATCTGCACATCTTGTGCGGATGGGGTGTGACGGATATCAACGAGCTGTACTACCTTTAAAAGGCCTTCTCTGCCTGCAAGATATCCTTCGATCATTTCTCCCCAATTCTCCGTTACAGATTTGGAGACCTTGGCATATCCGTATCCAGGCAGGTCCACAATGCGAAACTCCTCATTGATTTCGTAGAAATTAATGGTTCTTGTCTTGCCGGGGCTACCGCTGACTCTCGCCAGATTCCTTCTGTTCACCAGCAGATTTAGCAGGGAAGATTTCCCTACATTTGAGCGCCCGGCAAAGGCGATCTCTTTTTTATCATCTTCGGGATACTGGTTCTTTTTGACCGCAGTTGCCACCAGCTCCGCTTTTTTTATAATCATTCTGCTTCTTTCTCATGATCCGAATTCTCCATGGGGGCGGAACCTTCGTTATCATTTTTTACCAGTGCATGATCCAGTGCTTCTTTTACATCGTGAATCAGTACAAACTCAAGCTTCTTTCTTACATTGGCGGGAATTTCTTCGATGTCTCGTTCATTTTCCGCAGGAAGTAATACTTTCTTGATCCCTGCTCTGTGAGCAGCAAGTACTTTTTCACGAATTCCACCTACCGGCAGAACCTTACCGCGCAGTGTGATTTCCCCAGTCATGGCCACATCCTTTCTCACCGGTGTATTGGTGAGGGTTGATATGATAGCGGTACACATGGTTACCCCTGCCGATGGTCCATCTTTTGGGGTTGCTCCTTCCGGGATATGGATATGAAGATCATTTTCCTTATAGAAATCCTCTTTGATCCCCAGTTCTTTGCCGATAGATCTGATATAGCTGACTCCTGCCTTGGCGGACTCTTGCATTACATCTCCCAGCTGACCGGTTAGAACCAGCTTTCCGTTGCCTGGGATCAGAGTGGTTTCAATGAACAGTGTATCACCGCCTACGATGGTCCACGCAAGTCCGGTTGTAACACCGATCTCGTTCTCTCCCTCTATGATGTCATATCGATATCGCTTCTTTCCCAGATAGGATTCAATGTTTCCTGCTGTAATCCGGAGTCTTGTGGCATCCTCTTCCACAATCTTTCTAGCAACCTTTCTGCAGAGATTGGCAACCTCCCGCTCCAGATTTCTAACACCTGATTCTCTGGTATAGTGATTGATAATGCTTCGAATCGTGCTCTCGGATATAGTAATGTTCTCTTCCTTCAAGCCATGTTCCTTGGTTTTCTTCGGTATGAGATACTTTTCAGCGATCTTCACCTTTTCTTCTTCTGTATAACCGGGAACATGGATCACTTCCATTCTGTCCAGCAAAGGTCTTGGAATGGTTTCCGTGGTATTGGCAGTCGTTATAAACATAACCTTGGAAAGATCAAATGGCACTTCCAGATAGTGATCAGCAAACTCCTTATTCTGCTCAGGGTCTAATACTTCAAGCAGTGCGGATGCGGGATCGCCTCTGAAATCAGCGCCGATCTTATCTACTTCGTCAAACAGGAATACAGGATTGTTGGTCCCCGCCTCTTTGATAGCAGACATAACTCTGCCGGGGATCGCTCCAATATAAGTTCTTCTATGTCCTCTGATTTCTGCTTCATCCCTGACACCGCCCAGCGACATTCTTACAAATTCTCTGTTAACGGCTCTTGCAATGGATCTTGCAACGGAGGTCTTACCGACACCAGGAGGCCCTACCAAACACAGAATGGGTCCCTTCATACTCTTGGAAAGCTTCATTACAGCAAGATATTCGAGGATACGATCCTTGACCTTCTCCAGCCCATAATGATCTTCATTGAGGGTCTTTTCAGCGAGTTTGATATCAATGGCTCCTTTGGATGCTTTATTCCATGGTAAACCTAGAATCCATTCAATATAGGTTCTGATGACGCCGCCTTCCGCAGAGGAAGGCTGTATTTTAGACAGTCTCTTGATCTCTTTTTCAACTTTTTCATTTACCTTGGGAGAAAGCTTCAGCTTCTTAAGCTGCTCCATCCAGGTGCCGATTTCATCTTCGATTGCCTCATCGTATCCCAGCTCCTCCTGAATGGCGCGCATTTGCTCCTTGAGGTAATATTCACGCTGAGTCTTATTGATCTGGCTTCTGACTTTTATATTGATATCCTGTTCAATGGTCAGGATCTCGATTTCCTTATTTAATATCTCATTGAGGATTTCAAGACGGTCTTCCGGATCGAATGCCTCCAAAATTCTCTGTTTTTCTTCAGTTTTAATTTCTAGATGGGATGTGATAACGTCTGCAAGCCTGCCTGGCTGATCTACAGAAGCAACTGACGGGAAAATGTCCTGGGAAACCTTTGGGTTTAAATCCAGATAGGTTTCAAAATTGCCCAGAGCGGAACGCATCAGTGCAACTACTCTGGAGGGCAGTTCATCAAACTCCCGTTCTTCAATCTTTTTCACTGCACATTTAAAGTAGGGGACTTCAAAAACCACTTCTTTGATCTCGCCTCTGCTGATACCTTCCACCAGGACTCTGATTGCATCTCCCGGCAGCTTAAGCATCTGCTTGATCTTTGCGATGGTTCCTATCTTATAGAAATCCTCGTGGGTGGGCAGATCTGTTTCCGCATCCTTCTGCGCAGACAAAAACACAAGTTGATTCATCATCATTGCTTTTTCCAGAGCACTGATGGATTTCTCTCTGCCAATATCAAAATGAAGCACCATATACGGAAAGATTGACAGACCTCTCAGAGGAATCATCGGCATGGTCTTTATGGAATTATCCTTGACGTCATCCTCTTCCTCAAGGATTTCAATTCCATCCTCAACTTCGTCCGCAATACTGCTGAGCGCTTCTGCGTCTTTCTTTTCTGTTGCCGCTTCCGGCTCTTCTATTTTTTTCTTTCTTGTTTTCTTTATTTTTTCTTCAGTCATATTACCCTCCTGTATCTTCTAATCCCCATATAACCCACATGATTGTTTTCGAGTAATAACAGACGATATTGTTATAAAGAGAAGGCGGCATTAACGCCGCCTGACTTACGATGCAGATTCCTCGCTCTTCTTGTTTCGTTTTGACTCAACAAGCACTAAAGCAGGTCCTGTGTTATAATCAATGGTTCCCTTGGTGATAATGCACTTTGTTATGTCTTCCCTTGACGGAAGCTCGAACATGATATCCGTCATAACGTGCTCCAGTATACTCCTGAGACCTCTTGCACCGGTTTTTCGTTCAATTGCTTTTTCTGCTACCCGAGTTATGGCATCATCCTCGATCTCCAATTCCACGCCATCCATCTGGAACAGTTTTTTATACTGCTTCAGAATCGCATTTTTCGGTTCCTTGATGATTCGAACCAAAGCTTCCTTGGTCAGCTCATCCAGCGTAACCATGACGGGGAGTCTGCCTATGAATTCTGGGATCAGCCCGTATTTCAGCAGATCCTCAGGCTGCACCTTTTTTAGAATTTCGGAAGCCTCAATCTTTGTTGCCTTAATATCAGCGTTAAAACCGATGGTTTTTTCTCCGATTCTTCTCTGTATAATTTTATCCAAGCCATCGAATGCACCTCCGCAGATGAAGAGCACATTGGTGGTATCAAACTGGATGAAATCCTGATGGGGATGTTTCCTTCCTCCCTGAGGCGGAACACTGGCAACAGTTCCTTCCAGAATCTTGAGGAGTGCCTGCTGCACGCCTTCTCCGCTCACATCTCTCGTTATGGATGGATTTTCAGATTTTCTCGCAATCTTATCAATTTCATCCACATAGATGATGCCGCGCTGTGCCTTTTCAATATCATAATCCGCCGCTTGAATCAATTTTAAGAGAATGTTCTCAACATCTTCTCCCACATAACCGGCCTCCGTCAAAGCGGTAGCATCGGCGATGGCAAAGGGTACGTCAAGGATCTTTGCAAGTGTTTGCGCCAGAAGCGTTTTCCCTGAGCCTGTGGGCCCGATCATGACAATGTTGCTCTTTTGAATCTCAATTCCGTCATTGTCGAGCTTGTTTAAGCTGTTCACTCTCTTATAGTGGTTATATACCGCTACCGCCAAGGCTTTTTTCGCATCATTCTGATCGATTACATAATCGGACAGGATGTTCGCGATTTCCTTTGGCTTGGGCAGCGTAAACTTTTCTGATCTGTGTTCCACATCATCAATGGAACTTGCAAACTCTTCTTTTATAATGTCCTGACAAAGCTCAATGCATTCATCGCAGATGTATACATTCGGCCCTGCCACAAGTCTTCTGACTTGATCCTGCGGTTTTCCGCAAAAGGAGCATTTCAATTGTTTTGTAGCATCATATTTACTCATAAGCCACCCCCCCTTACTCTCTGGATTTCATTACCTTGTCTATAATCCCGTATTCTACTGCTTCCTGAGCGCTCATAAAGTTATCGCGATCGGTATCTTTGGCAATACGTTCCAGGTTCTGACCGGTATTCTCACTTAGAATTTGATTCAACTTATCTCTTGTTTTCAAGATCCATTCCGCATGAATCTTAATATCCTCGGCCTGACCCCTGACGCCGCCAAGAGGCTGATGAATCATGATCTCGGAATTTGGCAGAGCGAATCGTTTGCCTTTTGCCCCTGAAGACAGCAGGAAGGCTCCCATGCTTGCCGCCATACCCATGCAAATCGTAGCCACATCAGGCTTGATATACTGCATCGTATCGTAAATTGCCAGACCGGCAGTTACGGAGCCGCCTGGACTGTTGATATAAAAGTTAATGTCCTTCTCAGAGTCCTCTGATTCCAGGAACAATAGCTGAGCAACGATAAGGCTTGCCGTATGTTCATCAACGGCATCCCCTAAAAATATAATCCTATCTTTGAGCAGTCTCGAATAGATGTCATAAGATCTCTCTCCTCTATTCGTCTGTTCAACTACCATTGGAACTAGTGTCATCTAAGTTTCCCCCCTTAATTATTGCACGTTGAAGCATTTGTGCCTTGTGCTTTCAGTCCGCATCATCTTGATTCAATTCCGCAGGCCGATGCAAGGGAATGAAAATCTGAAATGCTTAGTTCGATGGGAACTCTGATTTATTGTTAAAAGGCGCATGACCTGAATCAATCAGTATTTCCCTGGGTTGTTTCTGAAAACTGCAATGAGTTTTCAGAATACAACCTAATTATATATTACTCAACTATCGCATTTTCAAACATAAAATCAACGGCTTTTCTCATTTTAATATCTTTTGAAAGAAGTGCATAGTTATCGGCTTGCAGCATTTCCTTAAGTTTTTCAACTTCCATCTTATACTGTTCTGCCATAGCCTTCAGTTCTGTTTCCACTTCTTCATCGCTGGCCTCCAGCTTTTCAGCTTCTGCAACTGCTTCCACTACAAGTCTTGTCTTTACCTTCTTGAAAGCATCTGCTCTGAGTTCGTCTCTGAACTCCTTGGCATCCTTCTGAAGGTATTCAAAGTACTTTTCCAGGTCAAGTCCCTGATATCTTAACTGCTGGTCGAATTCTCTCATCATCTCGTCGATCTGCTCTTCTACCATGATCTCTGGGATGTCGATCTCATTGGCTTCATAAACCTTCTCCAGCACGGCGTTTTTCGTTTCATATTCAGCCTTGGAAACCGCAGCCTTTTCCAGTTTCTCTCTGGAATCGTTCTTCAGCTCTTCCAGTGTGTCAAATTCGCTTACATCTTTGGCAAACTCATCATTCAGCTCGGGTTTTTCCATTTCTTTGATCTCGTGAACCTTGCACTTAAAGATCGCGTCCTTGCCGGCAAGATCAGCGGAATGGTACTCTTCCGGGAACGTTACTTTTACTTCTCTTTCTTCGGATGCAACGGCGCCTACAAGCTGTTCTTCAAAGCCGGGGATGAAGGTGTTGCTTCCCAGTGACAGAGGCTGTCTTTCTGCTGTTCCGCCTTCAAACTGTTCTTCTCCGACGAAACCGGCATAATCAATCAGCACAGTATCACCATCCTGAGCGGGACGGTCAACAATTACCAACCTTGAATTTCTCTTCTGAAGTGTCTCAAGCTCTTTTTCTACGTCTTCTTCCGTTATATTGTGTTCAACTTTAGCAACCTTTACTCCCTTGTAATCCTTCACTTCGAATTCAGGTTTCACAGTAACTGTGATGGTCACTTTAAATCCCTGGCCCTTCTCAATTTTGTCAAACTCAGCGGAAGGTCTGTCGACGGGATCCAGATCCAGCGCATCCATAGCCTCCGGATATCCTTTTGAAAACATATTATTAATTGCATCTTCAAAAAATACATCTTCGCCATAACGAGCTTCGATGAGCTTTCTGGGTGCTTTTCCCTTGCGGAACCCATCAATAACGTATTTTCCCTTTGTTGCCTGGTATGCGTCGGTCACTGCTTTATCAAACTCATCAGCGGTGAATTCCATTGTGAATTTGACCTGGTTCTTTTCCTTCGAAATAAAAGTTGATATCATTTATTAAATCCTCCTAATAGTATAAGCACCGATAAGACCAATGGATACCCATTGGTCTGGAATTGCACAATGTGCGCATATAATTATACCGTCAATCCTTAATAATGTAAAGCATTAATTGGATTTCTGATTCCTGCCCTGATTTCACAAAAACAAATACAGCGGCGACTCATTGAAACAAATTGATCAAAAAGCCGCCGCTCTTATTGTTAGCGTTACGATACAATACCGGTAAACAGATAGAATGCCGCCAGGAGTGCCGTCACCGTCACCAGAATAATGGAAAATACGAAGGCCATGGGAATCACCTTTGTCTCTTCTCCGAATTTATCGATGGATGCCGCAGCATTTTGAAGCTTGGCAGGGGAGATTACACTTGCCAGGCCTCCGCCAAACGCAAGACCTCCGATGATCAGAATCATCGCCGGTGTGCTGAGCCCGAGGTTTTTGCTTGTAGCAAGTGCGTATTTTCCAAACATTCCAATGGTGGAAGCTTCACTCCCTGTGATAAATCCGCCCAGCAAGCCGATATATGGTACAACCACAACGTAGAATTGGTTAAAGGCTTTCGCAGAAGCATCAGCCAGAATCTGAATCATGCTGGGATGATCAAATGCCTGGGTCGCCATATTGAAGCCGGACATATTCATCACTTCTCCGATACTGAAAAATATAGCAGCAGCGAAGGCCGGCCTTGGTGCGCGCTTTGCCCACAGCTTAAAGGTGGTACTCAGCTGCTCCTTGGTGGGCTTCAAAATCGGAATGGAGAGGAATACGCTGACAAAAATCCAAGTATATGCATTCCATAAGAATCTTGTGGCGATGGGTGTGCCGTTGGCAGAGAGCCCATTAATGGGCATGGTGAATTCATAGTAAAAGAATTCGAACAGATTCTTGGGAAGATTCAGCGCAAGGATCAGCACAATCAGAATCACCCAAGGGCTTACCGCTTTCCAAAGCGGCATGGAAGCTTCGAGCTCAAGCTCTTCTTTTGTCAGCTTGCTTCTATCAATGATTTTCTTTCCTGTAAGCTTAAGATACGCAACCATAGCAAGAATCACCGCTGCTCCGCAGAACACACCGGTCAGCGGGACAAGGTTATCCATTCTGCTGGTAAGATATGCGACGACGGCAATGATAATGCCTGCGGTAATACATGGCAGAAATCCTTTTTTCACTCCGTTCCATCGGTCTGCGATCCACAGCATACAAAATCCGATCATGACTGCCGTAACTGGGACAAACAGGCAGAAAATCTCCGCGGCCATTCCCAGAGTAATCGGGGTTGCCGCTGGATCTCCGGCAAGAAGAAAACCGTTTACCACATCTACAAGAACGACGATAGGCGCTCCTAAAAGGGCATATGTACAAAGTGAGTCATATCCGATTGCCGGCAGTGCAATGGCACTGTAGGTCGTGTAACCAAGGGCTAGAAGAATTGGAGGAAGAAGGGATACCGGCGTTGCGCCCACCGATACCATCAGTGTTCCAAAACCAACATTGATCATGATGATCTGAATTGCCCGATTGTCAAGGGCGATGGTTTTTATAAATACAATAACCCGTCTCAATGCGCCCGATGTCTGCATCAGCGCCATCTGAAGCAATGATGCTGCAACGATCAGGGAGACAGCAAAAGATTTAATGAGTCCTGCAGCACTTGAGCGGACGATCACTTCCAAACTCGTGCCAAAAAAAAGAAATGCAAGTATGGATACTGAAATCCACCCTGCTACGCCTGTTATATCTGCGGGCTTTTTCCAGATTAATAGCATTGCTAAAATCACAAGGATCGGCAGCACAGAAATAAATAAAGATACCATATATTACCTTCCTTTCAGGAACATCTGCCTCAATCCGAGACGGTTCCTAAGCTACTTGCGCGCGTTCTGCGCGCACCCTACGGAAGCTATTATATAATATCTTTAAACTGTTTTCAAATAATTCTTTAAACCGATTAGTTATAATAATTAGAATGATTAAAAATGCGTTTCAATTTGAATTCTTAGGGATCATGTTAAAGTTCATGCTCCTCAAGCAGCGACAGCCCCCTTGCATATTTGCTTCTGTCCTCGGGAATCAATTGATATTTTTCTGCCAGCAGTTCTCCCATTTTTTTAATATCTTCCTGATCACCGCTAAACAATTCGATCTCAAGCTCACAAATCGGCGTGGTACCATAATCGGTCACAATTTCACCTTCATCGATGGCAACCTCACAAATGCTCTTTCCGGTGTCAACCCGAAGTCTGCTCCGTAAGAATCTTGTCTCCAGCAAGCTGTTCAGAGGTTTCCCGTTGAGCAACGCAATCATGTCACGGCCGATATCGCTCTCTTTGAAGATCTCAGGATTGGGGAGAATAAAGCAAGCTTCATCCTTCACCGGTACGTTGATTTCTTCTCTTGTGTGCAAACCGTCCTCGCTTGCACCTTTCCATTTTAAAGATGCGACGATACGGGGGCCCTCCATGCGCACGCGGAATGCGATGTCATTTTTAGAAAGGATATGATCATCGGTATCAAAATAAGCCGCCTTCATGTAAACCTTTTCTCTGGAGTCCTTTTCCTCGATGCCGGAAAGATACTCATCTTCCCAAATGTTTCTGGCGATTTCCCTATCCCCTATGACATACTTCATTTCTATTTCCATATCTGTCTTCCTTACTTCCCTAGCACCGCCCGAAATTAAGCTTCAAAACGATGCTATCATCAGGGCTATATTATCATGAAGTCATAGCATCAGGTGTTTTGCCTTGTCAATTGATGCTATTGTTTAAATATAGTAACATATCCAATTTAAAAATTCAACTTAAAAAGATGTCTTGAAATTCCAATCCCAAGACACAAAAAGTACCGTACATGAGACGATGCTATATACGGTACTTCTGGTACTTTATCGCAACACGATCTAGTACTTTTATTTCAAGCAGGTTTCAATCGCTTTTTCATAAATTTCAAGTCCTGCTTCCAGCTGTGCATCTGTTACACACAGCGGGCAAAGGAAGCGGATTACGTTACCGTAGGTTCCGGCGCTTTCCAGCAGCAGTCCGTGCTGAACCGCTTCGTTTACGATCGCGTTCACCAAGTCTGTATTCGGTTTCTTGGATGCTTTATCCGTAACGAATTCAACACCCATCATCGCGCCAACGCCTCTAACGTCGCCGATAATATCATATTTATCTTTCCATTCATTGAATTTCGCCATGCACTTTTCAGCAATCTTCAGGGCTTTTCCTGGATAGTCTTCCCGTTCCATCACTTCGATGACCTTAAGAGCGGAAGCGCATGCAACAGGATTTCCGCAGTAAGTTCCGCCAATGGTTCCGGGTGTAACGGCGTCCATGATCTCTGTTCTGGCAGTTACAGCGGAGATGGGCAGCCCGCCGGCGATGGATTTTGCACTGGTCATGATATCAGGCGCACATCCTGCTTCTTTAAAGTATTCTGATGCAAACATTCTTCCCGATCTGGCAAATCCAGTCTGCACTTCGTCTGTAATCATCATAATACCGTGTTTGTCACAGATTGCTCTGACAGCTTTTACCCATTCAATAGGAGCCGGCACAAAGCCTCCTTCGCCCTGAACAGGTTCAAATACGATGGCTGCAACATGCTGCGGCGGAGTTGCTTCAACAAACAGCTCTTCCAGCTTTCCGATATAATAAGCAACTGCTTCTGCTTCGGACATTCCGGCAGGTCTTCTATAGACATTGGGGAACTCTGCTCTGTAAACGCCGTCAGGGAAAGGTCCCATTCCGATGGCATACGCCTTTTTCGCTGTCATGGTCATGGTCATGAGTGTCCGTCCATGGAAGGCACCTGTGAATACGATGACATTCGGTCTTCCAGTGTAGCCTTTGGCGATCTTCACAGCATTTTCATCTGCTTCTGCACCACTGTTTACAAACATTGTCTTCTTGTCATCTCCTTTAACAGGGACGATACTATTCATCTTTTCAGCAAGCTCTATGTATCTTTCATGAGTGGTGATATTCATCATGGCATGGAAATATTTTTCACTCTGAGTTTTTACTGCATCGATCAATTCAGGATTGCTGTAGCCGATATTGAGTACACCTACTCCTCCGATCCAGTCAAGGAAGACATTTCCATCAACATCCTCAAACATTGCGCCTTCTCCTCGTGCGATAACACATGGATATCCGCAGCGGATCGCATTGGGCATTGCCTTCGCTCTCCTGTCGATGATCTCCTTTGCCTTTGGTCCCGGTAATGGTGTTGCGACTTTAGGTAATGCATCTCTTAACATTTTAATATCCTCCTTTATCTTATCCTGTCCGGCTCTCGCCACTGACAAAATTCAGGGAAGCACTGAATCAGTGTTTCCTTACACTGGAAAATCCCGAAACCTGATTCGGAGATTTTCGTTGTTATTCCACACACTGCTTCCCGCAGCGTGTGCTGAATCAATGAATCGATGGACTACTACTCCATAAAACAGTCCGCCGACATCGGCCTTGGCTGTTACGCGCCTGCATAAAGCACCCGGCTGTAACTCAACGGCATAAAACCAACGCTATCTTAACAGCATACAAAATTCATGCCGAATCATTCAAATTTTTAACAAAATGATTATTTTTAGAATTATTGAAATTTCAATGTTCTTTCATACGTCATACGACAAGTCAATTCCCAGTCTCTATCATACAGGAACTATTTTTCTCATGATTGAGAAATTTAGTGCTGATTTAATTGATATCCAGTTCAGAAAGCTTCCGATACAAGGTTGCTCTGCTTAAGCCCAGATCCTTTGCCACAAGATCCTTAGCATTGCTGCTTCCCGAATACTTTTTCAGCTTCCTGGTGATGATTTCCTTCTCATAGAACTTCACCTGCTCACTGAGCGGAAGATCGCTCTCCTCAATATGAATGGTGTTGGCGTCATTTTTCAGGAGGCGGCTGGGAATGGCATCGATGCCGATCTTGTCACCAAAGGCCATATTGGTTCCGTATTCGATTGCATTCTCAAGCTCACGGACATTGCCGGGCCAGTCGTATGCTTCATAGATGTACTCCACTTCTTCAGTGAAGCCAATAATCTTTTTATTCATAAAGGTATTGTATTTATTCAAGAAGTGATACATTAGCGGCTTGATATCCGTCCTGCGTCCTCGCAGAGGAGGTATGGTCAGCGGGATAACGCTCAGTCTGTAATAGAGATCCTCCCGGAAGGTGCCATCCTTGATCATGGTTTCCAGATCCTTATTGGTTGCCGCAACGACACGTACATCCACGATAATGACCTTGTTGCCGCCCACTCGTTCAAACCGCATATTCTGAAGGACATGCAGCAGCTTTACCTGAAGGTGAAGGGGCATATCTCCGATCTCATCTAAAAAGATGGTTCCGCCGTTGGCCAGTTCAAATTTCCCGAACTTCCCCTTTTCATTGGCTCCAGTGAAAGCACCCTTTTCATAACCAAAGAGCTCGCTTTCCAGCAGATTTTCAGGAATGGCACCGCAATTAACCGTGACAAAGGGCCCCTTCGCTCTGGAACTGGAATAATGGATGGCTTTTGCAAACATTTCCTTTCCCGTTCCGCTCTCTCCCGTTATGAGCACGGTCGAATTTCCTCTGGCCGTCAGAAGCGCCTGGTTTTTCGCACGCCGTATGGCCTCACTTTCACCCATAATATCATCAAATGTATATTTCAGTGCTCTGGTATTAATGTTATAAACGAGCTTTTGGGCTTCCTCAATATCGCGAAAGGAAATAACCACTCCGGCAACATCCCTCTCGGAAAAATACGGTTTTGCAGTAACAATAAAGTGATAGCTTCCCCGTTCGCTGTTATAGACTTCTTCATTTTCCGTATAGCCGGTACCTGATCTCAAAACTTCAAGGGCGGGTGTTCCTCGCATAAATTTGCTGATATGGCTTCCCACAATATCATTCTTCGTCGTCTTGAACAATTCCTCCGCCATGCTGTTGCAATGCCGGATATAACCCCTGCTGTCGATGGCAAAGATTCCCTCGTGGGTAGTTTCCAGGACAGTGGCCATCTCGCTCATACTAAGTTCAACATGATTCAGCGCCTTCTTCTGCATGGCTTTTGCGCCAAGTAGATCCGCCATTTTTTCCACAAAAGAAACCATGCTTCTGTTCTTGTCAAGCAGGATCGCTCTCTGTTTCTCGTTTAATGCTACCAGTCCGATGATACCGATAATCTGATCTGAAACCTTAATCGGTGTGCAGATTTCCGCAAGCTCATAGCTTCCAAAGGCATCCACTGAGGTTCCGTAATTTTGATCACTTTGGGCATCTGCAATATTCATGGTCATACCTGTCCGTAAAACCCTGGCATACAGATAATTCCCGTCTATTTCTCCCGCCTCTTCCTTTTCTCCGATTCTCTGCGCATAGACTGATGTCCCTCCCACGATCGTCAGCTGATTGTCTACGATTTCGACCTCAACTCCAACAGCAATGGCAATTGCCTCTGCTACCTGCTGTACACTTGGCGCGATTTCTTTCAGTAAAGACATCTTTTCCCCCTTAATTCACAAAGAAATTACTCTCAAATAGAATTATACCAAAAAATTTTCTTAAGCAAAACAAAATTGAGACATTTTTCTTATTTTTAATACAGGAGCTGTGTGGTCTTTACATCCGCAGCAATGCCTTAATACGGTCGTTCAGCATTTGTAGCGCTACGATATTGTATCCACCCTCTGGAATGATAATATCCGCCTTCTTTTTACTAGGCTCAACAAATTCCTCATGCATGAGCTTCACTGTGGTCAGATACTGATTGATGACGGAATCAAGGCTGCGTCCTCGCTCCCTCACGTCTCTCATAATTCTTCTAATGATCCTCACATCAGGATCGGTATCAATAAAGACCTTAATATCCAGCAGGTCCAGCAATTCTTTGTGTTCAAAGATAAGTATCCCTTCAACAATGATCACCTTTGCAGGCTCTACCCCCACAGTTTCATCCCTGCGGTCATGAATGACAAAGTCGTAAACAGGACGCTCAACAGAGCGCCCTTCCTTAAGTTCTTTGAGATGTTCCACCATAAGATCTGTTTCAAACGCATCCGGATGATCGTAATTCAATTTTTCTCTCTCTTCAAAGGGGAGATGGCTGCACTTCTTATAATAGAAATCATGGCTCAATATGGTAATTTCATTATTGAACTCTTTTTTAATCCGTTTTATCATTGTGGTTTTTCCGGAGCCTGTACCTCCGGCGATTCCGATCACGATAATCTCTGCCATTGTTCTTAAGCCTCTTTCGTCGCAATTGTTGTTCCCAGCTTGATAGAGTTCTTTTCCAATTCAATCAAGCTGTTTGAAATTTCATTGATTCGTTCTTGTGTTGTATTTTGATCCACCGCAAGGTGGGTATTATATAATATTGTTTCCAATTCATCCCGCAATTTAGACAGCTGACTTTTCACCTTGTCGAGCTGATCTTCTGTTGCAATGAGATTTCGTGTGTCTTCCACGCTCAGCACCGTATCAAGCTCCAGATCGTACTCTGATACATCCTCGATGGCGGTACAGTCAAAGCCTAAGGTCTGTTTTACAGTATAGGCAAAGTTTTTCTTGGACATTTCCTCGCCATGAACCAAAAATACCCGTTTCGGTGGTTTTACAAAGCCAGAAAGCCATTCCAGCAATCCGTCTCTGTCAGCGTGCCCGGAGAATCCTTCCAGATTATGGATCTCAGCATTGATGTGAATCTTCTCTCCGAAGATGGTCACATCTTTGTCCCCGTTTACAATGGATCTGCCTAAAGTGCCTTCCGCCTGGTAGCCCACAAAGACAATACTGTTCTTTGGATTCCACAAATTATGCTTTAGGTGATGTTTGATCCTGCCTGCATCGCACATGCCGCTGGCTGAGATGATGATCTTTGGATCGGGATTGAAGTTCAATTGGCGTGATTCGTCACTTGTTCGGGTAAATACCAGATTTTTAAAATCGAGAGGGTTATCCCCTTTCAATATGTATTCCCTTGTCTCATCATCAAAGACCTGTGCATTTCTTCGGAATATTTCCGTTGCACTGGTGGCAAGCGGACTGTCCACATATACCATGAGCTTGTCCAGCTCATGTTTGAATTCCTGATGCTCCTCATAAAATATATTCAGTTGATAAATTAGTTCCTGTGTTCGTCCTACCGCAAAGGATGGAATAATGACACTTCCTCCACGCCTTGTTGTGTTTAATATAATCTCAAAAAACTTTTCCAGGCTTTCTCCGCTGGACTCGTGAACACGATCTCCGTAGGTGGCTTCCATAATCAAGAAATCTGCTTCCTCGATGGTTTCCGGATCCCTCAGAATGGGCCTGTTCTTCACACCCAAATCTCCGGAGAAAACTAGTTTTGTAACATGCTCCCCTTCTCTGATCCAAAGCTCTACAATGGAGGAGCCCAGAATATGTCCCGCATCGCGAAAGCGCACCTGAATATCCGGATTGATTTCATAAAGCTGTCCATATAGCACCGGCTCGAGATTTTTTGCAGCATCCGCTGCGTCCTGGAAGGTATACAAAGGCTCTACGAAAGGCTTACCGGAGCGTTCTGCTTTTCGATTGGTCCATTCGGCTTCCTTTTCATGGATATATCCGCTGTCCTTCAGCATGATCTCGACCAGATCAGCCGTTGCATCGGTGCAATAGATTTTTCCGGAATATCCTCTCTTTGTTAGTAGCGGTATTCTTCCGCTGTGGTCGATATGAGAATGACTCAGGATCATGAAATCAATTTCCGAAGGTTGAAAACCAAAGTCCATTGCGTTTAATTCTTCAAGGGCTTTGCTTCCCTGAAACTGTCCGCAATCAAGCAGTATTTTATACTGATCTGTCGTAATAAGATGGCAGGTACCGGTAACAGACATTGCTGCTCCTAAAAATTTAACTTTCATCGTTGTCCTCCTCTTATGTAACTTGTTGCTTTCATGGCAGCCCGCCTGCAATCTGCGGCAGTCTTTTTATCCATTATACATCCAGAAAGAAAAAAACAAAATAGGAATCAAATAAAATAAGTGGCTACGCCACTTCCGCTTCAGTTCGCGAGCTGAGCACCCTCCTTTATCGGCGAGGGGTGCCCCCTCTGCACTCCCCATTTTATCTAACAGGAAATGATATTTCCTACTAGATAAAATAACGCTGCACAGGGTCTCCCGTATGCAGCGCTTGTTTCTTGCCTTATTAATTTTTCAATCAAGTGTGTTCTGGCCTCAGCCAGTCGGAAACTAAAGCACCTTGCTTAAAAAGTTTTTTGTTCTTTCGTTTTGCGGATTTCCGAAAATTTCTTCTGGTGTACCCTGTTCGACAATCATGCCTTCATCCATAAAGAGAACGCGATCGGCAACTTCTTTCGCAAAGCCCATTTCATGGGTGACGATGACCATGGTCATGCCGCGGTGTGCAAGATCCTTCATTACCTGAAGCACCTCTCCGACCATCTCAGGATCCAATGCAGATGTCGGCTCATCAAAGAGCATGATTTCAGGCTTCATTGCAAGAGCCCTTGCAATGGCAGCACGCTGCTTTTGACCACCGGAAAGAGATGCAGGAAAAACGCCTGCCTTATCCTGCAGCCCAACCATCTGAAGCAGTTCTGCACCAGATTTTTCTGCTTCTGCCTTCGAAATTTTGTTGACACGAATCGGACTGATCGTGATGTTTTCAAGGGTTGTCATATGGGGGAACAGGTTAAAATTCTGAAAGACCATGCCTAACTTTTTTCTGATCTTATTGATGTCCACATCCTTTTTATTGATCTGCTCACCATCGATATAAATCTCACCGGAGGTGGGTGTCTCCAGTAGATTGATGCATCTTAAAAACGTACTCTTGCCGGAACCGGAGGGTCCGATAACGCAGACTACTTCATTCTCGCGGATGGTTTCTGTGATTCCTCGTAGAACCTTTAATTTGCCGAATTCTTTTGTGAGATTATTTACTTCGATCACTTTGCGCCATCCTCCTTTCCATATATGCCACCAAACGTGACAGGGGAATTGTTATGCTCAGATATACGACGGCGGTTCCTAAATATGCCGGCCAAAACTCAAAGGATTGGGAAGCCCAAAGCATACTCTTTCGGGTTACCTCTACGACAGCAATAATACTTAAAACCGCAGTTTCCTTCAGCAGAGAGATAAACTCATTTCCAAGAGCTGGCAGGATGATCCGGAACGCCTGGGGAACGATAATAAACCGCATTGCTTGAACATGGTTCATCCCCAAAGACCTGGCAGCTTCCATTTGACCTTTGTCCACCGCCTGAAGCCCGCTCCTGATGATCTCCGCCACATAGGCCGAGCTATTGATTCCGCACACGAGAATTGAGGCCAGGACAGCATCATCCCATCGGAAGGCAATCCCATAACTTTGCAAAAGCGCCGGAAATCCCAAATAGATGATCAATGCCTGAACAACAAGAGGGGTTCCTCTCAATAATTCCACATACACCGAAAATACTACCCTCACCGGCTTCAAAGAAGACATTTTTCCAAGAGCTACGATGAGCCCCAGCGCAACGCCGATCAGAACTGCAGAAATCGTGATCTGAAGGGTCACGGCGATTCCGCTGTATGCAATTTGTAATCCTTTTAAATAGATACCCAAACTGTTACTCCTTAAATTAAATTCCTACTAAAGCGCTGAATGAATCAGCGTTTCCTAAATCAAATCCGGCGCCGAAGGCCGGTGTTTCTTACTTATTATTTCTTACTTCTGACTTCTTCCTTATTCTTTTTCGAATCACTTTAAATTGAGAATTGAAAAGTTTGCCCGTAGGCAAACTCTTCGCAGATTATTTCTATAATCGGGTTTCTCCCGGCTTATTCAAACCACTTTGCATAGATTTCGTCGAATTTACCGTTATCTTTCAGATTCTGCATTCCGGCGTTGATCTTATCGAGCAATTCCTGGTTGCCCTTCTTCACCGCATAGCCATAAGACTCCGCGTTCAGTACATCACCAACGATCTCGATCGTTCCAGGCTTTGAATCCATATAGGCTTTGGTAACAGGAAGGTCATTGATCAATGCGGCAATCGTGCCATTCTGAAGATCCATAACGGCTACATCAAGCCCGTTGTATATCTTCGCTTCACTGATCTTTCCCGCTTCAAAGAGCTCAGTTGCAAGATCTGCTCCTGTCGTTCCGATCTGGCCGCCCACCTTCATATCCTTGGTCAGGTCGTCAATGCTCTTAATTTCTGTATTTCCGGCTTTGATGGCTACCACAAGACCGGAATCATAATAGGTAGTGGAAAAGTCTACCTTTTCTCTTCTTTCCTCACTGGCGTTCATGCCTGATGCGATGATGTCAATATTTCCTGCTTCAAGTGCAGGGATCAGACCATCAAATCCCATGTTAACCCATTCCAGCTTGAAACCCTGATCTTCTGCAATGGCATTCATCATATCAACGTCAAAGCCTGCAAGTTCCTGTGTTTCCTCATCAATGGTATCAAATGGCGGGAATGTGGGTTCCATAGCCACTTTGTATGTAGGTGCATCGCCGCCTTCGGCCGCTGGTTCTTTTCCTCCGCAGGCTGCGAAAGACAGCGCCACAGCAATCACGAGCAATATTGCAACTATTTTTTTCTTCTCCATAATTTGTTCCTTCTTTCTCTCCTCATTTCATCAGCACGTTCCGATGTATAACCTTGATTCGATTGTTGCCTGATGATTTATTTTTCAACGCAAATGGTTAACATGTGAATAATTATACATTATTCACGATATTTATTCAAGTATTTTTTCAAATTGCTTTATGATAAATTACTCTGCAATTAATTTCTTTTTTCTGATTGCATTTTTCGTATGGAATATGTTATAGACCGACACCGATAGATTCTATCAAAAGAAATGCATCTTGTCTCTGTTAAAATGAAAAAACCGCCTGCCCATGGAAATGATCTTCGTTTCCAGAGAAAGCGGTTTGCCTTTTTATTTTTATTCCATCTCGTAGTTGCCTTCCATAGTGAAGACCGTTTCTTCGCAGATATTAGTAGCATAATCCGCAATTCGTTCAAGATGTGCTGCGATAAACAGGAACATGACACTTTGGTTGGTCCTGCTGGAATCCTGATCCACCATACCCATGAGCTCGTCATAGATATTGCGAAAGAGCTCATCAACCTCTTCGTCCGCTTTCCAGACCTTTCTTGCCAAGCGCAGGTCGCGGTTGACAAAAGCATCGATGGCATTCTTTACCATCTTTGCCGCCATCTCAGCCATTCTCGGGATATCGATCAATTCTTTCATATACGCTTCATTTTCAAACCTTAGTGTATATTTTGCAATATCCTCACAGTGGTCTCCGATCCGCTCCAGATCTCTTACCATTTGCATTATCGAAATCATGTAGCGAAGATCTCCCGCAAGGGGCTGCTGAGTCGCAAGGAATTTGAGGCATTTATCTTTGATCGCATCTTCCAAATCATCGATTTCCTCATCATTGTTTATGATGTTTCTCGCCAGATCACTGTCCTTTTCCGTAAGAGATTTTATCGCCAGACGGATCGCCTCTTCTACCAGCCTTGTCATCTCCAGCAAATCGTTTGTTATGATGGACATCTCATGGTCCATCTGCGGTCTTGCAACCATCATCCAAACCTCCCCGTAATATAATCCTCCGTCTTTTTGTTCGCCGGATTCGAAAAAATAACTTCTGTTTTATCGGTCTCAATGACCTTTCCATTCAGGAAAAAGGAAGTGTAATCAGACACTCTTCCCGCCTGCTGCATGTTGTGTGTCACGATAACTATGGTGTACTTTTCAGCCAATTCTTCCAGCAGGCCCTCAATCTTTGAGGTTGCCACCGGGTCCAAAGCAGAAGTAGGTTCGTCCATCAGGATTACTTCAGGTTCTACAGCCAGACATCTGGCGATGCAAAGCCTTTGCTGCTGTCCGCCGGAAAGACCCAACGCCGGCTTATGGAGCCTGTCTTTCACTTCTTCCCAAAGCGCTACTTCCTTCAACGTCCGCTCAACGATATGATCCAAGGTACTCTTGTCTTTTTCACCATGGATTTTAGGGCCATAAACGATATTTTCGTAAATGGTTTTGGGAAAAGGATTTGGTTTCTGAAATACCATCCCTACCTTCTTGCGAAGTTCAATGATATCATAGTCCTTGCCGTAAATATCTTGGTTGTCAAATTTGATCATACCATCTATTTTCACACCCTGAATCAGGTCATTCATACGGTTCAACGTTCTCAGAAAGGTTGATTTACCGCAGCCCGACGGGCCGATCAAAGCTGTGATCTTATTCCCATAGATGCTCATGTCGATTTCTTTCAGTGCCTGAAACGTTCCATAGTACAGATTCAGTTTTTCTATCTCAAATTTAGTTTCCATTGTTTCCTCCTAGTTTATTGCTGATCAGATTGGCAGAGGTATTGATAACCAGTACTATAAAGATTAACAGCGCCGCGGTGGCATAGGTTTTCTCCATGGAAAGACCTTCCGCTGCCAGAATGTACAGATGCACCGCCATAGTTCTTGTTGAATCAAAGACCGATGTAGGCAGCCGCAGGGAACCTCCCACGGTCAGCATAACCGCAGCAGTCTCTCCTATAGCTCTTCCAATCCCAAGGATCAGACCTGTCAAAATCCCCGGCCTGCAACATGGCAGAATGACCCTGACAATTGTCTGCCATTTCGTCGCGCCCAGAGAAAGACTGCCTTCTCGATAGGACATCGGAACTGTTTTCAACGATTCCTCCGTCGCTCTGATAAGCGTAGGCAGAACCATAATCGCCAGAGTCAGACCGCCGGAAAGCACTGACCAGCCCATTTTAAGGAAGATTACGAAAAATGCGAATCCAAAGAGTCCGAATATAATGGAAGGGATTCCTGCCAGGATCTCTGTGAAAAATCGAATCAAGTAAACGCCTTTTCCTTCTTTAGAATACTCGGTAAAGTAGATTGCTGCCGCTATGCCTATGGGCGTCGCAATGAGGATGCCAACGCTTGTTACCATAAGGGTTCCGATGATAACCGAAAAAATACCACCCTCTTTTCCCATACGTTTTGGATCCTGCGTCAGAAACTCAAAGTTGATATGGGATATGCCGTTCACAAGGATGTAGCCAATTATGATGATCAGTGATGCCAGAGTTACAGCGGCAAGCACGCCAATCAAACCATAGAACACCACATTTTTCGTATTTTTGATATTTTTTAATTCCTTCTGTTTTTTCATCTTGTACTGCCTCCCATTCCCCTCATACTGAGCTGAGCAAAGATATTAAGGAGCATGATGATCACAAACAGGATAATTCCAACCGCAAAAAGGGCCTGCTGATGCGTCGGGGACGCATACCCCATTTCCATCGCAATGGTTCCCGTCAAAGTAGCTACAGGATCCAATATTCCGCTTGGGACCTTGGCCATATTCCCTGTTATGAGCAGCACTGCCATAGTCTCACCGATGGCTCTGCCCATCCCCAAAATAATGGAGGATAAGATTCCAGACTTGGCTGCCGGAATCAGAATGCGAACGATGGTTTCCATTTTGTTTGCGCCTAAAGCCAGTGAAGCCTCCTTATATTCCCTCGGTACAGCGGCGATAGAATTTTCTGAGATGCTCACGATAGTGGGCAGAATCATGATTGCCAAAATGACTGCCCCCGCCAAGATACTGAATCCGGTGGCGAAAGCATCTGGATGAAAGATCCTATAAATCGGAAGCACTAAATTTCGAATGGCGGGAACGAGGACTACAAGACCAAAGAAACCATAAACAACTGACGGAATACCTGCTAGTAGTTCAATGGCGGATTTAAAAGCCTTCGCCCATCGCTTAGGAAGGATTTCTGCAAGAAATACAGCACATGCGATTCCTGTTGGAATACCAATCACCAAGGCACCTAATGTTACGGACAACGTTCCTGCAATCAAAGGAAAAATTCCATAAGATCCGTTGGTAGGGGACCAAGTCGTTCCGAAAATAAAGTTAAACACACCATAATCAGCCAAAACCGGCAGCCCCGACTTGAATATAAACAAGGTAATCAGTGCTACCGATATAGTTGCTGTCACAGCACATATCAATATTAATTTTTCAATTATCTTCTCATATGTCTTCATTTATGTTACCTATCTGATTCCTTTAAAATTAGAAACCGGTCAGAGGAAAATTACCGAGTTTCCGTCTGAAAGCGCTGTCTTAATCAAATGTCTGAATGGAATGAACCAGCGTTTCCTTAGGTCCAAAAATGACTTATCGTGGTTGGCCCGGATGCACCTGCCGCAGCATATTCCCAAGGAGACGGTTTATCTCCTTGCGCAGGCAACCTCTGCTTTGGGAATATATGCGGCGGGTGTGTTTCATCTTTTACCAATCACGTTATGTCGTAAATCTATTTAAATCTTGAGGAGAAGCTACAGTACGGATATAAATCCGCTCTCTTCTACAATTGCCTGCCCTTCTGCACTGAGGACGAAATCGATGTACATCTGTGCGGCTTCGCTGAGTTCGCCTCCTGTTACATACAGAAACGGTCTAGAAATTTTATATTCGCCAGAAACTACGGTTTCAGAAGATGGTGCAACGCCTTCGACCGTTACGGCCTTTACAGTGTCACTCAGTGATCCCAGTGAAACGTATCCGATAGTGTGGGGAGTCGTAGCTACAGTCTGCATAACAGCACCTGTGGAACCCTGTACAAGAGCATCTTTTGTGGTATTGTCAACTTCTTCGCCTGCTTCATTTTTCGCTGCAACCTTTGTAATCTCGGTGAATGCACCTCTAGTACCGGAGCCTTCTTCTCTGCTGACTACTACGATAGGAGCATCTTCTCCGCCAACTTCTTTCCAGTTCTTGATTTCACCTGTATATATTTTCTTGATTTGCTCAATCGTTAAATTTTCAACCGTTGAGTCAGGATTTACAACAACTGCCACGCCATCTTTTGCAATGACATATTCTTTTGTTACAGATGCTTTTTCTTCATCCTTTACTTCTCTTGACAAAGCTCCAAAGTCTGCGATCTTTTCCTGAATCGCCTTGATTCCCTGTCCGGATCCGCCGCCCTGAACCTCGACTGTGATTCCGGAGTTGCCATCCATAAATGCAGCTGCAAGTTCCTCGGAAAGGGGCTGTACGGAGGTTGAACCAGCAGTTACTACGGTTCCAGTTACTTGCTCAGCAGGAGGAGTTTCTCCAGTATCTGCACCTTGGTCTTTCGCACCGCATCCTGCAAGTGCAGCGACAGTCAATATCATTACTAATGTAATCGCCAATATCTTTTTCATTCTTCTTTTCCCTCTTTCTCAATTTGTTTAAATTTATTATTATTTCGTTCTATGGTTCTAATCATACAGAGAAAATGTTAAGAGTGAATGAGGCGAATGTTAAGAGTATGTTAAATGAAGAAATTATTTTCTCTCCTATATTTGATGTAACAAAAAACGAATCAATCAGTTTCAGCACAATGTTTGAACCAATAAAAAATGAGCAAATCAAGCTTAATGTAAGATTGATTCACTCATGGGGTCACCCGTTCTCTAAAAAACAGGCAGTACTTTATTCTGATCGTTTCTATTGTCTGTCCGGCATTTTGAAGGATTTACCTTTTTACACCCGTCAGAATTGTAAGATCCACTGTAATAGAAGGAATCTGCGTAAGATGAATTTCCGTTTGCATTTCCGGCTTGAGACTCCAGGTCAAAGGGGTCATCTTCAGGAGTTGGGGAAGAATGACTTCATCCAGCTGGACTTGATACTCAATATTCTGACTGGAGATCTGTTGAAATTTATTTGAAAAATAGTCTGCCACTCTATCGCTTGAGTAGTCGTTTTCTTCAAACATCAGGTTTCTCAGTTCCCTGAGATATGATTTCCCCGGAATTACTTTGATCAAAATACCATCGTCCGATAAAATCCGTTCAAACTCATGGTAGTTGGCTGGTGACAAAATATTTAAAATCACATCAAAGCTGTCCCTCTGAAACGGTAGCCTCGCCAAATCAGCTACGGACCAGATGATATCTGTATCACCTGAGGTTGCAAGTTTAATTCCCTCTTTGGCGATATCGACGCCAAACAAGGTGGAATTTATGTCTGGTACATGTTGAAGCAATTCAGCCAAGCTTCGCAGATGTGAGCCCTCTCCACAGCCTGCATCCAGAACAGAAATTCCATTCTTCGCCGAATTGTCATTGCTGTAACCGGAAATCCTCTCTCCAAGATGTTTAATTAATGGATCAAAGAATCCAAAGGAACAGACCTGCTTCCTCGCTTCAAATAATTCTTTTTCATACTTTGCGCTGCTGCCTGAGGCAAGGAGGTTCAGATAACCCTTTCTCGAGAGATCAAATGAATGATTCTTTTTACATATGAGGTTACATTCATTCTTCAAGGTCATCGCTCCGCTACAGATCGGACATTTGAATTTATTCTGATTGTTCTTTATATTTATCTGTGCTCTACTCTTTTTTGTTTCCTTGTTATGATACACTATAACACCTTTTTCTACTTGAATATCACCGTAAAGGTGGAGCCTTTTCCCAGCTCGCTTTCCACCTTGATCTCTGCTTCAAAAAGGGCTGCAATATGCTTGACGATGGCAAGGCCCAGCCCCGTACCCCCTTCTTTCTGAGAACGGGATTTATCAACGCGATAGAACCGCTCAAACAGCCTTGGCAAATGCTCTTCCGGAATACCAATGCCCTTATCCTGCACACTGATATAAACCCTTCCCTCTTTTCGTTCCGCTGTAACGGTGATGGTTCCGCCTGGCTGAGAATATTTTACTGCATTTTCGATCAAATTGAACATCAACTGTTTAAACCGATCATTATTTCCGCCGATATAGATCTCATAGGCAAAGGACGTTGTGATTTTAATGTTCTTCGCATCGATGATGGGCTCCATGGAAGCAAGAATCTCCATAATAGATTCTCGGACGTTGATATCACTGTCCGTATTGACTTCGCGCTTGTTCTCTATATCCGATATGATCAAAATATCTTCGATGAGCCGTTTTAGTCTTGCTGCTTCAATTGCAATAATATCAAGGAATTTGGTCCTGATCTCAGGATTTTCCGCTGCGCCGTCTTGCAGGGTTTCTACAAAACCAGAAATAGAGGTCAGAGGTGTTTTTAGCTCATGAGTGACATTTGCCACAAAGTCTTTCCTGATCTGCTCCGCCTTCTTGTTTTCCTTCATGGTAATTTTAAGTTGACGTTCCATCTGATTGATTGGTTTCAGCAAGGTATTGGTATAGGCAATGGCGATGACCACTGCAATGAGTACACCGATGACCGATGAAATCAGACTTGTCCGAACAATAAAATCGTTGATCATTCGCAACCGGTGGATTTCCAACGCAACTCGGGTAATCAGCACCTTGTCCCCTTTGTACTCCAGTGTGTCCGCCACATAAAGAAACTCGGCTCCCAGGGTATCGCTCTCACGATTGCTGTTTCCGGTTCCGGTAAGCAGCGCTTCTGTCACCTCTTCTCTTCCAAGATGGTTCTCCATTGTCACATAGGCTGGGCCCTCGACGGAATCTGCAAGCACCTTGCCCTTTGGGTCGATGAAGGTCAGCCGAATCCCCATTTCTGCAGAGTAATCCTTAGCCAGCTCCATATAATCCACGTTGATCCCCATCTCATATTCCTCAGTGATGGCCATGTTGATCAGCCTGCAGTAGGTAAGCATCTCCGCTTCCTTTTCAGCAATAAAATTGTTGATATTCACATTGATGGAAATTGCACTGGTTATGACCACGCTGATCAGAATCAGACAGATGGAAAACAGGAGAAACTTCTTCTTCATATACCCTCCTTTGACAAAGTACAACACGCGCGAAGCATTGAAACTGGTGCGCCGACGCCGTTCTCGTCCCTGCGTTGCGTAAAATTCTCTCAACTTCATTACGGCATCTTATATCCCATACCTCTAATGGTCTGGATGTATTTCCCTTCATTATCCTCATCTCCGAGCTTTTTCCGGAGATAGCGGACATGGACATCTACGGTTCTTGTTTCTCCGATATATTCAAAACCCCAGACCTTGTCCAGCAGCTGATCTCTCGTCATGACACGGCCTCTGTTTTCTGCAAGAACCCGCAATAGGTCAAATTCTTTCAGTGTCAATTCCAGTGTCTTCCCTCCCAGCTTCACTTCATGGCTCTCAGTGTTGATCACAAGGTCACCGATGCGTGTGCCCTCTTGCTCAGTATTATTTTCATACCGCCTCAGCACCGCTTTGATTCTTGCCATAAGTTCTCTGATACCGAAAGGTTTTGAAATGTAATCGTCAGCACCAAATTCCAGCCCCAGCACCTTGTCTATTTCCTCATTTTTGGCGGTCAGCATTATGATTGGTGTTTTTAAACCTTCCGCTCTCAACTCCTTACAAATATCATATCCATTCTTGCCGGGAAGCATAATGTCCAGCAAGATCAAGTCAGGATGCTCACTTCGCACCATGGCGATTCCTATGAGCCCATCTTCTGCCTCCATCCCCTGATAGCCATTCTGATTCAGGTTGTATACTACCAATTCTCTGATATTTGGTTCATCTTCAATAATTAAAATCTTTTGCATTGCACCCTCCATCCAGGTGTCCCCGTTTCGCATCCAGCTGGAAATCACTATTAATTTCCAGATAAGCTCTAAACTCTAATACTGTCACTTCAAATCATTTCGCATTGATTCCATCATCCGTGCAAGCCGTTGCCCCGGCTTGCTTCACCCCGATGCAATAAATGCATCCTATTCAAAATCTGCGCATTCCAAATCGTCATCTGGGTTTGAATTCGCAGATTTTGTACTTTGATCGCATTGATTCCATCATCCGTGCAAGCCGTTGCCCCGGCTTGCTTCACCCCGATGCAATAAATGCATCCTATTCAAAATCTGCGTATTCCAGCTCGTCGTCTGGGTTTGAATTCGCAGATTTTGTACTTTGATCGCATTGATTCCATCATCCGTGCAAGCCGTTGCCCCGGCTTGCTTCACCCCGATGCAATAAATGCATCCTATTCAAAATCTGCGTATTCCAGCTCGTCGTCTGGGTTTGAATTCACAGATTTTGTACTTTGATCGCATTGATTCCATCATCCGTGCAAGCCGTTGCCCCGGCTTGCTTCACCCCGATGCAATAAATGCATCCTATTCAAAATCTGCGTATTCCAGCTCGTCGTCTGGGTTTGAATTCGCAGATTTTGTACTTTGATCGCATTTATTATAACACATCAACTTTAAATGAAAACAAGAATCTGGGAAACTTCTGTTTAAAAGGCGGGGGCTCCAGAGCATGAAAGCAGAACAGCTCCGCTTTCGCGGAGCCATCCTGCTCATTAAGGTCGGTTATTTTGTTAAGAGTATCTCTTTATTCGTAGTTGTGCTTCAAAGCGATTTCAACAGGCTTTCTGCCTTCTTTCCAGGTAAGTTCGCCTGGAGTGATGCATCCCTGTACCGGACAAACATTGAGGCAAAGGTGACAGCCTACGCACTCTTCGTTGAGGTTCGGTCTTCTCTTTTTCTCATCCCAGTCAATCGCCTGGTGAGCAGCATCATAGCAGGAGACGTAGCATCTTCCGCAGCCGATGCATTTCTTGTGGTCAAACTGAGGCAGGATCTTGAAATCTCTGTTCAATTCTTCCGCAGGAATAATGTTGCCCAGTGCAAGACCGATGAAATCGTCAAGCTTGTCATAGCCTCTTTCGTCCATGAAATGGCTTACACCGCTGATCATGTCTTCAACGATTCTGTAGCCGTACTGCATGATCGAAGTGGTAACCTGCAGGTTTCTGCATCCTAACAGCAAGAACTCAACCGCGTCTCTCCAGGTCTCAATACCACCGATACCACTGATTGGTGCTTTGCCCACGATTTCATCCTGCAGCATCTGTGCGATGAATCTTAAAGCAATCGGCTTAACAGCAGCTCCGGAGTATCCGGAGATAGAGGACTTACCGTTTACAACAGGCATCGCTGTCATATTTTCAAAATCTATATTTGTGATGGACTTAACGGTATTAATTGCAGATACTCCGGCAGCTCCGCCTTCGAGGGCAGCACGTGCAGGAAGCACCATGTTTGTTACGTTTGGTGTCATCTTTGCAATGAACGGAATCTTTGTTGTAGAGGATACCGCTTGTGAATACAGCTTAACCAGCTCAGGTGTAGATCCTACATCAGATCCCATTGCATGGCTTGTCATCTGAGGACATGAGAAGTTTCCTTCGATCAGATCCGCTCCGGCCTGTTCGCACATTTTAGCAAGATCTTTCCATTCCTGCTCATTACTTCCCATGATGGTAGCAACCATGATCTTTTCAGGATAATCTTCCTTCAATCTACGCATGAACTCAAAGTTCTTTTCTGTAGGCTTGTCGGAAATCTGCTCCATGTTCTTGAATCCGAGCCATGGCAGACCTTCCTTATTGGTCTGGTCAAATCTTGGTGAGCATTCATCAGCAACAAAGATACCAACGGTTTTGAAGAATACTCCTCCCCAGCCGGCTTCATATGCTTTTCTTACCATATCGTAATTCCCGCCAACCGGTGATGAGGAAAGGAAGAACGGGTTTTCACATTTAACGCCTAAATAATCTATGGATAAATCTTTCTTAACAGCCATCTTACTTTACACCTTCTTTCTTTTCGAGGTAGCTAATGATTTCAGCTGCTGCTTCTTTCCCTGCGGCTACTGCTTCGACAACAGTCTTTCCGCCGTTTACAATATCGCCGGCAGCAAAGAGTCCAACCACGTTTGTCTTGCCTTTTGCATTAGCGGCAATGGCACCCTTATCTGTTACTTTAACAGGAGCAATTTTGGTCATATCTTCCGGAGCCTGACCGATTGCAAATACTACTGTATCCGCGGCAACCTTCGCTTCGGATGCTCCGTCTCTGCCTTTGAAAACAGCAAATTCAACGTTACCGTTACCCAGAATTTCTTTGGGAGCAAAGTTTGTGGTAATGGTTACACCCAAGGATGTAGCATACTGGATTTCAGCCATGTTTGCAGGAGCTTCTTCCAGTGTTCTTCTATAGTAAATCATTACGTTTTCAGCGCCCAGCAGCTTGGCTGTCGTAGCGCAGTCCATTGCAACGTCTCCGCCGCCAATGACAATAACTCTCTTTCCTGGATCAAAGGAACCCTTAGAATCCCTTGCAGATTTCAGGAAGTCGATGGCATTTGTAACGCCTTTCAGATCATTTCCGGGAATCTCAGGAACTTTCGCTTCCCAAAGTCCTGCTCCGACAAAGATCGCGCTGAATCCGCTTTTCTTCAGTTCTTCAACAGTAATGTCCTCGCCAACCTTTGTGTCAAAGACAAATTTCACACCGAGATCCTTAACGGCCTTGATATCAAAGTCAACCACATGCTGAGGAAGTCTTGCAGGAGTGATTCCATATGTAAGTACTCCGCCAGCCTTTTCAGCTGCTTCGAAAATAGTTACCTGATAACCTTCCTGTGCAAGTTTAGCCGCACAAGCCAGGGATGCAGGGCCGGATCCAATACAAGCTACTTTCGCAGCTTTCTTTTTTGCTGGGGCCTTCAAAATCTTCATCTTATGAGCTTTTTCCTGCTCTACGGCAAATCTCTGCAGTTTTCCGATCTCGATCGGCTTATCAATACCACATCTGCTGCAGTATTCTTCGCATAACCTGTCGTAAGGACAGACTCTGGCACAGCTTCCGCCGAGTACATTGTTCTCTCTGATGGTCTCTGCTGCACCTTTAACATTTCTGAATCTGATTGATCTGATGAATTTTCCGGGATCGGTTCCTGCCGGGCAGCCTTTGCTGCATGGGGCGTCGATACATAGTAAGCATCTTGCTGCTTCTTCCATAGCTGTTCTTGGTGTGAAACCATCTACAGCATCAGCAGTGTACTTCGCTTTTACTACCTTACTCAAATCTTTTCAACTCCTTTTCTCATTTTTGAATCTGACTTTCAAGCGCTTCTTTCCAGCTCTCATATGCAGCATATCAGGATGATAGCTACGTGACCCGTGGATACCTCCTGTCCCTAATGGACCGGTTTTTTCTAAAATACCGCCGGGTAAAAATAGGTACTGATTTTCCAAAAAGAAAGAACAATCGATATAGTATTGCTATAATTGTGAAACCAGTTACACTCAATTTCATTGTAACATCTTTTCTGAATTATGCAAGGCTTTTCTCTTATGAAATCTTCATTTTTTTTACGATTTTTTAGATCAATATACTCAACTTTGGTCATAATAATTAATTAAAAAACTCGCTGTGATCAGCTTATTTCAATGGATTCCATTCGTGTGAGGGAAATCCTTCCGGCTGCAAAAAATAACAAAAACCAGATAAGGCCTTCTGCGCTGCTCCTTATCTGGTCTAAATGAAATTTGTTAATGAAGTGGGTTTTGATGGAATGTGGTCAGATGGTTAAGGAAAGATACTGTTCTTCTATACTCTGCACAAACCCATCTTTGGTGATAATCCTGTAAAGAGGTGCTGATGCGAGCTCTTTTTCAGAGTACCGCTGGAGATATGCCTGAAATTCTTCCATGGAAATTTCCTCATATCCAACACCTGTTTTTCTATCTGAAATGCGAAATATTGTTTGCTCTGTACCCTGATAAAAATCCGGGTAGGTATTTGGGTTATAGATATAGAATCCGTTTGGAAGCTCATCGGGACTTATGTTAAGGCTCTCAAGCCGCTTGCCGTCCTCTAATGTAAGCCATTCCACCGCATCCAGATAAAAAGAGAACATCCCCTGCTTGTCGCTATATGTCTTCCAATTGGAAATGTAACCGATATAATGACTCTCCGGAGTCCTCTCAAAATCCGCCGGAACTGCATCATACTGCGGTTTCAGTTCATCTTCTGCAACATGCTGCCCCAGCACATGATTAATATAATCCAACGAAACTGCAATCGGATCAAGGCGCCATAGTTCCTGACCTGCCGCTACTTGCTCCTGCATCTGCGTATAATACTCCAAAGCAGTACCGCTTGTTTCCGGCGTGTCATAGTAAACGGTTCCATTTCCGTCCATCCATCTCTCAACACACCAGATGCCCGAATCATCTTTTTTTACCGGGCGAGACAGGAGCAACTGACAGGTTTCTCCAGTGGATAGCGGGAACTTCATCAGGATGTGTTCTCCGTCATAAGTCTCATGCGCTAAAAGGTTCTGATTTTCCAGGAACACACGAAGCATCGTTTCACGTCCTGCTCTGGTATCAATGCTGCCATTCATACTATCCCCTGTATTCACGCTTCCTAAAAAACGTGGTCCTTCCTTCTCTCTTGCAAATAAGAGAAGAGGTTTTCCCATGCTGCTCTCTTCGGTGAGCCAGCCATCGATCATACCCATTCCGCCTGCAAGCATGACCTTCGAGGGATCATCCGGTTTCAAGCGGTATTCGATACGCCAGACCTCGACGGGAACGTCCAGCATGAAATCAAATTCATCCAGCTTTTCAAAGACTGTAATTTTGTTGTCTATGATCCGAAAACCAGTAAAGTCAGATTGATTATAAGCCGCAATTTGATCATCCACAAACTGCTGTGCAAAATCCTCTACAGTGAGCATCCCGCTCTTTGGATTGCTCATCAGCCCAATAGATACCACAGCTACAACCAAAACTACAACGACAACAAGCGTCATTTTCGGCTTTTTATAGTTTAGTATATTTCTAATCCGGCCCTTCACATGATCTTCCCCAAATGCCAGTGGCCCTTCACCTGCCAACCGCCTTCCTCCAGAAAGGGCAAGCAGTGTCCTTGAATAATCTTTTTTAATTTCGCTCCCCATCCTTTGCAGGACACTCTCATCACAGGAGCATTCCATATCCTCGGTCATCAGATGATATGCAATCCAGACGAGAGGATTGAACCAATGTAGACACAGAATTGCAAAAGCGACCGGCTTGATAACATAATCGAGTCTCCTGATGTGGGTCTTCTCATGATTCAAAATAAAGGTGCGCTCCATTCCTTCAATCCCTGACGGCAGATAGATTTTAGGCCGAAACAGACCAAATACAAAAGGAGTTCCGATTTCTGGTAACTCGTATACGTTATTCTCAATATTTATAGCAGTCTTTAATTTTTTCGTCAGTCTGATGGTGGAACAAATACTGTAAAGCAGGAGAAGACTCATTCCTGCAAGCCATAGCACCGTGCTTAACGCAAGCAATCCATCCGTGATAAAGATTTTTTCATAAGTGATTGGATTTTTTACTTGATTAAAATAGATATCATTTTCATTATCCGTCCAGGAACGTTCTAATCCCCCTGTAATATTTGTAGATTGGCTGCCTGCCTCTACCGATATCCCTTCATCCCCTGTTTCCCAAACTGCCCTTTGATTCTCTGCAGGCACTATTTGCTCCCCCGTAAGCTCTTCCCGGATAACCGGCATCAGGTTCTCTGCTGACGGAATCAAGCTGAAAGAGTTTTCAATGGCGATGGGACTGATCAGTCGGAACAGTACTGCTGTCCAAAGTAAATATGAAAAAATCCGCGGGGCCTTTTTCATCGGCAGCCGTATGAGTACCACAAACAAGATGACATAGCTGGCAGTGATACTCATACTGAAAATCTGTAGAAAAACCGTCTCCATTAAGAATCCCCCTCATGCGCCTCGATCAATCTGTATAACTCTTCAATTTCCGTCTTGCTCAGTTTCTTAGTTCTTGTAAATGCTGCAACAAACCTTGGCAGAGAGCCTTCAAAGGTTTCGGCTACAAAACGCTTGCTCTGTTCTGAAAAAAAATCTTCTTTTCCGATCAATACGATTACCAATCCAGCCTCATTGCGAAAAATCCCCTTTTCGTCCAGCCGCTTGAGCATAGTATATGTTGTTGACTTTTTCCATTTCAGAGCAGTTTCGCATAGCCGCACCAGCTCAGAAGATTTCAGAGGCGCATTCGCCCAAATAATCTCTGCAAATTTCAACTCCGCATCCGTGAGTTTTTGATCACCCATGAATATCATCCCATCCTTCCCCCTTGTGATCCAAGTTAGTCTACAAGATGTAGACCAACCAGCTTTAGTCTACATCTTGTAGACTAAAGTGTCAAGAAATATTTACCAAAAACGTGACTCGTGATGATAGACTCGTGTTGGTAGGCTCGTGTTTGTATTCCATGCCACATAAAAAGAGAGTGCATCAGGTGCTGCCGAATGCCTCTCTTCCTTTAACCTATCGATATATGAAATTGAAAAATAGGATATTACCAGTCCAGTTTGAATTTTTTATCAGGACAGACAAAGGTGCATAGCCCGCAGCCTGTGCATTTTTCTGGGTCCAGAAGGATTTGTCCCTCGATCTTTTGGATTGCACCATAAATACAAGCAGTGACACATGCCGTACATTCTCTTTGACAGACCGGTGTATCAACTCTGCTGACCACCGGCTCAATTTTAATTTCTTCAAAAGACTTTAGATTTTCCAGCGCCATACCTCTGATGCTCTTTGCTTCTTTGATCCCCTTCTTTGCCGACCATTGCTCAAGATCACTGACAATCTCCTGAATTCTATCAAAACCGTGGATCATCACAGAGGTTCCCACTTGCACAGCGGAAGCTCCCAGCATAATGTATTCCAAAGCATTCTTATAATCTTCAATGCCTCCAATTCCACAAATCTGTATATCATCTACTGTCTGCGCAATCGTGGCTACAGATGCAAGCCCCAGCGGACGGATGGGCACTCCCGAATATCCTCCATAGGTTGACAGGGTAGGTTCTGCGGTTTCTACATCGACACCAAGAATACATCTTACAGTATTAATTGCGCTGACACCCGCTCCTCCTGCACTTTTTACCGCTTTTGCCACCTTTGATATGTTGGTTGCATTCTGAGAGAGTTTCACCATGACAGGAATTTTTACACTGCGAACCACTTCCTTCGTCATCTGATACACCCGTTCCGCATCAGATGCTACGACTTCCAAAGATTCACCCATAGGAGAAGAAATGCCAAGCTCGATTGCGTCCGCTCCGAATTTTTCCATCTTCATGGCAAGATAAGCAAGCTCTGAAGGGGTATGCGCCGATACGCTGGCAATCACTACACTATCCCTGCTTTTGGCAATATCCATCTCTCTTTGCCAGCCTTCTACCTGGATATCACTGTAAAGCCTTATGTTCTGAGCACCCAGACCGTTGTAAGCAATCCGAGGTCTTACATCAATCAAAGCATCACTGACAATGGTTTCCGTGATTACCGCTCCTGCTCCGGCAGAAATTCCTTTTAGTAAGCTTCTCCCATCTCTATTCCATGGGCCGGCAGCTACGATAACAGGATTCTTCAATTTCAATCCCAAAAATTCCGTCTTCATTAGAATATCTCTCCGATTCTCTCTTTATGCCCGCAGGATTTTCGTATCTTCAGTTTTGACTGAAGCAGGATCTCCCTGTTCGTAATGTCTTCTCCCTTGGTATCAATTATATCAAATAACAATCTGGCACCGACAACACCCATCTTGTGCATTGGCTTCTCTACTGTCGTAAGCTTCGGCTCAATAAGATTTGACATACGGATGTTATCAAACCCAACAAAAGCAACTTCCTCTGGCACTTTGACTCCATGATCCTTCATTGCATCAATCGCACCGAAGGCTAAAATATCAGAAGAGGTAAAGATCGCTCTCGGTCTGTGTTTTAAATCATTCAGTCTCTTTCCTGCGATATATCCGCCTTCTATGGTATTGGGAGCCTCCTGAAGATATTCCTCCCGTTCCGTAATCCCTTCCTCTGCCAGAGCCTGACGATATCCATCCACTTTTCTTTTGTTTTCTTTCTCCGGAGTGGAGCCGTAAATAATGGCGATATCTTTATAACCGATATCAATCAAGTGTCGTACCGCTTTGTAAGAAGCTCCTTCGCAGTCGATTCTAACAATTGGAATACCCTTGATATCTCCTCTGTTTTCACCGATTAAAACCACCGGGATACCCTGCTTTGTGATGTTCTCAATATCGTCACTCTCAAGAAGAGAAGATACAAGTACGATACCGTCCACCCGACGTTTTACCAGAATATCCACATATTTTCTCTCTTTTTCGATGGCGTTTTCACCATTACAGAGCAATGTGTTGTAGTTTTTTTGATGGGATACATCTTCAACACCTTTTGCGATTTCCATGTAACTTGGGTTCAATATGTTCGGAATAAGCAGACCAATGGTATCGGTTTTGTTAAAATTAAGTCCTCTTGCAAACCAATTCGGAGTATACTCCAGCTCCTGGATCACATCGAGGATCCGCTGTTTTGTGTCTGGCGCAACGCTTTCAGGATGGTTTAGAACACGAGAGACCGTAGCGACAGAAACGCCGGCTTTTTTTGCAACCTCTTTAATATTCATTTTACCAACAATACTCCACTTCCCAATTTATCGAATTTATTATATTAAGAAAAGCGAGGAAGACTTTCCCCGCTTTTGGATCAACTCAGTCCATTTTCATTATGTCACTAAGCGAATGAATTATCAAGATAAAACTTGAGTAATTGTAGTATTGATACCGGTTACAAACCGATACAATTTTAGTTCTTTGTTTTTTCAGCCAATTCCACCAGGGTTCTCGTAATGTCGCCGTTTGACCTAGAAGAAACGATTCCCCGATCAATATCTTCAAAGCTTTTCACTCCGTATTGTGATGCGATCTCAGATTTCATGCGTTCAATTACAGCACTCTGTCTTAACGGAAGCTTCATACTTATCCCTCCTCTGGTTACCCCTAACGGGAGATTATCTTCGAATTATAAAATCAGCTTATGGAATATAAAATTTCATAAGCTGATTTATCTTTAAACTATCGATTTTTTATTTATCTACCTGAGAGCTGCTGTTCAGCCATTTCGACTAATCTCTTAGTCATATAACCGCCAACGTAACCGTTCTGACGAGCAGTAAGGTTTCCTTTATCCAGTGTATCGTAACCGGAAATTCCAAGTTCATTAGCGATTTCAGTTTTCATGTTGTTTAATCCGTTTTTAGCACTTGGCTTAACGGGGGTATTGCTGCTATTGTTGAAACTTGCCATTCGTTTTCACCTCCTTTGTGGTATTAATTTAACCTGTAGACGATTTTATATTACAAGTAAATTTTTCATGTTCTGTATGAGATTTCTTGCCTCATGAAATGATTCAACAAGTGATTCACTTCAAATTTGTAATCGTCTTACGTTACTATTATTTCTGGTCATCCGATTTTTATTTCACTCATTTGTTTCCATATTATATAACTCTTTCCGGCCCCGAAGCTGTAATCTTTTTTCTCCTCACTTGACAAAATAGGCTCCAACTCTTTATTTGCAATGGATTTCACAATTTTTGCAGCTGATATCCATCCCAAGGCCTTGGCTCATGAACATAAATAGAATAATTTTCCTGTTCGTTTCAAATACTAATGAAAGGCTGATCTAATGCAAGATGAACAGAAAGCCGTGAAACTTTTTCAATTAGCAGATATAAAACGTGTCTTGAATTAATCAGTGTTACACACCAATTCTTTTGTAAATCAATGAAAGGAGCAAGTTATTATGGCAGTATCGCATAAAGGTGCAATTTCATTTGGACTTGTTTACATTCCTGTAGCACTTTATACGGCGACACAGGACAATGATATTCATTTCAACCAGCTGCACAAGGAGGATCATTCCCGAATCAGATACAAAAAAACCTGCGGACACTGCGGCAAGGAAGTGACTAGCGGAGATATTATTAAGGGATTCGAATACGATAAGGACAAGTATGTTGTGGTCAACGATGAGGACTTTGAAAAGATTAAAACGGAAAAGGATAAGACAATTCAAATTATTCATTTTGCCGATCTTGCTACCATCAATCCCATTTATTACGAGAAGTCTTATCATACGATACCTGAAACCGGCGGTGAAAAAGCCTTTGAACTGCTTCGAACGGCCATGAAAGAAGAAAACAAGGTTGCTATCGCAAAAACAGTTATGGGAAATAAGGAAACACTTCTTGCAGTGATTCCAGCAGGGGATAACATTCTGATTAATACCATGTTTTTTGAAGATGATATCAAGGAAATTCCAAAATCATTTGCAAAACCCGCTCTTAATGAAAGCGAGCTAACCATGGCAAAGACTCTGATTCAGTCAATGGCGCAGCCTTTCGATCCTGCACTCTATAAAGATGAGTATCAGGAACGACTTAGAGATCTGATCCAGCAAAAGATTTCGGGAAAAGAAATTGTTGCTGCAAGACAGGATGCGCCGAGCAATGTCATCGATTTAATGGAAGCTCTAAAGAAAAGCTTGGAGCAAAGCCAAGGAAAAGCAGCACCAAGTATGGCCCCAAATATTATGGGAACTCCGCCCCAGCAAAACCAGCCGGGTGCTTAGCTGCGGAACGCAGATACTCAGCAAAAGAACGCGTACGTTACTAGAAAACAGACAAGGCCGGTGATGCTTTATCACACGCATCATCGGCCTCGCTTTGCATTCATCTCTCAAGAAATCAGTAGTTATTGCTTTGGTTATCGTGATAAGGAAGTGATCCTTTCGCTTTTTCCAGCATTTCACGGTAATGGCCATCATCTTCACTTTGAAGCGTCTCATGTCCGATTGCCTGGTACATCTGTCTGGTCACATTTCCATTATCCGATATCTGTGCCATTGCCGGATCCGAATCAGTTCCTCCCTCGGCCATTAGCCTGTCTGACTTCTTTGCAATTTCGATCTCTTCTCTTTTTCGTTGCAGCTCCGTCAATTTTTTTAAACGCTCATCCATTTTTCATCGCCTCCTGAAAATAATATAACCAGGAGGCCGACGACTATGTATTTTTCTTCTGTAATAGATAGATCACATTTATGAACGCAATCACGGCAACCGCAATTCCAAGTCCTGTCATAACTGGCGGTGTCAGCGGACTGCAGGTGCATCCCGAGCAGCAGTCACCAGCGCAAAATCCGATCAATACTTTTGCAATGAGAGTTGAAAGGATCCCCACCATGCCCAGAGCAGCACTTACGCCAAGCCTGACATCCCTCGATTCAGAGAAGATCAATAGAATAGAAAGAAATAGAATTAAAACACCTACGCCAAACTCAGCCTTTGCTGCCCAGCTGCATTTCATAGCCATTCTCTGACAGAGCTCGCAAATCTGCAGCGGTGTAAAATTGGGCACTGCCGCAATTAACACTCCCAAAATTGCTGTTGAAACACCTGCTAGAATTTTGTTTATCAAGATTCATCCCTCCTGTAATTTATTTTAAGAAAATGCCGATTCAATAAAATTTGCATCTGAAAGGAAATGGCATTTCCATAGGCTAGTACAAATTTATTCCGAAAGGGTTCACTGTATGTGTCCATCTATAAAGTTTTTCTGATTCTTGCCGATAAATTGTATACAGGATGCTTGATACAAGGCGAATTCTTTGGAGGGAGGATTAAAAAATGATTCATAAAGTAAATGGAAGCCAGCCATATCGGCCGGCAAATGATTTAAAAGGACGCACACAAGAAAAAGACGAAACTGATACCTCTGCCCAGAATACAAAATCAGACAGTATTTCAATACGAAACAGTCAAGACCCCTCCGTAACCTATTCAAAGGTCACAAAAAACAGACTGGATACTTCGGAAATTGATGCTTTGAAGGCTGAGGCAGAAAAGGCAACGGAACATCTTAGAAAACTGGTTGAGCGTTTGATCCTGAAGCAGAATGAAAATGCGAAGAGCTCACTTGATTCTTCAAAAGGGTCTCAATCTGATTCAGCGTTGACGTTGGGAGACTTAGGCATCACCTCTGCTGATATAGAAGCAGCACAGAAGGCAATATCTGAGGATGGTGAATTTGGTGTTAAAGCAGTGAGTGATCGGCTGTTCAATTTTGCGGTAGCAGTTTCCGGAGGAGATAAATCAAAGCTTTCTGAACTAATTTCAGCCATTGATGAGGGCTTTGCCGCTGCCCAAAAAATTATGGGCGGTGAACTTCCTGAGCTTAGCAAGCAAACCTATGAAGAAACGATAAGAAAACTGAAGGAATGGGCAAAAGAAACAGACGCATAGAAATACGCGGAATTCCAAGCTCATCTTGTTTGATCTAGTCTGCCTTAAGCCATACCCAGGTATTCAACTGAGTACCTGGGTATTTTTGATTCATTACCGGGTGATTCTACTCCCCTTGATTTACTGGTTCGGGTGCTGTCTGTCCCGGATTCACCGGTTCCTGATATCCCTGACCACCAAGGGCCAGGTTTCTCGCTATGATCCCTCTCGCCATATAGCTTCCAATGATTTCTGCTACATCGTCCAGACGTCTGTGAATCTCAATCTCTTTTTCGTGCTCACCAGTCATCATCGCAACCATCTCGTCGATCACAAGTCTAATATATTGATACAGTAAGCTTTTCCAATGGTTTACATCCCAATACACATTAAGTGGTGCGATATATTCCGCGAACTCATCTGCAGTCTGATACAATGTGACCGTTAATTCATCGACCAGCTGCTGGTTGCCTTCCTTCAATGCATGAATCAGCCTCCATTGTGCAGTAATAAAATTGGTAAGTAAGTTAAGAATCTGCTGAGAGATTGCAGTTCCGTAGAAAATTCTAAATGCGCGGTAAAACTCTGTGGGGATTGTGTAAAGGTGATTGACTATTGCTGTTTTATTAGCGGTATCGTTTACTGTACTAAGAATCAAGGACCGCGTCCACATTGCGAGCTGAGACCACAGTCTCAGAAATTCAAGCAGTATATTCAGCTGTTCGTAAGAGATCAGATAACCAATATCGGGGATCGGTAAAGTTTCCTGATTTTTTTTAACCATTTTCTATTGACCTCCGCATAATATGTTGTATAATATGACGTGCGGCTTTAAATCGTTCAGCCTGCGGCAGCGGACTGAAAATGTGAGAGGGTCAACAAAGTGCATAAAAATTAGCTTCCTGCTCTTTACAAGTCGCCTTAAAAGTTATATAATTAAGTCTAATCGGGGTGTGGCTCAGCTTGGTAGAGTGTTGCGTTCGGGACGCAAAGGCCGCCGGTTCAAGTCCGGCCACTCCGACCATTTTACCAAAAAGAGCATATTATTCAGATTACGGGGTGTAGCGCAGCTTGGTCAGCGTGCTTGACTGGGGGTCAAGAGGTCCGGAGTTCAAATCTCCGCACTCCGACCAGATGAATAAAGGCAAAATGAAAGGACGGTTTAACCGTCCTTTTTGCTTGCCATGATGTTGATAATACGAATACTTTCACCATGACCGAATAATTATTGTTGAAGTTTTGGTAAAGCTGTCGTAAACTGTAAATGATTGCAATATTGATGTACCTTCTGGGAATGGTGCTTGATCAAGTAATTCTGATTTGATTGGATAGAGCAACAAATGATGTGACAGGTTAATAGTTGACAGAGAAAGTTGCTTAATAATGCACAATATGGGCGCATCTATTTCATAATATAAGAGACGGTTTGTTTATTGTCAGTACAGTCATACAGAGCAGCAATTATAAAATATAAGGATGGTGTAATAATGGCAATTGTTGATGTAGTAAAATATGATGGTTCACCTGGAGTTTTTGCTTGGAAATATCCAAATGTGGAACTTGGCACTTGGACGCAGTTAATCGTTAATGAATCACAAGAGGCTGTACTGTATAAAGGTGGGCAAGCGTTGGATTGGTTTGGCCCCGGTCGCCATACCTTGGAAACGGCAAACATTCCTATCTTAAACAATCTTATAAACTTACCTTTTGGAGGCCGTTCGCCTTTTACTGCAGAGGTCTGGTATGTAAATAAAGTCAATTCACTTGATGTAAAATGGGGAACGCCAACACCTATCCAATTACAAGACCCGAAGTACAATGTCTTTGTGCCTCTTAGGGCGTTTGGTCAATTTGGAATTAAAATTTCTGACTCCAAACTGTTCCTGACCAAACTTGTAGGAACACTACCCCAATTCACATCAAACGATATAGTAAAGTACTTTAGAGGTGCATATTTAGCAAAAGTTAAAGATGATATATCAGAGTACCTTATAAAGAAAAAAATATCAGTAATAGAAATAAACGCGTACATAAATGAAATATCAGAATCCTTGAAGGAAAATATTTTACCAATCTTTTCTGAATTCGGAATTGATTTGGTGAATTTCTATGTAAACGATATCAGTGTCCCGGAAGATGATTCGGCTGTAATTAAGCTTAAAGATGCTCTGGCAAAGAAAGCCGAAATGGATATTATCGGATATTCCTATACTCAAGAACGCTCCTTCGATACATTGGAAGGTGCCGCAACAAATCAAGGCTCAGGCTCAGCACCTATAATGGGGGCAGGATTAGGCCTTGGAATGGGAATGGGATTAGGCAGTAATTTCGGTGGAGCATTTGGCGAAATGGGGAAAAGCATTAATACGAATCAAAGTAAAGAATGTCCGCATTGTCGTAAGCAAATCGGTTCTGAATACAATTTCTGTCCGTTTTGCGGTAAAGATACCACTCTTGCCGCGAATCAAAAAGTTTGTCCAAAATGTGGATCGAGCAATAACAGCGGATTAAAGTTTTGCGGCCAATGTGGCAATAGCCTAATAAAAACCTGCCCGAAATGTAATGAAGCAGTTGACGACAAGCAAAAATTCTGCCCTCATTGCGGAAATTCCTTGATAAAAAAATGTTCATCCTGCGGATGTGAATTGGGGGACAACTTGAAATTCTGTCCGGAATGTGGAAAGAAAGTAGATGGTGATAGTAATGAGTAGGAGTATTATGACAACTGTTATTGTTTTCACTATCGCAATCTTGGTCGTCATCGCGGGATTTTTCCTGCTAGATATTGAAAAGATTGCACTTAACTACTGGGCGTTTGGCTCATTACTGTTCTCTCTTGCAGTTTCCTTGCTTGCAACGCTTGCGCTGGTTGCTCCAAAGGAAAACAAAGGCAGCGTTTTTTATACAGGCGGGTTGAGTAGCGCGATTTGGATTTACGAGATCATGGTTGTTATCAGCGTCTTCTTCACGAATAAGTTCGTGGAGCATATGTATCGATTTGTCTTCCTGGAAATCGCTATCAATGCATTGTTTTTTATCAGTGCTTTAGTTATTTATAACGTATCAGCTCGGCTACAATATAATGATGCAAAGACTTATAAAAACTTACAAAGCGGCGAATACAACAAACCAAAAAGAGGAGGATTTTAGGAATGGAAAAAAAAGGAACAAAATGGGGCTGGACTATTTTTTGGCTGATTGTTTTTTGGCCGGTAGGTTTATTTTTAGTCTTTAAGAAATTAGCAAGTGATAAGTCGGTATTGATGAGTGGGAAAACGGGCGGAATTTCAGCTGCTGGTTGGATTTTGGCGGTTATAGGAGTATCCGGTTTTTTAAGTGCTATATTCAATCCCGAAGCTGATCCAAGTGGAGCAGCTCTTGGACTTATAATGATTGCCGGAGGCGCTGTGATATTAAAAAAAGCATCAAATACAAAACGAACCGCTATTAGATATAAAAAGTACATAGATTTGGTTGTAAACCAAAATGTCCGCAGCCTAGACGATATTGCCTCTTCTGCTGGAGTATCTTACGATATTGCAGTAAAAGATTTGCAGAATATGATAGATCTTGGATATTTAAGGGATGCTTCTATCCATCAAGATACCCGTGAAATTATTTTGTATCAGTACGTGCCTGTTTTATATGCGCAAGAATCAACGAATGCTCAGGCTAGCGCACAGGAAGTTGCCGTCAAATGTCCCGGCTGCGGTGCAAATAATGTTGTTTTCGTTGGCAAAGTTTCGGAATGTGAGTATTGCGGAACACCGATAAATGCCTAACGGAAAATCTCTGCAACTAGGATCAATTGGTCCGGAGTTCAAATCTCCGCACTCCGACCAGATGAATAAAGGCAATTGAAAGGACGGTTTAACCGTCCTTTTTGCTTGTCATCTTTTAACTCTATAGTTCAACATATCGAACTTTATTTCCATGATTTGTTATTACAAGTTCGAGATCTTTCGGGCGAATAAACACTGTTGCTGTATTTTCATTGGGATGAATTCCAATATGCTCATAATCCAGAAGTGATTTGTCAATCATAACTTCAACTCTTATCAAATCATCATTTAAGATTCCAAAAGGGGTAACGGAACCCTTGCTCAAACGCAAGTACTCGCTTAATGAATCCTTGGATGCGAACGTTAGAGGGCGGCTCTTTATTTTCATTCTTAAATCTTTCAGATTTACTTTTTTATCTTTTGAAATTACGAGCAATATATAATGTTTTTTCTTATCATCCCTAAGAAAGAGGTTTTTTACAATCTTATTTCTATAGCTGCTGTCTACAACTTCCAATTCTTCAATCGTGTATACCGCAGGATGCTCAATAAGATCATAATTGATACCCAGTTCATTTAGCTTTTCGAAGATTATTTGTCTGGGCCCGCTCATATAATCAAGCTTCCTTTCAAAATTAGTGAAGACTGTCCCATACCAGAGCATATCATAATTTACATACGGTTACAACCAATAGAGAATACTCCGCACCCCTTATGACCACGCAAGTGCATTCGTCCTCAAAGTATGGTATAATGTACGAAATAGGAGGTGACGTTATGGACAAAAGAATAATGGAACTTAAATTATTGTCATATAAACAAGCACTTAAGAAGGCTCGCGATAACGACGACAAAAGTGCAATCAAAAATTGGACCCAAGACATTGCAGCTCTTCAACAGCAGATTGAAGAGACCATATAACTCAAAGCAGCAGGAGGGAGCTTAGGCTTCCTTTTTTGTTGCAACTTCAGCATCATTTGTTGCAACTTCATTACCATCCTGAAAAACGTATGGAATGCTCAAAGTTCGAGAATACGCCGATTTTTTTCAGTTGCTCAACAATCTGGATTTCACTTTCAGAATTTGATCTGTTTTTCATATTTGGAAAAATAAAATAATTTGACAATTTGTTTCCAATCATATATAATTAAAATAATTCTAAATGTATTAATTGATGCTGCAGGCTTAAGTCAATTTCCATTTTGACTTAAACGCTGTGGCTTTTGTTTTTGCACGGGATAATATTTTTAAGGAGGTACCTCTTATGAATAATGGTACTGTAAAGTGGTTTAACGAAGGCAAAGGTTTTGGCTTCATCTCTAATGACAATGGATCCGGAGACGTTTTTGTCCATTTCTCCGCTATACAAAGCGAAGGATACAAATCTCTGTCCGAAGGACAGAAGGTGACATACGACACCGAAGCCGATTCCAGAGATTCCAGAAAGATGCGCGCTACTAACGTTTGCGTAGCCTAATCTTTACAATCAATCCGCACCTCATAGGGGGGCGGATTTTTTACTGCCTTTTCTGGGTTATACAAACTAGTTCTAAGACATAAGTGGATTTCGTTCATAAGCAGTAAAAGGCGGTTTGTGACCGCCCTTTTTACTTTTAGACTTAAAGGTATTTGGTTCAAATTGATGTCTAACACAAAGCCAATTCTAACCTGTTTTTTTCCTTCGTTCCGAACGCTTCCCAAGGATCACGCCTAGATGGAAGGCCCTAATAACAATATCAAAAAAGCTTACTCTGTCACGATCTCGTGTTATGAAAATCAAATAATCGTTCGCTTCGAAAGGATACTTTTGTTGATCTAAAATTTTTATCAATGCTTCTGCGTTTGATTCGACGAATGTAGAGTTTTTAATCATAACGACCCCCCTTTTTTATAAAGCTTCCGCATCATTATTAATGCAGCATAATAATATCCTGCATGAAAGCGGGGGGTATTTTTTGTAGAATTTTGTCGATTATCGCAGCACGCTCTCTCGCTATGTTAGCGGCGGAGTGGGCAAATTATTAAGCTTCTCTATTAGTTCTTTAATTACACCATTTCCCCCTAGATTTGTATATTGACTAAAAAGCTCCGCTGCATTTTCCCGCTCGTAAATGGGCATAGATCCAGCTTCCATATATTTATTATAGATTTGAATGATCTCTGCTCTAAGCAAAGCTTGTACGCCCAATTCTGTAGCTGCCTGCCGTAGCTGCATCTTTTTAAATTTCATAATAATTCTTGAGAAAATTCCAAAGGACACCGTAGCAAGAATGCCACTGATCCATTCAGGCCAGTACCTTTCTATGTAAGTCATAATCGACATAGAATTAATCCGCAATTCCGGTAGTTTCTGCAGCAAAGTTTCTGACCGAAAAGGCCCTGTTTCTAGATGTGATTTTCCAATGAATCATTTCTTTCTCCTCTCATTCTATCCCAAGCTCGTCCTATCATATCAACTGAAAGTGTCTTGCTTTTATGATTGCTTTATCTGTTGCAACATCTCGTCTGCCTGAATTGCTGCTGACGTAAACGAATTATTTTTCCACCAGGCTGCAAGAGACGTGACAATTGTTGCTGTTGTCGTAACTACCAAATTAACAGTTTCATCGTCAATAGGTAATGGGCTGTGACCAGTGATCGTAAGCATCTGATTGATCAATGCAATCCCAAGACACATGGTTCTTATCACTGTTCCTTTTGAAATTTTCATCTTGTATTCCCCTTTCCACCCATGATTCCCAAATATTGGGTATGGCCTTGAGCCCCAGCCATTCAGCAATATTGAGGTTGGTCTTAAGCTCACGCCAACTCTGCAATATTCAACTTGGTTTTAAGGTCAGGCCAATAAGGATAGTCCCTCAAATAATCTATTGTCTGTTCACTTAAATGGAGCGGCCCTTCAGATAGCATTCGTTTTTCAACCAACTCAGGTGCCCATCTGAAACCAGAAATAAATTTCAGCGTCTTTTCCGCCAATCCATATTTTTGCTGAAACGCAGCACCTATTTCGATAGGCGCAAGCCGAGCCTTGATCTGTGCAAAGGTGAGTCCTCTTGTTTCAATTGGCTCAGCATGCCATGGTTCGCTGCTATAAGGATGCCAAAGCCCATATCGATTCAGCACAGCCTCTGGAATAACTGGCGTAGTTGAACTTGCTCTCCGAAAAGGAGGCGTGGAGGAGTCGACAGCCAGAGCCAAACCATGCCTGCTCGTATATGGCTTGGCAGCAGTCTGCTGCAATTTTCCGGCCTTATACATTAACCACAGTTCGTCCTGATCTGATTTACTGCGGTATCCTCCCTGATTGGTAACAACAATAACAACTCCGTAGGCTTTGGCCAGTGCCGCCCATCTGCCGAGTACCACCGGGTCAAGATTGTCCTTGTCTCCCGCAACATAGGCTGTGTGGTCTGCCATGGGATATGCATCCTTGCTTAGTCTGGATTTCCAAATGTATATTTCTGACATGTCATCTCCTTCCTTGTTTTAATTAAGGGCAATAAAAAAGTGTGAATTAAGGTATCGGAAAGAATCTATTCACACTGCAGTTTTTTATTTAAAATGTAATTCGTGAACCACTTCAAGCGTTCTTTTGAGTACTTAGTCAAGACTATGAAAGGAGCGCGTCTGCTTCTGCCTGCGTGATCCAACCCTTTTCGAGTGCTTTGGTAATCACATCTGTACTACCCGTTTTTATGTACAGTCTTTTAATCGTCTCGAACATCCTCTACACCCCCAAGCTTTCCATCACCAAGATATCTACAGTTTCCTGCATGGCTTCCAGCAGCAATTCCGCATAGGTTTTCTGGGCCATAACCACACTGTAACGTTCTTCAATTACTTCTGGCTCTGTTCCCGTGGCCGGAGTGATAACGACCGGAGCAAGACCCATGCTGACCCGCAGCGTGTAATTCTCATGGAGATAGGTTTTCTCCCCTTGCTGCAATGTGATTCTTTTTGTATTTTCCGGTTCTATAAAGAGCGTGTCCAGATGATCAAACGCCACAGCATCTTTGGAAAACTGAAATTCCAAGCTGTCCCTGTTTGCTCCCTGAAAATAACGGGTTTGACCGTTTACCAAAATTGCGTCTAATTCTGCTCCATTGTTTAAAATAACTTTCATGATTAATTCTCCTTATTCTAACCATATCTTCTTAATGGTTGCCGCACACGAAGATGTTTGGGTCGTGCTACTGCTGCCTTGCAACACTATGTAGTATAGCCCTGTATATGATGCTATTGGCAAACTTATTTCGCCGTTTGTCGACCAGTAATTTTGGGAGGCAATAAAACTACTAAAGGATCTCTTAGGCCCACTGGTTATAGCCAGCACAAGTTTTGCCTTATCTCCAGTACTTGTGATATTCACAGCAGCTTTGATGTAATTATAATTTTGCAAATCCAATGGAAGAGCAGTTTCAGCATATATATCGCTCCCGTTGTATACATGCAGGTAAATATTATCTAAATTTTTTGCGAGCGTCCCTCGAACCGCATATACATAGCCTTCTCTCCACCCGCCAGTTACGGCTGTATATTCGTTACCACAGTTATACAGATTCACTTTTGATTCAAATACCTTTTTGTTTGCCCCACCCAATCCTCGACACTGCTCCTTAATCTCCCTGTTGACGCCACCCACCCCTCTGTACTGCTCTTTAATTTCCCTGTTGATGCCGGTAACTCCTCTATAGATAGTCACAGTACCACCACCTTAATAAACCTGATGTTGCGCACCTTCTGCAAGCGCAGAAATAGGTGCAACGGTCGACATAGTTATGTTTCCCTCATGATACACCCGATACACACTGCTGCCAAGCTTGTACAGTTGCAACAAATCGTGTACTGGCTGCGAATACTGACCTAATGCAAACTGTGTGTATTGGGACTCGTTCTTATAGGTTCTTAGGTAAGTGTAACCTCCGGTTTCGAAAAGCCTGCCCGAAAGCCCACTAACCGTGTCATCCAGAGCTATAACCGGTGCAACTTTAACAATTCCCAGCGGACCTGATAAAGTGCCTCCAGAAGTTGGAAGAGTGCCTGACGGCACACCGCTCAAATCCACAACCATGCCACCATCTTTGTATTCAGCGCCGGAAGGCTGAGAACCGGTTTTAGATAATACGGAGGACCGAACAGAAGTTAGCGCATAATTATTACTTGTACCAGTATTAGTGTCACTTATCACATCCGAAGCCCAAGCGTACACGCCGTGCAGCTTAGTCGAAATAGTGCAATTAGTAACAATTCCCTTGCTGGAATAGGCTGCGATTCCAATTGCCATCAAATCGTTTGACACAATATTGCAGTAGTTCACTACAAAATAGCTAATTCGAGACATATTTATTGCCGCAGCTGATGAATTTCGTCCAATAACGTTGAACCCTGTAATAGTTATGTATATCGCACTATTTCCACATGAAATACTTTTAACACTTCGAGACGTCGACACCCGAGTATCTCCGTTAATATAAATTCGGCCTTTTCCTGTAAATCCTTCGCACAACACGTCTTCATTGTACGTTCCCTCTACAACGTTAATTGTAATGGTATGATTAACTATCGGAGGAATTGAATCTATTGCCTTTTGTAATGTCTTAAACGCGATACCAGAGGCTAGGCCGCTGTTGCTGTCGTTTCCAGTCGTTGTATTAACATAATAAGCAAGATCCGTTGTTGTCATTGTAGGCCTAATGCTGATTAAGTTCTTAGCCTCACTGTTATTCTCATCTTGTTCTTTCAGCTTGGCATCGATCTCCTGCCAGTTTGAATTCATGACAGTGATATCAGGAGGACTGTCTGTCAACTCTGGCATTATAAACTTATAATTTCCCGTCAATTTTGACATGGAATCACACTCCTTTATTTACTGCTCTTAGTTTTTTTATTTTTAATAAATTGAGCTAAGAACTTGGTATATACTCTCGAACGACCTGCCAATCCTCCCTGGAGGATAGGCTTGACCAGTCCGAAAAGTCATTAAGAATATCTCCCCAGGTAGCAAAATACTTTATTACGGACAACTTAATATGACTGGGTACCAAAGGTGCTAAAGCTCTGGCAATATCTGCATAGCGATAATTTTTTGTACTGTCTGGGCTGAGAACCTGTATCTTCAGTAATCCATAAGCCTTGTCAGGATTGCTCTCTTCTTCAGCACCAAAGAACGTTACAATACAATCACTTCCAGCAATCGATTTTACAATATTCCTTATCGCAGGCACGTTCAGCTTGTTTCCTTTTTGGTTTAGTGAGATCAGGTAGCTTTTTCTTTGTTCTAAAGTCCCTAACCCCTTCATCCCCAAAAAACTTTCCATTCTGGAAATAGAATAATTTGATGCGGTTGTAATAAAGTGGTTGGATTTAATTTTGGATATTTCATCTCCCAAGTGATCCAGCAAATCATTTTCTGCATTGAAAACAGAAGCTATTTCAGTTGTATCCGAAATAAAATCCGGCACATAACTTCCGAGCTGGGTATTTTTTTCTGTGCCCGTAAGAATATCAAGGTACATTTCATAGATGTCATCAGACGCATCTAAATTGGTTATGTTACCATCCTCAATAATTGTTAAGGTCATCTGATAATTTCCACTGGCATTTGGTGCATTTTCATCTCTGTTCCAAGTGTTATCACCATTGTTAACAAGAGTATAGGTAACTCCATCAATTGTGTATTTAATAAAATTGATCATGTTTATCCCACCACCGTTAAGTTAAGTGCTGTCAGCACAGGAATTTCATCTTGATTTAGTGCGATATCAGACGTTCCGGAGTTAATTGTCAAATTGTTCAGCTCTGCAATCGACTCACAGTCAAGTATGACGCTTCCGATCCTCATGTAGCTCACACTATTCTTTGAGAAAGTAACTGAAGCTAAATATTTTGTAATTGCATCTAAAGTTCCGCTTGCCTCGGAATATCCTTCGTTTAACGTTACATTAGCAGCAACCAAAATATTCTTCTGAGTCCCGCCAGTTACAGTTACTTTACTTCCGATCGGAGCTACTCCATTACCCAGTCCCTCAGACTTTGGGTCGAGATATTCCTGAAAAGACACAACCAAGGATGGTTCAGCCGGACGCCTTTCACGGTTTGTGATTGCAATTTTAACAGTATTGCCTCCATTCCAAAGAGGAAATACTTTTGCTGCCCCAATCCCATCATAATCTGATGCCCATTCAAGATACTGAGCCGCATTACCATTCTGCGAAGGATTGATGATGTATGATTTTAATCTGCTTCTAAAATCCTCATCCGATTCCGTTTCAGTGCCAGAAGTGATAATGTCACTCAATACAGCTGTAACTCCGCTTACATTACTAATATTCTCAAGAGTCCCTCGATATTGGTTACCGATTTCACCAGATTGTTCACAGATACCACGGTAAACATTCTCAGAAAGAAATTCTACAATTTTATATGTTGTATCCTCAAGTCCCCACCTTGTTCCAAGGTCAACAGCAGCGGTAGTTTCTACTTTTCGCACTGCATAAGTTGCGCCTTTTCTGGTCTTCCCATAATCCGCAGCCTTTTTGTCAAGATAGTCATTCACCGTAGTATCCAGATAAAAGAGATCTGTATAGTTGCTGAGGTTTGAATATATCTCAGCAAGCTTATATGCACATGGCGCAAGCGCGTCATAAACAATACTTCCTTCCCGTTTGTCCACATCAGAGGTTACACTGCCGAGCATTTCAGAAAGGATTTTGTCATAGGTCATAGCTTCAAACACGGATATCGCCTCCTGTTCTTTAATTTGCTACTGAGTTAGCACTAAGCGGTTATCACCTTTGCGGTCAGCAGTTCGACCAAATCAGTGTACTGATCCTGAGTGATTCTGTCATTGAGCAGGAAAACATCGAGCTTGACCTGCATTTCGTCCTTCTGGTCCTGACTCTTGTACGTGGTGTTGTCGATCACCTTTTTGCAATATGTATAGGTCATAAATTAATCCTCCTTTATAATCCAAGTTCGATCATCGACAGGCGAAAATCGAGATCAACAAGATATTCTTCTGTTGTTGGTTCTGGTGCTACATCGATGGGTTCAGGAGCCGGGCGGCTTTCAACATCATCCCTGATCCGTTGGATAAGCTCCAGTTCTTCTACCGTAGCCCCTTCCTCTGGGATGCAGACGATTGATCCGTCAGGGAGCGGTATGATAGCCACTCCCGCGGTATAGTTGGTTGTTGATATGTCAATCTCATGGTCTTTATATAGCATGGTTATAACCTCCCTCGGCAATCAAGAGTTAAATTTCCAGAAATAGACCCTCCGTTATTAAAAAGTGCTGCTCTTATGGTGGAATTTGAACCAACATATGATGCAAAAATCATAATGTGATTTCTACTTATGATAGGCGATGCTACAGAAAAAGAAAACTCTGACAACGGAATATTTGCTATTGTTGACCCATCAAAATATACAATCTGAGTAGGCTGAAACGTCAATATAGGCAGAACCTTTTTAGGAGTAATCTTTAATGTTAGTGTTAATCTTGCTTCAACCGCACTTCGATTCATAAATCTCCCTTGCCATGCAATATTATTAAAATACTCATAAGTACTTTCATCCACCAACGTATCCAGAGCGCTATCTGCTTTCTGCCGACTGTTTAGTCCTTCGGCAAGATCCGATACCGCACTCAGCACGTCCTGTTGATACTGCATCGTAATCGCGGTCGGCGTGGTGTGCATGGTTTTGAGAATTGGATAATCAACGGTATATACAGCATTCACATCGTAGTTTGTCGCCAATATAAATGCAGAGCTTTGTCCATTTGTTTCTGACGATGATCCACTTAATACTGTCCATCCACTATCACGAATCTGATTTCTATAAACACTATTTATAGTCTCTGCTTTTGACTTTAACCATGTGGCTGAACCACCTAGACCATAATTACTGTTTATCCTATAATAACTGTCAGCGGCTAAAGGATTCGCCACCTCCCCAAGCACCATCCCGGTATCCACGTACACGTAATTGTCCCCTTTGTCCAGTTTCGGAATGTCACCGTGGATATGGACGTTTACATCAGTGATCGGTTCGGGATTTGAAAGTTTGTAGTGTAGCTGGTAGCCTTCGTAGCCGGGAGCTATGTTGTTTTTGCACCAAGTTATAAGAGAGGTATTCGTTGAGCCGTTGTCGCATTTCATTATCTTCATTCCATTTGTAACAGGAGTATACAGGTTATTAGTCACAGTTATGGAATTAGCTGAAACAGCAGCTATAAGATCGTATCCGTATCCGGGAATAAAAATATAGTCACCAACGGCAAACTTGGTATTGCCCTCTCCGAGTGTGACATTAATCACTTTTTGGCCTGATGTGTTAGTACCAACAGCAAGAGATGTTACTGCACCGGTAGGTAATGAACCGTCCACTATGCTTACCCAGCCAACGTACCTCACTCCACTGTATGCTACAGCTTTCCACCCATTCATAAACGCCTTGACTTCGTCTGCATTTGGGTTAAACGATTCTCCCCAGCCAGTGGTTACATCATTTAGTCCAAGGTAGACGACTCCATTGTATAAGGCACCTTGATTCCCACCGTTTATTATTTGTATCTGGGGAATGATTGAACCATCGTAGCCAATCATTTTTGTTAGAGAGGTGTCATTTACGTTATTAAGAAAATTGGCTATTGCGATTTGCTTTGATCCGGCAAAATCTAAGTTATACGCACAATCATAGTCTTTACCGAACAGCGTCCTGTGTTTCCAGTTCAGTAGTCCAGATACTTTACCGTTCTCATATGTGAATGTATCATCAGAAGTGAACTTTCCCTCGATAACGCAACGATCAATTCGACACGGCTTGTATGATGCTGGAGCTGTGGTTCCTTCTACGAGCACAAAACTATCATAATAGCAAGTATTGGCTCCTGCATTGGTCATTCTAACCTTTACTTGAGTATTTGAGCCTGTGTTAAATGTGCCACCAGTGCTCAATGCAATAGTTTCAGCCATATTTACAACCTGTGCATTACTGTTTGTTCCTGATTTATTTGCACTAAAATAATAGTTTGTATTGGGCTTTACATTTACTACATTCCCTATATTATTATAAGTGGTAGTAACAAATTTAAACTTACCATTTTCAATTGACAGCGTCCCTGTAGAAGGGTCAAACGGCACCCACCATGCAATTCCTTCCTCGCAATTTCCATTCCTAACAAGGTTGTCATGCCGTACTTCGATATATGGGTTCTGGAGGCAAGCGTATGAGTCAACGTAGGGATATTTTTCCATGAGCTGGGCTTCGGAGAATGTTGCGTATTCAGTGGCGGTGATTTCGTTGATTTGGAATCCGTCAAAATACGCATATTGGGTGTTTGCTCCATCAATCGCAATACCAATAGAATTCCCAGAATTGACATCAGATGGGGACATTTTAAATCCAGACCTTACAAATTTACTTGTATCAGTTACACGTGTGGAATATGCGTCATTCCCGCCACCAACGTTATTCTTATAAACTCTTATCCCAATACTTGCATTTCCATTTTTCAGGTAAGCACTCACAAAGTAATATTTAGAATAATCTAATGTGCTCAAAGTATTTAAAACTTTTACGACTGCACCAGTTGTTGAAGTGAGTGTAGCCTTTATGCCATTGCTACCAAAAACTTTATTAGTTGAATCTAAAGTTGCCGTTACCTGATAAGTTCCCCACTTACTCACATCCTCACAGTTCCCATCCTTGCCAAGCAGATTTACGTAGCTCTTGCCTTGCATGGTAAATTTGGGGATTGATGTCATGCCGTCAGACCTGCGGATTACAGAGTTCATTCCGAGTCCAATAGAGGGAGACAATGTAACTCCACTTTTTATCGTCGAATTGATTTCTTCATCTGCAGCCTGCCGGGCAGCTGCCTCACTGCTGATCAAATCCCTAAGCTCACTATCCCCCGCACTCCTGGCTGCAGCTTCTGCCGACAGGGCATCAGCGTTGTTTTTTAATGCCGCGTCGATCAACTCATTATCGTTATTCAAGTCATCCCGCTTCATGTAATCACTGCCAAGCCATTGATTCAGCTTATAGTTCTTCGTTCTATTGGTGCTTGCCATTATGGCGCCTCCTTATATCTTTCAAATTCATCCCAGGTCAGATTCAGGGAATCCCAATCCTCCCATGTATTATGGTAGCTTTCATACTGATTCCAAGAGATCCATGTATATTCAAATAGATAAGCCAGATGGGCAGGCTTAATCTGCTCTATTGTTAAAATGAGGTCACTCATGTTTTCGGGAATACCTAGAACTCCTACAAATTTAATGACGAAACGATTGTTTTGAACATCCTCAATCACTTCCACCTCTCCGTTGGAATAGGATGCGGCAGTGTCAATGATCATCTGCTTTGTCACCGTACCGATGCCGGTCACTTTTGCCTTAATTCGTTCTCTCCTGAACGAACTGCTCTTCGAGACGTCCACATCCAAACCGCAGATCTGTTCATAGCGGCTCAGCAGGCTCAAAGATGTATTAATAAAGCACTCATTTGTTATTTCTTGAAAGCCTCCTAATACCTCTGTCAACTCATCGTTCACTATATTTTGCAGTTCTTCCATGGTTGAATTGCCAGCATAGACAGGGGGTAGTATTTCCATCCAGCTCATATCAATCAACCTCCGTTAAAGAGATCGTTCCTACTGTAGGGACCTGCGTTTCTCCTATGGTAATATTGGCCGTACCTCCATTGACCAAAAGTGAATCGTAATCTTTCACCCCTGCGGTATCAAGCAGCAGACTTCCAACCTTTGCGTGGCTCACAGAATATGTCCTAAAGACTAGGCTATTCAGATATTCTGCTACCATGATCCGGAACGAGGCCTGTACATCATTATAATTCCTGGACCCATCGAGCCATATATTGGCAGATATTGTAATGGGAACGCAGTCAGGACTTTGAACCGTAACGGCAGCTCCAATGGGGCGAACCGTTTCGATAAATGCTGCTACAGAATTCGGCAAGCTTTCATCGATCTCCACATTGCTATCAACAACGAGTACTTTCACAGTTCCGGGGCCATTCCACAGGGGAAGAACCTTTGCATTGCCGGTACCCTGAACCTTTAACGCCCACTCTTTGTAGTGATCCGCATTTCCAGAGGTGCTGGGCGCTTGCGCTTTCGCATAGAACCTTGATCTCAAATTATCGTCCGTTTCTTCATCAGCTCCTGATGTTATGACATCGGTCAGCACTGCCGTTACTCCGGCGAGATTATCGATGTTTTCCAGTGCTCCGTCGTAGAGGTTTCCTATATCACCCTCCTGTTCACAGATGGCACTGTAGACATTTGTTGCTGTCAATTCCGTAATCTTATAAGTTGTATCGTTGATCCCCCATCTGGTTCCGATATTCACGGTGCCGTTTGTCTCTACTTTTCGAACAGCATGAGTTGCTGCTTTTCGAGATATGCCGTAGTCCGCCACAACACGATCGAGATACTCTCCAGAGGCTGTATCACCGAAGACCAGATCCAGAAACTGATTGAGGTTATAGTAGGTTTGGGCAAGCTCATAAGCGCAGGGGGCCAATGCATCATAGATCACGCTTCCCTCTCGCTTATCTACGTCAGCGCCTACCCGCCCAAGCATATGAGACATAATGTTTTCATAAGTCTTATCAGAAAACATCATAAATTCACCTCCTTTGTGATGGTGATTTCTCCATAAATACTAACCACATTGAAGGTACAAAGAAGTTGGTCCCCTGTCACAGCAAAGTTAAAATCATCAACACTCTCAATGCGATCATCCCGCAGCAGGCACTCCTGAACTCTCCTTTTGAGTTCCACCTTCACATAAGAAACATCTTTGCCGATGAGTGAATCCAGCTCAATTCCGTAGGAAAAGCTGTAAATGGGATACTCGCACTTTTCTGTGTTCAAGACCTTATTAACTGCTTGTTTCAGCGCTTCCCGCCCGTCAACATACCCTTGGATATTGGTTTCATTCAGCCTGTAGGTTCTATTTGTGTCTATTTTGTCAACGATTTCAATATCGGTTGAAAGCGATGCCTTTGGTATTGTCATTCGGTAATCACCTCCAGAACGTAGAATTGCTGTCCGCCATGGTTCCGCAGCAGCCTGACTCTTTGCCCGATGATAAGAGACGACTTTAGATTTCCAAGGATCAATTCATCAGGCAAGATCAGCTTATCACTAATTCTAATTCCGTCTCTCGTTACAGTGCCCGTAAGCAAGCAGCAAAGGGCAGCGGAATTCAGATAGTTATGTACGATTGTTTTGATTTCGTTGATCATAGTACCACCTCCAGGCTCATGGTATGGACCGGCAGAAAGTTGTGGTTAACCGATTTTACGAGAAGATAACGGCCGAGTTCGATGTCTCCAATTTGTCCGTAAACACTGGTTCCTGCCCGTACACTTGTATCACCCAGGCAGTTCAGGCTAAGGCTCTCGACCTCATGGTTATATAATCCCAGAAGTTGATCTGCCATGTCCTTGGTCTTTGCGTAATTCGCATTGTTGTCCAGTTTTTCATAATATTGCAGCAAACCATAACGTATAATGGAATTACTGTCTATCGCTATGTAGGTATCGTCTTTTCCGCTGGTATCATTTCTGCTGACCAGCTTGATTTGATTATAGAATTCATCATCAATTGACTGTTCATAGCTATAGTCGTAAACCAGGCTCTCATCTCCCAGCACCAGGCTCAATCTCAAGTTATCCAAATCTCGAAGGGTGATTTTTCCAAACTCATCTCGTAACGCATATTTTTTACCAAGGTATAATACGGTATCACTGATTCCCGAGTAGACCATGTCGAGCCAGGTCTTGTCGTAATGGGAGCTAGTCGCAAGCAAGTACCCGGAATCCTCTATCGTCCCATATTTTAAGCCAAGGGTATTGCACATCCTTTTTACGAGGGTTGCAGCCGTGTCATTTTTCACTAAGATCGTGTCTTTCGCCTTGCAATATCTCAGCTGATCATAGGCGGTGACACTAATCTCTTTGTCCCTCCCCCTACCGTGCTTGAAAACATAGCCGAAAAAAATATTGTTATCGTTAAATTTAAAGCTCACAGCACTTCCGTTGTTTACTGAAAGATCGTCATTGATGCAGGTAAATTCCAGTTTGCTGCACCCGTCATTTAGCGAATCCTTATAGGATACCTTCGTCACCAGCTGGCTGATCTCATAAGTGCTGTCATCTGTATTTAATAGAAATTCCATGATTCACCGCCTAATTTGGTATTGTCAGAATCTGACCAGGATAAATCAGGGCTGGATTCTTTACCTTGTCTGTATTGGCCTGATAAATCTTCGTGTACTTCGACCCGTCGCCATAATATTTTTTCGAGATTGCCCATAGAGTGTCACCCTTTACGACTGTATGGGTTCCGGAATTCTTAGGATTTTCCGTTTCAGCAGCTGCAGTTTCCTTCACAACATAATGACCGTCATCCATCTTGAGAAGTTGAGACGCCTTTCCGTAGGGCTTGTACTCAATCAGCGAAAAGGATACATATTTATCTCCCTCTTCACCTGCCCGCTCCGTGATATCCAGATCCCGAATCAATACCAGCGTGTTGATATCGTCGCCGATCCCATTGGTGGCGATAAAGCGGACTGGAACAAGCCCGCTTCTCCATCTCTCAAATCTCTTTAAATAGTAGTCTGCATCCTTAAACCGATTCGGTGTCCTCACATAGTGGTAAGCTTTTCGAGGGAGCTCGCAGTCAAAAGAGTATTCCTTTAATTCCATTCTGGTTGGAACTGCAATCTGATCCAGCCCAAGCACCTCATATTTCTCAACAGAAAGGGAGCTTTTTACCTTCACTTCGTCCGGATTGACCGGCAAGCGATACGTTCGATTGCCATAATCAAAAAAGATCGCATAGTCACTCATCAATATACCCCCTCACCTGCTGTGGCAATTTGTTCTCTCAGGATCCGCTGGATTCTGCCGGCCACCTTGTCAGCATCGGCTTCCTTATGAATATCTCCGAAAGATACCTGGATATTGGGCGCCACTGTAGCCGTACTGAATTTGTTGATATAGTCCCGTTCTGCGATATCCCGCAAATACTGAATATCCTCTTCCGCCATGTCAACAGCAAGATTTCCGTTTGAGCCAGTGCCCTGTACAGAAACTGGATTGCTGGGAGTGCCGAGGTCGCTGCTACCGGAAAAACCAGGTATATTTGACGCATCCGAACCGCCATATCCAAACGTATTTGATCCATCTGTACCTAGTCCAAATCCATTTGTAAAACTGCTTATTTGATCTTTAATATCTCCAATTTTGTTTTTTCCTGCATCATAAAGGCCCTTACCTACATTGGACCCCTTTTCAAATACCTCTGAGTAATTAAAGGTTTTCTTATATTCCAGACCCTCTGTAAAGCCTTTAAACTTGTCGATTGGATTTACATCAATGAGTTCAAGCCCGCTTAAGATCTCTATTAGAAAATTAATCTTTGATATGAATTTGTTGATTAGCGAAGTAATAAAAAGGTCAATCAACTTTATTGCTCCGATAAAAGCGTTCTGTATATAAACTGGAATATCTAAGAAAATAGCCACTAATGCAGATGCAAGGCCAAAGATAAACCCAAAAACGCTTTGTGCAGTAACTCCAAGTTTTCCAAGCACAAATATTATGGCAGCAACCGCAGCAACGATCAGGAGTATCGGCCAGCTAGCAGCAATCCATCCTGCAGCTTGCGCAAGAATGGGCGAAACCATTCCCCAAAGTGCAGGTATTAATGCCAGGAGCTTTGTCCTCAAACCGTTTAGATATGATATTGCCAGCGCGAATAAAATGGGTCCGATGATGTCCCATGCACCAATTATTGAATCAACCAACCAGCTTAAGACACTTCCTATTGCATAAATACCTAATATAATGCTATTTAAATAGGGCTCAAATTCACTTGATCCCATAAAGCTGCTTATGCTCTCTATAACGCCGCCAAAAGCTTCAATTGTAACATTTCTGATTCGGTCCAGTACCTCCGAAAACTTCATTGGCAAGTTTGAAAATTCACTATTAATATCATTTGAAGCAGCAAACATAGCATTTTTCAAAAGATCTGCCGTAAGGGTACCTTCTGCAGCCATTTTACTAAGCTCCAGCTTAGATTTTCCGGTGAAAGATTCCATTGCTTTTAAAATAGCCGGCGCATTTTTTGTAATGTTATCAAAAACTCCATCATCGACCGTACCTGTTCCCATTGATTTTATTACTTGATCAATTCCAGCAGATTGAGTTGCATCGTCAGTTCCGCCAAGCTTATATGATTTATGCATCAGCTCTGAAAATCCTAACGCTTCATCGTTTGACAAGGAGCTGTTAGTCATTCCTTTAAGATCAGAAAAAGTACGCACAATATTGGAATAAGAAGTTCTTGAACGATTCGCCGCAGCAAAGATCTTCTCCTGAAGATTCTCCTGTACTCCCAGCTCATTATTTACAGCCTTTATTCTCGTCTGCACGCGCGTATATTCATCTGCCATCTTCATGCCATTCTTTATAACATCAAGGATTAAATCGGCCTTAGACTCCGTATTTTTTAAGCTTTTATTCAGATTGTTGACTGAGATGTTTGTCTGATCAAATTTCATAGATGCCGTATCTGCCATTTTCGATAGCACTTGCATTGAAACCGAAGTTCTATCGTATAGCGCAAGTGACGTATTTAAAGTACTCATCACCTTTTCCTCCCCTTCTTCGGAATATTTTTTGATGCATTTTTTTCTTCCTCAACGCGCACGATAATGCTTCCATAAATGAATGCTTTTTCTTCATGGCTCATGGAGCTTAATTGTGAAGGAAGGATACGCAATTTTTGGAGGGCAAAGTGTGCCAAGTTAAACTCGGCATCGCCCTCCCTTATTCGTTTTTTACTTCATCAATATCCTTGTTGATATCTTTATCAAGGCCGCTGAGTTCCTGAACTGCCTGAGCCAGGTTTGCAAATTCTCCGATGAGCAGCATGTTTTTCAGCGTCTCAGTTTCACCAAGTCCGTACTTATCCTGGAGCTTTGCATCCGAAAGATTTGGTTCCACGACAGCACTTGCCGTCAACGCCTGGACATACTCCGTACGGTTAAAGGTCTCAACGCCTTTCTTGTCGACCTTTGTATATTTCTTGATCAGCTGTTCATTTTCCTTTTGCGTGATGGGCTTTATAATAAAGGGGCTCGGTTTACCGTCCTCCCCCAGAAACCGTTCCGAAACGATGACCTCACGATTCCCGATCTGAACCGGGTTTAAAAATGCTTTTATTGAACTCATTTTGTTTTCTCCTAACAATTGTTGAAAGAAGAGAGGAGCGCAAGGCTCCTTCTCTTATCTGTAGTTTTCCGGAAGCGCAAAGCTTTCCAGAACGTTGATTCCGTCATAGGTAAAGTCGGTGTCAAAAGTGATGGGATCATCAGAACTGTCATCAAGCACCGCCACCGGAATGGATGCGAATATAACATTTGACAGAACGACTTCCTGCCTTCCTACGGTGGACTGAGCGTCCTCGTTGTATACCTGCAGTGTGATTCCGTTGTAATTGCCTTCCTTAAGGTAAGCTAATGCCTGTTTCAGCACTTCACTGTTCATAAAATACATGGTCAGGCTTCCGGTTCCTTCTGCCCCAGTCACCTTGTGTTGCGTCATTCTGCTGCCCAGCATTCTTTTTGCTGATACGGTCAATCCTAGCTGTGCTTTCAAAGTGGATACCTCAAACAGTTCCCTGTTTGACCCGTTGATGGTAATATAGGCCTTCCCCTCATGAGAGGATATGGTATCCGCGATTCTTGTATAATTATCTGACATGATTTTATCCTCCTATTAAGCTAAGTTCACAGTGATATAGATTTTCTCGACGCTGTCTACTGGCTGAACATAGCTATCAATGACCACTGCATCAGAGTCAACACCGGCAGAAACCGTTACATCATCCTCTGTAAAATTCTGAATTGCAGACAGGTTCTGAAGCTCGGTAAAATACTGAACCAAGGTTGCCCTCAGCAGAGCCCTGCCGTCAGCGTTATTGTTGGTTTTGCCGACGTAGTTTGCCTCGAAGATCTCAACGATGTCATTATTGATTCCATCGATGGTTCTCATCACTCTGTTTTTTCTGAACATTTCACCTTTGTCCACAGTAAATGAAACCAGCGAATTGATGTCATAAACAGCGGTAACATTCTGAGCAGAATCAACCTTGAATATAAATTTACCGGCTGACACAGCAGCTTCCATTTCACTTTTTGTTAGTCTGGGAACGACATCAATGGCATCTGTATACTTTTTTCCTGTATTGGACTGATAAATTGTTGCTCCTGCAGTAACACCCGCTACCCAGGCTGTTGTGTGAGCACTGGTAAGTGTTGTGCCGTCCGATAATCTCACGCCCTGAGTCACATTGACGACTGCTTCAGAATCGCCTGAATAATCCGCCAGAACAGACTGAATCTTACGACCCTCTGTATCCCTCATGGCTGTGATCCAAGTCTTAATGGCCGCTTGGCTGGCAGCGTGGGTTGCTGCGGTAAAAGGATAGCAAAGAGTATTAAAGTCAACTGTTTTTAATGAATCCAAAGCACTGGTGAGCGCGCTGGAATCATGAGCTGAACCAAGGTTATATACGATAACCGTTTTTGCTCCCTTCAGAGCCTGATTGACCAAAATCTTATCCGCATCAGTTGCTCCGCTTGGATAACTGCTTGCATCCGTTGCTGTTACAGGATACATTTCACCTGCAGCACCAACAGACATCTCCTGAAGCAGTACGACAATTCCCCTCTCACCGGGCGTGATCGACAATGCCGTGTTGGTGAGAAAGTTTATGTACGCTCCCGGTAAAATCTTGTTTTGACTGGTCCATGATCCTCCCATGATGACCCTCCTTTTCAAACACTAGTTGTAGCTTCTATTTGCTGCATAGATACAGCTTCCTCAACTTTCATTTCTGAATAGCTGATATCAAAGGTTACATGCAATACTTGCTCTATTATCTGAGCACTTTTGTTCCTGACCCGGTATGTCCCCGCCGAATCAAAAGACCTGACGAGAATTTCCTGTACCCTCATCAGGTCTTTTTTATTTTCGGCGGTATCTAGATTGCTGTAATACCCTAGATCAAAATATAGTATACTTTGGTATTTGTTTTTTAGTTTCTTGCTGTAGGTCTGCTTCGTCAACAAGAGTAAGAAATATGGTTTCTCACTGCCCTCTGGAACTTTTTCGTCAAAGAGAGCATAGCCTTCTTCTGGCGGGAACAAGGCTGTAAGCTTGTCCTTTATGGACTGTTTTATTTCGTTGAGCATGGTTCAATCTCCTTCTTGAATATAGTATCGTCAGTGCTACTGCCAGTCTCCCAAAAACATAGAGGATTTCCCCTGAAGAGCGATTCTTTAAAATAATCTGCATTCCGTTATTAATCAGTATTTCCCTGACTGCCTGATGCTTATCGGGCGATAATCCGACAACTATGTGCGATCAGGCTTTTTCCAACATAGATACTAACATATCACTGGAGTTCGAAGTATTCCGTTCAGGTTTCAATTTCTTTATTTATTTTACTCTCCTGTTCCATTTGAGGCTTCCGATTGAGCAGGTTTAGAGGGTATTGATATTGGATGGATCCAAACGCCGTCTATGTAATAGTCACCAATCCAAAAACCTGGCTCTTCCGGAACAAGATCGTCGTACATTCCAGTTCCATCGCAGAGTGCCCGGAACTCTTTGACTTTTTCCATAGATTCAAAATATCCCATGTTGGTGCATACACCATTCTCAATAAATGCCCAATTGTTTTGAAACATATTTTTCCTCTCCCCGTTCTTAATATAATATAACTACTACTCCAGCTCCTCCAGCTCCTCCAGCTCCAGCCGCTCCACCAGCGTTTACACCGTAGTTTCCTCCAGCGCCTCCGCCGCCTCCGCCGCCTCCGCCTTTTACTGTAGAAGAAACACCGGCAGTACCCGCGGCTCCTACAGCCGTATTACTTGCACCGCCTCCGCCTTTTCCTCCAGCTCCAGCGCTATTTCCAGCGGCTCCTCCGTTTCCGCCAGTTCCAGCGCCAGAGGATCTTGAATCGCCGCCTCCGCCGCCTCCGCCGCCTCCGCCTCCATACATTGTTCGGTTTGGTCCGCAATAGCATCCGAGTCCTGCTAACTGGCTGTAGTATCCATTTCCACCACTCCCACCTACTTGTCCTGAGTTACCACCGGGATTACCATTTTCACGTGTATATAGTCCACCAGCTCCACCAGTCGCGCCATTTACGGAACTTCCAGTATAAGCTCCGTAAGATCCGCCTCCGCCTCCGCCATTACATCCATCTCCTCCAGTGCCTACTCCACCTGACCATCCTGTTTTACCGCCTAAACCTGTTTTTACAGTTGATATCCCATTAAAAGACGTTGTTCCTCCATCTCCTCCGTTTGCACCCGCAGCCCCAGCAGCCCCAGCAGCCCCAATCACGATCGGAATCGCAGAAGTTGACGTCACAAAAAAACTATCTATGGATACCCCGTAGCCGCCTCCGCCTCCGCCTCCGCCTCCTGCCGCGATTGAACTACCAGTTGTTCCACCTCCGCCGCCTCCACCTCCGCCGGACATCATAAACACGGCTATTTCCATATTAGATCTAGGAGGATTCCAGCTTCCAGTAGTACTTATTACTGTTATATTTTGTTTAGGAGGTATCATTTTCAAGGCATCATCAACTGTTGACACTCCAAACAATGCTGCAACTACCGATGATAATCCCATTTCACTGGCCAATAAGTCTTGCCACGTTGCAGTTCCTGTTGCTGAATATTGCAGTACTTGATTTGTAGCTCCTCCTGCTGGTATATGCTTATTCCCCGCCGTGGTCGGATGCACATATTTATTATCATCCACATATTGTTTGTTTGCCGCATGGGAGCTCTGGGTTGGGGCTGAAATGTTTAATGAACCATTAACACTAACATTTCCATCCTTACCAATTGCAAGTCTTTCTGCAGTTCCGCTCTGCACAACGCTAAGCTTGTTTTCCAATGCTTCAACATGCCATTCCTTTGAAAAGTTGCGGAAAAACTGTAGATGGTTGTTATCGCCATTGCTAATTAATGTTGGAAAGAATTTTACTCCTGTTAATATCTGCTCTCCACCTAGTTTTACATTTTGATCATCTAGCACTTCGAAATGTTCTTCCACTTCTTTCAACGCCGTATCAATGCGATCCATATTCTCATTCTGAACTTCAACATCATAGTAATCTGTCGTCAGCGGCTTTTTAAGCCCATAATTCTCAGTTGTTGTTGCCATTATATTCTCACCTCATTCTTTAATTGGCCATGTGTATAGGAAGACAACTCTGCGTGTGTATAAGCACTGAGCGCCTCATGCGTGTTAAATATGAATACATATGAATATGCCAGGTGCGCCGGTTTGATCTCCTCAATGGCCTTGGTCAGATCCGCCATATTAGGAGGCAGCCCAAAAGTCCCGGTGAATTTGACTTCAAACCGATTCTCATGATTATATTCAATAATAGCAACCTCGCCATTGGAAAAGCTCTCTGCCACATTCCGAATCATCGCTGCAGTAGTTGTCCCTGCTCCTCGCAGCTTGCTCATGACTCTTTCTCGACGAAAAGAATATGGCTTAGTAGCATCTGTCTCAAGGCCAAGTGCTTTCTCCCATGTACTTAATCCCCAAGTTGCAGTTGACACATTCATTTGCCGAAGCAATTCAGTTTTCGCAGAATAAAGTGAATCTGTCCATGTTCCAAACGCAGTTTGTAGCTTAACAGCTTCCGTAGAACTTTTGTAATAATCCGGCAGTAAATGAGTCAGATTCATGATCCAGTCACCTCCACTGATCCAAGAACGGGAACCTGATCAGGTCCGATTTTCACATTTTCCGTTTCTCCGTTGATTGTTAGTTCAGAGTAATTAATTACACCATCAATGCCAAGAAGCATCGCTGCAACCCGATTATATAAAATTGTATATTTTGAAAATGAAATATTCTTTAGAAAGGAATCGAGAGCCATTGTAAAAGTTGCTTCTACAACTGATACGGTTGTAGAGGTGTCAATTTCCACAGCAGCAGAGACATTAACCTCCAGCCCTTCAGCACTCTTAACCGCAATAGTTGCTCCGATAGGCCGATGTTCCTCTATATTTAAGGCACAATTATCAACAATCGTCGAATCCACAGGCATATTATCATCCCCAGTGATCAGCACCTTGACTGTTCCAGGTCCATCCCACAATGGCGTGACTTTCGCTGCTCCAACGCCATCCACGGCCAGAGCCCATTGTCTGTAATGGGAGGCATTCCCGGATGTTGCGGGGTTTTGGAGGAAATCGTAAAATCTAGCAACCAAAGCAGCATCAGTTTCTTCGTCTGTACCTCCGGCAGCCTTCGTATTCGTAACCGAGATGAGGCCGCTTACAGTGACGATCTGATGCGTAATTGTGCCAGCATCCACATTGTATTCATTGCCAATCTCCGCAGCAGTTGCATTTAGCGTTGCCATGCCGCCGGTTATCGTCACAGACGAATCGGTCTCAAACTGCAGTCCCTCTGCTGTAAGAAAGACCTTTCCTGCCTCGATTTTTGTATTGTCGATTCCAGTAAAGGTTAATTGTGTTGTCGCTTTCATTCCTGGTTTTCGCTTAATGCCGTATTCCGAACATCGCTTGTCTATGTATTCCCCGGATGTTTCATCAATATAAACGATTGGCACAACGGCATCGAGGGCCTGATAGTATTTCCATATTTCATGGGCTACGGTACTGACCATATCGCTTGTGTAGCTGCCTTCGCTGGTATTGATATCCGTATTCAGTCTGCTCAGGATATCGCTTTTGATCGCCTCAACTGTATAATGTTCATACATTCACTTCCACCTCCCCATAAATTGTTTTTAGGCTGGCCTGAATCTTTAGATTTCCTTCGGAAAACGCTGCTGTTACATCGGAAACACTTGATATATAAGGGCAAACCAGCAAGCACTCCTCAAAGTAACGTGCAGCTTCTGATTGTTTCAATTCCTCTGTAAAAGGTTGGCCAATCAGCGATTCCACCTCATTTCCGTAATCCCATGTATAAATTTCATGCCGAAACCGCGGTGTGTGTAGTGCTTTCCATGCCCATACTACCACCGCATCTTTCCCAGAAACAATCATAGGAGATCCGCCTTTATAAATCGGAATATTGTTTATAAAGTCCCATTTGACCTCTTTAAAAAGCGGCATAGCCTTTTCAGCTTCTGACGTCTGCGGTTGAATACTCGGAAAAAGTGTTTTGCTCATACCTCCACCACCTTGCAGATTATTATGTATCGTTGTTCATTTTCAATAGGGATCAGAAGCAGCTGCTCTCCAGTCTCAAACTCTGTCAGGCTGCTGCTTTTTAAAAGTGCATCCTCCTCCTGAATTGTTTGCGCCACATTGACCTTTAATGGGGCAGGAGTAATTACTTCTCCCAACCTGACAAATGCAGGAATCTGTTTTTTCGCTTCCTCCCGAATCCCCCTTACCAAAGAAGTGAAAGGATTGTCTTCCACTTAAATCACCTCCCCAAACTGTAAATCGCAACCAATCCCTGACCAAGTATCTGGTTCTTGCTTAGCCAAGCTTGCCCACGTCCTTTTCATTCATCATGTTTTCGAAATTTAGAACCAATTTATTGGTATACTGGCCTTTGTTCCACATATGAACATCGTTGTCGATATAAAAAAGACCGTACAATCCAGTATACGGTTCTTGAACAATCACAGTATTTCCCGTGATATTAAGCGGACTACCCAAATTTTCTACGGTGATCTTTTGTGATACATCGTAGTCTTTCAGTATTTTCTCAGCTTCCTTCGCTGCGTCTTCATCATCCGTCTTTCTGAGATAGCTTTGCAACCGTCCATAAAGTTTCACTGCCTCGCTATTTTCTTTTGTATCGATCAGCTGGTCTTTCGAATTATAGATTCGGACTTGATTGATCATACTTTCAATGCTTTCCGTGGTGGAGGCTGATATAAGATTTCTGCCGCTGCTTAAAATCAATGGCTCATTCGCCATTCCTTTTTCTATGACATCAAGCTCGAGACCTCTGAACCTGATCTGATACTTTTTCCCCGTTTTGACCGATGCAATGGTGTATGCAGTTTGAATCATGCTGTAGAGATCCACCCCAATGAAATTTCTGCTGATTTTCACCCCGGTTGCTGCTATCCGTCCAGGCTTAATTCCAAAGTCAGTGCAAATCCGTTTCGTAATTGCCTCCGGCGTCCAATTGGGGAACTTGTACACCGCTTCATTCCGCTTCAGATAGATTCCATAGTCGAAGCAGGTAACGTTGATGCTGCTCCCTGATGTGCTCTTATGTCTTGAGAATACAATGCCGTTGAACAGCTCCTGACTATCAAGCGTAACAACCACCTGGTTGCCGAGTTCACAGGATACCACAGGAAGATTTGTATCGATTGCAGAAGCAACCATGCTAAACTCCAGGGTTCTGGCACATTGCTGAAATTCTCCTGAGAGAGAGATGCTTGGAACCAGCTGCGAAATATCTACTGAACCGTTTTTCCCTGTAATTGAAAGTTTAATCATTAAAACCACACTCCTAAACCAGCAAACTCTTGTCAGGAATTTTGATGCTCTGACCCGTGTAGATCAGATTCGGGTTTTTTATATTGTTGTACTTCGCCAGTTTGGGATAGAGGGAAGCATTGCCATAGTATTTTTTACAGATGGCGCTGAGTGTATCACCTGATGCAACCTTGTGTTCATTTGGGGTGGGATGTGCTGCGGCAGGCTCTCTTGCATTATTTTGTGTGCCCACTGATGGGTCAATATTTGCTGCCAGAGTCCTGTATTTACGCAGTGAAATCGACGCATAGACATCTCTGGTTCCGTCTCTCTCGCCATATGCGATATCCTCAATTAGTACCGGGACATTTACCATGGTATCGGAGACAATGAAACGGATCACCTTTCTGGCGTCGCACCAAACCTCAAGTTCCTGAATGTACTTATACGGATCGGAATACATGAGATTCTGAATGAATGGATAATGCTTGGATGGAAACATGCAGTCAATTTTAAACGCACATAATGTACCATAACCCGCCAAATTGATATCGCCAAGTCCATGAATATTGATAGTTTCTATTTTCACTCCATGGGATACATTAAAGCTGCCCGGCGTAACAGGAAGAACAATTTCCTTGCTGGTATCCGGTTCTCTGAAGATAAATTTACGCAACCTTATTCCTCCCTTCTTAATATGCCATGACCATACGGGTCTTCTCGATCTCCCTGAATAATGCCCTGGCGATTTTCCCGATATCTGCCTCTTCCCTGACGGTGAAATTGTTTCCTGTTACGGTTACTCCGCCACCTTTTCCATAGCCGCGATTTTCACTTGCTGTGAGGACACGTTCTCCTTCATGAAGCATGGCTGGAAAATTGTTGTAGGGGACGTAGTTTAAGCCGTAGGCGCTTTGCTTTCGATAAGCGGCAGGAGTAATTCCCCTGACAGGTATTATCTGTGTCCCTTCCTTACCGGCAGCCATAAGCCCTTCCGTCAGTTTATTATTAATCTCTCTTACAGTTACCCATCCCGCATCATTTGCTTCTGCTGAGGTTTGTAAATTTGAGATCAGTTCTAAATTCGAATCCTTAACCTTCTGAACGTCTTCATCACCTGCATATTCGTTTGCTGAGATTGCCCCCGCCTCCATTTGCAGGTTCTTCTTTTGAAGAACACTTGTATCTGAGTTTTTAAATTCTTCATTCATTGTTTTAAAGCGTTCTATAGATTCATCTGAATATCCTGTATTCTTTAGGTCATTAATTACATTTTGATCAAATTGATCTGCAACAAGGGCTTTTTTCGCTTCGATATCATACGCTTGCTTTTTATTCTCCAGGCCTGCCATGAAATCGGCGTATTCCGTATCGATTTCTGCATTTTTTTTACCCTCATCAGATTCCAAAAAAGCTATTTGATCGTAGATATCACCTTTATTTTCGTCATCGTTCAACAACTTATTTTGATAAGCGTTTCCAGCCGCAAGTAAGTTCTCATCATTAAGGCCTTTCAATTTATTTATTTCATCCAGCAATATAGTGCCTTCTGCTTTACTAAGTGAAAGGCTCGCGGCACTGGTGATCATTTCGTTTTTTGCCTCGTCGATATCGTTGTACTGCTTGCCATAATAAGCTTTAAATGAGTCATCTCTTTTTGAGTAGTTTTCTAGTGCTCCGTTTATTAGTCCTATTCCAACTCCAATTGCAGCTCCCGTCAAGGCTCCGGCAATTCCTGCAAAGGCACCCATCTGCGCTCCCATGAGCCCCATAGAAAAGGCATTGCTAACCATTGTGCCCTCCTCATCTCCAAGGGCACTTTTCGAATATACTGATACAGCTTTATTAGTCGTATTAATGACAGCTTCAGAGAATTGATCTAACCCAAGCTTTTTCATCTCGCCAGCCAAACTACTCTCCTGTATGGTTTTTTTCAGCTTCCCAAAACTTTTTTCCGCATTTTGATTACCCTGAACAATATTTTCCGATTCCTTAGCCATAGTTTCAGAACCAACACCATGTACCATCTCATCCTGCAAGCTTTTTAGGGCAGCTTTTGTATTACTAATCTCCAAAATAAGGTTCTCAAGCCCCTTTTCGGCTGACGACGTGTCAATTGTCATGCTTTCATTAAATTTACTAAGTTTATTCCCCAGTGTCTCCAAGTCCTTATTGAATTTCTGTGTATCACTTCGCATGTTCTTCAGGGTTTTGGTAAAGTTGTCCTGTGCCACAATCTCAATGCTGATTTTCCGTGCCATCGTTTCGCCTCCTCCCGATTTATTCGATCTTTGAAACCTTGGTCATTGCCGCGCCACCTTGATAATTTGTTTTTTCCAATTGATACAACCTATACAACTGGTCTCGCAGCGTTTATCAGATCATCCATATGTCTTTCAAAAAAGGCCCTTATTACAACCTTATCGCCCGGAGGCAGGTTGTAATAAGCGCCTGGCAGGATGTGATGCCGCGAAAACAGGTAATACATGACCTGGGTTTCCGGATCTTCATCTATTTTTTTTTAATCTCTTCAATCGTGGTAGCTCGGTAACCAGACAGCAGTTCGACAGCTCTGGAGATATCCTCAATTTCGCCGGGCAGGAGCATTGCTTTTACCAGTTCTGCAGGAGTTGATGCCTTGTATTTTTCCTGCAATTCACGAGATTTCAGATTCGGTGAAACCACACCGGCCAGAAGGATATGAACATTCATATCCTCCTTTTGGTCCTTGATGATCTCTGCTGCACGGTTATACGGCAGTGCCTTCAACTGGAAAACGATAGGTGCGCCGCAGAGTGTACTGAGACGTTTTACCTTGTAGCTCTTTTCCGGCAGATCGGGGATTTCCGTTTTCAGCAGTAGTTCCAGTGTATCCATGGATTAGGCCTCCACACTGTCAAGGAAGTCATAGTCTGTAAAGGTGAAGGGTGCTTCCACCTTTCCGTTTGTAGCTACTTCCCAGTCGGCAAGAGTGAGATCATCAAAGGAAACGTTATTAAGCAGAATTCGCTCTGCACCGTAAGCGTCTGGGTCCTTTAATTTGGAAATGATGGTAAACCGCAGGTCCTTGCCGTTTTTCATGGAGTCGCCGATGACGAGCGCCATGCGGCTGTTTACCTTGTGCAGCTTCAGCGAACCGGTACAGCTGATGGATTTGACCTTTTTGTCTGTGGCCATCTTTCCGCAAAGATTGACATCCTCCTTATTGAAGCTGACTTTCGCCTGAAGCCCGTAGCATTCGGAAACATAGTCTCCGTCAAGCCAGACTTCGCCCCAGGTTCCGCTCATAATTCTTTTTGCGCTGTTCATACTCATATCCTCCCTTATTAAATCACAATCATAAGGCTGATATCTTCGATCGCATCCAGAATTGATGCAGATGCGGTAAGAAATACCTTATCTCCGGTGTTTGCTTCCTTGATTTGCTGTGCAGTCATGTCATCCGTGTTGATCCCCTGGGACTGGAGATAATCCTCCTGAGCCGCCAGATCAATTCCAACGGCAGAACCAATTTTCAGAACACCCTGTGTTTCAAGGGTTGCAAAGTACCCCTTGATGGCTCCGATCAGAAGGCATTTATTATCATAGCTGTTGGCATATTTTCCAATATAGGAATCCTGGGCTGTCATGCGGATATCACTGTTCATCATATCCACTGCTTCGACGATCTTTATTTTCTTAAAAGCAGCGCCTTTATCCTGAGTAGTGGTCTGGAGGCTGTTAACACCGCGTCCGACCTTAACTTTTTCCCCATCGTGGAAGATAATAAATTTACCGGCATCAATTGCAGCATCCATTTGATCCTTTGTCATGCCTTTTACGCCCGTAACCTCTGGAAGAGGTGCATAGGTACAGGAAATCGTAAGAGGCGTTCCTGCAACCAGTCCTGCGATACGGGAACAATACTGGGCGGCCGTGTATTCGATACCATCCACCAGAATCTCGCTGGAAGTAAAGTTGATGATGGCTTCGCTGTCAGCCTCAGTATTGGGCAGCACTGCTTTGGGTGTATAACCATCCGCTCTCTGTTCCTTCACCCAAGAGACAACAGCTGCAGCCTCCGTTTGATTGATGCTTGGAGGACCTGCCAGATAGTCGATATTCTGCGTGGCCATGTAGGAAAGACCTTCAGAGAGATCCTCTGACGCAGTTGGCAGTACATATAAAATAACCTTTTTCGGCGGATTGACGTAGCCGTTGAAAGCTCTTGCTACATAAGCCTTGTTCTCTGTTCCCAGCGCTGCCGGAATCTGCGATGTCTTGGTCAGAGCAAATGCTCCGTTGCTGGCAGCATCCTTTACGATAATCCCTACAACGCCCCTCTCAGAGCGCTCAATGGCTGAAGCTGCGGTTGTTTTAAATTCTATATTGATATTTGGAAGTCCCATGACTCTCCCTCCTTTAATTTAACCTTAGTACTTACAGAACCGATCAGCGTTTCATTTCCGGCTTCCTCCAGGCGGTCATCGCAATATTCGAATTGCAGTTCCGCATAGGCCTCACCCTCATTGAAACCGCTGCTGACGGCTTTCACCTTGACGGCCCGGTCTCCAATAACGATATACCCTTTCCGAAACAGATTGAGAACGTCTGTCTGTCTCTCCATCAGTAGTTCCGAATCGGAGTGGTAGTGGCTGTCCACCGGAGCAAAACATGTAATTTGAAAAACCACCGTCTTCATTACTGTTTTGCAGCTGTTGTCTTTCTGTTCTGTAGAAACATGTTCGATAAAAAAGCTGGGCCGTATAAAATCCCCGGGGCATTTGTTGACATAGACAGCCGTCTGAGGAAACTGCACAGCAAGCATCTGATTCACTATAAGCAGAATCTCTTTTTCCACAATCATGATACCCCCTCCAATCGGTCTGCCACTTTGTCTGCAAATTTCTGAGCTTCCTGCGCTGCGGCACTCTCTGCATGAGCCTCATTTGGATCATTCTGAATGATCTCTTTCAAGGAATTACGAAGCTCGCTGCGTGCCGCCGGAAGGTTATCGAGCAAGGAATCAATTGCACCATCGAGCTTTTCAAAGCCTTTTACCTTTACGCTTTGCATCAGACATCTCTCCTTACTCTAATTTCGTATTGATTCTTATCGCTGAAGGATAAACGCGGAATCCATACTTCATAATCGGTATTGCCAATTGAGATCAATTCGCCTGCCTGCAGTTCGATTTCCTTTGGCACTGTCAGCAGATACCTTAGTTCAAGACGCGACATAGGTTTGGCGGTCTCTCTCTTTGACGGCAAGTCCACAATGCTGCCCGGAAAGGAAATCTCTTTCACACCACTTAAGACGGGTCTATTAAAGGCATCCAGATGAACCTCCGTCTTGATCACCTTGCAGAGCTTAGGCTCTATAACTACCGCGGTAATCTCCTGATACATTCGGTCGATCTCGGTGATATTGATGATAAAGCAGTGTTCATCCTCCCATAAAATTGCGTGACTCATTGTAATTCCATTTTTCCGGGTGATGAACTTAACCGGCTTGACCATCCTTCGGCTCTGAAAGGATTTTCTGTCAAAGCACGGTTCTGCTTTCGCCCATATGGAATCGATGCAGATCCATTGGTAGGCATTGTCCGTTCTGCTTAGTGCAAGAACCTTAATTTTTTGATTCAACGCTCCTGAATTCATCATGCCGCTCCTTTCCGTTTTATAAGTCTCGGGCTGCATTGTACAGTGTCAGAATAATTTCGACAATCTGATTCATATTGCGCTTTTCAGTATGCAGACTACGATTCTCATACATATCATGGCAGAGCATTAGGGTCACCACCGTGAGATCCTCATGTTCATCCAAACCTGCTGCATCAAACCCGGTAAATTTTTTTAGAAAAGCCACGGCCGCATTCAGATAGATCTGCAGTTCTGCTTGGGTATATTCGCCGTCTTTCAATTTCAGATAGCCGGCAACATCATTCAAGGTTATTTCGCTTACAATCATTGAGGTTCACATCCTTTTCCAATTTTCAATGGCCATGTCCAGCTTCTGAATCTCTCTTTCGTAATAGTGAAATTTTTTTGCTTCTTCACGGTCCATGGCTCTGCTTTCTGTTTTGACAGCATCAACAATAGACTGCATTCCGGCCACCCGTTCCCTTCTCTTATCAATGTACGATTTGATCATTCGATCCCCTCCTTCACAAGAAAACAATTGAAGCAATTCTTTGTTTCTTTCCCTGGCCGTTTCTGCTCATGAAACTGAAGTATGATATCAAGCCATCACCTCCTTTCTATTTAAATTCAGCAACAAAAAAGTGTGAATCACGAAATCACTGATTTCCATTCACACTTTTCAAACGATATCATTCAAAAATTCTGGCGAACAACGAACATCCTGTTTCTGTGATGCCAATGAACAATCCAAAAGTTCAGACAGTCGAGGAGGAGGAGTCCGCCCATGGAGGGCGAACAAAAAGACTGCTGGACGAATCCAACAGTCTCGATCTAAACTTCCTGACAATATCATATTACAACGGCAGCCTCCGCATTACAATAGCACTTTTTATGTTTTCATGGACGCAGTAGTTCAGTGCTCTTCCTGATCTCCTTCATTTTCGTTTTTCGTACGGCTCCAATAACCCATTGGTTTGCCTGTTCTTAACCAGTGCTCAGTTTCCTGCCGCTTCAACCTCCTCATTCAGCACATCTTTATAAATCCGCTGTACCTGGCTTAGGGACAATCCCACTTCTTCTGCAATGTCTTTAAAGTTCTTATTCTCACATTTATGGAGCCAAAATATTTTATAAGGTCGGCCCTCCAGCCTGTACAGGGATTTGTTGATTTCATCCAGCTGTTTTAAAAGCAGATTTTTCATTTGCTTGCAATCCCTGATGGAAGCCTCAATTTGCTGAACCCGCAGGAAGACTTCCTCCACGGATAAGAAACCCACGGAACTTTTAACGCCCGAGGGATCAAGTCTTGCACCGCGGAGTCCTGCCGGCGCCCCATGTTTGAGTAAAAGGGCAGCTCTTTCATAATTGAGCTGCCTGATTCGGGTATTGTAAAATTGTATCTCATCCAGTAAATCCTGATACGTTCTCGCGATCATCTATTTTCCTTTCTGGTTTCATCCCTTTGCCTTAGTTAGCTGTGCGGTCGATCCTTGGAAGAGTGTCATCGAATCATTTTCAGCCGGATCACACTAGTACCTCTGCTGAAAAAGATCCGACTGGCAGCTTTCAGCGACCGATTTTCTTGCAGCTGCAGTTCCAGTTTCCAGCTTTGACAGATACTTATCACAAACAGCAGGATCACATCGTCTTGCTCGTTTCGCATGCCCGATATAATTGCAATAGTCAATGTTCTCGCCAAGCAGCCCGCGATATTTGCAATCTTCGTGGATACACCGTATCATAATCAGCCCTCCAGTTCCGTAATTCTGGAGTGTGCCTTTGTCTTTATCATCCTGAGTTTTTTTAATTCTTCTTCACTTTCGAGCGTTTCTTCCTGCTGCTCTATATATGTAATTACTGCCCGCTCTGCATTCACTGCTTCTTCGGCCGTCATGTAGCACCATCTTGCCTTTGGCTTTCTCATCATGCTCCGGCACATATTATTGGGCCAACGGTTTGCACAAGTTGAACATTTCATTCCCAGCCCCCCTTAGGTCATACTTCAATTCAAATATAACATTCCGCTAATTCAGATGAAATATTCCGTCAATGATCATCGATTCTGCATAACGGAATAAGGGCTCTGCCATCCTAGCTTTAATCCGCCCGCACCAAACAAAAACACCCCCAGGTCGCGAACCATTTCATTTCTCCATTTCAAAACACTGGCTTCTTCACATTGAAGCTCTTCAGATATGATACGAACTCTCTCCGGCCAGGAAACTGCCTGCATCTTTTCATCCAAGTGCATCAATTCAATTACTCTGAACTTTTGATCAAAACCCCGCGCCCTGCACTTTTTCTTCAGGAGCGCCAGTGCAGTATTCACATGAGACAGGATAATCCTTGTTACATCAAGATTTGCTTTAATTGATTGAATGGTAATCTCATACCCTTCAAGGTTAACGGCATCTTCCAGATTGATAGGAAATTCCTTATATACCGCATGTATGCAGTATGCCTTCAAATCCAGATAATGCTCCAGCAGGAGATTGGTATTCTGAAATACCTGTTTTTTAGCCGATGCTTTGTCTTGCGCTGTAAGTTCAAGAATGGCTTCTCTGGCTGCGGCCAAAGCAAGCTCTTTGTATTCTGCTCTCTGATTTAATTCGTCTTCTCTTCCAATCATTCTAATCACTCCGTTTCACTCATCGGTTTCCTTTTCTAAACGATATGTTTCGTTGCGAATTTAGGACATCATCATCAAAAAAGATCTCTGATGGGTTTGCAATTTGTAATACATTGCAGATTGCAATAACCTCAGATACCCGAAACTCTCTTTTGCCCCTCATTTTTCTGCTCATTGAATTTTCGCAAATCCCTATTTTCGAAGCTAGCTGGCCTTGCGTTAAATGTTGTTCAGACAGTTTTTGTTTTAAAATCTCTCGTTTCATGATCCTGCCCCCTTCGTTGCACATTTAGGATAAACCCATAATATTCCACTACAGGAAAATTGTCAACCCATTTACGCAACGATTTTCAAAATTATTGTTGCGTATTTAAAACGTTTAGTGTATGATAAAAGCAAATAAATAGAAAGGAGTTGGGAAAATGCCCGAAGAGACCATGCGCAATATAGTTGAGCGGATAAAATCAAGGCGTATCGAATTAGAATACAGCTTCCAAGATTTAGCCGATTTGACGGGTATGAGTAAGTCCACCCTTCAACGATATGAAACTGGAGGGATTAAGAATATCCCCTTAGACAAACTAAAGACGATGGCAAGAGCGCTGAAAGTTTCTCCCGAATGGATTATGGGCTGGGAGCTAGCTGAAGAAAAGAAGCCTGAAGGTGTATCAGCGCACCAATTCGGATACAGCAGCGTTTTGGATGAGGAAACTGCCAGAAAAGCTCTGGAAATATATGACGATGTGAGCGCCCGTGTCCTTCTTGACGCAAAAAGAGACCTCAAAAAAGAAGATCTTGATTATATTATCGGACTGATTAAAAGGCTGAGAACCAGTTAATTCAGCTTATAGTTTAGATAGCGAAATTGGGCTGCTGCGTCAGTTTTAATTTTAGGGCGACAGCCCATTTCCCATATCTACACTTATTTGAAGTTTTTATGCGTTGCCTAACAGTCATTTGTCTGTTCTAAAAATCTTACGGATTATTGTTTCGGCTCTTTCTTTATAAGTGTGATTCTGTACACTAACAGGTGCATTTTTACGAACCTTTATATAGTCATCCACGTTTCTTCTGTAATGCTCTATTAAATCAAGGGTCTCGTTAGGTGATTTTGTAATTGCTAATCCGCCGCTGTTTCCAAACATATCTTTTGAGGCAGTGTTATAACAAGAAAGGCCAAAACCTCCGGAACCCAAGATTTCAAAGGTACGCCTGGTTATCGTCTGTTCATGATTCTGTGTGATTATATTTACAAAGGAATTATTATAGATATCACACGTCTTTTGATATGAAATTGTGCCTTTAAACCATTCAAGCGGCACATCAAGATTCAGAAAATTTTTGATCACCTGCTGATATTCTGTGCTGCCATAAAAATCTATTTTGTAACTATTTTCAATTAAAGGTTTTAATAGGATGGGAATTGCCTTGCGATACCTGAAATGCTCAGGATAATGCTGCGAATACCATAACCATGCATTGCCAACTAAGCTAATGGTTTTATTATTATTTACGGACAATGATTTGGGATAATGAATTGTGGGATTATATGCAAAATCAAGTCTCTCACAGGGAATGCTTTTGCTTCTGAGTATTTCAAGCATCTCTGGACAGATCGAGAATATCATATCGGGTTTTGATAATTCAAAACCTTTCATTTGCAGATCAAATTGGCCTACTCCTTCTGTATCCCAAGCAACACACTTATACCTTTGTAATTTTCTAAAGCCGATATGAGTAAGCATCGTATCCTTGAAATAGCCCATATAGGAGGAAAGAATCAGCAAATCAGGATTTATTTCTCCTATTAATCTATTGAAATCTTGTGTTGATGCCGGCGTGATGATTTGCGCTTCGCAGCCTGCAGCTGTAAATCCCCATAAAAGATCATCTGCATAAAGTTTATCACTGTAAATTGCCACCTTATATTTCATATGCAATAGCCCCTCTCGCGCTATGATTTTAACAGTATCTACTATACTATGAAAGAATAAGGCAGTTGTTGCCAGGTCTATGCTCCATCCATAATACTGACCAATTCCAGCTGGTTCCCATCCGCCTCGCTCTTAACCAATTCCGGCTGGTTCCCAAATAGAATATCATCCAACTGGTTTGCATCCAGGAGCCAATCCTTGATCCTATTTTTCGGAAGAATCACTGGCATCCTGTCATGTACCTGTTCCATCGAACGGTTCGCTCCTGTGGTGAGAATTACAAATCGGTTTTCTTCTTCAAACTTGCTGTAGATGCCTGCCATGTAAAGCATCTTTGAATCCGACATGCTAAAAAGAAACTTCCTTTTGTGCCGATCCCATTCGTAAAATCCTGTTGAGGGAATCACACATCTTCTGTTCACCAACGATGGTCCAAACAGCTTTTTTTCCCTTGCAGTCTCTGAACGGGCATTGATAATAACGCCCTTGTTCCGAAAGTTGGGAAAACCCCAGATCATAATCCTTGGTATGACCAGCTCCCCTTGGGGCAGCAGTACCGGAGCTGCATTGGTGGGAAAGATTTCTCCCGCCTTCATTTTTTCCAGCAGGATTTCATTGCTGATCTGATCGATGATTTCATCTACCTCCTGCAATTCTTTATCCGTAAAAAAAGTATATCTTCCGCACATCACACTCCACCTTTCCAGCAGCACTGTACCCTTTCATTTAAAAGATCCTCATAAAGCCTGCTCTATCTGATTAGATTTCCCTCAAATACAGTTTAAAATCTTTCTTTTTATATGGCAATCAATAATTTTATTTCGGTGTCCTCCTCTGACCTATCATAACAAAAAGAACCGCACTTGCCGTTCCTTCAGTAAGCAGCTAATACAAACAGAATAGCGGATTGCAATTCCATCAGTACGAATCATTAAGAAAAAGCCGCTACTTCGAAATTACGAAACAACGGCTCTTCACCTTTAAAATATTAGCTCAAATCCAGCTGAGGAACTGGGTTTCTCATCCCTCTTGTTACGCACACCAGATAGACAAAGCCCAAAACAAGCCAGCCAAATCCCACTACATGTGCATTGATTCCCAGATTGATAAAAATAGCGAGAGAAACCACAAATCCAATCAGCGGGCAAATGAGATAAAGGAATACGGTCTTTAACGGATCCTTTCTGCGGCCTTCCTCATCCTTCATGTAGAAGCTCCAGATAACAGATACATTGAGAAGCAGAAATCCAAACAATGCACCGAAGCTGACCATGGTGGAAATGAGGCCCAGCGAGCAAAATAGTGCAATTGGGGTGATCACAATTCCTACAAATATGATGGCAACCGCAGGAGTCTGATATTTTTCACTGATATTCCCCAGAGATTTTGGGAGCACGCCGTCTCTGCCCATTGCAAAGAGCACTCTGGAAACCGCTGCTTGTGAAGCCTGACAGGTTGCAATTCCAAAGGAGAGAACCAATGTAAATGTGGTCAGTACGGTTAGCCAGGAGCCTCCTACAAAGTCAACGATATCAATAAATGCAGAGTCTACGTTCAGTTCCTGATAATTGGGATAGGCAATTCCGCAGAAGAAGGTAATAACAATGAAGATCAGGCCGATGAGCAGGATCGCATAGATGATTGCTTTCCCCACATTTTTCTCAGGTTTCACGGTTTCCTCAGCAAGCGTACTGATAGCATCAAAGCCAAGATAACTCAGGATTACGATTCCCGTAGCCTGCAAAATGCCAGATAGATTGAAGCTTTCGGGATTGTAAAAAGAGATGGTATTGAAATGAATGGTTCCATTGATCCATAGACGGATGGTGCAGGCAATAAATGCTATGATGACAACAATTTGCAGGGCAAAAAGGATCCAGCTGCATTTTGACATGAGATCCACACCGAGAATATTGACGATGGTGCAGAAAGCGATGAAGAACAGAGTCCATGCCCATACCGGCACTGCGGGAAGCAGACTGCTGGCAAAGGAGCTGCCGATGATGACAACCGTTGCCGGCATCAGGAAATAGTCCAAAAGGATCGCCCAGCCAGTTAAAAATCCAAAAGCCGGGGATACACTTTTTTGAACATAAAGGTATACAGAGCCTGCAAGGGGATACTTTTTGGCCATTGCCTTATAGCTCATCCCCGTAAAAAACATGGCTGCCATTCCAATCAGGTAACACAGCGCCACCATCCCTCCGGAAGGCTCCAGAAAGACGCCGTATAAAGCGGCAGGAGCCAGCGGAATCATAAATACCAGTCCATAGATGACCAGATCTTTTGTTGTTAACGTCCGTTTTAACGTAGTCATATTTTTCATGTCCATAACGATCCTCCTTTATGTGTATCAGAATGACAAAAGGTGTCCGCCGCCATACATCAGCAGCTGAACACCTTTGTTCCAATACCGTTTTAATTCATTTTTTTATTGGCTTAATAATAAAAAAGATAAGTCCGTCTTAGGAAAGCACTGATTTCATGAAGTGAGTGAAATTCATCAGCATTTCCTTAGATTTTAGCTGTGAACCGGTCGTAGCGCAGCTGGGAGATGTCAATGGTCGTTTTCTCATCAACAGCCATCTCGGAAAGGGTGAGACCTACCGCCGGAGAAATGCCAAAGCCGTGTCCCGAAAACCCGCAGGCAAGAATGAGTCCCGGAACCTCATCCACATAGCTGATTACCGGCACATGATCCGCACACTGATCAATCCAGCCGCCCCAGGTTCTAACAATCTTAGCGTTTTCCAGGGCGGGAAAATATTTGATAATTCCTCGGCAGATGCAGGGTGCTGTAATACTGGAGGCTGAAGGTGCGCCATTGTCTTTATTGGTCTCTTCAAATCCTGAGGTGCCCCCGAATACGAAGGAGCCATGGGTACTTTGGTGCCCATAGAAGTCTGCCATGGCGGTACCCAGCATCTGATAAAACATGGGAGGCTGCGCCTCTGTTACAAGAACCTCCATGAGCCAGCGTGTCATAGGAACATCAATTCCCACAGTAGCGGCCAAATTTCTGCTTTCATAGCCTGCTGCAAGGATGATTCGATCTGCCTCGTAGACCTCCCCGCTTTCGGTGATGACCCGGCAGGCTCTTCCTCTGACCTTTCGTATTTCCGCCACACCGTCACCCGTTATAAATCTGGCGCCCAGCTGTCTTGCCTTCCTGTAATAGGCCAGGGTGGTGAGCATTGGGTTTGCGTGTCCATCAGTAGGACACCAGCTGGCTGAGGTCACCTCTTCTGAAAGAAACGGGCAGATGGTTCTTGCCTCTTCACCGGTAATCATCTTCACATCCAACCCACAGGCACTTGCGGTGTCTGTCAAATCTGAGAGAATCCGCTCATGAGTATCCGTTTTTCCCAGCCTCAAATTGCCTTCCTGGTAGTACTCCACATCCATTTCCAGCTCTTCAGAAAGGGTCGGCCACATATTTTTCACAGCATGCATGATAAAGGGCATCTCCCGTTTATCTCTTCCTGACTGCCGCACACCGCCGCCGTTTCTGACCGAGCCGCCGTTAGCAATATGATTGCTTTTCTCAAGAACGGTAACAGAATAATTCCTCTTCGCCAAATAGTACGCCGCAGAATTTCCGACGACTCCGCTGCCGATGATGATCACATCCGAGCTGTTTCTCAAATTACTCATATTCGAATTACCTTTTATTTTCCTCTCATTCGAATTGTTTTTCATTTCACTTACCCCCAAACTGTTTTTCATCTCACTCACCTCCTTTCCCTTCATTTGCAAAGGCTCTCATCTCGATTGGACGCATCGGTGCTCTTGCGGCGGCACGTTCAAGTTCTCCCGCGCTGATTCCCAGTTCTTTTGCTACGATATCTCGGACAAGCTTTGCACAGGTCTGCCCCTGGCATAACCCCATTCCGGTTCTCAGATAACGCCGTATTTCAGTCAGGGTGAACATTCCGTCATGGACGGCTCTTCGAATCTCTCCTTTTGAAATCTCCTCGCACCGGCAAATCAGGCGGTCGTCATCCGGCAATGGCTGAAAGCTGCCAAGCTCTCTGGAACGATCATTTTTCTTCATCCAACCCTCACCCCTTTTTTGTAAAATCTTGCTCGCATGCTCATTTCTTTTGATACCTTTATTGTGAGCAGGCTGGTTTTGTCAAAAGCCGTAAGGCTCTTCACCTCAACTACTTCAGCGTCACAGAGTTCCTTTCCGCTGCGGTCCAGTGCGACTCCTTTCTCGCCTGCCCTGGGCAGAGGGAGAAATTCATAAGGGATCACCACAGCAGCATAGTCCTCCTCAAATTCTTCATCTACAAGAAAGATGCATTGACCAGAGCAGGCAGCTACGCACATGCCGCAGCCGGAGCAGGAAGCCTCTTCATCAACCACAGGCAGAGAAGTAATTCGTTCCCCTACTTTAATACACTTTCTTGCGCAGGCATCCTGACATGGGTTGCAGGGAATATTCTGAGAACATTCAATGACCGGATGAATTCCTTTGATCCTCTTGACTCCGGGATAGGCGAAAATTTCATCCTCTGTCAGGAACCCTGTTCCCAGCAGATGTTCGGAAACCGGGCAGCCTTCCTCTGTCACAATTGATTTCTTTCCTTTGTTTTCCGGTGCAAACATTCCCTGACGGAGACTGGACAGAGCCCGTGCGAGCTCCGCTGCCCGTAAGGCAAACTCGCTTTCAGAGAAGTATCCCAGGCAGAGCGCCGCGGCGGCTCCTGCAATTCTGCCCTCGATCATAGCGGAGCTGGCTTCCTCAATTCCCGAGACATCTCCGGCTGCAAACAGCCCCGGAATCGAGGTTTCCCCGTATGTATCACAGATCGGAACAAGCCCTCCAAATTTCGGATGGTCCTCCATCTCGCATCCCGCCATCTGAAGGAGCTGAGACATGGGTGAAAGCCCTACCGCCAGACAGATGGCATCCACATCAAAATGCTTTTCTGTCCCCGCAATCAGATTCCAGCTTCCATCCACTTCTCCGATGGTGACGCCCGTCACCCTGTCGTCCCCTTCCGCTCGAAGAATGGTATGAGAGAGAAAGAAAGGAACGCCGCAGCGTGCCACTTTTGCCGCATGGACGCCATAGCCTCCAATTCGCGGGGCAGCATCCACGATGGCGGCAACCTCGCAGCCTGCTTGAAGCAGCTGAAAGCTTACCACAAGACCTACGTTTCCGCTTCCCAGCATCAGGATTCTTTTTCCCGGCTGTACAGAATGAAGATTCATCATGGTCTGGGCAGCGCCTGCGCCGATGACACCCGGAAGGGTCCACCCGTCAAAGGTCACCATGGTTTCCGAAGCTCCGGTAGCTACAATTACAGTATCACCTTTGTAATGAAGCAAACGGTCCTCAATTCTCACCGTGATTTCTTTATCCAGGTAAAGGCCGATGACTGAAGCGTTGAGTACCACCTCTACGCCTGCCTGAGCTGCCTCCTCCAGAAGCTCGCTGCCGATTTGAAAGCCCCTGATTTTTGCTTTGTGTTCTTTTGATCCGAAAAATTTATGGATTTGTTTGAAGAGCTGACCGCCGGGTTTTGCATTTTCATCAAAGACGATTACCTGCAATCCGCTTCTCGCAGCTTCAATGGCTGCCGATAAGCCCGCCGGACCGGCTCCGATCACAATGAGATCATATCGCACCATACCCGTCACCTTCCCTTCTCTTCACGCTTACGCCGTACTGTGTCCTGACATCCATGCCAGCAGTCAGCGGGGTGACGCAGGTGCGAACATTGGGCATGCCATCCACCACCATGACGCAGTCAGTGCATCTTCCAATGGCGCAAAAGATGCCACGTGGTGAATGATGCTTGGCGGTATAACGGTGTATGGTTACGCCTGCTGCTTTCAATGCCGCAGCAACGGGTTCGCCTTCAAGTCCTTTTATGACGCTTCCGTCATAAGTAAATTCCACTTCCTTCTTTTGTTCAGGGATTCCCAAAATTGGATGTTCACTGATTCTCATAACAACTACTCCCCCTCTTATACGCTTCTTTTAAATGCCTTGCTGATTTTCAAATCCTTTATGCCAGATAGGGAACGCTCCATAAATTCAGCTTTGTGCCGATTCCCTTTTCTAGTGCGTTGCGGTATACGATGGTGCCCCAGGCAATGTCTTCAATGGGCATTCCTCCCACAGAATAAATGATGATTTCATCCTTATTTCTGTGAGCCGGAACTTTTCCGGTCAGAATATCCCCCAGATCATCGAGCTGATTCTTCTGCATCCTGCCCTCTGCCATCAGATCCATGCAGCGTACTGCCGGTATGGGAATGGAGTTATAAGCAGGAAACCCCATTTCCTCTTCCCACGCTTCATAAAGCTGCACATTATCCGCAACGTTTCTCGCCCTGTTCAAAATAAAATCGTCATCAAACCGAGCAGCTGCAGGACAGCAGAGAATCGCACCAGGTTTGATCCATTCCTCCTTGATGTAGGGATACAGGGCGGCATCTCCTGTAGGAACAGAAGCTGCAATGTGAACAACGTCCGCATCCCTGACCGCTTCTTCATCGGTTTCCGCAATTTGAATGTCTTCAACCTTAGGGTACTTTTCCCGGATATATGTAATGAAGCTGTCGATGGATGCCCTGCTTCTTCCTTTTATTTTCACTGTTTCTATCTGGCTTCTTACTGCCATGGTTGCATCAAAGGCAGTTTTGCTCATGACGCCGGGTCCGATGATTCCCACAACTTTGGCATCCTCTTTTGCAAGATACTTTACGCCCACTCCAGGCACTGCTCCGGTTCGGAAAGCACTGAGGATATTTGCTGACATGTAAGCCAGTGGTGCTCCCGTTTCCTTGTCGTTTAAGGTGAGCATTAAAATGGATCTGGGTAGACCTTTCTGTTTATTATCCACGTTGGATCCGTACCACTTCATGCCGGCCATATCAAATTTCCCGCCAAGGTAGGCTGGCATTGCCATAAATCGTCTGTCTGGCCCGTCAGTGGGCATATTGGGAAACGGTGATTCCAGCGGAAACGTCATCATGACGCCGTGGGAATTTCCATTGGGCCCTCCCATGCGATAATCTCCGGCTTTCAGGAGCATAAACATCTCCTCTATTGCATCGACACAGCCTGCCATATCTCCGACACCAGCCTTCATCATATCCTCTTCATTCAGGTAAATAAAATCAATATTCGGTTGCTTCATTTTCAATTCCTCCTTCCAAGGTTCTAATTAAGTCTATTTTTTGCTCCGGGTTTTCATAAATCTCTTGACACGATCCAGATTTCTTCAAACCTCACATCCGGCGAAAGCCTCCAGTTCAAGTTCCACCATCTGACTCTCGCGATTTAGCTTTGGTGTTTCTACCATGGTAAACAGCGGCAGGACCGCTTTAAAGTGCTCCGAAAAAGCGTCTCCCACTTCTTTGGCAAATTTCATGTCAGTCAGATATCCTTTTATTTTGAATACATCTTCTTTTCCCGCACCGGATTCTTCCAGCAACGCGATCATTTTTGTGAAAATGTATTTGGCCTGCTCGTAAGGTGTTTCTCCATAAACGGTACCATCAGGCTGAACCGACGTCGTACCTCCGATATAAATATGGTCACCGAGCTTTACCATTCTCGAATATCCCACGGCGGCCTCCAGCGGAGCACCTGATGAATAGTTGATTCGTTTCATCGGTATCCGTCCTCCTTCTTTTTGTAATAAAAAAAGAGACCCGTGAATTGCTGATATCACATGACCTCTTTGTCTTGGTTGTTATTTTAACCGCCTGAGCTGGTGCAGAATTGTAAAAATCGGAACTAAAGGAATCTCTGATTTCATGAAGTGTGCAAGGAATCTCTGATTTCATGAAGTGCGCGCAGATTGCCGCACGATATGAATCAGAGGTCACCAAAAATTAACAGGTTTGCAGCTATTGACGCTGTATCATCATGGTGCTACAATGTAGCAAAAGCACAGAGACGTGTAAGCGTTTCGTGCTTTTTTGTATTTTCCGATTATATTTTTTCGATTGTAGTTTTGTTTCAGAGCTGATGCGATTCATCGATCGTCAGGAGATACATGGCAATGCCCTGACAGCCGATGCGAAAAAAGGAGATGACAGAGTTGAACGCAAATAGGATGTTCAATTTATCCGGGATCATTCCAAAGCAGCCGGAGTTTGTGCTTTCTACATCAAAATATACAAAAAAATTGTGTATGCAGTACGGCATTTCGCATTTTTATCAGTTTACTTCCGAAGCGACGAAAATGGGAGTGATTCCCGATGCATGCATCGACATCCTGTTCTGCAAAAAGGACGGCAGGCTGGAAGCAAGAATTGCAGGCTCACGCCTTTCGAAAGGTGAGGTTGACAATGATCTGAACTGTGAATATTTCGGCATTCGTTTTATGCCAGGAATCAATCCGGCGAAGGAAACCGTGGCGCTGCATGAAATCGTCAACAGTGAGATGAATTTTGAAGATCTGATTCCTTCCTGCAATGAGAAGAGTCTACTTTTGGAGCAGCTCTATCTTGCGGACACCTTTGAAGAACGAATCAGGTCATTTATGAATTATTACCTCCAGCATTACAACGATCCGCTGGAGGATACTCATAGTCTGAAATATTTCGTTCAGACAGAGATCATAAAGGCAAACGGTGATATGAAGATCTCGGAGCTAAGCACTCTATCCGGGTATTCAGAGCGATACCTGAATAAAAAAATACACGAAGACTTTGGACTGAATCCAAATCATCTAATCCGCTTTATCCGCTTCCAGAAAGCGGTAGGCAACTTAACGAGCACGCTGGATCATTTAAGCGGTGTCGATACGGCCCTCGAATCCGGTTACTATGACCAGTCACACTTTATTAAGGATTTCAGGAAATTTTCCGGAGAGACACCCATGCGCTATATTCATAATCTCCAGTGCCATTCCTATGACAAAAAACTGTACATCATCGACTGAGCGGGTTTCGATATCATCTACCAGCAGCCTATTTCTTGTTTTCTTGAATCCTTTGCTTTAATTCTTTAACTTTCAGCTCAATAGCATCGATTATCCCTTTAAATTCGTCATCACTTTTTCCAGTTGGGTCATCCAGTCCCCAGTCCTCTGTGTAGTCAGCGGGAAGGTAGGGGCAAACGACATTGCAGCCCATTTTGACCACGATATCCACCTCCGGAATATCAGTCAGCAACTTTGAATACTGCGTCTTTTCCATATCGATTCCGTATCGGCCCTTCATGAGTCTTACCGCGTCCTGATTGATCTGGGGCTTTGTTTCCGTTCCCGCAGAGAAGCTTTCAAACACATCACCCGCAAAATATTTCCCAAGCGCCTCAGCAATTTGGCTCCTGCAGGAATTGTGGACGCAGATAAATGCCACCTTTGGTTTTTCGTTGTTCATCTAGTCTATCCTCCTATTTATCAATGGTTTTTTGTTATAATCCTCCTATTGGCTTGCTTCCGAACGATGCTATCGTTATTCTTTTTCTGACAGACCTGCCGGGAACCAGGAAACCGTATTATTGGCGATCTTGACGAGGATCAGCATAACAGGAACCTCAACCAACACTCCGACAATCGTGGCCAATGCAACAGGAGAGGTTGTTCCAAACAAGGCAATGGCTACGGCAACAGCAAGCTCAAAGAAGTTGGAAGCACCGATCATCCCTGCAGGGGCGGCGATATTATGAGGCAGTTTTAAAGCCTTGGCTGCAAGGTATGCAATAAAGAAGATAAGGAATGTTTGAATAATAAGTGGTATCGCAATCAGCAGGATGTGCAGCGGATTCTCTATAATAACATCTCCCTGGAATGAAAAAATAATAACAAGTGTCAAAAGGAGCCCTGCAATAGTGATATTGTTGAATTTGGGCAGGAAGGTTTGATTGAAATATTCCTCCCCTTTCTTGTTAATCAGGGATACCCGGGTAGCAATTCCTGCCGCAAGAGGAATTACCACAAAGAGGACCACGGACAGGATCAGCGTATTCCACGGAACAGCCACGCCCCCAATCCCTAGAAGCAAAGCTACGATAGGCGTAAAAGCGATTAAGATGATCAGATCATTGGTGGCAACCTGTACAACGGTATAAGCCGGGTCTCCCTTTGTAAGATGGCTCCAGACAAAAACCATGGCCGTGCAGGGGGCGGCTCCAAGCAAGACCGCACCTGCCAGATAATCTCTGGCCAAATCGGCAGGTATGATGGCCTGATAAATTGAATAGAAAAACAAAGCAGCTATGCCATACATGGTAAAGGGTTTGATGAGCCAGTTTGTAACCCAGGTTACAAATAGGCCCTTCGGATTTCTTCCGACATTTTTTATGCTTTTGAAATCCACCTTCATCATCATCGGATAGATCATGATCCAAATCAGTATCGCAACAGGCACCGATACATTGTAATACTCAAATTGACCTAAAAATTCCGGGATTCCGGGTAACAGCTTTCCGATAAGAATTCCCGCTGCCATACACAGCACAACCCATACAGTTAAGTATTTTTCAAAAAAACTCATGTCGATTTTATTCGCTTTTTTCATCATCATAACCTCTCAATTTAAAATATTATTATCTTCAATTTGGCTCGGTGGCTCGCGATTCTCGTTATTTCTATTTTGTTTTTCTGACGTCGTTCAGCAATCGATCTGCTTACGGCTCAGCCATGCTTCCAGGTGGATCAGATCTGTATCATAGGGTTCGGTCCCTCTCAGCGTTTTCTGAATCAAATCATTGACAAATTCAATATTTTGATTTTTTAAGAGAGAATAATAAACCCATTGTGCATTTTTACGACTTGTGAGTAAACCTGCTTTTTTCAGATAGCTGAGATGTCTGGATGCTTTCGTCTGTAAAACATCCAGAGACTCCACAATGTCGCAGACACAGAGTTCCTTCTCATCAAGAAGATTCAGGATTCGCAGTCGGGTCTCATCAGACAACGCTTTCAGAACATTTACAATATCCAAAATAACAACCCCCTTTCTATAGATATTCAAACATATCTATATTCGTTTATACAAATATACTCTACATATAGACATCTGTCAATATGCCTCTTCTTAATTTATTCTGTGTTCGTCTTATCATCAAATGAAATATGACTAGCTGTTGTCTAGTTGCCAAAAGGCACCGAATCCGAATGGCGATACCTCTCGGTATCTCTAAAGACTAAAAAATGGGCTTTCTCTCAGAGAAAGCCCATTTCAACCTATTAATTACATATACCTCACGAACAATCGTCAAGAAGAAAACACTGCTTAAGAAGCCGGAAAACTCATTCCCCTTATCCTGTATCATATCCTCCGAAAGGATTAATTAAGAGGACGCCGGTATCAGAAGTGCCACTACCAGCCCCTTTTCATCGGTATAAATCATAACTGGAGAGGTATACAAACCTACAACTTCTTCTATGGAAGTCATCTTATACTTATTGCCGTCGTTATCCGGCCCGCTTCCATCATAGGTAAATACCATTACATCATCGGATATCTCGAAGGGACTTTCGCCAAAACTCAATGAAGATGAACTCTCAATTTTCAATCCAGTATCTGCCTGTATCCCTTCAAGCCGATCGATCGCACCGATCTCACCGGACTCATCAAGTCCATAGGCGATCACCCATCCCTTCAGCAAATCGATATCAATATCCCGGGAGATCAGATAGACTCCTGTGCCACCATCATGATTCCCCATCAGCTTGACCCTGGGATCAAAGCTATGATCGAATTCCACAACCAATCCATAATGATCCGCTCCAATGTAGGGGGGAACTGTCACGGTCACTTTTCCGCCTGCCGGTTTTCCGTCCCTCGCTGCATACCTTACATGATAGTCACCTGCGGCCAAACCGGAAATTTCTGTACCGATTGCCTCAATATAATTTGTTTCTGTTGAGAGCTTATATTCCATATCACTGTTGGTTCCAGTGATTCTGCCATCATCGTCGGCGTCAGATGTCGGTGCAATTCCCTTTAAGCCCGTTGGCTCAGGCACGCTGTTTGCTGATTTCGGTACTAACATGGCTACCACTTCGCCTTGTACCACATAGATGCTCACCGGCGAGTTTATGGGACTTCCATAGATCAGATGACCGATAGTGCCGATATCATATCTGCTGCTGTCAGCCTCCGGTGTAACTCCTCCATAAAAGAAGACCGACACATCTGCTTGAATGCTGTAGACGGTTCCATTCAAATCGATTTCCGACGAACTGAGAATTATTGTTCCCGAATCAGTTGATACAGCGTTATCGGAATCCAACACAACGATCTCACCTTCTTCGTTGAGTTCATAATAGACCAGCTGACCTCTTGACACATAATCCAGCTCATCCGATACTGGGTATATTTTCGCCTCTCCATTTATAGCAAACAGCTTCACATCTCTTGGATCAAAAGTGGAAAATCCCGCTACAACTCCAAATCCCTGAGTAATGAGATCTGGCTCCTCTTCTTCAGGAGGACTTACAGTCACTGAGCAGGTGTCTGTAAATCCACCGGCTTCTGTCGTTGCGGTTATTGTTGCCGAACCCGAAGACACTGGTGTTACAATTCCATCGTTCACCATTGCGACATCTGTGTCGCTAGAAATCCATATCACCTTTTTATTGGATGCAGTTTCTGGTTTTACCGTTGCGTTTATTGCTTCTTCCGAGCCTCCTGCGATTAAGATGAGATGTTCTTTATCCAGTGAAATACCTGACACCTGAATAACAGCCGGCTTCACCGTCACTGTACAGGTTGCCTTAAAGCCTCCGGCTTGTGCAGCAGCAGTTATCGTTGTCGTTCCCGTCGATACCGGCGTCACAATCCCGTTGACCACAGTTGCGACATTATTGTCGCTAGATGTCCATGTCACCGCTTTGTTTGTTGCGTTTACCGGGCTGACCGTTGCGGTCAGCGTTCCTGTTGCTCCACCCTCCATAAGAAGCATGGTGTTCGGATTTAAAAGAATACCTGTAACAGGAACAGGAATTGAAACACTTACCGGGCTGGACTGAGCACTTGATCCCAGTGCATTTACAGCACTGACTTTGTACCAATATGTCGCTCCCACAGTGAGTCCGCTGTTTGCATAGCTGTTAGCAGTTACTGTGGTCAGCTTTGTATAGGTACCGGCAGCGCTTGTAGCACGGTATACATCATAGGAAACCGCACCTGCCACAGCACTCCATTTAAGGGTGCACTGAGTGCTGCCTGTCACACTTGCCGTTACGCCTGCCGGTATTCCCGGAATGGCCAGTTTAACACTGACCGCTCCTGACTGAGCGCTTGTTCCCATGGCGTTTGTCGCACTGATCTTATACCAGTATGAAGAACCGGATGTGAGTCCGGTATTTATATAACTGTTGGTTGTTACCGTTGCCAGCTTTGTATAAGTACCGGAAGCGCTTGTGGCACGGTACACATCATAGGAAACCGCTCCGCTTACCCCAGTCCATTTGACGGTACACTGGGTTGTTCCGGTTACACTTACAGCAAGACCTGAAGGCACGGAGGGAACTGCAATGGTCATGCCCACTGCACCGGACTGAGCACTCGCTCCCAGTGCATTGACTGCACTTACCTTATACCAATAGGAGGAGCCTGCGGTCAATCCGCTGTTTACATAGCTGGTGCCTGTAACAGTGGTCAGCTTTGTATAGGTACCGGCAGAACTTGTGGAACGGTATACGTCATAGGAAACCGCTCCGCTGACTCCACTCCATTTGACGGTGCACTGGCTGCTGCTTGTAACGCTGGTAATCAGACCCGACGGTGCTCCTGGAATGGCAATGGTAACATTGACTGCTCCTGACTGGGCACTGGCCCCCATGGCATTGGCCGCACTCACTTTATACCAATAAGCAGAACCGGCTGCCACACCGTTGTCGCCATAGCTTGTTGCAGTCACTGTGGCAAGCTTTGTATAGGTTCCCGCAGAACTTGTGGCCCGATAAATATCATAGGAGACAGCTCCGCTTGCAGCACTCCATTTGATCGTGCACTGACTGCTTCCGGTGACACTGGCAGTAAGCCCCGACGGAACAGTCGGGATTCCCATGGTCACACTGACCGCTGATGATTGAGCACTTGATCCCAGAGCATTTGTTGACCTTACCTTATACCAATAGGAGGTACCTGATTTCAGCCCGCTGTCTGTATAGCTGGAAGCAGCTGCCGTTCCGATCTTTGTAAAGGTTCCAGTTGCACTTGTGGCACGATAGATATCGTAGGAAACAGCACCGCTTGCAGCACTCCATTTGAGAATGCATTGACTGCTGCTTGTTACCCCCGTTGTGAGTCCCGCAGGAACGCCGGGAATCGCCATGCTAACGCTAACAGCTCCAGACTGAGCGCTTGCACCCAGCGCATTGACTGCGCTGATTCGATACCAGTAGGCAGACCCTGTGGTCAGCCCATTGTCAGTGTAGCTGGCGCTTGTAACATTTGCTAGTTTGGTGTAGGTTCCTGTGGCACTTGCTGCCCGATAGATATCATAAGAAACAGCTCCGCTGACCGCATTCCATTTGACCACACACTGAGTGCTGCTCGTTACGCTGGTTATGATTCCCGCCGGAACGCCTGGGGCAGCGATCTTCACACTGACCGCACTGGTCTGCGCACTGGCTCCCATAGCATTGACGGCACTGGCTTTATACCAGTAGGAGGACCCTGTAGTTACACCATTGTCTAAATAGCTTGTGCCCGTCACCGTTGTCAGTTTGGTATAGGTTCCCGCAGCGCTTGTGGCACGATATATGTCATAGGAAACAGCTCCGCTTACGGAACTCCATCTGACAGTACACTGACTGCCCCCGGTAATACTTGCAGTAAGCCCCGCTGGTACTGCCGGAACCGCTATGGTTACATTGGCTGCCGCCGATTGAGCGCTGGATCCTAAGGCGTTTGTTGCTCTTACTTTATACCAATAGGAAGAACCCGCTTTTAATCCGCTGTCGCCATAACTTGCACCGGTTATCGTTGCAAGCTTTGAAAAAGTTCCGGTTGCGCTTGTGGCCCGGTATATATCATACGATACCGCTCCGCTCACAGGACTCCACTTAACAGTACATTGGGTGCTGCTCGTTACGGCAGTCGCAAGACCAGATGGAACTCCTGGAATGGCCATTGTTACGCTGACAGCTGCTGACTGGGCACTGGTTCCCAATGCATTGGAGGCACTGACCTTATACCAGTAGGAGGAAGCGGTTTTTAGCCCGGTATCCGTATAAGCAGGGCTGGTTACGGTTGCAAGTTTTGTATAAGTCCCCGATGAGCTTGAGGCCCGATATACATCATAGGATACGGCTCCGCTTGCCGCGTTCCATTTTAGAGTACTTTGACTGCTGCTTGTTACACTTATTGTCAGTCCGGAGGGCACAGCAGGAACAGCAATTTTCACGCTGATCGCGCTGGACTGGGCGCTTACTCCCAGTGGGTTTGCCGCGCTGATTTTGTACCAGTAGGAAGCTCCGGCGGCCACTGCATTGTCCGCATAACTGGATGTCGTGACGGTTGCCAGCTTTGTATAGGCTCCGCTAGCACTTGGAGCCCGGTATACGTCGTAGGAAGCGGCTCCGCTGACCCCATTCCACTTGACAGTGCATTGGCTGCTGCCGGTTACTCCTGCCGTAAGGCCTGCGGGTACACCTGGAGTGGCAAGGCTCACGCTTGACGCAGCAGACTGAGCGCTTGTTCCAATTGCGTTTGTTGCTGCTACCTTGTACCAGTAGGAAGCTCCCGCTTTCAGCCCGCTGTCTCCGTAGCTGGTGCCGGTTACCGTTGTGAGTTTTGTATAGGTACCCGTTGCGCTTGCACCCCGGTATACGTCATAAGAAACCGCTCCGCTGACAGCGCTCCATTTAATGGTGCACTGGCTTGTGCTCGTAACGCTCGCGATCAAGCCCGTTGGTACGCCAGGAACTGCAATGGTTACACTTGCCGCACCCGACTGAGCGCTTGCTCCTATTGCATTGGCTGCACTTATTTTATACCAATAAGAAGAACCTTTTTTTACTCCATTGTCCATGTAGCTGGTTCCAGTTGAGGCTCCCAGCTTGGTGTAGCTTCCAGACGCGCTTGTGGCTCGGTAAATATCATAGGAAGCCGCACCGCTTGCAGCACTCCATTTCACCGTAACTTGCGTACTTCCAGTTACATTTGCTGCAAGTCCTGACGGTACAGCTGGAATTGCTATTTTTACACTGGCTGCTGCAGACTGAGCGCTTGCTCCCATTGCATTTACAGCACTGACCTTATACCAGTAGGAAGCTCCTGAGGTCAATCCGCTGTTCACATAACTTGTTCCAGTCACTGTAGTCAGTTTTGTGTATGTCCCTGAGGAACTTGTGGCTCGATATAAATCATAAGAGACAGCACCGCTGGCGGCGCTCCATTTTATGGTACACTGACCGCTGCCGGTGATACTTGTCGTCAAACTCCCAGGCACACCGGGAATTCCCATGGTAACACTGGCTGCGCCTGATTGCGCACTTGTCCCTAATCCATTGGTGGCGCTTACCTTATACCAATAAGCGGAACCCTTGGTCAATCCGCTGTTCACGTAGCTGGCGCTAGTTACTGTCGCTAGTTTTGTATAGGTTCCGGTTGCACTTGTTGCCCGGTATACATCATAAGAAACTGCCCCGGCCACTGCACTCCATTTCACGGTACACTGGCTGGCGCTGGTTACGCTTGTGGTAAGTCCGGTAGGTACACCTGGAATGGCAATGATTACGCTGACAGCTCCTGATTGGGCGCTTGTTCCGACTCCATTGGTGGCGCTTATCTTATACCAATAGGACGAACCGGATTTCACTCCGCTGTCAATATAACTGGTTCCCGTTGCGGTTGCCAGCTTGGTGTAGCTTCCTTCTGCGCTTGTTGCGCGATATATGGTATAGGATGCGGCTCCACTGACAGCGCTCCATTTAAGGGTGCACTGCTTGCTGCCTGTTACACTTACCGTCAGCCCCGCAGGTACCGTCGGAGGGTTGGAAATCACCTTCATGATTTCGCCGGCATTGATCAGACCATATCCAAAATAATTATCATACCCTTTTGTTCCAAGATCCTTACTGGTGGTTTGAATCAGGCTTCTCATTTTCGCCGGAGTCAGCGTAGAATCACGGGCTGCAGCCAGTGCGGCAATTCCGGAAACATGGGGGGCGGAAAACGAAGTCCCGTCCACATATTCATAATCCGAGTATGAATATTTGGGATCTGCAGTGGTCAATATATTAGATCCCGGTCCGACTACATCAACAGCATTATTATACTGAGAAAAGGAGGAACGAGATAAATCACTGTTAACAGAACCAACACTGATGACGCCGTCGTAGGATGCAGGATAGGAATATGAGGAATTTCCATCATTTCCGGCAGAAGCTACAACTATGCATCCCTTTGAGAGCGCATTTTGAATCGCACGATTCATGGCATCGGAATAGTCTGGTCCACCTATGCTGAGATTGATTACGTCACACCCCATGGCTGCTGCGTCATTAATCGCTTGAATTACAACAGATTCATAAATTTTACCCGAGAAATCAACAACCGCTAACGGAATGACGGCTACATTCCAGTTGACACCTGCAATCCCAGTTGAATTATTGGTAGCAGCTCCAATGATTCCCGTAACATTTGTACCGTGCCCTTCAAAAAAATCCCAGTCACACGATCCGCCATATATGTAATCATACCCAGCCCGCACATCTGCTTTCGCTATTTCAAGATGGCTCCGCTCGACACCGGAGTCGATTACCGCAACAAATACTTTATTTGAACCTTTTGAAACATCCCATGCCTTTGGCATATTAACAGCGGTCAGACCCCATTGCTCGGAATAGTAAGCGTCATTGGGAACCGCATGAAGTTTCATGAGATGATCTTGCTCGATGAATTCAATCATCTCCGCCGCTTGAAGCTTAAACTTTGCCAAATCATCCAGCTTTACCGCAAGCATGCGCTGTTCGCTTTTACCAATCAGTTCATAGTCATATGTTTTTACAACATCATAAACTTTTTGCAGAGAAGCACTGTCGTTAAATTTAACGATATATCGCTTTTCCTCTAATTCTTTAGAAGCTTGCTTCTGCTTTTGATCGTTCTGCCTTTCCTCGTCTAAAGATAACTTGCTAAGCTTGGAAGTTTTAATATCACCCTCCCCCTTCATAAGCTGCAGAAGCTCATTGTGGGCTTTATCAGAGGCGGAAAAGGGATTGCTTTCCGTCAACGCATAGGAGTATGAAGGAACGTTCAGAAGATTAAATCCCAAAAGAACAATCATAAGCGCAATTACGGCCAAGATTTTTTTACACATTTTTTATCTCCAATCAGTTTCTATAATGTTTGCCGTTTATTCGGTTCTTGGATCAGGGGATTTGTATTAGATGAGACAATTGTAAAATAAATATTTCGATTAAAATATTACCATAAACAACAAAATATTTCCATCTGGAAATATCAAAGAGATTAAAATTTTTTCGTTTTATTTCGACAGGTGTATTTCCTTTTCATTTAATCTTGTTCAGTATAAATATGACTAGCCGTTGTCTTATTTTGAGATTATACTGATCATATCATCATTTTCATCTTATCAAAATTGAATCGTAGAACTCACGAAATGGAGTGAAAAGAATGGTTGAAACACAATATATTCGGGATCTTGAAGAAATTCTTTCCCATCGATACGATAACGGCGCAGACTATTGGACGACACCGGACAAGCGCCTGATCAAAGGAGCTCCCTTTTCTACCCTTGAGTCGGTCAACTATCTATTGGAACTTGGCTTGGAATCGGATGATCCCTTACTGAAAGCTTGCGCAGACCTGATCTTTGATGCATGGAGAGAAAACGGAAGCTTCAAGTTATACCCCCAGGGAGCTGTTTATCCATGCCATACCGTACATGCAGCAAACGCGCTCTGCCACATGGGGTATGCCTCTGATACCAGACTCGGAAAAATCTTCCTCCATCTTCTAGACACCCAATACGCCGACGGAGGCTGGCGATGCAATAAGTTCAGCTTTGGCCGCGGGCCGGAAACCGAATATTCCAACCCCTTACCGACACTGCTTGCTCTGGATGCATTTCGCTTCAGCAGCTATTTCAATCAAGAGCAGGCCCTTGACCGCGCAGTCGATTTTCTGCTGAACCACTGGACGATCAAAGCACCCATCGGCCCCTGCCACTACGGAATCGGCACACTGTTCATGCAGGTGGAATACCCATTCCGAAGCTACAACCTCTTCTATTACGTTTATGTACTGTCCTTTTATGCCCGGTCGAAATCAGACAGTCGGTTTATAGAAGCCCTTGAAGCATTAGAATCAAAAACAAAAGACGGTCAGATCATCGTTGAACGAATCGTTCCAAAGCTGGCCGGGCTGACCTTTTGTAAAAAGGGCCTGCCCAGCACCTTGGGAACACTTCGCTATCAAGAAATACTAAGAAACATTGGACAGATCTGAATCCGAATGGCTATATTCTAAGAATGTATTTTTATCACTATATTTTATTGTCTGCCACATTCTAGTTTGTTTCCAAGCCCGTTTCCAAAATCGCGATGATATTTTTATACTTCGGCTCCTGCTTTAAGGACTCAAATGCCGGATTCAGCGCAATGCTTTGAATCATGCTCTTCTTGATCAGCTCCTCGCTTCGAACCGCTTCTTTTCCCAGATCAAATTCTTCAAACCAGCCATCAAGCTCATAAAAGAAGGCATCACCGTGCAGGTTGCAAGGAAAGAAGGCCGTGGTGCAAAGCACCGCATACCGCTGGAGCATGTCTAGTGCCTTTTCCTGATCACCCTTCATGCAGAAGCCCTGTGCCCCGTTCAGATAGATCAATGCCATGGTATTGGGGTGAAGGCGTTCCAGATCAAATATCTCCGCAAGGGAAAGCAGCCGCCGGAGTGTTTCCTCGAACTGTTCATTTTGAAGCTGGAGCAGGCTGCAGCCTGAGGCTGCGAGAACCAGCAAATGCTGATACATGCTGATTTGCAAGACCCGATTTGCTCCAGACAAATTTCCCATCATAAGATAGGCTTGTGCAATTCCTGCCTCATCATTGGCTATTGGCCTGATGGTTTCTCCCAGCAGGTTCACTACCTCCTGCGGCTTGTTCATCATGAGGAAGCAAACTCCCTCAAGAGAGGCGGCTTCCCTAGTCAACCAAAGATCCTCACACTCGGTTTTGATCCTCTCGCAAAGCTCTGCCGCTTCTTCCAGAATTCTTTTCTTTTCCTCTATTTCTTCTGCCAGCATATGATGGTTGCAGAGCAAAACCGCCATCTGCATGAGCAGCGGGAAACATGAATAATACTTTCTGATGATTTTCCGGCATTCTTCTAAGACTCCTGCAAACGGTTTGTTTGCAAAATCTGCTGATAATCTGTGGTACAGTTCTTTGATATCTTCTTTCGTCATTTGCGGCTCATAGCCCATCAGATCGTCGATGGTAATATTGAAATATGCAGCAAGCTGAGGGAGAAAAGTAATGTCAGGATAGCTCTGTCCCGTTTCCCACTTTGAAACAGAAGCCTTCGAAACACCCATATAGGCTGCCAGCTGCTCCTGTGTAATTCCTTTTGCCCTCCTATTATCAGTAATAATTCTTGAAATATTGATTTCCTTCATCATAATCACCTTCTGCAGTCTATTTTGAATAAAACGCTGCAGTTTTTCCTTTCGAGTTTCATTATACTTTCTGTCATACGAAAAACAAATGGACCCAAAGTTAACTAATCATTATAAAAATCAACCCTCAGGCAACTCCCAGGGTACAAAAATGGGGTTTTCTTTTATAGAAACCCCCTTAGTTTTTCTTGCTTCGTTTTATTTCATTTTAATTATATCACATTTCTGCGGAAATAATAAGTCTTGTTTCCAAAGACCAATCGTGTTACTTTGATAGGTACCGTTGGTTATGTCAGCAAAGGAGGTATCCTATGGAACACTATGAAATGGAATTTGACTTCGAAGCAAAACATTTAAACCATATTATCTCAATCGCAGAAAAACAGTTAGCAGACGTTCGTCACAGCAGCAGCAAACAGCAATCGGATCTCATAGACGCAAAGCAGGATTTATGGGAAAATTCTAGACTCTCCATGTCAAATCTTTGGTCCAGTGACCGATTTTATGAGTTGGTTGCCTTGAGTCAATACGAAAATGTCGTATCCGGTAAATTGTCAGCACTGGAATTAGCCGCAGGTAAAATAGCTGCTTTGGAACGGATGATAGAGTCACCTTATTTTGCCCGAATCGATTTTCAATTTGAAGATGAGGATGAAGCAGAGCAAATTTATATCGGACGTTCTTCTCTCATTGATGAAAAAGAGGTTGAAATCCAGGTCTATGACTGGCGCTCTCCCCTTGCCAGCGTTTTCTACCGCTTTGGGGTTGGAAATGCATTCTACGATGCGCCGAATGGTAGAATTTCAGGAAAGGTCAGCCTGAAACGTCAATTTGAGATTCATCATGGGCAACTCGAATATTTTTTTGATGCCGATGTACAGATCATGGACGAATTTCTAAGAAAGCTTCTATCCCAGAATGCCTCTTCCAAGATGAAAGCCATTGTTGAAACTATACAGAAAGATCAGGATATCGTCATTCGAGATCTTGAAAACGACTTGATGATGGTGCAGGGCGTTGCAGGAAGCGGAAAAACCTCCGTAGCGCTTCACCGAGTGGCCTATTTGATGTATCAAGGGCTCTCCTCCAGGCTTTCTGCCCATAATATTATGATTCTCTCACCCAATACACTGTTTGAACGGTATATTTCCAATGTGCTTCCGGAGTTGGGAGAGGATAACGTAATCTCGATCCACTTTGACGACCTACTCAAGCTGATCTTGCCCACTGCACGGATTCAAACAAAGAATCAGCTTTTAGAGACCCTCCTGACCTCAAGAGAGAGCATCAGCATCGAAGAGACCGACCCGACCGCTAAAGCGGGCAGCAACATTGAAGACATCCCCTTGACCGCTAAAGTGGGCAGCAATATTGATTTGAGGAAAAGAAGTCTGACATTTAAGACATCGCTGGAATTCAAAGAAATTCTTGATCGCTTTATCGATGATATTCCGAGGAAATGGATTGGGTTCAGCGATATTGATTATGATGGAAAGTGCATTGCCAGCCGCCACTTGCTTAAGGCAGAAATTCTTGACAGAAAACGGGATATTCCACTTGGACTGCGGCTCAAGCATCTGGAGGAAGCAATCTATCAAAAAGTTCACAAAATACGAAAAGCGCGCATGAAGAAATTAAGAAGCTTTGCTGCGAAATATCCGGAACATGTTTTTGAAACAGAAGAATTTGCAAGGCTGCTTTCCATATCAGAAAGCACCACATTGAGCCGAAACATCGAACAGTTTACCAGGCTGGATGTCCTTTCTCTTTACAAAACCCTCTTTCGTGATCCAAATTATTTTCACTGCCTGGCAAAGGGAATCGCCCTCCCCGATGGCATTGACTCTATTTTAGAGTATACCCGGGAAAATCTGCAAAAAGAGCAGCTGGCTTTCGAAGACGGCCTGCCATTGGCTCTGCTGCAGCTGAAATTAAACGGATTTCGGTATGGAAAATCAATCAAACAGGTAGTCATCGACGAGGCACAGGATTATTACCCGCTTCACTTTATGCTGTTAAAGCTTTTATTTCCCAATGCAAGGTACACGATTTTGGGTGATATCTACCAGACGATCGAAAAGCCCGAGGAATTGGCCTTCTTTGACAGCATCAGCAAAATTTTAGATAAGAAAAAATCCGCTTTGGTGACCATGAATAAAAGTTTCCGCTGTACCAGTGAAATTCTGAGTTTCAGCAAAAGATTTCTCCGGCAAAGCTCCGAAATGGAAAGCTTTAGCCGAAGCGGCGAAGCGCCGGGGATTTATGGAGCACAAAATCAGGAAGCCCTTGACGAACTGATCCGGGAAGAAATCAGATTGTGCCAGGATCGGCAATATCAGTCAATCGGGCTGCTCTGCAAGACAGAAGCAGATGCACGTTTGCTTTATCAACGTTTAAAGCATTTACCCGAGCGTCAGGAGCAATCACCTGAGCGACCCCAGCAAGGATTGCAGTCAGAGGTTCGCTTTATTGGCACCGATACCATTACGGACATCAGAGGAGTTTTTGTTCTTCCCCTGTATATGGCAAAGGGCCTGGAGTTTGATGCGGTCCTGCTCTGTGATGTCGATAAGGATCACTATGCCTCAGAAGACGACCGGAAGCTTTTGTACATCGGCTGTACCAGAGCGCTTCACAGACTTAGTCTGTTTTATGCGAAAGAAAAGAGCCTCCTCCTGGATTAATGCTGCCAGATGAAGGAGTTTCTAATCCAGCATTTCTATAGCCATTTTTTGTTATTGCATCTACAAGTCGGATAGGAGGAGATTTTTTTGACTTTTAAAAAAACAGCCGAAATACTGGCTGATATTTTAGGACTGGACGAGGAAGAAATTACCTCGGACATGGAATTGACCCCGGAGTTTGAAATTGAAAAGCTCCACGTCGCAAAGTTCATCATTGAATGCGAGAAAAAGTTCAAAATTACCATCCATGACGAAAACGTTCATACCTTCCGCACCGTGGGAGATATTGCAAAGTATATCGAAAGCAGGCTTTCAGAAGAAGAAGGCAACAGCAGCGAAAGCTCCGAAGAAGAGCGCATGTGGTGGTATTACGTGTAGCCGTGCTCCGATGGGAGACGCTTGCCCTGTCGCATGGTTTTCAGTAAGCGCCACTTTGTCCCGGAATCCGCTTCCCTCCTCACATCTTATACAGCTCCCATCTGCAATCGCTGACCAGATATTTCAGCTCATAGGCCTTCATCACGCCGTCAATCTCACTCTGGCAACGGTAAACAAAGGCACGGATTCCGGCTGTTTTGATTTCATCTACACTGATCACTTTATCTACATTTACCCTGCGAAGCATTCCTTCCCTGTCACTGTAACGAAATTTTACAGGCCAGGGCTTTTCCTTTGCCTTAAACCACACCGCAGCTTCAATGGGTTCCGCTAAAATTTTCATTGCCTGTAACCTCCCATCATAATAAAATCGCTGTCATTGGTTCCGCCCTGCACTGCGTTGATATTTCCGTTTGCAAAGCTTCCCCTTATAATCGAACGAGTCCCATACTTTTGCCGAATTTGATCCACCGCCCGGTCCAGTGCCTGCAGCTTCTCCGTATCGCCCTTGTCGAACAGTGAAAACTGACGGGCATCATCGGAATAAAAATCCGAAACGTGAACACCCAGCTTTCGGATTGCTTCTCCCTTCCAGCTTTCATCGAAAAGCATGCGGGCATACTCAAAGATTTCTGTTGTCGTATTGATACAGTTTGGGATTTTGAGCTGATGGCTGTACCCCACAAAGCCGTCGGTTTTTACGGAGACAGACACCAGAGACACAAGATATCCAAGCCTGCGAAGGCGCATAGCAACCCGCTCCGTCAAGGCCAGCAGAATCATATGTGCCTCATTGCGGTCTGTCACATCATAACTGATAGTGGTGCTGTTTCCTACCCCCTTTTGAATGATCTCACTATTAAGTGTTACTTCCGTATCATCAATACCGTTGGCAAGAGACCAGACCAGGAGGCCGTGGGATTTCAGCAGTGCCTTCATGTGGTTGGGATCAGCCTTCGCCAAATCTCCGATTGTATTCAAATTAATCTTCTGTAATTTCTGAGCGGTAGCCCTGCCCACCATAAAAAGCTTTCCCACGGGCAGCGGCCACAGTTTCTGCCCCATCTCCTGCGGCCAGAGGGTATGCACCTGATCCGGCTTTTGAAGCTCCGATCCCATCTTTGCAAGAATTTTATTGATAGAAACGCCGATATTGACCGAAAATCCTAGTTCCTGTTTCATTCTTTCTCGGATCGCATGGGCTGCTTTCAGCGGATCGCCGAACCGGTTTTGGGAAGCCGTATAGTCCAGAAAACATTCATCAATGCTGTACCGTTCCACTACAGGCGAATATTCCAGCAAAATCCGATACATCTCGTTGCTGCACAGCATATAAAGATCATAGTTGGGCGGAAAAACTGCAAGGTCTGGATATTTCTGCTTTGCTTCAAAAAGACTTTGCCCTGTGGCAATTCCATATTTTTTTGCAGGGATGGATTTCGCAAGGATGATTCCATGCCGATTCAGCGGATCGCCGGAAATCACCGACGGAATTTCTCTGATGTCAATTGGATAACCTTTTTCCAGCATTGCTGCCGCAGTCCAGCTCAGGTAAGCGCTGTTGGCATCGATATGAAATATGACTCTCACTATTAACCACCTTCTTTTTCGTAAGATCATATTACCAGAACGTATGTTCTTTTTCAACTGAAAAAATGTTCCAAAAATAAAATAAAAAATAGAAGTGTCAATTGAAATGTAACACTTCACATTCGGCAGTCGCGTTTGCTGATCGCATTCTTTTTTTGTATGTGCTTCAGGCAATATCCTGTTTCCTATCGCCTCCAACACAATATATACTTAGAGAAATCTGAAGGATACTAAAAATTAGAAATTCCAAAGTTGCTAGGTACCATTCTCCTAAAATGATTACTTGAAATAATATGCTAATAAAGAATATACCTCCCATGAAAGCAGAGAAAAGCCATGGGCGATTGCTATTTTTCTTAAAACTGAAAAATGCCGCCATAAGATTACCCACGCCAAATACAACGATTGCGATGATACCAGGAACAAACCAACTTTCAAAAGGAACTTTTAGTATCCACTCCCGCGGAAATACAGAAAACACCATTTTGGAACTCACCATCATTATCCCTGCACAAATAGCACCTAGTGCTAAAATCAAATCAAAAATCCCCAACAAATTCATCCTTTTATTCACTTTGGCAATCCCCCTCAATTGTGTTATTTTTTTCAATTATATTCCGCAATTTATCGTTTGTCAATAAATATTTATCGTTATACGATAATCCCAAGAAGAGGTTCATCCACCAAAGGTGGGGTCAATTGGAGGGCATGAAGCCGACCGGAAAGCCTGCATTTACTTCTTTTGCAGCTTTTTTCGGTATGTCTATTGTTTAACTGCCGCCGCCATTCTAACAAATATTATAGAAGTTCAAAATAAAGGGTATATCGCTGAAGACATACAACAGTCTAAAGGTCAACTGGAAGAAGATGAGGCCATAACTACCTTATTTCAGTATCTTCCGGTGAATGGGTCATACTCCTACAGTAGCTTTTCGTACAGTCTGAACGAATCTAGCCCGTAGTTTCCGAGTCCTAGATCAACAGTCGCAATATAATGATACCCACAGCTCTCATATAACCTAATTGCAGGTGTATTTTTTTCATAAACGTCTAATCGAATCGATTTCATGTTATTTTGCACTCCAAAGCTCTCAGTAAAATTCATCAACTTCCTACCAATTCCCATCTTAAAAAAAGCTGGATGTACCACCAAAGTGTGTACGACATAGATATCGTCATATCCCCCATCGAATTGCCACTCGACTCTGTCATAGCCGGTTTCAGGTTTGTGATTTAATATGATTGAACCTGCAATTCGATTGTTGTATCTTAATACAAATAAATTATTAAGTTCAATTCCGTTCTTTGCATCTTCTCTGGTAGGATAGACTCCTTTTATCCATCCCGGATAATTAATACCTGTTGATAGTGCATCATTTAAATCATTATAGAGTTGCTCTATTGCGTCTATATCGTCGTACGTTCCATATTCTATTAAATTCATAACGTATCCTCTCGTCCAACACTTAAAGAATCGATTAAGCCAACTCCACTTCCATCAATTATAATAGATCGTCATATGCAGCGTCACAGGTTGGTCACCGTCATTTCGGTAGCTGTGGGTCGTATCGGACCGGAAATGAATAGAATCTTTATCGCTCAGTTTGAAATCACGCCCGGCTACGTTTATGACAACCTCCCCATCAAAGGCGGTAACAAACTCCTCTGTCCCCATAAGATGCGGCTCGGATTTGATAGAACCACCCGGCTTTATTTCAATAATGTATTGTTCAAACTTTCTTGACTCATCAAAGTGAAACACCGGGTAGTTGATGAATTTCCCCTCATCCTCAACCAAGGGAGATATCTCTTCTTTTTTTACCAGTTCAACATCATTTTTCACATGATCCAGCAGAGAGGTAAAAGAAATTTTTAGTCCGTTTGCAATCTTCCAAACGACTGCAATGGTGGGGTTGACCTCACCCCGCTCGATCTGCCCCAGCATGCTTTTGCTGACGCCTGTGAGCTTTGCCACCTGATCCAAGCTAAGCTTTTTATTTTCCCGAATGGCTTTGAAATTTTCCGCCACAATTAAATTTACGTCCATTTTCCTCCTCACATCCCTAGGTCTCTACAGCCCTGGTTACAGAGTATATTATACCTTATTATTTTACGCATTGACATTATACCGCACAAATCATATAATATAAAGCACAATCGTACATACCACATACTGCACGAATTGTCCGTTATATTATATCATCGTTTTACCAGGGAGGAATACATAATGTTTCATCTTTATCCATTTTTGTCATTTATCTTTGTCACAGCCTATACACCGGGGCCAAACAATCTTTTATCCATGAGCCATGCAGGAAGGCTGGGCTTTCGAAAAAGCTTCCGCTTCAATCTTGGGATTCTTTGCGGCTTTGTCAGCGTCATGATTCTGTGCGCTGTATTCAGTGCAGTGCTGTATGCCCTGATTCCTAAAATCAAACCCATTATGGTGGTGATAGGCTCGGCCTACATGCTGTTTCTTGCCTGGAAGGTCTGGAAAAGCAGTGCAGATACCGAAGCCCAGTCGGCAAGCGGCTGTACGTTTCTGACAGGCTGTCTCCTTCAGTTTATCAATCCCAAAATTTTCATTTACGGAATCACTGCTATGTCAGCCTATATTCTGCCAGTATACCAATCTCCCATCATTCTGCTTGCCTTTGTCTTACTGCTCTCTGCAGTGGGCTTTTCCGCATCGATGTGCTGGGCACTCTTCGGTGCGGCCTTTTCAAAACTATTCAAAGAGCACAGCAAGCCGGTCAATGCGGTTATGGTCATTCTTCTGATCTACTGCGCTGTTTCTCTGCTGCTTCCGCAATAGCCTGAGGAATAGAGCGCACAGGGGCAGTCCGGAGCCCCTCGGGGACGGTTCCAAGATAGCGCCAAGATCAAAGATAGTTCAAAGATAACGCCTGGTTCTTTTGCAGTAGTCCAGATACTCCTGCCCAAAAATTCCGGGCAGCAGCTTCTCCTCCTGGAGAATCTGCAGATGGAGCAGTAAGATAACGAAAGCTGCTCCAAGGATGGCTGCAAGATTAGAAAAGGCAAGAGCTGTTCCCAGGTACATCAGATCAAAGCCTACAAAAGCAGGATTTCTGCTGATGCGGTAGACACCGGCGGTAACAATCCGTGTGTTCTGGTCTTCTTCCACGCCTGCCCGCCAGCTGTCTCTCATTATAATTACGGCAGTTACAAAAAAGCAAACGCCGAGGAATACCGCCGCCGCACCAACAATTCGAATCCAGTCCTGAGGGAAAAGAAGCCCAAGCCTTTCGTCCAGCAGAATCGAGGCATACTGAACAGCGGCCATTCCATAGGTTCCGGCCAGCAAAAGCGCCTCAATGAGAAAGGTGCCACGGGGCTTGTTTCCCCTTGCCAGCCGGGTGCCGTCAATTCCCCGCCTTTTTAGAAGAATCTGTTTTGCAATATAGGTCAGATAAAAAATGCTGATCAGCAGCAGCAGCGATATTTGATACAAATTCATAATAACTTCCAATTCCTTTTCATGCTCTACGACTTTATCTTTTGTTCCTATTTTTCTTATCTATTTCATTTCAGGGTATGCTGCTTTTCCAGCCGTTTCAGATCAGGATGCAGATATCGTCCCTTCTGCTCAGTCCCTTTGCCCATCTGAATGGCCCGAACAGGACATCGGTGGATGCAGGCAAGACACTGGGTGCATGCCTTTCCCCATACAGGTTTTGTCTCAACCTTTATGGTATGAACAGGGCATACTTTTTCGCACAGACCGCAGCTGATGCATTTGTCATCGGCATAAAACTTCTTTGTATCCATCGCAAAGCGATTGAACAAAGGATTGACCACCCTGGTTTTCAATCGAGGGAACCTTCCGGGGATATTTCGGTGAGCGCTTTCTCTCCGGCTGATGATTCCGTTGATTTCCCGCAGAGTTTCTTCCGCTTCTTTCAGCTTTCTTTCTTCCAGATCCTTGGAATCCACGTCGAACCCAACAACATAATTGTTGGGCATCCTCAGTGCAAAGGAACTCTTCAAAACGATCCCCGAAGCCGCGAGATTCTTCGCAAGCATCCTGGTGCTCTGCCCCTCTTCATCTCCGCAGGTACAGAGAGAAAACACATAGGGCTTTCCTGTGACTCGTAGTTTTGAGACAAAGTCCAGAACTATTGCGGGAGGCCCCCAGGCGTAGACCGGAAATACAAAACCCAGAAGTTCTCCGTCCTTTTGCTCATACGAATAGACCTCTTGCTTTCGATCCATCTCTGCAGGGATGGATATCAGCTGCTCCCCCTGAGCCTCTGCAATAGCATTCGCCGCATAGAGGGAATTCCCCGTACCGGTAAAATAAAAAATCATAGTTCCCATCTCCCTTTTTAATTTATTTTAATAGGAAATTATTCATATCCACTGCTACGACCGATTCTCCGCCTCAAAACCATTCAGCAAAGTCCTCATTCATCCAGAAAAGAAGTTTGCCCGATTTTCAGTGAGCCCCCGGTTCTATCTGTTACGATTTCTGAGCCCTTTGGAGCTCCCGTCAGCAGCGGAAGCTCCGATCGATGACCTTCTCTTCTCTTGTGGACCGTTTTCTCACTTGTGGTTGCATAGCAATAAAGACAGCCGTTATCACAGGTATCATAGGCACCGATATCAACGCTTTCAATGCAGCCGCAGGCCGGGCGCTGTCCGATGTCCTTTTTGGCCTCGATGCGGCATCCAATGATCTCTTCAATCTTGCCCTTGTCAATACAGCTTGCGGGCTGGACTCCCAGCGCCTTCAGGTTGATTTCCTCTGAGCAGGCATAAATAGGCAGTTTCAATTCTTTGGCGATATGAGAAAGCATTCCCGCCGTTTCCAGCATCTCGCTCCTGTTTAAAACATCTCCTTTATTCTTCGTATGAGAGTAAGCGTCTACAAAACTGATGATGCATCGCTCTGTATATTCTCGAAGTTCTCCGCACAGCCACCCGAATCGCTCTGCAACCCATTCTGCAGAGAATCTGTCGTTGGTAATGATCGGATCAAACCTCCAGTCAACGCGCTTTGGCCCGATCCTGTCACTGAGTCTCTTAAAGGTGTCGATTACAGCGGTCTTTTCAGGAAGATTCCGCTCCATATCCCTCCCATAGGCAGTAATCGTAAACTGAAAGTAATAGGAATAGCCCAGTTTCTCTACCCCAGGAAGCAGCTCCAGCATAGGTGCGGGGTTCTTCGTCCAGAAGACGATGCAGTCCACCTGTTCCGGGGACAGGGCGACCCTGCCCAGCCGTCCTGGGTTCCTCGGGTTTGGAATCAGGGCATAGCCTTCTCGAAGACGATTGACAAACCACTGGGAATAACAGCATGGAATATCGGTTCTTCTGCTTGCGCTGATGATCATTGCCTGCTCTCTTTTCTTTTTATTCCACTCTGCTGATAATTTCTGCTCACCAAAACAGTTTGGAATTTTATCTCGATCCATACAATTGTAATATGCGTTTTATAATATACGTTGATTCTCCTCTATTGTATCAGCCCCATTGACTATGGGGTTTTTCAGATGCAGGCAAAGCCCTATTCTACCGGCGGCGTGGAGATGCCGATTCTACAACTGTACAGTGTTTGGATTTTCCAGATTATCTTTTACTTTAATGATAATGTCAGTAAAAAACAATTCTGAGGAGGGCTTTATTCCATACGCAAGAAAGTCGAACATCAACTTTACAGGAAGTGCACCCTGCTTCTTCGGATCCTGACAGATCGTCGCTGAAACCACACCGTCAAGAATCATCTTTTTGGTATCGGGGATATCGTCATGGCAAATTACTTTCAGCTTGCCTGTAAGTCCCAGATCGACAATCGCCCTGCAAGCGCCATATACGCCGCCTGCGGTCAGATACAGCGCTGTAATAGTGGGATATTTTGTCAGCAAATTGTGAGTGGCTGTGTAACTTATAAACTCGTCATCATGGTTTTCCACAATATCGACGATATGAACATCCGGGAAAGCATTACCTGTTCGGTCCTGAAATCCTGCAATTCGTTCTGTGTGGCACTGAATGGAATTGAAACCGGTAATGATTCCGACAGAGGAGACCCCGCCGGTGATCATCCCCATTAATGCCCCCGCTGTTTGCCCGCTGACATAGTAATTGCTGCCAACATAGCAGAGTCTTTTGGAATGTATAACATCGCTGTTGGTCGTAATAACCGGAACATTGTTTTCGTACAGCGAATTGATTTTATTGATAATTTCCTTACTGTTGATGGGTGAGATAATCAGCCCCTGCGCTCCTTGCTCTACCATATTGTCGATTGCCTCAAGCTGGCCTTCCACATCTGATCCCAGGCAGGAACTGACACTAACGCTGCATCCGGCGTCTCGCAAGTCTCTTGCTTTGGAATTGATCCCTTCGATAACGTCGTCAAAGAACTTGTTTGAACCGCTGAATAGAATCACGCCGATTTTGAAATTATTCTTCTTGACAGAGAGTGCCTGTGCGTATCGGTTGGGTGCATAATGAAGAGCCTCGACAATACTCCGTACCTTTTGCGCTGTTTCAGCATTGACGTAGCCACGATTATTCAATACACGGTCAACGGTCCCACGGGATACACCGGCTAAATCGGCAATTTGCTTAATTGTTGGTATGATAAACACCCCCTATTTGCTGTAATTGAGCGAATCCATGAAAGGAAAAATCGTAGCGACAAAAAGTTCAAAAAAGTTTACTTCTTCGTACGAACTATAACTGTAATCATATCAGCCAAACGTAGAAAAGTCAATATAGCCGCGAGCGGAAGCAGGGCTCGAGCACTCATTAATTCTGATTAATACTAAAACAAAAAATATTATGCAAAATTTATTTGGAATTTATACAAAAATTCACAGCATAATGTGTATAACAGCCAAACATACATTTTCAGTTTGATAGTTTCAATCCTTTATTGACTTTGCACTAACAGTGAGATATTATATGGGTAACGTGCTCGAGCACATAAATAATTGAAAAAGCATAATCAGGAAGAATTTGTACGAGTTTTAGCACCTGTCAACCCTGATAATTTGCACGGGCTAGTAGCAAGTGACAAATTATTAATTTAGGAAGGAAGGAAGTAATATGATTCAGAATATTCCTACCGTCAAGCTGGGAATTATAGCGGTCAGCCGTGACTGCTTCATTATTTCACTCTCGGAAAAGCGCAGAAAAGCGATCGTAGAAAGCTGTGCCAAGAAAAATATTTCCATTTATGAAGCCGCCTCCACGGTGGAAAATGAAACCGATATGCAAAAGGCAGTTGCCGAAGTAAAAGCAGCGGGCTGCAACGCCCTGGTCGTATTTCTCGGCAATTTCGGCCCGGAGACATCGGAGACTCTGATTGTGAAAAACTTCAGCGGCCCCGTTATGTTTGCGGCAGCGGCTGAAGAACACGGTAATGATCTGATCAACGGCAGAGGCGATGCTTACTGCGGTATGTTGAACTGTTCCTATAACCTGGGACTTCGCAAGCTGAAGGCAGTTATTCCGGACTATCCGGTAGGAACGGCCGATGACATCGCGCAGATGATTTCAGATTTTGTTCCGGTGGCCTGTACTCTCATCGGCCTGCAGTCCCTAAAAATCATTTCGTTTGGTCCTCGCCCGCAGGACTTCTTTGCCTGCAACGCGCCGATTCAACCGCTGTATGACCTTGGAGTGGAAGTGCAGGAGAACTCGGAACTTGACCTGCTGGTTTCCTATCGGGCCCACGTGGGCGACCCCCGTATCTCGAACGTCGTTTCGGACATGGCACAGGAGCTTGGCGTTCAGGGCAACCAATACCCCGACCTGCTGCCCAGAATGGCACAGTTTGAACTGACCCTTCTGGATTGGGCGGAACAGAACAAGGGATCCAGAGAATACGTTGCCTTTGCGAATAAATGCTGGCCGGCTTTTCCGAAAGAATTTGGTTTTGAACCGTGCTATGTCAACAGCCGTCTGGTTTCCAGGGGAATTCCGGTTGCGTGCGAAGTCGATATTTTTGGGGCGCTGAGCGAATACATCGGAATCTGCGCAAGCGGAGATACCGTTACCCTACTGGATATTAACAACAGCGTGCCGCAGGATCTGTTCAACGAGGAAATCAAGGGCAAATACAGCTATACGCTGAAAGATACTTTTATGGGCTTCCACTGTGGCAATACGCCGATCTGTAAACTTGCGAAGGGTGCCGTGAAATATCAGCTCATCCAGAACCGGCTTTTGGAAAACGGAGGGACGCCTGACTTTACCCGCGGCACGCTGGAAGGCGACATCACGGCGGGGCAAATTACCTTCTTCCGCCTACAAGGTACGGCAGACGGAAAACTGCGCTCCTATATTGCACACGGGGAAGTCCTTCCAGTCGCCACACGCTCCTTCGGCGGCATCGGAATCTTTGCCATTCCGGAAATGGGACGTTTTTATCGCCATGTGCTGATCGAGAAGAAGTATCCGCACCATGGCGCAGTTGCTTTCTCGCACATCGGGAAAACGCTGTATACTGTTTTCGACTATCTCGGAATCGAGGATATCGCATTTAATCAGCCAAAAGGAATGCCGTATAAATCCGAAAACCCCTTCGTCTGACAGCGGTAGACTCGGCCGACAGTCCGAATCTGCCATTCCTCTGTCTCCTAATGTTTTCTGCATAAAAAATGTTTAAAAAGTGACAGGTTTTCAAATGCAAAAACGATGGGTAGAATATTTCTACCCATCGAACACTTACTCTTTATTCAACTTGAGCTCTGCAACAACACTTGACAGAGTTTCTTTTATTTCTGATCTGCCTTCAGAAGTGCGTTCAGCATTACGCTTGCGCCCTCTGTACAGGATTCCACAGAAGTGAATTCTGGTTCGCAGTGGCTGTGGCCATCCTTGGAAGGAACGAAGATCATGGTTGTAGGAATCATGTAAGAAGCAAACTGCGCATCATGACCTGCTCCGCTGTTGATGAACTGATTGGAAGCGCCCAGTTCGTCTGCACTTTCCTTTACAAAGCCTACCAGCTCTTTGTCAAAGTAAACGGTGTCACGCTGCCATGCCATTTCCACTTCGCAGCGGCATCTTGCCCATTCTTTTGTTTCCAGGCTCTTTACGATTTCCAGAACCTTTGCTCTTAATTCTGGATCTTCGTGTCTTACGTCGATGGAGAAGTCAACCATATCCGGAATGACAGTGTGCACGTTTGGATGACATAGGATCTCGCCTGTGGTGTAAACCAGTTCCGGTCGTTCCAGCTTGTCGATCTCTTCATGCAGATAGCAAAGGGCCTGAGCTGCTGCAAACAGAGCATCCTGTCTCTTGTGCATTGGAGTAGTTCCCGCATGGTCTGACTGTCCGAAGAATCTGATCCTGTAGTTGAACATTCCCAGTACGCAGGTTACAACACCTACATCCTTGCCCGCATCTTCCAGAATCGGTCCCTGCTCGATGTGAAGTTCAAACATCGCCTCATAGTCATTGGGGTTCAGTCTATTCTTTTCTTCTCCTTTGTAAGGACTTGCACTCAGCGCATCGCCAAAGGTTGTTGTTTTATCTAAAACGCTTTTGGAAGCCAGCATATCGGCTTTTTTAAATTTCTTTCCGATTTCCGGCGGAAGATATTCATTACAGATTACGCCGGAGGACATCATTGCCGGAGGATAAAGGGAGCCTTCCTCGTTTGTCCAAATCATGGCTGTGACGGGATGTCTGTGAGGGATCTTTTCTGCAGCGATGGCTTCCAGAACCTCCATTGCACCGATAACGCCGAGAATACCGTCATAATTTCCGCCGTTTCTTACAGAGTCAGCATGGGAACCCATTACGATTCTCTTCAGCCCCGGTTCAGAACCAGGAAGAGTTGCATACATATTGGCCATATCGTCGGTTTCTATGGTTGCCCCGATGGCTTCCATTCTCTTTACGAAATAGTCTCTTGCCATGTGGGCTTCAGGGGATAGGGAGTATCTGGTGATTCCACCATGACCAGCATCACCAAATTTGCTGAACGTAGTGATCTTGTCATTCATTCTGTCTTTGTCACAGGTAAACATAATTCTCTCACTCCTTAATTATAATTTTGATTTATAGCTATATGATAAATTTAATAAATCAACATCTTATATATGGCCGTTTGCTCCTTTATGTATTCAGTTATGGTACTAGTTTCTTTTTGAGATAAAAAAAGAGATGCGACTCTTTTTCAGTCCTATTCTAAAGTTTATTCCTCTTTAAGCATATATGTCAAGTCTTCCTGCAAAATAAAATTGTTTAAATTTACTCACAAATTGCAGTTAATTGTTTAAGATTTACTGATAGATTGCATTTCAATTATTATTGGAGCGGCTCATTAATTTGACTTTTACAGCTAATACAGATATAATTCCATAGTTAAAGATAATATTTCATCAAATCAAATTATTTGATAAAAATATACAGGAGATCGAGAACGAGTGATTTGACATCTGTGATCGACCAATTAGGAAGGAGCGTACTATTATAACACATTTACAAGAGATCAATCGAAGAAGAACCTTTGCAATCATATCCCACCCCGATGCCGGCAAAACCACACTAACGGAAAAGCTGCTGCTTTACGGAGGCGCAATCCGGCTCGCAGGAACCGTTAAGGGAAGAAAATCCAAAGCTTATGCCGTTTCGGACTGGATGGAAATAGAAAAGCAAAGAGGAATATCCGTTACTTCCAGTGTTATGAATTTTGATTATAACGGTTATCGTATTAATATCCTGGACACCCCGGGTCATCAGGATTTCAGTGAAGACACCTATCGAACGTTAACCGCTGCCGACAGCGCAGTCATGCTGATCGACGGTGCAAAGGGTGTGGAGGAACAAACCAAGAAGCTTTTCCAGGTTTGCAGAATGCGCGGCATTCCGATCTTCACGTTTATCAATAAACTGGATCGTCACTGCAAAAGTCCCTTTGAGCTGATGGAAGAAATAGAAGAAGCCCTCGGCATCCGTTCCTGCCCCATTAACTGGCCCATCGGTTCCGACGGCAATTATAAGGGAGTTTATAACCGCAAGCTGGCTCAAATAGAACTTTTCCATGCGGGCGAAGACGGCCAGAGAATCTTTCCTTCGGAAAACGGAACAGCATCAGACGAACGTTTTAAAGAAATTATCGGTGAGGACCTGTATCTCAAGCTGAACGAAGAAATTGAGCTGCTGGACATTGCCGGAGATGAATTTGATATGGAAAAGGTAATCTCAGGAGAACTTACGCCGATGTTTCTGGGCAGCGCCATGAGCAATTTCGGGGTACAGCCGTTTTTGGATGAGTTTATTCGTCTGGCACCTCATCCCGGAGAAAAATCCACGGATCAAGGCATGATCAAGCCCGATGCCGAAGAATTCTCCGGCTTTGTTTTCAAAATTCAAGCCAATATGAATATGGCCCACAGAGACAGAATCGCATTTATTAAGATCTGTTCGGGAAAATTTGAAAAAGGACTTACAGTAAATCATGTAAGAACCGGAAAAAAGATCAGTTTGTCGCAGCCTCAGCAATTTTTTGCCCAGGAGCGCTCCATGGTAGAGGAAGCATACCCCGGGGATATCATCGGTGTCTTTGATCCGGGAATCTTCAATATTGGCGATACCTTGTGCGAAGGGAAAAAGAGTTTTCGCTTTGAAGGCATTCCGATTTTTCCGGCAGAGCATTTCGCAACAGTCTCTACCAAAAATGCGCTGAAGCGAAAACAGTTTCTCAAAGGGATCAATCAAATCTCTGAGGAAGGGGCAATCCAGGTTTTCAAGCAGCCGAATATAGGCGTTGAAGCATTGACAATCGGCGTTGTAGGCATCATGCAGTTCGAAGTACTGGAATATCGGCTGAAGCACGAATACGGTGTGGACGTCACCATCCAAACGCTTCCTTACCAGCTTGCAAGATGGGTGTCTGTGGAGAAGTTTACACGAGAGATGCTTGGATATACCGATCAAGCAGAGATTGTGGAAGACCGATACGACAGACCGGTAATCCTGTTCCACAACCAATGGGCACTGAATAGAATACGGGAAAAGCATTCAGGGATCACTTTTTATGATATCCCTCCATATGTTTAAAAAACTATATTCCCTTATCGGCCTGAGATCCCTTCTGGACTCAGATTTTTAAGGGTTTCATGTACTGGATAAACGCTGGGCTGCGGCACTAAAACGAAAATTTAGTGCCGCAGCCCCTTTTTACTTGCCATACTAGAGTTCTTGAATCTTAGCGACCTTACTTATCTCAACAGTATTTCCCAAACCTAAGACCAAAAGATTATCTTCAAATGCTCTTATTGTAACGTCCAGATAATTATCGTTTGTAAAATCGAAAAAACCTTTTACAATTCCATCTTTGCAGACTTGCTCAATCATTACATGCTTATCAAGCAAATAGGTTCTATTTGTCTGCAGGAAAGCATGATCCAGCTGCTGATGCTTTTTATCCTTTAGCTCTTCAATATTCGTAATATGATTTTTCCCAAGGGCCCCTACTTTTTGCATGTTTTTATTTTCAATTAAGTAAAAAACAAAATTTGAATCCTGACCGATAATATATGCATCATATACGCCATCGTTCCAACCAGAAAGGTCAATATCGCATTTCCTTCCAATTAAATCAGTTATTGTTTCCCCCATGTAATCACGCTGAGCCTGCGATGTAGTATTTCTTCCAAAAGACTCCATCTGGACCGTTTTTTCATGAAAATCTTCTGTTCCATTGAGACACGGTAGCTTATCATCACTTAATAAATTATCAATGCTTATATCCAACACACGTGCTATTATTTTCAGATTGTTGATGTCAGGCATCCCTATATCGGACTCCCATTTTGCAACGGCTGAGCGAGATACATTTATTTTTTCAGCAAACTGCTCCTGTGATAGATTTGATTTTTTTCGCATCATCTTCAAGTTTTCTCCAAACGTCAAAACAACTGCCTCCTTGTCCTAAATATATTTTTATTGTATCTTAACCTTTATATGATGGGAAAACAAGAAACCAAATGTAACACAGCTGTTACGTTCCGTAACACTAATATATCCCGTACCAAATACCTTAATGTTTGGGTATTTCGTGCTGGCTATACTAGGCTTATTTTTCAATTGTATTAAAAAAATCAAAAAATATCACACTACATAAAGGATGGGAACATTTCCAAGCTTTGCTTCAATTTGCTCTCTTAAAAATGCTTCGCCCTGCTCCCGTAACGGGTTACGATAGCAATACCGCCCTCTTCCCCGTCCGGTCATGAGCTCTTTGTCATAAAGTTCCACTGCATTGGGAAACGCCTCATTGTTGATGGCACGGTGAACAAAACTATAGGTCATAAAAATAATTTCTATAAAAATCTCTTTTTTTGCTTTTTCACTAAGCAGCTCTGCCAGCTGTTCGATCAGAATTTTATATTGATCCATCCAGTCATCCACAAGGATTACCGGTGCAATGAGAAGGCCCGTTCGATATCCCGCATGGCAAAGTTCATTTAGGGCTTTGATCCGATTCTCCAGCGGAGACGTACCAAACTCGATCTTCTGGATGATGCTCTGAGGGTTGACGCTCATGCGGATCAAGGTCCGCCCTTTATGCTCAAGAGAAAGCAGCGGCTCTACCATATCAAATTTAGTGGGCAGGGTCAAATAGCCTTTTCTGCTTCTTGCAAATTCCGTAATGGTCCATTCCAAATTTTCGGTCATGGTGTTTTCCAGAACAAGGTCGCTGTTGCTTCCGATCTCAAAGGTCAGATCCTCCTGCGCAGCTGCGGCTGTTTTCAGCAGCTTCTTCATCATCTGTTCCCTATTCACAAAAAGTCTCATATAGGAGCACTTATTGTAATTGCACACCAGATAACAATACAGGCATTTTGCGCTGCATCCAGAGGAAGTATAGGGCACCAAAAAATCTGACACCTTGTGATTGGGAACGTATTTATGAGTCTTTCTGATCCCGATGATCAGATAACCCTTCATTCGGTTGAATTCCTTATTGGAATTGGACCGAAGCTCTTCAATATTATTGTGATTTTCTATCTCGATCCAGGATGCATCCTGATATTTGCTCTTCAAATATCTGCCCAGATCATAATCCAGCGCAGCAGGTTCATAATAAACTCTTTCAGGGAACAATTCATCATCTCCAATACATTGGTGAAAAGCCGCGTGAAACACCACATCGCCTGTGAGTATCAAGAAGCCTTTCCCGTTTTCTTTGCTTACAGGAGTAATTTTCCCCGATATTTTTTAGATTATGAAATCTATATTTTTTCCTTGGATTCTACCAGCATTCTTATATTCCCACGCTCGTATTAAGCCAAGGGGGCCTTATTCTGCCCTCAGCTCTGCCTCCACCATAGCGACAAAATCATCCCACCTGCCTTCGCTGAGAAGAATGTCAGGACAGTGCTTTCCCGAGAAATCTTCATGCTTTTTTAAACTTTCAAGGGGAAGATCATACGCTTTTAGCAGCATTGCCGCGAGCTTTGCTGTGTTTCTCAAGGTTTGTTCATAATCACTTTCGGGATTGATACACATTTCAATTCCGATCCCATTTTGGTTTCCACCGTCCTGTGCCAATCCGTCCCCCGCATGAAAGGCAATCTCGTTGTCGGGAATATGATAGTAAATCTCTCGATCATCCACTGTATAATGCCAGGACTTTTTCTGGCTGCCGGCCTTCGTATGAAGATAGTTGTTGTGGGAAGCTGCATCAGCATTTCGCCCCGCATTTCCCGTCTCATGGATCACAATATATTTGATCTTTCTCTGCTCGCCGGGCCGCTCCATGGTTTTCTCCGGAACGAAGTCCGTGATCACCGGAATGTCTGCAATGGCATTCACCTCAGCCCGCAGCTTGGTAGGCTTATTCTCTATGTAGTAGACCGTTCCTCCGATTGCGGCCGCCACCCCAATGATAATTCCTATGACAGCTACGAGGAACATTACTGCTCTTCTTTTATTAATTCGAAATCTTCTTCTGCGATTTCTCCTGATTCTAATCCCATATCCCATGCTATTTTCCGATCCCCTTTCTCATTATATTATAGCATAGAAAGGGCCAAAAACTACCTGCAAGAAAAATCTCAACACCAGTCAAAAAAAACAACTCCCCGCAAGACCCCAACATACGCAGAAAAGCCACCCGAAGATAAACTCCGAACGGCTTTGCATTGTCTGTTACTTCATATTTTAAGTAGGAAGGAGCCACTGGGATTGCTTAGCTGCTTTCGGCAAACTTAATTTCTGTAGATGAAATTGTCGATGAGTCTGGTGTTTCCGATGTAAACCGCTGCTGCCACCAGCGCAGGTGCCCGGATCACCTCCACAGGCTTCAAGGTTTGAAGATCTACAATTTCTGCGTAATCCAGCCGAGCAAGTTTCTCCCCTTGAATCGTATCTCGTATGGCTCGTTCTATTTCATCCGAGGCCCGTACCCCAGCGTCCAGACTTTTTTCCGCCAGCAGCAATGCCTCATGCAGTATGTTCGATGCTTTTCTTTCCTCGGGATTTAAGCGGACATTCCGCGAGCTTTTCGCCAAACCATCGGCTTCCCTTACCGTTTCGCAGGGAACAATCTGAAGGTCAAGATTCAGATCCCGGACCATTCTTTGGATTACTGCAATTTGCTGGGCGTCCTTTTGTCCAAAGTAGGCCCTGTCCGGTTTCACAATATTAAACAGCTTCATTACTACAGTGCATACTCCCCGGAAGTGCCCGGGCCGGCTTTTCCCACAGAGGGTTTCAGTCAGCCCATCCATATCTACAAAGGAACAAAAATCTCTTCCGTACATCTCCTGGCTGTCAGGATGAAAAATCAAATCTGCACCAGCAGAGGCGCAGATTTCCCTATCTCTTTCCAGATCCACAGGATAGCTTTCTATATCTTCTTTTTCTCCGAATTGTAAAGGATTGATAAAGATGCTGACAACAACGCGGTCATTTTCACCGTCTGCCCGAAGAATCAGGCTTTGATGTCCTTCATGCAAGTAGCCCATTGTTGGTACAAATCCGACCGTCAGGCCTTCTGTCCTCCAGGTTCTTACTTGCTCACGAACCTCTTGAATAGTTTTTACAATTTTCATTTTTCCTCCTTGTGGTGCAGTTTCATGGGAATACCGCCCGTAGAACCAATTTTAACACGTCAAAAGCTCATTTTCAACAAACTTGAAAGAATCGTTTGATCTCAATTTCTGCATTCTCGGGAGAGTCTGCTCCGTGGATCACATTCCGCGTAGTAGATCCAGCAAAGTCTCCCCGGATGGTGCCGGAAAGCGCATCCTCAAATTTTGTAGCACCGATGAGGGTTCTCATCCCTTTCACCGCATTCTCTCCTTCTACGATCATTGCCCACACCGGCCCCGACATCATATAGGACTCCATTTCAGGATAGAACGGCTTATCGGCCACATGGGCGTAATGCTCTCTTAAAACCTCTTTCGTCAGTGTCATGATCTTTATTTCCGCAATCCGGTACCCTTTGGCCTCTATCCTCTGAATAATAAGGCCTGCCAGTTTTCTCTCAACAGCATCTGGCTTCAGCATGACATAAGTTCTTTCCATCTTATCTCCTCCGTGTGCTTCTTTTTTCTTATGATTCTATTTTAGACTGCCTTTTCAAAAATTATTATAGCCGCTAGAAGGGAGTCTGTCAAAACGGAGCATGGTCAAAGGAGGAGAACACAGCAAAAGAGTCCAAAAGAGCCCGGAGTTCTTTCGAATCTCCGGGCTTTACCGCTTCGCTCCTGTGGTTTACGATTGCTTTCCTATGGCTTACGATTCACTCTTTTCCGTCTGCTCCTTCAGCAATCGTTTCAAAATCTTTCCGGATGCATTCTTCGGAAGGCTTTCTACAAATTCAATATGACGGGGCAGCTTATATGCCGCCAGTTTCTCTCTCATAAACCGGAAAAGTTCCTTGGAATGGCACTCTTCGCCCTCCTTCAAAACGACGAAGGCTTTGACAAATTCTCCTCTGAGTCTATCATCCACACCGATGACAGCAGCTTCCTTCACCTTTGGAAACTCGTAGATCACTTCCTCAACTTCCCTCGGATAGACATTAAGGCCCGCTACGATAATCATGTCCTTCTTTCTGTCTACAATATAAAGATATCCGTCCTCATCCTTCTTGGCAAGATCACCTGTGTGAAGCCATCCGCCCAGCAGGGCTGCTTCCGAAGCCTCAGGCTGATTATAATATCCCTTCATGACGTTTTCGCCTCGAACCGCCAGTTCGCCTACCTCGCCTGCTGGAAGCTCCTCATCCTTCTCATCTACAATTTTGCATTCCTGATAAGGAAGCGGCAGACCGATGGAGCCTTCCTTCTGGATTCCGTCGGGAGGATTAAAGGATACCGCCGGTGACGCTTCCGTCAATCCATACCCTTCAATAATCGGTAGCTTCATAATATCCCTTGCCTGTCTGTAAATTTCCACGGGAAGCGCTGCGCCTCCGGAAACAGCCATACGGAGCTTGGGGAAGGTAATGTTCTTTTTCCCCGCTTCCAGCAGTACAACATACATTGCAGGGACGCCCATAAATATGGTAATGTCTCCGTTCAGCAAAACATCGATGACTTCCTTCGGTTGGAAGGATTCCAAAATCGTAACGGTAGCACCGGAATAAAGAGGCATCAGCACGCAGGCTGTAAAGGCAAAAACATGAAACATGGGAAGCACGCACATGTAAATATCGTCCGGTCTGGCGTGCAAACCGATATAGCACTGGTCTGAATTGAAAACCAGGTTCTTGTGCGTCAGCATTGCGGCCTTCTGCTTTCCTGTGGTGCCGGACGTATAGAGGAAGGTTGAAATCGCACTTTCATCAGAAAGCTCAGAAAGTCCATCTGTCGAAACCGTTTCCAGTGCGAGATTGAGCTCGTCCCCGAGTACAAGAACCGTCACGCAAAGGGCCTTTTCCAGAACCTCGGGATTAAGCTTTGCCTTCTGCAGGATCACCGGATGAATGATCATAAATTTCGCTTCCGAATCCTTAACAATATAGACGATTTCCTCCATAGTCAGCATAAGATTGATGGGAACGATGACCGCACCGTTTCTTACCGTACCAAAATAAGAATAAATGAATTCGGGCGAATTGAGGCAGCTCATCACAACCTTATCTCCAGCTTTTAAACCCACGCTCTTCAGATATGCTGCGTAAGCAAGAACCTTCCGATCGAGTTCGCCATAGCTCACGCTGCTGCCTTTATAATTTAAAGCTATTTTATTTTCATTGAAGTTCTTTTTGTAGATATTTCCGACCATAACCATGTTCAATTCCTCCAAAAATTTTTCTACTCTTTTTTTCAAACTGTAGATTATCTTTTAGACATTGTACTACATTTTTGTCTCTGGGGGTACTAATTTTTTGATTCTTCCGAATACTTGTCCTCATTTTTATAAGAATACGCTTCCATAATTTTCGAAACAAAAAGTTGCCGACCTATGATTCACTGCAAACATTATCTGACTCTGCTGAATATTATAAAATCAGCATGAATATAAAAGCCTGCTGTGAGGTGAAATATGGAGAAATACCAATGGAAGCAAGAGATCGGTGAGAGCGACTATTTCTGGCAGATAGCCAGCCAGATAGACAGAGGAACTTATGCTCACCTGGGAGAGGGTTCGTCAAGAGCCGTATATGACCTTGGCAACGGCAAGGTCGTAAAAGCGGCAAAAAATAGCAGAGGCATCGCCCAGAACAATGTAGAGTTCCAAATTGCTCTTGATGATAAATCAGGCTTATTTGCAAAGGTCAGAGGGATATCGGAGGATTTCCGATATCTGATTATGGATAAGGCGTCGGTCATTGAGGACATCAGTTATGTTTGGGACTATTACAATGTGCGAGGCAATCGGGAACTGTTTCAGAAGCTTGGCGGAGTCTCATCCAAATACAATCTCTTGGTCAGAGATTTTGGGCGTGCAGTGAACTGGGGTCAGATCGACGGCAAACCCATCATTATCGACTACGGCTTTACCCGTCAGGTACAAAAACGGTACTACAGAGGACGGGGAATGTCAAAACGTCCGACGCGCCGAATCCAGCACTGACGGGTCAGAACAGACACCTCGGGGCCGCAGTGCGTTCTGCACTCTGTATCCCCGGCTCAGTCTCAGGGCTTCCGCAAAACAGCGGCTGCTGATCCTCATCGATTGAGTTCAGTCAGCCGCTATAATTGGGAAACTCTGTCTTAATGGAGTGTACGCAGATGGTCGTGGAGATTTCTCGATTGGCACATTTTTAGATGACTTCAAAAACAATGCTGTAAAAATTATCCCCTAGAGAGAAGTCTTCAATGGTTTGAAAGCCATTTTCATTACAGGTTTCCTCCGCTTCTTCCTGAGAAATCCGGTGATCAGAGGGAGGTCCCATGGGGGTTTGCCCATTATGAAACTCGATCACCAGCAGTTTCCCCTTTTCCTTCAGGACGCGCTTGATTTCCTGAAGCATACCTGGCTTATCCTCAAGTTCGTGCAGTACCGTTACCATGACCGCCATATCACAAGCACCAGAATCAACAGGAAGAATTTCCGATTCTACTTTCTTAATCTTGAGGTTTGGAAGCTTATGTTCCTCGGCTCTGCTTTCCAGAAGCTGAATCATCTCATCGGATATCTCCAGTGCATAGACATCACCACTTGTAAGTTTCGCTGCGGGAAAGGAGAAAATACCGCTCCCTGCGCCGATGTCGCACAGGTTCATGGTCTCCTGGAGACCTGCTTTGATTAATGTTTTTGCAGGGTCAAGCTCTGCAAGTCTGATCGGATTTTCCAACCGTTTTATCTTATCTGGGTTCATGTTCTTCCCTTTCCGTTCAAGTCTTTAGAAGCAATAAACCAAATCTTGCTGCCAAATATCAGACAGATACTGCGTAATCGATCTATGCTGCAGAAGTTATAATGGTTTCAGATGTTGTAATGATATTCTAGCATAAGAATCCCAGCATTTCTGTGATTTTATCACCAAGTGGTGCCTTGCGCATATAACGCAGAGGGTCAATCCAGAACTTGTCTGAATCGACCCCCTTTCATGAACAGTAGAAGCTTAAAATATTTCCTGATCCATCTCTATTTTCTGTTACAGCTCTATCAGGCGCTTTAACACCACTGCCACCTCGGCTCTGGTTGCACCAGCCTGAGGCATCAGTCGGCTTCCGTCGCCCTTGCCTTGCATGATTCCGGCTTTGCATACCCAGTCAAAACCATCCCGAAGCTCTTGTTTTACCGCATAAGCATCATTGTAGTGATAGACGCCGGGATAGGATGCTGTTTTTGTCTCCACCCCTTTATACTTGGCATATCTCCAGAGAATGTCTGCCAGCTGTTCCCTTGTTACAGCTGCAGCCGGAGCAAAATCTTCCTTCCCGTTATCGGTAATGATTTTATTTTCGAAAGCCCATTCAGCAGCATTTGCATACCAGGGCGCTGTGGTTTGGCCAAGCTGGGATGCGGACTCAGTATCCGGTTTTGTTGATTCTGTCAAATCCTGCTTTGTATCTGCGGAATCCACTTTTGGAGATCCGGCCATGTTGTAAAGAATCTGCACAAGCATGGACTGCGTAATGGCTGCATTGGGTTCAAAGGTACCTTCGCCGGTTCCTTTCATCAATCCCTTTTCAGACGCAAACATCACGTAATCAAAATACCAGGAGGATGCCGGCACATCTGAAAACAGCGAATATGCCTTTGCTGCATCCATGCTCAGAGCTTCTGTGAAGAAACCAGACAGACCCGTTGCAAAGCTGATGGCCCCCGTCTCTTTATTATAGGTACTGGGAATCTTATGAACCTTGCCGTCTTTGTCCAGATAGTACAGCGTAACGGAATAGGTAAGCTGACCTTCCTGAGGCTGATACGGGATACTGATCGACATTGGCTTTTGCAGACCGCTTAGGGTTGCATTATTCAATTTGACACCAATATCAAACCTGATTTCAAAGGTACGGAAAAAAGGTGCGGAGTAATTAGACAGATTGATTGTTCCAATAATGCCGCTTCCGCCTTCCAGACTCTTAAAATAACGACTGCCGTTCATATTGTTGATGATATCCTGTACGGTGACATTATACTCAGCCGTCTTCAGCAGCTTTTCCAGCTCTAAATTGACCTCTGCCACCTGATCTTCGCTCTGATAAAAATTACTTGCGGACCATCCCTTTGAAGCCAGATATTTATTGAATATGTCCTTGCCTCCGCCCCTCTGGTAGCTAATGTCCTTAGCATAGGAGAAGGCGAGACCCTTCAGGAATGCAATATCCGCATTGTCGCTGCTGCCCGCCCGGCTGTGCAGATAAAGGTATCTTGAGATTCCGTTGCCCAGAGCAAGGCCGATAGAATTTCCGACGGTGTTCCAACTGCTATAGGAAAGGAGCATGCTCATCTCACATTCCCGGATCATACGATATTCCAGATTTCCACCGTAAGCAGAGGGGTTGGAATTGATTACAATTGTTGGAATCCCTTTTTCTATATTGCCATTAATATAGTCAATGGTTCGATTCATATATTTTGAACTTAAGGATGCCTGTGCAGGAGCAGTCAATACCACGATTTCGAGATCTGAATCCTTCGGCTCTGTAATCCGAACGCCGATGCTTTTCAAATGGTTCTCCAGATTTTCCGCTACAGTTTCCATATCATACGCCGAGCCAGATGAGGATTTTTCCGTATCTCCGAAGTATACAGGTGCTGCTTTTACATCATACCCGTAGTAATCGATCATAAGGCTGAGAACCGCCATCATTCCAAGCTCGTCGGTTCCGGAATAGATCAGCCCACGTTCACCAAGCTTTTTCTTAATATAGCTGATTTCATTGTCCTGTATGGTGCTTTGGGAGTTGGAATCATCGATTCCAATAAAATATTTCATGTTCCCTGCGCTGTCTTTTGTCAATATGTTGTCGATTAGGTTTAACTTCCTCGCTCTCGTTCTAAGCGCACCGTTTATCAGAGCTCTGTTCTCCTTTTCAACCGTTATAAAACGCCCGAGGGAATTATAATCATAGTCTGCAATGATATTTGCAACGGTAAGCCTGCCGCCTTTTAATTCTGGCCGCTGAGTCAGGCTGTACTGGCGCAGAATGTTATAACTAGCCAGATCCTCACCCTGATATCCAACAGTACTGGTTGCAAGCCGCGCAACGGTATCCAGTATATAGACCTGGTTGTTTTTGGACAATTCTACGACAGCGTCAATGAGTTTAAATTCTTCCGTATATGTTCGATTGGTCATGGAACGCGAATTTACAAGACCACCCGAAAGCAGCTGATCCAGAGAGATGACAAAATAGTCGGTCTGCTTGTCCATCTCTGTGATCCATTTCATCAGTTTTTCACGGTCACCGTAAGGCGTTCCGTTAGAATTCAGCGGCTGACCGTCCAATCTGGTAGCGTAAAGATCCTGATCCGGCATCACAACTTTAAAACCGGCAGATTCCGCCTCATAAATCACGCGGTCCACGTTTACAGGGCGGTTGTCCAGCGGAACATAGGCCAAAATCGGTTCTCCCCCGCCCGTTTCTGCCCATGCATTTATGGTAGCGCCGGGCACCGCAGAAAGTACCAGCAAGGTGCATAGCAGGATGCTCAAAGCTTTTGTTTTCATTTCTTCTCCTTTTTCCCCTTCTTTTGATTACAGCCTCGACCTCTCTCCACGAAAATTACTTCCGTTTCCCTAGGAGGAGTCTGATGCTGCGATAATTGTTCTCAAGAAACGCTGATTGACGCCGTCAGCAAAAAATGCACGGATCAGATATGTAAACGGATCATTCGCGTTTTCCCTATTAAACTTTACTATATTATGCGCCTAAAATCAATTGAGGATTGGACTAAGCTGTGCTATTATGAGTTTATTGGGATAATTTGGAGTAATAACTATGCTTCTTGAAATCATTAGTGTATATTTAATTATTAGTATCATTGCAACAACCTTTTTTTCCGCCTTCATTCAATCCCGCGGCAAAGGCGATTACGTAAAGGTTCTTTTTCTTTTGAGTATCGCAATCGATCTATACCTTTTTGGTTACCTCCAGGAGCTCTCTTCTATAACGATGGAGAAAAAGCTCTTTTGGAATACCTTTCAGTATTTCGGAATTCCATTTGTCTCTGCCTTGTGGCTGACTGCATGTCTGATGTATACCGATCATCTTAAACCTTATCTTAAAACGAAACTCCTGTTCATTTATTCCGTACCTCTGCTCACCTTCGTGCTGCGCTTTACAAATGAACTGCATCATCTTTATTTTAAGACCTTCAGTCTGCAAGGAATGAATGGATACCCCATTCTTGTAAAGACCGGCGGGGTTGGCTTTGAGATACAGGGAATTCACTCCGGCGTGATGGTTCTTGCCACATTGATCCTTTATTCCGCAACCTTTGTAAAAAAACGGGATCTGAGTGGAGAAAAGATCCTCTATATGATTGGGGCCTCTCTGTTAGCCTGCCTTGGTCTTGTGCTTACGGACGGCCTAGGCATTGATTACATGGCGCTTTTTCTCCCTGCTACAATCATATTTGTTCTGATGGCAATCTTCAGAAATGATTTTCTGGAAATCAAGATGCTGGCAAGAGAATTGGTTTTCGAAAACAGCAAGGAGGGAATTATCCTTCTGAATCATGAGCTGAGAATTCTTGATTTTAATGAAACTGCAAAATCCATTTTAAAAGATCAAAAGTTCATACTGGACAAGCAGCCTCTCGATGCGGTGATTGAGAGCGCCCATCCTTTGAATGTGCTTTTGAAATCATCTGTTCCTTCCGTTTGGATGGCCGAAACACCAAAGGGAACCCTCTATTATGAAATTACAACCACGAACCTCTTTCGAAGAAACGGTATTATCACAGGCAAAATCAAGACATTTCGTGACATTACGGAAATGCAGCTCCATACAAATTATCTGAAGATGCAAGCTTCCTTTGATGAGCTTAGTGGTTTAATGAACCGAAGAGCCTTTACAAATTCTTGTCAGACTAGCCTAAATGCAGGGATACTATCCCATAACCGTTATTTTCTCTATATGATGGATCTGGATTTTTTTAAAAACATCAATGATACTTACGGTCATATTGGAGGCGACTGCATCATTGAAGGCTTTGGTGATTTACTAAAGCAAAATTTTCAAGGCAATGATTTATCCGGCAGGCTTGGAGGAGAAGAATTCGCAGTCTTTCTAAAAGCTGCAGATCAGTCTGCCGCTTATGACAGAGCAGAGCAGTTTCGAAAGTCTGTAGAGTCCTGGCGCGTGATGTTTCAGCATCATTCTCTTAATATAACTGTTAGCATTGGCATCGCTGAGGCATGCCAACAGGATAATATTCATGACCTGCTTAATAAAGCGGACAAGGCTCTTTATCAATCGAAGGAAACCGGCAGAAACAGATCCAGCATATATGACAAGGAGTCTTCCTTTACAGCGGACGAAGCTTGATATTTCGCACCCTTATTGCATTTGAATACCTGTTCCTCCACATCCATTTTCTTCTTGCCGCTCCTTCTCTCCCAAAGAAAGTCTGCAAAAGCTTCCATGGGCAGAGTTCTTTCAAAAGTAAGCGGGATTTTATATCTTTTGCAAAGCTCTAAAATCAGGGAGTCCAAAATTGCCCACTGCACCGTTTGAAATTCCTTTTTTTGCTTCTGCAGCTCCTCAATCACTTCATAGGTAGGGAACGTTTTAAGATATCCCACTATGATAAGAAAGTCGAACTCTGCTTCCCCAGCCAGTTCCAATATCTGATCCTTCTCTAACGCAATTCCCACTACTTCAAATCCATCCAGATTGATCAGGTATTCTGCCAGATGCTGCGCTTGTTTTAGCAGCCGGTCTGACAGAATCAAAACGCGGATTGGTTCTTCTTTGCATCCCTTTGCATTTATTTCTGAAGCTGCAGCAATTCCCTTCGTATTCCTTATCGATATTCCCATACTTCCCTTCCTCTCTATCATACGCTGGATAATTTTACTGATATACTTTCAGTATCTATTATAGTACTCTTTTAGTTAGTTTTCAAGACCGATCGTAATCTGTAAGATTACTATAAAGGAGACTGAAAGAATATGGCAATGGATAGAAAAGCACTTGGAAGGGCGATTAAAGCGTCACGAACAGAAAACAAAATCACGCAGGAGCAGCTGGCAGAAATCATTGGCGTGGCTCCTTCCCATATCAAACAGCTGGAGGCAGGGAATAGAAGTCCTTCCATCGAAGTCCTATATCAATTGGCCCATGTTTTGAATCTTTCAATTGATCAGATCTTTTTCCCTGAGCGAAAGGATGACAAGGAATTGGTTTATAAGATCGAAAGAAGCCTGCAGGACTGCAGCGTTCACGAGCTAAAGGTCATCTACTCCACAATTTCAGCAATGAAAGACAAACCCGAATAAAGCTGCCTCGGACCTTACGGTCTTGAGGCAGCTTTATTATTTTTACGGATTCCTTCCGTTGAATTTAAATCAGGCTAACTTTCATACCAAAGGAAAACCTTCATCAAATAAATTCTGCTTGTGTCTGTTTTAGATCAATACTTGTCCTGCTCATCCTCGTTCAGTAAAATTCTCGGCCCTTTTGACTCTGCAAATCGATCCTGCTTTTGCTTGAACCGATCCTGTTTTGCAGCAAACACTTCATCTTCAAAGAGTCCTGCCGGAAGCGCTTTCACCCCTGTATTTACTTTGAATCTTCCAACCATTTCTTTCAGTATTTCTGACTGGCTGGAAAGCTGCTCACTGGCGGCGGCACTTTCCTCCGCAGTTGCAGAGTTGTTTTGTGCCACCTGAGCAACCTGTTCGATTCCCTTGTTGACCATATCAATACCTGTCGCCTGCTCCTTGGAAGCATCTGCAATGCTGCCTACAAGATCCGCTGCGGTTTCGATCCTCCCAACGGTTTCCTTCAGCGAGGAAGCAGTTTCATTTGCGATTTTCATACCATGCTGAACCTTTGTAATGGAGCCTTCAATCAGTTCTGTGGTTTCTCTTGCCGCAGCTGCGCTCCTTGCAGCCAGATTCCTGACTTCTTCTGCCACCACTGCAAAGCCCTTGCCGTGCTGACCTGCTCTTGCCGCTTCCACCGCTGCATTGAGAGCTAGAATATTGGTCTGGAACGCAATATCGTCAATCACCTTTATAATCTTCGAAATATTGGCTGAGGAATCGTTGATTTCCTCCATAGACCCCAGCATTCCCTGCATCTGGCCATTTCCTCTTACGACATCATTCCTTGCTTCAGCAGCCAGTTCGCTGGCTCTTCCCGCATTGGCAGCATTCCGTTTGGTCTGAGATGCAATCTCTGAGATTGAGGCTGTAAGTTCCTCTATGGCACTGGTCTGCTGGATAGATCCCTGTGACAAGGACTGACTTCCCGTAGAAACCTGTCTGGATCCGGTATTGACCTGATCTGCAGCATTTCTGATATCTCCCATAACCTCACTTAAGGATGCGATGATATTATTGAGTGAATTTTTGATCTCTACAAAATCACCCATGTAGTCAGCGGTGATTGCCAATTCCAAATTGCCTCCGGCCATCTGAGCAAGAACGGCTGAAATATCGCCTATGTAAGTTTGCAAATTGGAAATGGTGCTGTTAAGCGCATGCTTAATCTCTGCATGATCCCCTCTGTAGCTTCCATTCATGGAAACCTGAAGATTGCCCTTAGCCAGCTCTTTCAGCACAGCCGCTGCTTCTTCAATAGGTGAGATCACTGCATCCAGCGTCGCATTCACCCCATCGATGACGTTGCTGAACTGCCCCTTGAACTTTGAGGAGTTCCCTCTGATTTGCAGATTCCCCTCTACTGCTGCTCCCGACAGTTTGCTGGTTTCATCCACCAGGTTTTGAATGTTTTCTATCATTGCAATCAATGCCGGAACCAAAGTGTCATCCTTGCTACGCTTCCCTCCATCGATGATATTCTGAAGATCAGAAAGATCTCCCGCAGCGACATGGGTGAGAATTTCAACAACCCGATTCATTCTGTAGTTGATCAGGTTAACCGATTCTGCGATATTCTGATAGATGCCGAGATAACTCCCTTCCACCTTTACAGAATAGTCGTTAAGGCTCATTCTGTACATAACGTCATTTCCTTCGATCAAACCGCCCAGACCGTCGATACAAGAGTTGATGTCGTCTTTAATCCGTTCGAAGTCACCGCTGTAGCTTGCAGTAAGCTTTTCCGGAATCTCACCCCTTCCAATCTCCTGCAGATACTCTGCCGCCACTTTAAGTGGTCCGATCACTGCATCCAGAGTAGCGTTTACCCCTTCAATTACTCTGCCAAAATCACCGCTGTGCCGGTCTTGATCCACCCTGGTATCCAGCTGCCCTTCAATCGCAGCCATGGAAAGAGTGTTCATGTCTTCTACCAGAAGGTTAATGGCTCTAATGCAGGTATTGATATTATTCTTGATTCCGTCAAAGTCTCCTTTGTATTCCTCGACAATTACAGGCGGAATTTCTCCTCTGCTGATCTGACCCATATATTCTGCCGCAATCCTCAGTGGGCGAATCAAAGCATCAAGGGTTGAATTGATTCCAGTTACGATTTCTCGATAACCTCCACAGAAAGACTCTTCGCTGCCTCTTTGATCAAGATTGCCGTCGATGGCAGCTCCCGTGAGCAGAGTGGTTTCTGCGGTCAGCTTATTTAATTCGCGAATCACATTATTTAAGCTGATGGAAAGGATGTCCTGATCCGATTTCGGTTCTACTTCAGCCGAAAGGTCTCCTGCTGCGATTCTCTGTGCTGAGTTGGCCTGCTCTCGGATATTTTCAATCATCTTGCGGAAGCTCCCCGCCAGCCTTCCGATTTCATCATCAGAATGAACGGTGAGCTCTACATTTACATTGCCAGCGGCCAAAGAATCCGAAGCCAGAACGATCTGCTCCAGCGGCTTTGTTATATTCTTTCTTATAAGTATTCTGGCACCAATCACAACTCCCAAAATACCGATTAAAGCAGTTGCCGCCAGCAGTACAACTAGCCGATAAACCTCCGCCAGAATATCATCAGCATCAAGATCCACACCTACCATTCCGACGGTTTGTCCTTTGGAATCCAACACCGGTGTAAATACCGTCAGCATATATCCGAAATTCGGATCCTGATACAGCCCATTGTTAAAAACCTCACCATTCTCAACCGCCGCTTCAAATGCCAGCCCTTCTTCGTCGGTATCAAAGAAGTCTGCATAATCAACAATGGTATCGTATTCAAAAATATCCTCCGGGTTATCTCCCGAAGCCTGTCCTTCCACGATGTAGCGAATCTGCTGATCCCCTATGGGAACCACAACATACAGATACTTAACACCAGAAACCTCTTTCGCTTCAGAGATCACTGCCTTTGCCTCAGAGTAATAGGCTGTTTCTGAGTCGGACTTTGCCAATATTCTGAAGGCTTCGCTGTCAATCTGAGAGGCAGTCAGTCTTCCGATGCTTTCGGCCTGGTGGGCCTTCAGCAGGAGTACTTCACTCCGATATTGATGGATACTGAAGGAAGCAATCAGAACAGTGATAAGAAAGACCATTGCAATAAAGATCCACAATATTTTCCTGCTGATGGAACGGCCACGAATTTTTGTGTCAGTAACTTTCATAACTTGTCCTCCGTTTCAAGTAAATTGCCTATACTCCATTCTCTTATTTTCATACAAGTTTCGCCCTCCAGCAAAAAGCTTGGAAAGACACAGTCTTGCCCCAGATTTTTCTGATTCAAGGAGACTTTTTACAGGTTGACGCTATTTTTATTATATTATTTTATCGGCGCTACGGTCAAGAAGCTTACCCCCATGTCAAAATCGACTTGCTCATGAATTGCGAATAAACAAAGCCTAAAAATTCAATTTTCTTGAAATTTTAGGCTTTGTTTTGTCATATTAACTTAGAAAATTCTGTCATACCAATATAAATAAATGATGAAAATTCGTTAGAATACGCCGGATCATGCAGACTGCCCTGTTTCAACCGCCAATCCCTTACGAAAAATCGCAACGTAATTATAAAACCAGCGTAAAGAAAGCAATTTTTTTCGTTCAGGAGCACCAACACTCTTCTGGATTCGTCAAACAGTTGCTTGTGCTTCTTCAGCGGCTTCAAGCTCGGATTCTTCCTTCTGAGCCTTTAAGACCGCATGATCTTCTTTTCCTTGGCGGAGCAGCAAATTCATGATAATAGCAGTTAATGCTCCCACGCAAATTGCAGAGCCAAACAAATAGCTGAGCAGCGGAGGCATGCTCTGAACGATGGATGCAGGAAGAACACTTGCTCCGATTGTCGTCAGGATTGAGGTACCGAGAACCAGATTGTTCCGCTCGGTAAAAGGATAGCTCTTAATACTGGAAAGCCCGCTGAGCATAATGGCAATACAGATATATCCGTAGATTCCCCAGATGACTGATCCGGGAACGATGGCAATGAGATACATCAGCTTGGGGCACAGCGCCATGGCGATGGCGATAATTCCTCCTCCGATGGCAGCATAACGGCTGAATACCTTAGTTACTGCAAGCACGCCTGTATTGGATGCATAGCTGGTAACAGGAAGTCCGCCGATGAATGCTCCGATAAAGCAGCCGATTCCTTCTCCCATAACGCCCCGGTCAATCCGTTTTTTATCGAGCTTTTCTCCCGACATTTCCGAAATAGTAAACCAGGTTCCTACGGACTCCACCATGACGATGATCAGGATAAAGGTCATGACGATAATAGCATTAGGATCAAATTTGGGAGCACCGAAGGGCAGAATCTGTGGAATGGCAAACCAAGGAGCCGTTCCCACAGGCGAAAGATCAACATGACCGAAGAAAGACGCCACGATGGTTCCCAGAGCAATGGCATAAATAACCGAACCGACGGAAATGATTCTGCCCGCTTTGCCGCGGATATTTCCCAGGCGCATGAAGACAATCATTGCGATAAAGGTAATTCCCGCTTCCAGAAAATTAATGGCTGGGTTTCCCGGTATCCCGATGATCGAATTCCATGAGATTGGCATCAGCGCCACACCGATGATGGTGATCACAGTCCCTGCAACAAACCCAGGAATGAGTTTGTCAACGACAATGCTGAAGATTCCCGTCACTCCAAGTACGATGAGAATGATTGCTGCAACCATAATGCCTCCAAATACGGTTGCAAAATCCGCATTGATTACAATGGCAATGACTGCGCCGAAGATTGCGAAAGACATTCCCTGAATGACTTGATATTTCAGGAAAAATCCCGATTGAATGATGGTTGCGATACCACATGCAAGAAAGGTCATCGCGATAAGAGCTGCCGCTGCAGACACATCCATCTGCATAATTCCAATGATAACGATGGGACCCAGGAACAGATTACAAGCTAAAACCGATTGAAAGCCGAAGAACAAAGACTGGCCAATACTAAGTTTTTCCGTTGACCCTACGAGCCGTTTGTTTTGGAATTCCATTGATTTTCCTCCTATAAAAAATTGGCTACGCCACTCCGCTAGGGAACCCAATGGTTCCCTTCGGCGGCCGCGATCAGCCTGAGCACCCTCCTTTATTGGCGAGGGGTGCCCCCTCTGCACTCCCCTTTTTTATATAGTAGCAAACGATACTTCCTACTATATAAAAAAATAATGTGATTTCCTGAATTTAATAAAGCTGGCTTTCTTAAAAGTTCTGTTCAATGGCAGGATATGCTCCGCCGCCTCGCATGGAGGAGGCGGAACGTCAGCTAATTCTTTTGTTACATGGTAGAAATGAGCATGATCATGGCGTAATATTCATCAACAGACCTCTCGAATTCTTCTTTTGCTTCGATGGGGCTGTTTTTCAGTTCAGGGTTTGCCTCGATATGTTTTTCCCAGGTATCAAATAGCTCAGATTCCAGGGGTGGTAATTTAATAATCATTGTAATCCCTCCTATTTATATACACCGTATTCTTTGACGAACTTGAATACGGCTTTGAGATTTTCAGGGTTAGCATCATTGGGTGCAAGGAGTGATTTATCACAGCCGAAGATATAGCCACCTCCAGGGGCAAGATCATCGATAAGCTTTTTCGCATAATCAATGGCCTCTTCCTTAGTGGAATTATTGATTACATCGATGGGCATTCCTCCCCAGATTGTAATGGTCTTTCCGATATTATCCTTGGTCTTCTTAAAATCTCCATGTTCAATAAGACCTACAACCTTTTTCTTCGGAAGCTCGTTGATATAATCGTAGTAAGGCTCCCAATTGCCTTCCATAAACAGGGCGGGCGTCAGATCAAAGGAAATCAGATCCTCAATCATCCGTTTGAAGGTCGGATAATAGAAGGTTTCAAAATCTTTTGGTTTCAAATAGGTCGGAATATGCAGCGGGATAAAGATGAACGGGAAAGGTCCGCTGGGAAGATTCTGCACCGCACGGCGCAGCATGACCGGATATAATGCTTCGCAGGCTTCTATCACCTGTTCTTTATTTCTTCTGATATCCACAGAAACACCTCGGAAGCCTCTGAAATAATCCATCAGCGCATCCAGGGGCATTTCGGTGCTGGACTTAAACAGAGCAGGAATTCCATACTTTGTTTCCAGTGTGCCGCAGAGCTTCCCCACCGCGTTGGCCACATATTTATCATAGATGAAGCATGCCTTTCCAAGGGCTTCCGCCTTTTTGTCCGGTGACTGATCCAATGCCTTATACCGCCTTGGAAGCTGCTTTTCAATGATAAATTTGTAGGGATCCTTAATCAGCTCTGGATATTCCTCAATGGACATGATGTCCTTTCCTTCCATGTGCTGAATAGAGGCATGCGGTACACCGTCTTTATTGAAGAAGGAAAATTCCTTGGTTCCCAAAGTGGTATAGATGGGACCACAGCGCACTCCAAGAGGCGGTGGAAGGGTATCTACTTCGAATTCCTCTGCCACCTTATAGAAAGACTCTGCCAGCTTATCGTAATTAAATGCCACATCGGTTACAGAATAGCCGCTGTAATGTCCGGCCCAGGTTTCAAACATTGAAGTAATTGGTACTCTATCCGGCTCTTCAATCTTGATTGTTGTCGTGATACGTTCCACTCGCTCCTGTAATAATTTCTGTACATCACTCATGGTTATGCCACCACCCATTCTTTACACTGCTTCACACCTGTAGCAGCATTGGTACTGTGAGCATCTGCTCCAACTCTCTTTTGAACTGCTTCGCTGACCGGATTTCCGCCGATCATCACTTTAACACCATCCCGCAGACCTGCCTGTTTCAAAGCGTTGATTACATCTCCCATTGTGTCGAGAGACAACGTAAGCAGGCCGCTGATTCCAACGATATCCGGCTGAACTTCTTTTACCTTTTCTACAAACTTCTCAGGGGCTACATCGATACCCAAATCGTGTACCTCAAAACCCGCAGCCTCCATCATTGCAATAAAGATATTCTTTCCGATATCATGAAGATCTCCGGGGGCAGAACCTATGACAAGTTTTCCGAGCTTGGAGACGCCGCCTGCTCCGATGCAAGGTGCCAGAATTTCCATCCCATCTTTCAGGATGTCGGCAGCATAGATCAGGTCCCCTACAAAATACTCACCTTCCTCAAACAGATCTCCTACCTTTTCCATTCCCATGGTACAGGCATTGACGATATCCTGCGCTTCTTCGGCGCTTGGACCGGCTTCAACAGCGTCCTTAAGTGCCTGGACGAGAGCCTCCTCTTCCAGTTGAGCCAGTGCATCTGTGATGTGCTGATACTTTGCAGACATAGTTTTAATCCTCCCTGTTATTATTGCGTACAAACTTGTATATACTGGTTAATATCAGTATATATAGTCTCTTTCTAGCTGTCAATATTAGTTTGTGTCCGCAGGACGTAGCACTGCTGGATGCGGCGCTAGGATGAGTATGCTGCTATCGTTTAAATTTCACGGTTTTGACGCGTTGTCCCTTGTCAATCAATGGTAACGTATGATAAAATAAATTGATCAATAATTCGCAGATGAGGTTTTCTATGAACGCAATCAAATATATGCAGATATTGGAGGATTTGAAGGAACAGATCGAATTAGGAGGCCTGGCACCCGGCGATATGCTTCCTTCCGAAAACAGTCTCTCCGCCAACTATGGAGTCAGCAGAATGAGTGCCAGAAAAGCACTTTTGCTGCTGTCGGAAAAGGGTTATATCTACTCGGTTCCGGGCAAAGGCTATTTTGTCAATGAACCACGATATAACAAGCATATCCTCTACTTTGACGAAACGGATTTTATTAAGCGATATGTAGAGAATATTAAACTTCATCAGGTTGACATCATAACCGCTCCAGAGGATGTTGCGGCAGAACTGGGGCTGGCGAGAAGCAAAAAAGTAATCCTGATCAAAAACATTCTATTTAATGAGGATGAAGTTCCGATTGCTATTGATACAAAATATCTTCCTTACGACAGGGGCCAGCCTAATATCGAGGATGAAATTGGCTACGCTACCTTCCCCGAAATCATTACGAATCAGGTTTCCCTTTTTTCCGTGAAGAAAGAGCTGAAAATCTGGCCGGAGATTTCGGATAAAGAACTGAATAAGATCCTTGGCCTTAAAGAAAGTTGCCCCTTGCTGGTAATTGAGCAGAAGTGCATCAGCAAGGACGACAAACCCATCGCTTGGGGACTGATGCATATTAAAAAAGATTACGGAAGGCTTTTTGCGGTTTCTGCCCTGTAATAGAATGGCATCGACCCCTACACTACAAATTAAACGGTCATCAATCAACATAACGGGAGGAAAAGATATGGAAGACCAATTAATTGATGCTGTACTTGAGCTTAATGAAGACCTGGCCATCGACATTGTAACGCAAAGAATACGGGAGGGCGAAAGCCCCGTTTCCATTATCAGCTTGGTTCAGGAGGGAGTTAACCGAGTAGGGATCTACTACAATCAGGGGCGATACTTTATTGCTGATCTGATTATGTCCGGACTGATCTTTAAGGAGGTTATTAAACTGATTACGTTTCCTCCAGAGGATTCTTCCCTGCCTCAGCCAGTCAAAGCCATATTCGCTACCGTCGAAAGAGATATTCATGACATCGGCAAGAACATTGCCGTCACCTATTTTAACTCCAAGGGCATACATCCTGTGGATTTGGGCGTCAACGTGCCGCCGGAGATAATTTTGGAGCAGATCATGGAAGATGAGCCTGTGGTACTGTTCTTATCCGGCCTCATTACCTCGTCCTATTATTCTATGAAAAAAACCGTCAGTTTGCTGAAGGAACGAGGGCTTCGTGAGAACGTGGTCGTGGTGATCTGCGGACTTGTTGACGAAGAAGTGAAAAACTATGTTGAAGCAGATTATTACGTAAAGGACATTGTTGAAAGCTATGAACTTTATGTCAAGCTGTCTTCTGACAGTCAGAAAACGACTTCAAATCTTGGTCTGAGGCGCTGGACTCAGAAACATGTTGGCAGCCCCCCTGCTTCTATATGGCAGGAGGTGAGAGAAGATGCGTAATCTTATTTTAGCTTGCGAAATCCTGGAAGATGAAATTAAGAAGGCGCTGTCCGCTGCTGAAAATCAAGACCCAATCATCTGGATCGACTCTTCCTTACATATGTTTCCCCAAAAACTCCACGACAAGCTTCAGGAGGAAATTGACCGCCTCGATTCGGAAGGAGAAGATTCCCTTGGGTCCCCTCAAAATATCCTCTTATCGTTCGGATACTGCGGAAATGCGGTTGTAGGACTGAAATCCGCGAAATCAAATTTGGTCTTCCCTCAGGCCAATGACTGTATCGACTTGTTTTTATATAAAAATGAAGATAAAATAACAATAAGAAGCAGCGGCTGCTATTTTCTGACTCGAGGCTGGCTCAAAAGTCAGTACAGCATTGTAAATGAGTATGATCGGTATCTTGAAAAATATGGGCAGAAAAAAACGGATCGGATTATGGATGTGATGCTGTCTCATTACCAATGCTTTACGCTGCTTGATACCGGTGCCTATCCGGTAGAAGACTTTACTCCAATTGCATCTGAAGCAGCACGGAAATTAAATATGCAGCTCTGCACGAAAAAAGGAAATATTCAACAATTGATAAAACTGTTCTCCGAAGACTGGGACGAAGATTTCTGTATTATCCCTCATAATTCCCAGGTGACTTTGGATCATTTCAGCCATCTGAATCTATCACCAGCACAAGGTCAAATCCTATAACCGAGGGGGTAAGCTGTCTTATGAATCAGAACGTTTTTTCTCCGGAAGAAAGGCTGTATGCTGCCATTTCCCATCAGAAATCAGACAGGATTTCCTGTGCTCCCTTGATCGAAAGCTATGCGGCAAGATTTGCCGCCATATCAAATCACGACTTTCTCTACGACGAAGAAAAAGCTTTTGCCGCATTAGCAGCAATTAAGGCTGCATATCCCCTATGGGATATTCGTCGTTCAATTTATTTCATCCATCACGGCAGCCTCCAAAATAAAATCGGTCTTCTGAAAAGCAAAATGCCTGGCGTTGATCTTCCCGAAGACTATGAGTACCAGGTTGTAGAATATGAGGCCATGTCCAGAGAAGACTATAGAATCATAATTGACAAGGGATACAAAGAGTACATCCAAACCTTCTTTTTCAGGGCCTTCAGGACCTCAAAAGAGCAAATCGCCTTGGCAGAAGAGGATCTTCTGAATCTTCACCGAAAGGAAAAGGAAAGCGCTGAGGCCCTTGGTCAAGTTTACCTCTACGGTGCCCATATCAACTTTCCCGTGGCTTATTTCACCACGCTCCGATCTTTTCCCGAATTTATACGAGATACCTACAAAGCACCTGAACTTCTGTGCGAAGCAATTTCCATCGCAACCGATGACGCCATCGCAGAATGCATTGATCTTGTCGGCAAAACAGGAATTCCACGCGCCTTTGTGGGAATCAACCGGATCAGCAGCCAATTTTTTTCATATGGGGCCTTTGAAAAATTTGTCTGGCCCTATCTGGAGCGCTTTGTCCTAAAGCTCATTGAGCACGGTATCACACCAATCCTTCATCTCGATAATGACTGGACCAGAAACCTTGCCTATTTTCAAACCTTTCCACCTAATAAAATTATTTTGGAGCTGGACGGAAGCACTGATATTTTTCTTGCAAAGAAACTCCTGGGCGGCAGGATCTGTCTTCTTGGCGATGTTCCTGCTTCTCGCTTCGTTCTTGGAACACCGGAGGAAATCACCCGCATCTGTCAGAAGTTGCTCGGTGAGATCGGTTCTGACGGGGGATTTATCTTGAGCAGCGGGTGCACCCTTCCATACAATGCAAGACATGAGAATGTAGCTGCATTTTTTCATGCTCTTGAGAGCTTCTAAACAAAAAAGGACACGGCCGTACTTGAAGTTTCGGCCTTGTCCTTACTTAACTTATTTTATTTCATGCTCTGACCAGTCTTCCATCGCAAATCTTAAATCTGCTCATTTGATCAGTTTCTCATCTCCAGAAGCTTTTGCTTCAGCTCCCCTTCAATGCGTTTTAGTTCGGTTTCTGCCAGAGCCCTTTTCTGGCGCCCCTCTTCCTGAATCTTGGAGACTTCTTCCAGGGTGGAAATCAGGCTTTGATTCGTATTAACAAGGGTTTCAATATCCACGATTCCCCGCTCCGACTCCTTTGCCGTTTCAATGGTAGCCATTTTCAACGTAGCCGCATTTTTTCGAAGGAGCTCATTGGTCATGTCCGTCACCTGACGTTGTGACTCAGCTGCACTCTGGGAATTGGCAATTCCAAGAGCAAGGACCATTTGGCTCTTCCACAGTGGAATGGTATTGACCAGAGTGGACTGAATCTTGTCCGACATCAACGTGTCATTATTTTGAACGAGGCGAATTTGCGGTGCCATCTGAATCGAAATCATTCTCGTAAGCTCCAGATCATGAAGCTTCTTTTCAAAACGGTTGCAAAGGGCCGCCAAATCGTTTGCTGCCTGTGCATCTTCAGGAAGGCCGCTGGTCTGCGCCTTCGACTTCAGTTTTGGAAGTTCTGCGTTCAATACCTCATTTAGCTTTTTCTTTCCTGCCAGGATGTACATGGAAAGCTCTTTGAAATAGACCTTGTTCATGTCATACATCTTGTCAAGAAGTGCAATGTCTTTCAGCAGCTGTATCTGATGATTTTCTAAAATCGAACATATCTTTGTTACATTAACCTCTGCTTTGTCGTACTTGGTTTTTAGATTTGACAGCTTCCTGGAAGTCCTTTTAAAGATTCCGAGAAAGCCCTTTTCCTCTTCTTCTCCATCAAAATTCTTTAGCTCTGTTACGACGTTGGTCAGCAGTTCTCCCACTTCACCAAGATCCTTGGTTCTCACATTATTCAGCGCAGATTCTGAGAATTCTGCAATTTTCTTTTGCGCACCGGAACCATACTGTATGATGATGTTGGAATTGGAAAGCTCGATTTTCGAGGCAAAGTCATCTACTATTTTCTGTTCTTCGGGTGTCAGTGCAGGTTCTTCCACTGTCTGGACCTGCTTATCCTCGAAGGCTGCCGGAACAGCTGACGGCGGCTGAATTCCGTTCTCACCGAAAGGATCTAAAGTCAGAGTGGGCATCGTATCTTTCATCTCATCGCTCATAGTTCTATTTCCTCCTTTACAGAGCCAACCCCAGTCTATCAACCTTCGGTTAGTCTCAATGTGAATCAATATTTTTCTTACGTTCGTTCAATCTAAGGAAGCGGAATGAATCAGCGTTTCCCTAAGTAAAATGATTTTCATCAGTTCATTTTCGTATGAAAAGGATCTCCTGTCAGCCCTTCCTGCGCCAGGATCGTTTCCAGTGCGGAAATATCAGAGCTGACATCAAGAATATCAGCCTTCATTAGTTTGCGCAGTAGATTCTCATAAGCTTTGTTGATGGTATCAATAGTTCCTTTGATTTCCAGCTTGGTAGCTTCAATCTCAGATGCATTTGCACCATGGCGGTCAAACTTTTGATACGCATTGACCAGCTTTAGCGTTATGGGCATGTAATAGCACATAAACTTCCGAATTTCCGGCAGTTTTTCCGGATGCTGCTCTACATAGTCGAATATCTTTGTCGTAACCAGCTCCAGCTGATCCAGTTTGTCGGAGATTTCTACTTCTGGCAGCGCATCGTTGGCGGCTTTGATGGTTCTAATATAGTCTTTTCCCTCTTCGATGGTCTGTCTCAGTTCACTGCCGCCCTGGTGGTTTGCCCACCTCTCGTTCTCTCTTTTTTCCTCTTCACGCTGTTGTTCTGCGTATTTCATCGTTTTCAGATATTGCTCATATGTCTTGTAATCTGTCATGAGACACGTTTCCTGCTGATCCATATAGCCCTCGGAAAACAATCCGCCGCGTATCATCTTACGAATATCCTTAACCAGAAATTCAGGTTTCAGCCCGCTGGCTGCAGACAATTCTCTTATGGTGCAGTAGGTACGGCCATTCAAAACATTCTGGTAGAGGCGAAGCCTCTTAAAGCGTTTCTTTCGGCTTATGCCCCCGAAGATTAGGCCAAGGAAGCCAATCAATGGCACACACAGAGCAGCACTGGAGATTTCTGCCAATTGTGCACCGCCCATATAAGCTCCAGCGGCTGCAACGACAGGGATCAGCAGTCCTGTAAACGCTGTTCCAATAGAACCGAAAACAATCATCAATGTGCTGGGAACAGAGCTTGCCCCCCGATGCTTCCTATGGACTTTATATTGATAATGGTTGGGCTGATTATTTGGATGGCGGTTTGCCTGATCATTTGGTTGATGAGAAGACTGTCTCCATTCCTGCCTGGCATGTCTTTTTTGAGATCGCTGCTGCTGATATGGATGGTCCCTTCTCGCACTCCCCGCGTCCCTGGAAGCTCCATATGACCTGCTCGCACTTCCGGAAGCATTGGGCGCTTCATAAGACTGGCGCTCCTCTGCGGGAACATCCTTTGAAAGGGGCGGAAAATCTCCGCCAAAGGGCCCATTATAGAACGGCCCTCCTCCCATGCCGGGAATATTTCGCATGGTTTTGTTGATTGTATACTTTAAATCATAGAAATCCTGCTGGTTCAAAACCTTTTTTACGGTTTTGCTGATTTCCTCTCCTAAATCTATATAGTCATAATTGTCATTTTTCATGTTATCCTCCACCCCTGTATCAATCCTACCCCTGAAGTTAATTTGAATTTATTATACCATAAGTGCTGTATTATTTTGTATGAAATTTATTTAACGATTCACAGACGCTGTTTCGATACAACGATTTCAAAAATACCGCTCAGAACCAAGCGAGTGCATACCAAATTCTGTCTGGGTTTTTTAAGTTCTTTTCATGGTATAATAATACAGTATATCGAAGCAATAAACGGTTATTTTAATCAATTGAAGGACAAATTTAAAGAGGGCTTAATATGCCTCAGTCGATACAACGGAGAAAAGTGAGAATATGAATTCAACCAACGGCTTTAATTTAATAACGCTTTTGATGATCAGCATTTTCTTCATGCCGATAATCACAGGAATTTTGAATCCAATTTCAAAAAATCGCGTGATCAATTCCATCATGGCAATATTCAACAGCATGAAGTTTGTGCTTGGCACACTTCTTGCGTTCTATTTCATTGGGATCATCTTTTCGAGTACGAAAAATGGATTCCTTACATTTTTGGATCAGTCCATGCCTCCAGCGGCAGAATTTGTTGCCCGATATCAGCACGACATTGTTGCATACGTGATCACATTCTTTATTTTGATGTCAGTGCTGTTTTTCTTACTGGAACTCCTCGCGATACCCATTACGCGCCATGTACTGATTCCGCTGTCTCTCAGGCTTTCTACCCTGCTGGAAGCAAAGCGTCCAATCACCAGGCGCATTTTTGGAGGTTTGTGGCAGCTGCCCAGATCTGCTTTCATGATCTTCGTTCTTGCAATTTTGCTTAATTTTTATACCAATTTTATCAACAATCCCGATGCCGGAGAATATATCAATGCCTCAAAAGCATATCAAACGGTTCAAAAGACCATGCTGCAGCCGATTCTAAATGCCGAGCTGGTCAAAAGTGTTCCCACACTGGTAAGTGAAGCCTTTAAGAAAGCTGCTGAGGATTACACGCCCGCAAATTCTGACAGCACAGGAGACCCTAACTACTGGAAGCTTCCGGCAATCAAATATTTTAACGGGATGACCATAGACGAAGCAGTTCTTTCCAATACTGCCATCGACGAAACAGCCCAAAGAATCGTAGGGAATGAAACAGATGACAGAAAGAAAGCAGAGCTCCTTTACCACTGGGTACGGAAAAATATCAAATATGATCAAGCGAAGGCAGTCATCGTTCTAAAAAATCCTTCCAAGGTAAATTCCGGCTCCATTATCACATACCAGGAGCGAACCGGAGTCTGTTTTGACTACTCGTGCCTCTATGTTTCCATGTGCAGAGCCGTTGATATAAAAGTCCGGCTCGTTTCAGGACTTGGCTACAGTGGCACTGAGTGGGGTGAGCACGTCTGGAATCAGATTTACGATACTGCAGCTGAAAAGTGGATTAATGTAGATCCAACCTTTGGAAATTCAGGTTACAACTACTTCGACAATGATGATTTTTCCGACACCCATCGATATGATGTGGTTCAGGCAGAGTGGTAAACTTGATCATTTCTAGATAGAGTAAGTTACAGATTTTTATGTTGAACGGATTTTGGTCTAAAGAAAAAAGGCAGACTCCCTTGTTTGATCTTAAGCGAGAGAGTCCGCCTCTTTATATTGCTGCTTTTACGAAATTACCTCGTAAGGCCTCATCATCTCATTGTCCTCGTGGTCAATTATATGACAATGCCAAACGTATCCGGGACCCACAGAGGGATCAAAAGGATAAAGATTCTCTCCCGGGGACACAGCCCCTACCGGAACATCCTGCGGTGCAAACCTCACGAGGATGCGCGTCACCTGATTGGGATTCATCCGTACGGTATCCTTCCATCCCCTTTCATTCGGGTCTGGAGGAAGCGGAGGTCCCGTCAGATAAGGCTGGACCGGAAGCACTATCGTAGGATGGTCAAGAGGGGGAATCCCATTGAGTTCTTCCCACCTAATCTGATATTCCTCCATATTGAAATCCTGCCGGTTCAGAATCTGGAACTGAACCAGATGCAGATGGATGGGATGGGTATCCATGGTTAGGTTTGCAATGACCCATTCCTCTGTAGAACCAACTGCAGACCGTTCCGATAACGGAGCTGACCATTTTTGCCCGTTCAAAAGAATGATTACCGGCCCATTTGGTCCTAGCACCTCGTTCAAGGTCAACGTTCTATGAGGAGAGTCCTGTCTAAGCCGCTGAATGTGATTCAGCCGGTCAGGAAGCCTAGGCGGCCTCACCGGAGGAGGTGAATCATCCGGCACAGTAAACTGCATGATCTGCCCTACTGTATCCGGATCCGGTTCATCACCATCAGGAAAAGGTGCATTGGCATCATTCATCATGACAATACGCGTTCCCGGACGAACATCTGAAAAATCGATTAAGAGATCAGCTCGTTCAGCCGGTGCAAGCAACAGAGAATTCAATTCCACCGGAACATTCAGGTAGCCGCCGTCTGTTCCTATTTGAACAAAATTCATACCGTTGGACAGTCTCAAGTGGTAGAACCGAGCATTGGAACCATTTAGTACCCGGAAGCGATACTGCCTTCTCTCAACATTAAGATTCGGCCACACCTTACCGTTGACCATAATGGTATCTCCAAAAAACTCCGGCACCCAATAAGGATGAATTTCCGGGTTATCTCCCTCTGTGGGGAAGAACAGCGAGCCATCTTCATTGAAGGACCGATCCTGAATTGCGATTGGGATATCATACGGCCCCTCTGGAAGGTTGAATTTTGCCCGGAAGCAAGTATCTCCTTCCCGAATCAGGTAAAAACCCGAAAGGCCTGCGTACACGTTGAGTCTGGTAATTCCGAGAGCATGGTCATGATACCATAGAGTCGTTGGCTCCTGCCGATTGGGATAATAATAGAGTGTTGAAACATAAGCCGGACCCTTTTTTCCTCCGGCAGTAAACCATGCATCAGGATGGCCATCATAAAGAGAGGACACCTCACCTCCGTGCAGATGTGTTACCACAGGAATCGGAGCCTGTGCCTCTCCGAATCCAGGCGGAAACGGAGGCCATGGCTTGGGCGGATCCATCGGCATATCATTGGGATTCGCCCAGTGCAGGGTAGGATCTACTGCGAAGGGATGCGCTCCCACCAGCTGGCTTTGCCATTTGATCAAAACAGCAATCCCCCTGATTGTTTGGAAAGTCGGACCGGGAGAGCTTTGTACATAGACCTGTTTTCCGCTTTCCTGATCAATGACAACGCCCCCATACCCCCAGACCTTTGTCATGGGCATTCCTTCCGGCAGTATTTGCTCCTCAAACTCGCAGAGATCTACGAAATAAAGGTGTTGTTCTTCCATACAGAACTGACCGTTGTTTTTTACCTTATTGTAAACGATAAACGGCTTATATACCGGAGGCTTCACAAGCTGATTGACAAATTTGGGTATCGAAGCCGGATCAAGCGTTTTATATTTTACGGGGTGTTCCTTATGATGATTCATATCAAGTGCTGAAACCACATTCCGTCTCTCTGAGGATACGGAATCCACTGCCTTAGGCCTTCGGCTCAGCATAAACCTCCTGAACTTAAATAACAGCTTCAGTCCATGGAAGCGGATCACCCCGAAAAGATAGCTTAACATTTTAATTGCCTCCTTCAAGCATTTGCATATTATAGTATGACAATTGACCAAGGAGGTTGACTTTTGTCTGACTTAACTACGCTGGGTTGTTGTGAATAAAACATTAAAAAAGCCTGCTTTTGAATCAGCAGGCCTTTATAATGTCTCCGGGACACCTTTATTCAGCAGTTTTTCAGAACTGAGGTTTTCCAGTTTGCAGGTTTCCGGGTAATAAAGTTCTTCTTTCCTGGTTGTCGCATTAAACACCTTGATGGGTTTATTCTGGCAGATTGTCTTGATCAGCGAGTCGGTCATATCTTCCAGGTAAAATTGATACGGCTTTACAAATTTAATTTCAACCGATCTTTTTTTGAAAATAGATTTCATTCTTAAGCTCCTCTTTCTCAATCGAATAAGTACACTATTTCATGACCCATACTCATTATAAATCCATTTAGAATACAAAACAATTCATATTTATTGGTTTCATCGTTCAAAACGATAGGTTCACAGCTGTCCAGTGTAAGGATTGCTGTGATATGGTTCGATTTATCTATGATCGGGATACAGATGCCAAAATCAACTAAACTGAGCACTTGTTTTTGATATTCGTCGAAATTATAATCATTTAGTTGAGTTTTGAGCCTGTCACCGTATACCATTTCCTTTCTTGCAAAGCATAATCCCACCAAACCCTGTTCCGCCGGGTAAACGGAAAGCTCCAATCCATTTCGGATACTTCCATTATATCCATGAATATTCTTTAAGGTAAATTTTATTCCAATCTCTACGTTTATTTTTGACAAAAGGATTGCAAGCCAGTACAAATATTTATTTTTCGGAACGAAAATTCTGATATTGAGCTCAGATTTATCTACATGTATTTTGGCTTCCACTGCATTGATCAATATATCTCTAATATATGAAATTAGAACCTGTTTGCTCTCAACATGCCTGTCATTTTTTATATTGTTCAAAATATATAGTATGCCCAGCGGAAGCATTGTCAGTGCAATTCCAACCAAAGTCAGATAATCCTTTACGATCGATATTGGTATGTGTTCGAACATCGGCAGTTCGTTGATATGCCAGCTGACCCATATCTCATCTGTTACATAAGCTTGACCTAGAAAAGAAAATAAAACCGGTGCGGATATCAACAAAAAGAATTTTATGAAATGCTTGACCGTCATAATAACCCCTCTTTTCGATATTCCCGTTATAGCGACGTCATTGGCCCCGATATTGAAGGTCTGAACGCCGTTTCTGTTTCTAACAGTGCGGACACTATCATTTGGAACTATTATAACATATTACTAAATAAAGGTAATATAACAATTTTCTTAAATTTTTTCTTTCAGCACTCCACCAGATAAGGTAATAACATTACCTTATCGCACTTTCATTGATCGGGCAGACGGTTCTGCACCGATTGCAATCCACGGTATCAAACCCTCGTTCCGTCTTTCCGTATGTATTCACCCTGCAAAGCTTTTGATCAATGCTGCCACTATGAATCGCATCCACAGGACATGCCTCAATGCAAAGGCGGCACTCCGGTGCGCAGCAGCTCTTTGGGATGGGGTCGGACAACAAGTCCAGATTCGTCAGAATTGCACCCAAAGTGAGCAGATTGCCCAGCTTCTCATTCATCAGCAAAGTATTTTTCCCTAAAGAACCTAATCCTGCTTTTATCCCGATATGCTTCATGGAAAGAAGCCCTCTCCCCTCCATGTTATCACGGTCCCAATATTCATAGGGTGTATTGCAGGGAATAGGAACCGCAATGCAGGAAAATTCCTGCTCAATCTTCTTTGCTGATAAAAATGCAATTAGATCCGTCTCAGGACAGCTCATTTCATTATAGTATCCGTACACCAGCCGTGGTTCCACCTTCCCAAGTCCCTTCGGCAATCCAACAGCAAATGATATCACAGAAAGGCATTCTGAGAAAATGTCTCGTGGGTGAAAGCCCTTAGGTGCCTTATCAAATCGATCAATATTTGCAAAACAACATAGATCTGCTCCATGGGACAATACCAATTCCCTGATTTTCTCTTTCAATACGATCCCCCCTTATTCCTTACTAATATTTATAGGTTCATTTATTTATAAGCTATTTTATTCTCTTGTCATCACTGTTGCAATATTTTTTCGTAAGTCGAAAGAATTCTTACTCCTGTTTGAAATCCAGAAAACTGGTAAAATTACTATATAGTAAGATTATAAAGCATTTTTCTATATGTAAGATAGCAGGAGGCATATTATGAGTAAAAAACTAACCGAAAAGGTAAGCTGGGTCGGAAAGACAGATTGGGAGCTTACGCGATTTCACGGTGACGAATATTCCACCCACAGGGGTTCTTCGTATAATTCGTACCTTGTAAGGGACAAGAAAACCGCATTGATTGATACCGTTTGGAAGTCCTTCGATGCAGAATTTGTGCAAGGTCTGAAGCAGGAGATCGATTTAAAACAGATTGATTACATTATCTGCAATCATAGTGAAATTGATCACAGTGGTGCGCTGGCTGAATTGATGAGAGAGATACCGGAAACGCCCATCTACTGCACGGCCAACGGGGAAAAGATTCTCAGAGGTCATTATCATAAGGATTGGAACTATGTAACTGTGAAAACCGGAGACAGTCTTGATCTGGGTGACAGCAAGCTGATCTTCGTAGAAGCCAAAATGCTCCATTGGCCAGATTCCATGTTTACTTATCTGACTGGTGATGAGATTCTGTTCAGCAACGATGCTTTCGGGCAGCACTTCGCATCGGAATCACTTTATAACAATACTGTGGATCAGGCAGAACTACTGTCAGAGGCACTAAAATATTATGCTAATATTCTCACACCCTTTAGTACCCTTGTTACGAAAAAAATTAATGAAGTGCTGGCGCTGAATCTACCGGTGAACATGATTTGCCCGAGCCATGGTGTCATCTGGCGGGATGATCCGCTACAGATTGTTCATAACTACGTCAAATGGGCCAACAATTATCAGGAAAATCAGATCGTTTTGGTCTATGATACCATGTGGAACTCGACCCGGAAAATGGCAGAAGCCATCGCTGCAGGTATTTTACAGGCAGATCCCTCGGTGACGGTAAAGCTGATGAATGCTGCGAAAGAGGACAAGAACGACATCATCACTGAGATCTTCCGGTCAAAAGCGGTTCTCATCGGCTCCTCAACAATCAACAACGGCTATCTCTTTTCCATTGGAGGCCTGCTGGAAATGATAAAGGGGTTGAAGTTTAAGAATAAAAAAGCTGCTGCGTTTGGCAGCTATGGCTGGAGTGGTGAAGCAGTGGCTCAGCTGACAACAGCACTGTCAGAGTCAGGCTTTGCCATCGTAAATGAAGGCCATCGTGCTCTATGGATTCCCGATGAAGCTGCATTGTCGGCCTGCAGCGAATATGGCCAACAATTCATTCAGGCACTTTAATCTGCAGAGATAACAGTTCCAAACCATATTACGAAAAAACAGGGAGATGCCTCAGCAAAGAGACGCCTCCCTATTTTAATTCTGTATCAGAATATTTCCCTTACAAATTTTCGTAGCCGCACTGAACCCTTCAAGCAGGTCCTTAACAGCAACGAGATCGTCCTAGCTTAAAGGATGTCCATCGCAGCACAGAAACCCTCATAGGTCGCCTGCTTGACCGTGCGCGCTTTTTTTGCATCTCCCGTAACGATAAACCAGGAAGTACTTCCTTTCAGAGAATTCACAATGTCATCATTGGCGCGGCTGCCGCAGGCGTAAATAACAGTATCTGCCTCAGCAAGCTGCTCTCTGCCTTCTTGATCCGTAAACACGACGCCCTGATCCGTGATTTCTTTGACAGTGATACTGCAATCCCAGGTCATTCCCGCCTTTTTCATGCGAGGGATCAGCGCTCTTCGCTGAGAGTCATTGGAATCCTTACAGATATCATCTCTCATTTCCAGAATGTGAACCTGGGTACCACACTGCTCCGCAAAGAAATACCCCGATTCACAGCCAATGGCTCCGCCTCCAATGAGCACAGTCTTCGCCCCCAGCAAAGACAGGTTCCGATAGATATCCACCGCGTAAGCCGCTTTTTCGATTCTCTTGATGGATGGGACGAACGGTTTTGCTCCCACTGCACAGATGACTGCATCCGGTTCCATCTTCCTGATGAATTCCGTGGTAACCGTTGTACCCAGAAGAAGGTTGACACCTGTGAATCGGCAGCGGGCTTCCAGCGAGTCACGGTACCGCTTCAAAGATTCTTTGTGATAATCCACATCGGTAAACCAAAGCTGCCCGCCAAGTTGATCCTCTTTTTCACACAAGGTCACCTCATGTCCTCGCTCGGCAGCAGTCAGCGCTGCGTACATACCGGAAACGCCTCCTCCGATGACAAGTACCCTTCTTCTTCCTTTCGGCAACGGTGCCTGCCTCCATCGCAGTTCTCTGGATGCCCATGGATTGACGGCACAGTGCCAGAGTTCAGGAATAGGCCGTTCCCCCGGATTCGCAGCCAGTGGATTAAAACAGGAACACCTGAGGCAGGGTGCGATCTGATCTGCGCGTCCTGTCATCGCTTTATTGCAGAACTCAGGATCAGCAAACTGCTGACGCCCTAAGGCTACAAAGTCACACTTTCCGGAAGCAAGAGCCTCTTCAATTTGCCCAGGGTCATTAAAGCCTCCTACTGCCACAACAGGAATGCGCACTGCAGCCTTAACAGCAGCAGCAAGATCGAGGTTGCAGCCATGCTCGTCAAACATGGAGGAAAACGCTTTGGTCTCTACATGTGAATGATAGACACCGCTTGTCACGTGGATCATGTCTACATAGTCCTGAATGATCCTGCAAAACTCGATGCAATCCTCCAGTGTCATTCCGCCTTCCATACGTTCAGATCCGGATACGCGATACTCAATGAGAAAGTCATCTCCGCAAAGCTCACGAATTTTTTTACAGACCATAATGGGAAAACGCGCACGGTTTTCCATGGTTCCGCCATATTCATCATTTCTACGATTCATGAGCGGAGAGAGGAACTGAGAAAGCAGCCAGCCGTGGCCACCATGCAGCATGACCATGTTAAATCCAAGTGCCTTACAGTTCCAGCTGGCTTCTGCATAGTTTGAAGCCACGCGTTCCATCATATCCACCGACATTTCATCGACCTGTACGCCGTCTTCCCGCAGGAAAGCAGAAGGACCGATGGGATTTTTATGATCCATCACACTGTCAGGATGATTGACTGCACCCACGTGATTCAATTGTATCGAGGCAACGGCTCCATGGGCTTTGATCGCCTCAGTAAGGGTCATGATGCTTTCCATATGGTACGTTGTCATATTCTTTTCATGAACGTTCAGGCCGTGTTCATGGCGGGCAGAATATTCTGCGTCAATAAAAGACTCGGTAAGGGTTACCTGAGCAAAACCACCTCTAGCCTTGGTTTCATAGACGTCGATTCCTTCCGGTGTGGGATAGCCGTGATCTACAATTCGGTTGGTGGTAATCGGTGATGCGAGAACCCGATTTTTAAAGGTGATTCCTTTGATGGAATACGGGGAAAACACATGGGGATACGTATTGTTATTCATAATGAAAATGCTCCTTTGTGTAAATGAAATGTTCAAAATGGATTGAGCGGCAGGGCACTGCAACACAGCCCATTTCAAGTTCTGTTGATCCTCAGAGCAGACTTGCGTCCACCGTGAGGGTTATTGTTAACCCAAGGCAGGGAAAAAGGTCAGCATGACCGTAACCACGATGGCTGCAATGCAGCCCCAAACCACTTCTGCCCGAAACACGGAGCTATAGCCCTCTTTGTGGGACAATCCCGCCATTCCAAGCATGATGATAATTGCTCCCTGAAAGGGTAACAAATCCAGCGTTTGGGTTGCCATTGAAGCAACTCGATGCATAGCTTCCGGCGATACATTTGTCATCGTCCCTGCCAAAATTGGCAGAATAATTTGAAGTCCTGCCGGCGGTGACCCTGTGATGGCAACAATTAATCCCGTTGAAATCAACACGATGAAAAGTGCTGGTACTGGAAGGTTCGTCACGCCATCAATAATGGTCTGGAAAACCGGTGCTGATTGTACAACGGCTGCAAAGCCAACCATGATTGCCAGCATAGCCATTGCTTCTGCGGCAGCTCTGCCACCTTCATTTAATGTATTGATCAGTGCTCTAGTAATATGAGTATATCCCTGGCCTGATCCGGTGTAAATTACGTACCGTTTCCTCGTAAGCTGTAAATCTTGCTGGCAGCTTACCAAAAGGATAGTTTCCGGCAGTACGGTTAGGAGAGGCATTAAATAGGTCAATAAAAAAAGAGAGCCAAGTGCATTGCTGCACTCAGCTCCCTATTTTTACTGCCTTTTATTCATCGTATCTCATATTAATTCTTTGATTCTATTTTTTAAATGGATTTCGCATCAGTGCTTCATCTTTCTCTCTGTATCCGTGCCACATCTCACCCAGCGGGTCAATTTCCAAATCAAGCTCTTTCATCCGCTTCCATCCCCATTGGTACATCAGATCAAGGAGCGGCATGAGGCTTTCACCTGCTTCCGTCAGAGTATATTCCACCCGCACCGGTACTTCCGGATAGACGTTGCGCTGAATCAATCCGTCTGAAACCAATTCTCTCAGAGTGGTGGTAAGCACTTTTTCCGAGATGGGCAGCTGTTTTGTAAATCGATTGAATCTGGTTGCTCCGTCAAAGGCAATTCCGCGGATAATGCAGAATTTCCACCGATTGCAGAAAGTGTTGATGACGTAGTTATAGGGGTCATTTTCAAAGTTATAATAGATATTCTCTTTTATCCCGCCTTTTTCCACAAGGAAACTCTCCTTTTCAACCGAGCTTTCATAGCACACGCTGCCAAACAGACACCATAATGAAATAATTATATCCAAGGACAGGCTGGTCCGCAAGGGTAACCCCAACTTTCTCCTTATGCAATTTATGCATTGCACTTGTTAAAGTGAAAAAGGCATCGATATCAACTACCGATGCCTTTAAGCCTAATGCTTGAAAGGAGGAGTGCTAAGTTCACAATCCCCCATTAATTTCTGCTGCTGACGAACCGCTCCAGAATAGTGGCAACTTCTGCACGGGTTGCATTTCCTGCAGGGTTCAGCTTGCCGCTCGTATCACCAGAAAGCAAGCCACTGCCTACCGCCCACTTCATCGCATCTGCTGCCCAAGTTGAGACCGCTCCACTGTCAGGATACTTGGTCAAATCTCCTGTTGACTGCTGAGGTGCAGCGTACCGATATAAAATCGCTGCCAGCTGTTCCCGGCTGATATTATTTTCCGGCAGGAAACCTCCGCCGGTGCCTGTCACAACACCTTTTTCTGCTGCCCATGCAACAGCGTTAGCGTAGTATTTATCTGCTTTGACATCTGCGAAGGACTTTGTTGCACCCTGTGGTGATCCTTCAAGCCGATACAGCACTGTAACCAGCATCCCTCTGGTCATTGCAGCATTTGGTGAGAAGGTATCCTGAGTTGTTCCAGAGAAAAGTCCCTTCTCTACAACAAAACCAACCGATTTGGCTGCCCAGTGATTCGCTGTATCAGCAAAAGCAGCGGTTGCTTTTTCCACCTTGACACGACCCTGTCCGTAAGGATCAGAATACTCTTTCCCTACCGTACCCTTTAGTTCATCCTGAATGTAGCTGATCAATATCTGATTGTCCAGCAAAACAGGCTGTACCACAATTTTATTATCCCGGAACATATTGATTCCGTCTCCACCGTCAAGCAGCATATAGTTGTGGGAAGCCAGCGTATAGGTTTTCTTTGCATCAATTGTCTCGTTCCCTACCTTTACGTCCTTGACACGACGAGCGCCGGAAATTTCAACAAAATTCTTTTTATCATCTACCACAACCGATGATTTTACATTGGTATCAATGGTGTAAGTTAAGCCCGAAACCTGTAAAAAACCTCCGTTTTCATCAGGCGTGACGCGAGCGGCCATTTCCAGCGCATCCAGAATCTCCTGTCCCGTTGCTTCAACGACACAGCCTACATTATTGAATGGATGTACTGAAATGACTTCACCAAAAGTGATATCGCCGGCATCAATGCTGGCCCGTACACCGCCGCCGTTTACAAAGGCAATATCCGCAGGTCCACTGTCCGCGCCTGACTTGCCGTTTCCAAGTACAAACCGGTATGCATCCGCAGCGAGATCCCCTAGATTGGTCTCAGCGCTTCGAACAATTCGTTTTCCTGTATTGGGATCATTGATGGTCAATTCCACCTCGGTTTTTCCAACCTTTGCCGCAAGATCATCCGAGAAATCTTTTTCGATGTTTGCAATAAAGTCTGCCGTTTCCTTGTCCTGACCTTTATAACCGTTAATCAGCTCAGTTGTAATTTCGCCGTCTGCTTTAATGACCATACGGCCGATGGAAGCCAGCTTGGTTCCTGTTTGTGTCAGAAGGACGTTTTCTCCGGACTTATTCTTTACCGCATCACCTGGGACAGTGCTATGAGAATGTCCGTCTATGAAGACATTGATTCCTGTTGTATTCGCAATCACGTCGGTAGAGCACCATGGGCTTGACTGTGAATCAATTCCCAGATGGCCGATGGCAACAATGTAGTCCGCTCCAGCCGTTTTTGCTGCGTCCACTGCAGTCTGAACGGCACGATACAATTCCTGTCCTTTATCTCCTTCTTTGAATCCATAGATGAATTTGCCGCTTGCATCCTGGAAGTATGCAGGGGTGGATTTCGTGAAGGATTCCGGTGTCGTGATACCCACATACGCGACCTTTACAGCTTTATCGCCTTCTCCGTAGCTGATCATCGTATAGGGATCATAGACCAGCTTGCCCGCTTTCAGGTCCGTAAAGTTGCTGGAAACAACCTTTGCTTTCAGGTTTTTCATCAATTCCAGCATGCGATCCATCCCGTAATCAAATTCATGATTTCCCGGTACAAACACATCGTAGCCAACCTTGTTGATAATGTCTACGAGATACTGGCCCTGAGACAGAGTCCCGATAGCATCCCCTTGAACCGCATCCCCCGCATCCGCAAGTGTTACAAAGTTGTCTCCAACCAACTCTTCCATGGCCTTCTTATAGGCTGCTACACCTGCGTAGCCAATGTTTGTAACAACTTCGTCGGTAATTTTCTGATCCACTCCACAATGAACGTCATTGGTGTAGAGAATGACAATATCACCAGGGACTGGTTCGTTTCCTGCTGCAAAGGCAGTAATTCCTCCAGGCAGCAGACCGAACGCCAAAATCAGTGTCAGTGACCAGGCAATAATGAATCGACCAACTTTTTTCATGAATACACCTCCGATTTAAGTTAGAATCTGCGGGCAAATCGCTCCGCTTTTAATTATTATAACACTTGTCCCCAAGTCATTCTACCAAGTTTTGTAAAAATTGCTTTAAACAATACATTATATCCTCGTGCTTCCATCCAAATGAATGACTTACTTTTAAACAAGCCCTTGACGAACTGGGAGAATTGAAATATAAAGGAATAAGTAACGTTTCTGGAAAGGTAAGTCATATGAATAATTTGTTAATTTCCTTTAATGCAGTTGCCCCTATGTTTCTTTGGATGCTTCTTGGATACACCACTCGTCTCAAAGGGATTCTGGACCAACACTCTCAACGCCAGCTAAATCGTTTGGTGTTCCAGGTGTTTATGCCTGCTTTACTTTTTTACAATATTTACAAGACAGATCTTCACATATCCGTTCAACCGAGGCTTATGCTCTTTGTTCTGGTGGAAATCATTCTGATGTGGCTTCTTGCCCTGGCAGTGGGTATAAAGGCTGACCCACGCCCTCAAAAACGTGGTGCTTTGATCCAAGGCATGTTTCGCAGCAATTTTATACTTTTCGGCCTGCCCGTGATCGTCAGTCTCTTCGGCACCTCCGGTACCGGGGTTACAAGCATGCTGATCGCTGTTGTAATCCCCCTATACAATATCCTTTCGGTAATCACTCTGGAAGTTTTCCGAAACTGCAGAATTTCTGTGAGAGTCATCCTTACCGGTATCTTAAAGAATCCTCTGATTATCGCTTCGCTCGTCGGGGCTTCCTTCCTCTTTTTTCAAATTCAGCTGCCCCAGTTTCTGGAAAGCTCTGTATCAGGACTGGCCAATATTGCAACCTCTCTGGCCCTTGTGGTCATGGGCGCGGGGTTTCAAATCACACTGATAAAAGAAAATTATAGAAACCTGATGCTCGCCGTTCTGATGAAGCTGTTTCTGATTCCCCTCATTTTTGTCTCCTCTGCAATTGCTGCAGGATATCGGGGAGTTGCGCTTGCTGCGATCATGATCCTGTTCTCTGCGCCTACTGCAGTATCCTCATTTCCCATGGCCGCACAGATGGAAAGTGACAGCGACCTGGCATCAGAAATCATTGCGTTTACAACCCTGATTTCCTGTGCTACCATCTTTACCTGGATCTTTTTCTTAAAGCAATGGGGTCTCATATAACTCAGGCAGAGCATGGTTCGATGTACATATCGACTGTTTTTTCTCATATATATTAAGGAGGAGGGATAATTGATATGTGTACAGCAATTACATTGACGACACAACAAGGTGAGACTTTTTTCGGAAGAAATATGGATTTTTCCTATGATATTCAGCCGCAGCTCTTCATCGTTCCCGGCGGATATGTCTGGAATAATGTTCTTGACATGAGTTCGCTACGGAATATCTATAGTTTCATCGGAATCGGTCAGGCACTGGATGGCCTTCTTGGCTTTTTTGACGGGGTCAATGAGATGGGGTTTACTGCTGCCGCATTATACTTTGCAGGATATGCGCAATACGAGAATCAACCTGATCAACATTCCTCAGCGGAGCAAATTGCCTCTTTTGATTTTCTCCACTATATGCTGGGTAGGTGTGCCTCCGTAGATGATCTTTATGCGCTGAGAGGAAGGGTTTCAATTCTGGGTATTCCCGACCCTGTGACCGGAAGTGCAGCTCCACTACACTGGATTGCGGCAGACAGAAACGGTAGGTGTGCCGTCATTGAACTGACAGAAAAAGGTTTTGAGATATATGATAATTCCATCGGAGTCATGGCAAACAGCCCTGATTTTCCTTGGCACATGACCAATCTCAGAAATTACATGGAAGCATCCCCTTATCAAACGGATGAGACTTACTGGGGCGACATAAAGCTGACACCTTTTGGGCAGGCAGCAGGAACATCGATTCTGCCGGGAGGATATACCTCGCCTGAACGCTTTGTGCGTACAGCGTATTTAAAAACACACCTCCCACCCACAGAAAATGATTTGGATGCAGTTATCTCATGCTTTCATGTCATGGAAAGTGTAACAATTCCAAGAGGCGCTGTTGTTACGAACCGAGAAACTTTTGATTATACGAAATACACCGCATTTATTAACACCATTACATGTGAATATTATTTCAAAACCTATGATAATCTTCAGATCAGAACAGCCAGCTTATATGAAGTCCCCTCCCAGCCTGGCCAATTGATTAATCTGGGAAATCTGGCAATGCCGATGTCATTTGAAAAGGTGGGAATCCAGAGTCGTTGAGTCGCCCTATCCCTGGGCAAAGAAAACGAACCATATTTTTACAAAACCGAGAAGCGCTAAGCATTCTCGGTTTTGTTTTATCTCCGTTTATCGTATCATACGCCAACCTGTTTATTATGAGCTTGTGTTTCCTGCTCCTCATCAATTTCGATTAACTAGAAATCTCCATTATGGTAATTGAGGCTTTGCGGTAAGTTGCAAAATAAGCTTTTGTCGCAGCTCCGTCAATATTCCCGCCATAGACGGTTTGAACAGCGCCTAAAGAAACGGGAAAGTCCGTGGAATCGGTATCCCCTACCACATACACGGCCCCCTGACGATCTACAGCGATTCCTCTTGCTTCTTGAGCAGAGGTACCGCCAAGGTAATAGGATACCAGTAGCTCACTGCCGTCTGCCGAAAGCATGCTGATAAACCAGTCAGCCGTTCCCGTAAGGGATGAGGGAATGACTGCCGGTGTAATCGGAAAATCAGCTGAGCCGGTAGTACCTGCAACGTAGACATGGTCTGTAGAATCAACGGCCACTGCATTTCCCGTGTCTGTTCCGCTGCCTCCCAGATAGGTTGAGAAAACAAGGCTGCTTCCATCTGCGGAGAGTTTGGTAACGAAGGCATCCTGCACGCCTCCAAAAGTAGCTTGGTAGGCACCGGGTGTTACGGGAAAGTCTGCTGACAGAGTGGATCCTGCAACACAGGCATGAAACAATGAATCAATACGGATTGACTCAGCCTGGTCATTCCCGGTTCCTCCCAGATAAGTCGAATACACCAGCGCACTCAAATCCCCCTCTAACTTGGTGATAAAACCATCCGCTCCGCCCGACAACGCCTGTTGGAAAGCTCCTGCGGTCACAGGAAAGTCTGTGGATTCCGTAAAGCCTACAACATAAACAAAATCGGAAGAGTCTAGGGCAAGACCGGTGATACTATCAAAAGACGTACCTCCTAAGAAAGTGGACACAAGGAGGGAATTTCCCGCAGTAGAGAAAAGTGAGATAAAGCCGTCACTCGTTCCTCCGTTGTAGGTTGGGCTCACGCCGCCGCCGCCAGTTGGAAAGTTGGTTGCATTGGTCATTCCGCCAACAATTGTCTGTCCGAAAACGTTGACACCGATTCCAGTCCCTCCTGAGGTTCCGGCAGATCCTCCCAGATACGTGGAATAAATGAGTGCGTTGCCGCCCGGTGATAGTTTAGAAACAAAGGCATCCTGCGTTCCAGCCCGCGCCCCCTGATATGCGCTCATTGTGGGGAAATTGGCTGAAGTAGTAAAGCCGGTAACATAAGCTGCACCGGAAACGTCGATGGCAATAGCATTTCCTTCGTCAACTCCAGAGCCTCCCAGATACGTGGAATAGATGAGAGACGTTCCGTCTGGAGCAATCTTCGTTATAAAGGCATCATTGCTGCCCGCCAGAGCCGGCTGATAAGCCCCTGCCACGGTTGGAAAATCGGCGGAAGCGGTTCTCCCTACAAAGTAGGCATTGCCCGCTCCGTCTAAAGCAACTCCAAAAATGGAATCAGAGTCAGAACCGCCAAGGTACGTTGTATACTTGATTGCCGGGTCAATCCATAGCGGATGAGCATGATCATAGGCTCCTACTTCAAAACCGACAGCCAAAGCTCCCCGCATGCGGGGATTACAAACAAAGGCGCAATCTACGGCGGTCTTCTCCCCTCCAATTTCCTGAAATGCTAAAGGAGAAAGATCAGTCATAGTTCCCAACAAATGATGAATCAAAAGATTTCCTTCTTCATCCAGTTCCAAGGAGTCTGCCCCTTCATAATGCATCACGATCTGCTCGGCGTTTCCGCCAGGCCGCAGGATCCAATCAAACTTCAGCTTTCCCCTTTCGCTCCGTACTAGCAGATCAATCCCAGGCCAAAGCTCTTGGTAAATAATCTCCTCATAAGAACAGAGATCGCTTGCCCAGCCTCCGGGATCATTTCCTATAAAGAAATTGTAGGTGCCCTCTTCCGGCAGATTCCCCTGTGGCTGCACATCGGCATTGCACTGATCAAATATGACGGCAATTGCCACTGCCTGAACCTCTGAATTACTGTCCGAATCCCTTTCTGCCTTTGACGGAACGGACATAAAATCAAAAACAATCCGATCTGGCAGGAAGAACAGGCGGTATCCGTTGGCTCTAGCGAAATAGCTCACTCTCGGCTCCATCTGCCCCCCGTTGGGAATAAAGGAAAGCAAGCGGCGCAGGCACGTCTCCTCATGTGTTTTTTTATCTGTCATAATACTCATGATCTCACTCCTCATTCTATCCTCAATGTGACAATGTCACCGGCATTTAGCGATAAGATGGCAGAATCGGAGTAATCACCGGTAAGCAGCTGAGTCGGAGTTGAGGTTGATGCGATGGCGAAACCATTGACTGCGATTGAAATGATGGCATCAACGTTATTTGTAATCACAACCGAATAGCTTATCATATAAATCCCGGTATTTGGTACAGTGATTTGTGTCGAACCCACTGTGTGGGTAATGCCGCTCATTGGACCGTTGGTGTTGAAGGTGATGTCAGAACCCAGTTCATTTGCCAATTCCGGGTCTACCGGATTATAGGCATATCCAAAAACAGTGATGCCTGGACCGGTGGGACCTGTGTCTCCGGTGGGGCCGGTGTCTCCTGTTGGGCCTGTGTCTCCGGTCGGGCCGGTGTCTCCGGTGGGACCGGTGTCTCCGGTGGGACCGGTGTCTCCGGTGGGACCGGTGTCTCCTGTTGGGCCTGTGTCTCCGGTCGGGCCGGTGTCTCCGGTCGGGCCGGTGTCTCCGGTGGGACCGGTGTCTCCGGTGGGGCCGGTGTCTCCGGTGGGACCGGTGTCTCCGGTTGGGCCGGTGTCTCCTGTTGGGCCTGTGTCTCCGGTCGGGCCTGTGTCTCCTGTCGGGCCTGTGTCTCCGGTGGGACCGGTGTCTCCGGTTGGGCCTGTGTCTCCAGTGGGGCCGGTGTCTCCGGTGGGACCGGTGTCTCCGGTTGGGCCTGTGTCTCCTGTTGGGCCTGTGTCTCCAGTTGGGCCTGTGTCTCCAGTTGGGCCGGTGTCTCCGGTGGGGCCGGTGTCTCCAATCGGGCCGGTGTCTCCTGTTGGACCTGTGTCTCCTGTTGGGCCGGTATCTCCGGTGGGGCCTGTGTCTCCTGTTGGGCCGGTATCTCCGGTGGGACCGGTGTCTCCAGTCGGGCCGGTTGCTCCGGTGGGGCCGGTGTCTCCAGTCGGGCCTGTCGGCCCTCCTCCAGCAATATCATCTTGAACAATGATTAACGAAGCTGAAAGTGGAACGATAGCAGAGTAAAAGACTTCAGCAGAAGTTATATTTACTAAAGACAGGGTAACCGGAGCAGTAGCTGTTTCAATAATGCCGACTCCGCTTACCTCTCCGGTCTTAAGCGGAGAATTTCCAACGATGTCGTCTCCCTGAGAGGATTGAAGGGTGAATGAAGAACCATTAATTGACTGAGATATTTGGGCTGCAACCCACCAGTTAATAACATATCTTCCCTCTTCTTGAAACGTTATGACACCGGTCAAGGTGTTATAGCTTATATTTCCCGAAGAAAATAAGATCTGATCAAAGACTACATTCGCTCCCGTGACTACGGAGCCCCCTGGAGTGCGCGTAATTTGCAATGCGATATCACTCATTATTAAGTCTCCTAAAATTCGATCAATATTTCGTAATGTCTGATTTCTGATGTTTATTTCCAAATCATATTTTAAATTTTGAACTTGTTCACTTTTTATTTATTAGAATATCTTTAAATCTTTTATTACGAGTAAATGTTGGATATACAGCGAAACGCTGCTGTATTATATTATGCAGCAGTTTGATAAAATGTTAGATCACGCACTCAGTATGAAGCGTCACCCTCATTTAAACAAATAAAAAAGTGCCCGCGCTATGAAACGGGCACAAGATACATCTAGTTTATTTTTTTCGTCAAGTTCTCGAATTATGGTAATCGTTTATTATATTCATTTGATGCTGCTCATCCGTTCAAGAATCTCCACGTCTGCAGGGCAGAATTCATAGTTCGGGATCTCAGATACCGGAATCCAGCGCATATCGTTGTGCTCCAGCATCTGCGGCACGCCTTGAGTAATAGAAGCGTTAAACAGAGTCAGATGTACGGTAATATCGGGATATTTGTGAATAACATCCATGAAGACATCCTTCACCGACAGCGTAACTGCAATCTCCTCTCTGCATTCTCGAATCAGCGCTTCCTCCAGCGTTTCACCGGGTTCTGCCTTTCCTCCTACAAACTCCCACAGCAAGGGACGCGCTTTGTTTGCGGGGCGCTGGCAGATCAAAAAATTTTTATTATGATCCCAAATCAGGGCGGCAGCTACTTCGACCATACACAATTCTCCCATTCCACAAAGTAACACAATGAATTCCCATTATTGTATTCTGGAGAAACCGGAAAGTCAATATAGCTATTAATTCATTTTATTAATCATCTAATATAATCAATATTGCACTTAAGTTGTCTAAACAATTACTATAAATCAGATTAATAACCCCATGTATATCAGCCTAAACTGTACATGGAATTGATCCTTATCAACAAACCCTGTTCCCGCTCACCGCAGCCTCTGCTCAATCCGAAAAAAATCACTCCAAGGATCCTTACCTCTGCGGACTCTTTCTAATGCCTCCTCCATACCGATGCCGTCAGGAGCCACTCGATCTAATTCTTCCCACATAATAGGCATAGAAACTTTCGCTCCATTCCTGGCACGCAAAGAATAAGGCGCAATGCTTGTGGCTCCTCTGCCATTTCGAATCCAGTCGATAAAGATCTTGCCTTTTCTGCTGGACTTCCTCACATTGCTTGTGTAACGGTCTGGCCATTTTGTCTCCATCACCACTGCAATTTGCTTTGAAAAATCATAAAAGGTATCCCAGTCCACGGATGGCTTAAACGGTACTACCACGTGATACCCTTTGCCGCCGCTGGTCTTTAGAAATGAGATCAAGGACAGCTCCTCCAGTATACTTTTCACATCTCGCACTCCCTGACGCACTGTCTCAAGATCCATTCCCTCATCGGGGTCTAAATCAAAAACCATGACATCTGGCCGGTCCATATTGTCTACCCTGCTGCCCCAGGTATGAAACTCCAGTGTCCCCATCTGAGCCTCGTAGATAAGTCCGGCCGCATCTTCAATATAGAAGTATTCCTCCATTTCCCCTCTGCTGTTGATGACTGGCATGATTGAGATCGCATTATGATCGCTGCCGGGATGTTTTTTGAAAAAACAGGTCTGAGAGACCCCTTTGGGACAGCGAACGATGCTTAAAATCCGATTTGCAACGTAAGGCAGCATGCGTTCCGATACCGATGCATAATACCTCACTACAGCCTCCTTCGTTATGGTAGGCTCCTCAAAAAGTACCTTGTCCGGACTGCTGATTTTAATCCCTTCGATAATTAAGTTGTTTTCGTTCTTAGATTCTCCTCCCATGTGATAATTCCCCTCTTGTTGCTCAGCCTTCGCGATTTCATCCTGTGTCTGCTCATTTTCCTCTATTTCGGACTCTTCGGATTGATTAGCCGAATGAACTTCCCTTCGGATATCCAAAGGATCTTTGTCTTCACGAAGTCCCTTAAAGCTGGCCTGTCTCAGAAGGTTTTCCTCGGTCCATTCCGCAAACTTGATTTCTGCAACCAATTCAGGTTCAAGCCACGTGATCTGCTCATTTTTCCTTTGATCGACCGCCTTGGGCATCCGGTTTCCCGGTTCTTTTCTAAATGGGCAGTCTTCTCTTTTGATTCCTTCAAATTTACCTTCCAGTTCCTTCCTCATACGCTCCGTGAAACCTGTCCCTGCACGACCTGCAAAGATCAGATCATTGCCCTCATAATACCCCAAAAGCAGTGCACTAACCCCGCTCGTTTTCTTATCGGTAAGGGTATATCCTCCGATGATGAGTTCCTGACGTTTATCACACTTCAACTTGATCCAGTCGCCATTTCTAGTTCCGCTGTAAATGGAGTCCCCCCTCTTTCCGACGATTCCTTCCATGCTGCCTTGGCAAGCTGCAACGAAGCATTGCTTACCGTTTCCTTGAACGTGCTGGCTGTAATACAAACTCCCCGGCGCATCCTCCATCAGCGTTTTCAGGAGCTCCTTCCGTTCAAAAAGTGGACGACTTCGCAAATCCTCCCCGTCTAAGGCAAGTAAATCAAACACGATATAGGTGAGCCTCTGACCCTTAGGATTTTTCATATAGCTTTGCAGCGCCTGAAAATCTGTTTTTCCCGAAGCATCCGTGATAACCATTTCACCGTCCAAAACCATGGCTCTTCCTGCAGCCCAATCTGCCAGCACATCTGCTATCTCACGAAATCGATTGGTATAATCGTTTTCGTTTCTGGTCATAAGACGAACATTGCTGCCCTCCAGGTAAGCAACGATTCGGTATCCGTCATATTTCATTTCAAAGATCCAGTCCGGACTCTCAGGAATTGCACTGGACAGTTTGGCAAGCTGCACTGCCGCATGATCAAAAGGATTTCTGGTTATTTTCTCATTTACACCCTCTGCGATTTCCTCCATGGTCCGGCCGGTTCTGATGCTTGTTGTAAATTCAGAGAGCTCATTGTCAGTTTCTTGATCTGCCTCCGTTTTGTCTTCCTCATTTATGGTTGGCGTTTTGACCGGTTTATTCCATTTGTTGTATTTTGCCGAGGGATCTTTAGACTTTGCATATTCGTCTTTTTCCTTTAGAAGCAGCCAGTTTTTTTTATCCTCTCCAGATTTGGGTTTCAAACGAATCAGCGCCCATTTTCCCTTTAGCCTTCTTCCTTTAAGTACAAACTTAAGGGAACCGCTGATGAGCCCTTCCTCCACATCCATCTGAGGCTGCGGTTCCCAATAACCCTCATCCCAAATCATCACCACTCCACCGCCATATTCACCCTTGGGAATCGTCCCCTCAAAGTTTCTATACTCCAGAGGGTGGTCCTCCACCTGTACCGCAAGTCTTCGGTCTCTGGTATTGTAGGAAGGCACTTTGGGAACTGCCCAGCTCAGCAGGGCTCCGTCCCATTCAAGGCGCAGGTCGTAATGATCTCTGCTGGCCGCATGGTGCTGAACCACAAATCGCAAAGGTCCTTCCGTCTCTTTCAAACGGCTGTGAGATTCCTCCACACTCCTCCGTGGCTCTTCTGCACTGCCGTGGGGCTCTTCTGTAACGCTAAAATTCCTTTTTTCATTATATTCCCCGAGCTTTATCGTCATGGTTTGCACACATCCTTCCGCTACAAGCAATCTCCGCTCACAAAAAACTGGATGCACTTATTATACCCCGCATTTTCTCATACAGCACTTTGCTGCATGCATTTCCAATATCTATCATTTTATCATATCTATCATTTGATGCTGCTGCAGCTTGTGCTAAAGTATAAATCGTCCCAGTCGAAGAAAGTAAATGCTTATTTTTCATTTCTGTTGTGGTAGAATAGCTCTAGAGTTCCTACATAGGAGGCGTGTTATACTTTGTCAAAGGAGGGTATCTTTTGTGTTGGAAAAAAACGATCTAATATTGCTGAATGAGATCATTTATAAAGTTCACAGCCTGGAAGCATTTGACGAAATGCGGCTTACCGTCTTAAGCCTCTTGAAGCATCTGATTCCTTACAATCAAGCGTCTTTCTATCTGGCCTCAAACCGGCCGGAGCATCTCCTGTCCAATCCGGTAGCAGTGGGGATTTCGGAGGAAAGTCTGCAAAACTACATTGAAAAATATGAAGACATCGATTATACGCGCTGGATCTTTATGAGCGGCAAAAGTATGGCGTACCGGGAAACAGATTTGTTCTCTGACGCGAAACGGGAAAGCGAGGTATTATACAAGGAAATGTATGCACCCGTTGGGATTCATTATTCAGCCCAACTGAGCATTTCTTTGCATGATTCCTTTCTTGGTATTATCTCTTTATACCGCAATAAAGCGGACGGAGATTTTTCAGATGACAATCTTTTTATTCTGGAGCTTTTGAAAGAGCACCTTGCCTTCAGGCTGTATCACAATACCTCATTGCTGCAAAGCAGCGCTTCAGATTTAAAGGGAAAAACCCATTACGATACCTCCCACTATATCACCCAGTTTCACTTGACCGTACGGGAGGTTGAAGTTCTCGGACTGCTTCTTGGAGGTCTTTCGGGGACCAGGATATGTGAAGTGCTTTGTATCAGTCCACATACCTTAAAAAAACATACGCTCAGCATTTATAAAAAGCTGAGCGTCAGTAGTCGCTGGGAACTGTTTCACCTCGATTTATAAGGGTTGTTTATGGGTTTTCATTCTCCCTATTATATACAATTTCTCCATCCATAACGGTTAAAACGACTTTGCAGTCCATGATTCCTTCGCTTGTCAGGGTAAATAAATTCCTGCTGAGCACCGCGATGTCTGCCAGCTTACCTTCTTCAAGGGTTCCCAATTCTCCTTCTCTGCCATAAACGTAGGCGCCTCCAGATGTATATGCACGCAATGCCTCTGCCAGCGTAATGGCCTCCTCTGGGTTTGCACCGGAAGGCTTGCCCTCGTCATCGCATCGGGTCACCGCGGCATAAATACTGGGAAAGGGATTGAAATCCACCACGGGATAATCAGTTCCAAAGGCCAGCATCGCACCGGCGGAAAGAAGCGAACGGTGCGGCCATTCGGTTTTACTGCGATCCACTCCCATGCGCAGTAGCTTCTCGCCCGAGTCCTGAATCAGATGATATGGCTGCATGGATGCAATAACACCCAGCTTCTCAAATCTCGGAAGATCTGATGAGTGAATGGTTTCACAATGCTCAATGGTATTTCGCAGCCTTCTTTCGTTCCGTGGATTTTCATTAGCCAAGTTGGAAGCTTCAAAAATGTCCAGTGCCATCCGCACCGCCCCGTCACCGATGGCGTGAAATCGAACCCCAAAGCCCTCACGATTCGCTCTGATCGTACACCTTTCCAAGACTTCTTTGGGGTAAATCGGTTTTCCCGCCGTATCAGGCGCATCTTCGTAGGCTTCCAGTAGATACGCCGTATGGGTGGAAGTTACCCCGTCTACAAATTGCTTCAAACCGGAAATCCTAAGTTTTTCGGAACAGAATTCATCGCGAAGTTTCACTGCATTCTCATAATCCGGCTCCGTTCCCAAGGCAGGATAGATATGAATTCGCAGCGTCAGTTCTCCTTCTGCTTCCATCTCCTGTACCACTCTGTAAGTGTTTCTGGTGGCATCACAAATCCTGTCCGCAGACATTTCGCTGACGGAAGTAACGCCACAGCTGTTGATATGGCGGAAAAAATCCTTTTGCAGCTGCTTCATCTGATCTTTGGGCAGATCCATAACTTGATCCATTGCCGGTAAAAACGCCTCCGGTTCAAACAACAGACCGTTTAATCTGCCGTCCTCAAATTTGCCGATCTCACCACTTTCCAGGATTTCATCACCAGAGATGCAGGATTCCTCGAGCGCTCTGGTATTTAGCCAGAAGGTATGGACATCTGCGGAAATCAGATACACAGGAATATCCGGAAAGGCTCTGTCCAGTGAGGTGCAGGTTGGCAGCGGTGCATCTCCCCAGTTTGCGGGAAACCAGCCGATCCCGATGATTCTCTTCTTTTCCGGATGCAGATTAGCATACGCTTCCACCATCTGGACGCACTCCGCTTCGGAAGAGGAATATGTAATCTCGCTGCACATATGCTCACTGGCTGCTATGGCTCCCATAAAATAATGGACATGGGCATCAATAAAGCCCGGAAGGATCAAATGATCCTGATAATCGAGGAGCTTTGTTTTGGTCCCAACCATATGTTCAAATTGATTCGACCTGCCAACGGCACAGATCTTATTTCCCTTGATTGCTACAAATCCCGGAAACGGTGTCTCCTCCAGTCCTGTAAAAATTGCATTGCTTTTCAAAATGATGTCAGCAGTCTCCATTTCGCCCTCCTATAATGGCTTTTCTATTTTCATCAAATTCCTATACTCACGTGAAACAAGAACGATTGCAAGCAGCGCAGACAGAAAATCCGCACCTGGCTGAGCCATCCAGATTCCATCCAGCCCATAAATCCGAGGGAAAATCATCAGAAGCGGTACAGCAAAGATAATAATCCTGGAGATGCCGTTGAGAATCGCAAGTCCGTTCTTCTCCACCGCCATGTAGTAACCGGCTGTGATCTGAGAGATATTTCCCAGTGCAAACAGCAGCATGTAAACCTTCATAATTGCCGCTGTTGTTGCAACAATCACAGGATCCGGCCCCACAAAGAAGGTAATAATCTGCTCTGCGAAGAGAAATACAAGGATGGTGACTGCAATCAGTGCAGCGGTACTGTGAGTTAGAGCTGTTTTGATTAGTTGTGCAACCCTCGCGAAATTCTTAACTCCAATATTGAAGCTGGCAATCGGTTGAAGCCCCATAATAAAGGAAGTGGTCACAAGCATTACAATATACATGATATATGCATTGAGAATGGCAAACGCCGCTATTTCCAACTCACTGCCGCCATAGGTGATGATCAGATTATTAATAAGGATTGTTGTGACGGTAGTGCAGATCTGAATCGCAAAATAGGCAAATCCAATTTTTACAGCAGTCTTGATTATACTCATATCAATTTTTAAATCGGATACGCACAGCTTCATTTTGGTACTTACCACTTGCATGTATGGAACAAGCAGGAGTGCCAGACCAACACAGACAACCCAGCATACTGCCGAACCCATCATTCCCCAGCCCATTTTGATAACGAACAAATACTCCAATACGATCGCAAGAATCGCCGGCGCAATGTAAGCAATAGCAGCAGCCTTAGGTTTTTCGTCTACTCTTGCAAAATAATAGGAGACTGATCCCGCAATACAGATCGGAGCACCTAGAATATAAGGATACGCATACTGGCGTGCAAAGGGAAGAATCTCCTGGGTCGCTCCCAAAAATGATAAGATCGGGTCCATGCCAATTAGAAAGACCGCAGCAATCACAATTCCTACAAGAAATGAAAAGGATAATATCGAGCCATATGCTTTTCTCGCACCCTCTTCATCTCCCTCACCCAGCTTCATAGCGGCGATGGTTGCTCCACCGATGCCAAATAGTCCGAACAGTGCCACATTCATCGTCCACAAGGGGGCGATGATTCCGATGGTGGCGAGTCCCATAGGGCCGACGCCTTTACCGACAAAGATACCGTCAGCAACAACGGAAGCTGCCTGGAACATCAGCCCTGCGAGCGCAAAGACAGAATATTTCCAGAAAAGCGGAGTAATTTTTTTTGATTCAAATTCACTCAATTCAGCTGAAACATTAGTTTTTTCATTCAGTTCATCCATAAAAACACCTCCAATAAAATAACGATAAAGTACACGACTATAATATCTGAAAATTCTATTAATTTATATTGCCCTTATTTCTGATTTATGGTAGCCATAGAGACCACAAATGATCCCCACGGCTACCTTCTGATAAAAAACAAAACGCCAAGGCGACTTTATACACCTTGACGTTATGAGATTAAGATTCAATATTCACCATTCTAACCAATGACAAGCTCGACAAACCAATAGCATGGCCGATAACCTAAGAACTAAAGCTTGCTCAGCTCCACTGCAATTTGTGCTCCGACCTTGGCGTTATTATAAACGAGCTGGATATTGGAGTCCAGGCTGGCACCTTCCGTCAGCTCCTTTACTTTTGCAAGCAGGAATGGAGTGCTCTCTTTTCCCTTGATTCCCTTCTCGTCTGCTTCACGGATGGCAGAATCGATGGCCGCATTAATGACAGCGGGGTCCATTTCGAACTCCTGGGGAATTGGATTTGCAATTACCGCTCCACCCTTCAGTCCCAGATCCCATTTTGCTTTTAAGGCACTGGCAAGCTCAAGTGGTGTATCCACTCTGTAATCTACACCAAAGCCGCTTTTCGAAGTATAGAACGCAGGAAGCTCCTCAGTTCCAAAGCCGATGACAGGCACGCCATAGGTTTCAAGATATTCCAGCGTTAGGCCGATATCCAGAATTGATTTAGCGCCAGCGCAGATGACGGCTACATTTGTTTGTGCCAGTTCCTGCAGATCAGCTGAGATATCAAAGGTCTCCTGAGCACCTCTGTGAACACCGCCAATTCCTCCTGTGGCAAATACTTTGATTCCTGCAAGGTTTGCAATGATCATGGTTGAAGCAACTGTTGTGGCACCATCCAATCCTTTTGCCACTGCAAAGGGGACATCTCTCCGGCTAGCCTTAATAACGCCGTGGCTTTTTCCTAAATATTCAATTTCCTCCGGTGTCAAACCGACCTTTAATCTGCCTTTTATGATTGCAATGGTTGCCGGAACTGCACCGTTCTCTTTGATAATTCTCTCAACGTTGAGGGCTGTCTCAACATTTTTAGGATAAGGCATACCGTGAGAGATAATGGTTGATTCAAGAGCAACCACGGCTTTTCCTGCTTCCAGTGCTTCCTTAACCTCTGGGTTGATATCAAGATATTTTTCTAACATAGTCCTGTCTCCTTCATCGTTTTCTTTACATTTTCATCTGAAATATTTGGATTAATTGTCTCTTCATAGTTTAAAGCCATGATGGCGGCAGCCATGGAAAACCGGGCGCTCTCATCAATGTCATAATCATGGAATCTGCCATAAGCCAGCGCAGCCAAAAATGCATCCCCCGCACCGGTGGCATTTGCCACAGTTACCTTAGGATTGGGTATGAGTTTATGAACCTTCCCGTCGTGATAGAATACCCCTTCGGATCCAAGAGAAAGAAAGACTCTCTTTACTCCCTGATTCAGGAAGTAGTCTGCAGCCTTCAGCATATCCTTTTGGGATTTGATCTCGATTCCGGAGAGCAGCTCGGCCTCGATCCGATTGGGCTTGATGGTATGGAACGCTCCAATTTTGTTTTTAACCTTCAAAGCTTTTGCGCTGGATACCGTATCTAGGAAAAACTCAGTATTCTTAAAGTTGTCCAAAACATAATGAATCACATCGGCAGGGATATTCGTATCAATGATGCAGAGTCTGGAGCCTTCAATGATCTGCTTCTTGTTCTGGATAAAGTCAATGGTGATCTCCTCCAGAATTTCCATCTGGGAAATCCCCGCCTTCATATCTCCGGTTTCATCGAGGATTGCCAGATATGTGGAGGTGGGTACTTGATTTAAAACAAGGGTATGCTTCATATCCAGGCCAATCTTATTTGCATGTTCCATGATCCGCCGTCCATGAATGTCCTCACCCACTGCACTGATCAGCTTGGTAGGTACTCCCAGATGCACAAGATTTTCTGCAATATTTCTTCCTACTCCGCCCAAAGCCATTTTAACTTTACCCGGATTGGAATCCTGCAGAACCAGCTTCTGGACAGGAAAGCCGATAATATCCATATTGCAGCCGCCTAAAACACTGACATAATCGTCCTGTTTCAGAAGATATCCTTTCCCAAGAATATATCCTTTTTTAATTAAGTTCGTGATATGAACCGCAACGGACGAACGGGTAATGCCAAGTGCAGCTGCCAGTTCATTTTGAGAGATTGCCGGATTGCGGCGGATTAATTCCAGCAGTTCTTCTTCTCTGTTTGTCATCGTTCACTCCTAAACATTTGCTTACAAAGTAATCTTTTGCTTACTTAAATAATATCACAGATGCAATTTGCATGCAATATTATATTTTGATTTTTATTTGCGGAAAGTTGTTTTTGATTTTTGCCATAGAAAAAGCCGTCAATTTTGCGACGGCATAAAGTAAAGTGATTCCCCTTTCAGAAAGAAAAGAGTTATCAAAATCAAAATAATCAATTTTTCTTAAAAATAGTTCATACTACCGGAGGATAACTCCAAACCGATCCCCTTTACAAAGTGCTCCATCCCGGAGAGCCCAACTGCCATTGATGAGCACATGCTCGATGCCGGAAGGAGCCATATCCGTCCTTGCGCGGCTCGTATTGTCCCGCACTTTACTCCAGTTGAAAACCGTAATATCTGCCGCATTTCCTTTTTTCAGAACGCCCCTATCCCTGATATTAAACCGATCTGCAGCAGCTTTCGTCATTTTATGAACCGCCTCCTCCAGCGTCAGAATCTCATTTTCATTAGATAGCTGCAAAAACTTCGGGAAGCAGCCAAAGCTTGCCGGATTTTGAACACCCGCCTTCTCAACCCATGCATCTGTCATGAAAATCGAGGCAGGGTGTTTCATTTGTGCCTCTAAAATATGCTGATCAAAGAATTTATACTGTATCACCCTTGCCTTGCCTTCGCTCCGTTCAACAAACAGCATAAAGGTTTCAAACAGAGGCAGCCCCAGTTCCCCCGCAATATCCGTAATAAACCTTCCGTTGAACTTTTTCAGCTCAGGATCATCAATATATGTAATCTGTATGTCTTCATAGCCAAAGCCAACCATTCTTTTTATCGCAGACATTTCCAGATGCAGCCGAGTCAAATCAGACTTGCTCCGGTAGGATTTCGGGGCTTTCGCCATAAACCATTCCGGGAGGACAACAGAGATAACAGAACCGCCGCATGGATATGCGTAAATATCAAATTTAAAATCGATCCCCTCTGAAAGAGCTTTGTCTACAATTTCCATAGACTCTTCAAAGGTACTCCAGGTTCTTTCACCCACAAAGATGAAATGAGAATACTGCAGCCGCACACCGGTCTCCCGGGCAAGCTGGATCATATCCTTCAATGCCAGAATATTGTGAGGCTTCCCAAAAGGTTTTATGGGATACGTTCCGGAAACGCAGGAAGATGCGCGGGCGTGGGTCGTCAAGATTTTATCCCTCTTTTTAACAAGTCGGGCAACCTCCTTAAGTTCGTCCATCCCTGAGAAGATACCGGGCTCGTACTGCAGACCGATCGATACTCCCTTAGCCCCATCGTCCATGGCCTCATCCAGCAGTTTCAACATTTCCTTCATTTCTTCTTTGGACATCACCGATGGATCATAACCCCGGAGCGAGGTTCTTGCTGTGCCATGTCCCGCAAGGCAGGCCAAGTTAGCAGTTAGTCCACTCTTTTCCAGCACGCCGAAATAGTCACCCATAGAAGACCAGCGAATCTTGAGATCCGATTTGAAAGGGTTGTTGCATATCTCCCGAAGATACTTTGTATTCTTTTGAAATCCTGATGCACCGAATCCGCAGTTGCCACCTATAAAGGTGGTTATCCCCTGCCTTATAAAAGGATTTGTAAATTGTTCTGCATCTTCCAGTGGAAGATACCAGTCATTATGGGAATGGGCATCGATAAACCCCGGAGCGATGACCTTTCCTGAGCAATCTATCGTCTCATAATCTCCATCGATCTCCTCACGAGGCAGCTCCTTGATGCGATCCTCTGAAATCAGAAGAGAACCCTGCCATCCCTTTTGCCCAGTTCCATCGACGATATAACCGTCCTTTAAAAGAATATCCCATTTCCCATACATTCTGAAAGTCTCCTTCCTGTTTCCATCAGATCATTGATCATGGCTATTTTTTTCGGAGTCTCTGAAGGTTCTGCCTTCGCCAAGAGTGAGCATTCGCTCTTTTTCTCTAAATATAGCACATGGCAGAGTGAAGTCAATACCCCTTAGTGTAAAATTAGGACGGGAAAAATAAAGGAAATAAAAAAATAAGAGTGACCTCATATGTTATGATGTTAATAACCACAAAAACAAATAACGGAGGCACTCTTATGAACAATAGTATAACTGAAATTGCAGAATTAATCATCAGGAGTTTTGAGGAAAACTTCGAAAAGATGTTGATGGAAAAGAAGGATATCTCCGAATTTGTAATTGAGACTAAGAAAATACTGGACCAAGTAGGAACGATTCTAGCGAAGGAAGCGCTGGAAATGATGGATTCTCTTGTGAAAGGAGATTCTCGTCGAAAGCAGAACTGGTATGTTCATGAGAAGGCTGCACCCAACACCCTTGCGACCATATTTGGTGAGGTTCATTATCATAGAACGTACTACAAGCATAAAACCGAAACGGAATATCGATATTTATCGGATGAACTGATGGGAATCGACTCCTACGACAAAATGGATGTTGCCTTGAAATCCAGACTGATTGAAGAAGCGATTGATACCCCGTACGCAAGAAGTGGCAGGAAAGCTGCCGAGACACTACAGATTTCAAGCCAGAGTGTTATGAACGCCATAAGGGAACTAGGCCCGGTCAGGAATAACGAAGTGAAAATTTCAAGATCAAAAGAAACGCCTACAATCCTCTACATTGAAGCTGACGAAGATCACGTTGCGCTTCAGGCTGGCGGCTGTTCAGAACCAAAGCTTGTGTATGTGCATGAAGGCAGGACACAGGTCGGAAAAGAAAGGTGGAAACTGCAGAACCCGAGATATTTCGGTGGAATGTACAGGGAATCAGAAGAACTCTGGAACGAAGTAGCAGATTACATTGATACCGCCTATGACTATGATAAGATTGAAAAAATATATTTGTCCGGGGATGGAGCAAGCTGGATAAAGTCAGGAGCAACCATAATCAACAAAAGTATTTTCGTACTTGACCGATACCACCTGCACAAGGCGGTAAAAACAGCAGGAGCGCATATTGAAAACGCTGAGAGGGAAATATGGAGAGCCCTTAAAGAGAAGACAAAGAATACTTAAAGGTCGTATTTGAAACCATCCTGGATGCAGCAGAAACAGAGACAAAGGCACAATCGGTGAAAGAAGCAAAGACCTATATCATGAATCATTGGGAAAACATTAAGTATCACTATTCCAAGGATTATTCGGGCTGCAGTGCCGAAGGGCACATTAGCCATATCTATTCAGATCGGCTCAGTTCCAGGCCGCTGGGATGGAGCCGTGAGGGAGTCGATCAGATGGCAAGACTCCGAGTCTTTGCTGAAAACGGAGGTAATCTATTCGATCTGGCGCTAAGAAAGAAACAAGAACGAATCAGAGAGACAAGAGCCATTGAACTGGACTTAAAATTATGCAGAAAAAAGATACGAAAAGTCAGTGGAGAGACAATCGATAACCTGCCTGCTCTAAATTCAGGAAAGCGCACTCAACTGGCATTAGCATTACGAGGACTCAGGGGAATTTAATACAAGGTTTTAACAATGGGGAAACTCCAGCTTTATTTTTCCCGTCCTAACTTGACGCGATCTCAATACCCTATTTCCTTGACATAAGCCGCCCTCCTGTTTTATATTGATTATGTCAATAGGATGAGTCACCGCTCGCCCTTCGCTGGCAATGAATAAAAATAAGTACAGAGAACGGTACGGTTGGAATAGATATTTATAGGAAAACAAGGAGAAGTACAGACATGAAATTACCTTTATTTAACGAATCCTTCACGAAAATTTCGGAAGAAAAAAGAAATAAAATCCTCCAGACAGCAACTGATTATTTTGCAGAACACGGATTTGAAAGTTCAAATATTAATATCATCGCGAAAAAGGCAGGAATCAGCATTGGTGCAATGTACTCCTATTTCAGCAGCAAGGAGGCTCTATTTTCAACAGTAATCCATTACGCTGTTGAAACCTTAAAATCCGTTATGGATGAAATTATGAAGGGCGAAGACGAGTTGCTGATAAAGCTGGAGAAAATCATCAGAGCAGTTCAGTTCAATTCACGCACCAATATCCTTTATACCAAGCTATACGGTCAACTGACAGCGGAAAACAGGAGTGACCTTACCTCTCAGATCGTGACGGATATCGAAAGCGTCACCGCTGGACTGTATACCGCTCTTTTAGAACAGGCACAAAAGGAGAACGTGATCAGGGACGATATCGATCCGAGACTATTTGCCTTTTTTCTGGATAACCTGTTGATCACACTGCAGTTTTCCTATGCATGCACCTATTATCGAGAACGTCTCAAGATTTACGCAGGAGAGGATATTTTCAGCGACGATGAGCTTGTGGCCACACAGCTTATGAAGTTTATTAAGAGCGCATTGCTCCTGAACGAATGACTCTCTGTCCATGGAATATCCCAATTTCTGAGCAAATCAAAAAACTAATACTATTGACATTTCTGACGGAAATGTTATAGTAAAATTAAATTGAGTGAGTGCTCGCTCTTATTCTGAGGGAGGAATTAAAATGCAACATAATTTTTCTATTACAAAATATCCGGATGCAAAAAAAATAACAGCTCAGCTAGACGAATTGATTCGGCAGCCAATCTATTCCATCCGTCCTGACGCGCTGAAAAAATACGAAGAAGAGTACTTTGGAAAGCTGTGTACCAGGTCGAAGGCTATGATTGATAAAGCAAAGGAAATCATCCCGGGCGGAGTCCAGCACAACCTTGCTTTCAACCATCCCTTCCCTCTCGTGTTTACAAAAGCGGAAGGCTGCTACCTCTACGACATCGACGGTAACCGCTATTATGATTTTTTGCAGGCAGGCGGTCCCACCGTTCTCGGAAGCAATCCGTCTTCCGTTCGCGAGAAAGTATTTCAGCTCCTCAATGAATGCGGTCCCTCAACAGGCTTATTCCATGAATACGAATATAAGCTGGCAAAAAAGATCACCGAGTCCATGCCGTCGGTGGAAATGTTCCGAATGCTTGGTTCCGGCACAGAAGCCTGCATGGGTGCAATCCGGGTGGCAAGATTGGCTACGAAAAAGAAGAATATCGTCAAGATGGGCGGAGCCTATCATGGCTGGAGTGATCAGCTTGCTTACGGCATACGGATACCCGGCTCAAAATGGACCCAGGCTCAGGGCGTTCCCAAATATCTTTTCAAGCATACCCAGGAGTTTTTCCCGGGCAGGCTGGACTCTCTGGAACGTGTCCTGAAGCGCAATGAACTTCGCGGCGGTACCGCTGCAGTATTCATAGAGCCTGTAGGACCGGAAAGCGGAACGAGACCGTTGGATTATGATTTTAATAAGGGTGTCGAAAAACTATGCAGAAAGTACGGTGCGCTTCTGGTTTTCGATGAAGTAGTAACTGGTTTCCGGATCGGTATGTCTGGTGCACAAGGCTATTTCGGCATTTCTCCCGATCTCACGATCTTCGGCAAGGTCATTGCAGGAGGATATCCAAGTGCTGGAGGCCTTGGCGGAAAAAAAGAAGTGATGAAGTATCTGTCTGCAGGAATCAGCGGCGGGGCAAAGCATAAAAAAGCACTGGTGGGCGGAACCATGGCAGCCAACCCACTGAGCTGCGTTGCAGGCTATTATACGCTTTGTGAAATTGAAAGCACCGATGCACCGAGAAAGTCCGGTGAATTTGCCGACAAGCTGACTCTGGGCCTCCAGAAACTGATTTCCAAGCACGGGCTTCCCTTTGTGGCCTTCAATCAAGGCTCTATCTGCCATTTGGAAACTGCAGGTGCCATGCATTTTTCCATCGACTGGTCGAAGCCGTGGCAGATTCCCAAGGTCCTTGAAGAGACATCTGCGCGTAAACAGGAAATGGAACACATGGGCGCGGCTTACATGGCGGAGGGTATTGTTACCCTTGCAGGCAGCAGGCTCTATACAAGCGCTGCTTATGAGGACGACATGCTGACTGATATTCTCGATCGTTTTGATCACGTTTTCCAAAATGTTGCGAAAAAAGTATGATGGAGGATCGTTATGAAAGAAAAAGAAGCAAAGGAGCTTGTGGTTCAGGCAGGAATTGAGCTTGTTCATTCCGGCCTTATTGCAAGAACCTGGGGTAATGTCAGCTGCCGGATCGATCAGGAAACTTTCGTGATTACCCCCAGCGGAAGAGACTATCTTACTCTGACACCAGAAGATATTGTTCCGGTAAGAATTGCTGATCTTGGTTATGAGGGCTCTGTAAAACCATCCTCGGAAAAGGGCATCCACGCAGAGGTGTACCGCTTGTTCCCAGAGATCAATTTTGCAATCCATACCCACCAGGAATATGCCTCAGCCGTTTCTGCCGCAGGACTTGATTTCATGCCCCTGTCAGGCAAAAATGAACACTTTTCCGAAAAAGTTCTCTGCGCTCGTTATGCGCTTCCCGGAACAAAATCACTTCGCCGAAACGTTGCAGAAGCACTGAGAAAGAGTACCTCCAATGCAGTGATATTAAAGCATCATGGTACCCTGTGCTATGGAAATGACTATGATAACGCATTAAAGACGGCACTTGAACTCGAAAAGCTGTGTTGTGATTTTGTTGAAAAACCCACAAAAATCAGCCGGCGCAAACCACTGGACAGCATGCAGCGGGATAAAGATCAGACTCAGGCAGGCAGCGGTGAACGTGATACATATCAGGCCAATGGGAATCCTTTCGCTTACGCACTAAAGCAGGCAGTGCTGGAAAAGAAGGGCGGCTTCGTATTATTGAATCATGATCCTGAGGTAGTCCACTATTCTCAGTTGACAAGACCTCTGCACCCCTTTCTGGACGACTTCGCACAAATCGTAGGAATCAGGGCAAAAGTCGCGGAAAACGATAATAATTCCATCCTGAAAGGCCTTCAGCATGGTTCAGCAGTCTTTATCAGGAACTGTGGTGCCGTTTGCTGGGGAAAGAATGAGCGGGATGCAGAAGCGGTGAGTATGATACTGCGTAAAAATTGCAGAGCATATTTTACTGCTGCCATTTTTGGCAGACCAAAGCCGATCAACGGATTTGAAAGTGCACTGATGCGGCTTGTATACCTCAAAAAATATTCCAAACTGGCAGAATAGAGGAAAAGGAGTGCAAGGGATGTCAATCTATGTAATTGCATACGATGTCGGCACCACCGGCATCAAGACCTGTCTCTTCGAACTATCGGAAAAAATAACGCTGATCGGAAGCTCCATGGCCGGCTATGATCTGTTCATCATGGATAACGGCGGTGTAGAACAGGATCCTGAGCAGTGGTGGAAAGCCATGTGCCTCACCACTTCTCAGGTAATGGAAAAAACCAAAGTACCAAAAGAATCCATTGCAGGAATCTCCTTTTGCGCGCAGATGCAGGCCCTTGTTCTGGTAGACAGCGCAGGCATGCCTGTGCGGCGAGCCATGAGCTATATGGACAATCGGGCAGACGAAGAAATGCGCAAAGGCATCATGACAGGCCCCCGCATCTCTGGCTTAAACGCTTATAAACTGTTCCGTTCCGCAAGGATCAGCGGCGCAGCCTCTGCCAGCGTCAAGGACCCTGTCTGGAAATACAAATGGGTGGAACGTCATGAACCCGAAGTTTTCTCCAGGGTATATAAATGGCTCGATGTAAAGGATTTTCTGGTATGCCGGGCCAGCGGAACCTTCGTGATGTCCCGAGACAGCGCTTTCGCCACTCTGCTTTGCGACACCAGAAAAGGAAACGTTCGCTTTAGCCCGGAGCTTTGCAAGATGTTTGGTGTACGAATGGAACATCTGCCTGAAATCTGCAAGAGCACCGATCAGGTAGGAACCATCCTCCCCTCTGCCGCTGGTGAGCTAGGCCTGATGTCCGGTACCCCGGTATTCTCCGGGGGCGGTGACGCATCCCTCATCGGCGTGGGCGCGGGAGCAGTATCAGAGGGAGACACCCATATCTACATGGGTACCTCCGGCTGGGTATCCACTGTGGTAAAAAAACAAAAGTTAGATATCAGAAACATGATTGGATCCATCGTTGGAGCTGATCCTGAGCATTTTAATTTCTTCGCAGAGCTTGAAACAGCCGGAAAATGCCTGGAATGGGTAAAGGATCATTTGGCTTTGGATGAGATCGGCCTCTTTCTGGAAAAGAGAGGGATTTGGGATGACCCGGAAAGCATCCACGAAAGCCTTTACGATTATATGATGCACTGCATCAGCGATGTTCCCGCCGGAAGCGGCGGTGTGATCTTCACACCCTGGCTTCATGGAAACCGCTGCCCCTTTGAAAATCCCAATGCCAGGGGGATGTTTTTCAATATCAGTCTGGAAACCGGAAAGACAGAACTGATTCATTCCGTTATTGAAGGAGTCTGCTATCATCTGCGCTGGCAGCTGGAAGCAGTTGAAAAAAGCTTCAGAACCAACCCTCGTATCCGGCTGGTGGGGGGAGGTGCCCTTGCCCCGATTACCTGCCAGATTCTGGCAGATATGCTGGGACGAGAAATAGAGACCGTCGAAAATCCGCAAAACATTGGAGCTGTCGGTGCGGCCATTGCCATCGCCGTGGGTCTGGGAATGATCAGCGATATCAAGGATGCAAAAAAAATCATCCCTGCCCTCAGGTCCTTTCAGCCATCTGCCGAAAATAGGTTCGCTTATGATCGCGGTTTTCCGGTATTTCAGTCTCTTTACAGAAATAACAGAAAGGCGTTTTCTTCTCTCAACCAAAAGAAAGCAGCTGATCTTTAGTTCAGATGTGAAAAAAATAAAAATGAAAATCAGAAATGTGATGAGCATCTGAAAAGGAAGGAAATATCTGAAATGGTAGGAGTAGCTGAAATGAGCTGAAATGAGAGGTACTATCTGAAAAGGAGAAACAAATGGATATAAAAACGCTCATCGCGCTGCAGCGAGAATATTTTGAAAGCGGAGCGACCCGTTCCCTTTCCTTCCGGATGAACGCCCTCCGGAGCCTTCAAACAGCCCTGAAAGATAACCAAAAACGGATCGAATCCGCCTTGAAATCTGATCTGAACAAGGCTGCCTTTGAGACGTATATGACAGAAACCGGGCTTGTCCTGGAAGAAATTAGCTACCACCTAAAGCACCTACCCGGCTGGATCAGAGGTAGAAAGGTCAAAACGCCTCTTGCTCATTTTCATTCAAAAAGCTTTACATCACCTGAGCCTTACGGCGTGACATTGATTATGTCTCCGTGGAATTATCCGCTGCAGCTTTGCCTTGTGCCTCTTATCGGAGCCATCTCAGGGGGAAACTGTATTGTTATAAAGCCCTCCGCCTATGCTCCGGCAACCAGCAGCCTCGTAGCAGAGCTCATCGGCGGGATTTATCCGCCTGAGTACGTGGCTGTGGTAGAAGGCGGACGGGAGCAGAACAACGCACTGCTTCAGGAGGCCTTTGATTATATTTTCTTCACAGGAAGCGTAGAAGTAGGCAAGACGGTTATGGCTGCGGCTTCCAAAACCCTTACTCCCGTGACTCTGGAGCTTGGCGGCAAGAGCCCAGTGATTGTGGATGAAACGGCGAACATAAAAATCGCCGCACGGAGAATTGCCTTCGGTAAAGTGCTTAACGCCGGGCAAACCTGTGTGGCAACGGATTATCTGCTGATTCATCAAAAAGTAAAAGACCGGTTTCTTTCAGAATTCAAGCTGGCTCTTGAGGAGTTCTTCCCGGGGGGAGATTATTCTGAGCTGCCCGTCATCATCAGTGAAAAACACTTCACCCGGGTGTCCGGGCTGCTCCAAGGTCAAAAGGCGGTCATCGGCGGCGGTACAGACCCCTCCAGAAGATTCATTGAACCAACGGTTCTGGATGAGGTCGACCCGGAGTCCGCTGTAATGCAGGAAGAAATCTTCGGGCCTGTTCTTCCCCTGATGACCTACACTGATCTCAACGACTGTATCCGATTCATCCGCTCCCGTCCGAAGCCCCTGGCACTATATCTTTTCACATCAAGCAAAGCGACAGAGAAAAGAATACTAAACTCCTGCTCCTTCGGCGGCGGCTGTATCAATGATACGATTATTCATATGGCGAATCCTCGCATGGGCTTCGGCGGCGTAGGATACTCCGGAATGGGAAGCTACCATGGAAAGCTCAGCTTTGATACCTTCAGCCATTACAGAAGCATGGTAAAAAAGTCCCTGTGGATCGATGTTCCCGTTCGTTACCATCCTTACACAGATGGTAAGTTTGGGATTCTGCGAAAGCTGCTTCGGTAAAAGCGTATTATTGAAGATATTCTTTGTAATTCTCATAGGTAATGGGCTGACCCACAAGGAAAAATCCTGGTTCCAGATTGGCATTGTAATACGATATCATAAAGTGCAGATGCGCGCCGGTAGAAAAACCCGTAGAGCCGACCTCCCCGATTTTCTGCCCCCGCTCTGCAATGTCACCGGTTTTCACGGAAATGTTCAGCAGATGGTGATAAACGCTGAACAGACCCTCTCCGTGATCAATCATGACTGTGTTTCCCGTGAGCAGGAAGGACCTGGCAAGAACCACTTTGCCACGATTGGATGCCATAACCTCTGTTCCTGCTGGCGCTGCGATATCGAGCCCCAAATGGCGGTAGGAAGTGGGCTGATCGTTGACGTACCGTGTCTCTCCGAACTCCGTTGTCAACCTGCCCTTGGTGGGAATGAGAAAGCTGTCGGTATAGTACCTGGACGGTTCCGACTGATTCCTGACGGGAATGTAATACTTGTTATATTCTGCATATGCCTCATCATTTCTGGTTTCTGCCTCAGTCTTGGTATTCACAGTAAGATACTGGATGTGATATTTGTGTTCAAGGATTTCAATCAGCTGTGTCTCCTCTGTCCCCTGGCTTTTAACACCGTATTTGATGGGGTAGGTCCCCGGTTTTACATTATAGTTGGTGGGCAGATATCCCCTGAGAGAACCGTCTTCTGAGAACCATCTGAATTTATCGTAGATAGACTGTTCAAAAATGACGTCTTCCGGGTCTCCTGCATAATAGGCTGTAATCTCCAGCAGCTGTCCCTGTTCCAGCCGCTCTGTAGAAAAGATAAACTGAGCAGGCACCTTTACCGTCACCGGAATTGCAAGAACATACTTCCCCTGATAAGGATTCTGTCCCGGGCTCCAACGCATGGTCAGTTCATAGGTGAAATTTCCATTTTGTTTTGGCAGAGGAAGTTTTGCCAGTTCAGCCTTTCCTTCCAGAACCACCTGACCCGAATCAGTCTTCAGGATTTTCAAATCTACTTGATCCGGCTGCTTATCCACGTTCACAATCAGTTTATCGCTTGTTGACGATATGATAGAAGACGGCTTGCTTTGCATTCCTGTTGGAACGGCGCTGTCAATCCTCTCATCATTGGCCGGCGCAGTGTACCATTCACCGTTATTTTTTTTCGTTTGCCACTCTTTGCCGATAATTTCAAAGTAGGCCGGTTTTTCGTTCAGGAAAATCTCTGGCTCCACTTCCTGCCGCCCTGGATAGACCACTGCATAAAAACGATCCAGCAAAAAATCCGGTTCTGTTTGATAAATGTAAACCCCTGAGGAAAAGGCTGCTACGATAATGAATAAAATTACCTTTCCCAAGATGGATGATGACTTTGATCTTCTCATAACAATTCCCCCGATGAAGCGGCGCCAATCTTCTGCCGCCATTAATCATACCCCGCAGCTAGGCAAACCTCCAGTACTCAAATTGTGCTGCTCCCCGGTTTCGTGCCTCTCATGCAGATGCGAATCATGTCCCCTTATCAATATATTACCGTGTCCCCGTGATCATACAAATATATCATATCAAACGCAAAAGGTACAGCCGTATCAGACGCAAAAGCTTCTGCATATCACAACAGCTTTTTATGCTTTGGGACGTCTTGTTCAATGGGCTGGAAGCTGATATCCTAACATCTTTCAATTGCTCTGTTCATTTGGGTTCAAATAAATTATGATATAAGTATCTACCAATAGGGATTCAGAAAGGAAACAAAAATGATCGTAAAAAAGAATGTCCTTCTTATTTTTATGGCTGCTTTTTTTGCGACAGCCCCGAGAAATATCAAAAGAGCTGTGGCAAAATATCCAAAGCCGTATTTCCTGTAATTTACAAAACTAAGAGGCAGCGTTTTTTCGCTGCCTCTTATAACGAATTCTGATTTCTTTATTTCTTACCCCAACGAGCGCACAAGCCCTTCAAAATCCAGGTCTTCAAAGGTGGTGATTACGCAATCGGCCTGAGAAAGATCCTGATCACCGGAGTTTGGATTGTGGTACGCAATGCACTTCATTCCGGCAAGTTTTGCTGCCTTGATGCCATTGCAGGAATCCTCGATTACAACGCACTCTGACGGGTTAACTGCCAGTTTTTCCGCTGCCAAAAGATAGATATCAGGAGCTGGCTTCGACTGTTCCACCTCACAAGCACTTGCTACAGCGCTAAAATACTCTAGCAGTTGGAAAGCCTCCAGTACAGCTTCGATATTTTGTCTGGTTGCGGATGAACCAAGAGCAATGAGATAATTCTTTCGGTGAAGCTCCCTGATCAGTCCGTCTACTCCACGGATTGGCTTTTGCTCCTTCTGAGATCTTAAATGGTCAAGATATCTTTGCTGGTACGTCTCGACCAAATCACCGAGCTCTTCTTTCAATCCGTATTTTGTTTTCAGCCTCGTGAAGATTTCCACATCACCTACTCCGACAAAGGTATAGTATTCCTCATCGGTAATGTCCAGGCCCAGTTCACTGTAATACAGCTTTGACAATCGGTAATGAATGGGTTCACTGTCAATGATGACACCATCCATATCAAACAGCACTGCTTTTACCATATTCGTATGACTCCTTACCTAAAAACTAATTGCTCCTGTTTTTCAGCCCAAATGAATGAATTGATCATAACTGCTGGCTCTGTATAATTAAATTTACCATATTTACAAGACTCTGTAAACGAATGCATTACCCCAGGGAAAAGAGATAATCCTCCAGGAATTTACCATAATTCGTTTTCGTAACAGTCGAGAGATCCGCTGTTGGTTTTCGGGTTTCTCGGAGAGGGGTGGTCGATATGATAAAATCATATTCATTTTCGGCCTTGTATGTGTATTGATAGGTGGAACATACGTCTACAATTTCTAAATCCAGCGATAACTCTGATAAATACTTACAAAGCATAATCCCTGCGGAGATTCCGCTATCGCACACCAGCAGCGCTTTTTTCTTCTTAATGGTTCTCTTTTGTGAAAGGGTAAAGTGCATGGTCAGAATGATCAGTTCCTCTTCACTGGGTTTCACACCGCAAATTCCCTCATATAAATTGCTGGACTTTGAAACAGCATTGAAAATCTCCAGATTCTTCTTGGAAAACTCATTTCTTTGTATGGTATTGATAGGAATGGATTCTTCCAGCCGTTCCAATGAATTCTTTAAATGAAAGAGGATACCGAAGAACAGCAGCTTATCAGATGCAAAGGATGAGCCGAGCTGCGCATCCACATAATCGATGAGGCATATAGCCAGCAGTTCTATCTTTTTCGGAATGTCCTTCAGGATTTCATCTGGATTTGCTCTCAGCGCATGATGATTGAACGTATTGTAGCTCATTAGATGCATACAGATGTAGATGCGCTCTGACTCAGGAAATGAGAGGCTGAATTCTTTCTCAATCCTGGAAGCAATATAATCAGCAGTGCTCCGTTCTAGTCTGCCGTATTCCCCTTCGGGAGGCAGAAAGCATTCGTCCACATTCTTACCGGAGCTTAATCTTGCAATACAGATAATCAGATGGGTCACCAATGCTACAAAGAACTCATTGGTGAGAAAGAAATCGAATTTCTTTTCCGCATCTTCAATGATTGCGAACACAGGTTTATTATCTATTTTTGGGTACACATCTTTCACTCTGAGAAGCTTTTCGTCGGAAATTCTGCTTGTGGAATCGAAATCCGTCATCAACAGCTGCTCTCTGGTTTTATAAATGTCAAAAAATCCAGCAATGGCATTTCTTCTGGATACTTCATTTCCGATAATACCAATTCCGCGCCGCTGGGTCTTAAAAAGCTGCAGGTCAAAATTGGAAAGCCATTGACTGACCCATTCTAAATCCTTGAGAATGGCAGTTCGGCTGATATAAAACTGATCCGCAAAAAACTGGATCGTCAGCTCGTCATTGGAAAAGATCAAAGCCTTGAGCATTTCAAGCCTTCTTACTACGCCTTCATCAAAGAGACTAAACTTTTCGCCGTTTAACAGATCTTCCAGCTTTCTCCTGTCATCATCTGAGATAAGCAGCCTGAGTCCCTGCCCTTGCTTCTTATGGAATACGATATTCATTAACCCGATATCAGAAAGCCAGTCTTCCAGCTTATGCATGTAATTCTGTACGGAACGCTTGGAGATTCCCACATGCTGCGATAAAAAATCCAGTGTCAGATAACCGTCACTTTGCAATAATAATTCCAGTATCTTTTTCAATCTTTCTTCAAAATGATTCATAGCAGATTACCATTTGCTCCCAATATAATCAACAACAAAGTACTAGAGCACATTTTATCAATATACCACTAAACTCTCAAAAAAGCCAGTACCCCGCGGTCTTCTATCCGAGATCTATGCCCGTGCTTATGCCGATGCTTAAACTGTCTCAACGGTAAAATACAATACCTTACCTGTTTCGGTGCTTTTAATCAGCGTATTTACCAGACTGCATGCAGCCGGACCCTCTATATTGCTTACCTCAAATTCCAGCCTGAGACCTGTCTTTTTCACAAACTGAAATTCCACGTCATTTTCCCGGTATTCCGTGAGTAGATTAATAATCATATCGCTTGCCATGGGTGCATTTACAATTAGCCGCATTGTTACCTCCTTAAATTAACACTTGTCCTTGCCATCATATCAAATCCCGATCTTGATTCTCGATTGGTAAAGATCGACAAAGATGCGATAAGAAAGGGAAATCCTTGAAATAGATAGATAGACAGAAATTTCACTCCACTTCTCACAATCATCATCAGATGATGCAAAAGCCGTTTACGCTGAGGATTCCACGAAACAACCCGCAGCTTCATCACCAGCTTCCCTAGGGTCGCTCCTGAAAAAATCAGCTGGGATGTGACTTCGTAGAGAAACCAGATCAGCAGCGTCTGCACATATGCTGTGTTGAATAACTTCAGCATTCGGTTCGCCAGTTCCTGATTTCCCGGAGCTGCAGGTCCTGCCTGTATGGCATCCAGCGCTGCTTTGACCGCCGGAAAATCCGGCTTACCCGTCATGCGATAGGTAACCATCAGAATACAAAGCACAATGACGACATCAACTGCAAATGCCGCCAAACGCCTCCAGCGATATCCCCGTGGGGCTTCTTCTCCTAGATTCATACCAAGAAAACTCATGTTCATCACCTTATTTTTCACGATTCAAAAGGAACAACGTTGCCCTCCCCGATGAAAACGGGGAGGGACATAATAGATTGCTTATGATTGCTCATTTCTGATTGCTCATTACTTATTACTTATTGTTCATTACTGATTGGCCATTACTTATTGTACATGATCTTTACTTATTGATTATCGGCAAGCCGCTCCATTTCATAGTTCTTCTTATCCCAAATACTGATAAAGGGGAGCCATACCAAAAATGCAGCGGTAAAAGAAATCATCTGTGCCACAACACCCATCAGACTTTTAGTCATTAAAAATCCGCTGATGAAAAATGGCGTTGTCCACGGAACCATAAGATTGCAGTAAGGAAAGATTCCCACAGCAGTACCCACATACTGAATGGTCAGTACAACGATAGGCGCTGCAATAAATGGAATCATCAGGAATGGGTTTAATACGATGGGCAATCCAAAGGTAATCGGCTCATTGATATTGAACAGACCAGGGCCGATTCCAATTCTTCCGATTTGTTTTAATAATTTAGATTTTGCGAAGACCAGCATATAGACTACAACGGGAAGGGTAGCACCAGATCCGCCCATCCAAATACCGTTCTCATAGAATGGCTGGGTCACAATATTTTGGGCTCCATTGCTGAGATTTTCCTGAAGATTTACGATCCACATAGGCTCAAACAGCGGGAAAATAATGACTGCGGAACCATGAATACCAAGGGACCACAGGAAATGCTCCGTAAATACTGCTACCAAGGTACCGGCATAAGAGGTGCCAAAGCCTCTTAACGGGGTTGAGATTACGGTCGTGATAAATTCCGGAAAGCTGCCCCATGGTGTAACGGAAAACAATCCGCGGATAATGACAAACAACAGAATAATGACAGCACCGGGAAGCAGCGCAACGAACTGCCTCGACACGCTTAGAGGCACTGATTTCGGCAGCTTGATTGTGAAATTTTTCTGAACCAGCAATCGGTAGATTTCGCCGGAGATCAGCGCGATGATCAGCGCGGTAAAGAGTAAGTGGGCATCAAAGGTTGAAGCCGCCCATGCGGAAACAGTTGCGTCTCCATCCTGATAGGCGCCAATGATATTGGTTGTGAAAAATGCAGCAAGTGCTATAATTCCTGCAGGAGTCCCATCAATTTTGTAGCTGTTTACAAGAGAGCTTGACACACCATAGCACGCAACCAACGCGACGATTCCATAGGTAGCATTCATGATAATTCCTTCAAATGCATTCCAATTTTCGCCAAAGGTATTGGTCATGAAATTGAGATAGGCTTCCACAGGAAATTCGGCGACGATCATAGAAAATGCACCGAGAATCAGAAGCGGCATAACCATGACGATACCGTCACGCAGAGCGATGAGATGCCTCTGTGCTCCCATTTTGGAAGCGATGGGCAAAAACTTTTCTTCCATAAAGTTTTGCTTACTAGTCATTAAGATCCAACCTCCTTTTATGATTCTTTATAAATAAACTTACGGATTAACACTTTGGTATTTCGCAAATGCATTTGCAAAGATCTTCTCTCCGTTTACAAGCGCATAATCTGTGAAGTCTATGGTGTCAATAACAGCAATTTTTCCGCCGTATTCCTTCTGAAACCGTGGCATATGATACCTTACCTGAGGACCCAGCAGCAGGATGTCTGTATGGTCAAGCCTGTCGTTTGCCTTATCAAAGGGGGCAGCGTCAACATCAACACTGATTCCCTTTGCTTCCGCAGCTTCTTTTATCCTGTCAATGAGCATGCCCGTGGACATCCCTAAGTTGCACAATAATGTAATTGTAAGCATTTAAACCGCCCCCTCTTTCATCGTTTCGTATAAATGAATGAATTCTTCCGCCATATCCCGCATCAGCATCGCTGCTGTCAGGTGATCCTGTGCGTGTACCATCAAAAGAGTAATTTCTGTTTTTGTCCCCAGCATTTCCCCCCTGATCAGTTCAGTCTGTACTTCATGGGTTCTAACCATGCCTTCTTTTGCTTTTTCGATACATTCCCGAGCTTCGGTAAAATTTCCTTCTCTTGCATGGGATATGGCTTCCATCGAATAACTCCGTGAGTCACCTGCACCGGCAATTAACTGCATTGCCATTTCAAAAATGTCCACTTCTGTCTCCTCTCAGTTTTCTCCGAATTTCATTGCAAATAACTCTTCAAGTGTCTTTGCTGCTACCGTTTCATCAGAACCTTCAATTTCTACCGTTAAAGATTCTCCGTATTTCGCATTCAGCGTGATTACGCCCAGTACAGTTTTTAGATCAAACACCTCACTTTCCTTCTTTACGAAAATTGAGCTTGCAAAGCTGCTGGCGCAGCGTACGATCCTGCTCGCAACGCGGGCATGAATTCCAAACTCGTTCAAGATTTTAAGTTCCATTGTTATCATCGTCTTACCTCTTTATGACTAAATTGTTGTTTCAAAAACTCCTCCAGTTCCTGAGCTGAATCAAAAAGCAAAGCTTTTTTCATGATTTCTGCCGCATCGGAGCTTCTGGTTTCGCAGATGATTTTCCTGACCTTGGGAATCGCAGGAATACTCACACTGAGGTTATCAACCCCCATTGCCACCCATAATGGAATGAGTGCGGGGATTTCACCTGCCTGACCGCAGATATCCACTTCAATTCCATTTCGTTTTCCGCATTCGCAAATATGTTTGATTGCTCTTAATAATGTCGGTTGGAAATATGAGTTCAAACCGGTTACCCTTTGATTCATTCGGTCAGCAGCAAAAAGATATTGAGTCAGATCGTTTGTCCCGATACTAAAAAAGTCTACTTCTCTGGCAAACCGATCCGCATCAAATGCAGCAGCCGGTGTCTCTACCATCATCCCTATGTGAATGGCTCCAGCATGAGGGATTCCCTTTTTCTCCAGTTCCGCCTTGACTTCTTCCGCAAGTGCTCTCGTTCTTAAAACCTCGTCAATGGTAGCAATCATCGGCACCATAAACGATGTATTTCCTCCGGCTCCTGCCCGCAATATGGCAGAAATTTGTGTTTTAAAGAGCTCCGGATGATCCAAGCAATATCGAATGGCACGATACCCCAGAAATGGATTTTCTTCCTTTTCAATCCCCAGGCTCCCGATATTCTTATCACCGCCAGCATCCAGGGTTCTGATAATCAAAGGCCGCCCTTCCAGCCTCTTAGCTATGTTCGAATAGACCTTATACTGAAGCTCTTCCGTCGGTAAGCTTTCACCAGCCATATACAGAAATTCTGTCCGAAACAGCCCCACTCCTTCTCCCCCGTTTTCCAGCAAAGCTGTCACATCATTTTCCGAGGTGATATTGGCATAGACCTGCATCTTTGTTCCATCCAGCGTCTGCGTGGCGCATTTCTTGTATCGATCAAGCTGCTGCTTTTCTATCTTTTCTTTTGCGGTATATGCCTCATATTCCGCCGTCTGCGCCTGGGTCGGATTGGTGATTACCTCGCCGGTACTGCCGTTCATGATTACCATTTCTCCGTGAATCGCCTGATCCAAAAGTCCCTCTATCCCTACGATACAGGGTATGTCCATGGCTCTGGCAATAATTACGCTGTGGGAGGAGCTGCCTCCCTTCTCAAGCAGGATTCCCTTTACTCTATCACGGTTGATTCCTGCCGTTTGTGACGGGGTCAAGTCGGCGGCGGCTACAATGGAATCTTCCAAGATACCAGTCAGGGTTTTCTGTTCTTTCCCCGTGAGGATAGCGTTGAGTCTTCTTGAAATATCAACCATATCGATGGTACGCTGCTTCAAATAATCGTTGTCCATATTCTCAAAAAGCGCTATATACTTTTGAGCCGCAATATGAACCGCATATTCGCAATTGACCTGTTCCTTTTGAACAGCAGTCTGAATGAGACCTAAAAAACCGGTATCCTCCAGCAGTAAAAGCTGGTAATCAAAAATCTCCCGGTTATCTGCTGCCATATGTTCAGGCATTGCCCCCATAATTTCTTCCAACTGTGCCCCACAGACTTCCTTTGCTGCTAAGAAACGCTGATATTCTGTTTCAGGGTCATCAACAATTCTCTTTTCTATTAGAACGGTATCTTCATCCAGAAGATACGTTTTGGCCTTTGCCATTCCTGGCACAACACCGATTCCAACCATTTTCATCACCCTAATCATTACTGTTTTATCTGTGTTATCCTCAATTAAACATAATCTTAGCATGGTGCATTTTAAAAAGGAACGGTGCAAAAGTCCATTTAATTGCCAAAACGATATGGAAAAGAAGATTACTTTTTTAGAATATAATGGAATAAGAATCCATCTTGTAGAAAATAACGAATTTATTGCTACATTGGCCACACAAAAAACCGTTCGTTGCCGAACGGTTTTTGTGAGTAAGCGATGATCGTTATCTTCACACTGCTGCGCTTACAGCGTTATAATATCGTTATGTTCACACTGCTGCACTTACAGTGTTATAATCCTGATGTGTTTGCGGATTGTGAGCAGGTTGAATGCGGCCACCTACAGATCTACTTCTGTACCATAATAAATGCAAGTAAAGAGTTGTTCCATTTCTGCAGGAGTTATTGGTCTCGGGTTGGAACCGGTACAGGCATCTCCTACTGCCAGTTCAGCAATCAGCGCGATCTTTTCCTTGAACTCGTCTTCCAGAATGCCGAATTCCTTCAGGCTCTTTGGAATGCCAAGGGCAACATTGTAAGCATCAATCTTGTCACAGAGCTGCTTCACTAATTCAGCATCAGTTCCCGTGAGGTCGACACTTCTGGCGATATCCGCATATCTTGCCTCTGCGTTCTTTGCATTAAACTTGATAACATAAGGCAGGTAGATTGCATTGGCACAGCCGTGAGGAATATGTCCCGTGGAGAATGCTGCCCCCGTTTTGTGGGCCATAGAATGGACGATTCCCAGCAATGCGTTGGTGAACGCCTGACCTGCCAGACATTGGGCATAGTGCATCTGCTCTCTTGCCGCCATATCTCCCTCAAAGGAAGCAGGAAGATATTCAAATACCATCTGGATTGCCTTGATGGCAAGGGGATCGGTGAACGGTGAATTCAGCGTGGATACATAAGCTTCCACCGCATGGGTCAGAGCATCCATACCAGTATGTGCCGTTAAGGTTGGCGGCATGGTCTCTGCCAGATCCGGGTCAACGATGGCGATGTCCGGTGTGATATTATAGTCAGCCAGCGGATACTTTACGCCCTTGGCATAGTCAGTGATAACGGAGAAAGCCGTTACTTCCGTCGCAGTACCCGATGTGGAAGGAATGGCAACAAACTGAGCCTTCTTTCTGAGTGTAGGGAAGGAAAACGGCTGGATGATATCTTCAAAGGAAGTCTCGGGATATTCATAAAATACCCACATGGCTTTGGCTGCATCAATGGGAGAACCGCCGCCCATGGAGATGATCCAATCTGGTTCAAATTCTCTCATCATCTCCGCACCCTTCATAACGGTCTCCACCGAAGGATCGGGCTCAACATTTTCAAATAATTTGGTTTCAATTCCGGCTTCTGTCAGATACGCCACCGCACGATCCACAAATCCAAACTTTTTCATAGAACCGCCGCCCAGGACGAGTACGGCTTTTTTTCCTTTCAGGCTTTTCAGCTGTTCCAGGGAACCTTTTCCGTAGTACATATCTCTTGGTAATGTAAATCTCATCGTAACAACCCACTTTCTTCTTAGAACGCGTCTAAAATCTCACTGCACGCTTACGGCACAAGTAATATTCAAACATGTTCCAATGTTAAAAAAATAATTATCCAATATGTACTTTTTAATTTGCAATTGTCGTGCCAAGTAGCAAATGACTTCATATCCTCAGTTATTTCAACGTTCGCAATCGAAGTATTTTTATAAAAAAAAGAAGCGTTGCATATTCCAACACTTCTTGCGATTATATACGATGCATTTTCCAACACTGTTGTTTTTTTCGACAGTCTGTTTCCTGCATATTGCCAATAGTTTAACATACCTCGTTCAGAAACGCTGCGGACTCCTGCATGTTTCTATAAGAAAGCACATGTTTCAAATGTCCGCAGGTTTCAAATATCCGCAGGTTTCAGATGTCCGCAGGTTTCAAATATCCGCATTTTTAAATGCCCTTCTCTTTCTGATACCTGTTGATTTTAGCATGAAGTGTGCTTCGGTTCACCCCTAGCACCTGTGCCGCTCTGGTGATATTCCCTCCGCATTTTTCAACACAAGTCAGGATTGCTCTTTTTTCCCATTCTTCCAGGGAGCACATGTCGTAGAAAGAACCCAAAGGCGTCTCCACTTGATATGGTTCCGACTCTTGAATTTCAAATTCCAGTGAAGTATTTCCGTCCATATTCACAATGTTTTCAATACAGTTTTCCATTTCTCTGATATTCCCGGGCCAGCGGTATCTTAGCAGCTTTTCATAAACGTCCAGCTGAACCTTTGGGATGGGTTTTCCCAGCTTTACCGCTTTCACTTTTAAAAAGTGCCTGATCATCAGTTCTATGTCGCCTTCCCGCTCCCTCAGCGGCGGAACATAGATGGGAATAACGCTTAATCGGTAGTAGAGGTCTTCCCGAAAGGTACCCCGTTCTATTTCTTTTTTCAGATCTTTATTGGTCGCTGCTATAATTCTTACGTCGGTTATGGTGCACTTATTCCCTCCCAGCCGATTGACACAGCCCTCCTGGAGCACCCGCAAAAGACTCACTTGCATATCCAGCGGCATTTCCCCGATTTCATCCAGAAACAGGGTTCCTCCATTGGCTAGTTCAAATTTCCCAGGATGGCCTCCCCGCTTGGCTCCCGTAAAGGCGCCCTCTTCATATCCAAAGAGTTCACTCTCAATCAGGCTTTTGGGAATGGCTCCGCAGTTGATTGCTACAAAGCTGCTGTTTTTCCTGCTGCTGTTGTTATGGATGGACTGGGCAATCAACTCCTTACCCGTGCCGCTTTCTCCCTGAATCAAAACGGTAGAGGGACTGTCAGAGATGCTTTTCACCTGAGCTTTCAGCTTCACAATACTTTTGCTTTCTCCGATAATGTCATCAAACGTATAAGCCGCAATCATCCCTGTATATTTGTTGATCATATTATAAACATTTTGGATATCCTTAAAAACCGCCACGGTTCCGGTAATCTTTCCATTCGGGTTCTTGATAGGATATACGCTTAAATCAAACCGGTTCTTCTTTTGATTTCCAAAGTAGATGATCTCCCTGTTTTCAAAGGCATTCTTCTCCTTGAGCTGGGTGATGATCCACTCCCAGTTTTCCAGTATCTGACGTGCTTTTTTTTGCAGAATTTCCCCTCTGTCGATTTCCAGCATCCTGCACAGATTATTGTTGACCGCCTTTACCACGCCGTTTGTATCTGCCGCAAAAAAGCCAGAATTCATAGAGTCCATTACGGTACTGAGGTAATCATAGGCTCCTTTTAATTCCGTTTCGGCTTTCTCCGCCGTAAGCTGATGTTCGATGGACTTAACCGCTGCAACCACAAGCCCCAGCGTGTGGGGGTGGGCAGACTGACGCCAGCCGGTGAGATTCAGGCATCCGATGATTGCCCCGTTCTCGTCATGAATCACTGCAGCAGAACAGGTCCAGATATAAAAAGCCCTGATATAATGATCCTCACCCGAGGTTTGAATGGAGCAGTCCTCATGGAGTGCCGCACCCATGGAGTTGGTTCCAGTACTTTTTTCACTCATATCCGAACCAACCACGATTCTGGCCTTGGCTTGTCCTTCCAAAATGTCTTCGTCCCCAATAATGGTCAAAACCACCCCGCTTCGGTCCGTGAGATAGATGGAAAAGCCAGAATCCCGGAGCACGTCATACAGGATCTCCATAAATGGTTTAGCGATTTGAATGAGTGCATCGTTTTCTTCCAGTACCGCCGCGAGTTCTGCTCCCTGCAAGATCCATGCAGGACCCGGACGATCCTTATCTACACCATATTGAGCCGAACGCTCCTGAGAGCGCCAGATAATATCTTTATATTTTGCTGTTGAGTTCATCGATCGTTCTCCTCATGGGATTGAATTTTGCATAACTGGCTTTATGGCTATATTAAAGCACAAACCGCAGATAGAAATCAATTTTTTTCATTAGCTGAACTTATTTCAATCGTTCTGGCATTACGTATCGAGATTCTCAAAGGTTACGATTTTACCAGCTTCATCAACATAGAAGTTCGCCTCATATACACTGCTTATGGAACCATACACAGAATTGTCATTGTACTGCTTTATAATGGAGGCTTCACCAATACCGCACTTTTGAGCATACTGCCTTGGGGACAGAATATTGCCCGTCTCATTGTCATAATACCAAATAATCCGGTGACGTCCGCCTCCCGCATCTACGATACCATATGCTTCATTCAGCACAAGAGCCGCTGTGTTTTTCCATGTGTGTACCTCGTAGTCAACGGAATATTCCGCCAGTCTTCCCTGATAGAGCGGCGAATCATCTCCCGCTTCCAATTGACTGAGCAATTCCTGATAGAGCTCCAGATCGATATTTGCGTTAATTGCATCCCCGTTAGGGACATTGTCAGAAACCTTTGGCAAACGGATCTTGACGTGGGATATATATGGAGGATTGGCATTCGACGGATCTCCCAGCTTCTCCCATGGAAGTTCTATGTCTTTGGAAAAATCCGCGAGGGTTTCAACCTGAAACGCGCTTTTTTTGTTTACAGGCTGATTGACTAAGTTTTCTGGATTACCCGCACCGTCATAAACATACCTTCTCTCATATGCAGCGATCATTTCGATGGAGGAAACCTTTCCGTTCTTGATGTAAAACGTAATATCATTGGAGGTCTGATCATCCGGGTAGTAGAAATAGGCATACTCAACCCCCTTGTTTCTTTTACCAATCGGGCTACTGTCAGATGACCTTGCATTTCTGAGATAATACAAATCATCAGGATACAAGCGCAAGAGTTCCCTTTGAGAGGATCCCACGGAGATTCCTCGGTAGGTTTTCGGCCCCCACGGTCTGTCGGTACACATATAGCTGACGACAGCAAGCGCCTCCTTGGAATCAGGCATATTGTAGTGTAAGGTCTGGATGAGAAAACCGGCTATTTCACCAGAAGTGGTAAGATTACCTCTGTCTTCATATTCAGTCAGGGCCGAATAATCTGCAAAATAATCGGTATATTCCACCTTCCTGTTTGTTAGTCTCAGATAGGACGGTACGGTGTATTGTTTATCGTTCAAACTAATGCGCAAAGGTTCTGACCCATCTTCAAAAATAAAAGAGTACTCATCAATGGTACGGTAGGCATCTTCATTAAAATCCGCATCATAATCGGGGAAGTGTTCCTTGAGATATTCTACACACCACGGGTCTGAAAATTCCGGGATTCGTACAACATTGCTTCCGGTAATCTTGTCATCTACATAGCTGACAATCAAAATTAAATCGCCTGGCGCCGAATCAGCGGTGTAGGGTGTTGTCTTTTCAAAGGAAATCCAGCCTTCTTTGTCCAGTTCGAAAGATAGGCTTTTTCCTTTTAAAACATTTGCATCGGGCAAAAGCCGATAAGAGAAGTAATAAAATTCCTCGTATGCTGATTTGATGCCATCGATGACTCGTTGACCTACCAGCCTGTCGTAAATATCAACTCGCTTTGCAAGCTGCAGGTTGGTGATCTCACTATCCAGAATTTTAATTGCTGCAAGCGAACCATTGTCGTCCAGCAGATTCCAGCCGCTGGTATAAAATTGTATCGTCTCATCAACCTTTTGCTGGGCCTGCGCAAGAACCTCCGGCGAAGCAGCCACCTTTTGTTCCTTAGGCAGCACCGGCACATCGCTTTCTCCGCTATCTTTCTGGCAGAGTCTGTAAATCCCCAGGCCGGAAAGAAATAAAACGCAGGCCAATAGAACCCATAGAATTTTTTTGTCCCGGAAGTGAATCAAGATTTGTTTCATGTTAACCATGCCCTTTCTGATTTTTTTACGTACTGACAAAGAGTACGCCATAGAAATCACATGAAAGATGTTCTATTAAAGCGATGCATAGAGAAAACAAGGCGTATTTTTATATCTATAATAACAGAATTAGTAACCACAATATTTACAGAGGATATCACAAAGAAAGCTTCAATACCGTTAGTATATCACAAGAAAAAAGATGCCGTCTATCGCACAGACGAAAATAGAGGCGTGCTGCGCCTCTATTTTCGTTGTTAACCTATTAGCCCAAGGAAGCACTGATTCAATCATCAGTTTAATCGTTTCCCTGTTCTACTCCCGATCCGATCTACATTCCAATATACTTTACATAATCCTGGACGGACATAAGGGGCATCTCCAATTTTGCCTTTGTTATTTCTGTAACCTCCCCACTATGTGCCATCTCAAAACCGGCCCGTTCTACGACCTCCAAATATTCATCAACCGTGCTTTTGACTGCTTCATCGGTACTTTTCAGGAGCTTTCCGCAGTTTCTGTAGATTTCCAAGCTGGGGTTACATGGCGCAGAAACCGCCTTCATGATCTCGAAATTCTTATCCCCGGGGAAACCGCAGTTTGATATCACTACGAATTTCTGTTCCTTAGGTTTGGTGTCGGCCAGATCAAAAGTTTCGTTGGTCTGTACGATTAACGGCGATTTCAGGGGCACGAGACGATCCAGAAAATTTTTCAGCACTGCCGTCATATTCCATGTGAAAACAGGGGTACCTAAACATACGACATCAGCTGTCATATACTTTTCAAGCAGCTCGGTCATATCATCCTGCATAATGCACTGACCCGGTGTTTTAAACCAACATGCAAAGCAGCCCTTACAGTATCCGATGTTCTTATCAATCAAAAATACAGTTTCCGTTTCTGCCCCTGCCCGCTGGGCCCCCTGCAGAAATGCTTTATCTATCACATGGGTTGCGCTGTTTTTTCCGGCAGGGCTTCCATTAAAATTCACAAATTTCATTTTTCTTTCCTCCTCATATTCATCATAATGTACTCCCGAAAGATTATCAATCTACGCTTCGTAGAGCTGTGGCAGATAATATTAATATGGGCTTTGCTTTTCTGTAATAGAAACCCAGTCGTAGATTATCTGCAATCAAAAGACGGCTGCTATTGAGGTTTTGATCTCAATAACAGCCGCCTTCAATTTAATGATTACCGACGTCGCTTATAAACAAAATAGTACGTTGCCAGAGGCCACCAAGCCAGTGCAAAAATGGGGTAGACTGCCCAGATGGTATGCGGTGTGGTGATCACATTCGTAGAAATGAAGAATGCCGCGCTCAGAAGTGTACCGCATATTGAAAATGACATGGCATGCCCTCGTTTGGCAAGCCCAATGCTAAGCGGCCACCAAAGCAGTACATATGCCGGAAAAATAGCCCATGGGAATCCGGTATAGATCCGCATATTTAGTACAATATAGTAGGCGATCCCTACTGCGCTCAATCCGACAGCTGCCATCGGTCCATACGCCCTTTTGCCCAAAAAAACACAGATGGGCCACAGAAGAACGGGGAAAATTGTGAAAGGCACCCATGGATAGGATGGTGAATTCATAAAATTATCTGCGGTGAAAAATGCGAGAATGACGAGCGAACCGATGACCGAATACGCTTTGGCAGTACTCGGCCTCATCAGAGAGACGCTAAGCGGCCACCAGATCACAGCAAAGGAGGGGTAGATAAACCAAGGAGAACTCCACGAAGTCAGATAATTTGTGATAAAAAGAAAAACAATGATTACGATACTTCCCACAATGGAAAAGCCCATTGCATAACGGCGGTTATTTTCAATATACTTATTCAATGATATCATCCTCTCTGTTTCTTTCACGAAGCTGGTTGAAATACATTGCAATAGGCCACCATATCACTGCAAAGGCTGGATATATAAACCAAATCGATCGTGGGCTGTAGTAAAAATTCATAAATAGAAGAAGCGCTAGAATGAGGACAAAAGCTGCCACAGAGTATAGAAATGACATACTCTTTCCGCTTTTTTGACGGAACCAATAAAAGAAAATCGACATAGGCCACCATATCACGGCGAATACAGGGTAAACAAACCAGATATGTTCGGGTGTGTAATAAAGATTGATAAAAAGGAATAGCACAGTGATGATAGCACCACCCCAAATCGAAAAACCAAGTGATAGTCCTAGGTTTTTGTTTTCTATGATCCGAGCACTGTCTACAAGTTCTTTCTGGATATCATCGATATCACCAAAATCCTCAATCGTGATTTGGATCGCTTCGTCTTCTGACTGACCCTGAGAAATCAAGTCAGCCACTTTATCGCTAAGATCCTGGTTTATTTCCAGCATCATCTCAGTTTTTCTTTTGCTATCGGGAATATCCCGAAAAAGCCTGTTGATATGTGTTTCTATTTTTTTCATTCTAACCCCTCCATAAAAATGTCGATGATCTCGCGAGCTTTGTGCCAGTTTTTGATTTCTTCTTCAAGATAAGCCTCGCCAGATTCGGTTATACTATAATAACGGCGTCTGCTTCCATTGGATACATTGCCAAGATATGATTCGATATACCCCTTTTTTTCGAGCCTTTGGAAGACTGCATAGAGCGTTGCCTCTTTTATCTGAAACTCTTTACCAGTTCGGCTGGCAATCTCTTTTGAGATCTCATAGCCGTAACAGTCCTTTTCAAAAATCATCCGTAATATGATCGCGTCCAGATGCCCCCGTATAATATCACTGCTTATCAATAAAACTCCTCCTTATCCTTGCCTCAAAGATGCCTCAACGCAACGGAGAATACTCTGTCAGGCAGTACTCTATCAGGCATAGTTATTTTAGCACAATTATCGTAGCATGAATTACTCTATCTGTCAAAGTAATTTTTATATTTTTTATCACGTGCAGTAAATAACACTTTTGAATCCCATAAAATAACCTTGAGATTCAAAGATTACTTACTTTCTTACGATTGTATGTTTAATTTGACCACATAAAGTGGTAATATAAAGCTATGAGTAAAGAAAATATAAACACACAAAAAACCTCCTATTTGATTAAGAGGTTCATACCTTATTTCAAGCCCTACAAGCACATCCTTGCATTGGATCTGTTCTGCGCCACTCTGACTACCTTATGTGATCTGGTTTTACCCGTGATTGTACGAAGCCTGACAAATAAAGCTGCATATCATTTAGAGCAGCTAACCCCCAGGCTGATCCTGACCATAGGCACGATCTATCTGGCGCTGCGTATTGTTGATGTAATTGCCAACTATTATATGGCCAGCGTCGGCCATATCATGGGTGCTCGTATCGAAACGGATATGCGAAAGGATTTATTTGAGCATTTGCAGCAGCTTTCTTATTCCTTCTATAACAACACGAAGATCGGACAGCTGATGGCCCGAATCACCAGTGATTTGTTTGACGTTACAGAGTTTGCCCATCATTGTCCGGAGGAATATTATATCGCCCTTGTAAAAATCACCGTAGCCTTCTGTATTTTAGGTGCAACAAACATATGGCTTACGCTGCTGATCTTTGCATTAATCCCGGTCATGATCATTTTTGCAATGCGATATAGTCTCAAAATGAGAACTGCATTTAAAAAATCCCGAAATCAACTGGGAGAAATCAATGCGCAAGTGGAAGACAGCCTACTCGGGGTGCGGGTGGTAAAATCCTTTGCCAATGAAGATCTTGAGGCAGAGAAATTTAGAAAAGGCAATGAGGGGTTCCTCGACGCGAAAAAGGAAGTCTATAAGTATATGGCTGCATTTCAGAGCACGACCCGCTTTTTCGACGGGCTCATGTATCTTGTTGTAGTGGTTGCCGGGGCGATTTTCATGATGAAAGGACTCATAACCCCGGGAGATTTTATGGCATATCTCCTGTATGTTGTCATGCTCCTTGCGACGGTAAGAAGAATCGTGGAATTCACAGAGCAATTCCAGCGCGGTATGACCGGCATCGAACGTTTTATTGAAGTGATGGACGAAGAGGTCGAGATCAAAGATGCAGCTGACGCAATTCCGGTACAGAAAGTAAAAGGAAATATACGGTTTGACCATGTCAGCTTCCATTATAAAGATGATGATGAGAATGTGTTGACCGATCTTAATTTTGAGATCAAAGAGGGAGAAAACATTGCATTGGTAGGGCCGTCAGGCGCAGGAAAGACAACACTCTGCAATCTGATCCTGCGGTTTTATGATATCACGGCAGGTTCCATACAGGTTGATGGAAACGATATCCGAAATGTCACAACACATAGTCTGCGATCCCAAATCGGAATGGTTCAGCAAGATGTCTATCTGTTCTCAGGTACCGTTTACGATAACATTGAATACGGAAGACCGGGAGCAACCCACGAAGAAATCGAAAAAGCTGCCAGGCTGGCAGGCGCAGACAAATTTATCGAAGAACTGCCAGATGGCTACAATACCTACGTGGGCGAGCGGGGCGTTAAATTATCAGGCGGACAAAAGCAGAGAATTAGTATCGCACGGGTGTTCCTGAAAAATCCCCCGATCCTGATCCTGGATGAAGCGACATCTGCCCTTGACAATGAGAGCGAACGGCTGGTTCAGCAATCTCTGGAAGAGCTTACAAAGGGACGAACCACCCTAACCATTGCCCATCGACTGACGACGATCAAGAATGCAACGAAAATATTCGTCCTCACCGACGACGGGATTGAAGAGTCGGGAAATCATGAAGAGCTGCTGGCAAAAGGCGGCTTGTATGCGCGGCTCTGGATGTAAGGTGAAGACTATTGTAAAGCTTCTATTGCAATACTTCCCCCTCTGGCAATTTCAACGGGGCTGCTGACCCGTCCGCGAAGTAGTTTTATCAGCTGGTCGTTTTCTTTTTCTGACCGCACGCATTCCAATAAAACAGAATCTTTATTAAAATCCAATATATTTACACCGTAAACCTGAGCAAATCGAAAGAGCTCTGTTTTTTCCGCTTCCGAGCACTTTAGAACCTTGAGATACATGAGCTCTTTGTTATGGATTGGAAGATCGGTATAATCAATCACCTTGATCACCTCAACGACGCGGTTGATCTGTTTCTTGATCTGCTCAAATGTCGTATCATCGCTGGATAGGCCAATCGTCATTCTTGAAATCGTCTCATCCTCCGTGGCACCTACCGTCAGGCTGTCCAGATTGTATGATTTCCCGGAAAATAGCCCTGAAATACGGGCAAGCACGCCCACCTCATTTTCGACAAACAGGCAAAGCCATCGTTTCTTCATAGAAAAACCTCCTCCATTTCGCTGTCCATAATCATTTCGGTAAGCGGGCTTCCCGGCGGGACAATTGGCAGAACATTTTCCTCCGGCGCAATCATGAATTCGATTACCGTAGGAACAGAGCGATTCCTTCTCGCAGCCTGAAACGCCGCCTCTATCTCCTCAGACCGCGTCACCCGAATGCCAGACGCGCCATAGCTTTCCGCCAGCTTGATAAAATCTGGAATATAGGGCGGACAGCTGCTTCCAGGATTGCTGCACTGCGCTTCGCATTGTTTTCGATACCGCAGACAGGTGCTGGAATAGTGTTTCTGATAGAATAACTGCTGCCACTGCCTCACATTGCCGAGGTAACCATTATTAAAGATACATATGATCACGGGCAGCTCCTGAACCACAGCGGTCGCCATTTCCTGAAGATTCATCTGCATTCCACCGTCTCCGCATATGGCGATGACGTCTTTATCAGGGTTTCCCAGTTTTGCGCCCAAGGCGGCAGGGAATCCGTATCCCATGGTCCCCAGCCCCCCGGAGGTCAACATCATCCTGTTTTCATCCAGCTCCAAAAACTGCGTCGTCCATAGCTGATTCTGACCAACATCGGTCACTACAATAGAATTTTGAAAGCTATGGTTTATTTGCTCAAGAATCCCTTGGGGTGTAAGTCCTTCGCTCTTTCTCTTCAGCGGATAAGCTTCTTTCCATCCTGCGATTTCACTGAGCCAGTCCCTGCAGTCCAAACGGCTTGTTTTTTTCAGCAGCAGTTCAATCGCTTTTTTCGCATCTGCAACGATAGGAATATCTACCTTGACGTTCCGGGAAATAGAGGCAGGATCAATATCAATATGGATCAGCGTGATATCTTTTGCAAAGGTCTCTGTCTTTCCTGTGATCCGGTCATTAAAACGAGTTCCGATGGAAAGCAGCACATCGCAGTCACTGATGGCCCGGTTCGCAGCATAACTTCCGTGGATCCCAATATTACCAATATACAAAGGATGGTCTGTTGGAATGGCACCCTTTCCCATAATGGTTGTAACAACAGGCATTCCGATGGATTCAACAAGCTGTTTCATTTCTTTCTGCCCTTGCGCAATATTGACTCCGCCGCCGATCAAAAGCAAAGGTCTCTTCGCCTGTGCAAGAACACCAATTGCTTTTTTGATTTGCCCCTCGTGGGCTGTACTTCCAGGCTTATAACCTCTGAGCGCAACCGTTTCAGGATAGGTATCCTCTCCAAGCGCACGCTGGATATCCTTCGGCAAATCTACTACAACAACACCCGGCTTTCCGGTTCTCGCAATATAGAACGCCTTTTTAATAATTTCTCCGAGGTCTTTGCGATCTCGAACCGTAACAGAATACTTGCAGATATTCCTTGTGATGCCCACGATGTCAACCTCTTGAAACGCATCATTTCCAATCAGGCTTGTGGCCACCTGGCCCGTAAAACAGACCAGCGGCACGCTGTCATAATTGGCTGTCGCAATACCGGTGACCAGATTGGTTGCCCCGGGACCGCTTGTTACGAGACAAACCCCTGTTTTACCCGTGGATCGCGCGTAACCATCCGCCGCATGGATCAACCCCTGTTCGTGGCGAGGAAGAATCACCTCAATCTCATTCTGCCCATACAGGGCATCAAAAAGATCGATTGCCTGACCGCCCGGATAACCAAACAAGATTTCAACCTGTTCTTCCTTTAATGCTTTTACAAAAAGCTCCGCACCTGAGATTTCCATTCTTTCCTCCTATTCCAAGGCAATGCAAGTGAACACTTGCATTTCATGTAATTTTAATGGCACCATCTGTTTGACGGTACCATTAAAATTCTTCTATTTAGATCTGTTCTAAATATATAAGGATTGTAAGTTCGTTAAGATATCCAAATGGTTAATGAATAACGTTTCGTTTCCTCTTTTCAGGCATGCTGTATCCCGGTGAGAAACAAGGATATGCTGTTTCTAATGTATTCTTCCTGCTTTACCCCTGTCAATTCGTCTCCGAAGGATGCTTTCAGAAAAGTAAAGCCAAAGGTGGCCGAAAAGATGGTCATGGCAAGGGATTCAAAATCACAGCTTTCGATTTTACCCCTTTGATGCATCTGTTCAAAGTACGAAATCAATGCCTTCAAGAAGGCTTCTGGAATTTTCATAATATATGGCTTGGTCTCTTCATAGATCTGCGGAGCGCGCAGACCCACCGAAAGGCTGACAAAATCCTGTGTGACACGCTGCAGGTAATTTCTCATGAACATTTCCAGATCAGGCTGCAGTTCCCATTTCACATTCTGAAAGACAGCCTGTGACACATTTGCCCGCCATTTCTCCTGCTCCATACCCGATAATACGATATCCTTCTTCCCGTCGAACTTTCGAAATATGGTGCATTCATTGACGTGGGACCTGCTTGCGATATCCTTCGTCGTTGTTGCAACATAGCCCTTTTCCTTGATGAGCTCCATCGTGGCATCGATTATTTTTTGTCTGGTTTCGTCCAATGCTGATCCTCCGTACGAATGCTGTTCCACGTGCAATTGCTGATCTTCCTCGTGCAAATGCTGTACCTCATGCAAATGCTGTTCCTCGTGCAAATGCAAGACCTGACCGTGCAAGTGATTACTTGCATTCTATCTTGTTTCTACGGAAGTGTCAAGAAAAATAAACTCGTAGGCCCATTGTTGTTTGTTTGCTTTATTGAACAATCAGAAGAACGCGCAGCCAAAGCCACCTCTTTAACCTTTGCTATTGATAGGATATTCCTTCTGCTTCAGTTTCACGTAGATAAAGAAGGGAATACCGATCAGGATCAGCAGAAAACCATACATAACGTACTCCGCCCCTGACCCGAAGACTGTGTACACTGAGTAGTAAAAGGCGATCAGGCTGACGGCTCCTTTGCGGATAAAGTCCATGATGTTCAGCGGTCTTCGGAATTGTACTGACAACATCAGATCTGAAGCCGCTCCAAATGCATAAAAGATCAGGTAGGATACAACCGCCAGAAGCACCAGAAAATTATAAAGGCTTATGCTCGTATTGAAATAGCTCAGGAACATGACAACTGACATAAGAACTCCATTGAGCAGCAGAGCGAAATCCGGTGTCCGATATTTCGGATGGGTCTGAGCAAACTTTTTAGGAAATAGTCCCTGCTCTCCCAGTGAGTAAGCAACACGTGCGCCTGACAAAATCCACGCGCCTATGCATCCAAAGGCCGAAACAACGACGCCCAGAGAAATCAATCCGCCTGCCCAGTACCCGCCGGTAGCCTGTTGTATGATATCTGAAAAAGGTGAAGCTGAAGCAACCAGCTTATCCTGAGGCATATTTCCCGCCGCCAGGATGATGAGAATCAGATAGATTAGGACAACAAATATCGTTCCGATCAATGTAGCCTTTTTCACCGTAGCAGCATCTTTGACTTCTCCTGCGTTGACACTCGCCCCCTCAAACCCGATAAAGGACCAAAGGGCGAAGGCAACCGCAATAGGAAGCGTGGAGATTCCGCTTACGTCTGGACTGCTGACAGTGCTGTAATTTTGCGGATCAATGTGGAACGCTGCAATTACCATAAAAAGCAGCAGCGGCACCAGCTTCACCAGTGTCAGAATCAAATTGAGGTTTCCCGCCGCTTTAACGCCCAAATAGTTGATGGCAGTATAAATCCAAATGACCACCACCGATAAAACGATCTGACTGAGCGTACTGTTGGCCAGTGCGGGGAAGAAATATCCAGCGTAGCTGATTCCGCCTACGATAATTGCTCCGTTTGCGATCCAGCACCCACACCAGTAGGACCAACCGACGATAAAGGCGGGCAAGTCTCCGAAGGCTTCTTTTGTATAAGCGACAGCCGATCCGGTTACCGGGCTGCGCTCTCCCAACCGAGCAAAGGATACGGCCAGAAAGACTGTTCCGAGCCCGGTGATGACTAGTCCGAGAAAAGAAGCTTTGGGGTTGCTCAATTGAGCAAACCCCTGGGGTAGCATATAAATTCCGGTACCGATCATTTGCCCCACGATGATTGCCGTTGCCGACCATAGTCCGATTTCCCTTTTCAGTTGACCGGATTGCTCTCCCGAGCAGGTAGGACTGGACGATCGATCCCTGATATTCTTAATCAATTTCATAAGCTTACCAACTTTCTATACTTGAGAGAAATATTGGCTGGAACCATGGGTTTAATCCTGCATTTGTGCTGCGACTGCCCGTTTTCTGATATAGAAGGATGCGATAATACCGATGACACTGACAATTCCCAGGTACAAGAATACATAGGTATAGCCGCTTCCACCATACTTGTCAATCCAGGAGCCGAACAGCGTCCACATGAAGAAGTCAGGGGAATAGCCGATCACGGATGCGATACCCACGGCAGTGCCCATTATGAGAGCAGGAATCCTTGTCTCACTTGCGATAGAAAACATGATACCATACAATGCGAGACCAAACAAGCCGGGCAGCAGGGTATAATAGCTCACCAGGGTCACACTGGCCGTTGATGGGATTGCCAGTACCCCGAAATACAATAAGGCCAGCAGGGTGAACAGAATCATGAACCAGCGGCTGGTGGAATGGAAGACCTTGTCTGCAATCATACCGCTGACAGGCGCCAATAAATAGAAAATATAGGTTCTGATGATGGACAGAACGCCGGATTCTTCTGGAGTGATACCGACCACTTCCGTCAGATAGGGGGTAAACATGGTTCCTCCGCTGTATCCGACGGTATAGGCAGCAAAGATGATGAACGCAAAAACCCATACAGTAGGATTGCGCAGCACTTCTCCAAGCTGGCTGACCTTGAATTCATTGATTTTCACATCGGTTCCGATATACAGCTTTTCCTTGACAAAAATAAATACCAACAGTGCGGCAATCAGCGTACTGGCGGCATAGGTCAACACGCAGATGGTAAACTTTGCAGATCCGTCAGCACCCATGCTTGAAAGATTCAGTGCCACGGAATTCACGATGGCGCCAGTTACGCCGTTGCCCAGGTAGTAAAGGCCGAACAGGAATCCCTGTTCCTGCTCCGTACCAATCATACGGATGGTTTTCATCAGAGAACCCCAGAACACAAATGTTGTTGAAAATGCAAACAGGAACCAGATCATCAGAGCTGTCCCATAACCTGATGCAACGCTGAGGATTCCAGTCAAGATTGAGGTTGCAAGCAAAGAAATCAAAATGCACCTTTTCGTGGATAACTTGTCTGCTATCATTCCTCCAGGGATATAGAGGGCCATACAACCGATGGCATAAGCCGTGGATAATACACCCAACTGCGTGTTGGTGATGGACAGGGCTTCAAGCTGCCAATCATAAAACACATAACGGATATAAGGGATCAGATAAATGGACCCGCCGGCAACACCAAGAGACAGGATTGCCAGATACTTGCTGGTTCGACTCATAATAACCTCCTTAATAAATGTAATAAAGAATAAAATGAATAGGATAACATTGCTTGGCCGGAGCCGCCCGCAGACGCAGAGTCTGCGGTGCCTTTTCCGGCTGGGGTTATTGTTTGATTTACAGGGATCGTTTGATTTACAAGTGGCGTGATTATTGTTTGATGTACAGGGCATCCACTGCGCAGATCCCTTTCTCATAAACAAATATGGGGTTGATATCCAGTTCCCTCAGTTCCTTTGCCCGTTCCGCCGCCATCTCTGAGATCCGGACGATTGCGTCCGACAGCGCATCAAGATCGCTTTTTGGTGCACCCCGATATCCATCCAGTATGCGAAAGCTCTTTAGCTTCCTTATCATATTGTCCGCTTCTTTCCTTGATATCGGAGCCAGCGCCATGGACGTATCCTTAAAGATCTCGACAAAAATTCCGCCGAGACCGACCAGAACGCAGGGTCCGAACTGAGGATCATTGTTAACCCCCAGAATGACTTCCGTGCCTTTCTCCGCCATACTGCAGATCTGCACGCCCCTGATATCTGGATTTTCGAAATGCGTCTTTGCATTTTTCAGTATGGTATCATACGCTTCCATTACTTTTTCGGGGGAATCGAGATTTAGAATAACGCAGCCCACATCGGATTTATGAAGGATATCAGGGCTGTCAACCTTGGCCACAGCCTTCACAAGCTTCAGTCTGGTGAAGATTTCCCCAGCTTCTTCCCTATTACGTGCTACTTCGAAGATGCCGCAGTCGATGCCATATTCCTGGATCAGTATTTTGCTTTCACTCTCCGTAAGTGCAGTGCTGGCTCTGCAGGCCGCTTCTTCCGGCTGCGGTTCAGCCTTCTCTTCTTTGAACAATTCGGCTTTTTCTGCCAGCGACGACATTTGGTTCGGTACCAAATCGCCGAGGATTGCAACTTCCAGATTATGATCCTCAGGCCGGTAGCCTGTAAAATCCAATATGTTTTTTATAATCTTCAGCGCATAGAGTGAGGTTGGAAGCACCGGGACACCGATGCACTCCAGCTTCTTTACATAATCCCTGTTGCGTGTATTCTCTGCAAACGGAAGCATTAAGCAAGGTTTTGCCCATTCTTCCTTCATGACCCGTTCCAGCGCCTCCGACATATAGTAGATTGCATTATCGGAAATTTCTTCCAGCAGGGTATAACCGATTGCCACGATTCCCACGGCGGGATCCTTCATGACTGCTTCACAAACAGATGCGAATTTATCGATGTCATAGGACAGCGATGCCGTAGAATCCAGCGGATTATTGACGGTAGCATAGCTAGGAAGGATCGCTTCCAGAGCCTTTACGGTTTTTTCGCTGAAGTCTGGATAATTCAAACCGGTGATCTGACCGAGATCGGCGCAGATACCCGTCTCTCCGCCTGATAAGCTGATACTGGAAAATCCGTTGTTTTCAGGAAGCTTTTTCAGAACCGCCAGCGCTTGAGCTGTAGAAATGAGTTCTTCCAAATCGTCAACGCGGATGACACCGAACTTGTCAAACAGAGCATCAAATACTTTGTCACTGCCGGAAAGGCTTCCGGTATGAGAGGCTGCCAACGCCTGACCCTTTGCAGACCTTCCGGTCTTCAGCACGACGATGGGCTTACGCCTTAGCGCCGCTTTCTTCAGGGTTGCGGCTAGCTTCGCAGGCTGCTTGCTTCCCTCCATATAAAGAGCGATGACCTGGGTATCCTCGTCGTCTACTAAAAAATCCAGATAATCTTCTATGGTGGTGATCTTCCCGTTTCCGGACGAAATGGCGTAGGAGAAGCGGATGCTTGGGGCTTCCATCATGGAAAGAACCAGCTGGCCGCTCTGTGAAACCACTCCTACAGCGCCCTTTCTATCTCTTTCATTTGAAATAAACGCGTAAGGATAAATCATATCCACATAATTGGCATAACCTGCACAGTTGGGACCCATAAGTGCAATATCAAGCTCCTGACAGAGTGCCTTGAGCCGCAGTTCAGCCTGAGCACCTTCTTCGGTGCCCACTTCGCCATAGCCGCTGGCAAATACAACTGCCCCGCGCACCCCCTTTTTCGCCCCTTCCCTCAGAAAATCTTCTACGGTGGACATCGGCGTTGCGATGACGAGCAGTTCAACGGGCTCCGGCAGGTCGGAAATGGAAGGATAGCAGCGAACACCTTGAACCTGATCCCGCTTTGGATTTATGAAATAATAATCTTCGGGATTCATATAACGGATGATGTTTCTGCACGTATCGCCTCCAAACCCTTCTTTTTCGCTGGCTCCGATGACGGCTATCTTTTTCGGCTTTAATAATTTACTGATATCCATCTTTCCGCTCCTTATATTTCTTTTTTGCTTGTTTCCGTAAAACCTGTATAGAAAACAAGCTCGTTCTTTGGATTGCTTTTCCCTTTTTCCAGGAAGAAGTTTTCGATTCCCTTCCATGTGATCTCTGCGTCAAACATTGCGCCGGAGGCTGCCAGAGCTCCCAGCATGACGATATTTGCTCCTTTGGGATTCTCTGCTTCGTCCGCGATGCGGGTGGCATCCACTTCATAGACCTGAATGTCTTTACGGAAATTATATTGACCGATCAGCGTTTTGTTGGCAATGACCACGCCGCCGGACACCACGTTTTCTTCAAACTTGGCAAGAGAAGGCATGTTCATAACAACCAAAATATCGATTTTTGTTACAAAGGGGCTGGCTATTTTTCCGTCGGAGATTTTTACGTTGCAATTGGCGGTTCCGCCTCTCATTTCACTTCCGTAGGAAGGTATCCATGTTACGTTTTTACCGACATCTACGCCGGTTTTTCCCATGATGAGACCAGCTGTAAGCACACCCTGCCCGCCGAATCCTGCAAATATAAGATTCATTATTTGCCACCTCCTTTGAACTCGCCCAGAGGGTATACGGTCTGAACCGTCTGGTTGATCTGCTTGCATGCGTTTAGCGGTGTCATTCCCCAGTTGGTAGGACAAGGCGACAGGATTTCCACAAGGCTGTATCCCTTTTTGTTTTTCTGCGCCTCAAAGGCTTTGCGGATATATTTCTTTGTTTTTGTAATTTCCTTGATATCCGTCATGGTTCCTCTTGCCAGATAAGCGACATCCAGCGTGCTCATGAGCTTGATCACGTCCAGCGGGTTTCCTGTGATGGAAACATCCCTGCCATAGGGCGAGGTTGTCGTGCGTTGATTCTCCAATGTGGTGGGAGACATCTGACCGCCAGTCATGCCGAAGTTATTGTTGTTGATGAGGATCACAGTGATGTTTTCATTGCGGATTGCGGCATACATGGTCTCTGAAAATCCGATGGCAAGGGCGTCTCCGTCGCCCTGATAGGAGAAAATCATGTTGTCGGGTCTGCACCGCTTTAAGCCCACCGCAACGGCGGCAGCGCGTCCATGCTGAGACTGAACAATGTCGACACCATAGGTATCAGGCATCAATGAGGAACATCCAACAGCAACGGCACAGATTGCTCCCTTGTCCTCATTCATTTCCTCCAGCACCTCCGCAACAAGCCGGTTTACAATACCATGTCCGCAGCCGGGACAAAATTTATGATCCACGTAAAGGATTTCCGATCGTCGTTTTTCCATTTTAGTAAACCTCCTTTGCGTTGCCGGCAAAGATGTCCCTTACAGCCGACAGGATTTCTTCCGTCTCGTAAACCTTCATTCCTCCGCGGATCGGATAGGTGGGCCTGCACCGTGAGGCCATCACCACGTCCTCAATCATCTGAGACAGGCATGACATTTCCACACTTGCGAAATACTTGACATGCTCCAGATTTTCGAACGCTTTTACCGGGAAAGGATAGAGAGTGATCGGACGGATCAGCCCGACCTTCATGCCTTCTTTTCTTGCAGATTCCACGACTTCCTCGCAGATCCTGGACGAAATTCCATAGGCAACCAGAACCAGCTCTGCATCCTCGGTCTGGACTTCTTCCCACCGCTGCTCGTTTTCAACCATTTTATCGTATTTGTTTTTTAGGTAATTGTCATAATCCAGGTTGTAATACATGATGGAGGTGTGGCGCTTGTTCTGACCGACACCTTTCCCCTTCATGGCCCATGGCAGAGCGTCCTGATCATGGTTTTTCATCTCCGGAAAATCCACCGGCTCCATCATCTGGGCGATGGAGGCGTCGGAGAGGAGAAGAACAGGATTTCTGTACTCTTCCGCTTTGTCAAAGGCAACAACCATTAAATCAACGGTCTCCTGTACGGAATTCGGGGCATAAACGAGACATCGGTAGTCTCCGTGGCCGCCATTTTTTACCGCCTGCCAGTAGTCTCCCTGACCGGTATAGATATCCGCCAGACCGGAGCCATAGCGCTGCACATCCACGACCACGCAGGGAAGCTCAGCGGATGCGATGTAGGAAATCCCCTCCTGCATCAGGCTGAATCCAGGCCCGGAAGAGCTTGTAAAGGCTCTGGCACCGGCAGCAGCAGCACCGTAGACCATAGAAATTCCCGAAATTTCGGATTCTGTCTGAAGGAAGACTCCTCCGACCTCCGGCATTCTCCATGATAAATATTCCAGAATTTCGCTTTGGGGAGTGATGGGATAGCCTGCGAAAAATCGGCATCCGGAGCGGATAGCAGCCTCAGCCACTGCATCATTCCCTTTCATCAGTTTCTTCGTCATGCCTTGGCCTCCTCCTCAAATATCTCATATACATAATCCGGGCACACATTGTAGCAGATTCCGCAGGTAATGCACTTATCCCGGTCCACTTCCGTTGTCATATATCCGGCGCTGTTGATGGGGCCGGTCATGGTCAGAGCTCCTTTGGGACAGTTGACGATGCAGTAATGACAACTCTTGCAGGATTCTCTGTGAATGATAAGCTTCTCCATAATCTCCTCCGTCTATATGTCAGGTGTATCAAAGGTGTCGGGAACAAACAATTCCCGGGCAACCTGCCTCGTTGTTTTCTTCTCTGCCGCTGCCTTCTCAAAGACAAGACGGGTGTTCTTCCGGATCAGAGATACCGTGTCATCTACAATGGCTTCGGGAACACAGGGCACCAGACCGAACACAGCTACATCGTAAATCCGAATGCCTCCGAGATTTGTCACAAAATCCACGCAGATATCCACGTTTCTCTTTGCCAGAATTTCGTCCGCTTCGGCAGTGACCGGAATATTGGCCGCTTCTACGATCAGGCTGGCTTTTACCTTATGAGCATTGTCCTTATGGATCACGTCTTCCAGTGCAGCAGGAACGAGAATATCACAGTCCACATCCAGCCATTCGCTATTCTTCAGTACCTGATAATGGGGTTCGAATGCGCTCTGATCCAGCTCTCCCTTTGCTTTTCTGGTTTCTACGAGCTTCTTGACATCCAGCCCATCCTGACATACCACCAGGCAATTGGCATCGGCAATTCCCACAACCTTATATCCCATTTGATCAAGATTAATGGCCATGGAAGCGCCTACGCAGCCGAAGCCCTGAAGGACGACAGCAGCGCCTTCTCTTCCTGATTTCATTTTCCAGGCTTCATCCAATCCTGCGGCACAGCCGTAACCGGTGATCATGTCATACATCTTAAACCCATCATAGGTCATATCGCAAAGCTTGTCGTGTTCCTCGATACATTTGATGATTCTTGGATCCGTCTTCATCTCCTTTGTGGCTGGCAGCCCGATCCCAAGCTCGTCCAGAATCCCCAGCACATCACCGTAATCGACCCCTAGATCCCCTCCAATGGATACCCCTGCCTTAATGTAGGGAGCCATGGCAATCAGATATCTTCTTAAGACGTCCTTTGCGTCAGGTGCTTTATAATCATAAGCGATTCCGCCCTTACAGCCTCCCGTGGTCTTTGATTCGGAAGCTTTATATTTATATCCCATCGTAGTTGCCAGACGGACGACTTCTTCTTTGGTAACCGTCGGGTGCATTCTGGTACCGCCCCCGCAGTAATGGTTTACAAAATTATAGGCACAAAGCCACCCTTTCGCATCGCTTTCTACATCATTCCATTCGACAATCGCATAAGGTCTTTTTTCCATACTCTTATTCCTCCATCTTCATCATCAACTGACAAGGCGCAAGGTGCGTCATATTTTGTCGATTGATGAATACTAGAACGTGCTCCATTAACTGATAACAAGCGCTTGTTTGCCTCAAGTGTATATGCATACTGCAAGCTGTGTCAATGTCAAAAAATCCGGCGAATACTTGTGTTCTAAAGCAAAATATAGAATCAAACGTCTAATTTTTAATGTTATTTTTTGTATTAAATTAAAAACATAATTCTACGTATACGTGTATATTTTTATATTGCATTATCTTGTTGCGTTGTCCCATATACGTGTGTTATATTTTAAACAAAGATGAAAAAGGAGGTGATTATTTGGATATCACATCTCTGCGGCATATGGCCATGGATAATATCCTATCTAAAATTCACAGCGGCGAGTTTTCACAGGAGAACATCATTACAGAAACGATGATTTGTGAAGCGCTGAATATCAGCAGGACACCGGCGCGGGAAGCGCTGATCGAGCTGGTGGCCAACGGGGTTTTGGAAAGGGTTCCCAGAAAGGGTTACGCGATAACAAAGTTTGATCATAAAACAAAGCTGGGGGCCTATGAAATTCTGGCGAATATGGATGCGCTGGCAGCCAAGCTGGCCCTTCCCAACATGACCACTGCCGATCTCGACAAGATGCGGGAGCACATCGATCTGGCTAACGTTGCAATCAAATACAAGAATTACCCGGCTTACTGCGAACAGCAAGAAAATTTCCACAGCGTTTATATCAACAAATGCGACAACAAGCAATTGATGGCGCTGTTAAAGCAGATCAAGGCGACGCTGGACCGATACACGTATTACAGTAAAGATGAGACTGAGCTCTTTGCCATATGCGCTTCCATGAATAAGGAGCACTTGGAAATCGTAGAGCTTTTTGAAAAGGGTGATAAAAAGAAGCTGTTTGAATATCTTTCTGACAACCATTGGTCGACAAAAGCACCTCATTTAATATGAAGGAGCCGCTTTGTCGAGGCTAGCGAACTGGAGGCGAAGCCATTGGATTCCGTTGTATCCTTCCCGTTGCAGGCGTGTTCGGGACTTACACCGACAGACATGGTCCCGCTTCGCCGGACATACGCCCACTTACATCAAAACATGCCGCCAACCGGCAGCATGTTTTGGTGGGAATTATGTTATGGCTAGGAATTATGTCATGGATCGAAATTATGTTATAGATCGGAATTATGTTGCTTGACCGGTATGTTTATACTTCCTCGTTTATGATTTCACAAGAAAGTAAATCCTCAAAGGTTTGTCTGCGGATTGACAGCTGATCCGTTCCGTTCTTGATAAATACAAGCGCCGGCTTTGGTGTCATATTGTAATGGTTCGACATGGAATAATTGTATGCTCCCGTATCTAAAACCGCCAGATAATCTCCCCTCTCCAGTTTCGGCAAACAGATATCGTAAATCAGAACGTCACCTGTTTCGCAGCATTTCCCTGCAATAGTTACCAGCTCTCTTTTGGGTTGATCTGCTTTATTTACGGCTACAGCATTGTATTTTGCCCCATATAGGGACGGACGAATATTGTCTGGCATGCCGCCGTCAACGGACACATACGTCCTGATGCCCGGGATTTCCTTAATGGTTCCAACAGAATATAGCGTGATTCCTGCGTTTGCGATGATCCACCTTCCTGGTTCGACGTACAGCTCTGCCAATTTCAGTTCATTTTCCTGAAGCAAGTGATTCAATTCGCTTACAATTGTATCCATGAACACTGCAAAATCAACGGTTTTATCCTTTTCGATGTAGTCAACGCCATAGCCTCCACCGATGTTAAGCACCTCGGTATCAATTTGTAATTGATCCTTGATCACTTTCATCTGAGCAACTATTTTTCGGATTGCTTCTAAATAAAATTCCACCTTAAAAAGCTGCGAACCAATATGAAAATGCAGCCCTGAATAATGCAGATGGTCTGAAGCCATGATTATTTTTATAGCATTCTGCAGTTGGCTCAGCGAGACGCCAAACTTGCTGTCCTTTTGCGCCGTATTCATGTGCCGATGCGTTTCAGCTTCAATGGAAGGATTGGTTCGAATCAACAGCTCCACCTTTCGATCAAGTCCGGAGACTAAGTCTGAAAGCAATTCAATCTCGGAGATGCTGTCTACGACGATTTTGCCAACATGATTCGATATCGCATATGTAAGGTCATCTGGGGTTTTATTATTTCCGTGAAATACGATATGCTCAGGGTTGACACCAGCTTTTAGTGCAGTATAGATCTCACCGCTGGAAACCGCATCTACACCTATGGTTTCGTCCATCAATATTTTGCACATTCTCTGTGTCAGGAAGGCTTTGCTTGCGTAAAATGCCTTTGTACCAGGATACTTATCAAGTAGCGATTTTCTGATCACACCTATTTTTTCCCGGATGATGTCCTCACTCACGACATAGAGCGGAGTACCATATTTTTGGGCCAGCGCCACAGTGTCCATTCCTGAAAAGTAGTAGTTGCTGCTTTTTTCCATTTTGTTACTCCTTGTAAGTTATTTCAAGTGGATATCCCGCTGTTCCATCAGTATCAGAGCAATGCATTTTCGAGGATGGACAGCGTGCATTGATTTGCATCCAGTCTGGCTCTCGCACCAATCGGTATTGTCATCTTGTGTACTCCATGACCGCATTTCAGCCCTCTTATCGTTGGAATTCCAAGCGGTACGATGATGTCTTGAATCACTTCCTCCAGCGTAAGCGTATCCTCGAGGCCGCTTTCATAATCCAGAAATTCTCCGATTACAATACCAGCGCATTGCTGCAGCTTGTTTGCCAATTTGAGCTGATTCAGCATCCTGTCAATTCGGTAGACCTCTTCATCAATGTCTTCAATAAAGAAGATTTTTCCCCCGGTATCAATTTCGTATTTCGTTCCTATGGTAGATAAGATCAAAGCCAGATTCCCCCCTATGACAGGGCCTTCCGCCACACCTCCCACAAGGCTGCAAAGGTTCTCCCCTTCTGGGTTTTTCAGAAGGCCAATCGGCTCGGAAGCGGTGATGGCACGAAGAAAGCATTCCAGGCTATAGTCGCTGTCATCCACAGAAAGGTCTGTAGCAACCATCGGACCGTGAAAGGTAATCACATTGGCAAGTTGACTAAATGCAATATGAAAAACCGTAATATCGCTGTATCCAACAAAAACCTTTGGATGTTTTCGAATAAGGTCGTAATCAATCATATCCAGGAGCCTGCCTGATCCGTTGCCTCCCCGCACGCATAGAATGCCGTCAATCCCATCGTCCGCAAACATACGGTTGATATCGTCTGCTCTGATGTCATCACTCCCCGCCAAATACCCTCTCTTGTGATTGAGGGACTCTCCGTATACCAGATTGAACCCATATCGTTCCAACAAGTCTGCGCCCTTTTTTACAGCTTCCTTAGATGCGGCGCTCCCTGGCGCAATCAGACCGATCGTGTCGCCCGCTTTTAAATGTCTACCTTTGTTCATATCATGAAACCCCCTTGTCAATTAACCAGATGCACCCATGTAATGGATCAGTGCTACAACAGAGAAGCGCTGATTTTGGAATTTATCAACGTTACACTAGATCCGTTCTTCTTCTTTTGTATCCCAATAATCGGTCTTAATGCCAATCACTTCAGACGTAAATCGTTCCCCCTTTGTCCTTATATAATGGTCTGTTGCCTTGATTACGTACTTGGAACCGATCAATATAATCGGAACGTTTGCAAGCACCACCATGAGGTTCGTAAAGTCAGAAAGATACCACAGGTTTCCAAGTTCAATTCCTGCAAGAACGATCAAAGCACCAAACGGTACGAGAATACAGGCGCCCAGTATTCTGATTCCAATTGTAACACGTCTGTCTTTGGAGATTCTGCTCACTGCAATTTCCGCAAAGCTGATCATACCGATCAGCGTGGTGTGAGCAAACAGGACATAGCCAAATGCTGTAATAAATTGCGCTGCAGTGCCGAATACAGCGCCTGGTGCCAATACTTTCACCGATGCGAGATAAAGCGGTAATTTTGAAGCCTTGATGGAATCCCATGCAACACTGCTGTCACCCGTCCAAATATGAGCCATTACAATCACAAAGCCCGACATGGTGCAGATGATCATGGTATCTAGAAAAACACCCAAAACCTGAACAAAGCCCTGCTCACAGGGATGATCGTTATCAGCGGTAGCAGCCGCCATGGTGATGGTTCCCTGACCAGCTTCATTTGACATAAGGCCTCTCTTGATGCCCTGTGCGAGAGCTACCCCAAATCCGCCGCCAAATATCGCTTCAGGCTTAAATGCCCCTGTAAACACAGCACCGAAAAAGTATGGGATTTGATCGAGGTTGAGCAGGATCAGGATAAAAATCATTAGAGTGTATAGAACCGCCATTACAGGTACCAATGCGTCGGTAACCTTTGTTACTCGCTTGATTCCTCCCATGATAATTGCGATCGTCGAAACAACCAGAACAATTGCAATTACGTAATATACCGCGGACTGGCGGCCAAAAGTGGTATGTGCTACAACGTCAGCAACAGCTCCGACCGATGTGAATACGTGAAAGGTTTGTCCAGGAAGACAGAGCAAAGCATACATCACAAAAACGATAGAGAGAAAAATACCTGCCCCTTTTTTATCCGCCAGCAGCTTTTGACCGTAAAAAGGAAGTCCACCCACAAATTCATTGCCTTTCTTTTCCTTAAAGATCTGTGCGAGAACTGCTTCCGAATAAGCGGTAGCCATTCCAAAGAAAGCAGACACCCACATCCAAAATAGCGCTCCGGGACCTCCCACTGAAATCGCGCCGGTAACTCCGATAATGTTGCCCGGGCCAATTCTCATGGCTGAGCTGAGAAAAAAAGCAGAGAGGGGACTTAGCCCTGTATCCGACACCTTCTTCTTGATCAAAATTTGAAGCCCTTTTCTAAAGTGACTGATCTGAATAAACCGGGTTTTAATTGTATAATAAATGCCTGCGCCTACCAGCAGGATGATTGCAAAAGAAAATTTACCAAGCACCGGGATACTCGCATACCAAGCAAGATTGGTCGGAAACTCCCAAAGGAAATCTGTAATCGGTACCATAAATTCGAAAAAATTGTTGATCATTTCAAATATTCCATTCACTTATTCTTCCTCCTAATTTCATCGTTTATCGAAAGGGATTTTAGAGAAATGCTGATTGAATGGAGGGTTCACAGATGTAATTTATCAGCACTTCCTTAGCTTCAAATATCAAGCATCTTTATCTGTGCGCTGAAATTTGCAGCGCCTGCAAGCTGAATATCGCAGTATTTTTGATCCGAGTCAAATTTCATCCAAACCTTATTATCACCTCCCAAGTTTTTCACCAGCACCGGAGACTTCATGCCCCAGAGCATTGATGCGACCACCGCACTAGCGCAGGAACCCGTCCCGCAGGATTCCGTTATGTCCTCCACGCCCCTCTCATACGTGGTATTTTGTATCATATTATCATAGAGGGTCTGTACAAAGTTCACATTGGTTCCTTCGGGAAACACTTCATGATTGCCGTCCAAATACCTCCCGATCCTCTTCATTTCTTCCAGACTTTCCACACAGTTCTTTTCAGAAATGATCACAACATGAGGCACCCCAACTACCAGATAAGTGTACTGAATGATCCCATCCCCGTATGCGATCGTGTTCTCAAGCGTCAGGCTGGAAAGGTCCACTCTCCCCATCGAAATCATCACTTCATTTCCCAGGATTTGCCCTTCGACAATCCCCGCCAAGGTTTCAAATCGCATTTTTTCACTGGCCATACCGCTATAGAACGCATATTTCGCAATACATCTTGCACCGTTTCCGCACATTTCTCCTTCCGTACCGTTGCTGTTAAAAAGTCTCATTTTAAACTCGGCGATCTCCGATTCTTCGATTACAAGGATTCCATCGGCTCCAATTGAAAATTTTGTATTGCACGCCTGAATCGCCAAATTCCGCAATTCCTCATTCGTGTATGCCCTTTTAAAATTCTCCAGCACCAGAAAATTGTTACCGTTGCCATTCATTTTAGTAAACTCAATCAATTTGCTAACCTCCACACCAATGCGTTACGGATATGATTACGCAAATAGTATGCCAACGTTGAAATTGCTTGACTTTCTAAAAAGAAAAGGATTATAAGTTCACATAAATGAACCCATAATCCCTCAAGTATCTCTTTTTTGCCGCATATCCGTTATCGCGAGTTCACATTAGCGAACTCACGGTTCATTATTCCGAACCTTTTCAATTTCTTTGTATTTATTGAAGAAATTTGTCTTACCAATGCCCAGCAGCTGGTATGCCTCCTTCTTTTTTCCGCCGCATACTTCAAGGGCTTTTAAAATGGCGCTCTTCTCCGCTTCCGACAAAATCTCCTTCATGCTTGAAAGATGAAGGATCTCCACTAGATTTTCTTTATCACCCTGTGCAGGCTTTATCTTGTCAGTATGGAATATGTAATCCGGAAGACTGGTTTTAAATAAAGTCCTCCCCTGTGATAAGGTGATCGCTCTTTCGAGAATGTTCTCCAGCTCTCGAACATTCCCCGGCCAATCGTAATGATACATCGCTTCAGTAAACTCTTCAGAAATATGCTCTATGTTCTTATGACACTTGTCGCATAGTACAGGCAGCATACTTTTCATGAGATAATAAATATCCTGTTTTCTCTCCCGCAAAGGAGGTATGGAGATCGGAAAAACATTGAGCCGATAGAACAGGTCTTCCCGAAAGTTTCCAGCCTCCATAAGCTTTCTAAGGTTCTTGTTGCTTGCGGCGATCACTCTGACGTCTATCTTGATATCATTGATTCCGCCAACTCTTGAAAAGCATTTGCTTTGAAGCACGTGTAGAAGCTTTGCCTGGAGTGAGAAGGGAACATCTCCAATTTCGTCCAGGAAAATGGTTCCTTTATCTGCAATCTCAAATTTTCCGATCTTCTGGTAAAATGCCCCTGTAAACGAGCCCTTTTCATGTCCGAACAACTCGCTTTCAAGAAGATTTTCCGGTATTGAGGCACAGTTGACATAAACAAAGCTATTCTTTCTCCTGGCGCTCGCTTGATGGATCGCTTCTGCAAACAGACCTTTACCGGTACCACTTTCGCCTTGTAGCAGTATGGTCGAATTGGTTTCTGACGTTAGTTTTGCCATCCTGATTGTCTCATGCATCACAGAACTTTCACAAATAATGCTTCGAAATGCTTTATCTTGTATTTGCTTCAGCTCACTATAGTCACGATCCGAATGATCAGAGCCGCCTTCCATGCTGATGGACCGCAGTTCACTCAACTCAGTGATATCCAGTATTTTCAGCATTGCCCCCTGTATTTCTTTGTTTTCTTCAATGGGATAGATGGAGCATCTTACCGGAATACCATTTAGTGATGATTCCATGGAAGTCACCTGGGCTTGCTTCCCCTTTGCCACTTCCAGCAGCTCATTGATAATAAAGGAGGATGTATGGAGGTTACTGATATGTCTGTTGATGATTTTAACCGGTTTTAAGTCCTTGCCTTTCCCTGCATAGCTGCATCCATAAAGAATATTCTTCAGTTCTTCCGCTCTTGCGGTGTATCCCTTTGATTGATAAAACTTGATCTCCAGGCTGTCTTTGTCAAGGATTACCATATGGCCTGCACACCATAAATAATCGTAATCAAACCGGTCGTCTCCAACTTTAATCGTCAGGCACCGTTTAACAAAGTCTATCCTACCTTCCAGCTCTACTCCCTTTATCTTTTTCTTTAGGATCAGACCGCTTTGGACCGGCCCATTCATATCAATCCATTTGGCCTTCCCGCTTCCCAGCTTTTCTCCTTTGGCGCCGATTGCAACAATCGCATCCCCGGTTTTTACGCCAGAGGAAGGAATGCCGATCAAATTCAGATCGGCAGGCTGTAACCCTCCGTCATCACCGCCAAGTAAATTGTCAACAAGAATTACGATGTCCCCATCCTTGATCTGCCCCCCCTTATGGGTTCTCCCAGAATGGAGCGACAATCCGAAAATGTCCTGCGCGACATGATTGTACACTTTAATCATGCCCTCCTTATTGACAATGATGACCCCTTCATCGATCAGATCCAGAGCTCTGTTTAAGAAATTCAATCGCAAACACTCCCTTATATCGGTTTCTGCTATCGCCTGCCCTTTTCTGATACCTATCCTAAAGTATTTTCCAGCATAGTTCAATAAACTGTATCAAAAACATTAATTAATCTTTTGTATTTTCAGCAACAACCTTTCCAGTATCTAAATCAATTGTTAAGATCACGCTGCTTTCAGCTGAATTAGAACTGACCTTCCTGCATTCAATTGAAAGTAAGTTGTTGTTTATTGAAGGTTCTGAGGCAACAAAAGCACCCGAATTGTTCTTTTTCACATTAAAATAATAATCACCCTGAATTTGATTTTCCAAGCTGTATTCCCGTTCATCGCCGCCACGTTTTCGGATAATAAGCCTATAATTGTTATCCCATGTCGTTGTAGGATACCCCACATAGTATTTATCGCTATAATAGTAATCCGTTCCCGTTGCCCTAGGCAATGTTGCACCAATTACACTGTCGGATATAATTGGGCGAAATGGATCACTGCTCTTTATGTTCAGTCCATTTTGTTTATCATATGAGTATTCCCAACCAAATTCCTCGACGGCAAACCTCCAGGTCAGAGGGAAATAGGTTATGCCGCGAAAGTTTAGAATGGGATATTCTTCCTTTTGATTATCAAGATATTTACTCGGATTTGTTGTATTTAGAGCAATGCCATATTCTGCAACTGTGACAGGATACTGTTTCTTGTTCGGTGTTTTCGTTGATGACATTTTTAATTCTCCATTACGATCCTCCGCAACTCCGACAAACAAAACGCTTTTGTTTCCATAAGAACGGCTCTTTTCATACCAATTTACTTTTACATTCAAAAATCTCGCATTATCATATGTCATTGGGAAATACGTAATACCCATATATAACAAGAATGGATATTGGTTATATACACTCTCCATTGCTTGCCCGTTGACGGTAACTGGAAACGTTGGAATGGAGGCGGTTACAGTTTTTGCATATACTTCTGCCGGAGCTAATAGAATCGTCAGACTCAACAAGATAATTAAGCTTGTACTCTTCACGGTATATTTCCTTCGATTTCTCCATTCATATCTTCGCATGATTGTTCACCTCCCCTAGTCACGGTGATCGGAACCGTTCCTTACTTCAGCTTTTCAACATTGATTCGATTGGTGGTATTATTATAATAGCAGATGTTATCCCCTTCTATAGAAACAGAATTGAGCCTGATATCTCCTTCCCGCTCCATGATCAGCTTGCCGTTTTTGTCGTAAACCCACATCCATTGGCTTGCGACACCATTCTCTTTTGCAGGATTCTTTCCGATATCGCAGATCAGGTATTGCTCTCCTTTATCACCTCTCAGTGCCATATTAGAGCAAAATATGATTGGGCTCTCCGCGGGAATTGAAGCTGCAGTCCCTTCTGAACTTGAAGCCGCAATCCCTTCGCCTCCTGCTGTAATGAACATCCTGTTTCTGTCTGAGAGATATAGCTTGCCGTTTAATACAGCAAAATCGGAAGCAAAATTCGTAGCAGAATTATTAAAGTTATAGAGGGATACTTCCGTGCCGTCTTGGAGATTCCTTTTCATAATTTCCTTATCCGTGTTGTAATAAAGGTAATTTCCCTCAATTTGAAGTCCCGATGCCTGATCGGTAATGCGCACGGCCTCGTCCGTCTTGATATTTACCCGGTACACCGCTTTTCCCGCATCCCCGGAAAAAGGCTGCGCCAGAAGGTAAAGCTCATCTCCTGCGAGATATACGCCTGGCCGTCCGCTGTATCCATCCATCTCACTTTTGTAATCATAGTAGTTTTCTCTCCCGCCCAGATTGACATAGGTACCATCTTCCGCCTTCATCTCCAGCCGCGAATCTTGTCCCATCTTCAGCTCCCGGAAGGCAAATGTCTTTCCTCCTGTGGAATAAACCTCTCCTGCATATTCTCTGCTGCCATTCAGCTCCCTCAAGCTTCCGTCCGGGTTTAAAGCAAATTGATGAGGGGTTCCCATGGACGCGCCCTCCGTATGAAAGTATAGCCTCGCCACACCATTTTCGTCGTTAAAAAGATTGTTGATCCATCCCATGCTATGATAAATCGTTTTCGTTTTCGTCAGATCGGCAAAGGACGTCTGCATGATGTCGTTATTCTCACCAAGGTAGTAGATGTAGCCATGGTTTACGATGATCTCGGGCTTATCTCCCTCCTTGACTTTGTACTGGGGAAGTTCAAACTGACCTACAGGCGTAATCGCAGGCTGAGGCAACGGCGTATCCTGATTTTCCTCTATGCGTACCGTCTTGGCTGCCCCATCCCAGGAAACCGAATACCCAAGAACCTCAGACACCGCACGGATGGGCATATAGGTTCTGCCCTCAATGATGTGCGGAGCCGCATCGAGCTGGTATAACGTGTCTTTGTTGACTCGCATAATCTGGTCTTCAGCGATCAGCTTGATGACGCTTTTATCTTTAGATATGAGAATGTTTCGTTCCCCAGAGCCCGGATCTGTCTCAAATGAGACCGTGGCCCCAATTTTCTCCAGCGCTTTTCTTATGGGCACCTGTACTCTGCCCGCATTGTCAATAAAGGGAATTCCCATCCCGTCGTCGCCGGAAAAAATCAGCGCTGTCCCATCAATGATAATGCTGATTTCCTTCTTTTCTTCTGCATAAACCACACCATCTTTTTGACAGGCCGCCGCCTGAAAAGATAATGTTACAACCAATGCCATTACTATGGCTCCAATACGCTTTGCCATGTTGTCTCCCTCACTTTTATCCGATTAATTTTTAATGTATTATGTAATCGTTCCAATTAATTTAGACGCGATACCCCGTTAGTTGGTTCCCTCCTGCTATTTGACTATAAGGGTGTAACAAAATCAATTGAGCGGCTCTGATCTCAATTCAGTATTTGTTAGAAAATCTACTGGAACCCTAATTATTATACCAACTGCGAAGAGGTTCGTTAGGGAAAAATCGTCTTGATCAATTCCATAAAACATGCCGCCTATGAGGGCGGCATGTTTTATGGAAATTATGTGTCTTCTCCTAAGGGCGTGTAAAACCCACCCTACTGGAGTAAGGGGTCATTTCTATGTGCCCTGAGAAAATCGACGAACAGCTCCATGGGGAGAGTTCGCTCAAATTTCAGGGGAATCTTGTAGCGGGAGCAAAAGATATTGATCAGGGAATCTACCATTGCCCACTGAACAGTTATGAAACGCTTGTGCCTTTTTCTGAGATCCTCAATCACCCGATAATTTGTTTCATTCTTCAAATAGCCTGCAATGATCAGGTAGTCGAAATCCGAATTACTCGCGAATTCCATCACCTGCTTCCCATCCGATGCAATGCCGGCTACTTTAAAACTCTCTATGGAGGAAAGAAATTCTGCTAATGCCCTTGCTTTATCCATTAAACGGTCGGAAATAATAAGGACTTTTATTTCTTTGTTTTTCATTTCAAGGCTCCTTTGGTCAACCAACTTAAGATACAAGTCTGTATGTTCCCCTGTATTATTCATTGTGATTATTATCATCGTATTTTGCATAATTAAATTATATCTTCCTAAAATAAATTTATACGAAAACTGCATAAAAGTCAATATGCAATTTTCGTATAAAGTAAAATTGCATGGGGTGAATGAAAATGTATCAGAATATTAGAAATTTAAGAGAAGACAAAGATTTAACTCAACAACAAATGGCCGACTTTTTAAACATTACACAAGCTACGTACTCTCGCTATGAAAGCGGAACCTTGGACATCCCCAGTGCGATCTTGATTAAGCTGTCAAAATATCATAATGTTAGCACCGACTATTTGTTGGGACAAACCAATAACAAGAAGCCTTATGGGAATAAGTAGAGTGCTATGTCATTTGCAATAAAAACATAAGAGATTATTTATCATCCTTAGAAAATCATAACATGGTTCACCATTAACTCCTTAGAACAAGATTCCGCCATAGTAACCAGTTGGTGACTACTTACAACTACATATCATTTACATGCAACAGCTCCTGAGCAGATCAGGAGCTGTTCTCGATTTACCTTTTATGTGTGCTTGCACTCATGCACATGCTTTTTTTACAATGTCTATGGATTATAAGTGTTTTGATTCGGTACTACTCCGTAGTTACTGATACACCACAATCCAAATAGCTACACAGATGATCTGCAATCGCTCTAGCAAGCATAGGCGGCACCGCATTTCCTACTTGCTGATATTGGGAATCTTTGGACCCACAAAACACAAAACTATCAGGGAATGTTTGCAAACGTGCAGCTTCACGAATACTCAATGCTCGGTGTAGCACAGGATGAATCCACATAGATTTACGAACATTCACTACAGTGCCCGAAGGTTCATCATATATCAATCGAAGATATATAGTATTTTGTGTGCGCTTGGAATCAGAATAACTTTTCTTGAGTTCTTCAGGAAGGTTATGAAAATTTTGGCCCTGCTTAATTTCCTTAAATCTCTTAAGCGCAAGTTCAGTTGTTTCAGTAGATATATGGTTACGTAATATAGTAGAATCTCTCAATGCCAATCCTAAATCAGACATCCCTTTAGGTGCCTGATCCAAGTGGGCCCCTTTGTTACCCTCATTGATATCGGTTGTTGTAATAACTCCCTCTAAATCCCATATGGCATCGTGGACAGTTCTAAATTTTCCATTTTGAATTGTTCCCTTAGGTAATTCAAGATGGTGTGCGATGTTTTTCTTTACGCCTAAAACTACATAACGCATTCGCTTCTGAGGTACACCAAATGTAGCCGCTGATAAAACGCCTTTTTCAATGGTATATCCTTTGCATCCAGCTCCTAAAATAGTTACTATATAGTCTAAGACAGACATGGATTTGACATGAGCCACTAAGCCATCGTCAACAGAAAACCACCCAACCGCAATGGTATTATCTTTAATTTCCTTTGCTTTTGAGAGCATACGTTGAAGTAAAATGGATGGCTTTATCGCTTCGCAAAGTCCTTCAATCATATTGTTATCATAATAATGTTGTAGTGCATTTCCTGCAATTCGCCCCTGCTCAATAATAAAGTTGTTGCCCTGACAGGCAATCAACTTTGCAGAAAAAGAAGCCAGTCTACGCTGGTGCTTTGTTAATGCCGCCTTGAGTTTTTCCTCGTTATTACGGTTTTTGAAGACCACATTTAGCGCCAGATAATCATTTTCTTCCCACAGATAATTAGCAATTAAAGTTGAGTCCGACACGATGTCAATTACACCATTAAAAATGAACTCTTGTTCAAGAAGTTGTATTTGTGAATCGTCTGTGGAAATGCCATATTTTTCAATGTCATCTGCATCCTCATCGGAGACGAAAAAACGATGAACTTCCGATTGAAGCATGCTGACGTTTTCCATTAAAAACGCTTTGGGTTCCAAATGAAGAACCGCTTTAACAAACTTCTTTACAAGAGAGTTATTAAGGCTTATCGCATGATTCTTTTGTCGATTGGCATTAGAAAAGCCTTGACATGGTGGGCCTCCAATAACCACATCTATTTGCCCCAACCGCTGCTTTGTTTCTTCTAACAGGGCATCCTTGACGTCGCCGTACATACAACTTTTATCAATTTCATGGTTACGAAGGTAGGTGCACTGCGCATTAGGGTTCATTTCAAATGCGGCTTTCACAGTAAAGCGACCAGTTTGGAGGAATCCGTAACTGAGTCCGCCTGCACCCGCAAATAAGTCGACTATACTATATTTTTGCGATGTCTGATCACTCATAGCTTGAATCCCTCCTCATATAATCTCCCCAATAATGCAACAAGCTTTTTGCTCTGTGCCGGTGTTGGAACTTTTAACGGTAGCTGACAGGCGATGCGCAACGCCATATGTTCTTCCGGTGTAATCATCTGTTTGCTTGCGGCAAAATCCATTGCGTTACGCCATTGGGCTGGGGGAATTTCTACTACCTTTGTCATTGCGTCAGCATCCATTTCAACACGCCGGTCCGCTTTCGCATCTCTCACGACAGTCCTCATCGATTCCTGCCCAACTAAACAATCACAAATTTCACTTGGCAATTTGTATTCAATATTTTGAACACTACTCCAGCAGCCCTCACGTTTACACCATTGGGTTACATTTTCTACGCCACGTTTTGGATCCGTTAGTTTGTTATATACATACGCTGATAATTCTATAAGTACATTCTGTACTGCAACCGGAACATTTTGCCGAGTCCAGATTCCAATTAGATCTAAGTCTTTCTTGTGAAACTGCATCTGTATTAGTTTATGCAGAATAGCCATAGAGTACGTCACAATGTTCGCTCTATACCCCTGTTGATACCATGGCTGATGCGGTATCATCGTTTCAGTATACCTAAAAACCAGGCATAGCGCAACGGATTCCTGAAAATATTTGTCTCCGAAAAGCAATCCTTCGTCCTTGTCCCATGCATCACTAATTTTTTGCGCAAACTCTGTAAAATTGGCCTGCGCCCCCTTGCTGACGATATGTGGTAATCCCTCCCAAGTGTTGCGCACTTTTGCAAGATCAGTTTTAGTAATGAGTTGATCTTTGGGGTTTTGCAATAAAAATTTCTTCTTTTCACTGGGGCTCATGCGCATTTGCTTCTGGAGATATTGGCCACGTGCCCTTTCATAAAACCACTTGGTTTCAAACTGCAGTCCGCCAGTACCTCTTGCACCTAAACGGAGAGAACAACGCTCCATCTGAACATGGAAGGGATGGGTAGAGAAGAAGTCCGCATCACTAACTTTATTTTGGCTATTTGAAGATCGAGAGATATTCTGAACCAGCGTGGTTGCGTCATCCTCCTCCAGAGTACGTTCAATCACAGTCAGCTTCATCTGTACAAAAATTGCTCCCAGATTCGCTTTATCCTTATAGTTATACCTTGCACTTGAGAGAGAAGCTGTTGTTTGTCCTCCGTTAATTATTTGAAAATCCTGTGCTGACACAAGAAACAGGCCTTGCTCAGTATGCTCAATTTGTACATCCATTGCGGTTGCCGATATTCCATTATTGTAAGCGAAGAACCGTTCTGGCTGTTGCAAGATAGTGGTGCGTATCTTCTTGTTTACCGCCACCTTTGTAGAGAGAAATGAGCGGACGTTGCCTTCCAACAACGAACTACCATATTTATCATAGATATCTGCAAGCATGATACCTGGTATAATACATAGATAGCTTTTGAAGTCATCGGTAGCAGTGCCACTCGCTTCCAAGCAGGGAATGCCCTTTTCAGAGTGATCTTTAAAGTTGATCTCTATGATATGACGTCCAGTGTCAGAGCCGCAAAGCTGAAACAGACGATCAATGTCCCAAATCTGACACTCCGAGGGAACACCGTCAACATCATCAGATTCAAGTATTTTGATAGTTGAGCTAATACCAGCTGTTGTAAGAATTAACAGCTGGTATTTGCGGATTTCCTTACGTTTTTCACGCAACAGGTCAACTAAGTCTGAACACGGGCGACTCATCTCTACATTTCGATGAAGTTGGGTATTAAGAGCATTATCAATAAAATAAATCAGCCGGTTTTGCAACTGACCTGCCTGTGTTTTCGCAAGGGTGCGCATATCATCAGATACGTCATAGTCTGCAATAATCAAGGTCATGGTCTTGTCAAATTCATCGTAGGCATATCCATCTACACGCAGTTTGCGATTCTGCTTTCCTGTTCCTTCGAAGTACGATGAGGTAAAGTCCATGAGATATTCGGATTCCTGCAAATAACGGGCAAATGAGCTGACAAAAGAAGCGCAAGAACCCTCACCGGTCGCTAATGCATCGGCTTTAATGTCTTCGAGAAAGTCTTTCCTGAAATCTTGCGCTTCCATCTGATTACTCCTTCCGCCAATTTACTAAAGAGGGCAAATCTAATTCATAATGCAGCGAGGATACTTGTGGTGGCACGCTGTTTTTTATAAGCCTCGGGAAATCCTTGTCTACCACATACCGTAGCGTACCAGAACAGAAATACTTTTGTTCTGAATATTCCTGTAAATCTATGTATCCGTAGGCACTAAGTTTGGCGCGAAGCAATTCAAGTGCTTCAACGTCATCAATAAGCATCGTTCCGATTCTGTGAACTACATCATTAAGCGAAAATGCCCCTTGCTTGTCTGGCGCAACCTTATCAATTTGTTGAATCACCAATTCTCCTTCATCAATACAATCAAGTTGTTCCAAGGACGATATTGTGACACTGGTTGCAGACACACCGATGCTCTTTATCTCAAACCAACCATCAGAATACACGAAGTCTTGATCGGCACCATCCGCTCCTGACCATCCTTGTATCGCAGATAAGTTTGCACCAACAGTTGTAATTCGTTGTTCTAAAAATAAAAGTTCACCAAGTAACCCCTTGCGGCTATGCTCATCCATCAGACCATTCCGTTGGGTTTCCAGTAGCTTGCTCCATTGCTTATAACGGCTGATCACTAATTTAAGAGCTTCCGTCTTGTTAGTTGCAGAGCGGGAATGTTCTATAATGTCACAACAAAAAATTGCAAACACATCCTGTTGCTCATTGCGTAACAGCTCAAAAGATAATGTCCAACAGTTATCGGATTCTCGTCTGCGACGGCTTACTATCATAGACTTTGAGGACTCAACTATGCCAAATTCCGTGTCACTGACAAGTAGAAGCGTGCGTTGGCTGATAGACTGATAACCAATATGCCATTCCAGCGGATGTTGTGTATCAATCTGTAAAAATCCACCATCTTTGTACTTAATGCTGTTCCATTGATTTTCAAGGAGTTCAGGAGTTATTTTCATTCGTCTTCATCCTCCTCTGTATCATAGTAGCTGCGAAGTTCAACCAGATTCACCATATAATTGGCAATTCTCTCAGCTCCATTATCGGGGATTCCGATTCCTAATGCAAAAAGATAGTCAGGAACTCGCACGCCCTCATCAATTTGGCTACGAAGATTTCCTTTTTCATCAGTCCCTATCTTATCAACAGCAACAATATGCAATACTAAAATTGGTGGACGATCTATCTCAAGGTATGCCTTATCAGGAATATTCCGCACTCCAGGATTATTATCCTGAAACTTCTTTATCGCTATTTCTCGGGCCTTTTCCGCCAAACCAATCTTGGCAGCCCCTCCCGAACCGACACGAACCTTGGTTCCACTTATGCTAATTTGTCCACTGGTTGCTTTGACAGTACGTTTCTCTGTTTTTATCGGCAATATTTTACCATTACAAAACAGCTCATTGTAGATGCATCCATCACCTTCGGCAATAAAAACATCCCAATCACTCATATCATCGGTGTCTCTAATGAAATCAGCCAATGCAGTACCTTGAAAGTTCAACTGCCATGGATGAGTTTTGAAGTCCCGCAGGAGCTGCTCAATTTCATCTTTTTTGACACCCGACCAAAAATATCTTGAATCCTCTCTGATTATTCTCTGACCAATCGAAGAAAGATTTCTCACGAACTCTTTGAATACCCTCTCATTTGCGGCCAAAATGTTTGCATCCGTTCTCAATCGAGGGGTTTCAAGCAGACGGCCGGATATAGTAATGGGACGACTAACAAGCGTAGCTGATCGCATCTTATTCCTCGCCGTAACAATAAGTGAGGCAGGGTCTTGACGAACCTTTAACCCGAATTCCATAGGCGTAAGATTCGCATCCCTCATCCTAACAATTTCTCGTTTTAATTCCTCGGCAGCAGCTGTTATATATCCATACCAGTCAATGGCCTCAATGCTGATCCATATTTTGAAAAGGTCATCATAACCTGGACGGTAACCAAACCAACGACCCATTTGAAGAAGGGTATCATACATAAGAGATCGACGATAAAAATAGCTAACGCACAATCCCTCAAGTGTAAGCCCCCTTGAAAGACTATTTCCGCCAACAGCGATTACTCGTAATCCTTCTGCCTTATGGCTATAATAATCCAAGCCAGTAGAGCTGCTTTTTTGGTTTACCGAACGAACTACAATTGGAGCAACCGAAGCAAAAAGATACTCGGATAAATATTTATGCCACGGCATAGGACTGTCTTTTGAACCAGCTTTTTCTGAGAGGTAGTGCTTAGTCCATATTGCTTTTAGGAATGCAATATTATCGATCTCATCACTTTTGTTTTCAGCTAAGCAGGCATAGTTTTGCAGATCCGAACGGATATCCTCTACCCACCTATAAACCAAATCACTAATCTGGTTCTGAACATCAGTAAATCTACTGACGTGAATCATCATAGAGCGATGCTCTTTTCTATCGCCACGAACATCACGGATACCATTAGCAAGCAAAAAATATGCAATCGCCTCTCGCATGCTTGGAGGCAATTCATAAACAACGAGATCCTTCTTATGGTTGAAAGGAAAGAAGGCATCAAGCTCTTGGGGATATAGTTCTTCAAGCGCTTCTTTGAATTGAGCTTCTTCACCAAAGATACCTTCTGCTCCGATATAATTTGACGGTGGCGCAAGTGAATAAATAAAGTCTCTCGGGAATAAATCATCATCCCGCATTTCATCTGTTGTTTCAGGATTGATAAAAATATTTGCGTAGGGCGTGGCCGTAATGCCAAGATACGATGCCTGTCTGAACAGTTTCAAGAGGCGGCGTATCGCGTCGTTGATTGCTGTAGGGTCTTCGTCTTCTTTCTTGGTATTAACAGAAGCGTTATCGGCTTCATCGTCAATTAACAGCATAGGAAGATTAATGGCCCCTCTTGCATCAAGATTATTGCTTTTTAACCACTTGATAAGATTGTTGAGAATGCTTTTGTTTTTCTTAATGACGAATAAAACGGTAGTATTCACGTTATGCAGTGACAATTTTAATGCACGAAGAATGTTTTTATCAAAGTCTTTCGTAACGGATGTAAATGTCGCAATTTGCTTTTCCTGTCCATATTTTCCTACGCCAACAGGCACATTTTCAATCTCTTGCTTAGGGTCTAAAAGGTATTGGCTCATCCTTCCCGAAAATTCGGCATCAAGACGTTCCTGCGTTTGCTGACGTAAATTTTCCATTGTTCCTGCCAGAATAATAATAACACGGTAGCCGGTATCTGCAGCCTTATTGCAAATTGCGGTGTAGTTAGCTGTTTTCCCGGATTGAACATCGCCAAGTACAAGTCCACGTCGTTGAAATGGAGCATCGCTTTTGGGATCTCCAAGATAGTCAACAATCTCATCCGAAACGCGCCCAAGATTTCCTGTTACACGAGGATTCCAGTGCTTTACTTCCTCAAGGAATTTTTTGTATCTGTTCCAAAAGAAGAAATCTAATGTCGAACGCCGCGCTGAAAGCCACGGCAGATGCTGCTGCCTGTCTTTTATGAGAACGCCTAAGTCCATTTGTACGACGATATTAGCTTTGACTTTGCGTTTGATTTCTGCAAATTCTTCATCACTAACAGGATACAAAACGGCCAGTGATTGACGCAATGCATTCACTTCAGCATCAAATTCCGCTTCGGTAGGCGGAATATCCGGATATTTTGTATTTATTGTTGTTGAAATAATGCCTTCAAGCAATTCAGTACTAGTTCCCGCCATGAGTGTTTCCTCCTACCTTGTATTTTTCAATAAGCTGAGGGTAATATACGAATGGCTCTGAAACAGAAAGCCGATCCAGTAGCTCCGCCTTTCCAGAATCAGTTGGAATTTGGGCAAGCAAGTCTTGTAGCAACGCCCCGACAACTTGCACCGTAGCTTCCGTTTCATTTTCCACGGGCTTATCAGAATTCAAATCCAAATATAGTGAACTGAGAGGAAGTTCGCTCTCAATCGCTTTTAGCAGATTTTCTATATTTTTCTTTACCTGTTGCGATTCGTCTTCAAATACTTCAAGTAGCGGATGGTCTCTATTTATGGTGTAATACGTTCCGCCTTGTTTTCCCTTAAACCGTTGCCAGACATGGACTATGGAGTCATTAGTTTCTTTCTTTCCCCGAAATATCCACGTTCTCTTGCTGTTTTCGGCAAGCCTTTCAACTACTGAATTGAGATTGTTTCTCACTTCTTCTGGTGGCATTGCAGTGGATTTTTTTATATCAAGTGTCCAGAGATTATCCAGTTTATTGGGAATATCAACTTGAACGCGAGCCAGTTTGGAGAGCTCAGCCTGTCTTATCATCCGAAACCATGTACCCCATACCAACAAACGTTTATTTCTATAAATATAAAAGCCTTGGCTTTTGCGCAACCCATCTTTGCCGCCAAGGGCTGCTATTTCCTCGTTGGTTAAGTTTGAGATATGGGGAAGTATATAGGGGCGGACAATAACCTTTGAACCTTCAATATTCATAATTTCATCAGACATTATCTGTGTATTTCGTTTTGAAAGGAATGGGTCGGCAGGTTCGACAGGAGTGTTATTCATCATTAGTTGCATTTTTTTAAGACCTGGTTCCCCGCTTATATATCGGTGAAAAACTAAAGAGAGATGACTACGCACATCATCCATCTTTTTTCCCATTGAGCGGCTAAAGTCCAATTCACCGACTTTAAGCCTATCGAGGTTTTGCCAAACCACAAGAGTTCCTGATTCTAGTTTCCTCAACTCCTCAATTTGAGGAATTGCATTGAAGTCCTCCTCCGAATCAAGAATTAATAGCGACCAATCGTGAGCATGGATCACATGGTCAATGTCCCAGCAACAAGCTTCTATATGGTTATGTTGTTTACTAACGACAGTTAGCGTCCTGCATTGCGATAATGACGCCGTTTTCAAGCCTAACCCAAAACGCCCCAAGTCATTTGCAGAACGCTTCTCATTGGGATTTTGACTCCCATAACGCATTGCGGTTTCAAGTGCATCGACATCCATTCCATAACCATCATCAAGAATGGCTATGTAAGAATCCCCCACTGGAAAGAAGAAAATTTCTATGCATGAAGCTGATGCCGATAGACTGTTATCGACTATATCAGCAATCGCCGTCTCTAATGTGTAGCCGATGGCGCGAGTTGATTCTATTAGAGTTGGCGCATATGGTGGGAGAGGCTTCGTTTTCATGGAGACACTCCTTTCGCAAAGAATATCATCGGATATTCTGATAAAACTCGTTATTGGATATCTTTAACCTTAATTCAAAACCATCATAAAAATGTGTTCTAAAGCAAATTACTACAAAGAATTTCTTATAACGACACAATATAACATATCCTCTACCTTCTTTTTAAGATATCATAACGAAGTCAGACAAAGCAATATGTAGAATGAAAATATTTCCATATTTAATTTGTTTATTCTAGTTTTTGTTAGTTAGACAAGTTGCAACACCTGCAGTTACTCTTTTAAAAGTCACCAGTATCCCATTTTGCATATATTTGCGATAGCATGAAAAAAAGGAACCAACACCAAATTGGTTCCTCCCATTATCTATTTATGTCACCTAAAATTCAACCCTCGGTGCCTCCGCCTCCTTCACATTCCACGCCATGTTCCAAATATAAGCCGAACCATGGGATATACGGAATATGACGACCTCCGTATTTACTTCTGACTGCTGGACATTTCCCCACAGCCATGCCCGTTCCTCTTTCAAACGCTCTTCCAGCGCTTGGTCATTCAGGATTTCAACCGTTCCCGTTACGCGGAGCATCTCGAACTCCGGTTGATCCGCGTTTCGGATAAAAGCCGCCTCCATCTTTGGGTTCTCTTTCATTTGACTGTACAGGCTCTTCGCCTTTGCGGTGTGATAGTAAAACCCGGTTTCGTCGGCAAACCACAGCAGCATACCGCGCACCCGCGGCTGATCGCCCTCACAGGTTGCAAGCCAGCTGCTTGGATTTTGATTTGCAAACAACAGAACTTCCGTAAGCAATTCATTCATGATTCAATTCCTCCTTTTGTTTTAATAAAACCATTCTAAACAAAAGAGGGGATGGATCGCTTTCAATATTCCAGTGCAAATTATCAAAATTCTGCGTTCTTTGACTGTTGAATGCTCTGACGAAAAGCAGTTGGAGTCATTCTGTACTTTTCAATGAAGCAGGAGGAAAAATAAGAGGAGGAGTTGAAACCGCATTTCAGTGCAATTTCAGTCATATTATCGGCACTGTTGATCAACTGATTCCGTGCTTTTTTTAGTCGCATGGTTTTTAGAAAATCAATCGGAGTCTCTCCGGTAACGGATTTGAATATCTTTGAGAAGTGGCTGGTTGATAGATTGGTCAGCGCTGCCAGTTCTTCTACGGTTACCTTTTCTGCAAAGTGGCTGTTCATATAGGCGATGGCTTTATCTACCTCAAATCGATCGTATAACGGAGGCAGCTGATGGGTACTGGAAAGAACCGATCGCACGATCAGATGTGCCACAGCCAAAGCCAGCTGGTTTAAGTATTCAGAGTTCCTGCGTTCGTATTCACTGGCTTCCAGCATGAAACACTTCAGCAAGCCTAAAAGCTCCGAGTGCGGCTCGAACTGCTCGCCGTGAAAAACGGGCAATGACAGTTCATACTGATCAAGAGTTTTACAAAACAGTTCAGAATCGATCTGAATTGCAATATAGCTTTGAAAGCCGTCCTGCTCCGGCTCCTGATGCGGAAAGCCCGGTGACATGGCAACCAGACATTTGCCATCGGAAATATCGTAAGAGATACGTTTGCCATCAAGGATTAATTCATTGGCAGAATCAAAATAGTAGACAAATGAAAATGCAGGATGGGTATGACTTGGCGTAACAGCATACTCACATTGTCCACTGGCGGGCATAAACAAACCAACCATTGGATGTAAAAAGCAGTCGATATTCTCGTAAATCAAAGCGCCCGTATTTTCGTCCAGCGGCCCAATCAGCCGATTCATAATCTCCAGGAAATCCCTGCGCAATATCATATTAATACCTCCATTCACACATTTCCTTTCTCTTAATATGATAGATGGGGACAGTATATTGCCCTACATAGGAAAGGAATGCGATAACTTTGATTTATGAAAAATATCGGGATGTGTATTCATTAACCCAGGGAGGACTCACCGATGTTCCCGGTATTCTGGTTGGCCATGCAGAAGATAAAAGCGGACGTACAGGATGTACGGTAATCCTTTGTCCCAGCGGAGCATTTCCCGGTGTCGATGTCAGCGGTCCCGGGACGCAATCGTGACCCAGGTCGGCACCGCTGGAGCGTTGGTGCTGGAGCAATCAATCATAAGGGGCGCCCTGGAAGCGCAGAAAAACAGATGCTAGCCGCCTTGCGCCCGTTCCTCAATCCATATAAAGTTCTAGATCCGCATAATAATGCAGTCAGCAAATAATGCGCCAGCCCATCCTTGCCTCATCTGCTAAACTTACTTATAAAATCCACGCAATAAAGTTCCAGCTGTTTTAACCCCTCCGGCTCAATGGGAAAATGACCGGCCCCGTATAACAGTTTTAGTTCTTTTTTGCAGCGCAGCTCGTTAAAAAACAATTGACTCAGTGAGAGATCTGTCCAGTTGTCCCTCTGCGGATGTACAAGCAGTACGGGACACTTGTCAAATTTGCAGGGCTCTATTTTTATCAGAGGGTTAAGCATGGAGTATAAAAATTCGATCGATACGTTTGCCCCTGAGGATCTTTTATCCGCCATGAGCAATTCGGCAAGCTCCTGATTGTTCACAATTGCACGCATGTTGCAAACTGCTTTCATCGGCAGTTTCATGGCGCCAAGCGGTCTGTGCAATAATTTGAGAAATGGCTTCCCTGCAATTGCAGCAAGCGGATTGCTGGCAGTTTTTTTCGTGACAGTAGAATTGCGTTGATCCAATAGACAGGTCGCCATTACCCCATTGATGGAGTCCATTTCACAGGCGACTTGATAAGCAAGCATCCCACCGGCACTTAACCCGAAGAGAAAGAGCGGAACATCAGCCCTTTGAAACTGCTTGGCAATTTCTACTCCGTAATCTACCCAATGATGATAAGAAATTGTACCCGTATAATCCGTATATCCATAAAGCGGAAGATCCGGACATATAATCTCGTACCCCTGCCGGTTCAGAGGAACTGCGATAAGGACAGCAGTCTGCCATTGCCTCCAACACCATGAAAGAGAATAATTGTCGCTTTTGGAGCCTCCGACGGATAATGATCAATATGGATTCTGGCATTTCCTGCCTGGATAAATACTTCATCCGGCAGGTTTTCTGAAAAAAGGCGATTTTCATAAGGTAAAAATACCTGAACCTTGCGCCACGTCTTTTCGTTTGAATACATCCGTTCCCCCCCACTGGCTCTCTTAAATCCGCGCCAAACCGGCTCTTCTTACGAATCAATACAGTTATTATTATACTGTCGGGTCCACTGCTGTGCAATGTGTTTTGGAGGGCAGTGACGAACCCGTATGGTATCAGTGACAATAAAACATCTTCAATTTAGAGAATAAGACAAGAAAGGAAAAACAATGGATATTTTTAATAATGAAACAAGCGGTGCAGCCAAATGCGCGATTATTCTGATTATGGAGAATGTGCAAAATAATGCTGATCGCGATACGCTCAAGGTTGTCCGTGACGAACTTGAAGTTACAATAAAAGCAAAGTATGCCCAGACATCCCGCAACGATCTGAAAGCACAGAGGCCAATGGATGCCTATATCGCATACTACAAAAATTTGGGTACACCTATCATGTGCTGTCACAGCTCGAATCCGTCATAAAGGGCAAACCCATTCCAACCGGGCTTCCGGCAGTGGAAGCAATGTTTATGGCTGAGTTAAAAACATGCTCCTGACAGCAGGCCATGATCTGGATCAGATTCAGTCGCCGATCAGCCTGCGCATCTCAACTGGCAAAGAGGGCTATACTACGATGAGTGAAATCTGTAGTAACCATACCGGAAGATTGCATGATCGCAGATCAGAAGAGCATTCTTTCAAGTATTCTTCGGGGCCCGGACTTGAGAACTGCCATTACCAAGCATACCACTCGCGTAATTTATATGGTATATGCGCCGCCGGGTGTGGAGGAACAATTGGTATATAACCATTTAGGCGACATTGAAGCTTATGTTCACATGACCTCGCAAGAATCAGTGACGCGGTTAATCGGAGTATATTAATCGGTTATTAATCGGCTCCTTTCTTTGGCGGATGCACTGTGATAAAATTGATTGATGATAATAAATTGAGGTAAACGCTATGAAAAATTATACTGGAGAGGAATTATCCGAGGCCCTTCGCGCTATTAACTCGATCATTCATAAGTGTGAAAAGGCGCAGGAGAAATTCCCCGAGGGCAAACCGCAGCACACCCTGCTGCGCAACCGATTGAAAGCAATGTATCTATCGAAAGAACTGATTACAGAGGAACTGTCTAAAATAGGCCCCTCTGCAGTACCACAGACTTCGGCACAGCAGACTAGAGCACACGCTGCAGCAGCACAGACTTCAGCTAAGCAGACTAGAGCACCCCAGACTTCAGCTGAGGATAACTGCAGCTCAGCGTTGCTGCTATCGAACTTAGATCAGTTGCAAACCACAGATTTGGGCATGGAACGAATCCGAAAAAACCTGAATCTGGACACGGATGATGTAGTTCTCTGGTGCCGCGAAAAAATTAAAGCACCAAATGCCATTGTTACCCGAAAGGGCAAGAACTGGTATATTGCTGCAGATGGCTGTGAAATAACAGTAAATGCGCGCAGCTTCACCATTATTACCGCTCACAAGCGCACCATTTAAAGTAGCTTTCACAGACATCCTTGTTTACTGTTACGAAAGTGCTAATTCCGCCTGCCACATGGCATTGTATTTTCCATTTAGGGCGAGTAGTTCCTCATGTGTCCCGAATTCGGCAATTCTGCCTCTTTCGACGACAAGAATCCGATGGGCACCGCGCACCACAGAAAGTGTGTGTGCAATCATAATCACGGTTTTCTTTCTGGCAGCGGCACGCGCGGCCTGCTTGACCGCCAACTCATTTTCGATATCCAGGCTTGCGGTTGCCTCATCGAGAAGAAGAATCGGGCTGTTTTTCAAAATCGCTCTTGCAATGGATAAACGCTGACGCTCTCCGCCGGACAGGAAATTCCCATTTTCACCAATCCTTGTGTCATATCCTTGGGGCAGCTTCAGAATAAAGCTTTCACAATTTGCCTCCCGGCAGGCGCCCTCCACTTCAGCGTCCGTAGCAGACATCCTAGCATATCGGATATTATTACGCACCGTATCGTCAAAAAGAAAAATGTCCTGATCCACCATGGAGACCAGACCCAGCACCTGTGCCGCCGGTACGCCCTTTACAGACTGTCCTCAATGGAAATGCTGCCGCTTTGGGGTTCGTAATATTTAGCGATCAAATTCAGAATGGTGGATTTTCCGCAGCCCGAATCCCCGACTACCGCTGTAAGTTTTCCATCCTTCGCTGTAAAACTGACTCCTTGCAACACCGGTTCGCCGGGATGATAGGAGAAAGAAACATCCTCCATGACAACGTCAAACGCAACGGGTAAAAACCGGTATTACCGCCGGTCTCCTCCTGCTCCTTCATCATACCTGTAATTTGCTTTTGAGATCATCATATTTTTATAACTGGTCAAGTCAATGAAAATCGTTCCGCACAGCTTGGAATAGAATAAGGGAAGCATGCACAGAAGCAGATAGGAGACAGTTTCCAGTGCCCTCGGCCCATGGTATGGAAGCAGTCCACATGGTCAGCGGAAGGGTCATCCAAGTAAAATGGAATAGACAAACCCGATGGGAATCACCTTTGCTTCATAATAGAAGCAGATGTCGCTGAATGCCTTCATTGCCGCGACAGTGGTCTTGTTGCGAGCACCGCCCACCCCATAGGCACGCAGAGTCTGAATTCCAGAGACATACTCAACGATACTGCTGACCGCTTCTGCACTGATGGCATTCTTCTGGTTTCCGTATTTGTTTACTGCGCGAAAGGAAAGCCAAAGCGCCGGGATCAGAAGCAACCCTCCAAGCAGGATTCCCCGGCCGGAAGCCAGATGCTTCCTACAAATACTACCAGCATCGTGCACAGGGAGATGTTCTTCGCCAGATCCCCAGCCTTATGGGTCAGAATTTTCTCATAGCTGTTTACATTGGCTGTCAGCGTATTGATATAGGTTCCACCTGCCCTGTGAAAACCGGGATAAAGGAATCCGCCGGCTTGTCGCCAAGAAACAGACGAATCTGCCTGCTGACTTCTGCGCCACCAATTTGTGACCGCACATAGCCGGTGCTGTAAATAACAAGCCGCATCACAAAAATTGCCGCCAGGCTTCCGGCAAGAACATAAATCCTGCCCATGTCAAGCATTCCACTCCACAGTGCCTGCATCACTGCGTAAAGCAGCATGAAATTGCTGCCGGACAAAATGCCTTCCATAACGTTCAGCATCAGTCCGATACGGAAATTCTTATTCTTTCTCATGGGGTTTGCCTCAGTTTGAGGAAATCGCATCTTCCTCATGGGGTTTTCCTCAGTTTCCATAAACGGTGCCTTTCCATTAGGATTTACTTCAGTTTGCATGATCTGTGCCCCCTTCCTGACGATACTCGATCCTCCGTGCCGCTTCATAATCGTCCCATGCTTTTTTGTAATAGGTGCTGGCTGCCAGCATTTCCTCATGGGTTCCAGAGCAGGAAATCGTCCTATTTTCAACCACCGCAACCTGATCGCACATCCCCACAGCACTCAGCCGGTGCGCAATGATAATCACTGTTTTTCCATGGCATAAATTTGCAATGGCCCGATCGATTTCCACCTGATTTTCAGGATCAGCAGCCGACGTAGCCTCATCCAAAATCAGGATGGGCGCATTTTTCAGGATGGCTCTTGCAATGGCGATCCGCTGCTTTTCACCACCTGAAAAACGGGAACCAAAGCTGCCGACCTTTGTGTCGTACCCTTCAGGCAGAGACAGAATGAAATCATCAATCTGTGCCGCCCTCGCCGCAGCCCGCACCTGCTCCAGCGTCGCCTCGGTGCCCATGCGGATGTTTTCAAGCACGCTCTCCCGTGTAAGGAATGCTTTCTGAAAGACAATGGAAATATTTTCGAGAAGTGCTTCGTATTGTATTTCCCGAACATTTTTCCCGCCGATCAGGACTTCGCCCTCCTGTACATCATAAAAGCGGGAAATCAGTTCAATAATGGTACTTTTCCCGGCGCCGGAGCTGCCTACAAGTGCCAGCTTCTTCCCCTGCGGAAGCTTCAGATTACAGTCGTGCAGCACATCCGTCCCACAGTCCCGAGCTGGGCCGTCCGCCCTTCCGCCAAAGCCGGCATCCATCCTGTAGGAAAGGATACGTTTCTCAGTTCGATCTCACAGCTTTGCGGAAAGCGCTGCCGCCCTCAAAAGCAGGTATGCTAAGAGTTCTTTTGCCTTGCGAAGTCCGTTTAACACCTCTGCAAAACCGCTGCCCAATTCCTGCAAAGGACGCAACTCCGTCAGATATAAGGAACCGACAAACGCAAACAATAAGAAGACGCTGGCAGCAAAGAACCCTAAAAAGAACATGCCGCCGACAGGTACCATGAGCGACATACCGCATTCCACAACGATGACGAAAGCCCATATAAAGGCCCCATTTTACAGGACATTTCATTCCAGACGTCATTTTCCTCCTGTATGGCCTCTGAGAATTTCTGAAATGACCGGCTGCCCATGTTGTAAGCCTTGATGAGCTTCATGCCGCCAATGTATTCAATCATTACTGAATTGAGACTTGTAATGGCATGGCTGGCTCGCCCATTAGAGTGCCCGCCCACGGAACATCATCCCCATAACCACCATCGCAAGGAAGAGCGGAATCAGGAAATCAGCGCAAGGGTACATTGACTGTGAGCAGATAAATAAAAATCGCAGCGCGGGCCTACCAGATAATACACTAGCTCCGGCAGATTGTGCGCCAGAAATAGCTCCAGTTTTCGATATCCTCATTCATGACAGTCTTAATATCTCCGGTGCGCGTTCGCGCACCCAGCGGAACACGTGCCATATGCTGAGTAATCATGCACCGCACCCGAAACAGCGCACCGTAAGCACCTTTGTGGGAAAGGACTCCCGCAAATCAAACAGCGCAAATCGTCCGGCAACAGCTGCAGAGGCCATCAGAGCACACTGCGCGATCATCTGCCGTGTGCCGATACCTGTCAGCACCGCATCCATGAGGCGATACAGCGCAAAGTATGGAATCGCCGTGCAAAGCCCGCTGATCAACGCAACCAATACGGACAGGTACAGATAATATTTATCCCGCCCAGCCCATTGAAGCAGCAGAGCAAGAGTTTTTCCTCTTTGTGTTCCATCAAAATACCTCCATTCACAGATCCGCTCCGAACAGCGTTCGGAGCTTTTCCTGATTTTCCCGGTTTACCAGCAAGTCATCGGACATTTCACCTTCGTCAAGATGTAACAGGCGGGAGCATACACTGCATACAAATTCATAGTCGTGGGTAACGACGAAAATCACCTGCCCATCTTGGACAGCCGTTTCAATAGCATCCCCACCTGCGTCATACTATCATAATCCAGACCGCTGGTGGGTTCGTCAAACTCTCCAACATCTTTCTTGCACATCATACTCACCGCTGCTGCCAGGCTGCGCTGCCCTCCGGACAGTGTGCCTGGATGCTGTTGTTTCAATAGACTGAGTCCCAACAGTTCCAGCGTAGACTCCGCCAGTACTAAATCCGGATTCTTTATCCCCAGCATACATTCCTGCTCCACACTCTCGGCGAATGGAAGTTCACGTCCTGCATTACGAGGTAAGCGCGCTTGCTCCGCGCTTTATGGCTCTGGGGAACGCCCTCCCAGAGAAATTTACCGTCGCAGTTCCGGTGCAGCCCACAAGCTGCGAGAAAGGTCGTTTTCCTGCGCCATTATGCCCCACCACACAATGATTTCTCCTGCTGATGCGGTCAGAGACAGGTTCTCTAAAACCTTCCGATTTTGTAGCTTACGGATACGTTTTTCAGTTCCAAAATCGGGGTGGGCTTTCGTGGCCGAGATTCTCCGGGCAAACGGACCTCCTCCATGCTGACAGCGCGAAGCCCCATATTCTGCCGCATCCGTGCAGGAAGCCGACGCAGCTCTTCTGGTGTGTAAACCCCTGCGATTTCTCCCTGTTCCATATATACGATGCGGTCGGCAAGCTCCAACAGATAATACAGCCGGTGCTCCGCGATCAGGATGGTCTTTCCCTGTTGCTTCACCAGCAAAAGGTGCTGCCTCATCGTCTGGATAGACGACATGTCCAGATTGGAAGACGGCTCATCCAGCAAGAGAATCTCCGGATGCATGGCATAGACGGAAGCAAATGCAATTTTCTGCTTTTCACCCCCTGATAGTTCAAAGATATTTCGTCCAAGCAGCGGCGCAAGTCCCAGCTCCTGTGCTGTACAGTCTACCCGACTGCGCAGCTCCTCCGGAGGAAGTGCCGCGTTTTCAGGCCAAAAGCAATCTCGCTGTCGGTATCCACATTGAAAAACTGCGTACGCGGGTTCTGGAACACGGAGCCGATTTTTTCTGCAGTTCGATACAGGGGCGTTCTGGCAACCTCCATCCCGTTCACCATCACGCTACCAGTAAGCTCTCCGATAAAAAAGTGTGGTATCAGGCCGTTCACCAGCCGGGTAACCGTGGTTTTCCCGCAGCCGCTGCGTCCGCAGAGAAGAATACACTCGCCGCTCCTGACAGAAAGGCTGAAATTCTTCAGTCCGCCGTCACCTTGACCGGAATATGAAAAAGTTACATTTTTAAGTTCAATCATTGTACCCTCCTTTGACCCTCTCCTTACCAAAACCGACCTGCAGCCAACCACCCGGAAAAGCAAATTGCCGCGAAAAGATCAGAAAACCCAAACTGAAGTCGGGTCAGGCAGGTGCGGGTATGGGATTTTCGATTCCCGCGTCACTGCTGCTATTGAAAGCTCGTCGGCGGTTTTGGATGCTGACATCATCAGCGGCACATAAACACACTCCAGGGTCATGGCGGGATGGATAATCAGACCCACCAGTGTCGGGGAAACATCCCGCAGCCGCATGGCATCCTTTATAAAGCGCCAATCCTCTCTGACGACGGGAAGGTAGCGCAGCATAACAGCCAGCGGAATCACCAGTTTTTTAGGTACGTGTATGCGGTTCATCGCAGCCATAAATTCTGTTACCTTTGTTGTGTATATAATGATTCCAGCCATCATTCCACAGGGGTATACCTTATGTACGAGTCCTAGAAAAGCAATCAGGGTCGTCCGAAGATTACCATCCGCAGTATTCAGCATCAGTACCGTTAACCCATAGAATATACCGTAAACGGCGGCGGTGATAACGCTGCAGCGTATCCGCCCCAGACAGATACCAACAACGGCAATCAGCATGACAAGGCACAGTTCGTATGATAGCGACGGCGCCATGGCGGCGGATAAAATTACGACTACCAGTAGAAACAGCTTTGTTCTGGGGTCAAGGGCAATGGAATGATATTGTTTGTTCATGCTGTGAGGCCCGCTTTTTCAAATTGCTTTTTTAGAAGCTTTGCACCGATCCATCCGCTGGCGGCTGCCACAATTGTACCAATCAGAATGACGGCCAGCATCCAGGGCGGTGCGGCGGCATTCATGGTATCGAGATAATCCTGCTCGGTTCCGTTCTTCAGCATAGTACTGCTCCATCCTGCCGGATCAAGGAAAAAAACGATGTAGGTCCCTGTAGCACCAAGGCAAAGCAGCACGTAGGAAAGGATATTCATTTTTTTGCTCTTATAATCTTTTATTCCGGCAGTCAGATCCGCTATGAATCCCATTACCATATATCCAAGATCCATGGCCCAGTGCATGCCGGTGGCAAAGAAGATCAGCCCTACGATAATGCCGAGAATCGTGATTGTCCAGCGCTTCGGTACTTTTGCAACCAGAAGCAGGAATATGGGACCGCAAAGCAGTGCGGAACCAAGCGGCATATAGAAGGTGAGTACCGGATTGGGTGCAAATGGAATCCCTCCAATGAGTGTAAAAATAAAAAACAGCGCCGTAAAAATTCCTATGGTTACAAGATCTTTTACCGTGAGCCCCTTTATTTCGGAATATATTTCGTTGGTCATATGGTGTTTCCTCCTTGTTTTTGACGATCCCCTGTCATAATCCGATTGCCCATCAAGACTAATTGCTCATCATATTGACAGAAAGGAAAGGTCTCAGTATAATTCAGTTAGTTGCTTCTAACAACGTAGTTCAGTATACCTGTTTTAGAAGATTAGCGTCAACGGTATGGAATACGGTTTGTCTTTATCGTATAAACTTCCGTCCGATCGTGACAAGGAGGTGATTTTCAATTGAATGATATTATTGACGATATCTACATGCCATTGTTAGTGGAGCATGGTTTTACCGCCGAACCGGATAATGATCGATTTGGCGCCATGGGCCTATGCTGGAGATTGTCAGAGGAAATAGGCCAGGGATATTACTGGACCTATGGACAAAAAAATCTATTTGATATTAAAGTTCATGACTTTTATTTTCATGAGGATTCGTTTTTGGAGTTTAATCTTCCTGAATGCCTTAGCATTACACAATATGAGTCAATCTCCGGGAGGAACTGACCCTTACCGCAGGCTGACAGCAGGATGCATAAAACGATCATTGGAGGATATCAGCCTTATAAGATTCTGGTACACAAGAAAATTCCGGTCCGCGCATCGGCATTGAAATTATGCCGGCCTATTATGAGGATCATCTGAAGAAACAATATCCGGGGGAATATACAAATCCCTACGATGCATTCCGCTTTGTGGATCAAACCACAGAGTTTCCTGAAATGGTCAAACTCTTGTCCCAGGTAAAAAACTATTGCGGCGAAGGATTCTCGGCGAAACTGTTTTATGAAGCGAAGGTGGCCGAAGCTGTTGCTCTGGTTTTTGAGCAGCAAAAAAAGAGTCGGACAAAATCCGCCTCTAAACTTTCATCACAAGACTTACAACAGTTGAAAACGGTCACAGCCTACATCAATGATCATTTCGCGTTTGATCTTCCCTTACAGCTCCTTTCGAAGATTGCTTGTATGGGAACGACGAAATTAAAGTCCAGTTTTAAGCTTTATCACAATTGCACCATTACGGAATACATTCAGCAGCGGCGTATGAGCCAGGCAGAACATCTTCTTTCCTCCACCGGCCTGACAATCGGGCAGGTGGCACAGACGGTGGGTTATTCCAATGCCGGCCGTTTTGCCGAACTTTTCCGTCTAAGCACCGGTTTGCTGCCCGGAGAGTACAGAAAAATATCTTTTGACTGATCTTGTAAGTATTTTTGCCTTGACCATCATATCTTTATGATATATTATTAAGATATATTATTCACAAAAAGGATGTACACGCATGAAAGAAAATACAGGCAAATCAAAATATGTCATACTGGGAATGCTGGCGCGGATGCCGCTTACCGGCTACACGATTAAAAAATGGATTGAGAACGAATATAGCCATTTCTGGCAGGAGAGTTACGGTCAGATATACCCTTCTCTTAAAAAACTGGTCGCCGAAGGGCTTGCCGTCAGTTCCGACAATACGGAAACCGGAAACCGTCGCGGACAGATCTTATACAGCATAACTGACGCAGGGAGGAAAGAACTTTCGGATTGGCTTCGCGAGGAGCCTGAGATTGAAAAACTCCGATATGAAATCCTTCTAAAGGTTTCCTTCGGCGGTAATACTGAGCCGGAAGTACTGCTCGGACATCTAGATGATTTCATCAAAAGAAACGAAAAGCTGGTCAAGGATATGAACGGTTACATGGAGCATTTTGATGCACTTAAAGTCCAGGGCACGGACTGCACTTACAGCCAGCTAACCGCACTCTGCGGCGTTTATATCTATTCTGCAATGAGAGATTGGGCTGTTTTGGCCAAGGAAATAATTTCAGAGAAAGAAGTTGTCAGAAACAGTGAGTAATCAATCAGCTTTAGAATATGTCAGAAACAGTGAGTGATAGAAAAAAAAATGAATCATGAAGGAGAATTATAATGAGTACTTTGGTTGTATATTTTTCATTTGACGGCAACACAAAATTTATTGCTGAAATCATTGCCAAAACAATGAACGCGGATATTATCGAATTAAAAACCAGCAAGCAATACCCCACAGAAGGATTTTCCAAGTATTTCTGGGGAGGAAAGAGCGTTATTTTCGGTGATAAGCCGAAGCTCATCAACGACCATATTGATTTAAACCCGTATGAGACCATTTTAATCGGAACGCCGGTCTGGGCAGGATCATATACCCCGCCGATAAAGAGTTTTATTCATCAATACGAGCTTCAGGGCAAACGGATCGCTTTGTTTGCGAGCCACGCAGGAGGCGGTGCCGAAAAGTGCTTTGCCAAACTGAAGGTCACTTCCTGAAATAAGTTCCTTGGCGAAATCGCCTTTGTGAACCCCAGGAAGAATCTTGAGGATTGTTCAAAGAAGCGGTCAGTTGGGCGTCGGATATTGGAAGGCTTTATACTTAGAACATGCAATGCTGCATATGGTCGAAGCGTAAGCCGTATCACATGGAGGCTCAGTTGATATTCGACTGTGAAAGCATTGAATTTTTATGGAATAATCTTTGCGAAGACAAGCCGTGGTAGCTTTCCCTCAGTACATGTCTTCTGAAGGTGCCGAGCGCGGCATAAGCCAAACAAGCCCGAGGCTAATGAAGGAAGATCTGAGATCTTTCTAAATACCCACTACAGCCATCCCAGCAGTACGTTCTCCTCTCGCCTCTATATCCCTGCCGCTGAACTTTTGCAGAGTCAGTTCAGAAACAATATTCCCGTCCTTCATAAACAAAACTCTGCCCGCTCTGGCCGCAACTTTTGCATCGTGGGTCACAAGCAATATGGCAGTACCTTCTTTGTTGATGTCCACCAGCAGTCCCATGATTTCCTCCGCCGATTTTGAGTTGAGCGCACCGGTTGGCTCGTCGGCAAAGAGAATCTCCGGTGCATTCATGAGGGCACGGCAGATACTGGCCCGCTGGAGCTGGCCGCCCGAAACCTCTGTGATATCCCTATTTTCCAGCTCTTCAATCCCCGTTCTCTTCATCAAGGCTTTCGCCTTTTGCGATTTCTCAGTATCCCTCTTGCCCTCGTTTGCGGCGGGAAGGATGATATTATCCAATAGATTCAGGTTTCTCAGCATGGTGGGCTGTTGAAATACAAAGCCCATTTTTGTCCTGCGAATATCCGCCAGTGCGTTTTCACTGAGCGCAGATAGTTCAGTACTGCCAAATTTCACCGACCCGCTTGTAAGCTCGTCCATGCCGCTGAGGGCGAACAGTGTAGATTTTCCCGATCCGGACTGCCCCATTACGGCAACAAACTCGCCTTTCCTATTTCCACATTGACTCCGTTCAGTACCTTGATCTTTTCATCACCCCTGCCAAAGATTTTCACCATATCTTTTCCGGTAATGATATGATTCATCATGGCAGGCTCTTTCCCTCTCATCATGTGATTTATCATTCCAGGCTCTTTCCCTCTCATCATGTGATTTATCATGCTAAACCTCCTTAATATGTTCGGATATTTTTAATGTCTGGATGCCGGAAATGCCCAAAATGGTGGCGGTGGCGACGCAGCCTCCAATGAGCAGAGGTGAAACAAGATAGACAAACCATGGGTTTAACACAAAATCAAAGGTTGCTGCACCAAAGGAAGAAACGATTGCGATACCCACAAGCTCTCCCAGTGTGTTCGCCAAACGTGCCGAAGATTACACCCAGTGCCAGCACGGTGATGGAGCGCGTAAATACTGCCTGCGGATATCCGCACAGGTGAATCCCATTGATTTTAGTATGGCGATGGGATATCGATCTTTTATCACCAGCATTTTTATAAACAACAGCGTAACCAGCAGTGTAAGCAAAGCGGTTGCCCAAATGGCAACTATGGAAGCCATTTTGATGGCGTCCGCATAGAACCGAGCATCTGCCCAATGCTTTCGTCGATACCGGTAACCTTGGCGAAGGAAACTGTTCCCTGTACTGTGATATTGCTGCCTCTACGCCCTGTCGGTCACGAAATGTGGCTGCAATTCCAACACTCAAAACATCTCCATTTTTACGTCAAAGTGGCTTGTGCCGTTCGGCCGCCGCTGGTGACATCAGAGTAAATCCACAGACTGTGAGGTGCTTTTCCGCGCCGTCAACGAATAAAATGATTTCATCTCCAACAGTTTTTCGAGGTCTTTTGCATTGATAATAGAGAGCAAGTTCTGATGCTGATTGCGGAGCACGGCCATTGGAGTAGGTAATCGGAAAAGCAGAGTAGTCACCAAATGTCACCCGGCTTCTCTATTGTCCCATCATCCACTTTCCGGTCCAGCATCCTACTGGTAAACAAAGCGTACTTTTCAACATTCTGATCCGCAGCCAGCACATCAGCAACTTGACCTTTCCTGCAGCATCCTCCACCTGTGTCCGCATCACCCCAATATTAACGTCGCAAATTCCCATGCCCATGTAGGTGATGAAGCTTTTCGAAGAAATGGTTCTGCTGATATTTTGAGGCACAATCATAAGGAATGATGAAATGACCAGTACCGTCAGCATAGTGACATACAGTTCTTTCCGAGAACATCCTTGATTCAAGAAAGATGTTCCGGGAAAAAGCCTGTTATTACTGAGTCGGAAGGTTCTCGCCGATTTGGATTTTTCCGCGGAGCACCGAATCGCAGTGCCTGCACGGCGGATATTTTACGGGCGCCGCGGCACTCCGCTCACATAAAGCAGAACGCTTCCGCAGATTACCGTCGCCCCCAATAATCCGCAGAGCAATCCGGGCAATGAGCTTCCGCTTTCGCCCATGTACAGTCGAAGATTTTGCATGAATAGCGTTTGAAGCGGCAGGGAGGCCACAAAACCCAACATGCAAGCTGTCCCCGCAATAACGCCGTACTTGGCAAGGTAGATCTTTTTTATTTGCGATACCCGCATCCCAATAGCCTTCAGTACACCGATTTCTTTATAATCCTCTTCAATCTTAGCGAGCAGCGTAAATCGGATACACAAAAATGCCACGATGATGACAAGGATTCCAATCAATACCAGCACGGCAATCATGATGCCGTCGGTAATGCCGTTGATCATTTTCACTTGATTGTAAGTGATGGCGGGCGGACCGTTTGCAGGAAGTCCTGCGCCTTGGTAAGCCGCTTCGAAAGCTGGTAAGGAAGCATCCTTAGACAACCGAAACTCAATGAGATTTTCTAGCTGTCCGAATTCACGGACCCTTTCAAAATCCGCTTGGCTCACAAGGAACCGCTTGGAGCTTACAAGCGCCGCGTTCATAATCGAATCACGTAAAAACCCTGCAACGGTAAATGAAATGCCGTGAATGATCACCTTATCTCCAATTGCTATATTTCCTTCCTTCATATAGTAGATCGGGACATATATTTCGCCGTCTACGGGACGGATGACTTCACTGTTCAAGTTTAGCAGGTAATCGAATTTCTCGCCCTGCACAGAAAGTCCATTATCCTGTATGCTTCCGGCAAGGGAATCGTCTCCGATGATAATGTCCGCTCCCTCGATGTTGAGGAACGGAAGTACCTGATACTCCTCTACGCTGTTATTCGCATCGGCAAAATTTCGAATCTGTTCCAGATCTACATCGCCTGTGTGCATCTGCATGAAATGAAGGGACTTTGCCGAAATCAGCATATGATCGATGGCACCAAACAGATTTATGGTAAGCGAAGCGGCCAAAGAGGTCAACATGGCAGAAATGAGTATAAATGCCATAATCGTCCCGGTGATCAATTTACTTTTTCGTATATCGTTCTTGATCATTTTTTGATACTGAATCACAGTCTTCAACCTCCATCTTATTGAATGCTGAAAGTTTCGGAAAATGCAGGACAAACGCCTTTGTATAGGGTGAGGCTGCCTCCGATACAAAAACCTCGCCGAAATGCTGCTCCATCACCTTTTTTACAATGGCAAGACCAAGGCCTGTTCCACTGCTGGCACTTCTTGAATCACTGCCGGTGACAAAAGGCTCAAACAGGCTTCCGGCGATGGCCTCCGGGATCGGCGCTCCGTTATCGGCAATTTGTATCTCAATATGACTAGGTTCATCCGTCAGTTTCACGGACAAAGACTGCCCGCCGGGTTATGGCGGATTGCATTTGTCAGCAGATTCCCAATAGCACGGCTTATTTCCAATGAATCCACCATCCAAAATACGGGTTCATCCGGCAACCGTAGCTTCAAACGCATCTGCCTGCTTTCAATTTCGCCAAACAACGCGGCGCAAGATACGCGGATCAGCTCTGCAAGGTCAGCCTCCGCAAAATTCATCTTGTATTGCGTACCCATCTTGGAATAGGAAAGCGCTGGTCAATCAATTGGTTTACCTGCGTGGATTTCGCTTTTATCGCCAGATGGTATTCTCTCTGTTTGTCCGGTTCCTCCACCATGCCCCTGGCCAGAGCCCCGGCATATCCGTAAATCGTTGTCATGGGAGTTTTAAGGTCGTGGGCAATGTGTGAGAAAAGCTGCATCCTTTCATATTCCATTGTCATTCGCTTTTCTTCGGAGTCTTTCAGCCTTTGAACCATATAATTGAAGGCGTCACGCATTTCACCAAATTCAGTCTCTGTTTCAAAATCAAGCTTAGTGTCCAAATGGCCCGCCGTAACCGCCTTGAAGCCTTCTTGCATGTACTGTACAGGTTTCATTATTTTCCTGCTGACCCTGCGCCCAAAGGACAATCCCGGTCAAATAGACTGTCGCCGTGATAAGATTCCAGAAAACCGAAACTATGATTTGCAGTTTTGGGTCTCCTCTGCCAGCGGAGAAGACGCTAGTTCCGAGAAGTTCATCCGTTATCGAATGTAATCATACTGAACAAAAGCTCCAAAATCAGAAGCGTCAGTGCAATTCCGATGGTATATCCTATAAAACTGAGCATGATGACTCTTTTGAAGCTGTGCTTTTTCTTCATGTACGTACCTCCAGACGATACCCTAACCCCGAACGGTTCCGATGGATACTCCGCCGCCTGAGGGAAGTTTGCTGCGCAGCTTGCTGATGGCTACCATCACCGTATTGTCGTCCACGATGGCAGTCTCCTGCCAAGCAGCTTCATAAATCTGCTGTTTGGTGTATACACGCCGGGACTTTTCATTAATAGCTTCATCATGTTATATTCCGTGGCGGTGAGTGGAATGATTCCGCGCCAAAGCTTAGTGTGCAAGCGCAAACATCCATACGCAATTCGCCTGCCTTCAGTAGCGCGCTTCGGAATTCTCCTTATATCCGTCATATCGGCGCAATTGGGCTTTGATCCGGCAGTGACCTCCAATGGATCAAACGGCTTTGTCACATAATCGTCCGCACCCAGATCAAGTCCCAATATTTTCTCATGGTTCTCCGTCTTGGCGCTCACGATAATAATGGGGAGATCGCTGTGTTCTCTCAAACCTTTGATCAGCTGATAACCGTCAAGCTCCGGCATCATAATGTCTATGACAGCCAGGTCAATCCGTGCAAATGCCGCCTGTCTCAGCGCGTCTGCTCCATTTTCAGCTTGTATCACCGAATAGCCGTCCTTTTCTATATATAGCCGCAGAAGCTCGCGAATTTCCTTCTCATCATCTACAATCAGAATCGTTTTATTCATGGTCTCCTCCATTCCACCGTCAATCGGTGGCACAAATTCGGTATGAAGAATGAGAATCGCTCTTCTCCCTCGTCATACCTTCAAGCCGTATGTTCATTATCGTTGCCTTGTCTTTCAGTTTACCATGTTTTATCTTAACATTACCTTAAATTCTATTACTGTTTGTCAGTCATTCCTGCGACTTTACTCTCTCTTACGGCTAGCGATAAGCGCTGTTGGTTTTGGAAAAGCAGGTTGACGGGTTCCCTCGCGCAGTCATCCTCTGCAGCTTAAGCTACAAATAAAAAAATGAGGTGTAAAACCTCATTTTTCATAAGCATGGGTAAAAGGGAATTCAATCATGGCTCTCCTTTACTTCAAAAGATTCCTGCTGTAAAGTCTCTAAGGCCATATCGCTATCTCTTCTTCCTCTCCTTTTTGACTGGCTGATATTCTCTGGTCGTCTCTTCTCCCCTGAGGATTCGAAGAGCCCCCAATGCCAGAGCTTCCATTTCGTCTTCACCTGGTATGATTTCGATCGGCGCAATGAAATTTACCCGTTCTGCAATCATATTGGTGAGCATCTTGGAATACGCCAGCCCTCCCGTAAGGATAATCAAATCGATGTCGCCTCTCAAGACAGGAGCCATTTCTCCAATCCCCTTAGCAATTTGATATGCCATGGCTTCATATACCAGCTTTGCCTGATCATTGCCTTCCACGATCATTCTTTCGATTTCTCTGCAGTCGGAGGTCCCGAAATGCGCCTTTAAGCCTCCTTGACCTCGAACCTTCCTGGCCATTTCCTTTTTATTGTATTTTCCGGAAAAACACATCTCGATGACATAGAAAAGTGGAACGCTTCCCGAACGTTCCGGAGCAAAAGGGCCTGCATCATCTCCAATCGCATCAATGATTTTACCATTTTCATGAATACCGATGGAGATTCCTCCCCCCAGATGGGCCACAATCAAACGCAGATCTTCGTATTTCCTTCCGTGCTTTGCCGCCGCCTTACGTGCCGTGGCTTTCATATTCAGGACGTGGCACATGCTGCGCCTACGCACATCTGGCATCCCCGTTATTGCAGCGAGATCTGGAAAATCATCCGCCGTAACCGCGTCATAAATATAGGCATTGATTCCAAGAGGCATTGCGATTTCCGAAGCCAGCAGTGCTCCCAAATTGGAAGCGTGTGGGGAAGCCTCCTCATTATAAATCGCATCAATCATGGTTTCCGTTACAAGATACCCTCCTCCTAGCATATTGGGAAGAAGGCCTCCCCTGCCCGCCACCGCTGATAATTCCGAGAGCTCCACCTTATGTTCTGATAAAATAGAATAGACTGCCCTCGTTCGAAAACCCATCTGATCCAGAATTTCATCAAAGCGGTTCAGCTCTTCAGCAGGATGCTCGATGCACTCGGAAAAAATTCTCTTTTCATTTTCATACAGGGCTACCTTTGTTGACGTAGAACCCGGATTGATCGCAAGAACTTTATAATTCATTCCGTTACTCCCTTCCTGTTACAAATAGCAAATCGGTGCTTATAAGCGAGCCTCCCCCTCTTTCCTGGACAATTCTGAAAATCCATGGCATCCTATCATTACTCAATGGGAGCTAAGCTGGCCTGAAAATGACGTAGAACCGGCGGCTCCCAGGTAATCTTGTAGCCATGGCGGATGCTTTCACGACGTTTCCAGACCTCATGAATGGCTTCAATAACCATATCGTAGTGACTTTGGGTATAGACACGGCGCGGTATTGCAAGCCGTGTAAACTCGTTGATCGACTTGAGTTGCTTTCCAGTATCGGGATCATTGCCAATCATGTACGAACCGATATCACAGGAACGCAGGCCGCATTCCTTGTAGAGCTCCACTGCCAGCACCTGTCCGGGGAATTCATCGTATGGCAGCTGAGGATAGAATTTTGCAGCATCAAGGAAAATTCCATGGCCGCCTGCCGGACTTTGATAAGGAATTTCCAGTTCATCTAGCCGATCACCAAAATACTCCATTGTACCAAGACGGTAGCGCGCCCAGTTTTCATCAAGACCCTCATACAGACCGACCGCAAGGCATTCAAGATCGCGACCGTTGAGACCACCATAGGAATAAAAGCCCTCATAGCTGATACAGTTTGCTTTGAGATTCAAGATGTAAGGTACATTCTCATCCTTGACGCCGATTAGCCCACCCATATTGACAATGGTATCTTTCTTTGCGGACATTGTAAAAGTATCTGCCAAATCGAAGAAGGCTTGGATAATCTCTTTAATCGACATATCTTTACATTCCGGCTCGCGCATTTTAACGAACATCGCATTTTCTGCATAACGTGCCGCATCAATATTGAGATGAATCTGATATTTTCGACAAATCGACGCAACCTGGCGCATATTCTCCAAGGAAACCGGCTGACCCCGGCAGAATTGTTGGTAATCGTCATAACAACCATGCCGATATTTTCAGGGCCCTTTTCCTGATCATCTCCTCCATCTTCGCTGCATCCATGTTTCCCTTAAACGGAGCACGCAGCTGACTATCCGCACCTCGGGATTGCAGCACTCTAGGCGCGGGCTCCAGCCAACTCAACATGTGCACGTGTCGTATCGAAAAATAGATTTGCGATCGCATATTTCCCTACCCAGGAAACAAGGAAACAGGACCTTTTCCGCAGCTCGCCCTTGATGGACAGGCTGAATGTAGCCATATCCAAAGACATCCTTTGCAGCTTCGATCAACTTATAATAGCTTTTCCCACCTGCATAAGCCTCATCACCGAGCATGAGCGCTGCCCACTGTGCGTCGCTCATAGCGTTGGTACCGGAATCAGTCAGGTATCGTATACGTCCTCGCCGCGCAGGCGAAAAGGTTGTACTCTGCCGCTCTGATGTACTGCTCACGCTGCTCGCGAGTCGTCATTTTGATCGGTTCCACCATCTTGATACGATAAGGTTCTGGAATAAAATGTGCCATAATACTACCTCCATTTTTTTAGTTATATAGAGCCCCGGTCCCCGACAGTAAGGCAGGTAGCGGACAGCACTGGAACACATTTGGTTTTTTCTGAAAAGTTCTGGTGCCCTGAAACTCCAAATGTTGTCAACTTCTAGGGTTGCAGAGTACCAGGATCGCTCCCAGGCAAATAGAAAGCATCGCCGCCATAAGCACGCGATATTCGTGAGGCAACAGGAAGGTTACGGTATGTGCCGGAATCCAGAAGGCTGGAATCGTCCTGCAGACTACAAAGGTGACGAATCCTTTTAAATCGGCGGCGTCCAGCACCTCACTCAAGGTTATCTTCCTCATCTTTAGCATTCTGCCCTGGCCCAAATCAATCCATGTATCGGTAATGCGATGGAATAACATAAACGAAGGTCCAAAGACAGATTCATAATTGTGCTGATAAAAAGGCTGTCACAAGAATTGGAAAGAGTCCCTCCCTTTGACAAAAGGAAGGTATCCTCTCATGCAGCTTCGAACCCCTGCGTCAAACAAGGTGAACATTAGAGTTACCATCATTCCGATGATGCCCCAGACGATAATGCGCCACAAGACCCCAATCGGCTTCTTCCAGTAACCCACCACGATTCGGATTGCCAGCTCACCCATGCTGGCCAGAACAGCAAACTTAAAAAGCCCATCAGGTAGGGGATGTTTGCATATTGGTGCCTCCATGATTATTAATACATGCCTAGAATCAATCAGGGCTGCCCTAACTGCTTTTGCGCGGATGCCGCTGATAATACCAGTGAAAGGTATTTCTCCTCTGCCGTAGCTCCTCTTGATACCAATACAATCGGAGCGCCGGCGCCGGTGATCATACCAGCCATCTTCGCGCCAGCAGTGAACTGGAAGGCTTTCGCCAGCAGGTTACCGCTGGTCATATTGGGCATGAGCAGGATATCTACATCTCCCGTAACTGGGCTGGAATACCCTTGATTCCGGCTTCGGCACTCATGGCCAGATCATAGGAGATAGGGCCTTCCACGATGCACCGGGAAGTTTCCCGGTTCATCGCCGCAGCAGATCTCCGTCGATGGATTCCTGCATTTTCGGGTTTACCTGCTCTGCCGCCGCCAAAACGGCAACTTTAGGGTTTTCATAGCCTAAGCCAATAAGAACCTTTACCGCGTTCATCAGGATCTGCGCCTTTTCGCCTGTGTTGGGATACGGCAGCATCCCGCCATCGGTCAATACCAGAAGCTTATGGTAACTTGGCACTTCAAAAATCCCGAAGTGGGACATCACGCCCCCCCTCTGCAGACCTCGTTCCTTGTTTACCACTTCTCTGAGGAGGTCCGCCGTCTGAAGCTTTCCTTTCATGAGAAAATCCGCTTCTCCTTCACGCACCATCGAACTGCCCTGCGGTCCGCCATATCATCGTCGCTGATATCAAGAATCTCTGCTTCAGGAAAGAAAACCCTTCTTTTTCATAATACTTTCTATTTTGGTTTGGTCCCCAATTAAAATCGGTACCGCAATCCCATTTTCATAGGCCCTGTGAATTCCTCCAGGGTATGCTCATCATGGGCTGCTGCAACAACCACTTTTTTCTTTTGAGGATTTTTCTGTACAAATTGAATCAGCTCTTCAAAATTTTTCATCATTCACTCCGCAAGTAAGTATTTCAATTTTCTTACACTCGGTGTACTGTTGCGTTGAAGTTTAGCAAGCAGTAAACCTAATAGTCGGTGTATCAGAGCACTAGTTTGTTACGGTGCTCTTTTTTCTGTAAAAAACGATATAAGCAAAGATCAGGACAATTGCTGCTGCAACGATCATTGCCGTAACAGAATGGAATTTATCCCAATACCCTTTAAAGAAGATGACCAGAACGATCAGGGGCAGGGCATAGGATACATATGCTCTGACTGCAGCAGGGAACCTTCGACCTTCCTGCATTGGCCTCATTGTAAAAGCCTTGCCAGCCCCAGCCGTACCGATAGGTACAGAACATCAGGTAAACCAGAGAGCCTAATGGCAGGATGTTGTTGGATACAATAAAATCTTCCAGATCCATGACAACTGTGCCTTCACCTAGAGGCGCAAATCCGCTCCACAGGTTGAATCCTAAAATACAGGGCATCGATAAAATAATAACTGCTACGATATTGATCATAACCGCTTTTTTTCTTTCCCAGCCCCATAAATCGATGGCAAAGGAAATAATATTCTCAAATACGGCAATGATGGTTGTCAAAGCAGCAAAGGACAGGAACACGAAGAAGAGTGCGCCCCAGATGACTCCTCCTGTCATATGATTGAAAATATTCGGCAGTGTGATGAAAACTAGGCCAGGGCCCGCACCGGGTTCTACGCCGAATGCAAAACACGCCGGGATGATAATGCCGGCCATCAGAGCAACCAGTGTATCCAGCGCTGTAATGCTGACGGCCTCTCTGCAAGGGAACGGGATTTATCCAGATAGCTCCCGAATATGGCCATAGATCCCATTCCGAGGGACAAAGTAAAAAACCTGACCCATTGCCGCAAATACGACATTACCAATTCCTGTTCCACCAGCCTTCCAAAATCAGGCTTCAGGTAAAAGCTCAGTCCGGTTCCTGCGCCTTCCAGTGTAACGGAACGGACAGCCAGCACGGCCATCAGAAGGATTAGGCATATCATCATAACCTTTGTTACCTTTTCTACTCCGTTCCTTAAGCCCATTGCACAGATTCCGAAGGAAATTAAAATTGCGAGGATCGTCCAAATCGTAAGGGTTGCCGGGGAATTGAGCATTTCACCAAAACTACCGGCGACCTGATCCGGAGCCAGTCCTGAAAAATCGCCTCTTATTGATTTAAAGCAATAATAAAGCATCCAGCCTCCGACCATGGTGTAGAACATCATCAACATATAATTGCCCGCCATTGCGATGTAGCCGAACAAATGCCATTTGGTTCCTTCCGGCTCCAGCACCCTAAAGGAAGAGGCGGCGCTTTTCTGGCTTCCCCGACCTACTGAAAATTCCATGATCATAATCGGCAGACCCAGTATTACAAGAAATAATAAATAGATAAGAATGAATGCCGCTCCACCGTAAAGGCCAGTAATGTATGGAAATCTCCACACATTTCCCAGGCCGACGGCACAGCCGGCGGAGACCAGGATGAACCCCAGCCTTGAAGCAAATTGTTCTCTTTCTTATAGTGTTCCCTCCTAAATTTGATATCCCTCTTTAAATGCATTCCAGTTAATTTCTTCGAAGCCCCTTTTTACATTTTTTCTGATCAATGCTTCCCAGTCGATCTCATCCAGGCGCATCGCCTTTACCAGCGCTCCCAGCAATACAACGTTCATCGTCTTAGAATTCCCCAGATCTCGTGCTATATCGCCCGCTTTGATTACTACGGTGTCGGCTGCTTCCTGTAATATCTCCAAGACGCCCTGTGGATATTGTTCCGCTCCGATCTGTATCGGTATCGTAGGCATCTCGAAATCATTGACCACGATCTCACCTCCCTGCTTTAAATATTCGATCCATCTTAAAGCCTCCATTTTTTCAAAGGCCACGATCACGTCGGCTTCACCCTTTCCCATGATTGGGGAATATACCTTATCTCCAAATCGTATCTGTGTGCTGACGTTGCCCCCTCTGCGACATGCCGTGGATCTCCGACATTTTACATCATAGCCCGCTTTTAACAAGCCTTCCGTTAATATCTTACTGGCAAGTATGGTTCCCTGCCCGCCGACTCCGACCAACAGAATATTTTTATGCCGCTCATATCAGAACCTCCTTATGCACCGTCCATAATTGTTAATCGCATCAAACCTGCAGACCTGTTTGCAGACGCTGCATCCGGTACAGGATTCAGCGTTGATCTACTGTCTCGCCTGCGAGGATAGCGGGGCATCCGGTTTTACACATCGCTTGCACTTGGTGCATTTTCCTGGTCAATCACACACTTCTTCGGACGAAGATCAAATTCTTTTGTCCTGATCAGTAAACTTTTCAAAATACAAGGCCATTTTGCGATGATAACAGCGGGCTCATCCTTGCTTAAGTCCCGATCGATTGCTTCTTCTGCTTCTTGGAGCATGAGCGGATTCAAAATCGTGATATTTTCTTCTTTTACTCCGATGGCCTTGCAGATTGCCGGAATGTCGGCCTCTATGGCAGGCTCGCCCATAAGCGTATATCCGGTCCCAGGATTTTCCTGATGACCTGTCATTGCAGTGATACGGTTATCTAAAATAATCGTTACGCTGCTTCCCCGGTTATAAACGGCATCCATAAGGCTTGTTATCCCTGAGTGGAAAAAGGTAGAATCGCCAATGACAGATACAACCTTCTGGTCGGAGCCCGCCATTTTTAAAATGGTGGATGCGCCGTGCCCTGTGCTGATGCTTCCGCCCATGCAAAAACAGGTATGCATAGCGGAAAGCGGCGGGGCTGAACCTAAAGTATAGCATCCGATATCTCCGGTTACAATGAGCTTCTTCTTTTTGCTCAAAGTGTAGAATATTCCTCTATGAGGACAGCCTGCGCAGAGTGCCGGAGGTCTGGCGGTCGCTTTTTTCTCCACCTTTAAGGCTTCCGTTTCTGTCCCCAAGACAGCCTTTCGGACGATATCGGATTCAATTCATCCATTTTGGGATGATTTCTTTTCCGATGCACGAGATACCCGCCATTTTAGGTGGTTCTCAATATATGGGTCCATTTCCTCTACATACAGCTTCTCTACACTGGCGGCAAATTTTCTGATTTTTCCATTGGCATGGGAAAGGTCATGCCCAGCTTTAAGTAAGAAGCGTCTTTTCAACACTTCCTTGGCGTACTGATATGCGACGCCCGAACTAATGACACCTACTTTGGTTCCGTTGTATTCCTCACAGTTGATTTCAGCCGCATTGGAATAGTCCTCCATAGCCTTAAGCCGTTCCTCCAGCTTTCTTCTCATCACTTTCCCATTAGCCGGAGTGGCTACATATTTGGTGATGTTATGCTGGTACGGGATCACTTCCTATCCACTCTGTCCTCAAGCTCCACCAGACTTTTACTGTGACAGACTCTGGTTGTCATGCGCGGCACAGGGAGTGTCAAACCGTTCGCTCAGTTCGAGCCCAAGTTTGGTAAAATCCTTGGCTTCCTGGCTGTCTGAAGGTTCCAGCATCAGGACTCTGGCTGCAGCCGCATAATTTCTGTTGTCCTGTTCATTCTGGGAGCTGTGCATTCCCGGATCATCGGCTGAAACAATGACACACCCCTGTAACGCCGGTATACGCAAAGGTAAACAGGGATCAGCACCACATTGAGGCCTACGTGCTTCATGGCGCCAAAGAACGGAACCTCCAGCCACGGAGCTCCGATTGCCGCTTCCAGAGCCACTTTTCATTCGGGGCCCACTCACAATAAATGTCGGCTTTATAACTGACCATATTTTCAAGAATCTCAGTACTGGGAGTTCCCGGATAAGCAGAAGCAAATAAAGACCGCCTTCATATGCGCCCTTGCTACCGCTTCGTTTCCGGTGAGAATGGTTTTCATGATTCACCTCCAGAAATAAATTTCAAAATTCGAAATATTTAATTAAATTCATAGCAAGTCTTATGCCAGTCATCGGTTTGAATATTGTTTATCTCTGTACTGATTCAGAAACGGCCTATTTTACCAAGCCTCAACGATAGAAAAATATCTTGCGGCAAAACGGATGCGGTTTTGGGTTTTACGGGTTTTCTATAAATACCAAATAGAACCACATATTCCTTATCTGACTCCAAGATCGTTTCCTGTTCTTTTCCTGCGCTTTTCCTGCTCCTTTCCTGTAATGCGTAAAGCCTTACTTTGATATATTTTCTAGAATAAAAATACGGGGTTTAGGGGCATTCACGAAGTTACCGTTAAATCCAAAAATCCGTATTTCTTGTTTTTATTCAGAAAGTCACTATTTCCGGTTGGATAGATAAGCCATCCCTCTTGAGGTGATTACCGTACCGGCTTTTGTTTGATGAATTACCACCAATCCTTGTTTTTCGAGCGCTTTTAATATTCTGCGAATTTCCTGCTCTCCCAAAACTCCATGATCCTTTGCCAGGTGGCTAATGCTCCTTCGGCCTAGTCTCTGCCGTTTTCCAGACCCTCTTTCAATAACCCTAAAACAAAATACTTTGTTCATCTGCTTGTTCAGGGTTCACAGCCTGAATCAGCCGTTCCTGCTCTGAAATATTTTCTGGTCTATCCACTGCAAAAGATGCGTACAGAGGAACGATCTGAGAAAGCTCATTGATGCCGATAACCGAATGAGTCAGATTCGCAAAATACTCCATATAATTGCGCAGTTCCCGGACATTGCCCGGCCAGCTGTACCGCTCAATTCTCTCCATGCTACTTCAGTAAGATCAAACTTTTGCCCAGCGCATTCCAGCGCCGCCAAAATCCTGATATCCTCCGTGCGCTCACGCAAGGCAGGGACTTTCAAAGGCAATACGCTCAGACGATAGTATAAGTCTTCCCTGAAGGCCCCGGTTCTTGTCAAAGCCCTCAGATCCCGATTGGTTGCGGCAATAACCCTCGCATCCACATGAATCACAGAGCTTCCTCCAACCCGGGTTACCTCTCTTTCCTGCAGCACTCGAAGCAGACGTTTTTGCAGGGAGGTTGACATTTCTGATATCTCGTCCAAAAACAAAGTTCCCTTATGTGCCAATTCGAAGAATCCGAGTTTACCCCCTTTTCGCGCTCCTGTAAAAGCTCCCTCTTCATATCCAAATAATTCACTCTCAAGAAGGCTTTCTGGAATAGCCCCGCAGTTAAGGGCGACAAACTGATACGGTCTGCGTTCAGAGGCATTATGAATAGCCTGTGCAAACATTTCTTTTCCCGTACCGGTTTCGCCTGTGATCAAAATTGAGGAGTTGGAAACCGCCATTCGCTGCGCAATGTTCTTGCACTGCATCATCGCCTTGCTTTCTCCTATAATATCGTCAAAACCGTACTTTGCGCGGTATCCCTTTCCCATTAGAAGCGTCCGCAGCTTATGCTGTCGGACCTCCTCATCATAAAACCGTTTCATTACGGCAATCGCACCATAATGTTTCCCAGAATTAAAAATGGGCTTTACCGTCACCACCATATTTTCTCCATGAATCGTTTTAAGAGATTCAATCACAGGGGTTTCCGTTGATTACTTCCCGAAACGGTATTTCAGGAAAAGTGTGATTCCGTTTTTCCCAGTGCTTCCTCCGGTTTGATTCCGAAAATGGATTCCATCCGCTCGTTGCAATTTCGTACCAGGCCGGTTTGGTCAACACTGATTACAGTACCGTCGATGACCTCGAATAAAATTTTAACCGAGCTATTGAGTCTGTTTGCGTGCTCCAGGCTCCAGGCAGTCCTTATTCGGTGACTGAAATTCCATAAAATCTTTCCGAATGTTTTGCTGACGAGAATGTCCTCTCTTTCCAGCCTGACCCCCATTTCAAGGATTGTCACAGTATCAAGTACCGGTTCAAGCAGATCGATTACCATCCTGGCATCAGGTATTTCCGCTCCGGGAATTCCTGAAGTAATTACAGTTTTATCCCGGAAGACTTCCATATCAGACAGGTCTGCAGGCATATTAATATGAGTGGCTCCTGATTCCATAAGGGCTTTTAACAACTCAAGAGCAGTTTCCATACTGTCTCCGGCTACAATAGCCGGACAGCCCTTCTCTAATTTTCTGATTGGCTCCAATCCTGCTGTCTGCAATGCCGTCCTGATAAAAATAATATTGTCCTCACTTGCGATATTGGTACGGATCTCTTTCAAGATATCATAAGACTGTACCATCACAATACTGTCCTTCTCAAACATTTCAGGAGCGGAGTACCTTTGACAAACAGCTTAATGTCAATATCAGATCCAAATAAGCTTAGCAGTTGATCTGAAAAAAACGGATCACCTGCCTGCGGTATCCTGCAATAATAACATCTTTCGCCATTCTATCCTCCAATGTTTTATCGTTCGATCTTTTTAATTGGGGAGAAAGGGTTTATTCTCAACAGTATTTTATCAGTATATTTTTAACTCTATTGTAATGATTTTATCACAATATGAAAAAACAGTCAAAAGGCTCTAGTTTTAGAGTAGGATTTGAACGATAGATTATAGATGATAACGCATTGGCTTAGTTTGAAATGTTCTTAATAAACTCCCCAATGTAATATGAAACTTCATCAGTATTTGACCAATACAAATAGTGTTCTGAATTTTTAAGCTTCACTTGTTTGCTGCGTTCAGACCATGAGGCAAGCTGAAGCTGCACACGATTCCATTCGTTACCGTTATCAGAGGAAAGAACAAGTGTAGGTATTTCACACAATGAATCCCCAGCGAGGACCTTTGCTGCATTTTCATTGATGCATCTAATGGTACCCAATGAAGCTGAATTTCCGCAAATCGATAATACATAGCCTTATCTAAGCTTCCTACATTCTCTGGCAGGCGAGAATTTCTGATACTCTCACCATACAATGGTAATAGAAATCCCAACTCCCCTAGAAGACGATTCAATCCAATCGTTCTGGCAAAAGCAATTCCCCGGTTTATTATCCCTGCCAGAACCTCGGAATCTGTGCTATAGAATTCAGGGCTGCCTGCATCCAGAAATATGATTCCTTTCACCTTTTGGGCGTGCAACTGAGTGTAAGCAATCGCTTCAAGAGAACCAAGGGAATGACATATTAAAACTACTGGCTTATCTGGACAGACAGTGTCAACCAGTATCGATAGTTCATTGACCAAGTTTTCAATTGTTCGGTTGCTTTTGGAATCTGTACTCCAGCCGCTTCCGGCATGGTCAAACGTGACGGTTTGCCCCATGACTGACAATTCATTTTGTAATCCATAAAATCTGTATAGGCGCATGGGGTTCCCGAACCTGCGATAAAAACAAATGCCAAGTCTCCCTCGCCTTGTGAATAGTAATGCGCTCGATAAGCGACTAAATCAGCATATCGTCCGATTGCAGGATAGTTTTTCCCATTGATACCTGATAAAACAAATTGCCAAATTGACCCTAAAACTAGAGTGAGGACCAGAAGGCTAGAGATGCCAACTCGTTTTACTACGATCTTTCGTTTCATTAGTGCTCCTAAATTGCAGATTGATCTTTTCCATTTTGTATTAGCTTATTACAAATGATACAAAAAGTCACGTATGAGTTCAAATCCTCATACGTGGCTTATGTTAATTGATAAAGAAATGGATCGCCGCCTGCTCATAGCACTATCTATAAAAATAGCGGTATTAAAAAGGTTAACAATATGTAAACCATTCCTGCCATTGCTGCAAACAAAACTAACGGGATTTTTCTGCCTGCAAAACGATTCGATAATGCCCCTTTCTTTGGACATACAACAATGCATTTTTGACAATTAAAACATTCAGCCGATATTACCTTCTTCATTTTATGCACCTCTAGATTTGAGGGACATTTCTTTGTACACAACGTGCAATTGATGCACTTATCTTCGCATCGGACGATACCACTGGGGCTAAACCGACCTGCAACTCCGGCGATAGCACCCTGTACGCAGATATATTTGCAGAAGAAATGATCAATAAAGAATGAGCCAATAATTGTTACAAATATCAACATAATACTGATCCAGGCTAATCCAGGCAATATTATGTTATACTGCTCAAATACATCGTCAACACTGATTTGTAGCAGAAGCTTGCCGCTTGCAATAAAGAATACTGCGAAACCAGTAAGTATGATGTATTTCACTGCTCTAAGATATTTATCAAGTGTTGCCGGAACTATAACCCTTTTTTTTAAAAGCTTGAATCCTATAGCTCCAACAATCCTTTGCAGCGCCCCACCATGCACAAACCCGCAAAAGCTTCTTTTGAAGATAATGGAAAACAGGATAAATATTATCGGAACTGCTATAATGCTAAGTTGAACTGTATTTTCGAAAGCCTCCTCAATAAGGAAACTAAAACTAACGGGAATATAGTTAGAAAAAAGAATGGCCGCTTTTGCTAATTTCTTTGTATTCATATTCATTACATGACCTCCGTATATTGGGTTTGGTTTACCTCTACCTATTTCAGTAAAGTTGGTTGCATTGCAGGATAATACCAATCTGTTGTATTAAAACCTTCACAAAATACCTCCTGCTTATTTATGTGATAATCATATCAAATCACATTAAACAAACAGGAGGTATAAAATTAAACAAATCCTAAACTCTCTCCAAGCCCCTATGTTCCATTGAATAACCTAATAACCATATAATTTTATCTTATCGATTCAACCGGTATCCCGCACCCCATACTGTCTCTATGATTTTTGGTGTTTTACTGTCATCCTCAATTTTTTCACGAATACGATTGATATGCACCATAACCGTTGCACTGTCCCCAACATAATCATATCCCCATATTTTTTCAAACAATTGTTCCTTTGAGAAAACAATATTAGGGTTTTCAGCCAAAAACTTTAATAATTCAAATTCTCGGTTAGGAAAACGAATTTCTTTCTCACCCTTATAGACCTTCCACCCATGCAGTAGAACTCGAATATCACCAATTTGTATCTCATCGCCCTTCTCATCAGGCTCTATCTGATTGGCTTCTTTTAATCGTCTATACTGTCTTATATTTGCATTTACTCTTGCTACAAGCTCTGCGGGATCAAAAGGTTTCGTAATATAATCATCTGCACCAAGTCCCAGACCACGAATTTTATCAACAGATTGCGTCCTTGCCGTTACCATGAGAATTGGAATATTGAGTTCATCTCTTATCTCTTTGCATATCTCATAACCATTCTTCCCGGGAAGCATAAGATCCAGCAGTAGTAAGTCAAAATTTTCCATGTGCAGAAGTGGAAGTATTTTATCTCCGTCACTTACAATGAATGTTTCAAACCCACTCGCTTCCAGATAAGTCTGTTCTATCATACTGATATCATCATCGTCTTCGACAATTAGAATTCTATATTTTGCATTCATCTAAATCACCACATTCATCCAAAATTGGTAGTCTTATTCGAATCGTAAGACCGTTGCTGTTTTCTGCATCTACTGAACCTCCCATAGCATCCACTAGATATTTGACAATATAAAGACCTAGACCATTCCCTTCTTTTCTATTCCTTGACTCATCACCTCGAAAAAACTGTTCAAAAATTTGGGGAATCTTATCTTCTGAAACTCCACAGCCATTATCAGCGATCTCAAGTACTACAGATTCATGTTCTTCAAAAGTATTAATGGTAATTTCAAGCTGATCTGTTTCTGAATACTTTTTACTATTTTCCAGTATATTGTCAAGGATTCGTTTCATTTGTTCTCTGTCTACATTTGAAAACACACCTTTTTTGATATCTTTTATTTTAATTTTTACAGATTCATTCTCTATCAATAATTCATATCTTTTCACATAGTCTTCCAGATACTCACTCCACTCTATCTTTTCTAAAAACAGTGGCATATTACCTGTTTCAAGCTTTGAAAAATAGAATAACCTTTCCAAAAGCCGATCCATTTCTATCGTTCGTCTATAAGCTGTATCAAGAAATGTTTCTCTTAATTCAGGTGTTGCAGCAACCCCATCCTTGAGACCTTTTATTGTTCCTCTAATTGCCGTTAATGGAGTCCTTAAGTCATGAGAAATTCCCGCCACCATTTCAACTCTCGCCTTTTCATAAGAATCCTTTTCTGCATTCGCTTCCGTTATTTGTTTCTGCATTTCATTAAATGCCTCACAGACATATTCAAATTCAATATCTCCTTGTATTTAACAGGTTCAGAAAAGTTTCCTTTTTTCATTCTTTTCGCCCCTTCTGCCAACGCATTTAAAGGATTGGTGATATGTCCTATCAGTCTCTTAGTAAAAATCTGACTAATAATGAGTAAGGCACCTATGCAAAATATACCATCAATCAGCAATAGTATAAGTATCGTAGGCAAACTATTTTTTTGAAACACGGATTCATGGTATTCTCCTGCAATTGCAAACACTTTTATTTTCTCATTCATATCATTTCGTATTAGCACAGTCATAGAGTCTTGTACATAAACATGAACCTTTCCATCTGTTTCCAAATAATCTCCAATATAATCTGTAAGCTCACTCACAGGAAAATCAGTATTTGAGTAAATCACTTCACGATCTGTTTCAACGCAAACAGAATATCCATAACGATTCAATTTTGCTGCAAGATTGTTTATCGCCTCTTCTTTTGGAGATGGATTCCAATCTGTCAGGATATTTCTTATTTGTTCGGTATTATCTGCCAACTCAGACGAATCAATCATGCTGTCTTTATATGTGCTCTCATATAAATTTACTACAAACATATTAACGAAAAGAAATAGACTTAAAGTTACAAGTACCATGCTGGTATTAGAAATAAAAATTCTGCGTTTTACCGTCTGCTTTTCCTTATTCATCGTCCTCCTCCTCGTAATAGGTGTCACAGAAAAAATCGTAAATTTCATTATAAATTTTCTCCATTTCGTATTTATGATAATACTCTTTTGGTGTCAATTTATCAAGACTTGTCATTTAGATCGTCGAAATCCTCCGAACCTGCATGAATTAAAGAAAATTGACAAGTTCTCATATTAAGACTTGTCAAACCCATCTTGGGGAAGGTGGTTAGAGTGTGCCAAGCAAGCTTGGGGCAAAAAGGCGGCTCCGTAGGGGGCTCTGCCCCCTCTCGGCGGCAGGCCGCCATGCCTTTTATCCTACAGTTCACATGGCTTTCCCTGCCTGTTACCCCCGATGCAGTAATTCGTCAATCGCTATTTTTTAGCACCAATCGTCAAATAACGATAGACTTTACAAGGGAAAAATCCTTTCTCCCTTGACCCTCTTGTGGACGCGAGTTCTCTCCTCTAAGCTATGAAAATAACAGATTCACTCCTGATTTATGTGGTGAGAGTTACACCGATTTGCCGTTCTATCCTTAAGTCTCAAATCTGCCGCCCTTCGCCCACCTCCATTTCATTACGCTGTCCCATTTTTCATTACAGCTGAAGCTGTGAAAAATGAGCAATCCAGGGCTCGGGCCATCTCGCGGAAAACCATCCGCGATGGTTTTCTGTCCGCTCGATGCTCTTTCGAGTTCGCCTCACAACCCTGACAAGAACACAAAACAAAAACGCCGTCCATTTGGACGACGCATTGTTTTTTGTGGTGAAGGTGGTGAGAGTCGAACTACACGTCCAGCTTGCTCACGCAAGCTCCGTAGGGTGCTCTGCCCCCTCTCGGCGGCATCTTGCGATGCCTGTCACCCCCGGAGGGGTAATCCGCCAATCACTATTTTCCAACACAAATCCCTAAATAGCGATTGGCTCTGCAAGGGAGAAATCCTTTCTCCCTTGACCCTCTTGTGGACGTTCGTTCTCCTCTCACCACACAATCAAAGCAAAAAATAAAAATGAGGCACGAGGCCTCATTTTATTTTTTGTGGTGAAGGTGGTGAGAGTCGAACTCACGTCCGAAAGCATTTCCACAGGACTTTCTCCGAGCGCAGCTAATGTTTTTTTGTTTCGCCTCTGTCAGCGCCCGTTAGCAGGCTCTGTCATTGGCTATCCTATTGTTCCCCCGTGCTACTAGGAGCTCACACGGAGTTTTCCTGTATAATTGACGCCAGGTTTCCCACCTACAGGTGAATGGGAGCTGACGACGCGCCGCTTAGCGGCGGCTGCTTATGCAGCTAATGCGTAATTGTTGTTATTTTTAGCGTTTATTTTAAACGTGCCTCTTTTAACGTAGACTAGGCAACTACGGCTCGCTTATCCGGCTTCTACACCCCCGTCGAAACCTTTACACCCCCAGATCATGCAGACACGATCACAATACCCTGGGCCCTTTAAAAAGCCAATGAGAAAGGTAATCGGTGCTGTCATACATCAAGGTTTTCGGTTTAACTTCCGATGTATAATAGTATAATACCACAGATTTGTGGATTAAAACAGCCTAAAACTTTTGCTGGTTTTGGAAAATTATCTACATTTCATGAATCAATGCATCAAAGCATTCAAGATCGAATTCAACGATGTCATATTTTTCAGTATGAATCAAAATGTCATGAACGTGTGTGGATCGGAATTCCATGATTAAATAAACCTCTTCTACCTCTTCCGGTTTAATGGTTACCATACAAGGGTTATGTAATCCGAGTATTGTCCTTTATCCACGACCAGCGGGTACTGGTTATATTTTGTTTTCACAATCACGGGGTTCTCCAGCGTCACCTGTTTGGTCTCTGTGGCTTTTCTAAGGTGTTCCAGTGCCGCTGCGTCCAATTTCATCAAATACATACCTGATTCTCCTTTACCATATTTTTTGCTCTAGTAATTCTGAGCAGATCGCTTCATTTCCTGCTGGATTCTTCTGTCGGATTCTCGTTTTGCCAGATCGTCCCTCTTGTCGTAATTTTTCTTTCCTCGTGCCACTGCGATTTCCATCTTGGCAAGACCTTTTTCGTTGAGAAAGACGTTGAGGGGCACTAAGGTCAGGCCCTTCTGGGTCGTATAGCCGATGAGCTTTCGAATCTCCTGCTTGTGCAGCAGCAGCTTTCTCGGCCGCAGCGGATCTACGTTGTAACGGTTGCCCTGCTCGTAAGGACTGACATGCATTCCGTAGATGATGAGTTCGTTTCCATCGATCTTTGCGTAGCTTTCCTTTAAGTTGAGGCGGCCCTGCCGCATGGACTTGATTTCGGTTCCGGTAAGCACCATGCCTGCCTCGTAGACCTCTTCAATGAAGTAGTCATGTCTGGCCTTTTTATTATTTGCTAAAATCTTTTTTTGCTTCATTTCGTCACCTGTCCGTAATCATATTCGATGGTTCCAAGCTGTACTTTCATAGGCGGTGCTTTAATTTGACTGATTGATTAGACCGATATCGCTGAACGGATACAGTCTCAGGTCTACCCTGCCCAAAATATCGGATACAGCGATTTCACCGATGCTGGGATCACGGCTGTCCATGCTGTTGGGGCGGTTGTCTCCCATGGCGAAGATATGGCCTTTGTCCACGGTATATGGCGCCATATCACCGGGAGTTACGCCTCCGTAGATATAGCTCTCATCAAGAGCCTCTCCATTGCGGTAAACCACACCGTCCTTAATCTCGATCACATCATTCTCAATTCCGATGACCCGCTTGATCAGATCCTTTTCCTCACCGCTGTCGCTGTAAATATGAGCCTTGAATACGATGATGTCGCCCCGTTCCGGTTCGCCGGCAAGATATGGAATCTTGTTTACGATCAGATAGTTATTAGGCGATATCGTCGGGTACATGGAAAATCCCTTGACCAGCGTCGGTTTAATAAAGGTTGTAATTACAAGCGCAATCACCAGCGCCAGTATGATTGTTTTTGCAAATTCTATAATTGTTTTTTTCATAAAAGTTTTTCCCCTTAATCCCTTAGTGCCTTGACGATTTTAATCCAGACACGAATTATTTTTACCCTCAAGTCTGTGATTCAAACACGCTCAGAGCCTACAGAAGCGCTCATACGGTTCGCTCTCAGCTGTTTGGATTTCACCCCAAATTCAGCAATCTCTAATTTAGCAGACCGATTTCATTGAACGGATAGAGACGAAATACTGCTTTTCCATAGACGTCTGAGATTTTAATGCATCCGACGCTGGGATCACGGCTGTCCGTACTGTTCTGACGGTTGTCACCCATGACGAACAAGCTGTCTTCCGGCACCGTCAGATCCTCTATGTAGCCTGATGTATATGCCTCTAATGTATATGGTTCCTTTTGTTCTTCCCCGTTGATAAAACCTTTCCTTCTTCAATCCTGACGGTATCTCCCGGCAGGCCGATGACACGCAATCAAAAGCTTCTCATCCCTGACTGGGTTTTCAGATTGGTATGGAAAACAATGATATCTCCCGGATTTGGTTCGCCGAAACGATAGGCCTGTTTACTCAGAAACAGAAAATTGTATTCCTGCAGGGTGGGCATCATGGACGTCTCCCTGACAAAGGTTGGTTTGATAAACTGCAGGATGATCACTGCGATAACCACTGCAATGAGAATGTCCTTTATCCATTCTTTCAACTCATTCATATTCATTTTATCCATATTTCACTTCCATTGTTCATTTATTTTTTGAAGACTTCGCTCCTCATATTCTTTTTTCGTCAATCTATCTTTCCGATTTCACTGAGTGGCCAAACAGTGAAGGAGCAATAACCACGCAGATCCCTCATATTCAAAGGACCTACCCGAGGATCTCTGCTGTCAATGCTCTCTTCCCGGTTATCACCCAAAACGAAAATCTCCTCTTCACCAAGGAACAGCGGTCCTACCGATCCTTCTGTGCTTCCTGTTATGTAAGGTTCTTCCAACAATTCATCATTTCGATACACTCTGCCGTTTTTAATCTCAATTTTGTCACCTGGCAAGCCGATGACGCGGCGTACTGTGTTATCACCTTTCGCCTTCGTCGATAAAATCAGACCGAAATGCAACCACCTGCTGAAACCGAGGTGCACCCCGCACAGCGGAATAAGTTTGCTTTGATACGATCATCACCTCGCCATCACTGATTCCTGGAAGCATGGCGCTGCCGTCAGCGGTAATAGGTCTGACAAACATGGTGATAAGCCAGGCAAGTATCACGGGGTAGATGTAAATTCTATATTTTTCCTTGAAAGGTCTGTTATCTTCGTAATTTGCCATAATCATCTCCTATCTCGTTATCCGAAGAGACGCTCCTGGATGGACTCAAAATTTGCAGGCAGATTTGCCTTCACTTCCAGCCCCTTCATATATTCCAAAGTTTCTGCGCCGTCGTCGAAGCACAGCCGATAAGCGTGAAGCAGCTGTGTGGTAAGTTTGAACTCATTCGCAATTTTTTTATCCCTGGCAGAAGATCCGTACTTGACATCTCCGATCACAGGGTAACCTGCCTTTGCAAGGTGTGCACGGATTTGATGGGTTCTTCCCGTTACAAGTTCCACTTCCACCAGCGTATAACCTTTCGAAGCTCTCAGGGGGCGGGCGATGGTTTCCATCACCTTTCCTCCCTCAACTGCCAGGTCCAGTACTTTAACCGTATTGCTTTTTTCGTCCTTTTCCATTTTGTCCTTTAACTGCAAGCTTTTATTCAGTTCTCCATGAACAATGGTTAGGTAATATTTTCTGACATAGCCCCGTTCCCGGATCATTAGGTTTAGACTTTGAAGAGCCCGGTTGTTTTTGCCGAAAATTACGAGTCCCGTAGTGTTCCGATCCAGGCGGTTCACTGGGGAAGGAACAAAGGTCCGCTCTCTTCCCGGCAGGTATTCTCCCTTTTCCGCAAGGTAGCCTGCAACCTGATTTGCAAGGGTATTCTTTTTTTCTGTTTTGTCCCCATGGACCAAAAGTCCGAAGGGTTTTTCCACGATCAGCACGTTCTCATCTTCATAGGCGATCTTAAACTGCTTTTTCGCTTTGCTGAGGACTTTCTTTTCCTGTAAGGCCGCAACCTCATCTTCTGAAATGTAAAGGCTGAGTTCATCACCCAATGCAAGAAGGGTTTCCTCCGTAGCCCGCTTCCCGTTAACCTTGACATTCTTTCGTATCATTTTATAGATATGGCTCAAAGGAGCATTCTTGAAATATTTTTTGAGGAACCTGTCCAACCTCTGATTTTCTTCATTGCTGCTTATGGTTATTTTTATCATTTGTCACCTGCAGCATCCGCTAGTGAAGTTTTCTCCCTTCGCGAAGATGCTGATTTCCTAAATTAATTCAAATTAGATTATACAACATATGGATACTGAAATATACCCATGTAAACAAAACTTAATAAAAAACAGGGGATTATTGTTTGTCATTATCCATCAATTATGATAAACTAAAAATCAGTTTAGGGAAGCACATTTTCTCTGATTTCAGTGCCTGATTTTGACTATCAGGGTACTGGGAATACGAAACGTCAGCATACAGGGGGACACACAAATGAAAAAGTTAAAAGATATTTTCTATGATATGAACGATATATTGGTGGCGCTGATTATTGTTGCTGTAGCCGGCCTGATTATCTCATCAAATATTGATACCATTCTGGCCTACCCCTCCCAGATTGCAGGGGAAATTCAGATGCCTGAGAAAGAAACGCCGACCAATTATGCTGATAATCCACCCATCACAGATCCCGGCAGCGGTACACCGGAACAGTCTGGCAACACAGACGGGACTGCAGACGGTCAGCCTGATGGCAGCCAAAGTCAGACAGATGACGAAAATGGAACTCAAGGACAGAACGGAAATGACAGTCAAGGCCAGTCCGGCGGACAGCAAGGCGGAGGCTCCCAGGGGAACTCCGGTACAGGAGAAGTGGTCAATTATTCTGTTTACATAGCGCCTGGTTCTACCGGCGAACAGATTGCCAATATTATGGTCGGTGCAGGACTCTTTAGCAGCAGGCAGGAATTCATCAATGCGGTGAATGCAGTGGGAGCAGAAAGTAAGCTTCAGGCAGGAACCTTTATCATTCCTTCCAATTCAACACCCTCACAGGTTATTTCCATAATTACAAAATAGTGATTCGTATAAGACCGGGGCTGAACCAGCACCCGGTCTTTCTTTATGGAATGCCCTATTTATGGAATGTGCCCTATTTATGAAATGCTTCTTATTTTATAGGTTGCATCCTACTATTTTGGAGCCTGTCATCTTTTATAGATTGCAGCCTATTATTATGGATATGGAGCTGTCATCTTTCATAGATTGCAGCCTATTATTATGGAACCTGTTATCTTATTAAGAAACCAGTCCTCAGTTATAAGGCAGCACGGCTTCCGACTGCTGCCGGGTCAATCCTCCGATTCAAGAAGGTGGATCAATTTGTCAAGCCTCTCCCGCTGCTCTCCGTTCATCATTGCCCGCAGTGCTTTCACAGTTTTCATCTGCTTTTCGAATTGTGCCTTATCCTTTTTCATTGTTTTCTTGACTTTTAATATCTCATCAATCAGTTCCTGATCGCTTTTTCCCTTGTACTTATCGGCCAGGTTGGACATTTTATCCCGCTCCTTCTGAGGAGGGGCATTTCTCTTAAACCCCATCTGTTCGGCCAAATCCATCATCATTTTTTCATTGATATCCATGATAACCTCCTTTCCGGATACGCCCTAACGTCTCATCGTGCCGCAGGCAAACCGGCGGCATCGATTGTAGAAAAATTCTTTTATCTGTGCGTTTCAACGGGGCGAAGCCACGTTATAATATATGCACAAACTGGTCTTTGTTTTCATATTATAGTGAATAAAACTTTTCTGGACCGAAGGCATATTGCAAACGGCAGAAACGGAGGTACGATACATATGAACCCTGCTTTAATTGGAATCATCATATATTTGCTCACTCAGGGCTCGGGAAAAGGCCTTGGGGGACTTTTTCCGTCCTCTGGAATCGGTAAGTTGGGCATACCTTCCATTAATCGGGGCATTTCATCTGCCAGGCTGGGTATTCCGGCTCTGAAAGATCCCGGTTACTTTGATACCTTCCGCATGGAACTTCTACTCGATCGGCTCCATAATATGACTCAAACCCTGGAGAAAGTCAATCATCTGAATCAGATGCGCGGAGTACCGATGAACCGTGATAATTCCATAGATCGGATTCAGGAATCTCTCGAAGCAGTTCGCGGGATGCTCTACAGCAACAAGTCTACAAAACAGATCGACAAACTCTCAAACACACTCTCCGGAGTCAAGAGAATTGGTGACATGCAAGGAATTATGACCAACATGGGACCAATTCTATCCATGCTTTCTAATGAAAATGATAAATAGTTACCAAAAATATAAAAAACATATATGCAATCCTTCCAATTTAGGGTATAATACCTGTAGTTGATATTGTAATTCATATATAACTAACATCGAATAAAAATAGGAGGGAATTTATTATGGCATTTGTAACAACAAAAGACATGTTTGCAAAGGCTTTAAAAAGCGACCACGCTGTTGGAGCCTTCAATGTAAACAACATGGAAATTATCCAGGGTATCGTTGATGCCGCAACGATTGAAAACGCACCCCTGATTCTTCAGGTATCTGCTGGTGCAAGAAAATACGCAAAACCTACTTACCTTGTAAAGCTGGTAGAAGCTGCGATTGAGGACTCCGGTCTTGACATTGCACTTCATCTTGACCACGGTGAAGACTTCGAAATCTGTAAGAAGTGTGTTGATGACGGTTTTACATCCGTTATGATCGACGGTTCTAAGCATTCCTTTGAGGATAACATCGCTTTGACCAAGCAGGTAGTTGAATACGCACACGCAAAAGGCGTTGTTGTAGAAGCTGAGCTTGGTAAACTTGCCGGTATTGAAGATGATATCAAGGTTGACGCTCGTTCCGCTACCTTCACAGATCCTGATGAAGCAGCTGAATTCGTAGAAAGAACAGGCGTTGATTCACTGGCTATCTCCATCGGTACAAGCCATGGCGCTTATAAATTCAAGGGCGATCCTTTCCTTGATTTTGAAAGACTGCAGAAGATCAGCAGCCTGATCCCCAACACTCCTCTTGTTCTTCACGGAGCATCCACGGTCCTGCCTGAATTCGTTGCTCTTTGCAACCAGTACGGCGGAAATATCCCCGGAGCACAGGGTGTACCGGAAGATATGATCAGAACAGCTGCAAAATATGGTATCTGTAAGGTTAACATCGATACAGACCTTAGATTGGCTATGACTGCTGAAATCAGAAAAATCTTTATGGAAAATCCTGCAGAATTCGACCCAAGAAAATACCTCGGACCTGCAAGAGATGCAATCCAGAAGATGGTTCAGCATAAGATTAAAAACGTTCTTGGCGCAAGCAACACAAGATAGTTTATAAAGACAACCAAGTTCTATCATAAAGATAAAACAAAAACAGAGCTCACTCCAGAGGCTCTGTTTTTGCGTTATAAGGAACTGATTTTTGAAGAATAGCAGACCTCTTCTGAGAAGAAGTCATTCTTTTTTCCAGATTGAGATAAATCACCGAACCTAAAATGAGGGCTCCTCCCAGAACTGCGCCCGATGACACCTTATCATTCATGAGAAGGATTCCTGCAAAATATGCAATGACTGGTTCAACGGTATTAAAGATAGCTGCATTGCTTGATCCAATATATTTTACTCCCTTACAAAAGGAAATCGCTGCGACAAAGACACAAAGAAATGCAAGCAAAACAATGTACCAGGCCTGCCTCAATGTCTGAGGAAGAACTGGCTCACCTGCGACCAGACAGCGAACCAGACTAAAGAAAAGTGGCGGAAGCAGCATATATCCAATCACGACTTCCGAATCAAGCGCTCTTGTACGCTTCTCACCCAGCCCAATGGCATACAAACCGTAGAAAAATGCAGCCGCCAGAGCAAGAATCACCCCTGTCCAGTTCAGTTCGATTCCCTCACCAGGTGTCCAGATCACGAGGAAAAGCCCACCAAATGAGCATACCAGACATAGACTTCTAGTTCTGTCAAACCGCTCTCTGCCTACTAGAACTTCAATGATAACGACAATGCTGACATATAAAAACATTAGAAGAGAGGTAATAGCTCCCGGAAGGTAACGATAACTCTCACTCATAGAAATCATCTGCACGACAGACGCACAGCCAGTGAACAGCATAAAGACAAGATGCTTTCGCTCCACCTTATAGGGAAGACGTCTGAGGAAAATCGTCATCCAGATGAGTACTGCCCCAAATCCGATTCTCCCGACCAGCATTGTGCTTACGCTCAATTCTGATTGATAGGACAATTGCGTCAACGCTGGCATCAGGCCATATGCGATACAAGTGATCATAACGAAGAGAAAACCCTTTACCCTGGAATCCAAAGAATTCATATGACGCCCCATTTCTTCCTGCCTCAGTAATATGACTTCATTTTATTCCAAAATTTGAGGGTTTTCAACATATTTCATTCGACGTTTCGAAGGAGATATGGGTTATTGTTGAGATTCAGCTCCACTGATGGCACCTTCTTTTACCGCTTTCTTTTTCTCCTTGAGACGGATGTCTGACAGCTCAGCAAATTTTAACTGATATTTCTCTGCCAGAGCCAGACCCTCCACCGAGGGCTTAAGTTCTGAGGGATGATGGGCATCTGAATTGACGAGCACCTTCACATCATACCCGGATGCGATCTCCCAAAAGGGATCGAGTGGATATTGAAACCGCTTGATGCCGCAAATATCCGTAATTCCTTTACGAAAACCATTTCCGTTAATTTCCAGAGGCATGTTATAAGCCTGTGCCGCTTCTATCATATAGCGGGAGCAGGCTGCCGTTTCTTCATCCCAGGGAGCATAAAAGACACCAAAAAGATCAGGATGGGCAAGAAGGCTGAAAATTTGAGACTCGATGCCTGCAACCACCGCTTCCGCATAGGCTTTGAGCACCTTCTTGTCAGCGCCTGGCTTTTCCTTCCAGAAATAGACCAAGCTGCCGTCACAATGGAATAGATGCTGAGCCTGAATCAGATAATCCATTCCCCATTTGCCAAACAGTTCTTCTTTATAAAATCCCTCAAATTCTTTAAAATACTCAGTTTCCAATCCCAGGAGCATCTTCAGGCTGGGGTGAGCTTCCTGAGCAGTATGAAATGCCTGTATATAATTATCCACCTCATTGAGACTCATTCTGATCTCTATATCCTGATCCTTCGGCAGCGGAGTATGATCCGAGATGCCAAGGACGGTATAACCGCTCTGCTCAGCCTGACGGGCTAAATCGGGAATATCTCCCTGTGCGTGCTTACATCGGTAAGTATGAGTATGAAATTCTAACATTTTTAGTAAACCTCCGGTTCCAACAAAAAAAGACTGACCCAGAGAAATATCTGAGTCAGCGATAAATCTTCAATTACGAATTAACAGATTCTCAGATGCCTGACCATCAGGCCTCTTTTGATTAAACGATGGCTGCGCCCTTTTGCAGTGCAATGGTTCCGGTTCTCGCAACCTCGACGATGTTATATGGTGTCAGTAGATCGATAAGAAGGTCTATCTTCTCAGGCTTATCGCTCATTTCGACAGTCAGCGTGGTATGGGAAATATCTACGATTTCACCCTGCATAATTTTTACGATGTCAATGATTTCACCCCGTTGATCTGCTGACATTTTCACTTTGACCAAGACCAGCTCTCTTCTGGTGATTTCTTCCTGATCCAGCTTTCTGACCTTGATGACGTCGATCTGCTTGTTCAGCTGCTTGGTAACCTGCTCTGCGATATAATCATCCCCGTCAACCAGTAGGGTGATTCGGGAGATGTTTTTATCTTCCGTAGTTCCCACCGCCAAGCTGTCGATGTTAAAGCCTCTTCTGGCAAAGAGACCTGAGATTCTAGCCAGGACCCCCGCCTTATTTTCTACTAATACTGATATTGTGTGCTTCATAATCGTTACCTCTTCATTGCGACTACGCCGGTTTTCACCAACTCAATAATACCGTACGGCTTGAAAATTTCTATCATCTCGGTAATTCTGTCTTCCGAATCCAGTGCTTCAAGAATCAAGTAATCCTTACTCATTTCTATCACTCTGGCATTGCACGCGTTTGCAACCACAATAATGCCGACTCGGTCGTCTACATCCGCCTTCACCTTCATAAACAAGAGTACCTTGCTGATCATGCTTTCCTGCTGAATATCTTCAATGGATATAATATCCTCGAGCTTTTGCAGCTGACTGATTACCTGGGCAATCACGATATCGTCTCCCCGCACGACGATGGTCAGTCTGGAAAACCGCTCATCCTCCGTAGAGCTGCCGATAAAGGAATCAATGTTGTAGCCTCTTCTCCGGAACAGGCTTGATACTCTGCTGGTCACACCCGGGGTATTGTTTACCAGTGCGGATAACACGTGCTTCATAATTTACCCTCCAAACCTTGTCAGACGGCGACGTTATCTGTGCTTTGCCTGCTGCACAGTTACATCGACGACTCATTTGCATCTACAACACATTCAAGCAGGAATACCCCTTTATTGCTCAGCATCTGGCTGATTGCTTCATCCGCCTCATCCATGCTGTCGATGCTTCGCCCTGGGATTCCATAAGCCGCGGCAAGTGCCACAATGTTAGGACTCCCGGTAAGATCTACTCCGCTTTCATTATTCTTATAGGCCTTTTTCTGAATTTCCTTAACCAGTCCCAATTTATTATTCTTCATTACAACAATCTTGACATCCACGTTGTTCTGGCAGATCGTAGCAAGCTCCATCATCTGCATCTGGAAGGAACCGTCTCCGCATACAGCGACTACGGCCTTATCCGGTGCAGCGAGCTTTGCTCCAATGGCTGCAGGGATGGAGTAACCCATGGTTCCCATACCTCCAGAGGTCAAAAAACGTCCGGACCTTACCTCGCAGTTTCCTGCGGACCAAATCTGGTTCTGGCCTACGTCTGCGCAGTAAATATGATCATCCGGCAAGGTTTTAGATAAGAGATTTACAAACGCCTTTGGATTGATACCCTCTTTTCTCGGCTCATAATCCAAGGTCAGTTTTTCTCTGGCGGCCTTCAGAAGACCGGTCCATTCATCGGACTTTCTCTCCGGTTCTTCCTCCATAACCTGCTTAAGAATTTCTTTTGCATCCCCAACGACAGGGATAAAGGTATCAAGATTCTTTCCGATTTCCGCCGGATCGATATCAATATGCACGATTTTCGTATTCTTGCTGACGTTTGCCGGCAGCAGGACAGCCCGATCGGAAACTCTTGCGCCGATGATAATCAACAGATCCGAATCGCTGATGGCACGGTTCGCGATGGATTTTCCGTGCATCCCCAGCATACCCATATAGAGCGGATGAGCCGTGGGTATGGCTCCAATACCCATCATGGTTGATACAACAGGAATATTAATGCTTTCGCTAAATTGCATCAGTTCCTTTTGGCCCTCAGCGGCAAAGATTCCTCCGCCAACGCAGATTACAGGCTTCTGCGCATTGTTTATGGCTCTGAGCACTCGTTTAATCTGCCCTGCATGGCCCTTAATCGTAGGCTTATAGCCTCTCAGTTCCACTGATCCGGGCTGATAAAAATCAAGCTTATCCGTCTGAACATTGACCGGGATATCAATGAGTACCGGCCCCGGTCTTCCTGTAGACGCGATGTGAAACGCCTCCTTGATGATACGTGGAAGGTCTGCAGCATTTTTTACCAGATAGCTGTACTTGGTAAAGGGCTCAGCTGCACCGGTGATATCTGCTTCCTGAAAACATCTCTTCCCAGAAGCTCACTGGAAACCTGACCGGTGAATGCGATTAGAGGTACACTGTCCATATAGGCAGTTGCCAGCGCAGTGATCAGATTGGTTGCGCCGGGACCCGAGGTAGTCATACAGACTCCCGGTTTCTTTTTAATGCGAGCATAACCACTGGCTTCGTGTCCTGCATGCTGTTCATGTCGTACTAAAATATGCTTAATCGATGATTTTGTCAGTTTATCGTACAGCGGGCAAACCGTTGCCCGGGGTATCCAAATGAACTCTACCCTTCATTTTCCAAACATCTTACAATGGCTTCTGCTCCTGTTATCATGTTTATGCCTCCTATATCTTTGTCGAGGCTGAACACTATAGGTCCAGACTAAACTTCAACTGTCCATCCGAATTTATCTTCAACATTTCCAAGCTGTATCCCCGAAAGCACATCGTAGAGTTTCTGGGAAAGCTCTCCGATTTCACCGTCATGAATCTGGATCTTCCGCTCCTTCCAGCAGAGCTCTCCCACCGGGGAAATCACTGCTGCGGTTCCCGATGCAAATACCTCGGACAGCTTGCCGCTGTCATAGGCTTCATAGACTTCGTCGATGGTGAGTCTTCTCTCTGAGACTGTGATGCCCCAGTCCTTAAGAAGATGAATCACGGAATCTCTTGTAATACCGGGAAGAATGGTACCTTCCAGCGGAGCGGTGATCACTTCACCGTCGATCACGAAAAAGGCATTGGACGTACCGATTTCCTCAACATACTTTCGTTCTGTACCGTCGAGCCAAAGCACCTGAGAGTAGCCCTTATCGTGGGCTTTTTCCTGGGATTTGAGGCCGGCTACATAATTTCCGCCGATCTTGCTGTATCCAGTACCGCCGTGGGCTGCTCTCACATACTCATCTTCAACAAAGATCTTGGTGGGAGCAAGGCCGCCTTTATAATAGGCTCCAACAGGAGATAGGATTACCATAAACAGATATTCCTTGGCCGACCGGACACCCAGAAAGGGCTCGGTAGCAATGATAAAAGGTCTGATATAAAGAGACGTTCCTTCTTTTTCCGGCACCCAGTCAGCATCCACACGGACCACTGCCTTGATGGCTTCTACGAAAAGCTCTTCATCAAGAGCCGGAATACAGATTCTGTCGTTTGTCTTGGTTGTTCTTTTTGCATTCATATCCGGACGGAACAGAAGAATTTTTCCTTCCTTTGTTTTATAGGCCTTGAGTCCTTCAAACATTTCCTGGGCGTAATGAAGCACCGCCGCCGCCGGATCCAAAGTAATCGGTGCATACGGCACAACTCTGCCGTCATGCCAGCCTTTACCCTCGGTATAATTCATGACAAACATATGGTCGGAAAAGACTTTTCCGAATTCCAGCGTGTCCGGGTCCGGCTTTTGCTTTGGAGATAGCGTTTTGGTTACTTTAAATTCGTAGTTCATTTCAATCACCCATCCTTTTCTATCTGATCAGGCTATGCACCTGATTGCTTACATATTTCGTCTTTTATTTCTGAATCAAATTCTAATTCAAATTTCTAATTTTAATTCAAATTCTGATTCTAATGTTATTCTACTTCTGATACTCTTCAATCAGCTTTGTCTTGAGCTCCCACAAATCTTTTGACAGATCCACATAATACTCGTGGGGATTTTCAAAACGAAGAATCTCTTCCCAAAGGGTGTCGATCTGCTCTTTGCAGTAATCTCTGATGGCATCAATATCAGGTGATTCATAGACACAGACGCCTTTTAGAAAAATAGGCACTCTCAGATTTTTGGCATAGAAGTTGGACACCTTTTTCCGCTTCCATATCACCTTGGGATCAAAGATCTCATACTCGCTTCCCTCTGGAATCTTTTCGTGATCAAGGGTGATTACATCTGCAATGGCCTTATCGGTATCCTTATCAAACAGACGGTACACCGTCTTAAATCCGGGATCGGTTATCTTCTCAACATTCTCGCTGATCTTCATCTTCGGAACAAGGACGCCGTCCTTTTCCAGTGCTGCCAGCTTATATACGCCACCGAAAACAGGCTCTGATTTTGAGGTGATCAGCCGCTCCCCTACGCCGAAGGAATCGATGCAGGCCCCCTGACCGATCACGTCTCTGATGATGTACTCATCAAGGGAGTTGGAAACTACAATGGAGCATTCCTTCAGGCCTGCCTTATCCAGCATTGCTCTCGCCTTTTTAGTAAGATAGGTCACGTCTCCGCTGTCGATTCGAATGCCCATCTTCTGGGGCTTCATTTCTTTAAATACTTTAATTGCGTTGGGAATCCCTGATTTCAGGACATTATAGGTATCCACCAAAAGGATACAATTGTCGGGATAAACTTCCGCATAGGCTTTAAAAGACTCGTATTCGCTGGGGAACATCTGAACCCAGCTGTGAGCCATGGTACCCATGGCAGGAACCTTAAAATCACGCTCTGCTACAGCGCATGCCGTACCGATGCAGCCGCCGATATAAGCTGCTCTCGCACCGTGAACCGCACCGGAACCACCGTGGGCTCTTCTCGTACCGAATTCCATGACACTGCGGCCCTGGGCCGCCCGCACAATGCGGTTTGCTTTTGTTGCGATCAAGCTCTGATGATTGATGGCCAAAAGCATAATGGTTTCTATAAATTGAGCCTGGATCACAGGTCCCCTTACGGTAACCAACGGTTCTCCCGGAAATACAGGAGTTCCTTCAGGAACTGCCCAGACATCACATTCAAATTTAAAGTCTTTCAAATAGTTCAGAAATCCTTCGCTGAACATATCCTTCTCTCTCAAATATTCCATGTCCCGTTCGTCAAAATTGAGGTTTTTAAGATATCCAATCAGCTGATCCAGCCCTGCCATAATGGCAAAGCCTCCCCCATCGGGAATCTTTCTGAAAAACAGATCGAAAAATGCTATATCGTCAGCCATACCGGTTTCGAAATAGCCGTTGGCCATGGTCAGTTCATAAAAATCAGTCAGCAAGGTCATATTATGATTCTCTATCATCGGTAAACTCCTCCGCTCGTCCTTTTTCCTTTATTACGATGTATCCTGCAGCAATTACGATTGCTCCTCCCAGCGTTTGGACAGGCGATATGGTCTCCTTTAAAATCAGCCAACCAAACAGGGTCGTTGTAACCGGCAGGAAGTTGGAAAATATTGCTGTCACTGTAGGGCCCAAAATAAGTAATGACCTTACCTGAATAATAAATCCAATCCCGGTGCTCAGGGTTCCAAGATACAGGATACCGCCCACAACTTCCATGGATACAGTACCCGGATCGGGCAAATGGGTCAGCGCAAAGGGCCAGACCAACAGAATTGTACAAATCAGCTGGTTCAAGGTCAGGGTTACGCTCCCATAACGTTCATGAAGCGACGCGGTCAGGAAGTTATAAAGGTTCCAGGAAAGCACCGCGCCGAAAGCCAACAAATATCCCACGATTCTACCCTGGAGCAGGATGCGGTAATCCACACCGATGACCAGGATGATACCAGCGATACAGAAGAGAATGCCAAGGTTCATCTTCTTTGTCGGTTTCCTTTTATAAATCACCCGCTCAATGAGAATAGAAAGAGCGGGAACAAAGGCTAATACTATGGTGATGAGTGATACGGGGAGAAAATCCATTGCCGTATATTCCAGATAAAAATATCCGACTTCTCCGAAGATAGCACAAAGAAGGAAGAGGGGAATATCTTTCTTCTGAAAAAGCTTCCTACCTTCCATCTTTAGTTTAATTAACAGCACTACGACAAACCCGATGCTGTATTTAAAAAATACAAGTGTTAGCGACTCCATGACATCCAGTGCCTGCTTTGCAAAGATGTATTCCAATCCCCATGCAAACATGAGCAAGGTCATCAAAAGGTACATGGTCTTTCGTTGCTTCAATCTTTCACCACCGATTCACTATCGATGCTATTGTAATTAATATTGTATTTTACCACAAAAGTGTTCTATCGTAAAACCTTTTTTAAAAATTCTCCAGTGTAAGAGTTTTCGATCTGCGCGATATCTTCCGGACTGCCTTCTCCAATGATCATGCCTCCCCGGTCACCGCCGTCGGGTCCCAGATCGATAATATGATCCGAAGTCTTGATGACATCCAGATTATGCTCGATGACTACAACGGAATTTCCTGCGTCTACCAGGCGGTTCAGCACCTGAATCAGCTTGTCCACATCAGCAAAGTGCAGTCCTGTGGTAGGCTCGTCTAGGATATACATGGTTTTTCCCGTACTCCGCTTGGAAAGCTCGGAGGCAAGTTTGATTCTTTGAGCTTCGCCTCCCGACAGCTGAGTCGATGGCTGTCCCAGTTTGATATAGCCCAGTCCCACCTCTTCCAATGTTTCCAGCTGTCTCTGTATCGGCGGGATATGTTTAAAGAATTCCAGTGCTTCGGTAACATTCATGTCCAAAACATCAAAGATACTCTTCCCTTTGTATTTTACTTCCAGAGTCTCACGATTATACCGTTTTCCCTTGCAGACTTCACAAGGGACATAGACATCCGGCAGGAAATGCATCTCGATTTTAATGATACCGTCGCCGCTGCAGGCTTCGCATCGACCACCTTTTACATTGAAGCTGAATCTTCCTTTGCTGTACCCTCTGAGCTTGGCCTCGGGCAGCTGAGAGAACAAATCCCGGATATGGGTGAATACACCGGTATAGGTCGCCGGATTTGATCTGGGTGTACGCCCGATTGGGGACTGATCGATGTCAATGACCTTGTCAATATGTTCAATCCCTTCAATCTCCAGGCATTTTCCCGGTTTTGTCTTCGCCCGGTTAATTTCAGATGCAAGGGTTTTATATAAGATCTCGTTGACCAAGCTGCTTTTGCCCGAACCGGAAACACCAGTGACACAGACGAAATTTCCCAAAGGAAATTTGACATCAACGTTTCGCAGATTATTTTCCGTGGCACCGATTACTTTGATAAATTTGCCATTGCCCGGTCTTCTGACCTCCGGCACCTCAATTTTCTTTTCTCCGGTGAGGTACTGCCCTGTAATGGAATCCTTGCAGGCCATGATGGCGTTCACATCGCCTTCCGCGATAACCTGACCGCCGTGAATCCCCGCTCCGGGTCCGATATCGATGATATGATCCGCTGCAAACATGGTGTCCTCATCATGTTCGACGATGATCAGCGTATTACCCAGATCAGTGAGGTTTCTCAAGGTCTTCAGCAGCTTCTCATTATCCTTTTGGTGCAGTCCAATGCTGGGCTCATCCAGAATGTACAGGACACCGACGAGACTGGAGCCGATTTGGGTAGCCAGACGAATTCGCTGGGATTCTCCTCCGGACAAGGTTCCTGAGGAACGGGACAGGGACAGATAGTCCAACCCAACGTCGATGAGAAAGCTGAGCCGGGCTTTTATTTCCTTAACGATTTGGTGGGCGATGATCTCATCCTTTGTACTGAGCTTGAAGCTGTCCACAAACTTCAGTGCTTCCCGAATGGAAAGCTCCGACAGCTCGGCGATGTTTTTTCCAGCAACAGTAACCGCTAAAACCTCCGGCTTTAGTCGCTTACCCTGGCAGACATCACATGGAATCATGCTCATGTACTGCTCCATCTTTTCTTTGATGTATTCGGAGTTGGTCTCCTGATATCGCCGTTCCAGGTTGTTGATAACTCCTTCAAAGGGATGGTTTCTGTAGGACTGGGAGCCGTTGCTTCTGCTCTCATAGAAATACTGAAGATTTCTACCTTTGGTACCGTACAGAAGTTCATTCTTAAATTTTACAGGCAATTTACTGTAAGGTGTGGAAAGATCCACCCCGTGATCCTTGGCAAGTGCCTCAATCATTTGGCGGTAGAAGGTTCCGAATTCCATTGAGGAAAAAACATCTCCCAGTGCGCCTTCATCTATGCTCAAATTTTTATCTGATATAATCAAATCCGGATCAATTTTCTGAATAAATCCCAGCCCGTTACAGGATGGGCAGGCACCAAACGGACTATTGAAGGAGAACATCCTTGGTTCCAATTCTTCGATGCTGATTCCGTGATCCGGGCAGGCAAGTTTTGTGCTGTAAAGCCGATCTTCCCCTTCTGCGGCCGCATCCTTTTGTACCAATCCGATCACAAGCCCTTCTCCATGACTAAGCGCCAGTTCAACGGACTCCGCAAGCCGCCCCTCACTGCCTTCCTTAACCACAATACGGTCGATCACGATTTCGATGGTATGCTTATAGGTTTTTTCCAGCTTGATTGGCTCGTCGCTTAGGGAGAGAATTTCTCCATCCACCCGCACTCTGGTGAAACCTTCTTTTTTGATTCTTTCAAGAATCTTTTCATGCTCACCCTTCCGCTCTCTGATGACTGGTGCAAGCACAGTGATCCTCGTTCCATCCGGATAGTCCATCAGACTATCTACGATTTGATCCACGGACTGGCTGGCAATTTCCTTGCCGCATACGGGACAATGAGGAACTCCGATTCTCGCATACATCAACCTTAGGTAGTCGTGAATTTCAGTCACCGTACCTACGGTAGAACGGGGATTCTTGCTGGTGGTTTTCTGGTCTATGGAGATTGCGGGGGATAAGCCTTCAATATATTCCACATCGGGTTTTTCCATCTGTCCAAGGAACTGTCTCGCATAGGAAGACAGACTCTCCACATATCTTCTCTGACCCTCAGCATAGATGGTATCAAATGCCAGGGAGGACTTCCCCGAACCGCTTAATCCTGTGAGCACCACCATCTTGTCCCGTGGGATCTCTATATCTATATTTTTCAAATTGTGCTCGTTAGCACCTTTCACAACAATATTCTTTGTCATTCTTTCCTCCAAATGAGTTGAAATTCCAAGCCTCACCTATTGGCGCAGCTTAAAGTCCATAATTCTGTCTCTCAATTCAGCTGCACGTTCAAACTGCAGGTTTGCTGCGGCCTCCTTCATTTCCTTTTCCATCTTCTTAATGTAATCAGCCAGTTCCTTCTTGGTGAGCTCCAGCGCGCTTCTGCCCTGATAGTACTCATCCCGTTCCTCTGCCACTCTTGTGGCTTCAATGACTGCTCGAACTGCCTTTTCTATCGTCTTCGGCGTAATGCCGTTCTGTTCGTTGTATTCCTGCTGGATTTTCCTTCTCCGTTCCGTTTCAGAAATGGATTTTCCCATGGCTTCACTAATACCGTCGGCATACATGATTACCTTTCCGTTAACATTTCTGGCCGCACGGCCGATGGTCTGAATCAGCGAGGTCTCCGTACGCAGAAAACCCTGTTTGTCCGCATCCAGGATGGCCACAAGGGACACCTCCGGAAGATCCAGTCCTTCCCGCAGCAGATTGATCCCGACCAATACGTCAAAGACGCCCAGTCTGAGATCTCTCAGGATTTCCATTCTCTCCAGGGTATCGATTTCCGAATGAAGATACCTGACTTTAATCCCTACATTTTTCAGGTAATCGGTTAGGCTCTCGGACATTTTTTTCGTCAGCGTGGTCACTAGAACCTTTTCCTTCTTCGCCGTCACCTGATTGATCTCTCCGATGAGATCATCAATTTGCCCTTCTGTCTTTCTGACCTCGATCACAGGATCCAGCAGCCCCGTTGGCCGGATGACCTGCTGAGCCACCACATGTTTGCTTTGTTCCTTTTCATAAGCGGCGGGGGTTGCGCTTACATAGACGATCTGATTGACCAGCCCCTCAAACTCATTAAACTCAAGGGGGCGGTTGTCCAATGCCGAAGGCAAACGAAATCCATAGTCCACAAGAGAAGACTTTCTGGAGCGGTCTCCCGCATACATGGCCCGAAGCTGGGGCAGCATGACGTGGGATTCATCGATAATAATCAGAAAATCCTTTGGAAAATAGTCAATCAGAGTATATGGCCGGTTTCCCGGCATAAGTCCGTTGATGTGTCTGGAATAGTTTTCGATGCCCTTGCAGGTACCCACTTCCCTCAGCATTTCCATATCATAACGAGTACGCTGTTCAATGCGCTGCGCCTCGATGAGTTTTCCCCTGTCCTTAAACCACTTCAATCGCTCTTCCAGCTCTGCTTCGATGGAAACGATCGCTCGTTCGGTGTTTTCCTTCGTAGTAACATAATGGGAAGCAGGGAAGATAGAAACATGGTTTCTTACCCCCAATATTTCTCCGGTCACTGGATTGATCTCTTTGATCACTTCTATTTCATCACCAAAGAGTTCAATGCGCACGGCGTTTTCCGCACCTGCTGGAAAAATATCGATAATATCGCCTCGTACCCGGAAGGTACTTCTCGTAAACCCCAGGTCATTTCTGGTGTACTGTATATCAATCAGCTTCCGCAGGATCTCATGCCGGCTCTTTTCCATGCCTGGCCTCAGTGAGAGAACCTGGTTTTCGTAATCCACCGGACTTCCCAGCCCATAAATGCAGGAAACGCTGGCTACGATGATCACATCGCGGCGTTCTGCCAATGCTGCGGTAGCCGAGTGGCGCAGTTTTTCGATCTCGTCGTTGATATCCGAATCTTTTTCAATATACGTATCCGTCGAGGGCACATATGCTTCAGGCTGATAGTAGTCGTAGTAACTCACAAAGTATTCCACGGCATTTTCCGGGAAAAATTCCTTGAATTCGCCGCAGAGCTGTGCAGCAAGGGTTTTGTTATGGGAAATGATAAGCGTGGGACGCTGAACATTCTCAATCACGTTTGCCATGGTAAAGGTCTTGCCCGAGCCGGTAACTCCCAAAAGAGTCTGATGCTTCTCACCGCTGCGAAGTCCCTCTGTAAGCTGTGCAACAGCCTGTGGCTGATCCCCCATCATCTTGTATTCAGAAACAAGCTTAAATCGATTCATTTCATGATTCATTTCGTGATCCATCCTGTATAATTATTTATCTTATCCATCTGTCCATGCTGCCAATGCAAATGTAATATTTATCCTTTTTTGTTTTTCTTTCGGTCAGATTTTTAACGTTAGTATATCATATACCCATAAAATTTACAACATAAATGCGAACATTTGTTCCTTTTGCGAAAAAATATTACCAAATCCATCTTGTTATTTATTCTTGACTGTATTATAATCAATTAATACAAACAGTTAATCTGCTTAATCCGGGCAACCGGAGCGGGAGAACCAACTTTGGGGTGTATCCGGGCAACCGGTAGGGCAACTCTTCAGCCCGAACCCGTCAGCTAATCTCGTAAGCATTGAAGAGTCACTGGGTAAGATAGAATGTTACCCTTATTAGCTCGCCCAATTCGCGCACCTGATTATTTATACAGTAAATATTCATCAGGCAGCATGGAATGCTGTCCGATTCAGTGTCGGACGCAGTAAAATGCCTCCACCTGACCATGTTTACATATCAGCCGTCTGGTAGCATTGGGATGAAATTCCGGATTTTGACGAACCGAAATTCCTTCCCGGCAAATGAATTGTCGGCGGACTTATATCGGGAATCCCTTCCTGTATTGGAATTCCAGCGCTAATATTTTGTGTACTCTTTGGTGATGCTGTCTATTGCAAACAGTGTCATTTTTTATTTTATTAAGGAAGCGCTGATTGAACGGAAGGTGCTGATGATTGTGTTTTACGATCAGATGTACGCCTGTAACAAATCGCAATTCCCTCAGCACCAATCTGATGGAAAGGTGCTTATTATTGAGAACAATAACTAGGAAAGGCTATTCGACGGGGGGTGTATCTCATTGATAGAAAAGAAAAATGCAAAAAATAATAATTACAACGAGTCCGTTCTGGTAACCAATCCCTATGAAGCTGCTATGAATCAGGAGCTTGAAAAGTCTTTTGTGCAAACGATGGCGGACCATCTTGCCGAATCCAATGCCATGGACAGTTCCCTGTACAGCAAGTACGATGTAAAGCGCGGATTGCGTGATTCCAATGGAGCCGGGGTTGTAGTCGGCCTGACAAGAATCGGTGATGTTCAAGGCTACGAGGTCAACGAGAAGAAGGAAAAGGTAGCAGTGGACGGAAAGCTGTTTTACCGAGGCATCGACGTGGAAGACATCGTCAACAGCTGTCTTTCGGATGATCGCTTCGGTTACGAAGAAACCAGCTATCTTCTTCTGTTCGGTACGCTGCCAAACAAACAGCAGCTTGAAGACTTCAAGAAAGTAGTTGGCCTGAAGCGTGAGCTTCCGCTGGGTTTCGCAAGGGATATGATCCTGACGGCTCCCAGCAAAAATGTAATGAATAAATTGGCAAGGAGCGTTCTTGCTCTTTATTCCTATGACGAAAATCCGGACGATGTATCCATAGAAAATGTGCTGCGCCAATCCATCAATCTGATCGGTTATTTTCCGTCTCTGATTGCTTATGGGTATCAAGCAAAGCGGTCTTATTACGATAATCAGAGCCTTCATATTCATTATCCGGATCCCAAGCTGTCCACTGCTGAAAACATCCTGAGATTGATGCGTCCCATGGGCGAGTATACCGATATCGAAGCAAAGCTGCTGGATATCTCCATGATCCTTCATGCAGAACACGGCGGCGGAAACAATTCCTCGTTTACAACCCATGTAGTATCATCTACAGCAACGGATACTTATTCGGCCATCGCGGCGGCAGTGGGTTCTTTGAAGGGACCAAAGCACGGCGGTGCCAATGTGGAGGTTCTGGAGATGATGGCTGACATCAAGGCCAATGTCAAAGATATTACCAACTATAAAGAAGTTGAAAACTATCTGATTAAAATCCTCAAAGGCGAAGCCAACGATGGTTCCGGTCTGATATACGGTTTGGGCCATGCGGTCTACACTGTATCCGACCCAAGAGCCACGCTTCTGAAAAAGATGGCGAAAAAGCTTGCGGAAGACAAGGATCTTCTGGATGATTTCATGCTTTATGATTTCATCGAACATAGGGCTCCGATCCTCTTCATGGAATCAAAGGGCACCAGCAAGCCTATGCCCGCTAACGTGGATCTTTATTCAGGGTTTGTTTATAATGCCTTGAACATCCCCACCGATATCGCGACTCCGATCTTTGCTTGCTCCAGGCTTTCCGGCTGGTGCGCTCATAGAATCGAGGAACTGGTGGCTGCTGGTAAAATCATGCGTCCGGCGTATAAATGCGTTCAGCCTCATTTAGAATACACGCCGCTTTCTAAACGATAAAATTACATTTTCTTTATTCTCATAAAAAGATAACCGGTTGCATGTCGTTTTCGATTCCTGGTTAGGAACGACCAAAACAAATGCAATCGGTTTTTTATTTCAGCTTCCCAATCTTCCGGCAAAATCTTTTTCTAAATTCGTCACATTTGTTGGATTTTTATAAAAAAATATGATAATATAATCAAGTCATTTGGAGGTTGTCATATGATGCGTCATATCCTTGTGTGGATCTATATTTTCGCTGGTTTTTTAGGGATGTTCAGCAATTTTCTCTACTGGCTTATGTCGAAGAAAAGCTTTCTTCAAGGCTCTAGGGAACGTTTGGAACTTCAGAAATTCGTGGTCTGTACCTTTTTAATCGGGCTCGTGAGTTTTTTTACTTTTTATAGCCAATACATCATACTACTGCAGCCTGAGAGCACAACAATTCAGATTTTAGACTATTTGCTTTGGGCTTGTTTTTTGTTTTACTGGATAAATTACCTGGATTCAATGGTTGGCAGTTCCAAACTTCGGCTCATGAAAAAAATCGTAAAATACGGTTCCATCTGTTATATTGGTCTCTGCCTGTTAATCACCAGAGGTCTATGGGGTCTTAATTTCAAAATAGCGAATATCAGCTTCAGTTCCCTTTTTCTGCTGCTTGATGTTCTGTTTTGCATACTGGCGCTTCTTGTGGTGTGTTTGTATGCTGTCCGCGCAAATTCACAGACGAAACATAAGCTTTCCGGCCCTTATATCCTCGTGATCAGTTTTGCGCTGATCCTTTATGCAAGCTATGAATTCTTGCATTATGCTCGTATCTTCAGCAGCTTCACTGCCTACAGCACATGGGAGCTGGGACCTTTTAATGCCACGGCGTTCTTTCTGCTTTTTTCCAATTTGATCACTTTGATCTATGTATATTACAATGATTTTTCCACCAGCTTCATCATAAATCATGTGGAGGAACCCGTAAATCCAATCCAAAATTCGTCAGAACTGAATGACAAGGCAAGCCCTGACTCAGATACAAAAACCACATATGAATCCACAGACAGCATCGCTGCTTCTATAGGACAAGATGAGCGGGAAAATGTTCCTTCCCTTTACAATCTTACCCCAAGAGAACAAGAGGTGATGGAGTTCATTTTCAAGGGCTACAATAACGCAGAAATCGCCGACGAGCTCTTCATCTCACAGAATACGGTCAAGCATCACATCTATAATCTCTTTAAGAAACTCAACGTTAAAAACAGAGTCGAACTGATCTGCTTACTTCGGGAATACTCCCTATAAACTTTAAATTTCAATCGCGAATACTCCGTATAACCCTTAAATTTCAACACGATACAACAAAATAATACTGCAGTGCCATTGGCCTTTTTCTCACTTTAGGATATAAATATGTAGGAACCTTTATGTCCACGGTTCACGGCATCGGTTGCCGATGCTGCATTTATTTAATCTAAAGTTTTTTGGAAAGAGGTGTTTCTTATGAGTTCACAAGGACAAAACGAACTCCACAGAGGTCTGAAAGCAAGACACATGAACATGATCGCAATCGGCGGCGCCATTGGTACCGGTCTGTTCGTTGCACTTGGCGGATCTCTCAGCGAAGCCGGACCGGGCGGCGCACTGCTCGCTTACGGTGTAATCGGTGTTATGGTTTATTTCTTAATGACCAGCTTAGGTGAAATGTCAACCTATATGCCCGTTTCCGGTGCATTTGAAACCTATGCTACAAAATTTGTAGACCCAGCATTAGGCTTCGCGCTGGGTTGGAACTACTGGTACAATTGGGCAATCACGGTTGCTGCCGAGCTTGCTGCCGGATCTCTTGTAATGAAATTCTGGCTGCCGGAATCAAGCTCTCTGATGTGGAGTGCACTGTTCCTGGCGGTTCTCTTCCTGCTCAACTTCTTCTCCGCCAAAATGTATGGAGAAAGCGAATTCTGGTTTGCGGGAATCAAAGTCGTAACCATTATTATTTTCCTTGTCATCGGCCTTTTGATGATCGTAGGTATCATCGGCGGTCACTCCACAGGATTTGAGAATTGGACGATTGACAACGCTCCTTTTGCCGGCGGAATGATGGCAATCATCAATATCTTCATGATCGCAGGATTTTCGTTCCAGGGAACTGAACTGGTCGGCGTTGCTGCCGGTGAAACGGAAGACCCTGAAAAAAATGTTCCAAAGGCAATCAAAACCGTTTTCTGGCGAATTCTGATTTTCTACATCGGCGCAATTATCATCGTGGGCTTTATTCTGCCCTACAATGATCCGAATCTTCTTTCCTCATCCGGTGAAGTTACGGATATTGCCATCAGCCCCTTTACGCTCATCTTTGAAAGAGCGGGGATTGCGGCTGCGGCTTCCATCATGAATGCTGTTATCCTGACCTCTGTACTGTCCTGCGGAAACTCCGGTATGTACGCTTCCACCCGTATGCTTTATGCCATGGCTGTGGAAGGAAAAGCACCAAAGATCTTCCAGAAGGTAAACAAGAGAGGTGTTCCTGTACCGGCTCTGGTTCTAACCGCTTTGGTCGGCGCTCTTTGCTTCCTCACTTCACTGGCAGGAAACGGCACTGTCTACATGTGGCTGGTTAGTGCATCCGGCCTTGCCGGCTTCATTGCCTGGCTGGGAATCTCCATCAGCCATTATAAATTCAGAAAAGCGTATCTTGCCCAAGGACACAGCCTGGATGAGCTGAAATTTAGAGCAAAGTGGTATCCCTTTGGACCAATCCTGGCAACGGTTCTCTGTGCTATCGTAATCATCGGTCAGGGAATGTATGCCTTCTCAGGCGATACGGTTGACTGGCTGGGAATCATCATCGCTTATATGGGGATTCCGCTCTTCCTTTTGCTCTACCTCGGATACAAAGTATCTAAGAAGACAAAACTGGTGAAGCCGGAAGAAGCTGACCTTTCAAAAGGATTTGCAAAAGCAGACTAATCGAACTTCAGATCAAATGGATACAAAAAGTAACGGCGTTTCGCAGAATTTTGCGAAACGCCGTTTTGTTTATTATCAGCTAGCAGCTATATGATTGACCCTTTTGTGTCTTCATGTTAGCAAATTCTTGGCAGACCTTCTCCATAGAGGACATCGACGATGCGGCTTCCGCCCAGCCTTGTCTTCATATAGACGCCTTTTCCGCTCACAACCTGTGCGATGACAGCAGCTTCTCCGCCATATTCTGTCTCTCTCATTAATGCCAGAGCTTTTTCTCCGTCCTCCTGTGCCACTACAGCAATCATCTTGCCTTCATTCCCCATATATACAGGATCCAGGCCCAAGATGTCACAGAAACTTCTCACCTCAGGACGAACCGGGATGGACTCTTCCTTGATCTCTATACTGCAATTTGACGCATCAGCAATTTCATTGAGAATGGTTCCTAGTCCCCCCCTTGTTACGTCTCTCATGGTTTTCACACGGATGTTGTTTTCCAGCAGCAGCTGCACCATCGATTTCAGGCAGGCGCAGTCGCTGGCGATCTGATTTTCAATCCCCATTCTGGCACTGAGTATACAGGCATGATGATCTCCAAGGGTCCCTGACACTAATACAAGATCTCCTTCGGTGCAGTTTGCCGCTCCGATGGTCCTTCCCTCAGGAATGATTCCGATGCCGGAGGTGTTGATAAACAAGCCTCCCTTGCCTTCTACAACCTTTGTATCCCCTGCTACGATTTTGACCCCTGCCTCCTTGGCAGTCTTCGCCATAGAAGCTACAATCTCCTCCAGCAAAGAAAGCTCCAGACCTTCTTCCAAAATAAATCCTGCCGTCAGATAGGCGGGGTCTGCGCCCATCATCAGAAGATCGTTTACCGTACCGCAGACGGACAGTTTTCCAATGTCTCCTCCTTTAAATACCACTGGGGTGACCACAAAGGAATCGGTACTGTATGCAAATTTTCCGTGGAGCTCCAATACCGCAGCGTCCTCCATCTTATTTAACACTTCATTGGAAAAATACTTTCCGAAGATATCTTTCATCAGCTCAGCAGAGGCCTTTCCTCCGCTGCCGTGGGACATATTGATCTGCATCTTCTTCTCCTTTCACAGCATCCCGATGTTCCGGTGCCAGATCCCGCAAGCACCCTCGGAGGACACCATGCATGGACCATATGGATTCATGGGGTTGCAGCCTGTTCCGAACATGGGACATTCATTGGGGTTAATTCTGCCGACGATGACGTCCCCGCACCTGCAGGCCTCAGGAAGCTCAAGATCCCTGTCAAGGCCCTTGCTTCCCCCATCATAAAGCGCAAATTCCGGTCTGAGATAAAGCCCGGAGGCTTCGATCATACCCAAGCCCCTCCACATTGCGGCACCAGGTTCAAAATAGCGGTCAATCACGCTCATGGCTTTCTGATTTCCTTCTGTCCGCACTGCATTCTTATATAAATTGTGAACACCTTTTTCTTTCCCTGACTCCACCTGGAGCTGCCTCATGATATCGTAGACTCCTGCCAGAATGTGCTCCGGCTCAAAACCAGCTACCACAAAAGGCTTCTGATATTGTTCCGCCAGATTCTCATACGCAGCGCTGCCGATAATAACGCTCACATGTCCGGGGCATAAAAAGCCATCGATTTCAGCCTCATTCTCACAAATCCATTCCAGGGCCGGCATGACCGTTTTCAGCGCTGTCAGCAGCCGAATATTTTTAACACCTCGCCCGACCGCTTCTTCAAGGGTAAGCGCATAAGCCGGTACAGTGGTTTCAAAACCTACGCCGGCAATCACGTATGTCGTTCCCGGATTCTTTTCTGCCCTGTCCACAACCTCCATAGGAGAATACATCAATTCCACCTTGGCTCCGTTTCCCTTGGCTTGCGACAGGCTTCCTTCCGTACCGGGAACCTTCATCATATCTCCGAAGGTTACGAGAACGTGGTTCTCCGTCATTGCATACTCGATGCAACGGTCGATATAGGCCGCCGGAGTCACACAAACCGGGCATCCGGGACCTGAAATCAGTTTAATTTTGGAGGAAAGCAGACTCCTGACGCCGCTTTTAAAGATGCTTGCGGTATGAGTTCCGCAAACCTCCATAATCTTTCGCTCCGGTCCTTTATATTCTTTTAACTCGGTAATAATTTGCTCTATATTCATGCCAGCTCATCCAAATCATGAAACAGTTCGATGAGTTCCAGTGCTCTGTCTTTCTCCATAATTTCAATGGCACAGCCTGCATGAACCAACACATAATCACCGATCTTCGCATCGATGAGGCCAACATTCACATCCACCAGGTTGCCGTTGAAATCAGCCTTTGCCCGATGACCATCAAGGGATATAATCTTTCCCGGTATTGCAATACACATATTCTCTTCTCCTTTTTATTTCCAAGCATCCTGCTCGCGCTTACAGTAGTTTTCGCTTTACAACAATGGCCTTTTCGGGGCACATTTCCTGGCAGCAATAGCACCGAATGCATTTCCGGTAATCGTAAATCGGAACCGGTTTACCTTTCCCGCTTTCTTTCCGGTTTTCAGGAAAGAAAACTGCTTTCTCTTCCACGGGACATGCTGCAACACAGGCGCCGCAGCGTATGCATCGACTATTAACGATAACCGGTTTTCGAGCCAGCACTTTCAATTTATCAAAGACAGCCCATTTGCCGTGAGTAGTTTTCTCCCTTGAGACGTCAAAATTGGGATTTCCATAATCGCTAAGATTCTCAATCCCCAGAAGTTCAATTTCTTCTTCCTTCCATTGCCCCAAGCCAAATACCTGGCCATAATAAACGGTCGGCACCAATTTGGGGTCAAGATCCACCAACCTGCAAAATGTGGCATCCAGGGCCACAGGGTCCGAAGAAATGAGAATTAGACCCATTTTTATGGGGTTTCCCGATGCAGGTCCGTTGCCTTCCATGGCAACTACCGCATCCATAATATGAAGTCTTGCTTTCAGCAGGAGGTTTAAGTCCACGAGCATCTGCGCAAAGCTCTCTGCATCCGGGTATTTGGCATGCGCCGCACCCTTATTCAGTCCGTAGACACAGCCAAAAATGTTTTTCACTGCACCGGTAATTCTCTCCAGCTGATGGGTTTTCATTTTGCATAGATTTATAATTGCATCGGAATCCAAAACACCCTGACAAAGCTCGAATTTTCTGGTGACTCTATTTCTCGTATACTCTACGGTTTTCCCATGGGAAAAGTCGGCTAGCGTGATATTGAAACGGTCTGCAACCTCTTTGATTCCGCAGAATTCAGCGGTCTTTTCTACACTCCCCGGATGTCCCGGAGAATCTCCATAAACAATGGCTTCATATCCGGTTTTCCGGAGGCTTTTAGCCACAGCCTCAAAGACTGTTGGGTGAGTGGTAACCGCCTTATCTACATCCGCTCGGTTCAAAAGATTTGGCTTCAGCAAAAGCTTTTCCTCTATTCCCGCAAAGCATTCCCAGCCTCCCAAAAGCGAAATTCCTTTTTCAATTGCCTCCGAAACCTTCCCCTGATCATAGCTGTCGCATGGAATTACCGCAACCTTGCTCTTCAAAACCAATCCCCCTCCTTTTATAGCACCTTGTTTTATAGCATCATTTCTCTATTCTCTATTCTCTATTCTCTATTCTCTATTCTCTATTCTCTATTCTCTATTCTCTATTCTCTATTCTCTATTCTCTATCGATCTTATCATTATGCGATTTTTTAGTCAAATACTTCATCCCAATGTAGTTTTGTCCAAGGCAAACGCCTCCGTCGTTGGGCCCCACCGACACGTTATAATAAACAGAAAAGCCGTCGCTCCGCAGAAGCTTCAGCGTTTTCTCCATCAGGATCTTATTCTGGAACACGCCGCCGGTTAGAGCTGCTGTTTCAATTCCCCTCGCCTGACGAATTCTGTTGCAAATCAAACAAATCATTTCCGCAGCCGCGTCGTGAAAGCCCAAAGCGACACACCGTTTATCGATTCCCGCAGCTTGCGCTACCTGCATCTGTTGGAATATCGTTCTTGCAGAGATGATATGATCGTCATCCGCTCCATCACAACTATTTTCACTTTGCCCCTTTTCTAATATTTCAAAGTGCATCTCCCATGGCTCAAGTCCCATCTGAATCGCCTCGACGGCTGCATTTTCCAGCATGATCGCACATTCGCCCTCATACCGGTTGAAGTCATGAATCCCTGCATACGCAGCGATGCTGTCAAACAGTCTGCCCATGCTGGAACTGTTGATGGTATTGATATTATGATGCAGCCCCGCCTTTACCATCGGCCAGCGAAGATCAACAGGCTCACGCAGGGAGGAAAGAATATCGGTTCCATCTCCTGAGCTCAAAGTATCATTCTGACTTTGATAATGGTATAAATAGCTGAAAGCGGATTTCCATCCCTCCTTCATGGAGGAATCACCACCGAGCATTCTGATATATTCCAAATGAGCCGCTCGCTCAAAACAATCATCTTCACAGATGAGAAATTCACCGCCCCAGATCGCTCCGTCGGTACCATATCCCGTTCCGTCGAAGCTGACGCCAATCACTGCACCTTTCAAATCATGCTCAGCCATTACAGAAGCCACATGGGCATGATGATGCTGAACCTTTATATGGTCAATTCCACAGCGTTTTGCATACTGCTCAGCATAATTTGTAGTAAAGTAAAGCGGATGAAGATCGCTGACAACCAGATTCGGTTTCATGCGGAACAACTCCGCCATTCGTTCAATATTCTCTTTAAAAATCAAACCAGCTTCTCTGCTGTCCAAATCTCCGAAGTACTGGCTTATATAGGAAAAAGATCCTTTGCTTAAGGCAAAAGAAGCTTTCAGCTGGCCCCCCATAGCAAGGATCATATCCTCCTTGCCAAGACGTTCATTGATATATAAAGGTACCGGCGCATAGCCTTTAGACCGTCGAATCATTTGGGGCTGTCCATCAATGACTCTGACCACGGAATCATCCAGCCGGATCCGTATTTTTCTCTCATTATAAAATACTGCAGCAAGCAGTCTCTCGCCATCTTCCTCCCGGTCCAGATGGTCCTGAAGTGCAAACATCTCCTGATCTTCATTGATAATGGGCATATCGGAAAGATTAGCGCTGGTGACTATGATCGGCCCGCAGAAGTCAATGAGCATATGCTGAACACCCATGCTGGGCAGAAAAGCACCGATGAACCGGCTGGTCTTGTAGACCGCAGGACTGATTTCTTCGTAATCCTTGCTTATGAGCTCTGAATTCAAGTCCAATACGCTGCGTCGTTCAAGCAGTACAATTGGTTTGGCTGAGGACTGCAGCAGCGTTTCCTCTTCGCTGCTCAAGTAACAATATTCCTTAATTTGATCAATATCGCGAAACATCACCGCGAAGGGTTTTTCTTCTCTCACCTTAAGTCGACGTAGATTTATGACCGCGGTTTCATCGAATGGGCTGCAAATAAAGTTATATCCGCCCACTCCTTTCAGTGCAATGATTTTGCCTTCATTAATATAGTTTGCAGCCAAGAAAACAGGCATAACGGCGCGATCTATGATTCTTTCATCTGCGTGTATTCCGATGACTCCAATGGAACAGGCCTCCATAGAACAATCTTCGTTAGAAACCTCTGTAATCGTTCCCTCACTCCCAGACAGTCGGTAGTTCAACATCGGCCCGCAATCGTGACATGATACGGTCTGCGCATGGTATCTTCGGTCATCTCGATCTGTATACTCCCCACGGCAAAAATCGCACATAGGAAATTCAATCATCGCAGTGTTCTCACGATCGTACGGAATTTTATCGATGATAGTGTATCTAGGTCCGCAGACCATACAACTGATGAAAGGATGCATGTAGCGGGGATTTAGGGGATTTCGCAGTTCCTCCAGACAATCTGGGCAAATGGAAAGATCCGCCGGAATCATTGCGGCTTCATCATCTCCTTCGTCACTATCCAGTATGGTAAAGCTCTTAAAATCTCGTCGTTTCTGTTCTTCTATACGAATATAAACGATTTCAGCAGGTAAAGGCTTTTCCTTTTTCAGTGCGTCTAAGAATGCCTCAATCCGTTCCTGAGTATCCGTTAGAACAATGTCAACCAAACCGCCGATATTGAGGACTTCTCCTCTCATCCCAAAGCGGTCTGCCAGTTTAGCAACAAAGGGCCGGAAGCCGACCCCTTGAACGATTCCCCATATTTTAATTTTTACGGTTTTTATGCGGGGCATATTACGATCCTCATTTGTGATGATGCGAAATTTGAATCATCATTCATATTAATGGGAAATATTACGATCCTCAGTCGTGATGATGATCATTGTGTTCATGGTTGTGGCCGTGGTGAGCTTCATGATCGTGTTCGTGGGAATGCCCGTGGCCGTGGTGAGCTTCATGATCGTGTTCGTGGGAATGCCCGTGGCTGTGATCATGCGTATCATCGTGCTGATGCGCTATCGCTTTTGCATTTGCGGCTTTCTGTTCGATCCATCGCGCGACTTCATCAAAGCCTTCCCCAGTTTTACCAGAGACCTTGAACACCGGTACTTCTTTATTCAGAATTCTGACACCCTTCATGAAGAATTCCTCATCGAAATCAAGATATGGGATCAAATCCACCTTATTTAAGATAATCGCATCCGCCTTTTCAAAAGCTAAGGGATATTTATAAGGCTTGTCGCTTCCTTCAGTAACAGTAGAGATCAGCATTTTACAGTGCTCTCCGATGCTGAATTCAGCGGGACAAACCAGATTTCCGATATTCTCAATAAACAGGACGCCTTTCTCATCAAACTGGATGTTTCCAGCCATATTATGGATCATGGGAGCATCCAGATGGCACGCCCCAAAAGTATTGATCTGATACGTATCAATCCCCAGAGATCTCAGATCCTTTGTATCCAGATCCGATTCAATGTCGCCTTCGATTACATATGGCTTTAATCCGTCCAGATTTTTTATGATATTCTTCAGTGTGGTAGTTTTGCCCACTCCCGGAGCGCCCATAACATTGATCACATAGATTTGCTGTTCCGTGAGGCCTTCATTGATATGAACTGCAATATTGTCATTTTCTTCATGGATGTTGGCCATCAGATTTACTTTCAGGACATCGTGCATAGTAGTTCCCTCCCCCATAAATGGAATTTCATTAACTTGTATATCATTCGCTCTCCTGCCGAGAGCGGTTTTTTCACAATTCATCTTGACTTATTTTGTATTATGCTTTGATCAGAAGTCGATCGGAATAATCCAGCCAAGAATGGCAGTAGAAATCTACAAATTAAAATTTGTGATTTCCTTGCATAAGTTCGCCTTTAATACGGGGGCAGGGCATTGGGAATGGCTGGCGTTGAGCAGATTTCCTAATATTTTCAGCTGAGACGCATGAAATTTTTAGTAGATTGCAAAGCAATCCAGCCAAGAATGTGATCCTTCACATTTTGGCGCACTAAAAATTAAAAGGCGAAGCCAGAAAATATGAAAGCTGCGATCCGTACAGACATTACCAATGTCCTACCCTTTATCGTTCTATTTCAATGGACTCAATATAAAACTCCTTCCCGATCTCTGTCGGTTCTCCGTCTCCCCCGCATTTGGGGCATGAGAAAGAAAGGAATTCACGTTCAAATAGTTCTCCGCAGCTGGTGCACTTCATCTTTGGTGTCACATGCTCAATCTCAATGGCAGCGCCTTCACAGAGGGTTCCTTTGGAAATCACATCAAAATACATCTGGATGGAATCACCGACAAAACCGGAATAATCCCCTACCACCAGCTTTATGGATTTAATTTGAGAAGCACACAACTCCGTTGCGTGCTTCTCTGCTAGTTTAATAATTTGCTCTGTAATTGGAAATTCGTGCATTACTCTGCCTTTGCTTCCTGTTTGGGCGTTTCTTCAGCTGATTTTGCTTCTGCCGCCGGTGCAGCTTTCACTGCTGCTTCGGTTTTTGCTTCAGCGGGTGCTGCTTTTGGCACAGGCTTTGGTTCCGGTGCTGCTCCGATATAGGTGTCCACGACTTTTTCTGTGCTTGGCGTCGTGTATGTATTCTCGTTCGTCAAGCACTTCTTGGGACAAACCTCAACACAGCAGCTGCACTGGATGCACTGCATTCTTTCAATGGTCCAGGATCTGTTTGCCTTGTCAACAACGATGGCGTTGGTTGGGCACTTCTTCTGACAGATGCTGCAGAAGATACAATCATTGATCTGATTTTCAATGTGCCCTCTTGTCCGCTCCTGCCACTGTCTCGGAATCACAGGATACATGAGAGTGGCCGGCTTCTTGAACAGGCTTCTCATAACCAATTTACCTAATTTAAATGCTGGCATTCCTCTCACCTACCTTTCCGTACAACTGATGCAGGGGTCTATGGTTAATATCAACATGGGAACGTCCGCCAGATCACAACCCTGAAGGGTTTTCACCATGGCAGGAATATTCATGTTGGTGGGAGTCCTAACTCTGATTCTTTCCAGGAACTTGGAATCTGCCCCCTTGGAATAATAATATGCTTCTCCTCTGGGCTGCTCCAGTCTCGCCATATACTCTCCCTTAGGTACATTACCCTTAACAGGAACAGCGATGTCGCCTTCCGGAATGAGCTCAACAGCCTTCTCAATAAGACCGATGGACTGATAGACCTCTCCAATTCTTACAAGAGTTCTTGCATAACAGTCTCCGGCAGTCTCTACCACTGGCTCAAAGCCCAGCTTATCATAGATGCCGTTCCCTGTAAGACGCATATCCTGTCTGATACCGGATGCTCTTGCCATAGGTCCTACAGCGCAAAGGTCAATGGCATCTTCTTTGGACAGGTACCCAACTCCAACCAGTCTGTTCTTTACGGAATAATCCTCAATGAATGTGTCAGCAAGCTCTTTCAGTTCTTTCTCCATCGCTCTGAGGACTTTTACCATTTCATTCAGAGTCTCTTTGTCGATGTCTTTTCTGACGCCGCCAACCTTACAAACGGAGAAGATAACTCTTCCGCCTGTAGTCTTTTCAAAGAGATCGAGTACACTTTCTCTCAGTCTCCAGCAGTGCATAAACAGGCTTTCAAATCCGAAGCCGTCTGCAAGAAGTCCCAGCCACAGCAGATGACTGTGAATTCTGGAAAGCTCATGCCAGATGGTTCTGAGGTATTCAGCTCTTTCAGGAACTTCAATTCCCATAAGACCTTCTACCGTATGACAATATCCCCAGCCGTGTCCGAAGCTGCAGATACCGCAAATTCTTTCGATTACATATACTAATTCTGTATATTCCTTTTTCTCAACCAGCTTTTCCAGCCCTCTATGGATGAATCCAATGGAAGGAATTGCTTCCACAACCTTTTCGTCTTCGATGACCAGGTCAAGATGCACTGGCTCGGGGAGAACGGGATGCTGCGGTCCGAAAGGAATAATAGTTCTTTTACCCATTCTAATCTACCTTCCTTTCTCAGTCTTTTGGGTTCCACGGCGTCGGCTGTGAAACCTTGAAGAAGTGGCCGCCATAATTGAGCGCCATATGCTTGAACTTCACGCCAAACAGATCCTGCATTTCATTCTCATAGATGAATGCAGCCCAGTAAACGCCGGTGATGCTCATGATTTCAACTTCTTCCGGAATAACGAGTCTTAAATTGGTCAGGACATGATCCTTGTCGAAGGAATAGGTCAGTTCAAAACCTTCTGCAACCTTTGTGCAGCAGGCTTGGCCCAAACGATATCCCTCGCTCTTGAAATCCTGTACCTTCTCTATCAGCTGGGCAGGCTCAATAGAAATGAAATTCTGAATCTTATAAAGCTCACTCATCTTAAGCCTCCTCCTTTTCTTTGATTGCTGCTACGGTTGCTTCTGCTTCTTTCTGTTCAGAAGAGTTTGCTTGTGCTTCCGCTTTTGCCGCTGCTTTTGTATCAGCAGCGATTTCTGCTTTTGCAGCTGCAGCTGGTTTCTTATCCATGGCGGCACGCTTTTCAGCCAAGACGCCAAGTCCCTTTACAACGCCGTCAATGATGGCTTCCGGTCTTGCCGCACAGCCGGGAACGTAAACGTCCACGGGAATAACGGTGTCAATTCCGCCCATGATGTTGTAGCATTCCTTGAAGATACCGCCGGAAGTGGCACAGATTCCGATGGCCACAACGACCTTCGGCTCAGGCATCTGCTCATAGATCTGCTTTACAACACTAATATTCTGCTCATTGACAGAACCTGTTACCAGGAAAATATCCGCATGTTTCGGGTTTCCGGTATTGATAATACCGAAACGCTCAACATCATACATCGGTGTAAGGCATGCCAATACTTCGATGTCGCATCCGTTGCAGCTCGATCCGTCATAATGGATGACCCACGGTGATTTCGTTACATATGACACTATGTTACACCTCCTTAACGCACAAAGTAAATGACGAGCAGATTGACAAATCCCAGCGTGATAGCCACGATCCAGGAAGCATTGATAGCAATCTGCCACTTCATTCTTGCATAGCTGTTATCGATTAAAATTTCAATGAAGTAAGTCACAAGGCAGACAGCTACTGCCAGGACAGGGCTCCACGAAGCGGTGTTCACAAAGAACAGGTAAACAAATCCCAGAAGGAAAATGTTCTCATACCAGTGAGCGATTTCAATCACCGCCATGGTCTTTCCTGAAAATTCTGTGGTCAATCCTTTTACCAGCTCCTGATGTCCGTGGTGGGACATGCTCAAATCAAAAGGTGATTTTCTGAGCTTAATAGTTAGAATGAACACAAAGCCAAGAAATATACCCGGCAGGTATTGAATCCCCATTACCGGAGCGTTTACAATATCAGAAATATTAAAGCTGTTGTTGACGAGGTAGAACCCGATTGCTGTAATCAGTACCATTGGTTCGTAAGCCATCATCTGAAGCAGTTCTCTTTCGGCACCAATCTGCGCATAAGGCGAATTGGAGGAAAAAGCTGCGATTACCAGGAAAATGCTTGCCAGGGTCAGTGTGAAGATGACCAGCAGCAGATCTCCTCCCGCGAAGAAGAAGCATCCGGTAATCATGATAAAAATTAGGAAGCACATGACATAGAAGTCCTGCACCTTATTTACTGTGATCGGTTCCTTTTCCAGCAGCTTAAAGAAATCATAAAACGGCTGGAGGATTGGAGGACCGAATCTTCCCTGCATTCTTGCAGAAATCTTTCTGTCGATTCCGGCAAGGAGACCACCGGCGATGGGCGCAAGAATCAAATATGCTACGATGCTAATTATTACAGTAACACTCATTTACAGCACCCCCCCTAATAAAACTGCGAATGTGAACAGAAGAACCGCTGTAGTGGTAAGCACTCCGATGAGGTTCATCTTCTTTTCTCCGAAATAGCCTTCCATATACCAGTTTTTCAGGGATACAGATGTGGGCTGATGCATGGAGTTTTCAAACCTAAGGTCATCCCCCAGGTTGGCGCCTGCCATATAGATCGGAACAATTTTCTTAGTTGTCTTTCCGTAGAATAGCAGCGGCAGCAGTACAACAATCGCGAGCATTCCCGACATAATGTACATGTTACCGGAGGACAGCGCCAAAGTTCCAACAGTGGAATAAACCGCTGTGAGATACGGTACAACTAAATATGTGGACATCAGCGGGAAAACAAGGCAAATCACAACGGTCAATACCGTCAGAGAAGTCAGTACAAGCCACTCCTCTTTATGCACATTTCCTTGAATATTTTCCTGCTTTGCCATGATGGCAGTCATCTTGCCCAGCCACTTTGTCCAGTAGAATAACGTAGCGGCACTGCCGAATACGATCATCATAACAAGCAGAACATTGCCGGAATCTACGAATGCCTTCATTGCTGCCCATTTTGAAATGAGCATTCCCAAAGGAGCGAGGAACATTCCAGAAATACCAACGATCATGAATGCAGCCAGCTTCGGCATTCTGCCGAACAGTCCATCCATATCTTCGATATCTCTGCTTCCGATATTATGCTCTGCAGTACCTACACAGAGGAACAGAAGTGACTTGGTAACTGCGTGGAATATGATCAGCATAACCGCAGCCCATACCGCAGCAGATGTTCCAATCCCGCCGCAAGCCACGATTAAGCCTAAATTTGCAACTGTTGAATACGCAAGCACTCTCTTTGCATTGCTCTGAGAAATTGCTGCAAAGGATGCCATCAGGAAGGTGATTCCCCCTACCGTCATGACCATGATACCCGCAAAGTTTCCGCTGAGCACCGGTGCAAGCTTTACAATGAGGAACACACCTGCTTTTACCATTGTGGAAGAGTGAAGCAGTGCAGATGTTGGCGTAGGCGCCACCATCGCTCCAAGAAGCCAGCTGTTAAACGGCATCTGGGCTGCTTTTGTAATTCCGGCAAAGGCAAGCAGTGCAACAGGCAATGTAAGATCATAGCCCATCATACCTGCAAGAAGCACCTGGTTGAGTTCCAAGGTTCCCATCGTTCCAAGCACGATAATAGCCAGTACAAAGCCGAGGCCTCCCAGCAAGTTCATAATCAGCGCTCTGAAAGAGTTGTTGATCGCTTCCTTTGTTCTGGTAAATCCAATGAGGAAGAACGAGCACAGCGTTGTGATCTCCCAGAAGAAATACAACCAAACCAAATTATTGGATACGACTATACCAAACATCGCTGACAGGAATAAGAACATCAGGAAGAAGAACAATGGTCTTCTGTCCGGCTGATCGTGGTGGTGATGCTGGAAATCCTTCATATATCCGATGGAATACCAGGTGATCAGTGTTCCGATGATTCCGATGATCAGCACCATAATAATAGACAATCTGTCTATATATAGGTTGTTGACAACGTGAATCCCATGGCCGATGCTTAGCTCAAACCACACCATTAATGGTGCTTGAATGGCCACAAGAACTGAAGCAAGATACTTCTTATGTTTGATGCCCAGATAAAAGATAAGGATTGCGAGACAAATTTCAATTCCCATCATCAGATAATTGATGGATTCATTCTCGAAATCGAAAAACTTTCCGCCTGAGCCGAAGTAAGTAAACGCGAGATATATGGAAGCAACCGCAATCACAATGGCGGAAACCTTCACGATAATATCTCTTGCCGCATCAGTCTTGAGAACCAAAAGAGCCAGAGCAACCACTAAGGGAAATAAAATTAGAAAAAAAATAGTGCTCAATTTAATCCTCCTCTTTCTAGTCCGTCGGTAAAATAAAGCAAGGCAAAGTTGTCTACTTTTTTTTACTCCCAGAGTTAAAATCATACGTATACATTATACTCCTTCCTTTCGAAATAACAAGCATTTTGTCAAAGTTTTGACGAATAAATTTACATCAATTGTCGAAAAATTTTATTAATTTTGACAACGAAAAAACCGGCACTAAATGCCGGTTTTTTCAATGGTTTTACACACTAAGCTTTATTTCATTTCATACTTTTTTTCGGTTCTACCTTAGCCGCCCAAATGGTGCAGATTACTCCCACAATCAAAAATGCAACAGCTGCAGTCTGAATTCCGGAAAGCATTCCCTCAAAGCTGGAAAGGAAGCCTGACCCGTAGGTCTCAAGGTAATATTCAGGACCCCAGTCTCCCTCAAACCAATGGAGCCATGGAAGTGCAATGGCTCCTACAGCTGCAAGACCAAAGAAGATTCCTGCAATTCTTTTGAGGTCGCCAACTGCCAGGCCAGTCTTTGGATTGACAGGATAATTCACTGCATCCTTTTTGGCAAGACCGCCATACAGCTTCTTCCAGATTACATAAAGCACCGGTCCGGACACAATGCCAAGCATACCGCCGATAAAGTAATCGGTACCGTTGATAAAGAAGGAGATGAAAGCAATGATCATCGGAACGATACAAAGCACGCACAGGAAACCGTATCCTCCTGGAATCTTAAATTTGTACTCGCTGCTGGGAATTCTTTTTCTCAAGATCAGTGCAGAGATATACACCATGACATAAGAGGAAACTAACAGGAATACATCAACAATAACAACCTGCGCAAAAGCAAAATTGCACAGAATTAAATTCACAATCGCAACGGATAATACCGAAACATATGGAACCCCATGCTTCTTATCACATTTTACTAAAATAGGAGGAGCCAGATGGTCGTCTGCCAAAGCGAAGAAGCCTCTGGAACCTGATGCAATATAGGTATTATAGATGGAGCACTGTGCCAATACGGCAACAATTACGAAAAAGAATCCGAAAGCAGGACCCCAGAAATGGGTTACAACATCAGCATAGCCGACGGTGCCTGCTTCTGTTCCCCAATTTTCCCAGTCTCCCATCGAACCAAGACCAGCTATGGTCGGGAAAATGTAGACGCACATGATCAGCGGAACAGTAATCAGCGTAGCTTTGGGAATAACCTGCGGATTCTCAACTTCTCCTGCAATGGTTGACATGGATTCATAGCCTGAGTACATCCACATACCCACGGCAATTCCTGCCCCGATATATGCGATCCAATCACTGAACGCAATTCCGGTAATTCCCATGATTTCGCCGTCTGCGGTAAAGGGAACGAAAGGATTTTGGCTGAAGTTTGTAAAGCCACAGATCGCAACCAGTACAAAAGCTGCGATTACCAGAACAGCTAAAATACTGCTGACAATTCCAACATCTTTGACGCCTCTGATATTAATATATGTAAAGATCAGGATAATGAGCGCCTTAATGAAAAACTCCGCAACACCACTTAAATTCCATTGGGATGCGATGTATCCGCCTGCAAGGATAACGTAAAGCGTATTGTCAATATAAATTGAGATGGTACGCCACCAACCCGCCTGAAAGCCCCAGAATTCTCCAAGTGCTTCCTGAACCCATTTATAATAGCCGCCTTCCTGAGGTCTTACGGAACCCAGTTCCGAAGCCACCAGACCAAAAGGCAAGCCCCATACAAACGGAAGTACGATCAGCATCACCAGTGTAAGACCAGGTCCTGCTGCAGGAACCATTTCCTCGATTCCGTAGGCTCCCGCTGCCACAAGGCAGAAGATCATAAATACAACCGTAGATGTTTTAATGTCATGTTTTTTTAAGCCATGTTCGCCGACATTGAGTGCCGCCGTCTGCTTATCGACATTGCTCATTAATGTTTCCTCCTTTTCAGAATAAAATTAGAAATAAATAAAGGCTTCTTTCAATTTTATTTAATTTTCAGAAAATAGGCAATGATAATTTTGCTTAATATCTCTTACCTACTTGCTGTCATAGCAAAAAAGTATCTAAACTGCCACTTTTCTACTTGTTTTATCGAAAAATATCGTTGCATAGAATTGTTGAAACCCAGTGAAAAGCTTCCCTCCAACGAATCAGAGGGAAGCAAACCAGTCATCTTAAATTCCTATATAACGCTATTGAATGGGATATTTCTCATCGAAGGTGACTTCATCCGACCCAAGGGTAACCACAGTTCTGATCTTCCCTCTCCTCTTCTGCATGGCATAGATCAGAATCGGCAGGAAGATTGCGATCAGCGAGATGATAAAGACAGGCATTCCTCCATCCTCAAATACGAGAAGGATCATTGCGCCGATTTGAAGTGCAATGGCGAAATATGCCAGTCCGGGGTACCATTTTGCTTTGACCGTCAATACTTCTTCTGGATTGTATCCTCTTTCCTTCAGCTTCTTTCTGAAAAGCACCTGAGAAACACAGATTCCAACCCAGCACAGCGTTCCGGTGAAGCCTGATATTCCCAGAAGATTTGCATACAGCGGAAGTCCATTTGCTCCCCAAAGTCCAAGCTCATCTGATGCAAATCCAAGCAGGAAAACTAGCCAGATGGGGATGATTGTGAAAATAGTAGCATTCTGAGGTGTGTTGAAACGATTCAGATTTGATAAGAATTTTGGAGCCATTCCTTCTACGGAAAGACCGTACAAAGCACGCACCGTTCCATAAAGACCTGAATTTGCGCAGCTAAACGCGGCTACCAGCGTAACGATGGTAAAGAGTCCCGCCGCCCACTTAAGGCCGTATGCGCCAAGGGTATATGCAAAGATGGATTCATCCAGCCCCGCTTGTGCATAAGGGACAATCAACGTCAGCAGGAAAACGGGGATCAAGTAGATCAGTATAATACGGAATGCAACTCTGCGACATGCAAGGGGAACATTCGTTGCCGGATCCTGTGTTTCTGCTGCAGAAAGTCCGACAATTTCAGAACCCTGGAAGTTAACCAGCGTCCAGATCATATATGTAATGATGATCAGTCCTCCGGAAGGGAACAGTTTTTCAACTACGCTGCCTTCGCCGCCCAGTAGAACTTTACCGCCAATGAAGCCGCTATCTGCAGTGAAAGGATGCAGAGATCCACCCACCAGCCCCATCCAGATTCCGACTGCACAGATTGCAAAGACTAGGATTGCTAAAATTTTAATAATTGCAAGTACGGACTCAATATGACCGAACCATTTTACATGATAAAGATTTACTGCAGTCAGGAGCGCCAAAGAGATAATTCCCCAGACAAAAGTACTCCATGCAGGATTCTCAAAGGGCAGTGTGATAAAATAATTCATAAATACGGCGCTTGCCAGTGCTTCCGATGGCACATAGGCTACCCAGTTTGCCCAGAATGCCCAGCCGATGCCCGCAGACGCGGTATCACCCATAAATTCTCTCGTGTATGATACAAACGAACCTCTCCGGGGGATATTGACCAGCAGTTCCGCAAAGGACTGCATGACACCGTATATGGTTAGACCAGCTATGGCATATGCAACCAATACAGCGCCGGGCCCCATTTCTGAAAATGTTAAACCCAATCCCAGAAAATAACAGGAACCAATGATACCGCCCAAAGCAATTAAAGACACATGCCATGGCAGAATACCGCGATTCAGAGTGCGTTCACTCTTGGCTACTTCTCTTCCCTGTTCTGACATTAATTATTTACCTCCTTTTTCTCACATAGAACTATGATTAGACTCTTGCATTTTGCTTCGCCGAAAGATTTGCTGTCTCTCAGCAAATTTTCAGTATTGATGCAATACTTTATACAACTTTCAATTATCATGCCAATCTTGACTTTCAAAAGTATTATTTATTAAATTTTCAGATAATGGTCTATTTAGGCAGGATGAGCCTGTCCTAATTTCTCATTTTGTGTTTGCTCAATTTGAAATATTGACTGAAAAGTCTCAATTTTGAAAAAACCGTATCTGTTATGTCTCAGTTTTGAAACCCAAAAGGCAGACCTGTCCAGTTCCATGCCAAGGGGTTACCTCTTATCATAAACCGAGATAATGATACACTGCCAGCAATACCGCCCCCGGTACTCCCAAAACACCGACGATTACAGCAGATAGGATATTTAGAGAGATGTGGAGTCCCCAGTAGGATCCGACCCAGTTTATCACTACAATGGAGACCGCTCCTGCGATACTGTTGATTACAAGCCTTAAAAGGATTTTAATCGGCACCAGAAACATATACCCTACTACATAAAGTGTAAAGATTCCTAGGGCATAGGCAAGGAGGATCCCGATTTCTGTACTCATATCCATATTATTTGCACCCCCATTGTATAATTTATGTCCAATATGAATAAAATAGAATTGAGAACTTGACGAAAGGATGTGAGGGCAGATGAGCACACCACTAAATGGTATTGCCGGTACAGCGAGCAAAATTTACCATCAGGTTCTGAATATACCTTATCCGAAAAACGATGACGAACAGCTGCTCAGTTCTATAAAAGCAGCCCATTCGGACTGGCAGAGGGCAGAAGCTATGTTTCACGAAGTTACTGACCCAGACCTGGTTGATTACACAATCTATGATATGCTGGCAACAAAAACGAAATATGCTTACTTACTTAAAACGGCAAAAAACAAGGACCTGCATTGGTAGGGTCCTTGTTTTTTCTTTTTTCATCGCAATGTAAAAAAGAAGGACGGCTATAATTCCCGCCGTCCTTCCATGGCTTTTGACAAGGTCACTTCATCTGCATATTCCAGATCGCCTCCGACGGGAACGCCGTGGGCTATTCTGGAGACTTTAATTCCGGAAGGCTTGATCAGGCGGGCTGTGTACATCGCCGTCGCCTCACCTTCTATATTGGGGTTGGTCGCTAAGATAACTTCTCTGACATCTTCCTGCTGCAATCTGATAATCAGCTGCTTCAGGTTAATATCTTCCGGTCCGATGCCATCCATGGGCGAAATCGCACCGTGGAGGACATGATATAAGCCTTGGAATTCCCGAATTCGTTCCATGGCACTGACATCTCTTGGGCTCTCAACGACGCAAATCACACTCCGATCCCTTGTCTGGTCAGTGCAAATGCTGCAAGGATCCACATCGGTGAGGTTGCCGCATACAGAGCAATATTTCATATTCTTCTTTGCATCCATAATCGCCTCGGCTAAAGCATTTGCTTCCGCGTCATCCTGCGCCAAAATGTGGAAGGCGAGACGCTGGGCAGTTTTTCCGCCGATACCGGGTAATTTGGAGAGCTCAGCGATCAGCCTGCTCAGTGGTTTTGCATAATGTTTCATGAGATTCCAATTACATGATGCCCGGAATTGATAATCCGCCGGTCAGTTTACCCATTTCGCTTTGACTGATCTCTTCCATCTGACGCAGTGCCTCATTGGCCGCGACCATGATCAGATCCTGAAGCATTTCCACATCATCCGGATCCACAACTTCAGGCTTTATTGCCACTTTTACGATTTCTTTTTTACCGTTTACTGCTATGGTAACAGCACCGCCGCCTGCAGTTGCTTCCACTTCCTTTGTATCAATTTCAGCCTGCATTTCTTCCATTTTCCGCTGCATAGCCTGCATCTGCTGAATCTGCTTCTGCATGTTTCCTGCTCCGCCGGCTCCGCCTGCGCTGGGCTTCTTTCCAGCTCTCATACCTTTTCCCATATTTTCGTCCTCCTACTGTATTTCAATATGAATTCCAAATTTATTGCCGATTTCATCCGCCAGGTCTTCGGCGGTCTTTCCCGACTCATCACGGCCGGATACTATGTTTCTTGTACACTCCAGTCTAAGTTTTCTTCCAGTATGTTTCTCCATGAGCATCTCCAGATCCGATGAATTCTCTTTGATATAGGTTTCCATCATCTCATTGGAGGCTTCAACGTAGAAACAGTCCTCACAGACCTCTTTCAATTTGGTTCCCACGCGAAGAAGATTAAAACTTCCTTTTAACGCCTCTCCATCCTCAAAGACCGCATGCCAGAGCCGATCGCAATCGATATCTGAAATTGATGCACTGCGTTTTACGGCGCTTTTGCTCTTGATCTGAGGATCCGCAGTCATCTCACCAGCGTTACTCTGCTCCGTACTGTTTTTCGTTGAAGAAGCGGGTCTTCTCGCTGCAGGAGCGGCTACTACCGGGATTGCGGGTGCTCCTCCCAGATCGGATGCCAGCTTTACGATACAAAGCTCCAGCAAAATTCTCGGCTGGGTTGACCATTTCGCATCGGTCAGCGTCTGGGACAGCTTTACGATGCTATCATTAATAAAACCAAGCTCGATCTCTTCACTCTGCTTTCGAATCCGATCCACATTTTCCGAGGACATATTCAAAACTTCCTCTGGATTCTTAATGAATTTCGTCATCAGCAAGCTTCGGAAATGAGCGATCCAATCTTTCATGAACTGCCGAACATCCTTGCCGTCCTGTAAAATACGGTCCAAGAGAAGCAGGGCTTCAGCGATCTGCCGTTCCAGAACCAACTCTGTCATTTCAACAAAGATTTCTTCTCCTGCCGTTCCGAGAATGTCAATTACATCATCCCTGGCAACAGTTTTATCTCCGGTAGAAATGCATTGATCCAGCAAGCTTAACGCATCTCTGACAGATCCGTCGGCATTGGATGCGATAAGTCCCAGGGCAGCATCGGAGATCCTCACCTCTATCTGGCTGCAAATATCCCGCATACCCTGTTTAAGGATCCGCTCCGGTACTCTTTTAAAATCCAGTCTGAGACACCTTGAAAGGATGGTGGCGGGAAGCTTTTGAACCTCTGTCGTAGCCAGAATGAACATAACGTTTTCCGGCGGCTCCTCCAGGGTCTTAAGGAGCGCATTGAAGGCCCCCGTGGAAAGCATGTGTACTTCATCGATAATGTATACCTTGCACCTGCCGGCTGCCGGCGGATACTTGACACTTTCCCGAAGTTCTCTGATATTATCTACACCGTTATTGGACGCCGCATCTATTTCGATCACATCCATGAAGGCGCCGTCCTTAATGCTCAGGCAATTGGCGCATACACCGCAGGGACGTTCTCCTGTCTCTGCGAGACAGTTCATGGCCTTAGCAAGAATTCTTGCGGTAGAGGTTTTTCCTGTTCCCCTGGTGCCGCAGAACAGATAAGCATGTACTGTGGTTTCTGTTTTAATCTGATTTTTGAGTATTTTTACAATATGCTCCTGGCCAAGAATCCCATCAAAGGTCTCTGGTCTGAACGAGCGGTATAAAGCGGTATACATGCTCCACCCCCCTTGCTTTTCTGTGGACATTGCTAACATGCGGGCTCTGCCGCTTGACTTGCGGAATAGGAAGCTTCGCTTCCGTAATTTCCGTTTTGTTTACAAAAAGTGCCCTTTAGAAGCTTCGCATGACATTGGAGAAGGCTTGTCTGCGGCACATAAGAGATTCCACTTATCGCTGCTTCCTTCCGGACCTGACGAGGTTCATAGATTCTTATTGCGCAGGACCCAAACCAAGCCAGGCGAAGCTACTAAAAGGCACCCTATTATTATATGTACTTTGTCCTATAAAGTCAATGACAACTTTTGCAAATCATCTGCTCTCTGCCCCAGGGTCTTTCCTTCAGGCTCTTTGCAAGACTTCTCTCATCCTTGTCTTCATCTGACCACCTTGTAAAGCTCATCGCTGGCCGGCGGTGCGATGACGATTTTTTCACCATCTACCACCATGCGAATTCCTTCCTCTTTTTCACAGATTCTGCCGATGCAGGCAACGGATATCCCCGCACTGGAAAGCGATTCTTCCATTTGCTCCTTTGCTTCCGGATGAACCATAATCATCATGCTTCCGCTGGAAATCAGCCGCAGGTAATCAATATCAAAACGATCGCAGATTTTTTTGGTGACCTCTGCTACCGGTATTTTATCTGTCCAAACTTCAGCTCCTGTTTCAGCGATACTGCACATTTCCCATACTGCACCAAGAACGCCGCCTTCTGTAATATCATGCATTCCGGCAGTACCGATCCTACCTGCAATAACACCTTCTTTTACAACGCTGATCTGATCCAGCATAGCTGCAGCCTGTTCCAACTCCTCTTCCGTCAGGTAGCCTTTCAGCTCTGCTTTGTAATCGCCTGCAATAATGCCCGTTCCTTCCAGCCCTGCCTGCTTGGTCATAAGGATAAAGTCTCCTGGCTTCATATTTTCCGCCTGCTGGGAGGACCACTTTGCTCCTCTTCCCAGTGCAGTGGAAACAATGACGGGTTTTGTAACTGCAGAGGTGATTTCCGTATGTCCGCCAATGATCTCGACGCCAAGCTTCTCAGAAGCTTCGCCTGCTTGCTTCATAATCTCTTCAATCTGTTCCTCAGTCGTTCCCTCTGGCAGCATAACGGCCAGCATAATCCCCAGCGGTTCTATTCCATTGGAAGCGATGTCATTGCAGGAGATATGAACTGCCAACCTGCCGATTTCACTCACCGCTGCCGTAATCGGATCCGTTGACAAAACGCACTCATAGGAGCCGAAATCCACTACCGCGCAGTCTTCTCCCACGCCTGGTCTTGTAATAACCTCCGGCCTTCTGAACTTAATATTTTTAAAAACGATATCCTCCAGCAATTTACTGTCGAGCTTTCCGGTTTTTAACATGAAGCGCACCTCGCATTACTCGCATTGATTGGGATAAACGCCCCGCAGGTTTACCGCAAGGCGTTTGATAATAGTTTATACAAAATTGTGATTTCTTCCGAAAACGTCCCATCAGATGAGGACAAGGAATGAATCAGCATTTTCCTATTCCAAATTTGCTTTAATTTCTCCGATTAACTTTGCATATTCCTCTTCGGAAAGATGAACCGGTGGATTACAGGCCATTTGAAACATCCCGCCGTAGTCAGGTCCGTCAACCTGCTTCGGGACGATATGACAGTGAAGATGGGCAAGCTTATCACTGAACATTCCATAATTGATTTTAGCTGGATTTACAACTGCCTTCACAGCTCTTGAAGCTTTTCCGAGATCACGCATAAACGCTTCCCCTTCCTCTTGTGAAAGGTCCGCGATTTCTTTTCTGTGTTCTTTCAGGGCGACAAGAACTCTTCCATAGTAGGACTGGTCCCTATATAAAAACAGGTCAGTGATTTCAAGCTCACAGATAGGAAGCATAAACTGTTCACGCTTCACAAAATCGGTACAAAAATGGCAGTTTGGGTCTTTCATAATTCTTCTCCTCGTGTGAATGATTTCCGTTGTTATGCTGCAGCGATTGCTGCACATGACACCATACTATAGTTTGTTTTCTATCCATAAGATTATAACAGCTTATCTGCTGGTTTAAAAGATTTTATGGTGTAAAATATTTCATCTCTACAGAATTTGAATTCACACGCATTTTCTTAATTAGTGCTATAATAATGGTTGGCATCGATTGCTGTATGGAAATTTGTCTGCAGAACCGCTGCCTTGCCAAACGAGGCTTTCATCCTCAATGAAAAGGATAACAGGAAAGGCATTTGATTTATATGAGCAAACATAAGCGGTCGCTGATTTTTTACGCGATCCTAATCATCATCTTATCCGCCGGAGTATTTCTGACCGCAAATAACGATCACTGGTACAATGCCACAATCGTAAGGATTGACCATGCGAAAAATTCACCGACAGATCAATACAGAAACGGAACCAACGATCGATATTACGAACAGCTCCTAACGGGCACAGTTAAAAACGGTCCGTTTCGAGGGCACACAGCATCACTGAAAAATGAATATTCTGCTTCGGGGGTATTTGACGAACCATATCAACCCGGCGACGAGGTATTTCTAAGCGCTGTATCATCAGAAAGCGGGACGGTCACCGGATCCATATCCGGTCTAAAACGCGACAAATATGTCGCCGCACTTTGCGCGGCATTTATCCTCTTCATCCTTTTTATAGCGAGAGGACGGGGACTATTGACTTTGCTTTCACTCTCAGTGAACATCGGGATTTTTTGGTATTCCCTGATCCTTTATACCAGCGGAATCAACATTCTTCTTCTTGCAAATCTCCTTGTATTTTCTTTTACCGGTCTCTCCTTGCTGCTGGTCAGCGGCTGGAATCAAAAAACATTCGCAGCAATCTGTTCCACCCTGATATCAATCGCCATTACACTGCTGCTGTTTAAGCTCGTGATGACCTTTACAGGCGGTGTGGATTATGCCTTCATGGAGTATATCACAAGCCCCACCGATCTCCCTGAAATCTTCATGGCACAGATCATGATCGGCGGCTTGGGCGCCGTAATGGATGTTGCCATCACAGAAGCCTCTGCTATGAGTGAGCTGATTTCCAAGGACAACGAAATCCCGCTCCGAAATCTGATCCAATCGGGACGTGATATTGGGCATGACATCATGGGAACCATGATCAATGTGATGCTGTTTACCTATATCAGCGGCAGTATTCCTCTGATCATACTGAAAATGAACAGTGAAATAAGACTCCATACCATCATTCTTTGGCATATGCCGATGGAGCTTTACCGGTTTTTGATCGGAAGTATTGGAATACTGATTTCAATCCCGGTCTCCATCTTGATTTCCCTGTTGTTCTTTCGGAGAATCGGGAGAATCGGAAGTATCGGGATTATCAGGAGTATTGGAAAAATCAGGAGGTTCTTATGATCATCGTATTAGCTGCCATTCTTGCAGTCTTGCTTTATATTGTGGGAGGCGAACGGGGAATTTTGACCTTCCTTACCCTGTGTTGGAATATCGCAGTGCTCTCTGTTTCTATCGTCTTGATATCCTGGGGCTGGGAACCCATTACAATCACGTTTCTCAGCTGTTTATTGATCTGCAGCGCCACCTTGTTTTACCAGAACGGCAGGAGTGGGAAGACCTACGCTGCTTTCTTTTCTGTAGTTCTGATTCTGCTCATTCTGGTTCTGCCGGCTTATCTGCTCGGTCTGAATTCCCACATTCAAGGGCTGAACGAACTGATGCTCAGGGAAGATGAGATCATGGGCCTGACACCAAATATCAATATCAACATCGTCAAGATTGCGGTCTCCATGATGATAACCGGCTTGATTGGAGCCGCAACCGATACTGCTATGGCCATCTCCTCCGCTGTTTATGAAGTCTTCCGAAACAACCGGCAGCTTCACACAATGGAGTTATTCCATTCGGGAATCCGCATCGGGAAAGATGTGCTTGGAACCACCGTCAATACGCTTTACTTCGCTTGTATCGGTGAGTCGATGATGATGTTCCTTCTATTTAAAAGCTATCATTACAGTTTTGGGCGTCTGATCAATTCCAAGGCATTTTTTCAGGAATTTACAGACATTATCTTCAGCTGTCTCGCTTGTATTCTCGTCATTCCGCTCTCTGCTGCAATCACCTCCTTCATACTGAGAAATCCGGGCAAATTCAAACGACTGTTGGATGAGGATGTTCTGTTTCTCGATCCAAAAGAATAAATTTTATCTTGCACCAGTGCTTTTTATGCTATAATAGTCACAGCTAACTACGGTCACCATCGAATCCTAGCGGTGCTAAGAGCAGGTGGCCTTTTCCCGGAGAACAGACATGAACTATTTTTTCAGTAAAAAGAAAACTATTGCTTCTATCATAATAATTCTATTTATGGTATCCCTCGTGCTATCGGCGGCTTACATTATCATTGAGTCAAACCATAGCTGTGTTGGGTATCATTGTCCTGTCTGCGCTCATATCGAAGCTGCCGAAATGGTTCTCCAGCAGCTCGTGACCGCATTGCTCCTGTTGATCTTCTTCAGCTCCACCGTTATAATTTCACAGATGATGCTCACCCGGGCAAACGGGCACTCCTATCGTTTTTTAACTCTTGTATCCCAAAATGTACGTATGAATAATTGATATCCCTCCTCTACGAATTATCAGTGTGTCACTCAATAGATGGAGGTTCATAATTATGAAACGATTTGCTGCGGCCGGAGTTGCCGTACTTCTCGTTCTGTTTGCATTTACAGGCTGCGGACGAGGAACCGAACAAAACAATCAAAATTCAGATACCGATAAAATCAGCGTTGTTACCACGATCTTCCCCCCTTATGACTTTGCGCGTCAAATTGCCGGCGATAATGCCGATATCACCATGCTCCTTCCACCGGGAGGAGAAAGCCATTCCTTCGAACCCACGCCTCAGGATATCATCAAAATCCAGAACTGTGATCTGTTCCTTTATATTGGGGGCGAAAACGACCAGTGGGTTAGAAAGATCCTCGACTCGGTAGACACAAGCAACATGAAAGTCATTGCTTTGATGGATACGGTCTCCGTTGTGGAGGAAGAAATCAAGGAAGGTATGGAAGAGGAACATGATCATGACGAAGACAGCGGCCATGAGCATGACGGAGATAGCGACCATGAACACGATAGTGAACCTGCCGCCTCTGACCAAACCGGAACAAAAGATAACGAAACAGAAGAGCCAGAATATGACGAACATGTTTGGACCTCTCCCCAAAATGCCGTTCAGATCACGAAAGGAATCATGGAAGGGCTTTGCGAAGTCGATCCCGACAACGCAGAAGAATACCGCGCCAACGCAGCTGCCTACACGGATCAGCTGAACAAGCTGGACGGAACCTTCAAAGCACTGGTGGACGGCGCAGTTCGGAAAACCATCGTATTCGGAGATCGCTTCCCCTTCCGTTATTTTGCAGATGAATACGGACTGGATTACTGGGCGGCATTTCCGGGTTGTTCCACAGAAACCGAACCCAGTGCTGCAACGGTGGCATTTTTAACGGATAAAGTAAAGGAAGAGAAAATCCCAGTGGTATTCAAGATAGAGCTCAGCAACGGCAATATTGCGCGGTCGATCTCCGAAGCCACAGGTGCAAAGGTCCTTACCCTTCATTCCTGCCACAATCTGACGAAATCCGATTTTGAAAACGGGGAAACTTATCTCAGCCTCATGGAGAAAAATGTAGATACGCTGAAGGAGGCATTATACTGAAATGACTGATGCCCTGATTACCTGTAACGATTTAACCTTTCGCTACGACGGCAAAACAGCTGTCACGAATCTATCCTTTTGCATCGATCCAGGCGACTACCTGTGTATCGTCGGTGAGAATGGGTCTGGAAAAAGTACGCTGATTTCCGGACTGCTCGGCTTAAAGAAACCCCACTTCGGCAGCATTAGCTTCGGAGCGGGATTGAAACAGACCGATATCGGCTATCTGCCCCAGCAGACAGAGATCCAAAAGGATTTTCCCGCAAGTGCATACGAAGTTGTTCTCTCCGGCCGTCTCAGTGCGGAAGGGCTATTCCCCTTCTATCGAAAAAAAGACCGACAAATCGCCTTGGAAAATATGGAACAGCTCGGAATTTCCCATCTCAGGAATCAGTGCTACAAAGAGCTTTCCGGCGGGCAGCAACAAAGAGTACTGCTCGCCCGTGCCCTTTGTTCTGCCAAACGAATGCTGATTCTTGACGAACCGGTAAGCGGCCTTGATCCTGTCGTATCTGCAGAGCTTTACCGCCTCATGCTGAAAATAAACCGGGAAATGAATATGACAGTGGTGATGGTTACCCATGACATCAGAAACGCTGCAGCACATGGAACGAAGATCCTTCATATGGATGGGCAGCCACTGTTTTTTGGCACCACTGCGGATTATGTCGGCAGTGAAGCCTATCAGACCATCATGGGAGGAGGACGCAGAAATGTTTAATCTAATGGCGGAGCTTTTTTCTTACCCGTTCATTGCAAGAGCTGTAGTCGTAGGAATTCTCGTATCCCTTTGCGCGGCGCTTCTTGGGGTAAGTCTTGTTCTGAAGCGTTACTCCATGATCGGAGATGGATTGTCACACGTAGGCTTCGGTACTTTGGCAGCTGCCACAGCGCTTAATGTAGCCCCTCTCACGGTCTCGGTGCCCGTAGTTGTCCTGGCTGCCTTTCTGCTCCTGAGACTGACGGAAAACAGCCGAATCAAAGGAGATGCCGCGATTGCACTGATTTCAACAAGCTCCCTGGCAATTGGCGTAATCGTCATCTCCCTTACCACAGGGATGAACACCGATGTCTGCAATTATATGTTCGGCAGCATACTGGCCATGAGCAAGAATGACGTTACGCTGAGCATCGTGCTTTCAATCGTTGTTCTGATCCTTTTTGTGGTCTTTTACCACAGGATTTTTGCGGTTACCTTTGACGAAACCTTTGCCAGAGCAGTGGGCATGAGAACCGGACTATACAACATGCTGATCGCTGTTTTAACTGCGGTTACCATTGTTCTGGGCATGCGTATGATGGGTGTGCTTCTGATCTCCAGCCTCATCATATTTCCGGCGCTGACATCCATGCGCATCTGCAAGCGTTTTTTAACCGTAACCATAAGTTCGGCAATCATATCCGCCGCCTGCTTTTTCGTTGGAATGATCTTGTCCTATGAATTTGCAACGCCAACGGGAGCAAGTATCGTCATGGTCAATATTTTTGTCTTCCTATTATATTGGATCATAGGGATTGGAATGAGAAAGGCAGCACAGAAATGAAACAGAAAATAATCATACTGGTTCTGGTGTTAGTGGTTGCGATCAGTTCCATGTTCACCGGCTGCAGCGGAAAGGATTCCTCATCAGGGAATTCACTACCCCGTTCCACCAGTGGGAATTCGTCTTCTTCAGACGGCAATGGTGATGCAGGCGAAAATTCCGCATCAGAAAGCAATGGTGATGCAGCAGGAAATACAGCAGCAGACGGTAGCAGCGGCACAGATTCGGCCGCAGGCGGCTTCGGTGGTCTTCCTTCCGGCAATGCCGGCAGCTTAGCAAGCGGTGATGCTGGTGTAGATGTGGACATTACAGAAAAAATGTACGTTGCCTACATCAATGAAATTTATGTGAACACCCCCGATTATATCGGCCAGAACATCCGGATCCAAGGCATGTTTCAGGCGTATACCGACGAAACCACAGGGTTGACATACTACTACGTATATCGAGTAGGTCCTGGATGCTGCGGAAATGACGGCAGCATGTGCGGCTTTGAATTTACCTGGAATGGCGATTTGCCCAAAGACAATGATTGGATTGAAGTAATCGGTTCGCTGAGAACCTATGAGGATGACGGCTGGAGCTACCTTACTTTGGATGCCTCCTCAGTGACTGTAATGAAAGAGCGGGGCGCAGAAAATGTTCTTCAATAATCCGTACCCCGCAACTCTATTTTAATATTGCTTTTAAACTGTTTTCAAATAAATCATGCGCAAAGTGTTATTCCAATGGAGTCCCTTCGTCGGGGGCTCCGTTTTCCTTTTTGTCCGACCTGCTGTAAAGAATTCCACAGCTGATGGAAGTCAGCGGTATGGTAAACAAAATACCGATGCTTCCTGCTAGTGCCTGAAGAAACTCTACCGTGATCAGTTCACTGTTGAGCAGATCTGCTTTAGAGCCGGAATGGACCAGCAGCAGCAGGATCAAGGACAGCGAACTGCCGATATAGGCAAGAATCAGGGTATTTGCCATGCTTCCAACGATGTCCTGGCCAATGGTGATGCCTGATTTTATAGTTTGCTGCAGTGTGAGCTTATGGGCATGATGGTGCACCTCGCTGAGAGAGGCGGCAATATCAACAGCGATATCAAGGATCGCACCCATTGCTCCGATGGTAATGGCAGCAAACACAATTCCCTTGAGGTTGATAGGATTGCTGGTATCAAGGTAAAGGAGGAAGAAGGACTCACTATCGAGCAGTCCTGTAATCTTTAAAATCTCACTCATCCCTACCGTAATTAGACTCACAGCCAGCAAGCCTCCCATGCAGCCCAGCCCGGCGGCCAATGTTTTTGTATTGGGCCCCTGAACAATGAGTAAGGTCATAAAGGTGATAAAGATGCAGATCGCGATGGAGCTTACATAGATATTATAGCCTGAAATGATGGAGGGAATGAACACAAAGAAAATCGTGCTGCAGGTATAGGCTAAAGAAACGATGGTCCGAAAGCCTTTACTCCTTCCGAAGATCAGTAGAAGAAGTGCGAACGCCGCTGCCAGCCAAACAATTCCGTTAAACCGTTCAAACTCATATAAAAACCAATCAGCGCCGATGACGTATTCTGTTGCATCCCCCAGGTATATGACGTCGCCCTGCTCCACAATACGAATGCTGGATGCCGCATCAGGATCAATGATCTGGCCTGCGGTAACCGTCTCCCCTTTATTCTCTCCATCTATGATCTTACATTCGAAAATGACTGCGCCGTATTCGTTGACATTCACATCAGGAACCGCAGTAACCTCAGCCTTGGAAACGATGAAATCATTTGATTCTGTAAAAAAACTCACATCCTTCATCGCAATCCGGTTACCGGCATAAATCAGTATGAAAGACAGAACAATCACAATAAAGATATAAAATCTTTCCTTCTTGCTTCCGTTATTTCTCATATTTCTCCCATCATTTCCTTTCTCATTTGTATCTCTCGAAACGGCCCTCTTTGTATCATCTGAGCGAACCTTCAGTCCGCCTTTGATAACGCTCATTCCGTTAGTAAGGGACTCAGAAACCATTCCGGTTCAGCCCTACGCGCAAACCCCTCCTCCAGCTCCTTTTGATGATACAGGTACCCGGGGTCGGTAAAGTGTTTTGCTCCGACGGGGCATTTCTTAATGCAGGCACAACATTTGATGCAAATTCCGGAAAGCATCGACACCTGTTCGAAGTCAATGGATCCCATAGGGCATATTTGAGCGCATAGCTTGCAGTCATTGCATACTGCCTCTGTTACCGGTGTCACCTTTCGAATATCTACAGGATTTCCTTTCCGATCGCGGGGCTGATAATACCCGCTATATGGCTGAGGTGTTCCCTTGACTGGAACCGGGCCGAGTCCCCCGTACTCCGCAGCGAATCCGTGCTGTTTCAAGCCTTCCGCCGTCTTTTCGGCGAAGAGCTTGATCAGCTTCAAATCTTCCGCATCCGGTCTGCCTCCTGCCAGCACTTCAGAAAAGGAGTGCTCGCCGATAAACGCGGCAGCAGCAATGGTATGTAGGCCTGCCCGCTCCAGCAGATCCCTCAGTTCAATAAGAGCATCATCGTAGTTCCTGTTTCCGTATAAAACTACCGGCACTGCCAGTGCTCCGTTCCCTCTAATTGTTTCTAAATATTTCAGCAGCACATTGGGAACCCGGCCCGCATATACGGGTGTTCCAAAAACAACCAGTTCTCCCTTGTTGAACTCCGCGGGAGTAGCCCTCCCGGACGGAAGCGTAAAATCAAGCGTCTCAAGACTGGCATCTAGCCCTTCAGCGATCACAACGGCAATTTCCGATATCGTGCGCTTCGTCGTGTCCGTGGCACTGAAATACGCTGCCCACACTTTGTTGATCACCATAACAATCCTCCCTTTTGCCTCTACAGCAGTTCCTGCTCTTTAAGTTAATAACAAACTATGGCCTTATCCCATTCTCAATCCAGTTCAGAAGTTCATCTTCTGTGATGATGGGAACACCAAGCTCCTTCGCTTTCTTGTTTTTCGTTGAATTGGACAGGTTGTCGTTGTTAATGAGATAACTGGTCTTTGAAGTGACAGAATCGGTGGTTTTACCCCCCTGTGACTCAATGGATTCTTTCATCTCATTTCTGTTCTTAAACTTCTCAACAGAACCGGTTATGACAAAGATGAGCCCTTCGAGCAGCATCACACCTTCCGTTTCTGCCGCGACGATCTCTTCCATCTCTAGCTCCTGTAATAGATCCTGCAAAATCTGCTGATTCCTTTCATTTTGAAAAAAGCTCACATAGGCAGTTGCCATGATGCCACCAATCCCATTGATCTGAATCAACTGTTCATAATTTGCACCTTGAATTTCACTCCATACGTAACCGAAATGTCTGCAGATGTTTTTTGCATTGGAAAGGCCAACATTCGGAATCCCAAGACTATAGAGCAGCCGCACTGCAGTGGTTTTTCTTGCTTTATTTACAGAAGCCACCATATTGTTGAAAGACTTTTCACCAAAGCCTTCCATTGTAACAATTTCTTCTTTATATTGATCCACATGGAAAATATCAGCAAACTCCTTGATCAAGCCTTTGCCGATGAGCTTTTCAATCGTCATCTCTGACAAACCGTCAATACCCATTGCATCCCTGCTTACAAAGTGTGTGAAGGACTTCACGTGTTTGGCCTGACATCCTTCATTGGGGCAATAAAGAGACTTGACCCCATTCTCTTGCTTGATCACCGTATCTCCCTCACAGACAGGACAGTGCCCCGGGATGGCAACAGTACCGCTTCTGGTCAGATTTTCAGAAATTTGAGGAATGATCATGTTTGCTTTATAAACTTCTATGGTGTCGCCCAGACCCAGCTCCAGTCCTTCCATAATGCTCAGATTGTGAACACTGGCACGGCTCACCGTGGTTCCCTCCAGCTCAACGGGTTCAAAGATTGCAATCGGATTGATCAGACCGGATAAGTATATTTTTATATTTGTACTTTTGTTTAAATATAGGAGCAAGCCATATAATTTATTATACAGAAAAAATTGATCTTTTTCCAGAGCAATATGGACAACCCGAGCCCTTTACTCTACGTTCGGTGGGAGCAAGCCAACAATGACCTTTTTTGCATTTCCACCAAAGCATTTTATTGGAACCTTCTGAAATATTATCGGGATTTATTCCAACATTTTTTTCATAATCAAATTCAGATAGAAGTTTGGGATGCTTATAAATAGCCGAGTTCTCTTTTGATATTCTTGTCCCAAAACAAAATGGACAAGCTTTTCTTTTCGTCATTGAGCCAATAGGCTCGTACCATTCATGCTTGCCACAGGTCCAGTGCATTTTCTGATTACTAAATGGGAGATAATTATCAGGTTTTAAATCACCATTCTTTTCATAATCCCAATAACTTGCCGCTTCCGGTTCCAGAGCCTTAAAACTGTTCACATCAGGGACCACGAACGAATTATTACAATAAGGGCATTGTTTATTATGTACAACCCTATCATATACCATATCTTCCCATTCATGACCTTCATTACATAGCCACCAGACTCTTTTATTACTTTTCTCTTTAACCTCATATGGTTTCAATTTTCCATTTTTTGTTGGATGCCATTCTAGAGCTAAGTCTTTATGCAATGTTTCAAAATCATTTTGGCCTCTAATTGGAAACCTACCCGAACAATATGGGCAATTATGGCCACTAACCCTTGAATATGCTGCGGCTTCCCATTCATGGCCTTTTTTACATTCCCACCAGACTTTCTTACCCGAGCCACGGGAGACCATCTGGGGTGTCAAATCACCATTTTTTGTAGGATGCCATTCTGATGCTAAAATTGGATCTGTAGTTGCTAAATCATTTTCCCCAACTAATGGGACCTGTTTTGTGCAATAGATACAGCCATGTTTATTATGCGTCCTATCTTTCACTTTCGCTTTCCACTCATGACCTTTTTCACATCTCCACCATACGGGCAATGGATAACTAACATATATTTCTTCAACTGGTATCACATTTTTCTCTTTCAAATATTCTTTGGTTATATTGGGGTAGTCTTCCGCTATATATTTTCTTTTCATCATCATAAACCTATATATTTTTCAGCCTATTGATCAATTCATAACTAATTTTATTATCATTCGTAGAAGAAATGATGCCGGCCACATTTTTTACTTCGTCAATAATCCTATTCTTATTTAATCCGGTGCCATCGTCCTCAAATATTCCGTTTTGTTTTAAAATTGTTTCTGCCTCTCTGTCCCACAATATATGAAGTAAATCTTCTTGTTGTTTGGCCTTTTTGACTAATTCTTGTATCTTTTGTTTTTGACAATCAGTCTTTTCTTTTGAATTAGAAATGCTTTTACTGCATTCGTTATATGTATTCGAAATCTCGCTATTTAATCGTCTTATCTCAGTATCTTTTTCTTGAGTACGATTCTTTAATTTAACATTTTCCTTAATAAGCTCCGTATTCATGTTTGCCATGTTCTCCAGAAGAATATTGAGGTTGTTTAATGCAACCTTTAAATCATCCTTTTTCATTGAAAGATACTTGTTAGCATCAATTTGAGTAAATACAGATTTAGAGAATGATAGTTTTGCATCCGATGTTCCAGTAATTCTTTCGTTCAGATCTTTTAAATACTTTTTCACTTGTGAATTCCTATTAACAACGTAATACTTAAAATTAGCCAAACCCAATTCACTATTTGCATATCGTGCGATTTGAGATGCATTTAATAAGACAGTTCCACCCGTATATGTTACATAGCAATCAATAACATTCTTAATTTCTTCCGTTGTATAATTTTTTGGTCTTCCCATATCATTTGACATTTTAGTTTTCCTCTCTGAATACTCCAATATAAGCATCTTGTAAATTCTCTGCCTCTGCCTGGAGTTGATTTGTTAAAATTTTATATTCTGTCATGCTTCTATGTTCCTTATCGGAGGAGATCCATCCTCGTAACCGTTTTAGCTTTTCCTCCACGGCTGCTTCCTTTTGTTTAATCATTTCTTTACGATCTATAGTGCCTTTTATATAATTACAGATGTTACAGTTGCCTCCAACAGCATAACAATCTTTTAAATCTCCTTGGGTAAAATTAATGGAGAAACATTTCCCTTGATCAACGTTAATACTTTTTGCTAACACATCTCCTAATATCGCGTGCTTCTTACCGTTTCCAACTATTGATTCGACGATTATCTCTTTTCTTTTAGTCATTTCGTACAAGCTATAAGCTCTGCATTTTATAAGATTTTTCATGTTTCCAGAATAATGAAAGATATTGTTTACACATTCATGCCCAGTAATTTCTTTTGCCATTAGTATGTTGCATCCATTGAGCAACATATTTTGCATTGCAATATGTCTGGAATCTCCCAATGTAATTCTCACTATTTCATTTTCCTTTAGTTTATATGCTTCACCTTCAGGGTTTACTTCCTTAAGTTTATCCTTTGTTATTACCTCATAATTGTAGTGCTTCTAAATAATATCACAATAGAAAGTATCGAGTAGATTTGAAAAATGTCTATAATGAAAAAAGCCATAACCAGCTGCGCCATTATTTTTTGCATATATTTCATCAACAAACAAAGAATCTATATTTGAATCTTTATAAGATTTTACTAATCGTTTGTATTTGAAAATCATTCCAGAAATTTTATCTGGAACAGCATATTCATATATTTTATAATCACTCTCTATTTTATAGGTAACCGTTTTACTAGAATTACCTTTCATTTTTGTTCTTCTAATTCTTATATATCGAACACCATTTCTTTTTGTAATGGATTTTTGGGGTATTAAGGTAAATTCAGTGACTCGTACTGGAATAATAAAACTAATATGCCACCACAAATATATTGGGTAATAGAAAATCTTTTCTGATTGTGTAGCAACAGTCTCCCAAAAGTCTTCCAGTATTTTACCAAATAGAAAATAACTTTGATATTCTGCCAAGTCCCTCTTTCTCACAGAATCATATTCAAATATTTCTACATCCCGAATCATGCCTTCACTAGTAAAGGGCATCAGTTCTATAAAATCTTGAATACCTGTCGAGCCTAGTAGGTACCGCTTTGTTGGGACTTTCGACAAACATTCTGTATTATAAAGAAGTTCCTTGATATTATGTAACATCTCTTGTAAAGTACCAATCACGAACTGCCCTAGACAAAAACAAATATAGCATTTTAATATGTCCTTGAATTCACCTACAGAATAATAGCTCATATGTTTCTTAATATAGACTTCATTGAAATTAAAATCTAAAATAACAGCATCTTTTTCATCAGATAAACGCCATGTGTCTTCATGGAATTCGTTGTGAATCACACCATTTTCTCTATACGATCTGAATTTTTCTAAAGCTGTATTCTTTTCTTTATTTCCAATGTTTACTATCGCTTTATGTAGTTTTATATTTTTATTCTGATTAATCAATACTAATAATGCCAATTAAATCATCTCCTAAGAACTTTTTTTGATACTCCGTTATATCTTGTTTATAGGTATATTTCACTATGAACAATACTTCATAAGCAGCGGGAAGTAATTTATTTTCTATTATTGATTTCCACTTAAATTTTTCCGCATTTGTTTTTGCATTCTGAAATCTTTTGATGCTTGAAGCAATCTCCTCACGGAGATCATTTAAGAAAGTTTTTAAATACATTTCCGAACCACAGCCGATGCAATTTTCCTTCTTAGGCATACAGCATTCTTTTCCAAAAGCTTTTTGAATGCAATACACATCATCATTTTTCCCTATGCATTTACCATCAACAATTTCACTTAAAGCTTTTCGAATTTTATCTGATATGTCTTCATTGTTAAAACTGAGTAATAGTTCTGATATTATCTGTTTAGATTTTAATGCAACCTGATTGTCGATCTTTAGCAGTAATTCAATTTCGTAAGGAATCATACCAAGTTCTTTTATCATTTCAGTCTGTTTATAGATATTAGACTTCTCAAATCCATCATACAAGGCACTACATAATAGATAAGGTACAAAGCTGCAAACACCTCTTTCATATAGCACTTGTTTAGTGCATAATTAAACTGTAACAAAAAGCAACCGAAAAGTGTAACACCTGAACGATGCAAAAGAAAATCCATTGTAACACCCTTCCCAGTATCGTATCCTTGAGTTTGAGAGAACTTAAGGAGGACAGAAAGGATGTTAACAATGGACGATATCAAGTATATCAAACGAATGCATGATTGTGAAGGGGTTTCAATAAGGGAGATCATGCGCCGTACCGGTTATCACTATGAAACGATAAAGAAATACCTGGATTTGAATGACTTCAACGAGTCATTCCGTGCACCAAGAGACTCATACTCGCTTCTTGATCCCCTGAAGCCAGTTGTTGATCAATGGCTCACAGATGATTTGAAAGCTCCACGAAAGCAGCGTCACACTGCAAAGCGTGTATATGAGAGGCTGCAGGAAGAATATCCCGATTTAGTAGAGGTGAAGCTGCGCACCGTCCAATACTATGTATCACAGAAGAAAAAGGAGCTTTATCAGTCGCAGCAGAAGGCATATCTTCCCCTTTATCATCCGCCCGGTGAAGCTCAAGCTGACTTTGGTCATTTCAGCTATTACGATAATCATGGAGAACTGGTGGATGCCCTAAAACTCACGCTTTCGTTTCCATACAGCAATCAATCCTACTGCCAGATATTCGGTGGAGAAAATCAGGAGTGTCTGCTGCAGGGAATGAAAAATATCTTCGAGTACATCGGTGCGGTTCCCGTGAGGATCGTATTTGATAATCTATCCACAGCAGTGGCGCAGATGGGCAGCGGCCATGATCGAATCATGACAGAGAAATTTAAGAGTTTTTCTGCGCATTATGGATTCGAGCCATTTTTCTGCAATGGCGGAGCCGGTTGGGAAAAAGGCAATGTGGAAAACAAGGTTGGCTATGAACGCAGAAATCTATTTGTGCCGGTTCCGACCATCCTTGATTTTGAACAGTTTAATCAGAGACTGTTCCAATCCTGCGATAAAGATGCGCAGCGCAGTCACTATGTGAAGGAGGAGCTAATCTGCCAGCTGTTTAAAGAAGAGAAAAAAGATATGATTCCTTTGAATCCGATTCCATTTGAAGTCTTTTCCTTTGGGAGATCGCAGATAAATATGGAAAGGTCGCCTTTGACAGCAACCTGTACTCTGCTTCTCCAAACTATGCGAAGAATACAGTCTATGTAAAAGCGACCAGTAATCGTATCCTTCTTCTAAACGAATCCTATGAGCTCATCATGGAGCATCAAAGGCTTTATGGAAAAGGGAAGGAATCCATGAAATGGCTGCCATATATCGAATTAATGGCCAAGCGTCCAACTGCATTAAAATACACCGCCTTCTATGATGAACTGCCTGACAACTGGAGGAAGTACCTGAATAGTCAAGATGCGGAAGGAAAACGAAAGGGGCTTAATTCACTATCCATGATGCTGAAAAAGCACGATATGAGAACCGCAGCAGATGCCTTGGCATTCTCCATCAACAATGGCGTCAAAGATGCGGACAGTATTCTTGCAAGCTACAGAAGGCTCACTGCCGAAGTACCGCATATGCATCCGCTGCAGATTGCAAATACGGTAATACAAATGCCAACATTCCGGACGGATAACGATCGGTATGACGATCTCTTCAGGAAGGAGGCAAACTCCTGATGAAAGATAGAATTGCAATATTATGCAGGGAGCTTCGTTTAAGTGCAACCTTTGCGGAAAATGCAGTGCAGCTCTCCGGCTCGACAAACCAGGAATACCTGCTTGAGGTGTTGGAAGCAGAAATCCGATATCGCAACCACAAGCGACGAAATCTCCACTTGAAGCAGGCCGGATTTGACAACATAAAAACCTTTGAAAATTATCAATTTGAGAGAATTACGATTCCAAATACATTAACTATAGATGCCTTGAAGTCGCTTGATTTCATAGCCAGAAAAGAAAATCTCATCCTGTACAGCCGAAACGGCGCCGGAAAAAGTCACATGGCAACAGCACTTGGCGTAGAGGCTTGTATGCAGGGGAAAAAGGTGAGATTCTTCAAAACAGCGGCTCTGGTCAATGAACTGACCGATGCCAAAGCATCCGGATCACTGAACAGACTGTTAAAACGACTCAGCAAACTTGACTTGCTGATTTGTGATGAATGGGGTTATCTTCCGTTTGATGCGGAAGGTTCCCAGCTCCTATTTCAGGTAATCGCAGACTGCTACGAAAAGCGCAGCCTGATTATTACAACCAATATTGAATTCAGCAAATGGAATGGAATCTTCTATGATGATCAACTGACAGCTGCTTTAATTGACCGGCTGGTACATCACAGTCATTTGGTTGTTTTTGACCGTGACAGTTGGAGATTTGAGCATTCACTTATGAAGGATTCGGCAACAAACTAAACGCTGAAGGGTGTTACACTTTTGCTTTGCATTTTGTTACACTTTCCGGTTGCAGAAAACAAGCACTCTTGTAATATCGTCAATAGAATATCCATCCATCTTTGCTGTAAGGTATTTAGATGTTACTTCTGGTAATGATCCCAGACCTCCTTTGTGGCTTCTGGCATATGCGGCGAGCAAATAACCATTATTGCTCTCGTCGCCGATTTCCATAATTCTTTCAAGGTAAGCTTTATTCGCCTTTCTGTTTGAAATAATTTTTCCTTCAAAAAGACCATTATATTCTATCCCAAATAATGCGACCGCGTATTTGGGATTACCAGGGTGATAACAAATGGGACTACCTTTTCCCTCTAATATTGAATGCGCCTCACATAATGCTAGAAGCATTCCGATTGTTGATTTGTAGCTTTCTGGAATATGCATTTTTAAGTCAGGTGTACCCGGGTATTCTTCCCTTTTGCTGGGCTCTCTATTTTCAAATTCAACCCTTAAAACTAATTCGTCAGCGTAAGAACTCCATAAAGATTCACTATGATCATTTTCTCTAACCATTCGTATGATTTCTTCTGGTGATTGTCTCAATGTTATATGTGGTAGCCTTTCCCGAATGTCTTTCGAGCGCCAGCCACAAGCATAGTGCATTGCATGATATAACCATGTTGTTGCAATTGGCTTAGATTTAGACGCCTTAACCAACATATTCTTTTCTTTCCAATAATCCTCATTAAATATAATGTAAGCCAATTCTAAATAAAGAGCATCACCATAAGCTGAAGTATCTTGCTTAGTTACATCGACATATTGATCAAACTCGTGAAGCATAGAAAATCTACATTGATACATTTGTCTCACAGAAAATAATAATTTAGAAAACAAAATATTAGCTATTTTCGTAATGTTTTCATTCGCATATATCATATATTCATTGATTTCATCATCAGTATAATCACTTATCTCCTTTTTAAGGGTTAATCTTAATAAATTTGTTAATTCGTTAATACCATTCATAAGCGAAGGTATGGTTTCCTCTGAAAGTTGAATCAATGCCGCCTTAGTTTTTTTATAGTTGCGGAAGAAATTGTCCTCCAGAAGGATTCTGAACTTCTCTCTTTTCGACTTGTTATATAATTTTAATTTTAATATTATATTGCTTTTAAATTCCTCTTTATCAACTTTATTCATATAAAATTCTATTGGGCTATATTGTCTTGAGACTAGCCTATACCAAACTTTAATTCCGAAATAATTTAATCCAGCATAATATGAATGTAGTTCTTGATATTTTGCATATTTTTTACGATCTGTAAAATCAATATCTATATCATTGTTTTCTTTTATGCATTCCGCTATAATTTCCTTTAGCCCAACCATCGTTTTATCTAATTCATAGGCTCTTAGAAAATCGGCTTTTGCCATATAGGCAACATTTAGATAATTAATAACAGTAATATCCATTTCATTCATATTGCGAATTAATGTATCTGCTGCCAAACCAAAATACTTAGATGCAATATTAACTGATATGTAATCCCCTCGATCAATTACCTTGAAATTCATAGAAACTTTCCCTCTTTATCGCATTCATTATTTCGTTTCCAACTACTTCACTTGCTTTTGCATATAGGCGCATTATTTCTCCCTTATTCTGTAAATATTCAAAAGAACTTTCAAGTGAAGAATCGCCACGCCAGAATGCTATTCCATTAAGGTCTTCTTCATTTAATACGAGCTGTACAGTAAACCAATGCCTAAATGCGTGTAACCCCCAATTCTTTTCATTAAGCATCATTCCAAATACTTTTAATTCTAATTCATCTGAAATTAGTAATTCAGGCAGAACAACTTCTTTCATAATTCTTTTTATTCTTTTACAATATGACTGTTCCGAAATGGCCATCTTTTTTCCTGTTTTAGTGTTAATACTTTTATTTACAAACAACGGCGCTTCAGGTTCTAAATACTTTTCATTAATTAATTTCAAATGGCCTTCATATGCTGCTTGTACTATTTCGAGAAAAATAGGATAAACATTTTGCCTTCGTTCTATTTTAATGCTTCCGGCGTATTTTCCATCGCTCCTTAGGATATATTCCTTCGTTAAATCAATCTCAAAACTGGTAAATACGCCGTTTTCTTTGACATATCGAATTCCACCGGGGTAAATGCTATTTGCTCTTCTTGTATTCACAACTTCACCGGTTCTAATTCCCGAACAAAGCTCCAATACTACCCCTAAAAATAGCTCCGGCTCTTCCCTTTTTACTGCTCTAAGAATGATGGGTATTGCTTTTTGGGGAATGTCTCTTAATAAATCCTTATTCCCTTTCCCCATATAAACAGCTGGTATTTCATACTCCCAAGCCGTCCGGCTTCTTCCCTTTCTTTTAAATGCATTCGAACTTTTTGATTCTAACAAAACTTTTCTCACATAAAAATGCTCATTATAATCACCTCGTTTCTCTTTAAGGTTCTTCATAAAATGACAAATGGCATTTCTTTCTTTTTCAACTGATTGTCTACCAATATATTGGCCCGATGAGGTTTTGCTTTTTGAGTATCCCTTAAGATAATCAATCGCAGCCTGGAAAGGAATATCTGTTACTTTATCAGCTTTATATCTCCCATGATGTGTTAAAAGAGAATATGTTAAAAAATTGCACACTCTCCGAATGTCATCTTCGGTATTTCCATATAAATATTCAGAATCATTGGTCGGCTTAACATACTTATCAAACGTTGTCATTTTAATTATTTGATCTTGGAACTTAAGACATATTAAAAATGTATCGTGCCTCGCTCCATTTTCTTCTGCCCAGGCATAATGGTATGGTGAAAATTTTAAGTCACTTAAATAATTCACTGTTCCTCACCTGGTACCGTCAAGTTTTTTGCGCAAAATTGATTTTGCCGCCTAGTTGCCAGCTATTAGCCAGCCATGTTTTCTGATTCGGATTCTTCTGTGCTGCAGTTTTCAAGATGTTTCATATTCATATACCGCTTAATGCCCCATTGGGTTCCTGTAACATGGCGTAAGCGGGCACAGACTAGCATCAGGGCAGAGTTCCCGTCGGGAAAGGTGCCAACCACTCTGGTTCGGCGCCTGATCTCTCGGTTGATCCGCTCTACCAGATTTGTGGTGCGGATCTTCAGCCAGTGTTCGTAAGGGAATGCCATGTAGGTAAGTGTTTCTTCAATTCCTTTTTCCAGCTTATCCGCAGCTTCTTTAAGCTTCATTTGCCTCAGTTCTTCGATAACAGCCTTAGCCTTTTCTCTAGCGGCTTTCTTGTTTTCCTGGCTATGAATCGCCTTAAGCATTTTGGCTACTGACTTCATCTTCGAGCGAGGAACAACGGAAAACATGTTGCGGTAGAAATGAACAACGCAGCGCTGGTATTTTGCATCCGGATAGACTTCACCGATCGACTCCAACATTCCTAGGCATTTGTCACCAATCACCAGTTTAACCCCGGTAAGTCCTCGGCTTTTCAGCCATTTGAAAAACTCTGTCCAGCTAGCCTTGTCTTCCTTCATACCTTCCATTGCACCAATTACTTCACGATATCCGTCCTCATTGACTCCAATTGCAATCAGGATGGCCACATTCTCGTATTCGCCACCCCAGTTCCGTTTGAGATAGATCCCGTCAACATACACGTAAGCATATGAGCTATGAGTAAGCTGCCGGTTTCTCCAGTTTTCTATATGTACATATGCTTTTTTGTTGAGTTCGCTGATGGTCGAAGGAGATACTTTGGTACCCCATAGCGCTTCCGTTATATCTTCAACTCTTCGAACGGATACCCCGGCCAGGTACATCTCGATCAGTGCTTCTTCCACTGAACTTTCTCGGCGGCGATACCTTTCGATAATTGCAGTTTCAAAGGCAACTCCTTTTAGCTTTGGCATCTTCAGGGTTACTTCTCCTGAGGTGGTTGCCAGATTACGGTCATAATGTCCGGCACGGTAACCCTCACGCTCAGCAGTACGCTCATATTTACTGGCATTGATCAGTTCTTCAGCTTCTTTCTCTAAAAGCCCATTTAGAGTTTCTTCTACGCTGGATCTGACGAGTTCCTTTAATTCGTCTTTGATTATTCCCTCGTTTAGTTGTATAATTTTTTCAGACATGTCCCTCAGCCTCCTTTGGCAATTGGTTTGTGGTGAATTAATTTTACCAAACGGCTTTGGGCATGTCTATTTTTTTACCCTTTATTCAATTTGCGCAACTTATTGTACCTTATCCCTCACCTTGATTAAAACTCAAAATATATAACGTCATATTATTTATATAGTGTCGAAATAAAATTAAAAGAACACCTGACGGTGTTCTTTAATTGAATATTATTTTTTGATTTAATTTTCTACATATTTTGGATTTCGACATAATAAAACCTCTTAATTTTATTGATAAGATGGTAACATATATCAAACTACTTTTCAAGATGCAAATGTTATAACCAAAATTGTTCTGCTTAATTTATCTTAACAGCATTATTTTATATAAACCTGCAGCAATGATCATCGCTCGTTTTGCACAAAGGTCGCTCGTAATCCACGTTAAATTTTTTACAGAACATCATCTATCTCGCATTATAATGATCCGAGCTCCAACGCATTCATCTGCTCCCATATATCGTGCATAGGACAATACGTAATATCGTTTTATTCTCCGGATCTTTCTCCCATAAGATTGAGATCATATCCCTCATCAGGGTAAAAAACACAAAATTATTTTCATTAATAACTGCTTAATTTATCCACTAAAAAGTATTTATTGCCTTCTCAATGCTTCTTATACCATTGTCGATTAATTCATTTAAATACCATCGTTTGTTTTTGCATTCCTCTTTTAGTGGTGCAGGTTGCGGATTTTTATGTGATATATCCCAATCATGAAATTCCACAATACGTTTCCACTCTTCATCGACCATTTGGATCAATCGTGCTGCATTCCTTATACTCTTATCTACCGCTTGGAATGAACTCTGCTGCTCATATGTTAAAAAGGGTAATATCCCAGCCCTAACAATAGCATTCCAAGCTTCGAGTCTAAAATGCAAAGTCCCAGCATTAACGGCTTCAAAAGCACTTTTAATTGGTGGATTTTCAAAAAGATATTTTTTTAAATCATCCATAACTTCTTTATTGTATTCAAGCTCATCTTTTAAATGAAATAAGTACGCTTCTTTTGAGTATCCTGCGCTTGTCATAAAACACTCCCTCAATTCATCAATTGACATTGGTTGTTTACCACTATGGTTTCTTTTGTAAAAACCGCTACCTCCAGGCAAAACCATATGTGGTACGTTTGTACCTTCACATATGCGAATAATAATTATGTATCTATCATTTTTCGTTTTAATAGGCTTAATTTCATACTTTAGCCGAGGCGTAACACAATCTCTAAGAATACTTTCAATTTTAAGCTTCAAAGTGTCTAAACTATCAATTGGTAACCCAATTATTCTGGGTTTTCCATCGCAGTCCTCAATGCCAAATATGATATCTCCACCCCCTGAATTAGCCATCGCCGTCAAATCATAAAGAAATTCAACTCTAGCGCTCCTTGTATCAAAATTAAACTCTCTTTTATATTCCAAAGTTTTTGATTCAACGACTTCATCATTAATTAGATTATCAATATTGTCCATTGAAATATTATTAATATCAATATGAAATATGGACATTATTTGCCTCCTTTGAATTAATACTATATTTATAAGTATCTGTTTATGTCCTTCAGAAGTTAAGATATTTTATAAAGAAGGTTCTATGTTTTTAGTGTTATGCACATTAAAACATTCTTTTATTGTATCCTCCCTACCTTTAGGTACAACATTACTTGTTTGGTCAAATATATTTAACATATCAGTTTTGAATGAATTATCAGCTATTATTTCCAGTTCATCAAAACTCGCTGAATATTCCGGAGCCAATGACTCCACCTGACCGGTCACAGGAAACCGCTATTCCGGTTTAAAGGGAACCAACATTCCGGTGCTGGAAACCGTTTAAATATATTTCCTTTATAATGTATCCATGCACTTTTGGTGTAAATACATATGAAGGAGGTCATGACCTATGACCAAATATCGAGAAATCCTCAGATTACACAGCTTAGGATTCAGTCAACAGAACATTGCATACAGTTGCAGCGTCTCCAAGAAAACGGTTAATCGAGTCATTCAGAAAGCAAATGAGATAGCAATCTCGTGGCCACTCGATGACAACCAGACCGATGAAGTCCTCGCTGGTATTCTATTCCCGGCAAAGGGTCGGCGATCAGATACTGCTAACAGAGGTTTGCCTGACCTAAACCACATACGCAAAGAGCTGCTCCGGAATGGAGTCAGTAAAAAGCTCCTGTGGACCGAATACATGGAGGATTGCCGTCTCAACGGCGAGGAAGCACTCATGTATTCCCAGTTCTGTTATCACATTCAGCAGGATGAACAGAAACGTCGTGCAACGATGCACATCAATCGTAAGCCTGGTGAACAGGTTGAAGTTGACTGGGCTGGTGATCCTGCTTATATCACCGATCCTGATACCGGCGAAATTATCAAGGCCTACATTTTTGTTGGTGTAATGACTTACAGCCAATACACATATGCCGAAGCTTTCATTAATGAGAAGCAACAGGCATGGATTACTGCTCACGTCCACATGTATGAATACTTTGATGGCGTTGCAAAGATCGTCGTACCAGACAATTGTAAAACTGCCGTGGTGCACAGTGGCGACTGGTACGACCAGCGTGTAAATTCTGTATACCATGAAATGTCGGCACACTACGGCGCCGCTATCATACCTGCAAGAGTTCGAAAACCCAAGGACAAACCAAATGCAGAAGGAAATGTGAGTCATGTGTCTACATGGATAACAGCCGCTCTGCGTAATGAACAGTTCTTTTCTCTGGCGGAGTTAAATGCTGCCATCAGAGAGAAACTAAAAAAGTTCAATGCAAACCTTTTTCAAAAGAAAGAGGGTAGCCGACTCAGTTTGTTTCTTGAGGAAGAAAAGCCATTACTGGCACCGTTGCCTGCTACCCGCTATGAACTGGCAGACTGGAAACAAGCCACCGTTCAGTTTAATTATCACATATCCATCGACGGAATGCTATACTCAGTTCCATATGAGTACATCAAACGTAAGGTCGATGTAAGGGTAACGGACAAATCAATTGAGATTTTTTACAACCACACTCGCATTGCCTCTCATCCACGTCTTTATGGACGTAAGGGGCTGGTCGATATCGAATACAGCAGCAGAAAGAATAACCGTCTGAGAAGACTGATCAGGAATGCTGAATTCGACCAACCTGAAGCAAGTGTCATGGATATCGACTATACTTCAGGACGCAAGTTGAATAAGTCTTTGATTCAAAGGCTGGCAACCTGCGAGTATATTACTGAGCATCGGAATCTTTTTATTACCGGTGCAACAGGAAGTGGTAAAAGCTATATGGCTTGCGCTTTAGGCATGTGCGTATTCCGGAACATCCGGACAGCAATTCCGGAAACATCCGGACACGAAACCGGAAGTATCCGGACACTTTGCCGGCTAAATTGATTGTAAAATAATTGCTGCTTTTCGGCAACAAATATTGTCAGTATTTAGAATTCGAGAGCGTCCCGCATTTTCTTGGCAGCCATAACTTCTCGTATAGAAATCTTCGAGTCAAGTTCGAGGATGTAGGAGTTATGGATGATCCGGTCCATGATGGCGTCGGCAATCGTCGGATCGGGGAAAAGCTCATACCACTGACCATGAGAGATTTGCCCGGCGAGGATCATCGAGCCTCTGTTGTAGCGGGATTCAGCAATCTCCAGTATGTCACGGCTTTCCTCAAGACTGTAGGATTTCAGCCCAATGTCATCAAGGATCAGAAGGCGGGTGCTTTGAAGCCCTTTCATAAATTTTGAGTATTGAGTTTGAGCTTTTGCATCCTGGATTTCCAGAAGCAATTCCGGAATCCTGTAATATTTAACGGTATATCCTTTCCTGCAGGCATTGCTGCCAAAGGCACAAATCAGATAGGTTTTACCGCATCCGGTCTTGCCGGTAGTGATGATGTTCAGCGATTTCTCAATGAAGTTGCAGCTTGCAAGCTCAAGTATAGATTGCTTCTCAATTGCTCTGTTTGCTGTGTATTCAATGCCCTCAATGCTGGCATTTAAGCTGAGGGAAGCATTCCGAAGCAGGCGTTTGATCTTGGAGTTCTTCTTGGCCATCCACTCTTTTTCGACCATAAGGCCAAGCCGTTCTTCAAAGGATAGCCCCAGATCAGAGGGATCAGGCTCGCTCAGCATCTGCGCCATAGACTTGAGCTTCATATCCCGTAGTTTTTCAATGGTTTGATTGTTAAGCATTCTTTCCACCTCCGGCATACGTTCTGGCTCCTCGTAAGTTGGTATTTGATACGATCTTCTCAACTTCGGGGGATGCTTTCAACGCCTTTTGTCTGAGGATGATGCTGAAATATTTGTAGGTGCAGGTTCCCTTGTCGATTGCCTCCTTGCTTGCTGCTTCGACAACTTCGGAAGGATAATCAGATGCGAGACGCATGATGCCCATGCAGGATCTGTAGGTCTGTACCGGATACTCCCTGCTATCAAGAATATTGGCAATCAGATGCCTGGTCTTTGGCCCGATCTTTTCGGCCCATGACAAGTACCGTTCGGAGCTCCATCCGGTAACTGCCTTGTGGGATTCCGGCATATGCTCCGGCAACGTGGTATACCGTTTGAAAGTATTGAAGTTTCTCTTGTGAGCGGCAATCCGCTCGCCGCAGGCGAAGATTTCTATGACAGAAGCGGTTGCCCGTACTCTTGAGATTTTGCCAATGTTGGAATAATGGACGCTGTAGAAAAAGCCCTGATATTCAACATGATAATTAAAAGCAACTTTAGCATCTGCCCAGTCGGCATACTCGTACCGGGCGGCGGGAAGCGGCTTTAAGGCCGGCTTATCAATGGCTTCAAAAGCTGTTTTCCGGTTCCCTTCAAGCTTTTGAAATGGCCGGTTTATCAGCTTGTCAAGTTCGATCGCTATGGCCTGATTGATCTCCATGACACTAAAGAATCGACGGTTTCGGAGTGCTGCTATGATACGCCTTGACACATTGCCGACCATATTTTCATCAGCGGCTTTGTCTTTGGGTTTCCTCGGCCTTGCCGGTACCAGAGCAACTCCGTAATGCCGGGCCATCTCGGTATAGCTGGCATTGAGAAGTGGATCCACGAGATCCGGTGTTTTAACCGCAGTCTTTGTATTATCGGGAATGACAACCCTCGGTACGCCGCCGTAATGCTCGAAGGCTCTGACATGAGCATCAATCCAGTTTGGCTGTTTCATATCCCCATAGGCATAAGCAAAGGGATATGCTGACGCCGGGAGAACCGACACAAATATATATGCAACTTTCTCTTCCCCTGTGGGAGCTTCAATGTATGGGATTGTGCTGCCCGCCCAATCTACCTGCATTGACTCTCCGGCTTTATGTTCAATATGCAGGGAGATTTGGTTGGTTTTCTTAAAGCTTCGATACCGTTCGCAAAACTGGGTGTACATGAGGCCATCAGGATTATCCCGCTTGTACTCTTCCCAAAGGAGCATCAGAGTTACATGCTTCCGCTTCATCTCGCTGAAGATGTAATTCAAATCCGGCTCAGCAGCCACTTTTCTGACTTCTGCCGGAGGATAAATCAGGGACAGGAGTTCTTTATCGTTAAGATCGCAAGGCCAAGAGATTTTAGCGTTCTGAGCTCTCCTCAGTACATCGTCCACTGTTGATTTTCCGCAATTGCATGATGCGGCGATATCCCTTAGCGATAACCCTGCATCAAATTTTAGCCTGAGTATTTCTTTGACTTTTGACATGTCCAGCCTCCTCATACTTGGCCCTCCTTAAAGTGTGATACTTTAAGGATACCAGTTAATTTGTCAGCCAGGCAAGGTGTCCGGATGTTTCCGATACGCTGTCCGGATAATTCCGATATGCTGTCCGGATGTTTCCGAAATCAGTGTCCGGATGTCGCCGAAATACGCAGGCATGGAAGCCTGTAAGCAGTATTACAATACCAAGTATGTCCGCCTTCCGGATCTTCTTATTGATCTGGAGATGGCCAGAAATGAAGGCACCTACAAGAAGGTTATGAGTAAATATTCCAACCCGCTTTTGCTCATAATTGATGAATGGCTCCTTTTAAAGCCTACGGACAGTGAGCAAAAGGATATCTTCGAGCTTCTCCATAGAAGACGTAAGAAATCGTCCACTATTTTATGCTCCCAGTATCGTTCTGATGGTTGGTATGAACAACTTGGTGGTGATGCAGGCCCTTTAGCAGATGCCATTTTAGACCGCATTGTGCATGATGCGTATAAAATTAATATCGAAAGCCTTGATCCAACAAAGGATGTTTCAATGCGTGAGGTATATGGACTGGATAAGTCCTTAAGCGAGTAAACTCGCATAAAGCGGTTTCCCTGTTCCGGACACTTGGTTTCCATTTTTCCGGAACTGCGGTTTCCCCGCACAAGAATATTCAACTCGCCAAATGCCTGCCATCCATATAGTTAGCTATACGTATATTAGAACGTGCCAATGAGGTCAAACAGCTGTTAATTGTATTTAAGTTAACATTAACATCAGCAAATACTTTTCTATCATGTGCTGTGCTATATGTTACTGTTCTTGTAAGCTTAGCATAAACTAAATAAGCCCTAAATCAAGAGAGTTAATCTAATATTTGAATTTTCGCCTTGTATATATATTTGTTAGATAACACATAGCCAATAAGTTCAACCGAATCATTATTTAGTAGCGCTATAATACAAGAGAATGCTTTAAAATTATAATCAGGATCATTCATAATAGAACATAAGGTTGCAAAATCGCCGCCGCTGGCACCCCTTAATGGTATAATATGGCTATGCCATTCACCAATATAATCCAATCCTTTTTTTTCATAGTATTCATTTAATACTTTTTTGCAATATTCCGTATCTCTGATAAACTTTGTAGGCGAATGATACGCCTTAGGTCCAGGTAAAGTAGCATACATTATTTCAACTGTTTTAGGATCATGATCTTTACCTAATAATATTCCTCCCGTTTCTACATATGGGCTATCTTTAGTAGTATTAATAATAAGGTCAAATGATTCCTTTGTGATTGTAAGCTTAGGCATAATAGTCCTAATATGGGAATTAGATTTTCTGCATAATTTCATCATATTCTTCCTCAATATTTACGTCTTGTATTTCTGGTGCAAGCGAGCCACATATTGGACACTCTGGATGAATATTATAATTAGTATAATTAGTTGAAAATGGCATTCTAAAATAATATGGACTAATAAAATCAGTATTTCTTGTTGCTCCCCAAGTTATAAAATTAAAAGATAAATTTCCAAAATCTTTGGCACTTAATGTCATTAATGCAACCTTACTTGATATTGCTGCCACTATCATTACATCTGTCCTAGTTCCCCTACTAGTTAAACCCCTTTCCTTCGTCTGCGAACTATAGGGCAATACTGTTTCACTAGATTTTTCTTCAAGCAAAGCGCCTTGTTCTTTGAGATGAATCCGCGTGCACTCATAACAGGCAGTAGTATTTGGTATTACTCTAATGACTTCACCTATCTTTGCGTTATCAAATGTACATACTAAAATAAGCGCCTTGTTAAGCTTTACACACAAATAATTCACCAAAGACCTCGATTGCGTATTGTCAGTAGCACAAATCACAATATCAGCACATTGTATGGATTCGATTAACTTGGCAGGTTCATCAATTATATCAGAATCACATTTTATGATTTCGGTTTTTAGAGTATGATCCTTGATTACATCTTCAACTGCATCTACTTTGTATCTACCTAGATCCCTCACATCACATATATGCCTGAATAGATTTACGCTATTAAGCCTCTCTTTATCAAATAAATGCAATGAACCTACTCCTGCTGCTGCTAGTTCCAACGCAATAGCCGCTCCACCACTCCCTAGTCCAACAATAACTGCTGTTTTCTCCTTCATCTCTTCTAATGGAACCAACCCATCTATTCGTAAAAAAGGATTTGGATCTTCTTCTAATATTTCAATTTCTTCCGGTATAACTATCCAGTTCTCTTTACCCTTAAAGATTGTCGTATTTAAAACCTCATCAGAATCCTCTTCTATTAAAAAAATATGTTCTATTGTTGATTCTTCAATAATTTTGAATAGTTCTTCAGGCAACCAATTAGATATTTCCTTGATAGTAGAGTCAAAAGATACTATTTTTTGAATAGTACCTTTTTTAATCTTTACCCAGAATCCAATCTTTTCATTGTAATTCCCACTAAAAAATCTATGTTTAAAAACTTTTAGAGATGCCTTACAAATTTCAAATTCATGAGTACCTATATCTACGCTTACAACCCCTAAAACATTCTCTTTGGAAAATCCACCGATTTTGCCCCAAGCTACATCACATCTTCTTATTTTACTAATCAGTTCTTCACCAATTAAAATACAGTTGAATACAGACAAATTAATCACCTACATTTTTACTTATATCTGCTATACCTTCGTCTGGCATTTTAGGGATTAACTTATTTACATAGGCTAAGTAATTAAAATACCAAACATGAATTTTTTCAATTACATCAACTGCCGTGTAACGAACATTCCATAATTTAGGCTGTACATGGCAGATATACCCCCCTTCCCATCTATGCCATTCGTGTCCCCATAGTTCCTTAGGCAATTCGGGATATAGTGGGTATACTTTTGGAGGCCTAACTGGATATCCTTCTGGATATACTAATCTTACTTTCATGGGCTCTGCATCTATACCTTCTGGTATTAAAGTGACCTCTCCTTCCCAAGCTAATTTCTCTTCAAATTTGCATAAAACATAAGAAGGATATTTTTTATACATTAATCGATACTCTAAAACTACTCGGGTTTTATCATAATCATACCAACTCATAATACTACCCGAAAAATGGTTGGTCCTTTAAAGGACGCGGGCCAGGATTGGCATTTTCTTTTCTTATTACGGGAGCAACCAATCCATCGTTTGATATAACCCTTGGACTCAATACAGGTAATTTATTTCTAAATAAAGATTTTTCAAGGTCACTAACGTTTTGACAATACTCAGTAAAAAAGGACTCCCAATTAAACGTAGACCGTTCATATGTATACTTCTCTCCATTTTTTTGAAAGCTATAGGAGTCATAGGTTCCTTTAAACCTATCTGGTATCCATGTGGCAATGTTTTTCCCCATTACTACTTCCCATGGTTTAGCGTGACTTGAATTTTTACCTGCAATAAAAGAGACCTCAGATACCGGTTTTACTTGGTTTGTCTCCTTAGATCCGATTCTCGTCCACAGTGTATTTCCATGTTCAATTCCCATTCCTACTCTAACCGTTTCGTCTAATAATTTGTTCAGGTATTGATTTACTACTTCCTTTATGCCATTCATTAGAAATGCGCAAGTCTTTAATGCATTAAACGCATCCCTTTCTGTTGTATTTAATCCTTGTCCAAAATATGCCATCACACCGTCGCCAGTAAACTCAATGACATATCCTCCATATTGTTTAATACTAATTATTGAAGCAGCCGTTATAGCTTGTAATATTTTTATTAATTCTTCATTACCAAGCGCAATTGACATTTTAGTAAACCCTCTAATATCCATAAAGAAAACCACGATGCTGCCCGGTAAAGTTTCTCCTAACTGAATATTTGATACTGCAGGATGTCCTAATCCGGTAGAAGATGCTTCATTCATAAATTTCTGCATTTCTTCATGGGCTCTTTTGTCACTTATCCCAGGTAAGTCATAAACCGTTTTGTAAATTTCACTAAATGATTTAATTGTACTTTCCATGTGATACCTCCAATTAATTAAACATAGCTATAAGGAATAGGATCATTATGTGTACACCTTGATCACAAATAAAATTAATTTTTATTGAATTGCACTCTTTTTTTGTTACTAATTCAATAGTTTTTGAAATAAGGTTAAATTTATCTAATATTAAATGTGTAAGAATGATTATCGATATGCTTAACAGCGTAATTCTCCCAGCGAAAAAAGATAAAACATAAATGACAATTGTATATATAATCAGATGTGTAAGTAAAGCTCCCCATGAAGTTCTCTTTTTTTCAATTTGCCAACTAGTTTGCAAAACGTAATCACCTATCACATGGCCAATTATTAAATATAGGAATAAATCCAAATTAATCAGCGCATTATTCCATGGAATTGCTACTTTTGAGTTATTGATTAAAATAACCATTACAATAGTAAGTGCAGCAAATAAAATACTCAATCCTAAGGATGTAATTGCCATCTTTGACCTTTGTATTTTTTTCTCTTTTATGTAAGATAATTTTAGCAATTCTAAAGTAAGTACCTTTATAAAATCTTGACCATTGCTTTCATTTATTTCTTTTAAATATTCTCCTAAACTAATTTTCAGTTTCGAGCCCTTTAATTCCCAGAAATAATCCTCCCAACGCATTGAAGGGCATAGACCACTAATATAGTATTTTAGATTTGGCAAACTAGAGTGTTCCTTCAAGTCTTCTGTTTTAATATGATCAATAGGGCTATTTGATGGATTAATTGACTTTAGAGAAATAAGTAAAGAAATAATAAGAAATACTATAAAGCCTGTTGCTCCTGCAATTAAAATATCTTTTGATAATCCCGTTAGTTTTGACAAATAGTTGTAATATTCATCGGCTAATGAAATTAACCCAGCAATAAAACCCATAACAATGATTATAATTGCACCTGATTTTGTGTCAGTAAAACGAATAGTCTCTTGGGTGTCACTTATTGCATTATACAAAAATTCGTATTTTTCACTATTTACTTCTTCCATCACTTTTTGCCTCCTCAATTTTTTTAATTACAAAGACTATACATGGTGTAGAATATATCCTTCTCCATCATCTGAAAAGGATATTTTTCCGTTTTTACCAGCTGGCCAGTGATTTCTTATATATTTACTAACCTTAACACGATTATCACCTTTTGAAAATTTAGAGGCATCGTTTATGCAATCGCCAAAAGCCTTTACATCAAACGTTTCATTCGTACCTATTTTTGTAATTATTACATCTCCATAGGCAACACCAACACCACATGATAATCCCCATACAATCCCATCATTTTCTAATATTTTATTTGTTACTTCAGATATTACTAGCAACATATCCCTACCGCAAAGACCTGCATTTTTTATGGATTCATCTTTTGTAAGTTCTGAGGAATCTCCTCCAAAAAACGCCATTAATCCATCGCCCATAAAATCAATTACTACTCCTTTATAATGTTCTACCACTTGGAGTATAGGAGAAAAAAATGCGTGCATAGATAAAAAGGTTTTTTCCGAACCGATTATTTGAGCTCTATTAGTAGATTGCCGTATATCAATAAATACTACAGCAAATTTATCATTATCATATGATCCGAAATCTAACTTTTCCGCACTATACCCCGGAACAACATCTGATAATGCAGACGCATTCTCAAAAATTGCACGTTTTTCAAAATCAATAGGCAATGATTTCTTAGCCTTATTATAGTGTTTATATGACTCTTCATAAATTTTTTCTATATCAATCATATCTTACAATCCTTTTACCATTCTATCAAAAAAGAAAAATTTAAATAATACTTGGGAAGTATCACCTAGCCGTTAAATAATTTTGTATTATGTTATATATTAATCCTTTTTTTTACCTTTTTCAACTTTTCTCTGATTCTTTACATACTAAAGATAAATCGGCTCTATTTTCAGTTCTTCCACTCTTCCACCATACGATATCCAACCCCAAGTTCTGTTATGATGTATTGAGGCTCTGCCGGATTTGCCCTATTATTAGCCATATTAATTCGCAGTGCTTGTATTTCATTTGTATATGCCCCATACCTCTTTCATTATAAACTCATGTAAGCACTTTTCCAAGGTATTGAGAAAGCAAGCAAATAATCTTGTATTCAATTGGAGTAACGTGCAATTCCTCGCCGCTAACAGATACCTTGCGTCTATCATAATATATTATAAATCGTAAGGTTGACACCTGAGCCATTTAAATACTAATTCGCTATAAACATTTTTCCTATTATTGGAAGATCATTCAACTTATGATATAATAAATATTTGACAAAAGACGGTATGACTTAATATACCGAATCGCGTTGCTTTTGTAAAATATTAATCGGCGAATGTCCTTAATTTAAAGTATATAGTTATCCTACATAGGAGTAAAAAAGATATATTGTCGTTGGAGGCTAATATGGAAGAACTATTTGATATTGATAAGATAAGTTTATTTATTTTTTTATTCATACCTGGTTTTGTTTCAATAAAAGTCTGGAGGTTGTTAATTCCTTCTGAAAGAAATTCGTCCCAAGATTATATACTAGATGCGATTAGTTTTAGTTGCTTTAACTTTGCTCTCACTGGATGGAGTATTCCTTTAGTTTTGCAATCATCTTTTCAAGAAAATCATTCCATTTTAACTTATGGATATATAATTGCTGTATTATTTGTACTTCCAATTGTTTATCCATTCATTGTCAAATGGATTCTCCAACTAAAATTCATAAAAAATATTTTGCTAAATCCGATGGGTAAAGCTTGGGATTATTTTTTTAGTCTTCGTTCGGCCTGTTACGTATTAATACATTTAAAGAATGGAAATTTAATTGGAGGGATATTTGCTGATAAATCATATGCATCTTCGTACCCGTTTTCAGAAGATATATATCTTCAAGAAGTTTGGAAAGTAGACGCTGCTGGAAAATTCGTAAGTAAAATACCTGACACAAAAGGTATCTGGATCTGTAAAGATAGTATTGACTATATTGAATTTTTTGAAGGTAATAGAAAATAGTTATTGCATTTTTTCAAGACAAATAAAAAGCAAGTGTTAACAAGGAGGTCTTAAATGAATAACGGAACAAAAGAAAAAAGCGGAAAGCCATTACATTTTGGATATCAAGCAAAGGAGAGCATCGATAGTTTATTGTCCCCCCCATCAGGCGGGACTGGTGAAATTGTGCCATTAGTGAATCTCCAAACTAACAATGATAATGAAAAAGATAAAGATAAAGATAAAGATAAAGATAAAAAAGTAAAATAAAGAATTAGCTCAATATACTTACTTGAAAGAGAGAGAACCTCATGAATCGTTTGGAAATTGTTGATAATAGCAATGGTACAATTACAATGAAAATTCATAATAAAGATATTCATTTTATCACAATTCAGGAAAATATCCCATTCGAAGATCCAACAACTATTGAAGAAAGGCAAGCTATTCAGTGGTATCTGAGAAAATTTCTTACTTTCCCATTCGGAGCTGAGATTGAAAAGGCAAAAGAAATAGAGCTAAAGCTAAAAGAGTTAGGTACACGGATATTTCATATAATCTTTAATGAAAATATATCTGCTAGAAATTCATTAAGGCTTTATAACAATCTTGTCGAGATGGGAATACATAATCTAGAAATTATTCTTGTCTCAAATGATTTAAAATTCTTAAATATCCCTTGGGAATTAATTTACGATCCTCATAGAAAATTATTCCTTGCATTGGAAGTAAAGTGTTTTTATAGACAACAGAGACTAAAAAAAAGTGCTCATGCAAAGTTTACTAAAAAAAAGAAAATAGATATACTAATAATCATTTCACGTCCATATGGAGTTAATGATATCCCTTTTAGTATTATTGTGAAACCTATACTTGAAGCTTTTGATTCTTATCGTGATTTTATTAATATAGATGTTCTAAGGCCACCAACATTAAGTACATTAGAAGATAAACTATTAAATAAAAGCTATGACTTAATTCACTTTGATGGTCATGGTTTATTTGTAACTGAGAAGCATGATGAGCTTATTATCCAAGGCGCAACTGCTGGCCTTGGACACTTAATATTTGAAGATGAAGATGGTGGCGAACAATTAATTTCTGCTAGAGGTTTAGGTGACATTATTGAAAAATATAATGTGCCTGTTTTTATCTTGAATGCCTGCGAGTCTGCAACAGGAGATGATAAATTAACTTCCTCCTCAATTGCTAACCAATTATTAGAATGCGGAGTAAATAGTGTAATTGCTATGTCTGGTCTCGCACATAAAACAATGACCGTTCTTTTTATGGGGGCACTATATTCAAACATTGCGAAAGGGAAAACTATAGCTGATTCTTTTGCAATTTCTAGAAGAAGATTGTATGAACACAGGCGACGTGAATCTTTAACTGGTATTTTAGATATTAGTGATTGGATGATACCAACATTATTCCAACAAGATAGCGATTTTAATGCTTGGAATAAAGAGCATAACCCTTTAACTAATAAAAATATACGCGAATCATTTTATACCAAATTGCATTTAGAAACGAAAGATTTAGTTGGTCGTGATTTAGATATTATAAAAATTGAAAGAGCTATCCTTGATAGTGATAAGCCCTGGATTTTACTAAAAGGTGCTTGGGGCACAGGTAAAACTGAGTTGGCGAAGTGGTTTTCAAACTGGTTTTTTATTACAAGTGGTTGTTCTGATGGGGTTTATTACACATCATTTACAAATGCAGATAGTTTCACCTCACAAGTAATTGACAGTTTAAAAATCTTTAATAACAATTATTTATCAAGCCAAGACCAATTAAATAATATACTAGCTGTTTTAAGAGAAAAGAGCTGTTTGCTAATTTGGGACAATTTGGAAATAATAGAGGCATATTCAAAAACAAATGATAACGTCGAGATAAAAAATGATATGAATAAGTTATCTAGCTTTCTAAAAATGTTGAAAGGCGGACGAACAAGAGTAATTTTAATTTCCAGAAAGACAGAGCGCTGGTTAGAGGTTGCGTACCAAGAAATAAATGTAAAGAGTTTAGAACATGATTATACTCTAGAGCTTGCTGAAAAGAATTTCAATCACTTTGGTAAAAGTTTTTCGCATTATAAATATGATTATGACTTATATAATTTCTTTTATTTACTTAATGGACATCCTTATTCAATTCCCATTATTCTAAAGCAATTAGATAATAAATCTCCTGAGCAATTAGTATTAGCATTGCGTGGGATTGAAGAAGTATGTTTAGATAACATTGAAGAAATACTATTGGGGCTCTTTAATACTTTAGATACCGAAGTACAAGAAATGTTAATGTTTTTGGGATTCCATAGCACAAGTATAAATAGCTTTTTTGTAGAGGAGTTTATAAGAAAATCTGATGCAGTAGATTCAGTGGATACGCTTTATTACTCGGTCTATGGTAAGTTACCTTCTAGACAACAAACAGATGGGTTTTTGAAGGAAGGAGAACGCATAGGATTTATCGAAAAGAAAATTAACTATGCCGAAACGACTTATTATAGTTTGTCTCCCTTTATACCAGCTTTTTTGAGGAAACAATTCTTTATAAAAAAAGGACAAGACAATATAATAAATCTGAAAAAATACTTTATAGAGTTTCATTTTGAGCTTTGCTCTGCAGTCAATTATAAGCTGCACATACATGATGCAGATTGGTATGTGCTTATGTTAGGAGAAATAAATAACACAATTTCAGCACTATATTTTGCCATAGATAGTGAACAGTGGACAGAAGCTCAACAGCTAACTCAAGCAATTATTAAAGTATTTACATACTCCGGTGTTTATAGTATTAAAATTCTATTTCTTAAATCAATGCTCGCAAAATTAGATGAAATTTCTGATAAACGAAAAAATAAATTTTGGGTATTTATAAGTGCAGCAATTGCGGAGCACTATACAAACGGCAGTCAATCTGTGGAATTAGATCATGCAGAAGTCATTTATGATATTCTTCTAGGGCTACCATTAGAAGAGTATGAATTACAAGAAAGGGATATCAGCGTATTTTATCTTCAGAAAAGTATAATTCAGTTTAGAAGGAGAAATTTGGATGACGCTAAGATAAATGTTGAAAAGTCCTTACAAATTAGAGAAAAACTCGAATCAAAAGAAGATATAGCTTATTGTTATAACCAACTTGCTATGATTTTAAAGGAACAAAATGACTATGGAAATGCTCTATCATATTTGACAAAAGTTATTGATTTAAATAAAGACGCTGATTTTGATAAAAAGCTACTACTTGCCGCCTTTATTAATTGTGGCAATATTGAATTAACTAATGAAATCTATTATAGGGCAGAAGATTATTTTTTTAAAGCATTAAGCCTTGTGAAAGATCATAATTTAACAATGCCAGATGAAATAGGTCTTATCTATAATAGCCTTGGGATGATTTATGAAGAAAAAGAACTGTTTTCTGAAGCAGAAAAGTTGTACAAAGAAGCCATCAAAGTATTAGATGTTAAGAAAGGTCTTAAACACAACGCCTTATCTGTATATCATAACCTTGGAAAATTATATGAAAAGATGAAGTTATACGATGATTCCGAACGATGGTTGCTAAAATGTATTGAGGTCAAAGAAGAATTAGGATGGTCTTATGAAGCAGCTAGTACATACCATGAGTTAGGTATAACTATGACATCAAAAAGAGAATTCGATAAGGCCTCAATCTATTTTGAAAAAGCATTACAATTATATGAGAATGATGAGATTGCAAAGGCAGATACATATTTTCGTTATGCAATTTTGAGAGTTTATGAGAAAAAAATGGATTTAGCAATGTCTTCTTTATTAGAAGCATTAAAAATCGCAGAAAAAGCTAATCTGACTATAAAAGATGCCATTATATCATTGCTCAAGCTTATTGAGTAAGGTATTAGAAAGAGCACTTTTGGGGATTGTGAAATAATCTCTGTAAAGGGAGTGTCCCGCATTCTGTGTAAATGGAATGGTACACTCCCCGTTTTGTACCTTATTATCGGAATGCGAGGAATACCTCAACAACCCTAATTTGAAATGAACTTAGATCGTTCTTTCTAATACATTCCCGAAAATGTTTTGCAAGTTTTTTATTTTCTCATTTTTCATTGTTTTTCGTTCAATGATCTGATTTGTATTAATGTAATTGCCAATGTTTTCAACAGGCAAACCCGTAATATAAACAATATCTTCAATTGAAAAACCATAATTAAATAATTTTTTTATTAAACTCGTTCTTACAAATTGAGGGGAAAAGTCTTTCCATTTTTCATCGTTTCCTATTCCTTGCAAATCGTTAAAAGCTGTATTGGTACCGTCAAGTTTTTTGCGCAAAATTGATTTTGCCGCCTAGTTGCCAGCTATTAGCCAGCCATGTTTTCTGATTCGGATTCTTCTGTGCTGCAGTTTTCAAGATGTTTCATATTCATATACCGCTTAATGCCCCATTGGGTTCCTGTAACATGGCGTAAGCGGGCACAGACTAGCATCAGGGCAGAGTTCCCGTCGGGAAAGGTGCCAACCACTCTGGTTCGGCGCCTGATCTCTCGGTTGATCCGCTCTACCAGATTTGTGGTGCGGATCTTCAGCCAGTGTTCGTAAGGGAATGCCATGTAGGTAAGTGTTTCTTCAATTCCTTTTTCCAGCTTATCCGCAGCTTCTTTAAGCTTCATTTGCCTCAGTTCTTCGATAACAGCCTTAGCCTTTTCTCTAGCGGCTTTCTTGTTTTCCTGGCTATGAATCGCCTTAAGCATTTTGGCTACTGACTTCATCTTCGAGCGAGGAACAACGGAAAACATGTTGCGGTAGAAATGAACAACGCAGCGCTGGTATTTTGCATCCGGATAGACTTCACCGATCGACTCCAACATTCCTAGGCATTTGTCACCAATCACCAGTTTAACCCCGGTAAGTCCTCGGCTTTTCAGCCATTTGAAAAACTCTGTCCAGCTAGCCTTGTCTTCCTTCATACCTTCCATTGCACCAATTACTTCACGATATCCGTCCTCATTGACTCCAATTGCAATCAGGATGGCCACATTCTCGTATTCGCCACCCCAGTTCCGTTTGAGATAGATCCCGTCAACATACACGTAAGCATATGAGCTATGAGTAAGCTGCCGGTTTCTCCAGTTTTCTATATGTACATATGCTTTTTTTGTTGAGTTCGCTGATGGTCGAAGGAGATACTTTGGTACCCCATAGCGCTTCCGTTATATCTTCAACTCTTCGAACGGATACCCCGGCCAGGTACATCTCGATCAGTGCTTCTTCCACTGAACTTTCTCGGCGGCGATACCTTTCGATAATTGCAGTTTCAAAGGCAACTCCTTTTAGCTTTGGCATCTTCAGGGTTACTTCTCCTGAGGTGGTTGCCAGATTACGGTCATAATGTCCGGCACGGTAACCCTCACGCTCAGCAGTACGCTCATATTTACTGGCATTGATCAGTTCTTCAGCTTCTTTCTCTAAAAGCCCATTTAGAGTTTCTTCTACGCTGGATCTGACGAGTTCCTTTAATTCGTCTTTGATTATTCCCTCGTTTAGTTGTATAATTTTTTCAGACATGTCCCTCAGCCTCCTTTGGCAATTGGTTTGTGGTGAATTAATTTTACCAAACGGCTTTGGGCATGTCTATTTTTTTACCCTTTATTCAATTTGCGCAACTTATTGTACCTTATCTTATTACCATACAGCACCCAGAATATAAACTCGGTTCTTAATTTTTTCTTTCGTTGCTCTATTTCAATATATTCGAAACATGATGCCAATAAAGGAACTATAGGCAACACTCTTTTTTCTATCTTAACCTCAGCCTGCGTATTTCGGCGACATCCGGACACTGATTTCGGAAACATCCGGACAGCATATCGGAATTATCCGGACAGCGTATCGGAAACATCCGGACACCTTGCCTGGCTGACAAATTAACTGGTATCCTTAAAGTATCACACTTTAAGGAGGGCCAAGTATGAGGAGGCTGGACATGTCAAAAGTCAAAGAAATACTCAGGCTAAAATTTGATGCAGGGTTATCGCTAAGGGATATCGCCGCATCATGCAATTGCGGAAAATCAACAGTGGACGATGTACTGAGGAGAGCTCAGAACGCTAAAATCTCTTGGCCTTGCGATCTTAACGATAAAGAACTCCTGTCCCTGATTTATCCTCCGGCAGAAGTCAGAAAAGTGGCTGCTGAGCCGGATTTGAATTACATCTTCAGCGAGATGAAGCGGAAGCATGTAACTCTGATGCTCCTTTGGGAAGAGTACAAGCGGGATAATCCTGATGGCCTCATGTACACCCAGTTTTGCGAACGGTATCGAAGCTTTAAGAAAACCAACCAAATCTCCTGCATATTGAACATAAAGCCGGAGAGTCAATGCAGGTAGATTGGGCGGGCACAATCCCATACATTGAAGCTCTCACAGGGAAGAAAGTTGCATATATATTTGTGTCGGTTCTCCCGGCGTCAGCATATCCCTTTGCTTATGCCTATGGGGATATGAAACAGCCAAACTGGATTGATGCTCATGTCAGAGCCTTCGAGCATTACGGCGGCGTACCGAGGGTTGTCATTCCCGATAATACAAAGACTGCGGTTAAAACACCGGATCTCGTGGATCCACTTCTCAATGCCAGCTATACCGAGATGGCCCGGCATTACGGAGTTGCTCTGGTACCGGCAAGGCCGAGGAAACCCAAAGACAAAGCCGCTGATGAAAATATGGTCGGCAATGTGTCAAGGCGTATCATAGCAGCACTCCGAAACCGTCGATTCTTTAGTGTCATGGAGATCAATCAGGCCATAGCGATCGAACTTGACAAGCTGATCAACCGGCCATTTCAAAAGCTTGAAGGAACCGGAAAACAGCTTTTGAAGCCATTGATAAGCCGGCCTTAAAGCCGCTTCCCGCCGCCCGGTACGAGTATGCCGACTGGGCAGATGCTAAAGTTGCTTTTAATTATCATGTTGAATATCAGGGCTTTTTCTACAGCGTCCATTATTCCAACATTGGCAAAATCTCAAGAGTACGGGCAACCGCTTCTGTCATAGAAATCTTCGCCTGCGGCGAGCGGATTGCCGCTCACAAGAGAAACTTCAATACTTTCAAACGGTATACCACGTTGCCGGAGCATATGCCGGAATCCCACAAGGCAGTTACCGGATGGAGCTCCGAACGGTACTTGTCATGGGCCGAAAAGATCGGGCCAAAGACCAGGCATCTGATTGCCAATATTCTTGATAGCAGGGAGTATCCGGTACAGACCTACAGATCCTGCATGGGCATCATGCGTCTCGCATCTGATTATCCTTCCGAAGTTGTCGAAGCAGCAAGCAAGGAGGCAATCGACAAGGGAACCTGCACCTACAAATATTTCAGCATCATCCTCAGACAAAAGGCGTTGAAAGCGTTGAGAAGATCGTATCAAATACCAACTTACGAGGAGCCAGAACGTATGCCGGAGGTGGAAAGAATGCTTAACAATCAAACCATTGAAAAACTACGGGATATGAAGCTCAAGTCTATGGCGCAGATGCTGAGCGAGCCTGATCCCTCTGATCTGGGGCTATCCTTTGAAGAACGGCTTGGCCTTATGGTCGAAAAAGAGTGGATGGCCAAGAAGAACTCCAAGATCAAACGCCTGCTTCGGAATGCTTCCCTCAGCTTAAATGCCAGCATTGAGGGCATTGAATACACAGCAAACAGAGCAATTGAGAAGCAATCTATACTTGAGCTTGCAAGCTGCAACTTCATTGAGAAATCGCTGAACATCATCACTACCGGCAAGACCGGATGCGGTAAAACCTATCTGATTTGTGCCTTTGGCAGCAATGCCTGCAGGAAAGGATATACCGTTAAATATTACAGGATTCCGGAATTGCTTCTGGAAATCCAGGATGCAAAAGCTCAAACTCAATACTCAAAATTTATGAAAGGGCTTCAAAGCACCCGCCTTCTGATCCTTGATGACATTGGGCTGAAATCCTACAGTCTTGAGGAAAGCCGTGACATACTGGAGATTGCTGAATCCCGCTACAACAGAGGCTCGATGATCCTCGCCGGGCAAATCTCTCATGGTCAGTGGTATGAGCTTTTCCCCGATCCGACGATTGCCGACGCCATCATGGACCGGATCATCCATAACTCCTACATCCTCGAACTTGACTCGAAGATTTCTATGCGAGAAGTTATGGCTGCCAAGAAAATGCGGGACGCTCTCGAATTCTAAATACTGACAATATTTGTTGCCGAAAAGCAGCAATTATTTTACAATCAATTTAGCCGGCAAAGTGTCCGGATACTTCCGGTTTCGTGTCCGGATGTTTCCAGAATTGCTGTCCGGATGTTCCGGAATACGCACTCAGCATATTGATTGCTTTTTTTATTCCGGATTAAATCACTCCACTTTAATTCTTGTATTCTGGACCTTTCAAAACCATAACAACTACAAAGTAAAAAGATTGTCAGATCCCTAATACCCTTGTCTTTTTTAGTGTTTTTCAGATAGTAATTAATTGCTTGTTCAAAGGTTTCATCACCAATTGAACTGTATGTCTTTGTAACTGATCCAGATAAAATGTCAGCCAAGCTTTTCTCGCGGCCTTTATCAAAACAGGTTTTATTAATTCCGCCATATTCACTTTCTGCAAGACAATTCAGCATACTGCTTATATGTGAATAATTATTTCGAATAGAAGAATCAGAAACAAATTTCTTTCCCGAGTTATTTCCTGTAGCTTGATCCCGTTTATAGATAATAAATTTTTCGAAGTCATTAATATTTATTTCTTCCAATATTCTCGGTTTATATCTGTTTCTTTCATTCGCATAGAACTCAAAAAAATTAAATAATGTTGATTTATATGTATCCCAGCTGATGTTAGCTGCCGGATATTTTATTGCCTTAAATTGTGCTATATCCTTATAAAAAGTCGTTGTTTGCGTATCGAATAGCGCTTCTTTAGAAAGGAACTTAAAAAACTCATGACGTGTATATTCTTTACTTTTTGAGTTGAAAATGTTAAACCAAAACACAATTTGAAGTTTAAGCATATCTTCGTTGTAATTTGCAGACGTTCTTATATTCGTATTAATAAGAATGAATTCTTTTCCCGAGGTTAGAATTCCATATTCCAAACCGCGATCTCTAACGTAACTGGCTAGTTGTATGATATCATTATCTTCTATTTTGTGGTCTCCTCGTTTTGTCTCAATAAATAAACTTTTGTTTTTCATTATTTCAACAGATATATCGCAATGTTTATTACGGCAGTTTTTTTCAAAGTCACAATTTGAAACGTCGTATCCAAGGTCCCTCAAAAATATTTCACATATAAGATGATGCTGAATATTAGCTTCGAGTAAGCTTTTTCCCTCTTCTAATTTTTTATAAGCCTGCTTTAACTTAGTAATTGTATGAATCACTTCATCATCTCCTTTTTAGGTCATAAATCAGACTATTAAAATTGTCAATGATTTTTCTATTTTATATTGTAATTTGCTTAAATAAAATTGATTTCATGAGATCTATTAAACAAACCCGTTTTTAGCTAATCTTATTTTTTTCAAATATCAACAATTATAAAAACACGGCTGGTTGTGATAGCAAAGGAGTTTGTTGTATAAGCGCTTCAACATCAGATACTTCAAGCGATAAACCATTTACTTCCGGCAAAAACAACTGAACATTGCCAAAAGAAATCGACTGACTTTTATCACTACGTACAGAACCAATTGAGTCAACATCAATGCCATATTGCTTAATTGTTAAGAACATTAACCAAAATCTCATAATATCGTAATTGTCCAATGGGCGCATACTATCGATTAAAAACGGCATCCCATTGAAAACATAACCAGTGATTACAGCAGCAGTAATAAATGCTCGCACATCCGAAAAATCTTTGCCCTCTAGAATTATTATCGAGTTATAAATTGCATCTACAGTACGCTTAGAAATGCGTCCCGATAAAATATATCCTATGTATGTGTCTTTTAAATATCCAGATATTACGCGCTGTACTCTTTCAAGATAAGAATCCATGTCGTTAGCAAGAACCGCAAAATTATAACTGTTTGCAGAACATCGCTTATATCCCCTTCTCTTAATGGTTGATACTAATTCCAACTCAGAGCCTTCATCTTCTACCATTGCAGGAGAATAGTGGGTTGATATGCTTTCAAAATTAGGCTTGACAGTAAGATTTTTATTCTCCTCAGCTTTTTCTAATTTGCCAAAGGAGTATGAAGAATATTGTTTTAATCCCATAAATCGCAAATCTTCAATATCTCTGTTGTCATAACCACGTTGAAAAGAAACGTTATTGTTTTGTTGTTCTTTCATATGATGTGTATGTCCAAATATTCGCCAACTATTGTCACCTTTAAGTTCAGTTGTTGAACTCCACCAACAGTCTTTATCTTCTTGTGTAAAATCTACCATTGGGAAATGAGTAATTATCAAGACCTTTTCTTCTTGTTTTAATACTGTATTGGCAAAGTTCACCCATTTTTCGTGTAATTCTATTATATTTGTAGGATTAAAATCTCTCACTTTCGTAGCATCTGGGAGCTCCATAAACTGTTTAAGATTAACTCTGCGCTTTCTTCTTCGAAAACTTGTCCAACCCGTATCACCAATCACACAAATATCGTGCCAATAATACTTTTTGCCAGTTGAAAGAAATTTAAAATATTGATTGTCTTGTGTCTCAGAGGAAAATATGTTTATTAAATCTTGATGTGATTTCTCTCCATTGTTCCAAAAATCATGATTTCCAAGTACAAAAAATCCATTAATTTTGTTTTTTTCCATCTCTTTTACGAAATCCAATGTCTTTTCATATCTATTAAAAAAATCCCCTGCTATGCATAGTAAGTAATTTGAATATCGCTCTTTAACAAACGTAATGAAGTCATCTTTCATCTGTAAAGCAGCTTTTGGTTTATATTTGCCTTTCGTGAAATCAAAGTGTAGATCAGAAACAAATATTATTTCTTTTCCTTTTGAATCAGCATTAATACCGTTATTTGATACCATCACATCAAACACAACCAACCACCTCTTTTGAATAAGTTCAATATCTCATATTTTACAGTTTCGAAACAAACTCTTTAATAATTGGTATTAATTTATGATATAGAATTGAGTTAACCCTAGATCGATCTATACGATGAAAGAGGTCATTGCGAGTTTGAATAATCTCACTCAACAGATTTTCTGTTATTAGCTCTCTATCACCTGTAAACGAGTATGTATCTATGCCTTTAGAATTAAAATAATGTAATAATATTTGCCCGCGGTGCTTTTCAAGTCTGAAAGCTTGTCCTGGATTATTCTGTATCCAAATTTTTCGATAGGTGTTGATTATGTGCTGGCCCTCTTTTGATGCGAAGATCTTTTCGATGATCCCATACATTAGTACAAATCTTGATATTTTATCTCTCGCCACCAGAGCATCCAAATATAGTTTGAGATATTCTGAGGAATTCAGACAACATGGTTCTTTGGGTAAATAGAATTGAGCCTTAGCTGGGGACATTACCCCAATTGTCTTGTCCATAAAACAACGTGCTAACATCACAGTATCTTTAAAAACTTTACTTTCTTCTGCATATTGCATTGTTACGCTCATTTTTTTATGAGAGAAAACCGGGCTTCCTGAAGATTGAATTAAATTCGCTGCAGCGCTCTTAATTGTAAAAAAGTTACATAGGTCATTTAAGATATTGTCGCATTCTTCCTCTGTTATTACTTTATGTACAATAATAATAACGTCCCAGACGGATTCGCAGCGATCATCTTCTATGGGATTTATTATCGTATTTTTTATTAACTCGGTTGTTACGGATTCCACCAAGATTTCTCCAATGTAACAGTTTTCCTGATACTTTGGAAGATTAGTAATTCTCAGATACCAAATATTATCCTCATAATCACTTTTTGCAGCTCCAATGCGAATACTGGACGAAATGCGAGTATAGCTGTATTTCGTTATATCATTGATAGTACCCATAATATTAGGATGCCCTTTCCAGTCAAAAGATGCTCTGAAGGAACTTGCATTAGAGTTTTCCTTCATAATCAAGAAACTGAATTGCAACAGAAATTAATGATAGGCAACGTTTATAAAAATAGTCGTAGTGCCTTTTATCCTCAATATCTATTTTTGTAGTCTCATGGTGGCGGATTCTATAGTCATTACCAATCGCAGTGAGCTCATCAAATTCCTTCTTAAATAATTCTATGTAGGTATCTTTATTACCGCTCATATCACGAATGATTCTATTTGCTGATTTCTTCTTATCAAGCGATGGAGAATAGTATGTTTTCAGCCTTTCAAATGCATCCCAGAGTTTTTCAACAGCAATTGTTATATTCCCTTCATCGTAATATTTTGTGGCTTCCTGAATCAGCGCCTTAAGTCCCGCCTCCTGAATTTTGTGAACTGTGCTATTTTTTATCTGGCTGTCAATCGTACTTTCGATTCTACCATTATCTAATTTATAAGCAATACCGTTCAGTTTCAATATTGCATTAACTTGTATTTCAAAATCAGTAGAATGGTTATATTTTTCGAAGAACTCTATCGCATCCATAACACAAAAAGGCGAACTGTGGAATATAAAATCTTGAAGGCTACTAGTTTCAACATACTGCTTTTTATCGTTATAGCACATAGGGGTATAAAATTGCCGTATATCATTAAAAACATTCGCGCTTGTCGAGGTATCGTACTGCCAACCTGTTTCATCGGTATTTCTATAAATATTATTATACTTCTCCAACAGTTGGTATATCTGATTTCTTGCATTGAGTTTAATGGATAATGTTATTTTTTTCTCTTTCTTTGCTTCTGCGTTCCGTTGAGAAAAGGGAATGAAAATATTGCTTTCTCCCGGCTGGTATATTCTCCACCCATAAACATCACGTTTAGATATTTTTTCTGCCGGATAAAGTTCGTATCCATCGTTTTGCAACAATCTATTTATCTCAGAAAGAAACTCTTTCCAATAACCTTTTTCAGATCTGACTACTGGATGAAATATTCCACAAAGAAATTTTAAGTATATCTCATCACTTCCATTTTTCAGTTGAAAGCGTTCATCCTCAAATACCCAACAAAACTGATAGTCGTCATTGTTCACTGTGTGCTGCCTGATGTCACCCTCAGCGTCAGAAAATCTCGGATCCAAGCTTGGCATACTTTTCAGATCATATAACCTCTGGAGAAATTCAATTTCTTCTAACCCGCCAAAATAGAGATAGCTCACTTTTTCTGTTACAAAAAAATTATCTATTTCAATTCCATTGCGAAACAAATCGAAGATATCTCGCTTAGTTATCTCACTTATTCGGTTCACGGTTTAAATACCATTCCTTTCATGAGTGTCCCAAAGAAAACTTACAAGCGTTATGCTACTGCCAACAGCAAGTTTTGCGTGGCGCTCTTCAAGGCCTTTATATGTAGCACTTTTCCCATGTCCACTACCATATGGGTTGCGTAATGCTGCCAAGTTTGCAGCTATCACACGCAAATTACCCAAAATGGCTTTTATCTCAGTAGATCCTGGTACTGTGTCGGGTATGTCTCTGGGCATTAACTTGAGAATTTTCACTGTCTCGCCAGTCAGTTGCCCTACATCCCAGTTTTTATCCCATTCTACTCCATTTTCATCAAGAATGGTTTTGCAGCAACTCTCAATCAATTCCTTAGCTTTTCCAATTGCTTCAGTTGGGTTTTCAGACTGCATTTTTAGCATTAAATCAATCTGTGCAGAGAGATATGTACTTGAAAATTTCTCTTTTAACTCTACAGCGGTAGAAGCGAGCGGGTTTTTGTTATATAAGATACGATCCATTACGTCTTTACACCGTCTATATACTTTTGAATATTCATCATTATTTTCGATTTCATATTCGAAATGAGCTTCGTAGTAGTCCAACAAATCTTTAAACAACTTCAAAGTGTCATCCTCAGAAGCATCATTAATATAAGCCATCAATGATTTGCCTTTAGATTGTTTGTATGTCTCGCATAATGGCACCCCAATGCTTTCCAATGTGAATACATCAAATTCATTGGTGGAGAAATTTAGAATATAACCGCCCCTATTGAACAGCTTCATAAAAATTCCTTTTTCAATCTGAGTTAGTTTAGGCATCTTTCCTTACCTTTCCTTGGTTAATGTTCTAGTAAGACGTCTTCATTGTCTTTATATCCTTGCAAGAGGATAGACTGGGGAAAGAATTATTTACAGGTCAAATCTCTTCTTGATCCTCACTCTCAGCTAGTTCAAATTTACTAAAGTTCGGCTTTTGCATTTCTTTTAGATACGTTGGGTGAATAGATGAAATTTCTTCATCTATTTTAATAATAATTTCATTATCATCAACATAACCGATGACATCACATATGGTAGGCTTATCCGCATAATGCCCCTTATATGTAAGTGTTTTTATAATATTGGACTTCGGAGAAATCAGGCTCCATTGTTTTAACTTTTCAATTTTTTCTTCATTAGAAATAAAATCATTCCATTCACGTAGTAACGTAACCATTTTCAATATCCTTTCAAATTACTTGCTCAAGCATAAATAGCTTTAGGAAGTCTTCTTCATTAAGAATTCTAATATTCGAGCCGTTCATAATCATTTGGTATGCCTTTTCCTCTTTTGAACTCCGGCCATCTTCTCCAACTACGGACTTATCTTGTATACCAACAATTAAGAAATCCGTTTTATTAGAAACACTGCTCTTGACCACACCACCAACGTCTACTATCTTTTGAATTGCGATTGATCTTACCATTGTCTGAAGTTCTCCTGTTAAAACACAATTCTTTAAATAAAGTGGATGATTGGAATCAAATTCCGTCTGGCTGCAGCAAAATTCCGAAATTTTTATATGATTATATTTTTCATACTTTGAATTTTTCTTTATAAATGATTTGGTTGCATTAAGATTACAAAATTGTTTTGCAGGAAGGTTATTTAGAAGGGCAAGCCACACTATTGATGGGGTATTAAGTCTCACCATGGTTTCAGTAACTAATTTTGTGGCCACATATGCATCTTCTAGTGCATTATGATGGTTATCTAAAGGAATATTAAAATATGTAGCACGGTCTTTTAGGCCACTACCAACATGTTCCTCTAAGGCTAACGATGATATTGATATACTGTCGATATAAATGAAATCTGAGCAGGTCAAGTTGTATGTATCTAGACAATTTTTTAAAACTGACATATCAAACTGAGCATTATGCGCCACAACAATTCCACCTTCAAGATAATGTCTTATTTTTTCCCATAGTTCAAGAAATGTGTCTGCAGACTCAACATCTTTGAATGTAATTCCGTGGATCTTAGTATTAGATTCTCTGAATTGACCTCCAGGGGGTTTTATAAAATAATGAAGTTTATCAACAATATGTATCCCTTTAACAGTTACAATACCAATGGAACAAGCACTATCCAAATTATTATTGGCAGTTTCAAAATCAACAACAATAAAATCAAATTCTGAGTTTACCATAACTGTACCTCCAAAATAATCTTTGTATTTACAAATTATACCACATTTACAGCAATTCTTTTAGTAGGGCACACTTTTTTCTTAAAATTTTGCAATAATAATCCTCTCGGTTACCTAGATAGGGATTCTACGAACTGTTTATATCTAATTCTTAGTTTCTGTTTTATTTTATTTTCATCATATGTATTGTCCAGTAATGAGTGTACAATCTCAAGGAACAATTTTTTATCACATACTTGTATCGGCAATTTATAGGTATTATAAATACGGTCCACAATATCATCCGAGTAAAAACCCTTATAATCTCCAATAGGTCCAGTTATGCCCGGTGCAAACATAAATGAGACATCAAAAGAATCAGTGACTTCTTTTTTAATGTACATCGACCTCTACTCAATTTCTGATAAAGGGCGAGAGTTCTTAGAAAACAATATGGATTATGTCAAAATTCATCAACACAAAACCTGGCCATTTAATCATTGTATCTTCGCCGGCAATATCAAAAATCCGCTGAATAAGATCATCTTTTTTCCCACTGGTTGTTTGTCCCAATTCAGTTAGTATTGCTTTTAGTTCAGGAATTTTTAAGCCTTTAATTCTTTCTTTCGGGCTCGATTTTTCCAAGTATCCTTCGGTAATTAGCTCGCGATGGTATCGAGACGGATTTCTTATGCCACATTCAAAAAGAAAATATTGTGCATATTCATTATCAGTTTTTACCGAAGAACTTTTGTGATAAGCATGAAGAAATATGGCTTTTGCATAATCTCCCTGTACTGGCGGGATGTCCACTTTGGCGAGATTAGTACTAGCACTGGGTGAAAATCTTTCTACTTTTTGTGGAGCTTCTGTATTTTTCTTTCCAAAAATAACATCAAAAAATCCCATAACCAGACCTCCTTTTAGTGACAAGCCTATACTTTATACTTTCGATAACCGCTAGAAATCAAAGAACATTACGATTTAATCCGTAGAATATTTTCCGGTTTTCAAGATTTCTTCTATAGGCACATCCTGTTGAGTAAAGCTTATTTTCATGTAAGCACTTCCTCTCATCAGAGCATTTTTCAAATTTACTGCAACATCCAAAACTGGAACTTGATACATAATTTTCAATGCAATATACTACATTTGCCTTAATATAAGTATATAGGCTGTCCATCGATTCATCGAATATAATATGCTTGAAATTCTCGTCAGATTTTAATTCTTTCAGTTTCGCTTCTTCAGGTAATGGAATAGTGTTATACTGCTCATTTCTGATTAATAATTCAATTCCCGACTTTTGTTGTATATTCATAATTAAAGTTCCGTTTTTAGATCTAACTGATTTCTCTTGGGGTGGGTATTCCGGTTCAAAAATCTTTATAGACTTTGAAATTTCAATTCCCTTCTTATCCCCCTTGTTAGATTTGTTAGCATATAAGAAGATTGACGTTTTAGGTAATTCATTTTCTGTAATTATATCTTCAAGCAACTCATTCACCTTTGTTTCAAAGCTCATAAAACACCCTCCTGTAATTAGTAATCTATTTTCACGATAGTAAATCCACTAGTTCTTTCTCCGACAAAATTTGTTTATTCAAATTCTGCGCATCAGTCAATTTACTTCCAGCATTCTCCCCAGCTACGACATAGTCCGTCTTTTTAGATACTGAATTCGTTACTTTCCCTCCGAACGATTCAATTAATTGCGTTGCTTGGTTGCGATCCATTGTTGGAAGAGTACCTGTGATAACAAATATCTTACCACTTAGCCTTTTATCTGTATTACTATTTTGGGATGAATTCAAATTGACGCCATATTCATTAAGTCTGCGAATAATTTCTTGGTTATTGAGATCATCAAAAAAACTGCGAATAGACTCTGCACTGGCATCACCAATATCCGAAACCTGCTTCAATTCATCAACTGTAGCATACTGCAACTCTATTATTGATTTGAAATGTTTTAAAATTTCTTTTGCTGCAGCCTTACCAATATTAGGTATGCCAAGACCAGTCAATAATTTATGTGCTTCATTGGCTTTTGATTTATCAATATTTTCTAAGAGTTTATCTGTATTTTTTTCCTTTCCCAAAATGGAACGTTCAACTAATTCATCTCTGTATTTGAATAAAGAATAAATGTCAGCAATGTCTTTGATATATTTTTTTCTTATGAGCTCAACTACAAATGATTCCCCAAATCCTTTAATATCCATTGCTTGTCTACCAACAAAATTTATTATCAACTTTTCAAGTTGAGCAGGACAATTGGGATTTATGCACTTTAAATCAGCTGTGTCTTCTTCACGTACCGTTTTCTTGCCACATACTGGGCAAGCACTCGGTAACTTATAAGACACATTATTTAATAATGATTCTATTGTTCGTTTTTCAATTACAACGTTTTTAATCTTGGGGATAATTTCGCCAGATTTAAAAACAACAATTGTATCGCCTATGCGAATGTCCAGGTTGTCAATATTGTCTTGATTATGAAGTGTGGCCCTTGTGACAGAGGTTCCACATAAAGATATTTTTTTAAAGACCGCGGTCGGCGTAAGCCTTCCGGTCCTACCAACTGATGTCTCAATATCAAGTAGGATCGTCTCTTTCTCTTCTGGCGGATATTTATATGCTACCGCCCATCTAGGGACCTTTGACGTGCTTCCGACTGTTTCTCTATAACTTAAATTATTTAGTTTGACTACCGCTCCATCAATTTCATAATCCAAAGATCCACGATTCTCACCAATCTTAACAATTGCATCCCAAACCTCGTCTGCTGTTCTGCATAATGAATAGTTTTCAATAACTTTTATGCCTTGCTGTTTTAAGAACTCATACCCCTGAATATGCGTTTCAAAGGCCATTCCTTCAATGTCCTGAATATTAAATATAAAAAGTGATAGATTTCTTTCTCTAGCCACGTTTGGATCAAGTTGAAGTATTGTTCCTGATGCACAGTTTCGTGGGTTCGCAAACTGTTGTTTTCCCAGAAGTTCCTGCTGTTCATTGACTGCCTCAAATGCCTTGGAGGTCATGTATACTTCACCACGCACTTCTAGATACGGTACTTTTTCTTTTAGCTTACCTTTGACATCCTTAATAACTTTAATATTCTCTGTAACATCATCGCCTTCAGTTATACCGTCACCTCGAGTAGTAGCCACACTTAAGTCACCATTTTCATATCGTATGGCAATTGAAAGTCCATCAATTTTCTGCTCCACTACAAATTCAGGATTTTCAAATTGGCTTTGCATATCATTAACAAATTGATATATATCCTCTTTGTTAAACACATCCTGCAAACTAAGCATAGGAACTTTATGTTGGACCTTTACTCCACCTTCTCTTTTTGCACTACCCCCAACCCTTTGAGTAGGTGAATCAAAAGTGACTAATTCTGGATATTCTTTTTCAATTTGTTTCAGCTCTTGCATCAATAAATCATATTTAGTGTCAGAAATTTCCGGATCGCTGAGATCATAGTATTTTTCATTATGATAGTTAATAGTATTTCTAAGTTCATAAAGTTTTTGGTTTATGTCCATATAAATTTACTCCCACCTGCAGGATAACTATAACCAGTTATCCTAAATTAATTATAATTAATTTTCTTAGTTTTTTAAACAAAAGTCATAAAAAACAGGCCACCACTATTGTTTGTTTAATATTATGTAGAATAAACAAATCTACTTCAAGCATTGAATTTAACAATGTTTCTTCAAGCACAAATTGTGTTTTTACTTTTATTCATAAATATATACTTACCGTCTAATTTCCAAGAAAGCAGACCAGTCTGATTTCCCAGCCAATCCTTCAGTGCCCCCGCATCCTTGGTTTTATCAAGGGAAAGCATGGTTTTTTCATGCGCCTCTTTTGGAAGATCGCTGAGAAGCTCATATCCCACATGAATCGTCGGGCTGTTGGACAACACCGTTCCCGTCTCCCGCTCAAGCTCCTGCAGCTCGTCGTAAAGCCTGTCATATTCGATATTCGGCATAATCTCACGGTTTTCCTGGTAGTAAGCTTTTCCCGCCTCGTTTAAGACCTTGACTTTTTCTTTCATCAAATCCAATTTATTATTCATAGTTCCCCCAACTTCAGTTTCATCTTTGCTTTTATTAGGCGTATCCCATTTTTCAAGAACCGATAAGGTTTCAAAGGGAAATTCCTCGATAAAAACGAACCACTCTAATTTTATCGGTTATCAAGGGTTTCGTCAAACACGTTTCGTGAAACAGGTTTCCTCAAACTGTTGACATCTTCTATTTCTATCGATAAACTATAGATTAATCTACTTACAGGATGGAGATGATACTCATGGCAAGACCGACTAAATGGCGAAAAATTGAACATATCCCCACTGTCCCCTATTTTATACCGTCTGAGAAAGATTTCCCAGAGTCAGAGAAAAATATTCTCAAACTGGAGGAATTGGAAGCGATCCGCCTGAAGGATCTCCTGGGTATGGAGCAGGAAGAATGCGCGGCAAGCATGGAGGTTTCCAGACCTACCTTTCAGCGTATCCTGATTTCTGCCAGAGAAAAGGTTGCGGACAGCCTGATCAACGGAAAAACCATCCTGATCGAAGGCGGCAATTTTACACGGAATATCTGCCCTGTAAAATGTGCAGAGTGCGGCAAAGAATGGAAAGAAACCTACGAAAACTTAGACGCGATTAAAAGTGGAGACTACGTCTGCCCCGATTGCGGATCTCAGCAGGTATTCTGTGATCAGAGCTGCAAAGATAAGCCCTGCCGTAAAAGCTGCTGCAGACGTTATCTCTCAATGGACTGAATAAAGGTTGTTATTTTCCGACTTGAGTTTATTTTTATAATAATTTTCTCCTTCCTGATATTAAATTCTTGATTTCCTGCATTCTTCATCCCTATTTGGACATTCCCGAGAAGACCTATCTCTCAATAAATTTCTCCCAACACAGTTGTTGACATATGCTCAATACGGTACTATACTGATATTGTAATGGGCATATGCCAAAAATTCGAGAGCATTTGTCTCATTGATTACGGCAAATATATCATATTGTTTTCAAATGGATCGGTGTATTCATTCGAATCGGTATAAGGAGAAGCATTATGAGTGAAAATTGTAACCAAAGCTGTGGAAGCTGCAGCGAAGACTGCGCAGACCGAAAAAGTCAGCCTGCCAGCCTGCTGGAGCAGCCTCATGAGTGCAGTCACATTGGAAAAGTCATTGCAGTTGTAAGCGGAAAAGGAGGAGTGGGCAAGTCCCTCGTCACATCGATGCTTGCCGTATCTATGAATCGCCTCGGGTATCGCACTGCTGTTTTAGATGCCGATATCACAGGACCGTCTGTTCCAAAAGAATTCGGAATCAAAGAAAAAGCCGCAGCAACAGAATTAGGAATTATGCCCGTCACTACGAAAACCGGAATCGATATCATGTCCGTCAATCTAATCCTTGAGAACGAAACCGATCCGGTGATTTGGAGAGGCCCCATCATATCCGGCATGGTAAAGCAGTTTTGGACCGATGTCATGTGGGGGGATGTGGATTATCTGTTCATTGATATGCCTCCGGGAACAGGCGATGTTCCTCTCACCGTGTTTCAATCCCTTCCGGTGGACGGAATCATCATTGTTACATCACCTCAGGAGCTTGTTTCCATGATCGTTTCGAAAGCCGTAAAAATGGCTGCCATGATGAACATACCCGTCCTTGGACTCGTTGAAAACATGTCGTATTTGGAATGTCCCGACTGCCAGAATCAGATCCCGATTTTTGGAAAAAGCAACCTTGAAGAAATCGCCAAAACCCATGGAATTAAATTGATTGCAAAGCTGCCCTTGAATCCTGCGCTTGCAGAATTATGTGATACGGGAAGAATCGAAGATGCCGACGTCCACCATCTTCAGGAGATCACATCTGATCTGAGCAAGCTGTGAAATCGCCAAGCGTAAAACTGAGCAAGCTGTGAAATCGCCATAAACCCTTGTTTCAATTTCTCTGGCCTGGGTTCTGCCTTGCAGTTCCGGGCCAGGTAAACAATAGCAGATTTATAAAAAATGGAGGAAGAATGTAATGAAACTCGCGTTACCTACCCGTCAAAACCAAATTGACAGTCACTTCGGACATTGCGAATATTTTACTGTATTCACTGTGGACGATAGCCGCAAAGAAATTATTGGGCAAGATCTTGTGGGCTCCCCTGAAGGCTGCGGCTGTAAATCCAATATTGCCGCTGTCCTTGCGGAAATGGGCGTCTCTCTCATGCTTGCTGGTAATATGGGTGACGGTGCCGTCAACGTATTGAACAGTGTCGGAATCGAGGTTATGAGAGGCTGCTCCGGAAATGTCAGAGAAGTTGCTCTGAGCTGGCTCAGCGGTACCTTATCTGATTCCGGAGAAAGCTGCCACGAACACGAACATGGTCATGAATGTCATCACTAATGATGTTGTCTGAAAACTGCCCTCGGCAAGTTACTTTTTTCTCATAATTTGAAAAACTCCATTTCCTTTTGACGGGAATGGAGTTTTTCATTTTTATGGTTTAGATTTTCTTTATCGGAGCCAGGTCTCTTGCCAGTTTTTTCACACCGACTGAATCAAAGGCTACAGTAATCGTGCTGCCTTCGATGGAGAGTACCAGTCCTTCTCCGAATTTATTGTGACTGACCTTGTCCCCCTGGGCAATCGCACCGGCGCCGCCGCTTCCCTTACTTGCAGGCGGTGGTGTGGTTTGGGCCTGCTTAATATATTTCAGCTGCTCAAAGGGCCGGAAAATATTTGTATTGGAGTAGCCGTCGTTTCCGCCGCCCTGACTCCAGCCGCCATTTCCGCCGGAACCGGAATAGTCGGAAGGAGCGCTCTTCTTTTCATAGATCCCATCGCCCTCAACCAGCTTCTTATTCAGCTCCCTCAAAAACTGAGATTCCTTTGTATACTCTGTCTTACCATAAAGGGTTCTTACTTCGGCACTGGTGAGATACAGCTTCTGCATGGCTCTTGTCATTCCCACATAACAGAGACGTCGCTCCTCTTCAATGCCGTCGGGTCTGTCAAAAGCTCTCCAGCCTGGAAACAGCCCATCTTCCATCCCCGGCATGAATACAACGGGAAATTCAAGTCCTTTCGCACTGTGCATGGTCATCAGTACAACAGCGTTTTCTCCGGCGTCATGATTATCGATTTCCGCCATCAGGGCAATTTTCTCCATGAATTCTGCCAAAGACAGCTGAGGATTGTCCTTTTCATAGTCGTAGATAACGGATTTGAATTCCAATAAGTTTTCAATCCGCCCTTCTGCTTCCACTGTATTTTGCGCCTCAAGACTTTTGATATAACCTGTCTTCACCAGCAGCCCATCGTAAATATCCGAAACTTTGAGGTTGTCCTTTTCCTGGCTGTAGCTGCTCAAAACCGAGATCATTTCTCTGACGCTGTCGGCTCCTTTTGCAGGAAGCCCATCTACGGTCTCATCATCGGTAAGTGCTTCAAATAAGCTCTCCCCCCTTACGGACGCAAGGGTGCGCAGCTTCTCGAGGGTCTTCTCACCGATGCCCCGCTTCGGTTCGTTGATGATACGGGTCAAGCTCAGATCATCGGCCGGGTTCTGTACCAGCCTCATATATGCCATGATATCCTTGATTTCCTTACGGTCATAATATCTTGTACCGCCAAGGACGCGGTAAGGCAGCTCTCTGGCCGAAAGTGCTTCTTCAAAGGTTCGGGACTGGGCATTGGTTCTGTAGAGGATGGCGAAATCACTGTATCTCATATCTTTTGTATGGATATGGTCTATTTCCTGCGCAATGTATCTGGCTTCATCCTTTTCATTATCGGCCCTGTAATATTTGAGTTTTTCTCCCTTTTCCTTATCAGTCCATAGTTTTTTGTGTTTTCTCCCCTTATTTTTCTCAATAACAGAATGGGCTGCTTCGAGAATGTTGCCGTGGGAGCGGTAATTCTGCTCCAGTTTAATTACCTTTGTATTTTTAAAGTCCTTCTCAAAATCCAAAATGTTTTTGATATCGGCACCACGCCATTGATAGATACACTGGTCATCGTCCCCTACCACACAGATGTTGTGATGCGCATCCGCCAGAAGCCGCACAAAGCGGTACTGCATAAAGTTCGTATCCTGATACTCATCCACCATGATGAAACGAAACTTGTCCTGGTAATACGACAGTACTTCATCATCCTTTTCGAAGAGCTGCACCGTCCTCAGAATCAGATCATCAAAATCCATAGCGTTATTTTTTTTCAGCACAGCTTCATATGCTGCATACAGTTCATAGATAATCTTATTTTTAAAGTCCATCCCGTTGATCTCAGCGTACTTCTTTGGGCTGACACCCTTTTCCTTGCAGTCACTGATGATGCTTAAAACATAGGACGGCGTGTATTTTTTCTCATCCACATTCTGTTCTTTAATGCAGTTTTTAATAACCACCTTCTGATCGGTGGGATCATATACAATAAAATCCTTTGTATACCCTAAACGTTCTCCGTATTTACGGAGGATGCGCAGACAAGCAGAGTGGAAGGTCAAAATCCACATATTAATACCTTCCCCAATCAGTGACTCCACACGCTCCCTCATCTCTCTTGCAGCCTTGTTGGTAAACGTGACGGCAAGAATTTGATATGGGGCAACGCCTTCTTCCCTGATCAGGTATGCAATCCGGTGGGTCATGGTACTGGTTTTCCCGCTGCCTGCACCCGCTAGAATCAGCAGCGGCCCTTCTTTATGTACCGCAGCCTCTCTCTGCTGCGGGTTCAGTTTGTCCAAATAATCCATATGTTTTTTCATGAAAGATAGTTCCTGTGATCCTTTCCATTCATTTGCAAAGACTCGAAAAAGCAATCGCACCTCTTCCACTTGAAAGAAAGCTTCCAATCCCTTCGCCTCCTTTTTATTTTAGCATAAATTAAGGCCTTTGAGAACTGATGTTTTCTTCCATCACGATCATGACTTACTCTAAAATCCCAGTATTCCTCTTGTCATATATTCTCCGAGATCTGTAGCGTTTAGTAGAATTCTTTCGTAAATTTCAATTTCGCTTTCATAGTCTCCGGCAAGATAAGCCCTGGCTTCCTGCAGATAGAGGGTGATATCGTTATAAAGATACTGCTTCCACATGGCCTCCTCCCAGTATGGGAACTGACCTAAAAAAGCAGCAATTTCATCTGCATTCTGATATAGATCCATGGTGAATTGATCGGCTCCTTCCTGATCCTGATTGGAGAGCGCTTGGTTGAGCTGCGCTTGAAGGACGAGGTGTTTCTGGAAATAGTTCGAAAATTCTTGAGCAATCCGCTCGCCGAAAAACACCCTTAATGTGTTATAGAATTCTAGGGGCAGATCATACAGTCTCTTCCTGATCGCCTCATCCTGAGGAAGATCAAGAAATGTGCTGATCATGAGAGACCTGGTCCAAATTGCGTAACGATTCCATAGCATGATCAGATTGGTAAGGATATTTAATTCTTCAAAAGTATATCTTCTCTCGAGAGGAATCGTATTCTGCAATTTTATCATAATCGGCACCCTCCAGTCCTTCACATTTTTTCTTTTACCAATAATATATGGCTCTGATGCGCAAATGTTGCAAGCAGCTTGAGCCCGCCTCTTCAGGAAGGAGGATCCGCTCTTACGATAAAAAAGCCGGCACAATGCCGGCTTTTCCACTTATTTCATCCTATGCAAGACTGAGCTTAATAATTTCTGGCTTTTAATTCAAAGTATGCCTTGGGGTGATCGCAAACAGGACATTTTTCGTATGCCTTCTGGCTGGTGTAAACATAACCGCAGTTTGCACACTTCCATTCAACAACAGCATCCTTTTCGAATACTTTGCCTTCTTCGATATTTTTCTTTAATGCTCTATATCTTTCTTCGTGCTCTTTTTCCACTTTTGCAACGCCTTCCATTTGAGCTGCGATTTCAGGGAAACCTTCTTCTCTGGCAACCTTCGCCATGTTTGCATACATATCGGTCCACTCGTAGTTTTCGCCTTGAGCCGCATCCTCAAGATTCTCAGAAGTTGTTCCGATTCCATGTGCAAGCTTGAACCACAATTCAGCGTGCTCTTTTTCATTGGCAGCTGTTTCAGTAAAGATCGCGGAGATTTGCTCATAGCCCTCTTTCTTTGCTTTGGAAGCATAATAAGTATACTTATTTCTCGCCATTGATTCCCCCGCAAAAGCTGACAGCAGGTTTTCCAGTGTCTTGGTTCCTTTTAAATCCTTCATTCTTTCTTTACCTCCATGTTCTAAAATTATAACTGCCGAGACTGCAGGGGCCGAGTGATGCTTGTCCCTCGTCGCCAGAAAACGCAGCCTCAGATCTTTAACTAGACTAATTATACCTTATTTCGTTAAGGTTAAAACATAGTATCATCGTTTTTTACCGGATTTATCCATGTCGCTAAGCGTCTCTTGCGATACAGGTAATCCTTCCTGCTATTTTACAGTACTTCCCCGTTAAGTTTTTGTCGAAGCCTGTCCATTGACATCTGATTATTTACTGCGGATTTAGCCTCCATAGCAATTGCCGCCGCCGCCATACCCAATCTTGCAGTCTTCCCGATTCCAAATTCTTTTAAGATTCCGTAGATTACCGCTGCGGAGAATGCATCTCCGGCTCCCGTGGTGCTGGCAATCTCGATCGGTTCAGGCCGTATCAGCCCCTCATCCTTATCGTCCATATAAAATACGCCGCCACCGCCCAGCGTTATAAAAACTCGCTGAACGCCCTGGCCGATAAACCAGCGTGCCGCCTCTTTCAAATCCTGCTCACTCAGGATGCTCAGACCGGAGATCGTTTCCGCTTCCATCCGGTTGGGTTTCACCGTGTGAAACCTTCCGATAACCCCTCTGGCACGCTCTGCTTTGGCGACGGATACTGGATCCAGAAAAATTGGAGTATCCTTTAGCTGTCTTGTGACATATTCCAGCGTGTCTTCTGTCAGATTGGTGTCAATACCAACGACCTTTGCCTTTTTTAAATGCTCCGATGTTTCTTCCAGAAATGCTATAGAAATTCGCTCCAAAACATCCATATTGCACATTGCCAGTTCCATATCTCCCACAAGATTCAGAATAGACATATATACTGCGGTGTTTTCTTCTGGAAGAAGACGAACATGCTCTACCCCCACACCCAAATCTTGAAGCTCTCTAACCGCGCCTCTTCCCGGAAGATCATCTCCCGCAACAGAGATAAAGTCCGCCTTGGTGCCCAGTCTTGCAAGGTTTTCAACGATGTTTCTTCCCACCCCTCCATAGGAGATTGCGATTTTGCCCGGGTTGGAATCTCCATAAATCAGACGGTTATGAGGATGCCCTTCAATATCCGCAGTGATTCCTCCGATAATACTTACTTCACTCATACAAAAATACTGCCTCCGATAAATTCTCTTATAATTGAATTGTTGACAATAATGGAATCTTCCTCAATGGTTTTGAAGAACTGAAGAAATTTCAGCATTCTCACTGCTTCGCTGTACTCCGGTTCCTCCCTTGTAATACTCTTTAGAAGAGGTTCAGCATACTTTTTCAGCACTGCAAGCTCGTAAACATGCACTGAGTTGAAGAACACATCCGCTTCACCGTTAAATGGAAAAATATTTTTATCCTCACCCTTTCGAACCTTGGGCCAGGCATTAATGGTGTTCTGCGCAGAATGACCCCGGAATTGATAATCTCTTACCATTCGCCTTAGCATTCTGGCATCCGTAGTCGGGATACGATTATGTTCATCGATGTTCAGCGACGTCAGCGGACTGATGTAAATCTTGAATTTTTCTTCATCTGGGATTCCATCTGTCAGCTGTTTATTCAAGCCATGGATACCTTCTATGATAATGGGTTGACCTTTCTTTGCTCTGGTAATTCTTTTACCATAGACTTTGGTGCCATGCAAAAAGTCAAATGTCGGTATATCTACCTCATTTCCTAAGAGCAAAGAATTCATATCCCTGTTAAAAAGATCCAGATCAAGCGCAGTGATGTCCTCGAAATTCGGTTCGCCATGCTCATCATGAGGCGTCTGGGTTCTCTCAACAAAGTAATCATCGGTGCCAAGATACAACGGCGCCTTACCATTTACTCTAAGCTGTATACTAAGCCTTCTTGCAAAAGTGGTCTTTCCCGAAGAAGACGGTCCGGAAATCAGAACAATTCTTTTGTTCTGTTTGGTGATCAAATCTGCGATTTGGGCAATTTTCTTTTCATGCAGCGCTTCAGAAATCTGAATAATTTCTTTGTACTCACCACTGTCAATCTTTTCATTTAGGTCGCCTACATACGCAATTCCCATTAGGCGATCCCATTTTTTTGTTTCACCGAAGACTTTATAAAGAAGTATTTCATCTTCGAATTCAGGGATTCGTCCGGGATCTGATGGATGGGGAAAGCGCAGCAATACGCCTCTTCTGTATTTTCTCAGTTCAAAATGGCTGACGTATCTCGCAGAGGGCACCATCTGTCCATAGAAAAAGTTTCGAAATCCCCCGATAGAATAGAATGGAAGCAAGTCCACATCAGAGCGCTGCAGCATTCTTGCCTTCTCATTATGACCCGCCTCAAGAAGAACCTTCATAGCATCTTCCCGCATCATGATCTCCTTAACAAAAGGAGCATCATCCTTCACCAGCTGCTGCATTTTCTGCTCAATGGCATTGACATCTTTGATCGTCAGCGGACGCGGTGTTTTTATTTCCGTATATAACCCTTTATTGAGGGAGTTGTCTATTTCAACAGGTACTTTCCCCAAAACATCTTGGATCGCTTTCAAATAAAGAAGCGAAAGGCTCCTTTGATAAATCAGATTTGCCGCCTGGTTCCTCATGTCCAGAAACTCAATACAGCAGCTATTTTCAATCCGTTTGGTCAGCTCGCTGATTTTGTTGTCAACCTTTGCGGCTAGTACCGTATATGGCAGATCCTGATATTCTGAGATCAGCTGTTCAATGGTTGTCCCCTTTTCCACTATTCTTTCAAAAGGCAGCTCCCGCGGTCCTGTTTTTAATTGAATGATCATATCCATTACTGATTTCCTCTCCTTTTTATATCCCAATTTCTTTCTAATCGTTTCATTTTTTAATGTTCATAATCATTTTATCATAATTTCGGTGAAATGTGGGCATAATCCTGTTTGAAAGGAGAGTGATGTAAATGAGAAATCTAGCTCTTATTTTAGTTATTATTGGTGCAATTAACTGGGGACTGATCGGTTTCTTCCGATACGACCTTGTCTCAAGTATTTTTGGCGGTCAGTATGATGTTGTGAGCAGAATCATCTTTGCAATCGTAGGCCTGGCAGGCATCTACGCGATTTCTTTCTTCTTCAGAAATCGTGAATCTATGCAAGCCTAACTACTGAATAGCATTGGGGAAGCGCTGAATTTCGGGCGCACATCTGCGGCACTTTATTAAATCAGCTCTTCCTTAAATAAAACAATGCGGGCAGTATGGAAATAAAATGTTTTCCATACTGCCCGCATTTTTGTTGTTATCGCTTATATTGATATCATTCAGGCAAGCCGCAGCTTTCGCTTGCTTCACACCGATAGAATAAATGCAGTTCGAACAAAAACTATAATTTTGTTTCGTAGACGCATTTATTTTCCAAATTTCCTGTGTTGACAAAACAATTTTCTCACTGTAATATAGTATCCATATACAGGAAAAAAGATTTTGACAAAAATCAGCAAATCGTAGATTTGTGATTTACAGTTGGAATTTCGTTAGCGGTTCTAAGAACCGGACAGAATGCTAAAAGCGATGACAGGGTAAAGTAAGTTATTCTTTTCGTTTACAGAAAATCGGATAGGATGAGAGCCGATGGCGAAGGTTTAACCGAAGTTCCCCCTTGAGCTTGCATATTGAACTCAAAAGTAGATGTGCACGGATTCCTCCGTTATCGGGATAAGGATTTTATGTCCGGAGTGGCTGTAAAGCAAAAAGAGTGGTACCGCGGGTTTCCCGTCTCTTATGAGACGGAAAACCCTTTTTTTATTTGGTTATGTCCTTGCTATGATCTAGCAACCGCTAGTGCTGGTGCCCAAAATGCCGGGCATGCAGAATAAAATCACAAGCAGCAGGAAGAAGAAGAGAAGGCTGTCGTCAATGCCTCCATAGCCACCATTACAACCCATAGGTAATACCTCCTTATTCGTTTGAAATAGGTTGATTTTAGTATTACTATATGCGATTTCCGTAATTTGGTTACATTACCGAGCGGGAAACAAAATAAAATAGGAGAGTGAGAAAAAATGATTTGGAACGAACCCATGGAATGCATGAGCAGAGATCAAATGCACGATCTCCAAAGCAAACGTCTGAAGGACATGGTTATCCGTGTCTACCACAATGTTGAATTCTACCGAAAAAAAATGCAGGAGCTGGGCCTCGAACCCGGTGATATCCACTCCATTGACGACCTGGTCAAACTTCCCTTTACCACCAAGCAGGACCTCAGAGATAATTATCCCTTCGGACTTTTTGCAACTCCCAAAAGCGAAGTAGTCAGAGTCCATGCATCCTCCGGAACAACTGGCAAATCCACAGTTGTTGCATATACGCGCAAAGATGTTGACATTTTCTCAGAGGTAGTCGCCCGTGCACTCTGCTGTGCCGGTGCAACAAAAGATGATATCGTTCAGGTCGCTTATGGTTATGGCCTGTTCACCGGTGGTCTTGGTCTTCATTACGGCGCTGAAAAACTGGGTGCTGCAGTGGTTCCCATCTCAGGCGGCAACACGGATAAACAGATCACTCTTCTGCAGGACTTCGGAAGCACCGTCTTGGCATGTACTCCCTCCTATGCAGCTCATCTCGCAGAAGCCATCGCGGAAGCAGGAATCGATGCCGCAGATTTGCCCCTTCGAGTGGGGATCTTCGGAGCGGAGCCCTGGAGTAATGAAATGCGTGCGAAAATTGAAGAAGGATTAAAAATTCAAGCGTTTGACATCTATGGTTTGAGTGAAATTATTGGGCCCGGTGTTTCCAGCAGCTGCATCAATCAAAAAGGACTTCATATTGCGGAAGACCATTTTGTTCCTGAAATCCTTGACCCAGCTACCTTGCAGCCGGTTAAAACAGGAGTTACCGGAGAGCTGGTCTTTACGACAATCACAAAGGAAGCGATGCCGCTGCTCCGTTACCGTACGCGGGATCTCACAAGTCTGGATGATACGCCATGTTCCTGCGGAAGAACAAATGTGAGAATGGCAAAGATCTTCGGGCGTTCTGATGATATGCTGATTATCCGCGGCGTCAATGTATTCCCATCTCAGGTAGAAAGTGTTCTTCTTGAAATACCGGAAGCAAAGCCTCACTATATGCTGATTGTAGATCGTCAAGGCACAATGGACACACTGGAGATCCAGGTTGAAGTAGATGAAATGTTCTTCTCCGACGAGCTCCCGCAGCTGAACAATATTCGCAACAAAATTAAGCATAAAGTGGAAAGTGTACTGGGCGTTAGTGTCATAATAAGCTTAGTGGAACATAAAACCATAAAGCGCAGTGAAGGAAAAGCGCAAAGGGTCATTGACAAACGTAAAATCTAATGAAATACTGATTTTAGTAAGCGTTTCCCTAAAGAAGCGCAGAAGGAATCAGCGTTTTCCTAAGTTTGAAAGGAAGGTGTCCTGTATGATTATCAAACAGTTATCTGTTTTTCTGCAGAATGAGCTTGGAAGACTGGAAGAAGTTACTGACATTCTTTATAAACACTCCATTAATATTTCTGCCCTCTGTATTGCGGAAACAGCGGAATATGGCGTGCTCAGAATGATCGTAAGCGATATCGAAAAGGCGGCAGAAGTACTAAAAGATGAGGACTTTTCCGTCAAGATCACGAACGTTATCTGTATGGAAACGCCGGATGTGCCCGGCGAGCTGCATAAAGCCCTGAAGGTCTTATCAGCACAGGGAATTAATCTCTCCTATATGTATGGCTATTCCAATGGCGGAACCGCTCGTCTGATCCTCAAGGTCAGCGATCCGGAAAAGGCTATGGAATTACTGAAATAAAACGGAAAAGCCTCCAGTTGTGCCCCTAAGAAACCGCTCACTTCGTTCGGACGGTTTCTACGGGGCACAGCTGGAGGTCTTTTTTATTTGCAGTAAGCGGGGCCAATTGCGGTTCCTGCCGAGAATATAGCAGCAGGTTGTTTTTTTTATTGCGTAATCCGTGTTGGCCGTGCATGACGGTTTCTACGGGGCACAGCTGGAGGTCTTTTTTATTTGCAGTAAGCGGGGGCGCTAACGGGGTACGGCAAAACCGGCCGGAGTGGATCCGGCCGGCCATAACATTTACTGAAGCTGTAAACCAGTTAGCAGCTCTGAAAGCGATTTGGCTTCTTCCTTGTTCATTGTAATTCCACGGCTCATGTGGGAATGGTCTTCATCCCACTCTCGAAGATCAAACTTTGCTGCATTGCCGTTCCAAGCTACCATATTCAGCTCTTTTTTCCAACCCGTTTGAGATACGCTGATTACACCGATATGCTCCTCAACCTGAAATGTAACTTCACGATCCTTATCCTTGTCCTTTTCCCTTCCTGCCATAAAACATCCTCCTTTACTTCACCGTGTTGCTCTTGCTTTGAATTCACCGTCTGCCGGAGCTGACTGCTTCGGCACGATTTAGTATTATATTAACTTATTTGTAATTAAATGTCAATTAATATTTTGGTTATTTCTCTATCAGCTTCTTAAGAGAGCTCTGATACGATTAGTGGATCCCTAAATATAGCGTAAGCAAAATCGCGTAGATCGGGATTGAGATCATCGACAGCATGGTGGTAAGGAATACACCTTGGGAAGCAATCTTTGTGTTGGTCCCGTAAATATCTGAAAGTACGGGGATCACCGCCGCAGAAGGCAGCGTCATGGCAAAGATGACGATGCAGAATGCCAGCGTATTAAATGGCAGCCACACAAAGATACCAAACAGTAAGGCAGGCAGTACGATCAGTTTTAAAATCATGGTAATGTAAAGGTATTTATTCGTCAGCACGTCCCGAATCCTGCTCTCTGCAAGCTGAATCCCTATAATAATCATAGATAGTGGAATGGTCATATCGCCGATGGTCTTCAGGAAATTATCCACCAGGGAAGGCAAATGGATTCCCAGGAAGAACATCAGTAGTCCTATGACACTGGTGAGAAATGGAATCGAAACAATGGATTTCATTGCCGATTTAAGATCAATTTTGCCATCCTTATCGTAGATAAGAATAATCACACCCACTGAATACAAATAGATCATAAATACTGCGTTGGCAATGATCATTAGGAACAATCCATCTTCTCCGAAAATAGCCAGTGAAAGCGGATACCCCATAAATCCATTGTTGGTAAAGGTTAGTAGGAGCCTGTAGACACCTCTGTCCGACTGCGGCACCTTCATCCATTTTACAACTGCTATAGCGATCAGCGCTGTGACAGTCATGGCAAGAAGCATGAGCCCTGCCGATTGGGTTACAGAAGCAAACGTATCCTCAGTCAGCACCTGCCTGCTCATAGAATATACAACAAGGCAGGGACTGGCAATGTTCACAAGAATCAAGGAAAGATACTTTGTGGATTCAATGGGCAGCCACTTAATTTTGTTTGCCCCATATCCAATAAAAGTGATCCCGAATACACTCAGAATCTTCGCAAATATAATCAGCAAGTTTCTTCCCTCCTTCTCTTCTTTCTTGCAAATTCAACTTTTTATAGGATATGCTCCCAATCCTGCAAAGTCAAGCAAATGGATGGAATTTCTCATAAATTTCATTTTCTTGGAAGCTGCTGTATAAAATTCATCTCCATTGACAGACTGCTCATAAATCGATAGAATAATGAGGTATTTTGTTTTACAGAATGCTTACTTTGATTGAAAAAAGAAATAACATATTCAGGAGAGTTTCATGAGTTTATTAACAGTAGAAAAAGTAACCCATGGTTTTGGTGGGAGAAGGATATTGGAGGATGCCTCCTTTCGTCTATTGAAAGGAGAGCACATCGGCCTGATCGGTGCAAATGGAGAAGGGAAAACCACTTTTCTAAACATCATCACCGGGCAGCTCTCGCCGGACGAGGGAAAGGTTGAATGGTCGAAGCGAGTAACGGTAGGCTATTTGGATCAGCACTCTACCCTAAAAAAGGGAATGACCATCCGTGATGCATTGCGAGAGGCTTTTCAGGGTATGTATGACCTTGAGAAGGAAATGCTGGCACTTTACGACGCCATGGCAACGGCAGACAGTGATATGGAAGCAATGATGGAGGATGCGGGAGAAATACAGCAGATTCTGGAGCACAGCGGCTTCTATACGCTCGATGCCAAAATTGAAGAGATTGCAAACGGTCTTGGGCTGGGCAGCATCGGACTGGATAAAGATGTTTCAGATTTGAGCGGAGGTCAGCGTACTAAGGTTTTACTTACCAAATTGCTGCTGAAGGACCCTTCGATTCTAATTCTAGACGAGCCGACAAATTATCTTGACACGGAGCACATTGAATGGCTGAAGCGTTATCTTCAGGAATATGAGAATAGTTTTATCCTGGTTTCCCATGATATGGAATTTCTGAATTCCGTTATCAATGTTATCTATCATGTGAATGAGGGCGAGCTTACCCGTTACTCAGGTGACTATGAGAAATTTATGCAGATGTATTCCGTAAAGAAAAATCAGGAACTCAAAGCATACGAGAAACAGCAGCAGGAAATCGAACGGATGGAGGATTTCATTGCTAGAAATAAAGCAAGAGTAGCAACCAGAGGAATGGCAAACAGCAGGCAAAAAATGCTGGACAAAATGGAAGTCCTGGAACGTCCAAGGGAAAAACCAAAGCCATCTTTTGAATTCAAGGAAGCCAGAACCCCAAGCCGTTTTATCGTTGAAGGCAAAGATGTTATTTTGGGCTATGACGAGCCGCTGACAAGATCAGTCAGCTTTGCCCTGGAACGTGGCCAGAAAATCGCTGTAATCGGTACCAACGGGCTAGGAAAGACAACGCTGTTAAAGTCCATTTTGGGAAAAATAGAGACGCTGGAAGGAAGCATGGAATTGGGTGATTTTCTCCAGCCAGCTTACTTCGAACAGGAAGCCGATAGAGACAGCTCTGAAACTGCATTAGAATCGGTTTGGAAAGAGTTTCCCTCTTATACCAACGCCGAAGTCCGTTCAGCACTGGCCAAGTGCGGGCTGACCAACGAACATATCACCAGTCAGATGAAGGTACTGAGCGGCGGCGAGAATGCAAAGGTAAGACTATGCAAGCTCATGCAGAGAGAATCCAACTGGCTGGTTCTGGACGAACCAACAAACCATTTGGACGTAGAAGCAAAGGCCGAATTAAAAAAGGCTCTCATTGATTTTAAGGGAACCGTGCTGCTGGTTTGTCATGAGCCTGAATTTTATCAGGACTGGATAACAGACGTATGGAACATTGAGGATTGGACGCTGCGAATCATCTGATTGATTTCAAAGTAACTGATCCAATATGAAACAGGGTATCAAATGCAGGTTGCGATTCACGGCCAGTCTGGGTGAAGAGCAACAATGGTAAGCATTTGATACCCTGTTTTTTTCATTCAATTGATTTCTGATTTTCGTTCATTCAAAGCCTAAGTCAGTCGTTCCAGCTCTCGAGCCGCTTCCATACGGTATCGCTGAACGATTTTCATCTGTTCCGTTGCCTTTTTTGCCTTATGATCCATATCCTCCACAATCGCTTCTATCTCGGTGGTGGTTTCTCTGGACTGCTCGGCGAGGTTTTTGATCTGCTTCGCCACAACGGAAAATCCTTCCGCTGTGCTTTCCCCATACAGCTTGGAAGGGATTCCAACCTGTAAAAATCCAGGCTTGTCTTTTCTACCTACACCAACGTATTTAAATACGCGATTATCCAGCGTTCGAAGGGAAGGCGGGGGTGATACAATCAGATTTGGGTTCGAAATAATTCGCAAAAACGGTGCTGTCTGCCCCTCATTTTGGAAAACAAAACCGATACCCGCTCGAATATTGGTTAGCTCAACCGCAGCATTTTCATCGGCAATCCAAATTTCTGCAATATCAATCTTCTCGCCCAGTTCTTCCATCTGGTCTATGGTAATATCCGGTCTCCGCTCAATCAGCAACGCTACCAGCTTCGCTTCCGCGGTCATGTGCCGGTTCAGCAGATTGTCAAAATCCTGCTTGTCATTGGTAGAGTGGGCGGCTTCAATCGCCGCTCTCACACCGAGAAGATTCGTTTGCCGGGCGATATTGATCAGTTCCGTCAGCGGTGATAAGATACTCTTAAAATACTTCCTTGACTCATCAAAATCCATATCAAGCTGTTTCAATGTTCCTTTGAGATCATCCAGCCGCGCCTCCTGCTCTTTTAGAGGAACCGCTTCTGCCAAAGCAGCTGCTTCTGAACATGCTTTGATTCCCTTGTCTGCCTCATCATAAATCGTTTTCAGCCTCTCAAGCATACTGCCGAGTTCATTCGTCAGCGCTGTAATCCTTGCCGAAATCTCTTTCGAAACATCAGCGAGCCGCTTTGCCTCCTGCGCAACGACTCCAAAACCATCAATTGCAAGCTGACCCTTAGGCCGAACAAAATGAGCCCCCGTCTGAATAATCCCAGGCTGATCCAATCTGGCAACTCCCACCGTCTTCTGCAGCTCACCATCAAATCCGTTTCCTACGGAGGGAAGCGCAATTTCAAGTTCGGGATTCTTCAGGATTCTTAATATTTCAGATGATTTTAAGGCTGAGTTTTTCCATGAAGGCATATTTGTAAACTGTACAATACCTTCACTGTCAGTAACATAAAACTCCTCCATGCCACATTCTCTTGCAAATGCGCCTCCGTCCTGATAAAAGAAATCGGGATCATACTCAAGAATCTGTGATATAATTTTTGCCTGTATCATTAAATTCTTTTCTACGATTTCTTCAAAACTGGCTAACAGATCCGAAGCATGAATGGTCTCTATCGATGCGTTGATTGCCAAAAGATTTGTTTTATTGGCAATTCCCTGTACCGATTTAATTTTTAGGAAAACTTGTTTGATCAAAGTATCGTATTCACGGATTACTTCCCTGATCGATTCCATGCTACTGCTTAAGCTCATCAGCTTTGTATTCAAGCCATCCCGCTTCTGCAAACCGTATTCGGTTAATTCAGCCGCATTGATCTTATTCATTTAACCCACCTTCCCGAATCATCATGTGTATGAAACTAGTATTACTATGTATTTATCGGCACAGTATGGCACAACTTAAGTAGATTTTCATTTACATTTTCCGGGAGAATAACCTCTATTTCGACTTTTTTTAGTAAGATGGATTAATATTTATCCTGATCATCCTCCCCAAGTAAGATTCTGACACCGATATTCTCCGGCTTTTGACGATTTCCTTGAGGAGTTTCCGTCAAAAGTTCTGAATCAGCACCGGGTAAAGCCTTGGTGCCCTTATTCACCTTGAACCTTCCTACCATTTCTTTCAACAGTTCTGCCTGTCCGGAAAGTTCTTCACTGGCTGCGGCGCTTTGCTCTGCAGTTGCTGAGTTATTCTGAGTTACCTGGGACACCTGCTCGATTCCCTTGTTGATCTGAGCGATTCCCGTCGCTTGCTCGTTGGATGCTTCTGCAATATTCCCTACCAGGCTGGCGGACTTTTCGATTCCTTCTACGATTTCCACCAGTGCTGCGGCTGTTTCGTTGGCAATCTTCGTTCCTGTCTGGACCTTGCCGATGGAGCCTTCGATGAGTTCTGTCGTCTCTCTGGCTGCGGCTGCGCTTCTTGCCGCAAGATTTCGTACCTCCTCGGCTACTACAGCAAAGCCTTTTCCGTGCTGGCCTGCTCTGGCTGCCTCTACCGCCGCATTCAGCGCCAGGATGTTGGTCTGAAACGCGATATCGTCTATAACCTTGATGATCTTTGAGATGTTGGCTGAGGAATCATTGATGTCAACCATTGATCTCAGCATTTCCTTCATCTGGCCATTGCCCTTTTCCGCATTATCTCTGGCATCTGCCGCAAGCTCACTGGCCTCATTTGCATTCAGTGCATTCTGCCTTGTCTGGGATGCAATCTCAGCGATAGATGCAGTTAGTTCCTGAATGGAGCTTGCCTGCTCTGTGGAGCCCTGGGAAAGGGCCTGGCTTCCGTCGGACACCTGCCTTGATCCTGCAGCCACCTGTTCCGCCGCTTCGCTGATCTCGCTCATGGTTTGACTTAATGACGTTACAATTTGATTCAAAGAGTCTTTGATCGCTATGAAATCCCCTTTATAATCCGCAGTAATTGCTTGATCAAGGTTGCCCTCACTGATCTGGGCAAGCACATGTGAAATTTCACTCACGTAGCTCCTGATATTGTCTATTGTCTCATTGAGTGCATTCTTAATCGCCGCATGGTCGCCCTGATAAGCTCCATTCATGCTGATCTGCAGGTTTCCCTTTGCCATTTCCTGAAGCACCTGAGATGCTTCAGCGACGGGCGCGATCACAGCATCCAGAGTCTGGTTTACGCCTCCCACAATTTTTTGATAGCTTCCCTGATGATGCCCTTCATCCGCTCTGACATCCAGCCTTCCTTCCACTGCTGCCTGCGCAAGCATATCCACATCATCCAACATGGATCTCAGGGCACTCACGCTCTGTTCCAGGCTCTGATTGATCTTTTCAAAGTTAAAGCCTATTTCAGCAGTATCCGCATCGGTGGTCTCAACATTCAGAGCAAGATTCAGATCACCGACGGAAATTTTCTCAAGATTATAGATCAGTTTTTCTACCTCAGTCAGCTGGAATCGGGCCTGTTTTTCAGAGACCTTAACTGCATTTTTAATGTGAGTTTGATCTGTAAATAACTCGATAGCTCCGATCACATGGTTGCTGCGATCCTTGATCGGTATGCCCGTATATTGGATCTCAAGGGCTTTTCCGCATGGACGTGCGTCAGTTTCTTCCGTAACCCGTTCATCCCGTTCCATTGCTTGGAAGCAGGCACACTTTTCAGTATGACATTGGCTGGTTTGAAATTCATCCCAACATTTTTTTCCGATCACTTCCGCCTGGGGTTTTTCCAGAAGAGCTGCTCCTGAGTGGTTGATATAACGAACTGTGAATTCTCTGTCAATAATCAGGACCGGCGCAGGCATCTCGTTAATGTATCCCACCAAAGTGTCCAGTGTTAGATTTACACCATTCACAATTTTTGCAAAGTCCCCGTCATATCTGGCTTCATCGCCCCGGGCGAGCAGATTGCCGTTGAGGGTCATCTCAGATAGTTCGTCCATGCCATCAACGAGCTGATTGACAGTCCGTATGCAGGTATTTATATTGTCCTTGATCAGATCAAAGTCGCCCCGGTAGTGCTCAGTAATTACGGGAGGAATATCGCCTTTACTGATTCGCTCCATATAGTTTGCCGCAACTTTTAAGGGATTGATCAACGAATCCAAAGCAGCATTGACTCCTGCAACAATGTCATAGTATCCTCCCTGAAAACGTCCGGCATCTCCCCTGACTTCAAGATTTCCTTCTACTGCAGCAACGGTTAACTTCTCTGCTTCTGTCACAAGCGCATTCAGGTTGTCTGCCGTTGTTTTGATCACCGGACTGATTTCATCCTCGGGATCAGTATTCTCGATTTCAATATCCAGATCTCCTTCCGAAATCCTTTTCAAGGCCCCTATCACATTTTTCTGCAGATTTTCAGCATACTGGTCGAGGGTTTTCCCCATGACCCCTATTTCATCTCTCTGATCGAGATTCAGGCGCCTGCTCAGCTTGCCTCGTACCATTTCCTGCAGCATCAGCACAGATTTTTTCAAAGGGCCGGTAATAGATCGTATTACAAAAATCGACAGAACCGAAGTGATAAGCAGCACACCAATGTTGATAATTGCCATAATCATTACCATCGTGTTTTTGCTCAGCTCATTTCGGTCAATTTCTTCCCTGGCCCCTGCCTCTACCAGCCTGCTCAGGGCGTCCAGATGCTCACGAGAACTGGCGAAGAGATCTTCCCAATCATCGCTGACAGTATAGGTACTTGCAATCTGCCCCGACAGTTTCAACCAAGCAGCAAAATCCTTTTCAAAGGCTTCATAATGCTCAAACGCAGTCATTCCGGATATTTCATCAGGAAGATTCTCCCAGCGTGTTTGGTCCTCCGCTAAAACGTACATCGTCTTTTTTGTGTTTTCCTGTATTTTCAAGGTATACCCATTAAATTCTTTTGTATATTTAAGCTTTAACGCCGGATCCATCAACCCTTTGCTGTCATCTAACAGAATTGCGTTAATGCAGTCTCTGGCCTGAAAGAGATCGCCTTCTGCGCTGAGAACGAAAGAGATATTGTTGAAACTCTCCTCATACAAGCTCTTTGTCAGGCTATCACTTATTTTGTCAACATAAAACAAACCGATAAGGGTCACAGTAATTGCAGCCGCAAGCGGCAGGACGATCAGAATCGCCAGCTTCGATCGAATGGATAATAACTTTAGTAGCATATAATTTCTCTCCTCTATGATGTTGATCAATTCCGGTCTCCCGGACGCCATTATTTTATCGGTTGGTTATGCGATTACTTAACAAAAAAATCCACAATTTTTTACAATTGTAGATTTTATTTTTACTTATTATATTAATTTCACTTATAATCAATTTAGGATCGATTATTTAATCGACAAATGGTTGCATATTTCTTGTGGGATACGATCTAGTGGCAGCTGCTTGGCAACAGCACCGATGTTATACGACACCATAGGCATCCCATATACCGTGGATGATTTTTCATCCTGCCCTATGGTGTATGCACCCTTCTTACGCATATTCAACAAACCCTTTGCACCATCTGCCCCCATTCCGGTTAAGATTACGCCGATGGCTTTGTCCTTTGCTACTTCTGCGACGGAGTCAAAAAGTACATCTACGGAGGGGCAGTGGCCGTTCACCTTTTCTCCCTGCGCACATTTTACATAATAGCCGGTAGGACCCTTTGCCAATCTCATGTGAAAATCACCTGCAGCCACTAGCACCCTTCCCGGTTTTACCAAATCGCCGTCTTGGGCTTCCTTCACTTCCAGTTTACAGGAATTGTTCAGCCTATCCGCATAAAGTCTTGTAAAGACTGGAGGCATATGCTGAACGATGAGGATTCCCGGCATATCCCTGGGGAATGCTGTGATTACCTTATAAATCGCTTCGGTTCCTCCTGTGGAAGCTCCGATGGCCAAAATCATATTAGAGATATCGGTTCCATGCTCAGAAACGATACGGGCCGCTTCATAATCTTTTTTATAGCTGCCAACCTTCGCGGTCGATGCTATTTTTATCTTAACGATGAGCTCATTAATGAAGGAATTCATTCCCCCCTGCTTGCTGACATCAGGTTTGGTAACAAAATCCACTGCGCCTGCGTCTAACGCTTCAAAAACATTTTTTCCGATGGAGCTCACCACAATTACTGGCAACGGATATTGCGGCATCAGCTTTTTCAAGAAAGCAATTCCGTCCATTTTAGGCATTTCAACGTCTAAAGTAACAACATCCGGCTTAAGTTCCAAGATTTTATCTCTTGCCATAAACGGATCTTCCGCAGTTCCGACTACCTCAATTCCAAAATCCTTCCCAACCTCTCTGGCCAGAGTCTCTCTAAACAAAAGTGAATCATCTACTATTAGCACTTTTATCTTACGCGACACTTTCATCCAATTAACCCCTTTCCTTAGGCACTTTATCTTCAGCAGATCGTAATCCTGCACCCATTGACTGTTTCAATTAGCATATACCCGGTTTTTCGAAAGGCCAAACGCACCCTAAAACCCGTTATTTCTGCCTCACAACAACAGAAAAAGCCATACCGTTAGAATCAGTATTTAGCTGGCTTTTTCACTTACCACTGTTCTGTTTTTATGATTTTTCAGCATATGCGGCTAAAGCAGCCCAACACCAAACAAAGATCCCAGTTTTAGTTGATGGATTCAATGAGTTCCATTTCGTCTGTCTTTAATAGTCTCTCGCAGTCCAGAAGCAACTGAACCCGTTCTCCTGCCTTGCCGATTCCTTTGATATATCTGTTTTCGAATCCGGTTTTATTGGCTGGGGGTGCTGCGATGTCCTGATCATCAATGGTTAATACTTCATCAACATTATCTACGATCAGTCCCACTGAAACTTCACTGATATCGATTACTACAATACAGGTTCTATCATCATATTCCATGGGCTGTTTTCCAAATTTCAGCCTGACATCGATTACCGGAATAATTTTTCCTCTTAAATTGATGATGCCTTTTACATAATCTGGAACCTCAGGTACCTTTGTAATAGATTGGATTCCAATGATTTCTGTGACGTACTTTATTTCGATCCCATATACTTCATCCTCTAAAGTGAAGGTCAGAAATCTGCCGTGCTGGGTATCCTCTTCTAAAACTTTGCTTTCATCATATACATCAGACATTGTTATTCTCCTTTCAATTTGCTGGATGCTAGTCTTTCCACAAGTCCGCTTTCAATCTGCTTTGCAGATTGGGCAGGTTACTATCCGTAGTTTATATATCGGCCATAAGCTGTAAAACTTAACGTTTAAAATTCTTTTATGCTTCGACTGAGGGACTGAACCTTCATAATACCGGTATCCAAGTCAAAATAAACGGTTCTTCCATAGTTGAGGCCGGTATCCTCTGCAATGATTGGTATCTTCAGACTATATAGTGCGTTCTTTACGCTGACAATATTTCGCTCTCCAATGGTACCGATGGCACTGCCAGGCTGAACTTCGAACATTTGAGCTCCTCCCGCAATTTTTGCAACAAGTTTGCGGCTGTCGGCACCAAGCCTTGTCAGATCTCTTACAAGATCCACAATTGCGGTATCTGCAAATTTCATTCTATTTACTTCATTTTTCGAAAACATGCTGCTTTCAGGAAGCATGATATGGGATAATCCACCAACCTTAACCTGCCTGTCATAAAGACATATTCCTACACACGACCCGAGCGCATACGTTACAAATACATTCGGACATCTGGCCAGTTTATAGTCAGAAATTCCAACGACCAGTAATTCGCTCATATTCCAAGTCCTAATCTTTCCATTATTATTTTTAATGTTTCAATTTCTGCAAACATGATGATATTGCTTGTGAGATTATTCTCTTCTGCAGAAAAACATTCTTCAATAAACATTACCTTATCACCTACAGATCCAAATTCAATAATCGGTACACTCATCAACGCTCCTGCCATGTCAATTGCAATATATGGAATGGAAATATTTATGGTAAGCCCTGTAAGTGTTGATATGGAATTGATGTAGGAGGAGCCTAGAATATTGCCGATTTCCTTAATAGCAGATAGTTTTAGTTCACTGAGCTGCCCATTGTCCTCACCCTCATCCTGAATCAATATGCTCATAATTGCTTTTGCATCTTCCATATTCAGAAGAAACATAATCATTCCGTTGGCTTCACCTGAAAAGTTTACCAGAACGCCCACAGTCATTGTTTCAGCACCGCCAAGAGCATTGACAGCCGTATCAAAATCAGTAATTCTTACTCTGGGCAGGCTGATTTCAACTCGCTCGTCCAAGATAGTGGAAAGAGCGGTGGCAGCATTTCCTGCACCAATATTACCAATTTCTCTTAGTACATCGATCTGTACGTCATTTAGTTCATCATAATTTGTTAACAAATCTTCACCTCATTTTTTCATGTGCCTTGGAGAAGCCTTAACACGAACACAGGCTTTCGTCAGCGCAGCCAGAATATCTGTTTCATATTGCTTTTTATAAGTATCCAGCTGGATAGACTGCTTGCCCTTATCAGCGGTAACGTATTTCGCAGGAAGTGAATTCAGCGTAAGTGCCGTAATATCACTGACACAAGTTTGGCAGGTACACACCTTCATTTTTTCCATAACCAGCCCAATCTTTTCTTTGACCAATACCTCAGCCAGATTAATCAATCGACCACTTTTTTCAACAGCAGCACTGAGTTGGCTTTCCGCAGCCGCAGGCTCAGAGGCTTCCGACGCTATCATAGGTTTCGGTTCCGATTCCGGTTCTGGTTTCGGCTCCGGTTCTGGTTTTGGCTCCGGTTCTGGTTTTGGCTCCGGTTCCGGTAGAGATTTCTCTTCTGGCTTTGGGAGAGGTTTGGATTCTGGCAGGGGTTTCGATTCTGGCTCCGGTTCCGCTGCCTTTGATACAGCTTCGGTTGGTTCAGGCATCGGGATCCTAGCTGCCGATTTCCCTCTCTTGGGCTTTTCTGCTTTTGGAGGCTCGTCCGGTTTTGAGGCTGGTGCATTACTGCCGCTTACGGCAAACTCCTGGGGCAAACCAAACAGATCGTCCTGATCCGCATCATCATTCTTCGTAATCAGCTTCAGAACGTGTTCCGTTTTATTGCTTTTCTTCGCCATCCAGTTTCATTCCCTTCTGAGTAATCAACTCATCAACAAGCTGACGATAGTCCTTTGTCGTATTCGCCCTGGGTGAATATTTATATACGCTTTCTCCGTGGGCCGGTGCTTCCGCAACGGAAACAGAGGAACGAATTTTCGTTTTAAATACTTTTGTATCCAATTCTTTGGCTATGATTTCAGCCATTTCTTCCACATCTTTTGTCAGAATTCTACGTCTATCGTATTTATTCAAAAGAATGCCTAATACTTCAATCTTTGGATTATAAATCCCCTTTACCAATTCAATGGTCTCTCTCAGCTGTGAAATTCCAAGGAGACTTAATATTTCCGGAATCATGGGGATAATGATATTGTCTGTAGCGGTATATGCGTTAACCGTTAGGATATTGAGCGCCGGCGGTGTATCGATTACGATATAGTCATAATTCCCTCTGACTGGAGCGATGCCATTCTTCAGCAGATATTCTCTTCCAAGCTGAGAAAACTCCAGTTCTGCTCCGCTGAGAAGAATATTGGATGGGATAATATCAATGCCTTGATTTCGCTGGATTACCTGCTCAACAGGCACAGTCCCCTTCATCAGCTCATATACTGTTGGACTGTTGTCTATTTCTGCGCCAAGACAAAATCCCAAATTACCTTGAGGGTCAAGATCGATCGCCAGAATCTTATAGCCCTTCTCCGCTAAACCGCTGACTACAGCACTCGCTGTGGATGTCTTACCCACCCCGCCTTTTTGATTTGTTATCGCAACTGTTTTGGACATCAGCCCCGCCTCCATTCGTCATTTTCATGTTATGGAAAATACCAACAAGATTTGTATCCAAATCAGTCTGTACTCCCCTAATTTATATCATCGCTCATTCGCGTCAGTCTTCTGTGATTTTCAAGCTGCTTTTTAAATACGTATTCACAGAGTACTCGTTCCTCTTCTCCTCCGATTTCAAGGAACCTGCAGCCATATTTGAATCGATAGCCCCCGAAATGTCCTCTTTCTTTTCTGAGGATTTCCGCCCGAGCAATAAAGCCCGGCTTTATCATGCTGAAATCAATGGTTACAATTTGTTTTTTCAGCAGCGTACGATTGGAAAAAAATGCTACGCCTCCGAGACTGATATCTCTGGTTTGTATCCCTTCGTCGATCAGATAGGATCGTTTTCTCTTTCCCTTTGAATAAGCCCTAAGGAGCTTTGTTTTTAAGTCTGCCTTTACTTTTAAGTAGGTTCTTCTTTCCTGCTTCCCGTCAGTTTTAATAATGTCCAGATTGACTTGAGATGTCGTGGAAAGAGTAACCCTTCCGCTCATGAAAACAACTCCGTCTTTTAAATATCCTGCTATGTCCACTACAGATTTATGAGGAACCAAATCAAAGTCTTCCCCCCTCAGTATGATCCTGTTGTCAAGAACACTGATATTATTGGAGGAGACCGTCGATTGTCCCTCAGAGTAAAATACACTGATTTTTATATAAGAACTATTTTCCGTCAAGCTGTTCTCACCTCACATTTCAGGATCGATTATCTATAGCATACCGTGAACAATACTTCCCTCACTCCAAAATATCCTGCAATGCTCTATGTTGTCAAGTTCAAAGTGGAACCGTTCCTCACCAAAACTGATCTTTACCCCCTGGTAGATCTTTCTTTTACATAAAACCGCGCCGGGAAATTCCATTGTCCATTCTTTTTCAAGCTGTTGAATCTGTGAATTCAGCAGTTCTATTTTATCTTTCAGCGTCATTATCTGCCTCTTCGCTGTGGATAACTGCTCCATTACAGATTCTCCCGCACCCATTCTGGATTGGCTAAGCTTTGCGGTATTCTCAGCCAGCTGCTGCAATCTGACACCAAGCTCGTCTCTTTGATTCACCAGCTTTTCTATCGATTCCGTATCCATAATTTTTACGCCTAATACTTCAATTTTTGTAGCTCTTTCACTAGCTGTTCCAATGTCTTTCGCACGAAGCTGACCAAGAACTTTGATCTCTCCTCCAGCGATAAGCTCTCTGCTTCCGGCTAGCTCAATATTTCCCATACAGGTCACATTGCTGTCGATAATATAGTCGGCATTGATGTTTCCTTCTACATGAATCTTTGCGTGCTCAATGTATTTACATTTCAAATTTCCGCCCACAAAAATCCTAAATTGTCCTCCGCCGTTGATCCCATTTGAAATATGAACGTTTCCTGCAGCTTCAATATCCGCATCCTCCACCACACCCTTGATGATGACATTGCCGCCGGATTTCACAGAAAATCCGTCACAAACATCACCTTCAATGGTAACATCGCCGGAGAATTTAATATTTCCAGTGAGCTGATCCACGCTGGACTTAACTTTCAGCATGTCATTTACATCCACAGAATCCCGAAGGAACCGAATGACACCATCGCAATCTGCCACAAGCTGGGTATTGTTCTCAATCAGATGGGTATTCTTCCCAACAGGCGATCCTGCGGGTCTGCCGCTTCTGGAGGGCACAATACCGCCAAATATATTTTTTCCGTCAACGCCTTCTGTCTCTTTTTTGATCTCGGCAAGAACCTGCCCTTGGCTAACAATCTGAAAATAGTCAAGATTCTTATAATCAATGGCACCTTCAAGATTATACTCAGGATGATATTCAGAATCTCTTTTTACAAAGTATGTAATTTGCCCATCTTCCCCGTCCACCGGAGGAACTCCTTTGGCAACTTCAATCCTGATATTATAGATGGGTCTTGCTGCCAGCTTTTCTACGGAGGTTTCTTTGATGCCATATATGATTTTATTCATCTGCAAGGCTTCCATAAGCTGCTCTTGGGTCACCGGATCAGGATCTGGACATTGCTTGATCATTTTGATATAGCCTGTCATCCCATCATCACTGGAACTGGCCTCAATTAACGTCACCGGTTTACTCTGGGGAATTTCTTCCTCATTCAGATTGTTTTGCGAAGTTTCAACTTGGTTCATTTTCCTCTCCTTACCTTGATCGAGCAGTTTTTTGAGGGTCTCTTGCAATAGAACGCGGGGAAACTGCTGTTTGAAAATCAAATAAACGATTCAGCTGCATGATTTTTCCTGTTAATTGATGATAGCACAGATTTCGATCATATTGCACTAAAAGTTTCGATGAAACTAAACGAATCGTCAACTGATGTTAAGGTATTAGCGGAGCTGGTTGATAATTTTTTCCATCTCGTCGGCTGTTTGTACAATTTTAGAGCCAAAGGAGAATCCCTTGGAGGCTTCGATCATCTTTACAAGTTCTTGCGCAATCTGTACTCTGGATCCTTCCAGAAAGCCGCTCTTTACAGCAGGTGTCTCCATTGCCTCGGCCTCTCCTGAAGCTTCCGTCTCTCTGTATTGATTTCCTCCAATGACCTCAAGGCTATATTGGTTTGGAAAGGTATAAACACCGACCATAGAAGCTTTAAAGCCTCCCTCTGTAACAGTATTTCCATTTGAATCTTTTTTCGTTGTAGTTTCTGGAACAACGATCCGTTCGCCGTCCGCATCCAGCACGTAGTTTCCTGCCGAATTCACCAGGTATGCCTCTGAATCATCCAAACTCACTTTAAAACTGCCATCCCGACTGTAGGTAAGGCTGCCATCCTCACGATTTTCAATAGCGAAAAATCCGTCTCCCATAATGGCGCAGTCCATAGGCTGATTCGTATTTTGCAAATCACCCTGGTTGAAATCCGTACCGGTTTTCTCAACCCTTACACCATGTCCGGTCTGAATATAATTATTCTCACCGCCTCCTCCATAGAGGCTTTGATACATCAGTGCAGAGAAAGCTGCCTGCTGCGGCTTAAATGCCGTAGTATTGACATTGGCAATATTATTTGCGATCGTATTGAGATTTGTCTGCTGGCTTATGACACAGGATGTCCCTGAATAAAATCCTCTGATCATGTATTTTTCTCCTTATATTATACTAACAGTTGAAATCGATCCAATCGATCTAACCGATCTTTCCGATCTGATTGACGGCGATCTGATTAATCGCATCATACATCTTTACGATCTGGGTACAAGCCTGATAATGACTTTGCCCTGCGATAAGCCGGCTCATTTCCTTTGCCATATTGATGTTGGACTTTTCAACGGTTCCCTGCATTAAGTAATAGTTTTCCGTCTCAGCCTGATCATAAGCCTCATCCTCTACAGTAAAGACACCTGGTCCTACGCTTTTCAGAACCGCATCTTCATCGGGTACCGCAATATACAGACTATCCGCTTCTTCTCCATCAACGCTGATCACACCTGTTGGGCCTACGGTAAAGCTGCTGTTCGCTAAATTAATAGAGCTCTCACCGTCATTCAGTACCTTCCCTACTCCGGGAAGATAAAGATCTCCATCACCGTCGATTTCAAACTGACCGTTTCTCGTCAGCACCGGTCCGTAGGTCTCACTCTCGACAAGAAAGAAACCATTCCCATTAATCGCCATATCGACAGGTCTTCCTGTAGATTCCAGGCTGCCCTGCGTGAAGTCTGTCTCTTCCGAGCTGTTGATTGTGATAAATGCACCAGGCCCGATATTGCTGTTTGAAACACCGTCCAGCTTGCTCATTCTCGCTACCAGATGCTCTCCAAAACTGGATTCCACCGTAACGCTGCTTTTATAACCGGCAGTGGAGGCATTGGAAATATTGTTTGCAATTGTATTCATTGCTTTCTGCCGAGTAAAGACTCCGGCAGCTGCAGAGTAAAAACCTCTTACCATAACGAGCCCTCCTAATAATTATTTAATCGATTTTTCATCTTAATGATTGCTGCGGAATGGATTTGAGACACTCGGGATTCTGTGATGCTCATTACTTCCGCAATTTCCTTTAGTTTCAAATTTTCATAGTAGTATAGAGATACAACCAGCCGTTCTTTTTCGTTGAGCTGATCGATGGCTTCCATAAGTTTTTCTTTCAGTTCATCATACAGCAGCCCTGCTTCCGGCGTTTCCTTATCACTTTCATTTACGATGAGAGGAGACGCGATCATCATCTTTTCATTGATGGCTTCTTCATACGACAGAATGATGGAGTTATGTCTCTGCTGCAGAATTTTATCCAGATTGGTAAGGGTTACCCCCATCTTATCTGCCATTTCCTGCTTGGTGGGCTCATATCCACGCTCAGCATACAGTTCGTTATAGATTTCATCCAATTCTTTGGATAGGTTTCTCTGGTTTCTCGGAACCCAGTCCTGCTTTCGCATAAAGTCGATAATCGAACCCTTTATCTTGAGAGAAGCAAAGGTTTCAAATTTATTGCCCATATCAGGATCGAATTTTTCTACGGCATCAATCAGTGCGATGATCCCCTGATTTACCATGTCGTCCAGCTGACCAAAATTGCTGTAACTTCCCTTGAATCTCAGAACGATTTTCCTGACAAGATTGGTATATTGTAACACAATTTCATTTCTTGCTTCAATGCTTTTATTCCGTTTATAACAGTCCCACAGCCGTAGGAGCTTATCGTCTTCATTCACTTCAGCAGAATACATGAAACCTCACCTCTTTTCCTGAAAATCTTGTATTTTCACTAATCTTTTATCTGAATAATACCAATGGCCTGAATCTGTATATTGGTGTCAATTTCATTAAAGGACAGTACCGTAAGATTCGGCAAAAACTGGTCTATCAGTCGTTTAAAATAAATTCTAACAATGGGCGATGTGAGAATCACCGGTTGATGCATCAGGTCTTTTACTTTTTCAATCTGCTCCGACGCACCTTCTACAATCCGCTGCACCACCTGCGGTTCAATGGCAAGGTAGGTGCCGTGTTCACTTTTCTTTGCAGAGCTAAGGATTGTATTTTCTATGGTCTGGTCGAGGGAGATCACCTTGATGCTGGCTCCGTCGGTATATTTTCTTGTAATCGTACGTTTCAGCTTCTGTCTCACATATTCCGTCAGCAGGTCGGTGTCTTTGATTGCAACTCCTTGATCGCCAAGGGTTTCCAAAATACTCTCCATATCCCTGATGGGGATGCCTTCCTTCAGAAGGTTCATGAGGATCTTTTGAAGATCTGAAACGCTGATGACTCCCGGGATTACATCATCTACAATAGCCTGGTTTGCCTTTGACGCGTTCTGCAGAAGGATATTAATGTCCTGTCTGCTGACAAGCTCGTGAATATGCTTCTTGATCATCTCGGACAAGTGGGTTACGATAACCGACAATGCGTCAATTACTGTGTAGCCATAAACCTCAGCCATCTCTCTTTCGTTTTCCGTGATCCATTTTCCTGGGATTCCGTAGGCGGGCTCGATGGTGTCAATCCCCTCGATAGGGCCGGTACAATTCCCCGGGTCAAGGGCCAGATAATAATCAACCAGGACTTCTCCCCGTGCTACCTCTTCTCCTTTGATCTTGATCAGGTACTGGTTTGGGTTAATCAGCCCGTTGTCGCGAAGCCGAACGGTGGGAACAACAACGCCCATTTCCATGGCAAACTGCTTCCGGAAAATGACGATTCGATCGATAAAGCTGCCTCCGCTGCCTTCATCAACCAGTGGCAGCAAAGAATAACCGAATTCCATTTCAATGGGTTCCACTCCCAAAAGGTTGTATACATTATCAATATTGCGATAAAAGTTCGCTTCGTTGCTCTCCTCTTCGAGGAACTCCTGCATTTCGGTGACTTCTTCCTTTTTCTGCTGCACCGTAGCAGAACGCATTAAGCTGATCCCTAGTGCGATGAGAACAAAGGCCAGCACCGCGATCTGAATCACCGGAGCACCGGGTATCAGGCACATCGCCAGGATGACAATTCCTGAAATCAAAAGCACTTTCGGCTGTGACATGAACTGCTTCCTAACATCCTCATTGAGATTACTTTCGGATGCTGCTCTCGTAACGATCATGCCTGTGGCTGTTGAGATCATAAGCGCAGGCAACTGGCCGACAAGACCGTCGCCTACCGTTGCAATGGAGTAAACGGCAAGGACCTGTGTAAAGGACATTCCCCCCTGGATCATACCGATGATCGTTCCTGCAATAAGGTTTACCATGGCGATGATGATCGATGCGATGGCATCGCCTTTTACAAGTTTCGTAGCTCCATCCATTGCTCCGTAAAATTCTGCTTCTCTTTGGATGTATTTTCTTCTTTCTCTTGCTTCCTGTTCGTTGATCAAGCCTGAGCTCAGGTCGGCGTCGATTGCCATTTGTTTTCCTGGCATCGCATCCAAAGTAAATCTCGCAGATACTTCCGCAATTCTCTCTGCACCCTTTGTGATAACGATAAACTGAACAATTACGATAATAATAAATACGATAAATCCTACAATTGCATTGCCGCCCAGTACGAAATTACCAAAGGTTGCAATTACCTGTCCAGCTTCTCCTCCGTTTGAAAGTATCAAACGGGTGGATGAGATGTTCAGCGCCAGCCGAAGCAGAGTTGTGATGAGCAGGAGGGAAGGGAATATGGAAAAATCAAGAGGCCCTCCAATGAACATCGTCGTAAGCAGAATGATTAGTGAGATTGTGATGCTTATGATGAACATAAAATCCAAAAAAAACGGAGGCAAAGGGATAATGATCAGTGCCACTATCATGACAACAAATAACACCACTACATTTTTTAGAAATTTCATACTGCTTTTTTACCTTTTTCTCTCGTGCTGTATACCCAAGCCATGAGTTCTGCCACAGCCTGATACAGCTCAGCCGGGATATAAGAGTTTACTTCAACGGTTTCATATAAGCTTCTTGCCAGAGGCTTATTTTCCGTGATCAGGATATGATGTTTTTCTCCAGCAGCGATAATCCGCTTGGCCATATGATCCTGCCCTTTTGCAAGAACCATGGGTGCCATATCCTTTTCCAGGTCATATTTTAAAGCCACCGCAAAATGGGTGGGGTTTCTTACAATAACATCAGCGTTTGGAACCTGCTGAATCATTCGATTCATACTCATTTTCCGCTGCTTTTCTTTGATCTTGCCCTTGATAAACGGATCGCCTTCTGTTTGTTTATATTCGTCCTTTACCTCCTGCTTCGTCATTCTCAGCTTCTGCTCGTAATCAAATTTCTCATATGCGAAATCCAATACCGCCACTGCGACGAAGATCAGGCAAATCTTATAGACGATGGACATGATTCGGTCAAGCATGAATGAAATACTTTGATCAAAGCTGGTATGTAAGAGATCCGGGGTTACCACCAGAAGATCCTGAATGCTGGTATAAATAATCCAGAGGATAACAGCTACTTTGATCAGTGACTTCACAAGCTGAACAACAGACCTTACGGAAAACATCCGTTTGAATCCCTGAAGCATACTGATTCTGTTATATTTAAATTTCAGCAGTTCACCAGATACCAGGAAGCCTGTCTGCGCTCCTGTCATTACAACCCCTGTGACCGTGAGCACAATGAGAATCGGCACTGTTGAAAGGAAGAATACAACCATGGATTCCCTCATGATTTGAAGCGCACCAGGAATGGAAAGTGCGTAAAGGCCGCTCATCTTCTGAAGCTCGCTGACGTATAGCTCTCTGATCTGTGAGACAATAAAGCTGCCCAGCTTGCTGACGAGGATGAAGCCGATAACGATGGTGGCTATGCTGACCACATCTCTGCTTTGAAACGCATTTCCCTTTTTCCGTTCGTCCTTCTTTTTTTTCGGGGTCGCTTTTTCGGTTTTATTCGTTTCCGCCAACGTGATCCCCCCTTTCCCGGATTACCGCTTTTACATAAAGTATAAAAGAACCTTTTCCAGCCGCTCCAGCATGATCATATTCAGCTTGCCCATGAAATGGACCAATACCGGTATGATTGTTATTATGACGATCATACCAACGATCAGTTTGAGCTGCAGATTTACGACAAAGACGTTAATATTGGGAACGACTCTCATCAGGATTCCCACAGCCATCTCAACCAAAATCTCAGTAACGACAACAGGCAAAGCCAGCTGAAGAGAATATACCAATATATATCCAAAAAGTTCTACAAAATAGACTCCGATCTTTCCGCTCATTCCGCCGACGCCTATAGGCACGACCAGAAAGGATTTAATCGCAATGGCCAAAAGATTAATATGACTGTTGGTAATAAAGAACAACAGTGTATACATAATCGTCAGCAGATTTCCGCTGATAGAAATCTGTGAATTGCTGGTGGGGTCATACATCTGCGCCATACTGACACCCATCTGAAGGTCGATGAGCTCTCCTCCGATATGAAAAATAGAGAGAAAGAGCTGAACAGCAAACCCCAATGCCAAACCCACTGCTAATTCCTTGGTTATTGTAAGCAGCATATCGATGATTGTGTAATCAGCAACCTGGAGATCCAGCATCCCGTAGGATGCATTCAGTGAAATTCCCAGGGCCAAGCCGATTTTCACCATGGTCGGAATATTTCTCCTCCCAAAAATCGGGTTAAAGAAGATTACGCCAGCCATTCTGCAGCTAGTAAACAAAAAGATATAAAAGCTATTTAAATCACTTAACAACCCAGTCCCCCATACGCATCCCTTGCGGAATTATCATCGTGTTCTTAGCTATATGGATGTGCCAATGAACTCAAAGATCCGGTTTACCAGGTCTACCATCTGCTGAAGCATCCATCCTCCGAAAACCACTAAAATCAGTGCAATGACAATCAGCTTCGGTACAAAGGTCATGGTCTGTTCATTAATGGAAGTCGCTGCCTGTATGATCGAAATAAACAGGCCTACCAATATGCTTACAATTAGGATTGGAGCTGCGACCTTGAAACCGGTTAAGACGGCATCTCTGAATATTTCTGTTAATTGTATCGTATTCATTTCGTTGCTCCCTTCCTCAGTTATACGTCATTACAAGGGTTTTAATCAGGAGACCCCAACCATCTACCACCACGAAGAGCATCACCTTAAAAGGAAGTGCTATCATAACCGGCGGGAGCATGATCATTCCCATGGACATCAGTGTACTGGCTACGATCAGATCGATGACCAGAAATGGGATGAACAGCAGGAAGCCGATTAGAAAAGCCCGCTTGAGTTCGCTGGTCATAAATGCCGGCACGACAATATGCAGCGGCAGATCAGTTCCCTCCAGTGCAGAAATTTCCTCGTTGGCAGATAGGTTTTTAAAAAGCTGTACTTCGGTGCTTGTGGTCTGTTTTAGCATAAATTCCTTCATTGGAACGGCGGCTCTGTCTAGAAACTCTTGTGTTTCGATCAAACCATCATTATATGGCTGAAGCGCAGTCTCATTAACCTGTGACAGCACCGGCTGCATGATAAAAAAGGTGATAAACAGAGCAAGGCCAATCAATACCTGATTTGGCGGAGTCTGCTGAAGACCCAGTGCATTTCTTAAGAAGGAAAATACGATGATGATTCTGGTAAAGCAGGTCATCATTAACAATAAAAAGGGCGCGAGGCTGATCATCGTCATGATGATGATCATTTTAACCACATCGGAGCCCTGTCCGTTGATGATGAATTCCATAGCTAGTCAACACCTTTCCATTTCTTGAGAATATCGGCAAAGCTTTTTAGGCCATCGGCACCAACCAGCCCTTTCAGACCCTCTCCTCGTTCATGATCCGCAAGCGAAATATTTTGCTCAAGCTGCATCAAAATCTGTACATTCTGGTCGCTTACCCCCATCAGGTACTGGCTTCCATTGATTTCCACGATGAGAAGGGAACCGGTTTTACTGACCACTAGTCTGTCAATTACCTTGATATGTCTTCCCCCCGCAATGGGGCCCATGCGCTTAGCATACCATCTGCTGGCATAATAAGTAAGAAGTATGATGCAAACTGTGCCGATCAAGGCGAACAGCATCGAAATAATATCTCCTATCAAAGTTCACGCCTCCACGGATTATCCAAGTACGTTTTTGACCGTCTGGATCAGCCTTTCCGGTTTGAATGGTTTTACAATAAAGTCCAGTGCACCCAGTTTAATGGCTTCTACAACCATGCCTTCCTGACCCATAGCGGAGCACATGACTACTTTCGCCTGAGGATTGATTTGCTTGATCGCCTGAAGAGCCTGAATCCCATCCATAACCGGCATGGTGATATCCAGCAGAACCATATCCGGATTGTTTTCTGTATATTTGGTTACCGCATCCTGTCCGTCTCCTGCTTCAAGAAAATCGGTGTATCCCGCCTTTTTGAGATTGTCTTTTACCATCATTCTCATAAAAGCTGCGTCGTCAACTATCAAAATTTTTGCCATCTTCATTTACCTCTCTTGTTTTAATTATCTGTTATTTATTTGCTTCGGCGTTGGTATCCTTCGCCTTGATGATTTCGGTTATTCTTACGCTGTAGTTATCGTCTACAACGACAACGTCTCCCTTTGCGATCAGGCGCCCGTTGGCTACTACGTCAACCTGGTCACCGGCTTGCCTGTTCAGCTCCACAATATTCCCAACGGTAAGCTCTGCGATATCCTTGATCTTCTTTTTCGTCTTCCCTAGTTCTACGGTAATTTGAACCGGAACAGACATAATCAGCTCAAGGTTATTGTCATCGATACCGAGTTCGGCAGCCTTTTGTGCAACCCCAAGCGGTTTATAGTTATAGGGGGTTGCCTGAACTTGTTGTTTGGGAGCCTGGTCAACCATAGCAACTCTTGGATCCATATACATCTGCTGCGCCGCCGGCTCTCCGTAATACATCGGTTGCTGATAAGACATCTCCTGCATCGGCTGCATGGATGGCTGTGGTGCGTAAGGTGCCTGGGGCGCGGTCTGTCCAGGCGGTGCCTGGGGAACGTGTGCGCTTTGAGCAGCATATGCTGCAGGTGCCGGAGCTGGTGCTGCCTGCGCTGCTGCAGGCGCAACGGACGCCGGTTGGGACGAATCTGCATGGCCTGTCTCAGAAACACTTGCTTCAATATCCGCAGCTTCATCTTCCATCGCGCTGGCTCCAAGAGACATCTTTACTATTTTTTTCGCCAGCTGCGGATCCATAGCGCTGATAAATTCGCTGTCCACCAATCCATCAATACTGAGATTAAATTTGATGCTTACAAGTGAATCTCCTGTCAGAGAGAAGATTGTTTTAACATTTTCTGTCGTATCCAAAATCTCTGGCGGAGAGATGTTGATGATCTGCCCTAAAAAGGATGCCAGTGCGCTGGCGGCTGAACCCATCATCTGATTCATGATCTCCGAAACGGCGCTCAGTCCAATTTCATCAAGCTCTACCATCTCTGCGGGATCCATGGAAAGAAGATTTCCGAGAATCTTCTTCAGATCCTCCTCTCTCAGCAGCAGGACATTGGTTCCGTCGATACCCTCGACATACTTTATCAGAACTCCTATCACTGGCTCCAGATAAGAAAATTCAAATTCCTCAATTCCCAGGGTTTCTATCCGCGGCGTTGTAATATTGACCTTTCTGTCCAGTATGGTGGACATCGCCGTAGCGCCCGCGCCCATACTGATATTCATTACTTCACCGATGACATCGATCTCCATCGGTGTCAGCTTGTAAATTTCATTGTCATTTGTCATCTGATATGGTCACTTCCTCTCTTAATCGGCTCCTTGATAGCGATGGCCCTCTTCTTGTTGTAAGAACCCATCTCTCCCCGGAACCATACGGTCTCTCCCACAGCCAGATCCACCATGGAGTTTTCAGGTTTGTTCAATTTAATGATGTCTCCGACTTCCAGATCGATCAAATCTCTTGACATAACCTCAATCGTACCCAGAATCGCTGTGATCTCCAGCTCTGACTGACTGATTTCGCTGAGGATATCTTTTTTTCTTTGAGCCTCCAGCAGTTGATCTCTTCGTTCTCTCTTTTTGCCTAGTGCATTCTTCATTCGGAACATGGTTTCCAGAGTCGTTGCAGGGATGCAGATATTCATTTTTCCCTGTGTCTCATTGAGCATAAAATTCATTACCACAATTACGACGTTTTCATCTGCGCTGATTCCCTGGAGAATCCTGGCATTTGTTTCAACCTTGATCATCCTGGGTGCTACCTCCAAATAATCAACCCAGACATTTTTCATAAGATTTACCATGCCACGCATCAGATGCTCGAGGATGCCGATTTCGATTTCCGTGTACTCACGATCTGCCTCTAAGGGTTTTCCTGAACCCCCAAGCAGCCTGTCGATACAGCAAAAACCGATGTCTTTCGAAATATCCATTAGCACCAGATCTTCTTCATTGTGATCTTCCTTCAGAGAAAAATCGATGGTGCCGATCAGCACTGAGTCTGGCAATGCATTATTGAACTCATAATATTGCTGTTCCTCTACCTCTATGATTTCTACAAGGGTATAGGTCTGCAGAATACCGGTGATATGTGAGGATAGGATTCTGGCATAGTTTTCATAAATGCTGTATAACAACTTTAGTTGTTCCCGTGTAAAAAGCTTCGGGCTTCTAAAGTCATAATCTTTCACCTTTTTCCCCGCATTTTGCTCCGGAGGTTCCATTTCCTTCGTACCGCTCGTCAAACTGCTCAGCAAGCTGTCAATCTGACTTTGGGAAAGAATTTCACTCATAATGCTATCTCCTACTCGTTGTCCTGTCCTGTACTTGTACCGTAATCAAGACTGTAAATTTTATCAAGCTCATCCTGAAGCGTATCTTGCTGCGCGATGAGGATCTCAACTCTCCTGTTCTTTGCCCTGTTCTCTTCAGAGTCGTTGGGCGCAACAGGCCGGTAGTATCCATATCCCACTGCCATCATCTTCGCAGGCTCATGGACGTAGCGGGTTTCCAAATATCTTAGTACCTCATTTGCTCTGTCTGTGGATAATCCTCTATTGTCCACCGTACTTGTGCCAGGCGCCGCTTCTGCGGTATGTCCGTCGATGCGGATAAATTTGATATAGGGTTCTACTTCACCAAGCGCTTTGCCTACATAATCAAGGATTTCTGTCCCACCAGGCCTCAGAACAGCCCGGTCTGCCTCAAAGAATAATGAGGACATAAACCTGACATAGACTAGATTTTTTCCCTTTTCTATCTGAACCGAATCTTGAAGGTTATTTTCATTCACATAAGCCTTGAGATAATCATACAGCTTATTCAGGTCATCTATTTTTTCACTTTCGCTCTGAGCATCCTGCTGAGCCTCATTCTGCTCTTCGCTATCTGATGATCCCCCTTGGTTGTCATTATCCGTGTTCATCTGTCGAATCTGCTCCAGCGTTGCAGGATCAGCGGTAAAAGCTTCCACCAGCATCCGGTATTTCTCCTGATCGATGGTGGACATCGAATAAAGAAGGATGAAAAATACCAGGATAAGGGTGATCATATCTGCGTAGGTATTGAGCCATGCATCTTTATTAACTTTATTACTTCTTCGTTTCCTGTCCATCATTTATCAACTTCCTTGTAATTTTCCAATAAGCACCGAGTTTCTGATTGATCATTTCTGATCTGCACTTTTCACTTATTCATTGCTCTTTCTTTTGAAGAGCCCTTTTCGCTCGCCGTCTGAACTTGGCGCTTTTTCATTCTCTTCCAGGAAATTTAATAGCTTTTCATGTATAAATTTAGGGTTCTCACCTTCCTTTATTGAAATTACCCCTTCTATGATCAACTCTTTGTAAAGTCTCTCTCTGTCGTATGCCATTTCAATTTTGTTAGCCATTGGGATAAATAAACAATTCGCCATTAAGGAGCCGTAGAACGTAGTAATCAGTGCTACAGACATATTTTCTCCCAGAACCTCAGGTCCTCCGTCTAAATTCATGGCCTTTAGCATATTAACAAGACCAATGAGGGTACCAATCATACCAAAGGCTGGAGCCAAAGCCGCTCCCATCTGGTAAAATTTAAGTTCTTCCTCAGTCCTCCGGTCTATATTAGCCATTTTTTGGTCAAACCAAATTTTAAGCTTATCGGAATCAATTGCGTCTACAATAAGCAGTACGCTCTCCTTTAGAAATTCATCCTCGAAGGTCAGTGCTTTTTCTTCTAAAGACAGCAAACCCTTTTTTCTTGCCTCTCTGGAGAGGTCCGTTATAATTTCTATGTATTCATAGGGATCCTTTTGATCCCTGCCAAAGATCAGTCTAAAATGCTTCGGCACGTTTTTGAAAGTTTTGAACGGAAAGGCTGCCAGCAATGCAAAACAGGTTCCTCCAAGAGTGATGAATATGCTCTGTCCGTTGATAAAATTTTGAATGAGGGCAAAACTGATGCCGTCGTCGGTAAAAACAATGCCGAAAACCAGTGCAAGTATAATTGCGATATAGCCTATCAGAACGCTGAATTCCATTTATAATTACTCCTTGTTGGTTTGGTTTATCTGCTGTAGATGCTCCTTTTAAAGGTTACAACTTTTGAGATCACTTCAGCGGAGCTTTCCGCCACAACAAAATGTTTGCCGTTGACAAGACGGATGGTAGTATCAGGCCGCTCCTCAATGGTCTCAATAAGCTCGCAGTTCAAGATGAATGTTTCATTGTTGTTCTTGTTCAATTTGGTAAGCTTAATCATGATTAATCTCTCGCTCCTTTTTTAGGGAAGCGCTGATTGATTCCATTCAATGACTGAATTCAATCAGCGTTTCCTGAATACAGTATTGTTCTTTTATTATGGTTATTCCAGTTAAGCGGGGGTTGCCTCCCGCTTAACCGGGAACTGCTTTTACTTTATTAACGCTTCATATTGACCAGCTCTGACAACATTTCGTCAGATACGGTGATCATTCTTGTATTTGCCTGGAAGCCTCTCTGCGTAATGATCATTTCAGTAAACTCTCGTGAGAGGTCAACGTTTGACATTTCCAAAGAACCAGCAAGGAAGTTACCTGTTCCGCCGCTTCCTGGAGTGGTTGCTACCGCTTCTCCGGAGTTGGTGGTTTCCACATAATAGCTTTCGCCGTCCTGAGAAAGACCGTCAGGGTTTGTAAACTTAACCGCTGCGATATGCGCGATCTTTTCCGGCTTACCTGCTCCAGGCCCTGCCGTACCGAGAACGGTATCTTTGAGATCATCAAAGTCCAGTGATCCAAAGGCTGCTGAATCAAGCTCAAGGGTAATGTCACCTGCCGTCAAAGTAGCCGTATCGCCGTTTAATGTGACAGTCCCGTTTATGGTAACCGGAGTACCTGCTTTATTGGTTGTGGTAAGGGTTACTGCAACGCTGTCAGGAACTACTGTACCAAGGGTAAGTGTACCAGTAGCAGGAAGTTTAACACCATCGGCTCCAGTTGCGTCAACTTCAACTGCAACAGTAGCGGTTCCTCCTGAAATGTCAGGTACTGAAAAAGTATAATCTCCATCGCCTGGCGTTCCTTCAGTACCGGTAATGGTCTTGGAAGCACCACTTTTATCTTTATAACTTAATACAACGTCTGTGCCATCGTACCCAATTGTTACTGGTCCCTGAATGTCTGCACCTGCTGGAAAACTGATCGTTCCTGTAAATGCCGTACCGTCAGTGTACTTCCCCTGCATCAATTTAACGTTAGCAGACGGTGTAGCAGATGAAATCGTTACGCTGCCTTTGTAAAGGGATGAGGAATTTAAGCTGGATGTTTTTACCCAGCTGGTTCCGGATCCAAGGGTCAGCGTGGGGTCACCCTCTTTAATAGCGGTAACTTCGCCGTTTTGACCAATTGCAATACCTGTATATTTATCCAATTCGGAGGGATCTACTTTGATTCCTACAAGATTCTGTACATTTGAGGTGCCGTCAGAATTCAGCTGTGCATTCTTGGTGGTTTCGTCTAAACGGAAGCCCAGAACCTGGTTTCCGTTTCGATCTACCAGATTTCCTGCCAGGTCAAAGCTCAAAACGCCGACTCTTGTATACTTGACTACGCCATCTCCTGTTTTAACAGGCAGATAACCGTCGCCGTTGATATATACGTCCAGTGCACGGTCTGTGGTTGCGCTTCCTGCACGGGTATTAATTACGTCAATAGAGCTGACTTTCGCACCGTAACCCAGCTGTGTGGGGTTGGTTCCTCCCCCATTTGTGGTAGGAGCGGAAGCTCCGTTAATTGTCTGGTAAAACACATCGGAGAAGGTCACACGGCTTGCTTTAAAACCATAGGTGTTTACGTTGGCGATGTTATTACCGATGACGTTCATTTTTGTCTGATGTGCTGACAGTCCTGAAACTGCAGAATACATTGATCCTAACATTTAAAATCCTTTCTGCGCCCGCGAGCTTATCTGTCGTTCAAAGCTCAATAGCTTCCTGTTTCAAGGTCCGGCTATACGAACAGGGCGCCGTCAATATTGGTGAATACGTTGCTTTTCATTTCATTTTTATCAACTACTGTGATAACCACTTTATTGGTTGCGTTTACAATAAAGGCCGAATCGTTCATCACGATGAGCGCATCCTTGATGCCTTTTTGCTGTGCTCTGTCACAAGCATCCGCAAGACGGCTCATATCACTCTCCGTGATGGTTATATTTCTTTCTTCCGTCCTTTGATTCGCATGTTTGGAAAAGGACAGTCCCTCTTTAAGCTGTTCATTCAGGATTTCCTGAAATGATCTTCCACCGGCATTAGTGCCCGCTTCTTTCGCTTTTCCCGTTGGATCACTGTTAAGTCTTTGGGTCTGGCGAATGATGGAATCCGTTAAGTTATAGCGACCGCCTAAAATTTCATTAGACATCTCCGCCGCCTTCCGTTGTATCCGTTGACTCTGTGTCTGAAGTGTCTTCCGGGTCGGTGGTGTCCTCAGGCGTCTTGACATCAGGGTCCGGTATGATAATATTCGGTTCTCTTACTGCCATTACACTGCTGAGACCGTAATTTTTTCCGTCGACCACGATCTGCGCACTTCCGTTATAAAGTGTCACACCTTCAACAATTCCATTTATGGTACTGACGGTACCGTCGTCATTATACGCAGCAAGAGCAACTTCTTTACCGATGAGGTTGACACTGTAATTGGTTGTTGTCAGCGTGCTCAGATCCGATAATGCCTGCACCATGGAAAACTGAGCCATCTGTGCGATAAACTGTGTATCATCCATCGTGTTGTACATATCCTGGTTCGACATCTGGGCAACCATCAGCGAGAAGAAATCATTCATATCCAAAGTATTTTTGCTGGCATCTTTACCATTTTCTCCAGCTACTGCTACACCTGCTGTCCAGTAATTATTTACAGAACTAACTGACATTGTTTTTCTCCTTTCTATACCGAATAGTTTAATCTGTGCAGGTTAACCTGCCTCAAGTTCTGAATCATAGCCGGGATCGTCTCCTGTACTTCGGTTTGCGAAGTTCGGCTGGAACCGGTCAAGCTGCCTTCGCTATGCGTCTCTTTGTGCAGCTGTTCCTGGTTTCGCTGTTGGGAAAAGTCCATTCCGAAGTTCATACTCTGCCATTGACTTTGTCCGCCGTTGCTCTGTTGATTCATCTGCTGGCTCACATGAACACTTTCCACTTGCACATTCTGTAGACCCATACTTGCGATCAGCTTATCTACCTGACCTGTCAAAAGTGTTTGAGTCTTTGCATTTGCTGCCATAATGTCGATGGTCAATCTGCCTTCACTAAGCTTCAGTTTGATATCGATTTGTCCCAAATCCTCAGGCTGCAGCTGCATTCTGAATTCATTTGAATTTTTCTGTTCCAGTCTGGATAGAATCTCATCACTGATCTGGCTGTACTGCTCTGCTTTTCCTGATGTCTGTACGCTTTGATTCAGTATCCCGCTTTCTTTGACAGGATCGGTATAATGGATTGTGTTTAGATATTCTTGTGCTGAGGAAGTTTGAACTGCTCCATCACTTTTCAGCTCATCTGCTTGGACATTTTTTCCGTCTCTGCTTGGGTTAACAGCTGCGATATCATCTGCTGCTGTCATTCCGGGACCTAAGCTTTCGGTTTTCTGCTCATCTCTTTTCAATGAAGAAAGATCAAAAGCTTCTGTTTCCCCACTATCCTGCAAATTGACCAGTCCCGCACTTTCTTCAACGGGGGCACCATCCTTCATTAGGATAGGAACACCATTTCGTCCGGTTTTATTTTCTGCTGATCCTGATACCGCAGAGATCAATTCTCCGGCGGCCATAGAAACGCCCTCACTGCTTTTCGCTGTCTGATTCAAGGTATTCACAGTCTCTCCAGCTTCTGCAGTCTGAGCATACAATGCTCCTGCCCGAAAATCAACGCCTTGTCCTTGCCCCTGTCCTTGTCCAAACTCCAAACTCCCAAGTAAGTTACTCCGACTTGCAGGGATCATTTCAGAAAGCGGTTCATCACCATTTAGCAACGATAATCCAGCTGCCTGTGTTCCCTCTTTACTGTCAGTATGCTCTGAATTGGCAGGCAACGCTGCTGCAGGCAACCCTGACATCAGCGCCAGTAAGATTTCCAGTTCGCTGTTTTCTTCCTTTAATTCAGACTGCCCTTCCCCTTGTAAAATTCCAGCAGTACCTGCGCTTTCCCCAGAAAAAAACAGTTCCATCAAAGCGCCAGTTTTACCGGAAGCACCGCTGTTTTCTGTGGCCAACAGGTTTCCTTGGATTGATCCTCCACTCTGATTGTTCATTGCGGTTAGCTGGGCAATCATCTGCTGAAAGACGGAGCCATCAGGGCTTGCCCCACCGATGCTGCTCTGCTGCATGGTTCCGGCAGTACCGCTGCTGATGCCCATGGAATTCCATGCCGTCAACGGAATATTTGTCGTATTCATTCTCTCACCTCCTTTCAACGATCTGGCTGGTTCTTTCGAGCCGCTAATAGGCTTTGGTCCGGAAGTCACGAATCAACGACTCGTAACGTTCCATGGAAATTGATTTATGAGAACGAAGCTCCTAGACCGTTTTTCTCAGAATACCGGCGGTGGTTACAAACTCTTCCAGCTGCAGTTCTTCTGCTTTTGCACCTTCTTTGTTGTACTCATCGAGCCGTGTGCTCTTCAAGGTCTCCAGAGATTTCGTTTCCAGCTTAAGTTTTTTGATGTTCTCAATTTGTTTCTCAATCTGATGAGAGATATTCTCTACCAGCCGTTTGGCCAGCACGATCTGTTCTTTTAAATGCTCGCCGTAATAGATGTACATCCTGCAGGTAGCAGGAGTGGTTTTCTCCAGCATTTTGCTTTCATAGTCAGTCTGGCATTGAACTTGCTCCGTCTGCAGAAGAAATAGTTTATTCTGTGCTTCGGAAAGCTGACTGTTGAGTACAGCCAGCGTCATCATCTCGCTGTCCAGCATCTGCCCTTTATACGATAGCAATTTTTCTAAATGAAATTCGAATTTCTTCATGTGATCGCTGCCTTCATCATATCAACACTCTGGCTGAAAGGAATTTTCTCATCAACCTTTTGCATTAGAAAACCGTTAATTTTATCTATTTTCGTCAGGGCTTCATCCAGCGCTCTGTTGCTTCCGCTTTTATAAGCTCCGATGCTGACCAGATCGTAGTTTGTATCGTAAACTGACATTAGATTTCTCAGTATGCCCGCAGTTTCCAGCTGATCCTTCTCGGCAATATCGTTCATCAGCCTGCTGACACTGCCTAAAATATCAATTGCCGGATAATGGTTTCTCATGGCAATTTTTCTTGACAATACAATGTGCCCATCAATAATACCTCTTACCGTATCCGCAATGGGCTCATTCACATCGTCCCCTTCTACAAGAACGGTGTAAACACCTGTGATAGAGCCTTTCTCAAAATTCCCGGTTCGTTCCAGCAGCTTCGGCATCATGGAATAAATCGAGGGTGTGTATCCTCTTGCAACCGGAGGTTCTCCTGTGGCAAGTCCGATTTCTCTTTGTGCCATAGCAAATCTCGTCAGTGAGTCCATCATCAGCAGTACATCCTTGCCTTGATCTTTGAAGTATTCTGCAATTGTCGTCGCGACCATAGCACATTTCATTCTCTGCATAGGCGGCTGATCCGAAGTGGCCACCACAAGAACCGATCGGGCAAGACCCTCTGGTCCCAAATCTCTTTCCAGGAATTCTCTGACTTCCCTGCCTCTTTCTCCGACAAGTGCGATAACGTTGACGTCAGCCTTTACATTACGGGCAATCATCCCCATCAGAGTACTTTTCCCAACACCGCTGCCTGCAAAGATGCCCATTCTCTGGCCTTTGCCTATGGTGAGAAGTCCGTCGATCGCCTTCACTCCAAATTCCAAAACATCCTGGATTCTTGGCCTGGACAAAGGGTTGGAGCTAATGCTTTGCACCTCATATCGTGTATTGCAGGCAATGGGTTCTCCTCCATCAATGGGTTCCCCCATGGCGCTGATGACTCTCCCAATCAGTTTCTCCGACATGTCAATTTTAAGAGATGAGTGGGTCGCTTCGACCAGATTTCCGGAGCTGATTCCTTCCGGTTCCTCATAGGGCATGAGCAACACTTTATTTCCTCTAAACCCGACTACTTCGGCACTGATATATTTCTTACTGCCGTGCCCATAAATTTTGCAGAGGTCTCCCACTTTGCATTCAGGGCCGTTAGATTCAATCATCATTCCAATGACCTTATCTATTTTTCCATAATAGCAATAGGAATCTGCATTTCGTATTAGGCTGCAATATTTTTTTGAATTCATCGTTCTACCGCTTTTTTCAATTGTTCCAGCTGCACCGGCACGCTCATGTCCACGATACCGCCTTCATTTTCACTCATCATCAGATCTTCTTCCTTGATGATGACAACCTTGGTTTCTCCGGCGAGCTTTTTCAGCTTCTGAGCGACTGATTTATCAATTCTAAAGCCTAAGCTTCTCTGGTATTCGGAAAGAAGAATTTTCATACTTCCCTCATTCTCTTGGATGATTTCCTCCAGCATTCTGGTAACGGCAGTTTCATCAGCCTGCACATGATGTTTCATGATCTTTTTGGCCAACTCAAATGCAATCTCGATCATCTCATGCTCTTGCCTTTTTAGAGTCTCTCTCTGCTCATCTTTAAAGCATTGAATCAATCGTGCAAGTTCATCAAGTCCTTCTCCTGCCGCCTGTTCGGAGGCACTTGCCCCATCCACAAGTCCGCGAAGATAGCCCTCTTCATAGCCTTTTTTCTCAGCCTCGCTCATGATCTCACGACTGTTTCTCATAGCGTTTTCCATGATAGAATCCGCTTTTCTCTGAGCCTCATTTTCGATGTGCTGAGACTTTTTTATAGCTTGGTTTAAGATGGCTTCCTGCCTCTCAATCATACCCATATCGCCTGATGCCATTTCGGTATTTGCTGCAATGCTCTCAGCACTGCCCGAATTTGAGACACTTGGCGAATTGGCAGAATAAGCGAAATTGTCTACAGAATAATCATTGCTTTTTGGTATGTAGGTCAGCAATTTGGCTTTTACGATACTAGACAATGATATCATCCTTTCCGCCCTTGGCTATGATGATCTCTCCTTCTTCTTCCAGCCTTCTTATGATCGCTACAATTTTCTGCTGTGCTTCTTCAACATCTCTGACTCTTACGTTATGGAGATAATCCATTTCACTGCGTACGGTTTCCCCCATACGCTGTGACATGTTTTCAAAGATCACATTTGCAACGTCCTTATTGGCGCCCTTAAGCGCAACAGACATTTCCTTTGTATCCACCTCTCTGAGGAACCTTTGAATTGCGAGAGGATCCAGTATAATGATGTCTTCGAATACGAACATCCGCTTTCTGATCTCTTCTGAAAGTTTGGGATCGTTTCTGCTGAGCTCGTCGAAGATGAATTTTTCTGTTCCGCGGTCGATATTGTTCATGATCTCCGCTATGTAATTGATGCCGCCAACCTCCAGCAGGTCCACAGATATGACAGACTCGAATTTTCGTTCCAGTATTGCTTCTACCTGCTTGATTACCTCCGGAGAGGTCCTGTCCATCCTTGCGATACGCTCAACAACATCTACACGGATATTCTTAGGCAGCTCGGCAATGATGGAAGATGCCTGATCCGCCCTTGCATAGGACAGAATCAAAGCAATCGTCTGTGGATGCTCGTTGACGATCATGTTCATCAAATTTTTATAATCGGCCTTCCGAATAAATTCAAAAGCTTTTGTCCGCAGCGTTTTTGTGACTCGCTCAAGCAGCACGGTACCCTGCTGAATACCGAAGGCCTTCTCCAGAACGTTTCTCGCGTAGGCAAGACCGCCCTCCAGGTAGACCTTCTGTGCCACGCACAGTCCATAAAACTCATCCATGGCCTGATCAGAAAATTCAGGCCGGACACTTTCCTGTCGGGTAATTTCATAGGTCAGCTTTTCAATTTCTTCTTCCTGAAGATGCTTGTAAATACTTGACGCAATATCAGCCCCCAAAGCAATTATAACCTGAGCTGCTTTTTGCTTAGATGTCAAAGAATCAGACATACCTATCATTGCTTCACCCTCTATTCTTCATTACGGAGCCAGGAACGGATCATCTGTGCCGCAATCTCAGGATTGCTCTTGGCAAATTCCTTAATCTCCGTTATCTTTCCATCCTGAATCGGTACGATCGGCTTGATCGGATCATGTTCAACAGCCCCAAATATAGAGTTCAGAGCTTCGCCAGCTTCAAGATCTTCTGCTGTTGCCATTGCCATAGCCTCCTCCGCTGCTGTCTTTCTTCGTCTGCTCAATACCAGGAACGCAATGAGCGCTGCCAGAACAAGTACTCCGGCTGCAATTCCACCAAAGAGAACCGCTCTGTTGATTCCGCCTTCCTCAGGAGGCAGCCCCGGCAATGTGTCTTCCGAATAGAATTGGAAATTCTGCACCGACACACTTTCAGGCGCAACACCTGCCGCGTAAGCAACCAGCTGTACGATGCTTTCCCGCTCACCGGGATCGAAAGAGGACTTATCAATTGCGATACCAATTGAAATGCTCTCAATACTTGCTCCCGATTTCTGGCTTTGAGATTTGGTCTGGCTGACCTGATATTTTATATTTTCGCTTGTACTTGTGGATGAACTTTCGCCAGTAGATCCGCCGGCAGGATAGGTCGGTATCTCCGAATTGGAACCGGTTCCTGCGACTCCACCGCTTCCCTGCGCAGAAGTTGACGATTCATCACTTCTTGTTTCTTCGTTGATCACACCGGAGTTATTTCCATCCGGGGAAGGAAGATATGTAGTGGACTCAGTGACCAAAGCATCTGTGTCAACAGTAGCTGTCACGGAAACCTTAAACTGTTCCCCTCTATAAGGTCCGAGAAGAACCGCAGTTATTTTCTTTTTAATATCGTTTTCGATCTCTCTTGTTATATTGATCTTTGAGAGCTCCGGGTTATTCCCCGTAACGTCTCCCAATAAATCATTTCCCAAGCTATCGGTTAAAGCGATATTTTCAGGAGTAAGACCATTAACTGCTTTGGCGATCAGATTACGAATTCCGAGAATTTGGCTTTCTTTCAGCGGGTTCCCGTCTTTCATATGGATCACAACGGATGCTGAGGGCTTTTCCTTTTCCTGAAGGTAGAACACCTCATCCTCGGGTATGGTAATAGTTACCACTGCATCCTTTACTCCTTCAAGGGTTCTGATACTGGCTGCGATTCGTTCCTGAAGCTGAAGATTCATATACAGCTTGCGCTCGTAATCCGTTGTCAGCATCCCGCTATTCTGTTCGATCAGATAATAGCTCAGCCCGCTCTTTGGATATCCTGCAGTCGCCAGGTTCATTCGAACCTGCGATTCCTCCTCTTTCAGAACCATGATTGCTCCGGATCCGTCCACTTTCGCATCGACTTTCATCTCACTAAGCTTGGAGAGGATTTCAGAAGTCTCGGTTTCTGACAATTGTTCAAATATAACGACATAGTCCTTTTGATTTAATAGGATACTAAAAGCCAGAGCGACAATTACTGCAATTATCACTCCGCCTATTATAATCCGCTTCACCAATGTAGAGGTACCACCCCAAAATTGGCTCAAGGGTTCCAAGGCTTTCCTTATTTGCTCATTCATATTTTAATCTTCCATCTGTTAAAATTTGACTATCGGTAATGGTAATAAGAACAAAAATTCCGCAATTATAACACACCAGCAAAAAATCAAAAGACTTTTTACGTCTGCGCGTTTCAAAGGCACGGAGATACCGTTCCTTTTTATAAATTGATCCTCATAATTTCGGAATGTGCTTCAAGAAACTTATTTCTAAGTTGAACCATAGTCTGCAGAGCGACGTCAGCTTTTGCAGCATTAATAATCGTGGTATGTAAATCATCCACGTTCCCAATGGATAGATTATATGCATCCATCTTTGTAGCTGCTTCCGTCTCTTCTACATTTTTGACGACATCCTGGAAAATCTCTTTAAAGCCGAGGCCGGAGCTTTCTCCGGAGGCGTTTGTCGATTTGTCAGAACTTGGACTTAAAGAATTAATACCATTGGTATTAATGTTAGAACTCATTGGAATTATAAACACATCTCTACCTCTTTTATTACACTAAATATCTACACACAATAAAATCTACACAATTTTTACTGCTTTACCGGCTAAAATCTACACACATCTTTACACATCTTTACACATCTACACACATCTACACACATCTTTTTAACATTTTTACACATCATAACGACTTTAATTTTTTTGCAAGCTGATTTCTTTTCCTGTCGGCCGCCATTTCCTTTGGGCCATTACCTGCCAATTTCGAGCGCCTTCAGCGCCATTGCTTTGGTTGCATTGAATGCAGTAACATTTGCCTCATATGCCCTGCTTGCACCGAGCATGTCGATCATTTCCTGCGCTCTGTTCACATTTGGAAGCATCACGTAGCCCTCTTCGTTGGCATCGGGATGACCAGGATCATAAACAGGAACCAATGCCGACTGATCTTCAACAATGCCAGCCACTTGTACGCCGCCAGTCTTTGCAGCAGAAGCCTTTTCAAATGCGCTTTTAAAACTGCTGGTATTTCCAGCCATGCTGCTGAGAACAACCATCTTTCTACGGTATGGTGCGCCGCTTTCTGTTCTGGTTACTTCCGAATTCGCAATGTTTTGAGAAATCACATCCATGCGCATTTTCTGCGCCGTCAGTCCAGAACCCGAAATGTTAAGTGAGCTTAAAAAATCCATTGAAACCTCTTCCCTTCCTATTTCCTGCCTTCACTGATCGCATATCTCATTCTTGAAAACATATCGGTCATGCTTCGCGTCAAATATTGATATTGGATCTGCGCTTTTGCCATCTCAATGTTTTCAAGTTCGAGATTTACATTGTTTCCGTCAGCGCGCTCTGTAGTCGTATTGTCAGAAAAAACGCTTATCTCTGAATTCTTGATCGCTTCCAGGTTCTTTGGGATACTTTTTGTTTCTGCGATGCTCTTGCCAAGCTTCTGAATTTCTTTGTCCAGATTTGCTTCAAAGGACACCTTTACCGCTTTGTATCCGGGGGTTTCATGATTTGCGATATTGTTTGCGATGGCTCTCTGCTTCTGCCAAGTGCCGTCTAAGGCCTTCTGCAGGATTGCAGATACTGCTGAATCTCCGATCATATGCCCACCCTTTCATCGTTTTCTCTTTGAAACGCATACCATAAACATCTGCATTTTGTGACTGTCGAAATTTGTTGTGCTGCGTCGTATAATATAGTATGCTTCGTACATGATTTTACTACAATTTGCACGTTTAGACAATTACTTTTTTATACCGCGGGCAGGAAGATTCTAACATGATTTTTTTCAAGTCAAAGTCGAATTCCGCTGCCTTTCCTGGGCTGGATATTTCCTTTTATTTGTTTTTAAATTTAATTTTTGTCGAATCCTGTATTATTTTGACTTAGAATCAATTTTTCCAGTAAATTAATTCCATAAATTATTTTTTTTATGTAGTCCTGCGTTTTTTCAGAATTTTTATTAAGGTTTTTTTTTGATTTGCCGATATAATAATCAAGATGATTCAAGACCGAACGTAATGATTCTACGATTAACAATAAAATCCACAGTTGAAGGGAGGTTATATTGATGGAAATCTCATTTGTAAACAAAAGCAAATCCATTCAGCCGCAGCAGATACCGGACTACAGCAATGATCCCGCAAGAAATATCAGCACTGAAGAAAACAAGAAGTATTCTCTTAAGAACAAGGTTGACAGTGCAGAGATATCCAGCAGCCACAGCGGTTCCTTTGAAGACAAACGATTGTCTGTCGCAAAATCCGCAATCCTTTACGATGTATCTGTAAGCACATCGGCAGGCCGCATCAGCGAATTAAAAAAATCGGTTGAGAACGGCACTTACGACGTACCTGCCAATCTCATAGCAGATGCGATTCTCAAAGAATGAACATGGAAAGCCGGGAGGTTATAATGGCTGATAAGAATGAATACAACCGTGTCCTAGACAAGTTTTACGAATACCTCTGCGGAATTCTTAAGATCTATCAAAATGCAGTCCCGATCCTAAAGGACGAACTGGATGCCATCATGAAGGATGAAGTTGAACGTCTGGATGAGAGTCTAAAATCACAGCAAGCCTTACTCCTTCAGACAAAGAACTTTGACAGACAGGTAGCAGACTATCTCGATGCCCTTGGAATTAAGGCAAAGAATCTTTCCGATATGGCAGGTCAGCTTCCAAAGGAAGAAGGTCTTCGCTTCTTTGGTCTGCTCGGGGAATTTGATCTGACCATGGCAGAAGTCAATTATTATAAGGACAAATGCAGAATGCTCCTGCAAAGCAAGCTTTATACCATCGACAAGGTTCTTTCCAGGCAGGAACTCCCAAAGGACAATACTACCTACAACAGAAGTGCTGCCGAAATTCACGGCACTTTGTTTCCAAAGGCTTTTGAGAAGAAAATATAGCAAAAGGGGATACGATTATGAGACCTACATTTTTAGCCTTTCAGACGGCCAGCAGAGCAATGGCTGCAAGCCAGGCCAACATTGATGTTACAGGCAACAATATCGCAAACATGAACACCGACGGTTACACGCGGCAGCGGGTTGATCAGAGTTCTTTTTCCAACAGCGGGTTTGTACAAAGATATAATACACCTAACACAAATACCGGCCTTGGTGTTGTGGTGAGCGGAATCAGCCAGATCAGAGATCCTTTCCTTGATGCTCGTTTTCGTCTTCAAAATGCAGAAACCTCTCAATATGATACGCTTCTTGCCGGATTATCTGATCTTGAGAATGTCATTGATGAAGCATCCACAGAAAAACTCCAAAAGCAACTCTCAGATTTTATCAAGCAGTTGCAGACGTTTTCAGGAAGCCCCAGCAGCAAGGATCTGGCTCTTGTGGTCAGAACAGCGGCACAAAAAGTAACTCAGATTTTGAACGTTTACTCAAATCAGATTAACGAAGTACGGAATCAACAGATTCACGATCTTTCCAAGGTTGTCATAGATACAGATTTTAATGCAACCGTTAAGGGCATCGCTGATCTTAACACTCAAATCAGGAACGAGCTTGTACATGGAAATACACCAAACGAATTGTATGATCAAAGAAATATACTGATCGACAAGCTTTCTGGAATGGCGAATATAAAGGTAACTACCACACCGGAAAAGGTCTCCGAAGACCTTACGATAGAAAATTTGAACATATCCATTTACGATACCAGTACCGGAAAATCTCTCGGTATTGTGCAAAATGGTTCCTATAATACATTATCCGCTAAGTTGAATGAAACGACAAATCAGATGGAGATCAATATCAGCAGCAGCTTTGGAGGCTACTATGGAAATGTAACCAACTATTTTTCAGGCGGCGGCTCCATCAATGGATATCTGAACTTGATCAACGGCAACGGAACCTATGCGGACACCAGTTCCGGCTCAACAGAGAACAGCTTCCGCGGAACCCTATACTATGAAAGCTCCATGAACACTTTTGCATCCAATTTCGCCAAGCTGCTCAACGATTTGAACGCCGATTCCAGCGGCACTGCAAAACCTCTTTTCTCTGCTTCGGACGGTTCTTCCTCCATTACAGCCGGGAATATTGCAATATCAGACGAATGGCTGAAAGATGCAGCATTTATCACGACAACAACCAACACCAATACCGGTGGCACCGGCGGTGAAGGAGATAATATAACGCGAATGATTAACGCGCTGAATGCCGACATGAAATTCTACCGTGATCCCTCGAATCCAAGTTCAGAAGTGATGTTCGGAGGCACGATCCATGAGTTTGTAGTAGGCGTCATCGGCGAACTCTCCTTGGACGTAGAGCTTCATGAAAACTTCGCCGATACTTCTTCTACCGTGCTGAACAATTTGTATGCAACCAGAGAATCTATCTCCGGAGTCAATCTCGATGAAGAAGGAATCCAGCTGATGGCTTTTCAAAAATCCTATAATGCGGCCGCCAGGTACTTCAACGTACTGGATGAAGCCGTCGATAAAATTATTAATGAGATGGGTCTCGTAGGCCGTTAACAGAGAATGACCAAAAGGGGGCAACAAAATGCGCATTACCAATAAAATGATTACGACAAGATATATTCGTTCGCTGAATACCATGTCTTCAGACCTGAACAAGTATAGCACAATGATCGAGTCTGGTCGGGCTTTTTCCAAATCCTCAGAAAATACCGCTGCGGCAGTTAAGGCTTATCAGCTCCGAACGGATATGAGCAAAGTAGAAAGCTACCAATCGAATATTGCCCATGCGCAGTCTGCGTTATCCAACAGCGAATCGGTGCTTATGAATATAGAAGATCTGATGTTGGAAGCAAAGGACAAGATTCGAGCTGCAAATACAGGCAGTGCCAGCGCAGATGAAAGAAAAATCATTGCTACGGAGCTAAAAAACATACAGGATCAGTTGTTACAGGCACTGAATGCCAATTCCTCCGGCTCCTATTACTTTGGCGGAACAAACACGGATACTGCACCCTTCTCCGTGGGCTCGGACGGCAGGCTAGAGTATAACGGTATTTCCCTGAGCACCCAAGACACCAACGACCTGGCAACATTGGAAGGTTATAAGGACGATTCTATGTATGTGGATATCGGCATGGGATTAACGCTGATCGATGATCCAGAGGATACGAACACACCGCCTAGAAAGATACCCGATCCCAGATCAGTCTTTCAGTATTCCTTGCCGGGAATCAACATCGTGGGCAGCGGTATGACAACCATAAACGGAGTTGATGTGCCCAATAATCTGTATGATCTTCTGGGCTCAATCGCAGATGGGCTGGAGTCAAGTTCTTATACTTATGATAAGGTGAATGCACTCTATGAGAAGTTTGATACCGCAACGAAGGAAATTATATATAGTCTCACGGAAGTTGGCGCTAAAACTTCCTACCTGAGCTTTATGACAGAGCGATATGAGACACAGACCTTGAATATGCAGGAACGGCAGCTTAAAGTGGAAGGCGCAGATCCTGCCCACACCATTATACTCTTTAAATCCCAGCAGGTTGCGTATAATGCTGCGCTTCAGATGGGAACAAAAATTTTACAGCCATCCATTTTTGATTTTATGAGCTGATATATGCTTCGGCATGCAGATATAAATTCTTGACCGGGAGGTGATTTCGCATGGATCCATTGATAACCATTGAAACAGTGCCTATCTCCATCGAATATGTTGAAAAGAAGGCCGCTCATCCTTCAAATCATTCAGCGAATCTGCGATTTTCTCAGGAAGCGGATCGACTGACGATTCAAAGCAACCCCATCGATATTACACCGGTGGATACCTTTGAATACAACAACTCTGTAGATTTGTACAATCTTTCCTACACCGCCACCGCACAGTATTCCAGCGACGGTAGTCTCAGTATGCATGTACAAATGGGAAATTATAAAACAGACGCATTTAATTACAATCATGTGAACCGTGGAATTGACAATATTGTAAGCTTTCTCCCTCAGGCGCTGCGGTCGTCTCCAAAGCAATCCTCTGGATTGGAAAACCTTCAGATTAATTTTGATGTGAGTCAGGTCAGCAATCTGCCGCCTGTGAGCAACATCAACACCAGCTTCCTACCGCCAGATTTGGAGCTAAAGGTTGTAGAGCGGCCAAAGGTCATCATAAAATATGTCGGCGGACCTCTTTACATTCCCAAAAGCGCAGACCCTGAATATGTACCCCCTGAGGATTTCAATCAGATATTCGACGGCAGACCCAACATTGACATTAAGGCATAAGGAGACCGGCAGACTATGACGATGAATATTCATACAAGAGATTTCGGTATCATTCCAGTCGAGGATGATGCCGTATTCGATTTCCAAGACGGGTTATACGGCTTTGAGGATAGTAAACGATTTGCTGTTTTTGAAAAGTCTATTGATGACATTTCATTTCTCTATTTGCAGTCTCTGGATCATGAAATCCCATGCTTTCTTGTATTTGAGCCTTGGGATCTTCATCCCGATTATCGTCCTGTCCTTTCACCAGAGGACCTTTCGCGCTGTCAGGTGAGCAGCATTGATGAGTTGATCTTCTTAGCAATCGCCAATGTTCCATCAACCATCGAAAATCTTTCCATCAATATCAAAAGTCCTGTCGTATTAAATCCGAAGACCCGAAAGGCAAGGCAGGTAATTCTTCAAAATCCAGAGTATACCGTGAAATACCTACCCTTTCAAAAAGATGGAAAGGCAGGTGCCTGATGTTAGTAATCAGCAGAAAGCCCGGTGAATCACTTGTGATTTCCGATGAAATCAAGGTTACAATCATCTCCCTGGGCAGTGACAAGGTCACCATCGGCATTGATGCTCCCAGAGAGGTCAAGATCGTCCGCGAGGAATTGATTGAGACCATCGAAGCCAACAAGGCCTCCAGTGAAAGTATTGAGCAAACCGGATATCAAGGGATTGCAGCATTATTAAAGAATAGAAAAAAAGGATAAGAAGCGCCGGAAGCGGCGCGATCTCTTTTTTCGACAGAATTTGTAGAATTATTTCTTATTTTGTCGAAAACAAATCGAAATAAATATCTAAAGTATATCCGGCAATTGCCGATATATATACTGAAGCGAAAAAGCTTTGTAAAAATTGGTCTTCTCAGCGTACGGGGGCGGATCAAAAAACAATAAGTACTAGCCGGGAAGGATCTCGGCAAAATAAGTTTCAAGGAGGAAACAAAATGAGAATTAATCACAATATCGCTGCTCTGAATACATACAGACAGCTTTCATCCAACACTAGCTCGACTTCAAAGTCACTGGAAAAACTGTCATCCGGTCTGAGAATCAACAGAGCGGGCGATGATGCTGCAGGTCTTGCGATCTCCGAAAAAATGAGAGGCCAGATCAGAGGTCTTGATCAGGCTACAAGAAACTCACAGGATGGTATCTCCCTGATCCAGACTGCTGAAGGTGCCCTGAGCGAAACGCACTCCATTCTTCAGAGAATGAAGGAACTGGCTACACAGGCATCCAACGGAACAAACACAGACGCTGACAGAGCTGAAATCCAGAAGGAAGTCAACCAGCTTTCATCCGAAATCAACAGAATCGGTAACACAACCGAATTCAATACTCAGAGCCTGCTGAAGGGCGATGGAAAAGCAAAGCTAGATAAGACAACTCTTGTAACTGACGGAAAACTTACAGGTGGTGAGGCTACAAAGTATACTCAGGCAACACAAACTACTAGTATTGACACTGCTGCCACTGTAGCAGGCGAAGGAATTAAATTTAATTTACAAGGTATTGAATTATCAATAACAACAGCTACTAGCGGTACTAATGCTGCCGATTTTGCAGTGACTACTGCCGGTACAGCTGCAACAATAAACTTAAGTAATCTTGATGACGCAGACAAGCAAGCTGCTGGTATGAGGGATGCATTACAGGCTCTCATCGACGGAAACGAGGTCCTAAAAGGTCAGTATAAAGTTTCCGGCACTGATGAAAACATCATAGTCACTGCTGTAGAAGGTGGCACATTCCAAGGTGCTTCAGGCAATATTGGAGCCGTAGCAGCAATTAATTCGACTACTATAGCTGCTACGGGGGCCGCTAATGCAGGCAAAACTGACGCAGCTACCGCAGCTACCGGCACTATTGATCTTACTAGTTTAGATGATGCCACTAAGATTTCAACATTAGTTGGAAAAGGTGTTACCATCAATGATCAGCAAATCGAGTTCTATAATGCTGAAGACGGTGTGTACACTGGCAATGCGATCGGTGTTGACATCAGCAAAACTGCTGATGCATCAGAGCTTGTAGATACGATTGTTGCTCAAGTGGGCGATAAGCTCAAAGGTGTAACCTTAACAGCAGGAGCAACCGGAACGATTACTGTTACTGCTTCCCAAGCTGGAGTAGATGGAAATAAGCTTGAAATCAAGGACGGCGGCATCCAGAAGAACTACAAGACAACCTTCCAGGTTGGTGCAAATCAGGGTCAGTCCTTCGCGATTGAGTTCAGTGATATGAGATCTGATGCACTGGGCATCACAGGAAAAGAAGCTGGCGGCGCTGCAAGCAATGGAGCTGTATACACGAAGGTTCTCGACGTAACCAACGGAACTGATGACGTTAACGTAGAATATGCGCTTGACGTATCCACAACAAAGAATGCATCCAACGCAATCAAGGTTCTTGATGAAGCGATCACTACTGTATCCGCTGAAAGATCCAAGATGGGTGCTTATCAGAACCGTCTTGAACATACAATTAACAACTTAGGTACTACTGCAGAAAACCTGACCGCAGCTGAATCCCGTATCAGAGACGTGGACATGGCCAAGGAAATGATGGAATTCACAAAGAACAACATCCTCTCCCAGGCTGCACAGGCAATGCTGGCACAGGCCAACCAGCAACCACAAAGCGTACTTCAGTTATTACAATAAATATAACAGAAGGCATAAGATCTACACATCGGCAAACGGCCGCCAGCAATGGCGGTCTTTTGCTTTGTAGAATTAGAATCAATCCGAAATGCTTAGCTGTACGAATAGCACTCTTCTGGATCAAAATATACAAGAAATAGAAAACCGGCTCTGCAAAGAGCCGGTTACTTATTTTTCAGTTCTGCCAAATCCAGCAGTGATATATAAATGTTTACAACAATTTGATACAGCTCAGGAGGAATCTCCTGCCCCAGTTCAAGCTTAGCAAGCATGGTTGCCGCACTGTCGTCATGGTAGATTGCCACGCCGTTTTCCATGGCTACCTGGAGTATTTTCTGTGCGATATGCCCAGATCCGGCAGCGACCACGCATGGCGCTCCGTTTTTTGCCTTGTCGTATTTTAATGCCGCTGCGCTGAGGGATGCCAGACTTTGCCGCCTTGCGCCGTTTCCACCTTCAGCCGCACTCAAACTTCTGCTTGCACCAGCGGTATCCTTTTGATGCTGCTCTTTAGACTTTGACATCAAGACCCACCTTTCTTCCTGCCAGCTTTGGAAATCGAAGTAATATAGGCTGGCTCTCCTGATAAGCTCCCACCTGATAGCTGATCAGCCGATATCCCTGTTCTTCTATGATGTCTCTCCATCTGCCTTTGGTTTCTTTGATGGTACTGAGAAGGTCATCCGGACACCTGATATCAAGGTCAATCTTCTTGTCTTTGACCAGGAGATCAACTTCAAAATTCCCGTATTTATCAGACTGGATGGTAAAAAAGATATTTTTTGCATCCTTGGCCTCTCCCCTACGATCCTTGCATTCCTTATCCACAAAAAATTCTCCGTAGGTGTTCTCGTCCATATAGCGGAACGGGATTGTAAAGTGGATCAGTGCCATCATGGGGCTCTCATTTTGCAGCATATTAAAAAGAAGGTTCTGTGCAATATTGCTGACTTTTGAAGGGCCTGCTGGATCAAGGGCTTTACTCAGAAGGGAAGCCATATCGCTATCCTCCTGCTCCATGCCAAGGCGATTTATGGAGAGCTCTGTCTTCCCTTTGTCTCCCAACTCCAATTCTTTAACCGCATGCTCAAATACCAGACGTCTCATTTCGATGATGTCTTCGTCGCTGAGCTTTGTTAATGGTTTCAGTTCGTCTCCCAATTGGAATATCGCATCCTCTAGTAAGCTGGGATCTGCTTTATCATAACGCACAATGCTATGCACAATTGCCATCACCTGGCTGTGGATTCGTTCACTTCCCTGGTGACGCTTCGCTATTTTGCCCAGTTCCGGAATGATTTCGTTTTTCAGGTAAGTTTTAATTTCCGTTTGGCTCTCCTGATCCAGGCTGATCAAGCTGTTCAAATCAAAATTCCCTTTACCGCTCTTCCCTCCGGCCTTCTGTGATGATTGATTGCCTTCAAGCTCAAGCAAAAGCTCGTCGAGCCGAGCCAGTGGATCCATATTGGTCAAAGGATTGTTTTGCGGCGTCCTAATCGCTGACAGAGCACTGCTCTTTCTGAGATTACTAAGACCTACCATAGTTTCCAGTGCTTCAAATTTCTCAAGGATTGCCTGCATCTCAGACTTTGATAGCTTCTTCAAAAGGTCCTGTCCCAGAAGAACAACTGCTTTTAATGAATTTTCTTGATTCACATAGCCGTCAAAGTGTTTTAAAATTGCCACGATGGCATCCCTGATCCGAGGCTGTCCTTCCAGCTTGGCAAGCATACGCAGACTGTCAAAAAACTCGCCGGCAAATATAGTTGCTCCTTTTTCCCTCGTCAGCAGTTCTGCCAGCATCTCCTGAGGCCGAACAAAAACTCTGTCTAGAAAAGCATCCGAGAGGTTTCCCGCAGAATTCTCAAAAAGCCGTGCCATAAGTACGAGTTTCCTCACGCCATCGGCCTGAGTTCTCGTGCTATGAAGCAGCGGCTCAAAAATTTCCTTATTGAGATTTTTTGCCAGCGATTGTTTGCTTCCTCTATCCTCCTCCTGATTTTTAACCTTAGGCTGCTCTTTGATTACCTGACCAGGGTTTGTGATATCAAAGGAAGCATCAGTAGGAAGCTTGCTGGGTATATTCTGTACTTTGCTCTTTATGGAAATCGGTGAAGTGATCTTTAGAACATCAACCACATTAAAATCTCCTTATATGTTTCGCCGAAGACCATTATCTTTTCTTCAATGCTTCCAAAAGCTTGATCGCAACAACGATATCATCATTTCTGGAATCGAAAGTTGTCAGCATCAGCCGTTTTACTTCCGGACGCTGATTAATGGTCTCCAGAATTTTTCTGTTTTCTTCATCCTTCTGAAGCTGCTGTGCGTCGCCGCCGTCAGCCAGAATTTCCGCAAGTCCTACGTTAAGTACCTGACAGATTTGATTCAGTCTGCTCATGTCGATAGAATTTTTTCCAATCTCCCAAGCAGATACAGAGCTATGCGTTACATCCAGTGCTTCAGCCAGTTCCTTTTGAGTCATTTTCCTCAGTTTTCTATAACGCTTGATATTATTACGTGCAATATCATTGATGGATTCCATTTTATATCCTCCCCGACGAATCTAACGCTAATAAGATAATTGATTATATCTCGAATCGCCATGAAAATCAATAAAACGACAACAATTTTATGAATCTGTGATTTAGATCTAATCTTTAGCGTTTATTTGCCGATAAATATATATGATAGTGTAGACTGGTAAAGTTGCAATTTTTAAGAAAACGCTGGAGGACTTAGTGAAAGAAGAACGCCTACAAAGCCAAAAGCTGGATATTTCCCGCTTGTTATCAGTGTTTTCAGAAATAAAGTAAAGGTGGAGTTAACGATGAGTGACTATGATTTTGCAAATGATTCTATGTTAGAAATGTATTTATTTGAATCAACCACCCTCTTGGATCAACTGGACGAAATATTGCTTCAGTCTGAGAAGGCGGCCAATTTATCCACTGAAAATGTAAATGAAATTTTCCGCATCATGCATACGATCAAAGGTTCCTCTGCGATGATGGAATTCGATACCATATCTCTTGTGTCCCATAAATTGGAGGACTTGTTTTATATTATTCGAGATAACGGATTGGATGATGCTTACTTTCAGGAATTGTTTGATCTCGTACTTAGAGTGTCGGATTTTCTAAAGGAAGAAGTGGAAACGATTCAAAACGGAATGAAGCCCTCTTCTGATAATGAAGGGTTGATCTCAGAGATTCTGGACCTAATCGACAGAATGAACGGCAACGGTCCCGCTGTAAAAGACGAGATCGTACCTGCACCGAAAGCAAAAGCCTCAAAAGCAAAGACAGCGGATGCATCCGTTCCATCATCCTCGAAGGATTCAACAGCGCCGCAAGCAGCTTCAGTACAATCTGAAGGTAATGTTACGGCTTCCGGATCAATACAAGCAGCAGCAGAAACGTCAAGTCCATCTGTCGCAAGCAGTAACAGCAAGGTCTATCATCTTCATGTTAATTTCACAGCTGACTGCCAGATGGAAAATATTCGGGCATTTATGCTTGTTAATAAGCTCGAAACCATAGGAAAGGTGATTGCTACCATTCCTGAAGAACTGAACACGAACAAAGATGCCTCCAGCATCATATCGCAGAATGGCTTCTATTGCAGCATTGAGACAAGCCTCCCCCAAGAGCAAATCACTGCTATGACCAAGGGGACATTATCTGTTTATACCGTTGAATTTATCAGTGCCTTACCCAATGCCGCTGCTAAGGTCGAAGCCAAGAGCGTTTCCACCTCCTCTGCCGCCGTCGAGGCTACGCCTGTTGCAAGCAGTGGATCCGACCCAGAGGCTGTGAAATCCGCCCCCAGTGGTACCGATCCATCAGGCGATAACGGCAAAGGAAAAGCAGGAAAGCAGAATCTAATCAACGTTGATTTAAATAAACTTGATACACTTATGGATCTTGTGGGAGAAATCGTAATTACCGAGTCCATGGTTTCTGGGAGCTCTGACCTTGCCGGGCTTGAGCTTGATAACTTCAATCGAGCTGCAAGGCAGCTCCGAAAGCTGACAGACGAATTACAGGACATCGTTATGTCCATCCGAATGGTACCGATTGCATCTACATTCCAGAAAATGCGCCGAATCGTCAGAGATATGGGCAAGAAGCTTGATAAGGATGTGGATCTCGTTCTCATGGGAGAAGCCACCGAGGTAGATAAGACCATCATTGACGGCATCGCCGATCCTTTGATGCATCTTGTTAGAAATGCTATGGATCACGCTATTGAAGATAAGGATAGCAGAGCTGCCGCAAAGAAAGATCCTGTAGGCCGAATCATTCTATCTGCACAGAATATCGGCGGTGATATCATTATCTCCGTAAGCGATGATGGAAAAGGCCTCGATGCAGAGATGATACTGGAAAAAGCAAAGGCAAAAAATCTTCTGACGAAGCCGGAAAGTGATTATACAGAAAAGGAAATCTTTAACCTTCTGACAATGCCCGGTTTTTCTACGAAAGAAGCCGTTACCGAGTTTTCCGGTCGAGGCGTGGGCATGGACGTGGTCAAAAAGAATATCGAGAAGATCGGAGGCACCGTTACCATTGAAAGCGTTAAAGGAAACGGAACCAATATCTTCTTCAAAATCCCCCTCACCCTGGCGATTATTGCAAGTATGGAAATCAAGGTGGGCAGCAATGTCTATGCAATACCGATCAACAACATCCGCGAATCCTTCAAGGCCACTCAGAAGCAGCTGCTTACTGATCCTGACGGAAACGAAATGATTATGATCCGCGGGGTATGCTACCCGATTATACGGCTGCATAAAATCTTCCATCTCCAAGATGCTCAGACAAACCTCACAGATGGAATTCTGCTGCTTGTGGATTCTGGGGATCGATTGGCCTGCATCCTTGCAGATGAGCTTTTGGGCAAGCATCAGGTTGTTGTTAAGCCTCTCCCAGTTTATCTCAGCAGATACGCTGCAAAGGGAGTTGGAATCGCAGGCTGCACCATACTGGGTGATGGAAGCATCAGCTTAATTTTGGATGTCCAGGGGATATTAAATCAGTATTAGTAAATAAAAACATTATTGACAAAGAGACGAACGACGAGGAGACCGCTCTATGATATACATAAACGATGATGAGTTCAATGCCATCACCTCCTATATCAAAACCAACTACGGTGTCAATCTTACTCAAAAAAGACCGCTGATCGAAGGCCGGCTTAGTAATTATATTGCTGGTCTGGGCTTCACAAATTACAAAGACTATTTTGAATATGCGAAGAATGACCGGGTGAATGATGAGATGACAATGTTAATCAATAAGCTGACCACCAATCACACCTATTTCTTCAGAGAAAATGAGCATTTTGAATTCTATAGCAACATTGTGCTCCCTTGGATTGAAAAAACTCTAAAATCCAAGGATTTAAGAGTATGGAGCGCAGGCTGTTCTTCCGGTCAGGAACCCTATACGCTTGCAATGATTACCTTGGAATACCTAGGCGCAAACGCCGCAAGCTGGGATCATACGATTCTTGCTTCTGATATATCCAACAAAGTGTTGAACATAGCCAAAAGCGGCATCTACACCCGGGAGGAGCTTGGAGAAGTTCCCCACAGTTGGATCAAGAAGTACTTTAAAGCATACGAAGAAGATAAATTCGCCGTTTCGGAAGGGCTAAGAAAGAGCGTTGCTTACCGAAATTTCAATCTTTTGAATGAATTCAGCTTCAAGAAACAGTTTCAGTGCATCTTTTGCCGGAATGTGATGATTTATTTTGACATGCCGACAAAAAATGCTATTATCAATAAATTTTATGATGCTTTGGAACCGGGGGGCTATTTTATGATCGGACACAGCGAATCACTTTCCTCCTGTGATCATAAATTCAAGTATATTAAGCCCTCGATCTACCAGAAGGTTTAATGCTACTATCAGGGGATGAAAATCTTAAAATTAACGTCTAAGCCTTAAGTTTTCGGCTTAGAAGACGATATATTAAATATCAAGGGGGTGCAAACAATGGCAGTATCTAGTACAAGTTCAAATTCAATATCAAATCTCAGCGCAAAAACCGGAATGGGCGGCTTGGTCTCAGGCATGGATATTGACTCTTTAGTGGAAAAAATGACAGCAACCAGTAGACAGAAAATATTGAAGCAAAAGCAAAATGTCCAAAAGCTGGAGTGGAAGCAAACGGCCTACCGTTCCGTCACCACTGCTCTAAAGGAATTTCAGACCAAATATCTGGATGTGCTTTCCAAAAGCAATTTCCGCAGTACAGCTTTTTTCAATACAATCAAGGCTGCTTCTTCCTCAGACGCAGTTTCAGTGACTTCAACATCTGCAGCTATTACTGGCAACATAAAAATCGACTCCATCACACAGCTTGCGACAAATCAAACCATTACCATGGCGGAGGGCGCGACTGCAACAAAGGAGCTTACGTCTTCCGGTTCCGTTAGAAGCTTTATTGATGGTCTTGAAGCCGGTGATTCCATTAGTTTGACACTTGATGGCAGGGTAAGAACAATCACCTTTGACAGTGACTTTGTCAATGCTGTTCAAAACGGTACTCTGACAGATGCGGATAAGGCTCAGCTCTTTGAATCAAAGTTTCAGAGTCTGATTAACACAGCCTTTGGATCTGACGGTTCTAACAGTGTTATTTCTGTTTCTGTAAATAGTGACAAGCTCACTTTTTCAGCAGAGGGATCTCGATTAACCCTCAGCTCCGTAAACGACAATGATACACTGACAAAACTCGGCTTTACGAGCGGTCAGTCCAATAAGATCGTCCTCGGAAATTATCTTTCCAACCAAAATCTAAAAACACCGATGACCGCATCAAGCGACGGATATTATCGATTTGAAATCAACGGTGAAGAATTTGAATTTGATAATACAGCCACTTTATCTGCTGTGATTGAAAAGATCAATTCCAGCAAAGCCGGAGTGACTATATCCTATTCATCATTGAACGATCGGTTCACGATGACCGCAAAGGAAAGCGGAAGCGGTGACAATATTACGATAAGTGATAAAGATGGCAGCAATCTGATGAAAGTTCTCGGTCTGAGTGAAGACTCCGGGGCCGTATCCACTGCCGGAGTCAACGCAATTTTAAAAGTAAACGGGCAAACAATCAGCAGAAGCTCCAATTCATTTGAATTGGACGGTGTGAAGCTTACATTAAATAAAACGACTGACGAAGCCGTTACCCTTACTATGACAAATGACGCTACCTCATTAAAGGATACGATCAAATCCTTTGTAGAGGATTACAATGCTATGATTAGCCTCGTCAATGGCCTCATAACAGAAAAGGCAAACTCCGATTATCAGCCTCTGTCTGACGAGGAGAAGAGCGAATTGTCAGAGACAGAAATCAAAAACTGGGAGACCAAGGCGAAATCTGGTATTTTAAAGGGAGACAGCTTACTTCGAGATATTTCTTCCAAGCTGCATTCATCCATGCTTGGCATTTCTGTGAACGATTTTTCTCTTTACAGTATGGGGATCACTTCTGCCGGATATACAGAAAACGGAAAGCTCGAAATAAATGAAGAAAAGCTTGAGGCTGCTTTGGAAACCAAGGGCAGCGAAATCAGGAATCTCTTTACTGAAATCGGCGGAATCGGCACTTCGCTTAACAACATCATAACCAACGCAACGAAAACAAGTGGTGTAAAGGGTTCCAGAGGTACTCTCGTTGAAGCTGCCGGTGTGGAAAATACAATTTCCCAAACAGAGAATTCCATCTACGAACAAATTAAACGAACCAACAAGACAATTACAACATTACAGTCCCGGCTCACAAATGAAGAAACCAGGCTCTGGAAACGGTTTACAGCTATGGAAACAGCAATCAACGGATTGAACACGCAAAGTTCCATCCTATCGCAGTTCAGCAGTAATTCTTAACGGCCAGAATAGAATAGAAAAGAATGAGGTGTAAATCATGCAGCAGGCAAATTTATATCAGCAGTATAAATCACAATCCTTAGAAACGCTTACGAAGGGAGAAATCGTAGTAAAACTCTTCGAGGAAGCATCAAAACAGATCAGCATAGGCATATTTTTTGCCAATAATGGTAATGCACCAAAATCCTTCAGCAGCATTGTAAAAGCGCAGAAAATAATCCAGACGCTAAATTTTTCGTTAGACAAAAAATATGAGATATCCTCTCAGCTAGGAGATATGTATCTCTTTCTTCATCAAAAGCTGGCCGAAGCGAATACCAACAAAGACGTGTCTCTAATGAAAGAAATTCTGTCACTGGTAGATGATCTTAAGGATACCTTCAGACAGGCTGAGAAATTGGCAAGAGTCCAAAGATAAGATTTGCTGATTTTAAAGGTTACTGCAAAGATGGCAGAATAAATGTAAGGGAGTTGCCGGGATGGATTTGACACAGGAATATTACCAAAAGAAAAAAGCGCTTCTGAATCAGTGTCTTCGACTCAGCGAAGATATTGCAAGCGGCCTTGAGCAGTGGGAAAATCTCGAAAGCATATTGTTGGAACGAGAAGGTATTCTCGATCAAATCAAGAAATTAGAGCTCGAGACAACAGAAGAAGCAAAACGTTCTCTTTCCCAGGAAAAAAGACGTGATCTGGATCAGTCAATCAAGTTGATCCTCGACTTTGATCAGGATACCATAAAAGCAATGCGCAAAGAGCAAGAAGATATCATGTCCTCACTGAAAGCCAATATTCAGGAGCAAAAAACCATCCAGTATGGTACCTCTACCCAGCCGACCAGCGGCAGGCTCATGAATTATGGATTATAGAAAGCAACATGGGATATAAGCTAAAATCATAGTGGAATTTGTTTCTCATTATAGCAAGATAAAGAAAACCTCCAGGCATCGAAATGTCCGGAGGTTTTTATTTGAATATTAGAAGTGGTTTTTTCCTTTTCGGTTGAAACCCAGGATATCGGACAACTTATATTTTCCAAGCTTTGCTTGAAGCATTTCCTCCTCATTGAACTCAGTCTCCGGGGCAGGTGTTCTAAGCACAGCAGATTCCAATGCCAATTGGATCATCTCCTCCATACTTCCTCTGTAAACGCTGATACAGGCGAAATAAAGCCGATAGTCAAGGTAATCCTCGGTCTCACACAAAAGCAGCAGCTTTTCCAGTGCAGCTTCCGCTTCCTCTAGTTTTGTTTCTGTAAAAAGAATGGAAAACGAAGATTCATTGCACCGACCGATGAGATCTGTTTTTCGTGTATTGCCGCAAAGGATCTCAGATACGTAGGAAATACAGGCATCAAGCTGATTTTCATCCGGGTGATCCTCAAGCTCTGAGACTGGTTCAATTCTAACGACAGCCAGAGAAAGAGGGTTGCCGTAGCGCTGACTTCGCAGCATTTCCCGTTCCGCTTGTTCTACAAAACCGCTGAGGCTGTAGATTCCTGTCAAAAGATCGATTTTCGTGATGGCCTTCATGAAGACTTCTTCCCGATCCACCTTCGGCAATGCCTGCGCAAGATATTTGAATTTCAGTATCGTCGGCTTAAGGTCCGTATAGCCTAAGCAAACCCGCCAGCTGCTGCCGTCAAAGGCCACATACTTTTGGGTGTTTTCATCGCAAATCTGGCCTGTTGCGATCTGCATCTCTGTTAAGCCCACAGAAAACTGATAGATTGTGGGGTAAATCACTCCTGCATAATCGCAATTGTTATACTTGCGAAAATATGTAATCTTGTAATTCCCTAGTTTATAGACCTGCGAAACTGCTTTTTTCCATTCCAGAAAGTCCTCTTGGGGAATGTTTTCAATATCAATTCTGGTCAATTTTTGATAGGCATTTTCCCACCGCTCATTTACCGTATCGCAAAAAAAATCATCTAAGACCCTTGCTGCGGAGGCTTCTTCCTTTTTTGCCTCCCATACTGGGTCTGGTTGACTCTTTTCCTGTTGTTTTTCCTTATTTATGACCGTTGAAGCAAAAGGTTTTGCCCCGTGGTACCGCATCCACTCAGCGTGATACTCTTTGCGCTTCCTGCTGTCTCCTACCACACCGTAAGCAACATTGATGTCCTTCATCCGCTCTGATGCAATCGGACTCTTGTTGATATCCGGATGGTACATTTTGGACAAGCAACGATAAGCCGCATCAATAATATCTTGACCGGCATCATGATGCACCTGCAGAGTTTTGTAAAAGTCGATATGCTTATTCATTTCACTTGTCCTTATGCTGTCTTTAAATTAATCATAACACTTCTGAATACATAGAAATGCAAAATGAAACATTTAATCTCTAGTATTGTAATTATACAATTTCAAAAACTGTTATATTTAAGGATTGATAATCCGCCAAATCCATCTCGTAAGGTTCGACATCCTCTCCGTGATCCATAAAGATCCTGACTCTCGGCCGCATGCAGAGCTCCTCATAGTTTTCGACTACGATTCCTGTAAGTCCATTGCTGAGTCTGACGCAGGTGCCAATGGGGTATGGTGCAATTTTCTTGACAAATACCTCCACAACCTTTGGGTCAAATAGGCTCATGGTGGATGCCATGATATATTCCATTGCATCGGAAGGAAGCATCGCTTTTCGATAAGGTCGATCGGAAGTGAGTGCATCGTAAACATCGGCAACAGCAATAATTCTGCCGTACCAGGAAATTTTATCGCCCTTCAGATTGTTTGGGTATCCGCCGCCTTCATACTTTTCATGATGATCCAAAATTCCCATATAGGAAGAATTGGAGACACCGTAGCCCTTCTTGATATGATTGCAGCCAAGCAGAGAGTGCGTCTTAATTTCCTCAAACTCAGCGGGACTAAGCTTTCCTGGTTTATTGAGGATATCTTTATTGACAAACACCTTCCCAATATCATGGAGCAGTGCAGCAAATCCTAGATTACACAGCTGATCGCGCTCCAATTCCAAAGCTACCCCAAGAACAATGCTCAATACAGCGACATTGACCGAATGATAGTAGGTATAGTCGTCAAAAACTTTCATATCGATCATATTTACCATAAGGTGCTTATTGGCAAAGATTTGATCTACTATATTTTCAATTTGCAGCTTCGCAGACTTAATGTCTGTTTTGGCCTCAGGGCTGCCCTTCTCACAGTGGATAAAGATATCCTTTATCCCTTTTACCGTTTGGGCTCTAACGCTGTCATTGATTATGTTAATAATCTGAATATCCTTGGAAATGTCATCTTCAATATAAACACCGTTGTATTGAAGACGCTCGATCGCCTTTACGTACTCATGGCTCAGAACTGTGCCGCTCGTCAGCATAAGGTCTCCATAGTTATTGTACAGGTTATCACCAAGAATCATGCCTTCCCGCAAGCAGTATGTCGGTACAAATCTCATATTTTAAGGCTCCTTACCGTAACCCTGTCATTCAACCAAGCCATTAACATATACAAATACCCTCCAAAGAAAAATATCGCCTTTATTCTCCCGGCGTTCTCTCCAACTACCGAAGATCAGTCAATGGAACCATTATAGCATTATTTTTCAATAAATACCATTCTGAATTTCTGAGGCCATCTTATTTTCGTCAAATTTCGCGTCGGTGTAAAATCCACCGATTCGAATGCCGCTCTCGTATTCGGTTCCGTGAAAATCCGAACCTGCAGTAGTGATCAGCTCGTACTTTTCCGCAAGACTTACCAGCTGTTTCGTTTCCTCCGGAGTATGGCTGCTGTAATAGCACTCCATCCCCAGCAACCCCAAGCCCTTTAATTTTGCAAGCTGCTTGTCCAGCCCGTCCCAGAAGGTTTCATTTTCATTCTTTACCAAACGGGCAATCTTCATCGGATGAGCCAGCACCGGGACACCTCCTGCCCCTCGGATCAGCTTGATTGCTTTTTCTGCTGATATTTTTTCCCGATGAACGCGCCTTACAGTTTCAGACCGCATGAATTGTCCCTCTGCATACGCATCTCCATAAGATGAGATATATCCCTTACGCAGCAGCGCCAAAGCAAAGGTAGGCTTGCCGATATAATCCTGCCCGCTGCGAAGCTGCAGATCCTCCATGGTCAAGTTGCAGCCGATTTCATTCAATGCAGATAGCAGTTTCTCATTCCGTTCTACACGCTTTTGCCTTATGCACTCAATTTCCTCGTTCATTTCTGCATTGTTCAGGTCAAAACCATATCCCAGGATGTGCATATAGATCTTTTCGTCATCTTCCGTGGATAACTCTACACCATGAATTACATGGATGCCGTGACGTTTCCCTGCGTCGATCCCTTCTTTAAGACCTCCCATACCGTCATGATCCGTAATTGCAATGGTACGTACTCCATTCTCTTTTGCAAGCAGCACAAGTGCTTCCGGCGACATGGTACCATCAGAATAGTATGTGTGCAGATGAAGGTCAATCATACAATCATGGCCTTTCTGAGTCTCTGAGCAGTCTCTTCATTTTTCAGCAGCGCAACAATTGCAAGCCCAAACTCAATAGCGGTCCCAGGTCCTCTTGAGGTCAGAAAATTTCCGTCGCGCACAACTCTATCTTCTGTATAATCTGCGCCAAGCAGCTGCTCCTCAAAACCCGGAAAGCTGGTAGCCCGTTTTCCCTCAAGCAGAGACAAACCTCCTAAAACGCTGGGGGCAGCACAAATCGCAGCCAGCCACTTCCCTTTTTCTGCAAAGTTCTTAAGGTTTGATGCAAGGCCCTCATGGGCAGCCAGATTTTTCGTACCTGGCATTCCCCCCGGAAGAATGATCATTTCGCAGAGATCGTAGTCGGCTTCTTCAAATAGAAGGTCTGCTGCTACATAGATATCATGAGCGCCTCTAACAGAATGCTCCTTTGATATCGAGACCATTTTGACCGGAATTTCAGCCCTCCGCAAAATATCCACTACAGCCAAGGCTTCAATTTCTTCGAAGCCATCTGCCAAATGTACATATACCATTGTTTCCCCTCCTATGCGTTATCAATTGGAGCCTCCCTCTTTTTGAAAGAGTCTGGCAAGATTGAATCAACTTTTCCAAGATTTTATGAATAAAACATTCTCCGCGGTTTTGTCAATTTCCAAGTCGCGGAAGCAAGAATGAGCAGTAAAACGAATGCTACTGCAGAATTAGCAAATACGCTGAGCCTGGCAAAGCGCTCCGTAAACATCAGGGGCAATACATCGTCAGCCCCATAAGATATCGGAAAGATTAATTGGTAATAAAATAATCGAATGGATTCTATATTAAAAGTGATGTGAAGAGCAGCCTGCGCTGCTACAAAGAAGACAATACCCAGTTTGAATGCTCCACGCAGTTCATATTTCCACTTCTTATGGAGAAAAATCCAGTAAAGAGCAATCATAATAAAAGCAAAGCCTCCAAAAGCGTAGAGACTATCATTTAACAGCTTACGCGCATGCTCCATATTGATTTGTTCCACAGTTCCAAAGACATTCTGATCCCGATCTCTGTATTCGATAAAGAGATCGAATTCTTCAATGGATCCTTTCATAAAATCCGAGAAGAAAGTGCCCAATTCATCATCACCCATGCCCAGGTCTATCTGAGATGATATTTCCTGACTATTAAACTCATAGATATAAATATCCGGCATTCGGAACACAATATTGCAAGCGCCCAGTATGGTGACCGCCGCCACGCAAACTGCAACGAAAACAGCTAAGATTTTATATAAAATACGCATTGCTACCATCCTTATTATCATCAACAAGACATTAATTCTTGTGCTTATCTTTTTGCTTATACTTGTGCTTTATACTACTATCATATAGAATATTTATATAAATTCAAGTGATAATTTTTATTAGATATAGTTACGGAGGGTCTTATTATGATCTACAAAGTCGGAATCATAACTGCTAGCGATAAAGGCTATGCAGGAACAAGAAAAGATCTGAGCGGTCCTGCTATCGAAGAGGTTCTGTCTCACTTCAAAGGGTTTCAGGTTCAGAAATACGTTATGCTGCCGGATGAAAAGGATATGCTTTCCAATATGATGCGTCAGATGGCAGACGAAGACCAACTCGATCTAATCCTGACCACAGGAGGTACAGGCTTTTCCAAGCGGGATGTCACTCCTGAAGCAACTTTGGAAGTGATCCAGCGACGTACGCCGGGTGTTCCGGAAGCAATGCGAAGCATTTCCTTCCAAATCACTCCCAGAGCAATGCTCTCCAGAGCAGAAGCCGGAATCCGAGGGAATACACTGATCGCGAATATGCCGGGAAGTCCGAAATCAATCAAGGAGATTTTGGAATATATTCTTCCCTCCATTGAGCATGGTCTCGATATTCTAAAAGGCAATACCGCAGAATGTGCACGTCCTTAGCCTTCTATAATAACGACCGCAAACGCGCACGGCCTTAGCATTCTTTAACAAACCGCAAACGCGCACGGCCTGAATCCTCTTCAAACAAATAATAGAAGGAAGTCCCTGCCTATAAAAGAAAAACAAGCCCGCGGCGATGAACCTCCGCGGGCATTTTCTTATCGGTCTTCTCGGAAGTACGGAACACTCAAATCTCCAGGCCCCATATCTTCCTTTCTGCTTTTTCTGGTACTGATAATTACGATGATAATCGTCGCCAGGTACGGGATCATATCCACCAGATACTGTGAAACGTGAATGCCCATACTCTGAAGCCTGAAACCAAGGATATTCAGTCCACCGAACAAAAATGCTCCGATCAGCGCCTTCGATGGTTTCCAGGAGGCAAAGATAACCAAAGCTACTGCAATCCAGCCTCTTCCTGCAACGACATTTTCCTGCCAGACAGGAATGGTTACAAGCGACATGTACGCACCCCCCAGGCCGCAAAGCGCGCCTCCCAAGATGATGTGAACATATTTATAAAGATTTACATTGATTCCGGATGCATCGGCGGCAGCCGCATTTTCACCAACGGCTTTCAGGTTGAGGCCTTTTCTCGTCTTCCAAAGATATAAAGACGCGCAGATGGTGATAAGGTATCCGAAATAAATGAAGATGTCCTGCTTAAAGAACGTCGGTCCGATCACAGGGATGCTGCTGAGAAGCGGAATCTCCATAGTTGAAAAAATCGCCTTCACCGAAGCCGGTGCAGGAACTCCCATGAAGCTCTTCCCTACAAAGCTCGCATAACCGCTTCCGAAAATCGTAAGGGTCAGTCCTGTAACAACCTGATTCGCCCGCAAGGTTACCGTCAGCACAGCATAGACAGCTGCACCCAAAGCACCTGCTCCGATGGCTCCCAAAAGTGCAAGGAAGGGATTTCCTGTCCAAAGCCCAACTGCAAAGCCCATTACTGCACCCATCAGCATCATTCCTTCGACACCCAGATTCAGGTTTCCGGCTTTCTCGGTAATCAGTTCACCAAGGGTTGCGAATAATAGCGGTGTACCAGCAATGATTGCGGCGGCTAAAAATGCTGTCATTTACGCCACCTCTTTCTTTCTACTCTGAATTCCCGAAAAACTCAGCTTATATGTGAGGAAAAATTCACTTCCTAAAACAAAGAACAGGATGATGCCCTGGATCATGTCTGCTACCGCCGCAGGAACTGCCATGGCAATCTGCAGATAAGCCCCTCCCTGAAGGAGAATCGCAAAAGAAATACAAACAACCATAATAATCGGTGCCGACAGTCGTCCCAGCCAGGTGGTGATGATGGCAGTGAAGCCATAGCCTCCTGATAGGGTTGCCGTCAAGGTTCTTTCAATCGCGGAAGCCTGGATCATACCGGTAAGTCCGCAGAGCCCTCCGGAGATCAGCATGGAAGTGATGATAACAGAATTGATGTTCATCCCTGCATATCTTGCTGTCTCGATACTCTCTCCTACAACGGTGATCTCAAAGCCTTTCTTGGTATGGTTGATGAAGATATAAACCAGTGCAACCAACACAAGCGCAAAGATCCAGCCAATATGCACGCCAAATAAGGACGGAAGTACCGCATTGGGTGTAAAATTAGCGATTTTGGGAAAACCCTGAGATGCAGGATCCTTCCATGGACCATACTGCAGGAAGGTGACCCATTTAATTCCAATATAGTTCATCATTAAGGTAAAGATTGTTTCATTGGTTCCGAATTTTGCCTTGAATATTGCCGGGATAAATGCCCAGATTCCGCCGCATACGATAGCGGCGGCGGCCATCGCTGTCAAAGCCAGTGGCGTTGCCAGAGTTTCTGGTATATTCAGTGCAACCAGCGTCGCACCAAAGGCTCCCATGATGATCTGGCCTTCTCCTCCGATATTCCAGAATTTCATCTTGAACGCAACCAGAATACCGAGGGATGTAATGATCAGTGGAATCGCCTTTACGATGGTCTGCTGAATCCTGAGTTCGGTACCTAATGCACCCAAAACGATCTGCTGAAATACAGCCAGCGGATTAAATCCAAGAATTGCGATAACCAATCCCGCACAGATGAGAGAAAATAGGATAGCGATGGCTCTGATCACATATTCCTGACGTTTGGGCAGCTCTGCCCGTTTCGTTATCTTAATCATGCGGTCGCCTCCTTCTCCATGGTGCCGCCGGTCATCAGCAATCCGATTTCTTCTTTCGATACGACAGACGGATCGACGATGCCGGTAATTCGCCCATTACACAGAACCATAATGCGATCGCAAAGATCGATCAATACATCAAGATCTTCCCCGATGAAGAGTACGCCAACTCCCTTTTCCTTCTGCTCATTCAGCAGGTCGTAGATTTTGTAGGACGCACCAATATCAAGTCCCCTTACCGGATATGCGGTAATGAGAACCTTGGGATCCGAGTCTATTTCTCTTCCCAAAAGAACCTTCTGAATGTTTCCTCCCGAAAGTTTTTTAACAGGAGAATGAATTCCCGGGGTTTGAATATCCAGCTTTTTTACTATTTTGTTAGCCTTATCTACACAATCAGCACGTTTGAGAAATACACCCGGCTGATTTTGATAATCTTTTAGTATAATGTTATGAACAATATCCATCGAGCCTACAAGTCCCATGCCCAGACGGTCTTCCGGAATAAAGCCCATACGGATGCCAAGCCTTATGATATCTCGCGGTGTCTTTCCCACGATATTCTCTCCGTCGAAGAAGATCCTGCCTTTTTCAGCGTGGATCAGACCGGCAATGGTTTCGCACAGTTCCTTTTGTCCGCTGCCTGCAACACCAGCAACACCGAGAATTTCTCCCCCGAACAAAGTAAAAGACACGTCCTCAAGGGCATGCTTCTTCTCACTGTCTATCACCTGTACGCCATCAACATCAAGCAGCGTCTTTTTTTCTTCTAGTTTCTTCTTTTCGATGGCAAGATCCACCTTTTTCCCAACCATCATTTCAATGAGGTTTGGCACGGCTACGCCTGCGGTCTCCACAGTTTGTATGGAGCACCCTTTTCGGAGAACAGTAATCCTGTCACTAATCTCCATAACTTCATTGAGCTTGTGAGTGATGATGATCACTGCGCAGCCCTGTTCTTTCATATTTCGAATAATCCGGAAGAGCTTCTTGATTTCCTGCGGCGTAAGAACGGCAGTAGGCTCGTCCATGATTAGTATTTTCGCGCCTCGATATAAAACCTTAATAATCTCCAATGTCTGCTTTTCTCCCACAGACATATCGTAAACCTTTTTATCCGGGTTGATATCCAGACCGTACTGATCGGATATTGCCTTTACCTTCTTGGTCAGTTCCCTGCCTTTCATAAAGAAACTGCCGCTCTGTCCCAGAACGATATTTTCCTTAGCGGTCAGAACATCGACCAATTTAAAATGCTGATGGATCATACCGATCCCCAGCTTAATGGAATCCTTTGGTGAAGAAAAACGAACTTCCTGTCCCTGTATAAAAATAGAACCGCTGTCGGGGCTATAAATCCCCGACAGCATATTCATCAAAGTGCTTTTTCCGGCCCCGTTTTCTCCCAGAAGGGCGTGGACCTCTCCGCTATATACAGTTAAGTTCACATCTTCGTTGGCTTTGATAACCCCAAAGGTCTTGGAGATATTCTCCATTTGAATTGCAACATTTGATTGCATGTTAAGCCCTCCAGATGATTACGAGTGAACCGTTTATTTAGTTATGCCCGGCGTGTTTTCCACACCGATGATTCTACTTAGTGTTTGTATCTTATTGGCTGGCTCCGGTTGCTCCTTCAACGAGGTAATCCATTGTCCAGATTCCCGCTCTGTCAAGAGTGGTTCCTTCAGGAACAACGATATTTCCTTTGTTGTCTTTGATCGGTCCGACGAAGATCGGGAATTCACCTGCTTCAATCTTAGTCTGAACTTCCTTTACCTTGGCCTGTACGTCTGCAGGTACGAGATCAGACATGTCTGCAAGTCCTACATAACCGTCTTTCATTGTACCATAGTAGCTTTCCGGTTTCCAGGTTCCAGCCATGATTTCTTCGAATGTTTTGATAAAGAATGCTTCGTGCTTCCAGATCGGTGCTGTCAGGAATGCCTTTGGAGCAGCAGCTCTGCTGTCAAGATTGTATCCAATCGCGTATGCACCAGTAGCTTCAGCCGCAATCTGCGGTCCTGTTGTATCACAGTGCTGTTCCAGTACGTCACAGCCCTGAGCAAGCAGCGCTTCAGCAGCAGCTTTTTCGTTGGCAGCATCTACCCATGCATTGGTGTAAACAACTTTTACTTCAGCATTGGGGTTCACGGATCTTGCACCTAATGTGAACGCATTGATTCCGATGAGAAGTTCTGTATAAGGGAACGCCGCTACATAACCGATTTTGTTTGACTTGGTCATGAGTCCTGCAACCATTCCTGCCAGATATCTTGGTTCTTCCATAGCACCAAAATAGTTTCCGAAGTTAGTATCATTCATCTTGTTTCCGGAGAAGTGGATGAATTTCACTTCCGGGTATTCGCCAGCAAGTTCTTCCAGCGCATCCATGAAGCCATAGCTTGTCCCTACAATAACGGTAGCGCCCTGATCGATCATGTTGATTGCTGCGCTCTTGACAGACTGTTTTTCTTCCGGAACAGATTCTGCCACCAGCGTTGCGACTTTACCGCCGAAGTAATCTTCCATTGCCTGTCTGCCTCTGTCCTGAGCCTCTGAGAAACCGCCGTCACTCTTTGGTCCAATATATATGAAACCAACGGTCAGTTCTGGTCCATCTGTCTTTCCGGGCTCCTCAGCAGATTCTTTCTTTCCGCCGCAGCCAGCTAAAGATGACATTACGAGAGCAAGTACAAGAAATAATGCTAAAAACTTTTTCATAACTTCATTCTCCTCCATAATCCTTGTTAGCCTCGGTTGCTTTTACAAACCGTGTTATACTTTGTCAGCCGATGCTATTTAACAAGTGAAATAATTATAATATATTATAACCACGTCATTTCCCCTACGTAAAGAGGAATCCGGTAATTATCTTTATTATTTCGGAAAATAAATGTTTATAGTTCGTGTTATGCCGAACATCCACGCATCATATTATTTGAGTCGTTCGGAAAATGTAATCTCGCCATCTTTGATTGCTTCAATCACCGCGAGTGATTCGACACGAATATCCAGATCACGAAGACGCTTGCTGCCACCTTGAAACTGCTTTTCGATCACCGAACCCACACCGGCCAAGCTAGCACCTGCTTGCTCCACTAGATTGGAAAGGCCTAAGGCCGCTTCTCCGTGAGCGAGAAAGTCATCGATGATCAAAACCTTATCTTCTTCTTTGAGAAACTTCTCCGAAACCCTGACCACGGAGGTAGTTCCTTTTGTAAAGGATTTGACCTCAGCGCCGTAAAAGCCTTCCGTCATTGTACTCGGAGCAGCCTTTTTCGCAAAAACAACAGGAATATTTCCAAAATGTCTGGCTACCATGCAGGCTACTGCAATACCGGAAGCTTCAACGGTAAGAATCTTCGTCACTTCACAGTCCCGGAACCGCTCTGCAAATTCCTGGCCGATCTGGTCGAGAAGCTCAACGTCGATCTGATGGTTTAAAAAGGAGTCTACTTTTACGATTTCCGTTCCGATCGCAACTCCGTCTGCTACAATTCTGTCCTTAAGAATCTTCATTTATTCCTCCAAGCGTTCCATTCCGCTGCCATTCTATAAAGTCTGCTTCTCATCCTTTGTCAAAGAAGAGTATCTGCCAATAAAAACACCAAATACATTCTACAGAATTCGACTTTCAAAATCAAGGATAATGTCAGATTCGGATGAATGTATTTTTTTCACCAATTTCAATCCTGCTGCTTCTTTCTTAAATTGATTCCTCATTTATCATATTTTATTGAATTGTCATGAATATCTTTTTCCAGGAAGGGTAGAAAATAATCAGAGTAAGAGGAAAACTTACCTTATAAAATATACGTCTATGCCATACGTTATAATAGGACACGATGGAAAACCGTGTTCATTACCATAAAATAAATAACAGGAGGGAACGATTATGTTATCAAAAGAAGTAACGAAGCTCTTAAACGAGCAAATCAACAAAGAGTTTTATTCAGCCTATTTGTATTTAGATATGTCAAACTACTATGATCTGAAAAATCTCAACGGCTTCTCCAACTGGTTCAAGGTTCAGGCTCAGGAAGAGCGAGATCATGCACTGCTTTTCATGAACTATCTACAGAATAATAATGAAGAGATAAAGCTGACGGCCATTGCCGCACCTGATCAAGCCTATAGTGATTTCAAAGCACCGCTTGAAGAGTCACTGCGGCATGAGAGAATGGTAACCGCCTCCATCTACAATATATACGAGGAAGCAACGAAGCAGAGGGATTTCCGGACACTTCAGTTTTTAAACTGGTTTGTCACAGAGCAAGGAGAAGAAGAGAAGAATGCAGAAGATTTGATCGACCGCTATGAACTCTTCGGCTACGATGCAAAGAGCCTGTACTTACTGGATGCAGAACTGGCTGCAAGAGTCTATGCAGCACCCACTTTGGTTTTGGACTAAAACGACGCAGTTCAGGTTCCTGCCTATTGTTGGCCGAGCCTGATTATAATAAGCTCCGCAAGCATGGAAACATGCTGCGGAGCTTTATTAATCCCATTAACAGTTATGTCTGCCTCTTCATTCGGTTAATCATCTCTTTCAGTTAAGCGTACTGTATTCAATTCAGAATACCTTTGCAGGCGGTTCCCGTAGACGTATTATAGAAATAGATGGTCTTACCGACAATGTCAACGTCTCCGATCTGTGCTGTATCCGAGGTCTTGAAAACAACATTGCCTGCCTTGTCAAAGACCATGATCCGGTACTTTGAAAGCTCTGTTTCTTGAAAGGTACAAATCAGATACTCATCTATATTTCCTGAAAGCTTCACTCCCTCCAGCGCTGCTCCAAAGTTTAAATTCACTCCTTCACCGCTGTAGAGATTATGATTCAGCCCATCCTGCCAGTAAACGATTCCTCCAAGAACGGCAAACTTCTCAGCGTAGTTGGGCAGCTGGACCATCTGCCTGACAAACTCCTCACTGCCATCTTTCAATGAAATCTTATAGAGAGCGCCTTGGTGCTGATAATATAAATAGTCCCCTTCTTTCTGAAAGCTCAGCGCTTCATACCTGCTCATGCGAACCGTTTCATTTGTCTTGATATTCACACGGTAAATTCCGTTTGTTTCTTCCTTAGTTCCGTTCATGTAAAACCCAAGAATGTAAAGATATTCTCCGTCAAGATAAACGTCGTCTGACCCGCTTCCCCCGCTGCTGTCCGCACTGACAACCCATGCCCATCCATAGAGATAATCTGGATTCCCAATGGGCTTAGGTTCTCCGTCTCCGATGGCAATGAATAAATTCCCCGGCCCCGGCGCGCCTCCTGTCCAATAAGAAACTCGTTTCTCACCAAAAGTCTTGGATCGTGTATAGCTGTTTTGCAGCACAGCAGTACTTCCATCATCGTTGAGCTGGATTAAATGGTCCGATCCCATAGTAGCTCCGCCCTGATGGTAAAACAAATATGCCGTTCCCTTTTCAACGTATAAATTTCCGTATACAAATTCCCCCTGACCATAACTCCAGATGGGAAGCTGATAAATCGTCTTTGTCTTAACCGGTTCCGAAAGACTCACCTGAACGATCTGTCCTTTCGTGTCCTCATAATATGCGGCCGTTTTGGTTATCGTTGCATTTTCTGGAATGCCCTTGTTGTTCTTTTTAGCATTTTTGCCTGCGAAATTAATTTGCGCTAAGGTTACATTATCTGAATTGATAACCAAGCCGTCCTTTGCGTCGAATCGGTAGTCCCATCCGAATTCATTGACCCCAAACTCCCAGGTCATAGGAAAATAAGTAATATCACGGAAGGAGAGAAGCGGATATTTTAATTTGCTGTTATCGACTGTATTTCCGTTGACTTTGATGGGAAATACAGGGATGCTTGCCTGATACGATCCCTTATTTGTCACTGCTGAAGCATAGGGCAGATATGCTGCCGTGATACCTGTTTTTTCTACAATGAGTCCATCCTTATTCCCCTTCCATTGTGTTTCCAGTCCTAGAAAACGGCAGCCGCTATAGGTCATAGGGAAATAAGTGATCCCTTCATATACGATGAAGGGATATTTACTTTTTTTATAATCAACTGTAGTTCCGTTTACAGTAACCGGATATCCCGGAAGTGTTATCGTTACTTTTTTTTCAGCTGTTGCCCCAAAAACTGGTTGGGATATGCAGACTGCAATCGTGATAACAATCAGCAGCCACACCTGCCGTCTCACTCTGATTCTACTCATACGCTCCTCCACAAAGCGTCCGCGGGCGCAGACACTCTTCTCCTTTAAGGTATACCCTTACGGCATACCCCTCATTGATCAACTTCCGCCGCAGATTTCCTGCAGCGGCACAACGATTAATCCTTATAAATAGAAATAGATCCGTCAGCCTCCTGATGCAGATAAGAAGGAATGCAGTCTACCGTTCCATAATGCATTCCAAATGCACCCACTTCGGGTCTCCAAAGGTGATAAAGGGGGTAGGTGTCAAAATCTTGATACTTGTTATCATTTGCATTGGTTTCTATGCTGGCAGCCGAATCCGTATTCCACCCTTTTGTGACTTGCAATGCCCTGATTTTCGCTCCTTCTGATTGAGAAAAACAGTTGGTACCATCAAAGGGATTTGACATTGCCATGGCAATTACGGCTTTTGCTGATGTGCTGCTGAAATCCATAACCGCAGAAGGCTTCCTGACCACTTCTCTTCCGTCAAGGTCAATGACAAGATCCACCTGTTCAGATGATACGCACTCACTGTAGAACCGAATCCTATGGGTGGAACCCTGCTCTAAAAGAATATTCTGACCCCAGCGCCATTCACTTCCCTGCCGTAAAAACACAGTCCATCGGTTATACCCCGGATGTGACGGGTCTTCGATAAACTGAAATCCACCCTCCGCATTCCCGCCATCTCCTTCCCAGTCAAAGCCAAAGTAGACATAGGGGCAGTCTCCTTTTTCAGCCAGTGAAACTTTCGGCAATGTTACTTCCGCTTGAATTCCTGTAAAGCCATTAAAGCCCAGCTGCTTTCTGGAAAAAATACCGGTCGTGCCACCATTGATATTAAGAGGTGTGAGATTTTGATTTGAGTAAGAATTCGCTGTAACCAAACGTGTTTTGCTGTCCCAGCTGACTTGATATCCATAAGCTTCAAAAACTGTGCGGAGCGGCAGGTAAACTCGATCTGCTTTTATTACTGCTGGAGCAGACGTGTTCACTTTTTTTCCATTCAAATCGATTTCGTTTTTTCCAACAGGTATGGTAACCTTTGTGTTACCCTTCCAAGTGATTACGGTCTTTGTTTCGTCATCCCAGCTTACCTCACAGCCAATGGCGCCAAGGCAGGCACGGACGGGCAGCATGGTGCTGCCTGTATCGGAGAGGTATGGGAACCCGGATTTTTCATTGAATTCCACTGGTTTCCCGTCTACAACAACGCCAGGCGCTGCTTCCCCAATGCCCGCAGATTGAGCGCCAGCCCTTTCCGTTCCAATCCCCAGAGATTCTGCTTTAGCCCTTTCCGTTCCAATCCCCAGAAATTCTGCTCCAGCCCAGGCTTCCCCTCCAAGCGAGGCAAAAAAAAGAATGCCTGTTACAGCAACCAATAAAAGTCTTCTCAATATCATCCCCCCAAATCCCCTTGCCATTTCGTTATTTGTCCTGCGAAGTGTTTCCGCTGACTTGTCACGGTTATCATATCAAGATAAGGGTCTCATCTCAATAGTCTCGCTGCTTTCGTAACGAAAATGTAAAGAATAGAGGCAGCCACTTGCATAATAAGAGAAAATCTCATGATGACAGGGAAAGGGGGTGCGTCAGGACGAAAAAAGGGTGTCTCAAGACATTGGATTTATTTCGTAGAATCCGACTGTCGTATTGAGGCACACCCATTTATAATACGTCCATTTTTATTTAATAAATCAATTCATTTTAAGCTGAAGTTTAATGTCCACCACACCGATTTCTGAGTCCAGCTTCGTGGAGAATATGTATGTTGTTTCATCGCCGGCCATTTCGCCACTGACTTCATTAACCTTTGGCGGAAGAATATCGCAGATTACATTATGAGTAGAGAGGTCGGTCACCGCGTTTCCGCTGATAATATTTGCAATTTCTCCAAGTGCAGAGGTTACAAATTCGTCGATCTCCGTAAATTCCATTCCACTCATCAACTTTACAATTTCTAGACTTGTCTCCGATGGGAAGCGATATTGTATTTCACCGCTGAGATCCCCGGTAAGACCTATTGCAACCCCTACCTGATCATTGTTTTCAGCTTCAGTGTTTTCGTTTTGATTCGCAGCCTCCAACGTGTCTATATCGAGCAGAAGTTTGAGCGTCTGACGTGCTGCATCTGTAAATGGCACAAGATAATCTTTACTCATTTTGCTCAGCCTCCTTTTTTCTTGCATAGTTGGCAATCTTCTGATCATCCGCAGCAACATGATTGATCAGCCAAGCGAGAAGCTTTCCCGCAAACTGCTGAATCAAAACTTCCTCATATCCCGTTTTCTCATACTGCTCGGAAACAGTTCCTACATATGCCACCATATCATTATGTACCTTTTTATGTGCTGCTGCTTCAGGGTAACCAATTTCAGCCTGATACGCTTCTTCATCTTGAAAATGGATTACGACGTAGTCCTTCATAAAGGAAAGTGTCTCGTTTACCTGGCTAACCTTTTCGCTCCATTCCTTATCTGAGCGAAGGGTTTCGACAAAGGCAGTAACACGAGCAAAAAGCTCTTCGTGCTGGGTGTCAATCTCCGGAACGCCCACATTGTACTTTTCTCTCCAAATCATTTTTCGGTCCCTTTCTGTACAGAATATTTTTCTTATTCTATCATATATACACAGAAAATGACATTTTAAAACAAGATTCTACAAAGAAAAAATCCGCCGAGCTTTGATATTTCTCGGCGGAGTGGCTACATTTCGTCCGGTGTCATGGACGGCAGGTTACCAAGGTTATTGCCATCGCTTTCATCCGGAAGTGATTTGAGATATTCACTTCCATTTCGAGTAGCGACACCAACTCCTCTGATTCCATCCTGTTTCGCCAAAGCTACAGCCTCTTCCTTGTTAAGAATCTGTCCGTCTTCCAACTCATAGCCTGAGATTCTGCCCTGCTCCTTGACCAGCGCCACTATTTTTTTTGCATTTTCATTGGGCGTAGGAATATATTCCATGGCCAGCATCGGCAGCCTTGACAAATCCGCATTTTTCTCCTGCATCATCATTCCTCCAGTATCCTGATCATTTAAATTAGCTTATCAGGTTTAGTTTCTTCTGATTGGCAAAAGATATACGGACGATTCACTCAGGAAATCAAATCTCATTCTGCGAGAAAATCCATCAATTCTCTATTAAACCGTTCCATTTGATCATAGAAGAGAAAATGACCGCAAGATTCAAAGGGAACCAGCTTTGAATTACGAATTCCATTCTTCTGGGCCTCCGCCAGCGGGAAGAGGCAAACCTTGTCATCAAGGCCGTGCAAAATTAATGTAGGAACGCGAATCTCATCCATATCCCTGAAAAGAACTTCCTGAATCCAGGTGTTTGCAACCGCGGCAGTCGCCCATCCCGAGGCTTGGAGGCCCAGCTGATAAATCCAGTCAGCCAAAGAAGGAGTTACAAAGTTATGAAAGATCATCTTTCCAAAGCCCACAAGCATATTGGGCCGATCGGTATATGTACCTTCAATGATATCCAATACCGCCTGTTCCGGCAATCCGTAAGGGAAGTAAGGCCGCTGAATCAGACTGGGTACTGCTGCAGCAAACAACGCAAGCTTTGATACGCCATGCCCCTGATGCCTTGCCATATAGCGTACCGCAATTGCACCTCCTGTAGAGTGGCCTCCCAAAGTGATGTTGCGAAGCCCCAGTGCATCAATTACTGCCCGGATATCGTCAGCAAGCCTGTCATACCCGTAACCGTGCCAGGGTCTGTCTGACTGACCAAAGCCTCTGGTGTCCACGCCAATGCAGCGATATCCATGCTTTGGCAGCTGATCATACTGATACTCGAAAAGATTATGATTCCCAGGCCAGCCATGGATGAACAGAATGGTTTTTTCTCCAGCAGGATTGATATCCTCCACAAAGACATTGACATCCGGCTCTACGTTTACATAAAAACCCATAAAAATACCCCCTAAGTTTCTGTTTTTTTCAGAATACTCATTTAGGGGGAATAATGTGACTCTATAGGATTTCAAAACCCTTTTCTAATCCGTGTTTTACCCGATCCGCTTCTTCCGCGCGCTTCCCATTGTTCCACGTGCTCAGGTTGCCGGTAAGGTAACCGGTTATCCTGCGAATTCTTTCGAATGGCTCCGGCTGAAACTGGTAGCTAAGATCCGCATATTCTCCATCCAAGGTGATTTGCAAGCTCTCCAGCCTGCGATTGTACTTTTTCTCCAAATAATCTACATAAGCCTGTTTTTCTTTTCCATTGATCTCTTGACCTGTTACTGTAATTTCCATGTCTCTCCCCCCTATCAATTGTGTTGTGATATTATTTTATTCCCATATTTGGTAGGAGTCAAACAAAATCAGCGTTTAATTTCATCCATCTATATTCAAAGCGCAAAAATAGATTCATAATAGAAATATCAAAAGAACTACGGAGGAAATTATACATGCTAAATCTCGCATCTTTGTACACATCCTATCTCGATTACTGCCAGTACCAAAAGAATTTAAGTATTAAGACACTGAAAGCATACCGCATAGATCTTACTCAATTCTTAGTATTTATTAATGAGCTCGACGGTTCTCTCACCAAGAAAAATCTGTCTGAATTCATGACTTCTTTACATAAACGATATCAGCCCAAGACTATTAAACGTAAGATGGCTAGTATTAAGGCGTTTTGCAGCTGGCTCGAATATGAAGAATATATACAAAACAATCCCTTTAACAGGATGAATATGAAATTCCATGTACCCCACATTCTACCCAAAACCATTCCGCTGGATATCATCGAAACGCTTTTATTGGCAGCTTACCAAGAATTACAAGGCATAAAGACTTCTGAATTTAAAGAATTGGTTGTACTTCGAGACATAGCGGTATTAGAGCTTTTGTTCGCCAGCGGTATGAGAGTATCGGAGTTATGCTCCTTAAACTCTGATGATATTAGCCTGACAAGCGGGCAAATACGCATTTATGGTAAAGGGGCAAAGGAGCGTATCATAACTGTCACCAATTCATCAGTTCTCAGCGCATTAAAAAAATACAAAGTAGAAGTAGGGAAGCAAGTGGGTTTTTCCGAATGCTTTTTTATCAACAGAATGAAAGACCGCCTCTCAGAGCAGTCTGTTAGAGCCATTATAAGAAAATATGTTCAGAAAGCAAAAATCAACCATCACCTGACTCCACACATGTTTCGTCATTCCTTCGCGACACTTTTGTTGGAAGAGGATGTAGATATTCGATATATACAGCAGTTGTTAGGTCACAGTTCCATTACAACTACCCAAATTTATACTCACGTTTCAGTAAAAAAGCAAAATGATATTCTGAGTTCGAAGCATCCTAGAAATAAACTGTCAATTAAATAGTTCCTGACATTGGAAGGGCTGGTGTGGAGCAAATCACATCGGCCTTTTTGAGTGAAGGATAATAGGTAATTATCATGAGTTGAGAAAGGTGGAAGCAATATGGATAGTTTAAACTTGGAGGAACTTTGGAAAAATACAGAAGCGACACTTCAAAATGTTATATTATGCGTAGTTTGCAATACACAGGCCAGTTCGCCTGAACTTTTTCAAGGAAAATTTAGTATGACAACTGAATATTTATCTGACGATGAGTTTGAGCAAATTATTTGTATGTTTAACACATTGCAATGTAAAACTAAATTTTTTTTTAACGAAGATGAGTTTATCGAGTATTATTTAAATAATAAGAACCGAATGACACCTTATATAATTGTCTATAATTCTGCGCAAAGCGGTTTCGGAGCAGGGAGAAAATCGCTTATTCCATCATTTTGTCAACTCCATGCTCTTAAATTTACTGGTTCAAATGCCTATGTAGTATCGCTTTGTCGTCATAAGTTTCATGTTAATAAAATCCTATCAGAAACGGGGGTATCCACACCCAAAGCGTGGCTTTTTACTAATGGAGGATGGTTAGCCGAAGAATCTCCTCCAAACTCTATGAGATTATTGCTGAAGCCTATTTTTGAATCCGCGAGTATCGGAATAGATCAGGATTCTATTATTAATTACCATCCTTCTCTCGACGCATTCATTAGGGAACGATCATGCCAGTTACATCAACCAATCATTGCTCAGGAATTCATAGAAGGATATGAAGTTGAAGTTCCATTAGTACAAGCTGGTAATGCAATCAATATAATGCCTCCTATAGGAATTTCAATTGATAACAAACAATTGTTAAGAAATGAGATTCTAGATTATAATCGTATATATTTTGAAAAGTACTCTTTTTATGATTTTACAAGAGAAGTTTTTCATCTGGAGGGACTTTACAAAACAGCTACTTCGACGGTAGAGATATTAGGCATGGAGGGATTGTGTCGAATTGATTTCAGAGTGAAATCTGATGGCGAATACTTTGTGACAGATGTCTCAACAAATCCCCACTTCATTTCTCATAGTTCGGTTAGCTACTCATTTCTATCTAAAGGCTATAAAACAACAGATATAGTGCGTACTATTTTGAGTGCTGCTATTGCGAAAGGTAATGCTAAAGTTTAAATTTAAAACCCAAACTTTTATGGTTCTGACCAAAACTGTATATCGGAGTAAAGAAAACCCCGCCCGATAAATCCCCATCTCTTTTCTAGTGGCTGATCCTTCTCCGTAGAATTTCTCAATAAATATTCGTCAAACTCAAGCGGATCTGTAATATTTTCTGATTCCATTATATGAATCCAGAAATCAGTTCGCTGGTACAAATATTTTTTTTCAGATTCTTTACAGAGCAGAGGAGGAGTCATACAACTGTTGCGCATAAGATCAACAGCTTTTTTTGTATTGCCAAGCAGATATTGAATCGCTGCAATGTTTGCTCTTAAATAATAAAGGAAGTAGTCGTCTTTGAGAAGGTTACACTCTTCTTCCAAACGTGTAAGTATATCAAGTGAATTAAACAATTCTCCCTCGAGAGCTAAGAAAATGGCGCAGTTCATCTCCACAATAAACTTCCAGTCCCCAGACGAAAAACAAGAAAATTCATGATATAATTTCTCATATGCTTCCCTAGGGGTTACACCACGGTTTAATACTTTGCAGACGAAAAAATTATTGAGAATGTATATTTTATTAACTGCAATATTTTTGTATGTGTGAATAAAATCCAATGCCTCAACTAAAAATTTCTGTGCCTCATCCAGGCGATATAATACCATCAAGTTAGCTGCATGGTTATTTAAAGCCATAATATATTGAGAAGAAAACACTGAATCCCGAAAAAAATCAACACTACTCTGAGTTTTATAGACTGCACGTTCCACAGAAAAAATTGCATTCCATTTCCGCTCCAATGCATGGATACCTTTTTTAGCAAAAGGCGAATACCCCTTTTCAGTATAATAATAAGTCAATTCTTTGTTAATTATTTGGGCTTGCCGAAGATCTCCATTTAAATTAATATAAAAGGTCAGTAGTATTGTCATGCAGTCACACCAGAAACCCTCCTCGATCTCCTTAGCACGTGCCGTAACCTGCTCTAAGGTAACCAATGCACTTTGTTGCTGTTCATAAGTTTCCCCAAATCTGTACATGGAAAGGCTCAAAAGATATTCCTTTAGTAGTAGTAGCCTTATAGTAGGAGGAGCTGGAGAATACTCAAGGATGTCAAAAGCATTTGCGTAGTCTAATTTTTCGATTGAAGCATAATAAGAAGTTAATGCATTCCAATATGATTCTAATCCGCATTTGCATGCAAGGGAGTTAATCTTTGCGGCAAGCTCCTCCGAATGTTTGAAACCCTCCTGTATAACTGTATTGTAAGAATAAATATATAGTTCACAGGCAAGCATTAATTGTCCTGCATTTTCCAGATGATACGCACGTGCTAGATAATCATGGGGGCTGAAGCAATAAATCGCTTCGGCAATTGCTGATGAAATCTCTTGGAAATTCTCTTTCAATCCATAGTTATAAAAATAGCCCCATATTTCTCTATAATAAAACTCACCATATGCAGTATCACCTTTGGTTAAAAATTCTTCCTTACTCCGTTTTAGAAGCATATCACAATTGGCTTTCGAATCCAAAACTTCTTTAAGCAAAGGTATAGAAAAGGAACTTCCTATTGCAGCCGCAATCTTCAACGTATCTTTCAGAAGATTTCCTGTCATGCCCATATTAGCGAACCTACAATCTAACGTCATGTTAATAAGTTTATCCGGTGCTACAGACTGGCTGGTTTCTAGATGATTAAAATTTAGGTGGCGAGCTAATATCTCAATAACAGAAAGACGCCCTCCCGAAATGCGGTACAACTTTTCAGTATCAAGTGGTTGCAATGCCAGTTCCGGTATAATTTCATTTATTATTTCATTCATGTCAGCTGCATCTGGATTTTTAAACTCAAGATCTATATGATTGTAACGTAACACATCTGCGTATAAGTCCGAGTTTTCATCACTATCACATAAGAAATAATATGTCGTCTTCTCTAGGAAAGGAAAATCATTATCCAGTTTTCCAGAAAGGAGCAAGTGTACCAATTCTTTCGAAAAGGAATCATAGATCGGATAGCCATAGAACAAAAACGTTGATGGTGATTGAGAAGCTGCCTTTTCAAGCCGAACCATAAGGTCATTTCCGCGTTCGGTCAGAATTAATGAATTTCCCGAGAGCTTCGTTGAAACGTCAGCAACTATACTGGCTAAAGTTTCTGACTTAGTAATATCTTTTACAATGCTTTGAGCTAGCTTATGGTCGCTCGGCTTTTTCAATCGATCCTCTATAATGGCCTCTACAAATGGCAACAGGGGACTCACAATATCCAAATTTGGCTTAGCTATCACAAATTTAATTACACCGCTCTCCTGTAAATACTCTTGAAATGTATTAAAAATATGATAGGGTGATTGCAAATCTTTCCCCTTTATAAATTGAATTCTTTCTTTAGTTTCATCACATAGGTTTTTAAAGTCCTTTTCTTGCCAAGAAAACATATCAAAACTCATTTATTCCTATTCCTATTCCTATTCCTATTAATGATAATTACCTATTATCCTTTCTAAATTATAGCATAATAATTAACATTTTTCAATATTTTCCCACATCTTATATTTATTATAGATATGTTCTTTCCTAATAGACGCGAAAAAAAGAAGGCCAGCATGGCCTTCTTTTGAGTAAATTGGAACAAAAGTAAGTTTGTTTAGTTATAATGTGCTTTTCTTGTAAATGCATTAACGATTAATAACAGGACGATTGCACCGACACAAGCGACTACTAAGCTCCATAGATTAAATCCGGTCACACCGACGCCTCCGACAAGATTCATGATCAATCCGCCGATCAATCCTCCAACGATACCTACAATAATGTTTTTGCCAGCACCCATTTCTTTATTGTTGCCCGTAATCATACTTGCGATCCAGCCTGCGGCGGCACCGATAATGATCCATCCTATAATACCCATAAAATAAAACCTCCTTTTGTATTTTAGTATTTACAAAAATAGGTTTTTACATTCATAAAAGCAATTTTATTTGTCATTATCCGGTGCTGTCAGTTTACTGACATTCCGAATCTTAATCCATTTGAAAATAAAAGCCGTAATCACATATCCCACAATGATATCAAACCTACCGCGAAACTGCGAAAAAGGTTTTATTTACACGATCGATTTCATATTTATTATAAATCAGTAATTATCAAGATAAAAATGCGAGGTGAATAGGATATGGCTTGGTATCACAGAACAGTCGAACTGCCGGAAAATGCAGATGTTCCGATTTCTTTGTATAAATCAATGCAGGGAAAATATTTTGTAGGTTATGCTGATAATCTCGATTTTACTGGGCCAGGAGTCAATGCCTGGGCGAGCTTATACAATCCGCCGAATTCGGGCGTGACTCTCTATATCAATGTCTGGACCGCCACCAGCCTTTATGGCATCTTTCGCGCACAAATATGGTTTAACGCAAGAATGCCTGGGACGCCCAACTTTTCAAGTCTGGTAACGGCGGCGAATACATCCATTGATCCGATCCCATCTCCGAAAACATTGCTGCTTGAAGCAGCAAATACTACAGGAGAGCCTGTCGGGGGTGTGAAAGCTTTTGTCAGAAGAGGCGGACCTGAGAGTACCCTTACTTCAGAAGTTGGCGGACGATATATCTTCGGCCCCGGCGGCTCTTTCTCTATCTTGCTTTCTAATCCTGAAACACCGCAAGAACCTGCGTCAGGACGAGTAGCCTTCGGATGGTGGGAAGAACCAATTTGCACATTTTAGGGTTAGAAAGGGCTTTATCGTTCTGGCGTCTGCATCCAGCTTTGCAGTTCAATAATGTTCCCTTCAGGATCTTGCGCATAAATAAAAACTGCCGTCCTGTTGTTGGGATACTCTGCTGTAACCAATTCTCCGACCGTGCTTCCACCTGCCTTAAGTATTTCAGCAAGTGTCGTCTCAACATCATCTACTTCGAAGGCGATATGCGCGATACCGGGACGGTTGATTTCGGCTGAGACACTTTGCTTCATCTCATCGTAAGAGAAAATCTCAAGGGTTGGATGAGCGTCTTCATAACCCGGCAGAAGTAAATGCTCCCCCCTGATATGGGCACCATTCAAACTAGTCAGCTGATCAAGCCATTCTCCGCTGAGATCCCGTGACTCGCTAATACTCTTGCAGTGAAGCACCTTTTTATAGAAGTCGATCAACAACCTTGCATCCTTGGCAATAATGTTTGTATGGACATATCGAAACAATATCAACAGCTCCTTTCCAATTCCTGCATGGCAGATAAATATGGGCAATTTCATTGTAATTCTATCACTTTATAAATGATAAGTCTACATTGCAAAGGCGATAAAGCATCTACAAGAGGACTTTACAGCTGTGCCTTCGTCGGATCTGCCGCACTCGCCCAAACACAGGGCTTCGGGCCATGTCGTTGAAAACCATCCACGATGGTTCTCTTACCGCTCCATGCCTGTTCAGGGTCTCGTCCGCTTGCTCCAGCGGTCGTTGCCTTTTTCGCTGCTGTCCCATTTTGCACTATGGCCTGACTGTCCGAAAAGTATCCATTGAAAACACACTTTCCACAGCAAGGAGGAAAACAGAAGGAAAGGCTTTGTATTTAAGAGCATCCTTTCGAAACCGTCAATTTAGTTGCAGGCTTCTTACGGAGCAAAACCTTATTTCTGCCCCAACGGCCCCTCTTCTTGCCGGTGCGCTTCGTTTTTACCCAACGTTGTTTTACTGCCCGCCTTTATTAGCAATATAACAGCTAAAACGATAAACGGAAGTCCGCCAATAAGTCCGGTGATTGCCGGGCCAAACAGTGGGTTATATCCGCTCTTTGCAAAAATGATTGGCAGTGCCGCGCCCGCGTTCACCGTTGAATGGATCATGGCGGCTGGAATGGCGCTTTCCAGTTTGATTGATATATAGCCTTCTATAATTCCAAGTACAACACAAAAAATAATCATGGTCAGAATGCCGAGCACTGGATAGCCCCAATAGCTGGTTCCGTAATTGTGACCCATCACGATAATGGGTAAATGCCAGATTCCCCATATTGCTCCTGAAATAATTAACGAGGCCCTGTCAGATAAAAACATGCGCAGTTTAGGGAGCAGATACCCCCGCCAGCCAAGTTCTTCGCCCATGGTGGGTATGATATTTACAATCGGTCCGATGACAACAAAAGTCAGAGCTTGGATAATTAGCAGCGTGGACGCGGCAAGTCCCTGTTTACCACTTGAAGCAACCATCCCTTTTAAAGTTGTAAGCTCCGGGTCAAACGAACCGGGGAAAATCAGGAAATAAAGCGCTCCGCTCAGAATCAACAAGACTGTCGGACCGAAGTACACAAGCAGATACTCTTTCACATGTCCCTTTAAGTGAGGGCGAAGATACATATTCCCAAAGCCTTCTTTTGTTATAAGCCGTGTTAATACGCTGCTCAGCGCTGGGACAAACATAGCTACCATAGTGATTACCACAGCCAAACCGGTTCCGTAGGTCAGCCCACAGATCGGTATCAACAAGAACACAATCCAAGTAATGACGATTGTAATCACAATAAATAGTATCAGCCGTTTTTTTTCCACCAATTTCTCTTGTTGCATAATAACCTTACCTCCTGTTATCTTTTCCTTGCGCTTAGTGACAAGCACTTTTGCAATATTAATTTCCTTCATATCAATCACCTCTGACTATATTTTAGTTGGTAAGCAGAAGAAAAACCAATGGATTTGCAGTTGATAAAGGTTAAGCAAATCAACCTACGCGATACTTTTAATCGGAGCTGTTGTCATATCGCATTAGATGGGGTAAATAGTACAGCAGATAAACTCAGCTTAACGGCATAGTTTGTATACAAATCAGTGGCTGCCAAAATTAATGGCCTTCCCCTGATTTTGTACTATTATCATCTATTTTTATGTCATCTCATCGCTAATTTCAGTATCTTTTTCATTCAGCGTAGTTTTGATATGGCTTCACGGTTCCAGGCAAGAGGACTTTGCATCTTTGCTACGCAAATCTGCCGCCCGGCGCCGCCTCATTCAGGCGGCTTGGGCCGCTCACTGAGAAACAGTCTGCTGGACTGTTTCTCTTCCGTTCGCGCCTTTGCAGGTTCGAGTCCTCTTTCCCCCTTCATAGAACGAAAAAAGAGATAGGTCAAAACCTATCTCTTTTTTCGTTGGTGCAGGCAAGAGGACTCGAACCTCCATGAAGAAATCCTCACACGGACCTGAACCGTGCGCGTCTGCCAATTCCGCCATGCCTGCATGGCACTTAAATAACTTACTATAAAAACAAGCTTGTGTCAAGTGTTACAAGGAAATTATTTTAGTGAAAAATTTTTAGGATCGCTCAATGTTTGTATCGGATCTGAGGATGTCTTGTCAAAACCCACGAAAATGAACGTCAATGGATTTCATCGCGCTTATTGTATCCAAATCACAAAAAACAGGCGGCGCAGCGGCACCGCCCTTCGATTGCATCACCAGAGTCTAGAAATAACCATTGAAAACTTCCGGCTTTACTTACACGATTAATATTTTTTTATCCGATATCATTATTTGTACTTTTCAGCCAAATTTCTTGCCGCTAGGACACCGCTTGCAGAAGCCTGAGACAGTGAGTGGGTCACACCGGAGCCATCGCCAAGAGCATAGAGTCCTTTGACATTGGTTTCAAGATTGCTGTCAACGCTTACCTTTGAGTTGTAGAACTTAACTTCAACGCCATATAGCAGCGTATCCTCGTTGGCTGTACCGGGGGCAATTTTATCCAGGGCATAGATCATCTCGATGATATTATCAAGCTGTCTCTTGGGGATTACAAGGCTCAGATCCCCTGGAGTTGCCTGCAAGGTAGGTCTTGTAAAGCACTTTTCCATCCGCCTTGCGCTGCTTCTTCTTCCTTTTACAAGATCTCCAAACCGCTGGAGAAGTACACCGCCTCCCAGCATATTGCTGAGTCTTGCAATGGATTCTCCGTATTCATTGCTGTCCTTGAACGGCTCGGTGAACTGGTTGGATACCAGAAGTGCAAAGTTGGTGTTTTCCGTACGGAGATCGGGATCCGCATAGCTATGACCATTTACTGTAACGATGCCGTTGGTGTTTTCCGCAACCACCTCACCGTAAGGGTTCATACAGAAGGTCCTGACCATGTCATTATATTTGTCCGTCTTATATACAATTTTACTTTCATAAACGTCATCCGTGATGTGTTTAAAAATTTCTGCGGGCAGCTCAACGCGTACGCCGATATCCACTCGGTTTTTCTTGAGGTCAATTCCGAATTTGTCGCAGACGCTTGAAATCCACTTTGAACCGGAACGCCCTGTTGCAAGAATGAGCTCACTGCACTCATACTCTTCCTGCTTGTCTGTTACGATGCGAAAGCCTTCTTCCAGCTTTTCTACATCGACAACCTGAGTGTAGAATTGGGTATCGATTCTTTCCTTTATATATTCGAAAATTCTCTCCAGTATTTTTACGTTTCTATCCGTTCCCAGATGTCTAACCTTCGCATCCAATAAATGCAGGTTATTTCTCAGTGCCAGCGTCTTCAGATCTGAATTCGCTGTGGAATAGAGTTTTGCGTCTTCTCCTCCCATGCTGCAAAGTACTTGATCCACATATTCCATCAAATCCAAGGCGGCCTCAGTACCGACATAATTGTGCAGGTCACCGCCAAACTGGGTCGTGATGTTATATTTTCCGTCAGACAGGGTTCCGGCACCGCCGTAGCCGTTCATAATATGACAAGGCACGCAGCGGATACAGTTTTTAACCTTTCCCAGCTTGATGGGACATACTCTTTTCTCAAGAGGCGCACCTTTATCAATCATAAGGACTTTGGCATTATTGGTAAGCTTGGTCAGTTCGTATGACATAAAAACTCCGCTCGCGCCAGCACCCACAATAATGATGTCGTATTTTTTCATCTTTATCTCCACTTTCTTTCTAATCTCAATGTTATATGGAATTTCACCAACAGAACTATTATATGTTCTTCGCTACATTCTAGCAATAGATAATTTTATGCAATAGAGAGGATGCAGCAGCAGCTGGAATCCATTGCACTAAAAAAGAAACAATGAAACAAACGAACGAAACTAAGCCGTTCAAATCCATTTCATTGCCTCACATTTTTATATTGTTGCTTATTGAAATATGATGATCTGCATAGTTAAGCGATCTGAGTCGCGATCATTCCTTCGATTTCCTTGGACAGACCCTGAATGGAATCTGCTGCACGGTTTCTCGTATCCAGCATTTCTGCTGCGTATTTGTAGAATACCTTACCGTAGTCGGTCAGGAACGCCTCTCTCCCCGTCCGGTCGATCAGTCTGACTCCCAGCTCTTTTTCCAGTGAGGAGATTCTCGCACTGATGGTTGGCTGAGTCAAAAAGCAGACATCTGCAGCTTTTGAAAAACTCTTGTGGTCAACCACCGATACAAATGCCTCAATTTGTTTAAAATCCATAATCGTCTCCTTTCCCTTTCCCCTAAGCAGTTTCTTCCGTTTCTTCAATGTATTTTCCGGCCTGCACTGCGGCAATTGCACCGTCTGCTGCAGCAGTGACTACCTGCCGCAGGCTTTTCTCTCTGATATCACCTGCTGCAAATACCCCGTCAATATTGGTTTTCATATCCTCATCCGTGATAATATAGCCTTTGTCATTTAAATTGAGCTTGCCCTGGTACAGTCCCGTTGCCGGGGAATAGCCGATAAATACAAATATGCCAAAGGTACCGTCATTTGGGTCAGCCTTGATCTCTGTAACCGTGCCGTCCTTAACGTTTTCCAGCACCATGGATTCCAGAATACCATCCCCCTTGACTTCCTTAATGACCGTATGATACATGAACTTCAGTTTATCTGTCTGAAACGCCTTTTCCTGAATAGACTTTGCAGCCCGCAGAATGCGTCTGCGGTGGAGTACCGTTACCTGCTTTGCAAATTTGGTGAGATACATCGCTTCTTCCAGTGCCGCATCTCCTCCGCCTACCACATAAACGTCGAGCCCTCTGAAGAATGGTCCGTCACAGGTACCGCAATGAGAAATACCCCTGCCTATAAAATCATCTTCTCCCTTGCAGCCGATGGGCTTAGCAGTGGCGCCTCCTGCAATGATAACCGTTTTGGCTTGATATCTGTCCCTGCTGCCTACTACGGTCTTAACCTTGCCTTCTAGCGAAACTTCTGTTACTGTATCATAAACTTGTTCGATTCCAAACTTTTTGACCTGTGACGACATTCTGTCGATCAGTGTTGCTCCGCTTTCCTCAAGCTCAGAGCCCGGATAGTTTTCTATCTCTGCAGTCTGAAGAATTTGTCCTCCATCTTGCGCTTGCTCAATGAGCAATGTATCCAGCATGGCTCTTCCTGCATAAATCCCTGCCGAAAGCCCCGCTGGACCTCCGCCGATAATAATCAAATCATAAGTTTTCAAATTGTCACCTCTAATCATAACATTTAGCCCAAAAATAAAAACAGAGCAGAAGGAATAAACGCCTTCCGCTCTGTTATTAACCTGAGAGATTCCTCCTGATAGGAGTTGCCCCTTCGGTGCAACTTAAAAATTGCATCCCAGCTTCAACTGGGCAATTTCTGTATGGCACCCCCAACATTTTCCTATGAAAATGTGTTTAGGTACGCAACGCTTTCCAGAGTTCTGTCCAGCTACGGTCCACTTTACCTGAGATCATCACGCAGATCATTGGCGTGATCAGCGCTTATTCCTTCGGTGTTGCCAGAGCAATCTCTCCCGCAGCTTTCATCCAGATTCCTATTCAATTTTTTAATAACGATCAATATTTTCTATAGCGATTTATATTATACCAACGAAACCATATTTTAAGCAACCATTTTTTCACAGAAACAGATATCTGTTTTTCACCAAATTATGATTTTACCTGTGCAGATTCCGTCGCTTCATTCGAAACATCTACTTTCGTATCTGCGGAATGGGTGACTCATCAATTTTTTCGATATTATCGTCTGTTAAATAATATTTTGTTTCCTTCGCAATAATTCCGCTAAGGAGCAAAATACAGACTAGATTCGGAATCGCCATGAGCATGTTTAGTGCATCAGCAATATTCCATACTGTTCCAAGGCTCGCAACCGCACCTACGAAAGTGATCGCAACATAAATCAGCTTATATGGAATAATCACTTTTTTTCCGAAGAGATATTCTGCACCTCTTTCACCGTAATACGACCATCCGAGAATTGTAGAAAATGCAAAAGTAATCAGTCCAAAGGTCAGAACGATCGGCCCAACAACAGGAATCTGGTTAAAAGCATGGCTTGTAAGCACTGCTCCGTCCACTGCACCGCCTCCGTCTGCTGTCACATTGGGATTGGCAATGATCGTGCTGACGAGCACCAGTCCTGTCATTGCACATACAACGACCGTATCCCAGAAAGTACCCGTTGCGGAAACCAGTGCTTGTCTCACCGGATTTCTTGTCTGTGCTGCAGCTGCTACGATAGGAGCAGAACCCATTCCGGATTCATTGGAAAAGAGTCCTCTGGCTACACCAAATCTCGCGGCCATCATGACACTCGCACCGATAAACCCTCCGCCGGCAGCGTGAGGTGTAAAAGCTGATTTACAAATCAAAGCAACAGCATCAACAAGATATGCTCGATTCATCACAATAATAATCAAACATCCGATTACATAAAAAATTGCCATAAAAGGAACAAGGGTTTCACATGTTTTCGTGATGGTTTTAACTCCACCCAGAATAACCACTGCAACTAACACCGCCATGATTAAGCCGGATGCCCAAAGCGGAATCTGAAAGTTCTGAAGAACAACTTTGGAAACAGCATTGGCCTGCACCGAAGCACCTATCCCGAATGCCGACAAGCCCGCAAATAAGGCAAACAAAACGCCGAGCCATTTCATCTTTAACCCACGCTCGAGCGCATACATCGCACCTCCCAGCATGGTACCATCCGAGGTCTGTACCCTATATTTTACTGCAACAAGTGATTCCGCGTATTTTGTAGCAATTCCAAAAACACCAGTGAGCCACATCCATAAAACTGCGCCCGGACCTCCCAGTGCAATGGCGGTTCCCACGCCTACAATATTCCCCGTTCCGATGGTTGCAGCCAGTGCCGTCGTCAGTGCCCCGAACTGTGAAACGTCACCGATTCCGTCCTTATCCTTTGTAACGGACAGCTTAATCGCAAGGCCAATCTTCCTTTGTATAAAGCCAGTTCTTACAGTCATAAAAAGATGAGTGCCAAATAATAAAATGAGCAGCGGCGGTCCCCAAAGGTAACCGTTCAGCCACGTGAAGAAGTTATTTACAGCTTCCATAATAATAGATATCCTTCCTTTACTCTGTTTTTATTTATTACTCTGACTATTATATAGATTTTTTTTATAGTTGGCTATTTTTTTTATTATAATTTAAAAATTATTTTGTATGCATTATTTTTATTACATATTAAAACGCACCCTTTTTCTAAAGGATGCGCATAACAAAATCTCTTTGAGGTTAATTTCTGATTTTAGGAATTGGTGTTTTGTCAGATTTTTGAATATTGTCATCGGACAGATAATATTTTGTTTCTCTGGCAATCACCCCGTTCAGAAGCAGGATACAGATAAGATTAGGAATTGCCATGAGCATGTTCAGCGCATCTGCAATATTCCATACCGTACCGAGACTCATAATAGATCCTGCAAATGTCACAGCGACATAAATCATCTTGTAAGGTAGAATTCCTGCTTTCCCGAAGAGATATTCTGCGCCTCGCTCGCCATAATAGGACCAGCCGATCATGGTTGCAATAGCGAAAGTCACAAGCCCGAACGTCAGAACAACGGTTCCTATGATGGGAATCTGGTTAAAAGCATGACTGGTCAAAACAGCGCCGTCGATGGCTGCCCCGCCGTCTGCCTTTACATTGGGATTTGCCAGAATGGTACTGACAAGCACCAATCCGGTAATGGCACAGACAACGACCGTATCCCAGAAGGTTCCAGTGGAAGACACCAACGCCTGTCTGACTGGATTTCTAGTCTGGGCAGCAGCCGCTACGATAGGAGCAGAACCCATACCCGATTCATTGGAAAACAAGCCTCTCGCCACCCCGTATCTGGCCGCAGTCATCACACTCACTCCTATGAAGCCTCCACCAGCAGCTTGTGGGGTAAAAGCAGAAGTAATGATTAGAGCCAGTGCCTCAACAAGATAGGCTCTGTTCATTATGAGAATAATAATACAGCCCACCGCGTAAAATGCGGCCATAAAGGGAACCAGTGCTTCACAGGTTCTCGTAATGGATTTTACGCCGCCCAAAATTACAATTCCAACTGTGACGGCCATCACCAGGCCGGACAACCCGAGTGGAATGTCAAAATTCTGATGGAGTACCTTGGAAACAGCATTGGCCTGTACCGATGCCCCCACACCAAAGGCGGAGAGTCCCGCAAATGCCGCAAATAAGGTGCCTAGCCATTTCATATTCAGACCTCTCTCAAGTGCATACATCGCTCCGCCCAGCATCGTTCCGTCAGAAGTCTGAACCCGATATTTTACCGCTACCAAAGCTTCCGCATATTTCGTAGCAACGCCGAAAACTCCCGTGAGCCACATCCAAAGAACCGCACCTGGCCCCCCAAGCGCAATAGCGGTTCCAACACCGACAATATTTCCAGTTCCCATAGTAGCTGCCAAGGCTGTTGCCAGTGCCGCAAACTGAGACACGTCTCCTACGCCGTCCTGATCCTTTGTAACAGAAAGCCTGATGGCTAGCCCCATCTTTTTTTGTATCACACCGGTTCTCACCGTCATAAACAAATGGGTGCCGAACAGCAAAATAAGAAATGGGGGTCCCCAAAGACAGCTGTTCAGCCAGGTAAAGAAGTTATTTACACTTTCCATAAAAGTACGCATCCTTCCCATGCCTCTGTTTTTCCCTACTGTTCATTGTATTTACCCTTTCGCCTCATTATGACAATGTGTAAAAGCATAAAAAAAGAACCCTGCGCAGCAGGGCCCCTTGCATTTCAATTACTCTTCAACTGTGAGCTTTTCGAATTCTGCAACAACCTTTTTAAACTCTTCGTCATCTTCGATGTCGATCAGTTCAAATTCTTCCTCAGTTGTTTCTTTATATCCATAGATGTATACATCGTCGGTGCCGTCATCGGGGATCAGAGCGATGTATTCCTTACCTTCAAACTCGAATACGCCCATGATCTCGCACTCCACTTCCTGTCCGTCATCGAACTCAAGTGTGAGGTAATCTGCGTCATCCTCGGCACAGCTGCAGTTATCCCCGCATCCGCCGTGAATTACTTTATCTTTATCTGCCATAATTATCCTCCATTATCTTCTAATTAGAAATTGGTATATTTTCAAGATCGCAGTCCCATTAGGCTGCCTGCGACGGGTTCATTATAACATTATATTTTACGTTAATCAATTGAAATATTCATTTTTTCGCCGCCCATGCCAGCACCTTTTCAGCTGCAGGCTTTGTAATTCCCGGAACTTGACACAGTTCTTCCCAAGTCGCCTCCTTTATCCTGTCGATACTGCCAAAATGCGACAAAAGAGCATTTCTTCGCTTCTCACCAATTCCTTCTATCGTATCCAGTGCCGAGCGCTGGAGGGATTTTTTTCTGAGATCCCGATGATAATCGATGGCAAAGCGATGAACCTCCTCCTGAACGGAAGCCACAAATTGATACAGCACCGGATCCGTTTTCAGATCCAGCTCTTTTTCCGTACGAAGCAGTCCTCTGGTACGGTGCTTATCATCCTTAACCATTCCCGCCACTGGAATATCAATCTTCATCGCCGCAAGCACCTGCTCAGCAGCGGAAACCTGCGGCTTACCCCCATCCATAAGGATCAAATCAGGCATTTTGGCAAAGCTCAGATCTCCCTGAAGACCTCGTTTAAAACGACGGTAAAGCACCTCCTGCATACTTCCGAAATCATTAGGGCCCTCCACGGTTCTAATCTTAAACCTCCGATAATCTTTCCGCTGTGGACGGATACCCTGAAACACAACCATCGCACCCACAGAGTCTACTCCGTTGGTATTGGAAATATCGAAAGCTTCAACCCGGTAGTCCAAGTCCGCTTCCCTGTGTTTTTTCCGCAAGGAGGGAATAAATGCCTCCAAGGAAGTGCGAATGGCGGCATTCCTTTCCCTTTGCAGATTTGCCTTTTCATCCAGGGTTTTCATCATTTCGATTACATCACGCTTGGCGAGATCCAAAAGTGCTTTCTTGTCTCCCTTTTGGGGAACCGTTATCTTAACCTGGCTGCCTTTCAGCTCCGCAAGCCAAGATTCGATAATCGAAAGTTCAGCTGGCTCATTCTCCACCAGAATTTCCTTTGGGATCATCGTACTGCCGGAGTAATACTGCTTGATAAAGGCAGAGACCACCTCTTCCAGCCCATCTTCCTCCATGGCTTGAAGATGATAACTTTCCCGTCCGCTAAGCCTTCCCTGTCTGACAAAGAATAGAATCACATGAGCATCGTTCTGTCCTTTTGCCCCTAAAATCACATCCATGTCACCGGCAGAGAGCAGAACCACCCGCTGTTTTTCTGCAATCGCATTTACTGCCGCAATGTAATCACGGTATTCTGCCGCCCGTTCATAATTCATTGCTTCTGCTTCTTCCGTCATCTTCTCATTGAGGTAGTCCAGTACTTTCTTGTTCTTACCATTTAGGAGCTCAATGACCTGATCCAGAACCTCCAGATATTCCTTGGGCTGCACATTGCCGGTGCAAATTCCCTTGCACTGGTTGATATGGTAATTCAAGCAAGGTTTGAACCCCTTTGGAAACTTCTGTGCAGAACAGCGTTTCAGCGCAAAGATACCATTCATCAAATCAATGATCTGATTCACAGCGTTGACATCTGCATAGGGTCCGAAATACTTACAGCCATCATGAAGGATCCTTCTTGTCTTTAGAATCCTTGGGTACGTTTCATTTGTGGTAATTTTAATATAGGGGTAAGTTTTATCATCACGCAGCAGTACGTTGTACTGAGGCATGTATTTCTTGATCAGATTATTTTCCAGAATCAGCGCTTCCATCTCTGTATTTGTGGTGATGTACTCAAATTCCTCGATATGAGAAACCATCGCCCTCACCTTTGGATCCATGTTTCTGGACGACTGAAAATACTGACGCACCCTGTTTTTCAGTGAGATTGCTTTTCCCACATAAATAACCTGCCCCAGTTTATCTTTATGAAGATATACGCCCGGTTTATCCGGGAGTTTTTTTAGATTTTCTTGTATGTCGAACATATTTTTTTCTTAACTCTTATTCCTTGATTTTCTAAAGAAGCATGGATTCAATCAGCATTTCCCTTATACTATTTTCAATCCGATGATTTAATATTTCCATTTATCCTGCAATCCCATTCTATCATTTATGTTATTAATTGACAAGCCGCCTACGCTTTGCAAAGCTTGCGCTGTGTTTCCTTTATATTTGTAATGCAAAAGACCCGTACAAAATTATTGCTGCCAGTGAAAAAAATATCATATTGACCGTACAAATTGATATCAATTACTACAAACGATACTTCAAAAGGCTCTACATCATCTATTTCATCTGCGATTCCTTTATCTACGGAACAGCCCACTGCGGAACTTTAGTATCTGTGATTCCTGCTGACCGGAATCTATACGGAATATGTCAGTGCCAATCTTATCGCGACAATCGCCTTGCGGCATCCATATTGAATCCCTTTACGAATCGTCAGCACTTGAACACTTTGGATAAGTTTAAGTGAAAAATATAACAATTTTTCGTTAATTACATCACAATTCCATAGACAAAAGCCTCTGCTTTGTTATATCATTAGCTTAGCATCGGGTCAAATTTGTCTTTACATACCGTGTTATATTTTGTCAACCGATGCTGCGAGTTTGAGTCTATATTTGCATTAAAGTAGAAATGCAAAGACTGGAAGGAGTAAGACAAATGAATAGCACCAAAACCGAAAGCTTTGGTATTCTTACCCGCGAACTGGCTCAGGAGATTGATAAGACCATCAATCATTACCGGAGCAACTCCACGAAGCTGGTAGGAATTCTCCTGGACATTCAGGACATTATTCCAAAGCAGTATATCCCAAGGGAAGTAGCCGCTTACGTCAGCGAGAAGATGAATATCCCGCTCAGTAAGATCTACGATGTCATTTCTTTCTACGCAGCCCTCTCCGATGTGCCGAGAGCAGATTATGTCATTCAGTTGTGTGACAGCGTCGTCTGTAAAGTTACCGGCAACACCACTCTCCGCGATACTATTTCTCAGCTGCTCGGCATCAAAGAGCAGGAATCCACACCAGACGGTAAATATTGGCTCGAGTATACGCCGTGCTTCGGAGCATGCGACATTTCACCAGCCATGCGTATCAACGGAAAAGTATTCGGTCACCTGACGACACAGGACAGCGTCAAAGCTGTTCTGGATCAGTACCGTTAGAGGAGGAACTGCTATGTCTAAAACAGTTGCTATTATTACTGAGAATTTCGGTCAGTATGACCCCGGTTCCATCCATTCTTATTTATCCATTGGCGGCTTTTCCGCTGTAAAGAAAGCACTGACCATGTCCTCTGCCGAAATTATCGAAATGACAAAGAAAGCTGCAGTAAAGGGACGAGGCGGAGCCGCTTACGATACGGGCAGAAAATGGGCTCAGGCAGCGTCAGTTCCGGGCGAAGACAAAGTCGTCATCTGCAATGCAGACGAGGGCGAACCTTGTACCTTCAAGGATCGAAGTATTCTGTCAAAGGATCCGTTCCGTTTGATTGAAGGCATGATTATCGCAGGATATACCGTAGGTGCAAAAAACGGATACATCTACCTCCGTGAAGAGTACCGCCATTTGAGACCATTGATTCGAAACGCTATTGACGAGTCCTTGTCCAACGGCTTTCTCGGAGACAATATATTAAACACAGGTTTTTCCTTTCAAATTCATCTCTATTCCGGTGCAGGCGCCTATGTCTGCGGAGAAGGCTCTACCCTTATCGAATCCATCGAGGGAAAGAGCGGAAGACCGAGAATCAAACCCCCTTTTATCAAAGAATGCGGACTGTTTCAGCTGCCCACCCTTGTCAATAATGTTGAAACTCTGGCCATTGCTGCTGCTTTCATACAGCATGGCGTTGAGGAATACTTAAGCCACGGAACATCGGGCTCTCCGGGAACCAAGATTATCAGCCTCGCCGGCAACATAAAAAATCCCGGAGCATACGAAATCCCCTTTGGTCTTACACTGCGGGAAATCATTTACGACATTGGCGGGGGCATTCCGGACGGCCACGAACTAAAGCTATTCCAACTGGGCGGGGCCTCGGGCAAAATCGGTCCCGCTTCTATTGTCGATACACCCTATACCTATGAGGATCTGGCAAAAGAAGGTCTGGTGGTAGGCTCTGGCGGTATCCTCGTTGTAGACGATAGAACGAGGGTCATCGACTTCGTAAAATCGATACAGGACTTCTTTATTCATGAAAGCTGCGGTAAATGTACGCCTTGTCGCGAGGGAAACAGGCAGATCGCAAAAATTATCGACCGCTTCGTAGAAGGCAGTCAGCGCCCTGATGATTTGCAAACAGCAGAACGCTTTGCCAATATCATGAGCAACTGCGCATTTTGCGGGCTTGGCGAAACAGCTCAGAGCACACTTCTCTCTGCCATAAAGCATTTTCCACAGGAGTTTGGTTTAACGGAGGTGGCTGAAAATGAAAAACATTAAGATAAAAATTGATAATATCGAAGTAATCGTACCGGAAGGCACCACAATTTTAGAAGCTGCGAAGAAGGTAAATATCAACATCCCCCATCTTTGCTACCACCCTGACCAGGCCATCAAAGCAAACTGCAGGCTTTGCGTTGTCGACGTTTCGGGTAGCAGGAAGCTCACCGCGGCATGTTCCTCCTTCGTCTATGAAGGTATGGAAGTTCACACCAATACCAAAAAGGTTCGGGATATGCAAAAGGGCATCCTTGAGCTGATTCTTGCCAATCACGATCAGGATTGTCTCAAATGTCTGCGGAACGGAAACTGCGAGCTTCAGGCACTGTGCCAAAGATTTAACATCTCCAAGACCAATCTTGTGGATACCGTAGATGCTCTTCCGCTGGATGATACAAACCCTTCCCTGATTCGTGATTCTGCCAAGTGCGTCAAATGCAACCGATGTGTTGATGCGTGTCAGAAGGTTCAGGAAGTTCATGTTTTGACCCATTCCCATCGTTCCGTGCATTACAACATCACTCCTGCGTATGAAATGCCGCTCGAACAGACCTTCTGCGTTTTCTGCGGTCAGTGCGCCGCAGTCTGTCCTGTGGGCGCCATTGTGGAAAAGGATGACACGGCAAAAGTTTGGGATGCCATCTATGATCCGAAGAAGCATGTGATCGTTCAGGTTGCTCCGGCGGTGAGAGTCGCACTTGGTGATGCTTTCAATCTGCCAAAGGGCACCATCGTAACTGGTAAAATGGTTGCCGCTCTGAGACGTCTGGGCTTTGACAAGATCTTTGACACCAACTTTACCGCAGACCTCACCATCATGGAGGAAGGCAACGAGCTGATTCAGAGGCTGACCAAAGGCGGAACGCTGCCGATGATCACGTCCTGCTCCCCTGGTTGGATCAACTTCATCGAAGGGCGCTACGACCATCTTCTCGCACATCTCTCCAGCTGCAAATCACCACAGCAGATGTTCGGTGCATTGTCCAAGTCCTATTATCCTGAAATGGCAGGCATGGATCCCAAGAACGTTTACACAGTATCCATCATGCCATGTACAGCCAAAAAATATGAGGCTCAGCGTCCTGAAATGATGACAAACGGAGTGGCTGAGGTGGATGCAGTTCTTACAACGCGAGAGCTGGCACGGATGATCCAGTCAGCCGGTATCGACTTCGTCGCCCTTGAGGAGGATCAGTTTGACAATCCTTTCGGCATCGGCACAGGCGCCGGCGCCATCTTCGGCGCTACAGGCGGCGTCATGGAAGCCGCACTGCGAACCGCATACGAGGTGATCACCGGCAAGGGACTTCCTTCCCTCAACTTTACAGAGGTCAGAGGTCTTTCCGGCATCAAAGAAAGCATAGTTCTCATCGACGACATGGAACTGAAAGTTGCGGTTGCCCACGGTTTGGGCAATGCGAAGATTCTCCTGAAACAGATTGAAAAAGGAGAATCCCCTTACGCCTTTATTGAAATCATGGCCTGTCCCGGAGGCTGCATTGGCGGGGGCGGACAGCCGATCAAATCTACCAGAGATGTAAAGGAAAAGCGCATTGAAGCAATCTACAAGATTGATGAGGACCTGCCGCTGCGCAAATCTCACAAAAATCCAGACATTCTCAAACTTTACGATAACTATCTCGGCGAGCCGCTGGGACACAAATCCCACCAGCTTCTTCATACTCATTACCACTCCCGCGGCATGAAGTATAACTTCAGCGAGCTGCCAAATCACAAATAGGATTATCGCTGGCGTATTATAGTATGGAGCAACGGTTTGCACGTATGATATAATAAATACAATAGATGAAGCAAAATTTGCGATTTTGCCTGCTGAGGTATTTATTGTATCGGTGTGAAGCAAACCGGAGCAACGGTTTGCACGTATGATATAATAAATACAAAACACGAAGCAAAATTTGTGATTTTGCCTGCTGAGGTATTTATTGTAGATATAGCGGCAGGTCCCTTCGGGCCTGCCGCTTTTATCAACTTCATGGAAAGGAAAAAATAAATGAAACGTGGTTCCGGAATTTTACTGCACATCAGTTCCCTGCCAGGTTCTTACGGAATCGGCACCTTCGGTAAGGAAGCCTACTCCTTCGTGGATTTTCTTAAAGAGGCAAAACAGCAGTACTGGCAAATCCTCCCGCTCTGTCCAACCAGCTTTGGGGATTCTCCATACCAGTCACCTTCGGCCTTTGCGCTGAATCCTTATTTCATCGATCCAGAACTACTCGAGGAATCCGGCCTGCTAGTAAAAGAGGATTATCAGGAATTGGATTTCGGGGAAAATCCCCATTTGGTTGACTATAATAAAATTTATGTGAATAAAGAAACACTTCTTAGAAAGGCATTTGCAAGGAGAGAGTTGATTACATCAGAAAAATTCAATTTATTCCTTCAAGCGCAGCAGTTCTGGCTTTATGATTATGCGCTCTACATGGCACTGAAGGGTCATTTTGGAGGCCAGTCCTGGGAATACTGGGATGAGGATATCAAACATAGAGATTCACAAGCATTGCTGCATTATCAAGAACTCTACAACAAGGAGATCGAGTATTTCCAATTTGTACAGTATATCGTCTATATGCAATGGAATTCGTTGAAAAGCTACGCAAACCGACAGGGAATTCAGATCATTGGCGACATCCCCATCTATGCTTCGGCAGACAGCGCAGACACCTGGAGCCATTCCTCCAGTGGAATCTTCCAATTCAACAGAGACCTGACACCAATCTGTGTCGCCGGCTGCCCTCCGGATTATTTTTCTGAGGACGGACAGTACTGGGGAAATACTCTCTATGACTGGCAAAAGAATCGTGATACAGGTTATAACTGGTGGCTCCGAAGAATTAAGAGCGCTCTCACCACTTATGATTGGGTGCGAATTGATCATTTCCGCGGCTTTGAAAGCTACTGGGAGGTTCCCTACGGTTCACCCACTGCGGCTTATGGCAGCTGGAAATCCGGACCCGGCATGGATTTTATTGATGCCATGAAGAAGACCTTTGAAACGGAATCTTCCAAAGGCTTAAACATCATTGCCGAAGATCTCGGCTATATGACGGAGCAAGTGAGAGATTTCTTAAAGCAGAGCGGCTTTCCCGGTATGAAGGTTCTTGGTTTTGCCTTTGACTCAGTGTCAGATAACGATCATCTTCCCCATAATTATTATACGAATACCATCGCATACACCGGCGCCCATGATAATGAAACTGTCTTAGGCTGGTTCGCTCAGGCCACTGCTGATCAGCGCGATTTTGCACAGAAATATCTAAAGCTGGATGAGGCTGAAGGCTATCACTGGGGCTTTATTCGGGGAGCCATGTCCTCAGTTTCCATCCTTGCAATTGCACCAATGCAAGATTATCTGGGACTGGGCTCTGAAGCAAGAATGAATACCCCCTCAACTCTAGGCGGTACCAATTGGTGCTGGCGTATGCAAACAGGAGCGAACTCAGGTGAGTTGGCTAAGAAAATTGCCGAATTGACCCATCGGTATGCCAGAGATTAAAAGTGTACTATTGATCTTCTTGATAGACCGTGATGGAAAGCCCTTGCTCCCCCATGATTTCATAGTCTAGTTCAACTACGATGTTTCTGCCGGGAAATAGCTCCCTCATACGGATCTTCCAAAAGTATTGCAGTGTTTTTCCAAACGCCTCGATGATTTCATCGACCTGGACGGAATCATCGCAGGCCAGGAGAAAAAAATCCTCCAAAGACCAGCTGTTCACATACATTTCAATCTGCTTACGATCATAATCATAAACCCGCTCCAAGTCAATGATGTTTCCGTTATAGAATTCCGCAATAAAAATGCATCCATTGACCTCAAGAATTTCGGGACAAAAGATGCTGGCCGCAGAGAGCACCTGCTCAATGCTGCATGAATTGGCTGCGTTGTTCATGAGGGATGTGCCGCGAACATTGCTGAAATACTTCATGATATCTGCATTAACAATACTATGAAATACTCTCACCAGAAACCTCCATACTAAACTGATGTGTTGAATTTCATTTCAATCTTATATAGAGTATCAATCCAACAAGTATAATAAGGCTGAAAAAAAGGATCATCACGCAGTTTCGCATTAGATCCTGTTACAGTAAATATATTAAGCAGAAATATTTTCATTCTTATAGAGCCACTATTTTTCCGATTTTTTCACTTCTCCCATCGGAGCGGTGATACGCTCTCCTGCAGTTTCTTTTAAGATCGATTCAAACCGCGGAATGCGCCTTCCTTCATGCTCTACAACTTCATTCCACATATAGGCCGGCCGTACCCAAACCCCATAATCACCGTAAAGAGCTTGATAGACGACCATTGGTTCCAGCGTTTCCGAATGCCTGCCCAAGCTTAATACCCTATATTGATTTCCCTTGAAATGACGATACAGACCCGGTTTGATATCTGGAATCTCTGCCAACTCTTGTTCCATATCTTGTTCCATATCTTGTTCCATATCTTGTTCCATATCTTGTTTCATATCTTTCATTTCCGATTTCATTGCTGATTTCACCTCACTTAATTCGGTATGAGAAATATTCCAAAAACCGCTTCGCCGCCATAGCAAGGGAATTTCGATCCCTCATAGCAATACCGATGTCACGGTAGGCTGGAATCTCCAGCTCCTTTCTCACGATCCGGTATGGACTTCTCTTTAAGATTAATTCTGGCAGGATGCTGATTCCCAGACCATTCTCCACCATGGACATAATAGCATAGTCATCCCAAGTTGTAAAATGGATCCGCGGGGATAAGTTGTGCTTTTCAAAGATTCCTGCGATTTCTGCCTTCCCTCCCTTTTGGAGCAGCATGAAAGGGTTTTTTTCCAGTTCGCCCATGGGAAGTCGATTGCAGTCGGCCATGGGATGCCCCTCAGGAAGAACCGCCAGTAACCGATCCTTTTCCAGAAAAATGGTTTCAAGTTCTGCTGCCGCAGGCAGACATAAGAACCCAAAGTCTACTCGTCCATCGAAAATCCATGTTTCGATTTCTGTATAGTCGCCCAAGAGCAATTCAAAGTCGATCATCGGATAGTCTTTCTGAAAAGCCTTGATCATGTTAGGCAGCCAATGAGTTGCTACGCTGGAAAAGGTACCGACACGAATCATTCCTGACTGTATTCCATGCAAATCCTCAATCTGCTTCTGTAAGACCCGATTTTCGTAACAGACCCTTTTCAATTGAGGAAACAGTTTAAGCCCATCAGAGGTTAGGCTTACTCCAGATCGCCCTCGCTCTAGCAGGGATACCCCCCATTCCATTTCCAGGTCTTTGATCATCCTGCTAATCCCCGATTGGGTATAGTTCAAGGCTTCAGCAGCCTTAGTCAGGCTCCCGTGCTCCAGAGTTTTTATCAACGCTTCATATTTATGCAGATTCATCTTCTTTCCTTATTTACCGATTCCCGTTTGCATTACATTTCATCATGTTTTATATGACAAACATTCTGTATTGTCATGATTTTATTTATGATACACTACTCTCGTTAATCTATCAAGGTCGAAAGGAAAAGAATATGAAGAAATCTTATATTCAATATATCGCATCACTGCTGCTGTTCGGCTCCAATGGAGTTATAGCGAGTTGCATCTTTTTGAGCAGCACGGAAATCGTGCTTACAAGAACCTTGATTGGAGGTTTGACGTTGCTGCTCTTCTTTGTCCTTTCCCGACAAAAAATAAAGCTGCCAGAGCAGAAACGAGGCATTGTATTTGTTCTGCTTTCAGGTGCAGCAATGGGTGGAAGCTGGATCTTTCTTTATAAAGCCTATACCCTGGTCGGCGTTGGGGTTGCTACGATTGTCTACTATTGCGGTCCTGTTTTTGTAATGGTTTTGTCAACCATGGTCTTCCGGGAAAAGATGACTCTTGGAAAGTTCTCCGGTTTTTTGGCTGTAGTGGCAGGAATCTATCTGTCAAACGGTCAATCACTTTTTTCTGGTGATTCTCCGTTGGGCCTCCTCTGCAGCATGATGGCTGCTGTGATGTATACCTTAATGATTCTATTCAGTAAAAAAAGTAGCTTCGCCACTTCTGCTGAGGGACACACGGGCTCCTCAGAAACCAAATGGGAATGCTCTCAACTTGGAAATACAGTCTGTCAATTGGGGGCTGCATTTCTTACCACCGCACTTTTTCTAACCCTTCATCGAGGTATTTCAGTTTCTATTGAATCAAAGAATCTTCTCCCGATTCTGATCCTGGGTGTCGTAAATACCGGTATCGGCTGCCTCCTTTACTTTTCATCCATCAGTAAGCTTCCTGTACAATCTGTAGCAATCTGCGGATATTTAGAACCACTCTCTGCACTGGTTTTCTCCGCGCTCTTCCTCGGTGAGTCCCTAAATTCCGTACAGATGATAGGGGTTTTCCTCGTTTTGGGCGGCGCTCTATTTGGAGAAATCACAGGTATATTTCAAAAGAAACAGATCGATTCTCATCACTGTCGAGCATCGAATTAATCTGGGATTCTCAGGAGCAATCCCTTCAGTGACTCCAATCCTTCCTCGGTCTTAAGCAGATCGATAGGTTTTCGATCACCCAAGGCAGGCAAGTTTGAATTGAGCCACTCTTTTGCATGATCACGAAATAAACTCACAACTACAATTTTGATATCCTCGGGGACATCTTCATCAAGTAAGTCATTCCTTCCCACATCAGCCAGTGAATGATAAACTTTTGTATAATAGCTTAAGTAACTCATCCAGTACTCCTCTTTTGATTTCTTGACCATCACATGCACCCCCAAATTATAAATAGTATACCAGATTATACCATATTGTTATTTGAATTAAAAGCAAGAATATTTGGGGTTTATATATAACTTCAGGGGATGATCCCACTGTACTTTCCTATTGATATCGCAGGAAATGATATTAATAGGAAGAAATAGGAAAAACCTTGATGATTTTCATCAAGGTTTTTATAATCAATCAATTTCTCCAGTATTCATCATAACGCCGTCTGCTATCTTGGCTCTGATACCGCATAGCTCTTTCCTGCCGCCTCATCTTACGTCTTTTGATCTGCTTTCTCTTTAGAAATACATAAGAGGCAAAGAGCAGGATTACCAGTAATATGATAGAAGAAAAAATCTTCTCTATTTTTTGAGCCGTCTCATCTGTAACACCTACAACGGAAAGGAGCCCACCCTCTGGAATATCACTTGCTGCAATCGCATCAACAGTATCCACAAGGCTGTCACCCTCATAGATTTCCACCTCTCCTACCTTCTGACCTAAGGTAACAGGAGCACGGACGGTTTCATCAAGCTTAATCTTGGTGTTAATCAACGATTCTGAGGCTTCCACCGGAAGTGTGGCATAAGCGGTTTTCGATGCCACAACCTCTACCTTTTTCACAGAACCTCTGTTGACTGGTATTTCTCCCAGTACGGTATCTGCCTGCATGGCCATTACACTCTTGTAGTTGTCAAACGCATAGTCCAGTAAAGCAATCGAATCACCAAAACGACCAGGGTCTGTCGATTTCATAACAACAGAAATCAACTCCGTATCTCCCCTAATAGCACCTGCTACGAGGCAGCCACCAGCATGGCTGGTATAGCCGGTTTTAATTCCAGTCGAACCTTCATACTTTGCTGCACGCAGGACTCCGTTTGCGCTTACCTTAGTTTTTTCATCGTAGATCAAACGGTTTGTATTATAAAGATATCTTGTATCCTGTTTGTTGGTTGCAGGTATAATGTAACGATAAGTGGTGACCAATTCTCTAAATTTCTCATTCTTCATGGCCTCCCTTGCAATCATGGCCAGATCATAAGCGGTTGAAACGTGAGCCGGGTCATGAAGACCGTTTGGATTTACGAAGTTCGTATTCTTTGCGCCCAATTCCTTGGCCTTTTGATTCATCATTTCTGCAAATGCCGGAATGGTACCCGCCATTTCTTTGCCAAGGGCAACGGCAGCATCATTTGCTGATTCCAGCAGCAATGCATAGAGTAGTTGTTCTACCGTTACCTGTTCCCCTTCAAGAAGATAGATACGGCTTCCCTCCGTATACGGTGTTTCCGCATCGATGGTTACCACTTTATTCAAATCTAGATTTTCAAGCGCCAGAAGCGCGGTGATAACTTTGGTTGTGCTGGCAGGATACCTCTGTTCGTTCATATTCTTATCATATAGCACCTGGCCTGTTTTTACGTCGATTACGATCCCCGTCTCAGCTGTGATAGCAGGCGGCTCTGAAGCTGCATAGACAGTGCTGGGCACAGCATGGATGATAACGAACGCAGTTAAAATGATTGTAATTAATTTCTTCATATTATCCCCGTGTTATAACGCATCGCAGTAATTTTTCATATTCGGACGGTTAATCTCATAAAAAGAAGAAGTCTGCCAGTTCATAACCGTTTTCAAAAAATCTTCCTCTTTCTCCTGCCGCTTCATTAAAAGCTTTGTCTGAATCCGGCTTTTCTTCCCTGTCGCTTTGATAAATCACATAGGGAACCGGCGTTGAAGAGTGAGTTCGAATAGCCAGCGGTGTCCGGTGATCCGGAACAATCAGCACTTTAAAGGTTTCCCCGGAGGAAAAAAGATATTCCAAAATTGGTTTCAGAACAAACTCGTCAATCATTTCCAGTGATTTCACTTTACCCTCTAGATCCCCTTGATGAGAACACTCATCGGGAGCTTCTACATGTAAATAGATAAAATCCTGCCCTTTTTTGAATGCATCAATCGCCGCCTCTGCCTTGCCTTTAAAATTCGTATGGATCGTTCCGGTTGCACCTTCAACATCCACACTGCTCAGTCCAGCGCAAATCGCAATGCCCTTGATCAGGTCTACCGCTGAAATTGCCGTTCCGGTAATTTGATACTTCTCCGAAAAGGATGGCAGGCTTGGTTTCCTGCCCTGACCCCATATCCAAATGGAATTGGCAGGATTGAGCCCCCGTCTTGCACGATCCAAATTGACCGGATGTTCTTTCAGCAGCTCATAACTTTTTCGCATCATCTCTGTGAGAAACTCTGAACCTTCACCCTTTGGCAAATGATTCTGAACTTTTTGCGTCAGCACATCGTGTGGCGGCGTCAAATCATAGGAAGTCGAACCATTTTTCATAATCAGTGCATGGCGGTAGCTGACTCCGGGATAAAACTGCAGAACCTCCGTCCCAAGTGCTTCATTAATATATTCAATCAGAATTTTCGCCTCTTCACTCGTAATATCTCCAGAGCTATGATCCTCAATGGTAAGTTCTTCATAGCTCCCATTTCCTGACAGGGTTACAAGATTGGTCCGGAATGCAACATCGGTTTCCGTAAGCTCAATTCCCATACTCGCTGCTTCCAGCGGTGATCTTCCTGTGTGATAGACCGCCGGGTCATATCCCATAACGGATAGGTTTGCCGCATCACTGCCTGGAGCAATTCCAGGCGGTATGGTCCTGACAAGACCGACCATGCCTTTCTGCGCCAATTGCGTTATATTTTGCATTTTTGCTGCCTGCAAGGGTGTCCGGTTGCCCAGCATGGCAATTTCCTCATCCCCCGCTCCGTCTGGCACCAAAACCAGGTATTTCATAACCGATCTCCTTATAAAATAGAAATGCTTTCTTAATCCCTGTCTCCATGATACCATAAGAAAGCATCTCATTTGTGATAAAATTGTAATTTTCGACAATTAATTCTTACTTGCTGTTCTCAGCCTCGAACTTTTTCATAAAAGCAATCAAAGTGTCTACCCCAGACATGGGCATAGCATTATAGATGCTTGCTCTCATGCCGCCGATGGAACGGTGGCCTCCCAGATTATGGAGTCCCGCTGCTTTAGCTTCCTTTGTAAATTTCTTATCCAGTGTCTCATCACCTGTAATAAAGACAACATTCATAAGAGATCTGTCTTGCACCTCAACAGGGCAGCTGTATAGTTTGCTGTTATCAATATAGTCATAAAGTTTCTTCGCTTTCTGTCTATTGATCCTTTCCAGCGCAGGAACTCCGCCCAGATTTTTGATATGCTTAAAGATCTCTCCCGCCATATAAATCCCGAAAGTTGGTGGGGTATTGTACATGGATTCATTGTTTACGTGAATTTTATAATCCAGATAAATTGGTGCATTTTTCGGAGCAAAACCGATGAGATCATCACGGATGATTACAATAACTACTCCTGCCGGCCCGATATTCTTTTGTGCTCCCGCATAGATCAGTCCGAATTTTGATACGTCAACTTCGTCAGAAAGAATGCAAGACGAAAGATCAGCAACAAGTGGAATATCTCCTGTATCGGGAATGTACGGATATCTCGTGCCATAAATTGTATTATTTAATGTTATATGCACATAGTCCGCATCCGGTGTAAATTCTTCTTTTTTCACTTCAGGGATATAGGTGAAATTGCTTTCTTCCGAGGAAGCGACGGCTTTGATTTCCCCAAATTTTTGTGCTTCTTCATATGCCTTTTTTGCCCAGGCTCCCGTTATAATATAATCGGCTTTCTTGGATTTACGAAGCAGATTGATGGGAATCATGGAAAACTGTAAGGTTGCACCGCCTTGAAGGAACATCACCTTATAATTATCAGGGATATTCATAATATCTCTGAGGTTTTTCTCAGCGGAATGAAGAATTTCTTCAAACTCTGCGGAACGATGGCTCATTTCCATAACGGACATACCGCATCCATTGTAATTTGTTAGTTGTTCTGCTGCTTGCTCCATGACCTCTAAGGGAAGCATGGAGGGTCCAGCCGAAAAGTTGTAAACTCTTTCTTTCTGACTCATTTTCATCCTCCTATACGCTCGCCTAATTTACGAAGAAAATTGTCGGCGAATCCTATGCTCAAAAAAATCAAATAATTGATTTTTAGATTTACATTGCGATAAATAATGTATAATTATATCACTTTACGTACCGTCAGTAAAGTGATATAATTCTACCTAATACTTATAGAAAAAAGCAATACTAATAAAATTTTTGAATCAGGAGAGTTGGAGAAAATGTACAAAATAGCAACCTTGAATAAGATCTCAAGTAAAGGGCTGGAACGGTTCAGTGATCGATATACCGTAAGCGACAATACGTCTGACGCACAAGGAATTCTTCTCAGAAGTCAGGATATGCATTCCATGGCACTGCCGGAGTCACTGCTTGCAATTGCAAGAGCCGGAGCAGGAGTGAATAATATTCCAGTTGACGCATGCTCAAAAAAAGGGATTGTTGTTTTTAACACCCCCGGAGCCAACGCCAACGCGGTAAAGGAACTCGTATTGACCGGAATTCTCATGTCTGCAAGAAATGTCTCCAGCGCCATTGCCTGGACAAAAACTTTGACCGAAGATATTTCCAAGACTGTTGAAAAGAACAAATCCCAGTTTGCAGGCCATGAAATCAAAGGAAAAGTCCTTGGCGTTGTCGGCCTTGGAGCCATTGGGGTTATGGTTGCCAATGCTGCCGAAAGTCTCGGAATGCATGTAATCGGCTACGATCCATATATGTCGATCCAGTCTGCACACGAATTATCCCGCACGGTAGAGGTATCCGAGTCTCTTGATCTCCTTCTTCCTAAATGTGATTATATCACAATCCATGTGCCATTCATGGAAAATACAAAGGAGCTGATCAACGAAAAGCGCTTCAGCCTCATGAAAGACGGTGTATGCCTTCTGAACTTCTCAAGAGACCAGATTGTCAGTGAAGCGGACATCCTGAACGCACTGGAAACAGGTAAAGTACGTAAATATGTTACTGACTTCCCGTCGGAGAAGTTCCTCTGTAATGACAAAGCGATCTGCATCCCTCATCTGGGCGCTTCCACAAAGGAATCCGAAGAGAACTGCGCAAGAATGGCGGTTGATCAGATGATGGACTATCTGGAAAACGGAAACATCACCAATTCCGTCAACTTTCCCAATTGCTCGCTGGGAATCAGCACTTCCATGAACCGAATTGCTGTACTCAATAAGAATGTACCTGCAATGCTCGGAAAAATTACAGGAATTCTTGCTGATATGAATATCAATATCAGCGATCTAAACAACAGAAGCAAGGGTGAGTTAGCTTATACACTCATTGATATTGACTCCGAGGTAGATGAAGTGGCTCTGAAGCAGGCGCTGAATGTCAACGGAATCATCTCCGTAAGAGTCATCTGATACGATTTTAATTAGATATCGTTTTCAAATAGATCTATGTTTTTATGTGAAAGCAGTATCAGAGACGAAATAAGAGAACTTATAACGGAGCCGCCTGTCAGCATTACAATACGCTGGCAGGCGGCTTTTTCGCCATATCTGGTGTTTCAGGCTAAATACCCAATCGGCATTTCCATTTTGCTTCAGATAACTGTTTACTCTAGATACCTGCTTGCTCCAGATACCTGTTTGCTGCTGATATCGTTTACTCCTGATACCCGTGGGCTTCTTTTAGAATCATATCCTTCACCTTCATAAGCCGGGTAATATTGCCCCGTTCATTCTCTTCCAGCTTCATGGAGATATAGCGAATCTTCTCCGTCATATTGGGAATCATCACATATTCCAGAGCACTGACACGTCGGCGGGTCTTTTCAATTTCCTCTGCCAGCAGCTGCGTAGTCTTTTCTACCTCAGCCAGCTTCAGCATATCCTGAAACACATGGGAAAGTGCTGCTACTGCAGTATCCAATTCCCCGGAGGTCATGGCAAAGCCATAGGGATAGATTTCCCCAGGATCATCACTTCGTGTTTTGAACTCATAGATCGGAACGTTAACGCTCATAATGTTGCAGTACGAAACGTCCAGTGTAACCGACTGCTTCGGGTACAGCAGCGCCTGCTCCATCATATTGGGTGACATGAGGGCCGAAGCCACTGTGAATGAAGCGTGGGCTGTCATCAGAGATTCTTCCACTCTCGTTCTCAGTTCCTTATTCAAACGGACGATATCAAGGAATTGCTTCATCAGCTCATCCCGCTTATCTTTTAGAAGTTTGTGCCCTCTGCGAGCCGTTTTCAGCCGGTTTTTTAAGCGGGTAAGCTCCATTCGCGTCATATTGGTCGTTGTTGATGAGGTAGCCATTTGTTATCGCCCCCCTGTCAATCTTTCTTCTTCGGCAAATACTTTTCAATAAGATCCGTATTGATACGTTTCAGTTCTGAGGTAGGCAGCATGGATAGAAGCTCCCATCCCAGATCCAGTGTTTCTTCTATGGATCGATTCTCATCACTGCCTTGGGCAACATAACGCCTTTCAAATTCATCCGCAAATTTGGCAAAGAGCAGGTCGGTTTCACACAGGGCTGCCTCTCCCAAAATCGTCATCAGCTCCTTCATTTCTTTTCCCGTGGCGTAGGCGGCGAAAAGCTGATTCATGGTGCCGGAATGGTCCTCTCTAGTCTTCCCTTTCCCGATCCCTTTGTCCTTCAGTCGAGAGAGAGATGGGAGCACATCCACCGGCGGACGAATCCCTTTTCGGAACAGTTCACGTGAGAGAATAATCTGCCCCTCAGTAATATATCCGGTAAGATCAGGAATCGGATGGGTCTTGTCATCCTCGGGCATGGTCAGAATCGGGATCATTGTAATGGAACCTTCATAGCCCAGCCTTCTTCCTGCTCGCTCATACATGGTCGCAAGGTCCGTATACAGGTACCCCGGATATCCTCGACGACCCGGGACCTCCTTACGAGCGGCGGAAACCTCACGAAGAGCTTCCGCATAATTGGTAATGTCAGTGAGGATGACGAGAACGTGCATCCCCTTATCAAACGCCAGATATTCTGCGGCGGTAAGCGCCATACGTGGTGTTGAAATACGCTCTACCGCAGGGTCGTTTGCCAGGTTTGTAAACAGTACAGTCCTGTCAAGAGCACCTGTGCGGCGGAATTCCTGAACGAAGAAATTTGCCTCTTCAAAGGTAATCCCTATGGCGGCGAAAACAACAGCAAAATTTGATGATGTCCCAAGAACCTTCGCCTGTCTTGCAATTTGTGCTGCCAGATCTGCATGGGGCAGCCCCGAACCGGAAAAGATCGGAAGCTTCTGTCCACGTACCAGAGTATTCAGGCCATCAATGGTGGAAATACCCGTCTGAATAAACTCAGAGGGATAATCCCTCGCTGCCGGATTCATCGGAAGCCCGTTGATGTCACGGTACTCATCCGCAAGAATCTCCGGGCCGCCATCGATGGGCACCCCCATTCCGCTGAATACCCTTCCCAGCATATCGCCTGATACACCAAGCTCTAAGCTGTGTCCGAGAAAGCGAACCTTGGACTGAGCAAGGTTGATTCCTGCCGAGCTTTCAAACAGCTGAACAACAGCCTTATCTTCATGAACCTCCAGCACCTTGCAGCGGCGAAGCTGTCCGTCTGGCAGTTCGATTTCCCCCAGCTCGTCATAGGTAACATCCTGCACCTTGCGCACCACCATCAGAGGACCGGAAATCTCATGGATTGTACGATATTCTTTAATCATTTTCCTTTCCTCCTTTTGCTGCGATCCTATCGATCTCTTGCTGCATCAATTCTTCGATTTCCCGGTATACGCGTACATAATCCCCCTCCGGAACACCCTTTGCCCTGCCGATTTTTTCACGGGCCGAAATAGCAAACAATTCCTGAAGATCAACGCATTGATCTAGTACAGCCCTTGCCAGGCTATCATACTGCAGAATCAAATGCATCAGCTTTGCCTGACGATCATAGGAGGAATAGCTATCTATGTCAACAAATGCATTCTGCTGGAGAAAGTCCTCTCGGATCATTTTTGCAGTTTCCAGTGTCAGCTGATCCTCATAGGAGAGAGAATCCTTGCCCACTAGTTGAACGATTTCATTGAGGGTCGCTTCTTCCTGCAGAATACGCAGCGCCTTTTCCCTGTTTAAGAAGTAGTCTTTCCCCAAATTTTCATCATACCATGGTTTCAGGGTATCCAAGTACAGAGAATAGGATGTCAGCCAATTTACTGCTGGGAAATGCCTTCTGTAGGCAAGACTGGCATCCAGTCCCCAGAAAACCTTGACGATTCGCATGGTACCCTGGGAAACAGGCTCTGAAATATCCCCACCAGGCGGAGATACAGCACCGATGGCGGTGAGGGAACCCTTTCGTCCCTCTCTGCCCATACAGGCAACGGTACCTGCTCTCTCATAAAATTGTGCGAGGCGTGAACTCAGGTAAGCGGGATATCCCTCTTCCCCGGGCATTTCTTCCAGTCGCCCGGACATCTCACGAAGGGCTTCCGCCCAGCGTGAGGTTGAATCTGCAATAACTGCTACCGCATATCCCATATCACGGAAATATTCCGCAATGGTGATTCCCGTATAGATGGAAGCCTCACGGGCAGCAACCGGCATATCGGAAGTATTTGCAATCATTACCGTTCGCTTCATCAATGACTCACCCGTTCTGGGATCCGTGAGTTCCGGAAATTCACGGAGTACGTCGGTCATCTCATTGCCGCGCTCTCCGCATCCGATATAGATTACTACGTCCACATCAGACCATTTCGCCAGCTGATGCTGTACCACGGTTTTTCCGGAACCGAAAGGCCCGGGAACCGCTGCTGTGCCCCCCTTGGCAATGGGAAAGAGGGTGTCGATGATCCGCTGTCCACTGGACAAAGGCTGCGTAGGCGGGAATTTTTCTTGATAAGGTCTGCCGATCCGAACCGGCCACTTTTGCATCATGGTCAACTCTTTTTCCGAACCATCAGCGGTTTTCAGCACCGCAACTGTATCGTTGACAGTAAAGAGCCCGCTTTTGATGGATATAAGCGTGCCGGAGATTCCTGGCGGGATCATAATCTTATGTAAAACGACAGGCCCTTCCTGTACGGTACCGATGACGTCTCCGCCGATCAATTGATCTCCCTCTTTGGCTGTGGCTGAAAATTCCCATTTGCTTTCCCTGCTCAGAGAGGGTACTTCAACACCTCGCGTGATCGTTGGTCCGGTGAGCTTCATAATTTCTTCTAAAGGACGTTGGATTCCGTCATATATGGTTCCGATCATTCCCGGCCCAAGTTCGACGGCAAGAGGCGCACCGGTGGTCTCCACCACGGCCCCCGGTCCCAACCCTGAGGTTTCTTCATATACCTGAATAAAAGCGCTGTCGCCGGTCATGTTCAGGATCTCACCGATGAGCCTCTGTTCTCCGACACGGACCACGTCCGCCATACTCGCATCGGCCAGTCCGGTTGCTACCACCAGAGGACCGGATACTTTAACAATTCTACCTTTGCTCATATTCCTGTTCCCTTCTTATATAACTGATTTGTCAATGCAAACAAAAGGGTTTGCGATATGTGCTGGAAGCCTATACTAAGTACTCAGGATATTCATCACTGAAACCATTTATGGCAACCAGACTAGTCTTTGAAAATGTCAACGCCCACCGCTCGTTCCACCGAACGCTTCAGGTTTTCCATACTGATGCCCAAACTCCCCTGTTTTCCAGGGATAAGAATGATTGCGGGCATGACCTCGTCCTTATATTGAGCAATATCCTGAGGAATTTGAGCAGCCAGCGTTTCAGTAATGTAAATCACTGCATACTTTTTCTTTGCCAAAGCGTGTATCTGCACTGCCGCCTGATCCTTCGTGTCTGCAAAAAATACCTCCAGACCCAATGCTTTAAAGCCAAGTACACTGTCACGATCGCCTAAAACTGCTACATTATACATAGATCTCACGCAACCTTTCACGAATGATATCCCGATTAAGTCCAGCCATGAGCCCAGTCATGATGATGCGCACTGCCGTATATTCCGTTTCTTTCGCCGCCAGATAAGAAATGACCGGCTGTTCCCCGAAAGGCACAAAACGAGCAGTGGACAGATATTGGCTGACCGCATCGTCACAGAGCTTCTCAAAGAGTGTCAGGGGACCGCCCTGAAGAGCGCGAACGCCGGAAGCAGCCGCCTCCTTTAAAAGAGACGTACTGTAAAAGTCTTCTATAGAAGCACCGGACACAACCGTTTCCACGATCCGGTTTCCATCCATATTCCCTCCTGCAAAAAGCTTGGTCCGCAGAAACTCAGCGCCCTTTCCCATTCTGACCGTTCGAACAACCGATCTCAGATTTGCTGCATCGATTAAGATTCTAACATAGCCGAAAAGGAAGATACTTTTTGCTTTTTCTGCCGCATCAAACAGATCTGCATAATAATATCGATCCAGGAGGGTATCTGCCATCTGGGGGTCTTTTGTGGCTGACAGCACTTCTCTTGCTTCTGTGATGGCATCCCGAAGGATAGAAGGCAAGCCAAAAAGTTCATTTTGCTGGACTCCTTTTTGAATCACACCAAGAGGCACCCGTCCGGAGCCGGAAAGCAGATCGGTTCCGTCAATACCTTGCACGATAGATTTCAGAAGTACTTTCACGTTATGATAATCATCTTTTATTCGAAATACGTCCAATATCTGAGGCTGATCGGGTATAAAAAAAGCAATTTCTCCAAAGGTCTTCTGACGCTCTGCCGCAAGGCTCTGTTCGAGACTTTCCATGGAGTTTGCAGAGAACTCGCCGTAACCGCATTCTTGAAGAATTCTTACAATTTCCTCGGTTCTTCCGGATTCCAGCATCATTTCCATACGCTCGCGATTCACCATGTTATTTTCGAGAGAACGTACCCGGGTTGTTAGAAACAGATATTCTGTCTCATCAAATTTCGTCATATAGCTTCCTCCTCCCTAAGCCTGGTTAGTCAAAGAGAATACCAGCAAGTTCACCTGCCATTTCGCTTCGCAGCTGGCGAATCAGACTCTCCAAGGTACAGTTGATCTCGATATCCTCATCTCTGAGTAAAAGTCCGCCTTTGATAGCTCTGAAATCCTCTGCCAAAGTAAGGTGTCCGCCGCCGGGAATCAATCCGTTGGCTTCCCGCACGACAGTCTCCCCTACTTTTAATCGGTCCTCATTTGATAATAGAACCTCCTCGTATCCGCTGCGGGATGCTTTCGCCGCAAGCCTTGCAAGCAGGAGTACATAATCCTTTTCCGGCAGTCCTTTGATACGGTCTAGAGCAGTATCAAAAGCCCGTTCAAGTAATTCCTGCTTGACGGAAAGTTCAAGTTTTCTCGTATCCAACATAGCGACTCCTTCGAGTCTTTCAATCCGTTCGGTCGCAGCTCCCTGCCCTCTGCTGAGGATTTCTCTGCTTTCCTTACGGGCAGCATCCGCATACCGGGCGGCAATCTCCTCCGCTTTTTCTCTCGCTTCACGGGTGATCTCCGCAAGCTCCTGTTCCGCATTTTGTATGATTCGTTCCGTGATCTTTTCAATTCCATTCATGGGTAATTTGCCATCCTTTCGATGGGATATTGACGCGGTATCTGCGCAAAACTGAAGTGGCGACTACAGGCTGTTGAGCATCAGGAATGATGCCAGCAAACAGAGAATGGCGTAAAACTCGACCATGATCGCCATTATAATCCCCTTCGACAGCTCCTCTGGGCGCTTGGAACATAACGCGGCACCTGCAGCAGCACATTTTCCTTGTGCGATCGCTGATAAAAGTCCTCCGATGGCCATAGGCATACAAGCTGCGAAGAACATGATTCCCCCTTGAATTTCAAGGGCGCGAAGACCTCCGCTGAAAAAGTCCAGCTTCATCAATGCAAAGAACCACGTTACCAAACCATAAAGACCTTGTGTTCCCGGCAGGATCTGAAGAATCAGTACCTGAGAAAACTTACCGGGATCTTCTGTCAACACTCCCGCACCCACTTCTCCTACACTTCCTACACCCTTTGCTGAACCTGCACAGCATAGGCCTACTGCCAGAGCTGCACCAAGCATTGCGATTGCTGTACCACCAAATCCGATTAATTCCATTGTTAAAAGCCTCCTCTTTCATCTCGTAAATATTTTAAAAATTATTCAGCATCAGGAACGTGGAAAGCAATGCCAGTATGGCATAAAACTCTACCATGATCGCCAGTATGATGCTTTTGGAAAGTTCATTGGGGCGCTTCGTCATAAGAGAAAGCCCTCCGGCTCCCAGCCTGCCCTGGACGATTCCGAAAATAAACCCTCCGATTGCTACAGGCATGCACGCTCCAAAGAACGCAACTCCTTCTCTTAGAGTAAACGAAACGAGATTTCCATCAAAAAAACCCAGCTTCATCAAAGCCAGAAACCAAACGACAAGCCCGTAAAGACCCTGCGTGCCCGGAAGGATCTGCAGGATGAGTACTCTGGAAAATTTGGACGGATCTACAGAAAGGACTCCGGCGCCGGCTCTTCCGACAGTGCCAACTCCTTTTGCAGAGCCTGAACAAGGCAATCCTACTGCAAGGGCAGCTCCGATAAAAGCTACAGCCGTTCCCATAAGCGCAAGTAAGTTCATCCCTTCACCTCCCCGTCTTCTGATACAATATCAACGTATTTCGTATGATACTTAAGTGGCTTAAACGGTCTGCCCCCGGATACGTAAAATTTGCTGAAGTACTCCAGATACTGCAGTCTGGCAGTATGTACATACGTTCCGATTACGTTAATTCCCATGTTAAAGGTATGACCGAATACAAAGATGACTAAAAAAGCAAAGATGTTGCCGGGCAGCGATCCCAGAATGTTAACCACGCTGGCAATAACCGTTGTTGCAAGCATAAGAGCCATCAAGCGGGTATAGGATAAGATATCTCCCAGCCAACTGGTGATGTTGTAGAGGCTTGCGATCCCGCCCAGCAGTTTTGCCGGAATTCCTTTCTTTGCTCTGCCCTGTGTAAGGATCAGTGCCGCAATACCTGTAAACAATACAAAAGGCGTACCTTTGATCACAAAAACGGCAATCCCCGCAAACAGAAGCCACCAGCTTCCCACGTCAAACAACGCATCCAAAGGATGGCCATCGCGGAAACACATATAGATATGGATACACATTCCGACAAATAACTGAACTGCACCCATTATGACTGATAGATAAAGAATCTTAAGAGGATCTGTAAGCGGGTCTAAAACTGGCACGTAAAGAACAAAGTCCTCAAAGCCAAGAAATTGCTCCGCTACTACGCTGACCGCATCTCCAAAGATCGATCCGCTTAAAAAACCCCAGACAGCGGCACTGGCGCCGCAGATGGTTGCAAGCTGTAAAATATTCCCCAAAACTCCTTTGGGTTTAAATTTACGGATTACAATTTGTGACAGGATGATAAGGATAATACCATATGCCACATCACCGAACATCATTCCGTAAAAAATAGTGAAAAACGGGAAGATCAGCGGATTGGGATCAATGCCTCCATAACCAGGCAAGCTGTACATTTCCGTGACCATATCCATCGATTGAATTAATTTCTTATTGCGCAGCTCCGTGGGAGGAATGTCCTCCTCTCCAGGCTCAAGAATTTCCATAGCGCATTCAAAATTATGTAATTCTGCTTCAAGCATATGTACATCCGGAGCTGGAACCCAGCCCTTGAGATATACCAATGTGCCGGTCGTTACCAGTCTGCTTCTTGCCTCTTCTATCGCAAGCTCTTGCACCATTTGATCTGAGCAAACCTGAAGATCACTTCGAAAACAGGAATAAGAAGTGATTTTCGCCTCTAGCTCTTCCTTTTTCCGGTCCAGCTCTGCGATTTCCGTATCAATCATTTTTATGTTTGATGCTGCACTTCCCTCAATGTCCTTCAACGCTGTGGGATTAAAAGAGAAGGTTCGAAGCGTTTCTGTTACGGCAGCCTCTTCTTCTTTGTGATATACAAGCAGCAAGTAGTGCTGCTCCTTGTCTGAGGATGCGTGGAAGCACGCAGCAGAAAGCCCGTTCTTTCCAATCGTCGCTTGTATTTCCTCCAGCGAAACCGCTGCTGGGCATACACCAAAAACAATCCGTGTCGACTCTGTCTCGCGAAGGCTTAGATCGACATCCAAACTGCTCCATGGCAGCAGCCCTATGCGCTGACTACCCAAACGATTTTTCTGAGAGCTGACTTGGCTGATCTGCCTGCTGCAGTCATTAATAACGGCAGCGCTTTCAAGGGTCGAAGTACGATAATCCGCATCACAAAAGGTATCCTCCCGAATTTCTTTTCTCAGGATAAAGAGACCTGATTTTTCCGGGGCATATTTCTTCAGTGTATCCAATGCAGTATTAACACCGGCAGCCTTGGATTTCGCATTGCTTACCGCTGCCCGTTCCCGCTTGACCAGAGATGACCACTCCGGATCTGCCAGTTCTGCATCCAGCTCAGTGATTTCAACACAGCCTGCTCGCTGCAGAAGCTTCATCATCTGCTCTTTGTCGCTGGCAAGGGACAACAAATGAAGTCGTTTCATTTTTACGATAGCCATTAGACACTTACGATCCTTTCTACGATCCTGGAAACGGCTTGATCCAGCCGCTGTTCCGCAGCTTGCCGAAGGCTTTCACATCTGATTTGTGCGTTGTTCATCAGTTCTGCAGCCTGTATTGCAGCCTTCTTCTCTGCATCGTTTAGCAAAGAGCGGACTTCCGTTTCCGCATCCATTTTCGCCTTCTCCAGATAAGCTTTTCCTCCTCGTTCCGCATCAATGATCAGCTTCTGGGCATTCGCCGCAGCTTCTTTCTTTCGCTGCTGATATTGCTGCTCTGTGTCTGTAATTTGTTTGATTGCTTCTAACGACATGTTCTCATCCTTTCAACACATTTGAGGAAACAAAATCCCCATCCTGAATATTCATTTTTCTGCAGATAGAGAGATTTTTATTGATAGAACATACGGTACAACAAAAATGATCCGGAAAACTGGAGGCATTATTGTATACTGTATATTTATCAATGATTATATGAATCCCTTGATGAAACAAAGTTGTTCAAAAAAGGAAACCTATCTTGAGGTTAGAATTTTAATACAGGCAGGCTTTTCTTAAACGTGCCCGATAAAGAATGTTAAGAGTTTGATTTATTTTAAGATTTCATTATAAGAGCGGGATTTTCCCGGAACACTTTCACGCGTTCGATCGGCAACTTCTTTATTTTTTCGAGTTGTTACCGAACAATCGATATGGCGAAATTATATCCTAGTTTAAAATTTCAAGCAAGCATATTTTCGAAATTTTTAGTAATCTTTAGCAAATCTTTAACGAAAATTTCGTCAATTTAACCTCTGCTTAGCCGCAACATTTTCGAAATTCCAACAATTCCCCGCAGATTTTTGCTGGTTCTATGCTCGGCCGGTGGGCAGCATAAATAAAAAGAGATAACACCGAATGCCATCTCTTTTTTTATCAATACAAAATAAAAAAGGCGACAGCAACAAATGCTATCCACCCTCTATAGCTCAATTCTCAAATAAGCAATTCTTATCCGTCCGATATTGGAACTGTATCTATCTAACAGACTTAGAACAACTCACCTCGCAGCAAAAGCTTTCGCAATTGCAACTTTGACCGAAAATCTATATTCCATTAGAGCTATTATAAACCATACTAAAGAAAATGAAAATAGGGAATTCAAAAAACAAATGAATTATTCGTTTGGTACCGTTAATTCTTCCCTGGTTTCGTTTGATCCCATACCGCATTGACCAATATCCCTATCACGAGAATATATCCAAGGATATAAAACCAGAACAGCAATGCCACAATAGCAGCTAAGCTTCCGTACAGCAAATCGTAGTTGGCAAACACGGAAGCATAATAGGAATAAATCCACGATGCAAGCAGCATTCCGCTGGATGCTACGATGCTTCCAGGCAATATCTTTCTAAACTTTATCCGCTCTGATGGCAGAACATAGTAGTTGTAGCTGATCATCAGGAAGTAAAGGGCAAGGGCAACAGGCCATCTCAGAACAAACCAAATGTTATCAAAGACAAATTGTAAATGCAGGAACTGATTCACATATGCAGTGAATACATGAATAATAATTTCACCGTAAACGAGGATCAGTAAGCCAAAGGCTAACGTGAATATTGTAATCAGAATCGTCTTTACAGCTCTCAGCCGCTCCCGGATGAAGCCTCTTCCTCCGGATGGATGGCCTGTGAAGGAATAATTTGAAATTCGCATCAGAGAATATGATGCTTTTGAAGCCGCCCACAATGCGAATACAATAAAAGCTGCACTGATTGCCCCCGACGGGTTATAAGTCAGATAATCCGACAAACTGGCTGAGATTTCCGGTGATACATATTGTGCTAATAGATCTTTAATCGCGTTCATAGATATGGAAAACACACCCAGCATTTCACCAAGGATGATGGCTGCCGGCACCAGCGACAGCAGAAAAAAGAAGGCCAATTCCGCCGCAACCCCCTGATAATACGGATCTGTGATTCTCTTTATGATCATCAATGTCATATTCAGCAGTCTTCTGCCACTCATCGCTCTATGAATCCCCTTCCCAATGTTTCATCCCCCTAGTGTTCTGTCTCGTTGATATCTGGAGCTACTGCGCCGCACAAATTTCCAGCCTGCTAGGCGGAAGTCTCTGCAGTAGCCGCAGTCAACATTCCTTTCAATTTCTGCAGGGCTTTCGCTCTATGGCTGATTTGATTTTTCTCCTCTGCGGTTAGTTCCGCAAAGGTTCTGTCATATCCGTTTGGAACAAACAATGGGTCATATCCAAAGCCATTGCTGCCCCTCGCTTTGTATATAATATGCCCTTCGCACTCTCCTCTTGCCACGATTTTCCTCCCATCGGGATAGATCATAGTGATTACAGACACAAACCTGGCAGTACGCTGATCCTCATCCACTGTTTCAAGCAGAGCGAGAAGCTTTTCATTGTTTTGTGCATCACTTGCATCTTCTCCCGCAAATCGTGCAGAGATTACACCCGGTGCTCCATCCAGTGCATCCACCATCAGCCCGGAATCGTCTGCGATTGTAATTTCACCGCAAAGCACCTGTATCTCTCTTGCTTTCTTTTCTGAATTTTCCTCAAAAGTGTCGCCGTCCTCTTCCACCTCTATATCAGGGACGCCTGCAGCATCTCTGGGAACCACATCCATTCCAAACTCTTTCGTTATCGCTTGAATCTCGTCTATTTTATGCTGATTCTTTGTTGCTGCAACAATACGCATGCAATCTACCCCTTTCATTTTTAATCTTTATCCAAGGTCGCCTAAAACCTCTTTTTGAACTGCAATTAGTTCTCTGCAGCCCTTGGCGGCAAGTTCAAGCATCTGCTGGAGCTGCTGAGGCTGAAAGGGAGAATCCTCCCCGGTACCCTGGACCTCAATATACTCGCCCTGGTCTGTCATTACCACATTCATATCCACCTTGGCATTGGAGTCTTCAGCATAAGGCAGATCCAGAACCGTTTCATCACCGACGATTCCAACGCTTACTGCGGATACAAAAGTCTTGACCGGAATTGCATCGATCAGTTTTTTCTCCTTCATCCACTTCATTGCTTCCACCATGGCGACGAAAGCACCTGTAATGGATGCGGTGCGGGTCCCGCCATCTGCCTGAATCACATCGCAGTCGATCCAAATCGTTCGCTCACCCAACCGATCCATATCAACCACCGAACGAAGGGCTCTTCCAATGAGCCGCTGAATTTCCATGGTTCTTCCATCAACTTTGCCTCTGGAGGAATCTCTGGTCTTTCTGTTTCCTGTGGAACGGGGAAGCATCCCGTATTCTGCAGTAATCCATCCTTTTCCGGTTCCTTTCAGATGCTGCGCCGTCTTCTCTTCTACGGATGCAGTGCAGATTACTTTCGTATTGCCCATCTCTATCAGTACGGATCCCTCAGCATGCATCAGATAATGGTTGGTAATTTTCACAGCCCGGAGCTGGTCAAAGTCTCTGTCGTCAAATCGTTTCATAGTAACTCCTCGTTCCATACCCGCCTTTGGCAAGGTACACTGTCAAAGGTATGATAAAAGAAGAACTCTTACGAGTTCTTCATCATTACGCTTTCAATTACATCGGCAACGTCTTCGCAGGCATCGCAGCAAATTTCCATATAGTGCAGTGTTCTGCCCCAGCCATAAACTTCCAGCGGATCTTTGCCCTGCACATAGAGGTTGCGGGTAGCCTTTGTAAACAGTTGATCGCCCTCTTCTTCCATACGGTTAATTTCTACAATCAAGCCGTGCAACGTGTGGGATTTTCTGAAATTATGGAATTCAACAAGAGCTTCCCGGAGTGCCTCACAGCACTTTACAATGATTTCAGCCATTTTTAAGGAATCCTCTCGCATGGTTTTGATATTGAACATGTACATACGCATCAGTACGTCTTCGATGGCATCGGTTACGTTGTCTATGGCATCAGCCATGGCAACGATGTCTTCTCTTTCGATGGGGGTGATGAATTCCTTAGCCAGCTTTTTCATCATGATATGCCGTTCTACATCGCCGGCATGCTCGATATTATGCATCTCCTTCATCTTTTCTTCCAGCTCATCCGGATTGAAGTTGTGCATTATCTCACTGAGCAAATTCGCTGCCTGGCAGGAATAATTCACTAGCTCCACAAACGTGCCGAAGTAATTATCATCTTTCTTTATCGCCATTCTATTTTATTCTCCTTTAAATCTCTTCTAATATGGTAATTCTAGTTAAAATATCTTCATAAACAGCCAGGTCATCAGAAAACCAATGAGGCCGCAGCCCGGAAAGGTCAGGATCCATGCGGATACCATTTCTCTGACGACACCCCAGTTTACGGAAGAAAGCCTCTTCGCGGCTCCAACTCCCATAATAGAAGTGGTTTTTGTATGGGTTGTGCTCACCGGCAGGCCGAAAATCGAAGCTGTGAACAAGCAAAGCACCGCAGCCAAATCCGCGGAAAATCCCTGATGCTTCTCAAGCTTTACCATATCCATTCCGACAGACTTGATAATGCGGTATCCTCCGATAGAAGTACCCAGTGCCATAATCACAGAGCAAAGAACCATCAGCCAGATCGGAATTTGAAATTCCGTTACATTGCTATTTCCCTGAGACAAGAAGATACCAAGCAGGAATACACCCATAAACTTTTGGCCATCCTGCGCACCGTGCATGAACGCCATACCGGCGGCTCCCGCAACCTGTGCATTTTTGAAAACAAAATAGGTCTTCCTTCTGTCTGCTCTGGCAAAGATTTTCTCGATGGCCTTCACAACGATCCATCCCGCGCCGAAGCCCATGCAAGTCGAAAGAACCAGCCCATAAATAACCTTAACCCATTCACCAGGGTTGATGCCGGACATACCGCCCTGCAATGCAATGGCCGCTCCCGAAATTCCTGCAATCAGCGCATGGCTTTCGCTGGTCGGAATTCCGAACCACCAGGCTGCCGTTGCCCAAAGCACGATAGCAAACATCGCTGCACAAAGAGCAACCAGCGCATCCCCGGAATTTCCTCCGAAGTCTACCATGTTATAAATGGTCTGCGCTACTGTAGCATTGAATATTGTCATAATAAATACGCCAAAGAAGTTGAATACCGCCGCCATCAGAATTGCGGCCTTGGGTCCCATGGAACGTGTGGAAACACACGTAGCGATGGCATTTGGTGCATCGGTCCATCCATTGACCAGAATAACGCCCAATGTCAGTATGGTAGTAACCACAAGAGCCGGATTCGTAAATAATTGGTCGATAAAATCAACAAGTAAAACTGTCATTCAATTCCTCCTTTTCAAACGATACTATCATATCATTTTTAATGGCGCTTTACAATAATAATTGTCGAACGCAACGGTTCTGGCAGAAAGGCCCCGCAGTATGCGAGGCCTCCCGTTTACCATCTTCTGTTTTACCTGTCTGTGTTAGGTCCCAGTCCCGTTTTTTTAGCGTTATGCCCCAAATTTTGACCTAAGACAGTCTTCGGCACACTGCCCTCTTTTATTTCATTGCTCTTCTTATTTCCCAAAGAGCGGTTCTTCTTTTTCATCTATTATCACCTCATGAATAGATTTCCCTATTCTCGGCCTGATATGCTTCGATCTGCTGCTTATTTTTTACGGCCTCCACAGCACCTGCAGCTTCTGTAGAGATTGCAGCCGCAGCCGCAGCGAAACTGCCGCAATCACGAAGGCTTTTCCCATCCAAAGCTGACGCGATGAAGGCTGCAGCAAAGTTATCTCCCGCCCCCGTGGTATCAATCACTTGCGCTGGATAAGCAAGGAGGCGATATCGTTCTTTTTCGCTTTTGATCAAACATCCATCTTTTCCCAGCTTAATCATCACATTCCCCACACCATTTTGAAGAAGGCAATCTGCCATTTCATCCGGGGTGTTTTTACCCGTCAGCAACCTTGCTTCCTCCAGATTTGGCAGAAAGTAATCGATATAAGGAAGGATCTTTTCAATATCCTTCAAACCTTCCCCACCTGTCATAGGAACCATATCAGCAAACGTTACGGTTTGATGTTCTCTCGCAGTCTGTACAATTTGTAATATTGTATCCATATTTCTCAGCTTGCTGGAAAAGATGCTTGCCAGCGACACTGCTCTTGAACTTTTAATCAGCGAAAAATCGATCTCCTCCGGAAGAAAGCTTCCGGAAACCTTTGTCTGAGTTTTCAGGAACCTTCTCTGACCATCCTGATCAATCATCGCGATATTAATTCTTGTTTCCGCCTCTGGATCGATGAGCATGCCTTCATAGTGAATTCCTTCTTCGGCGCAGCGCTTAACAATCATTTCGCCGGCCATATCCTTGCCGATGTGACCTATGAGTGCTGTCTTTTTTCCGAGCCGGGATAAGATCACAGCTTCGTTGAACGCATCGCCGCCTGTGGTCAGCCGAATCCTGTCAACCATCGTGGTTTCATGGTAAAAAAAATGCTCATCAACAGGACCGACTGGAAGGTCAAGCAACACAACTCCGATACAAACTACATCAAAGCTTTTCATAATTTCTGACTCCTTATTGAGTAGTCTGCAACACTCAAAACTTGGCATGTGTTACAGCGTACTAGTTCGAATTCTTTTTCATTATTCTACCATAAAAGTGTGTTTCCTCTAACAGCTTTTTACGGAACCTTCAAATATATTTTGTGAAACAAGACAGAATATATAACAATGGAAATTGCTCTGTTGTCAAATTATAGAATCCTTCTATAATTCACCTGGCAAAAGCTGCAAAAAAATCGGCAGATTGACTTTGAAATTTAGATTGTATAAGATGGTATAAGATTGTCTAAAAATGGTATAATTTGTTGAAATCGGAGCGAAGATTAAGGAGTATCGAATGAACAATACGATAGAAAAAATTCATGTAATTGGCATGCAGATGGATCTTGGGGCATCCAAGCGGGGTGTAAATATGGGACCTTTGGCCATCCGATATTCGGGGCTGATGGAAAAGCTGGAAGAACTGAGTTTTTCCGCTTCAGACAAAGGCGATATTCTGGCAGGCGATCCTGATCCTTCAAATCCTAAATTAAAAAACTTCAAACCCATTTTCGAAGCCAACAGAAGCCTGTTTGAAAAAGTCACTACTTCGCTGAAGGAAGGCGCCTTTCCAGTTATATTAGGCGGAGATCATTCTGTCGCAGCGGGAAGTATTTCTGCGACGAATCAGTTCTACAAGAAAGTCGGAATCATCTGGATTGACGCGCATGGAGACTTTAACAACGAAGAAAGTTCTCCCAGTGGAAATATGCACGGAATGCCCCTTTCCGCTGTTACAGGTTTTGGCCCCGCTTCAATGGTTGCATTCAGCGGATCTGATCAATATGTGGATCCTCAAAATGTGGCGGTCGTGGGAGGAAGAGACATTGACCCAGGTGAGAGAAAACGCATGGCCGAATCCGGAATTCACGTATTCTCCATTCATGATGTGGACCGCCTTGGAATGGCTGAAGTGATGAAAAGAGCCATCGAGGTTGCTGGAAACGGAACCGCCGGAATTCACGTCAGCTTTGATGTCGATGCAATCACGCCGCAGGAAGCACCTGGTGTCGGAACTCCTGTCCACAGCGGACTTACCGTACGAGAAGCCTTTTTAGCCGCAGAGTTAATCGCCGAATCAGGAAAGCTGATCGCACTGGATATGGTTGAAATAAATCCTATCCTTGACGAAAAGAACCGTACTGGAATCCTCGCATGTGAGCTAATCCTATCCTTGCTAGGCAAATCCGTATATTAAAACAAATCCAGATACAAATCAGGGTATCCTTCAGGGCTTCGTTCTATTTACGAAGTCCTGATTTTTTGAATGAAGTGCAACTGGTTTGCATCGATAAATTGGGGTATTATTATTGAAAAGAGAGGTGGCAGAATGGATAAACGAACGAAAATTGTGATGAGTCAGGTCATGCTTCCCAGCCAGGCCAACGTAGCCGGAAACGTCCATGGCGGTGAAATCATGAAGTTGATGGATACTGCGGCCGGCGCTGTCGCAAAAAAATATGCCAGGGGCAACGTGGTGACCGCCCGAGTGGACGAGCTGCAATTTCACCTTCCGGTATTTGTAGGCGCAATGGTTACAATGACAGCAATCATTGCCTATGTGGGCAGAACCTCAATGGAGGTTGTCGTTACCGTTGATGTTGAGGATCTGGAATCCGATACTGAACCCATCCGCGCCCTGTCCTCCTACTTTACCATGGTGGCTTTGGACAAGGCGGGCAAACCACGTCCCCTTCCTCCGCTGCTGCTTGAGACAGAAGAGGAAAAGGAACTTTATGAAGAAGCGAAACGCAAGCGGGAAGGCTTACGCTGCAAATGAGTACGAAGTGACATCAATTCTATCATCATCCATCGATCAGGATCTTGCGTTCTGTTCCTTCATGGAGCAGATCCCAAAGATCCTTTTCATTTCCCGCCTGAATTGCATCCCGATATTCCTGCAGGCGTTCGATCATTCCATTGATCTCCTCAGCAAGATTTTCACGATTTAAAAGGAATAGCTCTGTCCACATGTTCTCGTTAAGCTTGGCTACCCGGCTCAGATCTTTATAACTTCCTGCAGAAAAACCCTTATGACGAATCGATGTGGGACTCTTTACATAAGCACTGGAAACAACATGAGCCAGCTGCGAAGTAAACGCAATGATTTGATCATGCTCTTCCGGCGTTGATATCTCTACATGGTTGAATCCAAGCGACATCCAAAACCTCTTCAGCTGATCCATATCCTGTATACTCATATCCCTCTGTGGTGTAAGAATCATTGAGGCATGCTTGAACAGGTTCTTCTGAGAATGCTCAAATCCTGAATATTCAATTCCGGCCATAGGATGCCCCCCTACATAGACAAATCCCTTTTCATCCGCGATGGGCTGGATTTCTCTGCAAACAGCAGACTTCACACCGCAGCAATCAATGACTACGGCGCCTCTTTTTAGTTCACTTTGATGTTCCTGCACAAAGCCTATTGCTGCAGCAGGATAGAGTGCAAGGATTATAATATCACATTGCGGCATTACTTCTTCTGTGAGCTTTTCATCGATGGCTTCCAGAAGAATTGCCTTGTAGATGACGGATTCCTGCAGGTCAGTACCAAAGACTTTATGCTCTGTGTTCTGTTTGATCGCTTTGGCGATGGAGCCTCCAATGAGCCCTAAGCCAACAATACCTATCTTCATCGTTTTCCCCCGTTCTTAGTGCGCGCCATGAAATGCAAAAGGCAGGATATTCTGTACACTCTTAACCAGATCCGTAAAAGCCTCCGGCGTCAGAGACTGCTGTCCGTCGCAAAGCGCGTGGATCGGATCATTATGAACCTCTATGAGCAAGCCATCCGCTCCGCAGGCAACTGCTGCCATCGCCATGGGCTTCACAAGCTTTGAAAGTCCTGTAGCATGGCTGGGATCGACAACAATCGGCAGATGGGTCATGGTTTTCAAAAGCGGTACAGCGGAAAGATCCAGCGTGTTTCTCGTCGTGGTTTCGAAGGTTCGGATCCCTCGCTCGCAGAGGATTACTCGTCCATTGCCTCCGGCCATGATATATTCTGCACTCATGAGAAGTTCCTGAAGGGTACTGGAAAGTCCCCTCTTCAGAAGAATTGGCTTGGTTGTTTTCCCCAGCTCCTTCAAAAGCTCAAAATTCTGCATATTTCTGGCTCCCACCTGAATTACATCCACCTCTTCAAACAATGGCATCTGTGATAGATCCATGATTTCCGAAACGATAGGAAGACCAGTGGCCTTCTTTGCTTCCAGCAAAAGGTCGATCCCTTTATCTCTCATCCCCTGGAACGCGTATGGGGAGGTTCTTGGCTTAAATGCGCCTCCTCGCAGCATTCCAGCTCCCGAGGCTTTCACACTTTCTGCAACGCTGCAAATCTGATCGAGAGATTCAACGGAGCATGGCCCTGCGATAATTTGGAAATTTCCTCCTCCAACTTTCACGCCGTTTACATCAACCACGGTATCCTGGGGATGGAATTTCCGATTTGCATTCTTGTAAGGTTCAGTGATACGCTTAACAGATTCTACAATATCAAGCGCGGAAATCAGGTCAATATCCACGATAGAGGTATCTCCGATGAGACCCAATATAGTCGTATTTTTTCCCTGTGAAAAATGAATATCAATATTCATACTTTTCAGCCACTGAACCAGATTGTCCAGTTGCTTTTGATTCGGATTATCTTTTAACACTACAATCATTTTTGTACCCTCCTGATTTGATAAAGAAAAAAACTCCGCAGTGAATTCCACTGCGGAGCCTATTTGTTTCCTTGATTCTTCTATTTCTATCAAGAATAACCTCAGCACCCTTTTGCGGTGAAACCCAAACTAGCCTTGCATCCGTAATAATAATAGGAAGCAAAGCTTACGTAAGTGTATTCAGCTGCAAAATTCTGCTTAATCATGTTACTCTCCAAAACTAACATCATCTGATGCTTTTGATTGTTCTTATCATAGCATAGGAAAAAAGTGTTGTAAATATGCAAAATTAATTATTTCCCTCACAGGCTACTTGCATCTTGCCAGCAAACTTTCCCATTTTTCATCGACAAACTGCTGAGCTTCCTCAATCATCCACTCATTACCGGCCTTGAACATATGCTTGAAACGACCCTGCTTTTTCAGATAGTCCTCCACAGGAAGCTTCTTCTTCGGCTCGTAATTCAGCTTCCATACACCGGATTCCACTTCAAAGAGCGGCCAAACACAGGTATCCACCGCCAGCTTGCAGATCTCTGCCAAATCCTCGGCCTCGTATCTCCACCCCCGCGGACAAGGAGACATTACATTTAGGAATGCGGGTCCTTCCGTATAGAGGGCTTTCTCCGCCTTTTCATGGAAATCCTTGAAGTTTCCGATGAATGTGGTCTGTGCAACATAGGGGATATTATGGGCTGCCAGAATTGCCGTCAGGTCTTTCTTATTTTGAGGCTTGCCCGGAATTACTTTTCCAACAGGCGTAGTCGTGGCATCCGTAAACCTTGGTGTAGAGGAAGATCTCTGGATACCGGTATTCATATATGCTTCATTGTCATAGCACACGTATACCATATCGTGTCCCCGCTCCATTGCGCCCGAAAGGGATTGAAGCCCGATGTCATAGGTACCGCCGTCACCGCCAAAGGCAATGAATTTAAAGGTGTCATTGATCTTTCCCTTCTTTTTAAGAACCCGGTACGCAGCTTCCACGCCGCCGGCTGTCGCACCTGCATTTTCGAAGGCGCTGTGGATATAGCTGTCCTGCCATGCCGTATAGGGATACAGGTAGGAAGACACCTCCAGGCAGCTGGTTGCATTGGTAATGACCGCTTTGTCCTCCGGCTTTAAGGCTCTCAGCACACCGCGAACGGCAAGACCAGCGCCGCAGCCTGCGCAAAGACGATGTCCTCCGGCAAAGCGTTCCGGTTTGCTCACCTGTTGTTTTAAGCTGTATGCCATGATTACACCTCCTGCTCTCTCTGACCGAAATGACGATAAATTTCTCCCGCAACACCGGTCCTGCCGATTTCAAACAGCTGGTCATAGATCATTGCAAAATCTTCCACGCAGATGTCGCGGCCTCCCAGTCCATATACATAATTGATGGCCTTGGGTCTGTTTTCCAGATCATACAGAGCGGAGCGAACCTCTGCGAAAAGAGGTCCGCCGCAAGCGGAAAAGCTCTCCGCTTTGTCCATGACAGCAACAGCCTTTACCACTTTAAGAGCTTCTGCCAACTCTTCCATCGGGAAGGGACGGAAGACTCTGACCTTAACAAGACCCACCTTTTTTCCTTCTCTTCGAAGCTGCTTTACCGTTTCTTTTGCAGTCCCGGCACTGGATCCTATGAGCACCAGCGCAACCTCCGCGTCCTCCATTTCAAAGGCTTCGAAAAAGCCATAACTCCTGCCCGAAATTTCTTCAAACCTTCTGGCAACCTCCAGAATAACCGGCTTGGCATGTTTCATTGCCTCTGCCTGCTGCTTTTTATGTTCCATATAGTAATTGGAGATGTCATAGGGGCCTACCGCAAGAGGGTTTTCCTTCTTCAACAGATAGTGCTCCGGTTCATATTCTCCAACAAATTTCTTAACCGTTTCGTCTTCCAGCAGCTCAATATTCTCCACCGCATGACTTGTGATAAAACCGTCCTGACATACCATCACCGGCAGGCGAACTTCCTTGTTTTCCCCGATGGGCATTGCCTGTACAAAGTTGTCGTAGGCCTCCTGATTGGTTTCAGCGTACAGCTGAATCCACCCGCTGTCTCTAGCACCCATGGAGTCCGAATGATCATTGTTGATATTGATGGGTCCAGTCAGCGCTCTGTTTACTAGTGCCATGGTGACAGGCAGCCTCGCTGAGGATGTTACATACAGCATCTCCCACATCAGCGCCATTCCCGCTGATGAGGTTGCAGTTATGGCTCTTCCGCCCGCGGCTTGAGCCGCCATACAGGTGGACATGGCGCTGTGCTCCGATTCAACAGCTACAAACTCCGTATCGACTTCTCCGTTTGCAACGTATGTAGAGAAATACTGAGGGATTTCCGTGGATGGTGTGATAGGAAACGCTCCCATCACATCGGGATTGATCTGTTTCATTGCAAATGCTACAGCTTCATTACCAGACATTCTATCTTTTCTTGCCATCACGCACCTACCTTTTCTAAGGAGATTGCCTTGAAGGGACAGACCTTAGCACAAATACCACAGCCCTTACAATGCATAAAATCAAAATCTTCCCGCTTGCCCTCCACAACCGGTATGGAGCTATCGGGACAGTAGGGTACGCAAAGCATGCAATGCTTGCAATTTTCCGGATGGTAGACCGGAATCATCGTTCTCCAGTCACCGGTGTTAAACAAAGCGGAGGTTCCGCCTTCATAGATTTCTCCTCCCAGAGTCATCTCCTGCCATGGGGTGGTTTCATTAATTTCTGAAGCTTTCTTGATCATCCGCAGCATACCTCCTCCAGTGATTTTTTTAATGCCTTCATATTCCCTTCAATGACGCTGGTTCTTGCTCCAAATTTGTGACGGAAAGATTCTTCCATGTCCTTGATAAAGTGATCTGCATCCACGACATTGCTCACCTTGACGGCAGCTGCAAGCATGGGCGTGTTTGGAAAATATCTGCCGAGGGTTTCCTCGGAGATCTTTCTTGCATCAATGGTATAGACCTGTCCTTGATATCCTCTGAGTAAAGGTCTTAGCTCACTTGGGCTCTTTTCACTGTTGATGATGATGGCGCCGTTTTCCTTCAGGCCTTTTGTCACATCTACAGCGGTCAAAAGCGTTTCATCCACCACGATGACATAGTCGGGCTGATAGATGTTGGAATGAACCGTACAGCGTTCTTTGCTGATCCTGTTATATGCTGTAATGGGTGCTCCCATTCTCTCCGGACCATATTCCGGAAAACCCTGAACATACTTTCCGGAACTGAAGGCTACATCAGCAAGAAGCAGGCAAGCGGTTTTAGCCCCTTGGCCTCCCCTGCCGTGCCAACGAATTTCTACAATATCTTTCACATTAACCTCCTTATCCACCATTCTTTCTTTGCAATAAAAATGACAGAATGGTGCCATACGTAAATAGTGCGATCTGCATATGCCGGAGGATCACAATAAAAAAACCTTCATCCTGCAAAGGACGAAGGCAAAAGCTATCGTTATACCACCTATTACTGCATACCAACATACGCGTTCCCTATAACGGGGGAAAACCGTCAAAACCTACATAACATACACTGTTCACTGTCGTGTCATTTTCGGCCTGCGACTCAGGAGTGATTTTCAGCTATTCTTCTACCGGTATCGGGCTTCCACCTTTCCCGAATCGCTGTAACTTTTAAAGAATACTTACTCTCTCCATCACTGTCTTTCTCAATGTTGAATTCAGTATAGTTGATTGTTATCTGTTTGTCAAGCATAAGTTTTAACTGTTTTTTTTGTTTGTTGACAATAAGTTATCTGCCGATAAGGCCGTAACCAATGCCTTCACCCCCGGCTGTGAATCGTAATGATAATAACTTTGTCAACTATACATCTCCTTGCAGAGTGTATACAGTGCCATGGTAAGGTCAACCTTCTCCGTAGGCCTGTGTTCAAATTCTACACCATATTCATAACAGTTTTCTTCCAGCTCCTGTACCCATATGGGAAATCCAGTAATGCTGACATTGGTGCCATCCTTCATGGGAATCGCAAACTGCAGTGTTAATTCACGATTGACCGGCAGCCTGACTCCGGCAGTAAAGCAAAGTCCCTCAGAGCCGATATTCTTGATTTCCACCCTGATCTTTCCGACCTTAAATTTCTGCCCGGGTATTTCGACGATGGACATATCCGCCTCCAAAATCGTTGGCAGCTTAATTCTCAAATATTTTCGTTTATCACGGTTCTCTTCCTTTTCCCGCAGAAGTTCTGTGGGCAGGCACTTTTCGCATACGAGAAGCTGCTCAAAATCACCGAGGGGCATGGGCTTATTATAGAGGAATCCTTGTCCTGAGTAACAATTCAGATCTCTGAGATAAGCAAGCTGATCCCAGTTCTCGATGCCCTCCGCCACCAGTTTGATCCGGAGTTCCTGCGCCAGATCGATTACCGAACGGGTAATAATGGTACTGGCTTCATCCAGCATTACATTTTTAATAAAGGAACGATCAATTTTCAAAATATCAATATTAAAGGAGTTCAGGTACGAAAGAGAGGAAAACCCAGTTCCGAAATCATCTAGTGCTACTTGAATTCCTACGGACTGAAGGCGCTTGATATCGAGAATCGCTTTCTCCGGGTTCTTCATAAATACGCTTTCGGTAATCTCCATAATAAGAAAATGTGGATTTAAGCCATATTCAGCAATAATATTCAGGATATTCTCAACGAAATTCCGCTCAAAGAATTGAATGCTGGAATAATTCACCGAAACCTTAATGGGAGCCATTCCGCCCTCCATCCATTTCCTATAGTTCCTGCAAACCTCTCTGAGCATCCAATTTCCAAGGTTGATAATAAATCCAGACTCCTCCGCCAGCGAGATAAACTCATTGGGAGATACCATACCCCATTCGGGATGTTCCCAGCGAATCAGTGCCTCAGCAGCAAGAATATCATTAGACTCAAGTCTGACCTGAGCCTGGTAATAAACACGAAATTGATTTCTTTCAATGGCTTTCAGCAGATCGTTTCTGAGGACAACCTGCTTATAAATTTGGATTCCAATATCTGAGGAGTAGAACTTATAACGGTTCTTCCCTTCATGTTTGGAACGCAGAAGTGAGATATTCGCATAGTTGATCAGAAGATCTGGATCCTTTTCATCATTGGGATACATACTGATTCCCAGACTGACGGTCATGTCCAGCTCATAAAGATCCACCTTGTAAGCTTCTGTAAACAAGGATGCGATTTTCTTCACGATTTGTTCATATTCCCATGATTTATGTAAGTTCTGTACAATGATTGCAAATTGATCTCCCGAGTAACGGCAGATAAACCGTTCCTCTCCCAGGATTTCTTTAAGACGCTCTGCTACCTGTAAAATAAGCTGATCTCCCAGTTGATAACCCAAAGCGTCGTTCACATAACGAAAACCATCAATATCAAGCATAATCAGCGCGAAGTCCTGATCCGGGCCGCACTCCTCACACAATTGTGTCATTTTTCGCTTTAGATAAACTCGGTTTGGCAGCTTTGTCAGCTCATCATGGGTCGCAATAAATTCAATTTCCTTCTGGTTATCAATCCGATCAGTTATATCCCGCCAATTGATCACAATCCCCTGGATAGATTGTTCTGAAAGCTGATTGCTCATGGTATAGGTGAGATAATGATCCTCGCCGTCGAGATTTTTTAGAATCAGATCGCCTTCGCTTCTCTCCTCGGGAAAGTCCAGCACGTGCTCCACTTTACGAATGAAGCTCTGTTTCTGCTCTCCTTCCAGAAATTCGAGTGCATTTTTACCGATTCTCTGCTCAGGAGTCGCACCTGTTATTTTCTCGATGGCAGGACTGATATATAAAATACTATAATCTGGAGAGATGATTTCAAAAACATCGCTGGACTGCTGCACGAGCACCTGAAAGCGCTTTTGAATTCTATCGATGGTCTCCTCTGTCTTTCCAAGAAAAGTCTGAAACTCCAGCATACCGGTAATATCCTGTATGTTTCCATATAAATAAATCAGTTTACCTTCCTGATTGTAGATCGGAATGATAAGCTGTCGTATATTTCGAATCGTTCCATCCGGTCTGATGATGCGATATTCAATATCAAAGGTCAGTTCACTGACAGCGCCCGTGATCTTGTTGTCGACCATAGCCCTGTCTTCCGGATGTATCATATTAATGAAGCCCTCATAGGTGCCATCATATTGTTTGGAGGAAATTCCGTAGATCCGATAAGCCTCTTCTGACCAACGGCTTATGTTTTTCAACACGTCCATTTCCCAGCTGCCGATATGCGCAAAATCATGCGCTTCAACGAGTTCTTTATAGTTTTTCTTCATGTCCTCATGCAGCAAGTCGTTATCCTCCCGAAGTATGCTTTTTCCTTATCAGAACATTGAAAACCTCCAAATGAATGCAATCCATGCATCAATTTGGAGGTTATCTTTTGCAACAATCGATGCGGGCGTTCTGACATTATTTCATTCGATGCTTAAGTTCGTCTGCTTTGTCTTCTATTGCGTCCTTTAATCCCTCTGCCCTGTCTTCGAGTCTGTCCTTCAGATGTTCGGCCTTCTTCATTAGATGTTCCGTTTTATCCCCTGCCTTGTCCATCCAGTCCTCAGCCATATCCTTCATTTCTTCCATACCGGATTCTGCTTTGTCCATCCACACTTCAGCCTTATCTCCCGCTGCATCCATCATAGACTCAGCTCGTCCTCTGGCTTCGCCGGCGGCATTCTTAGCAGACCCCATTACGTTGTGAATCATACCCATATGATACCTCCCCTGAATCGCATCGGCACCCCTTTCGCTCATTCTGCCCGAGCTGCCTTTGCAAAAGTATTTTACGGCTTTATTTTACCATATTTCAGCGATTTAATGCAAACATTATGTTTGTCCTTGTCAGCTTCTGCCGATTTCTAAGAGCGTATCATCTCACAATTTTGAATGATGTTATCTTACCATGAAAAAAAGCAGAAAACAAGCTGATCCTTGTCGATTTAGCGAATTTTTTCCGTTTGTGTCACCTTAGTTATGCATCCTTCAGTCGAATTTAATTTCCATAATCTTCATATTACTTTCATGCGATTACCAAATATTTCATTTTTATGTGGAATAAAAATCAAGGAACCACCTTCAACCGGGGCGCCTTCACAGACACTCTTGTCTTCTGCAGTTCCTTGCTGTCGTTTTGCAGATCACCCAATCCTTATAAATTGAGTGATCTGCTTATCTCGTTCTTAGTACTTATCGTGTTCATCATCTCCAAGGAGGATTCTTGGCTTAGCACCCATCGGCTTCTCCTGCGCTGCAGGAGCAGCTCCGGCCAAAAGTGCTGCATCAGCACCGGGTAAAGCCTTGGTGCCCTTATTCACCTTGAACCTTCCCACCATTTCTTTCAACAGTTCTGCCTGTCCGGAAAGTTCTTCACTGGCTGCGGCGCTTTGCTCTGCAGTTGCTGAGTTATTCTGAGTTACCTGGGACACCTGCTCGATTCCCTTGTTGATCTGAGCGATTCCCGTCGCTTGCTCGTTGGATGCTTCTGCAATATTCCCTACCAGGCTGGCGGACTTTTCGATTCCTTCTACGATTTCCACCAGTGCTGCGGCTGTTTCGTTGGCAATCTTCGTTCCTGTCTGGACCTTGCCGATGGAGCCTTCGATGAGTTCTGTCGTCTCTCTGGCTGCGGCTGCGCTTCTTGCCGCAAGATTTCGTACCTCTTCTGCTACTACAGCAAAGCCTTTTCCGTGCTGGCCTGCTCTGGCTGCCTCTACCGCCGCATTCAGCGCCAGAATGTTGGTCTGGAACGCGATGTCGTCTATAACCTTGATGATCTTTGAGATATTGGCTGAGGAATCATTGATCTCTACCATGGAGTTCAGCATCTCCTTCATCTGGTCATTGCCTTTTTCTGCGTTATCTCTGGCATCTGCCGCAAGTTCACTGGCCTGGTTTGCATTCAGCGCGTTCTGCTTCGTCTGGTTTGCGATTTCCGCGATAGACGCTGTCAGTTCCTGAATGGAGCTTGCCTGCTCTGTGGAGCCCTGGGAAAGCGCCTGGCTTCCGTCGGACACCTGCCTTGATCCTGCAGCCACCTGTTCCGCCGCTTCGCTGATATCTCCCATCACCTGTCCGAGGGACATGAGGATATTGTTTAAGGAATCCTTGATGGCGATAAAATCGCCTCTGTAGTCTGCAGTAATGGCCTGGTTCAGATTTCCGCCGCTGATCTCCGAAAGAACGTGAGCGATCTCGCTGACGTAGCTTCTCATATTGTCAATGGTTTCATTCAGTGCATTCTTTAGCGCCGCATGATCGCCTTGGTAGTCGCCCTCCACTCTGAGCTGCAGATTGCCTTTGGCCATTTCCTGAAGAACCTCGGAGGCTTCACTGACCGGAGCCATGACGGCATCCAATGTTTCATTAATGCCTCGGATAACATTTGCATATTCTCCGTCAAACCGCCCGGCATCACCTCTCTTGGAGACCTTCCCTTCAACAGCAGCTTCTGAAAGCATTCTTGTCTCATCCACCAGACTCTTGATATTCTCGATCATCGCAATGATCGACGGGATCAGCCTGTCGTTATCGCTTAAGCTTCCCAAATTCTTGAGCATTCCCAAATCGCTCAGTTTTCCCTTTGAGACGTTATTTACGATGATGATGGTTGAATTAATGCTTTCGCAAACCTTGTTGACGGAGTCAGCAAGCTGACTGAAGATTCCCTGATACTGACCTTCCACCATACTGTTGAAATCATTGACAGACATCTTCTCCAAAACAGCACTGCCTTCTACAAGCCCGCCAAGACCGTCAATACAGGAATTGATACTGTTCTTGATTTCGTTAAAGTCACCCTTGTATTCTTCTGTAATCCGCTCTGGGATTTCACCCATTCCGATCTGCTCTATGTATCCTGCCGCTACGCCAAGTGGTGTAATGAGTGCATCCAACGAATCGTTGAATCCTCCCACAATCTTTGCAAATCCACCCTTGAGCTTACTCAGATCGGCTCTGTAGGTCAGATCCCCTTCATTTGCCGCCTCTGCCAGACTCAGGGATTCATGCTGCAGCGTATAAAGAGATTCTCTTACCAGCAGCAAATTGCCGATGAGCACACCATAGGTTCCGGGATAATGATTTTCCAGCTCCTCCATATCTTCTCCATTGGCCATCAGATCGATATATTCCAGCGCAATGCTGAGAGGTTCCATAATAGCATCGAGGGTACTGTTAAAGCCCGCGATAATTTCCCTGTATCCTCCGCTGAACCGATCGGTGTCGCCCCTGTATTCCAGATTGCCTTCTACCGCCGCTGCAGTCAGTTTTTCCGCTTCATCTACCAACTCTTTCAAAGTATTTGTAACTTCAACAAGACTGATGCCCAAAACGTCCTTTTCCGATCGAGGTTTGATTTCTGCGGAAAGATTGCCCTTTGCAATCTCCTTTGCAATATTTGCCTGTTCCCTGAGGTGCTCAGCGATTTCTACAAAGCCCCTGCCTATCAAACCAATTTCATCATTACGATGAAGGGATCTTTCATCAATCTGAATATCCGTATCACCCAGCATCAATAACTTGGATTTTTCAGCGATCCGCCTGAGAGGTCTTGCAATGGCCTTGTTAATAATCATATAAAACAAGATGATAAACAGAACACTAGTAATCAGAATCATCCCAGCCATAATCGGGATTTGAGCATGTATCTTAGCATTCTGTTCGTTCATCGGAAGGTCTGTACCTACCAATCCAACGATTTTACCGGAAGAATTGTAGATGGGAGCAAAGCCTGTAATGGAAATTCCAAAAGGAGGACCATAGTCCTGCGGCTCCGTATATCTACCTTTTCCATCCTGCAGCACAAGGCCCGGGTCTTCCGTATAGATATTCTTCGGGTCCGTATAACCGAGATAGCCCCATTCCTTCTGATCCTCCCCGTCCAGATAACCGGAAACAATCAATTTATAATTGTCCCCATCATCAACGAAAGAGTATACATAGCTTGCGCCATTTCTCTTTTTGGCTTCGCTCATCATGGTCTTAATCTGTTCGAAGTAATCATCGGTCTGTCCTGTCGTGCTGTACGCGACAAGCTTATCACCATCGATTCCCCCTGCCAGTGACTCAGCTACAGCCAGGGCTTTTTCTCCCGTGAGCGTCAAGGCATTTTCTCGATAACTGATAAAACTGAAAATGCCAATCGCTAAAGTACTAATCACGATTGCTATGATCAAAATAAGTGACAGTTTTCTTCCTATGGACCCTGTTATCATACTCATTTGTAATCCTCCTTTATATGTCTTATTATGAATATCGTCTTTACCTCTGAAAACTTAATCTTTATAGGCTGGTAATTGTTTCATTATCGTTAGAATTTACATCATCTTTACATGGATTTAACATGGAAATAATCCTACTTTTTTCTGTATAACTGCGCATTGGAAAGAAGCGGTTCAAATTTGCCTTTCAGCTCCTGTGGCAGCTTCTGCGTCTGTTCCATCACTAGAAATCCTCCTTCCGCAAGGGCTTCATAAAACATCTCCAGCACTAAAATACGCTGCTCCTCTGTAAAATGAAGAAGAACGTTCTTGCACACCACAAGTCCGAAGTCTTTCCCTGGAGGCGAAAGAGAGAGCAGATCATGTTTGTGAAAGCTGACGGATCGCTTGATTTCATCCTTCAATTGATATCTTCCTGAAGTTTGGTCCGCTACGAAATATCGTTCAAAGATTTCTTTTGGAATTCGCTGGACTTGATCTTTCAGATACGAGCCCTCTTTAATAATCCCTGAGAAGAGATTGCTTTCATCAATATCTGTAGCCAGAATTCTTACATTTCGAAAAAGCATGTGTCCCATGCTCTCATTCAGAATCATGGATAAAGAGTATGGTTCTTGTCCGGAAGCGCAGCCTGCATCCCAAATATCGATGTATCGTTTTGTTTTTAGATAAGGCAGCGCATAATCTCTAACCACATTCAGAGTCTGAAGATCTCGAAAAAAATATGTAAAAGCCATGGGAACGGTTCCTCCCTTTTTCAGTATTTCAATTATACAATATATCCTCGAATAAAAGGGATATTTATCGGAAAAATACATTTTCAGGCAGAAATTTATCGATTCCTCAGAGTTGAAAGCAGGCCGCGCGCAGAAGATACTTCTCATAAGACAGCTCGTCTTTAATATATTTGTTAGTAGGCATCGGTTATAAGCAGCAGTGCAGCTGAAGGAAAGAGACCGGCGCGCCATAGGAGGAATAATACAATGGACAATCAATATCCTTACCGAAATCCTACCAACGAACAGAGAAAACAGCTGCTTTTGGATTCCCTGACCATTGCAGGAAGGCAGGATGACTACGAAAACATACGAAAGCTTCTGAGTCCGCCGCCTGAAATCACAAATTTCGTGGCTCCAAAAGCCCTGAGCAACGTGCGGATTGGAATTATCGGCGCAGGACTTTCCGGCCTTGCGGCAGCATATGAGCTGAGGAAGCTGGGGGCATCAATAACTGTTTTTGATGCACAGAAAGAACGGGTTGGAGGAAGAGTATATACTCACTATTTTGATCGTTCCGGCGATTATTATGGAGAACTTGGAGCAGCCAGAATACCCGTATCCCACGAAACAGCATGGCACTATATCAATTTATTTGGGTTGAATACAGAAGCGTTAACCTCGCCGGACGCCAATAACTTTCTCTACGCACACAACATTCGTATCCGCAGAGAGGCTGATGGGAAAAATGTCACAAGATATCTCTATCCCTTTTACGATCTTTCCGAGAATGAAAGAAACACACCTTGGAATCAGCTCAGAAACTTTGCTCTAAGCACCATGCTCTACAGCCTCTCACCAGATGAGCGCACAGATATTCTGAAAATACAGCCAGAGTATTCTCAGCGCTATGCAGCCATCTCGCGCCTGAGCACCCGTCAAATATTCGAAATGCTGGAGCTCAGTCAAGGGGCTATCGAACTGATTACTGCAGTGGAGCCTTTCACCGAACCGTTTTTGAACATGAGCCATGACGAGATCATGAACACCGAATATTCACTGGACTTTCTAAACACGTATCGCATTGCCGGCGGAGCAATGCACCTTCCCATGTGCTTTTTCGACTCTCTCATGAGCAGCGATCCTAAGGAAATTAAATTCCCCACCTATTTTCTGGGAAAAGTGGAACTGAAGTCCCGCAGTAAAATCACCGGGATCTATATGGCTCCTGAAAACGAAGGGGTCTTCCTGCGCTGCAGCAGCGAGAAAAAACCAGATTATCTGGAGCAGTTTGATTATGTCATCTGCGCGATTCCATTCTCAACACTCCGGGAAGTTGATATCAAACCGTTTTTCCAAAATCAGAAAATGCAGGCGATCAAAGAGTATCATTACATGGATGGACAGAAATCGCTGTTTCTATGCAAGAAGCGTTTCTGGGAAGAAAACAGGGACTACGGAAGAATGAACGGTGGGATTTCTGTTACGGATCTTCCGATTCAAACCATACTCTATCCGCCTGATCATATCAATTGTAATAATCCGCAGGATTGTTCACCCGACTTACCTGGTGTTCTTACACCAAGCTATAATCTGGGGCAGGATTCGATTCGTCAGACCAATCAACCGGAAGCACTTCGGCTGCAGATGATCAAGCGAAACGTGGAGGAAGTCCACGGCTTACCAGATGGATATCTGGATTCTTTGGTTGAAAACCAATTCACTGTTATTTGGAGTGGGGATGATTGGGCAAGAGGAGCTTTTGCCGCAGGCTATCCCGGGCAAAAACTGAGATTTCTGTATCCCATGGCACAGCCCGAATTTGAGCAGCGAGTCTTCTTTGCCGGGGAGCATGTATCCACCAAGCAGGGCTGGATTCAGGGTGCCCTCTATTCCGGTAAGGACGCTGCAAATCATCTGGCAGAAGCGGCCGTTACACGATAAGAATCCCTTTGTCTCGGGATTCAAAGGGATTCGGATTCGAAGATCAAGATTCCGGATCCATAATCTGGGTTTCCTGATTCGAGGTTCACGATTTGGAATTCACAATCTGGGATTCCTGGTCCAGAACCTGCGGTTCAAATTCAGGTATTAATTCTACATAGAGATCCTTATATTCTTTCTTGAGCACCGTTTCAAGTTCTTTGTGTGCTTTGATGATCTGTGAGATCGAAATGGTGTCAGAGGGACTTTTGAAATAAATGCTGATCCAGAGTTTCCTGCCGGTTTTGATCACATCATAGACAGTCTGTTCAAAGCGATACGGTGCCAGTACGGTCTGGCCGATTTCTTTGATACGATCCAGGGAAGCTTCATCGGGTGCAAGAAGAAAAACATCCCGAAGTCCTGCGAGCATCGTCTTGATGGGTACGGGCAGAATTAATGCAGACAGAGTTATTGCAACGGCTTGATCCAGATATGGAGCAAACTCGTGCATCCATTCCGTTTGAATAAGCGCAGGTAACACGAAGGCCAAAGCCAATCCCATGCTGGCTACGGTATCGATAATCCATGCGTTAATTTCTGTGTGAACCATTAGCGAGTCCAGCTTCCGGTTCTTTTGAATCAAAGCGTATAAAATACCACCGCTGATTACAGCTGCGGCCAGCTCAAAGGCGGCAACCCAAGTGAACTCCACATGGTTTCCTCCTCTAAGAATAATTTGGATATTGTTCAGCACCAGACCAACGGTTACCGCTGTCAGCATAGCGCCCTTAATCGTTATGAAAATAGCCTCCACTTGAGAAAAACCGAAAGGATGCTTCTCTGTCATTGGCCGGTACAAAAGAGGGACAATTCTGATTGACACGATGACCATGATCAGATCTGCGCCGCCATAAACAGCATCCATAAGAATCGACTGGGATCCAGTAAAGATTGCCATAATCCCTTCGGCAAAAACAAAGAAAACAGAGCCATACAGGGATATTCCAAGGGCTTTTTTTTCAATTTGTATTCTTTTTTGATCCTTTTGATTCATGAAATCACCTAATCCTATTTTTCATCTGCATGGAAAGGGATAGGATTCCCTTTTTCCATTCATTCTATAAACTATTATAATGAAGACAAATATTTTTTCAATTCTTCAATTCCACTTTTTGTATGGGAAGAAGTAATAAAATAAGGTTCCGCTACACCCATTTGCTTAAAGTTATCCGACAGAAGCCTCAGCTCATGTCTTTTTTCTTTCAGATCTGCTTTGGTAATCACACCGATTTTAGGGCAGTTGAATACCTGGGCAAAGTTTGGAGGAAAGCTGAAGATAGGCTGATCAAAGGATTGGACAAACAAGACGGCATCTGCGTCCTGAGAAGCTGATATGATATATTTGTGCATCATAGGGCTTTCAAGATATTCGCCCGGGGTATCAATGGTGTTCTTACCATAAGAAATAGCCTGGCTTTTCATCACTTCCAAATTTTCGGAATTAATGCAGTTTGCCAGGCTGGACTTCCCCACCCGGGAATTTCCGATGAGCATGATTCTTCTCTTCATGTCTTGGTGATAGCGCATGGGGTGAATCCCAGCATATGTTCCAGAATATTGTTGATTTCGCTCAACGCTGCAAGCACACCGGAGACATCCCCCGTTATGATTAGTGCTCCGGTAAAGCGATCCAAAAATCCGATATTCACAGGTGCTACCTTGGTGGCAATATCCGCTGCAATGATGGAGGTTTCGCTGGGTGTCAATGTCACGATTCCGATGGCTCCACATTTGGTAAGCCCCAGTCTCTGATAGATATCCTCATCCGGCGCTGCAATCATATGGGCAAGAGTCACCTGTTTTCCCGGTACAAATTCCTGTATAATTCTCTGTTTTTCAGCCAAAGCATAACTCCTTTTTATGTATTATTATCAATTAAAATTAAGCTGCTTCCCATCTATTTTTTCACTGATGACAGCCAGCGCAACCGCCACTGCAGAGGTATCTCCAAAAAGGGCAATCATGGTGAAATGCTGGGGGCAGATTCCCTGAATCTCCTCCACCAAAACACCGGAGGTCTTTTCGGCCACATCTCCTGCTGCGATGATGTCCGCAAGAGGGCCTTGCACCAGGCCCACCGCTTCATAATCCGCCGAAGCTGGACTTTGGGTGCGAAGTGTCCCTGAACGTCGGAATAGCATCTTAAGGGTGCTCTCTGTGGGACGTTTGATAAATTGAATCTTAAGCAAAATACCACCTCACATCATGGTTCTTCCCCTTCTTCCTATGGTTCTGGGAGTTTCCATTGAGTCTATTTGTTCTGAGACAGCCAGTTAGCTGGATATACCACATAAAAAACCTTGCAGAAGCTGGGTGATCCAAAGACCACACTGGTTCCCTTGGGAATGTGAAATACATCGCCGGGTTTCATCGTATAGAGCCTGCCTCCGGTCTTAATGGTAAACTCACCCTCTACCACATAATCCACTTCGTCGTAGCTCAGGGTCCAGGGAAGTTCGGAGTGATCAAAGGTCATAAAGCCCGCTCCAAGGTTTCCTTCCCGTTCTGTAATCACATCCGTCATACCGATTTTTTGTCCCGCGGGAGCTTCTGAGAAAGGCTCCATTACCACCTTATCTCCTTCGATTTTCATTGCTTTGGGATTTTCACAGATTGGCTTTTTCTGATCTAGGATCACTTTCTTTATAATCTCCTTCAGCAGATCTGCATTGATGGTGCCTGCGGGATCAGTCTGTTTTGCAGTCTGAGCTGCGGTCTGAGTTACAGTCTGAGCTGCTGTCTGTTCTGCTGCCTGGGGCGCTCCCGTTCCGGTGCTGACGCCCACCACAGGATCATTTTTTCCTTCTATGTAGATTATCAGACCTTTTTCTCTGGCAAAGTCCTTGGCTGACGGGCTCAGTACGCTGTTTTCCGGCAAGCATACGGTTTTCCCGCTTGCCGAAAGTTCTCTAAGCATATTCAAAGATATGCAAGTTTTCATCCTTTCACCTCAATTCATTTCATATCATATCAGATCAGATCAGGTTTTCCACAACCATAGGATGGGGCCTTGGAATGACAATGCTCCGCACCAGCTGCCCCCGGTTTGCAGCAAGGCTGCTTCCTACGGCAACTGCTTCCTTTACCGCTGCAACATCACCGGACAATGCCACAAAGGCCTTGCCCCCAATTCCAAACGCCATATGCAGCCTCAGCGGCTCTACCTCTCCGGTCTTCAGCGCAAGATCCGCCGCTTCCATCAGTGCTGCTACGCTGAAGGTCTCGATGAGGCCCACTGCTTTGACGTGTTCGACGGAAGTGGTTCCTGCGATGGCAGGGATCAGTGACGAATGAATATTGGGAATGATAAAGCTGTCTACTACACATTCCGGTGCCTTATCCTCCCCTGCTGCAACGGACTGCTGAACGGCGGACGTATCCCCCGCAACAATGCTGATATATTTGCCGGGACAGATCGTTTTGCTGACCAGCAAGGTAACATCCGCCACCTTGCACATGGCATCGGTGCTGTCGATCCCCTGAACGATACTATTGAATTCCACCATACCCACTGCGTTGATCTCCATTAGCTGGCACCGCCTTTCTCAAGAATAATTCCGCTTTCCGTCACCGCCGTTATCGTTCCGGCCATACTGGCATGAACATTGGCCCCTAGCTGACCTTCTCTGATCCTGCCGATGAGCTGGCCTGGCATTACCACATCTCCTACTTTGACTACCGGCTCGCAAGGAGCTCCAACATGCTGTTTCAACGGAATGTTCACCCTGTTAAAGTCCAGAATACCGGACTGCAGCGGGGCTTCCTGATGGTAATACGATTTTAGTCCTATGCGCCTTGCCATCTGCTGGGATGGAATCAGTCTGGCCTCCCACATGGGATCGTCTTTGCTCAGGTTCCCGTCGTATTTGATTCCCTGCTTTTGAAGCTCCTGCTTGATGGCTTGATTAACCCGCCGGGGTGAAATATTTACCGGACAGCTGTAAAGCTCACAAACGCCGCAGTCAGAGCAGAGGATTGCCCCCTTGATTACCTGACTTTCCGTCATTTTACCGTAGTTGACCGCGCGGATAGTCATATGGGGCTTTAGATCCCTATGGCCGATGATATTTCTCGGGCAGAGGTCTGTACAGAGCTGACATTGCTCGCAGACGGTTTTTGCAACTCTCATGATCTGTGAGATAGGCTGGGTCTTAATCCGGATCAGTACATGATCTTTCGGCAGAACCACAAGTCCGCCGCTGGTCTTTGTCACACTGTTTTCCAAACTTCCCAGCAGCTTACCCATAATAGGTCCACCATCAATGTAAGCGTCTCCCTCTCTGATCTCGTTGCCGGTCTTTTCAAGAAGCTGCCGGAAGCTGATGCCTACCGGCACAGTCACCGTTACGGGATTTTTCACATCACCAGTGACGGTTATGGTTCTGTGAATTACCGGCTGATCCTCCATAGCTCTGGCCACGTTAATCAGCGTCTGAACATTGTTCACCACTACGCCGATGGAAATGGGAATGGCTCCCGGGGGAACCGACTTTCCGGTTGTCAGTTTAATGGTTAAAAACTCATCCCCTGCCGGATAGATATCTCTCAGATATTCCAGCCGCATTCCGCTCGTTAAAAGCGGTTTCAACCGTTCTACAGCCTTACGGTATTTTTCTTTTACAGCGACAATACCTTCCTTTGCAGAAACTGCCTGCATGGCACAATTAAGTCCCTTGATCAGATCCTCTGCATCCCGCTCAGCAAGCTGCTGATCTACCCGCAGCAAAGGCTCACATTCTGCCAGATTGACGATTACGGTTTCCGCTTTTGACTGGTATTTTACATGGGTGGGAAATCCAGCCCCGCCGGAGCCCACCACGCCGCAGGCTTTCACCTTATTGACGATTTCTTCGCTCATCATAATCGAAACATCTCCGAATCTACGATGCCAACGATGTTGGCGTCGATGGGCAGGTGAGTATCCCCTTCCGACTGTCTGGCAGAGGAGCCAGATACCACCATGACAACATCACCTTCACCAGCACCGATCCTGTCTCCTGCGATGAGATTATTTCCCCAGTCGGTTACTTCCTTGACGCTTCCGTTTTCATCATAGGTCAGGTTGATGGGCTGAACTACTAAAAACTTAATGCCCCGAAGCGCTTCTTCCTTTCTCGTGGACCAGATCTGGCCCACTACCTTTGCTAAAATCATTGTCCTTCTCCTTCCCGGCAGATCCTGATCGACTTCCTTCTGGCCATATCCGCAGCCAGGGAGGTTACGATGCATTTTCTTCCTATGGTAAGAACTGTGCCCTTCTCCATATCCAGCAGATCCCGCTCTGTCAATGCTTTATAAGTCCAACGTCCCGGAGCGGAAGCTCCTGTCATCCCAGTGAGGATATTGGCTGCCGATGTTGGTGTTGCCGGCCCCATTGCAGTCATGGTCGACGATGCCGCCATCATCAGCTGTGAGATCCCTGATTCCACCGATATGCCCAAGCTTCTGAGTGTCGCAAGATGCCCTTCAAACAGCTTTCGGTAGGGTGCTGATCCGATGGACGCTACGCTGGAAAGTTCCGACAGCTCGATCCGGCAGCTTCCCGCTGCAAGCTTTTTTTGAATCAGCTTGAGAAGCGGCTCATCTGCAACTCCCGTTGCAAGCTTGGCGATGAAGTTCAAAGACGGCTGATAAACACGAATCAAATCCCAGCTTCCCTCAGCTGCTTTTTCTGAGCTCAGCGCATCGTGACAGCCGGGACAGCCGTCAAAAAGTTCCTGACAATATCTGCTCCCTTTCCACAGAGACGGCATCTGATCCATGGCAGCTCTCGTCTCTGCCGCATTCAGAACAGATGGCTCTGGTTCCGGATTGCGAATTCCAACACGTCCTTCATCTACGCTGCTATTTCGAAGCAGCTCCAGAATTCTAGGATCCATGAGAATTTTTTGGATCAATGCTGCAAGTTTTTCCTGTTCCATGCTATCCCTCCAGTCCACGCTGTCCCTCCAGTCCACGCTGCCCCTCCAGTCCATGCTAACCATCCAGCACTCCTTGCCGCACCTCCAATACGCCGGGCACCCCCGGTATACCAGACGCCGCCAGTATGAGTACTGCTTTGTCTCCGTTCTTTGCAAGAGCTGCGTTGGCCTCATCCACATCGATATGCAAATCGGTGGCATATTGATCACTGACCCTAACGCCAATCCCTTCCAGCAAGATTGGCCGCTCTGTTCTGAGTTCGGCTGTAATCACATCACGATCCTTAAGTCCAATTTCCTTTGCAGTGGCCGGATCAAGATGGAGGTGCCTCTTTGCAATGATAACGCCTTTTTTCAGTTCCAGAGTTCCTTTTGGGCCCGCCAGAGTAATTCCTGGTGTCGCATCAATATCGCCCGAATCTCTCACCGGAGGTTCGAGGCCCAGCTTGATGCTGTCAGAAACGCTGATTTCTACCTGTGATTCCTTTCTTACCGGCCCTAATATCCGCACATGGTCAATCTTTCCCTTGGGACCGGTGAGACCCAGTGTCTCCTTGGCGGCATATTGGCCCGGTTGAGAGAGTTCCTTCTTCTTCGTCAGCTGATATCCAGCTCCGAAGAGGACTTCCAGGTCATTCTGACTCAAATGGATATGCCTGTTGGAAACGCCAATATTCACATCAAACCTGCGTGTCCTTGCAGCTTCTCCGGAGAGTACTCCCCCATCCTTCAGTCTTGCCTTTTCAAGGCAAACCAGAATGTACATTATGCTCGAGAGTCTGTTTAAAGCGGACACGATGTCTTCCCTGCTGCATTTCCCGTTTGATGTTACAAAAGCATCTACGGCTGCAAGCTCTACTTCTCTTGATTTTGTCCGTAGAATGTGAAGCCTCGCCACACTCATGCCGTGCCTTTTCGATACGAAGGAATGCTTCACTCCAAAGTATTTCATTGGATCATGGCTGATTTCCCTAAGCTGCTCCTTATTAAATCCGAAGATTATTGGAAAATCAAATTCCTTTTCCAGAACTTCCGCCTGCATAAGACCTCTGCAGAAGACCACCACCTCACCCAGCTTTTCCGCCATTCCGATGCAGCCTTTTTCCAGGAACCAAAGCTCCGTTTCCACCAGCTGTGAGAGAAAGGAGTCCAGCTGTCCTCTCAGCCTGATGACGGGATGAGATTTCGCCACGAGCTTTTTTCCGTTTAGATGGGTCATATATTCAGGCTTTTCAGACGTTACCTCTGGATTAGGTTTTCTCTTTGAATCTGACTTTACGGCGTTATCAGTCTTTATATGCCCCGCAGATATTCCTGCCCGATCACTTTGGTACACCACCGGGTGGCCGGTCTTATCAAACATGGTATCGCCAAATGCAGCAGAAGGCGTTTTCCGTTCATGTGCCTTTTCGTCCTGCTTGCTGTGGACTGCCGTGCTATAGGTCAGAGAGGTAAAGTCGATGGCACCCTCCCCCTCAATTTCAACGTGGATTCCTTTGTTCCTGATAAATTCGCGGGCGGGAGGGGTGATGACACTACCCGGCGGTATTCTCAAAATCGTTATTTTTTCCTTAGACCAATTTGCTCTTAAATCGCTCTCTGTTATGATCATATCTTCACCGCTTTCTATCCTGTATGGTCAGCATCGGCTGAAGGCCGATTGCCGTGCAGGTTCCGTTCAGGTTCCGGTATGGGCTTCCTTTCCGGTCTGCCTGCACCCATTTAACTCTGCGATGGACTACTTATTGTCCCCTACCGGCAGGACGCATTCTACTTCCGCATGGGGTCTTGGAATGACATGAACGCTGATGAGCTCTCCCACCCTCTGGGCAGCAGCAGCACCTGCATCTACAGCCGCTTTCACAGCGCCTACGTCGCCTCTTACCATGACAGCAACATATCCGCCCGTCACATGTTCTTTGCCTGCGATTTTAACATTGGCTGCCTTGAGCATCTGGTCCATGGCTTCGATGGAAGCGATGAGTCCTTTTGTTTCGATCATCCCCAGAGCACTAGTATTTCTTTCCATTTGATGTTCCTCCTTCACTGATTCAAGGTTTATATTCTGACGGTCGGTTTATCTTGATGAACCGACGGCTGATTGATTCATTTGATTTCACGATGATTCTGTTCGACTATTTTGAACAGAAAGTCGTGCTTCCTTTATGCTTGATGTTTTTTTCACATATTTCCTGATGCTTATGTTCACCTATTGCTTGATGCTTTTCAGCACCTGGGCTATGATTTCCGCAAGCATTTTTTCGTTTAGTACCACACCGCCTCCGGGATAACTTCCACCGCTGGAGGGGCTCCCCACTGGGGCACTTTCCCTGTCGGCACCTTCGCCAGATCCCGAACCAGACCCAAATCCATTTCCGCTGTCCAAGGACTTAATAAAGCCCGGTGGCAGCTGGGGAACGCCGGTGTGCCACGCGGCACGTTTTATATTCAACAGATGCTTGGGTCCTACATTCTCCGATACGCTGGAGCCGCCCCAGGTACCGCAGCCTAAGGTGAAGGACGGGGCAAGGTTTGTGGTTGCTCCCACACCTCCGAGTGCAGCAGGGGTGTTGATCAGGATTCGGAAAATAGGTTTTTTCAATACAAACTCTGTGATCACATCCATGTCGCTGCAGTGGATCGCCAGACTGTGTCCGATTCCACCCAGTTCCAGGAGCTGAATACAGCGTTCGCAGCCGTCATGCCAGTCCTTTACAGTGTAATATCCCAGCACGGTGGAAAGCTTTTCGTAAGACAAAGGCCACTGGGGTCCAACGCCGTCCAGATGGGCGATGAGCACGCTGGCCGATGGCGGCACGCTGATTCCTGCAAGCTCGGCAATGAACTGAGGAGTCTTTCCCACTACCTTTGGATTGACACCATGGGACGGAAGGATCACCACTCTGGAAACCTTCTCCGTCTCCTCCCTGGTTAGAAAATGTCCTCCCCTTTTCTTCAGTTCCTCCATGAGCGGGTCCGAGATGCAGCTTTCGGCTACAATGGCCTGCTCTGAAGCGCAGATCGTTCCATTGTCGAATGTCTTACCCATGATGATATGTTCCGCAGCCTGCGCAAGATTGGCACTTCTGTGGACGAAGGCCGGTACGTTTCCGGGACCTACGCCAAGAGCTGGTTTTCCGCTGGAGTAAGCTGCTTTTACCAGAGCGCTTCCGCCTGTTGCCAGAATCATGGAAACGTGTCTGTGCTTCATCAGTTCACTGGTACCTTCCAGGGAAGGCATGGTAATACAGCTGATGCAGCCCTCCGGGGCTCCTGCCCGCACCGCTGCATCATGGACTATCCTTGCCGCTTCCTTGGTGCAGGCTGCTGCAGAAGGATGGGGTGAAAAAACGATGGTATTTCTTGTCTTCAGCGAGATCATGGATTTGAAGATCACCGTCGAAGTGGGATTGGTGGTGGGAACGATTCCGGCAATCACGCCAACAGGCTCCGCTACCTCCCAGATTCTCTCCACATCGTCCTTTCGGATAATGCCCACGGTCTTCATATCCTTGATATGGTCATACAATATTTTAGATGCAAAGTAATTCTTGAAGCACTTGTCTTCATACTTTCCCATTCCTGATTCGGAGACCGCCATTTCAGCAAGCATGCAGGCGTTTTTCTCTCCGGCTTCCGCGATGGCCAGGCAGATCCGATCCACCTGTTCCTGGGAAAAAGTCTTGAGAATATCCTGCGCTTTTTTGGCTGCATTCACAAGATTTCTTACCTCCTGCAGCGTAGCCAGATCTCTGTCAAGTTCCAATCAGATCACCTCGTTCTCAACCGCCAAGATACTTCAGCGGATTCTGTGCGACGTCGATAACAGCAAACTGGAAGGCCTCACATGCGGCCTTGCAGGCGCTTTGTGAACCGGTAAGCAATGCTCCGCCAAAGTTGGTTTCTGACGGCGGTCCATAGAATACCTTCATGTCAACTTCTGCTGCCTTCAAGGCTGCGTCAATTCCAAACATGGCTTCCAGCGGACAGGCGATGAGGTAAGCAATAGGCTCTCCTTCCTGGATTCCGCAGGCTTTGGACAGATAGCTTCCCGTCCTTGATATGGTATGAGCATACCAGGCGGTGTCTCCACCGTCATGGGTGTAGAAAAATGCTTCGTTTTCCAGGGTATCGATACAGGCGTCTATTCCTGCCCGGACTTCCGCAGGGTTTGGTCCTGCCAGAATCCCAATAATCTCACCGCTTCTCGGTCCCGATGCGTGGCCGGATCCGCCATAGAAGCTCTTAGCATACACCACTTCAACCTCTGCTCTTTTCGTTGCTTCGTCCAGTGCCGTGTAAGTGGCGTCGTCGATGGTAGCCGTCAGCATACCGATGGATCTTTGATCCGGCGCCAGGCCCAGCTGCTGTGCCAGGTCGTATGAGACGTTGGGGATCAATCTAACTGCCAAAACCTGTGGCTTTATGGGTTCTATCAACATTGATTCAGCACCTCCTCTAAAGTTTCAAATTTACTTGTTCGATTTGAATCGCTATGTGCGATTCGCCGTTCGGCGTTTTTTTCCAACTTTCAGACGCCTATCGCTCAAGATTTACGCCAGATGCCTTTGCATCTAAAATCTTTTTAATCAGCGCGGCGATGTGAGCGCCGGCTTCAACCGCCGGTGTTCCGCCCTTATGAATATTGCTCAGAACCGTCCGCTCGCTTTCGATGACGCCGGCTCTTGGGTTATAAACGATATAAGCGCTCATGCTTTCTGCCGTACCAAGACCGGGACGCTCTCCTATGAGGTTGACACAAACATCGGGCTTGATCACTTCGCCGATGCTGTCCATCAGTCCAACTCTGGCATACTTAGCCATAATGGGGGTTCCCACCCGGATACCCATGGATTGCAGCCCCTGCAGCATGGCAGGATACAGGTCGGGTATGTTGGCTTCCATAGCTTTGCTGGACAGTCCGTCCGCTACGAGGATCTGAACCTGAGGCTTACGTTCACATTCCTTTTCCAGCTTTTTGATGCTGTCACCATCCAGCACTCTTCCAAGCTCCGGCCGGGTCAGATATTCATCCTTATCCCTGCACTCTGACTTAACATAAATCATGTTATATTTTGCCGCATCTTCCTCTGCTATTTCTCCCATGACAGAGTCCTGAGCTACGGCGTGGTCCGCTCTGAACCTTAGCAGGGTTTGTGTCAACGGCCTTGGACCGGCTCTCCACACACCGATTCTTGCAGAGGTGGATTGTTTCATATCCAGATACAAATCTTTGTTTTTCGGATCCGGAACCAGCAGCTGTGTCTGCAGATCCACGGTGGACAGATCTTCTGCGTCTGCGTCATCGTAAACCGACGTGCCTGCCAATACGGTTGCTCCCGGTGTTGAGACACTTGCAGCGGAAGTCCAGGATGATGCAATCGCGCCCCCCGGTGAAGTTCCATTTCCTGCCGCCTCGGTAACGGCGATTTCCTTTAGTACCTGTTCGACGATCAGTTTAATATTATCTTCCATACTCATTTCAGCCGCCCCCTTCCTATTTCGTAAACATGCTGGCATCTCCAGCCATAGGAGTCAGTTTGCCATCTCTCAGAATGCCCATCTTTTCGCACCAGGCATTGAATTCCGGCAGAGGCTTTACCCTCAAAACTTCTCTTAAAGCAGCAACGTCATGATAGCTGGTACACTGATAATTCAGCATGATATCGTCTCCCATGGGGATTCCCATGAAATAATTGCAGCCTGCAGCTGTGAGCAGTACCGCAAGATTCTCGATATCGTTCTGATCCGCCTTCATGTGATTGGTGTAACAAGCGTCGCAACCCATGGAGATTCCGGTAAGCTTGCCCATGAAGTGATCTTCCAGACCTGCGCGGATAACCTGACGTGCGTCGTACAGGTATTCGGGGCCGATAAAACCCACGACTGTATTGACCAGGAAAGGGTTGTAATGTCTGGCAAGGCCGTAGCATCTGGCTTCCATGGTAACCTGATCGGAGCCGTGATGACCGCCTGAAGACAGCTCTGAACCCTGCCCCGTTTCAAAGTACATGATATTTGGCCCGGTTCCTCTTCCGTATTTCAGACCAAGAGAATATGCTTCATCCAGGAGCTCCTTATTGATGCCGAAGGCCTCATTTGCAACCTGTGATCCGGCGATGGACTGGAAGAGACAGTGGGTAGGTGCACCTTTTCTGCAGGCTTCCATCTGGGTCGTGATATGAGCCAGCACACAAATTTGCGTTGGAATATCCCATTGCTCTACAAATTCATAGATCGTGTTTAACGACCGCATGGTGGCTTCCACAGAATCATCCACCGGATTCAGCCCGATGATGGCATCTCCCGTTCCATAGGACAGGCCTTCTCTCATGCTGGCAAGAATCCCCTCGGGAGAGTCTGTGGTATGATTTGGCTGCAGTCTGGATGCCAAAGTTCCGGGAAGGCCGATGGTGGTATTGCAGTGGGCTGTGATTTTAATCTTGGAAGCACCCAGAATCAGATCCAGGTTGCCCATGAGCTTCGCCGCAGCTGCTACCATCTCAGAGGTCATTCCTCTGCTGATCCGCTTGATCTGATCTCCTGTGGTCTCTGTATTCAAGATAAATTCTCTTAATTCTGCTACCGACCAATTCTTGATATCGCTATAGATCGTTTCGTTCACGTCAGAGTCGATGATCCTTGTTACTTCATCGATTTCGCCTGGCACTACAGGATTTTTCCGCAAATCATCCAGCGAAAGCTCCGACAGCACAATTTTAGCTGCGATTCTTTCTGCTGAGTCCTCTGCTGCAATATTGGCGGAAATGTCTCCTGATTTCAGTTCGTTGGCCTTGGCCAGAACCTGTTTGATATCTTTAAATTGGTATGTATGCCCGAACAATTTCGTAATTAATTTCAATTGTCTGACACCCCCTTACTCATGATTGAAAATTAGTGTTTTAACGACAACCGGAAGGGCTTCTGCATAGGCTAACGCTTTTCCGATGTCGATATAATCCCCGGTAAAGGCTCTGATTCCGTCAATGCAGACAAGATCAATATTTCCCAGTCTTTTGACGATTCCCTGACCGATGACCTTGGCCACATCCTGTTCCATGACAATGACCTTGGGACTGCTGGGGATTTGGGGCAGTTGCTTGGCTATGATTTCCGTCAGCTCATCGATGCTTTGGAAATCCAGCTGATCCTGTACGGGAATACCGAAAGCGACGCAGGTATGAAGAGAATCAAGGAACCTTTGGGACGGGCTGACCCAGTCGTAATGACCGTTTCTGATCTCCGGAATCACCACAGGAATATTTCTGACCGGCAGGCAATCCTTTTTCACCGTGACCGTTGAGCCCGATACGTTTACCGTGTGAATTCCCGCTCCCATGACAGTGGCGTGAATGGTCTCTGCTCCCGGTATGACTTCAAAGGTATTGTACGCCCTTCCCTTTTTGTAGGCTTCCCCCAGCAGGGGTCCTACATCACCGTGAACCCACCAATCTCTCACATTTTTCTGATAGATATATCTGGATACTCCACCAGAAAAGACAATCTTCTGAGGCAGCACTCTGGGAAGGTCGTTGTTGACCGTCAGTACTCTGGTAATTTCGGAGGGTTCCTCTGAGAAGAGTACTTCATCCACCGACCTCACCATCTGAGCCAATATGGTTTCGATTCCTTTTTGTTGCGTCTCCTGGCTTTCACTGTTGATACTGTTGCTGGGCAGCGCTTCTGCAATGGAGCGGGAAGCTTTTGCCATATACTTAATTTTATGCGAGAGCAGATCTGCTTCTATGAGTCTTCCTCCCACCTCAAGGCAGGCGTTTCCGATACAAGTACCGTTATCATAGTAGGCGATATTTGTGGTCCCGCCGCCGATGTCAACGTTGGCACAAATGCATCTGTCACGGCGTGAAAGCTCTTCCGCTCCCGATCCCTTTCCCGCAATGATGCTCTCAAGCTCAGGCCCGGCGGTAGCTACCACAAAGTCTCCCGAAAACTCTGCCAGCGCATGGACGAGCTTTTCCGCATTTTCCTTCTTGGCAGATTCTCCCGTGATAATGATGGCACCGGTGTCTATTTTTTCCGGGGAGATTCCGGCTTTCTGATATTCCTCGCTGATGATCTGCCGTACCCCTTCTTCGTCAATGGTTTCCCTATCAAGAAATGGGGTAAACCGGACCTCCGAGGCATAAAACAAGCTCTTGCTGCTGATCTCGATGCGAGGAATTCTGCTTCCCGGCATGACATTGGTCAGCGTCAGATAAGAGATCACCAGCTTTGTAGTGGTGGTTCCGATATCGATTCCTACACTTGTTAATATGCTTTCCCTGCTCACTTTTTTTCCTCTCAAAATACGGATTTACCTTTATGCGTTGGCCTTTTCCTTCACAGCTTTATCTGTAGGAAGTTTGGGCAGAATCTGTTCCAGATCCTGATGGGGTCTTGGAATGACATGGCAGCTTACCAGCTCTCCGACTCTTTCTGCAGCCGCGGCGCCAGCATCCACTGCGGCCTTCACAGCACCAACGTCACCTCTTACCATAACGGTTACCAGTGCGCCTCCAACTTTAACCTTTCCGATCAAGCTCACATTGGCAGCTTTCACCATGGCATCCGCTGCCTCTACAGCGCCTACAGCGCCTCTCGTTTCAACCATTCCCAATGCGATTAATTCATCCTTAATTGCCATTCTTTGTTTCCTCCTCTCAAGAGATCAATCAATTGAATCATTTTGTAATTTTGTGATACGAATCTGATACCTCGTACTAGTTCCCAATCAGGTGTCGATTCAGGGTTCAAGAGGCGTTTGCTGCGGGTGAAATCGGCTGTCGAAATGGTTTTGCAGCACTCTCCGAAAAATCGAGCAAGATGTTCAGCTGCATTCAAACACGGTTATGGAAAAAGCTTGCTTGACTGTCTGAACGTCGCGAGATGAAGTGTAGAGAGTGGCAAACCATTTCCTGCCGATGCGTCCGCGGCAAACGCCGTCACATGTTGAATCGTTGTTTCAATGTTTGAATTATGCGTCTAGATCATTCATTACATCAAACTCTTCATCAAACGGTCTGATGTTCTTTCTGCCGCCGATAAAGAACCAAACATACGCCAGCACATAGATCACAACCGTAGCAATTAAAGGATTGACTACAGCATTTCCAAAGATCATATACGCCAGACTGGATTCCGGAAGCGGAACGCCTACAGTGGTGATAAATAAGCTGACAAGGCAGAAGATGCACATGAGCATGCTGATTCCTCCAACAACATTTCCCGCTGCAACTTTAAACGGCCTTCTGAGACCTGGTTCTTTTGCACGTAATTGGAAGAAGGAGATCAAGCTGATGAAATACAGACCTACCGATCCGAATACGGACAGTGTAATAACTACGGAGGTCAAGCCTGTGGAAGCTGCGATGATACCAATGATGCCAGCAGTAATCAGCGCTGCGGTTGGGGTATGTCTCTTCTTGTTGACTGTAGCAAGAAGCTTTGGAAGATAACCTGTTCTTGCCATTGCATACAGTTGTCTTGAAGAACCGACAATAATACCGTTTAGAGATGCCACCAGACCAAATAAGCCTAAGAAGTTTACAATCAGAGTGAGTGCTCCTTTGCCATAGACAGCTTCCAACGCAGCAGGAAGCGGGAAGTCCACAGCGGAGACAACATTGTAGTCAACAATACCGGCAGTGAGATATAGAGTGAAGCACATCATGATGAAAAGTGTAAGCATTGCTGTTAAGAAGCCCTTGGGGATATCCTTCTGGGGATTGACCATTTCTTCTGCAGTCATCGCTCCGCCTTCCAGTGCAAGGTAGAACCAGATAGCAAAAGGTACGGAAGCCATCACGCCGGTCCATCCACCGGGGATATACTGCAGAAAGCCTTCAAAGCCGTTGTTCTCTGTCAATGGCTGCAGGAAATTCTCCATGGAGGCATGGGGCGCTGCTGCTGCCCAGAAAATACAAAGTCCTACTAAGGCTATGATTGTAACGACCAGTTCAAAGATAGCCGACGTTCGCATTCCCAGGAAATTGATGAATACGAAAACAACAAATGCAACTATGGTTGCGGGAATTGCAGGAACAGCAGGAACTAGATTATGTATGTATCCGCCTACTGCAAGTGCAATTGCCGGAGGAGCAAAGAGAAACTCAATGAGGCAGCTGATGCCGGCAAAATATCCGGCGGCAGGTCCCATGGCTCTTCTTGCATAGGCCGATGGACCTCCTGCATGCGGAATCATCGTTGCCATCTCCGTATAACAGAAGATAAAGGTTGCATAAAAGATTGTTACCGGGATACAAGCGATAAATAGTCCTAAAGGTCCTCCAGTTCCGTAACCGTAGCTCCAACCGAAGTAGTTGCCTGAGATAACCAACCCCACCGCTAAAGCCCAAAGGTGGAGCGGTTTTAAGGTTCTTTCCAGCTGTTCAGCTTCTTTTACTTTTTCTGACATTCAAATTCCCTCCTTAATAAAAATAAAAAATACCATGGATGCCCTGAAAATAAGAATAGGGCTCACAAAAGCAGATCGTAAATAGATCTGTTTTTGTGAGCCCTATCGCTCTATTTCCTTGTGTGAAATCTCTTTTAAGATATCATTAAAAAATGTCGAATGCAATAATTTTTTTTCAGAATATTACAAATAAATAGGAGCACTGATAAGTAAAAGAGCCCCGCACTAAAGACGGGGCTCTTTTGTATTTGTAATTATTTTACACTTTTGGGTTGGTAAGAACCTTTCTTAATACTTGTCCAGCTCATGCTCTGCAAGAGAAATCACCGGGATCTTCGTGATACGCTCTTCCTTCACGGGCGGCTGTAAGGCTATGTCAGCATGTATTGATTCGGAATTTCCCAGAGCCGCCAAATTTTTATTTATTTTAAATCTACTCATCATTTCTTTCAATAGTTCCGCCTGTCCGGAAAGCTCCTCACTGGCAGCTGCACTTTCCTCCGCTGTTGCGGAATTATTTTGAACAACCAAAGATACCTGCTCAATCCCGCGGTTGATCTGTGCAATACCTGACGCTTGCTCATTTGAGGCTTCTGCAATGCTTCGAACCAAATCGGCTGCCTGCTCGATTCCACCTACAATCACATTGAGGGAGGTAGCTGTTTCATTGGCAATCTTCGTTCCACTTTGTGCTTTCTGAACAGAGCCCTCGATCAGGTCGGTGGTTTCTCTGGCCGCAGCTGCACTTCTAGCTGCGAGGTTTCTAACCTCCTCTGCCACAACTGCAAAGCCTTTTCCGTGCTGACCGGCTCTAGCAGCCTCAACAGCGGCATTCAGCGCTAGAATGTTGGTCTGGAACGCAATATCATCAATTACCTTTATGATCTTTGAAATATTAGCCGAGGATTCATTGATTGCCTCCATGGAGCTCAACATTTCCCGCATCTGGCGATTACCGTCAGATGCCTGCTCACTGGCAGTTACGGCCAACTGGCTGGCTTCATTTGCGTCCATTGCATTTTTCTTAGTCTGCGACGCAAGCTCTGAAATGGAGGCGGTCAGCTGCTGTACGGTGCTTGCCTGCTCCGTAGAACCCTGGGAAAGGGACTGACTGCCGACAGAAACCTGCCTTGATCCAGAAGCTACCTGTTCTGCCGCTGTGTTGATATCTCCCATTACTTGAGATAGTGTGACAATGATATTGTTCAGAGAGTTTTTAATTTCTGTGAAGTCACCTCTGTAGTCTGCTTCCAGAGTGAGATCCAGATTCCCCTCACTAACTCCCGACAGAATTCTCGTGATCTCGCTGACATAATCTTGAAGGCTTCCCAGTGTCCTGTTTAGATTGTCCTTCAGCTTTGCATGATCTCCCCTGTAGTCACCGCTGACTACAACCTGCAGGTTTCCTCTTGCCATCTCTTCAAGAACTGACGAGGCCTCTGTAATCGGCGAAAGAATTGCATCAAGCGTTTGATTAATACCTTCTACTACGCTTCGATACTGTCCGCTGAACCTCGATGCGTCACCTCTGTTCTCAAGCCTTCCCTCCACAGCAGCATCGGAAAGAGATGAGGTCTCGTCCACCAGAGATTGAATGGCCCCCATCATTGTAATAACCGCAGGCATTAGCTCATCCCGCTCACTTAGTCTTCCCATCCCTCTAAGCCGTTCAAGATCGCTTAAATCACCATCTGCAACTCTTCTCATGACAAGAACCAAACGATTGATAAGGCCTGATGCCGCGTTAATAGACCTGCTGATATCCGCATAAATACCCTGATATTCCTCCGATGCGGTTTGGGAATAATCGTTGACACTCATACCCATAAGGATATCCCTGTTTTTCACCAGACCGTCCAGACCTTCAATACAGGCATTGATGCTGTTTTTAATTTCTTCCAGCTCACCTGCATAGGTCTCATTGATCGTCTCCGGCACTTCGCCCCTCCCAATTTGCTCCATATAGCCGGCTGCAATTCTCAAAGGATTTACCACTGCATCAAGAGAATCATTCATTCCTTGCATAATTCTTGCGTATCCGCCTCTCAATCTCCCCACATCTGCACGATGAGAAAGATTTCCCCTTTTCGTTGCTTGAGCCAGACCCATTGCTTCACTGGTCAGACTGTAAAGGGTGTCCCTTACCTGATTGAGATTTTCAATCAGCTTTCCGTATTCACCCTTGTATTGATTTTCCATAAGCTCCATGTTTTCGCCATCCGCCATCTTGGAGATGTATCCCAACGCCACAGACAGCGGCTCTACAATTCCGTCCAGCGTACGGTTAACGCCCTCTATGATTTCTCTGAAACCGCCGTCGAAAGCCTCTGCATTCCCACGGGCTTCCAAATTCCCTTCTGCAGCGGACTCTGTAAGGCCCCGAGTCTCGCTTACCAGCGCCCTAAGGGTTTCAATGACACTCTTCATGCTGAGAGCCAGTACATCCTTCTCCGATCTGGGATCCAGCTCCGCTGTGAGATCGCCCTTGGCAATCCTCTCTGCAGCCAAAGCCTGATCTTTGATGTGATCAGCCATTGTTCCAAATGAAGTCATAAGCTCACCAATTTCATCCCTGGTAGAAACGCTCAGTGAGATTTCCACGTCTCCAAGCGCCAGCTGATCCGCCGCCGCCTTTAGGTTTTTGATTGGTTTGCTGATTTGCCTGCCCACAAACCATGCGCAAAGTACTCCTAAGATTGAAACAACGATGGTTATGATAACGATCGATAATTTTAGGGCCGATACGCCTTCAACAACCTCGGCACGGTAATTTGCAATACCAAGGGTCCACCCTGTGCCGGGCACCGGCGTCAGAGCCGAAAGACGAGCCTCTCCGTCCAGTTCATACTCGAGAACGCCGGTATTTCCTACACCCAAAGCTTCGTACTTGGCTCCAAAACTATTGGCACCGTCATTCAGATCTTTAAAAACATTGATCTGATCGGCAACCACCTGTCTGTCCGGATAGGCGTAATAGGTTCCATCTGCTCCAAGGATGAAGCCGTAACCCTTTTTTCCAAGTCCAATTCCATCAGTCAACTCGCTCAGATATTCCACATCCCTCGCACCCATCAATACTCCTGCAACGGAGCCGTTGATCCTGATCGGCACTGCTTCAACGACACAGGGGCGATTGGTCACCTTGTTTACCACGACATCAGACGCCACTGATTTTCCCTGCATGACCTCTTTAAAGTATTGACGCTCACTGACATTGGCAGATTCTCCGGTGCCTGCATTGATCATGGTTCCATCAGGCTGAGCGATTGCGATGGTCGAATACCCCAATTCGTCCAGCTCGAACAAAAGAAGATCCCTCTGCTGGCTCCAGTCCATGGAAGTAATCACCGGATGCTCCGCAAGTTGATTCAAGACAGCAAGATTTTTTTCCACCTTGGCGCCTACAAATGCGGCACTCCCTTTTGCATACTGCTGCATTGAGTTATTGGTCTGCTCCATGAGAGCAGCTTCACTCATATACCCCGCAGTCAAACTCAAGGCAACCGATGCCGTCACGATGAGAACACCGGCCATCAGTGCTATTTTTCTAGATACACTCCATTTCATTCCTAAACTCCTCTTCTTTCACAGTAATGTAATATTTCATTAACGGCAATTCTGCTCCCTGCAGGCCGATGATGATCTTACTAAAATCAAAATGAACGAAAATAATATTAAAACGGAAAATGTGTAAACATATATTTACAGTTAATATAATCTGGGTAAAATTATGGAAACCTTGAAACCAATGTTAGTATAATGCATTGAAAAAATGGATGCAAGCCAAAATAATGCATAATAATACAAAATATTATCAAATTCGACAAAATGACACATGATCATCCCGCGAAATCATTTATGAAACGAAACTACTGCTTTTCAGACACCAACATTACACTGCAACATTTCAAATGACAAAAAGTGGCTTCGCCACTTCCGCTAGGGAACCCTATGGTTCCCTTCAACGGCCTTTGGCCTCCGACTCGCTTCGCTCCCTGCTGTCCGTTTTTCCATTGCAGCTGAAGCTGCGAAAAAAAGGCGGCGGCTGCCTTTTTGCCCCAAGCTTGCTTGGCTAGGCAAAACGGACAGCGTAGCAAGCTTGCTTGCGTAGGAGTTCCATTTATGGAACGTTGCAAGCAGCCTGAGCACCCTCCTTTATCGGCGAGGGGTGCCCCCTCTGCACTCCCCATTTTTTATATAGTAGGAAACGATATTTCCTACTATATAAAAAAATACCTCAGGAATCGTTAGGTTTGCTGATTCCTGAGGTAATATTTTTTTGGGCTGTCCATAGAAAAGTTCTCTATCGGAGAATCATATGATTCGCTTGGTATTCAATTCATTGGGGTTACCCGTTTCTTATAATTTCATCACATACATGAAATAGTGGCTTACTGCTTGCCATCGATAATTTTAAAATTGCGTTGTGCGCCTCAAACTCGGTGATGCCGTGCTTTAACGCATAGATTCCCTTTGCCCGTTCAATTCTCTTCTGATACTCGATTTTCTTTTTGATCAGATCGATCTCTTTGGAAAGCTTCTGCACCTCTTTCCACCGCCCATAAGCAATATGCAGCGCTGGTATGATGTCCTGCTGACGAATCGGCTTATTCAAGTATCCATAGACCCCGACCTTCTCCGCCCGATTAATAAAAGCCGGCTGATAATATGCCGTCATAAGCACTGTAGGAACCCCCATTAGCTTCAGCTGGCTAGCCACTTCAATCCCATCAAGTCCCGGCATTTTTATGTCCAGCAGTGCAATGTCCGGATTGGTCAGTCTGGCCAATTCTAATACATCCAGGCCGTTTCCTGCTTCGCCGCAGACGATATGTCCTTCCTTTGTTAAATGTTCCCGAATATCAAGCCTGGTCAACACTTCATCATCTGCCAGCAACACTGATAAATAACCCATGAAACACCTCCCTTGTCATTTGGTGAATATTACTTCTGCTTTCGTCTCACCGTTTACCTTACTGAGGGTAAAGGTACCATCCAGCTGCTCTGTAGAGAGCGCCTTAACGATCTGAAGACCCAGCTTATTTTCATTTCTGCTGTCATAGTTCAGATCATTTTTTCCGCTGTCGTAGAACTCCATAATGACCATATTTTCGTTTTCATTAATATTTATGCGGATTTCACCAGTCTCATCACCCTTTATGCCATGCTTCATCGCATTGCTGACAACCTCATTTGCGATGAGCGCGACAGGAATGGCCTGGCTGCTTGAAATTTCAACATTGCGTCCTTCCACCGCTGCCAAAATATTTTGATACTCAAATTTATAGCTTTCCAGCGTTGTGTTCATAACATAACCCAATAATTCTTTGAGTTTGACAGTGTCTATGTTCTGACGAGAGAATACATTTTGGGCTGCTGCAATGGACATAATCCTGCTGATGCTGGCCTGGAAAGATGTCCGCGCCTCTTCAGAATTGGTCCTTCTCATTTGAAGCTGCAGAATTGCCGCTATGTTTTGAAGATTATTTTTCACCCTGTGATGGATTTCCCGAATCAGCATATCTTTTCCCTGAATTTCCCGTTCCTTGATTCTTAGTTCGGTCATATCCTGAGCAATGATAACAGCGCCCTCCAGCTCATCCTGAATTCCGATGGGGTGTATATGGAGATTGTAAACCTCATCTCGCAAGCCTATTTCTGTCGGGCTGCTGATCTTGCTCAGCATATCATTGAGATCCCGGAAGGTTCCCAGCAATTTGGACAGGTCATTGCCCATGGGTTCCTTATTTTCCTCTCTGATATAAAGATCGTGTGCGGCTTTGTTGACATAGATAATTCTGCACTCACTGTTCAGTACAAAAATTCCATTATTGAACCAATCTGCAAAATAGGACTCGACGATATTTAATTCCATGAGAGACTTTTTTAGAAATTCAACCGTCTCCTTCAGTACGTTTACTTCCTGCTCCTGTTCGATTTCACGGGTAATGTCCCGCTCCATAATCAGGACGCCGATGATCTTGTTCCGATTCCTGATGGGGACGACAGTCTGTGCGATAGGAACTCCTTCCTGGCTTACGCCGCTGATTGCCCGGGAGACTTTTCCGGTTGTAATGGTCTTATACACACCGGGCTCATTTTCTGAATAGGCAAGATCCCCCACTACGCTTTTGTTGTAGAGGGACTTCTTTTCCGGTTTGGCCCATGCAAGAACAACGGAATCTTTATGATTGGACGTCAGCGCGTCAATAAAGATATCGTTGGATGTCAGCAGAGCGATGGACCCAATTTTTTCATCATACTCGATAAGGATTTGGATATCCTCGTCCGTAAGGTCTGTATAATCCTTACACAGCTCCATAATTTTGTTTCTCATACTCTGAATATACTACCGGGGTAAATGATGATCAAGTTTTTTATCTAATACAGCATTTTCTAAATAACTGAGCGGAAAACGCCTTTAACGCCCAGTTAATTTAGAGACGGTGTACTACGGAAGAACTGATTAATTCCGTTCGCACACTTCATGAAATCAGCTCTTCCTTGGATGCATCAGAGGCGTCTTCTCATTTTAGCCATTCCCCGTCCATGCATGGAACGAACCGTATTATAGTTCATGTTCAGCATCTCAGAAATTTTTTTGAACGGAAAGCCATAGTAATAATGCAGCACATATAGTTGCCGCTCTTCCTCTTTCAGACTGTTGATCAGTGCGGCAATGGAGACACGATCTTCCACGGATTGGGTGAAATCAATAATGCCGGACAAATTTGATTTCAGTTCATGTTCAGGCACGTGCTGTCTCCCTGCTTTATCTGCCGTTAGAGCTGCATAATAGCGTTTCGCCTCCTCCCTTGCAATGGCAAAAATCCAATCCTTTATCTTTTTTTCCTCCCTGAGTCCGCATATTCCTCGCAGTGCGCTGAGCATCGTATTCTGATAGATTTCCTCCATGGCAAAGGAATCGTTTCTTGTCAATGCGTAGATATACTGCTGCAGTTCTCTTTCATAGGAGGCACAAGCCCTTTCAAGAAGCCGTATTTTTGTTCTTTCATTCTCTTTTTTATTCATAGAAACACCTTGAAAAGAAACAACGAATTAGGGCGCACATGCGGCCTGTGGGCTGCATAGGTCAGGCATAAGCCTGACTCTGAAAGACATTCTGTTCACGATCTGGTTTTTCAGTACGCAAAATTACAATATTTTCCACTATTTGTTTCATGATATATAAAAATTTTTGATAAAGTAATGATAAGGTAGAAATTACTCTATTTTTCGATGAAATTTACAAAAAAAAGAAAACCCTTTTCCGCTTCTCCTGTAATTACTGGCAGGAAAGTGGAAAAGGGTTTGTGTGCTTATTGCTCAAACAGCTTAGTGTTCGCAGCGTTCGTAGTGTTCGCAGCGTTCGTAGTGTTCGCAGCGTTCGTTTCAATAGGACGCGTAAGGAACAATGCCAGAATCCCTATTAAAATGAGAATCATTCCGCCCCATCGGCAGACGCTGATCATCCCCCAAAAGTCACTAAAGAACCCGTTTCCATATTGCTCAATATAATATGCTTCGCCCCACTCGCCTTCATAGAGATAGAGCAGAATGGAACCTGCAAAGCCGGCTATGCCGCAGAGGATAAAATAAATGCTGATATGGGTCAGATCTCCAGCTGCAAGTTTTGTCTTGGGATTGATGGGATATTTAATAGGGTCGATCCGTTCCAATCCGCCATAACGCCATTTGCAGATTAAATAACCAAGAAGACTTATGATAAGCATGATAAATCCAGAGATAAAGTATTCCGTACCGTTTACATAAATAGCGATGATGGCAATCACCACAGGCAAGGCGGTGACAAAATTAAGTCCAGCATTTCCTCCCGGAATCACGTAAAGACCTTTTGCCCTACGCTCCGAAACAGGATGACTTTTCCTCAGCCTTCGAGTCGCTATCGCAAGTGCGATATAAAGATACAGCATTAAAGGCGTGGTAGCCATTACAAGAGTGGTGAAGTCCCAGCGGCACAGAATTACGGTGAATCCTGCCATAACAAGGATACTGACTGCCGGGACTTTTCTTTTTTTGCTCAGTCTAACCAAGAACCGCGGGAACAGGTGGTCATCTGCCATTACAAAAAATCCTCTTGATCCGGATGCAATGTAAGCATTAAAAATAGAGCACTGGGATAATATTGCTATGATCATGAACGCAAATCCAAAGGCTGGCCCCAGATAGGAGATGAGTACATCCATGTATCCAATCGCAGCGTCCCCTCCGGTTGCCCAGCGCTCCCACTGACCCACGGATACAAGTCCCGCAAGAGTAGGCAGAAAATAACTGAGTGCAATAATGGGCATTGCGATCCGGAGACCTTTTGGTATTACCTGCGGGTCTTCAATCTCTCCCGCAACATTGGCCATCGTCTCATAACCACAATACATCCAGATGGCAATGCAGATAGACCCCCCCAAAGCATCCACCAGCCCAGCTTCTGCGGGCATAAACGGCTCCATTGGGCTAAACTGCCAATTTGCCAGGCCTACAACAGTGACTAACGCAAATCCGGCAAGCACAGAGATGGACAGCACTGTGCTCACTTTGGAGACCTCGTGGATACCCAGAAGATTAATGATGGTAAAGGTTGCTATCATCAAAAGCTTTACACCAGTGACTGCCATGTCGCTCATTGGAATGAATTTCTCCATGTAACCTGCAACCAGTACCACGTACATCGCCTGCTGCAGCCACGTTCCAATGGTTCCCCAAAAGCCCACCTGCCAGCCCCAAAATTCACCCAGTCCTTCTTTTGCCCAGACGTATGCGCCTCCTTCTGAAGGAAGAAGTGATCCAAGCTCTGATACAATCTCACTGATGGGATATGCCCAGAAGATCGGAAAGAGGATCAGCATCAGGAGCGTAAGCCCCGGTCCGCTGATGGAAACCATCTCCTCGATGCCGAAGGCGCCTGCCGCTACCAGGCAATAAATCATAAACACAATCCCGCTCGTTTTAATTTTGTGCCTTTTTAAACCTGCCACACCATGAACATGGGTCTCGTTCATTATTCTTCTCCTTATCTTTCTTGCTGCAGCCAGCCAAAGGGAGAAACACGAGGAAACGCTGAATGAAGTCAGCGCTGCCTCAGCTCTGAGTTTTATGTAATCCCCTTTTGATTAAATCCTTGCTGTTCTTCCGTTTTTCAGAGCGTTTTTCGTTTCTTTTTGTGCTTTCGCAGCTTCTTTGTAAATCTGCGCCATGATTTTCTTATCGTTGACGGTTTTATATTCAGAATCCATCTCAACAATACCGTACTCAAATCCCGCCTCATCCATAATCTGCAGATACGGTATGGGGTCAAAATATTCCGGGGAGAAGACGCCTGCATCCTTCCAAATCTCCCTGCCAATCAGTTCAATGGCAACGGCCGCACCGAAACCTGTTTGTGCAACCACAACCTGCATTTCCCAATTCTTCATGGCGATTTGATTGTCAAAGGGCTGGTACATGAATACCTGCCTTGACTTGCCGTCCTTCAGACCTTTGCAGTGAATACCCACGCACATTTTTCCAATCATCTCATCCCCCAGATCGATGGGCTGAGGAGCACAGGCTGCCACCACGTCCCGGGGCACCACCTTCACACCATCCACATCGACGGCCTGCAGGCTTCTCAGACCCAATGCATTAATTACCTTGAGGGCTTTAACAAGATTATCATCCAGCGCAATCTTAAATGTACATCTTCTAAGTCCATACTTTTGCAGATATCTCGGTATGGTCACCGTCTCTTCATGCTCGATCTTCACCAAGGTGTTAAGTCCTACCCCCGCAGGCATTTCGAACTCTTCCTCCCCAGCGAAGGGCCGATCAACGATGAAGCCGTAATCCTTGTTCCATTCCACATTTGGGTTGATGCATTCATCCAGAACGGTCCACACATTAAATCCAAAGGATACGGTATCCTCACTGGCCCCTGGTATGGTTAGATTACCGCCATCCTTGACGTGAACTTCATAAAGCTCGTCAAAGAGGTATTCTGCGGCAAATTTTGCAAATACATTGACTACACCAGGATCAATCCCAAGGCAGATGACTGCCATATTTCCACGCTCTGCCCACGCTTCGTGCCTGTCAAAATTGTACTTGGTCATCGGCTCTTTATAGCAGTTTTCAAGTCCGATTCCATATTGCGGCGGGTCAAAGGGCACGGACCAGGTTCCCATATTTGCATATTTGGCTCCTGCCCTGAAAGACGCGTCAAATATTTTGTTTGTGACAAAGGGCGCTGCCGCATCCATAACAAAGTCACATTTGTGTTTTTTGATCAATGCGATCAGATCGTCTTCACTGTGAGCATCAACAAATTCTGGGATATACCGATCACTGTGATTCAGATGACGGCAAACCTCCTTGGCTCTTTCCAGATTGTAGTCAGATATAACTACATGCTCCAGCCAGTTCCGCTTGGGATCCCGGGTTTCCAAAATCCTCAAAATTGATTCTCCCACTGCTCCTGCTCCGACTAATAACATTCTCATCTTGTTTTCCTCCTTGCTTTTAGCGCCAGACAGCCTGCTTATTTTTGCTGTCCGCCCGCATCGTCCGCAGCACTTCTATGCCTTAGCCGACACTACTTATTCAGCAGTTGGAAACTAAATATTTCTATGACCGGTTCTACGCAAAACCTTCCATTATTTTGATTTATGGTTCTGCATCATACGACTCATAATTCCTCTGTCCTTTCGCCTGTTGGTTATAGCCTCGTTGGCGCCTCAATTCAATGAGATCTCTCCAAAGTATCGTCCCGCAACCTTCCTTTTGCCTGCCAGTTTCCAGTGAATGACTGCCACCACTCTCCTTTGCTGCTTCGGCCTTGCGCACCTAACCTCATTTGCAAAGCAAATGTCTGGTAGGTGCCATACGTTAATGCCCCGGCTTTAGCCGGTCTTTGGCATTTTTCCGTTCGCACCTAACCTCATTTGCGAAGCAAATGTCTGGTAGGTGCCATACGTTAATGCCCCGGTTTTAGCCGGTCTTTGGCATTTTTCCGTTGCGCACCTAACCTCATTTGCAAAGCAAATGTCTGGTAGGTGCCATACGTTAATGCCCCGGCTTTAGCCGGTCTTTGGCATTTTTCCGTTCGCACCTAACCTCATTTGCAAAGCAAATGTCTGGTAGGTGCCATACGTTAATGCCCCGGCTTTAGCCGGTCTTTGGCATTTTTCCGTTCGCAATGTCTAGGGTTGCTTTCTTCCGAAATATTTAGTTTGATGAAATCGCGCTGCAGCAACAAAAACAAAAAAAGACCTTCACAAAGCACGGCAGTGCTTCGTGTTGGTCTGTAGAAAGCTAATCTCAAAAGACTCTCATTCTATTACTGCAACATCATTCCATGGTTCGAGGCGATCCGCCTCTTCGAGATTCTGCACCTCACTCCTGATTTGCAAAATCCATGGATCGATTTTATCATAATTTTCACACAATTGTCAACACGATTCTATCTATTCGTTTTAGACCGTCAACTGCAATGGAGGTCACTCTCATAGGGCAACCAACTGCTTGGGTTGCGCGAGCCTCCAGCATTTCAGTGACTTCCTGGTAAAAAAGCGTTCGAAATTGTTCTGCGACAGCAATATTTCTTCTGTTTGCGCTCACGGTCTTCTCCATAGTCGTCCAAGCTTCCACAGCAAGGAACTCCATACGATCTTCAAAGAGCAGCACCTTAACATCCTGAGGTCCTTTCCCCGAAGTATTTTTCAGTATCCCAAGAAACTCTCGCCGCAGCACATCTTCAATCACCCCTCGCTTTTCAAGACTGATACGCTCAAAAACACGATTGCAGTTCTGCTTTCTCCTGATTTCCTCTGCAATGGCGAAAAGCTTCCGCTCCAAATCCTCAGTATCGATGGGCTTGATGATATAATGGACAATCCCCATATCAACCGCTTCCAAAACGGTATTTACTTCACTTACTGTGGAGGTAATGAGAATGGGGCAGTCCCTGTCCTGTTTCCTGATTTCTCCGATCATCTCCAGGCCCGACATGCCAGGCATTATAAGATCTACTATGAGCAGGTTGGGACAATACTCGCGAAATTTCCCAAGGCCCTCTTCGCCAGATGCCGCTGATGTCATCCTACCGACTCTTAATTTTAAAAATTTAGACAACGCTTCTCTTGTTGCAGCATCATCTTCGATGTAAAGAACATTCAAGTTTTCAAGATCTTTCATGGGTATCCTCCCTGGGAATTATCATTCTGCAGCAGACCCCGGTCTCGGTATTGAACAGTTCGATGGTTCCCGCCATATGTGCTTCAATAATCTCCTTTGTCAGATACAGGCCAATCCCAGTGCCGCCCTTCTCCTCCTTGGTGGTAAAGTAGGGATCGAAAACCTGCTGCAGGGATTCCTCCGGAATCCGGCTCCCGTTGTTTTCAATGTCGATGATCGAAACACCCTTCTGCTTACTTCCCTGTCCGGAGTAAATTTTGATCCGGATTTCTCGTTTATCGATGCCGGATTCAATGATGGCATCCCTTGCATTGTTGAGTACATTGAAGACACCGTGACAGAACTCATTCTTATAACCGTACGCGTTCAAGTTCACCTCTGAATCCTCTATGACCGTAATGCGATTGATCTTAATACTTTCCTGCATCAGGCTAAGCGCCGTATCCACAGCATCAGCGAGAGAGAAATAATCCTTCTTCCTGGAAGGTTTCAGAAAGTCCGCAAAATCATCCACCGTACCCGACATATTTTTGATGTAAGACCGCATATTGCTGATATGCTCCCGCAATTGTTGTTCTGTCAGATTTCCTTGCTTCCAATCATCCCAAAGGTTTGAAAGAGTAATGCTCATCACGTTCAGAGGCTGCTTCCACTGGTGCGCGATGTTTCCCACCATTTCACCCAGTTTTGCCTGCCTGGATTGATGATGCATGATTACGTCCTTTTGTTCATATTCTCTTACGATAGGACTCAGTGAGATTTTAGAGAAATAAAAGGAATATATGAGCACACCTGACAGAATCAAACCGGCTATGGTATAGATCATCTGCTTGAGGTGCAGAATCGGCAGCAGCAGGTGGTTCTCGCTCTGGGAAAGTGCAAGAATCCAGCCATTTGTAGTCTTGGAATAAGCGGTAAGATATCGATCACCCTTCACTTCTGCGTAGGTGATGGCTTCCTCTTCCGAGGCAACCACGCCCTCCTTGTCCGCTGGTGCAATGTGATCTGGAAGATTAAGAATTCCCGCCTGCTTCATCTCCATGAAAATCTCTTCTGAGGTACTTCCAGCAAGGTAGTTTCCAGCCCCATCCATCAGGAAGGCATATCCCCCGGCTTCCATTTGGATATTTTTTACCGTATCGAGCATATCGTCTATGAAAATATCAGTACCCGCCACACCAATGAGCTGCCCGTACTTGTCATTACAGGCGCGTGAGTACGTAACGGAATAGACGCCAAGGTACTTATCATACTCTACGCCGCTCCAGTTTTTCCCTTTCCTGATTGCCTGAAAGTAATATGCATCCGTTTCCTTTCCGTCAACAAGCCAGTCTGTTACAGTATTGTCCGCTTCCATGTGGAATACTTCACCAGCCTCGTTCCTCAAATACCAAACTTCATCATTGCCTCCGCTTGTCTTGGGATTAAATGTGACGTAAAGACTCTTTGTTTCTGGAATGTCCTCCATGGTCAGGCGAATGATATCGGCCAAGTTTTCTTCTATCTTCAAAAACTCCAAGCGATCTTTTGAAACCTTGGAGGCAGTAAAGCCACTTGATACAACCGTACTGATCAGATCCACTGCATTTTCATGGGTCTTCAGTTCTCTGCTGAATTGGCTGGCATATTTCGCAGATGCATGAACAAGTCCTCGCTTGACCTCTTCCTGCATGACCGCTCTGCTCTTACTAATAGCGGTACCGCTGAGGATCAAAGCGATGATCAAAGAGCAGCAAAAGAGAGATAAAATTATTTTTAACGTGATGTGCTTCATAAAAATACCCGCTTGCATACCGATTCTACTTTTTACCAAGGGAGCGCTGTTGGAAGGAAAGGAGCACAGCTTTGAATGAACCAGCGTTACCCTAAAACATAGCAGAGAATTTTTATCCTGTCAACTCACGGAACTGCCGATTCGTTTCCCATACACTTGCATTAGCGGGTCACGTGTCCGACATAATTCGAAGCGATTTTACAAAGAATTTACACGATCTTAAAATACTTTTATCCGTGACAGAATATAATTTTAGTAAGGAAGTAACGGTTCAATGAAAAGTGCGCAAATGATCGAGGAAATTTTTCGATTAGCACGAAAATGTGCGCACGGAATGACTCGGCACTTCCCCAAGAGAGGAAGGAGGTATTCCTTTGATTAAAAATTATATCCTTGATACAAATGTTTTGATTCATTTTCCGGGATCCATCCATACCTTTGCCGACAACAACGTCATCATACCGCTGATCTGCCTGGAAGAACTCGACAACCTGAAGAAAAAAGAAGGGATCCTAGGTTACCATGCCCGTGAGGCTATCCGCGAAATCAGCAACGTAAGACAATACGGCGATATTCGCAAAGGGGTTAAGCTTCCCGGCGGCGGAACGCTGAGAGTAGAAATGAATCACTTGAATCCAGTTGATATCCCCGATGGTGTAGATTTAAATAAAAACGACAACAAAATTATCATTATGGCTCTGAATTTAAAACGAGAATCAAAAAACATCAACACAATTCTAGTGACAAAGGACCTCTGTGTGGCCATCAAGGCCGAATCCCTCAACATTGAGGTTCAGGACTATCAAAATGACAAGATTGACGTGGACCGCATTTATAAAGGCTACCGAGAAATCACACTTCCATCCTCTCAAATCGACAAGATCTATGCAGGCGGTCTAAAGCCAAACAGAAAAACAGGTGCAGACATCAACCCAAACGAATTTTTCTGTATCAAAAGCAGCGACAGCAGCACCCACGAAACCTTAGCCAGATATGACGGCAGTAAGATCCTTCCCCTGAAATATGGTAATGAAAGGGCTTGGGGGCTGTCCCCTAAAAATCGGGAGCAGCGTCTGGCCTTTGAGCTCCTTATGGATGAAGACATTCATCTTGTCACCCTCAGCGGCGGCGCGGGAACAGGAAAATCCATCCTGTCGGTTGCAGTTGCCCTTCAAAAAGTAATAGAGAATAATGTATATGATAAAATTATCTTCGTAAAGCCGGTGGTTTCCGCAGGGGATCCCATCGGTTTTTTGCCCGGAACTGAAAATGCAAAGCTGAAGCCATTTATGGATTCCTTCGGTGACTCCATTGAAAATCTGATGACAGAACGCAGCAGACGTCAATCAACGGATAAAGGGAATAAGATTAAGAAAAATGCAAAAAAACACGGTGAGTACCAAGAAAAGCCTTCCTTCTCAGCGGAAAGCTTTCTCGAGCAGTATCAGGATGCAGGGGTGATTGAAATGAAGACCTTTGCGTTTATGCGTGGCCGAACTCTAGCCAATGCCATGGTGATCATTGATGAAGCGCAGGAAATTACGCCGCATCTTGCCAAACTCATGCTGACAAGAGCCGGTCAGGGCGCAAAGTTTGTCATGATTGGTGATCCTTCAGATAACCAGATAGACAATGCACTTGTGGATTCCAAGTCAAACGGTTTGGTTTACGTCATTGAAAAGATGAAATCCTATGGTATCACAGGCCATATATCCCTGGAAGAAGTAGAACGCAGCCCTCTGGCAAAGATTGCGGAGGAATGTCTGTAGTCATTGTATGAGCCGACTGAAATATCGATTTAACCGAAGGATAGGCATTGCAACAAAAGGCAAAAGTCTATCCTTTCGTTTTCTATCAGTGTTCGGTGTTGCTGCAGCCATTGCTTTTGCTTTTTCTATGAACAGCTCTTGTATATTTATTTCATTCAAATGATCAGGCTGACGCTTGTAGGTTCCGTTCTTCTGCATGATCCGTGCCTTTTCCGTATCGTATAACATCGAATCAAAAATCTCATTAATTCTATCCCTGATTTCTTCTGAATAGATGGGACAGGCAATTTCCACCCGCCTCTGCATGTTCCTTGTCATCAGATCTGCTGAGGAAATATAGAGTTTTTGCTCTTTTCCAATCCCAAACCGAAATATGCGAGAGTGCTCTAAAAACCGCCCTACAATATTGACAATATGTATGTTTTCTGTTTCTCCGGGGACACCCGGGAGGATACAACAGATTCCGCGGACGATCATGGTAATCTTGACGCCTGCGCAGGAAGCTTCTCTAAGTTTATTGATGAGATCAACATCTGTTACGGAGTTTACCTTGATTGCGATTCGCCCCTCCTCTTTCTTCGCAGCTTCTTCTTCAATGAGTTCTATGAGCTTGCTCTTCATGCTGAAAGGAGCCGCAAGCAGATGGAAGTATTCACCGCGCAGATTTGATATGGTCATGTTTTTAAAGAAATCGGATGCATCTTTTCCGATATCCTGATTTGCGGTAATCAATGAAAAATCAGTATAAAGTTCTGTGGTCTTCTCGTTGTAGTTTCCAGTTCCTACCTGGGTGATGAACTGATACTCTCCGTGGATTTTTCGTGTTATGAGACACAATTTCGAGTGAACCTTATATTCTCCGATTCCGTAAATCAACCTGCAGCCCGATTCTTCCAAGCGTTCGGACCAATCGATATTGTTCTGTTCATCAAACCGCGCCCGAAGTTCTATGAGCACCACGACTTCTTTTCCGTTTTCTGCGGCAGCACATAGGTACTCTACCAGCTTCGTCTTGTTGGCGAGACGGTAGATCGTAATCTTGATAGAAATTACACCGGGATCATAAGCCGCTTCCCGAATCATTCTTAGGAATGGCTCCATACTCTCATAGGGGTAGGTCAGGAGCAGATCTTTTCTGACGGCCTGTGCCAGTATACTTTCCCGACCTGAAATCATCGGAGAAGCCTGAGGCTTAAAGGGACGATAATACAGTTTTGCTTTCAGTTTATGATCTATAACGGCAGAAATCTGGGAATCAAAGTTCATCGCGATGGGTGATCTACTGCAATAAATTTGGTTTTGTGTGATGTTCAATTTATCTTTCAGCGTTTCTTTCAGCCATCCGCTGATTTTTTGCTCCGTTTCCAGGCGGACAATCTCCAGGCGGCTTCTCTTTTTCAGCAGTTTCTTCATGGTGCTTCTGAAATCGTCTACAATGTCGATATCCTCATCCTCAAGGGTAAGGTCTGCATTGCGTGTCACATAGAAGAGCACCTTCTCCTTGATGGGATACATATTGAAAATCATGTGAGCGTATTCCCGGATTAGCCTTACCGATGGGAGGAACCTTGTTTCTTCAGAAGGCAAAAAGATCAACTCCGGGATGGTTTCAGGAATAGGAATCAGCCCCAGCAAATCCTTGTTCTTATGTTCCAGCTGAAGCGCCATAAATCCCTTTTTATTCGGTATAAAAGGAAATGGGTGATGGTTGTCCACAATTTGCGGAGACAGAATGGGTAAAATATATTTCAAAAAATACTCACTTAAGTATTGGTTTTCTTCTTCACTCAGATCTTTCATGGAAAGATGGCAGATGCCCTTATCTTTCAGCTGCCGTCTGATATCGAAATAAGTCAAATCTCTCTGGAGGTACAGAGGCCTGACCGCTTCGTAGATTTGATCCAGCTGCTGTCTCGCAGTCATCCCCGTCTTGTTGTCAACTCCCGCTTCCTTTTCACCGGCCAGATCACTGAGACTGCCTACACGTATCATGAAAAACTCATCCAGGTTTCTGGAAAATATCGTGATAAATTTCATGCGCTCAAGGAGAGGCACCTCCGGGTCCTGCGCTTCCTGGAGCACACGTTCGTTAAATCTGAGCCAGGAAAGCTCACGATTTTGCATATACAAATATTGATTGGCGCTGCAATCCTTATGATCCATTTTCCCACCCGATCACTGTCTTGATCAAATATCCTTCCCTCACACCGTATTCGCTGATTATGATATCCTGGCTGTTGAAACAGGAAGTAATGGTTCTAAGTATGATCATCCCCGGAATGATGGTGTGAATTCGATCCGGAACCACACGAAGAATCCGCTGTACCCCATCCTTATCATGATAAAAGGATTTCATCACCTTTTTCAGTTGATCCGGCTGGAATTTTCGGTTGGTCAACGGCTCACCATAGAAATCATTGACCAGTTTACAGGCTGCTCTCGTAGTCCCTCCAACGCCGCAAAGGATTGGGGCGGGGGCAGCTCCCTGGTCGAGAGTCTGGAGCTGCTCCTTAATATATTTCTTCATTTTTTTATACTCATCCTTAGTTGGTGTCAGCCCAGAAACAAAATTTGCATAGAGACTCAGAGAGCCCATTGGAATGGAGTAGGTTTTTGATATTTTTCTATTTTGATAAAAAACAAATTCTGTACTTCCTCCGCCAATATCCACAAGAAGTCCTGAATCAACATTAATATGATAAGCCGCCCCTACAAAACCACAGACCCCTTCCTCTTCACCGGAAAGAACCGTGACCTCAAACCCTGTTTTTTCTCTAAGGAGCGTTAAAATCTCGTCCCGATTTTGAACGTTGCGAAGCGAAGCTGTGGCAAGAACAAAAATGTGTTCCACCTTTGTATTCTCTATTATTTTTTGAAAGCCTGACAATACAGAAATCGCCTTTTGAATTCCTCGTTCTGTCATACATCCATTTTGGTCTACATAACTGATCAGTCCAGCGGTATTTTTTCTGCTGAACATTGGTTTGATTTGGCCGTCTTGAATTGCGTAGACGGACAGCCTTATGGTATTGGAACCGATATCGATTACTGCATACATCTTTTTTACTCCCGGAATCATCTTATACTTGATCTTTGCATGATTCATTACCATAATTGTACCGGAATCATGTAACTCTATTGTTAACCCTGTGTTAAAAGAATGTTAAAAAACTGAATTTCCATCCTCCTTTGGCGACGGGAGGTAAGCAGTTCATCAAAGTGCCCGCAAACAAAAACGCCATCGGCCGAGGCCGATGGCGCGAGCGCTGAATCTCTATCGATCCAGGCTTTCCATAACATTATAGTAAATACCTTCATCCGAATAGTTCGGTATATTTCCAATTCTCCAAAGGGAAACACCGTCAATCCCAAAGAGTCTCGCCAGCATAATTTTATCTCCTACGCTGCGTTCATCCTCATACCAAACAAAGTAGTCCTTCCCATCCTCTGTGGTATAGGTAATATATGGATTTCTGTAAAGCTCTGAATAACCCATCTGTGCTCCGCCTTTCAGCCGGTTATAGATTGTCTGCGGCGGCGGGTTAACGGATTTTGCATTGATCAGTTTTCCATTTTCCAGTTCCCATCCGACACTGTTGAAACTGATGGCGAGCGCAACCTTGGAGAGATCCTCTACTCCTGTGGTTTCATCCGTTACAGCTTTTAGTCCATAGTAAACACTGTAAAACGGTGTTAAAGGAGTATTGCGGTAATACTCGGAGTTTAATAAATTATCCGGCATAACGGTCTCATGATAATCATGGGCCATCAGGATCAGCTTATCTGCGGTCTGCCCAATGGTGCGGAAATCATACCCATCATAATAGTACCCATCTGCTGCTGCTGGGGGTACCGCAACATAGAGACTCTTTCCCAAAGGCTTAAGTCCGGCAGACAGTTCCTTCAGAAATTGATTAAATCCTTCTTTCAGTGCACTGCCTTTCATTCCTTCAAAATCTATGGTTACCCCATTGTACGGGTTATATCCAATTGCGTTGTATGAGACGGTAAGCTCGTTAAGAATGGCTTGAACCGCTTGGGTTCTCTGCTTTCCGTCCAGAAGAATGGCGGAGCATACATCTGTGCTCCCATCTGCCAGCGTCACCTTTGTTGTAGTATCAGCATAAATGCTGAGATTCGTTTTCGTATTCCGTTCTTTTAAGTAGGATGTAATGCTTTCATATCCAGAAGGAATGCTGAATTCATTGTTTTCGGATGAAGTTGTATTCAGATAGGCTCCCTTCACCGGGTCATAACTCATCCTGCTCCAACCTGTTGAGACAGCATCCATTTGATCAATCAATTCTTTCTGAGAATAGGATGAGATGGCATAAAATCCGTGGAGCCACTGGGTTTTTGCTGTGTACTTTTCATAAACTCTCACCATCATCGCCGCGGCTTCTTCCCGTTTGGCGGTTTGATCCGGTGAGAAGGTCGTTTCGCTGGTACCTTTCGTCATTCCGATATCTTTGGCAACCGTGATATATCCAACATTGGTTTTCACATCAGCAAAGGTCGTGCCCAGTGCTGCCGCTGATTGAGCAAGCGAATTATATCCGAGAGCCCGTACCAACATAACCGCCATTTCTTCCCGAGTTATAGCTGCGCCCGGAGAAAAGCTGCCGGTATTTTCGATGGCTTTCTGTTGAAGTGCTGTTTCAACACTGCTGAAGTACCAGTCACTTTTTCCCACATCGGAAAAAGACTGAACTTCAGGCTTTACCTGCTGCCAGCCAAACATTCTTCCCAATACCGTGACAAACTCCGCCTTGGTCATGGAGCTGCCAAAACCAAAGCTTCCGTCTGAGCTTCCTTCCATCAGCCCGAAGTCTCTCGCTGAATGCGCTGCATCCACAGCCCATGCCTCAGCGGGCAGGTCCGTAAACTCAGCCGGTGCTGCCAGTACCGATGTCGGCACGGCAGAAAACAGCAATGCTGCGGACATAATCGTTGCAATCCATTTTCTTTTCATGATAATCTCTCCCTTTTGTAAGACGGATCAAGCAGGCGTATTTAATATTTTTTATATCTCCTGCACTGTATCCGAGTGGGTACACCAATCAATTGAGTCGATTCATCCGTGCTCCCCTAATAAAAATTATATCATAATTTGACTTTAAGTGGTGCAATCAGAAATAAATCAAAGCACAAATTCCTTTCTGTCTCAGGAAACGGTCATCTATGCGCATGTAATGAATGAATGAATGAATCAATGAATGAATCAATCAATCCTTCGTAATGAATATATGACAATAAAAAAGAAAAATATTTTGTAAAAACCGTTGACAAATGTATCGCACTGTATTATTGTATTAATTGCCTAATACAATAATACAAAAGGAGGTTTTTATAGATGACGAATCAGTTTCAATCAAATCTGCCGATCTATTTACAATTGGTCAGCAATTTCAAGCACCGAATCGCCTCAGGGGATTTAACGGCCGGTTCCAAGCTTGAATCTGTGAGGGATCTGGCAATCCGTTTCGAGGTCAATCCAAATACCATGCAGCGAGCATTGGCCGAATTGGAACGGGACGGATTGGTATATGCGGATCGAACAGTGGGGCGTTTTATTACCGAAAATAAGGAGTTGATTAAAGAGATGCGTGAATCAGTGGCAAAGGATATCGTAAGTCAGTTTATTCATCAGATGAGTAGTCTTGGTTTTTCAAGCCGGGAGGCTATGGATTTATTTCAAAAATTTCTGGAGAATGGGGGTGATGTGAATGAACACGCAAACTAACAGCACAGAGAAAGAATTGAGATTGAATCAAGGTGACAGTCTGGTAGAAGTAAAAGGTTTGACCAAATCTTATAAATCTAAAGCAGTTTTAAACAATATCAACCTTACCCTCGAACCCGGCCACATCGTCGGCTTGCTCGGGCCCAACGGAAGCGGCAAAACAACGCTGATTAAGATTCTCACCGGCGCAATCAAAGATTATCAGGGAAGTGTTTCCATCAATGGCTTTCCTGTGGGATCCACTTCCAAAGCCCTGGTATCTTATTTACCGGATACTGCTTATTTCAGCCCATGGATGCGCCCAACCGATATGATTTCACTGTTCAAAGACTTTTATTCTGATTTTGACGAGAAGAAATGCCTCGATATGCTTCACCGGCTGGGACTTTCTGAAACGCAAAAAATCAAAAGCATGTCAAAGGGCATGATAGAGAAATTCCAGCTTTGTCTTGTAATGTCCCGAAATGCCCTGTTCTATGTGCTCGACGAACCCATAGGAGGCGTTGATCCTGCTGCAAGAGACTTTATTTTGGATACGATTCTGACAAATTACAATGAAAATTCCACCATACTGATGTCAACACATCTGATCTCGGACGTTGAAAGAATCTTTGACACTGTAATCTTTCTGAGGGAAGGCGAAATTGTTCGAAAGGGTAATATCGACAACATCAGAGAGGAAGAAGGAAAATCCATCGACCAATTATTCAGGGAGGTATTCAAATGCTAACGAAGCTTATGAAATACGACATCCGCTCCACGTGGAGGGATTTTGCGGGAATCTATATGGCCATCTTGCTTGGCGTCATCATCGTTCCGCTGCTGATCAACAATTTTGATATCCCCATTGCCGGAACATTGGCAATGCTGATTATAACCAGCATCATAATAGGAACTATTGTAGTCACCGTCATCAACCTGTTCCACATCTTTCTCAAGAACGTGTTCTCCAAACAAGGTTATCTGACCATGACACTGCCCGTAAGCTCGGGTCAGCTGGTGTTTTCAAAACTGCTGGTAAGCACCATGTGGATTGTTTTAACCGGGATCGTTTCTGTAATCGGACTATTCATATTTGCTTTCGTCATGAATCCTGCAGCAAATATCAAATTAACTGAAATTATCAGTGAAATCCATGCTGTGCTGAACGGTCAAGGATATCTGTCTGCAGCCCTGATCATTCTCATGACGACTGCATCGGTAGTCAAAGAAATTGCAAAGCTGTTTCTTGCTTGCTCGATTGGCCATCTAAAACAGCTGAGCCGTTTCAGAGTTCCTGTTGGCATCGCAGCCTATTTCGCTTGTTCGTGGCTTGAAACCCTGCTGATCCAGGGAATCGGCAAAGCCGTAAGCTACCTGCCTCAGTCCAGCGAACTGGTAAGGCAGATCAATGCGGTGGCAGATACCGGCCAGCTCCAAGATTTTGTCGGTATTTTTAACGGAGTGCTTTTCACAGGCATCCTATTCGCACTCTTCACTGCCTTTGTATACAGTGCCGGAACCGTTTGGATCCTCAATCATAAATTGGATCTTGATTAATTCAGAAAATCATAAGAGCAGCCAGATTTTGAACCGCTCCCCGTCAAGTAGACAATTAAAAAAATAAAATCTTTTCTGCCAGTAGGTCATACCTGCTGGCAGCTCTTTACGCCGCCTGTAAGTATATTTCGTATTTTTCCATAGGCGTTAAAACGCCTAAGTTTCTTTGCAACCGTTTTGTGTTATAATACTTCATATAATCAGTAATCATTTTCACTACTTCTTCTCTGCTGGTAAATCTTTTTCCATAGTAACGCTCTCTTTTTATAATTCCCCAGAAACCTTCCATCGGTCCATTATCAATGCACTTAGCTACTCTTGACATGCTTTGAGTCATCCCAGCCGCTTCCAGCTTTGCGTGAAATGTTCGGTTGGTATACTGAAATCCTCTATCACTATGAAACAGGGGCTGAGCCTCTGGATTGGCTTTTACAGCTGCATCAAAAGTATCAAAAACCAATGCATTATTATTTATGTCATTTATAATGTACGATACAATACGTCTGTCATGCAGATCAAGGATCGCGCTTAAATAAATTTTCCGTTTTTCAATTCCCATATAATAATGGAATTCCGTCACATCAGTCAGCCATTTCTCATTTGGTTTTTCTGCTGTAAACTCACGGTTGAGGATATTCCCGGCTATATACTGGGGATTTTTTGCCTGTCGTGTACATCCATTGTTGGAATACTTAATGGTTGATTTGATGCCTTGTTTTCGACATATACGTAAAACACGTTTATCATTTACATCTATACCATGGTATCGCTCAAGTTCATCTCTAATACGGCGATATCCTTTATCAGGTGATTCTGTATGTATTCTTTCTATCTCACTAGCGATACATTTATTGAGCATTTCATTTTCAGGTTCTTCTCTACGAAGCCACTTATAGTACGCTGCTCGTGATACGTCTGCAAACTTACGCAGTGAACGTATCGGATAATGATGGATTTCATGCTCCTCTTTTATTGCCTGATAGATATACTCATGGCGAACCAGACTTAGCCCCGCCTCCTCTCTATTTCCCCGAGTTTTTTTAAGAAAGATGCCTCCATTTCAGCACGCTCTTTTTCTGCCCTTAAAATCTTCACTTCAGCCCTTAATTTTTCCAATTCGCTCATATCATCTGGATTTTTCCGTTTTCCACGCTTATCCCGCAACGCTTCCACTCCACCAGATCCGTATTTAACGGTATAATTGCGCACCTGTTGATAAGAAACCAGATATTTTTCAGCGGTTTCAGTATAATTATGTTCATGCGAAATACAATACTCTACGATTTCGACTCTTTCATCAAATGCTGTTTTTCTGCCTTTGGTCATGATAGGACATCCTCCTGTTCCAGAAGTCTTTAGCTTCTCATGACCATTATACTTCAAAATCCAGTTCCGTAGTTGAGTGGAGGAACGAATTCCGTACTTCCTGCAGATAGAAGCATAGGAATCATTCCCATTCAGGTAATCCAGTACGGCTTTTTCTTTGATATGTGAAGAATAGGCAGTATTTTTAGAAGTAGTAATTAATCCTTTTTCTCCTAAGGACTGAAACAATGAAATCCATTCAAGAACACGTGTGCTATCAATTCCTAATAATTTTGCCTCGTGATTTGCAGATGTTTTTCCATTCAAGCACCTCTGAACAATATCTATTTTGACTTCAAAAGAAAACTTTGCTTTTCTGCCCATTATGCTCCCTTCTAAGTGACAAGTTTTTATTATTTCACTTGTCTACCTAGAAGGGAGCATATCATTTCTCATACCTGGCTGCTCTTTATTTTCTTGGATTTCCATCAGAAAGCGCCTCTTCAGACGAAAGGCTGCCTGTCAAATTGCGCTTATCACCTTTATGATTCGAAGCTTACTGCAGCTGATGGTACACTGATATGATGGCGCTCCATGTAATCGGTCCGATCAGTACATCTCCCTGACCTTCTCCCAAATACTTACTGTCAAAGGCACTCACAGCGGCTTCCGTAACAGCATCGAAAACACCTGTAACAGATACCATCGGGATATCAGGATCTTTTTCTGCTATTCCTCGCAAATAGCCCTGAATCAGCCTGACGTTATTGTCTCCCATCCCACGGTATAATAGATATCCCGGATAAACGGGTTCCTCAGGAAGACAATCCTCCGGAATATTCTTTAATTTAACAAGGTAGTCCTGATAAAACCTCGCCAGAACATCAGCATCAATCAATCCGTTCCAGGGAAGCCCATAGATACTCACCAAAGCTTTTGCCGCTTCGCTGGTTTCTGGACCGAAGGTACCCGAAATTTCTACCAGAGGAAGGATATGGTAGTAGCATGAGAGGGAACGCATATAATACTGGATCAACATCACCCAGATTCCTGAATCCCCTTCTTTCCAAGAGGCGTCTGCAGGCCGCTTGAAATCGCCAGACCCCACTCTTCCGGAAAACAGTTCTCCCAGTCCCTTGACACTGTCATAAACATATTTTATCTTGTACCAGGTGCTCTTTCCCACCACACCATCCTCTGGAAGACGAAAGATTCGCTGAAAGGCTTTGATCGAGGCTTCCATTTCTCTTGTAAAATTACCGTCTGGGTTCTGAATTCTTGGTATGACTGGATAGTTTTCAGCAATGCGATTTATTTCATGCTGTATAATACCGACCTCCCGGCCGCTGGAGCCAACCCGCAAAGGATATCGAGGATAGGATTCAAAATTTGCATCTATAGGAATGTCCCGTACTAAATCAATGTCTTCTCCGTAATAAAATGTTAGAATCTCATAAGGTTTTTTTCCCTGTTTCGCCAGTTCTACCGAACCCCACTGTGATAGGCCCTCACAGGTTGTTTCCACACCGTCGCAGTAGGGCGTAAACGCCGCCGCTTTGCTTCCACTTCTGACGATATAGCTGTCAAAGTTTTCATCGACAATCCGGCTGATATTTTCATAGATATCACGACCCGGAACGAAATTCTGTTCATAAGGTTCATGGTTTGTCAAATCGAACAGATAACCTTTGTCCCGATACGATTCCGTTTGAATCCGATTTAACGCCAGACTGATTTGTGCGTATATGTTTGCCAGAAGTGCGGCGTCGGGCCATGTTGGGTTCAGGGTACCGGAAGCAACATTTTTAATATATTCGGGAAAGGGAACGGTTATGTTTTCTGCAGCCGCATCGGGGGCACCCAGATGGACCGTTATGTTTTCGGGGATAGGCGCTACGTCCGGCCTGCTGATGATTGCCATAGCCTCACCCTCGTTTTCCATTGTTCTCAAAGGTATCAGGCATGCAAGTTTCCTGAGGCTGACGGTTCTGAAGCAGCTCCATCTGCTGCAGCGTTGTAACTCCCTCGAAAATCCGAATGTCATAGACGAATTTTTTTTGATATTCCGGTGCTTCTACACTAGCATAGTAGTTTGTAAATCCGTTTCTCTCTCCTGGTCTTTGAGCCTGGTCCTTGCTCACCGTTCGGAGGGAAAGCCGCTCTGTTTCACCGTTTTCATCTGTTGTCATCACCTTAGAAAGGTAGTAATCATCACCCAAAAGCTTGCTTACCGTCACCTTTGCACCTGGGATTGGGATTCGTCCTCGAATGGGGGAAAGTTCATATACCTCGAAGGTAAGATAACCCGTTGCAGGATTCATTTTTAAATATGTGTCAAAATACTCCGGTACAGGCGATTCTCTACTCCGCAGCAGAGGAACCTCAATGCAGTTACAATTCCTCACTTTCATATCTCGCCTCCTAGTTTGCGAATGTATCTGAAGAAAAAAACAGCAGGGAATCCTTTAAGGGACGCCCTGCTTCAGTATATTCAGCCTGGTATGGAATTGACGCTTAGCAGCGGTATAAATAATCTCTGCAAAAAGGAATATCTTCCGTTATATCTTTTGTAAAAAGAAATTGGTGAAGATCAATATTCCCACTGTTGAAAGATGCAGCACAGGAATTCAGGTACATTCTCCACATCCGAATGAAAACCTCATCCTTGGTCTTTCTGATTTGCGGTAAGGCCTCTTCAAAATTTTGGGCCCAATGTTCTAACGTCTTACCATAATGCCTTCTGAGGCTTTCCACATCGACCAGATGCAATTCCTCTCCGGAAATATGTGCAACCAGCTCCTGTATGCTCGGGATGTAGCCTCCGGGAAAAATATACTTATTGATCCACGAGTTGGTTCCGCCTGCTCCCTCGTGAATTCCTGTGATGCAATGCAGAAGCGATACTCCGCCGTCCTTAAGCATGGAGCTCACATGGGAGAAGTATTCCTGTAGATGATCCTTGCCCACATGTTCCAGCATTCCGACACTTACAATCCGATCGAACGTCCTATCCTTCAATTCCCTGTAGTCTCGAAGTTCCACCGCAAGGCTGTCTTCCAGCCCTTCCTCTTTAATTCTTTCCTTCACCTTGTCATGCTGCTCAGAACTCAGTGTGACGCCTAAGGCCTTCACCTTATACTGCTTTACTGCCGTGAGAATCAGTTGTCCCCAGCCGCAGCCAATATCCAGCAGTGTCTGCCCTTCTTTTAGGTTCATTTTTTTTAAGATATAGTCAACCTTGTTTTTCTGAGCCTGGCAAAGGGTATCATCTTGGGAATGAAAGTATCCGCAGGAATAGGTCATGGTCTCATCAAGCCAGAGCTTGTAAAATTCATTTCCAATGTCGTAATGATGTTCTATATTTTCTCTGCTTCGCTTCTTGTTGTTTGAGAGAAGTTTTAATGCTCGATTGTAAAGATGCCCCTGTCTTAGGAAACTATTTTTGTTGTTATACAGTGATTCCACTGCTTCCCGAACACTGCCTTCAATATCGATGATTCCATGCATATACGCTTCACCGAATGCCATGGATGGATCGGCTATAATATCCGCTTTGGGAATCGGCTCATTGAAGGTCAGTCGAAATTTACTCTCACCAGAGCCGTAGTGTTCCTCTTCTCCATCCCAGAAGTGTACTGTGCACGGATCGGCAAACAAATCCTTAAACATAGTCTTATAAAACATTTTGTCGATCCCATGATGCTGTACACCGCTGCTCTTTCTTATTGTTGAATCCATGAGTATCACTCCCCCTTCTGTTCCACTTGAAGGATTCTTGTACTATTCTCCATTTGCATGGAAGACATGATTGTCTTTCCAGATCGTTACCGAGAGGAGAACAGTCTAACAGTTAGCATTGACTCTTTACCAGTATTTTACTCCTTCTTCCTGATTTTTCAATCTATTATTTATTATTTAACAAACAGTCCTAACAAAAGTTAGGACTGTTGCGAATACACGCCATAAAAAAAAGTCCGCATGATCAGCGGACTTCAGTAATTCTTATTCTATTTTCCCTCGTCGAAAGGCTCAACTTTTCACCAGATCGGCAATGGTACAGTCCGATTGACTTGTCAGTGCCTTAAGATTCTTGCGGAATCGTTCATATCTGATATTGCAGTAATCCAGAAAATCATCCCCATTATAGTGTCGTATTAGAGCCCATACGGTCCAGAGCAAATCCTGAACTGCCATGAAAGCTTTTATCTTTACCAATTCTTCCTCCGAGGGCTGCTCTGCATAATATTCCTGAAGTAAATACTGAATGGCATCCTCAGTGAGTCTGGATTCAAGAATATAGGCCGCGACATCCCAGCTTGGGTCATTCATACCGGAATACTCCCAGTCAATAAGGTAGGTTCTGCCATCCTGAGCAATTACGAAGTTTTCCGGCACGGTATCATTATGACAAGGCACAATCAGTGTGCTTGTGATATGCTTCCCTACAAAATCTTTCAGTTTATTTTTCAAGGTGAAGTAGTCGAAGAAGAAATCCCCTTTTTGCTCCCTCACAATCTGTTCATACTTGTTGAGCTCCGCCTCCCAGTCAAACCGATTGGGAAAGGGCTTAGCGCTTTGATGGACTCTCTTCATTAAGCCAGAGACAGCTTTAATATTGACGAAATCGCATGGATCTGCTTGGGCAATGTTTTTGCTGTTCTTTAGATAGACACTGATTTTGATGCCACTGATATCGTCAAAATAATAACATTCTGAGTTCAGTCCCAAATCACAAGCGATCGTATTGTTTACTTTCTCGATTTTACGATCAATCATTTGATTGGTCATGCCACCGGGAAGCCTAACAACATACTCTTTCCCCTGAATCTCCATGATATAGTTATAATTCGTCAGACCACCTGCGAAACGAGATCTGTCAAATATGATGTTGTCATCCTGAAATATGAGCCTCAGTTTTTTTTGTACTAATTCATCCATTTAAAAGTTCACCATGCTTCTCCCTCTTATATCGTGTCAGCCTTGGGCTGTTTAAAATCTCTTTCGGATCTTTAAATTGTAACCTCAATGGCATTTATTTAGACGTCGGCAAAGCAATGCTCCGGCAAAAGAGGTGCTCCGGCGAGACGATGCTCCGGCTTGTTTCAAGCGTCGTAATAAATGTATTGGCAATAAATGCATTGGCACAAAATCTTTGTTTTTGATCCTTTATTGCATTTATTTAGACATCAAGCAAGGCGATGCTCCGGCTTGCTTCAACCGTCGCAATAAATGCATTGGCACAAAATCTTTGTTTTTGATCCTTTATTGCATTTATTATACCAGTTAGTCTACCCAAAATCAACGTATCCTTTCTTGATTCATGGCGATAGTCCAAGAATAGAGATTTAATACAATAATTGTTGAAAATTCAATGGAATTATGCCACAATTATATGACAAATCTTCAATATAAAGCTGTCATACTATGGTATGATATTTTTATAACAAAGATAACATTGAATCTTTCAAATAACAAAGATACTACAAGTTATTCATTTAAGATACAAGAAATCAGACGATAGGAGGGATTCATCATTAAAGAAGATAAGTTTATATTAAAATCAAAGGTTTATTTCAATAATCAGTCCATCCAGCTCCTGGAACAGATCTCCGGAACAAAAGCGTTTATCGTATCGGACGGCATCATGGATAAGCTGGGTTATCTTCAGAAAGCAGTGGATTTTCTTAGCAATGCAGGAATCAGCTCTGTAGTTTTTACAGATGTTCACCCAGATCCTGATGTTAAGGTCATTGCCGACGGCATGAAGCTTTATAAAGACAGCGGTGCTGACGTTTTGGTAGCGCTGGGCGGCGGGTCCGTCATCGATACGGCAAAAGGGATTCTATATTTTGCCTCTAAGCTTGTTGAAACGGAAGGCAAGAATTTTAGAAAGCCGCTTTTTATAGCCATTCCTTCAACGAGCGGTACAGGTTCTGAAGTAACAAACTTCTCTGTCATTACAGGAGAGGATGGAAAAGTTTGTATCGTAGATGAATTCATTGCACCCGATATGGCAATTCTGGATTCTACGTGCATTCAGCATGTTCCTCAGCGCGTGGTGGTGGATACAGGGATTGATGTATTGGTTCACTCAATCGAAGCTTTTGTTTCCAAGGATGCTACCGATTTTACCGATGCTCTTGCAGAAAAATCAATTAAATTGATCTTTGAAAATTTAGAGCTTATTTATAAGGATATTAATAATGCCGATGCAAGAGACCGTGTTTTGAATGCCTCCTGCCTAGCTGGAATGGCCTTCACCAATGCGGGCCTGGGCATCAACCATAGCTTGGCCCATGCTGTAGGCGGCACTTTCCACATTCCCCATGGCCGCTCCAACGCAATGATGCTCACTGCCGTTATGGAATATAACGCTGATTTGGCCGGTACCGCGAACGGATATGCAGCGGAACGATACGCTAAGCTTGCTGAGATGCTGCAGCTTCCTGCCAGAACAAAACGCGAAGGCTGTGTCAGCTTGATCAGAGCTGTAACTCGTCTGAAAAGTGTTTTGGGAATCGAAGATCATTTGAGTGCTCTTGGTATCGACAAGACTGCATTCGAAAATGCTCTTGAATCTATGGCAGAAGCTGCAATGGCGGATCGCTGTACTCCTACAAATCCAAGGCAGCCTTCAAAAGAAGATATCATTTCAATTTATAAGAAATGCTATTGAAAAACATCATTGTGGAAATATCATACTGTTCATACAATCCAATCGGAAACCCCGCAGAGCAATGAGTCCGACGCGGGGTTTTTCCATTTTACAAGCTGTTTACTTTTACGACATTTTATATTACAATATTAACTATGAAAACACAAAATAACCCACTGAAAAACTTAATAGCTTCGAATTTATATGCCCGATACAGCGGGATACTTTCTCTGTCTGATATTGCGCTTTTTCTTGCTGATACCAGCGGCGAAATTCTCCTTGAGTTCATACCTTCTCCTGATTTCTGCACGAAGGTATGTATGGAAAGAGGCGGACGGGTATGTCCTGATTATAGCAGCAGATTTCAACCCGGCGGTGAAGGAAGCTTTGTATGCAGGCACGGACTGGAGAACATTCTAATTCCAATAAAAATAGAGGATGAGATTTTAGGTTATATCGGCGGTATGCAGGTTTATCTGCCGGAAACAGAATATCAAAAATATATGATTGATGTTCAATCCCTTCAAGATGAAAAGAGCGCTGAGCTAGAATTCATTGCAAAAGCGATATCATCCCTGAAGACAATAGAACAGAATAAAATCAGTATCCACGAGCAACTGTGCGGACATATTGCAAAGAATATATCTCTTGACCTTACAGAATCCGTCAACAATACAGATTCCGATGTGGCAAGATTGTCTATTGAAAAGGAAATTCTCGAGAAGAAGATCATTGATTTGGAAGCAAAAAATATGTCTCTTGTAATCAATCCGCATTTTCTATTTAATACGCTGAATTGCATTGCACGTATTGCGTATTTTGAGCATTCCCATACAACAGAAGAGCTTATTTACTGTCTCTCAGACCTGCTTCGATATAATTTGAAGCAGGACGACCAGCTTCATACCATTGGATCTGAGATTGACAATATAGAAAAATATCTCTATATCCAAAAGGTTCGCTTTAAGAACCGCTTGGAATATGACATTGATATTCCGGATAAAATAAGATCCTATCGGATCCCGAACATGGTGATTCAGCCCATTGTTGAGAATGCTCTGATTCATGGTATTACACCAAAGAGAGACGGGGGCAAAATCAGCATCTTTGCCGAAGAGCAGAAGAATGGTATTGTGATTTCCATTTTGGATAACGGCAACGGATTTTCAAAGGAAATACTTGATAAAATCAGAAATTCTGAAAAAGTACAGCAAACGGAAAACAAATCTGGCCTTGGAATTTGGAGTACAGACAACCGTTTGAAACGGTATTATGGAGACGGATACGGCCTGGAGATTGTAAAATCCGACTATAGCGGCAGTACCGTAACCATCACAATACCCACCCAATCTAACGGGAGGTGACAGTTTTGAGCGTGGTCTTAATCGTAGAAGATGAACTGCTTGAACAAGATTTTCTAAGATCGGTCGTACTGGATGAGCTTCTCCCAGAAGATACCTTGCTAACTTGCGAAAGCGGTGTGGAAGCGATCAACCTTGCGAAAGAACACCGACCTGACATTATCATCATGGATGTACGAATTCCCGAGTTGGACGGCATCTCTGCAATCGAGGAAATCAGAAAATTTCTGCCCAATGCATGCATTTCCGTTCTATCCGCATATTCGGATTTTTCCTATGCGCAAAAAGCAGTAAGCCTCAGAGTTTTTGAATATCTTCTAAAACCAATTAAGCCTACTGATTTTAAGGATGTATTCTGCCGTATGATGGGCACTGTCAGTACAAGTGAGGTTCAGCCAGAGCTCAAGCAGGAAGAAAAAACAACAGAAGTGAAGCCGGAGCGGCAATATTTTATAGAGGAATCCTTAAAGTTTATCAAAGAGCATTTCAGAGAGAGGCTTACCCTGGAAACGGTAGCTTCCAAGGTTTTCGTCAACCCAAAATACTTTAGCCATGTCTTTAAACGTGAAATGGGTGTCGCCTTTACAGAATATGTGATTGGGCTGAAAATAGAATATGCCTGCAAGCTGCTGGAAACCACCAACTATCATGCTTACCGAATTTCCATAGAATGCGGCTTTTCTGATCCGTCTTACTTCAATCGAGTATTTTGTGCACAAATGAACATGACTCCGCAGACGTACAGAAAATATGTTGGTTCCCTGAAGTCAGGTCACTAACCGAAAAGTATGATTGATATGATTGATATGAATGAAGATAGATATAGTACGATGTAAATCAAAAGACTTGAATGCAATCTTCAAGTCTTTTTCATTTTTATTTAGCTTATTTCATAAGACGTTCAAAGATTAGTTCAAATATAAATTCCTTCACTTCCTCGCTTTCCCTAATCTCCCCATCTGAAATTTTATTTGCAAAGTTTAACGTTGCATTTATAATGTGCTGCCAGATGTTAACGTATCCGATGATTTGATACGCGGAATCAAACATTTTTCGGCCTTCCATAAGCTCTCTATATTTGACATACGTGCCCAGCCCCGCCTCTTCCGTCGCAGTGTGCACTTTATAATCGTACAGCGCTGACCGGAAGAATGAAGCGTAATACTTTGTCTCTAAGGGACGCTCCAACCAGAAGTCCAGATATGTCCTCCAAATTTCCCAAGCTATCATTCTCTCATCAGGATGATCAAAAAGCTCACGTCTTATTCCAGAAAGGGCTTCCGCCTTTGCTTTGTCAATTATCATAAAAGCGTTTGAGAGTAAATCCTTGATTGTACCGAAATGGAAGAATATCGTACCCTCAGCAATACTGCAAGACTTTGCGATCTTTCGCGTTGTAACAGCACTGATCCCTTCCTGTGCACCAATTTCAATGGCTGCCCTAATGATTTTTTCCCGGGTGATCTCCCTGTTTCTCATCTAAACTTTACCTCCCTGCAGACGAGTCATATGTCACTGAACGACACTGTTTTCGAATAAAACCATAATGATATTGAAAACAATACGATAATAGTAGAATTGCATAAAGGATGAAGAAAATCAATACGTTGGCGTATTTTTCCATATAATTCCTATTCGAATAGTTCCATTAAAGTCCTTTTTATCTGTGGAGAAATGTCCATTCTCCGCAGATAAAAAGGCTCTCTATTAAATATTTGGGGTACATCCAAAAAGAGCAGGCGACATCATTGCCGCCTGCCCTTTTTTTAATGATCGCTTGATGTCCCCGGGGACACCCTGCCGAAACGATTCCATTGAAAGGCCTTTTCAACTGGATCAGTTTTCGTTACTATTTTACGTCTTTTCCAGCGTTTCCTGCAGGAAGAATGCTTTCTACTTCTGCGTGTGGTCTTGGAATTACGTGAACGGAGATCAGTTCTCCAACTCTCTGAGCAGCAGCAGCACCGGCATCGGTAGCAGCTTTAACAGCTCCAACATCTCCTCTAACCATTACAGTTACAAGACCTCCGCCAACGTGCTCTTTACCAACAAGGTATACGTTAGCAGCCTTTACCATAGCGTCAGCAGCTTCGATGGATCCTACGAGACCTTTTGTTTCGATCATTCCTAATGCATCATATTTCATTTCAAATTCCTCCTATTGATTATTTGATAATTTTAATTTTTGATAACGAATTAATACTCATTGCATTTGCCTCTTCGTTGTCGATATGACACTCAAGAGCAGATGTCTTTGTGGCTCTTACGGCTACATTTCCGTAGATTCCACCTCTGGGACCTTCGACCTGAATGGAAACGGTCTGTCCGTCTGCAACTCCAATCCGCTGCGCATCCTCAGGTGTCATATGAATGTGTCTTTGCGCTACGATGAGTCCTTCGGCGGTCTGAACCGAACCCTTCGGTCCGATGATGGTGATTCCCGGTGTTCCCTGGAGATCTGCAGAGAGTCTTGCGGGAGCTTTTGCTCCAAGCTTGAAGCAGTCACCGGCCAGAATCTCAATCTGTGTCTTGCTTCTGACTGGTCCGAGAATCCTCACATTTTCAATGGCGCCCTTCGGTCCGCAAATGGTTACGGTTTCCTTGCAGGCGTACTGTCCTGGCTGGGAGAGATCTTTGATCTTTGTCATTTGATAACCCTCTCCAAACAGCAGGTCTTGATCTGTCTGAGATAGATGAAGGTGCCGGTTTGATATTCCCACAGGGACGATGGATGGGTCCTCCGCCGCTGCTTCCGGTGCGGAGAGAGTTGTCTGTACCGCTTCCATGAAGAGTTTCAGCAGATTTTCATAATTGTTTTCCATCTAGTTTCCCCCCTTCATCGCATCAACCAAGTCATTGATCAGCTTGAGAAGCTGCTCTTTGTCAGTGTCATTAATGGTTGATGTGTATGAAGGACTGGATCCCTGACTGCAGCTCTGGCTGGACTGACTGGCTGCGGAACAGCTTCCTGTATATTGCACTGCCGCTCCTGTCAGTTCAGGATAATTAAAAGATGGATCAGAAGCTAATGAACCGCAATCTTTGATTCCGTAAGCCACTCTCTTGATGTTGATCAAGTGAAGCGGGCTGACGTTTTCCGATACGGAGCTTCCTCCCCATGTTCCGCATCCCAGTGTGAAGGATGGCAGAAGTCCTGTACTTGCTCCGACTGCCCCCTGTGTGCTACCTGTGTTAACCAGGATACGCGCAGCAGGCTTTCTGGTAAATTTCATCACCATATCTCTGTCTTCCGTATGAATACTCATACTGTGTCCGATCCCGTTCTGAAGCAGTTTGATGCAAAGCTCGCATGCTTCTTCCCAGTCCCTTACTGTATAAAACGCCAGTACAGAAGTCAGTTTTTCATAAGAGAGCGGATCTTCCGGTCCGACACCCTTCTGTTCCCCGATGAGAACCTTGATCTCATCCGGTACGGAGAATCCTGCTGCAGATGCAATCACCTGCGGGGATCTTCCTACAAATTTTGCATTCATCGCATGACCGTTCTTGAAAAGCAGGCCGCAGACCTTCTTTGTTTCTTCTGCCGTCATGAAATAAGCGCCTTGCTTTTTGAACTCAGCTACCACCTGGTCTCTTTTGCATTCCTCAACGATGACGGACTGCTCTGATGCACAGATCGTTCCGTAGTCAAAGGTTTTGCTTGCCAGAATGTTGCTGACTGCCTTTGGAATGTCAGCCGTTTTTTCTATGTAGGCCGGGCAATTTCCTGCTCCTACACCCAGCGCCGGTTTTCCTGCGCTGTATGAGGCTTTGACCATTCCGGGGCCTCCGGTTGCGATGATCATTTTCACTTCTTTGCTATGCATCAGTTCATTGGTTGCTTCCATGGTTGGCATTGAGATGCATCCGATGATGTTTGCCGGCGCACCTGCTGCAACCGCTGCTTCATGCATCAGTCTTGCTGCCTGCATGGTGCATTTTGCCGCTGATGGGTGGGGCGAGAATACAATTGAGTTTCTCGACTTCACCGCAATCATTGCTTTAAAGATAGCAGTTGATGTTGGATTGGTGGAAGGCACAATTCCCATAATCAATCCCATGGGCTCTGCGATATCCATAACCTGTGTATTGATATCTTCTTTAATAACACCAATGGTTTTCATTTCCTTGATGGCATCATATAAAACAACAGAAGCCACATGGTTCTTATAGGTTTTATCAGCCACTTTGCCAAATCCAGTTTCTTCAACGGCCATCTTGGCCAGACTTACCGCATTTTCCCTTGCAACTTTCACCATATTTTTTAGTATCGCATCGATTTTTTCTTCGGAATAGTCTGCAATCTGGTCTGCTGCAATTTTGCCCAGGCGCGCAAGATTTCTTACTTCCTGAACTGAGCGTAAGTCATAATCGTAATTTTCCAAGTTGTGATTCCTCCTTTCCTTGTCTCCTCAAGTCATCCAGTCAAAATTCATTTTCCGGAAGTGCTGATTACAAGCGCTTCCTTCGTCATTCTCTATTGTTTATTTCTGACCGTAATATTTGTTAAATTCAGCAAGGATCATCTGTTTGTCGGCTTTGGATATCATTCTTCCGGCAATACCGAAGTCCTTGTACTGGCGAGCCAGATTTCGCAGTTTTACGACTTTCATGCCGTTTAGGACTGCAATTGCTCCCTCAAGCCCTTTTTCCAGGACGATTTTATCAACGGTCTCCTTGTCAAGCTCACCCGGGTCTTCCGTCAGGGTTTGATCTGCAGTATTTGCCTCCGTATCAACCAGAACCGTTTTCTTCGTTACAGCCTCTGGTACCTCAGGAAGTTCCTCCTTATTTACCATTTCTGGTGCAACGGTTTGTTTCACTTCCTCTGCCTTTTCCAGCAGAGGTGCGATCGGTGTAACGGGATCTGCAGCGGGTTTCTGGTTCTCACTCTGTTCCGGCTTTTCGGCCGAAACAATGATGCCCTCCAGTTCCTGATGGGGACGTGGAATCACGTGTTCCGAAATCAATAAGGTGCTGTTCAGTTTTCTGATTGCAGCCGCTCCTGCTTCCACAGAAGCTTTGACTGCGCCGACATCACCGGTTACAGCGATGGTCACCAATCCTCCGCCTACAAGGGTCTTCTCAACAAGACTGACCTCTGCGGCTTTCAGCATGGCATCGGCACTTTCGATTGCTGCGATTAGACCTTTTGTTTCTATCAAGCCAAGTGCCTGCATTTCTTATCCTCCTTACTCTGATTCGGCATTCTAATAGGTTGCGTAGAATGCTTTCATCTTGTTGGGAGATCCAAAGGTCACCTTTGCTCCCTTGGGGAAGAATACTGAATCTCCAGGGCCTGCCGTGTAAACCTTTCCGTCTACTCCCACCGTCAGAGTCCCTTCCACAACGTGGTACAGTTCCTGACAAGCGCATTCCCAGTCGAAGTTGCAGGTCTCGATGGTGATGAAGCCTGCATTCATGGAGCAGCCATCATCGGCATTGATGATTTCCTGATAGAAAACCTTGTCTCCAGGGTTTCCAGTGTCAAGAGCCTCATACTTTACCGAAGCACCGCGGACGATTTTCAGTCCGCTGCTGTCGCGTTCCGCAACATAAGGCAATTCAGGCTGGCCTTCAAAGACGCCTTGCAGCAGTCCCTTCTCCATCATCAATTTCAGTACGTTGTAAATCATGTTGCTATCGATTTCGCCGCCAGCGGCTTTCACCGCTTCAGTTGCCGCTTCACAGCATACGGCTGCTGGAGCCGCTGCAGGAGCTTCGGTAGAAAGTTCAATACCAGCTGATTTTGCAGCATCCTTTGCAGAGGGTGTGACGATGGTGTCACAATCTATGTAAAGTACTTTCTTTCCTTGCTTTATCACAGCTTCAACATCTTTAGCACAAATCAATTTTTTCATGATTTCACCTCCTTTCACATTCTTAGCAAATTTGGAATCATACTACTATTTATTAAAATTTCTATTAGTACGCGATAGAAACCTGCTCGCCTTCTAATACAGGCTTGGGATCAGTCTGTCCGATGGTGACGGAATGACTTCCGCGTTGACCATGAGACCCTTTTCCTCGGAAACAGCCATTCCGGCTTCCACGCCGGTCTGCACTGCGGCTACATCACCGGTAAAAGTGAAGTAGGCTTTCCCTCCCAGTCCATTGCCCAGCCTCAGCTCCAATGGCTCAAGATCTGCTGCTTTCAGCACTGCATCAGCTGCGATAATCATGGTGGCCATAGAGAAGGACTCCATGATGCCAAGGGCTCTGATTCTGTCCGGCATTGTGGTTCCGGTAATTGCAGGAAACACTTGGGGGCTTACATTGGGGATGACGATGGAATCCACCAGGTATTCCTCCGCAGTTCTTTCTCCCACACTTACAGAATCCTGCACCGCAGCCACATCACCGTGGACGATTGCGATGTATTTTCCGGGACATGCAGACCCTGCTGTTACGATTTCCACATCGGAAATCTTCACCATCTGGTCCGCAGCATAGATGCCGCGCGCTATACTTGTAAATTCAACCATGCCGATCGCTTTAGCCATCTTAGTCCCTCCTTATTGCGATGAAGCCGTTTTCCGTCTCAAGGACGGTTCCGGATATGCTTGCATGAATCGGTGCGCCAAGACTTCCCTCCGGCACTGTACCGATAAGCTGTCCTTCCGTTACTCTGTCTCCTGCTTTTACAGCGGGAACCGCCGGAGCACCAACGTGCTGACAAACAGCGATCTGTACCGTTTCAGGCCTTAGCTCAAGCTCCGTCACAGGAGCAGGTTTATCAAAATCCTTCAGTCCCAGTCTAGCAACAAGGCGTTTGCTGGGAAGCAGGCGATACGCTCTGGCGGTTCTTACCGCATATTCTTTCGGTTTTGCCTGGAAGCGAAGATTCTGCTCCATCAGACTTTGTTTCACCATCATATTGGCCGACTTAGGATACAGGCCGGCAGGACAGGCAAACAGTTCGCAAAGATTGCACTGACAGCACAAATATGCTATTTTCTGCTCCTCCATATCCTTCAGCGAGTAAGCCAGGGTTCTCATCATCTTATGAGGCTGCATGTTGTGTCCCAGCAAATACCGCGGACATAGGTCGGTGCACATACGGCACTGTTCACAGGTAGCCCTGTTGATTCTTCTCGCCTGTTCCGTCTTAACAGTCTTTCTCCGAATCAGGTGATGCTGTTTTTTTAAAATGACATAACCTTTACTTTTCTTTGTAACAAACCCGTTTAGATTTGCCATGACAGGCCCCATCATGGGACCGCCGTCAATTACGGCATAGTCGTCAAAATTCTCAATTCCTGAAAGCTTCAGGACATCCATGACCGGCGTACCAACCGGTACCTTTACGGTCAATCGATTTGGAATGTCTCCTGCAACGGTGATATATTTCTCCGTTACCGGTTTTCCCTGAATGGCTTTATATATATTCAGAGCCGTTTCCGAATTTACCACCACGCATCCCACGTGAATGGGAATGCCTGCTTCCGGAACAATTCTTCCGGTTAATTCGTAAACCAGCACCTGCTCATCTCCTGCGGGATAAACGTCGGGCAATTCCTTTACCGCTACATATTCACCAAGCTGCAGCGCTTGGATCTTATCGCGCAGGATGGCAATTACTTCCTTGTGCTTGCCCTTGATTCCTATGATGGCCTGCTGCGCACCGGCAAGCTTTCCTGCCGCTTCGAAGCCTTTGATGATCTCTTCGGGATACATCGCCATCAGCTGCTGATCGACTCTGAGAAGCGGTTCGCATTCGGCGCCGTTCATCAGGATATATTCAGCTTTTGACGCCAGCTTCGCGTGGGTGGGAAAACCTGCCCCGCCAGCACCGATAATTCCAGCATCCTTTATCATATCAAGAAGATTCATTTCTGCCTCCACAATTCAATCAATCCACTCTTCATCTGCCCGACGTATGAAATCAGCATCTATATTTTGCTTCTTTTATACGCTGCTACAGGGCTGACTCGTTCCTTCTCAGCCAAACTGGCAGTCTTCATCAATGATTCCAACAACCACAGCGTCAACAGGCAGATTGTCGTCTCCCAGCATTCTTCTCGCAGAAGAACCGGTGCATACGATGACTCTGTCGCCTATTCCGGCACTGATGTTGTCAACAACGATCATGCGCTGTCCGTCTTGGCTGCCGCCGCCGATGACCTCTGCAAGCATAAACTTATATCCGCTCAGAGTATCCGCTTTTCTGGTAGCCCATACATTGTCAATCAATTTTGCTGTTAACATATGTTTTTCCCTTCTTCCAGTTTGTACTTGATCTCCTGGATTGCCGATTCAACGGAAGCCGTGTCGCCGAAAATAGCGATCAGTATCATGTTTTGCGGGCAGCTGCCCTTCACATCTTCCACTGTGACTCCTACTGCTTTCTCTGCAATGTCTGCCGCACAGATCATTTCGATCATCCGGCCCTGAACCAGACCCACCGCATCGGCATGTCTCAGCTCTTCGTTCACTTTGGGTCCCATTCGTCTCATCAGGATATCAACGGTTCCTGCAGACGGGGATTTAATAATTCTAAATTCCATAACAACCTCCCTGTAAGCCTGCTAATAGCTGCTTTCCTGCGTGCAGGAAAGAGCGATTCCAAGCGGCGTCACAAACATGGGATTTTGGGGTTTATGTGTAAACACTCCGGTTTGTTTCTCAATGATGGTCTCGATTCCCGTCAGGCAGCATGTTCCGCCTACCAGTGAAATTTCTTGGACATCAAAGTCCTTGATATGCTGGCTGATGATGGAAGCGACCTTTTCAACCACCGGCTTCAATACCGGAAGAAGCTCCTTGTGGTTATCCGGATTTCGTTTATATACATCCGCATCTTCAAAGGACTTTCTGTAGGCTCCTGAGATCACCAGAGAAAAATGAGTACCTCCCGTGGGCTCGTCGGCAATATAGATTACCTTGCCGTCCTTCATGATAGAGATTCCGGTGGTTCCTCCGCCGATGTCCACCACCGCGCCGTTCTTCATTTTCAGAACCTCATTTGCGGCGGTAGATTCATCTAGAAGAGCGGTGAGTTCAAAGCCAGCCGCCTGAACCACGTTTTTCACAGCTCCGCCATCCAGCGAATCGGTTCCCGGAGGAATGGCTGCCGCTGCGTAGATCAGCTCTGTTCCAAGCTGTTCTTCCAGCTGCTGCTTCATCTCTCTGACGATCTGTATGGCACCGATGTAATCAACAACCATACCATCCCGTACTACATCCGCATATCGGTAAGCTCCTGCAACGGGCCTTTTGTTCTCATCCAGCACTGCAACTACCACGCAGGCTGTACCGAGATCCACTCCCGTATAATACACTGATGATTTGCTTTTCACCGGTCTTTCAATGACCTGTTCAAACTCACTAACCAGTTCATCGCAGTATTGAAATGTTTGATTTATCTCTGACATTTTTCTCCTCCGGCGGTGCAGCAGATCAACTGTGATATGGTGTTGATGATCTGATTTACCTTTCCAGTGATTCCTTCACACAGTGTTCTGTCCTCGTCGCATGTGAGCAGCATTGGCAGCTCCAGCTGCAGTTCTCTCAGCGCACAGCGCAGTCTGTGGAGGTGAATGATTTCTTTTCCTTTCGATAACTGAATATGAAATTCCGTGATTTCAAAGCAATCTCCCAAATCTTCCGAGTAGTTCACTTCGCTGATCCCACTGCAGGCCTCACAGCCGAGGGGTTCACAAGGTTTTCCGTCATTCAGCGTCTCTCTGATTTGTGCAAAGTTCTTTTTTAGTTTGATGACCTTCTGGGCCAGCAGAATATCCCTGCTCAGAAGCTCCTCTGCAACCAGCAGAAACAGTGCTTCTACCGACTTTACCTTGCTGGCAGCCAGTGGCTGGCAAGCTGCAGGCGCCGGAGTCAGTACCGATATCGGTGACGTTTCCGTCACTGCTTTCTTTCTCGGATTCTCTGCATCGTAGAGGACGATTTGCCGATCCGCCAGAAACTGACGTGCACCTGGAGTGATTCTTGTGCCTGGTTCCACATCATATTCGGTGAAAGCTCCCGCTCTGTACAAATCTCTCAGATCATCTTCCGTTATAAATATCATCTTTGATCCCCCTTCATTCGCTCCAGACGTTTCTCAGGTTCTTTCTTCAGCAGCCGGTCTTTTAAGGCCGCCATACCCGTTCCGTCAGGAACGGAGATTCTATAATAGGGTTCTTCGATTCCAAGCCGTTTCAGTTTCTTTACCGCAGCATCTTCGTTGGATGGCTGCAGATCACACTTCGTGATCACTCCGATTACCGGACACCGAAAGGTTTTGGCAAACCCCGGTGAATAAACATCGCCGGCGTCTGTGGGATCGACTAATATTAAAACATGGGATGCGTCCTGAGCCGCAGAGATGAGGTGTTTATACATCCATGCGTTTTCTATGTAAGACCCGGGCACATCAATGGTGTTTTCTCCATAAATCAGGTTCTGAGTTCTCCTAAGAGGTCCCTCATAATGGTTCAGCGCATTCACCAGACTGGTTTTACCGCAGCCTGTAGGTCCTATGACCATGATTCGCTTTCTTCTCATGTGAGGGTAACCGCAGCTGTTTCAAAACCCAGCATATTTTTCAACGTGTCATTGACTGCATTCAGTGCGGTCTTTACGCTCTGAACATCTCCAGAAATCACCACGGATCCTGTAAAGCGGTCCAGAAATACGATTTCGACGTCTGCTGTCTTTGTTGCAATATCCGCTGCTATAATGGAGGTTTCGTAAGGTGACAGAGTTAGAATGCCGATGGCACCTTTCTCGTCTATGCCGAGTCGCTCGTAGAGGTCAGGCATGGGCGAGGCGATGACATGGGCCAGCGTTACCTGTTTTCCCGGAACCGACTCTTGAATGATGCGTTCTATTCCTTTTTCACCGAAAGCGCTCATGTAACTGTCCTTTCTCGTACAAATGCTCGTGTTATGATTCGGGCAATGGGGTTTATGCCGAACTTCGTATCTATACAATCATCTATTTTAACTAGTTATCTTCTATATTAGTGGCTGAGTGCCTGCACCTGGATTCCTTCATCCTGAAACTGCTTTTCGATTCGTTCCAGGTCTTCAGCGGTTAAATAGGGATCTTCCATTCCTTCCAGCGGATATTCCATTCCCAGCTGGCAGTATTTGTTCACTCCAAATTTATGATATGGCAGCAGGTCAACTCCTTTAAAGTTTTTATAATCTTTGAAGGGTTTCAGAAATTCAACGACTCCCTGAATATCCTTTTCACTGTCATTGAGCCCTCTCAGCAAAGGCATCCTGATCTTTACATTAAATCTTCTGTTCAAAAGCTCTGTGATATTCTTCAGGATCTGCTCATTGTGAACTCCTGTCAGATCATAGTGCTTTGACGAATCAATCTGCTTAATATCGAAGAGAAACAAATCGGTAAATTCAGCAACCTGCAGCACTGTTTCAAGTTTTGCATAGCCGGAGGTTTCCATTGCTGTGTTGAATCCCTCTTTTTTGCATGCCATGAGCAGGTTTGTCACCGGTTCCGGATGCATGATGGGATCACCGCCTCCTATGGTAACGCCTCCCCCTGACATGTCATAAAACATTCTATCTTCTTCGATGATCGCCAGGATCTCTGAGATAGTCATTTTCTTTCCGGCGATGGAAAGCGCATTTTGCGGACATGCTGCTTCGCAGGCATGGCAGCCGATACACTCAATGGTTCGATCCACTTCATGAACTCCGGATGGAGACATCCTGTGGATTCCTACGGGACAGACCGGCACACAGGCTCCGCAGTCTACGCAGGCATTCCGGTTATACATCACCTGGAATTTCCGTTCCAGATTTTCGGGATTTGAACACCACTTGCATCTCAGGGGACAGCCTTTGAAAAATACCAGCGTCCTCACACCAGGGCCGTCATGCATGTTATATTTCTGAACATTGGTTACCAATGCTTTTCTTTCAATTGTTCCTGTATTGCCCATACTGTAAAATCTCCTGTCACAAGAGCCGGTGCTCTTAAATTACTCTCTGGTTTAAGCTCCGTCCGGCGTGAGGCAGCCTCCCGCCGGATCAGAACTTAATGAAGGGTTATTGCGATTGCGTTTTTAGATCTGTGTCAGCATGGTTCTGCTGATGATCTCATCCTGCACGTCCTTGCACAGTTCTACGAAGAATGCACTGTATCCGGCAACACGAACGATCAGATCTCTGTAGTTTTCAGGATGCTTCTGCGCTTCAACCAAAGTGTCGTTGCTCAGATAGTTGAACTGCATCTCTCCGTTTCCAAATACAGATGCGGTACGGAGCAGTGTGATGATACCATCTTCACCTTCCTGCGTGTCCAGCAGACCGGACATGATTTTGAAGTTGTGTACCATACCAATGTTCATGCTGTCTACTGCCATCTTTGAGATGGATTTGATGATGGCGGTAGGTCCTTTGTAGTCTGCACCCTGAGTTGGGCTGATTCCGTCGGACAACGGTGTCCAAGCTCTTCTTCCGTTTGCGGAAGCTCCGGTCAGCTGACCGAATGGTGTATTGTTGGAAATGGACAGAGTTCCATGGCTCAGTACAGAGTACAGGGTCTTGTACTTTCTGTGATCCATTTCTGTAAAGTGCGTAATGTCAGCTGCGATCAGATCTGCGTAGTCATCGTCATTTCCGTATTTCGGAGCATTAAGACAATCCTGCAGGATTTGGTCATAGCCTACGAAGTCTGCTTTCAGTGCTTCGTTGATCTGCTCAAGGGTATATTTTTTATCATCGAATACCAGCTTCTTGATAGCAGCCATGGTATCCGTATAGGTTGCAAGTCCTGACCATACGACTCCAGGTCCGAAGTTGTACATTGCGCCTCCGGCAGATACATCCAACGCCTTTTCCATACAGCCTTCATACATGATGGACATGAGCGGCTTCGGTGCCAGTTCTCTGTGAATACGCTGTGAGATAACCGTGGCAACGCTGGTCCATTTTGTGACCCATTTGATCTGCTCCTTAACGGCAGCATCAAACTCTTCGAAGGTTTTGTACTGGGAGAGATCTCCCTGATCAGGTGTAACCTGTTTGCCATACCAAAGCGGAACACCATGGTTCAAGGTCAGTTCGATACAAATCGGCCACTGGGTGTATGCGGTGGAGGTCCACTGATACAGACGTCCTGCCTTTTGAGGTTCTACGCAGCCCATGAGGCAGTAATCTCTCGCATCTTCGATGGAAACGCCCTTAGCAAGCATCATCTTGATGTGAGAGTCGTCGAAGTGGCAGGCTGGGAAGCCCATTCCGGAACGGATTACGTCGACGATCTTCTTCATATATTTCTGAGGCGACTTGTTGTGGATACGGCAGGCCAGTGAAGGCTGATAAATCTTTACATGGCGAACTGCATCCATCAGCAGATATGTCAGATCATTGGTTGCGTCACGGCCTTCACGGGTAACACCGCCTACGCACATGTTGACGAAAGGCTGATATCCTGCGAAGAATTTGGAACCGCCTTCGCTGGTGATCCACATCATCTCAGACATCTTGATCAGCATACAGCCTGCAAGCTCAAAGGCTTCAAAGTCGTTCATGCGGCCTTCTTCGATGTCTGCCTTGTAATAAGGATACATGTACTGGTCAACACGGCCGATGGACATACCTGTTTGGTTTTCTTCCACAACCAGCAGGGATTCAATGGTCCATACGGACTGAATTGCTTCCCAGAAGTTTCTTGGCTTGTGCGCCGGTACCCATGCGTTGACTTCGGAAATTTTCTGCAGTTCTGCTTTACGCTTCGGATTGGTTTCCTTAGCAGCCAGCTCAGCAGCATAGTCCGAAAGACGCTTCGCATAGATCATTACACCCTCTGTGGTGTCAATGATGGATTTATAGAAATATATTTTTTCAATATCATCCGGATTTTGATAATCCAGCTTTTCAAGATGATCCTTGGCTTCCTGCTGAATATCCAGCATCCCTTTGTTCATCAAAATTACGTCATACCCTGGGTTGGAGTCTCCGCCGCCGTTTACCGCATGGTAGGAGCAGTCGGAAACAAAGGATTCGCCTGACATTTCCCAAACACCCGCTTCACGATACTGGTCTTCGCAGTACTCATCTACGGATTTTCCCTGCCAGAATGGGAAAAGCTCTTCCTTCATAATCTTCTTGTCTTCTTCGGAGATATAGAACGGGTCCTGAGCCCGATTTCCGATGGAGTCGATTTCATCAACCATCCATCTCCAAGCAATATCAGGGGAGAATGCTCCGGCTCTTGGAGCTCCGTTTGGTGCTCCGACGATGAGTTCATCATCCTGTATGACAAGAGGTGCTGTTTCGCAGCAATAACGGAAGCACTTTGCACGGAGCAAAATCTTCGGCATGCCGGGGTTTTCTTTTGCAATCTTGGTGATCGCTTTAGCACGGTATGTAGTGATGGAAGGAACATGCTTCAGGTAATTTGCCTTCAGCTTTTCAAGACGGGGTGTGATTCCATCGGGTATTTCTGTTCCTCCTTCCGCGATGCCTGCAGTATATCCGGCTGATGCGGTGATCGGTTCTTCTTTCGTAATTTCTTTAGAAACGCTCTCAAACATCTTCATTAAAGACGCACGTTCTTCAGCAGACATATTTTGGGTTACTTCTGCCAACTTGTTTGAAAATTCACGAATATCCAAAATTCTACCTTCTTTCTAATAAATTTCAGATCCTTATATCTGATCGTTCAGGCCCCGTTAAGGAGCCGTAATATCTATGTTTTACATGCCTTCGCTTCGGAATTATCTCTTTAATTCACTGATAACTCCCTCTAAAATTCGCTGCAGCATTTTCATATTTTCTTGATTGATCCCAGGCTGCTGTACCGGCAGTTCAGCGGAGAAAACACGTTCTTCCGATAATCCGATGGCTTCAGGCTTTCTTACACCGTACCCGACTTTTCGCACATAGATCAGATTCATAGGAGAGACATTATCCGTTGTAATCCCTTCTCCGGCTGATCCGCTTCCCAGTGTCATTGCAGGGAACAGATTCGTCGTCACGCCCATACTGCCGAAGGTTGCCGGAGTGTTAACTAAAACTCTCCCAACTGGCTTTTTCAGGGCAAATTGACGGATTACGTCCTCGTCCTTGGAATGGATCACCAGCGTATGTCCGTTTCTTTCGCTGAGCAAAAGTTCAATACATTTTTCGCATGCATGCATCCAATCATCTTCGATGTAATAGGCCAGAACCGGGCAGAGCTTTTCTTTGGAGTATGGATTCTTATCGAACACATATTTCTGCTCCGATAGAAGCAGAACCACATTGCTCGAAACAAAGAATCCAGCCTTTTTCGCCAGCTCCCGGGCATTTTTTCCCACCATTTCCGAATCCAGACTTCCGTCAGGTCGGAAGAGCAGCGCACCAAGTTTGTTGGCCTCCTCGTCAGTCATGAAATACGCACCGTTTTGTTCCAGTTCTTTCTTTACTTCCTGGTGAATACAGCTGTCCACCACGATGGACTGTTCCGCTGCCGATACGATTCCATTGTCGAAGGTTTTGCTGATGATGATGTCTCTGACAGCCTGCTTGATATCCGCAGTACGCTCGATGAACGCCGGTCCATTGCCGGCTCCGCCGAAAATTACGGGTTTGCCTGATTGATGTGCCGCCTTGAGCATTCCCGGAACGCCTGTGTTAATAATCAGCGAAGTAGCCGGATGATTCATCAGTTCAACAGTACCGCTCTGGGTAACTGTATGCAGATACGCGAGGGCGCCTTCCGGCAGTCCGCTTTCCTCTGCGGCGCTGATGAGAACATCAAGGGTTCGGCCCATGACATTCTTTGCTCTTGGGTGAGGCGAAAAGATCATCGCATTACCAGATTTCACAGCGATGAGCGCTTTATAGATGGTGGTTGATACCGGGCTTGTTGCCGGGCATAACGCCGCAATCACTCCCACCGGAACACCTACATCCATGGTTTTATTCTTTTCGTCTTCCCTGATAATGCCAACACAGCGCATCCCCTGCAGGGCAGCAGGTAAATACTCACAGACAAATCGATTCTTTATGTACTTGTCTTGCCAGATACCATAATCCGTTTCGTCACTGGACAGTTTTGCAAGTTCATTGGCATAATGGCTGATTTCACGCGCCATATTTTCAACAATCTGATCCAGCTTTTCCTGTGAAAAGGTCGCCAGTTTTTTCTGTGCTTCACGGGCATTTTCCGCAAGAATTCGAGATTCTTGGATGGAGAGCAAATCATTGTCTATAATATTCATTTTGTAAACTCTCCTTTTTCTTTTAACTGCTGACGCAGTCTATTGATAACGATTTACCGCCGCTTACGCGAGCAGCTTATCAAGAGAATAACGTGCGATAATCTTTTCCAAATCCTGGTGAGGTCTGGCGATTACGACGGAGCTGTAAACTTCGGCGCCCATATCATTAACGGCTTTCACACCTGCTTCTACAGCTGTTTTGCATGCTCCAACATCTCCCCGTACCAGTACGGAAATATATCCAGAAGCAACATTTTCATATCCGATCAGTTCAACGTCTGCAGCTTTGCACATTGCGTCAGCTGCTTCCAGAATGAAAACCAGACCGAATGTTTCGATTAATCCTAACGCTTCAAATCTTTCCATTTGTTGTCGTCCCTTTCCTTAATAAATCATATTTTGAATTCTTATCTGCCGTACTACAGATCAATATCATGAACCGAAACGATATCGCCAACGCCTTTGATTGGTCTAGGCATAACATTATGGGCGGTCAGCTTTCCGATTGCTGCTGCTGCTTCCGCACCTGCTTCCACTGCTGCTCTTACTGCGGCAACATCACCTTTTACCATAATGGTAACAAGTGTGGAACCAACGTTTTCATAGGAGATCAGTTCTACTTCAGCTGCCTTAAGCATTTTATCAGCAGCTTCGATCGCAGGTACCATTCCTAATGTTTCAACAAGACCTAATGCTTCTTCACCGTAATATCTCACTTCTTCTTCCTCCTTTTTCAAGTTTGAACATTTATCTTTCTATCTATTTATCAGAGGCTGGTGCAGGCAGTCCGCCTGCACCCTTCCCCCGTAAGATTTGATTTTACAACCGATCTGCAATACTAGTCCGGGATGTAGCTGTTGATGGTAGCTGCACCTTCTTCATGCGCTCTGTAATAAACTCTCAGCTCTCCTTTAGAATCCACATCAAATCTGGTTTCTTCCAGAAGGCCATTTGCTTCCGCAGTCATGATTGCTTCGATTACAGCAGGCTTCTTCAGTGCCTTAAAGCTGCCATACTCGCCTTTTAATGCATTGATCACGTCATCTGCGCAGGCTTCTTTTACCTTGGTGAAATATTTCAAAATTGCGTAATTCAGTGGTTTCATTGGATTAAGCCTCCTTCTTTCTGAACAGGTCTAATGGATTCATAGAAATGATAAGGATACCGATAACCATTACGATTGCAGCAGCCCAAGCGATAGGAGCCAGTGCCCAGCCTTCCTGACCAACTACTACGCCCAGAACGATCCAGCAGAAGAACGGTCCCCAGAAGGAGTACGCACCGTTACAAGCCATACCGAGAGCAGCTCCGCACATGCTGTTTCCTTTGTACCATAAGCTATACGCAAATACTGCGAAGAATCCGCTGACGATGAACCAGATCATTGCAGGTCCGCTTGTGATTGCATCAACAACCAATCCTGTGGAAAGTCCGAATCCGCCTCCTGCGATGATTCCGAAGATAGGAACTAAGATGATTAAGTTGGACAGACCGGAGGTTACCTGACGAATGGTGATTCCGATTTCATAGTCGATCATGGATGTACCATAACCAGCTACGCAGCCTTCAAGTCCCCAACCAAATGCGGCGATAAACGCAATAACGATACCCAGCGCCAGACCTTCTGGAGCATCTCCGCCAAGGCTTGTGCTTCCGATCATCAAGGTTGCAGCGAAGCAGATGATGATACCGAGAATCATACGAGCATTTAATTTCTGTTTGAATAGAATTCTTGCAAGTATTGCTCCGATAGCGGGGCAAAGAGCAGTGATTGGAATAACGATGGAACCAGCCATCTGTAACGCTACAACATAAGCTGTGCTGGCTACAGGTCCGCCGATAACAGCAGCAAACATCATTACTCTACCCGGTTTTGTCTTAAGTGTTCTGAAAAAGTCTCCCAGCTTACCTTTGAAAGCTGCGATACCGATACACCAGATTGCACTGATGGTATCATTGATGGCGCTGCCTAGTGCTCCGAGCATGTATGTAATTACAAATGCAGACAATGCAGCAGTGTTTACACCATACCAGTCACCCCAGATACCGCTGGACATTCCAAGGGTCAAAAATGCAGAATAGAGCCCATAGCACATACCGGAAAGTATGGCTACACTAACACCCTTCTTAAAAAATTGAGATGATAACTTTTTTTTCGCAGCAACTGCAGATGCGTTAACTGATCCTGAAACTTCGCTCATAGAACAAAATTCTCCTTTCATTATTAAACGGCTTTTGCTTTGGATGTATTATCATTTATTAGAAATAATAATGACCGGTAATTGTTTTGCCACGTCGGGCTGGGTAAATCATAAACGTGCCACATCTAAATAATAACCGACCTCATACTTTTTTCATGGTATTAAATGAAATAGTTTACTGCATAATATCCTTTATTTTTTTTGATACAATTGCATTATCGTTATATTTTTGCACTTTAGCCAGTCAATTATTTAAAAAAATCAATTCAGGGAGCACGACGAGTACAAGATGAGGTCCAGGCCGTTACGTCTATGCCCAAGGCTTTAATTTCCAACGTTTAGGTGGGAATATTTCTATTTTTTTCTAAAAAAATTTATTGGATAATCTCCATGGACTCAACGGCACAATTTGTGCGAATTGTCTGATTTTTTTATTTTTCGAAGTAAAACAATCAAAAAAACAAGAGACTGCCAGGAGGCAGTCCCTACGATAGGCATGTGCAAACAAGATTGTTATCCTGTTACAAAATGAATGATGCCTTTTACCATATAATGAGCCATCTTCATGGCCTGATCCTGAAGTGGGCCTATCCTTTCACCGGTGCTCCATAAAGATTCAGTACGATGACTCCAGCGGTTATCATGATGAGTGCTGCGATTCCCGCAGGGGTAATTCCCTCTCGGAAGATGAAAACCGAAATACATGCAGTGATGATAAGTCCTACCGCTGACCAGGTGGCATAAGCGATGCTCAAATTGATTGTTAGAAGCGACTTTGAAAAAAGATAAAAGCAGATCCCATAAGCAACAATGCTGACAATTGTGGGAAGCGGCTTGGTATATCCCTCTGAATACTTGAGATATGTGGTTCCGATCAGTTCTCCGGCGATGGCCAATGCCAAATATAAGTATCCCATATTCTATTTCCTATGCTCCTTTTCCTTCTATTCCGCGGGCTGCGGTTCGTGCATCTTAACAAGGCAAAGTATAGCAAAGGTAGGCATTTGCTGTCAAATAGGAAATAGAGCCGCCGTGAATTTGAATTACAGGGTTATTTTTGCAATGGCTCGGTCTAGAATATCCATTCCCTCATGGAGCTGCTCGTCGGTGATTACCAGCGGCATCAGGAATCGGATGCAGTTGTCCCGAACTCCAGCACCCAAAACGACAAGTCCGTTTTGAATACACTCGGCAATAATGGCTTTTGTTTCTTCCTTCGCCGGCACCTTGCTGGTTCTATCCTTTACCATCTCTATCGCAAGCATGGCGCCCTTTCCCCTCACATCTCCGATGATGCTGTACCTTTCCTGCATTTCATGCAGGCGCTCCATTGCCATCTCGCCGATGTGATTGGCCTTCGCACAAAAATCATCCCGTTCCATAATCTCAAGAACCTTCAGCGCAGAAGCGGAAGCCAGTGCGTTGCCGCAGTAGGTTCCTCCCAACTCTCCCGGCGATACAGATTCCATAATATCTTTTCTTGCGGTAACACAGGCGATGGGGATTCCTCCGGCAACCGATTTAGCGCTGACGAGAATATCAGGACGAACACTCCAGTACTCACAGGCGAACATCTTTCCCGTTCGGGCATACCCTGCCTGAATTTCATCATCGATGAGTACGATTCCGTACTTATCGCAAAGTCTGCGCATCTCTGTTAAGAATTCATTAGGCGGTACAACGAAGCCACCCTCTCCCAGAATCGGCTCAAGAATTATAGCGGCAACCTGATCCGGTGCAACATATTCTAAAAAGAAGCTATCTTCAAACATTTTGGCGCAGTGCAAGCCACAGCTCTCACGTTCCAAACCGTAAGGACAGCGATAGCAATAAGGGAATGGGAATCGGTGAACCCCTTGAGGAAGAGGACCAAATCCTGTTTTATAGGGTCGGCATTTGCTGGTCAGCGCCATGGTCATATAGGATCTGCCATGAAATGCCCCTGCAAAGCTGATAATCTCGCTTCTGCCAGTAAATCTCCTGGCAAGTTTCACCGCATTTTCATCCGCCTCCGCCCCTGTATTGACCAGGATCGTCTTCTTCTCGCCTTCGATGGGGATGAGCTCGTTGAGTTTTTCCGCCAGACGCGGATACTGTTCATAATTGAAGACATTGATGTTTGGCGCGAAATATTTCTCACATTGTTCCTTCACCGCCTCAATCACTTCCGGGTGAGAATGACCGATATTCAGTACGCCAATTCCAGCGACAAAATCCACAAAGATATTCCCGTCCACATCCTGAACCATAGCGCCTTCCGCTCTGTCCACAAATACAGGGGCAAGCATGCCCACCGCATCCGTCACATGATCCTTTCTGATTTTCAAAAGCTCTGCGGATTTTGGCCCCGGAACCGCATCCGTCACAATCCTTGGCAGACTTGTTCTCAATGACATCTTTCTTCCTCCTTATCCTGTTTTCACCGAAGACACAGCTTTACTGCAGAGATCTCCATGAGATTTAACCAGCTCCATCTTCATAAATTATGTTATTTTTAAAGTAACAAGGTTCTGATTAGTAGGTTTCTCTATAAATTTCAACAATGAGCTCTCTGGTCAATGGTACATAGGAATTGATGACCAGGCGCTGCTGATTCATTAGTACGGAATCAGCAAAGAGTTCAATATCCTCCTCTGTAAATCCGTATTTCCGCAAGGGCCTCAAAGGCAGGATTTTATTCTCCAAATCTGCAAGGTTTTTGATGGCATCCTCTTCCGATCCGCCCAGTATCCTGGCAATGGTCTTTTTCAATTTTAAAAGCTTTCCATCTGGCTGAATCGTGTTGTATTTCTCAAGCACCTTCCCAAAAAGAGCATAATTTGCCTCACCGTGTGGGACATGATAGGTGCCGCCCAGTGGAAAAGACATGGCGTGAACCGTTGCACATCCGGCTTGCAGGAAAGCGATTCCTGCATAACAGGCTGCAGTAAGAAATTCATCCAGATACTCGAATCTGGCTTCAGGCCCCGACTCCCCAATCATTCTGAACCCTTCAAGTATTAATTCCATGGCCTTCACGCCAAAAAGCTCTGAAGTCATGGTTGCTCGGGATGGAGACAGGTAGGATTCCACCGCATGGATCAGGGCGTCAATGGCCGATGAAGCAAAAGGTTCATAAGGAAGAGTCTTAAGGAATTCAGGAATCAAGCAAACATCTGTAGGGATTAAAAGATCAGACACCAACCCCAGCTTTGTCGTCTTACCCATTTCATCCCTGACGATGGCCACAGATATGTTGGTCACTTCAGACCCCGTTCCGCAGGTGGTAGGCAGCGCAATATGTTCCTTTTCAGGCACCACCTCGGCAGTTTTGAAATACAGCTCATGAACGGTTCCAGTCCTCTTTAAGGAAAGGAGTTTCCCTATATCCATAATTGCACCGCCGCCCACAGAAATCACCCTGTCATAGTCCTTTGGGTCAATGTCCGAAAAGAGATTCGTAATCATTTCTTCGGAGGGTTCTCCCAATCCGAATTTCTCCTGAAATACATATTTACAGGGAAGCTCCAGGTCTTTCATAAAGGGTATGTAAAGGGACTCGTTCGTTAAAACCAGATCCCGTGAATCCAGTTGAAACTCCTGAGCAAATTCTTTAAAATCACCGAACTTGTGAAACTGAGGCTTGATTAATATTTCTCTCATATCCTGTATCCTTTCTCTCATTGATGCTTATTGAATGGTTCATTCCGATTCCCACTGAGAAATGATTTCCCGTATAAGATATAACAGATCTCTTAGTTCTTGCAAAATATCGTTCCTATTTGAAAACGTCTCCTGATATGACCATCTTCATTACTTCCGAGGTTCCTTCGTAGATTTCTGTGATCTTCGCATCTCTCATCATTCGTTCAACGGGATAATCTTTGATGTAGCCATATCCGCCGTGAAACTGTACTGCTTTGGTGGTCACATACATTGCTGTCTCCGAACAGGCGAGTTTTGCCTGTGCTGCTTCAACCGTGCTGGGCAAATCTTTCTGCCTTCTGTCACAGGCATAGTAAAGCAGCAGGCGTGAGCTGTCGATTCGAGTCTTCATTTCAGCCATTTCAAAAGCCAGTGCTTGGAACTGGTCCAACGTCTTTCCAAACTGCCTTCTCTGCTTCATATAAGATACCGTCTGATCAAAGGCACCCTGTGCGATACCCAGAGCCTGAGCTCCGATTCCCAGCCTTCCCACGTCAAGGGAGGTCATTGCAACCTTAAACCCCTTGCCCAACTCCCCAAGGAGATTCTCCTTGGGGACAAGACAGTCTTCAAAAACCAGCTCTGCTGCAATGGAGCCTCTGATTCCCATCTTGTTTTCCTTTTTACCTCTTGAAAATCCAGGCATTCCTTTCTCCACAATAAAGGCGCTGATTCCCCTGGTCCCCTTAGATCGATCCGTCATAGCCATGATGACATAGACATCAGCGATGCCGCCTCCCGATATAAATACCTTCGTTCCGTTCAGGACCCAATGATCCCCCTTATCTTCTGCCTTTGTCTGCTGCATGGCAGCATCGGTACCTGCATTGGGTTCCGTCAGCCCAAAGGCGCCAAGCTTTCTTCCTGCCAACAGATCGGGCAGGTACTTTTGTTTCTGTTCCTCAGTTCCGTATGTGTAGATGGGCCAGCAGCAAAGGGCATTGTGGGTCTGCACGATAACACCATGGGACGCACACACCTTAGAAAGCTCTTCCACCGCCATGATATACGAGATATAATCTGCTCCGGCACCACCATACCCTACAGGAAAGGGCATGCCCATAACCCCTAGTTTTCCAAGCTTCGCCACTGTTTCTGCAGGGAATTCCGCTTCTGCATCGATATACGAAGCAATAGGAGCGACCTCCTTTTCCGCAAACTCACGCATCATCTTTTTTATCATCTGCTGCTCTCTTGTTAAACTAAAGTCCATTCTCCTCCTCCTCTGCAGCCTCCACAATGCTTCTCAGTTTTTCTGCGATTTCCGGAGGAACTGGATCGTTTTTTTGATTTTCATAAATCGTAAGAGCCTTTTCTCTTGCGCGCTGATACGAATCCTTGGAGCCATCTCTGACCCAAACGTCGTTCATTCTTCTCTCAAAGAGCGATGAGGTTGAAAGCTCTTGTCTCATATGGGTCCTGGTGTGCTTTTGCCCCAGGAAATTCCCGACGGGCCCTACCGCCTTGATTACTTCCTTGGCTAAAGTTTCCTCATTGACCGCCATACCCTTCAAGATTCTGCGAACCATATGCACGATTTCACTGTCGATGACCAGCTGCTCGTAGCACATTGCAATTCCGCTGTCGATCATACCCATGCCATACAGCAGACTGGCTCCCGATAAAGCGGGAAGCATTGCCGTTAGCGTCTTTTCATGACCGATCTGCGCGTCGCACAATTTGCTGTCAGCCTAAGTACCGCCAGTATCTGCCGGTATTCCGTAGAATTTTCCCATTGCAGCTACGGCAGCACCAACCATCGCATGCTCGGGAGCTCCCACCGGCGTGGTCGCCCATTGCATATCCATGATGGTGGTTGAACTGCCGTAGATCATTTTGTTTCCTTTATTGACCAGCTGTGCCAGCACCATTCCCGCCATGAATTCAGCATTGGTAACAACCAGCGTTCCGGGTATGGTAACCGGGGAGGTTCCTCCGCAAAGCCCCATAGAGAGAACGTCGATGGGCAGACCCGCTCTGGCACACTCTATTATTATTTCACCGATATGTTCGGTTATTTCCAAAGGGCTGTTAGGACAAAGCACCATGGTTGTGATGGGCTTTTCTCTGAGCGTTTCTTTTCCGCCCACCATAGCTGCCGCCATTTCGATCCATCTTCTCGTATTTTTACCGCAGTTATTGTGATGAATAAAATGCTTTGTGGTATTAAGCAGCGCTGCCTCTCCTTCGTGGAGATCCTTTAGAAACGGCGTCACATCAGAGGCTGTTACCGGAACATGGAAGATATCAATCTCATCTAATCCACTGATAAAGCGCGCCAAATCTGCAATATCCTGTTTTGTAGAGGACCTTCGTTCTCCTGTCCTGATATCCTTTACTTCAACACCTGTGCCGAAGTTCATATATTTGGGCCGGCCATCACCCATGATGACATTATGTTTTGGGTCACGGGCATACAGTTCAAACTGAGGAGGACAGGCCTCAATACAGTCTATGACCAGATTTCCTGGGAATTTGACAATACCGGTTTCCCCATCGCATTGGCAGCCTGCCGAAGTATAGATTTCATGGGCTTCTTTTCCCGGCACCTTGACGCCTACGGTCTCCAGGATGTCTAACGTCGCCTCATGAATCATCTCTGCATCTGATTTTGTAATCATTGAAAAACCCAGAATCTGGTCCTGATAAGAATCCATTTTACTCATACTATTCCTCTTCCCTTTCCTGGATAGATGTTCTGAGTCCCAGTTCCCGTTCAAAATCTGCAATCAGCTTAGCAATTGCTTCCTCCGCACCGGGAATCAACGGAGCTACCTGATGGGTGTTCAGAATTCGAGCCGCTTTATCATAGGCCATGTCAGCTGCATCTTTAGCACCTGCTGCAGTCCATGCAGATCTCGTGCTTCTGGTAAACACCTCCACCTGAGAATGTGACCGCATATGGTCGAAGGTATGCTTCTGATACAGAAACTCACCGCCGGGTCCTGCCTTATGGATGATGTCAAGTGCCATGGTTTCCTTTGTCACTTCAATGCCGCCAAGAATCTTTCGTATATAACTCATCCCTTCACAGTCCAGAACCAGCTTCGCATAATCAATGGTCAGAGCTGCCTCCAAGGACCCAGCTCCGTAGACAATGTTTGCACCGGATAGCGCACCGTTCAGTGCATTGATCCCAAACTCGCAGCCTGCCTGAGCATCAGGCAGCATGCTGTCAGATAATCCAGCGCCAATCCAACTGGGCAGATGATAAAACTGGGCCATCTTCACTGTGGCTGCACTGATCATGCTCTGTTCAGGAGAACCGGTAGCAGAGATCATGTGTTTCAAGTCCATGATGGTACTCATGGAGCAGTACGTGCATCTGGCACCTTTCTGTACCATCTGCGCAAGCATGATCGCCGCCAGAACCTCTGCATTGTGGCTGATAACAGTCCCCGCGAGAGTTACCACCGAGGTCGCTCCCGCCAGTGCCATGGGAATAATTGCAATTCCTGCGCCTCCTCTGGCTGCCTCAATAATCTGGGCTGCGCACTCTTTTCCCAGCCTCAGCGGACTTGTGGGACAGACGAAGATATTCAGGAAAGGTCGTCTTCGAAAAGCATCCTTGCTCCCTGATGCAATGCAAGCCATCTCGATCATCTTTCTGCAGTTGACACCATTGACAGCACCGATAAAGATTGCCTTAGAGGTGTTCTTCATCATCGCTTCCAGATTGTGCAGCGGCTGTACCTCACTGGGATAATCCAGCGACCCGCATGCCCTTTCCACAACTGCAATTTCATCCATGTAATCGCAAACCTTTGTAATTCCTGCCAGATCCTCCTTGACGCAATCCCGAATCTCTCTCGTTTTAGGATCGATAATCTTGACGCATTCTCCGAAGGTACTAAAGCCCACATGGTTTTGAAAGGCTGCGAAATCCTTATCCGGTGTCCGTCCGTAGAAAATCAGCGGCCTTGCCGCCCATCGAATGGCATCCTCAACAAGATAGGATGGGAACTTAACAATGGCATAGCGTTCTCCATAAGAAACCTCCGCACCGTAATCCCTGTAGATATCCGCTGCCTCCATATGGTCTACTCTGATGCCGGTATGTTTCAGCAGGTCTAACGTCGCTTCGTGGATCAGCACCACCTGTTCCCTGCTGAGAATGTCTGCGGAAAAACCAATCTTCCAGGATTTTGCTATCGGATCATTCTGCCCACTTCTGTTATGAGTTATCATATCTTCTCCTTCCTGCCTGTTTCACTTGGTTCATTTGCCGCAACTCTGCCACACGCGAATTCACATTGTGAACGGAGTTGTCCCGGCGGGAGCGTTGCTCCCGCCGGCGCTAGTGTTAAAGGATTCCGTTATAGGGAAGTGCCCATCCGAACAGAAGAAAAAGCGTCACGCAAAGCCCTACTGCAACCATCACATTTCCGTATGCCCGGTCTCTCTTGTAATCCACTGCCAGCGTTTCTGCTTCCGGAAGGATGTGGAGCGTTTCGCGGTATGCGGTTTCTTCCTGCGTCAGAACCGATGTCTTCGTTCCGATTACGGCAAATACTGCGCTGGCATATAGGCCGATAAAGAAGGGGTCAAGCCAGTTCTGGAGAGAAACCCCGCCAAATACTGCAGCGCTTTTGGCTGCCAGGAACCCAATAAATCCTGCCGCCATGGACCATCTGGCTCCTTTCGCTGTAAGAGTTTTGCTCCATACGCTTCCAAAGCCGGATACACACCAGGATGCTGCGATAAGAGTGCTGGCAAACCAGGTAATGACTCTGATTCCCCCAACATTAAACAGCGCAAGCACCAATGCGATGATACCGACAATGATCATAACAACCCGGCTATAATAGAGCTTCTGTTTGTCGTCCTTAAAATCTATTTTCACTATATCAGAGGTTACACTAAATCCCACCACCGACAGGAAGGTAACAGCAGAGGACAGCCCTGCCGCCATAATTCCGGTTAATACCAGCATCCCAACAAACTTAGGAACTACATTGTAGGATGCCCAGATGAGAACCCGCTGGGAATCCTCCATACCTGGATTGATATTAATGACTGCGATAGCCATCAGATAGGTCAATCCGCAGAATACGGTGGTCAGCATACAGGCAATGGAGGAGGAACGGATTGCTACATGCTCATTCTTTGCCATCATCACCCTGCCAGCCTGCCATGGGCTGATTCCCACAGTTACCAGCCAAACGATACCAAACGCAATGGCATACATAACCGCACTAAAAATGGTGGTTCCTTCACCATAGGTCCCTGCAGGGCTTCCATGATAATCAAGAAGACCCTCAGGGGTATTGGGATTGTTCATCAGGTTGGTTAGAAGTTCTCCAATCCCTCCCTGAGCGTTAAATACGTAAGGTGCCGCAATGATGGAAGCCCCTACAAAAATCATGAACATTGCCGTTTCTGTTAGAATCGCACCTTTTGAGCCGGAGTAGAACGTAAAAGAGGTAAAGGCCGCCCAAGCAATGATGATACAAGCGGTCCTTGATAATCCCGTCAACTCCTGAAGGAGAATCCCCGTACCGGTCATGCATGCCAGCAGATATGCCGTCAGCGAACATACGAGGATTACTGCAGCAAGACGCCTGTTTTTCATATCATTAAATCTAGTTCCAAAAAATTCAGGCATGGTTTTGCATTCTGATCTTCTCAGATATCTGCCAAACCACAGAGCCCCAATAACATATCCACTGCCGCAGAGCGCATTGAGAAGGATAATGGAGGTTATATTTCCCGTATAGCACCAGCCCGTATCCCCCATAAATGCGTTGGTACTAAGCATGGAAGCAAACAGAGTACCCGCTATCAGGATCGTCGGTGCATTTCGTCCTGCTACGTAATAGTCAGTGGTGTTTTTCACCTTTTTTCCTGCGTAAAAGCCAAGGAACAGATACAGCGCAAAGCTGACCAAAACGCCAATCATATAGATGGTCATTTCTTAATTCCTCCCTTCCGCAGTTTTTTTCTGACGCGTATTCTTTTCCTCCCGAAGGAGCCACCAATTCATAAAAATTCCGGTAAGTATCATCCAGCCGCCTACAAATAACGAAAAAATAATTTCTCCCATAAAGCTTACCTCCTAAAACTAGCAGCCTGGCCCATGCCTCAGAAACCCTCGAATATGTGCCTGCGCTGCTTCTATTTGGCAATAACAGATAAAGTTTTCAGGTTGAATGTAAGGTTAAAGAGATATCCCTATCTTTTTCTTAAACAGTTCCACACTTGGTATTTTGATATCCAGCAGTTCTGCAATCTTAATCTTTGCTGCCATGCCGCTGCTTGCCCGGGGTCTCAGTACGACAGTGCCAATGTCCAGAGATTCCCTGATCTCTTTCATCTTCGCACTATCGGAAAGATCAAATACTGAACAGCCCAGCTTGCCTGCCACATATTCCTTCGCGGCATGAATCTTCATACCTTTCATGACCATTCTGGCAACCATGTCACCTGCAGTTCGGATTCCGCCCATTCCCGCAGCCATTTCATGCATGATGGCCATGCCGTAGGTATCACCGTGGCCTATCTACAATCCGTCTGCTTTTCCGATTTCCAGCATGGCTTTTGATGCCCTGGTTGAACAGTCTGTGGGAGAGGTAGTGGTCAGCGGAATTCCTCCAACCCCCATACCCACATTGGGAAGGACCGGTATGGAGGCGACTCTGGTTGCCTCCTGAACATGTGTGAGTGACCGAGCAAGATTCCATGCAAAGGATTTGCTGCTGTTGGTATTCACCACTGGGCCATAGCTATGTACACCTGCCGCAGCTACGGTTTTCACCTGCTTGGCTGGATACTGACCAGCGAGCCGTTCACCCTCAAATTTCAGTTTTCCATGCATACCAAGGGTGAATTCATTTGCCATCCCCATGGTAATGCTCAGATCCGGGTATTTCTCCGATAGAATTTTTGAAGCCTGCAAAGCTGCCAGAAGGTCTGCATCCCCGCTTGCTCCTGCTGTATCAAACTGAATCCCGCAAGCGCCCGACTCTGCCAGAACCGACCCAATATAGACCATGTCATTGGTGCAAAGCTCTGCTGCCTTCTCCTGAGCATCCATGGCCTCCAAGACCTTGCCCTGGGGCAGGAGTTCTGACCAGTTGTCAACTGGGCCGTCTGGTTTCGTATAAAGCCCCATATTGGGCATGGCTCCGTAAAAGATTGGCATAATACAGTTCATCTGCGCTCGTTCCATGGCCATAGCTTCTTCGTAGACGATATTTTTCAGCTGCTTGTAGCTGTAGTCCGTATTGCATAGTTCCATGGTATCTGAGCAAAGAGCTCTCTCGTGGATCAAGAGCGCTGTGGTACTGTCAATGGGAAGTCCGGATCGCACAGCCATCTTCAGCGTACCTGCATCAAAGGTTGTAATTCCTTCACAACCTCTCTCCACGCTTACATTCTTTTCTGGCATGGTGAGAATTTCAATGAGGTAATCGACATCACCACCGGACATGGGCTGAGCTTTTCCTTTGTTTACTGCATCCTCAATGCCTGCAAGAACCTCTTCGGTGATCTGTGTTTTCGACATCCATATTCCTTCTCCGTCTCCCATTCTGGTGAAGTAGTTGTCTTTCAAATGGTTCACACTCCTCTCATCCTCTATCAGCTGTTACCTTCCGTCTAAGAATTGTTTCGCTCTGACACAACATTCGGAAGCATCTTCCGTATAAGCATCCGCACCGATTCTATCAGCCCACCGCTGTGTAACTGGCGCACCGCCAACCATGGTTTTAAACCGCTCCTTTAGTCCTCTTTCCTTTAGTTTGTCTTCCAATTCCTGCTGATAGATCATCGTCGTTGTAAGGAGCGCTCCTGTACCAATGATGTCGACTTCGTATTCCATAGCTTTCTCTATGATCGTATCCGACTTGACCTCTCTGCCCAGATCAAAGACTTCAATTCCTGAGGTCTTTAGCAATGCGCAGCAGATCCCCTTGCCGATATCGTGTACATCTCCTTCTACGGTGGCCATGATCATTCTTCCTTTTTTCTCCATTTGTTTGCCGCTTTGTTTCATCTCCTCTTCAATCCTGCCGGTGACCGCCTTCATGACCTCTGTCGCAAAAATCAGCTCAGGAAGAAAAAGTTCTCCCCTTCCAAACCGCTCTCCAAGCTCTGTAATTCCTGCAGTAAATCCATCTTTCAGCAGCTCCAGCGAATCCATGCCCATTTCGGCCCCCTGGTCCAGTGCCTTCAAAGCCATGTCCTGATCGGCTTCGAGAATCGAATCAAATGCCATCTTGATAATTTCCTGTTTATCCATTACAAACTTCCTTTCTACACAATATCCGGAATCCTGATCTGTCGCAGCGCCGGCAGCCCAGACAGATCGGATTCAAGGTCTGCCAAACAAGCTGATTCGTTGGCAGGCTTCCCCAAATAAATGAGTACAAAAGAATCAATAGCAATAACCGTGCCACCAACCGCGGTTTTTTGAATATTATAAAAACTCCTTGAAATTGTAGTATTTTTAACAATTCAAGTCTTCATCAGCTGCTCGTTAGCATCGCAATGCACAAGCTAAAACAATAAAAAAACAATGAAAAAAATCATTGCTGTGATGAATTTTTTCATTGTTAGTGATATAAGATCATACGCATTTATGTTTGTGAAGCAGCTTGACAACGGTGGATTGATCTACACAAAGAACCTCTGCCACCTTATAAGTCGAACGATACTGCTGGTATGCAGAGCTAACCAGTTGCTTTTCAAGCTCCCACTTTGCCTCTTTTAGAGGGCGGAGACTTTCCGCCGGAACAAGAGAAGCAGAAGAAGTGTATGTGAAGCTACCAGAAACTTGACTATTTTCCCGAAGTACATTGATGATCGCATCCTTTCCGATTACATTTTCTTCGGTCATAACAAACAGTCTCTCTATTACATTTTCCAGTTCTCTGACATTTCCTGGCCAGCTATATTGGGTCAAAATCGGCAGATGCCCTCCCTCTAATTTTTTATAGCACCGATACCGTGAATTGCATCTGGATAAAAAATATTTAGCAAGAACACCAATGTCTCCGCTTCTATCCCTGAGCGGAGGAACCGTAATAGGTATTACGTTAAGCCGATAGTACAAATCCTTCCGAAAGTTCCCTTCTTCAGACATCTTCTTTAAATCTCGATTTGTAGCAGCAATCACCCTTGTGTTTACACTTAGGCGCTGGGTGCCTCCCACCCGTGTAAAGGTTCCATCCTGAATAAAATCCAAAAGCTTCACTTGAAGCTGAAGCGGAAGTTCGCCGATTTCATCTAAAAACAAGGTGCCCATATGTGCCATTTCTACCTTGCCCTTTTTTCCGCTGGTGCTAGCGCCAGTAAACGCTCCTTTATCATATCCGAACAATTCCGATTCAATAAGCGGCTCCGGTATAGTAGCGCAATTAATCTTTATGTATGGTCCATTGATCCTGCTGCCGAAGCGGTGAAGCGACTTGGCTACAAGTTCCTTGCCCACTCCTGTTTCGCCCTGTATCAGTACAGAGACATCCAAGGGCGCCACACGAATCAGAGTATCCTTCAGCTCATTCATGATGGGATCACCTGATATAAAGCCCTCCGCCTCAAACATGGATTCTCGTAGGTTATGGATTTCTGCTTTTGTTTTTTCTATTTCAACAGCCTGTTTTTCTACCGTATGCAGCAGCTCGTTTACTGCATCTACATCCTTTGAGGTACTGATGATCATCACGATCTCATCCTGCTCTTTATCAAAGATTGGCACGCTGGTGGCAAGAACAGTTCTGCCGTCCTTCAATTTCTGAAGCAGATTTACCGTTCTTTTTTGGCGAATTACCTCCATAGTGCTGCTGACGGAAAAATAACCCTCCTGCTCCAGTTGCTCCGCAGTTCTTCCAACGATTTGATCCACCGGCAAGCCGATCATCTTAACCGAAGCCGGATTTACAAACAAAATCTTTCCTGATCCGTCTGCAACGAAGATTTCTTCTCCCAAATATTCAACCATGACCTTGTAAAACTCACTGTCATATCCAGCCGATACCATCCGCTTGAGTTCCTTGCGCTTTAATACGTCCATGTTCCGCCTCTCTTTCTTTCTCGAGTCAGCTTAGTCCATTTCGGTCAGGGTCTGTCCCATTTTTTCCTTCTGCTCGGGCCCTTGGTGATTCCGCAGGTCGGACTTTCACCGACTTGTAAGTGATCAGCTTTGCCGGACACACTCGTATTAGAAAAAAAACGATGAGGCATAACCCCATCGTTGTCTGAAAACCCTTTCTGGTCAATATTTTAACATTGAATATTTTTTGATGCAATAAGAAATGTCCATTTGTCGCAATATTTGTAATTTTCAGTAATTTTGTCGATTATTTCCCGTCAAACATGACAGGAAGGCCCTTGATCCGCGGATCTTCAATCCTGCTCATAAGATCCCGGCAATGATTGTTGAGAAATGCGTCGTTACCGAAGATCAAACCCTGCCGCTTGAGCTCATCTCTCACTTTCATGCAGACCGATTCAATGAGATCCGCCTTTGTGGTTGTATTCTGCGGAATATCCGGCATTGCAGCCAGCTGTTCCAGCATAGGCTTAATTTCTTTCAGATGCTCCAGTTTGTCCATACCGCGGAACATCCATTTATAAAACGGCATATAACTTCCGTTCAGCAGATATACTGCTGAAATGGTATTCTTGATAAATTCCCCGCAGGATAGATATGCCGCTGCCGTTTCTCCCCGTTTCATACATCGTTCATAATTATATTGCCCCGCTTGTGACATCATGGCAATTCTTGCAGCCAGCTTCTTCAAAAGAGTATCCTGGGGATAGAAATTTAAAAGTCCGCTGCGAATTCTGCTGAACTCCCCCCAATGATCCACGAAGACCTTTCCGTTGGTGACGGTTGCCAGACTGGTTTCCGGCATAAAGAGCCACTCCACCGGATCCTTCGGAATATCTCCAGCACCAATATATTTTTTATAGTAATCATTGATACTGAAGACGCCTAATCTTCCGCCCCCCTCGGCAGTGGTCACACGGGATTGGTTCCGATATGTCTTCGGTAAACGGTTGTAAGCCTCCTGAATTTCTGCCCCCACAGCTCTATAAATATCATCGGGCAGCCAAATACAAAACCCGGGACCGAAATCGTGGCTTTCAGAAAATTCATCATCAAAACCAAAGCATTCGGAGCCTTCACCCACCAGGCCGACAGCCATGTATTTTTCGTACTGAAAAAATTGCTCTCTTATCATTGCCCTTCCGATCTCATCGAAATAGGCTTCCGAGAGCCCTAATCCTGTCATGCGCATATTCAGGCTGTGATTTTGCTCCCTCAATCCAGAAACATCAGGTGATGCTTTTTTTTGCAGCAGCAAATTCCTGGCTTTTTCTAAATTCTTCTGCGATACCTCCGCATAAGAACTTTTTTTACCATAATTTTCGGTTATAATGTTCAGTGCCTTTTCAAAGAACGATACCGCATCAGCATACCGCTGCTGACGAAAACGCAAGTCCCCAAAGGCATTCAAGGTAGCTGCGTAATGCACGTTCGACTTCCCTGGTAGTGAGATAAAGATCCGCTCTGCTTCTTTCAACGCCTCTTCAGCCTTAGCTTCTTCTTGCAAATTCAGGTATCTCACCGCGAGGGTCGAATAGGTCGTTGCTAACTCAACCTCCTGCCCTGAAAGCGTCTTAACAGCGGCCAATGATTTTTCCGCACAATGAAGCGCCTGATCCGCCTTCCCGAGCAAATCGTATACATGACTCAGGTTATTATACAAAGCTGCCATCCGGTAGTCTTGCGCCAGACCCTTTTTTGTAAAAATCTCTGCTGCCTGCTCGTAGAGGTCCAACGCCTTTGAGGCTTGCTTTCCTTCAGAATGAACACTGGCCAGATTCATCAGAGTTGTCCCATGCTGTTCTGTACCCTCCAGCTTGAGAAGACGTATTGTCTCCAGTGCTACATGATAAACCTTCTGTGCCTCCTCCAGCCGTCCGGTAACGCGAAAAACACCGCCCAGTTCGTTTGCAAGGGAAATGAGTGCCGGAAGATCATTCTCCTTCTGCACCTGCTCCATGGTTCTGATGATATAGTTCTCCGCTTCTTGGATACTTCCACTACGGAATAGCTCATCCAGCTTGTTGTAAAAATATTCCGATTTCATCTTGAAATCCGCCTTTTATTCTCCCATTTTTGCTTCTGCATCATCAAGGGATGCATAACCATACATTTTAACCATTTTATCCTTAACCAGAAAGGCAAAGTTTGCTCCGCTCTCCTTGCAGCCCCGGATATAATCGACGAAGTGTCTCAGGGTGTACTTCGAATAGGTTCTTAGTTCTCCCTTGGTATATGTCTCGGCAGAAGTTGCCGCCGAATTGTCCCTTGCGGCTTCAATTGGTCTGCCCTTTTTTCCAATCTTGGGGTATCTTGCTGCAAATTCTTTATCACAACCTACCAGATATGCTGCGATTTCATCGATAAGACGTCTTGTTTCCTCATCGATCGCAGGCAGATAGGGCTGTAGTCTGGTATTGAAATATTCCGGATCGGTGTACTCCATCATATAAGCATACTTCTCCGTAATTAAATTCCGCTCCGCATTCATTGCTTCTTCCAGATCTCTAACGTAACTTAGAATCATGCTGTTGCTCCAGGCGTTATAATAGGAGTATCTCATAATGTGGAAGGTGTGCCAGTCCTCCTGGCATTGAACCTTGCCATCGGTGCTTCCGACTCTCTGAAACATATCCCACTCAACTCTTAGCAATCGCTCAATAATAAAGTTCCGTTTTTCAGGTTTCATTGTATCATACATCAAAGGAACCTCCTTTTCTCGATATCTTTTACCGTGCTTCCGCTGCTTTGATTTTAGTCATTATTCGCTTTATTTCGGATTGATAGCGGCCTTAAATATATTGTTTGAATGTATGGCTGCCTGTAACATATTACTTTGGATTTAACTGTATGATAGCACATTTCCTTTTCAATTCAACGGAATTGAAAAATTGCTAGTTTTAGTACAATGAAAACTGGAGGGAATACAAGAAATGAAGAAATGAATTTTTATGCAAAATAATGTATATTATGTATTGAGCTTTGCATGAAAATCTGTTATGATATACGGAAATACTTTTGTGCGATAGGAAAGGAAACAGTATGATTATCAGAAAGGCTAGATTGTCCGACTCGGAGGCAATACATAAATTAGTGTATCATTATGCAAAGAAAGGTTTAATGTTAGCGCGCTCCAGAAGCGCCATTTATGAGGATATTAGAAATTACTCCGTGATGGAGGAGGATGGCGAAGTAGTGGGAATCGGTGCCCTTTCCATCCTTTGGGTTGATCTCGCTGAGGTAAGAACACTTGCTGTCAAGGAGAGCTTTTCGGGACAAGGAGTCGGGAAAAAGCTGGTACAGCATTTTTTAGAGGAAGCAAAAGAGCTGGGGATACAAAAAGTATTTACGCTTACGTATCAGACCGCATTCTTCGAAAAATGCGGTTTCAAAGAGATCAGCAAGGAAGGAATGCCTCATAAGATCTGGAAGGATTGCTTGAACTGTCCAAAGTTCCCCAATTGCGATGAGGTGTTGATGGAAATGGAAATTAAATAAAAACGAAAATCCTTGCTAAATTTGGTCATAAAAAAGTACACCTCCAAATGGTAGATTTCATCCAACATTTGGGGTGCACTTCTAGGCCGCCTTTTAGAAGGTCTTTATTACTGTTCCTCGAAGGTCTTCTTTTATTTGAGATACTCAACGCTGACCTTAGAGACGGTTAAATCCCGCTCTTTCAGCGGCTGGGTTGTTGCTCCAAGAGCAATGGCTGAGGCCGGAATAAAATCAGCTGGGATTTTCATATCTTGTTTCAGATCCGAGTCTCCACCAAGTGCCATGATGGATCCCATGAGATATACACTTCCAAGCCCCAGATCTGTAGCTGCAAGTGCCATATTTTCGATCATACAAGCCGCATTGCAAAATCCAACCATTCTCCTGTCAATTCCTGTATCCTTGGCAGACGCTATGATTACCGTCGGAGCTCCATATAATGGATGCATATCGGGATTCCCGTAAAATTTGGCTCCTGCCTCATCCAGTTTTTCAAGCAGATCCTTTTTCTGTACGACAGTAAGCATCATATCCTCAAATTTGCCCATGCCTACCGGAGACGCATTTGCCGCCTCCAAAACAGTCTTGAGCTCTGATTCAGTCAGCTGCTCCCCCGTGTATTCCCTGCACGATTGTCTCATCGCAATGGTCTTCATTGTTTCCATGAATCTTCCTCCTTCTTTTCATTAACACCCGATCCATTGATCAGGATCGAGCTTTCCATCTTATTTTACGGTTTTCATTACGGGCATATCACACCGATGAAGGACACCCTTGGATAGCCAAAAGCATCCCATTCCTGCTGCCAGCTCCCACAATGCGAGAACCGCCATCCCCAGCAAAACACCCATACCTCCAACCATGGTTCCAATCACAATTGCCGCAGCCAAACCTGGCAGCATAATCAAGACCACAGCAATCATATAGATCAAAATCATCAGACCGCCGCTGATATCCGCTCCGGTCCACCGCAGAGATAAATAATTGATTCCCAGCAGCAGAAATGAGAACAGGACATAAACCGCAGCGGATGCCAGAGTCATAAGGAACGACGCCCTTAGAATCAATCCTGCCGCAAGAAAAATCACAATACTTTCAGCCAATACTTTAAAAGCGATTTCAAAATTGCTCCACAGAATCTTTCGGAAGGAGCTCTCAGGAATCAGATAAATGTAATGCATGTAAAGCTCTTTCAGCCCGCGCCCGGTACCGATTAAGAAAATCTGCAGCCACATCAGCGTCTGAAGAAGTACTAATATCCCGTTGCCTCCGGCTTTTCGAAGAAACAACGACATTAGAATTACACCGGACACTGTGAGGATGGAGGACATTCCCCAAAACCCAAGAGTGCCTGCCCGAAATGATTCTCTCCAATGCTTATAAAAGATTGTGTTTGCACCAAGTCCCCCAATGCCCATTCCGACGATTTTTACCTTTTTCCCGGAAATCGCTTCTGTATTGATTTGACCTTCAGACAGCCCCCGTTTTTTCTCAAAGGTTGTCTCCGTTGCAACCAGGACGTCTTCATAATAATCTGGATTGCTGAGAGCAATGTAGAGAATCAGGAATGCCCCGGTGATTATAATGAGCCCGAAAAACATCAGCCCAGCACCAGTATTCCCCGAAATGATCGAAACAACTCCCTCTGCCGCCCATCCCACCACAGGCGTCCAGGATGCAACCGGTGCCTTTAACGTATTTTCAGCCGCCAAGAGGGGATCTCCTGTTCTGACCAGCGCTGACACCAGAGAAACTGCCAGCGGCAAAAATACAATCGCAGTCAAAATGCGGACTTTACGTTTCCGCTTAGGTTTCCCGTTAGCCAGGCTGTAAATTAAGAGCGAAATAATTTGAAGCAGGCTGACGGCAAGTACAAAAGCAAACAGCACAAGAAATACTGCCCAGAAACCGACCCCAAAATTTGAACTGAGTGAGTTGCTCTGAAATAAGATAAAAAAACCGGCTAACAGTGCCATTTTCGCCATTCGCAGGATTCCATACATCAAGATCTTACGGGAACTGACAGGCGATACAAACAGCAGGTTCACATCATTCATATCAAAGATGACATCACCGTTTGAAAGTCCCTTCTGCACTGCGATCACTGCAAAAATAAGCAGCAGCAGCATCAAAGCCCCCTTGAGCCACACAAGATCTGCGTAAGCTCCCCCACTCTTCTGGGTATACATCGTCAAAACGAATAGACCTATCATTAACCCAACCAAAACGAGCCAGAGAATGAGTTTTGCCGGCTTTCTCATCAGTTCTAGGAAAGTGTTTTTTCCACTTCTCACCAAAAGAAAAATCAGGCTGTTCACAGTACCGCCTCCTTCTCTTTTCCTTCGGTGATGGAGAAGTAGACGTCAGCTAGACTCTGGTCTGCGCCGATATCCTCGCGCCTGCAGACACGCTCTATCCGGCCTTTTACCATAATGTAAGTCACATCCCAGTTTTCTTCCATGCTTTCGATCATATGGGTACTGACAAGGAGTGCACATCCGCTGGCTCGAAGTTCAGAGATTACCCCTTTCAATTCCCTGATTCCGTGAGGATCCAGGCCGACAAGGGGCTCGTCAAAGATAACAGCTTGAGGCTGAGGAAGCAGCGCACAGCAAACACTTACTTTTTGTTGCATTCCCTTGGAAAGTTCCTTACCCAGCTTTTTCTTTTTATCATCAAGCTCGAACCTGGCAAGCAGTTCCTCGGCTCTTTTTTCCCATTGGTCGAGCCTGTACGCCTTTGCAATAAACTCCAGATGCTCTGTGACAGTCAGAATCGGATAGAGCACAGGAAATTCCGGAACATACCCCAAAAGGCGCTTTGCTTCCACTGTATGGTTCTCATGGCCTCCAATTTTAATATCTCCTTGAAAACGCAGCAGCCCGCAAACAGACTTGATCAGCGTTGATTTCCCCGCTCCGTTGGGCCCCAGGAGTATGGCCAGCTCCCCCTTTTCCACAGACAGTGTAAGCCTGTCGTTGGCCTTAAATTTGCCGTATTTTTTCGTCATCTCAAGTACATCAATCATAAATCCCCCGATTCCCTTCTGAATTTTTATACGCTCCTCTTTCAAAGGAGGGTGTCTTCCTTACATAGTATGCCCGGCTCATGCAGTTACGATTTCACATATTATACACCATTTAAGATGAAAATTCCATATCATGGCAGCACCCATAGCAAGAGGATCTATCCACCATCCATTTCACTGTACCAGTGAAGATAACCTGGAAAACACTTTAAGAATGTTGAACTTTCGGAACTTCCATGCTACACTCGTCTCATAGATAAAAGAAGACGGCACATCTTTCTTATTCGAATCATATCGGCAGGCTTAAAAAGGAGCTTTTCATGAACAGAAGACCCACATTGGATCAATGGATTCGTAATAAAATTAATGGTTCAAAACCCTTCGGCTTGAGGGAACTTGCTGCTTATCAGCTGAACATGATCAATCAGACACTGGAGCATGCCTGCAGAAACAGCCTTCATTACCGCACCCGAATTGGTAATCGCCAGCTGTCATCACTGACTCAAATGAACGAACTGCCATTTACAATACCGGGTGATCTGCAGGCTGATCCCTACAGCATGCTTTGTGTCCACCCCAACGAGATCGCACGAATCGTGACTTTAAATACCAGCGGGAGCACCGGCCCGTCAAAACGAGTCTTTTTTACAGAAGAGGATCTCGAACTTTGCCGGGATTTTTTCCACTATGGAATGCAGTGCCTTGTGAGTGAAGCAGACACAGTCGGCATTCTCTTCCCTCACGAAACGCCCGCATCGGTAGGCGACCAGCTGATCAAAGGTTTAGCGCGTTTTGGTTGCGCTGCAGTGCCCCTCTATTCGCTGTCTCTTGAAGACATCGTGTTAAAGATCGAAAAACATAGGATCACTTCCCTTGCCGGAATGCCGGGGCAAGTGTCCCTTCTTGCAGAAAAATTTCCCCAGTGCTCTTCTGTGAAAACCGTACTGCTCAGCGCAGATTTTGTCTCGGACAAGGTAAGGGAAACCATTGCAAAAGCGTGGGGTTCAGAAGTATTTGAACATTACGGCATGACAGAAATGGGCCTGGGCTGCGGGGTAAGCTGCGAGCATCAGCAGGGATACCATGTACGGGAAGCTGACCTCTATCTGGAGATCATCGACCCAATATCAGGACAACCATTGCCTGACGGTGAATGGGGCGAAATCGTATTTACCTCCCTCACCAGAGTCGGCATGCCCTTTATCCGATACCGCACCGGGGACATCAGCCGCTGGAAAAACGAGCAGTGCCCTTGCGGGAGCACCCTAAGGCTTCTGGACTATATCAAGGACAGAAATGTAATAAAGCGGCTGCCCCTCCGCTATGAAGGTTGAAAATAAAAAATGCCAGAGATAATTCTGGCATTTTGATCTTCCATCTATTATTTTATATTATTTGCCCAGAGCTTCCTCGTCAGCAACGACGATCAGACGCGGATGCATCTGGAGCACCGATCCCGGAACTTCAGGAGTTACTGGTCCATAGAGAACCTTTTGAAGGATATCTGCTTTCTTTGCCCCGCTGGCACAAAGTACAATGGCTTTTGCCTGCATGATTGCTTTGATTCCCATGGTAATGGCCCTCTTTGGCACATCTTCTCTTGTGGCAAAATACCGGGAATTCGCCTCAATGGTTCCCTCTTTGAGGTTGATGCAGTGGGTCATCTGTTCAAAGGCCTCATCCGGTTCATTGAAACCGATATGTCCGTTTTCTCCAATCCCCAGCAGCTGCATGTCAATCCCGCCCAGCTTTTCAATCAGTCTGTCATATCTGGCACATTCCTCATCTATGTTATCCGCCATACCGTTTGGAAGATGGCAGTTTTTCTCTTTCACATTGATCTGGCTGAACAAATGATAGTTCATAAAATAACGGTAGCTCTGTTCATTGGTTCCGTCAAGGCCTACATACTCGTCCAAATTAATGGTTGAAACAGAAGAAAAATCGATGTCCCCCTTTCGATACCATTCCACAAGCTGCTCATAGATGCCCTCTGCTGTACCGCCAGTGGCAAGTCCTAATACACTGTTTTCCTTAAGGATGACTTGTGCCGATAAAAAATTCGCTGCCTTGCGGCTCATGTCCTTGTAATCTTTTGCTCTTATTAATTTCACTTTTTCTCCCCCGCTTATCGCTATTTTTATGATTAGATTAGACTTAATTGACGTCTAATACACTTCCCTTTGATGCTTCCTCCAGAATTTTTTCAATCCAACGTTCTACAAGCAGCAAGACACATCCTTTCATTGCATAATGGTTTTTTTCCATTGGAAGAGTAACACTGACATGATTCCCAATAGGAGCAGATCCCAGACGTTCACATTTTTTCATTGTAACAAACCGGATCAATTCAGCAAGAATTGGAATACTCGAATCGATTACGATCATGCCGGGATTCAAAATCCAGCAAATATTGTAAAGGAATTCTCCTGCGAGGCCTAATATGGGATCAATCTTCTTTTTTTCTATTGTCCCCATGGCCGGATACCGCTTCAGAGTCTCCTCCAGTTCATCTTGTCCGGAAGCACCCAGCTGTCTGCATAGACCTGAGATGGAAAGGATACTTTCATAAGTGCATTCTTCCCCCTCAAATGAAGTAATCCCTTGTCCTATTTCACCCGCAGCATAGGAGTCTCCCTGTATCAGCTCCCCTTTTCGAACATAGGCACTGCCCAGTCCGTCACCCAGATAGAAATAATACAGGCTGTCGGTGTGAGCAAGCCGGTATTCTATCCCAGCAGAGGCGCATACGTCGTGAATAATGGTTATATTTTCAATGCAAAAGGATTCTCTCAGCAGCTTTTTCAATCGAATGTTCTCAAGCCCCGGAATCAGATCACAATTTACGGCATCCTCCTGCTCGTAATATACACTGGGAACAGATACGCAAACGCCCAGCAAAGGCATAGCCATCTGCCTGGCAGCTTGGCCGATTTGAAACAGACACTCTCCCAAAGCAGTATGAAAATCAGACTCTCGTTCGACCCGAACCAGTCCTTCTGAAAGCGGCTTGGAGTGGATATCATAGATAAAGTACCCGATCTGGCTTATTTTGCACAGATTGATACAGCAAAAAAACCCCAAGTCCTGTGGGAATGTTAATTCCTTCGGTTTTCGTCCAATACTGCTTTCGGCTGTAGTTTCTGTGAGAACCCCCGCAGCCAGCAGCTTATCCACTATTTTGTTTACAGTTATAACACTAACCTTACTGTAAACAGTAAGTTCGCTGCGCTGTAGCCTTTGCTGATCAACCAGAGCTTTCAGGATATTATAACTGTTATTGTTTCTGATGGATCTGCTTGTCAAGTTATCTTTAATCATGGGTAAATCAAAACCCTCTTATTTTTTAATAGAATTAATTAATACAATTAAATAATACGTTTCGGAGCTCTGATTGTCAAGAACCAATCCGGTTGTCAGGACTTGACCAGCTGTTTGACAATGATTTCGAAACACTGCATATGCAAAATATCATCCATAACAAAATCGCCCTGCGAGCTGACAAAGGCAGGGCGATCTTGTATTGAGGGTCTGTCATCTGCTATGCAGAGAACATATTGGAAAGGACAGTTTGAATTGAGGAGAAATGTCCATTTTCCCTTTGAATTTCAATGATATCTGCTTTAATTGATCCAGTCATTTACCGCCAAAGAACTGCCGCGATTACGCTCTGTTGCAGATAAGATCAGTTCCTGATTCTGCGTAACAAACACACCAGCTCCATACCGGAAATGTACACCAAACGTACCAATTCCACCACCGTTACTGATCATATGAATCTGATCGAGCTCTTGACCGATGGTCCAGTTTTGCGTATTGATTTGATACAGATATGCATAATCAGCATAAGAAGCTCCTGAATTCTGAGACCATAGACCGATCAAGTAAACAGCATTCGTTCCTTCTTCCGTAACCAGACCAAATCCCTGAAAGTCTTTTGCAAAACCAAAGCTTCCCACTTCAGTAAACGACGCATTTTCAAGCCCTCCGGAAGCCGGAGCGCGGTAAACATGATAAACGCTGTTACTTTCATCCAGATGGGCTACTATCATCAGGTAGTACTCTATTCCTGCCGCTTCATAGGTAGTAATACCCAAGGCACCAGCTTTATGGTTCACAGCCAGATCAAAGGGTTCCACCCTGCGCAGTTCCTGTACCGGCAGCGAGCGAAGATCATAAAGCGAGATATGGGCCTGCGTATCTTGCTCTGTGGGAACGAGCAAATAATCTCCGATGCTCTGGATTCCTCCCGGATGGTTCCAATTGCTCAGATACGTTTTAAATCCGTACTGATCGCTGCCGTTTTTCTTACCAGCAACGATGTGAGCATAGGAAGCAGATGAAACACTATGGGTCAGAAGAGCATAACGATTGCCTTCCGCATTATCATACTGTGTATATCCTTGGACATGACAGGAAATCGAATCATAGTTACCGGTAAAGCCCTGTAGGTTTGTCAGACTGCCATTAACTGGAAGTCCCCGGAAGGCTGCTCTGACATCAGGTATTGGAACCGCACGGTCTTTTGCGGTACCCGGAACATACAGCGCTTCCAGAGAGATTGTGCTCACATCATTCCCTCCCCGTAAAAACGAGGCATAAACCGTACGGCCGCTGGTATCGGTACCAAACACAAGAACACGTTCGGGGCCGTCACTATCACGGGTGTGCTGGCCTTTTTTCTGTCCAAACCACCAATTATTGCTCACTCCTGATTTCCCCTGTGCAAAGGCGGCATCAGGAAAAGTAACTGTAATCCCTTGAGAATAACCAGGAGCGGTAATAGCAAGTCTCAGATCCCCGATAAATGCAAAATTAAGATCTCCGGCCGAGTGATCAAAGGTTGTACGATCTCCGTTCACACTGTTGTCATTGTAACCCGAAAGCCGTGTATTAAACCAGGACGCTACCGTTCCCGATCCGCTGCGGCCGACTTCAAAAGAAAATTTTCCATTGGACAAGGTATGTACCTTTCCGACATAGTTTTTCCCATTGGGATCTTGACCCGAGGTGATACTGAATTCCTTTACTGTAAAAGTTCCGCTTGTAATCTGAATCCCGTCGGAACCCTTAACCGTCACTTCATTGTTGTGATAGGACATCGCGACGCTTACCTCCCCCGCAGGCGCAGCTGCTTCCGACAAAGAAGCTTCTTCCAACGGAATGGCTTCTTCCAATGAAGCAGCATCTCCCAACGGAATGGCTTCTGCCAATGAAGTAGATTCTCCCGATGGAATGGCTGCTTCCAACGAAGCAGCAGCTGCCATGCCTCCCATGCTGAAAAATAACCCTGTTGCGAGTAAAATGCTAAAAAAACGTCTGGAATGGTTTTTCATTGCGTTCTTCCTCCTAATTTTATTGCGCTTAAGCCAGCGCCTTCTTCTTGGCCCGTGAATTTCTCCAGGCAAACAGCAGAACAGAGCCTAATGCAATGAGCAGAAATCCAAGGCTGATGGGTCGAGTGACGAAAATACTAAGGCTGCCATCAGATAGAATCAAAGCACGTCTGAAATTCATTTCTGCGAGAGGTCCAAGCACGATCCCCAGAAGAATCGGCACTAACTGGAAGTCCATTCTCCTAAGGAAATATGCCAAAATACCAACCACGATAATGATATAGACATCATACAGACTGTTGCTGGTGGAATAGGCACCGGCAATGCAGAAGGTCAGCACAATACACGCCAGAAGTTCGTAAGGAATCCGTGTTATGTGTGCATAGAATCTTGTGAAGACACTACCGATGAGATACATGAAAATATTGACTACGAAAAGTCCCAGCATGATGGCATATAGAATATTGCCTTGTTCCCGAAACAGCATAGGACCAGGCACCATGCCATGAATCATGAAAGCGCCCATAAGAATCGCGGTTGCTCCGTCACCGGGCACACCAAGGGTCAGCATGGGGATCATAGTTGAGCCGCAGGCACCATTATTTGCAGATTCGGAAGCAGCGACTCCCTCAATTTCACCTTCGCCGAAGGTCTCCGGGTGTTTCGAGGTAGTTTTAACCTGATTATATGCGATAAACGCAGCTAATCCGCCTCCGGTACCCGGCGTTGCACCAATGATTACTCCGGTGAGAGATCCAATTCCAATGGGCTTCCGGCATCGTTTGTATTCCTCTCGCGTGATTTTGCTTTTGGTAATACTGGATGCATCAACAATTTTTCTGTCTGTACGCGGGTTATACTGAGATTTCATCATAATCTCAGAGATCGCAAATAATCCAATCAATGCAATAATAAGATTGATGCCGCTCATAAGGTTGATCTTTCCAAAAACAAAGCGTGTTGTTCCGCTAATATTGTCCATTCCGATGGTCGATATAAAGATTCCGATACAGGCACCGATCAAACCCTTAAAGATACTTTTATTTGATACGCTTGCAATGACGGAAAGGCCGAATATTGCAAGGGCCAGGTACTCTGCCGGGCCGAAAAGCAATGTAATCTTTGCAATCTGAGGTGCAAGAAACAACAAGGAACCTGCACTGATCAGTCCGCCGATTGTCGAGGCAAACAGTGCCATAGAAAGTGCCTTGTATGCCTCACCTTTCTTGGCCATGGGATAGCCATCAAAAAGTGTAGCAGCATTTGCCGACGTTCCCGGTGTATTAATGAGGATTGCGGTAATCGAACCCCCATATGTACCCCCGCAGTAGATCGCAAGCAGCATCAGAATCGCCATGGTAGGATCCATTCCATAGGTTAACGGGATACAGAGAATAATTCCCAGATCTGATGTGAGCCCGGGAATTGCTCCAACAACAATGCCTAGGGCCAAACCCACTGGGATAATCAAGAAATTTTGCCACTGCAAAAGTGTCTCCAGACCAGCAAAAAATAAGTCCATTTTTCTCCCCCTTTCTTGTTTACGGCAATGAAACCCTAAGCAACATCTTGAATATGAAATACACGACTCCTACCATGGCAAGCGGGATTGCATAATAATACCACCTGCGGGCGCCGTAAAAAACTAGAATTGCAATGGTCAGCAGCATAGTGGAAATCAGAAATCCCACCCATGTAAGCGCTACGAGATAAGCCAAAAAGATAGCCGCGTATATGATGCTTTTGAGTTCCTTTTGAAAGTGTTCTGAACTCAGGGTTGTCCTTGTTATGACAACTTCTTTTTTTGGCGCTGTAAAGATGCCTTGCAGGAGCAAACAGAATGAGAATATTCCCATTCCTCCGATTACAATTTTGGGCACCGTCTGCGCGTTGATCGCAGAGGTTTCCATTGTATCGATCTGACTTGGGATCAGCAGCCACAGCACCACAGCTGCGACCAAGAAAACAGATCCCGACATAATTTCCGAATTGTATTTCAGTTTCATGCTATCACCTCGGTTTCACAGGTGCGGAAGAGAGGCCCCATCGGAAAACAGGCCCCCCCACCGCACAGTAAGCTTGATGTTATGTTATTTGAGGAGCGTGATATAGTCTTCCATCGCCTTGCTTTGTTCATCGATCTTTTGCAGAATTTCGTCCTCCGTGCCGTCCCATGCTTTCATTCCCATTTCGGACATAAACTTCTGGAACTCAGGATCCGCATAAACCTTCTGAAGAAACTCAGTCAAAACCTTTTTCTTTGCATCATCCACACTGGATCTTACTGCAAAATAGTCCATACCGATAAACTCCGCATCAATTCCCTGCTCCTTGAAGGAAGGAATCCTGCCGATTCCATCAACCTCTATGCCATCGGGAATAAAGGTCCCAAGGCAGGCGAGCTCTCCGCTCTTGACATAATCGCGATAGACGGGAGGGGATCCAATGGCAATATCCACATGTCCGCCAGCCAGAGCATTGATTGCATCCTGACCGCCGTCATAAGGTACCGCTTCTGCCGGCAGACCCAACCTCTTGAAGAGCACTGAGATCATCGTATAGCTATCGTTGCCCGGACCACCGGTGGTTGCATATTTTATGGTTTTTCCCGATGCTGCATACTCCTTGAGCTGATCCAGGGTTTCGATACCACTTTTGCCCGGGTTTGACAGAACAACGAACTCAACCTCACGCATACCGATAAGAGGCGTTATATCATCGATTGTATAATTGACGTTCTGAAAGCTTGGTGTCAGTGAAAATAACGGGCCGTTTGCCACGATCATGGAATAACCGTCGTCCGCAGCCTGAAGCGCAGCAGCCATTGCAATTGTTCCTGCGCCACCAGTTTTATTCTCCACGATAACAGGTACACCCAAGTATTTTTCACCATAGGATGCGATTTGGCGTGCAATGGTGTCCGGTCCGCCGCCGAGACTCCAAGGCATAATGATGGTAACCTGCTTTTCAGGGAAGCCGTCTGCAGGTTTTTCACTATCTTCCGGCGTTGAGCCATTTGCCGCAGGCTTTGCACCACAGGCAGTCACCGATATCAGCAGCGCTAATGCCAAAAGGACGGTGAAGAATCGTTTCATCGAGCTTTTCATTGTAATTCCTCCATTCTTATCAAAACAAATTTATCTGATAAATTCCGTGTGAATCCCACGGGAATCAATCACAAGCTTTATGGCGCGAGCGCCGTCCGGGTTTTGGAAATAAGGGGGATAGTCTCGTTCATCTGTAAAAAGTAGAGTTACATTGGGATGTAAACGCAGTAAGGTGTTATATACCTCTGGGTTCGCACTGTGATAGCGTCGATCAGAAGATGCCGTTGTAATGACATGGGTCAGCGGCATTTTAGAAAATACTTCCTCGCTAATGCTGTCCTTTTGACCATGGTGCGGCAATTTGAGAACGTTTACATTTTGGAGCGCTGAAAAGAATTCCGGAGACCATTTGTCAGGGCAATGGTCTGCTGACAGCAACAATGCGGTGTTTTCGGCACTAACCTTGAGAAGCAGACTGCTTTCGTTTGCAGTACGATCAAGATCAAGAAGCGCTTTTGTCGAGTCCTCCGCTGTCAATGCCTCTGTCAGCAGATTCTCAAAAGACTGCTTCGTTTCAAAGGATGGTGCAAGTACATCAAGTTCTATGCCTGATGACAGAAGGATACGATCCCCGTTCTGCAGGACTTTCACTGGAATTGCCTGATGTTTTGCCAACTCCAGAATACGAATTGTAGCAAGGAGGGCTGAAGTGAATAGATGAACGCTGGGCGGCACGGATCGAGCAGCAGCCAACGTCGTTCCTTTTAGAAACAAAGCTGGGTCATAAGGCAAGCGAATCTCACCCACAGAAACCTGATCGAAAATAGCCTCTAATCCACCGATATGATCCTCGTGAATATGAGACAGAATCATCAGATCAATCTTTGACAGCCCTGTTTGCTTTATGTACTCCGCCGCAGGGATACGAAACGGAAAGTCTTTAAACTCTCCTGTCAATGCACTGCCGCCGTCCAGCAGCAGTGTAAATCCATTCGATTCAACTAAAATAGCGTCTCCATAGCCTACATTGATAAATGTTACTTCCAATACACACCTCACCATAGTTCATTTTTCGCCAAACAAAAGATGCCAATCCACGTTTCTAAGTAGTCTGTCGAATCACCAGCTCCACTGGTGTTTGAATTACTTGCTTCGGAGGAGTCTCCCCTTCTATTTGAGCAATCAGCTGCTCTGCTGCAATGCAGCCCATGGCAGCCTTATCCACACGCACCGTGGTTAATTCCGGTTCTACCAAATGACTGATTTCACTATCATCAAAACCAATGATAGCAACATCCTGAGGAATCCGTAATCCTGCGCGCAGCGCCGCCTTTAAAGTTCCGACGGCAATTGTATCATTGGTACAGAAAATGGCCGTAGGGCGATCGGGTAAGGACAGCATCATTGACGCACATTGGGTAGCTTGCTCTGCTGTTGGTTCTATGGTCTGCACAAAACGAAGATCAATCGTCTGTCCGATCTCCCTCAGTGCATCACAATAGCCATTGTAACGGGAAGTGCATACATGAGGCGAGAACGCACCTGCGATGATCGCGATTTTGCGATGTCCCCGCTCGGTCAGATGCCGCATAGCAAGCAGCGCACCACCATACTGATCGGTCGTAACGCAGGTCAAATCATCCACATCAATTGCGTTATTCAGCACTACAACCGGCATATTCTGGCGTCTTAGATCCATTACCATCTGTGCATCAGATTGACCGGCAAGAATAATACCATCCATTTGCTTTTTCACGCAGGTCTGCCCGTTAGGCAAGCGTAAATCCCGGTCAGACGAGATAAAAAGGCTATAGCCTTTTCGAGCACAGGTCTGCAGTACACTTTCAAATATCGGCGAATAAAAGGGATTCAGCACCACAGGATACTGCTTTTCATAGATAACAAACCCAATATTATCCGTACGACCTCGAACCATTGCCCGCGCTATAGCATCAGGTGTGTAATTCAATGCACGTGCAGCTTCATATACTCTCTGGCGCGTTTTTTCCGCAACCTGATCCGGGCTGGCAAACGCACGGGAAACAGTCGCCTTGGAATATCCGCACAAATCTGCTACATCTAAAATTGTTGCAGCCATATCCAACCACCTTTCCATGAAAACGTTCTCATTTTTTTATAAAAGAAAAGTTCTATAAAATGTTTATTAATCAGCGATTTCAACTTATAGAACTAAAATTACCATACATGAGAATGCGATCGTTCTCATGCTGCTATAATATCGCTATTTAAATTCGTTGTCAAGGGGTGTTTATTCATTATTGTTATTCATTATTGTTATTCATTATTGTTTATTCATTATTCTGTTTCTTTATTTTTCTGAACCACGTTTTCATTTTGGATTCATGACGGCTTCTATGGTCGGTTATCTCACTTTGCAGAAAGCGGACACAGATACCCCCATCCCGTCTTTTTAAGCCATTGAATCTGGCAGGAATCAAATTCTATAATGAAATTATTCTACTATCACTTGATTGAAATATTGAATAAAGGAGGATTTATTTATGAAAATCAAAGCTGCTGTAACTTACACGAAGGGGTCACCTTTCAAAATTGAAGAAGTAGAGCTGGCTTCCCCCAAGGATGACGAGATTTTAGTAAAGATCGTTGCATGCGGGGTTTGCCATACGGATCAAGCGGTCCGATTTCAGCACATTCCAGTCCCGCTTCCCGCGGTTTTGGGACACGAAGGCTCAGGTATCGTTGAACAGATCGGCAAAAATGTTACACAATTTGAGATTGGCGACAAGGTGGGGATTTCATTCGGGTTCTGCGGCAAATGTACCAACTGCATAACCGCTCACCAGCATGCTTGCGAGAATTTCAACGCAATTAACTTTGGGGGAGTCCAGCCCGACGGCACCACACGGCTGTCAACAGCAGAAGGAAAGCCGCTATCCACTTTCTTCGGCCAGTCTTCCTTTGCAACCCATGTTGTAGTTAATGAAAACAGTGCAGTTAAGATCCTTCATAATGACATCGATCTTGCTCTGATCGGTCCCATGGGCTGCGGCATCCAGACCGGCGCTGGTGCGGTTCTAAACCGCCTGCGGCCGCAATTCGGCTCCACCATAGCCGTATTTGGCTGCGGCACTGTTGGAATGAGTGCTATCATGGCTGCCAAAATTGCCGGCTGCGAGAAAATTATCGCCGTGGGGGGCAACCCCAAGAGTTTGGCATTGGCCAGGGAGCTGGGCGCAACTCATACGATCAACCGCAAGGAAGTAGAAGATATTGTTGGCACCATCCGCAATGAGATAACCAATGGTGGTGTCAATTATGCAATCGATACCACCGGTGTGCCTGATTTTGTAAAAAGTGCCCTGGCCTCTTGCCGTGTCATGGGAACCGCTGTAGTGCTGGGTGCTACTGGCGATTTAACTCTTAATATCCAAACCGAGCTTATGGGTGATGCCAAAAGTCTCATCGGCATTGTGGAAGGTGACTCCATTCCCAAGCTGTTCATTCCCCAGCTGCTTGATTACTATGAGAAGGGAATGTTCCCCTTTGATAAACTCATAAAGTTCTACCCCTTCGGACAGATTAACGAGGCCTTTGCCGCATCCGACTCCGGCGAGTGTATTAAAGCCGTATTAAAGATGGAAGGCTGAGAAAGCCAGCTGTACTCATAAAAAAACCCCCAGGAATGGCACCAAGTCCATAATCCTGGGGTATATTTTTTTAACCAATTACCTGGCATTTTTAACCAATATCGGATATTCCTTTAATCAATCATCGGGTATTACCTTAATCAATCGTTCCGACAAGGGGCATTGAAAATCAATTTTAGAGGGTGGTAAAAAAACCGCCGTCAATATTGATATCCACACCATTAACGTAGTCAGAGGCTTTGGATGCCAGGAACACCACGGCACCCATCAGGTCGTCAAGATTACCCCAGCGCCCTGCGGCGATGCGGTTTGTGATCTTATTGTAAAACGCCTGATCCTCACGCAGCTGGGCATTTACCTCAGTAGCAAGAAAGCCAGGGCAAATAGCGTTCGTCTGGATATTATACTGCCCCAGTTCATTGGCAAAGTTGCGTGTAATACCAAGCACACCGGTCTTGGCAGCAGTGTAGGGCGGGCAGTTTTTGTCAGAGGTATAGGACAATGCAGAGCCGATGTTTATAATCTTTCCGCCTCCCTGCGCTTTCATAATCTTTGCAGCTTCCTTAGAGAGATAATATACCACATTGAAGTCGAGATTGATGCACATCTCCCAATATTTGTCAGGGTAATCATCAAAATCTGCGAATGCACTGATTCCGGCGTTATTGACCAAAATATCCAAACAGCCGTATTGATTCATGCACTCGTCTATGCAAGCTTTACGGTAATCTTTGTCCGTCAGATCACCCCGCAGGAAAAAAGCCTTACGCCCTTCCTTCTCAATTAGCTGCTTAATCTCCGAAACATCCTCGGTAAAGTGCGGAATGAACAGGTCGGCTCCAGCCTTGGCAAAGGCCGCTGCATACGCCATTCCCAACCCTTGATTGGCACCGGTTACCATTGCGACCTTTCCCTTCAGGCTGAACCAGTCCATATTAAAGCGTTCAGTTGTCATCGTTAGACACTTCCTTTCTGAAACGAATGCTTCATTCCTTACCCAGCATTTTTCTCAACTCAGCAGCAATACCGGTTCGATCCATGCCATAATAATGATAGATTTCATCCGGCGTTCCCAGTACAGCAAATTCGTCGGGCATGCCGATGCGTTTGAAGTTGCCCTTATAGCTCGCTTCACAAAGGGTTTCTGCCACTGCACCGCCCAAGCCGCCGTTAATGGAATGATCCTCCACTGTAACAACATTGCCGGTCTTTTTACCCACACGAATGATCGCTTCGGTATCCAGAGGCTTAATGGTGTGCATATCCAATACCCCTATGCTCAGGCCATTTTCATTTTTCAAGGCTTTCGCTGCCATCAGACACTCGTAAAGATTAGAACCACAGGAAATGATATAACCATCCGTACCCTCCAGTGTTTCTATCGCTTTCCCAATCTCAAGATCGTAATCATCCACATAGACGTTTGACGAACCTGCGCGATCAATCCGGATGATCATAGGGCCGCTGAATTCCATGGACTGACGGATGAATTTGCAGCACTGGTCCGCATCGGCAGGCACCACAACTGTCAAGTTTGGGATCGCCCGATAAAGCGCCAGATCCGCAATGTCGTTATGAGTCGGGCCGCCGCCTGCGGTAACACCGGAGTGGGTTCCGATCAATCGTACGTTTACGTCATTATATGCGATATCCGTGTGCACCTGATCCGCGGCGCGCAGCGGCAGGAACGGTCCGAACACCTGAGAAAACACAATACAGCCAGATAGAGCCAGTCCGGCGGAAGCTCCCACCTGATTTGGTTCGGCAATGCCGAAATTAAAACACCGCTCAGGAAATTCTCTCAGTAGTTTTCCTGCTGACGAAGAAGGAGCTACATTGTCACTATAAGTAAATACGAATTCCTTGCCTTCTTTTGCCATCTTATAAAGTTCCTCGCCGAATGCCTCCCTGGCATTGGAAAGCATCATATCAAAATCATAGGTTGTCTTTACTGCCATATTAATCACACCTTTCTCATCTTTGACACATCTGCCAATGCAATTGCCAAATCCGCTTCTCCGATACCGCCGCCATGCCACTTGTGGTTGCCTTCCATGAAACTGACACCCTTACCCTTTATTGTGTTGCTGATGATAAATGTAGGCTTCGCATGTTTCTGGCAATCACGCTCCGGAAGCTGATCCAGTGCCGCGCATACCTGAGACATGTCATTCCCGTCCTCAACATCGATCACATTCCATCCAAATGCTCTGACTTTATCATCCACTGGATCGATATTCATGATATCGCAGGTTTTTCCGGTCATCTGAAGCTGGTTTTTGTCCAGGATGCATACCAGGTTATTCAATTGATAATGGCCTGCAGACATAAGAGCTTCCCAATTGGTTCCCTCATTGAACTCACCGTCTCCGATCATGCAGATCACGCGATAGTTTTCATTACGAAATCGTGCTCCCATTGCATAACCCACAGATACTGGCAGACCATGCCCCAGTGAACCTGCCGAAACCTCAATCTGGTCGCACTTTTTACGGTTGGAGTGCATACCAAATTTATAGTTATTCAGGCATTCAAAGTTCTCTACCATGTAGTCCTGTGTGTAAGCGCCCAAATCAGAGAAGATGGTGTATAGTGTCTCAGAACAATGTCCCTTGGAAAGAATAAATCGGTCACGTCCTTCTTTGCAGGGATTCATGACATCATAGTTTAAATACTTGTAGTATAGAGCCACCGCCATCTCCACCATAGACAGTTCCCCGCCCAAGTGACCCATTCCGATGCGGTAGATGAAATTCAACAGATTGGAGCGAATGTCTGCACATTTGTTTTCCAGTTCTGGAATCGTTGTAAGTTTCTTTTCAATCATAATTCTTTTCCCTTTCTATTGACTTTTTCTAATTGATTTGACTCTGGGATTGACTCTGGGATTCTACTCACCTTCTATTTCGTTGCAACGGATTAGTATTTTAAAGTATTTACCAGAAACCTGTGCCTCCATGGCTGCGACAGAATCATCAATATCAAATACTTTGACGGTAAAGTCCTCAAGATCAAATCGGGACATGATCTGTGCTGCACGCGGAAAACAATAGGGAGCTACATAATAACCAGATATCGTAAGCTCATTGAAGTAGCAGTACTTGTACAGATTCAGCGGCATTTCAAAATCGTTGGGATACATTGCACCATATAGCAGCATACCTCCTCGTGCGACCAACGGTGGAAGCTTATGAAGAGAAGGTGCAAAACCAGAGCAATCCACCACCGCATCAAACCCCCGCCCATTGGTAATCCGTTTCGTAGCTTCTTCGATATCTTCCCGGGTGGGATCGATCACATGATCGGCTCCGTATTTTTTTGCCAGGGTCCTTCGATCCTCAATAGGTTCAAACAATGTTAGATCGGTTGCGCCCATCATCTTAAAGCCCTGAAGACCCAGCAAACCGATGGGGCCACCTCCATTGACGGCTATTTTCATTCCGAGCTTCGGTTGTACCTTATCCATCATACGAACAGCAATGGAAACAGGCTCCAGCAAGCAGCCGGTCTTCAGCGAAATACCATCGGGAAGCTTATACACCTGTGATTCATGCCATACGATATACTGGCTCATCCCAGCTCGATTGTACTCATCACCGTGCTCACAGAATTGCTGCTGCCCATTCTGACAGTAATAACAAGTGCCGCAAAACTTCAGAAAGTTGCCGGCAACGCGATCTCCAATCTGCAGGCCCTTCTTTGTAGCTTTTTCTCCTAGTCCAACGATGACACCCGACACCTCATGACCGATACCAAACGGCGGTACCCAACCAAAGATGCCTTCTACCAGATGTGGGTCTGAGCCGCAGACAGCACAGTAAGCAACCTTTATTTTTACATCCTCCGGTCCCATTTCGTACTCCGAAACTTCCAATGTGGCAACAGCACCTTTTAGATTCGCATCTTTCTCCTTCAGACTGCCGGTCTTTATAACGTTGATTTGTTTCATAACTTACTCTCATACTCCTTCCAAAAATCAGCGGGGAATTTTATACAACAGATACGCTTGCCTACTTTACAGAAGCGCGCTCCGCATTTCGCTCTGCAATCTTTTCCTGAATGTGGGCAATCTTTTCCTCATTTAGTTGATAGAACAAGCCGTAAATCAGTGCCGAAATAATGACCGCGCCCAGTGGCAGCAGTGTGGTCATGCTCCGGATTGCAGCGATAGCCTGTGCGGATTGCTCCTGATTCGCTACATATCCGACAGCACCCAGCACCAAATTGGGGACGGTACCGCCTATGATCATAGAGAATTTAATACCAAGACCAACGAGTGTCATGACAATGGCAGTATATCTCTTTCCGGTTTTCCAATCTGCATACTCTACCGGATCGGTAATGACAGACCAAAGAACTCCCATCAAGACACCATAGCCGAAACCGGTAACAGCACGGGATGCCATCATACCAGTTATTGCGTCCGGAGGCATCAGATACAGGAGAAGACTTCCCAGCCCAGAAATCACCAAGCCAAACATTACCGTACCCTTTTTATGAAGCTTTTTGGTGAGATACGGTACACATGGCACTCCGATCACTGAAAACAGCATCATGATCATGGAGAACCAGGACAACATATCTACGCGCCCTGCATAATACTTAATGTAGTAAGCACCCATCGTAGATTGGACTTGGCTCATGGTGTATACGCCGAGGAAAAGGATAAACGTGACAAAAACGGGGCCCACCCGAAACAGTAGATAGAATACATCCTTGATTCCGGCTTTATGATTCGGATCAATAGGTTGTGGCGGGATACGTTCCACAATCTGATGGGAGGCCCATAGCAGAATGCAGACCATAATGATAGCCATGATAATGGTGGTAACCATATAACCCTGCGCCAAGGTCATATACCTGCTTAAAAAACCAGACAGTTCTGGCAGCATAATCGCACAGACGACACCGCCGGTTTGCGCCATTGTCATACGGACGGATTGCAGACGCGTTCGCTCATTCTGATCGTTTGTCATCAAGGTGGCCGCCGAGATATACGGCTGAATGATGAAGGTATACAGCATATTCAAAAGATTATAGCTGATAGCCGCCCAAATCACCTTACCCGCATAGCTGAAATTCGGAGTGGAATAGGTCATGACAGCGGCAAGTCCAAAGGGAATGGCCCCCCACATGATATAAACCCAATATTTTCCTTTTTTCGGTTGGAGGCGCTCACAGATTGTCCCCATCATAGGATCATTGATAGCATCCCATACCCGGGATATCGCAAACAGGATTGCTACATGAGCTGGCTTCAGGCCAAAAATGTCAGTGTAAAAATAACTTATGTACAGTGCAATGCATTGAAATACAAGATTCATTGCAAAGTCTACAGAGGAATAACCAATTACCTCGCGAGTACCAAGCTTGTAATAACCATATTGTTCTGATGTTTTTTTCCAACCTTTCAAATCGTTTGAACTACAGTCTTCCATTTCACTTTTCCTCTCTCATTCCCTCATTATTTCAGGGACCACCTCCATTGACCTTCCATCCTCTTTGGCAGTGATTTACCCTTGATATGGTTATCGTAACGGAAAGTATTTGCCCTTTCAATTGATCAAATAGACGTAAATTCTGAAAAAATGGTCCATTTAAATCAAAATATCCTGACGCAAGCTTTTTTCCTTTTTCGTTTTATGATATAGTGAAATCGCAATACATGGTAGAGAGGAGAAAAAATATGCTGTATCAGCAGAAACAATATCCCTTTTACAATCCAGTCCTGGTCCGAATTTCCATAGGAACTTGTGACCTTACTGTCAACTATGTAGAATCTCTGGATCAAAGCTGTGTGGAGTTTTCTCACAGCCATGATTGCTATGAGGTTTATTATTGTCTTAGCGGAGAACAGCATATCTACATCAACGGCACAATTCATACGCTAAGAGCCGGTGACTTTTCCGTGATCCGCCCTGAGATTCGCCACAATACGAATTACGAACCAAACACTCTAAAAAGTTATTTGGTTTTTGTATTTACCCCTCCCACTTCAAGCGTATCAAAATCCAAGAACGCTCATGCTGAGGGAGATTTTTTTTCTGAAATTCTAAAGTACTTTGAAAAAAATCCCTTCTATGTTGGCAGCGACAAATTTAATTGCAGCTCCATTATCTCTAAAATGGAGTCAGAGATTCAGAAGAATTATCCTGGTCAAGATCAAATGATATGCGCGCTATATCAAGAGTATCTGATTTCTATTTTTCGAAATCTCGATCATGTTGAGAATAACAAAAGCATCTCCTCCAATAGGAACCTTGCCATTCAAATTACCAAATATATGCATTCTAATTACTATAAACAGATCTCACTTCAAGATATTGCTAATGTGTTTTATGTTTCACCCCGTCATATCAATCGAGTATTCGAAGAGTATTTCGGAACGAGCTTTAAGCGATCTTTAAATATTTATCGACTAAATTATGCAAAAAACTATTTAATCGATACCGACTATTCAGTGGAAAAAGTTGCGCTTTTAGTAGGCTTTTCTTCACCAAAAATGCTATATCAGCTTTTTAGAGAACTAGAGGATATGACTGTGGCGGAATACCGCAAACTGCATTGCAGGGCATCACTCCCGCCTTCAGACACTTGCTCAGACGACTGCGCAATTTGCACATGAAAAGGGCGTTGATGCAATAAGGAGCTGACGGAATAAAAAAGCGTTCTGATTTTCGGTACAAATCAGAACGCTTTTTTATTTGAGGAGCTGTTATTGCTGCAACGTAGAGAGTACGAATCTTGTAACAGATTTATTTTGAGGAGAAAAAGGCTATTCTTTGACACTTCCTATTGCAATACCCCTGATGATATATTTTGAAAGCAGCAGATAAACGATAATAATCGGAACGATAGCAATTGTAATCAACATATAGACCTGCCCCATGTCAAACTTCAGAAAGTCTGCATTCCGCAGCTGTGCTACCAGGAGCGGAACGGTCTTGTTCTCGGTTGATTTCAAGATTAGTGATGGTACAAAGTAGTTGTTCCATGCCGTGACAAAACTGAAGATCCCCTGCACTGCAATGGCTGGCTTCATAATGGGAAGTACAATAAAGTTGAAGGTACGAAACTCGCTGGAACCGTCCATTCTGGCGGCCTCAACAATTGCAATGGGCAACGACGCCTCCATGTACTGCTTCATAAAGAAGAACACGATGGGACAAGCTACAGAAGGTACAATCAGCGGAATGAATGTATCGATCAGGTTAAACGTCCCCATAAGCCGCACAAAACCAAGTGCGGTCACCTGAGACGGAACCATCATAATCATCAGAATAAAAGCAAATGCGGCCCGTTTGAACCGGAAATTATATGCGTGGATGGCAAAAGCCGTCAGGGCCGAGAAGTAAGTCGTTACCAAAGCAGTACAGCCCGATACAAACAAACTGTTGAAAATCGCCCGGACGACAGGCAGATTTGCATTTGCCATCAGGCTTTTCAGATTATAGAAAAACGACTTTCCGGGCAGGAAGGAAAATCCTCTGAGGATATCCGGATGCGACCTGGTAGAATTGATGATGAGTACATAAAAGGAGATAAGGCACATCACCGAAATCAAAGTTAAAATGATGTAACATACAGCTCTTGAAAGTCTCAGCTGCAAACGCGCGGCATTGCTAAGATTTTTATTCATTTCCCGCACCCTCCTTCATCCGTTTCTTCTCCCTCTGCGCCATCCGTTGTTCCCTGGTCATGGAATCATACACAAGCAAACTTAAGACTGCGCTGACAATGAGAAGAATGACGCTCAGCGCTCCGCCCAATCCATAATTCTTACTGTACAGATGATTGTTCAGCAGCATGATCAGCGTTGTGCTGGTTCTGTCTGGGCTGCCACTGCCGTTGGTTAGAATTTGGGGAACGTCGAAAAGCTGGAGGCCGCCGATCATAGAAGTGATCATTACATAGATGAGAATCGGCTTTAACAGCGGCATCGTAATCAGTCGGAACATCTGAAAGGATTTGGCCCCGTCGATTTCAGCCGCTTCTATCAGGGAGTTATCAATTCCCATAATTCCTGCCATGAGCAGGATTGTGGTGTTGCCGAACCATAGCAGAAAGTTCATGGCAATAACCAGGCCCCTCGTGCCTGCAACCTCGGATAAAAAGCGATATGGCTGATCGATGATTCCAAGATGCATTAATACATCATTCACCGGTCCTGCATCAGAAAACAGTACGAAAAAGAGCAGTGCAAAGGCGGATGCCATGATCAGATTCGGCAAATAAATAATGGTTTTATACAGTCCCGTTACCCGCAGGCGTAAACGCAGGCTTGTGAACCAGCTTGCCAGAAGCAGCGAGATAGTAATCTGCGGAATGAAGCCGAGTACCCAAATCAGCAATGTGTTGTAAAAGTATTTACCGAGATTATTGTTAAAAAGTGTGGCATAATTTTCAAGCCCGACAAAATTGGGACCAACCTGTTTAAGTCCCGACATATAGTTTTCAAAAAAACTATTGTAAAACACAGAAATCAGGGGTACAAACGAGAAAATAACGTAGACGAGAAAGAACGGAATCAGAAATATGTAACCCCATTTTGCATAGCTGATGGATCCGTTTTTTTTGCGGACAGCTGTCACCTGGTCATGAACGGAATTCATTTTTTCACCTCAATCGTATTAATCCGCCATTGGCATCAGTGAAAGAACATTTTCCTCTGCAAACTTGCACTTTTATGTATGGTCCTTCGTCACGCGATGCCTGGATATCTGAAATAAAGTTGAAACGGTCTGGAATCAGTATTTTAAAGCAGCAGAACGATCTGGAATAAGCACGCACGATAGAGCATAGATCTGCCATATCGTGCGTTATCAGCTTTTGTTACCGTCCCCTTTGGACGGTTTCCGTTTTATTTGGTAAGCTCAGGATGCTTCTCAATAACTGCTCTGTAGAAGTTATCAAAAGCTTGTTCCTTTGTTACCTTACCGTCAAAGTAATCTTTGAAAGCCAGCCGAAGCTGTTCCGTCATAGCCTGGTCATAAGGCGAAATGTTTTTCATGTTAATTTTTGGTGCGGCCTCTGCAAAGAGAGCAATATGATTCTGTCCTCCCAGGAAGTCCGATTTGAAATCGCTCTTTGCAAGCTCGTTCATAGCTGTGATGTTATTTGTGTAATCCTGTGTGTCCTCTGTAATTTTCTTCATGGTTACAGGATCACAGGTCAGGGTGTACATGATGCTGCGAACGAGATCCACATTGTCTGTTCCGGCGGCGGCACAGATCCACGTTCCGCCCCAGTAGTAGTTCTGCGGCCCCTGGCATACTGCATAATCGCCATAGATTCCGTTGCCAACTTCTAGTTTGCCTCCTTCGGACTCAGGCGTTGCCAGCGAGTTTCCGAGAAGTGTGAAGTTGATTCCCCATGTAGAGTAGAAGAAACCAAAGACCTTACCTGCAGGACCCTGGTCAGCGGACCATTCCGGAGCCCATAGAGACGTTTTGTTATTGTAACCTTTGTCTGTATAAAGCTTGGTCTGATCGATCCAGCGCATCACATTGGGGTCAATGACAATCTTATTGCTTGAATCAACCCACGGCTTTGAGATGTTGTTGTTGAAAGTACGGAAGGAATCATCATAACCGGACAGCATTTTGTACCCTTTGGCTGCAGCCTGCTCGGCGACCTTGTCAAATTTATCCCAGTCTGCAAGTGCAGCCTGAACCTGAGTCGGATCATCGGTTCCAAGAACATCCTTGGCGATGGAGCGGCGATAAGCGAATAAACCGGGTGTGGCCTGCCATGTCGTTCCCTTTTGCTTGCCATTGCTGTCGGTAACGATATCACGAGTATACTGATATTGATCTGCAAGGTCAGCATCTGTGAGCCCGATATCGTTTACGACATCCAGCGTATAGTCGGTGTTTACATACTTGAGAGCATTGTCAGCTTCGACCAGGAAAATGTCAATCTTATCATCTGCTGCGGCGCTGTCCTGCTTGAGCAGTGCTTCATCCAGAGCATTTTGATACGCATTCCCCTCATTTGGAGTGATAACAAAGTTCACCTTCACACCTTCAGGAATCAGACCTGGCTTCTCGAAATAATCGGTGAAGCGGGATTGAAACTCTTCATTCCAGCAGTAGATGTTCAGAACCTTACCTTGTGCATCCCCTCCGTTTTCGGGCGCAGCAGGTTCTCCGGACGAGCCGCAGGCCGCCATTGATACCAGCATAATCAACGCCAGAAACAGTGCAAGCATTTTCTTTACTTTCATAGTTCTTCCTCCTCCTTATTATAGCATGCTTTATTTAGGTGGTTATTACCCAATGATGCTCTGCTTCATATTGGAGGCACCTACTTTCAAAGCCTCCGATTGTCAGGTGATCCGCTTTACCGAGGTTCCCGTAAGCAGCTGTCCGTCTATCATAACCTGCTCGGCCACAGCTGCCTTGGGGTTTTCTATGCTTTCTATCAGTCTGGCGGCCGCTTCCCTGCCCATGCTGATGGTATCCTGCCTGACCGTGGTAAGGGCTGGCTGGAGAATTTGCGACAGAAAGATGCCGTCATACCCAGTAACACTGATATCATCAGGAATTTTCAAACCCCTTTCATCCAGCACATTCCTGCCTCCCATAAAGGAAAAGTCATCAGGGTACATGATGCAGGTAGGCCGATCCGTTAGAGCAAGCAGCTCCTTAGTGGCTTCAGCACTGGAAGCTGGATCGTGATACAGTGCGCTTTTCACATAATGATCCGGAACCGCTATACCAAGTTCCTGGCAGGTACGGTAGAAGCTTGCAATCCGCTTTTGTGTAACGGATGTATCCTCACCGTGGATAAAGGCGATCTTTCTATGTCCTTGTTCTGCAAGGAATTCAACCAGATCCTTTATCCCTTTGACGTTATTTGAGAGAATAGAAGTTTTATCATTGAACACATGGTCTATGGTGACCACCGGTATCTCACTCTGCACCAGCTCGACTACGCTTGGATCGTTGAAATCAGCACAGGCGATGACTACGCCATCACAGGCGCGGTAGCGGCAATGCTCCAGATAGCTCATTTTCGACTGTCCGATATTGCTGCTGATGAAGGTAACATCATAGCCGTTGCGTTCCGCTTCGGCTTTGATACTGTTCAGTAAGGAAGAAAAATATTCGTGCATGAGTCCGCTTTGCATGTTATCAACAAACAAAACGCCAAGGTTATTTGTGCGGTTGGTCTTCAGCGCACGGGCAGCCGCGTTGGGAAAATACCCCATTTCTTTGGCGACCTTTCGAATATGCAGTGCTGTCTGTTTGCCTATATCACTCTGCCCGTTCAGCGCTTTGCTGACAGTGGCAACCGATACTCCGCATTTTATTGAGATGTCCTTCATCGAAACCATAGGCAAACCCTCCGTGATATGTATTGGAATTTATCTCAATTCATTATAGCCTATGGGATGAAAAAGGACAAGATGTTCTTAATCGTTTACGTAAACGAGTATATCTCATTGTCTCGAAAATTGCAATACCCTTTTATAATTTTTTCAAAAATCCAAGTATCCTTATTTTCCAACATATTATTTATATCTTTCACCAAAAAAAGTTCTTGTAATTTGGCAATTTCTTATGTAAAATATCAGTGAACTTAAACGATTACGTATATTTTAAATATCATCGATTAGCATATAAACGTCTGAAATTCAAGCTTTGTTTGAGTTTTCATTCAGAATACACCTCGTTTTAAAGGAGAAAAAGCAAAATGCAGTACGGAATGTTCGACGACGTCAATCGAGAATATGTCATCACTACCCCAAAGACGCCTCTGCCATGGATTAATTATCTAGGCAGCGAAGGCTTTTTCAGTCTCGTATCAAATACCGGCGGAGGCTATTCCTTTTACAAGGATGCGAAGCTCAGACGCTTGACCCGCTACCGTTACAACGGAATTCCAGCGGATACCGGCAGTCGATTCTATTACATAAATGACGGCGCCTGCACTTGGAGTCCCGGGTATCTTCCTGCAAAAACGGAGCTCGACAGTTATCGCTGCCGCCACGGCCTTGGGTACACTGTAATCGAAAGTGAAAAGGATGCCCTTGCTTGCAGCCTTACACTTTTTGTTCCTTTGGGGTTCGATTGCGAGCTAAACTATATGAAGCTCACAAACCATTCGGATCAGGAAAAAAGCTTAACTGTATTCAGCGCGGTCGAATGGTGCCTCTGGAATGCGGTGGATGATGCGCAGAACTTTCAGCGCAATCTCTCCATCGGCGAAATCGAGCAAGATGGCAGCACCATTTATCACAAGACAGAATACAGAGAGCGCCGAAACCACTACGCTTTTTTCCATGTGAATGCTGATGCAAAAGGCTTCGATACTGATCGTGATTCATTTCTCGGACCCATGGGAGATTGGAATCTTCCCGCAGCAGTAAAAGAAAACAGGAGCCGCAACAGCTTAGCCAGCGGATGGTCACCCATTGCCTCCCAGTCGGTAGAAGTGATACTTCAGCCTGGCGAGAGCACGACCCTGCTTTATATTCTCGGTTATGCAGAGAATGATCAGCAAGAAAAATGGGAAGGCTCAAATCAGATCAACAAATCAAAAGCAAAGGAAATAATCGCATCCTTTTCTACTGAATCCGCCGTTTTGTCTGCACTGGATCAATTAAGTATGCACTGGACGGGGCTTTTGGAAAAATTCTCTCTTCGAAGCGGCTATGTGGAGTTGGACCGTATGATGAACATCTGGCATCCTTATCAATGCATGGTTACCTTTCTCATGAGCCGGAGCGCCAGCTATTTCGAAAGCGGAACAGGGCGCGGCATGGGTTTCCGCGACAGCTGCCAGGATCTCCTGGGCTTTGTCCATCTCATACCCCACCGCGCACGAAGAAGGATTCTGGATATTGCTTCCATTCAATTTGAAGATGGCAGCACGTATCATCAGTATCAGCCATTGACAAAACGGGGCAATGCAGATGTCGGATCAGGATTTAACGATGATCCCCTCTGGCTCGTAGCCTGCACCGCCGCATACATCCGGGAAACTGGAGATAGTTCCATTTTGGAAGAGCTGGTGCCCTTTGACAATCAGGAAGGAAGCGAGCGCCCTCTTTTCGAGCACCTTCGGCGCAGTATTACCTATACAATAGAGCACCGCGGTCCTCACGGTCTGCCTCTCATCGGGAGAGCCGACTGGAACGACTGCCTCAACCTCAACTGTTTTTCCACCATTCCAGGCGAGAGCTTCCAAACCTGCGCGAATTTTGAAAGCGGCAAGGCAGAAAGCGTCCTCATCGCAGCCATGTTCGTTCTCTATGGCAGAGAGTACACAGAACTTTGTAAACGCTATGGCAAGGAACGCCTTTCCGATTATGGAAAGGATCTGGAACCCGTGCAGAGAGCTGTATCAGAAATCGAAACGGCAGTGCTGGAGCATGGATGGGACGGAAATTGGTTCCTGAGGGCTTATGACGCTTTCGAGAATCCTGTGGGAAGCCAGGTTTGCGAAGAAGGTCAGATTTTCATCGAGCCCCAGGGCTTTTGTGTCATGGCAGGGATTGGCGTCAAGGAAGGCTATGCCGCTAAAGCGTTAATGAGTGTGAAAGAACGGTTGGAAGGAGATCACGGTATACAGCTCCTGAATCCGTGCTACACCAGATATCACGAGGAGCTGGGCGAAATCACCAGCTACCCCCCCGGATATAAAGAAAACGGCGGAATCTTCTGCCACAACAACCCATGGGTCAGCATTGCTCATACGGTACTGGGTGACGGAAATGCAGCATTTGACGCATATAGACGCATCTCCCCTGCTTATACTGAATACAAAAGTGATGTCCATCGAACAGAACCATACATATACAGCCAAATGATTGCAGGGAGGGAAAGCAGCAGAAGCGGCGAAGCAAAAAACAGCTGGCTTACCGGAACTGCCTCCTGGGCATATGTGAACATCAGTCAATACATTCTGGGGATCAAAGCCCACTATGACGGACTTGAAATCTCGCCCTGCCTGCCTGATGAGATCGACCAATTCGAAGTCGTGAGAAATTTCCGCGGAACCCGCTACAACATTCGCGGAAGAAGAACAGGAGTGTCCGTTCCTAAGCTTCTTGTAAACGGCACTCCGGTTGACGGTAACATTATTCCTGCAAACCTCAGCAGCGAGGTTTCTGTGGAAGTAGAATATTAAGGAAGCACCTCCTTCGTGCAGCGCCGGTTAATACACGGCAACACCACCGTTTCCTCTTGGCTGCTGAACATCCAAAGCTCTGTGCAGCGGTCGTTCAGCAGTTTTTTATTCCTTATTTGGAGGTTTTTTATGACATTTCCAACTGATTTTCTTTGGGGCGCAGGAAGCGCCGCCTATCAGATCGAAGGCGCCTGGAACAAGGACAAAAAAGGCCCAAGCATCTGGGATGATTTTTGCCATACTCCCGGCCACATCCGGGGAGACGAAACCGGCGATATCGCTGCGGACGCATACCACCGGTTCGAAACAGACCTAGCCGTCATGAAAGAAATAGGGCTGAAGTCCTATCGATTTTCTATCAGTTGGCCCCGCATTTTTCCAGATGGCAAGGGCCGCCTGAATAAAAAGGGTTTTGTTTACTACGACCGGATTGTAGATGACCTGCTGAACGCAGAAATCACCCCCTTTATCACCCTCTATCATTGGGATCTTCCCCTAGCTCTTGAACGAAGCGGTGGCTGGCGATGCAGAGATACCGCTGACGCGTTCATTCGTTATGCAGAAGAGATCGCTCGTCATTTTGACGGACGAGTGAAGCATTATATCACACTCAACGAACCCCAATGCTTCATCGGCCTTGGGTATGTTTCGGCGCTTCATGCTCCGGGAAGGATGCTGTCACAGCAGGCCGCGGTTCAATGTATACACCATGCCCTTTTGGCACATGGCGGTGCTATTTCAGCCATGCGCAGTGCCAGTTCCTCATCTCTTCAGATCGGACTTGCCTCAACAGGTAAGATATGCTTCCCTGAAGCGCAAAATGCAAAAGCCCTTTCTCCTCAGTGTCATAACGCTGCAGCGAACGAATTGCTGAACACTGCCGAGAAAGCGGCATACGATGCCACCTTCCGTCTGGACAAAGATTGGACATTTTCCCATACATGGCTTCTGGACGCGGCCGTTACCGGAATCTATCCTGAGGAGATGGCCGCATTCCGTATCCTTAACGAAACCATCTCCGATGCGGATCGAAGAGCAATTAGCGAACCAATGGATTTGATCGGGCTGAACATCTATAACGGCGTACCCGTTGACAAAAAAGGAAACAGAATCAAAAAAGCCCCCGGGTTTCCCAGAACGGCTTTAAAATGGCCCATCACTCCTGCATGTATGTACTACGGACCCAAATTCCTTTACAAACGATATGGCCTGCCCATCATCATAACGGAAAATGGACAGAGCTGCAACGATCGAATCTTTTTGGACGGTTCCGTGCACGATGTCGACCGTATTGATTTCTTAACTCAATATCTGTTAAAATTAAAGGAGGCAGTCGCGGAAGGAATTCCCCTTCGGGGTTATTTCCACTGGAGTCTCACCGACAATTTTGAATGGCACTCCGGCTATGACGAGCGCTTTGGCCTTACCTATATAGACTATGAAACCCAGCGACGCATCATCAAAGATTCCGGCTATTGGTATCGGGAATTGATTCGAATAAACGGAGACTTAGAATAGGATGCAGCAAATAGGGAAAGAAGCGCCAGCGTACTGCGATTCTTTGACCTTACAGATTTTTAGAGACAATAGCAAAGGAGCTTGTGAATTATGAGCAACCCATGGATGGATATTCATTTAGAAGATTATGAAGGACATATGCAGCTGGACACTGTACGGCAGCTTCCGGTTTTAAACCAGATGATGGAAGATCAGCTTTGTCGCTATTCTTCCCCGACCATCATGATCCTGGGGATCGCTGGGGGAAATGGCCTGAACCACATTGATCCGAATAAAATCAGCAAAGTTTATGGAGTAGACATCAATCCAAACTACCTCGCTGTCTGCAAGGATCGTTATCCCTCTCTGACAAGCATCTTTCATCCCGTTCAGGCCGATCTCAGCGATTCGGAGGCGTCACTGCCCCCTGCCGAGCTGGTCGTTGCCAATCTTCTGGTGGAATACATCGGATGTGCCTGCTTTCAGCAAGTGATCCGCAAGGTCAATCCTGATTTTGTTTCCGCCATTATTCAAATAAACGAAGACCCCTCAGAGACTGAAGCAGGTGCAGAGTCGAACGCTAAGGCAGGCTTTGTCTCTGCTTCGCCCTATGCCTGTGCCTTCACCCGCCTGGATGAAGTCCATCACCAGATGTCAGAGGCTTTGATGATGGAATGTATGAAGGAGATCGGCTATCTTCTATGCTATTCGGACCAGAAGGTTCTTCCCAACGGAAAAAAGCTAGTGCGACTGGATTTCTCACTTTAGTAAAAAAACATGCCCCGGCAAATTGCACGGGGCATGCACAGATAGCTGCACTTTCCTGCGTGTTTCCTCATGGCCGAAACTTAATGTTTCAACCAGCACGGATGCCACGCATGCTTACTCGGTAAGCCTGGCATCCTCAGTGTCTGAAGCATTGTGCAGCAATTAAGATTCACAATGTTTTCAAACTAATCTGAGCATGCCTCGATGCGGCAGCAATGGCATATCTATATAAGCTTCTAACACCAAGCATGACGCATTCTATTAAATCATTTATTATATGCGCCCACGCTTCCTGCCAGTTAAGGTAATGTGCTTTATTAGATGAAGTTATTAGATAAACGTAATATGCTTCGTTATGTCATCGTAACTCTCAATCTTCTGGATCAAGCTCCACTTTTTTCGGTATTCTCTTCTGCCCATCCTGTAAATCCCGCTGTCCTTGGCCTCCTGAATCAGTTCTTTTATATTGCGGTTCAAATGAACCATGACGTCCTCGGTCCCCGTCATCTCCATATTAAGTCCCAGGATTTCGTTGCTCAGTCTGATTCCGGAAGCTTCATTGATGACTTTAATCTTAATATCGTCCCTCTGGTATTTGATCAGCTTATTGGACAGGTTGATGCTTCCCAAGTATTTAAGCTGATAGGCCGCCCCGCAGGAAACGCAGAGAAACATCTCCTTTGAGGTCACACTTTTCTTTGAGTTCAAACCGCATTTCGGGCAGGTAGAAAAGATTCCAAAAGGGCTGACCTGAACCGGTGTAGGCAGTCCTGCAAAATCAAGCTTGTAACGCAAAATCCGTTCAAAGGCTTGATAGGTGGATTTTCGAAGAACCCGTTGGTCTTTCCCTTTGCCAAAGTCCAGGTCCGATGCCTTGTCTGTGTATTCCGCCAAGTTTTCCAAAATAACTTTGCAGCGATAGTAAAGTGCTTTTTCTACGACTCGTTTTGCAGCCAGATAGATCTCTGCAGGAGGCCTTCCGCCCCGTAGCCGCCTTCCAGCCTGCAGCACCATTGTTTGGACTTCCACCACCGTACCGTCGGTGTCAGTAACAGTAACACTCAGACTATTTCCCGGCCCCCGCGAAACCCCCATGAAGTTCTCCGGTTCAAGCCTTTCTTCATCGGGAAGTTCCAGATTGACAGCCATATAAAACGCGCCGCTCCTCTGCATCAATCGGGCCGTCTTCAGCATTTCGGGCTGCTCAAGACATCGTTTCAGATAAGCTTCCTGGTGAACACCGAAAGAAAGAGGAAGGATGACAAACCTCTCCCTGGAGGCATTCAGCTCCGGAGGCTGGTCCTTTTTATGGACATAGCTCAGCCTGCTCTCTCCTGCTCTGCCGGGCTCTCTGACAAGAGCCGACCTCTGATTAAGCAGGTAGAGCTTTATAAAGTATTTGTTCTTTTCTTCATCGTACAACAGACAATAGTCCCTGTTGATATCACAACGGCAGAAAAAAATGGGGCGCAAACTTTTAAGCCTGCCTTCGGAATCCTCATAGGTACCCGGGAATCCCACCTTTCTTCCTTGATCCTTCAGTTCCAGATAACTTGACATCGTCATAGCGAAATCCAGCTTGAGAGAATCTTTAAAAGGTTGGATGTCAAACTGGTTCAAACGAGCCGACATGTCCTTGTCCACCCATTTTGTAAGCTTATATTTTCCGCCGGTCTTAAATTCTTCTGTCTCAAGGCTTCCATCCTCGGCTTGCCTGAGCAGATAATCAAAGGCCCGCGTATAATTTTCCATTGCGCTTTGCAGAATTTCGCGCTTTACCCTGCTCGGCCGATGTAGTTTTAAGGTAATTGTATAATAGCCCATCCTGAGCTCCTTTTAGTGATATTGAATCGTCACCTGTTTTCCCAGTTCTCTGAGATAGGATGCAATTTTTTCGACCAACTTCAGTTTGGCACTCAAGCTAATCGCAGCTTCCGGAGTCTGATGGGCTGGATTTGCAGCCCGACCAACAAAGAAGTTGATGCTGGTGCTTTCTTCCAAAAGAATTTTTGACAGCATAGAGGCCCCGTCTTTTTCATTGAGTCCCAGAAGGTCCTTCATGGTCGAGTCAGAAGAAGAGTAAATGCGAATCTGCTCCAGAGCCTTGCCCAGTGTCAGCACCCCCTCTGTGGTGAGATCGATTCCCTCAATCTTTGCCGTAGGCGGTATCTCTGGGTTAAAGTAGTCAAAGCTCGTAACGATTTCTCGTTTTAATACACGAGATGCCACCTGTGCGGTGGTTCCTCCGCAGATAACTTTTTTCCCTTCAAGGTTTATAAAATCATGGATAAAAACGTCATCCTCATCTCGATCCTTGGGTGGACCAACCATAATGTTGAGTGTAACCGGCTTTTTGATTTTGATGGCAGCCACGGTTGTATCGTCGCCGGGCTTATGGGCATAGAGATTGTCACAGGCAGAAATCAGCAGCTTTGCAAGTCCCTTGGCCGACATATCGGTCTTGTTCGTCTTCCTGATATATTCATCCACGTGTTCCCACTGCCAGCCAAGGTTCAACGTCTGTCCGATACCGGCATGGACAACTCCGTCGCTGACCATGATAAACAGATCATTGGGCTTTACCGTAAAGCGGCTCTCTTTGATGATCTTGCCTCCGATAACTCTGGTCTCTTGATCAAATTGTGCAGTCTTTCCCCTTTTCAGTGCAAACACAGCAGGATTATCATACTCAACCAAGTACCCTTCACCGCTGTAAAAAATCTGCAGGATGGAAAAGGTCGAGTAAGCGATTCCCCGATCTTTACAGACCGGCAAGGTATCTGCAATGGTCTCAACTGCCTCGTCAATATTGAGTCCATTGATCATAAAGGTTCCGATGATCTTGGAGGTCATGGTAGCAAGGATATTGGCCTTAACTCCGCTGCCAAGACCGTCCGCAAGAACAATTACAACCGAATCCTTGTTTCTTATAATCTCTATTTTGTCTCCGCAGAGTTCTTCATTATATTTGTTAAGACTCTCATAAGCCGCATCGATGTAGAAGCTCATGACTCATCACTCATTTCTGCCATAATGGATTTTTTCAACCTAGTCAGGGTGACTTTCGTCTCCGCTGTGGTTTCACCAAGCAGGCTGGCAATCTCTTGCGCTACCCGCATCTGCTTGTCGATTACTTTTTGTGCAATATCAACCGTTTCCCGACGAATTTCAAAAAGTTCCCGCCGCTTCTCTTCTTCCATACTCACATTTCTGCAAATAATTACTGCGATATTATGCTTTTCCACCCAGATCACCGACTGCTCAACCGTGATGTTGTAGTCCACATAATAGTATTTCTTATCATAAAAGTTCTCTTTTCGCTTCAGAGCTCTGGCGATATCCTCACATGCCAGGATATCAAAGATGCTGCTTCCTTCCGCAATTTTACCGCCAAGACGGAACATCTCTCTTGCTGCTTTGTTGATTTCCTGAATACCCAGCTTATTATCCAGTGCGATGATCGCATTTGGAGTGGAATTGATAATCAGGTTTGAGATAGACTCAGCTCTGTCTCGCATATACGGCATACACATGGTAAGCTGCGCCTTTTCTCTAAAAACGGCGATGGCTTTTTCTCTGCAGTTTGCGTAGCCGCAGGCTCCGCAGTTCAGTTCATCAGCCTCGGTAAACTTCCCCGTACTGTTGAGGATACCCTGAATCACGCCTTCCGACGGAAGAGGCGTCTTGGAGGACCGATCTGCAAAGACTTTACTCAGATCAAGATTTCGTTCTTCAATGCTCCCATGGACATCTTCCCGCATTCCCTCTTTCACATAATTCAGAAGCTTTCTTCTTGCTTCGAGAAAACCTCCCGGAAGCTGCTGTCTGTAAGGACCCCCAATACACCCTCCGGTGCAGCTGCTCATCTCGATAAAGTAGCCTCTTAGTCCGTCATGCTTCATGGACTCAAGAAGTTCCATGCATCGCTCAATACCATCAACGGTGATACATTGGTAATTCTTACGGCTCTCCTTGTCAAAGGTTTTAATAATGCCGCCGGGCGTCGGATAAATTCGCGCCATATTTTTTTCAACACTCTTCAACTCTTCCGACAGATCCGTATCCTCGTCGATTCCTTCTGCTTTAATCCAATCCAGCAATTCCTCATAGGTCAGAATTGCATCAACCGCACCGCCATTTCGAAAATCTTTGTACTCTTCGATCTTTGCAATGCAAGGCCCTATGAATACGACCCGTATCTTTTTACCATGGGTCTCCCGCAGCATTTTCGCGTGTGCAACCATGGGAGAGACCACCGGTGCCAGAGAGGACACCAGTTCGGGATAATGTTTTTCCACCAGCATTACGGCGGACGGACATGCAGTTGAGATGATGTTGGTCATCTTCTGCTCACTCATCAATCGTTCATATTGTTTCGACACTTGGACTGCACCGGCTGCCGTTTCCGCCACGCCGGTAAACCCCAGCTTCATTAGTACTGCGAAGATCCAGCTCGGACTCTGTTCAAAGGATGATACGAAGGAAGGAGCCAGACTGACATAAACCTTTTCCTTTTTATGTATGTACTTTTTAACAATATCAGTATAATTCCGTATTTTCTTCGCATCCTGAGGACAGACGCTTAAGCATTTCCCGCATAATACACATTCATCCTCTACGATTGCAGCCTGACGTTCGAAAAACGTTATGGCTTTTACCGGACAGTTTCTCAGACACTTATAACAGTTCTTACAGTTTGACTCTTTAAACTCTATCGTACTCATACTCTAACCTTCTTTTGCTGCGCATCGTAATCCGAATGATTCTTCATTGCGCTGCCGCTCTCTTATTTTTTTACAGTTTGATCCCGTCAAGCTCTTCCGCTTTACTTCTTACATTCTTCTGTGACATGCCGAAGAAACATGTCCTCAGCATTTGTCGGTGTAACATGTTCGAGAAAATGCTCTCCCACTTTCACCGAAACACCGTCAGTGCATCTCCCAAGGCAGAAGGCGGCTTTCAGCACCACCCATTCTTCCAAGCTCTGGGCTTCTATCATGGCTTCGAATCTTTTTATGATTTCATAGGAGCCTTTTAAATGGCACGAGCTGCCAACACATACCGAAACTTCAAGCACCCTAATTTCCTCCTATCAGTCCTGTATTTCATACTCCCTAACCCCCCCATTCCGAAAAAAAAGTTCACGAAAAGTACCGTATCAAACGGTGCACCCCTTCGTGAACTGTTTTCTAAGTTTAAATAAACTTGAACTATCCTTTATTAAACCACTATTGCACTGCTCAGTCAAGCAGTTCACGTTTTTTCCATTTATTGCAGCCTTTATGCTATACTGATTCATTCCAGGCGCATATTTGTCCGGTAATTTCTTTGCTTAAAGTACCTGAAAGAATGCTTAGTACTCCACATGGAGCAATTCATGGACGCGTCCCTTCAAGATTCCTCCGTAAAGCTCATTCATCAGCGGATTTTCCTCCGAACGTTTTATTGCAGAGAGCTTGTCGGCAGAGTATAGCCCCTTGCCTCTTGCTGCAACTTCAGAGGATGATCCATAGGGCTGGCCTGCACCGTTGATGCATCCGCCAGGACAAGCCATTACTTCAATGAAGTCAAAATGCTCTTCCCCTGATTTCATTTGTTTTACAAGCTCAGATGCGTTTTTCAGTCCGCTTACGATTGCGATCTTCAGTTCCTTTTCTCCAACCTGAATCGTCGCCTTTTTCACGCCTTCCAGTCCTCTTACATCCTTATAGGTAATAGCAAACAATCCTGCCATCGACTTCTCTGCATATAAACGTCTCAATACCGCTTCCGTCACACCGCCTGTAACACCAAATATGACTCCTGCACCAGTGTTAATCCCAAGAGGCAGATCCATTGCCTCCGGTTCCAGCTCGGAAAAAACAATTCCCGATTCCTTGATCATCTGAATCAGTTCCTGCGTGGTGATCACATAGTCCACGTTGGGACTTCCATCCTTGGTAAACTCGCTTCGTGACGCTTCGAATTTCTTTGCCGTACAAGGCATTACCGCCACATGGACGCGCTTCTTATTGGGCAGGTCCTTTTGCTCCTTGATGACAGAGGCAAGCATCTGCATAGGCGATCTGCAGGTTGAGATATGAGGAAGCAGATCTGGGTGGCTTTTTTCGCAGTAATTTACCCAAGCAGGACAGCAGGAGGTAAACATGGGCATGGTGCCGTTTTCAGCGGAAAGGCGCTCCAACAATTCTTCTGATTCTTCAAGAACCGTCAAATCCGCTCCGGTGGAGGTATCATATATTCTGTCGAAATTCATTCTTCTCAGTGCTGCTGCGATTCTTCCGATGGCGTTCTCGCCGTCAGGCAGACCAAACTCTTTTCCAATAGCGACTCTTACAGCAGGAGCAACCTGGACGGTCACTGAGGTATTTCTGTCGTCCAGTGCTTTCCAAACCTCATCCGCATCGTTTTTAACCACGATAGCGCCGGTAGGACAAACTGCTGCGCACTGCCCGCAGCCTACACAAGGAGAATTGGCAATGGGTCTGTCAAATGCGGTGCTCACCTTCATCTTTGCTCCCCTGTGGGCAAAATCGATGGCCCCAACACCCTGAATTTCATTGCAGACACGAACACAGTCACCGCAGAGAATGCATCGGTTCTGGTCTCTGGTGATACAGGGGGAGGAATTGTCGATTTCCGGTTCTGTTACTCCATTGGGGAACCTGACGTCGCTCATGTTGAATTTCATCGCCAGATCCTGCAATTTACACTTGCCGTTGTTTCCGCAGGTGGTGCAGTCACGGCAGTGGTTAGCAAGCAGAAGCTCCAAAATCATTTTCCGGTATCTTCTCAGCCGTTCCACATTGGTTCGGATTTCCATTCCGGCTCTTGGAGGAGTGGAGCAGGCCGCTTCCAGTTCACCGCGCTTGTTTTCCACCATGCACATACGACATGCTCCGTAAATCGAGAGCTCAGAGTGATAACAAAAGGTCGGAAGCTTAATTCCCACTTTCCGAATCAGTTCCAGGAGATTCTTCTCTCCGTTTATTTCAACGGGAATCCCGTCAATGATCATATATTCCTTTTTATCCATATCAGACTACCTCCTCAATTGCTCCGAAGGGACATTGATCCAAACAAGCTCCGCATTTAATGCATTTGGACACATCCAGTACAAAGGGCTTCTTAACCATGCCCCGAATAGCTCCTACCGGGCAGACCTTTGCACACTTGGAGCATCCCTTGCAAAGATCCGGAAGAATCTTGATGATCTTCAGCTTCTGACAGTTGCCAGCCGGGCAGCGCTTTTCGTAAATATGTGCTTCGTATTCCTCACGGAAATTCTTAATCGTGCTGATGACGGGCAGCGCAGCAGTCTTACCCAGACCGCAGAGCGCCGTCTGGCTTATGGTGTCTGCCAGCTCAAGAAGAAGCTCAATATCCCCTTCTTCTCCCTTTCCCTCTACGATATTCTCAAGGATTGCCAGCATACGCTTGGTTCCTTCACGGCAGGGGACACACTTTCCGCAGGATTCGTTCTGTGTAAAGTTCATAAAGTAACGAGCAATCTCCACCATACAGGTGCTGCTGTCCAAAACAACCAGACCTCCTGAACCGATCATCGCACCCGCTTTTTTTAAGGAATCAAAATCCAAAGGCAGATCAAGGTGGTCAGTGGTCAGACAACCTCCCGAAGGACCTCCGATCTGAACAGCTTTGAATTGATCGCCGCCCCGCATGCCGCCGCCTACATCAAAGATGACTTCTTTGAGAGTGGTTCCCATGGGTACTTCGATGAGTCCTGTATTTTCTATATTTCCTGTCATTGCGAAAGCTTTCGTTCCGGGGCTGTTCTCTGGTCCGATCCCGCGGTACCACTCTGCTCCCTGGCTGATGATCAGCGGTACGTTGGCAAAGGTTTCTACGTTATTCAGTACCGTTGGCTTATCAAAGAGTCCCTGTTCTACCGTTCTGGGCGGTTTTACTCTTGGCATTCCGCGTTTTCCTTCGATGGATGCGGTCAGGGCGCTTCCTTCGCCGCAGACAAATGCACCTGCGCCGCGGCAGATATGCAGAATAAAGGAGAACTCTGTTCCCAGAATCCTGTCACCCAGCAAGCCGTATTCGGTAGCCTGCCGAATAGCAGTTTCCAGTCTGCTTACCGCCAGAGGATACTCGGCTCTGACATAGATATATCCTTCCGAGGCTCCGCAGGCCAAAGCTGCAATCATCATACCTTCGATCATGCGATGGGGGTCTCCCTCCATGATGCTTCTGTCCATGAACGCACCCGGATCTCCTTCGTCACCGTTACAGACGATATATTTCTGCTCGGTCTTCTGAGATCTGACTTGCGTCCACTTTCTTCCCGCCGGGAAGCCTCCGCCGCCTCTTCCTCTCAGGTTGGAGTCAGTGATTTCCTGAATGATCTCCTCCCCGCTCATGTCAAAAAGTGCTTTTTCAAACGCCTCATATCCGCCAATGGCAAAATACTCTTTGATGGATGTGGCGTCGATATGACCACAATGCTCTAGTACCAGCCTTGTCTGCTTTTCGTAAAACGGAATTTCTTCCTGACGGGCGTAGATCTTACCGTCCTTTTGATAGGCAAGGCGCTCGCAGCATTCTCCTCCCACTATGGTCTTTTCGATAATCTCTTCGCAATCATCAAGGCTCACCTTGGTGTATAGGTAACCCTGCGGCTCGATCAAAAGCAGCGGACCCATTTCACAGAAGCCATGACATCCGCTCTTCTTTACACCCACTGGATCGGCGCTTCCGTCACCATTGCAGCCGTCCTCCTGCAGTTCCACGCTGCAGGGAATGTTCCTCTCTTCCAAAAGCGCAATCAGTCGATCAAATATTTCCAAAGATCCGCTGGATACGCAGCCGGTACCGGCGCAAACCAGGATTCTTTTCTTTTCCACCGTCAGCAGTTTTTCATATGTATCTCGGCATGCTTTTAATTCTTCTCTGTTATTAAGCATCTTTCTTCTCCTCTCGCAACTCTCGAAGCAGAAGCTCTGCCTTATCCGGCGTCATTGCGGGATATACTTTGTCATTCACAGTAATGACCGGTGCAAGACCGCAGGCTCCTAAACAAGATACGGTTTCTACCGTAAACATCAGATCATCTGTGGTAGATTTCTTTTCTGTCAGCTTCAGCTCTTTTCTCAGTTTTTCGAGGATCGGAATGGATTTTCTGACGTGACATGCAGTACCGTCACAGATCTTGATGACGTATTTTCCTTTCGGTTCAAGTGAGAAATTCTCATAAAAAGTGGCAACGCTGTAGATGCTGGCTTCACTGACCCCAAGCTTCTCCGAAAGATACGGAAAAATTTCCTCGGGGAGATACCTGCAGCGCTCCTGTACGCCCTGCAATATGGCAATGATGGCGCTCGGCTTACATCCAAGCGAATCAATAATTTCATTCACAATGGACAAATCAAATGTAGTGCTCAAATGGGACCTCCTCTGTAACATTCGGAAAGCGTTGATCCAAGGAGACACTTTGGATCGCTCAGGTTTACTCAATGCTTTGCGAATCCGGTGTGGTCTCCGGAAGAATCAACGTTTCCCTTATTAAAACAAATTTCCTGCTTACCTATTCCCTCAGACAATATGCCTGCGCTCCGGTCTGCGTTCACCCTCTTCTTCGTAGATCAGTGTACTGATCATGCGGGCAGCGTTTTCAATAATTTTGGGGAGAGGGATGCTCTTATCCACTCCCACGATTTCAATATTCCCGCTGCTTAAGGGAATCAATATTTTTTTGGCGTAACTGTCGGAGATCGCCTTGGCCATCGCCGGTGTCACTTCACCATGCATCGCATTTGCGGTGATAATGCCTACGGAACCCAGAATATAATCAACTCTCTGAGAGGAATAAACAATTGCATTTTCTCCGGTGGCCCCTTCCTTCGCCCCTGATTTCATCATGGCGGCAGTAGCCAGTGAGGTTGTTCCAAGGGCAAGAATCTCGACATTCCAGTGAAGCTCCCGTCTGAGTGCTTCAATAATCTGTCTGCCGATTCCTCCTCCTTGCCCGTCTATAACTGCTATTTTAATCATCTTGAATCACCTGTTCTTTTTTGTATACAATATACATGAAATAACGCAAAAAAAAATATAAATGTTTGTGTCGGCTGTTGATTACTAAGCCGACACTCTTATTCTGAGTCCCTCACGCATCGAATTCAGGTAATCCTGATACGTGATCCCCTTACATGGATTCTCAATATCGATGTCTTCCACATCTGAAGTAAAAATATAGTCGGCAAATTCACAATAGGCTCTCGTCTCTGCGGATTCCGGCTTTACTCCCATCTCTGAGTAGTAATCGCAATATTTGCAATACATCATGACCATCACTCCTTAATCAATGTATTAACCGCATTACATTGGCTATATTAATTGTTTATCATCGTCATTGTACTTCGCAAATTTCTTTGCTTCAATGGCTGCAAGTTAAGAGTTTTTTGAAAGCTTTTTTGTTTTTTATAAGTAGATACGGTTTTATTTGATATGATAAAATCTAATGCTTTTAGAAGATCGATACGAAAGGATTTCGCGATTGGAAATACGACATGTTATAATAAGACAAAATGAAAACCAAAGGTTTTACGGAGGGAAGGATATGACGAAGAACAGAACACCTAGAAGAGTCATTTTAGATTTGGCAGTTACTTTAGATGGCTTTATTGAAGGAAAAAACGGCGAGGTTGATTGGTGCATTATGGAGCCAGATATGAGCTTTCCTGATTTTTTAAATCAAATTGACACGATCCTATATGGCAGAAAAAGTTATGATCTATGGGGACAATATATCCCAAAGGATGAGGATCCTGCCGCTGAAAAGGAAATTTGGAATCTGGTTCACAGTAAAAAGAAATATGTATTCTCCCGAACATCAAAAGAGTCCGATCAGAAAGCAACGTATATCAAAGATAATATTCAAGAAGCAGTAGATCAAATCAAGAGCGAACCTGGCACAGATATATGGCTGTATGGCGGCGCAAGCCTCATTACAACATTCATCAATCTTAGACTTGTGGATGAGTTCAGACTATCGATTCACCCTGTTGTTCTGGGAGAAGGCACTCCGTTATTTACGGATTTAAAACAGCGGCTCAATTTAAAGCTGGTTGATACAAAAGTCTTCTCCTCTGGGGTGGTACAAGTAATCTATCATTGGAACGAACATTCATAGGATATTAAATAAGCTTATTTCTCAAGCTACTGCCCATAAATTTAAATAAATTAAGAGTAAGGGGTGTCTCTGGAGGGACATCCCCTTCTCTTATTGCTAGTTACAAAATCACTGTTCTGACGAAATACCCGAAGGACGAATGAAAAGGATTACGATCAGATCAGCTTTAGAATTGCGCCGGTGGGACACTTGGCGGTGCAGGTTGCCTCGCTGCATATGGTCTCGCAGATATGCGGATCAACCACAGCCAGATTGTCTTCCATTTTTGCTGCCCCGTGAGGACAATTTTTCACGCACAGGCCGCAGGCGATACAAGCGGACGCGCAGAGTTTTCTTGCAGCTGCACCTTTATCTTTGGAGCTGCAGTCCACAGTGACTTTTGCACCCAGAGGCTGCATGGCGATGACTTTTTTCGGGCAGGCGGTCTCGCACGCCCCGCAGCCGGTACACAGTTTTTGATTGACAACGGGCAGTCCGTTCGCTCCCATTTCAAGCGCATCGAAAGGACATGCCTTGACGCAGGTGCCAAATCCAAGACACCCATATTTGCATCCCTTGTGTCCCCCCTGGGTATAGTTCGCCGCAACACAATCCTGGATTCCGCTGTAACGAAAGGCATTGACCGCCTTGTCAGCACTTCCGCCGCACTTGATCCGGGCAACTCTTGGTTCTACCTCAGCAGCTGCCTTTCCTGTAAGCTCTGCCACCATCTTGGCAACAACAGCTTTACCAGGAATACAGAGGCTGGGTGAAACGTCGGGGTCTGTAACTACGGCCTCTGCATAAGCAATACAGCCCGCATAGCCGCAGGCACCACACTGTCCTTTGGGAAGCGCTTCCTCCACCAGATGGATCAGCGGATTTGATTCAATGGCAAATTTTTTATTGGCAACAGCCAGGATTAGCCCGAAGATCAGGCCGACCACAACCATTATGATTAATATCATGAAAGCAGTATACATAGATTCTCACCCCTCCTATATCTTGATCATTCCCGAGAAACCGAGGAATGACAGTGCCAGCATGCCGGCAAGAATAAATGCGATACCCATTCCCTGCAAAGGTTTTGGTACGTCAGCATACTCCAGCTTTTCTCTCAGGCTGGCCATCAGCACGATGGCGATGGCAAAGCCCACACCGGAACCAAGGGCGTTCACAACACTTTTCATAAACGTGAAATCCGATTCCGCATTGATAAGCGGAACACCGAGAACCACGCAGTTTGTTGCGATAAGAAGCAGGTAGATCCCCCACATCCCGTAGAGTGCCGGGGCATACTTCTTAATAACCATCTCCAGAAGCTGAACGAAACTGGCAATCAGAAGTACAAAAACAACAGTCTTCAGGAAAACCAGATCCAGAGGCAGCAGCACAAAGGTATACACGACCCAGGCCAGCATGGAGCTCAGTGTGATTACCGAAGTAACCGCCATCCCCATACCAAGGGACGCATCCAGTCGTTTCGAAACTCCAAAGAAGATACACAGTCCCAAAAAACGGGTTAAAACGAAATTATTTACGATGGCAGCACTGATAAACAGCAAAAGATATTCCGTCATTGTGCGTCAACCTCCCTCAATTTTTTTGCTTTCTTTGCCTCATAGATTTTGAGGCCGCCGATCATGTAACCGATCAGGAGGAATGCTCCCGGAGGAAGAATCATGATCAGTGCAGGGTTGTACCAAGCACCAAGAATGGTATGTCCAAGGATGGTTCCGCTGCCCAAAAGCTCGCGGATTACACCGATGATTACCATGGCTAGAGTAAATCCGCTGCCCATGCCGAGTCCGTCAAAGAAGGAAGGAATGACCTTATTCTTTGATGCAAAAACCTCTGCTCTGGCAAGGATGATGGCAAATACTACCACGAGCGCCAAATAGATGCCCAGTTCTTTGTAAAGCAGCGGTGCAAAAGCCTCAAGCACCAGTTCTACAAAGGTAACGATGGTGGCGATGGACGTAATGTAAACCGGTACCCTGACCTTGGGGTTGACCAGATTTCTGATCAGGGACACAGAGACGTTGTTTGCAGTAATAACAAACATAACCGAAAGTCCCATGGTAAAAGCGTTGACCACGGAGGTGGTAACAGCCAAGGCAGGACATAGGCTCAAAGCCAGTACAAAGATTGGATTTTCGTCGATTAGTCCCTTTTTATAGATATTCCAAAGGTTTCTCATTCTACTTCCCTCCCGTAAATTCAATCACCTCATCCACAGCGGCCCGAACTCCTTCGGTTACTGCCCTGGAAGTGATGGTGGCTCCGGTAAGTGCCTGGACATTCTCTTTGTTGGAAGGATCTTTTACGACGATCAAATCATCTGAGGTTTTCCCCTTAATTCTGTCTCTGAAGAAGTCCTTTGCCGCACTGTCCCCGAGTCCCGGAGTTTCATTCATGGACAAAATATTGTAGTCAATTACCTTTCCATCCGTCGATACGGCTACCATGATCTTGATGGTTCCGCCATATCCCTTGCTTTCGCTGGGAACGATATAGGCGATGATGCTGCCGGCCTTTTCGGCGGCAAACCAGCCTTCCTGTCCCTCTACCGCATTGAAGCTATCTGCCTCAGCCACAAGGTCCTTCATTGCCTGTTCCTCCAGCATTTTGGCCTTCTCCACTGCAATGGGATGGGTAATAAAATATGTAGTTGCCAGAATAATTCCCGAAACCAAACAGGCTATGGTCAGATTCATGGCAATCTGCAGGATTGAATATTCTTTTTCCACATGGGCTGCATGTGTATCATGTGTTTCTGACATTTCTCTACCTCCCTGTTCCGTAAATTCTAGGCTTGATCACAAGATCAATCAGAGGCGTCACACAGTTCATCAACAGGATGGAGTAACAAACTCCTTCAGGATATCCGCCTTTGAGACGAATCAGTGATGTGATCATGCCCGCTCCGATGGCAAAGATGATCTGTCCCCTTTTGGTGATGGGGGCAGTAACCATATCAGTGGCCATAAAGAATGCTCCGATGATCAGACCGCCTGCCATCATGTGAAATACCGGATCGCCTGTGAAAAAGCCTTCCGGCCCGAATATCCAAGTCAGTATGCCTACTGTTGCAATCATAACCACTGGAATCTGCCAGTTGATAATCTTTTTCCAAACCAGAAACAATCCGCCAAGAATCAGCAGAACGGTGCAGGTCTCGCCAATGCTTCCATTTCTCATTCCAAGAAACAGTGCTTTGTAAAGCTCTGTCTGGCCCCCAAATGTCTCAAGAAGCTCCGAATAGCCCTGAAGCTTTAAGATACCAAGCGGTGTTGCGCTGGTCACTGCGTCAACAGGTGTTTTTATGACAGACCAGGTTGTCATGGCAATGGGCCAGGAAACCATCAAAGCCGCTCTTCCGATGTGCGCCGGGTTGAAAATATTCTGACCCAGCCCCCCCATAGAATGCTTTGCAATGACGATTGCAATGACAGAACCGATGGCTGTCATATAGGGCGGCATTTCCGGTGAGATGCACATAGCCAGCAGCAAGCCTGTTAAGAAAGCGCTGCCGTCGAAGGCAGTAATTCTCACCTTTCTGATCTTCTGGACCGCATACTCCGCTGCAACTGCAGCGATGATGGAAACGACGATATTGATCAGTGCGGGTACTCCGAAATAGATCACGCCGAAAATTGCCGCAGGAGCCAGTGCCAGATTGACCTTCCACATGATCTTGCTGACGGTGTCTTCACTTTTTATGTAAGGCGCTGTTGAAACCGATAATAACGTTTCCGCAGCGTTGATTTGTGCGCTCATGCTGTTTTCCTCCTTATTTATGATGTGGGGAATGCTCCCAATTCAGATTTTTCAGGTACCGTATGTACTGAACGATGTTCCTCTTGGCCGGACAGACATAGGAGCAGCTTCCGCACTCAATACAGTTTAAAATTCCAAATTTCTCTTTTGCTTCTTCGTATCTGCCCTTTTCTCCAAGGATGCTCAGCATGCTGGGAATCAATCCGATAGGACAAGCCTCCACACATCTTCCGCAGCGAATGCAAGCCTCTTCATCACCGTCGCAAAGGGCCTCTTTCGTCATTGCCAGAATTCCGGCAACCCCTTTTACCACAGGCACTTCCATGGAGCCTTGTGCATAACCCATCATGGGGCCTCCGTTTATGATCTTATCCGGCGTCTTTGTAAGACCCCCGCAAAATTCGATGACGTCCTTGAAGCTTGTGCCGATGCGAACCATGACATTCATCGGCTCGGCAACTGCGTCTCCCGCTACAGTGACAACTCTCTCAATGAGCGGAATTCCGTTTATCACTGCATTTGCGACAGAATCAATTGTACAGACATTCATTCCCACCACGCCGATATCAGAATGCCTTTTTCCTGCCGGAATCTCCCGTTCCGCCAGGACTTTGATGAGCATTCTCTCCGCACCCTGAGGATATTTTGTTGGCACTGCCACAACCTGTACATCGGTTCCCTTCAGGGCCTCTGTCATAGCTTTCACCGCTTCCGGCTTATTGTCCTCGATTCCCACGATGCCTCTTTTTACATTGAGGGATTTCATGGCAATCTTCACACCGGCTGCAAGGCGTTCCGTATGGTCCATCATAATGCGGTAGTCTCCGTTAAGATACGGTTCGCATTCGGCGCCGTTGAGAATGAAGGTATCAATCTTCTTTTCCGGTCCATAGGAAATTTTGATGTGACTGGGGAAATTGGCACCTCCCAGACCCACAATTCCGGAATCTCTTACAATCTGATGGATTTCCTTGATATCAAGGTTTTCCCAGTCCCTATGCATCGGCAGACCTAGCGCCCACTCGTCCAAGCCGTCGCTTTCAATGACGATGGCCAAACTTTCGTTTTTATAGGAGCTTGGGTATACGCCAATGTCTACCACCTTTCCCGAGGTGGAAGCATGGACCGAGCTGGTAATAAAGGTATCGTTATATGCGATAAGCTGTCCCTTTTTTACGTCATCGCCTACCTTGACGACTGGGTTTCCCGGTGCACCGATATGCTGGCTCACAGGGATTATGACCTTTTTGGGAACAGGCATTTCAACGATTGCTTTGTCCCTGGTGTAACTCTTACTATCCTGAGGATGAACTCCTCCGCGGAAAGTCTTTAACACTTTCAATCACCTTCCTCTATCTACGTATTTTAGGAAACGCTGATTCATAGCGTGCATAAATCTGCACACACTCCATCAAATCAGCGCTTCCTTTGATTTGATGCTGACTCAGCCCGGCTGTTTCACAACAACCTGACCGGCTTGTTTTATAAAATTCTGATGATTACCGGCAAGGATTTTTCTTTTTTGCCTACATAATGATCAAATATCTTAATGAATGCTGCCGCCGCCGCAAAGGCTGCAATGCCTCCAAAAACTCTCCCCGGAGCTTCCGGATAGCCTGCTAGACCCACCAGAATCCCGCCAAGCACCGCACCCAGAAAAACAGCAATGAGCGGCAAAACGAATACCACAAAGGCTCCTTTCAAAGAGTTAGTCTCATTCATTTCAAAGATCACTCTTTGACCAGGAACTGCGCCAACTTCATTTTTCGCGGTTACAATTGCGGAATCGTTGCCTGGGCAAGCGCCGCAGCTTTTACACTCACCGTGTTTTGCCGCTTTGATTTTAGCAATATTTGCCTTCGCTTCAATGACCATGCCTTCTTCTCTTTCCATTACAACTCACTCCTTTTTTAAGACTTCCTGCCGGCGCACAGCCCGCGGCAGAATTTTAACTGGTGAACAAAAAATAAAACCACGGAAGCTACACACAGTTCGACTGCGCAATAAACCTTCGTGGTTCTATATCATTATTTATATGTTGAGGGTACAGAGGGTGCTACCGACCCCCCATTTTTTTCTTCATAATAAAGGGCTTTGATCGATTTCACAGCTTTTTCTATGAGTTGGCTTGTATTGAGACTTTCATCGACTCCGCTGATCTTGATACCGGATTTTTCATGGGGAATCAGGAACTTCCTTGCGGGACTGGAAACCACAGCAAGTGCCATAGCCTCGGTCACTTCACCCTTCATACTGTTTGCAGCTATGATCCCGACCGATCCCAGAATCAGATCAACCTTTGGAGCAGCGCTCTGAACGGCGTTTTCTCCTGTAGCGCCCACATTGGCTCCCCCCTGTACCATAAAAGACGTTGCCAGCGAATTGGTTCCCAGTGCGATAATCTGGATATCCCAGTAAATCCGCTGTCTGATTTCCTCTATGATCTGTCTGCCGATACCGCCTTCCTGTCCATCGATAACAGCTATCTTCAGCAATTCTCTCACCCGATTTCATCTAAGCGTTTGATGCTTTTCCAAAATAAAAAGCCACGCCGGTTGTCATTTTCCTGATAACAAAACCTTCGTGGCTAAAATATTACTCTCCAAATATTTCAATCGATCTTCGTGATCTTCAAACAGATTTTACTCGCTTCGCAAAGCGAAGTCAATGGCTTTTCATATTTTTTCAAAAAATAATTCATATACCAGATTGTTGCTCTTAAACCATAAGTGCTGCGCCGGAATCCCTCAATTATCTTCCAAAACAAAAAGCCGCTTCTATGGTACTGCGGCATTTTGTTTGTATGATTTTAGGCATCGGTTTATCGCGGATTCTTTAGAAATGCAAATTCATTTCAAATGATAATTTCCAAAGATCTGACGAACCGATACTGAGGAGCTTGCAATAAAAAAAAACCAAGGGTGTTGTTAAACAGGAACGCTTCTCGCATTCGCTACACCTTCTTGGCAATTATGTAAAACGGCTGATATTCAGCCCGTGTTATTCAGCTAATCTTGTCATGGGCTTCTGCCCCGGTTTCACTCTCTGCGAAACACTAGAATAGATTAACGCTGATTGATCTAAATGTCAACCTATTTTTGATTTTCTAATGAAATTTTATAGTATGCAATTGAATTGTTAATTGAAGTAACTTCTACCTGTTTCGTAAAAACAATATCATTCGTTCTTTACCGATGATTGATCATGCTTGCCAGGTAACCTGCCCCAAATCCGTTATCAATATTGACGACACTGATCCCGCTTGCACAGGAATTCAACATGGACAGAAGCGCTGCCAGGCCGTGAAATGAGGCTCCGTATCCAATGCTTGTAGGCACTGCAATCACCGGACAGTCGGCAATGCCACCGATCACACTGGCCAGTGCACCTTCCATTCCTGCGATGGCGATGATAACATTCGCGCTCATGATCTCATCCATATGAGAAAACAACCTGTGGATTCCCGCCACGCCCACATCATACAATTTTGTCACTTGGTTCCCAAGGGCTTCAGCGGTGACTGCGGCTTCCTCTGCGACTGGAATATCGCTGGTCCCCCCTGTAGCTATCACGATCTTCCCTTTTCCGTTTGCTTTTGGAAAAATCCCAATCACGCCAATACGACCTGATTCGTTATAATACATGGTATGATACTGTCCAATATACTCTGCAGATTCAGATGACAAACGGGTGATTATGATCGTCTTTTGGCCGTGCTTCACCATTGCTGATGCAATTTCTACGATCTGCCGAGCTGTTTTCCCCTCACCGTAAATTACCTCGGAGGTACCTTGTCTAAGTTCTCGATGATGATCTATTTTTACAAATCCCATATCTTCAAAGGGCGACTGTTTTAGTTTGAGGAATGCGTCTTCAATAGACAGGCAACCGTTCTTCACTTCTTCTAAAATATGCATTACATGTTTGTTGCTCATTTTCTGCCCTTTCTGCTCTGTTCTCTCAATTCTGCACTTTTCTCTCAATCACACTTTATCCGCAAGAATTTTGATATCCTCTGCCAGTTTTGAAAGAGATACGATTGCATTGGTAATATCCTGTGTGGCTGATTGCTGAACCATGCTGATCTCGTCAACCTTTCGGATTTCTCCATCATGCCCCACCATCCCCATTTGAATCCCTTCCAGAATCTCCTGCGCCTCTTTTACTGCCGAAAAGCTGTTTACAGACAGCTTCCTCATCTCGTCTGCTACCACAGAGAAACCTCGGCCGTATTGACCTGCCCTTGCTGCCTCCAACAGCGCATTGAAACCAAGAAGATTGGACTGTGTGGCAATTTCCTTTATGAACACCAAAACCTGATCCGATTTTTTCAGACTTCCCACCATTCCATCTCCGGATTGCCTGAGTGCATCCATTTTATGCTGAAGCAGCTTCGCATTCTCCGCAAGATGGAGACTGGAAGCTGTCAGCTGCTGAGAAGAAGCTGCGATGGTACTCGCTGCATCCTGCAAAATCTCCTGATTCTCAAGACTGTACCCAAAGCCAAAGGCTCCAATTACTTCACCGTCCAGTCCATACAAGGGTGTCTGAATACTCTTAAAGGTGACTCCCCATACATCCTTGGGTATGATAGCTGAAAATGTCTGTCTGTAATGCATCGTTTCCCACATGCCGTCACCTTTTATAATTGCTTTCCCAACGGGGGATTCATGCCTCAGTTTCTCACCGGGCAGATAGAAGATAAACCGTTCTCGATCTGCCATACCCATCATGCAGTCAAAGGGGAAGACCTTTTGCATGACAGGTGCTGCATTCTTTATTGATTCGAATAAATCCGTCATGTTACTATCCATCTTTCTTATTTATAAATGGTGATTTCATCTGCTTCATTTGATCCATTGGAGCACTTTCCTTCTGCCCCATCCAACCAATACATCCATGGTGTGCTTTTCTCTGCCTTATTCAACCTGTGCATCCATAGACTTTAATTGATGGGTTGTCCCAAGAATTGCTCTTACTGCACCGAACCTGCCTGTTTCGCGCTTACCCAGGCCGTATCCGATTTTATCAATACTCATTTCAGGTATTTTGATGTAATCCTTTGCGAGACATTTCACGATGCCCATTCCCGTAGGAGTAATCATCTCTGTATTCACATCTTCCTGGACCATCGGAATACCCGAACCTTCCAGCATTGCCATGACTGCCGGAACCGGAACTGGAAGCAAGCCGTGACGGCATTGTATGAATCCGTTTCCGTCATGAAGGGTCGAAGCATAAATTATGTCAACATCAAGGGCTGCCACACATATGGCTACACCGACAATATCGACAATCGAATCGATAGCTCCCACCTCATGAAAATGTACCTGATCAATGGATTTGCCATGAACCTTTGCCTCGGCTCTTGCAATCTCCTCAAAGATTTTCTTGCTGATTTCCTTCGCACCATTGGAAATTGTGCTATTATCAATGATTTCCTGAATCATTGATAAATTTCGTTCGTTCGAGTGACTGTGGTTGTGATGGTGATCATTGCCTTCGTGGCTGTGTCCATGGTCGTGATGGTGATCATTGCCTTCGTGGCTGTGTCCATGGTCGTGATGGTGATCATGACCTTTGTGGCTGTGGTCATGGTCGTAACCATGATGGTGATCCTGCTGCTCATGGCTGTAATCATGTTCGCTACTGTGTTCATGTGCCTCAGGTGCGTTTTCATGGTTCATATGGGATTGCTCGGTCAGTATCACGTCGACATCCATCATCTGGATGCTGTGCCTGTCCTTTTTTTGTATCTTGACTTCGTAACCGTCGACCCCCAGCTTGCTTAGTTCTTGTAAAAAGAAATCTTTATCAACCCCCAGATCCAGCAGTGCCCCAAGGGTCATGTCGCCGCTGATTCCGGAAGTACAGTCCAAATATAATATTTTCATTGTGCTCCCTTTTATTTGCAAGTAATATTACGCTTTGCGCCGCTGATCAACCAGCTTCAAGTTCAGGCTGGTGTTCAGCTCTGCTGTAAAACCGGGCTGATGATTGGCACCGCTTCAAATCTGCTCGGCTTGTTAGTTCTGCTTTAGATTCGGGCTGATGATCAGCTCCGCTTCTGTAGCGGCCTGAACCTCTTCGATGGTATAGCCTTCGTTAATTTCTGTAAGGATGATACCCTCCGGAGTAAGCTCCATGACCCCCATCTCCGTGATGATCATGTCCACTACACCCACAGCCGTATACGGCAATCTGCATTCCTTCAGGATCTTGTGTGCTCCCTTCTGGGTGTGCTGCATGGCGATGATGACCTTCTTTGCGCCTACCACCAGATCCATCGCACCGCCCATGCCTGGCACCATCTTTCCCGGTACGATCCAGTTGGCCAAGTTTCCGTGCTGGTCTACCTCAAGGGCGCCCAGAATGGTTGCATCTACATGACCGCCTCGGATGATTCCAAAGGAGGTTGCGCTGTCAAAGAACATGGCTCCCGGATTTACGGTCACATACTGGGCTCCTGCGTTGACGATGTCCACGTCTTCTTTGCCCTTCTCTGCCGCTGCTCCCATCCCCATCATTCCGTTTTCTGACTGGAGAATGATATTCACTCCCTCAGGAAGAAAGTTTGCTACCATGGTGGGAAGTCCGATTCCCAGGTTTACCACATCACCGTCTTTCAGTTCCTTTGCAACTCTTGCGGCAATGATTTCCTTTATATCTGCCATGGCATTTCCCCTCCTACGATGGCATCCACAAAGATGCCCGATGTCACTACATTGTTCGGATCTATGGCTCCGATTTCCACGATCTCGCATGCGCCTACTATCACATAGCTTGCCGCTGCGGCCATCATGGGATTAAAGGTTCTTGTGGTCCCGTTATAGGTTGTATTGCCAAATTCATCCGTTACAGAGCCTCTGATGAGAGCGAAATCTGCCTTTAGCGGCTTCTCCAGAAGATAGTCTCTGCCGTCAACATGGATGACCTCCTTGCCCTCTGCAACGATGGTTCCCACTCCCGTAGGCGTGAGAAAGCCGCCAAGGCCTGCACCGCCTGCTCTGATCTGCTCAGCCAAGGTTCCCTGAGGCACCAGGATGCATTCCAGCTTATCTTCCTCAATGTCGGTGTTCATTCTCCTCGCCACCTCGGGGTTAAGTCCCACATGGGATGCAATGAGGGTTTTGATCTGACCGCTCGAGACCAGCTTTCCAACGCCTCTTCCCGGCACCCCCGCATCATTGCAAATGACAGTGAGATGTTTCACACCCTTTTCTACAAGGGCGTCTATGAGAATTTCCGGTGTTCCGCAGGCCATAAACCCGCCGACCATGACGGACGCCCCATCCTTTATTTCAGCGACAGCTTCCACTGCTGTCATGATTTTATTCTTCACTTGCTTGCTCCTTTTTCATTGGAATTCACTCTGATAGGGTATCGGTTACGCAGTAGGTCTCAGACAGCCAGACTCTTTCATTGCCGTCTGATACATCTCATCCCAGCTCTCGAATGCGGTCTTTCCTTTTACGCAGCAGTCAAAAGCCATCCTGTCCCCGACAATAAAATCAGCACTCCAGTTCACAAAGACAGCTCCGGCAAACCGGAATTCCTCAAAGGACTCGTAATTTGTATACTTCTTCATAAATCCATCATGAAACAGTGCTTCCAACTCTTCGTTGCTTTCATAGATCGCCAGCATTTTCGTCCGTTCATGTTCGTTCCGATAAGATTCACCCATCATATTCTCCCTCCAAAGCAAAATATACGGTTTGGGTTTTAACAGATCCACCGTCAAGCCCAAACCGCAACGTTACCCTTCTTTTGGCACGTATCAGAGCCGTTCTAAAATCCGTGCAACTTTTATCAACTTTTCCGTTAAATTCTTTTTTTCAAATTCTATCTTTTCCTGTGTCCATGGGAGCAGCCCTTCTCCGGTTTTGAAACCAAGCTTTCCCTGATTCAACTTCTCGACCAGGATTGGAGACGGTTCTTTCGAGCAGCTCAAATCCCGAAACAAATAGCTGTGAATGGAATGGGTCAGATCCAGCCCTCCCATATCCATTACCGTAACAGGCGCCATGATGCCGAGTCTCATGCCAAAACCGTATTTAATGGCATCGTCCACTGCCTCGGGTTCTGCAATACCCTGCTCAATGATATACAGTGCTTCACGAAACAGTGCATGCTGCATGCGGTTTGCCAGAAATCCGGGTACATCCTTATTGACAACGACAGGTTTTTTACCGGCGTCTGTAAGCAATGTACAGGTTCTCTTCACTGTCTGTTCCGATACATATTTTGTTTTTACCACCTCTACAAGCGGAATCAGATACGCTGGATTCCAATAGTGGGTTCCAATAATCCGCTCTTTATTCTCAGCCTTCTCTGCGATTTCTGTAATACTGATAGCTGATGTGTTTGAGGCAAGGATCGTGTCTTTCGGACATAAACGATCAAGCTCTGCAAAGTAGTCCTGTTTTATTTTTAGATCTTCAATGATGCATTCAAAGATAATATCTGCAAACCCGGCAGCTTCTTCAAGAGATTCGGTAATGCTGATCCGTTTCATGATTTCAGGTATTTCTTCTGCTGTTATCACCTGGTTTTCTTTCAAAATCTCAAGAGAGCTTCTGATTCTTCCGAGTGGGTCGGATTTCTGATCTGCTTCGCAAGTATAAATCAACATAACTTGAAATCCTTTTATTGCGAAAAGCTGACCAATTCCTGCTCCCATGGTACCCGCGCCAAGTACCGCTATTCTTTTTATTTCATTTTTCATGCAATCATTCCTTAATCGGCTTGTTTAAAAAACGCCGTACTTGTAGATTCTGTCCGGTACATCCTGATTGATATCGTCTTCATCAACGAACGCCACCGCGCGGACAATTGTACCGTCACCCATATACCATCTTAAAGGAAATGCGCAGAACATAAATCTTTTGCCTGTAACCTTATCAAGATCACCGCCAAGGTTTTCGATCCCCATTACATTATTTCTCATAAGAATGTCATGGCAAGGCTCCCATTCAGGAAAATCCTCAATTGGCGGATGGCCGAACATTTCGGTATATTCATCAATTAGTCTTGGCACGAAAGGACCCGGACCGTGATCGATCATATAGGTATAACAGGGGTGATCAATGGCCTGCATGTCAAATCCGACACCCTTTACCTTCTTTTCTACAAACCACTTAGCGCCTTCAATGGAAAGTCCCGGGCTGTACATAAAGTAATCGTCGTTCTCTCCCCATCTTCTGTGAGTACCTGTATTCAGGAGAACCCAGTCTCCTTCTTTGATGGTCGGGGTGGCATTTTCCAGGTCTTCAACCGTGATCAGCTCCCATTTTTTCTTTGGAATGCTCACGCACACTGCTTCACCATAGTAATTTTCCAGTGGAAGCTCATGGGTATATGGGCTTTCCGGAATAACGTGCGCAGGTGAGTCTGCATGCGTTGAGTTATGCATATGAAAATCGTTGAAGGTCTGAAGTAATCTGTAGTGCATCGGCATATGATTTACTCTGTCGATGTGGAAGTCTCCGTTAGACGGCCAAAGCGGATTACCTCTTCCAAACGGATGTGATAAATCGACTAATTTTGTTTTTCCCATTGTAGTTCTCCTCTTTTTATTTTTGATCCGATGTGTGTCGGATTTGCTAATATATAACGCAAGGACCGTGCCAAAATTGTCTCTTCAGAACATTTTGCAATGAAGTTTTGTATCTCTTGAATTCAGCCGTTCTCATTAATATTTGCAGCCGATGCGGCCCCGGCGAGTTCGAAAATACAGCAATTCTTGTTGCACAGAGTCAGATTTGTTGCAACCGTGCATCCCGGATAAATTTTCCCGCATGCAATTGGTTTGAAAAGAGAACATTATTTTGATATACTAATAACAAGATAAATTTATTACTAAGGAAGTGCTGATTTAATGGAGTGTGCGCAGATGGTCGAGGAAATTTTTCGATTGGCAAGGAAAAAAACGCAGCAATAGCGGCGCTATTGCGAGGATTTTTGACACCGCCAAGCGAAAAATTAACCGATTAGATGTGCGCACAGAATTAATCAGAGCTTCCCTAAGGTTCTGTTTTTAAGATACGAGGCTTTACTATGGATCAAGTACTTGCAATCATAAAGATTTGCGAAAAAATAAATAAGGCGCTGCCGTCAATCAAGGAACCTGCTGCGGAGACGCTGCTTCATGAGATTCTTTCCGATCTGAAGGTTTTTTTGGACAAAGGGATAGACTTTAAAGAAGTGGTCGACAGTCTGGATGACAGTATTTTCATCACCGACGGTGAGGGGAAAGTTCTGTACGTAAATCCCGCTTATGAACAAAATACGGGTATCCTTCCCAGGGAGGTTCTCTTCCGCTATGTGCAGGAGATCCTGGACGAGGGCAAGCTGTTCACCGGAGGCGCAACCATGGATGTCATCGAAACCGGTAAGAAGGCATTTCGCCTCTCTACCATCATCAAAAATGATCCGCCCAGAGTTGGTTATGCAGTGGGCGTGCCCATTATCGATAATGATGACAAGCTGAAGCAGGTGGTCGTCAGTAGCCGTCCCATTCTGACGCTGAAAGCGCTTCAGGAAGATTACGAACGGTTCCTCGACGAAGTGAAAATGATTCAGGAACCCGGCAACATCAGAATCATACCAAACTCGGACACCAGTGATCTTACCAAACGGATGATCGGTTCCAGCGAAACAGTAAAGAAGGTGTGGAATCTCATCGGGCTCATTGCGGATACCGATGCGACGGTTTTAATCACAGGGGAATCAGGTGTGGGGAAAGAGGTTGTTGCAGATGAAATCTATCGCCGCAGCAACCGAAATCAAAAACCCTTTATCAAGGTAAACTGTGCATCCATTCCATCAAACCTGCTGGAATCAGAGCTCTTTGGATATGAAAAAGGGGCTTTTTCTGGCGCAAGCTCTTCCGGCAAGCAGGGACTTTTTGAAATGGCCAACAGTGGTATTCTGCTGTTGGATGAAATCGGTGATATGCCCATGGATCTGCAGGCGAAGCTGCTTCGCGCCATCCAAAGCAGAGAAATCACCCGGGTTGGAGGGACAAAAGTAATTCCGCTTGATATCCGGATCATCGCACTGACAAATTCTGATCTGAAGCAGAAAATTAAAGAAGGCTCCTTCCGCAGCGATTTATATTACCGACTCAGCGTAATTCCCATTCATTTGGACCCGCTGAGAGCGCATACGGAAGACATTGAAGATCTCAGCCGCTACTTTATCGATATTTACTCTCATAAGCATAAGCGGACCATCAATCTCACTCAAAAAAATATTTCGCTGATGAAACTGTACTCCTGGCCGGGCAACATAAGAGAACTGGAGAATGTCATAGAGTATCTTGTGATCTGCTGTTCCGGTACTGCTGAGGTCGAGGACAATATGCTAAAGGGAATCCTCGGTATTTCGGGAACAGAAAAGAATGCGAACGATGCTTTTGATTTAACAAAATCCGTGGAGCAATTTGAGAAGCAGCAGATTGAGAAAGTTCTCAGCATCGCTTCAAACCTAAGGGAAGCGGGAGAGATGCTGAACGTCAATGCCTCAACCATCAGCAGAAAAATAAAGCAATACGGAATTGAATATCTCAACGCAAGATAAAATAGTGCGAATGAATCAGTACTTCCCCAAAACAACAAGACTGCGCCAGGCGGGTTACATGCCGGACGCAGTCCTTTTTTTCGATCTGAATGAACCCCTGGCAAGGAATGCTCATCCATCGTGTATCACTTATCCTATTGATGCTGGGTCTATTGTCTCATTCATGCTTCCGGTGCGGTAACCGGTGATATCCAGTGTCACGTAAATAAATCCAATCTCTTTTAACTGCTCCTGAAGAGTAAATCGCGTGCTTTTCTCCATGAGCTTTTCAAACTGGCTTTCGTCGATCTCGATTCTGGCCAAGGTTCCGTGATGTCTGACTCTAACCTGCCGAAAGCCCATATCAAGCAGAATCTGTTCCGCCAGGTCAACCATTTTTAGTTTCTCCGCGGTGATGCTTTCTCCATACGGAAATCTTGAAGATAGACAAGCAAAGGATTGTTTCTCCCAGGTCGGAAGCCCCATCTCTTTTGATAGTTTTCGAATTTCTTCCTTTGAAAGTTCAGCGTACCGCAAGGGGCTTTTGATGCCAAGTTCGGAAACGGCATCCAGACCCGGCCTGTAATCACCCATATCATCCATGTTGGACCCTTCGAGAATTTCTTTGTATCCATTTTTCCATGCAATTTCACGCATTTTTGAAAAGAGCTCGTGCTTGCAAAGATAACAACGATTCAGTGGATTACTTGAAAATCCCTCGATATCCAGTTCCTCAGAATCGACGATGAGGTGCTGGATATTATTTTCTTTCGTAAAAAGAATTGCTTCGTTCAGTTCTCTCTCGGGAAAACTGCAGGACCGAGCCGTTACTGCCACAACACGGTCTCCCAGAACCTCTTGCGCTGTCTTCAGCAAAAAGGTAGAATCAACTCCTCCGGAAAATGCAACAGCCACACTTTCCATACCCCGTATATACTTCATTAATTGCTCGCGCTTTTTCTGTATGTTTGTCATAACTCTTAACCCTCAGATTATTTCACGTTTTCGATGACAATAGCGGTACCCATTCCGCCGCCTGCACAGAGGGTGGCGAGACCGTAGGTATTTCCCCTGCGCTTCATCTCATAAATCATAGAAATGACGATTCGGCTGCCGGTGGCTCCGACGGGATGTCCGAGAGAAATGCCTCCCCCATTGACATTCAGCTTATCTCTGTCGATTCCCAGGGTTTTTTCGCAAGCAATGCATTGTGCTGCGAACGCTTCGTTAATCTCAAAAAGATCGATGTCCTTTATGGAAAGTCCTGCTTTTTGCAGTGCCTTCTGAGAGGCACTGATGGGGCCAATCCCCATAACCTCCGGTTCCACACCGGTTGTGGCAGTGGAAATGACTCTCGCCAAAATAGGCAGGCCTAGACTTCTTGCCGTCTCCTCCTCCATAAGCAGCACCCCGGAAGCAGCATCATTCATTCCCGACGAATTGCCCGCGGTTACGGTTCCACCATCTTTAAAAGTTGCCTTCAACTTAGCCAACCCTTCCATCGAAGCTTCTCGTCTCGGATGCTCATCGACAAGAAAGGTTTTATCTCCTTTTTTACCTGAAATGGTTATAGGAATGATCTCTTCTTTAAATTTACCGTCATCTATCGCTGCGGCTGCTCTCTGTTGACTTAACAGTGCAAATTCGTCCTGATCCTGTCTCGTAACGCCATATTGTTCTGCCACATTTTCGGCTGTAATTCCCATGGCAGGACCCACGCCCAGGTTCGTAAGAGAATCCCACATGGAATCACGCAGCTCGCTGTGTCCGAATTTCTTGCCGTATCTTCCGTCAAATACCATGTGGGGCGCTGCGCTCATACTGTCCGCACCTCCGGCCATGATGCAGTCTGCTTCTCCAGCCTTGATCTGATAATATCCCAGCTGAATGGATGACATGGAAGAAGTACAGTTCCGGTGAACTGTAATTCCGGGGATCGTTACAGGCAGCCCGGCTTTCACTGCCGCTACTCTTGCGAGATTGTTTTCTTTGTAGGTTCTCTGGTAATTACAACCCCAAATGACATCATCGATCAATTCCGGCTTTACACCGGACCTGGTGACCAAAGACTGCATTACTGGAATTGAAAGATCCAGTGCCGTGATTTCTTTAAACTGTCCGCCGATGGTCCCGATTGGGGTTCTGCATCCCGCGACAATTACAACATTTCTCATGTATTCCTCCGTATGCGGCAACGACCCCGCCGGCTTTCCGCCGAAGAGGCCGTTGTCATATTTTCGTTTTGTATTTTTTCTTTTATTTTCTCATGGCGAAGCGCTGACCGTATCCATATTGCACGCCATGATAGATTAGCGCTTTCCTAACGCTTGATCTTCTGCAAGATAGTCTTTATTGTATTTTTTTACATTGATGCTGCTGATGATAATGATATTAACAATCAAAAGACCAATATAGACCAGATAAGCACCTCTCAGGCTGCCTGTTATTCTGATTGCCTGCGCATTGATGATGTAATTGGTCATAAGCACTGCCTGCATGATTGGAAAATAGGCCGCATACACCTCTGCAAACCCGTGACGTCCGAATACAGATGCCGGCAGAGATACGATAAAGTTTGCTGCTGCGCCGATGGCAATTCCCACCATGCCCACAGAGATATAAACGCCCATGACCGTGTCCGTTACATTGACGGCCAACGCTGCAGAATACCATACCAGGAAGATAATGATTGCTTTTTTGACTCCAAACTTCTGATCGATGAAACCGAACAAATAGCTGCCTGCAACGCCGACACAGGCACACATCGTCATAAGGGAGATCGCTTTTGCCTGCGAAAAGCCAATGCCCATGTTTCTGACTACAAGCTGACTCATTACTCCCGTGGTCACAAGCTGGTTGATGCCGATCACAAGAGATACAAGCCAAACTTCTTTTGTCTTTAGAACCTTTCCCAGTGTCCAGAGTTTTCCCTCTCCGACGGATTCGGTGCAGTATTCACTCTCAAAAACTTCTTTTGTCACGTTATCAGGATATAAGCCTTTGTCCTGAGGAAGGTTTCTGATGAAAGCAAGTCCTATGAGTCCAAGCACGATTCCAGCGATACCGGTAAAGGTCATGCCCTTTGCCATCTGGAACGCTCCGATCAGGAATGCAATCAGCGGAACATAAAATGCCGATCCAAGGTTGTGCCCCATCGTGGTAAACCCGTTGACCAGACCTTTCTTTTTCGGAAACCACTGCGCAACCAAAGCGCCTCCTGCAATGTAAGCAGCACCGTTAATAAAGCTCGTTACTAAGGTCAGGCCTACTCCGTAGGTGAACAGCGTTTCCGTGCTGCCCCAGTAGATATAGGACAGTCCTGCGCCGATCATACAGATTCCGGAAGTCACTCTTGCGCCGATTTTGACGTTGATTCTGCCGATCAGTATGTAGGATAGGATTCCGATAAAACCTGCAATTGTAGCAACACTCAGCACATCTGCATAATCAATTCCAGTCTTTGCTGCAAAAGCAGGGGCAACAATATTCAGGCCATCAATAGAAAAGCCGATTAAAAAGAAGAACATTGCACCGCAGTAGAGAATGATACCCCAGCCTGCTTTCCCAAATTTGATATTTGTGTTTTCACTGGCAAGTTGTTTTTTTGTTTGCTGCGTTTCCATAAAAGATTTCCTCCCAAAATTCATCATACATTATTCATTTATTTTGTCTTTTTATCTTCTTCTCTTTTTTCTGCAACAATCTTGTCAATATAGGCATTCCAGATCGGTTCTTCTGCTGCCATACGTTCACGGAATCCCGGCCCAATCTCGGTCTGATCCATACGGTCAATAATCGCCCATGCAATATGGGGCTCTGACGGCGGACAGCCGTGTACCGCAACACCTCTTTTTCGGTATTTCGCTGTACAGTTTCCACACAAAATCAGCTTTTCCGGAGGAATGTCCTCTGAAATTTCTTTTTTTGCGCCCAGCACGATAACTGCATCCGTATTCTTGTCGTATTCTCCAAGCGCCTTGAGCTTTTCCATGGTGAATGCGACCAGTGACTGGCAGCTGGAACATGAATTCTCATGCATGATGTTATACTCCGGCCACGTGTCAAACCGTTCAAGATAAGGCAGCCACATTTTTTTATAGACATCCTTGATCTGCTTTCCTTTGATGATGATCTGATCCTCATCACTTGTTCCAAGCCCTCTCTGTCTGGCCGCTTCAAAGTAGTCCACCATGCTGATGTCAAGTCCCACCATTCTGCACGCGGTGGCGTCCAGTGCAACAGGGTCCTTACTTGCTACCACGCAGCCAAAATCAAGCGGAACTGCCGAGTGGGGACCAAAGCCCTCTGCCGGATAGATTAAATCCGCAATGGTCAGGTCGGCTTTTACAACGGACCAGATATCCATCATGGCCATTGCTAAATTAGTTTTGTGCATTTCATAATGAACCTTATCCTGCACCACACCCTTGATATTCTTTAAGGCACAGCTGAAAACCATGCTGGCATGTGATTTGAAAACAGGAAGGTTGATAATATGCTCTGCCTCAAGGATCAGCCGCGGCAACATCACATGAGTGATCTCTGATTTGGCATCTCTAATCTGAACCTTGATCAGATCTTTGTCTGATTTGATATCATAGAGTTCTGCCCCCTCTTCTCTTGCGACCTGCGCATGGCCGGCAGATTCAAAGCAAGCCATGGTGTCACAGCCGATAGCGGCAGCTTCACCGACGATAACCCTTTTGGCACCAGCAGCTTTTACCGCTTTAATGACAGCCCTCAGGAAATCATGATTCGTATTAATGCTTGTTCCCGGAGGCCCCAGGTGCCCCGCATTTGGTTTTAGGATGACGGTGGAATTCTTTCTAATTAATTGTTCCGCCCCGCCCAGCTCAGTTAAAACTTGCTCTACCATAACATCAATGCTTGGGTCTTTGGCGATGGCTACAATAGATTTTGTCATTCAGATACTCCTCTCGCGAAAAAACGTAATGATATATTCATATAAAGCTTTATACATTTTGATATATTGCAATATCCGTGCCGTTCATATTTCTTCCTGTAAATTGTTATGAATCGCCTTTTTTTGGTGTTCTTTCGATATTCTCTGAACAAGCAGCAGATTGTCATTTGTTGCTTTTTTAACGGGCATTGCAGCATTGCAACAGATTTCTCCGCATTCATTCTGACTTCCCTGCCCCCCTATCCATAAAACATCCGTCAAACGGAGAAGATTAACACCGTGCATTCCTTCCGGTCATCTTTGGCATACATCTTGCTTTTCATAATAGATAACGAATAAAAGGAGGACATATCATTGTTTGAAACAAGAAGATTAAATGCAAGGGATAAAGTCATTGTAACAGCTGCAGTTTGCGGCGCCATCCCCACAAAAAATGACAATCCTAATTTACCCACACAACCTGAGGAAATTGCCGAATCTGTCATCGCCTGTTACGAGGCCGGCGCTGCCGTTGCTCATATTCATGTCCGAGACGATAATGATCGATCCAGCATGAGCTTTGAAAAATTTGAAAAGACCGTCAGTCTCATCAGAGCGGCAAAATGCCCCATCGTACTAAATCTGACGACCTCCGGTGCCATCGGCGCCACGGACGAAGACCGAATGCTGCCCTTTATGAAGCTCTCTCCGGAGCTGGCTTCCTTTGATGCGGGCACCATGAACTGGATGCACTCCAGCGTCTTCATGAACGAACCGGCGTTTTTGGAAAAGCTCGGACTCCGGATGCAAGAGTACAACGTGAAGCCGGAAATCGAAATCTTTGACATGGGAATGCTGAATACCGCCCTCTATTATGAAAAGAAGGGAATCCTCAAGGGACCTCTCCATTTTCAGATTTGTCTTGGTGCTCCCGGCGGAATGAAAGCAGATGTGGAAAACCTGTTATACGTAGTCAATCACCTTCCTGAAAACTGCACCTGGGGTACCTTTGGGATCGGAAAAGGAGCCATGGAAATCACATTGGCAGCCCTTGCTCTGGGCGGCAACATCCGTACCGGATTTGAGGACAACGTCTATTTCAATTACGGAGAGCTTGCCGCATCCAATGCCCAGTTTGTGGGCAGGATCAAACGTCTTGCTTTGGAAGCAAATAAGACCCTTGCAACGCCTGATGAAGCCCGTGAGATACTGGGACTGAAATAGATACAAATTAGATTGTATATGATTTAACAACACAACACCACAAAAAAGTGGCCGCGCCACTTCCCGAAATAAGTAGCTGTGCTATTTCGCCAAAAAGCCCAGCGACGATACCTCCAATCCATAAAAAAGCTGCCGCACTAATTTACTTCGTGCGGCAGCTTTTTGATTCCGAGTATAAGGGTTTTATTTTCAGAGATTTATAGATCAAGGGCCATGTAATATCCGTCAGTCACTGCGTTGGTGACCTTCCCCGGGCGTCTGCAGTCTCCGATCCGCTGCACCACCGGTGCTGCATCACTCAGATTCTGGAACGCTGTATCATCGGCACGATATCCTGCAGCATTGATCACCGTGTCTGCCTGCACCAATACTTCCGAGCCTTCCGCTGTACTGATCAGGATTCCCTCTTTCGTGACCTTGCGCCCTGCAGAGCCGACAAAGATCTTTGCATTATTTCTGCGAAGATCGCCTTTTACAGCAGTCTGATAAAACAGGTCTGCATCCATTGCAAGATCGTCCCGCAGCTCTATGATCGTTACATTTTTCCCAAGCCTTGCAAGATGCGCTGCTGTCTCACAGCCCACCAGACCGCCTCCAAGGATCGCAACGGTATCACCCAGCTGGTCTTCCTTTCCATAGATGTCCTGAGCGAATCTCACATGATTGCCTTCAATCCCCGGAAGCTTCGGGGTAATGGGATTGGCTCCCACCGCAAGCAGCAGGGCATCCGGTTTTTCCTGCTCTACAAGTTCAGAAGTCACTTCCGTGTTCATTCTGATCTCTACTCCGTTCTTCTTCAATAAGTACTCCAAAACTTCCTTGTACTCATAGAGGCCATACTTGAATGGAACGTGTTTTGCAAATCTCAAGGCACCTCCCAACGCATCGGTCTTTTCACACAAAACCACCTCGTGGCCTCGCTCAGCCGCTGTCAGTGCCGCCTTCATTCCGCCGGGACCGCCTCCGGCAACCAGAACCTTCTTCCGTTCTGTGGGCTGGCAGTTTGCAATGCTTTCGTTAAACTCGTTGCCTATGACCGGATTGATCACACAGGATGTGGTTTCCGTTTTCAGGGACTCTCCGAAGCACCCCATACATCTGAGACACTTTGTGATCTCCTGCTCTCTGCCGTCTCTCAGCTTCTGCGGAAGGTAAGGATCTGCAAGGAGCGGTCTTCCCAGTTCCACCAGATCTGCTTTTCCTGATGCGATAATCTCTTCCATCATCGCCGGATCAACAATGCCCCCTACCGTGGAGATCGGAACGCTGACTTCTTTGCGAATTGCTTCTGCAAGATACACATTTGCTCCTTTTTCCATGAACTGGGTGGGATGCGTTCTGAGATACAGTTCAAGGTCCTCATGCATTCCTGCGGAAACATTGATCAGATCGCATTGCTTTTCGATGTGCTTCGCAAGAAGAATCCCTTCCTGCAGGTCGATTCCTCCTTCTACAAATTCATCTGCACTCATGCGAACCTCTATGGGGAATCCGGGTCCTACGTGGCGCCTGATGGATTCCAGTGCCATGGTAAGCGGTCTTGCTCTGTTTTCAAAACTGCCGCCAAATCGGTCGGTACGATGGTTCGTCCTTTTGGAAAGAAACTGGCCGAAAAACCAGCCGTGGCCTGCATGGACCATGCACATCTCAAACCCGGCCCGTTTCAGGACGGCAGCTCCCTTTCCGAAGGATTCAATCACTTCCAGCAGCAAGGCCTCCGGCATTTCCTTTACCGGGCCCTCCGCCAGCATTTCATCGCTGGCACCGTATGCAACTCTTCCCTCTTTCATACTGCCTGCCATACTGACCAGTCCGCCCCATTTGCCTCCATGAGACAATTCAGCGCTGGGCACTGCTCCGTGGCGTTTGATTGCCCTTGCCAGCAGGGACAAACCCACAAGAGAGGTAGGATTATCAAGCTCAATCTGACGGTCATGGGATTTTCCGGTGGCAGTATGTACAATGCTTTCTCCCATGGTTACCACCGCTGCACCACCTTTTGCTTTCAGTTCATAATAAGCAATGGTTTCCGGCGTGAGATTGCCGTCTACTGCTCCCCAGTTCAAGGAAGTAGGTGCGGAAAAAATCCGGTTCTTCAGTGTTAGATTTCCGATTTTAATTGGTTTTAAAAGATTTGGATAATGGTTGTTATATTTCATGGATGATTTGATTCCTTTCATAATTAATGCTCGCAGCACTGGCTTGTGCCGGTTGTCCTTCCCGTGGCAGGCTTCTTTGACGGTAAGCTGCCTCATCCCGGCTTCTTTAACAATGGGCTGCCTCGCCTCAACTGCTTGATAAATGAATCTGCTATGCTTCCTGCCCTGCTGCTTTTTTGACTTTCTGTCTGCGAAGTTCAAAAAATACCGTCAGAAACAGAATGACCATCAGCAAGAGCCCCTGAACAAATTCAGAAATCTCACTGGACGCATACCCCATAATTTTCAATCCGTTTTCGATAATCATTACGATAAAAGCGCCCAAGATTGCTTTATACATCTTTGCAGTGGAGCCGCCCCGCACCAGAACGCCACCCACATAAATTGCAGTCATCACTTTCATTTCGAAAAAGGTTCCCATGGTTGTGCTGGTTCCTCCCAGCCGGGCCATAAGAAAAATACACGAAATTGCTGCTGTCAATCCAGAGAGCGCATACGCAGCAATCTTACTCCTTGCTACTGGCATTCCCACTGACGATGCCACCACCTCATTTTCACCAATGGCTTTGCAGTACCTTCCAAGGCTTGTATACTCAAAAAGGTACCAGAATATTAAAACGATCAGGATCAGAAGCGGCAGTTTGATCTGATTTTCTGAAAGCATCATAATCGCATCACTGGCATAATTCACGCTGACAATGCTTTGAATATAGTTGATAATTCCCCGCAGTCCGATGAGGATGGCCAAGGTGGCCATAAAAGAAGGAACCTTGTATCGACTGATCAAGATTCCGTTTACCAGCCCGATTCCGACACCCACCAGCAAGGCTGTTACAACCATAATCAGCGAGGAGCCCGTTGCCCGATATGCAAGATCACCGATCACTGCTGAAAAAGCACAGTTCACACCAACAGACAAATCAACACGACCCTGGGCAGACACAAAGATGGTACCGCAGCAGGCAATGATAAGCACCACCGATTGATCGATCAGCATCGAAAGATTATACGGCGAAATCATACTTCCCTTTGTCAGAACGGTAAATACGAGAAGCATCACGATTAATGACACAACAGGGGTCAGTTTGTTCAATTCGAATCTTTCTTTTTTCATACCATTACCTCAATCAATTTCTCCTGGGTAAAGTCATCTCCACGATAAAATTCACCGTTAATTTTGCCGTCTTTCATGATAATCACGCGATCCGACATCCCTATGATTTCAGGCAGTTCATCTGAAATTAAAAGAATGGCAAGGCCCTGCTCCTTTGCCTGACGCATCAGCTGATAGATATACGCCTTCACGCCCACATCAACACCTCTTGTGGGACAATCCAAAATCAGCACATCCAGATCTTTGATCAACCAGCGGCCCAGGTTTACCTTCTGTTTATTTCCTCCTGAGAGGCCGTCCATTCGTTGATTGACACCGCTGCACTTAATTTGAAAATCTGCGATGCCCTTTACTGCCACTGCCCTAAGTTTTCCGGGATTAAGAAAGCCCAGTCTACCCTTCAGCGATGCAGTGGATGGGAACACAAAGTTATTCACGATACTGTCCTGCATCATCAATGCTTCCCCATCACGATCCTTGGGAACATAGGCCATACCGTTACACAGAGCTGTTCCGGCATTTTTTATTTCCAGTGATTTATTTGATAAGGTAACTTTACCCTTCATGGATGGAGCAAGACCGTAGACCGCTTTTCCAACGGTATGTATACCAGAATCACTAAGTCCGCAAAAGCCCAGAATCTCTCCCCGATGCACGTCGAAGGACACCGCTTCAATTTCACCGGAAACCGAAAGGTCTTCTGCTTTCAAGACAACCTCATCCTCGTAATCCGGACTCCAATCCTCCCGATAATATGCACAATTTACTTCACGCCCAACCATCATTCGCTTTAGTTCATCGGGATCAAGATCGTCACACGCTTTCGTTCCCACCACTTCACCATCTCTTAAAACTGTGATGTTGTCGCACAGGCGAATCATCTCTTCCAAATCATGGGTGATCATCACGATGGTTTTTCCCGCTGCCTTGAGATTTTCAATCAATTGATACAGCATGTCCCGGTTATTTTGAGACAGAGACTGGGTAACTTCATCTAAAATCAGCAGATCCGGATCTATGGAGAGTGCTCTTGCCAGCTCGATCATTTTTCGAGTTTCAATTTGCATATTGCCGCAGGTTTTCTTGAGCGGAACTGGCATCAGCCCCCATTTTTGAAATTGTTTTTCGGCCTCCTGATACAGCGCATTCATATTGATGATTCCAAATCGTGTAAATTGAGAAAGTCTGCCGGCAAATACATTAACGCCTGCCGGCAATGTTGAGAGTACGCCCAGTTCCTGAACGACAATGCCAATCTTATGGTTCGCTGCCTGCAAAGGGCTCTGAGGATCGTAGGGCTGCCCGTTTAGAAGCATCCCTCCTGAATCTTTGCGGCAGATGCCTGAAATTTGAGACAGGAGCGTCGATTTACCCGAACCATTTTCACCTGCAAGGCCTCTAACCTCCCCCCTCTTCAGGGAGAAATCAACGTTTTTATTTGCACAGGTTGATCCGAAATGTTTATAAAGACCCTTTACGTCAAGGATGATGTCCGTCATTTCACTACCCCCTTTGTGTTCCTTTGCGCAATCACTCCAAATAGGATTACGATAAAGCCGAGAATGGCTTCCTGCCACGTACCGGATGGAACTCCAGCTATTGTTAGCATGTTGAAGATGCTGTAAACCAGCAGGGAACAGATGGGGATTCCTACAATGATATTAATCCTTGACTGCAGCACCTGCGCAAGCATCAATGCTGCCATGGGCTGAAAGATCATCGCCAGACTTGTCAGTCCGGTTTTTGCTGTCATTCTGGCATTATAACTCTCGTTTAGGAAGGCGGAGCAGCCTACAAAGAAGCCACAGATAAGGCCTACTGAAAGTAGTGTTTTCTTTATATCAATTCCAAGGTCGGCGGAGACCTTCAGTCCGCTCCCCAAGGCCCGGATATTCAATCCTGCCTGTGTTCTGTTGTAGATGAGATAAGCAGCAATAAATCCAAGGAAAAAGACCAGATAAATATACGGCGGCTTTGCCAGCAGCCGCAAGGAATTATCCAGCTGTGCAATGGTTCCCCCGCTTTGGGTAACCTTGTTGGAGTACAGTACTGCCAAAGCTTCATAGATCATTGCCAGCCCGATTCCCGCAATCCACGATGGAATGTTGGTTTTAACAAAGATGAAGAAATTGAACGCAATCAGCAGCATTCCGGTACCGATCCCGCCAAGGATGATTCCCGGATACCCGAACGCACTGCCAAGCATGCCAGAGACGTTGGCGGCAATCACGATCACGGCTCCGATAGACATATCCGTAAATTCACAGGCAAAGATAAAACAAAGTCCCCAAGCCACGAAAGCAGGTATAATTGCATGTGAGATTAGTACTGTAAGATTGCTTTTGGTTAGAAATTTCCCATCGAAACAAAAATCGAAGAGATAGCAAACCGCCGCTATGAGTAAAAGAATCAGAAAGAGAAAAACCCATTGCCGCAAGCTTTCTCCTTTGTTGATATTATTTTTTATTGTCACGTTGCACCCCACGCATTCTTTATGAGAGCCGCCGAAAACCGGCGGCTCAATTTTTCTTTTTCTTCGTGATTTATGTGATTTATTTTGAAGCGATTTCTTCCAGGTTGTAATTTATGATGAAGTCAATAAAGGTCTGATAGGTAACCCCTTCTCCAACTAAGCCCTTCAGTGCATCGGCATTCATCGGATGACCTTTCAGAAAATACTCTGAGTACAGCGAAGCATTATCTGCATTGACTTCAAATGGAACGATGGTATTAAAGTAAGGTGCCACCCCATCATCCCCTTTAATTGCGTTCCCATTCAGATAATTATTCAGGAGTAATGCCGCAAGGGTCGTTACGATTTTTGAGCCGCCATCTCCGTAAACAATTGTGCCGTCCTGAATGTAGCTGATACATTCTTCCGTGGTATCGGAGCAATAAATGGCCATTTCTTTATTGTGATTGGAAAGTGCTGTGATTGCGCCGATAGCATAATCACCGGTCAGTGCATAGATCCCTTGTGAGCTTGGATTGGCCGATACAAGATCGTCACCTTTTGTTGCGGCATCAGAAGGAGAATCACAGCGACCTGCGGCCAGTACCTTTCCGCCACCCTTTTCAAAGGTCTCAGTAAAGCCCTTTACTCTGGCGTCATGAACCGGATCGCCCACTGCGCCTCCAAGGATAAATGCGGATTCAATTCCGTTTTCCTGCATCTTTCTTGCAGCATTAGCACCTGCTGAATAATTGTCGGTTCCCACACTGCCCGCATAGAATGCGTTTTGCTCCAGCTTATCAAGTATTTTCTCATCCGTAGGAATCTGATCAAATATCACGAAGGGGATCTTCGCCTTTTCGCAGGTCGAGGAAAGTGTCTGATACAGCGTAGGAACGGAACCGAAGATCATCATCCCCTGTGTCCCTGAGGATGCCATGTTCTGGATATTGCTGGCCTGGGTATCAGCCGTAAAGTTGTCGTTGTATATTTTGAAAGAGTTTCCTAACGATTCGTTTACATACTGTGCTTCTCCTGCAATAACATCCAGTGCATTGACGCCTTGGCCCCAGATATTGCCGCTGACGGCAAATTCACCTTTTGCTGCGCCACCAGACTTCTCGCCTCCGCCGGATGCTTCATTTCCTCCAGCACCGCAGCCGGTAAAGCTAAATAGAATCAAGGAGCATGCCAGTACTCCGGGCAGCACATTTTTCATTAACTTTTTCATGTTTTTTTCTCCCATTTCCATTATTTTTTTCTTTTGCCACCAGACTTGCCACAAATGGGGCTTGCCCCTTTATGTCATCCGGTTTGCCGTTGCTTTGTTCTTCTATAAGGTATCATAATTTGCTTGATAACAATTAGGACCTGTGTCATAATGAAATTGATTATTTTTAGGACATACGTCCCAATTCCTCGTCCCATTCATATTTGCGTTTAGATAGGTCTAAAAACAAGATCATGATGACCAGAGGATTCATAAAAGGAGTGATAAAATCGCATGGAATTTATGGATAATCGAGATAAAATATATTACTATATGAAGCGGTTTCGGTTGAAAGAATTCTTTCGTCCCGACTATTATCCCGAGTACTTGAAATATATGTCTCTTGTAAAGTTCTCGAAGGGAGAGTACATCTACAAACAAAAGGAGAATATCCAGTACATCTATTTTTTTGTAGAGGGCAGGATTAAAGTCTACTCTCTATTAAGCAACGGGAAGCGACAGCTTCTGTACTTTTATACCAAGTTTGGAATTTTGGGAGATCTGGAATTATTTAACAGATCTAATCCCTATACTCTCATTCAGGCTGCCCAGGATTCCTACTGCATTGCTCTGCCTCTTGCTGATACAAAACAGCTGCTTTACGATGATCCCATCTTTCTGCGCCAGATGGCAGAACTGCTTGCCCAGAAACTATGCAACTCTTCCAGCAATTCTTCCCTGAATATTTATTACTCATTGGAAAACAGGCTCTGTGCCTATATCCTCGCTTCCGCTGAGAAGGGACTGGAAAACGAGAAAGAGGTTTTGATCTTTAAGGAAGGACTCTCGGAAACAGCGGAAATCCTCGGGACCAGTTATCGTCACCTTCACCGTACTTTAAAGGAGCTCAAGGAAAAAGGAATCATAGAGAAAGGGAAAGGGGGCTACCGGGTTCTTGATCCCGATCAGCTGATGCGCCTTTCCTCAGATCAATACATGTAGCAAAAGGCGCCTCACTTTCATGAGACGCCTTTAGAGGGAAATTATGTAAGTGCAGCGTATTTTAGATAACTGGTCAGACAAGTTTCATGTCCAGTTAATTTAAATGCGCTTTACTAGTTTGTGATAGATTGCTTCCGCATCGGAGCGTGTTATTTTCATAAGCCCCCCACCAAGATATTCCTGTCCGTGAGCAAAGGCTTTATCTGCAAGCTGCTCAGGATCGAACTCTACAACGCCCCATTCTCCAAGGCTTGCTGCGAGTCCAAGCGCACGTAAGAATTCTGTCAGCTTCTCGATTCCCGCCAAACCGTCTGCCTCACCCCAAACTGTAGCGGCAAATTGATCAAACCGCTTGCTTGCATGGGGATAGGCGTAACTGCTCCAAGCCGGCATAATCAGAGCCAAGGCTGCCCCGTGCGGAATACCGAATTCGACTGTAAGAACATGGGCAAGGCCGTGACAGGCAAAATCGCCGCCCGGACCCAGCATATTGCTGTGAGCCACCGTAGCACTCCACATGAGTTCGCTGCGTAGGTCATAGTTTTTCAAATCACCTAACAGAGACGGCGTGATTCCTGCCACCGTTCGCATGGCTCCCTCACAAAGCTCATCCCAGATCCTGCTGGTTCTTCTCAGGTCGAAATACCGTTCAAAGCAATGGGAAAAGATATCGGCAGCAGCAATAGCAGTTTCCTTTTGCGGTATGGACAGCGTCAGTTCCGGATTGAGCACTGCGAATTTCGGGATCGAATCGGGGCTGGCAATGGCCGCCTTATCCCCCAATTCGTAATTGGAAAGAACAGAAACCCCATTTGCCTCGCTGCCGGTTGCCGGAATGGTAAGAACCACGCCGACAGGAAGCGGATCTGCGGGAACCGGCTTCTCACCGCAGTAAATGGACCAAAGGTCTCCATCGAACCGGGCGCCCATGGCAATTGCCTTTGCAGAGTCCACCACGCTTCCTCCTCCGATGGCCAGGATGCAGTCAATTCCCTCCGCTTTGCATCGCTGAGCCGCTTTCCTTGCATCCTCAACAGAAGGGTTGGGTCGAACGCCTCCCCATTCAACGAAAGCCACGCCTTCTTGTTTCAGCTGCCCTTCGATCTGTTCCAAAAGACCGCTCTTGCTGATGCGGTCGCTTCCGTAATGGATGAGCACCTTTCGTCCCAGTCCGCGTACAAGCGTTCCCGTTTCAAGATGCGTACCCCGTCCAAATTTTATTTCTGTCGGTATTGAAAAGTTAAAATCAATCATATTCTCAACCAAGTTTCCAGAGATGTTTTCTCTTTTCTCCTTTTAGATACGCAAGGACCTCATCACCCATGATTTCTCCAGACCATCGGTCCACATCAACGGTTAGCCCTGCCATATGAGGGGTCAGCGTAACATTTCTCATGGAGAGGAGCGGATGATTTGCAGGAATCGGCTCCTGCCAATAAACATCCACCGCAGCACCGGCAATTACCTTGTTTTGCAGTGCTTCAACAAAATCCTGCTGATGGATCACTGCCGCTCTGGCCGTATTCACAACATAAGCTGTAGGCTTCATCTTTGAGAACCAGTCCTTATTGACAATTGCAGTGGTAGACGGCAGAACCGGCAGATGAATGCTAATGATATCACTCTGTCCCAGCATAGTTTCCAGATCCACCGGTATCACACCGTCGGCCTTAATCCTTTCTTCCGGGCAATAAGGATCGTACGCGATTACTTCCATGCCAAGAGCGATGGCCCGTTTTGCAACTTCAGAACCGATGGCACCGTATCCGGCGATTCCCAGCGTTCTTCCATAAAGCTCAAAACCGATGCCGTAATCCGTAAACGGGTGATTCTCATCCAGGGGTCCCCAGACTACATTCTTAATGTCAGGAATCTGGTACACATCCTCTGAGTTCTCACCAAGATGCTCTCCCAGATGCAGCCCGGTGCTGCTGACCGCCAGATTTCGCGTAGAAGCAATCATCAGTCCGATGGTGAATTCAGCAACGGCAACAGCGTTTCTTCCCGGCGTATAGGAAAGTTCAAGGGCAGCTTCTTTGATTGCGCCATGGTCAACGGTGACCGGTGTGCCTTTGGCTACGCCGATGAATTTCATTCCCGCATTCGCCCAGGCCTTTATGGTATCCGCTCCGGCATACTCGTCACCAAGCACGATGAGTTCATTCCCCATGCATTCATTTTTTGTCTGCTCTTCCGCGGCGTTTCCTTTTCCGTGCTTTAACTCACCGCAGATCGTTATATCACAATACTCTTTGATCAAATTTAATTTTTTCTCCGGAATCGGAGTACAAAGTGCTAGCTTCTTTTTCATGACATCTGCCTCCATATATTTATCTGCTTTTAGCAGCTTTTCAATTTTCCACATGTTTTTCCGTTGTTAATAGCTTTTCGCTTCACATGTTTCTCTGCTTTTAACAACTTTTCTCTTAATTCTAAACTGCTTTATCTGCAGCAATCAGCTCTTTCATTTTCACAATTGCGGCCTCCGGCAGTGGCTTAAAGTTTCCAAGAACTTTTGCATAGTATGCAGTTGTAGCCATTTCTTCCGTATATATGGTGGCTGCCATCGCATCCTTGATGGTCTTTCCGCAGCAAAACATACCGTGGTTTTTCAGCATGACAGCCCTTCCGTCCACACCAAGGGTTGATACAACGCTGTCTGCCAGGTCATCACTTCCGGGCATGATGAACGGTACAATCTCAACGGGTGCAAACTCTGCCTGGGGCGGAGTTGTAGGCTGCAGCGCCTCTTCATCCATGGCCATAATCGTAGCAAACATGCCATGGGTATGTACGGTTGCTTTGATATCCTTTCTGGCTCTCAGTACTGCTGTATGCATCGGTGTTTCAGAGGAAGGCTTATACGGCCCGTCAATCCACTTTCCATTGAGATCAACAATTGCGATATCTTCAGCTTTCATCGTCTTATAGGCAATGCTGCTGGGTGTAATGGCGATGACATCTTCAACCTCATCCCTTACCGCGATATTTCCTGATGTTCCTTTGATTAGTCCCATCTCCACAGCTTCTAAAATAGCATCTAACACTTGTTTTCTGATTTTTTCATATTTCATATCGTTAAGTCCTTTCCATTGATTGATTTGGGTGCGCCGTAAGTTTGCCTGCTGCGCACCGCCACGCTTTCTTCGCCGTTTTAAAGTGCTTTTCTGAGAATCTGGAGAATCTGTTCCTTTGTAATGTTTTGCCTTGGATTGAAGTTGAGCACCGGCTCCTTCAGAACTTCTCCTGCAAGCATTTCCAGATCTTTTTCCTGAATTCCCTGCTCGGACAATTTTTTAATGCCCAAAGCGGCTGTCATTCTCCCCAGTTCCTTTGCGAAAACATATTTGTCTTCTTCTGCATTTCCAGACACAATAAGGCCGATGGCCTTTGCCATTTCAATCATCTTCTCCGGGCAGCTCTGTGCATTGAATTCCATTACATAGGGCAGAACCGTAGCGTTGGCCATCCCATGGGCCAGATGAAAATGTGCACTCAGCGTATGGGCGATGCCGTGGACAAGGCCCAAATTCGCATTGGAGAAGCCAAATCCCGCGATGATACAGCCCAGCATCATCTGTTCTCTCGCTTCCATGTTCTCACCGTTCTCTACCGCCAGCGGCAGATTTTGATACAGAACCTGCAGTCCTTTCAGAGAATGGTACTCCGTTAAAGGTGTTGCCATGTTGGAAATAAAGCTTTCAACTGCATGAGTAATGGCATCCATGCCTGTGGCTGCCGTTACTGATCTTGGCATAGTTCTTGTGAAAGCGGGATCAATGATCACATTGGTGGCTGTTATTTTATTGTCGATGATCACGTATTTGCACACCGCTTTTGTATCGGTCAACGCCACTACGTTGGTGATTTCACTTGAGGTTCCTGCGGTTGTGGGTATGGCCACCAGCGGAAGCACCGGATGCTTCACGTTGCCGATTCCGCCGTACTGCCCGATGGGAGATGGATTTGTCATCAGCACGTTCACCGCCTTGGCAAGGTCAATGCTGCTGCCTCCTCCTACCGCAACAAATACATCAATGCCGCTTGCCCTTGCCAGCTCTGCGGCTTCCTCAACAAGCTCATTGGATGGATTGGGCAGAACCTTATCGTAGACGGTGACGCTTACGCCAGCCTTATGAACCTCTGCTAGAACCTTTTCTGAGATTCCTGCCAGTTTAACGCCTTCATCATAAATGACCATAACCTGCTTCGCTCCGTAAGATATAAGAATCTCTGGCAGCTTTTCCACAGAATTCAGTCCAAACGTTATATCACTTTGCACAAAAAATTGATAACTCATTGATTTGCTCCTTATGTCTTTACTTTCTATACCGACTTTGCCGCATAGTAGGCGGTGCTGACGGCCTGATAAATCTGGCCTGCATTTCTGCAGTCGCCAACGATATAATATTCATCAACGGTTTCACAGAGCCTGTCAACAGCGTCATAGGGTGCTTTATAGCCCGCGGCGCAAACCACCGTATCCGCTTCCAGGACGAAACAACCTTCCTGATTCTCGCAAACCACCCCTTCGGGAGTGATTTCCTTTACGGTGGTTTTCAAATATACCTCTGCATATTTTTTAAGCTCAGGCAGCAGCGCGCCTTTATAGAAGAAATTGTAATCGCTGATCAAATCCGCTTTCATCTCAACGATCTTAATCTCTTTTCCTTCTTTTCCAAAAGAGACTCCGGCTTCACAGCCCACAAGACCGCCTCCGATGATAACAATTCGTTTTCCTAGTTTCTCAGGATGCAGTTCCGCATCTGCTGCCATTACCACGAGGGGAAGATCGATTCCCTTTACCGGAGGTACGATTTCTCTTGATCCGATGGCAACGAACAGTGCCTCTGGGTTAAAGTCTCTGATATATTCGGGGGTCACTTCCGTATTCAGGACAATGTTAACCCCTGCTTTCTCAACTCTCTTTTGCATAACGTTGCAAAAGTCAATGATATCTTTCTTAAAAAAGGATGCGCCTGCGGCGTGAAGATTTCCGCCCAGCTTTTCGCTCTTTTCCACCAGCGCCACGGTATGTCCCCGCTCTGCCGCTACGATAGCGGCTTCCATTCCCGCAGGGCCTCCCCCTGCAATGAGAATACGCTTCTTCCATTCCGGCGCCTTTTCAGGCAGTTTGGCAGCCATCTGCTGTCCCATAACCGGGTTTACCGTGCATTTCACGGATTCTCCTTTTATGGTCTCTCCAAAGCACTCATAGCACCTCAGACATGGGGTGATATCCTCTGCATTTCCAGCCAGTGCTTTTTTCGGAAGGTTTGGATCCGCCAGCAGCGCACGTGCCACTTCCACCAGATCCGCCTGCCCTGACGCTATGATGGATTCCATCTGTGCGGGATCGTTCAGACCGCCCACACAGGCAACCGGGGTCTTCACATGTTTTTTGATTTCCGCTGCAAGATAAACATTGCAGCCGCGAGGAAAGAATGCTGAAGGATGGGTTCTGCAGAACAGATCTGAGTCCTCGTGATTTCCACAGGATACATTGATCAGATCCACCTTGGAATCAATCATGACAGCTACCTCGACACAGTCCTTCTGACTCAGTCCCGATAAACTGAAATCATCACCGGAAAGCCTGATCTCGATTGGGAAACCAGGTCCGACACCTTCTCTGACAGCATCAAGCGCAAGCATCAAAAACCTCGCTCTGTTTTCCAGGCTTCCGCCGAACTCATCGTTTCTGCGGTTTTGAACCGGTGATAAAAATTGAGAGAACAGCCAGCCATGTGCCGCATGAACCTGAACCATGTCAAACCCGCAGTCCTTGCAAAGCCTTGCACCTTTCTGATAGGATTCTATAATTTCGTAGATCAATTCTTTAGGCATCTCTTGTATGACTTCACCCTTATCGGACACCTCTTCAGATGGTCCGTATGCGGTTTTTGCACTTGCAACTTCGCCTCCGATACTGGAGATTCCGCCGTATTTACCGCCGTGGGAGAGCTGGATATTTGCATAAGCACCTGCATTATGAATCGCTCTGGTCGTGTTTACCAGCGAAGTCCTTACCCCAAAGGCGTCCAGCTGAAGCTGTTTGGCATGAGACTGCCCAGTGGCAGAATGGACAATGGCTTCCCCATAGGTGACGACCGCAGCCCCTCCCAATGCCTTTTCTTCGAGATATGCCGTCATCTCCTGTGTCATATGTCCTTCTGTTGTTATCATGCTCGGACTAGTGGGCGCCGCTATGATTCTATTTTTCAATCTGATGTTCCCGATTCTGATGGGAGAAAACAGATTGCTGTAAAGTTCCTTGCCTGAATACTGTTTTTTCTGATTCATGCTCATTTTCTATCCCTCCTTGTCTATAGCTTATATTAAACGATCTGTTTGGAAACTTCATATCAAGTTTTTCCATACGCTTGAGGAAAAATTTGATAGAATGCGTCTATTGAAAAAAGAGCCCTCATTCCGATCTACAATTGCGGAAAAAGGGCTCGTCTGATGCGTATAAAAATAACCGGCCTAGGGTTTCGTATTGTAAGGCACTTACACCTTGGCATTGCACTGTGAGAACGCAGGTGTTCTAGTCCAGATGGAAATACCGGATCAGCTGCTCCTCGGATTTCACCTCAGAGACGGGTATGGCACTGTTTTCCTGATAAAACAGCTTCAACAGCGTACCGAGCTGGCTGTAATCTTCCGGTCTCATGGTGAGCAGACACAGGACTCTGATCTTACAGTCGTTCCATAGAAAGCGATGGCGGATCGTTGCAAATGACATTGCCGTTTTCTCGCAGGGACTGATGGAGTACGCCAGAACCATTCCTTTCTTGAATGCAAGAGGTGAGACTTTGTCTCTCATTACAACCTGATCGAAGTAGCTTTCATCACAACAGTTTTGCTCTGCCATGCGGCTCACAAGAAATTTCAGTGCGCTTTCTTTATTTGAAAAATCTGCATTCGCATAGATTAAGCTTCGGTCAGCCAGTTTTCTGAGGGGGTTATCCTGTGCTTCATGGTAGGTCACCTCTCGCCTCTTATTGATAAACATTCGGATTGAATCCAGCTCTGCATCACTCAGAAGCGGTGAGATTTCAAAAAAAGGAACCTCCATTTTCGTAACGATCTTTTTGCTTGCGGTGGATAATATGAGATCAAAGTTTTCTGCCTTGACCTTCTGCTTTTCGTAAACAGAGATCGTATCCACAACAGTCGCTTCCTGATTAAAGTACCACTGCAGCTTTTGTTTCAATACCCATTTTACACTGCTGCTCAGGTGGCAGATAATCAAAACCCTTACCGGGTGCTTGCTCTGTCTTACTGCACCGGACAGCAGCATAGCCAGATGCAGAAGCTCTGTCTCATTGAGGCAGAAGTCAAAGCAGCCGAGGGAAATATTCTGAAATAGAAGCGCCAGCTCATATTCAAAGAGACAGCTTTCTCTGATCTGATGCTCCTCCGTTCCGAGTTTTTGTTCTGTATACATTCGATTTTGCAGTGCTCTGATATGCAGAAGCAGCACAAAGTAAAATGCATCATCCTCAGCAAGATTCAGCTGAAATGCCGTTTGAATTCTTTCAAGAAAAAGATCTGCTGCACCAATAATACTTCTGTCAATATAGTCAGTAACATTTTCTCGCGTCAAAATCCCAAGATCAAGAAGCGTATTATTAAGCACCAGCCGTGCAATCTCATATCGTTCGCCGTCATCAAAACCGCACTCCAGACAGGCTTCCAGGTGATCCAGAATCTCATTCATGGCTGTCAGTACGTTTGGGAGCATCTTGATCCGCAGCTCGTGTCTTCTTCTGATCCGAAGGTCTTCACTGAGCCGATGGCCTTCACTGAGCCGTTTGAATGCAATGGCAATGGAATAGATCACAGAGACCAGCCCCGAATCATTCATTTGAATATTGTGGATTCGGAAGTACTTGTTCACTGTGTTCAGTACCACTTCAAAAGTGGCTCTATCAATATAGTCGTTCCTGTAATACTGACTATCTTTCGCATCGTAATTCCAGTCCGCGGAAAGCAGATTGTTGAGCAGCACTCTTTTTTTATACTCATCCTCTCCAAACCAGATATTTCCGTCCTCACGGTTCAAAATAAGATAAGGGGGGTTTTCCACAAAGCGCTTTTTAATTTCCTGCACATCCCGTTCTATGGTCGCGATGCTGACAAACATCTCATCTTCCAGGTCAAGTACATTGATTTTTTCATCCGACCGCACCAGCTTTATGGCAAGATACCGGATGCGATCCTCCTTTGTCATAAAATTCTCGTTGGTCCTAATAATCTCATGCATGATTTGTTCATTGCCTGCAATCAGCCGGTACCCTTTGCCCCTCTGGGACTCTACGGAAATGTTAAACTGGTTGAACAGATGATTGATATCGTTGACATCACTCCTCACCGTTCGGTCAGAAACCTTTAAAAATTCTGAAAGGTCCCCTGCCGTAACATAATCCTGTTTTCCGTATAAATAAAAGATCAGTTTACGCTGACGGAGCAGCAATCCATTAAATTCCATCGTCACTCTCCTTAGACAAGGCTCAATACGCCTGAATCGTTAAAACTTTACCATCCCGGTACGAGTTGCGCCTTGTCAGCGCAGGGAAATTGCCTCAAAATCAGAAAGCTCTTCTGCAAGCACCAGCACCCTCCCCAATTGTTTTTTATCGGGCAAAACAGCCAGAATAGCGCCTCGCAGATTTCTGTTATGACCCCAGGAAAAGGTGTTTTTACAGATCGCCCCATCCATTGACAAATCCGCATCCCGCCCCAGCTCTATATAGAAAAACACAACATTGTTCTTCAAAACCACATGGCGGTACGAGTCCGCCACAGGATTCAACTCCAGACCCCTGCTTGCCTTGATGTGATTCGTCAGCACACTCAGCAACTCACTGATATCAGGTTTCTCGTCGATCCTCTGCCATTCCAGTTCCCTCAGGCCAGCTTCCTGACGCGCGGAAAGCTTCTGATACAGCAGATCATCCTCAATCCGTTTTAAATGTTCATTGATCCTTTTCTGATCTTCCGCTTCGATCAAAGGGGATACGGTGATCACCGGCACGTCAAACCTCCGGAAGGCATCCATTTGAGCGGTGGTCAGAACCAGCGCCGGCTCTGCCCTGTCGATTCGCTGCCTGTCGTAGATGGGAAATGGGCCCTTAATATCAATTCTACCTCCGTAGACTTCCCGCAATCTTCCAATAAAATAGCCGGTCAGACTGGAATTCATGTGACTCGCCACTGCCACTTGAATTCCTCGCCCTCTCTTTTGTTCCAAATCATGTTTTTGCCCGGAAATCAACAGCGGAAGAAGATAGTTTTCCTCTTCCAGCCCAAGCTCTAACTCGCAGATTTGCTCCAGCCGTTCACATAAGTATTGTGCCACACAGCTCAGATAAGGGTGCTGCAGCCTTAATTTATCCGTCAAATGCTTGCTTTGCAATTGGACAGAAATCATTCCGTTCATCAGCGCCTGTACATGCAGCAGCATATCCTTGCAGAAGCTATCATCCAGGCGAAAATCCAGCAGGTACTCAGCGTTTAGTTCCTGAAGCAGCTGTTCTACAAGAATCTCACAGGTTGCGGAGGTATGTTCCAAAACCGCTCCCCTTTTGGTATCCGTAAAGTTTTGTGTGCACAGCTGCTTTAGAATTCCTGTGATCCATCGCTGCTCTGATACGTCTGGCTCCAGATCCCACGTTTGACGTAATTGTTCAAAGATCTGACGAACCGCCTCGGCGGAGATACCTGATGATGCAAGGAGCAAAGCTTCAGTCTCTGGTCTGCCAGAAGCACTAAGACCTAAGGTCCTTCCTCCCATTTTAGATCCGATTCCGAAACCGGACTGGACTCTGGAATAAGATACCGCCACGGCAAGAATCATATAGATCAATCCGAAATCATCAAGGTCTATGCGATACTTCCTTAATACATCTTTCAAAACCAACCGGATCTGGTTCAGCATCTCATGATTGATCAAGTCTTCCTTCAGTATGATCCCGTCCCGGGAATCGTAATCCCAGTTTTCACAATACAACCGGATCAGTATATTTCTTTTTTTGATTTCATCTTCTTCCAGCTTCACATGCGTTCCCCGCCGCAGCAGCGCCAAGTGAGGCTTGCGGTCTGAGAAGCGGTTCTTCACCGCTTTCATATCATTTTCGAGGGTTGTACGGCTGATAAACATTTCATCTTCAAGCAAACCCAAATCATACCAGTCATTCTCACTGATCAGCTTCAGAATCAGGTACCTTATTCGGTCTTCCTTCGTTTGCAGATTTTCCTTCTCCAGAAACAGATGATGAAATGCTAGGCGGTCTGCCACTTCAAGACAATAGCCCTTGCCGTGAAGAGAGTTGATCTGCGTCCCATAAGCCTTCATCAACCGATTAATCTCAGCGATGTCGCTGCGGATGGTTCTTTCCGAAACCCCAAGCTGAGATGAAAGTTCCTTTCCGGTCATGATACCGTGCTTGTAATTCAGTATATAAAGCAGCTTCCGCTGTCTTGCATGCAACGTCAAGGTCTCCATAATGACACTCCAAATTGAAAAATTAAAACCAGGTTTCATTTATTCGATCATTTATGCAAAACGCTGTTACGGTGCTTCACACCGATATAATAAATGACTCCGGCACGATTTCGTTTTTTATTTTGCATTTATTATAGCACAATTGCGGGCGAATCATCAGAAGGATATTTTATGGGAATGACGGAACGGGCTTTGTCTGGCAGAAGCAAGAATAGAAAAAAATTGCCCGACTCGGTATTTTTATACTACCGGAAATCGGGCAGGCAATATTATATTTATAGCTTAACAAATCCTTAAGGAATTTTTATTCTTGGGGAAGCAGGACCACCTTGATGGCCTCGCCGCTTCTTGTCAGCTCAATGCCGTCATTGATTTGATCAAGGGGAAGCGTATGGGTGATGAACTTATGGCTGGGGAAGTTTTTATCAATTGCTAATTCATATGCTCTTTTTGACTGGATATAGGATGCTCCGAAATGTCCCTTGATCCAAATATTACTATAGTGGATATAGTTGGTGTCAATTTCAGTCAGCGAACCTTTGGGAACGCCGCCAAAGAAGACAACAATTCCGCCCTTCTTAACCATAAAGATGCTTTGTGCCTGCGCCGTATTGGATGGATTGGCCGAAATTACTTTGTCCGCTCCCAACCCGCCGGTCAGCTGATTGACCGCTTCAATGGGGTCTTTCTCTGCACTATTTACCAGATGATCCACACCAAATTCTCGTGACATCTCAAGACGCTTCTCATTGATATCAACCATAATCACAGTTTGGACGCCCCTAAGTTTGGCCAGCTGTGCCATAAAGCAGCCGATGGGACCGGCGCCGATAATTACAAGGGTATCCCCATAGCCTACTTGTATGTTTTCTAAGCAGGCATACACCGAGGTCAGCGGTTCTCCCAGGCTTGCTGCCTCAAAGCTAACATCTTCCGGGATAAGATAGATACCGCCCAGCTGAATTTTGCGGCCGGAAATGGCCACATACTGAGCAAACCCGCCAGTTCCTGCCAGATCTTTCTCAACATTTGTGCAATTTTCACTGTGCCCGCTGATACAGTCGTCGCATTCCATGCAGTAGGTTCCGGGGAATAAGAAGAGGCGATCTCCGATCTGATATTTACTCTGGGCTGCTCCAACTTCGTCTACAATTCCTACAATTTCATGACCATATATAAATGGGTAGTTGCCCTTTCTTGAGTCACTGGTCAGATTTCTGATATCCGATCCGCAAAGGCCGACAGCCATAATTTTCAAAACAAGACCATCTTTTGGGCAGCTGGGTCTCTCCACCATCTCCACCTGTATATCGTTTGGGCCATACATCATGGCAGCTTTCATTTTCATACTCCTGCATCTCCTTTAAACTTTTTTATCACAATTTCAGTATAAAACATCCCGCCATCTCGCATCAAACTTGTATTTTCCACTACCTAAAGGAAATGGATCTGCAATTCCCCCTGATTTCCGCCTTGTAACGGAAATCCTTGGAGTTGTTCAATGTTTTGTCTTTTGATATGATTTGATTGGGTATAACTGCCCCCGGTCTCAAAAGAAAGCAGATCGGTAAAAATCGTACGGAGGACAATACTATATGAAAATCGCTGAGAATTATTTACTTGGGATCGATCTGGGTACGACAAATGTGAAAGCAATCATTATGGATGAGAACGGTACCGTCGTCGCCTCCTCTTCAAAAGGAAATGAATTGATTTTTCCAGGACCGGGTATGGCCGAACAGAATCCGGGGCACTGGTGGGAGAATACAGCTGAAATCATCAGAACAATTGCCATGCAAGTTGGGCCGGATATCGTGAAGAAGGTTCGCGGTATTTGTGTCAGCTCACACATTGTCTCCATGCTGCCCGTTGACAAAGACGGCAATCCACTCCGCAATGCTATGATCTGGATGGATCATCGTTCTGACAGGGAATTGCAGTACATTCTGGATGAAATCGGATTCTCCAAATTTGTATCCATTGTAGGCGCTCAGCCTGATGTGGCCTTCCTGCCGAATAAAATACTCTGGTTGAAACGGAATGAACCTGAGCTCTTCGAAAAGACTGCCTGCATCCTTCAGGCAAGCTCTTACATTAATTACAAGCTGACAGGGCAGATGATCATGGACATCGATCAGGCCTCCAGATGTCAGTGTCTTAATATCAATACGCTGCAATGGTCCGATGAAATCTCCCAGGCCATCGGCGCTGATCTGAAGCTTCTGCTGCCAGAGGTAAAGGCAACGGATGAAATCATCGGCCATGTTACCAATGAGGCTGCGGCAGAAACAGGCCTGATCAGCGGGATTCCGGTGGTAGCAGGAGCCAGCGATGCCATGGCTTCCATGTATGCCACTGGGCTCTGCAAAATCGGCGAAGCGGGAGAGTCCTCCGGCACAACCTCGTTGGTCTTCGTGGGTCATACCCATCCAAGTGCAACGGATATCCCCGTTGTGACCAAGCCGTGTGCCATTGCGGGGATGCCTTACTTGTTTGACGCACCCATCAATGCCACCGGTGCCTCCCTCAATTGGTATCTCAATACGCTGGGCAAAGAGGAAAAGGAAGCTGCTGCACTGCAAGGGAAGAATGTCTTTGAATATATCAATGAGCTTGCAGCAGAAGTCCCTGCCGGAAGCAACGGTCTTATGTTCTTTCCCTATATGATGGGCGAACGGGCTCCGCTGTGGAACTCACATTCCAGAGGAATGTTTATCGGATTGTCCCTTGATACACAGCGCAGCGCAATGATCCGTTCCATTATGGAAGGAACCGCTTTTGCACTGCGTCATGTTATGAATACCATCAAAGAATCAGGTGCAGAGGCCCATTGCCTGCGCATTACGGGAGGAGGAGCCAAAAGCCGCGTCTGGTCTCAGATCAAAGCTTCCATGCTGAATATGCCGGTCTATCTTATGGATGAAAAATCCGGGGACGTTCCCTTCGGCGATGCCATCATCGCAGGTCATGCTGCAGGCGTATTCCCTGACCTTACAACAAGCATCAACAAGCTGGTACAGATCAAGGAGATCATTGAACCCGTCGATGAATGGGCCCGTATTTATGACAGGATGTATCCGCTCTATCTGGATATGTACCGCCATCTTGACGCAGACCTGATGCAGCTGAAAAGTATTTTTACAGATTGAATGTAGGAAACAGATTGAACATCGGGATCAACTGCTCGCGCAAATCAAAGAGCGGCAAAGAACGCAGTATTGATTCCAGAATATCGATTCCATATGAAAAGGGCTGCCGATGGGCAGCCCTTTTCATATGTATGATTTAATTTGAGAGGAAGCGATAAAATATTGAAATTATTGCTTTTTTTAGAAATAATACGGTTTGATCGGAAATTATTTCTGTACAGCAGCTGTTGCTTTTTTAGGTGATTTTACTGTCCCTCCGCTGAACCGAAGTGTGACAAACAGGACCAGCATCAGCAAAATGCCCTGAACAGCTTCGGAAATGGAGCCGTCCACGTTGCTGATCAAGAGCCCGTTTTCAATCACGACGATGGTGAATGCCCCGACAATCAACTTATAGATCTTTGATGACATACCACCGGTAACCAAAACGCCTCCAAGAAAAATTGCCATCATAACCCTCATTTCAAAGAACTGCCCCAGCGTAGAGCTTGATCCCCCCAGCTTGCACAGCTGAAAAACACCGACGAGGGACGCCATAACACCAGAGAAGATAAAGGAAATGACTCTGGTCTTATTGACATTGATCCCGATATATCTGCTGGTGGTTTCATTTTCTCCGATAGCCTTGCAGCAGCGTCCTGTCTTTGTATACTCAAAGAGGTATCCTACAATTATAATTGCAATAACCATCGCTGCAAGCTGAACGTAAAATCCATTCAAAAATGCCGATCCATCAGGAGCAAACACCACATCCTTTGAAAGCAGATAGTTGAGAAAGCCTCTGAGGGAAATGAGCATTGCCAGGGTTGTCATAAATGAAGATACTTTGAATCTGGTAATAATGATCCCGTTGATTACACCGATCAGAATCCCGATGACAATAGCGACAAGGAACATGAAAGCGAAGCCGTATCTGGCTGCTACCATCGCTCCAACTGTAGCCGAAACTGCAGCCGTTCCGCCGATGGAGAGATCGACACTCCCCTGGGAAACCACAAACATGACGCCCAGTCCACCGAGCACAATGGGAATTACCTGACCAATGATGACCTTCATATTATAGCTGCTGCAGACAGTTCCGCCTGTTGAAATGCTAAAGACAAGAAACAGACCGAAGAATGCAATAAAAGGAATCAGATTGCTCACCTTTAATTTCATATTTGTCATATCATCACCTCAATTATGGCTTCTTCACTGAAATGCGAGCTTCTCTTAATGGTTTTAACGATTTTTCCGTTTTTCATCACGGCAATATTATCTGACATCCCGATTGCTTCCGACAGTTCATCGGTAATCAGCACGATGGCGACACCCTTTTCCTTGGCATTTTTCAAGCACTGGTACAAATATGCCTTGACGCCTACATCGACTCCTCTAGTAGGACAGTCCACCACGAGAACATCGGGGTCCTTCAAGAGCCATCTGCCCAGATTCACCTTCTGTTTATTACCGCCGCTCAATCCGTTCATAGGCTGGTCGATGCCGGTGCACTTGACATTGAACAGATTCTTTGCATCTTCCGCCATTCGGTTCAGCTTTCTGGTACTCAGATACCCCAAGGGGCCTCTCAGTGCATCCAGTGACGGCATGCTGAAGTTCTCCCGGATAGATGCCGCCATCATCAGCGCCTCATGGTCCCTATCCTTTGGAACGTAAGCCATCCCATTTTGGAGAGCTTGCGTCTGATTGCAGATCCTTATATTTTTGTGTTTCAGGCAGACAGTTCCTGTCTTCAATTTGCTCAGACCGTAGACCGCCTTGCCCACTGCATGAATGCCAGAATCACTTAGACCGCAGAATCCCAAGATCTCTCCCTTATGTACATCAAACGAAATGTCTGCAAGGCCATCCTCTGATACGATATTTTTCACTTCGAGAATAACCTCATCCTCATAACGTTCTTCTGCGTCTGCACGGTAGTACTCTCCGTCCAATTTTCTGCCGACCATCTTCGTTTTCAGAATATCCGAATTGATTTCGCTACTGGTTTCTGTTCCGATCAGTTCACCGTCACGAAGGATTGAAATCGTATCAGTTATTTCGATCATTTCTTCAAGATCGTGGGTAATTAAAATAATAGACTTTCCCTGCTCTTTGAATTTTTTAATAATCTCATATAAGCGCAGGCGGTTGTCATGGGACAGCGCCTGGGTTACTTCATCCAGGATCAGGATATCGGGATCCGTTGACAGCGCTCTGGCAAGCTCGATCATTTTGCGTGTTTCCACATTCATTTCTCCCGCCAGCCGATGGTACGGTATTGCCGGCAGCCCCCACTTTTCAAGCTGCTGGTTTGCTGCCTGATAGACCTTCTTCATGTTGACGATACCAAAGCGTGAAAACTGATCGGTCCTCCCAAGAAAGATGTTAATTCCGGCAGGCAGTGTATTAACCAGCCCAAGCTCTTGAACAACAATGGCAATTTTATTTTCGTTGGCCTCCAAGGGTGATTTGGGATCGTATGCGGCCCCATCCTTTTGCATTTTGCCCGAGTCTTTACATAGGATCCCGGCAATCTGGGAAAGCAGTGTGGATTTTCCTGATCCGTTTTCTCCCGCCAAACCTCTGACCTCTCCCTTTTGAAGTGTGAAGCAGATGTTTTTATTGGCATGGGTAGGACCGAAGCTTTTGTTCAGATTTTCAATCTGCAGTATGGATTCATTTTGCACCATCATTTGATTACCCCTTTCTCTTTTCTCTGTGCGATCATTCCGAAAGTGATAACAATCATGCCCAGTATGGTCTCCTGCCATGTGCCGGAAGGCACTCCCAGAAGGGTCAGCAGATTAAAGATGGATGAGATAAATAAGGTTGCAATTGGGATTGCGATAATAATATTGATATACTTTTGAAGTACCTGGGACAGCAAAACTGCTGCCAAAGGCAGGAATATGGTGCTGATGCTGGATAGGCCTGTCATGGCGATCACACGTCCGGCGTAGCTCTCCTTGATCACTCCTGCAATGCCAAAAAAGATTCCGGCAATTAAGCCTCCGATGATCAATGCCTTTATCGGATGGATCCCCATCATCTTTGCAATGGTTCCATTGCTGCCCACAGCTCTGACATTCAGTCCTGCGGTGGTCCGGTTGTAAAGAAAATACGCGGCAGCTAGTCCTGCCGCCAGCAGAAAGTAAACTGCGGGGACATGTCCAAGGGCACGCAGCTGCGGATCCAGCTGCACGACCTGGAGGCCCTGCGCCAGCCTGAGCTTCGCATAGTAAGCAGCAACTGCCTCATATATCATTGTCATCCCCAGACCTGCAATCCAGGATGGTATTTTCGTAATGTTGTACACCTGAAAGTTAATAAAAAGTAAAACCATGCCAACAAGAATTCCTCCCAGGATCAATCCCGGATAGCCCATCTCATTTCCCAGAGCCCCGCCCACTGTAGCGGAAAGAATTAGAACAGCTCCGATGGAGAAGTCCGTAATGCCTGCTGCAAAGATAAAACAAAGACCCCAAGCGACAAAAGTAGGTATGGCTGATCCGGTTATCAGTACATTGAAATTTGCAACACTGATAAACTTGCCGTCAACGTAACGATTTAGTATTCCAAAGGCTAGAACAACGAGGATAATCACAATAACCGCTTTGATCCTTTTTGTTGCTGCAGCGGATGAAGCCTCTTGATTCATATCAAATATTCTCCTCAAACAATTTCTTATATACGGATACACATCTTTCAGAAAGGCTCCTCTCCTGCGTCGTTACAGCGAACCTATGCTGATACCAAGAGAGGAGCTTATCTATCGCGCTTCACCTTCCGCAATTTTGCGGCGGTGTCTATGTATTTATTTTAATTTTGCATTAAAGGTTTCGTTATAATTTGTAATAAAGTCAAAGAATGTCTGATAGCTCACTTCGGGATTGAATCGATACGTTAAGCTCTGATACTCTTCGTCTGAAATGGGACTTTCGTTGTTTTCCAGAAGCTTGATGAAGGCACCCGCCTGATCTGGAGCAAGGGTACACATGGGAAGGTTTGTAAACACCGGAGCTTTTCCGTCTTCGCCTAGGATTGGATGACCGTCAAGATAGTTGAGAAGCAGCATATTCGCAAGAGAACCGTCAACCCACTGTCCGCCTACAACACCATCAATCTGTTGATCCACCATTTTTTGTGCGATATCAGGTGTAATATCTGTGCCGTAGATTTTGGGGTCCATGTTTGCGTCTTTTCTGCTTGCCAGCGCATTTAACGCTCCATCCACAAAGTCACCGCCTGTACCATAAATGCAGTCTGCATCTGGGTAGGCAGTCAGCAGATCATTGGATTTCTGAACGGCTTCCGTGGGGTCTGCGCAGTGGGCTTCCCCTAGAACATAGCCTCCACCAGCTGTGAATGCTTCAACAAATCCTTCAATTCTGAGGTCATGGGAGGAATCCCCTTTTGCTGCTGCCACAATAATTGCAGTTTCGCATCCATCCTTTAGTGCCATCTCTGCGATGCTTTTACCTGCCAGTTTATCTTCTGCAGATATCGCTCCCACAAAGTAAGGATTCTCCTTCAGCTTTCCAAGAACCTCATTGGAAGGAATCTTATCAAATAAAACAAAAGGAACCTTTGCCTCTTGACAGATCTGAGAAACCGAGTTAAACATGGTTTCTGAGATGCCAAAGAACTGAATTCCATCTACACCGGATGAGATCATCGTCTGAACGTCAGAAATCACCTTGTCAGCTTTAAATTCATCATTTGCCACCACCAGCTTGTTTCCGAATATCTCCGTTGCATTTTTTGTTTCTTTCTCGATGATATCCAAAGGAAATACGCCCTGACCCCAGTTATTGTAGCCGATGGAATATACTGCTGTGCCATCTTTGTCAGAACCGGATTGATCGGAATCCCCGGTGCTTGCACCCCCGGATCCACATGCGCTCATGGTGCTAGCAATCAAAAATACAGATAGACATAGGCTCAATTTTTTGAATATAGAACTTTTCATAATTGATTCTCCTCCATTATTAAATCTTCTTCAACCTTCTTGAGTTGTTTTCTCAGGCGCCATTTTTACATACAGTATGCCATCTCTATTGCCTATCATAACCCATCTGTTTCTTAACTTCATATCAAGTTTTTCCATACCCATGTGGAAAAACTTGATATGGAAAAGTCTCCAAAAAAAAACAGCTTCCCTGCCTGGATATCACATGGAAAGGCGGAGAAGCTGCCGCTTGATTATATTGAATTATATGCTGGTTCGCTCATAGGAAGCAATCAAGGTAGTTTTCCAGTTTTAACTGCGAAAGCCCGCAGAAATAAAAAATGCAGACAACATCGTTGTCTGCAGCTTATCCAAAAATTGCATTAAATTTGAAGCACACTGGAACAGTTTTGCCACCATTTTTTTGTGCCTGAATTGGTTATTCTTTAACTCATGTTAACAGATTTTGGGATCAAATTTTAATATTTATGGTAACAGAATACCAATCCTTATTGAAATGTGTCTCTGCGTACTCGATGACTTTATCAAATTCATCGAAGGCAAGCCTCTTGACAAAAAAGGTGTCTGTATTCTTCTTCATATTCATGAGTTTTGCAATCCTGCCATCGGTCACCTGTTTGACGGAATAGTTTTCACTTGCCCAGACAGGAAAAATTTTTGCGTCCTTTAAGGTTTTATAAAAAGACCCAGTCTCTCTGATTCGCTCTGCCTGATCAAGGCTCAGGATTCTGCTGTCAACAAAGGAGCTTTGATAGGCGATGGGTTCGTCATTGGCAAGTCTCACTCTTCGTACACAGATCATCGATTGATCGGCAGGAATTTCTAATTTTTCCGCAACACTGGGGTTTCGCACCTCTTCGATGAGATCCACGAGCATTCCGATCTGATAACCTTGCTGCAGTAGTTCATCGCTGAAGCTGATGGAAGTCAGTCCGCGAGTCATCTGCTTCTTGGTGACAAAGGTACCAACGCCCTGCACACCCATAAGATATCCCTCGCTGATCAAATCATTGAAGGCTTTCCTGACCGTGATGGTGGATACATTGTATCGTTTTTTCAGGGCGGACTCGCTGTCCACTTTGTCGCCAGGCTGCAAAAGTCCCGATTTAATATCACCTATGATATCTTCCTTGATCTGAATGTACTTTGCAACTTTATGTTCCATACACCTACTCCTAATACATTAACATATTTATGTGAAATGTTTTATCCTGAAAGACATTGCTTTTGGGGCACGATTGCAAGTATTTCTGGGATTAGTTTACCACATTCTGACGAAAATTCCTATTCTTCACCGAATTTTGATTCCACTAGCTCTTTCAGTGTCTTCACTGCATGATTTTCGTCTTCACCCTCCGCTATAATTTTGATTTCCGCGTCCTTGGAAACACCAAGGGCGAGTACTGCAAGCATAGATTTAGCGTTAGCTTTTTTCGAGTCCTTCTCAATAGTAACGATGGATTTAAACTTTGCCGCAGTTTGTACAAAGGTTGCTGCGGGCCGTGCGTGAAGTCCTGTCTTATTCTGAACGATAATATTTTCTGAATACATGTCGATTCCTCCTGATTTTTCATCTGTAAGCTGCCGGATCGCTCCGTTTTCTCATTGGAGTTTAGAGTCTTATTCTCTAAAATGCTCTGTTATTCGGGAAATCTCGCGATTGCAGTCTTTGCTGTTTCCATAGAAAGGTTTGCCAATTCTTCGATGGAGAGTTCGCTGTCCAGGTTCATGCTAGTCTCAAGAAACGCCATGGTATTTAATCCTGCAACAGCAAAATATCTTCCGGGGTGCTCTGCACACTGCATCGCAGCCACACGGAAAGGAGATGCGCCAAGAAGATCGCAGGCAAACAGAACTTCATCAGCTCCAAAGCTTTCCAGCTGTGTTTTAATTCGATTTTCAAGGTCAGCCAGATCCTCTCCTTTTCTCAGATCGAAAAAATACATTTGTTCCGGAACTCCGGCAATCATTTCCATATTTAGTCTGACACCTTCGGCATAGCCACCGTGCCCGACAACGATCATTCGTTTCATTCTTTCCTCCGAGTAAAATCAGCGGAGGAGGTCAGCAGCCTTTCATTTGGCAGAAATCTGCCGAGCTCTCCCGCTTCAATCTTTTATTTTCATTCCAGCTTCTTTAGATACTGAGCTTACAATTTTTAATTGCTGTATTCTAGATGCTAAGCGTAGAATCCTGTGGAATATCCGATAAAGGTAAGTACACCAGCAGCTGCAAGGATCAATCCCATGAGCTTAAGGGGCGACCACTTCTTCTTGGAATATAGATAATAGATTCCAAGGGTCAGCAGGAGCGGAACAAGATGCGGGAAGATAGAGTTCAGCATCTTATCAGCCTCAAAAAGAACCTGATCTTCAAGGACAACACCCTGCGTTGCATCAAATACATCCTTCACAATTTTGAAGGGAATAGAAACGGTTACGAAGGAAGCAGTCAGTGCGCCGACAACGGTGAGTCCAAGGACGGTCATGGTATCCGTAAGGGTATCCAGCTTGCCCGTTGACATAAAGCCATGCATTCCTTCCAGGCCGGACTTATATCCCAGTTTGAACAGATTCCAGCTTAAAAAAGCTGTTCCGATGGGGTAAGCGACCATATAAATCAGGGGGCCAAGCCATGATGTGGCCGGAGACGCCTGAGAAATGGAAAGGCAAATGGTCAGCAGGATCGGAATAAAGGTCGCAACCCATAGAGAGTCTCCAATTGCCGAGGTAGGTCCGATCAGTGCTACTTTAACGCTGCTGATCAGCTCTGGAGTACACTGCTTATTGGAATTAGCCTCTTCAAGACCGCAGACGATGCCGTTACAAATAGAACCTACCTGCTGCTCGGTGTTGAAGAGTGTTACGTGCCGCTTCAGCGCTTCTGCTTTCTCTTCTTTTGTATCATAGAGTTCTTCAATTACAGGAGACATGGACTGCGCAAATGCCATACCGAGCATGCTTTCCGCCTGCTGGGAGCATCCATGAAAAAAGAACCAATTGAGCCATGACTTTTTCAGTGTTTTTGCATTGAGTTTCTTAGCCATTGTTACGCCACTCCTTTCCTGGAATCCAAGCTGGAATTCGCTACATAATACAGTATGGCTGTTATAATCGCCACAACCGCTACGGCCATGGTGGAAAGATTAAAGTATGTTACCAGAACAAACCCTGCAAGGAAAATTACGATATGATATTTCTTCTTGAGCAGGAAGGATAAGATAATACCCATTCCGAGAGATGCCATCATGCCTCCGAAGACGCCCAGTACGGTTGTAACCCAGCCCGGGATAATAGCTGCGAAATCTGCTTGAGCAGAAGCTGCAGTCATGGAAGTAAGTACAATGATTGCTGGGATAAACCGGCAGGCAAAACCGATTGCCTGACCCATAACCACGTTGGGAATGAACATTTTTCCAGTAGCACCTTCCGCTGCGTATCTCTGTGCGACACGGTTCAGCGGCAGATTCAGCGCATAGGATATGTTCCACATGATCTGACCCACAAGTCCGCCGATCCCTGCAAATACCACTGCAAGCCCGATAACCTGTGCTGCGTCAAGCCCGCTGCCAAAAACAATCGCACCGGAAACGCCGATATAAGTAGCATAAGATAAGTCCCAGGCAACGGCTCCTCCGGGTGTTACGTTACCCATGTACATGATCTGAAGCGGGATGCCGACGATCATTGCTGTCTGAACATCACCGAGAATCACGCCTACCACAAGAGCTGCGACCAGCGGCCTTCCCAGCGTATACCAGCCTATGGTATTTCCGACGATGGAGCCGATCGAGCCGAGGTACACAAACAGGGCGATTAGAATAATTTGATAAATCTCCATGGTATCCTCCTTTAAACTTTCTTAGAATCTGACCGGTTGTCTTTGTGGTTAAACAAACCAAAACCCAAAGTTTCGCCGGTCATGATGCTATATAGATTTTTTAAATGCTTCCCAGCCGGTCTTAGAAGTATTCGGCAGCTGCTGGAAGAATACTTCAAGCCCCTGAGAAGCTAACTTATCAATAACTGCCACATCCTGATCGCTCAAATAGAAAATGCCTGTAGCGCCGCTTACTTTATGAATCGTGTCTTCCCGCTTTGCAATGTTACCCAAGATGATGGACTCTGCTTTTGTGATACCCGCTTCAATTTCAGATAATTTTGCTGGCTGCTTTACGATGACCAGACGGTTAACATTGCTTTCCTGCGCCAGCAGCGCATTGGCTTCCTCGGTAGTCACGATATGTGTTGTATAAGCAGGTGGAACGCCCATTTTCATAATCGACTTTAAGGTTGGATTTTTGGCACTCTCATCGTCGATTGCGATGATCTCTTTGATGGAGAGCGTTGGACACCATGCTACGATGGTCTGCCCGTGAATCAGTCTGTCATCAACTCTTACATACGTATTTGCCATTGCTTTCCTCCTTTCTCAGTGGAACGACTTTGTTTTTTATGCCTGCTTACAGGCTGCAATTTGCTTTAGTATCCTTATTTAATAAAGAGCACATATTCTAATTCGGCATGGCTTTCGAAGCTCTATTCAATGCAGCTTCTGATAAAGCCTTGCTTCTCCGTGATCCGTGCTTCAGCTTCTTCTTTAGAAATTCCAGTCAGAATCATGACGATTGCAGTTTTGCTGCTGCAGCCAGAGGCTTCTAGGGTTCTTGCCGCCGTATCATAGTCACATCCGGTGCTTTCCATTACGATTCTCTTTGCTCGCTCTACAAGCTTCTGGTTGGTCGCTTTCATATCAACCATCAGGTTGCCGTAAACCTTGCCCATGCCCACCATCGACGCGGTAGAAATCATATTGAGAATCAATTTCTGACAGGTACCTGCTTTGAGTCTTGTCGAACCGGTCAATACCTCCGGGCCTGCGTCTGCTTCTATTGCCACATCTGCATATTGGGATAAAAGTGCCTCTTTGTTGCAGGAGATTCCAACGCATTTAGCATTCATTTTTTTTGCATACTTCAAGGCTCCGATTGCATAAGGAGTTCTTCCCGATGCTGCAATTGCGGCGACTACGTCATTTTCTCCCACATGGAGCGCTTCCAGATCATTAGCAGCCAGTTCCTCCGAATCCTCGGCGCCCTCCACCGCTCTGACAAACGCTTTTTCTCCCCCTGCGATCACACCAATGACCTCATCCTCCGTGGAAAAGGTCGGTACACATTCCACTGCGTCCAATATACCGAGCCTGCCGCTGGTACCGGCTCCGATGTAAATCAGCCTCCCCCGCTGTTTCAGCGCCTGAACAATCAGTACCACGGCTCTTTCAATCTGTGGCAGGGCCTCTTTCACGGCAAGAACGGTTTTTTGATCCTCTTCATTCATAATCTGTAGCAATTCCAAAGAGGACATGGTATCCAGATTGGTTGTTTTTGGATTTCTGCTTTCTGTTTTTAAATGATCAATTTTGACCTGGTTCATTATCTGTCACCTTTTGTTTTTCTGATACCCTACTTTTCCATGACGCAATGCGGATTGCGAAACAGGGCATGCTAACTGCTACCATAATTGATTTTCGATAAGGCTGGCATACATATATGCCACTGTATATCCGCTGTTATTGGATTCGATCTGACGAACTTTCCCTATGGTGGTATAGTAAGGAAGATATGGGAAGTCGTTGACTTCTCCCTGAAAAACCGAATACTCTTTGAGTCCGGAATACCATTGATCCACTTCATCCTGCTCCAGCTTGAAATATGCCTGAGGAATGAAACCCACCAGATCTTCAAAGTTTTCTCCGTATACCAGCTTAATGGAATTTCCCTTTTCCCGTAAACGCTTTACTGCTGTAACCACTGCATCATGGGTATTGATGTGCCGTGGATGCATGGAGCCACGCCAATGGGTGATGACCAGCTCTACCTCTTCCTCCACAAAATATCGTTCCAGCCTTGCTGCAAACTCTTCTAAAGAGGGCATATTACTGGATACATAGCCGAGCCAGATGGTATCCCCCCCGAGTTTTGATGCTGCTCTTTGATTCTGATTCAAAAGCACCTTGAGATAATCTTCTTTTTCTTTTTCGGTGGCCTTTGGATCTTCAAGACGCCCCTGAGTGACGTGGATATAGGTACATCTTGCGCCTTCTCTTGCATATTTCAGCATGATAGGACCGCCCAGAACTTCCGCGTCCAGGGAGTGAGCGCCGATACTCACTACTCTTTTTATCTTACTCATAATTTCTCCTAAATTGTCTTCTGATAATCGGCAAAGGTGCGAAATACTTTCAGACCATGCCGCTCATAGAACCTTCTTCCAGGAACATCGGTAGAAACGAAATACAGGTGATAAATTCCCCTCTTTTCCATCTCAAATTGCATCAGATCAAACAGAATTCCTCCGATGCCGTAGTTTCTCACATCTGCCTTAACTCCGAAGGGACCAAAACGCATCGGATTGCCATCAATCATTCTCATGCAAAATCCAACAATTTTTTCCTCACGGTCCAGAACCAGTAGAATACAATCCTCAGCAGTGTTGCTTTGCATGGATATTAGTGCATTGCGCTTCCATCCTCCTCCGAACTCTTCTTTTAAAAATTCAAGAAGCTCCAGAGCATATTGATAGTCAAAGTTTATGAACCGGAATCCCGCTTCATGTGCCTTGGAAAGCTTTTCCCTGGTGTCCTCACTGATCTGATATCCATGAAGATCCTTACACATGGAATAGCTTTCTTTCCCTGATTGGTATCCCATCGTTTCAAAGAATTTCACCGCCGCGTCATAGTTTTCCACGTCAACACCTGGAAAAAAATAGTTGGGGCTGTATGCGCCGAGGGTTATGGTCTCTGCCCCCATGGATTTGAGTTGTTTTTCCGCTTTGGCAACCAGCGCATCTCCGATGCCCTTTCGCCTATGTTTCTGATCAACAAACAATACATTGATCCATCCCCGGGTTGGCTCAAGACCCCTTTCCAGGTATGGGAATTTTCGTTTTGTTGCCAGAAGAAAGCCAGCTACATTTCCCTCTTCCAGAGCTATATAACACAGCTCATTGTCAAAATTGTCGTCAAACAAAGCCTGTTTTCGGAATTTGCCCACGGTGATGGGATCTGCTGTAAGCGTCTTATTCCACAGTGCAACAACGTCGTTTTCATACCGCTGATCATAGCTTACGATCTCCATTCGTCCACCTCCTTTATATTGCTGTATTTCAATTTAAGGGACAAGATTTAGAATATTAACATGTTAATATGTTAAGTTATGTTCATTATAAACCTGCGTTTTCATTTATGCAAGATCTTTCTCTGAACTTTTTCTGTAATGATTGTACTAAAATCTGGGTACGGCCCAAAAAAAGAAAACCGCCCGGTGGTATGTTACCGGACAGTTTAGCGCGTATTGTTTTCACAAACGGCAGTATCGGTGCTGGATCAGAAAACAGTTTTATGGATCCTATCAACGCTACATATGGAACAGATTCCGGATCATATCCAAGCCCGCAACGAAGGTTCCGATGGAGGCACCGATATTTGCCATCATTACGACCATAAGGATTTTTAAAAATCTGTTTCTGAAAAAGCCTTTAAAGCTGAATATGTCTTGCGGAATGTTATTGACGTCTTTTACCGTGGGCTTTTTAATCCATGCCTCCACGAGTCCGGTGAACCAGCCGCAGGCTAACACCGGATTGATGGTCGTAAAAGGTGCCGCTACAAAGGACGTTAAAATGCTCAGGGGGTGGGCCAACGACAATGCGGTGAAACCAGCCGCAAGGAGGCCTGTCCATAAAACCCAGGCCGACAGCTGCTGAAGGCCTGTCTGAAAGCTAACCACAAAGGCATAAACGATGAGCACCAAAATTGCCCCAGGAATAATCCAACCGACTGCTTTTGAGAGTTTGCTCTTGGGAGGCGCTGTGGAAATACTGCTGATATCACGTTCGATGTCAATCTCCTTGGTTACTCCCGGAACATGGGCTCCGCCAAGAACCGCAACGACTTTTTTCCCCGGCGCTGTTCTGATTTTCGAAGCAAGATACTGATCTCTTTCATTGATCAGCACTTCACCGATACTCGGAAATTCTTTGTGCATTCCCGTGATGGCTGTCTCCAGGATATCGCTCTCAAGAAGCTCGTGAAGCTCTTTTTCCGAAATCTCGGTATCCTCATCAAAGGAAAACAATAGGCTGGTAAGCAGTTTTGACTTTTCCCAAAAGCTCAGCTTTCGCCAGATGCGGAGAAATGTTGTCTGGATATCACGATCTGCCAGGACAAGCTTCGCTCCCACTTCCTCGGCACTTTTTATGCCTTGGATCATCTCGCCGCCGACATTGGTTCCCAGCTGCTTTGCAAGCTTTTTTTGGTAGGAACTCAATGCAAGGTTCACGAGCAGGAAACCCACTCGGTTTGATTTGATCACCTTGACGATGTCGGTATTTTCCCACGCTTTAGGATCCTGAAGATTTTTATATCTGCCCTCATCCAGCTCAATACAGACACTGTCCGGCTTTTCTTCTGAAATCACTCTCTTGACCAGTTCCACACTTTGCTGAGATACATGAGCTGTGGCCAGCAGGATGATCTCCTTACCCTGATAATTTAGCTTTGTGATGTGGCTGTCATCGCTTGTTATGCTGTCATCGCTTGTTATGCTGCCATCGCTTGTTATGCTGCCATCGCTGATGTCAGCTCTAATTTTGCTGTCATTATTTATCTGACAATCTTCATTTATTTTGCTTCCGTCATTTATCTGACTGTCATCAATATTGTTATTGCTCATTAGTCGCTCCTTTTATGTTTAACGGGCTCTTCATCTAGTATATACCCGATTTGGCTCTTTAGTAATATAGTAACACAGGGATACAGATATATCCACAATGATAAATGATAGGGGCGCATGAAACTCGGTTATTTTTTTATATTAATTCTAAAATGGTCAATCACTTGCTAGTGACATAAAAATTTCTTGAGAAAATTAATAATTTTTTAATACTCTCTTTATATAATCTTCACATTTGGGTTATAAACTAAATACAAGGGGGTGTTTTAATATGTTAAAAAGAATTGATATGGAAGGGGTTTTTTCCGTATGTATTGTAATCGTGATCGCTTTTCTGTTTACCATGAAAGCCTTTTACAATTTAAGCTGATAGAAAACAAATAAAACGAAAGTAGTTGGGAACGTCCATTTTATGGGCGTTTTTAATATTGTACGAAACATTGATTCCCGCTATATTGACCGGGAAGTGGTGATGATGCAAGGCTTTTTTCTGCCTAAGCGATTTTGGTTATTGGCCATTCTCTGCCGTCTGCGCTTTTTCATCGCGCCTTTTCTTAATCGTTCCCATGGCCATATAAGTACCAATGAGCATTGCCTGGTCCTCAATTTGTTCAAATATCTGGGTTTCTAAATCATAGTTGCCAGTTGCGATCGCCTTAATTTCGTTATTTTTTAATTCTACATAGCCATACATCAATTTTTTGATTTCGTCCTGCTTATAATATGGGTTAATCCTCGCGAGAAACTCTGACAATCGGTCAGCTACTTGGTATAATTGATTTCTGTTAATTTCAATTGAAAGCGCATCTTTGTTTTTATAGCTGTTCGTCAGCTGCCAGTTATCGTTTATCAAGTTTGTTATGATATTCAGAAATTCCTGAGAATCCTGATCACTGTAGTATTGATTAAATTCCTTAAAAAATTCCGAGGGCAAACTTATAAATAACTCTTTTCCAATGGAACTTTGCTCCGGAGAATTTCCAATCGTCGCTTGGATCAGACTTCTGGTCCAATAGACAATTTTCATCCATAAGGTAATAAAATTGATGAGAATCTGTACTTCTTCAAAGGTATACTGTTCTATTTCCTGCATTGCGATCACGGTGCATTTATTATTTTGCAAAATTACACCTCTCCGCTCATCAAATTCATCCATTTCGTTTCATCGCCTGCTTGATCAGTTCGTTGCCAAAGACCGTTACCGCAGCAATTAGTACTGATTGGATGATTACGGCAACCAGCACCTGTGGAGAGAACCCTTCCCCCATATAGATGCTCACATAAGCAAGCGTAATCAAAAAACTGATTCCCAGAAGTATGTATGGAATGGTCCACGTGTTTTTGAACCTGTCGTTGAGCTTTAGAAACAACCCCACGCAGTACAAAAATACAATGAGAATAAAGAGCTCTGGCCGAATAAATTCTAATATGCTTTCCAAATTAATCCCTCCTCCAAAGTTCAGATAGTTCACCTGTTTCATATCCTCTTGTATTTTATGCGGGTATCTCTAGACTTATCCAGTATTTTCTTTCATCTGCGCCTCACGGCCTTGTCACGTCTGCCCCATGTTCATGTTTATGTACATGTTCATGCTGCTGAACTGCTTCGAAGTCGACCCAATTGGGGCAGGCGTTTTAATATTTGGCCATACAGCAAGTTCCTCTGCTATTTTATAGCCTGAGGTACTTACAAGTGTTTCCCCTTAATCGTGATGTTCCTCATGCATTGCATCTTCCTTGGTTCTATGAATCGTTCCATTCGGGTGCGCTGGCGGTGCATAGACAGAGTATAGCTTCAACGGCTTATCTCCTGTATTAATCAGATTGTGCCATGTACCTGCCGGAATAATAATTGCATAATCATCGTCAACCTCTTCCTGATAATTCAATTGATCCATGTGATAACCCATTTTTATCAGTCCGGTTCCATCTTCAATTCTTAAAAATTGATCCAGATCTCGATGAATCTCCTGGCCAATATCTTCTCCGGGTTCAATACTCATCAAGGTTAACTGTAAATGATCTCCCGTCCACAATGCAGTACGAAAGCAATCATTTTGCTCTGTCAATTGATCTATGTCGAAGGCAATAGGCTTCGGACCATAGTCCATTGGATCCAGCGTGCAATTGCTCTTAAACTTTTTCTGGCTGTATGTAGTGGTTACGTGCTTAGGCATTTAAAATCATTCCTTTCATTGTATGTATCCATTTATCATATTCTTTACGGGACCACTTTGTGCCAGAGTTCGTATTGATATAAATATCAACAACGCATCAGAAACAAAGGCGAAGAAATGAATGAATAACGTAAAAAAGAAACTACTTAAACAAGCAGTCTCTTTTGTGGCTGGAAAAGTGGGACTCGAACCCACAACCTCCCGGTTAACAGCCGATTGCTCTACCATTGAGCTATAATCCAAGATTGATATTGGTGATTTCTAGTATATAGTATTGATTGAAATTTTCCTAAGATACCTGGATAATTTTTCATACGATTAGTGCTTGACGCTTACGGCATTTGTTTAAATTATAATTTACTGTTGTAGCGGTGGGGCTTATTCCAGCTTTCCAGTTGTTTAAGATTTATTATTTGCTGATCGAATAGCCACCCCAGATACTTTGTCCACTCACTGGAAATTGAAGTTACATCCTCTTCCCCAATGCTCGGTAAATATTCTTGATTAAATATTAATTCTGCTTCCTTTTTTCTCATCATAAATCCTCTTTCGGCTGGTCATAGCACTCATTACAATTCAACTTCTGATAACATTTTCCCCCATTCGAATATTATTATTCCATTCAGTTTCCTTTATTCCCTATGGCGGTGAAACCGCTCGTAACTGCCGCAGCACAAGAATTCTTTTCTCCTGCAGCAACAATAAAAAATTCAATCAGGTGAATATATAATGCCTAGAACGCGCATACTAATGTCGTTTCGTGAGATAAGAAGACCAAACATGTGTTACTCAAAATCGAACTTCCATCACGATGGGAAAGGAGACTATTTTTTCATGGATAAGAATAATAAGAAAAAAAAGAACGAATCCAAGAACAAATCAAAAAACAATACGAAATAAGCCTGCTGAAGCTATATTTAGCTGTAACAGAAGCACAATTATTATTTAAAAATATTGACAATTGTCTTCTATTCACATATACTAAAAGTAATTCTAAATGTATTAATTGATGGCTGCAGGCTTAGGTCAATTTCCATTTTGACTTACACTGTGGCTTTTGTTTTTGCACGGGATAATAAGTATTAAGGAGGTACCTAGATGAATAGTGGTACTGTAAAATGGTTTAACGAAGGTAAAGGATTTGGATTTATTTCCAACAACGATGGTTCTGGAGATGTTTTCGTGCATTTCTCAGCAATTCAGAGCGATGGATATAAATCTTTGGCAGAAGGACAGCAGGTAACATTTGATACCGAAGCCGATCCTAAGGATTCCAGAAAGCTTCGCGCAATCAACGTTCGCCCGGCTTAAATTGCCGCAACAAATCCGCTCCTTTGGGGTGGATTTTTTTTTGCCCAGATTTTGAGCGCTAATCTTTACAAACCTTTAACCTAATCTTCATCTGTTCGTTACAAAAATCGCCTATACTGATAACAGACCAGAAAATTTTTTCATTGGCTTTCTTCTCTAAACTGCCCCTGGAACAACCAGGGGCAGTTTTATTGTATCAGCGCACCAACGGCAAAGCCGCAGGAGGAAGCGCATCTATTGATTTTTGATTGAGTGCTATCTTCTGTCATGATTCCTTCTGTTGTTCAAGCTTTTATAAAAATCAATTGACTTTCTGTTGGTTTGCTCAAAGTAAAATCGGAATTCCTGTGATGACAATTTTATATTGATTGACTCTAGCCCCACATATTTCTCATCCTTTTCCGGGATCAAGATACCTAACTTTTCAATTGGGATATAAATCGTACTATAATCATAGTTGGCCTTCCCCTTTTTCATGATTGTTCTTCCTCTGGTAAAGACGATCAGCTCTTTATTGTTGGTAAGATGCAGGCAGTTTAACAAAATCGATCTTGATAAAAAATGTCCTATCCTTGCTGCAAAATTACCCTTTGCCAACTTTAAAGGGATTGACCTTTGCACTGCACAAACCCGAAGATCCGGAATCATTGGTTTGATATCTTTCAGCATATTTCTATATAAGACTTCTACGCCCAAATCTTCTTCTGGACCAAACTCACTTTTGAGTTCAAAGGATTTCTGCGTGTATTTATCTCTAATTATGCCGATAAATTTAACGATAAGATTACTTGAGACTGTATTATAGGGTATGGTTAATTTGGTATGATTCAAGAAAATGGTAAGCGTCCCCTTAAGCAGCCGCCTATGATCTTCGATCCCCTCAATGTTGCTGTAATAGACCCTATGCTCTTCCACATGCTCATCAACGCGCTTGAGTATATAAATAGAATCCGCATAAAGACCAATCACATAATCATATAAATTCATGTCTGGTCTGGCATTCCGTCGCTCCAGATTTCTGGGAATCTTGATCACCATAAGGCTGTTATCGCCGCTTTTGTAATATGGTACGAACAAAGGAGGCAGCGGGTGCTCCTCATTCACTTCGTAAATCCATGGGCCAAAAGCATCATATTCTGATACTGTAATCATTTTTCATATCACCTTTCAAACCTGTTGTTTTAACAGAACCGGTATATATTTCGCAACATGATATAGCGGTGCCATATCCTTCTTTGTTAATGCACTGATCAGTGCCCCTTCCATCATTACTTGTAATATAATACCCAGCTCGTCAGCCTTTTTCTTATCAAATCCACTCTTGACTAACTTTGCCGAGAAACCATTTTCCCATGATTCAAAGGCATTCTTGCAGCTTTCTCTTATGGGCTCGCTGATTGCTGAGGTCTCAAGTGCTAATAAACTGACGGTATAAGGAATGACTTCTTTCAGATCAATAATTTCCTGTGCAATCTGGTCGATAAAGACCTGTATGGATTCCACCGGATCATCGATCTGATCCAGATATTCCGTTATTTTCTGCCGAATAAAATCACTGGTTAGTTTTACTGCCTCTATTGCCAGTTCTTCTTTTCCATTTGGGAAGTAGTAATACAGTGAGCCTTTTGGCGTACCGCTCTCTTTGATAATTTGGCTCAATCCAGTAGCATGATATCCTTGTCTTAAAAAAAGGCGTGACGCAGTTAGCAGTATTTTGTTTCGAGTATCTGATTTGCCTTTCATTTGATGTTACCTCCAGTATTATATAGACCGATCACTATAATTATAAGCAATTAAGCTTGTGATGTAAAGTTAGAAAATTGATATCTCACTCAACATTAAAAGAATTCTATCACAATGTCCTCGTACCCTTTTGCTTTTGAAAATGATATTAATAGTTGACGCACTCTCTGATCTGCTTCTTCCAGAAAGCCTTGATTGACTTTTTCTTCTTCAAGCTGTTTCTTGTTAGCATTAATCTCGTCAAACACGATCTGTGTGGGATAATCCGAAAACAGATTTCCCGTAACATCTTCCACCTTTGTCTTCTCAGTCTCCACAACGTTGTCTAGTATTTGAGATTTGGGGATTTTGATCAATAACTCTTTGGATAACGCATCATAAGATACTTGAATTTTTGAAAGGTCGGTTCCCGCTTTTAAATATCCTGAGTATTCAATGAGCTTAATCGTCTTTCCGTAATTAATATCCGAAATACCCGGCAGGGCTAGGTTCTTTTCGGTTCTGCTGATAATAACATTACTATATTCATACTTCAGAGTCGTCCATTCAGACAACTCTAATAAATGATCCTGCAACAACGAAGTTTCTGACGTTATCTTCGTGCTTGTTTGGACCAGATCATATTTATTAGATACATAGACTCCTGCGCTGAAGATAAGTGCAATTAGAATCGTGGGTAGTATCCACTTTAACCTTTTTACCATGTAATTCTCCTCCAAGATTTATCAGATACCAGTACTGATAATCTTTTATAACCTTCCATCATCCTATCGCTTGATTTTGGGCGGGATTATTGATAGTTACGGGACTTCAATACGTTTGTAGTGCTAAAATATTAAGATTCGCTTCCTCTTATTCACTTTATGACGTAATAATACCCATTTTACAAATTTCGACACAATAATAATGTTGGGGTTGGTGCTTGATCTTTGTATCCATCTAACGTAAAACGAGTGCTAATTCTCGTCGCAAAAATAAGAACACCACCGAATCCGGTGGTATTCAAATCATTATTGATATAAATAATTCTGTAATTATTTAATAGCTACGCTCAGAATAAACAAAACATTCTCTTGATCAATGCCTGTAGCTTTATTCTGCAAATACTAAAATCCTGCTTTGTCTGCTGCGTAAGTCGCATCTCCCTCGCTAAAACCTTCGAATATCAGTTGTTCTATCAACCCACTTCTTGAGAAGCTTGAAGATTCTAAGTAGCCTTCAGCCATTGCTGCCGCTTGCTCACTCCAATTAACATCCAAACGACTTACTGCATAGTTGGCATCGTCCTCTGAAAAACCTTCAAATTCCAATTGTTCTCTTAGCCCACTTTGGGAGAAATTTGAGGATTCCAAATAACCTTTCGCCATTGTCGCGGCTTGCTCTCTCCAGTTGACATCCAGCCGGCTTACTGCATAGGCAGCATCATCCTCTGAAAAACCTTCGAATATTAATTGCTCTATTAGCCCACTTTGAGAGAAATTTGAGGATTCCAAATAATCTTTCGCCATGGACACTGCGTTTTTCTGAGACAAGGTTCCAGCAGAAGTTTCAGATGAAGTTTCTGCAGAAATAATCTCTTTTTGTGGCTCCTCGATCTTTCTCTCTGCTATTTCTTCTTGCAATTGCCCTATCTGGTTATCTTGGGATGCTTCTTGCGATTCGCCTCCTTCTCCACAGCTAGTCAAAAGGAACACCATCAATAAGAACAGAATTATCTTTTTCATGCTCTCTACCTCTCTTTTTTTGTTTCACCATTCAACCGAATATTTCTATTGCACTTTTAAAGTGTATACACTAGTACAAGCTTCTTCAATTATCGGATTGAAAAGATGCCTAAACACTAGAAAAAACTATCAAGAAACATCGACCACGAGCGCCCCAGTAAACCTATTCCATTTAACTGTAAGCTGAATATCTTTATTAACATTTACGTCAATTGTCTTTTTCCTAAACGACATAGAGAACTCAAATTTGTACCTCCCCTCTTCTAGTTCTAGCTCTACAGACCCCCCATTTTCAATTGAACGATCCATCTTATTATTAATGCTAATATTTACAGGAGGATTCACTAAATAAATTTGACTCTCTCTAAAAATCGTAACCTTGTGTTTTGTGGTAGATTCTAAAGTATGAATATTGTTCTTTGTCGGTTTCCCACATTTGGAGCAAAATAAACTTTCATCAGATAACTGAGAACCACAATTGCTGCAAAACATAAAATACTCCTTTTCAAAATAAACTTGTTCCAATTATACCTTTTTCTCACAAATTTGTATACTATATTTCACATTACTATCAATTTTGCAAATTTCGCCTGCTTATAAAAAAACCTTTGCCGATTGCAAGAGACCACTGGCTTTATAAATATGGAAGACCGTGATGGGGATGGGATGGTTGGAGAATGAAATAATGAAGCGTTCAATTGATGCTAATGGACTGGAGAATAGTTCAAATAAATCTCATTAGATTATTTTTTACTTTATAATATAATTACTTTTATAATTTTCCATGTTATAATTATACAAATATTAAGTAAAATTGAAAGGAGACATATTTATGGGATCAACTTTATTCGGTGCACTAATAGCGGGTCTAATCATAGGCGCAATCCCCGCAATTGCAGGAGGGGTAAAAGGTAAACTTGGATTAGGCATTGGAGGATTTGCTGCATGCGTTGGAGGCTCATTATTATTGGGCATGCTCCTTTCGATTCCTCTTTGCGCTATTTTTATGTTTTTAATTTTTAAAAATAACAGTGAGAATTCTAAAACAAACATAGCACATACGTCTCTGACTGATTCACCACCTAATGAGGAAGGTAGAGATGCTCTTGAACAAATACAGAAATTATCTGATTTAAAAGATTCCGGGGCATTAACCGAAGAGGAATTCCAACAAAAAAAAGCACTCCTGCTGTCTAAAATATAAAATTCATTTCGATGTAAATATTAGACTGACTACAGCCATTTCTGAATTATTTATGGTCCGATGATTTCATTCGGCCTATGAAAGAATAACATATACTAAAAAACGCCCTCTGAAGTAATCCTGTGGGCGTTTTTTTGCTGCATTAGTTAAATATCGTTTAAATTAATATCGTGATCATCTTTTACGGGATAGCTTATGATTTTGTATATGAATTTTCTTAAGCCTGGTCAAATGAATCTTCCACTGAGCATCCCCACAAAAGCCGGGTTTCTCCGACTTTCCCCTTGCAAGTTTCCTTATACTAATCTAAATAGGAAGAAGTGCACTTCCCGCTAACACTTGCACTAAGGTGGTTCCTCCACCAATATTATCAAAGCCGCTTGAGCCTATCGGCAAACCATAGACGCAGACTCTGTCACCTTCAAAGTATTCACAAGTGCCTGGATAGTACACCCAATAATAATTATAATCGCCATCAGAAACTAACAGACTTGTGTACGAGTATTTTGACCAATCATCATCAACTACATTTTCAAATATTTGCTGAATTTTACTATTGACGGAAATAATTTTATCACCGTATTTTCCAGGAGTTTTTTGTAAGTGCTTATACTCAATCGTGCCATCCAGATACGGTGCTATAGCATCATACGTATTAACAGCAAACAGGTCTTGGTGTTGTTTTAAAAAATTATAAGATATATCAGGAAGCGTAAACGGCATACTTGGCCGTCCAGATAAGTTTGAGAGCATTTCGTAAAACTCAGGTACATATTTACCTTGTTTATAGGTGCCAATTTGCGACTCAGCTTCAGGGTCGTCCCACTTCGTAGTTCCTTGCCCATCAAACAGTCCGTCTTTCCACTCTCCCTCATATGTATATTCTATCTTTTGGCTATTTTGAGTAGTAAACGTTCCGTAGCCATTCGGGATACCATCTACCAAATCTCCTTTGTACTCCCCAATTCTCTCAACATCTGCAAACTTGAATTTATAAAGATTGGTTTCCAATATACCTTGTGCCGATAAGTTTCCTTCTGCAAAAGAACCCTTATAATTTAAATACTGACTTTCTTTATTATAATTAAATTCTCCATTCCCCTGAGGAAGACCATTCTCAAAAATCCCAGTATATAGCCCCGTATAATCAACACCTTGGAAGCTAATTGTCGTTTCCTTATCTTTAACTTCTTTAGTGCAACCGGAACACAAAAAAACGAATAAGCTAAGGATTAAAAAAATTACAATTCTTTTTTTCACCATTTGATTTCCTCCACTGCCTCTCTTCTTCCACTTCAAGTACAATATTACAATATTTTTAATTATAACTATATTTTATATTCTACGCTATATTACTTAATTTTACAATATTTTTCAAGGAAGGAGAGCTAATGCCCTAAAACAGAAGCGACCGCCCAATAGATACTGGTAGTTTTCCAAGTATTGCTTTTTGTGTAAAATGTCTATTAAATTTAAAGATCTCGATGTACCAAGAATCGGGCCGACAAAGAACGATACCCATACGGAATATTTTGCTTACAGCGCTAAAGATTGATTCATATGAATATGTTTTTAAGAACCGAGATGAATCTCATATGTCCACGGTAGGCATGCGAACACGCCGGAGTAGCATCTAGCGTGAGATGAATATAGAAATGGGATGCAAAACATTTAAAAAACGCCATTGACTGCGACCATACTGGGCGCACATTAGAAAGGCGGCCCGAAGGCCGCCTAAATATAAAAAGTTTGCTTAAAATACATATCCTCGTAGGTTCATATCTGTGAAATTGCCTACGAGATTCGATGAAATTTCCATAGTGAAAGAGAACGTATTTTCCGTGTAGTTGAATTTTCCAATGCTGACATCGGAGTTGTTCACCCCGATCTCCTGGAAGAATACTCCACCACCTTCATCCCACAAGCGTCCATTACTGTGTTTACCTGCCGCAAATACATCATCTTTGCTCATTTTAATATTGTGGGCAACCCACCTGGTTTTTGCGGTATCAGTTGAGCTACGCGATATTCCAAAATAGTTCTTATCCACATATGCGTATTTTACCGAACCATCAGCATTTCTGACAATATAAAAATCTGCAACAAGCAGGTCGTTATCAAAATATTTACTGACAATTCTAATCATTTTAGGAAAATATCCAGGTATACCAGTGTCAAAACTAAATATATAGTTTTTACCTGTATTTGACCCCGAAGAGGTCCACTCATTCGTAGTTTCCTGATTCTCTTCCATATCGAAGGTACATTTATATCCGCCAATAGAGCCATACCCCAGTTCCACAAGAGAAGCTCTTATTTCATTCAATTCTGTCTGCAGCCATTTATCCTGCCCTACAATGTTGATCTGTCCCGTGCTTAACTCGGCCAAGATGTGAATGGGGGGATTTAGAAATTGGCCAGTTCCACGGTTATACCACTTTCCAATTAGAGTAGTGTCACTTGTCGAAATTCGTATTTTATTTGGATCAATGATTTCAGTCTCAGATGAGATCACTTCCGTGACGATATCTTTTGCGCCTAAAACCGCGTAATAGAACATCACCACATCTTCGAATTTTCCAGTTTGACGATTATATCTCTTGCCTATTAAGGTTTGATCGTTCGTCGGAATTGAAACATATTTTTCCCCTTCCAATGGAGAAGGCATAGCATATATCGCCTGGACGATGTCTCTACTATCTAGATAAGCATAATATAACATTGATTTCTTACTCTCCTCTTTCTATTTTCTATATCAGACAAAGAGCTCTTTATCCTGTTTTTAAAAGCGGCTCGATATCGATTAACACGCCAATTACTATTGTATAGACGGACAAAGAAAAGAGTTACAAAAAAGGGATTATTATGTTATTTACAGCTTCTTACAAATTATTGGATAAACTTACCACAATAAATTTTCGGAAAAAAATGGTAAGATGTTCTTGCATTGATCAATGTGTATAGGAGCAGGTGTAAGAGCTAAATTTAATCAGTTAAGGTTCTAGCCGTTTGCCGTTAAGTTCTTACCACTGCTTCTATCGTAGAATATGCGATATGTTTTTTACAAATACTTAACACAATCTTTATCAATCCATCACAAAGCGATAGTATACTTAGAATTACAAAAGGGCTTTTCGTTGGCCTTTCTGCTTTAAAATTCCGTCTGCCCCGTGCCGAGAATCCAACTTCACTCTCGCTCGACACATCAGGGTAGGCGTTTTTTGTTTCTTTTTCCTTATCAAGCTTGTGATCATAGACTTCTGGCTGCATCTGGTGAAATATGCAGTCATGTGGTTCTCCTTACAAACTTCCATTCAAGAAATTGCATTGCCTGTGTTCCTCTTTTGTTGTATACTATGCGCAAAGGAGGGGTTGAAATGGACGTTACATCTATCGCTGCTGCCAGCATTTATCTTCACCAAAGCCAAGTTCAAGAATCAGCTGGAATCGCCATTGCAAAACAAGTTCTTAATGTTCAAGAGGTAGCTGCCGAGGCACTGATTGAAACCATTCAAGAATCCGTCCCATCCTTTGGGCATAAACTTGATATAAGTGTCTAGCAGGGAGTTTTCCCTGCATCTTTATTTTTTGATCATGGTGAAAACGGCAGGAGTTCTTTCCCCTTTGTCCAGAAATTCTGCACGAGAAGCCTTATTAATTCCATCTCTCTGCTCCATGGTATCCTAGCTGTAACATAATTTATTGTTCTCAATATATTGTTAGTGACGAAAGGAGGTTGAGGTAATGAGTAATAATCTTTCGTCTAGCAGAGACCATATATTGGAAAGATTTGATAGAATTCTGGGATATTTAAGCAGCCTTGACAAAATCAGCGACCATGACAGAAACAGCAACTATGACAAAGACAGAAACAGTAAATATGACAGAGACAGAGACCGAGGAAGTGTAAGAGACATAGACCGTGACAGATATCAACACCGATACCGTGAAAGAGATTAGTGGCGCTTCGCTTCTTATGTATGGGACTTTCTCACCCACTGGATTCTGGTTCTACATCTAGATATAAAATAAAGGGCTATTGCAAAATGATTTTTTGATTTGATATGCTCCCTTCTAGGTAGACAAGTGAAATAATAAAACTTGTTACTTAAAGGGGAGCTTATCAATTGTCAATTCATTTTGCGACAGCCCCCTTTTTATTTTGGCGGAGAGCAACGGCCTCCGGCCTCCGACTCGCTTCGCTCCCTGCTGTCGTATTTTCCTCTGCAGCTAAAGCTGCGGAAAATACGCATGGGACTCGAACCCACGGGGCTTTATAGTAACCCAGTGTTTTCAAGGCTCGTAGAGGACAGTCCCACACCCCTTTCCACATCAAAAAAAGTCCCTTACTCTGTCAGAAGTGCAAGTCTGTAAAAGGAGTCAACCCATGAACACTATAGAAGCGCAGACAAAAACAGCCCCGGCTTGATATCGGGGCTTTTACTATGGCAACATAATTTTTACCATTTCAGTAGAAATTAGTTTTAGTTGGTTCAAAATTTAATTCTATGCGCTCAATGTCTTTTACTATATAATAAATTAAAGCAATATGGGTAAAGGAGTACAATTATGGGATCATTTCACAAATCAGAGTATCAAAAAACTAGCATAGATAATCAAGCCAATATGGATTTTAAACCAACAAAGAAAATCGGAAATGTTATCGCCGTTGACGAAATCCATCAAAGGTGGCAGCTGCTTGATGGTTTTGGTAAATGCCGCGATCCTCAAGTTTATAAGTATGACGATATTAAAGAACTTCAATTACTCGAAGATGAAGAAACTGCTCTTGATAGCATTTTAAGAGGAGCTGCTAGAGGTTCATTTGGTGGTAGTACTACTGGTGCGATTTATGGAGCTGTAAGGGGGTATAAAGAGGCGTATAAATTTATAAATAGCTTGAACATAAGAATTATGTTACATAACCCAGAAGGCGCAGTACTATTCATCCCTCTTCTTAACGACAGGACAGAACGTGATACATATGCCTATAAATCAAGGATTGAGATCGCCCAGCAAATTATGTCTATATTCTCTCCGATTGGAATTTCCGATGAAAGTCAGCAAAAGTCTCAGCCATCAGAAGATCTTAACAATGTACTTTTTTCTGCTGCTGATGAGATATTAAAATTCAAAGGCCTCCTTGATAAAGGAATCATTACTCAGGAAGAATTTGATGCTAAAAAAAAGCAGTTGCTAAATATCTAAAGAAAAGAGAGCAACAACAGCGCTCGCTTGTTTTTTTCCCTGATGCTCCTTCCATTTATAAAGAAGACTAACTCACCAAATAGAAAATGGCCCTGGCATTACGCCGGGGCCGCTTTAATAAACGTAGAAAGTTTAATGCGACGAATATTTCATTTATTTTTTTGCCCTAATAGTAAACATTGCAAGACCATCTTTTACAATATAGGAGTAGTCTGCATTGGTACCACTTGCATTAGCTATTGTATTATCTGTTGAGGAAAAATTACCAAGTGAATTTATAATTCCGTCACGTTGTTCTAAATCCACCTTTCCTACCGTTCTTACTCGCAAATATCCCATTATTCGGGCAGTTTCTGGATCTATATTGCCTTGTCCCATGAAATAGGTAAAGCTTGTAATCTTACCATCATCTGCTGTACTAAAAGATATCATAAACGATGAGTCTAATAAATATGTTACACTACCGTTTTCATCAAGCTTTTTCCATTCTGACAGCTTTTTATAGTTATTGTTTGAAAGCTCTAAATCCATTATAGATACAAATTCTTCCACTGTCATTTGAAATTTACCATCTACAGGAACAAAAGAAACTTCCGCGTCATCTGATTCCGATGATTTATTATCCCCGAAATCAACACCGTATTTTTCTGCCAGCTCACTAAGAGATGATGCAAACTCTTGTGCTCCTTCGCCTGCTTCAGCTAATTTATCATTTGCCTGTGTTATGTCCTCAGAATCCTGAGACTCAATGGCAGTAAGAACTAATTCATAAGCAGAAAATTGCATATTAAGTGCATTTAAGTATTTTTCATGCACAGCTTTTACTTCATCAGTTTTTGGTGCTATCTCTTCTGCAATACCTATCACTTCTTTTAAATCGGGCATAATATCATCTTTTATGTCAGAATACAATGTATCGTCATCGATATAGTTTTCATTTATTGCACTATAGAACGCAGCACTACTCGCAACATCTCTACCGTTTACCTTTGAATTCCATTCATTGATGTAGTTACTGAGATCATCCTCAACCGTAACATTACCACAGGAAACTAAACTTAATGTAATCAGCCCCAAAAACAAAAAAATAATACTAATTTTGACTTTCATCATACGACCTCCACTGTAAATCTACAAGACGCATTCTAAATATTACCATCATTATATAATATATTAATTTTTATTGAAATTCAACATTATTTTTCCAAATTTTGCAATCATTTAACAAATAGGGAAGAGTATCACATCAAAAAAATAGCTCCAGCATTACACCGGGGCTTTACTGATTATGGATTGCAAACCTTGCGCGGAACATATCCACCACTGACCGCGTTATCTCTGGTCTTTAAATAGACAACATGCTCTGCCTTTATTTGATCTACTGGCTAGCCTGTCAGAGTCGTGACCAAGGAAATCATCCTCCAGTACGACAGCATAGAGATCCGCCCATTGTTATACTTTATTTTTTCTTTGGCTCACCCCCAACACTTGACAGAGAGCCGTTACTTTTGAATTTTCCTTTGTATGGATTGACCATTTCATCACTTCTCAATCAATGCGAAAAATCTAATAAACAACATGCATAATGGCGTAAAATCGTCCACACTAATTTCCATATTTGATGTGAAAAAATAAGCGACATTAGACGATTTCAGCACCAGAATCATGGCAATATAAAACCGCCAAACGCATTGATTTACAGTGCTTTAGCGGTTCTTTTCTTATCTGGCGGAGAGCAACAGCCTCTGGCCGAACCGAAATATAAAAGCCCCGGTGTGGTGCCAGGACTTCCGCTTTGGCAACATAATTTTTATTAGGCTGGGTGATTATAAAAATCTTCAAGAGTTGAAGGGAAAGATATATATAAGTTAGACCTCATTTTGTGGTACCAATAATATGCTTTTTTAAATACATTATTATAAATCTAAATATTTTTATTGCATGAAATATATTCCATATAATAAAATAAATCCATAAGTAATAATGTATATGTATGTTTTCAAGAAAGGAACAAGGAAATGGATAACAATCGAACTAACTTATTTATTAATCCTAACGTTGAAAAAAACAGCAAAACTAAATACTTATTATATTCAGTAATCATACTGATTATTAGTATGACTGGATGTGGTGACAGTGGCGAAAGCAAAGAAAAAATGGGAAATAACGATACAGTACAAGTCTCTGAAGAAGAACAATCGACTGAAATAGATCCTGTAGATAAGGATGCCGTCAAAGAGTATGATAAAAAGATTTATAAGATGGTATCAGCCTCAACAAGAGTATCCGATATATTAGTTGATTCAATGGGAGAAGTAGGCGATGGTAAAATGTCCAGATCAGAACTGAAAGAACTAGCTACGCAGGCAAAAGATGCCCAATCTAGTTTACAAGGTAGTTTATTAACATATGATGATGTAGCAAAATCAATGTATTTAGAATCTGCTCACTTCTACCTAACCATGCAGTGGAAAGTTGCAAGTGATTTATTAAAATTTTGTGAAACCGATAATAAAGAGGATTTAGATAATTGCGGCGATGTTTTGAGGGATTCTCCCGATTATTTGAAAACTGTGGATAGCGCAAGAGTGAAATATTTATCAGAACAAGGCTTTTCAGAAGAGGAGATCGTTGCAATCACTACTGCAGTTGATGAAGAGCAGGTAGAATGATATTGGTAGACTAACTTTTCATGCCCGAGGAAATCAAGTCTCGGGCATTTTTATGCCCAAAATCAAAAAGAATGATACATATGCCAAGAGGAACATTTACATTTGACGGTAAGCGGTATGGCGTGACCGCCAAAACGGAGCCGGAGCTGGCAGTGAAAGTCGCCGAGAAAAAGAAGGCTCTGGAAGAAGGTTCAATCATCCTAAATAAGAGCACAACAGTAAAGAAATGGACTGAGGAATGGCTGGAGACCTACGTAGAACCGAACGTCAGCGATGCCACGCTATATGCAAATGCCGAATCAAGATATACATTACCCCGGCCATTGGCAGCATGCGCCTGGTTGATGTCAGACCGCTGCACCCTCAACGGCGCAGCTGGATGCTCCAGAGATCATATAAAGAAGGTCCGATACACCCTGGTTCAAATATTTACGAAGGCTCAGTGTAACAAGCTGATTATAAATAATCCAGCTGAAGATCTCGATATACCAAGGGGGAAAAATAATACCCGGCGGTCCATTAAGGATATAGAACGTACATATATTAAAAGTGGCTGAGAAGCACCCCGCAGATCTTTGGGTCAAGCTGATGCTGTACTGCGGACTGCGGCCACAAGAAACTGCTGCACTGCAAGGCAGGCATCTTGATCTGACAGGTGGTAACTTGAAGACCGAAAACGCATTAAAGCGGCACGATAATACCATTGGGGATACCAAGAGTCGATCCGGAAAAAGAACGATACCTATACCGGATATTTTGCTTTCAAAGCTAAGGACGATAAAGGTTTATTCATACGAGTATGTTTTTAAGAACCGAGATATGTCTACGGCAGGCATGAGAACACGCTGGAGAAGCTTCAAGCGTGAGATGAATATTGAAATGGGATGCAAGACCTTTAAAAACGCCGTTGTGCCTCCCTATCGAGTAGCAGAGGATGGTTCCCTACTGTCTACGACATACGTACTGCACAGACCTTCAGGACGCCGGTGTACCGATCAACGTCGCCAAGGAATTGATGGGTCATTCCGACATCAGCATCACCGCGAAGATCTACACGCACCACTCTGAAACGTCCTATAATAATGCGAAAAATCTAATAAACAATATGCATAATGGGACAAAAACTCCCACACTAAGTCCCACATCTCCCATACAATTATAGCCGATATTAGACGATTTCAAAATCAAAATCAGTGGAATAAAAAACCGCTAAACGCATTGTTTTACAGTGCTTTAGCGGTTCTTATCTTATCTGGCGGAGAGCAACGGCCTCTGGCCTCCGACTCGCTTCGCTCCCTGCTGTCGTATTTTCCTCTGCAGCTAAAGCTGCGGAAAATACGCATGGGACTTTCTCACCCACTCCGTGGCTTCTCGCCCCTCGCCTTGAGACAAAAAACAAAAGCATCATCCTATCGGATGATGCTTTTGTTTTTGGCGGAGAGCATGGGACTCGAACCCACGGGGCTTTAACACCTTACTCGCTTTCCAGGCGAGCTCCTTAGCCACTCGGTCAACTCTCCAGACTTATTAGACACAATTAGTAATTTAACATACATTAAGAGAAAAAGCAAGTACTATTTCAAATAAAAATTTGTAATAAAATTAAGGTTTCTGTTGAAATTTTTCCCACATGTGTTTGCTTTCAAGCTCTATATGAAGTATAATTTCTGATGCGGAGGTGCTGCAATTCATGGATGTAAAGAAGCCGAATCTATCCTTTGAGCAATGGAGAGAAAAAATCATCCGAGTCTTCTACGTTATCATTGTACTGATATTTCTGGTAGAAGTCATTGTTTTCTTGGCGTTTCGGCCATTCGGACTCCTTGCAGAAACCACAACAGACCTTCACTATATCTTGAAATATATTATGCTTCCAACCTTGATAAATCTTATTCTGGTCTATGCCTGTCATAAAATAAATACCAATCGATTCAAGGACAAAATAAAAAACACAGCAATTCCGGTGACGTTAAGTCTTCTCGCCGCAGTCATCGCATACGTTCATGTTCAGGTCGATTCCATAACAACAGCTCTTGCTATGCCAGTTTTTCTTACTGTATTGTTTGGAAAGAAAAAGATGACTAGGCTGATTACAATGCTGAATGGAGCTTTGATTCTTCTGATTTCTCTCCGCGCCGCCTTTTATTTTGAAAATAAGACTGTATTTTTTTATCTGAACATCGTTGTCGCTCTCACCCTGCTGATTACCGCATACCTGATCAGCAATGTTCTCATCGCATACAACAAGGCAAACAGTGATTACATAAATTTCAGCTATGAAACCCAGCTATCCCTGACAGAACAAGCGAGGAACGATTCTCTCACCGGACTGTTTAATCAGAAAACATTCCATGCCCTTTTGAATACAACGATGGAAAAAGCTTGGAAATCCAGAGCACCAATGTCCCTTGCCATCATTGACCTGGATGACTTTAAGGAAATCAACGACACCTACGGCCATCTGGCTGGCGACCAGGTTCTGATCCATTTCACAGACCTGATGAAAGAGCACTGCAAAGAGGGGGATGCCTTTATTGCCCGTTATGGAGGAGACGAATTTGCCGTCATCTTTCCGAGAGCATCCAGAGAACTGGCATACCTGAGATTGGAATCCTTACGAAAGCGCTGCCGACAAGTTCCGTCAGCGAAAACCGGGACAAGTTCCATCAGCTTCAGTGCCGGGATTGCAAGCTATTCGGAAGGCGAAACCAACGCGACGCTTTTATTCCATCAGGCAGATTCCGCGCTCTATCAGGCTAAGGAAAATGGCAAAGGTCAGACGATGATATATCAAGAGCAATAGGAGTCTGCGCGCTTCAACAGATCCTTCCCCATTCCATATCAAAATAAAGAACTGCCGTCTGTGAGATGCTCCTCCTAAGATTAGTTCATTTTCTAACATCTTGGATGCAAATTCAAACGGCAGCTTTTCATTAATCGGTTCTATTTTACATTCTTTAACTTTATATTCTATAGATTATATTTCTTATTTTATTTTCTGTTTCTCATTTCTCTTTACGGTAATCTCTACTATTTCATTTCAAAGCTTTTCTTACAGCTGACTGCATTTCATCCTTGCCCAGCACGCCTCTATGTCTAATCTCCTTGTCCTCCAAACCTTTCAGTCCAGCAGGGATTTTGACACCAGTCTTTTCGTGGAGCGCACGGACGTTTACAAAACCGTCTCCATCAGGCACAAGGCCTATGGATTCTGCTACACTGTCTGCAAATTTATACGCGCTGGCAGTTGAAGCAATAACTGCGGGAGTATCATCACCAGTCTCCTGTTTATAGTCTTCATAGACCTTATATGCAACTGCCGTGTGAGTATCCATCAAATAGCCGTTTTCAGCGTACATTTTTCCAATGGCAGCATTGGTCTGGGCGACTGTAGCAAAACCAGCCCAGAAGTCTTTTAAGCCTTCCTTGATGCTGCTGCTTACCTCATACTTCTTTTCGTTATCAAGGCCATTCATCAAAGCCGAAATTTCTTCACCGTTATTTCCACTCAAGTGGTATAAAAGCCGTTCCAGGTTACTGGAAATCAGAATATCCATGGATGGAGAATTGGTCAGATAAAATTCTCTTCCTGCATCGTACACCCCCGTCTGAAGGAAGTCTGTCAGGACTTTGTTTTCATTGGATGCGCAGATCAGCTTTTTTACCGGAATCCCCATCTGCTTTGCATAATAAGCTGCAAGGATATTTCCGAAGTTCCCAGTAGGTACTACTACATTGAATTCTTCGCCTGCTTTTACCGTTTCCTGCTCCATCAGCTTGGCATACGCATAAACATAATATGCCACCTGCGGAATCAATCGCCCGATATTAATAGAGTTTGCGGAAGAAAGCATACAGCCCGATTCTGCCAGTTCTGATGCGAATTGGCTGTCATTGAAGATTTTCTTCACGCCGGTCTGCGCGTCATCAAAATTACCCCGGATTGCAAAGACATGCGTGTTTGCTCCTTCTTGAGTAATCATCTGCCGTTCCTGAACCTGGCTTACTCCTTCACTGGGGTAAAATACGATGATCTCTGTATTGGGGACGTCGGCAAATCCCTCTAAAGCGGCCTTTCCTGTATCTCCTGAAGTAGCAGTCAGGATCACCACTTTTTTATCAACCTGTTCTTTCTGCATCGCTGTCGTCATGAGGTAAGGCAGAATGGATAATGCCATATCCTTAAATGCCGCTGTTCTGCCGTGATAAAGCTCCAGAAAATATGCGCCTCCTGCATTGACCAGCGGAACGATCTCAGAAGCCTCAAATTTGCTGTCGTAGGCCCCGTTCACACAATGTTTGATCTCTGCTTCCGTATAATCCGTAAAAAAGCTGTGAATGACCGCATCAGCGATTTCCTGATACGTCTTTCCCTTCATCTCTTCCAGACGAAATGGCAGTTTGGGGAAAGAATCCGGAACAAAAAGTCCTTTGTCCTGAGAAATCCCCTGTATAACAGCTTGAGCAGCATTTTTGATATCCTTACTGCCTCTTGTACTCTTGTAAAACATCCTTCTATTCCTTTCTTTTCTATATCTAAATCATCTCGGATCAAAGCTCCGAGCCTTATTCTTTGCTTAATATTTGATTTTAACAAAATAGCCGAAAATATACAAGGCGATCGGACAAAATGTATAGAAAAAATGGTTCCCTTGAAAATCAATATAAATTTAACGAAGTTTTTTCTCTGAGAACACAGATAACAAAACTTCAGACTAAGATTACAAAAATCAATAGCGGCGATGGAGACGAAGATACAAAGCAGCAGCTTATCGAAATTATTCAAACACAGATTCAGCAATTGGAGTCTCAGATCCAGAGAATTGAATCACAGCAATCAAAAGCTGCTGCAAGCACAGAAGAAGTCTCAGATCCATCTAATTTGAGCCAGAACGCATCGACAGTGAAAGACCCTTATTCCAATAATAAGTTCGACATTCTGGTATAGCGTTCGCGCCCTTGCGGGTTCGACTCCCTCTGCTTCAAAAACGAAAAAGACCGAAGCGCTGCTTCGGTTTTTTCTCTTGGTAAACTGTATCTGACTAAACTTAACCTTTTAAAACCTTTAAATTGCAATGTTCTCTGAATCTGACCTTAATTCACATTCAACGTGATATGTGTCTCTTCAGCCTGATGTTTCAAAATGCAGTTGGATTGGGGAACTTACATACTTAAAATAGATATCCAAGTCGTGGTTCTTGCACAAGACGATTTTCTCAAGAATGGAGCGATAGACTTCCGGTGTTGGTTCTTCCTGCCTTAGAATCTCCTTGATACGAGCAATAACCTTAGACAAGTTCTCTTTGGCTGCCTCATTCTTTTTCGCTTCAAGTCTGACCTTTTCAATGGTGCTTTTCAAAGCCGAAATTTCATCGTCATACTTGGACTTCATCTGATTCATTTCAGACTTTGTAATATCTCCCTCGGCATACATATCAATAATCCGTGCTTTCTTCTCCAGTGCCTTTTTTATCCGTTCTTCATACTGTTTTGTATGGTCGGGAATACCACCGTTTTGCGCTGTCTGGATTTCAGACTGCAATTCCTGTAAAATATCGGCAGAATTGAAGTTAAGTTGCCTAAGTGCAAAGCGTACACAGGTCAGCAATGCGATATCGTTTACCAGATCACTTTTGCAGCCGGAAGATTTCCCGTAGTTATAAAGTTCACGGCAATACCAGAATCGAATCATAGTACCGTCTTTGTTGTACTTGTTGCGAGAAACGCCTTTTGAGCCGCATTCACCGCATTCAATCAGGCCGGAAGCCCAATATTTCGTTGAATGCCTTGACTTTTCGCCAATTAAGGCCGCCCTGCGTTGCAGTTCCAGTTGTGCCAAGTCCCAAGTTTTGTGATCTACGATTGCAGGATGATGATTTCTGATGTATACCGTATCGTCAGGGTTTTCGTTCTTGACTGCCTTATGTGTCAGGTGTGATTCTATATACATCTTTCGTTGACGTAGATCACCGGCGTACTTTTCATCCACGAGGATGGCACGGACATTATTGACCGTCCAATTTTTACGATTTGATCCACAGGGTATATGCTCTTGCTTCAATTTTTTTACGATAGATGTAATCCCCATGCCTGACAGGAAGTCCTGATAAATCAGCTTTACTATGGAGGCTTCATCCTCATTGACGGTAAGAGCACCTTTATTCAGGTGGAAGCCTAAGACACCCGGCCCGAATACATAGCCTTTTTCCATTCCTCGCCTCATGCCCCATTTGACACGTTCAGAAGTTTTCCGGCTTTCTTCTTGTGCAACGGAGGCCATGATCGTCAGACGAAATTCCCCGTCATTTTCTCTGGTGTCTATGTTGTCGCTGATGAAAATAACACCTATACCCAAAGTCTTTAGCTTTCTTGTGACTGATAGAGTATCCACGGTGTTCCTTGCAAACCTTGAGACTTCTTTTGTAATAATCAAGTCAATTTCCCCGTTGTACGCCTTATCAATCATTTCATTAAATTTCTTTCGCTTCTTCATACAGGTTCCGGTTATTCCCTCATCAGGGAAAAGCCCCGCAAATTCCCAATCGCTGTTCGCGTTTATGTAGTTTTCAAAGTACAATTGTTGATTCTCTAATGAATTTTTCTGATCTTCATGATCGGTTGATACTCGGCAATATGCCGCTACCTTTAGCATCTCAATAACTCCTTTCCTCATTGAAATGCCTCTTGAAAATCAGTCATATCTATACTTTATTATAGCATGGAAATGGCTGAAATTTCAATGATCTTTCGTAATTTCTGCTGCTTTTTTTGCTGGTTTTTCCAAAGAGAATCCGATGGATAATGTCAACCTCCTGTAGATATTTTCCGTCAGGAATCCGTCTTTATATAGCTGACTAATAATCCCTTGCTTTATCGCCAACGTCAGCCATTTTTGATTTTCAACTTGTATTTTGGCTTCTTTATTCATCCCAATCTGTCCCCTTTTGCTTATTTGTACCCTTTAGAAATTTTTTCTTATAATACCTACGGTTAAAAACGTTATAATAATTTGTATTTTCATTGATTAACTGTATCGTCTTTTCAAAAGTCAGCTCAGAAGATTCCAATTTTTGCATTGCTTCGAAATTAGTAGTTTCATAAATAACAGGCTCCTTAATTCCTTTGCTCTTGCGAAACAAACGAAATCCTTTGGGGAGCATCCTCAGACGTGCTCCTTTTACATAAAATTTACTTTCCTTCTCGTCCCGTTCATTGGTCGTAACAATTTCTTTTATGTTATCGTTTAAAACATTATTTTTTATTGCATCGTCTAAGCTTAGATCTCCGAGATATGCGCTTAAATACGCTCCAACGTTATCAACATTTTTCAGCGATTTTGTTTTACAAAAGCCCTGTTTCCAAAGTGCCGCAATCGTATCATTCGGAATGAAAGGGGCTTTTTTATCAAATATCAGCAGTAAGTGAGCGTGAAGAGATCCTCTAGACTGGGCCTCCATTGCTACTAGGTATTCGTAATCCGGCAAATTATTTTTATGGATATAGCGCTTTAATCCTATATTAAATTTTTTAAAGTCCGTATATAGCCTATACGGGTCAGAATTATTCTCTGAATATGTGAGACAAATCCAAAGGCATTTTCGGGTATCAGTTACATTAGCGCATATAAGTTCACGTAATTTTTTTAAGCTCTTTGAAACACTGCTTAAATCATCAGCGCGTGTCTCACTATGATTAAAACTTTTGATTTCTCCCGTATCGAGTACAGCGTACTCATTAGCATTTAGTTTCTGTATCGTCTGCCTTGAATTAAATTTGCTGTATGTAACCTCTGTAAAATTGCCCATTTCTTTGACTTTCACAAAGTCATTCGCTTTAATCAGAGGATTTTCGACATTCTCTATTTTCATACATTACTGTGTCTCCTTCTACGCGAAATTTGTGTTGATGTTATTGACGTATAATCAAGTTTATACCGCCGCATTGCGGCGGTGGATGGGTCTGTCGGCTTTCACTCTGCTTCGCCGCCCGACCCACCCAAGCGTCATCGCTGCATTGCTTTCCGAATGACATTGTCGAGCGCGTCGAAGTCCTGTATCGGTGCAATTTTGATGTGCTCAATGCCTCCTTTTCCGTCCAACAACAAATAACCTTCTCCCAACCCGCAATTCTCGGTCAATTTGTCCTCAAAATCGGGTAGCAGCATCTGTTTCTGCTGCTTGGAAATATTTCCCAGCATTAGGATAGCGCGGAATTGGTCTCTAGCCCCGGAAGAGAAATGAGAAGAGTCTCCCCTTTGAAGCCCTATGATCGGAACAAAACGGTAACTTCTTCCGAGCATTAAAATTTCTGACAGACGCGCCTTTAGCTCCTCTGCCTGCCGCTTTTCTCTGGAAAGAATAAAGCTTCCCCACTCGTCGCAAAAAAGATATTGTGGGCAACCTGCCGACCCAGTGTTTTGCTGTTCTTTAAAAGCATTATAATAATCAGTAAGACCTTGAACGCAGTTTGAATAAGCGTAGTGATTGGGGTAGTTGGAAAATTCCTTAAAATCATAATTTTTAAAGTCTAGTATCCAAATCTCAGCTTCTGGTTGAAATCTTGCAATTTTTGACATTATTACTTTAAGAGCTACCGTTTTGCCTGTACCCGTAGCTCCCACCACAAGGCAGTTTATAAGGGAGCCTATAACAGCGTTGCCAAAATATTCGTCATTGGGCGAAATTATTGTTGGCTTAATAAACTTGTTAGGCGTGACATATAGTCTTGTGCGTGTAGTCTTCCGCCCATATTCCATACAGTAGATTTTCCCTTCTAGCGTTGCGTCCAGACGATCCACTCGATTATCAAAGTCTTGAATGGAAATCCCCTTGTTTTCCACCTCTAAGATTCTCCCATGGGGCTTGTTTTTGTCTTTTCTCGCGGAGATAAGTACCGGGTACTCCCCTTGGGCATTATGAAGTCCGGCCCGCCGTACTCCCCGTGCAAATCGCCACTTCTGGAATCCCGGCAAACGAATCAGTTGAACAAGACATACAAACCCTGCTAAGGCGAGGGAAAAGAAGATCATATCAGGGAGCAAATCACCAAGCAGCGTTTCCCGAAACATTGAGGGAATGTGAGGGTAAGTTATATCTCGTTTGTGCCAAACTAAAAGGATAACGACCAGATAGGGTATGACCAAAAGCCATTTTTTATATGGACAGAATAAATTAATAGTGTTTCTCATAAAACCACTCCTTTCAATAGTAAGGGCGAGACCAAAAAGTACTCGCCCTCACCCAAACAATTATTTTTTAGGCTCGACCAGTATTGCACCGTCAGCAGTAACGGTCATACCAAGATTGCCATTCATCGTGTAGAGAGACACTACTGCATTTGTGAGCTTCACCAAAGGGAACGCCATCGACGCAACCATTGAGCCAATATCGCTATCACTGAAATGTGGGAATGGGTCGGGACCCTCAATTTTTACTGTGAGGCTAACCAGTCTATTGCCTGGGGCTACGCAATCTAGCTTTGTTCCCATTCTGTTTTCTGATTTCTTGCCGTCAGAAAATCCAAAAAGGTCAGATTTTCCAACCAAAATCAAGGTATCAGAGCCACCGTTGACAGCGTGTATAGTTGTGGTAAGTTTGTTTTTTGACATAATATTTTCACCTTTCGTAATATTACTGCCTCATTCAGCTTCAATGTGGCAGCTTCGTTTGTCATGGAGCTTGCAAGTCCTTACAAACCCAGTATAAGCTCGTTTTTTTGTATCCAGTTAGCCACAAAATACGCATAAGCGGATACAATTATGAAAGATTGGATACAAGCTTGACACGTTGGGGTTAACAGTGTAGCCTAAAATAAAAAGGTGATTTTATGAATAGTGAAAAAGACTCGCGATTGAGGCAGATCCGCAAAGAATTGGGGTTAACAGTAGAAGAATTCGCAAAACAATTTTTAATAGCAAGCAAGACCCAGACCAGTTATGAAAATGGAAGCAGAATCATACCTGTTGATTATGCAATTAAGGTTTGTACCCAATATAACATCACCTTGGATTGGTTTTATGGGCGCAGTGAATACAAAAACGATAGTGATTTAATGGTGAACATTATTTTCGCTTTAGATAAAATATTTAGTCTTGGATACAAAACTACAACAAATCCTTATAACAACTATAAATATCGTGAATTAACATTATGGATGGATAAAACTTTTCGAGAGTATTTGGCGGAAATAAGAGAGTTGCAAGACGCACGCAACTTAAACAGGCAAATTACCGACGAACTATATTCATTAAGCCGCAGTAAAATACAGGAGAAGTACAAAGAATATTTTCAAGAGCTTTTGGGGGTAACCAATTGTGAAGTGAACGAAAGTAAATTCATTAACATTGAAACCATTGAAGATATGGATATTCTAAAGTTTTTATAGGATCAGCCATTGCAGCATGCCTGATTTACACCCCTGAATTCAGTAATGCAACATAGGAAAACAGCGAAAGTGTAGAAACTAAAAAATAAAGGCACTCGGGCAGTACTCAATAATACTGGCCAGAGTGCCTTTTTTATTTGCGAATAGATATGTTGGTTAATAAGCATTTAATATAAAAATCTTAATAATATTAACTAAATAAGGTGTTATAAATGGAACAGATACGAGTAGCGCGAAGAAGATAAACTTTAGAATTAGTCGATAATAATAGTATTTTTTGATTCCATCGATTGAAGATTTCTTTAGTTTTTGATCTTCTATATATGCAAATTTTTTATCTAAGGCATTATGATCATTTATTAAAAATTTATAGTAATCATACGTTGTGTGGTTTTCGCACATATTCAATAAGAGATCGTATTTTTTCGTTATCTCCTCAAAAATAGATCTAGAATTATCTGCGTCGCAATCAATTAATTTTAATTCATTATATAAAGCCCCTAATTCTATGTAATTTGCCTTAAATGAATAATATCGATCTTTAAATTGTAATGACATACATATCGCATTAAATGTAAATGTTAGGATAGATAATGAAATAAGCATAATTCCAATGCCGATTGGATTTGAATTTAACAGGAAAATAACAGATAGAATAATTAAAAATGCCGAATAGTAGGTGTTTATAGCCAATAAAAGCTGATCCAGAAATTTATATCTTTCAGCAGCATTTATTCGACATTTTCGTGTGCAGTAGATTATATCCATTTTATCGTCAACATCTTTTCGAGGAATACAATTATTCATACTATTCACTCCTTCATTTTGTCTGATATTGATTTAATGATTAACGGTGAAATCAATCTCATTTCATCCGCAGTATAGAAATCACTTTTTAAACTATTACAAATCCAGCATGATTTAACTATGTTTTCTATTGAGTACCCCTTTTTATTATCAACTCGATCTAATGTCATATCATTTATTTTAGCATGGACATCTCTTTCAAAAAATCTTTTAAACCGTAATACATCCCACTCATTGCCCTCATAATTAAGAATAAAGTCTCTAATTATTCTATACTCTTCAATGGGAGTATTGCAGTAATAACAAACGTCGGTATTGTTTTTCCACCAAGCTGATAATTCTGCTTCTGTCAGAGTAAATTCAATTCCACGGTTTTTTGCACTTTTTGATATATTCTGGATAGCCCCTTTTCCATACCTAAAATAACCTTGTGATTGTTGTTTTTTCAAAGCCTTAATAACATTTGCCTTGCCTTTTTCTGTTTTGTTATATTCTTTTGCTTTTTTACTATTACACTCTTTACAGTATGAATGTAATCCGTCTTTATTTCTTGAGTTTTTGCCAAATTCGGATATATTCTTTTCTTGACCACACAGTGCGCATTTTTTCAACATAATATCACCACTCCCCATCTTTATATTAACATAGATAACAGAAAAATAAAGAAATTCTTGGAAATAGCATATTGAATTTTGGATAATTATGGTATTATATGTGTGATGAATGAAGAGTATAGTTTGACTATGTCAAGTTTGCATACTTAATGTGCAAATAATTCTAGGGCTAATAGAGTGAACTTGTGTATCATCTATTATTTCTACATAACTTTGTAGAATAGATTCGAAAGAATATATATATCTAAAGTAGTTATTACTACGACACTATGCTCTTCATTCATAAAGGAGTAAATATGTATAAGAAATATTTTAATGAAGATGGGCTAATAAAGGCATATCAAAAAATTAAAATAGGCAAACTTTCAACGGGGATAGATAGGGTTAATAGAGCCACTTTCGAGAAACTAAAAGGACAAGCCTTAAAAGAGGTGAGCAATAAAATCTTGAATGGTACTTATTTTCCAACTCCTTATAGAGAAGTTCTGATTGTTAAAAATGCAGAATCTTGTCCAAGAAGATTATCTATACCAACCATTAGAGACAAAATTATAATGGAGGTGTTGAAAGAAATACTTAAAGACAAATATACTCCAATAATCGAAGAAGAAACCGTTCCAGATATTGTATGTAAAATCGGTGGAGTAATAAAATCAAAAAAATATGATGGATATATAAAACTGGATATTAAAGGTTATTATGATTGTATAGTTCATGACACATTACTTAAACGCGTTAAACAAACCATTAATAGTAGCTTTGTTGTAAATCTAGTTAGTCTATTTATAAAGAATATAACCATAGCAGACGGTAGCAAGAAAGAGGGAAGAGAAAAAAGTAATAACCTTGGAGTTCCTCAAGGTATTTCAATTTCAAATATACTAGGCAATATATATTTAAAGCCTTTAGATAGTAGATATTATAAATCTAAAGGAATTGTCTATTTTAGGTATGTTGACGACATACTGGTTTTTTGTAAATATTCGAAGATTGAAGAAACGCTTAATAAGATTATATCCGTTTTGGGATCCAAAGAATTTGAACTCAGTATTAATTCAAAAAAAGAGTATGGAGAAATCAAAGAATTTAATTTTTTGGGGTATAACTTTGATGAAAATGGAGTTATTGGAATAGCCGATAAAAATATTAAAAAAATAGAGAACTCTCTTGAGAAAATATTTAGTGATTTCCGGTCATCTCATGACAAGCGAATAAAAGGCAACTATGATTTGTTAGAATGGAAGTTGAATTTTAGAATAACTGGCTGTTTTAAAGATAAAAAGCGATACGGATGGGTTATTTTCTTTAGTAGAAATGAAAGGGAAATAATAATGCATCACTTGGATTGGTTGGTTGTAAAACTATGCAAACGGTTTGGGGTTGATGCACTTCTTAATAAAGACGGTGAATTTATCGGAAAGAGTTTTGTTAAAACATATATAGAATACTCTACAAAGCAAGACAATACTAAATATATTCCTACAATTGATAACTTCTCGTCAACTGAAAAAAGATATATTTTACATAAAGTCTGCCATAGAAATTATAAGTGGGTTCACTCGCTACCATTATATTTATTAGAGAAGGAATTTGACAGGTTTATATTTAGTTCAATAAGAGATATTGAAAAAGATCTAAATCAGATTTATGGATAAGTGACGGTTAATTACAGTTCTAATTTTTAGATATGACTGATTTTTTAATAGGAGAAGTGGGTAATGAAGAAAGTCTTTATAGCAGCAATGGCAATTGCATTATTTTTAGGAACAACAAATGTTTACGGAGCAGATTACACGGATGTTTGGTCTTCCAATTGGGCTTTTTTTGCGATACGCGAAATGTCAGACAAGGGAATCATTAGCGGTTATCCGGACGAAACCTTTAAACCGAACAATAAAGTCGCATATGGAGAGTTTATAAAAATGGCAGTGATTTCTATAACGGGAGAGGATTTGGGGAACACCGAGTCTGGCCACTGGGCTGAGAACTATTACAACAAAGCAATTAAACTAGGATACTTTACTACGGATGATATCAGTAAATCAGTCTTAGGTGAAGATATCCCCCGGGCGCATATGGCTCTCATTATCAGCTCGATCTTAGGTGATGTAACAATAGAAAATTACAACGAGATTCAGGGGTGGCTAAAAGATATTACTTCTAAAACAGCATATGAATATGACATTACAAAATCATATGCAACGGGTGTACTTACAGGATATACAGACGGAACCTTTAAGCCCGATGGAACTCTTACCCGAGCAGAAGCTGCTATGGCTATCTATCGACTCACTCACAAAGAAGTTCGAGTGGAACCAAGCGATCTCTCGCCTGTAAGAGATGCTGTTGCTAATTTTGATTCCCACTATACAAATAATGGGTCATTTGATTTAAAATTAGCCAAAACAAAATCTGTATCATATGCTCCAGTTTCAGTGATCGCAGGTTTTACACTTAATGAAAATCGTGGTACTAAATGGATTAAATCAACAGCAGAGTTTGAAAAAACATATTATGCGTGGATGTATCTTATCAAAGACGGAAAAGTAATAGAATCGCTAGCAAATGGTATTGTACCAGTAGGCACTCCCAACGTCTATCTCTACACACAAGATATAACAAAAGTTGATTATATTGGGTTACTTGATGTAGAAGATTACAATTTAATCCTTGTTCCAAATCCATTCAAGAGTAAATAATATTAACCTATTCGATCTAAGGATTGAGTGTCAATTGTTGATTAGATGATAGCATTATAAAAAAGTAATTATATAATTTATATGATATGACTGATTTCAAAGCATTTCATGCTCAATATAACGAAAAAGACAACCTCTGGATTTAAAGGTTGTCTTTTAGTTTGTATTGGTAACCCGTAGTGGAGTCGAACCCGCCTTAAAATTGACATATACACCGGTCAGCTTGACATTATCCATAAACATCCCCAGGTGCTTACCCAGCAGCTCCAGCGCCTTCAATTTATCAGCAAATTTTATTTCGCGCTTCGAGCGTACCGCAAGGGCTTCGTCTACACGTGCACGGACTGAAGAATTCTGAAGTTGCTGGTATCCGAGTTGTTCTGCTGTATTTGTTGAATACCCCGCTCTTATTGCGGCCTGGGTAGCATTTGAGTCAATCAGATATTCATCTACGAAGCGTTGTTGTTTTACTGTCAGTCTGGCCATCGTGCCACCTCCTTTTCTGTTCGCTTATCTACCCTGATCAGCTCCTGGGCGTTGCAGGTTGGCGCCTGCTTATAAAAAATAACCACGTCCTCAATGCAGCGGAGTGGTTGTATCTTTGCGAATGGAAATCCAGTTACCTGGTTCTTGATCCAGTACCAGCAGTACCTGAAATAGCGCCGATTGCTGTTGAGCAAAGATGTTGTGAAGGGCTGTGCAGCGGTGAACACCATCGCACCCCTTGGTTTTATGATCCTCTCGTATTGCTCCCATAATGGACCGAACGGTATTATTGAGTCCCACTTACAATTCGTTGTTCCGTACGGAAGGTCACAAAGGATCATGTCGATGCTGCCGTCAGGAATCAGTTTCATCCCCTCAAGGCAATCCATGTTATGTATCTTGTTTATTATATTAATCGCATTCCTTTCCAGGGTTATTGCGAAATTCCTTTGATTCTGTTCTTTCTTTAAGAATGTCATCTAAGACGCTTAATTTAAATTCATTATTTGCAAAAGTCTTTGACGATTTTATTCCCACAAAGGTTTCAATAGCTGCTCCAACAAGCAGAAATAAAACTAAGAACATCTTTTTTTCAGGATACATTTCGCCAATGAAAAAATAAACAGATGCAAGAATGGCGAACATCGCAAATATTAGAGTGATGCTATTTATTGATGCAGAATCCTTTTTTAGTCGCGCGCGTTCAATATTTATGCAAAGGTCTGGTTCATCTTTATATTCAGCATGTATTTTCTTGTATTTTTCACAATAATTCATTTCTAACACTCCTCCTGTTTCTCATCCATAATATCCCATTCTATTACAATGATCAACAGAAAATGCCCTGGTTCAACCGAAGGGCGTTTTCTTAAAGGAGGTTTCTGCGAAGGAAAACCTAGAACACATATTTCACCAATATCATTTTCCCACACTATTTGGGTGAATTGGGTGAAACTTAGTGTAAAATTAGGACGGGAAAAATAAAGGAAATAAAAAAATAAGAGTGACCTCATATGTTATGATGTTAATAACCACAAAAACAAATAACGGAGGCACTCTTATGAACAATAGTATAACTGAAATTGCAGAATTAAATTGAACCCATTTTAATTTTCCTTTCGTCAGCTAATAGAAGTTCAGTATCAAAACTCATGCTTCCCAACGCTCCCCCGACTTTCCTTACCTGCCGTCCAGTATGGCTCACCTTCCGCAAAATGCGTGGTAGGCTCTTCAAATGCTCTGATGCCAAGATCAAATACATCACGGACTGCAAGCTGAGCTTCAAAGGTGATTCCGCCCTGATATGGATCTGCATATTGTCCTGGAGCGATTAGCACCTCAGTCACGGTCATATCCCATAAGGTGGCCCGGTCCATGATGGTGTCTGCGCTACCGGCAGCATTCCGACATAACCGTCTCCTCGGGCTTCGGCCATGGCTACCCGGGTGACGAGCTCCTACTCCTGCCTCAGCTCCATTATCTGGTTCAGGGTGTCTTCCTAGGCCACTGAGATGCCAGCCAGATTGCCAAGGATCAGGATCGTGCAGAGGCTTACAAGTATGATCAGCCCTATCAGCAACATTGTGATCACAAAGAGCTTCCGAGTGATCTTATGTAGGTGTCCGTGGATCCGGACTGTTTGATTGTCTGTCATTCTCATCACCTCTCCTGCAGCTCAGCAATACAATCCTGACACACATTCCGTTCATGAAACCGTCTGACGCCCTTTGCATTCCCCAGTAGAGCAAACAATCTGCGAAGTTCCTTGCAGGTAAATTTGTCAGGGTTTACAAGCTTATGGTTGAAGGTTCTTTCATGCATGTACATTCTGGGAGCAAGCTCGTTATTATGGTTGTATCCGCAGAGTGTCATGTTTTTCACAACAAGGGCCTTGAAGAGCCTGTACTATGCGACTTCCGGTGAATCTTTAAGTTTTGGCAGGTTCCTCCTTAAAATAATTTCTTGTCCCTTCTTGTCTTTTATGGTAATATTTAGGCAAGAAGGAGGTATTCTTATGAAAAAAAGTAAATGTTTATTGATTTCAGCAATTTTAGGAACACTTTATCTGGTCTACGTCATCTCCTACTTTATTAATGGCGTTGCATCAACGTCGGGAAGTGATCAAATCGGTGCAGGAATCGCTACGGCTCTTGTCGCACCGCACATGTTTCTCTTAGCCCTTGCGGTTTTGTTCAACTGGATTGGCTGGGCAGCAAGAGTAAGGTGGGCAGCACTCACCGGAGGCATTTTGTATTGCGTTAGTGGACTGCTGTTCTTGCTTTACGTGGTTTTTGAAATCCCATCAATAATCTTAAGCTTTGTTGGTTTTGCCAAAATGAAAAAGGCAAAGACTAAGGTTCAAGAAGTGGTCTCCCAAGAATAATGGCTTCCAATCCCATTTGCCCCAGTGTTGAAGCGCCGGGGCATTTTTTAAATTATTTCATCATCCCTCCTTATCCCGCCTTAGGCTCTTTTGGCTCGTCTCCCGTTGTGTCGTTTGCGAATAACATATCGTAAAGCCATATGCGCTGCACTTAACATAAGCCTCGCAGATTTGGGCGAATATGAAACCGAACGCGACGAGCTTACTGAATACCTGGACGAGCTTCACAAGCGACCGGAAATGAAGATGCTTTTCAAGGTGGCCAAGAAAGCCACTAAGGAAGACGTTGAAAAGGCCGTTAAAATCATAGAAATGTTTAAAAGAGACTCCACTGGTGGTGACGATATATAATCCGTTATAGATGCAGCATACATTACATAAAAGGGGATTGATCAGATTGGATTCAATGATCGTCAGAAAAACAAATCTTTTCCCGGTTGAAGTTCTGGGGATCACAGTTCTGGACCAAAACGGAGATTACAATGTGTACTTGAACGATAAACTCTCATACGATGCACAGGCCGAAGCCTTTCGTCATGAGATTGAGCACATTAAACAAGGACATTTTTTTAGATGGGAAGATGTTGCTTTTCTTGAAGAGCAGGCAGAATATGAGGTTGTTTGATTGCCAAGATATACATCGAAATATATCGACATGTTTTTGACGAGTAATCATGATAAAATATGGTAATATCTACTTTTAAAGTTTTTACAAGAAAGGAAACAAAAGCATGCTAGCAAAATTTTTTACCAAAAGGTTTCTTGCCCAAAGTATTATTGCATTTATAATGGTTATTACCTTGGGTGGTTGCGGTAACAGCAACCACTCAGACGGTATCCCCAACGATACACCGGCAGGTGCAGAAGAATCATTCGTTTTTGATCCTGATAATTATGAATCAGTATCTTTTGACAATTTGGCTAGAACACCTGATGATTTTAATGAAAAAAGAATCACCTTGAGCGGTCGTGTTGACGTTATTGGTTATGAAACGGAAGACGAAGTTCAGTGTGTTTTTCATGTAGATGATGATTATAAGCAAAGCATTTTGATCGCATATGTTCCAGATATTCTCGACTCCAGAGTTTTAGATGAAGATTATTTTACGATATACGGTTATTCAGTAGGCATAGTTGAATACAAAACAGCTATAGGTGGAGTTTATAACTTGCCCTGCGTTATTGTAGAAAAAATTGAATATTAGAAACTAAAAACAAACGCCCCGGCGGCAACCGGAACGAATGTTATAAATCGGGCTGCAGGTGCAACCTCAACTCGTAACTGAATTGTACTATTACAGCCCGGGAAAATCAAGTCTCGGGCATTTTTATGCCCAAAATCAGAAAGGAATGGTACAATGGCAAAAGCAAAAAAATTAAAATCCGGCAGCTGGCGCATTCTAGTTTATAGCCACACCTAGGTAGCTGACGAAAATCTGATCAGACGATATGAGTCCTTTACATCTGACGATAAGAAAGAGGTTGAGTTCCTTGCAGCTCAATTTGCGCATGAAAAAAGAGAACGTCCCGTGTCCTAAGCGGGACTGTGAGTGAGGCTATCGACAGCGCTCCCGGCCAAAGAAAAGAAGATGGTGGAGCTTCCGCTGGTTGAGGATGTCATAAATGCCGTGATCGGATCTGAAATTGAACTTCCCTGCCTTCTCGCTATCTGGATGAGTTATAGTATGTCAGAGGTTCGCGGGATAAAGGCCTCAGCGATCGACGAGAAAGGCTATATCACCATTAAGGATGTGATTGTCGATGTTGATGGTAAACCGGTCTCAAAATCAAAAACAAAGGCTTTCGCCAGGACTAGAAAATCAAAGCTACCAGAATATCTTTTTAACCTCATTAAGAATCAGGAGACTTATAAACGGGCGAAAGAAACCGGAACGGACGAATATCTTATCACGCTTACCGGCAAGGGCATCTACAATCGATTTCTGACTATCCAGAAGGCCGCAGGATTGCCTCATACAAGGTTTCATGATTTGAGGCACATGAATGCTTCTGTGATGCTTAAGCTTAATATTCCGGATAAGTACGCCATGGAACGAGGCGGCTGGATTACGTCGCACACTCTAAAAAAAGTTTATCAGCACACCTTCAGCGATGAACGAAAGGTAATTGATGATAGAATTGATTCCTATTTTGAGAATATAATAAATCCTACAGAAGAGGAATCCTGATCATTCAATCTCATTTTTCGTGTTGCATTTCGTGTTGCATTTATAGATAAATCATGCAACACGAGTTGCATTTTTCTTATTTTTATGTAATGTATCTTTACATCACGAATGTTCAGAGACGTTGAAAAAATAACAAGAACCGCTATTTCTAACGGTTCTTGAGTTGGTAACCCGTAGGGGAGTCGAACCCCTGATTCCGCCGTGAGAGGGCGACGTCTTGACCACTTGACCAACGGGTCTCGTTTATTCTTACAATAGATAATAATAAAGCAACAAACAGAAAAAAGCAACCTTTTTTTGAATCACGCCAAGGTTTGGGCAGCAAAAGATTCTCTCCACGGCGCAATCCATGGAAAGGAGAGGTGCATTTGCCTATAAAATTTCATCCTGAGTCAAAGCCGTAGTCACTGATTTCAACCCTTAAAAAATTCTATCATACCCTTCGCCATGTAGTCGGCAATGTTCAGTGCCTGATCCTGCAGGTTTTCATACAAAGCAATGTCGTCTGCATAGCGGCCTGCTAGCACCATAACCATTTCCCGAATTGTCGTTTCATAATACTCGTAAAGAAGTCTCTTCCATTCTTCTTCACTCCAATAGGGGTTGATCTCCGCAAGGTATGCCGCTATCTGATCTCCATTACGATACAGCCTTACGATTCCTGCATCCACAGCTTCCCGGTCTCCCTGGCCTTCTGCTGTCAAGATTTGAATCCCCGTTATAATCTGTTCTCGAATGAGGTTTTCCACCTTTCTAGCGATCTGAAATCCAAAAAACACCTCAAGGACATTGCCAAGGTTGGTCGGGGCCTGATATAATCGGTCTGCCACTAGTTCAATATCCCCGAAGTTTGCCGCATAGCTGACCAAAAACGCTCTTCTCCACATTGCCAGTTCCATCCACAGCTTTCGCAGCGTATTAATCAGATTCATCTGCCCATATGTAAGCCGGTCGCTTCCTTCCTGCTCTGCCAATTCAAACACCTCCATTATCGTCACTCCCTCTTTGCCAATTGCGCGGACTAAAAATACTCCATTGGCATTTACTATCATATGCTGAAAACAGCACCAGAATCTCCGATTTCACCATTCCGGCTTTTTTTAATTGAATCAAATTTGGGCACAGTATATAATAGTAACGGTATCCTCTCCGGCCGCAGCACTGCAAAAGGTTGAGAGAGAGCCAATCATCACAGTTTAAAACCAATTTGGAGGATAAGATATTATGGATTATAACAAGCTTGCGGAACTGCTTTTTCCGCATATTACGAAAGACCCGGCAGAGTATGAAACCCTCTATCCGCAGCGGGAGCTTCCCGAAGGAGCCAAGGTAACCCGTCTGGGACCAAGCCCGACAGGGTTTATTCATCTGGGCAACCTCTATGGCGCATTTGTAGACGAACGTCTGGCCCATCAGAGCGGTGGGCTCTTTTATCTGCGCATAGAGGATACCGACGACAAGCGTCAGGTAGACGGCGCTGTGGAAGCCATCATTTCATCACTGGAATTCTTCGGAGTAAGCTTCGACGAAGGCGCTGCCATGGACGGGGACAAGGGTGAATACGGTCCCTACTATCAGAGTCAGCGTGCAGAAATCTACCAGACCTATGTCAAGCAGTTGGTACAGAACGGTCACGCCTATCCTTGCTTCTGCACAGAGGAAGAGCTCAGTGCTATCCGTGAAGAGCAGGAAAGTTTGAAGGAAAACCCCGGATATTACGGAAAATGGGCAAAGCACAGAGATCTGTCCTTTGAAGAAATCCAAAGCAGAATCGAAGCTGGACAGGCATTTGTTGTGAGACTTCGTTCCAAGGGCATTCCCGCCGGTTCCGGGCAAGAGGTCAGAACCATCTCGGTAGAAGACGGTATTCGAGGCACCCTGACCATGCCGGAAAACGAACAGGACGTGGTGCTGCTCAAGGCAACTGGAATCCCAACCTACCACTTTGCCCACGTAGTTGACGACCATCTGATGCGTACCACCCATGTGGTAAGAGGCGCAGAATGGCTTCCGTCCCTGCCGATCCATGTGGAACTGTTCCAGACCATGGGATGGCCCCTTCCAGTTTACTGTCATACGGCGCAGCTTATGAAGATGGAAGACGGCAATAAGAGAAAGCTTTCAAAGAGAAAGGACCCCGAGCTGTCTCTGGATTATTACCGCAGCGAGGGCTATCATCCAAAAGCTGTGCGGGAATACCTCCTGACCATTCTTAATTCCAATTATGAGGAATGGCGAATGGCAAATCCCGATGCACCCCAGGAAGAATTTTCATTTACCGTTGAAAAGATGAGCAACTCCGGCACACTTTTCGATTTGGATAAGCTGAACGATATCAGCAAAGACGTGCTGGTTAAAATTCCGGCAGCTGAGCTTGCAAGCTTCCTCATTGAATGGGCTAGAACCTACAAACCCGAGATTCTTGCGCTGCTGGAGGGCAATCAGGATTATCTGGTGAAGATTCTTGATCTGGGCAGATCCGGCGATAAACCAAGGAAGGATTTTGTCTACGCGCGTCAAATGTTTGATTTCATCAGTTATTTCTATGATGACTACTTTAAGCAGGAAGATGCATATCCTGATAATGTCACAGCCGAGGATGCAACAGTCATACTGTCGTCCTATCTGGAAAGCTACGATCATCAGGATGATCAGGCTCAGTGGTTCGATAAGATTCGTGAGATTGCAGCTACAAACGGATATGCTGCCAAGCCAAAAGACTATAAGAAGAACCCTGATCAATATAAAGGGCATGTAGGAGATGTGAGTACTGTCATCAGAATCGCTTTGATGGGCAGATCGATGTCGCCAGACCTCTGGGAGATCCAGCAGATCCTCGGAGAAGAGAAGACAAAGGATAGAATCAGAAAGAAATAACATTAATTTATTTGTTCAAAAGTTTTGTAACACATTTCACCGCAGCTTCATAAATTATACTACAAATCAATAATTTTTATAGAAGCAGGTGATTAAAAAAATGTCAGACGGATGTTGTGGACTCCTTGGTGGAGAGGGAATTGATACCAGCTTACTGTTTTTCTTCTTACTGCTGGTAATCATATTCTGTAACTGTTACACAAGATAGAAGAGTTTGCCTGCGGGCAAACTTTTTCTCTCGCCCCCTTAGGGGAGACGAAGCTGCCCTTTCTATAAAGAATGGGCAGCTTTCATTTCAGACGATAATCTTTGCCGTTTTACGGGGAAGCACGCTTCCCCTTGACGGCCGCATTATTCGGCCAGATATTCCCTGGTCAAGTGGCCAAGTATCGTCATACCTTTTATAATCTCTTCTCCTTTCATGTTGGAGAAGTTTAACCTCAGTTCGTTGTTTTTAACGCCGCTGGGGTAAAAGGACCCGCCTGGTATAAATGCTACTTTTTCAGCCAAGGCCCTCTTTAGAAGCTCTCTGGAATCTTTTCCTTCCGGGAGCTCAAGCCAAATAAACAATCCTCCTTTAGGGATCACATAACCGACCTCTTTTGGAAATTCGCGGTCGATAACCTCCATCATCAGGTTCCTGCGTTCCAGATAGAGGCTGGTTATTTTTTTGATGTGGGCATCCAGATCGTAATGGCTGAGGTAGTAAGCCATCTGCCTTTGGGCGATTGCTGAGGACGAAAGATCCGCGGCATTTTTCAGGATCAGGAACTTCTCCATCAGCTGCTCTTTGGCGCACAGCCATGCAACTCGTAGTCCCGGGCAGAAGGTTTTCGAAAAAGTCCCTACATAGACTACCTGTCCCTTTTTATCATAATAGCTGAGGGGTTTTTCCAGCTTATCCTCAAAGGACAGTTCCGAATAGGCCGCATCCTCAATGACCGGGATATCGTAATCCGCGATAAAATCCACAAACTGCTTTCTTCGCTCAGCAGACCAGCTTCTTCCCGTGGGATTCTGAAAATCAGGAATGACATAAATCAGCTTTACCCGATCACCATATTGATCCAAAGCCTGCTTCAGTGAGTCTAAAATCAAGCCTTCCCGATCCGTAGGCAGAGCCACCAGCTCCGCTTCGTATGCTTTCAAAGCGTTGACTGCACCCAAATAAGAAGGAGTCTCAAAAAGCACCACATCTCCCTTGTTGATAAAAAGCATACTGCTCATATCCAGTGCCTGCTGAGAGCCGCTGGTGATTACCACTTCGCCGGTCTTGTAATCCAAGCCGAATTTATCATACATTCTCTTTGCGATGAGCTCTCTCAGCTTGCCGAAGCCGCTGGTGGAGCAGTAACTTAACGCTTCCTCACCTTCATGATCAAGCACCTGGACGAAGGCTTCCTTGATATCTGCAACCGGGTAGGTTTCAGAAGAGGGAAAACCGGCGGAAAAGGAGATCATATCCTCCGTTTCCGTCAGCTCCATTGCATTTAACAGTGCTTTATCCTGCAGGCACTCCATTCTGCTAGCAAATCTCATACTCTATTACCTTTCTGAAAACGATGCAATGTTAAGAAAATCCATCGCGTTCGTTCTGAAATTCCAGTTATTTCATCATTTATACGTTCCAGCTATTCAGATATTTCTCCTGCTCCGGGGAAAGCCGATCGATCTCAATGCCCCAGGCTTCAAGCTTTCTTCTTGCAACCACATCATCGATTTCAGCAGAAACATCCACAACCTTGTTTTCCAGCGTTCCTTTGTTGTTCAGAATATAAAGTGCGGAAAGGGCTTGCACGGCAAAGCTCATATCCATGATTTCCGCTGGATGGCCATCAGCTGCGGCAATATTTACGAGGCGGCCTTCCGCAATGACGTTGACCCATTTTCCGTTTTCAAGGCGGTAACCCATAACGTTCTTTCTGGTTTCTTTCTTTTCTACTGCTGCCTTTTCAAGCGCTTCCATATCAACCTCGACATTGAAATGACCCGCATTTGTCAGGATAGCGCGATCCTTCATTGTCAGCATGTGCTCTACCGTAATGACCTGGCTGCAGCCTGTAGCTGCAACGAAGAGATCTCCGTGTGGAGCTGCTTCCTTCATAGTCATCACATCATAGCCGTCCATTCTTGCTTCAATGGCTTTAACCGGATCAATTTCCGTTACAATGACCTTCGCTCCAAGCGCAGCCGCTCTCATGGCAATTCCCTTGCTGCACCAGCCGTAGCCTGCAACCACCACCGTCTTTCCTGCTACGATGAGGTTTGTATTTCTCATGATGCTGTCCCAGACAGACTGGCCTGTGCCGTAACGATTATCAAAGAGATGCTTACACTGCGCATCGTTGACCGCTACCATGGGGAATTTCAGAATTCCTTCACGCTCCATGGCCTTCAGACGAATAACGCCGGTGGTAGTCTCCTCGCATCCTCCCCAGACATCTTCTCCAAGATCCGGGCGTTTGCTGTGAATCAGGCCTACCAGGTCCCCGCCATCATCAATAATAATATTGGGCTTATTGGACAGAGCCATTTCGATGTGCCTATCATATTCTTCGGCGGTAGCGCCATGATAAGCAAAGACCTTCATGCCAGTGGCCGCAAGTGCTGCTGCTACATCATCCTGGGTTGACAGAACATTGCTTCCGGTAACCGACATATCGGCTCCTCCCGCTGCTAACACTTCACACAGGTATGCGGTTTTGGCTTCAAGATGAACGGAGAGAGAGACTCTCACTCCCTGAAACGGTTTTTCTTTTAGAAACTGCTTCTCCAGACCGCTCAAAATCGGCATATTATTCTTTACCCACTCTATTTTCTGTCGCCCTGATGGTGCAAGGCCGATATCTCTGATTTCTGATTGTATCATTTCTATAAATCCCCCTATTTTACGGAATAGATCCTTATTTCTCTGCTTTTATATATATCATAATTTATGGCTAAAGTAAAGAAATCGTGAATCCACCAACTTTGATTTAAAAATCTACCACACTTCCCTCATAGATGCAGCGAAGCAGTTTTCTTAGGTCTTCTTTATCTGCATGCCTCGGGTTGGAAGCGGTGCAGGGATCCGTTGCGGCATTTTCAGCAATACTGTCTGCAAGAGACTGAAACTCCATTTTATCAATGCCAGCTTCTCTCAGCGAAGCTGGGATATGGAGGGCTCTGTTCATGGATTCGATTCGCTCAATGAGCTTTCGGGTAAGCACAGCCTGATCCTCTTCCAGCACACCAATATGGGTTGCAATCTCAGCATATTTACTTCGACCAGAATAAATGCCATTTTGCTTGTAGGTCGCTGCCTCTTTGTTTGCGTTAAAGCGGATCACATATGGCAGATAGATGGCGTTTGCCAGACCGTGTGGAATGCCAAGCGCCGCACCGGTTTTGTGTGCAAGACTGTGAGCAATGCCAAGAAGGGCGTTGCTGAACGCCATACCTGCCATACACTGAGCATAATGCATCTTTTCAGCAGCTTCCTTCTTCCCTTCATAAGACATCACCAGATTGCCAAAAATCCGCTTGATGGAGTGAAGTGCCAAAGGGTCGCTGAACTCCGAAGAGGCGGTTGCCGTGTATGCTTCAATGGCATGGGTCAGCGCATCCATTCCCGTATGTGCCACCAGCTCCTTTGGCATCGTATCCGCTAGATCCGGATCGATTATGGCCATATCGGGAGTCAGCTGATAGTCCGCCAGAGGATATTTGATTTTCGGTTCATAATCGGTGATCACGGAAAACGCCGTCACCTCAGAAGCCGTTCCGGAAGTAGAAGGAATCGCAGCAAAGATTGCTTTTTTTCTCAATGCTGGCAAGGTGAATGGACTTTTGAAAGCCTCAAAGGTCATTTCCGGGTGCTCGTAGAATATCCACATCGCCTTAGCCGCATCGATTGCAGAACCGCCGCCGATGACGACAATGACATCGGGCTCATGCTTCAACATGAAAGCCGCCCCTTTCATAACGGTCTTTATGTCGGGGTCTGGTTCAATTCCTTCCAAGAGAAAGGTCTCAAATCCCCCTTCTCCCAGAATTTTTTTCCCCTTATCCATAAATCCTGAATTCTGCATGGAGGATCCGCCGGTCACGATTACCGCACGCGTTCCTTTCAGCTCCTTCAGTGATTCAATTGCACCTCTTCCAAAATAGATATCTCGTGGAATCGTAAACCGCATGAAAATACCTCCCATAATGATTATAGGAGGTATTCTTTCCTCATCTCAGATTATTATCATAAGATCCGTTTATGTAACAATGAATTCGAACTGATGCTGATGTTCCCTCAGCCGCTTTCTCCGCTCCCTGTAATCGGGCATTGTCTGCTCTACAACCGCCCAGAAGCTTGATGAGTGATTCATCTCTTTCAGATGCGCGAGCTCGTGGACAACCACATAATCGATCAATTCCTCCGGTGCAAAAATCAGCCGAAAGGTGAAGTTGATCTCCCCTTTACCATTGCAGGAGCCCCAGCGAGTTTTTGCGCTGTTGATTCTTACTGCAGAAGGCCTTAACCCCATAAGTTCAGAGTAGTATCTGCATTTTAGCTGCAGATACTCTTTCGCCTGCTTCTTGTATCTAGCAGCGTCAGCAGCCGAGATTTGAACCGTTTTCTTTGTTTCCTGCCGATCGGAGAGTTTACTCCTAGTTGCTGTGATCCAGTCCTGCTTTTGCTTAATAAAATCTTCGATATAGCCCTTGCTTGTCTTTAAGGGCGCCCGAACCTCAAGACTTCCATCCTGGCGTACATATAGCGCCAGGGTTTTCCGTTTTGAGCGAACCAGATTATAATCCATCATTTTAACCATATTACTCAGCGAAGGCATCCTTCGTAAAGGGATCTTCCGTACCAACATGACCCATAAGGGTTTCCGGCACCTTTCCGTCCACCAAGAATTGTACCTGCTTGATTTCCTCAAAAGAGTTAATAAGCGTATCAACGATCTGGCTGATCAGGTAGAGCTCTTCCATGGATCCACCGGAAAGACCGTCAGCACCAAGATCAACAAAGGCAGTATCCCCCTCCGCATAGACACGATTCAACTTGATCTGATCGCCCAGCATGGTATCGTAACCTTTATCCGGTGAATTTCTTAAAAGCTCCAGCGTCTCCATATATACCTTTTCCGGTACGGAAGAAAGTTCTGTTTCATATACCTTGAATTTTTCAATGGCTTCATCTCCAGATGCCACATACTCTTCATTTGCATAAAACAGTGCTACTCGATACGTCTTTTCTGAAGGGTTCTCGGTATCTGGTCCTTCCGCAGCAGGTTTCTTTGTACAGCCTGTTAAACTGAAGAGCCCCGCTCCAAGGACCAAAATCATACATAGAATTATGATAGAAATTCGTTTGTGTTTCATCTTTACTTCCTCCTGTCGTACTCAATTCTGCTCTTTATCATAAGTTTATACCCTCAATCTCCAGTTTATCTCTTTATCATTGGTACTTTGTATTCAGCTTTTTCTATTCAGAGTCAAGAATTCAAGTGTTTCGATCTAGCATTTTTGAGTTTAATTTTTATTTTTCTTATTTATTATTTCTTTATTTCTTATATTTATTTTTAATCATGGATTTCCCAATTCATTACACGGCTAATCGACTTTACACGACTAATCGACTTTCAAAGCAGGGCGCTTAGCGTCCAGAACATCGGTTACGTTAAAATAATGTGCCTCCAGTTCTGCCGCCCTTTTGTTCATCGAATATCCGTCAAGATTAACTCTTGGCATTACAATGTTATCACCATTCCAGGTAATCCTTCTCCCGTTCCCTACCGGGCAGTAAATCTGATAGCCCTTTTCCATGAGATAGCGGTATCTCGGATCATCCTTCTTGAAATTCACACCAAAGGGAGATATGTAAATGTTGGTACTTCCTACATAAGGTGCAATTTTCTCAATCCATCGATCAGTATCGTATTTAATCTGCTTCATGGTTAGCGTTCCGTCCCTGAAATAACCGTTATGGGTATAGCTATGGCAGGCAATGCTCCACCCGTTTGCTTTCAAGGTATCAGCAATCTTGGTTACGGTCTGTTTCCATTCTGCTTCCTGGGGCAAACCGTCAGTGATCCGATACCCCAGCGCACCCTGATATCCTGTTAATGCCAAGGTTCCCTTTGCACCTTTCCAGGAAAAATCAGGATGGGCATCCACATAATCATCGAGAATCGGCATAACGTCACCATCTCTGGTTAACGTCGTTTTTCCTTCCGGCGTGATTACTTCGGTCCAAACCCTGCCATCATCTCCCAGAACCAGCCGATTGGCAAAGCCATCCGGCTTCATATAATCATAGTAATTGACATCATCCACCGAGAGAACCAAGGGAACCTTTCCCGGCGGCAAATAGATGTCTTTTAATTTTATCATCCCCGGATTTCCCGGATCTTGTTCTATGTATTCTGTAAGCGGGTAAAGCACATATCCTCTTTTTTGTAGCTCGGGCAGCATCTTCTTAAACTCACTGACCGTCGTCATCCACATGTTATAACCCTGTGCCGGATGCCCTTTGTTGTCAAAGGCAAGTTCAGGATAAATGATCAGACTGTGGAAAAACACATGCTCTATTGGACCTTCATACTTTATCAAAGAGGCTTCTGCCTTCGTAATTTCATCAATTTTTAGCGTGATGGCATCATCTGCCTCCGTGGTAACCAAGGTCGGATCTGATTGCAGCAGTGCAATGGCCTCATCGTAAAAGTATCCTTGATAAAGCTTCTCCGCTTTTTCCAGCAGATCCTTTTTTTTCTGTTCTTGTATCTGCTCCCGTTCCTGACGGGCTTCTTCTTCCTTGGCCTGTGCATATGACGCGGCGCTTACTGATTGATATGCGATGAGTATGCCAGCAGAAACGATGGCAACCAGGCCCAGTATAATTGCAGCTTTCATGGATTTTTTCATGTTCTACCCCCAATACCTAATGTCTCTTTATTCGAAAGCGAAAAAATTGTCGATCCGATGTGCGCACGGAATTAATCAGCATTTCCATCTCTTTTCCGGCTCTTATTAAGACGGTTTCATTGGCGATTTTGTTTCATTTACCCTGCAAGCATTCCACACTCTGCCGTGTAGGCTGCATTTCTTCCTGGCAGCGCTTCTGATTATCGAATATGGATCCCCTTCAGGTGGGGAGCTCCAAGGATTGAAAACTGAATTCGCAGGCTGGGCGTTTCAATGTGTCTGTTATATAAGTCGATGAACTGGTTATATTTCTCGCTTTGCAGCTCAATCTCTTCTTCAACATCTTTCAGCTCGTTTTTCAATTCCAAATATGAGGAATCCTCCTTCATATCCACGCTGTCATCAGCCAGCAATAAAAGCTTGTCAATCAATGGCGTAGCCGCCTCAGCCTGGGCACTTGTGACTTCCCTGTCATCTGATTTGCAGTAACCGCCGCCCAGATCAAAAAGCTCCGAAAGCAGCTCGGCCGCTTTCAGCCCGTAGTCGTCTGCAAGCTCCAGCAGCTGGAGAATGTACTGCGACCGGGTCTGCAGCAGTGAGTCAATCCTGATCCATAGGGTTCTAGCCTCATTTTTATACTTTTGCATCTTGCCGTAAGCTGCCTGCATCCAAGCCAAAAACACCATGATAATTCCTAATATGATATACAGCATGTCGTTCTCCTTTATCTCAATCATATAAAACATTCTAAATTGTCATACCATATAATATTACCATTTTTCCTACATCTTTACGAGGATTTTTTATACGAAGGAGTCGCACAGAAGAGTTCGGTACTACGGAATAGCAGGAATTACGGTTGTATCCGAATCAGAGTCGGAATCATCATTTAATTGCATTTGTGCGGCAATGTATGCCATGGAATCAGCCACCGCGGTCAAGAAGGCACTGAGCACTGTGATCTGATCAATGTCCAGTCCATCGGACAAAATAATTGCGACGATTGGTATGAACAACACACCGCATTGGGGCGATAAGCCTTCAAGAATCCAGCTGCAATCTTTAGAATCACTATCCTGTACACTCATTATGATCCCCCCCTAAAGAGTTCCTGCTTTGTACCGAGGCTGCAGATTCTGGAGGCAGTTCATATTGGGGTGGCCTTTGCATTAAGATCATGCCCGTTGACATGTAGGCGGCGAGCTCGATGGCTTTGTTCTCAAGATCATCGAATATCCTTGTCTCCATTTCGTAATTGCCATTTAGAAAAGCAATAATCTCCTGAATTTTAAATTTGATATAATCGTCTAGAAATTCACTGATTATCTCCTTATTCCAATATGGATTGATACTGGCAAGGAAAGCAGCCATTTCATCCGCCGTCTGATACCATTGCTTGGTACTTGCATCAAGGGCAGCATCGTCATTGTTTTTGTAGCCATTGACCAGGTCAATATTGATGGTAATCATCTTGGTAAGCAGATTCAAAAACTGCTGAGAAATCTCAGGACTGAAATATTTACTGAATTCCGTGTAAAAATCCATGGGAAGATCTCCAAAAAGCCTGTTTTCTACAGCTGCTTGGTTCGGATTGTTCTCTAAGGTGCTCTTAAAATAATCCCTCATCCAAACCACAAGTTCAATCCACAGCTGCTGAAAGTTCAGCATGGTATTTACATCCTCATATGTAAAAGTCAGAATGCCCGGAAGGGGCTTCACCACATCCATGACGGTAGGCATTTTATATTCAACTCCTTCTTGCTTTCTAATGCGTAATGTTTGATCAGCGTTATTAATCGTTCTTATACTGATTGCTTGATTTGCATGATCTACATTCTTATCCGGATTGCTCGATGTGCATTAATTATCATATGAAGGCAAAAGGGTTTTGTTTCATTGGACGGATAGAGTTCTATCCCTGAAGATCTGATGCAGAGCCTTGAAATATGTCGACTTTCCTCATTTTAACCGGAATGCTGATCAATTGACGGTCATTGATCATATGCTATACTGTAGATAGTACCTGGAACGAACCAACTCAAGGAGATTACATGGGGCATACAGACCGAGTTTTGCGGTTTTGGCGGCATTACCGGGTACTCAAAAGGGATTAAGGGGGGATATCTGAATGAACGATGGAAATACTTTTGTGCACACCATGGAAGAACTCCTGGCTGCCTGCAGCAGAAGCATCATTGCACCGGACAGAATCATCGTGGAAGCAAACAGACTCATGTCGATCATGAATGACGACAGCCTGGAACAAAAGTATGTAGTAGAAGGCTGCGAGTCACTTTCCTTGATCGCATCCAGCTTCATCAGAGGAGGATATGAGATTTTCTCAGACCTCTATTACAACAAAACAGGACTAAACCATCGAGCCTCTGGATTTTCCACGAAAGACGATTTGGTTCGTTTCTGTGAATTTTGCGTAGAATACGGAGACGAATGTCTGAGTCGAATCAGAATCGCTCTGCTGGCGCAGCTTGAGATTGAAAACAGTTTATCAAAAGATGAAATATTTACACTCAATGATGGTTCTTTTTATACGGGAGAAGCCGCAGAACCTGGCCACCCAGAATTGGCATATTCCGATTCATTTTATCAGAAAAATTCCGCAACAGTTCAGGATCAAATAACGGATTTCATCAAGCTTTCCATGCTGGTCAACTCACTCAAGGGATTTTTCAAAGAATATTATCGAGGTTTGAATTAGTTGCAAAAATCCGAAAAAGTCCCGGATAATGCTTGTCAAGCAGGCTGATACGGGACTTTCTTATATCAGGTAACGAGAATCCTTTCAACACAGCATGCTTTCGCTGGCTGAATAAATATCGGAGAACTCCAATTGAATTTTTTCAAAACTCATACGATTAACAACTGTATTTGCTGTGTATAGTTCGTGTTCCTGCAACACCTTAACCGGAAGAAATACGCTGAATGTGGTTCCGACACCCTCAGCACTTTCAACGGTTACACTGCCGCCATGGAGCTCGGTCAGTGATTTTACAAGGCAGAGCCCTATTCCGCTTCCTTCATGTGTCCTTGTCAGAATAGGTCTGACCTGACAAAACCTCTGAAACAGCTGCATTTGCTTCTCTTTCGGAATTCCGATCCCAGTATCTCTCACACGAATGCATACAAAGTCTCCCTGTGCTCCAATGCTCACGAAAATACGTCCCCCATCAGGAGTAAATTTGATTGCATTCGAGAGCAAATTCAACATGATTCGCTCAACCTTTTCTTCATCGCAGGAAATGAGACGCTCCTCAAATTCTGTATCAAACTCCAGACGAATTCCTTTGATGTTGGCATAATCAGCTACGGATAGCACGATCTCTTCGACCAGACAGACAATGTTCCAGTTCTTGCATCGGATCTCACTGCTGTGTTCCTCGATTTTTGAGACATCCAGCAGATTGTTTACCAAGCGCAGCAGCCGAAGACTGTTCTGCTTTATGCTCATGATATTTTTTTGCAGCTTTTCGACATGAGCCGTTCCACTGCTTTCCAGCTGCAGCTCCATCAGCTGAATCGCACCTAGAATCACGTTCAGTGGTGTTCGCAGCTCATGGGAGATATTCATGAAAAACTCTGTCTTGATACGGTCGTATTTCTTCATTTCATCAATGATTAGCTCTTCTTCTATAATGTTTAACTTCAGTTTTTCCCGTTCCTTCTGGTCGGTAATATCATGAATAACAACAACAATACCGCTGGGCAGCCCCTGTTCATCAGAAATAACAGCTTTGCTGCAGATCACATTTCGAGTCGTTCCATCCAGGAATGTAGTAGCCGTTTCTACACTCTGAGGAGTCTGTTTTGCTAAAATCTCCTGATCCATGCTGTTGAAAACCATTGCCTGATCAGCGTCCATCAAATCAAACACATTCTTTCCAGTCAGCTCCTCCTCGTTATAACCAAACCATTGTCCAAACGCATAATTGCATCCCACATACCTGCCGTCCAAATCCTTGATGCAGATAGGTGTTGGAAGCGCGCTCATCAGGCTTTGCAAAATCTCAATTTTTTCCCTCAACTCAGCATCTGCTTTTCTCCGCATTTCAATTTCACGAATTAGCTGTTCATTTCTTTGCGTCAATTTGTCTGTATTTCCACCGATAAAATAGGCGGTTCCTATGTAAGCGGCACTGCCGAGAAGCATGGACGCAACTGCATATTCATAATCAACATTAATTCCAAATATAACACAAATGGTATTGATCAAGATCAACAGTCCTGCAGTGCACATGCCGCCTTTAAAACCACTTCTAACACTGCTTACACAAATAAACGCGAGACCGGTAATTCCTTTAATCGACATTGGTATCATCGGAAGCAAATTTATTATCACTATAAATATGTAGAATAGACATCGTTTTTCCATCATGAATCTCCCGGTTATTTTTTCCAATACTATGCTACATTCTTTTCCGTGTCGATTCTACAGCATTTGTACGCACTTTTCGACAAATTACATGAAAAAAATCCATATCGGAACTATTCCGGGTCCGAAAGGTGTTGATTATTCCTCAAAAAAAGCTTGTTTTTCTATTATCATCGGCGTAACGGGTTCTCCATAAAAATCAAACGGTTCTCCGATCACTTTTCCGCCAAGCTTGATTAAGATTGATACCGAAACATCTCGTGCTTCTGTATAGATCCTCTCCGCACCAAGTTTAAAAATTTCCCCCAGTGCAAACTTCATTAATTTTTTACCAATCCCGAGGCCCCGCAGTCTGCTGTCCACTGCAAATCTGCCCAAATGCCATGTATCGTTTTCCTTCCAGCCTGCAATAACGCCAACCATCTCCGAATCATTTTCCACATACCACCAAATAGGTTCGCGTTCTTCCGGGATGCTATTCAACGTAACCGGAATGTTCTGCTCTCCTGCAAAAACGTCTTCTAACAAGGTGAGGGCAGTGCCCATATCTACTTCCTGCAATCTCTCAATCGTGAGTCCCATGTTACTTTGGCTTCCTTTCTCCCTATATAGAGTCAATAGACTTTGCACTAAAGATTACCTCCGAATATTAGCCAATAGACTTTGATCTAATGATTTCTTCCGGATATTAGCCAATAGACTTTCCTCTATGGATATTGTAACTATAGATCATAGTAACACTAAATCCCAAGTCGGTCAAAGCCTCATTGTCAACAACGATTCAGGGCTCTCTGTCATATATTGGGTGGCCCCGCAAATAAAAAAACGGCGGTTCCTATTGTGAACCGCCGCCATATCAAGCTTGGATGCTTAATTACCCCATCCGGATAGCTAAGGCTTAGAGGCTTAATTACCCCATCCGGAAAGCTTTGTCTGTGTTAATTCATCCTCTTCAAACCATCTGGTCGTAACACATTTTGTTTCCGTAAAGAATCTTACGCCGTCCTTCCCCACACAATGCAAGTCTCCGAAGAAGGAGTCCTTATGCCCTGAAAACGGGAAGATTCCATAGGGTACAGGAATCGGAACATTGACTCCGACCATTCCGCCATCCGTGTACTTTGCAAACTTTCTCGCATAGTAACCGCTCTGTGTAAAGATGATGGAGCCATTTGCAAAGGGGCTGGAATTCATTACCGCGAGTCCTTCATCAAAGTCCTTTACTCTCTTAATGCATAAAACCGGACCGAAAATTTCTCTGTTTCCAATACTCATTTTCGGGGTGACATGATCAAAGATGGTATGCCCGAGATAAAATCCGTTCTCATAACCCGGAACAGTTACATCACGCCCGTCCAGAACAAGCTTTGCCCCCTCGGCGATACCAGTCTCGATCCATTTCAGGATAGACTGCCTGTGCTTTTCCGTGACCACCGGCCCCATATCCGAGCCTTTGTCGTAGGCCGGTCCGATTTTCAGTTTGCTGATTTGCTGTACAAGCTCTTCAACCAGCTGGTCGGCAATCGCTTCTTCTGCCACAATCACCGGCAGTGCCATACATCTTTCTCCAGCGCAGCCGAACGCCGCACTGATGATGCCAGCAGCAGTCCTTGCCAAAGGAGCATCCTTTAATACCAATCCGTGATTTTTTGCTTCTGTTTGCGCCTGCACTCTTTTCCCGTGCGCCGCCGCAGTAGAATATACATGAAGTCCTACACCTGTGGTTCCTACAAAGGACACGCCCTTTACGTCTTTGTGCTTAAGAAGAATCTCCGCTTCATTCCGGCTGCAGGTCACTACATTAAACACACCGTCAGGGAATCCGGCCTCTTTATATAATTCTGCAAAACGCAGCGTCGTCAGCGGCGTTGTGCTGGATGCTTTTAAAACCATTGTGTTACCTGTTGCGATGCAGATTGGCGCCATCCAGCCAACCGGTATCATCGCCGGAAAATTAAAGGGAGCAATTCCTGCAAATACCCCGAGTGGTTCTCTGTAAGATACGGAGTCGATTCCTTTGGAGGTGTCCATAAAAGACTCTCCCATCATATGGTTTGCAATGTTGCACGCATACTCTGTAGGCTCCAGGGCTTTTGCAAGATCGCCCTGCGCTTCCTTCCATACCTTTCCATGCTCGCGGGCAATGAGGTCGGTCAATTCTTCTTCATGCTTCACAATTAACTCTCTGAGTTTGAAGAAAAGCTCCTGTCGTTTCGCTGCCGGTGTATCTCGCCATGCCGGAAAGGCAGCACTTGCCGCCTCGATGGCTTTTAGTACCTCTGCTTCCGTGCAGCAGGGGGCTTGTGCCAAGAGCTCACCTGTGCTCGGATTATACACATCCATATATTTCTCTGTTGTCGATTCAACAAATTGCCCGTTACAAAAATACTTCAGTTGGTTCATTTTTTAGTTCCTTTCTCTAGTGCCAAGCTTCCTCTCATCGATTCATGGCGACGGAAATAGACAAATCATGCTTCGTGATTCACAGTCTGAGTTCTGTCTGCGCCCTTCTGGCAGGACAGAATATTAATTTGAATAGTTTTATCATGACAGCTTCATAAATGATTGTAAATTGAACGAAAAAATGAATTCTATTCATCTTGTGTGAGCTGAATAGAACTAAAGTTCTACAAACGACAAAAGCGAGGTTAAGAATGTCCTCGCTTTTGGAAATATTATCATGAATTCACTTGTTTTTCTTGTTTGAATTGGTATCCTGCTTCTAAGCTTGCTGCATTTCAGTATTGATCAATTTAATCAGTGTTACCCGATTGCTGACTTTCATTTTCCCGTAAATGTGATTCAGGTGCTTTTTAAATGTGGATGTCGAAAAGAACAATTCCTCACAGATTTCCGAATCGACTTTACCGCTCTGAATCAATGCCAGAATTTCAAGTTCACGTTTTGAAAGCCCGTATTTATTTAATTTCCTTTCGAGCACATAAATCCTGTTATCAAGCCGGTTCATATCGACATAGGAATTTGACAGTTTATACAGCTGCAACGCGATATGATTTTTCAAATTCTCCAAAACGCATTTATCTCTCATGTTAAATTGTTCTTCCTGATCTTGGCGCAACAAGATCAGGTAACCTAAGAGCTCATCTTTATAGTTTAATACAACACTAAATGCATGCTGCTCGTCTTTAGGAATTAGATGCTCGTTTTCCAGCTTGAGACCAAGCTCACTGAACTGCGACAAATCTGGTCCTCTTGATACAACGCCGGAGGGGTCAAGCAGCAAACTTTTTAAAAATGCATTGTTGCTTAGGCCATTTTTTAACTCATTCAAATCCTTTTCGCTGATATTATGACCGTACGTATTTCCAGCGCTTACACCGTCTTGCTCTTGATCCGCCAGATGAAAAACACCTGCATCAAAGGGTACGATTATATTAATTATTTCAAGGACCTTAGATTGATATTGCAAAAAATCCTCTATGCAATTCAACCGATAAATAAGTTGAACCATGGTCATCCAATCTGCAACTGTTAATGCTAGACTCATATCGATTCTCCAAATCACTTTAATCTTGTGCGATGAAAATTAGTTAGATAATATTATACTATTGGATTGGGACATGTCAACTTGAAAAAACTCACAAATGAAAAAACTCACAAATACCGTCGTATTTGATTTTTCAATTAGAAATAATTTTAAGAAAGTATTGACCCTGACATCATGTCATAGTGTACTATAAAATCCAGGAGAACAGGAGGCGCATATTGAGATGAGAACAATTAAACATGTTTCGGATTTAACGGGTGTCAGTGTTCGCATGCTGCACTATTATGATAAGATTGGCCTGCTAAGACCAAGTGCAATAACTGAGGCGGGTTATCGGCTATATAGTGATGAGTCCCTTGAAATCTTACAGCAAATTCTATTTTTTAAGGAGCTGGACGTTCCACTGAAAAACATTCACGAGATTTTGGAAAGTTCACAGTACCACAAGATAAATACGCTACATAAACAAAAGGAGTTACTATTACTGAAACGAGATCGCCTGAACGAACTCGTTGCTCTTATCGATAAAAAACTGAAAGGCGGTAATGAAATGAGTTTTAAAGAATTTGACATGAGTGAATATTTCAATGTACTGGAAACATTTAAGCAGGAACATGAGAGTGATATCATCAAATATTATGGAAGCATAGAAGAATTTGACATAATCATTGAAACCATGAAATCCAAAGAGCTTGAGGGTGCAAAAATGGCAATTCAGCAGTTTGGCAGTATCGGAAAATACACAGAAGCAATAAAGAATAACCTTGAAAATCTGCCGACAATTATGGAAGGGTTCGAAACGATGAAAGAGAATATTGATGTGTATTCAGCTCAAGCAGATCGATTAATGGAACAATTAACGTCTGATATGAGTAAAAGCCCTTCTTCATCAGATATTCAGGGAATCGTAAAAGAAATGAATGAAATGCTCAAAGAGCACAGTCAAATTGTCAAGATGGATATGGGTGAGAACTACTGGAGGATGATGGCGGACATGTACTTGACAAAACCTGCGTTTAAAAAAGTCTATGACAAAAAGTACGGTAAGGGCGCCGCTAAATTTGTAGGGGAAGCCCTCAAGTTCTACAGTGAGAACACCATCTAGGGCAGGTTTGGGGTCATCGTTCATACTGGTTTGTAGAATCAGAATTTAAAATCACATAGCTTTTTACCTTGATGTAAAAATAATCCGGCGATAGATTTAACTTCACCGGATTAAAACGCATTTAATTCATTTTAGTTTGTCTTAAGAGCGCTACATCAGCATTTAACATAGAAACATAGTATACCTCAAGAGGACGATGTAGCCCCGCCTTTCCCCTATTCCACTGTCACCGACTTCGCTAGGTTCTTCGGCTTATCGATATCACAGCCTCTCAGCTTGGCGATGTTGTAGGCCAGAAGCTGGAGGGGTACGACGGAAAGCAGCGGAGCGATGTCGTCCATACAGTCGGGAATGTAGATCACCCGGTTCGCTTGTTTTTCAATATCACGGTTTCCTTCTTTTGCAAGACCGATGACGTAAGCCCCCCTTGCTTTGACTTCCTGTATATTGGAAAGCATCTTTTCAAAGAGGCGATCCTGGGTTGCTAGTGCGAGGACCAGGGTTCCAGGTTCGATGAGGGCGATGGTTCCGTGCTTCAGCTCACCTGCCGCAATGGCAAAGGAATTGATATAGGAGATTTCCTTCAGCTTCAGCGAGCCTTCAAAGGAAACGGCCGAGTCCAGACCTCTTCCTATGAAGAAGACCTGTTCCAGCTTATATTGCTCTTTGGCGATTTCCATCAAGGTAGTTTCATCCGCAAGCATGTCACGCAGCTTATCCGGCACCTTCTGGAGTTCGTCGATATACCGATGATAAAGCTCCATATCAATCACGCCTTTGGTGTGACCCATATATAACGCGATGAGATACATGCACATCAGCTGTGTGGTGTACGCTTTCGTGGAAGCAACTGCGATTTCCGGTCCAGCCCAGGTGTAGAACACATCGTCTGATTCTCTTGCAACGGAGCTTCCCACTACATTGACCACGGATAGAATCCGGGCACCCTTATTTTTCGCCTCACGAAGAGCCGCCAGCGTATCCAGCGTTTCACCGGACTGGCTGATGGCGATAAAGAGTGTCTTATCATCCACGAAGGGATCCCGATAACGGAATTCTGAAGCAACATCTACTTCCACCGGAATCTTTGCAAGCTTTTCAATGATATATTTGCCCACAAGTCCGGCATGGTAAGCGGTTCCGCAGGCCACAATATAAACCTTGTTGAAGCCTTCCAGATCTTCCTTGGTCAGCGAAATACCGTCGAGCTTAACGATACCATTTTCGTCAAGTCTTCGATTCAGGGTTTCATGAATCCCCTTAGGCTGCTCATAGATTTCTTTGAGCATAAAGTGATCATAGCCTTCCTTTTCAGCGGCATCTGCATCCCAGGTAACATGAAAAACGTCTCTCTTGACTTCTTTCCTGTCAGCATTATAAATCTTGACGTCGTTCTTTGTCAGAACCACAGTCTCGTTATTTTCTATGAGGTAGATCTTCCGCACATGCTTCAGCAGTGCGGGAATATCCGATGCAATAAAGTTGCAGCCTTCGCCCAGTCCAACTACCAACGGGCTGTCTTTTCTTACTGCGATGAGTTTATCCGGCTCCTTGCTGCAGATGACGCCGATTCCATAAGCACCGCGCATCATATCAACAGCTTTGTTTACAGCATCCAGCAGGTTGCCGTCATAATAGAGGCCGATCAAATGGCCGATTACTTCTGAATCCGTCTCAGAAATAAAAGCAATGCCATGCTCCTTGATCAGCCATTCTCTGAGTTCCACATAGTTTTCAATAATTCCGTTGTGGACGATGGCGATGGAATGGTCGGTATTGCTATGGGGATGTGCATTGGCATCGGAAGGTGCGCCGTGGGTAGCCCATCTGGTATGTCCGATTCCGATTGTACTGGTGAAGTGTTCCCTCTCGATGGCAGCTTCCAGGTTGGCAATTCTCCCCTTGAATTTGCGAACCTCTATTTTTCCTTCTTTGTAAAGGGCGATCCCTGAGGAGTCGTATCCCCTGTATTCCAGTTTCTTTAAACCTTCAATGATAATATCACTTGCATTGCCGTCTCCGATATAACCGACGATTCCGCACATAGTCGTTCCCCCTTATCCAAATCTTTTGGTGAGCAGAGACGCTAAATTCTCTGCCAGCTTCGTGATCTGTTCAATATCTTTACCTTCAATCATAACCCTTACCAGCGGCTCTGTTCCGGAAGGACGGATGAGGACGCGGCCTTCTCCGGCCATCATGCTTTCCAATCGTTCGATTTCAGCGCTGATTTCAGGATCTGACAGATACTTCTTCTTATTTTCATTCTTTATTCTGGCATTTTTGAGCACCTGAGGGTAGATCGTAACCTCATCCGCAAGAACCGATGGCTTGATGCCCGATTCTCTTACTGCCTTCAGCAGCTGGAGAGCCGATAAGATTCCGTCTCCTGTTGTGGTGTGATTTAAGAATATGATATGGCCGGACTGTTCGCCCCCAATAACACACCCCGTTTTGAGCATACTTTCCAGAACGTAGCGGTCGCCCACCTGAGTGGTATCTACATTACAGCCAATCTTGGCAAGCGCGCGGTGAAAGCCGATGTTGCTCATTACCGTTGCCGTTACTTTATCTCCCGGCAAGACTTCGTTATGCTTCAGCATTTTCGCACAGATATAGATCATTTTGTCGCCATCAATCAGGCGTCCCAGTTCATCCACGGCAATCAGACGGTCAGCATCACCATCAAAAGCCAGCCCCATGTCCGCCTTGCTTGAGACCACCAGCTTCTGCAATTCCTCCGGGTGGGTGGAACCGCAGCGTTCATTGATATTAACACCGTCAGGCTGGTTATGAATGGCCGTGACATCTGCCCCCAGCTCACGAAATACCTTTTCTGCTACCTTATAGGACGCTCCGTTGGCACAATCAATCACAAGTTTCATTCCGGATAGATCCATATCCGCTGTTTTCTTTAAAAACTCAGCATAAAGAGCAATGGCATCTTCTTCCGCTTCCAGACAGCGACCCAGTCGATCCCCTGTAATATGGCTGTTTACATCAATATTTCTAAGAATGATATCTTCTATTTCATCTTCGATATCGTCGTCCAGTTTAAAGCCTTCTCCGTTGAAAAACTTAATCCCGTTATATTCAAAGGGGTTGTGGGAAGCGGATATGACCACGCCGGCGTCTGCCTGATAATATTTGACAAGATATGCTACGGCCGGGGTAGGCAATACCCCTGCTTTGATTACATTTCCTCCCATTGCCAGGATGCCTGCGCTGATCGCGTCTTCAAGCATATCTCCTGAAATTCTGGTATCCTTTGCGATAAGAACCACCGGTCTTTGCTGATCCTTGCTGAGCACATAAGCTCCTGCTTTTCCAAGGTTGAATGCCAGCTCCGGAGTAAGCTCCGAATTCGCTACCCCTCTGACTCCGTCAGTTCCAAAAAGTCTGCCCATAAAATCTCCTTATCGTTTTACTACTTCTTATTTCTGTTATCTTGCTGTTTTTCTGCTATTACGGTTTCATTTCCTGCAGCCTGCTCATATCAATTACGATCCGCCTGCACTGCAGCTTCTATTGTAAAAGGTTACTTCTTATCAAGTGTTCCGTGTCTATTCTTCCTCATTCAGCGTAATATGAACTTCCTCAGGGTCAACCGTGATATAACCCAGTTCCTTCTCATATCGAAGCTGAACCTTTGCGGCAGCCGATATTAAGGACTCCGCATCCAGCATAAGATAAGGCACGAGATCTGACTTCACCAGCCCCGCGATCACAGCTTCACTGCCTGATACGGTGACCTTTATCTGTGGGGTTGTAATGGAAATATTATTTGCGCCTTCAATTCCCTCCATAAGGATTTCATCTGAAGTATACGTAAATTCCTTAATTGCAGCCGGTTTAATCGTAATGCCCACACCCATATGCTCATAACCATTTGCAAATTCCACACCCTCAGGCAAAGCGATATCAAGCGGAAGCTTTGAAGTGCTGGCGACCGTACTGATATCAATTGGTGCCGCCGTTAGGCTTGTTATATTTGCAAGGTCAGAAGCTGAGCCCTTAATTTTTACAGTTGGTGGAACATCCATACCCGTAACTTCATAGATCGGTGCTACTTGCCCAGTAATTTCTACATTCAGCGGAACCGCTACAACATTGCTCAGTTTTGCAGAGACATCGATGAAAGGAGAGGATAGTCTGACATTGGAAACCACATCCCCCTCTCTGTTTACCGCCACTGCTCTGGTCTGTACGGTAACTCCATCAGCAGTCAGCTTGACCGTATTCACATCAGCTTGGATATGAGATACTGCTCCCACTTCTGATTTTGCACCTGAAACGAGAATTTCCTCGGGCTGAGTTGTGACCTGACCCGCTTCGATTCCATTTTCAAACTGACCGATAAAATTAACCTGAATCGGTTTTGCAACTTCCACTCGTTCTTCGATCACAACGTTGATCTTGATGGGCTTGATATCCAGTATGGTAACACCCTCAGGCGCAGTAACTGTCACCGGAATGTAGTTTTTGCCCATGCTGTAGCCAAACAAATCGGCGTTGGCAATAAGGTCAGCAGCACTGATACTGGAGAGTTCCGACTTTTTAGCCTGAACCTTTACATCAACGGTATATTCAGCCTCTCCCGAAAGGGCGAGACCTCTGGCAGTAAGGCTCTCTTCGTTGAGCAGCTGCACTGTAACATCAGAGATTGTCTTTGACTGCATGGGGTTTTCTGTCTGTATTACATAAACCCAGAGCGCAAGTGCGAGTACTACCGATATAATTTTGTAAAAGGTATTATTATTCAGCATTCCTGCGCCTCCTGATTTTGTCGATAAAAGGGACTTTAACCTTTTCCGCCGGAATCTGAGTCAAATAGATATTCAGCAGCGTTTTTTCCACTGTTTTAATATCCAGAAATCTGGAGAGCTTGCCGTCTACCGCAATGGAAATAATTCCAGTTTCCTCGGAAACGATGATGGAGATCGCATCAGAGTTTTCAGTGATACCGATACCCGCCCGGTGTCTGGTGCCCAAATCTTTGCTGAGCGTTTTACTTTGGGTCAGCGGCAGGACACATCCCGCAGCCAAAACTCTATCTCCCCTGACAATAACCGCACCATCATGAAGCGGCGCCCCTTCGTAAAAGAGGTTCCCCAGCAGTTCTGTAGAAATCTCTGCATTGACCTTTGTTCCTGTTTCTGCGATATCATTCAACGTGGTTTCCCGTTCCATAATGATCAACGCACCGATTTTATTGGTCGAAAAATAATCCACTGCCTTGATAATGGCAGCGGTAAGAACCTTTACTCTTTCCTTATCCATCTGTGCAAACTGTGGGGTGATGAATTTGCTGCGTCCCACATACTCTAGGGCTCGCCGGAGCTCGGGCTGAAACACAATGACGAGTGCGATAACACCCAATTGCAGCGTATTACGCAAGATCCAGTTCAATGTATAGAAATTAAATTGTTCAGACAAAATTGTGATCAGAACTAAAACTAGCAGCCCTCTCACAAGCTGCAGCGCTCTGGTCTCCCTGATAAATCCCAAAACTTTATAGATCACAAAAGCTACGATGGCAACGTCAATGACGTCCGTGATCCCTACGCCGGAAATAATACTGTTAAATATTTCTGACATACCTCTCTACTCCCTTAATCATACTAGCTTTTATTCTATCGAAAAAAGTGCGAAAATTCAATAGGTTTTCAATATAATTCGAAAAAGAGTCCCTGACAAAATTAGAGATTTTACGCCATGGAATCGAGCAAAGTAAAACCCCTTTCCGTCACATCAACCTGTGTATTGCAAGATGCGACAAAAAGAGGCGGTTTCAAGCCGCCTCTATATCTTATTACCAATATTAATATCTGGTCTCCAGCAAACCGTAGGTGTTATCCTTCCTCTTGTACACAACATTTACTGCATCGGATTCCATGTTGAGGAAAACAAAGAAGCTATGTTCCAGAAGCTCCATCTGCATAATCGCCTCGTCAACAGACATTGGCATCAAATCAAACTTCTTTTTCCTTACAACCTGCATTTCTTCCAGTTCTTCTCCTGCAACTTCAGGCAGATTCATTAGGAGCAGCTCTTTATGATCTTTGTGCTTCCTCTGAAGCTTTGTTTTGAATCTGGACATTTGAGAAGACAGTTTTTCAGTAACTCTGTCTATGCCGCTATAAATATCATTTGTGGTTTCTTCCGCCCTAAAGATTGTACCCTTAGCATTGATCGTTGCCTCTATCTTCTGCCTCCCTTTCTCCGTTGTCAAAGTAACATTGGCTACAATGTCATTGGAGAAGTACTTACCAAGTCGATCCAATTTGGACTCGATGGTTTGTTTCAGATGGTCACTGGCATTCATGTTTTTGCTTGTAATGATAACTTTCATTTAGTGCACCCCCCTAGCTTTCGATTAAGGTAATCGTATTAGTATTGTATACTACAAAACCCATGCCATTCCTTTTTTTCATCGGCAAATAAATATACAGCTTACATTCATCGACAACGTTTCTGATAATATGACAACAACTTTCAAAAAGAACAATTTTTCAGCGTTTTATAAACGACACCACCGGCCTGTTGATATTGTGGATAAGTCTGTGTATAATTGAAATACAAAGGTTCTTGCAGTGGATATTTTTTTCGCTCAGAATATACATTCACATGCAATTCGAATCGCGCAAGGTTGATTTCCCCTTGTTTGCAACGCTTTGTCGTTGCATAATTATTCATTTCTCTTCCTTTCTTTTCAATTTTCGCTTTTTTGTTCTTCTGTAACAGCACTTGACAAGCTATCCTTGAGATTGTCGAAATTTGATGCTGGTTTTGCAGTAATACAGATTAGATATTGGAACCGCCTAGCTGACCTGGTCTTTGCCCCCACACCCGCCTTTTGGTATTTTACCAAAGGACTTACATCTAAGCTACGCCATGATCACTGCCGCCTTGCGGTCCAGCTTACGTGGGTCCTTTTGCCCGTAACTGGCCTGGACTTTCAACCACAGACCTAAGCGGCTCTAATATTTAATCTTTATATACCCTGTTCTGCTTGTCTTACTCAATATTATATGTCGAAAATTGCAATTTCGTCAACGCCGATTAAATATAGATTTCGTACCGGAGTCATTCAGCAACGTATCCCATCGTCTTCTTCGCTGATTAGGTTTGCCCCCGCTGCAAAGACAAAGACAAAAACCTCGGAAGCATCTGCCCGAAGCAGTGCGTCCGTACAGGCGTCAGCCGTGCTCCCCGTAGTAAAGATATCATCCACCAAAAGCACCTTCTTTCCCCTCAGAAGGTCTTTCTTTCTCGAAGAAACGGCGAAGGCTTCCTGAACATTTCTGCTTCTCTCTAAAGCACTCAGCTGATTCATGGCTTCTGTATCAGAACTTCTCAGAAGCAAATTACTGCTGTACGGCGTTTCCATCAACCTTGCAAGTTCCTTGGCCAGCACCGCCGCCTGATTATATCCCCGCACCTTTTCTTTTCGCCTATGCATCGGTACCGGAAGAATCAAATCCAGTTCAAGAGCTTCCGAAAGAATCCGGTCTCTCATAATTTCCGCCAGCTTTCTCCCCAGATATGCTTTATCCTTGTACTTGAATCGATGCAGAATATCTCTTTCTGCCGCACCGTATTCTGCGCAGGCAAACCCCTTCGCAAAGAGATGACCCCCATCCCTGCAGTTGGTACAGAGATCTGGAAGATAGTCGTCCTGAAGGCGCTTGCCGCAGCAGCTGCAAGTTCGTCCATTGGTCCATTTCATGGTCCGGACGCAAACATCACATAGGGAATAAGGTCTGCTGTCGTCTATAATATTCCCACAACAGATGCAATATATGTTAGAAGGATAAATTAAATCAAAAAACCCTTCCACCAAAGATGGCAAAATCCCTTTCATAACGCAAATCTCCATTACATTCCTCGAATATCCATTGGCACATCTCTGATCGCTTCCCTCGGAAACACGCTCGCTTCGCTCGGACGGTTTCCTACGAGAACCGATCGGAGACGCGCTTTGCTTACATGCGTTTGATCGTCAATCCGCATGCAACCCGAAAACACGTAACCCATGAAACCAAACCTTTCCCCCGCCACTCTAGAGGAATGCTTTCAATCGCACAGCCAGGCCGGAATAACGATCGGTAATCCTATTATTGTCAACCATTGCATGCATTTTATTTTCCGAGCCCACGATGATAACTGCCCGTTTGCCTCTAGTTACTGCAGTGTAGAGCAGATTTCTGGTGGCAAGCATGGGCGGAAACCAGGATACGGGCATGATGACAATGGGGAATTCGCTACCCTGACTTTTATGCACTGTCACAGCATAGGCAAGTTCTATCTCATCCAGCTGAGAGAAGTCATACCGCACATAGCGGTTGTCATCAAATACAATGGTGATTTCATTGAATTCTCTGTCGATGGTCTGGATATAACCCACATCTCCGTTGAAGACGCCCTGACCTTCTGTAAAATCTTCTAGTCGTTTCCATTCCATCTGATAGTTGTTCTTGATCTGCATCACCTTATCCCCCTCGCGGAAGATCCTCTCGCCGAAGACTTTTTCTTCCTGTCCCTCGGCAGGCGGATTCAGTACGTTCTGCAGTTCCTTATTGAGGTTGATGCTTCCCAGAAGGCCTTTGCGTACCGGTGTTAGCACCTGCATATCCCTGACCGCATCGCAGCCCTTGTAATATTCCGGAAGTCGTTTGACACAAAGAGATTTAATGGTTTCCAGCATCTCTTTTTCACTCTTCTGCCTGAGAAGAAAGAAGTCCTTGTCCTTTTCGTTGCAGTCCGGATATTCGCCCTGATTGATTTTATGGGCATTGACGACGATAAGACTTTCCTTGGCCTGACGGAAAATCTCTGTCAGTTTCACGGCATAAATCACCTCGCTGTCGAGCATGTCCCTCAGCACATTTCCCGCGCCTACCGAAGGAAGCTGATCTGCATCGCCCACGACGATCAGCCTTGTTCCCGGTTTTATGGCGCTCAGCAGCCCATTCATAAGAAGGATATCAATCATGGAGGCTTCGTCGATAATGATAGCGTCGTACTCCAGCTGATCCTCACTGTTCTTCCCAAAGCGCATAGTATCTTCGCCCTCGGAATAGTAGTATTCCAAAAGACGATGGATGGTGGATGCCTCATAGCCGGAGGTTTCCGTAATTCGCTTGGCAGCCCGTCCTGTCGGTGCAGCGATGGCTGTTGCAAATCCGCTGTGTTCCAGGATTTTCATAATGGTATTGATGATGGTGGTCTTTCCTGTACCGGGTCCTCCGGTAATGACGGAAACCCCGTTTTTAAGCGACGCTTTTACCGCATATTTCTGATTTTCAGACAGCAGGATACCCGTCTCCCGCTCGGTTGCAGCGATGAGCTCGTCCACATCAGAGCTGACAGGCTTTAGATCGGAACGGCTCAGAGAGAGCAAAATTTTGCAGACATTTTGCTCCGCAGTATAATAGGGCATAGAAAAGATCACAGACCTTCCTTCCAGGTTTTCAATATGTATCTCGCCTTCAAAAGCTAGCTGGACAAGGATTTCGTGTACCTGCTCAGTGCCCACCTCAAGAAGTTCCGCTGTATTCTCGCAAAACATTTTTTGAGGGACATAGGTATGGCCTTCGTTGACATACAGCCACAGCGCATATTTGATTCCGCTTTCAATCCGATACTCGGAATTCTTATTAATCCCCATTTTCTCTGCGATTTTATCGGCCTTTTTAAATCCGATCCCAAAGATATCATCCACCAATTGGTATGGGTTTTCCGTCACTGCTTGTATGGTATCGGGCCCATACACCTTGTAAAGCTTCATGGCATAAGGCGGTGCAATACCAAACTGCTGAAAAAACAGCGTAATCTCAGCAAACTCTTTATGGGCCATAAACGCCTCAGAAACTGCTGCCGCCTTTTTTTCTCCTATGCCTTCCACTTCCGTAAGCCTGTGAGGCTCTTTTTCTATGATTGCGAAGGTGTCTCCGCCAAACCTGTGCACAATGGCAGCCGCAGTCTTCTTTCCGATCCCTTTCAGCAGTCCAGACGAAAGAAAGCCCTCGATCCCTTCTTGGGAACTGGGCATTTCCTCTTGATATTCTGTAAAGCTAAATTGTTCCCCGTAGGTCGGATGGGTTTTCCATATTCCTCGAAAACGAAAGGCTCTGCCTCGATCTGCCCCAGGCAAATACCCCACAGCAGTGAATTGCTCCTCGCCGTTTTCAATCACTGCAATGGTATAATAATTCTCTTTATTATGATAAATGACCTCTGCAATAGATCCTTGTAATTCGACCATTTTTACCCTTTCAAAATCGATACAGCTATGTCTCGATCCTCTGCATTGCAAGCTCCATCAAACGAGCCTTTCGGTTTTCTTCCGGATTTTCGTGAACCCAGTCCAGCAGAATCTGAAGCAGTTCACCCAATTCTGCCCCCTGAACAGCACCTGCAAGCAAAAGATCCTTACCGCTTACTGCCAAGTCAGAAAGAAAAATCGGTTCCTGGTGTTCCGTAATCTGCCGCAGCATTTCCTCTCTTTGCTGGCTGTCGGCATGGCTCAGGCCCAGCGCCGCAGACTGCGCCAGGGAAACCGTTTCAAGATATTCATATCCATCCATGCCTATTCTAAAGATCAGGCGTTTCAGCCGTACCTTGCCTTCTTCTATTTGCATTTTTCTGTCCGGCTTCTCAGTCGCACCGATTTCTTGCAGCTCGTCCATTTTTTCTACCGCAAGAAGCAGGCGTTGTTTCATCCGGTTTGCATACCCCGGATACTCGATGGCACGTCTGCCATTTTCCTTTTGAAAGCAAAGATAAATCAGCCCCAGTCTTATGGACAGATCCTCTTTCGTATGGTCAATCCCTTCCCCGAGAAGGGATAGTTTTTTCCATTCAGTCGCAGTTGCATGGCAGAAGCATTCCTTGCCAAGAATATAACGCCATGCGCCGGTCTCAGAAAGGAGCTTCAGTCCTTTGGAGCAGCTCCCTGAGCTTATGGTTTTACAGAACTCATCCAAAACTCTCTCTAGACTGATATGGGAAAGAAGCTCTGCTTTCTCTTTCATTGCCCCCAGCGTCTCCGGCTCCACATGAAATCCCAGCTGTGCCGAAAAACGAATTCCTCGCAATATTCTCAGAGCATCTTCTTCAAAGCGCACACCGGGCTCACCAATCCCTCTGATCGTTCTGCTTGCAATATCATCACGTCCCTGATAAAGGTCCACCTCTCCCCGAAAAGGACTCACGGCAATGGCATTCATGGTGAAATCTCTTCGCTCCAGGTCTTCGCTGAGGTTCCTCGTAAAGATTACCGTTTCCGGCCGGCGATAGTCGATATACTCGCCATCGATGCGATATGCGGCCACATCAGCCGTAATTCCACCTTCCGTAATCCGCATCACACCCAGCTTTTTATTGATGATTTCTGCATCAGGAAACAGCGAAGCAAGGTTCTCCCGCGCTGCATTGGTGGTAAGATCCCAGTCCTCTGCCTGCCTGCCAAGGATCGAATCCCGAACACAGCCGCCCACCGCATATGCTTCAAAGCCTGCAGCTTCAATTGTTTGTATGATATGAACGATTTCATCAGGCAGTGGGATCATGTCAAGCTCCTATCGAAGTTAGAATGAGGTGGGCTTGTAAAGCCTTCTGTTGTCCAACGTCCATACTCTGTCAGAGAAGTCACCTTCTGTTGTTGATTCCAGCGCCTCATGCATGTCATACATCCTTGCGTCGATCATATCCAGATAGTGTAGGATTTCCGCTTCAGGGAAAAGGGGTTTTTTCGGGCTTCCGAATTCCGGCTCGTAGTGATGAGAAAGGATCATATGCTCTAGCATGACGGCCTTTTCTTTTCCGATTCCAAGTTCCTCTGCCAGCCGATCGATGGTTTTGATTCCCTGAATCAAGTGGCCCAGCATCTGTCCCTCAAAGGAGTAACCAGAAGCCATACCCAGAGTGTCCGCCTCGATTTCATTAATTTTTTCCATGTCGTGGAGGATCACACCTGCCATGACAAGATCCTTATTCAGATTGGTATAAACCTCACAAACTCTCTCCGCAGTCATCAGCATTCGCTTAACATGGTACAGCAGTCCCGAAAGCTCAGCGTGATGATTTTTTGCTGCCGCCGGGTAGTACATGAGCTTTTCCTGATTGTCTTCCAGGACGCGGACGCAAAGGCTGCGCAGATCATGATCGGTCATTCCCTCTGCCTTTTCCAGCAGGAACAGGTACATGTCATCAGCTTTCTCCGGTGCCGCTTTGATATAATCCGCCAGTTCCAGATGATCTTCTGGCACTGATTTTCTAATTTTTTGGACCCTGAGCTGCCTCATTCCGTTCCATTCCGTTACGTTTGCCTTTACTTTGACGAAATCGCCGTCTGCAATTTCATTGAGCGCAGGAAGCTCCGGATCTGAAACATCCCATTTTTTCCCGGTTATTTCTCCTGTTTTATCGCACAGGAACAGATCCAGATATTGTTTTTTATTTGATCCGATTTTTATAGCTATGGTTTTCACCATAAAAAAATCCTGTATTTCATCATCGGTCCTGAGCTGGCCTATGTAAAATTCTTTCATGCTTTCGTCTCCTCCTAATGGGGCTCTCTAAAATTTCATCATAGGGAATCCACTCATCGATTGCAAGTATGATACCCCATTGATGCGATCTATTTTATTATATACCAATTCCGGGATATCTATCAATGGAGAGATTTAGTTTTTACATAATTTTACATTCAGTATATGATGAGGCTTCCATCTTGTCAAATCATTTCAATAGCCAATCATTTCTAAATCATTTCAAGGGGTCCTCTCAAAAACTAATTTGAGAGGACCCCTTGATTATGGCTGTATTTTAAATGTGACACTCTTTGATTAAATCATCTTCAGGTCGGGGCTGATGATAAGCTCCGCTTCCGTGGCTGCCCGAATCTGCTCAACGGTATAATCTGACTGAAGCTCTGTCAGCAATATCCCAGCGGGGGTGATCTCCATAACACCCATTTCCGTGATGATCATGTCTACCACATTGATGGCGGTGTAGGGAAGTCTGCATTCCTTCAGGATTTTGTGTGCGCCTTTTTGGGTGTGCTGCATCGCAACGATTACTTTTTTTGCACCTACCACCAGGTCCATAGCCCCACCCATTCCTGGCACCATCTTTCCAGGTACGATCCAGTTTGCCAGGTTTCCGTGCTGGTCTACTTCAAGGGCTCCCAAAATCGTCGCATCCACGTGGCCTCCCCGGATAATTCCAAAGGAAGTGGCACTGTCAAAGAACATAGCGCCGGGATTCACCGTTACGTACTGGGCTCCCGCATTGACGATATCAGCGTCTTCCTTGCCCTTCTCCGCCCCAGGCCCCATACCCATGATGCCGTTTTCTGACTGGAGTACGATATTCACATTTTCAGGCAGGAAGTTTGCCACCAAGGTTGGCAGTCCGATTCCAAGATTCACAACGTCACCGTCATTGAGCTCCTTTGCTACTCTCGCAGCGATGATTTCCTTTATATCTGCCACGGCTTCTCACCTCCTGCGATAGCATCCACGAAGATGCCGGATGTTACAACATTGTTTGGATCAATCTCCCCGATCTCTACGATTTTACAGGCTCCAACAATTACATACTCTGCGGCTGCTGCCATCATCGGGTTGAAGGTTCTTGTGGTCCCGTTATATGTGGTGTTGCCGAACTTGTCAGTTACCGAGCCTCTGATCAAAGCAAACTCTGCTTTTAATGGTTTTTCCAGAAGGTAGTCTTTTCCGTCCACGTTGATGACGTTTTTCCCTTCCGCGACAATGGTTCCCACTCCTGTTGGAGTCAGAAAGCCGCCGAGGCCTGCCCCACCTGCACGGATTCTTTCCGCAAGTGTCCCCTGTGGTACCAGGATACACTCTAATTTATCTTCTTCGACATCGGTATTCATTCTCCGAGCGACCTCGGGATTGAGTCCTACATGGGATGCGATAAGCGTCTTGATTTGACCGCTCGAAAGCAGTTTCCCGACGCCTCTTCCAGGCACGCCTGCATCATTACATATAATCGTGAGATTCTTTACACCTTTTTCCACCAGAGCGTCGATGAGGATCTCGGGAGTTCCGCAAGCCATGAAGCCACCCACCATTACCGTTGCTCCGTTCTGAATACCGGCCACTGCCTCCGATGCTGTCATGATTTTCGTTTTCATTGTCCGTTGCTCCTTCTGCCTGAAATTCAACTTCTACTGATTCACTTTATCTCATTTTTTCAGGCCAGGTTCAAAATCCTTCTTGCCTCTTCAGGCGTCGCAATTGCTCTTCCCATCGCTTGGGCAAGCTTTACGATGCGTTCCACCAGCATTGCATTAGTGGCTGGAATCCCCTTTTCATATTCCACCACGTCCTCTAGACCGGTTCTCACATGGCCGCCCATGGCAATAGCCATAGCAGCAAGTTGTACGTGAGGCCTGCCAACGCCAGTCAGCGTCCAAGTCGAGCCTTCCGGAAGGCTGTCTGCCAAAAACATGAGGTTTTTCGGACTTCCTTCCACGGAGCCGGGAACATTCATTACCAGGTTAAAGTGCAGCGGCCCGACCAAAATTCCTTTTTTCAGCAGGCGTTTTGCATTGGAAATCATTGCAAGATCAAATACCTCAATTTCCGGCTTGATGCCATTATCTCTCATTTTTATGGCCAGAGCTTCGATCAGATCAGGAGAATTCCCATTAATGCTTCCTGGAAAGTTGGAAGACCCCGTGGCAAGGCTGGCCATTTGGGCGTTCAAATCCAGCATCTGACCTCGCCATTCCACGGTATTCTCACCGCCTCTGGCTCCCGTTGACAATTGGCGGATCACATCGACCCTTTCCTGATCCAGCAGGTTCAAAACCTGCTGGAAAATGGCTCTGTCACTGGTAGGCATCTGATTTTCATCTCTGACATGAATATGCGCCACAGACGCACCGAGCACGGCGCATTGTTTTATGTTATCGACAATTTCCCTCGCTGTTACCGGGGTATGGGGATTCATTGCCTTTGTCGGCACGTTTCCGGTATGAGCAACCGTTACGATCAATTTCTCCATTTTAAACTCCTTTTTCATTTTCAACAGGGCTTCCCGCTTGTTCGAAAAGACCAGATCCAGACCCCAAGGTCATTATAGGATCTCTTCGCAGGTTTTTTTAATTGCGCCTTCCAGAGCTGCAAACAATTCATCCGTTTCCTCCCTGCTGATGTTGATCGGAGGAGTGATCTGCATATGGTCACCTCTAAATCCGTCTGCGGAACCACCTCCGGGGTAGGGAGAGATTCCCAGTTCTAAACAATGGTTGTTAACGATGGTATTTACCTTTTCCGATGGCTCGAAAGGCTGCTTTGTCTTCTGATCCTTTACAAATTCGATTCCTATCATCAGCCCTTTCCCTCGGATGTCTCCCACTATGGGATATCTGTAGAGCTCCTGAAGCCTCTTCATCAGATACTCACCCTGCGCCTCGCAATGATCCACAAAACGTTCCCGCTCCATGATTTCCAGAACCTTCAGCGAGATTCCAGCCGAAAGTGGATTCCCAGCATAGGTATGACCGTGGTGAAAACTGCCGGAGCCATTCACCATGATGGTACGGAACACTTCATCGTTTGCAATTGCGGCTCCGATGGGTGTATATCCGCAGCTCATTCCTTTTGCTGTGCAGATAATATCTGGAATTGCATTGCCGAAATGCTCGATTGCCATCTTCTTTCCGGTTCTTCCAAAGCCAGCCATCACCTCATCGTCGATCCACAAAACGTCATACTTGGAGCAGATTTCTCTGACCATCTTAAAGTAAACGGGAGCAGGATGAACACCTGGAGCGGCAGACCCAACAACAGGCTCACTGATGAACGCCATGATATTTTCAGGACCTTGCTTCAGGATTTCATCCTCCAATGCCTGTGCGCACCGGATACTGGTCTGCTCCAAGGTCTCACAGCCCCATTGGTTACGATAGTGATAGAACTGCGGAATTTTGGGAAATTGAGCCAGCATCGGATCGTACATCTTTTTTCTGCCTGTGATACCGGTAATTGCAAGTGCTCCCAAGGTATTCCCATGGAAGGAAGTCCATTTTGAAATTACCTTCCATTTAGACGTCTTCCCCCCATCCCGTTCCACATAATACTGTCTTGCCAGCTTAATGGCAGCTTCCGTAGCCTCTGAGCCGCCAGAAACAAAATATACGTGGTTCAGGTCTCCCGGAGTCCATTGACATACTTTGCGGGCGCATTCTTCTATGGTGTCCACCGTCCAGCGAGATAAATGGGTGAATGCAATCCGCGACATCAGCTCCTTGGTATACTCGGCAATCTCGCTGTTTCCGTGTCCGATATTGGCTACCGCAGATCCCGAGCAGGCATCCAGATAACGTTTCCCGTCTTCTCCATACAGATATACTCCTTCACCCTTCACAATTCTGGGATAGGACCAGTTTTGATTCCTGTAAAAGACATTATTGTTTGGTGCTTTGTTTAAACTCATTTGATTTCCTCTCCATTATTATGTTTTCACATGCTGCATACGGTTTTCATTTCTTTGAATTGATCAGGCTTTTGGAATTCCTTGATCAACAGGCTTCCGACAACAGTCCGTCCTCTGCATCAATCTTCGCATCAAATTCAGCCATTTCTGCCGGAGTCATTTTAGCCGCTGCCGCCAGCTGCTCCCGATCCAATTCTCCCTGAATGGATGCGATACAAAGAGCCGTCACAATATCCCCGGTAGCATTGGTGGAGGTATGGGCCTGGTCTACGATCCGATAGATTCCAGCAACCAGCGCGATGGCATCAAGGGGAAATCCCAAAGAAGTCAGCAAGGTGGTGCTGATTACCAGACCAATTTGGGGTGTTGCTGCGCAGCCCACGCTGAGCAATGTAGCAGTTCCAGCGGCCAGAATCTGCTGACTGATGGGTAGGTCGATTCCGTAAAGCTGTGCTGCGAACAGTACGATGATTGCGAAATAAATACAGGTACCGTTCATGTTGGCTGTAGCGCCTAAAGGCAGTACAAAGTTGGAGATTTCTTTCGGCACTCCGAGCCTCGGCGCCACCTTCATCGATCGAGGCAATGCTGCATTGGTAGTACAGGCGCTGAATGCCAAAAGCCATGGCTCGAAGGCATGCTTCCAGAAGGTACGGATATTCACCTTTGCAATAAAAGTCAGGAAGAGACCGTATACACCCGCAACCATGATAAAGTTTGCCAGATAATCTACAGCAATAAACTTCAGTACCGGCCCGAAGATCTCCACACCGTAAGTGCCAAGAGCCACTGCCATCAATCCAAATACACCGAAAGGAATAATTCCGAGAATAAAGGTAATCATTCGGAACATCGCATCTGCCAATGTCTTGATGCCCTTTGCAACAGGTGCAGCCTTCTCACCTATGGCGATGAGCGCAAGGCCTAAAAATAAGGCGAAGACAATGATAGGAAGCATGTCGCCTGCTGACAGAGATGCAAAAGGATTGGTTGGTATCATATTTAATATTGTTTCATAAGGTCCGCTGATCTGATTAACAGTGATATTGCTTTCTATCTCCCCAATCTGTATTCCTCGGCCCGGTTGAATAATATTGACAAGAATCAGACCGATGCTCGCCGCAATCATTCCGCTTGCCAGAAAAAAAGCAATCGTTTTCAGCCCAATGGTTCGAAGCTTTTTGATATCTCCCAGCGAAACGGCTGCGTCAATAATGCAGAACAGCACCAGTGGCACGACCACCATTCTGATCAGGCGGATGAATAGATTTCCCAGAAACGATAAAAAGGGAAAGATATAAGCAGCAATGATTTCATTGTTGGCTCCACCAAGAAAATTGAGGATATACCCGACGATAATTCCTCCGATCAAGCCAATAAAAATTTTTTTTACCAGGGACATTTTCTTTTTCCCCGCTGTGGGTAAAACCATATTTTGTTCTCCTTTCATAATGTTAATAATCTATTTAAGCGCTTAAATTAACTCTTATAGGCAGCCATTTGCTGCTTTCTCCTTTTTGCATCATCGGGAAATGAAAAAATCCAGGAAAATGCAAATTCGCCGAAAGCGTTGCTTGCATCTCACTGGATTCTAATCCTTTATAAAGAAACGGGATCGTTCCTTTCACGATTAAAGCAGTTCTCATGATTCTGTTTTTCGATTTTAATCTTTGCGTGTATGTTCTTTGATCTATGCGCATTATGTATTTTGATCTTTGCGCGTTATGTTATCTGTTCTCTGCGCAATTACTCTGTTTTTCGATCTCTTCGCCATTGTACATATTTCTCATAGATTAGCTTTAAGGTCACACAGATCGCTTTTTGCGATGCGCCGTGATATCTCTTCTTAATTTTTGCGATCAATGGTTCAATGGAATCCTGGTTCAGATTGTATCCCAAGATGATCTGTTTTAAAAAATTTCTTGCCTCATCCGTCAGAAGCGTAACGGAAGCGTCTTCAATTTCACCGGTATCCACATTGATCACCAGCCCAATGTCGATGGCTTTGTATATCTCAGCGGAAGGCATTTCCGATGGAAGCTTGGAATAAGCGCTGAGATAGATGCTGTTTTCACTGTATTGTTTCATCGTATTCTCCGGGTATTTCATTTTTTATTCCGTCAGTAACACGTTCGGAATATTGCTCCATATAACAAAAAAACAAACATAAAAACACTTGCATATTTATGTTTGCTAGGTTTTGTCTGCTTATTCATTTATCATCTCTGATCATGACACAAACAAAGTAACAATTCGTTCATTCACTTTTACGTGATTATCATAGCATAGGAGGATTTCAAAAAGCAACACTTTTTTAATTTTTCTGAAAATTTTACCGCTATCGGTTCTAACCGCCCTCGGTTCGTACCAGAGGAGAGAAAAACCCGCCGCAGACTTCTGGCCGGCGACGGGTTTTCGGATCACGGAGGGTTTCATCCATGATTCATCTATGATCATCCTTGATTGATATAGTGTATTGCCCGGTTCTCTGCAGCAAGGGCAGCCTCGCGTACAGCCTCGCTAAGAGTAGGATGGGCATGTATTGTTGTAATCAACTCATTGAGGGTTGCCTCCAAGCGGATGGCAAGCGCCCCCTCGGCAATCAAATCTGTAGCACGTGGTCCCAGAATATGAACACCCAAAACCTCTTGGTATTTGGCATCAGCGATGACTTTGATCATTCCTTCTCCGCCATTCATAATCAGTGCCTTTCCGTTGGCGGCAAGTGGAAATCTTCCCACAATATAATCAAGGTTCAGTGCCTTTGCCTTTTCCTCCGTCAGACCCACAGCAGCAAATTCCGGCTCCGTATAGACACAGGAGGGATTGGTCTGTTCAAGATATGCTCCCGGTTGATGCCCTGCAGCATGCTCTGCCGCCAGTTCTCCCTGAGCAGATGCGATATGAGCGAGCATAATCGGACTGGCACAATCTCCTACAGCGTAAACATCAGGGCAGGAAGTTTGCATATATTCGTTGATCTTGATTCTGCCGCGTTCTGAAGCGATACTGACCCGATCCAATCCTAGAGCCTCTGTATCAGGACGTCTGCCTACACAAATCAGAACGTTATCTCCTGTAATGATCTCTTGGCTTTCTTTGGTCTCAACCTTTACGTCTGCTGCTTCTTCCCTGCCCTCTATGGAAATCACCTTGGTAGCCGTGAGGATCTTGATCCCCTTTCGCTCCAGGTTCTTTCTCACCATCTGAGTCAACTCTCCATCCATCATCGGAAGAATCTCAGGCATCATTTCCACGATGGTAATTTTCGTTCCAAAGGAGGCATATGCTGTAGCCAGTTCGACCCCTATGACTCCTCCTCCAATAATGACCATTGACGAAGGAACTTCTTGCAGGGCCAAGGCTCCGGTGCTGTCGATGCATCTGGGGTGCATCGCTCCCGGAATGGGCGGTGCAGATGGAAGGGAACCGGACGCAATGATGATCTTATCAAAGGCTTCTTCCCGCGCTCCTTTTTCTGTAACGATTCTCAGTAAATTAGTTTTCAGAAAAGAAGCCGTCCCCTGTATCACTCTGATTTTGTTGGCTTTCATCAGACCGCCCACACCGGAGACCAGACGATTTACCACCTTCGCTTTGTGGTTCTGGGTTTTGGAAAAATCAAGCTTTGCCTCAGCAATGATTCCGGCCTCAGCACCGTTTCTGATTTCATCCAGTAGACCCGCACTGTGAAGCAGTGCTTTCGTTGGGATGCAGCCCACATTCAAGCAGGTGCCGCCCAGTTTATTTTTTTCAATCAGCGTTACCTCAGCGCCGAGCTGGGCGGCTCGAATTGCCGCCACATACCCGCCGGGGCCGCCTCCGATTACTGCAATTTTCATTTGATCCTTGCCTCCTATTCATTTGATCCTTGCCTCCTAACATCTGATCGGTGCCTATAACATAAGGAAATACGGATTCTCCATCTTTTTCTTCAGCCTTGCCAGGAATTGAGCGGCAACTGCTCCGTCAACAGCTCTGTGATCTGCGGTAAGAGATACCTTCATCAGCGGTTTCGCTGTAAAGCCACCATTTTCATACACCTGTGTCATCTGGATGGTATTCACACCAAGAATCGCCACCTCCGGGAGGTTGATAATGGGGGAGAAGCTTTCAATTCCAAACATACCAAGGTTTGTAATGGTGAAGGTTCCTCCCTTCAGCGCATCCGGATCAAGCTTTCCGTTTTTTGCATCCTCTGATAGAGAAATCAGCTCCTTTGAGATCTCTGAAACACCCTTCAAATGAGCATTCCTGATTACCGGAACCACAAGGCCATCGGGCAGCGCAACCGCAATTCCCATATTCACATAATTTTTATAGATCAGCGTTTCTCCATCCACTGAACAATTCATAAGCGGAAACTCAGGAAGCGTTCTAGCTGCAATATAGGTCAGCAAATCGGTGTAGGAAACTTTAACGTTCTCTTGTTTCAAGCCGTCCTTAATGGATTTGAGCGCAGACATATCAATACTGATATCGTATGTAACCGTCGGGCACGTGCTGTGACTTGTGCTCATTCGCCTAGCAATAACCTTGCGCATGCCGCTCATGGCAGCAGTGCGCTCTGGCTGTGCGTGTACTTGTGCATCAGATTGAACAAAAGCCATCACATCTGCTTTTGTTGTTCTCTTGCCAGCTTCAGAGACTTCGCTGAGCCTCACTTGAAGCTCCGCAGCGATCTTCTCTGCCATCGGAGTTGATTTTTGTCGCGGTGCAGGATCTTCCGAGACCTGAGAGGAAACAGCAGAAGCAGCTTGAACTGCCGAAGCGTTCCACGCATCAGATGTCGCGTCAAACGCCTCCACATCCTTCAGCGTAATTCTTCCGTTTGGTCCAGTTCCGGGGATTTTCTCCAGATCAATACCTTTTTCTATTGCGAGCTTTTTTGCAGCGGGGGATGCGATGATACGCTCCCCTGGCACTCTGATCAATCCTTGTGCAAGATCAACTCCAGCAGGGCTGTTCAAGCCCGTGTCATCAGCCGCTGCCGTTTGCCCTTCCTCCGGTTTGGTGCTTCCTGCAAGTCCAGTGATATCTTCATCTGCACCGGCGATGATTGCAATGGGATCTAAACAAACGGCGGACGCCCCTTCCGGAACAATGATTTTCCGAAGGACACCTTCCTCTTTTGCCTCTATTTCATTGGTCAGCTTATCCGTTTCCACCTCATAGAGCAAGTCTCCCGCTTTCACGGGATCTCCCTCTTTTTTATGCCATTTTGCTATGGTTCCTTCTGTCATTGTCAAACCCAGTTTGGGCATTACCAACACATTGGCCACTACGATTCCTCCTTATTCCATCCCTGCTGTCTTTCTTGTGAAAGCCGAAAACCTCCTGCATAGCAGGCCTTCTCCAGGGTCTTTTTGATGTCCACACGCAGGGGCCCCTCTCTTGTTATGCGAAAGGTCAGGAGATCTCCCTCTCTCAGCCGCAGTTCCCGTTCACCGTCGAGTGCCACCATGCAGTTTTCTTTCATCTTATATTGATAGTCTCTGTTGATCTGAAGTTTGCCATGATTTCCAATTTGGAAGGGCTGCAGAAGTCCCGCAGCCACAGGGGCCAGGACCTCCGCACTGGTTGTTCCGTTCCGGCTCCCGCCGGTTTTCCGTTCTTTGCTGAAATCAGCCTTCACCGTGTAACCGAAGTCTTCTTCTGGCGTCACGACAGTGAGACTTCCCGCAATTGCGGAAAACCCGATACTGGCAGGATGGCATCTGGTAACCAGAATATCCCTAATTCGTTCCGTTTCCCAAATCGCTCTTGCTCCGATCCACTGACCCTCTACAATGACTGCATCAACCAAGGCAATGTCAACAAAATCTCCATTAAGATAGAGCTCTAGCCTCTTATCTCTGATGCAAATTTCCTCCAGCGCGCTTCCCTCTGCGAATCCCTTTGCCGCGAAAGCCGCCGCCATACCAACAACAGTTCCTTCTGCCATAACAGGATAGACATTGTTCGTTCCAGTTGAAATCGGAAGAATGGGCGTATTTTTTACACCCTTTGCTGCAGCCCGGCTCGTCCCGTCGCCGCCCAAAACGATGATGCAGCCAACATCCAGCTCTTCCATTTTTTTTGCTGCCATAGTGGTATCACCGGTGCAATCTTTACACGGCAGCTCCAAAATTTCGCAGCGTGCCTTCAAAGAATGGTCCGCATTGAGATCCTGGATCACCCGCACTCCCATCTGAAAGGAGTCAGGCATAAAATAGATCTGATCTATGCCAAAACTCTGCGCTGCAAGAACGATTCGTTTCAGCATATTCACTTTTTCCTGATTGTCGATCACCGTGGCATAGGAGACCAGGCGTCGAATATCCTTCCCCGATGCTGGATTTGCAATAATTCCTATGGATTGACCCATTTACAGAATCCCCTTGACCGCGCTTACGACATCCTTTGCATTTGGCAGCACGTACTGCTCCAGGCATACCGCAAATGGGATTGGGGTATTCAGTGCACCCACCCGAGCGATGGGCGCATCAAGCAAATCGAAGAATTCCTCGGAGATCATTGCTGAAATTTCTCCTCCGTAACCTCCTCGTTTATTCTCCTCTGAAACGATGACTGCCCGATGGGTCTTTTCCAAAGAAGTCCTGATCAGTTCCTTATCAAGAGGGTAAAGAGTCCGGGGATCCAGCACTTCACAGCTGATCCCGTCCTTCTCAAGCTCTGCGGCAGCGGATAAGGCTTCATGAACCATCTTGCCCGTTGCAATGATGGTAACATCACTGCCCTGGCGCTTGATATCACCCACGCCCAGCGGAATGGGACTGAAGTCCTTGACCTCTCCCTTTTGTGCATACATTGCTTTATGTTCAATAAACATGACAGGATCTTTATCATCGATGGCCGACAGCATCAGGCCCAATGCATCCTGGGGAGTAGCGGGATATACCACCTTCAGCCCCGGCACATGGGTCAGCCATGCTTCCAGAGATTGAGAATGCTGCGCGGCTGCGGAGACTCCTCCCCCTGCTGGAAGGCGCACAACCATAGGAAGGCTGATATGTCCGCCGAACATATATCTCATTTTTGCTGCCTGATTGACAAGCTGATCCATTCCCACTGTCAGAAAGTCGATAAACATCAGCTCAGCAATGGGTTTCAGCCCGGTAGCGGCAGCACCCACAGCGCAACCGATGATAACGCCTTCAGAAATGGGTGTATCCCGTACCCGTTTTTCACCGAACTCCTGAAACATCCCAGCAGTCACGCCGAAGCAGCCTCCAAATGCGCCCACATCTTCTCCAAATACGAGAACATTTTTGTCCTCTCTCATTCTGATACTCATACCCTCGCGTATGGCTTCTCCATAGGTCATCTTTTTCATCGTGCACGCACCTCCTCAATGATATCGTCGTAAATATCTTCAACAGCTCGGAACAGTTCGGGTTCAGGACTTTCCAGAGCAAACTTCACTGCCGCTTCAATCTCGCTGTCGATGGCCGCATCCAATTCACGGATTCCCTCTTCCGTCAGGATATCATTTTCTTTCATATAGCTGGCAAGTCTGTTGATAGGGTCCTTCTCCAGCCATTCAGCCTGCTCATCTGCAGGTTTATACGAGCCCGGATCTCCCTCAAAATGCCCTCTGTGTCGATAGGTCTTGCATTCCAGAAGGGTAGGTCCCAGACCGCTTCTTGCACGCTTGACTGCTTCTCCTGCGGCTTCTGCTACAGCAAAGACGTCATTGCCGTCTACGGTGATTCCCGGAATTCCGTAAGCCGCTCCTCTGTCAGCAACATTCTTGATGGCTTGGTGTCTTTCCTGGCTCATAGAAATACCGTAATTATTATTTTCACACACGAAAACAACAGGAATCTTCCAGATGCTGGCTAGATTGAGTGATTCATGAAAGGTTCCCTGATTCGTGGATGCGTCTCCGAAAAAGCAAACACAAACTTGATCCGTTTCTCTGTATTTTGCAGAAAGGCCCGCACCTACAGAAATGTTGTGTCCCGCTCCAACGATTCCGTTGGCACCAAGAATCCCTTTCGAAGCATCCGCAATGTGCATGGAGCCTCCCTTTCCTTTACAGTATCCCGTGGACTTTCCAAAGAGCTCTGCCATCATGTATTTCAAATCCCCGCCCTTTGCAATAATGTGACCATGCCCGCGGTGGGTACTGGTTATGTAATCGTCATCTCTCAGGTGGCTGCAGACGCCTGTTGCCACCGCTTCTTCACCAATGTATAGATGTACAAAGCCGGGAATTTTTCCTTCGGCAAACACGTCCATGGCTGTGGTTTCAAATGCGCGTATTTTTTTCATACTAAGATATAAATCCCGTATGTTTGTTTCTTTTACTTTCATCCTTCCATCTCCTTCTGTCTCTTATTTCTTATTCTATATTTCTTCTATTCTTTGTTATTTCCTGTTCCGGTCGATCCCAACAGCGCCGGCAGCAATCTTCCTTCCCAGCCCATCCTGCATCCGTTTATTCATTCTGATCAATCCAAACTTCAATACAGGCAACCGCAACTTCGATGCTGTCATCTTGATCTCCAAAACCGGGAAGATACAGCCCCGAAACTTGAAGTCCTCCTGCTGCTGCCCTGACCGAAACAGTTCCAATGGGCAAGCAGGCTTTAATATCCTCTTCTCTGATCTTAGCGGGATCAGAAACGCCAAGGATCACTTCAATCCTTACATCACGGCTGAGATCCTTCAGGTGAAGTACCTCCTCCAGTCCACAGAGACAGCTTTTAGAGATGGCATCCTTCACTGCTTTTTGAGCCGCCTTGTTCACATCCTGACCGTGGAAGTCCATTCCCAGGCCGAATTCAATCACATATCTGCCTATTTTTCCTCTCTCCCTTCCGTACCCTCCTTTGACAAGGTATAACACGGTTTGCAAAGGCAAATTTGCCCACTGCCGTTGTTCAGGCGTGTTGTATCTTGTCAAAGGAGGGTCTCAATGTCATTATAAAAACAATGTGCAATTATAATTAGCAGTTATCGTGCCAACATCATGATAAAAGTTCCGTTTTCGAAATTCTTATCCGCCGCCTTTGCAGAAACCTTGAATTATTCTGGATTTTCACAAGAAGAATTCATATCGATCATAGAGACAAAAAAGAAAAAAGTGTACTCTTCATTGCTGAAAAGCACACCATTTCTCATTTTCATAAATTTATTTTTCTCATTCAAATATATTTTTTACGATTTTGCAATTTTTTGCCTTCTGCCATTTTTCTCAGAATAAGGGTCTATAAGCTGCTGAATTCTCCTTTTATACGGTTTTTCCTCGGAGTTCCCGGGTGTTGATTCCATATTTTTTCAGCCTCCTATAGAGAGCCGCTCTGCTGATCGCCAAACGCTCAGCCGCCAGTTCCACACTGCCTCCGCAGTCCTTTAGCATCTCCATTATGTTTTCCGTCTCAATCTGTTCTAAGGTCAGCCCCGCCTTCCGATTCCTTGTCTTTTCTGTTTGCTCAAGCCCCACTGGTTCACCGGAATCAACAAGAGGAATCTGATCCGAAAGAAAGGTATTTTGACTTAAGTAAAAAGTCTTCTCAATGTAGTTTTGAAGTTCCCGAACATTTCCCGGCCAGTCGTAAGCTTGAAGAGAACGGATAAAGCCCTCTGTGATTTCCTTCTTCTGATCTGGATACCGGTCATTGAAATGATTTAAAAATCGCTGGGCACAGCAAGCAATATCTTCCGGCCGTTCCCGAAGAGGCGGTATATTCAATTTTAATACATTAAAGCGAAAATACAGGTCCTCACGAAATCGTTTTTGCAGCACTTCCTCTTTCAGATTCCGATTGGTCGCCACAATAATTCTGAGATCCAGTTTTTTTTCATATTTTCCTCCCAAACGTTGAACACTGTGCAGCTGCGCGACACGAAGCAGCTTTGCTTGAAACTCCAGCGGCATCTCCCCGATTTCATCCAGGAAGATGGTACCATGATCGGCCAGTTCAAACTTCCCCGGTTTTCCTTCTTTCAGCGCTCCAGTGAAGGCCCCCCTCTCGTAGCCAAAAAGTTCACTTTCCACAAGATCCCTGGGAAGAGATGAGGAATTCACTGCAACAAAAGGTCCTTCCGAACGGCTGCTGGCATTATGAATTGCCTGTGCAAACAGCTCTTTGCCAGTGCCGCTCTCTCCTTCGATGAGGATACAGCCATCATATTTCGCATATTTCTGTGCCATCTGAAGAGTCCTGCCCATCAGTGGATCTTTAAAATAGATATCGTCAAAGGTATAGGAGGCATGATTACCGGTAACCTTATTTACTGTTTTAAACAAGGCTTCAAGTTTGTTAAAGGATACAGAAAAACCAGTCACTCTTCCGTCAGAAAGAATCGGCGAAACACTGGCACTGCATCCAAAGATCTGATCGTTGAGCTTCAGCTTGCAATCGGTTCGGCTGGATGGTCTGCCCGACTTCCATCGTTCTTCATTCTCCCAATTGAACTCAGTCATAATCTTTCTGAAATCATACCGGCCCAATTCATCTAAGCTGGTTCCCAATATATTTTTTGCCGCTTCGTTCATCCAGATGCTGCGAAAATCAAGGTCTAAAAGAATGATTCCATCCGATGAGCTATTCAATGCAGTATACATCAAATCATAGCTATGACGCTGCCGGATCTGTGTTTCTATGGCAAAGGCTGCCGCTGCCACGATTCCAAGGGAATGACAGTGCATCTCTTCAGCATTGCCGGAAATATTAATGCAACCAACCACCTGCCCATCAAGACCGTGGATAGGCGCCGCTGCGCAGGTCCATTCATGATGGGTCAGGCAGTAATGATCCGCTCCTGCCATTTGGATCTGCAGGTTCTGATCAAGCGCGATCCCGATGGCGTTGCTGCCCACCTCCTCATCGCTCCAGAGCATGCCGCGCTCAAATCTCAGGTTTTCCGCCTTCTTATTGACGTCCGTATCTCCGATGGTATCAAGAATATAGCCACAGCTGTCGGTGATTACCAGCAAAAAGTGAGAATTCATCACAAGATTGAATAGGTTCTGCATGATCGGCTCAGCGATCTCCATCAGCCACTTGTTCTCCTTTAATATACTATCCAAGATAGCTTCAGATACCCGTTTCCCTCTTCCATCGAAAGGATCAACATTTGCCTGACGGCATTTTTTCCAGGAGATTGCTATAGCTTCCGGCACATTTTCATGAATCCTGCCATGGTAAGTATATTCCTCCCACCAATGTTTCTTTTCTTCCAGCGTAACCATAAGACCTCCCTGTTTTTTCATTATTGAGAATCATATCACACCTTATCAATTGTTTCATCTGTTTCCGCCAAAATTAATTTATGAAATTGATACAATCCATTTTTGATCGTATCATCTGTTCTTGACCATTCAGGATTCCTTCTTTACCATTCCTGATATATTTTCAATTCTTCTCATATTGATCAATTTTTTCTATGACATCTTGTGATTTTGATGGCAATTCGGCGTTTCTCTGCTTTTATTTCATACAATATTTGTTATAATAGATTTAAGGGTCATCAGGATCTTATCAGAAATTTATCACAATCTTATCAGAATAACACGCGGGACTCTGCAAACAGCCCAAAGGAAGCCAGAGAAGGATGCAGGGTACAAATCCATCTCCATATAATCAGCATAGAAACATCGAAAGATTGAAATAATAATTCATGGCATGACGTGCCATTAGGGAGGAAAACTATGAAAAATCTTGGACTCGTGCGGGCAGCTGCCGTAACGCCAGTACTGAAAGTGGCCAATCCGGAATTCAATACGGAGGAAATCATAAGGTGCATGTACGAAGCAAACAGCAACGGAGCCGGCATCATCCTTTTCCCCGAGCTTTGCCTTTCGGCATATACCTGCGGCGATTTGTTTTATCAGGACTTACTTTATAATAAGAATCTGGAAGGATTGAGGCAAATAGCAGAGGTCACAGGCAAAATCGCCTCCGTAGTAGTACTGGGTTTTTATCTGAGAATTGATAACAGTCTCTTTAACTGCGCCGCTCTCATTCAGGGAGGTAAAGTAAGAGGAATTGTCCCAAAGATGTTCCTTCCCAACTATAAGGAATTTTATGAGGCAAGATGGTTTTCTCCGGGTCTGACAAAAGCCAATCATGTCAATTCTGTCCGTCTTTTCGGCTATGACGTTCCCTTCGGACATCTTATTTTCGAAGATGAATCAATTGACCTCAAACTTGGAATCGAAGTCTGTGAGGATCTTTGGGTTCCCGTACCGCCAGGCTCCTATCTCGCACTGCGCGGCGCTCATATTCTGCTCAATCCCTCGTCCAGCGACGAGACGGTTGCCAAGTCTGAATACAGAAAGAATCTGGTGAATATGGAAAGCGCGAGGAGTATCTGTGGCTATGTCTATACCTCCAGCGGCGTTCACGAATCCACCACCGACATTGTTTACAGCGGACATAAAATCATATCGGAAAATGGTTTGAACCTTGCGGAAAGTCCCTTATTTGAGCGGAACAGTTCCATTCTTTACGGGGATATTGATTACGATAGGATTAAATTTGAGCGAACCCACAGCCGTAACTTTGAAAGCTCGGCCGCTGCCTTCAGTACCAATATCGAATACTCAAAGGTTGCTTTGGATCCTGTTCGTGTTTTGGAGAGCGGCAGCGACACACTGAAGCGTACTTACGAAAAGAATCCCTTTGTACCGTCCGACCCGGCCACCGTGGACAAAAGGTGCAACGAAATTTTCAGCATCCAGTCTTCCGGCCTGGCAAAAAGAATGGAGCATACCCGTTCCAAAAAGGCAGTTGTAGGGATCTCCGGAGGGCTCGACTCCACGCTTGCACTGCTGGTCTGTGCAGAGACATTTAAGCTTATCGGCAAGGACCCCGGTGATATCATCGCCGTTACCATGCCCGGCTTTGGAACCACTGACAAAACTTATAACAATGCCCAGACCATCATGCGGCTGCTGGGTGTTGATCAACGAGAAATATCCATCCGGGACGCAGTACTGCAGCACTTTAAAGATATTGGACACGATCCCGATCAGCATGATATCACTTACGAGAACTCTCAGGCAAGGGAGAGAACGCAGATACTCATGGATATCGCAAACAAGGAGGGGGGTCTGGTCATCGGAACTGGAGACCTGTCCGAAGTGGCCTTAGGCTGGAGCACTTATAATGGGGATCATATGTCCATGTACGGAGTTAACACCAGCGTTCCAAAGACACTGGTGCGGTTTGTCATCAAATGGGTCATGGATTATCGACTCTCCGGGCCCAGCGAAGAGAAAAACTTCAGCTCAGACAATGCGCTTCTCAAGCAGACACTGCAGGATATCATGGATACGCCCATCTCGCCGGAGCTCCTTCCTCCCGATGCAGAGGGAAAAATTGCGCAAAAGACTGAGGATACCGTGGGGCCCTATATCCTTCACGATTTCTTCATGTATTATACGATACGGTTCGGCATGCAGCCACGCAAGCTTCTTTATATAGCAAAAACAGCTTTTGCGGGTGAATATTCGGAAGATTTCATAAAGAAATGGCTCATTACATTCTACCGAAGATTCTTCTCTCAGCAGTTCAAGAGAAGCTGCATTCCCGACGGGCCAAAGGTCGGTTCCGTCAGTCTCTCCCCAAGAGGAGACTGGAGAATGCCGAGCGATGCAGATCCTGCACAGTGGCTAAAGGAACTGGAAGAGTAGAAAAGCGCGACCATATAAAAAACAGTGCAGCCTGCAATAATGGGCGGCACTGTTTTTATTTTTACTTTGTATAAAAACTAAATACGGTTTGGTTGATGACTTTCTCCCCTTTTTTTATGATCATTGATGGGAAATGCGGAATGTTAACTGCATTGGGAAAGTGCTGGGTTTCAAAACAAAGGCCGCCATTCTTTCCGTAAACCGCACCGTTCTTCCCCGGCGCCGTTCCTTCCAGATGATTCCCTGAGTAAAAATGCATTCCTTCCAGATCGGTAATCACCCGCATCCCGATTCCGCTTTGCTCCGAATACAAATCTGCAACCGGCCGATCCGGTTCGTCACGATGGTTGAGAACATAATTAAAATCATAGCCTGAGCCGTACCGCATTTGATAGTAATCGGAATCCAATTCGTGTCCGACTCTCTGCGCCTTTCTAAGATCGAGCGGTGTATTCGCAACAGGCAGGATTTTTCCTGTACTGCAGCAGTCCTCACCGATCTCGGTAAACTCATCCGCATCGATTTGAATGATATGATCTTCGATCGTTCCGGTGCCATGACCATTCAGATTAAAATAGCTGTGATTGGTGAGATTCAAAATGGTATCTTGATCGCTGATTCCCTGATAACGAATGTCCAGCCGATCTTCCCCCAATCGGTACTCCACAGTACACTCCAGATTACCGGGATATCCACCCTCTTCATCAGGACTAAAATGTTTCAGGAGAACAAAATCCTCTCCCTGATCCACGATATCCCAAACTGCATTTGAAAAACCGCTGCTGCCGCTGTGCAGATGGTTCTGGCCTTCGTTGGGCTCTACAAAATATTCCTTACCGTTGATAGCAAATCGGGAGCCTTGAATCCGATTGGCACAGCGTCCCACAACGACTCCCAGAAAACTCTTTTGCATCAAATACTCTTCCAGAGAATCAAACCCCAAAACCACATCAACGGGTTCACCGTTACGGTCAGGAACCAGGAGACTGACAAGTGCTGCTCCGTAATTCGTAACCATTGCTTTTAACTTTCCCTTTGCTAAACTGACTAAATAAACATTCCGTTCTTTTGCCTCTCCCCATGCTTGTATATTCATATCATTTCCCCCTGTGTCGTAAATTTTCGCTTATTCCAAGGTGTGGCAAGACCCCCTCGGGTGTCTGACTTCATACTAACACACCACCTCTTTATCCGCCACAGATAATTTTGCTCCTGCTTACTTTTGTGTATGAATTTTTTGAACGAAGCTTTCAATCACGCCGCAGATCTCTGGACCTCTCTGACTGCGAAACAGCATATGACCGCCATCAGCCACGCGATACAAAGATTTTTCTCCGCACAATTTCCCGTAGATGTAATCGGCACTTCTATGATGGACGGTATCATCGTCCATGGCCTGAATAATTAGCGCCCTACTGGTTATATTCGCAAACATCGGCTTTGTAAGGAACAATAATTTCTGGAATTCCACAAGAGAAGCAATCGGACTGCAGTTTGCCGCATTCAAATATTTACCAAGATATCCACGAAAGTCAGACAGGAGATTCTTGATGATATTTTTCAGATTCCAATAATACACCGGCGTATTCACTGTTATGATCCCGGCAAAACCATAATTCCAAAGATTTGCAGTGAGCAACCCTCCCATGGAGAATCCTACCGCAATAATCCGGTTTGATTTAGCCGAAATCCTGATATAAGCCTGTTCCGCTGATGTAATCCAATCAAAATACGTCGTATCAGCAAGGTCTCTCCTTGTAGTTCCGTGCCCCGGAAGCAGCGGAGCCTCAACGGTATAGCCGCATGCGGCAAGAGACTCTGCCAGCAATCTTACATCCTCAGTTTCTCCCCCAAATCCATGAAAGATAAGAATGCCTGTATCCTTTGCCGAACGTTCCATTAATTCTTCCCCCATCATATGATCCCCCTGATTCTTCATTTATTTCATCGATCCTTCAACAAATATCTCCCCTTTGGTGTAATTTTACACCAAAGGGGAGATATTTGTCAAACTTTTTATTTCCAGTTCTATCGCTGCCTTAGCTTCTCCAATCTGCCATTGAGCATCTCGCGATCAAAGGATGCGCAGATTCTTCTATCATTTTGATCCAGAATTCTATAGTGCTGTGAGATAATATTCTGCTGAAGTTTGAAAGCATCCGATTCCTCAAGGGTCTTCCACCAGATCTTCCCTCCAAGCGTTTTGGGATAGTCCGGTTCCAAATCTTCAAATGCCAGTGCAAGGATGATATCGGTGGCTTCGCCGCCTAGGGTTCCCGCCAGAACCTCGCTTCTTCGAAAGATCGTACACAGTGCAACCGCACCGGTCCACCCTAGTGAGGACCGCCCCTTTTCGATTTGCACGAGTGTTTTCTTTGACAATCCCAGAATATCCGCCATTTTTTCCTGATTATATCCATACTCAGTTCGTACTAGCTTCAGCTTGTCATCAGCCTTTTTAATAAACTCATTTCGATTCATCGCAGCATCCCATTCTGTACAAAGAATCACCCTGCTTCTGACAGGGTGATCTTCTAACTGTTATTTTAATTCAAAATCATCTTTACCTGCGCCGCATAACGGACACTCAAAGTCGTCCGGTACATCAGTCCATTTTGTTCCGGGAGCTACGCCCTGTTCATCACAGCCAGCTTCCTCATCGTAAATGTATCCGCAGAGCTTGCATTCATATTGTGCCATGGTTAATCTCCTTTCCGTTTTTGAAAAATGGTTTTTCCTATGTTTCTGCATCGTTGTCAAGAATGTCAGCAAATTTTCGCTGGACCCGGCAACAACGCGATACAAAGATATTATACCACTTTATTCAGATCTTAAAAGGAAAATATTACAACTCTTCAGTCATTTCCGATGTCCATGGTTCCAGCATCACAACGGCTTTGAACAAATCACCGTCGATCTTGATGTCAAATCGCCCGTTTTGAAGGCGTACAAGATCCTTGGCAATGGCAAGACCCAGCCCGCTCCCCTCTGTTGCGCGGGATTCATCTCCACGTTTGAAGCGTTCCATTAATTCGTCAGCATCGATATTCAGCTCCTCCTTGGAAATATTTTTCATCTCCAGAATCGTTGCAGGGTTCTGTCCTCTTCCGCCTTCCCTCACCATAAGATCCAGATAAACCCTGGAACCTTTCTGCGCGTATTTGAGCACATTGCCAAGGAGATTTTCTAACACTCTCCAGAGAAGCTGCCCGTCTGCTCTGACGTAATACCTTTCATCGGCGGCGTTGATTCGAAATTCCAGCCCCGACGCTTCGATCCGATCTCCCATCTCACCCAGACCTTGATTGATCAGAGAAAGCAGGTCAACTTTCTCAAAACGGACCGGTATTGCGCCACTGGATGCTTTTGCTGCTTCAAAGAGATCTTCTGTCAGCTTTTTCAGCCGCATACTCTTTTGATCCAAGACATCCAGGTATTTGTCTGCATCCGGGTGGTCAAAACCCTCTTTTTTCAGAAGATCAATATAGGTGATGATTGACGTCAGCGGGGTCTTTAAGTCATGGGATACATTGGAAATCAAATCCGTTTTCAGCCTCTGATTCTTAAGCTCATTTTGGATCGCAACTTCCGATGCTCTGGAGATTTCATTGATATCTCTAGCCAGATCATCCAAAACAGTATCTCCTTGGGCAGGAATCTTATAGGAGAGATTGCCGTTTTTCACTTCACGAACGCCGTTTTTCACCGCTTCAAACTTCTTGACCCATTTGGGTGCAAAGACCAGAATCAATGCAGCCACAAGAGGTGCACCAATTACCGTTGCCGAAACCAGGCATACTGCAAGGGTAATCAAAACGACCTTTCGCATCAGACTGCTCCCCGCATAAATCGCTTTCAGCCCTTTCCACAGCGCTAAAGCCGCGATCCAAATGATCGAATTGTTTAGGAATCTGCCAGTCTTCACATTTCTCACAACGGATAGAATAAAGCACAATCCAAGGCTGGCAGAAACAAATCCTACTACGACAGCCAGAAGCGTATTCAGATATAAAGGCCCACTGTAAAAATACCTCATATCGTTGTAAGCCACACCGTAGTTGACCGTATTCATCAGCAGCCCAAAGAATATTGCCCCACCTCCAAAGAAGAGGATTCCGATTGCAATCATTTGAAGCTCTGTAAAGATCCTGTCGATCCGGCTAAGCCGCAGATTGCCCTCCTCATCCCGTTCTCCGGTGAAGATCAGCAGATAGATGAGCAGGATCAAGGAAGCGAGCATACACAAAAGGGTCATGGGAACCCACTGCAGGATTTCCGCTTTCGCTTCGGTAAACTCTGCCGACTTTGCCGCGAGAAAACTCTCGTCGTACGCAATGCAGACCTGAAGTTCGTCATTGTAATACCGATCCAGTTGCTTTTCCAATTCCTTGTCAAAATTCTTCAAGGAACCATTGAATCCTTCGGGTGCGGGCGGATTTTTCATGACGCTGCCCTCCCGATAAATCATGTATGCTGATTGATCGGTAAATTTCACCAGATCGGATTCTTTCAAGCCTTTTTGCCCGTCTTCCCCTTGATTTTGCGAGCTGTCTGTTACTCTAAGCCAATCTGCATTTTGAATGGGATTGGTTGCAGATGCTTCTCCTGCCGCCGCTTCTTGAACATCGGCTGGTTCGTTTTCAGTCTCCACTTCCCTTGTGGGTACGCTCAGTTTTTTTTCTGAAGCGACGATGCTAACCGACGGTTTTCTACCCGGTAGATTTGTAATCTCGTTCTGTCCGTCCGTTGCAAAATAAGTAAATCCCTGTATGTTGTCCAGATCCCGTCGTTCCATGTAATAGGCCTGTAGATCCTCCTGAATTAGCACCTGCTTGACTTCTCCGACTTTATCCGGATAATCCCTCTGAAATCTTTCTTTCACACCGGGAGCATAGTAGTCTCCATACCGATCCGCAAAGTTCGACCCCACAACAGAACCATCTATCGTTATTGTGGTTGTCTCTCTCGAACCGTTATAATAGGTTGATTGATGATAAGCTCCCTCATAAAAAAGTGACTGCATGGCATCATCCAGTCGCTCCTGCGTGATGGTACCGCCGCTATTAATATAATCCTCTCCTTTGTATTCACTCAGGATATAGAGGATGCGATTGGTCTTCTCATCAAAATTTCTATGAAACGCCGCACTCTTTTCATAACTAGAGTATAAAAGCACATCGTCGATCCCGCTTCCGTAATCGGTATGATCCACTGCTCTGTAAATATATGCAAAGCCTGTCAGCGACCCCAAAAAAAACAGGACGCAGAGGAAAAATGCGATCCGTTTCATCGTCTTTCCGGTACTAAAGTTTTTCAATTTTATATCCAATTCCCCACACCACCTTTAAATATCTCGGCTCCTTCGGGTTGATTTCAATCTTCTCCCGAATTCTCCTGATATGCACTGCCACCGTATTTTCCGGATGAAAGGATGGTTCATTCCAAACCACTTCATAGATCCGCTCCATGGAAAACACTTTGCCTGCATTTTCTGTCAATAATTTTAAAATTCCGTACTCAATGGGTGTGACTGGCACCTGTTCCCCGTCTACTGCGACGGTCTTCGCCTCGTCATCCACTGCTAGCCCCCCTGATTTAAACACCCCTGTTTTCTTTTCCAGACTTCCAAGACTGACATACCGTCTGAGCTGAGATTTTACCCGCGCAATCAGCTCAAGCGGATTAAATGGTTTTGTAATGTAATCATCCGCTCCCAAATTCAGTCCGGTCACCTTGTCGTAATCCTCAGACTTCGCAGAAAGCATAATGATTGGGATATTTTTTTCTTCTCTGATCTTCATGGTTGTTCTCATGCCATCCATTCTGGGCATCATAATATCCATCAAGACCAGATGAAGCTCCTCTTTGCGGACGATTTCCAGCGCCTCAATTCCATCATAAGCCTTAAAAACGTTAAACCCCTCGTTTCTCAGATAGACCTCAATGGCTCCCACAATCTCTCTGTCATCATCGCAAATTAAAATATTCATCCTCACTGCTCCCTCCAACCCGAATTCATTCTATTACTCTGCGCACTGCAACAGCAAGTGACGCAAGCAGCTTAACTCCAATACCCCCTTTCCTTTCATGGCCGAGGTCGTTTTGCCCCGCTATAAAAAAGGTGGCTTCGCCACTTCCGCTAGGGAACCCTATGGTTCCCTTCAACGGCCTTCGGCCTCCGACTCGCTTCGCTCCCTGCTGTCCGTTTTTCCATTTCAGCTGAAGCTGCGGAAAAAAGGCGGCGGTTGCCTTTTTGCCCCAAGCTTGCTTGGCTAGGCAAAACGGACAGCGTAGCAAGCTTGCTTGCGTAGGAGTTCCATTTATGGAACGTTGCGAGCAGCCTGAGCACCCTTCTTTATCGGCGAGGGGTGCCCCCTCTGCACTCCCCATTTTTTATATAGTAGGAAACGATATTTCCTGCTATATAAAAAATGATATCGGGAAATTCTTAATAAATAGTCGACTGAATTCTTACGAATTTATTAACTTATGGTAAATGTTACTAACTTTGTTGCTGTTTTGCTAATGCATATACTTTTATATCATGATTTTTCTTATTTTATTTTCTGAATTAACCATTCCATTATACTATTCCCCGTGCAGCGTTTCAATTGCCAGACATTTTAAGACGCTGAGGCTTTTTAGATATCAGATATGGGAATCCAGACAAGTTTAACATCCAGTTAATTTAGAGACGGTGTACTAGTAATAAATTGATTTCAAAAAAACAACAACCGGCAGAAATCTTAAATCGAGATTCCCGCCGGTTATCTGTCAAAGCTGCCGCAGACCATCTTATGCCGCGCACCTTAACTATAATTCTATTATTAAAATTCGATGATGCTCCCTGCACCTTTTTCCAGAGCAGCTTCATAAATCCGCTGTCCTGTTACCACATCCATAACAGCGGTTCCCGTTGTCTTAAACACGGTGATTTCATCATCATTCAGACGCCCCTCGACCTTTTGGGCAATGACTTCTCCAAGTTCACCGGTGATTTGTTCCGCTCGGAAGGTTCCATTTTGAATCGGTACGATAAGGTCTCCCGATTCATTGAGAACGCCGTTTCTCGTGTCCACATATACTTTATCCGCATGGGTAATAAGGTATTCATCTATTTCATTCATTGCCGGAGTATAGGACCCTACGCCGTTAATATGACAGCCCTTTTTCGCCAGTCTGCCATCAAAAACGGGTTTTGATGAGGTCGTAACACAGGTAATGATATCGGCATCCGCTACCGCCTCTTCAGCGGAGGCTGCGGCTGTAATTGTTACGCTGAACTTCTCACCGAACAGCACTGTCATGCGCTCTGCAAAGTCCTTGGCACGTTCCGGGCTGATATCATATACTTTTACAAGCTCCACCGGCCGAACAGTAAGCACCGCCTCCAGCTGGGACTCAGCCTGGCCGCCTGTACCAAAGAGCGCAAAAACCTTGCTGTCCTTCTTTGCCAGGATATCTGTTGCCGCACCCGATACCGCTCCTGTTCTAAGGCGGGTAAGGTATGTACCGTCAATAAGGCTGCAGACCTCTCCTGTTTCCGAATTCACGAGAACCATTGTAGCAGGAACACTGGTCAATCCCTTTTCAATATTCTTAGGGAACACGGATACGATTTTAATTCCAAGAGCATTGGCATCTGCGACGTAGCCCGGCATATATAAGCTCTGTCCTTCATGCTGCGGAACGTCAAGATTATATCTCAGCGGAACATTACTCTTACCAAGAGAATATAGTTTTAATGCATCCTTATCTGCCTGGATAGCCTCTTCCATACTGAAAATACGGTTGATTTCACTTTGATTTAGCACAATGATCTTCATTTATTTTGACTCCTTTACATTCGCTTTGTTTTTTGTCGTACTGAGGAATGTCGTAAAAGCGCTGTAAAGGATCACAACAACAACTACCCACTGTAACGCGGAGACATTCATGCTCTTGACCGCATATGCCGCAATTAAAACACCAATCACCCCGAAGGTGGAGGTAAAGGCTGTAATTTTACGGGAATAGCTGTCAAGCTTGATAAACTGCATACTTCCAACAGGAACGGAGAACGTGCAGGCGCCCATCATAATGGGGAACGCAATGGCAGGGCTCAAACCAAGTGCATACACGGTAGCCATAGTCAGGGCATAAGAGCCGATACCGATATTATTCAGCGCACCGAATGCAAAGGAGAGTACGCCCAGTGCTACAAGCTTTACGCCTGTAAGACCAATTTCTTCTCCACCGGAAGGATACACGCCAAATTTACCTGCGAGAATGAGAATTGCAGCAATGAGAAGACCAGCCGACACGAATCGTTTGATGGTATCTACCGGCAGTTTAACAACGTAACGGGGGCTTAAATAGGATCCGACGATCTGCGCGACAATCGCAACGATCAGGGTTACAAGATCCACATCAATTGCAGAAATATAGACCAGTGCCATTACTGCAACGGGGATAACGCACTGGGCATTCATTGTACCCGGCAGTTTTTTATCCTCAACCCATTTTAACTTAGGGTATAAGCTTGCAGAAATGGCAAAGTCTGAAATTCCGAATGTAGAAAAGAAAAAGATAACGAAAGAAGAAAATGCCTGTGCAATAGGATTGCCGGCTTCCTTAAAAGTTTCTGCCTTGTGCGCAATCAAGTCACGAATAAATGAGATTGCAAAGGCACCGTTTACAACAACGATTAATGCCAGAACGATTTTTACGACCATGGTAAAACCTCCATATGTTTCCTTTAATGAATAGCAAACACATCTCGGACACCCTCCATATCCTCGCCAAAACGTTCACGCATCTGCTCGCCGAAGAGATCGATCATGCGAATGGCATAAGCATCATGCTGCACATACTCCTTTGCAAAGAAAACCATACTGGCATTTTTCGTATATGCCGCATCCGCCACAGCGGAATTTCGTATGGAAGCATGTAGCATTTCCATCTCATCTGTCACTACCGTCAGCCACCGGCACCCTGTTTCCTGCAGCTTGTCCTCTTCGAACCCGTGCTTGTAAACATGTTTCAACTTGGTATGATACTGCTCTTTTCTGTCATATAAAATCACCAGCAGCCTTATATTCTCTTTATGTTCCTTCTCCAACAGCAGTTTTTCAACCTCCTCGGTCAATTCCTCCTGCCAGATCTGGATCATTAGATTTTTTTCCGATGCGCGAATCATTTCCTTACACTTATCAAGTATGCATTGATATCCCGTCATCTTCCAAATTTGCTCATCATCCACTGCATGGGTGTATTTTTCTGCTTCCTGCTGGAGTTCCTGAATTCCTTCATCCACGGAAGCTTGAATCAAACTGCTCAGCCTGTCGATGGACTCTGCACGGTACAAAACAGTTTTATTTCCGGTTGTGGTTACGACCACACCGCGGCTTACAAGCATTTCAAGCGCGTTGTAAACCTTACTGCGGGGTACCCCAGAGGTTTTGCTTACCTCATATCCCGTCTGAATTCCGTTCTGTAAAAGAGCCATGTAGACCTTCGCTTCTGTTTCCGTATAATTGAAACGCCGCAGTACCTGTATAATCCGTTCCATAATTCTCACCTCCCTTCGCATTAATTATAACGCATTCGCGGAAAATTTTCGACTCCAGAAAATTTTCTTACTTCTGCGCGTCTCAACGTTACGAAGTGGAGCTTCTGCTCGTCATATCGATACGGCTCGCGGGTCCTCAAGTATCAGGAAATTTCTTGTTTCATTCTTTTTTGATTTTAAAAGATCAGTATTTAGGGAGTACTTTTTGTTATTAGCTACCCTCGGTAACTATTATATACTTCGTTATTAGTTTGTCAATATTTTTTCTATATTTTATTTTATCGAGTCAGTTTTATCCCATTAGATACAGATAGAATGTTGAATAAAATGCAATCAGTTCTATTTCTTGTGAAACTTTGTTAATTATTTAATCCTATTAGCAATCGAAGCAAAATCATATCCAATAAAAATTATCTTGACACTTAAATTTTTTCGGCATATACTACAGAAAATAGTAAAACGGAGCAATTCCATTCAGGCTCAAGCTGGGGAATTCCCGTGCAAACCGTTGAGTAAGAAGAGTAGGTGTAGACCTTCCTTTCACAGAGAGTCGCTGGCGGTGGAATAGCGACAGGGGAAACTAGACTGAATGGACTTATGAGGGCAGGACGAAATTAGCAAGATTTGCGCAGATAATTTTCCGACATACGTAAGCAAGAGCAAGCGAGTTGGCAACGCAGCATAGCGCAAAATTAACAAGCAAGAGTAGTGCCTGACGGGACCTCCACCCGTTACCAAGGGAGCATGTATGAAGTACATGGAATGAGTGGGCGCTTGCGCCAATCGGGGTGGTACCGCAGAAGTTTAGCTTTTGTCCCAGAGAAATCTGAGACGGAGGCTTTTTTTATTGTCCGGAGCCTACGGTTCTGAACACAAAAGAGTGCCAGGACTCGCCTCATCTCCAAAACAACGGACTAAAATCTTGTAAAATGGAAAGATTTATGAACAGCATCACTGTCAAGGCCGATGTGAAAGCTCTTAGAGCCACATCCCCTCGCAGCGGATAGTATGAAAGGAGAAAAACAATGAGTAAGATTCCCCACAGACTGTATTTAACCGAAGAGCAGATGCCTACGCAATGGTATAATTTGAGAGCTGATATGAAAGATCAACCGGATCCTATCATCAATCCCGGTACGATGAAGCCTGCACAGGTGGAAGATCTATATCCCGTATTCTGTGAGAAGCTGGCACAGCAGGAAATGGATGCTGAGACTCGGTATTTTGATATTCCCGAGGAAGTTCTTGAGATGTATAAAATCTATCGTCCTTCCCCATTGATCAGAGCATATAATCTTGAAAAAGCGCTGGACACTCCGGCAAAAATCTATTTCAAGTTTGAAGGCAACAACACAAGTGGAAGCCATAAGCTGAATTCCGCCATTGCTCAGGCATATTATGCAAAAGAGCAGGGACTTGCTGGGCTCACTACTGAAACCGGAGCTGGGCAATGGGGCACCGCCCTGTCCGAGGCCTGTGCATATTTTGGTCTTCCCCTTACCGTGTTCATGGTTAAGGTATCCTACGAACAGAAGCCCTTCCGTAAGGCTGTCATGGAAACCTTCGGAAGCTCAGTTATTGCAAGTCCCAGCGAGACCACCAACATCGGCCGTGAGATTCTGAAAAATGATCCCACCACCGGAGGCAGCCTTGGCTGCGCCATCTCTGAGGCGGTAGAAAAAGCAGTGACCTCACCAAACTATCGCTATGTTCTGGGCTCCGTTCTGAATCAAGTGCTGCTGCACCAATCGATCATTGGACTTGAGACGAAAGCGGCGATGGAGATACTGGGGGAATATCCCGATATCATCGTGGGCTGTGCAGGCGGCGGCTCCAATCTCGGAGGACTTATCGCACCCTTTATGCAGGATAAGCTGACCGGAAAAGCAAATCCGAGGATCGTTGCTGTTGAACCTGCATCCTGCCCTTCCTTTACAAGAGGTACCTACGCTTACGACTTCTGCGACACAGGAAGAATCACACCCATGGCCAAGATGTATACCTTAGGCAGTGACTTCAAGCCCTCGGCCAACCATGCAGGCGGCCTGAGATATCACGGAATGTCGCCGATTCTCTCCAAGCTGTATCATGATGGATACATGGAAGCGGTTGCTGTAGAACAGACAAAAGTATTCGAAGCTGCAGTTCAATTCGCTAAGCTGGAGACGATCCTACCGGCACCAGAGTCCTCCCACGCAATCCGGGGCGCAATCGACGAGGCACTGAAATGCAAGGAGTCGGGAGAAGCAAAGACGATCCTCTTTGGGCTGACTGGGACAGGATATTTTGATATGACTGCATACACTTCCTACAATGAAGGCACCATGAATGACTATATCCCCACAGACGCAGATTTGGAACGCTCCCTGGCTACCCTGCCAAAGATTCCGGGCATTCAGGAATAAGAAACAATAAACAGTAAGCTCAAATGCTACAGATGCACCGATCCAGTGGAATTTGTGCAAAAAAGCCGGAATTCAAATGGCTGAAGTTGAACGCAATTTTGCAAACTTCAATGCCCCATGAATCCCGGCTTTACATTATGATTCTTATTTCAGCGGTTCTCTCGTTATGAGTATTTTATCGAAGCAATCTCTTCCGCTATGATTACATTGACGCGGTAATGATGGCCATTTTATAGACCTCTTCCGCGTTACAACCTCTGGACAGGTCATTGATGGGAGCGTTGAGCCCCTGGAGAATCGGTCCATATGCGTCAAAGCCGCCGAGGCGTTGAGCAATCTTATAGCCGATATTTCCGGAATTGATATCCGGGAAGATAAAGGTGTTGGCCTTTCCTGCGACAAGGGAGTCAGGAGCTTTCGTCTTTGCCACTTCCGGAGCAAAGGCAGCATCGAATTGAAGCTCTCCGTCCACTGGGAAATCCACATCCATCGTCTTTATCTTTTCGACCGCTTCGCGAACGATGTCTACATCTGCCCCTTTCCCGGAGCCGTATGTGCTGTAGGACAGCATGGCCACCTTCGGATCAATGGAGAAAACTCTTGCAGTCTTGGCGCTTTCCACTGCAATCTCTGCAAGCTCATCCGCACTAGGGTTGATGTTAATGGCACAGTCACCCATAGCATACCGTTCTTCTCCGTTTTCCGTCACCCGTTGCATGATAAAGCAACTGGATACAATGCTGTTTCCAGGTTTCGTCTTAACGATCTGCAAGGCTGGGCGGACGGTATCCGCTGTTGAATAGGTTGCTCCTCCCAAAAGACCATAAGCATACCCTCTCTTTACCAGCATGGTGCCGAAGTAATTACTTTTCTGCAGGGCCTCACGGCAGGCATTTGCATCCATCTTGCCTTTGCGAAGTATAACCATTTCATCTACCATTGCATCCATTTCTTCATAATTGAGCGGGTCTATCAGCTCAATCCCTTCAATGGAAAATCCATATTTCTGTGCAGCCTGCTTGATCTCTTCGAGATTTCCAAGCAGTACCGGTTCAAGAATACCCTCCTGCTTTAAACGACTTGCCGCTTCCAGAATTCTGGGATCAGACCCTTCTGTAAAAACCAGCTTCTTCTGTTCCTTTTTTAAATTTTCGATCATTGTTTTAAACATTGCCTTGTCCTCCTTGGGAAGTCTTCTTTCTGTCTTATCCTGTTTTCAAAATAGATCTATGTTTTAATTTGAAGACAGCATGAAACGTAGATTAAATTGAAAACTGTTCTCCAGCTTAGTATATCACAACATCTGAATTAAGCGCTCTTTTTGGTTCGCTTTAATGAAATTTTTTGCATTTTGTTCAATAGCAGCTCACAGTTCACCAGTTTATTTTTCATCATGCTATAATGATATAGTGTCATCTTTCGATACATCAGCCGATCATGTTCCTCGGATGGAATGTGATAGATATACTTTTTCTCAGAATTAATCGATATGAAATTACCAATCCAACTTTTTCGGTAAAGTACCACCGGATTGAGAAATACTGCATCAAATCGCTTCCCTGAAAAAACCTTCTCTGTTTCCTCATCGTTCAGCTCAATATCTCCTGCAATGCCGATTCTGTTTACACCATCATCAATAATGATGGAGTAATGACTGTCACATTCTGCGGAAGCATAGTCTAAATGCTTGGTTCGAATCAAGTGAACCTCTGTATTCTTTACGTGAAACACCTGATGGTCCAGCTTGCGATCCAGTAAACAGATCCTCTCCTCCTGCTGGTAATATTCCCTCAGTTCCCTTCCAAAAACCGCATCCTCCGGTAGAATGAGTGAGGTACTAGGATTGTCTTCCAGATATCGTTTTACCTTTGTCCCGTCATAATGATCTTCATGGCAGTGAGTAAACAGCAGACAATCTACGCCGGCAAAAGGTCCAACCGAATCCATAATGCCGTTTTCCATTTCCGCATCCAAAGGATTAAAAAGATTATTCCTGCTGAAAATGCCGTCCACAAGAAATTTGACTCCATTCGTAGAAATTAGCAAACCGCTGTTTGTCATGTGATAGATGTACATTCCTTCTCCCTTTCTCTCGCCTGCTGCTGAGCAGCCCGAACCGCCGCTCATGTTTCTGTTCTATCACCTTACTCCCATGCAATATGGCATCGTCATAAATTGCATGATTGCCAAAGGTTCTATCTCATACATTAAAGCAATTTTCATGCCAAATTATTAAAACATTGTATTCATAACTCATCAAATCCCAGCTTTCCGCAGCAAACCAATTAACATTCAGACGATAGTTTTTTTAACATCCTGTAAAATAGGCGGTTAAGCGGTTTTAGTCATAAAATTTCTTATGCAAATCTGCAACAAAAAAGCAAATTGTGCAACTATGCCTTCAATGGATAAAAACGGAGCAATGCGCCATTTTTTCATCTATGAGCAAAAATGACACATAGGTGAGACAAAAATGACTCACCTTCCGGAGCGGTCTTGCGCACAGTTGCATCAGTTTTTTTCAATTCATTGATCAAAAGCATCACTTTAGTCACAATTGAAAAGGAGCTGTGCACTAATTTTCGTTTCGTGCGACAGCCCCATCTATTTACTTTATAGTTTACTGGCCGGAGTGCCCTCTATTCTTCCGAATCGGTATGAATCACAAGCACCGGGCATTTAGCCTCCGAGATCACTCTTTGGGTGACCGAGCCTACGAAGAAGCGCTTGATTTTGGAAAACCCACGGTTTCCCATTACCAGAAGGTCAAATCCTCCTTTTTCTGCTTCATCCAGAATGGCTTGATAAGCTTCTCCTTCCAGCACTTCTGTTTCCACTTCGATGCCCTCAAAGTCGAGCTCCTTTGTTATGGATTCCAGAAGGCTTTGTGCATTTTCCCGGAGTTCGGAGGTCAATTCCTCATCCCCTCGGGTTCTGGTAGTTCCCGCTATAATAGAGCCGTCCACCTGCCTCCAGAGTCTTTCGTTTCTATTGTGCCTGGAAAGACTTGTAGATTCTACAACGGTAATCATTTTTATAGAAAAGTGATACAGTTTCGCGATCTCAATTGATTTTTTAACTGCATTGAAGGATGCAAGGGATCCGTCAACCGGTACAAGAAGTTTCATTTCTGTTTCCTCCTTCGTATGATTGTTCTTTATAATAGTAATACCCTGTTCCTTCAGTTTAACCCCTTTTTGCAGGAAACATGAAAATTTCCGTTCCGGCTGAATTTAAGATATCAATGATCTATCCTAGCGGATGCAGTGAACTCTAAGCTTCTATTATGACCCGATGAGAAAATCTAACACATTCCATCCCGTTGAGGTCTTTAGGCTATAGAGTTCTGTATACCCACATTTCGTGCAGCTGACCGTTGCAAACTTCTTGTTTTGAATATCAAAGAGCTTTGCAAAATTTCCTCCTGTCGCTTGAAACTGATCTGCTTCATACTCCCTGTTTCCGCATTTCACGCATTCATATCGTTTTTGTTCCATCTCGATTTCCCCCTTTTTAATAATTGTTTGCCGCCATCCTTGTTTATGCGGCAGTCCTAAACATGTTTCATGTCAGTTCTATCATATCACACATCCTGTCTTCATATTCTACGTTATGATAATTCATTCCCGTTTTTCATTGACATTTCATTGGAACGTGATAGAGTAACAATAACAAGCAAAGTGAGTGATCGCTCGCTTTCGATTACAGGAGGTATTGTTCTATGAATCATACATTTTCCATCTCTGAATATCCTGATGTCACCAAGATTACAGCGCAGCTCGAGGCACTGATCAAGGCACCTATCTGGTCCATCCGCCCCGATGCTCTGAAAGTCTACGAGACAGAGTACTTTGATCAAAAGTGCGCTCGTTCCAAAAAAATGATTGAAGAAGCAAAAGCGATCATCCCTGGCGGGGTACAGCATAATCTGGCGTTCAATCACCCATTTCCCATTGCTTTTGCAAAAGCGGATGGTGCTTTTTTATACGATGTAGACGGTAATCAGTATTATGACTTCCTTCAGGCCGGAGGACCTACCGTGCTGGGAAGTAATCCCATAGAGGTTCGCAGTGAGGTATTAAAGCTGCTGGAGGAGTGCGGCCCCTCCACCGGATTGTTCCACGAGTATGAATACAAACTGGCAAAGAAAATCTGTGACAGCATTCCTTCTGTGGAGATGTTCCGAATGCTTGGTTCGGGAACAGAAGCCTGTATGGCAGCAGTTCGTGTTGCAAGACTGGCTACCAAGCACAAAAATATATTAAAAATGGGCGGAGCCTACCACGGCTGGAGCGATCAGCTTGCCTACGGGATTCGCATCCCCGGTTCAAAAGGCACTCAAGCCAGCGGTGTTCCAGGTTACATTTTCAAACATACTCAGGAATTCTTTCCCAACGATCTTGACGATCTGGAAAAAAAGCTGAAAAACAACAAGCTTACCGGAGGTACCGCGGCGGTATTCATTGAGCCTGTAGGCCCGGAAAGCGGCACACGCCCCGTCGACCGCTTCTTTAATCAGGGTGTAGAAAAGCTATGTAAAAAATATGGTGCCTTGCTCGTCTTTGATGAAGTCGTCACCGGATTCCGCATCGGCATGTCCGGTGCACAAGGCTACTTCGGCGTTTCTCCCGACCTGACCATATTTGGCAAGGTCATTGCCGGGGGATATCCCAGTGCGGGGGGTCTGGGCGGTAAACAGGAATACATGAAGTATCTTTCTACGGGAATCAGCGGCAATGCCAAACATAAAAAAGCTTTGGTGGGCGGCACGATGGCGGCAAATCCACTCAGCTGTGTTGCCGGGTATCATACCCTTTGTGAAATAGAACGAACCGGAGCCATTGAAAAAGCTGGTAAAATCGGTGATCTGCTGACCGAAGGTCTGAAAAAGCTCATCGAAAAATACAGTCTCCCCTTTGTTGCTTTTAATCAGGGGTCCATCTGCCATCTGGAAACGGTAGGTGCTCTGCATTTTGCCATCGACTGGTCGAAGCCATGGCAGATTCCGGAGATTTTGAAACAAACCTCACTTAGAAAACAGGAAATGGAGCATGTCGGCGCAGCTTATATGGCCGAGGGACTCGTTACTCTTGCAGGAAGTCGTCTATACACCAGTGCAGCTTATAGCGAGGAAATGCTGCCGGATGTACTCAGTAGGTTCGAAAAGGTATTTCAGCACATGGCAAAAGTCGTGTAACGCCATGAATCAGGAGGATTGAAATGAAAGAAAGTCAAGCATCTCCCTACCGCTGGGTGGTTCTCCTGTCCATCGTCCCCATCATCATCTCCACCGAGATGATGTGGCTCTCCCTGGCACCGATTTCCAGCCATGCCGAGTCATATTACGGGGTCACCGGGTATCTGATCACCCTATATACCATGAGTTATATGATCATGTTTGTCCTATTTTGTATCCCTGCATCCTGGGTCATCGATCGGTACGGTTACCGATGTTCCCTGATCATCGGTTCGGTTCTGACCGCAGGTTTTGGGGTATTTAGAGCCTTTTTTGCCGATGAGTTTACGGTTGTACTTGTCTCTCAGTTCTTTATCGCAGCGGGGCAGCCCTTCTTGCTGAACATATCAACCAAGGTTCCCGCTAATTGGTTTCCGATTTCAGAGCGGGCGACAGCTGCCGGAATTCTGACCATGGCACAATATGTAGGCTTCGCCCTCCCCATGGTCATTGCTCCTGCGATGGCAACGGAAAAAGGAATTCCTGCTGTTCTGACGGTTTTTGCGGCGATTGCTGCATTGTCCGCTGCAGTTTCCATTCTTCTTACAAGGGAAAGACCGGCAGTCCCACCGCCGGGCCCCGTTTGGGAAAAGGAAGATTTCAGTCTCCCCACGCTGCGGAGGCTGCTGAAGAATCAGCCTTATCTGCTGGCGCTTATGCTTTGTTTCCTGTCCATGGGCGTCTTTAACACGCTTCTGACCCTGCTGGAATCCATCCTTCTCCCAAGGGGCATCAGCTCCGTAGAAGCAGGTACCATCGGCGCTGTTTTTGTGGCCGCAGGGGTACTTGGAGCGGTGCTGCTTCCGATCATTTCTGACAAGCTCCGCATTCGCATTCCCTTCCTTATAATTTCACTAGCCGCTCTGGTTCCTCTTTATCTGGGAATCACCTTTCTGACATCATTTTCGGTTCTCCTTCTGATTGCTGCAGCAGCAGGTTTTTCTATCATGGGTGTTGCCCCCATCCTGTTTCAGCATGGTTCGGAAACCGCTTATCCGGTGCAGGAAGGAACCTCTCTTGGTATGATTCTTCTGATGGGTCAGATTTCCGGTGTGCTCTTCGTCTTCCTGTTTGAGGTTCTGCAATCGTCTGCCGGCTCGATGGTACCGCCCATGCTTACGCTCGTTGCCATTACCGCAGCCGAAATCCCTCTGGCGTTAAAAATGAAGGAATCCCCTTTTCTGGAACGCAGGCTGCCAGTTGGGAGAAACGTCTCAGACAAGTAGGGAATCAATCACTGATGGGCACTCAGCGAATCACCATTTCTTTCAAAGATCTTCTTGGTAATCTCCCTGGCGGTTTCTGTGGCTGCAATCCCACCCTGCGCTGTTTCTCTCAGCTGAACGGGAAGCATCTTGCCCGTCTTATACATCGCCTCGATCACCTCATCTGGCGGAATGGGAAATTTCATTCCGCCCAGTGCCAGATCAGCACTGAGCAGTGCATTCACTGCCTGTGAAGCATTCCGTTGCGCACAAGGGATCTGAACCAAGCCAGCCACCGGATCACAGACCAGCCCCATAATGTTCACCAGAGAAAGGGAAAAGGCTTCCAGTGCGATGGCCGGAGTCCCTCCTTTCAGCTCAGCGGCTCCTGCCGCTGCCATGGCGGCGGCCACACCGCATTCCGCTTGGCATCCCCCTTCCGAACCGGCAACAGTGGCATTTTCCATCACAATGGCACCAAGACCCGAAGCAGTAATCAGCGCTAGGATCACATCCGCTTCTGACCGTTCAAGCGTTTCTCCCACCGACATCAGCACTGCGGGAACAATACCGCATGATCCGGCGGTAGGCATTGCACAGATCCTCCCCATGGAAGCATTTACTTCGCTGCAGGACAAGGCTCTCGCCATTACCATATTGATAAAGCTTCCGCAGAGGGTATCTCTTTCCCTCGCATAACGATACTGCACGGATGCGATCCCCGTCACGAGACCACCTTCAGAAGGGAGGGGCTGTTCCAGCGCCTTTTCGGCAGAAGCCAGCATAATGCGATATCGCTCCTTCATGGTTTCCATGATTTCCGTCCGGGAAGTTCCGCTGCTCTTCATCTCTTTTACAATTACAATTTCATGGATGGGAACCCTCTGCGCTTCCGTCATCTGGAGAAGCTGCTTACAACTGTGATACATTCCTTTCCCTCCTGTTATACTCCGATAAATTTCACATCATAGATGTCGGGATGTGCTTTCATTTTGTTCAAAAGTTCTTCCGCTGCTCCCTCATCCACCTCTATGACACAGGTTGCATCCTCACTTCGGTTTTTTCTGCTGACTTTCATTGTCGCAATATTGATGCCGTGTTCTGCCAGAACCTTGGTGATATGGCTCAGTACGCCGCACTTATCCTGCTGCCGGATGAAAAACGCAGGCAGATTTCCCGTGAGCTCCACTTCGTACCCATCGATTCTGCTGATTAATACGGTTCCCCCGCCAAGGGATGAGCCATCAATCTCGCAAAGCAGCCGTCCCTCCCGATAGAAGCCGATTCGAACGGAGTTTTCATGAATTCCAGCCAGCTCGGTTCTATGAAACTCAAAATCCAGATGTTTTTCGGCAGCAAGGGCAAAAGCCTGTCCCAAGGCTTCATCATCCTCTCGGATACCCATAACTCCAGCCAGCAGTGCCTTATCCGTTCCATGCCCCTTTCCCGTATCTGCGAAGGATCCATGCAAGCCGAAGGATACAAAATCAAAACTGTCTGCAAGTTTTGCAGCAATCCTCCCCAGCCGGGCTGCTCCTGCGGTATGTGAGCTGGATGGCCCAATCATGACGGGCCCGGCAACCTGAAAAATACTAACACTCATTTCATTGCCCCTCTCTCATTTTTTATAATCTCAGCAAATTCCTGTCTAATGCCTGTCTAATGTCTGTCCATCTTTACTTATCATGGCAATTTTACAGGAATTCAATCCCCAATTCCACTGTTATCTTCTGAACTGCCTGCAAAATTTGGCCCTCGAATCTTGTTGAAATCGGTTATGGCTTGACGTAATTTGTTTATAAATTCAGAGGCAAATAAGCAATAAACGGCAAATTGTGATCTGTCTGTTACGGTAAGATACTTTTGACCGAAACATAACCGAGCAATCCCGGATATGTCTATTTCTGGAGATAGACATATCCGGAATTGGTTGCTTCTCATTGGAATTGATATAAGCTGATTCAAAAACAGCTGCGGATTTGGCTGCAGCATGGTTTCTTTTATAAATGAGGGATTTGCAGATGAGTTTGAGCTGTAATTTAAAACGGTATCGGAAAGAGGCTGGGCTAACACAGCAGGATCTTGCCAAGCGATCCTCCTTAAGCTTCAGTATGGTCAGCAAGCTTGAAAGCGGCGAACAATCCAATCCGTCCTTTGGCACGCTAAAAAAGCTTGCCGATGGTCTTGGGATCAGTCCAGCTGACCTTCTTATGAAAGCCTTGTCCATTGAAGAGCAAATCGATGAATACATCGCGTATAAACGCGGATTAAACGGGACTGACGGAATGGGAGATATCAGCAGGACGAACAGAAACAGCGGAATGGGAGATATCAGCAGGACGAGCGGGTTTGGCGGGAGCGAGGCTAGAGAGGCAGCAAGATCGAATCACACTTCAGAGCAGGTGTCTCAGAAAAGGCAAGAAGGACCCGATATTAATTTTCTCAGAAGCCTTTCTGCCATCAACACAATTCCGAAGCCCGCAGACAGCGATGAAGATTATCTCTCGTTTCTGCGCAGCCGCCCTGAACTCAAACGGCTTTTTTTCGCCTCAAAGAATGCTTCTGCAGAGGAAATCGAACGGGCGATCGAGTATTTTGAATCCGCGAAAGCATAAAAGACCGGCAAATGACTGCCGATCTTTTTTTATCGATTTTTTTTAATTCAGCCCCTGCTTATTTACAAGTCTGCCTAGACCCGCAAAGGTCTCGCTCAGACAGTTAAAAAGCAGCTGGTCTGCATACAGTTTGTTATATTCTCCCCTGATATCGATGATGGTGGGAATGTATTTCGCCAATCGGTGGAAGGGATTGTTCATACTATGGTCAAACGGCAGTGCAAGCGCTTTTATGATCTCGTCTTCCATGACCGATACGCAGTTCTTAATCATCTCTGCTTCTTCCGGAGAAAAACTGCTTTCGATCCGCTCTGTCATGAGATCAAACAGCACTGAGGAAATATCCTTGTTGAACTGTCCGTCTCTGTTCAGTATAAAATAATTGATCAGATCCACTCCGTAAATCATGTAAAAAGATGCCAACAGCGTCGCATGGTAATCTTCGCTGATGTTCTCCCGAAAAGCTTTATCATTTACTCTTGCATACTGTAAAACTGCATCAAACATTTTTGAAGCAAAGACTTCCGCCGAACGAATCTCATTCTGTCCATTCATAAGTGCTGACTCCCCAATCGTCCAATTCTACCATAGCCCCGGTTAACGAATTTCATAATAACTTACGAACCGTTGCCTATCCCCTATACTATTAATATAACCACTTTTTCGCTTTTTGTCCATTTGATTCTCCAGCGAATGCCTGATTCTCCTCCCTTTGCAGGATCACTCAAATGATACTGACAGCGGATTTTTGTCAATGGCGCGCACTGATTTACGTGTTGAATCTGCTCTGTCTGTTGGCACCGGCAGCGCATCGCTGCTTTGATCATATTTCCCCGCAAAGGTCAGGCCTTTCTCGTCATAAATCATCAGATACGTACTGTGGGAAGCAAAATACTGGTATTGACCGCCTCCCTCCCTGTAGGAGGTGTACGGCTGGTAGCCCGCCACAGCCAAATGGGAACCATCGAAATCCATTGCGGCTGTATCAAATTGTAGTTTTTCGCCAATTTTGTCGTTCTGATTGAAGTTACCCGCAAACTTGAGTACAAAAAGTCCGTCCGAATCGCGCTGAAGCAGCAGAAAACGGTAGTCGCTGAGCGTGACGACCAAAAAAGAATCATATATCTTAACATCCCACAAGCTCAGGTCTTCCACAGCTTCCTCAAGTTTAGATTTGCGGATCAGCTCCATTGTTTCCATGTCAATGACAGAAAGCATGACTGCTTCATTTTCCCTTGTAAACAGAAGTAAACGCTCTTCTTTTGGATCTTTGATCAGATGAAGCACTTGCTCGGTTTCCTTCAGAGGATAGTCTCTGCGCAATCCTTCCCAATCGGGCTCAATCCCTCCCTCTGCTTTTGTGAACGGCAGGAAATGAATGCCTGAAATGCCTTCTGGCATCGTTATCTGTCCATTGTTTTGCCCAGAGACCGATACCGCAAAGTAACCACCGGACTCGCTAATCGCTGTACTTCCGGAAGATAGCTGAAAATCACCCTCTGTCGAGGACTGTTCGATATAATTGACTGCCCCATTCTTGCCCTTTGTAATAGCAACACGCACCTTATGATTTTGTGGTACGGGAATTTTAAAATAATCCGCCATATCATGACGTGCTGAATAGACAGTCGTTTGGCCCTTTGACAGGTACAGCTCCAACGTAACAGGATAGAACCGGTAATAATCGGCAAGAGAAATCTCCTCCTCATGGGTTTCACCGTTTGGCGTCCGCTTCGCAACATCTGCTGCGACCAGGCGCGGCAGATCATTCCAATTTTCCCCGGAAAAATCAATGTCCCCGCTCATCGCGTAATTAATATTTGTATAAAGCTGCAGATCAGAGGCCCTGCCGTCATCCTCTCGCAGCTGGGCCTGAGAATACCGATAGTTACTTTCAACAGACAATTTCGATCCCACTCGATATGTTGTATTCCAGAACATATGATAGTCACAATGGGTTCGATTCAAAACGGCAACGCCCTCTGCCGCACGTCTGTCTCCGTACAGTACGGTTTCCTTCACCGTGATTGCCTCTTTCCCCTCACTCACCCAGCCGGTTGCGTAAGGAAACACCCCAATGGACAGTGCCAGCAGAACGATGGCTAATATCATACTTTTTTTCATATTCCGTCCCCTATTCTTCATCCGTCAGGTCACTCAGTGCCCTGCTGACCCGGTCTGCTCTATACTGATAGGTCTCCTTTACATACCCAACCAGAGTCTTTCCCTCATCTTCCAGATCTGTCATGAATACGTCCCCTGCAATCTGACCGTGACGAATCAGAATGGCACGGCTGATAAAAGCCTCCACCTCTTCAAGCAGATGGGTAGAAAGCAGAACCGTTTCCTCTGGTTCAAGAATACCGCTTAAAACCTTGTAGAAATCTTCCCTGTTGAAGATGTCATTGCCTGCGAAGGGTTCATCCATCAGGATGTAATCCGCACCCTGACACAGGGCCAGTATGACTTCGAACTGATTTTTCTGACCTGTCGAAAAACGCTTTAGCGGTTTATTCTCCGGAAGGTCAAAGAATTCCATCAGTCCCCGGTATCGCTTTTCTCGAAAAGACGGAAAATGCATCTCATAGAATTCTTTATGCCCGCTGGTAGTCAGGTTTGGGAAAAAGGAATGCTCACTGGTGGCAAAGGAAAGCCTGGCAATGTTTTTCCTCGTGATCGCCTCGCCGTCAAGAGTGATTTCTCCCTGATATTGCAAAAAACCAAGGATACATTTCATCAGGGTTGACTTGCCTGCACCATTTTCTCCAAAAAGACCGATGATTTCTCCCGGTGCCAATTTCAGGTCAACTTTCGTCAGCGCCGTTTTACCGATATATGATTTACTTAAATTACGAATCTCCAACATAGCTCTACTCCTAAATACGCCTTACGGCCCCAAAATCTCTACTCCTAAATACGCCTTACGGCCTCAAAATAAGCATCCCATATTTTTCTCCATTGATCCGGTGTAAGGCAAACCTCCGGAGTCACAAGCAGATAAATTCCAAAGTAGACAGTCAGCAGAAGCACTGCAATACACAGGGATAAGGCCGCAGCCAGCACAGGAAGCCCGAGGCACCTTTTCCAAAGTTCCATGCGGTCAGGCAGCCTTTTCATCAGATAGATGCTCTTGCTGCCTTGAAAGTGATAGAGGTAGTGATACCCCAGCAACCCCGCCATGCTCAGCGCCGTAATCAGAAACCCTGAAAGGCTGTTCCCCAGAAGCTCAACAAAGTCCTGCATGATTGCTCCATCGATCATTACTTTTTTACCGGCAATATACGTAAACAGCTCATGATATGCATTTGACAGGTAAATTAAGAATGTCATGCTGTAGAGAAAGCTTACTGCCAGCAAGATAGTAATCCATTTCAATTCCTGCTGCAAATCGATTCCCAGAGGAACAAATGATAATATTTGTTTTTCTTTTACGTTTATCTTCTTCATGGATTCACCTTGTCCTTGCTCCTTATTCTTGATACAGCTCAACCCTGAAGATGGAATAAAGGGAAAACGCTGCTGTTGCTAATGCTATTACCGATATGGTGATATCTGAACCAAGCAGTCCCAAATCAGAGGAGAAAAAGATGATCGTTAACGCTGCAAGCAGTACCACTGCAACACCCCGTTGCCCCCGCCGCTGTTTCTGAGCAAAGCATGATGCCGTGATTCCAAGGCTGAAAATCAGAGCAACGTTCCGGAGAAGACGGCTGGTTTCCTCCAAAGGCAGCAGGCTATGCAAAAATCCACTGCTATGAAATGCAAGAAAAAGCGTCTGGCTATTGAAATATACCGGCTCCATAATGTCAATATACAGTTTGCTCAGCAGCAGCACAATCCCCAGCTGTACTGCCCAGAAAATGTAAAGAGCGAGCATACTGTTGACTCCCCAAAGAATTACAACCGCCTCTTCCCGAACGGAAAGCCTCTGAATCGTGTATCTCACCCTGCTTCCAGAAAGCTCACAGCCCACAAGGCTTAGTATGACGCAGACAAGCAGAAACGCCCCCCCACTAACCAATGGAATTCCGCTGCTCTGAATGATCTCTTCTAAGAGAACAATTTTATTTCCACCTGTCCGCTGCAGCTGCATCCAGAACAAGACCCCTTCTGCCCCAGCCATCAGAAGAAGAACCCCTGCAATTTTGTATACCGTACTTCTCAACGCCAACAGAAAAACAGAAACATACCGATTCATGACCTAACTCCTTATCTACTACCATTTTCAAGCATATTGCTGTTCTCATTTGAAAACAGAATAAAACCCTGATAACGCTCAAGCTCCCAATCGTTTAACTCCCCATTATCCCAATTCCTATAGGCTTGCTCCAAAGAATCTCAGGCTCAAATTACTCATCCCAAAGCCTGTTGATCAAGCAAGCTGCTTCCTCCTTTGATACCCCCATCTGCTTCATGGAGGTGATCAGCGATGTTACGTCGCTTTCCAGCAATTGACTTCGGATCAAGTGTATCTGCTCATCATTGACCGTCACATAGCTTTTCGCCCCTGACCTAGATTCGATCAGATGCTCTTCCTCCAGCATTCGATACGCCTTCTGAACTGTATTTGGGTTCACGCCAAGAAGGCTGGAAAGTACGCGCCTCGAAGGAATTTCATCCTGATCCCGTATCGTTCCTGCTACAATACCCCTTTTGATATATAGGATGATTTGTGTGTAGATCGGACTTCCGTCCTCCATTTTAAAATGTTCAAAGGATATCATTGAACTCAACCCACTATCTTTCATATGAAAAAATAAAAGCAAAACCGTGTCACTGTCATAATACAGTTTAACCGTATTATATCCATGATACAGTTTACCGTCAAGTGTTTTTTTGAAACCCATGTTTTTTTTAACACGTGTATTTTTTGAAACCCATGTTTTTTTGAAAACCTGCGTATTTTTTAAAAATCGGATCTTTTTTACCAACTCTATGTTTTCACCCTGTTTCCCGATATAATATTTGAGTAGGTCATGGGCGTGTAACCTTTTGGGATTTCATTCGTTTATTAAATGAGAGGGGGAAAGAAATGGATCGCGATATTTTAGAACAGCTTTACGTTCGCAACTACAATTCTGCATTACTCTACACCCTTTCCCTCTGCCACAGCCGGGAAACTGCGGAAGATATCGTCTCTGAGGCTTTTGTAAAGGCTTATCTTTCTCTTTCTGATGAGCATACATCCTTCCAGTACTGGCTGCTTCGCGTATGCAAGAATTTATGGATTGATCTTCTACGGCGAAGAAAAAGAATTTCCGATGATCCCCATGCGCTGCATCATATTGCCGACGGTACAACGCCTGAAAAAAATCTTCTTCGTGAGGAAGGAAACGCAATCCTGTATGAATGTATCCAGCGGCTGCCCGATTCTGATCAGGAGCTGCTAGTCCTGCATTACTTTTCAAATTTGCAGTTGAAGGAAATCGCCAGGATGCTGGGTGCAACGCCGGGAAGCATCAAAACACGGATGTTTCGCGCAAGAAAGAATCTGAAACAAATAATAGAGGAGAGTGGCTATGATATTTAAAGATGCCTTTGAACGATATAAAGCGGGGGAAGCAACTCCCGAGGAAGTTGCTATGATCGAGTCTGAGCTGGAAAAGAACCAGCTTATTTCAGAATTTCTTGAGGAAGAATTGGATCAAAGCTATGCGTCAAACGCCGAGCCAAGCGTTGAATTAAATCTAGTGAAAAAAGCAATTAGACGGCGCAGTCTAAATATCGTACTGATATCAGTGATGATTATGGCTGTTCTAGCCCTGCTGATTCCCTTTGCCGTAAAGCCTCTGATCAATGACCAATACTATAATCCCATGACCATGAAATACGATGAGTTTGCATATGATATCGACTTTTCACTCATTGCATATACCGAACTTCATCAAGCAGGTTATTATTATGCAAATTCCATGATTGAAAACACAGAAATCGGAAAATACTCCCTGACTCTTTCCCGATATAATTTCTTTAAAGGAGAGCAGGAATATCTCACTGCATCTCTGGACAAGAACAAGCTGACTCTCCCTTATTCTTTTGAGGCCAGCAATCTCTCCATGAATATATTCGACAGGGCAGCAGCTCCAAGCTACTCCCTCCCGACCGACAGCAAGGAATGGTATCTGCAGAAGATAAAAGAACTTCCCGACTATATCAACGTGACCGCAGCCGTTTCTTTCTCCAGAGATCTTACCATGGAAGAACTAGTGGACTTAAAAAAGACCAGCCGCACACTGTTTGTATGGGCCGGCATCCGTAATGCACCGGAGGATGAACAACTGTATCCTCTCTGCGGTATGGAGCTTACAGGCTCCGGATATATTTACGAGGGGATCAATAAAAAATATCCTTGCTTTGAGCTCGCTACGCTCTCAAAAAGCAATGGTGATACGAAAAGTACTGATTACGAGACGCACTTCTTCAGCCTTCTAAACTATTCACTGGATCATACGAAATTTTTAGAAATGCTGCCGTCTGATCGGGATTGGCCGCGCTATTATCAGTCCGTACTGGACTACGTATCCGCCCAAGGGGTCAAGACTTACGGTGTGATGGTACAGGGATCGCCATCAGACATTCTGGCACTTCAGGAGAGCGGTATTGTCTCACAAATCTGGCCGATGGATGCGAACATCGGTTTCTAGAGGCTTCAATCGGAGTATACTCAGCCAAAATGCGGTTCGTCGGCTCTGCCTTGCTGCATTTCTCAGCAAAACGGTACCGTGGTTAGCCTCGCATCATTCCAAGCAAAGCACCCGAAACAAAGGGAATCAGCCAGATCAGCCATACCAGGATGCTGAATCTGTGAAATGTAGATTTCAGCCTTAGATCATTTTGGGCCAATACCCGGGTGGCCCATAACGTATGGATCAGCATCAGCAGAATTGCAAGAATACCGGTGATCCCGTGAAAATTCATGCGAAAGCCTTCTCCTGCAAGCCTGCTCATGTTTGCTGTACCTAACGTATCAAAAACCAAACCGGTCCAGAATAGCACCAGATGCCACCCTTTAAGGCTTCCTTGAATCTTCTCGCCCCAGACGGCCACAGTATAAAATACCAGCGCAAGATTGATAAAGATCACTGCAAAAATTAACATTGCCATGAACAACTCCTTATAATCGTTATTGTCCTTTAGCATGCCCCTCTTCAGGGAATTTAAGCCTGAACATCTCATAGGAATTAATAATTATAAGATATCCAAAAACAACGAAAAAGATGGCAGTAGCCATCTTTTTTCAAACTGCTAGTTACTCTCCTTTGACAAAGGAGGGCAACTTATGATTAACCTATTTTTGATTTTCTTTTTTTCCTTTTCAGGTTCACTTCTGCTTGCGCGTCCCTCTTTTTCTTTCGGCATTTCTCACAGATCTCATTACTTTCACCAGGTTTTAATTGACATCCGCACTGTCTGCATTTTTTTATCATGTAAATCTCCCTCCTCTTTTTTACTTTCTTAATCTGATCTGTAAAATCCCCGTTTTACAGGTCTTTTGAAGATACTATGCCGGAAACGCAGGGCCGCGATCACTAGGCCAATAAGGCCAAGGACAAGAATCACTTTCAGCCAGGTCTGACCAGATACCTGATCAAAATTGAAGCACCGTACATTGATCCACATTTGATTGAGCTCTGCGTTCACATCGTCGGGGAAATAAAGCATTACCGCGCTTCGATCAAAGACTTCAAGGGGAGGGTACTGAGCAAACAGCTGGCGCTGCGCCTGATCGGCCGGGGCTGTGATTACATAGTCCTCATCGGTGTCATCTCCGCTGAAAAAGTAGCCCAGCGGATACCGGATCGTATCCCCTTCTTCAGCACCGTAGCAATAGTCCACATAATCAAAGATTTGAGAATCCTCCCCACCGGAGATGACGGAGGTATAGCCTACATAGTACATATTCCTGACTACGTTATCCGGTCTGGAAAGGAAATTGATAAACGCTTCTGCGGCCTGCTGCTTCTCAGTATCACCCTTAATGCCCGATTTTAGCATCACCCAGCCGTCAAACCAGAGATTGGTGCATTCCTCGGGAACGGCGAACTTCAGGTAGTAGTCATCTGCTTCCGCCTGATCCAGTGTATAGGCACCGTCGCCGGACCACTGCAGATTGGCGACAACCTTTCCTGTAACCATATCGGCTTTGCCGCTTTCCGTTTCAAAGGAGTAGACATTCTGCCGAATCTCCCGCAGGATCGGCTCTGCCTTGGCCATAGTCCCGGGGCTGGTGTCATTCATCAGCTCTGCCAGTTTCTCATGATAATCCGGGCTGTTTTTGAATTCATCACTGAGCAGTCGTTCTTGATTCATTATTGCCAGAACCGGAAAGTAGGCTTCTCTTGCGCTATCCTTTATGGTCACCTGCTTCCGAAATGCAGGATTGGTCAGAATCGACCAAGTGGATGCCTCCTCATCGCTGACCTCCTCCGGGTTGTACACAATACCGATGACCCCCCACATATATCCTGCCATATAAGCACCCCAAGGTTTTCCGTTAATTTCGTTGCCGGAAAATATGTCTTCAATATACGGAGATACGCCTCTGGTGTAGTAATTATACTCCACGGAAGGATCAAAAAAGCGGGCTGACAAAGGCTGCAGCAGATCCTCTTTCATTAGCTTCATCATCATATATTCCGATGGGCATACAAGGTCAAAGGTGTCCCCCAAAGTCAATTGGCTGTATAAATCCTCATTGGTTCCATAGGTGGAATATTCAACCTTCACCTGCTTCCCATAAGTCTCATAATACCAAGCTTCGAAATCTGCAACCAGGCCATCCTTGCTTGTGATGGTTCCGCTGTCCAGCTCGATTGCTTCCTCATCATCCCAGCCGCCCTCGTCAATGTATTCTTCCCAGTTGGCCACCTTCAATACCGTGACATCGCTGGGGCTCTTTGCTTCTGCTATAAAATTCCACTGCGGCAAAGCAGCATGTCCCACTATCAAATTTTCTCTCATGGGAGCTCCAAGCGGCAAGCCCTGCAACATAGGTGAAATTGCAATCAGAACAGACAGAAAAATCGCAAGTGCTGGAACAGACAGTTGATTCAAAAGTGCTGCAACGGACAGGCGAATCCAATGGGCTGCAACAGACAGACGATTCCAACGGGCTGGAAGTTCTTTTGCCTTGAAGCTTGTTTTACCGTTCATTTTTAACACGCTTGCCACCATCCTTTCTGCCTCCGGCAAGATTCCCCATCAATACCGCCAGAAGGATGATCACAAAAATCACGGTGGACAAGGCCCATAGCGCTGTTTTGATATCAGTCTGAGCACCCTTTGTGGCATTTACCACATAGGTGCTGATGGTATCAAAGGTTGCAGGCTTCGTATAAGTTGTTATAAAATAATCATCCAGAGAAAGGGTTACCGCCAGCAGGAAGCCTGATACAATCCCTGGAATCAACTGGGGAATGACCACTTTTCTTAAAGCCGTTGCCGCATTTGCACCCAAATCCAGTGCTGCCTCATACAGATTATGATCCATCTGTTTTAGCCTGGGCACAACAGAAAGGTAGACAAAGGGCGTGGCAAGTACAACATGACCAACAATCAAGGGAATAAAGGTTTCCTTATCCACACCGAGTACAACGATCAGCAGTACGCAGATGGAAAATCCCGTTACCACATCCGCATTGACCACTGGAATCTGATTGGATGCGACAACAAAGCTTCGAAGCCCTTTTCTGGAATAGAAGGCGCCGATGGCCCCCATAGTTCCAAGAATGGTTGAAATCACTGCACTCTTCATTGCCAGTGACAGGGTTCCGGCGATCATCTCAAGCAGCTCAGGGGTTGTAAAAAGCTTACTATAATTTCGAAAGGAAAAATCTCCTGAGGTACCAATGGTAGGAGTGTCCGTAAAGCTATATACAGCAAGAATCAAAATCGGCAGGTACAAAAACAGCAATACCAGACCAAGCCAGGCTCCGCCCATAATTTTTCGCATCACAGCAAGGCCCCCCTTCTGTTATCATCTTCTCTGAATCCGTTGGTTGCCCAGGTCAGAAGAAAGATAATCAATAGCAGGATGATGGATATCATGGAACCGCTGTTCCAGTCATAAGAACTAAAATAACTGCCAATGAGGCTTCCCATGATATAGGTACTGTTGTACAGCATATCAAGGATGACATAATTGGTCATGGCCGGCAGGAATACCATGGTCACCCCACTTACGATCCCCGGTGCCGAAAGAGGCAATATGACTTTCACAAAAGCAGCAGCTTTGCCTGCACCCAGATCATACGCCGCCTCCAAAAGGCTTTCGTCCATCTTGGTCAGTGTTGTAAACAGGGGAAGGATCATAAAGGGAAGAAAATCGTAGGTCATCCCGATGATGGTGTTCAAAAACGGATGGTACGCCAGATTTCCTTCCAGCAGGGTCAGCACTTCCTTCAGCGCAACGATTCTCAGGGTAAAATTGATCCACATAGGAACGATAAATATAGCCAGCAAGATTGTTTTTCTCTTCATTTTGCTTCGGGCCAGTATGTAAGCGGCCGGATACGCAATGAGCAGGCAGGTGCAAGTGGTTGTAACGGCGATCAGTACGCTGTAGAACAGCGTCCCCACGGTATTGGGGCTGCTGAAAAATCCCGTCAAATTGCCCAGAGTGAAGCTTCCCTCTCCGTTGGTAAATGCATAATAGAGAATCACCAAAAGAGGGGCGATGACAAAGCAGATCAAAAACGCAGCGTAGGGAATGCAAAGCTGCCTTCGTGAAAAATGGTAGTTCATCAGCGTTGCTCCTCCATGATTTCCAGAGATAGCTGGATGCGCTCCGCAGGCACCGAAATGCTTACATGATCCTCTTCGTTCCAAAGATCCTTGTCATGGAGGTGAAAGTCCGCCCCACTCTTCGTACGCACTACATAATGATAATGATCTCCTTTGTAAATGAGAGAAATGATATGTCCCGTCAGATCCCCCTCTTCAAGATCATCGCTCATGGTAACAGAAGCAACCGGCACTTTCACCTTTACCGGTGTTCCGATTATGTTGATTTTCTTTCCTTCCCTGTCCATCAGACCGTTGGGTTCTATTCTTGAGCCAGGGTACAGCATTGTCACATCACAGCCAAACTCCCCGTCTGCGAAGGCCACCTTGTCGAGGGCTGTAATAACGCCTTCGTAACGATTGACACTGGTGTCCGAAGGAATGACATGAATCCCATCCGGCTCAATGGTCAGGCCCAGCACTTCACCGATGGCTGCAAGCTTGGTACTCCGCATTACGATTTCACTTTCTCCCGATTCCAGAGTAATTTCATAATGCATGCCTTTAAAGATAACCGAACGAACCACTGCATTTAATTGTCCTGCACCAGCTGGCGCCATGCCGATATCCTCCGGTCTGACAACCACGTCTACATCGGACCCTACAGGGAAGTCATCGAGACATGGAAACTCCGAACCGCAGAACAGGACCACCTTTTTGCCGGACATTTTACCGTTAAAAATATTGCTTTCCCCAATAAAGTCTGCAACAAATACGGTGTTGGGCTCATTGTAGATCTCTTCCGGCGTTCCGATTTGTTGGATCATTCCATCTGACATGACCACAACCTTATCGGACATGGTAAGGGCCTCTTCCTGGTCGTGGGTCACATAGATAAAGGTAATCCCCAGCCGCTCATGCATGGATTTTAGCTCCAGCTGCATTTCTTTACGCATTTTTAAGTCAAGCGCTCCGAGAGGCTCGTCCAGCAGCAAAATTTCCGGTTCGTTCACAATGGCTCTTGCGATGGCGATTCTTTGCTGCTGCCCGCCGGAAAGCGTGGATACATCGCGCTTTTCAAATCCCTCCAGATCAACGACCTCCAATGCCCGTTCTACCTTTTCCCGAATTTCTGCACCAGACAGCTTCTCTTTCCGCGTCATCGTTTCTCCAGCTTTGTTCCGATAGGTTACCTCTTTTGTCTTTAATTTCAAGCCGAATGCAATATTCTCAAAGATATTCAAATGGGGAAACAGTGCATACCGCTGAAACACGGTATTGATGGGCCTCTTATTGGGCGGCATCACACTGATATCTCGTCCGTTCAGCAGGATCTGCCCTTCCGTAGGCAGCTCAAATCCGGCAATCATCCGAAGTGTTGTGGTTTTCCCGCATCCCGACGGGCCCAGAAACGTTACAAATTCGCCCTTTTTTACATCCAGGCTGAAGTCCTTTACGGCGACGACATTGTCGTAGCATTTTCTGATATTTTTGAGCTCTATAATCGATTCCATTGCATTCCTTTCTGATATGAATCTGTATTTATTTTGATGATAGGCTTGGTCTTTCGACAAGATTGATCTGCACGAAGATTATCTCGCAACTGCCTTTTGAAACCATTCCATAGTAGCCCTTTTGTGCTCCTCAGGAAGCTTCTCTGCCACTTGTCCGTGCAGCCATGCAAGGGTTTTATTCCTTAGATATTGTCTCATCTGGTCTTCCGCTTCCAGCATGACGACTTTGATCAGACAAGGGCATTTCGTATGGGTGTCGGGCAGGTTGTCCTTATCCAGCAGCAGCTCATTCTGTCTGATTTCAGCACACTGGAAGAGCGGAGAAGCCCCTTCTATGGCTTCAATGATATCCCAGAACGTAATGTCCTCCGGTTTTCCAGCCAATTCGTATCCCCCGTTGACCCCTGGGATTGATTTAACAAGCCCCGATTTTCTAAGCTTTGTATATACTTTTGAAAGGTAGGTTTCAGACACACCCTGATATGCTGCCAAATCTTTTATTCCAACAGATTTACCCGCTGGAAGATCCACCATATACAGCATACAGTGCAATGCGTACTCTACTCCTATCGAAAACTGCAAAATATCACTCCTTTTCAAATGAAAGTCTCTCACCATAGTACTGCAATCTAGCTTGTCCGTCAATATTAGCGATAAATGTTATCTGGAATATATTTTATTCCTTGACACTTGAGCCCCTTCATGTTAGATTTAATGTAGATAATAGTTATCTGCGATATATCCAATAGTTTTAAGGAGGCAATCCAACATGCTTACAGAAAAGTTTTATGAAGTACTGAAAAACGAAGGCGTCGTATCCATCGTATCCTGGGGGAAAGACGAACCTCATATTGTAAACACCTGGAATTCCTATCTTGTGGTGACACCGGATGAAAGAATTTTGATTCCCGCTTACGCTATGAGAAGAACAGAGAAAAATGTGAAAGAAAACAATCGGGTTAAGCTTACATTGGGAAGCAGAGAAGTCATGGGGTTTAACGATTATCAGGGAACAGGATTTGTCTTGGAGGGAACCGCTAAGTATTTGGAGTCCGGTGCGGAATTCGATATGATGAAAGAAAAGTTCTCCTTTTTAACAAGGGTTCTGGAAATCACGCCTCTCTCTGCAAAGCAAATGCTGTAACAGGACGATGTAACGGGGGATAGCGATACGGCAAAGAGGTGCCCTGCTGTACGCTCATGGAGAAAATACGCATGCCGGAGCAGTAAGCGCTCCGGCATTGTTTTATGTTTTCGGCCTCATTTATCCAAACAGAAAAAAACATATTATATTGTGTTACTGCCTTTCCTTCTAATTAACTTTCCTTCTATTTATATCGATCAAGCAATGAAAAAACAATCTCTAAAAATAGCTTCGTTTCCTCGAAGTTTGGTGAATGCGCCGAATGCTCAAAGGAGTAAAATGCTTTTTCAGGAGCTTTCATCAATTCAAAATATTGCAATGCAAGTGAATAAGACACTTGCAGATCGTACACCCCGTGAAAAATATAAATCGGGACTTCAAACTGGTTCGTCGTTCTCATAAGATTTTCACGGGTAACAATGTGAAACATTTTATCGGTGGAGAACTTACTTCCCAATCCATACTTCATAAAATCCAGAGCGGAATAGCCTTCAAATAAGAAAACCGCTTTAATCAACTCTGCCATTTTATAGTTTTCTATATGTTTGATGCCCACTCCATATTTGTTCATATAGTTGGTACGGGCCGCTCTCAAATATTCATCTGTTGGAAAATCGTCTTTATTTGGATCTGTCTTCTTTAAATCTCTTACCGCCTTTTCATCTTTGATTTCGGTTGCATGCTGCAAGAGAAAACCATAAGCTGCTCTTTCCGATTCCAGTTGATCCGATACCTGGCCAATACCAAAATAGGCCTTATAATATTCCGGCTTCGCACTGATTACTTTTGTCCCAAGGAAAGTTCCCCAGGAATGACCCATTATGTAAATCTGTTTTTGATTGAACCGCTCCATGAGATGCTCGGTCAGCTCAATTGTATCGCTGACCATAAGTTCCAATGTCATTTTGTCTGCTTCCAGCCGGGCGCCATAGCTAAGTCCCGCCCCACGCTGCTCCCAATAGCAGACGGTGAATCGTTCCTCCAAACGTTCTCCTGGCATAAACTGATGCATTGCCACCTCCGGAGAGCCGGGGCCTCCATGCAAAAACAGCAAAACAGGGTTGTTCTTATTTTCGCCTGCGATAAAGAAATACTGCTTCTTTCCTCCAATTATGACTCCTTCACGGGTGGAGATCCCATTCTCATAGGGTTTTCCGTCATGATCCAGCAGAGTTATGGGTTTTCCTTTGCCCTTCAGCGCAATTAAGATCAGGAATGCGGCCAAAATCAAGATTAAAACTGCTATCAGGATACTCATATGTCTTTACCTACTTCTTTCATCATTATTAAGGCGGTCCGTCTCTAGTTTCCTTTATTTTACACATTCTTTTCGTCACTTGCAATAGCACAACGCCCATTAGCCTGTAAACCATTTAGACAATATATTGACTTTATTAAATCTTAGTGATATCCTCTACATAGACAATATACTGTCTTTGTAAAAGGAGGAAAAATGAATTACGAAAAAGTGATGAAGGAATATTCCCTCATGCAGCAAATATACGCAACGCTTTTTTCCATTGCGAATAAGCTTCAGATAAAGGGAGATGAACAGTTTGAGAATTTAACCTCACGTCAATTTATGGCATTGCTAGCAGTTATGCATCTACCAGAAAATAAAACAACGATCAATAACATCTCAAAAAAATTAGGAACATCAAAGCAAAATACAAATGTTCTAATCAGTGCCATAGAAAAAAAAGGCTACGCTGTGACAATACCAAGCATGCTCGATAAGCGAGCTGTAAATGTTAAAGTCACAGAACCCGGCAAAGAGGTTATGATGGAATGCGGCAAGAAAGGGATTGCCTTTTTCGCAAACCTATTTCACGGTTTTACGGAAGCAGAGCTTGAAACGCTATGGAATTTACTTAAAAAATTGTATTGTTTCGACGGTGAAGAACTTGATGGTTTTGAGGAAGACATCGATACTAAATTCAAAGTCACTGAAGATGAGCAGATTCGAGCAATTGAAGAGTTCGCCGAACTCAGAAATAAGATGGGAGGAGAGGATTAAAGATGCAATTATATGCAGAACCTAGAAAAGCACTTGCTGATGAAGAAATTGAAATTCACCTTACCGAATTACCACCATTCGGTAAGGTAAAGCTGCGTGCAAACATGCGATTGCCATGGGCAGAGAAAACAAAGTTTGAGTCCTTTGCATGTTTTACCGCTGATGCACAAGGTACATTAAACTTATCGACACAAAAGCCTGATTTCGGAACTTACGATTTTCCGGATGCGATGGGGCTGATTCTCTCAATGAAAATGGTTAAGGGAGGGCTAAAAGATATCGTAAAAAATATTTCTACAGAAAAGAGTCTTTTTATTGAAATCACCGCAGAGCACGGTAATAAACAGGCCTGTGTCACATTAGAACGATTGTATAAAAAACCTGAGGTGAAAATCCAGAAGGTCACAGATGGATTTGTTGGCGAGTTCTTTTATACGGAAAACACCAGCAATAAGACGATCGTAGCCTTGGGTGGTTCCGATGGTAATATGGCCGCTCTTTCCATTATTTCTGCCCAACTGGCATCCCATGGGTTTCATGTGCTATCGGTAGCATATTTTAATGAGACGGGCTTACCGAAAAAACTTGCGGAAGTTCCTATTGAATACTTCGAAAGAGTATTTCAATGGCTGGATCAAAATCCAATCACAAAAGGAAATGAAATTTATGTGCACGGAACCTCTAAAGGCGGCGAACTGGCACTCCTGCTCGCATCAAAATACCCTATTATTAAGAAAGTGGTCGGGTTTGCTCCACATGCCTATTGTTTTCAGGGACTGAACAATAAAAATGTTTCTTCCTGGACATATGGGAAGCACCCATTACCTTTTATCCGGCTAAAGAATCGGATTCTGTATAAGAACATGCTGGATTGCTTCATCAGAAATATACCGTTCGGTTACATGCATACCTATAAAGCCGCGGTAGCTTCCGCGCAAAACAAAGAAGCTGCCCGAATAAGGATTGAAAATGCAAAGGCGGATTTATTACTGTTTGCCGGTAAAAATGATAACATCTGGAACGCCGCCGACGGCTGTAATGAAATTATGGATACATTGACCCGATTTGATTATCCATATAATTATCAGTTTTTCTCTTATGAAGATACCGGTCATCCATTTCCTTTTCCCTATACGATTCCGTTAAGTGTCACACTCAGCATGAAACTGTTCCCTAGAATCGTTTTTGTAACAGGCGGAACAGTCAAAGGAAATACGTATGCGCAAAAGGATTCGTGGGCGAAAACCATTGCGTTTTTTAACAGTTAGAAGGCTTTCATTCTGTTTCATCTGCTGTCATATCAATACAATGTCTTACCAAACCCGCTTTATGAATACAGTGTTTGCCATCGAAGCAGATTGAGACGTCAGATCTAGCTACAGAGGATATTGAATCACTTCAAGATCATCGATCCGGTTCTCTCCATTTGCCATCCGAACCTGATAATACATGATGATCTTTTTCGAATCCTCCATCTGTCCCAAATTAAACTGAATCGATTGATAATTACTGGCATCCGACATATCCTCCAGAATCCAGGAATAACCATTCCATCTTCCCGTTGCAATTTGCTGGTCCGATGCCTTTATCTCTCCGTTATATTTACAAGTTCCAAAATTTGTTGAGACAGTATTATTCGAAAGATCGATGGTGATATTGTCGATGAGCCTTAGCCCTTCCTTTTGGCTGATTGTATATTGCTCATCATCGGTTTTTTCAATGGAAATAACCCCATCCGCCGCCTTATATAGTTTGATGTTATCCGATAATCCCAGATATTCGTCATATTCCTCTTGGCTCAATCCAAAATTGGGATGGTACGGCAGCTCTTTGCCCTCATACTCTTTCACATAATCCGTGAGCCAATCCGGATTTGCTGCAATCCCAATTTGCAGTTTATCAATCAATTCTGTCAATCGATCGCTATCCTCGGCACTTTGCAATCCCATTGCCATCAGGTCTACATTGACGGTTCCTACCGGCAGCATCTCTTCCGGCGGTATCGCACCACCAGATCCTTCAATATCCCCAGCACCCTTGCAGCTGGTAAGCGCAATGATCAAAATCATGATTAATACGAACACAAATTTTTTTTTCATTGGTTTATGCCTCCGAATATAAATCGTAGTAGTCTAGTACCATCTTACCTTATTTTTACTACTTTACCAATCATATTTTCTGACATCAATCGTTTCTATTTTACAAATATTTTGTTCCTCTAACCGATTGTCCCTACTTACGAAATAGCGGTAGAACTCCGTCCCTCTTACTTTTTGCTTATTCTTCTTTCCAAATTCCGGAAAGATTTTTGTCAATAATAAATTTTACTAGTTGCGTCCTATTCTGCACCTCCAGTTTTTCGTATATATTATATCCATGCTTCTTCACCGTATTGAGTGCAATTCCTGCCTTCTTGGCAATATCAGCGTTACTCGAGCCCATATAAATCAAACCCATGATTTCAATTTCCCGGTTGGTAAGCCTGAATTGATTTTTCAGCATATAGGAAAGACTCTTTTCGTTTTTTCGAATCGTTTCCGCATCCGCTTCAAACCTAGCATGCAAATGCGGTTGAAGCTGCTTTAATATATAAACGTCTCGTTCTGAAAAATCTCCGTTTCGTTCGCATTTGTACAGGCTTATGGCTCCGTGAAATCTTCCTTGGCAGGCAAGGACGATTCCCGAAATATAAACCAAATCATAGACTTTAAGATAGTTTAGGTAAAACGGGCTCTGCTTGCGAACTTCTTCGTTCAGAAGATCGGATTCTCTGTAAACAAGTGACTCCGGGCTCATGAAAACCCAATTCACATAATCCATCGGGGCAAAGACGTTCTCATACTGGTATATGAATTCCTCCTCGAACTTCTTGCTGAATTTACTCACTACGATAGGATCAACCAACTGAGGCGCAGATGCCTTCTTGATAATGCCGATGTCGAATTCCGAAAAATCAAAATCAATAAGGTTCATAAGCTTTTGAAGAAAAGCAGTCCTCATGGAAGCCGAGTCTCTAATATTGTTGATGGTAATCACCAAATCGTTGAGCTTTTCCCATTCGCTTTGTGATAGCATAAATCTTCCTTCCTAATTCCAGTATGATAAGCAAAGCCTATCATGTCCGGTAGTATTTGTCTACCACTAAAGTAGTATTTTTATTCCTGATAAATACCACTTAATACTGTTTTAACCCAGAAATAAAAACAGTATATTTAAGGAAAGTTATATCTAATAAAACGAGATTGTTTCTTTGCCTGCATCGTTGCCGGCAATCGGAAAGAGGTGTATGAATGGTCGACTTGAAGCCCTGGGGAGAATTAAATTGTGAAGAAATCAAAGACGCGGACGTAACCGTAATGGGCGTTCCATTTGACGGAGCAGTAAGCTGTGGGAAAGGGTCCGCTTTGGCCCCTGAAAAAATCAGAAGCCTATCCAGGTATCTTCCCGCAACGACAGAAGAGGGGTTTGTGATTGATCACCTGAAGGTATATGATCACGGTGACGTTCCTTTCAGTTTGAACTGGGAAGAATATTATGCAAAAGTAGAAAAAGAAGCACTGACTCTTTTCAGTATGGGTAAATTTTGTCTGTTCTTTGGAGGAGACCATTCCGTGACGATCCCGCTGACCAGAGCTTACGGACAGCATTATCAGGGCAAGCGAATCGGTATCATTCACTTTGACTCCCATCCTGATCTGTGCGATGAGTATGATGGCTCAAAATGGTCGCACGCCTGCCCGATTCGACGAGCGGTGGAAGATGTTATCAAACCTGCAGATCTGGCCCAGGTGGGCATCAGATCCTACGAAAACGAGGAAGTGGTGTTTTACAAGGAAAACCCCGAGCTTCTTCGAATCAGAGCATACGACATTTTCTATGAGGGCTGGCAGGCTGCCTGCGAGAAACTAAAGACAAAGTTCCAAGGGTATGATGCTTTGTACATCAGCCTTGACATTGACGTTCTGGATCCTGCCTTTGCTCCGGGAACAGGTACTCCTGAAGCCGGTGGATTATCATCAAGAGAGCTTATGGAAATCATTAAGTTTCTCATGACAAATCTTCCGATTGCAGCCCTTGATCTTGTAGAAGTTTCTCCTCCCCTTGACAGCGTGAACAATATTACTTCCTGGGCTGCCCTGAAAATTGTTTATGAGGTATTTGGTAAATTGTCAAAATGAAAAACATGAAATTTCGGAGGTATTTATGGAAAGCATAACGTCCATTCGGGAAGAACTCACGGGCAAAACAGAAATGAGCCCCGAAAATGAAAATGACTTGTTGATCAGACTGGAAGAAATCGAAAGAGACGGAAAAGTCGTTAACCCTCTGCCAAAATCGGACTGGATCGGGATTGCGATAACATTCTTTGTGCTTGGCCTCCTCCCGCTTCTGTATTATGCAATTAAGCTGTTTTAGGGAGGAAAGGAATCATGCGTAAACACGAAATGAACATCAACAGCGAAGTTCAGTTTGACCTTCTGCCAATTATGAAGAATGATCGGGAATATGGCTTTCGGGATTATTCGTTTGTCATTACCGGTTTTGCGGTCGCTACATGGTGCTTCTTGATTGGAGGCACGCTTGCACTTTTTGTAGATTTTAAGCTTGCAATCATTGCATCCATATCCGGCAATATGATTGCAATCATATTGCTCAGCATGTCAACCTCCCTGCCATCTGCAAAATATGGAATAGACGGGTTCACCTCCTCTATCAGCTACCTGGGTCATAACGGAACAAAATCCTATCTTGTGCTCAACGCGGTAGTTACCGTGGGCTGGACCATCGTTCTTTGTACTTTAGTTTCCCGATCAGTGATCCAGATTCTAAACTACATAACCGGCAAAGATTTTTCATCCAACTTATATGTTGTCGTATTTGGCCTGATTGTTGCTCTTTTCTGCTGGTTCGTAACCCTGAGAGGACCGCACCTGATCAAGATCATGAGCACCATCGTTGTTCCTGTATTCTTAGTCGTCATTGTCATTCTTATCTTTCTCATCAGCAGAAGTGTCGGTTGGGGAGAGATCGCGCAAATGTCAGCTTTGGAACCCTTTGATGATCCGTGGCTAAACTTCCTTATCGCCTTTGAGCTCAGCCTTGGCGCCGGTTTTTCATGGTGGCCTAACATCGGAGGCCTTGCAAGAATCTGTAAGACATCAAGGGCCGCTTTCTGGCCCAATATATTAGGACTTGTATTTGCAGCTACTGTCGGCACAGCACTTGGAGCCGCAGCAGCTCTGCTTATTGGAGACAGCGACCCTGCCTCATGGATGATTCCGATCTGCGGAGGGGCACTTGGAATCCTTTCCTTGATCCTTGTAAGCATAGCAAATATCTCGGCAAATTCGATTATGATTTACACCACTTCGCTTGGACTGAAGCAGGTCAGGGCTTTGTTCAGGCAGAGATGGTTCATCGTAACGGCTGTTTATATGGTACCGACTTTAATCGGCCTGTTTTGGTCAAATCTTATCTATGACCATTTCTATTTTATTCTCGGCCTGGCTTGTCTGATCTACTGTCCGATTTCGATGATGGCAGTAGTGGACTTTTTCCTCCTCAGAAATCAGAAATGGGACATGAGACAGTTCTATAACAAAACTCCGGAATCAAAGTTCTATTTCTGGAAGGGCTTTAATCCGGTTGCTGTCTTTGTATTTATTACTGCCACCCCTGTTTATTACTTCTTCCTTGATCCAATCACACTGGAGTGTACTCCCGCTTTTCGATATGCCACAGCAACAGGCGCAGTTGCTGTTTATTGCGCCATCATATATTACATCCTGAGCAAAGCAGTATGCTTTAGAATGAGCAAAGGAGGATATGAACAGTAAGCTGCGGTTTGTACAAAATATCCGCCTTGTTAAGTAGCCTGCAAAGTTTATAACTCAAATTAATCATATAAGTTTTTCACTCCTGTATTGACACTTCTCCGTCATATGCTATTATATTAAATATCACAATATGTAGTATCGATTACTCGATGTAATGATTATTATTGTTATTACATATGCATACGGTGAAAACGATCGTACGGAGGGCAATATGAAATTACCATCTCTTGTAGTAGGGGACCTAACCATACAAAAACCAATTATACAAGGCGGAATGGGGATTGGCGTTTCCAGGTCCAGGCTGGCTTCAGCAGTTGCAAATGAAGGTGGCATCGGTGTCATTTCAGGTGTGGTGCTTGGATTTTTGGAACCAGATTTCGAAACCAATCCCATGGAGGCGAATATCCGCGCGCTGAGAAAAGAAATCCGTGCCGCAAGAGAACTTAGTCCAAATGGCGTGATCGGAGTCAATTTTCTGGCTGCAGTGAATGACTATGAGGAACTCGTGAAAGCGGCAGCCGAAGAAGGGATCGATATCATCATCTCCGGTGCCGGCCTTCCTTCAAAGCTCCCCGAACTCGTGCAGGGCTACAATACGAAAATAGCTCCGATGGCTTCATCAGGAAGAACTGCTGCTGTAATCTGCAAAATGTGGGATAAGCGATACAATCGGCTTCCTGATATGATTGTTGTAGAAGGCCCGGATGCCGGAGGGCACTTAGGCTTCAGCATGGAAGAATTGACATCAGATAACAGACCCACGCTCGAGGGCGTGCTGAAAGAAGTCCTGGAAGAGATACGGCCTTTTGAGGAAAAATATGCAAAGAAGATTCCGGTCGCCGCTGCGGGTGGAATTTTTACCGGAGCAGATATCGCCAGATATATAAAACTCGGCGCCTCAGCGGTTCAGATTTCCACAAGGTTCATAACCACCGACGAATGTGATGCACATATCAATTTCAAAAATGCCATTATCCATGCAGAAGAAGGAGATATCGAGATCATAAAAAGCCCGGTTGGAATGCCAGGAAGGGCTTTGAAGAATCAATTTTCGGAGAAGATTAAAACCACTCCCTTAAAGATCGATCATTGCTCGGGCTGCATGAAATCCTGCCATGCGAAGGAAGCAAAATTTTGTATTGTAGAAGCGCTGATTCGGTCAGTAACCGGCAATGTTAATGACGGCTTGGTCTTTACTGGAACGAATGCATATCGAGTCAACGAAATCATGAGTGTTCGGAATTTGATGAATGAGCTGGTCAACGAAGCAGAGAAAGCCTAATCAGACGGTTCAACGTTTTCAATTAAAACCCCTAGAACTAATATTGATTTCTAGGGGTTTTGTGTTTATTTTATCAAATCTTTTTTATTTATCTTGAATATAGGATCAACCTGTAAGCCAATTGTACTCATTAAAGCTTCGCCTTATTTTACTTTATTTAAGCTTGCCTGTCTTTATTGAGGAAGATGCTGTAGCAGCAGAGTTCTTTTCGGATTTCTTTTCAGCGCTCTTCTTCTTCTTCTTTTCCTTGTCCTTCGGACTTTTATCTCCCATAGTAGCTACCTCCAATCATTCTGTATTTTTTTATTTAATAATGAAGTTATAGCATACCTTTTTTAATTTTTTTGTCGAAATAATAATTTATGGCTCATTATTTTTTAATATAATTTGCCTTATTCAGGATTAAAGCATCCAGATACAGCCAACAGGTGATTTAATCTTCACTTCACCGTTGACTTCCCTGATCAGTTTCTGATAATGATAAGCTTTCTCAAACGGAATATCTCCCGGGCCATTATACACTTCTTCAATTTCTCCTGTTTTTCTATCCATATGAAGCACAATTTCCCTCAACCCCAAAATTCAATCGTAAAGATAACTTTTCTAAACTTTAGCTGAATCATACCACGCTATCCCCTATCAAACAATATTAATCACCTAAAATAACCCCGCCCACATTCGGCTTGTAGATTCCAAGCAGAATATTCATCAGCGTACTTTTTCCGGAGCCGTTTTCTCCCAATAAAGCATGGCTCTCTCCCGGATACATTTTCAGGTCTATGCTGTCGTTGGCAAGGACATTTTCAAATCTTTTCGTATTCCCTTTCATCTCCAAAAGAGGGATCTTTTCCATATCATGATTTTCCGTTTTAATAAATAAAAAAGTCAAACCACAGTAAGGAAAACGCCAGGCTTCCCATCCTGAATTTGACGAATTTTGTTCAACCCTATTCAACTCTGAGAACCTGAACAAGCGGCAGCAAAAAGCTAAAAAATGGATCAAGAAACGGTGTTCTTCATCCATAACAGAAATACAACATTAAGGCGAAAACGCGCCGCCAATGCCGTACTAAGAAAAACACCATAGCGTAGATGATTTAAGGTCACCACGTCATATTTTTAGAAAATATGATGAATTATTAATCTTATATGCATAAACTGTTGAAATTTTTAGAGCTGATTTAGTTGAATCATGAGATTTGAGAGTGATATGATAAATTAAAACTTATATAAAATAGTTTTGCAAAAGTGTTTCAATAAATTAACGAAACGAAAAAGCCGGCGACCTGAAAAACGTCGGCTTCAACTTTGACGCCAGCAGCGGCTCTGCAAATCTTCGAGAGTTTGCAGAATACGCCGAAAAAATGGACAAGCCGGCTCTCCCCGGTTCCAGACATCAGAAGAGTCTTGAAAGCAGAGGTGATGAAAAAAAGCCCTTATTCCAAGCGCACAATTAATTTTTATTTTGAAAGGGAGTGTATTTTTTATGTTAAAAGGAAGAGGGTTTCTATCTATTTTTCTGGCTTTATACATGGTGCTCAGCATGTTTCCGATGAGCTCCTTCGCACAGAGCGAGAGCGACGGATGACTTCATGATGACGCTGAAAACCGTTGCAGTACAGTCCTGGGGAGCACTACCAAGATCTCCTATCTGGTAAGACCACCGGCCTGATTCCCGCCGCTCCCAGTTCTTCTATGGTGGAAAGGACGGTACCGGACGACGACCCGCAGACGCAGAATACCTGGCAAAAGCAATGGGATGAAGACAGGGGCGCATGAAATAATTAAATAAGGGGGTGTAAAAAGAAAAGCCGCGATGGCGGTCTGAACGCTGTTAACTATTGAGTAACAACAAACCAACTGAGCAATGGCAAACCACTGACCAATGACAAGCTTCTGAGATAATTATATTTTATTGGTGGTAGTATAACCACAAAAAGGAGAGTCTTATGAAAAAGTTACTAAGTATTCTTTTATCGTTTGTCATCACAGCCACTTGTTTTATGGGCGCGAGCGGCGCAGTCGAGGCCCAGGGAGGAGAGACCAGCGGCAACCAGATCACCGGAAGCGCGGTTTCAACGTCGGCTCTACCGGTAGTGCCATCGGGAAAGGAGTTCATACAAAACGCAACCACGTACTGTAATCCCATTTCGCTTACTCAGGGTTCGGGGAGAGTGTCGAGAGGCGGCGAGCCTGTTGTCAAAATATTTAATGGTGACTACTATCTATTTATAAGTTTCCAAAAGGGCTATTGGTGGTCAAATGACTTCGTAAACTGGACGTATGTCGCTGCGCCGAATTTACTGGGCGGGATAGTAGGTATTACGGAAATTGACGGCAAACTGTATAACTATGCCGGAAATACAGAAAGCAGAGTAAGGACGACTGACGATCCGAAATCGGGAATATGGTATGATTGCGGTACATTTTCCAGCAACAATTATGGTGATGCCAGTATGCTTTACGATGAAGAATCAGGCCGGCTGTTTATGTACTACGGATGGTCGCAGATTTTGGGGATTCGCGTCGTTGAATTAGATAAAACAACCTTCAAAGAAATAGATAAACCCGTTGTCTGCCTTTGGGGCGACCCCCATAAACATGGTTGGGAAACCAGATATAAAGATGACCTTATCTTTCCATATTTCACCGACAGGGAATACCGTCCCCAAGAATATGGATGGACTGAAGGTCCCCATCCGCTCAAGTACAATGGCAAATACTATGTGTTGTATTCATCTATCGGCCTCGAATTTGCCTCTTATGCGCAGGGCGTATACGTAGCAGACGATCCGTTGGGTCCATATGTATATGATGAAAATAACCCGCTTACAAGGAACACATCAGGCGTAGCGCCGGGCGCCGGCCACGGCAGTATATTCCTAGACAAGCAGGGTAAGCTTTGGACCATCTGTATGACGGCGTTCACCCAAAGTGGCGGAAACGGTAATACGCTTATCTCTCTCTACCCCTCAGATTTCGACGCAGAGGGCGTGGCGCACGGAAATGTCGAATTTGGTGATTATCCGCAATATCTGCCCGGCGTCAAGTCGGATCCGGTCAAGGATAATTTTACGGGATGGATGCTTTTATCCCTAAACAAACGGGTCGAAACATCTTCCACGCTTGTGAATTACTGGCCGGCATTGGCGGTGGATCAGGATGGGAAGTCATACTGGAGCGCTCAAACGGGCGATCCGGGCGAGTATATAACCGTCGACCTTGGCAAAGAAAGTGATATTCGCGGGATACAGACACTGTGGGACAGAGCTGGCGCCACCGCCTCATACAACGCACTTACCCAATATCACTCATATACTGTCGAAGTATCCAACGATAACAAGAACTGGACCACGATTATTGACAAAAGCAATAATACTCAGGACTTAGAGTCCGATTACATCGAACTCCCCACCGCCGTAACAGGACGGTATGTGAAGTTGACAAATGTATTTACGCCCGATAAAGGAAAGTTTGCTGTAAAGGAGTTGCGTGTTTTCGGCAATCCGAATGAGGCAACTTTCACAAAGGTGGATAATGTAATGGCTGTTCGCAGCCAATTAGACCGCCGCAACGCCAATTTGTTGTGGGAACCGGTGGATGGCGCCGACGGGTATGTGGTGCGCTACGGCATTGAACCCAACAAACTGTATAATAGCGATATGGTTTATGGGAAGAATTACTTCAACATTAAAACCCTGAACGTTGATCCGGAATATTATTTTGAAGTAGAGGCTTTCTCCAGCGGTACACCTCATTACGTGGAAAACTCGTTTGAAACGCGGGGCAGAGGCGCTGAACTCGATTTGATAAGACAACCAGCAGGGGGCACTAGAAGTACGTCCAGACAAATGACGTATGAAACTTACGGTAAAGACGAGGTGTATGTATTTAACGACATCACGCCTGGCACTTACACTTTACAACATACTTATGGGGTTGGAATCTGGGGCCCACAACAACTGACAGAAAGGCAACTGATAGGGACAGGCACCCAGCCTACGGTCACTGCGCTCAACCTGACGCAGTTTGGCAATGGTTCGACTCAATGGGGTACCGTCGAAGTAAGGGTATATCCGGGTGAGACAAGCGGACGAATAGAAGTGACCTTAAAATACGAGGAGACCTGTGCGGTGAACTTTACCGTAACAGACGGTACGAACGGAATCGGAGGAGCGGAAGTAACCGTAGGATCAGTATACGAGATCAATCCCGATACAAATGAAGTATATAAGATCGACCCCGATACGGATATAGTACAAATGACCGACTCAAATGGGAAAGCGAAATTTGACCTTGATTCGGGAGATTATGCTTATATCGTAACAAAGACCGGATACGAGACCGCTTCAGGTACCTTTAAGGTATTAAGCAGCGATGCTTCATTGACAAAAACAGTCATACTGAAACGTAATAGTGACATCGTTTCAACACCGACTGCAAGTCCGCCCGCCGGGAAATATAGTAGTACGCAGAGTGTCTCTTTATCAACCTCAACACCGGATGCCAGCATTTACTATACGACGGACGGCTCAACGCCAAGCACCTCAAGCAAATTGTATGACGGCAGCATTTCCGTTAAAAAGAGCATGATAATAAAAGCAATTGCGGTAAAGGACGGATTTGTGAACAGTGACGTCGCGACTTTTAACTATACAATTTCTTCCGGTTCCAGCGGTTCTTCCGGAGGAGGAACATCGACGCAAAAATCATCGGCCCCGACGGCCGATCCTGGAAGCGGTACTTATACCAGCGCGCAGAGCGTTCGTTTATCTACCTCAACAGGAGGTGCCAGCATCTATTACACAACAGATGGGACAACTCCGACTAGTGCAAGCACACTTTATACCAAAGCAATATCTGTCAGCAAATCAATGAAAATAAAAGCAATCGCGGTCAAGAGCGGTTATACCAACAGCAGCGTTGCGACTTTCACTTATACGATCGAGGACAAACCCGTTGAAGCAGTAACGTTCAGCGACGTATCAGGCCACTGGGCCGAGTCATATATCACAGCTGCTGTCAAAGCCGGATACGTGTCTGGTTACGAAGATGGAACCTTTAAACCCGATACTTATGTAACCAGAGCTCAGTTTGTAAAAATGATCGTGGCAGCATTTGGCTTCACCGGAACCGGCGATACTACGTTTGCCGACAGTACGAGCCACTGGGCATTGCCTCAGATCAAAATAGCTGCTAACAATAATTTAGTTACGGGAGTTGCGCAATCGAACGGTGTCAATTTCCTTCCGGACAACAATATCAGCCGTGAACAAGTGGCGGCAATATTGTACCGAGTAGCTGAAAAACGCGGGATTACGCTTCCGAAAACCTCGGATGCGATATCATTCGGCGATCAAGGGAAAATCAGCAGCTATGCTGCGGCTGCAGTAGACGCGATGCAGAAAGCCGGAATTATTGGCGGGAGCGAATCCAACGGGGAAACGGTTTTCACACCTCAAGGCAATGCGACGAGGGCGCAGGCCGTAAAAATGATACAGGGGCTTTTGGAATTGTCTTAATCTGAGCCTTTGTCATTTAATCAATCAAAAGATCGCTATCAAATAAAAAAGAGCGTAAAGCCCTTAAAATTTAAAGGTTTTACGCTCTATATTTTTATTCCCACTCAATTCCAAATAGTGTGTCATGAGTGTTTTCTGGTAGTTCTTCGTTGTAATTTGTGTTTATATTCTCATATTTTCACCAGGTAATTTTGACACGCAAAAAAAGTGGAGTCAAAATGGAGTCAGTTGAGTTCAAACGTTTTATATCTTTTTTGTCCGTTTCTATTGTCCAAAAATACACTGGCATAAAATCGATCAGGGACGATGAATACGAGGTCTTCTGTAAATTAATGAATCGCCTATCGTATTCGTAATAGCACCAGAATGCATTGAGGATCCAACACCATAACAATACCTACTAGTCGCTCTCAAACCGTACGCAGTACTTCCCAAAGCCCCTATCCCAAGAGATACTCCTGCGCCGATACCACCACAATACCTGCCTTTATAAGACTATTCTTGTCGATTTCTGAATAATATAGAATCACGCTTACAGATATTTTTTCTGTCTCAGGCTGTAACTGATAACTTTTATAGTTTTAACGCTGATGTTATTGTAAAAACGGAGAGCAGATAGAGCAGCAATGAAATTGCGGATACGCCAATCACAGCGAGGATTTTCACCGCAAGGTTAAAGTTGCTTCTCAGAATGCTGTAATTGATGATGGAACCTAATATGCCAAAGAAACCCCCGATTGCACCACCTAGGAATATGAGAAGAATCGGGAAGCCGCCAAATATGTACTGGTACCAGGTTAAAGGTGGAGTAACCTGTATTTTCTCTCCGCTCAGAAAAGCTGTTAATTCGCCGAAGAGCGAGGGTTTTAATTCAAGCGTTTTTTCTGTACCAGTTGAATCTGGAATTAAGAATTGGGGCTTACGCCGCTTGCTTTGGCCAGATTGTTTAGCGGGATGTCCGTTCACCCAAACATTTTGCTTACCTGTCCAGAGAGAAATATCTACTTCTATTACTGTCTCGGGTTGCTGGGGAATAGAGAAATTGTACTTCATAAAAAACCTCCTCCATATAATCGAAAAATATCTACTATAGTAGATGTAAAGCTATTAAGCAAATTACCGTCTGAGCAAAAGTCGCACTAATCAACCCCTATTCTTGCAAACGGTCTACAATTTCATCCCAGAGAGCCATCATCAATTTCGCACTTTGCTTTTGGACTTTATTTGTCTACGAAATTTTCCAGAAGCCGTATTACGCTGTGAGTTTTGATTTTGTGTAATCTAACTTGCCGGTATACCCGCTGCCGTAATATTAATAGCAACAGATCTACCGGCCTAAATTATTGCTGCTTTTATCATCTTCGATTGCTTTGCGGTGAAGAGCCTCCGATTTTCTTTAATATTTGATTACTTCATAATCAATAATGATTCTTGATTTTTTTAAATATTGTATTTTTACCCAACTTCCAACACGAGCTCGGATTTTAACATTCAAGTGATATGTTCCGGATTTTTCCCTCTCATTTTTTTTATTGAAAATTAAAATTCCACAAGGTAAAATGTCTCTAAATTTTGAATATTCTATCCGCTCAATCTTCCCTTCAAATGAATCCGTATCCATTTTTGATATATCCGCTATGATGATATATGTATTTTTGAAAAAGTAAGGCATTGTGATTGTCGATGCAAATAGCAATAAAATCAGACCAAATATTTTATAAATACTATACGCATAGAAAAACCCCCAAATTACAAATATAGTTAAGAAAACTGTAAAAAGAAAAAAATTACGACACATACTCAACAGTTGCATTCTACTCATAGTCATATAGCATCCCCTTTCATCAACGATAATATCGGTAAGGATACCTATAATTCATATAACCTCTATTCCATGAATTATAAAGGTAACTATTAATCCCTGGCATATAATTGTACCCGATTTCTGTACCAGTATTGGAAAATAACTCTGAAAATCCGCCAATTAACCAGCTATTTTTAGAATAATAATTTGCTATACTATTGTTTTGAGAAGAATCACTTATATTGGTTCTAATATTGAAATTACTCCTCATGAAGCTTCTCTGGGCATTTCTTGACATGTTGTCAAAAATTCCACTTTTATACATATTACCGCCTAAGCGAGATGCACCATATCCAAATGATCCACCTATTGCACCGGCAACAGCAGAATTTACGAAATCCATAGGAGTATTCATCCTTCTGTAAATGAAAAGAATCGCCTATCGTATTAGCAATGGCACCAGAAAGCATTCCGGATCCAAAACCATAACCATACCTACTACTAGTCACTTTAACGTCGTAAATTGATTATAATATTATTCCTTTAGAGATATATTTATTGTTTTCAGCAAATATATAATATATTTCTACATTTCTTGACATATATAAATGGCTATCCCTTACTGAGTACAAAAAATTAGCCGATTTCTGAGAAATACAGATAATATAAAAACGTCAGCAAACCATAGCGATTAGCTGACGTTTAAAATAACTAAGATCAATTTTTTTCTTATTCCCACTCAATCGTTGACGGTGGCTTCGATGTCACATCATAAACAATCCGATTCACGCCCTTAACCTCATTCACGATTCGGTTGCTGATCTTCTCCAGCACATCGTAGGGAATCCTTGCCCAGTCAGAGGTCATGCCATCTACTGATGTTACGGCTCTGATGCCTACGGTATAATCGTAAGTTCTGAAGTCGCCCATAACGCCTACGCTGCGGATGTTTGGAAGCACGGTAAAGTACTGCCAGATCTCTCGCTCTAGTCCGTTGAGTCTTACTTCTTCACGAAGGATCGCATCGGACTCGCGGATGATGTGAAGCTTCTCTTCTGTGATTTCGCCAAGGCAGCGGATGGCTAGTCCGGGTCCTGGGAACGGCTGACGCCATACCAGCTCGGAGGCGATGCCGATTTCCTCGCCCACCTTTCTAACCTCATCCTTGAAGAGCAGTCTCAGGGGCTCAAGAAGCTCCATCTCCATGTCGTCCGGAAGACCGCCTACGTTGTGGTGGCTCTTGATGACAGCTGCTTCGCCGGAGCCGCTTTCCACTACGTCAGGATAGATGGTACCCTGGAGCAGGAAGTCGATTCCGCCTTCTTCCTCGTACAGCTTCTTGGATTCCTCTTCAAACACGCGGATGAACTCCGCGCCGATAATCTTTCTCTTTGTTTCAGGATCGGATACCCCTGCCAGCTTGCTGAGGAAGCGTTCCTGGGCATTGACTCTTTTGATCTTCATATGGAACTGCTGGCCGTAAACCTCCATGACCTGGTCGCCCTCATCCTTACGGAGGAGGCCGTGGTCAACAAAGATACAAGTCAGGTTGTCCCCGATTGCTTTATGGGTGAGTACCGCAGCTACGGAAGAATCAACTCCGCCGGAAAGAGCGCAAAGCACCTTTCTGTCGCCTACGGTATTCTTAATTTCTTCAATCTTCGTCTTTGCAAAGTTTGCCATGGTCCAGTCAGGGGCACAGCCACAGACCTCGTACAGGAAGTTCTTCAGCAGATCCTGTCCAAAGGGTGTATGATGTACCTCAGGATGGAACTGTACTGCGTAAAGCTTCCGATCCACGTTCTCCATGGATGCGGTGGGGCAGTTTTCCGTGAAGGAAGAAACCGCAAACCCTTCCGGTACCTGCTTGATATAGTCTGTGTGGCTCATCCAGCAAATGCTGTCTGCTGCGATGCCTTTAAACAGCAGGCTGGCACAGTTTCCGGAAGCCTCCTTCTCGCCCTGAATCAGCTTGACTCTGCCGTACTCTTTATAGTCCGGGCTGACAACCTCGCCGCCCATGACATGAGCCATCAGCTGCGCACCATAGCAGATTCCCAGAATTGGAATTCCCATTTCAAAAATCTCTTTTGGCAGAGTCGGTGCTCCTGCCTCATAGACGCTGTTGGGACCTCCGGTGAAGATAATTCCCTCCGGTTTGCTCTCCTTTACCCTTTCCAGGCATTTGGAATAAGGAACGATTTCGCAATAAACGCTGGCTTCTCTGACTCTGCGCGCAATCAGCTGATTGTACTGACCGCCGAAGTCAACCACCAAAACACCATTAAAATCCATTTACTATTTCCTCTCAATTCATATGCTTACAAGCTTATATTTTTTACCTTACCTGATTTGAGCCGGTGTCTTTCAGGATAACGTCGTGGGCACCGCCTTCCACAATGCTGGTAGCGGAGACTAGAGTGATCTTCGTCTTCTTCTGCATTTCATCAATGCTCAGAACGCCGCAGTTACACATAGTGGATTTCACCTTGTTCAGAGAAAGAGATACATTGTCTTTCAGCGAACCTGCGTATGGAACGTAGGAGTCTACGCCCTCTTCAAAGGAAAGCTTTCCGTCGCCGCCGAGGTCGTAACGCTGCCAGTTTCTCGCCCTGTTGGAGCCTTCTCCCCAGTATTCCTTAACATAATTCCCGTTGATATTAAGCTTGTTAGTTGGGCTTTCGTCAAACCGAGCAAAATATCTTCCAAGCATCAGGAAGTCCGCTCCCATGGCAAGTGCAAGAGTCATATGGTAGTCATACACGATACCGCCGTCGGAGCAGATCGGAATGTAAATCCCTGTTTTCTCAAAGTATTCGTCTCTGGCTTCAGCAACCTCAATAACCGCCGTAGCCTGCCCTCTACCGATTCCCTTTTGCTCTCTCGTGATGCAGATGGAACCGCCGCCGATGCCAACTTTTACAAAGTCCGCACCCGCTTCCGCAAGGAAAAGGAATCCGTCCCGATCCACCACATTCCCGGCTCCGATTTTAACGGTTTCGCCGTATTTCTGCCGTACATAAGAAATGGTCTCCTTCTGCCACTCTGAAAAGCCCTCGGAGGAGTCAATGCAAAGAACATCTGCTCCCGCTTCAACCAGCGCTGGAATCCGTTCTTGATAATCCCTGGTGTTCACTCCGGCGCCAACCACGTATCGCTTGCCGCCATCCAGAAGTTCATTGGGATTTTCTTTATGGGAATCGTAGTCCTTTCGGAAAACGAAATAGACCAGTCTCTGATTTTTATCGATGATGGGAAGTGCATTCAGCTTATGCTCCCACAGCATGTCATTGGCCTCGGAGAGAGTCGCTCCTTCATCGGCATATACAAGGGAAGAAAAAGGAGTCATGATGTCGGCAACCTTTGTATCCATGGACAGTCTGCTGACACGGTAGTCTCTGCTGGTCACAATCCCCTGAATCTTGCCGTCTGCAGTTCCATCATCGGTTACTGCCACGGTTGAGTGCCCGCTCTGCTGCTTCAGTTCCAAAATATCCTTCAGTGTCTGGTCTGGTCTGAGGTTGGAATCGCTTTTTACAAAGCCGGCCTTGTGGCCCTTTACCCTCTTCACCATAGCAACTTGACCCTCGATGGATTGTGATGCAAAAATAAACGAAATTCCACCTTCCTTTGCCAGTGCGACCGCCAGCTTGTCGTCAGAAACCGACTGCATGATCGCAGACACCAGTGGAATATTCATCGTTATCGCTGATTGTTCCCCCTTCTTGAATTTAACCACAGGGGTCTTTAAACTTACATTTTCCGTTCTGCATTCCTTGGACGAATATCCAGGAACCAGAAGATACTCGTTAAACGTACGAGACGGTTCATTAAAATAATATGCCATTCTATTCTCATCCTCCTTTATTACTTCAATATTTCTTAGTTCTTCAGGTATTCCTCCAGCGTCTGTCCAGCTTCATAAATCTCTTTGGCTGGGGTTTTACCAACATACCTGATATGCCAGGGCTCATAGAGATAGCCCGTGATGTCCTCTTTTCCCTGAGGGAAGCGAATGATAAATCCAAACTCGTGGGCATGTTCCGCGAGCCATTTTCCCTCGGTGGTGTTTGCATACTCGCCCGTAAGCTGATAGCCTACACTCGGTGAAGATACGTCTACAGAAAGACCGGTCTGATGTTCACTTTGCCCCGGCCGCGCACTATATCTATTTGCAGCTGCCTCCCCTTCCCTTTTCACATAATTATCGAAGAGAGTCTTTTGAAAGTCATAGGAACGATAGGCAGTGGTCATCTTTAACTCGATACCCTCCGCACCGGCTTTTTCAACTAACTGATGAAAAGCCTCAGCAGCCTCAGCTCTCATATATCTACCCGCCTCGGAGCGATCCGCAGCGTAATATTTTATTTTTACAAGATCATCCGGCTTATAGTCTCGGTCTATGGGGTGTGTTTTATTTACAAGGATTAAAACACCGGCAGCTTTTGCTTCTTCTGCCGTCATAGGCGTGATGCCTTCTCCGGGATTGATGCTCCCTGGATTCTGATTTGGGGCTCCACTTTCGGGGGTTCCTACTGCATTGCCCCCACCCGGTTGTTCTGCATCTCCGGGGGAATCTGTGCCACTTCCGGGCATTTCCTGATCTCCCAGTTCGCCACCGGGCTCTGTCCCTTCATTCTCGCTTTCATTTTGCCCGTCACTTCCGTTTTCCTCACTGGATATGATTCCAGGCGATCCGTCAGGACCTCCGGAAAAACCAAGGGACCATGCCCCTCCGGGATCATTGAAGGTCCATACAAAGGCTTCCATGACAAAAAGGGATACGACGATCAATGCTTTTATTCTTTTTTCATTCAACATGGCTGGCTTGTCCTATCTATCTGTAAGGTTTGGATTCCTTTATGGTGATTATGACCGATTGTCTTCAATTTTAAATCGCTATAAGCTTTATTATGTGAAATCCGTATTAAAGTATTTTACATCAAATATCGTCAGTTTTCAACAGCAGTTTGCCATGTTGGAGCGAAATGAATTTTCCTTATTTTTCAAGACTGTCCCTGCCTCCAGCCTCTATTTGTCCAGCTGGTATTCGGCAATTTTATTAAAGAGCTGTCTTCTAGTAATTCCAAGCATTTCGGCTGTTCTGGACATGTTGTTGTTGTTTTTCAAAAGCATGCTTTGTATATATTCCCGCTCTGCCTCTTTCCGGATCTCCCGAAGCCCCCGGTCAAGGACAACTGCCTGCTTTCTTTTGTCCTCCCGTCCTGATACCGGCAAGGAATCCGTGTCCACAATTCCGTTTTCCGATAAAACCACAAGCCGTTCGATAATATTCTTCAGTTCTCGTATGTTTCCCGGATAATGATACGTCAGCAGAAAATCTGTTACGTGACTGTCAATTTTTCGAATGGGTTTTTTCATCTCGTTCTGAGATCTCTTAAAGAAATAATCAATCAAAAGAGGCAGATCCTCTTTGCGCTTCCTCAGGGGAGGGATGTTTATCGTAATGGTGCTGATCCGGTAGTAAAAGTCCTCCCGGAACCGTCCCTCCTCAATTTCCAGCTCCAAATCCTTATTTGTGGCGGTGACAAGGCGAAAATCCACCTCGATTTCCTCATTGCCGCCCATTCGGTAGATCTTTTTGTTTTCAATTGTCTTCAGCAGCTTGGCCTGCATGGATAAGGGAATATCCCCGATTTCATCAAGAAACAAGGTGCCCTGATCAGCGGCTTCGATTCTGCCGATGCGCTTATTCAAAGCTCCGGTAAAAGAGCCCTTTTCATGGCCGAAAAGTTCAGATTCCAGTACAGTCTCCGCAATGGCATGACAGTTCAAATCCATAAACTGCCGCTTGCTCCTGGAACTGTTCTGGTGAATATACCGCGCAAAAACTTCTTTGCCTGTTCCCGACTCACCAAGAATCAGAATGTTTGAGTCACTGACAGCAGCCTTGCGTGCGATGGAAAGCGTACCCTGAAATGCCGGATTGTTGCTCTCCAGCATGGCATCCACTACTGAGACCTTTTCCTTAAGCAGCTGATTTTCCAGTTTCAGACTCAGCATATCCTGAAGCTTTCCAATTTCCCTGATCAGCTCTTCCGGGTTTCCTCCCTTTGTAACGTAAGAATAGGCTCCATCCCGCATGGCTTCTACTGCGTTTTCAATACTTCCGTAAGCTGTCATCATAATGACTTCCGTTCCGGGATAAAGGCTCTTGATCTCATGCAGCAGCTGCCTCCCATCCATTTCCGGCATCATTAGATCTGAAATCACAAGATCATAGCCGCCCTGCTCCATCAGAGATAATGCAGCCGCACCGGTGGATGCAACATCCGTATGATGCCCTTTTGCCGTGAGAATCACCTTCATCACATTGCAGTAATCCTGCTCATCATCTACTACCAGTACTCTGAGTCCTCTTTTGCTCATCCTGACGCCCTCCATTCTCGATCGGTATCCTGATAAAAAATGTGGTTCCTTTGCCCACTTCACTTTCCGCTTTAATTTTCCCGCCCATCTTTTGTACTTCATTATACACAATATATAGGCCCAGTCCGTTTCCTTCCCGTTTCTTCTTTGTGGTGAAGAACGGATTATAAATTTCATCCATCAGCTCCGGCGGAATCCCGCCGCCATTGTCACTGACGGTCAGCTGAACCGATGCGCTGTCTCGGTGGCACAACACTTTGATTTCACCCTCATCAGAAATCGCATCTACCGCATTGGTGATCAGGTTGATCAGAACCAGCTCCAATGCCTCCACATTGACCATAGCCATATGATCCCCGAAATATTCATAGCATAGACTGGTCTTACTATGGACCAGCAGGCTGCGCTGCAAGTCAAGAATGGCGCTGATGTGAGACTGAAGATTAACACGCTCTTTCTTGTTGGTGGACAGTCTTGAAAAGTTCAGCAGATTTTCGATGATTCTGCTTGACTTATCCACGGATTTTTCGATGACTGCAATGGCATCATCCCTTGTGATATAATCCCTATAGTCGATTTCCTTTAGTACATAGCAGTAATTCCTGATCAAACCGAGAGGATTTCTGATCTCGTGGGCAACTCCTGCAGCCAGCTGACCAACGGCGATCATCTTGTGATTTTGCATCAGCTGTCTTTCGTTGCTTCTAGCCTCTGTAACATCCACCATCATGATCAATATTTTCTGCACCTGTTCCTTATTATTCTTGATTAAGAAGGTATGAATCTCAAAGATCTTGGCCCCCACAAGGATTTCATCATCCTTTTCTTCTTCATCCCGAAACGTTTCCGCCACTATCGCAGCAAGCTTCTCATTCTCGTTTCGTTCCAGATTGAGCAGCACTTCCAATAGAAGACCGGCAGCCTTATGACGCTTCATTCTAAGGTATTGTGAGAGGGCTTTGTTAATACTGATGATCGTTCCGTCGCGGTTTAGCTCTGCAAGATAGTAGGTAACTCCATCAAAGGTAGTCTGCATTTCGTTCTGACTCTCCACAAGGAGCTCCATTCTCTGCTGCAGCTCTTCATAGAGGCTTTTATTGGACTGATAGAACAGGAAAAAGACACAGAGCACGGAAGTAAAAATGATGATGATAATAATGCCAAGGCCTTCCAGCTTGTTTTCCACGTAGAGAGGATAAGAAATGCCGGTCCATTTCCCCTGAAGCTCGGAAATTACTTTCTCATTGTCCGCATGATAAACTGCATGATTCAGGATATCATATAAGACCGAATTCCCCTTCTTTACCGCAAGGCATTCATTTTGCTCATAAATGTAGCCTGTGACCCGTTCCCAGCTGCTGTCAAGGGCTGCCCTCCCCAGGTAGAAGGTAAGTGCGGTCTCACTTCCGGCCAAGGCATCTCCTTCACCCTGAGCAGCTCGGGCTGCCGCCTCCTCAATACTCCCGCACATCAATAGATTCTCTGCTGGCAGCTCTCTCTTGAGTGCATAGTGAGCAGCACTACCCTCTGCCATAAGAACCTTCAGATCCGCATGATTACGTTCAGAAGCAATTTCTTTTCTGACCAATAGGATCCCTTTCGTTTTCACCATTGGCATGGTATATTCAAGGCTCTGGTCAGCCGTATTATCTCTGACGGTGACAGCGGCGTCGATTCTGCCGTCGGCCAATGCGTTTTTCAATTCCTTTACAGGTAGCAGCTGGTACTGAATGGGAATGTCATATCCGCTGCTGATCCGATCCAGATACTCCTTCAAGAGTCCCTCTGCAGACCCACTTGCATCCAGTGAGATTAGTGGAGCCGAATCATCAGAAACACCTATGACAAGTTCTTTTTTCTCCCGCAGCCATTGCGTTTGTACTGGGTTCAGTCCGTATAACTTCTCTTCATTTCCCCATTCCGGCTTTCCGCTTGCATTTAAGATATTATAAGTCATCATAAGAAGAATTAATATGGCGATGGCAGCACCGTAAGCAATATTCCTATTCATCTAAAAATTCCTTTCTGGAATATTCCTCTCCAAATACAAGCAGCTCCCGTTCCGCCTTGGAAATGCTGTGATATGCTGCCCTGGAACGCAGCGCGAAGACCCCCCCAACCATGCACCAAAGGATAATGAGCATCCATTCGCCGGGCCACCTCAGAAAGATACCTCCCAAGGGAATGTAAAATATCAGAAAAACAATGCAGAAGGAGATGACCACTGCTGCAACCCATTTGCCATATTTCAGCCGAAATGGCCTCTCCAGCTCCGGTTCCGTCTGTCGGAGGACGAGGAATGCAATGGCAACCAAGAGGTAGGAAAGCACAGAGCCGAAGGCGCTGGTATTGACGAACCATACTAGGGCATTCTGACCTAGTAGCGGCGCTGTCACACAGATTCCTCCCACCAGAATGATGGCACCTGATGGAGTCTTGTATTTTTTATGAAGTCGTCCAAAGAAAGGAGGCAGCATTTTGGCTCTGCCCATGGCAAACAAGATTCGAGTGGACCCTACAATGAAGCCGTTCCAGCTGGTCATGATGCCGCAGATCCCACCCAGAATCATGATTTTTCCAAAGACAGAAGAACCATAGCAGTAGGACATGGCATCCGCTGCCGGAACCATTCCTGCATCTCTTACCTCTGGGGGTGCAGAGATACTGATGCCAATGATAATCATAAAATACCATGCTGCAGCCATAATGATGGAAACAATAAATACCTTCGCAATATGGCGAAGAGGGAGATTCATTTCTTCCGCCGATTGAGGGATAACGTCAAAGCCGACAAACATGGAGGGCACCATGAGAAGTACTGCGATGATTCCTTTTGCCGAGATCTCTGTTGAAAACATATATTCGGTATTCCCAAAGGCTATCCCGCCGAAGATAAATATAAGTCCTACGAGAAAAAGAAAAGAAGTGGCCATGACTTGAAAAATTGCCGCAGGCCTTGCTCCAAAATAGTTGAGCAGAAGCAATACCAGTGCTCCTGCGATTCCAACGAATGACCAGGAGCCGTATACAGAATACCCTGCCACATCCCAAAGATGCCATACCTTTGGAATGGGAAGAATATAATCGATTGCAGTCGCCAGTGCAATTCCTTCCCATGCAGCCACGCCCACATAGGCAAAACAGATGGACCAGCCGATGAGCCAGGCCATCCCATGTCCCATTGCGCGGTACACGTAGACCATCTCGCCTCCTGCCAGGGGAAGGGCTGCTGTCAGCTCTGCATAGGTCATCCCGACAAAAATACACACCGTGGCTCCGATGGCAAAGGCGATGAGGGAGCCCAGCATTCCAGCCTCATGGGTCCAAAACCCGGACAGTACAACCCAGCCCCACCCGATCATCGTCCCAAAAGCCAGGGTCAGTACGTCGGTTCTTCCTAATACTCTTTGAAAACTGTGATTATTCTCTTGCATCAGTTTACATCCTTTTTCAATTAACACTTCCTTATGTTCATTTAATCACAAAAATCACCGGACTTACAGTGTATCTTTTTCGTAAATGAAAAAATATGCTGCAGTATTTTTACAAACCGCAGCATATCTGTCCGGCAGACTTCCTTTCAACCCGCTTCAGGGTACGGGCTCGGTGAAATTAGCCAAAGTTTATTACGCTGTATTTTATTTCATTATTTTTTGGTCAAATAATCCTGTAAAATTTCCTTCCTGGCATATTCCTCACCAAAGACCAAATATTCTCTTTCTGCTGCAGATACTGGTCCCACAGAAGCCTTGCCGGCTGCTGCCAATATGACACCTAAAATGATCCAGAACAGAATGAAGGCCCATTCATATGGCCATACCAAACCGCTTGGTCCGAAAGGCAGATATAGAACAATGAAGAACAATGCGCTGGCAATGGCGGCTGCACCAATGAGCATCGGGCGCTTGACCTGATATGGCCTGTCGAGATTCGGTTCATTCTTACGAATGAATAGGAAGGAAATTGCAACCATCAGGTAAGCTACAACTGTTCCAAAGGAAGCTGTATCAACGAACCACACCAGTGCATTTCTTCCCATCAGCGGGGTGATCATGCAGATGATCCCTACTAAAAAGATAGCTGCAGTTGGAGTCCCATATTTGGGATGAACCTTCCCGAAAATAGGAGGAATCATCTTTGCTCTGCCCATGGAGAAAATAACTCTGGATGCGCCGATAAAAAATCCGTTCCAGCTTGTTACAATACCGCATAGTGCACCAATGATCATAATCTTGCCCCAGACTGGTGATCCAAAGGCATAAGCTGCAATTTCTGCAACGGGAACGCTACCGCTGAAACTGTTCCGGATCTCGGCAGGAGCTGACAATGATGCCGCTACGATCATGATTATGTACCATGCGGCTCCCATCAGGATGGAGAGAAATACGACATTTGCAATCTGCTTGGGGGGAATATTCATTTCCTCAGCAGACTGAGGGATTACATCAAAGCCAACGTACATTCCTGGCGCCATCATGGCAACAGCAAGGATTCCAGCCCAAGGCCCAATCCCTTCAGCCAGCCCGGTAAACATCGGTTCCATATTGGAGGGACTTCCCAGAATTGCTCCGCCTGTGATGAAAATGATTCCCGATAAAATCAAACCTGCGGTTCCTACTGTCTGAAATACAGCAGACTGCTTGATGCCCACCAGATTGATGACCATAATGACTGCAGCACCTATGATACCCACTAGAGACCAGGTCAGATAAACGGTGCTTCCGTTCAGTGTCCAAAGCTCAATGGCTTGAGGGAACGGCGCCACATAATTGATCGCTGTTGAAATAGCGATTCCCTCCCATGCCGCCACACCGATGTAAGCAAGACAAATGGCCCATGCAGTGAACCATGACCAGAAGTATCCAAGTCCTCGGTAAGAAAATACCAGTTCCCCTCCTGCAAGAGGAAGTGCAGGAGTCAGCTCCGCATAGGTTGCTCCCACAAACATACATAAAACCGCTCCGAATAAAAATGCGATAATGGCACCTACGACTCCGGCACTGGCTACCCAGCCGGCGGTAAGCATAACCCAACCCCATCCGACCATTGTTCCGAATGCAAGGGCAAGGATGTCTCTGCGGCTTAAAACTTTGCTTAAGCTCTCGCGTTGTACAGTTTCTTTGCTCATTCAATAACCTCCTTAATAATTTAAAATAAATTCGAACGGTTATCTTATGAGCAAATCCTGTGCCAACTTGAGTAAGTGTTGAAACTACTCAGAATATATCAGAATATTCTATATAGTACGCAAATTTAAGAAATTTTTTTCTCACTTTTTGGGAAATTAGTTTCCTGTCATTAAGAAAAAGGGGAGCGGACACCCGTCCGCTCCCCTTTCTCATTATTACTTACATTTCATTTTAACTACGTTCTATTTTCACTCATCTTCGGCAGAGTGCATAGGCATCCTTTAACGCCTTGCCGATATTTCCAATCTTCTGTGCATCTCCAATCACACAATGAGGGTATTGACCATTTTTTTCAAGCCACTGAATGAGCACCTGGCCTTGGGGCTCATAACCTGCCGCTACAATTACTGTATCTGCCCCGTGAAGCACAGTTCGCCCGTCCAAATTGAGTGTTACTTCTTTTTCAGAGATCTGTTCAACTCTGGCATTGTCGATCAACGCAACACCATGCCGCCTGAGCTCTTTCAGCATAATTCTCCTGAGTCCTCCCAGATCAGCACCCATCTTCGCCCCCATCTCAACGATGGTGATTCCTCCACCGCAGATTAAATTCTCCTGAATTTCCGGTGGTGCATAATCATAGAGGAAATGGCTTCCAAGTTGCTGAAGCTTTAGGCTTTTCGTCAGGTACAAAGCGGTTTCGAGCCCGACCGATCCGCCTCCCAATACAAGAATGCTGCCTTTTAGAAGCAAGCGTGCAAAGGGGTTGCCTTCTTCCAGAACCTGCTGCGCCGTAATAACATGCTTCTGATCGATGCCCGGAATGGGCGGCAGTGCAGGTCTGCTGCCAGTTGCCACCACTACAAAATCAGGCTTGTATAATTCTATAAAGGACGACTCCACCAATTGATTGCACATTACGTTTACTCGACTTCGTTCTAGTTCATCGTTCATGGCTTTCAAATTCCATGCGATGGTTTCCTTATATGGCGCTTTTGAAGCGGCATGGAGCAGACCTCCTATTTTGTTTTCTGAGGTGCAGAGCGTCACTTCATCACCTTGTTTGGCACACTGAAGCGCCGCTTCAATTCCGGCGGCCCCGCCTCCGACAACAAGAGTTTTCCGCCTCTGCTCCTTTTTTATCTGCAATGGACCTGCTTGTCCGGGCACCGTTCCTCCCCGTCTCAGCAGTTGTCCCTCTATTCTCTGTAATCCGCCTTCAACTCCTGCCTTCTCGCCTTCTCTTCCTACCTCTGGATTGAAAACGCAGGAGACTTCCTGCATTTTCAGCACTCTTTCAATGCACCCTTTGTTGCAGCCGATACACCTGCGATAGGTCATTTCACGTTCCAGCTTATTTACAAACTCGCTGTCGGCGAGAAAGGCTCTGGCACAGCCTGCAAAATCACCATAATCCTCTTCGACGATTTCTCTTGCAATATCCCCATTGTTGATTCGATTGCAGGCGATGACTGGAATCTTTATGGTTCGCTTGATTTCTCTGGCAAGAAAGGCGAAGCCTCCCTCCGGCAGATGCATTGAGATTTGAGGGACTTCAGACTCATGCCAGCCTCCCGTCACATTCACTGCATCCAAATAGGATTCCGCCTTCAGAAGAAGCCTCATAGTATCCTTGATTCCGTAACCGCCAAGCATATCCGAGGCGGAGACACGAAGAATGATAGGAAAATTGCTGCCCACAGAACGCCTTACCTCACGAATGACCTCCAATGGAAACCGCATTCGATTTTCCTCGTCTCCGCCATATTCATCAATCCTGTGATTGGTCAGCGGAGAGAAAAACTGAGATAAGAGGTAGCCTGCACTGCAGCTGATTTCAACACCGTCAACACCTGCAGCTTTGCAAAGACTTGCCGCCTGTCCGAACTGCTGTATGATTCCTGCAATTTCATCCGTCTCCAATGCTCGGGGGACTTGTTTGTAAATAGGCGACGGAATTGCAGATGGTGCTATGGGCAAAGCCTCCTTGTCCGCAAGGGAACCTCTCGCGGCATTTCTCCCTGCATGAAAAAGCTGAATGAAAAGCTTTCCCGCATCCTGGTGAATTTCATTGGTCATGGCGCGGAGTGCTTCCATGATTTCCGGTTCCAACACACACATGTTGAACGGAGCTCCCGTTTTGGATACGCCCATTACTGCAGTGACTGCAGCTGCACCACCCTTCACACGCTCTGCCAGAAATGCAGTCTCTTTTTCTATGGACAAACCGGAGTGGATTGCTGTCATAATGATGCGGTTTTTCAGCACCAAACCCCCAATTCTGCCTTCCATAAATAAATGGTTCACAGGATCCTCCTATCTCATTCGTCGCTTGACTCTCATGTTTTCCTGCATTGCGTATTTCCGCTTTGTTATTCCGAATTATATCACAACGAAATGTCACTTACCAACTGGAAATAGGGAACAAAAAATGAAAACTCCCCGCTTTTAGCGGAGAGTTTCACGAATTATATGTTAAAAATCAGAGGAGCATTTCAGGCAGAAACAACACGAGCTTTGGTATGAATGCGATGAGCAGCACTACGATAAAGCTGACCACTACAAACGGAACGATACTTCTGCTCAGTTTTCCAAGGGGTACTCCTGTAATGTTGGAGCTTACAAACAGACACATGCCGACGGGAGGTGTAATCAGCGCAACTGAAATCATCAAGCTGAAAACAATTCCAAAGTGAACATCGTTGATTCCCACTGCTAAGGCAAGTGGGGCGAACACTGGTACAAAGATAACCATGGATGCAAATGCTTCCATAAACATGCCGATAATCAGAAGTGCAAACAGGATCAAAACCAGGACAATGTATTGATTGTCGGTTATCGCAAGTATGGCGCTTGATAGCAGCTGCGGAATCTGGTCAATAGCTAAGGTCCATCCAAGTACGTTACCCATTGCGATAATCAGCATGATGGCAGAGGTTAAGATACCAGTATCCAGCAAAACTTTCGGAAGATCCGACCACTTCAGAGACTTGTAGATAAACATCCCTGCGATAAATGCTACGAAGCACGCAATGGCACCGGATTCTGTCGGGGTGAAAATCCCAGTCAGGATTCCTCCCACGATAACCAGCGGAATAATCAGTGCGGGCAGTGCATAAACAACTGCTTTTACCACCTTACTAGGTTCCAGTTTCTCTTTATACTTTGGAAAGTTCTCCTTTCTTGCTGTAAGAAAGATGACAACCATGTAGCCAATTCCAAGAAGAATCCCAGGAACAATACCACCCATGAACAGTGCATTGACAGATGTTCCTGCCAGTACGGCATAGAGTATAAACGTGACACTTGGGGGAATGATCGGCCCGATGATAGCCGAACTGGCAATCAGGCTCGTGGAAAACTCCGGCGAATACTTATCTTTCACCATTTCAGGAACAAGCACGGAGCAGAGTATGGCGCAGACAGCATTGGCGGAGCCCAGAATAGCGGAGAGGAACATTGCTACCAATACAGCAGTATAGGCCAAGCCTCCTCTTTTATGTCCGATGCACTCTCTGGCCAGATCTACAAGCTTATCCGTCACTCTGCCGCGGTTCATTAGCTCCCCCGCCAGAACGAAAAATGGAATTGCCATTAAGCTGAAAGAGTTAATTCCAGAGAACATTCTTTGTATTGCTACGGGATAAAATGCTTCATTTCCCAAGATTAGAAGATGCGTTAGTCCCGTTGCTCCTAAGACAAACGCGATGGGCAGCCCGATGATGAGCAGAACCGCGAAGACAACCGCGATAAGGATTAGCATATCTCATCCCCCCTGTTCTTCAGATCCCGGATCCGATTCCCGATATTCTCAAAGGTAAAAACAACCATAAATAATACACCTGTTGGAATTGCAGCGTAGGGCAATACCATTGGAAGGCCTAAACCTGGGCTTTTCTGCAGCAGAACGGACGGACTCATCATATAGCTGTAACCCAATTTCAACAGTACAAAAAGAAATACCAATATAATGATGCTGTTTACAATATTCAAAATATCATTATTTCGTTTAGACAATTTGTTCTGCAAGAGGTCAAAGAAAACGAGATTTGCCTTTTTATAAGCAACGCTGCCCCCAATAAAGGTGCTGCTGACCAGCAGAAAGCGAACAAGTTCTTCTGCCCACTCAAAGGAGAGGCCGAAAAAATACCTTCTGAAGACTTCAAGCAAGGTTACCACAATCATGATTCCATAGCTTGCAATGACAAACCAAATCCCAACCCTTGCAATGATTGAGGAAATGTTTTTTATAATAGACATCAATTCACCACCTAAATTCAGACTGCCGAAGCATTTGTTACATTCCGGCAGCCTGCCACACGCGTATTGTTTACAGTCCTTTTGCCATATCAACAAAGTTCTTGATCAATGGATCTTTCGCTGAATACTCCTCAAGAATCGTCGATACCTTTTCTTTAAAAGGAGCTGTATCCACGTCAGTCAAAATTTCCACTTTGCTGTTCGCCTTAATATTTTCAACCGCTTTTGCATCGATGGAAGGCAGTTCTTCAAGCAGCTCAGTCATAGCTTCGCTTGCCGCTTCACTGATGATCTTCTGATCCTCAGCAGGCAGGGATTCAAATTTTGCCTGGCTCATAACACAGATCCCTGGGAAAGGAAATAAGCCCATCTCTGTTACGTTGGTCAGTACTTCATAATGCTTTTCCGAACTGATGGAAGTCAGATTAATTTCTTCACCGTCGATCACTTTTGTCTGCAGACCGGTATATACTTCACCGTAAGCCATAGGGGTTGGATTTCCACCTAATGTTGAGATTACATTCATAACAAGGTCGCTCTGAGTTGTTCTAAGTTTTAAGCCTTTCAGATCATCTGGTGTGGTAATCGGCTTCTTTGCGTTGGCCAGATGACGCATACCTCCCTCGAACACACCCAGACCTTTCATATTGAATTGTGCCAGAGAATCCATGATTGCACCCATTTCATCACTCTGCACAGCAACAAGTTCCTTATCATATGTATTGAGCATGAAGGGCAGCTGCAGCGTATCAATAACGGGAGTATACGCACTGAAAACAGGACCGGAAATAACGCCCATATCCAGTGTATTGTTCATAATCTGCTCCAGAAGCTCCCGATCATCTCCCAGTGCTCTCGCCGGATAGATCTCTACCGTGATTCTTCCGTTGCTCTTTTCCGCTACTTTTTCCGCGAACTTTTCAGCGCCGATGTGGAATGGGTGGGTCACCTGGGTAACATGCCCCAGATTCAGCTTGTAGGATTGTCCCTCTGCTCCTGTATTGTCTTGACTGTCATTATCGTTTTTGCTTCCGCCGCATGCCGTCATTGAGAGAACCAATGCAAGGATAAGCAGAATGCTCACCATTTTTTTCATTTTTCTTTCCTCCTCAGTATTATTATTATATCGTTTTACTTCCGTGCCAGAGCCATCCAATTTTTGCCGTTTCTCCTATGGAACAAACCTATTAAGAACCTTTCAAAATACAACGCTTCAGAGATTTGATTTTATCATTTTAACAACCTGAAGCAGTTGGTTTTTTAACATGTTTAGATCGGTATCCCAAACGATAAATCGTACATCGTTTTCCAAGCAGAATTTCAGTTTTTCTTCACTGTTAATGAGCGTACCCATCATCTTTCCGTGGCGTTGTGCTGCATTCTTTATCGTAAAAAATGCCTCTGAAAGCCCGCCGTTTATAATGTCGCTGTCGCATCCCAGGGAGTAGGACAAATCAGCAGGTCCCAGGAACAGCAGATCTACTCCGTCCGTCGCCGCAATCCGGTCGACACGTTCCAAGGCTTCCTTTGTTTCTATATGTACATTGATTAACACATCATGATTTGCGGCATCCACATACGCTTTTTGATCGCAGAAGCCATACTGGCTCGCCCTGTGAGAGAAGGTAATTCCCCTGGAGCCTATGGGCTGATATTTGCATAAGGATACGATGGTGGCCGCATCAGTCTCGTCATAAAGCTGTGGAGCCTGAATACCATCAGATCCCAGATCCAAAGAGTACTGAAGACTGCTTCTTGTAAAGTCAGGAGGCCGCACCACAACCTTCATTCCCATACCCTGCGCAATAGCAGCCAGACTTTTCACCTGCCCGTAGGTAAAGGGAGAATGCTCGGTATCCACGAGTATGAAGTCAAACCCAGCCAGCCCTATCATTTCAACTATTTCAGGACTCGTGGTCTTAACAAACGTACCAAATAAGGGCTTCTCCTGAATCAGTGTTTTCATCCCTATCATTTCTGTGCCTCTTATTCCTCTACGTATTCGGGTCTTTTGGGTGTGAAAACATCCATATTCACCACATCTTTGTCTCCCACAACCTGAAGATAATGCTCCACATTCGGCGGAATTACCACAAAGCCTCCCTCAGAAAGCTTTACGACTTCATCACCCACATGAAATTCCGCTTCTCCCTCAAGGATCAACGCAATCTGCTCGTGGATGTGGCTGTGAGGCATTGGCGTATGGCCGGGTTTAAAATAGTTTGTCGCTAGAGTAGCGCCTTCCCCTGTAAATGCCTTCCTTGATACACCCTCTCGCAGTGCTGTTAATTTTAAATCCTTCCAATTTCCGCTATGTACCATTGATTTCCTCCTTTAAATTCCCATGATTTTAGATGGGTTCACCTTCATCATCGTCTCAAGCTCCTGAATTGAAAACCCATTCTCTAGCAATAACTGTGCAAAATGCTTCAGACCCTCCACCGGATGTGGGTTGCCCACTTGTCCGTAATCGGAAGCTAAGGTTACATGATCTACGCCTATGGCTCTAATGGCGGATACGGTCTGTGAGACCTCCGCATTGCAGATGGTCGACAGAGGGTCGCATGTGCAGGCACCAAATTCCATAAAAACACCTTTGGATCCCCAGTCTTTCATCGTTTCAATGTCTGCATTGATCATATACGTCGGATGATTGACCACAATTCTGCTGATCCCAAGTTCCAATGCCTTCTCCACGATGGCACTGATTTCTTTGCAGCTTCCGTGACCAGCACCCAGAACAACACTCTCATCCTTGGCAATCACTCTTAGTACCTCAACCACATCATTGGTCAATTCTCCGGTGTCCCCAAGGAGCGGAATATAATCTCTGTGGCTGGTTTCGATCTTTTTCTTAGAAGCAGGAAACTTGAGTCCCCCCTTTTCATGTTCTACATGATGGTTCTCTGTGGAGATCGTTGGCATCCAAACCATCTTGACACCCATATTGATGGCCGTTTCTACTGCCGCTTTGTTCAGCCCGCCAACTTCATGATTGAGAACGATGCTGGAAGCAATGTGAAGAGAGTCCTTTTCCTTTAAACTTTTTCTAGCCAACTCTGCTGAAGCCATGCTTGGAAACTGATGATCCTTAACAAGGATTGCTTTCATCCCTGCTGCTTCTGCTTCTAACGCACCATCTACCACATCCAGCGCGCGCGGGATGACGGATGGTCCCAGGTGCTGATGCATATCCACTGCACCAACCAATAATTCATCGATAACTGACATTTTTTCCTCCTTTTATTTCGAGCTTCTTCTATATGATTTCCCACTCACCCCCTAATGAAACGTGAATCAATTTAGCGCGTTTCCTAAATACAGAAATTGAGACAAATAGCCAATTTATCATACTTGCCAACATTTGATATTTTATCAAATAAGTTGCAAAAATAACGCCGGAGTTTCTCCGGCTCTCATTTGATATTTTATCAAATGAGATTTAAAAAATAAAGCTTGGCATTGATCGGAACCTGCATTTGATATTATATCAAATGCAGGTTCCGATAATAAGCTATGACTTATTATCAATTAATTCGATTAATTCTTTGAACGCATTTACTTTATGATTTCGGACAATCCGCTGAACCTCTTCTGCATCGCGATCCTTGATTGCCTGCAGCCAGAGCTGATGTTCTTTAAAGGAATTCTGCAGCCTGTCGTTAACTTTGCTAAATATTAATTTTGACACTTCTGATCTGCTCCATAATTCTGTAGCAAGTTCGCTAATATATGGATAGGGATTTCTCGCATAAATCATGTTATGAAAATCTTTATTTAATTTTTCATAAGCGATTTTGTCGCCTTCCTCTATTTGCTTTTTCATTTCACTAAGCAAACCTTCCAGCTTTTCAATTAGTACGTCATCAATATGCGGCACAGCCAGCTTCGCTACCAAAGGTTCAATCTCGGTTCTAAGCAAAATAATCTCCTTTATTTTGTTGAAGTCCATTGCCGTCACTCTGGCACCGATGTGCGGTTCCATCTGCACATACCCATATTTTTCGAGCTTAGTGATTGCTTCTCTGACGGGCATAGGACTGACTTTATACTTTGCAGTCACATCTGCAATGACAATTCGTTCGCCTGCCTTCAGATTTCCGTCAATGATGTCATCCTTGAGCATCTGATAAATATATTCTGCTTTTGTCAAATAAATCATGTCCAACAACCCTTTTCTCTCTATATTTGATAAAATATCAAATCCTCGTTTATCATATCATCTATTATTTGGTCTTGTCAAGATAAAATAACGATTAAAATCAGAAACTCTCCGCAGAAGTTGCGGAGAGTTTCCTCTATTTAAAATTAGAATTTTCAGCCGGTGGAAGCTTACATCATGCCGGGCATTCCGCCGCCCATTGGAGGCATCATCGGTTCATCCTTCTTGATATCTACGATGCCTGCTTCTGTAGTAAGAAGCATTGCGGATGCGGATGCAGCATTCTGAAGCGCGGATCTTGTAACCTTTGCAGGGTCAACGATACCAGCCTTGATCATATCTTCATATACCTCTGTGGATGCGTTGAAGCCTACACCCTTGTCGCTGCTCTTCACTTTAGCTACAACAACGGAACCTTCAAATCCAGCATTTTCAGCAATCTGTCTTACGGGTTCTTCCAGCGCTCTAACGATGATGGTAGCACCTGTCTTTTCATCACCGGTAAGACCGGAAACGTAGTTTTCTACAGCAGGAATTGCGTTTGCAAGAGCAACGCCTCCTCCCGATACGATACCTTCTTCAACAGCAGCTCTTGTTGCGTTGAGAGCGTCTTCGATTCTCAGCTTTCTTTCTTTCAGTTCGGTTTCTGTAGCAGCACCAACCTGGATAACAGCTACGCCGCCGGACAGCTTCGCAAGTCTCTCCTGAAGCTTTTCCCGATCAAAATCAGAAGTGGTTTCTTCAATCTGAGCCTTGATCTGAGAAATTCTTGCCTGGATTTCTTTTGCATCTCCAGCTCCGTCTACGATGACGGTGTTCTCTTTATTTACCTTTACAGTGTTCGCAGTACCCAGCATGCTGAGGTTTGCTTCCTTCAGATCATATCCCAGCTCCTCGGAGATTACCTGACCGCCTGTCAGTGCTGCGATATCGGCAAGCATAGCCTTTCTTCTGTCGCCGAAGCCGGGTGCTTTTACTGCTACGCAGTCAAAGGTTCCTCTCAGCTTATTGACAACGAGCGTAGCCAGTGCTTCGCCTTCTACGTCTTCAGCAATGATAAGGAGCTTTCTGCCCTGCTGTACGATCTGCTCAAGGATCGGAAGCAGCTCCTGGATATTGGAGATTTTCTTGTCTGTGATCAGAATATAAGGATTGGAAATTACAGCTTCCATTTTTTCTGCGTCGTTGACCATGTAAGCGGACAGATATCCTCTGTCAAACTGCATTCCTTCTACGACTTCCAGCGTAGTACCCATGGACTTCGATTCTTCAACGGTGATAACGCCGTCTTTTCCGACCTTTTCCATAGCTTCGGCAATCAGTCCGCCAATTTCTTCATCGCCTGCGGATACGGATGCAACCTGAGCGATCTTTTCTTTGGTCTCTATCTTGTGAGCGATGCTCTTGATTTCTTCAACAGCTACCTCTACAGCACCTTTGATACCCTTCTTCAGGATCATAGGATTTGCTCCGGCTGCAACGTTTTTGAAACCTTCCCTGATGATGATCTGTGCAAGAAGTGTAGCGGTTGTAGTACCGTCTCCTGCAACATCATTGGTCTTTGTTGCAACTTCCTTAACAAGCTGAGCGCCCATGTTTTCAAAAGCATCTTCAAGCTCGAATTCCTTTGCGATGGTAACACCATCATTGGTGATCAGAGGTGATCCGAATTTCTTTTCAATCAGAACGTTTCTGCCTTTAGGTCCAAGGGTGATTTTTACTGTATTGGCAAGCTGATCTACCCCAGCCTGCAATTTTCTTCTGGCGTCTTCGCCATAGTTAATTTCCTTTGCCATAGTCTCTATCTTCCTTTCGTTTCATGTTGTTATCGATTCTCATCGATTTTGTTTCAATTCTCTTTTCCAATTTCTGTATGTCTGATTCTTACATTACTGTAAGTTGCATACAGTGCGGGTAACCCGCTGTTTTCTATCCTACGATAGCGAGAATGTCTCTCTGAGATAAGATGGTATAGTCATCACCTTCATATTTGATTTCTGTTCCGGCATATTTTGAAAAGATTACGGTATCACCGGGTTTTACTTCCATAGGAACGATCTTTCCATCTTCTACTGCTCCGGGACCTACTGCTATGATCTCTGCCATCTGTGGCTGCTCTTTTGCCTGACCTGGCAGTACGATGCCGCTCTTGGTCTTCTCCTCAGCCTCTAATCTTTTAATAACAACTCTGTCACCTAATGGTTTAATGTTCATTCTTTCAATCTCCTCTCCTTGTTATTTGTGCACAAATTTTTATTTTCTCATCTGATATTCAGCGGCTTCACCGCAATAAAATCAATGATCTAACGGTTCCTTCCCCTTTCGGATCTACGAACAAAGCCTTCGGAACAATTCTATCATATCATTGTTGTCTTGTTAGCACTCGATATAAGTGAGTGCTAACTCTAATTTAATACGATACCATCAAATTGTCAATAGGTTTTTGCTAAAAATTTCAATAATACCTCTAAAAAAGTTATGCCTCGCTCACAGCCCTCACCGCTAAAAAACCGGGGCAGCTACTTCAGTATGGTTTGGTAGAATTCAACGACATAGGGTTCCGCTGCAAGGAACAGCCATGGCAGAAAAATTGCCGGGATCATATTGGCAACTTTGATCTCCCTAATTTCAAGAAAATTAAAGCCCAGCGCCGCAATCAACAAGCTTCCCACAGCCGACATCTCCGTTATAATCTCAGTGGTAAGCAGATCCTTAATAAAACCTGCACCTAATGCGATCAGTCCTTCATAAAGAAATACCGGTACTGCTGAAAACACAACTCCGATTCCCATGGTTGATGCAAAAACGATGGAGATAACTCCGTCGAGAATTGACTTTGCAAAGAGCATTTCATGATTGCCCTGAAGACCGCTTTGAAGCGCTCCTACGATGGCCATAGAGCCGGTGCAAAACAGGATGCTGGCCGTTACAAAGCCCTTTGCGAAGTTACCCTCGCTGAAACCCAATTTTCGCTCTGCCCATATTCCCAGCCGATTCATCCCTTTGTCAATATTGATCCATTCTCCGAGGATGCTCCCTAAGACAAGGCTCATAATGAGCAGCATCACCCTTTGGTTATCCAACGCACCGGAGATTCCTATGTAAATAATAGAAAGGCCTATGGCCTTTTTGATGATCTCTGCAAACCGATCGGGGAGACCCTTGATCATATATTTTCCCGCCAAGGCACAGATTACAATGACAACTCCGTTTACCGCCGGTCCTAACATGCTTCTTCTCCTCCTGACAATCCTTCTGAATCTTTTTTACTCATTTCTCTGGCATAGTAAAAGAGATATTGTTGTGCGATTCCTCCAAGCTCACCGAAATGCTTCACTGCGTAGTCCTGCATTTTCCCAGTATTGTTTTCCTCGATCCCATACACCTGATGCATGACTCTTTTAATCCAGACATCCAGCGGAAAGCTGGCGTACTTTCTCAGGCCAAAGAGCATGATGCAGTTTGCGACCTTTGGTCCCACTCCGCTAAGGCTGATCAGATACTCATATGCCTCTTCGGGATCAGCCGATACCATGCGACCCAGCGCTGCACCTCCATCTGCTGCTACCATATTTGCAGTTTCAGCAATATACTTAGCGCGATAGCCCAGTTTGCAGGAATCCAGATCCTCGGGTGCAAGTCCCGCCAGATCTTCCGGCATGGGAAAGGCATAATAGTCCCGACCGCGATAATTTCCGATCATTCTGCCATGATGAGCACAAAGCCCCTCAACGCATTTTTTAATCCTGGGAATATTGTTGTTCTGAGATATAATAAAGGAAATCACTGTTTCCCATGGGTCTTGTTTCAGAATCCGCATTCCTCCGCCGAACTCAATTGCCTTCCTCATTTTAGGATCATGCTCGGAAAGAAAGCGTTTTACTGCTTCGTAATCACGGTTTAAATCCAGATAGTCCTCCCAGATCTCCAAATAGTCTTCCTTCGTAACGTTGTTTAGGATCAGCGCACCATCAGCAGCTTCTATGTTCACGATCTTGCCAAAGGCAACGCCGGTGTAGCTTCCATCGGTTTCTTTATTCCAACGAAAACATTGCCCGTTATCAAAGGTATGATCCGGATGAAAGCCGCAAACCCCATGAAGGATCATCCTGTTATTATCTTCTATAATTTTCATTTTTATTCCATCTTTCTTCTTTGCTTTGGTGCAGACAGCCTGCCAACTAACTGACTGCCCACCGCACAGAACCCTTATCTCAGTCCCTTAATCTCAATATCCACAGCTCTGATATGAAAAGCAGTCATGGTTTCCACCATCTTTACCACCGTTCTCTGCAGCTCCTTGGCCACATCAACAATACGAACACCAAACTTACAGATCAGATATATCGTTATCTTCAGACCTTCTGCATTATTTTCAATGGAAACCTTCGTTACCGAATCCACACCTGCCATTTTCTTTCCGATATAGTACACCACATCACCGATCACCTTGTCAGAGATGGCATAATCCCCCAAGTAGCTGTAGGTTGGACGCACAACAGTTCGCTCTGAAATGGAGGCTTTACCGCCTCTCCACCCCCTGATAATGCGAAGGGGATCGAGAAAATATCCAGAGAACTCCCGCTTCAGCTGAAAGGTCGGTACCGGTATAATATGCTTGCCCAGTTCCTGTCTCTGCGTCCTTGCAGTGGCGCGCTCTTCATCGGTGGTTATCTGCTCGATCCGCACAATCTTCTCTGGTACGGGCAGCTCCAGCCGCTCTGCGATGCGGTAGATCATTTTCTCTGACGTCCCGAGAATCAGCAGGGATGCGGGTGCGGTTTCCTTTAATTTCTGTGCCACAGCTTTCCTATGCTCTTCATCTGTAAACAGGGCTGTCTTAATTGCTGCGATTTTCGTGTTCTGTCGTTTCGCTGAAACACCTTCTAAAATGGCATTTCCGCAGATGAAAAGACCGTCATCTATGAAGCTCTCAATATTCATGGCCCTGCAAAGATTCATCGCTTGATAGCTTTTGCCAGTACCGCTCTTTCCCACCAAACCGTAAACGTTCATGCTGTACCTCTAATATTTTTTTGCTTGTCTTCATCAAATTATGAAAACCATATTGTTAATTTGAAAACGTTCTGATATAATGAATCTACTTGTTTAATTCATGTTAAGGAGGATATTATTATGGCATATGTAATTAAAGATACTTGCATCAGCTGCGGAGCATGTGAACCAGAATGCCCGACAGAAGCTATTTCTGCAGGAGATTCCATATATGTAATCGAAGCTGACAAATGTATCGATTGCGGCGCATGCGCTAACGCATGTCCTGTTGATGCTCCAGTAGAAGCTTAATTTAAGCCTTATTGAAGAGAATGAATAACCGTTTCGCGAGAAACGGTTATTTTTATTCTTATATAATTTCTCTTTTTTCTTTCTCTAGATTTTAGATACGGTTTCTTAATCCTGATCTTTCATCTGTGAGTTGCGGTTGATATAATAGGCCAAGGAATGAAGACTGTCACTCAAGTGCACGTTTTCAAGAGCAACCCCCTCCGGCAGTTGAAGATCGGTAGGAGCAAAGTTCCAAATTCCTCTGACTCCACCGGCACAAAGCTTGTCAACAACCTCCTGCGCACTGTCCTTATTGGTGCAGACAATACCAATATCAACGGAATTGTCCTGCATGAATTCCTCCAAACGCTCATAATCAAGAACTTCAATGTCATTGATCCTCAGGCCGATCAGCTTGGGATTCACATCAAACATTGCGGAAACCATAAAGCCTGATTTGTAATAATGGGTGTAGTTCGCAATTGCCTGACCAAGGTTTCCGGTACCGACAATGACCATCTTGTAGTCCTTATCAAGTCCCAGAATCGAACTGATTTCATTATAAAGGCTTTGTATATTGTATCCGTACCCCTGCTGGCCAAAGCCTCCGAAGTTATTCAGGTCCTGTCTGATCTGCGATGCAGTATAGCCAATCAAGTTGCTTAATTCATTAGATGATATTCTGTCCACATTTTTCTTCTGAAGATCTGATAGATATCTTCGGTATCTTGGCAGTCTTTTAATTACTGCACTGGAAATCTTTGCGTTATCTTTCATTGCTTTTTCCCACTTTACCTATAGATTTTTAAAATGATTATAATAATGAATTTACCGGCATTGATCACGGTAAATTCATGGCGCGATAGTTCTAATAGACACTAGGCGACGCTGCTATTTCATAAGACCTTTCAATATTTCTTACGACTACAGCGCTGCACGTCAATAGTTGCAACCATTATACCATTTAATTTCTTTTGGTACAATACAAAAAGTTACATTGCTTACTCCATGATTACTCAGCGAGAGAATCCCCTGATTTAAATGTCTATTTACGCATAACGAAAAACCCGCGATTGCGGGCTTCTCATTCATGTATTAGTTTATCTTTTCTTCTACGTACTTTACGATATCTCCGACATTCTGGAACTTTTCTGCTTCTTCGTCAGGAACTTCGATTTCAAACTCGTCCTCAATCGCCATGATAATTTCAACTGCGTCGAGAGAATCGGCTTCCAAGTCTTTCATAAGGCTTGTTTCAAGAGTTACTGCTGATTCATCTACTCCTAACTGCTCTACGATAATTTCTCTTATTTTTTCAAATGTCATGTTTTACCTCCATGTTTTAAGCAATATAACTGTTCTAGCTAGCGATTCAATCTAGCTATCGGCCGACAAGGCACAAACACGCTTGAAAACCGATATATCAATGCTCAAACCTATTATAAGTTACTATATTGAATACTGCAATAACTTTTTCTATTTTTTTTCATTCTACTCCTGCATTGAAATCCATGCCTCATAAGTCTCTGCCAAAAATTCCCGCAAACCGTTCAATTCACTTTGATAAGAGGCAATTTTTTCGTGATCAGAATAGATTTCTTCACTGCACATTTCATGCTGAATCCACTCGATTTTTCCTTCTGTCTCCGCGATGGTTTCTTCCAGACGCTTCTGTTCCTTTTCCAGCCTCCTGAGCCGGGTCTGTTCTTCTTTGTCTCTCCGGCGAGTCTCCATAGAGGACAGGCCGTTCCCGTCCTCCCCGCTGACTAAGCCTTGCGATACAGCAGAACTCTGTCCGCCGCTGCTGCCGCTTCTTGCCGGAGCTCCGCTTCGCAGCTCCACGCCGGTCTTCTGGCTAAGCTCGCCAAGATAGCTTTTCCCTGAGCTGATCGACTGTTTCTTTTCCATATAATAGTCATATCCGCCCAAGAAGTTTAAAGCGCCATCACTGCTTAATTCAAGGATACGGGTAGGCACCTTATTCAGAAAATATCGGTCATGGGACACCACGATAATGGTGCCGGGAAAATCAGAAAGGGAATCCTCAAACACCTCTTTTGATGCAATATCCAGATGGTTGGTCGGCTCATCCATTACAAGAACATTAGATCCTGACAGCATCAATTTCAGCAGCGCAAGGCGTGCCTTCTCGCCGCCGCTCAAAGAGGACACCTGCTGAAATACCGAATCGTTCTTAAATAGAAAGCGCCCCAGCAAACTGCGTACCTCCGTATCGCTGTAAAGGCGATACGCGGAATGCACCTCCTCTAATACTGTATTTCCTGATCCCAGAAGGTTCTGCTCCTGATCGTAATATCCAAAGGATACATTATGGCCAAGCTTAATATGACCCTGATCCGGATCTGTCTCTCCCATTATGATTTTTAAAAGTGTTGTCTTCCCAATACCGTTTGGCCCTACAAGGCATACTCGTTCCCCTCTCTTTATGTCTAGTTCAACATTCTGAAAGAGCTGGCGCTTCTCAACGCCCCGTCCGAAGCTCTTTGAAAGCTCTTTTACGGCTACTACATCGTTGCCGCTCTGATATGCCTGTTTAAACCGTATTTTCATTTTGCCGGGCTGCGTTGAAGGCCGCTCAACCCGTTCTATCTGGTCCAGCCTCTTTTCTCTGGACTGGGCACGCTTGGCCAGCTTTTCGGTTCCATGCTGCTTAAAGCGACGGATGATTTCTTCCTGTCTTTGGATTTCCTTTTGCTGATGCTCATATTTCCGGAGCTCATCTGCTTCCTTCATCCGCTTTTTCTCGGCATAAGCAGTATAATTTCCTTCATATGTAACGAGTTTATGGTTCTCAACTTCGAAAATTCGATTCACCGTCTGATCAAGAAAGTATCTGTCATGGGAGATCACCACAATGGTTCCGGCATAGGATCTCAGATACTGCTCAAGCCATTTCAGTGTACCGATGTCCAAATGGTTGGTGGGCTCATCTAGCAGCAGCAAATCCGGTTTTTTTAACAGAAGTGATGCCAGAGCGAGCCTGGTACGTTCTCCTCCGCTCAATGTGGAGATCTTCTTTTGGAAAAACTCCTCAGGAAAAGCCATACTGTTCAAAATGCCATTGATTTCGCTTTTGTAGCCATACCCATTTCTGCGTTTGAATTCTTCTGTCAAATCATCATACTGGTGCAGGAGCTTTGACACCTCTCTGCCCTGAGATGATTCTTCCGAGATCCGGTGGGATAGTAGCTCTAGTTCGTGCTCCATTGCAATAACTTCTTCGAAAATGCCGAGCATTTCCCCATAAACTGTCTTTTCAGATTCAAAGTTATCACTCTGTCGTAAATAACCGATTTTGGTATTGGCAGACACAAAAAAATCCCCTGAATCCAAAGCAAGGCGACCGGAAAGGATGTTCAGCAGGGTAGTTTTTCCCGCTCCGTTGAGCCCTACAATACCAATTCTGTCACCTTCGTTGATATGAAAGGAAACATTGGTCAAAATAGGTGCGATGCCGTATGTTTTTGTAATATTGTTTGCCGATAATATGATCATGATATATCCTTATTGTTACAGTGCCAGATTGGGGTAGGCATCGAGGTAAAAGTCATCCTCGATACCGGCCTGATATTTATAGTATGCAGCGCAAGCGATCATCGCTGCATTGTCGGTACACAGAATGGGCGAGGGATGATATAGTCCAAGGCCTTTTTTATCGCAAGCCTCTTTCAGCATGCCGCGCAGCAGACTGTTTGCTGCAACACCTCCGGCCATGACGATCCTGTCCTTTTTCAGATTCACTGCAGCCATGATCGTCTTATTCACAATGACCTCCATGACAGCCAGCTGAAAACTGGCAGCGATGTCCTCCACACTGACAAGCTCTCCCTTCAGCTTTTGGGTGTTCAGGTAATTCAAAACCCCCGTCTTAATCCCGCTGAAGCTGAAATCAAGGCTGTCCTTCTCAAGATAGACGCGTTTGAATTCGACAGCATGAGGATTTCCCTTTTTTGCAGCCTCATCGATGAGAGGTCCTCCGGGATAACCAAGGCCGAGAACTCTCGCAACCTTGTCGAAGGCTTCTCCTGCAGCATCGTCCCTGGTACGGCCGAGTACGCGGTACTGGTTGTACCCTTCAACATCAACAATGTTGGTATGCCCACCGGAAACTACAAGGGCCAAGAAAGGTGGTTTCAGATCTTTATGCTCCAAATAATTGGCGCTGATGTGTCCCTGAATATGGTGAACCCCCACAAGAGGCTTCTTTCGTGCATACGCCATCGCTTTCGCGGTGGCAAGTCCGATGAGCAGTGCACCCACAAGGCCGGGGCCATGGGTAACGCCGATGAGATCCACCTCATCAAGCGTAACATCCGCTTCCTTTAAGGCACTGTCAATGACTGTATTAATGTTGTCCAAATGGTGGCGCGAGGCAATTTCAGGTACGACGCCGCCAAATACCTGATGTACTTTGATCTGGGATGCAATGACATTGGAGAGGGCATTTCTGCCCTCTGCCACTACTGATGCCGAGGTCTCATCACAGCTCGACTCAATTCCCAATGTTATGAACTGATTGTCCTTCATTTCTTACTCTTTCTATTCCATATTGGTAAACCTGCTTTGTAAGCCTGCAAGACACTTGTCATCCGCAGTCAGATGACTGCAGTTCTCGCAGGATTGATAGTCTATCATATTAAAGGAGGTAACGTCGTTTCTCCTGGAAAAACGGTTGCAGTGTGTAGCAGCCGTCAGCATTTCATCATTAACGTCATGATAATTTTCATAGTAATTATTTCTGACTTTCATCGTATTTCTCCTTTCAAGATCCCCTAAGGTTTGTTATTAGTATCTCTATCAAGGAAAAATTTATGAGGGAATTTATCGTTTTGGCGGAATGTTATTCTACCATTCGCCACATTATTATAGCATCTTCTCCATTATCCTCATAATAATTTTTTCGTGTTCCTGCAGGCTCAAATCCAAACTTTCTGTATAATGAAATTGCCGGTTCGTTGGATGCACGAACTTCAAGGGTGTGGCTTTTAATACCGTTCGCGATGGTATGTTCCAGCAAGACAGAAACCAGTGCTTCTCCGATATGCCGCCTTCGCCAGTCCGGATGAACCGCTACATTGGTAATATGGCCTTCATCCACGATGCACCAGAGCCCCGCATAACCAGCGAGGATTCCATCAACTTCCGCAACGATATAAAAGGCCAAATGATTTTCCCGGATCTCCTTTTCAAAGGATGTTTCACTCCAAGGTGCAGAAAAGCAGAGGACGTCCATCAGTGCCATAGGCTTTATATCTTTTTCTTCTGCTTGCCTTATGATTAGATTCATTCCTATTTTCCTTCCAGCTTTCTCTCCGCTTCAGCCTTTCTCATATAGACTGGTTTTAGGTCATAAAGGCTTTTTTGATTTCCGCTCCTGCAGAGTTCCAGAGCCAGCCTTGCAATGGAGGAAGCATTTTGGAGTCTGAGGTCATCTGATGCAAATTGAACTCGTATATTGTTATTTGACGATGCCCGCTGCCATGCCTCGATCTGTTCTCTATATGGTATGATTCCATCCCCGAAAAAGGTGACTTCTCCAGATCTGTCTTCTGCGGATTCAGAAACACCTTGGGCCGAAATAGTTTGAGCGGGAAGTGTTTGACCCTCACGGTCTGATTGAAAAGTTTGCGCAAGCAGCTCAAGAAGATCATTCAGATCATATGCATCGCCCGCCACAACTTCGCTGATTTTGGAGTCTGACCACCGATACGCTCCTCCATAGACTTGGTTTCTTCTGGCGTCAAAAATCGGACAAACCACACCTTTATATTCCGGTACGTGATAAAGGAAGGATTTCAGTGTGGGAACACCGATAGTTTTAAGCCCCAGTGCCTGAGCCAGCGCCCTTGCGGAAGATACACCGATACGAATTCCTGTGAAGGACCCCGGCCCTTCCGAAACCGCAATATAATTCAGATCGTTTATTTCTAATCCGCGCTTCGACAAAATTTGATCTACCATAGGCATCAAATGTTGCAGATGGTTCATTTTTTGATCCGAAGATTCCATGGATACCTGTCCAGCTTCGTCAATCAAGGCTACGGAGGCCAGTGCGCCAGTGGTTTCTATTGCAAGTATATTCATCTCTTGTTACCCTTCTTTGATAAAGTACAACACCTTTGAATGAATCAACGTTTCTTTTCAATGGAATAGATCCGTTCTTCCTCATGGCTTCCATATTCGATCCGAATGACAATACTGTCTTTGGGAATGAGATCCATGATCAAATCAGCCCACTCAACGATACATACTCCCTCTCCAAAAAAATACTCCTCATAACCCAGTTCATACATTTCTTCTATATCACAGATCCGATACACATCAAAATGATAGAGCGGTAAACGGCCTTTGTGGTATTCCTGAACAATGGTAAAGGTGGGACTTGTAATCATCTCTTGAATGCCAAGCCCTTTGGCAATGGATTTTGTCAAGGTAGTTTTTCCCGTTCCAAGGTCTCCAATCAGCGCTATGACAGCCCCCGGCTTTAGCTTTTCAGCCAGCGCCCTTCCATATTCTTGAGTATCATCTTCATTTTTTATGATTATTTTTTCCATCTATTTAATAATCCTTTGATATTTAATTTGATCCATTCCATTCTTATCTTACCACAAAAAGGACATATTAAAAATACTTTAATATGCCCCCGTTTTGGTGTGAATCAGTTCTTCTTCAAATGTCCACGCAGTGACGCATCAACGCTGCTCCTGCATTAACGGTGCAGGAATTTTGATATCCTTTTATAAAGAAGGAAAGTGATCACCGAATTAATTCCCGCTTTGATGAAATTAAATGCCAGAATAAAGGGCATTAATGGCTTCACAGCATCGACAGGAATACCCATAAAGATCGGTGTCACAACTAGGTTTGCACCGAACATTACAACAACCATTGTCAGCGTTCCAAAGAACAGACCTGTCACCGCTGATTTTCTGGATTTTCCTCTTTTATAAATACTTCCTGCAACCAGGACAAAGGAACCGGTCGCCAGGATATGCATGATAATTCCGTAGACACCACTTTGTGCGCTGACAGTAAAGCCTTGTATGACGGAAGCAACTACCGTGAGACCAAAACCAGCCAAAGGACCGAAGGCAAAGGCTCCCATAAAGATCGCAATATCAGCCGGATCATATTCAAGGAATGCCACTGGCGGGAATATGGGAAAATGTACAAAATATACAAGTACGATAGAGATTGCTGCGAGCATCCCAAGTTTTGCAAGCTTTACAACCTGCTGCTGAGAGCCGTGCCCTTCAGCGGAATAGTTGAGTTCAGTGTTTTTCTTCATTTCAAATTCCTCCTTTTATATATGGGAGTTTCCCATATATCCTCTTAAAGCGATTCGGAATCTGTCAGGTAACATAAAAAGCCTTGAAATTACTTTCAAGGCTTAAGGCACATCATAGGAAACAATTCCAATCAGTGTTTCTTTCATCCGGACTATACCGTCGGTATCGGAATCTAACCGATTCTGCCTGTTGGCTCGCGGACTTGTAGCATATCGCTCTTTACCGCCGGTGAGGAATTACGCCTCGCCCTGAAACAGATCTTACTGTACTATTATATTCCCACTTTATTTTGTTGTCAAACAGAAAAACAATCCAGCTTTTTAACGATTTTTTTCAATCAGGGCATCCCCCTGCTCTTCTCATGTTCCGCAGCCTTATCCTTTCCCATGAGATGGCGGATATCCCGTGTCACAATCATATGGATATCAGCACCAAGAAGAAATAATGCGGCACCCATTGCGATAATCGTAATGATATTGACTTCAAGGGAAACGTTACGCATCAGATACAAGACTGCAAATACAAGCACGGCTACTAGTCCCAAAAAGTCTACAAAAATACGAAGCCCGCAAAAAACATATGCCACTCTTCTCTGCATGGTTTTCATGATCGTTTCTCAACTTCCGTTTCATCCCTTTTTTCTTTGATAAAACGAATATCCTTGATCACAAAATGTAAATCAAATGCAATATACCCAAGGCACAGTAACAATCCAAAAATAATCCATCCCCAAACCGGCTTTGCGCCCTCCAGTTTCATCACATTGATAAAGATCAACACAGCGATACTTGCAATCACAACGTCCTGAACGATCCTTATGATACAGACACCAAGGCTAAATCGCCGGTTTGAGTGTTTCACTACTTCGCCTCCGCTCTTTTCTGGCCGTCAGCCAATCGAAAAATTGCATCTGCAAATATTTTAGCACATTTTACAAGATTTGTAATGGTAATATATTCATTTTTTTGATGGGCAAGCTCTGGTTCTCCCGGAAAGTCCGCCCCGAAAGCCACAGTATTTTTAACAGCTCTGGCATAGGTACCGCCTCCGATGACCAGAGGCTCGCAGTTTACATCTCCGGTATGCTCTTTATAGACATCCATCAGAGTACAAATCATCGGGTCGTCCTTGGGCAGGTAGATCGGCGGCTGATGGCCTTTCTTGACAATCCCCATATTGTACTTGTTAATTACAGGAAGAAGCGCTCCATAGACCTGCTCTTCATTCATGGTGACCGGATATCTGATATTGATGGTCAGGCTGGCGGATTCATCGTCGATTTTCACCATGCCCACATTTAGTATCAGCTTGCCCGAAGGTTCATCCTCAAGACCGCAGCCAAGTGAGTCACCACATAGTTCAAAACCGATGTGTTCATTATAAAATTGAATAAAATCACCCAGTTCTTCATTGTCAAAGGACAGCTCTCCAAAGAATTTCATTAAAACTGAAACCGCATTCAAGCCTTTTTCCGGCCTTGCGCCGTGGGAGGATACACCAAGTGTGGTGATTTCCAGATTTTTTCCAATTCCTTTGGCATTAATCTGGTAGCCTGTTGTCTTTTTAAATTCTGAAACCTTCTCCCGGATCGCATCATAGGAATCAAACTTTATTACTGACCTGGCATGATCCGCCACCATATTGGCAGCATTTCCACCGGTCATGCTCCTTAATTTGATTCCCTTGGCATTGGCTGGAGTTTTACTGAGCTTTTTCACAATATCAAAGATCAAAATCCCCTTCTCACCGTGGATTGCAGGGAATTCGCCATCTGGAGTAAACCCAAAATCGGGATGCTTCACCCTCTTCAGATAATAGTCCATACCTTTCCAACCGGTTTCTTCATCCAGTCCAAGAATCAGCCTCACTTTTTTTTCAGGAACAATCCCCGCGTCCTTTAGTGCTTTCATCGCATAAAATGCGGCGACGGTCGGTCCCTTATCATCAATGGCTCCTCGTCCATAGATGCGATCCTCTGAGATTTCGCCGCCATAAGGATCGAAGTCCCAGTCCTTTCCTTCCGGCACCACATCGAGATGACCCAGGATTCCCATGATTTCCTCACTGGTTCCGGCAATTTCCCCTTTCTCATCAAGAAGGAAGCCTCCAAATTCGATATGTCCGCCGTAATGATCAATGTTTTCCGTATCAAACCCTTCCGCCTTGGCCTTTTTCAGCATATATTCAAAGGCTTCCTCAACACCCTTTCCAAAGGGAGCATCTGCAGCAGGTTCTCCCGCAACGCTCTTGATGGCCAATAACTCCTGCAGGGTCTTAATCATTTCATCCTTATAATCATCAATTAAATCCAGGTATTTCTTTTCCAAGTATTCCACCTCCAATCGTTGTCTCTTTCAGAATACCCCCGTCAGTACTCTACAGCACTTTAACGCTCTTACTATTGTTCTCACGGAGCTGACCGGATATACTCTTCCCCAAGAAGTGTCTTGATATCCGTTAGCGCCTGCTGCGCTCGAGACAGATGGCCTGATTCTGCCAGAGTCTGGTTTGTGCTCATTGTGCTGTCCAGTGGAATCACCGCATAGACATCTTTTCCATTCTTCTTATATTTATCTACCCAAGTGGGTACCGCCTTCATATCGATGGTGAGGATCTGTTTTGTGCTTTTCATATACTGCAGATCAACTTCTGCAATCATACCCTGCTCCGTGTACCGGTTATCCAGGGTTTCAAGCCTCTGGTTTGAGATGAGGTTGCCCATAGAATAGTACACGGGGACTTTTTTTCCCGATGCATCGGTCAGAAGCTCCATGCCCTGCAGTACATGGGGATGAGAAGCAAAGATGATATCCGCACCAAACCCTGCTGTCTGTCTGGCAATATTCTGCTGATAATCATTGGGAGATCTTTGGTATTCTTCACCCCAATGGTAATAGCAGATTACAAGTTCTGCACCGTCTGCTCTGGCATCCTGAATGCTCTGCTTGACCTTGAGTAGATCTTGATCCAGATTCCAATAGCTGAAGGTATTCAGAAGCGGCCATGCCTCTGCTGCGATATGACTTCCGTTAATTGTGGGAACACCTCCCACCTTCGGTGTTTCATAAGAATATGCTACAACACCTATTTTTACGCCTTTCACCTCAACGATGGTATAGTTCTTTTCACCGTCCAGTCTGGTGCCTGCTGTGTTAAGTCCGGCTTTTCTGGTCATTTCCAAGGTACGCTTCATCCCCGCAAGCCCTTTATCCATAATATGATTATTTGAGGTCAGCGCCACGTCAAAGCCAGCGTTCTTCATTGCGGAGGCAAGACTTTCCGGTGCGTTGAACGCTGGATAGCCAGTATAGGTACCACCGGCAAAGGTTGTTTCCAAATTGAACAAGGCCAGATCTGCCTGATTAATATATGGGATTAGATATTGAAAGTTATTATCGAAATTATATGTTCCTGTACTGCTGTCATATTGAGCAGTCAGCTGGGATTTATGAGCCATCACATCTCCTACAGCCGAGATTCTGAGGCTGATCGCTTCCTCAGGCTCATCTGCAGGAGCAGGTTCAGCGGGGGAAGAAGGCAGTGGTATCTGACCTCCATCTTGCCCATGTAAAAGAGGTGGGAGTATAAAATATAATCCCACCGCAATAATTGATGCTGCCGCTATTATGATGATCTTCTTCCAATGGTTAAAAATTGTATCTTTCATTTGAACAATAGCCAGCTCGTCCATACTAGACGGATTCGACGCCGGCGATCTCCGGATACTGCTCCTTTAAAATTCTTTCAATTCCGTTCTTTAAAGTCATCTGTGCTCCGGGGCAACCATGGCAGGCACCCTGCAGTCTTACTTTTACAATTTTGTCTGCAGTATATTCTACAAACTCTACGTCACCGCCATCCCTTTGCAGAAATGGTCTGATCGTTTCCAGCGCGTCTTTAATATTCTGTTCCATAATAATCCTCCTTAACATTTTGCCCTGCGCTTTCGCGCTATCTGGCAGATTTTATACTAGAAAAATCACAAATTTTGGATTTGCAGATTTTCATCGTCACTGCCATGTAGGCTCTACTGTATATAAATGAACAAATGCACCATTTGTAATGGTCTTAATTACGACAGATTTGATGGGGTCCCCATTTTCATCAAAGGTTATATTGCCTGATGCACCGGGGTAATTTCGTGTCAAAGCAAGCTGAGTTCTGATGGCTTCTCCATTCACAGAGGTTCCAGCAGTGCCGATGGCATTGATAGCCAGTAAATATGCATCAAATCCGAGAGCCACTTCACTTGGCGGCTCTTTGTCCTGCCCATATTTTTCTCGATAGGCTTTTAAGAACACTTCTGTATTGGCGGTGATACCGACCTCCGCATCGAAATATGCCGAAAAAATTGCACCCTCCACAGCAGATCCACCACTTTTTAGAAAGTCCTCATTTCCCCAACTATCCGTCCCCAAAAAGGTAAGCTGAATGCCTGCTTCCTTTGCCTGACGCATAATTTCAAGCGCATCGGCTGTCCGGCTTGCAAGCAAGGCAACTGTTGCCCCGGAGTCTTTGATTTCCTTGAGCTGCTGCTTAAAATCTTTCTTCTCAGCGTGGTATTCCACCACCTTGGCCACTGCATATTCATTCCCCGTCAGCTGTACCAGCTTGTCACTAAAGGTCTGTGAAACTGCGGCGGCATAGTCGTCGTCAGCATCCTTCAGGATTGCCGCACTTGTTATCCCCAGCTGTTCCACGGTATACTTTGCCAGCGCAACCCCCTGAAAGGATTCCACGAAGCAGGTTCTGAAATAATAATCGTTGCTGCTGGTCACAAGAGGATTTGTAGCAGTGATTGCAATTGCAGGAATTTTAGCCTCAGCAAATAAATCTGCCCCTACCAAGGAAAGGGTGTTTCCATAACTTCCCAGAACCACCGAAACCTTCTGATCTACGAGCTGCCGCGCGGCAGTGGCTGCAACGTCCACATCGGACTTATTGTCAGCATAGACCAGTTCGACCTTCTTGCCGAGGACTTCGGGGAAGAGTTCATGGGCCAATTCGATTCCCTGAAGTTCCAGTTTACCGTATTCTTTGTCCTTCCCCGACAGTGGCTCGAACACACCAATTCTGGCGACAGCGGTGTTGTCCGCTTCCGTTTCAATAAATGTACTTTTAAAATTACTATAGGTTGCACAGCCTGTTAGCATTGCAGCGCACAGCACGATCAACAGAGCGGTAAATGCCGCAGTCCGTCTTTGTCTCTTTATCATGATTCTCTCCAAAAATCGCTCAATATGGTTCCACGAATGATTTGTAAACGAACTGTCCTCCCTGAATGGTTTTGATCACGGCGGGCTTAACAGCATCTCCGTTTTCATCCAGTGTAACGAATCCTGTTGCTCCCTCGAAATCCTGTGTCGAGGCAAGAGTATCTCTCAGAGCCGGTCCATCCGCAGTTCCGGCCTTCTCAATTGCTTCAAGAGCCAGCAGGTAAGCGTCAAAGCCCAATGCAGTTACGCCAACAGGCAACTCGTCTTTTCCATACTCAGCAGCAAATGCATTTTTGAATTCTGCTGCTTTATCCGTCAATGAAGCCGCGGGATCATAAAAGCCGGAAAACACGGCGCCTTCTGCTGCTTTACCGGCGAGCCGGAGTACCTCAGAATTTTCCCAAGTGTCACACCCCAGAAAAGGAAGGGTAATCCCAAGCTGTCTGGCCTGCTTCATGATCAGGGCGGATTCTGTGAGGCTGCCCGGAAAGAAGATGGCCTCAGCATCAGAGTCCTTAATCGCGGTAAGCTGGACCGTGAAGTCATTATCACCTGTGTTGTAGCCGCCTGCGTTTAGGACGCTGTTTTCATCCCCGGTCAGCAGCTTGAAATTTTCCGTAAATAGTTTCACAAGCGATACGGAATAGATGCTGGATTCTTCCTGAATAACAGCAATTTTCCTGTAACCGCCTTCCTTAAATGCGTAGTTTGCCATTACTTTGCCCTGGAACGCATCGGTGAAGCATACCCTGAAGTAATAATCGTTTCCAAACGTAACGAGCGGATTTGTACAGGATGTTCCAATTGCAGGTACCTGTGCGTCTTTAAAAACAGGCCCTGCCGCGATAGAATTAGAGCTTCCCCAGCTGCCCAGTACGACCTTTGCACCAAAATCATACACCAGTTTTTTTGCCGCATTCACAGATTCGATCTTATCCGATTTATTGTCAACATATCTGAGCTCTACAGGCATTTCTTTTCCGTCAATGGTCACGGTGGGATACAGCTTGTGAGCAAGATCAATGCCCTGCTTTTCCAGTTTTCCGTCAGCTGCATTCCTGCCGGTCAAGGGCTCAAATACACCGACTATGATCGTCTCACGCAATGGTTTTTCGGCATTGGCAGTTTCGTTATCGGCATTGTCGCTGCAGCCTGCCATGAATGCAGACAGCATGAGCGTGGCTACCATCAAAAAGGCGACCTTTTTCATTGCTTTTTCTCCTTTACCCCATTTGAAAAGTATAACACACTTGAGCAGCGGGGTTTAAACGCAGCTGCGGTCCCCTACTCGCATTGCACCCATATTGCCGCAAACTGTGTTACTCTCCCAGATACGCCTTGCGGACCTGGTCGTTGCCCAGAAGTTCTTTTCCCGTTCCTGAAATGGTGATGACTCCGGTTTCCATTACGTATCCGTAATCGGAAATTTCCAGCGCAGCCTTAGCATTCTGCTCGATCAGAAGCACATTCACTCCCGCTTTATTGATTTCCTTGATGATGCTGAAAATACTCTTTACAATAAGAGGGGCAAGTCCCAGGGACGGTTCGTCCATCATCAGGAGCTTGGGGCGTCCCATCAGGGAGCGAGCCACAGCCAGCATCTGCTGTTCTCCGCCGGAAAGCGTTCCTGCCGCCTGCCATTTTCTTTCTTCCAGCCTCGGAAAGAGTTCGAATACCCAATTCCTGTCTTTCGCGATTTCCACCTTGTCTTTTCTTGTATATGCTCCCAGAGCAATATTTTCGTCTACCGTCAGGTCGGGGAACACTCTTCTTCCTTCCGGAGTGAGTATGACGCCGCCCTTGACGATATTTTTCGTTTTTTCATTGGTGATGTCTTTTCCGTCATTAATCACCGAACCGGAGGTTTTCTGGATCAGACTCATGATCGCTTTCAGCGTCGTGCTCTTCCCCGCTCCATTTGCTCCCACCAGAGAAATGATCTTGCCTTCTTCTATGTTCAGGCTGATGCCTCTCAGTGCGTGAATTCCACCGTAGTGGACATGTAAATCTTTAATTTCCAGCATTATTCATCCACCCCCAGATACGCTTCGATTACGCGCGGATTGTTCTGAATCTCAGCCGGGTTGCCATCCGCAATCTTGATTCCGTAATCCAGAACATAGATCCTTTCACAGATTCCCATAACAAGCTGCATATGATGCTCGATCATCAAAATGGAAAGATCGAAATCGTCCCGGATCTTACCGATAAAATGCATCAGTTCATCGGATTCCTGCGGGTTCATTCCTGCCGCAGGTTCATCTAAAAGCAGCAAAGACGGCTTGGTGGCCAAGGCCCTTGCGATTTCAAGATGCCTTTGTTTGCCGTAAGGAAGCGAGGATGCGATGTCATCCTTATTTTTATCAAGGTCGAGAATACGCAGGAGATCCATGGATTCCGCTCTCATCTGCTGCTCCTCCTTACGATTTAACCGGAAGGTGGCGGAAAAGATATTCGCCTTGATATTCATGTGTTTTGCAATCAGTACATTCTCGAAAACGGTGAGATCTTTGAAAAGCCTGATATTCTGGAAGGTTCTTGCAACCCCCATTTTCGTGATCCTGTCAGGGGAAAGGATTATCGATTTTGTATATTTCCCCTTATTTTCCCCTTGGTAAAGCTCTTTCATCTTCCCGCGGGGATGGTTGGTTATGATCATCTTATCATTCAGGTAGAGAGCTCCGTTGGTCGGTGCATACACGCCGGTAACAACATTGAATGCCGTTGTTTTGCCTGCACCGTTTGGCCCGATCAAACCGATGATCTCACCTTTGCGGACTTCAAGGCTCAGATTGTTTACAGCAACGACTCCTCCAAACTGCATTGTGATGTCTTCTAGGCGAAGTACGCTCGTATTAGCATTATCCATTCAACGCACCTCCCTTTTTTGTAGAATTCCCCCATAATCTATTTTTGATTCTCTTAAAGAAATGAATCAGGCCATCCCAGGAAAATTCTTTCTGACCCATGATCCCTCTTCTCCAGAAGAGAACTACCAGCATGAGGATGATCGAAAAAACGACCATTCTAAATCCGGTACGAAGAAGCGGCACCTGAAAGTCACCGATCATCATAGGCTGATCGAGGAAACGCAGCCACCATTCCTTTGCCGCTGTAACCAAAAATGCTGCAATAATGCTTCCGGTAACGCTTCCCATTCCTCCGATTACGATAATGAGAAGGATGTTGTAGGTCAGCATGATCGGGAATGTGGTCGAAGTGATCGCTCCAAGGTACATTGCCAGCAAAGCCCCGGAAATTCCTGTAAAGAACGAGCTGATAATAAATGACATCTGCTTATGGGTTGAAAGCTTGATTCCCATTGCTTCCGCCGCGATCTCATCCTCCCGAATTGCTTTGAAGGCCCGCCCGTAGGAGCTGGTCAAAAGCAGTACGATGATGCCAATACAGATGGCGGTAACGATAAAGGGCGTATAATAGGAAGGATTGCCGGGAATGTTGTTGAGACCCAGTGATCCATTGGTGATACGGTTAAAGGGCGAGCTTCCAACGAGGATTCTGACGATTTCCGAGAATCCGAGGGTAGCAATCGCAAAATAATCGCTCTTAAGACGCAATACCGGAGCGCCTACGATGGCGGCGAGCAGCGCTGCGAGCAGTCCACCTGCAATAATGCCAAGCCATAGGGGAAGCTCCACATTTGCCAGGGAATCAGTGATTCCGTAAAGATAATATACATTGGCCTTTTTATCTACCGGTATAGTCAGTACCGCATAGGTGTAGGCTCCGATTGCCATAAAGCCTGCCTGTCCAAGGGAAAACAGTCCGGTGAAACCGTTCAGCAGGTTCATGGAAACTGCGACAAGCGCATAAATCGTACCGAGCTGCAGTACAGTCCGCAGCATCGAAGAGCTTGAGACTTCTTCTCCGACATAGAAGATAAAAGCCGCGATTACAAGTCCTGCGATGATGGAACAAATGATTTTCGTCTTTTTCTTCATAATCTACACCTTCTCCGCTAAAGTTTCGCCAAACAAGCCCGTTGGCCTGAACATAAGCACGACAATGAGCAGAACGAACGTAAAGACATCGCTAAATTCCGAATACCCTGCCGCTTTGATAAATGTTTCACTAATGCCGATCAAGAACCCGCCCAGTACTGCGCCCGGAATGCTTCCGATTCCGCCAAAAACTGCTGCGACGAAGCACTTGAGCCCGGGAAGCGAGCCCGCAAGGGGAAATACGGACGGACGCGGGGTGAAATAAAGCATGGAGCCCAGCGCCGCCAGAAAACATCCTATGATAAAGGTGACGCTGATAACGGTATTGATCTCAATCCCCATCAGCTTGGCGGTCTCAAAATCCTTGGATACAGCCCGCATTGCCATTCCGATCTTTGTTTTCTTAATAATAAGCATAAGAAGAATCAGTGCTCCGATCGTAATAATCGGTGTTATGAAGGTCACCACCGAAGTGGACACCTCTCCAAACGTCAAGGTTTTGTTCAGGATCGGAATTGACGGATACTGCTTCGGCAGTGCTGAGAATAAATATGTCGCCAGATTCTGAAGCAGAAATGAAACTCCGATGGCCGAAATCATGATGGACATTCTCGGCGAGGATCTCAGCGGCGAATATGCAAACTTTTCAATGAGAACTCCGAGAAGTATCGTGCTTATGATCACAATACCAGCAGAGATATACCAGGGTATCATGAAATCAACCATGGCAAAGATCATGAAGTAAGCCGCCATCATAAAAATATCGCCGTGAGCGAAATTGATCAGCCGCAGAATCCCGTATACCATTGTATATCCGATTGCGATGAGGGCATATATCCCGCCGATTGAAATGCCTGCCAGACAGTATTGTAAAAATGCTGTTGTGGTCATTATTTAGTTGCCTCCTAGATTAAAAATTAATTCAATTTGTAAAGATATATCAAGCTCGTAGCTTGACACATCTTTGCAAACTGCAGAAAGAGCGGTGGGAGGTCGATAAACCCCCCGCCGCCTCGCAATTTACAGAAATTTCCCGCGTCAAGCCTTTTTAGGCCTGTTGCTGTTATTTTACGGACTGAGTCTTTATGAACTTGAATTCCTTGCTTGTCACGGATTCATCCGTAATTGTCTTGATATAGGCGGTATCCTTGATTGCATCGCCGTTATCATCGAAGGAGATCTTTCCGGTCACGCCGTCAAAGCTTACCTTTGCAATCGCATCACGAATCGCCATGGAGTTCAATTCCGCGCCGCTTACATCCAATGACTGAAGAGCGTTGTAAATTGCCATATACGCGTCATATCCGAGAGCAGAAACCGCTGCAACGGTATCGGTGTTGGCATTATAGGTAATATTTTTAGGATCGGAATTTAGATATGTCTTAAAGTCGGTGACAAATTTTGCTGCTACAGGATTACTGGTATCATTTTCATCAAAGAAAGTTGAAAATGCAACGCCAACGGAATCCTTTGAAATGATTGTTGCATTTTCCCATGTGTCGCCGGCAAGTACCTGAGCATTGATTCCATTTGCCCTGATCTGGGGCAGAATCAAAGTTGCCGTGGTGATGGACGAAGGAATGAATACGACATCAGGATTTGCACTCTTAATTGTTGTCAGAATCGCATTGAAATCTGACTCATTTGTCTGATAGGTTTCGTCCGCGACAATCGTTCCGCCTTGTTCCGTAAATGCTTTTTTAAAATATCCCGCAAGACCAGTGGAATAGTCGTCGCCGTTCTGGCTGATGACTGCAGCGTTTTTAAAGCTCTGATCGGTGGCATATGTTGCCATTACAGTGCCCTGGAACGGGTCAAGGAAGCATACTCTGAAGTAAATGTCATTTCCCAGGGTAACCTGAGGATTTGTGCAGGATGCGCCTATCGCCGGAACTCCTGCATCAGCAAAGGTCTGGCTTGCAGCAATCGATACGCCGGAGCCATAGGAGCCGATCACAGCAACTACGCCCTTAGAGATCAGTGACTGTGCAGCTGTTACGGCAGCAGTCTTATCGGACTGGTTGTCAACTTCGACCAATTCGATTTTGTACTCTTTTCCATCGATCGCTACAGTAGGAGCTACGGAATTGGCAAAGCGGGCTCCAAGAACTTCCTGCATTCCGCCGCCGCCATTCTCACCTGTGGTCGGTTCGAAAACGCCGATTTTGATCGTGTCGCCTTCCACCGCGATGCTCTTGACTGCAGAGCCATCTGGTTTTTCCTCATCAGCAGCCCCGCCGCCGCCGCAACCTGTAAGGAATGCGCTGAGCAGCATTAAGACTACCAATAACAATGAGAGCTTTTTCATTATTTCTCCTCCTTAAGTTGCCACACATATTGTGCGGCATGATTCGACATCCCGCTTGTCTCTCACGGCTTTTTAGCGGCAAGAGACAACCATTTCCATTATACCAATTTTAGTGAAAAAGTAAATAGTACCGCCTAAAGTTATCCCCTGTGCGTCACTGGGAATTTATACAGGGATATCGGTTCGTGAGATTGCTTTGCCTCCAGCCCCTTTCTACCTTCATTATTGGAAAAGAATATTGCTTACAAGCACAAAAAAATTAACGCATAAAGTTACCCTCGTCATATTATTAAAAAAGGAAGTAAAAAAACAGAGCTTTTTATATATTAAAAGGGGTGTCCTATGAGATACAGACGTCAGCAGTACAATCTGCCTCAAGATAATCAAGCATGCCTTACATTTGAACAGTTTAATGTCCTGAACAATGTTATCTCCTTATGGCAGCGATTTTCGATGTGGAGATGGGTTCTTTTTCTCTCTAAACTCGAACAATCTCCCTACGTCAGTGCGGTTGATAAGCGGATTAATCAGGTCCCGGTCGATTTTTATAATACCTTGAGGGTATTTTTCGGCGAAAGGCTGGCAGAACAGTTCCTTGCATTGTTCCAAAGTTATGTCCTTATCCAGATAAAACTTATGGATGACCTAATCAGCGGTAATCAGGAGTCGGTGGATACTTTAACGCAGAATCTTTATGCAAAAGCAGACGAAATTGCGGCACTCCTATCAAAGCTTCCTTATTGGCAGCAAGAACAGTGGAAAACACTTCTTTATCAGGACATCAGCGCAAGTCTTGCAGATTACAGGGCAGCCTTATCAGGAGATTATGAAATGGAAATCAGCATTTATGAACGAATCCTTTTAAATGCCTCAGAAATAGGGCAATATATGGCGCGGGGCATCTTCTATGCAGGGAAGGATCCCATCCTATTACGAAGCTAATGTTCCAGTATCATACATTCTGCTTGGTTTGTCCTTATAGATATGCTACAATAGGTATCAAAAGGGGCACTGATAGAGATTCGAAAATATTTCGCTGCAAACCGCTGGAGAATCCAGTAGAATCAGTCCGAAGTAGACTTGAGTAATAATCGTGTCGCTTTAAATTGACAGAGCAGAAAGGAGAATAGAAAATGTTGTGGAAATGTACTGTTTGCCGTTATACTCATGAGGGCGACACCGCGCCTGAAGCATGTCCAAAATGCGGCGCTCCTGCCGAGAAATTTAACAGCTTATCGGATGAGGACACACAGAAGATTTATACCTCCGACAGAACCAATGATATCCACATGGAAATTATAAATCTGGCAATGGCTATCACGGAACTGGCAGAGGAAGGAATTGAAATCAACCTCGATCCACCCTGTGTATCCGTCTTTGAAAAAGCAAAGCAAGAAGCCTGGGTCATCAAGCAAAGATCAAAAGCAGAGCTTTCGGGACATATGGAAAAAGGAAAATGGTAGTATTGTAAAGTGATCTGCCCGAGTATTTTTAAAATACACATTAGGAATAACAGAGTCACTGTTATTTAGATCATCTGTTTTAATTTGAGCGATTAAGAAATGTTTTCTAATCGCTCTTTATTTTGCTTTGCATAATTTTACGTCGCGCTTCCAGACTATAGTATGGAGGTGATTTATTTTGCAAGGACAATTAAGTCAAAAGGAAAGAATGTTTTTAGAGGATTTAAAAACGGAAGAAGATCTTTGCGTTACAAAGTATACAAGCTATGCACAGCAAGCGCAAGATCCCCAGCTCAGTCAGCTGTTCAATCAGCTCGCGAATGCAGAGCAGCAGCATTATAATACAATCAACCAACTGATACAGAGCAACGGTCAGAACGGGGGACAACAAAGTCAAAGCGGGGGACAGCAAAATCAGAGCAGCCAGGGTGGGCAAAGCGGACAAGGCGGTCAGCAAGGCGGACAAACCTGGAAGCCTTCTGCCGGCGGAAAACAATTGAACCAATCTGCAGCGCAAGCCGCTCAGCAACAGATGCAGTCTGCCTCTGCTAACATTAAGCTGAACGGAAGCGGAGCAAGCGGTACGGCAAATAACACAGATAAAGTCTTGCTTCAGGATATGCTCTCTACAGAAAAGTACGTATCCAGTGCATATGACACAAGTATCTTTGAATCCGCACAGCCAACAGTAAGACAAGCGCTCCAGCACATTCAGAAGGAAGAGCAGCAGCATGGAGAGCAACTCTTTCAGTATATGAACAGCCATGGGATGTATCAGGTTCAGTAAATCATTTCATGAATGGCAGACAGAGAAACCCCAAACAACTAGAAATTGGTCGTTTGGGGTTTTTTATGAAATTTTCTAAAAAAATTATTGCTTGAAGATAACTTCCCACTCCCTCTTTAGAATGGCGTACTGAAAGGTGTTTTCATACTTGGGCGTTCCGTCGGGATAATTCGTAAAAGATATGAACTCTAGGAAGCAGGCTTCTTTGCGCATTCCAAGTCGTTCACAGAGTTTTTGCGAACGAATATTATCCTCTTCCACATAAGCATAAATCCTTCTTCCACTCTTTTCGTGGAACAGATAATTTAATAATGCTTTGGCGGACTCGTTTGCATATCCTTTCCCTTCAATTTTATCATTGAATTGCCAACCGACACTGTAGGTATCCGGTTCTTCTTTCATTGCAAATAGGTTTCCAATTATTACATCATTTTCTTTCAGACATACAGCAAGCTGTGTTGGATCTTGACTTCTATGCTTAACCGCAGCAAGGGCATCTTCAAAGGTATTAAGTTTTTCATCAAGAAAGCAATTTACACGCGGATGTGAAAGATAATCCAGTAGTCCAGCAGCATCTTTCTCTTGAAACTGCCTGATAATCAATCTTTCTGTTTCAATTCTCATCATAATGGCACCACCTTTTCGCTTCACTACTGAAAACGTTGGGCTGTACTGGTTTCGGGTCAATACAGCCCAAGTCTCTCCTCTATTCTATTGAAAAGCGCCATTAAATACAAGTCTGAAACTGCATATTCTAACAGGTACTTAACCACGGTGTAAGACGCAGAGTATCACTCGTACTGAGACTCTGCCCTATTGTAAAACCGGATAAATTTTGTGATCTAAAATTAATGGGCGGTGCATCCGCCGTATTAATCCCAGCAGTAATTCCCCCTATATTGGAACCATTGACTTGATTATATACTGCCAGATAGTAGATTGAATTTGCACTAAGTACAGTCGCAGCAGTTAATGGAAGCACCACAAGTCCTGCATTGATAGAAGTCACTGTCTGTGTTGCAGCGATCACTGTCGCTTGAAAGGTTGAGGTAGGCCGTAAAATTGCCATTTGGAAACTGCCGCTTCCGCCTCCCCTCTGCGTAACATATGCTGCCATTTGGCTTACTGTTCTATCGACTCCGCATTCAAACACCAAAGCTCCAACCGCTTGGTTGTTTCCACCGCCTTGATTGAAAGAAATCACAGCGTTAATGCTGCCTATTGAACAAGTCTCAATTGCAGATCTGGTTCCGTTTTCACCACGAGGTCCTGTGGGGCCTGTGGGGCCGCTTGATCCTGTTGGGCCCGTGGGGCCGCTTGATCCTGTTGGGCCCTGAATACCCTGAGCGCCAAAAGGTCCCTGGGGTCCTGTCGGACCTGTCGATCCTGCTGGTGTCAAGTCAGGACTAAAAAATATTTATCCTTATTGGCACCTTTTCAATCTATCCATTCATATTTGTTTGATTGAAAGTTCTGCTTTACTATGGTAAACTTACTTTATATATCTACCGTGTAGAACTTTTGTGAAACGGTAGCATGGGAAATTAACGCTCGGTGAGCAAGTTTATATAATGTGCGAGGTGGTGCAATAAATGTTTAATGAAATTTGTATCTATGAGGCAAAGATTGAAAAGCAAGAGGAAATTGAGCAACTTATGAAAGAGGTTGCCGCCTTTTATATGGAGCAGGATGGTGTTATTGAAGTTAGATATATCAAACGCACCCACCGCCAAACAGATTTTAATGCCGTTAAAGAAGGGGCATTGCCTGTTCGCCTCACACGCAATGTAGGCAAAGTCACTTATGTTTTACATTGGACTGTTAGAGATGAAGAAACTCACGCAAGGGTGTCAAAGTTAGGGTTAGAGCATTTTTACAAGCGGTGGAACAGATGCTTAACCACTATGCCAAAAATTATTTTGGGTGAAAACATTGTGTAAGGGTATGAGCACACCCTCTGTTAGTGTTTAACTTCACCTACACAATAAAATCCGACTTATCACGAAATTGAGCCGTTGCATCTAACTTGACGCAACGGCTCTTGCTTTGTCTACATGCCAAGAATAGTCCAGTCAATACTTGCATAAAGACGGTGAACGGATTTTAATTTTCATAGCACCGAACTCCTCCCTATTGTCTATATTTGATTGATTGAAACTTCCATTTTGCTATGGTAAACTTATTTTTATATTTACCGAGTAAAACTTTTTTGAAATAGCAGTGAGGAAAAAATGCCCCGAAGGGGTGTGTTGATATTTGCTTGATTCGCATTCGGCGGATCAGCATAATGAAAACTTTACTTTGAAAATGAGGAGGGAACAATTTGATTACCAAAAGTGGCAAGCAATTCAATATGTTTCCCTCACATGCAGGGCTGAGAAAATATATTCTATATTACAATATCGTATTTCCAGAAAATGATACGTTTACAGCGCACTATACGCTTATGCCTAACGCTTGCGGAACATTGTCCCTTGCCTTTGATGGAACCGCTGTAATTGTTGAACTATGGGGAGCATCCCTAACCCCTGTTTTGTTAGGAATGGAACCAAATAGTTATCAGGTCCTGTTGCTTATCCAACTTTCGCCCTATGGTTTGTATCAAATCACACGCCAAAGCCAAGCGGAGTTTGCAGACAAACGCCTTTCGCTTGAAGACATTGACAACGAGCTATTTCATTTGCTGTATCAAGCCTTTGTAATGTCTAGAACCGCGACAGATTTAGCAAATATTTGTGAAAAGATTTTATACAGGCGTATGGAAAAGTACGTTATTTCGGACGCTTTGTTATTAGCGTCTACTGTGATTTCTGATAGTCATGGACAAGTACAAGTGAAAGAAGTCGCCCGACAATCCGGTTATAGTGAGCGACAGCTAAACCGCTTGTTTCTTACACAAATCGGAATGAATATTAAAAACTATGCTCGTTTAACCCGTTTTAACTACGTGTTAAAACACATTCAAACGTCGCCTTGCTTTTTTGCGGCATTATCGCAACAAGCCGGATATTTTGACCAAGCCCATTTTGATAAAGATTTCAAGGCTATCAGCGGTGTTACCCCTCAAAAGTATCTGAAAACAATGTCGGATTTTTACTATGACGGAACAGAGATATACGATACAATATCCTCAAAGGAGGATTAAAAAATGAAATATCAAGGTTGTCTCTTAGCGGTTAAAGATATATCCGCTTCTAAGCATTTTTATGAAAATGTGCTTCATCAAAATTCGGTCATGGATATTGGCGTGCATGTAACCTTTAAGGGCTTTTCTCTGCAACAAGGTTATGCTGAACTCGTTGGATTGGCCGTCGATAGTGTGAAAGAACAGTCACACAACTTTCAAGTCTATTTTGAAGTGGAAGATTTAGACAAAGTGTATACTGAACTGAAAAGCATATCCGGTTTGCAATGGGTACATGAAATAAAAGAATACCCATGGGGGCAGCGTGACATTCGGGTATATGACCCAGACAAGCATATTGTGGAGATTGCAGAGGATATGAATACGGTTATCAAACGCTTTTTTAATCAGGGTATGTCGTCAGAAGAAGTCGCTACACGCACAATGTTTCCTCTTGAGGTTGTAAAACAGTATGCGTTAGGCTTTGGTATGTGATACACGGCGGCTTTGGTAAATCAAAGCCGCTATTTTATTCCAAACAAGATCGGAGGAGAGGGAGAATGAGTAAATATAAGCCGCTCTGGAAGGCGATAGGTCAACGCACGGAGAACAGCTTCGCGCTGACCTATGCCGAGATTGAACAGATTCTGGGCTTTCCCATCGATCACGCCTTTTTAACCTTCAAGAAGGAACTGCCCGCCTACGGCTACGAGGTGGGTAAGATCTCCATGAAGGCACAGACGGTGACGTTCAAACGCTGCGTTTGACAAGCGGCTGCGTTTCTGCCATCATCGGCTTCACCCATCTAAGAGGAGGAACACTATGAACTGGGAGCCATGGACAGGCTGTTATAAAATAAGTGATGGCTGTACAAATTGCTATTTTTATGGGCCGTATGCAAAACGCTACGGTCAAAGCACCATACAAAAAACAGATAAATTCGATTGGCCTGTAAGAAAAAATGCAAAAGGTGAATACAACATTAAAGGCAACAAAATTCTTGCAACCTGCTTTGCGACGGACTTTTTTCTTCCCGAAGCGGATGAATGGCGTAAAGAGGCTTGGGCGATCATCAAGGAAAGAACAGATATTGAGTTTTTGATTTTGACAAAGCGAATTGACCGCTTCCCCCAATCGCTTCCGTCTGATTGGGGGTCAGGCTATGACAATGTGAATATTGGCTGTACTGTCGAAAATCAAACACTCGCCGATTACAGGCTTCCACTCTTTTTATCCTATCCGATAAAGAGGAGGTTTATTGCTTGTGCTCCACTTTTAGAAATGATAGATTTAACGCCCTATCTTCATGGAGTAGACCATGTTACCGTTGGCGGCGAAACAGGACGAGAAGCCCGTATGTGCGATTATGATTGGGTACTTAATATCCGTGAACAATGCGTAAAAGCAGATGTAACCTTTTGGTTCAAGAATACAGGCTCACTTTTCAAACGCAACGGTGTAGTGGAAAAAATAAATCCATTTAAGCAAAACAGTGTGGCAAAAGAGCTCAATATTGATATTTCAGATGGGAAAAGGTTGTTCTGATCAAATCAATGGAGTAAAGCATTATTGCCTATTTTACTTCATGAATGTTCTGAACGAACCAAATGAGAAATCCCTCTTTTGGTGACTAAGTTCACCTACACAATCAAATGTGACTTGCCACTAAATTGAGCCGTTGCACCTTACTTAGATGCAACGGCTCTTGCTGTATCTACATCCCCAAAATCGTCCAAGCGTTCCTCGGAACACTCTTTTTATTATCTGTTTTCATCTACTCACACTCCTTTTTGGACATACTGGACAAGCCTCATATACTCATCCATATGGTTCCATACAATTTCAATCGCTTCACTTCCGTAGATATAGATGCTGTCGATTAGTTCATCTGCCATTTCTTTTGAAAGCTCCGTAATTCCCTCATATCGTTTGAAGCTCTCAATAATGGAAACCGGCTGTCCGTTTTCCTGATAACAGCTTTGCAGTGCCGTTTCAAGTTCAACGATTTGGGATTCTGTTTCCGCAATCTGCTTGCCAATATCGGCTTTTCGGCTTATGTAGCTGTCCTTGTCCAAAGTCCCATCCTTGTATTTTTCATATGCCTTAACTTTGGATGCTCTCAGTTTGGAAAGGATGGATTGTAACTGCCTGATCTGCTCTGTCAGGGCAGTCATATCTTGATGGCTTTGCGTTTTCACTCTGTCCAAAAGCCGTGCCATATCAAGCATGACCTCCATCTGCGTATGTATCACAGATAAAACAGTCTGTATCAAGCCGCTTTCGGAAATCCTGTCTTTGGTGCAGTCGCTGTCAGCTACATACTGGTGACTTTCACAATAATAATACGCCGTATCGGAGGGACTATTGCTCCTTCTCATAACGTGCCGACAAACCCCACATTTCACTTTACCCATCAGCGGTCTGATTTCAGTCGGTTCTGTCCTTATCCTCGCAGGGGCAGAGAAACGCTCCTGCACCGAAGCAAACAGTTCTTCCGAAACAATGGCTTCATGGGTATTGGGTACAACAATCCACTCACTTTTGGGAATGCGCTTACCGTGCTTACTCCCGACAAAAGGACTGCGATTTTTTCCGCTTACCATTTTCCCGGTGTAGCGTTCGTCACGGATAATGGTCAGGACGGTTGTGTTCATCCAGTGGTTTGTATTCCCAACCACATTGTATTTGCGGTCACAGCCCATAAGCCGCTTATAGACATATGGTGTAGGAATGTTTTCTGCGTTCAGAACATTGGCAATTTGCACGGCGTTTTTACCCTCATCTGCCATCGCAAAGATACGCCTGACAACGGCGGCAGCCTTTTCATCAATCACAAGTTTCTTGCGGTTTTCCGGCGACTTTGCATAGCCATAAGGAGCATGGCTGCCGATAAATTCGCCTTTCTCCATGCGGGTTTTCTTTGCACTCCGTACCTTTTGTGACAGGTCTTTGCTGTAAAGGGAATAAATCAAGTTCCTGAAACCCACATCAAGCCCGCCGGTCGTGCCGTCAAAATCATTACTGTCAAAACGGTCGTTTACAGAGATAAAGCGTACCCCTAAAAAGGGGAATATCTGCTCCAAATAATCTCCAATATCAATGTAGTTTCTTCCGAAACGGGATAGGTCTTTGACAATGATACACTGAATGTTTCCAGCACGCACTTCTTCTAGCAAGGCTTTCACGCCCGGACGGTCAAAATTCGTACCGCTGTAACCGTCATCGCAAAACTCAACCACTTCATACTGTGAGAGGTCTGGAGAGCTTTTCACAAAGGCGTTCAGAAGCTCCCGCTGGTTAATGATGCTGTTACTTTCGCCCTCGTTCTCGTCCTCTTGAGATAGCCGGATATACTCGGCAAGGATTTTCTTGATACTCACGAAACCCTCACCTCACTCTCCACCTCAATGAAGCCGAGCAAACTTTCAAATTCATCCCGATACCGAAAGCAGATGGACACGCTTTGATCGCTGAATATTTCCACCCGTTCTACCAGCTCGGAAATCATTTCTCCCGTTATCGCTTTGTTCCTCTTGAATTTCTTCAAGGCTGTGAGCCACGGATTTTGAGGTGTCAGCATGGTATTAAGCCTGTACTTTTGACTGGATAGTTCATCAAGTCGGCTGCGCAAAAGGGTGACATCTTTCTCGTACTTTGCTTTTGTAAAGAGATATTCCGCTTCATCAAGGAGCTTTTCCTGATAGTCCTCATACAAAGAGCTTCTGAGCATGGACAGTCTGGACAGCTTCTTTTCAGTTTCGGTTATTTCTGCGTCAACCTCGCTTTGGTGCTGGCAGAATCCTTCCTTTGCATTGAGCTTAGACACCATTCGGTCTATATCAACGGCAAGGTCAATCTGCTTGCGGATAGCCGTATAGAGAACAGAGAGTAAGTCCGGTTCGTCCATTCGCTTTTTGACACAGTCATTTTTGGCTATGTCCTCATAGGTGGCACAGCTAAAGTAATAGAGTGCTGGACCCTTTGATTTGGGCATTTTACGCCATTTCATGCTCCGTTTGCAATCACCACAGAACACAAGTCCTTTCAAGATATTCGACCGTTGCGGTTCCACTTGTTTTCTCTCACTGGACTCCCGTTCCTGCTTGATGCACCGTACCGTCGAAAAGGTTTTTTCATCAACCAAGGGTTCATGGGTGTTCTTTATTTCTACCCACTGATCCTGTGGTTGCTCCATACTACCACCCTTACCCCATAGGTCAGATTTTGATTTTCCTTGCACCATATGTCCGAGGTAAACCGGGTTGATCAAAATCCTGCGGACGGCGCTTTTATACCAATACCGCACATTGGCATAACGCTCACTTTTCAAGATGCCCTTTTCATAGCGATACTGACTTGGGGAGGGAATGCCCAACTCATTGAGTTTTTGAGCGATACGCATATCGCCCATACCATTACTCGCCCACTTAAAAATATCCCTGACAACCGGTGCGGTTTCTTCGTCAATTACCAATCTGCCGTTATCCGCTTTTTGATAGCCGTAGGCTGCGACACAGCCGGTAAATTCCCCTCTGCTTCTCTTGACTGCAAGCCCCGACTTTATCTTTTTTGATATATCTCTGGCATACACATCATGGATCAGGTTTTTCAGAGGAATGGCATACCCGTCATCCTGACTGCTGGCATTCAGACTGTCATAGGCATCATTTACGGAGATAAAGCGAACATGAAAGAATGGCAGTATTTTTTCAAGATAAGTTCCGGTTTCAATGTAGTTTCTGCCGAAACGGGACAGGTCTTTGACCACAATGCAGTTGATTTTTCCGCTCTTGATGGCATCCATCATTTCATTAAAGCCGGGACGGTCGAAATTCGTTCCTGTCTGATTGACATCCTTAAAAATGGATATGAGCTTCAGGTACGGCCTTACCGCGATGTAGCGTTCCAACATGGAAATTTGATTGCCGATAGAATCACTTTCTTTTTTTCGCTCATCTTCCTCTGAAAGCCGCCCATAAATACAGGTGTTCCATATCTTTTCAATGGGGACCTGGGCAAGATTATCTATTTGCTTTCTGCTTGTTCTCGCCATTTCACACCACCCCCTTTATGGGAGCCGGTGAAGCTGTTGCAATCAGGTCTTTTGCGTTCTCGGCAAAGCGTAAAGCTCTTTCATATTCATACTGATAGCGGAATCGGATTTCCACCCGACTGCCGGAGTAGATATTGACCCATTCGATTAGGGAAACAACTACCTTTCGGGATAGCTCTGTGATGTTCCGATTCTTCTTAAAGGCTTCAATCCAAACGCTGTTGGCTCCCTTACCCGCAAGGATCAGGGCAATATCCTGTTTCAGCCGTCCGGCAGCTTTTTCCGCTTCCTCGCACTTTCTACCATAGATTTCTTTGAACTCTCTGTACTCGTCGGCATCTATGATACCGCTTTTCAAGTCCTCATAGATAGACACTTTGAGGTTTTTATACTTTTCGATTTCCTCCTGTTTCATCAGCAGTTGGGTGTCAATCTTTCGGATTTCCTCCTGCTGCATAGGAAGAGTGTCGATAAACGAGAGAATCCGTTCGATATCAAGAATAGAAGCAATATGATTTTGAAGTGTTTTTAGAACTGCCTTTTCCAGTACCTTTTCACTGATGCAGTGGGTGGTACAGCCATCCCCGGCTTTATTCTTTGAACAATAATAGTAGGCGTACTTCTTACCGCCTGCGGGTACAATCTTTCGTACCATACCGCTTTTACAGTCGGCACAAAAAAGCAAGCCGGAAAACGGATAGACAACTTCTCCGTCTGGAGCGATACGGGTGTCCTGCGCCAGCACACGGTTTACTGTGTCAAAAATTTCTTGGGGGATAATAGGCTCATGGGTGTTTTCCACCCGAATCCATTTATCCTCCGGTTTCATAAACCGCTGCTTAATCTTGTAGTTTGGAGTGCTTTCCTTACCCTGCACAAGATGCCCTGCATAGATAGGGTTTTTCAAAATACGACCAACCGCCACAGCAGTCCACTTTGCCTTGGGGTTTACCTGAAAGCTGGTGGCAAAGTTAAGCCCTGAAAAGCGTTTATATTCCATGGGGGACGGCTCGCTGATCTCATTCAGCCTGTCGGCTATCCCTTGCTGGCTGAGTCCGTCCAGCTTCCATGCAAAAATATCCCGCACAATCTTTGCCGCATAGGGGTCTATCACGAGTTGATTTTTATTCTCCACTGATTTCATGTAACCGTAGACGGCAAAGGAGCCGATGAATTCGCCATTCTTGCGCTTTACATCAAGCTGGCTCCTGATTTTAACGGAGATGTCCCTGCAATACGCATCGTTGACGAGGTTCTTAAAAGGGATGATAATATCGTCTGACGGAGATTTTTCCTTTGCACTGTCGTAGCCGTCGTTGATGGCAATGAAACGCACGCCTAAGAACGGAAATATCCGTTCAATATATCGCCCTGCCTCGATGTAGTTTCTGCCGAAACGGGACAGGTCTTTAACTATGATGCAGTTGATCCGTCCGGCTCTTACGTCCTCCATCATCAAGTTAAAGGCAGGACGATTAAAGTCAACACCACTAAATCCGTCATCTATTCTTTCCGAACAGAGGCGGATTTCGGGCATTGACTTCACAAAATTGGTTATTAAATCTCTTTGATTGGCAATGCTGTCACTTTCTGCTTTATCGCCATCTTCTTTAGACAGGCGCAAATAGTCCACAGCATTGTATATGATTGTATCCTTATTTAATGGCATAACGAAACCTCCCGATTGAAAAAGTCAAGAAGCAAAACCTGACCTAATCAATGGGCGTCCGCTAATATTAGTCCATGTATAATTATAGCACCCCTTTCAGGATGCGTCCAGACAATATTGCCATATATCCGAACCCACACGATCAGGCTCTGCCCGAAGCAAACCACCCATATCACATCATCCTCAAAAAACTTTCCATCCTATCCTCCAGCGTGGCGCCGCTATCATTAAAGCTGATTTTGACTACTACTTTTCCGCACTTGTAGCAATATGGATTTTTAATCTGTTGGATAAAGTCCAGTATCCGTTCCTCTATGGGCAGTTTCGCATTGACTTTTGTATCGTTAATGTCAACCAGAGTATCCGGGTTGATTGTTCGGATGTCTATATTTTTCATAGCTTCAAAGTCTATGTTTGGTAATGAGTCCACCCAATCACTCCTTTCGGGGCGCAGGGCGATAAGGCTCCCTGCCTTACCGCCCTGATACAGTGTATTCTGGGCCAGCTTGTCAGGTGACAGCCGAGGGAAAAAAGCGATGAATAGGCTCCGTCCTTTTTCTTGGAGAAAAGACGGGCGCCCACTCAATCAAAGTAGGCGCCCGACTTCTTGGCCGCAATAAAGCGGTTCACATCGCAAAGCTGGTGCGTAACCGGCATATCTGGCAGGGCCGCCAGTATGTCGTTCCGGTAGCGTCTGCCCGCCCGACTGTCGAGGATAGAGAAAACACAGGTGTCTGTTTCCCTGCGGATGCCCCGGCCAAACCACTGGCGCAGCTTGATGAGCATACCCGGCACAATGACTTCGTTCAGATAGCCATAGAAGTCAGTATACAGGGTCTTTTCATATTCCAGCACCGGATCGGGAGCCGGAAACGGCAGCCGTACCACAATGAGGGAAGATAAAATATCCCCGGCAAGGTCAATGCCCTCTCCGGCGCTGTCACTGGCACAGAGGATGCCGTTTCCGCTTCTGCGAAAGGCATCGAGGGCGTCCAGACGGCCTTTGCCCATGCGGAACAGGGGAAATGCGGAAATTCGTCCGCACAGCTCGTCATATGCCTGCTCCATCATGCGGTAAGAAGTAAACAGAATGAGGGTATGCCCATGGGTGGCTTCAATCAGTTCCACCAGCCGGTTGACCACCGCCTGAAAATAACCGCTGTCTTTGTCTGAAGGCAGCGGCATATCCTGCGGCAAATACAGCAGGGCATGGTTCGGGTAATCAAAGGGAGATGCCTTGCTGGTTTCAAAAATACGGCGTTTCTCTGCCAGTATAATCCCGCTGTTTCGCTTGAAATGCGAAAAATCTCCCCCCACAGAGAGCGTGCCGGAGGTCAGGATATAAGGAATTTCTTCCTGCCAAATATCCTCCGATAATAGGAAATCAAGCTGCTTTGGCAGGGCGCAGACCCGGTAGGCCGTTGCCCCGGTTATTTCCAGCCAAAGAATAGAATTGGCATGATGAAACAGGATGGATAGCTTGGTTTCCTGCTGCTCCATGCGATTCACCAACCGGTCATACCGATCCCTTTTCTCACGGGCGGTCGTATAAAAAAGCACCGACAGCCTGCGCAGCACAACCATCAGTGTTTTCAAAGCTCGTATGCAGTTTAAGTCAATCTGTACGGCATAGCAGTTTTTATCATAGCTTGTGCCTGCGGCATACCGCAGGGCTTCAAAGAGCAGGGCATTTTGTTCCTGCATGGTTTCACACAGTCTGACGATCTCGGCCTTATCGGGATTGCCTGAACCTATGGCATGGTAAATGCTTGCCACCAGTCGTTCCAGCTCCACGTTTTCCATTGTCATACCGTACATCTGCCTTGCGGCATCAAGGAGCTTGTGCGCCTCGTCAAAAATCACCACGCCACGGGGAGGGAACAAGGACCTTCTCCCATTCTTCCTGCCAAGGACATCCGCCAGCACAAGGTTGTGGTTGGCAATCTGAAAGTCATAGCCAAGGGACTGTGCCTTTCGGATAAAGTCACGGTATCGGCAGACAGAGGACAACGGGCAGTTCAGATGGCAGCGCTCCACATTGATGCAGGATTTCACATAGTCCGTTAATGGGAGCTTATCCAAATCAAGGGGGCAGGCTCCGGTAAAAAGCCCGGTCAGGACAGAAAGCAGCTCCTTGTCCTCATGGCGGTCATTGTGTGCAATGGAGGAACGATACCCCTTTACCCGGCTGTCGCAGGCATAATGGGACTTCCCCTTGCGAACCACAAAGGACAGGGGCTTGTCAATGATGCGGTGTTCCATCAGAATATCGGAAATTTGAGGGATATATTCTTCTGTCAGTGCCTTTTGCAGAGCAATGGTGGAAGTAGAGATAATGGTCGGCAGTTTATTGTTGCTGAACAGGTTGTGGACCGTTACGGCCAGGATGTAGGCATGGGTTTTGCCTGTACCCACCTCGGCCTCGCAGAGCGCCAGCCTATTTTCCTGTAAAGACTCCAGCATTTCCAATGCAAGCGCCGCCTGATTTTCCCGAAAGTCCATACCATGTTCCGGCAGGATGTTTGAAAAAATGTGTGCCAGAAGATTTTTTGCTCTCGCAACAGGCTTGATGGAAAAGGTATTTTCCGGTTCCGATCCTGCCTGTGAAAGCATTTTTTCCATCGCCTTTTGGTATCCGCTTTCATTCAGCGGTGCCGCTTTGGAAAAGAGTCGCTTTGCCTTTAAGGTGGTAAGTTCCACCATGCGGTAGCTGTATGTTTTTCCGGTGTAGTATTCTAAAAGCACACAATTTTCGGCTGTCAGCACAATGCGTTCCTCTTGCCGGATTAAGCCTGCTTCATAAATCTTATTTTGAATATCTGCCATATAGACAGGTTGATTCATATCGTTTTGCCTCCTTTGCTTGCCTAAAGGAGCGACACAAGAATGCGGCGGAATCAGGAAAGAGGTTGAAAGTTTGATGACTCAAAAAACCTGTTCCGCCGCATGGTTTCTATCGCTCCGATAGAGCACGATAGATTTTTATATCAAAGCAAAGGTGTGACAGGCGATCCGGCTGGTGTTGCCGGACTCCATAAAAGCCGCCCCTCGTTCTATCTCAAACGAGGGTGATGCGTTTTCCCGGCCGTCTGCCGGGCTACTCAATGCGGTGAAGCGTTCAAAGTAGAAGTACCATGATAACCGACAGGGATCGTCGCAATCCGTCCCACCACAGGACGTAACTGCCGCAGACATAATCGCTCGGAGGGCATTGCCCTCGTCTTGGCGTGTCCCGGCGTGTCGCTCTCCCTGCCGGTGATGTACCCATCACACCCATATTCTGTTTTCAATGTTCAGGCGAAAGGAAATTGGAAAATCCTTTCACCCAATGTCAAAAAAACAGGGGGGTGACACATCATTCATCAAAAAATATTTTTAGTTTTTTTGAGGACCACTGTAAGCTCATCCAAACCGAATGTTGCTTAACAGACTCCATCCTTGCTATTTGCCGGGTAGACAAGCCTTGGAAGAAATGCAGAATAAAGCGGCGTCGCTGGATTTCTGTCAATTTTCCACTGTCCAGAAGTCGCTCTGCAGCTTGCATAGCTTTTGTGGTATCGCTTTTATGTATCAAGTCCAAATCAAGGGGTGGTGCGGCAAGCTGCTCTGTTTCCTCCAGCCCATTGATGCTCACGTCCAAACGGCTTGTCCGATTTTCATGTGTGACTTGCTGATGATAAATTTCATCCGACAAGGCTTTCAGTTCCAAAAAGTCTTGTGCTGTCTTGCCGGGGTTCTCTGCAAGGTAGTCCTCCAGTGTGATTTCTACAATACGGTCTGCAACTTATATACAATGCCCTCGCTGAATTTATTTAGGGCATAATCACTGTCTTTATAATTCTTCATGTTCCTTTTCCTCCGATCTGCTTTGCGAAATGCGAAAACAGATCGGAGGGTGGGGAACGGCAACGTGGGTTGGTCGAAATATTACTACACGACCCCGAATATGGTATAATTTGTAAAACAAATAGGAAATTTGTCGAAAAAAATAAGTCAGCACTTCGCCCTTGGCAAAATGCTAACTTTTTTAGGTTTACACTATTAAATTGTAGGTTTGAATTGGGATGCTTATAAATTGTTCTTTCTCTATTTACACCCCGAAAAGGGATAAAAGCGGAATATCTTCATATGGATACCTCTCTCGCCATAGCCATAGCGAAAGCCGGTATCACGAAGTCCAAAGCATCCATTAAAAGCCGCAAAAGCCTGCCCTCTGGGTATGAAGGGCAGGCTTTGCTTAACTGTCAGCAGCCAGACTATCATAGCGTCCTAAAACACCTTAGACCCTCGGCTTTGCGTCCCAGGCTTTTGCCGGGTTTGCCCATAGCTTATTGATTTGTTGTTTTACTTCTCTGGTACTCTGAGTACATCGCCGGGGAGGATGAGAGAAAACCGGCTCTTGTTGTTCAGTCGTTCTAGCTCGCTCATGGGGCAGCCCAGCTTGCGGAATATGCTCCAGAAGCTATCGCCCTTTTGCACGGTGTAGGTGGTGTACCGCAAATTCTTCGGCACATCCGCTGTCACGCCGTACTGGTCAAAGGTATAGGTCGCCCCGTCGATGTCCTGCTTGCCGGTGAGGGGTTTGCCATCCTTGAAGTACATCCACTGGCCAGAGTCATTCCTTGTCCAACCTTGCATGGTATCGCTAGAAATCGCCAGCTCTACAAAGCGGCGCAGCACTGCCGAAACCTCGGCGCGGGTAGCTGTACCCTGTGGATCAAAGAGATTGCCGTTCTTGCCGCTGATCACGCCTGCCATCTGCATCTGCTTTACTGCATCTTTGGCGTAGGCGCTGGTTCTGGTGCTGTCGGCAAAGGTATTTTCTTCATGGACCTTCGGTAATGTAAAGCCGATGGTCTTGGCATAGTTGCTCATAATAACCGCCATCTGCTCACGGGTGATGGACTGATCCGGGGCAAACTTTCCATTTCCAACCCCGTTTACAATATTGTTTTTGCTTGCCCACTCAATGTAGCCCATGTAGTAAGTGTCGCTTTTCACATCGGTGAAGCTGCTCTTTGCGTAGCTGCTCACATCGGCATTTGCCAGTCGTCCAAGGGCGGTAACCAACATTCCTCTTGTCATGGCCGTGTTCGGGCTGAAGGTAGTGTTGGAAGTGCCGCTAAACAATCCACGGCTCACCACAAACTCAATATCTTCCTTTGCCCAGTGAGCCGCAATGTCTGTAAATGCGGTACTCGGCTGCTTGTAGCCGATGCCATAGGTGGAAAAATGGTGGGTGCTGAAGCGCAGTACCTGTTCCACACTGTCATAGACCGAGTTTGTGAGCCAGTGTACCTTACCCTTGGCATCCACATAGACCGCCTGCACATTCCCGGCCTTTTCATTTGCGCCGAGGGTATATGGGATGGTTACCGATACGCTGCCTGCGCCGAAGCTGCTAACTGCCTTGTCGTTACCGTAGTTCACCTTGAGGTCAAATACCGGGCGGCTGCCAATGGCTTTTTTCGCATCACCGGTCAGCTTGCTACTGTCCCCACGGGTGGCGGTGATATTGACATCCGATTTTGCCTGTTTGTTGATTTCCTGCACGGTCGTTAAGTCCATACCGATTCGGATGTCGGGATTATCCACCACCACAATGGTGTTGACAATTTTCTTCGCAATGATGGTATCCTGCACGGTCTTAGGCAGATTGACCGTAACATGAGAGCCGGTCTTGCTGCCGGTATCAACACGGAGGATCACCGTGATTCCGTTTTGCTCATTACCGTTTTTCTTGGCATCCGCCAGTGCCTTGTCAAAGGCATCGGTCACAGTTTTGCCAGTGATGTTCACTGTGATGTTGCCCTTGTCGTCCACAGTGCCGGGAACCTTGATTTCTCCCTGTGTGGGGGAGTTCGGCTTATCCGGTGCGGGTGGGGTGACGATGACAGGGCTGCTGTTGTCGTTTGAGGAGCTTCCGCCGCCACTTCCAGAGCCACCGCCGCCGGTGTAAGTCCAATGGGCATAGTAGGTCACATTGGCACTGACGGTTGTGCTTGCGGAGATTTGAGTTCCGCCGCTTGCCGCCGTGTACCAGCCGTCAAAGCTGTAACTGCCGGAACGTGTCGGTGTCGGGAGTGCCCCTACCGCTGTACCGGGTGCAACCGAGCGCGTTGTTTCACTGACTGTGCCGCCGTTCGGGTTGAAGGTGACGGTGTAGTTCGGAACCGCCGTTACAGAGAAACTCAGTTCTACCGTAGCATTGGTGCTTTGGTTGGTGCTTACGGTCAGCGTTTCATTATAATTACCCACTGCAAGACCAGCTTTCGGTGCAACGGTAAAGGTAGCCGTGCCGTTTGCCGCCAGTGTGGTGGTACTGAGTGTGCCGATGGTATAGTTGGTGCTAGTCGGCTGGGTCAGCGTCACGCTGGAGTTTCCGGTATTTGTGATGGTGACAGTCTGAGCTGCCGGAGCGCTGTAGCCCACTGACAGCGAACCAAAATCCTTGGTGGTCGGATTGGCTGTGATGGTGTAGGTCGATGCCGCCGTTACAGTAAAGCTCAATTCCACTGTAGTACTGGTACTGTGGTTGGTGCTTACGGTCAGCGTTTCATTATAATTCCCCACTGCAAGACCGACTTTCGGAGCAACGGTAAAGGTAGCCGTACCGTTTGCCGCCAGTGTTGTGTCGCTGAGTGTGCCGATGGTGTAGTTGGTGCTGGTCGGCTGGGTCAGCGTCACGCTGGAGTTTCCGGTGTTTGTGATGGTGACAGTCTGTGCTGCCGGGACGCTGTAACCCACTGCTAGTGAACCAAAAGCCTTGCTGGTCGGATTCGCTGTGATGGTGTAAGTAGGAACCGCCGTCACTGCAAAACTCAATTCCACCGTAGCATTGGTACTGTGGTCGGTGCTTACGGTCAGGGTTTCATTGTAATTCCCCATCGCAAGACCGACCTTCGGTGCAACGGTAAAGGTAGCCGTACCGCCTGCCGCCAGTGTTGTGTCGCTAAGTGTTCCGATGGTGTAGTTGGTGCTGGTAGGCTGGGTCAGCGTTACGTTGGTATTTCCAGTGTTTGTGATGGTCACGGTCTGCGCTGCTGGGGCACTGTAGCCCACTTTCAGCGAACCAAAATCCTTGCTGGTCGGACTGGCTGTAATGGTGTAGCTGGGCGCAGCGTTTACCGTTAGCGTGGCTAAATTTGAGGTAGCAACAGGCGCTACCGTGCCACTGACGATGGCGCGGTATTGATAGCCGCTCATCCCTGCGGTTACCCCGGTGATAGTCAGCGTCGTCGTATTGGCTCCGCTGTATACTCCACCGTTCGTGATGTATGCAAAGCTGCTGCCAGTGTTAACCTGCCACTGGTAGGTTAAACCCGTCCCGGTCGCTGTAACCGAGAAGGTAGCCGACTGCCCTTCGTTCACCGTCTGAGGGGATGGCTGACCGGTGATGGAAGGAGCTACCAGGGGATTTACCCGTATCCCGGCCGTGCTGTTTACGTCATTGAGCGTCAAATTCGCATTGTTTCCTGCTGCATCTTGAATGGTGCCGCCGTTGAGGATTAGGGAGCCAATGCTGACGCCGTCGCTGTCGCTGTCGCCCACATTCACCGTATACCGAAAGACTAGATTTTTTGTGCCGCTGCCACTGACATAAACGGTCTGCTTTGTCATTGAACCAACCGTCAGCGCGATATACGGTGTGCCGTTTATTGTGTCTACAGTCACATTCTCGTCAAAATTTACCGTGAAGTCCAAAGTGTGTCCGTTCGAATAGTCTCCCTCTGGCGGCACCGATACCGAAGTAACTGTGGGGGCGGTGGTGTCAGGTGCGACATACGCTGCCACCGAAATTTTTAATGGGGTGCTGATATTACCCGCCGAATCCTCCACGACCACATAAATATCTTTTGCCCCCGCCGTCAGAGTAACGGCTTTGCCCGTCACTGTTCCGCTTACGGAACCGAGAGAAGTACCCGCTTTTACCTCCGCGCTCGTGGGAGCGGTTGCGTCGCTGTTCACAACAAGGTAATACGCCGTACCCGCCTTGTCGGTGGTAAAGCCGATTGTAGCCGCTGTGTCGCTTGTGCGGTTTACGCTCTCTGATGAAAGCACAGGCGATATGACGTCAGACCCAAACTTTAAGTATTTGTAGGTTGCAATATTTCCTGCGACATAAGCGACCGAACCGCCCCCGTCATAACTCGTGCTCGCCCCGCCCTGCACGCCGCTGCTCAACGTCGGCGCAAATACCATTGCTTTCGTGCCGCCTTGAATAACAACAGTTTCTTCAGTTGAAATAGTAGTGTTTGTGAAGTAAATAGCAGTACCGTTGACGGCGCTTATCGTGCCGCCTGATATGTTCAATTGGGCGAACTCGTTAGAGCTAAAAATCGCATAACTGTTACTACCTGTCGCGCTTACCGTTCCGCCGGAAATATTTAAGGTTGTGTTGGCACTATAAATCGCATAACCGCTACTACCTGTCGCGCTCACCGTTCCGCCGGAAATGTTCACGGTGCTGTGATTTCCTGCACGAATCGTCCCAATTGCCGTTTTACTTGTCACCATGCCGCCGCCCTTACTGTCGGTAATGGTCAGCGTACCGCTGCCTTCGTGTGAGATGGCAGAACCAGAGCCGCCGTTAAGCGTTTTTCCGTTTAGGTCAATGGTGATGTTATAGTTACAAGTGCTGGGAATCGTGATTGTCCCAGTGTCGCTATAACTATCGGAAAGCTTCAAATTCAAATCGCCTGCCGCACTGGTTATGGCAGACTGGAGAGCTGTGCGGTCGCCAACCTCCGAAAACACAGGCGGTGTTGCGCCCGGCTCAACCTTGATGTATTTGTAGGTTGCGAGATTCGCCGCATTATACGTATCTGCACCATCCCCGCTCTTATTGGTGCTTGCAGTAATGGAGCATCCCTCATAGCCCGAAGTTGTTAAGCTGCCGTTCAGTGCCTGCGTATCACTTTGGACTGTCACATCGCCACCCGTGATGGATACTGCACCCATTATTCCTGCCGCAGAGCCGGTTGCGGTTACTACGCCATCGGAAATCGTTACCCCACTTATGGAGACTATTGCAACGGAGATATTATCTGCCGCTGCACTGGTAGCCGTAATCTCTCCGCCTTCAATTGTAATATTTCCACGACTGTATATGCCAGAGCTAACCTTTCCTGTGCCGCCACTGACATTGAGGCTGCCGTTTCCTTTAATCACCAAATCGCCACCTGTATAAATGCCCAAGCTGGCGTTGTTTGTATAATTTTGCCCCAGGATTGTGCTATCACCAACCATATTAATATTAAGGTCTTCCGTCGCATATATGCCGTATTTGCCTTGGGTAACAGAGTCTATCCACACTGCATCATGCGCTGTGTTGATGGTCGCATTGTCAAGAGTAAGGGTAGAGGTATCTGGGTCATAGGTGACGGTTGCGCCATCGCCATCTGCTGTGCCAAGCACATCCGCTTTGTTCGCACTGGTCACCTCCACGCCGCCAACCCATATGCCGTAATTGGTGGCAGACATGGGAGTAACCAACCCAAGTGCCGCCGCGATTGGCGGCATTTCACCCACAGTCACAACAATCTCCGGCAGAGGGGCCCTTACCGTGTAGCTCTCAACCACTGGTGTAAAAACATATTCGCCCTCGGTATTCATGTCATAGTCGAGTGAAACCCATGTCACTGGAATCTCCACGGTGTTTTCCACCCATTCGGGTTCCGTTGTCGTTGCGGGGGTTGCCGTTTCCGGGCTGCCGGAATCCAGCACGGCATCCTCCCCGATAGATACGGCTGTCCGTACCGTGGCGGTCAATGTTTCGGGCAATTCTAAATCTTCAATGGATGTTCCGAGTAATACCGCTTTTTCTGTTTCTGCAAGCGGCGCAAAGCTGATAATTTCTCCGCTCCCGCCAATGGTCGTATGGATTTCTTCCGCCATTGCCGATACCGGCAGCATGGTCACAATCATGCACAGCGCAAGAAACATACTTAATAGTCGATTGTTCATAAGGTCTGTTCCTCCTTGATTTGTAAATTTGTGTTTCCTTGTTCCAAAAGTTTCTGTAGCCTATCGGCTTCTTCCTCAGTGGCGGAGCGAATATGGGGTTTCTCGCAGGAAGGGCATTCCTTTACCGCTCCCGCCCGGCAGAATAAAAAGCCGCAGTCCTCGCAGGCGTAAGTCATGTCATGTCCCCCTTCCGCATAGACAGGTTGATTTTCTTCAAATCCCAAGGAGCTGCTTTTTCTTTGCCTCAAACTCCTGCTGTGAAATCACGCCATCTTCCATGAGTGTCTTATATTTTTTGATTTCTTCGATGGCGTCGGTAGGCGGAGCCATGTTGGTATGTAACGTCCCCATTCCCATCATACCGGGGCCAACAGACTGCTCGGCCATGCCGGGGAAGGCCACCGTCCTAAGTGCAGCCACCAGCTTTTCAATTTCTTCTATGCTTTGCTGGTAGGAGCGGAGGTAGTTGTTCACATCCGGGAGGGTGTTATTAAACCGTGGGCCGTCCATATCACATTTGAGCACCGTCCAGTAGGGGTGGTCGAAATGCAGCTCCACATGAAACGCCTGAAAGGGTTCAGGAATATCAAAATATTGCACCGGTGCGGAGTTATTTACCTTGCCGTCGTCCAGCCTATCAAGGGTTCGTGCCATCCGCTTGTTCGCTGCAATCTGTGCGATTTGCGGCGCCATCGCCATAGCCCGCTCTGTTACGGTGCTGGTATAACGGCGTATGCCTGCCGCTGAACCCTCAAACAGAGGGGTGCTGTCCTCCCGGATGGTAAAGGATTTCAACTGGCTGCCTTCAAACACGGTTTTATCCGGGTTTTTGCTCATACAGAACAGCTTGTTCTGGTAATCAAAGATGATTTTGGTATCCCAAAGGCCGAAATCAATCCGCTCAGAAACCACGAACCGGTCTTTCAGTATTTGGTTTTGATTGTAGAATGCCAGATATCCCCGAAATCCCTGCATTGTCAGATTGCTTTCCTTGTCGGCATCCATATCAATCTTGTTATAACAGTCGTTACAAATATATTCGCCCTCAATTTTCGATGGCAGAATCAGTGGAATCTTGCCGCCACAGATGGGGCAAGGGGGTTTTTTAGAAAATAGACCCATCATCATTTCCTCCATTTGTTCTCATTATCTTGTTCCGCCGCCTGATCCACCGCCAATAGAGCCGCCGCCCCCGCCAAGGGAAGCAAATCCGCCGCTTCCGCCGCTGCGTTTTTCCTGCTCACGCCGCTGTTCGGCTTGCTTCATATTGCTGTAAAGCAAGTAGTGGTAGGAATAGGCGGCCGCCATGCTCCCGCTGTAATCGGTCAGCTCGACAGAAATTTGGGGGTACAGCTCTTTCATCTGCTCCGCCACCTGATCGGCGATACCAAACAGCATGGCATAGGTCAGCAGTTCCCTCCAAATCGGCATTTCCTTGACGCCGCGCTCGGCAATGAGTGAAAAATCCGTCAGATACCGTTTCAGCCCCATCAGCTCGCCCAGCTCCTGTTTACCAGTTGGCGTCAGATCCGTCAGCTTTGCGGGCATATCCCACCGTTTCAGGCAGATTTTTTGATTCAGCCAAGTTCTGCCTGCGTTTTCGCATTTCTGTATGTAGGCGCGCAGCAGTTTGTCGTTTTGACTTGCAAAGTGTTCCAGTTCCTTTGCCTGCAAAGTGGAATCCGGACCGGCCGCGCTTTCGAGCACCGTATAAAGGTACTCGTCATATTCGTTCATACTGCTATGATTGCTGCCCACCAGCCGCAGGCTCACTGTTTCTTTGGTTTTGCCCATCAAACCGATCTGCTGCGTTTCCACGGGAGACAGGCAACCAAGCTGAATCAGCCGCAGCATTCCTGTGGAAAGAATCGCACCGTCCTCACACACATCAAACAGCCGTCCCAGCGCATAGGTGGCACTCAGATTGCCGTCGTTGGGAATGTCCCTGAAATACCCGAACCGCTCTGTAAATCGTTGCCTTTTTTTCTCCGCACGTTTCTTTTTCATTCTGAAAAACCAAATTATCAGCCCAATGGGAAGTCCGATGGACAAAAGCATCGTGACAATCGCTTCAAATGTGGATACTTCTTCACCGGTATCATTGTAATCACTGCCTGAAAAGGCAGTTTCTTTTACTTCCTCAAAGCTGCCCGGTTCCTGCCGTGAGGGGGACAGGATTCCCTTATCCAGTGAAAACAGTACCGTCACATAGTTTTCGGAATAGATCGAACTTTCCGTGTAGGCGAGAATGGCGCCGTCTGAAAATTCCACCTGTCCGTCATAGCCAAACCCCCATATGTCGGCAATTTCATCAGTGATGGGCATACCGTCCGCCAGCCGGATTTCCACCTTCACATCGGTGGGGGTGGTGTTCATTCCATCATTTACAAATCGGAAATTGAACCCGTCCCTGTCGCTATAAGCACCTATCACGTTATCCAGCTTATATTCAATGGCATAACGGTTTTGTCCGTAATTACTGATGCCGAAGCAGATTTCATATCCGCTGTCGGTATGATGGATGCCGCATTTTTTCGCCTTTTCTTCAAAGCTCCAATCAATATTCCACTCCGGTACGGTTTCATAAGCACCGTTTTGGTCGGAGACCGTAAGCTGGCTGATGGTCAGATAATCAGGCGCGTTCATGGGAATATAGCTTTCTGTGCCCTCGTTAAAATCTCCCTCCCATACCTGTGTAACGTACATGGAACCGTCCTCGTAAATGACAGCCTGAATATCCATGGTATTGACCTGATTTGCCGCAAAAGCCGATAAAGGAAGGGAAAATAATAAGGCAAAGCATAGAATCAGTCCGCTTACTTTTTTGCGCATCGGGCACCTCATTTCATGCTGGGCATATCCGCCTTGTCAGCCTGCTCCACAAGATATTCTCTTTGCCCAAAGCCCAGCATCCCGGCAATGGCAGAGACCGGGAACATTCGGATTTCACGGTTTAATTTGGTCACGCTGTCGTTGTAAATCAGGCGGCTGGTGCGCACCATGTTTTCAAAGGTCTGCACCGCGTCCATGGTTTTGATGTAATTTTGATTGGCTTTCAGGTCAGGATACTGCTCCGTTACCATGGCAATCCTGCCAAGGGCTTCTGAAATAACCCCTTCCTGACGCATCACATCATCCGGCGTGGATTTCGCTGTGATGACGCTTCTTCTTGATTTGATAGTTTCAATCAGCGTTTCGCTTTCGTGCTTGGCATAGCCCTTGGTCAAATCCAAAAGGGCCGTCAGCGCATCAAAGCGGCTGGAAAGCTGCACCCCGATCTGGCTCATGGCATTGCTGATATTCTCATCCAGCACCACCAGTCTGCGCTGGGTGGAGATGATCCATAGAACAACGGCCGCAATAATTACGGCGATTGTGATGAAAGTTGGCAGCATAATAAAGTCTCCTTTTTTTATTTTTTAATGGGCAGACAGACTACGATTTTGTCCGTCTGCCCATTTTGTTGCCGGTATGCGTGATTACTCCAATGTGATACTCGGAAGTATATCGGCCAGATTTGCCTCAAGGGAGGAATTTGCCCCTGTGGTGTAAGTAAAAGCAATATGCTGCTCGCAATTCTGACCATCAATTGCGAAGTATAAAATAATTTGGCAAGTGGTTACGTTTTTGCCGCTGTTATTGCTGTCTCCTGTGCAGAGGAAGGATAAGGAATCCACTCCCCCAATGTTAGCAGGATTATCAAAGGCAAGCACCTTGATGTTGGAATAGGTATCTCCCAGTGATTCAAGCATATAGTCCTCGGTGACATCCTCAATCCATGTATCCGATGGGAATGTAGGTGTTACGACAATGCTGGCATCGGGGCCTTCAGCCACAGCGTAGCCGTCTTTATCGCTAAATTCGCCAAAATCGCTGGGAACGAGCAGAGCGGTGTAATTTGCTACCTTGTTGACAAGTGTGATGTCCGACGCGGCAGGCGCCGATGTGTCAGGCGTGGAAGTTGGTGCGGAATCGCTTCCTCCGCAGGCTGCAAGGCTCAGTGTCATGGCAAGTGCCATCATAAGTATCAATAATTTTTTCATTATAAATTCCTCCATTTTCTTTTGCTTTTGCTTTTGCGGTGTTCAGGGACTATCACTGGCTGACTTCGTCTAAAGCGGCACCGGCTTCAGCAATGAAGGAACGGCCTACCTCAATGGCTACCGTCAGGGCACCCATAACTTCCGGTGTGAGTGTTTCAGGGCTGGCAAAGTATTCGTCTGCCTTGATAATTTCACTGGAAAGGTCATTCATAGCAGTGACAAGCTCTTCATTTTCCAAAAGCTCAGGGCTTGCATTTACCTTGTCAGCAATTGCATCAAATTCCTCTGCCATACTCATAAAATCCTGTGCAAGGGCTTGCTGCTCTGCTGTAAATTCCGTATTCTCGACTTGTGCGGGTGTGGAAGGAGACGTTGCGGGAGCAGAATCGCTTCCTCCGCAGGCTGCAAGGCTCAGCGTCATGGCAAGTGCCATGATAAGTACCAGTAACTTTTTCATTTCTAAATCCTCCGTTTTCTGTTGGGTTGTATAGGGCAAAGTCCCATGCGCTCACTCTATCAAAAACCTGCCACAGAAAACCGTCCGCTGCATGAAACATGATTTTTTCGACATGAAACATGATTTTGGGGGTTAGTTTGTACCGTGGGGCGGCACGATTAGTCCTCGGTGTATGGCGACACATCAGGCTCGATCCACGCCTTGCCGTCACGCCAGTCCACATCGAAGTCAAACAGCTTTGCGATGTCCCGCAGCTTGATATAGTTGTTGCCGCCGATGGTATAGGCGGTCAGCCCCGTCACCGCCGCGCCGGTGTCGCCCCATACAAAGTCTGTGGTGCTGAGTGTCGCACTTTTACTGTCTTTGCCGATTGCGGCAAGCTCGCCGCTTGTCTTGGTGTACGCCGCATGGTTATACAGCTTTGCCTTGCCGTCCTCCCAGCGCACATCAAAGCGTGTTTTCAGCAACGCGCCCACATCCCGCAGCTTGACGTAGTTGTTGCCACCGATGCTGTAAGCGGGCAGCGCGACTTCCTCACCGTTTAACATAAACTTGGTGTTGGTGGGCGTTGCCGTAACGGTGTTGGTGGGTGTCGGCGCCGGAGCGGGTGTCTGTCCGGATGCTCTCCCAGAGGACGTTAGGTTCTTCGGCACGGCCGAAATGTGCGATTCCACCCTATCCAAAAGGCCACTCCATTCACCTAACCTCAAATGTTCTGCTGCCGCCCAATGGATGGTTTTGTATTGGAGAGCCGCTGCCTGCTCCCATGTTATTTTGGCGTTTGCACTTGTGTCGCCGCTGATGGCAAAGCTCTTGATGGTGTCATTGGTGAAAGCGGAAAATCTGGGACTGTTCCTGCTTTTGTTATAGTCCATGAGCTTAATTAAGTAAGAGGTAAACTCCCCGTAGGTGGGATTCGCACTCCAATTCATATTTTTATCAGTAAAGACACCCCAAGCGTAACAAAGCACAATACTGCCCCTGAATTCCTCAGCTTGCCCCCCTTCTTTGCGCAACCTCTCATGCAAATCTTTCGGACCTTCTGCAGGGTAATGGTATCCTAAAATACTGAACGCATCCCAGAAGAACCCCGCCATTTCAGCATTGCTGATGGGTATGCTCCAGTCCTCAAAAGTTATATCGGTATAGTTGGCTATGTATTCGGACAGGACAACCCCCGCTCCGTCTGGATATCCTTTTTCCGCAGGACGGACCATCATTTTAGGATCCTCGGAGGGGCGCATAGCAACATTGTTGCCGAAGGATATCTGCCATAGATAAGGGTTACTTACAGCCGCTACCCGCGTGCCGCCCGTATTCACTTTTGTCAGTCTGGCCACCCACATATAATACTCTCGGCCTTCATGCTTCACCTTCGCCCAGTCGCCCTTGATCTCGGTAACTTCCAGAATGGTGCCTGATGGAAACTCCCCGACAATGTCGCCATCCGGCTTTGCACGGTAGACCGGGTTCGTCCCGACTTTATACATCGCTCTGTTATCTATTTCGCCCGCAATTCCCAAATAGCGCCCATCCGCCATTTTTATGGTTATCTCAGTCCAGTCACGGTCTACAACGCGCTTTTTCTCAACATAAAATTTCGTGGCCCTTCCTCCTGTGCGTAAGAATGCCTTGCCTACGGAGTCGATATTGATAAAAGTGTCGTTCCCACCGGCGTACATCAGACCGCCACCGCCACCGCCAATGGGGCCCAGACGGATGCTGTACCAACCGTTGTCTATCGCATCATACAGTTTATAAGTAGTATCATTTGGCGTAGGTGCAGCCTGCGCGGGAGGAACATATGTGCCGGTGGCGGTGACGGTATATTTTCCCACGATTTGGCTTGTTTTTTCACCCGGAGCAGTCCACCGCAAGGTAATCTCCTGCTTTCCTGCGATGTACGCAAATACCGTACCTTGATTGAGCGTCACATTGCCGGAGTTTCTGAAACTGATTTCGCTAGAGATGTCCTTTTTTTCGCCGCCTACAATAGCCGTAGCTTTAATCCCGGTTCGATCAAATCCCTCGCCAACCGTATATTCAGTTTTTGCGGGGTATGACAGTATGGTCACAGCTTCCGCCGCAAACGCCATTGTCGGCAGCATGGTCAGCGCCATACACAGAGTGAGCAGTATGCCCATAAATTGCTTTTTCATAGTTTTTCCTCCTTTTTGATTGAACGAAATAACATTTCTTTCTCCACGTTCAATCTATCAGAAATCTCTCTGCAAAACCGTCCGCTGCATGAAACATGATTTTTTCGACATGAAACATGATTTTGGAGGAAAGTAGGCTCCTGTCTTTTTTGCTTTTAGATGTGAAGCAACACAATATCACACGAAAATCAACGAGTACGCACGAATTTCATCTTGTTTTTGCCATGATTTGATGATATACTGTAATCTGTTACTTGTATAAACGATTTTCGACTTTTAGAGGGACGTGAGGCGTGTTATGGGTGTCAGTTATAACAAATTATTCAAACTGATGATCGACAGAAAAATAAGAAAAGGCGAGCTATGCAAGGCGGCGGGCATCAGCAGCGGCTCGCTTCTGAAAATATCAAAAGATGAAAACATATATGTCGATATTTTGGTTCGGATTTGCGGCGTTTTGGGCTGCGATTTCGGCGACATCATGGAGTATGTTCCTGATGAAAATTCCGTTATAAAATCTGAACCCGGTAATCGGCAACCACCCGATTTGCAGGAGGAAAAGCCTGCGAGAGTTTCTGAAGAAGTCTAATAGAACATGGAGGGATGCTTATGCTGCAAATTGCAGTCTGTGATGACAATATTGACGAGCTGTCCAATATGGTACAGCTTATAGACCTGTACCGAACATCAAGACATCTAAACTGCGAACACGCCGCCTTTTCAAACGGCTTTGAATTGATTTCGGCCTTGGAAAAAGGAAAGAGGTTTGATATATACTGTCTGGATATTATGATGCCGGGCTTTACCGGCATTGATGCGGCAAAGGAAATTCGCACCTTTGACAAAACCGCACCGATTTTATTCTTCACCTCATCACCTGAGTTTGCTTTGGAAAGCTATTCGGTGAAAGCCATCAACTATGTACTCAAGCCAATTTCAAAGGAGAAGCTGTTCTTCACCCTTGATGAGGTGCTGGAGCAGATCAAAGCGAAAGAGGAAGAGGATGCGGTCATCGTAAAGAGCAACGAGGGGATTCAAAAAATACTGATCTCCAATTTGGTCTTTGTCGAGGTCATCGGCAGAAACGTCCTCTATCATCTGCGCTCCGGCAAGGTGGTCGAATGTATGGAGCCTTTTTCCGCTGTCTGCGACAGCCTGCTGAAATATGGGTATTTTATGAAGCCCCACCGCTCCTATCTTGTGAATATGCAGTATGTGGATACCATTGAAAACCATCAGATCACCTTACAGACCCTTTCCTCTGTTCCTGTTGCACAAGGCAAGGCAAAGGAGATGAAGCAGCAATATCTGAATTATCAAATGGAGGGGGGAGCTTAAAATGGAAGTAATAGTGATAGGACTCTTGCGATTTGGGGTTTCTCTGGTCTTTGGCATCACGGTGTCCGTTCTCTTTGCAGGAATAGAATCCACAAAGAAAAACAGGTTCACTACCGGCCTGCTCTGTGTCATTTTTCTTTTTGTTCAGACCGCCAGCTACTGGCTTTGGGGCTTGGATTTGACATCAAAGCTGTATCCGCTGATTATCCATCTGCCGCTGATCCTGATATTCTCGCTGTACTACAAACGGCCGTGGCTTATATCCGTCGTCAGCGTGCTTTCAGGATACTTATGTTGTCAGGCTCCGCGCTGGTTTGGTTTCATTGCAGGCGCCGCTTTAGACAGCAGACTTGCGGATCACGTTTTTTATGTTGGGGCGATATTTCTGTTCTACTATTTCCTGAAAAAGTATGTGGCGGCTTCCGTCCGGCATCTTATGGAGGTGTCCACTAAATCCTGCTTATTTTTAGGCGGGGTGCCGCTTTTTTACTATTTGTTCGACTACACGACCGCTATCTACACCAATGTGCTTTACAGCGGCACCGAATGGGCGGTACAGTTCATGCCCTCAACAATCTCTGTTTTCTATTTTGTGTTTGTTATCCTTTACTACGCTGAGACACAAAAACAGGCAAGCCTTCAAAGAGAAAAGGATATGCTGGATGCACAGTTTAGATTGGCGCAGACAGAGTTTGCTTCTCTGCGGCAGTTACAGCAGAACGCCGCATCCTATCGGCATGATATGCGCCATCATTTTGCGCTTTTACAGGGACTGGCCTCCAAGGAACACATCGAGGGGATTAAAGAGTACCTACGAACTGCCCAGTCCGACATGGATGCCATCACGCCCACACGCTTTTGTGAAAACGAAACCGTCAACCTGATTTTGTCCGCTTTCGCTACGAAAGCGAAACAAGCGGAAATCATGCTGACGGTGGATGCAAAACTGCCTGATTTGCTTCCCTTTAGCGATACTGAGCTTTGCTCGCTCTTGTCAAACGCTTTGGAAAATGCTATCCATGCCTGTGAACAGATACCTGACCGCAACAAACGCATCATCCGGCTGCGTATGTATTCCAAAAATAATAAGTTGTGCATTGATCTACACAATAGCTATCAGGCAGAGCCAGTATTCAGGCAAGGGCTTCCTGTATCAAAAGAACAGGGACATGGCTTCGGCACAAAAAGCATAGCCCATATCGTGGAAAAGCATGGCGGTGTATTTCAGTTTTCGGTTAAGGATGGCTGGTTTGTATTTCAGGCAACTGCATAAGAAAATATTTCATATAATAAACACAGAGCCTGCCCTCGTAAAAAAGGGCAGGCTCTGCTCGGTTTTTGCAGCCAGACTATCATAGCGCCCTAAGACACCTTAGATCCTCAGCTTTGCGTCCCCGACTTTAACCGGGTTTGCCCATAGCTTTATTGATTTGTTATTTTTACTTCTCCGGCACTCGAAGTACATCGCCGGGGTGGATGAGGGCGAAGCGGCTCTTGTTGTTCAGCCGTTCCAGCTCAGCCATAGTGCAGTTCAGCTTACGGGATATGCTCCAGAAGCTGTCGCCCTTTTGTACGGTGTAGGTGGTGTACCGCAGATTTTTCGGCACGTCCGCTGTCACACCGTACTGGTCAAAGGTATAGGTCGCTCCATCGATGTCCTGCTTGCCGGTGAGGGGCTTGCCATCCTTGAAGTACATCCATTTGCCGGAATCGTTCATTGTCCAGCCCTGCGCCGTGTCACTGGAAATCGCCAGCTCCACAAAGCGGCGCAGCACAGCAGACACCTCGGCTCTTGTGGCTGTACCCTGCGGATCAAAGAGATTGCCATTTTTGCCGCTGATGACCCCTGCCATCTGCATCTGCTTCACGGCTTCCTTGGCGTAAGTACTAATCTTGCTGTTATCGGCAAAAGTGTTTTCCACATGGACTTTCGGCAAGGTATAGCCAATAGCTTTGGCATAGTTGCTCATAATGACCGCCATCTGCTCACGGGTGATGGACTGATCCGGGGCAAACTTTCCATTTCCAATCCCGCTTACTATGCTGTTTTTGCTTGCCCACTCAATATAGCCCATATAGTAGGCATCACCCTTCACATCACTGAAGCTGCTCTTTGCGTAGCCGCTCACATCGGCGTTTGCAAGCCTCCCCAGCGCCGTGACGAACATTCCTCTTGTCATGGCGGTGTTCGGGCTGAACTTGGTTTCAGAAGTTCCGCTGAACAATCCACGGCTTGCCACAAACTCAATATCTCCCTTTGCCCAATGACCTGCAATGTCCTTAAATGCGGTATTGGTCTGCTTATAGCCGATGCCGTAAGTGGAAAAATGATTAGTGCTGAAACGCAGTACCTGTTCCACACTGTCATAGACCGAGTTTACCAGCCAATGCACCTTGCCCTTGCTGTCCACATACACAGCCTGCACATTTCCAGCCTTTTCATTTGCACCGAGGGTATATGGAATGGTTACCGATACGCTGCCTGCGCCGAAGCTGCTGACCGCCTTGCCATTGCCGTAGTTTACCTTGAGGTCGAATACCGGGCGGTTGCCAATGGCTTTTTTCGCATCTCCGATCAACTTGCCGCTATCCATGCGGGTGGCGGTGATATTCACATCCGACTTTGCTTGCTTGTTTATTTCCTGCACAGCCGCCAAATCTATGCCGACTCTGATGTCGGGATTGTCTACCACAATGATGATGCTCACGATTTTCTTCGCAATGATGGTATCCTGCACGGCCTTTGGCAGATTGACCGTAACATTGGAGTCGGTGTTGTTGCCGGTGTCCACACGGAGAACCACCGTGATTCCGTTTTGCTCCGTGCCGTTTTTCTTGGCCTCGGCCAATGCCTTGTTAAAGGCATCGGTCACAGTTTTGTCAGTGATGTTTACGGTAATGTTACCCTTCTTATCTACTGTGCCGGGAACCTTGATTTCCCCTTGTGTAGGAGAATTGGGCTTGTCGGCTGCTGGAGGAGTTATGATGATGGGACTGCTGTCTGAGGAGCTTCCTCCACCGCCACCACCGTTATAGCTCCAGCTTGCCGTAACCGTCAGATCAGCGGTCACGTTATCAAAGGATTTATCCCAGCCGGTAAGGGTATAGCCACTGCGGTAGACAGTAGGAGCCGTTGCCGCTCCGCCCTCCGCGATGGTCTGTGACAGCTCGCCCCCTCCTGTGCGGCTGCCACCGTTCAAGTTAAAGGTGACAGTATAGGTCTGCTCCGCAACGGTAAGGGTACCGTTCGTGCGAGTTGTAATGGTGTAATTACCCGTTGCCGTGCCGCCTGTGAGTGTAATGGGATAGCTGCCCACCGTATTGCCGTCAAAGGTCGGGCAAGCCAGGACAGGTTGGGTGCTTAAAGCATCCGCCTTGGTTTCCCCGGGAGCTAGATTGCCTACAGTATAGGTAAGCTCCGGCAGGCTGCCGCCCTTAGTGACCGTCTTATTATCGGTAACAAGGGTGATTTCCCGTTTTGCGATGGTAAAGTTGAATATCTCGCTACCTGCATAATCGGGGTTACTCTCCGGCACAGAAATGGTCAACTTATATGCGCCTGCGTTTGTGGGCGCGGTGCTGTTTCTGTAGCCTGCGCTATCCGTGGATTCATACAGCCATTCCAGTTGATTCACCGGAACAGAGCCGCCTGTAACGGTCGCTGTGCCACTGGGCGCATAGGATGCGCCGTCATAGGCCTTATTGGCGGTCGTGATGCCGCCAATGATAACGGCTTGTTTTGCCGTAACAGATACCTTGCGGCTGACGGTGGAGCTGTCCGGCAGGGTCAGCCAAGCAGGTGGCGTTATGTAGCTGATGGTGCCTGTAAAGGTCTGCTCGGTGCCTACAGCCGTTCTATCCAGCGCTTCGCCGCCGTTCCAATCGACAGTATAGGCAACGCTTTGGCCTTCTACCATGATGGAACCGCTTGCAGGTAGGATGGCGCTTCCTAATTCAGCGGCTGTAGCGGAGCTGTCGCTGCTTATGACCACCAACGTGTCGCTGAAGGTGGGGGTCACTGCCGTGACCGGCGTAACGGTAACAGTTAGACTCGCAGTCACGCCGTTGGGCTCAATATTGCTGTTGCCTGTGAGCGTACCGACCACCACATATATAGCAGTCTTGGCATTGTAGGCAGAGACAGTCGACCATGTAATTGGCAGCACTGCCGTACCGCCATCGGTGCTGACGTTCACACTTGAAGGCAGACCTGCCGCATCCACAACAGCCTGTGCAGTTGTGGCGGTGCGCATTTCATAGGCGGTTTTGTTTGCGTTGTCCACAGTCGTGGTGATCTCTGACACCTTAGCCTGTTCAATAGTAAAATTGACCGTGACCGGAGCAAGGGAAAGCTCGTAGTTTCCACCCGCACTTAAATTGCCGAGGGAAATGGCATAGGTCCCCACGTTTTCCCCTGCTGCACGACTGAGCTTGCCAGTGAAAGCCCCCGGAGTCAAGCCAGCGCCATTTGCAAAGGTCAATATTGGGTCAATCTCGCCATGTTTTTTGCTCTGACCGGGGTAGGGCATGATGGTGATCGTTTTTTTTGCAATGGTGTAGGTTATGTTTCTTGTACCGTAAAAGCTGCCGATGCCGGTGATGGTGAGCGTCACCGTTCCGGCGTTTGTGCCGTCGCTTGCGCTCTCGTCTGCTACCGCAACAGTATAATCCGTGTTCTTGGTCAGCGTTTCGCCGTCAAAGGTGACGGTCAGGGTTGGGATTTGCTTACTGCCGTTGTAAGTGAGGCCGTCTGTTGCTCCCACCGTGGCATACTGGATATCCCGCGCTGTCAGATACAGCCCGCCGTCTCCATGCTGCGGGCCACCGACGCCCTTTAGGGTCGGCAGCTTGTTTTCCGTAAACTGCCAGATATCCCCGTCCCACGCGGCATCCGCCCAATAGGTGGGGTTTGCCCAGAAGTCGCCGCCAAAGAGGGTCTGTGAGGTCATGTCCGCGCCGTCCTTTGCACTTAGACCCTTATTTGCCCATGTGCCGGGAATACGGCTGAACGCATAGTTGTTTAAGAGAGAGCCGGAAGTGTTTTTGCCCACCACGCGCCCGAAATTGTATGCGCCTGCGTTGATGGAAGGGTTCAGCGCCACACAATTCTTCACGGTGCCGCTGCTGAGAACACCTGCCACGCCTCCGATATACCCCTCCGAATCCGTTCCCAGAACGCTGCCGGTACTATAGCAATTTTGCACGCTGCCGCTGCTAACCTCTCCCGCAACGCCACCGACATAGAGAACGCCTTTGATATTGCCGGTGCTATAGCAATCTTGCACAGTAGCTACCCCAACTTCTCCCACAATGCCGCCGACATTGAACCTTCCGGAAACGCTGCTGCCGCTATAGCATCGCCGCACCGTAGTAGCATTGTGTTCGAGATACCCCATTATTCCGCCAACATAGTCACCGCTGCCGGTTACACTACCGGTACTGTAGCAGTTTTGCACCGTACCGCTGGAGATGCGCCCTACTGTTCCTCCGACATTATCCGCTCCGGAGATGCTGCCGACAACGGCACAGTTCTCTACTGTCGCACCCCATGCATATCCGGCTACGCCGCCGACACGGGCTTTTCCGATGACGCTTGCGTCGATGATTCTGATATTCTGCACCTTGCTATCGATGTAGAGATAGCCGAATAAACCGATGTTATCAGCCGCCGGACGGTTGATAGTCAGCCCGGTAATGGTTTTGTTGTTGCCATCAAAGATGCCCTTGAATTGCTTTGCAGAGGCGCCAATGGGCATCCAGCCCTCCCCACTTGCATAGCTGGAAAGGTCAAGGTCTTTTTCCAGCCTGTAATACCTTCCTGGATCCGCATAAGGTGAGGTTCCCTCATTCACCAGTTGGGCCAGTTTGGCAAGGTCCGCGGCGGTTTTGATGAGGTAGGGATCGCCCTCGCTGGTACCCGCGCCCTCAAAGACGCTTGCGCCCGCCGGAAGCAAGTGCTCCGGCATAGAGGCATTCTGCCCTGCGATGCCTTTGAGGATGGGCAACTTGCCGGGTGCTATTTCCCATACGGTGGTATTCCAATCTGCTGTGAAGCCGCTTGCCGTCGTCCAAAAGCTCGCCGCATTGATGTCTTCTGCGGTTTTGGGAGCGCCGTTATGATCTGTAAGCGTGCCGTCGGATACCGTGCTTCCATTGACCGTCATACCGATAAAGGCGATGTTGCCCGAAAGAGTACTGCCGTCAAAAAGTTTTGCCACGCGATGCACACTGCTAGAGGTACCGGAAACTGATGGATTAAGCGCGGCGCAGTTTTGCAAGGTGGAAGAGTAAACAACTCCCACCACACCACCAATACCGCCATTATCGTCGACGCCGTCGACGCTGCCGATGCTATAACAGTTTTTTACCGTGCCAAAGTTGATTCTCCCGATTACGCCGCCGCTCCCATTTGAGCTCGTGCTTGTCAGGCTTACCGCGCTGTAGCAGTTTTGCGCGGTGGAACCGTAAACAAATCCCACCACACCACCGATATAGTCTGCACCGCTCATAATGCCGCTTACGAAACAGCCTTGCACCATGCCCCCCTCATACACAGATCCTGTCACACCCCCGACGCTTTGACGGCCTTTGATGCTTACATTTTGCAGTGCTAGATTCTTTGCCGTGCCGCGGCTAATGCTTCCAAACAATCCAACATGAGATTGCCCGCTTTGGTTGATATACAGCTCTGTAATGGTTTTACCGTTACCATCAAAAACACCCTTGAATGGTTGTGTGTATGTGTTGCCAATGGACGTCCAACCCTTGCCGTCGTCATAATCTTTACCATAGGCAGAAAGATCGAGATCGTTCATCAGCTTATAGTGTGCGGCGTTATAGCTTGCGTTCCCCGCGTTTACAAGCTCTGCCAGCTTGGCAAGCTGGGTGGGGGTGGTAATTTGGTAGGCGGTATCGGAGCTCAAACCGTCGCCGCCCGAAAAGGGGCTTGTGTCGTCCAACAGATGCAGGGGCATATCTACCGCCGCGCCAAAGCCGGGCAGCTTGCCTTTTTCATATGTCCACGCCGTGTCATTGCCAAACAGGGCTTCAAAGAAGCCTGCGGCACTGATGGCGGCGGCGGTTTTAGGCTCACCGTCCTCCTGATCCGTGCCCTCAACAAGGGATTTAGCGCTGCCGTTCTTCGTCACCTTCATGCCGGAAAAGGCGATGTTGCCGGAGAGGGGGCCGCCGTCCACATATCCCGCCACGCGCCCCAAACCGCCTGTGCCGCTTACCGAGGGGTTCAGTGCCGCGCAGTTTTTCACAATGCCGTAAACAGTCCCCGCCACGCCGCTGACAAAGTCGCCTGTGCCGCTGACCGCGCCGGTGCTGTAGCAGTTTTCTACCGTGCTGCCGCCGACAGCAGAGCCAACCACGCCGCCGACACTGCCTATGCCGCTGACCGAGCCGGTGCTGTAGCAGTTTTCTACACTGCCCTTAACATACCCCGCCACACCGCCGACACTGTCTATACCGCTAACCGAGCCGGTGCTGTAGCAGTATTGCACACTGGCGCCGCCGTAAACAGTCCCCGCCACGCCGCCTACATAGTCGCCGCCTTCAATCTCGGTATTCACCACGCCGAGGTTTTTCACTGTGCCGCCTGCGCCGATAACCCCGAACAGCCCCTGATCCTCACTGTCGGTGCGGTCGATGGTCAGGTTGGTAATTGTTTTGCCGCCGCCGTCGAAGCTGCCCTTAAATTGGGTGGTTTCAGTTCCGATAGGCACCCAGCCCTCGCCTTTTGTGTAAGCCGAGAGGTCAATGTCGTTCATCAGCTTCAGACTGACCCTTGCGCCCGCATTGTTGAACAAAAACAACTCCAGCCCATTTTCTCGCGCATTCACCAGCGTGGCAATTTCCGCAAGCTGCGCTGCCGTGGTAATTTCCAGCGGACTGTCTGCCATGCGCGCCATCATTCTGCCGGCTGACTGCGGGATATACACCGTGATGCGCGGATATTCCACATCGTCTGCAGCGCGATAGCCATCACCCAAGACAGCGGTGAACACATACAAGCCCTTATCCGGGGATTCCGCATCATAGTCGTGGTCTGCCTCCCAAGTCACCGGGATGTCCGCCGTTTCGTCCTCGACCGTACCGCTTACGGTTTCCGGGAATTCCGGTGCGCTGGTGTTTTGCCAGCGAACATTATCGCACAACTCGTCAAAAGCCGTAACTGTGCCTATAATGGCAACCGCGCCAACGGTCACGGTGATTGCTGGGACTTCCACGCCGCTGGCAAGGGTAAGTCCCTCCGGCAGATCGGGAGTGAAAATATATGTACCCGCTGCTTCACCGTCGTATTCCGGTGATGAATTCCATGTGACAGGCATGGGGACGGTGATTTCCTTCGCACTGTCCACGGTTTTCTCCGTGGGTTCGGTTTCAAAGCTGTCCTTGGTTATTTCCGTGTCGGAGGGGGATGCGATTTCATCTCCCTCGCTGTCGCCGATTTCGGCTTCCTCTGTTTCTTCAACGTCAATCGCTGACCCACTTACCGCATCAGCACTGTCCGGTTTCGTATCAGCTTCTCCGGAATCCAGCACCGGTTCTTCCTCCAAAGCCGCAAGCGCTAACGTTGCCGTCAGGGTATCGGGCAGTTTCAACTTTGATTCGGATGTGCCCAGCGGCACGCTTTGCGCCACAATGTCGGCGTCCAGCGCCCCAAACACGATAATCTCACCGCTTGCGCCAACGGGGAGTGTGCCTGATTCAGCCAACGCTGAGACAGGCGTCATACCCACAACCATGATAACGGATAGCATCATAGCTATGAGCTTTTGAATTGGTTTCCTTTTGCTCATACCATTTCCTCCATTTCTTATCCTAAAAAACCGTGTCCAGCAAAGAGCAGAATCGCTTATCTGCTTCATGAAAATTCAAAGCGTTCTACATATGCACTTGAATTTTGATTTGACCAGTGCTAATATAATTTAAGTAACCTTATTTACAAAACCAATTTAGTTACTTAGATTATTTTACTGTACTTTTCTTAAAAAATCAAGAGGAGAAGATGCATGGAGGATAAAAAAACAGATAAGCGAAAAGCGCAGGGTGCTAAAACCAAACGGAAGCTGGTTGAAATTGCGGATAGGCTGTTTAGGGAGCGCAGCTATTCTGATGTCAGCGTTGAGGACATCACCAATGAAGCTGGAATTACCAAGGGTGCCTTTTATGTGCATTTCCCATCCAAGGATGCGCTGATTGCTTTGCTGATTGCGGAGCACGCCGCTCGCACGGATACGGATTACAAAGCTTTTTTAGAAAAGATTCCCCTTGATATGCCCGCTTCGGCAACGCTGCTGGCTTTAACCGAAAAAATAGCCGATGTGCTGGCGGACGATATCAGCTGTGATAATATTAAAAAAATCTATCAAATTCTGTTGGCGGGAACCGTGGATACCGAATCCGTGAAAAGTGATAGCAGAGCGCTGTATCTGCTGTTTCACGGCATATTGGAGCAGGGAATCCGGAAGGGAGAGTTTCAAAGCTCTTTGCCTGTTGAGGTGCTGTCCCGGCACTTTATAATGGCGATTCGAGGTATTTGCATTGGTTGGTGTATCCGGTATCTGGACGTTGATTTAAAGGCGCAGGCTCTGGAATACTGCGGAATGCTGATTCAGGGACTGCTAAAAGAATAGCAACCTGCACATTTACGGTTTTCTTTATGTGTACACTGCATCGCTGCATGCTCTCTTGAATTGCGGCCTGACAAATGCTATAATAAATTATATAAACCAGATTCACTGAACAAATTTATTAACCTTGAGTATAGCATTTTGAAAAATTCAAGAGGACCAAGAGGAGAAGAACCATGAGACAGAAAAAACCGGATAAAAGAAAGATGCAGGGAGCTGAAACTAAGAAAAAACTCTATGAAATTGCGGAAAGGTTGTTTGCGGAACACAACTTTTCTGATGTTATGGTAGAAGATATCACTGATGAAGCCGGAATTACAAAAGGGGCATTTTATGTGCATTTTGAATCCAAGGATGCATTGATTGCTCTGCTGATTGCGGACCACACCTCCCGCGCCGATACGAATTATAAAGCCTTTTTGGAAACGCTGCCCCCTGATATGCCCGCCCCCAACGTGCTTTTGGCCTTGACGGAACGGATAACCGAGGTGCTTGCGGGAACAATTGGCTGCGATAATATGAAGAAAGTGTATCAGATGCTACTGGAAGGAACCGTGGATACCGAAGCGGTGAAGAGCTATGGCCGTGAGCTGTATGTGTTGTTTCATGGAATACTGGAAAGAGGTATTCGTAAGGGAGAGCTCAAAAGCACAATGCCTGCTGAGGCGCTGGCGCGGCATTTTGTTGCAGCGTTTCGAGGAATCAGTTATGAGTGGTGCATCCGCTATCCCGACTTTGATTTGAAAGAACAGGCCGTTGAGCACATCCGGCTACTGTTAGAGGGGATACATTCTCCCACAAACAACAACGCCTAACCCTATTGAACCTGTACCGAAAGTAAATTATATATTGAAGAGAGCGCCCGCAGAGACATGCGGGCGCTCTCTTGCAGTTATTTTGCTTTCCTTGCGCCGCTTTCGTCCACTTCGTAACTGTCCACTTTGGTGCTGACCGCCAGAGAACCATCGGCATAGAAGTAGTACCATTTGCTGTCGATCTGGAGCCACTTGCCGAAAACCATCAAGCCGTCCTTGGTGAAGTAGTACCGTTTGTTGCTGATGTCCAGCCAGCCTACAGTGGCTTCGTTTCCAGAGTAATACCTCCAGTTTTCGCCGTCCTTCACCCAGCCGGTTTTCAGTGTGCCATCTGTGTTGAAGAAGTATTTTGCACCGTCGATGGTCTGTGTACCGGTGAAGGCTTTGCCGTCCTTGTAGTAGAGGTACTGTCCAGCGTCGTTCAGTGCCCAGCCCTGAGCGGTGGTGGGGTCGATGGTCAGTTTGACATAGCGGTGCAGCATGGAGGAAACCTCCGCACGGGTGGCGCTGGTTTTGGGATTGAACTTATTGTCCGTACCGCCCATCATGATACCCGCCTGCTGCATGGCCGTCACCGCCGTCTTGTAGATGCTGCCGATGCTGGATGCGTCCGCATAGGTGGTTGCTTCACGGGTGACAGGCAGCTTGTAGCCAGTGGCTTTGGCATAATTTGCGAAGATAACTGCGATTTCCTCACGGGTGATCGCCCGGTCAGGTGCAAACTGCTTGTTTCCGATGCCCTGCACAACGCCGTTCTTATATGCCCATTCAATGTAGGGACGAAAGGCGCTGTCGGCTTTTACGTCGGTAAAGCTGTTTGTGGTGTATGCTTTTACATCCACGCCTGCCAGTCTGCCGAGAGCCGTTACCAGCATTCCCCGTGTAATGGCGGTGTCAGGTGCAAAAGTAGTTTTTGATGTACCGGAGAGAAGTCCTCTGCCGACTACATAATCAATGGCTTCTTTTCCCCAATGGGTTCCGATGTCGGTAAACTTGGCGCTTGGAGCCGTATAGCCCACACCGTACACCGAGAAGTGACCGGTAGGGATCAGCAGGCTCCTGCTGTTTGCGTCATATGCGGAACCGGGGATGCGCTGCGCTTTGCCTTTTGCGTCCACATACACACCGAACAGGTAGCCGACAGCTTCATTCTTACCCGGTGTATAAGGGATGGAGAGGGTTGCTAATCCGCTGCCGAGGCTGGTGATGGTCTGTGTTTTTCCGTTTTTATCAACGTAGCTGATGGTGACGCTGTATACCGGCCTGTTTCCGAGAAGGGCTTTTGCCTCTTTGGAGAGCCCCGTCGCCGGGGCGATGGTGATGCTGATATTGCCGCTGCTCTGTTTCTGGATTTCCTTTAGGGCATTCAGGTCAAGGCCGAGGGAAATCGGCGCCCCATCCAGCTCAAGCCGGGATACTCCTGCATTCACAAGGCTGTTCAGAGAATTTTGTGTCAGCGTTACCGTCAGGGAAGTCGCACCCTTTGGCATGGTGACATTCAGCCCCACGGAAATACCGTTTGCAGTTTTGCCCTGTGCCTTTGCGTCAGCTTGCGCCTTTGCGATAGCGTCGGTGATAGCTTTTTCGGGGATGGTTGCGCCGGCTGTGCCATTTGTTCCCGTTGTTGCTGTGACAGGAGCCGTCGCCGTCACCGGTTGGTCGGGCTTCTTTTCTGGTATAATGGTTGCAGGAATATCCGGTGTATAAGAACCGCCATCACCGCCACCGCCGCCGGAACCGCCGGTAAAAGCTGTCAGGGTAATGCTCTGGCTCTCTGATGCCAGCAACGTGCCATTTGCTTTGATACGCACCAGATAAGTGCCGGGGGCAAGGCTCGTATTGCCGCTGGCAGGAGTCCATGTGCTGTCAGCTTCGGATCGGTATTCATGATTCGTTGTCATGGGGATGCTGCCGTTCCCGCCTATGGTGCTTGGCTGGGTTGCTGTCAGAACAGGGGTATCCGCCTTTGTGACGGCTATTTCCTGTGCAGAAGAATCAGCGGTAGTCGTGTCATTCCCTTTCTTTACCACTTCGATGGTGCAGGCGGAAAGGCTCGTAAGGGAAATCCCTGTGCTGTCCGTAATGTCTATCCATGACCCGGCGTCAATCCGATACTTCATACCGTCAGTCACATTGGACAGTGTGCCGGTATTCCCTCCGGTGGCGGTAAAGATTGCAGCTGGAGTGGCTTCCTCGTCAGGCACATAAGCTGTGAGAGTAATGCTCTGGCTCTCTGATACCAGCAACGTGCCATTTGCTTTGATACGCACCAGATAAGTGCCGGGGGCAAGGCTCGTATTGCCGCTGGCAGGAGTCCATGTGCTGTCAGCTTCGGATCGGTATTCATGATTCGTTGTCATGGGGATGCTGCCGTTCCCGCCTATGGTGCTTGGCTGGGTTGCTGTCAGAGCAGGGGTATCCGCCTTTGTGACGGCTACTTCCTGTGCAGGAGAGTCAGCGGTAGTCGTACCATTCCCTTTCTTTACCACTTCGATGGTGCAGGCGGAAAGGTTCGTAAGGGAAATGACTGTACTGTCCGTAATGTCTATCCATGCCCCGGTATCTATCCGATACTTCATGCCATTAGCCACACCGGATAGTATGCCGGTATCCGCTCCGGTGGAGGTAAAGACCGCAGCTGGAGTGGCTTCCTCGTCAGGCACATAAGCTTTGAGTGAAATACTCTGATTGTCTGATGCCAGCGCCGTACCGTCTGCTTTGATACGAACCAGATAAGTGCCGGGGGCAAGGGTCGTATTGCCGCTGGCAGGAGTCCATGTGCTGTCAGCTTGGGATTGGTATTCATGGTTCGTTGTCATGGGGATGCTGCCGTTCCCGCCTATGGTGCTTGGCTGGGTTGCTGTCAGAGCAGGGGTATCCGCCTTTGTGACGGTTATTTCCTGTGCAGAAGAATCAACGGTAGTCGTGTCATTCCCTTTCCTTACCACTTCGATGGTGCAGGCGGAAAGGTTCGTAAGGGAAATGACTGTACTGTCCGTAATGTCTATCCATGCCCCGGTATCTATCCGATACTTCATGCCATTAGCCACATCGGACAGCATGCCGATATCGGCTCCGGTGGCGGTAAAGATTGCAGTAGGGCTGGCCTCCGCCGGGAGTACCCACTGTGCGCTTAAACTTGTGACGGTATGTGGAACAGCCGCACCCGAAACGTAGGTTGCGGTACTATAATCGTCTTTCCAGCCAGAAAACAGCTTGCCAGCGGGCGCAGTCAGTCCCTCACTGCCCGGTGCGGTAAAACTGTTTCCTGTATAGACGATGTGAATGTCATCTGTGCTACCCTTCAGCTTCCCGCCGTTTAACTTCAAGGTGACGGTTTTCAGTCCGCCAGAGTCCAGCGTGCCAGGGCTCAGAATTTCAAGGGCGGGGCGGAACCCGTAGTACGAGTAGACGAGCGATGCGGAAGGGTAACCCCAGTGGCGGGACGAGCTGTACCCGCGAAGCGCACGGCGCGACGCACCAGCGGAAGGTGTATCCTGCCCCCAAGAAAAAATCCCACTCCAATTGTTTATGTAATCAATGTCTTTGTTCAAAATCTGATCCCATTCGTTGGTCTCGGGCGTTCCTCTCCCAGCATCGCCGGAGCCTGTGTAAATGCTTCCCTCCGACAACGAGCGCAGTGTATAGGCAACACCGCCCGAAGTGTAGTTTTTTCCAAAGATAAGGTTATTGGCATGAAGATTATTCCATGAAACTGTATGGGTTATATTATAGTCCGCCACAAACAGGCTGCGGTCTGAGGGCGTAGCATTGGCGGACGCAGTTATATTACCGCTGGAACTTGCGTCTAAGGAATAGGCATTCACCGTACCCGCATAGGTAAAGGGCACCCATTTCAGGCCGCTGTCCGGCAGGTCAGTGTTCTTCGTACCCGGAATGTTTTCTCCCGACAGATCAAAGTAATAGGTTCCGCCGGGGGTAAGGGTGAATTGCTCTGTTGCCGCATCAAACGTCCCTCTTGCAAGTAGGGCATTCAGCAGTATGCTGTCAGTCCCCACCGCCACTGTGATGGCAGGTAACTCAACCCCATCCGCCACAGTATAGCCACTTGGGAGTATCGAGGTAAAGGTATAGGTGTCCGCTGTATCAGCGTCATAGTTCGGCGAGGAACCCCATGTGACAGGCAGGGGGACGGTGATTTCCGTCACGCTGTCCACGGTTTTCTCCGTGGGTTCGGCTTCAAAGTAACCCCCATCTTCTTGTGCATCGGAGGGGGAGGCAATTTGGGCCTCTGCTCCAGCTTCGGTATCACCTATTTCATCCATACCAATCGCTGATCCGCTTACCGTATCAGCGCTGCCTGAATTCTCATCCGGTTCCCCTGAATCCAGTACCGGTTCTTCCGTAGAAGCCGCAAGCCGTATGGTCGCTGTCAGGGAATCCGGCAGCTCCAAATCCGCTTCGGATGTGCCAAGGGGAACGCTCTGCTCCGCAATCTCTGATTTCAGTGCTTCAAAGGCAATAATCTCGCCGCTTGAACCATCAGAAAGCATACCTGTATCCGCCGATGCTGGCACAGGTGTCATTCCCACAACCATGATTGCAGACAGCAGCATGGCTGTGATTTTGTGAAACGCTTTTCTTCTGCTCATACTATTTCCTCCATTTCGTACTACAAAAACTTCTATTGAATCTACAACTGCTCCCGCACACTTCGCCAAGCAAAATTTCAAGAACTGTGACCGTTTTGGCTCGACTGCTTGAATTTGAGACTGGCGAATGCTATACTAAAAGCGAAATAACCTAAATTAGTGAACCGAGTTACTTACTTAGATTATTATACTTTACTTTTTAAGAAAATTCAATAGAGGAGAGGAAACATGAGAGAGAAAAAGCCTGATAAAAGAAAAGTGCAAGGAGCAGAAACGAAAAAGAAGCTGTACGAGATTGCGAAAAAGCTGTTTTCAGAGCGCAACTTCTCTGACGTAAATGTGGAGGACATCACGGATGAAGCCGGTATCACCAAGGGGGCCTTTTATGTCCACTTCGAGTCTAAGGATGCGCTGATTGCCAGTTTAATTGCAGACTACGTAGCCAGCGCTGATATGGATTACAAAACCTTTGTGGAAGCACTGCCCAATGAGATGCCAGCCTCAGAGGTGATCCTTGCCCTGACCCAAAAGATAGCCGATGAACTTGTGGATACCATCGGCTACGAGAATATGAAAAAAATCTATCAGATGCTACTGACGGGAACCGTGGACACCGAAGCGGTCAGCTATGGCAGGGAGCTTTATTTGCTGTTTTACAGCATATTGGACAAGGGCATCCGGCGCGGTGAGATCACATCTTCATTGCCGCCCGAGGCCCTTTCCCGGCATTTTGTGATGGCGATAAGGGGCGTTAGTTATGAATGGTGCGTCCGATCTCCGGATTTTGATTTGAAAGAGCAAGCGATAGAGCATACCCGGCTGCTGATAGAGGGAATGAAAGCCCCTTGCTCATAATTGAATCCCCCATTTAACTTCCTTTTCGCTATTTCTATCCGTTCATCTGAGTAGTTCAAGGGGGCTCCAAAATGGACTCCGCCCCCGTCCACTGTAAAAAAGGAGATTGAATAGGCGGGAACAAAAGAGGGCGATTTAGTTTGTCAAATATTCTTTGAGGATTCCTATCCTTTGACAGAATAGCAACTTGAACAGGGGTGCAAAAAACAGACCGTATTGGCCTGTCATAACAATCAGAGCACCCTATTTCATCTTCGGGTACTATTTCAGATGGACTTGGTTTCTGCTCTGTTTTTGTCTTTTCAGAGAGTGTATCGAATGTGATGTGTTTTACAGCGTAGCCTTTTGACTGTTTTTCTTCGTCAGGTGTATTTATATCATCTCTGTGTTCTTTTTCAGAGGTATTATCATAATCAGATGCCGGGGGCTGCACCACAAAAAGCAAAGTATAAAGGTTTGAGCTTTGCCCACGGTTTTTATCCCGGAAACGGGCAGCTTTTTCAAGGTAGCCTGCGTCCACAAGCTCTTTTAATGCACGTTTCACGGTGGATACGGAGATGTGAAGTTGCTCGGCCATGGTTGGAATCGCCGGAAAACAGGTTAGGTCTTTATTGGAACGATCAATCAAATAAATCAGCACGGAAAGCGCACGGCTTTTCAGACTGCTGGCATATGCCTGCTTTTTCAGTTCAGCTTGCTTTGTCATAATCAAAGTCCTCCTTACGCCGGAGCATTACGCTCCGGCGATATATTTTGTCAGCATGGTTTTATATGTTTTGGCATTGCTCATACCGTCTGTAAGTTCAGGCTGGTACTCTAAAAACAATACTTTATGAAAATCATTTTGCAAAAAGGCCGCATAGTCCCCCTTTACCTTTTCATGGGTAAAAGGGCATAGCACATAGGCGTCCATGGTTTCCAGCCTTTTCATCAAAAGCATGGAATGGGGAAGCTCATAGGGCTTTGTACCGCAGACCGCCAGCAGCAGATCGACGGTCTGTACTGTTTCATTCAGGCTTGTCATAAAGCCAATATCGTGAACAATGAAGTTTGCAGACTCTTTGATGGGAGAATTGCTGTAATACACACTATCCAGCCGCCAGCCGTCACCAGCCTGCTCCATATCATAATCAGCCGCCATGCCGGTTAAAATGCCGCTGTCATTTTCCTCTATATAACAAACAGAAGCCCCCACAGCGGCAAGCCATGAGGACAGACCGATTGCCGTGGTGGTTGCTCCCATTCTCGGCTGTGAGGAAATCACGGCGATATGGATATTTTCACAGTCAAACCGATACCTTTTACAACCTTCCACTTTTTTTACTCGTTCCTTGGGCTGGTAGCGCGTCATTCCCTGCTCGCTCAGACACTCGGCTATTTCACGCTGGATAGCGGCAATCTCCGTATCGCAGACGATATTGCCCACGCCGCTGTTCAAAAGTGATTGAAATAGGCTGCTGTCCTGTCTTAACCCCTCACAAATCACCGTAATGCGTGAACTATACATGGTCAGAAATTCTTCGATGGCTTCGGCAAATTCCTCATCGCTGTCCCCAAAGGCAATGCGATCCAAAACCACCTCGGAAAAATGGGAGAAGTTGCGCATATCGTAGATGATAAACTGCTTGAGAACAAAATTACCCACCATTTTCTTGATGGGCAGTTCACTGTCATTGTCATAAAGCCCTGTGAAGTCCAGCAAGTTGGTGTGCTGTGTAGATGAAAGATATAAAATCATGTCGTTTCCCTCCTGTTAGTTTCCTATCGCCCAAAAAGGACCGCCTGCGGCAGCGCCTTTCCGGGCCTCATTCATAATCAGCGACAGCTCCCATTCCTGCTGGCTGCGTTTGTGGCTGGCAGGGTCGGCTACAAGGATTTTTCCCTCGCTGGTAACACCGCGCAGGACAATAAAATGGCCGCCGGTCGTAAAATGTCCTTTGCTCATAATGGCAACCACCAGCTTGCCGCTTGATAAGGCATCCACAATATCCTGTGCGGATAAATCCCCCTTGCAGGATAATCCATATCCTTCAGCCGCAGCCGGTATCAAACTGTGATAAGAACCGTTCCCCTCACAGCGGTGTCCGTTTTTCACAGACCAAGTGGAAAGTTCTATGGGATCGTGTGCCTTGCCGGTCAGGGTGGATATGACAATGGACATGGCGGTGGGGCCGCAGCCCGCCTCCCCGATGGTACTGGACTGTCCGTACATGACATTCGCCCAGCGTTCATCAAGTTGGTTGTAGTAGACAACCTCCATGCCCCCATCCGTAAACACCACGCCGTCATAGTTCTGTCCGCTCCCATCAATGTAATCCTGCTCATAAATGCCAAGAGTCTGATTGTATCCGTAATTGATCTGTAAATCTTTCATGGCGTCCAATTCATCACCCATTGCCCACTCTGCGAATATGGATAACGGGCTGGTCAGGATATAGAGAATCAGGGAAATCAGCAAAAGCAGGGCAATGATTGGCGCTAAAATAATACAGAGCAGGCGCTTTCGCGCCTGCTCTTCGGTTACGGCCTGTGCCGCCAGTTGTGCCAGTATTTTGGCGGTAATCGGATCTACTGCCATGGAACACCTCCTATGGTTCTGTGGATAAAGTGGGATTTCTTTTATCTTCCTCCCGCTTTTCCCATATACATCATCTTGTAATCCGGGATTTCAAAGTTGATATGCAGCCGCTTTGCCCCCACCATAAATAGGGCATGGCCTCGCTTTCTTGCCAGCAAAAGCTCCTGCTCCGCTTCGGTCAGATCGTAGAGCTTGGCGGTTTCTTTTAAGTTGGGGCCGTCCGTTCCCATCAGGAGCTTGTAGCAAGGTACATCCAGCAGGGCCTGCCCATACTGCTTGATGCTTTCCGAAAGAAAGTCAATCACGCTGTGGGAGATGATCCCCAGCGCAGCCTCATATTTTCTTGCCCTCTTTATGGCATTTCGCAGATAGACAAGGGATTGCGGCACCTTTTGGTCAATCATCAGATACGCTTCATCACAAATGAGCAGCACTCTCTCGTCACGGTTCCGGCTCATCTGCTCCCAGCAATAGGTAAGAATATTGAAATACTGTGTCCGTTTAATACTGTCGCTGGTTTCCTGCAAGGCATTGGTATCAAGGCAAATAAAGGAACTGTCACTGACAATGGTGCTGTGACCGTTCCAGATAAAACTATCCGCACCCTCGGCAATATCATACAGAAGCAAAGACAGGTCGGCATATGCCTGCCTGTCCTGCTCGGTATCCGCCTTTTCCTGAACGAGCGTATAAAGGTCGGAGAAAATCGGGAAATCCTCCGGCTTCAAAGAGGTAATGTCGGTATCCCATGTGATATGGAACTTTCTGTATAGCTCCACAAGACTTTTCTTCAAGACCGCTTTCTGCATATCCGTAAGGCTTGGGATATACAAGCTGAAAAAGATTTCAAGATTTTTCATATGCAGAGCCAGGTCATTCATACCATAGCCCTCGTCACGGTACAGGCGGTCGGGTTCTTTTTCCTGCTCATCATCACGGGGAGATGGCCGGACCTGCAAGGGGTTAATCCTACCTGTGGAACCTCCCACGGCATTAATCCAGCCACTGCCAAGGCCAAGGTTGTAGCAAAGGTCTTTATATTCGGATTCCGGGTCTACCACAAGGATTTTGGTGCCTTTCATGTACTCGGACAGGATGATATGCTTGATGGCGGTGGATTTGCCTACGCCGGAATTGCCCATGATGACAAAATTGCTGTTGGTGCGGTCGCTTCCGCGTTTCCATATGTCCACAATAACAAGGCTTCCGCTTGCGTCCTGTGCAAAATAATAGCCCTCGCCATCATTAAAGCCGGAACTGGCAAAAGGAAAGCCGCCTACAAAAGTAGACAGAGGAACGATTTTTTGCAGGATGCTTTCTATCTTACCGTCAGACGGAAAGGATGGTGAGATGTGCTGAAAACACTCTTTTTGCAGATTGGGAATGACACGCATTTTGCACTTCAAGACACTTATCATGCTTTCCGCACGGCGGCAGACTTTTTTGAAAGTGCGCTCATCCTTGGCAATGGGCATGACCGACACATTCATAAGCCCTACGGTTTCACCCTCACGGTCAATCTGCATGATGATCTTTTCGCCGTCCTCGGCCGCTTTCTCCGCACGCTGACGGGTCAGAGGGTCTTTTGCTCCCTCGGCAAAGCCGCGCTGCTGAACCACGCTTCGGGAAATGGCGTTAATTAAGGTTGCATTGTCCACCGGCTTAAAGCCGATGGATACAATAGTGGACGGTATATTCGTGATTTTGGACAGCCATTCTGTTTCCACCTTTTGGGGATAGCGGATCAGTCCGTAAATCTTACCGAAGTTCTCTCCCACGGAAAGGCTGTTTTTCGTAAATTCCAGCCCCATGGGGGTAATGACATTGAGCAAAGCTGTATTCGTAATATGGCGCTCTTGAACGGCTTGTTTTTTAGGCATAAAAGTCCTCCTTTAACATAGGGATGCTGGCCTCAAATTCCGTATCTTCCAAATGGGTGTAGGACGGATTGTTTACGAGGTTCAAAAGCCGTACAATCTCCTTTTCCGCCAGTACATCGCAGCCAATTCCATTGGTGGTAAACTTCTCTGCCAGAAGGGATGCCCGCTTAAATAAGTCCTTTTCCACGCCGTCCTCATACCGATCCCACATGGAGATATAAAACTGACGCTCCACGATTTCGCCGGACAGGGCGTAGCTGCTCATCTGCAAAATCTCCTGCCGCAACAACTCCTTGCGCCGGTCATCGGCGGTTTTAAGCATTCCCTGCATATCAGCGATCAGGGGAGAAATATCCACGGGCCTGCTGACCGCCATGAACTTAAAGGGGTACTGAATATCGGACAGCTCTGCGGTAAGCTGCCGAATCAAGACACTTTTTTCAGCTTTGCTGAATAAGTCAATGCTGATTGAGTGAATACGCAGAAAAATCAGAACCAACTCATCTTTGGTATATAGGTATTTGTCCTTTACATCCCGCACATTGATAAACTGCTGTGCGGTCTGCATGGATATGGCGGCTTCGTCTGATACCGGCCGTTTCTTAGCCGTTTTCAGGAACAGAAGCAAAAGGCCGCCACCCACAAGGGTGACGGCCAGCATAATAATCGGGAATAAAAGTCCCTGCATTTATCGTTCCTCCATTTCTTCAGCGGTTTCCTCGTCCAGCTCCTCCTGGTGATCGAGCAGCCGCCGGTAGCGTTCTCTATCCTCCTGTGCCTGCGGAGATTCCAAATATTCCTCAAAACGCATATATCCACGGGAAGATTCCAGCTTATCTTCAAGACCGGTGCTGCGATGATAGATGGTAAGCAGCCTGTCAAAATCGGTAATGCCTCTCTGCTCGGCATGAGCAAGGAGCTTTTGTACGTTTTCCAGCCCCACATCGAGGTCAATGGAGAAACTGCCCATGGTGCGATACCATGGGCAGTTGGGGTTATACTCCATCATAAAATCGTTCTGATCGAGGTCAAATACCATCCGCATTTGAAACTCTCTGCGCTGTGCATAAGCCTTGTTGTATTCCGGCATTTCAGCCGGAGGGATGCGTGCGCAGAACATATCTGAATCCTCCAGCCGAGGATTTTGGTAGACTCCCTCATAATCCAAGTGTTCAAAAATATGGCTGATGGACTGCGGCTGTGAAAAGGTTTCCTGAAGCTGCTGTGCCTGAAACATCCGCAGAAGCGGTGACAGGGCATTTGCTCCGTGATATACGGAAAAGAAGTTGTTTTCTCCGCCCTCCCGAATGATGTAAATTGCTCGGTTTCCCATAAGCCACCTCACTTGAGCGGACGGATATGCCAATCGTCAAAAAGTGATCCACGAATGGTCAAATCGTCCGTCAGATTGATTTGAAGCATACCGGCAGGCGTCCATGCGTCAAGGTATTCCGCATAGGTCGTGTACCGCCCATCCGGGAACCATACCGGCGAAAAGTGGCAGGATTGCCCATAGGTGCTGTATTTATTTTTCTGAAAGGCAAAGGTGCTGGAATAGCCGATGTTAATCCGCTTAAAAAGCCGCCAGTAGGTGGAGTAGTTAAATTCGGGGAAATAGGCCACCACGTTTTGCACCCCTGTGATGTGACTGCTGGGTGCGGAGGAACGAACCTGTGCCGATCCATCCGCATTTAATCCGTATCCGCTTTTCATTATTTTGCCAGAAGCTGTGGGGGACTTGTCATCCGGCTTGGTACGCAGTTCCGCCGTCAGGCTTGCGGAGTAGGAGAGCCAGGCATATTCCCACCAGCCGCAGTCCTCCCACCAACCGTCCTCATCCTCGTCACCGCTGTGCCAGACCCAATACTCATGCCACCAGCAGTCCCATTCGCCCCATGTCAGGGAGGTCACATTCGGTTTGACAGGTTTAGCCGGAATGGAAAATCCATCGTTGCGGTCGTTGGCCTGCGGGTCGGGCGGCGGGTTTTTATCAAGGTCTACAATCTGAGCCACAATCTCGCTGCTGCTCACGGAACAGTTGCCAGCAACGGTGATGGTGATATAGCCCGGTTCTTTTGGGGTGCGCCATTTGACCCATGCAAGCTGCGAACCTCCCTCCGGGATATAGATGCCGCTGTGGGAATAGGTCTTCCCATTGATGGAAAACCGTGCATATGCCGGATTATCCGGCGTTTTCTGTGAGCCGGTTGTAAGTGTGACGGCTGTGATGACCTCCGTATCGCAGCGGTAGGTCACATTGCTTTCCTTGGGCGGTTCCGGGTCAGGTTCTGAAAAGCGGATGATACCCATTCCCAAATATGTGATAATGGTTTCGTCGCTCTGCGCCATGGTTGTGGAGCCGCTCCATGCGGCAAAACCCAAATCAGGAGTTTCAAGGAACATAGAAAGCGGTAAATTTTTGTGGGATAGAGATACCATCTTGCTCCGCAGACCGTTTCCTACCTGTTTGTTGTATAGAGCCGCTTCGGTGGCGGTCATGGCAAACATGACGCTGTTGTATTTGAAATAGGCTATTGGCTCCAATAAAATCTTGTACTTGCCATTTATCAAGGTATCGTAATCCATGCCTGTGGCATTGGCAATGTCACGAATCGTTCCCTCACGGCAGAAATAGCTTCGGATTGCCGCAATATTACTGGAGCCGTTGGAACTGACAATCCGGGGCATGGCATTGGCTGGCTTTATAGAATAGTAATTTCCCATATGGGGAGTTAGCCCATTAGAGCGGTAGGATATTTTGCTTACGGTTCCAAAGTGAAAAGAAATATCGCCATTTGAGCCGTTTGCAAAATCAATGGGAGTGGATACTGGCATATTGTCACTGTCACGGATAACTGTAATCCGCACTCCGTCACGCCCCGGTGTCCATGAGTTTTGTGCAGTGCCTTGATTCATACCGCCGCCACCGCCGTCAATGTTTGAATCGGCGGCAAAAGCAGGCACAGCCAAAGAAAATAGCATTGCCCATAGAAGCAATGCACAGATTAGTTTCTTCAATTTTATCACCTCCGAAAATGAAAAATGGGATACAGCCGTGTATGACTGTATCCCATCGGAAAGATTATTCTGTTTTACATATCGCCAACCGCTTCGCCGGTTCCGGCATTGGGGGCAGTCCCTTGAGAGTTTTCGCCCTCATCTTCCACCCATCCAAAGCCCGGAAAGTACACCTTTCCATCCGAACGCTTTTCACCTGCCTGCGGCTGCTCCTGCTTGCTATTCGAGCTATTTTCGGAACCTTGGTTTGTTTCAGCAGGGGGCTTGGAGGGAGGAGTGGCTTCTGTCGGAGATTTCGGCTTACCATCAGAGGGCTTGCTTTGTGTCGTATCCTGTGTATCACTGCTGGCAGGCGCAGAAGGTTCCTGCAATGGTTCTGCCGGGGCTTCTGATGGAGCAGCCTCTGATATGCCGCTATCTGTTTTCGGCGTTGCCTCCGGCTTGATCTCCGGCACAACGACCTGTGTTTCCACAGGAGCCGTGCTTTCGGCAGGCGTTTCCTGCGGCTGTCCGCCCATCGTGCCAATATAATAGAAAAGTCCTCCTGCAAGGCAGACTGCCACAAGGGACAATGCGGCAATGACCGCTTTTTTCTTTGTTGTATATTCTTTTTTCATAATGATGGCCTCACTTTCATGTTAAATGAAGGTTTAAGCCTATATACCCATTTCGCTTATTTTACCCGACTCCATTATATCCTGAATCTTCCTGCGCGTCCAGACATTTTGATGGAGTGTCGGTGATTTGTGCAGACTCAGAACTTAGGCATATAGGCTGATTTTGTGCGTATCTCCATGGTAAGCGGCGGGAGTCTATCCCAGCCAAAGGACAAGGGGATTTCAATGGTAATGCGGGCGTCAGCTTCTAAATTATGCTCTGCACCGCCCGGCGTCAGGGGTGCGTTTGCAATATCCACCGAAAGCCCGGAAAGGCGGTACTCATAGCCGCCCTTATCCTCTTTGATGTGATACCCTCCAACTTCCGCAGTTCCCAGCAGGTTGTCGAGCCGGTAGTATACATCATCGTAATCAAGGTTCTCCTGCCAGCTTTCGCCGGACAGGATATACCCCCCGGAATACCCTTCCCGCAGACCGTTATAGGCTTCATCGTAATTGGTGGTTGCCACGGTAATCACGGCCTGCTGGAGTCCGTCACGGACACCGCTCACAATAATACCCAGCCTGAAGAACTCGGGAAGGGCACAGATCAGAAGCAGAATCCCTAAAATCAGGGCGATGGTGAGGGGTGTGGAATTACCTCGCCTGTCTTTCATTATCTTAATCAATTTCATGGCGTCACCTCACTTATAATAGACTTCGGACTTTCCCGTTGCCTTGGCCTGTATTTCAATGGGAAAGGAACCAAAGACGAAAAACCCGATGTCTACCGTGTCCGTCAGCAAAACCTCAATATCACCGTTTAGCTGTACTTTTTTCCCGCTGTAATAATCACAGTCCCAGCGGATGGTTGGGTTAAGCCCGGTCTGCTCTCGCATATCGGCAATTCGGGAATCCACATTGGTGCTGCCCTTGATTTCAGCCTCCCGCACAATCTCCACAGCAAAAATGTCAAGCTGCTGCTTGGCGGTAAACACAGGGAATAGCTGCACCGCAAAGGCCACCACCAGCAGCAGGCAGAGGATGCCCACCGCAACATCAATATACCCTTCGCCGCGCTTTCCTTTCAGTATCTTTCTCAGCATAGTTACACCCCCTTAAAACATTCCCGACATAGCGCCGAGAATCTGATAGCCCATAACGCCCATATACAGGAGCAGCATACAGCCAAGGAGTAGAAAGGAAAACTTACGGATTTTGGGCGGGCGCTCCATAGCCAGCCTTTTTAATCTCTGTAATTCAAGCTGCTTCATGTCATGGGATAACATTTGGAAGAAGGTAACGCCATCGTCCCCTCGAAGCACGCCGATCAGCCCCCTCACCACATCCGAGAGCATGGCGCTGGATACTCTGGCCTCAAAGCGTGTCAGCGCTCCCTCATAGTTGCCGGTACGCATATCCGAGGTGGTGATGGCAAGCTCATTTTTCAGAGCTTTCCCAGCATTTTTCTGATAGCTTTCCAAAATGGAAAGTACATCACGGGTTGCTTTCAGCTCCTGTACCAGCGTCGCAACAAAGCGGGGCAATTCGTATTCAATCTCCTGCCGCCTTACGGTAATGAGCTTTTCGGCTTTGGTGCTTTCTGTAAAATACACCGCAATGCCTATAATCGCAAACGCCGGGGAAAGGATAGGGGCAAGCAGCAGGCAGGGAAATACCCCTGCAAAGATCAGACCGGCTTTCACCATGGCCTGTGCCGCATATACCTCGGCAGTCATAGGGATTCCCGCAGATTTTAACACTGCCGTGAGCTTGCGTTTTCTGTATTCATCCATGGGCAGAACCTTGGAAAGCCTTGCCGCCAGTTCCATGATAAAGGCGTCCGAGTCCCGTGCCTTTTTCCGTTCCCGTTTGCCCATGCCAAGAATTGCCTTGGTCGCCTTATAGGTCGGTACGTTCAGCAGCTCCGCCGAAATTAGATAAAGCCCTGCTGTGAAAAACAGGGCAAAGAAAAGTAGAATCATATTCTGCACAGTGAAAGCACCTCCTAACGCTTATATTCAATGGGACGGGTATGCTTGGCGACGGCGGCCACCGACAGGAAAATCACTCCGGCGCAGATTGCCAGCAGCACCTTTCCAAACTCGGTGAACATCAGGGTATGATACCAGTCCCGATTGAGAAAGTACATGAGTGGAATACTGCCAAGCAGAAGCACCACCATGGTGATGTATTCTTTGACGGGCTCAAACAAAAGAAGGTCAAGCTCTGCCGACACCACACGCATATCCGACAGCTTGGCAACGATGGGCGGCAGGATTGTTTTCAGGTTGTAATCGTCCTGACACGCAATTACCGCATCCACCCATTCGTGAAAGACACTGTTGTCAATCCCAACCTTTAATCCCTCCAAGGCTTCCTTGGTATTGGAGTTGATGAGCTTGGCCTGCAGCAGGAAGTTGCGGAATACCTCTGCTACCGGCGGATTCAAATAAGGCTGGTTTTCTTCAATGGCACGGATGATGGTGTTCTTTCCTCTTAGGTAACTGGTGGTGATGATGGATAAGGCGGTTTCCAATTCCGTGTTGATTTGCTTTTTATGCCGCCCTGCCGTGAGCTTCACATAATAAAAAGGCAGGAGCGCCAAGCCTGCCGCCAGTACCGGTACAAGATAGCCGTTTTTCATGGAAAGGGCAATCCTAGCCCCTACCACAAACAGCAGCATGGACAGGATGCAAAGAGCGGTAAACATACCGCTCTTGCCTGTGACACGCAGAATCTCTCTTGTTTCCAGAAAGAGCAGCTTTAAGCCCTTTGGCTGTTTGTTCTTCCGGCTCTTTCTGATTTTACTTTTCATTGTGGTTTTCTGTGGACGGACATAATTCGCCAGCCCTTCAAAAAAAGTAAAGGGCGATAACGAAAGCAGAATAAAGCTGCCCGTTACCGCCAGTAAAAACGCTATTGTTATCAATATTGTCAATGTTCTATGCCTCCATTTCCTCTAAATCCTCCATTAAATCCTCATAGCCTTTATACCGGGTCACGGTATCCGTCACCTCATGCAGATGGTCAACCATATCCCGGTGGCTTTCCGGCAAACTCTGAGAAGCAATTTCCTTTCTCATATCGGAATAGCTCCCCAAGAAGCCCCAGCAGCTATCCGTTTCCTCGCCGTTTTCATAAAGCCGAAAGCCATAGCACTGCCCGGAAAGATAGCAGTCATAGCTCTCCACCTCGGATTTCAGAAGGGCTTCGGCCTTTTCTCTGCTTTCCGGGGTCAGGCTGCCGTACTCCTTTTCCATATCCTCCGGCGTGGCGTAAATCCATCCCACCTGACCGGAATCCCACTCGGCGTGCTGCGCTCTCCCTAAAAAGGAGCCGGTTGACATACGCAGCATGGAGTGGTCGTAGAGGTTTAAGGGTAGGATGATATTCTTTTCCGCAGCCAGCAGATAAAGGTCAGGGTTTGGCAGGGTGTCCACAAGGCTTTCAAAAATCTCCTGCCGGTTTGCTTCCAGCTTGCCGGGAAAGGAAGCCTCATCGTACCATTTCTTGAAGTGGGTATCATAGCTCCTGATTTCCCAGCTTGCCGCAGCGCGGTCATATTCCAGTTTCACGCTGTCTGCCTTGCCGGATTTCACATAATCAATGACTGTATCCGGCGAAACGCTGTTCATTACCAACTCTTTGAACAGCTCGTTTGTATCCTCAAAATTGTGTTCATCCCCAAGATTATACCGCCTGTGCCAGCAAGCCATATGGCCGAAGTTATCATAATCAGTGCGGGGATTTAGGGGTTCATCATCCATCATAATTTGTAGAAGATACGGCGCTTTATAAGCGACCATGCTCATAAAAATGCACCTCCTTTATGCGCTTAAAAGCCGCTGCTGCAAGGACAGCGGCATACCGTTTTCACGAAGCCGCTTGCACAGGCTTTCGGATGGACCGTTTACTTTTTCATAATGCCCTATGATCTTGGCTTTTCCGTTTTCCATGCGGTTGTCGGTGATGTTAAAGCGGTACAAGGTGCGCATAATCGGCACACCGGCTTTTACGCCCACGCACTCGGCAATTTCCATCAGGCGGCGGCTGTTGTCCTCCAGCTTCTTGGCAAAGGCCACGATGGGAAAGCCCCTTGTGGCAAGCCCCATCAGGGTGGCGTCATCCATGGAGCTGCTTTCCTTGCAGAGTGCCGCCATGCGGTAATAGGTGTCCTCACAGCCGTTGGCGTGAATGGTGGTCAAAGAGGTATGCCCGGTATTGGCCGCCTTAATTGCTTGCAGGCTTTCCTCGCTTTTCATCTCCGCAACCACCAGAAAATCCGGGTGCATGGTAAGAGCCAGTTCCAAGAGCTTTACCATGGATACCACCTGTTTGGGATCGTCAGACTCCTTGGTAATAAAGTGAATGACATTATTCAGGACCCTGCCCAACTCGTCACGCTTCACGCTGTCGAACTCACGACAGCCCTTTTCAATGGTAATCAGCCGCTTATCATTGGAAATCTGGTCGAGTATCCAGCTCATCAAAGTGGTTTTGCCGGAGGAAGTGGCCCCGGTCATACACATGGAAACGCCATAATTAAAAAACACCGAGAGCATATCCAACATCTCGGCGGTGGCTGTGCCATAAGTGACAAATTCCTCTTTTTTCAGCTTGCGGGGATTGACGATACGAATGGATACAGACAAACCCTTGTCCTCGTCCACGATACCCGGAGAGGTAGCCGTAATACGGATTTTGTTGGACAGATGCCCAATGACATAGGGCTTGGCATTATCGAGTATCATGCCGGACTTATGCAGCATACGCTTGATGACATCAAGGGCGTGCTGGGGTGAGGTAAACCGTTCCTTGGTGGGCAGCACCTCACCGTTTGCGTAAATGACCTTCACATCATCCCACTGGTTGATGTTCACTTCCTCCACATCATTTCGGTAGAGGTATTTGGACAGGAAGGAAAAGCCGGTCATTTCTCCGTACAGAAGCTCGGCAAGCTCCTCCTGTTCCATGCCTTCCACACCAAGCCGCTGTTCTTCAAGGTATTTTCGGATGTAGCTGTGAATCAGAGCACGGCTCTGGTCAGGGTCATCCTTTAGGGTTCCTGCATAATTTTTGCTGATGTGTTCCTGCACTTCCCTCAAAACCTCGGCAAAAGGGCGCAGATGGATTTCCCCACCCATCAGTCCTGCGTTATCATGAATATTTAAGATGTTCTGCAAGTTTTGTCCTCCTTTCGGACCAGGATAATTTCATACAAATACTTCGGGCAGACTGGAGCCTTATCGGTTCTCGGTCTGCCCGGTTGGTTCCAGCTCCCGCCCTTGCTGGTATAGCAGTAGGAAAATCCGCTTGCCAAAAGGCTTTTGCCGTTTTCCTCCGCTAAAATATAGGTAATGAGTCGCTGATAGCCCAGCGCCTTTGCCGCACAGCGGCAGGCTCCGTATAGTTTAGAGCAGGCGTTCCTCGTGCCGTCCGTACAGAGCCGCAGAACCTCCACAGTCATACACTGGTCAATACGGCGGGAGCGCGGTCTGCCCACAATAGCGACACCGCACAGCCTGCTATCCTCGAAACAGGCAAGGGAAAATCGGTGTCCCCGCACAGCTCCGTGATGCCGGTGATGTGCCGTCACATAGGCATTGGCATCTTTCAGTTCTATATGGCTGATGGTGAGCACTAAAACTCACCCCGGTTTTTTGCAAAGGGCAATCGAAAAGCCGGTTTTGCTTTTTGCTTTTCATTCTGCTTTGCGCCCTCTGTGTCCGTTGCCTCAGCGGGTGAAGCGGACCTTGTCTTGGATTTCACTGCGTGTATTCCCAAAAGCCGTTCCACTCCAGCGGTATATCCGGTGCTTTCCGGCTGGGCCAGCGGGGTCAGCAATGCCAGTTCATCATACTGCTGCTCCAGTTCCGGCACATAGGGCAGCACAAAATCCGTGCCGCCGTATTGCTGGGCGGCAGACTCCCAATCCTGCCCTGCTTTCAGGTTGCCGATTACGGTCTGATGGGTATCCTTTCGGAAACGGCTGTCCGCCAGCATGGAGTCATGGGTCAGATAATAGGAAACGCCCTTTAGGTTGGCCGTCCCCAGCCTGAAAACCCTGTCCGCTAGCTCTATCGCCACAATGGATGCCGGGTCAGCTTCAAATGCGGAGGTACAGTCGATGATGACATGATCGGCCAGATACCGGAGCAGGATAAAAAACTCCACCGCCTTATCCCGAGTGATTTGCGGATACCACATCAGGCTTTCTCCTGCCCGGTATCCCAAAAAGCTGATGTATTCGTTCTTTTCTGTCGGCACACAGGCATTCAGGAGCTTGGCCTGCGTCAGTGCCGGAGCCGTCAAAAGACTGCCCAGCGAAGTGTCGTGGTTCGTATCGGCAGGCAGGACTGTGGGAATGACCGGTGTAAACGGATCGCAGAATACCACAATGACATTCTTTTTTGCCGCCGAAAGCGTCAGGGCAAGTTTAAGGGCAGCGGTGGTTTTCCCGCTGCCCGGACTGCCCATGACGGCAATCATCTTGTCTTTTATCATAAAATTTTGCCCTCCATTCCTTATTCCTGCCCTGCGGATTCTGTACCGCTTTCCGCTGTGTCATCGGAAGAAATACCGGCAGGCGATGCCCCCGCGCTATGGTTATCTTCGCTTTCATAGGTGATCCTGTGTTGTCAGCGTAAAGCTGGGTTCTCCCGGCTCTTTGAACCGTCTGCCGTTCTGGCGCTTTTTCATGCGGTCGGGAGTGATGACCGCCATCACACAGTCCGGGTGTCCATGGCATAAAAAAATACCGGAGGTTTCCCCCCGGTGGTTGCCGATACCTGAATACTGTCTTGCCCGGATACACCGGGCGTTTTCCGTCAGTTCCGCATCCTCATTCATATCAATAAAAGCAGCACAGGTCTGGACTTGTGCAGGAACGGCAACCTTTAATCCCTCTCCCTTATTCGTCGTGAGTGTTGGCGAAAGACCGTGCGTGTCGTATACGTTTCCATTCATACCATTGCCGCTCGGATTGGTATTGCCCAAGCAGACGATACCTCCCGCATGACTACTCCGCCCGGTATCGTGATTGAAGGCGGTGAACGCCTCACAAGGCGGAATTTCTGAAAGCACGGCATTCTGATCCTGATTTCGATTTAGACCACGGGTATCGCTGGCGGTCAAGGTATGGGCATGGCTGATAGCGCCTGTAATACCCTCCCTTCGGTTAACCGACACAGCATAAAGCCCCGTGCGTCCGGCAAAGCCGCCGCCCTCTGCCGTCAGGGTGACGGAAACACCGCTTATGTCATAGACTCGTTTTCCTTGGCTTCCACCGATAAGCTGCTTAACAGGCGCTGTGTTTGCTCCGCCGATAGGAAATACTTTTCGTCCACGGATTCCTCCAAAATGTCCAACAAGGTACACCCGCTCCCGGTGCTGGGGGACGAAGAAGTCTTTTGATAATGTAAAGTTAAAAATAATGTAAAGTCACCTCCTTAAAGTGCTATAATTTCCAGCGTAATCTATCGTCAAACTCAACATAATTCTCTACAATCTTATTGGGCGGACAGAGTCCACCACAATAAGACTGGAGGTTATGAAGATGAAACAGGAACAAAGTACAAAGGAATTAGAAATCAAAGCCCTAATCTCAGGAGCCAAATCCCATTTAGCCCAAATCGGCTACCGGCCACGTACAATCGAGCGATTAGATGCAGTTTGGAAAATGTTAGCAGCTTACTGTGATTCGCAGGGCACATCAGTATTGACGGCGGAATTAGGCCGCGCGTTTGTTTGGGAACGGTATGGTTCAACTCTTGGAGAAAAGGACACATCGCACAATGTCAACCGAGCGGTTCATCTCCTACTGGATTTTCAAAAGTTCGGTATGGTATTTAAGCAGTCGAATATGACAATAAAAGAGTTTTCAGAACCATACCATAATCTTTTTGAAGGCTTTTTGGAGCATCTACGTCAGGAAGGCGTGTCAGACGGTTCAATCAGGACATGGAGAAGCCGCCTGTTCCGGTTTGAGTATTTTCTAATAAACAATGGCGTGGCGCATTTTTCCCAAATTGAATTGCATCACGTCAACACATATATTGAATCGCTTGCCGGATTTTCCTCTGGAACTGTTGGCGGGACAATTAAAATCCTCGGCAGGTTATTTGATTATTCTTTGGAAAACGGATACCATCACAAAAGCTTCTCCGAAGTTCTGCCAAATGTGCGCCGGATAAAGAAATACCGCATTCCAACCGTATTCACAGCCAATGAAGTGGAACGTATTTTAAAATCAGTCGACCGAAACAATCCAATCGGAAGACGGAATTATGCCATTCTTATACTTGTAGCAAAACTTGGGTTGCGTATCAGCGATGCCCGGCTACTGCGTTTTGATTCCATCGACTGGCATAACAAACGTCTGTCTATAACCCAAAAGAAAACCGGCGTCCCTCTGGACCTGCCGCTGCTTGACGATGTCGGCTGGGCGATTATTGAATACCTGAAAAATGGCCGTCCAGAAACAGGCAGCGAATACATCTTTGTCCGACATTCCGCTCCTTATGGCCCATTGACGGACACTCTCCGTAAAACGGTTGTGAACGCCATTCAAAAAGCCGGAATCAAGACTCCGGCAGATAAACCAATTGGTATGCATACATTCCGCCACAGCATTGCATCATCCATGCTTGCCAACGGAGCAAAACTGACAGAGATTGCCCAAACTTTAGGGCATGCTATGCCGGAAAGCACACAGACATACATCAGCGTCGATGTTGAATTGCTTCGTCAGTGTGCGCTGGAGGTGACGATATGAGCAAACCGTATTTTACAGGTCCCTTTGCCCCCATGTGTGAAATATTTGTAGCGCAAAAGCGCGCGGCTGGTCTTGTGTATGATCAACAGGCTATGCTCCTTCGGATGTTTGATAACTTCTGCAAAGGGCATGAAATACAGAATTATACCATTACCAAAGAAATCGCCCTTGCCTGGTGCCAAAAACGCCCGAATGAAAAAGATGTCACAAGGCGTGGCCGCGTTGGAGAGATGCAGCGTTTTTCTGTATTCCTTAGCAAACAAGGTTATCCGTCCTATTTTCTCCCTGCGCTACCAAAACATGGGGAAACACATACGCCTTATATTTTTACAAAAGATGAGCTGAAGCGTATTTTTAAACGTCTTGACACCCTTATTCCGACAAATGCCTCACCAAACCGTCATTTGACTTATCCGTTGTTGTTCCGTGTGCTTTATGGATGTGGACTGCGTATTTCAGAAGCATTGTCATTAACAAAGGAGGATGTGGACGCAGAAAACGGTGTGCTTCATATCCGGCATGGTAAAAATGATAGGGAACGCCTTGTGCCAATGTCCGAGTCTCTTACCCTCAGGTGCAGAAAGTATCTTTTGGCAGTCCATCAATCCACCCCTGGCGATCTGCCGTTTTTTTACACCAAGTCGCATTCCAACTACTCTAAATCCTGTATCAGCAGGGAGTTTAAAGGCTTTTTATGGGATGTCGGTATCCCGTATCGTGGAACAAACCTTGGGCCACGCGTGCATGATCTTCGTCACACTTTTGTTTGCCACAACATTCAAAAATGGGCGGAGGAAGGAACCGCCATTTACAGCAGGCTTCCGGTTTTGTCAAAATATCTCGGACACACTTCCGTCATCGCGACCCAATGGTATCTCCGTCTCAGCGCAGAGATATATCCCCATATCAGGCAGATATGTGAAACGGAACTGAGTGGAATGTATACTGACATTTTGAATTTTGAAATGGAGGTAGATACGGATGAATAAGGTAAAACCAACTGACTTTGCACGTTCTCTTTCTAATTATTTTTTTGAATATCTGCCAGTACAAAAAGGACTTAGCGAAAATACAATCAAGTCTTATCGGGATTCCATGTCTGTGTTTCTGGACTATTGCGAAAAAGAACGACATCTGAAACGTGAAAAACTTGAAATTCAAAACATTGATCGCAGTTTGGTTGAGGATTTCCTCTCATGGCTGGAACAGGTAAAAAACAATTCTGTAGCAACAAGGAACCAGCGTAGGATTGCGCTGAATACATTTTTTAAATACCTGCAATATGAAAATCCTGAATACGTTTTACTGTGCCAGCATATCCTTTCTATCCCCAATAAAGCTGGCAAAAAGCAGACTATTAGACATTTACCAATCAAAGCAGTAGAAGAAATCCTCAGACAGCCTGATTTGAAATCCAGAAGCGGAAGACGTGATTTCGCCATCTTAAGTCTGATGTATGAATCAGCAGCCAGAATTTCAGAGATAGCCAATCTTTGCATTGGTGATTTGCACTTTGAACGCAGTGGTGCCATTGTGCATTTGCGTGGAAAAGGTAAGAAATTTCGTGATGTACCACTTATCCGCGATATTTCAAGCCTATTAAAAAACTATCTGTCTGAAGAAAAGCATTATCGCCCATGTGATAAAATGGAGCCGGTATTCTGTAATAGAGATAAGGAAAAGCTGACACGGGCTGGTATCTCTTATATTTTCAACAAATATATCAAGTCCACAAGGTCAGCTATGCCGAATTTACTTCCCTCCAAAGTTTATCCACATATTTTTCGCCACAGCCGCGCCATGCATTGGCTGGAAGCAGGAGTTGATTTGCAGTACATTAAAGACCTACTGGGTCATGCAGATCTCTCGACAACAGAGGTGTACGCACAACTTAATACTGAAATGAAACGTAAGATTTTGGAAGAAGTACATCCCAAAGAACATCAATCCTCCCAATATCCCTCATGGACAGAAGATAAAAATCTCATGGGCTGGCTCAGTAATTTTCAAGACACCCACTAATTTAATAATGAATTATGCAAAGCTGGCAAAATCATTTTTGTTGGCTTTGCTGCATTTCAAGGAGGTGACTTTACATTATTTTTAACTTTACATTAGCAAATCTTTGACCCAAACAAAATCACCTTAACAAAATACTTGTTTTACACAGGTAAAGGTGGTGTCGGGAAAACATCTGTTGCGTGTGCAACGGCGGTAAATCTTGCAGACAGCGGCAAAAGAGTTCTTCTTGTCAGCACAGACCCGGCTTCCAACTTGCAGGATGTGTTTGGCACCCCGCTTTCAGGGAAAGCCACGCCCATTGCAGAAGTACCTAATCTGGATGTAGCAAACCTTGACCCTATGCAGGCAGCGGCAGAATACAGGGAAAGCGTGCTTTCGCCTTATCGTGGTAAACTGCCGGAATCAGTCCTCTCTAATATGGAAGAACAACTTTCTGGTTCCTGCACAGTGGAGATTGCCGCTTTCAATGAGTTTTCCAACTTCATTACCAATAAAGAGATGGAAGAAAAATACGACCACATTCTTTTCGATACCGCGCCGACCGGGCATACCCTTAGAATGTTGCAGCTTCCCTCTGCATGGAGCAATTTCATCAGCGAAAGCACACATGGTGCCTCTTGTTTGGGACAGTTATCCGGGCTTGAAAGTAAAAAGGAAATGTATAAAGCTGCGGTTGAAACACTGACAGACGGCGCACAAACAACCTTAATCCTTGTAACTCGCCCCGAAACAGCCCCCCTCAAAGAAATAGAGCGGGCTTCTTACGAATTAGCGGAGCTTGGCGTACTCAATCAATCTATGGTAATTAATGGGGTGTTGGCTGATTATGATGACACCATTTCTAAAAATCTTTACAATAAACAGCAAAGCGCCCTCTCAAATATGCCAAAGCCATTACAGGCCATTACAACCTACATGGTTCCTTTGAGGGCATATAACATTACAGGTATGGAAAATGTCAGGTCACTGCTCACAAAGGATGGTTATGTCACCAGTGATGAAACCATTAAAGCAGAGCATGTTCCCCAGCTAAAGGATGTCATTGATGACCTATACCATAGCGGCAAAAAAGTCATTTTTACAATGGGAAAAGGCGGTGTTGGAAAAACTACACTGGCTGCCGCTATTGCTTTAGGGCTTTCTGAAAAGGGTAAAAAGGTGCATTTAACCACTACTGATCCGGCAGCGCACTTAAAATTTGTTCTTGATGAAAACAACGGCATTACCATGAGCCATATTGACGAGCATCAGGAACTGGCACGGTATCAGGAGGAAGTCTTATCAAAGGCACGGGAAACCATGTCGGAAGAAGATATTGCCTATATCGAAGAAGATTTGCGCTCCCCCTGTACACAGGAAATCGCCGTATTCAGAGCTTTTGCGGAAGTGGTGGAGCGTTCCGAAAATGAGATTGTTGTTATTGATACCGCTCCTACAGGGCATACGCTTCTGCTCTTGGATTCTACTTTAAGTTATCACAAAGAGGTTCAGAGGACACAGGGCAATATTCCGGAGTCCATAAGAAAACTGCTGCCACGTTTGCGAAGCCCTGAAACGGCAGTTGTCATTGTAGCATTGCCGGAAGCTACCCCGGTTTATGAGGCACTTCGGCTGGAAGAAGATTTGAAACGTGCCAATATTGCTACCAAGTGGTGGCTTATGAATTCTTCTCTCTATCATACGAAAACAACAAACGCCCTATTAGCCGCAAAAGCCAGCAATGAAATTCCATGGATCAATGAAATAGCGGAACACACAAACGACCATTTTGCTTTAATCGCTTGGAGTGCCGATGATATGAAGGGCGATAAGCTAAGAGAGCTATAGAAGGAGGCTTTTATGAATAAGGAAATAAACAAACCAAAGGTGGCATTTATTTGTGTTCACAACTCTTGCCGCAGCCAGATTGCAGAAGCACTCGGCAGGCACCTTGCCGCTGATGTGTTTGAAAGCTACTCTGCCGGAACAGAAACAAAACCCAAAATTAATCAGGACGCTGTGCGGCTAATGAAACAGCTCTATGGTATTGACATGGAGAAAACCCAGCGTTCTAAGCTGCTTTCAGAAATCCCTCTGGTAGATATTGTTATTACAATGGGTTGCAATGTCCAGTGTCCTTTTTTACCCTGCAAGCACCGGGAGGATTGGGGACTTGATGACCCGACAGGGAAAGGCGATGAAGAGTTTATTGCGGTCATACAACAAATTGAAAACAATATGCTATCCCTCAGAGAAAGAGTGAACACTCCTAAATAATATTAAGATCCGCTATCTCCTTTTACTGGAAATGGCGGGTCTCGTCATTATCGCTCCATCTCCTCCGGTATCGCCTCTTGCACAAGTAAACCCCTATAGGCAATCAAATCCTGATTGAAGTCCTTGCCCACCGGCGTCTGTATCATGGTCTTATATCCCAAATCCGCAAAGGTTTCAGCGGAAAGCTCCGCCTGAACCTGACCATGGTTATGAGGTGTACCGTCTTTCAGCTTGCCGTCCATGTCGTTATCATAGCAGAAAACGATCTCGTTAATTTCAGGATGGCGCTGAAGGTAACGGTAAAGCGCCTTATCCGACAGGCAGCCCTCGGCTACCCGGTGATCCTCCCGCCAGTCAATGCCATGGAGTTTACAAAGGCAAGCGTGGCTCATGGCGTCTATGGCCGCTTCAAAGGCATACACCCGGTTTGATTTGCCCTCCATGCAAAAACCGTAGGTCTTATCCGAATTCTCCACATCCTGCCGAAAGCTGCTGTTTGCGCTGGGCGCCCGTAAAGCGCAATACCGGGGCTTACCCGCTTCATCGTATCCCACAAAAGCGCAGTTGTGAAAGGAATATGTTTGTCCGTCCTTCTTTATCTGCGTTCTGGCTCCGTAGACCTTTCCCTCATCGATCATGGCATAGACAATTTCCTTGTCAATGCCACGGGTCCCAGTAAGATAGGCAATGGTACGGCTAAAATTCTTGTCCTTGGGCGGCAGAACCAGTTCACCCCTTGGCGGCTTTTCTGATGGGGTAAAATTCAGCCGCGCATAGTCCTCCGAGTAATCGTGTGCGCGGCAGCCCAAAATCATTTCAATCGCCTGTGTTTTTGTAGAAAGCTCAAAATAATCCATAGCAAAATCGAGAATATTGCCTTTGGTTTCTTTCGCAAACCAGTAATACCCACGCCCATGATTAAAGAGGTACAGGCCGCCGCAGCCGTCAGGCAGCCCCTTAACATGCATGGTCGCATGGTCGCCTTTTTCGAGCTGCAAACGATTACTGAGCGCAAAATCAATAATACTGGTGTCAAAAACCTGTTTCATCTGTTCCTCGGTAAACGGCATTTTCCTTGGCTGCGTTCTCAAATCCACTCACCTCCATCAAAAAACCGCCCTGCAAGCAGGACGGTCAGCGTTCCATGTCTGTTTCATGATCCCAAGCTTCCTCAAATAAAAGCTCGGCGGTATGCTCCTGAAAGGTTTGCAGAATCTCCTTGATACCGTCAGGTTGTTTGTTCTTAGAAATGTGAATATCGCCGGAGATGTCCGCCGTGTAACAGTAATCATAGGGTAAATACCTTGCCGTAATTTCGCCAGCAAGGGCTTTCGGCAAGTCGTTATGCCCCTGTGAAATCACGCCATATTTACAGAGAAATTCTGTTTGACAATGCTCCCCGGAGGATAAAAGGTCTATCCCCAGCAGCGCAATCGCAATTTCTCCGGTTTTCTTTCCCTGTACCACACCGGGGACCACGGCATATTCCTCCTGCATATCACCATGGCCGCAAATCAGCCGGGTATCGCCGTACTGCTCCAGCATGGCCGTATGCAAACGGTTCAAAATGCCCTTTGCGTACTCTTTTTCCGCCGTTTGATAAGAGCGGTCAAGCTCATTGTAATCAATAAACGGCAGAATATGAGCATTGATATAGTCAGTGTATTGCTCTAATTTACTCATAATTTCCTCCTGTCAGCGTTCCATATCATCGTTGCCGCCCAAAAATCCCAGCATACGCAGAACATCTTCCATGTCGTTGCTGGCAGGCGGCATCACCCTGATTTCATATTCAAAATGATGGGCTTCCTCATCGGTGTACTGCTCCGGCTCCTGAAAACGCTCGGTGTAGTATTGGAGCTGCTTATCGTTCAAAGAAGCATCATTTCCCTCACCGTCATCCGCACAGATAATGAACGTGCCGCAGATAATATCGCCGTGATCCATGCGGCGGTTTCCGGGCAGGCCGTCCAGCTTGCCCTCATCATTACAGTAAAGGTGGCAATCCGGCTCTGGCAGCGGAACAAACTCAATGCAGCCGTCCACCAACCTCTGCATTGCACGGTAGTCATTCTCTATCTGCTTGGCATAGGGTGCTTTGCCCGGTTCTACCACCAGCACACGGATTAGATTTTCCTCCTGCTTTTGCTCGGGCTGGATGATATGAAACTGATCCTCATTTGGTATAAGCGCAAGCGAACGCCCATTCTGCCATGCCATGTGAAGCTGACCTTGGTCATCAATGTGTTTCACCACGCCCTGCAAGCCATCAGGCATATCACGCTCTCCTCCCATGTGGTCAAGCTGGATGCGTGTGCCGGGCGGGTATTTCTTTTTTATCTGTTCCACCTGATAAGGCTTCAAAAATCCCTGCATTGTGTCCTCCTTTTCAAACATAAAAATATCGGGGCATCGCCATTACCGGCAATGCCCCGAAGCAAATGTTTTTCACTTATTCAAAGAAAAACTCCGCACTATATACGATATTGCTCTTGTTGTACATACAGGTGTGCGGCGTGTAGTAATACATCTCCAGCTTGGTATAGATACCGGGCTGCAACGTGCCATACATATGAACCCCATTATAACTGTAAACACGCGCAGGATTACCGTCTGTGGCAGCAAAGGATGATCCGATTGACGAATCGAAGGATACCGTGGGCAACTGCTCCCATTTTCCGGTCAGTCGGTTGTAGCCTCTAACCTGACCATAATCATAGCTGGCGCTGTGTCCGCTGACCTGTGGAACCGTAAATGTCCATGAGGTAATGGTTGCACCATCTACACCATCTTCAATAATCGTCGATTCCGGGCCGGTCAAGGTCATGCCTCCGCCACGGCTTGGATCGGCAACAAAGAAGATAATCGCCGCCCATGAAGACTCAGCGCCGGTACTGTCTACCGCTTTGACACGAACCGTATTTTTCCCGAGGGGATAGGTCTGTGTTTCAGCATTTCGCCCTTCCCATACATAAGTAATGGAATCACCATCGGGATCGGCGGAAGATGCCCGGATAGTAACTGCCGTTCCGGGTGCTACGCTATTTCCGTTTGGCGTTCTGGTAATCACCGGCGTTGACGGTGCGGAGTTGGAAATCGTAAATGTTGTCTGCGCCCATTCCGACACACCGCCGTAATTGTCCTTGGCTCTGACCTGTACGGTGTGCGTGCCTGCCAGATAATAATTATCGGCGGCCTTATTCTGATATTCGTAGGTAATGGCATCGCCGTCCGGGTCGGTGCTGCTGACGGAGAGATTTACCAAAAACTTACCGTTGTTCACAGTTCTTGTTACGCTGGCCTGAATGGTCGGCTTCGTGGGAGCTGCGTTTGAAACGGTGAAGGTGGCAGCCGTCCAGTCAGATACGCCGTCAAACCCATCTTTTGCGCGGACCTTAACGGTATGCGTACCAAGGGCATAATAATTGTCGCTGCTTCTGCCGTCAAATTCATAGGTGATCGGATCGCCGTCCGGGTCTGTGCTGGCGGCAGTCAGGTTCATAAGGAATTTTCCATTTAGATATGTCCTCGTAACCGTAGCGGTCAAAGTCGGCTTTGTTGGGGCGGTATTGGTAACGGTGATGGTCTGAACGGCGGTAAACGCCCTGTCCAGCTCATCGGTTATCGTTGCGGTGAGCGTGTAGCTGCCCGACACATCAACGTGTACCGTGCCGCCGGTATTGCCCAAGCTGCCTTTGAAAAACTCAGAAACTGCCGCTGAATTGCCGTCCTTAGACAGCGACCAAGCGATAGATTTGCCGTTCAATTTTACATCGCTGCCCATATTTACGGCAAAGCTCTGACCACTATGGATAGTGGTCGGCATAGAAAAATTGCAGTTATAAAGGGGATAGATGCTGATTTTCTCACTGTGGCTGAACACTCTGCCCAGCGCATCGGTCATGGATGCGGTCAGGCGGTATTCGCCCACCTCCGGGAAACGGATTTTGCCGCCCTGTGCGTTCAGGGTGCCGCTGACTGCCTGATCCAATGGGATAAGCTCGCCATTCTTCATCAGCGTCCATTCCACCGGCAGCACATTGTTGTTGCCCCTTGTACGCAAATCAATCTGCGTATCGGTATAGCCGTTTTCCAGCAGTTCAAAGGACAGCGTAAGCACAGGCAGGACTTCCACTTTTCCGCTATTAAAGAGGAACACCCGCCCGGTCGGGTCAGTCACACGGGCCTGCAAATCGTATACACCGGCGCGCTTGAAACGAATAGAGCCGCCATTGTTTGTCAGCTTACCGTCTACATAGGTATCCCAATCCTGAAAACCATAGGTATTGTCTACATACCATACCGCTGTTAAGCCCTCCATGTCGGTAAGGACCGTGTTGGCCGACAGCATATCATCTGTGTGGACGGCTTCCGCAAGGTCAAAAGTGATGTTCGGAATCGGATACACCTTGACATTTTTACTGTCGGAGAAAGTGCGTCCGGCCTCATCCATGACAGCGGCGGTAACTGTATAATCTCCTTTATCCGTGAAGCTGATGGTGCCGCCCTCATTGGTCAGTGTGTTTTCGGCAGTCACAGGGATACCGCCTTTTTCCATGCTCCAAGAAATAGGCAGCGTTCCGGCGTTCGTCAGCTTGACAGAGGCCGCCGCCGTGCGGTCGGTATGGGTTTCCTTGGTCAGTTCCATGGAAACGGTGATAACGGGATAGACCGTAACCGGAGCCGTGTAGGTAAAGCTGCGCCCCGTATTGTCCGTAACCGCAACGGTCAGCTCATAGCTGCCCACGGATTTGAAGCGGATTTTACCGCCGTTATCCGTAAGTGTTCCAGTAAAACCGTCTGCCAATGGAAGTGATTTCCCGCCCTTTTTCAAGCTCCAAATGGCGCTTAGTCCATCGGCTTCCTTGAAAGTGGTTTTTACCTCAACCGTGGTATCCGTATGGGTCTTTTCTGGCAGATAAAAGCCGGTTTCCGCAACGGGATATACCACGATACCATCCTCATAGGTGTAGGAGCGCCCCGTTTCGTCCGTAAGCGTTGCTTTGAGAAGGTAACTGCCTTTATCCACAAACCGAACAGATCCGCCCTCATTAGTAAACGTACCCTCCAGCACATCCGCAAGCGGTACGCTTTTCCCATTATGGAGAATCGTCCATTCTGCTTTCATATCCTGCAATTCGCTGGAAGTGACCGATACCGTGACTGCCTTATCGGTGTGAGCGGTTTCCGGCAAGGTAAAGGAAAATGCCGCAACCGGGTACACCTTAATTTCTTCTGAGGCGGAGAACACTCTGCCGGATTTGTCGGTAACAGCAGCGGTCAGCGTATACAAGCCTTTTTCAGGGAAACGAATGCTGCCGCCTTCGTTATCCAGCGTCCCCTCGGCGCAGTCTGAAAGCGTTGCCGCCTGACCGTTCTTGGTCACACTCCATACAACTGAAAGCTCGCCCAGCTCCTTGGTTTCGGCGGTAATAATGGCAGGGGTATCCGTATGAGCTGTTTTCGGCACTTGCAGGCTGAGTTCCACCACCGGCAGCACCTCAATATCCGCCTTGCCGGAAAACTCCCGGCTGGTTTCATCATAAGCGGTGGCTTTCAAGGTGTATTTCCCTTTTTCCTTTAACTGAATGGAGCCGCCTGAATTGGTCAGCGTACCGGTAACGGTATCTGCCCAGCTTACTTCATTCCCGTCCTTATAGATATGCCAGTTAAGCTGCTGTTTTATATTGTCGGAAAGCGTGGTTTTGACCGTAAATGCCTGATCCGTGTTGGCATACGGCTCTGTGGTCACGATGATTTCATACACCGGGTAAATCGTAAGGGTCTTGGTAAAGGTATAGGTGCTGCCTCCATAATTCCTTGCGGCGGCAGTAAAAATGTAACTTCCGGGCTTGGTAATGGTTATTTTCCCGCCATTCTTATCCAAATCGCCTTTGAGAAAATCGCTTTCCTTGGCATCGCCGCCGTCCTGCGCAACAGTCCATTCCAGCGATTTCACATTGCGCAGGGTCGTTTTTACTTCAAATTCCGTACCGGCATGGCTGTATGCCGGGGTGATAATCTCTACCACGGCAGCGGGATAGCTGACATGTCCACCACCTGAACCACTGTCATCATCAGAACGGTCAGGCTTGGTGGGTTTGACTGGCTCCGTCGGCTTTACCGGTTTGGTGGGTTCCGTTGGCTTCACCGGAACGGTGGGGGTCGGTGTGGGCTGTACAGGCTTTACCGGCACAGACGGGTCAGCCGGTTTTGGCGTTGGCGTAACCGGTTTGGGGGTTATGGATGGCTTGGTGGGATTTGATGTGCTATTGTTGTCCTGACCGTCCCGTATTTTACCATCCTCCGATTTTTCATCAGAATTAGAAGAATCAGAGGGGGTATCTGATTCATTGCTGCTCTCCCTATCTTTTGGGAGGGTCACAGTTTCATCATTAGGAACTGCGCTTGGATGATCCGATTCGTCCGTGACTGCCGGACGGTTATCGGATTGGCGGAGCTTCATGGAGCAGCTCCCGATACCGGCAATTAAAATAAGAAGGGCGATTATGGATAGCACCACAACCGCCCGTTTGGTTTGAGGGTTCATTTTTTTCTTCATTATAAATCCTCCCGATTATATTCATTTTCCTGTTCAGGGGCATAGCCCTGTTCTTCCTGCGGCAGCATACACTCCGCTTTATGAATGATTTTATCAAGCAGATGGCTGCGGTCGGGGTCATTTTCCATTCCGGCCTGCACAGCCAGAGAGCAGATTTCGCGCATTTCTTCTGTTGTAAAAAGCGGGGTACAGTCCTGCTTGAAATACTGCAAAATCGAGCGTTCTTCTGCACTCATGCCGAATAAGGCGCCTCTGAAATGGCGCTCCTGATAAGCCTCCCTTCCAACGATCAGTTCCTTGGAGCTGTCCGGGTAAAGGGCATAGCAGGCAAGGCCGTTCCTTACCGCCTTTTTTGCATCCACCGGGCCGGTCAGCATCAGATCATCGGCGGTGTAGCCGTAATCGTGGAGCCGGTCATGCTCCAGCCGCTTTACATAGGCATCAATCTCCATCGGTTCGGCAGCGTCCCAAAATAAGCCGTGGGCCAGGGTAGCGGCACGGGACAGTGCATAGGGGTCTGACACAAGAAAAGACACACGCTCCACTGTCCCATAGCGCTGTGCAATGGATTGAAAGTTCTGATCGTATTCCTGGTAAGAAAAAGTACGGCAGCCATTGGGATTCTTGAACACCATTTCCACCGCAGACGGTTCAAAGGAGTGGGTGCAGAGATAGTCCAAATGCTTCTGATAATCCAGCTCCACAATATCGCCCATAACCTTTTCATCCCGCATACCCTTCAGCTCAATCCAAAAGGTTTTGACATGCTCGCTTTTGTTCCCGGCGCCATAAAAGTTCCATGTGTTGTGCTGACTGGTTCTGCGGATGTAGACCTCCGGTTCCGCAAAGCACCAAGTCCCACCGCTGCGGCTCATCCAGAAAAAATGCCGTTCCGCATTGCGGTCAGCGGCCGCCGCCCGGAGCTTTTCCACATCATATCGAAAATCCGACTGGTAGTAATCTGTGTTCTTTTCCATGATTCTTTGCAGGGTTTCCAGCACATTTACATTTAGAAAGCTGGCATTGCTGCGCAGGGCATAGCCCTGTCCTTTCAGACCATCCCGCAGCTCCGCCATAATATCCTCACGCCGTCCCCGGACGGAACTGCCGTTATACCGCATCCTGTCCACAAAATCCTCGCCCATATCCGCCGAAAACAAACGCAGGCCGTTGCCATGGGGAAGGACAAAGTGGCAGATGGATTCCGGTTGTTCCTCACCGGAAAGCACTGCTTCAAAAATGTCTCGCAGATTACCCTCCGATACAGGATTGTTTTGTCGGATTTCATGGATTTTTTCGCGGGGCAGGGTAAGCGTCCACAGGGAAAAATCGTCCGGGCCGAATTTGGTCAGGGTGTTGATCTGGCTATATTCCATGTTCGTCCTCCTGCTCCTGTGCATTCTCCTGCGTAATGACTTCTGGGGGCAGATTGCCCTCCAGCTTTTCTATAACGGTATGCAGTTCCTGTTCGCTCTCAAAGGTCAGGTCATCGTCATTCTTTCCGCGAAATACACAGGACTGATACAGAACCGTCATTTCTTCCCCCGTGAAAAGCTGGTTTTCGTCAATCAGGCCGGAGCGCACGATAAAATCCTTCAGCGCGCCCTCATAATTGGTTTCATAGTAGTGTCCGAGGGTCACGCCGCTGCGGTCATAATCGTACTGCCATGTGACAAAGCGGATTTCGTTGTCCTCGGACTGCGTGGCGGCAAGAAGATGGTTGCCGAACTCCGAAATCAGACGGAAATCCCGAACGCTCTTACAATCCAGCGGCTTTGCGTTCAAATACAGGTCATAGCGATTTTTCAAGTCTAACAGCAGACTGTGAAGCTCATTCCGTTCTGCCACATACGGACTGTCCCGCCAGAAACGCATGGAGCCGGTCTTTTCAAATTGGCAGATTTCCTCCTGTCCCTTAAAAGTGGTAAGCAGGAGCTTTAGGTCGTGTTCGTCCGCTTCCTTGCGGACAGAGTAGCCCATAGCGGCTGCCTTTTTTGAAAAGAGCGCCGCCAATTCAGGGATAATATCGTGCTTCAAAAAATCCCTCCTATCTCTCCATTTCTTCTGAATCTACTTCGATTGATTCGTTTTCCATTTCCAGCAGACTTTTTCGGAACGCCGGAAAGTCCTCATCTGTAATGCCGTAATCGCGCCAAGCGTTCCAATCAGGAAGCGGGGGCGCATCCTCCGCGGTCAGCTCGGAGTAATCGGTTATGGCCACTATTTCCGGTATATAGTGTTCGCCCATCTGCATAGGGGCAAGAACAGGAATAAGCTGGGTAGCTAAGTAGTTTTGATCGTAGCACTTGTCAATGAACCCCAGCCGGGTATTCAAAAGAAAATGCCCCTCCAAGGTTTCCATGGTAATTTTAGGTGCAAGGGGATATTTTGCGATAAAGGCAGCTATGTTTTCTGCATCCGCCTTGATGCAAATCTGTATATCCTCGTCCAGCCCCAATGTGTAAACGGCTAAGTATTTCTGATTCATACATTCCTCCTACCTCTCAAATTCATTTTCTTCCTCATCTTCAGATGCGTACACGGACACCTTTTCCGGCTCAAAGCCCTGACCTGCAGTGTTGGAGAACCACTGCGACATAAAATCCTTCAAGTCCTGTACCATAGACGGCTTTGCCTGTGCCGTTTCATAAAAAAGCCCTACGTTGTCCTGTAAGAACGATGTAGGGTGAATGGAAAGGTTCTGTTTGTCGATGGTAAAGGTGATTTCCGGGTCGCGCATGGCGTCACCGTTTTGCTTGTAGTAGTGAGCGATACTGTACTCACCGCCGCCGATGGCCTCCAGTACCAAATCCTCAAAGCCGTCGCTTTTCAGCTTCATATAATAGGCGTCCCCATCCAGAATGGGGCTTGCGAATACCGCCAGCTTCTGATACAGCTTTTGCTCTAATGCAAGCCGTGATGGTGGGGGCTGTGTCCTGATGGGGGTGTTTTCCTCGCCGTCCGGGTCATAGTCCAATACCTCCATGCCGTCCTCGTCCGGCTCTAAAATCTCATCGGCACTGTCCTTAAACTCCAAGGCAAGGTCAAGCTCCACCTTTTTCCGCTGGAGCTGCGCCAGCTTTTCCTCGCCCAGGAACGGTTTCTGGCTTTCCAGCCTTGCCGCCTCAAGCTGCCGGTGCAAATCCGCAAGCTCCGCTTGGCAAACCTCCAAATCACCGGCAATATGCTCCGCCAGATTTTCAATACGGGTGATGTTGCCAAGGGCGGACTCTCCCATATCGGTGGCATAGCTGCGCTGTCCGTCCAAAACAATCCGAACGCCGCTCATCATGCCCCGGTGCAGGGAAACTGAAAAGCCCGCATAGCTGCCCATATCCAGAGTATCGCCTGTTTGCCTCCCCAGCTTGCGGGCGCGTACCATAAAGTGTTCGGCGGCTTTGGTTCTCTCATCATGGGTTCTGCCGTCAATCACCATCTGAAATTCAGCCGGTTTATTTTGTCGGTAGGCTTCAAGGTCGGCGGTCATTTTTACAATCTTCTTTTCCGTACTTGTAATTTCATTCGGATACCGCTTGGAAATATCGTATTGCAGGCTATTGCGCTTGCTCTGCCATGAGGATTTCAGCACCGTCAGGCGGCTGATTTCGTTATCCGTTTCCATCTTTTCCTTAATCCTTGGGTCAGAAACGGCAAGGGCCTTGAACTCGGCGTACTGGAGCATGGTGCTGTCCACGTCCTCACAGCTTCTGAGGGTGGAGCGGCCGGTCATGATCTGGCTGATATACCGCTGTTTTTGCTCTAAAATCTGCCACAGGTAGGCATCAAAGGTCTGTTCCGTAATGTAGTTGAAAATGGAAATCTCGGGGTTGTCGTTGCCCTGACGAAGAATGCGTCCGTTGCGCTGAATCAGGTCGGAGGGGCGCCACGGCACATCTAAATGATGGAGCGCAATCAGCTTATTTTGCACATTCATACCGGTTCCCATCTTGCTGGTGCTGCCCATCAGGATACGGATTTCACCGGTGCGGACCTTTTCAAAAAGCTGTTCCCGCTGTACATCCGTCCGCGCATCATGAATGAAGGCAATTTCCTCCGACTTTACGCCCTGTGCAATCAAAGCGTCTTTGGTTGCCTCGTAAAAATTAAAACTGCCGTCACCCTTTGGAGTCCCCATATCACAAAAGATAAGCTGGGCCAGCCGTTTCTCTGCGGTTTCGTGATAGATTTCCGCAGCCTTTCGGGCGCAAACATTAAGCTTGGTATTGGGATCGTCCGGCAAGTCCGGGTCAATGGCTCTTGGGTCGGTGGAGAGCAGGCGGGCTTCCAGCGTGAGCTTTAGAAAATTATCCTCAGAGCTGTCCACCTCGCCGTTTCGGATTTTCTCCGCCCGTTCCCCAAGCTCCATAACGATGCGTTTCTTCTCCGGGGTGATTTCCGTCTTTACGATCTGCACCGCGCCGGTTTTTAGCTTTGGTGTCGGCAAATCCAGCATATCGGCTGTTTTGATGTCGGCAATCATCAGGAACATATTCATGAGTTCCGGCAAATTGTGAAACTTCGCAAACCGGTTCTTCATCTGATAGCCGCTGCCCTCCGGCTTGATTTCCAGAGAGGACTCAATCACGCCGTAGGTGCTTGCCCAGCTATCAAACATCAGCAGCCCGCGATCTTCCAGCGCCTTCGGCTGCAAGGTTTTTTGCAGTACATACAGCTCCGCCATGGTGTTGGAAATAGGCGTACCGGTAAGATATACCACACCTTTACCATTGTTCAGGTCATTGATGTACTGGCATTTTTGGTGCATATCCATGGCACGCTGGCTGCTGATACCGGTAATGCCTGCCACATTACGCATTTTGGTGTAAGAAAAGTTGTTTTTATAGGCATGGGCCTCATCCACAAACAGGGCGTCCACACCTAATTCCTCAAAGCTGACAACATCGTCTTTCTTCTCAGCCTTGAACAGCCGGTCATACCGGAATTGGAGATTGGATTTGAAAATCTCCATCTGCTTGAGTGGCCAGTCCTTACCGGCATTGGCTTTTTGCTCCGCAATGGCGTCGGTGATCGCCTCAATTTCCGCTTCCATCGCCGCAAGCTGCCGTTCTCTGGATAAGCCGATTAGTTCAAAGCTGCTGTGCCCCATAATAACGGCGTCGTATTCACCGGTGGCAATCCGGCTGACAAAACGGCGGCGGTTCTTTTTCTCAAAATCCTTTTTCTCCGCTACTAAAATATTGGCGTTGGGGTACATTTTCATATAGTGGGTTGCCCATTCACCTACAAGATGATTCGGCACGGCATACAAAGGCTTGTGAATGGCTCCCAGTCGCTTCATTTCATACCCCAGCCCGATTGCGGCATAGGTTTTTCCGGCGCCCACCTCATGGGCCATCAGCAGATTGCCGTCCCCGTAAAGACCGTGGGCGATTACATCTCGCTGGTGCTTGCGCAGAGTAATTCCCTCCGCCATATCAGGCAGGAGCAGATCATCACCGTTGTATTCACGGGGTCTGATGTTATTAAAACGGTCATTGTAGAGCTTGGTCAGGTTTGCGCCGCGCTCCGGGTCGGCAAACAGCCAGCTTTCAAAGGCCATTTTGATTTCGGCCTGTTTTTCACGGGCCAGTATGGTTTCCTTTTTATTGAGAACATATCTGGTCTTTTCCTCGCCGGTATCCGGGTCAATGTAGTCTACCGGGTCTTTGACCTCCACAGGGCGCAGATTCAGGGTGGTTTCCAGTATGTCATAGGCGTTCATCCGGTCTGTGCCATAGGACTGGTTGACCGTGACGGAGGTGCGTTCTGTACTTTTGCTGGTAATGTGGTAAGCGCCGCTGTAACGGGAAAATTCAAGGAAAATGCCAAACCGTCCCTCCTGATTACCCGGTGCGGTCTGGAAGGTATCGTACATAAATTGCTGGTAAATCTCCGGTGGAATCCATGTGGAACCCAACGTAAAGCTGATGTCCTGCGGGGTCAGTGGAACCGGCTGCACCAGCTTGAGGGCGTCCACGTTGCGGCTGAACCGTTCCGGTTCTTCCTCCGCCTTTAAGATGGCGGCCGTCAGCTTATCCCTCACATAACCGCTTAAATACTCGTCAGCGGTTTTCCAGCCGGTATGGGGATTGCCGGTGTAATCCTCCGGGTCCTGGTAAATCCTATCGCCCAGCTCCGCTATGATTTCATCCGGGGTGGCCTTGCAGTGGTCGGGACGCTGATAGAGCCAGGACATATAGGCAAGGTCAACTTTGCCCTTAACATTTAGGGAAACCATCAGGGCTTCCTCTGCGGAATGGACCGTTTTTGGCATAACCTTGGGCTTAATGGTGGCCTTATAGAAAATAGCGGTCTTATCCCATGTGTCCTTTTGATCTTTCTTTTCCGCTTCAATGGACCGGAGCAGCGGCGCATTGGCGTCCCTCGAAAACGCCATGACATTGGCGTAGGAATTGAGATACCCCTGCTTTTTGACAAAGGCATCATAAACTTGATTCAGATGGGCGATATGCTCCTGAAGCTGCTTTTCATATTCCATCGTGGGCAGCTCATGGAGGTCGGCATATTCGCTGTTCTGGAAATCGATCAGGCTGCGAATGGCTGCCGTAATGCCCAGCATACCCCGGATACGCTCGGCTTTCCGTCCGGTGATATTCTGCTTATACATCCGGGAATTCTCACGGTAATACAGCTCACTATCCATCAGCCCATAGCTGAAATTGCGCACGTTAGGGTCGGCAGGGATAGACTCCGGCAGCATTTCCTTTTCGTCCTCGTATTCCGAGGTGGCTTCGGTATATTCGCCGTCCAGATAGGAAATGGCGCGCTCCAGCCGTTCGTTCAAGTCCTCACCGGGTATGGGGTGGCAGACGGTGGTCTTTTCGTTGCCGAACATGGATTCATCAAATACCATTTCGCCCAGCACCATTTCCGGGTGGTCGATAAAATAGCGGTTCATAGGGATGCCGTCTGCGTTCTGCTCCACAGAAAGCCATGGGCTGTTTTCCTCGTCCGCTACGATTTCCCGTTCCCGCTTTTTAAGGAACAGAATATCCGTGGTGGCTTCCGTTCCGGCCACTTGCTTGAAAGCGTTATTCGGCAGACGAATGGCACCGATCAGCTCGGCTTTCCCGGCAATGTATTTGCGCATTTTGGAATTTGCCTTGTCCATGGTGAATTTGGAAGTGATCAGCGCCAGCATACCGCCCGGACGAACCTTATCCAGTGACTTGGCAATAAAATAATCATGGATGGGGAGATTATATTTGTTGTAGCGCGGGTCATCTACCTTAATGGCATTGAAAGGCACGTTGCCCACCATGACATCAAAGAAGTGATCGGAAAAGGCCGTCTGTTCAAAGCCAGCCACTTGAATATCCGCGTCAGGGTAAAGGTGCTTGGCAATATGGCCGGGGATGGGGTCGATTTCACAGCCGTAGAGCTTGGAACCGTCCATGCTGTCCGGCAGGACAGAGAAAAAGTTTCCTGTGCCAAGGGCAGGGTCTAAGATATTGCCGCCCCGAAATCCCATGCGTTCCAAGCCTTTATAAATGTGGCTGACAACGCTTTGCTCCGTGTAGTAGGAGGTCAGGGTGCTTTTCTGCGCTGCCTGAAATTCCTCGTCGGTGAGCAGGCTTTTGATTTCATCAAATTCTTTTTCCCATCCGCTTTTATCCGGTGTCAGGGCATTGGCAAGGCCGCCCCAGCCCACAAACCGGGCAAGGGTAATCTGTTCCTCGGCGGCAGCAATGCGCCCCTGTGCCTGCAATTCTTTCAGCAGGCGGATGGCCTCAATATTGTTTCTGCACTTGGTTTTCGGGCCGCCGTCATATAAATGATGGTCGGGGGAATAGTGGTAATTTAAGCCCTCCCCCCATGCACGGGCATGGAAATCATCCATAATGGTATGGCTGTATTCATCATTGGACTGATTGACAAGGGTGACAGCGTGGATTGCCGCCTTGGTTTCTTCGCTGTCATCACCGCTTTGTACCGCCTCCACCACCATAGAAGCAAGCTCGCCCTCGGTATAATGGTCTTTCAGCGGCTTGCAGTCCGCAATTTCAGATAGCGGTACACGCTCCGTAATTTTCAGGCGGTTCAGGTTCTTGAGCTGGGCAATATCACCGATTTCCACCGTGCGGCCGTCGTGCAGAAATCTAACGATTTCAAATACCCGGTCATGGTAATAGATGCGCTCACCCTCCGTAAACGGCAGGGCCTGCGGCTCATCGGCATTTCCGTCAATTACGCTGTCATTATTATCGTCCGCGCTGTCCTCATAGCTGTCCTGTGAAGCGAGAGCCATATCGAAAAGGGTAAGCTGCCTGTCAGGGGATTCCTGTACCGGTTCAGGGGCAGGGATATAAACGGTTCTGCCCTCGGCTTCCAGTTCCGCTTTATCGTCCTCCGTCAGATACCTGTCCTGCCGGATCAGGTCAGCGATACCGCTTTCCACCCGATTCCACGAAAGGACCTCATGCAGTTCCAACGTGCCGGACCGGTAATCAATCGCCAGCCCTTTCGGAGTGGACTCCAAGTGCCACTGACCGCCGTTTCCCGGACTACGGTAGCAGCCATAGGAGTTGTATTCCTTTCGGATAAATGATGCCCGGTTTTTCTTGGCAGGCATGGACAGCACCGCTTGGCATATCCGCTGTCTGCCGCCCTGTTTGCCGCTTCCGTGCTGAAGGTATTCGTCAATAATCCGCTGTCTGTCCTGTTCGGATAAATCAGCGGATACGATAGTTTCCTCCGGCTCCGATTCATCATTGTCCGATACGCCCCGCATTTCGTCTATTTCATCCGGTATTGAGAAATCGTCAATCATGCTGTCTGCGGAACTGAACGGATATGCGCCTATCAGAATCAGGCTGTCTATACGGTTTGTAAGCTCTACATAGCTGGCGGCAAACTGCTGTCCCTCTGTTTCAAAGGTCAATCCCTCACTGTCGGCAAGGATATGCAGATAATCGCCGGTTTTTGTAACGTATTCCGTATCCAGCTTGCCGTAAAAGGCTTTCAGGATTTTTGCTTTCGTGGTCTGCTTATGGCCGCCCTCAAAGAATTTATGGATTTCCGATACCCATTCCCGCGTATCAGGAGTAATGTCATCGGCGCACAGCACCACATCAATAAGGTCAGAGATTTCTTCCTTGTCGAGCGTTGATGCAAAGGAAGTGGTTTGAATATCCATGGGCTGTACGTTTAAATCAGGCACCGGCGTGATGGGCATATCTACGCTGGCAGCTTTCTGCTCAACCCCTGCCATTTGTTTTTCGTAACGTTCGATGTCCTGCGTTGTCAGCCAATTCGGTTTTTCAAGTACGGCATTGTAAAGCTCCCACATCTTGGCGATTTGGTTTTTTACGTTTCCCGCCCATAAATGCTTTTCATGTCCTTGCCCTGCGCCTAAGAAATATTCACAATCAGATTGCAGGCGGCTCAATAGCTGATACGAAAAAGACGTGTCTTGTTCCGTTGGCTCTGCTGCTTTTTCCTCCGCAGGGGAGATTTCCTGTGCTGTTTTGGGTGGTACAACGAAAAAGCCGCCCACAGACGGCTGTTTACCATCTGTGGGCGGCTCTGCGGTTTCTGTTATCGGGGGCGCAGTACCAGTTCGCTGATCACGATTTCCTCCGCTGTGGAGGTTATCATGCTCATGTGTCCGGCTCTCTCCAGCGTGTCCTCGGTGTCCGGCATCGGCTGGGCCGTTAGAAGTTCCTGTATCAGCCGTTCCTTGCGGTTCTCCGCTTCCTCGTCCACCTTCAATATCACTTCGTTGATTTTGCCCTGTGCCACCAGCTCCGACATGCGGTGCGGGTGATTTTCCAGCATGTAGTTCTTCCACAGGCTCCCGAATCCGCCCACCGGCGTCCGGTCGGTTTCCACGTTCTCCGAGATTTGCAGGTCGGGGTACAGCATCCCGTCCTCGCCCTGCTGATAGGTGAGGTTCATTAACGGTTCGGTTCTCATAAATTTGGCTCCTTTCGATTTTGATTTGCTGAATTTCCTGATGGATTTCTTTCAGGATAGGTCTGGAAAGGGACACCGTACAGCTCCCCATTGCCATAAAAAGCTCCAAGCTGTTAAAGTGGCTTATGGTGGCAAATGCGTTTTCCTCAAATAACTCTGTGGAAAGTCCGCATTTCTGAAATACGGTGTAGGCAACGCTGTCCGTGATAAGCTCCGTAAACTCCGCTTTTACCGCTTCGATAGGAGCATCATAAAGCATACTGCTTTCATCCCGCACCTTGAAGTCTTCCATATACTCCGGTAAAACCTGACGCACCCGCTGCTGAATCAGCTTATACAGGCACAATTCTATGCTGGTGGCAGGGGTATGGTACTTTTCATGGAATTTAACAAGCAGGCTGGGCTTGTACTGATCCTCCAGTTCCCACAGATAGCCTAAAACCCGCTTGAAGCTCTGCTCGTCACCATTGGTATCCATGAAGTCAAACAGGTGCTTGAGGCTTGCTGTGGGGTTTACCATGTCAACGACCGCAATGCCTTTTGCGCCCCTGTTAATGTTCCGGTTAATCCGCCTGTCATGCCACTCGTCAAAGGTGGCAAGCTGGCTTGCGTCGGGGCGCTGGGCATAAATCAGGACGGCGTTATCAAAAGAGCGCTTATAGTACCTTGCCACACAGGAAAGCAAACCTTTCCACTCCGCAGGGCTTTTCGTGTATTCCTGCACCGACTTTTTATAGAGGTCGGCAAGAATGGTTATTTTGCTCAAGTCATCACCACCTCCTGATTTTGTTGTTCAAAGTACAGGGCCAGCGCCTTATCAATGGTTTCCTCAATTTCCTTTGGGGTCTGCTGTGGCGTAAAATACTTGGAAATCACAGCAGGCTTGATTTTGACGGACTGCGGCTTACTGCTTTTGGGTTTGCGGGTTTTCTCGCCGGAGAGGATTTGCACAACGGCGGTATCGGTCAGTTTGCCGGTTTCGTAGTAGCTATGGAACAGCTCCGCCTTTTTCATGTCCACCTTATAGCTGTCGGATTCCATGAGATCGGCAATCTGCTGTTGCTTTGCGGTGTCCTCTACAAAGGAAAGGTCATAGGCGGCAAGAAAAGCAATTTCCTCGGTATCAACCCGTGAAATGAGAGGGTCAATTAAATTGGAAATACGAATGTATTTCGCTACCTTGTCCCGTGAAAGGCCGTAATCCTGACCAAGTTTTTCTCTGCTTTTCAACTTGTGCTGAGGTTCAGCCAAAGTTTCATTTTCGCTGGTATCATGCGGGTTTAAGAGCATTTCAATCTCCGCTAAAAGGTCATTTCGTTTGCCCTGACACTTCATAGCTTCATAGTGCTGGGCAAGACAGTAGGCACGCTCCGAATGGCTCATATCGGAGAAGGAGCGCTGGCGCAGATTGGTTTCCGTAACGATTAAAACGGCGTCCTCATGGGTCAGGTTTTCACGGATGATAACAGGGCCTTGGGTCAGTCCCGCAAGCTGGGCGGCATTTTTACGGTTGTGTCCGCTGAGAATGATATACCGCCCATCTTCGGTGTGCCAAAGGATAATGGGGAGCAGGATACCGAATTGGCAAACGCTCTCCACCATGTCATCAAGCTGCTGTCCCTCATAGAGCTTAAACCTGTGATTTGGAAAAGACTCCATCTGGCTGAAATCCATTTCCAAGATACCGCCCTGCACAGGAGCAGGGGCGGTATCTTGCGGAGTGTCTATACTTAGCATTTCTTGAAAATCCATAAAACGGGCTTTCGGTTTGGGTGTAGCCATACTTATGCGCTCCTTCCCGCAGTTTTGTTTTTCTCCCCTGCAAGCAACTCGTCCACGAATTTCTCATAGGCGATTGCCGCAGGATTTTCCGGCATAAATTCGCAGATGGTCTGATGATACAATACGGCTTCCGCAACCTTGATGGAACGGGGAATGCGGGTATTGAAAATGGGAACCTTATCAGCGAAGCCCTGCTGTATCATATCGTTTACCTGTGCGGAAAGAATGGTATTAGCGGAATCCATGGTAATCAGGATGCCTTCAATGCGCAGGCGGTGATTGCTGTTTTTCTGGATAAGCTGATAATGTTTGAGTAGTTCCGCAAGCCCTTGGGCAGACAGAAGCTCCGCCTGTGTCGGGATGATAAGGCTGTCGGCACACATCATCACGTTAATCATGGGCGTACCCATTTGGGGCATACAGTCAATGATGATATACTCATAGCTGTCCTTGATGGTATCAACGTATCGTGTCAGGATATGTTCACGGAAATCCACATTGCAGAGATTGCGTTCAAGGGTAAAAAGCTGGGTGTTGGAGGGGATCAGGTCAACCTCGCACTTGGTTTTGAATATGTAGCTTTCAGGCGGGGGCAATGGCTCATCCTCAACCAGTCTGCGTACCAGAGTGTTAATTGTAACCTCCAGCTTGTTGGTGTTCTTCACACCGGAAATGATACTTGAGTGTCCCTGACCGTCAAAATCAATCAGGGCGGTACGGTGTCCTTTCTTGGATAAGAGGTAGGCAAGCGTGGTGGCCGTGGCTGTTTTACCCACGCCTCCTTTTTCATTGATAATCGCAATGATTTTTGCCATCGGCGCGCTCCTTTCTTGGGTAAAAGATTTGGGTAATGGGTAAATAGGGTAAAAAAATTGGACTAAGATTAGCGAAAAACCCTTTGATATAGCGGTTTTCACTTACTTAGTCCAATTATAACAGAGTCACCTGTTTCTCCTGTTGGACCGGTTGGTCCTATTGAACCGGTGGGGCCTGTCGCCCCCACGTCTCCGGTTGCTCCGATTGGACCGGTAGGTCCTGTAGGGCCGGTTGATCCGTCTGTTCCGCTTTCTCCCGTTGGCCCTTGTGGTCCGGTTGGACCAATTTCTCCCGTTGGACCAGTCGGTCCAGTTCCACCTGCTTCCCCAGTTGGACCTTGCGCACCTGTTGGCCCTGTTGCACCAATTTCTCCTGCTGCTCCTGACGGTCCCGTGGGACCGGTCGCACCCACTTCTCCGATATCACCTGTCGGCCCTTGCGGTCCGGTAGAACCGGTCGGACCCTCAAGCCCCGTCATTCCGGTTGGTCCGGTCGGCCCTGCAGGGCCTGTTTCCCCTTGCGGTCCCTGAAGACCCGCGGGGCCTGTTGGACCTGATGGGCCGGCTGGACCAGTTTCTCCTATTGTTCCCGTAGGGCCGGTTGGACCAATCTCTCCCTGTGGGCCCTGGAGCCCTTGCGCTCCAAAGGGTCCTTGAGGGCCTGTCGCTCCTGTCGCTCCTGTTTCTCCTGTTGGGCCGGTTGGTCCTATTGAACCGGTGGGGCCTGTCGCTCCCACGTCTCCGGTTGCTCCGATTGGACCGGTTGGTCCTGTAGGTCCGGTTGATCCATCTGTTCCGCTTTCTCCCGTTGGCCCTTGTGGTCCGGTTGGACCGATTTCTCCCGTTGGACCAGTCGGTCCAGTTCCACCTGCTTCCCCAGTTGGACCTTGCGCACCTGTTGGCCCTGTTGCACCAATTTCTCCTGCTGCTCCTGATGGTCCCGTGGGACCGGTCGCACCTACTTCTCCGATGTCACCTGTCGGCCCTTGCGGTCCGGTAGAACCGGTCGGACCCTCAATCCCCGTCATTCCGGTTGGTCCGGTCGGCCCTGCAGGGCCTGTTTCCCCTTGCGGTCCCTGAAGACCCGCGGGGCCTGTTGGACCTGATGGGCCGGCTGGACCAGTTTCTCCTATTGTTCCCGTAGGGCCGGTTGGACCAATCTCTCCCTGTGGGCCCTGGAGCCCTTGCGCTCCAAAGGGTCCTTGCGGGCCTGTCGCTCCTGTTTCTCCTGTTGGGCCGGTTGGTCCTATTGAACCGGTGGGGCCTGTCGCTCCCACATCTCCGCTTGGACCGGTTGGTCCTGTAGGTCCGGTTGATCCGTCTGTTCCGCTTTCTCCCGTTGGCCCTTGTGGTCCGGTTGGACCGATTTCTCCCGTTGGGCCAATATCTCCAGACGGGCCGGTCTCACCCATCGCTCCTGTCGGTCCCTGTGATCCCGCTTCTCCCGTTGGACCAGTAGGTCCTTCAGCGCCAGTTGGACCAGTATCTCCCTCGGCTCCGGTGGGCCCTTGTGGGCCTGCTTCTCCCGTTGGGCCCGTTGGACCCTCCGCTCCAGTGCTTCCATCTGGGCCTGTCGGCCCTATTGAGCCGGTGGGACCCTGTTCTCCCGTGGGGCCTGCTGCTCCGGTATCACCAGTTGGCCCAGTATCACCACTTGCTCCCACAGGACCTGTAGCACCGGTGTCTCCCCGTTCGCCTTGAATACCCTGTAAGCCTTGTGCCCCGAAAGGTCCCTGTGGGCCAGTGGGTCCTGTTGGTCCGGTGTCTCCCGCTGGGCCGGTGTCTCCCGCTGGGCCGGTCGGTCCGATTTCTCCCGCGGGCCCTGTAGGGCCTGTGTCTCCAGTCTCTCCGGACGGGCCGGTTTCTCCGGTCTCCCCAACCGGTCCAGTGGGACCCGTTGCGCCGGTGGGACCCGTTGCGCCTTCATCTGCCGCAGCTCCCGTGGGGCCTGTTGGTCCCGTGTCTCCCGCTGGGCCGGTTTCTCCCTCGGGGCCTGTCGGCCCGATTTCTCCTGCGGGCCCTGTGGGGCCGGTGTCTCCAGTCTCTCCGGGCGAGCCGGTTTCTCCGGTCTCCCCAGCCGGTCCAGTGGGACCCGTTGCGCCGGTGGGACCCGTTGCGCCTTCATCTGCCGCAGCTCCAGTGGGTCCTGTTGGTCCGGTGTCTCCCGCTGGGCCGGTTTCTCCCTCGGGGCCTGTCGGTCCGATTTCTCCTGCGGGCCCTGTGGGGCCGGTGTCTCCAGTCTCTCCGGGCGGGCCGGTTTCTCCGGTCTCCCCAGCCGGTCCAGTGGGACCCGTTGCGCCGGTGGGACCCGTTGCGCCTTCATCTGCCGCAGCTCCAGTGGGTCCTGTTGGTCCGGTGTCTCCCGCTGGGCCGGGTTCTCCCTCCGGGCCTGTCGGTCCGATTTCTCCCGTGGGTCCTGTGGGGCCTATTTCTCCAGTTTCTCCGGGCGGGCCTGTATCTCCGGTCTCCCCGGCCGGGCCGGTGGGACCCGTTGCGCCTTCATCTGCCGCCGCTCCCGTGGGACCTGTTGGCCCGGTTTCTCCCGTTGGACCGGGTTCTCCCTCCGGGCCTGTCGGTCCGATTTCTCCCGTGGGTCCTGTGGGGCCTGTTTCTCCAGTCTCCCCGGGCGGGCCTGTATCTCCGGTCTCCCCAGCCGGGCCGGTGGGACCCGTTGCGCCGGTGGGACCCGTTGCGCCTTCATCTGCCGCCGCTCCCGTGGGTCCCGTTGGTCCGGTTTCTCCAGTCTCCCCGGGCGGGCCTGTTTCTCCAGTCTCTCCGGGCGGGCCTGTATCTCCGGTCTCCCCAGCCGGGCCAGTGGGACCCGTTGCGCCGGTGGGACCCGTCGCACCTTCATCTGCCGCAGCTCCCGTGGGTCCTGTTGGTCCGATTTCTCCTGCGGGGCCTGTCGGCCCGGTTTCTCCCACGGGTCCTGTTGCTCCGGTGTCTCCCGCTTCTCCAGTTGGACCAGTAGGGCCGGTTGGGCCGGTCATGCTCGTTCCTCCCGCTGGTCCCGTTGGTCCGGTAGGACCCTCTTCTCCGGCCAATCCTGTGGGGCCAGTAGGCCCAGTAACTCCACCTGTTTCGCCTGCCGGTCCGGTGGGTCCGGCAGGACCTGTGGGGCCTTCTTCTCCGGTGGGGCCGGTCGGCCCCGTCTCTCCCTGGGTCAGGTCATCTTCAATAATCAGGAGCGCTGCTTTAACCGGAACATCTCCTGCATAAAAGACAGTGTCTGAGCTGACGTTAACCAGCGCCAGGGTCACTGGCGCAGTCTCTACCTCTATTATGCCAAAGCCAACGGCGATGCCGGTCTTTAGCGGTGTATCCCCAATAAGTAAATCGCCCTGAGATGTGGTCAAAGCAAACACAACTCCATTAATCGATTGTGTTGATTGATTTGCGGTCCACCAATAGACAGCAAATCTGCCCGGGCTGTTGAATTGAATTTCGCCAGTTATACCATTATAGCTGATATCACCCTCCTGAAATAATATACTGTCGAAAATCACATTGGCTGAAGTTTCAACGGAACCGCCGCTTAGGCGTTCCATTTGTAACGCTATATTACTCATTCTTTCACCCTATGTCATCTATGAAATTGTTTGTTCTAAGAAAGTGCTGATTGAATGGAATATGCCCACGGAATTCATCAGCTCTTCCCGATTACCTGTTATAGTATGTTTTGCTTCATAGATTTGACATAGTTCCGCACCAGTTCCCTGTGACAAAGCTTCTTTCATGATACGATCACTCTTATAGTGATAAAGCGGCCTTGAGACAATCATAGTGCGTTGATTGGCGTGGAATGCCCTTACTGTTTGTTTTTGCTGCAGGCACCTTTTATAAACAGCTCAAACTTTGATAGAATTTCGTCCATATCAGCGGATTCATCATCTAGTGCGAGACCATAAAACGGTGGCAGCGGAAGCCCCCTCTCCTCAAGTTCTTTTCTCAGTTCCTCAATGTAGACTCCTTCTCCTGCAACAAGCGCGTCATTGTAATTTAAAGCAACGGGACAACCACCCCAGTTTTCATCCCAACTGGTAAGGGTTACCCCGCAGGTAGGTGAGCCGTCGCAGCTAAGGATTGCTGCAGTCTCGTACCCTACCTGGACATAGGACTCTATATAGTCTGCAACTTGTACGGCCAACTCCCTGCAATGTTTTCGAAAGCCCACATTGTCATAAAGATTTTTTGTTGCCCACCAGCGCTGAATCCCCAAGTAAAGGGTTTCCGGACATTGCATTTGCATAATTCCAAGGTTGTGCCGATACAGGGTGTCAAATACTTCTTTGCATAGGCCCGGATATCTCGCAAGCCCCATGACCTTATTGTTGGTGTTCAATAAGCAGCTTGATACAAAAACTATTTTTTTACTTCTTTTGTCTTCCATTCTTTCGTTCATTTTCACTCCTCCTTCAGCATTCTTGTCTATTAGTTCTTCGATTAAGGCCACAGTATATTGATTTCAGTGGATTCTTTATTGTGTCTATGATACCATAAATATAATGCCATTGATTAAGGTTTTAGATTTAATATCGCACAATTCACTGTGTTGAAAGGTGCGTTTCAATAGAAACAAAGGAGGATGAGGATTTCGCATGGACATTGCACATTCTGATTTTCTATTTGCCTTTGGACTGACTGTCTTTGCAGGACTCTCTACAGGAATAGGAAGCTTACTGTCTCTGCTCACAAACAAAACCAACACCAAGTTTTTATCCATAGCCCTTGGCTTTTCGGCAGGGGTCATGATTTATGTTTCTATGATTGAAATATTTAAAAAAGCAAACGACGCTTTGAGCCTAGAGTTTGGGGTTAAGACTGGAACGATTGTAACAACTCTCAGCTTTTTCGGTGGAATGTTTCTCATTGCTCTGATTGATAAGATAATCCCTTCTAGTGAAAATCCACATGAGGCACATACCGTAGAGGAAATGGACGGAAACAGCGAGCATCACAGGAATCGACTAAAACGTATGGGCGTATTTACCGCTCTTGCCATTGGAATTCATAACTTTCCTGAAGGGCTGGCAACCTTTGCCGCTGCCCTTGCAGATCCCAATCTTGGAATTCCCATTGCTGCTGCAGTTGCGATTCATAACATTCCGGAAGGAATTGCCGTTGCTGTTCCTATATTCTACGCTACAGGCAGTCGAAAAAGAGCGTTTAAACTCTCCTTTCTTTCCGGCCTGTCCGAACCGGCAGGGGCACTCATCGGCTACCTCCTGCTCTTCCGGTATTTCAGTGACATAACCTTCGGCATCATTTTCGCAGCAGTAGCAGGAATCATGGTCTTTATCTCGCTGGATGAGCTCCTCCCTTCTGCAAGAGAGTATGGAGAGCATCATCTTTCCATGTATGGGCTAGTATTTGGCATGATTGTCATGGCAGCAAGTTTGATCTTGTTTCTGTAGTCAATAAAACGGACAGTTCGAAATGTCAAACTGTCCGTTTTTTATCACTTGTTCTTATTTAAGTTGAAGCTCAACATCAATTTTAAGTTGAAGCTCAACATCATTGAGAATAGCTAGGTTTATGGAAGATCCACGCTGATTACCAGTTCCGGCAGCGCAGAAGATGTTGATCCTGTGATTCTGATGGAAACTGTGCCAGTCAATTCCTCAAATTGATCTTTCGGAATGACCAGACGATATGCGTTGCTGGATTTCGGTGTCTGAACAGAACTGGTAATATTCGTTCCATCCAGATACACCTTATTTACCGAGTAGTAAGAATAGCTTGTGCTTGTATCGGTGAGGTTGATATGCAGGTTGCCATCGATCCACTCCGTCGTCTGAGGATAGACGGAGGATAATTTATCGTAGATCGTCAGGTTTCGGAATACGAGGGTCCGATAACCGTCTGCTGTAACCTTGATAACTTTTTCGGTTCCTGACGATAGATAGGCATTCTTCATCTTGTCTGCCGGAATGGTTAAGGTTCCTTCGTTTACCGTAAGCTTATCTTTACCAAAGGTTGTGCCAGACGTAACGGAAGATCCGATGGTGATTCCTGTAACTGCTAGAGCCCATTCGCTGTCTCCTGAAGTCACTGTAAGCACAGCCTCCTTCCCAATTTCTGACGGTAGAGACGCTGTAGGTGGCTGAGCCTTATCTGTGAATAGGATGGTCTTATTCGCATAGTTATCCGCATACAAGGTAGCCTCGGTTTCTGCTTGGGGTAGTCCACCGGGGATCGTTGCAAAATAGTTATACCCGGAGGTGGTAACGGTGAAGTCTGTTCCTCTTGTCAAGGTCTGATTTCCCATCTTGATCTTTGTCAATGCTCCTGCATATCCGGAATTTGCAAGTTGCACATTCGTCTCCAACTCACCGTCAGCAGAGAGGAGCTCATACGCAACTCCAGAAGGCGGAACACTTAGGATCTTAACCGTCAGCATCGCCTTGCGGTATCCCGGTGCAGACAGCTTAAGCGTATAATTATCCTGATAGAGATAACCGGAAATGCTTAGTGTGATTTCTCCGCTCTTGCTTTTGTCAGCGACTGAAACCGTGGTAGCGGTGCCGGAGCTTCTGAGTAACTCCGCTCCCGTTACGGCTTCTCTCCAGGAAGCATCTTCATCAAAGAATACGGTAATGCTCTTTTTCTCTGTGTCATATTGACCCTCCACCCGCAGGCTTGGCGGCTCTGCAACGTCAGTAACGAGATTCAATATCGTATCAGCGTATCCATCGGCGGTAATCAGTAGATGATATGCTCTTGTCTCAGGGAAGCAGGATGCGGACAAGGCAAAGGAAGTGGTGCCTTTCGTAATCTGGTCTGCTGCCACAGCCTGGCCATCCAGGAATACAGAAACCTTACTGATATAACTGTTGCTGCTTCCCGCTACGACAACGCTCACACTGCCATCCGGCTGCAGTTCATAGGAAACCACGCCCGGTACCGGCGCAACAATTTCAACAGGCAGTTTCAGCGGTTGATAGCCGCTGGCTGTTATCATTAACGTGTAATTCCCCACCGTCTGATAGCTGGTAGGCCCCAATGTCAATTTCCCCGGTTCCGCTGTCATTTTACTCGTCATGTTGGTATCGGAATTTGAAGAGTTTCTCAGAACCACCGTCTGAATTGCCGCCCTCCAATCTGGATCATCCGGAAAGTTTAATAGGATAGTCCCACCGCTGTTCAAGATTCTGTTTTCTGTAACGGCTGCTTCCGGAGCTGCCTTTCTCTTCACATGAGTCTCGGGAATACTGATGGTGGCCGTCAAGTCCGAATAATTCTTTGTAAGAATCTTTATGGGTACCGTTGTTCCAGCATCAAAATATTCCGATGGTATTGTCATCGCATATGTGGGATAACTTTTTATCAGCTCAAAGGTGCTCCCTGGGAAACTAATCCCATTAATGACCACCGTCTGGATATTATCGGAAGAAATATAGGACGAGTCAGCAGAAACCACGACAGCACCGTCTGCTTCCCGGTAGACAACACTTGCAGCCGCAGGCATTGCAGTTACACGCTTCACCTGAATACGCAGCTCCTGATAATCATTGGATCGAATGACGATGGTATGACTGCCTGCAGCGTTCCAGTACGCCATACTACCGCCGTCAATTGTCACTGTCTTCCCAGCATCATCATAAGCAATACTTGACGGCAGAGAAATTTGATTTACTGTGCCGGTGGAATCGTTGATATAGAGAATCTTTCGAATTCCATCAAACCAGTCCTTCAGTTCAGAACCATCCTTTGCCTTCAGTACAACTGGCGTTCCCTTTACTGATCCTCCCTCCGTTGTTGTTCCTCCCACCTGAATTTTTTCTCCAACGGCAGTGAGTTCTGGTACAGTTTTCTTCCCCTGGGCGTTGACGGTAAAGAAATACATAAGATCGTTATAGCCTCGCTTCGTAAGGTGAAGCTCATGAATTCCTTCTGTCAGCTGATCGGTATAAACCTGGAGAGTCTTGCCGGAATTCAGATATTCATAGTACGCGGTATGAATTGCTGTGCTGATATTCTCCTTGGGCAGCGGCTTTCCGTCGATATAGAGGCCATCGTATTTACCCGAGAAGCCAGAGCCTACAGCATCAACCCGCAGCACATCGCCCTGCTTTACAATACTGTCTGCAGTAAGGGGATCGTCGTTGTTGTCTGCATTTACGCCCCGGAAGGTTACGATCCAGGGATAGCGTTCCTGATTCCCGTCAAGGTTGATGGTAAATTCCGCGTCCTGATATCCGTGGGCCATGAAGGTCAGTTTATTTTCACCTAGGCGGAATTTCTGGCTGAGCCGGATGAGGAGCTGTGTCTTATCCGGTGCATCCTGTCCTTTCAGGAAACTCGTATCACCGTTGTGGTCGCTATAACTTCCCAGCTCCATATTCCCCTGAAGAAGACCTGATTCATTTACTTTGATCCCATAGACCGCATTGGCCCAGTCAGAATCATTCTCGAAATTGAGTTTCATCATTCTCCCAAGGTTCTCTTCATGGTCGCTGAATTCTCTGTCAATACTCAGCAAAGGAGGCTCCATTCCAGTCTTACTGCTGATGAGGGTTCTTTTCCCAAAATCTCCGTTGTCCAGCAGAAACTTAACCTTATAAGGCGGTACTGTGCTGTCCTCTTTGGAACTCTGCTCCGCAAATTCTTTCCAGCTGAATTTTTCCTGATCTGAAGCAGCATTCACAGCTTCCTCATAGGAAAAATCGTAGGTTGTCTTGTCATCTGCTGTATAGCGCACTACATTTTTCGTGAGTGGGTTGGTTTCTGTACCGTTGGTCCCCAGAACAGGAATGCGGTATCCTGTCTCCCAGATTGAAAGAATCCGGTCTACCATCTCGTTTTGTATGCCGTAAGCCTTCAAGATCTTGCTGTCTGCAATCAAGCCGAGGTCAACGCCCGTCTCAATATTGACAGGCTTATTGTCATAGGGATTATACGTCGCCTGTGACACTGCGTCTATGGTTGCAGTACTGATGGCATCAGGGGTTGCCTTATTGTTCTCTGTTAAATAGAGATCCCAAAGGTTCATTTTTGTTTCCCCGTAGATTTGTAGAGATGCTGCGGATACAGGGCTTAAATTTGCCGATATGAGCAGCACTGCAGTGAGTATTGATGCAATTATTTTTCTCACCTGTGGTCTCCTTTCCTACTGTTTTACAGACGCGCCGATGTCGTTTAACTGAATCAGCATGTATTCTTTATCCTTTACCAACTTCAAAATTTGTGTCGTTCCATTATCCGGCAGCAACATTTTTACTACTAGCAGCTTGCCGTCTGCGGAATTCATAACGACGCTCACATCTTCTGTTCCGCTTAATTTCATGCCATTGATATAGTAGTCATATTCTGCAGGATTTTTAGCTTTCATTTCTTTTAAGTTCAGTGCGACGGTGGCATAGCTGGCAAAGTCCACCTTGACGATTCCTGTGGTTCGCAGATCCACCCAGTCTTTCGCCGTGGGAGTCTCGGCAGGCTCATTTCCTCCCGGTTCATTTCCTCCTGGCTCATTTCCTCCCGGTTCATTTCCTCCTGGCTCGTTTCCGCCGGGCTCATTTCCGCCGGGATCGTTTCCTCCCGGCTCATTTCCTCCCGCATTCGTACTTCCGCCGCCTGACCCGCTCTTTTTCTCCGTCACAATACCCATACCGCTCTTATCAATAACGGCAGTTTTACCGGCCTCAACAGAGATACCTCCTGCACGAACTCCACTGACGTCCGCTGCTGCGGTGACCTTTGTTCCCGGTGTATTGACAGAAAGATTATCCGCTTTGGCCGCAACGTTCTCCACCTGTCCTTTTCCGCTCAGTTCGGTGTTCTTTGCAGAAACGATTACCGAATTGACAGCAGCTCCGGACTCCACGGTAATTTTGGTCCCCACTGCCGCCGGCACCACTTCAAGAGTTGTGACCTTACCCGATTGAATGATGATCGCCGCCTGATCAAAAACGGTCAGGTTAGCAATATCCGCGCCAAGAATCACCTGGTTAATAACAAGAACGTTTTGAAGGCCGGTCTCTTCATCCGCCAAAATCCTGACTGCATTGTTCCGGTTGTTGATGATCACATCTCCCTTGACCTTTGAGGAAACCAGCTTTACGGTATCCTTGCCGCCTCCCCTGATCACGAGACGCCCTTCTACGGTAACATGATCCAGCATAATATTGCCGGTACCAACACCATCGCTAAGAATCAGATCTCCTGATATGACGGAATTTTTCAAAGTTGCTCCCGGAGCAGAAATTACAAGATTTCCGGCATAGTTTCCGGTATGCTCTCCCGATTCTGACAAATGGGTTCCCGTTATATTTGACATGAGCTGTGCAAATTCAGCTCTTGTAATCTCATCATTTGGCCGGAGCATTGCTCCGGAGCCTTTTATGTAACCGCTCTCCGCAAGAGAAGCAATGCTTTCACTTGCCCACTGTGAAATTGCTGGCCGATCTGTAAATCCCTTTAGGAATTCTGCACTGCCGCTGTTCTTCAGTTCCAAAATACGGCTAATTACCGTAAAAGCCTCTTGCCTTGATATGTTGCGTTCTGGGTAGAGCTTGTCCCCTTCACCCTGAAAGGCACCCATTTGTACTGCTTTTGCCATATCCCCTGAATACCACTTGGATCCAGGCACATCGGAATACATGCTGACGTCTCCTTTAGATGAAGCTCCGAAGATTCTGCCTACAATTGCTGCCATTTCCGCCCGTGTCAATGCACGGTCAGGATAGACCCTGCCATTATATGGGGTGAGCCAACGCTCCTCAACTGCCTGTTCCACTGCTGCCTTTGCCCAGTTGGAAGGCATATCTTCAATTTGCTGATTTGCGGCCGATACACCTTGTGCACACAAAACCAGAAAAAACGACGCAGCTATTGCGATTCGCTTCAATCGTTTCATAAGTTCCTCCTTTTAATAGTTAGTTTATGCTAACCTTGCTCCAAAAAATAAAATCCACATTCGTAGATTTCGAGTTAGCTAAAGCTAACTATATCGTATCGCCTCTAACCTGTCAATAGTAAAAAAGGTGGCTTCGCCACTCTGGTAATGTAATTTCTCATTAGGTAAAAAGGCGGTGAAGACTCACCGCCAAGTTATATTTCGTTTTTATGCTGTATTTGAAAACCAATTCTACGAAGGAATTGATTTTTCTTGCCTTATTTGCAGACGATTCTTACATTGGGGAAATTGGTAACAAACACCAAGGTAGCATAGCAAAGATCGAATTCAACGATATCTCCCACTTTGTATTCCCGCTGGGCATCCTCAACATCAAGAATCAAGTGGTCACTGCTGGCGCCCAGTACTTCAACTCCTCTATCTCGGGGATAAATCATATCCGGATATGCAACGTCAACCTTTCCGAGACCAAGCAATGCCCTTTTTCTAATTCCCCGGTCTTCATAAGTTCCTACGTTACCAAAGGCATCAAAGGAAAGCTGCCCTACCGGATAGCTGGGCTTATTCTTGAGTTCAATGATCTGCGCTTTCAATGTGAAAGCGTCCTGATACATGAAGCTCATATCCAGTTTAAAGAGATCTTTCAGATCCTTCGCCAGAATAATTCCTTCTCCCATGCGAAGATTGTTAATTCTTTTCGGCATGGTGCCATTAAGCACCATGGGAAACGATGTGGTAGCTCCTCCTGATATGAGATCAAGCTTTCTCCCGATGGCTTCTTCGATCATCTCAGCATCTGCAATCAGTTCATTCATTTTTTCTGGAGTCGCAAGGATTGATCCATAACAGCCAAGATTGGTACCAATCCCGGAAAGATACAGACCATCCAGCTCTTTTTCAACCATCACCGCAGTATCTAATAGCTCCTTTTTGTCCCAGAAGCCTTCCCGAAGATCCCCCAGATCCACCATCAGGAGAACCTTATGTATCTTCCCCTGCTTCAAGGCTTCCTCATTGAGTGCCTTGAGAACCGTAACCTCGCTGTTGAGACTGATATCTGTCAGACGTACAGCCTCGGAGGCCTCACTCAGCATTGGCACGCGGATTAACATATAAGTCGCTTTAATCCCATAATCCATCGCAGCCTGAATCTGCTCCAAGCGGGAAGATGCAATAAAGTCCACTCCCGCATCGGCAAACTCTTTTGCTGCCTGAGGGATACCGGTAAAACCCTTGATCACTCCCGCAAGCCCGATACCTAGTTTTCCACAGCGCTCTACCGCCTGGTCGACGTTGTTTCTGAATTTTTTCAAATCAAGTTCAACCAAAGGGTACCTGATTTCTGAATTACTCATTTCTTTGTCACCTCTCACAGATATTTTAAATTGGGTTTTAGAAACAACACATGAATGGGTTGTTATTTTTTTCTATTGAATTCCTTTATTTGCATCGACAAAGCGTTTTATCTTCTTTCCTGTGGTCTTTTCGAACTCCTCCTTACGGATATCGATTTTTTTGATTCGCATGAAGAATGGAAGTTGGGTATTCAGCACATCGATCTCTTTCCAAATCAATGCAGCAACATCCTCTTCACTGTAGTTCTCACCCAAAGCTTCTTTGACCTCATCATAATCTGCCCTGATGCTGGCGAAAATCAGTGTTTCTCCCGTTTCCTCGCTATTCTTTCCCCATACCAGGCATTCCTGCACATATGGAATCTTGCCCAGATGGTTTTCAAGCTCTTCCGGATAAACATTCTTGCCGTTCTTTGTGATAATTACATTCTTAATCCGGCCCGTGATATGAACGAAGTTGTCCTTGTCAAGATAACCCAAATCTCCAGTATGGAACCATCCATCCCGGAGAACATCTGCTGTGGCTTCCGGATTATTGTAATAACCCAGCATAATGTTGCCGCCGCCGGCACAGATTTCCCCAATGCCAGTTTCCGGGTCTGGTTCATGAATTTTCAGGCGGAAGCCGGGAGGTGCATACCCTGCCGCATCGTTTTTGGGATACTGATCCGGATTTAACGCACAGATGGGTGCACACTCTGTCAGGCCGTAACCCTGAAGTGCATTGACCCCGAAATCACGGATTCCCTGCAGAACATCAGGGTCGATGGCTGCTCCGCCGCAGATCAAAACCTTCATTCTGCAGCCAAAGAGTGCCTGTATCTGTTTAAAGAAGATCGGCGCTAAATCAATGCCAATTTTCTTTGTCTTTTTATTGATGGCAATGACCTTCTTCAAGGTATTCGCCTTGCCTGATTTCTTTGCATTCTGCCATATTTTTTTATACAGACTCTCGAAGATCAATGGAACCCCTAAAAAGATCGTTGGTCTTGCCTCCGAGAGATTTTTGACAATATATTTTAATCCCTCGCAATAAGCGATGGATGCGCCTCGATATAAAGGCATCAGGAAGCCGCAGGTGCATTCGTACGTATGATGAATGGGAAGAACCGAGAAGAATACATCCTGTGGAGTAACCTCAAGCAGGGTCGGGGATGCCATCAGATCCTCAACAATGTTGCCGTGGGACAGCATAACTCCCTTGGCGATTCCCGTTGTACCAGAGGTAAACAGGATGATGCTCATAGAATCTCTTTCAATCTGCGCATCTACAAAATCTCTATTCCCATTATCTAAAAGAACTTTTCCTGCTTCGGTGATTTCCCTTAGCGAGAGCCGCTGCTCGTCACTGACGGCCGCATCCATATTGACCAGGAACTGGAGTCTCGTTTCTCCACGCTCCTTAATGCCCTGGAAAATCTTTTCATATTTCTGTGTGTAAATAATGCACTCTACATCTGCTTCCTTGATCAGCTGTTCAAGCTCAGAAGCTCCCAGTTCTTTGTCCAGCGGTACCACAACACCTGTTCCGCAGACAGCAGCCAGGTAGGAAATCGCCCATTCGTAACGATTGTCCCCAATGATGGAAATGCTTTTCCCCTTGAGCCCCATGGAGCAAAAAGCCGTTCCAAGAGCATCCACGTCTCTCTTTGCTTCTCTGTAGGTGATCCCGCGATAAGGGCCTCCCACCTTGTCCTTCACATGAAACGCAATGTTGTCACCATATAATTCAACGCTGGATTCGAGCATCTGTTTTAAATCTATGATCGGTCTGATATCCCGATAAAGGATATACTTATCCTTGCTGTTCTTAATATCTTCAACCCGCTTGACAGCATACTCCATTTCCTTTTCCTTCATTGCCTTATACTGGCTGGCATCCATTTTCCCATCCTCCTTTTAATCAGGTAGTGCAATTTTTCGATCTCTCTTGTGGAAGGAAGCGCTGCTTCATTCCGTGCACACATTTGAGCGGCTAATTTTCCGTCCATCTGAGCACACTCATCGTGTCAGCGTTTCCTAAACACGGTTTGCGGTATAACGCTTTATCTTTTTTGTAGTGGTTTTCTCAAACTCTTCTTCCCTTATATCAAACCGCTTCACACGCTTGTAAAGCGGCATATGTTCGTTGATTTCATCGATTTCTTTCTTGAGCAGCCGTTTCAGTTCTGCTTCGCTGATCTTCCCGAATTTCGCTTCCACTGCTGTAAAATCGGGGAAAATTTCAGCACATACGATGGTGTCTCCCGACTTTTCTTCATCAAGACCCCAAACGACAACTTCACTGATAAAGTCGCTCTTATTCAGATAGAATTCCACCTCTTCCGGGAAGATGTTTTTACCGTTTTTGGTTACGATTACATTCTTCTTTCTGCCAGAGATATATAAAAAACCATCCTTGTCAAAATAGCCATAATCACCGGTGTGAAGCCATCCATTTACAAGAACCTTTGCGGTTTCCTCCGGATTGTCATAATACCCCAGCATGACAGAATCACCCCTGCAAATGATTTCCCCAACGCCGTTCTCATCCTCTTCAATGATGCGAATTTCCGTGCCCGGCATGGGCAGTCCAACGGAAGCAGGCTTATAGTACCGATCCTTATTGACCGCTATGATCGGTGAATTTTCCGTCATCCCATAGCCCTGAAACATCGTAATTCCCATGGCGTTGAAATCCTCGACAACGGCGGGATCTATGGCTGCCGCACCTGAAATAAACACCTGCATGTGTCCCCCCATGGCTTGGTGCACTGCTTTAAATAGTTTCTTTGTTGATTTAATATTCAATTTACCAAGCTGCTTGGAAAGCTGTACCGCAGCCCGCATTTTCTTCGCCTTTCCGCTATCCTCGGCCTTTTTCCATACTTTTTTGTGCATGGACTCGAAGATCAACGGAACACCGAGCATAATGTTGGCCTGGGACTCCGCCATATTTTTGACGATATATTTCAGTCCTTCACAGATTGCAACACAGCAGCCCTGGTACATGGAAGTAAAAACATGGCAGGTTAACTCATACGTATGGTGCATTGGCAAAACGGAAAGTCCTGTGAAATTTTGTGAAACATCAACGAACTTTGACATATTGAACACATTGGCTGTGATATTCTTATGAGAGAGCATCACACCTTTTGCCATTCCTGTTGTTCCGGAAGTAAAAAGCAGGGAGCACATTGCCTCTCTGTCGATTTCTGCATCGATAAAATTGCGCTGCTCCTCCATAAGCAATCTTCTTCCAGCTCTCTGAAGCTTTTTCATGGAAAGCTTGTGATCTATGTGATCTGTAGCGTCCATGCTAATACTGTATTCTATGCTCTCAATCCCCTGGATCGCTTCTTCTACAACAGCACCCACTTTGCTGGAATAGATGATCGCACTGGTGCCGGATCTTTCAAGCAGATTATGCACTTCCTGGGCAGGCAGCTCACGGTCCAAGGGAACAACAACGCCTACCCCGTTTACCACTGCCAGATAGGAGACAACCCACTCGTAGCGGTTCTCTCCGATGACTGCTATATTTTTACCTCCCAGGCCCAAATCCAACAGCGCAGTACCGAACTCATCGATGTCTGTCTTGAACTTGCTGAATTTGATAGGAACATAGCTTCCTCCAGGCGCATTCTTCACCAGAAACGCATTCTTATCCGCAAACAGCTCAGCACTGCTATTGATCATATCCTTTAAATCACGTATGGGTCTTCGGGTATATTCTTCATCTCTATATTTGGAGCTGTTCATTCTTTTCTCCTCCTGCAATCGATCGTTTAACATCAATCGATGTTGATACAATTTTCCATAAAATCTATATTTTAGATTAGAAAACAGTATAGAATATTCTATCATAGATTTCGTTTGGGAAGCAACACCTATCCGATTACCCGAATCAGGTCACTTAGTACACCATATGCTGTCTGTAGAATTTCAGGATCATGCTCCACTACAGAAACAGGTCCCATAAGATCAGTGGTGATGGTGACTACAGATGAAGTTCCTGATATCGATGCAAAAAGGTCCTTCTGATCGATCTCCTCCGGCCCAACACTCCCAATTACTGTTCCGTTCTGAATTGTGCCTCTGCAAAGAAGTTTGATTACCTTACCCCTTGCATCAGCCTCCCGAAGCTGATCGGTGGTGATTCCTGCAATTCCCTTCCGCTGAATCAAATCAGGTGTAATATCCGCGTCCATCAGAACATTCAGCAGTGCAGCGGTTTTTGCAGCCGCATCCCAACCTTCCACATCCAAAGCAGGATCGGCTTCGACAAAGCCTTTCATTTTTCCTTCTGCAATCACTTCATCATATGGTCTGCCTTTTGCTAACTCCTCGAGAATGAAATTTGTCGTGGAATTCAGGATTCCTTTTACCGCGGTTACCCTGCAAAGTTTCAAGGTATCCTCCACAAGGTTGAATACCGGTGTACCGTCCATCACCGTAGTCTCATAGCAAAATCTCACGCCCTGGGATTCCGCCAGTCTTCGCAACCTCTTAAAATCCCAGGCAATCGGGCCTTTATTGGCAGTAATCACATGCTTTTTCCTGTGAAATGCGGCTTCAATATGATCAATTGCGGGCCGGCCGGAAAAAATAGCAAGCGGAGTCATCTCAACCAAGATATCGTAAGCTGCTTTCTCTGCGATTTCAAGAGAGGTAAGTGTAGAAGCATCGGGATTCTCAGCGAAAAAGCGTCCTTGCTCCTGAATTTCGCTTAATGCTCTCGCAACATCCACTCCATTTTCATTGATAAGGCAGCCACGGCTTCCTGTGGCGATGGCCGTCACAATGACATCGCTTCGGTAGTTTTTCCTGATTTCTTCCAATTTATCCTGCAGCAGCGCTGCAAAGGCCTTCCCCGCATTTCCAAAACCGAGAAGAGCAATTTTAATTTTTCCTCTATCCTCTTTCATTAAGGCATTCCTTCCCTTTCCAATATATTTCTACTCCAACTGCTAGTATTTACGATCCATGTGAATGACCTCTCTAAGGTTCCCGACTCTCTGGGAGCACTCTGGTAATTTCAATTTCATTATACGGTGCTTCCCCAGAGCTGGCAAGAAAATCGTGGGTGGTATCGCTTGAAGCAATTTGATAATAAGTCCTAAGTAAGCCGAAAGAAGAAAGGAATATGACTGAATTTGAAACGTATGATAGATAGCAGAAAGATTCCATTCCTAATTTTGATAAGGGATTCAAGGATTGCATCAGGCTTGCTCCCCAATGGTGAAGTATTATGATCGAAACATACAGTTTCAATCCCCAATGTATTACATACAGCCAAATGAATATGATTTTTAACGCTAGAATCTATTACAGAAGGTTGACTACCTGGACCAGAGCCTATCTGCTTAGCCGTTATTACAATATCGGGACCGCAGAAGATCTTTTTAACCGTTTATATTCTGAATCTTTAGAGATCGGAGATATGATGCAGATCATTTTCGGACGGCGATCCTCTGAGGAATATAGTCAGTTATTAAGCCAATTTGCAATTCCTCTCCGTGAATTGATTACTGCCCAGCTTGCAGGGGATATGGAAGGAATAAGCCAAAACCTGGAGCAGATTTACGCCAATATCCAGGAGCGAGCAAGTTATCTTGAGGCCATGAACCCGTATTGGAACCAAATTGAATATGAAAACCTCCTGACCACTTATACGCAGTATATTTTTGAAGAAGCCAATGCACTGTCAAGGGGTGATTACAGCAGGGATATTCAGATCTATAATCAATTGAATGCACATACGAATCTGATGGGTGATGTGTTTGCAGAGGGTGTGTATGATTATATCACCTCTGGCGCCGGAGCTTCTGCTGCTCCGGGTACAGAAGGAGTACAATGCATTAACTATGATCAAATGAATGCCATCTATGGAATTCGAATATTCTGGTTTGAGTTAGTAATCTGGATCAGAAATTATATGCTCAGCAGATATATGGGTCTTGGAGACACAGATGAAGTCTATAACCGCCTCTTACAGGTACCGGTGGATTATGTCAATATTCTAAGGCAAATTTTCGGCGAGATTGTTGTCGGAGAATACGTAACACTGTTTTATCGCTATATTGACTTGATTGATGCGCTGGTAACGGCTCAAATAGAAGGGAATGTAGAGGAGATTGGCCTGATTACACAGCAATTGTATCAGAATGCGGATGAACGAGCGGCATTTCTTGCATCCATCAACCCTTATTGGAGTGAAGATGAATGGCGAAACAGGCTTTATACCAATCTGCGCAGCACCTTAGATCAGTCCACCTCCTTCCTAATGGGTGATTATAGCCGGAATATTAATATTTTCAGCAGTTTGCTGGATCAGGCGGAAAGCACAAGCAATTATTTTGCCGAAGGTTTATTTGATTACCTCAATCAGCAGCAGTCACTGCGCTTTCGTTAGCAGCATTCGAGACTGCCTTTCTGCCGTCAATTCCTACTCCGTTCGCCAGCCTTCAGTCCCTGCACTTGCGGTAGTTATTAATAAAAACGTCCCGAATGGCCTGTCCTCTCCGATAAAGAGTATTGGCATGCCATATCCGGGACGCTTTATTCGCATTGCGCGTTCTAGGGTTTAGAGTTCTACATCGTCCTTTGCATTCTTGCCGTATACATATCCTCCGATAATGGCCACCATACAAATAACGACAAAAATTATGAACTGTGGATTCGCCAGTCCGCCAATCAGAACGAACATTGAGCCCAAAGTGGCGCAGATTGGGAATACAACTCCATACCAAACGCCCTTAACCCGTCCTTCTCTCCAGAGTCTGAAGACCTGATAATATAGCACGATATAGAGCAAGTAGCTAACGGAAATAGCGATTTCCGCAATATCTCCATTGACCAGCAAGCTGTACTTGTTCTGCAGGTAATGGATCACCCACCAAACGCCGGATACTGCCATTGCAAAAATAGCAGAATTTACAGGCATGTTCAGCTTACGGTTGACTTTTGCCACAGCCTTTGAACCGGGGATTGCATTTCTCAGTGCAAGGGAATAAGGAAGTCTGATATAACCTAAAATAAGTCCGTTTGCAGTTCCCATAACCGAGATTGTTACAAAGACATAGATGATTCCGGCAAAGGTGGGTCCCAAAAGATTGGTCGCAGCAACTGCGACGGCAGTGTCTCCAAGCTCCATGACCTGTTCCACCCCCAGGTAACCTGTAATACCGAGGAAATACATCAGATACGCAGCTAAAATAAACAACGGTGCAGCCACGAGTGCTCTTGGAACATTTCGTTTTGAATCCCTTACTTCATGGGCAACAGCAGTGGATACAATCCACCCATCAAAAGAAAACGCGATTGGGCCGATGGCTGCTGTCCACGCCAAGGTCTTGGTTGCCTCGATTGCTTCGGGTGACGGATTTTGGATTGCCGCGATGGGGTCTCCAAAGACCAAACCGCCGATAGCGATGGCAAAAAGGGGAATCAGCTTGATCACAACAGTGGCTTCCTGAAATAACCCGCCGATTTTAGCAGAAAAGATATTATATAGGAAGCAAATGAAGAACCAGACCAATCCAACTCCAACCATTCCAACGAAAGTTAAATCCCATCCCATAGTCAGCCCTGTATAAATACCAACTACCCAGCAAAGCAAAACAGTCAGCGTTGGATAGTAAACAAATACCTGAAACCAACCAAAGAGACTTGCCCACCGTTTTCCAATAAACTCGTTGGCATAGGTGATGACTCCGCCTGGCTTGTCCGATAATGCGGCAAGCTGGCTGAAGGTCAAACAGCCGAATACGATAGTAAATGCTGCGATGCAGAATACCAGCACAGCAAGTCCTACATTACCGCCGGTATACCCCAGCATATCGTCAGACTTGAAAAAAATTCCAGAACCGATAACGATTCCTACGATCATAGCAATAGTGGTGAATAGTCCGTATTCACGTTTTTGCTGTTCCATTGAACACACTCCTTTAAGTTTGTATTAGATTAAATAAATTTCTGATTTCGGGTTTCATTAAAATAGCTCTGAAGATAAGTACCGTTCTCCGGAATCGGGAAGAAGTATGACGATCTTTTTCCCCTCATTTTCTGGACGTCTTGCCAAAAGCGTGCCGGCATAGAGTGCCGCACCTGAGGAAATCCCAACCAACAGTCCTTCTGTTTGAGCCAGCAGTCGAACTGTGTCAAAAGCATCCTCAGCCTTCACCTTCATGATTTCGTCCAGTACACTTACGTTGAGTACGGAAGGAACAAAGCCTGCGCCGATTCCTTGAAGCTTATGGGGTCCTGCTTCACCGCCTGATAAAACAGGGGAGTCGAAAGGCTCCACCGCCACAATTTTAATAAATCTGCTCTTCTCCTTTAGACGTTCTCCTACTCCGGTTACCGTGCCGCCGGTTCCCACTCCAGCCACAAAGATATCCACTTGACCGTCGGTATCCTTCCAGATCTCTTCCGCAGTGGTTTCTCTGTGCACTTTGGGATTTGCGGGATTGGTAAACTGTCCGGGAATGAATGCCTGCGGTGTCTCAGATGCCAATCGTTCCGCTTCCGCGATTGCGCCTTTCATTCCTTTTGCAGCAGGAGTCAGCACCAGTTCAGCGCCAAGTGCCGAAAGAAGCCTTCGCCGTTCCAGACTCATGCTCTCAGGCATAGTCAAAATGATGCGGTATCCTCTGGCTGTAGCAACAAAAGCCAGCCCTATTCCGGTGTTTCCGCTTGTGGGTTCAATGATTACGCTTTCGGGCTTGAGCAAGCCCTTCTCCTCTGCATCCCGGATCATAGCAAGCGCAGGTCTGTCCTTCACACTTCCCAGAGGATTGAAGTATTCCAGCTTGGCAATGAGCGACGCCTGATCGGCACCAGCTGCCTTACTGTACTGTTTCAGATACTGCAATGGCGTATTGCCGATCAGTTCTGTCAGGTTTTCCGCAATTTTCACAATGAATCCCCCCAAACTCTTTTTCTGATTTTGCTTGAAATTAAGATATGCATTCCGGCTTCTTTTTATCCGGTAATTGGGAAATAATAATGGCACTGAACATGAGAACGCAGCCCAAAAGTTCCCTTTGTGTCATAATTTCCCTCAGGATGAGAAAGCCAAATAACGCTCCAAAGACCGCTTCCATACTGAGAAGCAGTGAAGCTACTGTGGGATTGGTATGCCGCTGACCTACGATCTGCAGCGTGAAACCCACTCCGCCGGACAAGATGCCGGCATAGAGAATCGGAATTGCTGCTTGCATTAAGCCCTGTATGGAGATTTCTTCAAAGATCAATGCAGCAATCAGGCTAAACACCGCACAGACTGCAAATTGAAGAAATGAAAGCTTAATGGCATCCGTTATCCTCGGAAGAAAGTAATCGATGACCAGAAGATGAAGTGCCCAGAAACCAGCACCTACGAGAACAATCAGGTCCCCGGGAGCTATGGTGAAGGATTCTGTTATACACAGTAAGTATAAACCTGTCGCACCGAATGCCACACCGATCCAGCATTTCAAACCGGGCCTATGCTTGATCGCCAGACTGAAGATTGGTACAAGCAAGATATACAGGGCTGTGATAAAGCCTGCTTTTCCAGCGGTAGTAAACACCAGACCAAACTGCTGCAGCGTAGAGCCGCAAAATAAAATACTGCCGCAGATCATTCCTGCTTTTATCATGGTTCTCTTCTGCTCTGCAGTTTCGGCCAAGGCCACTTCCGTTTCCTTGACCTGCTCTATTTTCTTATTTTTCCCGTTTCTACTTCTCATGATGCCCATAACCGGTAACAGCACCAGTGCAGATAAGGCAAACCTTGCCCCATTGAAAGTAAAAGGATCGACAAAGTCCATCCCCACTCTTTGTGCCACAAAAGCTGATCCCCAGATAATCGATGTGAATAGCAGCAGCATGTTACCGATCAATTTTTCTCTCGTCAATTCTTTCACTCTCCTGTAAATACCATCCCAGACAAGTATAGAGGATAACCCGTCTAAAATCAAGAATCTCCTTAAAGATCAAGAGCTCTTGACGGTTACTCTTCTAAACGGATGTTTTGGCTTTACAAAACAAGATTCAGCTTATGTGCCAACTGTTCCAGCGCTCCTGCCTTTGGATATGCCCATTCATAGCCTGTTTCTTCCATATACACGCCCTGATACAAAAGTTCCAGCTTCTGTATTAGTTCAGACGAAACAACCCCTAACAAGGCACGCTTGGCATCCTCCTCAAAGACATATACATCACAATAAATTTCATCCTTTTTGATTCTATAATTTCCCCGCTTATTTTCCAGGATGTGATCAATCCCCGCTTCTGCCAAGATCCTACGGAGCAAATACATGGTAGCGTTGAAGTTTGCGTGAGCCTTTGATGGATTATATTCGGGCCATACAGCATCCACAATCTTCTGCCAGCTCTGGGGTATCCCCTTTTTATGTATGAGATATGCCAGGATTTCCTTTGCCTTCGAGTTCTTCCATATCAGAATTTCCTCATTCACAAAGATTTCAAATTCTCCAAAACACTGCACAAAAGGCTTGGCACCATGATTGCCTGCAGCTTTTCTTGCGATTAGCCTTCCGATTGTTATTTCAAGCCTCTCCTTTGAGACAGGCTTGAGTAGATAGTCAATCGCATTGATATCAAAAGCTTGAACTGCATATTGTGCAAATGCAGTCATGAATACAATTGAGATTTGTGGATTCTTTTTTAGAATTAAATTTGAGAGAGCAATGCCCTGAATACCGGGCATTTCAATATCCAGAAAAACAGCATCCAAAATACTCAGTTCCTGATACTCAAGAAGCTCATCTCCACTTGTAAACACCCCGCAGAGTTCTATCTCATCAAATTCTGCAGCCATTCGTTCAAATCGCTCCAAAATGTGGTATTCATCATCTACCGCCACAATTCTGATCATGCATTCTTTCCTCCAGATATTATTACTCGAACAGTCGTACCTTTGCCCGGTGTACTTTGTATTTCCAATTCAGTGCCATACATATGCAGCATTCTCTGATGAATATTTAATAAGGCTACGCCTGCACCGGCATCTCCCTCATCTAATAATACCTTCTGCTTTTCCGGTTCAATTCCGATTCCATCATCCTCTACTTCCACACATAAATTCTTTCCCGAAATAGTTGCCTTAATCCGAACGGTTCCACCTGTTAGTTTTTTGGAGATTCCATGTCTTACCGAGTTTTCTACCAGCGGCTGCAACATCAGAATCGGGACTTCGTGCTCAAGGGGTGCATCAATCTGCAAATCCAGTTTGATCTTCTCTCCAAATCTTGCTTTCTCTATTTCAAAATACTTCTTTACAAAATCAAGCTCCATGCCCAGGGAAGCTTTTCTGTTTAAGTCTGTAAACTCCAGTTTTTTTCTGAAGAATACCGCAAGATCCAGAATCAGTTGGCTGCCCTTCATCCCGTCTTTTTCGCTAACATTAGCGACCGCATTCAGCGCATTATATAAGAAGTGTGGTTTAATTTGGGCACTTAGGAAGGTTATTTCTGCATTCTTCGAGCGCTCCATCGCCCATGTGCGTTCTTTTTCCATGAGAATATAATGCTGCAGCAGCGGAAATCCGAAGATAAGAAGCATGAATAAGAACCCTAGTGAAGCAATATTCCCCACCGGGATCACGCAAGCCTGATATAAAAAGTCTACTACTCCTCCGGTAGTCATGATTACCGTTCCCAAGAAAAGTGAAGATTTATATGTCTTTTTACTTGTAGCAATACTATAAAGAAGGTAAAGGGTAATTAGGACAGCCCATATCTCCATAACAACAATGAGCCGTGTGAAAGTATGGATTGGAGTAATCAAAGTAATGCCAAATAAGGAAATACTGGCTGCCGGAATGATTTTTTTCATCCAGCTTTCAGGGCGCTGCAGCAGGCTTTGCAGAAAAAGTGCGATAAACATCGGGAATAGTGTAATTGACAAATATTCCAACACGATGGCAATACGGAAGGATTTGAAAAGCTTCACTAGCATGTAGTCCCCATAAACAAGGACTACGATTACCGAGCAAAGGGACATAAGCATAAAATAATAAAGTGACGGTTTGCGAATGCCCAAAAACAAAGCATATACACACAGCGTCAGCAGTGTCAAAACACTTCCTAGAATAAAGGTTCTTTGGTTGGCAATACGATTATTGATACTGCCTATATCTCCAGGTCTGCCCAGCTGCACCGGATACCAAAGTCCCCCTCTGGCATAAGTAAAATTGGAGATATGTAAGGTAAGGATTGTCTTTTCTTTGTCAGCATTAAAGATAACGGTCTTTGACTCATAGTACGGAACCGCTTCCTCTGCACTTTTTCCGATCTGCCCGTTCTGTGCTGCCAGCTTCCCGTTAATATATAACTGATAGGAAGTGGCACAGTGATCCAGTCTCAATGCCATGATCCCTTTTAGTCCAGAAATTTTCATCGTGTAAGTTGCATACCCGTAGGCAGGAAGCTTATTTCCATTCAAAACATAGCTTGTCCACACGCCAGGAATACGCACAAAAGCATCCGGCGTCGCTTGAGAATCGGGCTCGGGATCTGAAAATTGCTCCCAGTAGAAGCTCCATTCTCCGTTCAAAGGGATGACCCCATTTTGTTCGAAATCCCAACCTGTAAGATCGAGCTGCCCGGCGTTAACCCTCGGAGCTGAAGGCAGCAATGCATGTTTTACAATATACAAAGGGATAACCACAGCTGCTATCATTCCTATAGCAAGCAGTACGCTTCCTATTTTTTTCTTATCAAGGGTCAAATGGCGGCTCTTTACAATCATAACGGCTTCCCTTCGTTTGAATATGCAGTATCTTTTAATATATATCAGTAGTTTCAGTTCTGCAAGGAGAATCCTGCTCCTATGTGTAAATGAAAACTCCGCTCTGGCAGAGCTGCCAGAGCGGGGTTCATAGGGGTTATGCCAACTGATAAAGTGATTCGGGAGGTGATTTAGTTTAAATCAGTCCAACTTTCTTTACCGTTTGCTTTCTCAAAGTCATGTGCATTTGTCGCTTCCACGATGCCATAATAAGCCCAATAGCTATTCTTATTAACATCAGGGAATATTTTCAAGTTGCTGAGATTGTTGTCAATATATTCTTTATCCGCGCTTCTTCCCAACATATTATTTACAATGGTTACAACTTCTGCACGGGTGATCAGCGCTTGGGGCTTGTATGTGCCGTCTGAATAGCCATTGATCCAGCCATATCCTGCAGCGGACATAATGTATTGGTGTGCCCAGTCGGAACTGGATACGTCACTAAAGCTTGCATTGCCACCGCTTAAAACGGCAAAGCGCATTGCAATTGCAGTAAACTCAGCGCGGCTAATGTTTTTGTTCGGGCTGTATACCCCATCATATCCTGTGACCACACCGAGTGCAGCCAATGTTTCTACTGCTTTTTGATACCATGCACCTTCTGCCACGTCAGCAAAGGAAGCTGTAACGTTGACATCCTTATTCAGTAAAAGATTATAGAACATCTGCGCAGCTTCTGCACGTGTCATGTTTTTGTCTGGATTGAAGTATCCATTGTCGTCTCCCACCATATACCTGATGTGATCATCGGTGATCAGCCACTTTGCAACACCAGTCACCGATGGATCTGCCAGTCCTGTCTGCTGTTTTTCAAATTCAGCTTTTATCGTAACTGCACTTGCAGGCATGGTGAAGCGATATGTTCCATCGCTGTTCTGTATGTAAGATACTTTGTTGCCGTTTGCGTCACGAATATCCAGTTTGCTGAGTACGTAACCGTCATCGGGAGTGACCTTAAGGGTTACGGTGTCTCCGGCTTTTTTTCCTGTTGTATCACCGGTAACTTTTCCGTGAGATGGGTTGTCAACCGCCACAGTTTGTGTCACAGCAGGTTTGGAAGAACCGGAACTGCTTGACCGTGTATATCCAACAGCATAAGTAGAGAATTTATCTACATAAAGCACCGCGTATTCACCGCTCAGAACCACATATTCCTCTGATCCGACAGCGGATCCTTTTGTAAGCGTGGAACCGTCAATCTGATAGTTGTCCGCCCATACATAGGTCACTCCGTCAGCATCCAGTCTTGCCTCAGGGATCACCTGCGCCACTGCATTGCCATGGACTCGGTAGACCTTTACATTGCTGCCCTTGATATTGCTCAGGGGAACAGCAACGGTAAGCTTTTCGGGAATCGTGGTCATACGATTCTGCTCACCTGTTGCAGAATTAGGCTCCCAAACGGTTTTGAAAACCGAGAGATCAACCAGCATTGCCAGTGTCTGCCCACCTTTTATTTTATTGATTTTATCTACATCATCTTTAATTTCTTCATCAGATTCTTCATACCCAGTTGAAACCAGTTCGATGAGGATTTTACCACCGTTGGAAACAAGCTCCTGATCAGCCACGGTTACCCCTGCAGCATCATCGGTATTGGTGGTCGGTTTTAACAAATCACTCAGCTTACCTACCGCTATATCAGGGCTTTTGCCCTTCATTCTGATGCGGGTATTGGATGAACCAATGAGTTTGACACTAAAATTCTCAGGAATCAGTTTGCCGTCTTTGATCTGAATCCTCTCAGTAACCATTTCATCGGAAGTCTTCACCACGATATTGTAGTTACCGTCGATCAGATTCTCAAAGGTATGGGTAATATCAGTTCCCGTTCCGGGGATCCAAACGGAATCTACTACCGCATCACCCGTTTGGATTGATACCTCATAGGTGGTTCCGATTTCTGTATCCTTCAGGGTTATCGTTGCTGTTCCGGTACCTGTTTTTACCCCGCCTCCGGGCGTTGCTGATGCATAAGGTGTTGTAAACGTTCGGATGTCGGATGAGGCTATTGTCGGCTGTGCTTTCGCATTCTGTCCAAAAAGCTGCATCTCATACTTCGTTCCCGCATCCATACCACTAAACGCTAAGGTGTATGGGGATTTCCAGTTCCAATCTGCAGCAGGGACCGAGGTCCAGCCGGTTGTTCCAGCCTTGCGGTATTTGAGTTCCCGGGTACTGCCAAGTCCAAAACTACCGTAATCATTATAGTCTGGGTAAACGGTAATGCCCGTTGCTGTAGAATAATCGCTCATTACCAGGGATACGGAGAATGGTTTCACAACACGAACGTTAATCAAGTCAGTTGCCTCGTGATGGGTTGCCGTACCTTCCGCTTTAACCTGAATGGTTGCCGTTCCCACATAGTTATTTATAGTCACTTTGCCCCCTGTATCAGAAAGCGAAATAGAATGATTGGGATCGGTCATCTTTTCATAAAGAATTGCTCCCAGTGACTCACCGCCTGCAAGTACAGGAACGCTGGCCGAAGTATAATCAAGGGTAGCTTCCTTGTCAACGCCTGCCTCAAAGACATATGTTTTAGTGCCTGTTAATTCCTGTCGTTTCTTTGTATTAACGTAAATGCTGATCGGAGCAGAATCTCTGCCATCCTCGTCAGTTGCTTTGATCCATAGTCTGTAGGTACCTATTGGCAGTATATACTCTACGCTCGTCTGTCCACCTGCAGCAGCCGGTGCTCCAAAGGTCGGCGAAGATGCTCCTGTACCGATTTGATATGTTGCGATATCACTGCTTCCCTTGGTCAAACTAAAGGTAACTGCACTGCCTGTAAACGGTGTGTCAGCAGTATAGGAATTGCTTGACGGATTGGTAAAGGCTGCCCTCGGTCCATCAAAGGTAAAGGCTTGCGCGGTATGACCGATATTACCTGCTTCATCCTTTAGAAGAACATGGAAGTAGTAAGTTGTCTCCGGACTCAATGTCAAGCTCAGTTCTTCGGCCACCTCCGCCACATTGACGTTTTCCGCATCATCTGTCACAGGAGTATAAAGCTCATCAGCAACAGCAGGTTTGGAGGCGCTGGTACTGATATAGACTGCATAGGAATCAAGCTTTGATGTGTATTCACCACTCTTTGTGCCCGCAGTGTTTGTAAAGGTCAGTGTTGCAATGGCACCCGAAACAGAAACCGAGGTCGTCGGTGCGATGCTGTCGGTCAGCACGGAATAGGTAGCTGCAGCAGGGATCGATGTGAGAATCCCTCCATTGATAGCATAGCTGAGTGTCACCTTGTAGTCTCCCACTGCATCGGTTTTTCGGGCCTCAAAGTAACTCTTTCCATTCTCCTGAATGGGCGTCAGTGTTTCTATCGTGCCGTTTGGTTTTGTCAATGTGTAGGATGCCGTCAGTCCATCTGCATTCTGACTGCCGTCAGGATTCAAGTAAACCTTGAGTATGTTGCCAGACATCAACTCCTTTTTAATCTGATTGATTTGCTTTGCACCATTCCACGAGCTTCCTGTTCCTGGTCCATCAAGCAGCGTCAGAGATGCGACAGCAACGGAGTCCGGCTGCTCTACTTGAGTAGCATCAGGGTTATAGGCAGTGCTGTAAATCAGCCACGCTACCTTTGCAGCCAAGATTTCTATCTCATTTGGATTTGTTCCAAGCAATGGCTGTACAACGGTGACGTCGATATCGTTTACGTCCTTGGCATTTTCTCCCAAAGTTTTTTCTAAGTAAGTATCTTCATGCTCATCAGTAATCAAAACTGTCTTATTTGACGCAAGCATATTGAGGAATGCGGCGTCCGTATCATTCATAGTCTCATAAACCGAATAATTTTGTGTCGAAGGCGAAGTTAGGTTTACAAAAAATTTCTGTTTGCTTTTATTAAGATAGTCAGAAAACTGGTACGCCTCCAGTGCAGAGCTGCCGCTGAGGGTTTCTGCAAAGGACATCTCAAGGTTGGAATACCGAAAGCTTGAAGTATTCTGACAGGTGTGACCGCTCACGCCATAATCCACATAGGGTCCGAAGCCGCCGAATCCCGTATCATTAAGGGTTTGGTAAGAGTTTGAAGCTCCGAACAGGTAACTGGGTGACCCTGTTAGGTTGCCGCTCCCGTCGAGCTGCTGTACCGTTGCTTTCAGTCCGTCACTTGTTATGGCAAGCTCGATATGGCTCTTTGAATAAAACGGAAGTGATTCCGCATCTTTTATTTTAGTCCATCCAGCGGTAGTACTGTTTGCAATATTTTTCAAACCGTATCGATGCAGGGTATCCACATTAACGTTGGTAAGCTTATATAGATACGCCCCTATCAGATATGTGGCTGGTGTGGTTCCATTTGGAGGTCCGTATTCAAATAGAATTACATATCCATTAATCGTTTTAGAACTCCCCGTTCCCGTTGTTCCGGCATTGATCAGGAAGCCGGCATATTTCAGCGAATGTGGGAGAACGTTGCTCGCATCAACGTTAAACTTAACGCTTTTTGAGCTGCTGGCACTTGCGGGATAATACAAAAAGTCCGCCCATGCATCTGTACCATAGCCGTAGAACTGCATGGCAGGCTTATCATTTTCCTTGTACGCATAAATATGGGATTTAAGTCCTGCAGTATTTCCCCAGCTTGTGCCGGTTGTAGTTGTTCCAGCCTTGTCGCTAAGCATTGTTTTAATACTCGTCTTGGCGTTCGCAGCTTTTACGCTTGTGGTGAATTGATCTGTTACAGGATAATGGTACCAGTTGGAGGGGATAGGATCGTCTCCGTTGAAGTTTGCATACCATGCGGTATCATCAGCATACCACGCAGTATCGTAATGATCGTATACCTCCCATTTTGTGATATCGGTAGGATCGATGGTCGCTGCCGACGTCTTGAACCGATAGGTTTTCGTATCATTTTCAACCTTATAAATCTCGTTAAGCTTCTCTAACTTATCTTCCACCAGTCCTTGAAAGTCCGAAGTTTTAATACCAAGACTCGGGTCGATGTTCATAAACACATCAAGATCCGTCGAATCTGTTACAACGGGGCTTTCTGCAAATGCAGTCATCGGAATCATAGTAATCATCATTGAGATTAATAGCAAAAATGAAATCACCCTATTCTGATTTCGTTTGTTTGTTTTCATGCTCTATCTTGCTCCTTTCATTATTTGGGTTAAGGCGGCAGTGTTTCCTGGAACAAAAATTAAAGATTATACCTACTCAGGAAAATAACGTTCCAAGGCGCAAAACCTCTTTTTCGCCTAATTGCGACCTAATACGACAAATTATACGATTTCATACCGTAACCAAATCTCAGTGAAACCTAAAAGAACTCTAAAAGGAGAGGCGAACCTCTCCTTTATTGGAATTTTTTCTTAATTTAATTTAGATGAAACAATCCCTATTCCAACAGATATTTTTTCACTCCCGATAGGAGCAGACCTGTGCAGCATTGCTTTACTGGCTTTAGCTCTTTTCCTTCCATTCGTTTTTCCACTTCATCCAGATTAAAGCCTTCTTGAAAGATTACCGAATTTTCGCATCGAATTGCCCCGAAAGGGCAGCCGTAAATACAGCGCAGGCAAACCATGCATTGGTCCATAAAAACCGGTCTAGACGGTTCTCCTGTCATCCGAATATTACAAGCTGGGCAATGGGATTCGCACCATCCACAGCTTTCGCACGCGTCGGTAATCCTGAGGCTTTGAGCAAACAAATGCCCCTTTCTGCGTTCCAGTCTGGTAATATACTCGCACACAGGACCTTTTTTGTATTTTGTCCTTCGCTCTATTCCGGAGAACAAATCGTCTACGATCAAACTTACTTTTTGGGGGATCGCCCGAATCATCCACATCGCGAGATCATCATTTATCTTAACGGCTAAGTTTGCAGGCATACACATCATGCCTTCATAAACAACTTTGACCCCCTTTTTCTCCAGTCCATTGCGGCACCCGTTTCTGCATCCTGTATTTGGCCATACCTCTCCTCCTCCGGACACAGAAATTACCGCAGCCCGCTTTCCTGATAATCCTCCCTCCAGAGATTCAATCCATCGATAGATCAAACCGGGTGCATCAAACGCATAAACGGGAAAGAGCAGAATATAAAATCCTGCAGGTTCACCCTTCTCATTTAATTCGTTATCATGTTCCCCAAGTTCAATTAGGCTGACCCCTACCTCCCTTTTCTTCAGTTCCTCATAGAAGGCATCTGCAATCCGCTTCGTCCCCCCGGTTCCTGAAAAGTATACAATCTGAACCTCTTCCAAATGAAAACTCATAATCCCATCCCCTACCTTTGCACAAAATATATCAATTGAATAATTCATCAATAAACTGAATTGCCGCCGCTCTGTTATCCTCCTTACCTGGAGGAAGGAAGCCAGTAATTCTGAAGTAGCTTAAGCCATAAATCAGGGCCATCAAGGTGTATGCTGCCATTTCCTCATCAAGCTCGTTAACATGGTACACTTTCTTTCCATATCGAATCAGCTCCGCTATCCCAGCCACATCATTGATATAAACGTTCTTCATCGTCTCCTTCAGTTCAGCGTCCAGTGCTGCTTTCGCAATGTACTGACCGAATAACCTTGCAATCTTACTTTGAGGAAGGCAAATCTTTTCGTGACCATCAAGCTCAGACACATTTAGTGGCTCATCCCTTTCGTCACTGACAGGCGGAAGAGATACTTCCACAACCTTCTTGAGCATCTCTTCCGGCGTCATATCCTGAGTAATCACGCTGCTGATCTTCCTTTGATATGATTTCAAAAATGCCATCATACAGTCCAGCATCAATTGACGTTTGGATTTAAAATAATAAGCCACAACACCCTTCGAGAATCCGGCTTTCTCCGCTACCATATCCAAAGTTGTTTTTTCAATTCCGTAAATGCAAAAGCATTCCAATGCTGCATTAATCGCCTCAGCCCTACGCAACGGCTCCATTCCCAGTTTCGGCATCGCTTTTCTCCTTTTTATTTTGACCAGTCAGTATAATTTAAAAGTATACCAAATCCTTACCACTGTCAAGTGAATTATCTCAGAAAATAAATACCTTTACTAAAATCCCTATAACTGTAATTTACTGGTCTCGTTGTTGAAAACTAAGGCTTATCTGTCGAAATTAAGGTTTCTTTTTTCCCCGTATCTGATGTTATAATAGTAACATAATACATATCAGTGAACCTCGTATTTCGGGTTTCATGCAGAACATAGGCGGTGTATCAGAAGTGTCAAAGGTTAGCAACCCAATCATCACTGGAGTAGTGAATATGATGCCGCCAATAAAAATTCGCGGATAGCTTAATGAAGAAGTATCCTGTTTGCCGTCAGGATGCCTTCCCTTAAGTCTTCTCCTATAAACAAACAGCCAGATCACGAAGCACCTCTTCGTGATTTTGGTTTTTTTTGCAGCAGCTGCCGATAACTAACCGTAAGAAACCGCAGAAGGTTCGTTCTAAGGATAATCTGTAATGATCCAACAAAAAAATCCACTATACATTTACTGTATAATGGATGGATTGAATGTCGATCAATCGAGAGGAGTCTCGTTCCTTCATTCCTGGGATCGTATGTATTGCTGCAGCATCAATCTTGAGTGGATGCCGAGCTTTTCAAAGATGCGTTTCATCATGGTCTTGACTGTATTCTGTGTAATAAAGAGTCGCTGTCCGATCTCGATATTTGAAAATCCCTGTGCCACAAGACTTGCAATTTCTGTTTCTCTCTCAGTCAATTGCGGCCTCTTTTCTATAAAAAATTCCTTTAAAATCTGCTCAACTGCCTCATGATAAGGCAGATACAGTTTCCGAATGGAACTGACCGCAGTTTGGTATTCTCCCTTGCGAGAAAGCTCCGCTAATAAATGCTCTGTCAGGTCACCATTTTCTACAAAGGGCATCAGCAATCCGTCTGGCATTGCCAGCGCCAGTGCCGCTCTAATCTCCTCCAGAGCCTTATCCCTCCGATGAAGCTTATCATTTGCCGCCGCAGCATAAATGTGTACATAAATTTGACTCAGCAAATTTGGAAAAACAGAAGCAATCTCAAGAAAGTGATCCATACTGCCCAGCAATTTTGCGTAATCTCTGCTCAGCAGCAATGCCCTGCCGTATGCAATATGAAACATCGCCATCGCCGGGAAATACATGCGGCTTTCGAAAAATTCTCCATCTAAAATCCACTTGGAAACATCCTGCTTCCTGCCAAGACACAGCTGAATCCACCCTTCGCAGAGTTCCATCGTATGGATGAGGTTATACCAGCCTCCGCGCTCAAGATCTTCCCTTATCGTTTTCAATCGTTCCCTCGCTATCCCATAGTTGCCCTTATATAGATCAATCTTTGCCTGAAGAAACACCGCAGAGAGGAGGATATCCTCCTGCTTGCTGCCCTCTGACAATAAATAGGCTTTATAGGCTGCTATTTCTGCACTGTCAAGATCACCGCGAAAGTAATCCCGCTCTGATTCCATAACAAACTCTGCACCGCGTCCGTGCCCCTTGGCAAGACTATCATAAAAGGGCATTGCCTCCTGCATCGAATTTAGTTCCCGCTCAAGTTCGCCCGGCTTACGATGAAACATATAGAGAATCGAAGGCGATCCGAAGGTCCAGCCTCCTCGGGTATCCATAAATCTTGCGGGACTCTCCATAAGCGCTCCCGCTCTTTTGTAGTGCTCCAACATTTTTTCAATGTCATTATAGTCCGTAAAGCTTTGAAGAACCTCGAATTCACCGGCCAGCTCCCTTGCAGTCTCCGGTTCAAGCTTCCCGCTTTCAAGAAGATCTGCAAGCTCACCGCAAACCGAAGCGTACCGTTCTGTTTCGTTGTAAGAGAATAAGCACATCGCATATACAAGCAATGCAAAAGGCTGCTTCATTCGTATTTCTTCAGGGCAAGCCTCCATATATGCTATAAGCTTTTCCCGGTGCTCGTTATGCATACTATATCCTTGATCCAGCTGCAAAGCAGTAAGCAAGCCATCGAAGTCCTGTGCAAGCTGATAATATTCCATCGCCTGGATATAATCTTCTGTTTGCTTGTACCAGCTGGCTGCCCGTCCATAGATTTTTCGTTTCTCATCTGGTGTATTTTGGTCAAAAAAACCTCTGAGAAATTCAGAAAAAATTTTATGTACCTGATACACTCCGTTACGTGCATCCCAAACAATAAAGCCGTTTCTGCCACTAAGGGTCTCCAAAAGCTCGATGCTTCCGCCCTTTTCCCACATGTGCGCTGCTTGCTCCTGTGAGAATGCTTCAAAAAAGCACACCGTCATTAGAAGCTCTTTTATCTCTTCAGAAAAGGGAGCATAGATCGTCTTGTCGATCAAAGCAGTGATATTTGCTGTAGCTTCAAATGCGCCTTCCGACTGATAACTCAACATCAATAGGTAAAGTCCCGTAATCCAGCCCTCGGTGTATGATTGCAGCCAAAGGGAATCTTTTTCCTTTAACGCAATGCCGCACAAGCGGTAATAGGAGATGATTTCCTCCAGGCCCAATTCTAAAGCATCTTTCTGAATGTGGTTTATATATCCTTTCAGCGTCATTTCCTCGAGATTGTCAAAATGCGTATACCGAGCAGACAGAATGATATGAAAGTTCGGAAGCTCATTCCAAAGCAGATATTCAATAAAGCCGGCTATCTCGATACAGTCTGTCAGGTGATAATCGTCTACGACCCATATGCTTCCCCCGGAAGGGAGGGCACTCTGAATCAAATCCAAAGCTTTTTCCCTCGTCGTGCTGTCACCGGGAAAACCAAGCTGCGTCAGATGCTCCGCTGCGCCTGTATCAATGGTGCGAACCTGTCTGCAGAACATCGACCAAAATCCCGAAATAGAATGATTAAAAACCTTCTGCCAAAGGACCGTGCAACCTGAATTCTTGAGATATTCACGAACAGCAGTAGTTTTGCCGTAACCCATGGGAGCCTCTATGATCGTACACGGATAGAATGGAATCTTATTTAATTGTAAGCGAACTTTTTCCGTCACATAAATTGCATTGCTGTTAAAGGTTCTTTTCTTCGGCATAGCAGCACCTCTTCAACTAACATAGCACCCGACATATGCTTTTACCCATTTTCGACCTCAGTTTCAAACCAAAGTTTTGAGTATGTCCGTGCTATAAATTACAACCTAGTATACTCCATTCTGGAAAAAATTTCAAATACCAGATTTATAATTTATAGGAACTCTTACATTCCTGACTTTTTACTATTTTTAATTCCTTTTTTCTATGCCCATTATCAATTAGAATGGTCCATGAAAAAAATCACCCCCAATTGGGGATGATTTTTTGAAACTGATGGGAGACCATGCTGCTGTCTAATGTTCCAATCGTTTATATAGCACCTGAGCCATCTCGGCGCGGGTTGTTGTACTTGCCGGAGATAACTTGCCGCCGCTGCCGGTGACAGTACCCATTTCCACCAGCATGGTCATGGCATCCTTCGCCCAGGGAGCAATCGCTTGAGCATCAGAGAAGTCGGAAAGTGTTATCGCCAAAATTTTTTTGGGTATTCTTTGTTTCTTCATTCCAATTTCCTCCTTATTTTTGTGCCAGTTGGAATACTTCACTGAGAGAGATTTCGACTTTTCCCTCCCATGAAATACAATAACCATCGGTGACCGCTTTTCGGAAAAATGTCTCATCAGCCAGAATTCCAAATCGTATTGTTCCAAGCCTGCTCTTTAAGCTCAAATTCACGCTGCTTCCGTTGTCGAGAACGATTTCCAGGCAGTAGTCCTCCTTCGGTATAACGCACACGATTCTACTCACTGCCTCACCTCCATAAAAATAAAATCCACCGTACTTATCATTGTACAGTGGAAGGTTTTGGCTGTATGCCCCCCTTGGGGTGACAAAGCCGGGTGACAGACTGCAGTTCAGAATGAAAAAGAGGATCAAACTAGAATATTAAGTAGGACCTATCCTATCTTTGCCAAAGCGTATTTGTCGAGTTCGTGGTTTAAAAGTCTCATAATTTCCAATTCGTCGATCGCATCGGTTAGGGCGTTGTGCAGCTCGCAGTATGTCCAATCCTCGCTCAACATCCTGTAAACGCTCTCCACTCCATAACCACGCTTCAGCCTGCCCGTACCGTAGCATTCAGCACAACTCGAAATTTTGGGATTGTGCTGCCTGTAAGCTGCCAGCTTCATAATGTCGTGCCAATCAAGGTGGCGAAGCTCCGGCAAATGTCGATAATCAAATGCTGCATTGTATGCAAACATGGTGGTAACATCATGCGCTGCAAGAATCGAGATTAGATCTTTCATTGCCTTTTCCCGTGAGCATTCAAGATCAGGCTTTATATTGTTCACGTATAGGGCGTTTGTGAACATACCTCCGTGGCTTTTGTACGGTGTGAGTATGTAATATCTTTTCTCTATTAATTGAAAGGTCAGGGATTCTGCTATGACAACTCCGATGGACATCACCGCATCACCCCAGGTCGTTTCCGTGTCGATCACGGCAAATTTACTCATACTGCTTACCTCCGCGCGCATTCGTCTTATACCCAAGTTATAGGTCTATCATAGCAAAAATATCCTTTCCCCGCAATCCGTATTGATTGATCAATCAGCAGTATGCGCAACATAAAAAACCCATAATTACAAATAAATTTGTAATTATGGGTTTTTGGAGCTCCCGGGCGGACTCGAACCGCCGACCTGCGCGTTACGAATGCGCTGCTCTACCGCCTGAGCCACGGAAGCATATTCAGTTTCATTAATGACACTTAAAAATATTACCACTAACAAATTGAATTGTCAATGGCTACAACCACTTAAATTACGAGAGTGAAGATTGCTTTAAGGATCGAAGATCGTGGGAGGGATCCTCTCTTCCAATGACGAGGAAACGATCCTCCCTTTCCCCATTTGTGCTCAGAGGCAGGTCATATGTTCGAATGTTTTGAGTATTATCGAATCACTTCATAAGTACAGCCATCAAAGCTCAGATCAAAGCAGCAAATGCTCTTGTAGAGACAAAATCTGCACGCCGTTTCATCCTTTACTTTTTTCGGCCTGATGTCAATGGAACCGCTGGATAAATTGCTGCATAGTTCCTCCACTTTATGATTTACTGCAGTAAGGAGTTCTTCAAACTCCTCTTCCTTCAGAAGCTTCCGGTCGGTGGTTCCAGCGTAGGTGCCTTCCTTGGTCTTTTTAATGGGCAGGATCTCCGAATACCCCGAAAACTCTCCTGCGATACTTTCGATAATATTGCGGTCATCGAGAACTACACCGTCCAGCTTAAAACTCTTCCGTCTCTCTGCCTTCACTTTCTCATTGTAGTCATCATCAACTGCATCAGTAACATCGATCATAGGCTCTGCAATTTCAAAATAGAAGACGCCTGCCGGTTTATGGGATGCAGCTTTTGTTCCGAGAACGGCCTTTAGATAGAGCATGAGCTGGAGCCTCCAGCCTGCTCTGGCCTCCTCTGTGTCAAACCGCTCTTTACCCGATTTATAGTCGATGATTTTCACATAACCGTTTGCACCAGCATTACCTGTTTCACCTGCACGATCTGTTTCTCTATTCCCCGCAAGGACATCAACCCGATCAATCTTTCCTTCTATGTAAACCGTCTCCTGTCCCACCTTGACTTCGATGGCGGAAAACTGTTTTTCGACAGCCCGCCCGAACTCACTCTCAAAGAACACCTGACGAATTTTTCCGGTCTGGATATGTTCCACCAACGCCCAGGCCGCATCGCCGCAGACCCGCTTCATACGCATACTTCGGTAACGTTCCTCTTCCCCCTGGGTCAAAACACCTTCCCGGTAACTCTGCGCTGCTTCATCTACAAACCCGTCAACCATCTCCTGACACGTTTCTTTGGTAACCTTCATCCATGGCGAGGCCGGGTCTGTGACCTCAATACCGGGAACCGAGAGGGTCTGTGACAGCATCATAAAGCACTGGTGATATACATCCCCGATTTCTCTTCCTGCAATCTCAAAGATTCTACGCTCGTCCGGGTGAAGCCCATAGTTAATGAAATGTGAAAAAGGGCATCTCGAAAACCGCTCTAAACGAGAGGGGCTCAAGGATAATGGCAGGGAACTGTCCCGGTTGTAGAGCCTCCGGATGAGCTCTTTCTGAATTTTATTCTGGTGGTTTGTAAAAAGAAGCCCTTCTCTTACAGGGCGGAGCAGTCTCTCATCTTTCGTTTCATACCATTGATAGGCTTCCCTCCACTCGTCTCGAAGTTCCTTGCCCTCCATAGCTTCACGAAAGGATGCGGTCATATGCCGAAGGGTGCTCTCCGGTGCTTCCATGAGCAGCATAGGATCTTCCTGATTTAAAATATCCTTTATAATTTTCACATCAGGGAAAATCCTGCGAATCTTATCAAACAAAATAGACGGCTTGCTTTCCTTTCCTTCCAGATCAGACGCCGAATAGCCCACCCAAAGATACCGCGAGGGCCTTCCGAAGGTCTTGTAGATTGCCAGTTTCTCCTCTTTGGCACGAAGATCATCAATCTTGCAGATTTCGATCCCCCTTTTGTACAAAGCCGTTTTCTCATCTTCATTTAAGAGGCTTTCCGATCCTGCAGCAGCAGGAAGGAGTCCGTCATTGGCACCAAGTACGATGAGCGCTTTGATATTTCCCGCTCTTGTTCGCTGCATGGTTCCCACCATAATCTGATCGATGGTCGGCGGCAGCAATCCGATTTCTATGGCTCCGAAGCCGGATTTCAGAATCAGACCATACTCTTCCGCACCCATGGATTCTTCTCCAATGAGTTCCACTAGCTGATCCAGTATTTGTATGATCACATTCCAGATCTGAGAAGCCTCTTCTGCATATTCAAACTGATTCGCCTCCGTCAGATCGTCTATTAACGATTCTATTTTTTCCGGCATCCTCGCAGTTTTTGTTAGAAATTCATAGATTGCAAGCGTTCTATCCCGGACGGTTTGCTTTTGACGAAACTCAACCTCAAACGACGATATGAACGTACAAATTCGCTCTCTGGTTTCATTCAGCCTTGCGAGAACCTCTTCCCCCTCGGTTTTCATGCCATAGGTAAATTCGGTTTTCCAACGGTTTCCTTTGATTCTATATTTGATTGCGTAGTTTTCCAGTTCTTCACACTCCTCCGGTGAGACATCAGTAAAATTGGTCTTGAGCATGCGGAAAACGTCTTCATAAAGCCAGCCATTGGCGGTAATATCCACAAGGGAAGTGATAAATTCAATGGAAGGATGATGAAGGATGTCTCGTTTCTTATCGAGGAATGCAGCAATGCCATAATCTGCGAAGACTCGCTTGATCACAGAAGCTCTGGTCTCCATATCATTACAAATCACAAGGATATCCCTGTATCGGAATCCTTCTTCTCTGATGAGGTGCTGAATCTTCGCGGCAGCAGTCTCTGCTTCCGCGTAAAAATTAGCCGCCTGACAAAGAGTTACCGCCGCGCCTCCGGTTGACTGATGATATGGCTGAGCGTAAAGCTCCTGCTCCAGATGAGCCAGCGGTACCAGCTTCTCTCCCTTTTGATCTCCCAAAGGAATTTGGTACCGTTCGTTGATCGCTTGTTCTTCATACGAAATTCCGGCGGTTTCCGCAAGATCCCGAAGCCTTCCCATAATGCCCCGGGTCAGATCAAATAAATCACTGTCTCTTCCCTCCGGCGGCTGGCCGCAGCCCGCGGGGCCCAGAGAGCAGTCGGCGGTCAAAACGGCGTTAACCTCAGAGGAGGTCAGCATGAGCTGCTCAATGATATTCAGCAGTTTGGGGGTCAGATAATCAAACCCGCTGATCCAGAATACGGCTTCCTTCACAAGGTTGGAACTTTGTATTTTTGAGATAAATAGATTGAGGTAGTCCTCTGTATCCAGATACTTGTCCGCAATCAATTCCTCGTATTTTTCATAGATAATATGGATATCCCTGAGCTTTCGCCGCAAAATGGATCCCTCTTCAGTATCGGAGAGGATCTTGAGAAGATCTGAGGGAGACGCGTTGAACTGCTTCATCTCCGAGATCAGGTTGTTGGTCATCTCAATAAAGGAGGTTTTCTGATTCATGCCCCGAAAGGCCTGGAGCCTTTCATTCTCTTCCGTCAAAATCTTTGTAAGCAGCATATGCCTTCCATATTTATCAACAGGAATCTTAGCGCTTCCTCCCACTTCGGAGAGTACTTTAAAGCCCAGCCGCGAAGGGCTTAAAATCTCCAGATCCATCAGACCGTCCACACCAAGATAGGCAAATGCATTCCGCTCTGCCTGCAGTGTAAACTGATCCGGAACAAGAAGCAGCACTTTCTTTCTGCCTTGCTTAAGATCCGTTTCGATCCCATCAAAAAGGAACCGATCCTTATCCAGATTTTCTCTTCCGTAGTAGATATGCAGCATTTGATTTCCTTTCCTGGTGGTTTTCGTACATGCATTTGACAGAAAAGTCCATGGACTTTGTGTCTTATTCGCATATATTATACCAGCTTTCCGTTGCAGCTTCAAATGTTGCTGTGATAAGATGTGTTTATCTCATAGCGTATTTTCAAACCAGTTATTTCAAATGCGCTATACCGGTGATACAATACAATTGACCGTTAGAATCAATCCGCAAGGAGGTTACCGTATGAAAAGCATGCCAAGGATTGCAAAGGTCGGTCTGCTGATTTTTATATCCGCAATATTGATGGGTAGCGGGTATCTGTTTATCCTCTGGCATCCGGCCAGCTACGATGTTTCCACTCTGGTACCTTCCTACGAAAAAATTCAGGAGCAAGACGAGGTTCGGCTCTCTGTAGCGAAAGAAGCTTTCTCCTATCAAGCCAAAAAGATTGAAACGCAAATCATAAACGATACCGATGAATGGCTATCCTATGGCTATGCATTTCAACTTGAGGTCCAGATTGATGGAAAATGGTATAAGGTTCCGTTCCGTAAGGGCGGGTACTTCCTGTTGCCGGCGATCGACGCTAAACCCAAATCCTCCTCTTCCTTCGATCACTGGATCAAAATGTATCAGTGCCGTCCAGGTCATCACCGCATCATCAAAGAAGTCAGCATTGAGACAGATCGAGACAGGTCAAAGATTAAAGAATCACCTGAGCTCGGAAATGAGCTGAAATCTGGAGACGAGCCAAAGATCGAAGATGCGGAAACCACTCGAGAAACAGACGCGGCCGAGTCAATTCGTGCATTGACTTCGCAGGGCTTAACAGGAGATCAAGCAGCAGCAGTCCTGCGATATCGACAAGAAATGGAAAAGAGGAAAAAAGAGCCTCAGCGGATTAACGTTGCCGTAGAGTTTGATCTGATTTGAGGTTCATCTTTGAGGTTTATCAACCCCATGTAAACTGCAGCCCGGTCAGGTTCATCCTAAAAACTGTGCCTGCCGGGCTTTTAAGTGCTTATTTTATTTACTCAGGATTTTAACCGTACTAAGGAGCGCCTGCTTATCCATGAGCTTTTTATACTCCGATTCCATCTCCATCATACCCATATAGAAATCATACTCGTCTGCAAGCTCGATATACGGATCGGGATCAAAGCACTCTGGTCCGAGCACGCCTTTTCCCTGCCAGATTCCTTTGGCGAGTAGCTCGAAAGCCATTACTGGATTGTACGCTGTCTGACCAACCACACAGCCGCAGCCGATCCTCTCCATCAGCTCCTCATTATCAGAGGTCTGATACAAAAATACCTTTCTTTCCTTACCGTCTTTAAGCCCTGTTACCAGAGTTCCAACACAGCACTTTCCTTTCAGTTTGTCTGCCACTTCCACAGGACTGGGTGCCACCATTCCCACCACATCTCTAGGCGAAAACTCTGTCCCTCTGACCTTTGAAAGTTTATCATCCAGGCGAAGGGCTCTGAGATTCTTCAGCATCGTTATGAAATCAGCCCCAAGCCCATATTTGAAACTCATCCGCTTTGCGACATCGCCCATGAAACGCGGAAGCATTACCATTTCTTCGTGCTCTACATTCACCAGCTCCTGCTCACCAATTCCATCAGGGAATGTAAATTTCTCAGGTTCTGAAAAAGGCTCCACAGTATAGATCCCCTTGTCCTTTTCCCACTTAAATGGAGGATTGAGGCATTCGTCGATGGTTGTCCAGATGGAAAAGCCGAAGGTGATATCATACCCCTCTGCGCTTAAGTTCCCGCCATCCTTAATACTGATCTCATCAATTTCATCAAAATAATGCTTCTGGGCAAATCTTGCAAATACATTCACCGCTCCCGGATCCATCCCAATGCCTACAAGAGCGAGCAAACCGCGCTTTTCCCAGTCTTCATGCTTCGCAAACTGGTAGTCTCCCATCATTACGTTCGTCTTATGATAGGGGTCCGTCGGATGAGGAACCGAAAGGGACAGTGCCATGTCCGTATAATGGACACCGCACTCAAAGGCCACATCAAACAGGTTTTCATTGAAGCTTGGGTCACAGGCGTTAAACAAAAGGTCTACCTGATACTTCTGAACTAAGGCCTTGACCTCGTCCTTATTTCTCGCATTCACCTTTTCCGCCGGGAATCTGGCATCAGCAATTCTCTCTGAGACTGACTGTGCCCGTTCCAAACTGTAATCGGATAGAACCATCAGTTCCAGCCAATCCCCCTTGGGATCTCTCTTGCTTGCAATCACTGCAGCCGCTTCTCCGACTCCGCCTGTTCCCACCATTAAAATTTTCAAAATTTCGCCTCCAAACGATTTTAGAATAATCTAGTATAAGCCACATTAAATACCTTAATGATTGGCGCAGAATATTTTTCCGAGAGTGCTGTTTCACAAACGCAGGCATAGCAGTGGCTACGCCGAGGCTTGGGGAATAGTGCTATCGGGAAAAGAGGCAAGCAAAGCGTAAGGTTATTTGGTGTGGATTATACTAGGTCTACTGTATCCTATGAGTCCGCCTTTTTCAATCCTTATATACTTTTCACATCAAAGCCAGGGATATTTGTAAATACGCAATTCCCTTAGTGTAAAATTAGGACGGGAAAAATAAAGGAAATAAAAAAATAAGAGTGACCTCATATGTTATGATGTTAATAACCACAAAAACAAATAACGGAGGCACTCTTATGAACAATAGTATAACTGAAATTGCAGAATTAATCATCAGGAGTTTTGAGGAAAACTTCGAAAAGATGTTGATGGAAAAGAAGGATATCTCCGAATTTGTAATTGAGACTAAGAAAATACTGGACCAAGTAGGAACGATTCTAGCGAAGGAAGCGCTGGAAATGATGGATTCTCTTGTGAAAGGAGATTCTCGTCGAAAGAAGAACTGGTATGTTCATGAGAAGGCTGCACCCAACACCCTTGCGACCATATTTGGTGAGGTTCATTATCATAGAACGTACTACAAGCATAAAACCGAAACGGAATATCGATATTTATCGGATGAACTGATGGGAATCGACTCCTACGACAAAATGGATGTTGCCTTGAAATCCAGACTGATTGAAGAAGCGATTGATACCCCGTACGCAAGAAGTGGCAGGAAAGCTGCCGAGACACTACAGATTTCAAGCCAGAGTGTTATGAACGCCATAAGGGAACTAGGCCCGGTCAGGAATAACGAAGTGAAAATTTCAAGATCAAAAGAAACGCCTACAATCCTCTACATTGAAGCTGACGAAGATCATGTTGCGCTTCAGGCTGGCGGCTGTTCAGAGCCAAAGCTTGTGTATGTGCATGAAGGCAGGACACAGGTCGGAAAAGAAAGGTGGAAACTGCAGAACCCGAGATATTTCGGTGGAATGTACAGGGAATCAGAAGAACTCTGGAACGAAGTAGCAGACTACATTGATACCGCCTATGACTATGATAAGATTGAAAAAATATATTTGTCCGGGGATGGAGCAAGCTGGATAAAGTCAGGAGCAACCATAATCAACAAAAGTATTTTCGTACTTGACCGATACCACCTGAACAAGGCGGTAAAAACAGCAGGAGCGCATATTGAAAACGCTGAGAGGGAAATATGGAGAGCCCTTAAAAGAGAAGACAAAGAATACCTAAAGGTCGTATTTGAAACCATCCTGGATGCAGCAGAAACAGAGACAAAGGCACAATCGGTGAAAGAAGCAAAGACCTATATCATGAATCATTGGGAAAACATTAAGTATCACTATTCCAAGGATTATTCGGGCTGCAGTGCCGAAGGGCACATTAGCCATATCTATTCAGATCGGCTCAGTTCCAGGCCGCTGGGATGGAGCCGTGAGGGAGTCGATCAGATGGCAAGACTCCGAGTCTTTGCTGAAAACGGAGGTAATCTATTCGATCTGGCGCTAAGAAAGAAACAAGAACGAATCAGAGAGACAAGAGCCATTGAACTGGACTTAAAAGTATGCAGAAAAAAGATACGAAAAGTCAGTGGAGAGACAATCGATAACCTGCCTGCTCTAAATTCAGGAAAACGCACTCAACTGGCATTAGCATTACGAGGACTCAGGGGAGTTTAATACAAGGTTTTAACAATGGGGAAACTCCAGCTTTATTTTTCCCGTCCTAACTTGACGCGATCCGCAATTCCTGCGCAGCTTTTCTTTTGTACGAAACTATGTTACCATAGGAAACGGAGGAAGAATATGAGACAAGAAAAAGACTGTATCTATGAAATCCTGACCACAGCGTCCTATCTGAATCAGCACAAGCAGCTCAAGCCTTACGCTTACCAAGTACTTTTTGAGCAGATGGCAGAACGGCATCTCTCTGATTTGGGGCTGAATGTGGATACAACCATGCAATATGGCCTTGCTTGGGCATTGATCTCCATGTCCCTTGAGGTGACCAATCCCATAGAAGATAATATGAAGCTTCTCGGCAGCACCTGGTTTTCTCAGCACAAAGGCCCTTATTTCCGGCGTGAACTCTTGTTCCGTGATGAAGCCGGGCGATTGATGTTTCAGGGATCCACCCATTCTGTGCTTCTTGATATGGAGAAGCGGACTGTATTCCGTAAAAAAGAACCGCCGTTTCCCATGCATGAACCAACCGAGCAATTCCTAGTGAATGCTTCTCCGGGCTTCAAGTTGGAAACTGAGCTTTTTCCCGTTGAGGATAGATCTGTAATGCCAAGCCATATCGATTGCCTCGGGCACGTGAATAATTGCAGATACGGAGAATTTATCTACGACACATTCTCTGAGGAAGAGCAGGAAAAGCTGAAGCACTTAAAAAGAATGGACATCCATTTTCTTTCCGAACTGAGAAAGGGTGACCGCTTTACAATTAAGAAGTCTGCAGAGGAACAGCGCCTTTATTTCCAAGGCTTCAATCAATCAAAGGATGACGTCTCCTTCAACATCCAAATGCAGTTTGGGGATTGATAAGTTTACAAGAAAAAGCACCTCAGAAAACATTTTCGTGACGGTTTCGCACGCCTGATGCAAAATCGGTGTTCTGATGGTGCTTTATTATTGAATTCATTAAAATTTCGCTGATTTACACTAGTGCTATGTTCCTATTATCGATTCAACCGCAGTACCCTATCGGTATCTTATGTTCTACTGCATCGGCTATTTCCCCAGCCTTTTCCTCGTCGAAATATCCACAAAGTTCAATAAAATGAATTCCTTCTGCTGCCATGTCCTGCGCTGCCTGGGCGGCAAGTTCCTCTGTCGCTGCAATGGCGATATACGTATTATATTCCTCACTTTGGAGTTCCAGCCTCATAAGACTCTCAGATGGATCTTTTTCCTGAGCCGATTCAAACCCAAGCACGATGATTCCATACTTATCTGAAACTGTGAGCGCTTCGAATCTTGCCTGATCCTCCTGGGAATACTTCGCATAGGAAACTTCCAGAAGGCCTTCTGCTGCATTTCTGACATCCGCAGCCTTTTCCGCATTATAATTTCCACAAAGGTCTATGATCTTAAATTCCTGCTGTACCAGCTTCAGCGCAAGCTCCCGGGTCATTTTCATACCATGAACAGCGGCGAAATAATATACGTTTCCCTGTTCCTCATACGATAAAGAAAAAGTCTCCGGAGTAAGACTCCTTGAATTCATGATAAACGCATATTTCATATCCTACCTCTTTTCTCCTTTTTCATTTATGGAACGTCCCAAAGGGCCCTTTACTTCACCCCGAAAATCGTGATATTTATGTGGCAGCTTTTTCACGTTAGAGAATTTCCAGCAAGTCTTCCGCTTTTTCTATGATATAATCCGGTGCATCTTTTCCTGTTTTTTCTTCCTCTGAAACTGCCAGAGCCCATCCCACCAAAGCTGATCGAATTCCTGCGCCTCTTGCGCACAGGATGTCATAGAGACTGTCACCTACCATCAAGGTCTCCTCAGGCTTCGCATCCAGCTGTTGTAATGCGACCAAAGCAGGCTCCGGATCCGGTTTGAACTTTTCTGTGTCATCGCAGGTTACGATGGAATCAAAGTACTTCATCATATCAAATTTATTCAGGCCAATTTCCGTAGTATGTCTCAGTCTGGAGGTTACAAGCCCGATCTTTATGCCTCTCTTTTTCAGTTCCTCAAGCAGTTCTATGATGCCGGGAAACAGGCTGATTAAATCTGTAAAGTGGTCATAATGAAATCCACGGTAAATCGCTGCCCCTTCTTCAACAGAAATCTGAGGAAGCTTTTTTTCCATGGTTACGTAAAGCGGTTCTCCAAAGGTGCTCAGAATTTCTTCCCGAGGACGCTCCTTGCCCTCAACAGTACGGAACGTATGCTGCCAGGACTGTAGGATTACATTGTTTGTATCCATAATTGTGCCGTCGAAGTCAAACAGCACCGTATTGATTTTTGCCATAATGTTATTCTCCTTTATTTGCATCGGTTGACAAGATAAGTGTATCGAAAGCAGTGTAATCTGCCTTTGCAAACCGCATTATATTTTTTCAATAATCAACTTATATGATTTAATTGTAACATCCCCACCAGACGAAAGCAAGTTTCCTTGGGTTACCACATTGCTTTAAGACGGTAGTAGCATGACAGAAATATCAAGTAAATACAACCCCTCTGGGGGCTTATATATCGATATTCGTTGTGCTATAATTCTTTGACAAATACCTAAAGGAGAGAATAAGAAAGGGATAAAGTTATGTACTTGGAGGAAATTAAGGCTTACTGGAATCAAAGAGCCTATGGGTATTCCCAGAGTACCCATGAAGAATTAAAGGGTGATAACTTCGAATATTATACGCAGATTTTAACGGAGGGTGCACCGACAGGTTCTGAACTGAAGTGTCTGGATCTTGGCTGCGGCCCGGGCCTGTTTTCTACCCTTCTGGCAAAGATGGGCCATAAAGTGACTGCTTTTGACTATTCGGAGGACATGCTGGAACATGCGAAGATGAATTTCACAGAGTGTGCCGTTTCTGTCGATACGGTACGTGGGGATGCACAGAATCTTCCCTTTGCGGATAACACCTTTGATTACATCGTTTCCCGAAATGTGATGTGGGTCATGGAACAGCCCGAACGGGCTTACCGCGAGTGGCTGCGTGTATTACGTCCCGGCGGACGGATGATGATCGTAGATGCCAATCACTATCTGCACTATTATGACGAAGAATATCGGATGGCGTGGGAAGCGAAGGCTCACCATCATGACGCAGATAGAAATTACGGTGTGGATCCAACACCAATTAACGAGGTCGCACGCAATCTCCCCTTATCCCATGAGCGGCGCCCCGCTTGGGATCTGAATATGCTGCTGCATTTGGGAGCAGTGGGTGTGGCTGCCAAGGTATCCCGGCAGTCCTATCATAATGGAAAGACTGGCGGACACGGCAGTCTGATCACATATTTTATAATAAATGCAGAAAAAGAAAAAACTGGTGATCATGAGCAGCTTTCAGATTATGAGAATCAACGTCAGATTAACAACAGCTGGAGCAGGGGCTCTGATAATTACAGTTCCATTATAGACGATGAGCTGGCAAGCTTCCGTGTGGAAGGATGGCGTAAGCAGATTCTTGGCAACGCCCCGAAGAAGCCGGTGTTGGATATTCTGGATGCTGGTTGCGGCCCCGGATTTTTCTCCATTATTCTTTCCCAGATGGGTCACAGGGTAACCGGTCTGGACGGAGCGGACGGTATGCTGAATCATGCCGCAAAGAAGGCTGCAGCACATGATGCGGCGCCCTTGTTCTTGAAGGGAGATTGTCACAATCTTCCTTTCGCAGATCAGTCTTTTGATCTGGTTGTCAGCCGGAATGTAACGCATGCCCTGCGCGATCATGGGCAGGTATATGCCGAGTGGAAGAGGGTTCTTCGTCCCGGTGGGGTGCTTTTAATCTTTGACGCCAATTGGCATCTGACCACAACAGATCCAGAATATCTGGCGGACTTTTTGAAACGGGAAGACGAATGTTTTGCTCGTTACGGGACCAATTTCAACCAAGGCAAACGAGAGGGGCAGGCGCACTGCGACACGCATCGTCTTGGAACAACCATGCGTCCAGCATGGGATGCTGATTTACTAAAGAAACTTGGCTATTTGCAGATCACTTCGGAAGAAGATATTACAGGGAGTCTCTGGGATGATAAAGAGAAGCTATTATATGGTGGTACACCAATGTTTATGATACGTGCAGAGCGGTAGCTTACATAGGGATAAAATATTACTTTGCTATGCAAATTGTGATAGGCTGCTAATGCAATTTGCGGTAACGGAGCTATTATGAAAAAAACTATTCTCAACAGAATCGCACAGTTATTTTTTGTGCTGTTAGGCGTTTCGTTTTTGACGTTCATTGTTGCGCATTCAACACCGAGCGATCCGGCTGAAATGAAGTATGAAGTGCTTGGCATTATACCATCCGAGGAGCTATTGGAGCAGACCAGAGAGGAAATGGGACTAAACGACCCTGTATTCGTGCAATACTGCCGCTGGGTTAAAAATGTGCTGAACGGGAATTTGGGCGAATCCTCAAAATACGGCGAGCCCGTTTTAAGGCAGATGATGCGAAAGCTGCCAATGACAATAAAGCTGGCAGCAGTATCAGGCTTGGTAATGATTTCGCTGTCTTTTCCGCTGGGCATATATACCGCAGTTAAGCAAAATAAGTTTTCGGATTATTTTATTCGATTTCTGTCCTTTATGGGAATGTCTTTGCCTAATTTCTGGCTGGCACTAATCCTTATGTACATATTTTCAGTTAAGCTGGGCTGGTTTCATGTAATCTCCAAAGATAGCTTTAAAGATATGATTCTTCCAGTAGTAACGCTTGCAATTTCGCTGGTCAGCAGATATGTGCGCCAGGTTCGTGCAGCAATCCTTGAGGAGCTGAATTCTGATTATGTTATGGGCGCCAGAGCCAGAGGGATTCCTGAACGGACGATTTTGTTCAAGCACGTCATGGCAAATGCAATCCTGCCTATCATTACCCTTATGGGTCTTTCCCTGGGAAGTCTTTTAGGAGGAACTGCTGTCATCGAAACTATTTTCTCGTGGCGAGGCATAGGCGACATGGTTGTTCAGGGCATACGTGTCAGGGACTACCACTTGATTCAAGGATATGTATTGTGGATGGCAGTAATTTATGTAGGTGTAAATCTTCTGGTTGATATGACACAACAGTTCTTAGACCCGCAGATCAGGCTAAAAAGGAGAGTGGACTGATATGGCAGCTTCCCCTGTTGAAGCATATAAAGAGAGAAAGTTAAAGGGGAGAAAACCGTGGCTGAAACCTGCAAGAACCTACAAAGGCAAATGGATTAGATTCTATATTATTCTTGGCTGTGCCATTATGATTCTAATTATAGCAATAATAGGCCCGTATTTTACCCCTTATGATCCTATCGAAACAAACTTTGCGGCAAAGCTTCTGCCGCCGTCGTCCGACCATTTGTTCGGTACGGACAATGTGGGGCGAGACGTATTGTCCCGTATCGTACACGGTGCGGGCAATTCTTTTAGTCTGGCGTTCTTTATGGTTGCAGTCATTGCGACAATTGGGACAACCCTTGGCATTATTTCCGGGTATTTTGGCGGCGTAGTAGATACAGTAATTATGAGAATTGCCGACGTACTTCTCGCTTTTCCGGACACGGTTTTTGCTATTGCGTTAGTAGGTGCGATGGGTCCCAACCTTTTGAATACCATACTGGCGTTAGCGGTAATTTGGTGGACAAAGTACGCGAGAGTAACAAGAGGACTTGCATCCTCTTTTCGGAACCGGGAATTCATAATCCAGGCACGTTTTGGAGGAGCAGATACAGGCAGGATTGTGTATAAATATATTTTGCCAAACATCCTTCCGCAAGTACTGATTATGGCGACTCTCGACATCGGTGGGATGATGCTTTCCCTTGCCAGTCTGTCATTTTTGGGATTGGCATCTCAACCGCCTAACCCGGAATGGGGATATATGCTCTACGAGGGAAAAACATATCTGCAGGCATCGCCATGGCTCATATGGTTTCCCGGGCTGGTACTGTTTATAACCGTAATTGTTTTTAATCTTCTAGGAGATAGTTTGAGAGACTTACTTGATCCTAAGGGTAAATGAATACGTTTTAATGGAGGAAATTTATGAAAAAACTGACAAGAAGACTTTTATCCGTACTTTTGGCTGTTGGAATCATTGCAACACTTATAGCAGGCTGCAGCAGCAAAACTGAGGATACCGCGGACCGAAACACACAGACAAAGCATGTAAATGCTGCTCTGTCTTACATGGAGCCTGGACTTGACCCAAGCAACGGGACTTACGGCTGGGTGACGATTCGTATGGGTGTAACCGAATGCCTGGTTAAACTGAATGACGATGTCGAGGTTGAGCCGTTGCTTGCCACAGATGTTAAAAACATTGACGATCTAACCTGGGAAATTACCATCCGTGACGGTGTCACATTCTCAAACGGTACCCCTGTTACCGCTGAAACAGTGAAACAGTGCCTGGATCGTACTCTAAAGCTTAGCAGCAGAGCCGTAAACCTTTCCAAGATTTCCTCAATGGTAGCAGACGGACAGACACTCACAGTAACAACTTCAGAACCTAACGGCGCTTTTAAGAACAACTTGTGTGAACCTGTGTTCAGTATCTATGATGCATCTCAAAGCGACGAGGATATCAATCATGCCGTTATAGGAACCGGCCCCTTTAAAGTAACTGCTTTTGCGCCTGAGCAGTCCGCTGAACTTGCGAAAAATGAAACTTACTGGGGCGGTGAAGTCGGTCTTGATACCGTCTCGATCACCTATATTTCTGATGCAGAAGCTCGTAAGATGGCGCTTCAGTCCGGGGAACTTGATATTGCGACAAACATTGATATGGCCAGTGCGACACTGTTCTCAGACGCAAGTCAGTATAACATCTCAACGTCAGACAGCCTCCGTGTATACAACGCGCGGATCAACACCAAAGAGGTTAGCCCGCTGAAAGATGATAAACTGAGAGAGGCTCTTTCTTATGCGGTTGACAGGGAAGCCTACGCTGAGCTGATTGGCGGAAGTGCTGCTCACGGCGTGTTCGCTGACGCTACGCCATTCGGCAACAAGACGGTAACAGCTGTTCTAACTTATGACAAAGAGAAAGCAATGAAGCTCCTTGATGATGCCGGTTATATAGATGTAAACGGTGACGGTATCCGTGAAAAGAAAGACGGCTCTGAACTGACATTGATTTTCATGGTTAAGGGTTCTTTCGGTTCCAGCGATGCCGGCGTCCTTGCAACAGCAATACAGTCTGACTTTAAGGCAGTAGGTATTAACATGGAGCTCCGGTCAATGGAAAGTTCAGGGCATTCCGAGCCAGATACCTACTGGGATTTCTATACCATTCAGAACAACACAGCTACAACCGGAGATCCGCAGTCTTTCCTGGAAGCTCTGTATGCAAGCGATTCGGCAATCGGCTATCACAGTGACAAGATTGACGAAATCCTTGAAAAGCTAAATTCTACCTTCGACATACAGGCGCGTTACAAGCTGGCCGCAGAGGCAACGCAGCATCTTAATGAGAATACAGCAGATCTGTACTTGACAAACGGTTATTTGATTACGATCTCTAATGCAAAGGTACAAAATGCCAATCAGCCTGTATGCGACTACTATTTCCTGACAAAGGATATCACAGTAAAATAATAACGGACAAGGTGAACCTCATGAATGTATTGGAAGTAAAGGATTTATGCGTTTCTTACTATGAGAAAAATGCAGTAAATAATGTGAGTTTTACGGTGCCTGAAAACAAGATTGTCGCCATTGTAGGTGAATCTGGCAGCGGAAAAAGTACCATCATAAAAGCGGTTATAAAGCTGCTGTCATCAGGTGGTGAAATTACCGGCGGTGATATACTGTTTAACGGTAAGGACATAACAAAGCTGACAGGCGAACAGATGCGCAAGCTCCGAGGAAAAGAAATTGCAATGATATTTCAGGATGCGGGCGCTTATTTAAACCCACGGTTAAAAATAGGCAGTCAGTATCTGGAAACGATTCTTGTGCATCAGCCTATCAGTAAGGCGGAAGCGAAAGAACTTGCGGAGAAAATGCTGTTAAAGCTAAAACTAGCTGATCCTGAAAGAATCATGAAATCCTATCCCTTCCAGTTATCCGGAGGAATGAAACAACGAGTAGCGATTGCTATGGCAATGAGTATGGAGCCAAAACTCCTGCTTGCAGACGAACCTACCAGTGCCTTGGACGTTACCGTCCAGGCACAGGTGGTTCATGAAATGATGACTCTTCGAGATGAGCTCGGAACTTCCATTATAATCGTGACCCATAATATGGGTGTTGCTTCCCGAATGGCGGATTACATTGCCGTCATGTGCGAAGGTGAGCTGATGGAGTTTGGTACAAGAGACCAGGTTATCGAAACCCCAAAGAGCGATTATACAAAGACTCTGTTGTCTGTTGTTCCTGAGCTAAAGGAGGTAAGCCTTGAGTAACATTTTAGAGCTGATTCATGTCAAAACCGAATTTGAAGTAGACAGCGGCAAAAAGCTAAAAGCTGTGAACGATGTAAGCTTTAAAATTAAGAAGGGTGAGTGTTTTGCAGTCGTAGGTGAATCCGGATGCGGTAAAAGTACCATTGCAAAGCTTGTAACTCATATTGAAAAGGTGACAGACGGTCAGATCGTATTTGATGGCAAAGATATTACTGACATAAAAAAAGGCGAGCTAAAACGGTATCGGCGTAATGTGCAGATGATTTTTCAGCATCCCTCAGAGGTATTCAGCCCTCGTATGAAGATCGGTGCCTTCCTTATGGAGCCGTGGATTAATTTCGAAAAAAAGGCGAAGCAAGAGGCAAGAGAGGAAGCGTACCATGCGCTTGACAGGGTAAAACTTCCAAAGGAGTCTTTTAACAAGTATCCCCACGAGTTTTCCGGAGGCGAGCTGCAAAGAGTATCAATAGCCAGGGCTATTGCTCTTCATCCAAAGCTGCTTATCTGCGACGAGGCGACAAGTGCTCTGGATGTATCGATACAAAAGGACATCATCGATTTACTCAAGCAGCAACAGACAGAATATGGATTTGCAATCCTCTTTATTTGTCATGATTTAGCGTTGGTAGAGGATTTCTGCGATACGGTTGCAGTTATGTATCTGGGCAAGATTGTGGAAGTTATGCATTCTAACTGCCTGCGTGACGCTCTGCATCCGTATTCAAAGGCGCTTTTGGCATCGGTTTTCAGTGTGCATGATTCTCGGGATAAAAAAATAAACATCTTGCATGGAGAACCACCAAGCCCTATCGATCTGCCTGAGGGCTGTAGCTTCTGCGCACGCTGTAAGTACAATATGGAACTATGCAAGACAGAGCAGCCTCTTTTACAAGAAGTGAACCCCGGGCATTATGTGGCATGTCATAGGTTACACAATCGGTACACAATCGGTTCGAGCGATAGTTCACCACTTGACTAATGTGTACGGAGGTTTTTTTATTAATATCATTTCAGTTCTTTGCGCTCTTCATTCCGATACAGTCGCATTGTCTTATGACAGAGTGCAAAAAAAGGAACCTGCGAAAGTGGAGTGGTGTTCCTCTCTGCAAGTTCCTTTTCCTCGTTTTATAGCTGCTAAACCTGGCATCGTCAATAGCCAATGCTTTCGTGGATATCTTTTATTTCATCAATGAATATGGGTCTACGTATTCAAGTCCCAAGCTGTCTGCTACACCCTGATAAGTCACATGACCTTCATATACATTCAGTCCCTTCATCAAGGATTCGTTTTCCAGAACGGCTCTCTCCAGTCCCTTTTCTGCAAGCATCAGTCCATATGGGAGTGTAGCGCCTTCCAAAGCAATGGTGGAGGTTCTTGGAACTGCTCCGGGCATATTGGCTACAGAATAATGAACTACGCCATGTTTTTCATAAGAAGGATTGTCATGAGTCGTTACTCTATCAATTGTGGCAATGGAGCCGCCCTGGTCAATGGCAACATCTACAATGACGGAACCTTTTTTCATCTTCTTTACCATATCTTCGCTGACAACCTTCGGCGCTGCCTTACCCGGGATGAGGACGCTTCCTACTAACAAATCAGCTTTTTTGATGGACTCTTCCAGGTTGTACTCATTAGAAACCAGAGTGGTAATTCTGCCGTTGAAAATATCGTCAAGATACGCAAGTCTGGCAAGGCTCATATCCAAAACAGTTACCTTTGCGCCCATTCCAACAGCCATCTTTGCTGCGTTGGTTCCTACTTTGCCGCCGCCTACGATGACAACTTCTGCTGGTGCGACACCAGGAACTCCGCCAAGGAGAACACCAAGTCCACCGTTATATTTCTGAAGCAGTGTAGCACCTACCTGAATGGACATTCTTCCTGCAACTTCGCTCATTGGAGTCAACAGAGGCAGTTCACGATTGGAAAGCTGCACGGTTTCAAATGCAACACCCTTAACCTTTGCTTTCAGCAGGGCTTCCGTCAATTTCGGAGCAGGCGCAAGATGAAGGTAGGTATACAGAATTTGCCCTTCTTTAAAGAGTCCGTATTCCTGCTCAAGCGGTTCTTTAACCTTAACAATCATGTCCGCATCTGCAAAAAGTTTTTTCACATCAGTATAAATCTCACAGCCTGCAGCTATGTATTCTTCATCCGTAAATCCACTGCCTTCACCCGCATGGGTTTCAATGATAACCTTATGTCCTTTGTTGACGTAAGTCTTAGCTCCTCCGGGAGTCATGCCTACTCTGTTTTCATTATTTTTAATTTCTTTTGGTACACCGATAATCATTTTGAACCTCCTTATTCGTTCAATCAAGAAATGAAATGCAGTACAATCCCTGCCCGCCCTATGGAAAACCAAAATTATTTTGGTTTCTTAGTTTTAGAAAACATTCGCTCAGAAATTATTACATGCATATCGAACTTTAGTACAAAATTATTTAACATTACCCTTTAATACCCGAAACTATTACGGCAGTTTCATGTTTACAATCCATATTTTAAAATTCCATAGCGCCATTGTCAATATATTTTTTTTAACGCAAAAAAAATTGCATCCACCGTGCAATTTGTTATTATAAATCTGAGAATTCTAACGTTTGTAGAGTCTTCAAAATGACAATTAATTAACAGTTTATCCCGCGCCGTGAAATTTAAGGTTTCGCTGTCAGCCGCCGTAATCACAGAATAATTAATAAGGATATTCATGTAATGTGCACAAACATTTACGGTTAAGCTTCCGGATGTCCTGTCAAAGACCTAAACACTATAATAAAGCGAGAACGGGTTCACCTGACTGCAAGTCAAGGAACCCGTTCTCTAGAAATATAATGATTTTAGCGACGCTGCTTTTGATTGGCGCTTGTTGTGATCATCTGCAATTTCCAGTATGATCCCTCGCCATATATATTAGCCAAACATAGAAAGCATTACACCGGCGGCTACAGCCGAACCGATAACACCTGCTACATTTGGCCCCATTGCATGCATCAACAGGAAATTCGTTGAATTATACTGCTGACCAACCTTTTGCGAGACTCTGGCTGCCATAGGTACGGCAGATACACCCGCAGACCCAATTAATGGGTTGATTTTTCCTCCTGTCAGAACATTCATCAACTTTGCGAGCAGTACACCTCCAGCGGTGCCCACTGCAAAAGCGAGAATCCCCAGCACGATGATCTGAATCGTGGCTGGAACAAGGAACGTTGGTCCCTGTGCAGATGCGCCTACAGAAATACCCAATAGTATGGTAACAATATTAATTAATGCATTGGAGGCTGTATCCGATAGCCTTGCTGTAACACCGCTCTCTTTAAAAAGATTTCCCAGCATCAGCATTCCGACCAGCGGAGCCGCAGCGGGCAGGATCAAAACAACGATGACAGTTACCATAATAGGAAACAAAATCTTCTCTCTGTGGCTAACGACTCTAAGCTGTTCCATCTTAATTACACGTTCTTTTTTTGTAGTCAGCGCCTTCATAATCGGAGGCTGGATTACAGGAACCAGCGCCATGTACGAATATGCGGCAACGGCAATCGCACCCAATAAATGTGGCGCAAGCTTTGTTGTAATGAAGATGGCCGTAGGCCCGTCCGCTCCCCCGATAATACCGATGGAGGCCGCCTCCTGTGCAGTAAATCCGAAAAACAGTACCGCGCCCAAAAAGGTGAAGAAAATACCCAGCTGGGCGGCTGCTCCTAAAAGAAGCGACTTTGGATTAGCAATCAGCGGTGCAAAATCTGTCATAGCGCCGATGCCAAGGAAAATAAGCGGTGGGAATATGCCCAGCTTGTTGAATGAATAGAACAGATAAAATAGCCCTCCTGCCGTTTCCTGTTTGCTAGGATCCAAATATGCGTCAAACGCAGATATCGTATGATCAAAGATACCCGTCAGAGGCAGATTTGACAGCAGCATTCCAAACGCTATCGGAACCAGCAGCAACGGTTCAAACCCTTTATTAATCGCCAGAAACAGAAATAAGAGCGCAACACCGATCATGATGGCATTTTTTAATTCCATATTCATGAAACCGGTGGTGTTGATAAATTCAGCAATCGTATTCAGCAGCATTAATCTTCTCCTAACCTTGTTGATTCCTTGCGGTTCGAGATACCACTCCAAATTGCACCAGAGCAGACGATCTGTTTCTCTTCCGCAGTATTATTACACATGTTCCTATATTTTATCCTAAATGTTACTTTAAATCAACAACTTTATTACGGTTTTCGAGTTGTCGGTCTCGCGTAAAATCCTTTCTTTTCTCAAATACGATTTCTTTTCTTTTCCTCATAGGAGGTCTTTCATATGTTCAATACGACTTACTCTTTTTTTTCAGTTAAATAAGCCCCTGCTCTGTTAAGAAGTCTCTTGCTACGACTTCTACATCTTTCCCCTCTACATCAATCAGATAATTTAATTCTGTCATTGTTGCGTCATCCAGCAGACCACTCAGTCTGTCAAAAAGTTCAGAAAGCTCTGGGTATTTTTCCAAAGTTTCATTTCGAACGATCGGTGCAGCATAGTAAGGCGGGAAAAAGCCCTTGTCATCCTCCAGTACTTTTAGGTTGTACTGCTTAATGGGACCATCTGTTGCAAATGCATCGGTTACATCCATGTCTCCATTGCCTATTGCCTGATATTTCAGTGCAGTATTCATTTTTTTGGGATCTCCCTTAAAAGTCATATCATAGAATGCAACAAGTCCGTCGTATCCATCCTGACGATCAAAAAATTCATGTTCAGCACCGAAGACCAAGTTGTCTGAGATCTTTGCCAGGTCACTATAGGTTTCAATTCCATATTGTTCATAAACTTCGTTTGTTACTGCCAGCGTATAGGTATTATTAAAACCAAGCGGCTTTAGCCATGTGATTTCATACTGCTTGTCAAACTCCTCGGAAACAATACGGTATGCTTCATCAGGATCTCCGACCACATCCATCTTTAGCTGCGCGGTGAGACCGGTGCCCGTATACTCTGGGTAGATATCAATGTCCCCTTTCTTAATTGCTTCGAAGCAGACGAAGGTTCCTCCCATATTTAATTTTCTCGTTACCTTTAAATCTGTGTTTTTCTCAATTAATTGTGCAAACATTTCTCCAAGAACGATATTTTCGCCAAAGTCTTTGGATCCTATAACGATCTTATCTTCTCCGCACCCCGCAAAAGATACCATTGCCAGCGCGATTGCCAGAATCGCCGCAATTGTTTTTAATCTTCTTTTCATTGTCAATTCCTCCTCTTGAATAAACTTCTAAAAACAAGGACTCTGCACAAGGGATCAATTCACGTTTCCCTTATGCACGAGTCTTTTTTCAACTTTTGTCATCACATAATCCATCAGTAGTGCCATGAGCACAACAGGAATGGCCCCTGTAAGAATCCTTTCCATGCTGTTTGTCTGTATTCCTCTGTAGATCGGATACCCAAGTCCTCCAGCTCCGATCAGGACACCCATAACCGCAATGGAAAGGGAGTTGACTACCGCGATCTTAATCCCTGAAAAGATTAGGGGGAAAGACAGCGGCATTTCTACCTTCAACAAACGCTGCAGCTTGCTCATTCCCATTCCCTTTGCTGCATCTTTCAAGTAAATCGGTACCGATTTCAGTCCAATGTAAGTGTTTCGAACAATAGGGAGCAGAGCATAAAGCACAAGAGCAGCCACTATGGTAATATTACCTAGACCAAATAAGATCATAAGCATGGCAAGCAGTGCCAGATTGGGAATGGTCTGAATAATTTCAGCCGTCCATAGGATTGCTTTATCCAAGTAACGAACCCAGTATGACAAGATCCCAAGCCCAACTCCGATTATTACGGAGATCGATGCAGCAATGAGCACAATTAGAAGATGCTCTATGATTAGCGGCATTAGGTTACTCATGCGCTCACCCCCTTGAGGCCTCTCGGCGTAAGTTTTTTCTGTATCAGGTGTATCAGTCCGCTTAAAATAACCGCAACAATTGCTGAGGGAATTGCACCCGCAAGAATAAAGTTTGTATTATAGGTCGACAAACCTGTCCAAATCAGATCACCCAGTCCTCCAGCACCGATGAGTCCTGCGAGGGTTGCCCAGCTGACAGTAAACACGGTTGAGGTCCTGATCCCTCCTACGATGGTAGATAGTGCAAGGGGCAGCTCGACTTTCAATAAAATCTGACTGTCAGTCATTCCGATGCCCCTGGCTGCCTCAATATAGCTCTTTTCAACTTCAGTGATTCCGGTATAGGTATTATGCAAAATCGGCAGGATTGCGTAGATGCTGAGGACAAGCAATGCGGGCAGCAGCCCGATTCCGAAGAGAAGCAGAGCGAACCCCAGCATGACCAGACCGGGGATGGTTTGTATCATACCGGCAAAATTCAGTACAAGGGGCGCAATGCGCCTAACCCTGGTAAGAAAAATGCCCAGCGGAACTGCGATCAGCATCCCTGCAATGACAGATATTCCGACGAGCTGAAAATGCCTGATGAGGCATCCCAGAATATCTTTCTGATTCACGATAAAAAATTCTAGTAGCGTCATGATATCATCTCCCCCCATAGCGCATCTCCCATTGCCTTTGCCATACTGGTTTTGGTTATGAGACCTGCGACCGTCATGTCATCGTTTAGAACGACCACATATCCGGCTGGAGATGTATAAAGCTTTTCAAAGGTATCTCTTGCATCATCCTTAAGATTCACAGTAGGTACTGTTATCTCCATAAATTCTCCGATGGCTCTACCTGCTTTCCCATGGGATTTTATGGTATCAAGAGAAACCGTTCCCGCATAGGTATCATCATCATTTATCACGATCATGGAGTTAACGTCCCTATTTCGCATCAATTCAATGGACTGAAGCGTCTGCATGCTTCGAGCCGCTTTCAGAACCCTCGTCTTCATAAATTCTGCTGCCGTCATAGCTGCATTCACATTCAATGTACTTCTGTGCTTTCCCATGAATTCGGAAATCAGCGGATCAGCGGGATGTTGAAGCATTTCCTCAGGAGAAGCCATCTGCAGAATCCTTCCGTTGCTCATAAATACGATAACATCGGCCATTTTCAGTGCTTCGTCCATATCATGGGTTACAAACACGATGGTCTTCTTAAGTTTCTTCTGGATTCTTCTGACTTCCTCCTGAAGCGATTCTCTGGTGATGGGATCCAATGCTCCAAACGGCTCATCCATCAATACGATGGGCGGAGATGCAGCCAGTGCCCTGAGGACGCCAATCCTCTGCTGCTGCCCCCCTGACAACTCGGATGGATACTTATGCGCATTTTCCTCATAGGGCATTCCTACCAGTGTCAGTAGTTCTTTCACAATGGGCTGCCATTTTTCTTTTGGGTATTTCAAAAGCTTCGGCACCACAGCAATATTTTCTTCTACCGTCATATTGGGGAAAAGTCCAATCTGCTGTATGACATAGCCGATTGACCGTCTAAGCTCAACAGGATTTAACTGAGCACTATCTTTTCCGTCAATCAATATTTTTCCGCTGTCCGGTTGAATCAGCCGGTTGATGGTTTTCAGTGTTGTGGTTTTACCACAGCCGCTGGGACCGATCAAAACAACAAAATCTCCTTGCTTAATCTGAAAGCTAAGGTCTTTAAGCACCTTACTTTCCCCATAAGATTTCGATACATTTTCAAATTTTATCATAATAGATTACCCCTTTTCTAACAAAGCAACAACTTTATTTTATCACCAAGTTGTTACTTTGTCAAATGGGATGGTAAAGCAAAATATTTCATCTGTCGTCAGTTCCCCCTGATTCATGACAAAATCAGTTCATGCTGGGATGCTTAGAATGCAAAAAAGCGCGTTCCCTGAATGCAGAAACGCACTTTTTGATTATCTTATCTTATATCTTTATCGGATGGATCCAGGCACATTTGGAATCAGATACGAACTGCCTAGTTTTCTGGATAGAAAAAGTGATGAACTCTTTCATAGGAGTTCTCGTCTCCAATGAAATATACAACGTCCTTTTCGCAGAACATAGCATAGGGACCCGGAGACATCAAAAGTTCGTCTGCCCTTTTAATAGCAATAATCGTCGCTGCTGTGTTGTGCCAGAAATTAACTTCCGAAGAAGTCTTGTTAAGGTACAGAGTATCCGCAGTGATTTCAATTTCAAAGGGAACAAAAGGGTTTGAACTCTTAAAACGATCAATTTTTTCAACCAGCTTTGTAACCTGATCCTTGAGGAGGAACGTGTCGTCTATCTGCTGATCAACCTTGCGCATAATATCGTTCTTCAGATCATGTAGTGTTTGAATATCCTTGTACTGCTTGATAAACTTGACGGCATTCTCGTAGGATTTAATGACTACGCCGCTGCCTTTTGTCACTTCAACGATATTCATATCGGAGAGAACATTGATCGCTCTTCTTGCAGTTTCAGGTGATACGCTGTATTGACTGGCAAGGGCAGAGCGGGCGTAGACCTTTCCTCCGATCTCATAATGTCTATCTACGATTTTCCCCGCAATGTCTACTGCGATTTGCTGGTAGCGGGGAGCCACTATTTTCAAGCTGCTTTCCATCTATTTCACCCTCTTTTTAAAATTTCATTGTTAGGGCAACTTTTTGTTTTTCGTGGTCAACACTGAGGATTTTCACCTTTACCGTGTCTCCTACACTGACAGCGTCCATAGGATGCTTGATGAACTTATTGCTGATCTGAGAGATATGAACCAGCCCGTCATTTTTCACGCCGATATCCACAAAAGCTCCAAAGTCCACTACATTTCTAACAGTCCCGGTTAGTTCCATATCCACCTTCAGATCCTCAAAGGAAAGGACGTCGTTTCGGAAGATAACCGCCGGTGCATCCTCTCTGGGGTCTCTCGCAGGCTTCTTGATTTCACCGATAATATCAGTTAATGTCATGGGGCCGATTCCGATATCCTCCGCCAGCTTATCAATGCTCTTTTTGAGACTGCCTTGATTTTCCTTTTCATCCGGAAGAAGCGCCGCAAGCGCAGCAAAACCGTTGCCCGCCGGTTTTGGTTTCTTTTTCTCAGCTGGATACATGGTTATGATTTTATCCTCAATCTGTTTTGCAGCACCTTTGCCGATCTCCGACTTATCCATTCCCAGCTTTTTCAGCATCAGCTCTGCGGCACCATAGGATTCAGGATGAACGGATGTGCTGTCCAGCGGATTCTTTCCTTCAGAGATTCTCATAAAACCAGCACACTGATTGAAGGTTTTTTCACCCAGCTTAGCCACCTTGAGCAGCTCTTTTCTGTCCTTGAACGTCCCATTCTCTTCACGGTATGACACAATATTCTTTGCAATGCCAGCATTGATTCCCGAAATATAGGCAAGCAGGGAAGGCGAAGCGGTATTGAGATCCACACCGACTCTGTTTACACAGTCTTCGACAACATTGGTCAGAGCGCTGTCAAGAAGTCCCTGGTTGATATCATGCTGATACTGCCCTACGCCGATATGCTTCGGAGAGATTTTTACCAGTTCCGCCAGCGGGTCCTGCAGTCTCCTTCCGATGGACATTGCGCCTCTTGTGGTTACATCAAGATCGGGATATTCTTCTGTAGCAACTTTCGATGCGGAATAGACCGATGCACCCGCCTCATTTACGATGGTGTAGCTTACGTCCAAATTATGCTTTTTTATGAAATTAGCAACCACCGCTTCTGTTTCTCGGGATGCGGTGCCGTTTCCAATCACAATTACGTTGGAATTAAATTTCTCAATAAGCTTCAGCAAGACCTTTTCCGTTCCCGCTATATCTTTCTTGGGTTCAGTGGGATAGATGGTCGTATAGGCCATCAATTTTCCCGTCTCGTTTAAAACTGCCACCTTACAGCCCGTTCTGAATCCCGGATCTATGCTGATAATTCTCGCATTTTTCACCGGAGGAACCATCAGAAGCTTTTCTGTATTTTTTGCAAATACCTTGACCGCCTCCTTTTCGGCACGCTCGGTAAGCAGATTTCTCATTTCACGTTCGATGGACGGCGCCATCAGACGCTTATAGGAGTCGTCAATCACATTCTGAAGCAGCTCAACAAAGATGGAGTTTTCATTTTTGACGACGAAATCCTGCAGATCCTTACGAATTTCCTCTGCTGGTGCCACCACCTTCACCTTGAGTTTCTTTTCCTTTTCGCCTCGATTGATGGCAAGCACCCGATGATCGGGAATCTTGGCAATTCCTTCGGAAAACTCATAGTAAATATCGTAAACTGTGCTTTCCGACGCATCAACGGCTTCCGAAGAAATCAACCCCGCTCTCTGGGTCCGGTCACGAACTGCTGCCGTAAACTCCGGATCATCAGCAATCATTTCCGCCACGATATCCATCGCTCCCTGTATCGCTTCCGCCTCAGTCAAAACACCTTTTTCTTCACTTACAAAGGGCTTCGCCTGTTCTTCCACCGTTCCGCTTTCCAGTTCCTGCGCCCAGATGAGCGACGCAAGTGGTTCCAGGCCTTTTTCCTTTGCCTTGGATGCCCTCGTTGACTTCTTTTGTTTGAAGGGCTTGTATAAATCCTCAACCCTCTGGAGAACTCCCGCCTTTAGAATCTCTTCTTTTAATTCTTCCGTCAGCTTGCCCTGCTCATCGATAATCCTGATGACCTCTTCTTTTCTCTGCTCCAGGTTTCTCAAATAGGTCAGACGCTCATCCAGCTCACGCAGGATGACATCAGAAAGTGCTCCGGTTACTTCTTTTCTATATCGGGCAATAAACGGAATTGTATTTCCCTCATCAATCAGCTGAACGGTATTTTCTACCTGTGAAAGTTTCAGTTTAAATTCCTGCGCTAATTTTTCAATAATGTTCATTTAACTCTCCTTGGCTATCAGTCTTTCATTTTCAATTTTTCATTGATCAAGTAGTCCAGGTCACCGTCCATTACGGCATAGACATTTCCCATCTCCGCATTTGTCCTGTGATCCTTGACCAAGGAATAAGGATGAAACACATAAGAACGGATCTGACTTCCCCAGGTAATCTGGCTGTAATCGCCTTTCAGCTCATCGAGATTGGCCTTATGCTCCTGCTTCGCCAGCTCCATCAACTTGGCAGCCAGTACCTTCATTGCCGTTTCCTTATTTTGATGCTGGGAACGTTCATTCTGGCAGGATACAACGATATTAGTAGGAATATGCGTAATACGAATTGCAGAATCCGTCTTATTTACATGCTGCCCTCCTGCACCACTGGAGCGGAAGGTATCGATTCTCAAGTCATCGGGATTGATGTCCACCGTGATATTGTCATCCATTTCGGGAATTACATCCAGGGAAGAAAAGGAGGTATGCCTCCTGCCGGACGAATCAAAAGGTGAGATTCTCACAACCCGGTGAACTCCCTTTTCATTCTTCAGATAGCCATAGGCGTTTTCCCCTTCAATGAGCAGTGTTGCACTTTTAATTCCACCCTCGGCCGCATCCTGATAGTCAAGGGTTTTAACCTTGTAGCCTTTGGAATCTGCCCATCTCATATACATTCTGAGCAGCATTTCTGCCCAATCTTGCGCATCGGTTCCTCCAGAGCCCGCATGAATAGATATAATCGCGTTGCTCGTGTCATACTCTCCGTTCAGGAGCGTACGAATACGAAGCTCTTCAGATTTTTTATTGAAGTCTTCGTATGCCTGCCTGATTTCAGGAACCATGGATTCATCTTCTTCTTCAACGGCCATTTCAATAAGAACACCGATGTCTTCCAATTCCGTTGTCAAGCTCATATATTCGTTAATTTTCGATTCATAGCTCTTTTTATCCTTCAGCAGTTTCTGTGCTTTTTCGTGATCATTCCAAAAGCCTTCTTCTTCTGCCGTTCGGTTTATTTCGTTTAGTCTCTCCGTCAGTCCTGCGACGTCAAAGGGACTCACCCAATTCTTTTAGATTTTGTGCCTTGTCGGTCAGCTCGTATTTGATCTGATCCAGTTCAACCAATTTCATCAACTCCTTAATTTTATATTGGGTAGCATCACTGCACGAAAGTGTCCAGAAAAGCGATCACGCTTTTGATCTGACCTATCCATCATCTCACAAATCTTAGAGTATTAAAATGTGAAGGATCACATTCTTAATACTTCCTAAAAATCCTGCTTGACTCGGATGATCATATTACAAAATCGTTCAGAGCTTTTCCTCCCACTTTCCTGCAGTGATGCTTTCCTATTTCACAATAAACATCTTCTTCGACTTGCTGAAACGCCTCACAGCCTCAGTCGTATGTAGGCTCCTGCCGGGAACCTCTCCAAGCACTCCTTCGAATATAAAAAACGAGGAATGGACGCGTTTTTTCGTCACTGATACTTGTGTCCGAAGCGGTGTGTAAGGCAAGAAGCAGCGCAGTAACGCTTTGAGCACTTTTAACGTATTAGCTTCCAAACCGAGTTGGATTTTCAGTCAGAGTTAAGAACGTGATCCCTCACGTTTTAACTCTCTGAAAATCACGAGGTGCGGATTGCTAATACAAAAGTGTGAAGGCTTTTCAAGCGCTTCTTACCTTCTCACCCGCTGGGATACTGATTTATTCTGCGGCATTCGCTCCGCAGCATTTTTTATATTTCTTACCGCTTCCGCAAGGGCACGGATCATTTCTTCCTACCGTTTCACCCTTTCTCACAGTTTCCTGTTTGTGTTCCCGCTCAGGAACTTTTGTTGCGGCGGGGGCACCGGCGGAGTATTCGCCTTCATCCTCATTCGCATTGTCGGCAAAGTCCTCTTTTCTGCCTTCCCCTGTGCCTAGAACCTGCTTTCTTGTGGTGTCCGTCTGTATGGTGACGTTGAAGCAGAATTTCACAGTATCTTCTTTGATGTTTTTGACCATCAGATCGAACATTTCAAAGCCTTCATCGGCATAAGCTCTGGCGGGGTCCTGCTGACCCAGCGCCCGCAGGCCGATTCCGTGTCTCAGCTGATCCATTGCATCGATATGATCCATCCACTTGTTGTCTACAACACGGATCAGGATCATGCGTTCAAGCTCACGCATTCTTTCGATGCCAATTTCCTCTTCCTTGACCTTGTATGCCTCTTCAAAGAGGTTTATGGTATCCTCTCGCAGTGTGCCTTTATCCAGATTCTCAATATCAGCTGTCGTATAAGCATATCCCTTAAAGGTGCTGCAAATCTTTTTCAGAGAAGTTTCCAGCGCTTTGAGATCCCACTCCTCAGCGAATCTTGATCCCGCCGTGGTGAAGTCAATACTCTCATCAATGAGTTCCTCTGCCATAGACATTACATGGTTTCTCAGATCTTCGCCGTAAAGAACTCTTCGGCGCTCGCCGTAGATGATCTCTCTCTGCCTGTTCATAACATCATCGTACTGAAGTACATATTTTCTGATTCCGAAGTTTCTGCCTTCTACACGCTTTTGTGCATTCTCGATGGATTTCGAGAGCATCCCTGCTTCGATGGGGTCATCCTCCTGCATACCCAGCTTTCCGACGATATTCTGGATTCTTTCACCGCCAAAGAGACGCATTAATTCGTCCTCAAGGGAAATAAAGAACTGGGTAGTTCCCGGGTCTCCCTGACGTCCGGAACGGCCTCGCAGCTGATTATCAATTCTTCGAGATTCGTGGCGCTCGGTACCGATGATGTAAAGTCCACCCAACTCACGGACCTTTTTCTGTTCTTCCGCTCTTTCTGCTTTAAATCTGTCAAGAAGTTCATTGTAAAGTCGTCTCGCCTCGATGAGTTCCGGATCCTCAAGCGGAACAAAACTGGATGCAAAGGAAATTGCTTCCTCTTCATATCCCATTCTTCTCATTTCACGCTTGGCTTCAAAATCCGGGTTGCCTCCCAGGATAATGTCCGTACCACGGCCGGCCATATTCGTTGCTATGGTCACAGAACCAAGCTGTCCTGCCTGAGCGACAATCTCCGCTTCTTTCTCATGCTGCTTTGCATTTAAGACATTGTGTCTTACGCCTTTTCGCTTCAGTATCCCACTGATGATCTCGGAACGCTCGATGGAGATCGTACCAACCAGAACCGGTTGTCCTTTTTCATGGAGAACTTCAATCTGATCTGCAATGGCATTGAATTTCGCCCGTTCCGTAGCGTAGATACAATCTTCTCTATCATTTCTGGCAATAGGACGGTTGGTGGGAATCTCAACAACGTCCATGTTGTAGATATCTCTGAATTCCTGCTCCTCTGTCCTTGCGGTACCCGTCATACCAGCAAGCTTCTGGTACATTCTGAAATAGTTCTGCAGTGTGATGGTAGCCAGCGTCTTGGACTCCTGGCGTACCTTCATTCCTTCCTTGGCCTCAATTGCCTGGTGCAGCCCATCGCTGTACCTTCTTCCGAACATCAGACGGCCTGTGAACTCATCGACGATAACAACTTCATCGTCCTTTACGATATAGTCCACATCACGCTTCATCAAATTTCTGGCCTTCAAAGCCTGTTGTACGTGATGGTTTAGCTCCATATTCTCTGGATCGGAAAAGTTTTCTATCTTAAAGTAAGCTTCGCACTTTGCAACACCGTCCTCGGTGATAGAAACGGTTCTGTCCTTTTCATCCATCGTGAAGTCTTCCTCAATACGGAAGCCACTGACGAATTTATCTGCAATATGATACAGGTCGGTAGATTTCTCCCCCTGCCCCGATATGATCAAAGGTGTTCTGGCTTCGTCGATCAGAATACTGTCAACCTCATCCACGATGGCAAAATTCAGCTCTCTCTGCGTCATTTCCTCTTTATAGATCACCATGTTATCCCGGAGATAATCGAAGCCAAATTCATTGTTCGTTCCATACGTAATATCCGCCTGGTACGCTGCTTTTCTGACCTCATTGGTGATGCCGTGTACGACACAGCCTACGGTCAATCCCAAGAAGGTATAGAGCTTGCCCATCCATTCCATATCGCGCTTAGCCAAATAATCATTGACGGTGACGACGTGGACACCCTTTCCTTCAAGGGCATTCAAATAGACAGGAAGCGTTGCGACGAGTGTTTTTCCTTCACCGGTTTTCATCTCGGAGATTCTTCCTTGGTGGAGAACGACACCACCTATGAGCTGTACTCTGAAGTGTTTCATTCCAAGGCTTCTCCAGGATGCTTCACGGCATACTGCAAAGGCCTCAGGAAGCAGGTCGTCCAGCGATTCTCCGGCAGCAACCCGTTCTTTGAACTCGGCTGTTTTCGCCTTCAGTTCCCCATCTGTCAGCTTTTGCATTGACTCATCAAGCGCCTCAATGCGGTCTACTATTTTTTCAACCTTTTTAACTTCTTTGACATTTAAATCACCAAAGATTTTTTCCATTAATCCCATTTGTATTGTCCCTTCTTTCTTATATCTAACATTTCCGCCCTTTTTCCCAATGACGGAATCTTGATTCATTTCCTGACATTTACGGAAGCGTGATTTAATGGAGAGTGCGCAATGATACGCACGGGATGAATCACCACTTCTTTGGGTCATATATACGTTACCCACTAATTTCCATCAGAATTCACATTATACCATATTTCAAAAAAAAAATCAAAATCGCCGGTTCGACAATATTTTTACTTGTTCAGTCTCTCTGTTAAAGAGACTAGAACGGGTTTCCCTTTTTCACCATTTGATTTGATTCGTCATAAGATAACAGAACAGAGGCATCAAAACCAGCTCTAGGATAGAGCTGCCTGCCTCTAAGCAAAAAAAATGAGGATTTAAAAGCATGAACGTACTTGAAGTCAAAAACATTGCGCAGAAATATCAGGCAGAAAATGGCGAAACCATCGCTATCAAAGATGTGAGTTTTTCCGCAGCAAAGGGTGAATTCATCAGCATTGTCGGTCCCAGCGGCTGCGGTAAATCCACGCTGCTTTCTATTATATCCGGGTTACTGAAACCTACAGATGGCGAAGTTTATGTAAATGGCAGCCCTGTTTTAGGGGTCACCTCCCATATCGGCTATATGCTCCAGAATGATAACCTACTTGATTGGCGTACCATTTATAAAAACGTGCTCTTTGGTCTTGAGATCAGAAAAATAAAGACGCCGGAAAATGTTGCTCGGGCAGAAGATTTATTGAAAAAATATGGGCTTTTTGAATTTCGAAACAACTATCCCTCCCAGCTGTCGGGCGGAATGCGGCAGCGGGCTGCTTTAATAAGAACCCTTGCAGTAAACCCCGACCTTTTACTTCTTGACGAAGCGTTTTCTGCACTGGATTACCAGACGAGATTAACAGTAACCGACGACGTTTACGGCATCCTGAAACAGGAACAGGTTACTACCATCATGGTCACCCACGATATTCCTGAAAGTATCAGTATGAGCGACAGAATCATCATACTCACCCAGCGTCCGGCTGAAATCAAAGAAATCATGCCGATTACGTTTGATATGGAAACCCGGACTCCTTTGAGCTGCAGAAACAACCCCAGCTTCAGCCGCTACTTTAATCATATATGGAAAGAGTTGAGTATCTATGAATGAAGTACATGATAAAGAATATATACCGTTGTCCTCGGAACGAACAGCTTATCTGAAAGGGTTGAAACGGACTCAGCACCTGGTTCTAGCATGGCAAATCGGAATTCTGCTCCAGTTTATTTTTTTCTGGGAGCTGCTTGCGAGACTGGGCTTCATTGACAGCTTCATCCTGAGTCAGCCTTCCAGGATTGCTTCCACTTTCATCAGTATGACCCAATTTGACCTTCTAATGCATGTGGGTGTCACAGTGTATGAAACTCTGGTGGGCTTTGTCCTCGGCGTCATCATTGGCACCGCTCTTGCCGTTGTCCTCTGGTGGAGCAGCTTTATTTCAAAAGTGAGTGAGCCATACCTTGTTGTTTTAAACAGTCTTCCGAAAATCGCACTTGGACCCGTCATCATCATTATTGTAGGTGCCGGAACCGAAGCGATTATCTTTATGGCTCTGGCAATTTCACTAATTGTAACCGTGCTGGAAATGCTGAACGGTTTTCGCCATACAAATAGGGAATACATTCGAATGGCCTCCACCTTTGGCGCCACCAAAGGCCAGATTTTTCGCAAGGTTGTCTTCCCTTATAATATTTCGACCCTCTTCAATTCTCTGAAAATCAATATCGGTCTTTCTCTGGTAGGCGTCATTGCCGGAGAATTCCTGGTATCCAAAGCCGGCCTGGGATATTTGATTGTTTATGGCGGTCAGGTATTCAAAATGGATTTGGTGATGGCAAGTGTGATCATTCTTGCCATTGTCGCCGCGCTGATGTATCAATGCGTCGTTCTGCTCCAAAAGCTAGCGATGCGCTGGTACAGTCACTAATATATCAGGCCCCGGCACCATACAAATGGCACCGGGGTCTGAAAGAACCCCAATTATATATCTGGAAGGAGTATTCGGATGAAGATTTCAAAAAAAATCTTATGCATCGGACTTTGCATTCTTCTCATTTTGCCCGCTTTCGCTGGCTGTCGGAAACAAGAGGAGAAAACAAAGGTTACATTATGCGAAGTAACGCATTCCATTTTCTATGCCCCTCAATATGTGGCTATGAATCTGGGTTACTTTGAAGATGAGGGAATCGAGATTGAGCTTACCAATGGGCAGGGCGCAGATAAGGTAATGTCGGCGGTGCTTTCCGATAACGTTGATATCGGTTTTGCCGGGCCTGAAGCATCAATCTATGTGTACAATGAAGGAAAAGAGGATCATACCCAGGTCTTCGCTCTTCTGACCCAGCGGGATGGTTCCTTTCTCGTAGCAAGAGAACCGGACCCGAATTTCACCTGGGATAAATTGAAAGGTAAAAATATTCTGCCTGGAAGGAAGGGCGGAGTGCCTTATATGGCGCTGGAGTATGTCATCCGCAGTCACGGCCTCGACCCCTATACGGACCTCACTTTGGATAACAGCATTCAGTTTGCGTTGATGGCTGGTGCCTTCACCAGCGGTACGGGAGACTATGTCACGCTCTTTGAGCCCACCGCCTCTATGCTGGAAGCCGAAGGCAAGGGCTATATCGTCGCTTCGGTAGGCGAAGAAGCAGGAAATATCGCCTATACAGGCTATTTTGCAAAGAAGAGCTATATTGAAAAAAACAAGGATCTTGTTGAGCGGTTTACCAGAGCCATCTACCGCGGGCAAAAGTGGGTTGCCAATCATTCCGCTGAGGAAATTGCAAAAGCGGTAGCTCCGTCCTTCCCCGATACAGATGTTGCTCTTCTGACCACCGTAGCAAAGAGATACCAGGAAATCGGAGCATGGCGAGACACGCCCATGGTGGATGAGGCTGCCTATCAGAAGCTGCAGGAAGTCATGACCTCTGCCGGAGAGCTTGACAAAGAAGCTCCTTTCAGCGAGGTGATCAATAACAGTATTGCTGAGGATGTGATCGACTGATCAGGCTATCATCCGAGAACGTGATCGACCGAGCGGATCACCATCCGAGAACGTGATCGACCGAGCGGATCACCATCCGAAAGCGTGATCGACTAACATAGAGTAATCCTAAGTGCTATCTCGATAGATACAAAAATGCCCTGCCGGAAAGCAGCTTAAGCTGGACTTTCGGCAGGGTACTTTATTCGCTTATTTTATGAAATCAATTCTTTACTCAATTTACAAACGAGTGGTAAATCGCCTTGATAGCAGTTTCAAAATCTTTGTTTTCAACGCCGACAATGATGTTCATCTCGCTGGAACCCTGATCGATCATACGAACGTTGATACCTGCTTCCGACAGAGCAGCAAATAGCTTGGCGGATACACCGCGGCGCTTTGCCATACCGCTGCCTACCGTAGCAATCAGTGACATGTTCTCAAAAATATCAATGGTGTCGGGCTGAAGCTTTCTCTGTATTTCTTCGAGAATATCCTCAAGCTTGCCATTCAGCTTTTTGTTGGAAACGACAACGGAAATGGTATCGATGCCGCTGGGCATATGCTCCAAGGGAACCTCGTAGTCATCGAGGATCTCAAGAAGCCGTTTGACAAACCCCCTTTCCGTTGACATCATGTTCTTATAGATGCCGATTACCGTAAAGTCCTTGTGTCCTGCAATTCCTGTAATGATGGTGTCATCTTTTGCACTGGCCTCAGCCGTTATGACGGTTCCGGGATCATCCGGTTCGTTGGTGTTCCTGATATTGATCGGAATATCCGCAACCCTGACTGGATAGATCGCATCCTCATGCAAAACGGAAGCCCCCATATAGGACAACTCTCTCAGTTCTTTATAGGAAAGTGTACTGATGGGCTTCGGATTGCTGACAATCCTTGGATCAGCCATAAGAAAACCGGAAACATCAGTCCAGTTCTCATAGATTTCTGCATCAACTGCTCTTGCCACCAGTGAGCCCGTGATATCGGAGCCTCCTCTGGAGAAAGTCTTGATGGTACCGTCGGGATTGGTTCCATAGAAACCGGGCAGTACAGCCTTATCATGCTTTTTCAGTTCTTCTTTCAGCGCGTCGTTGGTCTTGCCATTCTGAAATCTACCTTTTGCATCAAATTGAACCAAACCAGCTGTGTCTACGAAATCGTAGCCTAAGTAAGCGGCAGTAATCAGTGCATTAAGATATTCCCCCCTACTGGCTATGTAGTCCGCAGAAGCTCCCGCCTTTAGGTTGCGATTGATTTCTTCAAATTCCCCCTGAAGATTTACATGAACACCAAGGTTCAGCTCAATGGCTGCGTACCGGTCACAGATTACTTGAAATACCTGATCATAAGGTACGTTGTGATCGATATGTGCCTTACACAGGTACAGTAAATCTGTAATTTTGTTATCTTCATTAAATCTTTTTCCCGGAGCAGAGACCACGACATATCTTCTGTCAGGATCCGCCTCCACAATTTTCTTTACCTTTGCCAGCTGTATGGCGTCAGATACCGAGGAACCCCCAAATTTTGCCACTTTTATTCCCATTCTATCATTCCTTTCCAGACCGTAAGTTGTGGCAGTCACTAAATATATTTCGCTTGCCGAATCAGAAAGCGCTGATTTAATGAAAGGTGCGCAGATAGTCGAAAAAATCTACCGATTAGGTGTGCTCCTGGATCAATCAGCATTTCACTAAGAAAATCCCTCAGCAATTTCACTTAAGCGCAGGTTGTAAAGCCCGCGCTAGTGCACTGTCTGATGATAATTACAAAAATTTAGCTAGACAGTGCACCAGTACAGCGTATTCTAAATAACTGGTAATTAAATACGCTGTACTAGATGCGATTAAATTATCCTATTTTATCACACTTTGCGCTTCTTGTCTCAACAAATCTGCTTTATCCGTCTTTTCCCAAGGAAGATCAATATCTGTTCTTCCAAAATGACCGTAAGCGGCTACCTGTCTGTAGATTGGTCTTCTCAGGTCGAGGTCTTTGATTATTGCCGCAGGCCGCAGGTCAAAGTGTTTATTAACAAGCTCCGCCAGCTTTTCTTCTGAGACTTTTCCGGTTCCGAAGGTTTCAACGAGCACAGATACCGGTCTTGCAACACCAATGGCATAAGCAAGCTCAATTTCGCACTTATCTGCGAGGCCCGCCGCAACAATGTTCTTAGCTGCATATCTTGCCGCATAAGCTGCAGAACGGTCTACCTTAGTTGGATCTTTTCCTGAGAAAGCGCCGCCGCCGTGTCTGGAATATCCGCCGTAGGTATCTACGATGATCTTTCTTCCTGTCAATCCGGAATCTCCGTTCGGTCCGCCAATTACAAATCTGCCCGTTGGATTTACATAGTACTTGGTGTCAGCATCCAGCAGGTGATCTGGAATGATTGGATTGATAACATATTTTATGATATCTTTTTTGATCTGTTCCTGGGTCACGTCTTCATCGTGCTGTGTGGAAACCAGAACGGTATCAACGCGAACCACTTTGTCATCTTCATATTCAACAGTTACCTGTGTTTTTCCATCAGGTCTAAGATATGCAAGTTTTCCTGATTTCCTCACATCAGTGAGCTGTTTTGCTAGCTTGTGAGCTAGGGAAATGGGCATCGGCATCAATTCAGGGGTCTCATTGCAGGCAAAACCGAACATGATTCCCTGATCTCCCGCACCGATGGCTTCCACATCATCCTGCAGAGAGCCCACTTTGTATTCCAGAGCCTTGTCAACACCCATAGCAATATCGCCGGACTGCTCATGAATGGCAGTCATCACCGCACAGGTGTTCCCGTCATAGCCGTATTCTCCCTTTGTGTATCCGATATCGCAGATTACCTTTCTGATCAGGTTTGGAATATCAACATACGTATTTGTGGTGATTTCTCCAACTACAAGAGCCAGCCCTGTGGTTACAGTCGTTTCCGCTGCCACTCTTCCGTGCGGATCCTTTTCAAAAATCGCGTCCAGGATCGCATCGGAAATCTGGTCGCAGATTTTATCTGGATGCCCTTCAGTAACGGATTCTGAAGTAAATAATCGTTTCATTTTTCTTTCCTCCTATATAAATGTTACAAAATCGAGATTTTAGATTACACTTGCTTTGGAACCACTGAATTTATAGTAGGTGCGCCCACCAGGTGTGCGCTTAGAGCGAATTCGCGTTTCCTATAATAGATTTTGTATTTTTTACTGTTCTGATACCCAAAACCACATAAAAAAAACCACTTCCGAAGGAAGAGGTGCTTTGATATTTCGATCCTCATCTTTCAGAATTAAATTCCGTAGGATTTAGCACCTTTTCTACCTTTTTACGGGTACCTAGGTTGCTGGGCTTCACAGGGCCTATTCCCTCAGCCGCTCTTGATAAGGGGGTATTCAGTTTTGCAATAGAAATATTATAATCCTTGATTTTTTAAATGTCAATGGGTATACTTAACCTACGAGGGAATTTTTTGGGATTCTAGGAGGATAGTTCATTGACGACGGAGCGAAAATTTACAGTAATTAAAGGCGGCGCCTCAGCCGCAGTCAGCAACAACCAGAGAAAATTTCTATCCGCTTTCATTACAGACACGAGGCTTATGGGGGTAATTGGCCTTTACATTCACTGGGAATTATCCAATGCAGAATTTGTATCGGATTTTCATCAGTTTTTTTATTTCGATGCGGAAGAATACGGCTTCGAAACGTATAAAAGTCTACTTGGAAGCGACGAAGAAGCTCTTTCCATGATGGAGCAAGCTCTGATCGGCGGTTTAGGCGGAAATAAGGTCAACATAAACGAGCGGGAAGCGACTTATCTGATCCAAAAATTTGCCGCAATGAATAAGCGGTTTTCTCTGCCTATGCCCGATGCTAAAAATGAATATGAATTTCTGCTGACAACACCTGTCAGTCTGACAAAAAAAGAAAATCAGATCCTGATTGATAAGCTATGCACACCGATTGTTTCCGAGTACCAGCTGATTAATTATTTTCTGATGCGCGTCTTTGGGCGGGATTTTGAAGCCGCTGCTTATCTGGCAGCCAAAGACCTTTCTTATGATACACTTTCCGAAAGCGAAGGCGCCACCTTATGCAAAAACTCCATTGAGGAATTTTGCGACGAGAACGGTTGCTCTTACCTGTGTGAATCACTCATTGAGTTAGATAGCAAGTATAAGCTCATCGTCTCCGAGGTAAATGTAGAGAAGGGAAAAGTCATCAGCACGAAAAAGCGTTCTTCCTTCTTTATTACTGCAGCAGAAGCCGCTATGATGCTGAACCATCCGGAGTTCATCACAGTTTATGAAATCCTTACAGAGACTGAGGATTTCTTAAAGCGCTTTTCCGGGCTGTCTGTAAATACCATGCAGACACTCCACGACAGCGGCAGGCTTTATCTGGAATTCAACAAGAATAATGATCATGTCAACCGTAAGGTGTTCCGATTGAACGAGGATATACACGGGCTTTATTTCATCACAGACTTCGGCCAGTTAATCATCGCCGCTTACAGTCTGAGCGAGATTCACGAAATAGAAAAAAATCTTGGAAGAAGCGATGTGGGTACCTGCATTCTTCCAACTGCCAAGTATGAGTTTAAAGAGCCGATTCTTTACGAATTTATACAGAGCGACTTCGATGACTTTACCGACTTTCTGGATTTTCTCAATTCGTAAAACTCCAGTGAAATGAATGTATCACGGCAAGAGTTGATGCAGGCGTCACATCGGAAGCCCCCTCACCCTTGATCGGATTTCAATACCCGGTCTGCTGCAAAACATCCAGCAGACCGGGTATTTTATTATGAAAATAATTCATAATAATTTTCATAATACTGTTGACAAAATAGATCGCATATGGCATTATTATATTGTAATCATTACAACTTTGTATCAAATACGCTTTATGGCGAATTGATTATAATGGGAAGTGAGTAATATGAAATTTACATCCGATGATTTTGCGAAAGAATTAAAATCGAAAAACATACGGCTCTCCCATCAAAGGTTGAAGGTGCTGGAGTATCTTTCGGAAAATAAATGCCACCCAACAGTGGATCAGATCTACACCAACCTGTTGAAGGAGATACCTACCCTCTCCAGAACCACGGTGTACAGTACACTGGGTGCTTTGGCAGATGCCGGAATGGTCAAGGCGATCAATATTGAGGACAACGAAATTCGTTATGATATCACAGTGGAAGACCACGGACATTTCAAATGCGAATCCTGTGGCTCGATCTATGATTTCCCCGCTGATATGAGCCACCTTGAGTCAGAGGTTCTGAACGGGTTCAAAATCAGGGATAAAAATGTTTACTTTAAAGGTACGTGTCCCATGTGCCTTGTAAATAAGAATTAATCAGTGACTCTAGTCAATTCCCCCATCACGGAACAACAATCCGAGTATGATGTGTCTGGAACAATACAGAGTCACCAATAGGTATGAAAGTGGAGGATGAAAACATGGAAAACAAAACACAGAGCAACTTAATGGAAGCTTTTGCAGGAGAATCACAGGCAAACAGAAAGTATACAGCATATGCAAAGAAGGCCGAAGCAGAAGGCAAGCTCAATGCTGCAAAGCTATTTAAAGCTGCTTCCGATGCAGAAACACTCCATGCATTAAAGCATTTTGAAGTTGCTGGAAAAATCAGTTCTACCTTAGAGAATCTCAAGGATGCTGTTGCCGGCGAAACCCACGAATATAAAGATATGTATCCAGACTTTGTGAAAGAGGCTGAGGCAGAAGGAAACAAAGCTGCAGTAGCAACATTCACTATGGCAATGAAAGCAGAAGAAGTCCATGCAAGACTTTATCAGGAAGCTCTGGAATCCCTTGACGAAACAGAAGAAGTATTCTATTACCTATGTCCTGTATGCGGCAACATCGAAAAAGCTGTTCCCGAAAGATGCAGCATCTGCGGCGTACCAGGCGCTAAATTCATCAAATACTAAGCCTTTTGAATTCATGTAATTGGCGGCATTACTGTCTGCTGATGCAGCTGTGCAAACCATGCAGCAACAACAAATCTGTTAAATTTCTCACCCACAGAATGTGGGGATCTCCCATAGAACAATAAAAAACTACCGGCCCTCTCCGAACAGGCCGGTAGTTTTATTGTTATGCGATCTTACTTTCCTTTTCATCTTAAATCATTAGGCAGCGGCCCTACGCCTCATGGCAAAGCAGATCGAAGACTTGCTTATTGATCTTTTTTACAGGAGCGCCCGATATATTGGAGCAAACCATAATCGACAGCGCTTTTTCCGGACAAAGCCAGAAGCTGGCTCTGAATCCATCGTCATTTCCTTCATGTCCATAAAGAACATGTCCATTCTGCTCTCTGCGGAACCAGCTGAGACAAATATGCTCTCCATTATTGGGGACCAAAGCCTGTTTCTCCCATGCCTTTTCATAAGTTTCCTTTTTGAGCAGCCGATATTCAAAATGTCCCGCTGCCCATTTTTCCATATCCAGTACGTTTGAAGTCAACGTTGAGCTTGGACCATGGGCACGATTGTACGGATAATGCTTTCCTCTGACAATCTGCTTTTCCGGATCCTTTTCATAAGGGATTGACAAGTTTCCGTCCCAAATCCCATCTTCCCGGTAAATTCCGCGCTCGAAGGACAGAAGATTAGAATCCTTCATTTCAAGTGGATCAAAAATATGTTTTTTTACATATGCTTCGAAAGAAATTCCTGACACTGATGCAATCACAGTCCCCAGAATCTCATAGCCAATATTGCTGTAGGCAAACTTGCCCTCTCCCGGATTCCAAAGAAGTGAGCCGTCCCTCACCTCCGGTGATTTTACATAACGTTCCAGCGCACCCTCATCCGTCTCAGGCCGATCCCATCCGTAATCCTTAACATCTGGCATGCCTGCGGTATGACTGAGCAGATGGCGAATTGTTACCTGACGATATCGGTCATCCTTCATTTCAAACCATGGAAGATAATCAATCAACAAACCATCCAAATCCAAGAGTCCTTGCTCCCAAAGCTGAAGGATTGACGTTCCAACGAAAAGCTTTGTTACCGATGCCATATGAAAAACATGCTCAGGAATCAGTTTTACACCACGCTCCAAATCCTTGAAGCCCGCTGCTCCCCGGTAAAGCAGACCTTCCGAAGGTCTTTTTCCACTTCCAAAAGTCCAAACACCGATGGACAATCCAGGAAGATCATAGTTCGCAAGCGCTTTTTCCAGAAATTCATCTAATTTTATTTTAATCATTTTTCATCTCTCCTGTAATTCAAGTTTTTCTCGATAGTATTATTATATCTTAATTCTGGGGAGTTATGGTATAATAATCGCTGATGCTGGTGCTATCATCGCTGATGCACTTAATTATGATAATTCCTTTAATGATATTTACAGAAAGGCAGGAGGGATATATATGAAATATAGAACCTTTATGAAAACAGGGGAAAGAATCTCCTTACTAGGCTTCGGCACCATGAGACTGCCCATCGTTGACAGCGATTTTTCGAACATCGACGAAGCGGAAGCCATCCGAATGATCCGGAGCGCCATCGACAGCGGCGTAAATTACGTAGATACCGCTTATATGTACCACAACGGCTTCAGCGAGGTTGTGACAGGAAAAGCTCTAAAAGACGGATATCGGGAAAAGGTATTTCTAGCTGACAAGATGCCGGTTTGGTTTGCAAAAACAGAGCAGGATATTGAGAAAATATTTAACGAGCAGCTGAAGCGGCTCGATGTGGACTGCATCGATATGTATCTGGTTCACAATATCACAGGGCCAATCTGGAACAGAGTAAAAAAGTTCAATACCCTGGCTTTTCTAGAAAAGAAAAAGGCAGAAGGGAAAATTAAGCACATCGGCTTTTCCTTCCATGACGAATACCCTCTCTTTGAAGAAGTGATCAAGGCTTACCCCTGGGATTTCTGCCAGATACAGCTTAATTTCATGGATGCTGATTTTCAGGCAGGGGTCAAAGGCTTAAAACTTGCGGGTTCTATGAATATTCCAGTTGTCATCATGGAGCCGCTAAAGGGTGGCAAGCTTACAGACAAGCTTCCCGAGAGCATTCAGGCATACTGGGATCAGGCACCAGTAAAAAGAACACCGGCAGAATGGGCGCTGCGCTGGGTAGCAGATTTCCCGGAAGTGCTGACCATTCTCAGTGGCATGAGCACCCGTGAGCAGGTCGAAGAAAATATCAGGATCATGAACGAAGCCGATCCTAACAGTCTGAGCGAAAAAGAACTGGAGATCGTCGCAAAGGTTTCAGGGGAATACAACAGCTTGATTCAGTATTCGTGCACCGGCTGCAAATACTGCATGCCATGTCCAGTAAATGTCAACATCCCAGAAACCATCGGCTATTATAACGATTGGTTCCTGTTTGACGGCAATCCGAAGATCTCTGCGGATTTTAATATGTGGATTTCACCAAAGGCCAGACCGTCACTTTGTGTGGGATGCAAGGCCTGCGAGGGACACTGCCCACAGCAGCTTCCTATCTCCGAGGTAATGAAAAAAGCAGCAACACTTTTTGAAGCATAATAGAATCGTTCCACTTTATCAATTAGTCAAGCAATATAACGAACGGATGGCTGCCGGCGAAACCGGCTGCCATCCGTTTTTAATTCATACTGTTTCTACTGGTTCTTCAATAAGATACAATTACACGCCAAGAGCGTCAAGCAATCTCTTTTCATTCAATGCATCAGAGTACTCAGAATCCATTTCTCTGATCCCAGCCGGGAAATCATACTTAGCAAGTCTTTCAACAAATGGATCTGGATCGAAGGATTCCGGCCCATGTACGCCTTTGATATCCCAAATTCCTTTCGCTACCAGTTCCATCATGATAACCGGTCCCACTGCTGTCTGAGCTACAACAGAATTGGTGGTGTACTTCTTGATACAATCCTGATTGTCCGCTACCTGATACAGGTAAACCGATCTTCTCTTTCCATCTTTTGTACCCGTAACCCAAGTTCCCGCACAGCCTTTTCCTACCATTTTAGGAGCAAGCTCGATGGGGTTTGGCACAACCTTAACAAGGAAGTCTCTGGGGGAGATTTCGCTGTCGCCAACCTTGATCATTCTGGTAGCCGAATCCATTCCGCAAGCTTCAAGATCCTTCAGCAGCTGTCTCATTTCTCTTGGAACGCCGTATTTAAACGTTACTCTGTTACAGTCGATGACTCTTGGCACCAGCAGTACTTCTTCGTGCTCAACATTGATTACTTCTACATCGCCGATTCCGCCGGGGAAATTGAAAATTTCCGGCTCTGAGAAGGATTCTGTACAGAACCAGCCCTTACCCTTTTCCCAGATGACAGGAGGATTCAGGCATTCTTCGATGGTAGTCCATACGGAGAATCCAAAGGCAACCCCTTCATAGCCAGGAATTTCATAATTGTCTCCGTCTCTAACGTTGACTTCATCAATGGTATCAAAGAGGTGCTTGGCAGCATATCTTGCGAAGACATCGGCCATGCCTGGTTCTACGCCGGAACCTACGATTGCCATATTTCCAGCTTTTTCCCATTCCTCATGCTTGTCAAACTGATAATCACCAAGCTTTATGTATGCTAATTCATAAGGTTTCTCAGGATGTCTCTTGGAGAGCGTCATAGCACAATCAAGATATCCTACACCGACTTCAAGACAGGTATCAAAGATATTTTCGTTGAAGTCCGGCTCTACTGCATTCATTACGAAAGTGATGTCGTGTTTTTTGATCACTTCCTTCATGTTTTCTTTATCTTTTGCGTTGATCTTCTCTGCAACAAAACGTCCGCCTCCGCAGAGTTTTGCAACTTCTTCCGCTCTAGCGAAGTTGTAATCCGATACAACGATTTTTTCTGCCCACTCGCCTTCTTTACCGGCTCTGCTAATAATCATAGCTGCAGAAGTTCCGACCCCGCCGGCTCCAATAATTAAAAGTTTCATACATTGACCTCCACATAATAGATAACTTAAAAGGGAATCCTTTTTCAGCCTTATGTTATCAAATGAAGTCTGAATATTCAATTATGTGTTTGCTCAAAAATTGTATCCATTTGCTGTTTTCGCTCGTTTTTTACGTCAATACCACAAACTAATCACAATCGGGAAATAAATGCTGAATATTCAGCCTATTTCCCATAAAAAGGAACGTTCCGTTCCTCCTGATCACTCACATGATCAATTAGAATCAGCTCAGCGCCGAACCCCGAAAGGTGTGACTGAATACTCAGGGTATCCGCTGCATTGATTGCAGAAAAGCTGACGGTGGGAGTCATGGCCCAGCGGTTCGTAAGCTTCTCTCTTTTGGATACGGAATGAGAATTTCCTAGCTTAACTTTATAGCTCATTAGGATATTGTCCTTAGAGAATTTATACCGGCTGAGCTTGTACTCTCCGCTCATTCCGGAAATTTTCACCAGGATTTCTGCCCTGTCATTGAAGTTGTCCAATTCTCTGTAAGTATCCTCCAGCGACTGTTCTTTCAAGGCAATCACCCTGACCTTGTCCGTCAGGTTATAAAATAAAATACTGAAGGATTCTTTGTCTGAACTGCTTTTATGCGGCTTAGAAATAATGTAATTTTCTTCTTCCACAATAATATGCTCGTTCAGCGCAGTAAGCATTTTATAGGCAAACGCTGCGGGATGCATGCAGTTTTTTTCGAACAAAGCGGCGATACCATTCTCTACCGGCGTCTTATGTCGTCTAGGCTGATCCAGGTCGAGGGAAACAATGGTCAAAGCCGATCCCTTTTCCTGCTGATCCTTTGCGAAGAGCTCTTTTGTCTGATTTCTAATGGCTTTTTTGATTTCATCCGGTTTGGACAAAATGTATTGAGCATGGGTTTCCCGGCTGCTCACATTGCCGGTATATTTCTTACGGTATTCCAAGGGGTGCATGCCAAACCACTTCGTAAAGTATTTAATGTAATAGCGAATGGCAGAAAATCCAGACTCTTCCGAGATCGCTCCGATCTTTTTATTGGTTCCCAGAAGAAGTTTCTCCGACTCCTCCACACGGATAAAGCTCAGCAGCTCTTGAAAGCTCAACCCCGTTGCTTCCTTAATAACATGAGATAGGTAGTAAATGCTGAGATGCTCTTGCTCTGCTATCTCGTTCAAGGTCAGCCTTCTCGAATAGTTTTCATACATGTAGTCTGTAATGCGGTTCAATCTCCCCGCAAGTACCTTGTTGCCTATATTTTTAGCTTCATTTACAAACTTTCCGTCCTCCATGGTAAAGTACTGAAAGTTTGCTAAAAGATTGGCAAGCAGGTTATGTGTCGCTTCTATGACCTTATACTCATACCCATAGCCTTTTTCCAGAACATCCAGCATGATTCGTCCCAGGAGATTTCGCAGTGCCTCCAGCCCTTCGTCATCTTCATCCTTCATATCCGTCACAAAGAAACTGTTTTTCAGGTTGCCGTAGTATTTTGAAAAAAATGCAATATCCATTTGAAGCATCATCACCATATTGGGCTGATCGGTATGATAAAAGCTGTGTATTTCTCTGTCATTCAAGATAAAGATATCTCCCTGATTCAGAACATAAGAATAATATCCGTTCTTGAGTCCGATCGAGCCCTCCAGTACATATACCACCTCAATGTCGTCATGAAAATGAATGGGATACTCAATTATATTTGCTGTTATTACATTAATAGGAAGCCCTTCCTTGTAATGATTTTTTTCTTTCAGCATTTCTTTTTTCCTTTCGTATTATGTAAACCGTTGTTTGTTCTTACGCGAACTTTTTTCAACAACTAAAAATCGGTAAATTGACATATTTTTATCACTTATCCACAATATTTTTTTGTTCGCATGCAATTTTATCCAAGGGTGCATGTGGATAAAATTTTCATTCGCCCTTATTGAATTTTCAACGTTTTTTGTTCAATCCAAAAATGTCAATCCCAAAGTTATCCACAGGCGACTGCAAATAATATGAAAACCGTGGATATTCTTTTGCTCTAATAATTCGACAATCTGGTGACGGCTCCACTACAAAGGATTTCGGGAACATTCAAAACAAACACTCCATATCGCTTTGTTATCCGCGGCTATCGATGGTTTCGAACCGTTCGATCGGCTCTTTTCCTGAATAGATCATAATCCCTTCGTATATGTATCTTGCAATTTTCTTTTGATATTCGGGATCCTCCAAAAGCTTCGCCTCGCTCTCATTGGATAAAAACCCACATTCAACAATTGCCATTGGTACCGTGGGATTTTTGAACATAAGGACATCTCTTTTACCTAAAGCAACTCGCTCACTGCCGTCAGCGATTCCCGTCACCAGTCGATCCTGGATCGCTTCCGCAAGTTTTTTACTCTCATCCAAAACCACCTGTTCTCCCGGACCAGATGGGAAAAATGTCTGGGCACCCCTAACAGATCGGTCCTGTTTGAAACTGTTCAGATGAATGCTGATCGCTGCAATAGGAGCCACCTCTTTGATCATTTGTTTCCGCGCAATCAGATCAGCAGTCTTCTTCCCGCGAATGGTCTTACTCCCTGTATCTCCCAATGCAATATCTTTCTCTCTAGTCATTACGACTTTCCACCCGTCAGCCTCTGCAAACTCCTTTACATACATTGCGATTGCCAGGTTGATGTCTTTTTCACTGACGCCTGCAGCGCTTTGCGCTCCGCCGTCCATTCCCCCGTGGCCGGGGTCCAGCAGAAGAATATCTGTGCTAGTAAGTCTTTCTACCCTCGTGACAACGCCGTCATATACAGGCTGAAAGCTCAGCAGCACTAACACTGCAATAACCAGCAGGCTCAATCTCTTTATTGTCTTATTATAATTTCTTAAAACCATTACCGTCCCCTCCTGCTAATGTATATGAGGGGTTGGAATCAGGTATTATATGATTTTGCTACTATTGCATTTATTCTATCATGCCACAAGCAAACAAGATGATCAATGAAACCTACCTTGCGGCGTTAGCCGTCGCCACTGCTTCGCAGTGGCATTATAATTTGATGGTTTTATTATATCCCTATCAAACAAAAAGTGCTATAATTTTTATTATTACTTTGCGGTATCGGCATCATTCACTAGGGGTCGATTAGTAGATGCGGTGAAGCAGAAAAAATACGCTGCTTACTGAAGAAAGGACCAAGACATGACAAAAAAACTCTATCAAAAGGATGTTTATCAGAAAGAGCATACCAGTATCATTTTGGAAGTGATAGGAGATGGCTCGCAGGAAAATCCCTGGATTCTGGTGCTGGATGAAACCATCTTTTTTCCCACAGGCGGTGGGCAGCCCTGTGATCTTGGGACAATCAGTGAAATCCCCGTACTAGAGGTAACTGAAAAAGAGGGTATCGTCTATCACCGTCTAGGGTCAACCGACACGACTCCTTCCTCTATTCTGGAATTTAAGACAGGAGATAAGGTATTTTGCCAGCTGGACTGGGAACGCAGATTTGCTCACATGCAGCGGCATTGCGGCGAACATATCCTTTCGGGAATTTTCTTTCGCGAGCTTGGAGGCGTAAACCGCGGCTTTCATATGGGAGCCGACTACATGACCATCGATATCGATGTTCCAGGGATCACTAAGGAACAGGCTGAGCAAATAGAAACCATTACAAATGAAGTGATTTGGTCTAATGTACCGGTTACAACAAGATACTTTGAGGATCGCAGCGAAGCAGAAAGGCTCCCTCTTCGAAAAGCGCTGGCGATCGATGAGGATATCTCCATTGTTTGTGTTGGAGATGAAAATAATCCTGCCGATTGCGTAGCCTGCTGCGGCACACATCCGTCAACGTCCGGTCAGGTTGGCCTGGTGAAAATCTTCAAGCTTGAAAATTACAAGGGAATGACAAGGGTGTATTTCAATGCAGGAAAAGGCGCATTTTCTGATTATCAGAAGAAGCATCGCATTCTCTCCGAACTCAATTCGAAGTACTCAGCAGATGACAAGGATCTTCTTGAAAAAATCAAGGCGCAGGATGAGAAAAACAAGGAAGTGCGTCAGGAGCTTTATCAGTTGAAAAACAGTGTCATCACCAAGGCTGCAGATGAAATTCTTGATAGCTTTGGCGTCCCCGAAACAAAAGCTGCTGTTGTTAATAAAAAGTCCAGCGGCACCAGCAGCAGCTCCAGCGAGGCTTCAACCTCTCTCATTCATACTTCCGATTGCCTTATCATCAGGGAATACCCCTACTTGAATGTCAACGACCTCCTTGCCATCTCGAAACTACTTGCCGCTGAACTTAAGACAGGAATCCTCGCAGCAATGATTTCAACCAGAGAGAACCTGGTAATTCTTGCTTCATCCGGCGGACACGACTGTGGAAAGCTTGTCAAAGATAATGCTCCGGTGTGGAATGGCAAAGGCGGTGGGAATGCAGGGGGAGCGCGGGCAATGTTTTCTTCCAGAGAAGATTTGGAGTGTTTTGTCACGTTTATCCGTCAAGCGTATCAAAGTCGGAAATAATTTTAAAACTGGCCGTTTGTTCTGACTCTCATTCGGGTAAAATTATTGCAAAGACAAATAATTGTTCGAAAGGAGAATACCATGAGAATCTATGATTTTAACGTAAAAAAGATCGACGGTACGGATGTATCATTAAAGGAATATGAAGGAAAGGTTCTTCTGATTGTCAACACAGCCACTGGCTGCGGATTCACACCACAGTATGACGGTCTGGAAGCACTCTATGCAAAGTACAGAGAGAGGGGCTTTGAAATCCTCGACTTCCCTTGCAATCAATTTTTAAATCAGGCTCCAGGGACGAGCGAAGAGATTGCAAGCTTCTGCAAACTCAATTTCGGAACCGAGTTTGAGACCTTTGATAAGATTGAAGTAAATGGGGAAAATGCTCATCCACTCTATAAGTTTTTAAAGGAGCAGGCTCCTAGCGATATCGACAACGGAGGGCTGGAAGACCTTAAGAAAAAGCTTCTGACCCACTCATTCTCTGTAGAAGCCCCAGAAATCCAGTGGAATTTTACAAAGTTCCTCATCGATGGTACCGGAAATGTCGTTGGAAGATTTGCACCGACCATCACACCTGAGGAATTGGAAGCACATATCGAGAAGTTGCTGTAACCTGATCAGCGGAACCTGTGGTTCCTTACAAATACGAACTAAAGCTACAAGCCATTTTAACAAAACCGGCATCACAAGTGCCGGTTTTGTTGTTTTCTTCGAATTCGGTCCACTGAAAAAAATACGATCATTGTGCCAAACACACAGGTTGCCGTGCTGATGATGAGCAGCAGCGAGGCTCCGCTGATATCCAGGATGACTCCTCCCAGCAGGCTGGCAAATACAGTACTCATGGTGATCATACCAGTGACGAAAGACTGCCCTTTAACCGCCTCCCCTTTCTCCATCACCTCATCCACCAGATGGATTGCAGCGGATAGAAAGATAGGAAAGGAAATCAGCTGAAACAGATACGCCAGGTAGATAAATGACACGGTATCGGCAAGGAACACCAGAAAAATCTTAAGGACAAAAGCAACGGACGAGAGCTTCAGCAGAAACTGGCAGCTAAAGCGTGATCTGATTTTACTGAAAAAGAACAAGCCCGGTATCTCAAGCAATGCCATAAATGAGAATAACCTCCCTAGCTGACTGCTTGTCCCACCCACTTCGGTAATTATCTGGAGCAAATAGGTATTCAGAACTGAGTTCTGAAAAAAGACGAACATGATTCCGATTGAGAACATAATAAACGGCATATTTCGTTTGACAAACACCAGCAGATTAATCGCTTCTCCCTTTTCCTCGGAGGTTTTATCCTTCAAAACTTCCTGTGAGGGAAGAGCCTTTTTCAGCAGACCTGAAGTCACACTCAAAAAAATCAAAAGGAAAGCCAACATCAATACACCGGTCACAGGGATTGCATTGATGCCATAAATCGTAACCAGTGTGCCTAAGATCGCGCAAAGGACTGCATATGCAATTGAACCACCGCTTCTGGCGATGCCGAAATTAATCCGGTATCCGCTCCTGCCTAGATAAAACGCCATCGAGTTGACCAAAGGCTGTAAGGAAGTATGAAGCGCTGCGATGATTACAAAAAGGACGGAAAGAGCGATTGCCTTTACCGGAAAGAGATAAAGAGAGAGGGTGGCAGCAGCAAGTCCGATGCTGCTGCTACCAACGATGTGGATTAACGAAATCCGTTTACTTCTGTCTGCCGCATCTGCCAGCAGCGGCTGAATCAATACCGCTAAAATATTTGCTGCCGCCAGAATCACTCCTATTTCTGAATTGGTATATCCTTTCCCCAGAAGGAATACAGAAGCAAAGCTTAGTACTGCTCCGTAATACATCCAATAGGATCCTTGGATCGCGCCATAAAACAGGTTCAACAGTGTTGTCATCTCTCTCAATATCCTTTTCTTAATTTTTATCGCAGGAAACGCTGTTCTAATCGAGTGTGCGCAGTCAGTTGAAAAATTAGCAGATCAAATGTTCATACACCTCATTGAATCAGCACTCTACCTAAAAATTAAACTCTGCACCCCAATCAAAGTCCCCTGATGCTTCAGCAGATTTTGGCCAGTGGCTGCACCAGTCTGGCACCACCGGATGCTCGACTCTGTCAATGCTTGGGGTATAGGGCTTAATATCCAGAACCGGAGTCCCGTCGTCCGCATCAATATAGGCCAGATAGAGTTCCCCTTCTTCGTGATTGATCCCCAGTACCTGAACCGCTGTCAAGGCGATAGGGTTTGGGCGGATCGGTGACCTTGTTGCAAAGATTCCCATGATTTCAGGTGATTTTTTGTAAGGAGCCGCGACTTCGAGGGTGCTTCGTGCGTCTTGGTGGTCACATTTACTGCACCACCAAAGCACATTGACATGGCTAAAACCGTCAAGAGCCTTGAGTGCAGGTCGAAAGGCTTCGTCAACGACTAAAACCATCCCATTCTCATTGTGTCTGATCTCACCGATTGGATTTACAATTCGTGTATTCATAATTAAACCTCCATTTGTTTGATTATGATACCAGCATAATCCCTGACACCGTGTGAGAGTCAATCCCTAATTTCCACAGGAATCTGAATTTCCGTAAGATAATGATCTTCCACCTCTTCATTCCATGGTCCCCGATGGCAGATTTGACGGTTGAATCCGCTCATGCGATAGGTCTGGTGCTCAGAAAGCCATCGTGCAAACTCTGCAAAGGCCGGTCCTATATTCTCAAATGGCCCGTAGACCATCATACAAGCCATCGTAGAAACCTCCTCAACCATGCGAAACATCGGTGAACTGAGGTAAGGCTCCGTTTCATTCACAACCGCGCAAACTTCTACATCAACATCCGTTTCTTTGTACTCGAGATCATGATATACAGCAAAGTTGAGTGTGTTCTGAGGAACCTCCAGCTTCTCCCGTTCGACCTGCTCAGTAAATTCCTTCCAGAGCATTCCCTCATGAAAATAGTTCGGAATTATTCTTCTCAAGCACAGGGTAGGATACGCCGGAATGCGTTTTACCAAGACTTCATAATGGATCGGCTGGCGCCCTTCCCTCAGTTCACAAATAGCAGCCTCAATTTTCGATATTTTCTTTCGCTGTTCATCAATGGCTATTTGGGCCTCTTCTCTTTTCTGATCAAGTGCGCTTAGCGTATAATTATCATCGCATCGTTTTAGGAGAGCAGAAATCTCGCCTACGGCAAAGCCGGAATCCCTGAGAAAGATAATGCGCTGAAGCTGTTGAATCTGAGCCGTTGAATAAAAGCGGTACCCGGTAAAGCGATCTATCTCGGCAGGTTTCAAAAGCCCCGCCTCATCATAATAACGAAGCATCCGCACAGACACCTGCATCAGCTTTGAAAATTCTCCGATTTTAAACATGACCATACTCCTGCTTCAATTTTTATTGAGACCTTTCCGTTAAACCATGGAAGATAATCTTTGAAAAGTTACACAAATAACACATAAAGAGGTAAAACTTTTTATGACTTAATTATAGACTATAGTAGAGTAGGCTGTAATATCTCAACATAAATTTGTTTATCACCAACCATTTTTCCCTCATATGTTTTCTTAAAATTATGGGGGTTCTTAATCACGTTTTCTTTATCATATATATAAAAAACTATGTATTTATTATTATAATGAACTATATCAGCAGCAACTTCCTCACTCAAACTGCGCTCATTCATTGTTTTTCGTGAACATTTTAATTCAATTATGATATTTTGTGAATCAATTACAATATCTTCACGGACAGTGTGGTGACCGCTATCCTCATTTTTTTCTAAGCGCGCATCTGGAAATACTGCACGAATCAGAGGATACATTAGCTGCTGTACGTCATATTCATTCTTAATCTCAATCTTTGATAAATTATCCTTTATTTCGGCACTACACTTTCCATGAATGGAGTCTTTGTATAGACTTTTACAGAACAAATGGAAATTTGCAATGATTTTTCTTACAATCGATATGCCGATATTAGTAGCAACTTCCTCTCCAAAATATATATGATTTTCTATATAATTCAATAAACTTGTCTGGCTTTGTTTCATACTATCAAAAGTCGACTCTTTAGATAACTTATTTACATAAAACTCAGACAAGCTATTTATCTCAGATGCAATATCCGGTAAGCCTTGCTGCTTTAACTTTGTCACATATTGAGAAATCCTATCCTTATACTCTTTAACTGTGTTTAGCTCTGATATTTCGTCATAAAGCTCCTTCATAATACCTTCCATTTACTCTGCCCCCCAGCGTAGGAAAAATAAAAATAGCGGCTCTAAAATAAACAAAGTATCATCTTTCCATTCAATAACTTCATAGGAGCGATCTTTTGACGTTAACACTTCCTGTAAATTTTTCAAATATTCCTTCAGTGATTTTGTTGTTGGCTTTTCTTCACCTTTTACTAATGAATTTATACGGCTCATTAACTCTGTAAGAATTAGCTTCGTTTGCGGGGGATCAATCGTTATGGATTCCAGAATCAATTCATACAAATCCAAATCTTTAACTTTGTCTGTTCGAAACGTCTTTCGACTCTTACCCCTGGAATTTTTTCCTTGCTTTATTGTATCGGCAATTTGACTATAATTAAGATTCAATGTTGAAAATTTAAAAGATCTCTCTAATATCTCATCTTTTATTTTATTTACTTCTAGCTCATCTACTTTTTCCAGAACACATATATTTAGGCATATTAATTGCATCAAATGGGGAGAACAAATGCTCTCCTCCGCTAATTTGTCGATCGCTTTCTTCGAAATTTCAACTTCGAGCTCTTTAAAACCAGCCTTAGGGATTTCCTTTAGTTCCTCTTTTGTCCACATTTCTATATCAATAATATTAATTCGTCCTTGCAAATCCGGATTTGTACGAATAGCATCATCACTCCTATGCGGTAACGAAGCGATAATGACTTTAAAGCCTTTTCTGATGGCATCCTTAAACTGCTGAGCCATATGATTTTGCATAGCACTATCTGCATAATGAAAGTCATCTAAAAGTAAGACCAGCTCTTTTTCTTTGAAATACTCTATGACACTTTCTTTTGTGAGAAGATACGATTCCTTCATTGAACCACTCCTGCATGCATTATTTGTAATTTCCGCATTATTCGGCATTCCCGCTTTTGTGCCTATCTTCCTCCAGATATCATCTTTTTCCAGAAAATCGGAACCAGAAACTTCAATAAGATGATCCAGACCGACTACTTTTTCACATAAAACAGTTTTTCCTATTTTCGATTGACCTGATATGGAAGTTAAATATCCGCTCATGTTTAAAGCTTGATTTAATCTTTCCTCATAAGTGAATCCCATTTTAGCTTGCCTCGTAATGTAAGTACTTTCTGGCAATCCCCCCGGGCTAAATACCTCTTGTGCTTTTTTCTGATTCATGGTTACACCTCCAATCCATATAGTTAGATTATACCTTATTTTAATATTTTTTATAGCTATTTTCTGAATTTATTTTAATTTAATAGTATTTTTAATATTTATCACATTTTTATAGTTTTAATAGTAATTCATGGGTTTTTATTTATTTCTATATTTACTCCTACGATTCCATAAAAAAAGGCGCACTTTACTTGTACGCCTAAACTTTACTTTAAATTCTTATCATTGTACTACTCCATCGGCTTCAACTCCGGACTGATGATCAGTTCCGCCTCTGTAGCCTCCTGAATCTGATCAACTGTATAGTCAGGATGAAGTTCCTTCAGAAGAATTCCTTCCGCGGTGATCTCCATTACGCCCATTTCTGTAATGATCATGTCCACTACACCAACTGCCGTATAGGGAAGTCTGCATTCCTTCAGAATTTTGTGCGCTCCCTTTTGGGTGTGCTGCATGGCGATGATTACTTTCTTTGCGCCTACTACCAGGTCCATGGCACCGCCCATCCCAGGAACCATCTTGCCCGGTACGATCCAGTTTGCCAGATTTCCGTGCTGGTCTACTTCAAGGGCTCCCAAAATCGTCGCATCCACGTGGCCTCCCCGGATAATTCCAAAGGAAGTGGCACTGTCAAAGAACATTGCACCGGGATTCACCGTTACGTACTGGGCTCCGGCGTTGACGATATCAACATCTTCTTTGCCTTTCGCAGCAGCAGAGCCCATTCCCATAATGCCGTTTTCCGACTGGAGCACAATATGGACTCCTTCCGGAAGAAAATTCGCAACCATGGTAGGCAGTCCGATTCCAAGATTCACAACATCCCCGTCCTTAAGCTCCTTAGCCACTCTAGCGGCGATGATTTCCTTTATATCTGCCATGGCTTTTCACCTCCTACGATGGCATCCACGAAGATGCCTGATGTTACAACATTGTTGGGATCGATCTCACCAATTTCTACGATCTCACAGGCTCCTACAATGACATAATCTGCTGCTGCAGCCATCATTGGATTGAAGGTTCTTGTGGTACCGTTGTACGTGGTATTACCAAATTGATCGGTTACAGAACCTCTGATCAGCGCAAAGTCCGCTCTTAGAGGCTTTTCCAGGAGATAATCTCTGCCATCCACATTGATGATCGCTTTTCCTTCTGCTACGATGGTTCCCACACCGGTTGGGGTCAGAAAGCCGCCCAGCCCAGTACCGCCTGCCCGTACTCTTTCCGCAAGAGTGCCTTGGGGTACGAGAATGCACTCGAGCTTATCCTCTTCAATGTCGGTGTTCATTCTCTGAGCCACTTCAGGGTTTAAGCCTACATGGGATGCGATCAGTGTCTTGACCTGTCCGTTTGAGACCAGCTTTCCTACGCCTCTTCCTGGCACACCCGCATCATTGCAAATAATGGTAAGATGTTTTACCCCCTTCTCAACAAGGGCATCAATCAGAATTTCCGGTGTACCGCAGGCCATAAAACCGCCAACCATTATCGTGGCGCCGTCATGAATCCCAGCTACCGCTTCCTGCGCTGTCATGATCTTGTTTTTCATAGAACCCTCCCTCTTATACGAGTTTCCTCTTCACAACCTCTGTGAGTACAAAGGATGCTACATCCTCTGCATAGGAATGTGCACCGAATCCTGCATCATATCCCAGCTCCTGCGCAAGCTCATGAGAGATTCTGGGTCCTCCGCAGACCAGAACCACTTTGTCCCTGATTCCTTCCGCTTCCATGAGCTCAACCAGATTCGTCAAGTTGGCAACGTGTACATCCTTCTGTGTGACGATCTGAGAAACCAAAATCGCATCTGCATTTACTTCAATGGCTTTTGCAATCAAAACCTCATTGGGCACCTGGCTTCCCATGTTTATCGCTTCAATTCCATGATAACGTTCGAGGCCGAAGTGCCCATGGAACCCTTTCATATTCATGATCGCATCAATACCAACGGTATGAGCATCGGTTCCGGAGCATGCTCCGACGATGACCACATTTCTCTTGATGTTCTCTTCTATATAACGTTCGCACTCCAGACGATCCATCACATCAACTTCTACCTTTGTCACTTTGATGGAAGTATAGTCAACAGTGTGCTGGCACTTACCATATAATACAAAATAGGTGTATCCTATTCCAAGATCCTTGGAAAACACTACCGCAGGCTCGTCAAGACCCATCTTCTTTCCAAGAATTTTCGCTGCTTCATTTGATTCTTCACCGTAGGGAACGGGAAGTGTGAAGCTGAGCTGCATCATACCGTCGTTCAGCGTATCGCCGTAGGGCTTGATTTTTGTCAGGTCAACCGTAGTTGTTGCCGTTGTCACATTTTTATTGCCAGCACCGCTCATTATTTTGCACCTCCCAGCATTAACGGAATAAACGGATTGAAGTAGTGTCCATCCTTAACGCAGACACCTGCCAGTCCTTTTCCTCCATCCTTTGGTCTTTTAACGCCGCCGAACTTACCCTTTTCAATAGTGGAGAACAGGCCTTCCTTTTCGATTTCATGAAGGAGCTTTTCAGCTTCTGTAAGAACAAACTGTGCTCTCTTCTGGATGATACCGTCCTGCTTGTACTCGACTTCTTCTCCCAGAGCTCTCGCATTATTGAAGATGTACTTTGCATTTTCAATGGAAAGCATTCTGTCATGAAGATGCGGTGTGTGGATTGCTTCTGTCAGCATACCCAAAAGCTGTAAGGACTGTCCTGACCATACTGCGATCAGGTTGAACAGTGCATCCTGAATATGCCCCTTGAAGATATTTCCTGTCATATACTTTGTGGGCGGCATATATTTCAGCGGCGCCTTAGGGAAGATTTCTCTTGCCATAATGGCCTGGGAAAGCTCATACAGGAAGCCGTTTTCGATATCCGGATCCATTTCAAAAGCATGACCGAGACCCATCTGCTCTTCTTTAATATTCGCCAGAACAGCAAACTGTTCGTTGATGAACTGGGATGCAAGTACGGTATGTGCCGCTTCATAAGCATCATCTGTGGTCAGATAATTGTCTTCGCCGGAGTTAAAAATGATACCGCAGTATCCGATGATGACTCTGGAGAAATACTGATCAACCAGTGTTCTCTGCATATTGATGTCACGGAACAGAATTCCGTACAGCGCATCGTTCAGCATGACGTCCAATCTCTCTATCGCGCCCATTGCTGCAATTTCAGGCATGCAAAGTCCGGAGCTGTAGTTGCAGAGTCTGATGTATCTGCCGACCTCTTCTCCTACTTCATCAAGGGCTTTTCTCATCAGTCTGAAGTTTTCCTGTGTCGCATACGTTCCGCCGAAGCCCTCTGTCGTTGGTCCGTAAGGAACATAATCGAGCAAGCTCTGTGCCGTTGTTCTGATAACCGCGATGATATCTGCACCTTGTCTTGCCGCTGCCTGCGCCTGGATCACGTCTTCATAGATATTTCCTGTTGCTACAATGACGTAAAGATAAGGCTTTTTCCCTTCGCCTATGGTTGCAAGGTAATTGTCTCTCTTAGCAGTCTGGCTATTAATCTTTTCAAGCGCTGCTTCTACAATGGGGAGAATCTTTGCTTCCGCTTCCTCTGATGAGGCCATTGGCAGCTTCATGATGTCCAGTTCCCCGGAAGCCATCTTCTCAGCGATTGCCTGGGGTTCAAGTCCGGTTTGGATCATGGTGTTTCCCATCCAGTAAGCGACTCCCTTAGGAAGTCCGCCGCCGTCCTTGATGGCATCAACAACGACGTTTGGAAGGGGTGTATCTACATCATCCACTCCATCTACTCCCAAAAGTCTCAGAATGGTTCTTTCCGTGCTAACTGTCGTGTGCCTGTCGATAAAAGTCTGCATGCTCTCGGCAATTCGCGCGGCGCATGATCTTGCGCTGTCAATCACCTTTGGATCGAGATTTAACTTACTCTTCATCCTTTTTCCTCTTCCTCTCTTATTTTAAATACTGTTTTGCATTCTCTATAATCTCATCATAGATTCCAAGCATCTTTGCAATATTCAACGCATCCTTGGGAATCTCTTCTCCGTTATCCGCCTCATAAAGGCGATAATCCATATATTTCTGTATGATTTCGATTCGCTCTTTTCGATTGGCATACCGGAGCTCTTTTTCCAGCCTGTGAAAGTCTGCTTGCGCCAATCCCCTAACCTGCATATTTCGAATATGACCGCCAACCGCTACACTGTCAAAGTGGGTGGTGATGAGGCTGATATAGGGTCTTGCCTTCAGATATGACACCAGGCTTTTCGTCAAAGCTAGCCCTTCCACTGGATTTGTTCCGCTGGCAATCTCATCAATGAGAAGCAGGGAACGATCCTTGCTATGATCCAGAATCTCCTTCAGCTCCTCCATTTCACTTCCAAAGCTGGACAAGCCACGTTGAACTGATTGGCTGTCTCCGATGAGAATGTGGATATAATTGGATAAGCCCACTCTAGCCTTCTTACAGGGAACAAAGAATCCGTATTGCGTCAGGATTGCAACCAGGCCGACAAGCTTCAGGGATACAGTTTTCCCACCCATGTTGGCACCTGTAATACAGGTCACTCCATCAAAAAGTCTGATACTGACCGGGCAGTAATCCTTCTTTTTCGCATTTAAGATTTCTTCCACCACAAGATGCCTGCCGTCTTCAATCTCGATTTGGTGATCCAAAACAAGTTCTGGCCTGATACAATTATGCTGTTTGGCATAAACCGCCTTAGCAAGTGTAAAGTCCAGCGCACCGATTTTATTGCAATTTTCCAATAATGTCAGGCTGTGTTTGAAGATCTCCTCTGACAGTTTCTCACGGATGATCAGCTCCTCCTCCTCGATCCGTTCATTAAGCTGATCCATCTGCTGATTCACTGCATCGGTTTCTTCCGTTCCTTTCAAATGAAAAGTTACAGACAAATAGTCTTCATCCCCTGCCACTAGCTCAGGGATTTCCTTGATGATCTTTACCAGCTCCTTGTTTGATTTTGAGACTGTATAATCAAACTTGGGAGTCAGGGTAATTCCGTAGTGACGATCAATTTCCAGTTTGATTTCTTTCTGGATTTTACGAAGACGAATTTCTATCTCACGTTTTCGTTTTCTGAGCTCTCCCAGAGTTTCAGAAAAATCATCATAGATATAGAACGTATGCATTCGATCCTGCCGCGGGTCCAGTGTGTCCAGAAGCTGCCCGGTATCTTCCAAAAGGAACTCTTCTGACAGTTTACTTTCTGACGCCTCCAGAAGCTCAGTGATCCGCTTCATCTTGAGAAGAAGACTCTTGACCTCAAACAATTCCACCACAGAGAGGGCATTTCCCTTACTCCTTTCAATGGTAAAGCTTATATCTTTCATATCCATAAAAGTCTCGGAGAGTTCTTCTGCAATCTGAGGTTTCTTCTCCGCAAGCACGAGCAATTCTTCCAGTTTTCCAAACTCATCCTGAAGGGCTTTCTCATCGCCTGGCAGGAAAGGGTTTAGTTCCTTCATTCGTTTTTTACCGAAGGGCGTAAGGACATTGATGCTCTGCATGACGTGATCAAGTCCCGTTTCGCTGCGTGTCTTTACGTTAGATAACCTCATTGAGCCCACCTCCCAGCTTGACATCAATCACAGGAATTCCCAGAGCTGCGGTTCTCATCTCCCTCAGCAGCAGCTCATGCTCAAAAGCATAGCCCGCTGGCGAATAGGGATTCACTGTCAAAGCTGCAACCTTGATATTCTCAAGAACCTTGACGGTAAAGCCTTTCTTGCGAAGCTGCTGCCATAAGGCTGCTTCGATGAAGATCTTGGTCGGATCCTTTAGGATGAATTCAACTTTTTTCATTTTAGTCGGATGAATTTCGGAAATTACACTTTTGGTCAGGGCTCCCGGAATATATATGTAGTCCGTTTCTTCGTCGATGGCCTCATCCAAGAATTTTCCTGCCGTCAGACCGGTCTTCAGATCCAGGACAACAACGTGTTTCCCTTTCACAAGCATGATCTTTTCCTTTGCCTGATTTTTGACAATCAGATCTTTTCCTGCTCCATCCTCCAAAGCGGGAAGCTGGTAAAGTTCTATGATGTGAGCCGTTTCTTCTACAACCTTTTTCATGCTTCTAGAGAGAACTGCGCCTGTTGCCAGAATGATCGCATCTGAGGTATCCGGTGCGGCGATGGACTTCCTGTCTATGGCGCCGTCAATGAGAATCAACTCCGCTCCAAATGAAAGCATCTCCCCGCACATTTTTTTATGATCCTTCGTATTTACCGGACCTGCTATCTGAACATAGCCACTTTCCGCAACGCGGCAGATCATAATTTGACCCAGTGCAGTGGAATAATTGGTCATGCTGAGAATTTCAAGTCCTGCGTCAGCCAGCTCGTAGAGTTTCACCGGCACAGATACGATGGTGCCGGCATCAAGAAAAACTTTTGGTTTGTCCGTCCCAGTCACAAGGTCGGTACTTTCGCCATCTCTGCCGGTGGATGTGATTCCCAGAACAACGCCTTCATCCATCGCTTCTTCGATCAAATAGTTCAATGCTGTTGTCTTCCCCGCATTTTTTGCCATTCCAACGATGGACAGGGTTTTGTAATTCTGCTTCAATTGGCTTAGTAGACCCATTTTCATCTCCATTAAACGCAACAGATGCATCTGCCGAAATTTCCCGCCAGATGCCCGGTTTCGCATGGGCAAAAGGAAGTTTCAGCCCATGCGTCCGGGTCCTCTTTTGGGGGAATCAAACAGATGCATATCTATTATTTGATTTATTTGTTTCTCTGGTGACGCAAAAGCTCCTGCGGCTCCATGGACATTCTTTCGCCCTGAAGCAGTCCTGCGACGCCTTCATAATGATACTTTTTCTTTCCGGTGCAGTAATCGCAGTTACATTCGATCTTCGGCAGATCCGTAGGTTCGGTGTAGGTCGTGATTACGCCTTCATAGTTTCTCAGGATTACCTTGTCAGGTGACTGAGAAATGATATACTGTGGCATTACCGGAATCTTTCCTCCGCCGCCGGGAGCATCCACAACAAAGGTCGGAACGGCATATCCAGAGGTGTGGCCTCTCAGTCCTTCAATAATCTCAATTCCCTTTGCAACAGAGGTTCTGAAATGCTCGATCCCCAGGGACAGATCGCATTGATAAATATAGTAAGGTCTTACTCTGTTTCTGACCAGAGCATGAACCAGATCTCTCATGATATGAGGACAGTCGTTTACTCCTCTGAGCAGTACGGACTGATTTCCTAGAGGAATTCCTGCATTTGCAAGCTTCTTTAAGGCTTCGATTGCTTCAGGAGTGATTTCCTTAATGTGGTTGAAGTGGGTGTTCAGCCAGATCGGATGATACTTCTTCAGCATATTGACCAGATCGTCTGTAATTCTCTGAGGCATAACCACAGGTGTTCTGGATCCCAGTCTTACGATTTCAACATGAGGAATCTTTCTCAGCTCACTGATGATGTATTCCAGAATCTCGTCATCAACCAGCAGACAGTCTCCGCCGGACAGAAGTACGTCTCTGACCTGAGGAGATTTTTTGATGTAGGCGATACATTTGTTGATATCATCCATGCTTCTTGCGCCGTCTTTTTCTCCTGCCAGTCTTCTTCTGGTGCAGTGCCTGCAGTACATGGAGCACTGGTCTGTAATCAGAAGCAATACTCTGTCAGGATATCTGTGGGTCAATCCCGGTGCAGGAGAATCTTCATCTTCATGCAGCGGATCCAGCATATCTGCATCGCTTCTGTGGGTTTCCGCAATGATAGGAACCGCCTGCATTCTTACAGGACATCTTGGATCATCTGCATCCATCAGGGATGCATAGTATGGGGTAATTCCAAGACGGAAGCTTTTCAGCGTTTCGTTAATGTCATGTTCTTCCTGGGGTGTCAGGTTGATGATCTTTTTCAGCTGCTCAACGGAGGTAATTCTGTTGGCAACTTGCCATTTCCAGTCATTCCATTCGGCATCGGTAACATTTTTCCATGCTTCGATCTCTTTCCAATTTCTTCTTTCTGACATTGCAGTTTTCCCTTCTTTCCTTTCTTTTTTGCCCGCCTGCCAAAATGCAAGGCGGACTTACGCAGGGAAACCGCATCTTTGTGCGATTTCTCCCGCCAAGTCCCTTTTTCGTTCAGCTCTTAGATTAAATAAACAAATTTTAATGCTTACCTATGTAAGCTACTTATTTCTATACCAACGGCTTCCTCAACAACACTACGTCCATCATTGCTAGCCTAATCAAAATCTACTTAGAACCGCTATGCAACAACATCATAGCAAGTGCAAAACGTTCTTCTGCATGAGCGCCGAGTGACAGCAGCACAACTGTCTCCTGCAAGCGCAGGGAAATTTGTAAGCCCCAAAGCTGTCAAGCGCAGGAAAATTTGTTCACAGCTAGGCGTGCAGCCAAGTGAGAGCGGAACGTACTTCTCGTACGTGAGCACCGAACGAAGGCAGCACAACAACGCTGTGGGCAAATTTTACAAGCTTTATGCGTACATCTCAGCGAACAGTTCCTTTAAAGGCGCACACTCTCTCAGCACCTGAAGGGAAATTGCTGCATGACCTTTGCAGTATCCGTTTCCTACGATCATATTGACGTCTTTGCCTACGCCTTCTGCACCTAATGCAGCTTTTGTGAAGCTGGTTGCCATGCTGAAGAAGTATACAGTTCCGTCGTCTTTACATGCCAGGATGCTGGCCATTTCTGTGTTTTCAATATTTACGCAGTTAATTACCACATCAGCAAGCTTACCGTCAGTCAGGTCATAAATCTTATTGTAAATTGCTAGCGCATCGGTTGCGTCTGCTGCAAAGTATTCATCTGCCAGACCGAGCTTTCTTGCTCTGTCAGTACTCTTTTCGCTTCCGCCGATGCAGATAACCTTACCGGTTACGCCAGCTCTCTTCTTTGCTTCATACAGGCAGAGCAGTCCTGATTTTCCGCCGCCGCCGATTACAACTACTGTATCACCGGACTTAACCAGTTTTGCAGTCTGAGCAGGTGCTCCTGCAACGTCAAGAACGGACAGTGCAAGTGTTTCTGGCAGATCTTTCGGAAGTACTGCATAGATTCCGCTTTGGAACAGGATTGCCTGTCCTTTGATGTCTACCTGATCGATGTCAGGTCTTACTGCAAGAATCTCTTCGATTACCAGCGGGGTCAGTGAAAGGGATACTAATGTAGCGATCTTGTCTCCCACTTTCAGGTCGCCTTCGTAAGCAGGTCCAACTTCCTTAATGGTTCCGATGAGCATTCCGCCGGAGCCGGTTACGGGGTTCTTGTGCTTTCCAGCCTTTGCTACAATTCCCATCATGATCTTTTTGATCTCTTCGATATCTCCGTTTGCTTGTCTTTCTATCTGGGTGAAGCTTGCAGAGTCAACGTTCAGAGTCTGGACGTCGATCAAAACTTCGTTGTCGTAAATTTCCATCGTGTTATCGATGACGTCAGCCGGCTGCGGCAATACTCCTTTTGGTGAGATTACTCTGTGTGTACCGAATGGGCATCCTTTTTTCATTGTGTTTCCTCCTAGATTAAATACTTAAAAATAATCATTAATTATTGAATTTAATAGCATGCATATATTTATAGCAATTAGTGTGCCAACTGACCTACGTTGAAAATTACATTGCCTCGATGCACTTCGAACCGTTTGTGACAAAATTTCATTCCAAACGCGAACCATTAATGGTTCGACCGAACAAAAAAATAGATGGAGTGCATTTCAAGCCGGACTCATTTCATAGTTTGCCCCCGAGAATGCATTCCATCCATCATCAACATTTGTTAGTTTGCAAGGCATACTCCAGCTTTCATACGCTGTTTCGCCTTTCTAAATGCTTGCTATTTTTAAGGAATGTTATATTTATTTTTCTTTCTTACCAGCTGAGTTTGACTGATTCCAATTGCCTTTGCTGCTTTTCTTGTCGAGCCGTGCTTTTCACAGGCATACTGAATAATATTCTTTTCAAAGTTATCCACCATATCATCCAGATTGATTTTCTCCGCGTCTTCGAATGCCGGTTCGTCATAATTCACGCTGATTTTGTCAAACAGATCCGCGTGCAGCTCTTTCATAACATCTAAAACAGTGATAACCTCTCCTTTGCATGAGATCAGCAGCCTCTGGACAACGTTCTCCAGTTCTCTGATATTTCCGGGCCAACTGCATTCCTTCAGATATGCCAGGGCGTCCTCTGCAATGGAGCGCTTCATACCAAATTTCTCGGTATATTTGCCCATGAAATATTCCACCAATGCAGGAATTTCTGCCCTTCTCTCATTAAGGTCCGGTACTCTGATGGGGAATACGTTAAGCCTGTAATAAAGATCTCTTCTGAATTTCTTTTCCTCAATCAGCTTCTCAAGATCCCGGTTGGTTGCGGAGATAATTCTAACGTTGGTCTTGATGGGTTCGGTCCCTCCCACTCGATAAAATTCTCCATCTTGAATGACTCGCAAAAGCTTTGCCTGCAAGTCCGGGGGAAGCTCACCAATCTCGTCCAGAAAGATAATTCCGTTGTCAGCCAGTTCAAAATATCCTTTTTTTCCGGTCGCATTGGCTCCGGTAAAAGAGCCTTTTTCGTATCCAAAGAATTCCGATTCAATCAGATTGTCTGAAATGGCTGCGCAATTAATCTTGATGAATGGCTGCATTCTGCGATTGCTGTTTTTTTGGATGATCGAGGCGACCTTTTCTTTTCCGACTCCCGTATCCCCTGTAATCAAAACGTTGCAATCGTATTTTGCCACGCTGAGTATTTCATCCACAACAATGGTCATCGCTCTGCTTTCACAGATAAAATCCTCTACAAGGCTCTTGCGGTAGCCGGATAATTCAAATCCCTTTCTCATTCTCCCCAGCGGGTAGGCGATGTCATCCTCAACCTTCATCTCAGTGACCACCGCGCGTTCCAGGAACGGAGCAAGGCCCTGCACGATCCTAATGTCAAATTCGTCGTATTCCTTTAGGTATCCCACTGCGCAGCGGATGTCCAGCTGCCTTGAAATTGCTTCTGTCAAGTATAGCGCGATGTTGTAATTATTAATCAAGTTCGCAAAGCAAACTGTACCACCGGATTTCGTGGCAAGAATATTAATGGTCTCTGCCCCTGGGATATCGGCGCAGTTGACGCTCAGGTCAAACATGGAATCCATCTGCAGGCTTTCTATGCATTCCATGGGCTTTAATATGTTTACATAGTAGATTTCCGTAAAAACATTGTTCAACAGCAGCTCGATGCTTTTTCCCTTAACCATAACGTCGGACTTACTGTCCAGCAGACAGACAATTCGAGCATCCGGACCGGCCACATTTCGGATGGCGTAGCCGTACAAGGCGTTGGTAAGCAGGTTGCTGCCGACAATTAGAAAATTGGTTTTACCCTTGGCGCAGCTGCTTGCAGTATATAAAGTACCCGATTCATCAAATGCGAAAAGCAGTAGGTTCATCGGAACACCTTCCGGTTTTTTTACGATGGGGAATTCGTTGAAAAGGATTGCATATCCCTCAGCATCCGCTTGATTGTACGCCATATCAATCTTTGTGATGCGGCTGATATAAAGGGGGATTGCAGCCAGTGACGCATTACAGATAATTTCGTCTCCAACCTCAAGACCGTATTGATTGCCGTACTCCTCCCCGATTTTCTCTACAACGCCGAAGAGCAGCCCCCCCGTGTCTGTTACCGGATTATGGAGCTTCCCTCTTTTTATGACAATATCGATAATTCGATCCTTAATCTTGTCAAGGTTGTTGTTAGATTCGATGCAAATCTGTTTAAAACTCGTACTTTCCAGATGAAGTTTTTTGATCGACACCCGCATTTCATTGGGATGGATTTCTCTGTTGTTATCCACCTTCCATGCAGAGGTAGACAGCACATGCTTAGGCTCAATCACCCGTTTTATTCCATAGCAATTCTCTGCCATCGCAACACGCCTCCTTTCACGTACTTTTCGCATCACCCTATCCAAAGGGCGATGCGAAATCGGTTCATTACTCACATAATACAAGGATAACTGATTGGCACATTATTTGCAAATTATTTTTTATGGAATCACTGATTTAATGGAATGCACACAGGTGGTTGAGGAAATTTTACGATTGGCAAGGAAAAACGCAGCAATAGCAGCGCTATTGCGAGGCTTTATGACAGCGCCAAGCGAAAAATTTACCAGTCAAATGTGTCCATGAAATAAATCAGCGTTTCCTTAGGATAAAATATTGAACGCAGTTCATAATAATCAGCAACTTTGCTATCAATGCTGTGTTCAATATAACGTGCAGGAATAAGCGTCTGCATGTTATAACATTATACAAACAAATTATAGATCAAAGAGGAGAATTGCGATGGAAAAAATAACTTCAACGATTCGTCTGAGAATGTCTCATAAAGATGCGCATTACGGCGGAAGCCTGGTTGACGGCGCACATATGGTTCATCTTTTCGGCGACGTTGCAACGGAGCTTTTAATCAAGCTCGACGGTGATGAGGGACTATTCCTGAAGTATACTGATATTCAATTCCTGGCACCCACGTTTGCAGGAGATTATATCGAAGCATACGGAGAAATTTATGAAGTGGGAAACACATCCAGAAAAATGAGATTCGAAGCAAAGAAAGTTGTTGCGGCAAGGCCGGACATCAGCCCTTCTGCTGCGGATTTCCTTGAAGAGCCCATCGTTGTTTGTAGGGCGGAAGGCATCTGCGTGACGCCGAAAGAGTCAAAAAGAAAGTAAGCATACATTCGACATAATTTTCCCATCGGCAAAAGCCCGGTCCTTGCAAAGATCCGGGCTTTTGCTTTTGGTCCGTATTCCGATCTGACTGTGCCGACTAACTTCCGATCTCACAGTCCAAGCTATCCTTTAAAGACTTCCACAATTTTGATCAGCAGCACCAATAGGCCGCTGGTAATCAGCGGTCCGACAGGGACACCGCCTAAAAACGCCGTGGCGATTACTGCGCCCAGGATCATAGCGGGCATCACGTCGCTATGCCCTTGTACCGTAAGGAAATCCAGGCCTCGACCACTCAAATATGTCGTAAAAAAGGATAAGGCAAAAGCAGCGATACCAATCCATGACGCAAAGATCTCCTTGATACCATCAGAGGTGATCTTACCGCTGGCAATGGGAAGAAGAATGGCTGCGACCAGAATGATGATCCCATAAGTCAGGCCGTTCTTTTCCAGAAATGGGTATATGTATTGATCGATTCTAATCAGCTTCAGGCCAAGTAAGATTCCGGTAGCAATGGCAACCGTATTTGCCTTTCCGATTACCGCAATGATAAAAATCGAGAGCAATATGAGTTCTGATCCCAATAAAAACATCTCCATGCGATTTATTTCGAGTAAAAGCTGATTTCATTGATGATAGCTAGGTTTCAGATGTGCCAATAGAATTAATCAGCATTTCCCTATATAATAATATGAAGCGCACCGTTTGGCGGTGCACTTCTCAGCATTTTCTTGTGATGAGCAATCGTTCTGGAGAGTTCTTTCTAATTAGCATTTTCTTGTGATAAGCAACAGTTCCGGCGGACTCTTTTTCTGATTAGGAAAAGAAAGATAAGCGGTATGATACTGCCTCTGTGAAAGGTTCTCTGAGAAATGCAGCAGCGAGGCTCTTTCCATTTCCCCCTCAGGATGTCCGGGATACATTGTCACCGCTATGATTCCGCCTATGCGGATCAAGTACAGTGCCTGTTCTACCGCAGCAATAGTTGCCCCCGCCTGTGTTGTCATTTCCTTTTGCCCTCCGGGGAGATACCCCAGATTAAAGACCACAGCGGAAAGCTCTTTTTTCTCATGGTCCGGTATATGGCTTCCCATATTTTCATGAGAATCCAAAACCAGTGTGCAGTTATGAAAATAACCCTCTTTTTCAAGAAGGGTTTTTGTTTGTTCCAAGGCTAGAGGCTGTACATCAAAGGCATAAACCTTGCCTCCAGTCCCTGCTAATTTTGCAAGGGCCAGTGTATCGTGTCCGTTTCCGGCGGTTGCATCCACAACAATGTCACCAGGTTTTATATATTCTTCAATTATTTTCAAAGACAACGCTGTAGGTTTTGTGATCAGATTCATATTCGTCTTCTTCTCCTATGAACGGCTTCAGCAATCTTTGAGATAATCCACTTCCTGCTTTGTCAGCTTGCGATAATGGCCCTGCATCAGGTGACCCAGATAAAGTTCTCCGATGGCAATTCGCTCCAAATCCATTACTTTATTCCCCACAGCGGAAAACATCTTGCGAACCTGTCGGTTTCTTCCCTCGAAGATTTTGATCTCTACAATCGCCGACCGTTCCACCTGTTTCATCACATTGACGACCGCTTTAGAAGTCACAAAGCCTCCGATATCTACTCCGTTTCTGAGCTTTGCAACCTTTTCCGCAGACAGCTGTCCCGACACTCTTGCCCGATAGGTCTTGTAGATATGGTGTTTCGGATGAGCCAGTTTATGTGCCAAATCCCCATCATTGGTCATGAGAAGCATTCCCGAAGTATTATAGTCCAGCCTTCCAATGGCAAACAGACGCTCATTGATATCCGTAACAAGCTCCATTACCGTCGGCCTGTCCCTTTCATCTCTTGTTGAAGTGATAAAGCCCTTGGGCTTGTTGAGCATGATATAGACCTTTTTTGCCTCTTGCTTGATGATCCTGCCGTTAACCTCTACGAGGTCATCTTCTTTCACATCATAGCCCATCTCCGTCATGACAGCACCGTTGATCTTTACTTTGCCCTGCTTGGCAAGCTCGTCCGCCTTTCTGCGGCTGGCGACACCTGCCTGAGCTATAAATTTATTTAAACGCATTTTTTTCTCCTTTTTTCATCAACCCATATTTTGCTGCGCCATTGACGCAAAACAGAAAATCACCAATTGCATCTGGCAGCAATCTTAGCTTCTCTAATATTAGCATTCCGCTTTTCTCTAAATTTTAGCATATCCCTGAATAAATAGGAAGTGAAAAGCGATCGAGCCGGTTTGACGAAAAAAGTATAGGTTGTTTCGCTAAAGGCGTCTTACTGCTCTCGCGCCTGCTGAGACGCAATATTCTTTCCATTTTATTCAAGCTGTGCTATTCTAAAATAAGTTCTACTACCACTCTGTGCCACGAAAGCCTTGTCATTGCACAGGATCTTATAACGAAAGGAGAGTCGCTCTATGCGAAAGCAAATTGCATTCTACATGCTATGGGATGTCCTGTTTCTTGCACTCCTGCTGGGTTACTGCGAAATCAGCACCTGGGCGCAGGAAGCCTACTTCAAGTACACCGGCCCTCAAAGCATGTATCTTATAATCTTTTATCCCATCCTGCTTGGTGCAGCACTGGCCCTGCTGGCCTATGTTAGCAGCCGGTTTCATTTTACCGAAAGGCTAGCCAGATTGGAATTGATCATTGTCGGCGGACTTGGCCTCTATCTTTCCACAACTTTAGTTTTGACACCTCTGCTGGCACCCTTATTTGGCCCTAATCTACCATTTCTTCTTAAATTTTGGCTTTATTATGGGACAACACCAAATATTCTGGGCAGTGTCCTTCTGGGTTATGTGCTGTTCCGGTTCATAAGCCGTATGGCAAAGCGGGAGAAAGAACAAACGCGAGAAATCTAAAATGGGCTCTCTGCCGTCAGAAATAGGTCACCATTGGTATATCTTAAGGGGAAATGAAATAGATTTATAGTATCTATTACTTCAAAGTGGTATTTTGGGCGAAGCGCTAAGTGAATCCCCCCTTTCAGGACTAGGAGTACCAAATGGTTGTACAAGAAGGATTTGTTACAGAATGTACAAGGATGGACAAAAAACGTAAGGAAAACATCATGCTCATGGAGAGTGAGTCAAAGATTCACGCATTGTTTCTTGAAACTTCCTATGTTATTAATAATTGTGGCATCAGCGATCGAAAAACTGCAGAAGAAGCTCTGAAAAAAAGCGAACAGGAAGTTCTGGCACTGGTTGACAAACTGGAGTCATTAAATAAAAGTATGCTTTGGTTTCTCGATATACTATCTCATGAACTTAGAAATCCAATCGCAACAATTGCGTCAGGCCTAGAACTTTTGAATCTGACTGCTGACTGGGATAAATTTTACAAAACCAAGGAAATTCTGATTCGTCAAACGAATCAGCTCTGTCATCTCGTCGACGAACTGCTCGACCACACACGGATCTCGAGTAATAAAATGAAGCTGAAAACAGAACCTGTTAATCTAAATCAGCTTGCTCAATTGGCAGTTGAGGATTACAATCTGCTCTTTGAACAAAAAAAAATAGAACTCAGCGTGGATGAAGGAAATCAAGGTCCAATCTATATCAGTGCGGATCCACAGCGCCTTAGACAAGTAATTGGAAACCTTCTCCATAATGCCTGGAAATTTACGAATACAGGCGGGAGTGTTATTCTCAGCCTATATCGGCACAACGAGAAGGCATTTATCCGTGTAAAAGATACGGGCTTGGGCATCGCCGCAGACATGATCGAAACCCTGTTTGACCCCTTCATTCAGGCCGAAACAGTTCAAGGGCATAACAGCAGCGGCCTGGGCCTTGGACTTGCCATCACCAAAGAAATCATTCAGCTTCACAAGGGCGAAATAGAAGTTCATAGCGAAGGACTGGGAAAAGGATCAGAATTCATCATCTGCCTCCCAATACAAGAGCAGTAATAGGATCAAAACAAGCGCCTTGCAGGTGTACTGCCCAAGAAAACCGTCCGACAATACCGTGAATATTTGTATTGCCCGATTAAAACAGAAAGGTGCCGCGACGCGGGTATTCTCTTGGAAACCGCCTGTCAAAATTGTGAATATTTATATCACCGATGAGCAAAACAAGCGCCTTGCAGGTGTACTGCCCAAGAAAACCGTCCGAGCAAAGCGAGCGGTTTTCGTGGCAGCATGCCTACAAGGCGCTTCATATTTATATAATCGGTTCCTTATAAATATTTTCAAGATCAAACTTCTTAATCCGCTTCCTCACCGCCTCTGAGTCGGTGGTATAAAGCCCCTTATCCTGCATTCGCTGGAAGTATTCAGATCCAGCGAAGGTATACCTTGTCATAAGACCATCCTTGGTCTTAACCCGTTTGTTTGCATATGAAATCAAATCTCCGATGGCAATCTGCTTCGGCAGTTCCAGCGGCCTGATTCCTTTCAAGTACCTAACACTATTGTAGCCTGCAAGCGTACCCGTCGAAATTGCTTCGGTATGACCTACAAACAGCCCTGATTTTTCACCGCCGCAGAACAAGTTTTCAATGCCGGTTACCTTCATTTGATTATCCCGTTCCGCTACAGACAGGTAGCGTATGGAATTTCCTTTTCCGCCTGCATATGGATCCGCATATCTGGCATTTTCAAATCCCGGAACCATTCTCAGCTTCTCGAGAGGAAAAAACGGAGTCATGATCTTTGCATACCCCGTATCCAAAAGTACAATATTCTCAGCATATTCATCCAGCGCATATTGCTGGCAAACCTTCATATCCAGCTTTTCCTTCGTGATCTGCTCTGCTTTCAAAGGTATGACTGCAACACCGATCTCATTGAGCTGACTTTGTATTTCTTCTGACAGCGAGGACTTTTCCAGCTTGCCGGAGCCGCTGAAGGCACCGAAAGCGCCGTCTTTGCGCTGTCCCATAATATCGTTATTTCCAGCCTTTTGGGTGATACTGACCCTTGGACCGAATGCAGGGCATCTGAGGATACACATACAACAACCGTTTCCATAAGTAAGGCAGTTTCCCATCGGTCCTGTAGACCCCGTGCATTCAATGAAAACATCACCCTCAATCACCGTATCGTCTGCAAGGATAATTCCTTTCATAATTCTGTTTCCGCCAGGCGTAACCGAAGGATCCATTACTACATCCACCGCTCTGGCGATGGTTTGAATCGTGATCCCTTTCTCTTTCAGCAATCTTCTCACCTGCGGCTCAACCTTGATCACATCGTATAGGCTCGCGTGCTTGTGCCCTGGAAAATCTACATTCACATGCCTGGAACATTTATCTGTAATACCGAAAAGTTCATCGGCGCCAAGGGCTATATTTTCTTCTGCGGCAGTATACCTGCCGTTGTTTCTCATAATACCGCCTACATTGCCAAGCCCAAGAAGCATATCTGTCTTTTCTACTAAAGTAACTTCCGCCCCCGCTTTTTTCGCAGCCAAAGCAGAAGCGACGCCTGACCAGCCGCCTCCTATGATAACAACCCTTTCCATCTAGTTGCCTCCATCGTTCAGAATATATATCAGCATATTCTGAGAGGAGATAAAATGATACCTGTAGAAAAAGCTTTTTCTTATTGATTTGACGCTCTTACTGCTCCGCAGTACTTCAGAGTAGTGGTAGAAAAGCTGCTGACTTTGACACTCTCACCGGATTGTGGTGAATGGATAAAGCTTCCGCCTCCAACGTAAATGCCTACATGGCTGATGCGGGAAGAGGACGAGAAAAAGACAAGATCACCAGGTTTCAACTGGGATTTTTCAACATAGGTACCGGTTCCGTACTGGCCGGTTGTGGTGCGCGGCAAACTTCCGCCAAAATGTGAATAAACATATTGGGTAAATCCCGAGCAATCAAAACCCTTTGGACTGGAACCGCCATGAACATAGGGCGTCCCCAGAAAGGATTTTGCGTAAGCTACGATATCGCTCCCCGATCCACTTACAGTAACTTCTCTTCCGCCGCCTCTGCTGGCTAGATAAGTTCCTGCTTTTGTTCCTTTCAAAGCCACCTGAGCTTGAGGTTCTGCCGTTACAGTAGCCTCCAAAACCTTCGTTTCAATGGCAGTACCATTTTCTTTTGTGACCTCAGAAGTGACAAGCTGCGATCCGTATACACCAGCGGTCTTTACTTTGATTTCACCTTTGTTGAGCGTATTGGTTTCCTCGTAAACTGTGTCGAAATCGATCTGCTCGGCAGCAGTGATTCGTTCCTTCGTCAGAACCGTTATATATGGCTTAATTGCAACTAAGTTTAGCTGCTGCCCAATTTTCAATTTATTCGGATCAAATCCCGGATTGGCAGCCTGCAATTCCTCCGTGCTCACGTGGTTCGCAGAAGCGATATCCCACAGGGTATCTCCATCTTGAACGGTATAGACAACGGGCGCATTTTCACCGGCAAGAAGCAGAGCCTCGGCTTCCTCCGCACTCTTAAACTCTGCAATTCGAACTGCCGACTGAGTAACAGCAACATCTTCTTTGAAGGAAACGCTGACGATCTCGCTGCCATCTGTCAGGTAGTGGTTCTTAATATCTTCAAGAATTTGATTCGCCGATTGCTCTGTTGCTACTGCCGCAAGAGTTCTTCCGTCAACATTAATGGCAAAGCCCTTTGCTTTAAAAGCATCAGACGCCACAACAAGCTTTTCCAGCGCATCAAGATCCAAAGGGTTAACATCCTTCTTCTTTAAATCCGTAGGACTGCAAAGAAGTGTATTCTCATCGATGGTAAGCTCCATTCCTTTTTCTTTGTAATCTGCTATGACGTTGTCCACCGCAGCTTGAACCAGTGATTGATCTGTAACATATCCGGCTTCTTTCCCCTCGATGTTCAAACGATACACCTCTGCACCAGAAAGCTGAATCCATACAAAACAAAGAGCAATGCTAAATAGCACTGCTGCCGCTGTGACTTTGGACTTCTTATTCTTCTTGAATTGGGAATATAATTGTTTCATGAACGGAATCACTTCCGTTTTAAATTGCTTTACGAATTGTGCTGATTGTGATATTTGTTTCATTCTCAATTTCTCACTTCTGTAGTTTTTATCATGTAATAACTTACTACATTGTTATCAAAAATTCAAGGAATTATATCCAAATTTCACAATTGACAAAATCAAAATATGGTGTCACACCTTGATTTTACAACGTTCTTCAAAAATATTTATTTCAGACCACATCTTATCCCTTCAAAAAATTTTAACTAATTTGCGGTCGATAGTGATTCAGTTGCCTAAGACTCTGCCCCTTTCTGATTTCCAACAGGGACTCCTCAAATACCGCAGGAGTGTAAGGATTGCTCCCAGCAGGCTGATTCCCGCCGCAATGAGATATACAACGTGCATACCGTAAATAAATGCTTGATCCTGGCCCGCAGTATAGTTTGATACTTTATACGCAAGTTTCAGGCTCATCATACTGTAAAGGACAGTAGTAGCTAGAGCAATCCCCGACACCATTCCCAAATTTCTGACCAGCGCATTGACGCTGCCTGCGATTCCCAACTTGTTTCTAGGAACAGTTGACATGATTAGAGAGGTGTTTGGGGATTGAAACAACCCCATTCCCATTGCCATGACCGCGATAAATAAAACCAAATGGAACATCGAAGAGTTTTGGTTCAACGTTCCCATAGCAAAAAGTCCCGCACTGGCAAGTGACAGTCCCACGACAGTAAGAATTTCAGATCCGATTTTATCCGAAAGATGACCGCCGAAAGGCGCTGCCACCATCAAAATCAGCGGATAGATCATAAGGATCAGACCTGCGTGCTGCGGACTGTAGGCCATGACATCCTGAAGATAAAAAGGAAGGATGATGTTGCTGCAGAACATTGCCACAAATGTAAGAAAACTACAAAATATGCTAAGCGAGAATAAGCGGTTCTGAAAGATTTCAAGCCTGATGAGAGGATGCTCTTTTCTCTTTTCAAGCTGTATAAATAAAAAGAAGGAGACGATCGAGACGCCGAAGCCACAGAGGATCACAGAGTCGGTAAAGCCACGGTTTAAGCCTTCGCCCAATGCGGTGAACAGCGGAATGATGGAAAGCAGCAACAGCAGGGCGCCAAGTCCATCCATTTTTTGACCTGCCATGCTTTTTCCTTTGGGCAGCAGCCGATATGCAAAAAAATAAGCAGCAATTCCAATCGGAACATTAATCAAAAAGATATATTCCCATCGTCCTACACCTACAATGATCCCGCCAAGTCCAGGACCTACCAAAGAGCCTAATGCAACAGCGGTTCCCGAAAGACCCAGAGCCCTCCCTCGCTCCGCTGCCGGAAACACTTCCGCAATAATCCCCTGATTATTCGCCATCATGGCTGCAGCCCCTACCGCTTGAACGACCCGCGAAACGATCAAAAACAGAAAGCTGTATGAGATTCCGCAAAGCAAAGATCCTACCGAAAAGATCAATAGCCCGTAACGGAAGGTTCTGCTTTTACCGATCATGTCGCCCAATCTGCCGAAAATCAAAACCATACCGGAGATTACGATGAGATAGCTCAAAGCAACAAGCTGAATTCTCGAGGTTCCCACCCCCAGTGCCCGCGCCATATTGGGAAGCGCTACGTTGACGATACTGCCATCCAGTGTTGACATAAAGGTCGATACAACTACAACCATCAGCACAGACCATTTGTTCCTTGTGTTTTCCTGTTCCATCTTAAAGATCCTCACCTCGTAATAATTTTGTTTGTTCAAAGATCTTTTTCAGAGAATCCATCGTAACTTGACGTTCGTTATCTGTGAGATCTTTTGTAATTCTTTTGACCAGAAGATCAAACTCCTGATGAATTTTAGGCAGAATATCCTTTGATTTCTGCGTCAGATAAAGTTGGTATGCTCTGCTGTCCTTCTCATCTGCGGTTTTGTAAATGTGTCCTGATTCGATCAGCTTCGTTATGGTTCTCGCTGACATAGCCTTGTCATTTCCGACTTCTCTGCTAATTTGATTCTGGCTGACTCCTTCCTGATGCTCCAGGAAGAATAGGTAGGAAAAGGCTCCGCTGCTTAGCTCATATTTTTTTAAAGCCCGATCCAAATACCGCTGGGTATACCGAAAGATTTTGTTATTATATTTTAGAAACATCATGATTTCCGGTTTCATTTTTTCACCGCCATTTCGTTGATTGATCAACCATATTTTATTCCAAATTGGTTGACTTGTCAACCATGAGGTAGGTCTTAGAACACTGAAGGAGGTATTTAAGATAGAAAAGAGCCGGAAGCTGTGCTCCCGGCTCTTTCCTTGTATGAAATGACAGTTTTGCATCGGTTGCGATGCTATTGTAGCTTGCGAATTCACGGAAACACTGATTGATCAGTGCCTCTTTATAAATCTTTCACCTTTGTAACGGACACGCCGTCAAGCCGTTTAATCTCCGAAGTGAACCCATCCTTATCGACTTTCTTGCTGGATTTGCCAAAACCGAACTTGGATGTAACATGGTACAATACCCGATCCTCTCCGATCTCCTCTGCAATATCGACATCGTTAAGTACTACGTCGTAGCCGGGAGCTATTTTTTTGATGTTGATCAACGTCGATGAAATATCTGTGCATACCATATCCATGGCGAGTCCCTTTTGTCTTACTTTGCAGAACCGCTTCTCCAAATATTCGAATATGGTCAGTGTGATGATGATGGCGATGGTACCTGCTGTGGCAGCTTCGTAAAAGCCTCCTCCTGCCGCAAGGCCGAGGCAAGCCACTGCCCATAGGCTGGCTGCGGTGGTAAGTCCTTTCACCGTCGCCCCTTCTTTCATAATTGTCCCGGCTCCCAAAAAACCAATTCCTGAAATGACCTGTGCACCAAGTCTCGTGGGATCCATGGTTGTAATATCTGCATAAGTCTCCAGAGACAGCTCTCCCATCAGCATGACTACAGCCGCTCCAATGGCGACCAGCATATGAGTCCTTAGGCCTGCGGGCCGGTTGCTGTTTTCCCGTTCCCAGCCGATAATTCCTCCGATTGCCATGGCAAGCAAAATTCTTGCGCATATTTCCAATAGAGACATAGTTTTCACCTTTTTTCCTGTATCACTTCGTTACGCCTTTTGGTTAAACAGTCCTCCCTGATGTATTTTGCAAAAACGGGTACGAATTCACAAATTTGAGAGGAAAGGGCGGATTTCTCCGCCCTGAAAAAGATAAATCGCACGGCTCGGAGGCTACGTTTCTTATTCTTTTAATGAACCTGCGTTATCAATCTTAGCTTTGAAATCCTCAACAAGACGTTCTCTGTTTTCTCCGCTCCAAACAGCGTCATATGCAATTACATTGATATCGCTGATCTTCTTAAGACCATCTGATACCTTTGCATTCACGTTGATGGGCAGACGATTGCTCTTTGATTCGATGAAGCATTCCTGACCTCTCTGAGACAGTACCCAGTCGATAAAGAGTTTTGCATTTTCTTTCTCTTCTGCTTTTCCATTCTTAATGAGAGCAATGGCTCCTACTTCATAGCCGGTTCCGTCTTCTGGGAATACAACTTCAATGGGGTAGCCCTCGTTTGCAGGCTTTAATCCGTCATGAGCGAAGGTAAGCGCAATAGCGGCTTCTCCCAGAGCAACTTCCATCGGAGGCGCTGCACCAGCCTTAGTATACTGACGAACATTCTTGTTCAGCTTTGACATGTAATCCCAAGCCTGGTCTTCTCCCATCATCTGCACAATTGTTGCCAGAATGCTGAAGGAAGTACCGGACGTGGAAGGATGCGCCATGGAGACCTGACCTTTGAATTCAGGCTTCAGCAGATCATCCCAAGTCTTGGGATACTCAAGTTTATTCTTTTCAAACCAATCCTTGTTGCAGGCAAATGCAAGTGCTCCAACATAGAAAGGAGACCAATTTCCGTCGGCATCCTTATACTCGTCGGGGACGTTGGACAGCTCCGGTGAAGTATATGGTTCCAAAAGACCTTCCGCAGCAGCAGCGATATAGGTATCGCTGGAACCGCCGTACATCAAGGAAGCGTTTGGATTTGCTCCTTCTGCCTTAACTCTTGTGAGCATTTCTCCTGCGGATAATCTGACATAGTTCACCTTGATGCCGGTATCCTGCTGGAATGCGTTGAAATAGAAGGGCAGTTCGGTTTCTGGCAGAGCGCTGTATACCGTAAGTTCTTTATAAGCAGGCTCTTTTTTTGCGTCTTCGCTATCTCCTTTTTCTGCCTCTTTGCCGGAAGAGCCGCATCCGGCCAGAGCGGCCACTACCATCATGAGGGCCAAAAGCAGAGCACATACGCGCATACGTTTCGTAAACATTTTTCATCCTCCTCTTTTTTTGTAAGTGATAGTTAAATGTTTTCTATGGAAGCGTTGATTTAATCCAATAAATCAACGTTTCGTTATATTAAGGAACTGCTGCCTTACTAATTTAGATTCGGGGTACAGCTCCTGAATATATTCTTCCACGTCCACCAGGTTCCCTTAAAAGGTCCGAAGGTCTCCATCATGCATTTTCAATTTCTCTGCGAACTCTTTCCTGTACCTCACGGTTAAAGGGAACGAAGCTTTGGTTGTAGTACTCGCAGATCCAAAAGCCGCTGTATTTTGTTTGTTTGATCACTGCAAGGGCTTCTGCCAGTGGCGCCTTGCCCCAGAAGGGAGGCACGTGGATATCTCCCCTGCCAAAAGCAAACCGGTAGTTCCGGTCCATGGTTTTATAAAGATCGAAGTTGGTAAGGCGCATCATTTCAAAATCTCCGGTGTTGTCGTTAATGTGCAGATGGCTCAGCAATGGCGCACATTCTTTCACCGTCTCCAGAAAATCATACCCAAAATGTTTTGCCGAAAGATACAGGTGACCCAGATCCAATGTCATCCCAAGATTCGGGTGATCTACCGCGCGGACAAACTCTGCCGTTTTTTCAGCAATCTCAACTTCTATATTTTCGATGCTGAGCTTAACGCCCAGCTTCATCGCATATTCTGCTGCTTCACGGTGTGCATCAAAGAAGGCCTTCTCCCTTGCTGCGTATTGGGTCTTGACCTCATAGTGCAGGTTCATCAGCTCGATTCCCAAGGATGCACATACCTCGATGGAGGAAAAGAGCACTGCCCGGTGCATATCAAGCTCTTCTAAATTGCGAAGATCCAAACCATAACCGGCATGGGCGGTATATCTCAGAGGATAGCGTCCCAGTATTTCCTTAACAAAATCGACGACGATTGGTTTTATTTCCCCACCTATAATCATTGGGAACGTTGACAGATTTATCTCACAGGCGTTAAAACCGTCCGTCACGTATCGCTTGAGAACCTCCGCGAGCTGAGGAAGTCCGGTGGAATCGGGAAGATTCACGCCAATGATGTAGTCGTTCATTTTTTTCTCCTTCTGTATGTTCGGTTGAGCCTGATCAAAAGCAGCAACCTGGCGCCGTAACCCGATTGGGGATACCCGCCGCAGTTATTTCAGGATTCTGACACAGGCATCATCAAGCGCGATGCTGACCCGGTCTCCCTCGTAGAAGCGCTCTGTGAGCTGAGGATTGTAAACCTCAACAATAACAGGACCTGTTCCAATCTTGATCTCGTATTCCACTTTTGCTCCATAGTAGACTGCCCGGATTACTTCCCCGGTGATGCCTCCCTGATCGGCTTTTAGAATTCTGACCGATTCCGGCCTCACCGAAAGAACGCATTCACTGCCGGCCTCAATTCCACTCATAGCTCCAGGGCTCGGAACCTTATAGATGGTGTCCGCCAGCGCCACTATCGCATAATCGCCGTCCATCCCTCGATAGACGCACGGAATGAAGTTCGCCTTACCAATAAAGTTTGCAACGAAGCGATTTGCAGGAAACTCGTAGATTTCCTGAGGGCTTCCAAGCTGCATGATGTTGCCATCCTTCATGATGACGACCTTGTCGGAAATTGCCATGGCTTCCGACTGATCATGGGTAACATACAGGCTGGTAATTCCGAGGCGTTTTTGGAGCGAACGGAGCTCATCTCTCATATGCTCCCTTAATTTGGCATCCAGATTGGACAGGGGTTCATCAAAGAGCAATACCTTGGGCTCAATAATGACGGCACGGGCAAGGGCCACACGCTGCTGCTGTCCTCCCGAAAGCTGATTGGGAAAGCGATTTTCCATTCCCTTAAGCTCCATCAGATCGATGACTTTTTTTGTCCGCTCCTGGAGCTGATCCTTAGGAAGCCTCTGAACCCGCAAGCCATAACAGATATTCTCATAGATGGTCAGATGCGGAAACAGGGCATAGGATTGAAACACCATAGAAATATCTCTTTTGTTCGGCGGAACATTGGTAACAGATCGATCTCCGATGAAGATTTCGCCGCCGCTTGGAGTTTCAAAGCCTGAAATCATACGAAGTGTCGTTGTTTTACCGCAGCCCGATGGACCCAGAAGGGTCATCATTTCACCGGTTTTAATTTCCAAATTAATATGATTTACAGCAACGGTATCGCCAAGTCCCTCATGGGACGGAAAAACCTTTGCCAGATTTACCATCTTGACGCCGCTTGAACGCTGCCTCAGATCTTCCACAATATCTTTACTCATGTTTACGACCCCCTTCACAGATCATTTTGCAGTTGCTCTTTTCAGATATTTCGGTTTGAACAGTAGATTTACCAGCAGATTAATCAATGCTATGGCTGCCAAAATAATGGCGATCATAATAACGATATACGCTGCAGCTCCGCTGTATTGGCTGGATTCAAACAGTGCGAAAATTCGCGCTGTGGACAGGTTCCATTTCGGAGAGATGAGGAAAATAATCGCACTGACTGCGGTCATAGCCTTAACAAAGGAGTAGACCAAGCCTGAGAAAAACGCCTGACGCAGCAATGGAAGTGTTACCCTGCGGAAGGTCGTTCCCGCTCCCGCCCCCGATATGGTCGAGGCTTCCTCGATCGACCTGTCAATCTGAAGCAGTGTTGTGGTTCCGGCCTCGATTCCAACGGGCATATTCCGGAAGGTAAAGGCTGCCACCAGTATGACTGCGGTTCCTGTCAAGAGCAAAGGCTCATGATTGAAGGTAAATATGTATCCTATTCCCAGGACGGTTCCCGGGATAGCAAAGGTCAAAATTGAGGAGAACTCCATTAGTTTCTTACCGAAGAACTTCTGCCTTACAATGAGGTATGCGATGGCCATTCCCAGAAGACCTGAGATAGGCGCCGATACCGCGGCCAGTATGATGGAGTTTTTCACCGGATCCCAGCCCATGGAGAAGACATACTTGAAATGTTCCAGCGTAAAGGTATTGTTTACACCCCAAGTCTTAACAAAGGCTCCCGCAAGTACGGTTCCGTACAGCATGATAACAGCCGCGCTCACAAGGGAGCAGGCCCCGAACAACGGCCATACAATATGTTTCTCATGAAGCTTCCTTCGTTTTTGGGTGGGTTTTCCTGTAACGGTTACAAAGGATTTCTTGCTGATCCAGTAACGCTGCACTGCAAATGCAGTGAGGGTGGGCAGTAAAAGAACAATTGCCAGAATCGTTCCTCCCTGCATGTCGTACATTCCGGTGATCACCCGGTATGCTTCTACAGACAGAGTGGAATAGCTTCCTGCGATAACGGCAGGATTTGAGAAATCCTCAAGGGACTGAATAAAGACCAGCAGCATCGCGCTTCCGATTCCCGGCAGGGACAGAGGCAGCGTTACCGTCCGGAATATATGCCATCTGGAAGCACCTATATTGTATGCGGCGTCTTCCACGGAATCATCGATGGATTCCAGGATTCCCGTCAAGGTAAGAAATGCAACGGGAAAGAAGGACACCGACTGTACAGCTACAAGGCTCCCCAAACCATACACGTCAAAGCTGTCGATATTCAAAAGCTTGTTGGTGATAAGCCCCATCCTGCCAAAGAGAAAAATAATCGAAAGTGACAGAACAAAGGGTGGAGAAATAATTGGCAAAGTTGCAATACCACGGAAGAATCGTTTGCCGGGCATCTCCGTTCTGGTGATGGCAAAAGCAAAGATATAGCCTACAAAGGTAGAGATACAGGCTACCAATCCTCCAAGTTTCATGGTATTCCAAAAGGTTTTCTGATATCCGGGATCGGATACCATTTTTACAAAGGTTTCTGCGCTGAAGCCTCCGTCAGGACCTGTAAAGCCCAGTCGGAAAACATTGATTAGCGGCAGGATGATGAAAATAATCAGAATAGCGAATATGAATAGTATTGTCAGCAACAGTGCCGGCTGATTTAACAGCATTCGGAAGTTGCTAAAGCGCTGCGGCTTAGACACATCGACACGCCCCCTTTTCGACCGCCCAGTTGAGCATCAATTGATATATGGGCAAATTCGTCTGCAAAATAAGCAAGACATTACCAACTGATGCAATCTTCTTGTCACCACTATAAACAAAAGGGAGGTAATAGGGAATGCATAGATTTATCAAAAAAATGCATTCCTTTTTTTACTCATTCAGATTCATATTGAAAAGTTATAAATTTTTATCGTAAAAATTTATAGGTTGTTTCTAAACTCCTTGGGGCTGACGCCGGTATTCTTTTTAAACACATAGCTAAAATAATGAGGATCGTTGTAACCAATGGCTGGTGCAATCTCATGAAGCTTGTTTTTTTTGTCCTGAAGCATGGTCTTTGCTGCCTCAACCCGGCATTTGGTAAGGTATTCTATAAAGGTTCCTCCCGTCTCCTGAGAGAAAATCGCGCTGAAATGGCTTGGGGAGAACCCTACCTCTTTGGCTACGGTATGCAGGGAGATATCGGGATCGCTGTAGTGCGCATCAATGTACTCTCGGGCACTGCGGATTTCCTGCCCATAGGGGATTGTACTGGAGGCACTTCGCAGCGAAATCATTTCCGTCAGAAGCTCCAGTGAAAAGCTGCGGCTGTCTTCCAAAGAAGCAGCCAGCTCGAAAACCTGCCGGGGATTTTCCGAAATCAGCTTTTGCATTTCACCCTTTTCCTGAGTCAGGCGGGATGCAGTCACGATCAAATCCGTGAGCAGATAGTACCGCAGCAGATGGCTGTCCAAACTTTCATCACTAACCTCCTGAAAGTAACTCTCTAAAATTTGAGGCAGATCTTTTTGGGAAGCATGACGAAGCTGCTCTCCCAGTGGAACATTGAGGGAAAGCATCTGTTTCCCGGAAAGCCGATCGAGCTTCAAGTCATCAGACCCTATGATTTTACTTCCCTGAAAGACAAGGCCGCTGCCGAAAACGCTGCGAGCGTCTGCATAGGATTTTGCCAATTCACCGATCCGATCCACTATGGAACCAATGCCCACCGATACGTCCATGGAAAGATACCGTTTCATCTCATGGCGCAGGATCTGGGCCGTCTCATAGGCTGCCTCCCGAACTGCTGTTTCGTGCTCTCCCTTAACAATGAATACCATTTGGTCGTTGCTCTGCAGAAACCAGATGCAATCGGTTCTTTCTCCAAAAACATGATTTCCCACAAGGCGAATCCGGGCCGGCTCATCTCCTGCCGCAAACCCCGATAAAGCAGCCTGACAGACCACGTATTTTTTGCTGATCAGACTCACCTTATGGCGCTGCGCGGCTTGAAGGGCCTCGTTGAGTCCCACGGCTCCTACCACCAGTTCACTGAGAAAATGCTCACGAAGGATGGTGGTCTCCAGCTCGTCTCTTTTTAGGCTTTCTTCCATATCGAGGTAGGTTTTCTTTTCTTTTTCAATCCGTTCCGCCACCTCGGTCAGAACCTCCAGCAGCTTGGGAGAGTTCACAGGTTTCAGAATGTAGGCATCGACTCCAACATTCAATGCTTTTTGGGCGTATTCGAATTCATCATGACCGCTGACGATAATGATATGAACCCAAGGCATAGCCCTCTTCACCAGCGCTGCCAAATCAAGACCATCCATGAAGGGCATTCGCACATCAGCGATAAGAATGTCCGGCCTCAGTTCTTGGATCAGCGGCAATGCCATTTCTCCATCCTCCGCTTCCCCGCAGATGGTGAAAATATCAGCTCGCTTTTCGATGCAATTTCTTATCCCTGCGCGGATAATCTCCTCGTCATCCGCTACAAACAGTTTCATCATTGTTCTTCTCCCCGCAAGGAAGCGTAAAGCAAATGCTTGTCCCCTTCCCAAATTCACTAGCGATTTCTAATTCTCTGTTGTAGTACAGGCGAATACGCCTGTTTACATTGTATAAACCAAAGCCCGAAAATTCGGGAAGAATTCCTTCCCGAAGCCGAAATCTGAGACGCTCCAGCTGTTCCGGGAGCATACCAATGCCGGAATCGCTGACCGTGAAGGTCATGGTATTATCTTCATTTTTTCTTGCAAGAACTTGAATCTGGCCTCCGCCCCGCTTATTCTTGATCCCGTGATAGATTGCATTTTCCACAAGTGGCTGAAGAAGAAGCTTAAGGATGGATTCCTTTTCCAGTGCCGGATCAATATCGATATTGTAAGTCATAATCCGATTGTACCGTGCTGATTGTATGCTGAGATAGCTTTGAACATGCTTCTGTTCGCTGCTGACCTCCACATAATCTTTGCCCTGATTGAGAGAAATCCGCAAAAACTCCGTAAACGCCATGGCAATATCCACAAGTTCCTCGTTTCTCTCTTGCTCGGCAAGCCAGATGATGGTTTCAAGCGTATTATATACAAAATGAGGCGTAATCTGCGCCTGCAAAGCCCTCATTTCAGCCTTCTGCAAATCCTTTCCAACCTCAATCCGCTCGTCAATGAGCTGCTGCAGCCGTTCCGCCATATGGTTTAAACTCTTGGTCAAAGGGATCATCTCAGCAACAGCGCTTCCTGTAACCCTTGCGTCCAGATTTCCGTCTGTAATAGCTCTCGTCATCTCCTGAAGCTTTAAGATTGGGTTGTGGATCGAATCACGCAGATACTGATAGGAGTTTACCGCAAAATAGATTACCATCATTAGGATTCCTGCAGTAAAAATCAGCACCAGAACGGCAACCATCTGAATTCTGCTGTTGAGTCTGGAAATATTGATCAGTTCTTCATTAATGTATTGTTCCAGTACGGTATGAATGAGCGTTACTACACCGGTGATATCCCGATACGTGCTTTCCTGCAGACTCACCGCCTCCTGATTCATTGTCTGAAACCTTAGGGTATCTACATAGGACCGCAGAGTATTGCTTGCACGCTGCGCCGCCACCACATACCGAGCGGTATGCGCATTGTTCTCTTCCAGTTCTGCAAGCCCCTCTTCCATTTGCTGCATCATTTCGCCCTGGCTGCCTTCCATAAAATCCATTTTGCCCGATACGATATTCCAGATTTCCCCGGAAAACTGATTTTTTGCAATATCGCGAATTTCTGCTGCTTTATCTATATTCTCTATGAGATCATCATACCGTGCCGTCATCAGCATCATAGAGGCAGTCATGATCACTGTCGGAATGATCATTGCCGCAATAATGGTTCTATAAGACTGTTTCAGCATTGTTCTGATACTGCCCTTATGGCGAAAGATTGTCGTATTGAGATACCGTATCATTGTGCAAATACCTCCTTTGTGATCAACTTCGTTTTGATCAGTCGGAACGCATCCTCACTCTCAGCACCACTCTTAATCAAACCTGCTGCAGCCTCCATGACAGTATCCCCAAGATCCGGGTCACATTGCACAAGGCATTCAATTTTCCCTTCCTTTACAAGGGAAACCACTTCTTCCGCTCCCCCGAAGGCATAAATTTTGATATCTTCTCCCGGTACCTTGCCTTCCTGCTCAATTGCATCAATGGCACCCAACGTCATGGCATCATTGTGTGAAATCAGAATATCAATACTATAGTCATTGCGAAGAAGACCTTTTACGATTTCCTTCCCTTTGGATCGCATACACTCTCCGCACACACTGTAATTGATTTTGTAGCGCCCGTCTTTTTCCAGAGTCTCCCGAAACCCTCTGGTGATCTCCCTCACCGGATAGGCGCCCGTTGTCCCGCAAAGTTCTACAATGGTTTTATCACCACTTATGTTTTCCAGCATTACCTCTGCCGCTTTTACTGCTGCCGAGTAATAATCGTAACCCACATAGCTTGAAGTAATTCCGCCTCTTCCTGACCGCACTGCCTTATCTACCGCAATAATAGGAATCCCTGCTCGTTTCGCCTCCGATAAAACCTTGTCCCATCCATTTTCCACCAGAGGTGAAAATACAATCACATCCGCTTGATATGCAATGAGCGCTCTTAAGGCATCGATTTGCGCATTTTGATTGCGCTCTGCAAGCAGGGGCATTACAGCCATATCATACTGGGCAGCGGCGTCCTCTATTGATTTCTCCAGTTCATCTTTCCAGGAATCCTCCGTAACGGTAACCACTAATCCCAGAATTTTTGAAGAAGCGGGAATACTGTCCCGCCGCTGCAGATTAATATCGATGGCCAGGGCGACAAACAAAATTAAAACGGCGATTACGCTAATCAATACCTTAATGTCTCGATTCATCAACGGACTCCTTTCCCTATTTAGAACAATTTATGACTCGCCTATATCCTCACAATTCATGAAATCAGTGCTTCCTCAGCGCTCGCCTGATCTGTATTACTCCTATTATATCTGTTTTTTCGACTACTTTCACCACACAAATGCGAATACAGCGTACCAGAAGGATTTCTTCCGATACGCCGTATTCGCAAAACACGATTGAATGGATGGATCAGCCGTGTTTCCGGGAAGCGCTTGTTCAACGTTTCCCTAGGTATGAATTGACAGTTTTACTGATACACGCATAGTTGGCAATAACCCGCTGTGAAAAATTTGGGCGGATTGATGTGTTCGTTATAGATCGCTGATCTTGGTTACGCAAACGCCTTCCAGCTTTTTTAACTCTGACGTAAATCCGTCTTTGTCAATTTTTTTGCTGGACTTGGTAAACCCAAATTTAGAGGTCACATGGTAGATGACTTTTTCCTCTCCGATTTCTTCTGCGATGTCCACATCATTGAGAATCACATCATATCCGGAGGCTATTTTTTTCGTACTGATCAATGTACCCGAAATATCGGAGCACACCATTTCTATGGCCAGTCCCTTACGCTTTACTTTTCGGAACTTTTTCTCAAGATAATTAAAAATGGTCAGCGTTATAATAATTGCAATAGTTCCCAGCATAGCAGACTCGTAAAATCCGCCTCCTGCCGCCAGACCCAGACAGGCTACAGCCCAAAGGCTTGCTGCCGTCGTAAGACCACGTACGGTCAGCCCCTCTCTCATAATCGTCCCGGCGCCAAGAAACCCTATGCCCGAAATAACCTGCGCCCCTAGTCTGGTGGGATCCATGGTTGTGATATCGGCATACTTTTCCAAAGACATCTCACCCATCAGCATGACTACAGCAGCGCCAATGGCTACAAGCATATGGGTTCTGAGCCCTGCGGGCCGATTGTTGTTTTCCCGTTCCCATCCGATGATTCCTCCAATTGCCATGGCTAAAACGATTCTGATTATCATTTCGATTAATGTCATGGTTTCCCTCCTTTCCAAGGTATCGTAGCACTCCAGTCTCACCGACAGCCATTGTACTCTGCCGGCAACACCAATTTGAAAAATTCACTCTACATAGAATATTCCGCCGTGATTTCTCCGGTGTCTTCCTGACAAGCAAACTTCTCTCTATTTATGTTATAAAATATATCCATCATAAAAGGATTTGATGTATTCTTCTACATCAGCACGATCTCCTCTGAAGGGGCCCACCGTTTCCATTTTAAGAGATACCAGCGCAGATGCAAAAAGCAGCGCCTCAGGAATATTTTTTTGCAGTCGTTCTGTTATGTAACCGCTGAAGCAGGTATCACCCCTGCCAGTTCTGCCGGAGAGATTTCTTGCTTTGATCGGACAGGTGAAAATCTCTTTTCCGTCATACACGAGTACTTCTGTATTGTGGGTGATCATAATTTCCTTTGCACCCCACTGGTAAAGCTTTTTCGCTGCTTCTACCCGATCTGTTTCTCCCGTTAAAATCGCTGCTTCTGCGGCGTCCGTTTTCAGGAAATCGATATATTGGAGATGCGTTGTTTTGTCTGCCCAATCATAAAACACCATGCTGCCATCAGGTTCCGCATGCCGCAGCAGACATTGAACATCAACTGCAACCTTTCCGTCCTGACGGCTCAGTGCTTCGATCATTTCACTGGAGAAATCTCCGTAAATCAATCCCGCAAGATGATAGATTCTGGTACTTACATCCGGCAGTTCCTCTATTTGAAAGGGATCACAAACACCGATGGCCTTGCATTCCCGAGTTTCCTTATCTGCAGTAAAATATTGGTTTCGGATTGAGGTAGTCCTTTCGGATGCTTTCCAGTAAAGCTCGGCTCCAGAGGCTTCAAACGCCTTTTCAAGGTCGGCATCCTTTGGGTTCAGCTTTGTAAAAAGTGCTGTTTTATGCCCAATCCGAGAGGCCGCAAAGCCAGACTGGACAATAGCGCCGCCTACTTCCTGGTATTCGTTTCCCTGATGGTCAATGTTATGATCCAGAGAAACCGGTCCAATAATCAGTGTGTCGTATTCCATTTTACTCATAAACGAACTCCTATTCCATATCCTATTTCATAGTTGTATAGACGACTTCATTATAGTACAGGAAACGATTTCTGTAAATAATATTTCAAGAATTTGTATAGACAAATTTTATTCAGCAATGATCCTGTAATTACCAGAACGCAAAAGTGCTGCGAATTCAAAGGAGTCCTTTGGAAGTGTGTCTGTCAGAATACCGCTGGCGCACTGATCCCCCGGACGATGGCAGTCAGATCCACCGGTTTGTATCAGGCCATGGCGCAGAGCGTAGGCCTTTGCCATGTGATCGCAGCTATCATGCCTGGGGTTTGGATTGTATATTTCGATCCCATCGATATATTCTGCCGGAGCAGGGATGCAGGAATCTCGAAATGGATGTGCCTGGATCAAAACCGCACCATCTGCACGGGAAAGATCAATGAAATTTTGAATTCCCATCTTCATTACTGTATCAGGGTCTTCCAGTAATTTATGACGGAATCCATAGAGCAAATAGTCGTTATCACACTGATCAAAACGAAGCTCAGCTCCTTCATAAACCAAGATTCCATACTGCTCTGCTGCCTTTTTCAGCTGCACATACCCTTCCAGAAAAGCTCTCACCTTATCTCCTGAGCCGGAAAGATCAATTCCTGCATAGTCAAAGCAAAGCCTGTTATAATGGTCAGTCACACAAATTGCCGCATACCCTCCTTCATGATAAACTCTGGCCAGCTCATCGGGATACATCCATCCGCAGTGGCTAATCAGCTTAGTATGAAGATGCGTCTCAATTTTATACATACTTATCTCCTTTGTTGATTTATCAAAGACAGAGGGGGGCAAAGCCGCTCCCTCTGTGCCTCTTTACGTTCTTTCTGTGCTCTGCAGCTGGTCGAGATATGGAATCAATTCTTCCATGGAATAGATGATGCGATCCGGTGCACAAGCTCCTGCTGATGCCTTGGAATCGCTCACCTCAGTCATAAACGAGCAAATCTGCACTGCCTGTGCAAAGCCGGCCTTTTTAGAGCCGATGACATCCCTGGATACCGTGTCGCCCACATAGACACATTGTTCCGGCCTGGACTGCATCTGCCGTAACGAGATTTCAAAAATAGAGGGATGCGGCTTCCGATATCCCGTCGTACTGGATAGCGTTACATCCAAAAAGTAATCTCGTATCCCATACTGCTCGAGCACATTAAACACAGAATAGAGGGACGCAGTGTTGGAGATCACTCCAAGTTTGTATCCCCGCTGATGCAAGGCTTCCAATGTCTCCTTTACCTTAGGGCGCATTTCCCTGTGGTAGTAGACGGTTTCCCACGTCTGAGCCAATGCTTCCGCAATGGGAATGATTCTTTCCCGTGGGAAGCCAAACTCCCGCAGGTAATAATCAGGCCATATCTCTTCCGGCTTTTTTTCCAGCATGACACTCTGGCTCCATTTTTTATAGGAATCCACTCCGCGGTGCAGGCGCTTTTGGAATTCATCGGAATTGCAGTCAGTCTCCAGACCGTTGCGGCTGAGGAGACCCCTGATTTCAACGATAACAGCTGCTGCCGTTTCCTCATTGTACCAGATATCCTCAATTGTACCGCCCATATCAAATAAAATTGTATCCGGCAAATTAACCTCTCTTTTTCTCATAAGTGATACCTAGCCCAAACTGCATTATGGTCTGACAATTCCTTTGCCTTTAGTCCCTCCAGAGCAGACCCGGCCGGTGCAAACCCGCAGTTTTCTTTCTCAGTTGATATAATTCGACTTTCCAAAGGCTCAAGTCCCTTGAAAAGAAGCCAGTCAAGCGCTAGTGTCAGGTTACCGCCGTCAGGAAGGGGCTTCCTCCTGGTTCCCTCTGCAGATGCAGATTCCTGATGAGTAAAGCCCCATTCTCGGGCTGCAGGCAGCAACGGTTCGTAATCAGAAAGATGTTCAAGCCGCCGCCGCAGCAACTCCGGATTTTTTGCAAGAAGCTGAATTTCCTCTTTGCTTCTGCCGTCAAAGGCATTTGTATTCAGGTCTCCTCCCAGCAGCACTGGTATTTCCGGAAACAGCCGCGCTGCCTCTTTGTAAATTTCAATCATCTGACGCAGCCGTCCCTGACCGTCGGTGCGATTTTCAAGATGAGCAGACACAACACCAAGGGAACGTCCGCAAACATCTATCTCAGCAAAAACAGCGCATCTGCTTCCAATTCTTTTCTGTCGGTCGAAGTACCAGTTGTACTCCTCCGGCAGGTGCAGCGTCTTCGCCCATTTAATGGGATACTTTGAAAAGACCGCGTTGCCATGGTAACCCTTTGTTGAATCTGTCTGTGCCAACTCGATAAATTCAAGAGCAAACACATAGTTCATATTGAGTGCCCTGCCAATTTCTGCAGCAACGTCCCGTTCACCGGAGCGTATGCATCCGTCATCCAGTTCATTGGCCAAAATCAGATCAAAGGGCTGAATCTGCGGAGAAAATTTCAGAAAATCGATCAAGGCATCGCAATGAACTCCCCGCTCCATATTAAACAGCAGCGCACAGATTGTTTTGGGAGCCGCCTGCAGCGGCTTATCGGCGTGATAAATATGGGCCTCCTCAAACTGCGGAATTATTCCCATTACTTCTCTTTGCGTCATTGTTTCAAGCAGCTCGCCTAGTTCTGCGCGTTTCCCCTGATCGATTGCATCCATTTGATCTCCTCACTTTCTAAATGTGTCATCATTTTGTTTTAAACGTCAGCCGTTAGATCAATAGCGCCCTTTGCCTTTGCCGCCTGCGCAGTCTTATATAAACACTCCAGCTGACGGCGTTGCCAATCAGAACAGGCCCCGTACCATAGAGGATCAGCATCTGGAGCATCAGACTGCGCCTGTCAACCGGTAGGTTGAAAGACACCAGACCTCCGAGAATCAAGCTGATTGTCATAAAAACAAAGGCACCAGGTACGATTCGTTTGTCTCGCAGAGCGAAGAAAATACAGCAGACTGCAGTTCCTGCCAGTGCCATTAACACGGCATGTAGCACTACAGAAAATTCATTGCTCACAACATTCACGTACCAAAACAGAGGCTCCGTCAGAAATGCGTACATAACGCCGAAGATTCCATAAAAGACCAGCCCAAGACAGAAACAGTTCAGGAGCAGCGAGCTTTTAGGTGTTTTGTCTTTGTTTAAAAACAGACTCATAATAACACATCCCTTTCTGATATTGATCAGAATCCAGCTGCACTGTTATTACAGAAGCTGCCAGAAGTCACGTACGGTATTGATATAGGTATAAATAACCTTAGAGTCAAACCCGGCAACATTGAGTTCCTTATAAGGTGTGGAGCCCTCAGCAGGTTCAATATCGTCTCGAACCGGCCACCCTCCCAAAGTATTAAACGGCTTGTATCCGGAGATATCTCCGTCGGTACCGCCCAGCATAAATCGTACGAGAAGCTTGGCTGCATTGGGATGCTGGCTTCCTTCCACGATATGGAGTGTGTTAACTGCAGGAATACCGGTATTCGGAATCAGATTGATCGGAACCAGGCACCAGCCATTATCCTCGTTTTTACGGATTTTTGAGGAGGAACAGAAGCCGATGGGCGGATTGGTTTGACCCTTCGTCCCTACAGCCTCTGCAATTTCATCCGAGGAGGATGCGTAGATCGGGTTATTCGCATGGAGCCTCTTGAGGAATTCATATCCCGCGTTTTCAACACCATCCGAAAGCTGAAGCTCTTCTCCGGTCAATTCCTTATAAGCGTCAGCAAGCTGCTGAGGTGTGTCTCCCACACAGAAGCCAGTGATCCATGATCCCCAGGAAATATCATCCAGCGGATTCTGCATCATGATACGGCCCTTCCACTGTGGCTGGGTAATTTCCCAGATGTTTTTAATGGGTGCACCGTTTGGATTCGCTTCTTCGTTATAGAAGAGCTGTACCAATTCAATATAAAGAGGGGTCTGGGTCTCTTTCAGACTGTCGTCTATCTTAGAAGCAATCTCCGTTGGCAGATAGTTATAGAAGATCTTATTCAGAACGTATTCATTGTACAACGTACCGTCAAGATCCTTTGCATGAACGACATCGGCAATATTCTGGCCTGCCTCGTGTTCACGCGTGACTTTTTCTAAAAGTTCATTGTGTTTAATATCAAAGGGAATACACTCAACCCCTGGATATTTTGCCATAAAAGCCTCGGCAACTTTTGTGCAGCGTGATGAGATAGAATAGAGCGTCACCGTGCCCTCTTCCTTTGCCAGTTCATAAAGCTCCGCCTCAGTCTGATCCATGTTCAGAATCTGTGAGCTTTTTTCCCACTCTGTCAGTTCTCCCTCTGCTTTACCTCCCTCGGAAGAAGCTTTTTTTCCTCCACAAGCTGCCAGTGAAAAAACCAAGGTTATGGCTAAAAACACAGCAACCAATTTCTTCAGTTTAAACATGCGAACCTCCTTTTACTTTTTACATCATTAAATTTTATATTTCGTGCAACGTGTTACACGGAATATTTGATCAATGCTTCGGATGTTTTATCAAAGACGTTAATTTTTTGAGGGTCGATTGATAGATATACGGTTTGATCCGGGCTATAGTTGGTAATCCCCAGCGTCTTTATTACCATGCTGACAGAGTTTACCTGAACGGTTACCAGTGTCTCCGAGCCTGCAGGCATGGATGTGTAGATCCTGGCTTCGATATCTGAGGAATTCTGCCGCTGGGTATGAATCACCACCTGCTCGGGACGAATGCCAAGAACCACTTCGAAAGAACCGCTTTTGGGAGCCTCTTCTGTCATATCGGATGGCGGAAATGCGAGCTTTCCAAGGGGGCCGGAAACAGTCATGCTTCGCTCGTTCACTTCAGCCTGGGCATTGACAAAGTTAATACGGGGATTCCCGATAAAATCTGCAACATAGAGGTTGCAGGGATTGTTATAAAGCTCAAGAGGAGGGCCCACCTGCACAATCACACCTTCCCTGAAAATGGCGATTTTCGTTGACATCGTAAGCGCTTCCACCTGATCGTGGGTTACATAGATCATCGTTGTGCCCGTTTCCGTATGCAGACGCTTCAGCTCACTGCGCATATCCACGCGCAGCTTGGCATCCAGGTTTGATAAGGGCTCGTCTAGCAGGAGCAGCTGAGGCTTTGATGCAATTGCTCTGGCGATTGCAACACGCTGCTGCTGTCCTCCGGAAAGTTCCGAGGGATAGCGGTCAATATACTGCAGAATCTGCATGCGTCTTAGGGCGTCTTCCGTAAGCTTTGCAACTTCCTTTTTGTCCAGCTTTTGTATATTCAGTCCAAATGCGATATTATCACGTACCGTCATGTGAGGCCAAAGTGCATAAGATTGAAATACCAAGTTTAGACCGCGCTGACTGGGCGGCGCATAATATGCTTCCGCAGTGTTGATCACTTCTTTTCCGTCCATATGCATCGTTCCGCTTTGCGGCTTTTCCAGTCCGGATACCACACGTAATGTGGTGGTTTTTCCGCAGCCGGAGGGGCCGAGAAGGGTCATAAAGTCGCCGTCTTCGATGGTCAGGCTCACATCTTTCAAGACATGATTTTTTCCATAATACTTATCGATGTTCTTCAATTCAATTTTGCTCATTACCATAACTCCTTTTTTGCCGTTATCTTATTTTTCGAAGCGTTGATTCATGCTGCGCGCACATCTGCGCCTTCTCCATTCCATCAATACTCCCTTGGATGGCGTTTGCCATCTCTCGGTGGTGTTCGGATTCCTCAGCCGCCCATGCTCTTTGACAGGTCTGCCTTTCCTGAGAGGTTTGCTATCGCATAAACCAGGAACACAATTGAAAACATAACGATTGCTACACAGTTAGACGCCTGAGGAGCATTGCCGTTTTGGTATTGAAAAGCCAGATACGGCAGCGTAGTGGTGGTCGGGGTCATGATGAGGATGATCAAATCCAGCTCCTTCATAATCGATACAAAGATCAGCATAAAGCCGGAAACAAATCCCCCTTTGGAAAGCGGGAAGATAATGCGGATGAACCGCTTGAAAAATCCTGCTCCGGCAATGGAAGCGGCCTCTTCAAGCTCGCCGCCAATCTGCAGCATATTGGCGGTACCTGCACGGGATGCAAAGGGCAGATGCTTGACGACAGAGGTTAAAGTCAGCAATGCAAACGTTCCATAAAGCGACGGAATCAGAGTGACGCCGAACAGTTCCTGGGACTTTGAGAACATAGACAGGAAAATTCCGCCGAAGGCAATGGATGGGATCAAGTACGGAATAAACACGAGCTGTTCTACAATCCTGCCATGAAGTGTACCTCGTCCTTTGGCGCAAATATAACCGATGATCTGTCCAATGATCGTACCAAATACACCGTTTACAAACGTCAGCTTCAGGGAATTTGTCAGGGCATTGATGAAATCTCTGTTTTTGAAGATACCGGGCAAGCCTTCCATAATAGCAGGGTTTGGATCTCCGATCCAGTAATGGGTGGTAAGGTTTGCAATAGAATAGCTCCCCTGCTTGAGCATAAAGGATTCCAGGATAAGAATTGCAATAGGCGTAATGATGCCTACGGCAAAGAAAACAATCAGAATGACCGTGATGAGCGGTTTATGTATTCCAAGTCCAAGCAAGGTAGACCGTCCGCCTTTCCCTCCTATGGTAGCAAAAGATTTTCTTGAACCGATCAACCGCTGATTGATAAAAACGGAGATCGAGGCAATGCAGATCATGATTAACGCCATAGCGAAGGCCGTCTGCGTATTTTGAGACTTGTTATTCATGTACAGCTGACTGGAGAGGGTAACGAAATTCACCTTGCTTCCCAGATAGTTGATGACGCCAAAGGTACCGATTGCCTTTGAAAAGGTCAGAATAACAGCCGAAAGCATGGCAGGCATCACCAGGGGGAAGGTTATTTTACGAAGTATGGTGTACTTGCTGGCTCCCTGGATTTCCCCCATTTCCTCCAGCTCCGAATTGATAGAGTTCAGTGCTGCCGACACCAAAAGATACGCGTAGGCGTAATAGTGGAGAGACAACACCGTTATGATGGCCACAGGCCCGTAAGCAAGCCAGTCAGGGACATCAATACCAAGACTCATTAAAAACCCCGGAGCACCGCCGATTCTCTCAGTTTTAAACATGGAAAGCCATGCCTGGGATTTACACCAGGAGGGAATCATATACGGCATGATGACTGCTAACGAGAAAAAGGGCTTAAATGGCAGATCGGTTCGGACCATGAGCCATGCTAGGACGGAGCCCAGTGAAATGGCACAGACAGAAACACTTACGCCAATGAGCAGAGAATTCATCAGCGGCTGAACCAGCAGTCTTCCGCTTAGCTCGCTGGCAAGCAGGCGCTTCCAATAGTAAAAGGTAAAATCTCCCGCTTGACCGCCTGTTACCCGGAGATCTTTCTGTGCCAGGCTAAAGGTGGTCGATATCATATCGAGCAGCGGCAGAATGATTAAATACGTCAAAAGGATGATAGCTACGAGAACAATGATGTTATACGGGTTGGTAATAATCGATTTGATCTGATTTTTCAAGCGTTTTGATTTGCTGTAAGGCATTACTGCTGAATTCATGAATCGCTTCCCCTCTCTTTTCGTTCCGTGTTATACTGTTTCACTATGGGCGGAATTTCTTCCAGGGACCTTATGGAATAATCTGATTGATATCCGCACGCAAGATACTTGGCATCTTTATGGGCGATGCGCGGATTTTCAATCTGAATCATCAGCTCCCAGCCTGCTGCCCGAACACCGCGCACATCTCTTGAAATAGTATCACCCACATAGGCCGCCTCACGAGCCGTGACGTCCATCAGACGAATTGCTTCATCGAACATGTCTCGGCGGGGTTTTCTGACACCATACTCACTGCTCGCAAGGATAAACTCAAAATACTGTGATACTCCATGCTCCGCAAGGATGCGCGGCACGAAAGTGCGGCTCATAATATTAGAGATTACACCAAGCCGAAAGCCTTCATCAATAAGCCTTTTCAGCGTCTCTTCCAAACCTCCTCTGGGGGTAATCACCTTTCTATAACGGTCAAACAAGTAGGAAAGTTCTTCCCCCATGCCGCGGATTTTTTCCGAAGGTACGCCAAAATCCTTAAGCATAAAGTCACACCAGATATCATCTCCCGGAAGCTCAATCAGTTCCTGCTCGCTAAACGCTTTGTATTGCTTTGCACCCTTGTCGATGTGGGTTAGAAGCTGCTCCGGTGTTTCTGCAGTTTCAATTCCGCGTTCTTTTAAAAAGCCAAACAGCCTTTCAGCAAACGCCAAATCATTATCCAAAGTCGCATCCTGAACATGAACTGTGCCGCCAATATCGAACCATACCGTTTTAATCATATGCTTCACCTACTCGTTTTCAAAATTACTGTAAACGTTTCCGATTTTGTTATGTTTGATGCTACCATTCAATTTCTAATTTGTCAATAGAACTTTTTTTTAAAAATTTTCACCCATTCATGCAACTTTTCATTTGATCAATTGTTAAATTTCCAACACTTTCATATTGTGTACATCTACCGATCCCATGGGATTTCTTACTTTTTAAGAAAATTTATACCCCCTTCTTCAACGATCCATATTGACACCTCATTTTATTATTGCTATAATTTCTGTAAACGTTTCCGAGAAATGAAGGTGATCATATTAACATTACAATTAAAGACATCGCAAAAATGGCGGGGGTTTCCTACGCCACCGTATCAAGAGCATTAAACGGCAGTGATCAAGTAAATGAAAAAACCAGACAACGGGTTCAGGAGATATGCGACAGTGTTGGTTATTCTCCAAATGCACTTGCCAGGGGTTTGGTTACCAATTCCAGCAACGCCATCGGCTTAATCATACCAAATATCACAAATCCATTTTATCCGGAAGTCGCCCTTGGTGTGGAAGGCGAAGCCAGAGCCAGAGGATACAATGTATTTCTCTGCAACAGCAACTTTGAACCGGAACGAATGGAGAGCTATTTTAGGATTCTTATTGAACGAAGAGTCGAAGGTTTGATTGTGGCATCTGTACCTGACGCAGCGCGGGGGCTTTTTGATTTCTATCGAAAACGCATGCCCGTTGTCTACATTGGCAGCCGTCCGGCAGATGAAGAATGCAACTGTGTGGCCACAGACAGTGTGAAGGGCGGATATCTTGCTGCTGATCATCTGATCAAACTAGGCCACCAAAGAATTGTATTTATCGGAGGGACGAGAACCAGCAATTCTCAAATTGACAAATTGAAGGGTTTTCGACTTGCTATGGAGGAAAATGGCTTGCAGCCAGAGGTCCGTCTCAACATCAACTATCAATATAACAAACGAGAGAGCGGATACGATATGGCCAAGGTTCTGATTCAAGAGAAAAATCCCCCCACCGCAATTATGGGTTCCAATGACATGGTTGCGCTGGGCGCACTGGAGGCATGCGAGGAATACGGTTTAGACGTTCCCGGCGACATGTCCATTATCGGCTTTGACGATATCCCCTACGCTTCTCTGCCAAAAATACAGCTCACTACAATTGCACAGGCCAAGGATCAGCTGGGAAAAATTGCAGTAGACATGCTATTCAAACTAAAAGAAAACGGTTTGAAGAACAACTGCATGAAAGAGGTCTTACAGCCAGAACTCATCATCAGATCCAGCTGCCGCAAACTATAATCCCTTTTCACAAAAAACATTTTGCACAAAGAGATTAAAAAAAACTGTTACAATGCGAAATAAAATGATACGGCGATGGTATTAAGAGAGGATAAGAATTCGATATGAAACATTACGATACCTTTATCATCGGCCATATAACACAAGATCAGAACATTACCGAGAACAAAGAAGTATCCGAATCCCCAGGAGGAGCTGTGTTTTTCAGTTCCTATGCCTCGTTGGCTGGCGAACGCGCAACAGGTATATTGACCAAGACAGCAAGGGAGGACCGGCATTTATTGGATGCCTTTAATGTTCCAAAAGAAGATCTCTACTATATTCCTTCCGAGCATACTACGCTTATGCGGAATGAGTTTTTTTCAGCTGACAGAGAGAAACGAATCTGTACGGCCTTAAGCATTGCAGATCCCTTCCGGCTGGAGGACATTCCTGAAGTAAGCACAAAGATTTACCACTTAGCCGGTTTGGTCTACGGAGACTTTGAGAATGAAATGATAAAGCCTCTTTCGGAAAAAGGACTGGTCGCTGCTGATATGCAGGGATTTTTGAGAGTTTCTAAGAATGGCTCTATGGTTTTTATAGATTGGAAAGACAAAATGGAATACCTTCCATATATTCACTTTCTAAAGACAGATGCTGCCGAGGCGGAGATCATGACAGGCTGTTCCAAAACAGAGGAAGCCGCCAAAATCATGTTTGACTGGGGTGCCAAGGAAGTCATGATAACCCACAACACAGAAGTCATCGTATACACTGAGGAAGGCTTATTCCGATGCCCGCTCCGCCCAAGGAATCTGTCAGGGCGAACAGGAAGAGGCGATACTTGCTTCAGCACGTACATCACCGAACGGCTTTACCAAGGGGTAAAAGAATCCCTTTTATATGCGGCAGCCACTGTATCGTATAAAATGGAGTCCCCCGGACCCATCAAAGCCAGCCGCAAGGATATAGAAGCTTACATAACAGAATTTTATGCAGATGAAATTCGCTGAAACCGGCCTCAATAAAATTGATTGAATAAAGGAAACTCCCTTTGTTTGTCTGATAAGATTGCATTGTATGGTGTTATCAGGCATAGGAAGGGATTTTTCTTGTTTTTTTGTTTGGTTTTTCTTATTCGGTTCTTCTTGTTTTGATAAGAGATACAAGCTTTAATCTACCATTTCTCCTCTTTTTATGGTATATTACCTTTATCGTGTTTCTATTTAGGAGGTTGGTTCATGAAGAAAACAGCATTGGCAATACAGGCAAAAAATCAGTTTTTAGCGCTGTGCGAGAAGGGAACCTTTACTGCGGGGCAGCGTATCCCGTCGGAAGCGGAAATGTCAAAACGGTTTGGAATCAGCAGGGAAACCTGGAGAGCCTCTTTGGAGCTCCTGCGCAGAGAAGGGATTCTTTATTCGAAACACGGCGCCGGGACTTATTTGCTTGGTTCGGCTCATAAAATTGAAAACGACCTGTCGGAGCTGCGTAGTCTTTCCGAAATGATCCGCAATGCAGGCATCACGGAGATTGCACCTGAAATTGCTATCAGCCGCGAACTGCCGCCTGAAGAGGTTTCCGACCTGCTGCAAGTATCTGCGGATGAGCCCGTTATGGTCATCATAAGAACTCGATATGCGGAATCCGGTGCGATCTGCTCCAGTGTAAATTACATCCCTGGACAGCTGGCGGATGAGCTGGATGAACAAAATCTTCCGGTTTCTATTTTCCGATATTTTGAAGACAAAAAGGGAGTGATCATCACTCGTTCCGCTACCCGTATCGTGGTTCCAGATAAGAATGATCCCTTGACCTCAGAGCTTCGTAAAATAAAGAACGTGTCTATATTAGGGTTGAAACAGCTTCATTTTGATTCCAGAGGAAATCCCGCCATGTACGCCATCGACTATCTCCGCTGTGATCTATTTGATTTTTCCGTCACCAGAACGAGACCGCGCTGATGCACAAGACGATCACATTTGGAGCTTGCTAAATTTCTGTTTCTTGATATTCAGGCAGCACCGAATCCCAAGCAAGCCCTTCTTGGATTCCCCATTTGCCATCTTTATTAGAAACATAAAACCGGAACGCTTCATATCCCTTATCAGAAACCACTTTACCGTCAAAGGTCAAATTAACTTTATACAGGTCATACTCGAAAATGCCAGTCGTCAGCTCTCCGACGCCGTTCACCGAGGCGACTTCTTCAAGCGTGAACGCCACACTGTCCCACACGTCACCACCAAAGCACTCTCTTAGGAAGATACGCTGATCATCAAAACACTTAAGCATAAAATCTCGGACTTCTTTCTCGGTCCGCCCCCCCATCAGAGGACTTTGTTTCTCCGCTTCTTCCAGCGGCATTATTATGTCTTCCGAGGTTGGATGGCAGGACCCCGCCCATGTGGAGTTCATCATGTCGAGCAAGGCTTCTTCATCCCCTGCCGCCAAAGCATCTAAATATTGGCTCGCTGCACGGGCCGCATATTCTTCTTGCGTTACAGGCTTCTTTTCCCATTCCTCGCACCCAGCCATATCCAATAGAAACAGCATTGCAAAGCATATAATCGCAAATGACTTCAAAACATTGTGATTCATACTCTTCTCTCCTCTGTTTTTCGTTAGGTTATTTCCAGTATATCACAGTTCGGCTACAATAAGGTTAATTTTTTCACAATCCATGATAATTTATTTCAATATTTTTGATTATTTTGATTTTCATGTTTATTTGTTTTTTCGTTTAAGCGCTTGACAAAAACAGCCGAAACTACATATGTGTTTCGGCTGTTAACAATTTCTTTCATTATAGTATTAATTGCTGATGACAGCTTCGCTTTCCTTGTCGAAAATGTGAAGCTTCTCAGTGTTGATCGTAAAGCTCACCACAGTATCTGCTTTGCAGGTATCATTCACAGGCGTACGTACTACGATCCGATTATCGGCAAGATCGCAGTGGAGATATATTTCAGCACCCATCAACTCCACCAAGTCAATTTTCATTTCAACTGCTTCTGCATGCTCTTTGCCAACGATAATGTCTTCCGGCCTGATACCAAACACGACTTCTTTGCCTGCATAGGCTGCCAGGTTTTGCTGTTTGCTTTCCGGCAGAGCAATTCTGATACCGGCGAACTCCGCTGCAAAGCCGCTGCCGGTCTTTACAATGGTACCATTGATAAAGTTCATCTGAGGCGAGCCGATAAAGCCTGCAACGAATAGGTTGCACGGATGATTATAAAGATTCTGCGGCGTATCGATCTGCTGAATATAGCCGTCTTTCATAACGACGATTCTGTCACCCATGGTCATGGCTTCGGTCTGATCGTGGGTTACATATACAAACGTGGTTCCCAGCTTCTTGTGAAGTTTGGAAATCTCGGAACGCATCTGATTTCTCAGCTTGGCATCCAGATTGGAAAGGGGTTCATCCAAAAGGAATACTGCGGGATTTCTTACCATTGCACGTCCTAGAGCAACACGCTGACGCTGTCCCCCGGATAAAGCCTTTGGCTTTCTCTCCAATAGGTTCTCGATTCCCAGTACCTTTGCGGCTTCTTCCACCTTCTGTTTGATTTCTTCCTTCGGCATTTTTCTTAAGGTCAGTCCAAAGGCCATATTTTTGTAGACAGTCATATGGGGATATAGCGCATAATTCTGGAATACCATTGCGATATCTCTGTCCTTGGGAGCTACATCATTAACCAGTGCATCCCCTATATACAGTTCACCCTCGGAAATATCCTCAAGCCCGGCAATCATACGAAGCGTTGTTGATTTACCGCAGCCGGAAGGTCCGACTAATATAATAAATTCCTTGTCTTCAATTTCAAGATTGAATTCCTGCACCGCAACAACATTGCCCGGATAGATTTTCTTAATGTTTTTAAGTGAAATATTGGCCATCCAAACCACCTCCTGTTTTTATCAAGTTCAGTCTAGCATGGCCTGTAATTCGTCACAAGTGCATTTTATTGATATTTGAGGGTAAAATATTGATATGTATTTTAAAATTGATTATAATTAGGGGGTACTGATTCATCCTAAATGTGTCTTGGGCATTTTCAAATTTCCAGCAAGACACAAACTAGGGTTATATTACAGCTGCGCAAGCCTTTGGAAAGGAACAACAGGAATAACATGGAGCAAGTCATCTTTTTATCTCAGCGCCAAAAGGAATCATTCCCAGCCTTGGTTCGTGACGCAATCTCTCTTATCGAAGTGAACTTCGCCTTTCTCTATGGGATTGATGAACTCGCAGACCAGCTGGAAGTGACTAAGCCGCATCTGATCCGCCTATTTACAGCAGCAACCGGGATCTCTCCCGGACAATATTTGATCCATATCCGCATGTACCACGCCCGCGGTATGCTGCTGTCCGGTGCTGATACCCCACTTGAAATCATCGCCGGGGCCTGCGGTTATTCCAATGCCAATTATTTTTGCAAGGCCTTTAAAAAGCAGACAGGAATGCCTCCCTCTGAGTACAGAAAAGTTTTTGGCAGGGAATCCCAACATTCAGAGCCTGACCCTATTATTCAAAAGCTGTACCTATAGTAGATAGTTTTCAATATGCCCAGCTACCACATCAACGATGCGGGGAAACTTTTCCTTCATCACCTCAGACAGCCCGATTCGGCAGTTCACAGAGGCCGCTTCAATTCCGATCAATAGCCCTGCCCTTTCGCAGCCATAGGTTTTCATCGCTTGCAAGATGCTATAGTTATGCGCCATAGCAGCTTCCGCCACACCACGGAAAAATTCATCGTCCATTTGGAAAACGGAAACAGTTCCCGGCAGGTTTCCCGTATGCGCCGCATCGATGAGTATGATTCTTTCTGTCTCTTCCAGTACATCAAGGCAAAATTCCGTATCGGTCTCCCCCTCTTCCAGCCTAAGCATCGGAAAACTCTCTCTGTCTCGCAACTCTTTTACTACGTAGTTGCCAATACCGTCATCCTCCATAAGCCGGTTCCCAATTCCCAGCACTGTTAAGGGCTTCATGGCACCGCTTTTCAGCGCAGCCTCATCTTCCATGGCTCGCCTTCCTAATGCAGTCTCAATTTTCACGGCACCACCGTAATGAATTTCGGTTCCTTATTGGGATAGAATACATGGGTGGCGCAGGAAACGCAAGGGTCAAAGGATCGTATGATTCTTCCTATTTCAGAAGGACGGTCTTCGTCTGCCAGTTCGGTACCGATCAGTGCTCTCTCTGCAGTCCCCGGCGTGCCGTCATTACCGTGAGAAGAAAGATTCCAGACCGATGGTGTAATGATCTGATAAAAGTCAAGCAAGCTATTTTCAATTTTGATCCAATGACCCAAGGCGCCCCTGGTTGTATCTGTCAGCCCTTGGCCTCTGGCTGCATTGGGTGTGAGATATGGCGCCTGTCCAGTGGGTCCAGGAATCATCTGATCAAGTAGAACCAAAAGGATCTCGTGTATTTTCTTTGCTTCCATTACCCTTGCAATATATCGGTCCATGGTGGAAATTCCACGGCGATACTCGCCGCTGAGCCACTGCCTGGCAAGAGGTCCGCTCTCAAAGCTCAAGTTTTCCATTTTGGATGCTTTGATAAAAGAATAAGCACCTTCCTTATTTTGATCATCCATCGGTATTGTCTCAAAGGGCGTATAGGTATCCAGAGAATCCGTGTACCACGAATAATCGATTTCCTCTGTAATTCTGCGAGGGTCAAGCGTTCGCACTGCGCCGCCGGCAGCCGCATCTACCGATACGGAGGGTTCTACATACAGCGTACCCAGCTCCGGATAGAAATCAAAACATCCGAAACTCAAAAGATTTCCATAACCTGTCCCGTTCTCATAATAATCCGGATAATACCGTGCCAGGGTCCCCGCGTCTGGAATCATCACATTTTCTATGAAATCACCGATTTCCCTTAGAATTGATTGGCATTTTACAATGCTGTCTGCATTGATCGACGCAGTGGTCCCTCCCATGAAAATTCCATGATTATGCGGTGCTTTCCCTCCGAATAATGCCAGAAGCTGATGGGCAGATCTGCTAAGCGGCAGGGAGTCAAAGTAATGCTGGACGATCACATCATTCGTTTCCTTCGGCAGTCGAAAATCTCTGAAGTTGGTCTGATACAGCGGATAGTTTTCCGGCATCTTTACGAAATCCGGCACTGTGAACTGGTAGAAATGTCTGATATGATTCTGCAAAAATTCGCAGCCATGCATAAAGTCTCTGACATACCGCCCCTGTATCGTGGGTTCTACACCAAATGCCTGTTCCAAGGCAATGGTTGCCGCTAGGCTGTGAGCAGTAGAGCAGATTCCGCAAATCCGTTCAGTATAATAGATAGCATCCAGCGGTGCTCTGCCCTGCAGCATCATCTCAAACCCCCTGAACATCTGTCCTTTTGTTCTTGCATCAATAATACGTCTGTTTTCCACCGTAACTTCAATTTCCATAAATCCGCTGATTCTTGTAATTGGGTTTAGAATTATTTTTTCACTCATCCTCCAGCACCTCCACCAATTCTCCTTCCCTATCAGTCTCTAGTGTAAAGTACCGGACGAAGGGTTCCATTACATCAGGAAAACCAAACTGAGCGCAGCCGATACAGTTGGTGTTGGCTTGAACCGGCCAGTTGATCCGCTCATTCCATTTTCTGATAGGACAGTCAGTAGTCGTCATGGGTCCGCGACAGCCCAGCATGAACATGCAGGTGGGTTCTCCCAGCTGTGTAGCAAAAATGCCCTGATCAAAATAGGATCGTCTCTCGCAGCGCCTATGAATGGAAGTCCCGTAAATAAACACAGGCCGTCCCTCTTCATCCAGCTGCGGCTCGCCAAAGTAAATCAAATGGGCCAGTGTCCCAAGAAACCAGTCTGGATGACACGGACAACCCGGAAGCTGAATCACACGCCGCTGAAGAACTGACTGAATCCCCACACTCTCACTTGGATTCGGTCTTCCCGCTGAGACTCCGCCGTGGCTAGCACATGCCCCTACCGCAATCACATACCGTGCACGCTCCCCAAGCAGCTGTATCATTTCAAGAGCAGTGATTGACCTGCCCTGCCAGTTGCCCACAATCTGGTATCGTCCCCCGTTTTTCAACGGAACCGCTCCCTCCACCGCAAGGATAAACTCCTGATCCATCAAGGCAAAAAGATGCTCCAAAGCTTCTTCTCCCTCAGCTGACATAAGGCTGTGCTCATACACAAGCTCAACCATTTCAGAAATCATATAGTCAAATCCCGGGTCCGCTCCATCCAGAAGCGAGATAATATTTCCAGAGCAGCCGTTCAGCTCCAGCCATACCATTTTCATACCGGATAAGCCGGCCATATTACCTCACCAGCCTTCCCACGATGTTCAGGCGCTCTAATATGGCATGATTATGGCATCTCAGAGAGACTTCGGAAACATCGGTACCTGCAACCATATCATAGTGAAAACCCTGTCCCCATGTGGAAAATCCCGTTACATCGTATACAATGCCGTTGACTGCAACGTAGGCAGGTCGCCCCTGCCGCCCATTATATTGTGCCAGCTCTTCTAGTGTGAAAATAGGAAGTCTCTCATAGACTCCACCTGGTTCAGACAATTCACGTTTCCCGTACAGTTCTAAGCCGCTTTGCTCATCATGATTCGGACCGCTTGCTTGACCCGTCTGTCTTCCCTTCGTCTCATCCCAATCCATTACCGTCCCCCCTTTTACCCTATCTCATCTTATTATTTGCACGAAATGTTTATTCTCCAAATCTTGATCATTTATTGCATCCAATCGGGAATTCGCCATTTGCTGTCACATTTCCCTTAATTTCTTAGATTTTGTATGGTTTTCAAAACTCTGATATGGTAATATATAGTCATCCCATCTTTTCAAGGAGGAGAATCCGGTTGAAAAAGATTAGCGGCTCTAGAATGATCTTCTTGTACATAACGATCGTAATTGTTTCCGTAGTATCCCTCATCTCCTCATTGTATCTTTACAACAGCGTTCAAAATCTGCTGGTGGAGGAACGAGGCCGGAAGGCGCTGGGGGTCTCCATTGCCGTGGCTAAGATTATCCAGCAGGATTATGCCTCATTCCGTAATCTTCTTGAGGTTGAAAACTACGAGGAAGGGAATTATGATGAATCCTATTATATAAAGATGCAGCAAATTTTCCAGGAAATTAACGTACAGTCCAACGTCAAATTTGTCTATTGCGGCAAACGGATTTCCGATGAAGAAATGGTCTATCTGTTTGACGGAGAATCTCCCGGCAGTGTACTCTTTTCTCCCATCGGCTCTGAGGATGATCTGGATGCAGTGGAGAAGAAGACTTATGCAGAAAAAAAGCCAAATTATACTTCTATCGTAAAGGATTCTGACTGGGGAGAGCTTTTGACCGGCGTTGCCCCTATCCGTGACCCGTATACCGGAGAAGCCGTCGCCCATGTGGGCGTAGATGTCTCAGCAGAGCAAATCTACAGGTCACTTTCAGGCATCAAAAAACTGATTGTGATTAACGCCATTCTGTTTATCCTTATTACTTCACTGATCATCTACAAATTACTTTCCATGAACCTTTTTTTCATGGAGAACGACTATCTGACCGGCTTACACAGCAAGGGGTTCGAAGAGCGTTTTCTTGACCAGCTCATAAAAAAATCTACCATAAACGGGAAGTCCTTTCCGCTGATTATGATAGATTTCGATGATTTTAAACTCATTAATGATGAATACGGCCACCACTTCGGCGATTGTGTATTAAAACAGGTAGCTGATATTCTTCAAATATGCACCCGATCTGTAGACTGCTGCGCCCGTTACGGCGGAGATGAATTTATCATTGTTTTGCCCGAAGCCAATCTGGAGTATGCATCCTTTGTCTGTCAGTGGCTGCTGAAAGAGGTCTCAAAGCAGCGTATCAAGACCAAAGACGGATGTTCCGTCTCTGTTTCCGTCAGCATGGGAGTCGCCCTATGGAAAAAAGGAATGACTTCAGAACAAATTCTTGAACACGCTGACAAAGCACTTTACCATTCGAAACGGACTGGTAAAGGAAGAATGGTTATCTATAAAGAGGATTTGGAATGAAATTGGCATTTGCACATTTTAATAGTTTTCCCGCCGGGAATATCCACCGTGCAGGAACCGCACAATCCTTCTCCGCAGCAGATATGGAAGTTGTTGCTCATGGCCAGATTGGCAGAGGGAAGAATCCTCTTTGTCAGAGCGCCCAGCTTCTCGATATAATAATCTGAGACCAAAAGGATCACATTATCGTAGCCTTTTACTCTCATCATTGATTCCATCACCTGCTCTGCCTCTTCATCAGCAAGTGCCATGTATTTAATTGTTCCAATTGCTGACTGTGCTTCATCGTCCATATAGTCGCTTACCAGTTCGTCGCTGATCTTCTCTGTGTCGATAATCATATCGATGTGATCTTTTGCCATAAGTGCTTGATTAATCAAGATACCCGGCGCAATTCCGATCCCTTTTGCAATAATCAGTGTCTTCGTCTCCTTTTTTCGTTTTGCCAAGATTGCTGATAAGCCCTGAATTCCGTTACGGTACGGGCCTCTTACCAACAGCTTCTCTTCTTCTTGCATCAGCGCCTTTGTCTTTGTCGAAATCACCTTGATCGCAAGGTGTACATATCCTTGCTCTACATCTGATTTCATCACCGAAATTGGTATATCATAAAACCCGGAAGCACCGCGGGCTTTCACAAATAAATAGGATCCTGGTCTCCCGGCTTTCATTGCGAAACCTTTGCCTACGTCAAGTACGTAGACAACCAAGTCCTCTTTATATAGCTTTTTACTGACAATCTTCGCTTCAAAATCCTGTCTCGGATTATTCACCTTGCGATTTCCCTGTATAAATTCATTATAGATACATACCCCATGCCATTCGCAGTCACAGTAATGTTTCCCCTGCAGCCTGCTGCATACCAGACAATCTCCCGTCACCGCAAGATAGCATGGGCAGTTTTCCGTTCCCGCATCGATACAATTCATTATATTTTGAGTTGGCACGGATTTGCTCGCATCTAAAGCACCGTAGCTCATTACACTGCCCCCATTTCAAATCCACTGATTTCAATTGAAATTGCCGCGCACTTAGGGAAGCTCTGATTTAATGGAATTTGCGCAGATGTACGCATGGAATCAATCAGTGTTTCCTTATAATAGTTTTCGCGGCATTAAATTGGAGGAACGGCGGAATCCGCCGTTCCAGTACACTGTATTATGATATTGCGAGCCACTAGAAATTGCTACTTTTGATCAGACTTGAAATTGGATTGTTTGAAAATTACTCTGTCGTTTATTCCACATCCTCCATATAGTAGAGTGGCGTGGAATAGAGGTAAGTACCGTCTACATAAATTTTCAGTTCCCCGGCTTCCTGCCATCTTGATACAGGCGCCTTTGGTTTTTGAGGCAGAACATATTCGATGGAAATTTTGCTGTCAGAATCCTTTCTCACCGGACAGGTAATATCTTCCTTTGGTCCGATCAGCACGAAGTTCTTATCTCCGCCCTGAATTCCTACTGCTTTTAACGGGCGCTGTCCCGGAGCAATATTTGCAGTCACATACTGCGAGTATGCATAGTCCATGAGCTGATAGGTATCCTGAAACCAGTTCGGTGCATTCATCACAACGCAGATCAATACCATACCGTCTCGCTCAGAGGATGCCACCAGAGTTCTTCCCGCAGCCTTGGTATACCCGATTTTGATCCCGTTTCCCCCGTCATATTGGTATACAACCTTGTTCTTATTATAAAAATAGTTGTATTTTCCTTCCCCTCGATTGGTCTCCCAGCTCTTCGAAGCAGCAACTTTTCTAAATTCTTCATTTTTCATAGCAGCCTGAGCTATGAGGGCCATATCTCTTGCAGTGGTATAGTGGTCAGGATCATGTAGGCCATTGGGATTTGCAAAATGGGTATTGGCAGCACCGAGTTCTTTCGCTCTGCGATTCATCATTTCAACAAACCCATCTTTGCTGCCTCCGATTTCCTCAGAAATTGCGATAGCCGCATCATTTCCTGAACGCAGCATCAGTCCGTAGACCAGATCCCGCAGTGCAATTTTTTCTCCCACCTCAAGATATATGGAAGATCCCTCCACGCCGGACGCATTGGGCGAAATCTTAACCTTCTTATCCAAGTCTCCGTTTTCTATGGCAAGCAGCGCGGTCAGGATTTTGGTAATGCTGGCCGGATATGCCTTTTCATCTGCGTTTTTCTCATAAAGCACTTCTCCGGATTTCGCCTCAATCATGATCGCAGTCTGGGCTGAGATACCCGGCGGCTGCGGTGCCGAGACCTCTTGTTCCCCATAGGCCGGCATGCCGAAAGCGGAAATCAGGACGATCAGTACTACAATAATCATCTTCCTCATAAAAAAATCTCCTTTGCATTATTTTTCGTAACGACAAAAGAGATATGCTTGGTAATATTATGTTGATGAAATTTTTGAACAATCACGCTTTATTCTTCAGGCTCTGCATATTTATATTTAATATGATTGCTATACCTTGGAATTTCTATCCGTTCATTTTTCTCTAAACGTACTTGCAGCCCGTATTGATTTTTCATCACATCAAGGATGCCCTTCCGAAGGGTAAGCAAAGACTCCATTGTATCGGGATTTCCGGTAGCTTTGATGATGTATGGTGGTGCGGTCGGCAACCTATTGATATAAATTGCATTGTTCACATAGTTAAACTCTGTTGTGGCAATAATCCGCTGCCCATTGATGGAAATAGCTTCCGCACCTGCACGTTTCAAATGATTCATAAGGTTCACCAGCAAGTCGTAGTCAAACAGTATCACACTTCCCCCTTCGGGGATATATTCACTCAGAATATCGAGCTCTTTTATATATTCGGGCTCTTTTATTGTTATCGTAATTCCCGGACCTTCTACATCATAGACTCCCGCACTCATTTTATATGTTTCCAGCTCTGCCATTCTCGACTTTAAGACTAAATTTCCACTGATGATTTGTTCTTCCAGCTTCGTCATTTTGCTTTCGGCTTCCGCAAGCTTCTGCTTAGCCTGTTCTTTGTCCGTTCTAATGATGCTAAGCTGCTCTTCATACGCCTTTGCCACATGTATCGGGATAAGCCCTACTCCATCCGTATTTTGTACCATATTAAGCTGCAGCGAAATGAGTATCCCTGCAAGGAAACAGGAGGCAAAGAGTACAATGCCGTTTAACTTCTTGAGCATCAGATTATCACCAACTTTAAATTTTAGTTTCATGTTTCATATACAATTTGAGTGCTTTTATAATTAGTCTAAAGAAATAAACCGTAAAAGCAATGAAAAAATGAAGATCAGACCGCATGTGATTACAAGGGGTCAATTTATAAAGAGCCTCTCACCAAAATCATCGGTGAAGAGGCTCCGACTGTAAAATTATGAAAGAAGGGCTCTGCATGCAGACTATGATTTATTTTGTTTATTTGATGAGTAGCCTAAATTAGCCCGCAGTTCACGTATCTTTAAATCAAGGAATACATTTAACCTGATCATTGTATAAAGGAATGTACATAATATTGTTATTATTAATATCAATACTATAATACTCCCAACTGGCATTCCTAAATTATCAGCCATTTCATTCTCCCTTCTTCTATTTCAATGTTACATTCAATTATGGGCGTACAGTCCATTTTGATGTAAAAATTCCGTGAGCATTTGCTTGTGAATAACACTCTAAAGAGAAGTTTAGGTACAATACATTACCCGTGAATAAGGTATCTGCCCATGAATTCAGCCTTTCATCATCGCTGTGATCGGTATCAACCCCATAGTCCGGACCAATTCCAGTAGTATACGCTTTCACATTAGTAATTGTTGTGTAAATTCGGTTAATAGCTTCAACCCTTTCGTTATAATCAATTCTTTGATAAGCTCTACCTACAGCCAGTATAGCATTATCTGCAAAATATCGCTTATTTGTCGACAACAACCCAGCACTATCTTTAAATGTTGTATAAGTGGCTGTTTGCACTATTGGCAGTTTTTTATTTTTATCAAGATATAAAGTTTTCGTTTCAGTTCTGATGATAGAATCATCATTTTCCACTATTGTTACTACTGGTTTAATGTCATCCATACGTTGCAGCGTATTTTGAATTAGAGCCACATTATTAACTGCCTCTATCTCTTCTACAGAGACATTCAGCGATTTTGCAGCAGATTGAACAGCTTTTTTATCTAAAAGTGCATTACTTTTCATTGTATCACTTTCTGAAGCAAAGGCAACTGAAGTTGCTGCAAAAGATAAAGCCAATATAAGTAAAAATACTAAAGTTTTTTTCATTGCTATTTTCTCCTTCGTTAAAAAGATATAACTTACAAATACGAAACGGCCCTGCACATACACATCCCTCCATTTTGATTAAATCAATTAATACAGTCACGGATCTCAGATTTCCTAACTATAAATATTTATAATATGTCCGTGAAACAGTCTCACCATCAATATGTTCAGCCAAGTTAACCTTAACTCTATAATCCATATCTTTCTCCAGAGAAAATTTAGTGCTGTGCTTTATTGTTCTCCCATTAGCTGTTTTTGTTCTGATCGATTGAGACGAATCATTGAAGGACAAAGCTCCTTTTGGCGCTTCTTGTAATGTAATTTTAGATACAATTTTTTTACATAATGGTTCAGACGAGGTTGCCGAAACCGTGACTTCCCCTGTTGCTTTGAAGGTAATCGTATATGTAGATATGCTCTGAGATTGATACCCTAAGCCAAAAGCACATATTGTTTGAGTGTAGCTAACGACCAAAATCAGTAAAATAGCTAAGCAAAAAGTACCTAAAGATAAATTTTTATTCATTATGAACCTCCAGAATATTAATATGGTAAAAAACCCCTTTGTTTGTTAGATGCATATCAAAATGAAATGATACAAATATGATATGTAAAAAATAGAAAAATCTTGTAGATATTTTGTAGTAGTACCAAGACTTCCCGATTAACTACGATAAAGAGTTCCTAACCAAAACTATTAGAAGTACATGAAAATAGCCGGGTTATCTTCCACCCGGCTCAAAATTTAATTATGATTTTTATCTGCTTCTAATCTATTTTTTACAATCAAAGAAACTGACGGGCAACGGCCAAAAGTTTTTCTTCATCATTCTCTTTTGTGCTGCTTATGGTAAAAATGATATTGTGATTCACAAAATTTAGAACTGAAGTTCCTGTTATTTCACTCCAAGAGTAAGCCGTGATTCCATCCAACTGGACCTCTTCCACAGTTCCATTATAGGAAACGCCCACTGAACTTTCCTGTTCAAAATTCATGTAGCTTACACTTAATGCCTCACCCTCAGCGTTATCATATAGAATCGATACTGTCCAACCATTGTCAGTACCTTTTTGTATCACGAGTTGTTTAAAAACATATCCAGTCGGTCCTGTTTCTGGAAAGATTAGTTTCGGGAGAAACTTTCTTGCCCTGTCAATATGATCGGGGGAGTGGATTGTTAATTCCGCCGTGCCTTCCTCTATGGAATATGTCGAATCATCGTCCGCCGACAACCTCCCCTGTAGATTATGCAATATCCGCTCTAGTTCAAATTTCGCCGCTACCGCAGATTCCTGATTCAGCCAGAGACCAAACGCTCCTGACATAACAACAATTAGGAGAAAGGAGGCTACAACAGCAAGGAACTTCTGATAGCGTGGCTTTGACCTTGATCTCTCAAGAAAATAGTAATCCACCCCACCCTTCATTTGTGGCGCAAATAACTCCGGGTCTTTTTCCAATACTTGATTGATCGCCCGTTTTAATTCTTCGTCTGATTTCGTCCAATCTTTAGAACACAGCTTACTTTGTACCATATTTTAAGTCCTCAGCATCCAAACCATGATAGATCTCTTTTAATTCCTGTTTTGCACGTGAAATATATACCCGCATACTATTATAGTTAATATTAAGAACATCTGCAATTTCCTTCAAAGACAGTTCTTCTACATAGCGAAGCAAGATCAGACGTCTGTTCTTTGCAGTTAGGTATTTTATTGCAGCATGTAATCGCTGATAGTCCTCCTGTCTGTTGAATTCTTCCACAAAATTATCTGATTTGTCTTCAATTTCATCAATATCGTTCTCACTATAGGAATCACAAACAAAAGAGAGATCACGCTTTCGTTTTCTATAAAACATCCTGATTTCATTATATGCAATGGAGAAAATCCAGCTCTTCGACTTTTCAGGATCCTTCAACTGATGCATTTTCTTCCATGCACATTCAAAGGTATTCTGAACAATATCCAACGCATCCTCATTTGATGTTATGTAAGAAGCTATAAACCGTTCAATACTTTTCTGATGTATCATGATATAGGCGTTGAAAAACGCTTTCTCATATTGATTCTTCATAATATCACATGTTCCTGATTACACGTTACATTAACGTTTGTTCCTCTTGGATTCTAATCCGCTATTATGCCGCTTATTTGGATAGAGGACTCCCATAACTTATTAGCATTTCCATATTTTGTATTATATCAGAATTCATCAAAAATGGAATTTAAATGTAGAAAAAACCACACACTACTGTTGAAAGTTACAGCGTCATATTGAAAGGTTCTTCCGGCCAGGTTAATTTCGCTCCACTTCATTTTACAAAATAAATCATCTATTGTTTCCACATCGCAGGGGATTTTGTAGTTGAAGAAAGCACCCTCCCCTTTGCCATACCAAAGAAAGAATTGAATTCACTCCGATATAAAGCTTGCGGTCAGATATCTCAGTGATATACCCGACATAAACCCCCATGCTAGCCCAAAGGCGCCAGCCGTACCGTGTCCATACCTCAAGATCCTCAACTTACTTTTTTCTGCTTCAAGATTAATTTCAGAAATCGGTTAATCATTCCGAATAACCGGGCTGTATTATTTTTTCTTGTTAAATCAAATTTTAATGGTAATTGAAAGTTATATTGCTTGGGAGATCTACCATAACTTTTGAAAGCCATATAAAAAGCATACATCGCTGTAGATCTTACAGCGCTATATGCTTTTCTGGTTTTCCAAGGTAGTACATACCTAAGTCCTTTTGCGATTTATTTACACCTTTATAAAATCGATGGATATCTGCTGCAGGTCCAAACTGTCCGGAGGGTCTTCTTCTTCCTCGTGAACCACGCTTCCGATATCGTCAATATCCGGCAGCTCTCTCAGATCTTTGAAGCCAAAATGCTTTAAAAAGGCTGGGGTTGTTCCGTAAAGAATGGGACGGCCGATGCCGGAAGATCTTCCTGCTTCTGTCACCAAATCCTTTTTCACCAGCCCTTCAATAACCCGCTCGCATTTGATACCGCGAATAGATTCAATCTCCCCTTTTGTCACTGGTTGCTTATAGGCAATGATGGCCAGCACCTCCAGTGCAGATTGAGAAAGCTTTTTTTCCTTTACCGGCGTACAGAGCCGTTCGATATACTCACTGTTAATCGGATTTGTGCAGAGCTGAAAACTCTTATCAATTTCCCTGATCTGAATGCCTCTGCCATCCTTTTCATATTCCTTTTGGAGCTCTTTAAAGTAGTCATAAGCATCCTTCCAGTTCATATTGAAGATTTCAGCGGCTACTTTCACGTCAAGAGGCTCGCCCCAGACAAAGAGCATGGATTCAAATGCAGATTTTATTGTCTTTTTACTTGTCATGAAACGATTTCTCCTTCCTCCTGCAGTTCACTGCCGCCATCCGGTTCGCTGTCAGCAATGCTGACCAGAATCTCGCCGAAATTTACACTCTGCCGTACAGAAATACTCTTCTGCCGGATCATCTCCAGCATGGAAACGAAGGTCAGAACAAGATCATAGCGACTCGCTCCAGGCGTCAGCAGTTCTTTAAAGCTGAGTCGTCTCTGTTCTTTGGAACGGAACAGATTTATAATAAATTCAATCTTTGATTCAATGGTGATTTTCTGTCGTTCTACCCTTGTATAATTCTTCCTGATTTCCTCTAGTTTTTTCTTTTTGAGAAGGAACATCTTAAATGCCTTCATAAACTGGCCTATATCCAAATTCAGCAGTTCATCCGGTTCCTTTGTATATGGGGAAAGATCTTCTTTCGGCTTTTCAAAAATTCGCTGGTTATCCTCTTCCGATTGCTCCAGCAGCTCAGCCGCTGCCTTAAATCGTTTATACTCTAAAATCTTTTGTACAAGCTCTGTTCGCGGGTCTTCTTCAATCACCCCGTCACCGTCGGGTTTCATTCTGGGCAGGAGCAATTTGGATTTAATCTCAATCAGTGCAGCCGCAAGAACCATAAACTCCGTAGCGAGATTCACATCCAGCAACTTTATGTCTTCAATATACTTGACATATTGATCCGTTATCTCGGAAATTTGGATATCGTAGATGCTCATCCTTGCATTTTCTATGAGATACACCAACAAATCAAAAGGGCCCTCAAAGATATCCAGTTTTATCTTATATGACATAAGTCACTCCTTGTCCAAAAGTTGATTACAGGCCTATATTTTAGCACAATCCTGCACTTCATACAATACCTGCGCATCAGTACCTGCGCAAAATCAAGCCGAAATGGGGCCTTCTCAAAACTAGACCGATCCAAATCAGCACCACTGCTGAAGTATCGGCATCATTCTTTTTTCCCCGGGTTGTCCTCTTCATGATAATGATAATAAAGCAAACCTACGATTACGATTCCGCCCCCAATCCACTGCCACAAAGTCGGAATCTCAGAGAAAAAGACTGCTGCAAGCGCAGCCGCAAAGATGGATTCTCCTGTCTCGATGGTTGAGATATAGAGAGGTGAAACATGGCCCAGGCACCAGTTGAATACCGCATGGGCACCGATCTGGCATACCATGGCGAAGGCGAATAAAAACAGGTAATCCTTGACCGAGTACCCTGTGAAGGGAGTTCCCGTTGCAACCATACCGATTCCAAAAGCAAGCCAACAGGAAAAGAACACGATAAAAATATAAACTGCTGCGTTAATACCTTTTCGCATTGTTCGGCCTACAAGAAAGTACAAGGAATAAAATAACGCCCCCAAGAACGCCATAATATCTCCAAAGATTGCGTTTCCTGCAAAACTGTAATCGCCGCCAGCGATAACCGCAGCACCGATGAGGGCTAAGGCCACTCCCGTTACGGCTTTTCCATTGGTCTTCTCCCGAAAAACAAGAACGGTGAAGATCAGGATAATGATAGGGCTGAGATTGCAGAGTACCACTGCACTTGCCACCGTTGTATGGGAGATTGCGGTAAACCAAGTGAAGTAATGTCCTGCTAGAAACAGTCCCCCCAGAATACAACCTGCCAGTTGTCTGCCCTTAACCGCAAGAAGCTCTTTCCGATAGCGCATCAAGACTGCTGCCGCGAAGAAGGGAACAGAGAACGTCAGCCGATAAAATCCGATGGCAACAGGCGGAACATCCACTAGTCGAACAAAGATAGCGGAAAAGGACGCAGCCACGGCACCCATTACTGCAATTTTTTTTGCATTATTTTTTAGTACATCCATAAGTCACACACTTTCAATTTCATTAAATTTGACCACATTACAATAGCACTTTTCATAACTTTTGTCATCCCTTTTGTAAGCTGTCACCTCGTGGCAGTTCGTCTACAAGCTTTCTATTTAAAAGCTGTGAACAAGTACCTTATCCTGATAATACATTTGATGCGATTACCGTCTGCGCCGCATATCATCATTTTCCAGATGTTAAAAATTTCGCCAAGGAGGCTTACCGTGTATTAAAGCAAGATGCAACGATTTATATTGCTGAGGTGTATTATCCCACTGTCATTCGAGTTGCCTGCAATCCATTTCTCCCTTTATTAAAAGAGGGTGACGTAAAGTTTTATTCACCCCATGAAATTATAACCACGATAAAAGGCGCTGGATTTATAGACCAATCATACAGAATAAACGGTCATATTCAAATCGTACGCGCCTGTAAGTAAAATCCATTTTCAGATGGATATTTTATCGTTTACTTTGTTTCTTCCTGCTCAAAAAGCTTCCTGATGCTGTCTTCATAAGGAGGGTAAAGGATGCCCTTCTCTGTAACAACCGCTGTAATGTATTTCGCATCTGTTACATCAAAAGCGGGGTTATAGGTTTTGATCCCTTCCGGTGCCATGGGTTTTATATACCAAAGGGTACTGATTTCTTCCCCGTTTCGAAGCTCGATATGAATCTCTGCGCCGGACTTTGTATTGCAATCGATGGTAGAAGTTGGAACAAACATATAAAATGGGATGCCGTACTCGTGTGCTAGGATGGCAACGCCTGAGGTTCCGATCTTATTTGCACCGTCCCCATTGGCGGCCATTCTATCGCAGCCAACCACAACTGCGTCTACCCAACCGTTTTTCATCACGATAGATGCCATGTTATCGCAGATCAGTGTTGTGTCGATCCCTGCCTCATTCAGCTCCCACGCCGTAAGTCGTGCACCCTGCAGCAGAGGACGTGTCTCATCTGCAAATACTTTAAAATCATAGCCTTTATCATGGCCAAGATACAAAGGAGCAAGGCAGGTGCCGTATTTTGCGGTAGCGATGGTTCCTGCGTTGCAGTGGGTAAGGATTCCCATTCCCGGTTTCAGCAGGGAAAGACCGTATTCTCCCATCGCCTTGCACGCTTCTTCATCTTCCTGACGAATCAATTCAGCTTCTTTCAGCAACACATCTTTTATATCCGCAACAGATAGATCCTTTGCTTTGATCAGGCTGGCTTCCATTTTGTCCAGCGCCCAGAACAGATTCACGGCGGTAGGTCTGGACGATGCAAGATACTCTTTGATCTCCATGAACTGCCTGCGGAACGATTCATAGCTGCCTGCTTCAAGATCCTTAACCGAATGATACAGCCCATAACCCGCTGCCACCCCGATAGCCGGGGCACCGCGAACCTTCAGCTTGTAGATGGCGTCCCAAATATCTTCTTTTGTCTTCAATTCCAGATATTCTTTTGCACACGGCAGCTGCGTCTGATCCAGGATCAACATTTTCCCGTCTTCATATTTTACTGGTACGATATCAATCATCCCAAAAACCTCCCTAAGTCCCTATAATTCAAATGAATATTTTGCTATAATTATATTGAATTTTTTAATATGATTCAAAACTGTAGATCACGTTATTATGCTCTATCATTTTACAATGATTATACCATGGACGCAAGCAGCATCGTCACCTTGCTGCACACCCGAATTCATTGAAAGAACAGGAGGAAGCTATGAAAATTGTTATCTTAGATGGTTATACCGTCAATCCGGGGGATTTGAGCTGGGATCAGCTGAAAGAATTTGGTGAGTTCACCGTATATGACCGGACACCACCGGAACTCGTTATCGAACGTATTGACGATGCAGACATTATCATGACCAACAAATGCCTCCTGACAAAAGAAGTCCTGGCAGCTTGTCCTAATATAAAATGGATCGGGATTCTCGCTACGGGCTTCAACAATGTGGATTTGGCTTACACCAAAGAACATGGTATCCCCGTTACAAATATCCCCGCCTACTCAACCAATTCTGTTGTACAGCTGACCTTTTCACTGCTGCTTGAAATTTGCAATCAGGTGAGAATTCACAGCGATGCCGTACACTCTGGCGCGTGGCAGTCATCAGAAGATTTTTGCTTTACCAGAACACCGCAAATGGAGCTTTGGGGCAAAACATTTGGAATTGTCGGGTTCGGAAGTATCGGAAAAAATGTAGCCAAGGTCGCAGAAGCGCTGGGTATGCGGGTGCTCATCGCAAGCAAACATCCAGACCCTTCCTTTGAAAGTGAAAGGATCGTCTTTACAACGCAGCAGGAATTATTTGCTCAGGCTGATGTCATAAGTCTTCACTGCCCTTTAACAGAGGAAAACCGTGGTTTGATTAACCGCAGTTCCATTCAAACGATGAAAGATGGCGTTATCATACTAAATACCGCCAGAGGTCCCCTGATCAACGATGCTGATCTTGCGGAGGCACTGAGGTCGGGAAAAGTAGCAGCCGCAGGCCTGGATGTTCTATCTGCAGAACCACCCAGAGAGGGCAGTCCCCTGTTTGGTATCCCAAACTGCATCATAACACCACATATTGCATGGAACACAAAAGAAGCCCGATCGCGTCTCATCAATACGGCAGTATCAAATTTAGCCGCATTCACAGAGGGAAGGAAGCTCAACTGCGTGAGCATGTAAAATCGAGCTGCAATTGACCGGAATCAGACAGCATGAATAGTATATAGCATCACAGAAATTGATATAACAGGAGACATCAAATGAGTGAGCTATCTATTATTATGTACCATTATGTCCGTGACCTTGCACGCAGCAGGTTCCCAGATATAAAAGGGCTGGACCTGAATCTCTTCAAAGTTCAGATTCAGTTTCTAAAAGCACATTTTGTGCCGGTGACGATGGAAGATGTCGTACGGGCATTTCATGATAAAACGCCCCTCCCCCAAAGAGCGCTGCTTCTCACCTTTGATGACGGATATTCCGATCATTTTGCAAACGTCTTCCCGATTCTCAGGGAAGAGAAGCTTCAGGGCTCTTTTTTTATCCCAGGCAAGACATTCATGGAGCAAAAGCTCCTCGATGTGAATAAGATACACTTCACCTTGGCCTCCGCAGACATCGCCATACTGACCGCTGAGTTGCTTCAACGAATCGACGACTTTCGTCAGAAAGGAGTCCTTCTTCCCCCCGCAAAGGAGTTATTTGACACCTATGCTCATGCAAACCGATTTGATCAGAAGGAAACGATCTTTTTCAAACGAATGCTCCAAACTGTCCTTCCGAAGGAAATTCGAAAGCAGCTTTCAAGCGAACTTTTTGAGAAGTATGTTGAAATGACAGAAGAGACATTTGCAGGAGAGCTGTATCTCAACCAAAAACAGATTTCTGAAATGAGGGATTCGGGCATGCATATTGGTCTGCATGGTTACGATCATGACTGGCTTGGGAATCTTACACGTCCCGAACTAGAAGCAGATTTTTCAAAAGCGTTTGACTGTATGGGCGACTTCATTCATCAAGATTGCTGGACAATGTGTTATCCCTATAGTTCCTATAGCCAGAAGGTAATCCGGCTGCTGAAAAGCAAGGGCTGCAAGCTGGCTTTCACAGCTGACGTCAGGAGGGCGGACACACGAACGGATAATCCTTTCATGATCCCCCGATATGATACCAACGACTTTCCCCCTATCAGCACCAGATTTTCCGAAATAGAAGGGAGGCTAATATGATGGAGGATATCCTGAAGGAATTGAACAGCAAAGAATATATTCACGCTTTGGATGATGCATATGATATCAGATTCTGCAGGACGGACGAAGCGCCGGAACTTCAGCGCTTTATAGACACCCACTGGAAGAAAGGGCATATTTTTGCTCACTCCAAAGAGCTTCTGGACTGGCAGCACTACGACAAAGAAAATGATCGTTACAATTTTGTAGTTTCCAAGCATCGTGAAAGCGGCGAAATCCACTCCATTCTGGGTTTTGTATTTCCGTCTCAATTTGATCCCCACATCGAGGAAACGCAGCTATGGCCTTGCATCTGGAAGGTTCGTGATGATGTGCATGTTAAGGGCCTGGGGATTTCGTTATACTATTATCTGAAGGAAGCCATACCAATTGAAACCATCTCCATTATTGGCATCAGTGATATTGCCCTGAGTATTTATAAGAGCTGGGGGTTTGAAACTGGCCTGATGGATCATTTTTTTATCCTGAATGATCATATCTCGGATTATAAGATGGTTTGTTCTGAAGCGGCCTTCCTTCCAAGCCAGCAAGTGAAGGAGCAGCTTTCTGCTGATATAATAAGGACGCCTCGCCCCTTGGCAGAAGAAGTAGCCGGCAACCTGCCCTTAATGGACGAAGGAACTGGCGACTGTCCTTTGACCGACCTTGCACCTGTTTCCTCAGACTGTGGCTGCCGTTTGGAACCACTGGATGAGGAGCACTTCAGAGCCGCTGCTGAGGGTCTGATCCTTCCAAGGTATAAGAGCATCCGATACTATCTCAACCGTTTTTTCCGGCATCCGGTCTATCAATATGACATTTATGGCGCTTTTTCCGGGAATTCCATCCAGTGTATCCTTGTAACAAGGCTATGCCGCAGCGGCGGAGCATGCTGCATCCGAATCGTTGATTTTATCGGCAAAGAAGAAGGGATTCTGGGCATTTATCGCCTCTTGAAAGATCTTCTTTACGAAAAGAATGCGGAGTATCTGGATTTTGTGGTGGCAGGCAGAAACGAGTCTCTTCTATTGAATGCAGGCTTTCAAAAGAAGCAGGGAAAAATGGTGCTGCCTCATTATTTTGAGCCATTTCTCCTGAAGAATGTGGAATTATCCTATGCGTTTAAAACGGTCTCACCGGATGCTGCCAAAATATTTTATAAGGCCGATGCAGATCAGGATCGGCCAAATCTCTTATAGCAAAAACCGGCGCCAATAAGTTTATAATTTTGGCGCCGGTGTTTATTTTAAATTTAAATTTGATTTCAGCCTCCGCTGATGGTGGACCACGGATTGCTTATCGTTTGTTCAGCCTGCCGATATCATTCCTATACTGCGCACCTTCAAAGGAAATCCGCTCCACATTGCAATATGCCCTCTGTCTGGCCTCTTCATGGCTGCTGCCCAATGCAGTGACCCCGAGAACTCTTCCTCCGTCAGTTAAAATCACAGATGAAGAAGATCTTCTCTTGGTTCCGCTGTGAAACACCAGCACATCCTTATCGACCGAATCCAATCCTTTGATTTCTTTCGCTCTTTCATAATCTCCCGGATATCCGCCTGATGCCATGACAACACAAACCGCCTTCTGATCACTCCAGAGAATAGTCTGTTCCGACAGACGGTCTTCTGTCACTGCGACCATAATATCCAACAAATCAGATTTCATTCTGGGAAGGACAGACTGGGTTTCCGGATCCCCAAAGCGATTATTAAACTCAATGACCTTGGGCCCCTCCTCGGTAATCATAAGGCCAATAAAGAGCACTCCTTTAAAATCAAGACCATCCTCCTGAAAGCCTTTCAACGTGGGCTCCAGGATCCTTTCCCTGATCTGCGCTTCCAGTTTTTCATCGAAGATGAGACTGGGAGAATAGGTACCCATTCCACCTGTATTCGGGCCTTGATCCCCGTCAAAAATCCGCTTATAATCTTGAGCGGATTCCATTGGCACAATGGTCTTGCGATCTACGAAACACAGAACAGAGGCTTCAATTCCCGTTAAATACTCCTCAACAACAACCTTGTCTCCTGCAGAGCCGAAAACCTTGTCTCCCATGATCTGCTCGATTGCGTTGAGAGCGGTTTCCCTGTCCTCTGCAATGACAACGCCCTTGCCTGCGGCCAAGCCATCTGCCTTAATGACCATAGGATATCCGAAAATCCCCACCGCCTTTTTGAGCTCCTCTAAATCAGAAAACTCCCGATATCCTGCCGTGGGAATGCTGTGCCTTGCAAGAAATGCCTTTGTAAACGCTTTGCTGCCCTCAAGCTGAGCGCACTTCCGATTTGGCCCGAAGGCTGCCAGCCCTCTTTCCGCAAGTGCATCCACAATTCCTAAAGAAAGCGGTACTTCCGGCCCTATGACCGTCAAATCAATCTTATTTTCCGCTGCGAAGGAGCAAATCCCATCGATATCTTCTGCTCTGACAGGGATGCACTCTGCAACCTCAGCAATCCCCGCATTGCCGGGAGCACAATAAAGCTTGTCCACCTTGCTGCTCTGTGCCAGTTTCCATGCGATAGCATGCTCACGCCCGCCGCCGCCTACGATTAAAACTTTCATTTGAACTCCTGCTTCCCTGCAGTTTTGGCGTATGATCCTCCGGCCAAACCCGAAGGATCATACCAAAACTGCGATTATCTTCTATATGCAATTAATGTTTGAAATGCCTTACACCTGTAAAGACCATTGCAATGCCCATTTCATTGGCCTTTCTGATACAATCCTCGTCGTGTACCGAACCGCCAGGCTGAATGACAGCCGTAATTCCCGCTTTTGCTGCGGCGACGACGTTATCGTCGAAGGGGAAGAATGCATCGGAAGCTAAAATTGCTCCTTCCGTGCTTTCCGTCGCCTGCCTGATAGCGTTTTCAATGGCCCAGACCCTGTTGGTCTGTCCCGGTCCGATGCCGATGGTCTTCCCGTCTTTTGCGAGAACGATTCCGTTTGATTTGATATGCTTTGCCACTTTCATGGCAAACTTCATATCCTCCATCTCCCGCTCGGTGGGAATCCGGTCGGTAACAATCTTAATTTCCGCTTCATCATATAGGCTGTGGTCTGCCTCCTGAATTAAAAGCCCGCCGCTGACCTTCTTGATATCGATGGTATCCTTCGGTGCTTTTGCAAGAATGTGATCCAGCTTGAGCAGCCTGATATTCTTTTTCTGCGTCAGGATATCCAGTGCCTCCTTCGTAAAGTCGGGAGCGATGACGATTTCCACGAAGATCTTATTGATTTCTGCAGCTGTCATCTCATCAACAGGCCTGTTAACAGCAATAATTCCTCCATAGATGGAAACAGGATCCGCTTTGTAAGCCTTCACATAAGCATCAAAGGCATCATATCCAACACCGACGCCGCAGGGATTGGCATGCTTTACCGCAACAACGGCAGGCTCCTCAAATTCCTTTAAGGTTTCCAGTGCGCCATTGGTATCGTTGATATTATTGAAAGAAAGCTCTTTTCCATGAAGCTGAACCGCATGAACCAATGCGCCCTCCCACGGTTTGATTTCCTTATAGTAGTATGCCTTCTGATGCGGATTTTCTCCATACCTGAGTTCCTGAGCCTTCTCAAAGGTTAGGGTGAGATTGTCAGGAAGCTCCCCTTCAATCTGCTTTCTCAGGTAATCGGAAATCATAGCATCATAAGCGGCAGTATGCTCAAATACCTTCAGTGCCAGTCTATATTTTGTATCATAGGATACCGTTTTCGTTTCTTCCAGCTCACGGATCACTTGTCCATAGTCTCCGGGATCACAGATCACCACCACATCTTTATGGTTTTTGGCTGCTGAACGAAGCATAGTGGGTCCCCCGATATCAATGTTTTCAATAGCATCTTCCAGCGCAACGCCGGGTTTTAAGATGGTTTCCTTAAAGGGATAGAGATTGATGGCAACGATGTCAATGGTCTCTATGTTCAGGTCTTCTAATTGCTTCATATGTTCTGGTTTTTCCCGCATAGCAAGAATTCCGCCGTGAACAGCCGGATGAAGTGTTTTTACTCGGCCATCCAGACATTCGGGAAACCCTGTCACATCAGAAATTCCCATTACCTCAACTCCGTTGTCTCTGAGCCTTGTTGCGGTACCTCCTGTGGATATGATTTTTACGCTAAGCCGTTCCAGCTCCTGGGCGAATTCCACGATTCCTGTTTTGTCAGACACGCTGATCAATGCTCTCATTACTGTTCCTCCCTTACTCTTTTTTATATCATTGGATTTGTGCCTTACGACACGAACCCATTTGCTTCTATGTTATCTAAATTATTTTCCTTTGAGGTATTCCTCACAAAAAAGCTTGACGGCCCTGGGCAGGATTTTATGCTCCACCGCCAAGACTCTTGCCGCTAAGGAATCCTCTGTATCTCCCGGCTCTACCGGCACTGTTTCCTGAAGGATGATCCGTCCCGTATCAATCCCCTCATCCACATAGTGAACCGTCGCACCGCTTTTTAAGTCACCTGACTCCAGCACGGAACGGTGAACTCGTTTTCCGTAATATCCTTTGCCGCAGTGTCTGGGGATGAGCGAAGGATGGATATTGATGATTCGGTCACTATAGGCCGAGATCAGTTCCGGGCTCAAAATGCTCATATATCCGGCCAGAACAATCAAGTCCGTCCCGGCTTCTGTCAAAAGTCTCAGGATTTCTTCATTCCTTTTTTCTTCTTCCGGCCACTGCTGCCTTGTCACCGCAATTCCGGGGATACCTTCGTTCTTTGCCCGCTCCAGAGCATAGGCATCCGCGCTGCTGGAGATCACCTGAACAATAATTGCTTGGTCAAGGAATCCGCTTTTAATGTGATCGATCACCGACTGAAGATTGCTGCCCCCGCCTGATACCAGCACGGAAATCTTCACAGTGCGCTTTTCTAATGTATTGAACTGGTTGGCTGGCTGATTTGACTGGTTCATCGCCTGATTGACTGACTGTTCCATGTTATTCTCCGCTCTCTCGTTGTCTGGATTTCTCATCCACTTGATTCACAGCCGATTTGATCCTTCTGTATTTCTCACTTGCTGCATCTGCGGCTGCTTCCATTCACTTCCGGTGATGTTTACAGACCGACGATTTCCACTCCCTGCCCCTTTACGATGGCTCCGATGACGCTTGCAGTCTCTCCCGCCTGTTCCAGCACAGCAAGCGCCAGATCCTTGTGCTCCTCGTCAACGATCATCATCAGACCGATTCCCATATTAAAGGTAGAGAACATCTCCTTCAGTTCAACATTTCCTTGTTCCGAAATATACCGGAAGACAGCGGGAAGCTCCCAGCTTCCAAGTTCAATTCTAACACCCAGCCCATCGGGAATAATTCTTGGGATATTTTCATAAAATCCGCCTCCGGTGATGTGAACAATCCCGTTCACCGTCGTTTTCCCCAAAACCGCATTGCAGGCAGAAGAATAGATCTTGGTCGGCGTGATCAATGCTTCACCAAGGGTGTTTCCCAATTCTTCCACATAATCATCCGTTTTCATGCCAAGCTTGTCAAAGAAAAGCTTTCTGACCAAAGAGTACCCATTGCTGTGAATGCCGCTGGAGGCAATTCCAATCACCACGTTTCCTTCTTGAATCTTTGATCCGTCGATGATTTGCTTCCGGTCAACGATGCCCACGGCAAAGCCTGCCATATCGTATTCACCTTCGGTGTAGAAATCCGGCATCTCTGCCGTCTCTCCGCCCACAAGGGCGCATCCCGCCAGAACACAGCCGTCGGCGATTCCTTTTACAATGTCTGCAATCTTTTCCGCCTTCACTTTTCCCGTTGCAATGTAGTCAAGGAAAAACAAAGGCTTCGCTCCCTGACAGAGCACGTCGTTGACGCACATTGCCACACAGTCCTGACCTACAGTATCATGCTTATCCATGAGAAATGCAAGCTTAAGCTTTGTTCCAACGCCATCGGTACCCGATACGAGAACCGGTTCTTCCATATCCTTCACGTCCAGGCGGAACAGACTTCCGAAGCTTCCGAGGCCGGTGAGAACATTCTCGTTGAAGGTCTTTTTTACGTGCCCCTTCATCAGGGAGACGGCTCGTTCCCCTTCCTTTGTATCGACGCCTGCGTCTTTATATGTCAGCTTTTCAACCGCCATCTTATTCCTCACTTTCTTTATCGGCTAACGTACCGTTTTCTTTTGCTTCTTCATCGGAAAGCGCCATAGGATAGTCCCCGTTGAAACATGCGAAGCAGACCTTATCCTCACCCAAATGGATGGAATCCATCAGGCCCTCAACGCTTAGGTACCCCAGGCTGTCCGCACCGATCATTTTCCGTATTTCTTCCTGGCTATGGGCTGCCGCAACCAGCTGATCCTCCTCGGGAGTGTCAATGCCAAAATGACAGGAATGAATTACCGGCGGTGAGCTGACCCTCATATGAACCTCAAGTGCACCCGCATCTTTGAGCATCTTTACGATCTTGCCGCTGGTGGTTCCTCTGACAATCGAGTCGTCCACCATAATGATCCGCTTTCCTTTTACATTATCCCTGAGAACATTGAGCTTTAGCCTGACGCTCAGTTCCCGCATTCTCTGATCCGGCTGGATGAACGTTCTGCCCACATACCGGTTCTTAATCAAGCCTTCGCCGTAGGGAATGCCCGATTCCTCTGCATATCCGATGGCCGCCACAGTTCCTGAATCGGGCACCGAGATGACCATATCCGCATCAACGGGATGCTCCTTTGCAAGGGTTCTTCCCGCCTGTGTTCTAGCCATATAGACACTTCTGCCATCGATATCGCTGTCAGGTCTGGCCAGATAGACATATTCAAAGGCACAGATCGCCCTGCGCTTCCCTTTGCTGAACCGCATGGATTTAAGTTCTCTGTCTTCAATGACAACAATCTCTCCCGGTTCTACATCCCGGATGAACTTTGCTCCCAGCAGCGGGAAGATGCAGCTTTCCGAAGACAGCACGTAACCCTCTGCGGTTCTTCCGATGCAAAGCGGCCGGATACCGTTGGGATCACGGACGCCGATGAGCTTATTTCCGCTGGTGATGACCAGCGCATAAGCGCCTTCCACAATCTCAAGGGTTTTCATAATGGCTTCTTCAATGGTATTGTCCCTGATATATCTTGCAATGAGTGCTGCGATAACTTCAGAGTCGATGGAGGTCTGAAAGATGACTCCTCGGTCCTGCATTTCTTCCCTCAGCAGCCCTGCATTGACTAAATTCCCATTATGGGCAAGGGCAAGACTTCCGCCCTTGTGATAGACCACCAAAGGCATGGCATTCACTGCATGGCTTTCTCCAAAGGTAGAATATCTTACATGGCCGATGGAGATATCACCTTGAAGTCTTGCGATGATTTCATCATTGAAGACCTCCTGAACCAGCCCCATCTCTTTATAATATTGAATTTTTCCGTCTTTATTGGATGCGATTCCGGCGCTCTCCTGCCCTCTATGCTGCAGAGAATGCAGTCCGAAGTATACCGATCTAGCAATGTCTTCTTTGCCGGGGGCGTAAACGCCCACAACGCCGCATTCGTCGAATACTTTATCTTCTTCTAGCTCCCTGAGCGCACTGTTGATATCATAATCTTTGAGCATTTCTTTCTCCTGTATCAAGAGGAATTTCACCTCCGTTCCAATTCCTTACAGTGTTTCCAAAATAATTGGTAGAAAACGCTGTTTCGGGTCATTATTTTTTAATTCTCGCCAGTACTTCCTGATAAGTCTCTTCCACATTTCCCATGTCTCTTCTGAATCTGTCTTTATCCATTTTCTCATTGGTGTTCACATCCCAGAGTCTGCAGGTGTCAGGAGAGATCTCGTCAGCCAGAAGAATTTCACCGTCTGCAACACCGAATTCGATCTTAAAGTCGATGAGTTTCAGTCCCTTATCCAGGAAGAATTCCTTCAGTGCGTTGTTTACGATGAGGGCATATTTCTTTACGGTGGCAAGCTGTTCTTCCGTTGCCAGCTCAAGGGCCAGAATATGGTCATCATTGATCAGCGGATCCCCCAGATCGTCATTCTTATAGGAGAACTCCAAAGCCGCTTTTGCAAGAGGTCTGCCCTCTTCCACGCCGTATCTCTTTGAAAAGGAGCCTGCAGCAACGTTTCTGACAATGACCTCAAGAGGCAGAATCTTCACCGCTTTTACCAGGGTCTCTCTGTCGCTGAGGAGCTTTACAAGGTGTGTGGGAACGCCCTTTTTCTCCAGCATCCCAAAGATGATGGCAGACATGGTGTTGTTTACTACACCTTTCTCTGAAATGGTTCCCTTCTTTTCTCCGTTGAACGCTGTCGCATCATCCTTATAGTCTACAATATATAATTTCGGATCATCCGTACGATATACCTTCTTTGCTTTTCCTTCATACAACATTTCAAGTTTTTCCATTTTCAAATCCTCCTTTATTTCATTTCTACACAATTATAAAAATCGGGTTGTCTAGTCGTGCTATCTTTACTGTCATATAAGCGAAGCATTGAACGATTTTGTTATATTTTACTGCTTTGACGAATGAGATTTTTTCTAGCTGCCTTTAGCAGCCCAGCAAAGAATGCGATCCTTCACATTTTTGCGCAGAAAAAATCATGAGACAGAGCTAATAAAATATCAAAATCGCGAACAGCTTTGCGTTATGGCTGTAAAGATAGATCCATTTTTATAATTTCTTCTTCCATCTTCTGTTTATATTCCTTCATCTTCTCTCTCAGCTGCGGATATTTCACAGACAGGATTTGCACTGCCAGTAGCCCGGCATTCTCCGCTCCGTCGATGGCTACGGTAGCTACAGGAACGCCCTTGGGCATCTGTACGATGGAGAGCAGGGAGTCCAGTCCGTCCAGCGTGGATGACTTGATGGGAAGTCCGATGATGGGCAGTGGTGTAAAGGCTGCCAGAACGCCTCCGAGGTGGGCCGCTTTTCCTGCAGCGGCGATGATTACCTCAATCCCGTTTTCTTCTGCTGCAGAGGCAAACCCTTCTGCAATTCTGGGGGTTCTATGGGCAGAGATAATTCTCGTTTCACAATCAACTCCAAATTCCTTTAAAATCCCTTCCGCCCGCTGTACCACGGGATAATCAGATTTGCTGCCCATTACGATGGCTGCTTTCATACGCTTCCTCCTTTTTTTGCGGCTGCTTAATCAGCACGCATCGTTTATTTGCTATATAAATTATATCAATGCATTTTTTCCTTGCTATTGTGTGGTTTTTCTCCCCGTCAAGCTAAAAATGAACCAGGGGATGCCTGCGGGAGGAATCATCGTTTTCTTAAAGGAAATAGGAGGTTCCTGCCTCAAAAATCCTCTGATCATTGCTGCCCGGTACATTCCGGTACAGGTTTTCCCCGATTCGTTCTGAGTGTGCCATCTTGCCGAAGACTCTTCCGTCGGGGGACGTGATTCCTTCAATTGCCAGCACCGACGCATTGGGATTGAAACGGGTCTCCATAGAGGGCTTTCCATCCAGATCCACATACTGGGTCGCAATCTGCCCATTCCTGATCAACCCTTCAATCACGCCATCGGCGGCGATAAATCTGCCTTCCCCGTGGGAAACGGGAACAGTATGAACTTCTCCAACCTCTGTGTTTGCCAGCCAAGGCGATTTGACCGATGCAATCCGGGTTCTTACCAGGCAGGAGGCATGTCTGCCGATCCGGTTATAGGTCAGCGTTGGACTTCCTTCCTCCGGCTCGGTAATTCTGCCGAAAGGTACCAGCCCAAGCTTGATCAGTGCCTGGAATCCGTTACAGATTCCCAGCATCAGGCCATCACGCATTTGAAGGAGTTCTTCTACTGCCTCTTTTACTGACGGATTCCTGAAAACTGCGGTAATAAATTTTGCGGAACCATCGGGTTCATCTCCTCCGCTGAAACCGCCTGGGATCATGATCATCTGGCTGTTTTTTATTTTCTTAACCATCTCTTCGATGGAGTCAATGAGCTCCGCTTGCTTCAGGTTTCTTAGAATCATGACATCCGCTTCTGCGCCTGCTTTTTCAAATGCCCGTTTGGTGTCCACTTCGCAGTTGGTTCCGGGGAATACCGGAATGAAAACCCTTGGCCGGGCGATTTTAATGGCAGGGCGGTGGCTCTCTCTCATGTTGCAGGAGATTGCCACAGGTGCTTTCTCAGCGTCCGCGCTCTTTTTTATAGTGGGGAATACGCCTTCAAGAGGCTCTGTCCACGCCTTGATCAGCTCATCCAGGTCAAATTCCATCAAATTCTGCTCCAGCTGCTCCTGGGCCGGATCCGTCAGACTTGGTTCTAACTGCTCCTGAGCCGGATTCATCAGGCTTTGCTTCAACTGTGCCAGAAGTACTTCTGGAGGCCCTTCATAATTAAGCCTGAGTCTGGCTGTGATAGCAGGATTGCTGCGGGTAAATCCAATCACTCTGAAGTTTATGGTTTCAAAAATTTCTTCTATTTTCAGGTCATTATCAATTTCCAAAAGTAGTGCACCGTAATCCGGAAGTTTCAGTTCCTCTTCCGCCAAGGGCATGAGGGAAACGCCGATTTTGTTTCCTGCGGCCATTTTGAAGAGAGAAACAAAGAGTCCTCCTTCTCCCACCGTATTGGCGGAGAGAATTTTTCCTTCCATTGCCAGCTTACGAATCCGCTTCATCGTTTCACGATATGTTTCATGATTCAGCAGACCATCGCAGTCTTTTTCCGGTGACAGAAGCACGATGCGGCTGTTTGTACGCTTCAGCTCCGTGGAAACCACGCTAGAAGCCTCAGAGATGCCTACCGCGAAGGATACCAGTGTAGGCGGAACATGAAGGTCCATAAAGGAACCGGACATGCTGTCCTTTCCTCCGATAGCCGGAAGCTCCAGCTCCTTTTGCGCTTTTAGTGCTCCCAGCAGTGCTGCGAACGGTTTACCCCATTTTTCGGGGTCATCCCCAAGCCTCTCGAAATACTCTTGAAAGGTCAGTCTAACTTTGGAAATATCTCCGCCCATAGCGGCTATTTTCGTTACGGAGTCAATGACTGCAAAGTAGGCTCCGTGGAATGGGCTCTGAGATGACAGCTGTGGATCGAAACCATATGTCATCAACGTAGCAGTATTGGTATCACCGCTGGTTACGGGAAGCTTGGCCGCCATACCGGCTGCTGGTGACAGCTGGTACATTCCGCCCAGAGGCATCAGAATGGTTCCTGCTCCGATGGTGCTGTCAAACATCTCTATGAGACCCTTTTGGCTGCATGCATTCAGGCCTGCAACGGAAGCTTTGAGTTCCTGTGCAATGCGTTTTGTAAATGTTTCTGTACTGGCATTCGCTCTACCATTCACATCCTCTGCCGCTTTTGACTGATTCTCTAAGCCAGTATTGCCAAGCGCATCATCCGAAACGGATACGGTTATTTCCTGCTTCACACCGTTGGTATCGAGGAAGGCTCTGCTCAGATCCAGGATGCAGTCACCTCGCCAGAACATCCGAAATCTAGGATGTTCTGTGACTTTTGCAACGACAACGGCCTCCAAATTTTCTTCTTCTGCATATTGAATGAATTCTTTTATATCCTTTTCAGCAATGACGGCAGCCATACGCTCCTGTGACTCAGAGATTGCCAGTTCTGTACCGTCAAGACCTTCATATTTCTTCGGTACCAGGTCGAGATTAACATCGATTCCGTCGGCCAGCTCGCCGATGGCAACAGAAACGCCGCCTGCTCCGAAATCGTTACAGCGCTTGATTAGCCGCGCCGCTTCTTCTTTGCGGTATAATCTCTGGATATTACGCTCTACAGGCGGATTTCCCTTTTGTACCTCTGCCCCGCAGGTCAGTATGGATTCCAGGGTGTGCCCCTTTGAGGAACCTGTCGCTCCTCCGCAGCCATCTCTGCCGGTTCTTCCTCCGATGAGTACGATGCAGTCGCCGGAGGCGGGCTGCTCCCGATAGACGTGGGACGCGGGCGCAGCACCGATTACCGCTCCGATTTCCATCCGCTTGGCCATGTAGCCGTCATGATAGATTTCCGTAACCTGGCCCGTTGCCAGACCAATCTGATTGCCGTAAGAGCTGTACCCCCTTGCAGCTCCTTTGGTGATGATTCTCTGCGGAAGCTTTCCGGGCAGAGTATCAGAAAGTCTTGTTCTGGGATCACCGCTGCCGGTTACTCTCATGGCCTGATATACATAAACCCTTCCTGACAGAGGATCTCTGATCGCTCCGCCCAGACAGGTTGCAGCGCCTCCGAAGGGTTCGATTTCCGTCGGGTGATTGTGCGTTTCATTTTTAAACATCACAAGCCAGTCCTCTTCCCTGCCGTCAATATCCGCTTTCACTTTAATGCTGCAGGCATTAATCTCATCGGATTCATCCAGGTCGGGCGCCAGACCTTTTTTCTTGATATATTTTGCACCGATTACTGCCATATCCATCAGACTCATATCCCGATTGTTTGCGTTCTCACCGTAGACCGCATCTCTGATATTCAAATATTCCTGAAAGGCTTTTTCGACGACTTTAGAATAGGCATCCTGCTTGAAGCTTACCTCCTTAATCTTTGTAAGGAATGTGGTATGTCTGCAGTGATCAGACCAATACGTATCGATCACCTTCACTTCGGTTACCGTTGGATTTCTTCCTTCTTCGGATTCAAAGTAATCCCGGACAAATTTCAGATCCTCACTGCTCATCGCAAAGCCTTGTTCGTTACGGTACTCTGCGATCTCTTCATCTGCCATCTCCGTAAATCCCTCAAGCACCTTTACTTTTTCCGGGGATGAGGTCAAAAGTTCCAGCTTCTCAGGCTTATCAAGAGCTGCTTCATGAGAGTCAACGGGATTGATGCAGTACTCCTTGACTGACGTAAACTCCTGATCGGAAAGATTACCGGAAAGTACGATCAATCTTGCAAACTGAACCACAGCTTCGGTATTCACGTTTAACAGTTTTAGACACTGCGCTGCAGAATCTGCTCGCTGATCATACTGTCCCGGGAGAAATTCCACGGCAAAAAAACGAGAACCTGCTTCGATAGAAATTGCCTCATCAAAGGCACAATCGATTGCAGGCTCAGCAAAAACCGTATATTTCGCCGCTTGGTAGGAAGCTTCATCCATTCCTTCCATATCATAGCGGTTGATTACTCTGACAGATTCTAATCCTTCTAAATTTAGGTTTTCTTTTAAATCTTCATATAAACCCTGGGCTTCTATATCAAAGCCCCTTTGCTTTTCTACATAAATACGGCGTACCATATTGCCCTCCTTAACACGATGTTCGGATCTTCTCTACCGCCTGACGGCATTCATTCCGAAAAATCACGAAGTCCAAACCGGTATGGTTTATTAAAATAATCCGTATGATCGATTTTACAATTCCATTGAACGTTCGTGTTTGTTGCGATTTGTTCTGTATCCAATCTCATGTTATCAGCTTTATTTTAATATTACAATAAAAAATACGAATATTATATGAAATTTTATCACTTTATTCGTCTGTTTTTATGTTTTCCCGAACTTAGGATTTCATCATAAAAACTATCATTCGTATTTTATCTTTCCTAAATATTATTTTATGTATAGTTGACTTTACATGTAAAGTCAACTATACTATTTCTAATGGAGGTGAAAACCTATGGAAACATTATTAAATATTGTAAAAGAGCTGCGGATACAAAAGGATATCTCACAGAGCAAGCTGGCTGAGTTGGTGGGAGTTACAAGACAAACGATTATTTCTTTAGAAAAGGGCAGTTATATTCCTTCCCTGCTCTTAGCCATGAGAATATCCGAGGTGCTGGATACACCGATTGAACAAATATTTCAAAAGGAGATTATTAAATGAAAAAAATTATAATTAAGAGCACAGGGAATGTAATATTATTTTTATTAGTTGGATTAGCCTTTTTATTTCCGTTTTCAGAGATAAATTCAATTCAAAGCGTGGGATTCAGTGTAACTTTATCAATCTATCCTATAATGCTCGGCGTGTATTTGATTCTCTATCCTATCCTATATTATATGGTTTCAAAGAGATTAAAATGGAGTAAAACAGATATTCATGAACTTGCATTTTCAGATGAACGGGAAAAAATAATTGTCGCAGAAGCTACGAAAATATCATATATCGTTCTCACAGGCGGATTAATATTGAGTATTGCAATCATTGGCGGAATAAAATTGTTCTCATTGTTTACCCATGAAGAAGTTAGCGTATACTTTGCCAGCATATTGCTGATTACAATTTTGCTTGTATTATCTACCATTTCATATTGTGCTAAATGGTGCCTAGAATATCGCAAATAGACTTCTATGAAAGGTATCAGAGAGGACCTATTGCAGTTCAGTACAATACAAAAAACCGGGGCATTCCCCGGTTTTTTGCTAATTTCTATATGCTTTTACTGTCATGTTTTTTATTACTCGAGATTGTCTTCACTGAATCAATTGCCGGAACCATACCCATGTGAGGTAAGGTAAGAGCTGATTCCGTCGACTGTACCAATAATTCTATTGGCATATCTCGTGGAGTAGGATCCCCTGTTAACTGCAACGGATCCCTGATTATAAGCGGAGAATCCCTTGGAAACATCGCCGCCGTAGGCTGCAATTCTTTCACTGAGATACATCGCTCCAAAATTGATACTGGTTTCAGCATCCAGGAGCTGGCTTTCACCGAGACCATATCTGGCCCCTGTCGAAGGCATTACCTGCATCATGCCGAGCGAGCCGCTGCTCCCTCTGGCTTTGGAGTTGAAGGTGCTTTCTTTATGCGCTACAGCCATGAGGATTTTCTCATCAATCTTGTAAGTTTCCGCAGCATGCTTGAACATAAATACCAGTTCCTGTGCCTTATTTTCGGAATAACTTCCATTGTACTCACGGATATAGTTTACTAATCCTTTGTTATATTTTGACTCTGCTTCTTTCCAATAGGATTTTGCAGGAGTCCCTTCTTTTGTGCTAACATAGATTCCAGTATAGGAGTCGTAATACACATCCCAGGCGAATCCGTCTTTTCCAGACATAGCCTTAAGTGGAAGATATACTACTTTGTCTCTGGTCAATACAGGCAGACCCCCAAGGTCCAATTCCCTGACCGACAGCTGCGGAATCTTTATTACTTCGTCGCTTACGGTACCTTCTGTCTCCTCGCTGATGTCCGAGTTTACTTTAGCGGTATCTCCTCCCAGAACTTTTGCTAAGCTTTGATAGTCCAACTCATACATAAGGACCTTTGCATCGCTGAATGTCTGGGTCTCGATCTCCTTTCTTTCGTTCTTCTTCCACCGTTCACTGATGTTCACCAGTGATGGCTCAGTTTTCAAAAGTTTAAGTGTGCGGCTTTCAAAATCAAATTCGGTCTTAATGCCGAATATCTCTCCCATCTCAGGTGTCAATGGGAAATAAGTCGTGTCTTTGTACAGAAAAAATGGAAACTGTAAATGGTCGTTGTCAATCGTTTCCCCATTAACAACGATTTCTTTAATAAAAAAATCTCCTTGAACGTTTTCTTCAGCATATATAGAAATTGATGAGAAAAGTAAGACAGTCAATGAAAGCCACACAGATACAAGCTTCTTTGCCATATCTATTTTCCCTCTCTTTCCTTGTCTTAAATTAAGACTTTATCATTATACCACAATTAGCCAAAATGTATACCTTTTTTTGTGTAATAGTTATATATACCAATTAAAAACATTGAAATTTGAACATTTTATACCAATTTATCCACAGCAAATCAGTAATATATTTGGCAGAATTATCAAAATATATTCGAAGATTTTGATAATTTTGATATTTATTTTGGAGGCTTCTTTTACTTACAAAAGCCAAAATGATTCTACAAAATAACGCATATTACGACGAGATCGATTCTTACTTTCTGTCGTAGGAATCGAAAAAATGGCTCTATAATAAATGTTGTGGTGTTTTAGAAATTAAAATGCCACAGCATTTTGTTTTTTGCAAAAAAGATAGAGCATAAAGCAGATCTCAAGTAGAATGAAGTTACCACACACCATTTCGAAAGGAGATTAGCTTATGCTCTACCCAAATTGTACAGCAGACTTGCTGGGATTAAAAGATGTAATTGTAACCAGAGTCGAGAATTTTAACAATCAGATTCATGTGTGGCTGGAATCTAGACTTCAGATGCAGGTTTGCCCGGTCTGCCGTCATGGAACGAAGAGAACGCATTCCTACCGCGAACAGCTTGTAAAGGACCTGCCGTTACAAGGGCTGCACTGCCTGCTCCATGTGCGAAAGCGCAGATATTACTGCCCTCACTGTGGAACTGTCTTTCAGGAAAGGTTATCGTTTCTTGCACGATATCAGCGGAATACAAAACGACTAACCTCTAAAGTATTGCATGATTACAGCTGTGAACAATCCACTGCATCTATCGCAAAAAGGAACGGCATTTCTACTGGAACAGCGATAAGAATCTTCGATAGAGTATCATATCCGCTTCCAAAGTTGCCAAGGGTTCTTTCTATCGATGAATTCAAGGGAACGCAGGTGGGCGCAAATTTCAGTGCATTCTCACTGATCCTGTAAAGCATAAGGTCCTAGATATTCTTCCTTCCAAGAAAAGCGATGATTTGATCGCCTACTTCCTTCAGTTTCCTCTGGAAAAGCGCAAACAGGTTCAATATCTAGTGATGGATATGAGCCTTCAATTCCGAGATGTTATGACGCTCTGTTTTCCAGAGGCCAGTGTAATCACGGACAAGTTCCACGTTTGCCGGTATGTGACATGGGCGCTAGAAAACGTGAGAAAATCCGAGCAAAAGAAATTCAGTGATGAACGACGTAAATACTTCAAGAAAAGCCGCTGGCTACTTCTATCTCGGCAGGAAAAGCTCAACGAAGAGCAGTGCCAGCAGCTTGAAAATATGCTGGCGGTATCCGAGAAACTCCGCAAAGCGTACTGGTTGAAAGAAAACTTTTATGTATTTATGGACAGCAAAGATATCTACGAAGCAAAAAAGAATCTGAGTAACTGGAATCTATGTGCAGGAGTTGCAAAACTAGAGGAGTTTCAGAAATGCTTTGATATCATCAACAAATGGCAGCCCTACATACTCCGAGCCTTTAGCCTGGGATATACAAACGGATTTACGGAAGGCTGCAATAATCGGATCAAAGTCTTGAAGCGAAACTGTTACGGAGTCCGAAATTTTAGCCGCTTTCGCAATCGAATCCTTCATATGATGGCAGCCTGATTAAAATGAATCATTTCGACTGTTCCAATTCCTGGCCTACCTACAATATGGCTTGTTTTGTTATGCCCTTACCAACTAGTTCCCATAAAACAATCCAGCGATGGATTGACCTTCGCTGGATTGAAACACATTTTTACTTATTTTTTATTTTACTTGAGAGCTCTACCACAACATTTGACATAGAGCCGAAAAAATCCCGGTGCGCCTTAGGCGCTCCGGGATCATGTTACTCTGTTTAAAGCTGGAATTCAGCCTTTGCATCTGCAAGAGATTCATCCAGCTTGGAAATGACTTCGTCAATGTGCTCATAGGATAAAGTTGCAGGTGGCTCAATTCTTACGGTCTTGGCATTAACAAGTGTTCCTGCTGTCATTACGTGTCTTTCGAACAGCCCCTTTGTCACTTTGTATCCAACTTCTGCTTCTGGGAATTCCATAGCAATCAAAAGTCCTGCGCCTCTTACAGCCTTCAGAACTGTCGGATATTTTTCCATCAGTATGCCGAGCTTTTCCATGAAGTAGTCGCCCTTCTCTTTGCAAACCTTTGGAATGTCATTTTCAAGCATATACTTGATGGTTGACAGTGCAGCCGAGCAAGCAAGAGGATTTCCACCGAAGGTTGGTGATCCAAGAATCCATGGATTCTCAATGAGCTTTTCTCCCCAGCACCAAGGTCTTGCAATAATACCGGTAATCGGCATGATTCCGCCGCCGAATGCTTTTCCGTAGGTCATAATGTCCGGGGTAACGTCATCTGCTTCACATCTCCACATGGTTCCGGTTCTTCCCATACCAGTCTGGATTTCGTCAAAGATCAAAGCCACGCCATACTTGTCACAGATCTCTCTGACTGCCTTCAGGTATCCTGCCGGAGGAATAATAACTCCTGCTTCTCCCTGAATTGGCTCAATGATAACGCCGGCAACCTTCTCACCCACTGCCTGAAGATTCTTAATAGCAGCTTCCATTGCATCGGCATCACCGTATTTTACGTGCTGAACCTGCTGAATCATAGGAGCATAGTCTTCTCTGTAAGCGCCTTTTCCTCCCATGGAGATCGCTCCCATGGATTTTCCGTGGAATGCACCGACCGTAGAGATATACCATCTTCCGCCTGTAGCAAGACGAGCAAGCTTAAGGGCCATTTCAACTGCTTCCGCTCCGCCGTTTGTAAAGAACGCATACTGCAGATCTCCAGGAGTAATCATCGCAAGAATATTTGCAAGATAACCTCTGAGCGGATCTACCAGTTCCTGGCTATGTAATGCGTATCTGTCAAGCTGCGCTTTTACGGTCTTTAAAATCTCAGGATTTCTGTGTCCACAAGTATAGATTCCGAAACCTCCCAGGCAGTCGATGAACTGAGTTCCATAAAGGTCTTCAAAATGATCCACAGAGTCTGTCCATTCAACGAATGCGGCATTGTCGGACACGGATTTTCTGTATTCCAGCCATCCTGGATTAACATTTTCATTAAAGTTTGCAATGGAATCCTTAACGATTCTGTCTTTATCATCTTTTGACAGCTCTGCCTTCTCGATATAGCCTACAACTCTCTGAGCTTCTTTTAATGCTAATTCTTTGTTACATGCGGTCATGGTATAAAACCTCCTCAATTTTAACTTATAACTCTTTCTAGAGCAGCTAACGATTGCCATTAATATATTCAAATATCATGCCAACTTTATTTCTCCTCCGAAAAATATTATAATTTTCTGAATTTATCCCCAAATTCAAAGGGTTTGAGATGCTTTCAGTTTTTTTAAAATCGAGCTTATTGTCAGAATATTTTTCTCAAATTTAGTATAATAATTGAGATTTGTCTCAAATTCGAGACAAATCTAAACCTCGTATCAAGATTACCCTCTGGATCCATTTGATGGATTGCAATCTCTTTCCCTTATATATAATCCATCAAAATCTCATTCATCTTTTCATCCCAAAGCACTTCTTCTGTTATGGAACGAATCGATTGTTCCAGCCGAAGCCGCTGATCCTTTGCCAGCAGAAGTAAATCACTGGGCTCAGAGACCATTCCGCAGCGCCTTGCCAGCTGAAAGAGCTTTTGCTGAAGCGGCGGCAGCGCAAAATACTCATTAATCTTGGCCAGCATGTTCTGGGAATCAGCATCAAGTCTTCCCTCAACATTTTGAAGGAGGTTGATGATATGGTCACTGGCCAGATATCCGGTACAGCCCTGGGAATTTTCTATCAGCAGTTTGACCTCAGTAAGCTTATCATTTTCACTGCATAAGCGGATACGTCCGCCCCTGTAATCCTGCCACAAGTCTGTGCCCTCCTTGATCACAGCACTTCTGAGCCTCACAAAATCAGGGTTTATGGCACGAACCACCCTGGCTGTCTCAAGGGCATTTTCTGTCGAAAGATCTTTCCCTCCTATCCCGGGCATGAAATATACTGAAAGTTCAATGCCGCCCGCCTTAATATTGTGTCCTGCCAAAATTTCCTGCTCTGCCGTTACCCCTTTGTCAATGAGCTGCAACACCTGGTCTGATCCGGATTCAAAACCGGAATGAATGCGATCAAGTCCCGCTTTCTTTAGCTGTGTGTATTCGTCCGCCGAAATCTTTGCAAGGGTTTCAGCTCTCCCATAAGTCGTAACCCGCTTGATGCTTGGAAGCTTTTCTCTTAAGTAGCGCAGAACTTCAAGAACTCGCTCCGTCTTAACCGCAAGAGAATTTCCATCCTGTAAAAAAACATTCTCACCACCTCCTGCAAGCCAGCGGTATACTAAATAGTAGCAATTTTTTTCTTCCTGCGTCATGCCTTCAAATCTTGACAGTGCTGTTTTTTTGTTTAGCGTCCCATCTTGATTCATGTAGCTCGTGACCATGTCAGCATATTCCGCCATGACATCAATATCTCTTTTGATGCTATCTACAGAAAATACTCTGAACCTTTCATGCTTGTAAATGCTGCAAAACTTGCAGCGGTTCCATGTGCACCCCCCAGTAATTTGCAATAGCAAGCTATTCGCCTCGCTCGGAGGACGAATGGGACCAATTCGATAGGTCGTCTGTTTTTCTTCCATAATATTGCCACCCTTTTATTTTTATATAATAGTAGTAACCCATTTATCGTATGATATTGATAGCGTGATTTTTCTGAAAGGAGGGTACCCTCCTTTGACAAAGTAAGGATAGTACTATTTTATCATATCATCTGCTGTAGGGGCGAACACAATATGTTATAATAAATACATGTATTTTAACTGGTCTTACATTTGCGATTCATACGTCGGGCAAATTATGTTATAGGGGGAAGCGTGCATCTATGATTAATCAGATACAAAAAAAAGTACTCATCCTGGCGCTCCGTGCCGGTGAGCTGATGATGAAAAGCGGTGCGGAAGCATATCGGGTAGAGGACACCATCACAAGGATCTGTAAAGCATGCAAAATTCCTTATGTAGAAGTGTTCGCTACTCCAACCGGAATATTCCTGTCTCTTGACCAAGGCTCTGAAGACAGCGACATGCACACCTTTATCAAGCGAATTAAGGGCACCGGTATCGATCTTGCAAAAATATCTCAAATCAATCATTTTTCCAGAGAATTTGCCAGTACCGACTTGTCCATTGATGCGGGGCTAAACAGACTGAAAGAGATCGCGACAATGAAACCCTATGCACTGCTTGTAAGAATTCTCGGTGCAGCACTGGTATCATCTTTTTTCGCCTTAATCTTCAATGGTGATTCCAAGGACTTCTTGTGCTCATTTTTTATTGGAGCTTGCAGCTACATGCTGTCCATTCTGCTTGACAGAATCGACACCAACCTCTTCATCAGGGGATTTTGCTGCTGTGCGCTCGCCACATTTCTTGCTCTGACCTGCCTTTCCCTGGGACTGGGCACCGATCAAAATGCCATTATTATCGGGTCCATTATGATTTTCCTCCCTGGGGTTGCCCTGACCAATGCAATTCGCGATACCCTTGCGGGTGATATGCTGTCAGGTGCCACAAAAGGGATAGAGGCCGTAATCATTGCCATTTCTCTTGCGGCCGGGGTCGGCGTTACCATCAAGCTGTGGACTCTTTTGGGAGGTGCATTCTGATGATTTGGGCATTTTTATTCGCCTTCTGCTCAACGATAGGCTTTTGCATATTGTTTCATGTGCCAAAAAAGCACATCGTCAGTGCTTCCTTTGTTGGCGCCTGTGGTTGGCTCACCTATACGTATTTCATTGAGACAGGTTCAGGCAATATCACGGCTTGTTTTGTCGGCTCATGCATAGTGGCATTGTTCAGCGAGCTTTTTTCCAGAGCCTTTAAGGATGCCGCCACCATCTTCATAATACCAGGCATCCTGCCACTGGTTCCCGGAGCAAATATGTATTATACCATGCTTGCAATCCTGGAAGGAAATTCCCAGGAAACGGCAGCAATTGGAACCGAAACGATACTAATGGCGGGAGCGATTGCCGTTGCACTGCTAGCGGTCGCTTCTGTGATCAAACTTATTTCCCAGGTAGGGAGAAATTTATTGACATGGTTGCGGTAATATAATAAACTTATTTCAGAAAAAATGGCTGTGATCAGCCATATTTTTTTGACAAAGGATAAGTCAAAACTAACTCATCTATCGATAGAATCCCTGCCATATAAAGATGGACGATTCAAATGATTCAGCAATTATGCCGGAGGCAGATTAGAATATGAAAACGACACTGGACAAACTAAAAATGGGAAGCAAGGGCATCATCAGCAACGTGGGAGGCGAAGGTGCACTGCGCAGACGTCTGCTGGATATGGGTTTGACCCCCAACACAACGGTAATGGTACGAAAGGTCGCTCCTTTGGGCGATCCCATCGAGCTTCATCTACGGAATTATGAACTGACAATCCGTCAGGAGGATGCCGGGAAAATAGAAGTAACGGAGGTGGCGGAGTGAGTATCACCTTTGCACTCATCGGAAATCCCAACAGCGGAAAGACAACACTTTTTAATCAGATAACGGGAAGCAACCAACGCGTGGGCAATTTTCCAGGGGTTACCGTTGAAAAGAAAGACGGTCCCGTCAGAGGCCATAAAGGGGTAACGGTGGTGGATCTTCCGGGGATCTATTCCCTTTCACCTTATACAGCCGAAGAAGTGGTCACCAGAGATTTTCTGATTTACGAAAAACCCGATGCCATTATCAATATCATCGACGCGACAAATATTGAACGAAATCTCTATTTGACCCTTCAGTTAATGGAACTTAATGTGCCGATGATTCTGGCCTTAAATATGATGGATGAAATCCGCAGCAACGGAGCATCCATTGACATACAGAAGCTGGAAGAACAGCTGGGCATCCCCGTTGTACCAATCTCAGCCAGCAAGAACGACGGCGTAGACGAACTAACACACCGAGCAATCAAGTGTGCCGAGCATAAGACGAAACCAAAGAACCTCGATTTCTGCTGCGGTCACGTACATAACGCAATTCATTCCATTGCCCACCTGATAACAGACGAGGCGAAGGCTGCTGGTCTTCCTTTGCGATTTGCCGCTGCTAAAATCGTGGAGGGTGATCAGCCCGTTATCGACAGATTGAAGCTGATGGAGCCCGAGCTGGACATCATTCAGCATATTGTGGATGATATGGAGTCTCACCTTAATACTGACCGGGAAGCGGCGATAGCAGATATGCGCTATGCCTTCATTGAATCCATCTGCAAAGAGTGCGTTAAAAAGTCAGCCCAATCCAGGGAGCATCTAAGGTCCGTTCAGATTGACAACATAATGACACACAAATATTTGGCAATACCCATCTTCCTTGGGATTATGTTATTTGTCTTCTGGTTAACCTTCGGAATCTTTGGTTCTGGACTAAGTGATTTGCTTTCCTTGGGAATCGATAGTGTCACTCAGGTGGTGGACCATGCCCTTTCGCAGGTAAACATCAATCCTGCCCTCCACTCACTGATCATCAACGGGGTATTTGCGGGAGTAGGAAGCGTGCTTTCCTTTATCCCCATCATACTCGTGCTGTTCTTCTTCCTCTCACTTTTGGAGGACAGCGGTTATATGGCTCGTGTTGCTTTTGTCATGGATAAACTGCTGAGAAAGATCGGCCTTTCCGGACGCTCCTTTATTCCCATGCTGATCGGATTTGGATGTTCTGTACCTGCAATTATGGCAACCCGAACCCTGCCAAGTGAACGAGACCGCAAAATGACCATTATCTTGACACCTTTTATGTCCTGCAGTGCCAAGCTCCCAATTTATGCAGTCTTTACTGCTGCTTTTTTTCCGAATCATGAGCCCCTGGTCATGATTTCCCTTTACCTTATGGGCATACTCGTGGGGATCCTTGTGGGGCTTTTGCTGAAAAAAACAGTATTTGAAGGCAGCCCGGTTCCCTTTGTCATGGAGCTGCCTCCGTACAGACTTCCATCCGCAAAAAGCGTGACCTTAAAAATGTGGGAACGTGCTGTTGATTTTCTCAAGCGGGCTTTTACGGTAATATTCATCGCGACGATTATTATTTGGGCACTTCAGAGCTTCGATTTTGGATTTAATATGGTCGCAGACACTGGAGACAGCATGCTTGCCGGAGCGGGCAAGCTAGTCGCGCCAATCTTTGCGCCACTGGGCTTTTCCGACTGGCGAGCAGCAACTGCGTTGGTTACCGGTTTAACTGCCAAGGAAGCCATGGTAAGTACGTTTGCAATCCTGCTGGGTGCGTCGGATACCGCATCTGTAACACCGCTGCTTTCCCAGCTTTTCGCACCACTGTCAGCCTTTTCATTCCTTACATTCTCTTTACTGTACATGCCATGTGTTGCTGCAATGGCTGCGGTAAGACGAGAACTGGGCGGCTGGAAAAATGCGATTCTTGCAATGTCCTTTCAGACATTCGTAGCGTGGATTGCAGCTTTCCTTGTCTACCAGATCGGATCGTTCCTTTTCTAAAGGATTTATAAATAGCAGGACTGCTTTCGGATTTTAGTAAATTTGACCAGTCCTGTTTTATTTTTCTTTTATTTTTTTATCAGAATATTCTTGCAATTATATTGTTTTATGCTATACTATAGTCAAGGTAAATAATAATACCGATTGAAAGATTTGATATAGATGGCTATATCAGTCGGCAGAAAGAGGGTGATTCCACCAGAAATGTTAAGCGAAGACTTTAAATAGCGCCAGTCATCGGAAGTAGTGATGATTGGCGTTATTTTGTTGACGAAAAAGGAAACTGGGTGGTAAAATATACCATGATACGTTTGCGAATTGGGGTGAGCAACTTTTGATTTACAATTTGGACGGAACTGCCACAAAATTGGAAAAACTAAAACCAAATGAGATACTGGGGGAAAAGCCCTGCATCGGAGTCCTTGACAGAAGTGAACTTCTCCAATGGAATCCTCATCTGGCCATCCCTGAACGAATTCTGGAAGAATGCCTGAAAGGAACTGTGTCAAAATTTGAAAGCCATGACGGCTTTGACTACGTTAGCCTCCTGATACCGGACAGAACAAGTCTTTTGGGAAGCAGCATCAGTATCTCCATTTACTTTCGGACAAACCTCCTTATTTTTATCTGTGATGAGACACAAGATTATAGCCTGCTTCACAGCATCATCAGCAGAATCGAACAGAAAGAGATAAAGAATCTAACGCTGGAGCGCGTTCTCTACGAATTTTTTGATCTGCTAACGGCCGGAGATTCCCTGTTTCTTGAAAATTTAGAACAGGAGATTACAGAACTCGAGGAATCGCTTTTTACGAAAGGAAAAAAAGATTATATTAAAGAAATCATTCTTATGAAGAAGAAGCTTCTAGTCTTAAAGCGCTATTACGAGCAGCTCTTTGACCTCTCCGAGGCGATGGAGGGAAATGAGAATGAGCTTCTGACAAACGGTATGATTCGTTACTTTCACATTCTGACGAACCGTATTAACCGACTTTCTGATTCAATCTCCAATCTCCGAGATTATGTTTCTCAAGTTCGGGAGGCTTATCAGACAGAGGTAGATATCAGCCAGAACAGAATCATGCAGCTCTTCACTGTAATAACAGCAATCTTTCTGCCGCTGACCCTAATTGTAGGTTGGTATGGCATGAATTTTCCTATGCCCGAATACCACTGGGTCTATGGGTATCCAGCAGTGATCATCACTTGCGGGGCAGTGTCTCTACTGAGTATTATCTATTTCAAAAAACACAAATGGTTTTAGTTTCCGGCAAGCATTCCTTATTCCTGCTTCAAATGCTTTCGGTATTGTAAATAATAGAGGTAATTGGAATGAATGATTTTATTGCTACATCAAAAGAAAATGAAAAGATGCCGAATCAGATTAATAAAATCATAAGAGACAAGACTCAAGTCAACCAATATATGCGAAAATATTTTAAGGAACTGAGTGTTGTCAAGTGCATTTCAGACGGCCTTGTGGTAATAGATAAATTTCACAGGCTTTACTTTCTGAATGAATCAGGAAAAGAATTCTATTTTAAGCCGGATTCCATCAAATTCTACGAGGATGTCTTTTACGGTACCTCCTATTACGATATGGAAGGCAGCCAGCTCAACTTGGAGACTCTGCCCGGAGCCCGTGCATTATCAGGAGAGACAATCGCAAATGAATCTATTAAAATTGTACGTCCTGATAAAACCCTTTACTGCAGCATCAACGGCAACCCTGTCTATGATGAAAACAATGTGCTGATCTTTGCGGTTCTCTGCATCCGTGATACAACAGAAAATATGTTAAATTACATGAAAATCGAGCAGCAAAGGGAGCGCCTTCTCAAAGTCGAGCAAGAGAAGAATGAAGCTCTTGAATCATCCATGAAGCTGAAAGATGATTTTCTTTATCTGATCACTCATGAATTCAGAACGCCAATTTCAGTCATCAACAGTGCACTGCAGGCCATTGAGCTACTCTGCAGCAAGGAGATCACGACAAATATTTCAAAATACCTGAAGACCATCAGGCAAAATACCTTCCGCCAGCTCCGCCTGGTAGACAATCTGCTTGACAATATCCGCTACGGCTCCGGCAATTTTAAGTTTCATTTCACTCGGTTTGACATTGTCTATGCGACGCTTGAGATCATAAGGTCAGTAGAGCCCTATTCAAAGCAAAAGGAAATTCAACTTGACTTCAATTCAGAACTAATAGAAAAATTCGTAATCATGGATGAAGAAAAATACGAACGGATCCTCTTGAACCTCCTTTCAAATGCGTTGAAGTTCACACCGAGCGGCAAAAGGGTCACTATTATGCTAACGGCAGATACCGTCACCGACAGTAAAATGTTATGTGTTTCCGTCAAGGACGAGGGAATCGGAATTCCGAAAGAAATGCAACAAAAAATCTTTGAACGTTTTGGACAGGTAGATGGAGTCTTATCGAGAAAAAATGAAGGAACCGGCATTGGACTGCACCTTGTAAAGCAAATCGTTCATTCTCTGAGCGGGGATATCAAGCTGGAAAGCCAAGAGGGAGAAGGAAGTACATTTTCCATCTACCTTCCGATTGGATTGAGGGAGAGCATCAAAGAAACGTCGGTTCTGAAGGAAGATGAAAACGAAAACTGCCGTATTGAGCGAGCCGTTTCCATTGAATTCAGCGACATCTACTATAATTAGGGCGCTGAAAACCTCCTGGCTAAGCTTCGAGTTTGATCTTACGCGACTTTTGCTTATTTTTATTCTCATACATCAGCAGATCTATTTTCTTTTGAAATGCTTCCGGAGTCAAGTGAGTCTTGAAGTCATAAACAGAATATCCCATGCTGAAGCTTATTTTATAAGGCTTGTCCGATACTTGATTATGTAAGTCCAGACACCTAGAGAGATTTTCAGTTGCTGCTATTAAATCCTCCTCATCTGAGATATCCATAATAATGCAGAATTCATCCCCTCCATAACGAGCAATAAAATCATTTCTTCTGATGCAGCTCTTTAAAAGTCCAGCCGCAGTCTCCAGGGCTTGGTCTCCTGTTTCATGGCCGTAAGTATCATTGATTAGTTTGAAATTATTCAGGTCGATGAGAATTGCCGAAAACGTCCGTGCCGCGGTACTGCCCGCAATCTTTGCCTTCAGATATTCCTCAAGTTTCTTTCGATTGGCAACGCCTGTAAGATAATCAGTATCCATTCTTTGATTTTGTATCGTTATAAATACGACCAGCAATGAAATGGTCAAACCATTTAAGATAAGTGAGGTTCCGTAAACATAAATTTGAACAAGGATCGAGACCAGAGGAGGCACGGGAAAGAACACAAGGGAGAAATAGTGCTTTTTCTCGATTCGCTTCCTATTTTGGGACACCATTACAAAGGCAATCAAAATAGAACCGACTGTCAGCATTGCCGGAACAAGAAAGAGCGGCCCTCGATGATAGATATTTCCCTCATCGATATAGTACAGCCAATGATACCGAAGAGAAAGCAACGTCAGCAAGCCATTGAGTGCAAGCCATAAGGACATCACCCTCGCCAGTGCCTTTACACGCCTTTCATCACGGTAAATTTCGTAATTGGCATATGCCATCCACACCACAGATGGCAGCGGCCCCATCAGAAAGACAACAAAATTACCAATGGAATTGAAGTAAACATAGTAGGTTTGGGCGTGGCCATCAAACCTGCTTAATGTATCAAAAAAAAGCAACAGCAAAGTCAGCAAAAGCATCAGATGAAAGAGCTTTTGCTGCAGAGAATATTTGTCATGCCGTCTGCAAGAATGAGCACACATCACAATGAGAATAATCGCCGAATAAAGATTGAGCATCAGATTAAACAGTAAGTTCAACGTCCTGCACCTCCCCTTCCACATTGATTTGTAAAACATCTATAGTCTAGCCCAAATGGGCAAGCGGTTCAATAGCGATTCTGGTCGTATATTGTCGAAACGATGGAAACAGTACAATTAAAATAGTGTAACTAATGCAATAATAATATAATTCGATTGAAAAGCGAAAAAAATCATGCGGTTAGTGATCCGCATGATTTCAATCATCTTTCGATGTGTTTCTATTGATTACCGCTTACGCCTATGCCCTCCGGCCTTGACATGCATACGGGTTAGAGATTTTGCAATAGCAATCTTGGCTCTTGCGACTTCTGAATCATCATTGCTGGGATGTCTCAGCCAATCTTCTGCCAATTCTTTCTCATGCTCAGCCCTTGCAAGATCAATTTCCTCAGGCCATTCTGCCGCGTCAGTAAAGATGATAATATTATCCTTCACATCAACAAAACCACCTGCGATGGCCGCAATTTTGAAGTCCTTTGATCCGGCTTCCTGAAACCAAAGCTCTCCTGCGGCAAGCAGTTTAACTGCCCAGGTATGACCTGCCATATAGCCCTCATCACCGTTCAGTGTTCTGGCGATAACGAGTTCAACCTCTCCCTTATAGAAGAGTTTGGAAGGTGTGATTACCTCCAGCAGCATACTTTTAGGCATTGCTTTGGAACCTTTCTACGACTTCGTCAATCCCTCCGGCAAATAGGAACATAGATTCAGGAATCGCATCATGTTTTCCTTCCAAAATTTCCTTGAAGCCTCTGACTGTCTCCTTGAGCGGTATATACTTACCGGGCATGCCGGTGAACGCTTCCGCAACGCTGAAGGGCTGCGAAAGGAATCTCTGAATTTTTCTTGCCCGGGAAACAACCAGCTTATCCGAATCGGACAGTTCATCCATACCAAGGATGGCAATGATATCCTGCAGGTCTTTATAACGCTGCAGCACCTCCTGTACCCCTCTGGCAGTATTGTAATGTTCTTCGCCGATAATCAGCGGATCCATTATTCTGGAGGATGACTCCAGCGGATCTACCGCAGGATAGATTCCCAATTCTGTGATGGCTCTGGAAAGAACCGTGGTTGCATCCAGATGGGCAAAGGTTGTGGCCGGAGCAGGGTCCGTCAGGTCATCGGCAGGAACGTAAATTGCCTGTACCGATGTGATAGAACCCTTCTTTGTGGATGTGATTCTCTCCTGCAGTGCTCCCATCTCCGTTGCCAAGGTTGGCTGATAACCTACCGCACTGGGCACACGACCCAGCAGCGCAGATACCTCAGAACCAGCCTGAGTAAAACGGAAGATATTATCAATGAACAGAAGCACGTCCTGTCCTTCTTCATCTCTGAAGTGCTCTGCCATCGTCAGCCCTGTCAATGCGACCCTCATTCTGGCTCCCGGCGGCTCATTCATCTGCCCGAAAACCATGGCAGTCTTTGCAATTACACCGGAGTCGATCATTTCATGATAGAGGTCGTTTCCCTCTCTCGTTCTTTCTCCTACTCCAGCAAATACGGAAATGCCTCCATGCTCTTTCGCAATATTGCTGATCAGCTCTTGGATCAGTACCGTTTTTCCTACGCCGGCTCCTCCGAATAGTCCAACCTTACCGCCTCTTGTATAAGGGGCAATCAAGTCAACAACTTTGATTCCGGTTTCAAAAATTTGTGTACTGGTATCCTGCTCGTCAAAAGCAGGTGCAGGTCTGTGAATCGGCAGCCTTGCCTCGGTATTCACAGGACCCTTTTCATCAATAGTCTCTCCGATTACATTGAACAGCCGGCCCAGCACTTCCTTCCCAACAGGGACGTTGATCGGTGAACCGCTGTCTACAGCTTCCATCCCCCGAGTCAATCCATCCGTTGAGGACAATGCAACGCATCTAACTACATCATCGCCGATATGCTGCGCTACTTCCGCAACAATATTTCTATTTTCAAAATAGATATAAATCGCGTTGAGCAGCTCCGGCATTTCTTCCGGCATAAACTTTATATCAATTACGGGACCAATGATTTGGTGTATGGTACCTTTATGACTCATTACCTTCCCTCCTTTGCTTGTTAATTTTATGCAATGCTGCGTTGCTGGCTTCTTCGCGCTTGCTTACGTATGTCCATATACGTGCGCTTCACGCTCATAAGCCGTGCCTTGCCTTGCATAAAATTTCCTGCGCAAACTTTACTTTCTGAATTTATGCAATGCTGCGTTGCTGGTTTCTTCGCGCTTGCTTACGTATGTCCATATGCGTGCGCTTCACGCTCAAAAGCCGCGCCTTGCCTTGCATAAAATTTCCTGCGCAAACTTTATTTCAGCGCTTCGGCGCCTCCTACGATTTCGGAAATTTCATTTGTGATGGCGGCCTGCCGTGTCCTGTTGTAGTAGAGGGTTAGCTCACCGATCATGTCTCTTGCATTGTCGGTGGCGTTCTCCATGGCAATACGCCTTGCAGCGTGTTCACAGGTGGCAGATTCTACGATGGCGCCATAAACCATAATTTCCACGTATTTTGGCACCAGATAGTTGAAGACCTCTTCTACCGAAGGCTCATAATCAACCTGCTTTTCCAATCTCGGAAAATCCGGATCCCTGTTGATCTCGAAGGGAAGGAGGGTTACAGATCTTACCTTCTGCTCCAGGGAACTGACAAACGAGGTATAGATGATTACTACTTCGTCAATCTGTCCGGAATTATACATATCGATGATCGGCTTACTGATATCATGGGTCTCCAGGAAGGAAATACTTTCCGGCGGGAGCATATACTCCTCAAAGATATCATAATCTCGCTTTTCAAAATATTCTTTGCCTTTTCCACCAACTGCCACGATGACCGGTTTTCCCCGATCCTCAGCGATTTGTCTTGCTGCTTCTTTAATGATATTGGAATTGAAGCTTCCGCAAAGTCCTCTGGAGCTGGTGACGATGATATAGCAAGTCGACTTGATCTCACGGTTCCCTTTCAGGTATTCCGAAGGGACTTCATTTGTATGGTGAAAAATTTCCTCAATTGACTCAGTCACATAGTGGAAATATTCTTGTGTTTTTTCAAAGGTGTTTTTGGCTTTCCGCAATTTTGCAGCAGATACGAGCTTCATGGCATTGGTGATATGTTCCATGCTGCTGACGCTTCGGATTCTGCGCTTAATATCTCTCATGTTGTTCGTTGCCATGCCTTCACCTCCTCCTTACCAGCGTCAATCGGATGATCTCAGCGATTTGAATTTCAAGATTGCAGTCTTGAGCTGCTCTTCTGTTTCCCCTTCCAGCTTACCGGTGGACTTGATTTCTTTTCCCACTTCCGGATACTGGGTATCCATAAAGCTGTAGAACTCCTTCTCAAAATCCTTGATTTCTTCGACCGGAACATCCACAAGATAGCGGTTGGTCGCGGCAAAGATGATCATAACCTGGTGTTCGACCTTGACAGGTGCGTACTGAGGCTGTTTTAAAATTTCCATCAGAACAGTACCATGTTCCAGCCGTTCTTTTGTATCTTTATCAAGATCGGAACCAAACTGTGAAAAGCTTGCCAGCTCTCTGTATTGTGCTAATTCTAGTTTTACCTTACTGGATACCTTTTTCATGGCCTTGATCTGTGCGCTTCCTCCTACACGGGATACAGAAATACCAGCGTTAACAGCAGGTCTCTGTCCTGTAAAGAAAAGCTCTGATTCTAGGAAAATCTGACCATCTGTAATGGAAATTACATTGGTCGGAATATATGCGGAGACGTCTCCCGCCTGGGTCTCAATGATAGGAAGTGCCGTAATGGAACCGCCGCCCAGCTCATCGGATAACTTTGCCGCTCTTTCAAGAAGTCTGCTGTGCAGATAGAATACATCTCCGGGATAAGCTTCTCTCCCAGGCGGTCTTCGAAGCAGCAGTGACATGGCTCTGTAAGCAACTGCATGCTTGGAAAGGTCGTCATAAATGATCAGTACATCTTTTCCCTGATACATGAATTCTTCCGCCATTGCACAGCCTGCATAAGGGGCTATGTACTGCAGCGGAGCAACCTCACTGGCAGTCGCGGAAACTACGATGGTATATTTCATTGACCCTTTGTTCTCAAGGGTTTGAACCATTTGCGCAACGGTGGATTTCTTCTGCCCTATGGCCACATAGATGCAGATGACATCCTCTGATGCCTGATTGAGAATCGCATCGATGGCAATGGCGGTTTTTCCGGTCTGCCTGTCACCGATGATCAGTTCTCTTTGCCCCTTACCAATGGGGATCATAGAATCGATGGCCTTGATTCCCGTTTGCAGCGGCTGATTGACCGATTTTCTCTGCAATACTCCGGGAGCTATATTTTCCACGGGTCTGGTTTTCGTCGTGTTGATAGGTCCCTTGCCGTCGATTGGCTGTCCAAGTGCGTTTACAACACGTCCGATCAGTTCCGGTCCTACGGGAACTTCAACAACCTTACCGGTTGGCTTTACAACGTCGCCCTCTTTGATTTCCTTATCGGGCCCCAGAATAACCGTACCGACATTATCCTCTTCCAGATTCAGCGCCATGCCGTAAACATCGCCGGGAAACTCAAGTAGTTCTCCCGCCATGCACTGATCCAAACCGTAGATTCTGGCAATACCGTCACCAACCTGTATTACTGTACCGAAATTGGATATTTCCAACTCGTTTTTATATTGTTTGATCTGTTCTCTTATGACCGCACTGATTTCTTCTGGTCTTAAATTCATATGTGCAAGTCCTCCTTATTTCTTCGCCTTTTCATTTCGCCGTATCAAAACAATTGATGTAAACCAGCAGCGAATCGATGCGTCTTTTATTGAGATCTTAGGCTTTCTCCGAGGTCATTGAGACGCTTTCTTACCGTAGCGTCGATAACCTTACCTTCAATAAAGATCCTGACTCCTCCAATGATTGAGGAATCGGTTCTGTTCTCGAGCTTTACTTTCTTGCGGATCAGATTGCTTGTTTTTTCTTCAAAAGTGGAAAGCTGTTCCGCTGAAAGCGGCCCTACAGAGAATATGGTTCCCGTAGAGAACCCCTGGCTTTCATCAATCAACTGTTTGAACCTGCGGACAATGTTTTCGAACTCTTTGGCTCTCCCCTTGTCAATCAGAATCCACAGCAGATGAATGAGCTCATCACTTATTCTCCCCGAAAAAATCTTTGTTATTGCCTGCTTTTTTTCTGCAGCAGACACAACAGGAGTTTTTATGAACTCAAAAAATTCAGGTTCCCTTTTTAGGATATCCAAAACCTCCAGAGACTCCTGCAGAAGAATTTCCGTTTTATTTACATCGGATGCTGCCTCAAACAAGGCTTTTCCATATGTCATATCAACTGTTAATTCTGCCATCCCGAATTACCTGCCTGTTCTATCACCCGCTGAATAATATCTTCCTGTCCGGCAGCATCCAGCTGCTTTTCAATGATTTTCTCAGCAGCATAAATTGCGAGACCTCCGATTTGCTGTTTCATCTCGACCACCGCCTTGAGTCTATCGCGTTCGATATCCCTATGTGCCTGCAGAATCATTTCGCTGGCCTTCCTGCTGGCATCATCAACGATCTCTTTCGCCTGTGCCTCGGCTCTAATCTTGGCGTTCTTTATAATTTCCCTGCCTTCATTCTCGATGTTTGCAAGCTGCTTCTTATATTCTGCCAGTTGTTCATCGGCAATAAGGTTTGTTCTGTCAGCTTGATCAAAAGCATCCTTTACTGCATTCTGTCGATCCAGCATGAACTGATGCACTTTTTTGAAGAAGAAAAGCTTGAGTATGACATAAAGGATCAGGAAGTTCACTGCTACCATCAGTAAAGTCCAATCCAAATGGATTAGATCTGCGTATTTTTCCAAGGCATTTCCCTCCTTCCTTGCTTAAACTTAAATTTCAACGCTCTTGTTGGCTGCTAGAGCATGCTGATGAAAGGATTCGCAAACAGGAGCACGATGGAAACGATGAACGCAAAGATACCTGTTGTTTCCGCAACAGCCTGACCAACCAGCATCGTCTTTAAAATATCTCCCTGTGCTTCGGGCTGTCTGGCTACGCCTTCTACCGCTTTGCCTGCCGCAAAGCCCTGGCCAATACCGATACCCAAAATTCCGATCATTACGATGGCAGCTCCAAGTGCGGACATACCCAATACAAATGCTTCCGGTGTTACTAATGACATGATTATTTCCTCCTTAAATACATGTTTCGTCTTGCTAAATTATCTCCTAATGGTGTTCGTGCTTGATAATTCCATTGGAGATGAATACCATAGTTAACATGGTAAAGATAAATGCCTGAAGTCCTGCCTCGAAAATATCGAAGAAGAAGTTCGCGGGCAAAGGAATTCCGATGAGCAGGAATGGAATCGTAATTTCCATGCCTTCTGTAATTCCTTCCAGTCCTCCAAACAGCAGCGCCATAATGATGACGCCTCCTGTAATGTTACCGAACAGTCGGAAAGAGAGAGAGAGCGGAAATGCAAGCTCACCCACAAGATTGATCGGCAGCATGAAGGGGTATGGCGAGGACAGGTGCTTGATATATCCCTTCAAGGTCTGGGAACGAATCGCATTGTAGTGGATCAGTACAAACGTGATCCCGGCAAGTGCGAACGTCGTGTTGAGGTCGGCGGTCACCGGTCTTTGTTCATAGAGTCCCAGCGAATTTCCCAAGATTAAAAAAATGAACAGGGTTCCAATATAAGGGGCAAAGCGTATATTTTCCTTGCCCATGGTATTCGCAACCAAATTGTAGATGGATTCTACAATCCATTCGGCGAATGCCTGCGAGCCCTTGGGAATCCGTCTCATTTTCCTCGTGGATATGAAAGCAAAGGCAATCATAACGGCACTGACGATGAGTGAGTACAAAACCGTTTCGGTTATATTAATCCCGCCTATGCTGTAAATAATTCTCGGCCCAAGATGCATTCTAAACCTCCTTTTAAGTCTATTTCCTGATTTAGAAATCGCTGATTCATTCCAGGCACACGTTGAGCTGCGCACCTACCATACAATCAGAGTTTCCTTAGTTGTCAAGCTCCTCGTATTCTTTAAAATCATACCAGTGTTTCTTCGGCTGCAGCTCTTCAGGCTCTTCTCTGACAGTCCTGCCTTTGGAAAATTCCGCTTTCAGTCCATGCAGATAGAACATTGCCAGCTTAAGGGTCAAATACCCCAGTGCCGTGCCCATTGCGCTAATCATTCCCACATGAAGGGATGCAATAAAACCAGCGCCGTAAACGGCCAGCCGAATGAGATAACCAATAAAGGCCAGCGAAGCGTTGTGCCGCTCCAATACGAGCTGAAAGGTAAACGCCATAAGATTAAAATTCACAATTGCAATCGCGGTTCCCAGCGCGAGACCATATAAAAACTGAACATCAAATCCCAATAGAGGAATTGATGCCAGTTCAATTATGGCGGTAGCCACGATTCCATATTTAAAAATTTTGTTCTTAAAGGCCGTCAATCCATTCATTCTCAGCGTTTCCCCGGTTTTTCATGGTATTATACTATTATAATCCTTAATTGTTAAATGTAAAGCATCGTTAAAAAATAAACATTCAGAATATTTTGTTATCTAGAAAAAAAAGCATCGCAAACCTTCTAATTTCAAAAGATTTGCGACGAAGTACCATTAATTTATGTGGATTTTTTACAAGAAATTACGACAAATTATGACATTTTTTCAAGCAAGCTGTTTCATGTTAGCCTCTACCATTAAATATCATGCACCAGATTGTTAAGCCATTTCTTGGATCTGAAGCGTTTATGGCAGATAATCACCTTGATGACCTCTTCTGTCTGCGCCATCAGAACTACGAAATAAATCGGAAGATGCAGATAGAGCGCCCCCAGAAACACCAGCGGAACTCCAATGAGCCAAACGGATCCTACCTCTATAAACATCGCAAATCTGGTATCACCGCCACAGCGCATCGTTCCTACAATATTTAAACCACTGTAAATCTTCACAGGCATGAATAGACCATAGACAGAGATAATCAAGAACGCATACATCTGCCCTTGGGGCGTAAAATTAAACAAGCGTACAATCAGCTGTGACGACAGGATCAGTAATGTACCGGATGCAATTCCAACGAGAATCCCAATCCTCAGAAGACGTTTTGCAAGAGCATAAGCATAATCCATCTGCCCCATCCCGATTCGCTGCCCCACAAGAATCAATAAAGCGTCTCCCAAGCTGAAAATTGCAAGTATAAAAAGTGTGTTCAGGGTATTACTTGCTTGAATTGCTGCAAATTCTGTTATACCCATTCGTCCGTAAGCAGCGTTGTAAGCCGCCATGCCCAGACTCCACATTGCCTCGTTGATCATTACAGGTACTGCTGTCACCATTATTTTAGCCACCATCGGGCGATGCCATCCAAAAAACTCGTTTAATCTTCCCGCCACCAGATTTTTCTTGCCAAAAACCACATACAAGACAAGGATCAATTCCAGTACTCTGGAAAGCGCCGTCGCCAGTGCTGCGCCTGTCACACCGAGCTTTGGAGCGCCAAAGCTTCCAAAGATAAAAAGATAGTTCAGGAACGTGTTGGTAGAAAAAACCACCATACTGATTTTCATAGGCAGTGCGGTCTGCTGGGTAGTACGAAGGACAGCGGTAAAGGGAATCGTTACACTTAAGGTCAGAAAGCAGATGGCAGCAGTTCTCAGATAATGCTGTCCCAGTTCGACGGCTTCCGGGATATCAGTGAAAATTCGCAGAACATAATGAGGAAAGAACATTGCGGGGATGAAGAACAGCATACTGATGCCAAAACATAGGACTACAGCGAAGCCGGTAACACGCCTCATGCTTTTTAGATCCTGCCTTCCCCAATACTGAGCCATAAAAGCGGCTGACCCACTGACAAAGCCAAACATGACCCCCCAATGAACGAAAAAAAACTGTGAAGAAAGCCCCACCGCAGCGAGTTCTACTTCACCCAGGCTCCCAACCATCAGATTGTCAACAAGGCTTAGTGAAGATGCGATAAGGCTTTGTAATGCAATAGGCAGCGCGACCCGAATCAAGGTCTTGTAAAGTGATTTATTTTCAATTGTGATTGGTTTGTTGTTCTCCATACTCCACCAGTATTTTAATGATCCTTTCACAGGCATGCCCGTCTCCGTAAGGATTTACGGCGTGTGCCATCTTTTCATAGGCACTCTGCTCGGACAAAAGCTCTTTAGCCATCCCATATATGGTCTCTTTGGATACACCGGCAAGCTTCACAGTGCCTGCTTCTACTGCCTCTGGTCGCTCCGTTTCCCTACGGACAACCAAAACAGGTTTTCCTAATGAAGGAGCCTCTTCCTGCATCCCGCCTGAATCGGTTATGATCAGATAGGATTTTGCCATCAGATTAACAAATGGCTGGTATTGCAGCGGCTCGATCAAATGAATTCTTCCGGTATTTCCAAGGATTCTATTTGCTGTGTCCCGCACTTTTGGGTTCATATGCATGGGATAAATAATTTCAGTGTCCTCAAATTCATTGGCAAGGTCTCTGATTGCACCGAAAATTTGTTCCATATTTTCACCGAGATTTTCCCGGCGATGACAGGTTACTGTAATGACTCTGCGATTTTCAAAGTCGATGTTTCGCAGGGTTTCATCTTCAAAATCATACGGTTTTCCGGCAACCTCAAGCAGCGCATCGATCACAGTATTCCCTGTGATAAAGATGTCTGAATCAGAAATCGCTTCCCGCAGCAGATTTTGCCGGTTTCGTTCCGTGGGCGCAAAATGCAGGTCAGCGATATGCCCCGTCAGAACCCGGTTCATCTCCTCCGGATAAGGAGAATATTTATCGTAGGTTCTAAGACCTGCTTCTACGTGTCCGACCTTAACCTGCTGATAAAATGCTGCCAGAGCCGTTGCAAAGGTCGTGGTGGTGTCACCATGAACCAAAACAATATCCGGTTTTTCTTTCTGAAACACCTCTTCCAATCCCATGATGACATTTGATGTAATCTGGCTGATGGTCTGGTTCTGTTTCATAATATTTAGATCGTAATCCGGAACAAGGTCAAAGAGTTCTAAAACCTGATCCAGCATCTGTCGATGCTGGGCTGTAACACATAACACTGCCTCAATTCCCGGTTCTTCTTTCATTTTCTTAATAAGGGGCGCCATCTTGATCGCTTCCGGTCTGGTGCCGAATACAGTTAGTACCTTCATACTATGACTCCTTTTTCTTATTTTGCTTCTTTTCGATTACTTCCGTATTGACCGCCTTGATATTCAGCCCTGAGCTGCTGGGGTCCGTCAGGAATACATAGATGAAGGTGGCAGCGATCACTACCAGAAGTCCTGATTCTATGAACAGATCCCGGCTCATCAAAATCGCCGCGCCGCCCATAATCCCGCTAATGCCATAAAGGGTGAGCACCGTTCTTCGCTGCCCCAATCCCACTGCCATAATTCTATGGTGAAGATGACCTTTATCCGCCTCCATAATCGGCCTTTTGTTAATCAGCCGCCTTAAAATCGCAAATGCCGTGTCAAAGATTGGAAGTCCCAAAACCAGAACTGGCACCACCGTGGCGACCATGGTGGTACTTTTCATAGGGCTCATTACCGATAGTCCGGCAAGCATGAAGCCCAGAAAAAGCGAACCGCCATCTCCCATGAAAATCTTCGCCGGATTAAAGTTATAGGGAAGAAACCCTGCGGCACTGCCGGCAATGGCCAGCAAAGCCAAGCAAACTTCCACTTCGGAAGGATCATGGATAAACGCTGCGTAAGCGATGGAGATGGATGCAATGAAGGATACACCAGCAGCAAGACCGTCAAGACCGTCAATCAAATTGATGGTATTGGTAATCCCCACAACCCAGACCACTGTTATCAGCAGACTGACAAACCATGGAAAGTAATAGTACCCCTCTCCGAAGGGATTGCTGATAAAATCGATCCTTACACTAAATTGGAATAGGATGACCGCGCAGAGGATCTGAAAGCCAAGCTTGATCTTTGCCGGCATCCCCTTCAGGTCATCAATAATTCCTACGATGAACATCAGTGTGCCTCCTGCAATAACACCCATAAGTCTGGTGCTGTAGGGCAGGAAGATCAGAATAGAAGCAACGGTTCCGATGTATAATGCCATTCCCCCAAACCGCGGCATCGCTTTCGTGTGCATTCTCCTGTTGTCTTTTGGGATATCGATTGCTCCGATCTTTGGTGCAATTTTTATGGCTATCGGCGTAAATACCAGTGCAAAAGCCATTGCAACGATAAAAGTCAGTACATATTGAATCATATTCTCTTCCCTGCAAAGAAATCCCTAAAAATTGGAGGGATTTCTGTCATAATCCTTTCACGAATATGTATCACTTGAACACATTCAAGTTGTGTATTTTTTCCTTATTTATGGTGTTTACTTTTATTTTACTGCAGCTCGTCAATCATTTCGATTGTAAGCCCTGCTTCTTTTAAAATCTCCAAGGAAAGTTGGTCAGGATAGCCCTCCTTAACCACGATCCGCACAAGTCCTGCATTAATGATCATCTTGGCACAGATCACACAAGGCTGATGAGTGCAGTAGATCGTTCCACCAGCGATGCTCTGTCCCAAGTGCGCAGCCTGGATAATTGCATTCTGTTCCGCATGCAGCGCCATGCACAGCTCGTGCCTCTGCCCCGACGGCACATTCAGCTTTTGCCGAAGGCAGCCACCCCGTTCCTCACAATGTTTAATACCAATGGGCGCTCCGTTGTACCCTGTCGCCATAATTCTCTTATCCTTGACAATTACCGCTCCAACCTGCCTTCGCATGCATGTGGAGCGTTTTTGAGTCACTTCAGCCATTTCCATAAAGTATTGATCCCAACTAGGTCGTTCCATACCCTTTTTCTCCTTTTCATACAGCATTGGCTGACCAGGCCTGCTAAAGACGCCTGAATGAATCAGCGCTTCCCTAAGCAATTAGACGCAGCTTCTCTGCGGCAGGTTCCCCTGATCCTCCATGATTTCTATTTCTTAAAAATAAGATTCGCCGCTCTCACGGTATCCATCGCATCTTTACAGTAAAAATCTGCACCTATTTTTTTCGCGTAGTCCTCTGTCAGTACAGCGCCTCCAACAGCGGTTACGCAGTCAAGACCGGCTTCCTTCAGCGCCTGAATTGTTTTTTCCATATTCACAACGGTGGTGGTCATCAGAGCAGAAAGACCTACCATCTTAATATCCATAGATTTTGCTGTTTCCACAACTTTTTCTATCGGCACATCTTTTCCCAGATCTACAACCTCGTATCCATAATTCTCGAGTAAAACTTTTACAATATTTTTTCCAATATCATGAATGTCTCCCTGAACCGTAGCAAGAATCATTTTGCCATAGGAAGTCATGCCTCCGCTTGCCTTCATTGCTTCTTTCAGCACTGTGAAGGCTGATTTCACCGTATCAGCTGATTTGATCAGCTGAGGCAGAAAGCTGGCTCCGCTTTCGTAATCCTTTCCGACAATCTCAAGGGCCGGTATGATCTTTTGTTCCACGATTTCAAGAGGCTTCATTGTTTTCAGCAGTGCTTCGGTCGCCGCAGCAGCACGCTCATCATAGCCTTCGATAATAATTTCTTCCAGCGTGAAAGCCTGCTCTGCTCCCTGAACTGCTGCAGCTTTCTTCTCCGCTGCCTTCTGGGAATCCGGCTGTCCTCCGTAAAGTCTGATATAATCTTTTGATTCGATATCCTTGCAGCTCAGTGCTTCAAAGGCATGGATGGTATCGATATACTCAGGCACCAGCGGATCTGTTATCGGCGCATCAAGGCCGGCTTCCAAGGCCATGGCAAGGAAGGTCCTGTTCAGCAGCTTTCTCTCCGGCAGTCCGAAGGAAACATTGCTGGCACCGAGGGTTGTCCTAACACCGAATTCTTTTTTAACCCTGCGGATTGCTTCCAGAGTATCCCTTCCGGCGTTTTGCTGGGCAGAAACGGTCAGCGTCAGGCAATCAACCAGAATCCGTTCTCTTCCGATGCCGTAGCGTTCCGCGGTTTTAATAATGCGCTCTGCAATGGCAAGCCTCTCTTCCGTATCTTTTGGAAGACCCTTTTCATCCAGGGTAAGCGCGATGACACAGGCTCCATATTTCTTGACAATCGGGAAGATTTCTTCCATATTTTCTGCTTTTCCATTGACGGAGTTGATGATGGGCTTTCCATTATAGTACCGCACAGCCGCTTCCAGTACTGCCGGGTTTGCGCTGTCAATCTGCAGGGGAACCTTCACTGCGGAAGAGACCCTTTTTACCGCGGCAAGCATCATTTCATGCTCATCGATTTCAGGCAAACCTACATTAATATCGAGAATTTCAGCACCAGCCTTTACCTGATCGATTGCTTCCTTTTCAATGTAGCTTAAATCTCCTGCTTTCAGTGCTTCTTTCAGAAGCTTCTTTCCTGTGGGATTGATTCTTTCTCCGATGATTCTGATCCGGTGGTCAAGTACCACTGTTTTGGTAGAAGAACTGACAGCAGTGACCGCCTTGGCTTTTCTTTCTTCCTCTGCCTCGGCAAGAAGCGCAGGGTAAGGGTTCCCTGCAATTTTCTTCGCAAGCGCGCCAATGTACTCCGGATTGGTTCCGCAGCAGCCGCCGGCAACCGCAATTCCTGCTTGAAGCATTTCCTCCATGGCATCCAGGTATTCCGGAATATCCACTTCAAAGGTAGTTGCTCCATCAACGATTACAGGAAGCCCTGCATTAGGCTGCACCAGGACCGGAAGCTTGGAATACTTCAGAATCTCCTTAACGATTGGGATAATCTGCTTTGGCCCAAGAGAACAATTTACGCCAATGGCGTCGATTCCCATATCCTGAAGGATATTGACCGCAGTCTGAGGATCTGTCCCCATAAGCATTCTTCCATCCTCCTGGAAGGTTAGGGAACAAAATACCGGAAGGCTGCTGTTCTCTTTTGCCGCAAGCACTGCGGCCTTTGTCTCGTAAATATCCGTCTGCGTTTCTATGATGATCAGATCCGCACCGGCTTTCTCTCCGGCTTCAACCTGCTCCTTGTAAATATCATACGCTTCATCAAAGGTCAGTTCTCCGACAGGCTCCATCAGTTTTCCAATGGGACCAAGATCCAGTGCCACATATTTCTCCGCTGAAAATACACGGGAAGCTTGCGTATCACCTGTGGTGGCGCCTGCCTCTGCCGTTTGTTCCATAACCTCTTTTGCCGCTTCCTTGGCAAGCATGACAGCCTGCTCAATAATCTGCGCTACTGTATAGCCTGTTCCCTCGAATTTCGGATGATTGCAGCCGAAGGTATTGGTTGTGACAAAGTCACTTCCTGCCAGATAATATGCCTTATGAATTTCTTTGATTGTATCGGGATGGGTAAAATTGAGAAGCTCAGGCAATTCCCCGGCCTTCAGCCCATGATGCTGCAGCATCGTTCCCATTGCACCATCACACACGATGATCTTTTTTCCGAGTAAATCCTTTATTTTCTTCATAAACTTCTCTTTCACCTCTCTTAACATTCGTTGTCCCCGATTGTTTGCTATCGTTCTGATTGATTACTATCGTTCTGATCGGTTGCTGCTGATCCGGTTCATTGTACAGCAGCAATCGATGGGATCGTTAGCCCTGCAGTCTTCTGATATTTTCAATATTTCCGATGATTCTCTGCGCGGTATCCGGCTTATTCATGGTATAAAGGTGGATCCCTCTGACACCCCATGCCATCAGATCAATAATCTGCTCGATGGCATAGGCTTCACCGGCTTCCTTCAATGCCGCCGGATTATCCTCATACCGATCTAGAATCCTGACGAACTTCGGAGGCAGCTGACAACCTGCCAGCTTGGTGATTCGTTCAATCTGGCTCTTATTCAGTACCGGCAGAATACCCGCAGATACAGGAACATCTATTCCTGCCAAATCGATTTCTTCCATAAAACGATAAAAAAGCTCATTGTCAAAAAACAGCTGGGAAATCAGAAAGTCGGCCCCCATAGAAACCTTGTCTCTCAAGTATTTCACATCCTGAACTTTGTTTTCACAGTCCACATGACCCTCGGGATAACAGGCGGCTCCGATGCAGAAGTCCCCTTCGGCTTTCACCTGACGAATCAGGTCAGAAGCATGTTCATAGTGCAGTGGATCGGGAAATTCAAAATCCGGATCTTCTGGAAGATCTCCCCGCATTGCAAGAACATTCTCGATGCCGTTGCTCCGAAGTTCATGGAGAATTCCGTTGATCTGCTCTTTTGTAGCAGAAATACAGGTCAGATGCGCGAGACTTTCAATGTGATAATCATTTTTTATCTTAGAAGCGATTTCTACCGTTCTGTCTTTCGCTTTTCCCCCTGCACCGTAGGTTACACTGATAAAATCAGGGTTGATATCCTTCAGCTCATCCAAAGTTTTAAACACTGTTTCGACTGGCGATGTGAGCTTTGGGGGGAATATTTCAAGAGAAATCACTGTTTTTTTCGCATCAAATAATTCTTTAATTTTCATATATCAGTCCTCCTGGGGTTCAATTGCTGCCGCGGCTTCTAGCAAACGGTCTTTTTCAAAAAATACTTCAGATAGGTACAAGCCCTGCGGCGGTGCCGTATGTCCTGCCTTCCGCCGGTCTTTTCCTGCGATAATCGCCTTCATTTCCTCTGGCTGTTTTCTGCCTAAGCCAACGTCTGCCAGCGTACCCGCAATGATTCGTACCATATTATAAAGAAATCCATCTCCGATGATTTCAAGCCGTATATCATCGCCTACTTCTGATACGCGGATTCCATATACGGTCCGCACGGTAGATTCCATTACTTTTCCGCCTGCAGCCTGAAAGCATTTAAAGTCATGCATTCCTGCTACGAAAGAAGCCGCCTGTTTCATGGCTTCTATATTCATTGGTTTATAAATGTGATAACGGTAGTTCCTGAGAAAGGGCTCCGCTTTTTCGCTGTTTGTGATTCGATACGTATATTTTTTCCCTTTAGCCGAAAACCTTGCATGGAAATCCTCCGGCATCTCCTGTGCCTTAAGAATGACTACATCGCCGCCGTGATTTCTGCCTCTGTCTTTCCCGCTTGCTGCAAGAAGACCATTGGCTGCCACTGGAATTTTTTCCACCGGAATCCGAAAATCTGCCGCAAAACTTGCCCTTTGCCCATACGCATGTACACCGGCGTCGGTTCTGCTGGTTCCGTTGATTTGAATCGGCTGACCGCAAACCTGACTGAGTGCGCGCTCCACCTCGCCCTGAACACTCCTCTGCTCCGGCTGTCTCTGCCATCCGCAAAATTCCGTTCCATCATATGAAATTGTCAGCAGAATATTTTTCATCCTATTACACCCTTTGACTGCATCCCAGATCACCGCAGATGGAGATTAGGCCAGCCATTACCCAAGATAGCAGCCGGACAGCACACTAGCGGCGTCATACAAAGAACTTCTCAGTCATGACTTAAGAGACCGCTGCCACTGATAGGAATCGCCTCTCCCAGATAGGTTGGCTCTGGCTTGACCATCAACTTGAAGAAATCTTTTGTTCTGGCCAAAACCTCTCGGAGCTCCCGGTAGTCCTGCCCTGCATATGCGATTTTCACAGCGGAAACCCCGTAAGCCTCAATGCCAAGCTTTCTTGCCGCATAGACTGCTCTGTACTGGTGGTATTTCTGTGTCACAACAATCGCTCTTTTTACTTCAAAAACATCTCTGGCACGATACATGGATTCATAGGTAGAAAAGCCTGCATGGTCGAGGAAGATATCCTCTGCAGGCACACCGGCATCCAACACATACTGTTTCATTGCGTTCACTTCATCGTACTGCTCCTGACCATTGTCACCGGTCAAAAGAAGCTTGGGTGCAGCTCCTGCAAAATAGAGCGCAAGTCCTTTATCCAGACGATCCCGCAGCATGAGATTTGGAGATCCATCCGGCCTTAATCCTGCTCCAAGAACCAAAATGCAATCTGCATTCAGATCCGCAGAAGCTTCCTCATCGATAAGATACTGCCCGGCGGTGCCTGCAACATAAGCGCTGATGCAGAACGGAGTCAATGCCAAAAGTCCAAGCAGCAGCACGAACAAGAGCATCATCCGTGTCCTTTTTTTCTTTTTCTGTATCTGCATCATTATCCTCTATCCAGATTTTTATCTCAGCTGTTACCAAGACGATCTACCTTGGCAATTCAATTTTTTTATGATCCTTTGATTGTCTGTATAATGTAAATTTTCTTCCGATTGCTTGTACAAATTCTGCTTTGAGGCTTTGCGCAAGTTCGTTTGCAGTTTCCTTCGGTGTAAGATCGCAGCCTTCCTGGAGCTTCACTTTAACCAATTCCCTGTGTTCTAGTCCAACATTCATCTCCTTGACAATATTTTCTGTCAAGCCTGCCTTACCGATATATACTGATGGCTCCAAATCGTGAGCCATACTTCTTAAAAAGCTTCTCTGTTTGCTTGTAATCATTCTCTTTTCCTTCCGCAGCATCTGCCATGAAATACAACAAGGATTAATAGCGTATCCCTATTATAAATCATCAATAAAGTATCAAAATATTATACTATCAATCAATAGCCTGCGTCAAATTTATTTATCCATTCAACCCATTGATAGGGAATCACTTTATGATTGAAGCCCATACATGCCATCTGGCTTTTATTTAATTATTTTTAATATTTAGAAAATTAAATAAATTATTGTTGAAATATTCTAAACTTATTGTTACAATAGTGACTATAATATTATAGAATAGTTCTTATAATAATTAAAAAAAAATTCAGCGGCCTCCGTGAGATGGGAGGCAATCCCGCATTCGATTCTCAATTGATTTTGAATACTACTACTCCATTAAACTCATACAACAACATAGAGAGAGGATAGCCTTACTACGGCTATCCTCTCTCTATGTTATCGCACCCCCTCTGCAAGGCTGCGTACTTCTTCTTCAATCTGCTTCATCGTTCGTATTTTTTGACGGTAAATCCACATTCCAACAGGCATCCAAAACAGCGCAAAGAGGAATCCGCCTATGACAAATGGCTCAATGGCATCAAAACTTGCGCCTTTCAGCATCAGCTCTTTCAAGGGGTTTGCATAATAGTAAAGCGGCCACACAGCCTTCATAACGGGAGCAAAACCCGGTGCCATCATAAATTCCGGCCAGCCATATCCGCAGGATAGGATGGAAGGAATCGCCAGAAACATTACAAACTGCGTGCAGTGAGTGGCGTCGTCAAAAATTGCCGCCAGCACGAATGCAACACCCGTCAGTCCTGCCAGAAAGAGTACCTGTACCAGCAAAGTCAAAAGGAGACTTCCCTCGAGAGGATAGTGAAAGAACCAATGAACGATGAGCATGCACGCAAGGGAGCATACAAAGGTCATCATTGCATACTGAACAATCAGCGGCGCCATCTCCTTGGGCCTTATCTTTCTGTCGATCTTGTTTAAAGGAAGTCGCTTCAGACGATCCTTCTCCTTGAGCAGGATCGGCGCAACCACATTCAGGTAGGTCTGCTGGACAAACACCGCCAGCAATCCGGGGTAGAGATAGTACAAATAGCCCAGCTGCGGATTGTAGAGAACCCGTTCAGCCGTTGCAAGCGTATTTAGCATTTGATCCGAGGTTCCCGGCAGAATTCCGCCCGAAGCCAGATCCAATGCCTGCAGCTCATAATTCTTCGCCGAGATGATCTTATTAGAATAGAGCATTAAATTATTTCCCACAAGGAAATTGGTTCCATCCATCAGCATCAGGGCTTTTGCACCCTTTCTTCCGTTTATATCAGCCTGAAACCCTTGAGGAAGAACCAATCCCCCTTTGATTTTTCCAGACAGAATATCCTCTTTGATCTGTTCTGTTGAATCTGCATATTCTGTTATTTTAAAGATGGAACAGCCCTCAAACTCCTCTATGATCTCCCGGGACTGATCAGATTGATCAAGATCCATAATCGCAATGGGGATTTCATCGGTGAAGATGGGGCTCATCGCCGCGCCAAACAATAGCGTGAACGCAATGGGAATCAAAATTAAAACAATAGGAGGTTTGTACTTTAGGATTAATTCTATCAGCTTTTTCATGCCAAAACCTCCTTTTTCTTAATGAAATAGAGCAATACCAGCTCCACTGCTATAAAAATCAGCATGATACGAATGTCGGGAATCAAATGGCGAAATGCCAGGTCCTTCAGGCAAAGATCCCTGATCCGATTACCGTAATAGTAAAACGGGATGATCTTTGCCAACCACTGAAAAAAGGTTGGCATAGCCAGCGCCGGCCAGGTATAGCCCCCTAAAATGGAAGCAGGAAGCACGAGGACCGCCGCAACCTGGCTTGCAAACATTCGGTCTGACAGGATGGAACCCACCAGATACCCCAGCGCAAAAATTACGCAGGAGAAAAGCACCGTCAGCACGATCCCTCCCAGAAGGGTTCCTTTATAGGGCATATCAAACAGTAGATACTGCTCAATTAAGGTCAGCGAAATAGATACCGCGCCCAGGCTGCCCCATTTCAGAATCATTTTTAAGTGTTCCGTGAAAGCAAGGCCTTTCCCCCTGTTCTCGCTGGCACGTTCAGCACCCATACATGCTATTCCAACTTGAATCAATGCCGCAAGCATGCCCGGAAGTATAAAATTTCTAAAATTTCTTGTTGGATTATACAAAAGACGGTATGTAGCATCAATTGGTATCGCATGATTTCTAACTTCTGCCGGTGCAATGTCCAATTTACCTTCATAGTTCTTAATCATATAGCCGGCTTTTAGTGTCAGCAAAATCTCTGACATAGCCGATTTGGATGACGAAATAACAGCCAGTGAGGAGCCATCATATACCGTCAGGATTTTGGGTGCCTTTCCCTCACGCATATCACTGTAGAAGTTCTCAGGAATAATGAGCCCCACATACGCCTGTCTGTTATAGAGCGCTTCCTCCACTCGAGCATCGTTATCTGCTTCCTCTACCACGTTAAAATAGTTGCTCTCGTCCACATATGCAACGAGGTTTCTGCTGAACTCAGATTGATCGTGATTCACTACGACGGTGGGAATTGCGGTTGCCACATCGCTGCTCATTTCGTATCCCAGGATCAATCCGGTTACAAGAGGTACCACAATGAAGACCAAAAAGGTCATCACTCTTTTCGGATGGCGCTTTTTATATAGATAAAGCGCCTTAAAAATTTGAAAGAACTGCCGTTTCATAGTTATTCTCCGTCTGTCATTCCGAGATTAACCATAGCTGTCATTCCGGGATAAACCTCTTTATCCAATTGAAGCAGTTCAATCTTTACCCCATAAGAGAGGATATCGAAATCTCCGTTATTGTTTGTTGCCCGCTTCGTTGCAAAGTCAGGCTTCTGACTAACGTTTGTAATTTTCCCCTTGAAAACTTCATTTGGATAAGCTGCAATCGTAACATCAACTTCTGCTCCGGTCTGAACCTTTCCCAAATCCGTCTCTTTTACATTAATTTCAACATAGGGCTTTTCCTTGCTGGTCAGGGTTGCAAGCGGCATGCCGCTGCTGACAAGTTCGCCTTCGTTCACGTTCAAAGCGGTAACGGTACCATCCATGGACGCTTTTATGGTTGCATCATCCAGGTAGCTCTGTACCTCGGCAGTCGCCGCCTTCGCCTGGGCTACCAACGCTTCGGCGGCTGCCTTATCTTCTGCTCTGGCACCGGAAGATGCCATATCGTAAACCTCTTTTGCTGCGGTGTACTGGGCATAAACCTGATCATACGTATTGGCAGACACTGCCTCCTGCTCATAAAGCGACTTGATTCTGTTGTAGGTCTTTTCCGCCAGATCATAAGCGGCTTTGGCCTGTGCGACTTCCTGGCTCCTCGCTCCGTTCAAGGCCTTGTTGTACTGGGCCTGAGCCGCGGCGGTAGCCGCTTCCGCCTGCTGCTTTTTTGCTTCGATGCTCTCGCTGGAGATAACAATCAGCGTATCTCCTTTCTTAACCGCTTGGCCTTCCGTTACAAGGACCTGATCCACTACCCCGGGTATTTTTGAATTAATATCAATCTCTTGGGTTTTCAGATTACCCTGAATTACCAGCTCTTCTTTTCCGGATGCATTTGGCCCCGCAAAAGCGAAAGCAATGCAGAGGATAATCACTACAGCGATAATAATCATAATGTTTTTATTTTTCAATGCAAAGTTCATATTAATCTCTTCCTTCTTATTTACTTATTACTGATAGGATTTTATTTTAAAGGGGCAGCCGCCCTGTTCCTACATCTGCTGCATAGTGAAAGTCGTAAACTGCAAGATCGTAGTCCGATATCGCTTTTGACACGGCCAGCCCCGCCTTATATACATTAAGCTGAGCCTGCTGAAGCTCCGCAAGTGTTGTCATCCCTGCCTGGTAGGAGATATTGATGAGCCGGTATCCTTCCTGGGCGTAGTCCTGCATCGCGCGCGCAGCCTTTAAGGCCGAGGTCTTATCCTCCAGCTCTGCAGCTTTATTTCGAACCTCAATCTCAATGAGTACCGGAGCATCCTTCTTCGTCTTCTCTGCCGAGAGCAGTGCGATTTGTTGTTTCATATAGGTAGAGGAACTTCTTGGGTAGGACGTCAAATCTTCCAACAATATCTTATGCACCTGCACCGCAAAGTCTGTGCCCTTGATTTCATTTCTCCTGTTCAGAGCACTGGACACGGCCGCCTCTGTATCGATAGCGGCAGCAGAAACTACCTCCAGCTTATCTGTGAAATTCACCGCCTGCGTCGCGGAATACCCCAGAAGATAATTAAAACTCATCCTGGCATATTCTAATTTTGTCTGTGCAGACTGCATGCTGCTTTTTGCAGAAGTCACTCCTGACTCAGCAGAGAGTACATCTTTTTTGGCCAGCATACCAGCCTCGTACTGTGCTTTCGTATTTTTTAGAATATCCTGCTGCGTCTTCAGATTGTCCTCCTCTGTCTTCAGATTATCTGCTGCCAGCAGCACTCCATAATATACCTTAAGGGTCTCATACTCGATCTGATTCATTTCTGCCTTGTAGTTGCTGTCAATCTGTCCCTTGGCAAAATCCCTTCGCAGCCGCATGACCTTTTTATTTACTGTCGTTGCTCCGTTTTCTTGTGCCTCCACGCTTTTTTCCATTACCGTGGCAGGGCTCACATAGCCCAAATCCTTGTATTTATCAAGTAAATCCAGACCGTCCAAAACCTTTCCGATTTTTGTTACCGCCTCACTGTAGCCCTCAGCCAGGGCAATGTCTGACTTTTTATTCAATTCTGCAGTCTGCGCCCTTGCTCCCGTCGTCTGCATGATCTTAACCGCTTCTTTCATGGAAAGCGGAATGGGCTTCGCCGAAATGACCGAAGCAGAGGCGGCAGCATCTTCTTCCGTAATGGCAGGTCCCGTAATGGCAGGTCCCGTGGCGGCTGCCCCAGAGGTATCTGTAACAGAAGCACCGGTTGTTTGTATTTCAGCCGACCCAGGAGAGGCCTCTCCTCCATATACGCATGCTGTTCCCATCAGCAAAACCATAATCAGTGTGAAACAAATTTCTCTTTTCATTTTCTATATGCCACCTTTCTCGTTAGAATTTATATTTTCGCAATCTACATGTGACGATTATCTTTACAACCGTGTAGATATAATCTATACTAACAGTATGACAAATACAAGACACAAAGTATTGCCTCGTGTTGTTTAATTATACAAACGGTGCAAAATGTAGATTAAAAATATTGCAGAGAAAACCACTCTGGAAAGGAAGTTGAAAATGGGTTCTTATGAAACAAAAAATAAAGGAGACCTCAGAGTTAGAAGGACGTACAAGCTTCTTTCTCAGGCCTTACTCTCCCTGCTTCTGGAACGGTCATTTGAAGAGATTTTTGTCACAGACATCTGTGAGAGAGCGATGGTGCACCGCACCACGTTCTATAAACACTTCGAAGACAAGTATCATCTCTTGGACTTCTGTGTTCAAGAACTGATTCGCACCTTTGAAGGAGACGGAACCCATCTTTACTCCGCAGAAACCATGAAAGAGTATTATATGGGATTGATTAGAAAGTCATTAGAATATATGGCGGATAACAAGGAGCTTTTTCTCACTGGCATCCTCCGAGCAGGAAATAACTCAGTGCTTCCCATGCTCAACCTCTCTGTCAATAACTTGATCCAAACGAAACTTCAAGAAAACGAAAAGCTTGGAGTATATCATAAAATCCCTAATCCTGTAATTGCACAATTTTACTCCGGTGCATTGATCTCAGCTTCCATTTGGTGGCTTGAAAATGACACACCGATTTCCATCGATGAAATGGTACACTATATCAGTCTTCTGATCAATGAAAAATCCTATACATTTACAGAAGATGCCTTGCCGGAGCTCATTTAGAATAGAGCTGCGAAAACCTCCAGCTCTTGAGAAAACAATAGATAAGCAGAAGCTCCAATGGCGATGAACGGACCCAGCGGACGCTGATCGCTGCCCTTCAGCTTACCGGAAATCAATCCCGCAGCAAAGACAAGAGCGCTAGAGAAGATGGCGAGAATAAAGACGATGGCAGTACCCTGCAAGCCGCAGACTAAGCCCACCGCCGACATGAGCTTTACGTCACCAAAGCCCAAGGTCTCTTTCCGAAAGATAAAATTGCCTAAAGCGCCGATAAGCAGCATGCTTCCACCGCCCGCAAGCGCACCAAGCAGCTGCGACCAAAAAGAATTCTGAAACGGAATAAATCCAAAGGCAGTAACAGCTAAAGCAACCACAAACTGATCCGGAATAATCATATATTTCCAATCAGCAATTCCGATCTGGGTCAACAGCCAGATTGCCGCCAGCCCGGGAATAGAATAAAGAAGGCTGATTTCAGTCAGCTTTAGAGCTGCTGCTGCAAAGACAAGAACAAACACCGCACCCCAAGGCCGTGTCGAGATCCGCACACCCCACATTTCACGACTGGGCTCCTCATTATAGTCACAGAGCCATTTTGCCGGGATTCGGTTGAAAACATATATGGTTAGTGTACCTGCACAAGCTCCTCCCCCGACCGTTATTATGACTTTAAAGATGATAAGAATTGTCTCCATCCAGTATACCCTTTCCCTTATTTCACATCCGCGCTGCGGATCTCCCCGATCGAACCAAATTCTTTGCCTCTATTTTATCAGATTTTGTCGATAATATCTCTCTCTTTCCAAATTGAAATTATGGTTTTGGAATTTACATTTTATTTTTCAAGTTGTAAAATAGTACTCACAATGTATACAAATTGAAGCCAGCCTTGTGTTTTCAGAGCTATTTTGACAAGAAATACAGCTTTCACTTCTTTTGTCAGCAAAAAGGAGACATCCATATGAAAAAAGTGAATTTAAGTTTTATGGCTGTTATGATTATCAGTCTTGTGATCATTCTGATTATGAATACCATGTCCGTCTTTGCCTATCGTGACCAGATCCTGACAATAGAATCACAGAAAAACAACCTTTTAAGTTTAAACCTAAAATACGCCAGCCTTTTGGAAAAGCTCTATGCCAACGCTCTTCAATATCTGGATACCAATGACGAGAAATATAAGTCTGAGGTATACAATCTCCGCAATAGTTATTTTGAAAACGACAACATCTCTTTGGAATACCGCATTTACACAGAAAATCAAATCAGCGCCAGCTTAAAAAAGGCCTTATTGAATGCGGACTTCACAATTTCTTCACAGGCAGAGTATATACAATTCACCAAGGAAGAGCAAAGGCTTTATCTACAATTTTTAAAGAGCTATCATATGGTTCTAGATCGAATCACAACAGCCGTCAACAACCGCAACAATCTTATGCTGACAAACCCTGAGTATGATAACGAAGTAACGAACCAGTCTGCCTTAATGAGTGAGCTCACAAATGAGTACATCGATAGGTTGAATCGCAACGCAGACCATATTATACTCCGCCAGCGAATTGCAGAGTATTCTCTTGTAGGCGTCTCTCTTATCCTGCTTGGTTTTGCTACTGTAACATTCTATTTGATTCTCCGAGAGAATGCCTTTAATTCATATTTCCGCAAGCTTTATAACACGATTGTAGAAAACTTCGAAGGTGGAATTGCTATCCTGGATAAAGATTATCGCTTTGATTATGTAACTACCGGCTATAAGGAAATCATGGGCATTTCTGCAATGAACCCAATCGGAAAGACACCAAGAGAAACTTTTGATCAACAAATTTCAGAAATTATTGAAGAACGCACCATGTCCGAGCCCAGTGGAGAAGGTCAGGCGGATCTTTATATAGGGAATAAAAAGAAGAGTGTATTTTACAACTATTTCACCATAGAAGACGAACGGGGTAACAGTAAGTATATTCATATTATAAGGGATAATACCAAGACAGAGGATTTGCAGCTGCAATTGCGAAAACAGCTCAAGGAGATTAATTTCTATTCCCAGGCTAAGGATTCCTTTATCGCAAATATTTCACATGAGATCAAGACCCCCATCAATGCCATTCTCGGAATGGTACACTTCCTAAAAAGCACCCGCCTTTCACAAAATCAGAAAGAGCTGCTGCGTAAAATTGAAACCTCTTCAGACATTCTTCTGACCATAATCAGCGATGTTCTGGACTTATCGAAAATTAAAAATAATTCGCTCAGCCTTTACCCATCGGACTTCTCATTGGAATGTGCCATAAAAAATGTAGAGGACATGTTTTCAAGTCAGCTGACCAGCCGCGGAATTCGCTGGTGGACAGAATACAATTTCAATCCAAGTCTCTGCCTTCATTTGGACAAGACTAGGTTCGTGCAGGTACTGGTCAACCTGATCAACAACGCCAGTAAATTTACTGACCGTGGATATATCAAGCTTTCGGTAGAGACCCTCTCTGAGAACGACGATACGGTTCTGCTGCAGTTCTGCATTGAAGACACAGGGATCGGGATTGCAGAAAAGGACATCTCAAAACTTTTCCGGGAATTCGAACAGCTTGAAAATCATCTGACCAAGCAGCATCAAGGTACTGGCCTGGGTCTCTTTATCTGTAAAAATATCATCGAGAGTATGGATGGAAGAATGTGGGTAAAGAGTACCAAAGGTCAGGGCAGCAAGTTTTATTTCTCACTGCCTGCGAAAAAAAGCCTTGATCCAAGACTTATCACAGCATCTGGCATCGTAAGCAGAATTCCCCTGAATGGAAGCGGCGGAAAAGCTCTGGTGGTCGAAGATACAGATATTAATGCAGAGGTCGCAGTGAGACTTCTGCGAGAAGTAAACATCACCTGTGATACCGCATCGGATGGCATCGCGGCAATACAATGCTGCAAGGACAAGCCTTGTGATTACTACCATCTAATTCTAATGGATATCCACATGCCCAATATGGACGGCTATACTTCCGCAAATATCCTGAAAAAGGAAATGGGCGTCAAAACGCCCATCATTGCCCTTACCGCTTCGGATATCAACGAGCAAATCCGCTCCGAACACGCTGATACCATTGAATGTTTTATCCTTAAGCCCTTCAAAGTGGAAGCATTTTATAACGCAATTGCACCATATTTCCCAACCCAGGAACTTCCCGTCTCAGGTAGTAAGGTTACCTCTGCTGGTGTGACACACGAAGAAACGATCATTAGCCGCACAATGGCTCCTGAAGGAATGGCCCCTGCCGCAGCAGCTGGCCCTGTTGAAAAAGCGGAGCGGTGTCAGGATCCTTTTTCCGGGAGAGAGGAAGCCATCAAAAACATGGGCGGAATGAAACCGATCTATGAGAAACATGTTCAGAAGTTTAAGGTCAATTATAATAAAAGCACCGAACACATTGCTGCTCTCATGGAAGAAAAAAATTATGACGAAGCCCGGAGGCTTGCTCATTCCATCAAAGGGCTAAGCGGCACCTTGGGAATGTTGGATTTGATGGAATCAAGTGCAGAGCTGGAAAAAGCCATTTTAAAAGGTGATTCATATGACTTGCGCATTGAGCTTGAAAACTTCGATCAGGATCTGAATGCAGTAATCTGTGCGATATGATTGCCTTAAACCATTGAAAATGATAAAAAGGATGATTATAAACAAAAATACCGCCTAGGATTTTGCGCAGCTTTGCAAAATCCATTGCGGTATTTCTATTTGAGAAAAGTGGCTTCGGGACTCCGACTCGCTTCGCTAGATGCTCCAAAGTTCCTCATCGGAAGGCACGTGATTATCCTTCATATAATAAGCGATCCTTGATATATTGATCAGATGTTTGTAATCCAGATTTTCCGAGATGCTGTTGTTCCCCCATGAGCCGCATCCAAGCGTGTTGGTTGGGGCAAGTCCGTTGAAGAAACTCCCGCCTGCACTGGTAGCACAAGTCTGGTTGATCACAAACCTGCTGACGCAGAGTTCTTTTCCTGCATATTCAATATGATCCTTGTTGTTGGAATGAATGGAAACGCTGTGGCCCTTCCCTTCCGCTTCCAGGTTGGCACGTGCGATTTCAACACCCTCCTCAAAGGCTTCATAGGAAAAAGCTGCAAGAACCGGACACATTTTTTCCTTGGCTAAAATATCCTCTTCCCCGATTCCGTCCGCCTCAACGATAATGACTCTTGTTCCCTCCGGTGCTTTCAGTCCCGCCAACTTGGCGATGGTTTCAACAGACTGTCCCACGGCGTGTCTGCTCATAGCTCCTTCTGTGAACATCGCATTTCTCATCGCTTCCTTCTCTTCCTCGTTCCTGATTACCCAGGCACCATTTTGTTCGAATGCCATAAGCATCTCATCGTACCGCTCCTTAGGCATGATGATGGATTGCTCTCCGGAACAAATAATTCCGTTGTCAAAAACCCTTCCCGCAATAATTTGTGGAACAGCCGTTTCAATATCCGCATCCCGGTCTATGATGCACTGCACATTGCCGGCACCAACGCCCAGCGCCGGCTTTCCGCTGCTGTATGCAGCCTTTACCATCCCCATCCCCCCAGTGGCGATGACGATATCCGCACTTGAGATCAGGTTCTTCGTATTCTCCCGGGACTGCTGATCCAGGATCTGAATCAGGTTTTTGGGAGCTCCAAGCTTGCCGATGGCTTCGTTGATCAACTCTACCGTTCTTGTGCTGCAGCGGATGGCCATATGGTGGGGTGTAATGATAATCGCATTGCCCCCTTTTAATGCAAACATGGCATTGCTCATAGGCGTGACAATAGGATTGGTGCAGGGAGTAATGGCAGCTACAACGCCGATGGGTTTTGCGATTTTCGTGATGCCCGTTGCTTCATCCCGCTCTATAATTCCTTTTGAAAGCTTCCCTTTCAGGCTATTCCAGATCGTCCTTGATTTCCCTCTGTTCTTGGCGATTTTATCGTCTACAACACCCATACCCGTTTCTTCTACCGCCATTTCCGCCAGAAACTCCGCATTGTCGTGAACCACTTTGCCAATGGTCATTACGATCTCATCAATCTGCTTCTGAGAAAAAGCTTCGTAGATATGCTGAGCTTCTCGTGCTCTCTCGATGTATTCGTCTATATAAGCTTTGCTGTCCAGTTCCATTTCTTCCTCCTTGTTCAAGATCATTGACCTTATTAAATTGGCTTCAGATCATTTTAGCAGGGTCAACAAAACGATCAAACTCTTCCTCCGTCAGAATACCCAAGGATACAGCCGCTTCTTTCAGCGTAAGACCCTGGCTGTACGCGGTCTTTGCGATGACAGCCGCCTTCTCATACCCGATATGCGGATTCAGTGCAGTCACCAGCATCAAAGAAGACTCCAGATTCCGTTTCATCTTTTCCTCGTTTGGCTGTATGCCTGACGCACAGTGTTTTTCAAAGGATTCCATTCCATCAGACAGCAGTCTGACAGATTGAAGCATATTGTGAATCAGTACCGGCATATAGACATTTAACTGAAAATTTCCCTGCGATGCAGCAAAGCTTACCGCGGTATCATTTGCCATCACCTGACAACATACCATGGTCAGCGCCTCACACTGGGTGGGATTTACCTTACCAGGCATAATAGAACTGCCCGGTTCATTCTCAGGAATGAAAAGTTCCCCAATCCCAGCCCTAGGTCCGCTGGCCAGCCACCTGACATCATTTGCGATCTTCAGCAGATTTGCCGCCAAAGCCTTCAGGGCTCCGTGAGTATGTACCAGCGCATCCTTACTGGTAAGTGCATGAAACTTATTGGGAGCAGTAACGAATTCCAGAGCTGTCAGCATTGAGATTTTTTCTGCGACCCGCTCACCGAATTCCGGATGAGTATTTAGTCCTGTACCAACGGCAGTGCCTCCCAAAGCGATATCGCGAACATATTCCAGACTGTTCCGGATCATGCTTTCCGTCTGTTCCAGCATCACGAGCCAGCCGCTGATTTCCTGCCCCAAGGTCAGAGGAGTCGCATCCTGCAGATGGGTTCTTCCGATTTTAACGATATGCTGATAGCGCTCACTCAGATCCCGAAAGGTCTCTTCCAGACGGAAGAGTGCTGGAAAAAGGCGAGCTTCAATCTCCGTCAATGCCGCGATATGCATGGCGGTAGGAAAAGTATCGTTGGAGCTTTGCGCTTTATTCACATGATCGTTGGGATGAAGCTTCTCCTCGCCCAGGATTTGATTTCCTCTGCTGGCGATGACTTCATTGACGTTCATGTTGGTTTGCGTTCCGCTTCCGGTCTGCCATACAGCAAGGGGAAACTGATCGTCCCACTTTCCTTCCAAAATCTCATCACAAGCTGAGGCAATGGCCTCCGCCATCTGAGCATCCAGCATGCCAAGGTCGAGATTCACCAAGGCAGCAGCCTTTTTCAAAACTGCAAAAGCCCGAATGATTTCAAGCGGCATCTTCTCCGTACCGATTTTGAAATTCTCAAGGCTTCTTTGCGTCTGCGCTCCCCAAAGCTTATCAGCCTCTACTGCGATCTCACCCATGGAGTCATGCTCAATCCGGTATTGTTTCTCGTCCATGTTTCCGTTTCCTTTCTTAAGGCTTGTTTATTTTCATTTAAACTGATTTGTCCACGCTTCTCCCGCTGCTTTTGCGACTGCGTCCGCTACCCCGGGATGGAATGCGCTGGGTATGATATACGCTTCTGCAAGCTCGCTGTCCGGGATAATTCCTGCGATCGCGTATGCTGCAGCCACCTTCATTTCCTCCGTGATCCGTTCAGCTCTTACGGACAGTGCGCCCTTAAAGATCCCAGGAAATGCAAGCACGTTATTGATCTGGTTGGGGAAATCGGATCGGCCTGTTCCTATAATTCTAGCTCCCCCTTCTCTTGCCAGTTCCGGCATGATTTCCGGCTCCGGATTTGCCATGGCAAAAATGATAGGATCGTTCGCCATAGATCGGACCATTTCTACTGTCAACATCTTCGGTGCTGATACGCCGATAAAGAGGTCTCTTCCTTTCACAGCATCGGCCAAGGTACCTGTAAGATTCTCATGATTGGTTAGTTCTGCCAGCTCTTTCTTGCTGGCAGTCAGCTTGGGACTGGTTTTTGCAATGATCCCCTTTGTATCGCAAATTACGATGTCCTCCGTACCAAGGGCCTGGAGCATCTTGACTATGGCAACGCCCGCCGCTCCTGCTCCGTTCATAACAACCTTGAGCTCGCTGAATTTTTTTCCTGTCAGCTTAAGCGCATTGATTACAGCGGCGGATACCACGATGGCGGTTCCATGCTGATCGTCATGAAATACAGGGATATCCAGCAGAGCCTGCAGTCTTCTTTCGATCTCAAAGCATCTGGGCGCAGAGATATCCTCCAGATTGATGCCTCCCAATGTGGGCGCAATATTTTTCACGATTTGAATGATCTCTTCTGTATCCTGTGTCTCAAGACAGATGGGAATGGCATCAATATCAGCAAAGGCCTTAAACAGAACAGCCTTTCCTTCCATGACGGGAATAGCCGCCTTGGCACCGATGTTTCCAAGTCCCAATACTGCAGAACCGTCACTGATTACTGCTACCGTATTCCCCTTTGTCGTATACTTGTAAACCAAATCCGGATCACGGTTGATTTCCCTGCAAGGCTCCGCCACACCCGGTGTGTATGCGATGCTCAGATCATCCTTGTTTTTCAGGGGCACCTTGCTGACAACAGACAGTTTCCCCTGATGCTCCTCATGAAGTTTCAACGATTCCTTGTAATAATCCATAGTTCCTCCTGTATGGCACTAGCCTGACCGTAACGATTATATTGCGTACCTCTGCCGTGTGCCATCGCTTCTATCAACTAAAGTGCCGCAAGTCAGTGTCATTGCAGATTTTCCGTCTACTGTACGGGAAATCTACAAAAGCTACTGCTTAAGCGGCACTTTTAACATTTCAACATATTTTTCTAATTTATTTCTTCCAAGAGCTTTTCAGATCGACGATCTGATTAAAGACCTTGTCTGAATCATTGGTAAGTGCTTCATCGGCGATATAATATCCATGACGGAAAAACTGATATCTCGTTCCCGCTGCAGTATGAAGCAAAGCAGGCTCTCCGTAAGCTTCAAACTCCTTTAAGGAATCCGGATTCAGGATATTTTCTCCCTTTTCATCCTCAATCATCAGATATCCATAGGATCGGATCTTTATTTTAACCGCAGTTTTCGCATCTACCCAGTGAATGGTTCCCTTGACTTTTCTTCCGTCAAAGCCGCTGCCGCTTCTTGTTTCAGGATCATAGGTGCAGCGAAGCTCAGTCACATTGCCGTCATCATCCTTGACCACATCCTGGCAGGTGATAAAGTAAGCACCCTTAAATCGCACTTCATTTCCAGGGAAGAGACGAAAATACTTCTTCTCAGGGATTTCCATAAAATCATCCCGCTCTACATAGAGTTCTCTTGAGAATGGCACTTTTCTGATGCCTTTCGCTTCATCTTCCTTGCTGTTTTCAATATCAACTTCTTCCGTAACATCTTCGGGATAGTTGGTGATGACCACCTTCAACGGGTTCATAACCACCATGCGGCTCTCGACCTTGTCTTTCAGATCTTCTCGGATGCAGTGTTCCAACAGTGCAATATCCACCATGCTGTTGGCCTTGGAGACTCCAATTCTCTCGCAAAAATCCCGGATCGCTTCCGGCGTAAAGCCTCGTCTTCGCAGACCTGCAATGGTAGGCATTCTGGGATCATCCCAGCCATCCACATTGCCATCGTCTACAAGCGCCTTTAAATATCTCTTGCTCATTACCATGTTTGTCAGATTGAGTCTTGCAAACTCGATTTGCTGTGGGGGCTGTTCCCATTCCAATTCTTTGAGAACCCAGTCGTACAGAGGCCTATGGTCTTCAAACTCCAAGGTACAGATGGAATGCGTAATCCCTTCTATGGCATCCTCGATGGGGTGGGCATAGTCATACATGGGATAGATACACCATTTGTCTCCCGTGTTGTGATGCTCTGCATGGGCAATCCGGTAAATGACCGGATCTCTCATATTGATATTAGGGGAGGACATATCGATTTTCGCACGGAGAACCTTTTCTCCGTCTTTGAACTGTCCTTGTTTCATGCTTTCAAAAAGCTCCAGGTTTTCCTGAACGGATCTGGTGCGATATGGGCTTTCTTTTCCCGGTTCCGTCAGGGTTCCTCTGTGCTGCTTCATTTCCTCTGCGGTAAGGTCGCAGACGTATGCCTTGCCCTTTTGAATCAGTGCTACAGCACACTCATACATTTTATCAAAATAGTCGGATGCAAACAGCAGCTTATCCCACTGGAAGCCCAGCCATTTTACATCAGCCTCAATGGACTCCACATATTCCGTGTCTTCTTTTACTGGATTGGTATCATCGAATCTCAGATTGCACTTTCCGTTATATTTCTGGGCAGTACTAAAATTGAGACAGATTGATTTTGCGTGCCCGATGTGAAGGTATCCGTTGGGTTCCGGAGGAAATCTGGTGTATACTCTGTTTCCGTAGGTTTGATTCTCAAGATCCTTTTCTATGATATTATGAATAAAATTTGACGCCGTCTGTTCGCCGTTCGTACCTGGTTTTTCAATTTCGGCCATCTGTTCTTTTCCTCCTTCAAAACTCATCACTATTTATCTACATTCGCTGATATTATACCATTGAATGCTGTTCTGTGCAAAAACATATTAGCTATTGATATTTTTCCAGAAAATTGCTAAAATATAAGAAGAAAAAAAGGTGGTGATTAATTTGGACACGATTGATTCTAAAATTTTAGAAGTTTTACAGGAAAATTCCCGCGTTTCCATATCCGATCTTAGCAAACAAGTGAACCTGTCCTTATCAGCCGTCAGCGAGCGATTAAAAAAGCTGGAGGCTTCAGGGATCATTGAGCGGTACACCGTTATCCTGGATTCCAAGGCTTTGGGCCAGGAATTGACCGTTCTCATGAACCTCAGTTTGGAAAATCCCAGAGATACAGCAGAGTTTTTCGAAATGGTCGGAAAGGAAAACGAAATACTGGAATGCCACTACGTGACCGGGGAATATGACTACATCCTGAGAATTACCACCAAGAACACGGCCACTCTTGAAGCACTCATGAACCGGATTAAGGCCATACCAGGTATTAAAAGAACACAGACCAACGTGGTATTGTCCAGCTTGAAGCACCACTACAGTATCTCACCCACCGTGGTGGAACGGTAAGTGTTGAAAGGCAACGGAAACATGATGTCCACCGATTGTTATAATTACAAAATGTTAAAAAGGGCTGTACGCATTAAGTGATCTTTCTGATCATCAATGTGTGCGAGCCCTATTTTTATATACCAAAAGCAATAGTGTCAACCTTCGCGTATCTCAGTTCTCATCAGGATCATGTAAATTAGTCTCAAAGAATTGATACAGCTCATCGTAATTGCGGAATTACTATGCGATCGGCCGTTCATATATCGTAAACCTTATTTTAATTTTAGGTTGACAATAGAAGCCGCTGACGTTATGCTCATATTGTTCTTATATTATGTTTTTTACCTACGGAAAGGATTGCATCATGAAAACCAAAAGCATCTCCACCCTTACCTTGATCAGTCTAATGACTGCGGTTATCTGCATTCTGGGGCCTCTTTCACTCCCAATACCGATTTCACCGGTTCCGATTTCACTTACCAACCTTGCCATCTATTTTGCCGTCGTTATCCTCGGCTGGAAAAACGGAACGATCAGCTACTTGGTTTACCTTTTCATCGGCTTTGCTGGAATGCCGGTTTTTTCAAATTTTACAGCAGGGCCCGCCAAGCTGCTGGGACCTACAGGCGGATATCTTATCGGCTTTATCTTTATGGCGCTTATCGCAGGTTTTTTCGTAGAGAAATTCCCGGATAGAATTTATATGTATATGGTGGGAATGGCACTGGGAACATACGTCACCTACATCCTGGGCACAGGCTGGCTCGCATGGCAGGCGAATCTGGATCTGAAAGCAGCTTTATTTGCCGGAGTCATTCCATATATTCCCGGAGATATCATAAAAATGATAATTGCCGCCATCTTTGGCACGACCATCAGAAAACGGATCAAAAAAGCCGGCTATCTTGCCTGATTCATGAAATATATCTCAAGGCATAATCGATTTTCACAGAACGAAGAAATCATATGGAGATCAGGAAACATCAGGAGGAAGAAACCACATGGAGATCAAAAAACTTTCGAAAGAGATTATAGCGGGCAGAAGGCTAACCCGCCAGGAGGATCTGACTTTTTTCACGGCTGCTGATTTAAAAGAGCTCTGCGATGGTGCTAATGAGATTCGAGAGGCTTTATGCGGTGATTCTGTCGATTTATGCTCCATCATCAACGGAAAGAGCGGCGGCTGCAGTGAGGATTGCAAATTCTGTGCTCAAAGCTCCCACAATCATACTGGAATATCAGAATACAACTTGCTGGATACCGATACGATTCTGGCCGATTGTAAAAAGCATGAAGGCAAAGGGGTGCATCGCTTTTCCATCGTAACTGCTGGACGAGAGTTAACCCGTAAAGAATTGGCGGCGGTTTGCGACGCCTATCATAGAATGAAGGAAGAATGCAGCATTAGCTTATGTGCTTCCCATGGTCTGCTTTCCGCAGATGCGTTCGCAGCTCTGAAACAGAGCGGTGTTTCCATGTATCATGAAAATATAGAGACTTCAAAAAGGAATTTTCCAAACATCTGCACCACCCATACCTACGAAGACAAAATCCATGCAATCCTGCTTGCACAAAACGCAGGGCTGAAGGTCTGTTCCGGCGGGATTATTGGTATGGGAGAAACGTTCGAGGACCGGCTTGATATGGCTGTCAGTTTGTCCGAGTTAGGGATCCAATCCATTCCTATCAATGCCCTGATGCCCATTAAGGGAACCGACTACGAAAATCTGAGGCAGCTCACAGAGGATGAAATATTGAGGACCATAGCCATGTTTCGCTTTATCAATCCAACGGCAAGAATCCGTTTAGCTGCCGGAAGGAGCTTGATGGAAGACTCGGGGCGCAAAGCATTTTTTGCTGGTGCAAATGCGACAATAACGGGAGATCTGCTGACGACCTCCGGCAATAGCATCGATCAGGACAAAGAAATGCTGATTTCGATGGGATTCCAGATCTAATTTAAAAAATAAGTGGCCAAAATCCGACTGAATTTGGCCACTTATTTCATTTCAATAGTTGAAACATGCACTATTTTTTTCTTGGCAATTTCGCCAAGATTTCGGCCGGACAGCAAACTAGCTTTTACTCATCTGCTTAGCACCCCATTTAGACAATTCACGAATAAAAGGGATCAGCACCTGCCCCTCTTCCGTCAAGGAGTATTCCACCCGCGGCGGTATTTCTGGATACTGAGTCCGGGTTACGAGGCCGTATTGTTCAAGCTCTTTTAAGGATTGGGAAAGCATCATATTTGTGATTCCGTCCACTCTTCGTTTCAATTCATTATATCTTTGCACCGGTTTTTTATACAAAGCCCAGATAATCTGCAAATGCCATTTTCCACCGATCAAATTCAAGGCATAGGCAACAGGGCATTCTGTTACTCGATCTTTTCTATCCATTGCAATTCTCCATTACTCAGTTTTTCCTGACTTGATCAGAAATAACTGCATACTTGTTTTAATTAGCCTTTCTCTTATAATGATATTATCATACCAAAACTCGGAAGAAAAGAGATCAATTCATTTTATCTGGCAGGAAATATCATATCCTACCAGATAAAATGGGGAGTGCAGAGGGGCACCCTCGCCGATAAAGGAGGGTGCTCAGGCTGCTTGCAGCCGCCGAAGGGAACCATAGCCTTTTTGCCCCAAGCTTGCTTGGCTTGGCAAAACGGACAGCATGCGAGCGAAGCGAGTCGGAGGCGCAGCCGTTGGGTTCCCTAGCGGAAGTGGTGTAGCCACTTTTTTTATCAAACAGGAGGAGAATGAAAAATGGATTTTAAACTGACGAAAACACATTTGCTTCAGCAGGAATTATTCCGAAGATTTGCGGAAACTGAAATAAAGCCGATCGCAGAAGAGATGGATGAGACAGAGGTGTTTGATCTGGAACTGGTAAAGAAGCTCCAGAGATACGGCCTGATGGGCATCCCCTATCCCAGAGATTACGGCGGAGTAGGCGGAGACTATCTGGGATATGCGCTGTGTATGGAAGAGATCTCCAAGATTGATGCCAGCACAGGAATCACAATCTCCGTACACACATCACTGGCTTGCTCCTGCATCGAAGGCTTCGGTACAGAAGAACAGAAACAAAAATGGCTGAGACCACTGGTTGATGGTTCCAAAGTCGGCTGCTTCGGTCTGACAGAGCCAAACGCAGGAACAGACGCTGCAGGACAGCAGACAAAGGCAGTTCTTGACGGCGATGAATATGTCATCAACGGCGCAAAGATCTTTACAACCAACTCCGGTTTTGCAGATACGTTCGTCGTGTTTGCCATGACTGACAAATCCAAGGGAACCAAGGGTATTTCCGCATTCGTAATTGACAGAAATACACCGGGACTGTCCGTTGGTAAGAATATCCACAGAATGGGAATCAGAGCTGCATCCAACTGCGAAGTAGCTTATGAAAATGTTCGCATCCCAGTATCACAGCGTCTTGGAAAAGAAGGAGACGGCTTCAAAATCGCAATGAAAGCCCTTGACGGCGGAAGAATCGGTATCGCTGCTCAGGCTACCGGAATTGCGCAGGGTGCCCTGAACGAAGCAATCAAATATGTAAAAGAAAGAAAGCAGTTCGGAAAGAGAATTTCCTCCTTCCAGAACACACAGTTCAAAATTGCTGAGCTGCAGACAAAGATCGATGCAGCAAGACTCATGACATGGAGAGCAGCAATCCAGAAGGATAATAAGGAAAACTATGGACCAGCAGCAGCAATGGCAAAATTATTCGCATCCGAGATGTGTAATGATGTAACCCGAGCTTGCGTACAGCTCATGGGCGGATACGGTTATTCCAGAGAATATCCTGTTGAACGTATGATGAGAGATGCGAAGATCACAGAGATCTACGAAGGAACCTCTGAAGCGATGAAGATGGTTATTGCCGGTTCCATGAAAATCAGCTAGTCAGCTGCAAATTGAAAGGAGATAAATGATGAAAATCGTTGTATGCATAAAACAAGTACCAGACACCAATGAAGTAAAGCTGGATCCGGTAACAAATACACTGATCCGTGAAGGAGTACCGAGCATCATCAACCACGATGATAAATCCGGAATCGAGGCTGCACTGCAGCTGAAGGAAAAAGTAGGCGGAACTGTAACCGTTGTTTGCATGGGCCCGCCCCAGGCAGATGTAGCGCTGAGAGAAGCCCTTGCAATGGGTTGTGACGAAGCAGTATTGGTATCCGCAAGAGAATTCGGCGGATCCGACACCTACGCGACTGCACACATCATTTCCGCAGCGCTGAAGAAGGTCGGATATGATCTTGTCATCACAGGTCGTCAGGCCATCGACGGAGATACCGCTCAGGTAGGACCTCAGATTGCTGAGAACCTCCAGATTCCACAGGTTTCCTACGCAGAAGAAATCAATGTGGAAGGCGATAAGGTTGTCGTTAAGAGACAGTATGAAGATCGATACCACATTATTGAAGTGAAGACTCCTTGTCTTCTGACCGCACTGCAGGAACTGGCAGTTCCAAGATACATGCATGCCAGAGGCGTTGTAGAAGCGTATGAAAAGGAAATCAAGACCTACGGTTTTGAAGATCTGAAAGATTCCTTAAATCCTGCTCACATCGGCCTGAAGGGATCCCCGACAAACGTATTCAAATCCTTCACAAAGCAGGCAAAGGGACTTGGAACAAAGCATGCTGACTTAAGTGTTGATGAAGCGGTGCAGATTATTGTAGATAAGCTGGAAGAAAGACACATCATTTAATTTTAATGAGCGCAAAAGCGCAGGAAAATTGGTTCACAGCAAGGCATGCGGCCAAGTGAGAGCGGAGCGTACTTCTCGTACGTGAGCACCGAACGCAGGGCGCGAAACGCAGCTGTGGGCGAATTTAACAAGCTTAAGGAGGGAAATCTCAAAATGAGTAAAGATATTTATGTAGTCGTAGAGCAGAGAGACGGCGTAATCGCTAAGGTTGGTATCGAACTGATCGGAGAAGCCACAAGACTCGCTGCAGATCTGGAACAGAAGGTTGTCGGTATCCTGCTTGGAGCTGACATTAAAGGTCAAGCACAGAAGGTCATCGAATACGGAGCAGATTCCGTTGTTTATGTGGAAGATCCGATGCTTGCTGAATACGTAACAGAGCCCTATGCAAAAGCTCTGACAGCCGTAATCAAGGAATGCGATCCTGAGATCGTACTGTTTGGAGCAACTTCCATCGGAAGAGACCTGGCTCCAAGTAGCATCCAGAATCCACACCGGTCTGACCGCAGACTGCACAAAGCTGGATATTGATGTATTTAAGGCAAATGACGAAGATCCTGGTCAGAAGCTGCTGTTCATGACTCGTCCTGCATTCGGCGGAAACATCATGGCAACCATCCTTTGCAAAAACCACAGACCTCAGATGGCTACCGTAAGACCCGGCGTAATGAAGCGTCTTGAGAAAGATACAGCCAGAACAGGCGAAATCAAAGAGATCAAGGTAGATTTCGTACCTGCTGACATGAACGTTGTGATCAGAGAAGTCGTAAAAGAAACCCACAAGAAGTCCGATATCACAGAAGCGAAGGTTCTGGTTTCCGGCGGACGCGGAATCGGAACACCTGAGTTCTTCGGAACACTGAAAGAGCTTGCTGAAGTACTGGGCGGAGACATCTCCTCCTCCAGAGCCAACGTTGATGCTGGCTGGGCAGCAAAGGACAGACAGGTAGGGCAGACTGGAAAGACTGTAAGACCGGAACTGTATCTTGCTTGCGGAATCTCCGGAGCAATCCAGCACGTAGCCGGTATGGAAGGTTCCGAGTGCGTTATCGCCATCAACAAGAACGATACCGCTCCAATCTTCGATGTAGCTGACATCGGTATCGTAGGCGACGTTAAGGTCATCGTACCAAAGCTCACAGAAGCTCTGAAGAAGATCAAAGCTGCCAACGAGTAAGATTGCGGCAGGCGGTAAAGCCAAGCATTGTGTATAGGCTTTAAATTTAGAAACAAGAGGCCATCAAGCCGAATGAATCAATATTTATCAGATGAAAGAGTAGTGCCTTTAGGGGCACTATTCTTTTTTAAATAAGAACCGCCTCAGGCAAGCATTACGCTGTCCGAGGCGGTTTTCATCTAAGTTTATTCGTGTTTATGAACCTGTCAAACAATATTCTCTTAAATGATACGTATCGTTTGAAAGCCTCATTATCTTTGAGCGGTTTTGGTTATCTTTCAATTACCATGGAAGTTCCCATGCCGCCGCCGATGCAAAGTGTTGCAAGTCCGTATTTGGAATCTCTCTTCTGCATCTCGTGGATCAGGGTAATCAGAATTCTTGCGCCAGACGCTCCGATAGGATGTCCCAGTGCAACCGCTCCGCCGTTTACGTTGAGTTTTTCCGGATCAATTCCAAGATCCTTTCCTACCGCAACAGACTGAGCCGCAAAAGCTTCGTTTGCTTCGATAAGATCCATGTCTGCGATGGTCAGGTTTGCTCTTTCTAAAGCGCTTTTTGAGGCTGGTACGGGTCCGATTCCCATGATGGTCGGATCAACTCCCGCTGATGCATAGGAGGTTACCTTGCAAAGGTATTTCAGTCCCAGCTCGTCAGCCTTTTCCTTGGACATTACGATGATGGCTGCTCCGCCGTCGTTGATTCCGGAAGCATTGGCTGCGGTAACAGCTCCGTCCTTCTTAAATGCTGGCTTCAGCTTTCCGACTCCATCTATTGTTGCTCCGAATTTAGGATATTCATCGGTATCAAAGATGATGGGATCGCCCTTTCTCTGAGGAATTTCCACCGGAACTATTTCATCCTTAAACTTTCCTGCCTTGATGGCTGCTTCCGCTTTGTTCTGGGAAGATACTGAGAACTGATCCAGCTCTTCTCTTGTCAGTCCCCACTGATCGACGATATTCTCAGCGGTGATTCCCATGTGATAGTGGTTGTATGCATCGGTCAAGCCGTCATGAACCATGATGTCGATCATTTTGGCATCGCCCATTCTAGCGCCCCATCTTGCAGCAGGCATGATATAACCGGACTGGCTCATGCTTTCTGCTCCGCCGGCAAGTACGCAATCAGCGTCTCCTGCTTTGATGATCTGTGCTGCAAGACCTACTGTTCTAAGGCCGGATCCACATACCTTATTGATGGTCATAGCAGGCACTTCCTTAGGAACGCCTGCAGCCATGGCTACCTGCCTTGCAACGTTCTGTCCCAGGCCTCCCTGGAGTACGTTACCAAATACTACTTCTTCAATGATTGCTGGATCAATACCCGCTCTCTTAATTGCTTCTTTTACAGCGATGGCACCCAGATCTACTGCGGAAAAATCCTTCAGCGAACCGCCGAAGCTCCCGATTGGAGTTCTAACCGCACTGACAATTACTACTTCTCTCATTCTACCCTCCATTTTTTCCTAACTATTAGACATTTATTAAGCGTTTATAGATAAAATAACATTATTCTTATGAAAGGATTAACTCACTCTATATAATATCACTCTCACAGAAAAAAACAAGGCAATATCAAAAAGTCGCAAAATTCAAATTCGGGAAATATATTTAAGCGAAAATGATTTTTTGATGAAAATATTCCACCAAATCTGCTCTTTTTAACATATTTCTAGTTATTTTTTTCACAAGGATTGTTGTTTCAAAAAGTGCGCCCCAGTAAATATTAGGGCGCACAGCTCAATTTGCCTTATTATCTTTCGTTCTTTTTCAAATCATCTTTAAATATCGCAATATGGCTTTCCACCAGTTTGACAGGTTTATACGAAAGCTTTGCCTTTCTAAGACCTGGGATTCCCATATCCTCTTCACGATTAATATACTTTATGTTCGGCGCCATATGGCGGCAAAACTCATTATTAATCAATTGATACAACCCGCGGTATGCGATATTCGCCTTTTCTACATGAACCGTTACGGTATTTCTGTTCAGCTTCCCCCCGACACACAGGGACTCGATTTTTCCGTCAATCAGAATTGCAGCAGTATGGTATCCCACCGCCTCCAAATTGTGAAACACGTCAGACATGGCGCGTTCTTCCATCTTAAGGAGCGCCATCTCGTGCTCCGGTAAATTCTTTCTTTCGTTAAAATCTTTAATAAACCGCATGGCATCATCTGCCATGGCTGAAGTCAAGGTTACGTATTCATACTGATAGTTATTCAGGAAGTAATTCAGATGATTCTTTTTACTGTGGTAGTCCCTTCCCTTCAGGTCAATCAGATCCTGCTTTCTGTAAAGGTAATCATAATTGGGCCGATCGTCGAAAAACTTTAGTTTTCCGGGGCATGCAGCCTCAAGAATGTCCATCATATGAAAAGGCATCAGCCTGATGCTGAATATGTAGCCCTTCGATTCGAATATTCCCTTTGCTTCCATAATGGTTTTGTATAAGGCAGCAGGATCATAGCTTCCGCTCTTTGTCAGGGGCGGAAACAGAAACGGCTCCTTTGTATCTGTTTCAAGATGGCTTAGACCGGCAATACAAAGATAGTCTCCAATCATCTGCCAGCTGAAATCATTGATATTTCTCCACATATAGAGCGATGAGAAAGAAAGCCCCGACGTACCATAATCAAAGCCTCCAAGATATTCTTCTAGAATCGGCCTCGCTTCTATTGTGATTTGATTTTCAAGCATGAACATTTTTTATGCCTTTCCTATTTCACCAGTGCTGAAATCTGCTTGAATCCAGCTTCCTTAGCCCCTCCCAGCAGTTCAAACAGGATGGATTCGCAGGTAGTGGTCACTGCACCTGCGCCGCTCATTCTACCCAGTGAATATTTTTTGTCTAGTTTGCTTCTCGATGAGATACAATCGACTGCAACAAAAACAGTATACCCTTTTTCAAGAAGATCAATCACGGTTTGCTGAACACACACATGCGCCTCGATTCCGGCGATAATCACCGTCTTTCTCCCCAGCTTTTCCAGTGTCTGGACAAAAACCGGCTCTCCCATTGCACTGAAGCTGGTTTTTTCTACAGCAACAAGCTCTGCTTCGGGAGACCCTTCGCCCAGCGACTCAGTCCATGCGGCAGCTACCGCAGGTACGGTAGGCCCCAATCCCTTTGTGTATTGCTGTGTAAAAACAGCAGGAACATCAAGAATTCTGCATCCTTTCACCAGCTTTACTACAGCTTCTTCCAGGTCTTCATTGTCCTTCATAGCAGGCATTAAACGTTCCTGAAAATCGATTCCTACTAAAACAGTATCTTCTTTTTTAAGCTTTAAAACTTGATTCCCCATGTTTTTACCTCCTCAATCAATTTGTAGCTTGTCAGATCATAATGGAGCGGTGTAATGGTTGCGTAGCCATTTTGCATTGCAACCACATCAATATCCTCCGGCAGATCCTCGTATACGACCGGTGTCCCAGAATACCAGTATTCCATTTCACCATTTTCATTCTTCTTTGGCTCAAACCATTCCTCATACTCTCTTGCGCCAAGCCTTGCAATTTTAACGCCCTTTATATCAGATGGCGGGAGGTTCGGTACATTGATATTTAAAACGGTATTCGAATCAATTTTATCGATTGCTGCTTTAACCGTTTCATAAGCCAGTTCAGCAGCAACCTCAAACGTCAGAGGTTTATGATCATTTACAGAAACCGCCACTGCCGGCAGTCCGCAGATGCATCCTTCGATAGCAGCAGATACGGTACCGGAGTACAGGGTATCTGTTCCATAGTTTCCTCCGTGGTTGATACCAGAGCATACCATGTGGATCTTGACGCCTTGTTCAGAAAGCATTTTCAGGCCAAGCTTCACACAGTCAGCAGGTGTTCCGGTAAACTCCCATGCCTGCTTGGCATTAGGAAAATCCACTTCCTTCATACTAATTGGTTTTCCTACAGTGATTCCATGACCGCAGGCACTCCTTTGTGTGTGTGGTGCGCAAACATATATGTTGGCAATACGGGATAGTGATCTGGCCAGCTCTTTTATTCCTTTTGCTTCGATCCCATCATCATTTGCAATTAACAGATTCATATTGACCTCCAATTTTATATTCCGTTGCAAAATTCAATCATTTGCATCAGGCCTCATTTATTATACCACTCGATTTCGAATTTTAAAAGTGAATCGGAGGAAAAGAAAAAAAGCCGCTCAGAAAATCCTTTGCTTGAAAAGTTTGAGTTTTTTGGTTAAAATATATATATATGTAGATAATACAGTTGCACTACATATGGATATGATTCTATTTTACAAGTTACGACAGAGTAGCAGAAAACTCTGCCGGCTGCTGCCTAAGGCAGATCAAATACGTACATTTTTTCGTATGTCTTAACTTTCAAATGGAACAGAAAAATAGTATTTCTATAAGTTATCTTTTTGCGAATTAATTCTTTTGCTTGTTTTAAGTTAAAGCCTTTTGATGATGCCGAATTCGGGCTCATCTATCCTTGTTATATAAATTTTCATTGCAGATTACGTCACGATGATTTGTAGACGCAGCAGATGAAGATCTTATTTCTTTATCCTGAAAGCTGAATATATTCTTTTGACCATAATAATATGTAGATCCGGAATAATATTCCGTAAAAGAAACGTTATTGCTCACTGACATTTTGAAGGGGGCTTTCTATGAATAAAAAACTAATACTCAAGATTAAGGAATCGCTTTCCTCGGTTCTTCCAATCTCCATCATTGTTTTGGTATTAAACTTTACCATAACGCCTATGCCATTTGGTGTGCGAGGACTGTTTCTAGTCGGCGCCGCATTGCTAATCACAGGAATGGGGTTATTCACATTGGGTGCTGATACCGCAATGATGCCCATGGGGGAACAGATCGGCGGACAATTGATCAAATCCCGTAAACTAAGTCTGCTCATCGTTGCTTGTCTTATTATGGGGACCATGATTACCATTGCAGAGCCAGACTTGCAGGTTTTGGCGGAACAAGTTCCTTCCGTTCCCAATATGGTTCTAATTCTATGGGTTGCTGCAGGTGTTGGAGTCTTTCTCGTTGTGGCCTTACTCCGGATTCTGTTTCAATGGAGATTATCTTATATCCTCATTGGCCTTTACGTGGGTGTATTTGCACTTGGGGCCTTCACATCAGAGAGCTATCTAGCCGTAGCATTTGATTCCGGCGGTGTTACCACAGGACCGATCACGGTACCCTTTATTCTGGCCTTAGGAATCGGTCTCTCTTCTGTTCGCGGAGGAAAAAGTTCTCACGACGACAGTTTTGGCCTAGTTGCACTTTGTTCCGTCGGCCCGATCCTGGCTGTCATGATCATGGGCATGTTTTTCAACACAACAGCCGGAGGTCATTCTTTCAGCAATGTTGAAGATATCACCTCACTGCACGATATATTTCAGCTATTCGGTTATGCTTTACCCAAGTATGCAAAAGAAGTAGCGATTGCTCTTTCACCGATCATTGTATTCTTTATCCTTTTCCAGCTATTTTCATTGAAACTGCCAAAGAGCCAACTGATTAAGCTGTCAATTGGTATTGCATATACTTATTTTGGACTCGTTTTATTCCTTGCGGGTGTAAATATTGGTTTTCTGCCTGCTGGTTCCTATATCGGAGAATACATCGGTGGTCTTCCCTATAATTGGATTCTCATTCCCCTTGGAATGGTCATGGGCTTTTTCATTGTTGCTGCCGAGCCCGCCGTCCACGTACTGAATGACGAGGTCGAGGTCATGACAGGAGGCGCTGTTTCCAAAAACGCCATGCTCTGGAGCCTTTCCATCGGCGTGGCTGTCTCCATCGGCCTGGCTATGATCAGAGTTCTTACCGGTACCAGCATCTGGTTCTTTTTAGTCCCTGGTTATCTAATAGCATTAGCACTCACCTTTTTCGTACCGAAAATATTTACTGCCATCGCCTTTGACTCCGGGGGCGTCGCTTCCGGCCCGATGACGGCAACCTTTTTGCTTCCGTTTACGATGGGTGCTTGTGAAGCGGTGGGCGGAAATATTCTGACCGATGCGTTCGGCGTTGTAGCCATGGTGGCCATGACCCCGTTAATCACCATTCAGGTAATGGGTCTGATCTACAACTTTAAGATGAAGGACATCGCCGAAGAAGAAGAAGACTTCATAGAAGATATTGCTGAAGATATCGTAGAAGAGGAAGAAGGCATTGAATGGTACGGCCAATCCTGTGATGTAGCAGAACATTACGGATGGATGGTCGATACAGAATTTATTGAAAATATTGAATGGGCTAGTGACCTTCGCGAAGAAAAGATTTATAATGATAGGATAACTGATAATGACTATATAGATTTTGAAGAATTGCAGAAACTAGTCATACGAGAGGATTTTGATGATCCTCGCAACAGATGAACAAGGAAGGAGTTTAGAATTTACCATGGATGATACAAAGCAATGCGGAGCAGCCGGTATCAAAAGAATCAAGCTGTTAGTCACGATCGTAGACAGAGGCTTGGGAGAAGAAGTATCGAAAGTTTTAAGAGAGGATGGGGTTACATTTAATCTCATATCCCCTGCTTATTGCGCAGCCGGTTCCCAGCTGATGGATTATCTGGGGCTGACTTCTTTGGAAAGAGACTTGGTAATCAGTGTAGTTTCCGATAATATCGCACATGAAATATTAAATAAGATATTATATAAATTTGATCTTGATGAAGCCAGCAATGGACTTGCTTTTACAATACCGGTATGCGGAGTAAGCGGTCCTTTGGCCCTGCGTTATATGACGGGGCAGCAAGAGTAGGAAAGGAGGAAATGTTCTTTGGAAAGTCAAAAACAGTACGAATGTGTTCTAACCATTGTGAGCCGGGGCTTTGCCGATCAGGTTGTCGATGCAGCGAGAGAAGCAGGCGCCCACGGAGGAACCGTCTTTTTTGCACGGGGAACCGGTATTCATGAAATAGAAAAATTCTTTTCTATTTCGATTCAGCCGGAAAAAGAGCTTATCCTCAATGTGGTTGATCGCCAGGATGCCCCTGCCGTAATGGATGCCATTGTTGCAGCCGCAGGGCTTGGCACAGAAGGAAGAGGCCTGACCTTTTCCCTTCCCATCGATGACATCGTTGGTGTTTTCTGCCCTTGCGCCATCCCGAACAAGGAATAATGCAAATACTTGTGAAAAAGGAGAAATGAGGTAATTCAATTGGCTACAGATAGAGAATTTGATTTGATCATGACGATTGTGAACCGCGGTTTTGCAGATCAAGTGGTAGACGCAGCGAGAGCTGCGGGGGCCCATGGCGGAACAGTATTTTACGCGCGGGGAACCGGCATTCATGAACTGGAAAAATTCTTCGCAATTTCGATACAACCGGAAAAAGAGGTCGTGCTGAATATCGTTAGGCATGAGCAAACGCAGGCCATTATACATTCAATTGTAGCTTCTGCCGGTCTGAAAACAGAAGGAAAGGGTCTATCATTTGCCCTGCCCATCTCCAATATGGCAGGTGTAGTGCATTCCCTTGAAATGCTGGAAGGCAAACAAAAATAAAGGAACACAAAATAACAGCCGCAGGGTACCCTGCGGCTGTTATTTTGTGTAATGATAAGGAGTCCTAAAAAAGTACGTCTTAACCCAGTACTTCACCAATAGACTCATGTATGACCAGATTCGCTCTTTGATCATATGGCGTTTCTGTTTTATTGATTAAAACCAGGTGATCCCCACGAAAATAATTGATCAACCCTGCCGCCGGATAGACCACCAATGATGTTCCGCCCACTATCAGTAAATCTGCCTTTGAAATCGCATCTGTTGCGCCTTCAACAATCTCCTGGTCAAGCGGCTCTTCATACAAGACCACGTCGGGTTTAATAACTCCCCCGCATTTGATGCACCGCGGAATATTGCTGTCGGGATATTCGTCACTTCTGCTGCTTTCCGGCTTCATAATGTAATCAAGACAGTAGAAGGTATGGCACCTCATGCAATGGTTTCTCTGAACAGATCCATGGAGTTCGAAAACCTTCTTGCTCCCGGCTAGCTGATGGAGACCGTCAATGTTTTGTGTCACAACTGCCTTCAGCTTTCTTTTTTCTTCTAACTCAGCCAGAACAAGATGCGCTTTATTCGGCGCTACATGAGGATAGATGAGATTGTTTTTATAGTAATCGTAAAACGTCTCCGTGTGATTTATAAAAAAAGAGTGACTCAGCATTTCTTCAGGAGTATGTCCATATTTTGACTGGGCCTGATATAATCCGTTCTCTGATCTGAAGTCGGGTATTCCACTCTCTGTAGAAACGCCTGCTCCGCCGAAGAAAACAATCCGCTTGCTTGATGAGATCAACTTCTCTAATTCAGGATTCAAATGATCACCTCCTTCTTACCCTAAACAATCCGGTTTCTAGATTCTCCTTTTAGAAAACTTTCAATATTGCTGCAGATGGTATCCATCAGCCTGGCTCTTGCCTCTCTGCTGCCATACCCGATGTGTGGGCTCATATATAACGTTCCACTATCCACAACGGTGAGCAAAGGGTTGTCCGGACTGAGAGGCTCCTCCTCAAATACATCAAGACCGGCTCCTGCAATGATTCTCTCCGAAAGTGCCTGGGCCAAATCCTTTTCAACGATAATCCCGCCTCTGCCAAGGTTCAATAGATATGCACTCTGCTTCATCATTTTCATTTCTTTCAGTCCGATGAGACCTCGCGTCCGTTCATTCATAGGCGCATGCACCGATACGATGTCCGCTTCGTTCAGCAGCTCATCCAGTTCCATACGCTTTAAGCTGTTACTTCTATCTTCGCCTGAAGAAGAGAAATATACAACGCTGCAGCCAAAACCCTGCGCATACGCTGCTACCTTTCTTCCGATGTCTCCCAGGCCGATAATCCCCCATGTTTTTCCTTCCAGCTCAAAAAAATCCTTGCTTGGATCTCTTACTTCCCCTGATGAATATCTCCCCTCTTTCATATACGCATCATAGTATGACGAGTGAGAGAGAAGATAAAAAAGCATAGCAAAAGTATGCTGTGCTACGCTCACTGCCGCATAACCAGGTACATTGGTTACAGCAATTCCATTTTTTCTGCAGTATTCTATGTCCAGGTTATTATATCCCGTTCCTGTTTGACAGATTAGCTTCAGCTTGTCCGCACATGCGAGGTTTGCGGCGTTGAGCTTGTTTTGGTTGGTTATAACTACATCGGCATCAGCGAGATACCTGCTTGCATCCATGTCAGTGATCCAGTCATAGATCTCCACAGTACCAAAACGGTCAAGCCCTGACGTATCCGTATCGAATCCTAACGTCTTTTTATCTAAAAATACTAATTTCATCCTTCACCTAATTGGGAAACGCTGATTATTACTGTGTGCAAACTCCATATTATCAGCACTGCCTTAGCTTTGTTTACAAGCACTAAATTCAATTCATGCTTCTTTTATTATTTTATCATATTATCATAAACAATCAACGAAACTCCGTTAAATTTTTCCAATACCGCACCGGCATCATTCGCTTCTGACAAGCAGGATTGATGCGCTCCTGAATTGCGATGGTTTCAAAATATCGTTTCCATAAATCCCTATAATCCCGCTCTAATTCGCCAAGACCCGGAAGGTCAGCATCGGTAAAGCCTGCAATATACCAGCTGCCCGCTTGCGCAATCACAGCCTTATTTCTAATTTTATCATGGATGATAAACGGGTCACTTTTGAGCCTGTCTGCAAAATGATCCGCAATAATTTCGAGTACGTCATGGTCGGGTTCTACTTTGCAGTAGAGAATTTCACGATCCACTAAACCAGGGGCTTGTTTGACCAGAGCAGAGAATCGAACCAACCCTTTCAGCCGGTGCATCTCTACCGTCACCTTTTTTTCAATCTGCTGAACTTCAAACACGATGGGGTTGCTGTGAAGCAGGCTGACCGCAGATCCCTTTTGAAACCCAAGACGGAGATACTGCAGAAGTTTGTTTTCCTTTTCCTCTGCCGAGGAGAGAAACACGCGGTAAGCACGCTTCAGATCCTCCCTCGAAATCTTGTTTTCAATGGCGTCATAGACTCTTGTAGCCTTGTTTTCTTCTGTCTCAACGGTACGACAGGGCACAAGAATGCTGGCTTGATAGAAGTCACTTCGATAAATCCCAGAAGCTTTTTCGTTGTAATAATGCTCATAGATACAGGTGAGAAAGCCCTCAAAGCTTCCATCATAGAGGTAATCCACCATGAATCCGTTCCTTTCCTGCCCCGCTAAAGTTTTGAACATCTCCGGTATAGCTTCGAACACCTTCGGCAACGTTTAGCGCATCTGCCTCAAAGCTTCGGACTGTTCCAGCACGTTGGGCGATTCCAGCTCCCCATTGGGAAACAATGGGATTAAACATTGAGATTTGAACGTGATCTGCTTTGGGCAAAAGCTGATTTCTAATGCCTTCCGAGTCAAGCGCCTCTTGTCTGATCTGTTCCGGCAAGATGTCAGTTCCCCCATAGTATCTCCCCCTGCAGGTGATAAAATATCGCGCTCGTTTTACAACCACCCCGATCTTCTTCAGGTCATCGAATTGAATTGCAGACAGCTTGCGCTGCCGAACAATTCGCATTGCAGATATCGTTCCGACGCCAGGGATGCGAAGCAGTTCTTCTAAGGATGCTTTATTAACCTCGATAGGAAATTTTTCAATATTTCTTAGCGCCCAGCTGATCTTTGGATCCAGTTCAAGATCCAGAAACGGTGTCTTTTCATCAAGAATCTCATCGGCAGTAAAATTATAGAATCGCAGCAGCCAATCGGCCTGATACAGCCTGTGCTCTCTAGCAAGAGGCGGGGCAGTAAACCGTCCGGGAAGCAAAGGCGAATCAGCGATCGGGATATACGCAGAAAAATAAACCCGCTTCATTTTAAAATTACGGTAAAGACTTTCGGAGGTTTTTACAATCTGTCGGTCACTCTCCGGCGTCGCCCCGATAATCATCTGCGTTGTCTGGCCTGCCGGTGCAAATTTTTCTTTTCCCCTCTTCCCGGGTTTATGAATCGCAAGCGGCCGCCCGGTAAGATCCAGTAAGCTCCCATCTCCCGGCGTAAGGTTTTCCCCCTCAGGCTCCAAATATCTTAAATCGGATGCTGTGCTATAGATATCCTGATTTTTAAACATTGTGCCCGGGCCCTTTAATTGCCTTCGCTCCGTAAGAGTCTGTGTGATCTGGGTCATAGGAGTAAAAATATTTTTCGGTTTTTTCTGGGGAGCCAGGAGACCCAAACTTTCTTTCGTTGGCAGCTCAATATTGATGCTCAGGCGATCTGCGAGAAGCCCAATGCGATGCAAGATCTCTGGCGACACCCCCGGTATGACCTTCGCATGGATATATCCCGCAAAGCCGTATTCCTCCCGCAGCAGCTTCAGACAGTTCATAATCCGCTCCGCTGTATAGTCCGGTGACACTTCCACTGCTGAGCTAAGGAATAACCCTTCTATATAATTGCGACGATAAAACTCTATGGTCAGCCGTGCAAGTTCCTTGGGTTCAAAGCTGGCCCGGCTTACATCTGCCGACCTCCTATTGATACAGTACTCACAGTCATATACACATTTATTAGTAAATAGTATTTTAAGCAGTGAAATACATCTTCCGTCTGCGGACCAGGAGTGACAGATTCCTGCCGCCGACGCACTGCCTATTTTTCCATTATTTTTCCGCTCAACCCCGCTTGTGGAACAGGATACGTCATATTTTGCTCCATCCGCCAGAATCTTCAGTTTTTCCAAAGTAGTGTCCATACACGCTCCTCCACATTAGCCAAGAACTCACGTTCTTATTATGCGCCGTTTCAAACAAATGTTCAAGCGATTCTTTGAACTTCATTTTTTTTATGATATACTGAATTTAAAATATCATAAATTTTCCACATAAAGCTATCATGATACCCGCGGGAAACTGACGTGATTAATTGCTCGCACGTATGATAGATTTCACATACAAATGCCTGAAGCTGGTTAAACTCGACAATAGGCAAATTGCGTTACACCAATTGTCAGCTTTTATGAAAGGAGAAACAAATGTCCGAAATCTTATATTTCATCCTTTTTATTGCAGGCCTTTTCATGGTGATCAAAGGCAGCGACTGGTTTATTGATGCTGCTGTCTGGGCTGCGGAAGTATTTCGCGTCCCGCCATTGATCATAGGCGCTACCGTAATTAGCATTTGCACAACTATGCCGGAGACCTTTGTTTCTGGAGCTGCCTCCATTATGGGAGAGCCTGCAATGGCTCTGGGCAACGCGCTCGGCTCCATCGCTGTAAATAATGGGCTCATTTTAGCAGTCTTATGGATTTTTTCCAGGCCGGTAATCGAAAACCGCAAGGAGTTCCTCCAAAACTCGATCTTCTTGCTCACCCTACTTTTACTGCTCATGGCAGTCGGCCTTTTCTTTTCCCAGATCGGAACGCTAACCGGTTGCGTTCTCATCCTTCTGCTGATCTTATATATCATTCATAACTTTCGTTCCGCCAGAAGACTGATGGATTTGGATATTCAATACGATATCGTTGATGACGAAAAGACCAGAGGAGATCTTCATCACGACGAGCAACCCGAAGGGGTGGTTTATGACGAAACAGAAAATGATTTCGATATATCTGCCCGAATTCTCACAAGAAAAATCATTTTTTTCGCCCTTGGTATTGGTTTGGTTCTCCTTGGTTCGAATCTGCTTGTTGGAAGCGGCATTCATATTGCTGAGCTGTTTCAAGTACCGGCAGTTATGATCGCTGTGGTTTTCACGTCAGTTGGAACATCGCTTCCCGAACTGATCACAGTGATCACCTCTATAAGAAAAAAAGCAACAAATCTGGGTCTGGGAAACATCTTGGGGGCCAGTATTCTGAACATCATTCAGGCTGTGGGAATCTCGGCAGTCATCGCTCCCATTTCCATGACCAATGAAAAAAGCATTCTGAACTTCCAGCTCCCTTTTTTATCTTTCTTAATTCTTTCTATCATCCTGATCGGATCATTCAGCAGGCAAAGGCTGCTCAGATTTGGTGGCTGCTGGCTCTTGGCTCTATATGTTATTTATTTATCAGTAAATTTGCTCAGAGAGCGGATGCCCCTGTTCGGGCCTCTGATCTTCGGAGCATAGGAGGGTATTATGGAGAACCGAAAAACCGCTTTGGTTCTGGGCGGCGGCGGCGCCAGAGGCGCTTATGAAGTAGGCGTATGGCAGGCTCTGCGAGAGCTTGGGATCAGGATTGATCTTGTAACAGGCTCATCGGTAGGCGCTATTAACGGTGCCCTTGTTGCACAGGACGCATTCGATCTGGCAGTCACACTTTGGAGGGATATCGACACTTCCATGGTCTTTGATATGGATCTCAAAGACCTAATCTCAAACAACGGAATTGACAATAGTAAACTGAAAGCTCTTCTGACGAAGTATATCGACGAGACAGCAGTTCGCAGCTCTACAATAGATTACGGTCTTATCACAGCAGAGCTGCCCTCAATGACACCTAAATCGCTAACGAAAGAGCAAATTCCAAACGGCAAGCTAATTGATTATATCTTAGCCAGTTCCACCTTATTTCCACTCATGAAAAGCTATGAGATAGACAGTCTGAAGTACATCGACGGCGGGTTTACCGATAACCTTCCTGTCGGCCTTGCCGTTGATGGCGGTGCCACCCATATCATTGCCGTTGATTTGGATGCCGTAGGAATTATCAGGCGAAATAAAATGACCAATGCCGATTATCTCCGTGTGATACAATGCCCTTGGGATCTTGGGAACATTTTGATCTTTGATAAATTCAACTCAAAACGAATACTTCGGCTGGGCTACCTGGATGCCCTTAAAGCTTTTGGTGCCTACGACGGACATTTTTTCTGTTTCGTTAAAGGAGAATTTGACAAGAGAAGCCTAAGAGGTGCAGATACTGCAGGGCGCATTTTCGGACTGAATCCGGAGATTCTCTATAAGAAGCACATTTATAATCTTCATCTAAAGGAAGCGGTAGACGCCCATATTCAGGAGACGGATAAAGAGCTGAGTACGTTATCCGGAAGTCTTAAGGGCAAACTGCTGGAGGGTTTTGTCAAAGCGAAATCGAGCCTCAATCAGAAAACGATCACGCTGATGATTGCTAAAAGTCTGAGGGAAACCAGCGACACGAAAAACATCTTCCTTACCAAGCCAGCCATGAAGCTTCTGCGGGAGGAAATTCCCTCTGCTAATTATTTGGTCAAGGAAGGTTTGATATAGAGGAAGGGCTTTGAGAAGGTTTGATATAGAGGAAGGGCTTTGATTAAACTTCTTCTAAAAATAGAAACAAAAGATAACGGAGGTTAAATCATGTTAAAGAATCCAGAACAAACGATTGGAACTCTAATTGATAAGCAGGGTGTTTCATTTATCAGCTCTATTGGAGAAGATGGTTTTCCCTGCACAAAAGCAATGCTCCCCCCGAGAAAACGAGAGGGAATCAAAATCTTCTATTTTACAACAAATACGTCTTCCATGCGGGTGTCTCAATATCGGGCAAATCCGAAAGCATGCATTTACTTTTGTGACAAGAGGTTTTTCCGCGGGGCGATGTTGCAGGGAACCATGGAGGTTCTCGAAGACCATGCGAGCAAGGAGATGATATGGCGGGAAGGCGACAATATGTATTATCCCCAAGGAATTGCCGATCCAGACTACTGTGTGTTGAAATTTACCGCAGTTTTAGGCCGTTATTATCATCATTTCAGTTCGCAGAATTTTGACATCGAATAATTTACATACTGAAACACTTGAGACACTGCGCTCCCAATTTGAAAACAAATTGGGAGCACGCCAATTACAGGCCGTTTGCCGATCCATTTATTCAGTTCTTCTTCGCTCCCCATAATCTTTAATCAGATGGTCGCATAAAGTCTGGGCAGAATTTTGCCTTGCGTAGATCTCAATGGTAGATCTCAAGTAATTGATACGCTCTGGATGCTGAAACAGCGAAAATACTGCCTCATCCAGCGGAAAAGATTTCGTGGCATAAAGTGCAAGTCCGTTATTCAGCATAAACTCTGCATTTCTCATCTCATGGCCCGGAATTGGATTTACCATAATCATTGGAAGACCCTTGGCCATTGCTTCAGAAGTCGTAATTCCACCGGGTTTCGTAATAATGCAGTCGGCAGCATCCATCATCAGGTCCACATTATCTACATATCCGTAGATATCAAAGCGTTTCTCCGTCTTTAATTCTTTCGCTTTTTTATACATTCTCTTGTTGTTTCCGCATACCACCATTACTTGCAAGTCCAGCTTAAGGCGGTCCAAACGTTCAATGGATTCATCGATTTTTCCATACCCCATGCTTCCGCTCATCAGAAGAATGGTGTGCATGTGCAAATCCAAACCCAGACGTCTTCTTGCTTCAGACCGATCTATGCGGTCTGAAAACTGCGGCTTTATGGGGATTCCAGTGGGCAGCATCTTGTTGATGTCCAATCCCTTTTTTTCCAGTTGAAATTCCAGAAGATCGCTAGGTGTCACATAATAATCAAGCAAACTTGCTTCCTCCCACAAAGGGTGAACCGTAAAGTCTGTCACAACTCCTACTGTAATGGCGTCTACCCAATGACGCTCTTTCATTATGTTGACCAGGATGGCAGAGAGCACATGGGTGCAAACAATTACATCCGGTTTCGTTTCGTCAATATAGCTTTTCAGATCTTTTGCCCATACTACATTTGTAAGCTTGGGTACAGAGTACTTTTTTAGTGGCTTGTTCTTTTTTACGACAATATCATAGAGCTTTGAGGATATCTTCTTCGCATATGAGGTGGATAACAGATACCCTTTAGACACCAAATCTGACAAAATCGGTTCTATATACTCGTATGCATCCAGCGTATCGCATTCAACTCCCCTTTCTTTGAATGCATTTTCTACTGCCTGCCCTGTAGCATGGTGCCCCTGTCCTGTTGAAATACTCAGTATGAGTGCCTTCATTCACAATCTCCCCTTTTATATCTATTTTTTCTGTATAATTGTTTGTTTTTCACTGCCCGGATCTAAATCCCTATTGATTCTATTACGATACCACATTTCCTGTCAGGGTGGAAGATTTTTGTAATCTTATTTGCTCATTATTATCTTCTAACATTTTTTTAAAATTACTCCTGGCATATAAACACATCAAAAATACGAAAAAAGGGAGACATAAAATGCACTCGCATTTGTAGGCCTCCCTTTAGTCAATCTCTATCAAAATCTTACAATCTATTTTCGCAATTTTTCCGGAACTTAACATTGTTCATATTTTATTGGAAAATCTGTTTATTCCTTGGAACCCTGCGGCCCTGTAATCGGATGAAAGGCAAAATAGCGTGATGCCGGTGTCTTATACAGCGCAGCCGCCAGCAAGGTAGCGATAAACGCTCCTACCGCGAATTGAAGAATGTTCCAGGGAATTCCCGCGAGCGCTGCAAGAAAGCTTCCATAGATAACACCTTCGGCAACATAATAGCCCGCAGCCATGAAGAGTCCTGCTAAAATCATTCCGATCAGCTGAAAGATGGGCACTCCCAGGACTTTGATTCCTCGCTTTTCCATAGATTTTAAGATAAAGATACCCATGACCGCACCCATGATGCCCTTCACGCAAAGCGTCCAGGGTGCCCAGACTGCATATCCGATGAGGATGTCTGCCATAGCAGAGCCAACGCCGGCAGCAACAGCGCCGTATCTCCATCCCAGGATCAGCACCGACAGAAAGATCATTGCGTCACCAAAATGGATATATCCTGTTCCAAAGGGAACCGGAATAGGTATGACGATGGTGGCAACCACAATCAATGCCATCATAAGGCCGGTTAATATAATTTTCATCGTCTTCTCACGATAATTGTCCGTCTTTTCTATGCTTGTCATAATGAACACTCCTTGAATTTGACAGATTGTTTTTTCTTGTATTATAATATAATTAAATTGTACTTTTTTAAATATGCAATTTGATTTACTTTTATAAGTACAATTATGGTTTTTCTTAGAAATTTTCTTATATTATCTACAACTGTTATTTGATATCTATTTTTCATTTCGGTACAGGAGGTTAAGATGAAAGCGATTATTCCTAATTTGAGTCAGGATGCTGGGGTTCCTTTATATCATCAGCTTTACCAATACATCAAAGATTCAGTACTGGAGGGCACGATTGATCCACAGGAAAAGCTTCCCTCGCTCCGAAAGCTGTCAAAAGATCTCGGTCTTAGCTTAACCACGGTAGAACTGGCTTATAATCAGCTTCTAGTTGAGGGCTATATCTATAGCCGTCCCCAATCAGGCTATTATGTCAATGAAATTTCCGCCGGTATGGGTACGGTTCAAAAGGAATCCGGCGCGTTCGCAGAAAGCCCTTTGTCGCTGCCTCTCATTCCGACAAATTCAGATTTTAAGTCGCAGGGATATTATGACCCATCTTGTTTTGATTTTATCAAATGGAAAAAGTGCATCAATCAGGTATTGACTGAATATTCCTGGCTGTTGCTCAGGGAAGGCGATCCCAAAGGCGAGATTTCTCTAAGAAAAGAAATTTCCAGATATGTCTACCAGGCAAGGGGTGTAACCTGCGTTCCTGCTCAGATTGTAATCGGAGCAGGAACGCAGCAGATAACCGGCCAGCTTTGTACAATTTTGACCAAGATGGGGATGAAGCACGTTACCGTTGAAGAACCGGGTTATCTGCCGGTAAGAAATATCTTCCGTGACAGGGATTTTGCCATCACGGCCGCTGCCGTAGGAAAAGAAGGGATTCAGATTGCAAAGCTTCCCGCCAATATCAGGTCTGCCGTTTATGTGAGTCCGTCCAATCAGTTTCCCACAGGCTACGTAATGCCTATTGGCAAGCGATATGAGCTTCTGGAATGGGCGACGAAAAATGACAGCATCATTATTGAGGATGATTATGACAGTGAGCTTCGTTACTTCGGCAAACCCATTCCTTCTCTTCAGGGTCTGGATCACCATCAGCGAGTGGTCTATCTGGGCTCTTTTTCCTCCACCCTATTTCCCTCCATCAAGATCAGCTATATGGTTCTTCCCTCTCATATGGCTGAAATCTTCGACACATTCCAGGGAGATTATACCCAAACCTGTTCCAAATCAGAGCAGCTGACCCTGGCAATCTATATGTCAAAAGGTCTCTATCAGACAAATATAAAAAAGCTTCGAACACTGTATGCTCAAAAACTTCAGGCGGTGCTCTCTATCTTTGCAAAATGGGGGCCGGGCTTTATCCAGCCCATCAATAGTTCTTCTGGAATTAATATGCTCATCGGTGTGAAAAGCAGCAAGCCTGCGGCTGACCTCTGCTGGGAAGCCAAAGAGCTGGGAATCAGTACCCTGCCCATCACCACCTTTACGGAAGCACTTCCGGGAAACACCGCAGCTCTGATCTTTTATTATAATCAGATCCCACTGAAAGACATGGAGTCTGCTCTTACGGAACTCATTGAAAAATGGCGATCTTGAAGCGTGATCGCCATCTGCAGAATGGGAGAGCAGTCGATGAAAATGAGAAAACAGCCGTTGAAATGAGAAAACAGCCGGTGAAAATGAGAAAACAGCCATTGAAATGAGAAGGCCATCCCCTGAAACAGGGATGGCTCTTTCGATTATTTTTTCTTATACGCTGCCAGCATGCCTGCACCGACCAATACAGACGCGCTTCCCATTTCGGATAACTTCAGTGCCGGCAGTGTCGTCTCTCTGCTGTAAACCCACCCATGCATCTTTTCCCGAACGGGTTTTAGCAGCTCCTCGCCCAGGCCTGTGATCCCGCCGCACAGAATGATGACTTCCGGCATGAGAATGTTGGCAAGATTGGTCAGTGCTACTGCCAGATTATCGACATAGCAGCGAAAAATTTCTTTACCCGTCTCATCGCCCAGGGTCATGGCTTCATAAGCTGTCAGCTCCGTTATCTTACCCAAATCATTCTCACAGACTTTCCAGATCAATGATTCCGGATTCTTTTCTGCTGCGGTTCTTGTGTCTTCAATCAGTGCCCTTGCTGAGCATAGTGTTTCGAAGCAACCATTCCTTCCGCAGGAACACTTCCTTCCGTTTTTATCGATTACCATATGACCCAGAACAGCGCCGGCATTATTGAGTCCGGTATATAGTCTATTATCAATGATAACGCCTCCACTGATTCCTGTTCCAATGTTGATTGTGATAGAATAATCCAGATCTTCGGCAGCCCCGGCGGCACTCTCAGCGATGGCTGCACAATGCGCATCATTTTCCACATAGATCGGAATATTTGCAAAGTGTCTTTTTAACTCATCCTTTATCGGAGCGTTATACAAGCCCAAAATATAGGTTTTGAGAATTTTGCTGTTCTCTTCATCGGGAACTCCCGGACAGGCCACACCAATGCTCTTTACGCTTCTTAATTCAAGATCTTTATCCGATAGCAGTTGGCGTATCAGATTTGCAGCATCCTCAACGATCTCGGAAAGCCCCCGTTCACATTTGGACTGCACCTTTGTTCTCGCCAGCAGCCTGCCATACTTATCAACGATACCGGCTTGGATAAATTTCGCTCCGATCTCTACGCCGATATTCACTTTCATAATTACATCCCCTTCTTTTTCTTTTTTAATGATTCGAGGTAATCCATGTCGTCTTTCAATTGCAGCGGCATAACAGAAACCACTATGTGCTTATGCTTCAGCAATCTTCGCTCGATATATGCCCTTGTATTGTTGTGCAAAAACCGATGCCACCATTTTTTAACCACGAACTCCGACAGCAGCACCGTAATCATATCACCAACCTCACGGTCATACTCCGAAGATTCAATAAATCGCAGCAGCGGATCAATCACCTTTCGGTATGGAGAAAATTTAATAACCAACGGAATATCTGTCCCAAGCTTTTCATATTTTTCCTTGACCTCTCTGGCCCCATGCTCATCAATGGCGACACAAAAGGCAATGACATCATCGCAGATGGTGTTGGCGTAACGCAAAGCCCTGACACTTGCTTTATTCACACTTTCAATGGGCACGATGATTCTGTTGGCATAGTTCAGCTTTGCAAAATCAATCCCGTCATATTCACTTTCTTCTATCTTCAGCTGTTCCTTCACAGATACGTAATGCTTATGAATTCGATCAATAACAAACACCATCACTGGCATCAGCACCATTACAATCCAGGAGCCCTCTTTAAATTTTGCGATGGCAATGATGACCACAACCACTCCAGTCATCACAGCACCAAATCCGTTTATGACGGACTTCAGCCTCCAATTGCCGCTCTTTTCCCGTACCCATTTCATAAACATTCCCGACTGTGACAGGGTGAAAGAAATGAATACCCCGATGGCATACAATCCAAGCAGTGAAGTAACATTGGCCTGAAATCCAACAATCAGCAAGATAGAAACCACCGAGAGCATGATGATGCCGTTGGTATAGCTCAGCCTGTCTCCTCTCATGCTCAGCTGCTTTGGCGCGTATTTTTCATTGGCCATAACCGCAATGAGCATAGGGAAACCCGAATAAGCGGTATTGGCTCCCAGAATCAAGATTAAAAAGGTAGATGCCGTAATGTAATAAAACATAAAGCTGTCCCCAAAGACTTCTTCCGCAAGCAAAACCAGCAAAGCCCCCTCTTCACCGGGAATAACATGATAGTAGTTGGCAATCAGGGACGTACCAGAAAACAGCAGCAAAATAATCAAGCAGAGCAATAGCAGCACTGTTTTCGCATACTTCGGTGACGGCTCTTTAAAGTTAGGTACCGCATTGCTTACCGCTTCTACACCGGTCAGTGCGGCACAACCGCTGGCAAAGGCTTTCAGCATCAGAAGCATTGTGATCGATTGGGTCGGCGCAGCCAAATCCGGCTGCCGTGGCACATATCCCATTTGCAGCTTAAAGAAACCATAAATAATGAGAGTCAGAATCCCTGCAACAAAAGCATATGTAGGAATTCCAAATAGTTTCGACGACTCTCTGGTACCTCGCAGGTTTCCTACCATCAGCAGCAGCACCAGTAAAACCCCAATAATGATATTGTATGGCCTTAGAAATTTGAAGGCCGACGTAACCTGCTCCACCCCTGCCGCAACACTTACCGCAACAGTGAGGATATATCCTACTGCCAAAGCTGAACCTGCGACGATCCCTGGGATTTCACCTAAATTTTCCTTGGCAACGATAAATGCACCTCCGCCGCCGGGATAGCAGTCAATGGTCTGACGGTAGGATAGCATGAGAACCGTCAGCAGTCCGATGATGCACCAGGACAAAATGGACATGCGTCCGTAGGCTGCAATTCCTACGGCAGGAATCAGAACCAGAAGCATTTCCTGCCCCGCATAAGCTACGGAGGAAATCGCATCGGAAGATAAAATCGGCAGTCCCCACAGAATGCCCAGTTTTTCATCTTTTAAGGCTGCATTTTTTAATGGTTTTCCTATAATGAATCTTTTAATTTGTCTATACATACGTATTAAGCCGGTTAATTGGTTTTTCCTCCACTCCTACGCAACTTACCATTGCGCTCTATGTTAAATAATCTCTGATTTATCAGGGCAAGACCATATAATACACCTATTATATGCTAATATCAATAGGTTTTCTAATAATAACACGATCTATTTTCCTCGTATTATCTGAATTGGAAATGTATTTCTGATTCAATCAAAAATCCTGCTGTCAGAATGTACTCTCAGCAGGATTTGATTCATTTTGAAAACTCTAGAGACATTCCTGATTTAGGAAAAATGCCCTTCCGTCTCTCAATATGTTGTGAGGATATTTTAATATGCCTTACCAAAGCCGCAATTGGGATAAGTACACACTTCACAAGTCTGGCATAGCCCGCCGTGCGCCAGTTTTTTGATATCCGTTCTCGTAGGGATCTCACCTGCCAAGATCCGGGGAACTACCAGATCAAAGATGCTTACACCTCGATACATGACACAGCCAGGAAGTCCAACAACAGGAACATTCCCGATGTACGCCAGCATGAACATCGCCCCCGGCAAAACGGGAGCCCCGTAGGTTACAATATGGCCTCCTGCTTTTCTGATTCCCGTTGGGGTTCTGTCATCGGGGTCAACGGACATGCCTCCGGTGACGCCAATCATGTCAGCACCTTCCTCAATGAGTTTTTGAATACAGCCTGCAATCATATCTTCATCATCGTCTGCAAAAACCTGATTCATTACCTCACTTCCCAGGTCTCCAAACTTTTTCCTCAGCACAGGCCCAAAAGCATCCTTTATTTTTCCGGTATAAACTTCACTTCCAGTGGTCACAAGGCCAATTTTCAGCTTTTTAAGAGGAAGAACTTCGATTAGCGTTCCAGTCTGACAGACCTTTTCCGCTCCTGCAACGATGCTTTCGTTGACAAATAATGGGATTACCCGCGTACCTGCAATCTTCTGACCTTTTTTAACCAGCTGATTTTCATGGATACTGGCAAACATAATTTCATCCTGATCAATGAGCTGATTCAGTAAAGCGGTATTGATCTTCAGCAATCCGTCACAATCAGCAACCAGCTCGATCTTGCCCTCTCCTGGAGCAACCAGCCGGATCCCATTCCCGGCTGCCGCTACTGCAATTCTCAAAGCTGCTTCATCCTCATGGATATCCTTTTCTTCTTTATCGATGACGAAAAGATTCCGCTTACCCATGCTGAGCAGCACATCGATGTCTTCGCTGGCGATCACATGCCCTTTTTTAAATCGCCGCCCTTTAAATTCACCCGGGATAATCTGAGTAAGGTCATGAGCCAAAACCATACCCACCGCATCAAATACCGAAACTTCTTTCATAATGCCTCTCCTTTTAAAAACAACAATTTATATTCTGAAATCAAGAGCGATAATGCCTCCGTTGGTGATGGGACGTCTGTTCCCATTCTCCAGCGGCACGTTCAGAAGCCTACATAAAATCACATTGATTACTCCCCAATGTGAAACTATAACAATGTCTTTCGTTTTATTCTCGGTGTTCTGTCCGATTTCTATGGCTCGTTCCTGCTTTAAGATTCCTCGAAGTGCCTTCATTGCACGATATTGCAGATCGTAGAAATTTTCGCTGCTATGGTCAAATTTATAGGTCAGGAGATTCTCTCCCCGTCTTTTATATTCTTCCGGGTATTGCTCCATGATTTCTCGGATGAAGCAGCCATCCCAGCATCCAAGTGACATTTCTCTCAATCTGCTGTCGCAGATTATTGAGAGCTCTGACAGGTTCTCCTCTTCAGCGAAACGTGCCCGTATCAGTTCCGCTGTTTCTGCTGCCCTAAGCAGATCGCTGGAATAAATGCAAAGAGGCCTGGCTTCATTACCAAGAAGTTCTTCCGCGGCTTCTGCTGCCTGCTGCCTCCCTTTTTCTGATAGTGGTACATCGGTTTGACCAAGAAATATCTTCTCGCTATGCTGGCGGATCTCTCCATGTCTGACCAGAAACAGCCGCTTCCCCTGAAGCATCAGCTTCAGACCGGCATCCTGCTCCCCTGATGCGGTTTCTCCCGCTTCATCCCAGTCAATTCCCCGGTTTTGGGCATAGGAAGACCGTTCCTCATAATAATCCAGCAGTTCCTGATATCCCTGCGGTGTATCCATATCCAGGACAACCGATTCATCGCCCACCTCAAGCTTAATCATACGATCTTCATGGCGGCTGGTGACCGCTTTCAATCCTCCCTCGCCCTTATGATCCAGAATCTCCTCTGCAAAACAGGCCGGAATAAATAACGGATGACCCTTTTTTCCCTGATAGCACGGAACAATAAATGCCTCCGGCACCTCTCTATGCTGATCCATAATCTTTTTAAGCACACCCGCCGATACCAGCGGACTGTCGGCCAGCATAAGAAAATATCCCTCGGGCCCATCGGCGAAAACAGTCATGGCCTCCCTGATGCCTCTTTGGATTGAGGTGAACATACCCATATCATACTCTTGGTTGTACGCTTCTCTGATCCCTTTCTTTTCAAGAACCGGCACCAGAAGCTCCCGCTTATATCCAGTTACCGCAAGGACCGAACTGATCCCAGATTTTTTATATGTATCGGCAATCCATTCTACCGCTGTACGATTACCTATTTGTAATAAAGGTTTAAAGTCTCCCATGCGCGAGGAATATCCTGCAGCAAGAATGATCCCTGCAATCCGATCGTGCCGGTCAGTACCAAGCATCTCAGCCGCAGCTATCTCAGCCTCACTTCTCTCAATCGCCCCTTTATCAGTTCCTGACTTCTGTTTCATATCAGTGCTCCTCTACGATTTTACCATCCTTCATCAGAATTCTTCTATCAGCAAAGAGTTCGCTTTCCTGGGTATCATGGGTAATCAGAATGGTTGGAATCTTGAATTCCTTCTTGAATGCGGCAAACTCCTGATAGACGATTTCCTTCGTCCGGCTGTCCAGCGCAGAAAAGGGCTCATCAAGCAGCAGCAGCTTCGGCTTCGTAACAATAGCTCTCGACAGTGCAACGCGCTGCTTCTCTCCCCCTGAAATCTGATTGGGATGCTTGACTTTCAGATGCGCAATGCCAAAGGTATCCATAATATAATCCGCATATTGCAGCAACTCTTCCCGTTTTTTCTTATCTTTGTATTCTTCTTTATTTTTAATCCCATATATGATGTTCTGATGAACGGTCATATTGGGAAATAGTCCGTAATTCTGAAAAAGGTATCCCAACGCCCGCAGCCGCGTAGGAACATCTATGCCCTGATTATGATCAAAGACCAGCTTCTCCCCTACCGATATCCTTCCATCGTCGGGCAGTGCAAGTCCTGCGATACAATTTAAGAGGGTTGTCTTTCCTGCCCCTGATTCCCCCTGAACAACAAGAATTCCACTGTCAAAGCCGTAATTAACGTCAATTGTGAAATGGTCCAGTCTTTTTATGATTCTAAAATCCATCGAAAAGGTTCCTCCGTTTCCACCAGCCTGCGGCACGTCGTACAAAACCGCTTTTTCTAATACCGGAATTTTCAGCTTTGCCTGCCGATATAGTTCTTTTTTTTCAGCCAGGCGTTCAGACAGAAAATCAAGAGAAAACTAAAGATGGTCATGATCAGCACAAGCCGGTTGGCCAGCTCAGTATTTCCTGATTCTACGGCGAAATAGATGGCTGTGGGAATAGTCTGAGTCCGGCCCGGTATATTCCCCGCAATCATCAGTGTTGCTCCAAACTCGCCGATTGCTCTTGCAAAGGAGAGCACAATCCCACTGATTATCCCCGGCCATGCCAGAGGAAAAACCACCGTTCGGAAGATCTTCCATTCGCTGCTTCCCAAAGTTCTCGCCGCTCTTTCATAGATTGGATCCAGGCTCACAAAGGCTGATTTTGCATTCTGATACATCAACGGTAAAGATACGATGCAGGAAGCAATTACAGCGCCCACCCAAGTGAATACAATTTGTATCTGGAAGGTGTCCAGCAGAAATCCCCCTACTAGGCCTCTTTTTCCAAAAGCGATCAAAAGCAGGTATCCCAGTACGGAAGGCGGCAATACCATAGGCAGGATCAAAAACGTCTCCCATATATTTTTTCCCGGAATGTTCTTCTTATTGATGGCATAGGCAAAGAATACGCCTAAAAGAAAAGAAAAAATCGTCGCGATGGCTGCAATTTTCAGTGACAGTAGGATGGGTGACAGCATTTATGCCTCCTTAGCCAGTTGTGTATGGTTAGCCCGATTATTGTTAAGACCATTATACCGCATCTTTGGAGATTTTTCGACAAAGAAATCTCCAAACATACATTCCCTAAAACCGCTGGGATATTCCGGAACCTTATGCATTTGGTCGTATTCCACACTTAAAGTACGGTAAATCCGTACTTTTCAAAAACGCCAGCAGCATAGTCAGTCTGCAGAAATTTGTAAAACGCAGCTGCTGCTTCCTGTTGCTGCGAATCCTTTATTAAAGCGATGGGATAAACAATGGGAGCGTGGCTGGATTCTGGAAGATCCATGACAACCGTTCCCGTTTTCATTGCAAGTGTATCTGACTTATAGACAAGGCCGCAATCAGCATTGCCCGTATCCACATACTCCAGCACCTGGCGAACATCTTTGGCATAGATAACCCGATCATCTAGTTTGTCCCAAATTCCCAAATTCTGAAGTGCCTGTTTCGCATATTTTCCTGCGGGAACAGATTCGGGGGTCCCAATGGAAATTCCGGACAGCTCAGTTTTCGTCAGATCATTATAATTCTTGATATTCTCGCTCTGTTCCGATGAAGCGATAAGAGTCAAAGCATTGCCCAAAAGATCCGCTCTGGACTCGGATACGATGAGTCCCTCTGCCTCCAACCCGTCCATGTGTTCTTCCGATGCAGAGAGAAACAGGTCGCAGGGAGCTCCTTCCCTGATCTGTTTCTGTAAGGCCCCTGATGCAGCGAAATTAAATACCAGAACAACAGCTGCCTGTTTTTGATATTCTGTCTGAATTTCAGTCAGTGCATCGGTAAGGCTAGCTGCGGCAGAAATATTAACCTCAACGCTTGCCGCCTCCTGATCGCCCTGATTTGCCCCGTCTATGCTTTCGCTTCCCTTTCCCCTGCCACATCCTGAAAAAGCGCAGCCTATGGCTAGTGTTAGGATCAGCACTGCAAATATGATCCGTTTACTCTGTCTTTTCATTCTCCTGCTCCTATTCCTATAGAATTCCCGCCTGTACTATTTTAATCAAGCGAAAAAAAACAATCTTATTCCATTGTACGCTGAGCCAGAATACAAGTAAAGTTGATTTCATCCTTCAGAGCTATTATAATAATAGTCACAAACAACAAGGAGGTTTACTGTGATGCGGGAAGAAATCCTTTATACGCCGGAAGAGCTTGCCGGAAAGTTAAAGCTGTCCAAGTACACGGTCTATGAAATGATTAAACGAGGCGATATTCAAGCCCATCATATCGGAAGAAGCATACGGGTATCAGCGTCCCAGCTTGAGCTTTACTTCATGAGCACGAAGCGGTCTGAGAACGTATATGAGGCTGAGCTTGTGCGGGAAGACGGATATCAGTACGCATTGACAGGCTCTGTTAAAATCAACGTCGCAACGGAGCTGGAAGGCAGGGTGAAGGTCGCCGTGCGCCCCGAAGACATCATTTTGAGTGCCGGTCCCATCATCAGCAGTGCACGAAATATGCTCAAAGGAACCGTCACAGGTATTGCCGTGGATGAAAAAAGCGCCAGGGTGACCCTTGACGTGGGAATTCCGCTGACGGTCCTGATCACCAGCCGCTCTCTGGAAGAGATGAATATCAAAACAGGGGACGAGCTTTACGCTATCTTTAAATCCATGGCAGTAAAGGTCATGAAATAAGCCTCTTTTCGTAAGAATGAAATACAAAAAAACAAACTCCCCGATTCCTGCGGATGCAAGAAAAGGGGAGTTCATTTAACATCATCAAAGCATAAAATACACAAAGAGGTATTTCATGCTGCCCATTTCTTTTTTTAAGTTTTTGAGGAATTCCGAATAAAAGTCCTGAAACAGTTCGAACTCTTTCTCTGATACCTGTTGCCCCCCATAGATCACTTTTTGATAGATCCGGGTCAGACGCAGGAAATCTGCATCATAGACAGCAAACCCTTTCAAAGCCTCTCTTGCGTTCTCTGCAAACTCAGACAGGGTCATATCCTGGGGCCTCTTGAGCCCGATTCTACCTAGCCGTTTCAGAAAGTAAGGGTAGAGCAGGGTTACACCTTGCTCCCTGCTTGCCATCAGGACTTTTTGATACCAGCGTTTTCTCAGCAGGATTCTCGCAGGGACTGCTGCTGCTGCCAGTACGATTACGATTGGAACTGCAATCCATAGAAATTTTTCTGCTGACTGAAAGGTGACTGCCAACGCCGCAGCGAGATGTAAGCCTTTTCCGATTCTCCCGGTTTCCTTACGCTGATCCTGCTGCTTCTCTTCTTCCAGCCTCTTTTCCTCTTCCGGTTTTTCCTGCTTCTTTATTTCTGGCGGAATTGGCTCCTCTGTGAGGATTGTTTTTGTCGATGCAATGCCAAGCCGCTCCATAACCGGTTCCTCCCTGAGTCTGGCCGTAAGCTCTCCTTTGCCACCGGGAGGCTGCAGAAAGCCTGAGGCTCCATAAAACAATCCAGCCGCAATGAGTAGAATCAGGCCAGCCGCCATTACTGAGCGAGCCAGGGCATTCCAGTGAAAATCGCTGGTTCCAAGCGCTTCTCTTGCCCGATAAAAGCACAGGGTCAGGCATCCCAGTAAAAAAAGGAGCAGGCCCGACGCAGATACAGGATAGCCGAGCAGATCAAAGAAAGCCGCCAGAAATGTCCCCCCAAGAAACAGCAGGCAGATGCCCATCCTTATTCTGGCCAGCCAGAAGACAAGCAATGCCACCATAACAGTCACCGCCGGGAAAAGGTTCCCGTTTTTATCCATTGCTCCAAGGAAGTCTGCCCACATTCCAAGGGACCCGCCAGAGCTCTTTTGATACAAGCCAAAGCTGCTCAAAGCCATTGCCGCTATCGACAGCAGTACAGCGATCAGCTTGCCTCTTTCATAGCGAAATCTAGCTTCCGAGTTGGGTTTTTCCCTGTGAGATCCGGAGTCTGCCCTTTTCCCACTGCAATACCCGGCTTCCAGCACCCCCGTCACCAGCAGCGTTATTCCAGCCATGGCCCCCATATTGGCCAGCAGCGGCTCGCTTGAATCAAAGCCGGCAAATACAATTACCGCAAGTGCCATGGAGATCAGGGTACAAAGCAAGATATCTACAAGCATTGCTTGGCGTCCGGACCGATTCCACGATTTATGTTCAGATATCAGATGCTTGATCATGCAGGTTGTCTCCATTTAGTTTCTCAAATCGATCGCCTCAAATTGATTGTCTCACTTCGTGCGTTACGGTCTTTTCATTTTCCGATGTGATCCAATGACATCGAATTCCGTACTCTTCAAGGATTGTAAGATTACTCTGCTCCTTACGCCTTGCACGATGATCCAAAGCCCCATCGGTCTCCCCTCCTGTTCCGGGAGGAAGAATATAATAAAGCTCCGGGTTTCGCTGCTGCTTTTTCGCAGAAATCAGCTCCCAGATGAGCATATCCGTTACGTGGGATGTACAAAGGATCAGATTGGTGCTTCTGTTACTCAGTTGCTTCTCTTTATCCAAAATAGCAGCCCCATCCAGTCCGTCCATTGCAGCTCTACTTCGCGTCCCAATCAGAGGGGGAAGAATTCGAATCAAATCAGGATAATCCTGCTGTCCTCTCGGGCAAACACGATGCAGCTCCTTATCCCGTCCAACAAAAAAGAGCGCGTACTCGATCTCTCTTGCCGCAGCCTGCTCAATCAAAGAAAGGGCCGCCTCAACCAGACTGTCATACATCCACGGCAGCATTTTGGGCTCCCCGGAGATTGATACCAGGTCAAGGATCACTGCCAGATCGCTTTTTCGGCTGCTTTCGGTGATCTTTGTCATGTAGTCCGAGGAATGGGCGGAGAGCTTCCAATGAATCCGCTTCATAGAATCACCCAGTGCGTATTCCCGAACCCCTGTGTAGTCAAACCCATCGCTGACCGCTTTTTTTTGAACGTTCTGGCTTTCTGTTAGCCGCCGTTCATCAAGCCGAACCACATTGCCGCCCGTAACCTTTGGAAGGACTGTAATCTCAAAGGTCGCGCCACCTTTGATTTTGATACAAAACATTCCCGTCAGATCATAAATGCTAAGGTTCTTGATTCCCGCTTCATAAACACCAATATGATTCATTTTCGATGAAATTACGAACGAGGCATCGCTTTTTCCTTCCAGCCCCAAAGTCTTTGCCTCAACAGTTCCCTCTCCCGGAAAAAAACCGCCGATGTAAAGCTCCGCACTCAGTTTTATGCAAGGCAGCCTGGAATCGTTCCTGATTTTGAGCGCTGCGCTGGCCAGTTCTCCTTTTTCACACACCAGATCTGTCGCTTCCGTTTCAAAGTGTATCCCCTTCCAAAGGATCATCAGATGCAGCGCAGATACCCCATAGAACACGAGCAGCGTGAGACCGGGAAGATATCCGTAAAAACCCCCTGCATAGTATGCCGGAATTGCACTAATCGCCAGCAGGATCATTGCACCTGCTGCCTTCAGCAGCACATGTTCCCCTGCGGCTGCGGCTCGTCCTGCGTTTTGAAGCCTGACGTTTCCTTGCAGTAACGACAAATTGGTCATTGCTAGGCCTCCTTGCGGTCAAGATGTACCGGTACAGAAATATTCTTTATAATGGACGCAACCAAATCAGCCGGCACCTTTTTCTCCGCTATGGCTCCATGGTTCAAAATGATCCTATGGCCAAGAACAAACGGTGCCAGATATTTCACGTCATCAGGCAAGACATAATTTCGTCCTTTCGACAGTGCATAGGCTCTGCACAAATTATAAAGCGCAATACTTCCCCTTGGGCTGCTTCCAAGTTTGATCTCAGGATGTTTTCTTGTTGCTTCAATGATTTTTACAAGATATGAGGTAACCTCTCTTGAGCAGACAACACGCTTGCACAGTTCCGCCAGAGTCTGAACATCATCCTTTTCCGCAATATGCGAAATCGTCTTCTTGGAAGCTTCTCCCGTCATTACGATGCGAATTTCATCTTCATAGGAAGGGTAACCGATGGAGAGCTTAATCATGAACCTGTCAATCTGTGCCTCGGGCAGCTGATAGGTCCCCAGTGATTCGATGGGATTTTGGGTTGCCAGAACCATATAGGGAGACTCCATCCTGTAGGTGTTTCCGTCCACGGTAGCCTGGCGCTCTTCCATAATTTCAAGCATAGCAGACTGAGTTTTGGCCGAAGCCCGATTGATCTCATCCGCCAGTACAATATTGCTCATCGCAGCACCGGGGCGGAATTCAAATTCGCCGGTTTTCTGATTATAGATCGAAAAACCTGATACATCGGAAGGCATTACATCGGGCGTAAACTGAATGCGCTTGAATTCACAGTTTACCGATTTTGCCAGCGCCCAGACGAGGCTGGTCTTTCCAACACCGGGAATATCCTCGATCAAAACGTGGCCTCCCGCAATGAGACACAGCACGGTCAGTTTCACCACTTCATGCTTTCCAGCGATGACGGTTTCGATATTGTCAATCATAGATCCGATCAACCTGCTTGCCGCTTCGGTACGTTCCTGGTCGATCGGTTCCGACACAGCACCTTCTCTGCTGCCGTCAATATATTGATCCATATGGGTATTTCTCCTTGTCTTTTCACTAGCTGACAATAAGGGTTGCTGTTAATTGCTACCGGTAAATTTATCACTTACCCAAATTCCGTCGAAAACAGTTCCGTCGGCTCCGCGATAAACCCCTTTGCCTTCCTTGATTCCGTATTTCCATTCCCCTTCATAAACGCTGCCATCAGCCCAGGTGTATGTCCCTTGTCCTTCCTTTACGCCAGCCTTCCATTCTCCGACATACAGGTCGCCGTTTGCCCAGCAATAAGTTCCAAAGCCTTCCTTTACACCATCGTTCCAGTCACCGGAATAGTAGCTTCCACTGGCCCAGGTATAGGTTCCCTGTCCCGAAAATACTTCGGTCTTCCACTGACCTTCGTAACGATCGCCATTTGCCCAGGTATAGATACCCTCACCGTCAAAGAAGCCGAACTGCCATTCCCCTTCATATTGCTCTCCATCCTCCCACAGGTAAGTTCCCTGACCGCTGAAGAATCCGTTTTCCTTTTCTCCCGTATATCCGTCACCCTCATAGTCTATAGAAGACTTCCAGTGCGGGTTCTGTGTTGCCTCGCTCACTGTAGTTACCATATACTTGGAATCCGGTACTACGACCACTACTGCGCTTTTTGTGGTTACAACAGCAGGATCATTCTGTCCGCCGGAAAGATCTGCCCTCAATTCTGCTTCCCCGTTTCCGCTGGCAGGTTCCGGTTCTGTTGCTGCTTGCATTACAACAGCATTAGGTTCAATCTCTGTATCCTTATTTTCCTGTTCTTCCTCTTTTTCCGGCTCTGGCGGTTTTACCTCCTCGATCTTGGGAGGAATGCTGAGATAGACGGTCTTTTCGAGAAGGGGACTTTTCCGGCAGCCCGAAATGAGACTTGCCAGCATAAGGACGAGAACGATCATCAATAGCGTTTGACCAATGCTCTTGTTCTTGTTCTTGTTCTTGCTCTTGTTCTTCCTCTTGTTCTTGCTCTTGTTCTTGCTCTGTTTCTGGTTCTCGCTCTGGTTCTCCCATTTGTGCTCGTCCTCGTATTCATTGAAGTTCAAGTTACGCCTCCTTCATAAAGAACAGACGCGCCGGATCCAGGCAGATTAGAAAAGAAGGATCGGTCAGGGTTGCTCGCTCTTCCTTGTCCAGCTCCCATTGAAGGTGATAGTCTCCGGAATGGGAGGGAGGGGCGCCGATTTTCAGGTAAAGCGTCGTTCGGAAGGGCGCTTCATTTTCGTCACTGATCCAAGCCGGATAACAATTGATCCGGTCCTTCTCCGCAGCCCTTCTGATATGGTTTTCTCTAATACCAACTGCACCCTTTGCACTGTTGATTTCCCCTTCTGTCTCTGCAGCAATGCCCCATGCAGGAATTTCTACGATACGCGGGGACTTTCGTATAGCGGCGGCAGTATTTTTGCATCCTGTAATCTTAGCGGTCAGCAGGGACTCCGGCTTGTGGAATACTTCTTGCTTCGTTCCAAGGGTCTCAACGCTTCCGTTGTTTACAACGACGATGCGATCGCTGAGACGATATGCTTCCGCCATATTATGTGTCACAAATAAGGTCGTGCCTTCAAAGCACTTAAGTGACTCCAGCATCTCCTTCATCATGTGATTTTTCAGGTGCTCGTCCAGTGCAGAAAAGGGCTCATCAAGGAGCAGTATCCGCGGCTCCACTGCCAGTGCTCTAGCAAGTGCCACCCGCTGCTGCTGCCCTCCCGAAAGCTGAGTTGGGTAGCGCTTCCCCATTTCAGAGAGATGAAACCGTTCCAGCAGCTCATAAACTCTGCGCTTCTGTTCTTCTCGCGGCAGTTTTCCCAGCCCGAAGGCAATGTTCTCCTCCACGGTAAGATGGGGGAACATTGCGTAATTCTGAAACAGGTATCCTACTTTTCTGTCCCGTGGCGGTATATTAATTTTTTTTGCTGAATCAAAGTAGACTGTTTCATCAAGGGCAATCCTGCCCTTATCCGGCCTGACCAGACCGGCAATACTGTTCAGCAGCATGCTCTTTCCCGATCCAGAAGCGCCCAAAACAGCTACAATCTCTCGTTCAAAGGACAGCTCCATTTCCAGCTTGAACCCATGGAGCTTTCTTGTAATATCAATTGTTAATCCCATACGTTCACCTTCCCGGCGATGACGATTGTAAGTCTCATTGTCCTCACCTTCCCGGACCCTGCCTGATTTTGATCAGCCGCTTATTCCAGTAATTCATAGCGACCATTACCGTTAGAGAGATAGCAAAGATGATGAGCACCCAAACCAGAGCCACCTGCATCTGGCCCCCGGCAGTGGCAAAATAAATGGCAATGGGGATGGTGAGCGTCTTGCCTGGTATGCTTCCCGCCACCATCAAGGTCGCGCCGAATTCCCCCATAGAGCGTGCAAAAGAAAGGGCTGTACCTGCAAGAATCCCTGGCCAGGCCATAGGAACCGCTATCTTCCAAAAGACCTTCCATTCTGTCACGCCCAGCGTCCTTGCAGCGTTGAGGATATTGGTATCAATCTGCTCGAAGGATGCCCTTGAAGTCTGGTACATCAACGGAAAGGCGACTACCGTTGCGGCAATCACAGCCGCATACCAGGAAAAGATGATATTGACGCCGAAAAGGCTTAGAAACTTTCCAATGGGGCCTCGCACCCCGATCAGCAGCAGAATTCCGAAGCCCGCCACCGTTGGAGGTAAAACAAGAGGCAGCGTAAGGATGCCGTCAAGCAAGCCCTGCCATCTGCCTCTGTAGTTTGTCATCCACCAAGCGGTAGTGATCCCGAGAATAAAGATGATACTCGTTGAAATCACGCTGATCTTTATCGAAATAAGTGCCGGTGAAAGATCAAAATTCATTGTTGATTCTCCCTGAGAATTACCACAGGATACAGGAATGAAATCCGTATCTAAACGGAATTACATTACACTGAACCCGTATTTTACAAAGATGGCCTTCGCGGTATCGGTTGTAAGGAAGTTCAGGAAATCCTGTGCAGCGACAGCATGCTTTGATGCTTTGATGACTGCTGCGGGATACATGATGGGATCATGGGAGCCTTCTGCTGCTGTTGCAACGATCTTGATCTTATCTCCGCCAACTTTGGCGTCTGTGGAATAGACCAGACCGGCATCTGCGTTGCCGCTTTCAACCCATGTAAGTACTTCTCTGACGTCTTTCGCATAAACGATCTTTTCCTTCAGGCTGTCGATGAGGTTGTAATATGTATAAACCTGGGTCGCATACTTGCCCGCTGGAACCGTGGTTGGTTCACCTAAAGCAAGCTTCTTGACGTCGGCTTTGGTTACGTCCGTAATGCTGGTGAGATTTGCCTTGGAATCAGCAGGAACGATCAGTACCAGCTTATTCTGCAGCATGTTTTTGATGGTGCTGTCCGCCAGAAGACCTTTTTCCTTTAATGCATTCATATTGCTCTGAGCTGCTGAAATAAACAAATCTACAGGAGCGCCCTGTTCAATCTGCTGCTGCAATGCACCGGAACCACCATAGCTGATGGTCAGCGTAGCATTTGGTTTTTCCGCATTGTACAGAGCTTTGGCTTCGTCAAGAGCCTCTTTCAAGCTCGCCGCTGCAGATATAGTAAGATCCACTTTTTTAATCACATTGGCGGTGATTGCACCGTTTTCGTTCTTTCCTTCGATATCATATCCAAGGGCGTTTGCAACGTATCTGATCGGAACATAGATTCTGCCGTCTTTGTTCACCGCAGTCGTGTCCATTGTAATCGTTCCGTACGCTGTGCTGATCTGAGAGGAGCCTACTGTGACCTTGATGCTTCCGTTGATGGTCGCGGTCTGTGTTGCCTGATCCCATGCGATCTGTGCACCCAGGCCTTCTGATACAGCTCTGATGGGTGCTTGTGTTCTATTGGCTGCATCGATGAACGGTGCTCCCAAATCGGCAGCAATGGTCAAAGGGGTGCCGTCAATGGTAAGTGTGGGTTTTGTCTCTGCCGAAGCTGTTATTGCGGACAGTCCGAAGATCATCGCCGCAACAGTGCTCAGCACCAGTGCTTTTTTGAACAGTTTCATAATTCCCTCCATGTTTTCGACTCGTGTTTTAGTTTGTTTTTGTTTGGTTTAATCGTTAATTATTTAATATAACTAAGTTCATTATAATTGTGTTTGTTTTATTAGGCAACTAAAATCACTACCTCCTAAGCGATACTTTTTGTCCTGTAGAATAAATCTTTCCGTTTTCTGCACCCCGAACCATCCTCATCGCCCGATCAGCATCCTTGACCACGTAGCCCGACAGATCATGAACGCCATATTCAAATAATACAGGAGCTAGGGTGGTAGAGGGACCCACCAGCGTTACCTTTACTGCATTGCACGATAATTCGAGAAGCCTTGGAAGGGTTTTTTCGAGAAAACAAGAACTGCCGATGTAAACATATTCACTGTCCGGCAGCAGGTATTCTGCTGCAGAGAAGGGATAGTCTCCTTCAACAGGAACCTCGCCTGCAATTACTCTCATATCACAGATTGGCTGAAATAGTGTCTCAATAAATGGGAAGTGCCCGATTACAGTTACTTTCCTTCCCCGAATCTCATTTTGCGACATGATAAACGGGTCATAAATCCGATCCTCCACATGCCGTGATTCCCCAAGGGGAACACCGGAGCTTCGGGCGATTTCCGGGCAGTTGTAGTAGGCGTTGATTGCAGCAAGCCCCACGGAGGCTTCATAAAAATTCCAGGACTTGATACACTGAGCCACCTCCCGAAGCGGCAACCCTTCCAGATTTTTTGTGTAAAGCGGCATTCTCATATCGTAATTCACCAGGCCGCCCAGGCCTACCCCGCCCTGGCTTTTCACGTAAGAAAAGGCACTCCCTCTCGCAATGGACTCTGCTGTCCACGACTCCGGTATTCCTTCAATCAACTTGTCATAGATCTCCCACATCCTTCTTCCTCCTTTTGATTCTCTGATCAATATAGAAATTGCCGGGCTCTCTCGTTCTATAGGCTCTCTCGTTCTATAGGCTCTCTCATTTCCCAGCCTTCCTCCGCTACTTCACCAAGAGCTCTCTTTTGAGTTCTCCTCCTCGTCTGAGGCACTCCCGCATTCCGTATAATACCCCATCCAGTTTTTCCACCTCTTCCAGGCAAAGTTTTTCCTCCAAGGAAGTGTCAATCATCCGGCTAACACCTCCATTTTTGATTACAATCCTCTTATCTGCCCGTAAAGCCAGAAGTGGATCATGGGTTGAAATCAAAACAATTTTCTCTTTGCGAGCCAAAATATCTATGGCTTTCCTCCTATCAATTCCAGCGTTTTCGATTTCATCAATGAGTACGATAGGCGATGCACTCATATATGCAGTATCTGCGATCATCAGGGCTCTTGACTGTCCGCCGCTGAGCTGGGTTACCTTTACATCCCAGCCGAATTTTTCCCCTGCCAGCTCGTTGGCCTGCTCATAACAGCGCTGAACGGTATGCTCCATGTTTTTCGACATGCGGCTTCTTGCGTGCATCTCTAGAAATTCCCGAACGGTGAGATCCATGACGAAATTCATATTCTGGGAAAGCTGGGCAACAAGCCTGCCCTCCATATCAAATCGCTCCTCATCTGACAGCGCTCTTCCGTCAATGAGGATCTTTCTTCCAGTGGGAGTATCCTCGTTTGCCAAACACTCGATGTCTGCCAGCAATCTGCTCTTCCCCGAACCGGTGGGTCCCACCACACTGATGATCTCACCAACGGACACCGACCACTCCGTTACCTCCGAAGCACCGGCTTTGTCGGTGCCGCCCAGAATCGTGACTTTCTTGACTCTGACACCTTCCTCTGCCCCCCGACCGAAGACTGTCAAAAACTCACAAAACTCCCGAAGGACATCATGTTTTTCCACACCGAATTCCTGGAACAGTTCAGAGTCAACATGGGACAGCGCATCCTCCAGTGTGAGCTCTGTATGGAGTTCTCCGATTCTGAGATTCTGAAAAAAGTCGTGGCAAACAGGATGCTGAGCGATAATTTGATTCAGCGGCGTCGTCAAGACCCAGGCCATATACGTTTCAAAACTCATACCTGATCTCCCTCAAACTCCATTTTTTTCATAGTTCCCATCTGGTACTCCTCCCCGATTCGTGTTTCTCCGGTACAATAGGAACAGACAGCTGCCGGTGTGGTAAACCGGAGCCTGCTGTCTCTAAGGCTGGTGATTTCCTCAGCGTTTTGTACTTGTTTTGCTAGGATGGTTGCCCCCTGTCCTGTTATACCATTGATAAAGATGATTTTTGCAGAGGGATTTACCTGCCTGATATTAAAGGCAAAGACTTCCCGCTCTGCCTGAGATACAATATCTCCCTTGGTGACCGTTACGATATCGGCCATCTTCATCATAGGCCCAATCTTGCGGGGGGTGTTAATGCCGGAAAGATTGTCGATAACACATATGGACAAAACCCCTCTGATATAGGGCGAGCAGCGATTGCAAAGCCCGGCACTTTCTGTAATCAACAGTTGAAACCCAGAGCGCAGACCCCAGTTCACCGAACCTTCAATGTTACTCACAAAGAAATGATCAGGACACAGCTTTCCCGAGAATCCTGTTTTTACAGGAATACCCTTTTCCTCATAGCGAAAATGATCAAAGGAGGTCAGGCAGTCGAATTTCACGACCCCCATTTTGCCGTTCTCAAAGTCCAGCGCCTCAGCAAGCTTCAAAATCACCGACGTCTTTCCTGCGGATGGCGGTCCTGCCACTGTGATCAGTCTCATACATGTTCTCCTTTCCTTCCAGTCATTCTCACCATTCTCCTTTATCTTTATTAAGCTTCCAATGATCTTCCTGCTTATTCTCCCAGAAGTTCTGCCGCTTTCGCTCCATCAACATCCACATGGTAGAACAACTTGTAGAACTCTTGCATTTCCAAGGAAATATCAACTCCGTACTGATCCGGATACAGGATGTCTCCCAGCCAGAGGATACCAAAAATCCGATTGACAGAAGGAGGGTTTGCCATTGCACTATAGGGAGAGGCAGGAATTTTATATACCCGTCCATTTTTTACTGCATCCAGTACAGACCAGGCTTTATCGCTAAGGATCATCTGATAGACTTCCTCCGACTCTGCTAGGATCACATCTGGATTCCAGCCGATGACCTGTTCCATGGAGACTTCGCTTCCCGCTCCGCTGGATACCACTTCCAGATCAGCCGCATTAATGCCTCCTGCGGTTTCAATAACCTCTGCATGAAAAGACCCTCTGGCGTTGGTGTTCAGCCCCGCGTCTCCCAGCGCTTCATAAACGCGCAGCCTGTCTTCTTCCGCCACTGAGGCGCTGACTTTGGCCGCCTTCTCAGATACTTCTTTACAATACTGAGCGAGCTGATCCGTCTCCCCAGTATCACCAATCAATTCTCCAATCTTTTCATAAGCCTCATCCATGGTATCCAGCGTCGCTTCTATGAAGACAACCGGCATGTTGAGCTGCTGCTGAAGCCCGTCCATATCCTGTGCAATCGTATCCTTCGCTTCTCCGATATCTACGATTACGTCAGGCGCGGCTGCAATTAGCGCCTCCATATTGAGGCTGGCATTCTTGCCATAAAACTGACCGAACTGGGTCATTCCCCAATATTTTTCATCAATCAGCGCCTTCGCTTGGTCGGAAAAAGCAACCGCGATACCTGCCAGCTTGTCGGGGCAGGCGGTATAAAGTACAATTTGCGCCAATGGACCGGAGGGAGCAATGGCATCAATTTCCGCTGGGAGCTCAACCTCTCGTCCCGCAGAATCCACAAAGATTCTCGTATCCGGAGCGGTTTCATCCGCTGACCGTTCTGAGGCACCGCAGGCTGCTGCTGAGAATGCCAGAGCAAGAATCAGGATAACAGCCAAAAATTTCTTCAGTTTCATGTTATTTTTCCTTTTCATATTAATCCTCCTCTTTATTCATAAGAGAGCCTGTTTTAGAAACCTGCTCTGCTATTTCTTGCTGTCCGCTTTTCCGGATCATACGAACTCGTTCTCCGCACTGAAAAAAGGCTTTATGACCTGCAATGGCTACCGAATCAATCAGCGCCTGGCTGCTTCCTACCATAAATCCACTGATTTCTTCCACACCATAGGAAAATAAGATTGGTGTCATAGGCGAACTTGGCCCCACCAAAATAACCTTCGCATTTTTTGAAAGCTCCAAAAGCCTTGGAAGCGTTTTATTCACAAGAGTTGCTCCTGTTATAAATACAAAGTCTTGCTGCGGCAAAAGATACTCGCAGGCGCTGTCAGGGTAATCATCTCCAGAGGGCCTCCGCTCCAAAACACTAACTTCTCTCGCTCCTGTCAGGTACTTTTCAAGCTGATGGAAATGACCGATCACCGCTACTCTCTTCCCCAGTACTGTTTGCCCATATGCATCAAAAGCATTTTCCGAGCTGGCAATCTTCCATGGTGTTTGTCCCGAAGCAGCGGTACTCTTCCACGTATCCTTATTATTGAAATAAGCATTGACTGCTGCTACGCCAATCGATGCCTCCATGAAATTCCACGATTTAGACAGGGCTGCCAGATACCTGAGGGGCTGTCCTCTTCTACTCCCCAGGCTTTCCAAATCCAGTCCCTGCTGTTCTCGAACCGTCATAGCCGCGCCGGAGTATTTCCCTGCGGTAACTGCAGTCCAGCTAAGACCTACCGTAATGTTGTCCACCGTGATATCACTTGGAATTTCTTCAATCAGTTCATCATAAAGCTTCCACATAACTTACCTCTCTTTGATCAGGAATACAAAATTTAAGATGTCTTTCTTTTATCTCATGCAAATTCACATGGATTCCGTAGATTTCCCTTAGCAGCTCCGCAGAAAGGATCTCATCCGCTGGCCCCATAGCCTCTATGATTCCATCCAGAATTACCATCACCTCATCGGCAAATAAAAAAACATGTTCTGGATTATGGGTGGACTGAATCATCAGATATCCCTGCTTTGCAAGGTCTTTCACCGCCTTCATGACCTTGATCTGATTTCCGTAGTCCAGGTTGGAGCAAGGTTCATCCATGATAATGACTCTGGTCCGCTGGGCCAGCGCTCTTGCAATGAGAACAAGCTGCTGCTCACCCCCGCTGATCCCTTGAAAATTTCGATCTCTCAGATGCTGGATATTTACCATATCAAGAGCTTCTTCTGCAATCTTTCGCTCCCGTTTCCCCGGATTTTCAAATCGTTTCAACCGGGCAGTTGTCCCCATGAGAACCATATCAAGAACGGAATAGGAAAACGCTGTGGAGTGGTTTTGGGGAATATAAGAAATCTTTTCAGCCAGCTGGATCGGAGAAAGAGTTCCTGCGTCCGCTCCGTCAATTATTATTTCTCCCCGCCAGCCCTTTAGAAGCCCCAGAATGCAGCGAAACAAGGTGCTCTTTCCCGCACCATTTCTGCCCAAAACACATAGGAGCGATCCCTCAGCTGCCTGAAAAGAGATTCCCTTTAACACATCGTTGCTTTTATAGGAAAAAGATAAATCGTTTACGTGTAATGCCATATCATTTCAGGCAGTCCGTTCCGTTTCTATTAAGCGGAAGTACCGTTGACTTTTCCGTATCAGCCAAGTGATCCGAAAAGTTGTCGCAAGCAAACCGCTTAACACAAGCAAGCTCAGCGCTGCCTGCCTCCCTCCTTCAAAATGAGATATAAAAAGAATGGCGCGCCGATAAACGCCGTAAGAATTCCGATGGGGATTTCTCTGGTTGCCAGCATTCTAGCAAAATTGTCTACTACCAGAAGAAAGCTGCTGCCAAGAAGAACAGAAGCCGGAAGCATTGTCCGGTAGTCGTCTCCCACGATCATCCTTGCAAAATGCGGAATCACCAAGCCAACCCAGCCAATCAGGCCGCTCACAGATACCGCAGCAGCGGTAATGAGCGTAGCACCCAATATCACTACTGTCCGCACCACTCTTGCATTGATTCCCATAGTTCGGGCTTCCTCATCTCCCATGGTAAGAACATTGAGTCTCCAGCGCAGCAGCAGGATCGGCAGAATGCCAATGATGATCGGAGGACATGCGAAAAAGACGTCCTGCGTTCTGGTGGAGGCCAGACTCCCCATAAGCCAGTAAGTAATTGCTGGCAAGGTGTCCGTTGGATCTGCCACCAGCTTCAGGTAAGATACCCCTGCATTAAATATAGAGCCAACCATAATTCCTGCCAGAATAAGCCCCAGTGTGACATTGAACTTCACCCTCCTGCTTATAGCCAGGACAATTGCAACGGCCAGAATTCCAAACAGGAATGCACTGACGGAAACCGCCTGATACCCAATGGAGAAAAATAATCCCAGCGCAGCCCCAAAAGCCGCCCCATTGGAAGCACCTAGAATATCCGGTGACACCATGGGATTCTGAAAAATACCTTGATAAGCAGCACCTGCACACGCCAGCCCTCCGCCAATAACCGCCGCCATAATGACGCGCGGCATTCTAACATTGAACAGTACCGTCTCGTCCTGTACGGTCCAATCCACCGGGATATCCATTACTCTCGATAAAAGAATTTTTAAAAGGGTTCCTGGGTCGATTGCATATTTTCCCATTAAAAAAGACCCGAAAAAGCATACCGCCAAAAGGGCGGCAAGCCCTGTCATTCGAATCTTGACATGTTTTGAATCCTTCACCATGAAACCTCCCAGCAGTCCACAGTTTCGTTTTGTTTATAAAAACACAACGGTATTCTGATAAAACCCGCTTAGTGCGGGCGCTTTATAAAATCAATTTTGCCTTGAATAATCAGAGATTTGATTTAGAAACATTCTGACGGAACGCTCTGCTTCTGCCTCGATCCTTCGGGAAAACGGAACCAGTTCTGTATCAAACCGTTCCGTCATATCCCTCTTCAGCTTTTGATGCCAGGTTAGGCAGCTTTTATCAATCACAGCCTGCTCGCACATATGGCGGTTTTTTTCCTCGAGCTTCAACACCCCGATGCAGGGAATACTCCCGCCAAGAACCTGATATAAGGTCTCTCGGAACGCTGATACTCCCAGTTCCATTCCTCCTATTTCATCCAGCAGGATCAGCTTTTTTCCATCGAAATTAGTGAGATAATTCAGGGCTGCCTTAGTAAAAACTTCTGGTGTTTTCACTGCCCTGCTTCCGTCAAAATATAAAAAGATATCGTTTAGTTCCCGGTCATACTCTCTGGTCAGATTCAGCGCCTCCGCAGCTGACGCAATTCGAAATCCAACCGTTGCACCTGTGCCGTCAAGAAGCCGCTGGCTGCTGAAGCCTCCAGTCTGATCCAGATATGGCTCAATCAACCTCCTGATCAACGTAGACTTTCCTTCCTGCACAGGCCCTTCCAGAAACAGATGTCTCACTTGGCACCTCCAAAATACTTTACGAAGAGTCCTTCGGCACATCGTTCCAAGTCTTCCCGCATCTCAATATAATTACGGACAAAGACTCTGCCTTCTTCCGTCAGAAAAGAAATACCACCCTCACTTCCTCCGGCACGGCGCTCAAGCAAGGGTCTACCAGTCTCTTTTTCTGCCAGGCTGATCATTTTAAGTCCCTTACTGTAAGAGATATTCATCTGCCTGCATGCTGTCTGCATAGAACCTGTTCGATCCACCAGCTCCAGAAACTGCAGAATGCCTGGCCCAAAGACCAGTTCGTTTCGCCCTAGTTTCAATTGAAGGTTGTAGCGCAACGGTTCCCTATTTCGGGATACACTATGCCGCAATCGCTCAATATCTTCCTCCGTCTCCAGCTCAAACAAAACGCCTTCGTCATTGACATCGATATATTCTATTTCTCGTCCTCCTGCTGTCACCGCACCCCAAAGCCCATTATTTCCTCTATAATTCAAGACATCCCCAAACAACCCATTTCCCAGAAGGATGGGATGTCCCGGTTTGCCGTTAAAAACAGGGCAGACTGCATCCTTTTTACCATTCAGCAGCAGCCGCAAGCTTGCTGAGTTAAAAAGAGGTACATCCACAGGCATAACAAAAATCCTGTCGCATTCTTGATTCAGATATTGGACGCCCATCTGAACTGCGTGGAACATGTCCCGATCCCTGTAATCGCCATTTCGCAAAAATACGACACTCATCTTTGCCAGGTGCTTTTCTATATTCTGCGCATTATGTCCTGTGATCACCACAATAGGATCCACGCCAGCATGCTGCAGCGTGATAATCATCTTTTTTATAATCGAGGTGTCCCCCATCCGAAGGGTAGGGTCAAAGTCAGGTATATTCAGGTGAATTCCTGAAGCTGCGATTACTGCGCCGGTTTTCATAATCCCTCCAAAGCGTTATGTATTTTTTTACAGTACGGTTTCATTCTACCATAGGTCTATCCCCGCTGTAAATCATCGGTTTGCGGTATAAACTAAATTATTTTCCTTTTCGCTGTACCAGCCGACTTTCCCCGGAGCAAGATTGATATTGATCTGCTTGATTTCCTGGTATTCTTCAAAACCATGAACGCCCAGCTCTCTGCCGATACCGGACATCTTATAGCCGCCCCATGGCGCCTCGTTAAAGGTCGGGTTGTAGCAATTAATCCAAGTGATCCCGGCGCGGATTTCCTTGATGACTCTCAGCGCACGAGCCCCGTCCGAGGTGAACACAGCACCAGCCAATCCGTAAGGCGTGTCATTTGCAAAGGCAACGGCCTCTTCTTCTGTCTCAAAGGTCTGTATGGTTACCACCGGGCCGAAGATCTCTTCCTTTACAATCCGCATTTCCGGGGTGCAATGATCAAAGATGGTCGGTCTGACGTAATAGCCTTTTGCGCATTCGCCCTCTGTATACCGTTCTCCGCCGCAGACACAAACAGCGCCTTCACTCTTTCCGATTTTAATATAATCCAAAACCGTGTTCATGTGTTCTTCTGATACCAACGGCCCCATATCTGGATTCTCAAGGGGATTTCCAATTGTAATCGCATTGGCCCTTTCCGCAAGCCGCTTCACAAATCGGTCTTTCATGGACTTTTCGATTATGATCCTCGATCCGGCGGAACACACTTCCCCCTGATTGAAGAAAATGCCGATCATGGCCCATTCCACTGCTCCTTCAAGATCTGCATCTGCAAAGATTACGTTTGGAGACTTGCCGCCCAGTTCCAGTCCAGTCCGTTTTAAATTTCCGATTGCTGCTTGAGCAATGGTCTGCCCAACCGAGGTACTGCCTGTAAAGGATACCATGTCAACATCCAGGCTTTCCGCGAGCTCCTGACCTGCGACGCCTCCGGAACCCAGTACCAGATTAACGGCTCCTTTTGGCAGCTGCAGCTCATCAAAAATTTCAAAGAGTAGTACGGAAGAAAGGGGCGTCACAGAGCTGGGCTTAAAGATAATGGAATTTCCTGCCGCCAGTGCCGGCGCCAGCTTCCACGCCGCCATCAAAAATGGATAATTCCAGGGAGTGATCTGGGCGCAGACGCCAATGGGTTCATGAATGGTGTAGCTGTGCATTTCTCCGAAGCCTTTGTTTACATTGTATACGCCTCCGGCAGGCTTGGTAATCAGTCCTGCATAATAACGGAAACAATGTACCGCATCATCGATATCACACTCTGCCTCTCTCAGCGGTTTTCCGTTATTGATACTGTCAAGCCGAGCAATCTCTTCTTTTCGCGCATCGATGGCATCGGCAATTTTCAGCATGGTATCCGCTCGTTCCTGCGGGCACATATCCCGCCATTCGCGCGTACCATAAAAGCTTCTTTTTGCTGCTGCTATGGCTGCTTTTGTATCCTCAACAGTACTGTCAACAATTGATGTAATCACTTCTCCGTTTGAGGGGTTGACCACCTTTCTTTCTCTGCCTGAGGAAGCGGTGATCCATTCTCCGTTTATATAATTTCCTTTTACTTTCATCTCTGATACCTCCTGACCGTGATATCCCTACCGTTAAATTTACGTAAGTTTAGCACGAGGGAAGGTCTTTATTCTGTTGTATATACAACATTCCACTTTACTACCTTGTCTTTTTTGCCACACCAGTTTGTTCATATAGGGTGTACCTGTTTTTCTTATAATCAATCAATCCTTTTTTTCTCATCTGATTCAGTTCCTTTGAAAGAACACTGCGATTTACGCAAAGGTACTGAGCAAACTGTTCCTGATTCATGCTGATATCAAAGGTGTCTCTTCCTTTTTTTTCCCGGATAATACTCAGATAAGTCAGAACCCGCTCTTGAAGGGTGCGTTTTGACAGCACGTCAATCTTATACATCAGTCGTACAAGCTCATTGCTCAGAATCTCACTGTTGTTTGTAAGAATTGTCTCTTTGACTGAATGGCTTAGCTTGTCCGATAAAATGAGCTTTTGATACGAAAGGAACAGTACCGAACACTCAGACTGGCTGATTAAACTCACCGGACTCGTTAAGAAAGTGGTGTTGACTGCATCCAAAGCAAGCACCTCGCCTTGTTTATAAATCCTCAAAATCTGCGTTTCGCCGTTGTAATGGTACTTGGTGCTGAGCACCGTTCCGCGGCAGAGGATTCCAATTTTTCTGACAGGGTCGCCCTGTCCAATGATGACCTGATTCCTATCATATTCTTTCAAGGAAGGCATGGAAAAATCCCGGACCAGACGGATATCATCTTCGCTAAGTCCCTTGAACAGTTGTGATCGTTTTAGCACCACGAGATGATCATCTTCTGCCATTTTCAATCGCCCTCTTATCCAGCATATTTCAGCACTATCTAAAAGTTCTTAACCGTACAGCGCCCAATTGTTATTACCTTGGCGTATTACCAGCATTTACATCTGTCTACATAAAAGGAAGAGCCTGGGCGCTCTTCCTTTTACTGCGGTTATTTTTTTCTGTTCTCAAGCTCTGACTGTGACTTCAATTACAGAAAGTAATTTACTGTCAACAGCATTATGTAAGAAATTCCTTTACGCTAAAGAGGCAAATCTTAGCTCGTGGAGACCCAGATTAATTCCAGGTGCTTCCATAGGTTTTTACTTGAATACAGTGTATCATGCCTCGCTCCACATAACTGTTGTATATACAACATAATTTCGAAATATTTTATCTTATCGCTTGAATCAAGGTATATCGCTTTCCCCGGTAATGAATCATTCCCTTCCTCCTCATCAAATTCAGTTCCTTTGAAAGGGCACTCCTGTTGACGCACAGATATTGAGCGAGCTGTTCTTGGTTCATATCGATCTCAAAGGTGTCCGAATTGTTTTTTTCCCGAATCAAGCTTAAGTACGTGAGAATTCGCTCCTGCAGGGTTCTCTTGGACAGCACATCGATTTTATACATAAGCCGAATCAGTTCATTCCCTAGGATTTCACTGCTATTGAACAGAATCCGTTCTTTCAGCGAGCAGTCAATCTCAGGCGTTTCAAAGATTCTCTTGTACGTCAGAAAAAGGACACTGCTGTCAGACTGGCTGACAATGGTTACCGGGCTTGTTGATAACGTGGTACTGACTGCATCCAGCGATAACACCTCGCCTTGCCTGTAGATTCTTAAAATCTGTTCATTCCCGTTAAAGTGGTATTTCGTGTTGAACGCAGTTCCTTTCTTCAAGATACCCACACGGCTCAGCACTTCACCCTGGTTTACGATGATTTGGTTTTTCAGGAACTTTCCTTCAGAGGGCACCACAAACCGGCAAACGTCCTCAAGTTCCTTCCGTTCAATTCCTTGAAACAGCCTTGATTTGCTGAGACAAGCAATGTTTTCCATCGTTGTCACACGCCACCTCTTTTCCGCAAGACTAAGCGAGGTTGCCGAGTGGGATTACTCCCAATCCAGCAGCTCGCAGACCTTAAGAAACGTCGCATTAAGCATCATGGGACATTTCTCCACCTTATTCATCGGATTGTCTAAAAGTAGTGTATCGCAGTCCTGGCTTTCGAAGGAGTCTTCAAACCACTCCCGCAGCACTTCCCCGTGCGCTCCTGCTGTTTCAGGATCAGCAAGATACAGCAAGCACAGCGCAGCAGAAAGGATACCGCAGATTTTCCCCTGCCAAAAACCATTGCAAAGAGCCGCCATTGCAGCAACTAGATCAGGATTCTCCTTCTCCAGCTTTCTTAGTCCAAGCTCCATCATAATCTGGCTGCAGCAGAGCCCCCGCAGTTTTAGCTCCAATATATCCGGATTCATCTTAACCTCCTGACGATTCTCACTTTTAATGCTGAATACTGACTGTTGATTTGCAACGCCTGTTAATTTGCAAAGCCCGTTGATTTGCAAAGTCCGTTGATGCCTTTAGAGAGGTTTTTCTGCTGTCAGCATAAAATATCCAGTTTTGTACTGATCCTTTGGATGAAGGGCCTCTTCGCACAAGCACCCCTCTAAGCTTCCATCTTCCATAATTTTTTCTGCCACATAACGCACCAGTTCTTCGTCGCAGTCCTCCCACTTAATATTGTGGTAGCCGATTTCCTTAAGCTGCTCGATCAGCGGCTCGATCAAAAAACGTCCTGAAGAACGGAAGGGAACCAATCGGTTCTTGTGCTCCTCCTCGCAATCGGTACTGCACTCGTGCTCGCCATGGGGTTTCTGGCTTTGCCTTGCGGCCTCTATTTTTAAAGCTTGAATAAAACCAGGTTCCGGATTTTTTATGTAAAGATCACTTATGAAAAGCCTGCCGCCCTTCTTGAGGACACAATATGCCTCATGCAGCGCCTCATCAGGAATATTAATGACAGAAAGTACGCATTCCATAGTCACTCCGTCGAAAGAGTAGGACGGAAATGCATCAAGGAATTCTCCGTCTCCGTATTGTATCTTCAGCTCTGGATTTCGGTCCTTAGCTTCTCTGATTCGTTCCAGAGAAAGATCGATTCCACTGCAGAGATATCCGTATTCTTGTTGGAGATACTCCATGGTTTCGCCGAGTCCGCAGCCAATATCCAGGACTGCTGCACCTTTCGGCAGCTTCCACTGCTCCATCGCTTTTTTCGTAATTCTGAATTCTCCCGGCTTAAATTGATTCATGTTGGTCCTCCCTATAAATAGAGTTGTATGCGCAGAAGGGGATCAGCCTGTCATCAGGGGACAGAACCTGTACTCTGCAGCGCTTCAGCCGCTCCGCATCAAGATTGCTGCCATCCATAAAAGCCATGCAGGACACGGAAAACATATTTCTCCTCAGCTCATTCAGAAACTGGTCAAAGTCCAAGAGTTCCTCATTGGTGCCGCCACACCCATGCGAATCGGAGCAACAGTCGCTGCTGCTTTCATCACAGCCACAGGATCCAGTGGATTCGCAGAAGGTTTCGGTAGATCCGCAGCAGCAGGTTTCAGTGGACTTACCGGAGCGGTCTTCGGATTCGGCAGGATTGTTACAGCAGCAGCTTTCTTCCTGCTTTTGTTCCTGATAAGGCTCATGAATGTGCCATTTATTCAGCACAAAATCCCGATCCTTCTTGATAATCTCCAAGGGGTCCTTGGCTTCACAGCAGCTTAGACCCTCCATTTTCGTACCGTAATTGATAAGACTTTTTACCGTACCGTCCTTTTGTTTCTGATAAGAGCTTTGGAAGCAGCAGAGCGGATGGCCCGTTGTAATGGGATAGCAGTCCCTTGCCGCAAAAGCTCCCTTAGTCTGTTGTTCCAGCTCGTTCATAACATCAAACATCGTGACCCGGTTTTCCTTCTCCCCCGGATGTCTGCCGAAAAAGCTGACGGGCTGGAAGTGAATGCCTTTCACAACATCCACATTCTCAAGCAGGAAGTCCATCATCGAACCGATATTCTTCAGATTCACATCCCTGACAACAGTTGGTACGAGGGTGACAGGGAGCCCTGCCTTTCTGCAATTTTCCACTGCTTTCTTTTTCAACTCCAAAAGAGGCTCACCGCGAAGCACTCTATAAATCTCATCGTCGGTTCCGTCGAACTGAAGAAATGCAACGGATGCACCGGCATCCTTTAAAATTTGCGCATATCCCTCTTCCTGAGCAATTCTTCGTCCATTGGTATTGATCTGGATGAATTCAAAGCCCTTGCTTTTTCCCATTCGGATGATATCCGGCAGATCATTCCTTACCGTAGGCTCTCCGCCTGAAAGCTGGATATTAAACGCTCGCTCTTCTCCTAAATCCAGCAGCAGATCATATTTCCGCCGGATTTCTTCGAGATCCGGCTCTCCCGGACCAAATCCTCCAGAGAGGTCCGTTTCCGCCTTCGCAAAACAATAGGGGCAATGCTGGTTGCACCGCTCTGTAATATCGATTAGCACACAGCAGGCCGTCTGCAAATGTTCATTGCAGGTCCCGCAATGGAGCGGGCAGCTGCCGGAAACGCCTTGCGTCATGGCTTTTTTCGGAGGAATATTGATGGACGGATTGGCTGTCCAACGCAGATAATCCTCTTCCCGCTGTGCGATTGCCGTTTCAAAGATCCCATGCGCTTCACAGGTTTTGGTGAGAATTACACTGCCTGCCTCAGATACATATCGGCCCTCCAGAGGCTTCCGGCAGACAGGGCAAATACTTTGGGTTGTTCCGAGTATCTTCATTTCTCTAACGCTCCTATCTCCGCTCTTATTTTTCTTCCAGCATCTTTTCCACTTCGTTCATTCTGCCCGACGCCAGCTTTTCAGGGATATACACCTGTCCGCACTTGGGACAGCGCGGCACCTTATGGCGAAAGGAACGATTCAGATAGCTGAATTCCACTTCAGATTCAGTCATATCCACTTTACACCGATCACAGATCAGCTTTGACTTTTCTTCCATTCCAGACTCCCTCCAATTTGATTTTCATTCTATGGGTGTACGCATTGACGACTTCATACGCGTCATCATTCTGACGATATTCCACCCAGTAGGTGACATGGCCCAGCTCACGGTAGCAGCTGTAGGTTCCCTGCTCCTCATCAAAGGTACGCCGCTTTGAGGTCTCACCAAATTGAATCACCTCCAGAAGATCCTCTTCCAGAATCTTCATCTGATCCATCTTTTCTTGAACCTCTGCTCCTATTATGAGGCGATATTTACTTTGCGGCTGTTGTTTTTCCATGGTCTCTCTCCATACTTCTGTCAGCAGCGTTTCTTTCAGTCTGACCCTGTTTTTCCTTCGTTCTGTCAGGCTCGGCAGCTTGCTGTCTATGGGATTGATGCCGTACATCAGGTCAAGGAGATGCAGTGCAGGCTTGCCCTCGCCCCTAAAGATATCCCGGCAGTTGATGCAGTACGTAAGGTACGGTTTGTCGCTGAGCGCGCCGCGGCTTTTGGTCACATAAGCGGCGTATTCTGCATTGGCCTCTGATACATGTCCTCCATATCCGCAGCAGCCGTGGAGGTCGCCCTTGGGGAGCTCTTCTATTTGCACTCCTGCCTGCAGAGCCAAGGTTCTCACCGCTTGTTCCATTGGGATGTTATTTCGTGCAGAGCAAGGATCAAAGATGGAATAAACTTCGCTGGCTCCCAGTCCGGCGGCACTGTCTCCCCGTTTGGTCTCGCCGCACCACTGTTCCAGAATTTCATACAAGCTGGTGGTTTCTATTTCAGGAAGATATTCTTTCAGGTGCTTTCGACAGGACGGACAGGCCAGGATCAGGATCGGTCTTCCAAGTTCCTCCCACTCCTTGCGGAGCTTGCCAATTTCCTCGTCATGAAGCGCTTCATTTCCTGCCCATTCCGCAGGGATTCCGCAGCAGCGAAGCATCAATCCGGTGTCCGGTCTCTTCTCCAGAAGCTGGCGATACGGTTCTGATACATAACGTGGATCTGCCGCACCCAGCTGACATCCCGGAAAAAAAGCGTACCGTGTGTCCGTTGGTGTCCCTTGGGAAGCGCCCTCTCTCTTCCAAAGCGGCTGAGGCGCCCTTCTTGTTAAAGCTGCCGCCTCACTGCTTGCAAACGCCATATCCCTGATCCAAAATTGATGGTATGCTCCCGGCAGAGTACCCTGCTTGTGCAAACTTCTTCGTGCCTCCAGCAGCATTCTCCCGATTTCAATCTCCTCAGGACAAACCTCTTCACAAAGACCGCATTGGGTACACGTATTCATTAAGCGTTTGGCAGGGGTCTTCTTCATCATGGATTCAGAGGTGGAAAAAGCCACGGTGGACATAATGTCATCCCGAATTCTCATAGGCCATTTGTTATGATATGCACAAACATCGCAATATTTCATGCAGGCATCGCATTGGCAGCGGATACACCTGCCCGCCTCCAAAGAAGCCTCCTCGTCGGTATAAATACAGCCGTCAGACGGACTCACAGCTTCTGTCCTGATCAGCTTATCCGGGTCTGACGCAGACCTGCATGCAGGAGGCGCAGAGGGGTATTCCAGTCGGCCGGTCTTAAGAAAGACCTCGATGGCCCAAGCCATATCCAGCCCATCCGCCATTGCCCGGATCGGATCTTTTCCGGTCAAGCTGCCTCCCGCGAATACCGCCATGGCGGTGGACTCTGCACCGTCCCGTTTTACGATGGTACAGTGCCCTTGCTCCTGATCCAGAACCCCGAAGCTACTGCCCCCTTTTCCTGTGGCGACATATACCGCTTCAAAATCCTGATCCAAAAGTTCTTCTATTGATGCGATCTCTGTATTGAAATGGAGATCGTATGTTTCAAATTGCAATTGCCGTTCAATGTCGGCAAGAAAGAGTTCCGATGTCAGCAGATCCCAAAGCATTCCGCCCCAGCGTCCAGTTTTTTCATAAACCGTGACTTCATATTTTTTCTGAGCGAGCCGCAAAGCGCATGCAAGTCCGCTGATTCCCGCCCCGACTATGGCAATTTTGCGCTTTTTCAGCGGCACATTATAATCCGTGGGGTCCTTTCGTGTGGCTTTTGCAACACAAGTCTTTTCCAGAAGGTTCAGCTGCACCGACTGATCCAGATCCTTTCTGGGACATGCCTCAGCGCAATACTCAGAACACAGCGCAGCTACCACATCAGGGAATCCCACCGCATTGCGGAAGGTTTTGTAAGCGGCATTGTAATTGTTCTTTTCCATTTTCGTCTGAAAGTCCAGCACATCTACATGAAAGGGGCACGCATGGGTGCAGAATGGTTTTTCATTCTGCCTGCAGCGATCATATTGTCTAAAATACTTCTCCACTGTAAACTCCTGTTCGCCAAAACAACGATTTGTTGCTCATATTTTATCACATATAGCACCGAAATACTACAAAATGACCACTAGAGACGGACCCCTCATCGATTGAGAGGAGTCCGCCAATAGTGGTCTTATCCGTTCATGATCCTGTTTTTATACTGGATTTGCCTTGATCTTTTCCAGCTCCTCATAGAAGTCAGAGCCAAGGAAATACTTTTTCGGCGGCTGCACTTTTCCTCCGGCTGCGATGATGTCAAGTCCTGCCTTAACCTTATCAGGAGAAGCAGGCAGCTCGTAAATTCTTACACCGCAGGCATTATTGATGGCATTGATTACTGCAACATGGTCAGACGACTGGAATGCCTCAGAAGCTCCGGAAGAGCCAAAGGGTCCTCTTTCATCAAATCCGTCCATGTGGAGCACGTCGATCTTATCAGGAATGTCCTTGATATATGGAACGCCGGCAGAATAGATGTTGTTGTGCTTCTTGACGTCCTCATAATTTTCCTTCAGGGCAAACCCGATCGCATGAGAGATTCCGCCGTACGCCTGGCCGTTTACAGCCTGAATGTTTCCGACTCTTCCTACCCAGTCCACGCAGGTCATTCCGATTACAGTGGTTTTGCCTGTTGCAACCTCTACCTCTACCTCTGACATAAACAGTGCATAGGTATAAGCGTAGGTGGGGCTTCCCACTCCGGTATTCGGATCAAGCAGTCTGAAATTATCCCATTCTGCCTCTGCAACCCAGTTTCCTTCATATTTGGTCGGGATGCCTTCCTGGATCATTTCGTCATAGGTACGGTAAGTACCGTCTTCCTTACGCATTGCGTTAGCAAGATTTTGAGCAGCAAGGATGCTGGCCTTTCCATTGGCGAAATGGGATCTGGAACCGGCAGATTCCCCTGTATTGGGGCAATATTTGGTGTCGGCCTGAATCAACTTGATGTCTGTAGGCAGAACGTCCGGGAAATAAGGCTTCAGAGCCTCCAGAGTACACATCAGGGAACCCTGATCTCCGCCCTGTCCCTGATCCTGCCAGGTATCATATTTGATGAACTTTCCGTCACTTGTTAGCTCAATGGCTGCATTGGCAAAGTCGTCTGATCCAAGTCCTACGTTGTACCCGCCCCATGCAAGGCCTACTCCGCGGCGTACTTCCGGTGTATCCGCAGCTTTTGCTTCTGCAACAGCCTTGTCATAGAGAGGCTTCATTTTATCCATCATTTCCTCCATAGGATACTGGAGGAACTCTGAGCTGTTAATATTGGTTTCGCCTTCTCTGGCAATATTCTTGTATCGGAATTCGAAGGGGTCCATTCCGATTTCTTCGGCCATCATATCGATGAGGGCTTCACCGCAGGTATATGCCTGTGGAGCACCGTAGCCTCGATAGGGAACGCCGAAGGCATGGTTGGTTACCGCAACTCTTCCCAGTCCAAGAACATGGGGCACATTGTATGGGAAGAACATGAACCGGGCAATCTTAATGACTTTATCGTCGCCAAGAGCCGGGTCATATCCGTGGTCCATACCAGCATCAAACTCACCTGCAATGATTTTTCCGTCAGCATCACACGCCAGACGTGCATTCATATAAGCAGGGGAACGCTTGCCGCTGAGTGCCATGAACTGGGAATAATCCATGGAAAGTGCGATGGGCTGCTGCGTCACCTTGCAGGCAATTGCAGCAAGTGAGTAAGAGGTCGCGTTCATTGCCCAGCCGAAGGAGCCACCGGTGGGGTTCTCAACGACACGAATCTGTTCCACAGGGAGACCAACCGCCTGCGCAATATCATCTCTGTCAAAGTAAGTGGTCATCGCTTTGCACTGTACTGTGAGGAGCCCGTCTTCGTCATAATATGCCTGAACGGTGTCGCCTTCAATGGACATGTGGGGCTCTCTTGATGAATAGAAGCTTCCTTCCACTACGTGCGGAGCTTCTTCGATCATATCAGGGATTCTGTCCGTATCGCCCTTGAACAGCGGCTGCCAGGTAAAGGTGTTGTCCATACTGTCATGAATCCTCATGGCATCAGGCATAACCGCATCCAGATAGTTCATATATTCAGGAAGCTGCTCGATTTCAACCTTAACCTTATCCGCCGCTTCCTTTGCATGATCTTTCGTATCTGCAACTACCATAGCAACAACCGTTCCCCAGTTAATGATCTTCTCATCTGCCAGAAGTTTATGTACCTGCTCCATCGCAGTGGTTCTCGGGGAGAACTGGAACATCATCAGGTGGTTGGCACCATCCACATCCTTGGAGGTAATCACCTTAACAACGCCGGGCATTTTTTCAGCCTCACTGTAATCGATGTTCAGAATTCTTGCATGGTTTGCAACTCTTGGCATAACAAGAACAGCATGCAGAGTTTCCGCCGGCATTTTTAGTTCGATATCGTCGCCGTAGTCACAAACACCGCAGGCTTTTGCCAAAGCGTTGGGTCTGGCCAGGGGTTTTCCGTAATAATTCCCCACGTCCTTTTTATAATCATAGGCGATATCAGCAATGGTCTTCTCTCCGCGCATAATAGCGGCAGCTTCCATAACTGCGTCTACGATCTGTTTATAGCCTGTACATCTGCAGACATTTCTGTGCTGCTGGAACCAGTCGCGGACATCTTCTCTGGTTGGACTTGGATTGCTGGTCAGCAGTCCATAAGCAGAGACGATGAACCCAGGCATACAAAAACCGCACTGTACAGCGCCCAGATGGACCATGGCAGCCTGAATCGGGTGAGGATTCATTGGATTTCCAAGGCCTTCAATGGTAATCACTGAGCTGTATTCTTTAACTGTTTTAATTTTCTTGGTACAGGAACGGATTACTTTTCCGTCGAGAATGGTGGAACAGGCGCCGCATACACCTGTGCCGCAGCCGACTTTTGTACCCGTCAGACCAAGACGGCGCAATACGCTTGCCAGTGTGTCCTTTTCGGGATCACAGATGAACATACGATCAGCACCATTAATGTTCAGGGTCATTTTTTTCAACTGTTTCATAAGAACCTCCTAAAATTTCCTCTTTGTTTTCAAGTTTAATCGTTAGCTTAAAACAAAAAGTACACCTCCGTTTCTCTTGCTCTCTTACCGCAAAATAGAGAACAATCGGCCGTTTGACTGCCGCCGCAGATACAAAGCCGGAGATTCGTGTTTAGTTGCCTCTAGAACAATTGTAGTCTACCAGCAAAACACCTTCTCTGTCAACTAAAAAGCACCGACAAATCCGCTCAATTCAACCGTTTTGTTCCTAGTTTTCCTGGACAATTGCAAATAACATCCTCGCTTTCACCACGAGCAAAACATCTACTGATCTACGTCCATTTTTTTCCCGTTCCACACAGCTTCCAGCTCGATCTTCATGTGATGAGCGTAAGCATTCAGAAGCTCAAAATCAAGATCGCTCTTTTCACGGTATTCCACCCAGTATGTCGTATAGCCTACCTCTTTATAGCCGCTGTAGCTCCCCTTGTCAGGATGGTGCACACGTCTGCCTGTTCGCTGACAAAATTCCACTGCCGACGCAATGTCTTCTTCTAAAATTCGCCCTCTGCTCAGCTTTTCAGACAGCTCAGCAGAAATCTCCAGCTTCACACCGCTTTTCCTTGAAGCCGAACCGTCTTCCCCCCAGTAGGCTTCCAAGATTCTTTCCTTCAAGAGAATTCTGTTTCCTCTTCTCTGGCTTACCGTAGGCAGTATTACAGGGGTTTCTCTTCCAAAAAACAGATCAAGGACGTGTACTGTTTCCTTTCCCGCATCAAGAAATACATCGCGGCAGTTGATACAGTACGTAATATAGGGGCGATCTGATTCAGAGATTCTCTTTTGGGTTACAAAAGAAGCATATTCGGGATTCGCAACAGCAGGTTGTCCGCCAAAGCTGCAGCAGCGGGGATTGTCATCATTTTCTGTGAGAGGTTCAAGTGCATACCCCAATCGTTCTGCCACCCGTCTGACCGAGGCTCTCATCTCAGGCTCATGCCTTGAGGCACAGGCATCAAAGATAGAATAGGTCATCATTTTCTCGGAAGAGCCAGCCTCAGAGAGAAGGCCTTCACAAGCGGCCCCTGAAGCGCCGACCTCAGAGAGGCGGAACTTGGAAGGTCGCTTCGCAGTTTCGATCAAAGGCCGCTTCGCAGGATCTATTAATTGCGCACCGCCCCAGCCATCCAGAATCTCATAAAGTGAGATTACAGGAATCTCCTCAAGATAGGTTTTAAACTTCTTCTCGCAGGTAGGACAGGCCATAATCAGTACTGGATATCCAAGCTCCTCCCATCGGTTTTTGATGGAATCGAGTTCACCCTGATGCTTCTCCTCGTCTCCCGACCACTCCGCGGGTGCGCCGCAGCATTGAAGCAGCAGCCCTGTACCGGGATTCCTGTCAAGGAGATAGGCATAAGTCTTTTCCACAAGTTCCGGATCACTGGCACCCAGCTGGCATCCGGGAAAAAAAGCATAACGAACAAGCTCTTCAGCAGATGTGGGTTCTTGGGTTCCCGATTCCAGCGTCTTTCCAACATTGTAAGGAGATCCCTTGCAAACTGCAGCCAGACTGCTGTTTGCAAAGTCCATATCCCGCAGCCAGAAATCATGAAATACCCAGGGCGCTTTCTTCTGCCTGTGCATGCTCTTTCTTCCCTCGAGAATCAGACCGCCAACGTCGACCTCCTCGGGGCACGTCTCCTTGCAGAGTCCGCACTGGTTGCATGTGCTCAGCAGCCGTTTCGCCGGAGTAGCCTTCACCTCCGCTGATCCTGGAAGTGTCGTCGCCAAAATCTCGTCTCTGATTCTCAAAGGCCACTTGTTGTAAAACGCGGTCAAATCACAGTAGGTGCGGCAAAAATCGCATTGACATTCCAGACAGCGGGCCGCCTCCTGCGTTGCCTCCTCCCTGCTGTAACCACCTTCACTCGCAGGCGTTACCAGCTCTTTCACCGTTAATTTTGATGGATTCAGGCACATGGCTGTCTTGCGCTCATTCAGAGGATAAAGCAGATTTCCTGTCTTCAGAAAACTATCGATCACTGTACCCATATGAAGTCCGTCTGCCAATGCGTAAATCGGATCCGCCCCTGCCAATCCTCCTCCCGCAAACCATCCAGCGCCGCCATGGAACGCGCAAAATCCATCCTGTTCTGTGAGAAGTCCAAAGTCCTCACCTCCAAGACCGGTTGCCACATAGACGGCATCAAAGCCGCGTTCTGCCAGCTCATGGATGCTTTGAACAGGCGTATTCAAATGGAGCGTATAGTCTTCATGTTGGAATTGTTCTTTTATGTCAGAAAGAAAAATCTCCGGATCTAAAAGCTCCCATAGCGTCCCGCCGATCCGGTCCTTTTCTTCAAAGATTTCAACTTCATATTTTTTCATGCAAAGGCGCAGTGCGCAGGCTAAGCCGCTTGGCCCAGCCCCGATGACTGCCACCTTTTTTTTCTTCATGGGCAGATTATAATCCGTCGGACTTCGGTCTCCGGTGTAGGTCACGCAGGCCTGCTCCAGGAGCCTTAGTTCTATGGACGCATCGGAATCTTTTCGAGGGCAGACCCCTTTGCATGGCTCAGGGCAAATGCTTGATACAATAGCAGGAAACCCAACGGCATTGCGGTATGTTTTGAACGCACCCTTGAAGCCTCCCCGTTTCATCTTCTCGATAAAATCCAGAATGTCCAGATGAAATGGACACTCAGCTGCACAAAAAGGAATCTCCTTCTGCAGACAGTTTTTGAAGTTTTTCAGTTGTTGTTCCATTGTTTCACCTTCATTTCGTCCAAGCATGCCCAGTTTCTGTCAAGTCTATGAAACACAGGCCGGCCTGCGCCTAGCAGACCGGCCCGCTGATATTTCGTGTTCGGTTTAAACCGGATTGTTCTTGATATATTCCATTTCCTCATAGAAATCCGAACCCAAGAAGTATTTTTTAGGCGGGTTGATCGTTTCACCGTTTGCCAGCTTTTCAAGCCCTGCTTTTACTTTCTCAGGTGATGCGGGAAGCTCGTAAATTCTTACGCCGCAGGCATTATAAATGGCGTTAATTACTGCCATATGACCCGCTGACTGGAAGGCTTCCGACGCACCGGAGGAACCGAAGGGGTTCTTTTCACGAGGCGTTACCAAATGGATGATATTGAAATCGTCCGGGATATCCTTGATTGTAGGAATTCCGGCTCCCAGAGGATTGTTATGCTTCTTTACGTCATCATAATTCTCGGACAGCGCAAAGCCGATGCAGTGGGACAATCCGCCATATGCCTGACCGTTGACGGAATCGATGTTTCCGATCACACCTACATCATCAACACAGGTATAGCTGATTACTGTAGTCTTTCCAGTTCTCGTGTCTACCTCCACCTCTGAGAGGAACATCGCATAGGTGAAGTCGGGGGTTGGGTTTCCTACACCAGTATTGGGGTCCAGATCGCAAAGATCGGGATCACTTGGATTCAGATACTGTACCTCGTACTTGGTAGGGATACCTTCAGCTACCATTTCCGCATGTGTTCTGTAGGTGCCGTCCGGCTTGGTCATAGCTGCGATGAGCTGGTCTGCCGCCATCTTTGAAGTCTTGCTGTTCATATAGTGCTGCCTGGAGGATGCTGTCGCACCGGAGTCCGGGCAATATTTGCTGTCATTCTGGATCAGAACGATGTCGTCAATTGAAACACCCAGCGGCTTCAGCGCTTCCAGTGTACACTGAAGTGAGCCTACGTCTCCGCCCTGGCCTTGATCCTGCCAGGTGTCATACTTTACAAACTTTCCGTCCTCACGAAGCTCAAGGGCAATGGTGCACTGGTCCGCACTGCCTTCTGTTACATTGTATCCGCCCCATGCGATTCCCACACCCCTTCTCTTTTCCGGGGTGTCCTCAGCCTTGCATCGTTCCACCGCCTTATCATAGATCGGTTTCATGATCTCCATAATCTTTTCCATCGGATAGTTTACGAAGGGATAGCTGTTAATATTCAAATCTCCCGGTCTTGCGATATTTCTCCACCGAATTTCAAATGGATCCAGGCCAAGCTTTTCCGCCATCATGTCCATCAGCGCTTCTGATGCAGTGTATGCCTGAGGAGAACCGTAGCCTCTATATGCCGTTCCGTAAGCGTGGTTGGTGCAGGCAACTCTCGTCAACCCCATAACGTTTGGTACGTTGTAAGGGAAGAACATGAATCTTGCAGGTCTCCAAGTCAGGTCATCTCCCAGCTCGTTGTACGCTCCGTGATCCAATCCGCAGTCCCATTCTGCCGCAAGAATCTTACCCTCTTCATCACAAGCCAGACGTGCATTGGTATAGGAAGGTGCTCGCTTACCGGAAAACGCCATAAATTCTCCGTAGGTCATAGAGAATGCTACCGGAAGATCGTCGCAAGCCATGCACGCGATTGCTGCCAAGGAATATGTCGCTCCCGCAATACCCCATCCAAAGGTTGCGCCCGTCGGATTCTGCACCACTCTAACCTGCTCTGCAGGCACACCTGTGGCTTCTGCGATATCCCCAATATTTGCGTAGATCGCCATAGCTTTGCAGTGAACAGTGAGCATTCCGTCATCACCCCAGTAAGCCTGCACCGTATCCCCTTCTATGGGCATATGAGGCTCTCTGGTTGAGTGAAAGCTTCCTTCTACAACGTGTGGTGCTTCATCAAAAAGGGCTGGTGTTTCATGTCCCGTTCCTTTTATGGTAGGCTGAGCAGACCATACATTTGGATGGTCATCATGGATGCGCATGGCATCAGGCATAGCAGCTTCCAGATAATTCAGGTATTCGGGGAGCTGTTCGAAATCTATGGTGACCTTTGCAGCTGCCTCTCTCGCATGCTCTTTTGTATCCGCTGCAACGAGGGCTACGATATCTCCGTAGTTAAAGATCTTGTCTTCGGCAAGGAGAATATGGGTCTGTTCTGTCGCGAGGCAACGGGGCGAGAACTGGAAGAAATTCAGCCGGTTGGAGCCTTTTACGTCCTTATGAGTAATGATCTTATAGACACCGGGCATCTTTTCAGCTTCCTCAGTGTTGATTTTCAGGATCTTCGCATGATGAGCAACCTTAGGCTGGACCATTACGACGTGAAGGGTGCTCTCAGGCATCTTAAGTTCGATATCATCACCATAGTCACAAACGCCGCAGACCTTGGCCAGCGCCGCAGGCCGTACCAGCGGAAGCCCATAGTACTCTTTGTTTTCCGGCAGCTTTACTTTAATATCTTCGATATCACATTCACCACGAAGAACCTTTGCGGCTTCCATTACTGCATTTACGATTTGCTTGTACCCGGTACATCTACAGATGTTTCTATGTTTCTGGAACCAATCTCTGACATCCTCTCTGGTAGGTGCCGGATTATCCTCAAGTAGCGCATAGGCTGACACGATAAAACCGGGGGAACAGAATCCGCACTGTACCGCACCATGATTCATGAAAGCGACCTGCAGTGGGTGAAGATGGGTTGGAGTTCCGATTCCTTCAATGGTCGTTACCGTGCTATATTCTTCCAAAGTTTTTATTTTCTTGGTACAAGAACGGATTACCTTGCCATTGAGGATCAATGAACATGATCCGCAAACTCCCGTACCGCAGCCAACTTTTGTTCCGGTGAGTCCCAGTCTCCGAATCACTGTAGCCAGCGTGTCTTTCTCCGGATCGCAGATGAACATTCTGTCTGCGCCGTTGATGTTCAGCGTCATCTTTTTTAGTTTTTTCATGAAAACCTCCTAGAAAATGCCTCTTTCATTTAACTTTATCATTCAGGACCTTGACAGCCCAGTTTAGAAACACAGGTTTATGAATTTTTATGGTGCAGGGAACCTCTCTTTGCGCGGCTCTTTTGTATCTCTGAACCGATATTTCCGAATAATAAAAAGCCTATCCCAATATGTCAGGATAGGCAGAAACTGCTCTATTTCTTCGCCTTCTCCTTTAAAAGCGGGCACTTGCCGCATGCAGCACGACCCTTGTCCATTGTCCGCAAAGCGCCCCCCTCTTGAGATCACCCGGAGAAACCTATTCCTTTATGAATTCCGAAAATCGGCGCTTCTTTTGCACCATTGCCTTTTCTAATTTTTCAGTAAGTTCTGATTAATTGTAGTTTATCAATGCACGAAAGCTCTGTCAACTGAAAAGCAGGCAGAAAACGTGATTAGTATGCTGTGTTTCGGTACAATTCTGCTATCCCCAAACATCTGGCTCTCGTTAAAAATATTATCCATAAAATCCCATAATTTCAATGGTTCCCTCCATTAAAAATTTTTTAAAATATAGATAGAATGGTGCATCAAAATATGCTAATATATGCTACAGAAAAATGTTGAGAAGAAGGTGAGCCTTGCGTAATGCCAGACAAAAATGAAATACGAAAAAAAATTTTGGAAAGAAGAGCGACTTTACCTGCCGAAATCCTAAAGAGAGCCGGAGGGAAGGCAGCTGAAAGGCTTCTGCTGATGGAGGAATATGAAAACGCGGATACGGTCATGCTCTACATGGATTTCCGCAATGAAGTGCCCACCAATGAGATCATAGAGCTTATACGGAGCTCAGATAAGAAGCTGCTGCTCCCTTATATAAGCGATGATTTCCGAATGATCGCTTATGCGATACCAAAAGAGGGTCCTCTTGAGAACTGTTTGATTATCTCGAAATATGGAATTGCAGAGCCAAATCCGGAACGCTGCAAAGAAGCGGATCCAAACTCCATCGACTTGATCATTGTACCCGGTACGGTCTTCGATCAGTTTGAAAATCGAATCGGCTGTGGGAAAGGCTGCTATGATCGCTATCTCGCACAGCTTCCCGCAAAAGCCTTTAAACTTGCACTTGCTTATGATTTTCAGGTGCTGCAATGCATTCCCGCAGACCCAACGGACGTCAGAATGGATAAGATCATGACCTTGAGTACCAATGAGGAACGCTGAGTTTCCGTTTTATGAGGCCATCTTCTGCCGCAGGATACCCCTGCGGTTTTTTGTTTATATTGCGGCTCTATGTCAAATATTGGCGTGAGATCTACTTCACAGCAGGCTTGGTTTCATCGGTTCGCCCGCGGTTTAGAGGAACGTTACTGCTTAGAACTTCATACTATGTATTACTTATTTCTTAAAGGAGCAGATTGCATTGACTGAATCAACTAACCCCGCAAGCGGATACATTACTTACGGTCAGATGAATATCATTAATGATTTCCGAATGCTATGGACAGAAATCGCCATCTGGCTTCGGTCCTTTATGGTGAGTACCATCACCGAATTCAGTGATTCGAAGGCCATCTCGAATCGCTTGTACCGCATAGCAGATGACTTCAAGGATAAGCTACAACCGTTTTTCGGTATGGAAATTGCGCAGAACATCCAGCAGCTCCTCCTATGGTACATCGTTAATATGCAAACCATGATTACAGCATTATACTATAAGGATCCAGTCACCGTAGACAATGCGGTTACTTCATTGTATAGAATCTCCGATGAGCTTGCTGATTATCTTGCCAGTGTGAATCCATACTGGTCTAAAAACCAGTGGCTAAGTCTTCTGAATGGGTTGAACGAAATGATCATTGCTGAAGAGGTTGCATTAATCGGAAGCGAGTATGAAAAAGAGATTGATATCAGAGATCGAATCTTTCGCCAAGCCAGACTCCTTGGAGATTACACAGCAGCCGGCGTCATGCATTATTTGGTTCCGGAGGAACATCCGATTCAAACGATTCAAGAATTATTGGTTGGAGGAGATCCGATATGAGTAACGTTCATTACAACCAAGAAGAATGCCTTACATATGGACAAATGAATCTAATCAACGATTTCCGGACGCTCTGGACTGACGTTACCTTCTACTTAAGAGGTTATGCACTAAGCTCTGCAACCGGTATGGATAAGCTGAAGGAAGCCACGAGGAATAGGATCTATCACATTGCACATCACTTTGAATCTAAGCTCGAGCCTTTTTTCGGTTCAGAAGTATCTGAACAGTTTGAAACGTTGATCTTGCAATTCCTGGTAGATATCATCCAAGCTATTGACGCGTATTTCGCCTCTGACGAAACCGCCCTGAACCAATCCCTGCCTGCAATTTATAGGGATATTGACAATATCTCCAGCTTTTTAGCCGGCATCAATCCCTATTGGAGCAAAGAGCAATGGGAAGGCCTTTTAACGAAACTTCTTGAAAACGGGCTATCAGGCCTTGAGGCAATCAAGGCAGAGAATTATGAACAGGACTTTGAAATCATAGAAAGTAACCTTAGGTACGCCACGATGATGGGAGATTATATGGCCAACGGATTGCTTGCTTATTTGCAGCCGGCCAGGTAGGGCAGCTGTAAAAACATAGCTTAAGAACCCCAAACGAAAAAAACGCCGGACTGCACCACTGACATTCCCGGCGTTTTCTAATCTTCACTTATTGACCTCTTAGCGCAATGCCATTTCCAAATTAGTCTTTCCCTGTCAGCTCCCGGAAGATATCCTCAACTGTTTCTATCTTCTCTGCTCTATAAGCATTGCTTCCAGAAAAGACAAGTCCGTGATCGATGTCTCCGTTTGCGGCGTTGATCAGAGCCTGCGTAATGCAGTAAGGAGCTTCCTCCGCTTTGCAGGGAACTAGGCAGCGGTTGCATTTTTCCGGAGGGATTCTACCAACCTCAACCCGCTCGGTGAAAGGTGTTCGTATGGCTCTTCCGGGCATTCCCACCGGGCTTTTGATGACAACCATATCCTCTTCCTTTGCATTCAGATAAGCCTGCTTGAAATTCGGATGGACATCACATTCCTCTGTCGTTACAAAACGAGTTCCCATCTGCACACCGTCCGCTCCATATGCCAATGCCTTCTGGAGATCTTCCTTTGTATAAATGCCGCCTGCTACAATGAGGGGGCAATCCTGCAGATCCTCAATTTCCTCTTTGATCTCCATGATGGTCTCATAGAAATGTTCCTGGGCATCTTCCAGCTGTTCTTCCTTGAATCCCAGGTGGCCTCCAGCCTTGGGCCCCTCAAAGAGGATCGCATCCGGCACCCGATTGTACTTTTTGGTCCAGCTCTTTATGATCAGAGCTGCCGCTCTTGCGGAGGATACGATGGGAACAATCTTTACCTTACTGTTCTTTACAAGGCCGGGAAGGGACGTTGGAAGTCCTGCACCGGAGATGATCATATCCACCCCCGCTTCAACGGAAGCTTTTACAAAGTCGTCATAATTCCTGCTGGCGCACATCAGATTGACAGCAATGAGCCCTTTGCCGATCACATCCTTAACCGCTTCTTTTGCTTCTCTTATATTTTTTTTCAGGGCCCTAATGTTGGCTTCCTTAGGATTTGTATAAAAATCCGGTTCTCTAAATCCAATCTGTGCTGCTGAAATCACGCCTACGCCTCCGCATCGCGCGACAGCCGAAGCCAGCCCGGAAAGAGATACTCCAATACCCATTCCACCCTGAAAAACAGGGACGGGTATGGTAACATCACCAAGCGCCAAGGGTTGAAGTTCCCGCGGCCCGTCGCCGCTTACGGACTTCAATCTCTGCCTCTTGAAGAAGTCATGAATATTATCTAGTGACTGTACCAAAATCGCCTGTTCCTCCTCATTTAATTCTGTGATGACCTGATTGATCATCGCTCTATGAAACTCCTCGTGCTCCTGAACGGCTTCAACACCGTCCTCCGTTAATTCAATTTTAACAATCCTTCGATCCTCAGGAACGCGAAAGCGGTTTACATACTTTTTATCCACCAGCTTATTAATGGCGGTGGTCAGCGTGCTCACATTGATCTTAAGAGTAGCCGCAACCTGGGTCATCGTTTTCGGCTTCCCTGTGCCGATGGCGGCAAGGGTATGAACTTCTGTGATGGACAGGTTATGCTTGGAGGAATTCTTGATCGCTTCTTCCTCCATCTTAAGCACGCTATTAAAAAGGTTCACCAATATACTGTTTAATTTCTTCGCGATATCCATGTCGCTTCTCCTATGATCCGATGGCAAACATGATCTCGCACTTACATGCGACTTTGTCTCCCAGATACGCCACAGCCTTTCCGAATCCTGCCTTGCTTCTCATGCGATCCAGCTCCACTTCAAGACGTAGGGTATCACCGGGAAACACCTTCTGGCGAAATTTCGCTTCCTTGATCCCGCCGAAATATGCAATCTTGCCGCGATGCTCTTCCATGGAAAGGATTGCAACAGCACCGGCCTGAGCCAGCGCTTCCACAATGAGCACACCGGGCATGACCTTTTCCTGAGGAAAGTGACCTTTAAAATAGTATTCTTCCTCTTTTACATATTTTATTGCAACTACCCGCTTTCCGATTTCCATCTCAACGATTTCATCGATGAGCAGGAACGGATCTCTATGGGGTATGATTTCCTGTATTTGGTCTCTGTTTAATATCACTTCTCAAACCTCTTTAATAGCAGAACGCCGTTGTGCCCGCCGAATCCGAAAGAATTGGACATGGTATAGGTTAGCTCCTGCTTTCTGGCAATATTCGGTACGTAGTCCAGATCAAGCTCCTCATCGGGGAACTGATAATTGATGGTGGGAGGAATGATTCCATCCCGCATGGCATTGACACATATGATTGCTTCTACCACCCCGGCTGCACCCAGCATGTGCCCGATCATGCTCTTTGTTGAGCTGACAGGAACTTTGTAAGCCGCTTCGCCGAATACCTTCTTAATGGCTCTTGTTTCAAAGAGGTCATTATAAGGGGTGCTGGTTCCGTGGGCATTGATATAGCTGACTTCAGACGGTTCAATTCCGGCTTCCGCAATGGCCTGTTCCATTGCCTTTGCAGCTCCTGAACCGTCAGGACTGGGCATGGTCACATGGTGTGCATCACAGGTAGTGCCGTAGCCTACTACTTCTGCGTAGATTTTTGCCCCTCTGGAAACTGCATGCTCATAATCCTCCAGAATTACGATTCCTGCACCCTCACCCATTACAAATCCGTCTCTTTCTTTGTCAAAGGGTGTGGAACAGCGATCCGCATCCTCTCTTGTGGACAGCGCTGTCATATTGGCAAATCCGGAGAAGCAGACCGGTGCAAATGGTGCCTCCGAAGCTCCTGCAATCACTGCGTCGGTGTATCCGTGCTTGATTGAGCGATATGCTTCACCGATGGCCTGAGTACCGGTAGCGCAAGCTGTTACGATTCCGATACAGCTACCTGTTGCGTTACATTCAATGGCGATATTTCCCGCCAGGATATTTCCGATGACGGAGGTTACCAAAAATGGAGATACTCTAGATACAGTACCTTTCTCTGCCGCCTTGAAAACTTCGCTTTCCAGCGTCATAATACCGCCGATGCCTGAACCAACAAGCACGCTTAGACGATCCGGGTCAATGTTCTCACCGCTGATCAGTCCGCTGTCTTCCATGGCCTCTTTGGCTGCGGTAACACCGTACTGTGAGTAAAGATCCGTTCTTCTTGCTTCCTTCTTATCATGAAAAACAAAATCTTTTACCTCTCCGCCATTTTTAGCCTTTTGAACTTCCGGATCAAAATGGGTAATTCTTGCAATTCCATTTTTTCCGCTGCTGATTCCTTCCCAGAAATCCTTTACATTATTTCCAAGGGGAGTTACAGCTCCCATTCCTGTAATTACTACTCTTCTATTCATACATTTCCTCCGTGTATTATATGGACATACCGCCGTCTACGCCAAGAATCTGGCCGGTGATGTATGCCGCCTGATCCGATGCCAGGAACGCAACTGCATTTGCCACATCGGAAGCAGATCCCACTCTGCCCAGACTAATCGCTCCGGTCATAGCTTTTTTCTGATCTTCTGTCAAAACATGAGTCATATCCGTTTCGATGAATCCCGGTGCCACCGCGTTTACTGTAATACCACGCTTACCCAGTTCCTTTGCTGCAGACAGGGTCACTCCGATGATTCCCGCCTTAGATGCGCTGTAATTCACCTGTCCCGCATTTCCACGTACCCCTACAATGGAGGAGAGGTTGATGATGCGTCCTCCCTTTTGTTTGATCATTACAGCGGAAGCCGCTTTTAAAAAGTAAAAGCTTCCGTTCAGGTTCGCACGGATTACTGTGTCGAAATCATCTGCAGACATTCTCATCATCAATTTGTCATTTGTGATTCCAGCATTGTTTACCAGAATATCAACTCTGCCGAAGATGCTTTGTGCATATTTTACAGCCTCATCAGCATGAGCCGGATCTGAAACGTCGCCTTTGATCAATTCTACTTTTGTGCCGTATTGTCTAAGCTCTTCGGCGGTGTTCTTCGCTGCCTCTTCATTGCTCCGATAGCAGAGCAGCACATTGGCACCCTGCCTGCAGAATTCCTCTGCAACCGCCTTTCCGATCCCTCTGACTCCTCCGGTTATAATTGCACTTTTTCCTTTCAGCATGATTCCACCTCTTTTATTCGCTGTCGCTAACCATCTTTTTATTCAGCCGCGATCATTTCTTTCAGTTTATTGATTGTATCAGACAGAGTCTCATAATCCTCGATGTTCATCGTAGTGGCACCCGGGCAAATTTTCTTTACAAGTCCACATAGAGTATTTCCCGGGCCGATTTCGATGAAGGTGTGAATCCCTTCCCCTTCCATGTTCTCTATGGTTTCCTGCCAGTAGACCGGGCTCGTCACCTGCTTTGCCATAATATCAGCAAGCCATTCGCTTTCGCTGCCTTGACAGCCCTCCATAATATCTCCTCCCGTAACATTGGAGTAGATTTTTGTGGTGGGATGTTTCAGCTTTGATACGGCCAAAAGTTCTCTCAGTTTCGGCTTTGCGGGCTCCATCATAGGACTATGAAAGGCAGACCCTACACTGAGAGGAACTGCTTTGATCTGTCCCATCTCTTTGCTCTTTATTTTGAACCGTTCCAGTGCGTCCTTATCTCCTGCCACAACAGTCTGAACAGGTGAGTTGAAATTAACGCCTTCCAGAACACCTTCCTCTCTTGAAGCTTCCACGCAATTCAGGATGCGTGCTCGCTCCCCGAACGCTGCGATCATACCGCCGAGGTTTTCCCCTTCAGCATTTCTCCCTGCATCGTTCATCCAGGCGCCTCTGTTTTTCACGATTTCAAGACCCGTTTCAAAGTCTGCAATTGATCCGCCTGCCGTAAGAGCTGCATACTCTCCCAGACTGAATCCTGCCATGCCCTGCATTTCCAATTGATCGAGGAGTTCTTCCTCCAGGTTGGACAATCCTTCCAAAAAAGCTTCATACGCGGCAATGGACACGGTATATACGCACGGTTGCGTGATATTTGTCTGTCTTAAAATTTCTTTTGCGCCTTCGAAACACCATTCTTTGATTTCATCTCCGGCAAGATCAAAAACCTTTTTTGCCTCTTTCGAATTCTCGTAAAGGCTTTTACCCATTCCTGAGTATTGTGCCCCTTGGCCTGCAAATAGTAGCCCTATTTTCATATACAGCTGCTGCCTCCTCAAACATTTCTTCGATCATTTCCTTCGCAGTCTGCTCCCTGCCGATAAGCCCGGCGATCTGTCCTGACATGACGGAGCCATTTACCATGTCACCATCTTTCACTGCCGCTCTCAGCGCGCCAGCTCCCAGCTTCTCAATTTCCGAAGGGTCTGCGCATCTCTTTTCCAGCGAAAGTATTTCTCTGGCGAGTCTATTTTTCAGCACGCGCACCGGATGCCCGGTGCTCTTGCCTGTTGCTACCGTATCGGAATCCTTTGCCTTTAATACCATATCCTTATAGCTCTGAGCCACCGTACATTCCTTTGCGACCAGGAATCTTGTTCCCAGCTGTACGCCCTTTGCTCCCAGCATAAAGGCTGCGGCGATTCCTCTTCCATCTCCGATTCCTCCTGCGGCAATGACAGGAATCTTTACTGCATCAACCACCTGAGGAAGCAATGCCATTGTGGTTGCTTCACCGATATGACCTCCGCTCTCCAGTCCTTCTGCAATGATTGCATCGGCCCCTACCCGCTCTACACGGATCGCCAGCGCGACGGATGCGACTACTGGAATTACCTTGATCCCGTGCTCTTTTAGCTTCGGAATATATTTGCCCGGGTTTCCTGCTCCAGTGGTGACCACCGGCACGCCCTCCTCACAGATGACATCCATAATAGCATCGGTATGGGGGTTCAGGAGCATAACATTGACACCAAACGGCTTGCCTGTCATTTCCTTTGTTTTGCGGATTTCACTTCTCACATAATCCGCATCCGCATTACCGCAGGCCACAATTCCGAGGCCTCCGGCATTGCTCACAGCAGATGCAAGGGGGGCATCCGCTATCCAGGCCATCCCGCCTTGAAGAATGGGATACTCTATTCCAAGCATTTCACATATATTTACCATTTCTTACTTACTCCTTTATCTGATTGCCTGTTCTCGTTTATCGACTCGATTAGTCTTTTTCATCTTGATTATTGCACTATTTACAGCTAAACCGCTTCAAACAGCACTGCTCCAGCCGTAAGTCCCCCACCGAAACCTACCAGCATAATCTTGTCTCCCGGCTCTACCTTGCCGCTTTTCATCAAATCAGTCAAAGCCATGGGAATGCTCGCTGCCGATACATTGCCCGTCGTCTGAATATTAACTTGAAACTTTTCCAGGGGCTGCTTCATTCGCTGTGCAGCCGACAGTATGATTCTCATGTTCGCCTGATGGGGAACGTAATATTTCACATCGTCTGCTTTGATTCCTGATTTCTGAAGAACCGCATCCATCACTTCACCGATTGCGCCCACAGCAAAGCGGAACACTTGTGTTCCGTTCATCTTTAAAAACATATCGTTATTCTCATCCTCTGCAAATGGGATATTCCTATAATCCATCCCGCAGGTCAGGGAATCTGTTACATCATCATAATTTTTAACAAAACTACTGATGATTCCTGTTTTTTCTTCGGAAAGCTCTAAAACCGCACAGCCAGCACCATCGCCGAACAAAATGCAGGTTCCTCTATCCTCCCAGTTGGTAATTCTGCTCAGCCTCTCTACACCGATGACCATTGCACGCTTAATTCCATGGGTTTTCATCAGCGCTTCAACGTTCCAAAGTCCGTAGATGAATCCGCTGCAAGCCGCATTGATATCATATGCGATGGCATTCTCAAGACCCAATGTTTTTTTCACAAGTGCTCCCATTGAGGGAACGAGCATATCCGGTGTAACGGTGGCAACGACCAGCAAGCCGATTGAGGCTTTGTCAATATCGCCCAGCGCCTCTTCTGCGGCAGCTACCGATAGATCCAATCCGCTTTCTTTTGTTGCAACGTATCTTGCTTCAATCCCTGTCCTGTCTATAATCCACTGATTGTCTGTTTCTACCAGCTCAGCCAGCTTGTTGTTATCCACTTTCAATTCCGGCAACGCCTTGCCGGTTCCTATGATTGTGACTCCCAATGTTTACCTCCTTTTTCTGATCTTTTCTTTCTTTATTCATATTCATAAATTTATTTTGATAGTCAAACTATTTGATAGTATTATAATTTTTTATGGTAATTGTGTCAAGTTTTTTCCAGCACACGATAAGGCAGCGTCTGCCAACGCGCCACAATGCAATGTCTTTCCAGCGTGCTATCATGCAGTTTCTTCCAACGCATCGTTTCGTTGCTTCCACCAAAAACCCCGTAGGTAAGTCGCTGAATCTGTGGTATGATAAATTCAAATAATTTACCGGCACATCCGGGAAAGGAGAAACAATGTCTGCAAATACCTCTATTCATGATTTTTTGGCTCAGCACAGCAAAAAGGAAGCCGTTTCTTTCCATATGCCGGGCCATAAGGGTTCTCTCCTATATAAAAGATTTGGGTTTGACGATTTTCTCGGCAATATCATGAACTATGACATCACTGAAATTCCGGGCGCAGATAATCTCTTTCAAACAGAAGGGGCAATCAAAAGCGTGCAAGATCGCTATGCTGCGCTTTATGGCTGCAAAAAATCTTATCTGTTGGTCAATGGTTCCAGCGGAGGTAACATCGCTGCCATCCTCGCATCAGTCGGACAGGGAAAGCAGCTGATCATGGCCCGGAACTGCCATAAATCCGTATTTAACGCTCTGACGCTTGGCGGTATCAAGCCTGTTTATGTTTATCCTGAAACAATTGGAGAATATGGAATTTCCGGAGCCATCGAGCCTGCAGCTGTAGAAAAACTGATTGCGGAAAATCCTGATGCAGAGGCCGTCTTTATCACCAGTCCTAATTATTATGGCATTTGCAGCGATATAAAATCCATTGCTCAGATCGCGCACCACAGTGGAAAGATTCTCATTGTCGACGAAGCCCATGGCGCACATCTGCAATTTTCCAAAGCACTTCCCGCCTCCGCACTGGAGTCAGGTGCGGACCTTGTCATTAACAGCACCCATAAAACGCTGGCGTCCCTGACACAAAGTGCAGTCTTGCATTGCAATTCTGAGATTGTGGATCATTATCTTCTTGAAGATAAGCTTCAATGTGTCCAGAGCACAAGTCCGTCCTATATTCTAATGGCGTCCTTGGATATCAACGCAAAAATTCTCGAGAGACATAGAAATGTACTCATGGAAGAATGGGTCCATAACCTTGATCTATTCTATCGTAGGATTTCAAAAATCCCCGGGTTGAAGACAATGGGCCAGATGGAAGGATTGGATTGGACGAAAATTAATTTTAGTCTGGGAGCGCTTGGAATTTCCGGTGCCCAACTGGATCATATCCTTATGGAAGAGTACAATATCTTCATCGAGCTTTTCACAGGCGACTGGGTCATGGCAATGTCGGGAATCGGAAACAAGTCCGAGGATTACGACCGTTTGGCATCTGCTTTGGAAGCAATTGCTGGTAAAGACCACTTGTATGAAAGTAATTCGTCGCCCAACGACAGTCATGCATCTTCCATTGACTATGATAGTGCGAATGAACGCAATGACAAGAAAAAAGGTTCCGGCGTACGGCTGACCCCTCCAAAGCAGGCACTGATGTTTGATATTCCTACCCAGAAAAAGAGAGTAAAGCTGGCTGACAGCGAAGGAATGATCTGCGCGAGCTCTATCATTCCCTATCCGCCTGGAATTCCTCTGATCTGCCCCGGCGAACGCATAGAAGCTGAAGCCATCGCATATATCCAGACAATGAGGGAGCTTGGCGAAAAGGTTATCGGCGTGAACGAGCTGGGAGAAGTCATCGTCGGAAGCAATCCCACTGAGTAAGTCGCATCTGATTTTTGATCCGTTCTAAATTGGAAGCCGTCGACGAAACTCGGCGGCTCCCTTCCCTTTATTTGATTGATCATTGATTTCACCTTCATATTGGCCGAATCATCAAACTATGTTCAATTTGCTCTCAAATTGGTACTATTTTGCTTTTTTGTCGATTCTGACAGGATCCTGTCAGATTTAGAAGTGTTTTCGATTGTATCTTACCTTGCCTTATTATATAATAGGGAAGTTAAAAACGTTTTAAGGGGTACGGAGTAACTTATGAAACGCAGTACTATCTACAGCACTTCTGTTCTAGTAATCCTAATTTTAATCGGCAGTATCATACCCTCTGCCGGAGCGGAAAAGACTCACGGTCAGTTGGCGTTTATCCCAGCAGCAGACCGTTCTTCATCGACAGAATTATTCAATTTACAGGCAAAATCTCGCACGATTCGGGTGGCTCAGATCGACCTTTCCAATTTTTTTGACTATGAGAGAAACACCACCCCATTGGGTTACGGTTATGAATATCTTCAAGAGATCTCAAATTATACCGGATGGTCCTACGAATTTGTTCCCGTTACCGTAGAAAGTGGTCTAAAGCTACTGGAAGAGGGAAGCATTGATCTACTGGCGCCAGTGGCCAAGACACCTGAATTAAGTCGGCTATATGACTTTTCCGAGAAAGAGATCGGTCTAAATTATTCCCTGCTCTGTGTTGCAGTCGAGAACAACAACGTTGCATTCAATGACTTCGAAGCACTCGGGAAGATGAAAATCGGACTCCTTGAAAACGCACCTGTCAATGCATCTCTTGAGAGTTATGCAAAAAAGAAACATTTCAGTACAGTCACAGTGTTCTTCAGTAACCAGGCGGCACAGCTAAAAGCTCTTCACGACGGTAAAATCGATGCAATCCTTACCAGCAGTTTGGAAAAGAGACCGACGGAACGGGTTATTGCCAGATTTTCTCCTGTTCCCTACTATTTTATAACTGCAAAGGGCAATGACAAGCTCCTTAACCCATTGAATGACGCCATCGCCGATATTAAAGAAAGTAATCCTTACCACGACTACGAACTGCAGAAGAAGTATTATGATTATGAAGAAAATTCTATCCCAATCTTCACAGAGGAAGAAAAAAGGTTTATAAAAAATTCAGGCCCGCTAAATGCTGTATTTAACGCATATCTGCCGCCGATTGAATATTTTGACAAGCAAAGCAACGGCTTTGCAGGTATCAATGCGGATATCATGGCTCTGATCAGCGAGAAATCCGGTCTAAAATTTACCTATTTGAAAGCGCACTCTTACACAGAAGCGCTGCGTAAAATCTCTGATTATCAAGCTGTCATGCTCACCGGAGCTGGTCAAAATGCCTATTGGGCTGACCAGCACGGTCTTTTGCTGACTGAGCCTTATCTGACAGCCTCTGTAGCTCTGGTTAAGAATAAAAATGTAATCAATTTGGAGACTGCGACAGCCGCTCTGGTCAGAGACTCTTTATCATCAGCAGAATATATCAAAAAGACAAACCCCGACATCAAAATCCTTTACTTCAATAGTCCGCTGGAATGTTTCGAGGCGGTCAATACCGGAAGAGCAAGCATTACGTATGCCAATAGCTACGTTGCCGAAAAACTTTTAGAAAGTCCAAGGCTGGACAACCTGGAGATTGTACGAACCGAAAATATAACAGAAGAGATTGCCATCGCAGTATCTGATTCTGCAGATCCAATTCTTCTCTCCATCCTTAATAAATCCTTGCGTAGTATATCGGACGCTCAATTAAACGGCATTATTTTTCAGCATACTGCAAATGCTAAGCCGGAGATCAGCCTGGAATATCTGTTTTATAAAAATCCGGGGTTCCTTTTGCTGTTCCTTTTTATCCTTTTCCTGGCAACGACAGCTGCGTTTACATTCGTCATCAAGACCAAGAATACACATACCCGCGAGATCAAAAAAGTAGCCTATACAGACAGTGTAACCGGAACATGGAACTATAACAGATTTAAAGTTGAGGCAAAATCGATTCTGGAAAACCAAAAGAGCAAAAAATATGCACTCTTTTATATCGATATCAATAAGTTCTCCTATTTCAATGATACCTTCGGATATCAGGCTGGAGATTTGATCCTAGCGGAAGTCTCTAAGGAGATGCAGCATCATTTAAGGGACATGGAATGCTCCGCAAGATTTTCTGCTGATAACTTCGTCTGCCTTATGGAATACGACAACGACCTTTCTCTGATCGATCGTGTCCGAAACTTCCAGAAGAAATGTGAAGAGCGGCTCAAAAAAATAAATAGTCGATATAAGATCTATTTCACAACTGCCATTTACCGGATTCCCCCTGGAGAAACCGATATTCCATCGATCGTCGGCAAAGCTGATATTGCCCACAAGACCCTTGGAAATGTGCGAAAAGAAAGCTTCGTTGTTTATAACGAAAAAATACAAAATGAATTTAACCGAAAAAAGGAACTGGAGAGCTCCATGTACTCCGCGCTGAGAAACCAGGAATTTGTGGTTTATCTTCAGCCAAAAATGAATCTGATCTCCAATTCCATCGTAGGGGCGGAGGCACTGGTTAGATGGCAGCGTCCCAAAGAAGGGCTGATACCGCCCTCGCAGTTTATCCCGCTCTTTGAAAGCAACGGTTTTATCCTCGATTTGGATTTCTACGTCTACGAGAATGTATGTATTTTACTCAGAAAGTGGCTGGATGAAGGAAAGCAGGCAATTCCAATTTCCGTCAACGTATCAAAAGCGCACCTATCGAATCAACAGTTTGTAGCGCATTTGAAAGCTTTGACGAACAAGTACCAGATTCCTTCAGATTTGTTAGAGCTCGAATTGACAGAGACCATCTTTTTTCACAACTCACAAGAGGCTTTCTCTATGATACGAGAATTAAAGAAGCTCGGTTTTCCAATCTCTATCGACGATTTCGGCTCTGGCTACTCCTCCCTGAACCTGTTAAAGGATCTGGTGGTAGATGTGCTCAAGCTTGACAAAGAATTCTTCCGAAAAGAAGGAATGACGAATAAGGATAAGATCATTGTCGAGGGAATTATTCAGATTGCCAACGACCTAAATCTTAAGATTATTTCCGAAGGGGTTGAGACGAAGGAGCAAGTGGACTTTCTGATCAGCTCCGGCTGCCATATGGCGCAGGGTTTTTACTTCGCAAGACCCATGGCAATCGATGCCTTCGAGTATCTTGCGGGCTTTAGAAGGTAAGGCTCCATAAATTCGATCACCAGCTTCCCTCGCGGGAAGCTTTTTTTCTGAGAGAAGAACAGTTTGCACCAATGCAAAATTCCTGTTTTCGATCAAACTTTGTTTAAAACTGATACAAGTGGTTATACCTTTTGTATAGATAGGAGGTATCATTTAGATGAAGGAAAGAATGCCCGCATTGTTTATCGGCCATGGCTCACCTATGAATGCAATAGAAGCTAACCGCTTTTCGAGAACGTGGTCGAGGCTTGGTAAAGAATTTAAAAAGCCAGAGGCAATTCTTGTTGTTTCAGCCCATTGGTATACCCACAGAATACGAATTTCAGACACAACTTATCCCAAGATGATTTACGATATGTATGGATTTCCAGAAGCGCTCTACAATGTTCCATATCCAGCGAAGGGCAGCCCTGAAACGGCACGGCTAGTGAAAGATCTGGTTCAAGACGGAATACAAATTGATAACAGCTGGGGGATTGATCACGGTGCATGGTCGGTTCTTTGCCATATGTATCCTGACGCTGACATCCCCGTATTGCAGCTGAGTGTTGACGCTTCCGCCGATGCAAACTCCCAGTACATGACAGGAAAGAAGCTGGCTCCCCTAAGAGATCTGGGTGTTATGATATTGGGCAGTGGAAATGTGGTGCACAATCTTGCAAAGCTTCGTTGGGATCAGGAAGACGGCTTCCCTTGGGCACTGGAGTTTGATCAATATATTAGAGACAAGATTAGGGCTGACGATCACGAAGCCGTAATTCACTATAAAAATGCAGGTGATTGTGCAAAAAATGCATTCACTACACCGGAACATTTCTATCCGCTTCTCCCTGTTCTGGGAGCGGCAAGTTCAGAGGATCAGCTTACAATATTTAACGAGGAGTGTCTTATGGGATCCCTGTCAATGACGAGCTATCTCTTTGATACCAGCATCCTATCAGTTTGAATTCGAACCGTCCAGCAGGATAAAAATGAACGAATCAGCCGAATTCGCCCTCATCATACGAACCTTTTTTGTACATTGAAATATATATGATAACAGGCATACGGAAGCAATGCCGATAGAGGTGTATAGTATGAATCGGGAAATTACATTAGGCTCCAATCATGCGGAATTTGAGAGCAATAGCCCTTCCGCCGAGAGAAACAATATGGGCGACAGAAACAATACCATCAGCGTAGACGATGCAGTGATCCAGTCGATTAGCAGAAGACAGGGCAGCGGTTACGTAACAATTCAATATCCGGTCTCAGGGCGCAACACCATGACCCATATCCAGGTTGTGACCCTGATTACAAGCAGAAACACAAGGATGCGTGACCAGTTCGGAAACCCCATTGGACTGCGTGATCTAAGAGAAGGTATGGTGGTCAGTGCGCGGTTTTCCTCCATGATGACCAGAAGTCAACCACCTCAATCGAGAGCATTCAGTATCATGGTGGTACAGGAAAACGAATCCTCAATCATTGAGGAAGGAAGGGTGCTTGAGGTGGAATCCAGCCGCGGCTTTAATTATCTTCTTACCGGGCAGGAGGATAACATCTACAGCCAGGTGCGTTACACCATTACAAACGCTACCCTCATCAGAGACCGTCGAGGCAACCCCATTCCCCTTAGATCCATACGTCCGGGTCAACTTGTCAGAATTGAGCGGGCCTCCTTCCAGACTATGAGCATCCCGCCTCAAACAACTGCATTAACCGTTCAGGTTATTTCCAGCTGATTGACTCTAGGTGTTTGGTTCAGATTGATCACTCCTGTCTGATTGGTTCGAGCTGATTGGTTCTTGAAATTAAGAAATCAAATTCACTCAAAAAATCCCGGGCTGTCCTTATTGGAGCCCGGGATTTTGTACTAGTGGTTCTTATCTTTGATATAGCGCATTAATATTGCTGCCACCTCAGCGCGGTTTGCCTGCGCCTGAGGATCGAGCAGACCGCCTTCTCTTCCGTTTAGAATTCCTTTCGCCACAGCCCACTGAAGAGCCGCATCGGCCCAACTGCTGATTTGGCCAGCGTCTTTGTAGCCATCCAGACTCCCCTGAACAGACGGAGAACCTGCGTAGCGATATAAAATAGAAGCAAGCTGTTCTCGTGTTATATTCCCCTCGGGGTTAGAACCATCGGATACATCATTCTCGCTTGCCCAACGCTGTGCCGAGGAGTACCATGTTTCACCGCCAGTTCCAGTTTGCCCGTCGTATCTCGACAAAGCGGTCCAAAGCATCCCACGTGTCATGGGTTCACTGGGTGAGAAACTGCTTGTTCCGGTACCGGAAAGAATTTCTCTGCCGCTGGCAAAGCCTACCGCCTCTTGGTACCATGCAGAGGAACTTACGTCTTCAAAGTGCTTGTTGTTATTGATGATTTTTATGGTTGCACCAGGCATAACCAAGGCAATCACGCCATTGGCGTCTGAAATCGAGTCCTTCAGAATTGTCTCGGTACCGTCCTGTCCCACTAAGATAACGACTGTACTCGAAGTGACTCGCTCAACAGGAATTTTCACCAGAATCGCTGTCTTTCCTTCTGTATTTAATGTTATGCGCGGCGCAACATCCCGGTCAGCGACAAGTGGCATTGTCGGCACAGGAAGCGTTAGCGCGCTGCCTGCTGCAGCTGAAACCGAGCTCTGATTCAGCGAGACAGCAGAAGTGACTTGACCCGAAGAGGTGATTTGCGTTTTCGAAGAAGTGCCGTTTTTGTTCTCCATGACAATGCTGGCAGATCCATCCGGTTGATCAATTCTAGTTGCCTTATCTCCATTTGTCTTGATGCTGACGGTTGTCACGACTCCTGTTTTGGTATTGATGGTTTTCGTCGTAACGGTTCCATCCTTGTCGGTTGAAGTTTCTGTCGTCGTTGTACTCTTGGTATTGCCGCTTGAGCCTCCAGTTGACGGGGTCGGAGTCGGATCTGGATCTTGTGGCACTTCTACCGTAATCATACGCCCGTTCAATAGGGACACACCCGAACCGGATTGATCCAGTACCAGGCCGCCGCCGAAAACACTCCATTTCCCCATGGTTATGGATTCCGGCAATTCGACATTCCAAAGTTCTAACAGCTGCAGAATTCTCTCTCGGATCGTGCTGTCTGTCAGATTACCATTCAACGTTGTGATGAGGTCCGCTTCCGACTGATAAGAGGTCAGACCCTCAACTGCACCGCAGCCCCCTCCGGTTCCTGTGACAATGACTCCCACGCCCACATTAGAGGAAAGCGGCACATCTCCATTTTGCTGGCTGGAACTTTCACTGTAATAGCCGGGCAGCATCAAACCGATTCCCGTATTCCGTCCAGCAACACCGCCAATATCTGTAGTAGCTTTCACCGAGTGGATATCCATATCTGTCACATTGTTGAAGCTTACGCCGCTATGAAATCCCGTCACACCACCAGATGCTGTTTTGTTTACCGTGCTGCTCACCTGGATGCTGCCCTTTGCAACGTTGCTGATTACGGCAGAACGGGCGAAGATGCCCAATAGGCCTCCCGCATAAATGCGGCTTCCCGACTGGGACGAAGCAGCAAGATGAACATCGGCCGAGCAGTTATTGACCACACTTTTTTCCAGTCGTGCAGAGACTGCTCCGATATACGCTGCTCCCGTATTTGACCGGGCGCTTAGATTACCATTTACGGTAATTCCGCTGATATAACAGGGTCCTTCATAGACTTCTCCCGCCGTTGCAGCAAGACCTGCAACAAATACATTCCGGCTGCCGCTGTTCTTTGCATGGATCTCCACATTTTTGAGAGTCAGGTTTTTCACTACTGCCTCGCTAAGGTAGGAGAACAATCCTGCAAAGGCAATATTTGCCGGTTCAGATTTGCTTCCTGTTTTTAGATTAGAAATTGTCTTGTAATTCCCGTCAAATGTTCCCTTAAAGACATGCGGCGCATTTCCGCCTATGCTCTGCCACTCTCCTGTCAAAGTGATATTCTTTGTTAGCTTTACATATTTTCCATGATAGGACTCATCTGTGTTCACGGAAGCGGCAAATGCGCGCAGCTGTGTCTCCGTCGAAATCTGATACGGATCCTGCTGAGTCCCGGTTCCTCCTGCAAATATAGATGCACTTACAGAACCATAACCAGTCGTATCCCACAAAATAGCTTTTTTGAAAACCGTACTCACTGCATCTTTCAATCTGATTGTCGCTGCGTCTGCCCCGGTCAGTGTGCTGATTCCGTTAGAAGACTTTATCTGTTGCAGAAGGTTGCTAAAATCAAAGATTTCCCCGCTATAAGATGACACTGAAATATCCTGTATCTTATCCTTCGCAATTTCAACTTTGACGATAAGTGTCTTGTCCTCACTTCGTCCAAAATAAGTACCGTCATAGTATTCCCCCTGGAACTCAGCCTCTGGAATGTCAGGCTGAACATAGGTAATAACAGCGGCTGCTCCGTTTGGTTTTACCTCGCCGTCATGCAGTATCCATTTTTTCAGCACCGCTTTAGGCCAAAGGGTTTCAACATCAACCGAAAGCTCATCGAAATTTGCATTGAGCTTTGCTGCAAAGGCTTCCGTACCAGTCTCAGCGGCTGTGATGCCTTCCATTCCATAAGCGATGCTGCCGGTGTACGCCTCTCCCTCATCGTTGATTCCCGGTCCTACCAGCCATCCTGCATATTCGACAGGGCTGATGGCTCTTCCTTCAATTTCCTGTATTGAGTCAGTCGTGTAGTAAGACTTATACAAGTTCCCAATCCCGGTTACCCACCCCGCTAATACGCCTACATAGGTAGAATAGGTATCCGTGCTGGTCTTAGCCGAGGAATAGCACTGTACCATGGTTCCTGCAAAGACACCAGCGATTCCGCCAACAGCAGCCATGCCTTCATACTCTCTGCCATCGATATTGCCACGTCGAGTCATTCCCGAGATATCACCTGTACTGTAGCAATTGGCTATCAGTGCTCGATTTGAGAGGCCCACAAGGCCTCCCGCCTCGGCAAGACCTCCCTGCGCGCCGCTGAATACGGTGGCATGACTCGTTGAATTGACCAAAGCACCTTTGCTCTGGTAGCCGATCAGACCGCCTCCGAAATGGTTCGCCTTCCACAGAGATCCCGCTGCTCCGTTACCAGAAGTGCCAGATACATTTCCGGACACGCTCAGACCATCAACGAGTGTGTTTTCTGCATATCCTGCTAAGGCGCCCACATAGAGGGAACCCTCCCCCGCTGTATATATTTCAGCTTCAATATTCAGATTTTTGACTGTCGCATTTTCCAATACTCCAAAAAGTCCAAAATACCGAGTATCGATCTCATCGTATTTCGGGCTGCTGCTGCTCCCAATCCTCAGTTGCGAAATGGTTCTCCCGTTTCCGTCAAAGACTCCGCAAAAGGCATACTCACCCTCACCGATTGGCATCCATTCCTCAGTCAAAGTGATATCATCGGTTAGGGCAACATATTTCCCCGAATAATCAATTTTACTTGTGAAAGAAACGGCAAATTTTCGCAGCTGGGATTCATTTGAAATTAAATAAGGGCTCTCTTCCGTGCCGCTTCCGCCAGCAAAGATGGATGTATCAATTTCGCTCTCAGACCAAAGCGTGCTGCTCAGAACGACACTACCTCCTTTGAATTGCCAGTCATAGAATTCATTCCCAATCTTGTCTGTCATATCAGCCATCGTTATTGCAGTAATCTTCTCCGCCGCAAGTACGGCTCCTACTTCCCTTGCATTGGAAGAAAGACCGCCTGACATCAGGTCTGCAAATTCCTGAGAAGACAGTGCAGTTTCACTCTTGCCGGCAGAGGACGAATGCAGAACTCCGCTGAGATTTCCGGCAGCATCTGCTAGATTTTCGTTCCAATATGTCCTTATTGCGATAGCTGCCGCCGCAACATTTCCCGCAAGTCCTCCAACTCTTACCTTATCACCGGTTGTTGTTACTTCTCCCGCTGTATAGTCATTATAGTAAATACCACTGAGTGTTCCGGCCAGTCCCCCGACATTGCTGTTTGTCGAGCTGCTGCTTCTGCCGTTGACACTGCCTAGTGAATAGGAGTTGATGACCATGGAGTTGATGCTCGCCATGCCGATCAGCCCTCCTGCATTCAGAATTCCACCTCCTGCATCAATGGAAACCGCAACATCCGCGCCGCAGTTTGAGATCAGCCCATATTGATTGCCAAATCCAATTAATCCCCCTGCCATAGTGGCAGCAGTATTTGTCATAACCAGACTTCCCTCCACAGTACAGTGATCTAAAACGGTACCCAGTCCACTGCTGGATTTATTCTCCGCATAGGCAACCAAAGCGCCCGCATAGGACGTTCCCGAACCTTGTATCACCATAGCAACGTCTTCGAGATGAAGGTTTCGAATTTCTGCAGTATTTTTCACATACCCGAAAAGGCCTGCGTAAGAGATTACTGCTGGATCTGCGCTCGCACCAATCTGCATCCCGCTGATGGTATGGCCCTGTCCGTTAAACACGCCAGCAAAGGGCATGGAAGAATTCGACCCGATGGGAGTCCATTCTTCGGTCAACTCCAGATCTGCATCTAAGGAGATGTAAGCCCCCTCAAAGGGCTCACCACCATTTACCTGATCAGCAAACCAGAACAACTGGGTATCACTCGAAATCAAATAGGGGTTGTTCGCGCTTCCGCTGCCGGAAGAAAATCCAGGCAGTGCTTTGTTAAGCGCTTTGTTGGCAGCCTCAAGGATTGCCTTTGAGCTTAACGTTGCTCCTGCAATGGCATCCACATTCTCTGTTCCATTGTTTTCTTTAATTGTCTCCAGCACCTCTATTGCAGCATTCCAATATGCCGGTGTCTCATTAGGCCCATCGGCCCCAATATCCGTAATTCTATCGTCTTCCATCTGTATCGTCACTTGAACCTGACCCCCGCGCCCCGCCGCAGTTCCAGTAAACGTCCCGTTCGTACGGGTAGCTGCAAAGACTGGGTTCAGTGTTGGCAAAACCATAACAACTGAAAGAATCATTGCCACAAGCCGTGCTCTTTTTCTTTTCATCATGAAAACTCATCACTCCTTTCCTTTTTGCACAAGTTTCTTTATTTCTTTTGCGGTCAGCTTACATGTCATCCAACGATGGCAACAGTACGAACCAACCGGCAAGCCACGTCAGTTAGCACATGCTAACCGTCATACAAATAATACGGTTAGCAATTGCTAACCATTCCGCAAAATTAAAGTTAGCCAATGCTAACCAATTCGTTTTATTCTAACATTTACCAATTTTTTTGTCAATTTTTTCTCAGATTTTTATAGAAGAACTTTTATTTCTACAAAAAAGGCGCAAGAACATTTCAGTCGAAAAATTCTCACGCCATTGTAATTAAGAGATGGCAGCCACAATCCTGTCTCCGGCTTCCTTTGTGCCCAAAGATACCTTTCCAGGGCTCATGATATCCGGAGTTCTTCCGCCTTGGGTCAGAACCGCTTTTACAGCCGCCTCAATATCGTCTGCTTCCTTGGATAAACCAAAGGTATATCTCAGCATCATGGCAGCAGATAAAATTGTCGCCATAGGATTCGCTTTGTTCTGCCCTGCAATATCCGGTGCCGAGCCATGGACCGGCTCATACATGCCAAAATTGCCTTTTGCAAGGCTGGCGGATGGAAGCATTCCTATGGAACCGGTGATCATGCTGGCCTCATCGGAAAGAATATCTCCAAAGATATTGCTGGTGACGATAACATCAAATTGTTTTGGATTTCTGACCATTTGCATCGCTGCATTATCGATGTACATATGGCTTAGTTCAACCTCAGGATAGTCCTTCGCCGTTTCCGTTACAACGCTTCTCCAGAGTCTTGAGCTTTCCAGCACATTAGCCTTATCTACACTGGTAAGTTTTTTATTGCGCTTCATCGCCATATCAAAGGCAACTACGGCAATTCTTCTCACCTCTTCTTCTGCATACTGTTCCACATCGTAAGCAGCTCTCCCCAGCTCGGTATCCTTATATCCTTTTTCTCCGAAATAGATTCCACCGGTCAGCTCTCTTACCACAACAATATCCAGCCCGCCTTCGATAATCTCTGGTTTGAGCGGACATGCTTCTGCAAGCTCTTCAAAAAGCAATGCAGGACGGAGGTTTGCGAAAAGACCCAGCTCTTTTCGAAGACCAAGCAAAGCGCGTTCCGGTCTCTGATCTCCGGGAAGAGTATCCCATTTCCAACCGCCTACTGCGCCAAGCAAAACTGCGTCGCTTTTCTTACATACATCGATGGTATTTTGGGGCAGACACTCTCCCATCGCATCAATTGCAGCACCGCCCGCAAGTACTGTTTCATATTCAAACTGGTGTCCGTATTTTACACCGACTGCATCCAAGACCTTGACCGCTTCCGCAACCACATCAGGTCCGATTCCATCTCCCGGAACCAAAGCAATTTTGTAATTCATCCATACACTCCTTCGTTTATTCCAGTATATGAAAGGCATCTCTCGCCAGGACTTCAGTGAAACATCCGTCCCGCATCCCTTTCAGACTTTCCTTTTACAGGTTTTCCTTGACGTAATTTACCAGCCCGTCTGACGCAATAATTTTGCTGATAAATTCAGGGAATGGTTCTGCTTGATAGGTCTCACCCTTCGTAATATTCCTGATTTCTCCGGTTTTGAAATCTACTTCCACTTCATCTCCCGCATCAATTTTCTTTGCTGCTTCTTCACATTCCAAAATTGGCATTCCGGTATTAAAGGAGTTGCGGTAAAAAATTCTAGCAAAAGTAGGCGCGATTACACAGCTTACTCCCGAAGCCTTAATTGCGATGGGTGCATGCTCTCTTGATGAGCCGCAGCCAAAGTTCTTTCCTGCAACAATAATGTCGCCTTCCTTTACCTTGTTTACAAAGTCAGCATCGATGTCCTCCATGCAGTGCTTTGCGAGCTCTGCAGGCTCGGAGGTGTTCAAGTGCCTTGCAGGGATGATAACGTCGGTGTCAACATTCTCCCCATATTTAAATACTTTTCCCATAGCCGTATCCTTTCTTCGTTTTCTTTAACCAGTATATCTTGACAATTTGCGTCCCACGTAATCTGGAAATGATTCTTTCGATGAACCGTCCGAGCACCTTGGTGCGAGCGGTTCCCCGCAATTTGGAAACCATTGCGGAAGCAAATCGTCCGAAAGCAAATGCAAACCTCTGTAAACTCAATGGTTGCATGCAGCCTTCCAATTTGCCTTATGCGTAATCTGGAAATGATTCTTTCGATGAACCGTCCGAGCACCTTGGTGCGAGCGGTTCCCCGCAATTTGGAAACCATTGCGGAAGCAAATCGTCCGAAAGCAAATGCAAACCTCTGTAAACTCAATGGTTGCATGCAGCTTGAGCGATTTGCGTAGTAATGGTTTACAAATTTTCTGGGTTGAATATCTTCCCCTTCACCGCTGTAGCAGCAGCCACCGCCGGGCTGGCGAGATAAATTTCCGAATCAACGTGACCCATTCTTCCTACAAAATTTCTGTTTGTGGTCGCAACGGCTCTTTCACCTGCTGCAAGGATGCCCATATGGCCTCCCAGACATGGCCCGCAGGTCGGTGTTGAGAAGACTGCTCCGGCTTTTACAAAGATCTCCGCATAGCCTTCTTTCACGCACTCAAGATAGATTGCCTGAGTTCCCGGGATAATGATGCAACGCATGTTCTTCGCAACTTTTTTCCCTTTCAGAATCTTGGCAGTAATCTTCATATCCTCGATTCTTCCGTTTGTGCAGGAGCCTATCACCACTTGATCAATCTTGACGTCTCCCACCTCATCGATGGTCTTTGTATTTTCCGGAAGGTGAGGGAACGCTACAGTTGGTCTGATCTTAGCAAGATCTATTACATAAGTTTCGTCATATTCTGCATCAGAATCCGGTTCATAGACCTTTATCTTTTTCTTGAAGGCTTTATTCTTGTTCTTGTGCTCCTTCATATACTCTTTCGTCTTGTCATCTACCATGAAAATTCCATTTTTCGCGCCTGCCTCAATGGCCATGTTTGCCATGGCAAGGCGATCGTCCATGGAGAGATTTTTCAGTCCAGAACCCATGAATTCCATAGATTTGTAAAGAGCTCCGTCCACACCGATCATACCGATGATATGGAGAATTACGTCCTTGCCGCTTACCCACTTGCTTGGCTTTCCGACAAGTTCAAATTTGATGGCAGAAGGAACTTTGAACCAGGCCTTTCCTCTTGCCATACCCGCAGCCATATCTGTAGAGCCGATTCCTGTGGCAAACGCCCCAAGCGCTCCGTAAGTGCAGGTATGTGAGTCTGCCCCAATGACAGCATCCCCCGCCACTACGATTCCCTTTTCCGGCAGCAAAGCATGCTCAATGCCCATTTCTCCTACTTCAAAGTAGTTCTCGATTTCCTGATCCATGGCAAACTCTCTCAGTGACTTGCACTGCTCCGCTGCCTTAATATCCTTGTTGGGGGTAAAGTGATCCGGTACCAATACGACTTTATTCTTATCAAATACCCGCTCCGCACCCATCTTATTGAATTCCTTGATGGCAACGGGTCCCGTAATGTCATTTGCAAGTACAATATCTAAATCTGCTTCTATAAACTGCCCTGCCTTGACCTCTTTCAAGCCTGCGTGGGCAGCTAAAATCTTCTGTGTCATTGTCATTCCCATGGTCTTAACCTCCTCAATCAAGATGCTTTTCGTAGATCATCTTGTTTACTGCGTTGATATATGCATGGATACTTGCCTCAATGATGTCGGTGGACAAACCTCTTCCGGCAAATATCATTCCTTCCTTATCGCTGATCTTAACCAGCGCATCTCCCAATGCGTCTTCACCCTCGGTCACGGACTGGATCTGATAATCCTCAAGGTTGAAGTCAATCCCCACGATCTTCTCAATGGCTTTAAAGGATGCGTCGATGGGGCCCTCTCCTCTGGATACCTTTTCAATAATCTTTCCATCCTTGATCATTTTTATAACGGCAGTAGATGTGATCGCATTTCCGCTGTTGATTACAAAGCTTTCCATGCTGTAAGTCTTGGGAACCTGAACTGCTTCCTTGGAAATCAACGCTTCGATGTCTCTATCATAAACAGATTTTTTCTTATCAGCAAGCTCTTTGAACTTCTGGAACATTCTATCGATTTCAGTTTCTGTCAGCTCATATCCCAAGTTCTTCACCTTGTCACGGAAGGCGTGCTTGCCGGAGTGTTTGCCAAGAACCAGATTGTTCTGCGTCAGACCGACGGATTCTGGCGTCATGATCTCATACGTTTCTCGGTTTTTCATGACACCATGCTGATGGATCCCCGACTCATGGGCAAATGCATTTTCTCCAACGATGGCTTTGTTAGGCTGCACCTTGACACCGGTGATTCTGGAAAGAAGGTTGGAAGAGCGCACAATCTCTGTAGTAACGACCCTTGTATCGGCCTGAAGGCTATCCTTCCTCGTGTGCAGCGCCATGATTATCTCTTCCATGGCTGCGTTTCCGGCTCGTTCACCAATACCGTTGATGGTGCATTCAATCTGCCCTGCACCTGCCTTGATGGCTGCCAAAGAATTGGCTACCGCAAGGCCGAGATCATTATGACAATGGGAAGACAGTGTGATATTTACCATGGAAGGAGCGAGCTCCTGGACCTTCATCAAAAATGCATAGTATTCATCCGGCGTTGTATAACCCACAGTATCCGGCAGGTTGATGGTTGTCGCTCCCGCCTTTATGACGCCTTCAATCACTCTCGCCAAAAACTCCGGTTCGCTTCTCGTGGCGTCTTCGGCAGACCACTCAATGTCGCTGCAATATCTCTTCGCATGCTTTACCATTGCCACAGATCGCTCATATACCTCCTCAGGAGTCATTAAAAGCTTATATTCCATGTGAATGGGCGAGGTGGCAATAAAGGTATGGATTCTGGGCGAAACTGCGCCGGAGAGCGCTTCCCAAGCTCTGTCGATATCCTGCTCCGTGGTTCTTGCCAGACTGGCAACGGTACAGTCTTTAATGGTTTCAGCAATGGTCTTCACAGAATGGAAATCTCCAGGAGAAGAAATTGCAAAGCCAGCTTCAATAACATCGACCTTCATCCGCTCAAGCTGTTTTGCCATCTCTATTTTCTCTTTCAGGTTCATACTGCAGCCCGGGGACTGCTCACCATCTCTTAATGTGGTGTCGAAAATTTTGATCATTTTGGTCATTGTGTTTTCCTCCTTATACAAACGAATCGATCGCTTCAGCCGGAGCTTTTTTACCAATAAAAAAGTCCCTGAAGCTTTTTGATAAGCTCCAGGGACGATATAATTCTACCGCGGTACCACCCTGATTACTGTATAAAACAGTCAACTCACCGGATTCTAACAAATCCTCGGCCTTGATAACGGGGCCATCCGGGACACCTTAATAACAGTTGCGTTGGGGCGCCAGCTCAGGAGCGAGATTGTCTTTTTCCGCATATCGGTTCACAGCTACCACCGACTCTCTGTAATGCTTTTTGAAAAAACAAGTACTCCGTCATTGCATTTAATTATTGTTGTTAGTATACTAATTAAAATTCTTATTGTCAATGTTTTTTTCTCTGTTTTTTGTCCCTTTTTTATTGCTTCTTGAATGGAAGTTGTGTGCGCAGCGTTTACTGCAAGGAGAGCTAAGAGCAGCTAAACATTGGAAGGATAAAGAAAGCCGATAGAAAGAAATCCCTTCTACCGGCCAGTTTTTAATATTATGCTTTTATTTGACGGCATTTCTTGCCTTCAGCAGAAAGCTTATTTCTTGCCTATGTACTCGTCCTCTATGGTAGCCGGTTCATCGGGTGAATGCACATCAAATTTTTCACCGGCTGGGGCTTTGATATCATGGATTGCTGTTTCATCATCTTTCAGCTCGCAGATTGTACCATCCAGATATTCGTCAATTTCCTTATCGTCTCCGCAAGGATTTTTTCTTTCCAGTTCTTTTTCACTCATAGTATGTTCCCCTTTCTTACGATATGATCACTTATGTAGTTATTTTATACCCTGCCATAGGCTGGGGCAATCATTTAATTCTTCAGAAGGAAAAAACTCTAACCCAAGATTCTTATAAACAGAAAATCTTAAGCGGTTATTTCTGTACCCAAGGTTTTTGTGCTTCCTCGAATTCCGCCCTGATTTCCTTCGAGACACTCGTCATTAAGCTCACGCAAATAATGACAATTGTTGAAGCAATAAATCCAGGAATAATTTCATACACTGCAAAGATACCGCCGTTGGACTTCATATAGTACCAGAACAAGTCTACGACTCCACCTGTAATCATCCCTGCAATCGCCCCCTGCAGAGTGATCCGCTTCCAGAACAGCGAAAAGAGTAAAAGTGGGCCGAAAGCGGCTCCAAATCCCCCCCAGGCACAGGAAACGAGCCCGAATACAGAGCTGTTGGGATTCAGCGCAATTACAATTGCGATGATTGATATAACCAGAACCGTTGCTCTGCTGACCCATACGATTTCCGTCCCATTCACATCCTTTTTAAACAGAAGCGCATACAAATCTCTAGAAGCAGAGGAGGCACTTACAAGAAGCTGCGAGCTGGCTGTACTCATAATGGCCGCCAGAATTGCTGTCAGCAGGATGCCGGCAACCACATCCGGGAACATTTTATCTATCATTGCCATGTATATGGTTTCTCCGTCCGCAAGATCAGGCAGATACGCTTTTCCGATGACGCCGATAGCTACGGCAGCTGCTAGTGTGATAACAACCCAAATCATCGCAATCATTCTGGACTTGCGAATCATGTCTGGCGACTGGATGGCCATAAATCTTGTCAGGATGTGGGGCTGTCCGAAATATCCGAGTCCCCAGCCAAGTCCTGATGCAAGAAGCATGGAGTTGATTGCTCCGTCTTTCATGGGGAAAAAGCCTAGAGATTCAGGCGTCAATTCAGCAAGTCTCGTAGAAACCTCTCCCATTCCACCCATCTCGGTCATCGCCATAAACGGCACAACAAGTAGGGCGAAAAACATGATCCCCCCCTGAATTGCGTCGGTCCAGCATACAGCGGAAAATCCGCCCAGAGCGGTATAAGAAACGATAATTGCCGCTCCAACGATCAGGCCAGTGGTATAATTCATGCCGAACACCGTCGAGAATAGCTTTGCACCGGCAGAAAACTGTGATGATGTATAAACCAAAAAGAAAATAACAATGAAAATTGCAGAAACTACGCGCAGGGTATGCTTTGAGTCTTTAAATCGATTTTCCAGAAAATCCGGTATGGTAATGGAATCACCTGAAACTTCAGTATACTGTCTCAGTCTCTTGGCAACGAATTTCCAATTTAAATATGTACCTAAAACAAGACCGATCGCGGTCCAAATTGCTTCCGAGGTCCCTGCATAGATAACATATGCGGTACCGGGAAGCCCGATCAAAAGCCACCCGCTCATATCCGAAGCTTGGGCCGACAGCGCAGTCAGCCAGCTTCCTAGATTCCTGCCTCCTAAAAAGTAGTCGCTCAGATTATCTGTTTTACTGTAAAACTTGAATCCGATTCCTACCATCAACCCTAAATAGATGATAAAAACAATTGCAATGGTAATCAATAAAATACACTCCTTTGTGCTTGAGTTTTGCCTGCAAAACGTGCAGGACTTGTTCCTTAGCAGGGCTCTTTATGAAAGCTTAGAAATTTTATTCATGATTGATTTGACTGCCTGCTCTGCTTTACTGTAATCAATATTTCCTTTGAGCCTTCTCATCGCATCATAATCAGCCACCGTTACGGCAAGCTTTTCCGCTTCTTCGTCTCCTGAATCGATGACGAACATACGAAGATTTTGGACAACTGATTTATTCTGCTGACTGACAGTTTCCAACACCCGGTCTTCCAAACCGGCAGAGCGGATCTTGCGATATGGACACTCATAAACATGCGGAAACTTGCTGATCCCGTTTCTGGTATTGAAAATGCTCGTGTAGAGATAGAGTTTTTCTTTCCCAAAAAACAAAACCATTGCGGAGAAATTGGAATAACGGAGGAAACCGTCACTGCCCAGTCGCCAGACGAGAGGTAGGTTTACATTATGAACATAATCCCTCGGCCCTCTCACGAGTATTGTTTCCATCTCATCAATTGGCTCATCATTCACAAGATGCGGCAGACTCTCCTTCAATACAGATTTTGCCGTTTCTGTAAGCCGCTCTAGATCGGTCTGCAAAATTTCATCAAAGACTTGATCCGAAACAGGCTCATCCTTTCTTTTGGATTCGCGTGCCATCCCCCGAATTCCCTTAATGCCGAGTAAAATTCCTACGGCAACCATGAGCCAGCAGATCATTTTCAAAACTTCGCTGTTATTGGAATAGAAAAAAAGTTTTGGAAAGATTAGACCTCCAAAGATAACAGCAAGCACCCCACCAACAAGGATACCGAAGCTTTCCTGCGTCCATATGGTTTCGGGGCCAAGGAAGTAATGCCTGACAGCGCCTCTCTTCAGGAGTTCCTTAACTTGATCCTGCTCCCTTCGAACCGCCTCACTGCGGTTCAGTTCAGTGATGTTGTCTACTCCCATACTTATTCCTTTACCATTACTTTCTTTACACTTTTCTCCAAATCCGGCCGTCCGATCCAGATCTGCGTTCCGCACTGATTACACTTGATCCGAAAATCCATCCCTGATCTCATGATGGTAAAATGATTCCCGCCGCAGGGATGGGGTTTTTTCAACTCTACCACATCACCCACATTTAGTTTTAGAGGCATAGCATCCCTCCTGTCAACATTGAGTCTGCGCTGTTTTCCCCGAAAAATCAAGAAACGGCTTGACCTTCGTCTGCTTTGTTTTACAAGCCGTGGGCATCGCGCCGGTGATTCCCCGAAGAAAACCGTCCGAGCCTACTATGACAAAACGGCGAGCGATTTTTTAGGGGAATTGCCAGGCAGGTGCCTATTATTTCGGAAAACAACGCAGACGACTTTATTTCGTGATTTTGTCGGTTCCCATATACCGTCTCAACGCCTCAGGAATTACCACAGATCCGTCTGCCTGCTGATAATTTTCAAGGATTGCAGCAAAGGTTCTGCCAACTGCAAGGCCAGATCCGTTCAGGGTGTGTACAAATTCCGGCTTGCTCTTTGTATCAGGGCGGAAACGAATATTTCCTCTCCTTGCCTGATAGCTTTCAAAGTTACTGCAGGAGGAAATTTCCACATATTTTCCATAGCTTGGCATCCAAACTTCGATGTCATAGGTCATTGCGGAAGAGAAACCCAGATCTCCGGATGAAAGCTGTACGACTCTGTAAGGAATTTCGAGACGTTTCAACACTTCTTCTGCTGCAAGAAGAAGGGCTTCCAGCTCCTGATAAGAATCCTCCGGCTTTACAAACTTAACAAGCTCAACTTTGTTGAACTGATGCTGACGAATCAAGCCTCTCGTATCTCTTCCGGCGGAACCCGCCTCTTTTCTGAAGCATGGGGTATATGCGGTATAGTATACAGGAAGCTCTTCAGCGTCCATAATTTCGTTCATTCTAAGATTTGTTACAGGTACTTCTGCTGTAGGTACCAGGAAAAAGTCTTTTGCCGGCACCCAGAACATATCATCCTCAAACTTGGGAAGCTGACCCGTTCCTGTCATGGCGTCACGGTTTACCATGAAAGGCGGAAGGATTTCCGTATATCCGTGCTCTCCGGTGTGGAGATCCAGCATGAAATTGATGATGGCTCGTTCCAGTCTGGCTCCCATGCCTTTGTAGACTGTAAATCTAGCTCCTGAAATTTTGGCAGCCCTTTCAAAGTCAAGAATGTCAAGATCCGTGCCAACATCCCAGTGTGCTTTGTGTTCAAAATCAAAGACTCGAGGCTCTCCCCATTTTCTGATTTCCACATTGTCCTCATCGCTTTTTCCTACAGGGACATTGGGTGATGGAGCATTGGGAATATTCAGCAGAGCAGATTTCAGTTCCTCTTCCACCTCGCTGACCTCTCCGTCCAGCTTTTTGATCTCTTCGGAAAGTTCCTTCATCTGCTTCATCAGCTCAGTGGTGTCCTTCCCTTCTTTTTTCAGCTTAGGAATTTCTTTCGAATCAAGATTCTGCTTGTTTTTCATCTGTTCAACAGTTGCCAGAATGCTCCTTCTTTTCTCGTCCAGTGCGATGACATTATCAATGCCAAAATCGCCTTGTCCCCGTGATTCCACCGCTTTCTTCACTGCTTCAAATTCTTCTCTGATGCGTTTAATATCTAACATCGCTCTCTCCTTACAATAAATTCTTTCTATATTCCGTATAGGTATTGATCAGTTCCAGTACCTTTTCCTGCATTTCAATCTGAAGGTCCGAAGCCTCATCATAGTTTTTGCCGTCCAATGCAAGTTTAATTCTGGTAAGAAGGGATTTTTTCACAATCTCATCCTGACCAAGATAAATTCTAAGCTCCTGAATTCGCTTCCAATTTTGCAGATCGTAATCGGTGCATTCCTGATCCTCATGAAGCTTTCTGCATTCTCTCACCAGCGCCATTGTATTTGGAATGATCCGATTGTGAAGCTCTGTGGACCAAGCTGCCAAGGTGGCTTCTTCATAAGATTCCAGTGCAAGCTTGTCGAATACTCCCTCCCGGTTGATTAGCACATTCACCTTTTCAGGGTATTTATGGAATGCCTGCAGGTTTTCCCAAACCGTTGCCGGTGCCTTTCCAAACAAATGCTCCCGTTCTTCTTCTGTATATTCTTCAAATACATCGTGCTCGCTTCGGTATGCCCGTTCCTGCTCCAGGTAAAAATCCGTTTCCCCAGCATGCTTTGAAAGGGATGCCTCAAGCTCTGCCGGTGTTTTCCCCGCTCTCAGTGCCGCAGTGATTCCATCCAGCATGGTCAGATATGAAGATGCCAAAACGAGATACGTATCGCTCTTTGGATTAGGAGCGCGAAGCTCAAATCTGGTGGCAAGCGGGTTTTTAATATCTCTTACAAGTCCCACCAGAACCGTTCTATTTCGGGAGGGAATCTTTGCCGTATGTCCGATAGAGGTTACGATGCATACCGGTGCTTCAAAGCCGGGCTTTAGACGATTCAAAGCATCATTTGACGATGCGACGAAGGGATTCATCACCTCGTAATTCTTCAAGATGCCCAGCAGTGCTCCAAACCCGATGGGATTCAGATAATCCGCCTCCATATCCTTTGGTGCAAAGAGGTTAATTATTTTACCGTTCTTTAGCCTTGCAGATACACCCATATGGGTATGCTCACCGCTTCCTGCGACACCCTCGATGGGCTTAGCCATAAAGGTTACATCCAGGCCATGGGCTCGGAAAATATCCCTGACCACATATTTCACCTGATTTTCATTATCGGCGCACTGCAGTGCTGAGCTGTAGCCCCAGTCAATTTCAAGCTGTTCCATTACGTGGTCGAATTCACCTGTGCTGCCCAGCTTAGCCTTCACTCCGCCTACCTCTTTGTGTCCCATTTCAACATTGAACCCGTAGCGGTCCAGAACCATCAGCGATTTCTCCAAAGCAGTACGTACAGGGCCTATCGTTCTTTTCCAATACTGCTCCTTTAGAATCTGGGAGGTGGAGAGTTGTTCTCGATCAGCCTTGTCGTCCGGGGTCTTTACCCAGAATTCCAATTCCGTCGCTGCAGTGAGGACAATTTCGTCGATCTCATCGGCTGAGGAAATATCAAGATATTCAAAGATATATGGATTTTCTTTTAGCAGCCCCATCATTTCTTTGCAAAATGCATCTACTGCGTTGCGAAGAATAACTCTGGAACCCACCTCAATATTATCATTGTGTATCAGGAAGGATGGAATCCGCAGAGTGCCCACCGGCAGTTTGGTGTCCTCAGTAATATGGCTGAAGTTATAATCAACATACCAGTTCACGCTCAGATCCGGAATGATATCCACCTTGGCATTGTTTAATTCTGCAATTTTAGGAAGCATAACGCTGGAGCCGTCTGTTTGCACGCCATGTTCCAGAAATTTCTCCATATCCTTAATAAAAAGCTCCACCGGTATCTTTTCGTCGGTATCATGGCCTCCGATATCCAGTCCGACCAAGGATACAAATTTGATTTCCCGATGCTGTTTTAAGAGCTCCGCTATCGCTTCCGGGCTATGTTGATCTGAGGGGATATTGAACAGCATTCTGTCTATCATCATGATTATTTCCGCTCCTCTCACGGTTTTTTATTCTTAACAAATCATTATACTGAAAAAAGCTAAGGCTTTTATGGTATCAGCCAGGTGCTTTTTTGCCCAAAGACTTCTAGAGGCTTTGTCGGCAAAACAGACAGCAGCTTGCTTATGCAAGCTGGAGGTCAAAGACTGTTGCGTTCTCTACTTATTCTGTCTCGTGAAAGTAGAAATTCTCGCAGGGCACTTAACACGTATAATAATCGCAAGTTCAAAGTGACTGCGATTATTATACCCTGAAATGGTTCGTTTTTCTAGTATTATTTAAAATTGAAGCGTTCAGGGGATAGGTTCAGGAGGACTTCTAGCGTCTGACACCGTTTTTGACAATTGCTGGAAAATATAGTATAATTCCTACTATTAAGTAACGTTTTATCTATGGATGCGCTGATCAAATGATGTGCGCGCAAATGATCAAGAAAAATGAATCAAATGTGCGTGTGGAATTAATTAATTGGTGCCCAAACGCGTAAGGATTATGGAAGGGGAATTCAATATGTACTCAGAGAACAAGCTATGGATCGGAACAGGAGCCGCGCCTGTTTTTCTCATACCAAAGATGGCCAATCGACACGGGCTGATTGCGGGGGCTACAGGAACGGGCAAAACGGTAACCTTGAAGGTAATGGCGGAAGCATTCAGTGATATGGGAGTTCCAGTATTTCTTTCGGATATCAAAGGAGACCTCTCCGGCCTTGCGGTGCAGGGTTCTCCCTCTGCTGCAATGGAATCCAGAGCGGTACAGCTTGGCGCATCAGAATTTACATATCGATCCTTTCCCGTGCAGCTATGGGACCTTTTCGGAGAAAACGGCCACCCGATCCGCACAACAGTTTCGGAGATGGGTTCTGTCCTTCTTTCCAGAATCCTGAACCTGAACGATACCCAGTCGGGAGTACTGAACGTCATTTTTCGTATTGCTGATGATAAAGGACTTCTATTGCTGGATCTGAAAGACCTTAAATCCATGCTCCAGTACGTGGGCGAAAACGGAAAAGAATTTACGCTTACTTACGGAAATATTTCCAAGCAGAGCATCGGTGCAATCCTGAGAAACCTGCTGATCTTAGAAGATCAAGGCGGGGATTACTTTTTCGGCGAGCCTGATCTGGATATCCTTGACTGGTTCCAAACTGACCGGGACGGACGTGGATTCATCAACATCCTGCACAGTGTGCGTCTGTATCAGTATCCTTCACTCTACGCAACCTTCTTGCTGTGGATGCTTTCGGAACTCTTTGAGATTCTTCCTGAAGCCGGTGATTTGGATAAGCCAAAGCTCGTCTTCTTCTTTGACGAAGCACATCTACTCTTTAAAGATGTGCCCAAAGTTCTTCTCGACAAAATCGAGCAAGTGGTTCGGTTGATTCGGTCCAAGGGTGTGGGAATTTATTTTGTTACGCAAAGCCCGTCTGATCTGCCACAAAACGTGCAAGGCCAACTGGGCAATCGGGTTCAGCACGCGCTAAGGGCTTATACTCCCGGGGAGAGAAAAAAAGCGGAGGCTGCCGCAGAATCGTTCCGGCCAAATCCCGCTTTTGATACGGTTACCGCTATTACCGAATTGGCGACGGGAGAAGCTCTGATTTCCTGCCTTGACGAGGAAGGCCGCCCGGGAATCGTAGAAAAAGTACTGGTTCTTCCCCCGCAGAGCAGCCTTAGTCCCATCAGCGACAGCGAAAGAAGTGCAATTCTAGCGCAGTCACCGCTTAAGGGAAAGTATGATGCACGTCTGGATCGGTTCTCTGCATTTGAAATGCTGAAAAACAGCGGTCAGCCAGGATCAGCAAATTCAACAAAGACAAACCAGGAAGGAAATCGAAAGAATCAGATGCCTGAAGAAAGCAGAAGAAAATATAGCGACGAGAAAGATACTCCTCTTGCCGGTTCTGGCAGAAAATCATCTGGCAGGGGATATCAACGTCAGACGCCTTTGGAAAAGACGGCAAACGCAGTTCTTACAACAATTGGCAGAGAGGTTAGCAGAAGCCTGATCAGAGGCATTTTAGGCTCACTTAAAAAATAATGGAAATAAAAAAGAGCGTCTTGGAGATCAAAACAAGCATATGATTTTCTCCGAGACGCTCATGTTATTTTTTTGGATTCTTTCCCTTGGGCGGAATTTCTTCTTCTTTTAACAGAGCCAGTATTTTTTGGCAGGCCAGCTTCTGCGCATAGCTGCTGATTGCAAGCTGAAGTGCTGCCATTGCCAGCTGCTGTTCTGTTCCTTCCCAATCAAGCTTATTGGCTGTATCCTTGAAGGCTCCGTCCAGCAACGACTGATATTCTTCATAAAAGTTTCTAGCATCAGAAATTGATGGCTGCAGTTTCATAAGTTCATCGGTTTCCCCAACACTTAGAACCTGCTTTAAGGAGCAGATCGCAGTCAAATAGACAAGATGGTCCTTTGTATACTTCTTACCGCTCGCACGAGGAAGAAGACCACTTTTAATGTAATTATTAATCATTGCACCGGTTAGCTGATCCTCTTCCGGCTGCAGAGAATGCTGTCTTTTCATATAGCTCAGCACCTGATCCCGATACAGCTCAATATCCGGCAGATTCTCCCAATCTGATGGCCGCTCAGAGAGCAGCCTGTCTATCAGTTCCTTCAATTCCTTCATTTATGATGCTCCGTTATTTTTCAATAAAATACAAAACCGAATCCGTCAGCAAACTGCCAACATGGCTTAATTCCGTCTAAGCTTTGCATTAGTATAATTTTACCACAGCAAGGCAAAGATGCCTATAGGGTACCTGGAACAATTCCAACATTTATTTGAAAAAAAATTCGACGAATTGATAATTAGTAATTGAAATTAAGAAAATTGCGTAATATAATAATGAATATTACATTACATAGTTTTTATTTCCATCAGGAGGTATTGAGATATGATCCATTCCATTTGTATTTTAGGGGATTCTGTAGCTAAAGGAGTTATCTTTGACGGTGTAAAGAATAAGTACCGGCTGCTGAAGGATAGCTTTGCTCAAATCATAGCAAGTCAGAATAACATTCCCATTTTAAACCTTTCAAAATTCGGCTGCACCATTTCTACGGGAGAAGAAATCCTGAAGAAACACGAAGGTGTTCTGAGCCGTTACGACTATACGATTTTAGAATTTGGGGGTAATGACTGCGACTATAACTGGGCTGAGGTATCAGAGCATCCACAGAAACAACATATATGCAACACACCCGTTCCTGATTTTTTGGATAAATACAAAGAGTTAATCACCAGAGTGAGACAAAGCGGAGGCAAACCTGTTTTAATGAATTTACCACCAATCGATCCAAAGCGGTATTTCCAATGGATCAGCAAAGGGCTGAATGGAAAGAACATTATGAATTTCCTGGGGGAAGTAGATCGAATTTATCGTTGGCAGGAAATGTACAGTACAGCGGTGGAAGATCTGGCGGTGAAAGAACAAGTCCCCTTAATCGATATTCGCTCTTGCTTTCTGACTAACGGGAATTACAGTGATTATCTCTGTGAAGACGGGATTCATCCCAATGAAAAAGGTCATCTTCTGATCTCCAAAGCCATCCGTGAAAATGTACTTGTATAAGCATTCTGCACAGCAAAGCGCTTCAAGGCCAAAAGATATCAATTCTGGCTCTGAGACGCTTTTTTTATTGAAGAGCCCTTACTAATTTAAAAATTCTTTTGCCGCGGAATATCCTGCATGTTACAATGGTATAATCAAAATACAAGCCCTTTGGGCTGCCTGAAACTCAATGAATTTATAGAAAAAGAGCTTACCTATGGATCAACAGAAATATCTCACGAACCAACGAAATAAAGAAAAGATTCTTCAAGGCAACAATCTAGAACAAGAAAGAAATAAGAATCTACAAGAAAACAAAGCAGGTCGGTTAAAAAAGATTGTTGTTCCGCTGCTGCAGTGGTATGACAACAATGCCAGAGACCTTCCATGGAGAGAGAATTCCGAACCCTACGCTGTCTGGATCTCTGAAATCATGCTTCAGCAAACTCGTGTTGAGGCAGTGAAGCCCTATTATGATCGGTGGCTGAAAGCATTCCCCACCCTTTCCGCTTTAGCTGCTGCACCCGAAGAAGAAGTCCTGAAGCTCTGGGAGGGGCTCGGATACTACTCCCGTGCTAGAAATATCCATAAAACCGCAAAGATTGTGGAAGAGAATTACGAAGGTATGCTGCCGTCTTCTTTTGAGGCGCTTCTCAAGCTGCCGGGAGTTGGAGAATATTCTGCCGGTTCCATTGGTTCTATCGCCTTCCAGCTTCCTGTTCCCTGTGTTGACGGGAATGTGCTGCGCGTGATTACACGGATTACCGCAGAAGATGCGGACATCTCGGAGCCCTCTACAAAAAAGCTGCTCACAGAATGGGTCCGCGCCATAGTTCCTGATGCCCGCCCCGGTGATTTCAATCAGTCCCTGATGGAGCTAGGAGCTAGCATCTGCCTTCCAAACGGCCTGCCCAAATGTGAAAGCTGCCCTGTATCAAGCCTCTGCGAGGCATTCCAACAGAACAAAACTACGGATTTTCCTGTAAAAAAACCGAAACCGCAGCGTAAAAAAGAAAAAAGAACGGTTCTCTTAATACTTCTCGGAGACAAAGCAGCAGTAAGAAAGCGCAAAGACAGCGGTTTACTTGCCAGCCTGTGGGAATATCCCAATTATCCCGGTGAGCTCAAGGAGCAGGAAGTCATAGAAAAATTGCAGGCAAAAGGCCTGTCTCCAGTCACGGCAATAAAACTAAAAAAGGCGAAGCATATTTTCACCCACATTGAATGGCAGTTGTCTGGTTATCTTGTAACCTTGGATGAGAGTCTTTTTTCTGAAAAGCAAGTAGATTGGGCGGAATTCTCCGGCGGAGAAGATGATTTTTTTTGGGCGAACTCCGATTTGCTGCATGAGCACCTGACGATTCCCTCCGCATTTAAGGTTTACCACCAGATCCTCTTAAATACGTTACAGTCCGCGCATTAGAATTCCAAAATGAAGAATCAATGATTACAAATTTATAAAATCAGAGGTGAAATGAATGAAGAAAAAAGTTCTTGTCATCGGTCATAAAAACCCGGACACAGATTCCATCTGTTCCGCCATTGCATATGCAGATCTGAAAAACAAAATTTCACAGGACATTCACATTCCCAAAAGAGCCGGTGATCTCAGCGATGAAACCAAATTTGTTTTGGAAAAATTTAATATCGCGATACCGGAGTATATTCAGGACATTGGAACACAGGTCAGTGATATTGATATCAGACGAACCGAGGGTGCACAAAGCTCCTTCTCACTGAAAAAAGCGTGGAACCTGATGAGGGATCTTAATGTATCAACCCTGCCGGTAACCAACCAGGATCGGCTGGAAGGAATCATTTCAGTAAACGATATTGCCACTGCAAATATGGACATCTACGATAACCAAATTCTGGCAACAGCAAAAACAAGCTATAAAAACATCATAGAAACTTTAGAAGGAACCATGGTGGTGGGTAATGAAAACGATATGGTTGAGCAGGGAAAAATCCTCATTGCTGCTTCCAATCCTGATACCATGGAAAATTTCATTGATGCAGGCGATATCGTTATCTTGAGCAACCGTTACGAATCACAGCTTTGTGCCATCGAAATGAGCGCCGGCTGCCTGATTATATGCACAGGAGTCCCGGTATCTCTCACCATCAAAAGGATGGCCGCTGAAAAGGGCTGCCGTATCATCAGCACCCCTTATGACACTTATATCGTAGCAAGGCTCATCAATCAGAGCACGCCGATTGATTATTTTATGAAAACGGAAAATCTCATCACCTTTGAAACCGATGATTTCACTGAGGATGTTAAGAAAGTCATGGCAAAAGTAAGGCATCGAGACTTTCCGGTACTGGACGTATATGGCGCATACCATGGAATGATATCTCGAAGATCTTTGCTGGATGTCCAGAAAAAAGGTGTCATACTTGTGGATCATAATGAGAAGTCTCAGGCTGTAGATGGATTAGAAACAGCGGAAATCCTGGAGATTATCGATCATCACCGCATCGGCAATTTAGAGACCATCACTCCTGTCTTCTTCCGCAACCAGCCGGTGGGTTGTACTGCAACCATCATTTATCAGATGTATATGGAAAATCGGGTTGAAATTGAACCTGGCATAGCAGGGCTGCTGTGTGCCGCTATCATAACGGACACACTGATGTTCCGCTCCCCCACATGTACTGCTGAGGATCGAAATGCCGCGGAGAACCTTTCCATCTTGGCTGGGATCAACATTGAGAAGTTTGCAGACGAGCTATTCCGCTCCGGCAGCAATCTCAAGGGAAAATCCCCCGAGGAACTCTTGTATCATGATTTCAAGACTTATTCTGTCAATAAGGTAAGCTTTGCGGTAGGCCAGATCAACTTCATGAACGCAGACGATCTTCAGGAGGCAAAAATAAGACTTTTGGAGTACTTAAATACTTCATTCAGAAGAAATGATATAGATATGATGTTTATCATGCTGACCAACATCATAGAGGAATCCTCAGAGCTTCTTTTCTTTGGAGACGGAGCCAAAGAAGCGGCAGAATCTGCCATGAAAACGACAGCTTTCACCGACGCCCTCCAGCTTAAGGGTGTTGTGTCCAGAAAGAAACAGATGATTCCCGCATTGATGGCTGTACTTCAGTAATCAATCATCAAATACCGCCGGCTCTTTTAGGTGTCATGCTCCAACACGATTCAAACAAACCTGACAGTTGGTGTTTACCTGAATGGAGCGGCGGTTATTCTATCGACTGGAGATGCCCCCGGTCGGATAGAATCTTTGTCGAGAATCAGATAATTTATAATCCCTTGAGAAAAGTAGTCCCCGATCACGTTTGTGTGATCCAGAAGCCTGCTATAGACCTCTATATTTTTCTTATATTCCTTTTGCGTATATGTTAAAGCCATTTCTATGAGCAAATTATTCGCGCCATGCAAAAGCATCCTCCAGGTGCTTTCCTCCCAATACGGGTTGATCTGCCCAAGAAAAGCGGCTCTCTTATCTATGCTGTCACGCAATCTTATGATGTGCGCATCAATGTCTTCTTGATCACCGTTTCGCATCGCTTCTAAAAATGTAACTAGATTGGCCACATAAACGGTCAACAGCGTCGAGTAATTCTCCGCTAATTTCTCCCCGAAAACCATTTTCATCACATTCACATAATCTGCTGGTATGGAATAAATCTGCTCTCTTATTTCCTGTTGATTCCCATAATTTCCATAGAGTCCTCCCAGATAGATCAACAGCCAGGTGGCGAGATTTCTCCATATGAGCCTTGCCCTGAAGATCAAGTTCATTTCACCAGGGGAAATACTTCTGAGCTGATGCCCGCATTCTCCAATCATGGTTCCTCTCCTCTCACGGTCCCTTTTCCTCACTTTAGTAGTATATTATTAATTGCAAAATTTGACACCCAAATAAAACAGAGCCTGCCCGCTCTCCCTTAATTACAAGGGAGATCCGGAGCAAGCTCTGATAAAAGTTCGCTTTCCGTTACTGCTCGTCGGTCGGGATCTGCTGATCCAGATCGTTTGTCTCCTGAGGCATCAGCTGATTGAGGTAATCCTTTAACTGGTTCAAATACTGTCCATAAGAGGACCAGTCACCGTTCTGCTGTGCTCTCGTGGCATTTTCAAAGGCTTCATTTGCAAGACGAATTAACTCATCCGAAGTATGGGCACCACCTGGCTGCTCTTGCGGCTCCTCTCCAGGAGCTGCAGGGGTTCCGGTTCCCGCTCCGAAGAGAGAATCCAGCGCCGCACCCAAGGTCGGCTCATACGCAATCCTGCCTCCGTAAGCTACGATAACTCTCTTAACCTCAGGCAGGCTGCCTGTGTTTGAAGCCTCCAGATAAACAGGTTCCACATATACCAGTGAGTTTTCTATTGGTATTATGAATAGATTTCCTCTGATATAGGTTGATCCTGACGAATTCCAAAGGGAAAACTCCTTTGAGATTTCAGGACTCTGGTCAATCTGGGATTCTATCTGCATCGGTCCGTCTACGAAGCTGTCCTTTGGCATCTGATAAAGAACCAGTTGTCCGTAATGGGGCCCGTCGTTTCTTGCCACCAATAGCCCTGTCATGTTGCGCTTGCCGGAAGGCGTATATGGTATGGAGTTAATAAACTCAACATCGCTTTCTCCGGGCAGCTTCATGACGTAGTAGTTTGGAGTCATCTGAACTTCTTCGGTTCCAAATATTTCATTGGAAATATCCCATAAGTCCTCTCCCTGATAGAATACCTTTACATCATTCATGTGATATCTCTTATAGACATTCGCCTGAATGTTAAACATGGCATTGGGATACCTTATATGCGCCTTGAGGGACTCCGGCATCTCTTCGAAGTTTTTGAACAGCTTCGGATAGATCTTGGCATAGGTGGCAGCAATAGGATCCTCATCGTTTACCAGATAGTAGCTTGTATCGCCGTTGTACGCATCAACCACGACCTTGACCGAGTTTCTGATGTAATTCATGTTGCTGCGCATCAGATCATAGGGTTCCGAATACGGATAGTAGCTGCTTGTTGTGTACGCATCGATGATCCAATATAGCTTTCCATCAACGGTCACAATATACGGATCCGCATCGTACTGCAGGAAAGGCATGATTTTCTGTGCTCTCTCCATAATATTTCGATTGATAATAATTCTGGATTCATTTGTGATATTGGTGGACACCAGCAGCTTCAGACTCTGTTCCTTGATTGCAAATAAGGCTCTGTTGAGAAAGCTCAGCTTAATCCCAGCATCCCCTTGATAAGTGGTGTAGACATTATCCTCTTCTTCACCTCTGCTTGGATAGTCAAATTCTTCTTCATTCGTTTTGACCAGAATATAGTTTCCGGTCAGTTCTCCAAAATAGATTTCAGGTCTTGTTATATCGATTTCTTCAACATCTGATACTGGCGGAATGCTGTCTATAAGCATATCCGGCTGTCCGCTTGCCGTTACTTTATCTACTCTGGAAAGTGTAATACCATATCCATGGGTATATTTTAGATGTTTATTAAGCCATTCCTGTCGAATCTTTGTTTCATCAATTTCTCTGGCAGAAAGGAAGGTCTGGGTATATTCTCCGTTAATCATGTATCGATCCACATCGACACCGTCGAACGAATAGTAAGGTCGAATACTCTGCGTCTGGTTGTAGAATTTTTTTGCAGGCTCATAATCGTTGATTCGAATGTTCTGAATCGTACCCATATTATTGGCGATATCCTGCTTTGTCAAGCTATTGGTCGCCGGGAAGTTTTTGATGGTTACGCCCTGCAAGTCATAAGCGTATTGGGTAAAGGTGATATTGTTCTGCAGATATTGACTCTCTTTATTGATTTCGTCGGGAGAAACCACAAGATTCTGCACCCCGATGGCCGCACCGGTTCCAATTGCTCCCAAAATAATCATAATGATAGGAACAGTAAACACCATCTTGTATTTTTTACGTTTGATGCCCAAGGCAAAGAAGATCGCTGCCAAAATAGATAATACGATCATCGCTCGGTATACCCAAAGAGTTACGTTGATATCTGTAAATCCGGCTCCGTAAAGTACACCCGTGTGTGAATACAACAAATCATACTGCCTTAGGAAGAAGTTGGCTCCAACCATCAGGAAGAAAATAACACCAAGCACCGTCAGCTGATTGGATGCGATGTGCAGCAGCTCTTTTAGATTTTCATTGTTGAGCTTGCTAGAGGAGTTTTTGCTGCTATTCCCAAAGGGACTCTGTCCTCCCCCTCCGAAACCCTGGCCTCCGTTAAAACTCTGCCCGAATTTGCCAAAGGCCTCACCGAACAGTCCATTAAAAGCATTCCCAAAATTATTGTTATTGCGATAGCTCTGGCCGTCCTCACCATATTCGCTGTAATTTGTCTGAGCATTGGCTTGCTGGTCGAATATTTTCGGTCTTCTCATGGATAGAAGAATAAAATAATAGATCAGAGTCAGTGCTGCAAAGGCAAGTACGATACCGATGGCAATCTGATTCAGTTGGGTGATGAACTCTAATCTGAAAATATAGAAGGATACGTCGAGACCAAAAATAGGATCTTTGACACCGAACGATGAGCTGTTAAAGTACTTTAGAATTTGAAACCACAGCCCAGTAACAGTGGTGATGGTCACGAGTACGCCAAAGGCGGCCCCAAGGCCAAGGGATATCCTGTTCAGTGTTTTTTCGCTTACAGCAGGAGCATCCACTGTATCAACCCTTTTATAATAGCCTCTTTTTAGTACCCTTAAATAGAAATAAGTCAGTACCATGATGATCAAGAAGGATGGTATTCCAATTTCAAGCTGTGTAATCAGCTGTTTGAAGAATACGCTAGTATAGCCAAGCTCCTTAAACCAAAGGTAATCGGTTGCGAAATTGACCAAACCTCCGAAGCCTGCAGCTACCACCATTAAAATCACGATGATAACGCCTAGTCCTAGTCTTGTCTTTTTCAAATTAATGTTCCCCCTTCTTTCTTTCTTTAGAATGACAGCGCCAGTCCCCTGATTTTAAAGGGGCCTGGCACATGCGGTTTCAGCCCGTAGTGAATATTTCCCTATAGCTGAACCACTCGTTTTTTGAATATTTTAATTTATTTACCCACTATCTATGCCCCTCAATCAACTTGGCAATGGCTGCCTTCGCTTCCTCAGGCAGGTAGTCCCTTCCGCCTTTATAATCGTATAAGGAGTTTAGATAGTTGATTCTGTTGCTCATTCCCCTGACGAGCAGATCCACGTAGTCCTTATCTTTGAAATCCGGAACAAAACCCTCTATCTCTATGGTCTTTATATCCGTCATGCTTCCGAAGGCCTTAAATTCAGCCGTTTCATCTACAATGCTTTCGATGATTCCTATGGTAACTTCCTTAGGAATTTTCTTTTCAAGAAAATGACCCGTATTGATTATGTAACACTGGACACCTCTTTCCTCAAACAAGGCTTTGAATTTTTCATAGTCCTCCGAAAGAGGATAGGTTCTGAATGGGTTGGCATAAGGTTCAAAGACCAGAGCATCCTTATCGACTCCATCTGCTATCTTTTCTGCTGTGGTACGCTTTGTAGCCAGCACCGCCCCCATTACCGAGGCGAGGATGGGATTTTCAAGCTTTACCACAGGAGGCAGAGAGGGATCTTTCATGAGCCAAACGATGGAATTGATGGATTCATCCATTTTATCCACACGATTGGCAGCCCAGAGCTTTGACTTAATTGCTCTGCCATTTCCATTTCGGATGTCTTCTGTCACAATCACGAGTTTGCCTTCTGCATCTATGGTTGCCCCACAGTTTTGCACCGTGATCAGAAACTTGTTGTCCGGCGAGGTCAGCGGATAATCCTGTGTCTTATCAAAGTAGGATGGCTCCAGTGCCACCGCCTGCCCATTTTCAGAGGAGATTACGTAGGCATCATCATGAAGCACGGTAACGTCATATTTTCCGTCGTGCTTCGCATGGGTCAGCGTCGATTTTCCTGAACCGGAAAGTCCGAAAACGCCCATGACATGTTTTTTGCCGTCTTTTCTGACCATCCGTTTCAGGCCTCCATGGCAGGATGCATATCCGCATCTGCTTGCGATGCCCCATGCGATGGTCAAAGTTCCCTTTTTGTGTTCTCCGAAGTACCGCAGTCCGAGCAGGGCTGCGCAATTATGCTCCGGATCGAAGTAGGCGATACCGTTTGGATATCTAGGGTCTTTCCAGTCTGGGTCTGACAGGATATAGATATCCGGCTCGGTTCCGAGGACTGCGGATTTTGCATACATCTCGTCATACGTCGAATTGAGGTATTGGAAGTTTAAGAGCCAGTTATAAAGCGTGTTCTCGTAGGTTTCCGGCACCAGCAGGTTGGCTCGTACCATGAAATCCCTGTCCAGCCCAATATAGGACTGGGTGTGCAGCATCCTTTTGTACCTGGTTCCATATACAGCCTCTCTTAGAATTGCCGCATAGTCTGCTTCATTTACCCCTTTTTCTCCGAGAATGATTCTTGCTCCCGCAAATCTCCCTACGGTTTCTCCGTCATTGAACAAAAGAACTTTTGCTCCTTCGGGCAAACCGATTGTTTCAGGTTCGAATACAGGCATATCTGTGATAATGGTTCCTGCGGAGTTTGCTGCCATTTCGTATGCCTTGGACAGATCGAAGATCTTTTCCACGTTGTTGCCATAAAACGCGGTCTCGATTGTTGTCCTTGAGGCTGAATACGCAACGTTTCCCGCGGCGATCCTGCTTCTTTCGAACCTTGAATTTGTTGCCATTTTAACATCTCCTTCATGCTCTTGTTTTGTTATTTGAATTTAAAATAGTTAACAATATTCAAGTTTCCATCCACCGGTTCAAGGTAATATATCCAGTTGTATTTTTTCGCTGTTGTTACTCCTTTTTCTGTTATTTCTATCTCTTCATGCACCCATACGTAGAATCCGTCCGACCCTTGACGAATTTCTCCGATCTCCAGTACGTTGAAGGCCTCTTTGATCTTTTTTACTTTCGAAAATCCTATCGCATTTTTATATGCCGCACTATCCTTTTTCATCAAGCTCAGCACGGCTTTATTTCCATCATTCACATAATCGATCCACTGGGAATCAAAAGCGATAATGGTGCCCACTATCGATTGATCATAATAAACGGTTTGCCCGTCTTTCTCCATCCAGATGTTGTTTTCAATGGGCTTCGATTTATTCAGGTCAGCAATTCCATAATCCTTGCCGCTGTCAAATACCAGCGCATCGTTATTAATGACCTTCTGGATATTGCTGTTTTTGTGAAGCTGTGTTGCCACCAAGGCGGCTTTGTCTGCCATTGGTACCGGGTCTGCCTTTGGCACCTCCGGAACAACAGGCTTTTCCACATCGGGTTGGTTTTCCTCCCCTTCTTTTACTTCACCGTTTTGTTCATTATCCTGATTGGAATCATTCCCTGAAATAAGTCCGTTTATTCCGTCAACCCAACCCGACACTATATTTATGATTTTTGTCTGGGTTTCGTCAATGATTCGAGTAGCTTCGCTTCCTGGAGCAAAGAAACGAATGGACAGGATTGCAATTTCAAAAACCAGAATAATTGCGATAATAATTAAAACAATCTGCCCCGCTCGGTGTTTCCTTCTGCTGCTGCGGTTCTCTTCATCCATAACTCCCCAGCCTGCACCGAATACTGTTTTTTCCTCCTGATGGGGCTGCGCTCCAGTCTCAGTTGAACCCCACAGCTCCGGTGTCTCCTGCTCAGACTCCGCTTGCTCCGATTTTAATGGCTTAGTTTCCACTTGTTGTGGTTCGGCCTGTTCTGGTTCCAATGGCTCAGTTTCAGCTTGTTCAGGTTTTAGTGGTTCTGTTCCCTCTTGTTGCAGTTCCGCCTGCCCTATTGCAGTCTGATCTGTTTCCGCAGTCTTTCCCGCCGCTGCCGTTTTTTCACTTTCAGCAGTTGGAATTTTCCCGAACAGCGCCTCCAATTTGGAAGCCCCTCCATCTTCATCAGAAGCGTTCTCATGGGTCATCTTTTGCAGTGCTTCCGCAAGTTCTTCCCCACTCTTTTCCGCCAAATCCTCGTCCGTAGTCTCTATCTGAAGCTGCCCCGGTTCTTCTTGAGGCTTCTCTCCGGATAGTCTTTGATTCAATTCGGCTGTGAGCGTCTCCTCTTCCGGTTTCGCATCGCCCAGCTTTTTTATGATGAATTCATTATCCTTGATCAAACCATCGCCGAAGTAATCAGCACGAGCTTTTGCCATTTCCGTATGGGGTACTGCGGCCTGCGGAATTTCTGTATTCAGAGCTTCTGGATGCGGTGCTGCGACCTGCGAGGCTTCTGTCTGCGCGCTTTCATAATTCTGATCCGAGATGCTTTCCACAGAGGAAACCTTGCTCTCTTCTGAGATTTTCGCTTTTTCATCGTTCTGCGCCCGGTTCTCTTCCTTCGCGTTCTCCGAATCGAGTGAATAAGGGTTCCGTTTCAGTTTTTCGTATTCCTTGTCGAGCAGCTTTTGGAATTCTTCATTTTTTTTGCTGAAGGTAAAGAATCGTTCAATATTTGTTTCCTTGACCCGATAAGATTCATCCCTAATCTCCCGGAACAATTCTTCTTCCAGAAAGGCAGCCGCAGCTTCCTTTTGCTCAGGCTTGCTGTAATCCTCTAGATTCCAGTTGAACACAGCCTCTTCTGTCTTTTTGGTTTTTGCAAAATCATGTACATTCCATTGAAACTCATTTGAGGAAATCACCCTTCGTGTATCCGTATTTTCTCGAAGTTCCTCATTTTGTCTTTGCTTCTCAAGCTCTTGATCAGAGATAAACCCTTTAAGTTCCTCTTTTCCTCCAGCCGGAGCGTCAGTTTTGTCCTCCACCAGATAAAAACGGTTATGGTGTGGCTCCTCTTCGTAGGGAGGATTGAAAACTACTTCTTCTGTTATTTCTGCTTTCCTTTCAATCGTTTCTGGGGATTCTGCAGGTTTCTCACTATCTATTCTTGTCCCGCATATTTTACAGAAGCGATCGGTACCGTTCAGCTGAGCGCCGCACATTCTACAATACATAACTCGATCCTCCGTTTATTCTCTGATTTGCATCTCTAATTCCGCTTCAGTATATACCTTGCCGCTTTTTCCAACGGCAGTCGATCCGTCATCCCATAAAGCGGTTTTCTGCTTCTGCCTAATCGGTTCGGCATCCGGTGCCAGCGCGGTCTCCGTTATGGGAACTTCCGCATCAGTAGTTTCCAGCAAAGCAACTGTGCTCTGCGTAACCTTTTCTTCCACATTTTTCAGTCGGTTCTCAATATTTTTCAGAGTATTGAGTTGAACTTCCGTTTTCCAATACCACAACCTCGCTTTTCTCAGCGCGAGCCAAAGAATTGCAACCAAAAGAAGAAACACTGCTGCTATTATGAGCACTGCTTCCCACAACGATATAGAGGGTAGGCCCGTCGGGCCAAACCACTCAGCAATTCGGTCTGAAAATATACTGTTGTTTTCCATATTGAGTACCTTTGTCAACTTTAATTTGCGTTATTTCTTTTTTCACCAAAGCCACATTGCGCCCTTTGGTGAAAAAGGCAAAGTTGCTTGTCAATAGATGGAACTATTATAATACAAAAAGTTAGGAATATCAATGAGAACAACGTAAAAAGAGCGGGTATACATAATACCCACCCTATTATTTAAAGAGAGATTTCATGAATAACCAAATCATCACTTCCGATCTGATGAATGGTTATATAATAACCTTGTCATCAATTCCGCTTTAGATGATCAGCTATTTTACAAAATTACCAACTCAGGTCCGAACTAATAGTCCGAATTGGTCATATTAATCCTCTTTTTGTTCCCACTATAATCTGTGACATCTCTCATATCACCCTGATTCTTGAATTCTCTTAAATCGCCTTGATTTTTAGTGGAATCAACTGATGAATTTCCTGTGCAGTTTCTGACCGATCCGTCTTTGTCCGTACCGCACGACGAATTGTTCATTTTACTTTTCATTGTTCATCCCTCCTTGTTTCTTATTTTGTTCAGATGCTTTCGAACTATTACCGGTAATTATAGGAATTTTTTTTCTTGCTTTTCCGTATAAATTATTGACCGGAGTTTCTGTTTTTGACAATTTGTAACATTAGTGCAATGTTATTTTAGTAGTACGAGATATAATTATTGCAGAAACATGTGTCTTATGGAAATGCGGATTTAGCAAATGGTGGTTTTCCGATCGAATACGTGCCTGGAATGAGTCAGCGTTTCCTTAGTAAGAAGGAGATGATTGTTTTGGGTAAAACGAAAGAAATGATTGAAGCCTATGGTCTAAGAAAGGCGATTGCTTATCTTGACTCCAGCCCAGACGAGAATATTCCAAAGGTGATCGATTGGATCGAGAAATTTGATATCAGCCACGAATACGCCACACCATGCAGGCTAGCCAAGGAAGCCCTTAGTGATCCATGCAGCAATTGGAACATACTGATGAAAAGCCTTTATACCGATATTGATGACGGTGTGAGAAAAACAATTTTCGAAAATTTTATCGTAAATTCTTTGATCCTGCGATACCGCAAAAAAAAGGAGCTGGAAAACAAGTACAATTGTAATATTCCATGGACCCTTTTGCTTGATCCCACCTCTGCCTGCAATCTTCACTGCACAGGCTGTTGGGCTGCAGAATATGGCGACAAGCTCTCCATGAGCTACGATCAGCTGGATGATATTATCAGACAGGCAAAAGAGCTGGGGATGCATATGTTCATCTTCACCGGCGGCGAGCCGCTCGTGCGGAAAAAGGACATTATCCGTCTTTGCGAGAAGCACAGTGATGCCGTGTTTTCTGCTTTTACTAACGGAACCCTCATCGATGAGGACTTTGCTGATGAAATGCTCCGAGTCAAAAACTTTATCCCTGCAATCAGCGTTGAAGGCTTTGAAGAAGAGACAGATCTTAGGCGGGGCAAGGGTACTTATCAAGCCGTCATTAAGGCCATGGATTTGCTGAAGTCCAAACGGCTTCCCTTTGGCTTTTCCACCTGCTATCACAGAAAAAACGCCGAGGTGATTGGAAGCGAAGCCTATATTGACGAAATGATTGCACGAGGCTGCAAGTTCGCTTGGCTCTTTACCTATATTCCCGTTGGAAAGGATGCTGCAGAAGACCTCATTGCAACTGCTGAGCAGCGTGAATTTCTCTATCATCAAATCCGGAAATTCAGAAAGAGCAAGCCGCTTTTCACCATGGATTTCTGGAATGACGGTGAATATGTCAAGGGCTGCATTGCCGGAGGCCGCTGCTATCTACACATCAATGCAGCGGGTGATATTGAGCCCTGCGCGTTTATTCATTATGCAAATTCCAACATTAAAAAACAGTCGCTGCTTGAAGCACTTCAATCCCCGCTCTTTATGCAATACCGAAAGAATCAACCGTTCAGCGACAATTATCTGCGCCCATGCCCACTCCTTGACAATCCGGAAAAACTCGCTTCCATGGTGCATACTTCAGGCGCTTACTCCACCGATCTACAGCACCCGGAAGACGTGGATGAACTCTGCGGACGCTGCAGAGAAGTAGCCGCCGCCTGGAAAACCAGAGCCGATGACCTTTGGTATGAAAACCACGCAGCCAATGATGAACCACTGGCCAGCAACCAATAAATTGACATTTTTACCGGCAGATGATAGGGCAGAATAGAGATGATAATCTCTATTCTGCCCTATTTTTTTTCATTATTTTTCTTTATTGCTTGCCAAAAAGTTTTTTAAAATTTTGGTTGACAAGCTATCCTTCTGCTGTTACACTATAAAAGTGCCAAAACACAAGAGACAATCTTGGTTTTTAAAATAGGCCCGCCGGCTCTTAGCCGGGCGGCAGCCAATGTGCATCATTAGCTCAGTTGGTAGAGCACCTGACTCTTAATCAGGGTGTCCGCGGTTCGAGCCCGCGATGGTGTACCAGTAACAAAAAAACATCTTATCGTAAGGTAGGATGTTTTTTTTGTTATTTCTTCAAGGATCTGGCGGGCGAGAACTGCGGACGCGGGGGGCGTGGGGGAAGAATTCTCCCACATAGAGCTTGCCTTTATCAAGTTGGCTGGGCAAGCGGAACACCGCTTCGGGGGTGACAGACAAGGAAAGCCATGCTCCAGACACCCTGATTAAGAGTCAGGGTGTCCTGTGATTTTCATTGGTGAAGCATGGCGGCTTGTCGCCAAGAGGGGGCAGCGCCCCCTTGGAAAGTGCGTCAGCACTTTGTCCGCGGTTCGAGCCCGCGATGGTGTACCAGTAACAAAAAACATCTTATCGTAAGATAGGATGTTTTTTGTTATTGATCTGGCGGGCGAGAACCAGAAACGGCGCGAACGTGGTGAGGCCTTTCGAATAGCGAGCAATACGACTATCCTAAATTTGTATTTTTTGTAAAAAGTAGTGATTTTTTTCGTAGTTATGCTACAGTAAATTAGGTGCTATCTGAGACACGGTAGGCGGTTAGCCCCCGCAAGGGGGGGGGTGATGCGTATGTCAACAGCTGAGACTATAGCCTTTATGGCTTTTATTCTGCAAGTTGTGTTCATTACATACACGATCACAAAAAAGAAATAAACCGCCTTGCCTGAGAAACATGCGGTTTATTTAAACAGCTAATTTTCGGGCCAACCGTTTACCGATAGCACCTCTTTGTATTTATATTAGCACTTAAAAATTATTATGTCAAATTTTATAAGCAACATCAACAATGCAGACCTTACCCCCGATACTGCCTCAGCCGATAGAAATTATACCGATCCTTCTCAAACAAAGCACCGGCAAGGATAACAATTACAGGCACAATCAAAGAAAGAATACTGCCCACAAACCAGCCGTTCTCCCTGAAAAGCCAGGTGCCAAAACCGGCAACAAGTCCCAAAACGATGGAAACCAGTGCAACCCGTCCATTCATCTTATCATAGTACATCCCGCCGATTAGCGCACCACACGGGGCCGCAAAGAAAATACCGCAAAAGGTATCGATCTGCAGCAGCGGGATTCCCTCCAGCGCAATTGCAATAGCGGCACACAAGAAGCCAAGACAAACAATAATAATGCGTCCAAACCGGATTTTCTCCCGTGTATTCGCATCTCGTTTGATCTTGCTCTTATAATAATCCACCGTAAAAAGTGCCTGCAATCCAACGAGACACTTGGCACTGGCGCCAGTTCCGATGATAAAGATCAGCATAGCAAATACCATCTCATATTTTGCATTACTAAAGTGGCTCATAAAATAGAGCGGCCAGTCAGAGGTTGAAGAAGCCACTTCCACTCCCATGCTGAGAGATAGAGAACCGTGACCGAATATTACTGCACTGATGAGTGGAATGGGCATCCAAAGAATAAAAATGCCAAAGATCAGACCCCAGACCATGTTTTTCGTACTGGAACCAGATAGCGACATGGAGTACCAGCCCTGATCCAAGAAAATTTGCCCAGTGGCGACCACTAACGCAATAATTCCGTATTTAAACCCCTGAATGGAATTGACTCGCAGCATCTCTCCTGGATCTGCCCGGTCCGGTGCATATGCCTTTTGCTTCAACACTTCGTAGATTTGATTCAAGTCCAGCTTATCCAGCACAACCCAGATGATCAAAAGAAATAGTATATTAATAAGAACAAACTGCAAAATGCTATTATAGACAGCCCCTCGAATCCCTGCCATGGAAATATACACCGTTACAATCATAATCGTGAGAAAGACAGTCACCTTGAACGGAATCTGAAAAACACCCTCAAATACCATTCCAACGCCTACGGCCTGTTCAATCAAAACAAACATTGCCACGACAGAAGCAAAAACAAAGTAGATATCCTTAAGTAAAGGATTGTACCGCTCCCCAATAAATTCAGTGACCGTCATCGCCTCCGGCATGAGCCTTCGCAGTCTCACTACAAATGGGATAAACAAAAGGAACGGTAGATTAGCCCATAGCGTATAATTAATCCCGCCAGAAATACCGTATTGCATCGCGGCTTCGGCTGAACCGATAATACTGGTTGTCCAAGTCCAGGAGACAAACAGCGCCGCTGATAGATAACCAAAGGGCAGAGCTCTACCCGCCAGGACAAAACCTTCCAGGGTATGATGAGAATACCTCTGATTCGCAGTATGGGCAATGGCAATAAAGAGGATACCAAAACCAAATAGAATCCCGTATCCGATTAGTGAAGCAGATGTCATTGATGCTTGGGACCTCCTCCCACCAGTCGTTTCTTTACGAAATACCTGATCATGGAACAGCAGACGAAGATGATTCCTGCAACTAGCCAGATCACTGTGAAATAGAATAACAATCGATAAAAATGCAGCGAAACCATAGGCGTCTCCTTTCTGTTTTTTACCATTATAACGCATCCGCACTAAATTTTCTTCGTTTCTTTTTCTCTGTCTTTACCAACGAGAATCATACGCTAGGTTTGCCCCAGGTATTTTTTAAGTGAAATCCATTTCTTCGAATAAAATCACCAGCCCCAAAGGTCAGTTATCGTTCTGACAATCGGGGCTGTTTTCTTTCTTATTCTATCTTGCTGATTCTATTTTATCGAAATTTTAGCACATTCCGACTCGTCGCAGCAAGGCTTTCTCTATTCATCGATGGCCATATCCGGAGGAGCCACTTTAAAGCCTTTCGTCAGATAAACCAAGTAGACCAAACCAATAGCAGCCCAGCTGCCTCCTAGAATCAAAGCAGCTTTGTCAAGATGCACCAGCAGATAAAGATCTGCAAGAGCACCCAGCAACGGAAGGAGGAAAAACAGGATGGCCTCTCCCGCAGAACGTCTCCGCTCCTTGATAAAGTAATGTGCGATTACCGATACATTTACAAAAGTGAACGCTGAAAAAGCACCAAAGTTGATAAAAGAGGTTGAAGTAGTGACGCTGAGTTTTAAAGCTAACAAAGCGATAACCCCTGTGATAACCACGCTGGTAACAGGCGTATTGAACCTGCTGTTCAGCACACCGAAGATTTTCTTAGGAAGGACGCCGTCCCGGCCCATTGCGTACATCAGACGAGCACCACTGGCCTGAGCTGAGATACCGGAAGCAAATTGCGCAATAATCATTCCTAGCAAAAAGATTGTTCCGAATACCGCAGGCGCCACTTCCTTTGCAATCTCAAATGCAGCATTGCCCGCATCCGCATACTCATAGCTGGGATGAGAAAGATGGGTAAAGTAGGTTACCGCGATAAAGATCACGCCTCCGATGATCGTTGTGAGCATGATTGCTCTTGGGATGGTCTTCAGCGGATCTACAGCCTCTTCAACAAAGGTGGAAACCGCATCAAACCCAAGGAAAGAATAACATGCAATTGCCGCTCCGGCTACAACAAAGTTAAAAGAGACATCGGGGTTGTAAAACGGACTCATCGACAGCAGAGTTCCTTCGCCAGCACCGTTCATTACTGCCTTGACGGTAAAAATAACGAAGGCCAGGATTACCATAAGCTGTATTACCACCATGGTGACATTAACGTTAGCTCCGATTTTCACACCGATGATATTGATGATGGTCGTGACAATGATAAAGAACAAAACCCACACCCAAGGCGGAATGCTTGGAATCGCAGCATTAAAGAAGGATGCCCCAATGAGCCAGATTGCCATGGGTATAAATATGTAATCAAGCAGGATCGCCCAGCCGATCATAAAACCAAAATTGGGGTTGATGGCTTTTCTGGTGTAGGTGTAAGCCGAACCTGCAACGGGAAATGCCTTTACCATGTGGCAATAACTTAAGGCAGTAAATAGCATGGCAACTACCGCGGTGAGATAGGCTCCGGCTTCCACACCATGGGTCGTTGTTGAGATGACCCCATAAATACCGTAGACAATCATCGGTGTCAAATAAGCCAATCCGAATAACGTCAAATGATACAGCTTCAGCGTGCGGCGAAAGCCCTGCCCGCTTTGAATTCTTTCTTCCATGAAGAGTTCCTCCTTAAAAAAATAATTCATAGAGAACCGTTGATTTTTCCAGGCGCGCACTTTTCAAATCATTGATTTCTCAGATAAATTTTTTATAGAGCTCCGGTCTGTAATCCGGCTCTGCTGCTGCCCCCGTGTCATCCATCAGACGCCTTTTTGCCAGTGACAGATCGATGGTTGCAAGATAGACGCCTTCCTGAACATTATTCTTATCTCCTGCGTAATAGGCCACATCCGTTTCAAAGAACGGTGTAATCTTAGGCCCTATCACAGCACTTCCACCCCCAAAATAGCTGGTATCGTCATAGCCGGTCAAATTTGCACTTGCAACAAAAATCGTATTGCAAAGGACACCGTACTCAAGCGTTGGCCCGTAATAATTCAAAAAGGCCTGCCGGCTCCCTTCTTTGGGGATTTCTTCAATGACTGCAGTGGGATTCAGGTAGAGCCTTGAACCCTTTGAGACATAGTATCTCATCAGTTCCGGGAATTGATAGGTATCGTAGCAGATTCCAATAGAAATGGGCCCCCATGGGGTATCAAACAGGAATGGTGTGTCACCTTTGACAAAATATTTGTTTTCCGAATCAAAGGGATGAATTTTTCGGTAAGAACCGATGACGCCCTTCGGACCTACCGCAATGGCGGAATTATAAATAAGCTTTGCGCTGTCTTCCAGCTTTTCTGCCATTCCAAACACGATATAGATTCCGTATTTTTCTGCCACCTCAACAATGCTTGTACAAGCTGGTCCCTCTATGGTTTCCGCCATAGCAAGCTTCTCACTCAACTCAATTTTTTCGCTTACAAAATAATCGTATCCGGTAAGGCACAATTCAGGAAACACGACCAGGTCTGCTCCGCGCTTTGCTGCTGCAATGGAAAATTCCACGATCCTTTTCAGGTTGTTTTTCTTGTTGCCGGCATCGGGTTTGAAGTTTACGACGGCAGCGTTCATAACGTCTCTTTGATAATTCATTTTTATCACCTTTTATAATAATTTATATAAATTTATTTCATTATGCATTAATAGATTTATCGAGTCAAGCAAATTTTTCGAAAATTGTGGAAATTCAAAAAAAGAAATAAGCCATACTGATTCAACCAGATGGCTTGCGATTCCTATATAGACTTGAGACGCACTGATTAGGGGATATTCTTAACCCCCTTGAAATTCGGTGACCAGTAGTAAGTTTGCTCCACTTCTTCCCCAAGCGGTTTCTGTGTCACCAGGCTGACCCCAAAGCTGCAGATAAGATTGATTCCGATCCCGACCCAGATAGGATGCATACCAAAGGGGCTTCCCAGCAGCATCCAGAGCAAAGAGGAAAACCCGCCAGCTGCCATTCCCGTAAGGACTCCTTCTGTGTTCATTCTCTTGGAAAACCAAGCAAACAAATACGGAATCAGCAAAATGGAAGTGCTCAGCACAAGTCCCGTGATCCAAAGGTTGATCACATTTAGAATGCTGATGGCAAAGGTGAACCCCATACCTCCAGCAATCAGAACAAAAAAACGGTTCCAGAATATCAGTTCCCTGTCACTTGCATCGGGATTCAAGAATCCTTTTACGATATCTCTAGAAAAGGTCAGCCCTGAGGCTAAAAGGAAGGAATCCGCCGACGAGGTCACCGCAGCCAGTAAGCATACGATGACAAACGCCCCCAGATACGGGGAGAACATCTGCGTGATCATTTGGAAAGTAGCTAGCTCTGATGAGACATCCCTTGGAATCGTTACCCTTTGAAAAATGCCAACATAGGCAGGAATCAGCAGCCAGAGCATGGCAGCACACAACGGTGTTAAATATCCCCAAAAGGCCACTTTATCACTCTTGCAGGAATTCAGCTTCTGCCAGTCCCCTTGATCACCGATGAGGAAAAACAATCCAATGGTTAAGACGTAGATGCCCATCTGACTCCACCAATTAGTGCTGTCCAGCAAATACAGATACTCCGTATGGTCAATGGACTCAAAATATTGGCTTGCCCGGGTCCATCCCCCGCTTAATTTCAGGCTCTGGACGAAAAGCAAAATCAGGCCCGCAGCTTGCATCACCCCTTGCAGAATATCGGTTCCCACGATCCCCCATAGTCCGCTGAGTGCCGTATAGCACGTTATGGTGATGAAAATCAACAAAATGGCAAGCTTTCGATCAATACCAAAAACATAGACTACTAAAAAAGAAATGGCACTGAACTGCATCCCGATGACCGTTACATTCCTGATTAAAATTGCAATCGCAGTGGGAATCCTGACCGCCTCATGATATTTGGGAAATCGTAGTGCCATCATGTCCCCGATGCTGTATTGACGCAATTTACGGATTCTTGTGATAAATAAAAAGGCAAAAGGAAACCCGATTAGGTACGGAATGCTCAGCACCCAATAATTACTTAGCCCGCTGAGATAAGAAAGTCCTACGAGACCGATGATGCTTCCCCCGCCGACCCACGTCCCTAAATATGTCATAATGATATAAGCAAAGGTCAGCGACCGGCCGCACAGATTGTATTCCTCATAGGAATGTACTGCTTTTCTTATAAAAAAGTAGCTGATGCTAAATAGTGCAGCTATATATATGATTGAGAAATTTATGGACCAAAAGTGCATACTTGCTCACCCTTCTATCGAAGTTAACTGCTGTTAGGAAATGATACTTTCTACTATGTAAAACTGATATTTTTACTGTATAAACGGAATGCTGTCGCCAGGGCGACAGCATTGTCTTCTTTAATATTGGTTTTCCTACGGAATTTAATTTCTCAAAGGTTATTTGTCCTGCTCAACAGCCTTAACCTTATTGCTATTGACCCATTCTATCACATCGTTTTGATCAAATCGAACATTTTTACCCAGCTTGATGAAGGGAAGTCCTTTTTTCTGTAGATTATAAATGGTCATTTTCGTTACCTGCAGCATCTCCGCAACCTGCTCGATTGTAAGAAATTTTACTTCAGATGACATATATATATCCTCCTATACGGCAATTTATATTAATTTATATTTTATTATATTGTCTTTTGTTGAGTATTTCAAGTACATTTATTTTATGAAAATAATCGTTACGCCAGATAACACACCGCTATTTTTTTCTAAATAATTCCAAAATTATTCTTTGGGAACTTTCCCCCCGGCACCATCGTCAAAGAATTAAACTGTTGGAGGTGACAAAAATGAAATTAAAAACAAAAGTGATTACTTTAACCACTGCGATGGTGGTATCTATGACAGGCCAGTGTTTTGCTGCGGCAATTCCCTTTACTGATATCAACAATATTACATCCAAGGACAAGATTGTTGAATTATACGACAAGGGGGTTTTAAAGGGGAACGGCAACGGAACGTTCAACCCAAGCGGAATCATCACTGCCGCACAAGGCGTGCAAATGATCGTTGATGCCTTTGACATCAGTCTTGCCAGCATCAGCTTCATCAAGGCTCCGCAGGCAACAGACTTTTTCAAGAATGCCAAGGATGATGCATGGTGCGCAGACGCTTTGATCAGAGCAGGCGCAAACAACATCGGCTTGCCCGCTGACCTAGATCCCAATGCACCGTGGACAAAAGAAGATTTTACTTATTATCTGATTACTGCAATGGAAGCTCATTATAACATGCCTATGATCAATATGATGTATATTGAGACAGCTGACGAAGCGGATCTCACGATTGAATATCAGGGCGCGATCCAAAGAAGCATGAAATACAACATTACAGCACTGGATCAGGCTCGGAAATTCCATCCGAAAAAGCAGCTTACCAGGGCAGAAGCTGCTGAAATGATTTTCAACGGACGCGCACTCGTTCAGGAAATGAAGCTGGAAGTAAAATAGAATATTGTTAAAACAAGATAAGGAAAAAGCCTGTAGCCCAGGCTTTTTTCTGCTTTTGGTTTTTATACATAAGCTTTCTCAAGAAGCATCTTATAAACTCTGCGTCTCTTTCTCTCTCACATCAAATAGAAATCCACAGATAATTGAGGTCAAAGGAGATACCAGGACCAAGCCCAGACAGCCAACAAAAGTATGAAGCAGTTCGGCAGATATTGCTTTGGAGGTTAAGATGTTTGTCAGCGGAGTTCCCTGGGCCATGAAAACCATCATTACGGAAATATAGCTGCCCATGTATGCAAGGAGTAAGGTTGTGGTCTGTGTTCCCACCACTGCTTTTCCGATAGTAAGGCCTGATTTGATCAGACTGGCTCTCGTAATTGCCGAATTGTTCTTTGCAATTTCATCCAGTGCCGCAGAAATATCAATGGCAAGATCCATGATTGCTCCCGAGCAGGCCAAATAGATCCCCGCCTGAAAAATTCCGGTCAGATTTAATGACATAAATCCCGCATATAACAAGGATTCGGACCACTGCATCACGGTACCGTCTATATGGAAGTAATCGGTAAAAATCACCGCCACTACTGCTGTGATCAAAGAACATACGCTAGCGCTGATCATTGCCGCATAGGCTTTTTTCGTAAATCCTGCAACCAGTAGAAGTGTTGTGATTGTGAGGAGGTTGCCGACAATGAGACCTATGAGCAATGGATCGTATCCTTTTAGCATGAGCGGGATCAATAATTTCCAGATGCTTAATATTGCAAAGATAAAGGACAAAAGAGTGCGAATCCCTGTAAGTCCTGAAAAAGCCACTAGCACCAAAGCGAAAATTCCAACCAATACGAGCTCTTTATGAATACGGTAGTAATCGATCATGTTGGCGTATATAATTTTGCCCTCCTGATTAAATTCCAGCAGAACCCAGGCCTTGTCCCCCTGCTTAAATACCTTGTCGAATTCGTATTTCCCCACAAAAAGGTTAACCCCTTCTATCTCCTCACCTTTATGCGGTCCAGTTTCAATTCTCAGCAGGCAGTTTTGTTCTCCCTGCGTTACCATTCCGGTCTTATACATGCTCGCGTTATTCACTGAAAGAACCTGCGCCTTTACCCCTTCCGAATTGACGTAGATTTGTTTTTCAAAACCCGTGGGCAGCGCGGCAAAAAACACAATAAAGACGAGAAACACCAGAATAAAAATGATTTCTTCTTGATTCTTATTTATCGTATCTTTCAAAATCATCACCCTCATGGAAGCTTAAATAAGTTTAATCAGGCTGGAGTATTCCCAGCCTGATGCGATATGGTTTGTACGAATTTTTAAGCTTACTTTGTTTTGATCCTTGTTAAATCAGCCAATTTGTAAAAGATATCAGTGTTATCATAAGAACCATTGAATTGGCTTGCTCCTACACCTGTTGCAAATACACCTACCGGTACGCCCGTATGCGCATAAGAGGTCCAGCCTACACCTGCTTTATTGTTTATGATGTGTGTGATGGAGACGGATAGTGGGTCATAGGTTCCGTAAAGAAGTGTATTTTCTTCATTTTTAGTCTTTACTGATTTCATGGATTCTGTAAATCCATCCTTTAGCTTTTTGTATTCACCTGCCGTCATTTCCATAGGATTATCTTTTATGGCATCGCTGGGGGCAAGTAATCCGAACTGCTCTGTAATCACCGGCATAACCTCTTCAAAAGTCAAGCCGTCAGCATCGTTTTTCTTCATTTTTCCAATGAGCTCATCAAAGGCAACATACGACATTTTCTGGTTTCCAAGGATATCAAATGCGGTATCATAACCGGTTGCTGCATATCCAATACTCATTCCGCCTGTTTCGTGGTCAGCAGTTACGATGATCAGAGTTTCATCAGGATGTTTTTTGCCGAATTCAATTGCCACCTGGATTGCATCTTCGAAAGCAAGCACATCTGAAATTACTGACTTTGCATCGTTTGCATGTGCTGCCCAGTCAATTTTCCCAGATTCGGTCATTAAGAAGAAACCATTTTTATTGTCGAGCACATCAATACCCTTTTTTACAAAATCCGCTAGCTGTAAGTCACCTTCTGCCGTATCGAGCGCATAGGGCATCGCACCGCTGTCCTGAAGTTTTGGACTTACCGCATAAACCTTACCCGAATCCTTATTCAGAGCTAATATTTCTTCATTGCTGTCTGCAATCTTATACCCCTTCTCCTCTAATATTTCGTATGCGCTTCTCTTATCCTTCTCTTTTCCCGTTGCTTCGTTAATGGATCCACCACCGAAATAATCGAACCCAGAATCTGCCATCTGCAGTGCAATATCGTAATAACTGTTTCTTGATTGTACGTGCGAATAATAGGAAGCCGGTGTTGCGTGGTTGATTGTTACATTGGAAACGACTCCGATTTTCATATTCTTCTGCTGCTTCAGAAGCTCTGTAATTGTGGGGGCTACAGTGGTCTTATCAACCTTCAGCCCAATGGTTCCGCTGTGAGTTTTCACACCGCTTGCCAGTGATGTGGCGGTAGAAGCAGAATCCGGGCAGAAAGAGGTAGAATCTTGAGTGGTAGCGACTCCAGCTGCGGGAAACTGAGTAAAATTCAGTTTTTCTGGGGCAACCTCCCCATAGTTGTTATTTCCCTCGTATACCTGCGCGGAATTGATTTGGGAAAATCCCATACCGTCTCCGATAAACATGAAGATGTACTTCGGAGCGCTATTAGAATGAATTGCAGAATTGAGTTTGGCAGAAACTTTTTGTGAATTGTCCTGCAGCGCACTAACAGAGGATACCCCTGCAAGGGACATTACCAGCAGCGCCAGACATAACAGATAGGTTAACTTTCTTTTCATCGTTCTTGTTTCCTCCTTTTAATCATTCACACTTTTTATTCATTTCACTTGAACAAAATACAACCTGGGCTCCGTTATCAATTCTGATATTCCTTACAGAGTCCCTTTATTATTCCTAATATCAAGTTATAGGTAAATATTAGCAGTCTAATGTAAAATTAAAATTAGAGTATGGTTAACAGAATGTAAAATTACTGCATCCCCTCTTTCTTCCAATTGCCTCTCATAGCGAAATCATTGCAATTCCATATGGAATCCCTTACAATAGCTTTATATCAGCAAACACCCAATGCAAATCTGTAATAAACGATAGGATTATATTGTTATGAAAAGAATCGGTTTCAAAGTCCTGTTGGCGATCATCCTATGCTCTATTACAACTTCGACTATTTTGTGCGTCGTAAGCATTAAACGTGCTTCCCATGTTATGAATACAGAAGTGGAGCAGATGCTCTCCTATGCTTCTGAAAAATATTCCAGCCAACTCAGCATTTATTTTAAAAATACAGAAAGCATCGTGGATTCGTTGGCAGCCAATGTTTCTGTCACCTTTGATCCATCAGAGCATTCGACAGACAAACGATATTTTGGGGAATATAAAGCTTATCTCGACGGAATTATAAGAGAAACCCTTCAATATTCCGATATCGCTTACGGACTTTACTTTACCTTCAGCCCCGACCTGACAAAACCGACCCAGGAGGAGGTTTGGTATGCCTTTGATGAGGAAGGCACACCTCAGCCTGTTCTTCCGGACCTGAGTATCAATGCACGAGATTTTTCAGAGCCTGTTGCGGATAATATGCTCTACTATTTCCAGCCAATTCTTGCTGGCAAAGCAATCTGGACAGACCCCTATGTAGATTCCGATGTAAACCTCGAAATGCTCTCCTATTCCCGTGCTGTCTATGTGGATGGAATCTTAATCGGAGTAGCAGGCGCTGATATTCTGACGGATGATACTATTGATATCGTCAGAACCATGAAGCTCTATCCGGGTGGCAGTTCTTTCCTGTTTGACGACGAAAAAGAGCTGATCATATCCAGCAGCGATAAAACGGAAGAACTATATATTGAGAACGAACAGCGCATACAGAAGCATTCAGGGAGCAAAGACTCAGGTGTATTTCATTATACCGATGCCACCGGCGAGTTCATTCTTGCCTACAGCGAGCTTTCCAACGGCTGGATGATAGGTATTACCCAGCCCACAAAAGAAGTATTCTCAACAACCAGGAATCTGGTCATTGTCTTATCTCTGATGGCCTTGATGTGTATTATACTTACGGTTATTTTCGCAGTTTATTTTTCCAGGAGGCTATCCAGGCCGCTTATGAATGTGTCCGACCAACTGAAACTACTGGAAAGCGGCGTCTATACCCAGGCGATCCCCACTGAATTCTTAAACAGAAAAGACGACATCGGTGAATTCCACAATGCGATTCTTGCAATCCAATCTGAAATGAAAAAGGAAGCAGACCAGAACCGGGAAAAAGACATTTTACTGATTTATCAATCCAAACAGGCAAAAATTGGGGAGATGGTCGGTAATATTTCGCACCAATGGAAGCAGCCGCTGAACGCTATAAATTTGATCCTGCTCAACCTATACGAGGATTACCAGTGTGATGAGCTGACCGACGAGGAATTTAAGCAAACCATCGATAAACTCATGAGAATTGTGAGAAATATGTCTGAGACCATCAAGGATTTTACCGATTTTTTAAAACCAAACCGTGAGGCTACAGAATTTGATTTGAAGGAATCCATTTCTCTAGCACTAAATCTTATGGAGGCCAGTTTAAAATATCACAGTATAATCATAGAGGTTAACATCGAAGAAGGCGTGAAAATACTCGGTTATCAAAACGAGTTTTCCCATGTACTGTTTAATATTCTAGGCAACGCCCGGGACGCCATCGTCGAATCGGGCACAGACCAAAAACTCATTCAAATAAAGGGCTGGCTGTGGGAAGGATCTGTCGTCCTGGAAATCATCAACCGAGGCAGCCCAATACCCAAAGAGAACTTAAAAAGCTTATTCGAACCCTACTTTACTACAAAAAGCGATAAGGACGGCACCGGGATCGGCCTTTATATATCAAAGGTTATTATTGAGCAAAGAATGAATGGTCAGATTGAATTGGAAAACATATACGGGGGAGTTTGCTGCCGAATACTGGTCAAGGCAATTGAGGAAAGGTGATAGAAATGAAGATCCTATATGTAGAGGACGAAACGGAAGCAAGAGAAGCTCTTAGCAAATATTTAAAACGGCATGCCGGGAAAATCTTTACTGCTGCAGACGGACTAGAGGGTTTAAAGTTATTCGAAGAGCAGCTGCCGGATCTGGTCATTGTCGATTTATACATGCCTAAAATGGACGGACTCGAGATGATTCGGGAAATCAAAAAAATTTCTCACGAGGTCTATGTCATTATCACCACTGCGGTTGACGATGTGGATATAATCTTAAGGAGCGTTGATATTGGAATCAACAAGTACCTTTTAAAGCCCATCGATCCGGTGGAATTGATGGGAGCTATCGACGAATATGCCGTTATCCTCGCACAAAAACAAAAGACAGAAATTCTTTTTACAGTAGAGGAAAAAAAGCAGCTGGAGGACAAAATCAAAAAGGAATTTACATCTTTTCTAAAGACTGCAACTGGAAAAGGTCCCAGCGGGGTTGCCGTATTTATCGACAACGATACCATCGAGATCACAGCGTATGATGCCCTTACCGTAATGGAGAAAAACCTTCTTGACAATTGTCAGAATAGTATTATAATTGAACAATATAGGAAACTGTTTTACTCTGCAAATGAGAATCCAATCTGTGATTTGATTCATGAGATAATAGGCTCAAGGGTTAAATTTCAACAGGTTGAAGTTTCCATGGAAAACAAAACCAATAAAATTGAACTTCAAATTGTCAGGTAGTTGGGAGATTACTAAGAACACTTTTAATAGTTGGCTTAATAAGGACCAATACAAAGGCTTTGCTTTTGTATTGGTCTTTTTTAATAAATTTATTGCAATTGCCGTTCGCCTTTGGAAGAATGGCAGAAACAAATTTTAAGGAGGTAGGTATGTTTAAACAACTTCAAGCTGAGGCCGCTGGATTTAACGCAAGAAGGTCTTTGATAGCAGTTCTAATTATCGTTGCTATTTCTATGCTGCTTACGAATTTTACGCCTGAGGATCCGACTGAATTCGGCGCTCTGGCAACATTACCCGCACTGTTTCTCGTTATTTACATTTTTATCACAAAGAGAATTCTTGAGGCTTTGACCTTAGCATCTGTCATGGGCTTTATGATGGTATCAAGGGATGATGTCCTCGGATCATTCAGCGGTTCGCTTTTAGAGGTAATGATGAGCGAAGATATTGCTTGGCTTATTATCGTATGCGGACTAATGGGAAGTATCATTTCTTTGATTGAAAAAGCTGGCGGCGCTTTTGCGTTTGGCGAATGGGTTGCAAAAAGAGCCAAAACACGAAAATCCTCTCTGATGTGGACCTGGTTCCTGGGAGTCATCGTCTTCATTGACGATTATTTGAATTCCTTAACGGTAGGCTCATGCATGGCGCCGGTAACCGATAAACATAAAGTCCCCAGGGAGTTCCTCGCATACGTGGTCGATTCTACAGCTGCACCCTTATGCGTTATTATCCCAATCAGTACCTGGGCTGTATTCTGCGGCAAGCTTCTTGAAGTAAACGGCTGGGCACCTGCTGGAGAAGGTTTGATCTATTTTATCAAAACCCTCCCATTTAACTTTTACGGCTGGATTGCCGCTCTCATCGTTCCTCTTATTATACTAGGTGTCATTCCGATCTTTGGCCCTATGAAAAAAGCAGAGCAAAGAGTTTTGGATGGCGGCCCTCTGGCTCCGGCAGGTTCGGAAAAAATAGATATCCGCTCTGGAGCAGGTGATGTCGAAATTCCAAAAAACCCAAAAGTAATCAACTTTCTGCTGCCAATCATCGTACTTGTTGCCGCCACAATCTACTTTGATGTAGATATGCAGATGGGTGTTTTGGTGACTGTGGGCTTTATGTTCGTCCTGTACCTGGCACAGAATCTGATGTCTGCAGAAGATTTCAGCGATGTAGCACTGCAGGGTATCAAGAATATGATCCTTCCTCTGATGCTGATGGTACTTGCGTTCTTATTTGCGGAAGTCAACGATCAGATTGGTTTTACATACTACGTGATATCCTCCGCAGCAGAATTTATGACGCCCGAGCTGATGCCCGTCACCATCTTCATCATTCTTGCAATAACTGAATTTATCACCGGTACAAATTGGGGGATGTACGTCATCGCCCTGCCAATCGTCATTCCGCTCGCCGTAGCACTTGACGTCAATACAGCCCTTGCCGTTTCGGCGGTTTTGTCTGCCGGTGTGTTCGGAAGCCACATATGCTTCTATTCAGATGCTACGATTCTCACCTCTGCTGCCACAGGCTGCAATAATTTCGACCACGCTTATACCCAGGCACCCTTCGGAATATTGGCAGCTTCCATTTCAGCAGTGTTGTTTTTGATCGCAGGTTTTGTATTCTAAGAAAGTGCTGTTTTTAATTTCTTCAACTTTGTCTAAAATAAAAGTGAAATCTTCTGTCTAAAACAGTATTTTTACTATAAAATACTGTATGATAGTAAGACACACTGGCTTATATCCCCTAATAACGGGGATATAAGCGGTTTCACGATAGAGTCACATGAGATGAAATATAAGAAGAGGTTAGAATATGAAAGAATTAAAACAGACAGAAACTGCGACTATGATAAAATTTAAGGATTATCCCTTTGAGAACGACATTAAACGGGCCCTCGGTGAATTAGGCTTCAAACATCCTTTGAAGGTACAGGAAAAAACGATTCCGCTGATTTTAGACGGAAAAGATCTCATCGTCAAATCCCAGACAGGCAGCGGCAAAACTGCAGCCTTTGCCATTCCAATCTGTGAAAAAATCAATGCAGCGCACGAGAGTCCGCAGGCCCTGGTTTTGACACCGACCAGAGAGCTTGCCGAGCAGGTAATGAAGGATTTTTCAGACATCAGCAAATACAAGGAATTGAAATGCCTAGCACTCTATGGAAAACAGCCCATGGCAGATCAGCGAAGGGAGTTAAAAAAGAACACCCCCCATGTGATCGTGGCCACACCGGGCAGAATGCTCGACCATATTGAGAACAAGAACGTCAGGCTGCAGGATATTAAATATCTCGTCATCGACGAGGCTGATGAGATGCTGCTCATGGGCTTCAAGGAGCAGCTTGATGCGATTATTCAGAAGCTCCCAAAAGAACGAGTCACCCTTTTGTTCTCCGCAACCATTTCCGATGAAGTGAACATTCTGAGTGCACAATATATGCATGATCCCGAGAACATTGAGATCGAGCCGGAAGTTGCGAGCATCAATAAAATTAAGCAGGTTTATTACGGGGTTGATGGTCTGAAAAAGGTCGATCTAATCAAAAAGGTGATTGAAAGAGAAATCCCCAGAAAGGCTGTGATCTTCTGTAATACACAGGAACAGGTGGACAACCTCTTTGAAATTCTCAGGAAATGGAGCTCCTCAATCTGCGCCGTACATGGGGGAATGGATCAGCATCTGCGGAAAGAAAAGATCACCCTCTTTAAACGTGGTGAGTGCCGCATCCTGATTGCTACGGATATGGCGGCAAGAGGTCTGCATGTTCAGGGCATTACCCATGTCTTTAACTACTCCGTACCCTTCGAGCACGAACAATATGTGCATCGTATCGGAAGAACAGGTCGTGTTGACCAGCGAGGAATCGCGATCACCATGGTCATTCCCAGCGAAATGGAACGGTTTCGCGAGCTGGAAGTATTTCTGGGATATAAGATTCCCTGCAAAGGCAATGTTACAAACAGAAAACCAAAAGTCGAAGCGGAACGCCCCACAGCGAAGGGACGGTTTAAATTGGAAAGCCGCAAAGGTCAGAAAGCGCTGGTGCAGTTCAGTGCAGGCAGAAGCAACAGCAATTTAAAAGCCAATGATTTTGTATCCGCCATTCGAAATAATGTGGAAGGCATTACCGCAGAGGACATCGGAAGAGTGGATATCAAAGATACAGTGACCAATGTGGAAATTTTCGACGGAAAAGAACGGTCCGTCATCAATGCCTTTAAGACCAAGAAAGTAAAAGGAAAGCTGCTTCGTGTGAAGAAAGGCTAAATTCTAAGTTGCGCCACCTGTAGAAATACGGGTGGTATTTTATTATCCCTCCCTTTCCTTCACTGTTGCACATTCTGCATATCACCAATGCATATTATGAATTTCACGCGGCGGAGAATTTCCCTTATTATTAAACTGTAAGGTTTCTTATGGAAATCAATTTAGATGAATGCAAATCAGAATGCAGCGCCGCCGAACAGAAACTGGCGGACGCCATTCTCAAGGAGGAAAACAAATGGCAAATAGAGTAACAAATGCTGGCTATGTAAAGTGGCCTACCTTTGAGGAAATCAAAGAAATGTTCAAAGAGCACTTTATCATGGACAGACGGGAAGACGGTGTTGTAACCGTTCGCATGCACTGCAAAGGCGGTCCGCTGATCTGGTCCATGGAATTACATGATGCAATCGGAAAAATGTGGAGACTACTTGGAACTGACCGCAGCACAGAAATGATCATCTTCACAGGAACCGGAAACATCTGGGTAACCGATTTCGAAGCAGCCAGCTGGGCACCGGAAGGTGACAATGCAGGCGAAACAAGATACAACCACATGTTTGTTGATGGTCGTCGTATGATCATCACCATGATTCAGGACACAGAAGTACCCACACTGGGCGTACTGAGCGGTTCCGGCGGACATATTGAGCTCGCTTGCATGTGCGATTTCTGTATCGCTGCGGATGACATCGTTGTGCTTGATCCCCATATGCTTCCTGGAACAAACAACGTGCCCGGAGACGGCATCCAGAGCTGCTTCATGGAGCTGATGCCAACAAGACAGGCAGTTTGGTATCTCATGACCGGTGACAAGATGACTGCTCAGCAGGCACTCCAGTATGGCTTGGTATCAGAAATCGTACCGAGAGAAAAGCTGATGGATCGCGCGTATGAAATCGCTGATCTTCTCATGTCACAGAACCGTATTGCAAGAAGACTTGCCACTCAGGTAGTAAGACGTCCTTGGAAAAAGAGAATCGTAGACGATCTTGACTGTGCATTTGGAACAGAAATGTTCGGTATGTTCTGTGCGGAAGAGCTGCATTCTGAGCTTCTTTCCATGATTGAATACCTCGGACTGAAAGATAAAATCGAACCACCACTGGTAGGAAAAATCAGATAATAATCTGAACGGACAAAATGAAACGGGTTCTGTTTTGGCACGCCAGACAGAACCCGTTATAAATTACAGAAAGACGCTCAAACATATTTCTTATCTTGATGAAATAAGGAGATGAAAAGTGATGCAAAGGTTGGAACATAAAGTCGCAATCATAACTGGAGGAAATTCGGGAATTGGTCTCGCAGCTGCTTCCCTTTTCTGCAGAGAAGGTGCGAAGGTTGTCATTTCAGGCAGACGGGATGCAGAAAATCAGAAGGCTGTAGATGCGATCACGGCTGCCGGTGGTGAAATCATGGCAGTCTGTGCAGATCTGTCGAAGCAAGAGGAGTGCAAAAAACTCGTAGATGCGACCATCGCTAAGTATGGAAGAATTGATATCCTCGTAAACAATGCCGGGATTGCAGATAAACATATGCCCATTACAAAATGTACCGAAGAATGGTATGATACGGTCTGCAAAATAGATCAGTATACGGTCTACTACATGAGCAAATATGCACTTGAGCATATGGAGAAGGCGGGAAAAGGCGCGATCGTCAACGTTTCCTCCATTGGCAGCCAAGGCGTAGCCGGCATTTCCTACAGTGCAGCAAAAGCGGCAGTAAATGCAATGACAAAAAACATTGCGATTCAATTTGCACAGACTGACATTCGCTGCAATGCAGTTGCCCCGGGTCCAACGCCTACAGCATTGAATGCCCCCGATGCCACGGTGGATTTTGATATGGAATTCGCAAGCGCAACTGCAAGGCACCTTGATTTGACGGTTCCCGAAGCGCAGGCTGAGGATCAGGCAGAGGCTATTTTGTTTTTTGCAAGTGATGCAGCTAAAGCCATAACAGGACAGATTCTATACGTGGATCACGGTACATCCTTGTATTAGACTTACGAATCTCAGCAGCAGTCTTGTATCGGTATCCGGATGAACTGTGGCGCGCAGCCTCCGTACAATCGGTACGATGCCGCTGAGCGGTTTAAAGAAAGCAAACAACGAATCAAACTGAATTTGACCAATTAGAAAATGCCGCCAGACAGAACTATCGTTCAACCTGGCGGCATTCTGCAATGATATTAATGTTAGGGTTACCGTTGAATGTATTGGCCGATGATCGCTTCACTTCTTGCGATAAAATCTCCAACATAGTCCGTGTTCATTGCCCCCTGGCTCATCAGTGCCAGGTCGAAAAGCTGGTTAAGAATCAGGTAGGCCTGAGCCTCATCCTCAGTATGGGCAACATGCTGAAGGATATCATTGTTGAGATTCACAAGCAGCGTGCTTTTCGACTGGGCTTCCTTTGCAGAGACATCCCCTGCCCCCAGCATACCGTAGATCTCCAGCATGTCCGCCATACGGCGTGATTTCTCATCGTGAAGGATCAGCGTTGTAATCCCTCTCTGCTCCAGCTTGGAAACCTTTAGTTCCAGCCTGCCAAGACGCTCACCCACTGCATTTTGTATTTTCTTCGTCAGCAGTGCCGCATCAGCCTCATCCTCTGGTGTGAGGCTTCCTTGCAGCAGTGCTTCCATATCGGAATCAATTCGTATGAATTTCGTACCGGGATGAACCAACTCCTGTCTGCGCAGAAATGGCTGATCGATCACATGATCAAATAGGAGCGCATTGAGCCCGCATTGCTTAAAAATACGAATATAATGAGCTTGCTCTATTGCATCTGATGCGTAATAAACTGTTATCTGCTCCTTTGCTCCCCCGGCATCAATATCATGGGTTTCCCGTAAATCTGCGTTCGGTGCGATGCGATCACCCTGGAGATATTCTCCAATGGTCAGATGCCCGCCGTATAGATCTTCGAATACAACCTTCCTGGTCATGACCGATGCAAAGATTTTATCCTGAAGAATTCCGTATTTTACAAACGCGTTTAAATGCGGCCAGTAGGCTTCATACTCCTGCCGTTTGGATTCAAACAGATGGTTCAAACCGATGGTTACCTCCTGAGAGAGGCATTCGTAGATCAGGCTGATCACATCATTAATCTGTTCTTCTCCCCTGATATTTGCACGGGATACCACCATGGGCAGATCGGTACATTCGATGATTCCGCTCTGAAGATTGACAAATCTGGGCACAAGCTCTTTGATATTTTCTCCGATATATACCCCTTGATTGTATATTCGGAAGCAGCCATCCAATTCCTCCGTCTGATTTTTTGTGTTCCGGAAAAATATAATTCCCTTAACACCGATATCCGCACTTTCAAACTGAATCCAGAAAAGAGGATCAGATATATCATCGTAGAATTCTTTGTAGAATTGCTTCATGTCCTCTGACTGAATTTCGTGTTCCGGCTTCTTCCAGATTGGGTCAGGGTCATTCACTAAAATATGGTCAAAATCTGGCCCGTCCAAATAAATTTTCGTTTTTAGAAAAGCAAAATATTTTTTTATGATCTCATAAACCGCATCTGCTTTAAGCGTTCCCTCTTGATTAACATAAGGATGACTTTCATTTAGATACAGGATTACATCCGTACCGTGTTCAGCCCTTGTCCCTTCTGTCGTCTGATAGGACATGTCCGAGCGGCAGTCCCAGCGCACTGAGGAAGCACCATTCTGCCAGGATCTTGTTTCAATTGCAACATGATCTGCAATCATAAACGCAGAATAAAAACCCACGCCAAAATGGCCGATGATCTTATTCTTTTGGTCCTCATTGTAATGCTGTATAAAATCTGCTGCACCGGAAAAAGCGATTTGGTTGATATATCGGTCAATCTCATCTCTCGTCATTCCAATTCCATTATCCGATATGATGATCCTGTTTTTCTCAGCATCAAGTGTTACGCTTATTTCACCTGCGTATTTTTCTGCAAGATACTTCCCTTCTGAGTAAGCATCTCTTGCATCCCTGACGGCACCTCTGCCATCAACTTCGTCCTGCTGCAGCGAAGAAAACTTTTCAACGGCATCTGCCGCATTCGAAATCAGTTCTCGAAAAACAATGTCCTGCTCTGTGTAAAGCCATTTTTTCAAAATGGTAAATATATTTTTACTCTCTATTGATAGAAATCCGCTCTGTTCGCTCACGTTCGATTCCGCCTTTCAAAATCCTAATTATCCAAGTTCTCGTTTTCAACTGATACTGTTTCAAAATAAAACCCAACTGGTATTAGGCCCGTTGAAAACTCTCCCATTCCCCCATTCTTCTCGGGACTGTCCGAAATGTTGGTTATAAACTTTTCGGACAGTCCAAGAAGAGGTTCATTCAGCACCTCTTCATTATAGCAAAGAACCCCTACAAACAGTTATGCAGAATCCGGCGAACTCATATGCATAGATTGAATTTCACCCCCGTGCTTTCATCACGTATTATTGTAGTATCATCGTTTTGGATCGAAATAGTTTACGAATCAACATGCTGACAAACTGAAACTTAATCCCAAATTAATGATGAAGGATAACTTAATGGAGGTTAAAATGACACAGAGAATTACAAATGCAGGCTATGTAAAATGGCCTACTTTCGAAGAAATTAAGGAAATGTTCAAAGAACATTTTATCATGGACAGAAGAGAAGACGGCGTTGTTACGGTTCGGATGCACTGTCAGGGCGGTCCACTGATCTGGTCCATGGAACTCCACGATGCCATCGGTAAGATGTGGAGACTTTTGGGAACAGACCGTGATACAGAAATGATCATCTTCACAGGAACCGGAAACATCTGGGTGTCAGATTTTGAAGCAGCAAGCTGGGCTCCAGAAGGAGACAATGCAGGCGAAACAAGATACACCCATATGTTTGTTGACGGCAGACGCATGATCATCACTATGATACAGGACACAGAAGTGCCTACCCTTGGCGTACTGAGCGGCTCCGGCGGCCACATTGAGCTTGCCTGTATGTGCGACTTCTGTATCGCTGCAGATGACATCACTGTTCTCGATCCTCATATGCTCCCAGGAATAAACAATGTTCCCGGTGATGGCATTCAGAGCTGCTTTATGGAATTGATGCCCACGAGACAGGCCGTTTGGTATCTGATGACCGGCGATAAGCTGACAGCCGAGCAGCTAGTTCAGTTTGGACTGGTATCAGAAATCGTTCCAAGAGAAAAGCTCATGGATCGTGCTTATGAAATCGCTGATCTTCTCATGGCGCAAAACCGTATTGCAAGACGCCTTGCTACGCAGGTTGTTCGCCGCCCCTGGAAAAAGAGAATCATCGATGATCTTGACTGTGCTTTTGGAACAGAGATGTTTGGTATGTTCTGTGCAGACGAGCTTCATTCAAATCTGCTGTCCATGATTGATTATCTGGGAATGACGGACAAGATCGATCCTCCTTTTGTAGGAAAAATCAGATAGTTAGACTCACATCGTTTCAAAGCAAAATGCTTATGACTGCGGCTTTAGGTCCTGGTGCAGGTAAAACCGCAGTCAGCGGCATTCTCAGCTAAGCAAGAAACGCAGGGCAAGAAAGGAATCAGAATTAAATGAAGAAAATATTTACCATAAACTGTGGTTCGACTTCAACGAAAGTCGCATATTTTCATGATGACATTCTAATGAGTAAAGTATCTTTGGACATTTCTTCAGAGCAGCTGAAGCAGATGCCTAAGACATTGCAGCAGCTTGAGCTGAGGACTGGCCAAGTCAGAGCGTTCCTAACGGAAAATCATTTAGACCCCAAGGAGTTTGACATCATTGTTGCCAGAGCAGGTACCATTCCTGCGGTCCCCACAGATGGTGCCTATGAAGTGAATGCGCTCATGCTTGCATCAGTAACCTATGCACCGGAAGCGCAGCATGCATCTACCCTCTCCTGCCTCATTGCAAATGAGCTTGTAAAGGACCTTGCGGTCCCAGTTATCATCTACGATCCAACCTGTGTAGATTCTGCAGACCCCATTGCAAAGATTACGGGTATTCCTGAGATTACCAACATGCCGGTAGCCCATCTGCTGAATACAAAGATGGCAGGAATCACTTACGCCGAATCCATTAACAAAAACTACAAGGATTTGAACCTGATCATCGTTCAGCTTGGCGGTGGAATTACCCTTGGGTTTCATGATCATGGCAGAATTGCTGACTGGATTTATGATGACGAGGGTCCCATGTCACCCCAGCGGGCCGGAAGAATTCCCACCAGATATTTGGCCAACCTCTGTTACAACAGCAAGCTGACGCTGCAGGAAATGCGCATGTATCTCTGCGGTCAAAGCGGTCTTTCCGCTTATTTCGGTACACAAGACGTGAGAGATGTGGAGAAGCTGATTGAATCCGGTGACGAGAAGGCTGAGCTGGTACTTCATGCGCTTGCCTATGGTGTGGCAAAAGGGATTGGTGAGCTTTCCGTAATTCGGGGAGGCGAGGTGGATCAGATCATCTTAACCGGTGGAATCGCCTACTCTGAGCGTATTACAAAATGGATCAACGAACTTGTTCACTTTATTGCACCCGTTACGGTTATCCCCGGAGAAAAAGAGATGGAAGCACTTGCTGCCGGTGGTCTTCGGGTTCTGAATGGAGAAGAGGAAATCCATCCCTATACGGTATATCCAAAGGGCTATTCTTCCATTGAGGAGATTATCAATAATCCAAGCTTTCTTGCTTAGGGAAAGGAGTACCTTCATGTATGAAAGTTTTCAAGCACTAAAAGAAACATGCCTTGATTCCTCAGCAATGAAGAAGCGTATCGTAGTAGCCGGTGCTGCAGATGAGCACGCTCTGGAAGCGGTCTTTCTTGCTCAGGAAAAAGGCTATGTTACTCCAATACTGATAGGGAACCATGATGAGGTATCCCGGCTTGTGGCTCAGCTGGGATTTGAAGACGCACCCTATGAAATTGAGCATTGCTCCTCCGAGACCAATCCATCTTCTGTTGCAGTGGGGCTGATCCGCGAAGGCCGAGGTGACTTTATCCTAAAGGGAAAAATGGAGACAAAAGATCTTCTAAAACCCATTCTCAACAAGGAATCGGGTCTGAACGCAGGCGGCTTTATCACGCATTTTGGCATTATGGAGTTGAAGGGCTACCACAAGCTCCTCGCCATGAGCGACAGCGCGGTAATTCCCTATCCCTCTCTTGAAGATAAAATTCAAATCACGAAGCTCTGTTCAAAAGCTCTAATGAAGCTTGGATACGAGAATCCGGTAATTGGCGCCCTTTGCGCTGTAGAAACGATCAATCCCAAGATGCCGGAAACCCTGGATGCACAGCAGCTTCAGCAGCTCTCTGAGGATGGCGCCTTTGGAGCAGGCATCGTCGTAGGGCCGATATCCTTTGATCTTGCCACACGGAAGGAAGCCGCTGTCATCAAAGGGTATCCCTCCCCTTATGCAGGAGAAGTGGATATGCTTTTAGTACCCAATATGGTCACCGGCAATGTTATGAGCAAGATCTGGAACGGAGATCCTGAGAATATCCTTGCAGGCTGCCTGATCGGTGCGGATGTCCCCATTGCCCTTACCTCCAGAAGCGCTTCGATGAACGAGAAACTCTATTCAATTTTACTATGTACTTTGTTGAGCGGAAGTAAAGCGTGAGTGCCCCTTCATAGGAGCCCCTTCATAGGATAGGGCATCTCGAAACATAAGGAAGCTTTAATGTTTTCCGATACAGGCATCGTCGATTCTGGAAACCAGGAAGATTCCAATAATGTCCAGTGCTGCGATGATGCCATATGCACCGCTGTATCCTCCCAGCCTGACCATGCCAACGGCAATAATTACAAATGCAAAGGAGCGGACAACACCGGTGATAGGATTGAGGACGGCCATGGAGCGAATAAAATCATACCGACCAAACACAGTAGCAGCCATGGATGGAAAGAGATTGCCGATGCCGCCAATTCCAACTCCCGTAAAGAAGATGGACGCATAAAGGATCATGTCGCTTGGATTTGGTATGGCGCAAAGAACAAGCGCGATCAGATACCAGACTCCGTAAAGAACAGAAGTTATTTTAGTACCGATTTTCTGATCCATCCAGCCCGTGCCATAGCTTCCAAACAATCCAAGTACTGCTGCGACAGACATCATTGCCGTTGCTTTTTCAATGGGCCAGCCTGAAGCCATGAGACGAGGGATGAGTTGGCTGACCAGCGCTACTGTAACAAGAATATAGATTCCATAGCCCAAACCGATGAGCCAGGTTTGCTTATTGGCAATTAATTTTACTGGGGTCCATGGTGACTTATAATCCTGTATTTCCCTGAAATTAGCTTCGATCTCCTCTTTCGTGAACTGACCGTTATCCGGGGCACAGCCCAGTTCTTCCGGAGTATCACGAATAATAAACCAGCCAAGGATACCCACTACCATAAGTATAATTCCCCAGATTACAAACGACCCGCCAAGAGACAATTTGTGCATAATGAGCAGGAATAAAGGAATAAACGTGGCGGAAGCCATATTCTGGCCCATGGTTGCCCAGCCCAAAGCGAGGCCCTTTTTTATTGGAAACCATTTTGCCATCAGTGAGTTTGCTACCGTGAAGGTGAAGCCCATGCCCATGAAATTTACCAGCGAAGTAATGATAAAAAATCCAGTAATTGTATGGACGAACGAATAGAGCATAAAACTGATGCCTCCGATGACCGAAGTAACCAATAATGTCAGTCTCAGACTTTTCTTATCCGCAAATACAGCCCAGAAAATAGAACCGATAATACCAAACCATGCAGCGGGCGTTGTAATTGCAAGAACCTGAGGAACCTCTAGGTGATTCGACATTGCGAAATTGATAACAATTATGTTCAGCCCATCTGTACAGAAACCGGAATAGAAGTAGAACATTAACCCGGCGAATACAATCATTAACCATCCTTTTGTGCCAAAATTACTTTTTGTAGTGTTCGTTGCCATAGCCGTTTGATTACTCATTATTATTTCCCTCCAAAATGTCCGCTAAGCGCAGCTTTTTATGTGATCAGCGAGGACGATTCATCTCCGCTAATGATAAAAAAATAACATGCCTACGCTAAAAAATAAAATATAACCTTGGACATAATGGTATATCAATGACGGCATTATAACCTTTTGCGAAGGAGAAATGAATCAAATGGATTTAAATCAATTGAAATATTTTCGTGAAGTTGCGAAAACCGGCAATATGTCTAAAGCAGCGCAGGATTTATATATTACGCAGCCAAACCTCAGCAGAAGCATTGCGAGACTGGAAAAGGAAATCGGCGCATGCCTTTTTGACCATCGAAAGGGAAAAATCGTGCTTAATGAATATGGCAGAGCCTTTTTATCCAGCGTGGAGCTAATCTTTTCAGAGTTAAACTTTGGCGTTCAGACCGTGCGCAGGTTATACGAGACAAGTCAGAACAACCTCTCTCTGGCCTGTACCATTGATGGATTTTTATGTGACGTACTCAAAGATTTTTTTCTTTCAAATCCAACCATTGGAATTAAACAACTAAATTTAACACCGGACGAGGTGATGGGGCGTTTGCTGGATCATACGCTGTCTTTGGCTGTAACTTCTTATGAAATTCAGCACGAGCAAATTGCCACACAGTTGCTTGGCCAAGAGGAATATGTGCTGTTGATGCATCAATCCCATCCGTTGGCAAGAAATACGGAGCTCTCAATTTCCCAATTAGCAAACCAGAAATTTATATGTGATGCATCACGGCTGGATCTGCAAAACCTGATCAAGATCTGTGCAAAAGCGGACTTCTACCCCAATGTGGCATATGAGGTACAAAATTCCGGGCTGACCTATCAGCTGCTGGAAGAAAATGCAGGAATCGCTTTTACACCGTTTCCCCAGTATGTTGTGATGAGGAAGCTTTGTTCGAACAGCGCGGTCCGGTATGTAAAAATCAAAGATGATATCCCCAAGGCGATTATCGCCGTAGTCCACCATAAGAATTATGTGTTCAACAGTGCCGGGATTGAGTTTGTAGAATTTCTCAGATATTGGCTGCAAAGGGAAAATAATGTGTTGAATGAATTTAGAGATATGCCTCAAACGATATAACACTACGATAAAAAAGGTATTTTGCATTTTCTGACGCATCGTTTATATTTTAACATGTACCCCATCATAATAAGCCTATCGCTATCACGTTTTAAAAGGAGTTTAATTTTTATGCCATTAGATATTAAGGGGAAAGTAGTAATCATCACAGGCGGTGCTACCGGTCTGGGCCGTGCGGCTTCGCTGGAATTTGGAAATCTTGGTGCTAAAGTAGCAGTCGTTGGCGGTCACAACATCGTCGGCGGGCAGGAAACGGTCCGCTTTGTTCGTGAGGCAGGCGGTGAAGCAGAGTTTTTTCAGTGTGATATTACCAAGGAAGAACAGGTCGCTGTCATGATTGCTTCTGTGGTTGATAAATATGGAAAAATAGATTGTGCATTCAATAATGCCGGCGTTGGGCCGGATGGTACGCGAATCCCCTTCGGACCGCTTACCAAGCTCTCCGAAGACACTTGGGACAAGGTAATGTCCGTGAATCTGAAGGGAACCTTTTTCTGTCTGAAGCATGAAATACTACAAATGCAGAAGCAAGGAAAAGGTGCAATTGTAAATACAGCCTCGATTGGCGGGCTGAAAATGGCGCCTGCCTTTGGTGCGTATGGACCATCAAAAGCAGGAGTTATTGCGCTCACGCAGCTGGCCGCAATTGAAAATGCCAAGAACGGAATTCGTGTCAATGTTGTTTGCCCAGGCCCTACAACCGGCACAGATTTGATGGCAAACACTCTGGCAAACAATCCCCAGGAAGAGGATTTTTTAAAGGAGCATATCATCCCTATGGGAAAGCTCGGTACAGCTGAAGATGTCGCAAGATCGGTAGTCTGGCTTTGCTCTGACATGTCTTCCCATACAACAGGGCAGTCCTTTTCAGTTGACGGCGGCATGCATATTTCTTAATAGGAGGAACGGTATCCATGATTGAAAATAGATATCCTCATGTATTTCAGCCACTGACAATCCGTGGCATTACCTTAAAGAACCGTCTTCAGTATGCCCCTACGGTTGTACTCAAGTGTGCGCCTAACGGAGATATGACCCAGGAAATGCTTGATTTCATGAAATGGCAGGCAAAGATCGGGGTCGCATATATTACGGTGGGAGATACTCCCGTAACCCATGACACAACTTCTGCGTGGCTCTGCGAAATGAATGTCAACTCAGATGACTGCATTCATGGCATGAATCAGCTTGTGGAAGCCGCCAGAAGCAATGGGGCAGAGCTTTCTGTTGAGCTTGCGCATGCTGGACGAGGCTCTCGGGTTTCTCCAGACGAACCGCCAGCATTTGCGGTATCTGCAGACCGTCCTTTATGCCCTGAAATGTCCAATCTGAAAGAAATGGATCGCTTAGATATGGATTATATGAAGAACCGATACGTTGACTGTGCTGTACGCTGCAAAAAAGCGGGATTCCGTATAATCATGCTGCACTGTGCCCATAACAATCTGCTTGCGCAATGGCTGTCACCTGATTCCAATGTTCGCTCAGATGAATACGGCGGAAATCCGGAAAATCGTCGTCGCTTTCCGCTGGAAGTACTAAAAGCAGTACGGGACGCCGTAGGACAGGACATGATCATTGAAATCCGGGTTTCCGCTCAGGAGGATACCCCCGGAGGTCTGGAATTCCACGAATCACTTGACTTTATGGAAGCAGCGCAGGAGTATGTGGATATCATCCACATCTCCAGAGGAAACGTGTTCACGCTGGGCGGTACGTTCTGTATTCCTACCTATTTCAAAGGCCGCCAGCTCAACGTCACCTTTGCTGCTGAAGCGAAAAAGCGGCTTCACGTGCCCGTTTGCGTTGTGGGCAACATTACCTCATTGAAGGAAGCGGAAGAGATTATCGCCTCCGGCAAAGCGGATCTGATCGCAATGGCCAAGAGCTATATGGCCGATCCTGCTCTGATCTCCAAGTCCATAACAGGAAAGGAAACCGAGGTTCGCCCATGTACTCGCTGTGACTTATGCGGCAATGCCAATACATACGGAACTTCCATGTCATGTGCAGTCAATCCTCGCATGGGAATCACCGGCGCAATCGAGCCTGTACCTGAGGCAGATCGAAAGAAAGTTATGGTCATAGGCGGCGGCCCTGCAGGCATGATGGCCGCGCAGACTCTTACGGCACGGGGACATGAAGTAAGCCTCTGGGAAAAATGTGCTCATCTAGGCGGCCTGCTCTTTGATGCCGTCATGGTACCCTTCAAAGGCTATATGCGGGATTATCTGGAATGGGATATCAAAGCAACCTTGAATTGCGGTGCAAAGATCAACTTAGGCAGAGAAGTTACCCTTGATATAGTTGAAAAGGAAAATCCGGATGCAGTTATTGTTGCTACCGGTTCAAGATACATTACGCCTCCAATTCCAGGGATTGATCATTCAAAGGTCAAGTCTGTTCGTGACGTGGATTCTGATCATGGATCTGCGGGCGATACTGTGGTCGTCTGCGGCGGAGGTCTCTCCGGCCTGGAATGCGCCTTGGCCCTTGCACAGAACGGGAAAACGGTAACCGTCGTGGATATGATTCCTGCAGAAGAATTTTGCAAGGATATGCCTATTTTCAATCGGGCTGACTTATTTGACCAGCTTGAGCATGCCGGAGTTGCACTGATCGGCGGCAAAAAAATTACAGGTTTTTGCAATAACGGAGTGGCTCTCGCTGATGATAAGGGAGAAGTCCAGATCATTCCGGGAGACACCTTTGTCAATGCTTTAGGCGTCGCTCCCGTAAACGATCTGGGCAAGGCTTTACTTGGGAAATATCCGTCGGGTATCTATCTTGTGGGCGACTGCGTGTGCCGGGGACGCAACTATTACCATGCAAATCACGAGGCCTATCATGCTGCAATGATGATTTAACCTTGTTTGCACAAATTGAAGTAATTTCATTTTAAATGGGGATGACACGAACGGTACAAAAACCGCATCAGTGCCATCCCCTTCTTCAAGTTAAAATGTGCAGAGTCCTAATAGCTTTCCAGCAGCTGATTGATCCGAGTAAGGAAATCAGTACTGTCTATTCTGAGACTTTTCGCTACCATCGCAACCGTGCTGTCATTTAATAGCTCCAAACCAAACGGTCCTTTCAGATATACAAGCTCTTCTTCCAATCGGAAGAAGTCCTCTTGAAATCTGGGATATTGCCGAAACAGCTCGGCAACATTTTGATCTGCCTCCACCTTCCTGGAGGAGATTCCTTCCCCCTTCACCGCAGGTGCGCTTTCGAGAGTACCACTTGCACCATCTGTTTCATCCAGTAAACTATAGGTGATCCTGAAAGTACGCCCACCCTCTTTGATATCAAAGTGGAGGGGATGTTCGCTCTCCTGAAGCAGCATTTTTTTCACATGAGGCGGTATTTTGGGCAAATCGGCACGATCAAGATTATTTGCCTGCTCCATATCATTATCGTCTGAAATTCCAGCTCCATTCCAAGCGGTCTTTTCAGGGATAAACTCCGTAGGTGGTTTGAGATACGAATATCCTTCCTCATCGTCTTTTTTCCGAAGTGTTACAAATTCTTCACTGGACAGAAGGCTCAGTGCCCTGACGGAAAGAACTCTCTCACTAAGATCGAGATATTTGGTAAACGTCTTGCTTAAATTTCTTTGATAATAAAGAAAATCAATTAGATCTCCCTCCTCAAGGCGCTCCAAATTCTCAGCAAGGGCTTTCAACGCTTGACTTCCCAGAATGCTAGCCCGTTCCACTTGAGGGCCCATTCCCTTGAAGGTCAGTAGCGGGAAGAAATTTTTCTCCTGCCTCGTGAAGTGAATGGTAAATTCGAGCAGAAGCGCATAGAGGCGCTGCCATTCCTCCTCCGCAGTTTCCTCTTCCTCCCGCTCGTCAATTTGCAGTAAAACCGATCTGGCATATGCTGTTTCCTCAGCATAGTTTCTCAGAGGATGGCCTCCCGGTAGTCTGTGAAATGGTGGTGTAAGATAATTGCCCAAAAGGAGAAATAATTTTTGTGAGACAACACCATTCCCCGCATTCTTGAATCGTTTCTCCAGTTCTCTCTTAACCGCCTCGAACTGTGCAGGCCGAATGGAAGCCATTTCAATGCTAATCCGCTCTTTTGCCTCCTCCATTGTGATTTGGTCTGACAGGTACTGATCCGCGGCCTCAAAGAGAATTCCCACCTTTACTTCAATGCGTTCCCGATAATCCATTTTTGCCTCCGTTAATCTGTTTTATCTTATCTGAACCGTTGTCTGTTTATAAGTTGATACCCGCATAGTAGCCTTCTCGCGTAGCTTCCTCTACGGTTCGTGCCCTGATGCAGTCACCAGCCTGGGCATATTCCTCTGTAATCCCCATGAAGCTGTCTGCAAGTGCACTGAGCGGCCGCATACCAACCGACAAGACAACCGAATCCGTATCAATCGTCGTTGGCGTGCCGTTCTTCTCATACGTTATGCTTTTGGGCCCCACTTCGATACAGCGTCCGGAAACGATGATCTGGATACGGTCCGCATCTTTTTCAAACTCCGCCATCAGCTCATCCCGATGAGTTGCTGACGCATCGGGAGCAAGGTTCCCCTGCATTTCAAGAATCGTTACTGCTTTGCCCATCCGTGCCAGATGGAGCGCTGTTTCACATCCCACCTGTCCGCCTCCGATGACGACGGTACGTTCTCCCAGCTCCGCTTCTTTTCCATAGGCCTCAGTGGCAGGAATTGCGCACTCAATCCCAGGTATACTCGGAATCAATGGTTCTGCCCCCACTGCAGCAATTACAGCCTCATATCCGGAAAGTTCCCCTGCAGTCAACTCTCTATTCAGCCTTACCTCCACAGCAGACTTCTCAATCTGTTGAATCAGATAGTCCTTGTATTTGCGAAGTGGGTATTTAAAGGACACAAAATCAGAAAACTGCAGCTTGCCGCCGAGAGCACCGCTCTTTTCAAACAAGGTGACGCTGTGTCCTCGCTCCACCGCCGTCAGTGCCGCCTTCATTCCTGCAGGTCCTCCGCCGATGACCGCTACTTTTTTCTGTTTTTTTACAGGTTGAATCATCCGCTCAATGTGTTGCTCCAGACCAACGGTGGGGTTTACGGCACACCGCATCTGATGTCCGAAGACGGCACTATCATGACAATGCATACACTTAATACAGGGAACAACTTCATCGATTCTACCCTCTTTGCATTTTGAAATCATATCAATATCCGCAATCAGCGCTCTTGCAATGGTTACAAAATCAGCTTTCCCCGAAGCGATGATCTCCTCTGCCTCCTGAAGGTTCCCAATGGCACCGATTGTGCTGATCGGAATATGGAACTGACCAGACTTCTTGAATTCCTCCGCAAGAAATACATTGGGCGTAGGAGGCAAAAACCCACAAGGATGGGTCACCGTCATCAGCTTCGGATTATGCATTCCCGCCGATACCTGAAGAAGGTCAACATGCGGCTGGAGCAGTTGTCCGATTCGAATTCCCTCTTGGAGATCGATGCCTCCATTGATAAATTCCGAACCAGAAATTCTAACCTCTATGATCATATTGGGGCCTGCTTTTGCGCGAACCGCTTCCAGAATCTCAATTAAATATCGACATCGATTTTCTGTCGATCCTCCGTATTGATCCTTACGTTTATTGGTATAGGGGGATAAAAACTGCGCCACCGGTATGCTGTGTCCAAAATGAAGCAGTATGGCATCATATCCCAAATCCCTCAATACTGCAGCGTCGTTGGCATACCACTCTTTGAACCGTTCCATTTCCTTGATCGGAATTTCCCTGCCCGGTTCGAAGTTCATCAGAGAAGCACCATGGGACACGGTATATCCATCATGGAAAATACCCATGAGCTCCATGGAGGCTTTGGCTCCGTAAAAATGAATTCTGTCAGCAAGCTCCGCCAGAGCATTGGTATGGTTTTGCTGATACAAATCCCAGCTTGCGTGCATACCATCATCCGCAGCAGGACCAGTCCCGACTCCGGCAACGGTGACGATTCCCGCCCCTGCCCTGGCTCTATTTTCAAAAAAACGCATGGCTGCTTCTGTAGGATAAAGCTCTCCGTTTGAGGCAGAGTGAATGGTGCTGGGCCCGGTAACAATCCGATTTTTTATAAAATGTCCGCGAATGCGTGTGGGAGATAATACATGGGGATAGCTATTCATTTTAATCTTCTCCTATTTCATGAAGTGGAAACGAACAGGAAATGAGCTTCCTGTTCGTTTCAAGATGGTATTTGGAAAAATTATGATTTAAGCAGCTTTATTTGTCTTTGCGCCATACTCTCTGTCTGCTGCATTTGCATCAGGAATATTACGCATGGTCAGTATGGTAATAAAGGCAATTACTAAAAGTCCCATGAGTGCATAGTATGCGTTGGTGAGCTGTCCCATTTGGTTAAACGCACCCATGAATGCTACTGCAAAAGCCATGGGGATTGCTTGGATTGTCATAATCCACTTATTGGCAGCCATGTACTGTTTCCGTCCGTACACATAGCTGGTCACACAAGGATGCATGGTAGGCATACCTCCTGTCATGCAGGCAACGCCAAACGCCCAAATAATCATAAGTGGAACGCTTCCGCCGACAGGCATGATTGCAAGAGGTACTACCGCAAAGAAATACAGTACAACCAGAACAAGCGAGGCTTTGATGGAGCCGAGCTTGTCGTCGATCCAGCCAAGCACATAACTCATAGGAATGCCGCAGGCGGCTCCAATGGAAAGCCAAACCAATGCCTTTGACACAAATAAATTTGGAACATCTTCCGGCGTACTTAACGTAATGTAGCGAACAGCCATGTAAGCCATCATTGCAACAATTACAAACTGCAAAATACCATAGGAAACAATCAGCTTCCAGGCCCTGCTGTCACGAAGGATCATGCTCAAGGTAACATCTTGCGTCTCTTCGATTTCAGATACCGGTGCTCCGTCTGCACCATCAGGGAAGAGGCCAGCATCCTCCGGTCTGTCCTTTATAAAAAATGCCACCAGGACTCCGAGCAGGATAATGACGCCTGCAATTGTCATATAAGCAGTTTTTAAGCCTAAACTATTTGCAACTGAGGTTAATAGTCCAATTCCAGCGATGGAGAAAAGCGGGCTTCCTGCGGTTACAATACCGAGAACACGCCCTCTATATTTTATAAACCAGTTGGCGGAAAGCATGAAGCCTCCCATCTGGAGCGGTACGACCATGATACGCACAATGAACAGACTGACAAAATATAAGCCGTAATTGTCTCCTGCAGCAGCGATACCAAGGCAGCCCAATGCCAGAAGAGCCAAGCAAGGGAGCAGGATCTTTTTCACCCCGAATTTTACAAACAGCGCTCCAATGATAAGGTATAGTATAATACAAACTAAGGAAGCGTAGGTTACGGGATTTGTAATTTTAAGGTCATCCCATCCGTAATTTTGGGAAAGATACGGAGTCAGAATGTTGAGGTGGTCAACCTGAAGCCCTGAATAGAAAAACATAAAGCAGACTCCAAGCAGCATGAGTACGATCGAATAACGAGCAAATTTTGCGTTTTTAAACATAGCATTTCCTCTCAATTAAATAAGCATTAGTTCATTATTATCACACGGGCTGGAAGTTATCAAGCCCGAACTGACCGTATTGTCTCAACTAAACTCGTCGGAATCCATGAAGTCCACTGCGTTATATCCCGCCATTCTTCCGCTATTTACAGCAAATCCCATGGTGTTTCCGGGCATCAGGAAGCAGTAGCTGTCCCCAAAAATATTGCAGGCATCGGTTCCGCAGGAGTACAATCCAGGAATTTTAATCCCTTTTTCATCTAGGACTTCCAGCTTGTCGTTGGTCTTGATTCCGCCAAGGCTTCCGTATCCTGCCGGAAAATGTCTTGCAGCATAATATTTCTCACCTTTGATTGGCTTTAGATACTTATGCTTTTTAAAGAAGAATTTATCCTCTGAAGTGCAGGCTGCATTATACTCTTCAATGGTCTTTTTCAAGTTTTCCACATTGATTCCGGTCTTCTCCGCAAGCTCTTCAATGGAGTCCGCCACAAACAGATTGACCTGTGATTTCTGATCCTCATTGTGCAGCATGCTAAGTCCAGAGCCCTCAGACGCACCGCCGCCCAGATAGGTTTCCAGCTCCTTATCCCACTTATCTACCGTTTTGATATTGTGGTGAACTGTGATATAATCCAGACCGCTTTTTTTATATTCATCCAGAATGCTCTCGTCAAGAATCGTAAACGCCATGCGCTCTCTTTGCAGTGCTACCGCATTTCCGGTATAGACCGTATTGTTCATAATCTCTTCATTAATAAAGCGCAGTCCATCCAGGTTAACCATCAGGTTGGGTTGTCTCATTGTTTCACTCAAGGTCTTGAAGACATCTGTGACGCCGGGTGTGGTATAGGTAAGCTCCATGACCGGCTGGGTCTTTGCTCCGCCCGCTTCCCAAAGCATATTCAGTCCTTCACCTTGTACGCCTGGAATCCGGAAGGAATGCAAATCTTTACCCCATTCATATCCAAGGTTTTCCTGAATCATCTTTGGATTGTCACCGAATCCGCCGGTGGCTACAATAACCGCATTGCACTCTGCAATCACTTTTTCTCCATTAGCATCAATGAGCTCAACCCCTGTCACATGACCATCCTCCACAAGAATTTTTGTGGCTTTTGTCTGATAACAAATATTGACGCCCAATTCTTCCGCACGTTCCGTTAATGCACGATACAAATTGGATGCGCCTCGCTCTGCAGGTGCGTTGCTTCCTGCAACTTTGACTACATGCCATGTCTGAGTGGACTTTTCGAAGTATTTATACACACCCAAAAATTCTACTCCCATGCTCTCCGCCCATTCTACGGTGTCTGCAGTCTGCTCTATGTACTTTCTTACCAGTCTTGCATCAACTCTCCAGTGGGTGTAATTCATGAAAAGGTTGAATGCGTCTTCCTTTGTGAAATCTACCATCTGTGCTTTCTGGTATTTTGACTCCACTGCAAAGAACCCCATTCCCATATTTGCTGCTCCGCCTGTGGTACTTCCCTTTTCAAGCAGGATGACACTGGCATCCTTTTCTGCTGCTGCAACTGCTGCGGTGATGCCCGATGCACCACCACCGATAACAATAACATCTGCTTCCATTTTTGTACTCATGGTTTTCTCCTCTCACTTTTGGACAATACTGATTTGTGAATACCTTACGTTCTTCTTGCCTGCGCAGTCTGCACTGCGCTTACGCACCTTTCCGTAAGTTATTCCCCCCTGCGCCTACGTCGCATTGAGGTTCCTTCCTCGCCGCCTCCGGAGGTTCCCCCGACGCTTCCCACAGGAATGGGTTCTGCCGGAACCTTTGGTTTTATTGCTCCAGCCTTTTTCACTGCCCCTTTGGGGCAGGCCTCAACACAAAGCATGCATTTGCTGCACTGCTCGCCCTTGACCACATGAATCAAATTTTCGCCTCCAAGAATTGCATTGTCCTGACATGCTTCTGCACATTTTCCGCACCCGATACAAAGCTCTGGTGCAATATAAACGGTGTAGGATGCCCTGCAGATCAGATTGGCGCAACGCTTCCTTCGGATATGCTGATCCCAATCTTCTTGATAATTCCTTAACAATCCAAGGCACAGAGATGCGGCTTTCACCGACATCTCGCAGCCTCCATTGCTGCTAATCTGTTCCAATAGCTCTGTCAGAAGCTCGTAATCATCATTTTCTGCTTTTCCCTCTGAGATATCGTACATAATTTCATAGGCCTGCCACGTTCCTTCTCTGCACAGGACACACTTTCCGCAGGATTCCTTGCGTGCATCGTCCATCACTCTCTTTGCAGAATCGATGGCGCAAAAGGTTCCGGTGTCACTCATTCTGCTGCCTCCTTAACCTGTTTATAGTGGGCGTCCACCCAATACTTAACTTTTTGAATATCCAGACGCAGATCACATTGCAGGCAGCGCAGTGCTTCTCCGGCTGCATCACATTCGCCGCAAAGCTGCTCTGCTCTCTTTAGCGCTGCAAAATTCTCAACGGTTCCAATCCTCGGATTCTGCTTTTCTCTATCATAAAGAACTTCCTCGATGTTGCCGTCACCGCCCAGATAACTGTCAATACTCATGGCAGCTCTTCTTCCGGATTCAATGGCGTCCACCACCGACTTTGTTCCTGTAACCGCATCTCCGGCCGCAAAGACTCCTTCTTTGCCGGTCCCCAGTGCGTCATTTGTTTTTGCAACGCTGCCACGTTGAAGATCAATTCCGAACGCTTCGGTAAGACCAGGCTGCTGTCCTGTTGCAAACACCAGAGTATCAGTCTTTAGAACCGTTTCAGAACCTTCTTCGGTTTCCAGCTCAAGTCCTTTATCCCCAAAGCGAAAACTCACCACATTGATCAGCTTCAGTCCTGTGACTGCATCCAGCACGGTGTCTGCATTCAACCCGGTTTTCTTCCCTTCCGTGTCCGTACTCGTTTCTTCCAGCCCTAGCATGGATTTGCTGTTCAGGATTTCAATGCCTTCCGCTAAAGCGCAGGTCACTTCTTCCTTGTCCGCCAGCATCTTATCCCTCGGTTCCAGGCAAACAACCCGAACAGTGGAAACGCCTTTCATCTTTGCTGTTCTGGCGCAGTCGAAGGCGACATTTCCTCCTCCATACACTGTTAGGGTTTCACCCAGATCGGGTAGATTTCCCTCATTTGCCAGTCTGCAAAAGTCCACTGCGTCCAAAGCATTCTTCCAGTTTCCGCTGTAAGCTGGGGGCCGTTTCCCTTTTTGAGCTCCCACTGATACCAGTACCGCATCAAACCCTTTCGCGAATACTTCATCAACAGAAGCAACGTTGGTGTTTGGCACCATCTTAATTCCCACTTCTACAAGGGTTTCAAGCTCTTGATTGACAATATCCTGTGGGAGGCGATACTTGGGAATTCCGTAGGAAAGCATTCCCCCTGCCATAGGCTGCCGCTCAAAAACCGTTACTTCGTGACCCTTTTTCGCAAGGTAATAGGCAGCCGTCATTCCCGCTGCTCCGCCACCGATGACTGCGGCTTTTTTTCCAGTGGGCGGATTATGAAAGGCTCTTTTCTTCCAGCTTTCTTCTTTGTCATGCTCTACAGAAAAGCGCTTTAGCTCCCGTATGGAAACCGCCTCATTTACATGATTTCGTTTACATCCCGATTCGCAGGTATGGGTGCAGACGCAGCCCAATGAATGGGGGAATGTGAGTTTTTCTCGGAACACGCTTACTGCATCAGAATATTTTCCCTGCTGCGCAAGGCGCACGTACATCGGAATGTCCGTATGGGCAGGGCATTTGTCCGTACAAGGAATCAGAGCCAGGTTTCGAGGGGAATCCTTAGCGAAGACTCCTTTCACATCCTGAATGGCTCCTGTGGGGCAGACCTCCACACAGGCACCGCAAAAGCGGCAGTCTGTTTCGGACAAAGGAACATCGTCTTTCGTACCGATATAAGTTTCTCCGCCTCGTTTGTTATATTGTAGGGCGCCGATTCCGCGCAGTTCCTGACAGGCCCTAACGCAGCGACCGCATTGGATGCAGCGATACATCTCTCTTTTGATCAACTGATCCGATGGTATGATTCTCGTATTTTCCTTGTCGATTTCCCGAAGCCTAGAATGGGCCACTCCCATGTACTGCATCAAAGCCTGCAGTTCGCAGTTGAGGTATTTATCACAGGAGGTACAATCCTTTGGATGGCTGGCCAGCATGAGCTCCAATGCGACTGCACGGTGGTGCTTTACCTTCTCAGTCTTTGTTTTCACCTGCATCCCCTCAGCTACGATGGTTTCACACGACTGAACCGTACCCTCAACGCCTTCGATCTCCACGGTACAAAGTTTACAGCCTCCCTGCGGTGTGAGATCGGGATGATAGCAAAGATGAGGAATATAGATTCCCGCATCCAAAGCCGCCTGAAGGAGGTTCTGACCCTCCTCTGCCTCAATTGTGTATCCGTCTATATTGAAACGTATTTTTTTCATAACTGACCCCTTTATCGTTTCTTTCCAGCTGCGGCTTTTAAATAAAGTGTCAGTGCAAATCCCACGACACTCAATATCGCCACTGTCAGAAATGCAAGGTTATAACCGTCTCCCATAGCCTTTGTTCTGGCTGCAAGCTGCGGCCCGATTACGCCGGCGAATCCGTAGGCAACATATAGAAAGCTGTAGTTGACTGCCAGATTTTTTATCCCGAAATTGTCTACACAAATCGGTGAGAACATGGAAGTAAATCCGCCGTAGCAGGCACTGATTGCAAAGAGTGCAATAACGAACACCGTTCCTTCCGACTTAGTCAGCACCAGCATGGAGCCCCCGATCACAGTAAACAGCAGCAGCATGACGTTATATCTGCCCAGACGATCTGAGATAAAGCCGAAGCCCAAACGCCCAAACGCGTTAAAGATAGAAATAACACCGATGATCACTGCCGCCTTTTCCGGCGTAAAGCTTTGAACCTCCTGCAGGATTGTGGATGCATGACCCATGATCATGAGCCCGGCTGTGGCTCCCAAAGTCAGTGCGATGACGATAATATAATACCGAGAAGTTCTGAGCATTTCCTGCCAGGTGTAATCTTTCGCTGCTGATCCTACTTTCGGGGTCTTCTTCCCTGCGTGTTCGACTCCTGCAAGATCCTTCTTCCCTTCCGGTCTGAAATCCTCCGGAACCTCACCAATCATGAAGCTGGCAGGAATCATGACGATAGCAAAAATTGCTGCAAACAGGCCGAATACCGGCAGTGCGCCATGCTTTCCGATAAAATTTGCCGCAAGGGGCGCCCATATAATGGACCCTCCTCCATAGGAACAAGCCAGCAGCCCTGCAGCCATTCCTGTCTTTTCAGGAAAGAGCTTCCCGCTGTAAGCCATTAGACAGGGGTACAGCATGCTGATTCCGATTCCGACTACGACGCCGTAAATGATGTATAAATACCCGATCGAGCTCGTAAACATGGTGGCGATTAATCCAACCACATAAATTGCGATTCCGATCCTGAGATAATTTTTTACGCCAAGGGGCTTTTGAAATCTGCCAAGGTAAACCGGCGCCAGTGTTGAAATTAGAACCTGTATCGTAAAGGTAAGGGAAATGGTTTCAATTCCCCATTCAAAATGCTCCATAAGAGGCTTCTGAAAAACACTCCAGGTATATCCGATTCCTGCACAAAGTGCCATTATCATTGCGGCAATCATATGCCGCCATCGAACTTGCTTAAATTCCATTACTTTTCCTCTTCACAATGTCTAATAACGATTCGTTTTCTTTACTGCAGATTCTGCATCTTACTAAATAAAAATGTTCTGATAATGCCTAGTCTGCGGGTCTGTCATTTTATCGAAGTGCCTCAGAAACGATGAGATTCGCTCCGGTTTTTTCAAGAACCTCTTCCAACGTTACACCTTCCGTTAGTTCCTGCAAGACAAGTCCTTCCTCTGTCACCTGAATCACGCAGAGCTCTGTGACAATTTTTGTCACGACACCAACACCGGTCAGCGGCAGACTGCAAGACTCCAGAATCTTATGCTTGCCGCCTTTAGCGGTATGCTCCATGGCGATGATCACGTCTTTCGCTCCGTTGACCAGATCCATTGCTCCGCCCATACCAACAATAACGCCGGGTCTGCTCCAGTTTGCCAGATTTCCTTTCTCATCCACTTCCATCGCACCCAGAACCGTCGCGGTCAGATGGCCTCCACGGACAATGGCAAAGCTCGTCGCACTGTCAAATGCTGCCGCACCCGGATATGCAGTAATAAACTGGGCACCCGCTCCGGTAAGGAATTCGCTCTCTTGCCCCTTTTCCGGTGCAGGACCGTAACCAACAAGCCCATTTTCCGTATGAAGCCAGACTCCATCTTGTATGTAATTCCCCACCATTGTTGGAATGCCGATTCCAAGGTTGACTACGTCGCCGGGTTTGAAGAAGCCGGCAACTTTTTTCGCAATTTTTTCCTTAATATCTGACATGCCGCGAATCCTCCTTCCCGTTCCATACAAATGATACAAATACGCCTGGCGTGTGGATTTCATCCATATCCAGCACCCCCACCGGCACAATTTCATCTGCCTCAACAATGACTGTTTTCCCTGCCATTGCCACCAGTGGATTGAAGTTTCTCTGGGTTCCCTTGTAAACAAGATTACCCAGCGAATCTGCCTTGTGTGCCTTCACAAGAGCGACATCTGCCGTCAGTGGAAGCTCCAAAAGATAAGTCTGTCCATTTACCTCGATTTTCTGTTTTCCTTCTTCGATCACAGTACCAAGTCCCGTCTTGATCAGGACACCACCCATGCCGGCTCCGCCGCAGCGGACTCGCTCTGCAAGCGTACCCTGAGGGGAAAGCTCAAGCTCCATTCTTCCTTCCAGTACCGCCTGTCCCAGTTCTGGGTTCATTCCCACGTGGGAAGCGGTAAGCCTTCTGGCTTGCCTGCTTCGGATCAGCCTTCCGATGGTCAGATCCGGATCTCCGGCATCATTTGAGATAACGGATAGATTCTGCACACCTGATTCTACAACCATATCGATGAGCTTCTTTGGATTTCCCCGATTGGCAAATCCGCCGCACATCAGTGTCATCTCATCGTGAAACAGCTTCATGATTTCACTCTTACTCGCTAACTTATTCATGTTTCCTCCGTTATTCTCGTTCAATTAGTGCGGAGACACCCTGCCCCCCTCCGATGCAGAAGGTGATCAATCCGCGTTCCAGATCTCTTCTCTTCAGCTCGTAAAGCATTTTTGCAACAAGAACCGCTCCTGTCCCTCCCAGAGGATGGCCTAGCGCAATGGCTCCACCGTTGACATTCAGCTTAGTCGGATCGAGATTGAGTCCTTCAATACATGCGATTGACTGTGCAGCAAACGCTTCATTCATCTCAATCAGATCAATATCACTCATTGTCATACCCTTTTTCTTCAGAAGCTTTTTAGTAGCTTCTACAGGGCCATATCCCATATATTTCGGATCAAGACCGGCAGCTGCATATCCAGCAAACCGACCTAGAATTGGCAATCCCAAAGACTTAGCCTTACCCTTCTCCATGAGAACAGAGGCTCCTCCTCCATCGCTCATGGGAGAGCTGTTTCCTGCAGTGACCACGCCATCTTTCTTAAAAACGGGAGGCAGCTTGCCCAGCGTTTCCATGCTGCAATCGCTGCGAACAGACTCATCCTTGCTGATCAGAGCTGTTTTCCCTTTTCCCACAGATACTTCCACAGAAACGATCTGCTCATCAAAGTACCCGGCTTCCCAAGCTGCCGCAGCTTTCCTATGACTTTCTACTGAAAACGCGTCACAGGCTTTTCTCGTAATCCCATACTTTTCTGCCAGGTTTTCCGCGGTCAATCCCATACTGATGCTGTCCTCTTTCGTATAGGCAGACATGATGTTTGCCCATTGCGGAGGCATTACCTGGTAGGATGCTGTAGGCTTCTCCATCACATAGCTTCTTCTGGAATCACTTTCTACACCAGCCGACACCAGAACATCCGCATGGCCGCCTTCAATCATCATAGACGCAAGCCCGAAGGTAGTCAGGGAAGATCCGCATTGACGATCCATCATAACCGCCGGAACGGAGTAGGGAAGCCCTGCTCCCAGAGCTGCCACTCTTGCGATATTTGCATACTCATTTGCCATCAAATTACCAAAAAAAACATCCTCTATTTCAGCGGGATCGATTTGAGCCCTTCTGACTGCTTCTTTAATTGCTAAAGCGCCGAGATCTGCTGCAGGTACTCCTGCAAGCGTTCCTCTCGCTCTCCCCACTGGTGTACGAACCGCAGAGACAATTACTGCTTCTCTCACTGTCATTTCCCCTCTCTGTCTTACCTTTCATTGCTGTATTTTTTTTAACAAGCAAAAGCGTCTCCATTGCGATTCTGCGCTGAAGTCTGCCCGCCAGATTAGATCGGTTGATTTTACCTGTCAATTTACCTTTAGTTTAATTCACGATTTTGATGGTTGTCTAACGCAAAGGAAACATTTCAGTAATCTGTTTTGCGCATTAAAAGCGGCGCTTTATAGAAAAATTCGAAATCATCCAAAAAGTGGCGCTTTACAAAAAAAAGCCGAAGCCACCCATGTTGACCTCGACTGCAATTCAATGCTATTATGAAACTACTAACCACCTGTCACAAGATGTCTCTTATTTTGAAACAATCAGTTGTACCTGTAACAAATGAAAAGAATTGGTGATATTATGGAAATAAAAAATTTGGAAGCCTTTCTCCTGCTTGCGCGAAGTTTAAACTTTACGAAATCCGCAGAGCAGATGTTTCTTTCACAATCCGCTTTCAGCAGACAGATCATTCGCTTGGAAGAAGAAATCGGCTGTCAGCTGTTTACGCGAACAAAGCGCAGCGTAGAGTTGACCAATTACGGCAAGCGATTTCTCGAACATGCAGAAGTCATTGTTTCAGAGTACAACAAAAGCCTGATCAATCTCAAAGATTCTCAGAATAAGAACGAACATTTGCGTCTTGGACTTCTAAACGACCTGTTAGAGGACAACTTTCCCAAAATTATCAATCATTTTGTCACGTCATATCCGGAAGTGGATGTTATTTACAGCGATAACAGTATGTCTTCCTTGGTCAGCAATCTACTCCACGATGAAATCGACTGCGCATACACCCTCTCCCATGACGCGAAAAATGTACCCGGTATCTCTTCCTTTACCATATGGTCAAATTCTGTCTACATTGCAATGTCCTGCAACCATCCGCTTGCAGGAAAGTCATCCCTTGAAATTAAAGATCTCGCCGGCACTCCAGTGGTTATCCCAACGCCAGACACTTACAATCTAGGCGTTCTTCACATGAACTATCTCTGTAAAAATGCCGGATTTGAGCCAAACGTTGCGGCTATGGTTTCTAATATCAACAGCCTTCTGATGCTGGTAAGCAGCAATGTGGGTGTTGCTTTTACCGCACGTACCGCTCAGAATAACTGCCCACGGGGAGTTAAATTTCTTCCCATCGAATCTGATGAATACACCCCATTGGAAACAGATATTACTGTTCTTTGGAAAGCAACAAACACCAATCCGGCAATCAAAAAGTTTCTGGCTTCTGCTGAGCTTTTCGCTGTTAAACCGAATGAGAGCGTTTAGGTTATTCTATACCGAGCTTTGTACAAACCGCATCGCGATCAAAAGCAGGGATCCCCAAGATTTGACGGGCTTCCGCCGAAGTCGCTGGCTGGTTTCCGTATGCCTTTACAGCAGAAACCGCACGCTCTACCAGCATTTTGTTTGTAGCCATAATTTTATTGCCGCTCTCATCTTTTCCGTAAATAACATTATCCTCTAGACCAACTCGAATATGTCCGCCAAGAGCCAGGGTTGCAAACATGATCGGCAGATGCCCTGCACCGACACCAAAGGCTGACCAAGTGGACCCCTGAGGCAGGAGATTTTTCAGATATAGTAAATTGTCAACCGTGGCAGACATCGCCCCCAGCACGCCAAGGCAAAGCTGGTAATGATTCTGAGCAGGCAAGTGACCTTTCTTCACATAATAGTCAGCAACGCCCAGCATACCAGCATCAAAAATTTCTATTTCAGGCTTGATGCCGCGTTCCATATAAACATCCCCCAGCTCCTTAAGGAACTGTGGTGTATTCATAAAAACACCGCCTGGCATCCAATTAAACGACCCCGCATCATAGGAGCCCATCTCGATTCCGTCTATTTCTCTGTGGTGCTCCATGCGCTTTGCGTTTCCCGCAGGATCTCCACCGGACACTCTGTTGTCGCCAGAGGAGGTACAATTTATAATTACATCACAATCTTTATGTTCACGAATCAGACGGATCGATTCCCGAAACTTTTCTTTGTCCATCACGCCGAGGCCCTGTTCATCTCTCATATGAAGGTGCACCACTGCTGCCCCCAATTTCCAGGCCTCATATGCGTCTGCCGCAATCTGCTCCGGTGTCTCTGGAATATTGTAACCAGCGGGAGTAACCGCACCGGTCAATGCTGCTGTTATAATTGTTTTCGCCATCGTTTCGTTTCTCCTTTTATCTTTATCTTTCCTCTTCAACCAGTATTTTTAAATTCCTGTCTGGTTTCATGGTAACAATAATAAACGGTGAAATCTAACGCAAAATAAACATATCAGTAAATCACATCCTGCATATAACCGGCTCTTTCCCAGCGATAAGTTTCTCCAAAAATGACAGCTTTCTTTTCAGAAAACGTGCAATCAAACCCACAAGCAGCGCTGCAACTGCCGTGCCCTCTCGAACTCCCGCCAATTTGCCAAACAAAAGGAACCCAAGAGCAGCGGCAATGAGCGTCATAGATAGATCGACAGCCACCTTGGTCTTTCCAAAATCCTTTTGATAAGTAACCGCAATGGCATTCACAAAGGATTCCCCCGGCAGCATCACTACATCACCAAGAATCTCCAGATAAACACCAATGCCCAGAACCAGACAGCCTCCAATTAAGAGAATCCACTTCATTTCATAGCTCCCAGTTTCCTGAAAAGAGAGCCAATTCATCGTCAAATCGATAAACCACGACAAGAGAAACGATACCGGAATTTGCATCAGCGCCTGTTTTTTGAAATTTTTTCGAAGAATTAAAATCTGCGCCGCAATCAGCGCAATGCTGAGATAGAGCGTGAATAGTCCAAGGGTAGGGGAAAAGGCAAAGCTCAGGGTATAGGGAATGCTCGAAATCGGAGAAGTTCCCAGCTCCGCCTTTGTTATGAGGCTAATCCCTAAAGCTGCGGTAAACAGCCCCAACGTCAGGATAAAATATCGAAGTAGCAGTTCTTTCTTACTCATTGAAATCTCCTTATGTCTATTACGATAATGTTTGGGGTGTTCATTGGTTTACCTCTGGTTCAGTCATATTGCAGAAAATTTTATATAGTGTCCTGATCAATTGTGTTTGTTCCTCTTGTCCGATTCCCTGAAACAGTTCAGATTCCTGCTCCAAAAAAACCTGCTTGACTTTTTCACTTTTTACTCTGCCGGATTCAGTCAGATATACATAGCTGGAGCGACGATTACCTTCTTTTGCCTCTCGTTTTACAAGCCCCTTATCCTCCATTCGCTCCAGAATTCCTGTCAGAGTCGCAGGGTCGATCTGACACCCATGGGCGATGTCCTTCTGTATGCTGCCATCGTGATTGCTAAGGTAATCCAGTACCTTTGGCTGACCGGGTGTCAGCCCATCCTGCGCCAACGCATTCAAGACTCTTTTTTGCAATAAGGAATGATTTACCATGATTAAATTATGAAAATTCTGATCCATAGCGCCTCCTATATCAGTTTCAATTTCGCTTATGAACTTTTGATCAAGATTGTTTTTCTAAATTAGTTGCACTCCGTAACTATTTGTAAGCCAACTGTTTTTATGCTAACTATTTGTATGCTAACTGTTTGCACTATAGAAAGTATAATGACATTTTTCTTTGTCGTCAAGTGGCTGAAATCACCCCCTTTTCAAATTCACCTTATCAAAAAAGAAAAATGTAGACACATACTCTTTTTGTACATGTCTACATTCAGTTTTAAGATTCAGCTCAAAGTGAAGTACAGGTCATTTTTATTTCAATCTTTCAGTATCTGTCCGGTCGGATGACACATGAAAATCTGTAGATTATCTAATAACGCTCTTTCCTGTAAGGTATTTATCAACTGCTTTTGCGGCAAGCTTACCCTCCTGGATGGCCCAAACCACAAGGCTCTGTCCACGCCGCATGTCTCCGGCGCTGAAAACCTTATCCACATTGGTTTCAAAGACATCATACTCAGCCTTGATGTTGCTTCTTGCATCCCGTTCCAGCTTCAGTTCTGCTGGAATTTGATCCTCAGGCCCCAGAAATCCCATTGCAAGCAGGACCAGATCCGCCTTCCAGATCTTTTCACTCCCCGTTATTTCCTTTGGCACAAGTCTGCCCTGAGCATTTTTATCCCAGATCACTTCTACCGTGTGAACCTCTGTGACCTCGCCCTTATCATTCCCAACGATCCTCTTTGTGGACAGGCAGTAGTTTCTAGGATCTTTCCCATAGAGAGAAATTGCCTCCTCCTGCCCATAGTCCACCTTGACCTTCACAGGCCACTCCGGCCACGGATTCTTTACATCCTGCCTATGCTCTGGTGGTTTGGGCATGATTTCAAACTGAACAACGCTCTTGCAGCCGTGGCGTATGGACGTCCCTACGCAGTCCGTACCCGTATCTCCACCCCCAATGATTATGACGTCCTTGTCCTTCGCGCTGATATATGCTCCGTCCTGAAGACCGGAGTCCAGCAGGCTCTTGGTATTGGCTTTCAGGAAATCTACCGCATAATGGATTCCTTTCAGATCGTTTCCTTCGACCTCAATGCCCCTGGCCTTTGTTGCTCCGCCGCAAAGAACGACTGCGTCATACTCGTCGATGAGTCTCTGGGCTTTAAAGTTCTTGCCGATCTCTGTGTTCATTACAAACTGGATACCGGATTCTGAAAGGAGCGTCAGCCTTCTTTCCACCACATCCTTCTGCAGTTTCATACTTGGGATTCCATACATCAGAAGACCCCCAGCCCTGTCGGCTCTCTCGTAGACCGTAACCTGATGGCCGACGGAATTCAGATAGTAAGCTGCTGACAGCCCTGAAGGGCCCGATCCTACTACGGCAATCTTTTTCCCGGTGGACTTTGCCTTTTTCACCTTTACCCAACCTTCTTCAAAGGCCTTTTCTATAATGGCATATTCAAGGCTGTTGATGGCTACCGGCTCCATGATGTGACCTTCCGTACAAGAACCCTCACAAGGAGCGGGACATACTCTTGCTGTAAACTCTGGAAACGGATTGGTTCTGACCAGCCGCTTATAGGCTTCTTCCCAGCGTCCCTGATAAACCAGCTCGTTCCACTCGGGGATCAGGTTGTGCACCGGGCAGCCTGCCGCCATTCCGGCAAGAAGGATGCCGCCGTGACAGAAGGGTACCCCGCAGTTCATGCACCTTGCTCCCTGTATTTTTAATTCTTCCTCTGGATGAGGAATTTTCAGTTCATCCCAGTCCTTGATGCGCTCCTTTACGGGACGCTTCTTCTGATCTGCTCTTTGATATTCTAAAAACCCTGTTGCTTTTCCCATTGCTTTGCACCCCCTAGTTCCCTACTGCCTTTGATACATCTCCATGATTCTTTTCAAATGCCATCATGATAGCTTCCTCACCGGACAGGCCGGCTTTGTAAGCTTTATCAATGTTTTCCAGCATTCTCTTGTAATCCTTCGGTATCACTTTGGTGAAGCGGTTTACGTAGGTTTTCCAGTTCTGCAGGATTTCCTTGCCAAGGGGGCTGCCCGTGTGCTCTACATGATTTTTGATCATATTCTTGACCTGATACATTTCATCCTCTGAGGTAATCTTCTCCAGCTTGACGATGGATTTGTTACAGTATACCTCATCAAAATCAAGAATATAAGCAATGCCTCCCGACATACCTGCGGCGAAGTTTCTTCCGGTCTTGCCCAGAATGACAACCTTGCCTCCCGTCATGTATTCACAACCATGATCTCCCACACCTTCTACAACGGCCTTCACACCGCTGTTTCTGACGCAGAACCGCTCACCGGCAATTCCGTTGATATAGGCTTCTCCGTCAGTTGCACCATAGAAAGCAACGTTTCCGATCAGAATATTATCCTGGGGCAGATAGCTGGCGGTCTTAGGAGGATAAACGATGATCTTTCCGCCGGAAAGACCTTTTCCGATATAGTCGTTGGAGTCTCCCTCCAGCTCCAGCGTCATGCCCTTGGGAGCAAAGGCGCCGAAGCTCTGACCAGCAGAACCAACAAAGGTCATTTTGATGGTGTCCTCTGGCAGGCCATGTTCTCCATACTTTTTTGTAATTTCGCTGCCCACAATGGTTCCCACAACACGGTTGACATTGTTGATCGCAAGCTTTGCTCTCATGGGCTTTTTACGCTCTAATGCCGGTTTGCACATTCTCAGAAGCTTACTCATATCCAGCGACTTTTCCAGAGAATGATTCTGCTTTGTGGTGCAGCATCTGCCTACGTCAGCACTGACATAGGGTTGATATAAAATCTGGGTCAGGTCAAGATGTCTTGCCTTCCAGTGCCTGATATTGTCCTTGCTGCGGATCATGTCTGCTCTGCCAACCATCTCGCTGATGGTGCGGAACCCAAGCTTCGCCATGATTTCTCGCATTTCCTGAGCGATGAACCGCATAAAGTTTTCCACATACTCAGGCTTTCCTGCAAAGTTTTTACGGAGCTCTTTATCCTGGGTTGCAATGCCTACCGGACATGTGTTGAGATTGCATACACGCATCATGACACAGCCCAGTACGATGAGGGGCGTTGTGGCAAAACCGAATTCCTCCGCACCAAGCATCGCTGCGATGACCACATCTCTGCCGGACAGCAGCTTACCGTCTGTTTCCAGTACAACTCTATCTCTCAGTTTGTTCAGCAGCAGGGTCTGATGTGCTTCCGCAAGCCCCAGTTCCCACGGGAGCCCCGCATTTTGGATACTGGTTCTGGGGGATGCGCCGGTTCCTCCATCGTATCCGCTGATCAGAATAACGTCGGCCTTTCCTTTGGCAACCCCTGCGGCGATGGTTCCTACTCCAACTTCTGATACCAGCTTTACGTTGATTCTGGCATCTCTGTTGACATTTTTTAAATCATGGATCAGTTCTGCAAGATCCTCAATGGAGTAAATATCATGATGAGGCGGCGGCGAAATCAAGCCTACACCGGGAGTGGAATGTCTGACCTTCGCAATCCATGGATAGACCTTTCTGCCAGGGAGCTGCCCCCCCTCTCCGGGTTTTGCACCCTGGGCCATCTTGATCTGGATTTCCTTTGCATTCACCAGATAGCTTGAGGTTACGCCGAACCGTCCGGAAGCCACTTGCTTGATTGCGCTGTTTTTGGTATCACCATTTTCCATAACTTTGAAGCGCTCTTTATCTTCTCCGCCTTCCCCGGTGTTGCTCTTTCCTCCGAGCCGGTTCATGGCAATCGCAAGAGCTTCATGGGCTTCCTTACTGATGGAGCCGTAGGACATAGCTCCTGTCTTGAATCGCTTCACGATGCTCTCTACAGATTCGACCTCTTCGATGGGAATGGTGTCACCGGAGTGATAGTTGAAGTCCATCAGACTTCTCAATGTATAGATTTCTTCGGAGTTGATCTTCTTGGAATACTCCTTGTAAAGAGAATAATCTCCTTCTCTGCACGCCTTTTGGAGCAAATAGATTGTTTCCGGATTGTACATGTGAATTTCACCGTCATCCTTGCACTGAAAATACCCGCCCACCTCATAAGTGTCACGGTAGGGTGACGCTTCGTTGAATGCACTTTCGTGACGCATTCTGTTTTCTGCTTCAATCTCTTCCAGGCCAATGCCTTCCAGTCTGGATGCGGTCATGGTAAAGTATTTATCGATGACAGCCTTTCTGATTCCAACGGACTCAAAGATCTGCGAACCGTGGTAGCTGCGCATCGTTGAAATGCCCATTTTGGTGAGAACCTTCATGATTCCTTTTACTGATCCTTTGATATAGTTCTTGACTCCCTCTTCTGGACTTAAGCCGGAAAGCTGGTCTTTCTTCGCCAGATCTTTGATGGTCTCATAGGCGATGTACGGATTGATGGCAGTTACGCCATAGCCAATCAGGGTGCAGAAGTGATGAACCTCTCTTGGTTCCCCGGATTCCAGCACGAGACCCATATTGGTTCTGATCTCTTTTCGAATCAGATGATGATGCAAACCCGCAGAAGCAAGAAGCGCAGGTATTGCTGCATGCTCTGCCGACACGCCACGGTCGGAAAGAATGATGATGTTGGCTCCTTCGTCGATGGCCTTGTCAGCCTGTCTGAAGATACGCTCAAGTGCCCGCTCCATAGATCTGACCCCATCGGAAACCTTATACAGTATCGAGAGGGTCACAGATTTAAACCTTGGACCACTGATATTTTTCAGTGCTGCAAGCTGGTCATTGGTCAGGATGGGGTGCTCCAGAAAAACGCTGGCTGACTTTTCATCATTGGGATCCAGCAAGTTTCCAGACACTCCAAGCAATACGCTGCTTGAGGTGATCATTTCCTCCCGGATTCCATCTATTGGAGGATTCGTAACTTGCGCAAAAAGCTGCTTGAAATACAGATAAAGCATCTGGGGCTTTTCTGACAATACTGCCAGCGGGGAGTCCACACCCATGGAGCCCAGGGGATCGTTTCCGTCTGCAGCAAGGGGCTGGATTGTCTTGGTGATATCCTCATAGGTATATCCGAACGCCTTTTGCTGTGTAAATAAATCATCCTTTAGCGGCGTTACGGTTTCTACGGGGACAGGAAGCTCTGACAGCTTTACGATATGGCGGTTGTTCCACTCTTTATATGGATATTCCGCTGCGATTTCCATTTTGATCTCTTCGTCGGAAATAATTTTCTTTTTCTTGGTATCCACCAGAAGCATCTTGCCCGGTTCCAGTCTGCCCTTATATTTGACCTTCTCAGGCTTGATATCGATGACGCCTACCTCTGATGCCAGAATCACCTTATCATCCGTCGTCACGTAATATCTGCCGGGCCTGAGACCGTTTCTGTCAAGAACGCCGCCGATGACGACACCGTCGGTAAAGCCTATGGCAGCAGGTCCGTCCCATGGCTCCATGATGAAGTTGTTGAACTTATAGAATTCCTTCTTTTCCCAGGACATAAGATCATTCTTTTCCCATGGCTCAGGAATCATCATCATGATGGAATGAGGAAGGGATCTCCCTGTCAGATAAAGAAACTCCAGGCTGTTGTCAAACATGGCTGAATCACTGCCGGTTTCATCTATGATCGGATAAACTTTACTGATATCTTCAAACAGAGGAGAGTTAATAATGCCTTTCTGTCTTGCTTTCATCCAGTTGACGTTTCCTCTGATGGTGTTGATTTCTCCGTTGTGGACAATATATCTGTTAGGATGCGCACGCTCCCAGCTGGGAAAGGTGTTTGTACTGAATCTGGAGTGGACCATAGCAAGAGCAGATACAAAATCCAGATCAGACAGATCGAGATAAAAATTTCTCAGCTGTTCTGCCGTGAGCATTCCTTTATAAACAATGGTTTTGGAAGACAGGCTGGAAACATAAAAGGTTCCTCCTTTGTCTTCACACATGGGAATAATGGTCTTCTCCGCCCTTTTTCTGATTATGTAGAGCTTTCGTTCAAAGTCCATGTCGTCCTTGATGTCAGGACTTTTTTCAATGAAGACTTGTATCAGTCTTGGGAGGGATGCCAGAGCAGTCTGCCCAATGGTAGTCAAATCGACGGGAACCTCTCTCCATCCAAGAACCTTCTGTCCTTCCTCAACGGCAATGGCTTCAAAAGCCTCCTGCTGAACAGTTCTGAAGTCGTCGTATTTGTGCGCAAAGATCATGCCCACCGCGTAGTTTCCCATTTCAGGAAGATCAAATCCGATCACTTCACATTCCCGTTTGAAAAAGTCGTGGGGAATCTGAACCAGAATTCCTGCACCGTCTCCGGAATTCTCATCGGCTCCGCTTGCCCCTCTGTGAGATAAGTTCTCCAGTACCGTCAGTGCTTCATCGATCACGTCGTGAGATAGTTCTCCATTGACATTTGCGACAAAACCCATACCGCAAGCGTCATGTTCAAATGCGGGATCATATAGTCCCTGTCTTTGCGGATATCCTCCGCCCTGCTGCAGATCAGCGCTCTGCTGTCGAGGCTCCTTACTCTGCTGCTGATAAGTTTCATTATCCATACTTTCACACCCTTTTCTTTCAGAATATTCAATCTAAAACTGTATTAAACTTTCAGAATATTCTTAAAATCAATCGTTTTAAATGAAATTTTATCACACTATGTCGGATGCGTCAATGGAAATAACTATAAAAAACCCCGCAAACCTTCGAAAACCAATATAAATTAAATGAATTTTCTTTTCTCCTCTGAATCCCATGATCAGTAAGTTCGTATGTTCGTACTTGATCATTTCTCAGGTTTATGAGACGGATTACCATTCAGTTCAAATGTCCGCTTACTCCTGTTACCGATAACAATGCATAAATTGCTCACTCGGTATGCGCTCACTGTTTGGCTGATTCATAATATGAGAATCATCAGCATATCCCAAACATATCCCCATAAAAAGAGAAATGTCCTCGGCAATATTTAATTCCTCATGTAAAATATCACCAAAATAAACTAAGCTAAACGCAGGTATGGATTGTATTCCCCTCTCTGCAGCAGCCAGCATTAAAGTTTGACTAAATGCGCCAATATCATAGAAAGAATATGCTCCGTGAGATTGGTGAAGTCCTAAATATATGCAAACTGGGGCATGATAGAAATCAAGCATCAGATCCATGCTATATTTATCATGTTGTTCGCTGGAAATATCCATTTCTTCAAGACGATGCTTTTTCCAACGAATTATATTTTCGCTGCATCTGGGCACCTTATCCCAATCCTTATGGCCGGGAGCAGCTATGTCAGGACGTGCCGGAGGAATCCCTTGAGAAAATTCTTTTCTCCAGCGCATTTTAAGGGTTGCCAATTTATCGCCTGTGACAACAGATACGTCCCAAGGCTGGCTATTTCCCCAGGATGGTGTCCTTCCGGCCAGTTCAATGAGTTCCTTTATCGTCACAGCTGAAATAGGGGTGGATAACATTGCACGGGTTGCCTTCCTTTTGCAAATCGCTTCATCAACATTCATTTCAATTATCTCCTTTATTTTTTCTGATTTTTTGATATATTCAGTATAGTACCGAGATAAAAAAATGACAGTACGCACATTTTTGTGCCCTAATTGATCGAAAGGAGATTTGCTGCATGAATATGACAAACTGGTATGATGGTTCCTGTGACGTTATTAATGCATTCACTATCATTAGCGGTCGGTGGAAACTCCCCATACTTTGGAGATTATCCTTCGGAAAAACGCGATATAATGAACTAAAAAGACAAGTATGCGGAATCACGAACATCATGCTTACTCGGTCTTTGCAAGAATTGGAACATCATGGACTGGTTGAACGAATCCAATATTCTGAAATTCCACCTCATGTTGAATATGGATTAACGGAACAAGGGAAAAAGCTCATACCCGGATTGACTGCTTTGAGAGATTGGGCAAAAGAGCAAGCGGAATTTGAACGAACACTTTAGTGAAATACTTTTATACTCCTGCTCTGTCCGTTTTGCTTAGCCAACTATTTAATAGATACAAAAAAACAAGTGCAGTCAGCCCCACAAGGGTTCATTGCACTTGTTCTTCTACCCACCCTCCTTAACAAAGAAAGGTATCATCCATTACACTTCGGGAACAGCCAGATAAGACCGGTACAGCACGATGTAGCCTTCCTCCGGAACCGTCACAGTGATTCTGCCGCTCACTTCCGTGTTGCTGCTGATTTTACCGCCCAGAACCGAGTAATATCTCCCCGGGGCCTTTCCTTTTTCCGGAAAGATTTCATATTCGCCCGGCGCGATATCTTTCCCGATTCGATACTTCCCGCTGATAAGAATCCCGCCGGTTATCTTGATAGGGTTGACGTTTTCCACCGATGTGAAACGATAATTACTGGATAAGGTTTCTCCGTCTGCCACCTGAACTGTCATACAATACAGGTCATCACTGAGTGCGGTTTCTCCGTTAATCTCGATGCTGTCCTTTCCAAGCATTTCTCCTGTCCAGAAGAAGTATTCTCCCGCAGGAAGATCTTGTCCTACCCGATAAAACCCTGGTTCGTATGCCTTCGGCTGACTCACAGCAAAGGAGATCATGGGTTCATGCTCCGCCGGATTAATATTTTCAGGATCCAGCTCTTGCGAGGAATCTGGCGTATCCTCCCCGTTCTGCGTTTGCTTGCCGTTCCCTGAATCATCCTGTTCCGGTCCGCCTTCGGCGGCAATCTCAGGGCCGCCCCCCTTCGGAGGTACCGTATCAGAATTTCCAAAACCAGCCTGCCCAATCCATGCTGCAAAGATCACTGCCGCTGTGAGCATTAAAACCACCGCAGCAAGCATTACCCGCTTAGGTCCTCCCTTAATTGAGAAGGGGCGTCTCTCAAAAAGCTTCTTCGCCACAGCATTGGCATCCGCTTCTGTCTCAACTCTTGTCTCAACTTCTTCAGCAAGTTCAATTTGGTCGGCTGCTGGCTCAGCTGCTTCCTCGGCTTCTTCCTCAGCAAGTTCAATTTGTTCGGCTGCTGGCTCAGCTTCTTCCTCAGCAAGTTCAATTTGTTCGGCTGCTGGCTCAGCTGCTTCCTCGGCTTCTTCCTCAGCAAGTTCAATTTGTTCAGTTGCTTCCTCGGCTTCTTCCTCAGCTTCTTCACCGGCTTCAGGCACCACCACTGCAACGCAGATATCACCCTGTGCTTCTTTAATAAAGTATTTTTCGATATTTTCTGTCAGCGCTTCGCTCACCGTTTCTCCGTCATACTCTTTGAGCCAAGCACCAAACGTCCCGCAAGCAGACGAGATTCCTTCTTCGCCGTAATTATAAAGGCTTGCGCAGGCCCCGCTGTTCATCAGAACCAATGTAAAATCCTGATCCATCAGGCCCATAGAGACCTTCAGGCTTTCTGCGCCCGGTTTCGCGGTTTCGAAACCAGCTTGCGGTTGATTGATAACAGACCAGCCTTTCTGCAGATCGCCTTCCCTCAGTCCCACGATGCCGTCTCCGCAGCAGCAGACAAGATATCGTCCGTTCTTCATTGCAGCCATAAGCAGTGGAACACCAACCCCTCTGCGGGCTGATCTTTGTTTCGTGTTTTGTGTGATCCCTTGTATCAGTTCCCGTCTCGCCTGCTCCTCTGTCATGGAATAGAGCTGTTCAAACCGCTCCGTTACGAATTGCAGCAAAACTTCCAAATCAGTCTCATGGTTTGATTTTGGGCTCTTTTTAGGAACTGTGATATTTTTTCCCTGAATCGCGCCCTCTATGGCAATGATAAAGATGCCGTTTTCTTCAGTAGTGACAACACTGCTTCTTAGCAGCGGCATCCCTCCCTGCTCGCTATTGCAGGGAACAGCCGCATACGCATATTTAAATTTCATTTTTACCCTCGTATCTTGTCAGAAATCATCTTTTTTAGATTATACCCCATCATTGCTGAATTTTCATACTGTTTTCAAATAAAACAAAGAACTATTTCAAAACAAAAAGACCGGGATAACCGGTCTTTTTGTCAAAAGGGCTAGTACTTATCTGATTCTCCCCCGAGTAAGATTGTCGGAGAATTTTGCCTGAATTGCGCTTCAGAAGCGGATGTGCCTTTACGATGCGCAGGAGCTGAAAGTTGCTTGTTCTGCGCAGGTGAAGCCAAACCCTTGATTTGGAAGGTTCCCACCATTTCTCTCAAATATTCGGACTGAGAAGATAATTCTTCACTCGCTGCAGCACTTTCCTCCGCCGTAGCCGAATTGTTCTGAATTACCATCGATACCTGTTCGATTCCCTTGTTGATCTGGGCGATTCCTGTGGCTTGTTCATTCGATGCCCCAGCAATATTGCTGACCAGGTCTGCAGCTTCGCCTACCTTGATGACAATTCCCTTCAGAGCTTCAGCTGTTTCCTTTGCAATCTTAGTTCCTGCTCCTGCTTTGGCGACAGAACCATCGATTAGTTCCGCTGTTTCCTTTACAGCTTTGGCACTCCTTGCCGCCAGATTGCGCACTTCCTCTGCAACAACAGCGAAGCCTTTGCCATGGAGGCCGGCCCTAGCTGCTTCCACAGCAGCATTCAGCGCAAGGATATTAGTCTGAAAAGCAATGTCGTCAATTACTTTTATGATTTGTGAGATATTAGCAGAGGATGCGTTGATTTCCTCCATGGAACGCAGCATCTCTTTCATATGCGCATTCCCCTTCTCTGCAAATTCCTTTGCCTCACTGGCGAGTTCATTTGCAAGATTGGCATTGACCGCATTTTGCTTTGTCTGTGAAGCAATTTCCGATATTGAGGCAGACAGTTCCTCCACAGAGCTGGCTTGCTCCGTAGATCCTTGGGACAGGGTCTGGCTTCCGTCGGACACCTGACGGGCGCCCGCATTTACCTGATTTGCCGCTTCACCGATATTCCCAAGTACTTCGCTCAAGGATGAAATAATACCGTTCAGCGAGTTTTTTATCTCCACAAAGTTCCCCTTGTATTCTGATTCAATTGCTAATTGGAGATTCCCCTCTCCGATCTGAGAAAGCACATGAGAAATTTCACCGATATATACCTGAAGATTTCCGATGGTAGCGTTCAGCGCCTCTTTAATCTTTGCGTAATCGCCCTGATAATTTCCTTCCATCAGTACATTCAAGTGACCTTCCGACATCTGCTCCAGGACAGCTGCGGCTTCATTGATCGGCTCGATGACAGCATCCATCGTTCGGTTAATTCCATCAATGATCTTCTCAAATTCTCCTTGGAATCTGCCTGTGTTTCCTCTGACTGTAAGCTGTCCTTTAACAGATGCTTCCGAAAGTGTGCCGGTTTCCTCCACCAGAGCTTCAATGTTCCTCATCATCGTAACCAGAGCCGGTACCAGCGTATCGTTGTCGCTTCGGCTTCCAATTGCCTTGAGTTCCGATAAATCTTCAAGATTTCCTATCGATACATTATTGATGATTCTGATGCTATTTTTTACCCGGTTTGACACTCCGTTTACAGAGCTTGCAATCTCCTCGAAAATGCCTTTATAATCTCCCTGCACCTGTACCGAATAATCGTTGACACTCATCTTCTTTAAGACATCCCTGGACTCCTTTAATCCGTCAAGTCCATCAATGCAAGCGTTAATACTCTCTTTGAGTTCGTTGAAATCTCCTTGGAACGTATCTGTAATCTTTTCTGGAATACTGCCGTTACCGATTTGCTGGATATAACCCGCTGTAATCGTCAAGGGGTTAATGACAGAATCCAGCGTTTCGTTAAAACCTTCTACAATCCTTCGGAAATCCCCGCCGTGCCTGGATCCGTCTGCCCGAGCCTGGAGCCGGCCTTCTTGGGCTGCTGATGCAAGCCCTCCCGCATCCTCGACCAATGCTTGAATTGCCTCGATGCACTTATTGATATCATTTCTAATCTCATTAAAGTCTCCGCGGTAATCCTCTTCAATCTTTTCCGGTATATCTCCCGTGCTGATTCGTTCAATATAGCTTGCAGAAAGCTTCAGCGGTTTGATCAGTGCATCAAGGGTACTGTTGATTCCTGAAATAATCTCCCGATACCCACCACTAAACCGAGTGATATCTCCTCTGGTTTCCAGCTTGCCGGAAGCCGCAGCTGCATTCAGCCCGCCTGCTTCTTCAATCAGATTTTTTAACGTGTCAATTACCGTAGCCATGCTAAATCCAAGAACATCCTTTTCTGATCTTGCCTGAATCTCCACCGACAAATCACCCGCTGCGATTCGCTCAGCAGCCTTTGACTGTTCCCGAATGTTATCCGCCATTGCAGCGAAAGCCCCAGCCAGCTCATCCAGCTCGTCGCTCATAACATTAACCCGATTTGTCTCAACGTCTACATCCCCCACTGCAAGCTTATGAGCAATAAAAGCCAGCTGCCTGATCGGTGTCACAATTCTTCTGGAAACAGCGACGATCATTACTCCTATGATAAGTAATACTGCAAATATGATTCCTAGGGTTACGCTCTGCAACGAATGATATGTACTGTGAAACTCCTGATTGGGCAGTGCCGTTGTTACAGTCCAGCCGGTATTTCCCACCTCCGAAAGGTACCCGTGAATTTCTTGGTTTCCATCGGTGTATTCAATACTTCCTGTCTGATGGCCTAAGATTGCATCCTTCACGTTATCGGACAAATCCGCATCCTTGACATTTGTATTTAGATAGTCTTTGCTCGGATGATAAATGATCTGGCCCGTACTGTCCGCAAGAATAAAGTATCCCGTATCTCCAAGCTGATAGCTCGCAATGGTCTCAGAAATTCCATCAAGCAGGAAATCAAGTCCTGCTGCACCGATAATTTCATTGGTACCCTCCCTGTAAATGGGAGTAACTGCGGTTACAACAAGCTTTCCGGTCAAAGCATCCAGATAGGGAGAGGTCATGGTCGGTGCATTCGCTTCAGCCATTTGAATAAACCAAGGTCTTTTTACCGCTACCCAATCAGGGCTTGAAAAATAACCGCTGGAAAGTACGAGCTGATTAGTATCCACATCAGCCACCCATGCTTCGATAATCGTGTCCGGCTCCATCGCCTTAACACTTGACAGCGAATTCTCAGCCTTTTTGAAGGAAGGTGCAAGATCCGCAGTCATACCTGGCTGCAGTTCCAGTACGATATCCTCCAGTTGACTGCTTTGCGCCATTGTCTCAGTAATTTTAAGGTATTCATTAAACCTTCCCCCGATGTCCTTGGCAGCCGCCTCTGATTCAGAAACCAGCTGTTTCGTCGTCAGATCCGTTATCGTTTTGTTCACCGTGTTTAGTGTAATGAATGATGATACTCCGTATGCCGCCAGAATAGGGACTCCGATATACAGCAGAATTTTTGTAAGCAGTGTCCCCTTGCTCTTGCCAATATTGCTGCTGTCTTTTACTTTTTTGCCGTTTTTTAGATTGAGGGTTTTTTCATTCATAGCAAGTCTCTCCTTTTTAGTAATTGGCATCCCCCTTGGACACCGGGCTCCTCCAAGTTGCCTTTCTCAGAAGAACCAATAAAGGTACCCGCTCTAACCCCCTTTTCAGAACGCATGTCCGCCATTTTTTTGAATAGACGAAGCAGCCCTTTCCGACACCCCTTGTGTAATTATAGATTAACTACCCTCAAAAAGATAGAGAAATCAGAATAATCAAAAATTTAACCAAAATTTAACACCGATTTCCTTTTTAGCAGCCTGTCTTTTGCAGTTCTCTGGCAATAACCCCCCTCGCCATATAGGAGCCCATAATGGAAGTCAGATCAAAAATCCGGTTTAAAAGGTCCATCTCCTTTTGATAGTCTTCCGTTGCGATTGACAAGATCATCTGGACTTTTAAATTTATATATTGGCTCAGCAGGAGATTCCACTGCCTGCTGTCCCAGAACAAATTGATGGTTCCCAGGAAGTTTGCAATGTGATCACCTGTCAGATACCAACCTCTTGTTGCTTGATCAACCATATCTTGGTTATTGGTTTTTATACCATCTACAACATGGGACCCTCTCGCCAGAAAGTCGGTAAACAGATTCGCATAGCGCTGCGAAACCTCTGCCCCGTAAAACATCTGAAACGAATCTTTAAATTCAACCGGCAGCTGGAAAAGCGCGTTCATCACAATTGGTTGATTGGAAAGTTCCAATAGGGAGGAATAAATGGAGCTTCTCATCAGCACTGCCAGCCTTGTCCATAGCCCCTGAAAAGTACTGTTGATATTCATCTGTTCAAAGCTGAAACAGAAATTATCCTGTACCGGCAAGGTTATCATCTCCTGGGTTTCGAAGTTCAAAAGTACCCCCCCTTCATTAAGCTCTGCATGATGCTTGTTTCCTATTGACATCCGATTCCTTCATTATATGAAAGAATTATCCAGACGTTCTATTTCCCGTAATGCTCAAAGAGGTTTCCTCTTTACAGCAAAGGCCTTTCTCCAAAGAACAACGTTGGCCGCTGCGGAAAGAAGGATTACCCCATAGATACCGCCTGACCCAAACCATGCAGAAATCAAGAAATAATGGGCACCTGCCAGCGCTCCAAGAATAAAGAGTGTTGGAATGGCAGCCAACGACCCCTTCTGACCACTGCCAAAGCCTTCTGAAAACGGCAATTTCTTTTCAAAAATATGAAAGCAAACAACGGAAAACAACATAATATTCAGGAAGATGCCAATCAGATTGGGAATGATTCCACTTCCCAGAAGCATGACAAAAATAATGCTTTCGAGGAAAAAAACCGGTAAAAAGAGTCTGACCAGGAGGGCCTTCATAGTGCCTTTGTAAATGGCACCCACATCCTTTACCGGAGCAGTTTTATAAATCCATGCAGCCCTATAGTTTGCTGAGCATTTCATCATTTGTATTACACTTGGCAAAAAAATTGCGCCAAAATACAGATGAAGGCAATAGTTTGGGCTCAAAGGAAGCGATGAAGAACCGTAAGCAATCTCGTTCATAATAAAGAGAAACGGAAAAACAATGGACAGGCCCAGAGAGGGATAAACCTGAAGTTTAAACTCTCTTTCGTTCCGCATCATATCCATTGCAAATCTGTAAAAAGTCCTTTCCTCACGGCTGAAACAAACCAGCCTCGCCATTTTTTCAGACAGCCTAAGGCGGCTCTTGCGTCTGCTTCCGCTGTAACTGGCAAGTTTTTGCAAATTTCTTTCAAAGACTGGCATAAGCCTGAGAAACATTAGAATTGAAATAATCGGCATCAAAAGAGCCAAAAGAGAAAATAACCCAAAATAGCCGTTCTTAGAACCGTTCAAAAGAATCTCAAAAGGTGCGCCAAACCATACAGGAACCACAAAACACTGCCACCATTTCGGTATGAATACAGCACTGAGTTCTGTAAATTGAAATAACCTTCCGATCAGCTGATATCCTATGGCAATCACAATAGCCAGCGCAATTTGAACATAGTTGATAATATCCTTTAGCTTCTCACCGTCAAATACCTTTAAAACCAGCAGATAAATCAATGCCGTAACGGCCACAATAAAAAGATCTGCCAGAATGATCTCACAGACAAAAACCAGCGCAAACAATATACCATGCCTGACCAGTGACACCAGGATGGGGATCCCCGCAAAAGCGACGGAAATAAAGCTCATATAAATAAGAACATGAACGGTTTTTGCCATACTGACAGTTTTCGCATCCACTGGTTTAGACAGCAGAACATTTTTATCCCTCAGATCCAGCAGTACCGAGGAGAAATCAGAAATCAGCGTGGACATAATCATAAACAGATAGATTCCAAACACGAGACTCATTTGGAAAATATAATGATCCCCCATGATGATAAAGGGGACGGTGATTGCCCCCATCAGCGTATAAACCCAAAGAGAGCTTAAGAAATGATTCTTTTCCTTGGTTGCCTCAGCCTCCTTGTTGTTATTTAAAACCGTTGGTATCCGTCTCCCGTCCATAATCAGTTTGATTTCCAGGATTTTTCTCATCAATATGTAGTCTGCACCCAGTATTTTAAAAAGGAACGCAACCCGATCCAGTAATTTTAATACCCGTAATTCTTTCATTTTATCCTACGCCCCCTGAACGACCGCAGTGAATTCTTCCGCAATAGACGCATGTTCCTTAAATCCGGTAAGCTGGTTGAAGATTTCCTCCAGACTCCCCTCCCGCAGCTGATTCTTCAGCTCATCAAAACTTCCATCGGCAGCCACAATGCCATCGTTCAAAAGAACAATCCTGTGGCTGATTTTTTCTACCACATCCATGATATGAGAAGAATAAAACACGGTTTTGCCCTGAGCCGCCAGGCGGGCCAGAATTTCTTTGACCACCAGCATACTGTTTGCGTCCAGGCCGCTTAGGGGCTCATCCAAGAACAGAATGTCCGGATTATGAAGCAGACTTGCGATGATCATTACCTTTTGCTTCATTCCTTTGGAGCATGCTGCGATTTTAGAATCAAACATGTCTTCGATGTCAAAGAGGCGCATCAGCTTCCGGGCCTTTATTTCTGTCGTTTCATACGCTAAGCCGTAAAGCGCTCCAATAAAGGTAAGATACTCTCTGGCGGTGAGAGTATCGTAAATTTCTGCGATTTCCGGTACGTATCCTATCCTGCGCTTGTATTCGATATCGCCCTCAGCAATATCCTTCCCCAGAATTTTTACGTTTCCAGTATATCCTGTGAGCAGGCCGAGCATGATTTTTACCGTGGTGCTCTTGCCTGCCCCGTTTGCCCCGATATATCCGATGATTTCCCCCGGATCAACGTCCAAATTGACACCCTTCAGTACCTCCTTGGCACCGAAATTCATTTTCAAATCCCTTATGGAAAGGACTCCACCTTCTCTACCAACCATAATGGTTCCCCCGTTTCCCTTTTTTGTTATAAGTAGAGCGGATACCCACTCTATGATCAGCTATATTGGTACGACGATCTATTTATTTCTTAAAAAAGTCTTTAAACTTATCTCCAAATAGATCGCCCAGGGTAGCAGACGATTCTTCTGTAACCAGCTCAACATCGTCGTGAACCTGTCCCTCTGCTTCCTTAATGCTGAGGCTCATCTTCTTATTTTCTTCATCTACTTTTAGGATCACCGCCTGCACAGCATCCCCAACTTTCAGAACATCGGAAGGTTTCCGAACACGATCGGAAGATATTTCTGAGATATGCACCAGTCCCTCAACCCCCTCTTCGACTTCAACGAAGGCACCGAAATCCAGAAGACGCACCACCTTGGCTTCAACGTAGTCTCCGACCTTGTAATAATCGGCAACGCCCTTCCATGGATCCTCATCAACATTTTTTAGCACTAGACTGATCTTTCCAGTTTTGTGTTCAATATTAGCCACATAGACGGTTACCTGATCGCCTTCTGAAACCACCTCTGAAGGATCATTGACCCTGTGCCATGCAAGGTCATCAAGATGAATCAGCCCTTCAGCACCGCCCAGATCGACAAAGGCACCAAATTTCATCAGCTTGGTTACTACACCCTGACGCATTTCACCAGCTTGCAGTTCCTTCATCAGCTGCTTTTTCTGCTGATCCCGTTCCGCGGACTCTACCGCTTTTCGAGAGAGAACCACCCGTTTTTTTTCTCTGTCAAAGTCCTCAACAACGACTTCGAGAGTTTTGCCTGCAAATGCAGAAAGATCCTCAACATACCGATAGGATAGGAGTGATGCAGGGATAAAGCAGCTCACATTCCGGTACGTTGCAGAAACCCCGCCTTTCACTGCCGCTGTCACCTTAGCCAGCAGCCTCTTCTTGCTCTTGAAGGCCTCTTCCAGGTCCTCCCAGCCGTCCAGCTCCTCAGCCTCTCTGTGGGTAAGAACCACGTTTCCTTCCGCATCATGGGGATCAAGTACGATGACAGGAATGACATCACCTTCTCGGTATTCAAAGTCTTCTGTCATCCCTTCCCTCCTGATAATACCATCCGATATATAGTTGATGTTAACAAGGACGGTCTCCTCATTAACTGAAATTACGGTGCCTTTTAGCAAATCCCCTTTATAAATTCGTTCCATGGACTTCTCTATCTCATCTAAAAAGTCCATCATGGTGTTTTTTTCTTCCATTAGTTTCTTTCTCCTTTGTTTTTTCTTTCCTGGCTTCAGATTGAAAAATATCAGATTAGATGTGCGCCTGGAATCATTTAGCTTTTCTTCTTATTATATCAAAATATCATCAGGATAAATAATAAAAACCGAAATAATAAAAATACTGAAACCAGGCGGCTGAGATGCTATAATTATGGAATACTGCCTAGCTTAAAAGGTGAATCAAGCCGGATCGTATCTGGCAAACCCCCTAGAATGATCGAAATCAGAGGTATTAAAATGAGTGAAATTATCATAGAAAAATCAATTCTTCATATCCTCGACCCCAATGCTGGAGTGCCGGTTCTTTCCGCAAAGGGTCTGCCCCAGGACGAGTCGCAGGAATTCTTTACAAAGCATATCGAACGTCTATGGAAGGACAGCGAGCTGAAAGAATGCGAGTTTGACGAAGGAGAAAATCCGGTACGGGATGTCCTGGATCAGTCGTCAGGAGAACACTTTGCGGCCTTTAGCCAGCAGCTGTCAGAGGTTCTGTTCAGCATCATGTCAGCCAATGTGGACATTCCTGCGGCAGATGTTTATTTCGCAGTCTTCAGAAAGGATCAGGGCCGTTATTTGGGTATTCTAAAGCTGAATTATAAGGAAGCTTATACTCACAGTCTTGTCAATATGGACGAAGCAAGCAGCACAAGCGTCATCAAATATAGAACGCTTTTTGCAGGAGAATCTCAGAAAATAGATGAATGTGTATTCATTGACCTTTCCAGCAAGAAGCTCTGGATCAAGGAAAGAAAGTATGAGATCAACGGACAAAAGGACTTTTATCTGTCCTCGCTCCTGCTTCGAACTTGTCCTGCCCGTTCTTATAAAGAACAGTACAAGCTGGTAGAAAAGTCCGCTGAGCAGGTTGTAAAGAAATTTTATTCTGGAGATTCACTCAAACAGGCTGAAGTAAAGATGGCAATCAAGAACAACGTAGATGAAAATCTTGAAATCGACGTTGAAGAACTGAGCAAAGCCGCTTTCGCAGACAGTCCGGATATGCAGCGTCAGTACCGAGAGGAACTGTCTCAGAAGGGATTTACAGAGAAAAAGATAAAAATCAACCAGCAGATCTATGAAGACCTGGAGAAGAACCACAAGCTGATCACTGATATCGGCATCAAGATGGAAATTCCCACCGCGCTGCTGAAAGATCCCAGTAAGGTGGAATTTATCGTGAATCGCGATGGAACTATGTCTATCCTGATTAAGAATGTAAACGAGGTTAAGAGCCGGTAAGTCCCAATATTTCCTGCACTAAAAAAAGAGAGCCTCCGGAGTACCGGAGACTCTCTTCTATTGAATGGAAGAATAAATGAAAAGCAAGTGTGTTCCTTTTACAGAACTCCTTTTATTGCAGGATATAATTCCCGGAATACCTGATATTTTCGTGCATAAGCTTCTGTCAATTCCGGCTGAGGCTTTATGGTTTCCTTAACCTTTACGATCGCTCTTGCGGCATCTTCTACAGAAGCATACTCTCCGCAAGCCACTGCCGCAAGGATGGCACCACCTAGAGCGGGGCCTTCTTCTGTCACCAAAAGCTCTACTTCGATATTCAGGATGTTTGCCAGAATCTGCTGCCATACAGGACTCTTTGCTCCGCCTCCGCACAGCTTCGTCTTCTTGATTTCAATACCGAGAGATTCTGCGATTTCGAGAGAATCCTTAAGTGCGAAGGAAACGCCTTCAAAAACAGCTTCTACCATCTGCGCTCGTGTGGTATCCATACCGAGCCCAAAAAACGCTCCACGGACATTTGGATCATTATGCGGTGACCGTTCCCCCATAAGATATGGCAGGAAGTATAGCGGATTATCTCCAAGTCCTTTGATTTCCTGCTGTTCTCCCTGGTAATCGGTAGTTTTTAAAATATCCTCAAGCCACCACTTCAAACAGGAAGCCGCACTGAGCATGCAACCCATCAGATGGTATTTGCCATTCGCATGCCCGAAGGAATGGATGGCGTTGTTTTCTCCGACCCGAAAGCTGTCGCTTGCGATGAATACCGTTCCTGAGGTTCCGATAGAAACATTGCAGCTTCCATCCTCCACGGTTCCTGTTCCAATTGCCGCAGCAGCGTTGTCACCGGCTCCTGCTACTACCGCCACAGATTCCGTAAGTCCCAGCTCACCCGCGAATTCTGGTTTCAGAAAGCCGGAGACGTCATAGCTTTCTTTGACCTCCGGAAGCATCTGCTCCTGAATTCCGCAGATTTCAATCATTTCCTTTGACCAGGCACGATTTTTTACATCCAGCAAAAGCATTCCCGACGCATCGGAAACGTCTGTGGTGAAAGCACCGGTAAGCTTATATACAAGATAATCCTTTGGAAGCATTATCTTTTGGATAGCCTGAAACTTCTCTGGCTCATTTTTCTGCATCCAGAGTATTTTCGGTGCTGTGAAACCTGCAAATGCGATGTTCGCCGTAAAATCAGACAGCTTATCCGTTCCGATTACGGTATTTAAGTACTCTGTCTCCTCTTCTGTTCGTCCGTCATTCCAAAGAATGGCAGGTCGGATCACCTGATCTTTCTCATCAAGCGCCACCAGTCCGTGCATTTGTCCGCCGATACCGATGCCCTTAATTTGATTCTGATCCGCTTCTTCCGAAGCCAGCAGTTCCTTGAGGCCCGCCAAAGTCTGACGGAGCCAATCCTCAGGATTTTGCTCCGACCAGCCCGTTTTCGGGTAGCTGACGGGATAATCTTTGGAAATGGAGGAAAGTATTGTCCCGTCAGCTTTCATGAGGAGAATTTTAACCGAAGAGGTTCCAAGATCTATTCCAATATATTGCATAGTACTTCTTCCTTTAACCAAACATTACTGTGTTCATGATGGCTTCCAGTTTTTCCTGGCGTCCGCTTTCCGGCAGCGCAGGAGCACCCATTTCTTCTGCATATGCAGACAGGCTTTCCAGTGTTGCTTTTCCGGCTCTGATCTCTGCGCCGATGCCGCTCTCAAAGCTGCTGTATCGATCCTTCAGGAAGCCGTCGATTCTACCGTCTTCAATAATCTTTGCTGCCTTCAAAAGACCCAGAGCAAAAGCGTCCATTCCCAGAATGAATCCATAGAACATATCTTCATCTGTATAGCTTGGACGTCTGTCCTTGGCATCGAAGTTCAGTCCCCCGGTGATTCCTCCGGCTTTGAGAACTTCATACATGCAAAGTGTCGTTTCATATACATTGGACGGGAACTGGTCTGTATCCCAGCCAAGGAGATTATCTCCCTGATTCGCATCGATGGAGCCCAGCATTCCGTTGATGGCTGCAATCCGCAAATCGTGCTGGAAGGTATGTCCTGCAAGCGTTGCATGGTTTGCTTCGATGTTCAGCTTGAAATCTTTATCAAGGCCGTACTGTCTCAGAAAGCCTACCGCTGTAGCCGCATCAAAGTCATACTGATGCTTCATAGGTTCTTTTGGTTTTGGTTCAATATAGAAGTCACCGGTGAAACCGATTTTTCTTCCGTATTCCACAGCCATTTTCATCAAATTAGCGATGTTTTCCACTTCAAATTTAACATCTGTGTTGAGCAAGGTTTCATAGCCCTCTCTGCCTCCCCAGAAAACATAGCCTTTTCCGCCAAGTTTAACGGTCAGATCTAAAGCCTTCTTGATCTGAGCTGCTGCAAAACAGTAAATGTCCGCTGAGTTGGAGCTTCCCGCACCATTCATAAACCTTGGATTGCTGAATAGATTTGCGGTCCCCCAAAGGCACTTGATATTTCTGCCCTTCATTTTTTCTGCCATATAGTCAGAAATCTCGTCCAGTCTTCTGTTTGTTTCCTTGATATCATCGGCTTCAGGAATCAGATCCACATCGTGGAAGCAGAAGTACTCGATTCCAAGCTTTTCCATCATTTCAAAACCGGCATCCACCTTCGCTTTGGCATGATCCATAGTGCTCTTTTCTGCGCCGAAGGATTTGTCTGCGGTTTCATCTCCGAAAATATCCTTACCTGCATTACAGAGATTGTGCCACCAAGCCATGGCGAAGGGAAGGTGTTCTTTCATCGGTTTTCCGAGAACGATCTGGTCCGGATTGTAAAATTTGAAAGCCAGATCATTGTTGCTGCCTGGTCCCTCATACTTGATTTTTTCAATATTAAAAAGTTCTGTCATAAGTCTTTCCTTTCTTTTCTAAGCCTTAACTTTTCTCTTGGAAATTACGTCAAACGCTACAGCAGCTACGAGTACAAAACCCTTTACTGCCTTCTGCCAGTTTGCGTCAATACCTAGAATTGACATTCCGTTATTCAGCACACCCATAAAGATCGCACCGATTACTGAACCTCCTACAGTTCCTGTTCCGCCGTATGCGGAAGCTCCGCCGATGAAGCAGGCACCGATGGCGTCCAGTTCATACCCGTCACCAAGGCTTGGTGCAGAAGAATTGAATCTGGCGATACAGACGAGTGCCGCAACAGCACACAGGAAGCCCATATTGGTATAAGCAAAGAACATCATTTTCTTTGTATTGACTCCGGAAAGTCTGGTGGCTTTCTCATTGCCGCCCATAGCGTAGAGATATCTGCCCGGTACGGTGTTGTTCGTAAAGTAGGAGTAAACCAATACGACAATGGCGATCAGAATCAGTACAACCGGGAATCCTTTATAATTACCCAGCAGGTATGCAAATGTCAGCATTACTGCACTGATGATGATCAGTTTTGTCAGCAGATACGGCATACTATCTACGGTATACCCTTTTTTAATTTTGTTTGCTCTTCCAGTAATCTCATAGGCGATATACGCGACGCATATAATTGCCGCCACTACCATGGTTACCGCCAGCAAAAACTCGGCGCTGTCTGTCTTGGGAAGAAAGCTTGTGAAATATTTGAGATATTCATCCGGATACGGTGCCAGCGTCATTCCTTGGAGAATTACTTGCGCAATACCACGCCATAGCAGCATGCCTCCCAAGGTAACGATAAACGGCGGTATTCCTACGTATGCGATGCAGTAGGCCTGTATCGCACCAATACCGGTACCGATTAACAGGCTGATTACTATTGCCAGATATACGTTTACGTGCATGTTAATGATCAGGGTTCCAGCCACTGCACCTGTAAGTGCTACAACGGCGCCGATGGAAAGGTCGATATTGCCGCCCGTTAGAATACAAAGAAGCATTCCTGTGGCCAGAATTACGACATAGCTGTTCTGAGCGATGATGTTTGATACATTCTGTGGTCTTAAAAGAGAACCTTTTCCGGCTGCAATAATCAGAACCTGGAACAGGATAACCACTACGATTAATGCAATCAGCATAGTGTTCTTCTTAAGGAAGTCCTTAAATCTTTGCATTGTCATTGTCATTCTCCATCTTTTTATTTTCTCGCATTATGCTTGACATGATCACTTCCTGACTTGCTTCTGCCCTCGGGAATTCAGCAATCATGCGGCCTTCATACATTACATAGATTCGGTCGCTCATTCCAAGGATCTCAGTCAGTTCAGAGCTGATCAGAACTACAGATTTTCCTTCGGCAACCAGCCGGTTAATAATCATATAAATCTCGTATTTTGCTCCCACATCGATTCCTCTTGTGGGCTCGTCTAGAATCATGATTTCCGGATCCGCAAACATCCACTTGCTCAGCAGCACCTTCTGCTGATTTCCCCCGGAAAGGTTTTCAACATTCTGCAGTACAGAGGGGCATTTTGTATTCAGTTTTTCTTTGAACTCTTTGGCAACCAGCAGTTCTTTATCTTTATCGATTACCAGTCTATGACTGACTTTATCCATTTTTGCCATTGAGTTGTTTATATAGATCGGATTGGATAGAACCAATCCATCGCCTTTACGGTCCTCGGTCACATAGGCCAGCCTTTCATTAATGGCCTGTTTCACGCTGCCTAGCTTGACTTCGCGGCCGTTGATTTTCAGAGTTCCGCTTATCTTTGTTCCATAGCTTTTCCCGAATATGCTCATGGCAAGTTCCGTTCTTCCGGATCCCATCAGGCCGCTTATGCCTACAACCTCTCCTTTTCTTACGTTGAAGTTCACCTGGTCGCAAACCTTGCGCTCTGAGTACAACGGATGGTAAACCGTCCAGTCCTGTACTTCCATGGTAACCTCTCCGATATGGGAGGTTCTCTTGGGGTAACGATCGGTAATTTCTCTGCCTACCATGCCTTTTACGATACGATCTTCATCAATATTGTCCTGGCCCTTGACCAGCGTTTCAATGGTTGAACCATCTCTGAGGATGGTGATCTTGTCCGCCACATATGATATTTCATTGAGCTTATGGGATATGATAATGGATGTGAGTCCATTCTTTTTAAATTCCAGCAGGAGATTCAGCAGATTTTTGCTGTCGTTTTCATTGAGGGATGCTGTGGGTTCGTCGAGAATGAGCAATTTTACGTTTTTGCCCAGCGCTTTGGCGATTTCCACCATCTGCTGCTTGCCTACACCGATATCCTTGATCAATGTCTGGCTGCGTTCCTGCAGTCCAACGGTACGAAGCAGCTCATCTGCTCTGGCATAGGTCTTATCCCAGTCAATGGCATATTTCTTTCCGTTTTCGTTGCCCAGGAACATGTTTTCTGCAATGCTGAGATAGGGTACAAGCGCCAACTCTTGATGGATGATGACAATGCCCTGCCTCTCGCTGTCTTTTATGGTCTTGTACTTGCTTATTTCACCGTCGTAGATAATGTCTCCGTCATAGCTTCCGTAAGGGTAGATTCCGCTCAGTATGTTCATGAGGGTTGACTTTCCTGCCCCGTTTTCTCCGACCAGTGCGTGAATCTCACCCTCTTCCACTGCAAGGTTCACATTGTCAAGTGCCTTGACCCCGGGAAAGGTCTTGGTGATATTCTTCATTTCCAGCAATATATTCGCCACGAAAAATCCTCCCTAAAAGCTAGTGTACTATCCGGTTGAGATTGAAATTTATAATAAAATAATGCCGAGTGAATGGCCGGAAGCACGCTATTTTGATAAAAATGGCAGGCGGTTTGCCGCCGCCCGCCAGAATCCTTAGTTGTTTTAGCTTACTGAATATCAGATTCTTTGTAATATCCGCTGTCGATCAGCAGTTCTTTGTAATTGTCAATTGTTCCAACAACTGGTGCACAGAGATAGGATGGGATAACTCCGGTGCCATTGTCATAAGTTTCTTTATCGTTGATATCAGGCTCGCTGCCTTTTACGATAGAGTCAACCATTCCAACAACCTTGTCGGCCAGAGTACGGGTATCCTTGAATACGGACATGCTCTGGAGTCCCTGTAACATGTTCTTTACGTTTGGTTTGTCGCAGTCCTGACCAGTAACGATAGGCATATCATCCTTGGTGTAACCTGCGGAAACCAGTGCATTTACTGCTCCCAGTGCGGTTGAGTCGTTGGAGCACATTACAGCGTCCAGCTTCTTGCCCTTGGGGCTGTATCCATTGGAAGTGATGAGGTTTTCCATACGGGACTGTGCATTTTCTGTTTTCCAATCCTGGGTGGAGACCTGAGCCTGTGTAGTCTGTCCGGAAGGTACTACCAGAACACCACTGTCGATGTAAGGCTTCAGAACGCTCATAGCTCCGTTGAAGAAGAACGTTGCGTTATTGTCGGCTGGGTCACCGGTGAAGAGTTCTACGTTGAAGGGACCTTTCTGGTTCTTAAGATCCAGAGCGGTCTCGATGTACTGGCCCTGCATTACGCCAACCTGATAGTTGTCGAACGTAGCATAGTAGGATACAGCGTCACTGTTCATGATCAGTCTGTCATAAGCAACAACTGGAATATTCTGTTCCTTGGCCTGTTTCAGAACTTCGGTCAGAGAGGATCCGTCGATGGCTGCGATTACCAGAACTTTGCAGCCTTCAGTGATCATATTTTCAATCTGGGCTACCTGAGTCGGGATGTCATTGTCACCGCCGTATTGGAGGTCAACTTTGTAGCCTGCTTCTTCAAGCTTGGCTTTCATGTTTGATCCGTCTTGGTTCCAACGCTGAAGGCTCTGTGTCGGCATGCTTACACCGATCATAGCTGCTTCATCAGTAGCGCCATCTTCTGGAGCGGGCTTTTCTCCGCCGCCACAGGCTGCCAATGAAAGAACAAGGGCAAGAACCATTAATAAGGCAATCAGTTTTTTCATTTTCTCTCTCCTTTTCTTTTACCAGTTTCTTAAATAACTTTTGAAAAACAGTTTTCTAAAAGTTGGTTTAATGATAGCATCGTGAATTATTCATGTCAACAGTGTTTTTTTAATGTCATCTTCACTTTTTTAATCTGTTTTTCGCTCCGGCATTGATTTTCAATGGCTGCGCAGAATGATAAATTTTTGAGAATTATTTGGATCAAGTTAGCAACCCGCTCGTTTGCTTCTTTCCGTTGCCAGGGAGGAGAGCTTCGCCTAAATTCGTTGAAATTTGAGCGTTATTTCCAAAACATCCAAAATTCCGACGGCAATATTTGTTATAATTTGTCCCAAAAAAAAGAAGACAGTATCAAATTAGATCCTACGTTTTCATTCTTCTCCCTAAACCGAAAAATTATTAAAAACTACCGGTGCTAGAAGCGAAATGTACCGCAATGATTTGTCGATATCGTCTTCGATGATTGCTAATGGAATTGTTGATTTATTTAAGTGTGCGTGCACGGAATGAATCAGCGTTTCCTTACTATACTGATTTAATAAACCGAACCGCAAAATGCAGTGCAGTTCCTATGCCGCTGGCATTGGATCTGTAATTGCTCAGATGGAGATAGTCTGCTGTGCTGTCAAAGACAGCGATTTTTATCAAACGCTCTTTGATGTCATCAAAGGAATCCCCAAGGTATCTTGCAAGTGTACCTCCTAAAATAATATCACAGTCGAAAATGGTACGGATATTATTAATTCCCATACAAAGAAATAACAAATAATCGTTCCAAAGCTCCGCGCAGCCATCGTCGCCCTCTTTCAATTTTTCAAAAAAGACATCGACGGGCTGATCCTTTTCTGAGGCCAAAACGGATGTGGAAATATATGCCTCCAGACAGCCTTTTTTCCCGCAGGCGCACGGCTTTCCTTCCCGGCTTACCACGGACATATGGCCGAATTCTGCACCCCGGTTATTCATGCCGATATAAGCGGAACCATTGTAAATCAGTGCTCCCCCTACGCCTTCTGATACGCTTAGGAAGGCCAGTGTCGTCAGATCCTTTCTGCTGTTCTGCTCTGCGAAAGCACTGGCGTTAGCATCATTTTCAATGTAGGTGTCGTATTTAATAAACTTTGTTAGGGACTCAATGGGCACATACCGGGCTTTCAAGGTAGGTGCGTTAATGATCTGCCCCTTATCCTCGCTTAGCACACCGGGAATGGAGATCCCTACACCAAGTATAATTTCAGGGTCCAGCCCCCGTTCCTCCACATAGCGGTCGATCTCCGCCGCAAGCAGCTCTCCATACCGATCATTGGCTTCGAATGCAATTTCAAGGCGTTTAATAGGAGAGGGATTCCCTTTTAGATCGATGTCCAAAAGGTTAATATGTGTCATTTTAATTTCTACACCGATGACCATCCTGGCATCGGAAATCACGGAAATCTTCTTTGCTTTCCTCCCGCCGCTGGATTCGAAGGTACCGGAATAGCACAAGAGTCCCATATCAAAAAGCTCAGTCAGATTTTGACTCACGGTGGGAAGACTCAGTCCCAGTGCCGCCACAAGATCCTGCTTTGATACTTTATCCTGCTCATAAATATACTGATACACCTTGTTTCGGTTGATCAGTTTTAGGTCTGTTGTTGTTGCCGTTGTTCTTTTCATTTTATTTGCTCTTTTCAAAGGATATGACCGAATGTTTTACAAAACACTTTTATAAAACTATCCCCATTATAGATGATGGCCATGAAAAAAACAAGTATTATTTATCGAGGGTTTCGTCAGGTGTTCATCACGTTCCGCAAAATGTTTGGTATTTGCATCCTGAGAGGTTCGGAACCTCAGCATATTCCTCTTGCGCAGGCGAATAGGCAAAGGGGTCTTTCAGGACATCCATAAGACCCTTAAGTACCTCCAGATCTCCAGACTCAGATGCGGCAGACAGTGCTTCCTCGACCCTATGATTCCGCGGAATGACTGCCGGGTTGCTCTTTTTCATAAGATCCTGTTGCTTTTTTTGTGTGCCCTGATTGTGTTCCTGCCGCTTTTTCCAGCGCTTTTTCCATTCCTCAAATACCGAGATGCTGTTCATGCTCAGCGCTTCGAACTGTTCCAGGGTTAACGCTCTGAAGGTGTTGGTAAAATCAGCTTTATTCTCCTTCATCATAGATAGAAGGTCTCCAATCAGCAGTTCGTCCTCTGTTTCCTCACCGATCAAACCAAGCTTGCTTCTCATTCCGGAAAGCCATTCGCTTCGGAATTTAGGACCAAACCCTTCGAGGACATCCATTGCCTGTTTCTTAGCTTTTTCCTGCTCATTGCTGATGAGGGGCAGGAGTGTCTCAGCAAACCGGGTTAGGTTCCACTGAGCAATGGCAGGCTGATTTCCATAAGCATATCGTCCCTGTGCGTCAATGGAACTGAATACAGTGGCAGGGTCATAGGCATCCATGAAAGCGCATGGTCCATAATCGATGGTTTCACCGCTGACAGCCATATTGTCTGTATTCATTACACCGTGGATAAACCCAATCAGCTGCCATTTGGCAATGAGCCGCGCCTGCCGGGAAGTTACTTCTCTCAGCAAGGATAAATAGCGATTGTCCTCTGCCTCAGCGTTTTTAAAATGCCGTTCCCAGGTATAATCCGCCAGGGCTTTCAGCCCTTCAAGCTTCGCCCATTTTGCCGCAAATTGAAAGGTTCCCACACGAATATGACTGGCCGCCACTCTGGTCAATACCGCACCGGGCAGCGGAGACTCCCTGTAAACCGGCTCTCCCGTAGAAACTACAGCCAGACTTCTGGTGGTAGGGACTCCAAGTCCATACATAGCTTCACTAATCACGTATTCTCTGAGCATAGGACCGAGGGCAGCCCTGCCATCGCCTCCCCTTGAGTATGGCGTGCGTCCCGAGCCCTTCAGCTGAATATCAAACCGGTGTCCTGATAACGTAATATGTTCTCCGAGAAGCACAGCTCTTCCATCTCCCAGCATGGTAAAATGTCCGAACTGATGGCCGGCGTAAGCCTGGGCAATGGGAATGGCGCCCTCTGGGATTTTATTGCCTGCCAGCATAGCGGCACCATTCTGACTTTGAAGCGCCTCAACATCAAGACCGAGCTCCTTCCCGTAATCGACGTTGAAAATAACCATTTCAGGTTGCTTCACTGGCGTTGGATCTGTCATGGAATAAAATATTTCCGGCAGTTTTTTGTAGCTGTTATCAAAGCGCCAACCTGCTTCTTTGATTTCTTCATGATCTCTATTCATTCTCATCCCCGCTTCCTAATGATCTATCAATTTAGGAAAGCGCTTCCGCATTTCCTAAGTATCATTATTATTCCACAATATCCTTGCCGTAATCAAAAAGCAGGGAAGATTCCCTGTTTCCGGAATCTTCCCTGCTGACCATTGCTTCTATTGCGATTCTAAAGGATTGAAGTCAGACCTGCATTACCGAGCCATGGCCTGCTGTGCTTTCCAACTCTTTGGCAGATATTTATTCAACAATCTTGTTCCCTCTTCGCTGATGCTGTAAGAGATACACAATTCGCCGTCTTGATCCAGCTCGGCTTTTGCGTCTTCAATTAGCCCATTTTCCTTCATCGAGACAAGAATATTGCTGACATTGGGTTTGCGGAACTGTTTCTCCGTGCCGTATTCGGTTCGCAGTTCCTGCATCAGCAGATCAACAGTTGCTTCTTTCACTGTCGATAGAAAATGCAGCATCCGGAAGGTCAGCGGTAAAATGCTATGTTTCATTAGGCTTCTCCTTTTTTCTTAAAGACTTCAAGCGGATTTACAACAACCAGCATCGCGCCCAATGTAACAGCAACCGCTCCGATAACCAAATTGGTCGAAAGGGAAACGCCGGTAACAAAGAATGCGAACACCAGACCCCAAAGAGAGTATGTGATGTTCAGCGCCATACCGGAGGCCACGCCGATCATAGCGTTTGCTTTATACCAAGTCAAAAACGAAATTGCTCCCGCAAGGCCTGCCGCAGCCACTACGAGAAGGGTCGCCGGAGTCTTTAGAAGTTCGCCATACATCCCGATACCGGAAATCAGCGGTACGACGATGAGGGTACTTGCCAGACCGGAAGTAATTTCCCGGATGGTAATTGCTACATCAGGGTTGACCATGGACATTCCAAACGTGGCAAGAGCACCTTCCGCTCCCCATCCCAGCGCTGACCCAAAGGCAAACAATAAACCTAAATAAAAGTGCGGAAAATTGCCCTCGGGCGGCGTGAAACTGATTAAAGCCGTTCCGACAATACAAATAAGCATGCCGATTCCTACTCTGGTTGACATCTTCTGCTTCATAAAGATCCTGGCCAGAATCGCCCCCACCACGGGGCAAAGTGCTGATATTGGCATGGTGTACGCGCTGCCGCAGAACTGGATGCCCAGCAGGTAGCAGCCCATTGCCACCGGCCCACCCAAAATTGCTGCAACACAAACCATTCTTCCGGGCGTAGTTTTAAGGCTCCGAACCAGTTCCTTAAAATTTCCCTTCCAGATGTTGTAGATGAGCAGCCACAGTGCGGTCATACTGTCGTTCATTGCAGCCGCAACAAGGGGTGCTACAAAGATTGCTCCCGAACCCAGTGTGAAGGGCTCTCTTGCCAGCGCGATCCCCAGGATAATGCTGTTCACCGCAAAGGTCATACCCGAGATCAAGCCGAACGCTGACCCCATCTTTGCAAAGCGAGACTGAACTTTATCCTGCTTCATTCTGATTGTGACCGCATCATTCCTGTAGACTTGTCCAATCATTTCTGTCATTCTTCATTCCTCCTATAAACAAAACCGCCCAAAAGCCCTGCTTGGAATTCCATCCATAATATTCCAAGAACGTTGATTCTACAACGTTTTAGCTCAAGGACAACATATCATATACTACTCTTATACTAGGAATTTTTATGGCAGAATCGATACTCTTTTCCTGCAAAATATCCCTATTCTTTTGAGAAAAATTGCAGAATCGTTACTTTTTTGCAGAATAGCTCTTTTTCTTTGGGAATCCGCTTTGATGCAAGGCGATTGCGCCCACAATGAGAAGGATGCCGATCCAAAGGGAAGGCGTAGAGGGTTCTTCTAAGATTAGAATTCCCAAGATTGCCGCAAATAGAGCCTCTGAAGAGAAAATGAGACCGGCAGCAGAGGAGGACACAAATTGAATACAGTGATTCATCAGCAGCTGGGCACCAATGGTTGCAAAGAAAATCAGATAGAGGAACTCGATGAAAACAAGACATGAAACCATACGAGGAATGGGTTCTAGCATCAACGCAAACACCGTTGAAATTATCGTAATCACATAAAACTGCAGCAAGGACATTACTTGCGAATCAGTCTGGGAGGAAAACCGTTCGATGGATATAATCGCACCGGTATAAAACAGAGCCCCCAAAAAGGTTAATATCTCACCGACGGAGAACGCCCACGTCTGCGCAGAAGCATCATAAGAGATAAATCCGATCCCGATGACAGCAATGAAAGCATACAAAAAAATCCGATACCCGGGGTTCTTACGAAACAGCAGCCATTCCGCAAGGGGAATGATCAGAATATACGAGGAGCAAAGCAGTGCATTCACGCCTGCCTCAATATAGCCAAGGCCCATGGTTTGAAAGGCAAATCCAAGGCCCGTAAAGCTGCCAGAAATAACGCCGCAGTGCAGATCGCCGCGTGTTATGGTTTTCAGCTTCTTTCTCATAAATAACGTGCAGAGGATGCTTGCTGCAAGGAAGCGGATGGCATTAGAATAATTGGCTCCCATGACAGAGAGAACATCCTTCTCCACGACAAATTCTGCCCCCCAGAAAAAGGAGGCAGTCAATAAACCCATGATACCGATGGTCTTTGAAGGTTGTGTCATCCCTCACCCGCAGTTCATTGAATGTTACAACTGGTTTGTCACGATTCACCAAGTTACGAATCACAGCCACATGGGTCATACTTTGTATGGCCTAAGCCTCCCGGCCCACATGATCGCAGTGAGCAGCACCTTCCTATTCATTGGCTGTGAAATCGCAACTCTATTTTAGCATAGTTTGATTATTGTGATTAATAGCATTTATCAAAATTTACAGTAATCGTCTTTAAGAAGGTGGTTTCTTCGATGGTGTACTTTCCGCCAATTCTGCCGTAGCCCGTTTCTGTTCCCGGTGCTCCGCCAAAGGGCTGATGGGGTTCCCAGAAGCCCGCGGACTCATTGATGCAGACGTTTCCGGCATTGAGTCTGCTGTGATAATAGAAGGCTTTTTTCATGCTGCTGGTATAAACCGACATCTGCAATCCGTAAGGCGTGCTGTTAGCCATCTTGATGGCCTCTTCATCGGTCTCAAACTCTATGATCGGAATTACTGGCCCGAAGGTCTCTTCATCGTGGAGCAGCATTCCGGGCGTTACGTTGTCGACGATGGTAGGCTCAAAGAAGAGGTTGGTATCAAAGCCCTTTGCTCTGCCACCGCCGCAAAGAATCTTGGCGCCCTTTGCGATGCCTTCGTTTACATGAAATTCAACTTTATCTGCTACCGGTGCGTTATTCAGCGGGCCCATGGTAGTTTTATCATCAAGAGGATCTCCCAAGACGATGTCATCTACCGTTTTCATGAGATGCTCAAGGAACTCTTTCTTGACGCTTTTATGTACCAAGACTCTCTGGGTTGAGCAGCATACCTGGCCTGCATTCATCCATGCGCCATAGGCAGCTCCTTCGGCAGCAGCTTTGATGTCTGCGTCTGCACAGACGATTTCTGGTCCCGATCCCCCCATCTCAAGAAGCATTCGCTTCAGTCCTGCAATCTGCGCAATTCTTTTTCCCGTTACGTTTTCACCGGTAAATGCAATGGCATTGACCAGCGGGTGGGAACACATCATTTCACCGATTGTCGGTCCCGGTCCCGTAACAAGGTTGAATACACCTTTGGGGCAGCCTGCACGTTCAATTGCTTCTGCAAAGAAGACTGCCGAGATCGGAGTATAGCTCGCAGGTTTCATGATCATCGTATTGCCTGCAACTAAAATGGGCGCAATGTGCTCTGCCGGCATGACCATGGGGAAGTTCCAAGGTGAGATTGCGGAATAAACGCCATTGGGTTCTCTTATGGTCATAATCTTTCTGTTCGGGTCCTTGGAGTAGAGGATCTCGCCATTCATGCGCTTGATATCCTCGTTGGCGTTTCTGAGATTTTCAGCGGACTCCGTCACTTCTCCTCTGGATTCTGTGGCAATGGGCTTTCCCTGCTCCATAGACATATATTTTGCAATCTTTTCCGTTTCCTTTTCTAGTTCATCGGCGATGCGGCACATGAGCTCTCCCCGCTCTACGATTCCCCAATGTTTAAACGCCTCCTTCTCCCGATCGGCGGCTTTGATGGCCCGTTCCAAATCCTCAGGCGCTGCCTTGGGAACCGTTCCGATCAATTCGCCCGTAGCGGGATTGGTAACCTCAATCACCTCTCCGCTGCTGCTGTCACACCACTCACCGTCAATATACATCTGAAACTTTTCTGCCATTTTTTTCTCCTTTCCTTGTTGCGTAATGTTACGCTTTCTGCTGCCTTCTAAACGGACAATGTTTTTTCTGATTCGCATTTGCTTTCTATTTACTTCACTTTTACTCTGCATCGATATATTTACATTAAATGCTGGAAGCCTTCTACCGAGTACGCTTCGCCCAGTGCTTTCTTTTCCTTCGCTTCAACAATAGTTCTGTATAAGGATTCTCTGATAGGATAGAGGAACTTTAGGATCACAACGCAAAGGATCAAAAGAACCGCGGGCATAATGGTCAGTAGGCTGTCGATTCTGCCGAGCACCTCAGCGTTCATATCCGAAGCACCGTCGTAACCGATGATGGTCAGTGCCAGCCCTAATGTAGCGGCAGAGATTGCCGCACCGAGTTTATATCCCAAAGTCGCAAAGCTGATGACGGAGCCTTCTACCTGTTCCTCTGTCTTCAGGCATGCAACATCGATGATTTGATAGAGCAGTCCGTAGGTAAATGCTGTTGCCAGTGCAAAAGTTCCGCCTGTAACTAGGCCATGGAAAATCATTACACCTGCACTGTTGACGCCAATCAGACCGCAGATCAGGAAGAGAACCGATCCTATCCCCATGGTAATCTGAAGGGATAAATAGGAACCCCATTTTCTGTTCATGGGCGTAACCAGAGGAATAAACAATGCACCAGAGAAGGTGTAGCACGCAACCACCACAGACTGCATCCCTGCATTTAACCCCAGCTTCCCATCGGCTACATAAAGAATGGACGCAAACATCAAGCACAGGTCAATGGTGCAGAGAATATAAACTACAACCACTGACATATAACCCTTCAGCCTGATAATCTTGAGATAGGTCTTAAATATGTTCTCCGATGGTCTGACGACTTTATCGAGAGGTGTTTCCATCCCCTTGGTTACGAAATAAGTGACTAGGAAACCACAGCCGCCGATAACGCCGAGGATTCCCATTACGGCAGACCACGCGGCCATTTCACTGACCCCCATGGCAATTACCGCAGATAATGCAAGGGGAACGATGGATACTGCCAGATTTCCAGCATTGCCGATGAAACCCATTGCAGCTCTCAGCCTCATTCTGTCATCATCATCCTGGGCAATTTCCGGAAGCAGTCCGTAGAAAGGGACCTGCTCCATGGTGAAGCAGAGCCAGAACGCAAGGCATACCACACAGAAGTACACGTACAGGCTCATGCCCTCCAGTCCCGGATTGATAAAGCAGAGGGCAAAAGTGATAATGAACGGTAGGTATGACTTGAGCATCATCGGCCGTCTCCGCCCTTTTGGATTTTTACTGATATCATTGATATAACCGACAACCGGGTCTGTAAAAGCATCCCAAATCATTGCAATAGACATGATGGTTCCTGCGACTGCTGCAGGTATAAGTACGTAGTCAGTCAGATAATACAGAAAATACGTATAAAACAGATAGTAGACGAAATATTCGCCGAGGGTTCCCACAGAGAACCCCCAGACTTTTCCGGTGGATAGCTTCTCCTTTGACATAGCTATTTTCTCCTTTCGAAAATTAAAATAATAACTGCCGTTTGATACAGAACCTCCCTCCAAAGAAATAAATGCTCCTACACTCTTATTTCCATTTCTGCTTATTTCCTGTCTTTTCTATCTTCTGTATTTTAGATTTCTTTCTGTTTGTTGATTGGTTCAAAGCTGTCTATAGAAACGGGATATTCCTGATTCACATAGACGTACATGTCTCTCTTGGCAAGTTCTTCGAAAAAGATCTCCGGATCTACACCCCGTTCTGCTCCAAAAGCTCCTCTTTCGGTGACATCTCCTCTAACGATCATCTGAGCAACGATGGACGGCGGCGCTCCGGTATTTAATTCTGTGGAGGAACACTTCAGTCTTTCGTTCTGTCTGGCAATGGAATCAACCGTATATTTAACCACCCTTCCATCCTTGGTTCCGATCACCTCTGCCCTCAGAATATCGCAGTCCTTCACTTCTGCATTCGCGTCTTTGGGCATGCTTCGGATGACGGCATCCAGCATATCCGCAGGTTTAAGCTTAATTCCCTCCCGGACTTCAATTTCCGTCTGTGAAGCAAAGCCGATGTCTGCCAGAAAGGCTACTTTGTCATGAAAATCCTGGGGAAGAGCAAGCTTAAAATACACATTTTTCAGCCCCTTCTCCTTCCATGCCGCAGGCATGGTAGCTGGCTCGGAATGAATGGTGTAGTGGGCATAAGCAGGACCCAGGGGCAAAGGAAAATTGATGAGCTCAAGCCCTGATCTGGGGTCCACATCCACATGTTTACCGCCTACATATTCCACAGGCCTTATGGTGAATTCCTCCATAATGGTCTTGATCGAATAAGGTACGCTGAATACCTCAGTAGTCTTGGTCCAGTCACCGCAGCCATTAAGAACATTAACCGTCTCGACCGTGTCCAGCCGGTCTACGGCGTATCTGGCCAGAACATTGATGGTTCCCGGCGTTCCCCCCATACTCAGCACAGCAGTAATCCCAGCCTCACGAAATGCCTGGTCCAGTTTCATTTGTTCCAGCGTTATGTAGAAAAGCCCTCCAAGATCGGTGTAATGGATTTTCTCCTTAAGACAGGCATCCATTACATAAAGATTTACTTTATAAGTGCAGCCGTTGATTACGCAATCATAGCCTCTTATGGTTTCTCTTACCTGTTCGGTGTTGTATGCATCGCAGAAGGCGGCTTTACATTTTGGCCCGTTTTCCTCCGCAACAGCTTTTGCTTTTTCAAAATTGAAATCTGCTACTAATATTTCCTTTACGTCGTCGCTATGAGCAAGGTCCCTAACGGTAAGGCTGCTCATCTGCCCGGCTCCGCCCAATACTACAATTTTCATTCTAATCACTCCTCCATTTCAGATGTTGTAATACATCTTCTTATGATAGCAACTTCTATGCCAACTCATATATCGTTGATATTTAAGCATTTATCATCGAGAGGAGATTCCACTCCGCAATATAGTTTCCAATCGGAAACTATATTTATTTAAATTTTCTGAATTATCGGACGAACCAGTTGGGTGAATTGCCTTCAATTAGAGCTTTTGCTGTTTTACCAAATCCATATTACATTTGTTTCTAAACGGAAACGCTTTGTTTCCAAATTGAAACGGATTCTCCTTTACGTTCGGTCGTTGCTGTACTCAATTCCGTATTTTTTTATTTTCTTAGAGATTGTAGATCGATTTACCTTTAGAATTTTCGATGCCTCATAGGCAGATTTGCTTTGGGATAAGACGGTCTCCAGAAGGTTTTTTTCAAAACGATCTACCTGCTGGGAAAGAGACATGGTATCATCAATTCCCGGAGCAGTAAATGCAGTCGAATCATGATATAGCTGGTTTTTAATCTGAGAAGCCGTGATTTCTTCCCCGTCAGAAGTGAGCATGATCCGCTCCGTAATATTCTTCAGCTCCCGGATGTTTCCCGGCCAGTCATATTCCAGCAGCACTTGAACTGCAGCCTTCTGTATCCTCCTTTTTTGTGCGTACTTCCCGTTAAACTGCTTGATAAAGTCCATCACCAATGGAGCAATATCCTCTTTACGACTACGGAGCGCTGGAATCTCAATCGGTATGATGTTGAGCCTGTAGTAGAGATCCTCCCTGAATTTCCCCTCAGTAATTGCCTTTCTTAGGTTGACATTGGTCGCGGCGATAATTCGTACATCGATGGGTATGTTCTGTGCTCCTCCAACTCTCATGATTTCTCTCTCCTGAATCACCCGCAGAAGCTTCGACTGCATGGCGAGAGAAAGCTCTCCAATCTCGTCCAAAAAAAGTGTGCCCTCATTTGCAAGCTCAAACAATCCCGACTTACCGTCGTTGCGGGCTCCTGTAAACGCTCCTTTTTCATAGCCAAAAAATTCTGATTCTACCAGGTTCTCCGGTATGGCGGAACAATTCACTTTTATAAAGGGCTTTTCATTTCTATGACTGTTTCGATAGATAAAACTTGCCATTACCTCTTTACCCGTACCCGACTCACCGGTGATCAGAACCGTGGTCTCCCACCTTGCAATGCGCAGCGCCATATCCACAAGATTGCTCATCGATCTGCTCCTGTAAATAAGCCCTTGATCCGCAGACAGACTTTGCTTTCTCAGGTACTCCAGCTCTCGTTCATATTTCTTATTAATTTTATCCTTTTCCTCCAGGATTTCTTTCAATCTCATGGTTTCAGTGATGTCACGCTCCGTACAGACCACCAGCTCCAGTTCACTATTTCTGATGAACGGAACCCCCGTTATGTATACCTGTCCATCCTCACGAAGCTGCTGAACAATACTTTCCTCAGTTCTGCTGGCAATTGCCTTCAAAGAGGCCGATTCTGTCACATATCCCTCCGCCACCAGGTCTGCCATATTTTTTCCAATCAGTTCATTCCTTCCCAATCCCCCAGTTTTCACAGACTCATCATTGACCAGCAAAGTTTTTCCGTTTTGATCTGTGATGTAAATCCCAACATTGATGCAGTTTATGATTTCCAGCAAGGCTTCATAGTTTTGCTGAATAAAGGCGGCTGCCATTTTACGTTTTCTCTCCATTTCCTTTAGCTTCCTTTCTTCCTACTTATTTCAAACAGCAAACATAATATTTTGTACGATACAAACAAACCGATACAAAAGCCTGTATCGGTTTAGACGCGTGTTTGTTCCGAGCCTTTTTCTTTAGGGTTCAGCATAACATAGGAACGCGTTAAATTCAATAAATTTGTACAGAATATTTTGAATATTTCAACATTAATCACAACATATTTTCAATATGATTCGAGACACCTTTTTTAAGAATATCTTCAGTCAATTCTACCGGTTCATCAAATAAATCGATAAATTCAGGTATCCTGCAAACAGCACCCAGATCAAGTAGGGAATTTGCAGGTAGGCTGCGGTCTTATTCACCTGATAGAAGCTCACAATCATGAGCACAATCATCCCTAACAGAAGGAGGAGCCAGATAAAAGCCAATAGATACATCTGCAGATTGAAGAAAATGATGGACCAGAAAAAATTCATCACCAGCTGAATGGCGTATATTCTAAGAGCTTGATTTCGGTAGGATGAGTCGGAAACATAGACAAGATAAGCGGATATGCCCATTAAAATATAAAGAATCGTCCAGACGATGGGAAACACCCAATTGGGCGGAACAAGGTCCGGCTTTGCGACAGCATCATAGGCCTGCATGCTGTCCATTGTGAGATATCCAGCCAGGGCTCCAACACCCACGCTGATCAGAACGCTGAGTATGAGGGCTTTTATATTTTTCATTAGATTCACCACCTTTCAAGGATAGTAATATCTTATGGCATCCTTTCATACTTATGCATCACAACTGCAGGAAACCTGTGTTGAAAAGGGTTTATTTGTCATAAATTTAAACGAGGTGATTTTTATGGATGCATATGAATTGACTGCACTGATAACGGCCTTTGCCATTGCCATTGCCAAAGCAACCCCCAATAATGAGGAGCTTGCCGTGATTTCCCTTGCCTACAGCCAACTCAGTGATGCCCTTGATTTCATCATTGCAGAACGTGCACTGCTCTCTACCCATCCCCAGAGCGAAATACCGCCGATTATAGCACTTCCATAAAAAAAAGATACCGTAGATGAGATACGGTATCTTTTGCTGTTTATTTATTGAAAAAGGGGGCTTACCTACTCCTTTTGACTCAAAAATCTGCACGCTAGACAGACGAACTCAAAGCCTTATCAAAAGCAAAGTTTGAAGTTGGGAAATTAAATTTTTCTAAATAGTTGATTGCATCCTCTGCCCCATAAAACCGATCCATCCCGCTGTCTTCCCACTCTATGGAGATATTTCCCCTGTACCCAGCCTGATTCAGTTCTCTTATAATGGATTCAAAATCCACGTCGCCGTGCCCCAGAGAAATAAAGTTCCAGCCTCTTCTGGTATCTCCAAATTCAATGTGAGACCCCAAAATACCCGCTTTTCCGTCGTGATTCAGCTTTACATCTTTCATATGTACATTATACACCCTGTGCATGAAGTCTCTCAGGAAGACTACCGGGTTAACCCCCTGCCATAACAGATGGCTGGGATCAAACGTAAGTCCCAAGGTTTCTCTATGTTGAAACTTTTCAAACAACTTGGCAGTAGAATAGTAGTCAAAGGCAATTTCCGTCGGATGCACCTCGAGGGCCAGCCTGACGTTATATTTATCGTACTCATCCATAATAGGGGACCACAGACGCAAAATTTCATCATAGCCCTCTTCAATCATTTCCGTTGTTGCTTGAGGGAAGGAGTAGAGATACCTCCAGATCGGAGAGCCAGTAAAAAAGGATACTACCGAAACGCCCATATTGGCCGCTGCTTTTGCCAGCAGCTTCATTTCTTCAATGGCCCATTCACGGATGGCAGGCCCGTTACCCGCAAGTTCCGGTGGCGCGAAGTTATCCAGCCTCGGGTCATAAAGATCTCCGATGCACTGCCCGATGAGATGGCCTGCGATGACCTTGCATTCCAATCCGTACTGACTCAGCAGCTCCCGTTTACGGTCACAGTACTCCTTACTTTCCGCTGCTTCTCTCACATGAAAATGATCCCCGAGGCACGCAAGCTCGATACCTCTGTAACCCCGCTCCCTCAGTTTCCCGCAGAGGTCTTCCAGGGGCAAATCTGCAAATTGTGCTGATATCAAAGCTACTTTTCTCATTAATGTTTTCTCTCCCTTCTGCTTTGGAATACAACGGCTATGATAATGATGATTCCTTTTACCAAACCATTTAAAAATACCGGTATCTGTGCTGCAATCAGGATTCCCTCAATCATTTGAAGCATGATTGCTCCAATAAAGGTTCCAAGGATTAAGCCGCTTCCGCCTGCCATGGCCGTTCCTCCGATTGCAACGGCTGCAATGGCATCCAGCTCATAGTTCACGCCAACATTGGGCGCTGTGATGGAAGTCAGCCTGGAAGCAAGAAGGAAGGAGGAAATACCCACCAGAAGGCCGGTTATAACAAAGCACAGCGTCTTGACCCGGTCTACATTGATCCCTGTAAGTTTCGCCGCAATCTGATTGGAGCCCACGGCATAGACGTATCTGCCGAATTTTGTCTTCGACATGATGAAGATCATGATGAGAGTGATGGCAATAAACCAAATCGCCATGTAAGGAATGCCTTTGAACCCGCCTCCCCGGAACAAGTAGCCCGCTGCAATCAATCTGAAATCATCGTAAACTTCAGCTTTAACATCAAAGGGCCCGCCCTGTCCCAGCTGAACGATAATGGAACGGAAGGCAACCATGGTTGCCAGCGTAACAATAAAGGGTGCAATTCTGGCTTTCGTAACCAAAAGTCCGTTAATGGTACCCAGGAAGGTGCCAAAGGCCACGCAAAACAGGAACATAATCCAGATGTTTTCCGTGGTGTTAAGGACAACGACCCCCAGACCCCCGACCAATGCCGCCATGGAGCCTACAGACAAGTCGATCATACCGGCAATAATCACCAAGGTCATGCCGCAAGCAATAATTCCCTTGATGGTGGACTGAAGCAGCAAAAGAGACAGATTTCCGTATGTAAGAAATTTCGGGTTGAAATAGGTGGCAATTATCACCAAAACCGCGAAGGAGAACAGGAATGTATAATTATAATAAAAGCGGATGAATTTATCCCTGAAGCTCTGGCCCTGAATGACGGGAGCTTCCTGAGGTTTTTCCTGTAACATCTTAATTTTCATTTCTCATACCCTCCGTATTACATCCTGTTGCATAGTACATAACATCCACTTCATTGAGCTGATCTCTGGAAAGCTCCGCAGTAACCCTGCCTTTATACATGACGAGACAGCGGTCAGCAACCTTATAGATCTCAGGAAACTCCGAGGAAAAGACGAGAATGCTCTTCCCCTGCTCCGCAAGGCTGTTGATGATCTTATAGACCTCAAACTTGGCGCCTACATCAATTCCCTGGGTCGGGTTATCCAATATGTACAGTTCCGAATCCACTTCCAGCCATCTTGAGATGATTACCTTCTGCTGGTTCCCACCGCTCAAAGAGGTGATCAGATCGTTTCTGTCTCCCACCTTGATCGCGGTTTTCTTCTGGTTTTCTTCAAAGATTCGGTCAGTATCTCTTTTACTAATGAAGAGTTTCTTATGTTTGGCTACAAAATAAGCTGTGGCCATGTTATTGACAATGCACATATCCTTTATAATGGAACGCTCTTTACGGTTTCTGGGAACCATGCCAATTCCCCTGCGAATGACCTCGCTGATATGCTTATAGTTAATTTTCTCCCCTTTGAAAGTTACCTGTCCGCTGTCCAGCTTTCTCGCTCCGAACAGCGCCTCCGCAAGCTCTCCTCTGCCGTCACCGTGGAGGCCTGTAATAGCCAGTACCTCGCCCCGCCTGACCATAAACGAAATATCTTTAAAGCAGCTATTACAGGTGATATCCTCGACCTTCATCACAACTTCCCCTGTAACCTCTTTTTTCTGAATCTCTTCTTCTACGAGAGACCGTCCCACCAGCAGCTGCGTTGCAATCTTTTCATCGATATCAGTGAAGTTGCCCGACTGGATGAACTTTCCGTCACGCAGAACCGTATATCGATCGCAGATGGCAAAGAGTTCCGGCATTTTATGAGAGATATAAATAATGGATACACCATCTTCTTTCAGCTTTCTCATAATGGAAAAAAGATTCTCAATTTCCCTGTTAGTCAGCGCCGTAGTGGGCTCATCCATAATGATAAGCTTACAGTCAAACAGAAGCGACCTGGCGATCTCTACCAGCTGCTTTAGGGAGGTATCCAGATAAGCAACCTGAAGGTCAGGATTGATCTCCAGATTCATTTTCTTTAGAATCTCTCTTGCCTTTTCCCTCATAAGAGGCTTGTTCAGCGTACCCCATTTATTTTTAATTTCTTCTCCGAGAAATAAATTTTCATACACTTTAAGATCGTTGATCAGGTTCAGCTCCTGATGTACAAAACCGATGCCCGATTGGAAGGCTTTTCTGGCATTCATGTCTGTCATCTGCGTCCCGTTCAGCCAAACCTCACCTGCGGTGGGCGGAAAAATTCCACCCAGAATGTTCATCAGGGTTGACTTCCCCGCCCCATTTTCTCCAAGCAGTCCATGAATTTCACCCTTCTCAACAAAAAAACTCACATCATCCAATGCGATTACCGGCCCAAACTTCTTGGTAATATTCTTCATTTCTAAAAACATAGCACTACCTACCTGTATCTTTATTGGTGAAGCAACAGCGATGCCGGCTGCTGTGCAGGCCGACATCGCAACAATTTTATTATTGTTTCTTATTTAGGCATTTCAATGCTGTATCTTGTCACATAGATATCGTTATTTCTGAAATCCTTTTCGTTGCTGTTATCCACTTCTACGGTTGGGATCAGAATCAGTCCGGATGGCTTTTCCTTTCCGAGAACAACATCAGCACCAAGTTCAACCGCATCTCTTACCATGGCCGGTGAGAATGCGTATGTAACCTGCATTACGCCTTTGTCTGCCCATGGAGCAAAGGTGTCCAGATTTTCTTTTCTCGCACCTACTCCGGAAACCAGCTTGATATCCAGTTTGGCCGGTCCGTCATAGTTTTCGATCGCATCAAGCACGCCGAGAACAACTTCGTCATCATGGGTGAAAACTGCCTTCAGTGCTTCTACGTCTTCCTTACTGGAGCTGGACAGCCAGGTTTCCATCTGTTCCATCGCTTTGGCTCTCTGCCAGTCTGTTGAGAACTGCTGTACAATATTGATGTTGGGATCTGCTGTTGACTTAAAGCCAGAGGATCTCTGCTCCGGAACGGTTGAATTGTCACCCTTGAATTCAAGGATATTCACTTTTCCTGCCTTCAGGTCTTCTGCAAAGAACTTGTTGAAGTATTCTCCTGTCATTTCTCCGATTGTTACGTTATCGCCCATTAATTCAGCTGTAGGTTTAAAATCATTGATGAGTCTGTCATAGATGATGAGAGGAATTCCTGCGTCCATTACATTCTGGGCGGATGATCTTACTTCATCACCGTTATGCGGCCACAGTACGATACAGTCAACTCCATCAGCAATAAGCTGATCAATCTGATTGTTCTGCTCTGAAGATTCAGCGGATGTCAGGAACTTGACGTCCATACCGGTTTCCGCAGCGATCGCTTCTGCTTCAGCCTTTGCATGTGCAATACTTTCACCCAAAAAGCCGTGGGTGGCGTTTGGCATAACAACGCCCAGAGTTCCTGCTTTTTCTTCTTTGTCCGCAGACCCTCCACCGGCGCCGCATGCAACCATTGAAAGAATTAATGCCATTACAAGGACTATCGCGAATACTTTTTTCATGATTCTCTCCTCCTGTTATTCGGCTGTTTTAACGTAGGCCCCAATTGATTCATCGGTGCCTTTCTCCTTAAAATTAGCATATTGTCAGATTAATGTCAATAGCCATAAACCCGATAATTTCAATATGTTAATCGTTTACAACAGTTTTCTGTAATCGTTTACAATTTTACTGAAAAAAAATGCTTTTTTTCATACATTCTTGCTTTTACCTGCTCTCTGGTAGCCGTTCCTGTTACGCCGATTTGCTCGATTGTAACGGATGCGACACAGGCTCCCAAAAATGCTGCTTCCTTTTTTCCAAGACCAAGGGTTAGTCCTAGCATAATGCCTGCATTGGTCGCGTCCCCCGCTCCGCATATATCAAGCGGCGGTTTAGCAGGGAAGCTTGGAATATGGGTCTTTTCATTTCCTTCGCAGAGCAAGATGCCCTTTTCCCCCATGGTGACAATCCTTAGTCCCGTAAGTTCTGTCCCGCCAAGCTCATGTTCGTTACATTTTCGGATCACATTTCGGTACTCGCTGATAAAGCCCCGGGAATCTGCATAAAAAAATACATCCGGATACTTTAATGCCAGCTCGGAAATTCCGTCCCTTACCCGGTCTGTGACCGCAGAACAATTTCGCTTTAGGAACTGATCGGTAATAATAACACCCTGTGATTGCTGCACTGCCTGTTCCAGATTCCTTAGCAGCCTGTCTTCCAATTCCCGGGGTGTCTCTTCAAAGTTTCGGAAGTCCAAACGATTCATTTCGGAAGCCGAACCTTTTGCCTCCCCTCTCATGGGTTTCAAATAGGTATTTGTGAGAAGCTGCTCGGATGGAATCATTAGGCGTGTATCCGCCCCTATTTTTTCCAGCTGTTCCATCAGCTCAAAGCCATGCCCGTCAATTCCCAGAAGTCCGATGCAAATTACCTGAGCGCCAAGACTCCGGAGATTGTTTGCCACCGTTCCTCCGATTCCCGCATAGGATGCAGTTTCATGAATCTGATAAGCAATGAGGCCGGTCTCAACAGACTCCTCATCCCTTGATGGCTTGCTGTAGACATACTTGTCGAGACTATAGTCGCCGAAGACGGTAATCACGCTTTGTTCGGCATGTTCTAAGACTCGAATGATCCTGTCGATATCAAAGAAATCCCCTTGCAATCTGTCCAGTTCTTGCATTCTGTCCGGCTCTTGCATCCTGGTATTTTCCTCATTCATTGCTTACCTCCCGGTTTCTTCCCGATCCAGCTTGATGACTCTTGCAGCCAGGTTGGGGACTGTCACAGAATGGTCTCCGCAGATGTAACAGCTTCTGCCTCCGTCGGCCACGGTTCTGCTCAGGATGGTTTTCCAGGGTCTAAAATAGTACCGGGGGTCCGTCTTCGGAGGGGCTTCTTCAAAGTCCTCACTTTCAATGGGCAAAAGGTCAAATACCGCTGTAGTAAAGTCTGTAATTCGCACGCCTTGCTGGTGCGCTGCATTTCTTGCCATAGCCAGCGCCTTAAGATAAACCTCCGGTCCGGCAACTGCCGATCCAAAATTTAAAAATACACCATGCGCAAGACCCGTCACGCTTTCCGTGTAAATCAGGAAATCCCGGTAGGATGCTTCGCCTATGGCAGCACCGTCACAATTAGGGTGTTCATTTGTGATATCGCTTCCAATCCCGATATGAACGGTGCAGGGAACTCCTAGATGATATCCCATTGCAAGCACACTCTGCTCTCGGCCCGGAAATTCATTTTCCCAGATGCATCTTCCCACTGCTTCTCCAAAACCCAAACCGTCCTTGACGCCCTGATTTACGGCCTCATTCAGCAGCCCAGTTTCATTCCAAAGTCCGAATTGCCCCTCGGATATGTATTTGGCAACGCTTTCACAGGTTGCTCCGATCATCGCCATTTCAAAGTCATGGATGGCGCCGGCACCATTGGTTGCAAAGTGGGTTACAAGGCCTCGTTTCATCAGCTCGATCATGAGCAGGCCATTGCCGGTTCGAATCACGTGTGCTCCGTACATCATGAGAACCGTCGCCCCTTTGTGCTTCGCATTGAGGATGGCCTCTGCAAGCAGATCATACTTGGGATCATCCTTCCACTGTATTTCTCCGTCAACCGCCTTGATGACCGTCTGCTTGACGTCATGGATTCGTTCTACCAGCGGCCTCAATTTCAGCTTGTTTCTGTCAAATTGTTTGTACGGCATGGCAACTCCTTATCTAATCAACTCCATGATTTTGTCTGTATCTTCAAAATCAGGGATAATGGCATCAGCACCAGCCTGAATCAGCCGTTCCCGCTTCCACTGATTGATGCCTTTCTGCCGAACCTCATCGCTGGCAACGCCAAAGGTATAGCCTCCCAGATTCTTCACAAGCTCAATCTCCACATATCCGTCTCCGAAGGATATCAGTTGATCGGGGCTCAGCTGGTTCTCAGAGATAATTTTCCGGATCACCAGTTCCTTGGAGCAGTCGGTTACGCCATCCAAGGCACCGTAGATGCCTCCGTCAAAATAGTCCTCAAGCTGCAGCAGCCTTACCTCCATCAGCACATCCTCTTCGTCGGTCCCGCTGGCAAGATAGGTTTTAATCCCGCATTCCCGCAATGCTTTGAGAAGCCTTCTTGCTCCGGTCACCGTGTATTTCTCGGGGTCACAGCCTGCTTTCAGTTCCTCGTGCCGATGCTCGATTCGCTCCCTTAGTCTTCGAAGGTACTCCGTCTTATATTCCAGAGCCTCTCTTGGCTGCCCTCCTCTTGCCGCAACCTCTTCCGCCAAGCGGATGCACTGGAAGATGGTCTGCTTTCCCGTAAGCGTATCGACGAAGGTCCGGACAGTTTCCTTGATCTCCTCTTCCTCTTCGGCCTTGGGAGTTTCCTTCAGCACTTCAATAAAGTAGGGGATCATGACATCCTGCCAGCCTTCTCTGATGAGACTCAGTGTTCCATCGAAGTCGAACAGGGCTGATTTGATCTTCGCATTCTGTTTCGGATATCGTCTGATTTCAACACCCCACATATCCATCAGCTCGTTTTGAATCGCACAGGACATGGCATGTTCATAGATCATATGCATATCCTCAAGCTGCTCCATGTTGTCCGTAGGTGCGATGAGCAGAAGGTCACATAGTCCGGCAAGCTTTCCTCCGTCTCTACCGGAAAAGCCTATGGTGAAGATGTTCATCTCCTTTGCGGTTTCCACCGCCTTTACGATATTGGGTGAGTTGCCGCTTCCGCTGAAGACCACTAGTACATCCCCGCGCTTCCCTTGGGTGCGAAGCGGTATGGAAAAGATATCTTCATAGGAAAAGTCGTTGGCCAGACAGGTGACGATGGGAGTGGAATCAGCAAGGCAGATGATTTTGAAGCCCTCCCGATTATGTACACGGCAGCCCTTTGTGAAGTCATTGGCCATGTGGGAGGCGGTAGCTGCACTTCCTCCATTTCCGGCTGTGAAAATCGTGCCGTCTTTTCCTTTTGTCTCAATCAGCTTCTGGATGATTTCTTCCAACAGTTCAAAATCGGTTTTTAGTAACTTTTCTGCGATTTCTGTTGAGTAATTTGAAAGGTATTCTTTCATCATGGTTCCTCCTTTGCGCTTACTGCCAATGAAAGAAGCTGTTATTCCTCTACGGAAACCCACTTTTGCGTCATGGCACTTTCATGGATTTTCTCACATAGAATCATTTCTCTAAGACCGTCTGCAAAGGTAGCGTACTCGATTGGGGCGCTTTTGTCGGTGATGGAAGCATAGATCGCTCTGAAGTTGTTCTTAAATGCATCGGGAAAGCCTTCGGCATGGCCGCCGGGGTAGGAAATCTGTCTTGCCGTTTCGCTTGACATGAGCGACGGATCTTTGGTCAGCAGCTCGTTGGCCGAATCCCGGTGCCCGATCCACAGGTCGTTGATCTCATCATTGGTCCAATACAATCCCTCTTTGGAGCCTGTGATATTGAACGTGATCCGATTCTTTCTTCCTGCTGCCACCTGGCTGATTACAGTACTCCCAACGGCACCCCCCTCAAAGCGAAGAAGGATATGCGCCAGATCCTCCGTGTTAATGGTGACGTCTTCATAGTCACGGAAGGTTTCTTTACTGAACGCATGGGTGTTCGCCGCTTTTTTTCTAACCGTATGAAAGGTTGCAAAGTCTGCAAATACTTGGGTGACTTTCATTCCGGTGGTGGTTTCCGCCAGATCGATCCAGTGGGAACCAATATCCGCTACCGCCCTGGTGGTACCTGAGAACTTTGGATCAATTCTCCAGTTGTAGTCGGTGTCATGAAACAGCCAGTCCTGGAGATACTCCCCATGCACAGCCCAGACACTTCCTGCCTCTCCTCTTTTTATCTTCTGCTTCATTTCATAGGTGGCAGGATAAAAGCGGTTATGAAAATTCACTGCATTGACCAGTCCGGCTTCTTTGGCTGTCTTTACCATGTCACGACCCTCTTCAAGGGTTTTGCACATGGGTTTTTCGCAAATCACATTTACGCCCTTTTTCATTGCGTAAATGCTCATTTCATGGTGGGTGTGATTGGGCGTACAGATGTGGATCATATCCAAATCCGTAGTTTCAATCATCTCCCGATAGTCGTCGAAATAGTTCGGAATGCAAATTGCCTCAGCTTTTGCTTTGGGATCAGAAACTTCGGTTAATGCCACCACCTCGCAATTTCCAAGTCTTCTGACCGCTTCGGCATGGGCGCTTCCAATGAAGCCGCTTCCGATAACTCCGACTCGGTGTTTTCTCATTCATTCTCCTCCTTTATAATTCGCTGGATTCTCGAATAACTAATTTATGCATTAATTTAATCGAGTAACACTCTTTATTCTCGGAGCCCTTGTTGATTTGATCCATCAGCAAACGGAAGGATTTTTTGCCCAGCTCATACTTTGGCTGGTAGACCGTGGATAGCGTGGGGCTCAGCATGCCTGACAGCTGAATGTCATCAAATCCGATGACCGCAACATTCCTTACACCATCTGTTCGTCCGATTTTAATCTTTCCCATTTCACTAAGCGCTTTTATGACTCCGATGGAGATGGTATCTCCGTAACCAAAGATTGCTGTAGGGGGCTCTTCCAGTGCCATTAACGCCTTGGCACCGCGGTAGCCTCCTTCCGGTGAATAGTCAGCAATATGGCAATACTCTGGCCGGTATTTAATCCCCGCCTGCTCCAGTGCACGTTTGTATCCCGCTGTCCGGTCTGATTCAGAGGCAAAATAGAGCTGGCCCCGAATGGCTCCGATCCTCGTATGCCCCTTGCGGATCAGATAGGATACCGCATCATATGCACCTTGTTCATTGTCCACACTGATATTGGTAATTTTTGCGCCTTCTGTATACTCACAGCACTGAACCAGCGGATACTGGCTTGCCCACTGCGTCAGTGCGTATTTGTCATATTTGGATAAAAACGTGATGGCGCCGTCCACCTGCGTTGTGGTCAGCATCTCCATGTACTTGTTCTCCAGCGTCGGATCCTCATTGGTGACTCCGATGAGAATGGTGTACTCTGAATGGTTCGCCTGCTCCTGAATCGCTTCCAGGATTTCAGAATAAAACGGGTTTCCCGCCGTAGGCAGAATGATCAAGATCTTATGGGTTTTTGAGACTCTGAGATTTCTTCCGAGAAAATTGGGCACATAACCGGTTTCCGCAATGGCGTTTTCAACCTTTTCCCTTGTCTCAGGCGAAACGTTGGGATGATTGTTCATAACTCGGGATATGGTTGCTACCGATAAACCCGTCAGATTTGCAATATCCTTAATCTTCATAGTGATTTCTCCGATTCAAAAAAATAAATAATGAGATTGTAATCGTTTACAACCTCATTATATCAAATAACTTTTTTTTTGCAATGAGTAATTTTTAACGTGTTTAAATTTTAGCGCCCCTGCAATATCAAGGCTCCCGCTCCTAGAAGCGCAGCGTGATACCCCAGCTTTGTTTCCATAATTTCAACGTCTGCGGCTCCGAGAACTGCGTTTCTTCTAATTTCCTCACGAATTGCGGGAAGCAGCAAGGGCAATGATTTTGCAACACCGCCGCCGAGATAGACCCGCTGAGGATTGGTAAGATTTAACCCATAAGAAATCGCCCTGCCCAGATATCGTCCTGCCGTCCAAAAAATTTCCCGAGCCGTTTCGCTTCCTCTCTCGGCCAGAATACTCAAACCGCGGGCATCCCGCTGAAAATCCGGAAGTTCTGCCTCCGTTTCTTGTACCAGTGCAAGAAGGGCGCTGTCTCCCATCAGCCTCTCCCGAAACAGTTCACGGATGGCGGTGCCGGAACTTTGAGACTCCAGGCAGCCAAGCTGACCACAGGTGCATTTTCTGGGGTGTTCAAATTCCACCTTCAAATGACCGAATTCTCCTGCGCAGTGGTTCACTCCCCGAATCAACTTTCCGTTTGCAACAATGGCCCCGCCGTTTCCTGTACTTACGGTAATCCATAGAAAATCTGTACCGCCTCCACCAAAAACCATCTCGCCAATGGCGCAGGAATTCACATCATTTTCTACGATAACTTCCCCAATGCCAATCGCATTTCTGAAGTACTCTGCAACCGGTATATCTTTCCAGTTTTGGTGTGGTGCATAGATGAGGGTTCCCTTCTGGCTGTCTGCCATGCCGGGTACGTTGATTCCCACCCCGACAAGCTCCTGCAGGTACGGCTGCGCGCACCTTTGGAACGCATCAGCAGTTATTTTAAAATGCTCCCTCCAGTCTTTACTGACTGTCGGAAAATATCTGCTTTCTATGATGCTGCCGGCATCAGACAATACCGCGGTCATTGTTTTGGTACCGCCGATATCAATTGCTCCAATCATGTTGATCTCCTCCTGTATGTCTAGCATAATTTTCCTAGATTATATCCCAGCATATTTTAATCTGCAATTGAAAAATTGCTGTAATGCACAGCCAATCTAGGAATAGTGCTGCTGGCTGCGAGCGCATTGACTGTTGGAAGGTTTTTGCCGTACGCGCCGCTGAGGAACAAAAATATTGCATAGAAAGAGAAACTCTTATATAATCTCCTTTACATCGGAGGTATGATATGATTGCACTATTTGAAAAGCTGCTGCCTGTATTGATCATTGTTTTTATCGGCTTGGTAATGAGAAAGAAGAAGCTGGTCTCCGCTTCTGCCATCAATGAATTGAAACAGATTATTGTCAATGTGGCCCTTCCCTGCATCCTTTTTCTTTCTTTTGGAAGCACCACATTGGATGCAAAATATATTGTGGTTGTTGTAATGGTTTTTGCCATGTGCGGCGCTCTTTATATTATGGGGTTTGCCCTGAAAAACCGACTCCCGCAATTTTTTGGTTCCATCTTTACACCCTGGTTTATGGCAGGCTTTGAATTTGGAATGATCGGTATTGGACTGTTCGGCGCATTATGGGGGACTGAGGCACTTCCCATTTTTATGCTCATCGGACTTGGTCACGAATTTTTTGCTTGGTTTGTCTGCATCCCATATGTACAGTTCAAAAGCAGCGGAAGCTTCAGCCTGAAGGAAACGGTATTCCGATTCTTTAAAACGCCTGTTATCCTGGGGATTATGGGTGGACTTCTCGTAAATATAACAGGTCTTTATTCCGCTATGGAGGCTTATTTTTGGGGGAGAGCTGTATTCAGCACTATGTCCACACTGTCGAATATTACCGTACCCTTAATTCTGATTGTTGTGGGATATTCTCTGGCCTTTGAACGGTCAAACGCGCTGAAAGCAGTACTGCACATGGCAGCAAGATTGGCCGGAGTACTTGTTTTCGGCACCATCGCGCTATCTGTAATCCACCAATTTGTAGGTCAGATTGATCCGCTGTTTACAGCTGCATTTTACGCCTACCTGATTTTGCCCCCATCCTATCTGGTCCCAGTCATGGTAAAGGATAATGAGCAAGAACGGTACTTTTTTAGTCAGACCGTCATCTATTACACCGTGATTTCTTTTGCAGGCTATGTTCTGCTGATGCTAATCTGTTAGGTAATAACGCTTTTATTAGATTAAAAGGAGGAGCCTCCCTTGGAATCGTTCGATTCAGTAGAGAGACCCTCCTTATTTTAATTGTATTACTGTGTGTTATTCAGTTATTCACCACTGCAATATTCACAAGCGATGCGAAAATAGGTTGATATCGCGGGAACCAAAGCACTGATTTCAATATGCTCCTCGGCAGAATGAGCGCTGCCTAGCTCCCCTGGCCCCAGTATAATCGTCGGTACTTTTCCGTAGTAATTCAATAAGCCTCCGTCTGTCCATGCGGGAAAAGACGTCAATTCACCGGCCTTTCCCGCTGCCTGCCTTCCCGCCATCTCACCTACAGCTTTCACTGCAAGCTGAACGATGGGTTCCTCCGGAGAGGTATCTAGCGCCTCATGGATATAATCGTCCTCCATATAGCTTTCGTCCATGACTTTAAAGTCCGCTTTAAAATCGGGATCTGATGCTTTTAACCGATCCAGTACCGCCTGATATTCGCTTTTGATAGCGGCAAACGATTCTCCTGGAATCCAGCGTCTGTCAATCTGGAGAACACACAATCCAGCCACAGTACTTGGCTGTGTACCCCCTTTGATAACGCCGTAATTCATGGTTGAACTTCCTACGATAGGGTTCACCCTTTGTTCCAAGGACGGAATGAGATTTGCTTCCAGTTCACGCAAAAACAACATTGCCTTCTGTATGGCATTAATTCCTTCCTTCTGCCTGCCTCCGTGAACGGTCTTTCCATGGAAGGTAAACTCAAACCATTCCAACCCTCTATGCCCGATACAGATCTGCATATTGGTCGGTTCGCTGACAATAGCAGCATCGGGCAGGGCTCCGGTCCTCAGAAACGCTCTTGTCCCCTCGCTTTTCGCTTCTTCATCAATGACTCCAGCAAAAATCAAATCTCCTGAAAGAGAGATTCCCGCTCGTTTGATTGCAGCCATAGCAAGCATCATGCAAGCCAGACCAGCCTTCATGTCAACTACGCCACGACCAAACATTTTGCCCTGATCAATTCGTGCTGAATAAGGATCACCCTCCATATCGTATGGAGGTACCGTATCCGTATGCCCGGTAAACAGCAAGCTTCTGCCTCCTCCCGAGCCCATCATCGTGGCAATGACATTACATCTTCCGTCTGTCACTGGAACCAGCTCTGCATCAATGCCTTCCCCTAGAAAAAATTCATATATGCAGGAGGCAACTTCCGTTTCCTGATTTGGAATTCCTTCATGACTCGGAATGCTCACCAGCTTTGCAAGCAAAGCGATGGCTTCCTCTTGCGTAAAAAAATCGGAAAGACTTTTGTAATCAGCGTTCGTCATAACTGCCTCCACAATTTTCAGTATAGATAATGAGAAATCTGCTCCGCTCCCTGACGGAACAGCCGTAAAAAGGTTTCAACCTTTTCATCCTTATCCTGGCCTTTCAGAAAAGCGCAGGCCAGGCAGCCCTTTACCTCCCCTGTCTTGCTGAAAACCGGAACACCGATTCCCATAACAAGCGGTGCAACCTCCTCCTCGCTGAGAGCATAGCCCTGTGCTCTGATTTTTGCATATTCCTGCATAATCTCCTCCGGATCCGTCAGCGTATTGGGTGCTACCTTCTCAAAGGTTTGTTCGAGAAGCAGCTGTTTTACCCGATCCTGATCATAATAAGCCATGAGACACTTCGCATAAGCGCCTCGGTTGATGGGATAGAATTTTCCGGGATGATAATTCATCTTATAAGGCTGGTGAATTTCCGTTTCATATATTGAGATTACTTTATCCCCTTCCCGGATTGCATACCCCACGGATTCTTTTATCTGCTCACAGAGGGTATTAATTACCTCCAAAATTTTGGACTCCATGTTATTGTGATTCGTATATGCCATCCCAACATGGAACGCCATGGGCCCTATCATAAATTTACGAGTTTTATAATCCTGAATTACCCACTCCTTTGCAAGCAGTTCTCCGAGAATACGGTGTACCGTAGTCCTGTTCAGCCCGGTGAGTTCACTGAGTTCTGCCACCTTAAGTTCCTCCGGGTGGTTGCTCATGGTTTCCATTATCAGCAGCGCTTTCTCAATGGGGGTCGTTTTGTCCTTATTCACTTGTTTCACTCCTCATGAATTCCTCACGAATCCTTTTTTGTTCTTCCTCTGAGGTGATGACATCATATGCAGTCATCGCCAGTGCACAGGCACCCTTGAAAAGAGTCTCCCGTCCCTGTTCGGTAACGGTGCAATCAGCGAATTCCTTTGTGTGAATGACCAATTCCCCTTTACCCACACCAATCCAGGGGTGAATCACCGGCACCACATGGCTGACATTTCCAATGTCGATGGAGCCGATTCCTTCACTTGCTTTATGGATCTCTTTTTCGCCAAGTGCTTTCAGATTTGCGGTAAAAAGTCCGGAAAGGCTGCGGTTTGTTCTGAGATTATCGTAGGTGTTTTCAAATCTAGATATCCTGCAGGATGCCCCCGTCATTGCCTCAGCGCCTTCCGCACAGCGCTTTACTTTTTCGATTACTGATGCCAGCGTGTCCTTATCCTTTGATCGGAGGTAAAACCTCGCCGCACCATAGTCCGGCACAATATTCGGAGCAACTCCCCCATCAGTAATGATCCCGTGGATGCGGACATCGCTGGGGACATGCTGCCGAAGTGCATTGACTCCGTTAAACAGCAAAATTACCGCATCCAAGGCGTTGATCCCTTTCTCCGGCATAGCTGCCGCATGCGCAGCCTTCCCAAAAAACTCAAATTTGAGGGCAGTAAGAGCCAGAGATTCTCCGCTTTCCTCCGTAATAACGTTTGGATGGGCCATCATTGCCGCTGTCATTCCTTCAAAGGCACCTTTTTCTGCCAGGATACCCTTAATCCCGTTGGTTTCCTCTGCGGGAGTTCCAAAAACTGTGATGGTTCCGCCGATTTTCTCCAGAATCTTCTTGAGTCCCACTGCCGCACCCACTGACATGGCAGAAATTAAGTTATGGCCGCACCCATGACCGATCTGAGGCAGTGCATCATATTCGCAAAACAATGCGATATGGGGACCTTCCTTCTGGCCGCCGCAACTAGCCTGGAAGGCGGTTTCAAAGCCGTAAATTCCCCGGAGAACTTCAAAACCCTCTGCCTCGAAAAAACCAGAAAGCAAAGCCGCGGCTTCAAATTCCTTTTCCCCAAGCTCAGGATGCTCATACAGCCAGGAACTGAGCTTAAAAAACTCGTCCATTCTTTCGTTAATTGTGTTGATGATTAAATCTTTCATACTTTAGCCTCTTTTTATCAGCGGCGGAGGAAGCGGAATTCCCCGCCGCTGCTCTAATGCATTATCTTAGGGAAGCACTGATTTAATAAAGTGTGCGCCGGAATAAATCACTGTTTCCTTAGAATGGTCCGTAATGAATGGCATCGGCAATCACAACAAAGATACCGCCTGCTATCCACCAGATCATTGCCAGGGGAAGAATCCATTTGATCCATTTCTGGTAAGGAATACCCGCCAGCGCAAGACCGGCCATAAAATATCCTGACAATGGTGTCAGAACGTTTGTAAATCCATCTGCGAATTGGTACGCTAAAACCGTCGTCTGTCTCGTCACACCGACGATATCCGCCAGCGGTGTCAGAACTGGCATGGTCAAAGCTGCCATTCCGCTTCCGGAAGGAACGATGGCGCTGATGATAATCTGTGAAATGTAAATACCAAGAGAAGTGATCACGGTCGGGAGCCCCTGAATTGCAGTGGCCATTCCATAAATAATCGTATCGATGACGTTGGAGTCTGTGAAGATGACCAGAATCCCCCTGGCAAGACCGACGACCAAGGCACCATAAGCAAGCATTGCACAGCCCTCCAGAAAATCCTCTGCAAGCTGATTCAGTCCTCGTCTGCTGATGATACCAACAACAATTGCCATCCCGAAGAAAAGCCCTGAAATTTCCTGTATGTACCACCCATATTTTAATACACCGAAAACCAGTAGTCCAAAGGTGCAAAGTACAACAACCAGAATAAGCTTATGAGTGCCTGTAAATTCCGTATTACTCAGATCAACCTTAAGATCTCTTTTTCTGTCAATTTCGTACATCAGGCTTTTTTCCGGATTCTTTTTGATTCGAAGGCAATAGAGAATGATATAGGTAATCGTAATCAAAACCATCACCGCAAAAACGATAATTCGATAGGTGAGTCCTGAAAACAACGGCAGCTCTGCAATTCCCTGCGCCACACCTATGGTAAAGGGATTCAGGAAGGCTCCGGTAAAACCTGCACAGGTTGCAACCAAAGCAATTGCAGCACCTGTCATGGAGTCATATCCGAGAGAAATACAGAGAATAACCAGCGCTGGTATAAAGGGGAGACATTCCTCTGCCATGCCGTAGATGCCTCCCCCGAAGGCAAATACAATGGATAGCAGCGGAATGATTAAGATTCCTTTTCCTGATGTTTTTCGGACAGCAGCTGCAATTCCTGCATCAATGGCTCCGGACTTTTGGACGACAAAGAAGGCGCCACCTACGATAAAGATAAAAAATACAATTGCCGCGGCCTGTTCCAATCCTTTTGGAAAAGCCTTCAGTACCTGAAATAAAGTTGCCGGTGCAGGATCAACAGTATGGTAGGTCGCTGCATCAACCAGCATTCTATCGTTTACCTCGACCCTGTCGTAGGAACCGGCAGGAATGACGTAAGTCAGCAATCCTGCAATGATAGCCAATACGAAAAGTAAGACAAAAGTGTGGGGCATCTTTACCTTGAACTTGCTTTTCTTTTCAACGCTTAGAGTAGATTCTTCTTTCATTTTTTACCTCCTTGACAATGAATTTGGCGATAGTTACCTGGATCTTTAAAGCTTCACCTCCTTGACGTATCATTTTGTTCGTACTGTGAACACATAGATTGCCATATGAACTTAAGAATATTATAGGATAGTTCTGAATTGTTTTACAAGTATCTCTGTTCATTTTTTTACTTTTCAACATTATTATATGAAAGGGTACGGGGTCATAACAACCTTTCCCGTATTTCCGACAGAAAAAAACCGCTGAGCAATGCTCAACGGTTCAGCGGTTTCATCTTATCCTGAGTCGTTTTATTCTGATTTATCCGTTTCATTCACGTGATTTGGTGCTTCCTTTACGGTCATGCAAGCTTTCATAAGTGCGAAAGCAACATCAGTTTCCAGCTGTTTTTTGTATGCTTCCAACTGAATATACTGTTTTCCCGCGTGGGAAGTTACGTACTTTGGCGGAAGCATATTGAGGGCCAATGCCAATACATCACAGATACATTGTTCACAGGTACACAGCTCCATTCTCGACATAACGTCAAGTATTTTTTCATTTGCTATCGTCTCAACTACATTGAAAATCTCATGCTTTCTGCATACCAATGTGCTGTCAATTTTTTCGCGACGGGGTGATTCTTTGATCCGTTCCGCATCATCATGGTCTTGACTGTACTGCTCCATGTCAGCACCCTCCTTTTAATTTTGCTGTAACGATTACTACAACTGTAGAAATCCGGCCTGATTCTCTCAACTGATTATATTAAATAACACATCGGAATTCAAGTGCTTCATTTCGTGGCAGCGCTTCATTTCGTGGTGCTTCATTTCGTCGGCCAGTCGTCCTTTGGCACATTCATGTAAACATCCTCCATGCTGTGGAACTTATCCTTGATAATGGTTGACATCATATTATCCTTTGTAACCAAAAGAGGCTCTATTTTATAATAGGGTACATCGAATCGACCGTCATTGATGGTGTCATTCGCTTTAACCATACGGCCTCTGGCCATAGCAACTGCAAATTCCGCGCCTTTGGTGGCTTCAATATCAATGGGCTTGTAGACGGTAGCCGACTGGGTTCCTTCAACCACCCTCTGACAGCCGTCTAAATCTGCGTCATGTCCCACCACAATGACCTTGCCCGCAAGTCGCTTTTCCGTCAGAACGTGAACCGCAGCCCCTGCAAGGGTATCATTTCCTGCTATGATAGCATCAATCTGAGGATTTTGATCCATCACATCCTCCATGTAAGCCAGTGCATTCTCATAAAGCCAATCCTTGATCCAGGTTTCTCCCACTATTTTGATAGACCCCTCCTGAATCCCTTGATCCAGCAGGCTCATGTAGCCTTCCCGAAACATAGCTGAATTATTATCCGATTCCGAGCCGTTGAGCAGCAGATAGTTTCCCTGCGGCCGCTTTGCAATGGCGGCTTCTCCCATCAGTTCACCGACCTTAGTATTGTCAAAAGAAAGGTAAAGATCCACGTTGGCATTCTTCACAAGCCGGTCATAGGAAATTACTTTAACGCCTTTGTCCTTGGCCTTTTTCACCATTCCTGCAGCAGAAACCGCGTCATGCGGAACAAGAACCAGGACGTCAATCCCTTGATCCAGAAGATACTGCACTTGTTTCTCTTGTTCCTGACTGTCACTGTAGGCGATCTGAAGAATGACTTCTGCACCAAGTTCCTTAGCCTTAGCCACAAAGATATCTCTATCTCTGAGCCATCTTTCATGTACCAAGGTATCCATCGAAAATCCGATGACAATTTTGTCTTCATCAGAGGTCTTCGTGTCTGCCTCCTTTTCCGGTGACTTTCCGCAGCCCCATAGCATTGCAACGCTGAGAAGGACTGCTGCCAGCAGCATGAGTCTCCACAGAACGGCTTGCACTGCCTGCTGTGAGTTTCTCCCTTTACTCATTTGATCTCCTCCTTAGTTACCCATATGGCCCTCTTTGTATTCTGTCGGGGTAGCCCCGACAATCTTTTTGAAGATCCTGCTAAAATAGTTGGGGTCACTGTAGCCAATGCTATAGCAGATTTCCTTAATGCTAAGATCATCACCTTCAAGCAGACTTTTTGCAATTCTGATTCTGATGGAGGTGAGATAGTCGATAAAGTTCTCTCCGGTCTCCTCTTTAAACAGCTTGCTTAAATACTGAGGGCTAACATTGATTTCTCTTGCAACGTCTTCCAGCGTAATCGATTTGCTATAGTTTGATTTAATATATTCCTTCGCCCTCTTTGTAAGGCCTCCGGCTTTATAATCTCTGTAGGAATTAATCTGCGCAATGACGCTCTCCACCCGTTTTCTGCACCAGATCCGAAGTTCGCCTAAATCGCTGATGGAAAGCATATCCTCCAGCAGATCCACACCACCGCTCCCTCCTCCCGGCTCATATTCCCAGGACAAGTGGCTGACAAGAAATACGATTTCCAGAAGCTTGTTTTTAATCCGAAGCGGCTGATCACTGTACTCTCTCACAAGCCAATCAAAGATACAGAGAAACGCCTTGACGCTTTCTGCCTCATCGCCGACAGCAACCTTCTGCAGCAGCAATTTTTCCTTATATTCTGGATATTCGGTATCGACAGCCGCGGTGCGTGCGGTAATGTCCATATAGTGCATGACACCCGTACCTTGAAGATAGCGCAATGCTTTCAAGGATTCCTCATAGGATGCGGCCAACATATCAAACCGCCGATATCGTTTTCCGATGCCGATCTTTAATCCACAGTTCAGTCTTTCCAATAGTTTATGAATTACGTTTTCTGCCAAGGCGATGGCTTCTTGTCTTCCGCTATACTCGTCCTCTTCAGAGCCTGAGGGCACAATCACAGGAATTCTGTTTAAAATCGCAGGTCCGATGACACATCGGCATAGACCTTTCAGGGTTTCTGTAACGATCGGATAGAATTGTTGACTCTGCACATTGTATCCGATTTTATTGTCACCGTATCCGCCGGTCTCTTCATCTACAAATTCCACGGTAAGAAGATACCCGCCGTCCTCCTCTATCTCAAGGATTCGTTTATAGTTTGCAATTTCATTGGTATTGTCATCGTAGGAAAGGATCGAGTACACAAAACCGCTTTCCAGTATGGGCCCGATAAATTCCAATTTTTCCTTCATCTCAAGCTCAATTTGCCATTTTTCCTTATCCACTCTGATCTGGTCCATTGCCTTATTGATCACTTCGACGACCTTCACTCTGTTTACCGGTTTAAGGAGATATTCCATAACGCCTAGGTTTACCGCTTCCTTGGCAAATTCAAACTGATCAAATGCAGTAAGAACAATGATTGCGATCTGCTTATGCCGCTTCCTAATTTCCCGGATGGCTTCGATTCCGTTGATTCCCGGCATGCGAATATCCATAAACAGGATATCGGGCAAATGTGCTTCCACCAGTTCAATGGCTTCCCTTCCCGACCTTGCTGCGGTTAGCTCAACATCATCGAAGCTCTTCTCAATGATGAACTTCAGAGAATCGATGGCAACCTTTTCATCATCAGCAATCATTATTTTGAACATATATGCTCCTTTCCAGGTAAATGAACCATCAGCGGCTAAAACCACGCTGGTTCTTGGGGAATATGAAGGACTACCTCCGTACCCTGCCCCGGTTCGCTGTAGATATCCAGAACCGTTTCTAGGGAGTAAAAAATCTTAAGCCGGTTTATGATATTGTTCAGGCCGATTCCATTGGTATGCCCCTCATGACCGCCTCCCGCCTCATTTCGTTCGTTTGTATCACCGCCCAAGATCTGCGTGATCCGCTTGGCGCTCATGCCCTTGCCGTTGTCCCGGATGGAAATCACCGCATCACCCTCCTGCTCTCTTACAGACACTCCAATAACGCCCAGGTATTCCACATCACCGATTCCGTGGATAAAGGCATTTTCCACAATGGGCTGAAGAATCATGCAGGGAATTTTTCGCTCAAGTACACTGTCATCCTTCTCCAGTATAAATTCTATTTTGTCCGCAAACCGCTCATTTAAAAGGTGCATATAATTTTCGACGTTTCGGATTTCATCACCAATGGTAACAGGCTTATCCAGATTTCTCATATTATATCGAAACAGTTCCGCAGCATTTTCAATAAAAGAACAGGCTCTGTCAGCTCCCTCCATCATGGCAAGCTGGGCACCGGCGTTTAATGTGTTAAACAGAAAATGAGGATTGATCTGAGATTGAAGCGCATGAAGCTCTGCTTCCCGAAGGTTTGTTTTCATGATCAGATTTTCCATTTCCTTTTCCTGCAGCTTTCGTTCCAGCTCTACCTTTTCATTAATTTCATGGATATACTGACGGATGCTTGCAGTCATCCGGTTGAAGGCCTCCGCCATAATTCCGATCTCATCGTCAGTATCCACTTTCACACTGGGCACGTCGAAATTTCCGTGGGTAATTTCATCCGCTGCACGAGAGAGTTCAAAAATAGGCTTGGTAATCCGGTAGGTAAACCAAAGGATCAGTACGATGCTCAGGATAAAGATGGAAAACAACACGCCGATATTTAGAGTCTCTACAAGACGGATGCTCTTTCGGATGGAAGTATAGCGGTCTGTATTCTGAAAGAATAGCGTGTTATTCAGTTTTTGGATGTATTCTACTATATATTGATGGATTTTTGTGCTTTCGTTGTGATGATAAAGGTAATCATCTACCATCCTTGATCTTCTAGCCTTAACCGCCTCGTCCATTTCATCCAGATAGCTGGAGACCATATTGCGGATGTCCTTCATGACCAAAGCGTTATCAATGCCGCTATTGTCAATCTGGATGGCGTTTACCTCCTCCCACAGATCATAGGAATACCGGTAGTAATCATCCAGACTCTTTGAATGCTTTGTTTCCAGATAGTTTTCATATGCGTAGTTGAGCTGCTCCAGCGTATTGTTCAGATGATTGAGCTGCACGTTCAACTCGAAGGTGGAGCTCATTCTGCTCATGAGAACAGATATGGTGTAATAGGGAAAAATATTCAGAGCACTCATAATGATGATGATTGCCATGAAATAAAGAATCAGTCGTTTTTTCAGACTGTTCCGATGCCATAAATGCAGTCTATTCCGATCCTTTTTCATCGTCCTTCTCCAAAAACTTCGAAACATTGGATTTTGTAATTAAACGGGTATCCACGGTGAAATAAGCCGAAGTTCTTCCGCTTTTTTTTAAATCGACCAGCGCTTTTATCGCATCATAGCCCATCTGTTCATGGCTGGCAGAAACGGTGCCGAAGATGACGCCATTATCGATGTACCGCAGAATTTCCGGGGTATCACCGTAGCCGATGATGCTGTAGTTTATCTTATTCAGATCAATGAGCCGTTGAGCGACAAGGGTAGTATCTTTTGCATTGGTGCAGATGATGGCATCCAGATTAGGCTGGTTGATCAGAACGCTCTGTATGGTATCCTCAAGGCTAAGGAAGTTTGCGTAATTATATTGAATGGTCTCCACATCGACCAAGGGTGAAGATTTGACCGCATCCATGATTCCCGTAACCAGCAGATTTTGCACCACAGTGGCCCCGGAGCCGTTGTCGCTGACCAAAATGACAGCATTCCCATCATTGAAAAGTGCCGAGAGCAACATTCTGCCCATATCGATCCCTGCTGCGTACGTATTGACTCCTACAAAGGCAGATCGTTTACTGTCTTTGGAATCAGTACTGATGGTAACCACCGGAATCTCTCGTTCCACAGCTTTATCAATGAGCCTTCCCGTCTCAGTTTCATCCCAGGTATAGGTTACGATCCCGTCCACCTTTGAGACGATGGCCATGTCCAGACATTTTGCCTGCTCATCGGCATTCATCTCGCCTGGCCAGTTGAACTCTACAGCCACATTGAATTCCTGTGAAGCCCGTTCTACCCCTTTTTTCACAGAAAGCCAAAATGGATCATCCATATTTTCACAAACCATAGCGAAGTGGTATTCAGGATTGTTTTTGGGTACTACGATGCCGCCGCTGCTGTCAAGAGAATGCAGCGCACTGTTGATATTGAGATAGATGATCATCGTTATGGCTACGATAGGCAGCAATACGAGAAACATGAGAACCAGGTAGTTTTTCTTATTCACTGTCGCTCCACTCCATTTCCGGTAAGATATGTCTTATTATAACTCATCTTCAGAAAATTTTCGACTGGAGAAAAATTTCGCCTTCCCAATTTTAACTAGTCGGAAACAATGTATCCGATTAGTTAAAAAAATCCGGCAGGAGCACCCGCCGGATTTTGTATTGATTCATATTTTGTGAGATTCCATTCCTGGTTAACCCATTGTTTTCACTCAGAGTCCCATTTGGCATCGATTTCCCTTAGGGAACCATTGTTGGCGGAAACTCCACCACATCTGCGTTTTCAGGAAGCGCAATATTCGGCTTCTGAGCGGTTTCAGATACTTTGGTCTGATAGCTGATATCCATCTTCATCAGTTTTCCCATATCAAAGCTGAGTTTAGCTTTTGCTGTTTTCTGATTTCCTGCCATACTGAAGCTGCCCTTTAGTCCATCTGCGTTGACGGTGCCGCTGCACTCATAAGAACTGAGCTTACCTGCTGTATCCTTGATCACAATGTTTGCGGTAAAAGTTCCTCCAGAGAGTTCGTTTTCAATCAGCTCATTTACATACTCCTTTGTGATTCCCTCTGCAAGTGCCGTCTTTGCAGCCGCAGCGATGATAGCTGCTTTGTCAACCTTAACAGTGTATGTATTTGTACTTCCGGAAGTCTGCTTTTTGAATGCATCATCTCCCACCAAATTCTTTAGGAACGCATAGGACATTTTCATTTCTTGATAGGTATCTGTATCTGCACCAGGCAGAACCTTCAGATAAGAAGCCAATACTTTAGAAAGATCCATCTCGCCATATCCGAGCTCTGACATCGCCTTTAAATCAATTCCCATCTGGTCGTACGTATCATAAACATTCATCTTATACCAGGTGTTCTCTCCGGCAGCGGGATTCATAACCGAAAACAAGTTGGACTGCATGTAGGTCTCCCCTGTTTCGCCGTTAAGCTTGAGCTTCATCTCCGTGTTTTTGTAAGCTTTGAGTATTTCCTCAGTCATTGCCTTTTCTTCGGCAGAAAGATTGGAAAACATCTGATCAAAATTAAACGCATACTTTACGAGCATGTCAGCGTCCATCCTCTGCTGAACTCCGCTCATAGAGCCTTTTGCCGACACATTCATCGGAATCCCTGCTCCGCCATCAGCTACAGCGATGTTCATGTCAAAATCACCTGTCGTCTGGTATGCTTTTTCCATATCAAGATCAGAGGAAAGCAATTTCTTCAGCACGCTGAAATCCTCGTCAGCAGTTCCAAAGACCGTTTCCGGATCAATGATGATTACGGTCTTGCTCGCGGCATCCCAACTCACAGAATACCCCATGCTCTCCCCAATAAAGCGGACCGGAACATAAGTTGCGCTTTCTGCCTTATCGATAAAAGGAACCACATCCATGGTTTTGGTTACGGTGACTCCATTTTCCTTAATCGTGATATCTTTTTTACCAACTACAAATGAAAACTCATTGTGCGGTGTTATGGCAGAGACTGTTTTTGAAGCTGTATCGTAAGACACTTCTGCTCCCATCGCCTGAAGAATCAGACGAAATGGTACCACAATCCTCCCATCGACATTTTTGACAGCTCCTGAAAAATCCAGGCTTTTTCCATTGTACTGCACCTTAATAGCATTGTTATCTGCCGCAAATGCAGTTAATGACCCTGATAGTACCAATGTTAAAATCAGTACTGCGGTCAGCAGTGTTTTTAAAGTTCTTTTCATTAAATTCTTCCCTTTCTGTCCTATATTTCTCGCCTTCTATTGTTGACGATACCGGCTTTAAAATGAACCATATTTATCTAATTCTACAACATTCGACACAATCTGTACACGGATTATTTTGTTTTTGTCCTCTCCATCCATTACTTTGTCAACGGTCGATGCCTCTGAATAGTATGAATCAGATGGCCTCAGTTTACAGGAATGCATGGCTGGGGCTGTCGGGAGGTTTCTATTATGAGCAAACAAGAACAAGATTGGATTCATTCCAATAATCATAAATTAAGTCCTGATCTGACACAGCTTGCACTGGACTGGTATCGTCCGGTTCACTATGCCCCCGGCATTCTTCAAGCGTATGCAGTAAGCTCGCGAAAAGCGCTTCGCAAGGTGCCTGTCATCGTTCAGGTAGGCTCTCACGAAGACTATCTAACTAAAGTTGACAGTTTATCGAAGTATGGGGGCTGCAAAATCAAGGGAAAACTGCCGCTGATTAATTCCTTCACCGTAAAGGTCAATGCAAAAAACCTGGAAACGATTGTTAACAATTCAAAGACAAGCAAAGTTTGGTTTGACAGGCCTGTTCGATCGGTCCTTGATGTGGCTACACCTGTCACCAAAGCACCTGCTGTATGGAGCCTTGGCACTACGGGCAAGGGGATTGGCGTCGCAGTGCTGGATACAGGAATTTATCCGCATCCTGATCTTGCGGGAAGACTTACTGCGTTCCAAGATTTCATCGGAAATAAAACCACTCCCTATGATGATAATGGCCATGGAACCCATATCGCGGGTTGTATCGCATCAAGCGGCAGCCTGTCCCGTTTTCTATATAAGGGTACCGCTCCGGACGCGAACCTGATTGGAGTTAAAGTGCTTGACAAAAGCGGCGGAGGAAGTCTCTCAACTGTCATACAGGGGATCCAGTGGTGTATTAGTAATAAAAATAGGTATGGGATTCGTATCATCAATCTTTCTCTCGGCTCCGAAGCGGTTCAATCTTATCAGGAGGATGCGCTTTGTCAAGCGGTTGAAAATGCATGGCAGAAAGGAATCGTCGTTTGCGTCGCTGCAGGAAACGACGGGCCTGCACAAGGCACAATTGCATCTCCAGGGATTGATCCCATGGTCATCACCGTAGGGGCGATTAATGACGACAACACAATGAACCCAGGAGAATATACCGTAGCGGATTATTCGAGTAGGGGACCTACCGTTGACAACCTGGTCAAACCGGATGTAATGTGTCCCGGAACCAATATTATCTCTCTGCGTGCCCCAAACTCTACTCTGGATAAGAAGTATGGCAAAGCTCGTGTTCAAAAAGAGTATCTCTCTTTGTCTGGAACTTCTATGGCAACGCCACTCTGTGCCGGTATCATAGCGTTGATGCTCGAAGCTGATAAAACCCTCTCTCCTGATGAGGTGAAAACTCGGCTTATGAGAAAATCAAGACCTCTGCCAAATTTGGCCGAGACGGATCAGGGAAGAGGACTTGTGGATGCATTGCAGAGCATCAGAAATTGACGCACACAACTTAGAATAGCTCCTTATTTCGGGCGTGTGGTTCAACCAATTCCTGTAATATAAATCTTATCATTAGAATGCCGCAAAGGGATTATCAAGAATCCCTTTGCGGCATTCATTTCGTCTAAAGCACCCGGGCTTTCTTTGCAACCTTCACTCTGGTTATGTTACAATAACATAGGTTGACAAAGTAAGATATCACTTGATTTCATATCTACATTGAGGCGAAGCATGATAACAATATTAATTGCCGGAGATCATATCGCGGATAATGAACGGATTTCCGCCAGTATCATCGGCGGTACGGAATTAACGACCTGCGTCATCTGTGCCCGTTCCGGCATAGAGGCTCAGCGGGTCATCGAAAGCAGAATAGAACCCATCGATTTGTTTATCGTCAGCATCAAACTGCGGGATCAAAGCGGATACCGGCTTGCGGAGTTCATCAGAAAGGATCACCGCTATCGGGATACCCCCATTCTATTTGTTACGAATTCAAGTCCCAGTCTGGCTGGTTTTTCCGAAATGACCACCTATCAAAGCTATAAAAAACACCACTACATTTCCCTTCCCATTACCCGAATCGATGTCCAAAGCAAGCTTGGATTATATCTGGAACAGATCATCAGCAATCAAGGAAAGCGAAACAGTGCAGAGCGAGCGGTTCAAATCAAGCACAGCAAAGGAGAAACACTCCTTGTTGTTCAGGAAATTCTATTTGCAGAGGTGCAAAATAAAAACTGTAGAATTATCACGCTGTCGGGATGCTATGAGGTTCTGAACAAAGGGCTAAAGGATATCATTTTTATGATAAGTGACGATTATTTTCTTCGCTGTCATAAAAGCTTTGCTCTAAATATCCGTCAGCTGAAGGGAATCGAAAAAGCAGAGCGCAGAATCTGGAACGCGTCATTTCCATCTGCCCAGGAACCTTGCCTGATCAGCAGCACCTATCTGCCTAAAATCATGGAGGTTTATCGAGACTTCTCTCGCACCAGCATGACATTTCCCGCAGAATAATGCCATTTCACTCTGCTGCCCTTGCACCACCCTACTGTTAAATGCTATTTTAGGGATAATATTTATATGGAGGTTGGGCTAAAATGATCTGGATTCCTTTTTTATGTCTTACCATAGGGCTTTTTTTTGGTCTGCGGAATTTATCAGAGAGGATCATGAAACAAATCGACAGGTTGATCAATGCGGCGCTGGTGATTCTCATGGTGACCATAGGACTCAACATCGGAATCAATGATTCCGTCATGCTGAATTTGCCGCGAATTGGATTCAACTGCGTTATCATTTCATTGTCCGCGATTGGAATCAGTGTTTTGTTTACCCTTCTGACGGAAAAGACACTGCTTCCGCTGGATGCATTTATCCAGCGTCTTAACAGCGAAACTACTTCAGAAATAGGCCCTGCTCTTCACGAATCGGAACCTTCTGAAACTGGTTCTCCCCTCCTTTGGCTCATTCCCCTGAGCATCCTTACCGGAGTTGTCCTGGGGTACTATCTATTCCCTTCAAGCTTGGATTTTGTTCTGGGCTATCTTCTTACCGGTTCTCTTGTGGTGCTTTATACCAGTGTAGGAATCAGCCTTGGAGCCAATCGCAAGGTCTTCCGCTATATAAAACTGCTGGGTTTTCGTGTGATCTATCTTTCGGTAGCCATCTTTGCAGGAAGTGTATCTGCTGGTTTTCTTTCCGGTTTACTTCTTGGCCTCCCTCTTCAGATCACAGTGATGTCTGCCACCGGAATGAGCTATTACAGCATTACTGGCGCTTATATGACGCAGGTTTACGGAATCGAAGCTGGTACCTACGGTTTCGTCGTAAATGTTATGCGAGAGTTTTTTACTGTACTCCTGCTGCCGCTTCTCATCAAAATCAGCAAAGGAAGCTCGATTGCCGGAGGTGCTGCCGGAAACATGGATACCATGCTGGTTCCGGTCACAAAGCTAGTGGGAACAGAAGTCGGCCTCGTTGCTCTGATTACCGGCACGATTCTTACCTTTGCAGTTCCGTTTCTTCTGCCCCTGCTCTATCATATCATGTAAAAACTTGCAAATATTTGTCCACAATGCTGCTCAATCGTGATAAAATAGGAAAGCATCTCGTTTCCCTGAAAACTTGGACTATGATGGAGTCACTACATGGAATTGAATAATTTGCTTTCTGCACTGTCCCTTGTGGCTGTATATGCATATTTGCATATAGGTGTTTTTGCGTTGCTAAAAAACCGTAACTCAATTATTAATAAAGTGTTTTTCGCTCTTTGTATCGCCTATGCGATCTGGTCCTTCGCTTATTCCTTTGCTTATCTAGCAGATACTCCCCGAGATTTTTCTCTTTGGAATAAGGTCGCTGCATTTGGCTGGTGCAGCTTCAGCGCATTCACACTTTATTTGGTACTGCTTCTCACGGAAAATCGTTTTTCTAGTAGATATATCATTTTTTTTCTATTTCTTCCAAGCGCAATCTTTCTCCTTATGGCACTCTTTTTGTTCGGTCCCGAAATGGATACGCCGCCTCTGATTTCCGGAATTTTTTATATAGGAGATTTTATCTACAACTTTGTCTACACCGCACTCTGCATCTATCTTCTGGCACGCTGGGGCAATCGCTCTGATAGTTTAAGAGTAAAGAAACAGGCCCGGATTCTTGTTTTATCTGGCTTAATTCCTTTTTCTCTCAACCTGCTAACCCAAACAATCCTTCCCTTCTTTGGATTCAAAGGACTTCCGCTCATGGGACAGATTTATGCGGTTTTCATGGTCTTGGGCACTTACCTTGTAATTACGAAATATAAACTGATGCGTATCACAGGAAATATTATTTTAGATGAAGTCGAAAACAAAATTATAGAGCTTGTCATTCTTCTGAATGACAAAGGAGAATTCATACAGGTCTCAAAGCATGTTCTGAAGCTATTAGGCTTTGAGGAATCAGAACTTTTGGGGAAACAAATCTCCATCCTTTTTCGTGAGGAGGATCGGGATAGAGTTACACTGGAAACTCTGAGGCAGGAAAATGAGTATGAAGACGTTCAGATCTGCACCAGGAGCGGCGAGACCATACCGGTTCACATTATGAGTGTTCCTATCAACGATCAGGCTTTAAACGAGTTCCTGGGAGTCCTGCTTATCGTGCGGGATATCCGGAAGGAATATGAGCTTCGAGCAATCAATGCCGAGCTGCATGAAAGAACCATACGAGACAGTTTAACCAATCTTTACAACCATCAGCATTCTCTGGAGCTTCTTACCGCGGAGATCAATAAACATCGTCAGAATCCTGAAGCAGGCATGCTATCTATTATGATGCTGGATATTGATCACTTCAAAAAAATAAATGACACGCACGGTCATTTATATGGAGACTACATCATAAGAACAGTCTCCGATATCATGCGCAAAAATGTGGGCTGCCGGGGCTATGTAGGCAGATTCGGCGGAGAAGAGTTTATCATTATTCTACCGGACACAGAGCTCAGCGATGCATGTACTATTGGTGAAGAAATTCGAAGAGAGGTCTACCGATATTCCTATACCGAACAGATGCCGGTAACCGTCAGCATTGGCGTCTCCCAGCTGCAGGACGAAACTGCAATGCAGCTTCTTAAAAAAGCGGATGATCTGCTTTACATTGCAAAACAGGGCGGTAGAAATCGAGTTAAATGTGAATAGCTATGGATGGCAGCAGCGCTGTGATCAGCCGCTGTAATCAACACTTATTACATTTTACTTACTTTTTTTCTTAGTTACTGCGGTAATCTGTCTGTAAGCGCCGGCGATTCCTCCGACGATACCAAGGCAGACAAGGAGAATCAAAAAAACCACTTTTGTTCCGAATTTTTCATCCAGCCAGTGCCCTCCTATTGCTCCCAAAAGAATGGGAATTGCCATAGTAAGCCCCAGCTGAGAAAATAAGACCAAGGCTTCGAGTCCCGCCTGCGGGCTGGTCTTTTCTGGTCTCTCATCCGAATTTTCTTTCTTAGATTGTTCTTTACTTTTCAAAACAAATCCTCCCTGACCTTATTTTTTCCTTCGCGGTGTTTTCCTGTCCAAAATGTGGTATACTGTACAAAAGAAAAACAGGAGCACAAAATAGAAGGAGGTGTCTACATGAAAGGTATCGCAAAGGCAAGTTTCATTTTAAGCATCGTTACTGTTTGCGTTGGTGCGGCCGCCGTAGTTTTAAGCGCTATACAGCTGAATAATGAACGTTAGAAATACCCATCACACTACAGATATTTTTTGAGAACAATAGAGATACGATCTTTTCTGGTGACACCTCCTATTGCTTGGAGCAGGATTTTTCCTTTGCCCCGAAGCACGAGTCTGTCACCTTCTTTCATTTGACGATCTGCTTTTTCCGTCTGGAGGCCGTTCACATACACCAAACCTGCGGAAATTGCCTCCATGGCCCTGCCCCTTGAAAGCGAAAATCCCGATGAGATTAAGTTGTCAAGCCGCAGAGACGCCACGGTGTCCCTTTTTTCCTCAAAGCTTCCCTCTGGTACGATAATCTGCGACGTATCAATCACTTCTCCCCGGAGGGAAGTCCGTCCGGCCTTATCAAAATGATAAAGAAGAAATTCGGACATATCTTTTAGGATCACGATATCGGCACCGTCCTCCCGCACAAGAATATCGCCGATGATTTCCCGCTTAATACCCAATCCGGTCAATGCCCCAAGATAGTCTCTATGAGAAAGGGGTCTGCGGCCGTCCTGGTGAATCCGAAGCAGTGCGAGAGGGTTTGCATCCTCAAGGGTTGCATAATCCGGAAGGAAGACCGCTGCAGTGCGCTCGGCATCGACATAACCGCCGTAAAACGCATACTGAAGCCCTGGATATCTCCTGCAGATCCCTTCTGCCAGCGTTCGTTGCCTCATATCTAAAAATGTTGTGTGGGTTGTTATATAATACTCCTGGCATTGATTGATTTTGTCCTCAATGCCGGCAAGCAGAATTGCATCCTCTTTCATTTGCTCTTCGGTTCCTTTTCATTTCACAGTATTTATGTTATGATACCAGCATTGGCTGACAAAGTCCAATACTCCTGAAGCAGGGAAATTTGTCATCCGATCCTATTATACCAGTTTTATTGACAGATAAAAATAGCACCGACCGTTCAGTAATTAAATCGCTCTTTACTGAACCTACGATGCTGACAGAAAGGCAGAACCATATGACCTATACGTTTAAAACAAAGGGAACCTGCTCCTCCCATATCGAATTGGAGCTGGAAGGAAATATTGTTAAGGAAATCAAGTTCATCAGAGGCTGTAACGGAAATGCCCAGGGTATTGCCAAGCTGGCAGCGGGCATGACCGTCGAAGAAATCAAAGAAAAGCTTGGGGGCATTCGCTGTGATGGAAAATCAACATCATGTCCCGATCAGTTGGCAAAAGCCGTGGAAATGGCATACAACGAACGTTTAGGAGATGCTGACTAACATGCGATGATGACTAACAAAAGCAGACTATTTTTCACGTACATAAATTAATTTGTTGTTGGACCCATTGATCCGTTCCGATTTGATATCAAATAAATCCAAGGACTTTATAAAAGGCGTAAACTTATTAAAGCCAAAATTTCTCACATCAAAGTCAGGATATCTCTTCTGGAGCTTATTTCCGATATCGCCGATGAAAATCCATTCATCTTCATCAGAATTCTCCTGAGCAATGGTGATAATTGCTTTCTTGATGGTTTCAAAATTGGTCATCTTGTCTTCATCCGGCTCTTCCTTGCGGATCTGGGCCGGAGCCTCCGCAGGCTTGTCCGCCATAGCAAGCAGATCCAGATATTTAAATTTGTTGCAAGCGGAGATAAAAGCCTTTGGCGTCTTGCTTTCACCCATACCAACAACGTCCATTCCCGATTCCCGAAGTCTTGACGCAAGACGTGTAAAGTCGCTGTCGCTGGAGACAATACAGAACCCTTCCACATTTCCGGAGTATAGAATATCCATGGCATCAATGATCATCGCTGAGTCTGTTGCATTTTTCCCCGTAGTGTATCCATACTGCTGGATCGGGGTAATAGAATGCTCAAGGAGCACACTCTTCCATGATGCAAAAGTCGGCTTGGTCCAGTCCCCGTATATTCTCTTATATGTGGCAATTCCATCATTGGATATCTCGTCTAATATAAATTTAATGTATTTGTCAGATACATTATCCGCATCGATCAATACTGCATATCGCTTGTCCCGATCGTTCATTTTATCCGCCTCTCCTTCCGTTTTCTGTTCATATTCTTTAACATATAAAACCTTGATCTCTAAATAATGCTCTACGATTTTTAATCTGCATCCCTAAATTTTATTGCCCTCTTTTCAATTTTTTACACAGATTTCATCAGCAAGGCTAAAATCTGACCAGGCTGATCCACGATATAATCTGCCCCTTCTGCAATTAAAAGTTCTTTTGCACGAAAGCCCCAAGTTACGCCGACACTTTTTAATCCGGCATTTCGAGCTGTGATAATATCGGTATCGGAATCGCCCACATACAGGGTTTTTTCGGGCAGAGCACCAAGCTGTCTCATGACTTCAAAAACATTATCCGGTGCTGGCTTTTTCTTTCGCTCATGGTTGTCCCCTGTGGCCGCATCAACGATGCCATCAAAGAACATCCGGCACATTTCTCTTGTCGCTTCATCCGGCTTGTTGGAAACAACGCCTATTTTAAAGTCTTGCTTCTTCAGTTCTTTCAGTAACTCCATGATTCCTTCGTAAGGGCTGGTACTGTTGTTCATATTCGTAACGTAATGGCTGCGAAACAATTCAATACAGCGGGAGACCTCTTCCTCTGGAGAGGATTCTGGAAGGGATCTTGTGATCAGCATCTTTGCACCGTCACCGATAAATCCCCTGATTTCTTCCATCGTTCGAAGCGCATACCCCTCCTGCTTCATGATGGCGTTAACGCTTTCATACAGATCATCAAGGGTATTTAGTAGAGTGCCGTCCAGGTCAAAAAGTACTGTGTCATATTTCATCATCTATCTCCTATTCTTCCCAATATTCTACCATATTTGTACCCCGTTTTCTAATAGGTAATTTATTTTTTCAGTTAAGAACTCCCAGGGCGCTCTATCCATTCCAATTCAACCGTTCCATGTTTACAAACAGGTAAAATTGGCATATAATAGCAAGAACGCAATATCTGAAAAGAAACGGGAGCCGAGATGAGAAAAATATTAATCAGAACCTTTGTAAAAGATTATGAAAATAGTAAGGACCCAAAAGTACGGGAAAGCTATGGCCGCCTTGCAGGCCTTGTGGGCGTATTTACCAATCTGTTTCTTTGTGCATCAAAAATCGCTATTGGCAGCCTTGTCGGCAGCATCGCCATCATAGCCGATGGGGTAAACAATTTGGCGGATACTTCTTCCTCGATCATTACACTGGTGGGCTTTAAGCTCGCTTCCCTGCCAAGCGACAAGGAACACCCTTATGGACATGCCCGATTTGAATATCTCACCGGAATGGCAATCTCCCTTTTGATTATTCTGCTTGGAGGGAAACTCTTTACTACCTCCTTTGATAAAGTGCTGAACCCGGATACGCTTCAGTTCAGCCCCATCATAGTTCTGGTACTGGTTATGGCCATCGGTATCAAGATATGGCAAACTCGCTTTAACGCAGTAATCGGAGAAGAGATTCATTCAACCACCTTAAAAGCCACCGCCACTGACAGCAGAAATGATGTGATTGCCACCAGTGCCGTACTGCTTAGCATCCTAACCGGAAAAATCACAGGCCTTCAGCTGGACGGCTATATGGGTTGTATTGTGGCTCTTTTTATCATCTATTCCGGAATCCAGCTAATCAGAGAAACTTCCAGTCCATTGCTGGGAAAAGCGCCGGATCCCGAATTGGTTCATGAAATCGAGGAACGAATCTGTTCACACGAAGGGGTACTCGGAATCCACGATCTGGTCGTCCACGATTACGGCCCCGGGCGGATTTTTGCCTCTGTTCATGTGGAAGTAGATGCCTATGGCGATTTGATTCATAGCCACGATGTCATTGATAATATTGAGCGAACCATCAGCCACGATTTGAAACTTCATCTTGTAGTTCACATGGATCCATTGGAAACCCAAGACCCTCTAACGAAGGATCTCAATGCGAGAATTGGCGGCATCCTTGCCGATCTGGACGGTGTCATTGGCTATCATGACCTGAGAGTCGTGGCAGGATATACCCACAGCAACATCATATTTGATATCGTCATCTCTCCGGAATGTAAGCTGGCAGAGAATTATATCAAGGATTATGTTCAGGAACAGCTTCAGCTGCTGGATAAGACCTATTATGTTGTGATAACCTTCGACAAAAGTTATGTTCAGAATAATATTTAAAAAGGAGAATAAAGATGGATATCACCGAATCAAAGCTGGGCATCCGGCTCCTTGCAAACGAACAGTGCTGTGACACGAACTTTCCTGACTTTCTTTCGGAAGCGAACGTTTCCCATATCCGCCGGTTTCATGAGACGGTGCCCGATTATCGGTCTACGCCCCTCGTATGCCTTGACGCACTGGCCAGCCATCTGGGTGTAGGGAAAATTTACATAAAGGATGAATCCAAACGGTTCGGCCTGAATGCATTTAAAAGCCTGGGCGGCTTATATGCGGTAACCCGCGTAATCTGCAGAGAGCTGGATCTGGATATCAAGCAGGTTACCTTTCCGCAGCTTCAGACTCCTGATGTCAAGCAGAAAATCAGCAATATGGTTTTCATTACAGCTACCGACGGGAATCATGGAAGGGGCATTGCCTGGGCCGCTTCCCGATATGGCTGTAAATCCTATATCTACATGACGAAAGGAACGGCGCAAAGCCGTGTAGATGCGGTCTATGCAGCGGGGGCGGAAGAAGTCATCGTCACCGAAGTCAATTATGACGATACCGTAAAGCTGGCTGCAAAACGCGCTGAGGACTGCGGCTGGACGCTGGTACAGGATACTGCCTGGGAAGGATATGAGGAAATTCCCTCTTGGATTACCCAGGGCTATACCACAATGGGCGCAGAGATGCTGGAGCAGCTCGGGTTGGAAGGCATACAGAAACCAAGCCATCTGTTTCTTCAGTCCGGTGTGGGTTCCTTCGCTGGAGGAATATTGGGATATTACGCCTGCCGATTCGATGGCAAACCTCCCATAACCACCATTGTAGAACCGGTCAACGTGGCCTGTGTGATGGAATCTGCGCTGGCTGCCGATGGCAACCCTCATGCAGTTGCAGGAATCCAGGAGACCATTATGGCAGGCCTTAATTGCGGAGATCCCTGCCTCACAACCTGGCACATCCTGAGAGATTGGTCCTCTTTCTTTGCTGCCTGTCCTGATTTTGTAACGGCAAAAGGAATGCGTACACTGGCAAATCCGTTGGGGAAGGACCCAAAGATTATTTCCGGTGAATCGGGCGCGGTAGGATTGGGTTTATTGTCCCTCCTCATGGAGCGGAGTGAACTAGCGGGGATGCGAACCCAGATGGGCATTGATCAGCATTCGGTAATCCTGTTGGTCAGCACCGAAGGTGATACGGATCCGACTGGCTACCGTGAGGTAATTTATGATGGAAAATGCCCTGTCCCCCAATAGAACGTATAAATCCCAATCACGAATGATAAGCCAGTAAATCAGAGCTCTGACTTAATAGCCAAAGAACAGAATCATGAACTTCAAGAGAAAGGAAAGGAGATTTATATGGCAAATGTATTTTACTATGAATTAAAATTAGGCCCAATTGGAATTGCGGAATCTGATGACAAGATTACACATTTATTCTTTCAGAATGAGGCCTTTTCTCCTGAAGGATATACCCATGGGGAAACTGCCGTTCTTACCGAAGCGGCGAAGCAGCTAAAAGAGTATTTTGATGGTCAGCGTAAAGAATTTGAACTTCCCCTTGCTCCAGCGGGAACGGAATTTATGCAGCGTGTCTGGAACGCCCTTCTGCAAATCCCCTATGGAGAAACCCGCAGCTATAAGCAAATCGCTAAGATGGCAGGAAACGAAAAAGCATGCCGTGCGGTTGGTATGGCAAACAACAGAAATCCGATCTCCATCTTTATTCCCTGTCACCGGGTCATCGGTGCAAACGGTGCGTTGGTAGGATACGGAGGCGGGCTGGACAAAAAGATCTTTCTCCTCGAACTGGAACGTCGTTAAGACTTATTCCTCACTATCTCTTCCTATAATATACCCCACTGGACCATGTAGCGAAATCTCACGGATTAAGTCTCCCATCTCCTCAAGGGGGACTTCCATGTCTCTTTGAATCCATAAAGTAATCAGCCCGATCTGCGCCGATGCCATATACTCCATCACGTATTCGGTTCGAGGAACTACAGGCAGATTTTCTTGCAGCATGAGCATTCGAAGCGTTTGCTTTACGAAGTTTTTTATCTTATAAACAAAATTGGGATCACCGTTATTACCCAGCAATACCTTCAGATATCTGCCGTACTTTTCATAGAATGATAGCGGCGGCATGAAGGCATGGATATCCCCGCCCCTCAGGATCATTGTGGCAACGCCCTTTATTTTGTCTACCAATTCTTCCAGAAACTCATCCTCAGCTTTTTCAAGCAAATCATAGATATCCTTATAATAGATGTAGAAGGTTCCTCTGTTTAAATTCGCCCTGTCAGTAATTTCTTTGATACTGATCTTCTCTATTTTTTTTGTTTCATAGAGATCGAAGAAGGCCTCCTTGATGCGATCTTTCGTTTCCGCTACCCGTTGCGAATCATAATTCATCGTAATTTCCTCCGAATTCAGTGAAATACCTGCCGATTTATTTTTCAATATCCCGACATTTATCACAATATTGTTGATTTATTTTCTCGAAATGACTCATTATAATATGAGTATAAAACAACACGTTGTTGTGTACAAGAATATATTTTGTTCCTATCTATTTGCTCGTATTGAAAGGATTCAATAATGAAGGATGAAACCAACTGTATCGTTATGAATCAAGTAAATAAATTTTACGGGGAAAAACAGGTTTTGAAAAGCGTAGATCTTTCCGTACCGTATGGAGCCATTTATGGACTGCTTGGCCCCTCTGGCTGCGGAAAGACCACAACAGTCAAAATTATGGCTGGCATTTCCGAAGCAACCTCCGGTGAAACTTTTGTCCTTGGAAAACCGATGCCCCAGCTTTCACTGATGAATGAAATCGGCTATATGGCACAGTCCGATGCTTTATATATGATGCTGCCAGCTGCAGACAACCTGGAGTTTTTTGCTTCTATTTATGGTATGAAAAAAGAACAGTATCGGAAACGGATTCCCGAAGTCATGGAACTTGTGAATCTTTCCGATGATCTTTATAAGCCGGTTTCTGCATATTCGGGCGGTATGAAACGCAGACTTTCTCTGGCCATGTCCATCCTTCACCATCCCAAGGTTCTGATTTTGGATGAACCAACAGTAGGGATTGATCCGCTGCTCCGAAAGGAAATCTGGAATGAGCTTTACAAAATGTCTGATGCAGGCGTGACCATATTGGTAACGACCCATGTCATGGATGAGGCTGAAAAATGCCATCAGCTTGCAATGATGCGGCAGGGAATTCTGATCGCCCAGGGCACGCCTCAGGAGCTTCAGAGCAGAATTGGTGCGAAAAGCATAGAGGAAGCTTTTATCTACTATGGAGGTGATGGTCATGAGGATTAAGGCTATGGTTCTTCGTATCCTAAATCAGCTCCGCAACGACAAAAGAACCCTGGCGCTGATTCTCTGTGCGCCGCTTCTCCTTCTGACACTAATCTATTTCATCTTGGACTCATCAACCACAGACTTATCTGTAGGAGTAATTAATGCGCCGCAGCAGTATGTTGAACACCTTTATGAAAATAATATCGTCCCCATCCGCTGCAGTGATTCGGAAGCGGCACAGATGCTGAAGGATGAAAGAATCATCGCCTCTGTGAAAATGATCAGCGGTAAGATTTATATCGACATCGACGGCGGCAATTCGACGAAATCAAATGCAGTACTGGCAGCCATGGAAGCAGCGAAAAAAGGAATGGGCCCTGCCATAGAACGAAAGGATCTGAAGACAGAAATCAACTACGTGTATGGTTCGGATGATCTGGCCCTTTTTGACAATTTCGGCTCTCTGCTTATCGGGTTTCTCGTATTCTTCTTTACCTTCCTGATCTCTGGGATTTCCTTTTTGCAGGAGCGGACAACAGGTACTTTGGAGAAGCTCCTTTCTACGCCCATTAAACGCTGGGAAATCGTTACGGGATATGTCCTGGGGTTTGGCGCAGTCACAGTTATTCAATCCCTGATCATAACAATATTTGTCGTCTATGTTCTGGACATTATGATGATCGGATCCTTATGGCTGGTACTACTGGTTACCTTGCTTTCCGCGATGACAGCACTCACGCTGGGGATCCTTCTTTCAACACTGGCTTCCAGCGAGTTTCAGATGATTCAGTTCATCCCCATAGTAGTGGTCCCCCAGGTCTTTTTTACCGGCCTTTTCGACCTGTCCCCGGCCTGGAGCATTGTTGGAAAGTTTATGCCGCTCTATTATGTGGCAGATGCGCTGGAAAAGGTAATGATCCGCGGCGGAGGGTTTTATGATATTTGTCTTGATGTTTTGGTTCTTTTGGGCCTAACCACCCTTTTCATGGCAGCAAATACCAGACTGCTGAAGCGTTACCGAAGAATATAAAAGGAGGTTGGAATCATGAAACATATAAATCACAAACGAAAACTAATTCCTCTTGTCATTCTGGCGGCTGCCGCTCTAATTGCATCTATATCTCTGAGCGGCAGCAATCAGTTTACCGGCGTGGTCGAAGCAACGATTCTTCCCCACATCTCAGAAGTGCCCGGTAAAATAGTGAAACTGCCTGTTGATCTTGGTACCCATGTTGCAAAAGGAGATGTCATTGCAATCATTGATAAAACTGATCTGGAGTATAGCCTGAAGCAGCTGCAGCTCACCTTGGACCAGACACGAATCGCCCTGTCCGAGCAGGAATCTCAAAGCGGCTCAAAGGCTTCAAACAGTATAGCTATCGCGCGATCGAATTATAACAGTGCAGTATCGGCAAGCCAGAAGGCAACCCTAGACTATCAAAATGCTCAGGAGCTTTTTACGCAGGGCGCAATCACAAAAGATGTTTTGGAGAAGTCCAAAGTTGCGGCCGACACAGCTTCCAATGGTGTAGTGTCAGCAAAAGCTCAGCTCGATAATGCCGCCAGCGGAACTCCGGCAGAGTCTACCCGGCTGGAACTGGAGAAACTGGAAAGCCAGCAGGAAGAGATGCTTCAAAACTTAGATAAATATACAATAAAAGCAGCGTCGAACGGTGTGGTTATGAGCAAGAGTTATCTTCCCGGCGACATGATCTCCCCTGGATATAATCTTGTCGATCTTGCTGCTGACGGAGAAAACTATTTTGTATTCTATCTGCCTGTTGAGGATCTTTATTCCATGGAGTACGATCAGACTTATGATGTGGTAAGCAATGGTACTTCCTATAGGGCAACGGTGAAATATATCGATGTAAAAAGTAACTATACCCCAAAAGATATGCAGACCCCTGCAAATAAAAACCGTAAGAGTATCAAAGTCAAATTGCTCCTCCCCAAAGATTGCCCACTAAAACCCGGTCAGGAGGCAGAAGTCAAAATTTGATTTAGTAGCATTTTATAAAAGGAAACTAGTCAGCTTAAGAATAGATTATACACCCCCAATACAGCTCGTTTTATTTGCTTATATCGGGGGTTATATTATGTTGATTATTTGTCGAATAGATTCTAAATATTTCATAATATATCCAGAAAATTTTGATTATGCGTGTACATTTTCGCTTTTTCGTTTACAAATTATCCTTTTCTTGGTATATTTAAAAGGTTAATATTTTTATTGAATCGTGAAAAGGAGATTAATGAGAATGAAAGTAAACCGTAGACGATTATTTGTACTTACACTGGCAGCAGCGCTTCTGCTTACTCCTGTTTCTGCCTTCGCAGCAGGCAAAACCGTAAATGTAAACGGTCGGGAAGATACGGGTGTAACGCTCGATAACATCTCTGTAACAAACGTTACAAAAGAACTGGATGCAAAAGCTACAGAAGAATACCTTGATGCCTTTTTTGAAGTTGACGCACCATGCGTTATTACAACCCTTAGAGATTCCCACGGCTTCACTGCTGAAAAGATGAAAAAAGAAGGGGAAAGCTTCACTTCTGCCGGAAAAGTTACAACCTTGAAAGGCATCACTCAAATCCGTGTGCCAAATCCCGAAGATGCCATGAGAGATCTTATTAAAACCGTTGATTTATCAACTGTTGATCCTGATACGCAAGATGTGGAGCTTGTTTCAAAGGGCGCTACTGCTACGCTGACAGAGCCCGGATATTACTCAATCTCTACGTTCATTGCGGAAGAAGGCTCCACTGATATCATGATTCTTGTTAAAGGAACCGCATCAAATGAACAGACTCCAGCAGCTACCACAAAACCGGATGTTACCGCACCGGCAGAAACTCCTGCTGCTGTGACAAAAGCTGATGCAAAGGCTACCGCTTCAAAGGTGCTGGTAAACAGTGCAGCAACTTCCTTTGAAGCTTACAATATCGACGGAAATAACTATTTTAAGCTGAGAGATATTGCTAAAGTCGTAAGCGGCACAGCAAAACAATTTGATGTAGAATATAACGCAGATGTTAAGGCCATCAATCTCCTCTCCAGCAAGTCGTATACCGCAGTAGGCGGCGAAATGGCTGCAGGAGATGGAACCGCAAAGAGCGCTACGCTGAACACTTCCAAGATTTATAAAGATGGAACAGAGATCGCTTTAACCGCTTATAACATAGGCGGAAATAACTATTTCAAGCTGAGAGATCTGGCTGCTGCTTTCAACATTGGTGTTACATGGGACGGAACCACCAATACGGTTGGAATTGATACTTCTTTGGAGTATACTGAATAGTCGTTAAATGAAAGTACTCTTTAAAAAGCCCCCTGCATCTGCGGGGGGTTTTTTGCAGCCTTTACACAGTATAAAATTTCCAGTATAGTTATGTATAGGATTTTACCAATCGTTGAGAAAGGTTGCTGACCTTCAGCAGGTCTTTCCGATTCCGTATGTGCGTCATGGCTTGCACAATCCGATTGATAGCAAAAGAGGAAGTAATGATTTTTTTAATTTTTACCGACGCAAAAACTGAATCAAAATATTGCAGAATCTATTCGCTCCATGAACAGGTTATGATACGCGTTGCAATGAGTATTCTTCACGATCAAAAACATGCAGAGGACGTTGTTCAGGATTGCTTTCTTGAGATGCTTGAAAATGAAAGCCTTATGGAGAAACTTGCTGATCCCGATTCTCCTGCAACCAAGAGTTACCTTTTGATGATGGTTAAGAGCAGAGCAATTAATTTATACCACAAGCTAAAAAAACAGCAAAGTGCTGTAATAGATGATCCCGAAAATTTGTTATATCAAATAGAGGATAGGACCGCTGATGTGGATCATATCCTTGCCAATACCGAATTGCTTTCCGATGCAAAGCAATATCTAAGTATTCTGGACCCCCTGGAAGTGAACATTATGACGTTAAAATATTATGTCGGGTACCAGAACAAGGAAATTGCTGACCTCTTAAAAATGAACGGAAATCACGTAGGAGTCAAGCTCTATCGTATTAAACAAAAGCTTGCATCAATCATTCGAAAAACTGGCACAGCTAAGGAAACGGAGAATGTAAAATCAGCTCCTGCAGGAAACCAACCGGCGAAGAAGCGAAAGGAGGCAGCAGACTATGAATGATCTAAAAAACGAATACGATGCTGCCGTTAGAGAAAGAGCGGACGCCTTTATGAAGGCTGCAGCAATCGCGATGATCAGAGAAAATACACTGGAGTATGAGAAGCACAAACACGGTGCAGAAAGCATCCGGCTTTCTGTAGAATTTCTGGAGAAAAAGACAGCGCTCATTAGAAAACTAGAGCAATCCGAACAAAAAAAGGCATTACAAAAGCGCTTTCGATCACTTGCCAGAGCAGCTGCGGTGATTCTCCTTTGTCTGCTTACGGTTTGCACCGTTCTGACCGCTACCGTTGATGCTTTTCGTTATCGGGTTTTCGAACTCCTTTGGATCAATCACGGCGAATATCTGGAGCTTGTACCAGTGGAATCGGAGCCAGTCAGCCCAGAAGAGCGTGCCCTCTTTCCTGCGGACTGGCAAGGATCATTCTATCCATCAAAACTTCCTCAGGGATTTGCACTTAATGAGGTATTTGAAGTAAGCTCGATCCAATATATCACCTTCCACGACAGTAAAAAACATTTTATCAATCTGTCTGTCTCCCCTGCCGGAAAGACAAAAACTGGGGTGAACAATGAAAATGTCAAAATCAGCGAGGTAGAGATCAATGGTGCCAAGGGGCAAGCCTGGGAGAGCGAAGATACCTGTCTGATCATCTGGATGAATTATGAACACCAATTCAGCCTCTTCAGTGATGTTCTGACGCTAAGCGAAATGTTGGAAATTGCCGAAAGTATAAAATATATGGAAATAAAATAAATTTTTATTATTTTTATGTAATATAAAACCTCCTTTTTTTGTTATATCAGTAAAGGAGGTTTTTTATATGAACAGAAAAATATTGATCACAGCAGCGTTAATGCTGTCTATAGGTTCTGCACCAGGAGCGGTTTATGCAGGGGAGCCAGTCTTGGAACAAGCCTATGCATCCGCCATAATTTCTCCCATGTGGACAGGAATGGATCGCTATTCCACCGATTTTTCTATCAAGTCAGGAAAAGCCATTTGCGCTGTTATCGTTGAATCAGCGTCTTCTGACAAAATCGAATTCAGCATCAAGTTGCAGCAATACAAGTCCGGCAGTTGGAAAACCGTCGATTCATGGACTCAGAAAGCATCACCATCCGGCGGCATTGCAAAATTCAGTGGGTCGTCAACCATTTCAAAAGGGTTTACATATCGCTTTACAGGAACATTAAAGACCTATAAAAACGGAACACTCCTTGATACTTGCTCTATTACAAGCTCCGAAGAAGCTTATTGAGACAAGAATTCATGGAGTTGGAGGGGGGTGAGGCCAATGGGCTGAACTAAAGTGAGTTGTTCCGTTGAATCATATCACAAGAGACCTTTTGATTATTAAAATATGAAAATTGAGGATGCAACCATGAAACTAAAAATCTTAATTTGCGGTGCATTGATCATTCTGCTCAGTCCTGTGCTTGGATATGAATCATTAGGCATCGTTTATGCAAACCGCAATTTGATTGGGGAATACCCTCTCTTGTTAGGGGGATTCATCATTTCTTATCAATTAGTGGGTATTTTAATCTCCATCATTGGTTTTAAGAAAACTGAGAGAGAATAACGGAGGAGATGATAATGAGAATCAAAAATATGACTAGAGTTTTACTTGTAACAGTTTTATGCATACCGCTTTAACATATCAGGTTTTTGACGTACCGAGGAGAACTCTCCGCGCCCATACAAATTAGTTAAAAATTAATTTGTAAAAAATGTAATTTGCTTACTACTACAATTTAGCTCAAAAGTAATATTAACAAAATCATTTAGCATTACAATCGGTTTAATTATCCTATTGCAGTATTTGTTAACTACTAAGGTAACATCAATTTTTTATGATTATTCACAATTAATATTAATCCTGTATGGTTGTTTCATCTATCTACTATTATCATCAATAATTAAAATTTATAAAAGAAGGGCTGCGGAAGATTAATTAGTTATCCATCCTCACAGATATCAAATTATTGAAAGGAGAGTAATATCATGAAAAAAAGTAAGTGACAGTACTTTGGCTATATTAAAGATATCCCTTCTCCACATACCTGCTGGTCGCACATTTCAGCATACCGGAATAACCCAGGCGGAAACTGATAACATCCCCCACTTTATAATCTCTATCCGACTTACTTACATCCAGAATCAAATGATCGGAGCTTGCCCCCAGAATATCGATCTTTTTATCCAAGGGGATCATGGATTCGGGGTCGGTGTCCTGCTTTCCGATTGCCAGAATAGCCCTTTTGATCACGCCACGATCCTCATAAACGGGACGCTGTCCAAACGCATCTACCCCGATCTCTCCAATGGGCAGAGAGCGCTTATGCTTCAGCTCGATGATCTGTGCTTCCAGAATAAGAGCATCGTCAACGGTTCCGGGTAGTCTCGTGCCATAGGCAGTATCATTCCCCAGTAAAAACGCCTCTCCCAGCCTTAGATTATTGATGCCCTTCGGCAGTTCGCCCCGCTCCGCCAGATAGATGGAGCTTGAATTGCCTCCAGAAACCATTTTAAGTTGTATCTTGAATTTCTCTTCAATTTTCCTTGCCGTTTCAACCAATACGGACAGGTTGTCTTCTTTCGGAATCACCGCACCATAGCAGGTCAGATTTACCCCAACCCCATAAAATCTGATGTGCTTGCTGGCAAGGCATTCTTCCACCGCGGCAAAGATTTGATCTTCATCCTGATAAAAAATACCTTCCCGCAGATCACCCAAATCGATCATAAGCAAAATATCGTGAACCTTGCCCTGCCTCTCAGCTTCCTGGTCTAGAAGCCTGATGGTCGCAAGCTCCGAGTTGAAGCTGAGATCAACGTACCGCACTACATCAGAAATTTCACTGGCCATGGGCAGCCTAAGCAATGCGGTCTTTTTTCCACATCCTGCGAAGGTCTTGATGTTCTGAATTCTTGAGTCAGCAATAAAATCTACTTCCGGATGAGAAAGCAGCAGATTTGCAAGCCCCGGTTCTGCACAAAGTCCTTTCGTAACGATCATCATGCTGCAGCCACCCTGTTGCTTCGTGATCTTGCTGACGGCATTTAAGTTTTCTTTTAGTTTCGTAAGATCAATGTTCAGTCTTGGATACATGGTTGCGCTCCACCCTTCTATTTACTCTGCGCCAATAATAGGTTCCAAATTACAATATATTTCATTTTATAAATTTTGTCTGCAGACTCTTTTCCATCAGTTTAATGGCTGACTCTTTGTATCGTCTCGATAGAACGCCAAGGGATGCCATGATATAGTCGTTATCAACGAGAATCCGCGCATGCTGCCCCGGGTAGAGGTTAAGCCCTGTATGGTTACTTTCCGCTATGGACTGCATAATCTCTATTCTGTGCGGAAGTCTGGTCAGCGCGCCTCCCGTTCCAATGATGTATTTGACCTGGGTCAGATCCTTCCCTTCTGCCAACGTGGTTCTCCCCGAAGGCCCATAAACATACCGTAGCTTTCCGGCGTGCCGTTCTACTGCTCTCAGTACAGCCTCTTTTGTCAGGCGCTCCACAAACCGAATTTCATCTGGTGTTTTGGGGATAGCCTGATAGCTTTCCTTGATTTTCGCAAGATCTAAATCTGCTAACTCCTCTGCAAGTTTACTCTCTCCGATGACCTCGATAATATTGTTCATGTTTACATAAACGCCCAGGTCACCTTCAACGGTTCTTTTTGCTTTAGGCTCCGGACTGACGAGAATCCGCGCAATCTCATCGGATGCATCGGTTACGGAATGAAGGTCCGTTGTTGCACCGCCAACGTCTAGCACGATGAGGTCTCCCAGACATTCATAAAGAACCTTCGTGGCTTCCATCACCGCTCCCGGTGTGGGAATGATGGGACCTCCTACCATATCCCGTACATGCTCCATTCCCGGCGCATGAATGATATGTTCCTCAAAGGCATCCTGTATCACCCTTCTGGCAGGCTCTACATTTAGATCGTCGATTTTAGGATAAACATTATCAACGATATACAGTTTCATCCCGCTTTCTTCATCGAAAATCAGCTTCATTTCTTCCTGATTTTCAATGTTTCCGCCATAAATCACCGGGGTTTTCAGACCCAGACTCCGGATCATTTCCGCATTGTATATTGCGGTTTCACGTTCTCCGTAATCCACCCCACCTGCAATGAGAATCAAGTTGGGTTTGATTTCTTTAATTTTTGCCAGATCTGTCCTTCTCAGCTTTCCAGCAGTAACATTATGAATAATTGCTCCTGCACCCAGTGCCGCCTCCTTGGCAGCCCTTGCAGTCATATCGTAAACAAGGCCGTGAACGGTCATTTTAAGGCCGCCTGCAGCACTTGAAGTAGCCAGCATCTCTTCGTAGTCCAGCGTTTCTGTTCCCAATTTGTTTCTCAGATCATCCACCGCACCTTGAAGGCCAATTCTAACATCTCCATCCAATACGGATGTGGGTGCCTGTCCTTGGCCAATAAAAACTGGCTCATTGGTGTTGATTCCCTGAAACGCATTGACTACTGTGGTCGTTGATCCGATTTCAGCAACCAGAACATCAACTTTCATAACAGTTCTCCTCTTTTAGATCTATTTTAAAGTATTCGTTTTGCAGCATGGAATAAATAATTTGGTCGAGATATCCTCTTTCCGATTTGTAATTCTGCCTCAGCACTCCGTCACGATGCATTCCCAGTCCCTCATATAAATGAATCCCGATAAAATTGTCGGGATAAACGTCAAGCCAGAAACGATTCATATTTTTCTCTTCGAATGCATATCGAAGCAGTGCAAGCATGGCCTCTTTGCCATACCCCTTTCGTTTTTCGGATACTGCAATTCTGCGAAGCTCAAAAACATCAGATTTGAAATCCATTTTTATCAATGAAAAGCCTACAATAGCGGAATCTTCCTTCCTTTTGAATACAAGGAGCAGATGATTTCTATCAGCAATCTCCGCTTTATGTTCCTCATATGTACCGATCCAAATAAAGTCTCGATTCTCCTTGTGACTTTCCAGTTCAATGATTGAGTTTATTTCATCCTCAACCGCTTCTACCATAAAAAGACGCTCTGTCTCAATCATCACTTCACCCCAATTTCAATTTCAGAACCGTCCGATGCCAAGAATTTCTGCGCCGGATGCGAAATAACACAACGCTTAAGCCAAGGGTATTCTCAGAGGAAACCGTCCGACCTCGAATGTGTGGCATGGAGCATGAATTTTGCTGCGGTAATATCAGAGAAACCGTCCGATGCCACGGATTCCTGTAACGGATGCGAAATAACACAACGCCTAAGCCAAGGGTATTCTCAGAGGAAACCGTCCGACCAACGGGAGCGGTTTCCGAGAGAATGCCCCTGGCTGGCGCTTTATGTTAATTTCGCATTTCTCTGCGTTTCTCCACAAGGAACGTAGCCACGTCGATACCATGGCTGTTTCTTCCAAAACCGGCATCAACGCCTGTTTTTACAGCTTCCTCGGGAATAACCTGGGTTCCGCCTGCGGCGATGATCACATTGTCCCTGATTCCCTTTTCCACTGCCAGCTCATGAATCCGTTTCATATTCTTATAGTGGATATTATCATGGCTGATGATGGTGGAGGCAAGGATCGCATCTGCATTCAGTTCCACCGCTGCATCAACAAGCTTTTCAACGGGCACTGAGGTTCCCAGATAGTGGACTTCGATACCAAATCGTTCGATGCCTCCATGCTTGATATCGATGATTTCGCGCAGGCCCACTGAGTGCTCGTCTTCTCCAACGGTTCCGCACACGATTTTCATCGGATACTGTTCAATATCCGTACGGATCTCGTCTTCGCTGAGAAGTTGTGGTTCCGGCGGAATGACAAGGGTGGAAAGGTCGATATCAAACGGAACTCTGCCCTTCAGTTCGATTCTCGTACCTTCCGCTTCCTGCATTACTTCCCGGTTGATTACTTCCGGGTCCTGCAGATTCATCTTCTTTGCGATTTCAACCGCTACTACTTCCGCGACTCTTCTGTTTGTAGGAATGAACATGTTCATCATCACAGTTCCGTCAGCCATCCATTCCATTTCCGGTTTGATCATATCACTGTTTCTGTATTTTGCGGTTTCTTCCATGCGGACTTTTACATTATCAACATCGTCCAGTTCATCGATGTAGACAATTTTATCCGGATCTTCAAATGTACAGCCTCCGATGAGTTCAGATGGGTTTTCAGGATTTCCGCCGTACTGCTCGACATTGTTGTATCCGAAATGCGCCGTAACCGGTGCAAAATAATCTTCGTCTCTTTCATAAACGTAGCCGTATCCGATTCCGCCTTCCGCTTTTCTGGCAATCCCATCACCGTTTCTCTCAGGATACATGCCAGAATCAACGAAGAAGCCCTCTTCTACTGCTTTGAAGTAACCGCCTGCAGCCACGATTTCCTCCATGAATAGGCAGGCTCTTTCCTTGATTTCTCTTGCTTTTTCACGGAGAGGACCATCGCTCTTGAGCTCAATCATTTCCATGAGGCCGTCAAGTCCTGTCAAGGTCTGTTTTGCAGTATCGCAGGCTTCTATATTATAGATGTGCCATGGTACGTTTCTTCCCTCATCCGGAGTGATGGTGGACTGAATATCCGCTCTCGTGAGTTTTGATATCAGCATGTTAAGTACATGGGTTACTGTCGCCTCTCTAGCGGACGCTTCCATATACTTGGTGTTCATCTGGGCTCTCATTCTGTATTTATCACAGATGTCCCGGAGTGCAACCGCATAGGGCAGATCCATGTAAACACAGGGAGCCGGCGGAGCAGTTGGTGGCACTGTTGAAAGACAGATGTTGGTTGGCTTGATGCCGACCTTTTCTGAGAACAGGGAGTTGATCGCATGCTGAACGATAAGCTCTGGCATAACCTTCCAGGCCTGCCTTGCGGTAGCATTTGCATTATGTGCCCCGTCAATCTGTGCAATGTCTGCCCACGCAAGAATTCTCTTTGATTCACAGGCGTCTACAAAAGAACGAACCATATTGATATTCCGATAGAGTACGTTATACTGAGGGTCCTGATGGGCCCCGTTGATTCCTTCTTCGGCAAACATAACGGCAACATCAGGTCCTGCAACACCTGAAACGTAGGAGTGGTAATTGATGGGTCTGCCCACTTCCTCTTCAATGAGATCCAGTGCTTTTCTTTGCGCCCTCACCTGTTTTCTCGTGATGGGAACGCCTCCAATTCCTTGCGGAGTTCCTTCAATGAGTCCGTCCATATGGGACTGTCCCGCAGTTCGGATAACCATGATATGATCAGCACCATGCCAGGCAGCCATTCTCATGCGGCGGATATCATCTTCAAAACGTCCTGATGCAATCTCCGTTGTGATAACCGGAGACGGCTGGGGATCGATTCCGTCAAAATATTTTGAGGATGGAAGCCCGATGCTGTTTTCAAGGGGTGTTGTGGCATCGTGGTACGTAAAAGGAACCATTTCAAGATTTGCTTCCGGCGTTCTCCAGGTCCAGCCTCTTCTCTTTGGTCTGTATTGATCCAGGTCCTTTAAGATGTTTTCAACATCCAATTTCTCGTTATGCTTCAATTTCATATCACTCATCTTATTTTCCTCCCTTGAATAACGCTGCTGCTTCATCCCAGCATTTTCCCTGGGCAAGGAGGGTTCCGGCTTCTTTGATGTCGATGTTCTTTGCCTTTGCCAGCTTATATACCACATGTCCTGCGCCTTTTCCCATTAGGCCTCTGTCCATGCAGCCTTCCACAATGGGCTTTGTCTCAAGAGAGGAAATGCCCATTCGAAGCAGCACGGATCGTTCAACGGAAGGCGTTGTATTCTTTTTCCCAAGTTCCAGAAGAGGATTCACCACCTGCTCTGTCAGCTGCCAGAATCTCTGGTAGAGTTCTTCATCTGTCAGGCCAGCGATGTGTTTTCTTCTTTCCTGAAAATCATCTGCTCTTTTCATCTTTATTTCCTTTCAATCTGTTCCGAATTTATAAGTATCGAGTTTTAAGAATCCTGCGGCACTGTCTGCGGCATTCCTGTAGGAAACCGTCCGACCAACTACCGCGTTTTCAAAACATTGCGCATTGTCAGTGCTATCCCCGTAGGAAACCGTCGCTCGAGTTTTAAGAATCCTGCGGCACTGTCTGCGGCATTCCTGTAGGAAACCGTCCGACCAACGGGAGCGGTTTCCGAGGGAGTGCCGCAGATAGTGGCCTCTACAGAGATTTTAAAACCCCTTTTACAAACCCCTCATCGGTCTTCGTTTCCTCTGCCAGGAACAGGATATCCTCTTCCGTAAGCACGCCGCTGCAGTTGTTTACCGCAGTCTTGATTAAGGAACGTCTCATATGGTCAAGATCAACATCTCTCGCTTTAATCATGGAAGGATGGGATGGGAAAATGATGGTCTTACCCGGAACCTCTTCACTTGGATCTCCGAAAAATACTTCAATTCCATTATCTTTTGCGAAGGATATCTGGGGCTGAATATGCTTTCCGGCTCCCGTATATTCTGTTTCCTGAACAAGAATCATTTCATCCTGATCCATCTCCTGTGCGATAGCAAATGCTGCTGCCAGGGCAGTGTTTCCGGCAGGTCCTTTTTCCAGTCCCTCGAGACTTGCAAGGGTTTCTGTAATATAAAAGACTTCGCCTTGGGCAATGGTAACGTAGCGATCCATATACCGCAGAGGTCTTGCTGCCGATCTTGGAACATCAGAACGATCCGGCCAGGAAGAAAACGGCATTCCAAAACCCGTATGTCCTGTAGTAAATGATTTTCTGTTAAATTGCCCGTCTGAGGCCATGTGCAGTCCAGCCAGATTAACGCTGGCTCCAATCACCGTTGAGTTTGCCCCGGCTTTTCGCAGCCCTCTCGCAGTTCCGGTGAGATTTCCTCCCCCGGCATTGGTGCAGACCACCGCATCCGGGTCTTTTCCATATTTTTCTCGAAACTGCATTGCAATCTCATATCCAAGGGTTTCTACCCCTGCGATACCGAATGGAGTATACAAAGAGGCATTAAAATATCCCGTCTCCTCAAGAAGCAGGAGGAATTTATAGAACAGCTCAGGTCCAACGGAGAGCTGAACGACCTCCGCACCAAGTGCTTCGCATTTTCTTGCTTTTTCTACGATTTCAGGCTGCCCTACACCCTTTGAGTCATAGCATTCCTGAACGATGATACATTTCAGCCCTGCTATGGCCGCCTGGGAAGCCACAGCTGCTCCGTAGTTTCCGCTGGTTGCGGCAATTACGCCCTTATATCCCAATCGCTTAGCATGGTAAACGGCATTTGCAGCACGTCTTGCCTTAAAGCTTCCGGAGGGGTTCGCTGCTTCATCCTTGATAAAAATTCTGGCGCCCTTTCCAAGCGGAGCGCATTTTCGTGCCAGTGCCGTAAGATTTTTCAGTTCGAGAACAGGAGTATTTCCCACGTTGACACTGTACTGGATTTCCTGCATCTCCTCCAAGGTGTATCCGGTCTCTCTCATCATCTTTTCATAGTCAAAGGCGATGGATCCGCTTTCGAATGCTGAATAATCAATTCCTACGGATTTCAGCATGATTTCAGCTTTTCGGCCCATTACTGATTGATAGTCGTTTGCTATAGTCATGCCTGATCACCTCCGAATAAGATGCCTCTCACCTGCTTATCGATAGCCAGAAGCTCCGGCACGAACTTTCCGAAATCATGTTCGTAGTAAGGATTTACTTCGATCAGGGTTCCAGTTTCCGTTCTGCCCGTAACGGTTTCTATCGTGACTTCATCTCCAATTTCCGCATCCTCCTGTAAAAAGCCCTTATCCCACATTTCCAGAGGAACCTGTTTTGTATCCTCCGGTACCTGAGGAGCTCTTTCGGAAGGCTGCAGAATGATCTTATGGATTCTCACCCATTCACCTTTTTTAATCATAGTTACACACCTTTTATTTTACAATTTTAGCTTCTTCACTGATCATATTTCTCATATCTCCCATGATGGCTCTTGGAACCGGCAGGTCGATCATGGTGTGAAGACCAGGTCTAGCGTTGATGACATGAGGGATCATATTAACACACATTGCTATGGTGCCGATTCCTCCGGGTACTTCTGGAGAATTTACCATATTGATATTAGGTGTTCCCTTGATAATTACATAATCGCCTGTCTGCACGCCTACCTGCTCCGGCTCAATCTGTTGAGGATGATCCATTTCGATCTTTAATTCTCCGTCAACATATCCGAAACCTTTCATTGCACAGCCTGCAACATTGCCAGCCTTTGCAAATCCATAAGGCGATTTTCTGTCTACGTCTGTTTTGATCGGCTCCATAGACTGGGTTACTTTGTCTACATCCCAACCAATGGCATCTGCGATCATATGGATGGATTCATGGAAGCCGACATGTCCGGATAATTTTCCAGTTTCAACGCCTTTTCTGAATTCTTCTTCTGTGATTCCAATTCCTTGCTCTTCCATAACAACAGGACCAAATGGAGATAAGCTGTTTACTCTTCTTGACACAATATGTTCCACCTCTTCACAGCAGCCGGTCATGATAACCACCAGCAGATCCATGATGAGACCAGGATTGATTCCGGTTCCCAGAATGGAGACACCGTTTTCTTTTGCAATTTTATCGAGCTCAGCAGCTAGTTCAGGAGACTGTGCCTTGGGATATGCCATCTCCTCTGCACTGGAAACCACGTTGATTTTCTTTTCAAGGACAAACTTCAGCCTGTCAAATGCATTCTTTGTAAAGGAGTCGGTGCAGCACAGAACAACGTCTGCTGCTTTTTCTGTAATGACGTCTTCCGGCGAGCCGATGATTACATCCTGGCGGTCGCCTCTTTCTATGGAAAGGAACTCGTACATGCTGCGGCCGACTTTACTTCCTCTGCCTGCTACGCCAACAATCTCAACTCCCTTTTTTTTCAGAAGCATTTCAGCCATACCGGAGCCCATTGCTCCAAGACCCCAGATTATTACTTTTACATTTTCCATCTTCTTTTCTCCTCTTCTTATTGATTTCATAATATAATTTAATCTAATTCCATCATTGTACTGCTTGCAGCAATTTATATCATAAAGCTGAATCAATCCACTCAGGATTAGTATCCGGCTGCAATGCAATGATATACCTTATATAAAGCAATCTGCATGCCAAAAGATATGATTTTGAAGAAAATCATGCATTTACTCTCAAATTCAAGATATTATTGCCGGTTTCCTTTTTATTGCAATAAAAATGACGGATCAACTAATCGATCCGCCGTTTATATCTTAAATTTTATAAGTTGTTATGCCAATTTATTTGCACTGATTCGCCAAGATATTTGCATTTATTAAAGCTGATATTTCTTCATTTTGTGCTGTAAAGTCTGTCTTTTTATCTTTAAATAATCTGCTGATTTTGAAACATTTCCGCTGTATTTGGCCAAAGCCAGAGTGATCATTTCTTTTTCCATCTGCTCCAAATACCAATCCATGCCAACCTGGCTGAAATCATACGGCCCTTTTGTCATATCCTTATCTTCATTGTTGATGAGAATATGCTTCTCCGTTAGTTGCAGCTCTTCATCTGCCATAGAAATAGCAGCCATAATGATATTCTCTAGTTCTCTGACATTACCCGGGTAATCATAATGCAAAAGTTTTTCCTTAGCTCCCTCAGAAATAGACGTTACATTTTTACCATAGCGCTTGTTATATTTCTCAATGAATTTTTCCGCTAAAAGGAGAATATCGTCTTTCTTTTCCCGGAGAGGCGGCAAATCGATTCCTATAATATTCAAGCGATAATAGAGATCCTTCCGCAGCTTTCCGCTCTGAATCAGGTGCTCCGGACGTTCGTTGATCGTCGCAATGATGCGAACGTCGATGGGAATATCCTCAGTACCACCCACCCTTCGGATATAGTCTTCCTGCAGAACTCTCAGCAGCTTTCCCTGAAGCTCATAGGGCATAGCACTGATCTCATCAAGAAGCAGCGTTCCACCATCTGCCTGTTCAAATAGCCCCTCCCTGTCGATGGCTCCTGTAAAGCCTCCCTTTGCTGTACCAAATAGAATCCCTTCCAGAAGGCTCTCCGGTAAGGCTGCACAATTTTGGGCAAGAAAAGGACGTTCCTTCCTTCCACTATCAAAATGAATACTCTGTGCGATCAGCTCTTTCCCAGTTCCCGTTTCACCATAGAGAAAGACTGAAGCAGTACTCTTAGCGGCTTTTTTAGCTGTGGAGATCACCTCAAGAAATTTTTTGTTCTGACCGATCAGATTATCGAAGCAATATTTTCTGATACGATGTGCTTTTGTTTTTTCAGGCTCCAGTTTTTCCTTATGCAGATCCAGAATCGTATTAGACATCTTTCGTATGTCTGTCACATCCTTGGATACCTCTATCGCTGCAATCACATTATCATTATAAATGACAGGAATCGTGCTGTTGATCGCATTAATAACCTTTCCGTCTCGATTCAGATAGGTTTGCTGCTTGTTCAGGGTTACCTTCATGTGATGAAGCGCTTGAAGCAAAGTGCTCTCTTCTGCACTCATATTTTTAAAGACCTCAGTAAATGGTCTTTTCAAAACACCTTTCCTCTGCATCTTCTCAAGGCGTGACATGGCTTCGTTATATACGATGGTATTCCCCTCTCGGTCGAGTACGTGAACGCCCTCATCAACCACTTGGAGAACCTTTTGCATAATAAACTCATATTCTCTGATTTTCATAGAAACCCCTTTCTAAGAAAGCACTGAAGATCTGTGTAATTTCAATTTAAATCATATCACGGAATTGGAAAAGGTGCAAATTTATTTGCACCTCATGATTCTACCATAAACCATACAGAATCTATTTATATTTTTCGAATATTGACGAAACCAAAAGGAAATTGTATAATTTAAAGTGCATTGTTAATAGACGATTATATGTAAAATTTCATGCAAGGAGATAAAAATATGAGACTCAGAAAAGAATCCGATGAAATGCAGGAAGAGGAGATCCTTTTAATCGCAAGGGTATCTGACGCGCTTGCCCATCCCGCCAGGATTAAGATCTACCGCTATATCATGCAGAGCAACAGAAACAGGACTCCTGTTTGTAATAAAGATGTAGTCGCTGCTTTCGACTATTCCCAGGCTACAATATCCCAGCATATTAAAAAGCTGGTGGAAGCAGAACTTGTACAGGTCAAGAAAGATGATAAGTATTCCATGTACTATGCCAACATCGGAATTCTCGGCAAATACCTTAATGCGACAAAGAAATTTGAATAGACAAAGGAAAAACACTATGCACGGTAAGACATGCATAGTGTTTTCTTATCACATCATTAGCTTATTTTGAAGACCCAGTCCTAACATTATCGGAAGAATATCAGCGTATCGATTAGAAACAGCGGGATAAGGAAGCATAAGGACCACAGCATGTATCCGAAAAAGCTTGGCATTACGATTTTATTTTCTTCCGCAATAGACCGCACCATAAAATTCGGAGCATTTCCGATATAAGTATTGGCTCCCATAAATACTGCACCTGCTGAAATAGCCATCAGAACTTTCACACTGACTGTGCCGACTGCCGTGGCAAGACCTTTGGCCATGCCAAGCGATCCAGCGGTGGTCAAGAAGACCAGATAGGTTGGCGCATTGTCCAGGAAGGATGAGAGTGCTCCTGTGGCCCAGAAAAACTCCAAAGGATTTGTAACTCCAAGGGACGATCCATTTGCCTTGAGCAAAGCCAGCGCAGGTATCATGGTAATAAAAATGCCGATAAAGAGGGTCGCTACCTCCTTGATACTAACCCAAGTGAAACAGTTGTCTGACCGGATGATTTTTTTTGTGGTCTTCATGGATAGGAGTGCCGCGGTTAGTATCATTACCATCTGAAGGATACTGTTATAGCCTACAACTACACCTTCAAAAATATGTACTCCGTGGATTTCTCCGGTTACCTGATCCGCAAATGCGGCGAAATTGGGAAGAACCCCATTTAAGATAACAGCTCCAATGATCATTCCCATAAAGATCAGATTGTGAAGTCCTTCCACCCGCAATGGCTTCTTTGGTCCGTCATCCATAACATCTCTAGGGCTCTTACCTGAAGCCAATTCTTTTTTATAGTAGTAGTGATCTATGAAGTAAAGTACTGTCAATAAGATTACCGTGTTCAGCAGGAACATAGGGGCAAGCTTCAGTGTCCAAAAGAACGGAATTCCCCTTAAGAATCCTAGGAAAAGAGGGGGATCTCCTACCGGAGTCAAGCAGCCTCCTATATTGGATACGAGAAAGATAAAGAATACGATAATGTGGGTCTTCTTTTCTCTCCATTGATTGGCACGGATCACAGGCCTGATCAGAAGCATACTTGCTCCGGTGGTTCCCACCCAGCTGGCCAGTATCGTCCCAATTAAAAGCAGCACAATATTTACTTTTGGCGTTCCAATCAAGGTACCTCTCAAGATAATACCACCTGCCACCACAAACAGGCCAAATAACAAAATAATGAAAGGTAAGTAATCCAGCAGAACGATCTCGAGAATGTTAAAGATCAACATTTCGCTGCCAAAAACAACTCCAAAAGGTACAAGAAAAACGAGAGACCAAAAAATAACAACTTTTAGCATGTGATGTTCCCACCATTCAGGCTTGACCAACGGGAAGACCGCAATCGATAATAACATTCCGACGAATGGAAGCACGCTCCAAATCGGAAGTGATTCACCTAGATTGTGTTGCTCTCCGGTTTCATTTGCAAACACGACAATATTGCTGCACAACACGAGTATGTATGCCAGTAGCATTGTGCGCAATCTTTTTTGCTTTTTCACAACAGGTTCTCCTTTCAAGATAGCAGCTAACCAAGAACATGAACTGTCAAAGTCTTGCGCAAAAACAGTAAAATAAAACGAAGCGCTTAAACTCACACAAAAAAGCGCCTAACCTATTTTATATAATATGTATACAGTATTCAACACTAATTTTGCAAATTGTACAAAAATTAAAGAAAGACATAACAAATATGATATGTCCTTTAGAAGATTTTAATGGGCATTCTTCCATAATCATGAATCGCACAGGCAAAGAAGCAAGTCCCGGGTTCACACCTCTTGCTTCTGCCAGCAGGTAACCAAGTCTCGCACAGCCTTATCTCAGCGGGGCAAGTTTTTCGATTGCAGTCTCCTCATCCGATACAAAAAACAGATCACGCCCTTTATTACATTCATAGAAGAAGTCTTTTAAACTTTTACTGCTATAGCGGGAGAAATCCCCTACGATTGCCAATTTCATATGGTATTGGACGAACTTTTGCAGAATCTCCCCCGCAATTTTTGTTTTCAAGTCAAAGAAATCCTCGCTTACTGCTTCTTTGTTCAGGATTACAGCATGGCACCCTGTTTCATAACTGACCGTCGCAATAAAATCAATCGCCGAACCCACGTCTGAAATGATCATATCGCCGCTGCTTACAACCGCTATTATTACCTCGTTAATGACTCTTGTATCTGTCTTCATCTCTGCCTCCTTTCCAATTAACAGTATGCTGTGCCTTATTACTTTTTATCCCTCGCTGCTGTTCCTTTCCTTATACGCTGCAAGGCTATTGTTCCAAGCGGCTTTTCTCCTCTTATTCATCTTCCAGATAATCATCCACAGTGTCGAAATATAAAACGTCCTCTGGCTTCAGAAAGTAGATACTCCCGTCTTTCTTTCCGCTGATCGAGGAATTGAAGAGCCTGATCCCCGAAATCAGCCTCTCCAGCTTTTCATCAATGCTCGCACACTTAATCGTAATTTCCACCTCATTATACTCAGTGGATTCCTCGATATTGATTTTCAAGTATCATAAACCCCTTTCTCAGATATAGCGGTTGAGTTAACTCTACCGCTATCATACTCAATTCATCTGAGTAATGCAACGCAGTTTCGGTATGCTGCATAATATCGTGGCTATGATACAGTTTTCATCATTTATGATACGTTTCATTCCTTATGATCTTAAAGCTCCTGTAAATCTGCTCCAGCAAAATTACTCGCATCATCTGATGCGGGAAGGTGAGTTTTGAAAAAGACAGCTGGAAATCTGCTCTTGATAAAACCTCATCTGATAAGCCGAACGAGCCTCCTATGACAAAGGTGATATCGCTTTTTCCCGAAATGCCCAAGGTTCGGATCTTTTCCGAAAGAGCTTCGGAGTCCAATTCTTTTCCCTTGATCGCCAAAACAATTACATAAGAATCTTTCTTGATTTGTTTCAGGATGCTTTTTCCCTCTGCATCCTTAACCGCCGATTCTTCAGCGTTTGAAGGGTTATCAGGTGCTTTTTCTTCCTTCAATTCGTTTATTGTTAATGTACAATATTTGCTTAGGCGTTTGCTGTATTCCGCAATAGCTTCCGTCCAGTATCGTTCCTTCAGCTTTCCGATACACAGAATAGTGATATTCATAGAGTTCTTCCCTTCAAGATTTATTTTTGCCCTAGACATAATTTTGCCGGGACCGTATTTCTCTTATTCTGAAATGCGGCCCCGGCGCAATGCATCTATAAAGGTTTCTGAGATCGTGCGTTTCATCTTAGTTCGCTATCGTCTTATTGATTGGCGATAGTCCTACCAGTTGCGATAGTCTTACTAGTTGGCGATAGCCTTGCGTCCTTTTTATTGCGGCGACTGAGGAAGTTCCGGTCTGCCAGTCTCTTCATCCATGGAGGTTAGCTTGACGCTGAAGGTCATCTGCCTTGTGTTCCTGATTACCGAAAGCTTTACCGTATCTCCCGGACGATACTGGAACAGGGTACTGATGAGCTGCGTCATTGTTTCAATTTTCTTATCTTCCAGGCTGACGATGATGTCGCCTTCCTTCATTCCCGCTGCTGCTGCCGGAGAATCGGTATAAATCTGTGCGATATACACGCCGGTCTTGGTCCCCAGATTTGCTTCCGGATAAGCATCCAGATATTCGGCCACATTTCCGCCCTTGATACCGATGTAGGAGCGCTTGAATTCTCCCTTTGTTTTAATCTCATCGACGATCGGTTTTGCCGTGTTGATGGGGATTGCAAATCCCAAGCCTTCCCCGGTCTGTGCCTTGGCAGAATTAATGCCGATGACCTGACCCTGACTGTTGAGCAAAGGTCCGCCGCTGTTTCCTGAATTGATTGACGCATCGGTCTGAATCAGACCGTCCATGGTGACCTGAGATTGCTGACCGTCAGAAACCGCAATGGTTCTGTTTAGTCCGCTGATAACGCCTTGGGTAACGCTTCTGTCAAACGCCAGGCCCAGTGGATTTCCAATTGCTGCTGCATAAGAGCCAATCTTAACTTCATCGGAATTTCCAAGCTCCGCTGCGGTGAGATTCAATGCCTCTATTTTTACGATAGCCAAATCGATGCTTTTATCGTTCCACAGAACGGTCCCGGTTACCTCTCTTCCGTCAGTAAGCTGAACAACAATCTCCTTGGCGTTTCCGTCACTTACTACATGGGAGTTGGTAAGGATATATCCCTTTTCATCGACGATAATTCCTGTACCCACACCGTTTTGTACCCCCTTTTGCGTGCCAAAGAAGCTCTGATAGGTTACCTCGGTGCTGGTGCTGATTCCGACTACCGAAGGAATTACTTTCGCAGCAATTGCTTCTGCTGTATTGATCTTATCGCTGGGCGTTATGGTGATTTGGCTTGATGCCGGAGAGCCAATTAAATTCTGCCCATAGTACAGCGCTGCCAGCCCTCCGCCAAAACCTGCTCCCGCGGAAAGAAGAACCACGAGGATCACGGCAACGATCTTACGCCCAACGCCCCGTTTTTTCACAGTTACTTTTGTTGCAGCGCCTGCCGCCGCCCCAGCTGCATCTGCAGCATACTGACCATAGATACCGGAATAATTTTCAGAGCCGTCAGCTCCGCCTGTAAAGGCTCCTGTTCCCTGACCTTCATATTCGAAACCGTTATCTTGCACGCCTTCACTATTTTTTGTACTGCTAAAGTCAAACTCATCTTTCTCCATGTTTGATCCCCCCTATTTGTTAAATCTCATAGATCAAGCTTACCTCATCTCTGATGATTGTATTGAGCTTCAAATGCTTTCCTATGTAATAGTCTGCTTCCTCCAGGATATTTTTAACCGTTTGGTAGGCCATTTCAGGAAAGTTATTTTCCCTGCTTAAGTGTGCCAGCAGAACCTGCCGTTCTTTCTTGTTTTCGGACAACAATCGCAATATGGTCTCCCCTGCAGCCTCATTGGATAAATGCCCCTCTGCTCCCAAAACCCTTTGCTTCAAAAACCATGGATATTTACCCAGTTTCAGCATATCCACGTCGTGATTGGCCTCTAGGATCAGGATATCTGTATCTATGATCGAAGAGATGATTTCCTCACTCATGCATCCTGTATCGGTAACGATGCCAATCTTTTTATCTCTTGACGAGAAGGTGTATCCTACAGGTTCAGCTGCATCATGGGAAACCGGAAATGCCTTTACCAGAATATCTCCGATGAGAAAGGTGTCTCCCGTCTGGAAGATCCCTTTCTGCTCTTCACAGATGGGACAGCTGATCTGTTTCCAGGTCATGGCATTTGCATAGGCCTTCAAGGTTTTTTGCCGATTCATCATCGTCCGCAGGCTCTTGGTATGATCCACATGCTCATGGGTTATAAGCAGAGCGGCGAGCTGTTCTCTCGGCGTATTGGTCATGTCTAGTCCTTCAAAAATTTTTTTTCCGCTGATCCCCGCATCCACCAAAATGGCCGTAGTCTCAGACTTTATTAAATAGCAGTTCCCGCTGCTTCCGCTGGAAAAAGAACAGAAGCTTAAAGTCATTTTTGATTTCTCCTTATTGTTGATCATAATTGTGATGATTGTGTGTGCCTTGTTTGATGAAGTGAAGAATCTTTCGGTCATTACTCCCATGCTGTGACATATCGAACCTTGTTGTCATTGTAAAGGATCTTCCAGGCAGGAAAAGCCGTATCTGTCACAGGAGACTCAGCATTGAAGGCACTTGAATCCAGCCAAAAAACCAAGGAAATATTCTGAATGTAGATCGGTTCGTCTCCTGCATTTTCACTCATAAACTTGACCAGTGCTGCTCTAGCCGGCATTACTTCCTTCTCGGAGTTGCTCACTTCTACAGGATCAAGCCAGAATCTGCGGAACTCTACAATTTTTCCGTCTTTTAAAGTACAAAGAATATAGCTTTCTTCGATGGCTACATTCTCTATGTAGTTCTTATAGGTCACCTTGATTTCATCCTCTGCACGTTCAATACTGTGGAATGTAACATTTTCTGTCATCAAGCCGCAATCTTTTATAAATTGAGTGGTTATGGCGATCAGATTTTCGTCTGACAGTTCTGTCTCCGGCAGGGAAACCTGACTGGCTATCAGCTCATTGACATCGTCCTCATTGATGGTATCAAACCGCACCGTCAATTTCGGCATCCGCGGCTGCTCCTCCGGAATTTCAGTTTTCAAATAAATTTTTTTCGCTGCAAGCAGCTTTATGGTTCCATCCTGCATCTCTGCCTCATCCTCAAATCTCATGTTTTGAAAAAGGTAGGCACCGGCTAAAACGAGATTTGTTACCAGCAGAGCGACAATTAATATGGTTTTTGCTTTCGTCCAGTCCATTCAACCCGCCCCTTTCATCGGCCTTTGGAATAGCTTAATGGCTGTGCAGTATAAAGATCAAAATAGATCTTTACATCTTCTACAGATACAATCCATACCGGCTGAATCTCAGTAATACCCGTGTCCGCAAGCCGTAAATATCCTGTCTGCATATTTGTTACCATCGCCGCGATGGTTTCAAACATATCCTCTGCTGCTACAGCTGTGCTTATCAGCTCTGTCTGCACAAGAACATTGTAGATATACTGATAATTTTGCGCGATAAGATTCACCGATGAATATGCGCTTTCTGGCGAATAGGTTTCCATGGAGGAAAGCGCCTCCTGATCAAAGTCGATCATATTTCTTTTATAGTAGGTCACCTGACCGGAAGTAACGGTAATGGCAATCGGATCACCATCTTCATAGAACAGACGGGTTCCGTTGACTTCCATCCCGAAAACAAACTGATATCCCCTTTTCTTATTGGGGTTCACCGTCACATTTTTCAGATACGGTGTAAGCTTGGCTCCATCAAGAGACTTCCATGTCCCATGTTCTTCAACATACTGCATCGCCAGATTCAATGCATCCAGAAAACTCGGCTGGGGGCTGCCGCTCACCTGCTCTTCTTTGTATTCTATGCTTCCGTCAGTGTTGACAATCAATACATTTTGGCCGTAGCCGTACATATAGATTACCGTTCCCTTATCCTCTGTGATCTTTCGTACAAAATCGAAATTTCCTCCAAAAAAATTCTCTGCGATAGCTGTGATCTTGGCGGTTTCAGAGGGATATGCGTCCTGACGGAAAGAGAAGTCATTGAGATTGGTAGCAATGGACTCTGGTACAAGAAGTGTACTGTTTGCAACGCCTTCTCCAAGATAGACACTAACCGGATAATACCCGGTATAACCCTGTGCCTCCACCTTAGAAATTAGCTTTGCAAAGTCTGCACTGTTTGCCTTGCTGCTGTCTGCTACCAAACGATAATATTTATGGTTTTTGCCATCGTAGATAAAAATATTTTTATCTACAGCTGTGGAGTATCCGACCGCTGTTACCGTTTCGATTCCATCATAGCCCGACGCTTTCTTAATGCCAAAAATTGAACAGAAATCTGCCATTGGGATATCATAGGCAAATTCCGTCCAAATGGAGCGGTACTTTGTTACGGTCTCATATTTATCGTAAGTAATCTCCTCAACCAGAATATCCCCTGCCTGACCAAAGGAATTAAGCTCGCCCGCCATGTTATCGGCGTTGGCAGGATCATACCAGATCGCTGTGCTTCCCGATGAAATAACCGTATAGTTATTATTGCCGAAATTGATCACGATCCTGTCAGGCTTTACCACAAGCTCTGCTTTTGGTACGTCTTTGATGTCAGCACTGCCGGTAAGGCCTATCCTATCAAAGGATATATTACCCCAAAAAAAATATAATAGTAGCACTGTCGAAAAAAACAATGCTACTAGACTGATATTCTTAACTTTTTCTATCATAGACCTAGACATCTTCTATGCCGTCCTTAATCTCCAAATATGGTTTTCAGCAAATTTTGCAGAAACTGCATGGTTCCGGACTGCGGTGTTTCAAAGATTTTTGTATCTGCTTCCTCTGTCTTTTCTTGTACTGCAAAATAGCTGTTGCTCGAGTAGAGCACTGCACTTGAGGCAGCGTCAATGGTATCAATCTTGATCCGATATAGTCCTGGAGTGAGCCCATTGATCTGCTGTGTGTAAAAACTTAAATTATTAGTACTTGCGAACTCGGCTGGAATACCAATAAGAGAAGGTTTCAAATTGGCGGAATTCACCGAGCCGTTGGAAATAATCAGCGTATTGATATTGACCGCCGTAGGTGTGCCATTGACAATTTGTTTCTCTTCAAATACTGTTACCTTTATTTTTTTCGGCTGCGTCAGCTTTACGGATATCAGGAGATTATTCGAATATACTGTGCTGAGCGGCGCAGGATTTACAAGCATCACATTCGGGTCTGCCGCAGCGTTGGCAGTGACTGTACTAAATAGTATGGATAATACGACCATCAATACAACAACAAGTTTTTTCACAGGCAATCTCCTCCTTTCCGATTTTCATGCTTTTATAACGCATCCAGCAGAAAAATTTCAACTCTTAAAAGTTTTCTTACTTCTGTGCGTTTCAACGGGTCATCTTTATACTCCCGTTATATTAGGGCATAAACCGCCTAAATTATACAATAAAATTATATAGACAGTATATATTATGTATGTTACAAACGTATTACGCACGCTTTAAGATAGTTTTACAATGTCCTAAGGGGAAATGCCCGGCGGCCCAGGAACTTCCATATTTGCCTGTTTCACTCAAAAGAATCACCCTCTGATCACTGCCGTCCTTTCAGGCGGAGGTTCTGCTTGCCTGACCTTACTTTTTAGGGCATAATCATAATATCATAACGAAAGTTGAATCCATGATTTCAGATTTAAGACAGCGACAAGCTTAGCGTTGAAATCATTATAGCATAAGATGCGACCATTATCGTGCAAAAGGAAAGGAATGTTTGGGATGAAGGCGATTAATATTTATACCGACGGAGCCTGTTCGGGGAATCAGAATGAAACAAATATCGGCGGTTGGGGTGCTGTATTGGAGTATGGAGACCACAAAAAAGAACTCTTTGGCGGCGAAATCAACACCACAAACAATCGTATGGAAATGATGGCCCTTCTCAGTGCATTTCAGGCACTTACAAAAGATCGCCTGACGATTCGAGTCTTTTCTGACAGCTCCTATCTCATGAACTGTTTTCGTGAGAAATGGTACGTTAATTGGTATCGAAACAACTGGAAGACTTCAAAAAGGACTGATGTGGAAAACCGAGATTTGTGGGAAGCCCTATTTTCATTTATCAACCGACATGAAATCAGCTTTTATCGGGTCAAGGGCCATGTAAATTTAAACAGTAAAAGCACAAAAATTGAGCCGATTTATGAAAAATTCCGGGAGTGGAATGGACTCGATTTCTCAATGGAGGATTTTCTTTATATTACCAGTATGAACAATCGTGCCGATGAGCTTGCCAACATGGGCATTGACAGTGTAAAGTGATGATAAATCGGTCAATGGTATGAGAACCACAACAACAGCTTTGACCGTTGCACAGGAGTAACTATTTTGACAAAACGCATTTTAATCATTTCAATTATTATCGTACTGGCGATTATGCCGGTTCTTCTTGATATCCTCCTTGATCACAAAGAACCAACCAATGTTTATCCCCTAGCGGAAAACGGGTCTATGGATCTTTCAGACTGGAACGTCAGCAAGCATCCCATAATTCCTCTTGATGGGACATGGGAGTTCTATTGGAATCAGCTTCTTACGCCCACAGACTTTCAGCAAGACAGCACCAGCACGCCTGAGCTGACAGGTTTTTTAAAAGTCCCTTCCCTGTGGAACGGCAAAGAGTTTAACGGGGAAAAGCTACCGGTTTTTGGATATGCTACGTATCGCCTCGTCTTAAAGAATATCCCACAGCATGGTGTACTCGGTCTTAAAAAAGCAAATGTAAGGTTTTCCAGTAAGGTATTTGTCAACGGCGCTGAATTGATTTCAGACGGTGTTCCTGCGGAAGACGCTGCCAGCTATGTGTCAGGGAATAACCCCAAACTTGGGTTCTATAACTGCAGCGGCAAAGATGTTGAAATTATTGTACAAGCAGCAAATTATGAATATATCAATTCGGGAATTCCAACCGCCTTCCTGCTTGGAGAACAATCTGCCATGCTGGATCAGCAGCAAAAGAATCAGCTGCTGGGCTTCAGTGTATTCATTACCCTGCTCACCATCTCACTTCTTTATTTTATATTTTTTATCACAGCCAAGATCTGCAAAAGAAAAGCATCCTCGCTCCTCGCATTTGCTGTCTTTTGCCTTATCTTCGCAATCGGAAACAGTCTCACCGACCAGCGGCCGCTGGCTATGATTATGCCTTATATCCCCTTTGAATTGATCTTCAAAATGAAAGATTTTTTTCTGTCGGCAAGCCTGATTGCTGTAACCGCTATATTCTATTACACAAGAAGGGGCATCGTGTCTCTTGGCATGATGAGAATCGTTACACTGCTTTACAGCAGCTATCTTCTTGCTGTACTGCTGCTTCCGATCTATCTTTACTACAAGCTTCATCCCTTTATCATGGTTTTAAACTCTGTGCTTCTCACGATTCTTTTCATAAGGACTACCCTATTGTTTTTCCGCTGCAAGAGCACTGATTTTCTTGACTATTTGCTCCTTTTTACCGCAATTCTTGCAATTAATCTTTACTCGGTTGACTGCATCCTCTTTGCCCTCTCCCTTGTTGAGGATCCAACCCTGAGTCAGATTTATATTATTATATTTGCAATTATGATGATTTTCCTGCTGTCGATGCACTATTACGATGCCTTGACGAATTTGAAGGTATCAATGAAGCGCACTCAGGATGCTGAAATTGCTTTTTTAAGATCACAAATTAAGCCTCATTTTCTATTCAATGCATTAAATTCCATAGCTGCTTTATGCAGGGAGTCTCCTGATAAAGCAGAAGATGTGATCATACAGCTGTCTCAATATCTGAGAGGCAGTTTCGATTTCAAAACCCTTGACTCCCTGACTACCGTAAAAAAAGAGACGGAGCTGCTGGAAGCTTACCTGAATATTGAAAAGGTGCGATTCGGAAAACGTCTCAATGTCCAGTATGCGATTGACGAAAGCATTAATCTTCCAATCCCTCCACTCATCCTGCAGCCCTTGGTGGAAAATGCTGTACGACATGGGCTGATGGCCTGTGTGAACGGCGGCACAGTAATCATCTCTATTCAAAGAGATCAGGGAAAGGCTGTATTTGCCATAGAAGACAATGGGGTCGGTATGGAGCCTTCCCAAATGAAGCAGCTTTTGAATCAAATCCCTGATGAAAATGGTGTAGGTATTTGGAATATCAATCAACGACTGCGTCTGATCTACGGTACTGAGCTTGAGATTTGGAGCCAAAAAGGATCTGGAACAAAGGTATCATTTCAGCTTCCCTGCAATGATAAAGTTTCTGCTAAAGCTAAGTTAGCTGTTAAAAAAGATTCCGTAAGCTAACCAAATACTGTTATTGTTCGTTACTGCTGAAATTAAGAGAAAATTTTCGGAGGCAAAATGAAAGTCATTCTAGTAGACGATGAAGAGCTGTCCCTAAAGCGGCTTGGAGATATGCTGAAAGAGTTATCCGATGTTGAAATTTGCGGACTTTTTTATACTGCTGCCGATGCATTGAGATACATTAGAGTAGCAAAGGTTGACGCTGTTTTTTTGGATATATGTATTCCGGAAGTAGACGGTCTCACCCTAGCAAGTAAAATTCAGGAGATCGACAGTTCCATCAACGTTGTTTTTGTGACAGGTTACGATGAATACGCCGTCACTGCATTTGAATTGGAAGCAGTGGATTATTTAATGAAGCCCATTGGAAAAGACCGTCTAGAGAGGACAATCCAGCGGCTTTTACGGGCCTGCGCAGAACGTCAAATCGCTCAGTATTTAAGGGTTTCCTGCCTTGGCGGGTTTCAAGCTGCCCCCAGTAACTCAAGTTTCAGCAGTATCAGCTGGAGATCACCAAAAACAGAAGAGCTCTTTGCATTTCTTATTTTTAAGCGTAAGGTTAGTCGCGATGAAATTATTAATACTCTGTGGGACGACTTAGATCCGGACAAGGCCTTAAAGAACATCAATACGACTGTGTACTATATCCGCAAGGCCCTCAGCCCCTTTGGCCTTGAAAAGTGTATCACTACAACTCATAAAGAAATCCGCATCAACAGCGACCTGATATCCTGTGACTTGTACGAACTGGAAAAGCTCCTGAGCAAAGCCACTCGTGGCAGCTTCATCGATCCAACGGACCTTTTAATCGAGCTCTATGGCGGTGAGCTTTTTCAGGGGAAAGCCTACGAATGGTCCTTTGCAAAATCGAGGAGCCTTGAAAGCAGCTTCATCAAGGCCCTTTTATCCGCTGCAGATTATCATAGAAATAATTTTAATTATGCGGCGGCCGAGAGAATCTATCAGGTAATTTTATCCATTGATCCTCTTAATGAAGATGCCTGCGGCAGCATGATAAAGCTTTGCTTATTATCAGGGAGAAAAACGGAAGCCCAACGCCTATACCTTCGTCTTGAGAATCTCTTGATGAATGAGCTGGGAGAAAAACCACAAGAAAAACTGCGTAAGCTTATGGAATAATCATTTTTTATTTTATTATTATATTTGTGAATTCATCAAAAAGAATAATATTTTTCTGCAAAACAGACTCTGGTCCCCTTTTCCGGAGTCTTGTTTATTTTTTGTTGATGCGAAAAATGTAGAATAAGGGAAAAATCTCTGTTAAGCGATTAGCCGAAACATTAGAAAAGGAGGAATTTGATGTACAATCTATTATTACTACGAAATCATCCAAAAGCAAAAAAATTCTTAAGCATTCTATTGATGCTGACGTTGCTGCTCTCTTCAGCAATCAGCGCGCCAGTATATGCCGCAGTGAGCATTTCCTGGACCCAGGTGGGAGAGGATCTATCCGAAGCCGGTCTTGACGCTGCACAAACAGTCTTATCCATCTCAAACGGCATTCCCTATGTTGCCTATCTTGAACCAGCAACCTCTGGAGGCAGCGCAGAAGCAAGATCAGGTGGCAGCACAAATGATTCTACTGTCGGAAAAGCCGTGGTAAAGAAACTCTCCGGAGATATCTGGGAGACGGTGGATCTGGGGGACAATCACGAACCTGATGGTTTCGTTACCGATGCAACCATATTGAAGTATGACTTTGAAGTCTATGACGGAATCCCTTATCTCGCATATTTAAGCACTGATTACGACATGATGACATTGGCTCTGATGCAATATGATGAAGAATACGGCTGGGTCACTCTTTGGGATGAGTATTCAAGCGTCAACAATCATCTGGCAAATGCCAATGACCTGGCGCTTGATGTTTCCAGCGGCGTTCCTTATATCGCATGGAGCACGCCGGAGTACATTGCCTGCCTAGAGTATACTGGCAACGAGGATGGATTCCAGTACTTCGGCGAAACCATAGTCGTGTCCGGCGCTCAATCACTTTCCATACAGTGCGATATGAGTGAGGGTTTTATCTTTGCATCATTCAGAACAGATACGGGCAGCGTAGAGGTATATAAAAACTTGAGGACATCTCTCACTCAGAACTGGGTTTCGGTCGGAGAAACTGCTGTTTCAACAAACGGCACCGAGCCTTACCTTTACGTATTTGAAAATATCCCCCTGATAACCTATGCCGAAATAGACGGCAGCAGCTCCAGTTGCGTAGTAAAAATGCTGGTAAATTCCCATTGGGTACCATTGGGAGCTCCGATTAACGACAGCAAGGTTACAAATCCATCCATATATATGGACGATGATGATGATGATACCCTTTTCCTTGCGTATCAAGGCCCATCGAGCTTCGCAATTGTGAAAAAGTTTAATCCGCAGAACCAAAGTTGGAATCCCGTTTCCGGTACCAACAGCTATGCTTCCACCTATATTGTGTCCGGGCTCTCTCTTTCAGCCCTTGACGGAAATCCCTATGTTTCTTACATTCAAAGCGATCATGTTATGGTAATGAACTATATTCCTGACGAGGGACCCGGCGGCGGAACAGGTGAGGAGCCAGGGGGAGAACCTGTTGAGGTACCTTCCATTACGACCCAGCCCCAAGACAAAACTGTATTGGAAGGAAGTTCCGTTTCCTTCTCTGTTTCGACCTCGGGAAATACTTCTCTCACCTATCAATGGCACAAAGATGGAGAAGATATTCCAGGAGCAACGTCCAGCTATTACTCCATCTCCAATGCAGTCAGCAGTGATGCCGGACACTATTCCTGCAGCATCACCAATGCAGGAGGAACGGTCAAAACGAGAGAAGCACTTCTTACTGTCAAGGAAGCGGAAACGCTGGGATTGACTGCGAAGGCAGGTAATAAGAAAGTAACCCTTACCTGGGATAGCTTCCCCGGCGCAACCCGTTATAAGGTCTATCTTAATAACTCCTTATATTCCGACGTAGATGGTAATTCTTATGATGTAAGGTATCTTGTCAATGGAACCACATATCAGTTTGAAGTTCGTGCTTTGAGCGATGGGACAACTTTTATAGGATCCTCTGCGAAAATTAGTGCAGCTCCTATAGGTGTACCCGGTGCGCCAACAAACATTGCGGCGACTTCCGGCAACGGACAGGCAACCGTAACCTTCCAAGAACCTGCGGATCATGGTGACAGCCCTATCACCGGTTACACGGTAACTTCAAGTCCCGGTGGAATCAAAGCAAGCGGAGCCGGCACAAGCATCACCGTTACCGGCCTCTCCAATGGAACTTCCTATACCTTTATCGTTAACGCAATGAATAGTTTGGGAGAGGGGGATGATTCTGTTCCCTCAAATGCAGTAACCCCTGTTGCTCCCGGCAGTCATTCCGGCGGCAGCAAGGGGGGAAGCACCTCCAATACACCTACACAATCAGAAAGCAGCACCGTCATTGTTAATGGAGTAGCAAAAGCGGCAGGTACTTCTCAGATAACGACAGATAAAGAAGGAAAAAAGACGACTACGGTAACGGTTGACTCAGAGAGATTAAAAGAGATTCTTGCATCTGAAAAGAGCGGTGCAACAGTTATCATTCCGGTTAAGAACGGTTCTGCTGCTGCAAAGGGAATCCTTACTGGAGAGATGGTAAAAAATATGGAGAGCAAAGCGGCAGTTCTTGTGATTCAGACGGATCGTGTCTCCTATACTCTCCCCGCCTCTCAGATCAATATTGATAAAGTCTCAGGACAGTTAGGCAAAGACGTATCGCTTTCGGAGATTGCGGTTGTGATTACTGTCTCAGAGCCAGCAGGCAACATGTCCAAAGTTATTGAAAATGCTGTAAAGCAAGGCGGATTTTCCGTTATTGCTCCTTCCATTGATTTCAACATCAGTGGGACTTATAAAGGCTCTACTGTGAATGTTAGTGCGTTTAACGCCTATGTGGACCGGCTGGTGGCGATCCCAGCAGGCGTAGATCCTGAGAAGATTACAACAGGCATTGTGGTGACACCAAAGGGAAATACATATCATGTTCCTACACAAGTTGTTATAATCAATGGTGTTTATTATGCAAAGATCAACAGCCTTACAAACAGCACCTATTCCGTTATCTGGAACCCCATAGAGTTTGCCGATGTTGCGAAACATTGGTCGAAAGACTCTGTCAATAACATGGGATCCCGAATGGTCGTAAACGGTGTAGGAGGCAGTAATTATGATCCAAATCGGAGTATAACCCGTGCGGAATTCGCTGCAATTATCGTACGTGCGCTGGGACTCGCACCGGGAAGTGGAACTACCAGCTTTAGTGATGTAGCTTCCTCCGCTTGGTACGCTGGATATATTGAGACTGCTTCTTCCTATGGCATCATTAAAGGGTATGATAACGGCGGTTTTGGACCGCAGGATACCATTAGTAGAGAGCAAGCTATGGCAATGCTGGCAAGAGCTATGAAAATCACGGGCCTTGAAACAGCTTTAACCGCAAAGGACGTGAATCAACTGACGGCTGCCTATGCAGATGGTTCCTCCATCTCTTCTTATGCAAAAGAAGCTTCAGCTGCTTGCCTCAAATCAGGCATTGTTGCCGGAAGAAGCAACAGTACCATCGCACCGAAAAGCAGTGTGACACGCGCTGAGGTTGCTGCAATGATGGAACGGCTGCTGCAAAAGTCAGATTTAATCTAGCGGTGAAAATCCGAGGCACCGATACGTAAACCGCAAGATAATATCAATCATTGACATCCATTCATTGATATCCAATCAAAAACAAAATGGATGTAGCCTAAAAGGGGAACAGCCGGGAAACCGGCTGCTCCCCTTTTGTTTGATAAAATAAGAAGGTCGGCAAACAAGTGTTGTCCTTGTCAGCCGACCCATTTCAATGATTCACTTAAATTAAGTCAGATTTCTTTAGCAGACGCTCTGCCATTACCGCTACCTCTGCCCTTGTAATAAAGCTCTTCGGTGCGATGGTGTTGTTTCCGCGTCCAGCCGTAATGCCTGTTTCAAGGCAAGCTGCAACGCTCTCCTTTGCATAAGCGGATATTGCTGTGCTGTCTGTATAGCTACCGATTAACTTACTGATGCTCTGATCTGTCAGATTAACCTTCAGCCCTGTAACCTTCATTGCTCTTGATAGCATCGCCATAGCCTGCTCCCGTGTAATCGTGTCATTGGGCCCGAAGTTACCGTTATCGTAACCTTTGATGATTCCGTAGGATACAGCTGTTTTGATATATCCGCTATACCAGGAGGATGCTTTGACGTCGCTGAAGATGCTGGCGGCGCTGTCCGGCGCCAAGCCAAGGGCTCTCACCATGATTGCAGCGAACTCTGCACGTGTCATATTTCTTCCTGGATCGTAGCTGTTGTTTCCAACACCTGTGACAACCATTCTGGATCCCATGTTGTTCACTGATTCCTTGGCCCAGTGCTTCGTCATGTCGGAGAATTCAATGGGATTCCAAACGACCGAATAGGTACTGTTTGTCAGGCTGTTGATCACCGCATAGTAAGTTCCGTTGATCACCGTTACTCTGGTCGGAACATGATAGATCGTTCCGCTTGGTTCAACTACGATTCCTGTGGTGATTTTTGAAGGATCAACACCTTCGGGAATCGCGATGGTACGCTCCACATAGGAGTTAAAGCTAGTTGTATTTACCGATTTTCCTCCGTAGGTGCAGGTGATTGTGAAATCTACCGCCGGAGCTACAATGGTAAAGCCTTTGCCTTTTTCTGCGCTTTCAACTACTTTTGCCATTGTATTTGTGGGTTCAGAAATTCTTACGGATACGGTAATATCCTCAAGTGATACATTGGTTCCAAGCTTTTTGGATACCTCAGTGATATTGATTTCCGCAGCAGGCAATGTATAACTGGAAGCGCCTTTCTGAATCACGAGAGTCGCACTCTTGCTCTCCATGGACTTGACCATCTCGCCGGTCAGCTTGCCTTCTCCTGCATTGACTCCATCCTTGATTGGAATGGTTACCTTTGCGCCTTCTTTTTCCGCTGAAAGAAGGGATTTCAGCTTGTCAGAGTCTACTGTTACCGTTGTAAGTGTTTTTCCATCTGATCCTGTCGTGGTCTCAGATTTTCCTGCGGACTGGGATTTCCCGTTGATGAGCACATTTGTATCTTCTGTTTTGACGCTTGGAGTTGGTCGAGATGGTTTGCTCGGCCCTGGCCCCTGTCCTGGTTCGTCTTTCGCTTTCCAGTTTGCTGTGATGGTCGTATTTGCTTCCGGCATCGTAAAGGTAGTTTCTGCATTGCTGGTGTTTTCAAAGACACCGCTGCCTGCAGTAGTCCAACCAGTGAAGGTATATCCTTCCTTCGTGCCTGCATGAATGGAGACGATTGTCCCTGCGGCGTAGCTGCCGTCCGCCGTAGCTCCTGTTCCTCCGCCGCTAACGGTCAGTGTATAGTTTGTTACTGTACCAAAGAGTGGATATCCTCCATTTTCATGCTTTGTATCGTCTTTCCACGATGCAAGATTGTTATACTGGCCAGACAATCCTGCGGCATTATGATTCAGGGTCTGTGCCATTGCTTTCAGCTCTTCCGAGGTCTTCGCTTCCGCACTGCCGGTGTTACCGTCTCCATATGAACTGTCTATTAACAATGCGCTATCCAACCAATATACATCCACCAGAGTGCTGCTATTATTTACTGCGGATACACCGCCGAGATAGACGGATCCTGCCCCAGCGCTGACGGTGGAAACAGCACCTGCATTATAGCTATTTTTAATGGTACCAGAATAATTTTTTCCTGTGATACCGCCTGCATAGGCTGTATTACTGTTACGAACGGCGTTCACACTTCCGGTGTTGTAACAGTTAACAATGGTCATCTCTGCGTCTTGGTTGACTCCTGCGATTCCTCCGGCTATAATACCTACGACTTGGCCTGTATTATAGCTGTCCTGAATATGCCCCATTTCATTATATCCTGTGATACCGCCTGACTGCGTCCCTCCGATGGAAGCAGTATTGAAGCAGTCCTCAATTCTGCCTCCTCGGTTGTAAGCTGCAATTCCTCCCGCATAGGAATTTCCTCCGGATGCATAAATCTGTCCACCTTTGATACCTATGTTCCTTACTGTGCTGCCGCTATCAAGATAACCGAAGAGTCCTGCATAAGATGCTGATCCGTTCATATAAAGTCCTGTAATCGCATGGCCGTCGCCATCAAAGGAACCTGTAAATGCTGTCACATTGTTTTTTCCAATGGGAGTCCATACTTCGGGGTCATTATTAATATCATCATTGAGCGTGATATTTGCCGTCACCCGATAGTGCTTGCCGCCATATTTTGCATTTTGCTCATTCACAAGCTGAGCCATTTCTTTTAGTTCATCCTTGCTGGTAATTAGGTAAGGATCCGCTTCCGTTCCTTCTCCGCCAAAGCTTGGACCTGGTATAGAAGGTACTGCTGTAATTTTGATATCTGTAGCCGGTGTTTGATCGGTTCCGTAAATATAGTAACCGCCCTGTACCTGAGCCCCCTGCGAATAGCTGCCTTCTTTCTTCTGAAACGCTTGCATTCCAGTATCTGTAATTTCCAGCGTGTATACTGCTCGGGATAGAGGGGCCGCACTTGCGCTTGCGTAAATCGTACCGCCGGAAAATATGATATTTTGATTGGATACGATTCCAACACTCATTACTACCGGATAACTAGAGGATGAAACGCCTCCGGTTGCGTAAATATTTCCACCCTCAATCAAAATTGTTTTATCTGCCAGGATGCCTATGCTGTTGTTCTCGGTTGTAGTGCCTCCTGTGGCGTGTAATTCTCCGGTGCTACCCTTTATAGTCAGCGCACCGTTGCCTTCAATTCCATATGTATTAAAGCGGTCGTGATATGTGCTTTTTACCCTATTAATGGTTCCATCTACCAGCACAATGCTGGCAGCAGCCGGTAGTTTTGCAGCAACAGCAGAATTAGTATCAAGATTAATGCCGCTTAGTTCGAGTGTTTTGGGACTATAACCCTTTTCTTCATCTCCATAAAGGTACCACTTCCAGCCTTCAACGCTGTTTGTAATGTCTTCAGAAGTCGGATCTGCGCTTGTGGTCTCTGTTTGTGATTTGTACCAAAGTTCTTTTACGGTCAGATCAAGAGCACTCGTACGCTTTTTAAGCCCTGCTGTTGTCTCTTCGGTAATATGATACTTGGCGTTACTATTTTCTGTGACATTCAGCGGCATATTGATGCTCAGCTTATCAGCCGGTATGGTGATCTCCATTGCGCGTTCGCATTCTTCAAGGGGAGTCCCTGAAAAACCGATTGATGCACTAAAACCATCTTCTGCAATGCTGAGCAGCGTTACGGTGAGACCCTCCGGTAAATTGGTAAACCAATTGCTGATATCATCCTGTTCATTTAAAGTGATAAATGCACTGTCTGTCAAGTTGATGGTCATTGTTGCACTGCCAGGCAACGCTTTTCCGATTTCACCACTGATGGTTTTCTCTGAAATGGAGGCGCTGGGCGCTGTATTATTTGAACTGATATCAAAGCTTGCATACTGGTTTACATTGGCGTTTAAAATAATGCCGTCAGTCAACTGTTCTGCCGGAATAATGACAACTATAGGACCCGTACTTCCAGACACTGGCGTACCCGAGAATGCGAGGGTTACTTTCCTTCTGTTCCCATCGATAGAGGCTACCTTGGCTTGTGCTCCTGGGGGTAGATTTGAAAACCAGCTTGCTGCGTTCTGGTTCACTGTCAGGTCATTCCTAAAGCTGCTGTAAATTAGACTTACGGTTAAACGATCTTCACCCGAAAGAGGTGCACCCGGCTTGCCGGAGACAGTAACGTTAGAAAGAAGCGCTTGACGCTTACTAATCAGGATATCGGTTGCATTTTCATTCGAGCTGTCCTTGTAACAGAAGCCTGTCCATCGTGTTGTTGCTCCAATGTAATTGCCATCTACATTCTGACGGATGGTCAGGCCGGAGTCATTGATCCCATATGCACCGTATACCGCAAAATCATTTCCTTTTGCGTAAGTGATGCTTTCACCGGAAAAGGTCACGTAGTTATCAGCCCGTATTCCCTGGCTGTCACTGTATACTGATTCCTCACTTCTGGCTGTCACAATGCTGCTGCCGTTAATGATTATATTTTTACGTGACATGAGGCCTGCGCTAACCCATGTGTGTGCTATCTGTCCTCCGACAGCTTCTACTTCGCCTCCGGAGATGGTGAGATCTCCCACTGAGAATATCCCTACGCTGCCTGTTTTTGTATCACCGTTTCCCCCTGTAGCATAGAGACTGCCGTTATTTCCTCGAATACTAAGTGCACCCATGCCTTCGATACCACGGGTATCACCGGTGCTAAAGCCATTCCGTAAGCATTTAACAGTATTCTCAGTGTTATCCTTAAGAATGATTATGGAATCAGCCGGCAATCTAATCCCTACAAGATCTCCTGTCTCCAGTGTTATATCCTCTAAAACGAGGGTTTTCGGATGGTAGTTCAATTCCTCGCTGCCATACCGATACCATGTCCATCCCTCACCGGAGTCTAGAATATCAGATAGAATTGGGTTCTGGCTGGTCCATTGTTCACCAGTGCTCCAATAACTAACGCTTTCTGCGGTTAAATCAAGCATGGAAGTCCGCCTGCCATCCCATGTCTCAGTAATGTGGTACCGTGCGTTATTATTTAAAGTCACAGGAATTGGCTGGTCGGAGGTCTGCTTATCTGCTGGAATTGTAATTTCTATTGGCGCTTCCAGCGCGGAAAGCGGTGATCCGGCAATTCGGACAAGCAGCTTCTCAATGGGGTTTTTATTATCGATACTGACAACCGTTGCGTTTAATCCCACAGGACTGTTTGCAAACCAACTGGAAACGTCATTTCCTGCACCCAGATCTTTGAAATCACAGCCTGACAGATAGAGGGTTACCTCACCGCTCATAGACTGGCCCACTGCTCCCAAAATCAACGAGTTTGAAAGAGTAGCGCCTGCCGGAGGATTTTGGATATTAAATCTGGCGTTTACATTTGGTATTACAGTAATTGCCTTGTTACCGGTCAAGTTTCCAGCTGGTATCGTGATTGATATTTGCTCAGTATATACCGATTTTGGTGTTCCAATAAATTTAATGACTGCCTGCATATCCGTAAATGACTCAATTACAGCATAAACCGGGCCCGATAAACTGCTTAAACCGGCAAACCAATTTGTTACATCGCTTTCTACTGCCAAGTTTTCTGATACAAATGTATCTCCCGACAGATTGATTGTAACTGTACCGGATAGCGGCATTCCTACCACGCCGGAGAGCGTCACATTATCAATCTCTGCGCTGGCAGGCGGTGCCTTTTGAATCCGAATGTCAAAGGCATAATCGGTATCGACAAAATAGAACTTACCGTTATCCTCTTTTGTCACTGGCACTGTGTAATTATTTCCATTCTTATGTAGAACTTTCATTCCACTGTCATCAAGACCATTTTGTTCACTGCTATATACTGCAAAGTACTGGCCTGAAGAAATTTCCTCTGCTTTCGCATAAGTGGTTCCGTCACTGAACTTTAGCGTTTGACCGTAGATTCCATAGCTTGCGTTGATCGCTTCTCCACCTGCCGCATGAATTGTTCCGTTGCTAATTTTTACTGTTTGCCCGTAGATGCCGTAGCTGATATTAATCGCTTCTCCACCCGTTGCAGTAATGGTCCCTCCGGAAATATCAATCATCGCATTGGAAGAGATCGCCTTGCTTTCAATCTCTCCATATCCGCATTCCGCATTAATCGTTCCATCTTTAATTTCCAGAGTTCCGGTTGAATGGATGCCTCCGCTGTATTCCAGGCTGGCGACATCCGCTCCGCCTCTAACCTGCAGCGTACCGCTTCCTTCTATGGTTAAGCTTCCATAGCAATAAATACCAAACGATTCATTGGTGCCGTTATATGTACTTCGTACTACATTTGTGGTCCCATCCTTCAGGATGATGGTAGCCTCATCCGGAAGCGTTATGGCAATCGGGTCGCTTGTATCTAGCTGGATTCCCTTTAAAACCAGTGTCTTTTTCGCGTAACCTTGATCTGAATCTCCATCCGGATACCACTCCCATCCTTCCGCGGTATTTGTATAATTTTTAATGTCGGCGTAAGCGCCTTCACTTTCGTATTCTCCATTACTGTTAATTTTTATAAATTGAAACCATTGACTCGGATTTCCCAATGGAAGTATATTACTGCGCGACTGTATTGTAACATCCCCTGCAAATGCATATTGTGGTATGAGTGTAATGATCATACACAAGATGAGCAGAATCGCAGCGCTCTTTTTAAATACTTGTTTCATTCTTTTCCTCCTTTATCCTTTTTCGCTTTTAGGAAGGGTACAAGCATCATTTTGCTTCGTTCCTTCTTTTACTAGATCACATTTCTTTGATTGCTGGTGAGTATTTGTCTATTGATTCCTTAATCCTTTCGAATCACTCCTTCCTATCAGATTTTCTCTATTGGCTATAACCTCTGTGTACCTGCTTTCCTCAACAAAACATTTCAAACCATTTCTCCTCAGAGCCTTTTCTTATGTTTCTACGTTATTTTACATTTTTCGAGTCAACAAAAAATAAACAAGCAACTTGCTCAATCGTTACGGAGCAGCTGATACAAAAACTTTTATATGTTTAGGGACAGCAAAGACATCGCTGCATAGAGCACAAAAAATAAAAGATCGGCTGACATGGATAACGAAATGCACCCTTGTCAGCCGACCCATTTCAATGATTCACTTAAATTAAGTCAGATTTCTTTAGCAGACGCTCTGCCATTACCGCTACCTCTGCCCTTGTAATGAAGCTCTTTGGTGCGATGGTGTTGTTTCCGCGTCCAGCCGTAATGCCTGTTTCAAGGCAAGCTGCAACGCTCTCCTTTGCATAAGCGGATATTACTGTGCTGTCTGTATAGCTACCGATTAACTTACTGATGCTCTGATCTGTCAGATTAACCTTCAGCCCTGTAACCTTCATTGCTCTTGATAACATCGCCATAGCCTGCTCCCGTGTAATCGTGTCATTGGGTCCGAAGTTACCGTTATCGTAGCCTTTGATGATTCCGTAGGATACAGCTGTTTTGATATATCCGCTATACCAGGAGGATGCTTTGACGTCGCTGAAGGTGCTGGCGGCGCTGTCCGGCGCCAAGCCAAGGGCTCTCACCATGATTGCAGCGAACTCTGCACGTGTCATATTTCTTCCGGGATCGTAGCTGTTGTTTCCAACACCTGTGACAACCATTCTGGATCCCATGTTGTTCACTGATTCCTTGGCCCAGTGCTTCGTCATGTCGGAGAATTCAATGGGATTCCAAACGACCGAATAGGTACTGTTTGTCAGGCTGTTGATCACCGCATAGTAAGTTCCGTTGATCACCGTTACTCTGGTCGGAACATGATAGATCGTTCCGCTTGGTTCAACTACGATTCCTGTGGTGATTTTTGAAGGATCAACACCTTCGGGAATCGCGATGGTACGCTCCACATAGGAGTTAAAGCTAGCTGTATTTACCGATTTTCCTCCGTAGGTGCAGGTGATTGTGAAATCTACCGCCGGAGCTACAATGGTAAAGCCTTTGCCTTTTTCTGCGCTTTCTACTACTTTTGCCATTGTATTTGTGGGTTCAGAAATTCTTACGGATACAGTAATATCCTCAAGTGATACATTGGTTCCAAGCTTTTTGGATACCTCAGTGATATTGATTTCCGCAGCAGGCAATGTATAACTGGAAGCGCCTTTCTGAATCACGAGAGTCGCACTCTTGCTCTCCATGGACTTGACCATCTCGCCGGTCAGCTTGCCTTCTCCTGCATTGACTCCATCCTTGATTGGAATGGTTACCTTTGCGCCTTCTTTTTCCGCTGAAAGAAGGGATTTCAGCTTGTCAGAGTCTACTGTTACCGTTGTAAGTGTTTCCATCTGATCCTGTCGTGGTCTCAGATTTTCCTGCGGACTGGGATTTCCCGTTGATGAGCACATTTGTATCTTCTGTTTTGACGCTTGGAGTTGGTCGAGATGGTTTGCTCGGCCCTGGCCCCTGTCCTGGTTCGTCTTTCGCTTTCCAGTTTGCTGTGATGGTCGTATTTGCTTCCGGCATCGTAAAGGTAGTTTCTGCATTGCTGGTGTTTTCAAAGACACCGCTGCCTGCAGTGGTCCAACCAGTGAAGGTATATCCTTCCTTCGTGCCTGCATGAATGGAGACGATTGTCCCTGCGGCGTAGCTGCCGTCCGCTGTAGCTCCTGTTCCTCCGCCGCTAACGGTCAGTGTATAGTTTGTTACTGTACCAAAGAGTGGATATCCTCCATTTTCATGCTTTGCATCGTCTTTCCATAATGCTAGATTATTATACTCTTCGGATAACCTTGCTACATTTTCATTTAGTTCCTCTGTCATTGCTTTCAGCTCAGAAGATGTTTTTACTTGGATGCCATCTATGGTATCATCCGATATATAGTCAATAGTCAATGCACTATCCAGCCAATATACATCAATTAGGTTGCCAAGTAGATTTCTTCCGAAAACACCGCCGAGGTTGACCTGCCCGTTGCCAATACCATTGGCAAATACAGTACCTGCATTGTAGCTGTTCTTAATTGTAGCGGAATAATTTTTACCTGTAATACCTCCTGCATAGACGGAATCATTGTTCTTCATTGCCTTCACACTGCCCGTATTATAACAGTTAACAATGGTCAGTTCAGCGTCTTGATTGACCCCTGTGATACCGCCGGCTACAAAACCGGCAACATTACCTGTATTATAGCTGTCCTGAATATGCCCCATTTCATTATATCCTGTGATACCGCCTGACTGCGTCCCGGTAATACTGCTCCTATTAAAGCAGTCCTCTATTTGTCCACCGTTGTTATACCCTGCGATACCGCCAGCATAAGAATTGCTGCCCAGAGCAGAAAACTGACCACCCGTAATGCCAACATTCTTTACAATTCCATCCTTGATATATCCAAATAGTCCCGCATAAGATGTTGTGAAGTCGTTAATATAAATGCCTTTTATCGTATGGTTTCCACCATAAAAAACTCCAGTAAACGGTTTTTCGCTATTTAGCCCGATAGGCGTCCATTGTTCAAGCGTGCCATTATCAGCCTCGTTCAAAACGATATCTGCCATCAGCTTGTAATGCTTATTACCGTATTTTTTGTTATATAAATTTACATACCGGCCCATCTCTTTTAGTTCTTCCTTACTAGTGATCAAATAAGGATTTGCCTCCGTACCATTTCCTCCAAAGCTTGGCAATGGAATCGGTGTGATTCTAGCATCTTTGGCGGCGAGCAGATATTGCCCACTTACATATACAAGAACTCCATTTTCGGAATATGCAGGGGCAGTATACTCTTCGTCAATCTTTACGAATGCCTCCATCTCTTCGATGTCAAGATCCCATGAGCCAGAGTATACAGCACGGGATTTGGACTCAGCGTAAATAATACCACCGGTAATCTTAAGTTGTTTCGCAGCACGAAGCCCCGTGCTCATTGATTGATACGTGAACGGCGTAACACCGCCAACAGCAGTGATATTCCCCCCTTCAATCAGCAGAAAACCATTCGCCATCACACCAGAAGTTCCAATCGGACCGTATTCGGGATTACCTCCTAAAGTCTTGAGCTCGCCACTATCCCCTTTTATTGTTAGATCACCTTGGCACCATATGCCATAGCTATTTTCACCGCCAGTAAAAGTACTTGCTATGCGATTGCTTGTTCCATCTAACACCACAATGGCTGATCCAGATGGGAGCTTGATGCCGAAGTTTGCTGTTGTCGTCGTCAAATCAATCCCACTCAGTTCAAGAGTATTTGAAGCATAACCGCTTTCTTCATCTGCGTATCGATACCACTTCCAGCCTTCAACAGTATTTGTGATATTGGAGATTGTAGGATTTGCATATGCGGGTTCTTCACTACCAGATGCTTTGTAGCTTAATTCTGTAACAGTCAAGTCCAGTGAATTCGTACGTTTCTGTAGGCCTGAAGGCTCTCCTCCTGTAATGGCAAACTTTGCATTACTATTTGTATCAACGGTTACGGGCTCATCGATGCTCAGATTTTCACTTGGAATGTTAATTAACATTGCACTATCGGACGCCTCCAGGGGAGTTCCGCTAAACCCGATTGACGCGCTTGATCCATCTCCTGCTACGCTGAGCAGTGTGACAATCAGACCGTCCGGCAGGTTGTTAAACCAGCTGCTTATGTCGGTGTTATTGGCCAGTTCTATAAACGTGCAGCCTGTTAACGAAATGGTCATGGTCGGGGTGCCTGATAGCTTTGATCCCGCCACTCCTGATATGGTCTTTTGTGATATGCTGGCTCCCGGAGGGGCTTTTTGGATTAGGATATCAAACGCATTTTCGTCATGTTCTTCACTGGCGCCAGCCATGCTGTAGTACATTTTATTATCATTCGTAAGATGTTTTATTTCAATCTGCCCAGTGTAGTTGTTGTCGTCGATGTTATACCGTACCACCATACCTGTGGCTACGATACCCGTTTCTATTCCATCACCATCGTCGCTGAGAATTGAATAGCGTACACTATGAGTTAAACTTGCTTGTGCATAGACCGTTCCATCTTCGATGATGACAGACGCTCCCTTGATAGCAGCACTGATGTTGCTGTCCATGGTAGTATCGCTTTTTGCAGTAATATTTCCTCCGGAAATTTTGAGCACACCAGCCGAAGAAAGTCCAGTACTCCCATAAAAAGCTACTTGGCCCAGTGCTCTAATCGTACCACCCTCGATGTTAAGGTTACCTGCGGCAGAAATGGCCGTGCTGGTGTTCAAATAAGGACCAATCCCACTTTGGACCTCCAGCGATCCTTCTCCCTTTATGGTCAATTCCCCCTTGCAATCTATCCCAATAACATTATTAGGAACTTGGCTGCAAGTACTTCTCACTACATTTGTAGTGTCAGTCTTCAATATTATCGTAGCGCCAGCAGGAAGCGAGATTGCTACTGTATTGTTTGTTTCCAAATGGATGCCCTTTAGCACGAGAGTATTATCATCATAGTCCTGCGTAGAGTCTCCCTCTGGATACCACTCCCAGCCCTCTGCACTATCAGTAATTTTATCATCTGCAGATACGCTGTCAACTAAGACGTCTGCGGTATTGGTGTATCCAAATGGTTCGGATGGATTTCCAAGAGGAAGCATTGTCGTGCGTTGCACAATGGATTCTCCCCCTGCATATGCGTACTGTGGCATGAGTGTCAATATCATGCACAAGGTCAGCAGGATTGACGCTCCCATTTTTAATGATCGTTTCATAAATTCCTCCTTTATGAAGTTACTCTTCTTTTCAATGATTGGACTGCCGTTTATTTTTTCTACAACATTTTACATTTTTCGAGTCAACAAAAAATAAACAAAAGGATCGTGAGAAGGCATGAAACAGTATACTTACCTATTTTTTTGAATAAAAAAACTCCAAAACCAATGACATGAATCAATATCAATGGTCTGAGAGTTTTCTCATTATGTTCTTTTATATTCTTTATTTGGTTTTTTTACAACATTTTTGCAACAAGAATTGCCATATCATCTACAGCAGGCACATTCGTATATGCGTTTACTGCATTGATTACGGTCTCAGCAAGTGCTTTTCCGTCCAGATCCGCATGCTCGGAAAGTGTTTTCAACACGGCGGAAGAGTCGAAGGGAACCCGTGCTTCATTAAAGGCTTCCGTAATTCCGTCTGTATATAATACAATGCGATCCCCTTCATGAACAGGGATCGTGACTGTTTCGTAACCGGACTCTCCGATTAAAGCACAGATCGGAAGTCCACTGATATCAATCTCCTTCACCTTCCCACTCTTCGAAATCAATACCGGCATACAATTATGTCCTGCATTCAGAAATGTAATTTTCCGTTTTTCTTTGTTGTAAAGGCAAAACAAGATCGTTAGATATTGTTCCTTATCGATACCTAATGCGATATAATTTTTCAAGAGCAGTTCTGAGACTTCTTTGATATTTGCTGGATTTCCGCTAGCCCATCCTCGAACAACTTGCCTTAAAGATATGGTAAGGAGAGATGATGTAATTCCATGTCCAGACACATCTGCTATGTAAAGGAGCGATTCCGCTTCATTCATTTGTATCACATCGTAAATATCCCCGCCCAAATCTTCGCTCGGGCAGTAGATTGATTGTATTTCCAGAGAGCTCCAATATTTACCATCCGCTGGTAACGCTCGAATTTGAACATGTTTTGCAAATTCGATGTCAGCTTTTAACTTTTCATAATGTTTGAGAAGTTCATCCTCCGTTTTTTTCTGATCCGTAATATCATGGAATACTTCTATGGAGTATTTCTCATCATTATCGGTTTGTGCCGGTGAGGATATGATATTATAAAACCTGCCTTTAATGGGAACGTTTTTCGTATCGGGTTCACCGGTCAGGCTTGTTTCATGGGTAACACAGTGCTCACATTTGTCATCTCTTTCAAGTAGCTTGTAACAAATCTCTCCAAGGGTATGACCAAATTCTTCCCGCATTTTTTTATTCATATAGATTACGTTATGATCTTCGTCCATAACTCTGACCATGTAATCCATTTTTTCAATCAATTCTCTCATCAATAGGGGTTTTTCACTGAGTGACATCTTAATCCCTCCTATGCTTCTTCTGACATCCGTACGGCTGCCGCTTTCCTTGATTTTATAATGATATTGCTTACCACTTTTTTTTGCTTGATTTATTATACCATACTAAGTCGACTATTTATATTTATTTACAAGGAATTCGAGGGCCTCTAGATAAGAGTGAAGTCCCTTACCCCAAATCTGTTTTACACAGACACTTTTAATAACTGATATTTTCCGAAAATCTTCACGGCTATTGATGTCACTTAGATGAACCTCAACCGTTGGAATTCCAACTGCTGCAATAGCATCACGGATCGCAATGCTATAATGTGTATAGGCACCTGGATTAATCACCATCCCCTTTATAAAACCATAGGATTCTTGAATTTTATCAATGATACTGCCTTCATGATTGGATTGAAAGAACTCTAGTTCCACGTTTAGTTCCTTACCTTTTTCCAAAAGCTGATGATTGATTTCATCTAAGGTGAGGGTCCCATAAATTTCAGGTTCACGTACCCCAAGCATATTTAAGTTGGGTCCATTTATTACAAGTATTTTCATATTAACGCCCCTTTCGGAATGAACTTTATTTCAATTATATTCCGTATTCTACCCGATCATAAAATCTTTATAACCATGGAACTTGCTGCAAATAGGTTTGTCCCTGTCTTTGCCGGCCTTTTTATAGATCCGGTTCTCTATAACTCTCTTGCGTATCGAACCGCATCTAGGAAACAAATGTTTGTTTTGGTGCTATACGGAAAGTCTACGGCCTTAGCCGGTTAGAATTTTATCATAGGTGCAAACCGTCGCTCCGGTTTGCTTCGCACCGATACAATAAATGCATCTGTATAAAATCTTGAGATTTTCTTCCTTATGTGCATTTATTATATCATAGTTTCTGCATTTGGTATACGGCCTCTATTGCCTTTGAGATATCCTTCATCGTATTGGCTGGGCCAACACTGAGGCGCACTGCTCCCCTGTCAAAGGTCCCAATGGTTTTATGTGCGAGTCCTGCACAGTGAAATCCGCCTCGGCAGGCGATTCCGTATCCTGAGCTTAACCTTTCACATACCTCTTCGCAGTCAACTTTTTTCAGATTGAATAGAACAACCCCTGTTTTTTTTCTGCAATCAGTTGGACCATAAACTGTGACTCCGTTCATACTCCGCAGCGCTTCGTCCAGCTTACCAATCAATGACTCTTCATAGGCTCGAATCGCGTTGATTCCTATATTTGTTATATATTTAACCGAAAAACCCAATCCAACAATACCCGGTGCATTTACAGTACCAGCTTCAAAGCCCTCCGGGAATTCAACTGGCTGGATCAAGTCCTTAGAACGGGTTCCCGTTCCGCCTTCCTTTAAGGGCCTTAAATTAATATCTTCACGAACGTAAAGCATTCCCGTCCCCATAGGTCCCAAAAGTCCCTTATGTCCAGGAAGCGCTAACATCGCAATATTCATATCGTTTACATCAATTGGCAAACATCCAGCGCTTTGTGCTCCATCTACCATAAAAGGAATCTTCATTTTCTTTGCGAGAGCCCCGATTTCTTTAATTGGCATGATGGTACCCGTAATATTTGATGCATGGGTAACAACAATAAGCCGAGTATTCTCCTTGATTTCTCTTCTTAAAGCCTCTATATTTATAGTTCCATCAGGATTACACTTCACGATTGTTGTTTCAACGCCAGCTTCTTCTAAAGCTTTTAATGGTCTCAGTACAGAATTATGCTCCATGGAGGTTGTTATTGCATGATCACCAGGGTTTAAACAGCCTTTTATTCCGAGATTTAAGGCCTCAGTAGTGTTGGAAGTAAACAGAATACGGCTGCAATCTGAAATTTGGAATAGCTTCCCCAGCTCATTTCTAGTCTGGTAGATCTTCTCCCCAGTTTTCATAGACATCCAGTGACCAGATCTTCCAGGATTTCCGCAATAGTCTCGCATGCATTCATTTACAGCATATATCATTCCCTTTGGTTTCGGAAAGCTAGTTGCCGCATTATCCAAATATACCATATTAATCCCTCCGCTAATAGATTAAAGCTCCCTGCGTTGCTCTTAATCATACTATGCAGCTCGATGGAATTCTGCTATCTTTCATCGGTGAGGATGTCTTTCTGTACTGATTGTTTTTTAATTGAAAGTGAAGCACCCTCTTTTATCGACGAGGGGTGCCCCCTCTGCACTCCCCATTTTATCTAATAGGTAATGCTATTTCTGATTAGATAAAAAAAGCAGTGTTTCACGTGAAACACTGCTCCATATTATTTGAAATTTCATTGATTATTTCAAACTTAACAACAGTTCAAGAAGTCTTTCCAACTCATCTCTGCTGTAATATTCAATTTCAATTTTACCTTTTCTTGAACCATGATTGATGGCGACTTTTGTGCCAAGTGCATTCTTTAGCTCTTCTTCTAGATCAGTGAGTTCACGATTTTTCCCTCTGGCTTTTGCTTTCACTGCCTTCTTTACAGGTCCCTCGTTCTCACGATTAGCCAGAGCTTCGATCTCTCTTACGGATAGGCCGTCCTGCGCTGCTCGATTGGCTAGTTCCATCTGCTTTCGTTCATCTCTAACTGACACCAGCGCTCTCGCATGACCATTTGATAGCTCTCCTTGAACGACTAGGTCTCTTACCCCTTCCGGCAGCTTTAAAAGCCTTAGAGAGTTTGTGATATATGGTCTGCTCTTTCCAACACTTCTCGACACTTCCTCCTGTGTTAAACCAAAGGTTGTAATCATTTGATTCAACGCCTCTGCCTCTTCCATAGGGTTCAGATCCTCACGCTGCATATTCTCAATGATAGCAACGAGCATATTCTGCTCTTCGGTAAGCTCTCTTATAATACACGGTACCTGTTTTAAACCTGCCCGCCTCGCTGCTCTCCATCGTCTTTCTCCAGCGACGATTTCATAGCCTTCACGCGACGGCCTTACCATAATTGGCTGAATAATACCGTGAACTTCTATAGATCTTGCCAGCTCTTCTATTTTTTCATCGGGGAAGCTCTTTCTAGGCTGCTTCGAGTTGGGTTTAATCTGATTGATATCAATAAACAGGATTCCTTCGCCGTCAGCAGCTTTGTCAGAATCATGGGCATTGATCTCGACATCGTTAAATAAAGCTTCAAGTCCTTTGCCAAGGCCTCTTCCTTTTGGTCCAGCCATTAATTCTCACCTTCCAATTCCAGAAACTCCTCAGCAAACTCAAAATATGCCTCTGCTCCTTTGGATTTTGGATCGTATTCCGTAATCGGCATGCCGTAGCTTGGTGCTTCAGCCAATCTTACGTTTCTCGGAATGACTGTAGTGTATACTTTTTCTTTGAAATACTTCTTTACTTCCTCAACTACTTGAATTGACAGATTGGTTCTGCCATCAAACATGCTGAGTATTACGCCCTGAATAACAAGGCTCGTATTCATATTCTTTTTTACCAGTTCAATTGTACTCATGAGTTGACTTACACCTTCCAAAGCATAAAACTCACACTGAATGGGTATCAAAACGCTGTCGACTGCTGTCAATGAGTTGATGGTCAAAAGACCAAGGGACGGTGGACAGTCTATAAATATGTAGTCATATTGTGACTTGATCTTGTCTAGGGCTTTCTTCAGTCGTTTTTCTCTTCCCTCTAGCTGAACCAATTCGATTTCAGCTCCAGCCAGTTGAACACTTGCCGGTATGATATCCAGATTTTTGATTCTTGTGGGAATGATGGCGTCAATTGGCTCCAGCCCATCATTGATGAGAACTTCATACATTGTTTTATCAAGTCCCTTTTTCGAAATTCCCATTCCGCTCGTTGTATTCCCCTGGGGATCAATATCAAGAATTAGTATTTTTTTGCCTTTCAAGGCAAGACAAGCTGCCAGATTGATGTTCGTTGTTGTTTTCCCAACTCCGCCTTTTTGATTGAATATTGCTATGGCCTTTCCCAAACTAATGCCCTCCTACTGTAATTGGATTTCTAAATACCCTCATATATCCAGTACCACTTTATTATATACTATCATTATCTTTAACACCATATCTTTTTTAGACAAAAAAAGGTTTCACGTGAAACATAACACGGAAACCCTTTCATTTCAATGTTTTTATTTAATAAAAGTTATGCATCACTCAGCCGCAAAAACATTGTTTATATTTTCTTTTTTTGGTATTAATATCCTGACCTCTAGGTGATCTCCCTTATCCTCCTGGTAGTATTTCGCATTCTTTTCTACCTCAGCAATACTCGTAAATGCTTTCTTTAATGTGTTTAAGTAAATCCGATAGTTAATGTATCTTAGCTTCTCTCCTTTTCGCTTTTCTTCCTCGTGCTTTGTCATTATATCTTCAATTAGCTTCTCTGTTTGCTTTACATTAAGCCCGTGCTCTACAATCCGATCCAATATCAATTTTCTTATTTTATCATCTGTTACTTTCAGCAAAGCTCTTGCATGTCGTTCTGTAAGCTGGTTTTCTGCAAGAAGCCGCTGTACGTCGACAGGAAGTGACAAAATTCTTATTTTGTTTGAGATGGTAGACTGCTGCTTGCCAACTCGCTTTGAAATTTCCGTCTGCGTTAGTCCATAGTCATCCATCAGCCGCTTATACGCCGCTGCTTCCTCTATGTAATTTAAATTTTCACGCTGGACATTTTCAACAAGTGCAAGCAGTGCAGAATCCTTTTCATCAGCATCTCTGACGATGGCAGGAATCTTTTTCAGCCCTGCCAAAGTTGCTGCTCGAAGACGCCGCTCACCGGCAATTACGATATAAATCCCCTTTTGATCCCTTTTTACTATAATGGGCTGAATGACCCCAAATTCACGAATGGAATCGCATAGCTCCAAAAGTTCTTTATCCTCAAATACCTTTCTTGGTTGGTCTGGATTTGTAGAAATCAACTCCACAGGTATTTCCATTTGGTCTGATTTTTTTAAAAACATGATACCCTCCTTTGACAAAGCATAACACACCTGGACAGCGAAATTTAGGCGCTAACTTCGTTCTCATCCCAGCGTTAACTCCACCCCTCTGCAAAAATAACGCTTCTCTTATCATAGTAACAGGAGGCTTGTCCTCGGTGAAGGCTGTTTTCATCAACAAAAAACCCCTGAAAACTTCATTTCAGAGGCTCTTTCGCAGGAGTTCCTGCTTTTCTCGGATATTTCGCTAACGTTTTTTTATTTTTGTAGATCATTTGAATTCTATGATCCAAATCAAATCCTTTTGTTTGAGGGCGATAGTTGTCTTTCATTTCGCCCCCAAGCATCGTCACCGCTTTTTTTGACGATTCTATTTCATCATCGGCAGCAGCACTTTTATATGCAGCGAACCACCCTCCCAGCCGAACAAATGGAAGACAATACTCACTAAGAACTGCTAAATTGGCTACCGCCCTTGAAACACAAAGGTCGAAATGTTCCCGATACTCTTTTTTATGTGCAAATTCTTCTGCCCTACCATGGCAAAAGCTCACATTTTGAAGCCCTATTTCTGCGGCCAGTTCTTGTATTATTTTTATCCTTTTATTCAGTGAATCCAGCAACAGAAACTCTTTTTCCGGATAGAGAATCGCGAGTGGAATACCGGGAAACCCAGCTCCGGTCCCAATATCAATAATCTTCTTTGCTTCCTGAAACTGAGTACATTCGCAGATAACCACTGAATCTACGTAATGCTTTATTATAAACTCGACTTGATCTGTAATTGAAGTCAGATTTACCTTCTCATTCCACTCAAGAATCAGTTCCATATACCTTTGAAATTGATCGATCATTCCCTGCTCATAAGGAAGCTTCATTTCCTCCAGTACATCTATTAATTGCTTCATTTCTTTCCTTCTTTCGTTTCATCTGCAATTTATTTTATTCTCTTTTGCTTTTCAAGATAGATCAAAAGTACATTGATATCAGCCGGTGAAACTCCTGAAATTCGAGTAGCCTGACCAAGGGAAACAGGTTTCAGCTTGTTCAGCTTTTGTTTTGCTTCGATTCTCAGACCCTCAACCAAGTCATAATCCAGCTCTTCTGGAAGCTTTCTGTTCTCAAGTTTTTTAAAACGTTCGATCTGCTGTAATTGCTTAACAATATAGCCCTGATACTTGATCTGTACTTCCAGTTGGGTAATCGCATGCTTTGAAAGATTCGGCCGTTCTGAATCAATTTCGGACAGCAGTTGATAATTCATCTCCGGTCGTTTCATAAGCTCAGCCAGAGAAATTTTATTCTGCAGCGGCGTACTTCCGTTCTTTTCAAGAAAACTGTTGATCTGACTGGGAAGTACCATATTGGTTTCCAAACGCTTAAGCTCTTTCTCCACAGAATTTCTGATATGAAGAAATCTGCGATACCTGTCTTCACTTGCCAGCCCGATCTGATAGGACCGCTCCGTCAGCCGAAGGTCTGCATTGTCCTGCCTAAGTACCAGACGGTACTCAGCTCTTGAGGTCATGATACGATAAGGCTCGTTGGTTCCCTTGGTAACAAGGTCGTCAATCAATACGCCGATATACGCTTCCGAACGATCCAGAAGAAAGGGTTCTTTCCCATTCAGTTTCAAAGCAGCGTTGATCCCTGCTATGAGTCCCTGGGCTGCAGCTTCCTCATATCCTGAGCTTCCGTTGAACTGGCCAGCACAATATAAATTTGAAATTCTTCGATGCTCTAAGGTCATCCTTAATTCCAAAGGGTCTATGCTGTCATACTCTATGGCATAAGCTGGACGCACTATTTTCAAGTGTTCCAGCCCCGGTATGGTTTGATAAAATGCAATTTGTACGTCTTCCGGCAAACTTGATGACATTCCCTGAATGTATACTTCATCTGTAGACAGCCCCTCCGGTTCAATGAAAAGCTGATGCCGTTCCTTATCGGAAAAGCGATTGACTTTATCCTCAATGGAAGGGCAATATCTAGGGCCAACACCTTCTATTTGCCCGCCGAACAAAGCAGATCTTGAGAAATTATCACGAATTACCTTATGGGTCTTCTCGTTTGTATAGGTAAGCCAGCACGAGACCTGATCCATTTCAAAATGATCATTCATGAAAGAAAATGGTACAATATCCTCATCACCAGGCTGTTCTGACATTTTATCATAATCCAGGGTCCGCCCCAATGCTCTCGCTGGCGTTCCCGTTTTAAACCTTCGCATGGAAAGTCCATAATTCCGCAGATTTTGAGCGAGCTCTACAGATGGCGCAAGGCCATTGGGCCCGCTTTCATAGGACCATTCTCCAATAAATATTTTACCCCTCAGGAAGGTTCCCGTTGCTAAAATTACAGCTTTGCTGCGGTATGCAGCCCCGGTCTTTAGAATAACGCCTTTGACCTCGTTGTCTTCCATCAAAAGATCAACCGCTTCCCCCTGTTTCAGATCCAGGTTTTCCTGATGCTCGAGGGTCTTTTTCATCTCCTCATGGTATCTTGACTTATCAGCTTGCGCCCTCAGAGAATGAACCGCTGGTCCTTTTGCTGTATTCAGCATCTTGCTCTGAATGAAGGATTTGTCAATATTAATCCCCATTTCACCGCCCAAAGCGTCAATTTCGCGAACTAAATGACCCTTTCCCGTACCTCCGATTGAGGGGTTGCAGGCCATCATAGCCACTGCTTCCAGGTTGATAGACAGCATGAGCGTCCGCTGACCCATCCGCGCACAAGCCAACCCCGCCTCACAGCCTGCATGTCCTGCACCGATGACAATCACATCATATTCATCTAAAATAAAGTAGTTCATATTCGTCCGCTTCATAGCATCGGCTGGCAAAATAAACCGATACAATTCCTTTCTATGTTCTATAAATCATTTCCCTAAGCAAAACCTTGCAAATACCTGATCAATGATATCTTCTGTCACTGATTCTCCTATGATTTCTCCAAGAAGTTCCCATGAACGTCTTACATCAACTTCGATAAAATCAAGAGCTTCTGCATTTTTTGCCATTGTTCCTGCATCCTTAATTGCAGCCGCTGCCTGTTCAAGAAGCTCCATATGTCTCACATTGGTAACAAGCAGGCTGTCTTCCTGTTTGACTTTTCCTCCAAAGACAAGTCTTTCGATGGCATCCTCCAGCGCGTTAATCCCATGTCCATTTTTTACTGCGCTTCGAATTACCGTTGCTCCCGGCAGCATTTGATTTATTTTTTCCTGACTGACTTCGATACCAAGATCTTCTTTATTGAGCAGTACGATGACATTCCTGCCTTCTAGTTTTTCGATGATTGACAGATCCTCCGATTCCATCGGCTTGCTTCCATCGAGAATAAAAATGACAAGATCCGCGCGGTTAAATGATTCTTTGCTCTTTTCTATCCCGATCTTTTCTATTTTGTCCTCTGTTTCTCTGATTCCAGCCGTATCTGTTAGTTTCACCGGGATATCCTTGATACTGATAACTTCTTCAATAGTATCCCTCGTTGTTCCGGGAATTTCTGTCACGATGGCTCTAGATTCTCGTAATAGAGCATTCATGAGTGAGGATTTTCCAACGTTTGGTTTGCCTATAATTGCAACATTTAAACCCTCTCTGAGGATTCTCCCCGCGCCCGAAGTAGCCTGAAGTGCATCAATCATATTGCTTATCAACAATATACTTTCTGATAGTTTCTGATACGTTAAAATTTCAATGTCTTCATCGGGATAATCCAGATTTACTGTGATATCTACCAGCAAATCCATCAGCGCCTGCCGGATCTGCCCAACTCGCTGCGACAATGCTCCTTCCATTTGGAGAAGTGCAACATCGAAAGTTTTATCCGTTTTTGCCCGCACAATATCGATCACCGCTTCAGCTTGCGAAAGGTCAAGCCTCCCGTTCAGAAAAGCCCGTTTTGTAAATTCACCTTTTTCAGCCAACCGTGCCCCGCTTTTTAATATCAATGCCAATGTTTTTCGAAGTGCGACAATACTGCCGTGGCAATTTACTTCCACAATATCTTCTGCAGTATATGTGTGCGGACCTTTCATATAGACAGCCAAAACCTCGTCAACCACTTGTTTTGTAGCAGGATCAACGATGTGACCGTAATATAATCGTCTATTAACAATGGACTCTCTGTACTCATTTTGTTTTGGAACAAAAACGGTATCCAGAATTTCCTTTGATTTTTCTCCGCTCAATCTTATAATGCCAATTCCACCCTCGCCATAGGCAGTGGCAATGGCTGCGATTGTGTCATCCATCAGTATTCCTTCTCTCTGCTCATATATTACTCACAGTTTTTTAAATAAGATCCTGTTTCAAATTCTGACGCGGTTACCGGGGAGAATTCTCGAAAGCCGCGTTGCTGGATTGAAAAGGGCTCTCTTAATCAATAAGACAGCCCGCTTTTCACACTTATTTAAGTTCGATAATGACCCTTCTGTAAGGTTCGTCTCCTTCACTTCTCGTCGTCACTTTTGGGTTTGACTGAAGTGTGGCATGAATTACCTTTCTTTCATAGGGGTTCATCGGTTCCAATCTTACACTTTTTCTAGATTTTATCACCTTATCTGCAAGTCTGTTTGCCAACTGCTCCAGAGTTCTTTCTCTTTTTTCTCTGTAGTTTTCAGCATCAACCACCACTCTGAGATACTTTTCTTTATCCTTATTAACCACTAGGCTAGTAAGATATTGAATCGCATCAAGTGTTTGACCTCTTTTCCCGATGATGGTTCCGGAATCTTTTCCGTCCATATCGATGTAGATGCAGCTGTCATTTCCGAATACTTTTATCTTCAGCTTTAATCCCATTTTGTCGGTGATTTCATTCAAAAATGTCTCAGAAACATGATCTTTCAGTTCCACTAGATCAGCAGGCTTTTCTCTTACGGAAAAACTGCTTTCCATTGTAGATTCGCCGCCCGGTCTAACGCGATCGGTTCTTTTTTCCCGTCTTTCCGGCTTTCTCTCATTGTCTCTTCGGTCACTCTCTTTGCGAATAGCTGTTTTTTCAGGTCTTTCAGATCTATCTGATCGTTCAGGTCTTTCCACTCGTTCTGGTTTATAGGACGGTGTACTCTTCTGAATTTTTTCTTCTTGCTTTTTTTCTTCCGCTTTAAATGTATCAGGCTTTTTCTCAACTCTTACTTTAGCCAGCTTTGCTCCGAGTCCAAGAAAACCTTTGGTAGGTTCTTCTAAAACGATAACATTGACCTGGTCCGCTGTAAGCCTTAAATCAATCAGGGCCAATCTGGTTGCTTCTTCAACATCCTTGCCCCATTTTTCTGAATAATCCATATTGTATTCCTCCAAAATCAATTATTCGCTTTTTGCTGTTAATTTCTTTTTCCACCTGTTGAGTCCCATGGTCTGGAAGATCTGGATCACAGATCCTATAAACCAATAGATTGTAAGTCCAGCCGGAAAGGATCTTCCCATCCAGACAATCATAATCGGGAAGAAGTAACGCATCATTTTCATCATACCTGCCATGGAATTATCACCAACTGCATTCTGCTGCTGGGTCTGTGAAAAAGAAACGAAAGTTGCAATTCCTGCAAGAATCGGTAAAATCCATGGATCAGGCTGGCTTAAATCAGGAATCCAGACGAATGCTTCATGAACCGCCATCAACATTGCTTCACTTTTGATATAGACGGTGGGGTTTCTGAGAAGAGCAAAAAGACCGAATATGATAGGCATCTGGATTAACATCGGCAGACAGCCTCTCATCGGATTGAATTTTTCTTCTTTATAAAGCTCCATCATCTTGATGTTGAGCATTTCCTTGTCATTGGCGTATTTTTTCTGAAGCGCCTGCATCTTGGGCTGGACATCCGCCATTCTAGCGGAATGTTTTATCTGATCCGCATAAAGCGGAAACAGGCAAAGCTTTACGATAGACGTAAATACGATCAGGGTAATTGCGTAATTATCTATAAAACCATATAAATAACTAAGCAGCACACCAAGCGGCTCTGCTACCCATCCTATGATTGTGTTCATTCAATATCCTCCTGTTACTCATTTCAGCGGATCATAACCTCCGGGATGAAATGGGTGACATTTCAAAATTCGTTTCACTCCAAGAAAACTACCCTTAACCGCTCCATATTTTTCCACTGCTTGTAAAAAATACTGTGAACACGTCGGGTAAAACCGGCAGCTAGCCGGAAACAATGGTGATATCAATTTCTGGTAGCCTCGTATGAGAAGCATAATCATCCATTTCAAACTCTATCACCTGTTTGTCCTCTTCCCTTTTTCAGAGTTCCGGACTTTCTTGATGCGGCTTCCATAGATTTTTTCACATCCGCACATTTCAAATTAACGATGGTGTTGCGGGCTATCCATATAAAATCATAGCCCTTGTCCACGTCTGCCTCTAAATCTCTGTAGCTTTCTTTCATCAGCCGCCTCGCTCTGTTGCGCTTGACGGCGTTCCCAACTTTTTTACTGGCCAGAAAGGCTGTCCTGTTATAAGGCAGGCCATTTTTCCTGCAAAACAAAACCACATACCTTTCGCCAACGGATTTCCCCTTGTTGTAAATTGCTGAGAAGTCCTTTTTTCTCCGCAAAACGTTTGGTTTTAACATTTGCATCCCCTTAACATTCTGTCCGGCGCTTCAGCGCTGTTTACAGAATTTAGGCTTGAAAATCATGAATCTTTGATCAGTAGATTTTCATCGTCCAAACAAAAGGTTACATGCAGCAGAAAGACCGGGTCTCTAAACAAAAAGACCACTTGTGCGGTCTCTATGCTGTCAAACTTTTTCTACCTCTTGCTCTTCTTCTCTTCAAAACATTTCTACCGTTTTTGGTACTCATTCTTTTTCTGAAGCCATGTTCCTTAGCTCTCTGTCTAACCTTAGGCTGCAACGTCTGTTTCATAACTAAACTCACCTCCTTATGGAATATTACCACACGCAATCTCAATTTCAATATGCGCATAACTGCGTTGTAATTATACATTTAAAGAACTTTTCTGTCAACGATTTTATCCTGTCCATGATCAGGAAGAATCATCCTAATTGCCTATAAAATCCATTCAGAATCAATATATAGTTGTCCCTGTGAAAACTTTGCACAAAGTTACCCACAGATAGTGGATAACTTCCTGGAAAATATATTTTTAGCGTTTTCTATTTTAGGTATTGCCTGTGGATAACTTTATTTGTTATGATAGATTCGTAATTTTACATAGCAAAGATGCAGCATCTCAAGATAAGTTTTCATTATTTCGGATGCTGTCATAATTTTTAAGCTAAAAAATTCGCAATCATAAATTTTATCCCAAGCTATGCGATGCAGCGAGGAACACCTCGTTCATATTCTGGTCAAAAAAGGAACTTGCGACATGAAAAATCTGATTGAAAACTGGGAAAAAACTTTAGAGCTTCTCAAACCCGAACTGACTGCGGTCAGCTTTGATACATGGGTCTATCCTCTTACTCCCGTCAAGGTGGATGAAAAAGAAAACAAGCTGTATCTTTCCCTTTATAATGATATGGCCAAGTCTATTCTGGAAGGAAGATACATCACAATCATTGAAAATGCTGTGAAGGAAGCCTTCGGAAAGAAGCTGAAAGTAGTTTTCGTATATTCAGAAGAGCCCACAGTAAATCAGGAAGAATTGAATTTTACCGACGAACTTTACCTGAATCCAAAATATATCTTTAATACCTTTGTTATCGGAAACAACAACCGATTTGCTCACGCGGCCTCCCTTGCAGTAGCCGAATCTCCATCCAAGGCTTATAACCCGCTGTTCATTTACGGCGGCGCCGGCCTGGGGAAAACTCATCTGATGCATGCCATCGGCCATTATATCTTGCAGCAAAATCCGAGATCAAAGGTCCTTTATGTCTCTTCGGAAATGTTTACAAACGAATTGATTAAAGCAATCCGAGAAGATAAAAACGTTGAATTCAGAAATAAATACAGAAGCATAGACGTGCTTCTGATCGACGATATTCAGTTTATTGAGAAAAAAGAAAGAACCCAGGAAGAAATATTCCACACCTTCAATACCCTATACGAAGCGAATAAGCAGATCATTATCTCCAGTGACAGACCTCCAAAAGAGATCAACACCCTGGAAGAGAGACTTCGCTCCCGTTTCGAATGGGGTCTCATCGCTGATATCCAGGCACCTGATTATGAAACCAGGGTTGCGATCCTTAGAAACAAATCAGAACTGGAAGGTCTTGAAACCACAGATGCTTTAATTGAGGTCATAGGTGTAATCGCAGAAAAGATTCAATCCAACATCCGTGAGCTTGAGGGGGCTTTCATCCGCGTAATTGCTTACGCAAACCTGACGAATCAGAAAATTAACCGGGAACTGGCAAAGGAAGTCTTGAAAGATGTCTTCTCTTCAAAGGACAGACCGGTAACGCCGGAGCTTGTAAAAAAACATATTTGCAAGCACTTCAATATCAAGCAGGCTGACCTGGAATCGGCGAAGCGTTCCAGAGATCTGGCCTTTCCAAGACAGATCGCCATGTATATCTGCAGAGATATGACGGATCTATCTTTGCCAAAAATCGGAGATGCCTTTGGAAAAAGAGACCATACCACAGTTCTCCACGCATGTGACAAGATTTCAGGTGAACTGAAAATTAATGAGTCACTAAGAGCTGTTGTAAAGGAGCTTCAGCAGTCTATTAAAGAGGACTAAAAGAGAACAAAACCTTTGGACTAGCTGGTTCTGTCTTCAAAAAAGCACACAATGCTTCCCGAAACTTTTCCGACTTATCAACAGGCAAATTTTTTTCACGGATATTGAAATTTACTTATCCACAGAAGTTATCCACAAATCCACAGGCCCTACGGCTATTATTACTAAAAAAAGATATAAGAAAAAGGAGGAATCCCCATGAAGTTTTCCTGTAGTCAACAATCCTTATCAAAGGCTTTAAATACTGTTTCAAAAGCAGTCACCTCTAGAACCACCATTCCGATCTTAAAAGGGATCCTTTTGGAAGTGAATGAAAGCAATACATTGACCCTATCCGCATCCGACCTTGATCTTAGCATAGAGAAAAAAATCGAAGTTACTGCGGATGAACCCGGCTCAGTCGTTGTCTCCGCAAGGCTTTTCAGCGATATTATCAGAAAACTTCCAAATGCTGAGATACAGATTGAGGAGCAAGAAAATAACACCATCGCAATCCGTTGTCTTTCTTCCGAATTCACCATCGTCGGTCAGCCATCCGACGAATTTCCTAATATAGGAGAAATTAATACAGAAAACCAACTCTCTTTGGATAAAGAAATCCTTAAGGAAATGATTAAAAAAACTTCCTTCGCTGCCAGCATCGACGAATCAAAAGGAATTATCGTAGGTGTTCTCATCGAAATGGAGCACGAATCTCTGAATATGGTAGCTCTTGACGGTTTCCGTATGGCCATTACCAGAGAAATTATGAAAAACGAAGAACAGAAAAAGATTATTATTACAGCCAGGATTTTGAACGAAATCAATAAAATCATTTCAGAAAACGAAGATGGCAAAGAAATCATTTTTATTCTGGATGATAAAAAAGCTGTCTTTTTACTGGATGAAACAAAGATTATGCTTCGCCTTCTAGAAGGTGACTTTATTAAATACAACGATATTCTGCCAAAAGAACATAAATCCAGAATCATCGTTAGCAGATCAGAACTCTTAAACAGCATTGAAAGAGCTTCCCTCCTGGCAAAGGAAGGCAAGAATAATCTGATCAAGCTTTCTATTTTCAGAGATAAGATCATCATTACCTCCCGTTCCGAAGAAGGGAACGTAAAGGAAGAGGTCTTTGTGGAAAAAGAAGGTGCAGATCTTGATATCGGTTTTAATTCTAAGTATTTGCTTGATGTACTGAAAGCTGTTTCTGATGAAAGTATTGCAATGGAATTCAATACTAGTGTCAGCCCTTGCCTCATCAAGCCTGTAGAAGGAAATGCTTACGAATATTTGGTTCTTCCTGTAAGAATTTCCTCCAATTAGGAATCATTCATGTATTTAAAACGTATTGAACTAAAAAACTTCAGAAATTACGAAGAGGCAGTCGTTGACTTTCACAAAAGAGTCAATATCATTACCGGTAAAAATGCACAGGGTAAGACAAATCTTTTGGAAAGCCTGTATATTATGTCGCTGGGAAAGTCCTTTCGGACCAGCCGCGATCATGATATGATGGGTTTCCAGAAGGATTTCTGCAAAGCAAAAAGTATTTCAGTAAAAGATGACAGAGAACTCGAAATAGAAATCATCATTAGTGGTGATGGAAAAGTGACAAAAATCAATGGTGTAAAGACTGCGAAAAATATCGAGCTATTAGAAAATGTCTACATGGTGGTATTTTCACCTGAGGATTTGAAGATTGTTAAAGATGAGCCGGAAAAAAGAAGAAAATTTATCGATAGAGAACTTTGTCAGCTGAAGCCAGTATATTACCGGAACTTGGGGAGATATAAGAAAATTCTGCAGCAGAGAAACAGTTTACTAAAACAGCAGGATTTAAGAGAAGATATCATTGCAGTATGGGATGAAAGTCTTGCCGAATATGGTGCCAAGGTCATTCAGGAGCGAAAGAAATTCATCGAAAAACTGAATCGTATCAGCAAAGAAATCAGCTTGGGGATAACCGGAGGCAAGGAAGCACTCGAAATATCGTATGAAGGAAACGTTGAAATTCTGGGAAACTATGATGATCAAAGAGAACTGTTTAGAAAAGTTCTTCATAAAAATGTGAAACAGGATTTTGCAAGAAGAACAACGCTGTCAGGTCCCCATAAAGATGACTTAAAGCTATGCGTTGAAGGTGTAGATATTAGGCATTTTGGTTCTCAGGGACAGCAGCGTACCGCGGCCCTCTCTTTAAAGCTTGCAGAAATTCGTTTGATCGAGGAAGAAACAGGGGTCTCCCCCATTCTTCTTCTGGACGATGTTCTTTCGGAACTGGATGGAGATCGGCAAAATTATTTAATTAATTCTCTTAGCGATGTTCAGCTTTTTATCACAACAGCAGAATTAAATGAGGATGTAAAAAGGCGCTTACCTGAGGGAGACACCTTCCTTGTGGAGAGCGGAAGAGTAGAAAAATTAAAACAGTGAAATAATATAGTGTTGGATATATATTGATAATTCTATGGCTGTTTATTACTCCGAAACATCGTTTTACGTCCTTTAAAACGATGTTTTTTATACAAAAAGTCCGTTCGACATAAAAAACTTGTAAAATCGAATTTTTTGTTATACAATATATTGTGGTTTGCTATGAGGTTTAAAAGGCGAAAAGTCTGTTGAACAACGTAAAAAAGAGTCAGTTTTGAACTTTTTTATATTGTTCGATAGATTTCCTATGTAAGGGAAGCACTGATTAATCAAGGGCGCACAGAGGTTGATTAACCTTCTGCGTACCTTTCATTGATCATTCCCTTTGAAAATTAACAAGAAGCATGAGGTGATGAAAAAGAATGAGTGCGGATGTGAAACAGCAGCAGTATAATGCGGAACAAATTCAGGTCTTGGAAGGGCTGGAGGCTGTAAGAAAAAGACCGGGTATGTATATCGGCAGCACTGGACCCAGAGGGCTACACCATTTAGTATACGAAGTAGTTGATAATAGTATCGACGAAGCGCTGGCCGGCTATTGTAAAAATATCAACATTACCATACAGAATGATAATTCCATCGTAGTAGAGGATGATGGCCGAGGAATGCCCGTTGACCTTCATCCAAAGCTGAATATTCCAGCGGTTGAAGTAATTCATACAGTACTTCATGCCGGCGGAAAGTTTGGCGGCGGCGGATATAAGGTCTCCGGAGGACTTCACGGTGTAGGTGCATCGGTTGTAAATGCCCTCTCTGAAATCATGGAAGTGGAAATAAAGAGAAACGGTAAAATTTATAAACAAACGTATTCCAGAGGAAAAACTCAAACCCCTCTCATCGAAATCGGAGAATCCAGAAAAAATGGCTCAAAGACCATGTTTAAACCCGACGGTGAAATTTTTGAGGAACTGGAATTCAGTTATAGTACTCTGGAGCATCGTCTCAGAGAAATGGCTTTTCTGAATAAAGGGATCAAAATCACTTTAAAGGATGACCGTGAAGGCCAGAAAAAAACAGAAGTATTCCACTATGAAGGCGGCATCAAGGAATTTGTCAAGTATCAGAACAAGAACAAAGAGGTCATTCATCCTGATGTCATCTATTTTGAGCTAAAAAAGGGCGAGGAATATGAAGTAGAGGTCGCGATGCAGTATACGGACCGTTACAATGAACTCATACTTTCCTATGCCAACAATATCAATACCAGTGAAGGCGGTACCCATATGATCGGGTTCAAGTCCGCCTTGACCAGAGTATTCAACGATTACGCAAGAAAAAATAAATTCATTAAAGAAAATGAAGACGCCCTCTCCGGTGAAGACATTAGAGAAGGTCTCACTGCTGTAGTTTCCGTTAAGCTGACATCGCCTCAGTTTGAAGGTCAGACAAAGGCAAAGCTGGGAAATAGTGAAATCAGAGGGTTTGTTGAAACCAGTACAAATGAAAATCTCACTGCTTTCTTGGAAGAAAATCCAAATCAGGCCAGAATTATCCTGGATAAATGCCTGAGAGCTGCAAGAGCAAGAGAAGCTGCAAGAAAAGCGAGAGAAATGACGAGAAGAAAGGGTGTTCTGGATGGCCTCACCCTGCCAGGTAAGCTGGCAGACTGTTCAGAGAAAGATCCTGCCCTCTCCGAAATCTTCCTGGTAGAGGGAGATTCCGCCGGCGGTTCCGCAAAATCAGGACGTGACAGAAAAAGACAAGCCATTCTTCCGTTGCGAGGCAAGATTCTCAACGTAGAAAAGGCAAGACTTGATAAAATATTGAATTCTGAAGAAATCAAAAACATGATCACAGCCTTTGGCTGCAATATCGGTTCTGATTTCAACGAAGAAAAGCTGAGATACCACAAAATTATCATTATGACAGATGCTGATGTAGACGGAGCGCATATTCGTACCCTTCTGCTCACGTTCTTCTATCGGTATATGACTCCCCTTATTGAGGGAGGCTATGTCTATATTGCTCAGCCGCCTCTCTTCCAGACAAAAAAGGGCAAAGAGGTTTATTACACCTACTCAGAAAAAGAACAGGAAAAATTGATGGCAGAGCTTGCTGATAAACCTGGAAAAGCAGGAATTCAGCGATATAAGGGTCTTGGAGAAATGGACTTTCATCAACTATGGGAAACAACCATGGATTATAATAGCAGAACGCTGATCCAGGTCACCATCGATGATATGACTGCTGCCGATGAGATCTTTACCACGCTCATGGGTGACAAGGTTCCGCCGAGAAAGAAATTTATTGAAGACAACGCTAAATATGCGACGATAGATATATAGGAGGTGGATGAGAATGACAAGCTTTTTGGATGATGTAAAACTAATACAGCATGAGATCCACGATGAGATGAAGAACTCCTATATCGATTATGCCATGAGCGTAATCGTAGGAAGAGCCCTTCCCGATGTAAGAGATGGGCTGAAACCAGTACACAGAAGAATTCTATACGGAATGAGCGAGCTGGGGGTTACCCCGGACAAGCCGCATAAAAAATCTGCCCGTATCGTCGGTGAAGTAATGGGTAAATACCATCCTCACGGCGACGCGTCCATCTATGATGCCATGGTTCGAATGGCTCAGGATTTTTCCATTCGCTATCCTCTGGTGGACGGCCATGGAAATTTCGGATCGGTAGATGGAGACGGTGCTGCGGCAATGCGTTATACGGAAGCCAGAATGACGCCCTTCGCGCTTCAAATGCTCCGTGATATCGAAAAAGAAACCGTTGATTTCATGCCGAACTTCGATGAGGAGGAAAAGGAACCTGTGGTTCTTCCCTCTCGTTTCCCAAATCTTCTGGTGAATGGATCAAACGGTATTGCCGTAGGTATGGCAACCTCCATACCACCCCATAATTTAAGTGATGTCATCGACGCCACTGTAAAACTCATCGATGATCCCGAGGTGGATATTGAGGACCTGATTAAAATCGTCAAGGCCCCCGATTTTCCTACAGGCGCGATTATTATGGGAAGAAATGCCTCGAAAGAAGCGTATCGGACTGGTCAGGGAAAAGTAACCGTAAGGTCTAAGGCAGAAATTGAAGAGACCAGCAAGGGAAAACAGCAGATTATTTTTACTGAAATCCCCTATCAGGTCAACAAAGCGAGAGTCATTGAGAAGATCGCAGAGCTTGTCAGAGAAAAGCGTCTGGACAACATTTCCGATATTAGAGACGAATCCGATCGAAACGGGATGCGTATTGTCATCGAGCTCAAGAGAGATGCCAACCCCCAGATTACAATGAATCGTCTTTATAAGCATACCCAGCTTCAGGACACTTACAGCATGATCATGATCGCACTGGTTGACGGAAAGCCTCAAACGCTGAATCTTAGGCAGATACTGGAAGAATATTTAAAGCATCAGAAGGATGTTGTTACGAGAAGAACCATCTACGACCTCCGAAAAGCAGAAGAGAGAGCGCACATTTTAGAAGGATTGCGGATTGCGCTTGACCATATTGACGAGGTAATCAAAACCATTAGAGAAAGCTACAATGATGCAAAGCCGCGTTTGATGGAACGGTTCGGACTCAGCGAAATTCAGGCTCAGGCAATTTTGGATATGAGACTTGCCAGACTGCAGGGCTTGGAGCGCGAAAAAATCGAAAATGAATATAATGAATTGATGGAGCAGATCGCCTGGTTTAAAAGAGTTCTGGCAGATGAATCGCTGCTCATGTCTATTATCAAAGACGAACTTCTTGAAATTAAGAAGAAGTTCGGAGATAAGAGAAGAACCGATATTCAGTCCGATGCGGAAGATATCGATGAAGAAGATATGATCCAGGAAGGAAAGGTAGCAGTTACCCTCACCCACCTCGGATACATCAAGAGAATTCCTGCCGATACCTATAAGACACAAAAACGAGGCGGAAAAGGCGTAACGGGTCTGACAACCCGTGAAAATGATTTTGTAAAGAATCTGATTATGACTTCAACTCATGACTACTTAATGTTCTTTACAAATACAGGAAAAGCGCATAAAATAAAGGCATATGAAATCCCGGAAGCCCAAAGAACAGCAAAGGGAACGCCTGCGGTCAACTTCTTGAACCTGATGCAGCGTGAAAGAATCACTGCAGTGATTCCAATTCAGGATTTTGGCGAAGACAAATACCTTATTGCGGTGACCAAGGAAGGTACCATCAAGAAGACAGCTCTGTCCCAGTTTGATACCAACAGAAAGACTGGCCTTATCGCCATCAATCTTAAGGATCATGATGAACTCATCGGGATCAAGCAGACAACTGGTACCAGCAATGTAATTATTGTCACAAAGTTCGGTAAGTGCATCTGCTTCTCAGAAGAAGATGTTAGAACCATGGGAAGAATCGCCGGAGGCGTCAGAGCGATTAAGCTGGAAAAAGGCGATGAAGTAGTTGCAATGGAGCTGGCAGAAGAAAACGAAGAGCTGCTGGTTGTTACTAAGAACGGCTACGGTAAGAGAACATCTGTGGGAGAATATAAAGTTCAGACCCGTGGGGGTAAGGGGCTCCTTACCTATGACAAGGGTAAATTTAAAAAGACCGGAGAGTTGATTGGCGCCATGGTGGTCAATGACAATGATGAGATTCTTCTCATTAACTCAGACGGTATCATCATCAGAATTAAGGCCGGAGCGGTTTCAAGACTCGGAAGAGCAACCCAGGGCGTAAAGATTATGAGGGTGGAAGAAGCGGCCAATATTATTTCCATGGCCAAGGTCATCAGGGAAGAGGATGACGAGGAAATCAATGAGGACGAAGTGGAATCAACAGAGGAAAAAAAGGAAGAGCCTACGCAGATAACACTTGATACGGAATAAAAGTTTAAAGCCTCTTGCTTAGGGTATACATTGAGGAGGAAGTAGTAATGTCATTACAGTTGCAGAGTAGTTATAATAAGGATTTGGAACACTGGGAATTAACAGCGAAGGGAGAGGTAGATATTTCTACCGCCCCACAGCTGCGGGAAGTACTGGACGGTGCTTATCAGGAAGTCAAGGCAGATATTCTTCTTCGCCTTGACGAGCTGACTTACATAGACAGCACCGGTCTTGGCGTGATCATTGGCGCCTTTGGCAGAATGCAGGAAAGCAAAAACCGAATTACCTTGATTAATCCAAAGGATAATATTAAAAAACTGCTCAGTATTACAAATCTTGACAGGATACTTTGTTCGGAGATTTGATACTAGTTTAATAGTATCGTATTGTTTCCAAATAAATCTATGTTTTCATTTGGAAACCATAACAACCACTAGAAAGAGGAGAGGAAAATGACGGATATATTGAAATTTTCAGTCCCTGGAAAGCCCGAATATGTCGGTACGGTAAGATTGGCGGTATCTTCCCTCGCCAATTGTGCTGGGTTTGATATTGAGGCTGTAGAGGATATTAAGGTAGCAGTATCCGAGGCATGTACCAATGTGGTATGCCATTGCAAACCGGAATGTGAACGTATTTACGAGGTGGCCTGCGAGCTTGGAGATGGTAGAATTATTATCTCTGTAATGGATCGTGCAGGTGGATATGATCTGGCTAAATATCAGATTCCCGCAATAGAGCAACCCAAAGAGGGCGGTCTTGGCATCTTCATTATCAAAGCACTCATGGATGAAGTGGATATATTTTCCGAATTAGGTTTAGGTACCAGTATCAAAATGGTAAAGTATTTAAACCGAATATAGTGGGGAGAGGACATGACCTCAGAAGAAATCAGCAACAAGGAGCTTTTCGAGAGGTATCGTGAAACTGGAAGCAAGGAACTTCGCAACGAGATCGTCGAAAGGTACCTTTATATCGTTGATATATTAATAAAAAAATATTTAAACAAGGGCGTGGAATATGAAGATTTGTATCAAGTAGGCTCCATGGCCCTAGTTTTTGCTGTAGAAAGATATGATGCCTCCAAGGGGTTTGAATTTACGAGCTTTGCCACCCCTACCATCATCGGAGAAATCAAACGATATTTTAGAGATAAAGGTTGGGCTGTTAAAGTACCAAGAAGACTAAAGGAGATATCTGCACAGATCTCCCCTGCCAAGGAATTTTTATATGGAAAGCTGAATCGTGTACCCACTGTTTCTGAACTTGCCCAGCATCTCGGATATTCCGAAGAAGATATATTGGAAGCCATGGAAGGCGGACAAGCTTACAGTACATACTCTTTGAACCAGACCTTTGATGAAGGCGGTGAAGAAGGGGAAGGGGCTGTTCTTGAAAAATACACGGGCAGAGAAGAGCATGGTTATAAAAGTTTTGAAAATGCCGAGTTAATCAAGAGTGTATTAATGGAGCTGTCTGATAAGGAACAGGATATCTTTAAGCGAAGATTTTTTAAAAACGAAACACAGCAGGATATCGCCCAGGAAATGGGAGTATCGCAGATGACCATATCCAGGCTCGAGAAAAAGATCAGAGAAAAATTCAAGACTGCCGTAAGAGCTTGAGAAGAAATAGCAAATGCATAAACAAGTAAAAAAAGAGCATAAAAGAAAAGCAAAATAAACCGGCATCGGTAAAGGAGATCAGCTATGAAACGTGTTTTTTCAGGAGTACAGCCTACGGGCAACATTCATATTGGAAATTATCTGGGGGCACTAAAGCAGTTTGTTGAGCTGCAAGATGAAAACAACTGCATTTACTGTATTGTAGACCTTCATTCCATTACCCTGCCCCAGGATCCAAAGGTACTCAGAAAAAATATTCTGGATGTGGCTGCACTCTATCTTGCGGTTGGGCTAGATCCGAAGAAATCCATCATCTTTGTACAATCCATGGTGCCAGGACATACTGAACTTTCTTGGATCTTGACATGCAACTCCTATACAGGGGAGCTGTCCAGAATGACCCAGTTTAAGCAAAAAAGCAGAGACAGCGAATCAGCTCCAACGGGTCTGTTCACCTACCCGATTCTCATGGCAGCAGACATTCTTCTTTACGATACCGACGTGGTTCCAGTCGGAAACGATCAGAAGCAGCATATTGAGATTACAAGAGATTTGGCTGAACGGATCAACAACAAGTATGGCAAAACTTTTGTAGTACCAGACGGAAGGTTTTTAAAGGAAGGTGCCAGGATTATGTCACTGGATGATCCTACCTCTAAAATGAGCAAAAGTGCGGAGAACATCCACAGCAGAATCTCACTTCTGGATGATGCAAATAAGATAAAAAAGTCTATTATGAGGGCAACAACAGATTCTGAGGGAACCATTCGCTTTGATATGGAAAACAAACCCGGCATCAGCAACCTATTAAATATTTACAGTGCATTTTCCGGAATGAAGGTTCCTGATATTGAGAAAAAATATGAAGGACTCGGTTACGGGGATTTTAAAAAGGATTTGGTGGAGGTTACAGTTGATGCAATTCTGCCGATCCAGCAAAGATATAACGAAATACGTGAATCGGAAGAGCTTATAACGATTTTAAAGGATGGCGCAGAAAAAGCAAACGCCATATCTGAAAAAACCATCAGCCGAGTAAAACATAAATTCGGACTGGGGCTCTAGCCGACATGGCATCTGCTCTTGTAAAAAATAAAAATAAGAGTAGGAGTATGCAAATTGGGTAGTACAGAGGGGCGTCAGCCCCTTTTTTATTTGATAGGAATGAATCGCTGAGCGACAATTCCCCAATTACACATTTTTTAATTTCTTTCGGACGCATCTTTTCAAAAATAAAAAAGAAGAAATCTTACCAAGTAAGACTTCTTCGTCTATTGAAACTTAGTATACTTCATAGGATTAAAAAAAGCAATAGTTTTTTAGAAAATCAATCTTCGCATTTTTGCTTCACTTTCCATCAGCGGCTGATATGCAGGGAAAAAATCAAATAACGGCTCCGCTGCTTTGGTAAAAACAAAGGAATCGCAGTTTCCGGCTCTCTCCCCTACTCCAAAAAGCGTAACATCCACCAGCTCTGCTCCAGATTTTGCAGCTTCCAGCGCAACAGCCTCCGCCATACCCAGATCATTATGGGTATGAATACCAAGAAGAATGTCTGTATGCTCTTTCAGACTGCACACCAGTTTGCGGGCTGTTGTGGGTGTGAGAATTCCAACGGTATCAGCGATTCTTACGGAAGAAACCTGCATACGCTGAAGCGATTCTGTTAGGGAGGCCAGGAATGATATGTCTGCTCTTGAAGCATCCTGAAAGCCAACAGACACTTCATACCCCTGCTCCCTTGCGAAAGAAACGCAGGAATTCATCGTTTTGGAGACCCATGATCTGCTTTGACGGAGCATGGTATAGATCATGCCATCAGAGACAGGTATACTGATATGAATTACATCGGGATTACAGTCAAAGGAATGGCGGATATCGTTTTTGTCCATTCGGTTCCATACAGAAATTTTTGACTGCTTTCGAACATCCATAATTTCTGCAATCATATCTTTTTCAAAAGTTCCCATAGCCGGGATACCAGCCTCTATCTGGTAAAATCCCAGTTGATCCAGCATCACTGCCAAGCCCTTTTTTTGACCTGGATTGAGACAAAGTCTGGGACTCTGTTCCCCATCCCTGAGCGTTGTGTCTGTAAGAAAACACTTCTTTTTCATCCCGTTACCTCCAATATATCAACCTTAGATTCTTTTAATAAATGACAAAGGTCAACGTCGCTGACATTTCTTTGATCTCGCATTGCCTTTTCTCTGATAAGAGAAAGCAAAGCTTCAGTTTCTTGATCCGAGTATGCAAGTTTTAATTCACGAAGTTTATGAAGCAACGCATTCTTTCCTGAGAATTTTCCAAGAGAAAAAAGCCGTTTTGCGCCTACGAGCTCTGGTGAGAACGGCTCATAATTTCGGTTATTTTTTAGAATACCGTCTACATGGATTCCTGATTCCACTTCAAAAATTTTCTCTCCCAAAATAGGCTTATTAGGAGGAATTTTATCATTTGTTAACTTCTCAAATAAAATACCCAGTGCTTTGAAACGCGTAAAATCCATAGGTTTAAGGGAATAACCGCACCCATGCAACGCGAGAACAACCTCTTCCAATGGAGCATAACCTCCCTCTCCCATTACACTGCATACGATACTGCTTCCCCCTGCCGCAACCCATTCAACCGTCAAGGCTGTCCCGGCAAAACCAGAATTTCTTGCACAAAAACTCAGTTTGCAAGGCAATGACACAAGTGATTTATATACTGATACATAATCCTTTAGAAACAACTTGCCGGACGCACTGATTAAAATTTCCTCATTAGAGCAGCCGGGCTCAACCATTAGGACAGATTTTAATAAATCACGAGTTTCAAAGATTAACTCTCGCTCTTGATATTGATTTATTACAGTATTGGATAACGCAAAGTTTCCCCTGAGAAGAGCATAAATTTCAGGCGTTAGTATGATTCGATCCACACCAAGGGCGAGCAGTTCTTGATAAAATGCGGCGATCAGGGTAGGCTCTGCGCGATTGATACGGTTGCTGCCAAGGGTCGCATCGGTTATGGTAATCAATTTAGATCCTCCCTATCGCAAGGCATCCTGTCAGATCATGAGATCAGCGACAGGGATGCCCTTTTCAAAATGCTCCTCGACAATTCTAGGAACATCCTCTTCGGTGAGATTTCCATACCAGACTCCTTCGGGATAGACCACTACAACGGGACCTTTGGCACAGATCCCGAAGCACCCGCTGTTTGTGATCATCACGTCATCGGACAAATCACGGTCTTCGACTTCCTCAGAAAAATATCCGACTAAATCAACACTTCCCTTCGAGTGACAAAAACCCTTCTGAATGCCGTTGGGTCTGCCGCTGGTACAAATAAAAACATGATATTTGGGTGCGATCATGAAATGGCCTCCTTTCGGTATCCGTTCAATACAGATCCTTTTTTAATCAATTCAGTTTTTTCGTTTTCATCTATGAGGATTGATGCGGCTTTTGCTACTGCATCCTCAATCTTTCCATAATACATCATTGATACGATGCCCTTTTCTGCCAGCTTTTGTTTTGGACTTTCCCCAATTCTCATAGCAATGATGCAGCTGCAGTCGCTGATCGTATCAAAAATTTTCTCAAGCTTGCCTGCTTTTATCTCATCCTCCTGCATCGATTTATCCCTAACTGCGGCGCTGCAGTTTTCAGAGCCAGAGCAGTATTTTGCCACTCCTCGCCGCTCCACAAACCGAAATTCACCAAGGTGATACTCATAGACATAGAAATCGGAAACATGGCCAAAGTGCTGATCGACCAGAACGCCTCCCTTAGAAGCCACTGCAAAACGGATCGGGATAGCTGGCTGATCTGCTGCGGCGACTAATGACTGTTGCTGCTGGTGGCTTTCAAGCTGCATAATCTGGTTGGTTTCAAGCCGGGGTGTAGCCAATTTTTCAAATTCCAGTGATAAATCGTGCTCTAAGGTACCGACCGCATCTGCCCGGCATTGCTTACAATGATACATCTGATTTAAAATCTGCCCGCACTTCTTTCTCATTGCCATAATTTCTTTATTGCTGGTCAGCGGCATATGTTCAAATGCGCTGCCTGTTACGGGAATCATCTGCATGATGTTGGTAATAAAACAGCCAAGCTCTTTCACCTTATTTACGACTTCCGGTATATGCTCATCGTTGATGCCTTTGAGCATGACAATGTTTACCTTACAGACAATTCCCAGCTCCTGCAGCATCCTCAGCCCGCTGAGCTGATTGGCAAGGAGGATTGCAGCTGCAGCTTCTCCGCGGTAAGTTGTGCCCATATAGGTTACTGTCTTATAGATCAGGCTTCCAATGGCAGGGTCAAGGGCATTGATGGTAACCGTGACGTGGGTGATTCCAAGCCTGGAAAACTCCTTGGCATAGAGGGGGAGCATAAGGCCGTTGGTTGAGATGCAGAATGTTACATCAGGGTCCTGCGCTCTAATCAGGCGCAGCGTTTTCTCTGTAAATTCAAAGTCTGCCAATGCATCTCCCGGTCCGGCAATTCCCACAACCTTAAGGTTTGGGACGGACTTCTTGGCAACCAAATATTTTTCCAGTGCCTCCTCAGGAGAAAGGACCCTGGTGGTGACTCCTGGGCGGCTTTCATTGGGGCAGTCGAATTTTCTAAGACAGTAATTGCATTGAATATTACACTTTTTTGCTACCGGTAAATGAATTCTGGCAGAGCCGGATGCGCACCCGCTGAAGCATGGATGGGTCTTTGTTTTTTCCTTGTCAGGAGCAAAATCAGCCTGATAATACTTTTCATAAAGCTCGCTTCTGAAGCTTTGTTCTTTTCTGCTGAGAATGGTATTTGTAATTTTGTCCAAAAGCATCATAGAGCCTTCGTATCCAAGGGTTCTGGTTCTTTGACCACCTACGTGATCGTGGATGGGGAATGCGCATCGAATCAAAGGAATTTCCATTTTTTCTTCTATTCTTCTGCCGTCAGAGCTGCCGATCATTAGGTTTGCATCATATTTCGAGGCATACGCTTCAATATGGTCAAAATCGCAAGTATCAGCAATGACGAAATCATCAATAAAAAAAGCATCGGCAACCTGGTGGATCTGATCTCGCAGTGTGGATTCAAGAGCGTCACATTTTGCCCCCGTTGCCGTGACTACGGGAGTGATACCGTTTTCAAGGCAGAGTCTCACCATGCTGTATACAAAATCCGGCTCTCCAAAGACTACTGCTTTGCCCTCGCCATTATATTTGTGAGAATCTACCATGGCATCGAGGTATCTTCCTCTTTCCTTGAGTACTTCAGCAGGAATGGTACTGTCTTTTTCCAGCAGATGCCCGATAAAGGCATCTGTATCTCTTAGGCCCACCGGCATGCTGCAGCGAACCAAGGGTACACCATATGTTTCGTTGAGGTATTTTCCCGGGGAATAGGCTTCACTGTTTAAGGTTGAAAGCTCAATCGTCAGGCGGGAACCTGCCATTTTAGAGATATCGCTAAGAGAAGTTCCGCCTTGGGGTAGTCTATCATAGACAGCTTGGTAAGAACCGTCAAGATTTTCAGATAAATCGGGAAGGAGAATGTAGTCCGTCCCTAGTTGGTTTAAGAGATCTTTGAGATATCTTGTGTCGGCGGGGCTGATCATCCCCGTAATAATATTAACCTTCTTGTGCTTTGCCGTCTCCATTTCTGTATACTGGAGAATCGCCCGCAAAGCAGCAAAGAATCCCTCGTACTGTGTTCCTGAATACCCACAGGAGGATACCGGAATAATTTTTACGTTGTGCTCCGGGTGCGTGATATAAAAATCTTGAATCATTCGAGGCAGATCTTCCCCTATGGTCTCCGCAAGGCACGTGGTAGCCACACCGATGACCTGGGGATGGTAAAGAGAGATCAGGTTTTCCAGTCCCTTTACGAGATTTTTTTCGCCGCCGAATACGGTTCCCTGCTCCGTAAGAGAGCTGGATGCAATATCCACCGGCTCGTTATAATGGGTTGCCATATGTCTTCTTATGTAAGTACTGCAGCCTTGAGAACCGTGGAGCAGAGTCATGCAGCCCTTGATTCCATAAAACGCACTGACGCTTCCCATAGGCATACACATCTTACATTGATTCACATTTAGATTGACCAAATTCATGCTCATAACGCAAGCCCCCCTCCTTTCGGTGTCGGAATGTTAAGATACTGCCAGACCGGACTGTTGATCGACCGGTTCACTTCTTCTGTAAAATTGATGACGCCATCGTATCCAGCCAGTGCATGTTTTCTTTCGTGGTTGTGATCGCAGAATGCGATTCCAAGCTTGTATGCCAAAGGTCGTTCCTTTACCCCGCCCACCAAAATATCCGCGCCCATCTGCTTCATGAACTGCTCCAGCTCCGCAGGATTTGCATCGTCCAAAATAACAGTATCCTTGTCGACTAACTGGTTGATTACCTCATAATCCTCGGGTTTTCCAGTCTGAGTACCCACCACAACGGTCTTCATTCCCATGGCAGCAAACTGCCGGATCAGGGAGATGGCCTTAAATCCACCGCCCACATAAATTGCAGCTTTTTTCCCTTTCAGGCAGGAATCATATTTTGACAAGGCCGCTTTCAACCGAGAAGATTCTTTTTGAGTAAACTCTTTGGCGCGTGCAATGTTATCCGAAGTCCCGACAGCTTCCGCAATGCGGACAAGGGCCGATCCTGTATCTTCAATACCGAAAAAACTCACCTTGATATAAGGAATTCCCATCTCTTCTTCCATACGGTTTGCCAGATAGGTCATGGAGCCCGCACACTGAACGATGTTCAGTTCCGCTGATGGCGCCTTTGTGATGCTGTCATAGGAAGCATCACCGGTAATGGTGGAAACCACATCAATCCCGATTTCCTTTAAATAATTTTTGATGATCCACATCTCTCCTGCCAAGTTAAAATCTCCAAGAATGTTGACACCGTGCTTTTCTCCTTCTTTCGCGCAGGGAGAAATCAGGCTCATAATCGCATCGCAGGCCATCTTATAGCCATAGGATTTATTTCCGGAAAATCCGGGTGATTTTACAGGAATCACCCGAATGCCATACTTTTGCTCGGCTGCCTTGCATACCGCATCCACATCATCACCGATGACGCCGACGATACAGGTTGCATAAACGAAGATCACCTTCGGGTTGTGAAGTGTTGCAAGCTCATCAATGGCGGCGGCAAGCTTTTTCTCGCCGCCGAAAACAACATCCTTTTCACACAAATCCGTTGAAAAGCTGTTGCGGTACAGCTCACTTCCGCTGGAAAGACTGCCGCGAATATCCCAGGTGTAGCTTGCACAGCCGATTGGGCCGTGAACGATATGAAAGGCATCGGTGATTGGATTCAATACGACTCGTGCTCCGCAGTAGACACAGGCTCTCTGACTTACCGCACCGGAAAGGCTGTCGCTGTCACACTTGATTCCAGAACAGCCGTCAGAAGAATTTCCAATCTGAATGAATTGCTTTCTCTCATCCAATATGTTCATTTCACCCATAATACTGCCTCCTTTACATTACGACATCCATATCCTCATCTTCGCATTCCCTGTCAAACTGGTCCATCAGGGCGCAAGTGATCAGTTCTGTAAGGCGGAGCCCTCCCAAATATCCAACAATCGGGAAATAGGAGTGGGCATATCGATCCAGTACGGGAAAGCCAGCCCTGACAAAGGGAATATTTTCTGCCTTTGCAATCTGTTTTCCGTAGCTTGTTCCAAGGAGCAGGTCCACAGGCTCATTTTTGATCAGCTGGTGGAGCTCGAACAGATCCGCAGAAGCTTTGGCCATACACCCTTCAACTTGGAAAAGATCAAAAAGTTCAGCAGCTTTCTTCTCAAAGCCATCGCTGGGGGTTCCGGTGATTACATATTTGGGAATCATGCCCAGTTCCAGAACAAAGCTGGTGAGACCCAAAGCAGTATCCGGATCACCAAATACTGCTACTTCTTTCCCGTAGCAGTAAAAGTGAGCATCCAGCATCACGTCTACAAGACGTCCCCGCTCTTCTTCAAGCGCTGGGGGAACCTCTTCCTGCGTAATTTTTTTCAGTTCCATGATAAATTGATCCGTATTAGCAATTCCGATGGGAAGAGGAAGTGCTTCATAGGGCACCTTACATTTTCGCTTCAGTACATTAGCTGGCTCCAAAGATGTGAAAATACCTAAGGCCAATACCTTTGCACAGTCTCCGAGACTGATAATTTCTTCCTTCGTGGTGCCTCCTTTCGGGTACATTTCGTAATTTCCTGTCATGGGAGCATCCATAACCCCGCTTTGATCAGGAAACATGATAAAGGATGCCTTCATCATCGACGCCAGTTTTTTCATTTCCCTGATGTCTGCCGGGTTTACAAATCCCGGGAAGATACCGATTTTGCCGTTTGGGCTCTTTGTGTTCAGGGATAAATAATTAATAAATCCACACATCATATTGTAAAATCCCGTAACATGAGAGCCCACATAGCTTGGTGTATTTGCATGAACGACCAGCTTGTTGTCAGGAAGATCGATATCCATAATATAGCTGCCCACATCGTCGCCGATGGTTTCGCTGAGACAGGTTGTGTGAACCGCAATCATGTCGGGATCATAGATGTCAAATACGTTTTTGACACCGGTTTTCAAATTGCTGCCGCCTCCGAATACGGAAGCTCCCTCTGTGAACGAGCTGGTGGAGGCAATGGCCGGTTCTTTAAAGTGCCTGGTAAGAAACGTTCTGTGATAAGAGACGCAGCCCTGTGATCCATGACTGTGGGGCATGCATCTGTGAACGCCAAGTGCACAGTAGATCGCCCCCACGGGCTGACAGGTTTTACATGGATTGACTCGCAGCGCGGTGCGCGGAGTGATTTTTTTGGGTGTTAAATTTAACATGTTGCTTCTTCACCTCCTGTAATTTCTGCCAGCGAGGCTTGCAGGGTTGAATGATTTTTCCAGGGCGGAATTACAAACTTCCAGACCGGTGTATAAAGTCCCATGGTCAGATCCCTGGCAAAATTGATGGCTCCGTTAAAACCGGAGTACGGTCCGCTGTAATCGTAAGAGTGCAGCTGGCGGGAGAGGACGTTGGCCTTTTGCAGTACGTACTTATCCTTGATTCCAGAGAGGAAGATATCTGGTTTTAAAAGGCGGAGAAATTCCTCAGTTTCAAAATGGTTCAGATCGTCTACAACAATGCTCCCGGTTTTCATATCGTGAATCAGTCCCTTATAAGAATCCAGAGGGATTCGGGCTCTCAGTTCTTCATATTTTTCTTTGGTGAGAAAGGCTTTGAATTTCTCCGGATCGGGCTCAACTGTTATACTTTCGATGTTCTTGCTGTCTGCGTCCTCTTTAATAAAGGGGAGCATGTCGCGGCCTTCGTAGTCATCTCGGTGGGCAAACTCATAGCCTGCCAGCACTGTGGAGATTCCGAAATCCGCCAGAAGCGCCTGATAGTGGTGGGATCTTGATCCGCCGACATAAAGCGCTGCTGTTTTCCCCTGAAGTTTACTGTGATAGTATGCTCTTGCTTCTGCAATGACCGAAAGCTCATCTGCAATAATCTCCTCTGTTCTCGCTGTAAGTTCAGGTTCATCAAAGTATGCGGCCATATCCCTTAATGTTTGAATGGTTGCGTCGATACCGATAAAATTTACCTTGAGCCAGTGAATTCCATATTTCGTATGCATCATTTCAGCGATATAATTGATGGATCTGTGGCACATCACAAGGTTCAAGTCAGCCTGATGTGAATTTCTCAGACTTTCCACGCTTCCATCCCCTGTCAGCACCGCGATTACTTCATAACCGATTCGTTTCAGAATCCGTTCCGTTTCCCAGCCGTCACCGCCAATATTGTATTCTCCGAGAAGATTGACCTTATATTTCTTTTCGATGGGCGTATCTCCTGTCCCGATGATGTGACGCATGACTCCGTTGTTTGCAATATGGTGCCCGCCGCTCTGGCTGACGCCCTTATAGCCTTCACAGCTGAAGGCAACGCAGGTAATTCCGTATTTCTTTTCCGTCTCTGAGGCAATGGCGTGAATATCGTCACCAATAAGTCCCACAGGACATGTGGAACAGATCAGAATGGTTTCAGGGTGAAAGATTTCCATCGCCTCCTCAATTGCCTTTCGGAGTTTCGTCTCTCCGCCGAATACGATATCAGGCTCCTGCATATCTGTGGAAAAGCAGTATTGAATATAGTTTTCTCCGCTTTCGGTTTTTGCCTTGTTTCGTCTTGTTCCCCATGAATAAAAGCCGCAGCCAATGGGGCCGTGGGTCAGTACCAGCGCATCCTTAAGAGGACCAAGTACAACGCCCTTACATCCAGCGTAACAGCAGCCTCGGTTTGTCATAATCCCCGGAATACTTCTGGAGTTTGCCGCAATGGCTTGATCTTCTGCACTTTCATCGATTTGAAGAATGTGCTCCTTTCTATTTTTGTAGACCTTGGCATTATATTGATCCAGTACCAGCTCTTTTTCTCGCATGATTGTCACCTCCTGTTCTACAAAACCGTCTCGCCGGTTCTGACTTTATAGGTTTCCAAAACGGGAAGAATGAAGATTTTACCGTCTCCGGGATTTCCCGTCTGGTTGATTTTTATCAGTGTCTTTACAACAGCCTCCACTTCATGATCTTCTACGATCATGGTAAAAAACCGCTTGGAGATCAGCCTTGCGCCTTCAGTGATGGATTCACCCACATTGGAAACCGGGAGTTCTTCCGTATCCAAAACGTATTTCAGCAGTTCTGGGTTCAGCGCCTTTTTTCCTCTGCCAAGACAGGCACGGCACACGAAGGCCGGAAAACCGGCATTGATCAGCGCGTCTTTTGTTGGGTTGACTTTACCGACCCTGATAATGGCCATAACTTCCTTCATATCGGTACCCCCTTTCAGAGTCCGTGCTTGCCGGTGCTGATGGTATAAGCTTCAAGAACCGGTGAGATAAAGATCCTGCCGTCTCCGTAATTTCCCTTTTCACCGGTACGGGCAACCCGCATAATAATTTTTGCTACGTCATCCTTATCCTCATCGTTAACAACCACGAGCAGCATTTCTTTTGGAATCTCGTCGTACTCTACATCGCCTATGACGATCCCCTTTTGTTTTCCTCTTCCGAAAACATCGGTTTTTGTTACGGCAGGAAAGCCCGCCGCCATTAATTCAGACAATACCTCGCCTGTTTTCTGAGGTCTGATGATGGCTCTGACTAAAAGCATGGTTCTTCTCCTTTCCATGAACGGTATTAAAGATCTAAAATACCGTGCTCCATTAACAGTGCCTCTAGTCTTTCCTGGGAAAGAGGCGTAGGGATAACGAAGAGCTTGTTTTCATTAATCTTTTTTGCCAGGGTTCTGTATTCATCCGCCTGGTCGCATTCCGGTTCAAAATCAATAACTGTTTTCTTATGTATTTCAGCCCGCTGAACCATATTGTCCCTCGGTACGAAGTGAATCATCTGACTGCCAAGTTCCTTTGCAAATGCTTCCACTAGGGCGGCTTCTCCATCAACCTTACGGCTGTTGCAGATAATACCTCCCAATCGTACTCCGCCGGTTCTGGCGTACTTTTGAATGCCTTTGGAAATGTTGTTTGCGGCGTAAAGTGCCATCATCTCTCCGCTGGCAACGATATAAATTTCCTGTGCTTTCCCTTCCCTGATGGGCATTGCAAACCCTCCGCATACGACGTCTCCCAGAACATCGTAGAACACGTAATCAAGATCCGCTTCATAAGCGCCAAGCCGCTCTAAAAGTGTGATGGACGTAATGATGCCGCGGCCAGCACAGCCAACACCTGGCTCAGGACCTCCGGACTCCACACATTTGATGCCTGCGAAACCATCCTTTAAGACCAGATCAAGATCCACGTCTTCTCCTTCTTCTCTGAGGGTGTCCAGAACAGTCTGCTGTGCAAGACCTCCCAGAATCAAGCGGGTAGAATCTGCTTTTGGGTCACAGCCTACGATCATGATCTTGTTGCCCATCTCGCCCAGGCCTGCGGTTAAGTTTTGGGTGGTTGTAGATTTGCCGATGCCACCCTTTCCGTAAATTGCTACTTGCCTCATAGTAATTACCTCCTGAAAAAAATAACCAGTGGGACAAAGTCCCCTAATAATAACAAGGCACCAACCGATATGCGTGAAAATCCTCCTTGATTCAGGCATAGGGCTGGTGCTGCAGATTTTCGGCAGTATTGTTTGCTGCTGAAAAAAAAGAGGTCATTCCAAAATGGAAAGACCTCGCTGTCTTTGCAGACATTCAATTTTCTGTTGTTGCGCTAATTATAGCACAGTATTTGTTTTTGTCAAATTAATTTTCAATATTTAGAATATTCCAAATGTTATCAGCCGGAATTCAGAGAGACGTTAAATTCTTAGAGTTTTTCATTCTCAATGGAATGAGGGAGAAGCTCGAACCTTGATTCGGATAGGGAAAATTGTTGCTCACAAGTGCCTGAAAAAAGGGAAACAAGATCTTTCGTAAAGATTACTTTAACGGGAAGTGTTATAAACTGATCGTCCGTTAGAGGATGCGGCATCTTAAGAGGAGCAATCAGTAAGGACTCTCCCTCCAGATTAGTGATTCTGACTTGGTGGGAAGAAGTGGTCAGCGCGATAATATCTCCCTGATCATCAAAACAAAGGGAGTTGGTGTCTGCGTGGATTCCCAGTGCGGAATCATCATAAGCAATCATTTCACCAATGGGTGTCTTCACTAAGACTGGCTTACCGGGCTCCAAAGATTTTACCTGTCCGTTTTCATAAAGTGAGAAACCGATCCTCACAGAATATTCAATATTCCAGGCCTTGAGGGTGATCTGCTGACCAGGCCATAGGGTGACGGACCTGAGAGACCCGTTTTCATAAAAGCTGCAGCCAATGATTTTTGCTGTGAAAGATCCAGAAGATAATTTTATTTCCAATGGAACCAGAAGAGCGCTTTCGTCCTGTTCTGTCCAATATCCGCTAAGCTTTCCGTTTAGGGGAAAGAATCGATAGAGCGCGCCGCTTTTATAAAAAGTCAGTAATTCAGCAGGGTAAAGCCCCAAAGGTGTTGCAATTATAGTCTGGTTTTCCAGGGAAATCCGTTTGATCTCTCCGCTTTCATAAAAAGTTAGAGCACCTGTAAACTTCTGCCGTGCTTCACCGCCTGTAAATCTTGGCACCAAGTCACCGCAGCAGGTGGATATCTTATTTTCTTCGGAGAGCATGCAGGATTTTACAGTACCAGATTGATAGCGCTGTATGCTGTGAACCCCAGACAGGGTGCTGACGAATTGATTCATAATTTTTTGATTCCTTTCTTTATCGTCACCTTGCAGGTACCATCCTCCTGATCGGAAAGCCAGATGTGCATACCGCTTGCCTTAACTGAATGCGCGAGCCAGGGGGGCATATGGACGCAAGTCAGATGAAGCTCTTGAAACTGCGCTTCCTCCATAAATTGTCGCAGCGCTTTCTTTGAAGAAACTTCAGGAAATGCCTGCTGAAGTGCAGCCAGATCTAAATAATAGATACCGTCATTATGGGGGGAATAGGGAGTTTTACGTATTTTTTGTGAAGCTGATGTATGGAATTCTCTCTCTATGTCAGCGTGAACTAGCTCCCGTCGGACAGAACTTAAAAGCTCTGCAGATATCGGTTTGTCTGTCTCAAAGATATGGAAGCCTTCTTTATCAAAAATATGATAAGGCAAACCGGTAATTTTGCGTCCAATGATGACACGGCTGTCTCCCAGCTGCTCTATCAAACCCTGAACTCCCTTTCGAATATGACTCATGCCGGAAAGTTCTCCAAGCTGCCACTGAATACAATGAACTGTTTTCCAATCACCACCTTCAAATTGATAGGTATTAACCTGACAGCAATCATCGATTCCTGCAACGGATTGATCATCACGAACCAGCACTGATAGTTTAAGGAACATGCCTTACACCTCCTCTGCAATCCTTTGGACCGCGCTGCTTGCTTGGTCTATACTCATACGGACTCCTGCTATGGAATCTTTCAATAGACTCCGCACATTATTTAACAGGAAGTGTACCATATCGCAGGAAAAGAAGTCTATCAGAATTTTATGCCACCACTAGAAGATGCTGAGAAAATTCTAAATATTCTAAAATTTACTTGACAGATTCCTTGCAGAGGTTTATAATTCTGAACAATAGCAAAGGTGCTGTGGCGAAATGCCATCAGTGCCCTTTTTTTATTTATTTTTTTTATATATATTTCTTAAAATTGAAGGGAGGCTTACATATGTTTTCATCAGTTGATACCATGTGGGTGCTTATAGCTGCAGCGCTGGTATTCTTTATGCAAGCGGGCTTCGCTATGGTAGAGACCGGCTTCACCAGAGCAAAAAATGCTGCTAACATTATTATGAAAAATCTAATGGATTTCTGTATCGGTTCCGTTGCTTTCTGGGTGATTGGGTTTGGAATCATGTTTGGTTCGAGCATTGGAGGCTGGATAGGATTTCCTGACTTCTTTGTGCAGAACAACTACGATTCTGCATTTCCCACCTTCGCCTTTTTCATATTCCAGACAGTATTCTGCGCTACCGCTGCAACAATTGTGTCGGGAGCAATGGCAGAACGGACAAAGTTTTCTGCATACTGTATTTACAGCTTGGCCATCAGCGCAGTAATATATCCCATTTCCGGGCATTGGATTTGGGGCGGCGGCTGGCTTTCTCAGCTGGGATTTCATGATTTTGCCGGTTCTACGGTGGTACACATGGCAGGTGGTGTTGCTGCTCTCGTGGGTGCATATCTGCTGGGACCCCGTATCGGAAAGTATAACAGCAAGGGAGAAGCCCAGGCCATACCCGGCCATAATCTTACAGTAGGAGCCCTTGGCGTTTTCATTCTTTGGTTCGGATGGTTTGGATTTAACGGTGGCTCTACGGTATCTGCTACCGGTGATGATACCTTAGTCTTGATGAGTAAGATCTTTGTAACAACGAATCTGGCCGCAGCCACATCTGCATGCGGTACCATGATTATTACGTGGATTAAATATAAAAAGCCTGACGTATCCATGACTTTGAACGGTGCTTTAGGCGGACTTGTAGCCATTACAGCTGGCTGCGATGCTGTCAGTCCAGTTGGTGCTTTTGCAATCGGGTTAACCGCATCGTTTGTGACCGTGTTTGGAATCGAGCTGCTTGACAAGAAAATTAAAATCGATGATCCGGTCGGAGCAATCGGTGTGCACGGCTTCTGCGGGGCAGCAGGTACACTTCTTGTAGGTGTGTTTGCCGTAGACGGCGGATTAGCCTATGGCGGCGGAGTGAGCATGATCTTGATACAGCTTCTTGGAGTTGTGAGCGTTGCCGCATGGATTGGTATTACCATGACAATCGTATTCCAGACGATCAAGCACACCATCGGTCTTCGTGTTTCTGCAGAGGACGAAATCATGGGTCTGGATGTACACGAACATGCTATTGAAAGCAGTTATGCGGATTTCATTCCTGTATTTGACAGCAATGGAAACAGCAATATTGTAAGTATGGATAAGAATGGGGTTTATGAAGCAGATGACTCCATCAGCTACAGCAAAGACGGAGCCAGACTTTCGAAGGTGGAGATTTATGCAAATCAAAATAAATTTGACGATCTGAAAGAAGCACTTAACAAAATTGGCATAACGGGAATGACAGTAACTCAGGTTCACGGATGCGGTGCGCAGAAAGGCAGAAAAGATTACTACAGAGGTGTCAAGCTGGAAATGAATCTGCTTCCAAAGGTTTGCATTGAGATCATCGTCAGCAAGGTCCCGGTGAGAAAGGTCATCGAAACAGCGAAAGCAGTTTTGGGAACCGGATCTGTGGGAGATGGCAAGATCTTTGTATATAACGTGGAAAATGCAGTTCGAATCAGTACTGGTGAAGAAGGTTATGATGCGCTGCAGTATAACGAAGAAAAAAGAGCCTAAGGCAATTATCTAAAACCCATATATATTTTCAACCCTTGTTACCTTTATCGTGAAGTGCAAGGCTTTGAATACCGAGCACTTCATGCAAAGGTGACAACAGAAATCACCTTTGCATTCATTTATTTTCACTGTGAAGTTGCAGTGATTAAAACGCCGGTTTCGGCGTATATTATTTTTTGAGGCATAAAATAAAAGTGTTTGAAAATTCTTAATTCAGTGATATAATGAGAAATTATATTTGAAAGGTGGTGGTGAGGCAGATGCAAAAGATACTATTGGTATCTAGGAAAGGCAAGAGCAAGGATATGCTTGTTCAGCTATTAGAAATGGATTCAACCGCGCAAATCGCGACAGCACATACCGAGGAAGACGCAGCATCCTTGATGGAAAAAACAGAATTTGATCTGGTTATTATAAACTCACCGCTGGAGGGAAAAACCGGGGTTGATCTGGCAACCTATGCCGCTGAGAAGTATACCGCAGGAATTTTATTAGCGATTCAGATTAAATATGCAAACATCGTAGCGCAGAAGGTCGAACCATACGGGGTTTTGGTTGTAGGAAAACCGATCGTGAAGGCCTTTTTTAACCAGGCTGTAAAATTTGCGGAGGTCACAAGACAGAGAGTTTTGACATTAAAGGAAGAAAATATCCATCTGCATATGAAGCTGGAGGAAATGAAACTGATCAACAGAGCGAAATGTGTATTGATTCAATACCTGTCTATGTCAGAAATGCAGGCGCATAAATATATTGAAAAGCAGTCAATGGATATGAGGCTTTCAAAATATAACGTCGCCAAGCGAATATTGAAGGCCTATGAGCAGGAAGCGCCTAATCAGCAATAAAAAATTCCTATCGCCGCCATAATCTCTTGGTTGTGATAGGAATTTTCTGTTTATCCAATCTGCCTGCTTATCATCTGCCTTTACCTTGTGGCAGTTTCGATCCAATGAATTGCTGGTTGCTTTTTTCTGTTTGGAATATGCAGGTAATGCTCCTGATCGGGATACCCTACCATCAGAGCGTTGTAAATCTGGCAGTCCTCCGGGAGATTGATCAGCTGACGAAGCGAGGGAATTTGATTGCACATTCGGGTCAGATAACCGGCCCAGCAGGTACCGAGCCCATTAGCCTGCAATACCAGCTCCGCATTGTAGAGTGCCAGAGCAGTATCCACGGATGGATTTATCGCAGTTGTTTTCGCGGCAGCAAGAATGAGGGTATTTGCGGTCCCAGTCACTATATTGTGTCCCGCTTTATAAAGGGATGCGATTTCCGGAGAAATGCCTGTCTCGTCAACATAGCTGAGGATATGATCCATGATCTCCTGAATGAAAGGTTTTCCGCTTACCACGATCCATTCGGTTGGATGATCGTTCTTCGCACTGGGTGCCCAAGCCGATGTTTGCAGCGCATGAGCAATGATATTTTTGTCTACGACGTCCGATTTAAAGCTGCGGTAGGATCTTCTTGTAAGTAAGTGATGCTCTATCTGATCAGAGAAATTATCCGAAAATGAGGGAAAATCTCCCTGAAAAGTCCCGTTAAGATCATCCAGAGAGACTGCTTCTCTTGGACATGCTGCTGCACAGTGAAGGCACTGGATGCAAAGATTTTCTCGGATGCATTCCGGTTTGCCTCCGCCACCCTCCAATACCTGAAAGGGACAGACCTTCACGCATTGCATGCAGTTGATACAGCGTTCTGCGTCGATATGAATCAATTTAGTTTACCTCCTAAATGATGAGTGCTTTTGCACAAAAATTTATTTATAGATTATTTACTAGCGTCTAAAGATGCCGTTGCGATATAAGCGGTATTGCTGACTGCATGCCATTGAATGTCATATCCAAAGGCAGTAAATACTGCTCTGAGTGGTATGTAGGTTCTTCCCTCGGAGATGACCGCGGTTGTATCCATTGGAATTGTCTGTCCATTCACCAATAGATTGCTTTCTCCTATGGTGACCTGGACTGTGACACCGCCTTTCACGGCAGTTACCGTTTTGGCTGCTGCATTGTAAGAGACTTCAGCCCCGATCGCCTCAAGGGGCTTTCTCATGGGGAGCATCGTCCTATTATTTGCGTCAATGAAGGGAACTCCATATCCTTCCGTTGGGTTAAAAACCAATTCCCTTTGATTCAGAACCACGGTGATATGCTGTTTTACTTCATTTAGTGAGGCATTATTCGTTCTTGTAATGAAATCATCGATCATGGAAACTACGCTGCGATCATCGGTCAGGTCCTCATTTACATCAAACAGCATCACACCCCCCGCCTTTTTCATTGCGATATAGGTTTTCTCCCGCAGGGTGTTTAAACCATTGTAGTAAGATTCCAATGGTGTTGTAGGAGCGTAATCCTGATATGCGTAATCGGGGTTTTCTGCAGCAAGATGACGGTACTGCTTCCAGCTGGGTCTTGCATAGAGGGGCATCCCGAGAATGATTTTCTCCTTAGGTACTCCCCTGTTCAGCCAATAATCGATAGAGGTATTAGCAAACCAAAGAGGGCTGTGCTCTTGATTATTCATATCATAAGCCATGACATTGATGAAGTTGAAGCTGTCAAGGCAGGTGTCCGTCATCAGCTTGGATACTTCAGGGCCAGCGGTGGTGGACCAGGCTCCGTTCAGTGCCGCTGTCAGTTCCTTGTTATCCTTATGCAGGGCTGATTTCAGCTCCACAACGAGCTTTTCATAATTACCGATTGAACCTGAATTGGGATGCTCCCAGTCCAGCTCCAAACCGTCAAGCTGATATTCTTGAATGAATGCACACACATTCGTTACAAGGTTCATTCTGGTTTCATCAGATGCTGCAAGGGTTTCAAAGGTAGAAACGAGTGGGATCCCCTGGTAGGACCAGCCTCCAAGAGCGATGAAGACTTTTGCTCCATCCCTGTGTGATTTAGAGGTCAATTCTCTGAGCTGATCTGGTTTCTCAAGGGGAATGAGACTTCCATCTGCCTTAGGAATCAGGAAGGCATAGATGACATGGGTTAATTTATCTGTCTGCAGGTTCGTAATCGGCTCATCAAACAGAGAGCCTGAGTAATAACCGATTACTTTAAAATCGCCGGACTGTATGGTACTTGCAGCGCTCTCCCCCACTCCCGCTCGTTCGGAAGCCAGAACCGTTGGAAGTCCTAAAGCGGCAATTAATACTGAAATCATGATGTAAATAATACTTTTTGTTAATTTTCTTACCATTGGTATCCCCCGTTTATCTCCATAGCTATGTTTCAATTTTGATTCCTAAATTGCTTTCATGCTTTTGTATTTATTATATCATAATTTAGGGAAAAGGAATGAAAGAAAAACCCGGCAACAAATGCCGGGTAGCTTTCTATTCCTTATAGACTCGCGATTTTTTCTATCATTTTTCTATGGATTTGAAGGCGACAGTCTGCTGCTTCATACCAACTTCTGCAGCAAACCGTTCAATACTGGAAGCGCCGAAGAAACCGTCAATTCCATCCGTCCGCTCGATGACATATCGAGCATCCTCCGGCTCTGCGATGGGACCTCCGTGGCAGATAACCATGATATCAGGACGTACCTTCTTTCCTGCTTCAATGATAGCCTTGATCTTAACGACGCAGTCGTCAAGGGTCAGTGCCGTCTTGGCTCCGATGGAGCCCTTTGTCGTTAGGCCCATATGAGCTACCAGTATGTCCGCACCGGCTTCTGCCATAGCCGCAGCCTGCTCGGGATCAAAAACATAAGGGCAGGTAAGCATGTCAAGCTCATGAGCCTGACGGATCATTTCCACCTCCAGGCCGTAGCCCATCCCTGTCTCTTCAAGATTCTGGCGGAAAACGCCGTCAATCAATCCTACTGTCGGAAAATTTTGTACCCCATTGAAGCCCATATCCTTCAACTGCTTTAAAAAGATATCCATAATACGGAAAGGATCGGTACCGCAAACACCAGCCAGGACGGGTGTATTATTAACAACAGGCAGAACCTCAGCGCCCATTTCCACCACGATTTGGTTCGCATCTCCGTAGGAAAGCAAGCCGGACAGAGAACCTCTTCCTGCCATACGGAATCGGCCTGAGTTATAGATAATCAGCATGTCTGCACCGCCAGCTTCGCTCATTTTGGCTGTAATTCCGGTTCCGGCACCGACTCCCAGTAAAATCCGGCCTTGGGAAACCTCATTTCTGAACTGTGTGAGGATTTCGCTTCTTGTCATTCGATTCATAGAACGTTCTCCTTTCATCGCCATACAAAATTATTAAACAGTTAGTATTTATGAAAAACTTGGCAGCTGTGTTTCCTTGATCTTAGCTGTGCTCCATAAGGTCGATCAACTTTTGAGCGGCTGCTTGTGCAAAAGCAGGATTATTAATATCCATGTCCATCTCAATAATTGTAACGATGTCTTTGTTTACATCGTTTCGTAGGGTCTCAAATAAGGCTGCGTCTTCTTCAGGACCATAGAATGGCTGCCCTTCTGTATCAATAACAGAGACGCCTTTCAAAGGGAGAAACAAGACGGTTTTTCCTGAAGCCATATTCAGCTTTTCAGCTATTTTTTTACCGATCGTAATATTTTCCTCAACGGAAGTACGCATCAGTGTTACGGTGGGATTATGTTTGTATAAATTACGGCCTTCAAACTTTGGAGGCACGGTATCGTAAGGTCCGAAGTTTACCATATCAAGAGCTCCAACGGAAACAACCTGAGGAATTTCATTTAGTGCGGCAGCTTCCAGCCTTTCAGGGCCTGCATTTAACACACCCCCCACCACCTCGTCACACCATTCGGTAGTGGTAAGGTCCAGGACACCCTTTATGAACCCGGCCTTGATCAGATCCTCCATAGACCTGCCGCCAATTCCTGTGGCATGAAATACGAGAACCTCATAACCTCTTTCTTCCAGATATTCCTTAGCAGCGGTAACGCAGGGCGTTGTTACGCCGAACATTGTAGCTCCTATGAGGGGCTTCTCTTCTTGTGATTTCTTTCTTGTTCCCGTAACCATGCCTGCAATAGCGTGGACCGCATTTTGAAATATGGTGGTTGAGATGGAATTTAGACCGGAGACATCCACTACGGAAGGGATCATAACAATATCACTGGTTCCAACGTAAGGAGACGTATTTCCGGATGCCATAGTTGACACCATCACCTTGGGAACACCGATGGGAAGCGCCCGCATTGCGGGAGCCACCAGGGAGGTTCCTCCCGATCCCCCAAGAGAAATAATTCCATCGAATTTTCCCTCCTGGAACAAGCGGGGAATCAGTTTCTCCATCCCTTTTGACAGTGCTTCTGTAGCCAATGCACGATCCTTTTTTGCGGCTAGTTCCTTCAGATCAAATCCAGCTGCGGCTGCTACATCAACATTTGAAATATCCGGGATGAAAAGCGGTTCAAAGACTCCGCTATGAATGGTACAGGTTTGTAACCCCAGTTCTTCAATCAATTCCTTGATATACAGGAATTCCCTTCCCTTGGAGTCGAAGGTTCCCGCAACAGCAATTGTTTTCATTTCATATCCCTCCCCTATTTCTCATATGCGACAGGAATGATATCCTTATCGTCCTTTTATTGATCGAAACGGATTGATTACTTCTTTGATTGATTACTTCTTTCTTTTTCTTCTAACAAATACTACAGCAGCGCAAACTGCAGCCACTCCGATGACGACAACGCCGACAAGCAATAATGGTCCGGGTCCTCCGGCTACGAAGATAGCCGTTGGGCCGTCAGCACCTCCAATTACCCCAATACTCATTGGTACCTCCTTTGAGTTCTACAGCAAAATGATAACATTTTGCTGCATCTATTGTAGTTATTATATCATAAGTGCAAGCCGCAGCTCCGGCTTGCTGCACACCGATACAATAAATACATTTGTACAAAACCCTTGGGATTTTGTTACCTATGTGTAGTTATTATATCATAGTATCGGTTGAAAAAGTATGATACGAAAGGTTGAGTACAGGAACAAGGAAAAATCTACGAAAAGAATCTAGATTTTGGCCCAGGATCATCAGAATAGAGGCTGCTTACAAAGCAGCCTGCAGTAACGGGTTTTTATTGATTTTACAGAAAGACTTATTTTTCATATGCAACAAGAATGATATCCTTATCGTTTAAGGTGCGCAGCTTTGACTGAAATTCATTGATGCGAGCAACATCCGTTTCAGAGAGCTCGGCAATCTTTGTCATATTGCTGTAATCGTTCATTTGCGGACTCCTTTCTTAAGTTGATGATTCAAAGACTATTTCCAGGACTATTCGAAAGTTTGGTATTAGGATGTACATTTGGATTTGATTTATCCGAATTCATCCGAAAGAAAAGACTCCTGCCGATGAAAATAAAAAACCATAAACACGGCTCATGTTTATGGTTTTTTATCTATTTAATAATAATGAGAGGAAAACAATTTTTATGAAAGTGATGAATCACTTTCCGGAACAAGTCTTATACGCTGAAGAGCAATTCGCCGTAAGTCGGGAATGGCCAGCTTGAGGATGCAGATAAGGTTTCCAGTGTATCTGCAGCAATTCTGATCTCCTTCATAATCGGAAGAACCCTCTTATAGTAGTATTCAGATGCTGCTGCGGTTTCCTCAATCGCATTTACTTCAATCAGAGCGTTATCAAGTTCCTGCACGGATTTATATAGGCTGACAGAGATCGAAGAGAGACTCGTGATCAATTCTTCTTCCAGCTCGGTCGTGATGTCTGCAATCAGTGCTTTTTTGCTGAGGGCGGTATCGGTCAGTGTCTTGATATAACCGGATACGGCAGGCAGAATGTCCTTGTTCACCATTTCCGCCATGGTCAGCGCTTCTATATTTAAAATGTTGGAGTACTCTTTTAAGGTGATGTCCTGTCTTGCACGAAGTTCTACCTCGGTGAATATGCAGTGCTTCTTGAACAGAGCAATATTCTTTTCTTTTACATAATGTGCAAGGGCATCCGGTGTAGCTTTCAGGTTATATAAACCTCGCTGCTCAGCCATTTCAACCCATTCCTCAGAATAGTTGTTGCCGTTGAATACAATTCTCTTGTGTTTGATGATGGTTTCTTTCACGAGTGCTTTGATGCTGGTTTCCAGGTCCTTAGAACCTTCCAGCGCATCAGCAAACTGACTTAAGGATTCCGCAACAACGGTATTCAGCATATAGCTGGGGCAAGAGATGGATGCACCGGAACCAGCCATACGGAATTCGAATTTGTTGCCCGTAAAAGCAAACGGAGATGTTCTGTTTCTGTCGGTGGTATCTCTTTTAAATGCGGGAAGAACGGATGCTCCGATATTCATGGTGCGATCGCCTGTTCCTGCATAGTCTTCGTCTTTTTCGATGGCAGTGATCAAGGCTTCCAGATCTTCTCCGATAAACATGGAGATGATTGCGGGAGGCGCTTCATTTCCGCCGAGTCTGTGATCATTTCCTGCACTTGCTACGGAAGCTCTGAGCAAATCCTGATATTCGTCAACTGCCTTTATAACAGCACAGAGGAACAAAAGGAACTTCAGGTTTCCGGCAGGGTTCTTGCCCGGGGTCAGAAGATTTTCTCCTGTATCGGTGGAAACAGACCAGTTAATGTGCTTGCCGCTTCCATTGATTCCTGCAAATGGTTTTTCATGGAGAAGACAAACCAAACCGTGCTTGGCAGCAATCTTTTTCATGAATTCCATAGTGAGCTGATTGTGGTCGGTAGCGAGATTTGACGTTGTAAAGATCGGAGCCATCTCATGCTGCGATGGTGCTACTTCGTTATGCTCTGTCTTTGCCAGAACACCTACCTTCCAGAGTTCTTCGTTCAGCTCTTCCATAAAGGCGGAGACTCTCGGCTTGATTGTCCCGAAATAATGATCTTCCAGTTCCTGATTTTTAGGAGGCTTTGCTCCAAAGAGCGTTCTGCCGCAGTAAATCAGGTCTTTTCTCTTGTCGTATAATTCCTTGTTGATCAGGAAGTACTCCTGCTCAGCACCGATAGTGGAATATACGCGTTTTACCTCGTACTGTCCGAACAGTTTCAGGATACGCAGTGCTTGAACATTAAGCGCGTCCATGGAACGGAGCAGTGGGGTCTTTTTATCTAAGGCCTCTCCTCGATAAGAGCAGAAGGCAGTTGGAATACATAGTGTATGATCTTTAATAAATGCATAGGAGCTTGGATCCCAATTGGTATATCCTCTTGCTTCAAAGGTTGCTCTGATGCCGCCGGATGGAAAACTGGATGCATCGGGCTCACCCTTGATCAGCTCTTTTCCGGAGAATTCCATGATTACTCCATCGCCGTTTGGTGTGATAAAGCTGTCATGCTTTTCTGCTGTGATTCCTGTCATTGGCTGGAACCAATGGGTGTAGTGAGTTGCTCCCTTTTCAAGGGCCCAGTTCTTCATGGCGTTGGCAACGATATTGGCAACATCCAGAGAAAGGGTCGTGCCTTCTTCGATATTTTTCTTCAAGGCCTTGTAGGTGTCTTTTGGTAAGCGTTCTTTCATGACTGAGTCGTTGAATACCATGCTTCCAAAGATTGAAGAAATCTTGTTCATTGGAATTCCTCCTTTAATTTATTTTTATTTTTTTACAAGTCAATTTTTTACAATCCGATAAAAATAGAAAAAGACGCCGTGGGTATTTCCCTACAGCGCCTTTGCTATAATGAATACAGTATAGCGTTTTATCTTGATACTGTCAATACAAATTATGAAATTTTTTTGAAGGTTTTGCGTACCAAATTATGCACATTGTCAAACCCTTTGATTTCAAAGGATTAGCGCCTGACTAGGGGAATTACTCCGCTTTCCCATCCGCCTAAGGCCCCCGGAAATACAGATGGAGCTATTGACAAAAGGATTTTCATAGTATATTATTCACATTAATCATATAGAATTAATATGATATTAAAACTCGAATATTGGCTTGGATAAATCGGTATAGATAGAAGGAAAAGGAGGTGGAAGCAGTGACGCTGATTCTAGATTACTTTGCAGGCCATTTCAGCGACTATATTCAATTGGTATGGGAACATATTACCATCAGCTTGAATTCCGTTGCCATCGCCATTATCATCGCAGTTCCGCTTGGGATTTTAAGTACGCGGAGCAAAACGCTTTATCGTGTTGCCAAGGGGTTGTTTGGAACGCTGAGAATTGTTCCCAGTCTGGCCATTTTGGTGTTATTTATCCCAATCATGGGCACCGGGTGGAAACCTGCGGTTGTTGCATTATCCATTTTGGCCATTCCTCCCATTCTGATGAATACGGCTCTGGCCTTCCATACCCTTCCCGAGGCCGTGCTGGAAACAGCGCTAGGTATGGGAATGGGAAAATATAGAACCTTTTTTACTGTCAAGCTGCCTCTTGCCTTTCCGCTAATCTTTACAGGAATCAGAACGGCTGTAGTTGAAGTCATAGCCAGCGCAACCCTTGCGGCTTACATTGGAGCAGGCGGCCTTGGAAGCCTTATTTTCACAGGACTCGGGCTGATGAGAACCGACCTGCTTATCATAGGAGGCTTTTCCGTAGGTGCCCTGTCATTACTATCAGGGTATCTGCTAACACTGCTAGATCGAAGGCTTACCTTATATAAAGTATAAACTTAATCAAGAGGAGGATCATTATGAAACGAACTATTTTAAAGGCATTATCACTTATACTTATCATTGCCCTTGCTGCGGGAGCTTTTGCGGGCTGCGGAACGAAAGTTCCTGCAGAAGAAAATTCCGGCGCAGAAGATCAAAAACCCGTAATCAAAGTCGGAACAAAGGACTTTACCGAGAATTTAATCCTTGGGGAACTGTACGCATTGGCCTTAGAGGATAATGGATATCAGGTGGATCGGGTATTCAACATCGCCAGTTCTGTCGTACATACTTCCCTTGTAAACGGTGATGTGGATCTGTATCCGGAGTATACGGGCACCGGGCTTTTAGCAGTATTGAAACTGCCGCTGGAAACCGATCCACAAAAGGTTTATGACACAGTGAAAAAGGAATATGAAAGCCGGTTTGACCTTGTTTGGCTGGATTATGCCCAGGCAAATGATGGTCAGGGGCTTGTTATTACCACGGAAGCATCAGAAAAATATGGAATCAAAACCATTAGCGATCTCCAGAAAAATGCTGATAAGCTGAGATTTGCATCCCAGGGAGAATTTGATGTGAGAGATGACGGTATCCCAGCTTTGGAAGCGAAATACGGTAAATTCAACTGGGTATCCTCAAAGGTCTATGACAACTCATTAAAATATGAAGTTTTAGCAAACGGAGAAGCGGATGTTGCTCCTGCGTATACAACAGAAGGCAGACTGGTGGATGAACGGTTCACCCTCCTTGAAGATGACAAATATGTTTGGCCGCCCTATAATATCGCTCCTGTTGTGAGCAAGGAAGTACTTTCCGCAAGTCCGGACATTGCTGATATTCTCAATGCCATCAATGCCAAAATTGATACGAAAACCATTACGGCTTTGAACGCGAAAGTAGACGTTGACAAGCTGGAATATGAGGATGTCGCCAAGGAATTTTACGATTCCATTCAATAAGCAGCCAAATCAGTGCAATTTCCTGGGTCGGGAGGCGGATATGAAAGAATTGAAACACAACAAGCTAGAGCTTCAAGGAAACGCGCATAAGGTGTTTATCGAGAAATTTCAAGTGCCGGAAGCGGCATATGGTGTAATTGGCAGGCTGTTTACCCCGGAAGAAATTGATTTTGTAAGTCGAATAGAGGCGGAGCGATTTCAACTGGAAGAAATGAGAGCGATTGGCGTTGCTAATCCGGAGCAGTTCGCTGAATCTGCTTATCGGCGCGGTGTGATATCACTGGCGGATGAAGCGGCAAAGGTCTATCGGATATCAGATTTTTACAGCAGACTGGATATCTTCTCCATTAGTGAGGTGGAAAGCTACCATGAAATTCCCGAGCAGGAACGGCTGAGGTTGGACGAATGGTATTTTGAGACCTACTATCAAAGTCTCAGCCAGGACCCAAAGCAGGCTCCGACGGAGGATGAGGTTCTGCCCCTTGATGAGGTGATTGCCTTTATTGACAGGCAGAACCGTCCGGTCTATTTGAATCTGTGCGACTGCAGAAGCTTGCGCGGCGGCTGCGGTCAGCCGGTGAAAACCTGTATTACCTATAAGGACGGGATTAACTCCTTTGCACACCGCGGCTTGTCGGAGAAGATCGATAAGGATCAGGCAAAGAAAGTAGTGATGGAAGCTGACAAAGCAGGGCTCGTTCATACGATAAACCCCAACGGGATCTGCAACTGCTGCGGTGACTGCTGTTATCTCTTTCGAGGACAGAAAAAAAGGAACAGCATCGGTCTCTGGCCGAAAAGCAGCTATCTCATTGAACTGGATCACACAAAATGCATCGGCTGTGGGAAGTGCATCCGAAGGTGCAGCTTTTCGGTTTTCTCGTTTGACGGCGGTGCGGATAACCTAGAGCCAATTTCGGAAAAGACAGAACCGATAAAAAAACAAAAAACTCTTCGGCTGGACACATCAGCCTGCATTGGCTGCGGAATTTGCGTAACGGGCTGCCCCGCTGCTGCGTTGACTTTGAAAGGAAGATAGAGAGATGAACATTGCTGCTGAATTTATAAATGTAAATAAGCGCTTTCCAAATGCGACCTACCATGCTCTGGACGATGTGAACCTTCAGATCTATGAGGGTGAGCTGATTACAATTCTGGGAACATCAGGCTGCGGGAAAACAACACTCCTGAAGATGGTTAACAGGATTTATGAACCGGACAGCGGTGAAATCCAATTATTTGGCAGCAATATCATGGATCGTGACCCGGTGATCCTGCGCAGGGGAATTGGCTATGTGATTCAACAGATTGGGCTGTTTCCCCATATGACGGTTTATAACAACATGGCAACAGTGCCCAGGATTTTGGGCTGGGAGAAACAGAAAATTGATGAGCGAATCAATGAGCTTTTTATGTTGGTCAATCTTGATGCAAATGAATTCAAACACCGCTATCCGGCCCAGCTTTCGGGAGGCCAGCAGCAGCGGATCGGTCTGGCCCGGGCACTTGCAGCAGATCCGGCACTAATGCTCTTTGATGAGCCCTTTGGAGCCATTGACGCCATCAATCGTGAGAAACTTCAGGATGAGCTTCTAAAAATCCATAGGGCATCCAGAAAAACTTTTCTTTTTGTCACCCACGATGTGACCGAGGCATTTAAACTGGGGACGCGGGTTCTCATTATGGATAAAGGTAGAATTAAGCAATTTGATCGGCCGGAAAAGATTCTGGAACGCCCCGCTGATGATTTTGTAGCAGCTCTTGTCAGATCTGCGGAGAAAGGATTCGCCGTGCTGGAAGGAGGAGGCCTCTGATGCTTGCGTATTTTGGACGCTATGCGCCTAAGCTTATGAACGCACTGTTTGAGCATCTTCAGATCGTTGGAATCACCCTGCTGATTTCCGTAATCTTCGCCTTCCTTCTTACGGTGTTGGTTATAAAGTCAGAGCGTTTATCCAACTGGATGACTCAGTTGTTCAGCGTGATTTATTCCATTCCAAGCCTGGCCCTTTTTGCAATGCTGATTCCTGTCATGGGGATCGGAAGAAATACTGCAATTCTCGTGCTGGTGCTGTACAATCAGTTTCTGTTGCTGCGAAACAACATTGCGGGTTTGCGGAGCGTTGATCCTTCTGTAACGGAAGCGGCCATGGGTATGGGGATGAGCGAAATTCAGATCCTGTATAAGATCAAGCTGCCTTTGGCGCTGCCGGTTATCATGACAGGGGTTCATCTGGCAGTGTTGTCTACCATAGGGATTGCAACCATTGCGGCAACCATCAATGCAGGAGGGCTCGGTACCATTCTGTTTGACGGACTTCGTACCATGAACACGTATAAAATTATCTGGGGAACGATTTTCTGTGCCGGCATTGCATGGGCAGCGGATCTGATTCTGAGGGTGATTGAACATATATTGTATAAGAAGGTGGGTTTGAAATATGAGCTATGAAGCATACAAGGACAATAAACTGGGCTTTACGACACGGCAGCTTCACGCAGGCTATAATCCGGCAGAACATTACCGCTCCAAAGCAGTACCGATTTATCATACCGCCGCCTTTGAACTTGGCGATTTTGACCGCTGCACAAGGCTGTTTGAATATTCAGAGGAAGGACATTCCTATGTAAGGTTCTCAAACCCTACGAACGATGTACTGGAAAAGCGAATTGCTTCTCTTGAAGGAGGGAGCGCAGCACTGGCATTCAGCTCAGGAATGGCCGCTATTTCCAACACGTTTCTTAATATTGCCAGAGCCGGTGATGAGATTGCCGCGGTACAGACGCTGTACGGAGGCACCACCACTCTGCTCAATAAGATTCTTCCCGAATACGGCATCCGTGGAAGGTTTATCGAAGACGAGAATGATATTGAATCCTACAAAAAAGCCATCAATGAAAATACAAAGGCAGTTTATATCGAAAGCCTGGGAAACCCGGGCATGAATATTGTTGACATTGAAGCCATTGCAAAGCTTGCCCACGAAAATGGTATTCCGCTGATCATAGACAATACCTTTGCCACACCATACCTCATCAATGCCTTTGATTATGGAGCGGATATTCTGTGCTATTCTGCTACAAAATATCTGGCAGGACACGGCACCATCATTGCAGGTCTTACTGTGGAGAAAGGTGGATTTGACTGGCACAACGGCAAATTTCCTCAGTTTGACGCGTTCTATGAAGAGTATCGAAATTCCCTGGGAGAAGAAACACTGAAAAGCAGCATCTTCACCAAGAGGCTTCGAATCCGATATCTCACTGATCTCGGCTCTCATTTGAGCCCCACCAATGCATTTTATCTGTTGCAGGGTATGGAAACCCTCTCACTGAGAATGGAACGTCATGTAGAAAATGCCCGGAAGGTCGCTCAGTTTTTAGAAGCCCATCCCAAGATCTTGTCCGTCTCTTATCCGGGGTTGGAAAGCAGTCGTTATTATTCCCTAGCGAAGAAATATTTTCCGAAAGGACCCGGTGCAATTTTGTCCATCCGTCTGAAAGGCGGTCTGGAAGCTGCAAAAAAAGTCTTGGAACAGGTACGAGTTTTTGACTATATGGTCAATGTTGGAGATGCCAAGTCGCTCATCGTACATTCCGCAACCTCCACCCATTTTGGTCAATCCAAGGAAGAGCGGGAACGGGCCGGAGTCTTTGAGGATACGCTTCGGCTTTCCGTAGGAATTGAAGACGCAGAGGATTTGATTGGTGATCTGAAACAGGCACTGGAAGCTGTATAACCGGTCACCCCTTTTGCTTTGTAATCTGGTAATTTTAGATCCGATGCATAATACAAAGCATTTTTGTAAAAAATAACTTGCAATAGTACTGCTTTTGTGATACTGTTGTGAACAAGAATTTTAATAAATAACGGCGTAGATGAAGAAAAGTAATCGAGAGAAACGCAAAGCAGGGATTGGCAACGCGACTGAAATTGCCATTTGTGACACTCTGGACGAAAGAACACTTCGGAGCCGGCAGGTTCAACAGAATTCAAATCAGGCTGAAGCCGGGGAGAAATCTTAGTAAATCTGTCCGTTTTGCATACGTTACAGTGCATCAAGAGGATTAAAGCACAAACCGATGGTGTTTCAGATACCAAGTGAACCGGTTTGCATGCTGCGTCAATTTGGGTGGTACCACGGAGTTTTTTCGTCCCTAGGATAGTTCTATCTTAGGGACTTTTTGATTTGGAGGAAGAGTATGAAAATTACAGATCAGTTGATTGACTATATTGGAGAGCTCTCCAGGCTGGAGCTTTCAGCAGAAGAAAAAGAAGATGCAAAAAAAGACCTGACAGACATCTTGAACTATATGGATAAGCTTAATGAACTGGATACGACAGGGTTCAAGGAGATGACCCATCCGTTTGATGAAGCCAACCGCTTCCGGGCAGACGAAGTCGTAAATGAAGACCAGCGCAGCACCATGTTGAAAAATGCCCCTGATGCCAAGGGCGATTACTTCAAAGTTTTCAAGACAGTGGAGTAGAAGCATACTCCAACTGAGTGACGGCGAATATGCCAATTGGAACGGCGAGTGAATTAGCGATTCGAGATAGAAGAAAGAGCAAGGAGAGAAAAGATGATATCATTGAAAGCCCGAGAGATCAGAGAAATGTCGGCTCTGGAAATCGGAGAAGGAATAAAAAGCAGGGAGTTCAGCTGTAAAGAGGCGGCGGAAAGCTATCTTGCAGCAGCCAAAATTGACAGAGCTGCGGCTGCGGCTAACAGCGGCCAGGCGGTGGCAGCAAAGGAAGGTCAGGCAGCAGCTGCTAACGGAGGTCAGGCGGCTGACGGATCTAGTTTGGCAGTAAACGCCTATGTCACCATCATGGAAGAGGAAGCCCTAGCCCAGGCGGAAGCGGTACAAAAGCGTATCGACAGCGGCGAAGTGCTGCACCCTCTTGCGGGAGTACCGGTGGCGGTAAAGGATAACATCTGTACCAAAGGAACGAAAACGACCGCTGCATCCAGGATGCTGAATAATTTTATCCCGCCCTATGATGCAACAGTAATCCAGCGTCTTCACAGTGCAGGAGCCGTTATCATCGGAAAAACCAATCTGGATGAATACGCCATGGGAGGCTCTACGGAAACCTCCTATTATGGAGTCACCAGAAATCCGTGGAATCTAGAAACAGTACCCGGCGGTTCTTCCGGCGGCTCTGCGGCGGCGGTTGCAGCGGGATTTGCACCTTACGCCCTAGGCTCCGATACGGGAGGCTCTATCCGTCAGCCCTGCTCTTTCTGTAATCTGACAGGGATTAAGCCTACCTACGGCAGTGTTTCCCGGTATGGTCTCATGGCTTATGCGTCCTCGCTGGATCAGATCGGCACCATGGGACGAAACATTCGCGACTGCGCAGAGGCGCTCTCTGTAATTTCCGGGTATGATGAGAAGGACAGTACCTCTGTCATGAAAGAAGCCTTTGATTTTTCCGAGAGCTTTGGCAAGAATATCAAGGAGCTTCGAATCGGTGTTCCAAAGAACTACTTTGATATTGGGATCTCAGAGGATGTAAAAGCATCAGTGCTGGAGGCAGCCAAGACCTTCGAATCCCTGGGCGCGTCTGTGGAGGAATTTGAAATTCCAACCATCGAGTATGCTGTGCCAGCATACTATATTGTAGCCTGCGCCGAGGCAAGCTCCAATCTGTCCCGCTATGACGGCATCAAGTACGGATATCGATCCGGAGATGCGAAGGATCTTTTGGAAATCTTCTACCGCTCCCGCAGTGAGGGCTTCGGAAAAGAAGTGAAACGAAGAATCATGCTGGGATCCTTTGTACTGAGCTCCGGATACTTTGACGCCTACTATAAAAAAGCGCTTCAGGTCAGAGGCTTGATCAAGAAGTCTTTTGATGATGCTTTTGAGAAATATGATGTGATTTTGAGTCCCGTAAGTCCTACCACGGCATACCCCATAGGAGGTCAGATCGAAGATCCGCTGGCCATGTATCTTGCGGATATCTATACCGTATCCATCAACCTGTCCGGCCTGCCTGCAGTTGCCTTGCCCTGCGGTTTTGGGAAAGACGGAATGCCGGTGGGAATGCAGCTCATCGGAAAGGCTTTCTCAGAGAAAACCTTGGTAAAAGCTGCTGATGAATATCAGAATCATACCGATTATCATAAACAAATGCCTGGCGCTGCTGTCATAGGCTCCGCTGACGGGAAAGGAGGGCAGAAATAAATGAAGTACGAAATTGTAATGGGACTTGAGGTCCATGTTGAACTGTCTACCAAGACCAAGATCTTTTGCAGCTGTACCACAGAGTTTGGCGGTCTGCCCAATTCCCACACCTGTCCAGTTTGCCTCGGCATGCCCGGCAGCCTGCCGGTCTTTAATAAATCAGTAGCGGATAAAGCCATCAAAGCTGGTCTTGCCCTCCACTGCCAAATCGACAGGAACAACCGGTTTGACCGGAAAAATTACTTTTACCCTGACCTTCCCAAGGACTATCAGATTTCCCAGCTCTATGCACCGATCTGCCAGAACGGCTATCTTGACATCGAGCTTGCCGACGGTACCGCAAAGAAAATCACCATCAGGGAAATACACATGGAAGAGGATGCGGGAAAACTGATTCACGACAATTCCGGAACTCTTATCGACTATAACCGGTGCGGCGTTCCGCTGGTAGAAATCGTTACAAACCCTGATTTTTCAAGTCCGGAAGAAGTGGGCGTGTTTTTGGAACGCCTGCAGGAGATCCTGGTCTATCTTGATGTATCCGACTGTAAGATGCAGGAAGGCTCCATGCGTGCCGATGTGAACCTCTCCGTAAGACCGGAGGGTCAGGAGGAATACGGAACCAGAACTGAAATGAAGAATCTCAACTCCCTGAAGGCCATTCAAAGAGCCATAGCCTTCGAAAGCGAGCGTCAGATCAAGGTAATTCAGGAAGGCGGAACGATCAGACAGGAAACAAGACGCTGGGACGATGAGGCCGGCGAAAGCTACGCCATGCGCTCCAAGGAGAATGCCCAGGATTACCGGTACTTCCCCGATCCAGACCTGCTTCCTGTGAGAATCAGCGATGCATGGATGGCAGAGATGGAAAGCGCCATGACGGAGCTTCCAAAGGATAAAAGACAGCGGTATCAGGCTGACTTTGGGCTCACTTCCAAAGCTGCGGAAACCCTCACCTCTGCCAAAGAGATCGCATATCTCTTTGAAGAAACCGCCGCACGATCCGGGAATGCAAAGGAAAGTGCCAACATCATCATCGGAGATATTCTTAAGCTGATGAAGGAAACGGCAACGCTGCCAGAAAATATAACGATTGATTCAGAGAAGCTGGCCGCCGCCGTACAGCTGATTGCAGATGGCAAAATCAACCGAAGCGTCGGAAAGACCGTCGTCGAGGAACTCTATAAAAACAACATTGATCCGGCGGCGTATGTCAAGGAAAACGGACTTCTGATCATCGAGGACAGCAGCAAGATTGAGCCGGTTGTACTGCAGGTTTTGGAAAGTCATCCTCAGTCCATAGAGGATTACAAGAACGGCAAGGAAAAGGCTTTCGATTTCCTCATTGGTCAGTGCATGAGACTGCTCAAGGGAAGCGCAAGCCCCAAGGCAATCAACGCAATGCTTCGGGAGAAGCTGGAGCAGCTTGATCCGTCTATGATCAGCGCAAAGCTTGAACAGAATGTCGATGCTGAAAAGTCAGGCGCATCAACAGTAGCTAATGAGACCCAAGGGAATACAGTGACTCAAGCAAGTGCTGGAATTCAAGAAAATTCCGAACACGAACAGTACGAAGCGGAGAAGGCTGCGCTCAACAAGACCTTTGCAGCCTATGGAAAGTTTGCCGGAAGAGACCACAGCTCAGAAAACGGACTGGAGCCTATCAAAGTATTTGAGTCCCAGGTATATCGCACCAAGACCTGCGGTGAGCTGACCATTTCTGATGTAGGAAGCGAAGTGAAACTGGCCGGCTGGATTCATACCATCCGTAATCACGGAGGCGTTGCCTTTATTGATCTGCGGGATCATTACGGGATTACCCAGGTCGTTGTAACGGATCAGCAGCTGGAGGGTCTTTGCAAGGAAACGGTCATCAGTATTTCCGGTACGGTGATCAAACGAGATGCGGAAACCTATAACCAAAGCCTCTCCACAGGAGAAATCGAGCTGAAGGCAGAGGAAATCCGAGTTCTTGGAACTGCCATGAACAATCTGCCTTTTGAAGTTGACAGCTCCACCGACACCAGGGAGGATGTACGGCTGAAATACCGATTCCTGGATATGAGAAATCCCAAGGTGCACAACAATATGGTGCTGCGTTCTGAGATTATCCGCTGTCTGAGAAATCAGATGGAGCGTATGGATTTCCTTGAAATTCAGACGCCTATTCTGGCCAACTCCTCGCCAGAGGGAGCCAGAGATTATCTGGTACCCAGCAGAAAGCACAAAGGAAAGTTTTATGCCCTGCCTCAGGCTCCCCAGCAGTTTAAGCAGCTGCTCATGGTGTCGGGCTTTGATAAATATTTTCAGATCGCACCCTGCTTCCGTGACGAGGATGCGAGAATCGACCGGTCTCCGGGAGAATTTTATCAGCTGGATTTTGAGATGGCCTTTGCCACCCAGGAAGATGTCTTTGCTGTGGCAGAGCAAGTGCTTTCCGCAACCTTTGCCCGGTTTACCAATAAATATGTGTCCCCTGCTCCCTTCCGGAGAATTCCTTTTGCGGAAGCGATGCTGAAATATGGAAGTGATAAACCGGATCTGAGAAATCCGCTGGAAATCATGGATCTGACAGATTTCTTCCAGACCGTGGACTTCAAACCGTTCCACGGAAAGCTGGTTCGTGGAATTACCGTGCCCGGCTGCGCCAAGATGCCCAAATCCTTCTTTGCCTCCATGGAAAAGTTTGCGATTAGCATTGGCATGAAGGGGCTTGGATATATCTCCGTCAAAGAGGATATGACTTACAAGGGACCCATTGACAAGTTCTTCAGCGACGAGCAGAAGATAGAGATTGCTTCCCTTGCTTCCCTCAAAAAAGACGATGTGCTCTACTTCATCAGCGATGAAAGAGGGCTTGCGGAAAAGTATGCCGGTCAGATCAGGACAGAGCTTGGAAAGCGGCTGGATCTCATTGCTAAGGATCGGTTTGAGTTTTGTTTTATCACCGACTTCCCTATGTACGAAATCAATGAGGAGACAGGGAAAGTAGATTTCACCCACAATCCGTTCTCCATGCCTCAGGGAGAAATGGAGGCGCTGCAGACAATGAATCCACTGGAAATAAAAGCGTATCAGTATGATATTGTCTGCAACGGTGTCGAGCTTTCCTCCGGAGCGGTGAGAAACCACAGGCCCGATATTATGGTCAAGGCCTTTGAAATTGCTGGATATACCGAGGAAGATGTGAAGAGCAAGTTTGGAGCCCTCTATCAGGCGTTCCAGTACGGTGCGCCGCCGCATGCGGGTATGGCTCCCGGAGTAGATCGTATGGTCATGCTGCTGGCAGACGAGGAGAGCATCAGAGAGGTCATTCCGTTCCCGCTGAACAGCAATGCGCAGAACCCGATGCTCAATTCGCCCGGTGAGGTTGAGGAAAAGCAGCTGAGAGAGGTTCACATCAAGATCAGATAAGATGGTTTTTAATAAACTGAATATTCAAAATTAGATAGCTTTATAATTAGGCAAAAAACGAAAAAATGAAATAATAATTTCGGCAAAATTATAAAATTATGAAAAATGACCGAATATAATATGGAATATTTGAAAATGAGCAGTTGATTCTTCGGAAACCCGCAGAATCTCTGCTCATTTTCACTAAAATGCTTGAATTTCAATATTTATATTGTTTTCACCCCCTTTCTATAATAGAATTAAACGAGTTACACCAAACTAATAAGGGAGGATATACGGATGATTTACAATAGCTCAGAAGCAGAAAAAAAGGCGGCGTATCATGTGGCGGAATTGATGATGGCAGCAGCCAGAACCGCACCGAAAGGGTGCGGCGTTGATAACTTAGTGGCTGTTATGATAGATGGAGAAGAAAAGGCGCAATTGGCGGATCAGATGCGAAAGATCGCCGAAGAAACAGGAGCGGACTTTTTTGCCAGAGACGGCGGCAATGTTGACGCAAGTCCCGTTATCGTGATTCTTGGAGTTAAAAATATTCCTCTTGGTCTCGATAATTGTGGTTACTGCGGATTTGAAAACTGCGCCGCTACAGTGAAAGCCGGTGCCAGCTGTGCATTTAACGTTACGGATCTTGGGATTGCTGTTGGATCAGCGGTATCCGTGGCTGCAAACCATCGGTTTGACAACAGAGTGATGTTTTCAGCAGGAAAAGCTGCGATGGCATTAAAGTTTTTACCGGAAAATGTGCGTGTTGCATATGGCATACCGCTTTCCGCAAGTGGAAAGAGTATCTTTTTTGATAGAGCGGCGGCAACTTGCAGCGAATAAATAAAATCGGTTATTGCTATTAGGGGAACGCTGATTCATTACGCGTAATAAATCGAGCCTTCCTAAGAAAAATATTGCATCGTTGGCTGAATGAGAATGCAAATTTCTCAGCAGGTCTTCGGCTAGAGTAGAAAAAGGATAGATTACCATGAAACCATTATCGCAGAAAATGCTCGACATGAAAGCGTCCTCTGTTCGCAAACTTACCAAATATGCTGATGAAGCAGAAAAACAGGGGAAGAAAATCTATAAGTTGAACATCGGACAGCCGGATCTTCACGTTCCGGAAGAATATTATGAGAGAATCCGTGGATTTCATGAGCCCACGGTGGAATATATGCCGTCACAGGGCATTCCCCAGCTTCTTGAAGCGGTGGAGTCCTATTATAAGAGTGTCGGTATCGATGTGGACCGGAACCATATCTACATTACCACGGGAGGAACCGAGGCCATCATGTTTACGCTGCTTGCCCTCACCAACCCCGGGGATGAGTTTCTGACCTTTGAACCTTACTATTCCAATTACAATACTTTCTTTACGATGACGGGAGCAACGCCGGTGGCGGTAACCACCTATGTAGAGGATGGCTTCCATGTGAAACGAGAAGCAATTGAAGCAAAGATTACAGATAAGACTAAGGCCATCTTCGTAACCAACCCGGGAAATCCGACGGGAACGGTTTTGAGAGAGGACGAAATCCGTATGATTGCAGATGTGGCAAAGGAACATGATTTATACATCATCTGCGACGAAGTATACCGGGAAATGGTATTTGGAGGAGTCAATGTCACAAGCTTTGGTTATCTTGAGGATATCCATGACCGACTCATCATCGTGGACAGTGTTTCCAAGCGGTACAACGCCTGCGGCGCAAGAATCGGTGTGCTGATATCCAAAAACGATGAAGTGCTGGAATTGATCTCAAAGCTCTGTCAGGGAAGACTGGCTGTGTCCACCATTGAGCAATTTGGTGCGGTGGGATTGTACTCCACGGGCTTCCGGGTGATTCATCAGATTCGTGATGAATTTGAAAAGCGTAGAGATGTGGTATTTGAAAGCTTGAAGCGCATTCCTGGCGTATTCTGTGAAAAACCGGAAGGGGCATTTTATTTAATCTGCAAGCTGCCGGTTGAGGATGCAAATGACTTTCTCATCTGGATGCTTCAGGAATTTGATGATCAGGGAGAGACGGTTATGGCTGCTCCAGCGGATGGGTTTTATGCTACCGAGGGACTTGGCAGAGATGAGATTCGAATCGCCTATGTTCTGGAGCCCGAAAAACTGGTTCGCGCCATTGAAATCCTAGGAAAAGGGCTGGAAGCATATCAGAATCGTTAGAGGGATGGACTAAAAGGCGAAAAAGCTCGAAAAATTTTATATTTTGTTGATAATTTATATCTATTGACTAAAATATAACAGAAAATAGCCGATAAAATAACTAAGTGAGTATTTACTTAGTTATTTTTTTGAGGATCCAATTATGGATATTTATGTAGCCCGTCAGCCTATCTTTAATCGAAAAATGGGTTTGTACGGTTATGAGTTGTTGTATCGGAGAAGTGAAAAAAACTATTTTGAGGGTGGAGATCAGAGCGGTGCAACCAAAGAGCTGGTCTATAATACCTTTCTTGTCATCGGCCTAAATAAGCTCACCGACGGAACTGTGGGCTTTATTAATTTTACCCAGGATCTTTTAGAAATGGAAGTTGCGCGAATATTGCCCAAGGATCAGGTGGTTATTGAAATTTTAGAAACGGTTCAAGCAAGCGATAAGGTGGTCGCTGCATGTAAAAAGCTAAAGGAGCTTGGGTATACCATCGCACTGGATGACTTTGTATTTGATCGATCCGGCCAGGACTACACCGCCTTAATCGAACTTGCAGATATTATAAAAATAGAGTTTTCTATTGCTGATAAACAAGCCCAAAGAGAGCTGCTCAGACGTTACAAAAATAAGATCACATTTTTAGCGGAAAAAGTGGAAACACGGGAAGAGTACAAAGAAGCCGTGGAAATGGGCTATGAACTCTTTCAGGGATACTTTTTCAGCAAACCTATGATGGTGAAGTCAAAAGAAATTGGCACGCTGAATGTACACCTGATTCACATCATGCAGGAACTCTATAAAGAAAATCCCAATTTCTCAGTAATAGCCGATATCATCCAGAAGGATCTGGGCCTTTCCTTCAAGCTGCTAAAAATGGCCAATTCCATTTACTTCGGAGGGAAATATACCATTAAGAGTTTGACGCATGCAGTGGTGCGGCTGGGAACAGTAGAAATGAAGCATTGGGTTTCTATCATGCTTCTGCGTGAGCATGAAAATGAAGAGAATTCGGAGCTGATTAAGATGTGCCTGCTGAGGGGTAAAGTCCTCGAACTTATTTCAGGGGAGCTGAAACAGAATCATTCAGAAACAGAATTTTTTCTTACAGGCATTCTCTCTTCCATCGACGTTATCGTGGGTGAGCGTATGGAGAAAATTTTAAATTCACTGCCACTTTCCTTAGGGGTGAAAGACTCCCTTCTCGGAAAACCGGAGCATTTAAGGGATTGTCTCGACTGCGTTTTGGCCTACGAACGGTTTGAATTTGACGACGCTCAGGCGGGGCTTGCAAAGCTTGATTTGTCACTGGAGCGATATATGGAGCTTTATGTAGAGGGACTTACATGGCTGAGAACTACCAGCGGCTAAAGGAACTTGGGACGTAATGGTGATGAAAAAAAGTCGATAATGTATTATCTTAAATAAGAAAAAGGTTTGTCTATCGGATGTGATAAACAAACCTTTTTTTATGTAGTAAGAAATATCGTTTCGATATGCATGCTTTATGCAAGATGTTTCTCTTTTTCGGGCAGCTGTGCCAGAATGATCGCTGCAAACATGATCAGACAGCCAATCCCTTCTTTTATGGTGATTCTTTCACTTAGTAGAATCATTCCTGCAATAAGAGCGAAGACAGATTCTAAAGAAAGAATTAGAGATGCAACGGTAGGTTCGGTATTTTTTTGGGCGACAATCTGAAGCGTGTAGGCAACGCCGCAGGACATGACACCAGCATACAAAATCGGAAGCCAGCAGGCAAAGACACTGGGCCAGTCTACCGTCTCCAATAGAGTCATAAAGGGAATGGAGGCAACTCCACACACCAGAAACTGGATACAAGAAAGCTTCACGCCATCGGTCTTAGGTGAAAAATAATCAATTACAAGGATGTGGATCGCAAAACCGAAGGCACAGAGCAGGACGAGAAAATCTCCGGTGCCAATGCTAAAGTCGTCCTTGATGCAGAGCAGGTAGAGACCCAAAATACCCATTGCAACGCAAAGCCAGAGGATTGGACGCACCTTTCTCCGAATCAATAATCCCAGTACGGGTACCAGGACAATATACAGAGCGGTAATAAAACCTCCCTTTCCGGCGGTGGTATAAACCATCCCGATCTGCTGGAGAGAGCTGGCGACAAAAAGAACCGCACCGCAGGAAAGACCGCCGATGAGCAGCGTCTTTCTTCGAGCCTTCTTCTCTTCCTCGCTGATTGCAGGAACGCCTTCAGAAAGATTTCTTTTTTTGCTCTGGGCGTCTAAAAAAAGGATGACAGGAATTAGGACAAGAACTCCGACAATACAGCGGATGCCGTTGAAGGTAAATGGCCCAATATACTCCATGCCTGCTCTCTGGGCGACAAAGGATGCACCCCAGATGAGTGCCGCGAGAAATAATAGAAAATCATTACGTAATTTGCTGCTCATATATAAACCCCCATTTCGAACCAGTTATTAGAGCAAGGTTCATGCCAAGTACTTTTAATTTCCTTTCATTTCTCTGAAATGGGTGGAATACTGACTGATTGCAACATTTTAAATTAAGCGGGTTGTTTCTCTACAAGAGCAACTGAATTGATATCGAATCAACGTAATGAAAAATGATACGAAAACGATTCAAATGCTGGACATTACTCCCCTTTCCCGATATAATCCAGATAATAGGAGAGGAATGAAAATGATAAAAATAAATGATACCTTTGGTCTAAGCCGGGTGGTTGAACCAAAAGCCGCAGTTCCCGTGACTGCATGGAGGTTGGATAACAGCAGAGAGATTAAGCCTTGGGAGTGCAGGATATCACTGAGGCTGATCCATTTGGAGCGAGATTGTTTCCAGCAGTTTTGCAACGAGTGCGGAGACGATGAAACAAAGATTATTGCAAAGATCCTGGATGTGATCCATCGCCGCGGCAAACTTCATAACCCTTTTACCAATACAGCAGGGCAATTTCTTGGCATTATCGAAGAGATGGGGAGCGAGTATGCGAAGCATTCAAGATTTCGAGAAGGAGATGAGATCTCCTGTCTGACGACCATGACTGCATTGCCCATTCATATCGATAAAATTCATAAGATTGATTATAATTTTGGAGAACTTACGGTATCGGGATACGGTATTATTTTTATGGATTCTCCTCTGACGGCAATTCCTCCGGAAATTCAGCCTGATTATACCATGGTAGCTTTTGATGAAGCTGCTAACCTCTATAATATTTATACTGCAAGTCAAAGGGGGATGCGGTTTCTTCTCATAGGCAAAGATTTGCTATCCAGTATCATTTACGTGTCTGCCATCAAAAAGTCTGCAGGAGAAGACTGCTATATTACGGTTCTTCTGGATGAAGACGGTATCGGAAGCCTTACTCCTTCACAAGTGGCCCGGGAATTGGCCTTTTGGGTGGACTCCTCCTATATTGTTGATGTGACACAGCCGATTCCGGCAGCGGAAACCATATTGGGACAGGAGAAGGAGCCCTATGACATGACCATCAACGGAGAGGATCTTCCCGGATCTGAGGTGCTCAGCGTGATACTTACGCGCCACAAAGGAAAGCTGTATTTCACCAGCTTGAAGAATAATATCAGCCAGTCCAACCTCATAGCGGAAAGTATGGGCAAAGAACTGGAGACCTATGTGCTAAACCAGTTCGTTGCAGGAATCGAGGAACAATTTGTCTTCGAGCTTCTAAGCTCTGTTTCACAGGATCTGGAGCGGCTGGCGGAAATCTACCGAACCCAGGCCAAAGGTGTAGGGCGAACACGAAAGAAAGGGATCGCAGCAGCGGCCTTTAAGGCAGGAAAAGCCGATGAGTTTATCTTTGGAAGTCCGGCAACGGAGGCTTTACTCGGTGAAGTTCTTAATATTTCGGAGTATGACTGTAATGTAATCCTTCAGGGAGAAACGGGAACGGGAAAGGAGAAAATTCTCGAGATCATCCATAAAAACAGTCAACGAAAAAATAAACCGTGCATTAAAATTAATTGTGCTACGATTCAGGAAAACCTTGCGGAGAGTGAATTCTTCGGCTATGAAGGCGGTTCCTTCACCGGGGCCCAGGCGTCCGGGAAAAAGGGATATTTTGAACTGGCAAACGGCGGAATCCTTTTTCTTGATGAGGTGGGCGCCCTGTCGCTGAACCTCCAATCCAAGCTGCTTAGAGTTCTGCAGGAAAACCAGTTTTACCGAGTCGGTGGGATTTCGCCCATCAATGTCAATGTGCGCGTAATCTGCGCAAATAATGTGCCGCTGAGGCAGCTTGTAGAGCAGGGACAATTCCGGGAAGATCTTTACTACCGCCTCAATATCTATACGGTGACCGTGCCGCCGCTGAGAGAGCGGAGAGAGGATATTGTCGCTTTGGCCAAAGCTTTTCTGGAGCAATTTTGCAAGCGCTATGGTATTGATAAGGAGTTTGACGCTGCGGCACTGACAAAGCTCGCTGTCTATGATTGGCCGGGTAATGTAAGAGAGCTTGAAAATCTGGTACATCGGATTGTCATCAGCATTCGTGAGTACATTGTCCAAGGGGAGGACGTGGAAACCATGCTGAATGAAACGATTTATGAGGATCTGGTATTTAACTTGAAGCGCAGCATGAAAGCCGCTGTTTCTTTAGACTTTAATAAGATTATAGAGCAGCAGGAGATTCAGCTCATCGATTATGCTTTGAAAAAATTTGGGAGCACGAGAAAAGCGGCTGAGTTTTTAAACATGTCGCAGCCTCAGCTGATGCGGAAAAAACAGAAGTATGATCTTTAGAAAGAGGTGTGGGATGAAAGCGCGAAAAGAAGAAAAAATAGGGAACGCAGTAAGAGCAGGTAAAGAAGGGAGCGAACCAGGAAAAGCAGAAAAAGCAGAAAAAGCACCGAAAGGCGGTAAGCCTACAGGAAGTGACACGGGAATGCACTCCAGGACAAAGGAAAAAATCCTGAAGGGTACGGTCATCGGAGTTTTGGTGATCCCTTTATTCTTTGGCTGGTCCACGCCGGCACCTAAGGGAACGTCTTATGCCGGGCCACCATCGGGGGTAAGCGATATCCGGCTGCTTTGTGATCTGACCTATAGAAAAGGGCAAGAGACGATCCATGAACAGCGGATTCTGGAAGAACAGCTAAGCATGATCCGGGAAGCCAAGGAATTCATCGTAGCAGATCTCTTTCTTTATAACGATTTTTACAATACGGAAGCGGGAAGTTATCCCGATTCCACCAGGCAGATGACTGAGGCTTTGATTGCCCGAAAAAAAGAAGTCAAGGACCTGAAGCTTTATCTGATCACTGATGAGATCAACAATAGCTACCGCACAGATATGAACGAGCAATTTCAGCTTCTGGAAGAGAACGGGATTACGGTTATCATCACGGACTTGGCCAAGGTTCGGGATTCCAATCCTCTTTACTCCGGGTATTACAGGGCCTACTTTCGCCATTTTGGACAGGGAAAAGAAGGTTGGCTGAGCAATCCCTTTGGTGACAACGGGCCGGAAATGAACATTAGAAATTATCTGAGGCTCTTGAATTTTAAGGCAAATCACAGGAAGGTTCTGATTACGGATCAAGCAGCGATGGTGAGCTCCGCCAATCCCCACGATGCAAGTTCCTATCACTCCAATATTGCGTTTCAATTTCGGGGCGCAGCGGCAGTTTCGCTTTTGGAATCGGAAAAGGCAGTGGCCTCCTTTTCAGGCACAGAAATCAGCGGTATTGAATACCGCTATGATCCATTGGATCTGAGAGCAAATACCAGCGTCACCGTATTAACAGAGGATAAAATCAGGGACGCGATCCTGGACTCCCTGAAAGGTACGGAGTCGGGAGATGAGGTCATGCTGGGAATGTTTTATCTTTCTCATAGAGATATTATTGAGGAGCTTCTTGCGGCGGCAAAAAGAGGCGTGTCCGTAAGGGTGGTACTAGACCCCAACAAAGACGCGTTCGGATTTGAAAAAAGCGGTATTCCAAATCGTCAGACTGCTGCTGAGCTGATGGAACAATCAGGCGGAACCATTCAGGTACGCTGGTATCTGACCCAGGGCGAGCAATACCATGCGAAAATCCTAGGCATCTGTAAGGGAAATGAGACAACTCTCATCGGCGGGTCAGCCAATTATACGAGAAGAAATCTGGATAATTACAACATGGAAACCGACCTGATGGTGCAGGTTGCGGCAGAGGACCCGCTGGCAGTAGAATTCCAGGATTATTTTGATCGAATCTGGTATAACCGGGATGGAATTTATACTGGTGACTACAGCGAGTATGAAGACAACAGCCTGTGGAAGGTACTTGTCTACCGATTCCAGGAGAAAACTGGGCTGGGTACGTTTTAACGACAAGTACGTTATAAAAATATCCCCAAGCACTTTTCACAGTGCCTGGGGATATTTTGCTTCCAACGTGTATGACGGCTTAGAGCAGCCGGAGATCTTATTTTTCAGGAGGCTCAGGTTCTATGGGGTTTTCGCTCACAGCACGTTCTGACATTGCTGCCTTTTTCGTAATGGACTTGATGGGCGTTCCATCTTCCAAATAATCCTGCTGATAGAAATCATATTTCTTAGGATTGATTGCTACTTTGATTAGGGAAATGCAAATGAGAAGCTCCAGGATCAGCGCGGGGCCGCCGCCCAGATTGGAAAGCATTTTCACGCCGTTGACCCCGGCAGTCGTAATCATGACCCAGGTCACAAGGCCGATGAGAATCCCCCAGAAGATCTTCATCCACATGGATGGCTCCGGGTCCTCAGGCGAGATTCCTGAAGTGCTCATTCCCCCCAGCGTCGTCGTATAGGCATCGGAGCCCGTAACATAGGAAAGGAACATACAGAAGATGAAGACGGGAATGGTCAAAGCCGCTGCTGGATAATGACCTAAAAATTCATAAACAGCAAATTCCGGGCCGGCTGACAACGCCTCGGAGAGTTTTCCTCCCGCAAGTTCAAGATGAATGGCAGCACCTCCGAAGATGGTCATCCAGATAATATCAAAGAGTGCGGGAAGTACAAATAAGACGGTCAGTGCTTTTCTTACCGTATGCCCGTATGAGATTCTCCCCAGGAACATGCCGGAAATCGGGGCCCACGCAAGCCAGTTGCACCAGTAGAAGATCGTCCACCAGCCTGCCCAGGGATCGCTAGCTGCAGCGCCGGTAAAGCTTGCCTTCGTAAAGAAGGTCTGTAAGTGATTTGCAAAGGCTTCCACACCCAGGTTCAGCATAAAGGCCGTGGGGCCAAATACGAATACAAATAGTGCAAGAGCTATAAAAACGCCAAAGTTGATTTCTGACAGCTTCTTGATCCCGTTGAATAATCCTGTAATGGAAGAAATTACGAAGGTCGCCACGACCGCGATATCCACCAAAGCCCAAAGAAATGCGCCGGTTTGAATGCCTGTCAGATATTTCAGTCCCCCTGCGATAGAGAGTACTCCAGTTCCAAGGGAGGCGGACATGCCCGCGATCAAGGCATACATACAGACTGCGTCGATTCCCTGAGACCATTTTCCCAGAATCCGATTTCCAAAGATCGGTGTAAGTGTAGCACCAAGGGTATAAGGATGTTTCATATTGTAAAATGCAAATGCAAACATGATGGAGGGTACCGCATAGATGGCCAGCGGAAGAAAACCCCAGTGAATAAACAGCGTGGACATGGAAAAAACAACTGCTTCAGGGCTTCCCGGTGTCAGATGCAAAGACTCAGGCGGAGCAGTCAAATGGTACAGCGGCTCTGAGGTTGCCCAAAAGAGAATTCCAATGGCAATAATGCTGGTCAGGGTGATGGAAAAGTACCTGGTATTATCCAGCATGGGTACGGCGTTTCGGCCTCCGATTCGAACATTTCCGAATTTGGAGAACATTACAAAAATAACAACACCGAGCATGAATAGGACCCCAAGGCAGAAGGCCCATGCAAAATTCGTCATAAGCCAGGTGTTGGCTGTATTGATCATATAGGAAAATCCGTCATTATCTGCAAAATTGTAGATACAGGCAGCTACAAACAGAACAACCGGAGGCCAGAACGCAACCGGTTTCATTTTTTTCATTCCTCTCACTCCCCTATTCTTGCAACTCACATCTGTGTGAAGGTAATTGTTGCGGCTTCAGCGGCACAAAGTCCCTGCGCGTTGAGTTACAGGCGCAGGGACAAGAAACATATCGTTAAACTTTTATTTTGAAAGATCTGCGGCTTTCACCTTTTTTACCACACGGCTGAGCACTGCCAGACCGATGAAGGCAACAACAAAGAGTCCGATCATATACATAAAGATATACTTATATCCGGCAACTCCCGGGTTCTTATCAAGGATGTTTCCCAGAAGAATAAAGTTGAAGGTATCGGATGCAAAAGCGATGGTGGAAATCAATCCTACTGCCGCACCCATTAAAGATACCGGGGTTCCAACCTCACCAACAGGAGCAAAATAAAGCCCTCTCAGCATGAAGATCAGGAAGCCGATGAGTACGGTCACAGCGGAGATGACGAATACAAGTCCATTGCTGACTGGTGCCAGAAGCATGACCAGCAGACTGATGACGGCAACCAAGATTACTCCCTGCATTACGGGAATGGAAGAACCGACTTTCTTCGAAATTGCTCCAGCGAATCCGCCTGCCACAGGCCGGAAAATATGACTTCTCAGCGTTGCAACAACACCTGCGGCAACGGCTGAAAGGCCGAACACATCGGTCATATAAGGCGTCAGATAGCTGGACGATGTATATGTAGTATATATGGAAAAGATAACGACGGCAAGAATCCAGGTAATGGGCATTTTCAAAATGACAATGATGTCTTTCAGAACGTTTGCACCTACCTGCTGTTCCGGCTTATTATCCGCCATCAGGAACCAGGCGGCAACACCCACCAAGACGCAGACGGTGGAATAAACCCAGAGAATATAGCTGAAGTTTTCTGTCAGACCACCAAGTGCGTTGAAGAGTGCCAGTGTCGATAAGGCAACTACGGAAGTTACAATACCTCTTCCACCTTCACAGAAGCTGAACAATCTGCCCTGTTCGGACTCATCACCCAGCATGCTGACTGCTTTAAGCATCGTAGCCCAGAAGGTCAGGATCGTAGTGATTCCCCAGAATCCAAATAGGATCATCGTGCCCATGTAGGACGGCCATGTTGATAGATAGAAACCGCCGAGGCCGGTTCCCACCAGCGAGAATGCGATGAGTTTTCTGTGAGAGAATCTGTCAGCCAGCCATCCACCGGGAAGATAAAAGATCATGGCAATGATTCCGTACATGCTCATGGATGCGCCGAACTCTGCATTGGTAAGTCCAAGCCCTTCAATCAGAGGCTTATAGTATGTATACCTCAGATATGGCAGCTCATAGATGATACCGCCTGCGGCGGCAAGGATCGCAAGAATGATCCACTTTCTTTTTGAATTGATTCCTTTCTCCATTGAGAATCCCTCCTACTATTAAATAAGAAATGAATACGGTTAAAATTTCTCAGCGTTTTGCGAAAAACACCACCTTTCGGAGAATTTGAAAGTAGTCTTGTCTTTATCTGTAAAGCTGCGCAGCTTTTCATTTGTATTTTCTATGATCTTGATGTCCCAAAGCGTGATGGAATTACTCTATTATTTCATCGCTTCATAAACTGTTTTTAATGTACCTTCCAGCATTTCCGGCAGACCGCGGTAAGCCCCTGCGATAATTTTGCTGTACGTTTCATGGTTTGCCGCATTGGGGGTAAATTCATCTTTGACTTTTACCATTGCCTGGACTGCTTCCTTGAAATCAGGGTAAATGCCTGCCGCAACGGCCGCACAGATTGCAGAGCCCAAAGCCGCAGCACCGTTGATTTGATTTCTGATGGTTTTGACACCGTACATGTCAGCAAAGATCTGCATGTAAAGGTCGCTGTTGGAACCCCCGCCGCAGACAATGATTTTGTCAGGCTTCACACCCAGCTCCTCGTTCATTGCGTCGTAGCTGTTTTTCAGGGTCATAGCAATCCCCTCCAGCAGGGAGCGGTAGATATGTCCTCTGGTGTGTCGCTCGTCAAAGCCCAGAATGACGCCTTTTCGGTATAGCTGCGTGGCCGGAGCCAGCCAGTCGGGTATGGTAAGCAAACCATCGGAACCGGCAGGCACCTGTTCCGCTTCTCTTGCAAGAAAATCCTCTACGGAGCAGCCTTCTTCCTTTGCTTTCTTTGCATATTCCTCTCCGATGATGCTCTTGTACCAGGAGATGAGCCACATACCCCGGCGGATACCGCCGCTTTCATAAAGGTAGTTGTGGGGGATGCAGGAAAGATTGGTCCAGTAATTTGCCGCATCGGTGATATTCCTGCTGCCAAACACCATGGATGTGATGTAAGTGCCAAGGGATACAAGGCCCGTATCGGATTCAATCAGGCCAGAACCCAAAGCTTCTACAGCTTTATCGTTTGCGGTGGCAACCACAGGAATCCCTACGGGAAGACCTGTTTCGGCTGCTGCCTGCTTTGTTACATAGCCAAGAATCTCTCCGGGCATCCGGATTTCCATCAGTTTTTCTTTGGGAATCTGATAGCTGTTAAAATGTTCCGGGTTCTCAGACCACTGCCAGGTATCCATATCCACGGGGAACTGTCCCTGGTAGGCATTTGCTGCCGTATCCCGGAATTCTCCGGTAAGCCGGTGGGTAAGGTAGCCCGAAGTGGGGCTGGTATATCGGATTTCCGGCTGATCTTCATAAGTTTCGTAGGCCCTGATATCCATCCAGCTCATAACAGGAGCGGCCAGTGTTCCGTCTTCCTTTACAAAGACCCGGCAGCAGCGGATGGAGCAAAGCCCAAGCCCAACAATATCTGCAGGATTTCCTTGGAAGGATGCCATCAACTTTTTGAGTACTGCTTTCAAACAGTCCCAGAGATCGTCTTCAGGATGCTCCACGTAGCCGGGTTTTCTTGCGATCATGGGCTTCAGACCTTCGCTCTCGGAACAGATGACTTCTCCGTGTTGGTTGAAGATGTAAACCTTGGTACTCTGGGAACCGCTGTCGATTCCGATCAAATATTTATCGCTCATTGAACTCCTCCAGAAGTTATCTCATCAAATAGCCGCCGTCCACAGTCAGAGTGTGTCCGTTTACATAGTCAGCTGCATGGCTGGAAAGGAAGACGCAGGTTCCCATGAGGTCTGCAAGCCAGCCCCAGCGATTTGCAGGAATATGAGCAAGGATTTCTCCGTTTCTTTTCGCATCGCTTCTTGTTTTTTCCGTAAGCTTGGTGGCAAAATATCCGGGAGCAATTGCATTGACCTGAATATTAAATTGTGCAAGCTCATCGCACATGGACTTTGTCAGACCGACAATCCCATGCTTTGTGGCTGCGTATGCGGGAGACCACTGGCCGCCAAGGAATGCAAAGAGGGAAGCGATGTTGATGATCTTTCCGCTCTGCTGAGGAATCATATATTTGCAGGATTCGTGGATCATTTCAAAGGCAGCCGTCAAATTGACCGACACCATCTTATCCCACTCTTTTCTCGTGAATTTGGTAACATCTTCGATGTTGATGCAGATTCCAGCGCAATTTACAAGGATATCAATGCTGCCCCAGGTATTGACGCAGTCGTCAACCACGCGTTTGCATTCGCCCTCTTCTGTGATATCCGCCATGACGTATTTGTACTCTACGCCGCAGGAGGTGACCCAATCCTTTGTTTCGCCGTCATCCTCCATGATGCTGACTGCCATGATATTGGCACCGCCCTTTGCCAGTGCCACGGAAAATGCCTGACCGAGCCCGCTGTTGCCTCCCGTGACGATGGCGTTTTTCCCTTTTAGTGAAAAGAAATCCATGTTGAAATCCATAATGTTCATGCTTTTTTCCTCCTCAATAATGTATGATTTATTTCTGAAACGCGAATTCATTCCGCGCTTCCTTACTTTTTTCCTTTCGGATCTTTTCTGTAAGCTTATTGATAAACTCCTTTGCGTCTCCTTCTACGACGATGTCGGAGATACTGCAAATGGGGGCGTTCTTATTGGTATTGACAGCAATCATGTATTCCACATTTTTCAGTCCCTCAATGTGCTGAATCGAGCCGTTGATCCCCAGTGCCAGATAGAGCTTGGGGCTTACCGTCTTGCCGGATTGGCCGACCTGGATGCTTCTTGGTGCAATCCCGTGATCTACGGTTTTTCGGCTGGCTGAGACCAGGGCGTCCAGCTCGCCCGCCAGGTCAGAAAGCTTTTTAAAATCCCTCATCACACCGCCGCCGCCGGAAATCAGAATATCGCTGTCCCGAATATCCTTGCTGGCTTCCTTTTCCCGGACTTTCAGCAGTCGGAGTCCTTCGCTGCTGGCGGTTTTAGGCGTATAGCTGATAAGCCGTGTTTCTGTCAGCCTGCCGGGATCGTAGGAGAATACGTTCTGGCGTACACTCATCATCAGCGGAGCAGTTCGGCTTAGGATTCCGGCCATAAGCTTTCCGCTGAACGCAGGGCGGACAATCTCCATGATCCCGTCCTTATATCTAATATCTGTGACGTCTGCCACCAAGCCGGTCTGAAGACGCATAGCCAGCCTGGGTGCCAGCATTCTGCCCATGTGGGTTGCGGGGAAGAGGATGCAGTCAAACTGATATTCCTGCTGCAGCTCCGCCAGGATAGAAGTCATATAGAGCGCATCGCACCCAGGGGAATTGTCTTGGTCATGCTCCTGGCAAGGGGCCAAAGCTCTCCTCTCGCGCTGTGCTGAATCGCCGCAGATCTGGATCAAGAAATCAAACAGACCGTTTGCTTCCGATCCGGTTGGCTCAAGAGAAACTCCGTAGGTTTCATAAGCTTCTGTGTGCTCCTCATCGGCACTCGTGCCTCCGTAAATCAGCCGCGCAACCGCAAGAAGCTCTATGGAGTTTTTATGCTGTTTTTGCTCGTAGTATATAAGAACCTTCTTCATGTCAAACAAAGCCTCTTTCCTTTAAAAAGGAATAGACCAGGTCGATTCCCTCATCATCATTCCTTACAATGATCCGCTTCTTTTTTTCCATGGATTTGACAAAGGTGCTGGAAATCTGTGTCAGAGAACCGATGATGCCGACTTCTTCCTGGGCAAAGCCCAATACATCGTTATCAATGATTTGGATCCGGTCTTTTACATCGCGGCTAAGCTCTTCGTATCTAATATAGGGCAGTTTATACTTTCGATCCTTCCGTAGGCTGATGACTGCCGGAAGAGCGATTTCATATGTTCCGAAAGTAAGCTCTTCCTCTGCCTCTACGATAGCCCTTTCCCGGCAGAATGCGGCTTCGTCGATTTCCACCACATTGGACATCTGAGAAAGACTCAGGAGCTCTGCAACTTGAGAGGGTACATGAGCGGTATCCCCATCCAGAGTATGGGTTCCTGTCAGGATACAGTCGAAGCTTGCTTCCCTTAAATAGCGTCCCAGAATCCTGCTGGTGACATAGGTATCGCTGCCCACGAAAGCTTTATCCGAAATCAGCGATGCATGATCTACACCCAGACGCAGCAGGTCCTCAAGCTGAGGGATAATGCTTTGGGGTGCCATGGTCACCACTTCAATCACAGTATCGGGATACTGATCCTTTCTCTTCAGCGCAAAGGCCACGGTACAGGCATCATCGGGGTTTAGAATCATTCTGACATTTTCCCGAACCAGCACATTCCGCTCATAATCATATTTGAAATTTTCAACATCCGGGATATATTTGATTAAGCAAATGATTTTCATACGATGCTTCCTTATTTCTGATACTTGATGCCTTCCTCCTGAGGAAAGATGGTTCCGAAATTCATGATGCCGTTGGGATCAAAAGCCTCCTTGAGTTTTTCCAGCATATAATAAGCAGAACCGTGCTCCTCTTTCGTCCATTCGTTTCTGTATTTACCGATTCCGTGATGATGGCACATGGAGCCGCCCAGTTTTAGGGTCTCCTCGACGATGATTGTCTGCAGCGGATGATGATAGATTCTCATTTCGTCTTCCGGTGCGCAGTTGATGCTGTAGTTGTATACGAAGTACATGTTCGTTCCGTTTATATAGCTGTGAGAAGAATGCCCTCCCAGCATGGTCAGATCATGAGCCCTTGGAAACTCATTTCGGATGCGGCTCATTACATTATAGTAGATCTTAGGAATGGTTTCCCAATCTGCTGATATTTCTGTGGTGAAACCTGCATGACTGTCGTTCTCAATCATCCCTTCAATTTCATCGTCAATGTCCTGCTGGGACCAGTTGAGGTGATTGAACCAGTCCTCGATTAAGGTGCTGTCCACCTGCTCGATGATGCCTTCCTGATACTTTGCCACGGCTTCTTCGATGCCTTTTGCAGTTGCTTCTACGATCCCCTTGTTTCCCTCTGCCATAAAGATCAAAACGCAGTGGTCCTGATAGAAGTGATAGAAGTGCTGTCTGGCATCCTCTTCCGAGTAAACGCGGGCTACCGAAGGACGATATCCAGCAACCATGACTTCCCTCAGAACGCTAACTCCCGTATCAATATTTTTCACCAGATATCCAAAAAATTTGTTGTTTTCCGGGTAGTAGCGGAAGACCTTCACGGTGACTTCCGTTATGTAACAGAGGGTTCCCTCATTGCCAATGGCAATGTGACGGATGTCGGGGCCGCCGGCTCTTCTGGAAACATTTTTAATCCTTGCCACATGTCCGTCAGGGAAGACGCACTCGAGGCCCACCACCATATCCTCAATTCCGCCGTACAGTGTTGAGAACTGGCCAATACTTCTTGTGGCTACCAGTCCGCCGTATTTGGCTACCGGTTTTGATTGGGGAGAATGACCTGTCGTCAGACCCACCTTGCGGAGCTCATCTTCAAGGACCTGAAGCGGAACGCCTGCCTGAACAGTGGCCTGCATGTTGTATTCATCAATCTTAATAATCTGATTCAGATGCTCTGCGTCGATTACGATGGTAGTTTCCTTCCAGTTTTCTAATCCGCCTTCTGTAGCAGTTTTTCCGCCTCGTGGAATCACGTTGATCAGATTTTCATTGCAAAAACTCATCAGTTTGCTGATTTCTTCCACAGATTTGGGATAGACAATGGCAAGAGGCGTGGGTACATCCAGAACTTTTCTTGCCTTGGCATATTTCTTATACCGATCCGCCGCCGCATCATATAAATCATCGGGGTTTGTATTGATCTGCCCCTCCGATAATATCTCTCTCAAACCATTCCATAACTTTTCTGCACTCATTCTCAAGACCTCCACTTTCCTATATTCATCCTTTGATCAACCGCCTGGATCTAGTCATTTCAGGCGGAAGCTCCGCCATCCGGTGCTTCACCGATGCTTCAATAAAAGCCCGCGGTTCGTATGTTGCTGATTGATCAACTGATCGTAAGACACATCGATGTATGATTTAACAGAATCATACTACTGGCATCAATGTAAGTCAATAAAAATACGGAAAATTTTATACTTAATCTCGATAATTATTGATAAAACGGAAAATTTTCCACAAATAAAGCTTAAAAATGAATATAATCTCTTTACCGACGCGCTTTAAGATGATAAAATTGAATTAGAAATACACAGTTGGGAAGAATAGGAAAATGAGGAGAAGAGGATACGATCTATGAATAACATCGATTTCAGCAATTTGAATTCTTTTGAGCAGCAGATTTACGAGCGGCTGCTGGAAGGCTCCAAGCTTCATTCCGATTTAAAGATTACCAATGCCGCGGAATTGTGCGGCTGCTCCATCTCCAAAATTTCCAAACTTGTGAAAAAGCTCGGTTTTACAAATTACAAGCAGTTCATGGATTTTCTCTATGGAAGAGAACTTCCGCAAAAGAAAACCTCAAGTGAGCTTGAGCGCATCAAGCATTTTATTGATGACTTTGATCCGGCTTTGGTAGATGAATTTATAGAACTGATGAATAACCATGAACGAATCATTCTGTTCGGTTACGGGCCTTCTTTTATCTGTGCCCAGTATTTCGAATACCGGCTCAGGAGCTGTTCTGGAAAATTCATTCAGGTCGTGGGGGATGAGATTTCCGTGGAAACCATGGTAGATCAGAATACGCTGCTGGTGATTTTTACAACAACGGGAACGTTTCGCTCCTTTGAAAATGTCTATCGGATTTCACGGGAAAAAGGATGCCAGGTGCTGACTATTGCAGAAGAGTATAATAAAAGTCTGCTGGCGAACTGTGACCGGATCTTTTGGCTCTGTAAATACCCTCAGCCTCAAGGGCTAAAGCCACATGAAAAATCAAGAACAGTCTTTTTCATATTCATTGAGGAGATTCTACATAAACTGGTTGCGCCGGAAAACGGTTGATCGCATCAAAGTCTGATCGCATCAAAAGTCTGGTTTTCTCAAGAGTCCGGTTCCCTCAAAAGTCTGATTGCATGGGAACGGGTGATGACCAGTTTTATGAAATCATTGATCTGGAGAAATTGTTATGATGATAAGTGAGACAGGAGTTTCAACCGCAAAGGGAAACAGAAAAGGAAACCCGATCGAGATGGTTTCTTCAAAGGGTCATCCCGGGAATAAGCGGCGGGGGCTCCTTTTTTTGCTTCTTCCGCTGGCGATTGCGGGGCTGTATGGAGGATATTACATTTACAACCTCATGTTTCAGGATGTACGCTTTGCCTCTCAGCTTGATCCAGGGTTCAATCTTGGAAACACCCTTGATGCCCACGGTCTGAATGACAGGCTGGCAGCACCGGAGAAGTACGAAACCTATTGGGGTAATCCTGATACAACAAAAGAGATGATTGATTCCATAAAACAGGCAGGGTTTCAAACGCTGCGAGTCCCTGTCACATGGTATGAGCATATGGACGAGAATTATGTGATTGATCCTGCCTGGATGGATCGGGTGCAGCAGGTTGTGGATTACGGTATCGCAAACGAAATGTACGTCATCTTGAACGCCCATCATGATTCATGGTATACACCTACCGCGGCAAATGAAGAAAAAGCGGAAGCGATCACGAGGAAGCTTTGGCAGCAGATTGCAGAGCGCTTTCAGAATTATGATGAGAAACTTCTTTTTGAAAGCATGAATGAACCAAGACTCATCGGCACGGCAGAGGAATGGTATGCAGGAACCCCGGAGGCAAGGAAGATTGTGAACCGGCTCAATGCTGTTTTTGCAGAGACAGTGCGATCCACCGGAGGGCAGAATCAGAATCGCTACTTGTTGTTGCCTACCTACTGCGCCAGTACCCTTCCGGAAGCCTTATCTGATTTTCAGATGCCAAAGGGTGAGCGATTCATCATATCGGTGCACCTTTACCGGCCTTACGAGTTTACCCTCGCAGAAAATCAAACGAAGAACTGGATGGCAAAGAAAGAACAGACGGAAGAAATTGATCAGGCGTTCCGTGATCTGAAACGAATCTTCCACAGGCGAGGCGTTCCCGTCATCATCGGTGAGTACGGAGCCCTTGATAAAAACAATGAAGCCTCCCGTGCAGCCTGGGTCAAGTATGTCAGAGAGCTCGCTGGAGAGCAGGAGATTCCCTGCATCTGGTGGGACGATTCCGTCTTCAACCGAAAGGAACTAAAGTGGAATTATCCCGAGCTGGTGAAAGCACTGGTTTCCTAGAAGAACGTATCCGTTACAGGATAAACCCCCGTCACATCGTCCGTCTTACCGTACCCTTTCATAAAAGCAGCGATATTATCGTCGCTTTCAAGAATTACAAAATAATCATATTTCTTAAGCTGATTCCGGAAGGCATCCGGATCAAATTCATAAATAGCGTCCACATTGGGTGCGTATAAAAAATATCTTGCGGCATACTGGAGATAAAAGTTGGTCACCTGACTGTCGGTATCGGAGGCATAGAATAAATATTTTTTCCCATCCTCCTCCGACCAGTGATCCCCTACCATATGGTATACTTTCCCCGGCAGAGACTCCGAATAGGAAAGCTTCATGCTGGTCATTCCATTGACCTCAGAGAGCAGAATGATGATCGCAGCTGCGGCGAGAATTACCGTTCCCGTCTCATAAGCATTTTTTGAAAGGCGGCTTTTAAAGGCCATGGCATTTCGCTTTGCTCCTTGCTGTACATGCAGCGTATTTTCTGCATCATGTACCCCAAAAATGGCAAGGGTTCCAATGAGAAAGATGACAATACTGGAGGCATACCGTTCAAACCCCGCCAGAATTAAAGCTTCCTCAGTGGGCATGGTAAAGATGAACATGGCAAGAATCCCGGCATAATAGAGAACAATGGCCATATCTACCCAGAATAACACTTTTAAAAGTGCCCAGGTTCTTTTATAAATCAGCCATGCAGCGGACCAGGCAGCCAGAGCGAATAGCTGGAACAAAACAATCCCCCGTGTGGAAAGACTGTCCAGCGTAAAGACCGCATTCAAAAAATTCTGCATGATTTCTGCCCGGATCTCAGGTGTTTTCTCCGAAGAGACCTCATTGAAATTGTCGACACTCATGGTATGTTTGGTGTTTTCCCCCTTGAATGCAGTCTCGGTATGGTAGCTCCAAGCAAAGAAGGTTGACAAGGAAACCGCGATGGTGAGAACGGCGATGAGCAAAGCGACCGCTTTATGCTCCCGCCTTCGATACTTCTTGTTTTGAAAGGCGAGGCACAGAAGATATACATAGCAGATTGCAGCGAAAAACAAGCCGCTGTTCTTGACAATCACCAGCAACGCCAGTACGGGGGCGCTGATGATACAGGCGCGCTTGAAATCCTGTCGATAAATGAAGAGAGTGCTGACCACGGAAAGCGCCAGCAGGGGCAATATAAAATCCACCAGCAGATTATTGATACGGATGGAAATATTATAAAAGGTCATGGCGGAGCAGCAGAGCGCCATGATGGAACAGAGCAGAAACCGTTTGCTATCCCGAATGACGCCGAACATGGCGTAAAAGCAAGCGAAGATCAGCATCGCCTGACCAACAAGCATAACCCCCTGAGAATTTCCCGCTGCCCGGCAGACATAATAAAGGAATACGGAGCTTCCCAGAGGATAGGTTTTAAAGTCAACCAGTGCGGAAGCTGCTGTGGGAAACTCATTGGTCATGAGCATGTACTTCACAATGAGTCCCCAGTGAGAGAAATTATCATAGTGAATATACTGGGTGTTGATCAAAGAAGTGAATATCATGCCAAAACCAATGCAATAGACGATATTCAGCATATTCAGTGCTTTCAGGTTAATCAGAATTCTAAGCCTTCCTGTGAGAAGAAAAAAGAGAAAGAGCCCCAGGCCGCCCACAAAGACACCGCTGAATGCATAGAAAAGAACACCGGCAAGACCTGCAAAATAGAGGATGCAAGTGATGATGGAAAATGTAAAGATCCAGCTGAGTTTTGTGTGGATGGAAAGAACCTGCCGGAATAACATGATATAACCCAGGCAGGAAATCAGCAGGATCAGAAAACGCAAAACTGTCATGATCAGTTCCATTTTAGTAGCTCTCCTTTTTTATTGCCTTCTATTAGTGCCTTTTTATTGATCAGATTGAAATGATTGATATGGCTCATCATTAATATGAAATAGGAAGCCTTCGCTAGAGATTTTGGACTTCCTCTGCCTCCGCAGCCTTCGCCTGCAGCTCATTCTGCCGCTCCATGCTCCATCCAGTTAAAATGCGCTTAAACTCCTGACTGTAAATCAATTCCTGCCAGTTTACCACGCGCATCAGTACACCCTCTCGGATGCTGTCCATGTCATTTTTAACAGGTGCAAGAACCAATTGTAAATCCGGCCCCAGCGTACAGGTATACCGCGTTTCTTTCGCGCTGGTATCACCGCTTTCTTGTCCATGCTTGTCTCTCTTTTCTCGAATGCCGCCACTCTGCTTTTCTCGTGTGCGCTTCAATTTATTCCCCTTTTCGTGAGAGCCCCATGCAGAAAGGTCCTTTGCCATCGCAAACCGGTAATTAAAATCCACCAGCACGCAGTGACTTCCGTCGTCAAAACGGATGGGTTTGTACAGATCAATCCTGGGAAGGGCCCGCAGGTCTGACCGCTGCTTTTCCATTCGTATGCTCATGTTGTTGGTAAGATCATCAAAGGCGGTAATCCAAACGTTCATCTTTGTGGGCAGGGAGTGCATCCTGTCATAAATGAGCTGCATGTACTGCCTTTTATTTTCCCCATCGAGGGATTTGATGGTTACCCCGTAGTACCACTTATTACCCGCCTGTTTGACGTAGATTACCACTCCGTCGAAAATTGCACGGTACTGGTTGTTATAAACATGAAAGCGAATGGTCTGATCAGGAGGAATGTATTCTGGACGGTTTAGCGAAAAGGCCAGACCTCCTTCAGATATATTTACGGTATGTGCGTCAATGGTTCTGTCCTCATAGAATATTTGCATTGGCAGCGTCGCATCAAAACGTTCACTCTTGCGGTAGATTCTCCTGCCAAGCATGAAGAAAACAGCGTAAGCAAGGTTGATTACGTTGTAGATGAGCCAGAAAATAATGATACTGCTATAAATCAGTGCAAGGCCGTACTTTCCGCTGGTAAACCGAATCAGTGCTGCCGCGGAAAGGCCAAGCATGATCAAATGGGGGATCGCATAGTGGAACGTAAATTCCTTCTCCCGCTCCTCGCTGCCTTTTCTGGTAACCTGAAACTTCATCTGCTTCATTCCCAGATCTTCCAAAATCACCGGTAAAACCAGATAGGGAGCCAAGATGGTATCGATGATCTGGCACCATCTTTGATTTCTGGTATCACTGGAAAGACTTCGCATGGCCAGACTGTAAAACAGATGAGAAGGCGCCCAGAACGCCAGGAGATCCCAAAAGCCGCAGACCGCAATTCGAAGGTCAAACAGTGCAAACAGGATGGGCGACATGGTAAAAATAATACGCCTTGCAAAGGACCACCAGTAGGAGTAACTGACCATGTAGCTGATGCGTGCGGAGATAGAGAGTCCTTTGTTGAAGGGAACCTTACAGTTTTTGATACTCTGTATGACGCCTCTCGCCCACCGGACACGCTGTGAAATCATGGTCTTGATCGAAGTAGGGGTCAGGCCGCTGGCCAAAACCTCTGTGGTGGCATAGGTTGTATATCCCAGGCTCTGAATTTTTATGCCGGTTTCGAAATCCTCGGTGATGGTATCGGTAGGAAACCCGCCGATTTCTTCCAGTGCGCTTCTGGCCAGCACGGTGTTGGAACCAGTGTAAGCCGGAGCATTGGAACTGTTGCGCATGACGTTGACTTCCTTTGTAAAGAAGTCCTGCTCATTGGGAATATTCCGCTCGGCAAACAGATTGTACTGAAATAAATCAGGGTTGTAAAAGCTCTGCGGAGTCTGGATAAATCCAATCCTGTAGCGCTTGTCTATTTCATCTCGTTCCCGTTCAGTCCACCTGCCATCAGGCGTCTTTTTTAATCGGGGAAGGAAGAAATAAGGGACAGATTTCATGAGAAAGCTGCTTCTGGGAATCATATCTGCGTCAAAGGTGACCACCAGGGGAGAACTCGTCTGAGACAGCGCATTGTTCAGGTTACCTGATTTTGCATGTTTATTGTCTGCAAGGGGAAGGTAGCCTACGCCCAGCTCTTTTGCCAGTGCCGCAACTTCTTTTCGGTTCCCGTCATCGCAAAGGTAGATGTGGACCTTGCTCTTATCCGGATACTCCATAAACGTACAGGCATTGGCAGTATTATATAAGAGGTCTGTTGGTTCATTATGGGTCGCAATAAATACGTCTACATGGGGAAACCAGCTCTTTGGAATCACCGGAAGCTCCACTTCGAATTCTCTGTTTTTACGCCAAAAAAGTTCAAAGGAGCCAAGAGCAGCAACAATCTCACTGCTTAGAAGCAAAATCCCCATAATCAATGCGATCACGCCTTCGTGTATGGGAAGGGTAAAGATCAGACGCCATAGCAAATAGACGCACATTGATACGGTTGAACAAATAAAAATTACAGTTTGCAGCTTCTTTTTCTCAAACACTTTCCAGCACCTCAATATCTGTTTTTGTTCTGCCGGGGTTAGCAGTAATTCTGCCGGGGTTAGCAGTAATTCTGCCGGGGGTTAGCCGTAATTATTTCCCAGGCATGCTTCCCTTGAAACCAGGGCTATTTGCTTTTGAATACCCATTTGCGCTGGATATAAAAGCTTAAAAAGAACAGGAGCGTATCCACAAGAATCTTAATCATTGTTTCTCCGGCGCCCGGAATAAGGGAAAAGATCTCAGTGACCAGAAGGGCAGAAGCCGCCATCTGGGACACTGCAAGCACGTAGTATCTGGCTGCAGAGCCCGCTTTTACCCGTGCTTTGAATACGAGGGTCTTATTTGCAATATAGTTGAACAACGAAGAGCAGCCTCGGGAGATCACGGTAGCGATGAAAATATAGTGACCCGGCAAGGAGCCTTTCAGGAGCATTACCAAAAGGGTAAATACTGCCACATCCAAAAGAAAAGAGGACACTGCAGAAATCAGGTACCTTATAAATACGGTGTATATCTTCAGGGAATCAAAAACAGGGTGGAAATGGGAACCCTTGTTGCCCTCCAGATAAATGGTCTTTATGGGAACCTCGTAAATGGGGATGCGATTTTCGCCGCATGCCAGCAGTACATTCATTTCATACTCATATCGTTCTCCCGCAACTGATGTAAGGAGCTTTAAATAGGACGTGGGTATCGCACGAAGCCCCGTCTGCGTATCGCCCACATTGATTCCCCTTGTCAGGCAAAGAACCTTTTTTGTCAGTTTGTTTCCAAAGCGGCTTTTCAAAGGGACCTCACGACTGTCAAACTGTCTGCATCCGAGGATGAGATGTCCCGGATTTTCCGCCAGTTTTACCATGCATGCCAAAACATCCTCTGCTGCATGCTGCCCATCTCCATCGACTGTAACAACACCCGTAACATCAGGCAAATTGTCCAGAACATAAAGAAACGCATTCTTCAGCGCTCTTCCCTTGCCTTGATTCACCTTGTTCGTGAGAACAATACAGGAAAAATCCGTCTGTGCCTTTTGAAAAATATCTGAGTAAGCAGCTCCGCTTCCGTCATCCACCAAGATAATGCTGAGCATCTGGGAAGTCATGCTTCGCAGACGTTCCAGCAGCTCAAGCAGCCGTTCATTGGGATGAAGAGAGGGAATTATGATGAGTATTTTATCTAAGTTATTTGTAGCGCTCATAGCGTCATAGCTTTCTGCCATTCAATTGAACCTCTTATGCAATCAGTATTTCAATAGTTTGTCCTATTCCGCGGCAAATATTGACTTCTGATTAATATACCCTTTTGAGAGGTGACTTAATAATTCCAGTGCAAATAATTCGACCGATTTCGACACCAAAAAGGATGATATGGTTCAATATTATATAGGAAGGAAAGAATGGAGACAACCCGAAAGAAAAGAAAATAAAACAGTAAAAAATGAGAGAAAATGGACGAAAAGCCTTATTTATTAAGCACGCCTGCCCACCGTCGTTAATGGCGAGGATCCTTTTGAAAGAAATCCATTACTGAGATGAGGATCATGAGAAGGCATAAACCCAAAGCCCAGCCGCCTAACACGTCGGTGGGATAGTGGACGCCAAGATAGATTCGGCTGAAGCCGATGAGAAAGATCAGGCAGCCTAAAAGGGCTGTAATCCAATTGGAAGTAACTCTGTTTTTTAGTTTTCGTCTGCATAAAAAGATGATCATGCCGAAGAAAACAAAGTTGGTGAAGGAGTGACCGCTGGGGAAGCTGAATCCACCTTGCTGGATGAGATGAAGGGATACATCCGGGCGGATCCGTTGAAACATGAGCTTCAGCGTATCTTGAATCAAAGTGCAGATCACCGCTGTAATAGCGGCGGGAAAACCGAAAGAAAACCGCAGGCGGGAGATGGCAAGCAGAACACAGCAGATCAGCGTTACCGACTGCCAGTTCCCCGTATAGGTAATCACCTTTAAAATAATCGTAAGCGTATCATTTCGAAGGTTATAAATTTCCTGACGAATGACCGTATCAAAAGCCAAAACCTCTCTGGAGGAAATGAAATATGCGATGACAGAGAATAGAAGAAATCCGGCTGCTGCCATCGTTGCTCTGCTTCTGCTGATAAATTTTTTGTGATTGGCTTTTTTTTGCATCACTTAATTCCCTTCGAATTGTAAATAATACTGGTTTTATGATACAATAAATACAAAATACTTGAAGCAAAATCTACGATTTTGTACGAAGTCATTTATTGTATTGGTATGAAGTGAACCGGGGTCGGCTTGCACTTATGATACCATAACTACCGGAATATTATAACAGAAAGAATCAATCTTCAAAGGAGAAGAACATGGGAAAAATTTATCGGATCTATAAAAATATATGCTTTGCGTTTTGGATGTATTTCAATCTGAGACATCTGAGACCCTTTCATTTTAAAATCAAAAATCATAGAGATGCTGGGGACGATGTAAAAGAACGGGAGCAAATCCTGAATTCCACGACGACCTGGGGAAAAGGCATCATGAAAAAGTATAAGATTGAGCTAAATGTATCGGGGCTAGAGAATATTCCAGACGGACCGGTTGTTTTTGTTTCAAACCATCAGGGCTATGCGGATATTCCCGTTTACGGCGCAGTGATCAACATGAAGCAGATCGGCTTTGTCGCTAAGAACTCCCTTGGAAAAATACCAGTATTCGGGGAATGGATCAGAGATATTCGCAGTGTCTTCATCGAGCGTGACGATCCCAGAGCTTCCCTGAAAACCATAGAAGAGGGGATTGGGCTGTTGAATCGCGGCTTTTCTCTCGTCATATTTCCTGAGGGGACCAGAAGCAAGGGCTCTCACATGGGTGAGTTTAAAAAAGGAAGCCTTCGCCTTGCCACAAAACCAGGCATCCCTGTTGTACCTGTTACGCTGAATGGTACGTACCATGTCTTCGAGGAAAAGGGGCACGTCCAATCGGGAGCAAAGGTTGATTTCTTCATTCACCCTGCCATCGAAACAAAGGAGCTTTCCAAGCAGGAGGCAAACAATCTGGCGGAAAAGGTCGAAGAAATTATCAAAGCAAAATTAGAAGAGCTTAACGAGAAGAAATAGCTTGAAAAAGATAAGACTGAAACGATAAGCAGAAAGAACCCCGCAGGAAAAACTACTCAGGTAGAAAAAAGGTGCCTATGAAGGAGGCAATCGTATGAATTTCACAGATTTAAAATATGTGATTGAAATCGATAATTATGGATCCATTTCCCTTGCCGCAAAAAAAATGTACGTAGCCCAGTCTAATCTAAGCAGAGCGGTGAAGGAGCTGGAAAAGGAATTCGATATCACCATTTTTGAGAGAACTTCAAAGGGTGTCGAGACGACACGAGAAGGACAGCGCTTCCTGAATCATGCAAAAGAAATTCAGTATCAGATGGATAGTCTCAAAAGTACGTACCTGGATCTGAACGATCGTGGGATCAGTCTGAAAATCTCCGTACCAAGGGCCAGCTATATCTCAGAAGTCTTTGCAGAATATGCGAGCTCCCTCAGTCAGGAGGATAATCTGCGCATTTACTATCATGAGACAAATTCAATGGAGACCATTCGAAATGTGCTTGATTTTCATTATGACATTGGTATCATCCGGTACAATTCTATGCATGAGGGGTATTTTCTCTCCTTATTAAAGTTAAAAAATCTGCAGTATCGGATGGTTTTAGAATTTGATTATCTGTTGCTGACCTCGGCGAAAAGTACGATCTCTGACAAGCATATTCGGTCTGATGATGATTTGAATGGCTGCATAGAAGTTCTCCTGGGAGATCAGAGGCTTCCCTCGGGAGACTTTGTGGATTTGTCCGATAATGACAGAGAGGAGCGGCATCAGAAAAAGGTGATTTATGTCTATGAAAGAGGGAGCCAATATGAGCTTCTGTCAACAGTTCCCGACTCCTACATGTGGGTTTCCCCCGTGCCGCAGCAGATTCTTGATAAGTATGGTCTGGTTCAGAAACGGTGTGGTGCTTTTGCAAAATACATCAAGGATGTGATGATTTTTCGAGAGAATCACGTGCAGAAAAAGTGTGAGAAGGACTTTCTGGACCTTTTGCGAGAGCGGATTCGGGAATACGGCTGTTATTTTTAGGAGCATCATAATCGGTTAAGTGTTGGGTGACAATCAAAAGAATGCCTTGCGGTTTCGATAACGAGACCGCTTTTTTCATTTAATAGGAAATAACATTTCCTATTAAATGAAATGGGGAGTGCAGAGGGGTCACCACTCAGAATTTTTATCGCTTCTTTATCTAGTAGAGTGGTGTCTATTGCTTGCTTAAGTCATGGCGTTAAAATTATAACGATATCCATATCAAAAATGATATATCCTATGCACAAAAGGCGTATAGGGTGTATTATTTGTTTTTTGTAGAGAAAAAAATTGAAACATGATAGGATGAACACAATTTAAACAGAACTTTTGTAGGTTTCTATCCGAAGATCATAAGGCCATCTGTTTTTCGCATGGGTCATAGTGATAGAAGCTGGCGAGAAATCCAACCCGATCATATCTAAAGTGGTATGCTCAAAGAAGTTTTGAATCGAGTTTCGAACGAAATGGAGGATTTTAAATGGCAGAGAAAAAAAAGACGGAAGAGCTTCCAGTAAGACCGGAAGTTGTGAACAGCACTGAATCGTTAAAGCTGAGGCTTGAAGAGGTAAAGGAAGCGCAGCGAAAGTTTGCCTCTTACAGTCAGGAGCAGGTGGATAAGATTTTTCTGGCTGCGGCAACTGCAGCCACCAGAAACAGGATTTCGCTGGCGAAACTGGCGGTAGAAGAAACGAAGATGGGGGTTGTGGAGGATAAGGTAATCAAAAATCATTTTGCCTCCGAGTACATCTATAATACGTATAAGGATGTAAAAACCTGCGGTATCCTGGAGGAAGACACGTCTTTCGGGATTAAGAGGATCATCGAACCCGTCGGTGTTATCGCAGCCGTTATTCCAACGACAAACCCGACATCAACAGCGATCTTCAAAGCACTTATTTCGTTAAAAACCCGAAATGGGATTATCTTTTCTCCCCATCCAGGTGCAAGAAGGTGTACCATTGCAGCCGCTAAAGTTGTGCTTGATGCAGCAGTGGAAGCGGGGGCGCCCAGCGGTATCATAGCCTGGATCGATGAGCCATCCATTGAGATGTCCGTTGAGGTCATGAAGGAAGCAGATATGGTTTTGGCCACCGGCGGCCCCGGCATGGTAAAATCCGCCTATTCCTCCGGCAATCCTGCAGTGGGTGTAGGCAACGGCAATACGCCGGCTTTAATTGATGATTCCGCGAATATTCTCATGGCAGTGAATTCTATTATCCATTCCAAAACCTTTGATAATGGAACCATTTGCGCTTCAGAGCAATCGGTTGTCATCACCGAAAAAGTTTACAACCAGTGTAAAAAAGAATTTGAGCTGCGCGGTTGTTACATTCTCAATGATAAGGAAAAGGATCTGGTTCGAAAGATCATTTTGAACGCTGCGGGAAATATTAATGCTCAGATCGTAGGAAAAAGTCCCTATCAGATTGCTAAGCTTGCAGGGTTTGAATGCCCTAAGGATGCGAAAATGCTGATCGGAGAGGTTTCCGAGCTTGATGTAACCATTGAACCCTTTGCCCATGAAAAACTCTCTCCAATTCTTGCAATGTACAAGAGCAAGGACTTTGAAGAAGGACTGAAAATTGCAGAGCGGCTTGTGATTGACGGAGGAATCGGCCATACTGCCGTCCTGTACGTAGATCCTGAAAAAGCAATTGAAAAGATCAAAGTTTTTGAAGATACCATGAGAACCTGCCGTATTCTGATCAACACTCCTTCATCCCAAGGCGGCATCGGAGATATCTATAACTTCAGACTTCTTCCTTCCCTCACCCTTGGGTGCGGTTCCTGGGCAGGGAATTCAGTTTCGGAAAATGTAGGGGTTAAAGAGCTTCTGAATATTAAAACCGTGGCTGAAAGGAGAGAAAATATGCTTTGGCTTAGACTTCCGGAGAAAATTTATTTCAAGAAGGGTTGTACGCCAGTTGCCCTGAAAGAACTCAAGGAGGTTTACAATAATAAGAAGGCATTTATTGTAACGGATACCTTTCTGTATAAAAATGGATATACAAAAGCTATCACAGACCAATTGGACAGCATGGGAATCGTTCATCATACCTTCTTTGACGTATCACCCGACCCGACTCTTGCCTGTGCGAAAGCAGGTGCTGCTGCGCTTTCTGCCTTTGCTCCTGACGTCATCATCGCAGTGGGCGGCGGATCAGCAATGGATGCTGCAAAGATTATGTGGATTATGTATGAGCATCCAGAGGCAGATTTCAATGACTTGGCCATGCGGTTCATGGATATTCGAAAGAGGGTTTATACGTTTCCAAAGATGGGGGTCAAAGCGATTATGGTTTGCATTGCAACCTCTTCCGGCACAGGTTCGGAGGTTACTCCCTTTGCAATCATAACGGATGAAAAGACAAATACGAAATACTCTATTGCAGATTACGCGCTGCTTCCCACCATGGCCATCAGCGATGCGGAAATGATGATGGAGCAGCCCAGAAGTCTGACCGCTTCCTCCGGCATCGACGCACTAACCCATGCCATAGAGGCGTATGCATCCATGCTGGCGACAGATTATACTGACGGATTGGCTTTAAAAGCTGCCAAACTGGTATTTGATTATCTGCCGAGGGCTTATAAATATGGACGAGATGATGTGGAGGCCCGTGAGAAAATGGCCAATGCTTCCACGATTGCAGGCATTGCCTTTGCCAATGCGTTCTTAGGAGTCTGCCACTCCATGGCCCACAAGTTGGGCGCGCATCATCATGTGCAGCATGGCGTCGCCAATGCCCTGCTAATCACGGAAGTAATGAAATATAATTCTGCGGAGGTTCCCACAAAAATGGGTACATTCCCGCAATATCAATATCCGCACACGTTGCAGCGATATGCGGAGATTGCCAACTACCTGGGCCTTTCCGGCAGCAATGACCAGGAAAAGCTAGATTGCCTGATTGCTAAGATTGAAGAATTAAAGGCTACTATTGGTATTGCAAAGTCCATTCGTGAGTACGGCATTGATGAGAAAGCATTTCTTGAAAAATTGGATGTGATGTGCGAAGAAGCCTTTGACGATCAGTGCACAGGGTCCAATCCCCGATATCCACTGATCAGCGAGATCAAGGAAATGTATCTATCAGCCTACTACGGAAAAAAATAGCAAGTCACAGTTCATAAGAATCCAGCTGGATGAAACCTGCCCACTTGCCATGAAGAATCCAGCTGGATGAAACTGCCCACTTTACTGAGCCAGAGGCCGGGAATTGCTTTTCATGAAAGCGCTCGGACTCTGGTTCTCTTATTTGATCAGATGAACAATCTCATCTGCAATCTCCTGCGGGGATTTGCCGTCTGTTTGTACGGTGATGGCTGCAGCTTCTCTGTAAAGGGCCTCTCTCTTTTGGTATAGGCTCAAAAACTTTTGAAGTCGCTCATTTTCATTCTGCACATCCATGAAGGCGAACGGTCGATTTTCGTCTCCGTTGACTCTTTGAAACAGTGTTTTCGGATCTGCCTCAAGAAAGATCGTACATTGTTGATTTAAGATCGTACGATTCAAATCATCCAAAATGACGCCGCCGCCGCAGGATACGATCAGGCCGCCTTCAATTTGGCCGAAGGCTTCATACTTACTGACCTTGTTTAAGACCTTTGCCTCTCCCGTCGCCTCTCCGGCCAGCAGATCCACTGCTCCAGTTACATGACAGAGTTTATCCAGCAGCTCGGACTCCTTATTGCGAAATTCATGCTCTCCATATTTCATAAAAATTTTTCGAATTGGCATACCTTCTGCACTTTCAATTTCCTGATCCATATCGATACAAGGAAAACCAGTTTTTTCACTTAAAATACTGGAAACGGTACTTTTTCCAGAACCCATATAGCCGATTAAAAATATTCGATTGTTCATCACTTTTTTTACACTCCCGTTTCTTGTTAAAGACTATTATATACGGCAGCCATTATAGAATACAACCGCATTTTTTTATGGAGGTATGGACGAAAACGAAAGGAAAGAATCTCTGACTTCTTTTACTCAAGTTTTTGCATAATATACAGAGGATTGATGGGTAACAGCGCGACGCCGTGGTATAATGAAATGAATAAAATATAACGATCAATAAAATAAATTGGTTATTAAGCAGGGGAGGAAACAAACGTGAAATTCAAAAACGCCATTATTTTAGGAGATGATTTTACCTTCCGCAAGGGAGGATTTACAGTAGAGAACGGGATTTTTGCCAGCTTTGAAGAGACCGAGTCCGGGATTGATTTGGAAGGCCGATATGTGATTCCAGGCTTGATTGATATTCATTTTCATGGAAACTCGGGGGAGGATTTTTCTGTAACAGATTTTGACGGGCTGACAAAGATTGCAGCCTCCCTTGCACGCAGAGGAATAACGTCCTTTGCACCTGCTTCCATGACTATGCCGGAGGCAGTTTTGGAGAAGGCTTACCGGAATGCTGCTGAATTCCATGCGAAACAGCCAGCCGGGATATCACGCCTTGCAGGTATCAATATGGAAGGACCCTATTTCTCCAAGGAGAAGAAAGGCGCACAAGCGGAAGAGTATTTGATGCTGCCGGATGTCCATATGGTAGAACGTTTGGATAAGGCCTCCGGCGGACTCTTAAAAATTGTCTGCATTGCACCGGAGCTTCCTGGTGCATTGGACTTCATTGAGAAAATAAGCAGCCGCTTTACCGTATCCCTTGCGCACACCAACGCTGACTATGAGATTGCAAAAATGGCCATCAATGCAGGAGCGCGGCAGCTGACCCATCTATTCAATGCGATGCCACCGCTATTGCACAGGCAGCCCGGGGTGATCGGTGCAGGGGCTGAAGCGCATCAAGTAATGGCAGAGCTGATCTGTGATGGTGCGCATGTCCATGAAAGTGCAGTCAGAGCCGCATTTGCAATGTTCTCGGCGGATCGAATCATTCTGATTAGTGATGCCCTTTCCTGCCTCGGCATGCCGGAAGGGATCTACGAGTCCGGCGGTCAGAAAATATTGATGAAAAACGGTGCAGCGGTATTGTCCGATGGAGTCACCTTTGCAGGGTCTACCACAGATCTATACAAGTGTATGCAAAAAGCGATTTCCTTTGGGATCCGAGCAGAGGATGCCATCAAGGCTGCTTCTGCAAATCCAGCGAAAGCAATCAGAGAAGAGGATCGTGTGGGAAGTATAGCTGTTGGAAAACAAGCTGACTTTGTTGTCTGTGATAAGAACTTCAACCTTCAAGAGTGCTATATCGACGGACTTCCGGTGTAGCCGCAGGGATTTTTTTTCTGCCAATTCCAGCTATCACGGCACATTTCCTCAAGGCTTCGGACTGCTTTCCAGGAGAGTTCTCTTTCTGCCCTGCTTGCATCCGCATAGCAGACGGCGATATCTCCGGAACGTCTGCCAGCTATTTCATAAGGGATCTTTATCCCCGAGGCGGTCTCAAAGGCTTTTACCATTTCCAGAACACTGTATCCAATGCCGGTTCCAAGATTGCAGATCAGAAGTCCGCATCCTGCATCAAGCTGCTTTAGTGCTGCAAGATGTCCGTCTGCCAGATCTACGACATGGATATAGTCCCTGACTCCAGTTCCGTCCTTGGTTGGATAATCATCTCCAAATACGCCGAGCTTTTCCAGCTTGCCCACGGCGACCTGTGTAATATAGGGCATCAGATTGTTCGGGATGCCGTTTGGGTTCTCTCCCAGCAAGCCGCTTTCGTGGGCGCCTATGGGGTTGAAATATCGAAGCAATGCAATGTTCCAGTGCTTGTCTGTTTTGTGGATATCCTTTAAGATGTTCTCTATCATGAGCTTCGTCATACCGTAGGGATTTGTGGCAGAGAGTGGAAAATCTTCCAAAATAGGAACAGAGCCCGGATTCCCGTAAACGGTAGCGGACGAACTGAATACCAGATTTCTCACGTGGTATCGTTCCATAATCTTGAGCAGTGTTACGGTAGAGTTTAAGTTATTATCATAATATTTCAGCGGCTGCTGCACAGACTCACCAACCGCTTTGAAGCCCGCAAAGTGAATCACTGCTTCAATCTGGTTTTCGCTGAAGATTCTATTCAGGACTTCCTCGTTGCGCAGATCTTCCTGATAAACGCGAAAATCTTTCCCGGTGAGAAGCTTTATCCTGCGCAGTGCTTCAGGATGACTGTTGCTCATGTTGTCAATCACTACAATTTTATAACCGCATTCAAGCAGGCGGACGCAGGTATGGCTGCCGATGTATCCGGCACCTCCGGTAACAAGTACTGTCATGTGTAGCCTCCTGTGTATCTGTTTCTTTTATTGAATATGCTGTGGGTTGCAGTATGCCGCTGGTTTCCCTGACATACAAATGTCTTCCCTTTTCTATCATACCAGATTTTAATTCTTCTTCAATCCTGTTTTGTCCATGGTACATTTAATGGTTGTAAAGAATTGGTGGCTGGTATAAAATTGGTAACAGGTGGAAACCTAAAAAACTGAGATTTTTCAATGCTCGCGTGTGAAAGGAGCATCCTGAAACACTACAGACATCTGAAAGATGAATTGGAAAAACGCTGATTATTTAGCGCTTCCCGAGTAAATGAGTAATAATGATGAGGTGAAAAAGATATGCAAGAACCAGTATTGATTGTCATGGCAGCCGGTATGGGCAGTAGATACGGAGGTCTGAAGCAGATGGATCCCGTTGGATCTGCAGGGGAATTGATCATTGATTTTTCTTTATATGACGCAGTGATGGCCGGATTTAAAAAAGTAATTTTCATTATCAAAAAAGAAATGGAAGAGGATTTCAGGGCATTGATTGATAATCGTGCGGGACGGTTTATTGAGGTAGAATATGCGTTCCAGGATATCAACGACCTGCCTCCCGGATATTCGGTGCCCGAAGGAAGGGTAAAACCTTGGGGAACCTGCCACGCAGTTCTGAGCTGCAAGGATAAAGTCAAAGGACCCTTTGCAGTAATCAATGCAGACGATTATTACGGCGCCGGAGCGTTCCACTCCATGTACGACTTCCTGGAAAAAGCCGAGGACGGGGAGCAGTACTGCTACAGCATGGTGGGATACCTGCTTGAGAATACACTGACGGAAAACGGTCATGTGGCCAGGGGTGTTTGCGAGACGACAGCAGACGGCTATCTGGCAGGCATCAAAGAACGTACAAAAATTATGTGGCGCGACGGAAAAATTCAATACACAGAAAATGATGAGGAATGGTTTACCGTTCCTGCGGGAACCACTGTATCCATGAACTTCTGGGGCTTTACACCTAGTATGATGAAAGAAATGGAGGCCCGTTTCCCTGCATTTTTAGACAAAGCTATAGCCGAGAATCCGTTAAAGGGGGAATACTTTCTGCCACTTGCGGTAGATCAGCTGACTTCTGAGAACAAGGCGAGGATTAAGGTGCTGGAATCCAGAGACAAATGGTATGGCGTCACCTATAAGGAAGACCGGGAATCGGTAGTAAATGCCCTGCAGTCTATGAAGGACAAAGGCCTGTACCCGGAAAAGCTCTGGGATTGACTGCGCAGAGAGACCATAACGGGAGAAAATAACTAAAAATAAGGCCGATCACAAGCGATAGAAAAATCGTTTATGGTCGGCCCTTAATTTGTAAAGATTCTATTACCTTACTTTTCAATTGATAAGGATTATAATGAATAAAGATATTTTACCAAGTTAAGCGGTAAGAATAATCGGCTCCCCATCGGTTACGATGATGGTATGCTCAAATTGAGCTACCAGACTGCCGTCAGGAGTTTTCAGTGTCCAGCCATCCTTGGCTTCCGTAACATATTCTGCTTTTGTCGAAAGAAAGGTCTCAACCGCAAGAACAAGTCCTGATCTCATCAGTCGTGCATCCCACTTACTATAATAATTCAGTATGTGAGCAGGATCCTCGTGGAGTCTTCTGCCGATCCCGTGCCCGCCCAGGTTTTTGATGACGGTAAAGCCATTGTTTTGGGCTTCCTCATAGATGGTCTTGCCGATGAGATTCAACCTGCAGCCAGCTCTCGCCCGTGAGATACTTTTCATCAAAGCAGCCTTAGAGCAGTCGCACAGTTTATTTTTCAGTGCGGCATCACGATCAAGAACAACGGTGGCGCCGGTATCGGCAAAGTAGCCATCCAGTTCTGCGGAAACATCCACATTGACCATATCACCAAATTTTAGCATCAAGGGGCCGGGAATTCCGTGGGCGGCCTGATCATTTACGCTGATGCAGGTAATTCCGGGGAAATTGTATTCTGATTTGGGGGCAGATGTAGCACCGAACTCCGAAAGAACTGCCCCTCCAATTTCATCCAGCTCTTTGGTTGTAATTCCAGGTTTGACAGCTTTGATCATTTCCTCTCTGGCTATGGAAACGATTTTTCCGATTTTCTCCAAAGCTTTTCTTTCTTTTTCCGAACTGACAGTCATCTTACTTCCTCTCTTTCTACCCTATCCTATCCCGCATTTTGGCAGGCATTGCTAAAATGGACAGTCTGCCGAATTTATTCTATTATAACGTATTATAGAAGTTCTGTTGCGAATTAATTCCTGCTGCATACTGTTTTTCCTGCTGAAATGGGCTGACACTTCTTAAAATACGCTACATTTTTGTTGAAGCATGAATGAATTGATTTGATCAGGGGTATATTTTAACCACTACTCTTTTAGGAAAAAATCAAACCACCACAGAGAAAAGAAGGAAATTGAAAAGGCATAATGAAAGATGCGGGAGGGTCAATACGATGAAAACAGAACGCTATAGTATGATATTGAAAAATTCTCCGATGGCGTTTGCCTACCACAAAATTGTTTTAGATTCCTATAGCGAACCATGTGATTATATCTTTCTTGAAGTAAATCCTGCTTTTGAGGAAATGACAGGGTTGATTGGAGAATCCATTTTAGGAAAAAGAGTTACTGAGGTCATCCCTGGAATCAGAAATGAAGCCTTTGACTTTGTAGGCACTTATGGAAAAATAGCGCTTGAGGGGGGCACTGCGGAATTCGAGCAGTATTCCACCGGTTTGAAACGATGGTATCGTATCCAGGTATACTCCCACGAAAAAAATTACTTCGCCGTAAATTTTCTTGATATTTCCAAGGAAAAGCAGCAGCTGGCCGAACGGGAGAGCTTAATGGAGCTGCTGAAGGAAAATGAGATGCAGTTTCATCGGCTGATTGATAATCTTCCTTTTTCCTTGATCATATCACATTTCGACGGCATGATCCTCTACATCAATGCAGCCGGAATGAAATTATTTGAAATGAGCGGAGAAGTAATCAACCGAAAAAGCACACTTCCATTTTGGATAGATATTAGGGACAGGCGTAATTTTCTGAGCGCAATTGAAGAACAGAAACAAATTCAGGATTTTGAAATGCATCTGAGGACTGACAAGGGGAATCAGTTCTGGGCCAGGGGAAGCGGTATGATGATCAAATATCATAATCAGCTTGCAATCCTTTCCACCCATCACGATATAACAGGACGCAAGGCAATGGAGACTGCTCTTAAAATTAGTGAGGAAAAGTTCCGACTGATCTTTGAGAACGCAGGAGAGAGCATTCTGATTGTACAGAATAACTGCATCCAAATTTTTAATCCCATGGTTCAAAGAATGACCGGGTATTCCGTTCAAGAACTCACGGAACGTTCCTTTATTGATTTTACCCATCCTGAAGACCGCAAACTTGCATTAAAGTCTTATCATGATAGACTCACCGGCAGAGCGGATTCAGAGCGATCCCAATATCGCATCGTTAGAAAGGATGGAGAAATCGTTTGGATTGAGACCCATGGCGTTAAAATTGATTGGAAAGGGCATCCTGCTATTCAGTATTTCATCATTGATATCACAGAGCAGAAAAAGGCACAAGACGCTTTAAGTGCCAGTGAAGAACAATATCGATTAATTACTGAGTTTGCTTCTGATATCATTTGGGTGTTTAATTACACAAACGATAAGTTCACTTATATCAGTCCGTCTGTATATCAACTTCTGGGTTATCAACCCGAAGAGGCAATGGAGCTCAAAATTTCTCAGATAATCCCCGAGGAATATCTGAAGCTGATAGAACACAGAACCACAGAGATCATCAAGGAATTTCTCGAAGGCGCCGGAAGCGGAAAAGCACATATCATGGAAGTCAAGAATATCCACAAGAACGGACAGCTGGTTTGGTTCGAATTATCCTCCAAATATCGATACAATCAGAAAAGCGAAATAGAGATCGTCGGAGTGAGCCGAAACATTGAAGAACGAAAAAAGGCAGAGAAAGAGGTTCTCTATCTGAGCTACCATGACCAGATGACCGGCCTATACAATCGGAGATTCTACGAAGAGGAGCTTCGCAGGATTGATCACATCAGAAATCTCCCGATCACGCTGGTTCTTGCAGATGTAAACGGACTGAAGCTTACCAACGATGCTTTTGGACATATTGCCGGGGACCAACTGCTGATCCGGACGGCAGAGGTTTTCACCAGGGAGTTTCGTCAGGGTGATCTGATTGCAAGGATCGGCGGAGACGAATTTGTTATTTTACTGCCCCGGACGGATGGGGAGGAGACAGACCGGATTATTGCAAGAATCAAAAAAGCGCTTGCAGCAGAACGTTGCGGAAATACGGTTTTGTCTGTATCCTTTGGCGCGGCCACAAAACAATCCATGGAGCAGGAAATGGAGAGCATCTTCATTGAAGCCGAAAATACCATGTATCGCCGTAAGCTAAATGAAAGCAACAGCATGAGGAATGAGACCATTAAAATCATCACCCATGCCTTGTACACAAAAAACCATACGGAAGAAGAACACAGCAGAAGAGTCGGAAGACTCTGCGGCAAAATTGCTGAGGCAATGGAGCTGAGCGAGGAAGCAATCAATGAAATCATAACAGCAGGGTTTCTCCACGATATCGGCAAAATCGGAATGGAAGAAAAACTGCTGCGCAAAGCAGAGCCGTTTTCACAAGAGGAATGGGCAGAATATAAACGTCACTCGGAAAAGGGCTATCAGATCTTGAAGGCCTCCAGTGAATTTGCCCAGGTTGCCCAGTATGTACTTTGCCACCACGAGCAGATGGACGGGCAGGGATACCCCAGAGGAATTGTCGGGGAGGACATCCCTATCCAGTCCAGAATTCTCAGGCTTGCCGATGCATACGATACCATGGTGCATCCAAGGGGATCTGCGGAGGCAATGACAAAGGAGGAAGTGACTAGAAGCATAAGAGAATCGGCAGGTACTGAGTTTGACGTCCAGATCGCAGAGCTGTTTCTTGAAAAGGTGCTGCCGGAAGAGGTTTCTCCCCATCATATTGACAGGATTACAGAAAATAAGATACAATGATCCTGACTTTTGAAAAGCAAGTTGTCATAAGTGTCACGGTTTGACAGGCGCTTGCTCCGAATGAAAAGACAAAAGATTGATAGGAGAGTAACAAATGTATCAGATCGGTTTTGATGTGGGCGGCACAAACTTAAAGGTTGGCGCTGTAAATGATGATAAGGTGATTGTTGCACGAAGAAATGTTGCGTTTCCAAAAGGCGAAACCTATCAGAATATCACTGCTCTTATGGCGGAGCAGGTAAGAGCGCTGGCTCAGGAATTAAACATATCAGCGAAGGATTTCAAATCGATTGGTGTAGCGACAGCAGGCTCCATCGATGCTGCAGGGGCAGTGATTCTTCATGCTCATAATCTTGGCTTTCATAATGTGCCAATGGTTGATGAAATGCACCGATATTTCCCCGATGTTCCCGTTTTTCTGGCCAACGATGCGGATGCCGCGGCTTTGGCAGAGCTTCATGCAGGAGCTTTCCGGGATAAGAAGACGGCAGTTCTGTTTACGCTGGGTACAGGAGTAGGCGGAGGGATCATCCTTGGAGGAAAAATGTTTAAAGGCGGCATGGGCAGAGGCAACGAGCTGGGACATATGGTTATTCAGGAAGGCGGTCCCATCTGTACCTGCGGGAACAAAGGCTGCATCGAGTCGCTTTGCACGGCAACCTGGCTGATTCAGCAGGGAAGAAGAGTCATCGTAGAGTATCCCATCAGCTTGATCCATGAAAAGGCCGAGGGTGATATGAATCTTGTAACAGCAAAGACCGTTATTGACAGTGCAAAGGAAGGGGATACCATCGCCAAGGACATCTTCAATACCTATGTGGGTCACCTAAGCTCTGCCATCGCATCCATCGCTGTCCTCCTTGATCCTGAGGTGGTGGCTCTTGGCGGCGGCGTAAGCCTTGCAGGGGATTTTCTCTTTGAATCTTTACGAGAGCGGGTAAAAGAAAAATCCTTCTTTAAAGTCTACCATGAAGTCGTTCCGGCACAGCTGGGAAATGATGCGGGAATCATTGGTGCGGCGATGCTGGCAAGAAACGAGGAATAGAGCAGTTCCGCTTCAAAATAAGAAATCAGTGAAAACGAGAAACCGAGCGGTATCGAATATATTATAGTGTTACGGATAATAAAAACAGCAAAACAATCTTTCGAAATGTTTTGCTGTTTTTATTTGGTTCTTTTTCTGTTTGTATTGGATGAAGAAGAGGAAATGGTACTGATTGTATCTTTGATACTGATGAATTCAGATACCCAATTCTTTATGACATCATTCTTGAAGTCATGTTATCTGGACAGATATCCGCCGTCAACAGGGATGATGGCCCCGTTTAAGTAATTGGAGGCTTCTGATGCAAGGAAAATTGCTACGCCTTTCATATCCTCAGGCGTACCCCAGCGCTTGGCTGGAATACGATTGAGTATCTCTGTATTCCTTGTTTCATCTGCAATGAGAGCCGTATTCATTTCTGTTGCCATATATCCTGGAGCGACTGCGTTTACGTTGATTCCTTTGGATGCCCACTCATTGGACAGCGCTTTTGTAAGCTGGGCTACGCCGCCTTTGCTTGCTGCGTATGCAGGAACTGTATATCCGCCGAAATAACTCAGCATGGAAGCGATATTAATGATCTTTCCTTGGCCTCCTTGCTTTATGTACTGCTGACCCGCCAGTTGACAAAGTAAAAATACGGAGTTCAAGTTGATATTGATCACTGCTTCCCAGTCTTCGATCGGAAATTCTTCACTAAAGTGGCGCTTTTGAATCCCCGCGGCGTTGATAATGATATCAAGCTGGCCGCCGAGGGCGTCTACTGCCAGAGCGAATCCTTTCTTAAGATCCTCCTTGTCGCCGAGGTCCGCGTTGACGGCATGGCACCGATACCCCTTTTGGCAGAAGGACTCAGCAACTTCTCCTGCTTTTTTTGATATGTCGATGATGCAAACTTCTACGCCTGCTTCCATCAAGCCCTCTGCCATTCCGTGTGCAAGACCCTGAGCCGCACCGGTAACGATTGCCTTTTTTCCTGCAATATTAAAAAAATCCATTGGTACTCCTTTCAGATTGACCCGCTTTTAAAGATGTGCTAAAGGATTTTATCAACCTTTAAAATAAGGCCTATGGTTCTCTTTGAGTTTCTGTTATGCACCCTTAGTGCCTCACGCAGAGACTCCTCGTCTTCCGTAAGAATGGAATTTAAAATTGCCTCATGCTCTTTCACGCCGGCAATATCTCTATCCTTTGACTGCTTGCGGAAGATAAAATTCGAATATAAGAAGGGGTTGATGTAATGAAATACATCAACAATTTTCTTGTTTCCTGAGCATTTCATAAGAAGTTCATGAAACTTGTAATCATAATCGTAATTTTGGAGATAGACGTCAACAGGAGAATCTGAAGTCAAGGAACTGACGCTTTGCATATGTTCCTCAACATTTCTTTTGAATTCTTCTTTCATCATCTCGTTATAGCTTACCGTTGTTATGATTTCTTTTGTAAAGCATAAATCCAGCATTAGACGCAGATCAAAAATCTCCGCAATTTCTTCTGCTTCAACAGATTTAAGCTTCATGCCCTGGCGAGGATAATTTTCTATAATCTTTTCAGATATCAAGCGGTTTAAAGCCAGCTTGATAGGTGTCAGACTTGCACCGTATCTTTCAGAAAGCTCTTTAATATTAATTTTCTGACCAGGAATCAATATGCCCTGAGTGATATCCTTGCGTATATTGTCATAAATAATGTCGACTAAAGTCGTTTTGGTATTCTTCGTCATTGCGGTTACTCCCATTTCTTGTAAATCTATTCTGATATCATTCAGACATAAAATCAGAGGATCTGTCAATATAAAAAACGAAATATTTTCATATTTGAATTTATTATACATGCTATTTTAATAATTGTGAAGAATAAAAAATTTTATTACTCAAAAAATAAATTTTTATCAATCTAAAATAAAATTTTATTTTCTTGACATTAAATTTTATTGCTCATATAATAGGGTTAATTCTTGTAAATCTAAACATCTTGCGTATGCCTACTCCAAAAGATACGCAGGAAAAAGACCGTATCTAACCGTATCTTGATGAAATCCAAAGAATCCCCAAAAGAACAAAAAAATAATGAGACAAAACGACAAATAAAAAGGGAGAGCAGCTACAATGAAAGCGATGGTTTATACAGAACCGAACAAAGTCGAAATCAGAGACATCCCCGAACCAACTCTAAAAGAAGGCAGCGTGAAACTTAAAATAAAGTATTGCGGTGTCTGCGGCTCGGATATCAGCATCTTTCACGGAAAGCACCCAAGGGCAAAGGCACCTCTTGTATTAGGGCATGAGTTCCTGGGAGAAGTTGCTGTGGATGGGAAAAAGTTTAAAAAAGGAGACAGAGTCGTTGCATATCCGCTTTTGTCATGCGGAGATTGCCTGCCCTGCAGAACCGGCAGCGCTCATGTATGCAATACCTTGGGACTGATCGGTATTGATGTGCAAGGTGCCATCAGCGAATATGCCTACGTGGATGAGGATGTACTGTTTCGCGTACCGGAGGGAGTCTCAGATAAAGCGGCTGCTGTCATCGAACCCCTTGCAGTAATCGTAAGAGCGATCCACCAAAGTAATTTTAAGGCTCTTGACACCGCAGCAGTAATCGGAGCAGGCCCGATTGGTATGATTACCGGAATGATGCTGAAGCACATGGGTGCATCTAAAGTTTTTATCTCTGATATCGATGAGAAGAGACTTGAAAAAGCAAGAGAATTTGGTATGGTTGCCGTCAATGCAAAATCCGAGAGCCTGAATGACGCTGTCAAATCTGCTACAGAAGGCGAAGGTGCAGATGTCTTGTTTGAATGCAGCGGAGCAGAAGTTTCTGTCATGCAGATGACTGATATTACTAAGGTTGGAGGAACCATTTGTCTGGTATCAATTCCAAAAACCCCGCTGAAAATAAACTTAAGAGATATTAACTTCAAAGAACAGCATCTCGTGGGTACACGAGTGTATACAAAGGAAGAATTCCGCCAGGCGGTAGAGTACTCCGCAGTTATTAATGAAGATCTTGAGAAGATTGTATCTCACATCATTCCATTAAAAGACAGTGAAAACGTCTTTGATATGATTGCAAATCCAGAATTTGGAACAGTTAAGGTTCTTGTAGACTGTACTGATGTTTAATGGTTTTATGGTACAGTTACAGCGAAGAGTATGACAGAAAAATGCGAAGGTGGAACCGATGTACATATTAGTTCTGGAATCCAGTACAACATCTGCAAAAGCAATGTTGTATGATGTAAAAAATCATGAATATACAGTAAAAGCTCAGGCTTATACCAGCCAGTATGAGGATCTTACCGTTCATAACGCTGAGCAGGTTTTTCAGGAGACCATCGCTTTGGGTCGGATGCTTTGTCAGAATAAGAAAATTGCACTGATTGCCTTAAGCGGAACGTGGCATAGCTTGCTTCTTTGTGATGAGGATATGAAACCACAAACCCCTGTTTATTTATGGTCCTATACAGGCGCAGCAAAGCTGTGCAAAGAATTGCGGAAGGACAAGGCATACACAAAGGAATTTTATCAAAAAACCGGGTGCATGGTGAATGCGATCTATCCCGCCTTTAAACTGAAATTACTGAAAGAGAAGGGACACTCTCTGGATCACTGCTTCATAGAAGGGCAGGGAACCTATAATCTGTTCCGATTGACCGGAGAACGTGTTACTATGGATAGTATGGCTTCAGGAACAGGTCTTCTGAACATTCATACAAAGCAATATGATCAGGACATTCTTCTTGATTTGGGAATCAAAGAATCTCAGCTTAGCAGATTGGTTTCCTATAAAGAAACGGTTCCTTTGTCAGAAGAGGGAGCTCAGATGCTGGGTGTTGATCCGGGAATTCCGGTGATGCCAACAGGTCCTGACGGAGGATTGAACCAGATAGGTGCAGGTGCAATCGGAGATGGTGTGATGACATTTTCAGTTGGTACAAGCGGAGCCATTCGACTATCGGCACCAAGGCCAATCATTCCCGACGTACCGAGTACCTGGTGTTACCTTTCCCCAAAGGGCTGGCTCAGCGGAGCAGCTACATCAGGCAGCTGCAATTGCATCGATTGGTTTAAAAATAAGATGTTCCCTTTCGGAACAACATATGATGAGATTGAAAAAGGGTTCAGCGGCGCAGGAAGTACACCGGTATTTCTTCCGTTTTTATACGGAGAACGCTGTCCCGGATGGCAGGATGATAGAAATGCAGGATTCTTTGATGTTAGGCCAAGTCACTCGGTCAATGATTTTTACCTTGGTGTCATGGAAGGCGTATTGTTCAACCTGTATCAATGCTATGAGATCCTCACAAAGTTGAACGGAATTCCTCGGAAGATAAAGCTCTCAGGGGGGATTCTTCATTCCGCATACTGGACACAGATGTGTGCGGATATCTTTGGAACGGACATGGTAATTGATCAAACAGAGCATAGCTCGTTATTGGGCGGCGCAGCCCTTGGTCTTGAGCTCTTAGGTCAGGTCAAAGATGCATCCGAGTTTATGAATGAAAACACGAAGGTCATTCATTATAACCCTGGAAAAGTAGACTTTTTTTCTAAAAAATATAGACGTTACAAATATTGGTATGATCAAACGAATCCAGATATAAAATATTAAGACCTGAAGGAATTAGTATTTTTATATAAAATAATGTTTAATTTTAGGGAGGAAAATCATGTTGAATCACAAAAGAATGCTGGCCTTGGCCGTGGCATTATTAATGGCAATGGCGATGTTCACAGGATGCGGCGGCTCAGATGCTTCGAAGGAAGCAGGCGGATCCGAGGAGCAAGCAGTAGCGCTTACTTTTGCAAATGTTACTTCACAATCTGCAAAAGATGCGGGGCAAAAATTTAAGGAAGTTGTTGAGGCTGAGTCCAATGGGACAATAACCGTTAATCTGTTTCCGGACAACCAGTTGGGCGATGATCGCGTAGCCATTGAGACCACCCAGTTCGGTGACATTGATATCGCTGTCAGCTCAACCAGCCCTCTGGCCAATATGTATGCAGACTTTTATCTCTTCGATGCGCCATATATCTTCTTAAGCAATGAGGAGGCATACCAGAATCTTGACGGTGAGGTTGGAAAGAAGGTTCTCGACGGAATGGAGGCTATCGGAATAAAGGGGCTTTGCTTCTGGGAAAACGGCTTCCGTAACTTCACGAACAATACCGTTGCGGTCTCAAAGCCCGCGGATGTTAAGAGCATGAAAGTACGTACCATGGAAAATGAAGTTCATATCGCTGCGTGGAAAGCGTTTGGCGCTAATCCAACCCCAATGGCGTTTACGGAACTATTCACCGCACTGCAGCAAGGTACTGTCGATGCGGAAGAAAATCCGTTAGGAATTATCGATGCCAATAAATTCGCTGAAGTTCAGAAATATGTTTCCATGACTCAGCATGTTTACACACCATATGTGGTTTGCATGAACCTTGAAAAATATAATTCCTTATCAGACGCTCAGAAAGCTGCCATCGACAAAGCGGCAGCAGCGTCAACGGAATACCAGCGGGAGGTTTCACAGAACCTGGAAAAAGAAATCATTTCGAAGATTGAAGGACAAGGGGTTACCGTTGTTCAGCTGACCGATGCTGAAAAAGCGGAGTGGCAATCAATTGTTACGGATGCCAAAGTTTATGATCTCGTTAAAGAGAAGATGGATCACCCGGAATATGTTGATACAATCCTGAACCAGTAATCCATAAGCAAATCTGAATTTTCTATGATGCTATAGAAAAGCAGATATCTGAAATTTGGATTTCAACCGTATGTACCCTTGGTTGAAATCCAAATTTATATTTGACTCTGAGGAAAGGATGAGAGTAGTTGAAGATTCTAAAAGCTCTTGACGAAAAACTTGAACTTACAATCTGTATTCTGTTGATGTCACTCATGACCATCATTATATTCATACAGGTTATCATGAGATATGTCATGGCAAACTCTTTGGTATGGTCTGAAGAACTTGCCAGGTATTTATTCATATGGCTCATTTATATGGGAATCAGCTATGGAGCAAAAATAATGAAGCACATCAAGATTGAGGCTGCGTTAGGCATGTTCCCAAAAAAAATCAGACCTCTGGTGGTGATTCTGGGGGATGTTCTCTTTTTAGGCTTTTCAATATTCATTGCCTATACAGCATTCACTGTGGTTCAAAAACAGCTGGTTCTTGGACAGACTTCTCCGGCAATGCAAATGCCAATGTGGGTCATTTATGCAGCTCCAATGGTAGGATTTTCACTCACCGCAATACGGCAAATTCAAACGATTTTGTTTCGAGTGAAAGAAATGAACAGCGGAGGTGAACTTGATGGTTAGTGCAGCTTTATTTCTTGGACTTATCGTTTTTCTTATCTTAAATGTGCCGGTAGGCATCGCCATTGGAATGTCCTCTCTGGCGGCCATCATCGTCGGCAATAAATTATCCTTGGCATATGTGGCACAAACCTTGGTTACAAGCACCGATTCCTTCCCCATTATGGCCATTCCGCTGTTTATTCTGGCAGGCGAGCTGATGGGTGCAGGCGGCGTATCGAAAAGAATTCTCGACGTCTGCAACGTTTTCTTCGGGAGAGTCACAGGAGGACTTGCTATTGTAACGGTTGTTGTGTGCATGTTCTTTGCTGCAGTATCGGGCTCTGGACCGGCGACAGTAGCAGCTGTCGGATCTATGGTTGTCCCGGCTATGCTTCAGAAGGGATACAGCAAACGGTTTGTGCTTGCGTTAATTGCTTGTGCGGGAAGCATCGGTGTTATCATTCCGCCAAGTATTCCAATGGTTATCTTTGGCGTATCCACAGGAACCTCGATTAGCGGCTTATTCATGGCAGGCTTTCTCCCGGGTATCTTAATCGGTATCGCCTTGATAATCTGGTGCTATTACTACTGCAAGAAACAAGGCTGGAAGGGTGATGACGAAAAATTCACCTGGGGCAGGGCAGGAAGAGCCGTATGGGATGCAAAGTGGGCCCTGATCAACCCCTTTATCATCTTGGGAGGCATCTACGGGGGGATTTTCACTCCTACAGAAGCCGCTTCCGTTGCTGCGGTTTACGCGTTTGTCTGCGGAGTCTTTATTCATAAGGAATTAAAATTCAATGGTTTGATCAGCACCATCGGAAATGCCTGCTCCACTACGGGAACCACCATGGTGATTCTAGGCTGTGCTTCTGCATTTACAAAAATCCTGACCATTGAACAAATCCCGGCGATGATAACGAATGCAATCATCAGCTCAACGGACAGTGCAATTCTTATCTTGCTGTTAATCAATATTTTGCTTTTGATTGTTGGCTGCTTTATGGACACAACGCCTGCAATCATGGTGTTAGCACCAATTCTTATGCCTGTAGCAGCATCCATCGGTGTTCATCCGATCCACTTTGGTATTATCATGGTTGTAAATCTGGCCATCGGCTTTATTACACCACCCCTTGGAATCAATCTGTTTGTTTCAGCCAGAGTCGGGGGCGAGCCCCTGGAAACGGTCACAAAGGGAATTATCCCCTTTATTATCGTCATGATTCTATGCCTGCTGCTGATTACCTTTATCCCTCAGATTTCCATGCTCCTGCCAAAGGTGTTTATGGGCTTGTCCTAAATGGAATTATCAAAGGAGTTATCAAACATGAACATGAATACCTTATTACATAAAATCGCGGAAATGAAGATTGTACCGGTGATCAAGATTGATGCTGCTGCAGATGCAGCACCTCTTGCAAAAGCGTTGATTGCCGGAGGGCTGCCCCTCGCTGAAGTTACCTTTCGAACGGCGGCAGCAGAAGAAGCGATTCGAGAGATGAAGAAGTTCCCGGAAATGCTGGTCGGCGCGGGAACCATCACAAGCGTTGAGCAAGCGAAAGCAGCCTGTGAGGCAGGTGCAGAGTTTTTGGTTACTGCCGGGTTTAATCGGGCGGTGACTGAGTTTGCAGTAGAGAATAATGTACCCATTTTTCCCGGTGTCTGCACACCGACGGAAATGATGCTTTTATTGGAATATAACCTTCCGGTAGCAAAATTCTTCCCTGCAGAGCAATACGGTGGTCTGGCTACCATTAAGGCCCTTTCCGCACCGTTCCCCGGCATAAAATTTATGCCCACAGGCGGAATCAATGAGAAAAATATACTGGATTATTTAGCAGCGCCTCAGATTGTTGCCTGCGGCGGGAGCTGGATGGTCAAGGAAGCTCTCATTAACAACCATCAATTTGGTGAAATAGAGCGTTTGGCAGCAGAGGCTGTTCAGCTGGTGAAGTAGGCTCCAGGATCTGCTGTATAACAGGAGCAATAGGGGTATTAAAACCATGTTTGATATTGCGATGTATGGCCTTGGCGTTATGGGGAGCAGCCTGGCGAAGAACCTTATCGATAAAGGGTTTCGCGCAGCACTCTTCAGCAAGGATCCTAAAGAATCAATGCGTTTTTCTCATAATGCACATGAGAGTTGGAGGGTTTTCTCAACGGAGAAAACGCTTGCAGCCTCTCTGGTCCGGCCGAGAGTGATCTTTCTGATGATTACAGCGGGAGAGCCGGTAGATCGTGTCATTGATAGCCTGCTCCCTTACCTGGAAAGCGGTGATATGATACTGGATGGTGGAAACTCACACTACAAAGATACCACCAGAAGAGTTCATCAGCTCAAGGAAAGGAACATTGGATATCTGGGCATTGGCGTTTCCGGCGGGGAAAAGGGTGCTCTTATGGGACCGAGTATGATGGCCGGCGGCAGCCTTGAGGGCTGGGAAGCAAGCAGATCCATCCTGCAGAAAATAGCGGCGCACCATAAGAACCAGCCTTGCTGCAGCTTTGTCGGACCGGAAGGTGCAGGACATTACGTAAAGATGGTTCACAATGGCATAGAGTACGGGATTCTACAATTGATTGCCGACATCTATTTCATCATGAAAAGAGGTCTTGCACTCGATCATGATGAGATAGAAACTACCTTTTCTGAGTGGCAATCGGGACGACTGAACTCCTATCTCATTGAAATTACAGTCCTTGTACTGAGGAAACGGGATGAAGACGGAACCCCTCTGGTGGATAAAATATTAGATGTAGCAAAGCAGAAGGGAACCGGAAACTGGACTGCCATTGAAGCTATTGAGCGGGGCGTATATGCGCCGACGCTTTGTGAGGCCGTCTTTTCCAGGCACTTTTCCGCAAATCAAAGGATCAGGACAGAGGGAAATCAAAAGCTTACCGATTCAGGGATGCCAATGAAGCTGAAGCAGTATAAAACGCAATTAGAAGGAGCACTGCTTGCAGGCATTATTTGCAGCTATGCTCAAGGTCTTGAATTGATCCAAAAAGCATCTGACGAGAATCACTGGCGCATCGATTTAAGTGAAACCGCTGCCTTGTGGAGAGAAGGCTGCATTATACGAAGCCCGCTGCTGGAAACTATTATGGAAGCATTACAAGAGGAGGTCAGTAATCTTCTTATTTCTGAAAAGTTTTCATTTATTACTTCGCTGGAGCCTACCTGGCGTGAGGTTGTGATACAAGCGCAGCGTGCGGCGTTATCTGTGCCTACGCTAGTATCGACCCTTTGCTATTATGATCGCATTCGTGGGGGCAAGATGCCTGCAAACCTTGTACAAGCATTAAGGGACTGCTTCGGTGCCCATACCTATGAACGGACCGACAGAGAAGGACCGTTTCACACAAACTGGGAGCAGAACGGGAACCGGGAATAGAGCAGCGTGATAAGAGGAGTTTAACAGGAGGAGTACCCATGGGTAAATATAAAGTATTAGTCACCGCAAGATCGTTTGGATCAGCAGACGGAGACGCGGTTAAATTACTGGAAGAAAATAATTGTAATGTGATAAAGCTATCCGCTGAAAGCGGTCCGATCTCGGAACAGCTGAAACTGGAACTGCCTGGTGCAGATGCGGTGATTGCAGGACTGGAGCATTATGAAAGAGAACTGCTTGCAGGGGCTGCGAAGCTCAAGGTGATCTCCAGATACGGTGTGGGGTATGACAAGATTGATTTAGATGCAGCAGCGGAGGGCAATATCACCGTAACGGTTACCCCTGGCGCAAATGGAGATTCTGTTGCGGATATGGCTGTTGCACTAATGCTAAGTGCGGCCAGAAATATTTCTTTCATGGATCAATGCATCAAAGAAAAGGATCAGAAAAGGCCAATCGGCGTTGAAATGTGGGACAAAACCCTTGGTGTGATTGGTGCGGGCAGAATCGGCCAAGGGGTAGCCAGAAGGTGCCGCGGCTTCAATATGAAAATTCTTTGCTACGATACGTATCGGGATGAGTCGTTTCAAAAGGAGTGCAATGCTGAATATACAAATTTTGAAACAATCCTAAAAGAAGCAGATTTCATAACGATCCACGCACCCCTCAACGATGAGACAGAGAATATGTTTGGAGCTGAACAGTTTAAGAAAATGAAAAACCGTGCGGTGATTGTGAATACGGCAAGAGGCGGCATTATAGATGAAGTGGCCCTTTACGAAGCGCTGAAAAACGGAGAAATCGGTGCGGCAGGTCTTGATGCTACGCTGGAGGAACCACCTTATACCAGCATGCTTTTGACGCTGCCAAACTGCACATTAACACCACATGCCGGGGCAGCGACCTACGAAGCCAGCAGTAAAATGAGCTTGCTGGCAGCGCAGAACGTGATTGACGTGTTAAAAACGGGAAGCTGTCAATTTACAGTAAGCAAATAAAACGGAACGATACAAATAATTCTCCTTTATACATTATAAAAATGAAATCCCATCTGTCATAAGAAAACGAATCACAGGATTTGGATTTTCAAAAAAAGTATTAACGCATTGTCTGTGACACATACTAAATTGAAAACAGTATCAGTTGCAGACAGCATTGTTTATCTGCAAGCGGCGTTATGTAAAAGGAGAGATCGTGCTATGATATGTATGAAAAATGTATTGCCGTCCACTACCCATCGTGTGGCAACATACACCAATCCTGAAATGAATGAATCAATTCGCAGAAGCACACTGGAAACCTTGTCTGAATTAGAAGATGCAGGGGAAGCCGAAATCACAAAACGAATTCAGAAATTGGATTCGGAATGGGATGTAGAACGCGTTGTAGAAGCCAAAGCGGCCATGTGTGTAGTAGGCTGCTCCTTATTTGGCATTGCTAAGAATAAATACTGGTCTTTTCTTACACTGATTGCAGGAACCTTTCTGCTCCAGCATGCGTTGCTGGGCTGGTGTCCATCCGCTCCGGTCGTAAGAAAAATGGGAGTGCGTACTGCAGAGGAAATCAACCAGGAAAAAATGGCGTTAAAGTTGATGCGGAAGGATTTTGCACATGTGAAACACAATGATGCGGAAAGTGTACTCGGCGCAGTGGAGAAATAGCTGAATCGTTGCCGATAAAGACATGATTCATAAAAAACAGTATCAGATGTTGATTGGAAGAGTAGAACAAGTAGAAAACTAAAAAGCCGTTTGTTTTAGAAATTATGCTAAAACAAACGGCTTTTCTGTTGGGCTTAGAATATTTCCGGCTTTGCAGGCAAAAATACCCTTAAAAGACGGGAGGAAATATTATGAAAGCAATTGTTTATGATGGGATGAAAAATGTTAATGTCAAGACGGTAAAGGACCCTGAACTCGTACAGGATGATGATATTATCGTAAAAGTCACCTCTACAGCTATCTGCGGGTCGGACCTGCATCTTTATAACGGACGGATTCCCAATCTGCCCCACGGCTTTATCCTTGGACATGAGACCATGGGTATTGTAGAAGAGGCTGGAAAAGGCGTAAGTAAAGTGAAAAAAGGAGATCGGGTGATCGTTCCGTTTCCAGTGGCTTGTGGGCACTGCTGGTATTGTGAGCACGGACTCTGGAGCCAATGCGATAACTCTAATGAACACGGAGAAGCGGGAGGTTTACTAGGCTATAGTGATACCTACGGCGGATATGACGGAGGGCAGGCGGAATATTTGCGCGTTCCTTATGCAAATGTGGGTCCATCGCTGGTTCCGCCGGATCTTACCGATGAACAGGTATTATTCCTTACGGACATCTTACCCACTTCTTACTGGGGTGTTGAAATCGGAGGGGTAAAGCAGGACGATACTGTCATTGTTCTGGGATGCGGACCTGTTGGACTTTTGACAATTAAATGGGCGCTTTTCAAAGGAGCAAAAAGGGTAATCGCGGTAGACTGGGTGGGGTACAGGTTGAAGCATGCGTTGACCTATCCAGGTGTAGAGGTAGTAAATCTGGAGGATCATGATAATACAGGAGAGTATCTCAAGGAGATTACAAGGGGAGGGGCAGACGTGGTTATTGATTGTGTCGGACTTGATGGAAAAATGACTGTGATAGAGCGGGCAGAAACCTTGCTGAAGCTTCAGGGTGGATCAAAATCAGCAATAGAGATTGCCACTCAGGCCGTAAGGAAAGGCGGTACCGTTTCCATGGTAGGCGTTTACGGAGGCCGATACAACAACTTCCCCCTAGGCGATTTCTTTGCGAGAAATATTACCCTGAAAATGGGACAATGTCCAGCGCACACCTATGTGGATCCAATCCTTAAACTCATTGAAGCGGGGAAATTTGATGCTACCGATATCATTACCCACAAGCTTTCTCTGGACGAGGGCGCTCATGCCTACGATGTCTTTAATAAGAAGGAAGATAACTGCATAAAGGTCATTTTGAGACCCTAGCGTATCACGATAGGAAAGAAAGAACGAAATCAAAAGAGCAAGATTAATTGGAAGAAAGATAAAGGAGAGAATCTATGAAAAAAAAGGAAACGATGGATGGAAACCAGGCTGCCGCATATGCAGCGTATGCTATGACTGAGGTAGCGTCCATATTCCCAATTACGCCGTCTACGGCAATGGCAGAAGGCGTTGATGAATGGTCTGCCTCTGGCAAGAAGAATATTTTCGATCAGCCTGTAAAAGTGGTAGAGATGCAATCAGAGGCAGGCGCTGTAGCGGCAATGAGAGGAGCCCTCCAGTCAGGCGCTTTGGCTTCTACGTATACGGCTTCACAGGGTCTTTTGATGATGATTCCGGGACTCTATAAAATGGCAGGTGAGCTGCTTCCTGGTGTCATTCACGTCACCGCAAGAGCACTTGCAACCCATGCTCTGTCCATTTATGGTGACCATCAGGACGTTATGGCATGCAGGCAGACCGGTATGAGCCTCCTTGCCTCCGCAAATGTACAGGAGGTTATGGATCTGGGTATTATCTCGCACCTGGCAGCCATTAAGTCCCGTGTACCTTTTCTTCACTTCTTCGATGGATTCAGAACCTCCCACGAGTACCAGAAAATAGAGGTGATTCCCTATGATGAGATCAGCAAACTCGTTGATTTTGATGCAGTGAAAGCCTTTCGGGAACGATCCTTGAATCCTCAGCGTCCGGTGGCAAGAGGGACAACTCAAAATCCGGATATTTACTTTCAGCAAAGGGAAAGCGCAAACCCATTCTTTGATGCAGTTCCCGATATTGTACAGGAATATATGGATCATTTGGCCAAGCTAACCGGCAGAAACTACAAGCTCTTTGACTATTACGGGGCAGAGGATGCGGAGCATGTTATTGTTGCTATGGGTTCGGTCTGCGATACCATACACGAAACCGTGGACTATCTTATGGGGAAGGGAGAAAAAGTAGGGGTAATAAAAGTTCGTTTGTATCGTCCTTTCGCTCAAAGCTACTTTCTTAATGCTCTGCCGAAAACCGTCAAACGGATTGCCGTACTGGACAGAACAAAGGAGCCGGGAGCTCCGGCAGAACCCCTCTATCTTGATGTGGTAAAGGCTCTCAAAAGCAACCATTCCTACATCAGAACCTTTGAAAGTGGTGATAACGAGTATGATCATTTTGAAAAGATCATGACCGTGGGCGGAAGATACGGCTTATCCTCAAAGGATACGACACCTTCCCAGATGCTGGCTGTATTTCGCAATTTGAAACAGGATAAACCAAAGGATGGCTTTACCGTTGGAATTGTGGATGATGTTACCAATACCTCCCTACCGGAAGAAGCGCTGGTCAATACTGTGCCTGCAGGCACAAAAAGCTGTAAAATATACGGCCTTGGCTCCGATGGAACCGTGGGTGCAAACAAAGCGGCTGCGAAGATTATCGGTGACAATACAGACCTTCTGGTTCAGGCATATTTTTCCTACGACAGCAAAAAATCAGGAGGAACAACCGTTTCGCACCTCAGGTTTGGCAAGCTGCCGATACGGTCTCCATATCTTGTGAATAACGCCGATTATATTGCCTGCCATAATCAGTCCTTTGTCTATCAATACGACCTTTTAAAGGGCTTAAAACAGGGTGGAACCTTTGTGCTCAACTGCACCTGGAAAGCAAAGGAATTGGAGGAGAAGCTCCCGGCTAATATCAAACGATATCTGGCAGAACATCAGATCCGTTTCTATACGATCGACGCACTTGCCATTGCATCCGAGCTGGGCCTTGGAAACCGAATTAATATGGTGATGCAGGCGGTGTTCTTTCAGCTGGCAGACATTATTCCGGTGGAGGAAGCTCTTGGATTTTTGAAAAAATCCATTGAGAAGATGTATGGCCGGAAAGGGAAAGAAATTGTGACGAAGAATACCGACGCAGTGGATCACGCCATTGAAGCGCTTCACCAGATTCAGGTGCCGGCGGACTGGAAGGATGCAAAGAAGGAGGTCCAGAAGGAACGAGATATTCCTGAGTTTGTCAGCAGGATTCAACGGCCAATGGCTAGACATGAGGGAGACGAACTACCTGTCAGTGCCTTTCAGGGAATGGAGGATGGAACCTATCCACTGGGAACAACAGCCTATGAAAAGAGAGGCATTGCACCAAATGTACCGGAATGGCAGATTGACAAATGCATCCAATGCGGTCGCTGCGTCTATATTTGTCCCCATGCAACAATAAGGGCATTTCTGCTCAACGAAGAAGAAATGGAAAATAAACCGGAGACTTTCAAAACAAAAGAGGCTTCCGGCAAGGGACTGGAGCACCTTGGATACCGCATCCAAGTCTCTCCACTGGACTGCACAGGCTGCGGAAACTGTGCGGATATCTGCCCTGCAAAGGGGAAAGCGTTAATTATGAAACCGGCGGATCAGGAGATCAAGATGGAGTCAGACAATTGGGATTTTGCTGTAACCATCACAGAGAAAAGCACGATTGTCAATCCGAATACCATATTGGGATGCCAGTTTATAAAGCCGCTGCTTGAGTTCAACGGAGCTTGTCCAGGCTGCGGAGAAACACCGTATATCCGTCTTCTGACACAGCTTTTCGGAAGAAGAATGCTCGTCTCCAACGCAACAGGCTGTTCCTCTATTTGGGGCGCATATGCGCCCTCCATTGCATATACTACCGATAAGGATGGACGAGGACCGGCATGGATCAATCCACTATTTGAAGATGCTGCGGAATTTGGTTATGGGCTGGCCCTTGGATCGTGGCAGATCAGAGAAAAACTTGCAGCTCTCATGGAACAAGCCTGCTCCATGGACATTACGGTTTATTTGAAAGAGCGCTTCCAGGGTTGGATCAAGCACATGTATGACGGCGAGGGATCAGAGCAGGCAGCAATGGAGATTTTGGCCTGCGAGCATGAGATGGAGAACAATTCCGTATTGACAGAAATTTTGAAACTGCGAGATTACCTCGTAAAACCTTCGGTATGGTCCATCGGCGGTGACGGCTGGTCCTATGATATCGGATACGGAGGACTGGATCACGTCATTGCTTCAGGCGATGACATCAATCTCTTTGTTATGGATACAGAGATTTATTCCAACACCGGCGGACAGGCCTCAAAGTCTACCCAGACAGGAGCAGTGGCAAAGCTGGCTGCGGGAGGCAAGAGTACCAGAAAGAAAGATCTTGGTCTAATGGCAATGACGTATGGAAATGTATACGTGGCCCAGATTGCCATGGGTGCGGATATGAATCAGACTATGAAAGCAATTCTTGAAGCAGAGCGCTATCAGGGACCCTCGCTGATCATTGCCTATTCTCCCTGCGTGAGCCATGGCATAAAATCCGGAATGGGTACCAGTATTATGGAAGAAAAGCGTGCCGTGGAAAGTGGCTACTGGCAGCTTTACCGCTTTAACCCAGATCTGCGCAAGGAAGGAAAGAACCCCTTTGTTTTGGATTCCAAACCGCCGACACAGGATTATAAAGAATTCCTCCAGGGAGAAATTCGATATGCGCAGCTAAGCAATACCTTCCCGGAAAGAGCGCAGGAATTGTTTGAATTAAGCAAGGACTATGCGTATAATAGGAACAGAATCAAAACGCTGCTGGCAGAGAAGGAAATCTTCTAAATGAAAAATGAATAAAGTTTGGTTTATAATTTAAACAGCATCAGCAACTTGTAAGAAGAGGGCGCTCTCCATGATTTGCAATCATTTCGAGATGCCCTCTTTAATATTCCATATTCTGGAGACATGCCCAGTTCTACTGAGCATACACTCAATGTAACAATTTACTTAAAATGTTGTCTAAAATTTATCGACAAAATAATACTAATTATGACACAAAATTTATAATTATGCAATTAAATTATAAGAATATACTGTTAATATACTCTAAAATTGGACAAGTGAATAAAGCTCATCTTTCTGATCCTGATTAACACCGATATAACGGAGGGTAATACTTTGAGAACTATGGTTGAAAGTGTCCATAATCAGACCAATATTATACTTAGACATTTTATAAGTCCAATAACCCCATGTTTTTCTCAGACTATGAGTCCCGAAATTTTCAACTCCGATCAAATCGGCTGCATCTTTTAGAACACGGTATGCCTGAATTCTGCCGATATAGTTGCCCTTTTTGCTTGGAAACAAGTAATCTTCGCCATCCAATCCATTTTCCAAAACATAGGACAGCAGCTTATTTCTCAAGGCTGCATTCAGTTTGATCTTCTTTTCTTTTTTTGTTTTCTTTTCTTTCAGAACAAGATATTCGTAAAAAACTCCCTTTCGATGAAAGATATCCTTAACCTTGAGCGGCAGAATATCGCTGATTCGGAGTCCTGTATTGAGCCCAAATTTGAAAATCAACCCATACTTCGGATCTCTTCCGTTCAAATATTGGTACATTTGTTTGATTTTTACTTTATCACGAATTGGTTCTACAGTCATTTTATTATCTCCTTCTGCGATTACACTTGGATTTATTTGATCAATTTTATGATGATTTGATTTATTAAAATGGCTTAGAAAACAATACATTAGAATTTAAGTCAAATCAATCATCTTTTGAATGTTGGAAACATTTACCTTGAATTTTAAAGCTCTTGGGCTTCCAAAGAATGTAACATTTTAAGTAAATTGTTACATTCTCAAAAAACTACACAAATGAGGAAGGTGAAAAGAGTATGACCCAAGTAACAGAAAGCATCGAAATCATGGAAGATACTCAAAAAAACCGGTTCCTAACATTCGCTGTCGGAAAAGAAATTTACGGGATTGAAATCATGCATGTAACCGAAATTATCGGCATTCAGAGCATAACCGCGGTGCCGGAACTACCGGATTACCTGAAAGGGATTATCAATTTGAGGGGAAAAATCATTCCGGTCATGGATGTTAGACTGCGTTTTAAAAAAGAACCCAAAAAGTATGACGATCGAACCTGTGTAATCGTCATCGATGTAGAAAGCAGCCCCATCGGTCTGATTGTCGACAATGTAGCGGAAGTTCTGACCATACCGGAAACAGATATTGTAGAGCCGCCCAAACTGAACAACGGCTTTAGCAGCAGTAACTTTGTCAACCGGATTGGAAAAACAGGAAATGAAGTAAAACTGCTGTTGGATTGCAGAAAATTACTTTCTGAAAAAGAGTCAGCAGAGTTGAACGAATTACCTCACCTAATGCATCACTAGATGAACTAAAAATTGAAGCAACTATCTTATCAGGAGGATTCACATGAAATTTACAATCAAAGCAAGACTCTTTCTAGGCTTCGGCATTATAACAATTATTTTAGCAGGAATGGGATTCTTTTCCCTGAATGCACTAAGTCAGTTCAACAAGGAGACCTTAAATATCGGCGAAAATTATTTGCCAAGTGTGGATGTTGCCCATACGCTGAATTCAACCGTTGCAAACTTCAGAATCGCAGAACTGCGCCATGTCATTGCAATTTCACCGGATGAAATGCAAGAAATGGAGGAACGGATAAGCACACTGGACAGTACAATGAAGGAAAATATTACGGCATATGAGGCGCTAATCAGCTCCGATGCGGGAAGAGATTTAATTAACAACATTCGTGCAGAGTGGCAGATTTACACAAATATAAGCAACCAGATTACTACGTTAAGCAGTAGCGGAAATAGTGATGAAGCCATGACTCTGGTTCGGGGTGACTCCAAAGCAGAGTATGATAAAATTACACAGATGACACAGGATTTAGTTTCTGTAAATAGGCAGGGAGCAGAACAGTCGGTAGATAACGCGGCACAAGTGTACAGCAGTACCAGAATGATTCTCCTTATTGTTATTGCCATTGCAGTTTTCATTTGTATTGGAGCAGCCTTCCTGATCACACGCAGCATTGTGAAGCCGATCAATCGTCTGATTACTGTAGCTGATGCAATGGCAGAGGGTGATGTTAACGTAAGTGTTGAGACAAACTTGAAGGATGAGATTGGACAGCTCATGGCATCCTTTGACCGGATGATCAGCAGTATCAGGGAGCAAGCGCTGGCGGCAGAACGAATGGCGGCCGGAGATCTGACCATTGATATCAAGGTACGTTCTGACCGGGATTTGCTTGGAAAGAAGCTGGCAGAAATGGTGGATAAGAATAATGAAGTGCTCTCCAACATTGCAGTAGCTTCAGAGCAGGTGGCAGCCGGATCAAAGCAGGTATCGGATTCAAGCATTGCACTTTCTCAGGGTGCTACCGAGCAGGCCAGCTCGGTAGAACAGCTAACTGCATCCCTGGAGGAGATTTCCTCTCAGACAAAGATGAATGCGCAGAATGCAAACCAGGCCAACGATCTGGCGGAGACTGCCAAATCCAATGCAGTGCAGGGAAATCAGCAGATGGGAGATATGCTCAGGGCGATGGAGGATATCAACGAAGCATCTGCTAATATCTCAAATATTATAAAGGTAATAGACGATATTGCATTCCAGACCAATATTCTTGCACTGAACGCAGCGGTGGAAGCGGCGAGAGCCGGCCAGCACGGAAAAGGCTTTGCTGTTGTAGCAGAAGAAGTGAGAAATCTGGCAGCCCGCTCTGCTGACGCTGCAAAGGAGACGACTTCTATGATTTCAAGCTCCATCAAAAAATCGGAGGACGGAACCAAGATTGCGAGAGATACTGCAGGTGCCCTCAATAAGATTGTTGACGACATTGACAAGGTTGCGACGTTGATTAAGGAAATCGCGGTAGCATCTAATGAACAGGCCACCGGAATCGGACAGGTGAATCAGGGAATCATGCTTGTCTCGCAGGTTGTTCAGACCAACTCGGCAACTTCAGAGGAAAGTGCCGCAGCCAGTGAAGAATTGTCCAGCCAGGCATCCTTCCTGAGGGAAATGGTCGGTAAATTTAACCTGAAAAAGAGAAGCAGCGGTTACAGCAGGCTGGCTTCTGTTGATCCGGAAGTATTGAAGATGATTGAAAGTATGTCCGAAAGGAAAACCGGAGAAGCCCAGGGCGAAGAGGCTCCGGCAGCGGTGCAAAAGGAAAAGACTATTTCCCTGAGCGATTTCGAATTTGGTAAGTACTAGGCGAGGATTAAGAACGTAACAGCCACAATAACTTTTAATACTGTTTTCAAATTATCTGAATTTGTTAGCAGTATCAAACGATAACTGAAAAGATGTGTTTGATATAAACTGGCTGAGGGGAGGCTTTTCCTCTCTCTCAGCCCCCTAAAGGCGAGTGAAACAATGATCTCCATAACGAAAAAAGAATTTCAGCAGCTGGCAGCATTTATCAAGAAGAATTATGGAATTCATCTAAAGGAAGAAAAGGAGGCACTGGTTACAGGACGCCTTCAAAATGTCCTTGTCCAAAACAATTTTAGCAGCTTTTCTGAGTATTATGATTATATCGTCTCGGATCGAAGCGGCGATGCGGCTGTGACACTTATTGATAAGATTACGACGAACCATACCTTCTTTATGAGGGAGGCAGATCATTTTCTGTATTTAAAGAACCATGTCCTGCCCTATTTAAAATATACCGTGTATGACAAGGATCTACGCATCTGGAGCGCTGGCTGCTCCAGCGGGGAGGAGCCATATACTCTGGCTATGTTGGTAGATGAATTTTTCGGAAAGGAGAAAATGTGGTGGGATGCAAAAATCCTAGCCACTGATATCTCCAATGAAGTGCTCGATATCGCAAAAGCAGCAGTTTACAACACAGACAGAATCTCAGTACTGCCACCTGAATGGCGGCTGAACTATTTTAAGAAAATAGATTCTGAAAACAGCATCGTTACAGAACGAGTTCGAGATGAAGTGATTTTCAGAAAGTTCAACCTTATGGAGCGGAACTTTCCATTCAAGAGAAAGTTTCATACTATTTTCTGCAGAAATGTAATGATCTATTTTGATTCTGAGACCAAAAAAGATTTGGTCAATAAATTTTACGACATGACGGAACCGGGCGGATATTTGTTTATAGGACACTCTGAGTCCCTAAACCGGGAGGAATCCAGATATAAATATATCATGCCTGCGGTTTACCGAAAGGAACTGCCCTGAAAAGCAGGATCATGACGCAATTAACTAACAGCATATATGGCTTACGCAAATACAAATCCGAACCCAACCCTTACGGGGACTGCGTTCGGATTTGTATTTACTGTCGCTTCCTATAAAAAAACTTCCTTGTTTCCAAGAGGGAAGTACCACTCCGAAATCAAGGAAGCCTGATGAACTTGTACTATAACAGATGTGTGACGGCCGCTTTCATCAATCAAATGAATGCTAAGCCTGATTTTTTACCAGAAACTCATAATGTTTCTTTAAACTCTGATAGCTTTCTTCACTGATATCATGCTCCATGCGACACGCGTCATCTAAAGCAGTTTCTTCCTTTACTCCTAGCAGCATCAAAAGCTGAGCTACTGTTTTATGGCGCTCATAAATTCGGGTAGCGATTTCATATCCGTCATCTTTTAACGTAATATATCCTTCTTCATCAACTTCGATATAACCGTTTTCTCTGAGCTTCTTCATAGCCACACTGATGCTGGGCTTCGTAAAACCCATCTCATTGGCGATATCGATGGAACGGACTTGTCCCATACGTTCTTTGAGCATCAGGATTGTTTCAAGGTAGTTTTCCCCTGATTCATGCATCTCCATTTTATCACCCCCGATTTCATTTTATCGTCATGCTTCTATAATAAAGGAAGCTTTGAGTTTTTTCAAGATAAGTTTATTTTAATTAGTTAGAGTACCCGCAATAGGCAGAACGGTGCTCCGTTGACAATAATTGTTAACGATGGTAAGATAAAAATGGGTTAGATGAAGCTAACTCGAGGCACTTAGAAACTTTTCACTTAATTATTAGAAAGCAGCGAAGAGCGGTTGGGAGAGGGGTGTTTTGAATGGAACGAAAAGATGTTATTTTTAAGCGATATCAGAAGGGGGCAGGGTTGTATGATCGCCTTCTATCAACAGATAGCCTATGGTCTACTCTGGCCTGCAAGCTGGTATGGGGGTTTTCTGATACGGTATATGCAAATCGGCTTTTAAAGTGGATCCCGGATGACTTCAACGGCAGTCTGCTGGATGTTCCGGTGGGAACTGCGCTGTTTACCACTCCGAAATACAAGGAATTAAAGGGTGCACAAATTACGTGTCTCGATTATTCACCGGAAATGATGACTGCTGCGGAAAGGAAGTTTGCGGATGCAGGTATTGAAAATATTCAATGTCTCAGGGGCGATGTGGGAGACCTTCCTTTTGAAGAAGCATCCTTTGATATTGTATTGTCCATGAACGGGTTTCACGCGTTTCCAGATAAGGATGCGGCGTTTCAAGAGATCAAAAGAGTGATAAAACCGGGAGGCTGCTTCATTGGATGCTTTTATATAAAAGGAGAGAATCGGAGAACCGACTGGTTTATCAATCACCTCTATGTTCCAAAAGGATACTTCACGCCTCCCTTTATGACAAAAATAGAGTTGGAGGATAAGTTGAATAACCACTACCGTCATGTCGAGATCTGGAATACTGGGTCTATCGTCTGTTTCCGCGGAGTAAACCCATCTAGGGAAATTCCCTCTGGGAAGGTTCCCTCTGGGAAGGTTCCTTGAGAGCGGGAGAGCAATCATGAGTATTCTATCAAAGGAAAAAGAGCTGTATGGGTCTGTGATTGAGATCGTTTCTCAGGAGGATGGCTGTGCGGTCTATCGGATGGCAGACGGAAGTGACGGAATTATGACGTCCTATGAGGTGTTTCCGGGTGTGGAGTTGATCTACAATGATTTCCATACGGGGGAGTGTTTTCAGGGTCCGAGAATTTATCGAGATATCATGGAAATCAACCACTGCAGGCAGGGGCGCTTTGAGTGTGATTTCCCCGATGGATCTTGTGTATATCTGGAGGAGGGAGACTTATCGGTTAATATGATTGGCAACAGGACACTTCGCTCTACATTTCCGCTGGAGCATTATCATGGCATTTCTGTCGTAATCGATCTTGAGCAGGCAGCAGGTTCTTTGTCCGGTGTGCTGAGTGATATCTCCATTAACTTATATGCTCTTAGAGATAGCCTTTGTGGTTGTGACCGCTGCTTTATCATGCGGGCCACAGAATCGGTGGGGCATATTTTTTCAGAGCTCTATCGGGTGCCGGAAGCAATCAAAAAAGGCTATTATAAGATTAAAATTTTGGAACTGCTTTTGTTTTTGAGCACCGTAGACAGTTCCGCCCACATGGGTGAGAAACAATATTTTCATAGAAGTCAAGTTGAGGTAATTAAAGAAATCAAGGAATATATGACTCAAGATCTTGAGAGACACGATACACTGGAGGAGTTATCAAAGCGTTTCAAGATACCGCTGACGGCTATGAAGCTGTGTTTTAAAGGCGTTTACGGAACAACGCTCTATTCATATATGAGAACTTACCGCATGCAGGCTGCGGCTGTTATGCTGAATCAGACGAGAGCAAGCATAGCTGAAGTGGCGGGCTTGGTAGGCTATCAGAACGCAAGCAAGTTTGCTTCGGCCTTCAAAGATGTGATCGGAATGTCCCCTTTGGAGTATCGCAGAGCCAACTGCGGTTTACCTTCCAATGATCCACTGACGTCTTTGCTCCAAAGAGACAATCCGCCGACGGACTGGAGTTGTTTTGACTAAATGGAGTAGACAATTTTACCTGTTTTTACTATATTTAAGAAGGGCGCTGAAGAGCGTTTTTCTTAAATAGATAGGTTAGTAATGACTAACTAAATTGCAAGGGAGGTTATTCGTGGAGAAAAAATTGAATACAGAAGGTGGGATTAAGGAGCGTAACCTGAACGCTAAGGATCTAATCAATGTGGGAATCTTCACCGCCATTTATTTTGTCATATTCTTTGTTACTGGAATGGTGGGGTACATACCGGTAATGATGCTCGCAATTCCTTTTCTTTGTCCTCTTACAGCCGGCGTACCCTTTATGCTTTTCCTGACACGGGTACGGAAATTTGGAATGGTAACAATCATGGGGATACTGCTTGCGATACTCATGCTGGTTTTCGGCCATCCCTGGCCTTGTATTATTACCGGAATCGTCTTTCCTCTGGCAGGAGATCTGATCCTGCGAAATGGGAATTTTAAAAGTTGGAGTTCTATTTTGCTCGGATATGCCGTGTTCAGCCAATGGATTACCGGGCTGATGATTCCCTTTTATTTCATGAGGGAAACATATTTCAAAAGTTTGCGGAGCGGCTATGGTGATACCTATGCGGATACTCTTATGGCTATTACTCCCACCTGGGCCTTCGGCGTTGTAGTTCTGGCCGCAGCGGCAGGAAGCGTGCTTGGTGCATATTTTGGGAAATCTCTGCTGAAGAAGCATTTCAAACGGGCGGGGATTGCGTAGATGAAGCTGCTCTTGTTTACCGAACAAAAGAATAGCAATTTTCGTCTTGATCCCCGAACGAAACTCATCATGCTCTTTGCCGTTAATCTTGTTTTGGTCAGCGGGGGCTATGACGGCTTGTCGGGAGCTGTACGCCAGATCCTTGCCGTTCTTCCGTTCTTGCTGCTGATAATGGAAGGAGGCGTTCGGACGGCCTTGATCTATTTCATTTTCATTGCAGCAGCCATATCGGGAGAAACCTTTCTGGTACAGAAGACGGAAGGAATTGCAAATCTGCTGATTGTGATTTTTTCGGGAATGATTACAAGGTTTGTCCCCGGATTGGTTATGGGCTACTATGTGGTGAGCACAACAAAAATCGCGGAGTTTGTCGCTGCTCTTGAACGGATGCGGATTCCGAAAAAGATCATCATCCCTTTTGCAGTAATGATGCGTTTTTTCCCTACGGCGGCAGAAGAGCTGGCTGCCATCCGAGACGCAATGCGAATGAGAGGGATCGGCTTGGGAGGGAATCGTCCCGCAGCTATGCTGGAATACCGTCTGGTTCCTATGTTGATGTGCACCGTAAAAATCGGAGAGGAGCTCTCTGCCGCAGCGCTGACAAGAGGTCTGGGCAAGCCGGTTCGGCGAACAAATATCTGCCGCATCGGGTTTAGATTAACGGATTGGCTGCTGATTCTGTTTTCGCTTGGGGCGCTGTCAGTATGGATTCTATTCTGAAACACAAAAGGAGGAGATATTTTTGATCGAAATAAATAATGTATCCTTCACCTATGGAAGCGGGGACCGCGAATGCGGCCTGCACGATATTAGCCTGACGGTAACGGAGGGAGAATTTCTTCTTTTATGTGGTGGTTCTGGCTGTGGGAAAACTACGCTGACCAGGCTGATCAATGGGCTGATTCCTCACTATTATGAAGGACGGCTGGCAGGTCGTGTTTTGGTTGAAGGAAAGGACGTAACCGTCATTCCTCTTTATGAAACAGCAGAGCTTGTGGGTTCTGTATTTCAGAATCCTAGGAGTCAGTTTTTTAACACCGACACCACAAGTGAACTTGCTTTTGGCTGCGAAAATATGGGCCTTCCGGAAAATGAGATTCTGAGCAGGATTAAAAATGTTACAGAGGAGCTGGAGTTGAAACCATTGCTCGATAAAAGTATCTTTGCCCTGTCTGGAGGCGAAAAGCAGAAAATCGCTTGCGGGTCAGCTGCTGCGATGGGCGCTGCGGTCTTTGTTCTGGATGAGCCATCGTCCAATCTTGATCCTTATGCGGTAGAGGATCTGAGGGTGCTTCTTGCTAAATGGAAGCGTATGGGAAAAACGGTAGTGATTGCAGAGCATCGGCTTTATTATCTTCGGGAATTGATCGACCGTGTCATGTATATGGAAAATGGCCGTATTACGAGAGAGTATAATGCCGAAGAATTTTCAACTCTCATGAGAAACGGACTGGATCTTATGGGTCTTAGGACTCTTAAGCTGGAGAGCCTTTCTGAGACTGCTCCTGCTGCTTCAACACAGTCCTTAAAGCCGGGCTGTAAAATTTCCCTGTCCCAGTTTCAATTTTGCTATTCCCGGAATACTGAGGTGCTGCGGATCCAACAGGCTGATCTCCCTCGAAACCAAATCATAGCAGTAATCGGGCAAAACGGAGCCGGAAAATCAACCTTCGCCCGCTGCCTCTGCGGCTTGGAACGGAAGTGCAGGGGTAAGGTGATCCTCGATGGAGACGCACTGACAGGAAGACAGCTTCTAACGAATTGTTATATGGTAATGCAAGATGTCAACCATCAGCTTTTTGTCGAAAGTGTATTGGATGAAGTATTGATCTCCATGGATCGTGAGGATATTCCAATGGCAGAATTCATTTTAGAAGGACTTGATCTTTTGAACCTGAAGGACTGTCACCCCATGGCACTTTCCGGCGGGCAGAAGCAGCGTGTTGCGATAGCCTCTGCCATAGCATCGGGGCGACAGATCATTGTATTTGATGAACCCACAAGTGGGCTGGATTTAAAACACATGAAGGAGGTGGCCCAAAACCTCCGCATGTTGGCTGCAAAAGGAAAGAGTGTCTTCGTGGTTACCCATGATCCGGAGTTCATATTTGCATGCTGCACCCATATTATTCAGATTGAGGATGGCAGAATTGTTCGGAATGAATCCCTTGATTCCTGCGGTATCAGAAAAACGCTGACATATTTTCTTGAATCTGCTGGAGAAAGACGTTTCATAGAGACCACCGGAGAGGAACGCTGCAGGGGAGAAAAGGTGGTGTAGAACATGGCAATTGATGACGCAGCCTATCTCGGCGACAATGTGATCTTGGTTTGCAGGGACGCATCCTGCACCGTTTTCAAGCTCCAGGATCGCACAGGTGAAGGGATGATGACTGCATATGAGGTGTTCCCGGGAGTCAGCCTTCTGTACCATGATTTTCATATCGATTGCTGTATGTCCTATTTTCGTCCGGAGGTAAATATGTTCTGTATCGACCATTGCCGGGAAGGACGGCTTGAGTGGGAACTGGATGAAGGAAGCTGCCTCTATATGGAGGCGGGAGACTTACAGATGAATGCGAGGGATCATCATAGCAGAATGTTTCACTTTCCCTTGCGCCACTACCACGGCATTACAGTTTCCTTCTGCCTGGAAGAAGCTGCTCAAGCGCTTAAGGGGATATTGGAGGGATTTGAGGTTGATCTTCATGACTTAAGTGAAAAATTCTGTTCGGGAAAACGCCCCTATATCATGAGGGCAGGGGCAAGTATTGAGCATATATTTTCAGAATTGTATTTTGTGCCTGAAACGGTGCGTACCGTTTTTTTTAGGATTAAAATACTAGAGCTTCTGTTATTTCTCAGTACCCTGGATGTACCGCCAGACTGTGGAGAACGGCCTTACTTCTATAAGACTCAGGTCGAAAAGGTGAAGGCCATCATGGCTTTTATTACCGCATCACCCCATCGCCATTACACCTTGGAGGAGATTTCGGAACAGTTTCGATTTCCGGTTACCTCCATGAAAAAATGCTTTAAGGGGGTTTACGGCACTTCTATATATGCATATATGAAGGCGTACCGAATGAATGTTGCTGCTGTTCAGCTCCGAAGAAGCGAAGACAGTATAACTTCTATTGCCCTTCAAATGGGATATGATAATGCCAGCAAATTTTCTGCTGCATTTAAGTCTATAATCGGTATGAGCCCGGGCGAATACCGGAGATCAAGCGGATAATCAAGCAAAAAAGGTGCATAACCAAATTGAGGAGATCGGTGCGCTGATCACTTGGCAAGATTTGTTGTCCGAACGGAGCAGCATAATCACATATGGAGTAGTGTAGCTTCCGAATCGTTGTTAAGATAGGTTGAGGTTAGAAACATCTAACCGTTGGCGGTGGTACCGACGTACTGCGCCAATCAGGCAGCAAATTAAACTTACCATTCGGAGGTGAAATCAATGAAAGAACAACGAGGTACGTTCCGTACCATAATCCAGTTTGCGCAGGACTGCAAGCTCAAATTCATACTTTCTGTCGTTTTTGCAGTGATCAGTGTGGCAGGAGGGCTGGTTCCATATGTGGGCGTCTATCAAATGATCCTTCTCTTTTTTGAAGGATCACCATCGCCGGATGTCATTTTGTTCTGGTCAGGAATTAGTGCTTTGGGATACGGGCTTAAGCTGATCTTTTACGGCATTTCCACAACGTTGTCTCATCAGTCTGCATATCAGATCCTGGAGAATATTCGTTTTGCCATCGCTCAAAGCCTGATGTCTGCACCTTTGGGAGAAGTTCAATCACATCCATCGGGCAGGATAAAGAACATTATAGTAGATCGGGTGGAGACCATTGAGCTGCCTTTGGCCCATATGATACCTGAGGGAATTTCAAACCTGCTGCTTCCGGCCGCAGTGTTCCTTTATCTGATTGCTATTGATTGGAGGCTTGCCTTGGCAGCTCTTATCTGCATTCCGCTGGGAGCGGCAGTTTATGGGGTGATGATGAAAAATTACAACACCCAGTATGCAGCATATATGGAGGCGAGCAATCGCGTCAACAGTGTTATTGTGGAATATATCGGCGGAATTCAGGTCATTAAGGCATTTAATCGTTCCTCGGGCTCATATGAGAAGTTTGCTGACGCAGTGGATTCCTTTAAGCAGTTTACACTGAACTGGTATCAAAGCACATGGAAGCTTATGAATCTGGGCGGTGCAGTTCTTCCTTCCACACTTTTGGGAATTCTGCCGATGGGGATGCTGCTTTATCTGGACGGAAGTCTTACCCCGGCGGAGCTGACTTTGGGAATGATTCTTTCCATGAGTATCACCGCACCCGTCGCATGGTTTACGGTTGCGGTAAACGACTGGAAGTCAATCGAATATGCAGTTAAGGATATCAATGAGCTGCTCACCCTTCCCTCTCTGCCGGATACTGCGAGAAACGTACCGCTCTCTTCCTATGAAGTGAAGCTGGAGAACGTGAGCTTTGCCTATAACAAGGACGGCGGGGATGTGTTGCATGATATCAATATAAGACTGCAGGAAGGAAGCTTCAACGCCCTGGTGGGTCCTTCGGGAGGCGGAAAATCAACAATCGCACGTCTGATTGCAAGATTTTGGGATGTGAACGGAGGCTCCATCACCATTGGCGGCACAGATGTGCGTAAAATGCCCCTTGCCCAGCTGGCACGAATGATCAGTTATGTGACTCAGGACACTTATCTTTTCAACTGTTCTCTTCTTGAAAATATTCGTCTGGGAAGGCCCGGCGCTTCAGATCAAGAGGTAATGGCAGCTGCAGAAGCAGCTCAATGCGGGGAATTTATTTCTCGTTTGGAAGGCGGATGGAGCACAATGGCAGGAGAAGCGGGGGGGAAGCTTTCTGGAGGAGAGCGCCAGCGAATTGCCATCGCGCGGGCCATCCTGAAAAACGCACCCATTGTTATTTTGGATGAGGCGACGGCCTTCACCGACCCGGAAAATGAGAATAAACTGCAGAACTCAATTGCAATGCTCACAAAGGGAAAAACGCTTCTTGTGATCGCTCATCGCCTTTCTACGATAAAGCATGCAGACCAGATCATCTTAATCCATCAGGGGATAATTACCGCAAGCGGAACGCAGCAGGAACTGCTGGAAGGCAGCAGGATGTATCTGGATATGTGGCGGGCACATATCGGTGCGAAAAAGTGGGCTGCTACAGGGAAGAAGGTGACGGAGGCAGACAGCACCGAAGCCCTCGATATTGGTGCCGGAGGCAGCGTAGATGCAGATCGCAGGAAAGGGGTGATGGCAGGTGCTTAAGACAATGAGAAGAATTTTTCAATGGTGCGGATCGAGGAGGAACAGGCTTTATTGGGGATTTTTATGGTCTTTTCTGAGCGCAATGTTCACTGCCATGCCCATAATTGGTGCGGCTTACGCGTTGAACCTTATGCTGGAGCATCAGGCAGGCAGAAGGATCCTTACCCCTGTTTACAGCCTGTATTTTCTTATATTTATGGTAATTATGATCATGGGAAGATTCTTATTTTCCTATCTGCGGGCTGTCTTTCAGGACAGTGTGGGCCATGAAGTGACCGCTGAGGAGCGGATGAGGATGGGAGATATATTGAAGAGGGTTTCGCTGGGATTCTTTGACCGACACAGTACAGGGGAACTGGTGGGCGCTGTGACAACCGACCTCTCCTTCGTGGAAATGTATGCTATGAACATGTTGGACACGGTAATCGGCGGATATATCAGCGCCTTTGCTATGATCCTTTGCCTTGGATTTTATAGTTGGACCGCCGCAGTCATTGCCGTAATAGGAGTGGCCTTATCTGCACTTTCTTTGCGGCTCATGGGATATTTCAGCCATAAAAATGCTCCGGTTCACCAGCAGGCGCAAAATGAAATCATAACAGCCTCACTGGAATACATAAAGGGAATTCCGGTTGTGAAGGCATACGGACAGGAGGGGGCCTCCACCGCCAACATCAGGAAGGCATTTCGCCGGCACCGGAGTATCAATGTAAAGATAGAGCGGCAGTACGTACCCTGCAACTGTCTTCACTTGATAGCCCTAAAGCTGGCGTCCGTTGCAATTTCTGGAGCTGCTGCGCTGATGGCAGCGGCAGGAAAAATGGCGGTCAGCGAGTTTCTGATGATGGCAATTTTTTCCTTTGTAATCTTTGGTCAGGTGGAGAAGGTGAACAATGCGACGCATGTTCTGCAGGTAATCGGGCCCACGTTAGATAAGCTGGACAAAATCAAAGGAACGGATTTTATTGATGAAAACGGCATAGATCTTGTTCCTGATAATTTTACTATTGAACTGAAAAATGTGGATTTTGCCTATGAGAGGCGCAAGGTGCTGGACGCGGTGAACTTCATCGTTCCTCAGCATACAACCACCGCCATCGTAGGACCTTCCGGAAGCGGAAAAACAACAGTGTGCAATCTCATTGCCCGCTTTTACGATGCGGATTCGGGCTGCGTGTCCATTGGGGGAATTGATGTAAAAAGAATGAGCTGTGACAGTTTGCTTCGAAATATCAGCATGGTATTTCAGAATGTGTACCTGTTTCATGACACGGTGATGAATAACATTAGATTCGGGAAGCCGGATGCAACCATAGGAGAAGTGGAGGAAGCTGCAAAAAAAGCCCGTTGCCACGACTTCATAACAGCGCTTCCGCAAGGTTATGAAACCATGATTGGGGAGGGAGGTTCATCATTATCAGGAGGAGAAAAGCAACGGATTTCGATCGCACGCGCCATGCTAAAGGATGCGCCCATCGTAATTCTCGATGAAGCAACCGCTAGTGTAGATCCGGAAAACGAACACTTTGTCCAGGCGGCAATCAGCTCATTGACGCAAGGAAAGACCATTCTAGTCATTGCACATCGCATGGCGACCATCAAAAGCGCAGATCAGATTTTGGTATTGGATGAGGGACGCATCGTCCAGCGGGGCGATCATGAAAGCCTTGCGGCCCAAGAGGGGGTTTACCGGCGGTTTATTGAAATACGAAAACAAGCAGAAGAATGGAACATATAGCTTTTTGGTTTGACTCCATTGTACGAGTAGTGAGCCCAATCTCAAATAGATTAATAAAACAGAGATTCATAAAATAGGGTGCATTGTGCGCACCCTATTTTTCGTTTTCATCCACGAAATCTTTTGCGAGGGCAACTTCTTGCTCGCTGGGAATATAGACGCCGGAAAGCTCATTATAAGTGCCGTTATTGCTGAACAAAGCTGCTGTCACATGACTTTCAACCTTCGTTTTCCTGTTTCTTTCGTTTAAGTTTTGCTCTGTCATCAAATCACCTCCATCACACGATTGATGCGAGTACACTGTAACGCAGCGAATACTCGCCGCCAATTAACTATAGTTTATCCTTCGGCAGATTTAATAAACGGGTAAAATTTCTGAATAATATTTTTTTCAGCGCAGATACTATTATCGGAGGTGAGAACTATGGACAACAGATTTGAAAACACAAACAACAACAACAATCAGAATGTACGCAACAGCCAGAATAATATGCGTAATTCTCAAGAAAAGAACAACGCTAACAACAGCCAGAACGTGCGCAATAATACTCAGAACAACAACAATAGCAAAGACTTGCGCAACAGCCAGAATAATAACAACAATCGTTAATAACAAGTTATTATTATTGGAAAAAACACGAGGTAGTGATCCGCTACTTCTTGTTTTTTTTGTAAGAAAAACAAGAAGTAGATTTATTATATTCAAGAGTAAGGAATTTATACACAAGGGAGCAAAGGAATATGAATCTTTTGATAAAAAACGGACGGATTCTCACCATGGCGGGCAAAGTATACGAATCGGGCTGTATTCTGATCCGGAACGACAAAGTTGCAGAAATAGGAGAATCAATCAGCATCGCCTCAAATGAGCAAATCGAGACGATTGATGCATCTGGGTGCTGGGTCATGCCAGGCCTGATTGACGCACACTGCCATATCGGAATCACGGAAGAGAAAAAAGGATTTGAGGGCGATGACTGCAACGAGATGAACGACCCGATGACGCCTTACATCAGAGCGATTGATGCCATCAATCCAATGGATTCAGCATTCCATAATGCCATTGGATCAGGAATCACCTCGATGATGACTGGGCCGGGCAGCTCCAATGTTGTAGGAGGACAATCCGCATTTATTAAGGCGGACGGGCGATGCATCGATGATATGGCTGTTCTTGCTCCTGCGGCAATGAAAATCGGACTGGGGGAAAACCCTAAAAACAACTATGATGAGTTAAAAATGCTCCCCACTACCAGAATGACCATTGCGGCGTTCTTGCGGGAAGAACTTTTTAATGCGAAAGAATATTTGAGAAAGAAAGAAGCTGCAGACAAGAACGGCAGTGATTTTGAGAGCGACTTTAGAAAAGATTGCTGGATCCCGGTGCTGCGAAAAGAAATACCGTTGAAAGCCCATGCCCACAGAGCAGATGATATTCTAACCGCAATTCGCATTGCCAAGGAATTCGACCTCAAGCTGACGCTTGATCATTGCACCGAGGGCCATCTCATTGCAGACGAGATTGCGGCTTCGGGATTTCCGGCTATTGTTGGGCCCACATTATCCTCAAGAAGTAAAATCGAAATTCAGAATATGGATTTTAAAACCGTTGGAATCCTTCATCGGCACGGTGTCGAAGTTGCCATTTGTACCGATCATCCTGTATCAAGAATTCAGTATCTGCCTATCTGTGCTGGATATGCGGTCAAGGAAGGTCTTAATATGGAAGAAGGTCTGAAGGCAATTACCATCAATCCAGCACAAATCTGCGGTGTGGCTCATCGTGTAGGAAGCCTTGAAGTAGGAAAGGATGCGGATATTGCTATTTTTGATGGAAATCCAATGGAGGTTTTCACAAAAACAAAATTTACCATTATCAATGGGAAAATCGTCTATCGCGCAGATGAAAAAACCACTGACAGTGGGAGACGAGATTAATAAAGAGGACCGTCGTTTCCGAAGGTCCAATTTTATAATATTTAATTATTAAAGCTCGGTGGATTGACATTCATATTGTTTCGCATAGCATCGCTGGCTGAAGGAGTTGAAAGGTTGAAATAGAGCTTGGAATCCTCTGTCACGCCGAAATCTTTATTGGATCCTGTATCCTGTACCTTGTTAAATGCCTGGCGGAACAAAGCATTATGAGCCTCCTCTCTATTCAGCAGAAAATCAATGGTTTCTTTTACATACTTATCATTGATCTGCCTGTAGAGGTATTCGTAAACCACCTTCGCCCTTTGCTCTGAAGCGATATTAGAAAGCAGGTCCGCACAAAGATCTCCGGTAACCGTCACATAGTCGGCGGTCCAGGAGTATCCGGATGAATTCATCAAACCTGGATTGAGACCAAGGAGCACATGAGTCTGGATTTCTCCAACCCCAGTCTTTTCATAATCAACCTCATGTCCGTTGAGCAGATTAATGGTGGTTGCAACCATTTCCATGTGGGATAATTCCTCTGCACCGATATCTAAGAATAGATCCTTGATTTCCTGATCTTTAATCCGAAAGCTCTGTGAAATATATTGCATCGCAGCTTTCAGTTCGCCATTCCCTCCTCCCAGCTGTTCTTGCAGCAAGACCGCATACTGGGGATTGGGTCGTTCAATCTTAACGGGATTCAACAATTGTTTTTCATGTTTAAACATAACAAACCTCCTTTGGTTTTGATTTTTAGTATGCGCCAAAGGAAGAATAATATGTTTCTATTCGTCGAATTCGAAATCTTGAGGTGTGAGCATCAGGTGCCATTGATTTGAATTATCTTCTGCTGCATCGTAAACCACTTTACCATCAATTACGGTCATGACAGCCTGTAATTCTTTTAATGCTTCGATACTTCCCAACCCAAAGGGGTCTTTGTCAAAGACTGCAAAGTCTGCATGTTTTCCCTTTTCAATGGTACCGAAGCTGTCAATGATTCCCAACTGGATTGCTCCATCAACGGTGAGCAGATCCAAGGCTTCGGTTATCGTTGCCGCTCTTTGAATGCCGATCCAGGCGCCTTCTCGTTCATAGGTGCGTGGAGTTTCTTTGATATCAGTTCCTAAGCTTGTGTGCTCAAGTGCTGCATTATCCGCATCTTTATCGTGTGCCACGGTGAAGGCGGATTTTTTATATCCGGCAGAACGGCTGGCTTGCAGCGCCTCCACTGCTTCTGCAACTGCTTGGCCTCCAATGGCATCAATGTGAATGTCAAAGCCGTTGTCGGCTGCCAGCAGGCAGAACTCCCGCAAAGCACTATCCGTAATGGAGACAGCTCCGGGTGTTCGATCAACAAGGAGCTTTAACGTAGAAAAATTCACATGTTCATTGAGCTCTACGCAGTGCGTACGGTATTGAGACAGTTTCCGGATCATGGGTGCAGGATTAATATCCCTGGTGACTAAAAGAGAGCCGAAAAACCGATTTTTCACCATATTCTCCTGATAAGCATGAACCATAAAACCCTGGTATATAGAAGTAAAATACTCTGGAGCACCGCAGTCAAAAACAGAGGTGAATCCCTTCTTGCAATATCGGAGCATGCCGTCTGTAAATTCTTTTGGAATAATGTCGGAATGAAAAGGTTCCAAAACATGGAGCAGATATGCCAGAGAAATTGTGGTGATCTCATCCTCAGCTGCTGCGGCCTTTACTGTCTCTGTTGCAAGGGTATTGAGCCAGCAGTGAAGTCCGCTTTTCCCCAGTACAACAACAGGCTTCTCCTGACAGATTTCATCCAGTGCTTCGCTGGCTTTGTCCTGCTCAAGAGACTCGAAGATCGATTCTTCATAGCCATAGGCAAAGATGATCTCTGAATCAGTTTGTGCACCTGCATATTCGGAAATTTGTGACAAGGTCTCATCGAAGGTACCTTTTTTCAGAAACAGACAGGAATTCTTAAATGTGTCTAAAACAGGATGACCGGAGGTTTCTATCAAACCGGGGAGCATGAAGCCTCCTGCCAGATCAACGATTTTGGTATGCTTCCCTTCAAGTTCCTTGATATCTTCATAATCGCCCAAGGCGAGAATCAGCCCGTTCTTACAGGCAACTGCTTCCGTCCAGGGCATGTCAGTATTTTGAGTATAGATTTTGCCGCCCATAAAAATGATGTCGGCTGTTTCTGTTTTCCTAAAAAATCCGAACGCCATAAAGTCCTCCATATTGATTTGCACCTAATACTCTGTAACACCTAATTCCCTACAAGATTTAAGGGCTACAGAGTGCTAGGTGGGGCATGAGTTTTGGTTTCTTTTATTAAATCATAAAGCGGTTTGTTTTTCAACAAATAGGGATACGTTCTTTTCCAATCGGAGATAGGGCATCATCAACAATGAAAACAACAGGAACGAGTATCTTGTTGCAATAGGGCTGTCCGGGTACTATTTTTGACGGAAATAAGCCTGATTTTGCAATCGTGCTCCACAAGACAATTCTGTTTGGTATATTGATTTGTATGATATAACAATGAAACTAAAAATAGAGGCACAGGAGGAACAGAAATAAAAATGGCAATACGAAAAAAAATGTCCCGTGTCTGCATGCTAATAATGTGCCTGCTTCTCGCAGGAATCATGCTGCTCCCCGGATGCGGCATGCAAAAGGCGGCAGGACAGAGTAATAGCACAGGGAAAACCGCATCTTCCAGCCACTCGGCTGAAAAGAAGGAGGAGAAATCTGCTTATGTACTGACCGGTGTCAAATACTATGATGCAGATGGAACCTGTACCATGGAGATCTCGTATGGATACAATGAGGAAGGCAAAAGGGTTCGCAGGATGCAGCAGAGTTTTGGCGAAAACGAAAGTATGTTCGAGTCGCTTTATTCCTATCCAGATGCTGTTACCCAGCAGGAAACGTACATTGACCAGGATACCGGCGTAAGAAGTCAGGTGGATACCACAGTGTATGATGAGGCGGGTAAAATTCTGACGGCAACAAGTACAGATTATGACAGGGAAGGTTACTCAAATGTAATGAGCCAGATAGAATACAGCCATGACAAACAAGGGAACCTGATCCTGAAAGAGGAGCATTCCACCGCAACGGTGGGCGGTGCCTTGAACAACATAACAAAAACGGAGTATACATATGACTCAGCCGGCAATTGCCTCACTGAAAAGCAAACCCATTCAAGGGAAGGGCAGGAGGATAAAGTCTGGCGTGATCTTGAATACCAGTATGACAGTAAGGGAAATAAAATCAGGGAAGTAAGTCATATCACAGACGAGTATACAAATTCACCAATTGTATATGAATATAATGGAAAAGATCAGTTGATCAAAGAATCTCGGTATCAGTCCATACAGCCGGATGCTCTGAGTCAGTATATCGTTTCTGAATACGACGAGTACGGCAATACAACAAGATCACGATCTTATTCAGCGGATGATCAGCTGCTTTCCTACGTGGAATACGAATATGCCAAGATTAGTGAGCTGAAAACAGAGGGAAAAGCTGGGTCAGAAAAGGATCGTCTCTATAAATCCTGGAAGGTGGATGGAACCGCGGCTTCCACAATTTCTTTCCAGATCATTGATCCGGCAAGCGGCATTTGCTGTGAGATCAAGAACTACGATATCCGAGCACAACAGGAAAGAGCAGAAGGAATGACGTCTACCTCTGCCGAAGTAGACGACAGCACCGTAGAGATATTCAGCGGACCAGACGAGTATACAAATCTAGCCTATTGGTTTGAAGCGGATGGAGCTCTTAAGCTGAGGGATGCAGCCACAGGAAATACCATTAGCTTGCATGCACAGTAATAAAGGAACGGGAATAGATCTAAAGTTGTTTGCATTGCTTGATCCATGTGGAATGAAAGCAGAACGGTTTCTGGGAGGAACAGTTATGAAGAAATACCTTATCATTTTAATTTTTATGGCGATGGTGTTCAGCGTGCCGGCTGCGGTATCTGCGGAAACCTACACCGAGACCGTGGTGACTGGACTTGGTTCCGGCTATTACATGGCGTGGGGTACGTTCAGTGAAGGGATGTGTGCGTTTTCCGACGGTGAAAAGTATGGTTATGTAAATTCAGATGGTAAGGTGGCCATCGACTGCAAACTGAGCCTTGTCGCCTATGGTTTTGCAAGCTCGGAATTTTCTGAAGGTGTCGCAAGGACCGTGATCAATGATAAGATCTGCTTTATCGACAAGAGCGGAAAGACCGTGCTTGCCACAAACTATAGCTATTCAGCAAATGCGAATCAATACAGTTGGTCTGACACAATGAACTGGGGTATCGCCGCCTTTCACGAAGGGCGGGCATGCGTTGTAGGCGATAACGGGAAATGGGGGTTTATTGACAAAACCGGAAATGCCATAACTGACTTTCTGTTCACCATCGGGGCAAAATTCGAGAACGGAAAAGCATATGTTAGCTATGAAGGCGGTGGCAGTAACCTCATCGATCTTAACGGCAATAAACTGTTTCCCAGGGATTATGGCAGAATTGATGAGAAGGAGGATGGAAGCTGGTACTGCTATGACCTGACTTTTCATCCAGAGATCGAGGTTGGTACCTTCTTTGGAACAGCTTACGATACAAACAGCTACGATGTTTATGATGCAAACTGCACCTATATAAAAACCGTTAAGGTTGACAAAAAATATGAGACACCGGATAGGATTGATTTTTTAAGAGCCATTCATCAGTATGGGTTTGACCAAAACAGGTACTCCTATGCGTATGAGGTGGGCAATGGCCTTGTGTTGGCAGAGTTAAAAGAGTTCGATGAAGATGGTAATTATCGTGTTCTGATAGATATTGCAACAAAAAAAGAATTGGCAATTCCACCGTTTGTTACGGCAGAAGAGTTTAATGATGACGGTATTTGTGTGATCGGAAGACGCTGTCCTGAAAATAATGTGAGCTATATAAAAATAGGCGCGATTGACATGAAAGGAAATCTCCTGGTTCCATTTAATTACCTTGGAAGCAGCTGGGCAAAGAAATTCAACAACGGATTTCTTCTGGCACAGAGAGCCTCAGATCATAAATTGGTGGTTGTGAAGCTCGCCGGAGCCAAATCATATTAAATTAATTGGAGAGGAAATAGAATGAAAAAGTTGATGTTTCTGGTTTTGATTGCTGTCACTACGCTGTTGCCGACTGATGCATATGCTTCCGGCATTACCCTGAATTTTGACAGCTATGGATCCTATGAGGATGATATCAATGGTGACGGCGCTAAGGAGAAAGTATGGATTGTGCCTGTCGGCGGTAGTTATCAGGTGGACAAAGCACGCTGTTCTGTTGATGTACACAGCTTTCATCTGATGTATGAAATGATAGATATACTGCCGGAGCCGATAATCATCAACGGCCATTTGCAATTCGTGCAGTATATCGATATCGGCACAAAAAAAGGCCTGGAGTGGTATGGCGCAATGAAGACCTTCGTTGGCAGCGGTACGTATGAGGGGCCCGATACAGCGTATTATTTTGACAAAGCGGATATCACCTATGTGGATTTGGGATCGACTGGCGGCAATGATTCCTTCAGTGATCTGGCCGCCGCAATTTTCAGCGGGAACTATCCTATGTCAGACCCTGTTCCAAAGGAATTTTATAGTCTTTCCGCAGTAAAAAAAGGCACGGCAGATGCGATTCAAACGTGGTACTTTAAGGTTCTGCCCTATGAATATGCAGCACCTGCGACCGTGAAGGCTTCCGTATTTGGCAGAGATGAGACCTTTCGTGCTTACAATATAGAAGGATACAACTATTTTAAAATAAGGGATTTGGCGGCAGCCTTCAAGGGAACGCGCTATGCATTTGATGTGGGATGGGACGAAGGGGGAGTTAATATCCTCATGGGCGTGCAATCCAAAGACGCAATTTCTATTGAAAGCCTGGGTGCAGATGCCGCCCACGCAGTACACAGCAACGGTGGAATTCTACACAAAGGCGATGATGTTGTAAGCGTGGAATGTTTTATGATAAACGGCTACAACTACTATAAAATCCGTGATCTAGCTGCTTTTCTCGGCTTTACTGTAAGCTATGACAGCAAATCAGGAAAAATAAACTGCCAATAGGGAGACGTCAACTACTAATAGGGAGACATCAACTGCCAATAGAGAGACTGTAATAGCGGGTTAGCGGCAAAAACTGAAGCCACGATCCCGCTGTTTTTTATATTATTCCACCACCGTCAGAGCAAGCATGGCGCAATAAATTCCGCTGTTCCATTCTGCCTGAAATTCGCCGCCGTACCGAAGGGCGATATCACGAAGAATTTCCTGCCCGTAGCCTTTACGCTGGTGTTGATGGGCTTTTTTTGTTTCTAAGGCAGAGTTTTCAACCTTGATGTGGAGGTAGTCTTCTTTTCTTGCTGATTTTAGTAAAATAAACCGCTCAGGCTCAGGGCATTTCTCCGCCGCGTGAATGGCATTGTCCAAAAGATTTGTAAAAATGCTGCACATGTGAATTGGCTGTATGGATGGAATCTCTCCAAGCTCCAGCTCGGTTTCCAGCCGTATCCCTCGGGCTTGACAGGCTGCAGCCTTTTCATTCAAAACGGCATTGACCACAGCGTTGCCACAGTAAGGATATTCTCCTGTACCGGCAATACCCGCCTTGACTGCGTCCAAAAGTGCACGCATCTTTGCCATTTCACCTTGCTCTGCCAGATGGTATGCGGTAACGAGCTGATTATTAAAGTCGTGGCGAAGCTTTGCCATTTCTTCTCGTCTGGCTTCAATGGCCTGGTAGTGAATCTGCTCCACTTGGTGAAGCGTTTCCAGCTCCTGAAGCTGCATTGCAAGGGCTTCCTTCTGCCCCTGCTCCACGAGAATATAAAGCAGGATCAAATCAGAAAGAAAACCAGCTAAGATTCCAACGCTGCCGAGAACTCCGCCGGAAGAGCCTTCTGCTGGAATGCTGTCATTGAGGGCATACAGCGTAACCAGCTGACTGAACGGAAATATGAAAAAAATCATGGTTCGGCGAGGTGTTGTTCTCTGACTGACAAACCGATTCCATATCATGAGAAGCAACGCAGAAAAAATGATAAGAACAGTGGTATTGGTAGCTACCATCCAGACCATTTCCGGTGAGTTGAAGGACGGATCAAAGGAAGTGTCCATGTTTCCAGCGAGAAACTTGCAAAGTATTTCACTGATGTACGTAATTGCACTAAAAAGAATGAAGAGTAGAATTTTCTTCCAGATCCGGTCCTTAAAGGGGATCAATATATACAGCAGCAGTGTGCCATAGGCAAGCAAGGCCAGAAGCTCAAACCAGGGGGTTGCCGTGCTGGTGATTTTCAAATATGCTTCCGGAAGGCAAAACAGCGTAAAGCCTACAGCAAGAAGCCAGCGGGGTGCCTTTTCCCAACGGGGCTCCAGCGCCATGGCGAAAAAGAATCCAATCCATAAAATTCCGAAGCACCAAAGTAAGAAATTGATCCAGAAAAGCATGGTAAAAGCCCTCCTTATAATGTTTGTCCTATATAACGAAAAAAAGCGGCGCGGGTATCAGCGTATTTGGCCTTGCTGACAGGCAGTTTCTCACCGGTTTTCAATAGGATACCTTGCTGCTGAATAAGGCGAATGTAGTCCATATTCACAAGATAGCTCTTATGGCATTGGTGAAAACTGCGGGGGAGTCGCTCTTTCATATTCTCCAGCCGCTCATAACAGGTCAAGCTCTCCTCTGCGGTATGTATTGTGAGCTGGTGTCCCCTGCTCTCTAAATAGTAGATTTTATGAATTGGAATTGCATGGCTGATCCCCTGCTGCTGAATCAACAATTGCTGCGTTTCTTTTGTACGAATGGCGGATAAGGCCTTTTGCATCAGTTTTTCCAAAATCTCAAGATCGATCGGCTTACCCATATATCCGCAGAGATTGATATGTTTGAGAAAAATTTGCTGATAGTAACTGTCAGGATGACCGGTGACAAAAACAATTTGAAGTTCTGGACACAGCTCGTTCAACGAATGGGCAAAATCAATTCCCGTCTTTTCTTGATTCCAGTCAATATCCATAAACAAAAGATCGTAGGATTTCCCTTCTGATATCGCTTGATGCAGCTGCTTTACAGAAAGGTAACAATCAATTACATTTGCCCGTCCATTCTGCTCTAGCCGGGATTGCAGCAGTTCCAACGCTTCTGCCTGGTCATCGCATATTGCAACACGCATAATTATGTCTCCTTTATTAATACACAGCTAAGTATATCAAATAATAGGCAATTCTGGTACTGAAAAAAGGCATGCGTTTCTATAATAGAACAGTCGGAAAGCAGTTGTTCTATTGTATTGCAATCGTAATTGTACAAGCTGTCTGGATCAAACATCATAAGGGAAAAGGGAAGGCCTAAGCCTGATTTGATGAGGTTTTTTAATATTTATCGCTTGTTTCGAATTTGTTTATATTTCTTCATGCGTCAGTTTATTTCAATCATCTAAACTATCCATATGCTTTAAGAGTTGCTGATATAGAAAGCAACGGCAATGGAAGCAAAGGAGGAGAATTTAAAATGAAGCGAACTATGATACCCGCATTGTTGATCTTGACGCTGATGACAATGAGCAGCATATCGGTCACATATGCGGATGAGGCGGCAACGGGCACTACCACCGCAGAAAAAAGTGCTGAAAATATAAAGACTGAGGATAAAAAGGAAACGGAAACTGCAAGTCCGGAGAACAACAAGGAGACTGAAAATTCAAATCCGGAGAACAACAAGGAGACTGAAACTGCAAATCCGGGGGATAACAAGGAATCCGAAAATGCAAAACCGGAGGACAGCAAGGAAACAGAAACCATTGCCGGGCTTGTGTTTATCGGCCCGGCAGAGGATTTGTCCCTGGAGCAGGCCCTCACTGATGCCTTGACCAGCGGAGCGTCCATCAAAGCTGCAGAAATTCAAAAACAAGCAGATGCAGCAAATGCAAAGGCAAATGCCGAATCCCTTTCCGATATGAATGCAGCAAATGAAAACGAGAACACCTTCTCAAAATCAGAGAGGGATAAAGTGAAAAAAGCAAGAGATTATTATAGCACAATGGCAGATAGAAATTTTGAAGCGACCCAAAATGCAATTACTTACAAGGTGAACAATGCATATTATTCACTGCTGAACGCGGGTGAGGGCGTTAGGATTGCGAAAGAAAATGTAACGCTTCAGAAGAACCTTTTGGCACTTGTCAATGAAAAGCTGTCACTGGGGGTTGCGTCAAAGCAGGATGTATTGAACGCGGAGATGAACCTTAAAAATGCGGAGTCTTCCTTAAGTACCGCAGAGGTTTCTTTGGCGGAGAAAAAAATTGCATTCAATAATGAGCTGGGGTATGAAGATATGCAGCGAGTGAGGCTCACATCAGAGCTTTCCCTGAAAAATATACCGGACCTGTCGGTCGATACGGCGGTAACGGATGCATTGGCAAACCGAAATGAACTGTATACCAGCGCTTTTAATATATATACGACTGAGAAAGAGTTAAATAACTATTCAGCATATCCCAAGAGTTCAGCCAAATATCTAACCGCTCTAAACAATTATCATTCTGCGCAGAACAGCTATAACAGCAAGGAGGATGCCATCAAGAAGGAAGTTCGTATCAATTATGCAAACATGGGAAGCAGCAAAGTTTTAGCAGAGAATTCAAAGCTCAGTGCAGAAAAGGCAAAAGAATCTTACGAGATCCAGCTTTCGAAATATAAGCTTGGATTGGCTACCTTGAGTGACGTTCAGCAGGCACAGATCAGCTGGGCTGACGGGCAGAAAGCTTACGCCGAAGCTATCCTGAACTGCAATCTTGCAATCATCACATTTGAACTGTCTGCCACTGTAGGAATGAGCAGTACGTCCCTATAATACGGAGGAAATGAAACCATGAAAAAGGTGTTAAATCTTAGCAGAAAACAGAAGATAATTTCAATAGTACTGATCCTGCTGGCAGCAGCAGCATTCCTGATCGTCAGAGGGTTTGCAGGGTCTGCATCAGCGGCTGAAGAGCAAGCAATTGCTGTAAAGCAGGATCTTGCAAAATACTACACGTTCAGTGGAAATATTGAGTCCAGCGAGGTGCAGAATGTAACCGCAACAACCAATGAGCCTGTAAAAAAGTTTTATGTAGAGGAAGGGGATAAAGTAAACACAGGGGATTTGCTTTACGAAGTGGACAGCAATACCATAGAATCAACTCTTACCACCGCATCCACGACCCTCTCCAATGCAAAGACCGGTTATGCGTCCAGCAAGCTTGATTATGAGAGAAAGCAGGAGCTTTATAATATGGGAGGCATCAGCCTTTCGGAGCTGGAGTCGGCAAGAGACAGCCTGACATCGGCTCAGAACCAGGTGACGCAGGCACAAGCCTCCTATTCCCAGGCACAAAAGCAATATGGAGACACGAAGCGCTATGCAGAGGTTTCCGGAGAGGTCGCTAAGACTTATGTGAAAGAGAATGAATCCATCATACCGGGAACTGCCATTATGGACATTGTCAACTATGATGACCTGGAGATCATAGTTAAGGTAGATGAGTATGATTTGTCCGCAGTTTCCGAAGGAATGGAGGTTTCTGTCTACTTAGAATCCATCAATAAAACCGTAACAGGAACCATTTCAGAAATCGCGCGGGGTGCCAGCGTTACCAATGGAGTTTCCTATTTTAACACCACGGTAAAGCTGCCACAGGATTCTGATCTTCGTGTGGGCTTATCCGCTGAGGTGAAGGCAGCAGCCCAGAGTGTGAAGGATGCAGTGACGGTACCGGTAGCAGCCGTTTTGTATGAGGGGTCAAATGCCTACGTGCAGCGTTACGACGAGAAGGGAAAGCTCCAGAAATTGCCTGTTACAGTGGGAATCAGCAACGGTGTTGACATCGAGATCAAAGAAGGCCTCAAGGAAGGGGATTCGGTGATTTACAGCGGAAAGAATGGGGCGATTGGAACTGCAGGTGCAGGCGGTGCAACAGACGGGAATCAGGGCGGCTTCGCGCCACCTGCAAGACAAGCAGGAGGTCAAGGTCAGACCGGCGGAACGGGGGGATTCTAATGAGTGAAATTCTCAGCATGAAGCAAATCATGAAAGAATACCAGATGGGAGAAGAAACCTCAACCGTTTTAAAAGGAATTGATTTGAATGTGAATTCCGGAGAATTCCTAGCGATTCTCGGTCCGTCAGGTTCAGGAAAATCAACACTTATGAATATCATCGGCTGTCTGGATACGCCCACTTCCGGCGAATACATTCTGTCAGGAAGAGAAATTGCCAATCAGGATGAAAAGGCGCTTGCACATATCAGAAGAAAGGAGATCGGGTTTATCTTTCAATCCTTTTATCTGCTATCCCGTCAAACAGCACTGAAAAATGTAGAGCTGCCTCTTGTTTATTCCGGATCGGATAAAAAAATTCGGCGTGAGATGGCGGCAGATCTGTTAAAAAAGGTAGGACTTGAGGAGAAAATCAATCATTTGCCCCGGCAGCTTTCAGGAGGTCAGCAGCAGAGAGTGGCAATTGCAAGGGCCTTGGTTAACAATCCCACAATTCTTTTGGCTGACGAACCCACCGGCGCACTTGATCAGAAAACAGGACATCAGGTTATGGAGTTGTTTCATCAGCTCAACAGTGAGGGAAGAACCATTATCATGATTACACATGATGTGAAACTGGCAAAGCAGGCCAAGCGGGTTGTCCAGATACTTGACGGCAATCTCATGGAGGAGGTGGTATAAGTGCTGAAAGAAAATCTTATCATGGCATGGGACAATATCAGGAACAGCAAAATGCGCTCCTTTCTGACCTCTCTTGGTATTGTCATTGGCGTTGCCGCAGTCATTGCACTCATCACCATCGTACAAAGCGCTACAGGGGAAATGATGTCTCAGTTTGAAAGCCTTGGCACCGATAAGATCACGGTGACAGCCACCGGGAATCCTCTGAAGTCAGGACTGAATTCCAGTGATCTGAAAACGCTGGAAGCGCTGGACAATGTGGCGGGCGTTGCCCCATCCGTCTCCATCACCGGGTCTGCCGGCCGTCAGGGAACTCTTCTCGACGAGGTTTCGATCATGGGGAAGAATGAAAAGTTCTTTGCAGCAGATACTACAGAAATGATGCAGGGGCGCAAATTGGCAGCATCGGACATGGATGGAAATACTTATGTGTGCGTCATTGACCAGGATATCGCGAAAAGCATGTTCGTCAATGAGAACCCTCTGGAACAAAGGATTATGGTAAACGGGCAGAGTTATGCAGTGGTGGGTGTCAGGGACACGGAAAGCACCAGTGATATCATGGCTGGAATGAATACAAGCAGCTCTGCTGATGGCACAATTATCATTCCTTACAAAAATGCCCTTGCCTTATCGGGAGCGTCAAACTACTCCACCGTAGACATTTATTTTGAAAACACAGATCTTTCCGACCAAACCATTGCAGATGTAGAGGGCGTGTTGGATGCAGCGTTCAACTATAAGGACAACAGTTATAGTATTCTGAACCTGGGAAGCCTGCTGGATATGATGAATACCATGAGCACCTTGCTTTCTGCTCTTCTTGCAGGAATCGCTTCAATTGCACTTGTGGTGGGAGGAATCGGTATCATGAATATGATGCTGGTGTCCGTTACGGAACGAACCAAGGAAATCGGGCTCAGAAAGGCGCTAGGCGCCGACCCGCTGCAAATACAGGTGCTATTTATCATAGAGGCACTTGCACTTTCGCTGGCTGGTGGAATCATCGGTATCGTTCTGGGACTAGGGATTTCCGTCATTGCAACCATGCTCATTGGAACTGAGTTTGCAATTTCATGGAGCGCCATCGGACTTGGTGCAGGATTCTCTATTGCAGTAGGGCTGATCTTCGGATGGACACCGGCAAAAAAGGCCAGCAGCTTGAAGCCCATCGACGCCTTGAGGACAGACTAGGGTTTTGGTATAATAAGGGAAAATACGGAGTTGCATTCGCAGTTTGAGGGTGAATTGCAACAACACGGGGGTCGGTATGAAAATAAAAAATAAAATTCTGTTGTCTAGTTCTTTGATGATGCTGTTATCGCTTATTACCCTTCTTGTGGTTGGTGGATTTGTCATTCGATCCTTTGCAAGTGCTTTCAGCGACGACAGCGTCAATCTCGTGAATAAGAATGCCTTTACTGTGGAAGATCAGCTGGCGTCTTTCGATGCAGAGGGAGGGGAATGGGAACCTTTGAAGGAAATGCTGGCCCAGTATCAGTACGAACTCTTTGTGATTCGAAATAAAGAGGCGGTATTTCCCATGGATGACCAGATACCAAAGGAGATTACCAGTTTTCTCAGCACGGGCAACTGGATGGAGGAGCCGAGAACCATTAATGTCGCAGGAATTACCATTGTGGGAATGAGAGAAGGAGAATACACAATCGCTGCAATTCACGGGAAGCGTGTGGGAGTTGCCAATATCCACCGAAATATAGAATTAATCTTGAAATCCTTTGTTATTATAGGAATTGCAGCAATCGCCATTATATTGCTCATCAGTCAGGTCTTCACAAATTGGCTCATCAAGCGGGTAATGCGTCCCGTTAATGCGCTGGCAGCAGGAGCCAATCGGATCGTCCAGGGAAATCTGTCCGAGCCGGTGATATACAAAGGCAAGGACGAGCTGGCTGCAGTCATTGCAACCTTCAATCAAATGCAGGCCTATCTGCTCGAGGAACGGAGGAGAAATGCATCCTTCGAAAAGGCGCGCACGGATATGATTGCGGGAATATCTCATGACCTGAGAACACCGCTGACTTCGGTAAAGGGATATATCAAAGGATTGCGTGATGGCGTGGCTTCAACTCCGGAAAAGCAGGAACAGTATCTATCTATCGCCTATAATAAAGCCAGTGAAATGGATGCTCTTCTGCAGAAGCTCTTCTATTTTTCGAAACTGGAGACCGGGAACCTGCCTTTAACGCTAATCCAAGAGGATCTGGGTCAATTCGTTAGAAAGTATGTGACGCAGAATCAGGCTGAGCTTTCTCAGAGAAATACGGCAATCAACGTGAACGGAGTAGAACTTGGACATTTTGTTTCCATGGATGCAGAACAAATGAACCGGGTGCTGACCAACCTAATCGACAATTCTATCAAATATGCAAGGGCAGAAATGCTGGATTTAAACCTATCAGTGTGGAGGGAAAAAGACAACGTACATCTGAGCGTTTCTGATAATGGACAGGGGGTGCCGGAAGAACAGCTGGCGAATTTGTTTGTTCAATTTTGGAGAGGGGATGAATCAAGGGGGAATCGTGACGGAGGAGGCGGCAGCGGCCTGGGTCTCAATATTGTGAAGCATATCGTAGAGGCTCATGGGGGGACTGTTTCTGCACGGAATGAAAATGGTCTGGTAGTGGATGTGATACTGCCTGCCGGAAAGGAGGGATAGGATGGGAAGAATATTGATCGTCGAGGACGATATCGAAATTTCCATGCTGGAGAGAGATTATTTAGAAATTAATGGGTTTGAAGCAGATATCATTTCCGATGGGAGCATCGCGGTACAAACCGCCTTAAGCGGGGAATATGACCTGATTCTTTTGGATCTGATGCTACCAGGCTGCAATGGCTATGAGATCTGCAGGGAGCTTCGGGACCGAATCGACATCCCGATCCTTATGGTCACAGCCAGGTCTGAGTCGGTCGATAAAATTCGCGGACTGGGCCTTGGCGCAGATGATTATATTGCAAAGCCCTTTGATCCCGCTGAGCTGGTTGCTAGAATCAAATCACATCTGAACCGTTATGAAAGACTGAAGGGAGCGCTTAAGGGCGGAACGGCCGCGGTGGATGATGCCATCATCATCGGAGATTTAAAAATATTACCAAGAAGCTGGAAGGTATATAAGGGTGACGAGGAAATTCGCTTGCCCAATCGTGAGTTTGAGCTCTTAAAGTTTTTAGCAGAGAATGCTGATCTGGTTTTTTCGAAGGAACAGCTTTTCGAGAAGATCTGGGGCTATGAGTATGTGGGCGACAGCGCTACTGTAACCGTTCATATCAACCGCATTCGAGAAAAAATTGAAGAGGATCCGTCAAAACCGCATATCATTGAGACTGTGTGGGGCGCGGGCTATCGGCTCAATCGGCAGAACTGATGCTTTCAGCATAAGAACAGCAGCAAAAGGTATGTAATGCCTCTGCTGCTGTTTTACGTTCAGCAATATGATCTTTCCTGAGGTCGGATTTATTTACATTTGGGCCTGTCGATTCAAGAACAAGTTGCATTTGAGAGATAAACTTTTAACTATGCGAATATTATTTAAAGTATACTTAGAATAATTATTGTAAATAATGAAAGTATATAATATAATTATTTCAAGAGGTGAGGAAAATGGCTATTACGACAAAAGAAGGAATCTTAAAGGTTTTATCTGCATTTAATCCCTGGTGGAAAACGGCAGCAGTACATCCGAGCTTTACAAAAGAGTACAAGCGATTCGCTTATCACGAAGCAATTAAGCGACTTGACCAGGCCGATATAAGACGGATCGTAGTACTTACCGGTACCAGGCGTGTGGGAAAAACAACCATTCAATACCAGATCATAGATACTCTTTTAAAGCGTGGAGTTGATCCTCAAAAAATCGTATTTATATCAATGGATCATCCGATGCTGAAGCTAAGTGATCTGAATCAAATATTAGAGTGCTACCATGAAAATATCCATGCCAATCAGGACGCCTATTATTTCTTTGACGAAATACAATACGCGACAGATTGGGATAAATGGCTGAAAACAATCTATGATATTCAGCCTGAAACGAAGGTTGTAGCAACCGGCTCAGCAAGTCCTGCGTTAATAAAGGGAAGTACAGAAAGCGGGGCTGGCCGGTGGAGTGTAATCCAGGTTCCGACTTTATCTTTTTATGAATATTGTTCCTTGATTGGCGTGAACGATGATGTTGAACTAGACAAATCCATACGCCCCACCGCTTTGATCAGTTACACGCAACCACAGCGTTCCGAAATAATGATGAAGCTTTCCGGAATGCAAAATCATTTTAACCGATATTTGCAGGTTGGCGGTTTTCCTGAACTTGCGCTTTCATCAAACGACTTGCTGGCAGAGCAAGCAATGAGAGAAGATGTTGTTGATAAAGTTCTAAAGCGCGATTTGCCGTCGCTTTACAACATCCGCAACTCGACAGAGCTTGAAAGAATTTTCTTATACCTGTGCAATGTATCGTCCAATATTGTATCAATAGAAGCAATTGCAAAGGAACTTAACGGAGTATCTCGCCCTACTGTTGAAAATTATATCCGCTTTCTTGAGAGTGCAAATCTCATTTATCTTAGTTATCCAGTAGAGATGGGAGCTAAAAAGGTTCTTAAGGCTAGTCCTAAGATTTATATTGCCGATGCAGCAATCAGAAATGCTGTGCTAATGGATGGCGATCTCTTAACAGAACCTGATGAAATGGGGAAAATGGTGGAAACCGCGGTCTATAAGCATGTTGCTGCGTTCTATTACCAAAAGGCTACAAAGATCGGATATTACCGTGGCGGTAAAAAGAATAAAGAGATCGATATTGTAGTTGACTATCCTAATATCAAAAACATCCTGATAGAAGTTAAATATAGGGAGCAGGCCCCTATTTCAGAAAATGAAGCTATTTGTGAATTAAGTAGTGAAGCGATCGCGGCAATTGTTGTGACAAAAAGATTCGATGATTATGGGATTCATCATGTGCCTGACGGGAGCAAATTATTACGGATTCCCGCATTTGCGTTTCTTTATCTTTTGGGTCATGCGGAGAAGAATGGCTATAAAGGCGAGGAATAGTCATAAGGGCAAAATAGAAATACCGCAGGCAAACAGCATAAGAACAGCAGCAAAAGGTATGTAATGCCTCTGCTGCTGTTTTACGTTCAGCAATATGATCTTTCCTGAGGTCGGATTTATTTACATTTGGGCCTGTCAAACTCGGGATTGAATGCGTAAAAGTTTTTGGAATTCAGGTTATCCTGAACCACTCTGAGCGCTTCGCCAAACCGTTGGAAATGTACGATTTCCCGTTCTCTGAGGAACTTGATGGGATCTCTCACATCGGGATCGTCGACGAGGCGGAGGATGTTGTCGTAAGTGGTTCTGGCTTTCTGCTCTGCGGCCATATCTTCAACCAGGTCGGTGATAGCATCACCTTTTGATGCGAAGACCGTTGCGGTAAACGGCATTCCGGATGCAGCAATGGGGTAGATTCCCGCGGTATGATCTACAAAGTAGGTATCAAAACCGGAAGCTTTAATTTGCTCCATAGTCATATTTCTGGTCAGTTGATGTACAATTGCGCTTACCATTTCCAGATGAGCCAGTTCTTCTGTGCCAACATCGTTTAATACACCGATTGCCTGTTTGTAGGGCATGGTATACCTTTGAGAAAGGTAACGCATGGATGCGCCCAGCTCTCCGTCCGGTCCTCCGTACTGGGTGATAATGATCTTGGCAATGGCTGGATTTGGGCATTTAATCTTTACAGGGTACTGTAACTTTTTTTCGTAAGTCCACATATCTATGCCTCCAATTCCCAGGGCCATGGCTTATCAATCCAGGTCCATTTGTTTTTAGACATCACCGATTCTGAAGTCATGGGGCCATAGCATTGATTATACTCGGCAACTGCAGCCTCCAGCAGCTCTCTATGATGGTGATAGTAGTTTAACGCCGCCTGATCCATCGGATGGGTATCAAGATAGAGAACGGTGTCATGGACTACAAATTCAAGAATTTGTATCTTTTGAAGCAATTCACGTCTTGCATCCATATTAGCAACCTCCTCCTCCTAAAAACGGCAGATCAAGTTCCGGGAAAATAGTTCCGCGATGCCAACCTTCTGCAGGTTCATAGGTGCTGGTCCAGCGCTGCATTGGCACATAGGCCATTGCCAGGGGACACATGTCGACAGCATCACATGCCGACTGGTTGTCATAGCAATTGTTGATGGGAACTGGCATGCCCACATAAGGCTCATTCGTATTGCGCCTGCCTTGTATTTTTACATTACTCAAGGTAAAGCTCCTTTCATTATTATATTTGATATCATTTTATGACAGCCCCAAAATTGGGTGCAAAGGTTCCGGTAAAAACATTGAAAAAGAAGGGACGAAGAATGCAGAAGAAACAAAAGCGCCTGCATTGCTGCAGGCGCGAAAAAACTTGAGGTGTTTATAAAGTTATTATTTAATTGTATTTTGAAAAGATCTAATGAAGCTAAAGAGGATTAGCGGTCATTTCTCTATATACTATGTAGGCTGCCTAAAAAGTGTGATATGGCCTCAAAAATTATTTTGAGAAAAAATCCATGGCAGCGAGATAGCCCTGATGATATAAAAATTGATAGTTCGTATCTCCCACACTAATATCAAAATCGATTGGGGAGATATCTCCCGTATCAATCTGAATTGACCGATTGATATCCAGAGGATTGTGATCAAAGAGGTTCTGCTGGATTCTGAGCTGAGAAAGGTAAAGGTTCTTGATATAATCCAGCAAATTGCTGATCTCATAATATTCTGTTTTGCTCAGAAACCTTGCGCCAAGGGTGATATTGCCAAGCTCCTGACCGGGCAGTGCTTGGAACGGATCAGAATCGAATAGATTGATCGGGTAGTTCCACATGACGCCTCCATCACAGAAGACGTTGAACTTGTCAGTATCACTCATTGCTCCGCAGCCGGTTTTCACTGCTTCAAAAAATAGTGGTATGGACATGGATATCCGGACAGCTTCCGCTACTTCCATGTTTGGTGTTGTCTCATATGAAAAAATGCAGGAGGAGCGATAGGACAGATTGGTTCCGATTACATAAAGATCGAAGAAAGGCCTCTGATCCTTATGGATTGCCGGATTACGAAAATCTGTAAAGGTGTAGGGCGGGGGTTTTTTATCACAAATAAATTGAGAATTGATCTGACTCTGAATCCACTGGTAAAAATACTGGCTTGAAAACCACCCATAATTATTCATCAGCCGGTAAACACTTTCGTAGTCCCCAAACATCTTCTCCAGCTCATTATTAATGGGTTCCGGTAGTTTCATCAGGTCGGGAAATGTACTTTTTTCAGGAACCTGCCTGAAATCGAGAGAGTCTGCCATCTTCTTGAGTTCTTCGAATGGAAGATTCAGGCTGGTGAGACAGGCGGTTATGGCACCGGCAGAAGTACCTGCCGTTCGCCTTAGATTCAGAAGCAGACCGTTATCCTCCAGATACTGCAGTACCCCAAGATATGCGATTCCCAGAACGCCTCCCCCTTCAAACACCAGATTCGACGGCTTGTAAAACATTGCATCACCTCCATGGATTACGGCTTTTGATAAACTATTCATCTTAGGAAATGTTGTTCCAATCATTTCCTCGACCATATGCACACCCCATTAAATCAGCGTTTTCATAATATATTAAATTAACTCCTGCGATATGCGGAATTGACCCAGATGAAAGGATTCAGCTGCAAGAACTCAAAAGGTACAGGACGCAAAAGGAAGCTGTGGCGGCGTGAATTCAACTATGATACAATGATGGAAGTGATGTTATCGGCAACTGAAGGATAGAAGCAAGTAAGGGGGAAAACGCCATGAAAAGTATAAAACCTGGAAGAGGACCGTCAATGATGAGTGCCATCGGATCTGCCGCAGCAGCAATCTTTGGTGTCATATGGACGCTCTCTGCCATATCCATGGGGGCACCAATTTTCTTCGCATTGTTTGGTGTCGTTTTTGTTCTGATGGGGATCGGTCAGGCAGTCTATAACTATAAAAACGCCACAGGAGAGAACCGATTTTCCGAATATGATATTACCAGCAGTTCCGAAGAGCCGGATCCGCTGAACGATTACTTTGGGCGCAGCAGGCGGGACGATAGCCATATCTCTCAAAGAAAAGAGACCCCGGCAGATACGGCAGGCAGACGGTTTTGTCCCTATTGCGGTTCTGAGGCCGAACGGGAACACCTCTACTGCTCAAAATGCGGAAAGAAGCTCTCATAAAATCGATCTATATGTTTAGAATGAGCCTCCTTTAACCATACTACTAAGGAAATAATGGTAAAGGAGGAATTTTAATGTCCGAACAAATAAGACAGGGGCAAGCAGGTTTTACTGATGCAAACAAAAAAATAGATTTTTTGACGTCAGAGGCAGCATATCAGCTGGCTGATATTACAAAGACGGTTCCACAGCTGGAATCTGTTACCCCAAGGTGGCTGTCCAGAATGCTGGAATGGAAGCCGCTGGACAATGGCATCTTCCGTCTGAACAAGGTGAAAGAAGGAGATTCGCCGCTGGATATGCTGAACCAGGAGGTAGGATATCAGTTTATTCCGGAGGGGTTTGTGGACTATGAGACAAATCCAAGAGAATATGTCCTGAACTCCATCTCTGCTATTGTGAAAATCAGCACCCAGGTATCTGATATCTACAGCAAGCCCTATGACCAGAGCGAGGAGCAGCTTCGTCTTTCCGTTGAATGCCTCAGGGAGCGCCAGGAATACGAAATCATCAACAGCAGTGATTACGGGCTTTTGAAAAATGCCGCAAAATGCCAGAGAATTCAGCCAAGAAACGGTTATCCAACCCCGGATGATTTGGATGAGCTGATCACCAAGGTTTGGAAGGAGCCCTCCTTTTTCCTGGCCCACCCCAAAGCAATAGCAGCATTCGGAAGAGAATGCACAAGGAGGGGAGTTCCGCCGGCGACTGTATCACTTCATGGTTCACCTTTCATCTCTTGGAGAGGCATACCGCTGATTCCCTCCAATAAAATGCTCATAGACGGAAAGCTTGACACAGCCGATAAAACTGGAAAAACCAACATTCTTTTGATCCGAACAGGAGAAGAGAAACAGGGCGTCATCGGCCTCTATCAGGCGGGACTTCCGGGCGAGCAGTCCAAAGGGTTGTCTGTACGTTTCATGGGCATTGATAATCAGGGCATCGGCTCCTACCTGCTGTTGCTTTACAGCTCCGCCTGTATCCTTTCCAAAGATGCCGTAGGCGTCCTTGAAAACGTAGAGATCGGAAATTACTATGATTATAAGTGATTGGCAAGGGTGGGCTCTGAGTGCAATTCCGTCTCTTGCGAATCGCGGCAACGGTGAGGATTGCAATGGGGGATTTCCCGTTCACCTGATTCGGAGAGATTTTCCGATTTTGTCCGAACGCATTAATGGAAAGCAGCTTGTTTGGCTTGACAATGCGGCTACAACCCAAAAGCCACAGTGTGTCATTGACCGGCTTACGGAGTTCTACCAGCATGAAAATTCTAATGTCCACCGAGGAGCTCATACTCTTGCGGCACGTGCAACCGATGCTTATGAAGATGCCAGAAAAGCCGCTGCCCGCTTTCTACATGCAAAAGATTCCAAGGAGATCGTCTTTGTGCGTGGCGCTACGGAGGCAATTAATCTAGTAGCGCAAACCTACGGGAGCAGAGAGATCGGCTTGGGAGATGAGCTGATTGTCACCCATCTGGAACACCATGCCAATATTGTGCCCTGGCAGCAGCTTTGTGAAGAACGGGGTGCCTTTCTCCGGGTGGTGCCGGTGGATGAAACGGGACAGGTCATTTTGGAAGAATATGAGAAGCTGTTCTGCAGGAGAACCAAGCTGGTGTCGCTGACTCACGTTTCCAATGCGCTGGGTACGGTGGTTCCGGTAAAGGAAATGATTCGCATCGCCCATGCCCACGGAATTAGGGTTCTGGTTGACGGCGCGCAGGCAGTGTCCCATCTTCCTGTGGATGTGCAGGAGCTGGGTTGCGACTTCTATGCTTTCTCAGGGCATAAGATTTACGGTCCCACGGGAATTGGCGTCCTGTACGGCAAGGGAGAAATTCTCCGCCAGCTTCCTCCCTATCAGGGTGGTGGAAATATGATTGCAGATGTTACCTTTGAAAAGACCAGGTATCAGGAGGCTCCTGAGCGGTTTGAGGCAGGAACCGGCAGCATCGGAGACGCCGCTGCTCTGGGAGCCGCATTGGATTACGTAAGCAGCATCGGCATGGAGCGGATTTCCCGATATGAACATGAATTGACAGAATATGCGATGAAGCGGCTCAAAGAAGTGCAGAACCTGATTCCCATAGGCACGGCGGAGGCAAAAACCTCGATTTTATCCTTTATCATAGAAAATATTCCGGGCGAACTCGTGGGAAAGGCCCTAAACGAAGAAGGCATCGCAGTGCGGACCGGTCACCACTGTGCCCAGCCAATCTTAAGACGATTTGGATTGGAAAGTACCGTTCGGCCATCGCTTGCGTTTTATAACACAAAGGAAGAAATTGACCGACTGGTTTCTGTTTTGATTGGAATTCATCGGGCAATCACTGACGAAAGAGCGTCTGGGAGAAGCGCGCATGGAGACACATCTGGCCCAACCGCTCGTCAATTTTTTCTTGCATAATTATTTTTTTATGGTATACTAGAAAAGCATTGGATTTTGCATCAGACAAAACTATTGCTCTCTGCTCTTTCTTGAAAAGAGCCATTTAGTCCACAGGGAGGTGAAAAAAATGAACAATTATGAAGTTATGTTCATCATTGAAGCGGCTTTAGACGAAGAGAAAAAAGCAGCTACAGTTGAAATGGTGAAGGAAATCATTTCTGCCGATGGCGAAGTGGGAAAAGTAAATATCTGGGGAAACAGAAAGCTTGCGTATCCGATCAATAAGAAAAACGAAGGATACTATACAGTGATCGAATTCACAGGCAGCTCCGAACTTCCAAAAGAACTCGACAGAAGATTGAAGATTTCCGATTCGGTTATCAGACACATTATAATCAATAAAGACGAGAAATAGAAATTATTTGGAAGCAGGAGGGGTGGTAATACATTATGAATAACGTTGTATTGATTGGCAGATTGACCAAAGACCCTGAATTACGATATATTCCTGAAAGCCAAAACGCGGTTGCCACATTTACACTTGCGGTGGATCGTCCTTTCGCAAAAGACAAGCAGGCGGATTTTATACGGATTACCGTATTTGGAAAGCAGGCTGAGAATTGTGAAAAGTTTTTGGCAAAGGGAAGGCTTGCGGGCGTACAGGGAAGAATTCAGACCGGAAGCTATAAAAATAAAGAGGGCGCTACTGTATATACCACTGACGTCGTTGCGGACAGAGTTGAATTTTTAGACAGGGGCGACAAGGGTTCCGGCATGGGAGGAGAGTCCGGTTTCGGATTCGACAGACCGGAGTCCAAGGGTTTCCCAGAGATTCCGGAAGGGTTCCAAGCCCTCGAGGATGACGATGATATACCATTTTAACGAGGCGCTTGCCCCGCTAAAACGCTCATAGGAACGGAAATTTTCAGTGAAAATTTTCTGTTTATGCGTTATTAAAACAGGAGGTAAAAAGTCATGATGGACAGAAAACGTAGTGGCATGAGAAGAAGAAAAGTATGCCAGTTCTGCGCTGATAAAACAGAGACCATAGATTATAAAGAAGTAGACAAATTGAGAAAGTACGTAACTGACCGAGGTAAGATTCTTCCTAAGAGAATCACAGGAACCTGTGCAATTCATCAGAGAGAAGTTACGAAGGCAATCAAGAGAGCAAGAATTGTTGCTTTACTGCCTTATACAGCAGACTAAGCTTAAGCGTAAGAAGAGGAAGAAGCGAGCAATCGCTTCTTTTTGTTCAAGCGTACATTTTAAAAATATACAGCCGGCTATGAGTTTTATAAAGCCGAGTTTATTCATGTGAAATTTGCAAAAGGGGGATTTGAATGTACACCCTGATCACGTTACTAATCATGATAGTTATGCCGATCCCCGTCATGATGAGATATATGCTGACCGGACGGAATGCCTACCGTGGAATTCTGGAAGGTTCTATGAGTGCGATAACAGGCGTAAGCCTTTTGTTTCTGGCATTCTGGTCCATGACAGGTCTATCCTATTTACAAGCGCTGAAAAACGCTTTGAATCAAGTCAATTTTGAAAATATGCAGCTTCCCAGCTACTATGCCATGGGCATAAAGGAGCTTGAGCCGGCTTCCATGCAGCTTGCCATGGATAGGATGAAGGAGATTACTACCCTTGCAGTGCCGGGGATTATTATTGTCTTCTGCATCGTCATCGCATATCTGAATTATGCGGTAATTTCCAGGGTTCTCAGTAAGGTAGGCAAAAAGAAGGTTTCGCTGCTCCCTCCCTTCAGAACGTTTTCCCTTCCGAAAAACATCGTGCTGGGTTCACTTTTGATCTACGTGCTGTCCTATATCACAGTAAGCATGGGAATCATTACCGAGGATCTCATTATGTTCAATCTTGAGATGCTGTTTACCTTTATCTTCTCTATTCAAGGGCTTGCGGCGGTTTTCTATTTCGGATACCGAAAAAGAGTGCCGAAATTTGTCTTGCTTTTATTTTCTGTGATTTTCTTCACAACCTGGATCGGACAGACGTTTTTGTTCCTTCTTGGCCTTACCGATCTTGTGTTTGATTTGAGAAAAAGATTTTCCAAACTCGTATAAAAAAGGAACGAATCTGTGGTATAATGGACGCAAATAATGGAAGCAAAATCAGAGATTTTGCCTCGGCAGGCGTACCTTGCATCACAGGCATTCTGTATAAAATAAAAAGTGAGCGTCAACAATGACCATAAGTTAGGGAAGTACTGATTTGACGAAAGGTACCGCCTGAATTAGTCAGCGTTTTCCATGACCATTTGAAAAACAAACCGAAGGATATAGGAGTTAGAATGGGCGAGAAATCTTTTAAAGACCGCATTTCAACTTATCTGAATATAGGCGCAGGTAAAAAAACGGAGTCCATGAAGGCGTATAAGGAGCATCTGTTCCAAATCGTTGACAAGACGATGAGTTATTCCGTTTCCAATCATCCTCTGCCCTTGTGCATGATCGATGCCGACGGAAAGTTTCTTTGGTTCAACAAAAAATTTGCAGATATCTATCAGGATGCGGAACTGGTCAATGCAGGAATCTATCGAGTGACCGGGTTGAAAGCATCTGAATTTTTTACTGAAGACCCGGTGGAAAAACCCGTTATGGTGACCCACAACGGAAAGCACTATAAGGTAGTATCCTCCTATCTGGATGAGGACAAAAACAACAGTGCAGTCTTGTACTGGATCGATATGACCAACTATGAGCTGCTGAAAAATCTTTATAAGGATGAAAAGAGCTGTTACGCTTACATTATTGTTGATAATTATGATGAATTGATCGGAAGTTCTCCCGATGATAGGAAATCCATTGTGGCAGCAGAAATTGAAAAAGCCATCAGACAATGGGCAGGCAGGATCTCTGCGTCTATCACCAGATATCGAAACAGTCAATATTTTATTATATTTGAACAGAAGCATTTTGAAAGGCTGGAAGCCAGTAAGTTCTCCATCCTGGACGAGGTGAGAGAAATTGAAACCGATGCGGATTTTCCGGTTTCTCTGAGCATTGGAATCGGGGTTGGCGGTAAAACTCCCCAGCAGGGCGATGAGTATGCTGCAGCGGCCTTGGATCTGGCTTTGGGCCGGGGGGGCGATCAAGCTGTCGTTAAGAAGGTCAGCAAAATTGAATATTATGGAGGCAGACTCCAGACTGTTGAAAAACGAAATAAGGGAAAATCGAGGATCATGGCCCATGCACTGCGTCAGCTCATTGAGCAGACCAATCAGGTCATCATTATGGGGCACAGAAAGCCCGATATGGATTCCTTCGGTGCGGCTGTAGGGATCAGCAGAATTGCTAAAAATAGAAATAAACCCGCTTATATTATCATCAATTCCTATAATGAATCCCTAAATGAGATGTACAATATGGCGGTTGAAACAGGAAATTATAAGTTTATCAATAATGAAGAAGCCATGGCGCTGGCAGACAAAGAAACCCTGGTGGTGGTGGTGGACACCCATCGGCCCAGCATGGTGGAATGCCCGGACCTGCTGACAAAAACGGATAAGCTTGTAGTAATAGATCATCATAGAAAAGCAGAAGAATTTATTGATAACGCAACGCTGACGTATATGGAGGCTTATGCATCTTCCACGGCAGAGCTGATTACAGAAATCCTGCAGTACAGCAGCGGAGAGAAAAAAGAGATCGACAAATACGAGGCGGAAGCCTTGCTTGCCGGCATTTCGGTGGATACAAACCGGTTTTCCATCAAGACAGGCGTTAGAACCTTTGAAGCAGCTTCCTGGCTGCGCCGGATGGGTGCCGATACAGCCATCGTAAGGCAGTTCTTCCAAAATGACATGGATGTGCTGAAGCAGAGATCCAAAATCGTATCCAGCACAACGATGCCATTGACAGGTATTGCTATGGCTAAATGTGAGGGCAAGCACCTGGACGTTCAGGTAATCAACTCTATGGCAGCAGATGAAATGCTGAACATTAAGGGTGTAAAAGCCAGCTTTGTAGTTGGTGAAAACGAAGACGGACTGACGGTTGTCAGTGCCCGTTCTCTGGGAGATATTAACGTTCAGACCATAATGGAAAAGCTGGGAGGCGGAGGAAATCTTACAAAGGCAGGCGCGCAGATTGAAATTCCAGTGGATGAAACCCTGGATCTCATCGTAGCCCTTGTCAAGGAACTGGAGCCCAAATAGCATTGGAAAAACTCAAGAGCTTAGCCCAAGTGCACCGCCGGAAAAAGAACAAATAGGTTGGTGGGTGTGGTGAGGCCTACGCTCATGATAGGAGGTATAGAAAATGATTGTAATATTACTGAAAGATGTAAAAGGACTTGGAAAGACCGGAGAAGTGGTAAAGGTCAGCGATGGATATGCTAGAAATATGCTGATTCCCAAAGGTACTGCAACAGAAGCCACAGAAGGAAATGTAAGAAACCTTGAAAAGCAGAAAGCGATTCAGGCAGAGAATAAGAAAAAGGAACTGGCAGAAGCAAACGCCCTTGCCGACCGGATCAAAGAACTTACGGTGGTCATCAAGACCAAATCCGGGGAAGGCGGAAAGCTGTTTGGTTCGATCACTTCCAAGGATATTGCCGACGCTCTTTCCAGTCAGCATAAAATTGATATCGACAAGAGAAAATTTATACTGGATAATCCCATCAAGCATATCGGAACCTTTTCGGTAGAAATTAAGATTTACCCCGAGGTAACAGCGAAGCTGAACGTTACCGTTTCAGCATAATATCAAAAGATAAAGAAGTGCTGATTTTATGGAGTGTGCGCAGCTGGTTGAGGAAAATTAGCCGACCAGATGTGCGCACGGAACGAATCAGTGTTTCCATAGATACCCGAGAGGTTTAATATGAGCCAATATGAAAGAATTCCACCTCATAATGATGATGCGGAAAAATCGGTGCTGGGCTCCATACTGCTGGATAAGGAGGCACTTTTCGAAGTGCTGGAAATCCTGCGGCCTGAAGATTTTTATAGCGAAATGCATAAAGAAATCTACAGCGGCGTAATCGAGCTGTACCGAAAAAATCAGCCGGTGGATATTCTTACTGTTTCGGAGGAGCTGAAAAAGCGAAAATCCCTTGAAATGGTAGGCGGCCGGGCGTACATAGCACTGCTGTCCACCTTGGTTCCTTCCACCTCCAATGCAGCAGAGTATGCGAAGATCATTGGAGAGAAAGCTATCCTTCGCAGACTGATTGGAACTGCTTCCGACATTGTTGATAAATCCTATCAAGAGAAAATGGGCCCCTCCGAAGTGCTGGATTTTGCAGAGCGAGGGATTTTTGAAATTGCCCAGCAGCGCCAGTCAAAGGATTTTGCTCCGATCAAGGATGTCCTTTGGAGCAACATTGCAAGACTTGACGAACTCTCAAAATTGGATGGCAATATTACAGGCCTGACCACAGGCTTTATTGATTTGGATGCCAGAACTTCCGGACTCCAAAAATCCGACCTGATTATGCTTGCGGCAAGACCTGCTATGGGAAAGACTGCGTTTGCACTGAATATCGCCCAGCAAGCAGCGATTAAGGGTAAGGGAACGGTTCTGATCTTCAGCCTTGAAATGTCCAGGGATCAGCTGGGGCAGAGAATGCTCAGCATGGAATCCAGAATTGAAATGCAGAAACTGAAGACCGGAAGCCTTGAGAGAAAGGATTGGGATCAAATTCATATGGCGCTGGACTCGCTGTCCAAAGCCAACATTTTTATAGATGATTCACCAGGCATAACCGCCATGGAGATCAAGAATAAATGCAGGAGATTAAAGGCCGATAAGGGACTTGACCTTGTAGTAATCGACTACCTTCAGCTCATGAGCTACGAGGGCAAAACAGAAAATAGACAGCAGGAAATTTCATCGTTGTCAAGGTTCCTGAAATTGCTTGCCAGAGAGATGGACTGCCCTGTTATCGTACTTTCCCAGTTGTCCCGTGCTGTTGAGCAGAGAACGGATCACAGGCCGATTCTTTCGGACCTGCGTGAATCCGGTTCCATCGAGCAGGATGCAGATATCGTAATGTTTTTGTATCGTGACGAATACTATAATCCTGAGACGACGGATAAACCGAATATTTGCGAAGTAATTATTGCGAAACAAAGAAGCGGACCCACAGGTACCGTCGAACTCACCTGGCTCGGAAAATACACAAGGTTTGTGGATAAGAGCCGCATAAGCGAGAAGTAGCGAGAAGTAGGAGGGAATGAAATGAAAGTAAATGAATCGATGCTCCTGAATGAAATTCTTGATATGGATCCAGACATAACCGATATCTTTATTCGCCACGGATTAAACTGTCTGGGCTGCCCCGGCGCCCGCAGTGAAAATCTCAGAGAAGCTGCAGATGGTCATGGAATCAACCTGACCCAGCTGCTGAAAGATCTCAACGATTATCTGGCGGAAAAAAACGATTGAGTGTATGCCTCTTGTTAAATGAGGCTAAACTATGGAAAAAGCTTAAATGGACCTTGTCAAAGGTGGGTAATATGCAAATAAGTTCAAAGGATAAATAGAAAAGGAGTGGTAGCATGCCAGGATTAGCAATCGTAGGTTCCCAGTGGGGAGACGAAGGAAAAGGTAAGATAATAGATTATCTGGCGGAAAAGGCAGATATGGTCGTTCGAGGACAGGGAGGCAACAATGCAGGTCATACCGTTGTCATCGGGGACAAGAAATATGCGCTTCACCTAATTCCATCAGGAATCCTCAATCCCGGAGCAATAAATGTCATTGGAAATGGTGTTGTATTTGATCCCGAAGGGTTTTTCAATGAGCTCGCGGTTTTGGAAAAAGACGGAGTGGATACTTCGGGCATCTTTATCAGCGACCGTGCCCATATTGTATTTCCGTATCATAAGGTTCTGGATGGTCTGTATGAGGCGGCTAGAGGCAAGGACGACATTGGAACAACTAAAAAGGGCATTGGCCCGTGCTATATGGATAAAATTGAGAGAAGCGGCATCAGAACCTGCGATATGCTGGATGAGGAAACCTTCCGAGAGAAGCTGGCTGCTCAAATTGATCGAAAAAATGACATTATCGTGAAGCTTTTCGGCAGTACCCCCGTGGATAAGGCTGCGATGATTGAAACCTTTGTGGATTATGCCAAACGGCTGACACCATACATTAAAGATACAGGAGTCATGGTATATGAAAGCCTGGAGCAGGGCAACAAGGTTCTGTTTGAAGGCGCTCAGGGCTCTCTTCTGGACGTCGACCTGGGAACGTATCCCTACGTTACCAGCTCTCATCCCACTTCCGGTGGTTTTACGACCGGTTCGGGAATTGGTGCAGGAGCGATTCAGGAAGTTCTGGGAATTACGAAGGCATACACTACAAGAGTGGGAAAAGGTCCCTTTGTAACAGAAGAGGATAACGAAACTGGAAATAAGATCAGAGAGCTGGGCCGTGAGTATGGCGTTACCACAGGAAGACCGAGACGCTGCGGCTGGTTTGATGCGGTAGTGGTCAGGTATTCCGCTAGAATCAACGGAATGACCAGTCTTTCGCTGATGCTTCTGGATGTGCTGGGTGAGTTTGAGACCATAAAAATCTGTACCAGCTATGAGCACGACGGAGAGCAGATCCACCATTTCCCTGCAAGACTGGATCTTCTTGAAAATTGCAAACCGGTTTATCGGGAGCTGAAAGGCTGGATGAGTGATATCTCAGCCTGCAAGACCTATGAGGAACTGCCGGAAGAAGCAAAGGCATACATTCAGGCCATCGAGGAAACCACCGGAGTACCTGTAAAAATTATTTCCGTTGGACCGCGAAGGGATCAGACCATTATCAGGGAGCAGATTTTCTAAGCAAATCATGTGAATATGGATCAGTACCGGGAACCGGTTAAGGGTGTTGCCGCCATCAAGGGAAACTCAAAACCGGATATGGTACAGGTACAACGAATTGAGGGTGTCTGTTTATTAGGCACCTTCTATAATCTTTAGAGCTAGCGCTTCTGCGCAGCATGAAAAATTAAGACGAAATTTATCAAGGCGAGTGGAATGAGATATGAACTTCAAAAGAGAGATCATCAAGGACTTTTATCTGCGTGATACCTGCGTGGAAAATATTTTTATCAATGAGTACATGACACAGGCCCCTGGCGATTATGTCAAGGTTTATTTGTTTGCCATCATGTACGCTGATTTTGACTTGCAAATGAGCAATGAAACCATAGCAAAGCATCTGGGAATGGAGGATGAAGATGTTCTCAAGGCTTGGAGCTACTGGGAGAAAATGGGTGTTGTTAAAAAGCACTACGAAAAAGCAAGCGACAAGTTCCGTTACCAGGTGGAGTTTCTCAATCTCAAGGAACGGGTTTATGGGAAAAAACCCAAACTCCAGAAAACAGAGAGTAAGGTGCCGGATCGACTGAAGGAGCTCATGGCAGACGACACCATCAAGGACATGTACTCTGAAATCGAGAGAATTACAGGTAGGCTGTTCACCGGAAAAGAGCCTTCAGAGATCCTGTCCTGGATTGACGATTATAATGCCACACCGGAAATGATCGTCTATGCTTATTCTTATTGCGTGAAGAAGAAAAATCACAGCAACCATAAATATGTGGCTGCTGTTGTCAAGGAGTGGACGGCACAGGGCCTAAAGACCATCGAACAGATCGAGGACTATCTGGAAGAAACCGATAACCGTCACTATCTTTATAAAAGGGTACTGCGCGCCCTGGGCTTTCTGCGTAATGCTACGGAAGAAGAAAAGCGCGTCATGGATACCTGGTTTGACCAGATGGGCTTCAGTATCGAAAAGGTGCTGGATGCCTGCAAAAAAACAACGGGGATTTCCAACCCGAATATCAATTACATAAACAGCGTTCTCAAAGCTTGGAGCAATGGCGTGGATAAACCAACGCCGGCACATGAAGAAGGAAAAACGGGAACGGGGTCCATCTCCAAGGTGATGAAGTATTATGAGGAACTGAGAGCTTCTAATGAGTTAAAAGCAGAGGGAAGACGGGCTGAAGTTTATAGCAGAATTCCGAGAGTAAAGGAAATTGAAGAGGAGTCCAGGGAAATCGGACTTCAAATTTCCAGGGTGATGCTGTCAGGCGGAAATGATGTCAAAAATAGAATCAGAGACATGAAATATCGAGTTGACAGCCTCAACGAAGAGAAGGCTTATCTAATGACCGAAAATAACTTTAAAATTGACTATATGGATATGGTGTATCATTGCCCCCTTTGTAGGGATACCGGTACACAAGATACAGGGGATCGTTGTATTTGCTTTGCTGAGCGGCTTGCCGCTATTCAAAAAATGGATTGAAAAATACCGCGAAAAAAGGTATAATAGCGGGAGTGGAAAAAAGAGTTACGGCTGCATATGATAAGCACCCCATCGTGAGATGACCGGGAGGAAACATATGAAGAATAGCAAGAACAAGAGCGATGAAAAGAACAGTCGCTTTTGGAGCAATATCACTTCAGGACTAAAAGAGAAACTTAATATAAAAGAGAAAAGCATATCAGAAAATGAAAACAGCATTAGGGATATGGGGGATACCCGTACCCCTTTTTCGCGTCTTGATTTAACAGGACTTAACAGACAGCAGGCAAAGGAGTTGATTGAAAAGGTCATCGACGAGCGGCTGGAACAGATTTCTCAGATTGAGCTTACAGAGTTGAAAGTAGATTACAAGGAAAAAGAGCGGCAGAAAGCGAAAGCTGCTGAGCGGGTTTCGGAAAGAAGAAATCGAAGGAAGCAGAAAGCTTCTGCGTCAGACGAGACAATGCTAACAGAAGATGGAGTCTTTTCGAATTGCAAACAAATATCCGTCTTTGATATCATACAGCCGGAGTCTTTCCCAATTGAGGAAGAGAGTCATCCTCTAGAGGAGGAGAGTCTTCCCTTGGAAGGGCAGCTGTCAATTTCAGAGGTTCTTGCTGAACCCGAAGTCGGATTGCCAGAAGCGCTTTCCTGTAAATCCGAAACCGAATTGACAGAAGGATTCACCTTTGAGGCGGAAGCCGAATTGGCAGAGGCGCTTTCCCTTGAGACGGAAGTCGAATTGGCAGAAACAGCAGGTCTTGAAACAGGGGGCAAAACAACAGAAGCCCTTGGCCTTGAGGCGGAGTTGGCACCCGCTGCTTCGAGCCAAACAGAATTTGGAGAAATTATGAGTGCCCAGACAGAGGCGATTACAAACCCAGATCAAGCAACCGGAAAAAAATCAAAGAAAAAATCAAAAAAACGTAAAGAAAATCAACAAAGTTTCAATACATTACCAGTGGAAAAGGGAGACGAAGAGACCTCAAGTCTGGCCGTGGCAGCGATTACTATGGCCGCTTCTGAAGTCCTGGCGGATGCCTCTGATGAAGAAACAATGGTACCAGCTGAAATCACACCCGCAGCAGCTGATGATGAAACCATGACAACAGTCTCTGACGAAGTCATTTTGACAGCCGAAGTTGTTTCAGCTACTCCTAACGTCAATACCTCTTTCGATGAAGCCATTGACATGATCTTCGGATTTTATGAGAAAAGTAAGGTTCAGATTCTGCGGGCCGGTAGTATTGGATGCAGAGTAACAAACGATGTTATTCATAATAAAGTGATTCCCCCTGTTTTAAGGTTTTTGAGCTTCATACGGATTAAAACCACGCCGATCATGATTGGCATTGATAAAAAGCTGGGACTCACTGTAACAGGACAAAAAGCACATCGCTTCCTTTCGAAAAAGGAAGCCGTTCTATCCGATAAAATGGCGCAATTTATAGAACTGACCGATAAGGGATGCGATAAAATTGCACTGCTTCTGTATCAGATCGGTAGCGGTACGAGCAGAATCTACAATCAATCGAAGGATTTCGTAGAGACACACAAAAAGAAGTTCCTCATCGGCTTTGGATGCACGGCAGCAGCAGCAGCAGCAATTACCATCACCATTGGCAGCATGACGGCTTACGAATACGTTTATAACGGAAAGGTTCTCGGTGTTGTTAAAAATCAGGAAGATGTATATAAAACCATTGATATCATTGGGGACAAGCTGTGCTACCAATATGATGCTGAAATAACCATTAATAAAGATGAGGATATCCAATTCAACAAGATTGTGGCGTTCGGTCAGGAACTGGATGATAAAGAGGATATCTTGAACAGGCTTACCTATATGCGGGATATGAAAGCTAACGGACATGGCATTTTCGTGGACGGAAAGGTAGTTGCTGTTTTGGACAGCGAGGAAACTGCAAAAGAAATCTTGAGTGCAATTCAAGATACGTATCTGAAACAGGCGGATAATATCCAGTACAAGGAAGTGGGCTTTGCAGAGAATGTTACCATAGATGATGTAGAGACAAAGCTTGGGAACATCGATGCGAGGGATAAAGTGCTGGAGTACATGATGACCGGTGCTGTGGAAAAGAAGATCCATCAAGTGCAGCAAGGAGAGACCTTCTCGGGAATTGCAAAGACTTATGGGATTAAGCAGAGTGATCTGCAGGTGTCCAACCCGAACATCACGCCCGACAAGCTTCAAATTGGACAGGAGATCAGCCTGAACCAAATAGTACCCCTTGTGACGGTGCAGACGGTAGAAGTTGCCGAATATATTGAAACGATTCCATTTGAAATAACGTATGAGAACACGGCCAGTCTCTTCAAAAAAGAGCAGACAGTAAAGTCTAAGGGTGTGAATGGGGAAAAAGATGTTGTCGCTGAGATTGTAAGAAACAACGGCTTAGAAGTAAGCAGGAAAGAAATCAGTGCAACGATTCTCTCCGAACCGGTCTCTCAGGTGGTGCTTGTGGGTACTAAGGATCCGCCGCCGCTCATCGGAACGGGGAATCTGATCTATCCCATCCGAGGAACCCTTACTTCTAGATATGGTACAAGATGGGGAAGGCTTCATTCCGGTATTGACCTGGCAGCACCCATTGGAACAAAGATAAAAGCTTCCGATGGAGGAAAAGTAATATTTGCAGGATACAATGGTTCCTTGGGATATATGGTCAAGATCGACCACGGCGGAGGAAAAGTTACCCTGTATGGACATTGCAGCAAGCTGTTTGTGAAAGTTGGAGACAGGGTATATCAGGGCCAGCATATTGCCAATGTTGGGAATACTGGCAGAAGTACCGGCCCTCACGTACACTTTGAAGTTCATATCAACGGCAATACAAAAAATCCGTTGAATTATTTATAAGCTATGAGCGCTGGAGCATTTGTTTCCGATAAGCTCCGTTTGCTTAAAGATTTAAGAACATCCTATAATTCAGGAGACCGCGGCCTTGTGCAAAGCGGTCTTCTCTTTTTAAGGGCATGGCATCCTGAACGATAATTTGTTTGACCTGCGCCGGGGTCAAATCCGGTCGCATGGCGTAGAGGCATGCGGCAACCCCGCTAACCACCGGTGCTGCCATGGATGTGCCGGATTGAATGGCATATCCTTTTAGATTTTTCCCGTCAAGAGAGCAGATCTCCACCCCCGGAGCGACAATGTCGGGTTTCGTGTCCCCTGCCAGCGTAGGCCCGCGGCTTGAAAAATTAGCCACTTTAATGTAGCCATCATCGCTGTGTGTCAGGTCGACTGCTCCCACAGTAATTACAAGAGGGCTGGTTCCGGGAGAATTGACGGTGCATTTCCCGGGCCCGTTATTTCCTGCGGCTGTGACGACAGTATATCCGTATCTGACTGCGGCATTCGCGCCTTTGATCAGCGGATCGTCGTCGTAGGGAGACTCAACCTTGATTCCCAGGGATAGATTGATCACCCGAATGTTATAGTAATGTCCATTGTTCACGATCCATTGCAGCGCGGCTAAAATGTCTGATTCCGTTCCGTTGCCGGATTCATCCAGCGCTTTGATTGCTATAATATTGGCACAGGGGGCTGTTCCGGTAAATTTGCCGGAAGTATAGCCATTTCCTGCAATGATACCAGCGACATGTGTTCCATGGCCATCGTCATCGTAAGGACGATCCCGATTAGAAAGAAGATCCTTAAAAGCAATGATTCTGTTGCGAGGCTTGATCAGATCATAGTGGGGAGAGACACCTGTGTCGATAATCGCAACACCCACTCCTTTTCCTCTTTCCGTGCTCCCGTAAATTCGCTCAATATCCTCCTCAAAATTACCACAGGTTGCTTTAACGGATTTCGCGCTGGGGTTGATAGGCGTTTTGGATACGATGGCGTCTTCGCTGATGGAGCCGACCATGTTATGTGCTGCCAGTTTTGTAATCTTTTCTTTCGGAATTTCTACGGAAACTGCATTGATGAAGGGGAGCTCATATTTTATTTGCCCGTAATTTTCAATAATACAGTCCCTTATCTCATTGATTGTTGATTTTGAATATATAATCACCGGGGTTCGATCCCCTTTGCTCAAATACATAGTTTATCACTTCCCATGCCCCATAATATGAGACAGGGCTTGGGCATGGTGATGGAGAGGGTTGCAGTATCTTCAAGGAAAAGGGTATAATAATTTTGAAACGGAATCCCTCTTTTTTCCATAACGAGTGATTCCGGCCGGCTGAAATCCGGTAAACTTTGTAGCAAGCGGAACGATAGAGGAGGGATTCCCATTACATTACAGCAGTTAAAATACGTGATTGAGATCGTTAACAGCGGCTCTATCAATGAAGCCGCAAAACGCTTATTCATAACCCAGCCCAGTCTTTCCAGTGCAGTAAAAGAACTGGAAGCGGAGCTTGGTGTTGAGTTGTTTCTGCGATCAGCAAGAGGCATTTCTCTCACGGCAGAGGGTGTAGAATTTCTTGGTTATGCCAGACAGGTAGTGGAGCAAACATCACTGCTGGAGCAGCGGTATTTGAATCGGAAACCCTCCAGGCAGCTTTGCAGCATCTCGACCCAGCACTATGCATTTGCAGTCAATGCTTTTGTGAACATGATTAAAAAGAGTGGTGCGGATGAGTATGAGTTTACGCTGCGGGAGACGAGAACCTATGAAATCATTGAGGATGTTCGTACCATGCGAAGTGAACTGGGAATTTTGTATAAAAACCCCTTCAATGCAAAAGTAATCGATAAGCTGCTGCGGGAAAACCATCTGGATTTTCATCCGCTGTTCACGGCCAATCCTCATATTTTTATCAGCGCACAGAACCCGCTGGCGGCTAGAGAATACGTTACTTTGGAGGACCTGGAGGAGTTTCCTTATTTATCCTTTGAGCAGGGAGAATATAATTCCTTCTACTTTTCCGAGGAAATATTGAGCACCGTATTTCACAAAAAAAGTATCCATGTCAGCGACAGAGCAACGCTGTTCAATCTCCTGATTGGGCTTAACGGGTATACCATTTCCACCGGCGTGGTCAGCGCCGATCTGAACGGAGAGAATATCATCCCCGTGCGTCTTCTTGCAGACGACCAGATTCAGGTAGGTTGGATTGCCAATCATCAGCTTCAGCTTAGCAAGCAGGCCTCTGCCTATCTGGCTGAATTAAGATTCGTAATTACCGAGTATGGCCAGGAGCTGCAGGAGTAGAATGCTGGATCTGACCAGGAGCTGGAGAAGCAAACGGTCGAGCTGGCCAGCTGCTGCAGAAACAAACGATAGAGCTGGCCGGAAGATATAGGAATAATCTATAACAAGATATAAAATATAGAAGTTACCCTATAGACACACCGCCGTGTTATAGTGGCATTAGTTGATGGAGCAGAAGACGTCCTGCAAGATCAAATTCAAGGAAACGCTGATTTCTTTCACGAATAACATCAGTGTCTTCCTTAGGAAAATAATGTGACTTAATATATGGAGGGAATCATATGGGTAAGCTATTTGAAAATACAACAAAACGAGAAATTCCACCGTTCCGATTCGATGCTGTCGGAAGCTATCTTCGCCCCCAGCCGTTAAAAGAAGCCAGAGAGGCGTTTCGTAACGCAACCATTACGCTGGAAGAACTCACACAAGTGGAGGATACTGAAATTAGAAAGCTGGTGGCAAAGCAGAAGGAAATCGGCCTGGCTGCGGTAACCGACGGAGAGTTTCGACGAAGCTATTGGCATCTGGACTTTTTCTGGGGCTTTGAAGGGGTTGAACATGTTTTGATGGATCGAGGATACCTCTTCCACGGAGAAGAGACGAGAGCGGATTCAGCAAGACTAACTGGAAAAGTTCGGTTTCAAGGGCATCCCTTTCTGTCCCATTACAAATTCTTAAAAGAGGCAGCAGGTGATGATGTCCTTGCAAGGCAGACCCTTCCTGCACCGGCTCAGTTTTATGCAGAGCTGGTTAGAGATGTAAATGAAAAAGAAATCGGTAAATACTACAGCGAACGGGAGGAGCTGTATCAGGATATCTCCAAAGCCTATCGAGAAGCAATTTTGGCTTTTTATGAGCTGGGCTGCAGGAATATCCAGCTGGATGACTGCACCTGGGGCATGCTTTGCGATAAAAGCTTCTGGAAGGCGATGGCAGGAGACGGTTATGATATCAATGAGCTTCAGGAGCTCTACCTGCGATTGAATAACGACGCAATTACGGATCTTCCTGAAGACCTGACGGTAACGACCCATATCTGCAGAGGAAATTATCACTCCACCTGGGCGACCACCGGCGGGTATGATCCAGTTGCAGAGACATTGTTTGGCAGAGAGAATGTTTCCGCATACTACCTGGAGTATGATACGGAGCGGGCGGGAGATTTCACACCACTAAAGTCGGTTTCCGGAAATAAGTTGGTTGTTTTGGGTCTTGTTACCAGCAAGTCAGGGAAGCTGGAAAAGAAAGAGGATATCATAGGCAGGATTAAAGAAGCTTCAAGGTATATCCCAGCAGATCAGTTGTGCTTGAGCCCGCAGTGCGGGTTTGCTTCTACAGAAGAGGGCAATATTTTGACTGAGGAAGAACAGTGGAGGAAGCTGGAGTTCATTAAAGAGATTGCCGAGGAAGTGTGGGGCGTATAAGCTGCGGCAACTTTGGGGTCGTATCACTGCAGCGACTTTGAACGAATCAATCGCAGGAAGCTGTGGAGTATAAAAAACGGAACCCCGCAAAGCGAGAAAAAACTAGGAGGAAAGATTGCAATGGAAGAGAATCGTATCCAGAAAAACATGCAGCGGCAGGAAGCAATTGCTGCCCGTAAGGCGCTCGACCCGGAGATTCGAAAGAGGTTCAGTCAGGTCATTTCAGAAAAGCTCATTGCGGAGCCAGCTTTTGCAAAGGCAGGAACGATTCTCTCCTACCAGGCCTTCGGAGAAGAGGCAGATCCCCGGCAGATAGACGCTGATGCTGTCAAAGCGGGGAAGAGGGTTGCTTATCCCCTCTGCTATGAGAAGGGGATCATGGCTGCGGCAATTCCCACGGTGGAAGATGGCTGGGAAGAAGGAAGGTATGGGATCAAAACACCGGTGGAATCCAAATCCCTAATCTTAAACCCTCTTGAAATTGATCTGATCGTTGTTCCTTGCGTTGCTTATGAGGGAAGTAAAAAAATGAGAATTGGCTGGGGTGCAGGATACTATGATCGCTATCTTCCTCAGTGCAAAAATGCGGTAACCATTGCGATTGGTTTCGAGGCCCAGCATATAAAAGACCTTACCTGCGACCCATGGGATATTCCCCTCGATGTGGTTATTACAGAAGCCAGGAGATACTGAATCAGGTCGGGACAAAGCTGCTGAGCTGATTGCTCAGATGAGAGGAAGGTATGGGCTGCAGCCGGATTGGTGAGGTAGCCTTTTGTAAGCCTTGAATGCCCAAAAATGATCCGTTATAAATTTATGGATTGACATTCCATCAGCGTGGTGATACGATCATGTCGAACCATATTTTGCAGGGATGTTATGCCTTATTTATGGTTCGAAGGAACAATTGAATAAGAGGCTTGATGTTCTGCTGATGAGAAATGATCAGCAGCTAAGAGGGAAGCAGGTGTAAGTCCTGCGCGGTCCCGCCGCTGTAAGCGTGTAGTCTGTTCGTAGCCACTGGGCATGTGCCCGGGAAGGAGAACCGATGTCAATGCGTGTAGCCAGAAGACCTGCATGAAGCTGATTAGGGGCACACCACGGGTAATTGGTTATCGTGTCTGGAGTACTGAAAGAATCATCTGCATATCACAGAAAATACGGCTGTGGCTTTTTGCCACAGCTTTTTTGACTTTCTGGGAGAGCGGTTTTTTCTATACGGTCACAACAGAGAACGGGCTGCGGCGGTTTGCTGCGGCCCGTATTTCACGTAATTGCTTTTTCTGAGGGTTCCCCTATCTGCAAAAAGAATCAGGAGGAAGCGATGTATGAAAATATTTGATAATAAGATTTATGGGCAAAAGGATGGCTGCTTTTGTTTTGACGGGCAAAACCTAACGGAGCTGGCCGATACCTACGGAACACCGCTGTACATATTTTCGGAGCGGGAGCTGAAGCGGAATGTTCAGGAGATCAATGAACAATTTGGACGCTTTCGGGAGAAGGTTTCCATACACTACGCGGCGAAATGCGAATCAACCGTTGCAGTTCTTCAAATCGTTCGAAAGGCGGGAGGCAGTCTGGAGGTCAATTCAGGAGGAGAGCTCTTCAAAGGTCTTTACTCCGGATTCAAAGGCAATCAGATTGTCTTTAACGGAGTGAGTAAATCGGAGGATGAGATTGAGATGGCCATCATCAATAATATCAAATCTATCAACGTTGATTCTCTGTATGAATTGAAACGAATCCTGAGGGTAGCCGGTAGATTAAAGAAAAAGGCAAAGATCTGTCTGCGTATCGTCCCGGAAGTTTCCACCGGCGTGGTAAAGGGCAATGAGACTGGAACCCATGAATCGAAATTTGGCATCACGCTTGATGAGGTGGAAAGAGCAGTCCGGCTGGCGTTGGAAAACCAAAGTCTGGTGATACTCAGGGGGTACCATTTTCATATTGGGACACAGACCTACGATCTGAAATCCTTTGTCGAGGCCCTTCGCACAATGCTTCAGATGGCAGCAAGGATATACAAATCCACAGGCTTCCGACCGGACCTGCTGAATATCGGAGGCGGGCTGCCGGTTCCCCATTATATCGATCCTACAGCAAGTCAGTATATGCCCAGAAATATCTATGCCATGCTGAAAAGTGAGCTTTCCATCGAACAAATCGCAAAAGAAATTTGCGGAGAACTAGCAGAAGAGAAGGTTCAGCATTGGGCCGGAGTGGAGTGTGGGGCACTGTTTCGCGATACTGAGCTGCTCCTTGAGCCAGGCCGGAAAATTTCCGCTTCTGCGGGAGTTCTTCTTTCACGGATCGAAAATGAAAAGGAGCGGAGAGAGCTTGACGAAAGCTGGCTGATGATTGATGCCGGATTCAATACCTTGATGGAAGTGAAGACCTATTCCTGGTATTACCATATGGTTTGTGCAAATAAGATGAATGAGCTTCCCACCAAGCCGTTCAAGGTTGCCGGTCCGTGCTGCGATTCGGGTGACGTGTATTTCGATATTGATTATCATAAAAGCCTGCCCGATTATCGGGTCTTCCCAGAGTCCACAGAACCGGGAGACTTAATTGCCATGCTCAATGTGGGTGCTTATGGTACTCCAAACATGTCCAATTATAACGGACGCCCTAAGGCAGGTGTTCTGCTGATTCGGGAAAATGGTGATGTCATCGTAATAAAGCCTGCTCAAAAGTATGGTGATCTTGTAAGTGATGAAATAAAACTATAGGGCGAGGAGGCTGGAGAAATGTATCAGTTGGAAGTATTCCAGAATAGAACGACAGTAAAAGAGTACATCCGAGATTATACTAAGGGAGAGGGATTCTTAGAGTTTTGTGAAAAAAACACCGGATATGGGCAAATCTGGTCTTGTCCGCTTTATGATTTCAATCCCTCTGCTTATGGAAAAAAATATAAATACCTTTACCTCTTTGGGAAGCGAGTGATCTTTGAACCTGCAGAACAGAATGATAAAGAATGGAAAAAAGCAAGAGCCGTCGACAGAGAACAGGAAAGAGCAAAGAAAAAGGAAAAAGAAAAATATATCAGTGAGGTTTGTCTGATGGAAAAGAATCTTCTGGTGGAACAAATTCATGGGCTGGAGAAAAAATACCCGGGCAGCATCACTCTTCCTGCAGGAAGCTGCCATGTCTGCAGCAGATGCAGCCGTACCGAAGGGGCGGGATGTCGATACTCCGACGAAATTCGCTTTTTTATTGAATCGCTGGGGGGCAGCATCGGCGGAACCGCCGGGGAGCTTTTAGGCATTGAGCTTCAGTGGATGAAACAACAGCCGCCGGGATATTATACCTTGATAGAAGGACTCTTTTCAGACGACCCAAGTGTGGAGATATAAAAAAAGTGAAAAAGACGGATCGAACGCGTACCAGCAATCTTTCTATAGAATTAAAAAGGATGAGAATATGAATATTAGCCAATTTACCAATCCAGAAAATGTGATAGTTATGACAACTGGAGAATTTGTATCGGGATTTGCAGATAAAACAGGAATCTCCGATTTAGAACGAGAGATCGAAGAATTTCGTCTGAAACCGGACAAGGAAGGAAAATTGCTCCTCGGAGAAAAGAGGACGACGATCAGAATTTTTATGCCAAAGCTTCTGTTTCGGAAACGCTTTCCGCAGGATGATTGCGTCTGGGTTTCCATGGGAGACAGTTCTCCCTATTACTGCCTTCAGGACATGGAGCCATGGATGGATAAATGCTATAGCTTTTTTACCAATTCCCAGTGTGAATATTTTCCATGTCACAAGGGAATTGATGAGAAAGCGTTTAACTGTCTGTTTTGCTACTGCCCGCTGTATGCGCTAAAGGACCGATGTGGAGGAAGGTTTCGTTACATCGGAAACATCAAGGACTGCAGCGGCTGTACCGTACCACACAGAAAGCAGAATTACGGGTACATTACTGGTAGATTTGCAGAAATTGCAGAAGCATCGAAACCTGACGGTAGGGTCTCTGACTAAGCAAGTCCCACAGATTTTAAAATTTTATAATAAAAAAACGGAAGTGATATATTACCAGAGTAATAAAAAGCTCCGGATTCATAATAAGATGAGGATATAAGTGCTGTTTTACTGCTATTTTTGAATAACAGAAAATGGTTTTTTGACGTAAAGGAAAATATTTGTTATACTTGCATAGTACTGTTTTCCAAAACGATTGGGGAGGATGGCTATGGACGCTAAAAAAGTGCTGATTATCGAAGATGAAAAATCCATATCAGATATTATAAAATTTAACTTGGTGAAGGAAGGCTTTGAGGTGGATACGGCATACGACGGGCAGGAAGGTCTTGAAAAGGCACTTGCGCGGCAGCCTGACTTAATCCTTCTTGATGTAATGCTTCCGCTAATGGACGGATTTCAGGTCTGCAAAAAAGTCAGAGAAACCTGTTCCGTTCCTATTTTGATGCTCACTGCAAAGGAAGAAGAGGTAGATAAGGTTCTGGGACTGGAACTGGGAGCAGATGATTATATCACAAAACCCTTTGGCATGAGGGAACTTATTGCAAGAATCAAGGCCAATATCAGAAGAACGGATCTTATGGCGAGCTTGCAGGATGTGCCTTCCAATATTCAGGACTTCGGCAGTCTGGCAATTGATTTGAATCGATATGAAGTCAGGAAACACGGAAAAGCTCTTGAACTGACACTGCGGGAATTCGAACTGCTTAAGTACCTGGCGGAACGGGAAAATAAGGTGTTTTCCAGAGAACAGCTTCTTGAAGAAGTCTGGGGTTACGAATATTATGGAGATATCAGGACCGTTGATGTAACGGTGCGCCGACTGCGGGAAAAGCTTGAGGATGATTCCAGCGATCCCAAATACATCATGACAAAAAGAGGTATTGGGTACTATTTCAGGAGGCCGTAAGGGTTATGATCGGAAAAAAGAGATGGTCCAGCATTAGATGGAAGATTGTTTTTATCTACTTTCTTCTTGTTTTTATCGCAACGACAATCATCGGTGTTTTTATTATGAGTCAGCTAGAGGCTTATTATAAAGGCTCAATTAGTTACAACATTACCCGTATGGTTGAGGAAAGTATGCTGCGTACGTCTCTTCAGGAATATGGGGATCTTGCCAGTCATCAGGCAGAGATTCAGATTAATATTGACAACTGGGGGCGGCGTGTTCAGCAGGAAATCTTCGTCATAGATGACGAGCTTACGATCATTGCCTCCAACAATGAAAACTTAATTTTGAAAAGTGCGGTGGGGTTTCTGAATCAAGATCTGATTGTGAGCGGACTCTCCGGAAAGATCGATGAAAAGGACGAAGTGATCGAGTCTTTAAAAAAAGAAACACCGGTAAAAAGTCTCGTCTTTCCAATCGGTGAAGAAGATGCGATTAAAGGGGTTCTTTATATACGCGAGGATATGACCAGCGTTTATGATACCATCAATAAATCAAAGCTTATCTTCGTTCAAGCGATGGCGATCGCGCTGTTGATCACCGTTGTCCTTGGTTTTTTTATCGCTAGAAGCATTACTGTTCCCATCAATGATGTGACAGAAAAAGCCGAAAAAATGGCCAAAGGAGACTTCAGCCAAGAGGTCAGCGTCAAATCAGATGATGAAATCGGACGGCTCGCCGAAATGTTTAACTTGCTCAGGCAGCAGCTCAATCTCACACTCTCCGAAATATCCAATGAAAAAAGCAAACTGGAAACCATTTTGAAATACATGGCGGACGGGCTCATCGCCGTAGACCTGTCTGGTCATATTATTCATGCAAACCCTGCGGCGATGGCAATGCTCAGCATTACAGCCGACGATATGGAGAACCGCTATTATGATGATATCATCAGGAATTATAACGAAGGACTGATGTTTGATAAACTTCGGGAAAACAGCAAAGACGGCGGCAACTCAGACATATTCTTCTATGGCGGCTCTACCTTTGCGGTGCGATATGACCGATTCAAGGATGAAAATGCTCAGGATGTGGGCATTATCATGATTTTGCAGGATATTACGGAACGCCAGAAGCTGGAAAACATGCAGACAGATTTTGTGGCAAATGTCTCCCACGAATTGAAGACACCGCTGACAACGATCAAAAGCTATACGGAGACACTTTTGGATGGCCACGTGGATGATAAAGAGACGGAAACTCAATTCCTGGGCATCATAGATGCAGAAGCTGATCGTATGAACCGTTTGGTCAAAGAGCTTCTACAGCTTTCCAGGATGGAATATAAGCAAGAGAAATGGAACAAGAAGGAGAGCAATCTCATCAGTCTTCTGAAATCAGTGGTGACCAAGGTTGAAATTACCGCAAAAAATAAGAACCAGCATATGAACTGCATCTTTGACGAAAGCCAGAAAATTATGGCGGTCATCGACAGAGATGGAATTGAGCAGGTACTGCTCAACGTACTTAGCAATGCAATCAAGTATACGCAGGAAGGCGGGCGAATCGACATTGATGCGCTTCGGAAGGATCGATGGGCCCAGATTATTGTAACTGACAACGGGATCGGTATTCCGGAGAAAGAATTGTCGCGGGTGTTCGAACGTTTCTTCCGAGTGGATAAGGCCCGGTCAAGGGCGATGGGAGGAACCGGACTCGGTTTAGCCATCTCCAAGCAGATTGTAGAGGAACACAAGGGAACCATTGAAATTGAGAGTAAGGAAGGACGCGGCGCCAAAGTCACGGTGACCTTGCCCCTCTCTCATGCCAGAGGTATTAAGGATATCGTGTAAACGCGTGGATTATTTTAATGGGATCTGGAATGTTAGACGAATACATGGACACTCCTTTTCATATATTGAAAAGGGGTGTTTTTTATGGATACACATGTAGTGAATATAGACAACAGAGAAAGAGTTTCCGTTACAGAAGTTGCGGATGTGGAAAGCTTCAACGAGGAGATCATCCTGCTGAGTTTGAAGAACGGCGGCCTGATTATCAGAGGAGAGAAGCTTCATATCCAGAAGCTTGATCTTGAAGAGGGCAGAGTTTTGATTACCGGGTCTATCGGCTCCGCTGTTTATACTGAGAAAAAAGACCGGCAGGATAAGGGATTCCTGAAAAAAATTCTCAAATGATCATAGGAATGAATCCGCTGATTCTGGATCAGTCCTTTGAATTCGTCATCATGCTTGCCGCCGGGATGACGATCATGATCTTCCATGATTTGTATTTAAAACTAAAAATTAAATTTCAGCCGAGCAAAAAGACGTCTTTTATTCAGGATGTCTTGTTCTGGCTGTTTGCCGCGCTTTTGACTTGCTCTTTTCTTTATTACAGCAGCTTTGGAAGGCTTAGTTTTCATGCTTTGCTAGCATTTGGAGCAGGGGCTGTCTTGTGGAAAAAATTTTTTTGTGCTACAATAAACAACAGGTGATCTTATGTTGAAGAGAAAGAAGCGCCGCAGCAGAGAATATAAGAATAGCAGTCAGGTTATTGACATTGAAGATGCAAGACGGGAACGAAAAAAGAAGCGGAAGGATGCTGCGGAGAAAAGGGGCAAGGCGCAAAAAACAAAACAGGTTGTAACGGAACGCCAGGCAGGGAAAAAAGCCCGTCGCAGAATGGTGTATTTTTTCATTTTCCTGTTTATCCTTTGCCTTATCGGTGTCTCAGCGTTTAATATTATCAGCCTCAAGCTCTTGGAAGCCAAAACAATTAAGGAACATCAAGCGCTTCTAGATCAGAAGGACAAGCTGGAAAAAATTTATTCACAGGTCAACAGCCCGGAGTACATCGAGCAGCAAGCGAGACAGCAGCTGAGGATGATACGCCCGGGAGAAATCTTATATGTGCTGCCAGACAAGGATGCAAAGAAGGACAAAGGCGGAATTATACCCGAATAGGAGTTTTCATGATAAAAGAGATCATTGTGGTAGAGGGCAGGGACGATGAAGCTGCTGTCAAGCGGGCAGTGGAAGCGGAAACCATCGCTACACACGGTTATGGAATCAGCAAGAAGACATTTGATTTGATAGAAAAGGCATATTCCGACAGAGGAATTATTATTTTTACCGATCCCGATTTTGCCGGAGATCAAATCCGGAAAAGACTTTCCTCACGTTTTCCTGATGGAAAGCATGCCTTTTTACCAAGGGAGGAAGCCTTAAAGGATGGGGACATCGGGATTGAAAATGCCGCACCGGAGCATATTAGAGCAGCGCTGGAAAAGGTCAGGCCATCTACTTCAGAGAAACGCTTCGAATTTACCCAGACGGATTTATTTGAACTTGAACTCGTGGGCACTTCCGGGAGTGCGCAGCGCAGGGATCGACTGGGAAAACTGCTTGGCATCGGCTATGGAAACGCTAAGGTGTTTCTAAATCGATTGAATCAATACGGGGTTATGCGCAGCGAACTTTTTGAAGCGGTACAGCAAATAGACAAAAGAGGATAATGGGGAAGAGCATGAAATTATATTCACCTACTACAATCAGTGAAGTTAGGAAAAAACACGGCTTTCATTTTTCGAAGAGCCTTGGCCAAAATTTTTTGACAGATAAAAATATCATTGACAAAATCATAGAAAAATCAATGATTGGAAAAGAAGATCTGGTTATCGAGATCGGCCCCGGTATCGGGGTTCTTACCGCTGCTGCTGCCGAGGCAGCAGGAAAAGTAATCGCCATTGAGATTGACAGAAATCTGATTCCCATACTAAGGGAAACGCTTGACGATTATGACAATATTGAAATTATAAACAATGACGTGCTAAAAATTGATTTTGCTTCCTTACTGGAACAAAACGAGCAGATCAATGGTCAAAAAAGAGAAAGCGTCAGAATTATAGGGAATCTTCCTTATTATATCACGACACCGATTATTATGAAGATACTGGAGGATCGGGTAAAGGCCGACAGCATCACCATCATGCTTCAGAAAGAAGTAGCGGACCGGATCAAAGCGCAGCCAGGTTCAAAGACCTACGGGGCTCTATCCGTTGCCGTGCAATACTATTGCACCGTTGCCCATGTGGCGAGTGCGCCAAAAGAAATTTTCGTCCCGCAGCCCAAGGTGGATTCCACTGTGATCAGGCTGGACGTACGTAAGGAGAAACCGGTGATTTTGTCCAGTGAAGAAACCTTTTTCGCTGTGGTCAAGGCTGGATTCGGTCAAAGAAGAAAAACGCTCCTAAACTCTCTAACCGGTATTTACGGGCTGACGAAGGATGAGGTTGCAGTGGTTATGGCTACCGCCGGGATCGATCCTGTTAGAAGGGCTGAAACCCTGAGCCTGGAGGAGTTTGCCGCTTTAGCAAATACCATTCGAGCAGAGAGATAACCGAAAGAAAGCGTATGGGAAACACGCATTGCGCACGCACAGTCTTTCCCAAGATAACAAACCTGGAGGAAATAGCATACTCATGAAAGCTTTTTTTAATAAATATTTGCATAACTCGATTACACTTTGTGTTGTGCTGTCGTTTATGATCAATTTCATAATTGAAGCCGTAAGCCGGAGATCTGTGCTGCTGTGTTTTGATTTTATCACAGACTCTCCCATGACCTTCCTGTACAACACATTTTTGATCTTCTTTACCTTTTCCATTGCATACCTGGTAAAGAGGCGAATTTTTGTATATGTGATGGTATCGATCTTCTGGCTGTCCATCGGAATCACAAACGGTGTGATTCTCAGCTACAGAACGACGCCGTTTACCGTAACAGATCTGGCCCTCCTGGAGTCAGTGATGTCGATTATACCCAATTACCTAAATACGTTCCAGATGGTCCTGGTCGGTGTGGCGGCACTACTGGTCGTCCTCGCACTGACTCTTGTTTTCTTCTTTATGCCAAAGCATAAGCAGAAGATTAATTATAAAAAAAGTGTTCTGGGAGTACTGCTTCTTGGCCTTGCCATGTATGGATCAACAAGCCTAGCGATCAATCAGAATTGGGTATCAACCTATTTCGGAAACCTGGGATATGCATACAGGGATTATGGATTTCCATATTGCTTTGTGAATACTTGGCTCAATACCGGAATTTCATCCCCAAACGGATATTCAGAAGCTGCAATTAAAGGAATTTTTACCGAAGAAGAGCTTGAGGAACTGAATACGATTCCCGTATCTGCGGGAGGGGAAGAGAGAAGGCCGAATGTCATTATGCTGCAGCTGGAATCCTTCTTTGATCCCACGCTGATGGAAGCTCTATCCTTTTCGGAGGATCCGGTTCCGAATTTCCGAAAGCTCAAGGAAAACTATTCTACAGGATTCCTTACGGTTCCTTCTATCGGTGCGGGTACTGCCAACACAGAGTTTGAGGTCCTGTCGGGAATGCGTGTGAGATTTTTCGGTCCGGGTGAGTACCCCTATAAATCGGTACTGAAGGATAAGACCTGTGAAAGCATTGCTTATGATTTGAAACGAATTGGCTACGGCACCCATGCAATTCACAACCATAGAGGAGCTTTCTACGGAAGAAACAAGGTATTCCCCAATATGGGCTTTGATACGTTTACTTCTCTTGAATACATGAATAATGTTACTAAGACACCGAAGAATTGGGCCAAGGATCGGGTTCTCACAGATGAGATTCTAGCCGCATTGAAATCGACGGTGAGCGAAGACCTAGTGTATACCATATCTGTTCAAGGACATGGACAGTATCCTGACATGAGGCTCATTGAGCCGAAGATCACAATGTCCGGAATTCAGGCGGAAAGTGATGCCTATGCGTTTGAATATTATGTGCAGCAGATTCATGAAATGGATGAATTTATTGGAGCACTTACTGAGGCCCTTAAGGCTTTCGATGAAGACACTGTATTGGTGATGTACGGAGATCATTTGCCAAGCTTGAACATCAAAGACAGTGATCTGGTGAATAAAACCGTTTACCAAACGGAGTATGTCATCTGGGATAATTTCGGACTAAAAAAAGAGGATAAGAATCTATACTCATATCAGCTCAGTGCAGAAGTACTGAACCAAATTGGGATTCATGATGGTGTGCTTACAAAGTTTCATCAGCAGCACAAGGAAGATCCCATGTATCTGTCAAATCTGAAAGCACTGCAGTACGATATGCTTTATGGCAAGGAGTACATCTACGGAGGCATTAACCCCTTTGCGACAACCGATATGAAGATGGGCGTTAAGGAGATCAAGGTGGATCGAGTGGTCGAGGTCGGTAAAAAATTATACATCAAGGGACAAAATTTCACACCGTTCAGTAAAATTACTATTGGAGATAAAGTCCTGGACACAATTTTCCTGGATCCCAGCGTCCTTGGATTACTGGAAGAGGTTAAGCCGGAAGATGTCTCAAAAATGAAGGTCAGCCAGGTGGAAAAGAATAACGAGATCCTGAGCACCACAGAATAAGACTGATAGGACCCTGAGTACCACAGAATAAAGTATGCTCGGTGAGCTTCACTGCATAAGGACGGTAGGCTTGGGCACTAAAATAAAAGGGACTGCGAAACAGGCAGCGCGGCTTGCGGAGAGGTTCCGTAGATCTTGCGCTGCCTTTGTGCGACAGCTCAAAGGATAAATATTAGGAGGTACATGATGAACTATTCTTGGATCGATGAATATTTGCTGAAAAAGCCGGGCGTCGAAAAGGATTATAAACCGGAGTGGGAAGCCACAAGGTATATGATCCGAGGGAAAATGTTCGGCATGCAGGGCGGCGATAAGTATGGAACCGCCATTTTTACCATGAAGCTAGCACCTATGGACGGTCAGCTGCTGCGAGATACTTACAAAGATATTGTTCCCGGTTACTATATGAATAAAGAACACTGGAATTCCCTGTATCTGGAGGGCGATGTGCCTGATGATGTGGTTCGGGATATGCTTGACCAATCTTATGAAGTCCTGCTGAATTCGCTGAGCAAGAAGGTACAGCAGGAGATCCGAGAACCTAGATAAACAGACAACAGATTGAGGAGATGAGACAATCATGAAAACCATAGAAACAGAGCGTCTATTGCTCAGAGACTGGTCCATTGAGGATGTTGATGATTTGTATGATTATGCGAAAAACCCTAACGTTGGACCCCACGGCGGCTGGAAGCCTCATGAGAGCAAGGTGGAATCTCTAGAAATCATGCAGTCCTTGTTCATTGACAAGTACGACAGCTGGGCCATTGTACATAAGGAGACTGGCAAGGTCATCGGTTCCATCGGCTATGAGAGCGATGCCAGGCGGCCGGGGATAAACTGCAGGGAGCTGGGTTATGCAATGCATGAGGGTTATTGGGGCAAGGGTATCATGACAGAGGCGGCCAAAGCTGTGATTCAGCATGCATTTTTAGAAATGGATATTCCGATGATCGCTATTTATCGGAGCCCACTGAATGAGCGCTCCGGGAGGGTCATTGAAAAGTGCGGTTTTACGTTTGAGGGCACACTTAGAAATGCCTATAAGATCTATGACGGAACCGTTCGGGATGTCAATTGTTACTCGATGCTGAAAGAGGAATTTGAAGCCCTTGCGAAGGTGAATCCATGAGCAAAAACGCTGAAGAAGCGAAAAAAGGAGACTTTGTGTATATCGTGGAGTGCGCTGACGGAACCCTTTATACGGGGTGGACGACAGATCTGGATGCTAGAATGGCTTCTCACAACTGCGGTGGAGGTGCGAAATATACAAGGGGGCGAGGCCCTGTAAGGCTTCTTTACAGCGAATGCTGCGAAGACAAAAGTACGGCTTTAAGAAGAGAGCACCAGATTAAAAACCTGGTGAGAGCAGATAAATTCAGGCTGATCAACGGGGAAAGAGAGGTTCTTGATGCAAGAGATGCAAAACGGAGAAACCATAAACGAAGAGGTGCAAAGAAAGAGAGCCCATCGATATGATATGAGCGGTTTAAAACTTGTTTTCTGGGGATTGATTCTCACTGCAATCAATGTTCGAATCCAGGGTTTTGACATCGTTCCGGATCCCATCGGATATATCATGGCAATCATAGGACTTGGGAGAGTTACGGTGTATGACAGTCATTTTGAAAATGCAAAGAAATTTGCTTTGATCCTGCTGGTGCTATCGCTGATTAATGTCTATCAGGCTCCTGCAACGGATTCTGTCGGTTCAGCGGGTGCTTTTGGAGAAAGTACTGCTTCTGTGCTCTTTAGCGCGGGGATCTTCGGCTCTGTGCCTTTGCTGGCCATGGTGTTCCTCTTGATGGGATTTGCTTGCAGCATTTTTTTTGCGTATTACATCTGCATGGGACTGAAGAATCTGCTGTCTGCCGTTGGGGATCAGACGCTGGCAGGACTTTGTGATGAGCGATGGAAATTGATGATGGCTTCTGAGATCGGTCTAATGGCTGCGCTGCTGCTGGTTCTGGTAGGAGTTCCCTTTGGAGAGATTCTGGTTATGCTGTTCGGTGCCCTTGCATTGATTGCACTGATTCTGTTTATTCTATTAATCCATCATAGCAATACAAGCATTCACGGAAAGGAAGTTTCATGAAAGAGATTACAATCAAGATCAGCATGACAGCTCAGGATTTTAAATCACTGACCTTTTTTAATACGTATCAAAAAAAGCGGGGATTTCTGCTATTTCAAATTTTGGCAGCAATATGCTCCGGAGGAGCAATACTTGGGAAAATGACTGGGGCTGCTGAGGTAGCAGACTGGTATTACTATGTATGCATTGCTTTTTTGGGTTTGATCGTTTTTCAGTATTTTGTCTTTGAAGCCAGCGTGAAAAAATTCCTTCGCTCTGATCATCTGGTGGTTGGAAGTGAGAGAACCATAACCATTTCCGATTCGGGTCTTCAGGAAGAAGGCGGGAAGGAAAACAGTTCTGGTTCCTATCAATGGGAGCTTTTTTACTGTGCCTATGAGACGAAAAAATACGTTTACCTATATCTCAATACCATGCAGGCAATTATTCTGCCTAAGCGGTATTTTCGCTCGGAGGAGATGGATTTTCTTCGTGAACTGATTCAAGAAAAAATGGTAAAACGATATTACAAACGTTAGTTGCCCAATTGATCAGGCAGTATGCCTTTGTAAATTGAGCCGCATCATTATTTTCATATAAATAGGAGGATTCTATGAGAAAAATTGTTTCAACAAAAGCCGCACCGGCAGCCATTGGGCCCTATTCGCAGGGCAATATTTTTGGAAATCTGCTCTTTACTTCCGGTCAGGTTCCGCTGGATCCGGAAACGGGTACCGTCGTAGGAACCACCATTGAAGATCAGACGGAACAGGTCCTGAAAAATGTGAAAGCTATCCTTGAAGAGGCGGGAAGCTCTCTTGACAAGGTGCTGAAAACCACCGTTTTTATTAAAGACATGAATGACTTTGCAGCCATGAACTCAATCTACGCCAAATATTTTACCGAAGGGTCCTATCCTTCCCGCTCTGCGGTGGAGGTTGCACGTCTGCCCAAGGATGTTCTGGTTGAGATCGAGACCATCGCGTACGTGTAAGCTTTCGGATTTTGTTGGCATCGAGATGAAGCACCGCATACAATATAGAGACAGCCCGCGGCATCCTTTTTTGAGGGAGCCGCCACCGCTGATTCTTACGAAAACCCCAGTGTTTGAATGAAGGAGATGCTTCGCCTATGGAAATGACTCGTTATCAGCAGGTGCCAATCATATCTTACGGATATATGAATTTAAGAGATGATATGCGGTTGTTAATGACACAGCTTGCATACTTGTCTCAATCCTACATGGTTTCCTCCTTTTCCGGCTATGGAAACAGCGAGGCGGTGGCGAGGAAGCTGTATGGACTTCCACTGAAATTCAAAGCAAAAGCGGAGCTGATCTTCGGAATTCCTCTGGGAGAAGAGCTTGTTACGCTCCTTTCCCTCTATGTTGTGCATCTGCAATCTTTGGTAAATGCGTTGATCCAGAATGATCTGGCAGCTGCTGAATACAGTGCACAGCAGCTTTGCCAGAACGGAAATGACATCTCCGCATACTACGCAAGGATCAATCCCTTTTGGGATGAAGACCAGTGGAGGAATTTGCAGAATACGTACTGTCAGACGTTGGTAGAGGAAGCGTATGCTTTAAAGGCCGGAGATTTTGAACGGGAGCTTGATGTTTTCGACAGGCTTTTGTTTCATGCCCTTCAAATGGGAGATTATTTGGCTGACGGAATCATTCAATATTTGACTGTGGCCAAAGGGGCTAGCTCACAAGGCTGGTCATAGGTGATCAGAGAATGGTCATAGTGTGATAAAGTACTGGTCGGGAGGATTAAAATACTGCAGATAAGGTGGTAAAGTAATGTCTAACTCAATGAAATTAATTGGCAGAACACTGATTATTCTGGTGTTGATGGCAGCGGGCTCATGGCTGAATAATCAGCTGGATCAATTTAGCAGCAGTACGGGACAACTGGGATTTCTATCCTTTGTTGCAATGTATGCCGTGTATTTTCTGATTGGAATCACATTGGGGGGAACTGCAAATCCCAGGTTTACAAAAGCAAAGAACAAATGGGTTTATTTTATCCCAATGATTTTATTTGCACTCATCGGAGCACAATGGTTTTTCAGTCCCATTTTCAACGTGGCCTCCCTGCCCTTTGGAATGGGGGCGCATCTACTTCCGTTCTCCTATCTCTCGTGGGGACTTGTGGGATACTTTCTGAATTTATCCCTTCGGTAGGCAGGAATAATCAATCAAGAATGTCTACATATTGAGGAAAACTGTCGAATGGATTCCGGGCATACGCTATATATAGCTGGGTTTCGGAGTCTTTTTTCATGGATTCCTGTCGAAAATTGAAGTAAAAAAAGGACGCAGCTGAAATAGAATTTGAGGTATCCTGTAATCAATGGAGGAAACTAATAAAAAAATGACTAAAAGGGGAACCCGGAAAATTATGAAAAAACCGGGTGATTCAGACGAGGGGATTGAAAATGATAAAAAGAGGGAAATTGAAGATCTACTTCGGGTATTCGTCCGGAGTGGGGAAAACCTACAGAATGCTGAAAGACGCGCATCAAGAGCTGAGAAGAGGAATCGACGTGATGATCGGATACATAAACCCAAATTCGGGAGCTGAGACGATAGAGCTTACCGAGGGCCTTGAGATTCTACCATTCAAGTTGGTTGCAAGCAGCAAGGGGATGCTGACAGAATTCAATCTGGAGGGAGCCTTGTTCAGAAAACCTCAGATTATTCTTGTGGATGAAATGGCGCATGTCAATGCGCCGGGGACAAAGCATGACAAAAGGTTTCAGGATATTGAAGAGATGCTGTCAGCGGGAATTAACGTATATACAACCGTCAACGCGCAGCAAATAGAAAGTCTGAATAAAACCGTAGCGGAGGCGCTTCAGATACAAAGTGGAGAACAGATTCCTGATTTTATTTTTGATTGTGCTGAGCGGGTGGAGCTCATCGATCTTGAGCCGGAAGAGCTGATTCGAAGATATCAGGAAGGCAAGTTTTTTTCCATAGAGAAAAAAGGCAGGTTAACGAAGGCTGCCATGAAGAAAAAGAATTTAGATATGCTCAGAGAGTTGTCGCTGAAAAGAACCACAGAACGAATTAATCAGGTTTGCAACTGGGGCTAGTCAAAAAATACGTTTGAAAACAATGCAGTAATTCTTATAGGGATCAAAAGCTGCTCAAAAACCTGTCACAAAAGAAGAGTACAATAGCACTTATTAACGTAATGTGCTGTCGTACTCTTTTTTTTATTGTGTATTGCAGGGAATATCATTCCCTAAGCATTCGGATGAAAAAAGAGAGCGACAGGATTAGGTAAAAAGAAAGAGAAGAAGAAAGGAGATGAGCCTGTGATTACGAAAGAATCGCCCGTCAAGTTCAGGCATGAATTAAAGCACTATATCAATATTAATGATTATTATCAAATCCGCCAAAGACTTCTGGCCGTTACCGATCTTGACTGCCACGCAGGGGAAAAGGGGTACTATAACATACGAAGCCTGTACTTTGATACTCCTGATGACAAAGCGCTGCGGGAAAAATTAAATGGAATCAATCCTCGGGAGAAATTTCGACTGCGCTACTACAATGATGCGTTTGACTGCGTGAAGCTGGAGAAAAAGTCTAAAGTGAACAATCTTGGGAACAAGCTATCCGCACCCCTTACAAGAGAGGAGTGCGAAAAAATGATTGAAGGTCAGACGGAATGGATGCGTAGTTCAAAGCACCCGCTGGTTCTTGAGCTTTATGCGAAGATGCAGTATCAGCTGCTTAGGCCCAAAACCGTTGTGGATTACATCCGGGAGCCTTACCTTTATGAACCGGGAAATGTGAGAGTGACCATTGACAGTGACATCAGAACTGGGCTCCATTCCAAGGATTTCTTTAACCGTGAGCTGCCAACCATCCGAAGCGGTGTGGGAGACATGATCGTCCTGGAGGTAAAATATGACGAATTCCTACCGGATATCATTCGCAATGCGATTCAGCTGAACAATAGAAGAGCAGCAGCTTGTTCCAAGTATGCGCTGAGCCGGTTGTTTGGATGACCTGGGTCAATTCGTTACGATTCTATAATAAGGCGTTACAAGTGTGTGACCTGCTTGATGATGCCGGAGAAAAATGAGGAGAAAAATTATGACTTTTAATGATATTTTTAAATCAAGCTTTGTGGAGAAGGTAACAGCCTTTTCAGCGGCAGATACGGCAATTGCTCTTGGGCTTGCCTTTGTTCTGGGCTTGTTTATCTTCTTTGTATATAAGAAGACGTTCAGCGGAGTAATGTATTCTTCGGGATTTGGGGTGTCCCTAATCGGCATGTCTCTCATCACGACTTTGATCATTTTGGCCATTAGTTCCAATGTGGTACTTTCCTTAGGTATGGTCGGTGCTCTGTCAATTGTCAGATTCCGGGCTGCAGTTAAAGATCCCATGGACATTGTATATTTATTCTGGTCCATTGCGGTGGGCATCGTTCTGGGAGCGGGAATGATTCCGCTGGCATTTTTCGGTTCGCTTTTCATAGGAATCATCCTAATGATCTTTGCTAATAGAAAGCCAAGCGACAATGCGTATATTCTTGTTGCTCACTGTGCTGATGATGCGGCGGAGAAGGCTGTGACTGACACGGTTAAAAGCAGTGTCCGCAAGCATTTGGTCAAATCCAAATCTGTATCCGCAAGAGGGATTGAGCTTACCCTGGAAATACGATTAAAAGAAATGTCTACCGAGTTCATCAACAAAATATCGGCTGTTGAAGGCGTCAGCAATGCGGTGTTGGTCAGCTATAACGGAGAGTACCTCTCATAGGGAAGGAGGTGTTCTCATGATAGAAAATAGATACATCAATAGAATTATTATTGGCCTGGTGGCCGCAGCCTTAGTCTTTACCGGTATATTTGTCTGGAATCCCGATTTGATTAAAATCCAGGCCCAGACAGCAGCACCCGAATATGCACGGCTGCTGTTCCCGGAAGATGAGGTGATCACCATCGATATTTCTGCGGATCCGGATGAATGGAGTGAGATGCTGGAAAACGCACTAAATGAAGAGTATATCTCCTGTGACATTACCATCAACGGCGAGACCTATTATTCCGTAGGCATAAGACCCAAAGGAAATTCCAGCCTGCAAACCATCGCAAGAGATGATACAACCGATCGCTACAGCTTTAAAATCAAGATGGATGAATATGTAGACGGTCAGACCTACCATGGGCTGAGCAAATTTGTAGTCAATAACATGCAGGCGGATGCTACCTACATGAAGGAGTATTTGTCATACGATATGATGAACTATCTGGGTGTCAGCACACCCCTCTACGCCTTTGCGGATCTTTCACTCAACGGGGAGGCTTGGGGATTCTATCTTGCTATCGAAGCGGTAGAAGATGAATTTGCCCAAAGAAACTTTGGATCAGACTTTGGTATTCTTTATAAACCGGAGAGCGTAGAAATGGGCGGCGGACAAGGTCAGCGCCCAAATGGGGAGCAGAACCAAGATGGAGGACAAGGTCAGCGCCCAAATGGGGAGCAGAACCAAGATGGAGGACAAGGCCAGCGCCCAAATGGCGAGCAGAACCAAGATGGAACGCAAGGCCAGATGGGGCAAGATGAGAATCAGAATGAAAAACAGCCGTCGCAGAATATGATGAACAATAGGCAGGGAGAAGCAGGAAGCGCGCAAGAAGGTGAGGCGACGGCGACTGATGAAGATGCGGATGGCGGCTTCAGAGGCGGTAGACCAGAAGGTGGCTTTGGCGGCGGACAAGGAGGCGTGTTCGGCGGCGGTCCGGGGGGCGGTTTCGGAGGCGGATCAGGCGGTTCAAGCGGAGGAACAGATCTCGTTTATACCGATGATGAGATTGATAGTTACTCCAAAATCTTTGACAATGCCGTATCCAAGGTTAGCGATACGGATAAACAAAGAGTTATCAAAGCGTTGAAGGCACTTTCAGTGGGAGAGGATCTGGAACAATACATCGATGTGGATGAAGTAGCCCGATATTTTGCAGCAAACACGGCACTGGTGAATCTGGATAGCTATGTCAGCAGCCTGAAGCATAATTATTATCTGTATGAAAAAGACGGTAAGCTTTCGATCCTTCCATGGGATTTCAACCTTTCATTTGGAGCCTTCCAGGGAGGCACGGCGGACGCGGTCGTAAACTTCCCGATTGATACACCAGTTTCGGGCATTTCGCTGGAAGAACGCCCTCTTTTGAATATCCTCTTTGAAAACGAGGAATACACAGAGCTGTATCACAGTTATCTTCAAAATTTAGTTGAGGGATATTTCGGAAGTGGTCATTTTGAGGAAACGATCAACCGCCTAGATGCATTGATCAGTGATCACGTGAAAAACGACGTCTCCGCATTCTATACCTACGACCAGTATCAGGCAGCAGTTGATACGTTAAGAGAGTTTGGGAAATTGAGAGCGGAGAGCATAAAGGGACAGCTGGAAGGAACAATCCCAGCTACTTCTGAAGGCCAATCAACCGATTCCAGTCAGCTCATCGACGCCACAGGAATCACCATGTCAACCATGGGATCTCAAGGAGGAGGTGGAGGAGGCCCCGGCGAAAATCAGGGAGGTCTGTCCCAAGGAGGCCCCGACGAAAATCAGTCCACACCAGCCGAAAACTGATGGAATGACAGGCAGTGAGGTTGCAAACATAAAAGTCTGGGTATATAATGACTAGTATAGGCCACATTAAATACCTTAATGATTGGCGCAGAATATTTTTCCGGGAGTGCTGTTTCACAAACGCAGGCATAGCAGTGGCTACGCCGAGGCTTGGGGAATAGTGCTATCGGGAAAAGAGGCAAGCGAAGCGTAAGGTTATTTGGTGTGGATTATACTAGGGGTAGCAATCAAGGAATCAGACAAGGTCAGTTTGGAGACGCCACCCTAGTGAATGGGCAAAGTTTTGCCGCCTCAATAGAACAAGGAGCAGTTTCAATGGAGTTAAAAATCATCGATGCGGACTTTTCTGTCTGCCAAATCAAAGATATTCAGGCTGTGGATTTCTCGAAAGAGTATGTTTTTGTAGGAAAAACGGACGAGGAATTGTCTCTCGTCTGTAGCACCGATTCGGTTCCTCAGGAATGCATCGCTGCTGAGGAAGGATGGAAGGCATTTCGGGTACAGGGTATACTGGACTTTTCACTCGTCGGCATTTTATCCAAATTGTCATCAATTCTGGCAGACAGCGGAATCAGTATCTTTGCTGTTTCAACCTTCAATACCGATTACATTTTGGTAAAAAAAGAGCGGTTGGAAGAGGCAGCAAGGATCCTTGAGAGAAACGGCTTTGAAGTAATTTTGTAGAGAAACAAAGAAAAATAAAAAGGAAAAGTAATTAAGGCGCTTGGTGCTGATTGGGGTAAGAACAATCTACACGAAGCGCCCTTTTGTATCCTTATAGGACTCGCCGCTGCGGCGTTGTAATGCTGTTATAACGTCCCGTTGCTGAATTGATCTGCTTGGGCTGTCAGCTGAAATTAGTATGCAGTCCAACCTGCGTCGGCTGTAATCACGGTGCCGTTTACAAAGCTGGAATCGTCAGAGGCGAGAAACAATGCGACCTTGGCAATTTCATCTGGGTCGCCGGAGCGGGGACTTAAGCTCATGCCCGCCATTGCCCGTTCCATCCCAAAACTGTGGGGTGTGAACAGAGTGTTTCCGATATTGGTGTTTACTGAACCGGGAGCAACGGCATTACAGCGGATTCCCGACTGTGCATACTGGAAACCGACATTTTTTGTAAGGCCGACAACGGCATGCTTGGAAGCGGTATAAGCCGCACCGGCTCTTGAACCCAGCAAACCGCCGGAAGAAGCGATATTGACAATCACACCAGCTCCTTTTTCCGTAAAGATCGGCAGAACCTTCCGGATGGTTCTCATCGCACCGGTTACATTGATTTGGAATACCTTTTCCCACAGATCATCTGTTACGGCTCCCGCGGGGACGAAATTATCCATGACACCTGCGTTGTTGACCAGAATATCCAGCGTGCCATATTTATGAACGGCAGTATCAATAAGATTCTGCACGTCTTCTTCTCTGGTAACATCTGCTTTAATTGCAACTGCTGTACCGCCGGAAAAGGATATTTCCTCAACCACTTCTTCAGCGTGAATCAGATCAATATCGGAAACGATAACCTTCGCACCCTCCCGGGCATACAGGACAGAAATTGCCTTACCTATGCCGGAACCGGCTCCCGTAACAACCGCAACTTTATTTTGAAGCTTCATTTCACAAACCTCCTTTAAATTCAATCAGAATAACAAGAGAAAAATTTTTACAATCTTATCACAGGTTTTTTCGGGCTGCAACCATAGTTTTTTATTTATCATAAAAATCCCCACCGGATTAATAGGAAAAGAAGCGGGATGATCTAATCTCCCTTGCAATTCAAGGGTTGTGATACGATTATATTTTAAAGCGATGAGAAAAAAATATAAAAAGGCAGGAGCTTCTGCCCTTTCTGGATTATCTTTTAATTAACGATAAAAACATGGTCATTCAAATGAAAATAGAGATGAAAATCGGGCTCGTAAAGAAAAACTGGAGTCGCTTGACACTCCCACGGTTTTGTATTATATTAATTAGACCGGGTGGTTTAGACTGGGTGGTCTATTTTCCGCTATGGGTAGTAGAAACAATCGGAGTGAAAGCAAATGAAAGAGAAATCCTTTGATCGGAAACAAGAGCTGCTTGATGCAGCACTTACAGAATTCATAGAGTACAGCTACGGTGAGGCATCCCTGAACAATATCATCAAAAATGCAGGAATCAGCAAGGGAACCTTTTATTATCATTTTGCGGATAAACAGGCTCTTTACTTATCTTTGATCCAGGGAACTGTGGATGCAAAAATGGAGTTCCTGGAGAGAAGGCTGAAGGACTACGTTCATGATGACGATATGAATATCTTCGAGACCTTAAAGCTTCAAGCCAGATTCGGCATCGAATTTGCCATTGAGAAGCCCAAATATTACTTGCTGGGTATGATGTTTCTCAAAGAAAAGGGAAATAAAATATACGATGCGGTAATGGACATGCTTGACAATACTACGGAGAGCTATTATGACAGCCTAATAGAAAAGGCAATGAGTCGCGGTGATTTGCGGGAAGGCTTGTCGCCAGCCTATATTAAGAGGATGCTTACCTACTTGCTATACCATTATGATGAAATTTTTGATATTAAAAGAGAAGAGCTTGATTTCGATCAGATGATTGCAAATTTCAACCAGCTGATTGATTTTATATGGCATGGGCTAGGGGCCGATCAAAGCCAGTTTTAAAGGTTTTAAATGGAAGGGGTGATCTAGTATGAACGTGATTAGAGCCGAACATATTTCTAAGAGTTATCTGATGGGTGAAATTGAAGTTAAAGCGTTGCAGGAGGCCTCCTTTACAATTAAAGAAGGAGAATTCGTTGTTATTTTGGGACCCAGCGGTTCCGGGAAAAGTACGCTGCTGAACATCATAGGCGGCATGGATCAGCCTACCACGGGTAAGGTGTTTCTTTATGATGAGGAAATCACAGGTTACTCCGAGCGGCAGCTCACGCAATATAGGCGAGATAAGGTAGGCTTTGTATTTCAGTTTTATAATATCATGGCAAACCTCACTGCAGAGGAAAATATTGAGTTGGCCACGGAAATTTCCCGGAAGCCCTTACCGGTAGAACAAGTACTCGAGGCCGTTGGTTTAGACGAAAGAAAGGATCATTTCCCTGCCCAGATGAGCGGAGGGGAGCAGCAGCGGGTTTCCATTGCCAGAGCAGTGGCAAAAAATCCCGATATCCTGCTCTGTGACGAACCGACCGGAGCACTGGATTATAATACAGGGATTACCATATTAGCCTTGCTTCGGAAGGTGAATCGTGAGATGGGTAAGACCGTGATAGTGATTACTCATAATTCCGATATTGCATATATGGCTGACAGGGTTATCAAAATGCGAAGCGGCAGAATCATAGATGACAGAGTCAATGAAAACCCTATGGCTGTTGAGGAAATCAAATGGTAACGAACAGAAAAAAGACTCGGGTTTCGAAGCTGGATCTCATGCTGCTGCGTATGATCTCACGTTCCAAGGGGCAGTTTGCGGCGGTGTTGACTATAATCATTTTGGGTATCGCCATCTATACTTCTTTGAATATGACCTCCGTAAATATGAATCATACGGTTGAGACGTATTATAGGGAGAACCGCTTTGCCGATCTGACCTTGCAGACCGCCGCCGTGCCTGCTCAGGAGTTGAAGGCACTTCAGCGGATGGCTGGCGTCGAAAAGGCTATGGGGAGAACCTCCGTAGATGTTCCTGTCATTACAGATAATCTGGATGAACGAGTTCGCCTCCGACTGATAACGGACAGAGAGGAAGCAGATGATCTAAGCAAATCCACCCTGCTGGAAGGAAAAAAGCTGTCCGGTACAGGGAAAGAAATTTTAATCATCGAGCAGTTTGCAAATGCGCGTAACCTTAAAATTGGTGATGAATTAAAGCTGCAGATCTCTGGTGTACAGCGTACGCTTGAAGTGTGCGGCATTGTGGCCAATCCGGAGTACATTTATCTGATGGAAAACAGTCAGGCGGTGATGCCTGATGAAGAACATTTTGGAGTTGGCTATGTCTCTGAGCAGTTTGGGCAGGAGGCAGCCGGGCTTCCGGGCAGCTACAATGAGATTTTAATTCGGTATGAAGCAAATGTGGATGAAGAAGGGCTCATTAAAAAGCTGGAAGACCAACTGGATGTTTACGGAGTCAAGCAGACCATCAAGCAGAAGGACCAGTTCAGCAATGCCATCATCGGCCAGGAACTGACGCAGCTGGACTCCATGGCAAATTCAATACCGATCCTGTTTCTTCTTGTGGCTGGCTTGATTTTGATGATGATGCTGTCCCGGCTTGTAAAACGGGATCGAATAAAAATAGGTGTGCTCAAGGCCATCGGTTATCGAGACAGGCAAATCCTTTTTCACTATGTAAAGTATGCACTTGCAGCAGGTGTTTCCGGCGGACTCGGGGGATCGTTGCTTGGTATGCTGATGGCAGGGGGGATGACCCGGATGTATCTGGGATATTTCCACATCCCGCTGCTGCGCATCGAGTTTTACTACTCTTACCTAGTGTACGCCATCATCCTGTCTTCTGCCTTTTGTGCCTTCTCCGGGCTCATCGGAGCCAAAGGTGTGATGAAGATTGCTCCGGCAGATGCCATGCGGGCAGAAGCTCCGAAAACCGGAAAAAGAATCTTGCTGGAGAGGTATCCCTTCCTTTGGAAACGGCTGAGTTTTAGCAACAAATTAATTACAAAAAATATATTTCGAAATAAAAAAAGAACCGTTTTTGTGCTGGCAGGCGTCACCGTGACTTATGCGATGATGCTGTTTACGACAAGTATGCCGGGTGTCATTGATCAAATGATGAATGAACATTTTAAAGAGTTTCAGCGGATGGATTATAATATCAATTTTGCTGCTCCGGTTCCAAAGGCAGCAGTGAGGGATATGGAGGCTCTCATTGATGCGGAAATCATCGAGGGCAAGCTGGAATATCCTTTTGAACTGTCCAATGGAAATAAAAAACAGGCGGTAAGTGTGATTGGAATTTCTTCCGACACGATGTTCTTCACCTTTCATGACGTAAAAGGGCGAGAGATCGAGCTGCCGGAGCGCGGGATGCTGATTTCTCAAAATTTGTCGAGGCTTCTTGGAGTAGGTGTAGGAGATCTGGTAAGAGTAAAAAGCTATCTTCCAAACAGGCAGGATGTTTATCTTCCAATCAAGGGCATCATCAAGCAGACCCTTGGCATGAATGCGTATATGGATCTGGAAACCATGGGGCAGCAGCTTTTGGAGAAGAATGTGATCAACGGCGTTTATGCAGACTCACAGGATCCTGACATCAACAAAAAATTATTGCCTGCATCCAATATTGCTTCCATTATGTCTATTGCCGACATTCGTGCGGTATATGACAAATACATGACCATGATGGTGCTCTCTATCGGTTCCATGGTAGTCTTTTCCGGTGTGTTGGGATTTTGTATTGTTTACAATGCTACCGTGGTCAGCCTGGGAGAACGGGAGATGGAACTTTCCTCACTACGGGTTTTGGGCTTTGGAAAGCGGGAAGTCTTTTTCATGATTCTGAAGGAGAATAATATGATAGCGATCTTAGGAATTATTTTTGGAATCCCCGTCGGCATATTAATGTCTGAATACAGTTCTGCTGCCTTCAGTACAAAGCTCTACAGCATCGATATGTCACCGAATGGAGAAGCTATGATCATGGCCGCTGTCTATACTGCAGTATTTGTAATTCTGGCTCAGCTTGCAACCTATCGAAAGATCCAGCGGCTGGACTTCTTACAGGCGTTAAAAAACAGAGAATCGTAACAGTAGAATTAAACGAAATTTAAAATAAAGAACCACAGCTTATAAAAGCAAAGGAAAGGAATGTAAATATGATGCATTTCACAAAGAAGAAAACAGTTTTCCTTCTCGTCGCCGTGCTGGCGGTAGGTACAATTTCCGCTGCAGCATGGTTGGGCGGCGGAAAAGAGGCAGAGACTGCTGCCGTGGACAAAGGAGAGGTAAAGAAAATTTTAAAAGAGAATGGAACTGTGGAATCCAAAAGCGCGGTAACCATCATGGCGAAAAACGCGGGTGAAATCAAAGGTCTGATGGTAGACGAGGGCGATCGGATAGAAAAAGGAGCTGTGCTCATGCTCAGCGACGGAACCAGCGCTGCTCTGGATATCAAAAGCCAGCAGGCAGAGCTGTCTGGCTTGCAGGCACAATACAGCCAGGCAAAAGAGCTTGCCGATAAGAACCGCTTACTTTACGAACAAGGCGCTTTGAGCTACGAGGCATACAATACATCAAATACAGAAGCAAAACAGCTGGCAGCCCAAATTTCTGCTCTGCGTTATTCCATTGAAAGCTATGCCCAGTCCACTGGTTCGGAGGGGGTGACCGCACCTGTGGCAGGTGTAGTCACGGCGGTTTACGTGAAAGAAGGAGCGTCCGTGGCAGTGGGAGCGCCATTGTTTGAGATTTCAAATCTGGATGATATCTATGTAAAGACCGATGTCATAGCAGAGGATGCAGATTTGATTCAGGAAGGGGATTCTGTTAAAATATACAATACAGACTCCGGTTTCAGCGACGAGCTGGCCAGCGTACGAAAAATTCACATCAAGGCCGAAGATAAGCTCTCGGATCTGGGAGTCAGTCAGAAACGGGTTACGGTGGAAATTGCATTTGGCTCTGATAAAAGAGCACGGCTGGGCAGCAGCTTGGATGTAGAGATAACGGTGGAACAAAAGGAAAATGCACTGAGAGTGCCGGAGCTTGCTGTCTTTGTGAAGGAAAAGGAAAATTACGTCTATCTTCTTGAGAATGGGAAAGCGGTCCTAAAGCAAGTCGAAACCGGACTTGAGGGTGAAGACTACTATGAGGTTTTGTCTGGCTTGGCAGAGGGAGATCAGGTCATCCTATCTCCTGGGGATGACATTTCTGGAGGGATCAGGATCAAGACAAAAGATTGATGATGAAAAAAGGAGAAGGAAATGGCTGGCGGAAAAACAAATGCGGTAAGACTTTTAGATTTAAAGAAAGTGGACTATAAATTATATGAGTATGATGCGCCTGACGGGTTTTTGGACGGTGTATCGGTGGCTATCGCCACAGGCTTTGAACCGGATAAGGTTTATAAGACGCTTGTCGTTCAGGGAGTGAGCAGGGAATATTATGTCTGCGTCATACCTGTTGCCCATGAGCTTGATCTAAAAAAAGCGGCAAAGCATTTTGGAGAAAAAAAGATGGATATGATCCCCGCAAAAGATATCACTAAGGTAACGGGGTACATCAAAGGGGGCTGCTCGCCAGTAGGAATGAAAAAGCAGTTTCGAACGTCCATTGATGAAAGCGCCTTGAAACTGGAACGCATCGTTGTCAGCGCAGGTAAAGTTGGACTTCAGATGGAGCTGCCGGTGCAGAGTCTGCTTGATGCTGTGGATGCAAAGCTAGCGGATTTAATGATATAAAGAGGGAATACTAAAACGAGAACCGTTACCGAAGAAATTCAGGGAGGTGATCGTATGAAATATAACTTGTCTAAAAATATTAGACTCGTTAATGCTAAGATTGGGGCGGATTTTTATCTGAAAAATAAGCCAAAGAGCATGCAGTAAATGGATTTTGAAAAATCAAAAAAAGAAGGGGAGAGCTTCGGCGATTGAAAACCGCTTGTGCTCAGCCCTTCTTTTTACTTGTTTTTGTTGTATGATAGGAGTTTACTTATTACGATATGCTTCCTCTTGATTTGCTGTTCATCTACGTTATATGGCTGTGAGATGATTACTTGTTATCGCTCTTAAGGCTTTTTCTGGCTTCTTCCTCAAATGAGCTGAATGCATTGCAGCTTGCAGAGGGGGTGTGACCGGAGCAGCCGGAGCATCCGCTGCAGCAGCTGCCGTTTTTACGGTCCCTTCTGATCTTTAGGATTGCCAGCACAACTGCCAGCAAAACAAGAGAGCCAATGATGAAATCTGCCATGGTGATTCTCCTTTCCACCAATTGGTGTGCGTCTCTCGGTCTGGATTTCCTTTGAAACCAAACATGAGATTTCTAAGTTATATTTTATCGTACGATCTTCTGCTTATGCAGTTACTTTACGTCCTGATTCAATGGACTTGCGGGTTTTTGCTGGGCTGCCCGGCTTTCTAAACAGCAGATAGAGCAATGCGATCAGAAGTAGGATTGCCACAGCAGTACCGACTCCAAATCCGTTGCCGCTGAAAAGCATACCGAGTTGATATACAATCATGGAGGCGATGTAAGCAAAGCCGCACTGATATCCCACTGCGATGAGCGTCCATTTGTTGGAACGGAACTCGGTCTTCCCGGCACCGATTGCAGCGAAGCAAGGAGCGCAAAGCAGATTGAACATCAGGAAGGTATAAGCGGATAGCTGTGTAAAGGAGCTCTGCAAATTCATCCAAACTTCTGCGCCGTCTTCGGCAACTTCAGCAAAGCCGAACAGGATACCGAAAGTACCAACAACATTTTCTTTTGCGATCAAACCGGTAACCGTAGCGACTGCTGCTTTCCAGTCACCCCAGCCAAGCGGTGTAAATATCGGAGCGATGACTCTTCCGATGGAAGCCAGGATGGAATCTTCAATGTCAACCATTTGGAGGTTCCATCCAAAGGTACTGAGGAACCAAATTACGATTGTCGCCAGCAGAATGATGGTTCCCGCTTTTTTTACAAAGGACTTGCCTCGATCCAGCATGTGGATGAAAACACTTTTCACTCCGGGCACATGGTAGGAAGGAAGTTCCATTACAAAGGGTGCAGGGTCTCCCGAGAATAACTTCGTTTTTTTCAGGATTACACCCGATATGATGATCGCTGCAATTCCCACGAAATAAGCGGATGGACCGACCCATACTGATTCGGGGAACAGCGCGCCGGCAATCAAAGCGATAATGGGAAGCTTTGCACTGCAAGGAATAAAGGTTGTGGTGATAATGGTCATCCGGCGATCATTTTCACTTTCAATGGTTCTGGTTGCCATAATGCCGGGAATCCCGCAGCCTGTTCCGATCAGAATCGGAATAAAGGATTTTCCGGATAAGCCGAAGCGTCTGAAGATCCGGTCCATAATAAAGGCAATCCTCGCCATATATCCGCTGTCCTCCAGGATTGCGAGACAGAGAAAGAGCACCAGCATCTGAGGCAGAAAGCCCAGTACTGCGCCGACGCCGCCGACAATACCATCCATCAGCAGAGAGTACAGCCATTCCGATGTGCCGACGGATGCTAAGAAGCTTCCCAGTCCGTTTGGAACAATATCCCCAAACAGAACGTCGTTGACCCAATCGGTGCCCATAGCTCCTACCGTTGAAATGGAAATGTAGTAAACCAGGAACATGACCACTGCGAAAATAGGAAGTGCCAGCCACTTATTGGTGACGATTCTGTCAATACGATCCGATGGCGTCATGTCCGATTTGCTGCCTTTGCGAAGACTGGTTTTGATGACACTGTTGATATATGTATATCGCTCGTTGGTAATAATGCTTTCGCCGTCATCGTCCAGATCGCTTTCACAGATTGCTGTGATGCCGTTGATTTTATCGAGAACCTCTTTTGAAAGGGAAATACTGCTCAATACTTTTTCATCATGCTCAAAGAGCTTGATGGCCAGCCACCGGCTGCTGATGTTACTGTCACTGCCTGCAATTAATTCTTCGATTTGGGACAAGGCCTTTTCAACCGGTACAGAAAAGGTATGCTTTGGTTCAAAGTTAGCTTTTGCCTGCGCCAGGTTTACCGCTCTTTGGGTTACCTCTTTCAGTCCGATTCCCTTTAAAGCCGATGTCTCCACAACTTCGCAGCCTAGAGAATCTTTTAGCTTTTTCATATCGATGACATCGCCGTTTTTTTGAACTACGTCAATCATATTGAGTGCAATGATCACAGGAATGCCGATTTCTGTCAGCTGAGTCGTTAAATAAAGATTACGCTCGATATTAGAAGCGTCTACAATATTAATAATTGCGTCTGGCTTTTCATTAACCAGATAATTTCTGGTCACGACCTCTTCCAAAGTGTAAGGAGAAAGGGAATAAATTCCCGGCAGGTCTTGTATAATGACATCCTTGTGTCCGCGCAGCTTTCCTTCTTTCTTTTCCACAGTAACGCCCGGCCAGTTTCCTACGTACTGGGAACTGCCGGTAAGCTCATTAAACATCGTTGTTTTCCCACTGTTGGGATTTCCGGCAAGTGCAATTTTAATTGCCATGATTTAACTTCCTTTCTCTAAAACTACTCTACTATGATTTTTTCCGCATCATCCTTACGCAGCGTTAGCTCGTAACCTCTTACGGTAATTTCAATAGGGTCTCCCAAAGGGGCTACCTTTTTAATAAAGATGCGAGCGCCTTTTGTGATGCCCATATCCATGATTCTTCTTTTCACCGCACCCTCTCCGTCGAGCTTCAAAACGGTGACCGTTTCGCCGATGGGCGTGCTCTTTAAAGTTTTCATGCTCATTCCTCCGTTTTCAATTTATCTGTAAGACCCGAATCCTCGTTACGCTATACGATGATCCGTGTCGCCATGGATTTATCCAGTGCTACCCTGGTATCCTTAATATTGAGGATCATGTTTCCTCCGATTTCAGATACAACGGTAACGGTACTGCCTACGACAAACCCGAGGCTTTCCAAAAATCGCTTCGTATCATCCTTCCCGTTGATCTTCTTAATGGTATTCTTCTCACCGGATCTCATCATTGATAGTGGCATTTCTCCAACCTCCTTTAGTAAGTCGATGCTAACTTGTGGTCAAAATATTTGGTTAGCACATGCTAACCCAATTACAGTTTACTATCACTAACTCGCTTTTGTCAATGAAAATTTGAAAAAATTTCTATGGCGAGGCAAAATTTTTAAGCAGGACAGGCACCTCAGCATAAAAGTCCTCCGATCAATAAACCGGAGGACTTTTACAAAGTGTGTATCTATTAAAAGAAGGAAAGTGCTCACATGAGGTATTCCCTGTACTTATGATTTTAGAGTCTGATTGTGTTGATTCTGTGTAGAACTTGTGGTAAGTGGATAAAAATAAAAAATAAGGCCATATAAAAATAAGGCTGCTTGACAATCTCGGAATGGGGAATATAATATGAAACTGAAACTCAGTTTCAATTTGTGCCATTGTTTACGGCAGGAGGACGGTATGAACAACACCATTTCTTATAAAACAAGGCAAAAGGATCAGGTCATGGAATGGCTGATGCAGAATAAAGAGCGGCATATCACCGCAGATGAGATTATGGAAGGCTTGAATCAAAAAAGTATGAGAGTTGGGAAGGCCACCATTTATAGACATCTGGATCGGCTGGTATCGGAAGGAATCATCCGAAAATATTTTGTGGATGATGGGAAAAGCCCCAGTTACCAATATCAATATGTGGGTTCTGCTGAGACCTGCTCCCATCACTATCACTTGAAGTGCCTGGATTGCGGCAGGCTGATCCATCTGGACTGCAAGTACCTTTGGGGAATGGATTCCCATATAAAGGATCACCACGATTTTCACGTGGATCACATCAAGACCGTTCTGTATGGACAGTGCGGAGCCTGTGCGGAGAAGAAAGCGTGCGGATGCTATGATGAGAAACAATCGTGTGAATCGTGCGCGGATAAACGAGCAGGTGAATCGTATGCGGGAAAAGAAGAAGGAGAGAATGAATGAAGAAAACGGGAATCGGAAAAATACTGGAAGTGGTGGTTACGGCTGCTTTGGCGGCTGCACTTCTGCTTACGGGTTGCTCCCAAGCGGAACAAGCTCCTTCCGGAGAAGGCCGTGGTGCACCGGTGTCAAATGAGACGGAAAGCCATAAGCCGCAAGTGATTGCTACGTTATTTCCTCAATATGACTTTGCAAAACAAATTGCAGGAGACAAAGCCGATGTAATACTGCTATTGCCCCCGGGATCAGAAAGCCATTCTTACGAGCCGACCCCTTCTGACATGATAAAAATTCATAAGGCCGACGTGTTTCTTTATACGGGAGAAAGCATGGAGGCATGGTCACATAAACTTACCCAGGGCCTTGAGAGTGATAACTCAAAATGCTTGGTTGTAGATGTTTCCAGGGGAGTTCCTCTTGTCAGGACTGCAGATATCGAGAAGGAGCATGAGCATGAACATGCAGATGGGGATCATTCGGATGGGGAACATCCTGAAAGTGAACATTCCCACATTTATGATCCCCATATTTGGACAGATCCACAGCTTGCTAAGATCATGGTATTAAATATTCTGGAAGGGCTGTGCAGTGCGGATCCTGAAAACGCAGACGTTTATAGAGCAAACGCCGCTGAATACGTAAAAGAGCTGGATGGGCTTGATCAGGAATTCAAAACGATCATTAACAACGCAAAACGGAACGAGGTTATTTTTGGAAGCAGATTTGCATTTTATTATTTTGTGAAACGGTATGGCTTAGACTATGAATCAGCGTTTGATTCCTGCTCTGCAGAAACAGAACCCAGCGCAAGAACTGTTAAGCTCTTGATCGATGAAATCAAGGAAAAGAAAATCCCCGTTATTTTTTATGCGGAGCTGGAAGAGCCTAAAACGGCCAAGGCACTAAGCACTGAGACCGGTGCAAAGCTGCTGATGCTCCATTCCTGCCATAACGTTACAAAGGATGAATGGGAGCGCGGCGCAACTTACCTTTCTCTGATGAAGCAAAATGCGGAAAACCTCAAGGAGGGTCTGAGTCAATGACACAAATCAGCGTTAGAGACGTAATGATAAGCTATGAAAAGCGGCCTGTGATCAGCGGACTCAGCTTTGATGTGAAGCAAGGTGATTATCTCTGTATCGTAGGGGAAAACGGCTCTGGAAAAACGACCCTGATGAAGGGACTGCTCGGGCTGCTGCCGCTGAAAAAGGGAGAAATCTGCTATGGAGATGGAGTAAAATCCAGCCAAATCGGATACCTGCCGCAGCAAACCCTGGTGCAAAAGGATTTCCCTGCATCGGTACAGGAGGTTGTACTGTCCGGTTGTCTGAACCGGATGGGTTTGCGGCCGTTTTTTGCAGGGAACGAGAAGCGAAGAGCCGCGGAAAAAATGAAAGAGCTTGGGATCGACCATTTGAAAAACCGCTCCTATAAAATGCTTTCGGGAGGGCAGCAGCAAAGAGTTTTGCTTGCACGGGCGCTTTGTGCCGCAGAGAAGATCATTCTGCTGGATGAACCCTTTTCCGGCTTGGACCCCATCGTTACCGCCGAATTCTATAAAATTATCAATCGATTGAATGAGCAGGGAATTACCGTATTGATGATCACCCATGATGTAAAAGCCGCTGCAGAATATGGCGGGAAGATTTTGCATCTTGGAGCCACCGATGATTTCTTCGGAACAACAGAAGAATATCGTAGGAGCGAAATTGGCACCCGGTTCTTGCAGCAGGAGGGAGGGGCTCAGCATGTTTGATTTATTTATTGAGCTATTTTCCTATTCCTTTCTTCAGCGTGCCTTTCTTGTGGGGATTATTGTAGCGCTTTGTTCAGCCCTTCTGGGAGTCAGCTTGGTGCTCAAACGGTATTCCATGATCGGAGACGGTCTTTCCCACGTAGGGTTTGGGTCTCTCTCCATTGCAATGGCGCTGAACCTAGCACCGCTGAAGGTCTCGATACCCGTTGTTGTGGTTTCTGCGTTTTTGCTGCTTCGAATCAGTGAAAACAGCAAAATAAGAGGAGATGCGGCAATTGCCATCATCTCCAGCAGTTCCATTGCGATTGGTGTGCTGATTACCTCACTGACCACGGGAATGAATACGGACGTCTATAATTTCCTGTTTGGCAGCATCCTGGCTATGAGCCGGGAGGATGTAGTTCTGAGCATGGCTTTGTCAGCCGTTGTACTCCTGCTGTTTATCTTCTTTTATCATAAGATCTTCGCGGTAACCTTTGATGAAAACTTCGCGAGGGCAACGGGTACGAATGCAGGGCTTTACAACATGCTCATCGCCCTATTAACAGCGGTGACCATCGTGGTGGGCATGCGGATTATGGGATCACTGTTGATCTCCAGCCTGATTATCTTCCCGGCATTGTCTGCCATGAGAATCTTCCGCAGCTTTCGGGGGGTGGTGTTCACAGCTGCTGTGGTTTCTGTTATCTGCTTCGTATGCGGAATGGTAATCTCCTATGGCTTCGACACTCCTGCAGGCGCCAGCATCGTGGCTGTGAATCTTGCTGTTTTTCTCATCTGCTGTCTGCTAGGCATGATTCCCAGAGGTGAGGAGGCGTAATCTTACTTAACAATTTGAGGCAGAGTACTTTTGCATGTGCTATAGTTCCGCCATTCTCGTGACAGCCACGTAGATGGCGGATATTTTATACCAGGTTGCAAAATCTACAATGCCCGATCTGGGTAAATTAAAAATTCCCTGGAAGGTTTCTACAGCGGTTCTTGTCTGCTCTCCGAATTCTCCGTCAACACGCATCTTATTAATCGCTGGGTAATTGTTCGAGATTGCATTCAGCTGCTCCTGTATGGTTCTCACAGCAGGGCCGGTGGAACCCAACTGTAAAATCGCACCGGGATAGGAGACCGGTACCCCGGAGACCCGTTCCGCAGCCATGAGAAACACATCCTGACCATAAAAATTTCTTAGAATTGAGATTGAGTCATAGCCCTGATCTCCTAGATATTTGGACCCCCATTGGGTGAGCCATCCCGGGCATTGAACCCTTGTTCCATCACAATATTGCGTTAGAAGCGGCTGACGGATACCAGGCCGGGTAATGTAGGTGGTAAAGAGATCATCTACGATCATAGAAATATTGTCAAAAATATTTCTGCCGTAATTAAATGCCTGATCGAAGGCGGTTGAGTTTGTGATGGTAAAATCAAAGCCTCTGCCCCGGTACCATTCGGTATAGATTCGATTCATGGTAAAGGAGAGGATGGCGAGAACGTTGGCTTTGATGGTTTCTTCCGGCCATGTGGAGTAGATTTCGCAGCTGGCTACATTCTTTATGTAGTCTTGGAAGGTCACCCAGACATTCCGGGCAGAGGAATCGGTTGGGACGCCCAGATGAACCACAACAAACTCCGGAACCACCGGCTGAGGCAGCACCACAAAGCCCGATGAATCGGGCAGCGGCTTGACTTCGCTTTCCGGTATTTTGGGCGGAAAGATGCCGTAAAGGGTGTGGGGCTGGATCGGTATATTCTCTGGTCCTGCGGGAGGTGCTTCAACTGGTTCCAGATTGACATTCTGGATGGCCAGAGCGTCAGGCAAAATTTGGGTTCCCTCCACTCGTACCGGTTTATATCCTTCCATAGTAACATAAACATCATATTCTGAATAAGGCATGGGCGAGCCCGGAACTTGCGAGAATTCAAGAGGAGGGGCAGGCAGTTCCGTGATCGGTGTTTGACCTGAAGTATCGGTCATCATCTCTTCGACGATGTTTTCTCCGTTTCGCGGCGTGATCCGAACGACTGCTGCGTCCGCAGGCCGGCCAACATCAAGGACGGATACGTTAACTTGAATCCTTCCTTGATCCACCTGGTTTCTATAATAATATCGGTTTCTCATGAAAACACTCCTTTTCCGTTCTATTTAGCACGGGTCTGCGCTTTGCTTCTGCGGCAGATCCGGTTCATTCGCTACTCTTATTTATATTTTTTTCTGCGTCATTATATGCAAGCAAAAGCCGGAAAACAACGGCTTTTCGTTCATTTTTGCAGAGTCCTTCAGACTTGGTAGTTATTTTAACAGGCTCGCTTCATATAATTACATTATGAGGCGCTGGGAATCATTTGATCGACAGCAAAATTGTGAGGTGGGCAATATGGCAAATGGGGTCCCTATTATTTTTGATGAAACAGGTCTGGGAATTGCGCAAACCGGTTTAATTGAAGTAATTGTAAAGTTTCATGGTGATATTCTCGAAGTAGGCCGGCAGCTGGGGATCGATATCGAAATATTGACCTCTAATTATGCCATTGCTTCCATGGATGTGGCGCAGCTGCCTGCATTCTATGGCTTTCCTGAGGTGGAGTATGTTGAACTTCCTAAGAATCTCACGTTTTTTCTAGAGGAAAGCCTTCGAATATCATGCATTACTCAGGTGCAGAGCCCTACAAGCTTTGGGCTGACAGGAAGCGGAGTCATCGTCGGAATTATTGACTCGGGGATCGACTTTACCCATCCTGATTTCATCAATCCAGATGGTACCAGCAGAATTCTGTTTCTATGGGACCAAACTGTCGCGGGGAATCCACCTGCCGGGTTTTCATACGGTACGGAGTTTCCCAATGAGAGAATCAATGAAGCACTTGCCAGCGGATCACCCTTTACCATTGTGCCAAGCCTTGACGTCGCGGGACATGGCACTGCGGTGGCAGGAGTGGCTGCCGGGAATGGCAGAGCCAGCGGGGGTACTCTGCGGGGGACAGCACCGGATGCAGCTTTAATCATCGTAAAGCTCGGGCACAGCGCAAACGAAAACTTTACCAGAAGCACCGAGGTTATGCGTGCCATCAAGTATATCATCGAAAAAGCAACGGCGCTGAACATGCCTGTATCCATTAATTTAAGCTACGGAACGAATAACGGGTCTCACGATGGTACTTCGCTATTTGAAACATTTATCAATACTATGGCGGATCAATGGAAGACGGTGATTTCTGTTGCCACAGGAAATGAGGGAGCAGCCGGACATCATTTTTCATCACGAATTGCACAAAGAGAGACCTTAAACGTGGAGATTGCCATAGGTGGTGATACCAATACCCTCTATATGACGCTATGGAAGAATTTTGTCGATACCTTTACCTTTACTCTGGTGTCTCCCAGCGGAAGAATCTCCCCGGTGATTCTTCCCACTCAGAGCTTAACCAGCTTTACGCTGGATAATGTTACGGTGACCGTATTCATTCGTCAGCCTACTCACTATAATCCGGCACATGAAATCTATTTTCGATTTCAGGCTGTAGACGGCGTGATCCCCCAGGGGCTTTGGCGGCTGACCATTACCGGGAATCAGGTTGTGGATGGCAGATTCGATATCTGGCTGCCTACCATCGAAGATGTTTCTGAGGATATTTCCTTTTTAAATCCCAGCCTGGAAACTACCCTGACGCTTCCTTCCACCGCACTAAATGTCATTTCGGTGGGAGGGTACAATGCAGCCATCAATACTAGTGCAGATTTTTCGGGAAGAGGATATACCAGAAACAACGTCTATGTAAAACCTGATCTTGTAGCCCCTGCGGTGGGCATCAGAACGTCGCGGACAGGGGGCGGCTACGATGTTGTTACAGGAACCAGTTTTGCGGCGCCCTTTGTTACAGGCTCCGCCGCACTCATGATGCAATGGGGCATTGTCAGCGGTAACGACCCATTTTTATATGGGCAGCGGGTAAAGGCTTTTTTACAAAAAGGAGCCAGGCGCGTGCCCACTTTGGTATATCCAAACCCGATTTGGGGTTATGGGGCACTTTGCCTCAATGGTTCTATGGACTTTCTTGTAGAATATCAGAGAGGAGGGATTACCATATGACCACTTGGACAGTGGATCCGCAGATTACCGCCTTTCTCGAGCATCCGGATACCATCGATTTTATCACCTTGCAAAGTGAAGTACTCATGGGAGGACTTGTGGGAAATCCCAACGTTTTTTTTACGCAGACACTCTTAGGAAGATACATTGTAGGCTATACCAATCGTCAGAATATCAGTCTGATCATCCAAACCATGGGAGCGAGTTTTATCAATTCATTTCCTTACGTAGTGGGTCTTCTGGATATTCGGACCTTGGAGGAGTCCGGCATCATTCAAGTACAGCAGAATCCTTATCTTGATTTGAAAGGCAGAGGGGTTCTCGTGGGGTTCGTTGATACGGGAATTGATTATACACAGAACACTTTTATCTATGAGGATGGAACCAGTAAAATTCAGTATATATTTGACCAGACAGGGAGCGGAAACACGCCAGAGGGGTTCTATCTCGGGACCGAATACAACAACCAGCAGATTAATGATGCGCTGCGTGCGGAGAATCCCTATGATATTGTTCCTCAGCAGGATACGGTGGGTCACGGAACGTTCCTGGCTTCTCTGGCTGCAGGCAGGGCAGACGGTCAGGGATTTCTTGGTGCTGCGCCGGATGCAGAGCTGATTGTGGTAAAGCTGAGGCCGGCAAGGCCTTACTTTCGGGAATATTATCTCGTACCGCCAGAACAGGAAAATGCATATGAGTCCAGTGCTGTAATGGTTGGAATCGAGTATATTCTGACAAAGGCAAGAGAACTCAACAGGCCAGTGGTAATTTGCATTGGCGTTGGTACAAATTTAGGCGGCCACGACGGGTTTAGTTTGTTTGAGCAATATATCAGCGAGGTGGCGGGTTTAAGGGGTGTCTGCGTGTGCTCCGCAGCAGGAAATGAAAATCAGGAAGGGCACCATATGGAGAATACTCTGACTGCCACAGGAGAGCAGCAGAACATTGATATCCGAGTGGGCGACAATGCGGGAAATATCTACGTTTCCATATGGAGCTCCGCCTCGGACCGCATCTCTGTTGCGGTGCGCTCTCCAACAGGAGAGCTTGTGGGATTTCTGCCTGCAAGGTCCGGCGCTGTATTGGATTCCCGGCTGGTATTAGAGCAGGCGGGGGTATCCATTGCATACTATTTTCCTGTGGAAGGCAGCGGGAGTCAGCTGTCAACGGTGAGAATTTTTAATGCCACGCCCGGTATCTGGACCATCATTGTAAGAGGAGATATTGTTCTAAACGGGAATTATCATGCATGGCTTCCCATCACAGGTTTTGTATCGCCTACAGTCGAGTTCTTAACACCGTCGCCTTATACCACCGTAGTTGTTCCCGCCACTTCCTTCGGTATCATCACTTGCGGCGCCTACAACAGCGCTTCCGATAGCCTGTTCATCCATTCCTCCTGGGGGCCTTCCCGGCTTCCCCTGCTCACTATGGATCTGGTCGCACCTGGTGTAAATGTAGGTGGGATCTATCCTACAGGACCCGGGACCATGAGCGGAACCAGCGTAGCAAATGCAACCGCTGCGGGTGCATGTGCCCTCCTGCTGCAATGGGGGATAGTGGACGGGAATGATGTTGCAATGAGTTCGTTTCAAGCCAGAGCGTATTTAATCCGTGGCTGCGTGAGAAATGAAAATATAACATACCCTAATCCCCAATGGGGATATGGCAGACTTAATCTGTTGCAGACCTTCTATCTGATGCGGCAGGTATAGCCCGGGAAATTGAGATCCAGTCCGGCATTGCCATTTGCCGGGAGCCTGGGAACGGAGCCCAATTAAAGGGGTGATTAAGGAGATGAGGTGTGGCCTTCATGAATGTGAATACGTTGGAAAATACAACCGTACCAAATAATGAATTTATGTATCATCCGGACACCATGGATTTCCTGGTAAGAAGAACCGAATATATCACAGACTTCCTTGAGACAAATCCAAATATCGTGCAGACTCAAACGCTTATGGGAAGATACATCATTGCTTACACAGACCGAAGGAACAACGATATGCTGATGGATTTCCTTGGATCAAGCTACGCAAATTCCACGTCACTTATCTGCGGACTTCTGGACAGAGAAAGTCTTGAAGCGGCAGGAATCTATCAAGTTCAGCAACAGCCTTTTCTGAATCTAAGAGGAAGAGGCGTTTTAGTCGGATTCGTAGATACGGGGATCGATTATACCAAGGAAACCTTTATCAATGAATTCGGATTCAGCAAAGTGCAATATCTCTACGATCAGACCATCCCCGGCACTCCGCCGGAGGGGTTTCTGATGGGCACGGAATATAACAACATACAGCTCAATGCGGCATTGCGGTCCGAAGATCCTTACTCCATCGTTCCTTCGAGGGATACAGTTGGACACGGAACCTTTCTGGCATCCATTGCTGCCGGCCGCCAGACCCAGGACGGATTTGTGGGCGCAGCACCGGAGGCGGAACTGATTGTGGTAAAGCTAAGAAAGGCAAGACCATTCTATTTGGAACGGTTTCTCGTTCCTCCTGAGCAGGAAAACGCCTATGAATACAGCGATATCATGATCGGAATCGAATATATTATGGCCAAGGCGCAGCAGCTGGGAAGACCTGTTTCAATCTGCATTGCACTGGGAACGAATCTTGGCAGCCATGATGGATTCAGCATCTTTGAGGAATATATCAGCGATGTTTCCAGCCTTAGAGGAGTCTGTGTCTGTACTGCAGCAGGCAATGAGAGTCAGGCACGGCACCATACCCAGGGAGTGCTGACAAGTCAGAATGAGGAACAGAATATCGATATCAGAGTGGGCGAAAATGCAGGAGATTTCATGATTTCTCTATGGAACAATGCTTCGGACCGAATGTCAGTTTCGGTCCGGTCTCCGACAGGCGAGGTGGTGGGAAGGGTACCGGCAAAGGCCGGGACGCAGTTCTCCGCGAGATTGGTCATGGAACGGGCAAGGGTGATGATTGAGTATTACTTCCCTTTAGAAGGGAGCGGAAGTCAACTCACTGTCATCAGCATCTTCAATGCCACCCCGGGAATCTGGACTATTGTGGTACATGGAGACATTGTCCTTGACGGAACCTATAATGCCTGGCTGCCTTTGACCGGATTTGTTTCTCCGACTGTAGGCTTTCTTTCCCCGTCCCCTTATATGACTGTGGTCGTTCCGTCAACGGCCATCGGGGTTATCTGCTGTGGTGCCTATAACCCCAGAACAGAGAGCCTGTATTTGAACACCTCCTGGGGACCCACAAGAGCCATGACTTTAAAACCTGACTTTGTGGCGCCCGGTGTGGAGGTGGGAGGAGTCTTTCCCAGCGGGCCAGGCCGAATGACCGGAACCAGCGTTTCCTGTGCACTTGCAGCAGGAGCAAGTGCCCTGCTCTTGCAGTGGGGAATCGTTCGAGGAAACGAGGTTTCCATGAGTACCTATCACATCAGAGCGTATCTCATTAGAGGCTGCTCCAGAAGTGAGACTATTACCTATCCAAATCAGCAATGGGGTTATGGCAGCTTGAACCTGATGCAGACCTTCAGCTTGATGAGGGAACTGTAGCGTTTATAGGAACAAAGCCGGATCAGTGGTATGGTGGAACACATCATGCAACTGATCCGGCTTTTGTGATATGGTCACAGAACATAACCGTTTCTTTTTATACAATAGACACACTGAATACGATTTTCAAAACTTGCTAAGTGATATGAAAACAGTATCAAAACTCGAGTATGAAAGAAAAGAGGTTATGTAAAATGAGTATATTCGGTTCGTTTAAGAGAGAAGCAAATGAAACGGTTTTGCAGGACAAAAAGAATCTGTCGCTGATGGTGAAAAAAAGTAAATGTCCGCAGAACCATCCCTGCCCATCGGTTAGAGTCTGTCCCGTGGGTGCCTTGGTCCAAAGGGGATATGATGCCCCCTCCGTGGATGAGGAAAAATGCATCAAGTGCGGAAAATGTGTTCGGTTCTGCCCCATGAAGGCATTGGTTATGGAATAGGAGGTAGGTCATGCTGATTAAATCAATTGCAGGAATTGTGATTGGAGCTTTGCTGGGATTCGCTTATTATAAGCTGGTGGGCTGCTCTACGGGAAGCTGTCCCATCACAGCAAGTCCATACAACTCCACAATTTACGGGGCGGTAATGGGGCTTCTGATCGGGGCGTCCAGTTAGGAGAGAAACGGAAAATAACAGAGCCGGACAGAATTTGCAGGTTCCGTCCGGCTCTGTTATTTTATTATAAGCTGCTTTGGGAGTGGGCCAAAACGGATCAGCAGATCACATTTTGGCCCTCATATGTTTGAACTTATTCCTTTAGCATGGAGAGGATAGCATCCTTTTGTTTTGCTCCCACTGATGTCTTGACCAGCTCTCCGCCTTTCATCACAGCCAGTGTGGGTATGCTCATCACTCTGAACTTCGCTGCCAGCTCCGGTTGCTCATCCACGTTGACTTTACCAACCTTGGCATGGGTGACCTCACCAGCGATTTCATCAATAACCGGTGAAACCATTTTGCAGGGTCCGCACCAGGATGCCCAGAAATCCAACAGGACCGGCTTTTCAGATTTTAGAACTTCATTTTCAAAATTTTCCATCGTGATTGTCAATGCGCTCATTTTTCTATCTCCTTTATTTTTAGCAATGCAGGTACGCACTCTGGCGGCATTTGCTTTTATAGTTTTGGCGTTTATAAATACTTTCTGTCTCTATTATATACGCTGAGAAATACAATTCCGTAACTTAATCACAGAACAATCTCCTCTGAAAAAAAGAATTCCGTGACGAAGTCACAGAATCAGAGGTTTTCTAACTTAAGGGAAGGCGGATTTCGAAAACCGCTCCGTTCTTATTATAGGCGGTGATACTTCCACCCATGAATTCCACCGCAGATTTGGCAATTGACAGACCGAGACCGAAATTACCTCCCTTTCCTTTATAAAATCGTTCGAAGATATGAGGGAGATCTTCTGCGGATATGCCTTCTCCATCGTCGGAAATTTGTATTACAGCATAGCAGCCTTCTTTGAAAAGCGCAGCGGTTACGGTTCCGCGGGCATGCTTGACACAGTTGGATAAGATATTGATTACAGCCTGTGCAAGCAGTGTATCGTCTATCATCGCTGTATAGTCTTCTTCGGGAAATTGCTGTTGGATCAGCTTCCCTTCCTTCAACACATACCCGTCGATTCGCTGCAGATATTCTTTCATATTGTCACACAAGTTGGCGTAGACCAGACCCCCTTGATCATTTTTATTTTCTATCCGAGAAAGAGTGAGCAGCTGCTCAACCAGATGATTCAATCGGCGACTTTCTTCTCTTATAATCTCCGCAGTTTTTTTTGCATCCGGAAATACTCCAGCAGAAATTCCCTCGGCATACCCTTGTATACTCATGAGCGGTGTTCTCAACTCGTGAGAAGCATTCTGCAGAAATGATTTTTGAGCGTTGTCATACTGCTTCAGCTGCTGGCTCATTTCATTCATGCTCTTGGTCAGCTCATAAATTTCAACGCTGCTCAGATCCTCCGGCAGCTCTAAAAATTCACCGCCTCCGATTCGCTTTGCATAATCCGTCAATTGCGTGATCGGAAGAGAGAGCTCCTTTGAGACCCTCAATGCGATGGAGGTTGCCAGAGCAGCTGAAAGCGCTGTAATCACTAACAGGATCATATTAACCAGGCGTGCAAAAGCAGCAGCCTGACTCCCGGATGAGATGAAGGCCAGCCGTGTGGAAGAGGGTTCTTCGGTTAACATTTGATACGTTGCATAATATTCTTCCCGGCCAACCCGGTATTTGATAATCGTATTTTCCTCAGCATGGTCAAGGCTTGCAGTTGCCCTTGCCACGATTCTTTGAGATAGAAAGCTGTCTTGATAGGATCGTGGAAATAAGATGGTACCATCCTTTGCGATGAGAAGAAACTCAATATTCATGGACTTTACGCGATTCAGCAAAGAAGCTTTTGATAGCTTCAAGTTATTTCTAAGCTCGGTTAAGCCTGCTGAGGACATGTTATCTGCTGTTTGATTCAGAGCATGATCCATGAGCTGCTGACGGATCAGGATTTCGATGCCGGAAGCAGCACTCTTCAGCTCTTCGCGGGAGGTTCGGTCAACATATACATGCATGGAAATGTTAAACAAAATGAGAATCATGATGGGAATTGCAAAGATGATTTTTAGGAAGGGAGAAGATATCTTAGTTTTGATTGTCTTCATGTTACTCACCCAGCTTCAGTTTAAATCCAAAACCCCATACCGATTCAATGCTGACAGTGCTTCCTGTCAGCTTTTTTCTCAGTCGTTTCAAAACATCGTCAGTGGCCCTCGTATCTGCTTCAAAGTCGAACTTCCATACGTTTTTTAGGAGCTCGCTTCGTGAAATAGCCCGATCGCTGTGTTCAAACATATAGGAGAGAAGCGCAAACTCTGTTGGTGTAAGGTCCAGTGCCCTTCCATTCATCAGGCATTCCCTGGACGCAAGGTTCATTGTAATATCACCGTATGCAAAAATCCTTTTGGAGACGGCTGTCTGATCCAAGCTTACGCGGCGAAAAATTGCCTTTACCCTGGCTACAAGCTCGATGGGAGAAAAGGGTTTTACCAGATAATCATCTCCCCCCAGCGTAAATCCGGTGATCCTGTCCAGCTCACTGTCTCTGGCAGAGACAATAATGATGGGAACATTATGCCTGGAGCGGATTTTTGAACAGACCGAAAGCCCATCGGTTCCTTCCATCATGATATCCAGGATCACCATATCAGAAGGAAAGCGAAGGAATTCTTCTAATAGTGCATCGCCAGTTTCAAAGGCTTTTACATCAAACCCTTCGTTGGTAAGAAATCCCTCAATAAGATCTCTGATATTTTTTTCATCATCCGCAATATAAATTTTCTGCACAAAAGCCCACCTCCTGTCCTTATTATACACAAAAATTTCGCATATTGAATCCCTGCCACTGATTTGCCACAGATTGACCTTTGATTTTCCAATCAAGATCCGATAAACTGAGTATGCAGAGTGGGAAACCTATTCTGCAGCCCATTGAGAAAGGAAGGATAGGAAATAAGGTGAAGCGAAAAGGCTGTATTATATTGCTGATCATATTAATCATGGTGCTTTCTGTGAACTGCGCAGGACAGAATCGCAGCAGTCCTTCTGCCGGGCATAATTCTACTGATCAAACGGCAGTGCAGGAGGATGATCAGCCATCCTCGGAGAACTCCGCCCAGAATCCTGATGATTCTCATGAGGCCAGTGCCGACAGCTCTTACCCCGGTCCAGTGGATTCCAAGGAACCAGTTTTCGAGCAATCAGACCCTAAGGAACCCGATTCTGTGAGACCGAGCTCCGGCAGCAATCAATCTGCTTCTGCAGAAAGCAGAGCTGTTTTGGATGAAACACTGAAAACCCTGGATGAGCTTGAAGCGGTACTGAACTCCCTTGACGAGATAGAGGACTCGGATCTTGAAATTCCTAATTGAATAGGGATGTACTGTCCTGCTGAAATCTTCGCGAAGCTCCCAGTGACTCGGCGCCCGAGCCAGGAAATAAATAATGAACCAGATGAAAGGAAGGATTAAAATGAAAATAAAGAAAGTAATTGTCGTCGTGAGTACGTTGATCTTTGTATTATCAATGAGCGTAAATGCCTTTGCAAATGAATCGGATGGAACGGCATCCGTAAAGGAAGGGAGTAAGGCTGTTGCAGTTCAGGAAAAAGTAAAGGAGAAAAAGGCTGAACTGCAGGAGAAGAAAGGAGCAGCATCTGATTTTCGAGCAGCTGTCAAGGAAGAACGAGATGGAGTAAAAGAAAAACGCGATCTCAATAGGAGTCTTCGCCAGGAGAATACAGCGCTCAGAAAAGAGCTTACCGCGGGTATCAAAGCGCAGAAGGAAGCAGGGATCATACTGGATGAAGAAACAGCAGCAAAGCTGGCAGCATATAGCGAAGAACTTCAGTCTGTGACCGCAGAGCTAAAAAGTACAAAGGGTGACATAAAAGAGATCGCCGCAGAGAAGAAGGAAGCACTTAAGGCACTGGACTATGAGGCTATGGAAGCAGCCTTTGCGGAGATTGGCAGCATACAGGAAGACAGAAACGATGCACTGATTCGGATCAATTCTCTGCTCAAGGAAATGATTGCTCTGGTGCAGGAGTAACAGAATAAACGAAGGGGCTGCGCGCTAGCTATAAAATGCTAGTGTGCAGCCCTTTTGATATCCGCAGCGATATGTTTTTCTACTTATCCCAGGAAATGATGATGATCCATTAAACAAGTGCTTCCCTAACATAAACTTTCGGCAATCTCTGACCGAAAGCACATACGACTTCATAATTGATGGTACCGGTCTTTTCTCCGAGTTCATCTGCAAGGATTGTCAGCTCCCCCTGACTGCCCATCAGAACTACCTCGTCGCCCAACTTTACGCCCGGAACATCGGTTACATCGATCATACACTGATCCATGCAGATATTCCCTGCCAGCGGAGCGAAGACGCCATTGACGATGACCCGGCCTTTCCCCGAAAGAAATCTTGGGTAGCCGTCAGCATAGCCCAGGGTAAGGGTTGCAATGATGCTTTCTCTTGAAGTTGTGAACTTCCTGCCATAGCTTACGGAAAAACCAGCAGGAACTTTTTTAAGGTGGACAATATTGGCCTTTACAGACATGACGGGCTTAATGGAAAAGAGCGTTCGATCCACCTCTGAAGAGGGATAGCATCCATAAAGAATGATACCGGGCCGTACTGCGTCATAGTGTGCGTCAGGTATCTCCATGATCGCCGCACTGTTGGCAATGGTTCTTGCAGGAATTGAAATTCCTGCTTCGGAGAGCTTCTGATAAAAGTTCTCGTAAAGGGAAAGCTGGGACTGAGCATAGGCCTTGTCCCTTTCGTCTGCTGTCGCAAAATGAGAAAAGAGCCCTTTGATCCTAAGATTTGATAGCAGGCTTATCTTAAGGATTTCTTCTGCGCCCTCATCATTGGGAAGAACGCCAATTCTTCCCATTCCGGTGTCAACCGCGGCATAGATTTCAATAGTCTTTTTTGCCGATGCGGCGGCAGCAGAAATGGCCGCTGCATTCTCTACGGAACAGACCACCGGCGTAATATCGTACTGCAGAAGCGTGTCGGCATACTGCTCAGGGGTAATCCCCAGCATGATGATCGGGCAGGTAAATCCGCTTTCCCGCAGAGAAATTGCTTCTTGAAGGGTGGCGATCGCAAGGGTACCGACGCCGTTTTCCAGCAGAACCTTGGAAACAGCCGCAGCTCCATGACCGTAACCGTCAGCTTTTACAACGCCGATGATTTCCTTGTTTCCTGCCTTACTCTGAATTTGCTTTATATTATACTCTAGATTGCTCAGATTAATCTCCGCCCAAGCGGGCCGCAAGGCTTCCTGATACATAAGATAATCCCTTTCTGAGGAAGCTCTGATTTCACAAAGTGTATGCACGAATGAATCAGCGTTTCCCTAAACACAAAAAAATAAATGCAAGCCCATTATATACCTCGGTCTTATTGCCAGTCAATATGAGCCAACGCAACCATGGGTAACCGCAAAAAAATTTGCGGAACTCACACAGACGGCTGTCTGGAGTAGCGATAAGTCAGCAAAGATGCAAGGATCACCAGTGCTCCTCCTGCCAACGAGTTTGTTGAGACAGTTTCGCCCAGCACAAGATAACCAAGCAGCATGGAAAATAAAATTCCCGAATAATTGTAGATGCTGACTTCCGCTGCGGGAGCCAGGCGGTAGGCGTAGGTCAGGGCAATCTGTCCAAAGCCTCCGAAGATGCCCATCAAAACCAAAAGCAGAAAATCCGTTAGGCTGGGAGGCTTATAATTTATGATAAAAAAGGGAAGGGACACTAGGGCGCAAAAGGTGGAGAAGTGCATAATAACAGTAAGTGCATCGACCTTATCCTTGAAGTAAGCCAGCAGGGTATAGGAAACGCTGGCAAATACAGCGCAAAGAATGGCCATAAAGAGCGGAAAAAGATCCGAATGAAACGCGGGATTTGCAACCAGATAAGCGCCTCCAAAAGCGATGAGCAGCGCCGGTACCTGTATTTTATTAATTTGCTCCTTCAGAAAGAAAAAGGCAAATAACGTAATGAGAAACGGAGACAGCTTGCTTAGGATGGTGACATCTGCCTGTGTGGCATTCGATGCTGCGTAGAATAGGGAAACAAGACCAAGAAGACCGAAGGAGGAACGCATGAAAAGAAGCGGCTGATATTTTCTTTCTCCAAATAATGAAAGACCGTGTCTACGTATGATTACAAAACAAAGGATCAGACTGACGATATTACGGAAGAATACTTGTTCCATCAGCGGAACCCGATTTCCGGTAATGTTGATGACCACCTGCATCGCAGAAAAGAGTAAGGCAGATAGCAGCATTAAAAAAATTCCAAGCTGCTTCGATGTTATTTTAGTTTTTCTTGATAAATTCAAAGTTTAAGCCTCTTTTCCAGATTGCCTCGAAAATACTGAACCGTAGGCCCGGTCAACAAACCCTGTATAATGGTTCCCGCACCGAAGACACCGCCCAGCAGAATCCCAATTGTGATAACACTGATGTCAAAAACGATCTTGCACCAACGAAACTGCAGGCCTGCTTTCTCTGATACCATGATTGTAATAAGATCTGCACCTGATATTCCAAAGTTGGCGGCGAGATACAGGGCAATTGCAAATGCAAGGCAAAGGAACGCGATGATATAGAAAATGACCCGGATGATCATGTCGGATTCCGGTGTGACTACCAGGCTGACAAGCCTTGCAAACTGATCGATGGAAGGCCCTACGATTATAAGTGACAGCAGGGTTGCACCGCTGATGTAACTACGGTCAACAAAGAATGCTCCAAGAATGATAATAAAGTAAAATCCAAGGCTGGCAATTCCTACTGAAGTGTGAAATACATTTGCCAGGCCAGCGGAAAGAACACTGATGGAATCCAGTCCGAATCCCGCTTGAATAAACAGGCTTACAGCCATACCGTTGCATAAGAAGGCCAGTACAACGATGATAGTCTTTTTGAATATGAGCATAATACCTCCAGTATGTTTTTAATATTAGTAGGCTTCCCCAGAACGTGTACCGCGAAAGCAACAAAGTAATTTTTCTATTCGGATGTTGCCATTTCCATGATCTCGTCATCCTTGCCGAAAAGTGCACAGCCACCTTCGTGTTCTATAGCCAGCATTCCCGAGTCTTCGAGACTTCGGAACAGTCCCGAGGCCAAAACCTCCTTGAGCGGATAATCTCTGACATTGCGATCCGAAATGGGGGAAAAGGGGCAGGGCTCGGCGCCGCCAAAGGGGTTAATATGGAAAAAACCGCGGCCTGCAGCAAGACAGCCGCCGGAGTATTTTTCATCACCGGGAAAAGAGAGCAGATTGGGACAGCCGGGAAGGGTACGCAGCTTGCTGAGCCTGCGATCCATGAGTGCTCTGTCTGCAGTACCGGGTGCAAGTGATTTCGCTTCCTCTGTGACGGGGACATATTCCACGAAGAATACGATGCCACAGCCTGTTTCCTGGAGGGTGCGGACAAATTCGTATTCCGTAACTCGACGGATATTCTGGCTTGTAACTGTGATCGAGACCCCAAACAAGGCAGACTGCTCTCTGAAACGAGCCATCGCTTCTGTTACCTTCTGATAAACACCATGGCCCCTTCTAAGATCCGTCTCATCCTCATCTCCTTCCAAACTGAAGACCGGAATTAGATTTCGATTTTCGTCAAAGAAGGTAATCCAGTCGGCATTCACTAGGGTTCCGTTCGTAAAGACGGGGAATAGGATCTGAGGATGGTCTGACGCTTTTTCAAGAACTTCTCTTTTCATCAGCGGTTCTCCGCCGGCCAGAAGGATAAAGGAGATTCCCAGATCGGCTGCCTCCGTAAAGATTCTATCCCATTCCTCTTCGGTGAGCAGAGCTTTTTCTGGCATTTTGGGATGGGAGCACACGCTGCTGCCGCAGGATTGATTTGCTCTTGCATAGCAGCCTTTGCAGAATAAATTACAGTCGGAAGCGATGCTGGCGATGAGGAAGGGCGGAACGTGCAACCCCATTGCTTCATGCCTCATACGGATTCGGCGGGCATTTGATGCATAAGCAACAAACCGCAGCAAAAATTTGATCTCCTGTGAGTTTTTCAAAGAAGCTTTTAAAGTGTTCAGAATGATATCTTTGATGCCTTGGTTCATATAGCGATTTAATTCAGAGTGGTCCTTCATAAATACCTCCCCGAGATAACATAGTTTGTGACCTTTAATTATAATTCGTTTCTGATCTCCTGTCAAATTTATGCTGGAAGTTATGCTGTCATGCTCCCTTTTGGCGGTGTTGCATAAACTTATTGAATCGCGTCGAAATATGAAGTAAACTGATAAAAAAGAAATCGGAAGGATTGAAATGACTAAATTTAAAACCCTCATTTCGAATACGGCAGGTCACACTGCAAAGTCGAGACTCATTTTTTTAGTCTCGTTTATTTTTCTGTTGCTTATTTGCATGATTAGTGTGAGCACAGTTTGGTATTTGTCCATGGAGCAGAAAGAAGAGGAAGCCCTTCGCATGACAGAGGTTGCTAAGGCCGGGTTCAGCGAAGCCGATCTGAGGAAGCTGGATTATAATAAAAGTGATCTTTTGAAACGAGAATATATAGAAGTAAAAGAGGGACTGCAGCAAATCGTTGCTGCCTCTGAAGATATTCGTTTTGCATATATTTTTGCTATGCGAGATGACAGACTCTATTTCGCTGCTGATTCGGAGCCTGAGAGTGCAGAAAACTATTCTCCTCCCGGTCAGGAGTATACAGAAGCTGGCGCCGAAGATAAGCAGCCGTTTTACGATGGGAAGCCAATCATTTTAAAAAGCAAAGATCGCTGGGGTACTTGGATCAGTGTGCTGTCCCCCATGAGAGATTCTGTCACGGGGGAGCTAATTGCTGTCTTTGGGGTTGATTATACGGAAACCGCATGGTATCGACAGGCAATGCGAAACACAATTCAGGCTGGTGTAATTGCAGCAAGCCTATTGTTTGTATTTTTATCCCTTTCCTATGTGTTTCGGTCCAATTTCCTGATTCGCAGGGAGCAGAGTAAGCATTTCGAGACGAATAGTAAGCTTCATGAAAATGAAAGAAGTTTTTCCCTTCTTCTGTCCAATTTACCTGGCATGGCCTACCGGTGCAAATATGATGTTCACTGGACAATGCTCTTCGTATCTGAGGGATGTCTGGATCTGACCGGTTACTCCGCATCCAGCCTTGTCAATAACCGGGATGTTACGTACAGCGATATCATAAGCCCAAGATTTCGGGATGTTTTGTGGGAAAAATGGATCCATGTAATAGAAGAAAAGGGGAAGCTGGCAGAGGAGTACGAAATCATTACTGCTTCCGGTGAAGCCAGATGGGTCTTTGAACAGGGGCAGGCAATTTTCGAAAGTGACGGCAGCGTCTCCGCGCTGGAAGGGCTGATTATCGATATAACAGACCGAAAGAGGAAAGAGGATGAAATTCAATACCTGAACAATCATGATTTTCTCACGGGTATCTATAATCGTCGTTTTCTTGAGCTAATGAAGGTGCGAATGGACCGGGGAGATTTTCTTCCCCTCTCAGTCATTATTGGTGATATCAACGGAGTCAAACTGGTCAACGATGCGTTGGGACATGCTGAGGGGGACAAGCTCATCATTGAGACTGCAAAAATCATTCAGAAATGTACCAGGGAAAATGATATCGCTGCAAGAACTGGTGGAGATGAATTCACAATTTTACTGCCCTTCACAGATAAAGAGACTGCAAGTGACAGGATGAGTTTGATCAGAGAGGAGTGCGAGCGATATAATCGAAAGCTTTTTAATGAAGCATATTCTCTGAACATCTCCCTTGGATTTGCCACCAAAGAAAAAGCTGAGGAGAACCTGGACAACACCATAAAGCTGGCGGAAGATTTCATGTATAAGCGAAAGCTTTTGGAGCATAAGAGCTCTCATAGTGTTATACTTTCCTCAATCAAAGCAACCATGCATGAAAAGAGTCATGAGACACAGGAGCATGCGGAACGACTCACCTATCTTGCCAAGGAAATCGGAAGAAAGCTCAAGCTCACTCAGCTTCAGATGGATGAGCTTGAACTGGTTGCAATGCTTCATGACATCGGCAAGGTTGGCGTGGACGACCGGATTTTAAACAAGCCAGGCAAGCTTAACGATGAAGAATGGGTGGAAATGAAAAAGCACTCAGAGATTGGATATCGAATTGCCATGTCATCGCCTGATCTGGTAGCAGTAGCAGACTTTATCCTGTATCTTCATGAACGATGGGACGGGCGGGGATACCCGCAGGGTATCGCAGGAGAAGAGATACCGCTGCTCTCACGAATTGTATCCGTTGTAGATGCTTATGATGCAATGACTGAAAATCGGCCATACCGAAAAGCGATGTCTGAAGAAGAGGCATCCGCCGAAATCCGGAGAAATGCTGGCATCCAATTCGACCCGAAGATCGTAAAAGTGTTTCTGGACAAGGTTTTGAACGTAAAATATGGGTAAAATAAAAGCGGAACCAGTTGTATTCGTTAGGATGAATGATTATAATAATTCTTGCCCGAAAGCCTTTGGGTTTCGGTGAAAATTGTTCCTTACAGGAGGAGAAAAAATGCAGATCGTAATAGCGGGATGCGGCAAAGTTGGGGCTCAATTTGCCACAGTCATGTCTGAAGAGGGTCATGAGATCTCCGTAGTAGACAGCAACAGTGCCAATCTCAATCTCTTAGGACCCAGCTTTCACGGTGTGACGGTATTGGGTGTTCCCATTGATGAGGATGTACTCAAACAGGCTGGGATTGAAGGTGCTGATGGCTTTGCCGCTGTAACGCCGGATGACAACATCAACATGATGGCATGCCAGATTGCCAAAGAGGTTTTTCATGTACCGAGGATTTTTGCTAGGATTCAGGATCCGGTCAAGGAACAGGTTTTTTATCAATTTGGAGTGCACACAGTATGCCCTACAAATATGGCGGTAGAGGAGTTCAGAGCTCTGATGCTTGGTGAGTCCAGCACCAGAACCTGTTATTTGGACAATACAGGGATCGAATTTAACTACGAGAGAATTGGAGATAAGGATGTGGGGAAGCTCTTGAAAGAGATCACTGCAGCCAAAGATACAATGCTCTTAGGCGTTCTGCGAAATGGGCAGTTGAGCTTTGCTAGCCCATCTTTCAAGTTGGAATTTAACGATGAACTCGTCATCGTTTCAAAGATATAGTCTCGTGAGCAAGAAGAAAATGGGTTGCGCTCCGAAATATAAAGGAGAAAAGGAATGAATATCGTTGTCATCGGCGGAGGAAAAGTCGGATACTATCTGGCAAAGACTTTGCTGTCTTATCGTCATAAGGTTAGTGTCATAGAGATGAAGCGGGAGATCTGCCAGAAGGTTGCAGATGAGCTGAATATTCCTGTTTATCAGGGAGATGCTACGAAGATCGATATTTTAAAAAACGCTGATACTGCAAAAGCAGATGTGGTGATTGCCGTTACCGGGCAGGACGAAGAAAACCTGATTGCGTGCCAGCTTGCAAAGAATAACTTCAGGGTATCAAAGACCATCGCCAGGGTGAATAATCCCAAAAACACAGATGTGTTTTTGAAGCTGGGGGTTGACATACCTGTCAGCAGCACAACAATCATTGCTGATATGATTGAGCAGGAGGTTGATTATGCTGGAATGAAAACCCTCACCAGTATCAAGAATAATAAGATTGTAGTCAGTGAAGTTGAAATCTCCAAAAACTCTCCCGTCTTCAACCGAAAAGTGAAGGATATAAAAATCCCGAGGGATTGCCAGCTTGTTTCTGTCATTAAAGACAATGAGGTGTTAAAGCCAGGGGAAAATCTTGTCCTATTAGAGGGTGATTCCGTGATCGTAGTGTCAGATTTGGAGAGCAAGAAGCACTTAAGGGACTTGTTTGCGGGCCAGCGTCCCGGTTAAGAACATCTCCTTTGTGATTGGCTTGATTGTAACTCCTGGCTTGACTGTGATTCTTGGCTTGATTGTATCCGTCAACCTACCATAATTTTTCCTTCAGGATAGACCGCGTTCTGCAGCTTCTTGTTTTCTCTTAATGCAATTGCAACAGCAAAGCTCAAGGGGCCCACTCTGCCAAGAAACATGGTGATGATCAGCATTAGCTTGCTGATGCCTCCAAGCTGAGGCGTGATGCCTGTAGACAAACCCACCGTACCAAATGCAGAGGTAACCTCGTAAAGTACGTTGATGAAGGGAAATGGCTCCAGGGTTGCAATGACCGAAGTCATAATAAAGATCAGTACCATACTGAGCCCTGCAATGGACAGGGCTTTATTTACGACTACCTGAGAGACTCGCCTTTTTAAAACCACGGTTTCATCATTTCCTTTAATATTGGAGAGGATTGCCATCAAAAGAATTCCGAAGGTAGTTACCTTGATTCCTCCACCCGTCGAACCTGGCGCTGCACCGATGAACATCAGCAGGATGGTAACAATTTTAGACAGCTCACTCATTTCATTCAAGGGAAGCGAGTTGTAGCCTGCGGTTCTGCAGGTGACGGAATGAAACACTGCTGCGTTGATTCGTTCGTATAGATTCAAGGGCCCCATGGTCTGCGGATTGGTATACTCTGAAACAAAGAAAAAGAGTGCGCCGATGATCAAAAGACCTGCAGAAATGATCAGCACCAATTTGGTATGCAGATAAAGGCTCCGAGTCTTACGGTAATCAGCCAGGTCTTTCCATACAATAAACCCAAGACCGCCGGTTATGATGAGCAATGAAATGGTATAAATTACAATAGGGTCGTCGTTATACTGGGTGAGGCTTCTGAAATTGCCGATCAGGTCAAAACCCGCATTGCAGAAGGCTGAGATCGAGTGAAAGATTGAAAGGTAAATCCCTCGCATTCCAAACCGCGGGATAAAGCTGAAGGAAAGCAGAACGGCACCTGCAAGTTCCAGTCCCACTGTTATTTTTATGACGCTCCTAATCAGCCTGGTAACATCAGCAAAGCTATAGCCGCTGGTAGACTCCTGGGCAAGAATTTTTCCGCTCATGCTTATTTTTCTTCCCAGCAATACAGAGAAGAAGGTTGCCAGGGTTACAATCCCAAGACCGCCGATTTGAATCAGAAACAGAATGACAATCTGACCGAAGAGAGTCCACTGGGTCAAGGTGTCAGCAACGACTAGTCCGGTGACACAGGTCGCAGATGTGGCAGTAAAAAAAGCATTTAGGAAGCCAATGCTGCGACCGTCGTTGGATGCAGCAGGCAGGCTCAGCAGAATAGCACCGGTAAATATGATCAATGCGAAGCTGGATACGATGATTCTCGTTGGAGAAACAGAAGCCAGCAATTTTTTTTTCCTGGTTAGCATAAAAATCTTTTCATTCCTTTACTTTTATAATGAATATGGTAATAATATGTTTGTTGAAAACACGGTTTCTCATTCAGTTCTCCAATAAATAACCCAGCATCTTTTCGGGGTTTTCCAAAAAACTGCGGGTGAGCTGGTAGTGTTCTGTTTGACGATAATCCACAGAGGAGATTCCGGCTTGTGTCAGCTCCAGAACCTCCGCTCCTGGATATGCCATCAGAATCGGAGAGTGGGTGGCGATAATAAATTGAGAATGTTGTGTTGCAAGCTCATGGATCTGAGCAAGAAGTACCAATAAGCGGCTTGGTGACAAAGCAGCTTCAGGCTCGTCCAGCAGATAGATTCCATTTCCTCTGAAACGATTCTGTACCAGAGAAAGAAAGCTTTCCCCGTGCGACTGCTCATGAAGAGATCGATCTCCATAAGAACCTGCAGCACCAACCTCATCAATATAGCTTGCGGCATTATAAAAGGTTTCTGCTCTGAGGAAGTATCCGTCTTTGGGGTACGCTCTTCGGGCGATGGTCAGATGACGATACAATTCCGAATGAGTGCCTTTCGTTGTGAAGTTGAAATTGCGGGACCCGCCCTCAGCATTAAAGCCATAAGCGATCGCAATTGCCTCCAGCAGCGTTGATTTTCCCGTTCCATTTTCTCCAACCAAAAATGTGACCCGACTGGAAAAGTTCAGCGTATCCATTCCTGCCAGATGACGAACTACCGGTAATTTGTTGAGATAGGAATCCTTTTCAACCGGTGAATTCAGCCGGATACTGCTGATAAAAGTCTGTTCCATCCATAACCCCTTTCTTATCATAGTCCCTTCGTAGATATGCTATTAGTATAACAAATCTTGTTCAGTAAAGGGATTGTAATATAAAAAAAATTGCAATAAAATGGTACTCAGAAGCTTTAGGAAAGGTGGCCTATTATGAATCAGGACTGCATCATTACGTATTCCAAGGTAAAATTTTCACCGCTGTGTGCAAGAGAAGAGGATATTAAAATTGCGGACATCGCCCACGCACTGTCTCTGATGTGCCGCGCTAATGGACACATCAAACATTTCTATAGTGTGGCCCAGCATTCTTTGAATTGTCTTCAGGAGGCAAAGGCGAGGAGGCTTTCAGAAAAGGTTCAACTGGCCTGCCTGCTCCATGATGCAAGTGAAGCCTATCTTTCTGATATTACCCGTCCTGTGAAGAGGAGCCTGCCTCAGTACAAAGAATATGAGGCAGTTCTGCAGTCGCTGATCTACAGCAGGTTTGGTTTGGCGGATTTGAGTGAGAAAGACCATGAAGCAGTCTGCTCTATTGATGATGGGATACTTTTCGAGGAACTTTTGTACTTAATGGACGAGGAGATCTTTGACCAGAGACCGGGTTTGGTGAGTCTGCCCGATCTGGAGCTGCGTGAATTTGCTGCGGTTGAGCAGGCCTTTCTGAAGGAGTTCGAGGTTCGATTTCAACCGAGATGAGAATTGCAGTGACGGAACATTAAATGTCCGGGTTGTTATAGATCTGCTGAAGGTGTTTGGTTAGTTTGACATTTTCGCCGTAATCAACGGCGCAATCGATGATCGCAGGTACCTTCTGGAGAAATGCATTTTCCAGAATAGGGATGAGGTCGTCGGCCCTGCTGACCCGATAACCTCTGCAGTTCATGGCCTCAGCCAACCTGACAAAGTCAGGATTGGTAAAGGCAACATGGTGGTTTTCTCCATACTGATCCATCTGCTTCCACTTGATCAAGCCGTAGGCAGAATCGTGAAAGATCAATACAACAAAATTGAGTCCCAGACGAACTGCGGTTTCAAGCTCCTGGGAATTCATCATAAATCCGCCGTCACCTGTGACGGTAAGAATCCTTTTTTCGGAATAAAGCAGCTTGGCTGCCACTGCTCCCGGTATACCGATTCCCATCGATGCGAATCCATTGGAAATCATGCAGGTGTTAGGGCGGTAACAGCTGTAGAGGCGGCCGATCCACATCTTGTGTGCCCCCACATCAGAGATTAGAATATCGTCTTCACTCAGGATCTTTCTCACATCTCTCAGAATTCTCTGGGGCTTCATGGGAAAGGCACTATCGGCTTCACAGCACTTTTGTTCCTCTAGAAACATTTCCTTGATTTTCAGAGCATACTCCGGCTCGGCCGTTCGGGTAGTCCTTCTTAAAATACTAAAAAGTGATTCCGCTATGTCCCCAACCACCTCTACGGTGCATTGATAGCATTTGTTGGTATGGGCAGGCTGCCTTCCAATATGGATAATTCTTTTATCGCCCATATCGTTCCATGAGGTTGGTGCAAATTCCACAAGATCATAGCCCACGGCTACAACCAGGTCTGCGTCCTCCAGAATCTTATTGGCATAATCCTTTTGCGGGATTCCGATCGTCATCATCGCGTAGCGGCTGTGTGCAGATATGACACCCTTTGCCATCATGGTATTGATAACAGGCAGTTTCAGTCCCTCTGCAAATTGAGTCAGTGCCTCCGATGCGCCTGCTCTTGCTACGCCGCTGCCTGCCAGAACCACCGGACTTTGAGCACGAAAAATTTCAGCTGCTGCAATTTCCACACTGAGCATGTTCGCGTACTCTTTAAAATTTGCGGCAGCTTTAGACAAAGGGAGTTCCTGGGGCGGAACTTTCATCTTTGCAACGTTAACCGGCAGCTCGATGTGCGTTGCTCCCGGCCGCTCACTTTCCGCATATTTAAATGAGATACGAACGATTTCACCAATTGTTTCCGGTTTTACTACCAGCTTGGTCTTCTTGGTAATCGGCTCAAACATTTTGCTCAAGTCGAGAAGCTGATGGGAGGTGATATGCATCTTATCGGTGCTGACTTGTCCTGTAATTGCCACAAGGGGAGCACCATCACCTTGTGCATCAGCAACTCCGGTGACCAAGTTTGTCGCGCCAGGACCCAGGGTTGATAAACAAACACCTGCCCTTCCAGTAAGCCTGCCATACATATCCGCCATAAAAGCGGCACCTTGTTCGTGGCGGGTGGTTATAAATTTGATCGAAGAGTTCTTTAAGGCCTGCATCAGTCCAAGATTCTCTTCTCCTGGTATGCCGAAAATATATTCAACTCCCTCTGCCTCGAGGCATTTTACCATCAACTCTGCTGCACTGGGAAAATTGTTGTCCAGATTGATAACGTACACTCCCTTCCTTGAATCATAGCAATGAATATAGAAAATCCAGCAAATTAAATCAGCTGGTCTGCATTTTTCTTCTGTTCGGGGGTGTCTCGTATCTTCATCAATTCTGTATCAATCAAATCCTGAGAACGGTCAATGAGTTCGTAGAGCATTTTGAACTGGTTCTGTGCAGTGTCATATAAATACTGCTCTCTGGGGGACAGGCCGCTTTCCGGTATTGTGGCATAAAAATCATCCAGCTGCTGATTCACCCGCTCTTTATATTTATAAAACCATGCTTTCCTTTGAAATAAATTCTCTTTCCGCATAATAAGCTCCTTTTACTTCTATTTTCTAATAATAGTATGAGCAAGTATTAGGAGATAATACCTAGATGAAGCTTCCATTCCAGAATTTTGAGGACGGAATCATCGATGGTTTTTGCAGGGATCCGCCCTTCCTTTACTGCGCTTAGAACTGCCGGAATCTGGACGTCGAAATGGGTAGATATCAGCAGATTATTACCTGCTGCAACGGCCAGCTCTGCTGCTTCTTCCACCCCGATGGAATCTTCAATGGCTTTCATAGAAAGGTCATCTGTCATAATGACTCCGGTAAAGTTCAGTTGCTGCCGGAGGATTTTGTTCACGTTTGGAGAGAGGGAAGCGGGAAGGCTCTCATCCATGGAGGTTACAATAGTATGGGAAACCATAACGCTTTCGGCTCCTGCCTGGATTCCTGATTGAAATGGGAGAAAATTGCGTGTTAAAAATGACTCATAGCTGCTGTTGTCCACGGCAATGCCCTTATGGGTATCGAGATTACTGCCATAACCGGGAAAGTGTTTTAAAACAGCGCCTATTTCACTCTCGTTCATTGCCGTCACCACGGTCTTGACATATTGCGCAGTCTCTGCTGCAGACGTTCCAAAGGTGCGATCATAAATATAATCAGAGGGGTTGTCAGAAACATCGCATACCGGTGCAAGATTGACATTGAATCCCAAGCCCTTTAACAGTGCTGACTTTTCTTTTGTATCCGAAGTAATTAGGTCAAAACCGCCTTTTGAATAGAGCTCTTGAGGGGACGGAAAGGGCGATTCCCGAAATTCACGATATTTACTTACACGAACGATACTTCCCCCTTCTTCATCAACGCCTATGAAAAGACCAATGGAAGAAGCGGATTGATAACTCTGAATGACCGCTGTAAGCGATTCTTTGGTCTGACCTTTGATATCTGATCCAAAGAGAATAAAACCTGCCGGATGAAATTGGGCAATGTCAGCAACGGCTGTATCTTTTCTGCAGCGGACAAAAAACATCTGACCAACCTTTTCCTCCAGAGTCATTCCTGCCAATATCGTTTGGGCCCGGCCGGCATTGGATGGGGTCTCCTCAGTTCCTTCTCCGCTTTCGGGCTGGTCCTGCGCACCGCTGCCCGGAGTTTCAGCAGATTTGCTGCCGTTATCAACACATGCGGAAAACGCACATCCCACAAAGAGCAGCAGTGCGATAGGCAGCATCCTTAAAAATCTCCCCTGCAAAATCATTTTATCCTCCCCGTCACGGTTCTATATGTGAGCGCTTTTGCACTTTAGGCTGTCATTTTAATTTCCAGAGCGTCATAATGATCTCTGAGCCATCGGCGGTATTGTCTGCATAGGAAGCCAGCCAAAGTTCATTGTCCATGAGATAGAAACAGTAGTTCGTATTCTTATGATCCCCAGTAAAAACGTTGTACCTGTACTTCTCTTTATACTTTTTAATGGATATTTTCTGAAATGTAGATTTCTCGAAATCAGCCGTCATTTGCTCTGTGAATTCCGACTTGATATAGATCGGGCTTGCAATTTCATAATGATTGTTTTCGTTCGGGTTGTCGATGGAAAATCGTTCTGTCCCTATGATGCATTGCGCTTCTTTCATCCTGTTTTCAGCATAGTCTAAGGTGGCTGAGCTCAGGGGAGACAGATAAAGAATCTTATCAAACCGATACGTTGCTTCCGTCCATTGGCTATCTCCAAAAAAAGGATCTGCCGTTGCAGGCTGGCTCCACCAATCGGCGTCGGGAGCGCCTCCTGTCATGAGACCTTCAACGTACCATCCAAGCGCATCCTTGGACAGCCAGAGCCAGCGTGGTGAGCTGCCGGTTTCAAAAGCAGAGCTTCCGCCTTCATCAATCGTAAGCTCCAGCTCATAACATGCCTTATTCTGGCGGACATCCTGTGTTATAACACGGACTTTACTGATCTTTATTGTGTCCCAGATGATCTGGCCGTATGGATCAAGCGGAGCAGATGGGGTTATGGACAGAATCGTTAGGTAATTACTTTCCATCAGCGCGCCGCGATACACTTCAAGGGCTTGCTCTGCCGACGGTGCATGGTAGCTGTATCGCTCGTAATCGCTAAGCAGTTCATCCGCTTTTACCACAACGGTTTTTCCATCTTCCTTTCCAAAAAGAAGGACTTCCTTTTGTTCATAGGTACTTTGGGAGCTGTCCGTTAGCATGTAGATGATTTCTGCTGTATCACCGTTGACAGTTACCTTATAATCTGTAACCCATGGACTGGAAACGCCAATATTAAAATTCCAGGGTTCGCTTCTTTCCTTTTGTTCTTTGATAAATTGCTTTTTCATTTCAGCGGACATCATTTCATATCGAGGCTCACCATTGCGGGTTTTCAGGGCCTCGGCCCAGGTTTCCGACATGGTGTAAAGATCCTGCTGGCTGAAAGAGGTTGCAGCGGGCTGACCTTCCAAAGCAGATTCTGTTTTTGGATCGGTCACTAGGCTGATGGCTGTAATGATAAGCGCAATGATGAGGCCCACTGCGATCCATACAGGTGGTTTCCGATAGTTCAGTATGTTTTTAATTCGTTTACTTACAGTTTCTTCTCCGAAAGCCAGGGGGCTGCCGCTGAGTCGGCCTCCCGGTGTCGCAAACGAAAGAAGGGAGCTGCTGTAGGCTTTTTTGATATCCAGGCCCATTCCTCTCAAGACGCTTTCATCACAGGACATTTCCATGTCACGTCCCATGAGGCGGTAGCTAATCCATACGAGAGGATTGAACCAGTGAAGACAAAGCGCAAGAAAGGCCAGGGGCTTCAGAAGATAATCAAACCGCCTGATATGAATGTTTTCGTGCCTTAAAATATATTGCCGTTCCGGGCCGGAGATGCCTGAAGGCAGATAGATGCCGGGGTGAAAAAAGCCGACAACACAGGGGGATTGAATCAGATCTGATTCAAATATGTTTTCCTCAATCCAAAGAGCAGTGGAAAGCCTGCCTTTCAACTTTGCGTAGGACCAGGCACTGTAGAGGAGGAGCACAGCAACCCCAGTCAGCCAGAGAATGGTCATAGCAGTGAGGATAGGATGACCCTGCCCAAGCAGGGAATCGATATAGGATTGTTTCTGCGTGCCTGCCTGTAGATTCTGCAGCAGTACTCCTGCATCATGAATTCTACCGGTAACTTCTTCCGGAGTGCCTGTTCCTGCCGCAGCTGGGGTTCCAAACGGCAATGGAGCAACGACCTCCACTGGGGGTGACACCGCAGATGTCCGCCCGATAACACCGGACGGCAGAAAACGCAGGAGACTCATGGATGAGGAAATAGAGGCAGGGAAGAACAGACGGAAAAAGACAATAGACCACAGACCGTAGGAAAAGACCTTCGGAGCCTTTATGAGCATAAGCCGAAGCAGTAGCACAATCAGAATGACAGCGCTGGCTGTAATACTCATATTAAATAGGGTTAGAAATAGCCCGATCAGATTGTGTTCCATCCTTAGTCCTCCTTAAAACTGTCGATCAGGCACTTGAGTTTTTCGGCCTGATCCGGCGGCAGCTTTTTATCGCCCATAAAAGCGGAAATAAACTGGGGGAGTGACCCTCCAAACGTCTTGCTGATGATCTGCTCACTTTCATATTGTTGAACCTGTTCCTTCTTAACCAAAGAGGAAACGACTGCATTTGTATTTTCGAGAACTCCTCTCTCACAAAGCTTTTTTAAAACAGTGTAGGTTGTGGATTTCTTCCAGCCCAGACGCTCTTCGCAGAGTCTGACCAGATCCCCAGATCCTAGAGGCTCATATTCCCATACGATATCAGAAAAGCGGTATTCGCTTTCACACAATTTTAGTTGTTCCATTTTTAGTGCTCCTTCATCATGCTGGTCTATAAAAGTAGACCGGATTTCACGGTAAGTCTATCATTGTAGACCAGACGTGTCAAGCTTTTTTCAAAACCATTCACAGAAAGCAATGATCCTTCATAGCATATACGGTACCGAACAATGAAGGGAGGTATTAGAATGTGTAATTGCAGACGTAGACGCAGGGCTGTAGAGGAAGTCGAAGCGGCGCGAGACATATGCAGAGAACGGGTAGAATCAGAAACCGAATCCTTATGTAACAGTGACTGCTTTTTGATCATCTGGAGAGACCGCAATGGCCGGCGCAGATGTAAATGCTGCCGCGGCGGTTGCAGATCCTAGTTCCATGTGTCAGCCACTCGGCGCAAGACACTGATTATTACGTTATGGCACGCCCGTCAATTTGACGGGCGTTTTTTTATCTAATTAGGAAATATACCAAGGGTTTCCCTAGCGGAGTGGCGTCAGCACTTTTTTAAGAGGTCAGCTGCAGGGGCTCTTCGCCATCCTGTCCTGAAATAAGACGATCAATTTCAGGCTCATCAAGCGTCTCCTTGTCAAGGAGAGCAAGGGAGATCCTATCAAGGCTGCGGCGGTTTTGCAATAGAAAGTTTAAGGTTTCACGATAGAGTTCATTGGCCATGCTTGAGGCCTCTTCAATCATATTAAACTGGTTTGTCAGCTGAGTCAAATCGATCATTCCCTGCGTGCCCATGCCGTAGATGGCAATGTATTGCTTGATGATTTCCGTAGCCTGCTTGATGTCCTCGGAAGCGCCGGTTGTAATATCCTCATCACTGCCTAGAAGAATCTCCTCAGCAGCCCTGCCGGCATACATCACCTTCACCAGGTTTTTTAAATATTTTTTGCTTTTTAGCGGAGTATCCTCCGGAGCACGGAAGGTAACCCCTCCTGCGCCAGACGTGCTTTGGACGATTGTCACAGTGGGTACACCGTCGTTGGTCAAAAGCTTTGTGGCTAGTGTATGTCCTGCTTCATGATACGCCACAAGTCTTACATAGCTGTCATCCTCGCTTCGTTCTTTTTTGTGGCCATTTAGAAGGAGCTTGAAAAAGGCATTTTCAATATCATCGTTGGTAATAAAATCCTTATCCTCCGTTGCGGCGATCAGCGCGGCCTCGTTCAGCAGATTTTCAAGTTCTGCACCGGAAAAGCCGTTGGTTTTTTTTGCCAGAGCATCAATTCGGACTTCCTCGGATAGTTTCTTCCCGGAACTGTGCAATCTGAGGATTTGGTATCGGGCTTGTTTGTCCGGAAGGTTGACTGCAATCTTAAGGTCAAACCGGCCGGGGCGGGTAAGTGCCGAATCCAGAATATCCAGCCGATTGGTTGCGCAAATGGTAAGAATCCCTTCCGAAGCAGCAAATCCGTCCAGTTCAGTAAGCAATGCATTGATCGTCTGGTCTCTTTCACTATTGTTGCTTTCACCGCGGATTCCTCCGATTGCGTCCAGCTCGTCAATAAATACAATGCAGGGAGAGGCCTTTCTAGCCTTTGCAAAGAGCTCACGGATTCTGGATGCGCCCACACCTACATACTTTTCTACAAAGTCACTTCCTGACGCGGAGAAAAACGGGACTTCCGCTTCACCGGAGATTGCTTTTGCAATTAGGGTCTTACCCGTTCCGGGCGGTCCGTACAGAATTAACCCTTTTGTAGGTCTTGCTCCCAGCCGCTTGTATTTTGCAGGGTGTTTCAGAGCATCCACCAGTCGAAACAAATCCGGTTTCAGTTCATCAATGCCTTGGACTTCATCAAATGTGATCTTTTTTTCTGGTGTGGCTGGCATATTCTTCGGTTTTTCCTTTGTCCCCACGGTTATTTTATCCGGCTCATAGGCTTTTCTGCTGACACTGAAAAACCAGATCAAAAAAACAGTAAATCCAAGGATCATAGAGACCAGTATAAAGGTTCCCATGATACTTTTTGGCTTTTCCTGACTGGTGTTGGAGGCAAATCTAACGCTGGCGCCGCTGTCTACTGCTCCGGTTAGCTCCAATGCCTTGATATAATCCTCAGACATGGCAATGGTGCAGTACTGGTTATCAAGCGTTCGCAGGAGCAGCAGGTTTTCCGTTGTAAAAGCGACGGAAGCTATACGCATGCCAAAATTCAGATCATAGAATTGATCCTCAGTAATGGATGCCACCGGAACATATTTGGATAAAGTAGATAGATCTACCCGGTTTAGTATCCTGGTACTCCCGGTAGGAACTGTCGTTGATTCAATGGAGCTGCTGCTCCAAGCCGCAGTCGGGATTTCTGCATAGCTAGGAACGGGAAGCAGGCATAGGAACGTCAGCAAGAGGAGAAATCGGAACACGGTACTGCTTTTGCGGGATTTCTTTGGCATGATATATCCTCCTTTCAGATAAATCGTATGTATTCTGAATGAGTCGCAACAGGATTTTGCAGCTTACTGATTCTATTCTTTGCAATTTTGCGATTTGTATTAATACAAAAATAAAAAATAGTAAAAAAGATCCTGATTTCATTTTTTTACGAAATCAGGATCTTTTATTGCATAGGAAGTCTTATGATTGCAAGAAGGTGGGAGCACCTGATTATCGCAGAAAAACCTTTTTCTGTGCAGAGTTGTTGTAAGTGGGAAATTATGATAAAATATTGTATCTATTAAGCAGTTTTCACCAATTTTTTAGTCGGGGTCGTTACAATGCCAAATTATAAAGTTCTGAAACGAAAACGAATTGAAAATGGTTTATCCAATATCTTTCAGTATCCGCTGACAGTGGTATCTGCAACAATGGGTTATGGCAAGACGACAGCGGTAAAAACCTTTTTGGAGAATCGAAAGGCAAATACCATATGGGTTTCTCTTACGGGTGAAAGAAGCACCGAGAGCCAGTTTTGGAACAAGCTTTGCGCCGCTTCATCCAAATACTACCCAGATATAGCGAAACGACTCCTTGAAATGGGCTTCCCTTATAATCAGTATCAGATGGACAAGATGGTTGAATCCATAAATGAATACGGCTCCGATAAGAAGACGGTGCTGGTCATTGATGATTATCATCTAATCGAAGACAACAAGCAGGTTGAAGCGTTTGTAGAAGTTGTAGTGCAGGAGGAGATTCCCAATTTTCACATCGTTTTAATTTCCCGTACCCGTCCCGATATCGGCCATGCGGGGCTTCTCAGCAAGGGGCTGTGCTATTATGTGGATTCATCATTTCTAGCGTTTACAACAGAGGAAATTGAAGAATATTTCCGGTTAATGGACTGCGGACACCTTACCCAAAAGGAGCTGGAAGGGATCACGAACTACACCGCAGGGTGGATTTCTGCCATTTATCTGATTCTTCTTGGGATGAAACAAGGACTGCGCCCGGAAATTAACTCCAATATTAATCGATTGATCGAAGCAAATTTGTTTAACCAGCTGGAGGATGAAGCCAAAGAGGCGATGCTTGGGCTGTCAGTCTTCGACAATTTCACAATTAAACAGGCACAAGTCGTGCTTCAGAATAAAAATATCCGTCATATCGTAAACCAGTTGGTAGACCAAAATGCTTTTATCGAATGGGATCCGCAGACGGGAGCATATCGGCTGCACAATGTGCTCCGGGATTATCTGCACGCAAAACTGGAAAGCAGTACTCTTGATATCAATGCACTCTGCATGGGAGCAGGTCACTGGTATCTCGTCTTGGGGGACTACGTCACCGCATTCGGGTATTACCACAGAGCGGGTCGGACTGAGGAACTTTTGGATCATCTAAGTAAGATGGAGGATGTGTCTATCAGCTTTCTTGGAAATGACCTGATGCATAGTATCTGCAACGACCTCCCGCAGCATTACTGCTACAAATACCCGTTGCTTTTTATGCAGATCGCATTAAACTTCGTTGTCGGCGGAGAAGAGCATCTGATTCGAAGGGGAGTGGAAATTGTCCAGGAGATTTCTGAATACTATGGACGTCCCGAGGGCTTTGCACTGAATCTTTGCGATAGCATTTTTGCGGAAATTGAATTAATTTATGCGATCTTATCCTTTAACGATATTGAATTAATGGAAAAGCACGCGCGAAGAGCTGCAGCACTTTTTCATGGCGGCAAATCAGCATTGATCCTTCGCCACAGCGAATTTACGTTCGGACTCCCTCATTTTCTGTACGGTTATTATAAAGAACCGGGAACACTTCAGGAAACACTCGAAAAATTAGCGGACCATTTTGCTCCCGAGTTTTTGGACGGCTGCGGCACAGGCTGTGAGTTTTTGGCTCTTGCCGAGGCAGCACTGGAAACGGGGCAGCTTGAGCAGGTAGAACTCTATGCAATGAAAGCCATCTACAAGGCCAAGACCAAAATGCAGATCGGCATAGAAATCTGTGCCAATTTTACCCTTGCAAGGCTCCGTTTGATGGAAGGACGTATTGAGGAATCCCGGGAATTAATGAGAAAAGTGAAAGAAATGCTCTCAGAGCAAAAGCCTCGGCTTTCCATCCAGAATAATCTTGTGTTCAGCACGATGATTGATCTTTGCGACGGTTATCTTTACGGCTGCATGAAACAGGCTGAATTTATTCCGAACGGGCTTCGCAGCGGCGATTTCTCATACGGTGCATACCTGCTTCGCGGAATGGCGTTTCCCTGCATCATCCAAGGCAAAGCAGTGATGCTTTCCGAGAATTGGATCGCCCTAGAAATTCTATGTGAAAGCTTTAAGGCAAAGTTCGATTTTATGCACAACCAACTGGGCATTCTGCATAATTCCATCTATGCTGCCATAGCACAGCAGAAGCTGTACGGAATGGAAGCGGGGATTTGCGCACTGCTTCCGGTGCTGAGGGAAGGACAGGCAGACGGAATCGTCATGCCCTTTGCTGAAAACGGGGAGTACCTGCTGCCTATGCTTGAGAACCTGAAGGGAAGAGAAGGGATTTCGCCCCGCTATCTGGATGACTTGCTTTCTGCCTGTGCTCGGTACAGTGAAAATATGAAGCCAAGGAATCAGACTAGTTTGACAGAACGGGAAACGGAGGTTCTAAAGCTGCTTGCAGAAGGACTGACCCAAAAGGAAATTGCAGAAAACCTGATTTTGTCTTCCTCCACCATCAAGCGGCATTTGGAGAATATTTATCAAAAGTTTGAGGTAAACAATAAGATTTCAGCGATAAAGAAAGCAAAAAACTTGAAACTTCTTTAAAAATGGGATTTTTGGCCAATGTCAAAAATCGACAAAATACACTATACTCGTAAGTGTGTAGAATCATTATAGAAGAATGGTCCGGCAGCGCAAGCCGCCGCCGGCCAATCGTATGCCTTCCCCGGATAGATCGAAGAACAGTGCAGGTGCCAATGCTGGACAGCACGTAAGGCAGCCGGGCAGCGTATTTCGGAAACAACCCAATCTAATAGTCCAAGTGTAGAGGGGATTGGAGCTTTCGCTCCAAATCCCCTCCTGCCGTTTTTGGACAAACAGTCGGGTGAGAAGAAGGGAGAATGGCATTGGAACGCAGGAAATGGAATTCACAAGAAAAAAAGGGCAAAGTCTGGAAATTTGAAAAGCATTCATGTATACTATAATCGCATTTATTTCATTTTGTGGAAAAGGAGAAAAGATTATGAATGGAATCAGCGGATTTTTTCAATCAGTAATCTCAAGAGAAGGCATCATCGCAGTTATTGTTGCCGTGGTACTCTGCATCGTCATCGCTCTTTTGAATAAGAAAAAAGGCAGACATATGAGTACGAAAACAGTGGTTGCAATTGGTGTCGGTGCGGCGCTTTATGCTGCATTATCGGCAATATCAATTCCGGTAGGTCCCAATACCTCTTTTCGGATTGCGATTGCACTGCTTCCGATCTTTGGTGCATTTTTTGGACCCACGGCGGGTTTTCTCATTGGTTTTATCGGACATGCGCTGAATGATGCGTTTATGTACGGCAATGTTTGGTGGAGCTGGGTCTTCCTGTCGGCCATAATGGGGCTCTTCGGAGGCTTCGTCTGCTTTGATAAAAAATTTGACCCCTTGAACGGGATCTGCACCAAGGTCCACATTGGCCTGATGTACCTGTGGTCTCTCATCGGCATGTTTGTAGGAAGTGTCATCGCATATCTGGGTGATGTATATCTCTACAGCGAGCCTACTGAGAAGTTGTTTGTACAGATCACCCTTGCCAACATTTCAAATCTGGTGGTCATTGCTGTCATCGGCATCCCAGCTGTAATTTTAATCGCGAAATCAAAGGCCAAGAATCAAGGACTGAAAAAGGACTTTTAACATGAAATCAGTTGTATTCGAGGATGTGTCATTCCAATACGGTAATTTAGACCAGCCTACGCTCCATCACATTGATCTGGTCATCAATGAGGGAGAGAAGGTATTAATAACAGGAAAAAGCGGAAGCGGAAAATCAACATTAGCCCATTGTATCAATGGGCTAATTCCCTTTACCTATAAAGGGGAAATGAGCGGCCGGGTTCTTGTAAACCAAAAAGAACCGAAGGAGCTTTCGCTCTTTGCCATGGGAACACAAGTGGGCAGTATTCTGCAGGATCAGGACTGCCAGTTTGTAGGGCTGTCAGCAGGAGAGGACGTAGCCTTTGCCCTTGAAAATGACTGCATTTCCGCGGAGGAGATGCATACTGCCGCTGATCGTGCATTGGAACAGGTAGATATGCTGCAGCATAAGAATCAGCCTCCCCAAAGCCTTTCCGGCGGACAGAAACAGAAGGTGGCGATCGCGGGGATTCTGGCCATGAACGTTCCGATTCTTCTCTTTGATGAGCCTTTGGCAAACCTTGACCCTGCCAGCGGCAAAAAAGCCATGGAGACCATTTTAGATATTCATGGGAAAACAGGAAAGACCATTATCGTCATCGAACATCGGATTGAGGATGTACTGGAGCACGGTTTCGACCGGGTCGTGGTGGTGGATGATGGAAGAATCGTATTCAATGGAACACCGGATCTTCTTTTGGCTGAGGACATACTTCCAAGGTATGGTCTGAGACAGCCTCTTTACGTGGAGATGCTTAAGCTCTGCGGCATAAAGGCGAAAGAAGAGGACCGAATTTCTGTTCTGGAAAATACAATAAAATATAAGGACCAAGTATTAAAAAAATATATGGAGGACCGGTTTGCAGATCAACGGCCGGATCACCGTACGATCTTGAAACTTCAGGGAGTGAGCTTCCGTTACTTTAAGGAAGATCCCTACACCATAGAGGATGTCAGCTTCGATGTGAAAGAAGGAGAGATGCTGGCAATCGTAGGAAACAACGGCGCCGGAAAGTCCACACTGCTCAAGGCCATCTCCGGAATCGTCAAATACCAAGAGGGTTCCATTTATTATGGAGACAAGAATTCTGAGGACAAGAAAGACGATAAAGGTAGTTCGATTTTGGGAATGAATTGTATCAATTCGTGGACCGCAAAGCAAAGAGCGCTTGCTATTGGATTTGTAATGCAAAACCCCAATCATATGATCACCAAGGATATGATCTATGATGAAGTGGCTTTTGGCCTCAGAAATTTCGGTGTCGATCAAGCAGAGACTGATGCAAGGGTAAAAGAAGCGTTGAAGATCTGTGGTCTTTATGAATACAGAAATTGGCCTGTATCCTCATTGAGCTACGGACAGAAGAAGCGAGTGACCATTGCATCCATCCTTTCCATGGGGCCTAAAGTAATTATCCTGGATGAGCCGACAGCCGGCCAGGATTACACAAGCTACCGAGAGTTCATGTCCTATCTTGATCAGATCAAAAACACCGGCGTGGGTATTATTCTGATTACACATGACATGCATCTGGCACTGGAATATGCCGACACCGGAGTTGTTCTTTCCAGCGGGAGAGTCATTGCAAAAGACTATATGGATCGTATTCTGGCTGACTCCTGGATTATCGGAAAGGCAAATCTGAAGCATACCTCTATCGAACGGATGGGAAGGCTTTTCGGTGTTGAAGATCTCAGCTCGTTTATTGCATATTTCACAAGAAGAGTAACTTCAGCGACGAACCCAGGCCCCGGTATGACGGAATCAATGAAGCGAAGGACTCCAGGGGAAGGAGAGGAGGTGCCTCATGAGTAAGAGCGGCTCTCTTTATATTGAGCGGGAATCTCTTTTTCATGGTTTAGATGGCAGCATCAAGCTGCTAATGCTCATCGCATGGACTGGCTTTGCCTTTGCTTTCATGGATGTGAGAGTTTTCTTGGGAATGGTGCTTGTTGGACTTGGCATCTTGAAATTATCTAAGCTTCCAGCAAAAGCAATCTGGCCATTGTTTGCGTTCATCTTTGTTTTTACACTGTTTAATTCAGTCTTTCTATTGCTGATTACCCCAGAGTACGGTTCGAAATTGACAGGAAGCTACACAGGGATTCTTCGTCTGGGCTTTTATTCCATCACTCTGGAGACGATCTTTTACTGCATTACACTGTCACTGAAATATATCGCGATCATGCCCATTACGATCCTGTTTATTTTCACCACGCACCCCAGCAATTTTGCCAGCAGCCTGAATCGGATCGGGGTTCCTTACCGGGTTGCATATGCGGTAAATATCGCGCTGCGGTATATCCCCGACGTGAAGACCGAAGTGGATAATATCATCAATGCGCAGGAAGCAAGAGGCGTTGCATTCAGAAAAGGCGACGCAGGACTTGCCACGAGGCTAAAGAATTATGCTACGGTTATGGTGCCGCTTCTGCTCAGCTCTTTTAACCGCATCGAAGTGGTTTCCAATGCAATGGATCTGAGAGGCTTCGGTAAAAACAAAAAGAGAACCTGGTACCATAGGAAGAATTATACCGGCATGGATTTGGCGTTTGCGGCCCTTTCCTTTGCAGTCCTTGCCGCCGGTGTTGCAATCAAGATTACGGTAGGGGCCGTTTATTGGTATCCCTTTTGATGAGAATAATTTTATTTGTAATCCTTACGGTCAATATACGCTGCAAAAAAAATGTGTAAGGAGATAGACTATGGCCATTATTGATGTTGTTAAAAATAACGGGGGAGAAGTGAGATGGAACAGACACTAGCTACACGCAATCGTAATAAAATCGGATTTTGGTATACTTTGCCTGCAATCGTCCTGTTGATTCTATTCTTTTGGCCGGCAGGAATCTATTGCTACTCAAGGAGAATGAAGATGGGGGTTACAGCGGCGGCAAGCGCAGCCAATGTGGGCATTACCTTCGGAATTCTAAACCTGCTGATGGGCGTTCTCATGTTTACTGTAAAGAGCGCAGATCGGTCTTTGGACATTGGAACGTCCTTATACTTTCTGATTCCCGGATTGTTCTTATTTCTCACCGGAATCAATGCAAAGAGATTTAAGGCGAACTTTGTCAAGTATGAACGGTGGATTGAACAGGAAGGCTTGACTTCTATTGACGGTCTGGCGTCTGTGGTGGGAAAAACTTATACAAAGACTAGGAGTGACCTACAAAAAATGATTAAAAAAGGGGCCATTCGGGATGCTTTTATTGACGATGAGGCCAGAGAATTGGTTTTTGTCGAAACAGTTGAGGAAAAAGCGGTCAAGACCACTCCAGTAGTACACGTTAGCTCCAAGGGCAGGATTGTTCCTCAGGAGGAAGAAAAAAATGTTCGCTGTCCAAGCTGCGGTGCCAACAATAAGGTGATTCCGGGACGAAAAGTTGAATGCGAATATTGCGGTACCGTATTAAACTGAAAAGAGACAAGTGAATCAGAAGGGAGCCGCCATGGCTTTGATACAGGCTGATCACAGCGGAACATAAAACCATCAAATTGCATAGAAATGAAATAGTAAGGCCATGAATCACCGATTCATGGTCAAATCTATTTAATGGAGGCGATCGTATGGGGAAAAAAGTTGCCGCTGTGGTCAGCCTTGCCCTGTTTTTGGGGGTAACCTTAGCTTCCTGTACAGCAGACGATAAAAATTGGTCTTTCGTGGCAGACGAAAGTTATTCGATCCTCTCAGTACAATGTGACAACCCCATCCTGATCAAGCGGGTGCAAGACGGTGATTATCTTAAGCAGAGCGGCGGTGTAAAAGCTGCGGGTGCAGAGGAAGAGGCTGCACAGATTCGCACCTTGAATGAGGACAGTGGAATCGGTGAAGCGGAGAACTTTAATGTAACCGTTAAAACGCTTCAAGGGAGTGACCGGATCAAGATGAAACAAGTCACCTCCGAAGGAATTGTCATGGCAGTCCCAAACAATTCCGATGAGCTCGGTGTACAGTTTGTGATAACACCCGATGGTCAGCAGTCATTTCTGGCATCTGACCTAGGAATTTGGTCTGTTGATTCCAAGCAGGCAAAAAGAATTTCGCCTGCTGATTATAATACGATGAGCTACGATGCTCTGGCGCAGCAGTCGGCAGAGCTTTATCAAGAAAATATTGTACGGTGGAATGAGAATGTTACACCAGACCCTACCAGTACAAAACTCGCCTATATTTCCAACAAGCACGACATCTTTAATGATAGAAATGCTCTGTATGTTTTGGATTTGACGACCGGGATGGAAAGCATTTCTGCCAGGGATGGCGATGCAACCTATATGCTGGAAGGATGGCTTGACCCGAATACACTGCTCTGCATGAAAATAAGCGAGGATAAGACAGCGTATGTAGCGGTTCCTCTCGATGAGGAGGAGGTGCCGCTTGCGATGGTCGGATCAGATCCTTTTGTCTATGCAGTTCAGGATGGCGTCATTGCATACGCGGAGGTCTTGGGCAGCCCTGAGATCCATTTTGCAAGATATATGGGGGCCGATGGACTAAAGGAAATCAAATCTGTGAAAATGGGATGGCAGACAAGAGTCAGAGGAGGAAACTACGGATTCAGTCCCGACAGTACAAAATTTGCTTGCCTATATATCCCTGAAGGCAGCAAGGATACAAGATATGTTCAGGTTACTAGCCTCACAGAAAATAAAAAAATAAAGATCGATTCCCTGCCAGGTGACAGCGATTTTCTAATCGAGTTTTACTGGGCGGATAACGAAACACTGCTGGTGGTTGCAGGAAAAGACAACAAAGGAATCATTGAGCAATCCACTTGGAGCTATGATTTGTCCGGAGGTGAGAAGCAATGACTGGACGAAAACGACTCTTGATTTTCATACTGGCGATTATTTTTTGTATCAGCGTTACAATTCCCGTTTTTGCACTGAGTGATTACAGCATTGTATTTACCGGAGCATATGACGGAACAACACGCTGGATTTCGCCCCTTCAGAGCAGCTCCGGCAATCCCCTTTGGGCTACCATCACCAGCAAATGGGCAGAGCCTAGAAGATCAGGAACCTCTCCACACATTGGTGTGGATCTTTATGCTCCCCGGGGAACCCGAGTGGTGGCGGTACAGACCGGTTATGCAACGGCATTGGGAGGTGCCTACAATACGCTTTCTTTGGGAGGTAAAAATGGGCTCCCTTATTGCCATTACCAACACATGTCCAAAATCCTGAAGACAGGATATTGCCTGCAGGGAGATATTGTCGGTCTCGTGGGTGACTATGGAAGTCCCGGCTCTGTTCATCTGCATTTTGGAGCGTATACGAAAAACAGTATGTCCGGCAGACTTTCCTATCGGAACGAGACCTTTTACAGGAATACACCGGCATGGAATTATGGAAGAGACTTGGATGTCTACAGCCAGGTGCACTTCAACGGAGGCAGAATCGCAAAGCTTGCAGTGGTCTTTGGCGGGGCACAGAACACCAACAATGAGATTGCGGCAGAAGTAAGAATTTATCATAGACTAAAGGGCAAGGTTGCCTGGATTGACGGCGGACTGATGACGAGAAACGGCTATGATTACTCATATACCTTCTCTCCAGCTACCTATCCCATCGGAAGTGAGGTTCAGTGGATGGTGCGAATCAAAAGAAACATCAATGTGTCCTACCCCTACACCTGGGCTCCTTCGAAGTTTTACAATCCAAACCCAAATCCCAACGCAAATTCCATGAAATACGGATACTTTTCAAATACGATTACCCATTAAGATAGGGGAATCGATACAGGCCGGTTTAGCGAAAGCCAAACCGGCTTCTTTTTTTACGGCAACCCACTGTCCCTCGCGGGAATCTTACTTTTCTCAACCTAAAAATCCTAACCCAAAAACCCTCATGTTCTAAAATTGTGTAATATATATTTGACATTTTGTCTTATATATTATATTATGAAAATAAGGAGGTGATTGTGTGGGGCGAAATCTTAAAATCAAGGTTGCTCGGGTGCAGCAGGATATGACGCAGAAAGACCTTGCCCAAGTGGTGGGTGTTTCACGACAGACCATTAATGCGATCGAGCAGGGCGAGTATAATCCGACGATAAAGTTATGCAGGGCTATCTGCAAGGTATTGGGAAAGACCCTGGACGATCTATTTTGGGAGGAGGAGAATGAGGATGAAAGGTAACAATAGACTGGATGAGATGCAGGAGCAAAAGTTGCTGAGAATAGAGCATTTTGGCGTGTGGTTTGCTTTCTGGGGTCTTTTTGCTGCAATTATAATTCAGCTGATCATAGGTGGAGCAGGGGTTTTGCGGGAAATCGCGGGAGAATGCATTGTTTTTATGCTGCTGGCATTTTATCTGCTTGTGGCCTGCATTAAGAACGGTATCTGGGATAGAAAGCTTGTCCCTTCGTTGAAAACCCATCTGCTGATCAGTCTGGCTGGAGGTACGGCTACCGGTATCATTAATGTTGCAGCATCATATCACAATTATGGAAAACTCTATGGGGCAATCGCAGCAGGCGTCTTCACCATGGCATTTACGTTTTTACTAACCTTACTGGCACTGTCTTTTGCCGCTGTGATCTATCGAAAGCGTGCGGCAGCGCTGGAGCGCAGAGGTGATGAGAATGATCTGGATAAAAGATGAGGTTTAGAAGATACTATTAGAAAATAGTTGCTGGAGGTGAACCTTATGTCTAATGAATGCCCGAAGAAGGATAAGGACGGAAATTGCATTGTGCCCGGTGTCTACAGCGATTCTGATGAAATCGGCGGTGGCTGAGCAGAGGTAAAAAAATCGATGCAAAGAAATAGTGAAAACCCTGCATAATCAACCATTATGCAGGGCTTTTTCATGTGTGACTGTTGAGCTCACGTTCTGACAGAGTCCGTACCTTTGCAGCTTGAGGACATTTGTCCTCAAAGGGAACGGCCTTTCTGGTAAATTATGAAAGATTGAGATGTGGCTGGGACAATATTCCTTTACTTAATTCTCTGTCGGAATTATAATTTTTGTATCATACATGAATCACCTGTACGATCAAGAATCACCTGTTACGATTCGCAGCCAAGGTTGATGAAGGGGTTGGCTGCGGCCTTGCCGGTAGGGGCAACCGCGCTTCTCCCCCATTGGCTGTGAAGAAAAGGAGATACGATGGGAAGGAACTATGTAAAAGAAATTAGTGAAATTCTTGAAAAGGATCCGATCATCTATAACATCATGAAGCAATGTCCCTACGAGATCCTCCGTAACATCTCCATCAGAGAGTTCCGTGCCGGATCGTTTACCTTAAACCAGGGTGAGATCCATGATTTCATGTATATCGTACTGGAGGGGGAATTGGGAATTTCGGTAGAATCGGAGCATGGCAAGAAATACTACTTGAATACATATCGGAAAGGCAATTATATCGGCGAACTTGAGATGTTCGGAAGCTTTCCCTATATCAGCACCGTGGAAGCCAGGACAGATGTAAAGCTCTTTGAGATCGCCCGGGAGGATTTCGTCAGGTGGGTTCAGTTGGACCGGAATCTGAACGATTATTTCATTCGTACCCTTTGCGACAGTACCTACAAGCTTTGCAGCAACATGGGTGCAAATACTCTGTACACGCTGAAAAGCAGAATCTGTAGATTCCTGCTGGATCATGGAGACCGGCCTGAGGGCAGAATTTCCGTCAATTCGGAAACGCTGAGCGAACATATGGCGGTTACCCAGAGGAGTGTGAACCGCATACTGAAGCAGCTGAAAGAGAAAGAGATTATTGAAATCAATAAATCCTATATTGTGATAAAGGATCATCAAAAGCTACAGGAAGAAGAAAGGGATTAACAACAATGGAATTACAGTCTCATATCCGGCTCAGTGAAAAAGATAAAGCAAAATATGCGCTGCTGCCGGGTGATCCGGCAAGACTAAACAATATAAAGAACTTCTTATCTGATGTAGAAGAGCTTGCGTACAACCGCGAAATGCGAAGCGTCAGCGGATATTACAAAGGCGTTAAAGTTCTGGCGGTTTCCACCGGAATGGGAGGCGCATCAACGGGAATTGCGGTGGAGGAACTTCGCAATATCGGAGTGGAATATATGATCCGCATCGGGAGCTGCGGGGCACTGGATACGAGGATGAAGCTAGGCGATCTTCTGATCGTAAACGGAGCTGTAAGAGACGAGGGGACGTCCAAGGCATACGTGGAAAGCATTTATCCTGCCATACCCGACACCCAGCTCCTGATGAGCTTGATTCAAGCGTCACAAAAATGTGAGGTTCGCCATTTTGTGGGAATAGCAAGGAGTCACGACAGCTTTTATATTGACAGAGAGGAGGAGATAACAGAATACTGGTCGAGGAGAGGCGTAATGGGATCTGACATGGAGACGGCAGCTTTATTTACCATCGGCTCTCTAAGAGGCGTGAAAACTGCATCAGTTTTGAATACCGTTGTGGAGTTCAAAGGGGATTTGACGAATAACATCAACGGATATGTTGATGGAAACACACGGATGATCCAGGGCGAAAGCAATGAAATTCTAGTCGCTTTGGAAGCTTTTGTTAACGAAGAAAAAAATAAAGGAGATGTTTAGCATGAAAAAGAAATTATGGTCAATGTCATTTAATTCAGCGACACTGGTTCTGATTCCTGCGGCAATCGGAATCAATTATCTTGGGAAACTGTTTGCCGGGCTTTTAAAACTCCCACTTTGGCTGGATTCCATCGGAACCTGTATCGCCGCAGTGCTTGCCGGCCCAATCGTAGGTGCCATCTGCGGAGCAGCCAACAATATTATTTACGGACTTACTATGGATCCTATTTCAACGATTTATGCACTGACGAACATCGGTATCGGAATTGCGGTGGGAATACTCGCTCATAAGGGGTTTATGAAAAATATAAAAGGTGCAATTATTACAGGTATTATTGTTGGTGTCGTTGCTGTAATTATTTCAACCCCATTGAACATTATTTTCTGGGGAGGAACAACAGGAAACATCTGGGGCGATGCGCTTTATGCATGGTGTGCATCACAAGGTTTGCCGGTCTGGATTTCTTCCGGCTTGGATGAACTGGTTGTAGATGTGCCGGATAAGCTGGCGGTTGTCCTCATCGTATTTGCAATCATGAAGGGTCTGCCCAAGAATTTGGTCAGCCTATTCCACAGTGATGAGGAGATTGAAAGTCTGGATCATACCGATGATCTGAAAAAAGACTGATCGAATTCATTCGTGCAGCACAAATAACTGGTTGCGTTTTCTAACTAACCAGTTATTTTAATACGCTATCCTAGAGAGGAGCCTACTTTTGAAAACCATCAGTTTGTATGTGGATAAAGGAACAATGTTGAACAAGGTCGCGCCTGAGAGCAAGATCTGGTATGTGATTGCGGCTATAACAATACCGGCACTCATGGGGATCCGGTGGGCTGGACTTGTTCTGATTGCGGTGAGTACCGCATTGCTGTTATATGGGAAGGTGCTGAGAAGAACCCTGCCTCTTTTGGCCGTGTCAGGCTTTGTACTTCTGACCGTCCTGATTATCCAGGGAATGTTTTGGTGGGGAAATGAAACCCCCATGTTTGCCATTGGTCCGGCAGTTTTTTACCGGGAGGGTGTGGATTATGCGCTTGGAATTCTGATCAATATCGTCAATATTCTGATGAGCTTCTGCGTATTGATTCTAACAACAAAGCCTTCTGATATGATGGAAAATTTTGTGAGACGAGGATTTTCCCCGAGATTCGGTTATGTTTTCATTTCGGTATTTCAGATTATACCTCAAATGACGGAAACCATGAGCACCATAACGGACGCGCAAAGGAGCAGAGGCATGGAAACCGAAGGCAGTCTGGGCGTTCGGATCAAGGCATTTATTCCGCTGATTGCACCGGTCATTATGAGCTCACTGATCAATACAAAAGAAAGAGCTTTGGCGCTTGAGGTCAGAGGCTTTAATTCAAGGAAAAGGAAAACATTTCTAAATGACGAGGTAAAAACCGCTGGCGACCGCTACATACAGATTGCTTTGCCGGTACTGATTGCTGCTGTGGCAGTATGGAGGGTAACCCAATGGCTGGCATAAACATCGAACACCTGAAATATAAATACCCCGGCACGGAGCGGCTTGCACTGAATGATATTTCCCTATCCATTGAGACAGGAGAATTCATTGGAATTATAGGAAGAAACGGATCTGGAAAGAGCAGCCTCTGCCAGGCGATCGCAGGGCTGATCCCCAATTTTTATAAAGGTGCTTACGGCGGCAAGATACTGATCGATGATATCGAAGTAAAAAAAGTACCTGTTGACGAGCTTTGTGAAACGGTTGGAACCGTTTTTCAGAATCCTTTCAATCAGGTAACCGGTGCGAAAGCAACCGTGTATGAGGAAATCGCTTTCGGACTCGAAAACATGGGAGTTCCTAAAGAGGAAATGATACGCCGCATTGACAACGCCATGGAGCTTTTGGATATCAGTAAATACAAAGATCGATATCCCTTTGATTTATCCGGCGGGCAGATGCAGCGCATGGCCATCGCTGGCGTCATTGCCATGCAGCCTCAGGTGATCATCCTTGATGAACCTACCTCCCAGCTTGATCCACAGGGCAGAGAAGAAGTATTTCAAGCGGTTCAGAAATTATGCGGCCAGGGCATTACAATCATTCTGGTAGAACACAATATGGAAAAAATCGCCCAGTACAGCAATCGGGTGGCATTGCTCGAAGATGGAATGCTCATCGATTTTGATACTCCCCAGAAAATTTTTTCTCGGGAAGATCTGGAGCATTACGGTGTGGAAGCTCCGGTTTACACCCAGATCAGTAAAAGGCTGAATTTGACAATGGAAGGTACGGGCTGCTATCCGGTCACACTGGAGGAAGCCAAGCAGGTATTGCTGCGGAAAGGGGGAAATGATCCAGAATGGCTGTAATTGAAATCAAGGATCTGCATTTTTCCTATACTGCAGAGGAAGAAGTTATAAAAGGCATGGACTTTACCATTGATGCTCGATCGACGGCAATCATCGGGCAGAACGGAGCCGGTAAGACAACCTTTGCAAAGCTTCTCAAGGGGCTGCTGAAACCTACAAGGGGCGAAATCCTGCTGAATGGAACCCGTACAAAGGAGATGACTGTGGCCATGCTGGCAAAGCAGGTTGGCATGGTATTTCAGAATCCCAATGATCAGATTTTCAAATATCAGGTGCTTGACGAAGTAATGTTTGGCCCGCTGCAGATCGGTATGGATAAGGAAGCTGCCCTCGGGAAAGCGAAACAAGCACTGGAAACTGTGGGCCTTTCCGGGCTTGAGACCACAAATCCCTATGATTTGGGTTTGTCCTCAAGAAAACTGGTCGCAGTGGCATCCATTCTGGCAATGGACACGGAGGTGATTCTATTTGATGAGCCTACCATCGCGCAGGATTACGCGGGAAAAGAGCGGCTGAAAGAGATTGTTTTGCAGCTTCGAAATCAAGGAAAAACAGTAATCACCATTACCCACGACATGAATTTTGTGGCGGACGTGTTCGAGAGAACCATTGTTTTTGCCAGCGGCAAGATGATTGCTGATGATGATACCAAATCTGTTTTCCTACAGAGAGATGTGCTGGAAAAGGCTTATCTGGAACAACCCGATGTTATGAAGCTCTGCACGGAGCTGGGGTGGAGGGAGAGCTTTCTAAGCATCGATGAATTTGTGAGTGCCATTCAAAAATAAATTTGAGCGATTAATAACGATAAAGAGATATTAGACTTGCGGCTTTGAGAAAATATTTTTTCTCAAAGCCGTTTCTTATAAGCAGTTTCTATAGAAACCTTTTGCTCGTGCTGCTTTGGTCAACACCGTTTCTTTTGAACGTCTGTAGAGACCCGGGTGCAGTCTACGCATAGATTGCAGCCGAGACTATGATCCGGTTTGCTGTGATAGCAGCTGCTGCAGGGTAAATTTTCAATCTGAATTGCAGAGTGTTCAATGCCAAATTGCTCTTTCAACATATGTTGTACCTTGTGTAATGTAGTTTCATAAAGAGACATATTGGCTTCATGAATGCAGATATGTGCTGTCATTGCTAACGTTTCCATGGATAAGCTCCATACATGGATGTCCTTTACATCAACAATTTCCTGAATCTCTTTCAGCGCATCCCTGAGCTCTTCAATTGAGATGTCCCTGGGGACAGCCTCCAATAAAATCTTAGTACATTCATAGCACATTCTAAGGGCATTTTTCAAGATCAGACATGCAAGTGCAGCGCTTAATAATGTATCGACACCGTGCTGGCCGGTGAGCAAAATAATAACACCGCCAAGGAGAACACCCACGTCAGAGAGCGCATCACCCATAAAATGAAGAAATACACTTTTTACATTTGCATTTTTAGAATGATTGCCCAGGTTCCGAATAATTGCTAAATTAATCATCAACCCTAAGACTGATAATAGAATCATTCCGCGGGGTGCAATCTCAACGGGATGGAAATACCTTAATATCGCTTGATACAAGATGTAGATAGAAATGAGAATCAGAGATACATTGTTGATCAAGGCAGTAAAAACACTGTAACGGCAGTACCCGTATGAATACTTGGTTGAGGCCGGTTTTAAAGAACTTCGGATTCCCCACCAGCTGATGATCAGCGAAATGAGGTCTGTGGCAAGGTGCCAGGAATCACTAAGCAGGGCTAGACTTTTAGTGGTGTATGCGCCTATGAATTTTGCAGTCAGAATGAAGGATACGAGTATAATTGTAACCACTAGTTTCTTTTGACTCTGTATCATCGTTTCATGACTGGAATGAGATTCGGTCATGGGAATGCCTCCATAGATATGGGGTTGGCGCTATGCCAATCCCAGCAGCCTAACGGTATTTGCTACGATAAAACAGATGGCAATGCCCGTAACTGTGGGGATGAGAAATGCAACCAGAGTCCACTTCCAGCTTTGAGCTTCCTTTCGAATGGTCAGGCACGTTGTACCGCAGGGCCAGTGCATCAAGGAGAACAGCATTACGCATACTGCGGTGAGCCAGGTCCATCCGTGGGAGAGCAGCAGTTCCCTCAATTGGGTAAGGCTATCCAGCTCCAGCATGCTGCCTGCAGCCATATAACTCATGATCATGATGGGGATCACAATTTCATTGGCTGGAAATCCAAGAATAAATGCCATGAGAATGTAACCGTCAAGCCCAATGAGCCGGGCAAAGGGATCAAGGAAGGTTGCACATTGCGTCAGCAGGCTGACATCGCCCACATAGATGTTGGCTAGGAGCCAGATGACCATACCTGCTGGTGCGGCGATCACGACAGCGCGGCCAAGGACGAACAGCGTTCGGTCAAAAACAGATCTCACAATTACTTTCCCGATTTGAGGCATCCGATACGGCGGTAGCTCCAAGGCAAAGGAAGAGGGAAGACCTTTTAAGATCGTCTTGGATAAAATTCTGGAGATGAGCAGGGTCATAACGACGCCCAGAACGATGACTGCGGTCAGAAGCGCTGCCGATGCAATGGACTTTGCAGGGCCGGTGAGAACCCCTGCGAAGAACATGGTTATAATTGCAATCAGCGTGGGATACCTGCCGTTGCAGGGAACGAAATTATTGGTGATCATTGCAATCAGCCTCTCTCTTGGGGAGTTGATGATTCTGCAGCCGATGATTCCAGCAGCATTGCAGCCAAAGCCCATGCACATAGTCAGCGCCTGCTTACCATGTGCGCAGGATTTTTTAAAGAAATTATCCAGATTGAAGGCTACACGCGGAAGATAGCCCAAATCCTCCAGCAAGGTAAAAAGCGGGAAGAAGATCGCCATCGGAGGCAGCATTACAGAGATTACCCAAGCCAATGTCCGATACATGCCCAGTACTAAGATTCCATGAACCCAGGAAGGGGTGCCCAATTGGGTAAATAGCTCTGTCAAATGGTCTTCAATGCCGAAAAGGAAGGATGCAAGCATTTGAGAAGGATAGTTGGCGCCGTTTATGGTTAGCCAGAAAACAACCCCAAGAAGCCCGATCATAATAGGGATCCCAAAGGTTTTGGATGTGACGATTCGATCAATTTTTCGATCCGTATCATTATAAGTTTCTGCGGCAAAGGTAACTGATTCGCAGCAGATTTTTTCAGCACAGGATACGATCGTTGATGCAATTCTATCCCGGAGCTGCTCTTGCCCAAATCCCGCATTGTTTAATAACAATTTCGCTTCGTCCAGCTTCTGAATCAGCATCTCGTCAGCCTTTAAGTTAAACTCCAAGTACTTTTGTAAAGAATTCATCAGGGATTCGTCCCCATCCAGCAGTTTTAGGCTGACCCAGCGACTGTCGATTTGACTCTTGAGCAGGCTGCGGACATATGGTTCCAGAATATCAATGGCCTGTTCAATCACATTGTCGTACCGCACCTTTAGCGGGACTGGTGCACTTGCTCCCTTAAGATCTTCGGCGTTTACAGGATCAGTCGTATCCGCTGCCGCATATACTGCGTCCATCAGCTGATCCAGGCCTCTTCCGCTTCTGGCACTGGTTCCGATGACAGGGATACCAAGCAAGCGGTTTAACGCTTTCAAGTCAACTTGAATCTTTTTTCTTTCCGCTTCATCCAGAAGGTTTACACATAGAACGATTCGGTCTGTGATCTCTAGAGTATGTAGTACGAGAAATAAATTGCGCTCCAGGCAGGTTGCATCTGTCACAATTACGGTTGTATCAGGATTGCCGAAGCAAATAAAGTCACGTGCCACCTCTTCTTCTACTGAATTCGCAGAAAGAGAATACGTTCCCGGCAAATCCATAAGGGTGAAATCCTTGCCGTTATGCCGGTATCTTCCCTGAGCATTCGTAACTGTTTTCCCCGGCCAGTTTCCGGTATGCTGGTTCATCCCGGTTAAGCTATTAAATACGGTACTTTTCCCAACATTGGGATTTCCGGCCAGTGCGATGAGTTTGTCGTCACGACCTCCTCGGTCAACTTTAAGATCGCATTCTAATATGCCAGCTCCTGTCGACTGACTTGTCAGGCCCATTCTTGTTACCTCCATATTTCTTAAATAATTTTCTTCTTCAGATGATCCCTTGGTCAGTACACTGGGAGCAGAATCCGATGCGCTAAACCAGAAAACCCAGCGGATGGCGTCGAAAACTGCTCCTTATAATTGCGTTAGATCGCTTCGACCATGATGCCGCAAGCATCCTCTGAACGAAGCGCGATTACGGTGCCGCGAATTTGATATGCTGTCGGATCGCCGGATGGGCTTTTCTGCAGAGCTTCCACTTCCGTATCAGATACAAGCCCTAAATCAAGCAGTCTTCTCCTGGTTTCCATTTCCGAACGAAGCAGCTTTACGCGTGCCTTGCTTCCTATTGGTAAATCATTCAGAGGAATAAACTGTTCCATGAATGAACCTCCTATTTTATAAAATGTAATAGATTGGGGAAAGAATGTTTCCCTAGGCTAAAATATGTTAACTAGAACAGGAGTGTTACTCATATAAATAAAATAGTGAATCCTATTTTTTGGTTGGATCAGAATATGAATTCGCTTTTCAATTTGATATTTTCATTCAATAGAATGACAACGATTCCCTGGGGGTGATTGGTCTGGGACAGGAGGAATATTATACGGTACGGGGTTATCAACTGCTCAAACAGAACAAAGAATTGATTACCCCGGCAATGGAGGATTATTTGGAGATGATCTACAGGTGTTGTCAGGAAGAGGGATATGCGAGAATCAGCAAGCTTTCGCAGCTTCTGAATGTCAGAGCTTCCTCTGCTACAAAGATGGTGCAGAGACTGGGAACTCTTGGACTGATAAAATATGAGCGGTATGGGATTGTCAATCTGAGTGACAAAGGGCTGGAGATCGGGCATTTTCTTTTGGAGCGGCATAATATTCTGGGAGAATTTTTTGAGCTGCTCGGTTCGGAGGAAAGTGAAATTCTAAAACAAATAGAATTGATCGAGCATAATCTCAGCACTGGTACGGTTCTGAATATAAAAAGCCTATGCGACTTCTTCTATGATCATCCAGAGCTTCATGAGCTTTTTTTGGAACACAAGAAGCTGTAGCTTAATGCGGAGAGCGGGATGGTAAAAAGAAACCAACGTCAAGCAAGATTTACTATGCATGGCGTTGGTTTTCGTGTTTTCTTCTATATATGCTGGGCTTTCTGGTAACTCGCATTATAAGTTGGGTTCATCAGCAAAGTATAAGTAATGATATCGATCATGAACAAAAAAGATAACTGCGTATTAACAAACAAATTATCATGAATCTGGTTTTCATCACTGACGAAAAGGGTAATGTCAGATAAAGCGGTCAATTGTGTGTTGTTATTTTTGGTAAGTGCACAGATTGGCGTTTTGATATTATTTGCAATGGCGCATGTTTTTAAGACTTCTTGCGTTTCTCCGGATGTAGAGATCGCAATCAACAGATCGCGGGGCGAAAACCGGTTTGCTTTCATTAACATTAAAGAGCTGTCTGTTATTGCTTGGGAGGATAATCCCATACGCATTAACCTGGAGCTCAACTCAATGGCTGTTAAGCCGGAACTTCCTATCCCGCATACGAGTATTTGATCTGCGTTCTGTAGCTGCTCTATAAACTTGCTGAAGGTATTTTTGTCTAATAGTTCAGCTGTAGAGGAAAAGACGACATCGTAATAATGATTCAGGCGGTCGACCACATCGAATGAATTCGTCTGTGTATTGTTTTCTGCCTTTAACAGTGTTTGGAGCTCAATATAATTCCGGTACTGAAGTTTTTGGCAGAATCTGCTTATCGTAGAGTTTGATGTTCCAACGTTTTGTGCCAGATCATTGCTGGAGATTATGGCTGCATCAATTGTGTTACTTGCTATAAATTCGGCCACTCTCATCTCACTTTTTGATAAGCTGCTGCCATAAAGCTGTAAACGATTTTGAAAGTTTAATTCTTTCATATTTGATTTGGATGATATCCGCAGAGGCTGATATCGCACATCCTTTTCCCTTTCTATCAAAATTAAGACAATAGTACTATATCATAGTATGAAATTATTTTCAATAACAAATGTGTTGACGCAAGTAATTTCAAGTGATACAATGCAATTGAAATTACTAACAGACATAAATAAAATAATGAAAGTAATTTCAATTTTCGAACATTAGAATGGTTGGAACTTGGGTTGGATGAAAGATAATAATTTTTAAAGGAGAAGGGAAATGAATCATGTCGTAAAAGTTGGTGTAATTGGTCTTGGACAGATGGGTCAAATCCATGCAAGGATTTACCGAAAGATGTCCAATGTTGATCTCGTGGCAATATGCGAATATAGCGACGAGAGAAGAGCGAAAGCGCAAGAGGAGTTCGGGTGTAAAACGTACAAGCATTATAAGGAAATGCTGGCTGATCCAGAAATTGATGCGGTAAGTATTGTTTTGCCTGATAACCTTCATAGGGAAGCTGTTGAAATCGCGGTGCAAAATAAAAAGCATATTCTGCTGGAAAAGCCACTGGCGAAGGAGCTTGCAGACGGTAAAGCTATGTATGAAATTACGAAGGACTATGATAAAGTGTTTACCGTTGGATTTCTGCTAAGGTTCGATCCGAGGTTCAGCATGATAAAACGTGCGTTGGATGAGGGGGAGCTGGGGGACATCATTCATCTCTACTGCAGAAGGAATAGTCCGATTATCGGGCCGAGGCGGTATATTGGCGCTTCTGATCTCAGCATGCATGTTATGATACATGATATTGATTATATTAACTGGTATATGCAGAGTGAGCCGGTTAAAGTATTTGCAAAAAGCAGAAGTGTGCTGCTAAAAGAACATGATATGGATGATGTGATCTATGCAATTGTCACGTATGCAAACGGTGCAATTGCGTGTATGGAAGCTTGTTGGGTTTTGCCGGAAAATTCACCTACGACGATTGATGATAAACTGGAGCTCGTTGGAACAAAGGGTGTCGCCTATGTTGATTCCTGCGATAATGGTGTTCGGTTTGTCAGCGATAAAAGAATCGCTTATCCCGATTCAAGACATTGGTATGAGGCCAATGGAGAAACCTCAGGTGACTTATCAGAACAATTGTACGCTTTTATCAATAATGTAGTCTCTGGTACCAAATCGATTATTACACCAAAAGAAGCTTATGATTCCTTGCGTGTAGTTGATGCCATTGAAAGATCCATTGCAGAAGGAAAAGAAGTAGAAGTTTAATTGTTGAATCATTTAATGTAAAGGAGTGGTATGATGTCATTAAGAGTGAAAGCACAGCATTTTGGAAGCGCACTCAGCCGGATGGTGATTCCGAACCTGGGGGCATTTCTTGCCTGGGGTATCTTAACTGCTGTTGGAGTTGCAATCGGTAATGAGATGATAAAGTCTTTTATTTCACCGATGCTTGTCTATATGCTGCCGATCTTGATCGCAGTAGCTGCGGGTAAGATGGTCTATGATTATCGCGGCAGTGTCGTCGGTGTCGTCGCAACAATGGGTGTCATTATCGGTTCGGGTATTCCGATGTTTCTTGGAGCGATGATCATGGCTCCGATCGCGGCATACATCCTTAAGAAGTTCGATGAGAAAGTAGAAGGCAAAATCCCTATGGGATTCGAACTGCTGATCAACAATTTCACTGCGGGTGTGATCGGTTCTGTGATTGCAATCATCGGATACGTGGCTGTTGCACCTGCAATTGAGTCGTTGACTGGTGTTATGGCTGGTGCAGTAGACGTAATGGTTGAGAATCGGCTGCTGCCGCTCACAGCGATATTTATTGAACCGGCAAAGATCTTATTCCTCAATAATGCAATCGGTCAGGGGATCTTGACGCCGATTGGGAGCACTCAGCTTGCATCCGCGGGAAAATCCATTCTGTTTTTGCTGGAATCAAATCCGGGGCCGGGATTTGGCGTCTTGGCTGCATATATGCTGTTTGGTAAGGGTGGCTCAAAGGGTTCTGCATACGGTGCCAGTGTCATTCATCTCTTTGGAGGGATCCATGAAATCTATTTCCCGTTTATTCTGATGAATCCAATCTTAGTCTTGCCGCTGATTCTTGGTGGTATGACAGGAACGCTATTGTTTACAATTTTTAATGTGGGATTAATTGGTGTTGCTTCGCCGGGAAGTATTCTCGCCATTTCGATGATGGCCGCCCCAGGTGACCGACTTCAAATTATTATTTCAATTATGGCTGCCGCAGCAGTATCCTTTGCCTTTGCAGCTCCATTGGTAAAAAGAGCAAAGAACAATGACCAGCAATTGCAGGATGCAGCAAAAGAGATGGAGCGGTTAAAAGGAAAGAAAAGTCGAGTGTCTTCCGTCTTCGAAGTGAGAAGTGACACGTTTGATTTTTCCAAAGTAACGAGAATTGCATATGCATGTGATGCTGGGTTAGGATCAAGTGCGATGGGAGCAAATGTATTACAGAAAAAGATCACAAAAGCAGGCATTGAAACGATCAAAGTCTTTCATATTTCGGTCAGTGACCTCCCAACAGACTGCCAAGTCATCGTTACGCACCAGTCTTTGGTTGAAAGAGTAAGAGAAAAACAGCCAGATGCCTATTTGATCTCAATCACAGATTACTTGAAGGCCCCCGAGTATGATCAGCTGATAGATAGCCTCCAAGTTGCTGAAAATCAATGATTGCTGGTTAATCTTGCCCAATGACGACATAAGAAAAGAGGGGAACTCGTTGAACATCAATTAAGGGTTCTCTTCTTTCATTAAGAGAGGAAGAGAAGATGCTAAAAGCAATTGTTATGGATTTTGATGGTTTAATTATTGACACAGAAGTGATCTGGTTTGATATCTTTGCAGAATGGTTTCGGCGGAATCTGCAGCATGAATTGGAGATGAAAGACTTTCTGATCTGCGTAGGTTCAAGCAGCGAGGATCTGTTTTGTTCTCTTGAAGAATTACATGGATGGACCATTGATCGGGATCAGTTTGATCAGGAGACATTGGATACTTTTATTGAGAGGAGCAGATTACTGGAACCAAAAGATGGTGTAGTTGCGTTCATTCAAACCGCAAAGAGACTTGGCCTGAAACTGGCACTGGCCACATCGGCAAAAAGACTCAAGCCAGTTACGCATCTAACGCGTTTGAAGCTCCTGGATTATTTTGATATATTGGTTACAGCAGAAGATGTTGAGAGAATCAAGCCTTATCCTGATCTGTTTCTTAAAGCAGCGGAGGATCTTGGAGTCAATAAAAATGAAGTTTTGATTGTTGAAGATTCGAAGAATGGATTGATCTCCGGACGGAATGCCGGAATGCGTGTAGTAGTAGTCCCAAACGAAGTAACAAAACATAGTGAGTTTGAAAATTATTATATGAAAGTAAATTCACTGAAAGATATTGATCTTGAGGAGTTAATGAAAACATTCTAATGCAAGGAGTTGATGAAACGTGTTACTGGATAAAATTCATTTGGATGATCTGGAGGTTGGACTGAAAGCTGACAATTGGGAAGATGCCATTCGTAAAGCTTCGAAGATTTTGCTGGCAAAGGGAGCAATCCTGCAAAGCTATGTTGAGGGGATGATAAATGCAGTCAAAGAGAATGGGCCATATATCGTCATAGCGCCTCACGTGGCATTGGCCCACACAAGACCGGAACATGGTGCAAATGCCCTTGGAATTAGCTTCTCGCTGTTAGAAGCTCCAATTCCGTTCGGATCAGACACAAACGATCCTGTCAAATTGATTATTACATTTTCATCGGTAGATAACGAAAGTCACCTTGAACTGCTAAGTGAACTGGTAGATGTTCTGATGGATGAGGAACGTATGGAGAAGCTTTTTTCGGCCAAGTCAAAGGACGCGTTTTATGATAGTTTGACAGATTAGAGGGATCAAGAAAGTGCTCTGGAGCGCTGTGCCAAGTTTTAGATGCTGCAGCGTTATCGTGTACTGCCCGCACACTAGGCCTTTAATTTGGGAGGGTATAATCATGTATTTATGTATCGACATTGGTGGAACTGCTATCAAGTATGGAATTGCTCATGTGAGTAAAAAAACAATTGAATTCATCGATAAAAAAGAGATTGCAACAGATGCAAAGAAAATCAAAGGGCCTGGTATTGAAAAGAAAATCGTTTCCATCGTAAGGGAAAACCGGAAAGCTTATGAATTAGAGGGCGTAGCAATTTCAACTGCTGGAGTAGTCAATTCTGTAACAGGAGATATCATATTTGCAAATGATAATATACCGGATTATATCGGCATTAATCTGAAAAAGCGTGTGGAAAATGAATTTGGACTCCCTTGCGCGGTTGAAAATGATGTGAATGCTGCTGCCTTGGGTGAACTTGCTTATGGTTCAGGGCAAGACTACGAGCATATTCTTTGTTTGACGGTAGGAACGGGTATTGGCGGAGCGTTGATTCTAGATGGAAAACTGTACCATGGAAGCACCTATAACGCGGGTGAAGTGGGTTACATGTCGATTAATGGTAGGACCCTTGAAGAGGAGGCGTCCGTAAGTGCTTTGATCCAGCGGGTCTTAGATCAAATGGATGACAAGGAAATCACATTAGACGGGAAAAGCATTTTTCATCTGGCACGGAATGGAAATGCCATATGCCAAAAAGAAATTGACAGAATGTGCAGTGCACTGGCACAGGGGATCGTACAGTGTGTGTGTATCACCAACCCGCAGGCAGTAATTCTTGGAGGGGGTATCATGAGCCAGGAAGATTATCTGCGTCCTATCATGGAACAGTATCTAGAAAAATATATTTGGAACAATACGATTGGTAATATAAAATTGATCTTTGCCGTGTTAGGCAATGACGCTGGAATGGCGGGAGCAGGCTACAACCTTAAGCAAAAAATAGATGATATGTAGCCCTTGGTATATTTCCCCTGGAGCAGAATTGTAATTGAATAAGGTTGCATCTTTGAGATTAGAAATTGACATTACGAAGGTTGCACCTGTGAGATTAGAGACGAATAAATAGAATAAGTATTCCGCCCAATGCGGAATGAATTTGGAGGTTATTATGGCACGTCAGGCAGTAAGCGTAAAAAATAATACAGGGTTACATGCACGTCCTGCAGCAGAATTCGCAAAAATTGCGAAAAGTGCGCTTTGTGAAGTATATGTGGAGAAGGATGGTAAGAAAGCTAATGCCAAGAGTGTATTAGGAATACTCTCTTTAGCAATCTGCAAAGGTAATGTGATTGATATTATCACGAAAGGTGAAGGTGAAGATGCGGCGCTCTCTCAATTAGTAAGTTTCATAGATGGCTTGATCGAGTAAGCACTTGATAACTGCCTTCCAAATAATAGGAGGTCCTAAATTGGAAAAAAATAATGTGATTCTTTCGCTGAAAAATGGATTGATTGTATCTTGTCAGGCTTTGCCGGGAGAGCCCTTATATACTGAGATTGGCGGGATCATGCCCCTGATGGCTCTGGCGGCTAAAAATGCAGGAGCCTGTGCGATCAGAGCAAATAGCACCAGAGATATTGTACAAATAAAAGAAACCGTTAATTTGCCTGTGATAGGAATTATCAAGAAGCAATATGACGGGTATGAACAACATATTACAGCAACGATGCAGGAGATTGATGATCTGGCAGCTGTTAAAGCGGATATAATTGCCTTTGATTGCACATTGCGTGAAAGGCCTAATTATAAAGACGTAAGTGTCTTTGTACAAGATATTAAAAAAAAGTATCCGAATCAATTATTGATGGCTGATATATCCACAGTTGAAGAGGGGATGAATGCATATGAGGCGGGGGTGGACTTGGTCGGTACGACTTTAAGCGGTTATACAAAATACTCGCCTCAAATGGGAGAACCCGATTTACAACTTGTGCGTGAGCTGTCAAAGCAGATCACGATTCCTGTGATTGCAGAAGGACGATATCATTATCCAAAGCAAGTAAAGAAAGCACTAGAAGCAGGAGCATATGCCGTGGTAGTCGGTGGAGCAATTACACGTCCGCAAGAAATCACCGCAAGATTTTTGAGTGAGATAAGATAGGGATAGGGATAGGGATTCCCATCCCCGAAGGAAACAAGAGTGAGCCTCTAAACCGGAAGGAAAGCATAAAGCCGATCTAATTGATGCTGCTGATCTGACACCGCTTTTCTTCTTCCATTAAAAGGCTCACTGTTTATTTGGTAAATTAATACTTGTCCTGTTCCGTTAAAATGATCCTACTTGGAATCTCTTTGACTTGAGTTGTCTCTGGTGCTTCGAACTGATTGGACAAGAATCTTGTATTTGATTCTTTCATTTTAAATTTGCCCACCATTTCTTTGAGGAACTCAGACTGAGAGGATAGTTCTTCACTTGCTGCAGCGCTTTCTTCAGCTGTTGCTGAATTGTTTTGAACAACCATTGATACCTGCTCGATCCCCTTATTGATTTGAGCGATGCCTGAAGCCTGTTCGTTGGAAGCGGTGGAGATTCCTTTTACGAGATCTGCGGCTTCTCCGACCTTGCTGGCAATGCCTTTGAGGGCAGCTGCCGTATCATTTGCGATCTTTGTACCAGAGCTAACCTTCGAAATAGAACCTTCTATCAGTTCTGTTGTTTCCTTGGCAGCTTCTGCACTTCTTGCAGCTAAATTACGAACTTCTTCTGCGACAACAGCGAATCCTTTCCCGTGAACACCGGCTCTTGCTGCCTCGACTGCTGCGTTCAGTGCCAGGATGTTGGTTTGAAATGCAATGTCATCGATGACCTTAATGATCTTAGAAATATTAGAGGAAGCCTCGTTTATTTCTGCCATCGAATCCAGCATTCCACTCATTTGATCATTGCCGCGTTCTGCAAATGCTTTTGCATCTTCTGCAAGGTCGCTTGCAAGATTTGCGTTCATTGCATTTTCTTTCGTCTGCGTTGCAATTTCTGCAATGGAAGCGGATAATTCTTCAATCGAGCTGGCTTGTTCTGTGGCTCCTTGAGATAATGCCTGACTTCCGTCAGAAACCTGTCTGGCTCCAGAATTAACTTGCTCAGCTGCTTCGTTGATATTTCCGAGCACTTCGCTTAAAGAGGTGATGATGTTGTTCAGAGAATCCTTGATTGCAACAAAATCGCCGGTATAATTGGCCGTCACTGCTAAATCGAGATTTCCGTCTCCAATTTCTTTCAGTACATTGGTTATTTCGAAGATATAGATGCGGAGGTTCTCCAGAGTTCTGTTCAGTGCATTTTTTATGAGCGCGTGATCCCCCGTGTAGTCTCCCTTTACCAGCACCCCAAGATTACCTTTTTCCATCGCTTCAAGTACTGCTGTTGCTTCTGAAATCGGTGCGATGACAACATCCAGAGTATGATTGATTCCCTCAACGACCTTTGCATACTCGCCGTCGAATTTATCGACCTGGCCTCTGACTGACAATTTGCCTTCCACCGCAGATTGAGAAAGCATGCTGGTTTCATCTACCAGTGCTTTGATATTCTCCATCATACCAATGAGCGTCGGCACTAAAGTATCATTTTCAGATCTTTTCCCGCCTTGCTTCAGAGCTTCAAGCTCATCGAGATCTCCAATAGAAATTTCATCGAGAATTCTGAACAAATTCTGGATTCGGTCGATCACCATATTGATGGAATCTGAAATATCTTTATAGATTCCAAGATAAGCGCCTTCCATCCTTGATGAATAATCGTTCAGGCTCATTTGTTTTAATATTTCCTTGCCTTTGACAAGGCCGTCAAGACCGTCAATACACGAGTTGATGCTATTTTTAATACTATTAAAATCGCCTCTGTACTCATCAGTAATTTTTTCCGGAATCTCACCGTTTCCGATTTGCTTGATATAGCTTGCGGCTACATTAAGCGGGTCGATGACTGCGTCAAGTGTTGCATTTACACCTGCTACGATTTTTGCAAAATCACCGCCATGTTTGGAAATTTCAGCGCGGGTGTCTAGTCTGCCTTCGACCGCAGCCCCCGAGAGCATTAAAGAATCGGCAACCAGCGCTTCGATCGCGTCGATACAGGTATTCAGACTATTCTTGATATCGTTGAAGTCACCGTTGTATTCTTCCGATATTTTCTCAGGAATCGATCCTTTGCTAATCTGATTCATATAGTTGGCTGCCACATCCAGCGGCTCGATGACCGCATCCAAAGTGCGGTTAAAGCCTGCGATGATATCTCTGTAACCGCCTTGGAAGGAATTCATATTGCCGCGGTTCGCAAGGTTTCCGGCAACCGCAGCAGCCGTCATGCTTTCCGCCTCTGATACCAGGCTCTTTAGTGTTTTCACTACGGAAACCATGCTAAAGGCCAGTTTATCCTTTTCAGAACGTGGCACGATCTCAATCTCCAGATCACCGGAGGCGATTCGATCGGCTTCCTCCGCTTGTTGCTTTATACTGTTTGTCATTTTGAGAAAGGATTCCATTAGGATTCCGATTTCATCTTTTTTTGTATTCTCAATGTTAAAATCTGTATCTCCTAGTGCAATACGATCCGCCACATCAGTAATTCTTCTTAAAGGGATCGACAAACTTTTACGTAGAAAAATAATGATTATGAAGGCAAATGCTAAGAGAATAACAACAGATAATAGCACAATTTTCATTACAGTGTCTCTTATTTGAGCATTGGTTTCGGCCATAGATTTTCCGGAGAAAGTTAGGCCGATGGCTTCTCCCTGAGCATCCAAAATTGGCTTGTATGCGGTGACATAAGGCATACCAAGAATATTGGCTTCACCGTAATACTCCTGTTTTTGCTTCAGAACAATTTCTGCAATTGCTGGATCGAGTGTTGTTCCCAGCAATCTTGACCCATCCTTGATGATGGTGGTTGAAACACGGACGTCACCCGCAAATACCGTAACATCAGTTCCGTAAAGGGATTTGATCAAATCCACAAGCTCATTGCTGCTTAAGTCATATCCAGCAGCAATACTCCCCATAACTTGTCCGTCTTGACTTGTTATAGGAGCTGCTGACAGAATGTAAAAGTGATTCTCTTCTGTTCGTCTATATTCCGCAGCACTGCTACCTTGAAGAGCATTCTTGATCAGGGTTTCCGATGGTAGTTCAATGCCTTTTATGCCAAGCTGGGATTCTGTCATTGCCATACCGCTCGCGTTCGTTACGGTCATGAAATCCAGATCGGTATGCTGAATGAGTCCATTTACTACCTCGTCCAACAGTGCCCCATCCTGCAATGCCATTGCATTTAGTAATTCAGACGATTGGGAAGCCTGAAGGGTATCGTTTAATGCGGAAACTCTTTTTTCCTCTAAGCGGCCGCTGAGTGCGTTGAGGCTATAGCCCGACTGCTTTTGTGCAACAGTAAGATTGTAGCTTTGATAGGACACAATTGCCACTCCCACTGCAATTGATACTGCTAACAACATACATACGATAAAACTTGCAATTACTTTAACTGTAATTTTGAGGTTAAAGAACCATTCTACTAAATTAATCTGCTTCATTCACATGTGTTTTCCTTTCGATTATAAATACCCCTATAGATAGATAGGTCTGTAGATATATAGATATATACCCCATATATTTATATCGAAATACTTTACTAAGAATTAAGCTAAAGTAGAGAAATTAGTTTCTCCAAATTATTCTACTTATTAGGAATTGAAGTGTTTCTCCAATTCTGATAGATAAAGATAGAGCCGGTCTATCGTTTTTTCAAAGATATCACTTGGCGCGGCCAAAGAAATGCGCACCCAGTAATCATTTTCCTTTGCCTTCGTCAGGGCAAAGCCGGATTCTGTGAATATGGCAATCCCCGTTTTCTGCAGAAGATCTTTGCAAAATTCCAGTTCACCGAGTTTGGAACAAGGTTTTAACTTTACTAAATAGTTAAAACCACCATCCATTTCGGTTGAAGCCGTCAAGTAAGGAGATAATTTTTTGCTGAAATATTCCTTATTTGAGGCAAAGACTGTTTCTTTCGCGTACATTTCCTCTCTGTATTTCTTATATTCATCGAAAAGACGCTCGTCCACTAATTCTGTAACATAGTCCCATATAGGCTGGGGGCATAGCACCGTAGTGACAAAAAACATCCGCTTGAAACAAAGGATGATCCTCTCTCTCACTCGTTCAGCCTGTCCGTATTGCTCACTCAGATGCAAACACCGAAAAAGCATCGTAATCCACACTGCGATTGTAGGCATGTTCGGCGGATTCATGATACTTACTTGCTTCGATCTGACAAACTGGATCACGTCATAATGGCCCGCAATGTATCCAATCCGAAAGCCGGGAACACTTTCGGTTTTAGAAAAGGAATTGACAATAATGCTTTTTCTCATCATTTTGTTCTCCATAATCATCGGCTCCGGAACAGTCACATCCTTTTCAGACAGGATCATATTACACACGCAGTCAAAGATACAATAGATGCCTTTTTGGTATAATGTCTGCATGATCTGATCCAGCTCCTCGTCCTGGTATTTTTCACCGGACGGATTGCAGGGGTATGTAAATACAAGAACATCAGGCTTGAATTGTTCAATATCCACCTTCAACTCACTTACTGTGGGCATATCCCTATTGGGCAATGCGGAGCGGCTTTCTCTCATTTGATAACCGTATTCATTCCCGAGGGTCATATAAAGAGGATATGTCATCCCGACCAAAAGCATCCTTTTCTTGCCAATGGAATGGAGGTAGGCGACGGCAAGGGAGGCGGCTTGACTTGCTCCGATCGTCATGCAAACTTCAAGATTCGCTTTGAGGGAGATATTCCCCCTTGAAAATAGAAATCTCTCGTAGAGCTTGACCGCGTAATTTGCTGTCTGAAACCCATCCATGGAGGTATACCGTTGGTACAGAAAGTCTTCTTCGATTTCTTTCTGCATGGTCTCCTTCCAGATTGTCGGCGCGGAAAGGTGATTGACGCCAGAGGAAAGCATCATATAATCGTCCCTCACCGGCAGATGAAATACTTCCGCATGGATTCCAAACTGCTTCGATAAAAATTGATTCGGATTCCAAGGTTTTGCTCTTTGCTTCCAAGCATGGGGCAGAATGCGGCTTATTCTCAAAAAAAAGTGCTTCATCTTTCCCTCCGCAGAAATTACATAGGCCGGATATCCCAGTCGACAATTTGATACATATGGTCTGCAATATCCATGAGGCTCCTTCTATGTGTGATGACGAGAACGGTCTTTTCCTTTAGACTTTTGATGGTATCAAAGATGATGCGCTCTGTCCCTTCATCCAGTGCGGAAGTCGGCTCATCAAAGATAATAATCGGTGCGTTCTTCAGCAAGGCCCTGGCAATTGCTAATCGCTGACGCTGCCCGCCGGAGAGGGTGTATCCCCGATCGCCCAACTCTGTGTCTAGCTTGTGAGGCAGATCCATGACCTCCTCCAGCATTCCTACCTTTTTTAATACGTGAAAGATGTCTTCGTCCGTATGCTGGTTCTGATCCTCCACCAGATTTTCTCTTATGGTCTCGTTAAAAAACAAGTTGTCCTGGGAAACCAAAGAAATATGCTTTCGCAAATAGGCTAAGTTCATATCTTTAATGGAATGCCCGCCGATGGTGAGTGATCCTTCTGCTGTATCCCAAAGACCGGTAATCAGGTGAATCATGGTTGTTTTCCCCTGGCCGCTTGCCCCCACAATAACGTGGGTTTTTCCCGAGTCCATCTTTACGTGTACCTGCTTGAATACCTCTTTGCCTGTGGGATAAGAAAATTTCACATTATGAAACTCAATCCCAAAGTGCTCAAAAACAGGCTTTTCATGACCCCCGTACGTGCCCGTGGTATCATAGATCTTATTCACTCTCCGGAGGGAAGGCATGAGTTTATTGCCCTGAACCCGCAGAGCAGCGAGGATCCTTCCCGGTTCAATTAAAAAATCCGAGTACTGGATAAAGGCCACCAGTACACCGATGGTTGCCGTTCCCATAAAGATTTTGTAGCCCTCATAGGCCATGGCTACTGCGATGGATAGGATGATGAACCCTTCTAAAGCGCCATAACCGATGTTCGATAACGTTACAATTTTTTTGTAGATGACAGACAGATTTTTCAGCATCTGCCCATATTTGCGCTTGCACTTTTCTTTGATGCCATGAGAGGCGATGAGCGCTGCGTTTGACACAAATTCTTCTGTCAAAGAAATCTCCCGCGATAACTCTTCCCGCAGCTTGCTATAATGATCATCCAGTTTCCATTCCAAGTTGTTTTGAACAATGAGAATAAAGGGAAGAATCGCCAATAAAATTAACGCCAGATCCCACTGTAAATATGCCAAAATAGAAAGAATTGCCAGTGAGTTGACGACATCCGCTACCGTTCTGTACACCTGATACGTAAAGGAGGCCACCTGCATATTGTCATCCATGATCACTTCCATCATGTCGCCGGTTTTATTCTTAATATAAAACTCACCTTTCTTATCAAAAAAGCGATCCATAGAAATTCTTTCTAATTTTTTTCCGTATTGAAACTCTCTTTTCTCAGTGTAAATATTGATGATTGTCCGTAAAGTCGCTTTGGACATGTTAATGACAAAAAATAATAAAGCCAACATAAGGAACCTGCGCAAATTGTCCGCATCCACCAAGGCATTGATCACCTGTACGGTAATCAGAGGCAATAACAGTGTTACTCCCGCATAGATAATCAGTAAAAACAAATACCCCCACATCGTTTCATCATATTCCTTGGCAATCTGATGGGTACGTTTCAGTGCTTGTATAAAAGTTCCACTTCCGCGTAGTTTCATAATACAATACTCACTATTCTCTATTAAAAAAAGCAGAGGGCAGAGTATGAACTATGTAACCGGACTCATACGCTGCCCCGCCTTCATGATATTATTCTAATGTTTCTGACATGACCTGGAGCATGAGTGACTGCAGGTAGCAGCACGGGTGTCGAATTCGATTGGTTCGACGATCATCTTCATAATTGGACCCTCCTTTCCCCAAGGTTTATAATGCAGTTCGCATTATCATAAGTAAGTTAGGAGGCATCGCAGGTCAGCTTGATGTAGTCCCCCAATACATATTTCCATCTATCGCAGACTGGTTCGCCAGCTCTTTGCCCATTATACTGACAGCCCCCGGTGCAAATTGGCAGGAAGCTGCACTCTCTGCACTTTTCAAAGTTGAAAGGAGACCAGGTCAGGAATTTCGCATAATTCACGTTTGGATTTCTGATGAACTGTTCGTAATCCTCACAGGTTCCAATATTTCCAATACGATATTTATCAATTCCAACCTCGTTCCAACACTTATACATGTTTCCATTGGGTTCTATCACATAAGAATACAGGTAATCAGCACCGCAATAGGTATGGTGAAGCAGCGGATAACCTGGCTTGAGATTCTTGGCTAACAACAGCTTCTCATAATCCACATAGGTTTTGGCGAACTCTTCATGGCTCAGGCAGTTTGCTGCATATCCTTTACAGCTGTCTGTATTGCCTTCCAGGTATCCTAAGTACAGGTCTTCGCCCAAGCCTTTTTCTATCATTAATTCCACAAGCTGTTTCAATTCGGTTTGCGTCTGCTTGTCAATGTTGATCCGAATCGCTGGTGCGATACCATGTTTTTTCGCCAGAATTATGTTTTCCACGATTTGATCAAATGTCGGATCACCGGTATTGTTCTTTAGCCTTCTTTTTTGATTGTGTGTCGCGGGAAGCCCGTCGAGGGTAATCTGCGCCTCGGATACTCTGTACTCTTTTAGTTTGCGAACTGTCGCTTCATCCAGGAGGTATCCGTTTGTGATAATGGTTGCCTCATATTCCACTTTGTTCTTTTCACAGATTTCTATTAATCTCTCCGACGTACGATAGATTACCTCTTTGGCCAGAAGCGGTTCGCCTCCAAACCAAGTAATCTTAATTTTTTGGCCGCTCCGTGCAAAGTCCTCTGCCATGGAAATGATTTTGTCTTGGATTTCCACTGACATGATGCCGCTTTTGGCGGATTCATAACAATACGGACATGAAAAATTGCAGGCCATGGTTGGTGCCACGATTAAATCCAAGCCGGATTTTTCGTATCTGCCTAAGTTGTATCGAACTTCAAGCTGCTGTAATTCATTGATGAAATCGTCAACCAGAAATCCAGCCTTTTCCATCGCCTTCACCAGCTCGGTTTCTTCCACCTCTGCCCCTTGTCTCACCGCATCCAGTATGTCCCTTGCGGGCTTGTCCAAAGCGGCAGTAGCCGTCGTTCTGCTGTTAAACATAAGATGCTGACCGTTGTGTTCCACACAAACATTGTATTTTGATTCTTTCATAATATACTCCTTTACTTAACATAAATAACCCGCCTGTCATTGGGAATAACGGAGTGATTGTGGGATTTATTCAATTTTTTAGGTTAAGGGCGAAATTCAGGACGAGAGCCTTAGAGGAATAGGAACGTTTCATTATTTCATTGTTTTATTGTGTTCTTTGCTTACATTATATTATAATTTATCCAAATTTCAGCAATTCTTTCTCGCCAAATTATTCCATATCCTTACAAATTCCTGTTGACGGATAGTTTGAAAAGAATCACATAAGCCTGTTCCCCAAACCAAAAAAGGTGATGGGAAATCCATCGCCTTTTGTAGTGTTAGCTATATTATTAGGTCAAAATAGAAGCAATCAAATCATATCTAATAGCCAGTGTTCTAAAATTTTCAGATTGATTTAAGCTTCTTTCTAGCCCTTTTTCTTTTTAATAATGAAAAAATCTCCAACAACGCAAATCCCAAAGTATAGCAGCCAGCATAATCCATATGTTTTGAACGAATTTCCAAGTTGAGGATACGGTGCAATGAAACCCACATATCCACCGAAAAAGCCATCCAGCAAATTAAAACATATTGAAATTGGTATCAATATCAAAATCCATAAGTTTACTAACCAAAAATATTTTTTTGCCTTTGCCTTTGTTTCTTTAGCACCCATATTCTGCCCAATTGCAAAACTCACACACCCAACCACCATAATGATAAGTCCAACGGCAACAGAGGAAGATATTTGCTCTTCATACCATATCATAATCGCTACAATCAACCCTATAAAGTTAAATGCTGTACCAACGATTGAAAATACTCCAGCATCTGGCTGCTTTCTTATTTCATCCGCCTTCGGCTCAATTCCTTTCAAAAGATAGTCTGTAGTCACTCCAAAATAATCACTCATGATAATAATTTTCTCTATATCAGGCGTGCTTTGTTCACTTTCCCATTTCGATACGGCCTGACGGGAAACTCCTACTTGGTCTGCAAGTTCCTCCTGTGATATTCCCTTTGTTTTTCGGAGGCTTTGTATTCTGTCTGCTATATTCATAACTGGTACTCCTTCCTTAAGTAATGTCATAGTACCCTAACGTTTGGTTGCATTGCAATCAACTAGACTTGGAAATATGTCAACTACCAGTTGCGGTATGCTATACGAAACTGATTTTATATATAATTTGTATTAATCATCTCTTCGCAGCTACAAAAACTGAAATACCCCGGCACAAGGCCGAGGCAATTTCAGTTTGGCACTCCCGAGATGATTCGAACATCCGACGCACGGTTTAGGAAACCGACGCTCTATCCCCTGAGCTACGGGAGCATAATACTTATGAATTTCAGCGCAGATTGATAGGACTGCCGTCCTGAAAGATTCAACAGTAGTAATTCTAGCATATCAGAGGGTCGCTTTCAAGTCGTTGTTTGATTTTATTTGTTTTAATGAAACCCTAAACGCCATAATTAAAACGAGGCTGCAAGGCGATTGTTAAAGTCGCGAATCGGCTTGAAAACATGTATGCGTTCATAAACGTTTATTTTCTATGCTGCATTCTGCAGTTTTTTTCTGCAATCATACCATAGCGGAAAGGCAGCGTCAACAAGCTGGGAGCTGCATCTTTTTTTGTTTATTTTCATTTCGGGTATTTACAGAAATGAAATAGGAACGTATAATGCGTATATACTTATATACGTATATACAAATAAATCTCCTGTCCTGTTATATTTACAGACCAACAGATATAGCTTTTTCGCAGGTAATGCGGAAGAACGAATTTTATCATCGTACAAAAATGGGAGAAGTTATGATTGGATTAAGATTGCTGAGAAACCCTTATTTTGGTAAGGGTGAGTGGGAAGCCTTTTTCGGATTGTTTGGTGATGTCTTTTCAAAGATTGCAGCAATTGTGGGTGTCCTGTATTTTGCAGAAGGTTTTCCCGTTGAAGTGGTGATGGGAAAGATTCTGCCGGGTATCGGAGTTGGGTCCCTGATTGGATGTTTCATTTATTTTTGTGAGGCATACTTTCTGGGCAGAAAGGAAAATCGGTTTGACGTTACGGCATTGCCTTTCGGAATCAGTTCCACTCAGGTCTTTGCCTGGCTTTTTCTGATTTTGGTTCCCATCTACAGACAGACCGGTGATGCTAATGCCGCATGGCAGATCGCCCTTGCTGCATGCTTTGTCGGGGGCCTCATTGAAATCGCAGGAGCATTTATCAGCAGAATTCTGGTGCAATACATACCTGACTCGGCATTGCTTGGCAACATGGCCGCGGGAGCTCTGATCTGGCTCTCCTTTAACGGATTTGTTACAGTTTTTCAAGCCCCTGAAATCGGAGTCTTGCCGCTGTTTCTCATTATTTTAGCGTTTAAGATGAAAAAGCCCTTCCTGAGGGGCGTCCCCAATACGCTGACCATTCTTTTAGCAGGTTCAGCGCTTGCATGGATAACAGGCTATTGCAGTGTCAGCAGCATGAAGGAATCTCTTCAATTTTTTCATTTGTATCTGCCCTCAGTATATTTTTCTGATATCCTTGTTGGCTTGGGTAAGATAGGGCCGTACCTTTCCATTGTGATTCCGCTCCAGATTGCAAACTTCATTGCGACAATGCAGGCGGTTCAGGGTGCCGCAATTATAGGAGACGCATACCCATTGAAGCGCAGTATGGTACTGGATGGCATAACCACAGTCCTGTCCTCCGTTACCGGCAGCCCGTTTCCTACGACGGTATACTACGGACATATGGGTTGGAAGAAGATTGAGGCAAGGAGCGGATATGTTCTTCTGATGGGATGCACCTATATCACTTGCTTTCTTGGACTTCCGCTCATCATATTGCAGATTGTTCCATACGAAGTGATTGTTGTACTGCTCGTGTTTATCGGCCTGACCGTGGCCTCGGAGGTAGCAGATAATCTGGAACGGGAATACAGCGGCGTGATTTTTATCTCACTGTTTCCCATCCTTGCCCAGTATATCAATAACATTGTAAACGATGTGCTTGCGGTGGCAGGAACCAGCGTCCAGGAAATTGGTATGAGCGCTTTCTTAGATGCAAGCGTAATGCTGTCCTCCATACAAGTGCTTTCCTATGGCGCCTTTGCGTCAAGTCTCTTGTACGCGGTCTGGATTGCCTATGTATATGAGAGGAATTTTGTACTTGCGGGCCTTACAGGGGCTTTTCTGTCGGCATTGTCCGCAATTGGTTTTATTCACAGTGAGCAGCTGCAGTTATTGCCTCCAAAGGGAGGTGTGCTTGCTGCAGTCTACCTGGCAATCGCAATGATATGCCTTGTTATCGGGAGAAGAGAAGAGCACATGGACGTCTGAAGGAAAAGATTTTAACAAGAAGAAGGAGGAATAAGACATGGCAATACCAAAAGTAGAATTTAATGAGGAAATCATCTGCTTGAAAAGGCTATTTGACAATGTAGCTGATGGTAGTGATTCTCATGTAGGACTGAAATGCGGTAAGGTTGACCGGGTATATGGTAAGTTTCTGTTCGGACCCGTTCCGCAGGATCGCCCAATAACTTATGCATCTTATGTTATGTCCGTAGACGGCAAGATTGCATTTGAAGATAATGAAGTAGGGCCGTTGATTGCAAAAACAAACCGCTTTGATCCGGACGGCGCTTTTGCAGATTTCTGGGTTTTGAACCTGCTTCGTGCAGCATGTGACGGAATTATTATCGGAAGTGGCACACTGATTAAGGAGCCGGATTATTCAGGGAGCGCATATGATCCTGATCTGCTGGATGCCAGATTGGAAAATGGAAAACCCGCAGCACCCTGGACTGTCATCGTTACCACCACAGGAAAAAACATTCCCTTTGGGAATCCTGTATTTCGGTGCGAGGAAGTCCCGATTCTGATTAACACCTCTCCGGAGGGATTTAAAAATCTTGAAGCAGAGATTCCCGGTGAATACTACCTGATTAATCTTGCAGGCAGTGCATCGGACAATGAAACCATTGCCGGATTGATTGCAGCGAACCATGGAAAAACAGCAGTCGCAGTCACGGGAGAAGGATGGGATACGGATTCACAGGAACTGCTGAAGATTTTGCGCGCAATGGGCATGGGAAAAGTGTTGGTTGAGTCACCAACCTATTGCCACCATCTAATGAGGAAAGCGCTGCTGGATGAGATATTTATCAATACTTCCTGTGTTTTTGTAGGGGGGCAGGCTACAGGCATCGGAACCTTAGGGAGTTCCTTCCCGTCCACGGATCATCCACACAGCGAAATTCTATCCATCCACATGCACAGCCCGCACTTCGTCTATACGCGCCACAAAATGCTTTACGGGGCAAAATAAATCCAATCTAACAAGTTGGCGTCAAACAGATCTGGAAAGTTGGCTTCAAACAGATCAATTCGACAAACAGAGGAACCGCGTAAAGCGGAGTTACTCGATAAACAGACTATGAAAACCACTGAGAGGCAGAAAGGAGAAAGAAGATGAATTTGAAAGTGAGGAGAATGAATCACATTTTTAAGGAGGATGGAAAAACCCTGATCGTTGCCATTGACCATGGAACCTACAACGGGGCGGCAGAAGGGCTGGAACATCCCGGAGAGACCATTGAGAAAATATCCGCGGGAGGTGCAGACGCAGTACTGTGTAATTTCGGAGTGGCAAGAGCCTTTGCCAAAGAACTGGCACCGCTGGGGTATATTGCAAGACTGGATCTGCCGCCCACCTATATGGGCAAAGGGCACGACAGCAGGCTCGTTTTCGATGCTGACTATGCCATGCACCTGGGCGCCGATGCAGTAATGGTCAATGTTGGGCAGGGAGTCGGTGTTGAGGAAATTACATATCCCCAACTTGCGCAGGCAATTGCATACTGTGACAGCATTGGAATGCCGGTGTGCTCTGAGCCGGTTCCCGGAGGCTTTGACGCCGGTCCTGACTTTAAAACCCTGGACAATATTGCAAGGGGAGCCAGAATTGCCTGCGAAATCGGTTGCGATTTCATGAAAGTCGGATACGCGCCGGGGTTTGAACGGGTTGTTGATGAAACCTTTGTCCCGCTGGTAGTGCTGGGAGGAGCCAAGACAAAGGATGAGAAGGAGTTTTTAGGGTCAATCCGGTCGGCCATGGACGCTGGCGCAAGTGGTGTTGCCATCGGAAGAAACATATGGGGAAGCGGAAATACGGTTTCCATGACAAAAGCGCTGGCTGCAATCATACATAAGAATGCTTCTGTAGAAGAGGCATATGAGATCCTGAAGACAGGGAGATAGGAAAACAGATGTGACGAAAGGAGGAGCTATAATGAATGAAGGAACAACAATAAAAGCGGCAATTATGCCGGAAGCCGGCAAGATTGAGTTTGCCGAGGTTACGCTTCCGCAAATGCAGGAGGATGAAGTGCTGGTTGCCATAAAGGCTGTTGGAATCTGCACCTTTGAACAGGGCTTCTATTATGGGAAGTCCAGGGGCTTCCCATTTGCGGGAGGTCACGAAATCTGCGGTGTTGTAGAAAAGATTGGAAGCAAGGTGGCACAGGATTTAAAGGTGGGGGACAAAGTTGCAGTACTCAGCCTGACCCGGTGCGGTGAATGCTATTACTGCAGGAGAGGCTATGACAACCAGTGTGAAAATGCAGCTGATGTACAAAAAATACCCGGAGCCTCCGGCCCGGGCGGATTTGCGGAGAAATTCATTGCCAAAGGATACGAGGTTTACAAAATTGACAAGGAGATTCCCTTTGCCAGAGGAACTTTGGCAGAGCCGCTGGCCTGCGTAACGCTAAGTCTGAATGCAGCCTGTGTGCAGGTAGGAGATTATGCACTAGTCTGCGGCGGGGGAGCCATGGGTATTATCCACCTTCTTTTGGCAAAACAGAGAGGACTCAAGGTCATCGTCAGTGAACCGGAAAACACCAGAAGGGGGAAGGCGTTGGAATTTGGTGCGGATTATGTGATTGACCCCATCAATCAAAATCTGGAGGCCGAAATAAAAGCAATTACCAGCGGACGTGGCGTTGAGAAAGCATTTTTTACAGCCGGTGGAAAAGCGGCAATCGAGGGTGCCATCAGAGCACTTGCGATTCGAGGAACCCTGGTCATTTACGGAGGAACCAGTGCGGAAGACAGCTTTACCGTAGATCCCAAATGGTTCCATTATAAGGAGATCACCATAACAGGTGTCACAAAGCATACAAAGGAAACCATCCGGGTAGCAGTTGAACTGCTTGGAGCAAGAGACCTGCCTCTTGACCGTCTGATCACCTCGCAGTTCCCCTTTGACAATCTAGAGGATGCGCTGGTGGAAGCCCGGAACACGTCTTCCTACAGGCCTGTTGTTCTCATGGATTAGCCAAAAGAAAGGGATGTGGATATGAAACGCTATTTAATGGGTTTTGATATTGGGACCTTAAGCTCGAAAGCAGTGCTGACAGATCTGAGCGGAACGATTATTGCGAAGTGTCAGATGGAGCACGCCATAGAGATAAAGCATCCGGGATGGCAGGAAGAAAGCATGACCATGTGGTGGGAAGAATTTAAGGCGGCGGCGGCGTACTTTCTTGGCCTTGCGGGTATAGAAAAAGATCAGATTAAAGCAATCGGCGTTACGGGTCTGATTCCTGCCATGTGCGCGGTGGATTACGGTGGAAACCCGGTGAGGAATGCGATTTTGCATACCGATGTTCGCGCTGAGAAAGAGCTCCGGGAAATCAATGAGAAATTGGATTGCAAAATCTCTCATGGCCACATGCTCCCCAAGATTCTATGGGTGAAGCGGCATGAACCGGAAGCCTTCAAGCGAATTCATAAGATTATGGTGCCCCACGGATACATAGGATTCAAATTGACGGAACATGCGACCATGGACTATGATTCGGCAACTATGGCAGGCGGACTGTTCCGGGAGAGCTCGCTGGGCTGGGATGAAGGAACAATCAGAGAATTCGGGTTGGAGCCATATTTGTTCCCAGATGTATATCCGGCAAGCCAAGTCAATGGGCAGATTTGTGAAGCTGCAGCCGAAGAAACAGGACTTTCTCAGGACACAAAGGTAATTGTGGGTGTGGGTGACACGTTCGCATCGATGCTGGGAGGAGGCGCATATAACGCAGGGCACTTTATGCTGTATCTGGGCACCTCCGGTACGTCGATCTATGCTGAAAATTCTCCGGAGCAATACATCACCATACCGCATTACGGGGAAGGAAAAGGTCACTTTACAGGCAGAATCTTCTCCTTTGGCGAAAGCATTTTGCATCTACGAAATAATCTGGGGTACGACAGCTGGGAGGCGCTCAATAGTCATCTGGAAGAGATCCCGCCGGGCTCAGAGGGACTTTGGTATTTTCCTCATTACAAGCTGCAAACTGAGGCGTCTTTCTTTGGTCCAGATGCAGAATTTATGCTGGGATACAGAGGGTGCCACAGCCAATTCCATCTCTACCATGCTATGCTGGAGGGAATTGCTTACAATGCAAGGTATAATATTTCCGGCCTTGATCTACCCATTCGCAGGATCAACATGTTCGGAGGCGGAACAAATGCAAGGGAAATCTGCCAGCTGTTTTCCGATGTAATCGGGCGGGAGCTCTACTATAATCCCAAAAGCTCCACGGCGCTTGGAATCGCATTTCTGGCAGGCTACGGAAGCGGGCTGATCGAACGTTACGACACGCTGGAAAAAAGCTGGCTCAGCGACAGCATTGCGGTTAAGCCTGATGAGGCAAAGGCCAGACAGTATCACGCGCTTTATGATAAGTATCAGGAATTAAGAGAAAGACTCATGGAGCTTGATTCCGAAATCGATAAAATTCAGGAGTAGAGGAGGAATTATGAGTTTACCTATGATTCCGTTTGACGCGGAAAAAATAAAAATCAGATCTGTCTATCAGAGTCAGGAGCTCGCACATTACATAGACCTTCCGGTTCCCTCTGAGAAGATAAAGCAGGTATATGGCGATGAACTCCGGTTTCCTGAGAACCGGGAAGACAGACCCTACCTTTTTTCCTCGTTTGTATCTTCCATCGACGGGAAATTGGCTTACGCAGATAAGCCAAGTGCGTTTTATGTTGCCGGAAAGAATCAGCTGGCGGGAGCAGGAAAAGATACAGATTTCTGGATTTTGAACGCGCTGCGGGGTGTCTGCGATGCGGCACTCATTGGAGGAAACTCCATGGGGACAGACCCCGACTATTCCATGCACTGCATGGATGCGGATATTGAAGAGGATCGTATCAAGGCAGGCCTTTCAAGGGTTCCTCTGAATATCATCATGACCCTTGATGCCACTGATGTACCTTTGGATCATACGCTGCTGGCAAATGAAAAGGTTCCGGTACTTATGATCACGTCTCCGGCAGGCATGAACCATGTTCGCTCTGCTTACAAAGGAGATTTTCTTACGGTTTCAGGACAAGAGCCTGCGGAGTTGATCAGAGAAAAGATACAGGGAGCAGTGCCCGGCGTATTGCCGATTCTGGTAACCGGTAGCGAGGGTTTCCCGGATACGACAGAGTCCATGAGGATTCTAAAGGGAATTGGAATCAACCGCCTTTTAATCGAATCACCCGGTTACGGCAATTACTTGGTGAAACAGAAAATGATGGATGAATTCTTCCTAAATATTTCGGGAGTATACATCGGAGGCGGGGATACCATGACACTGGGAAAGGCAGACCAAGGCTTTTCCGCAGAAGCACACCCCCATACGAAGCTAATGTCAATTCATATCTTCAATGAGTACTTTGCTTATTTCAGATACAAATTCAATTATGAGTTTATCTAAATTATTATTAGGAAAGGGAGAAAAGATATGTTAGGAGAAAACAAGGAAATGCAGATCGCCTGGTTTAAGGGCGGAGATGTAGACGCAACCATCGGTGTATTCTTTGACGGATTCACCAAGATTCTCGTTGGGGTAAGCATCCTCAGCGGTGTAATGGCCATGCCCAATGATATTATTTTTGGAAAAATTGTATCTTCTATCGGTTTTACGGCGTTTCTGCTTTTGGCGTTTAATACGTTTTATGCCAGATACCTGGGTCGAAAGATGGGCAATCCTGAAATTACCGCAATGCCTGCAGGCGTAAGCGGAGGAACCTTCTTTGTGTGGCTGTTTGCCATTATGATGCCTACTTATTTCGCTTCTGGAGATGCGCTGTACGCCTGGAAGGTAGCGGTAAATGTAAATATCCTGTATTCGGTTATCATTATCGCCTTTGCATTTATCATCAAATTTATCATGAAGCATGTACCGAATCAGGCGATGCTGGGAGGCGTTGTGGGAGGCTCCATGGCATATCTGCTCATCGGAGCAATGGGTGACGGTTTCGCGCATCCACTGATTATCCTAGTCACACTGTTTGTTCTCTTGTTCTTTAACTTTGGAAAGATTAAACCCAAATTTTTCTCCCCCGCGTTTATCGCAGTAGGACTGGGAACCATTGTAGCCTGGGTGACGGGCGTAATGAAGCCCGAGACATTTATGGCTTCCTTTGCAACCACAGGACTTTATATTCCGCTGCCTCAGATTGGGCTTCTGGGTGGGGAAGCATTCCAGGGTGCGCTTGCGTTTTTACCGCTGATTCTGGCCTTTGCCTTCTCTGATGTGACTGCGTTGTTGCAGGGGCTGGAGCAGGCAGTGCAGAGCGGAGAGAAATTTGATCAGAAAACTTCTCTCCTTGCAACGGGCCTTTGTAATTTTATCGGTACTCTCTTTGGAAACCCGTTCCCTGTTAATATGTACTGGGGGCATCCTGCGTGGAAAAAGGCAAAGGCAGGTGCATCCTACCCCTTATTTACGGGGGCCATCTATTTGATCTTATGTGTAACAGGACTGGTAGCCATAGCAACATCAGCCATTCCATCCAGCGCTACCCTTGTGCTGCTGGTATTCGTGGCAATTATGACCGGTGCGCAGGCATTCGAAGTTGTGGAAAAGAAGTACTATCCTGCTATGATTGTGGCAACTGCTATTCCCATCTTTGAACTGATCTACGGAAAAGTATCCAACGGGATTTCTGCCGCTTCCAATGCCATTGGAGATGCCTTAACCTCAGGGGGGATTGATTTCGATGTGAGCAGTGTTGCGGTCAATTCGTCATACTTGGCAAAAGCAGGGGTTGCAAACGGATATTTTGATATGTCAAAGGGCTCTATGCTCATTGCTATCATCTTCGCCTGCGTCATTATCTTTATGATTGATAGAAAATGGATCAATGCATCGGTGACATTCTTAGTTGCCAGTGCCTGCTCCTTTGTGGGATTGATTCATGGTGCAAATGTGGAATTCAATGCTGCACCGTTGTACACCGGAACCTATCTTGCTTTCGCGGTCGCATTTATAATCATTAAGATCCTCAGCAAAAATATGCCGGGCCTGCAGCCTGAAGAAGAAATCAGGAGCGTGCAGGAAGCCTAATGTTTCCTTAGGAAAAGAAGAAACGGCAACGGTGAGCCAGCAAAACGCAAAAACTGTATAGGGGTCTGTGCAAGCATGCACAGGCCCCTGTACAGTTTTAAATATGGAGCATACTGCCATGCAGGTATGATATAGACGTATATACAAATTTGCCGACGTATGCTATAATAGCTGATAATATTGGCAGCCAAAGCAGAACGATTATTTTGGAGGGATTGGGTACCAAATGATGAACGAAAGCGATTTCAAGAAAGCGCCTCTTTATCTACAGATTCGAGAGGCCATTTACAATAAGATTATCAGTGGAGAATATAAGGCTGGAGACAAACTTCCTGCAGAGGATAAACTGGCAGAACAATTCGGAACAAGCCGAATGACGGTAAATAAAGCCCTGCTGGAGCTCGTCAATCGTGAGTATCTCACAAGAGTTCAGGGAAACGGAACTTTTGTCAGCAAGATGAGAAAGGAAGGAAGTCTTTCAAAGGGTCTGAGCTTTAATGACTCAATGATGCAAAAAGGTTTTAAGGTTTCCACGACGGTGATGGAGCAGAAAATGATTCTGCCTGCACGAAGCGTTGCAGAGCTTCTGAACATTCCCGTGACTTCAGAAGTGCTGTATTTAAAACGCCTTCGCGAGGTAAATAACGAACCCATCGTCGTTCAGGAAGCTTACCTTACAAGCAGAGTAAGCCAATCTCTGATGGAGATTGATTTTAGTGAGAAAGCGTTGTATTCCAGCTTGAGAAACGATTGCCAGGTTGAGATCGTACGGGCAAAAGATACAGTAGAAGCGAAGGCGGCTGATGAGGAAACCAGCACCCTGCTGAAGATTCCAGAAGGCTTTCCTGTTTTGGTGACCCAGCGGTTGGCTTATGATGGATCGGATACACCTATTGAACTGTCCTACAGCATTTATCGAAGTGACCAATATATGCTGGAAGTGGAATATAAATAGAGTTACTCCGGAAGTGGAATATAAATAGAATTTGCATAGAAAGTAAATGATAAGTAGCTGCTGACTTACAGAAGTCCGGTTGACAGCGGGGGATATCTTTGGTAAAGTGGTTAGTGAACGCTAACTACGAGCGTGCATTCTATAAAACAAAAGGCAAAGAGTCAAGCACAAAAGATTGGAGGGGCTATGACAAATTATTTATGGATCAATCCGGTTTCTGCCGCACTTTACGAGTGGGAGGAGCTTGATCAAGCCGTCAGAGAACAGGGCTTTCTTCCAGTTCAATGTCAGGGAAACCACATTGGGCTTGTCAGGGAAAAATATCGCACAGCAATTGCTGGCGCCAGCGGCTGTGTCGTCGATATGCGATGTCCCATGGCGGCAGATTACATAAAGGAGCGGTTTGATCAGCCTGAGCTCCTCTTTCCACCGATTCAGCCAATCCTGATTCATTGTGCCTTGGAATTACAGGAGCGGTTTGCCAGAAGTGGGGATGTTCTAACCGTTACGACACCTTGTGCTGCGCTGAAGCAGCTGGGCGATGGCCTTGGACTTGCTGCCACGACCTTCCAAACATGGAATGAGTTTGTGCAGGATCATGGCATCACGCTCAAGCGGAAAGCACTTGAGAAAAGCCCCATTCCACCTGGTTTCTTTGATGAATTCGGTAAGGATGTTTACACCCTGTCCTCCCATAAAAAGTTCGATGCTTTTTTTTTGGAGCAGAAGCATAAGAACATAAAGCTGATAGAGGCCCTTTATTGTGAAGAGGGGTGCCACAATGGGGATGGGATATTGGAGGAGGTGCCTGCCGAGTGAAGAACCGCGGAGAAATGAAAACCCATGACCGAATGAGAGCTGTCAGCAGATTGGGAAAGGGTAGTCAATGGCGAGACCGGTGTAAATCCTGGGCGGTTACCCTAGGGATTCTAATCCTTTGGTTTGCAGTCAGTAAAACAGGTATCTGGAGCAGTTACGTACTACCATCACCGGAACGAGTCTGGATTGCCTTTCTTGTCATGGTAAAGTCGGGAGTGCTCTTTATCCATATCTGGGATAGCTTTTTACGGGTGTTTACCGGGTTTTGGATTGCGTTTTTTCTCGCCTTTTGCTTGGGCATACTGGCAGGAATCAAGCCGTCAGCATCGGCCTACTATAATCATATCGTGGAGTTTATGAGGAATGTTCCCCCGCTCAGTTTGATTCCCCTCCTAATTTTATGGTTTGGCATTGGTGAGACGTCCAAAATTATTATCATCGTGCTGGCTTCCTTCTTTCCAATGTTTCTCAATATAAAGAAGGGTCTTGCATCCTGTGATCCAAAGCTTCTGGAGGTAGGCACCTCGTTGAACTTCACTCCTTGGCAAAAGTTCGCCCGCATTATGCTTCCCAATGCAATTCCTGATATTTTGATTGGAATGAGAGTCGGGTTGGGTTACAGCTGGCGGGCAATCATCGGAGCAGAAATGATTGCTGCCGCAAGCGGACTAGGATATCTGATTTTGGATTCCCAGCAAATGTCTCGGTCGGACAAGGTAATTGTGGGGATTTTCGTAATCGGAATTGTGGGATATTGCTGTGACCAGCTGTTCTCACGAGCCATCAGGAAGCTCGCACATGGGGGTGTTTATGATAGCTGGAGTTAAAATAACAAACCTGCATAAAAGCTTCGCCGTATCTGGCAGGGAGGTACCGGTCCTTACGGGCTTAAATCTGACCTTAGGAGAGAAGGGGATCACCGTCATTGTGGGGAAAAGTGGCTGTGGGAAAACCACATTGCTCAGGATTTTAGCAGGACTTGAAACTATGGACCAAGGTGAAATCCAGATACCGGGCAGCGGGATTCATAGAATAGGAAGTCCAAGGTATCGGCAAGACGGGCAAAAACAGAGGGCAAGGAGCCAAACACCACAGCCCGAGAAAAAGATCGGGATGGTCTTTCAGGAACCTCGTCTGATGCCTTGGCTTACCGTTTGGAAGAATATTATCTTTGGGCAAAAAAAGCATGAGATTCACCAGGAGAACATACAAACCTTGATTGATACAGTGGGTCTTACGGGATTTGAGAAGGCCTATCCGAATCAACTCTCCGGCGGAATGCAGCAGCGTGTTTCTCTGGCAAGAGCCCTGGCATATGATGCAGAATTAATTCTCATGGACGAGCCTTTTGCTGCCTTGGATCATTTTACACGGGAAACCATGCAGCAGGAATTGCTTCGGATTGATTCTGTGAGCCGTAAGCTCACCGTTTTTGTTACCCACAGTATTGATGAAGCCCTGTTGCTTGCGCAGAAGATCGTCGTTCTGGGAGAAGGAAACGTGAGAGGAGAATATGATCTCTCGCCATGCCCCTACCCAAGAGACTTGCTGTCAGGCGAGCTGATCGAGATCAAGAGAGACCTATTGGAAAGGCTCTGAAGAATTATAGAAATAGGAGAAGAAAGATGAAAAAAATAGTTGTCTTAGCATTAAGTTGTTTCTTAACACTCACTCTGCTTGCCGGATGCGGCGCAAAAGCTGCAGAGGAGGGGGAGACTGTAAAAACATATGACATGGATAAAGTCGTTGTGACCTATGTAAAGTCACCGCTGAATGTTCCGTCTATCGTAGAGAAAGAGAAAGGCATTTTTGCTGAAAACTTTAGCGATTATGGACTTGCTGTGGAATATTCCAATCTGACAACAGGACCTGAACAGACCCAGGCTCTGGCTTCTGGAGATATTCAATTCCTCAACGCCGTTGGCGCTACTTCGGCAATCCTTTCTGCATCGAACGGAGGGGATATCAAAATCGTTAGCATGTACAGCCGCTCACCGGAGGCCTTCCGCCTCTTTGCCAAGGATGATAGCATCAAGTCAGCAGCGGATCTAAAAGGCAAGAAAATTGCAGGACCCAAGGGAACCATCCTTCACGAGCTGTTGGTATCCTATCTGGCGACCGAAGGGCTGACGGAGAAGGATGTAGAATTCATTTCCATGGGGATTCCAGAATCGCAAGCGGCACTCATTGCAGGGGAGGTTGACTGCGCTCTTCAGGCAGGTCCGGCGGCATATAATCTGGCAAAGGACGGCTATCCCGTGGTAACCACCGGGAAAGGTCTTGTGGACGCTACCATTGTAACTGCCACAAGCAATGCGTTCTATGAAAAGTATCCCGAGCTGGTTCGTGCGTTCCTGGCGGCACAAAATGAGGTACTGACCTATATGGACGATAATTATGATGAAATCATTGATATTACAGCAAAAGAAACAGAACTGAGTACCGATGCGGTGCTGGAAATGTTCCCGATGTATGACTTCAGCTCAAAGATTACAGATAGCGATATTGCATCGATGAAAAAAACCGTAACGTTCATGCTTGATAATGATATGATCGAAAACGATGTAAATATCGACGACTTGATTCTCGATGTGAAATAAATCCATCCATACAGACTGTAGAATGAACCCAGTATAGAGGCGCTTGAAAAAGTCCCTTTACTGGGTCTCTTTTTTGAGCGGAAGACATCAGGAGCGTCTAAAGCCAAAAGAAGTTCGATTTCCATTCTTTTTTACAGAAAGCGCAACTATAATAATAGTGAGGTGATGGAGTCAAATGCAAATAACCATATACCGCGGCACCCATGAGGTCGGCGGAACCATGATCGAATTAAAGACAGAACATACGCGGATTCTTTTGGACGCAGGGTATCCCCTGTTTTATAAAGGAGAGGTTATCGATGATAAGCTGGTGAAGCTTCCCTGGCAGGAGCTCCTTGTAATGGGAATTCTGCCAAATGTCAAAGGTCTATATCATTGGGACAAACCGCAATTTGACGCGATTTTAATTTCTCATGCCCACAGCGACCACTTCGGACTCCTGAGCTACGTTCATCCAGAGATCCCTATATTCCTTACCCCTATCACGGAAAAACTCATTGAGATGAGCCTGGTCTTTCCTATTGAAGGTTTCGGCAGCCGGCACATGAATCAAATCTCCATGTATGAACCATTTTGTGTGGGAGACTTTACGGTGAAGCCCTTTCTCATGGATCATTCTGCATATGGTGCTGGCGCTTTTGAAATCAAAGCAGAAGGAAAGACCATCACCTATACCGGAGATTTCCGCGGCCACGGGAGGCGGCAAGACTACTTTGAGCGGTTTCTTTCTGAAGCGGCAAAGGAACCGGATCTTTTGCTTATTGAAGGAACCACCCTTGGGCGGACGGCAGAAAAAGAATTGGCGGAAAAGCAGCTTCAGGCACAGTTTGAGGAGATTCTTTTGACGGAGAGAGGACTTGTCCTATGTCAGCCCACCAGTCAAAGCATCGATCGGATCATTGGCTTTTACGAAGCAGCTTTCGATGCGGGCAAGACCTTTGTCATGGACATTTATACCGCGAACCTTCTGTATGAGATCAAAAAGATAGATAAAACGGGAGGAACCAATGCAATCCCTCTCCCTGGGCTTCTGCATCCCGAACTTCGGGTTTTTGCACCACTCATGCTTACAAAGAAAATGGATCAAATTCTAGGCCCCAAATATGGAAAGCGTTTCAAAACAGGAAGAATCTCTCGCTGGATGATTCGAAGAAAGCAGAAGCAGATTGTCATGCTGGTTCGTCCTGCCATGCTTCCCGATCTGAAGCTGATGGGCCTTAGAAATGGGGTGCTGGTCTATTCCATGTGGCAGGCTTACCGGAATAAGCCCCCTCAGGTGAAACTGGAAAACTACCTGAAGTCACAAGGCTTCTCAGACCGGTATCTTCATACCAGCGGGCATGCCTTCAAGGGCAGCATCAAAAAAGTAATCAAGGGACTATCCCCGAAGGAAATCGTCCCTATCCATACCTTTGATCCGGAAGCATTTCTCGAATTTTCGAATGTGGTGACCCTTCGTGAGGATGGGGTCCCATTTTATCTTTGATCTGCAAGCTTTGACTGAGAAGGTCTTGGAGATCAACTGGGTCCAGCCCGCAGAATCAAGTTAAAACAGTCCTTTTACGGCCATTAATATCAGATTGTTATCATATAGATAACCGCCCAGGATCGAGCCGTCCAGTCCCTCCGATAGGAAGGCAGCGCCCCACAGGCTGGAAACCGGAACCAACAGCGCCAGTAGTATGTAAACCAGAATCAGCCCCTTTAGTGCACCGGCGAAAATTCCGAGAAACCCGTCGATACCGCCGATGATGCCTTTGTTTTTTTCCTTGGAAAAAAGCATGGTTAGAATATAAAACACCAGCTTTATGGCAAGGGCTATCACCAGAAAACCGATGATACTAAAAATTAAATTTGATACGCTGTCCGATACCGACTGTGCAATAGTGTTTGCAGCGGAATCAATTGCCTTGTTCAGAATATCACGGATAATGTCCGGGATTCCTGTCATGGCAGCATCTGCTGCAGAACCGGTATTCTCTGCAATTCTTTCTGCAATTTTTTCGTGTACAGAGCCATAAAGACCCGTTTCTTCTTTCAAGAACTTGATGACGTGGGGATACCAGACAAAGCCCAGAACCACTGATAGAAGCCATCCTGCGGTATGGATGAAGGTCTGAAAGAACCCTTTCCGATACCCTTGGATAACCGAAGTTAGAAGAATGGCAGCGATAATAATATCAAACCACATATGCGTCCCCCTTTCTATTTCTCCTGCATATTACCAATCCCAATCGCATATATCTATATTACCAATTTGTGAAGGCAATTTCAACTGATGCCAATGACATGATGTGATGCCGACAACATGATGTGATGCCAATGACATGATAGAAATGAGGATCAAACAGGAGGAGGAGAAGGAAACGGATGAATTACGTCAAGTATAACCGCTCTTTCGTCATGATGGAGGAACAGAATAATCAGTTTGCAGCAAGAGAATCCGCTCCCATCAAGGGCTATCTGAAGGTGGAAACAGGAAATAATAAAGGCGCGCTTCGCTGCACTGTACAGAACCTCAAGTATTATGAAAAAGGCGACTACATATACAAACTGATCCTGTTCGGAAAAAAAGGCGAGAGGACCATTCATACTACCATTGGAAATCTGGTGATCAATCGTCAGGGCAACGGCGAATCCTACTTCCGCTTTCTGCCGGGAGATTTGGACGGTAAGGGGAATGCTTACCATAACTATTCGACAGCCATTGTAGCTGCGGCCTCAACCAAGGATGAGAAAGAACCTCTTCACCCGGTGCTAAAGGGGGTCACCCTCAGCGAGGGGGAGTCCTTTCAATCCGAACTTTTTCAGATAAGCGATGAAGATGAGCAAGAAGAAGATACGGATTTTGAAAAAATCATGAACCAGATCGACCAGATTGTAGAAGAAGTGGAAGAAGCAATGAATGGCAATGAAATACCAATGCAGGCAAAAGAAGCAACCTCCGATGATCTGCTCCCCAGTGAAGCTGCTGTCTCTTCCAAAGATGAAGCCATTACTAAAAAAACATACAATAGTTTTTACAATGAGTATATTTTAAACGCATGCGCACATACCTGCAGAGTTGCAGAATTTTATGAAGATGTATTCCCCTTTGATAAGGATAAGACAGGAGCCAGATGGAAGAAAATAGACAATACAAGCAATCTGCCAATGGTATCTCCGGGAGCGCACTACTTTGCCACACAGTATCGACACTACATATTTGGAGCAAAAGCTGATGAAAGCGGAGTTGCGTCAAGATTTTATTTCGGGATTCCCGGACGATTTCTATCTGAAGAACAGCCAGACGGCGGAAAATCGGGCTTTACCTACTGGCAGCCCATTCGTGGAGCAGATCATGTTTTCGAACAGAGCTGGGGTGAAGAAAACAAAAATCAAGGCGCTTATGGATACTGGATTGTTTCCATTAACGGTACAACCGGAAGCATTGAAGAAGTATAAGGGAACCGCTGCCATTCCGTGCGCGTACACTTCATAAAATCAGTACTTCCTAAGCTTTTAAAATTACAACAAATTGCTCAATTCTAGAATAATCCTATAGAGAGAAGGGCTTCGGTACCTCACCGGCCCTTCTTTCCATTTTTGACCTTGGGATAGGGAATTATTGTTAACTCCGATTGTATAATTGTATTATTTTATACAATTTTTCAACAAACCTATTCCGTAACCGGGGGGTCTTAAGGTATAATGTTCTGTATCTAATTTTTAATCTGGGGAGGAATATTATGAAAAAGAGTTTAAGCGTAGTCTTGATTATGGTACTGGCTATGGGATTATTTGTAGGATGCGGAGGCGGAAAAGCAGAAGATCCGTCCGATGCAGGAGCTAATGCAGGAAAGGTATTCAACATCGCAACCGATACGACCTTTGCGCCGTTTGAATTCCAGAATGATAAGGGCGAGTATGTAGGAATCGACATCGAGATCCTGGCAGCCATTGCAGAAGATCAGGGCTTTGAGTACAAACTCAATCCATTGGGCTTCAGCGCAGCAGTAGCGGCACTGGAATCCAATCAGACCGACGGAGTTATCGCCGGTATGAGTATTACAGAAGAAAGACAGCAGAAATATGATTTCTCTGAAGCTTATTATGATTCCGGTGTTGTTATGGCCATCAAGGCTGACAATGATACCATCAAATCCTATGGCGACCTGAAGGGCCAGCAGGTTGCGGTAAAGACCGGGACCGAAGGCGCAACATTCGCAGAATCCATCAAGGATCAGTATGGCTTCACCGTTGTATATTTTGATGAATCCCCACTGATGTATGAAACCGTTAAAACAGGAAATGCAGTAGCCTGCTTTGAAGACTATCCTGTTATGGGTTACGGAATCACACAGGGCAACGGTCTGAAGATGGTTACTGATATGGAAAAAGGATCCTCTTATGGATTTGCAGTCCTGAAGGGAAAGAATACAGACCTTCTTGATATGTTTAACGCAGGACTTAAGAATATCAGAGAAAACGGTACTTATCAGGCAATTTTAGACAAGTATATCGCTGCAGAATAAAGAGGAAGAAAAATGGACTTAGGTAAAGTTTTCGGCGAGTTAAACCCGCTGCTTTTGATTGGGCTTAAAATGACCATTTCCGTGACGGTGCTTGCATTAATTTTCGCATTTGCCCTGGGATTGGTATCCTGTTTCTTTACCCTTTCAAAGAAGCCGGTGTTAGGCTGGATCTCGAAATTATACGTTGGCCTTATCAGAGGGACTCCGCTGCTGGTACAGGTGTTTTATATCTTCTTCGCAATCCCTCAGATGATGCAATTTCTGGGATTTGACGTTCGATTGACACCGTTCCTTGCGGGACTGATCACGCTGACCTTAAACGCAGGCGCATATATGTCGGAAATCTTCCGCGGTGCAATTAATGCGGTCAATACAGGGCAGATGGAAGCGGCAAGAAGCCTTGGCCTGAACCATGGACAAGCCATGAAAAAGGTCATTCTGCCTCAGGCCCTGCGGATTTGTCTGCCGTCTTTGGTCAATCAGTTCATCATCACCCTGAAGGATTCCTCCTTGATTTCGGTTATTGGCTTTGCTGATATCATGTATCAGGCGAAAATCTACCAGGGGCGTACCATGCAGTCCTTTGCCACGTATACCTGGGTCGCTGTGTACTATCTTGTACTGATTGCCATACTTACGTTTATTGCAAAGCAGGTCGAAAGGAAGGTGAAGATATGAGTGCTCAGATCATTGTAAACAATCTTCACAAGTACTTCGGAAGCCTGGAGGTACTCAAAGGAATTAGCCTGGAGATTGAGAAGGGACAGGTGGTCTGTGTCATCGGACCCAGCGGCTCGGGCAAATCGACTCTGCTGCGGTGCATTAACCGTTTAGAGGAGCCTACCCGTGGAGAAATTGTTGTTGATGACATTACCATCACAGACTCCAAAGAAGATATCAACAAGGTGAGAAGACATATCGGAATGGTGTTTCAACAGTTCAATTTGTTTCCGCACCTTCCCGTCAAAGAAAATATTATGATGGCACCGCTGGAGCTCAAGCTGAAGACGAAAAAGGAAGCGGAGCAGAAAGCACTCGAGCTGCTGGAGCGAGTAGGCCTTTCTGAGAAGGCCGACGCAATGCCGAGACAGCTGTCCGGCGGACAGCAGCAGCGTGTGGCTATCGCAAGAGCCCTTGCGATGGAGCCTGACATCATGCTCTTCGACGAACCGACCTCTGCACTGGACCCCGAAATGGTCGGTGAGGTTTTGGCCGTTATGAAGGAGCTTGCTGCCATGGGAATGACCATGGTAGTGGTCACCCACGAAATGGGCTTTGCAAAGGACGTTGCTGATCGGGTTATTTTCATGGATGAAGGAATCATTCAGGAGGAAGCCCCTCCATCAGAAATCTTCACCAATCCGAAAAACCCGAGGACAAGAGGATTTTTAGATAAGGTACTTTCCGTATAACAAAAAATTTAAAAAACCAATTATAGGAAAACCCTGCGCAGCTGATGCCGCAGGGTTTTTTGACGATGAAAGCGAAATTCGATTTTCATTGAAAAATTCAATAAACTATGGTAATATTGTAGGGCATATGAAATCGCAGGAAAGGAGCATAATAAATGAGTCCGGAAGAATTTATGCTGGAAGCATTTAAAGAAGCAGAAAAAGCTCTTTCCCTGGGTGAAGTACCCATTGGCGCCGTCATCGAAAAGGACGGTATGATCATCGGCCGGGGGCATAACAAGACAGAGACAGACAAAGACCCCACTGCTCATGCTGAGATGATTGCAATCCGGGAGGCTGCCGGAACGCTGGGGGGTTGGAGGCTCCTCGGCTGCCGTATGTATGTAACAACGGAGCCCTGCTCCATGTGTGCCGGAGCCATGGTTCTGGCAAGAATCCAAAAGGTTTTCATAGGAACCTTGGATCGGAAAACTGGCGCTTGCGGGTCCCTGTCCAATATTTTGCAGGATGAAAGATTAAATCATAATGTGCAGATAGAAACTGGAATCATGCAGCAGCAATGTGAGAAAATCATGAAATCATTTTTCCAGAAGCTTAGAAAAAAGAAATCGGAGGAAGATACAATATGAAAAAATCAGGCATAATTTTGAGCCTAACCCTATTGGTGTTTTTAATGTCCTTTTCCACTTGCTTTGCAGCAGGTCTGCAATTGGAAGACAGCTATCCGAAAAACGGAAGCCACAATTCCATGCTGGAAAATGTAGTGGTAAAGCTATATTTTAATGAGGATGTTTCCGCGGATGAGGTACAGGCAGCGAACAAGGACGCATTTGAAGTAACCGATGCCAAAGGAAAGACTCTAAAGACAAAGATATTGTATCCGAAACAGACAAAAGAAATCTGGGTGCTGGTTGAGGAGACGCTCATATCCAATACAGACTATAAGCTTAAAATTTCCGGAGACCTTCAGATGGTAAACGGCGACACACTGGGAAAAGAACAGTTGGTTGAATTTACAACCAGAAATACAAGCGTGGATTCCAGTGTAAACATGGGTCTGATGGCTGTTATGATGGTCGGTATGATCGGCTATACCTCCCTCTCTGCAAAGAGACAGCTGAAAAAGCAGGAAGAGGAAGCGGTTGCTGAGGAAAAAGTCAAAGTGAATCCATATAAAGTTGCCAAAGAAACAGGCAAGTCCGTAGAACAAGTTGTGGCGAAAACGGAGAAAGAGAAAGAAAAGGCAAGAGCCCAGGCAGAAAAGAAAAACAAAGGCAAGAGTAATGCCAAGGCAAACGAAATCATTCTTGCAGATGAACCGGCAAAAGATACTCAGCGCGTAACCGGGCCTAAACCGATTACCGCAGCAGGAAGCACTTACAAGTCCGGACGCAAGGAAAAAGCAGAACTGGAAAGACAGAGAGCGGCTGCAAAGGCTGCAGCAGGAACCACTAGACCGAAGAACGCCACAGGGAAGAGCAAGAACAAGAAAACGACGAAGTAATTCGAAAGTATGAAGCGGTCAAATGAAAAGCAACAACAGCGGGCGGATCTTAATGTTTCGCCCGTTTTTTTTATCTAATAGGGACTATCATTTTCTATTAGATAAAATGGGGAGTGCAGAGGGGGTACCCCTCGCCGATAAAGGAGGGTGCTCAGCTCGCACGGCGAGCGCCTAAGGGAACCATCGCCTTTTTGCCCCAAGCTTGCTTGGCTTGGCAAAACGGACAGCATGAGAGCGAAGCGAGTCGGAGGCGCAGCCGGTGGGTTCCCTAGCGGAAGTGGCGCAGCAACTTTTTTATGAGGAGCAGAACAATGAAAGAGCTTATTCTGAAAGCGTATGCGAAGATCAATCTCTCCATTGACGTATTGGGAAAACTCCCAAGCGGCTACCATGAGGTACTCATGGTAATGGAGCAGGTGGATCTATATGATACCGTAAAAATAATATGGCAGGAGGGTCTTGAAGCAGGGTCAATAAAGGGCAATCCAAAGGACGCAAGCGGAGATGCAGAAGGGGTGGCCGGAAGATTGGACGATGATGTTGCAATCAACCTTTCCACCAGTCTGTCCTACCTGCCTGATGACCAAGGAAACATTGCTTATCGAGCTGCAGAGAGAATGATTCGGGAGTACGGAAAGGGCCGCATTGGAACGTTCCAAATCCACATCGATAAGAGGATTCCGGTGGCTGCCGGACTTGCGGGAGGCAGTGCCAATTGCGCGGCAGTTCTGCATGGGGTCAATCAACTTTGGAATCTGGGACTTGACTTAAAAACTCTAATGCGGCATGGTACCGCATTGGGCGCAGATGTTCCGTTTTGTCTGGCAGGGCAGGCAGCGCTCAACAAGAATTTGTATTTACATAAAGATCCACTTGCCGGAACCTGTGCGGCAGCATCGGGAATTGGGGAGAAACTTGAGCAGATTTCTCCGATGAAGGCATGGGTATTGCTGTCAAAACCGTCCATCAGCATTTCGACGGCTCAGGTCTACGGAGGACTGAACCTGGAAGAGATTGAAAATCGCCCAAACACCGTGGAATTAAAGGCCGGACTGAGGGAAGGGAACTACTATAAAATTTCAAAAAATATGACGAATGTACTTGAAAATTATAGCCTAAAAGAGTATCCTGTAATTGTGTATACAAAGAACAAAATGGAGCAGGAAGGGAACGCTTATAAAGTATTGATGAGCGGAAGCGGCCCCACAGTGTTCGGACTTTATACCAGTAAAAGGAAAGGTGAAGCGGCATATTCGAAGCTCAGACAGCTAAACCAGGAAACCTTTTTTGTAAAAGCACTATGATTGGGTTGGATATCATTCGGCAGCCCTGATTGGATTAAAACATTACGGAAATATCGTGATTTACAAGCGGTATTTCCGATCTTATTAAAAGAGGAAATGAGAATGCTTAATTTTGATATTCAAAGTCACAGACCGCTGAGAGAAATTGTATATGAAGAGCTGAGAAACCTCATTCTCACAGGCAAGATAAAACCCGGCACCAGGATGATGGAAATAGAGCTTGCTGAGGATATGGGCGTCAGCCGTACCCCCATCAGAGAAGCCATTAGAAAGCTTGAAAAAGAAGGACTTGTAGTCATCGAACCGCGAAAAGGAGCATATGCTTCCGAGGTGTCCATTAAGGATATGGAAGATATCCTCGAAGTAAGAGCGAACCTGGAAGGCCTTGCCGCATATTATGCAGCCGAAAGGATGACCGAGGCAGAAAAGACGGTTCTCGCTGAGACCAGCGAGAAATTCAAGCAGGCGGTTATCGAGGGAAATATGGCGGACATGATCACCACTGATACAAAGTTTCACCATCTCATCGTTGAATCCAGCCGAAACAACCATTTGATTCATATGGTTGAGCAGCTTCAGGAGCTGGTTCTCAGATTTCGTTACATCTATTATAAGGATTTTAAGCGAGCTGAGGAAATGATCCCGGAGCACAAACGGATCTATGAGGAAATTGCGAATGGAAATGGCGCCAACGCCAGATTCGAAGCCTTCAATCATATCGACAAGCTGAAGGATATGATCATGGAAGACGGCCATTTTAAATAAGTGTAAAACAGCAAATAATTTGACAGCAGGCTTGTCCAGCCGCCTTACAGGCAGCTTGGGCAGGCTTTTTTCTATGACTCAACAGTAAAAGATTTTCAAATTTCCAAATAACAAAATTTCCAAATTATCTATTGACAAATCAAAGTGTCAAGCATACAATAATGGTAAATTACATATAAATCATATAGATATACTATGATATATATAAACAAGGGGGAAATTGAAATGAGTAAAATTGCAAAGAACTTGACAGAGTTGATCGGAAATACACCTCTGCTTGAACTAGCCAATTACGGTAAAGCAATCGGCCTTGAAGCGGAAGTGCTGGCGAAACTGGAGTACTTTAACCCTGCATCCAGCGTAAAGGACAGAATCGGTTACGCAATGATTAAAGATGCAGAGGATAAAGGCCTGATCAATAAGGACACCGTGATTATTGAACCGACCAGCGGTAATACTGGAATCGCATTGGCATTTGTTGCGGCGGCAAAAGGTTATCGGCTGATCATCACCTTGCCCGAGACCTTCAGCGTAGAGCGGAGAAATCTTCTGAAGGCACTGGGCGCAGAACTTGTTTTGACACCTGGAGCGGAGGGAATGCCAGGAGCCATTAAGAAGGCAGAGGAACTGGCTGCCCAGACGGCGAATTCCTTTATTCCACAACAGTTTAAGAACCCAGCCAACCCAGAGATTCACAAAAAGACCACTGCAGAAGAAATTTGGAGAGATACCGACGGCAAGGTGGATATCTTCATTGGCGGTGTAGGTACGGGTGGAACCATCTCCGGCGTAGGAACGGTATTAAAGGAAAGAAATCCAAACGTTCAGATTATCGCAGTGGAACCCTTTGACTCCCCAGTACTGTCTGGCGGTACCAAAGGACCTCATAAGATTCAGGGCATCGGAGCCGGTTTTGTTCCCGATGTATTTAATAGAGATGTTGTGGATGAAATCTTCAAGGTAAAGAATGACGAAGCCTTTGACACCGCAAGAAAACTTGCCAAAACAGAAGGCCTGCTGGTAGGAATCTCCTCCGGTGCCGCAGCCTTTGCGGCGACACAGGTAGCAAAGAGACCCGAAAATAAAGGAAAGACTATTGTCGTGCTGCTTCCTGATACGGGAGAAAGATATCTCTCCACAGAGCTATTTCAGTAAGAGCAGTGTTGACTTTGCTTTTATAGTAAGAGCAGCGCTGATTTCGTTCGGCAAGGACAGTGATGATTTTGTCCAGTAAGGGCAGCCCTGATTTAACTAATCAAATAGGATTATAGATAATAATTAAAGGCTGTGTTTCAACAAGAAGCACAGCTTTTTCGTCTAATAGGAAATATCATTTGCTATTAGACAAAATTGGGGAGGAGGAGGAGGCAGCCCTCGCCGATAAAGGATCACTGGAGCAATTGAAACTGTGACGACTTATAGAGCATAGCAGTGGCAGGACACTTTGCCGCTGAAAGGACAACTGTTAAAACACAAGCAAAACGTGGTGCATCTTGTAAAAGGAGGGTATAATGATGATACACATAAATTAAATTAGGTAGATTAACAGTCAATATCGAAAGGAGCAAATCGGATTGGGAAAGAAAAGAAAATATGTTTTGCCGGTCTTTTTTTTGGTTGTCTTTGCAGTCTCGTCACTTTTGCTTCTGCAGCAGTTCACAGATGAGTTTGGGTATCGCGCCATGCAGGAACGATTAAAGGCACAGACAGAGAAGGAACAGGAGAATGCGGGAGAAGGGCTGGGGTCAAAGGATGAGGCTGGAGGAGACGATGGTTCTGGTCGGGCGATCCTTCCCCGATACCGCGAAATTTACGAGAATAACAGAGAGTTTGCCGGCTGGATCAGTATCGCAGACACCACGATCGATTATCCTGTGATGAAGCCGGAGACGGATAATGACTATTATCTCACCCACAGCCCGGAGGGAAGAAAAAGCAAGTACGGAGCGATCTATCTTGACGTGAAGTCTGACTTGAACAACGAAAAAACCAATTATCTGATCTACGGACATTATTTTCGGGATGGAAGCATGTTCGGCAGTCTTCAGAATTATAAGGAAGAGAATTACTTTACAGAACATCCATATATCAAATTTGATACCATCTATGAAGAGGGTACCTATGAAATCCTGGCGGTCTTTTTATCAAAGGTGTATCAGAAAAATCAAGATGTATTTAAATACTATCAATATACCGATATTACAACCCAGAAGGATTTCGAAACCTATGTATCCGAGGTAAAGAAGCTGGCGCTTTACGACACAGGAGTCGATGCCGAATATGGGGATTCGCTGATTACCCTGTCCACCTGCGATTACTGGACAGAAAACGGAAGAATTGCGGTGGTGGCAAGAAAAGTCACGAAAAAATAGGATTGCACACCAGATGGATGTATGATAATATACACTAAATTAAGAAATCATATCTGACAACTATGAAATAAAAGCTGCACAGATAAGGCAGCTAAGATATTGTGATGTGTATCTATCTGACAGAAGGTGATGAAATGAGTTTTGATTTTAAGAACCAGGTGGAAGACCTGGTTTCCCAATTATCAGAGAGCTATAAAAGAGAACAGTATATTATCCCCCAGAGTCTTGGACCGCTTCCCAACAAGGAAGTTGTGATAGAAATATCTGAGATTCTCAGAAGATTGATCTTCCCGGGTTATTTTGAAAAGAGCAATTATATGGAAGATCTGAGGGAGTACCATATTGGAGAGCTTCTGATTCGTGTTCGCGGGAAATTGACGGAACAGATTAGTTTTGCACTGCGCCACCAGGCCAGCAGCCTGGAGGATTTTGAAAGCGAAGATCTGGAAGAAAAGTCAGAGCAGCTATGTTTTCAGTTCCTGGAAACGCTGCCTAAAATCCGAGAATACCTGGCGACGGATGTTCAGGCGGCATATGACGGAGATCCAGCCGCCGGAAGCAAAGATGAGATAATCTTCTCCTATCCAGGGGTATTTGCAGTCAGCATTCATCGGCTTGCCCACGAATTGCAAGCGTTATCGGTTCCACTGATTCCAAGAATTATGAGTGAATATGCCCACAGTATAACGGGAATTGACATTCACTCCGGCGCCAGCATCGGCAAGTATTTCTTTATCGATCATGGCACAGGCGTTGTAATCGGAGAAACGACGGTGATCGGTGACCACGTCAAAATATATCAGGGAGTGACCCTTGGAGCCCTGTCCACAAGAGGAGGACAGAATCTACGCGGTGTGAAGCGTCATCCAACGATTGAAGCTGATGTCACGGTTTACTCCGGCGCTTCTATCCTCGGTGGAGATACCATGATCGGAAAAGGTGCGGTAATCGGAAGCAACGCCTTTATTACAAAATCCGTTCCCGGAGGAACAAAGGTAAGTATCAAAAACCCTGAGCTCGTATTTGTCAATCAGCCGGCAGCTGACGGAAAACAAGAACTGACTGACAGCAAGCAAGAACTTATTTTCGACTGGATCATATAACAGATCAGCAAAGGCTGCCCAAATTATTTGTCATAACAAGCCCTCTCAAAGAATACATTATAGCAACGAACAGTAGAACGAACAGTAGATAGAGGGGGATAATGCGATGACGTACGAAAAAAACCCGTTAGAATTTGAAGGGATTCCGGATTTCGCTTTGCAGCCTGCAAAAGAAGCAGACGAATATAGTTACCATTACATGCCCAAAGGCGTCAACAGCCGTTTTGATCCTGCGGCATATGAAAGAGTGCTGCATGAAACCGCCAAGCAGGCAGCGGAGACTGAGCAGGTAGAAATCCCTGTTTTTCAGGATGAACAGACCTTCGCGGGCTACGATGACACTTCAGAGAATACCGCAGCTCAAGCGGCGGTGGCACAGGTTGCGGCGCAGGATGCCGCGGAAGGTTTTCCTGCATATGGCGAACCGGCTTTGGAGGCAGTCCCGGAGGTTATTCCCGTTTCTTTGGAAGCGGATAATGTTTCGGAGAGCTCGGAAGATGCAGCCCTTGCAGCTACCCAGACAGAGGATGCGGCCATTCTGGAGGAGGTTTCTCCTGATGCCGCTCCGGCAGCGGCAGATGTCCTCGAGAAAGGAGCTGGGGCTGATGAAGAAGCAGCAATGGAAACGATCACTTTCACTGAGGCCATCAAATCGAAAAATTGGCCGGACTTACCTTTTGCGTTTGCCGACAAGGAAAAGAAATCGGAGGCGATCCATAATTTTACCGCGCCTTTTGCAAAACGTCCGGTACTTCAGCCGACGCCTGTTCCCAAAGCAGTTCCTGTAAAGGCACCGATTGTGGGAAGTTTGATGAGCAGCAAGCTGAAGCTTGTAGATATGAAGCAGAAGAACCCGCTTCGCGTAAGCCTGGAAGAGGATATTCTGGTTCCTGATGTCAAACCTGATCTGGCTAGAATTTTGACCATGGATGGCAAGGTTAAGCTTTCCGACAGGGAAATCCATACCGGACAGACAGAAACGGATTCCGTGCGAATCACCGGAGATTTGCTGCTGCAGACACTTTATGTACCAGAGACAAATGCTGACGGTGATCCTATCGTCGCAATTGAATCCAAAATACCGTTTAAAAATGATGCAGAAATGAAGGCGGGACCCTATTCGGATCTGGCCGTTGTTCCCAGCGTCGAGTCAATAGATTTCACCGTTGTGAACGAAAGAAAATTCAGGGTAAGAGCTACCATCGTTTTTCATCTGAAAGAATACAGCAATGTAGATATCGAAGTCTTTGAAGGACTCAGAGACGAAGAAGTCCAGATGCTGAAGGAGCGGATCAAGCTCACTGATGTAGCTCTGAGAAAAACTGAGACGACAGAAATTAAAGATGATCTGGCACTGAAGGAAAATATGCCGGAAATATCAAAGATACTGAAATATGATGTCAGCGTGGTAGAAAACCATAAGCAGATCACGAAAGAGAAAGCAGTGATCAATGCATCTGTTAATTGTAATATTTTGTACCTAGGGGCAGAGGGAAACAACGACGCGGCGGCAGCCGATGCCGGAGCCCAGGAAGATAATTCTACGGCGGTTCCGGTACTGTACCAGGGAAAGACAGAATTTACACAGTTTATTAGACTGGACGGAGAACACAATCCCGGTGATCAAAATCCTGCAGGAAGCAAAATCAACTTCAATATCTCTTCGTTAAATCTAACTGCAAAGGAGGACGGAAACGGAAAAAGAGGCCTTTTTGAATTGGATATGAGCGTGGATACCGGCTTGGAACTCTACAAAAACGTAGAAAAGGAAGTTGTAACCGACGTATACCATCACAAAAAGGATGTTCAGTTTGATACGGATGAAATCGGAGTGTTGACTCTTGGCGGCAGCGGAGTTGCTGAAATCTCCGCCCGTGAGATCATCAATGTTCCGGATCGGTACGGAAGCGTCGATAAGGTCATTTATGTCAATGGGACCATTAAGGAGAAACGGTCCACGATCGAGCAGACCAAGAGTGTTGTAGAGGGAACGGTTAATGTCAGCCTGATCTGCACCTCTGCGGATGAGAGAAAAACAATCTTCAGCATCGAGCAGGAAATCCCGTTCCGTAGTGCTATGGAAATTCCCGGAATCACACCGGATATGACGGCGAATAATGATATCGCGCTGAAGGAAATTTGGTTTGACAAAATTAATAATAAGCAGATTGAAGTGAATGCAGGAATTCTGGTCAATACCGTAGTAGCCACGCAGGAACGGCATCAGCTTGTGAAAAGTGTCAGCTTTCTGGATAGCCCTCAGGATAGTAACCCAGTTCCAGGTATTATTCTCTACATATCAAAAACAGGAGACACCATCTGGAATATTGCGAAAAAATATCGAACTACCATTGATGAAATCAAAAAAATCAATGATTTAGAATATGGAAAGGAGATTAACCCCGGTACGAAACTTTTGATCGTAGCCAAAAATTATTAGATGGAACCTTTAGGTAAAACGGAAACAGATTGTATAAAATTCCCTCTCCATGGGCAAGATTACTATTGAAAATCTTAATCAGGGGAGGGATTTTTATTGGGATTAAGAAGAAGGCAAATCAGAATCTTGTTTCTTTTAATGATCTGTATCATCGTTTACAGCGCGTGGACGGTTTACAGCAGTCAAAATAAATTGAGCAATGATGATTTCATAAGGTTTCACGTTATTGCAAACAGTGATTCAGTCTCTGATCAGCAGCTAAAGCTGAAGGTGAGAGACGGTGTCCTTGCAAAGATCAACAGCGAGCTGGTCAAAGCGGCTATGGCTCAGGAAATGGATACATTCCTAAATCCTGAAAAGGATTCCGCTCCGCCTCAGCCATCCGGTGACAAAACAGTTCCTTCGGGGTCATCCTCGTTGTCAGGCCTGGCAGGCCGCTCCCAGCCGAGCGTTTACGCGGCTGAGTCTTCAGAGGAGACTGCCCTGAAGAAAAACAATACAGCTGCCGGCGAGGCACGGGTAAGCCTTAACCTGGAACAATCCAGAAAGTACATTCAGGACAATCTGAGGGAAATCGAAAGCACAGCAGAACGGATCATCGCTGAAAACGGATATGATTATACGGTCAAAGCAGAGCTGGGCGTGAAATGGATTCCTCGGAAAGCCTACGGAGAGGTCATATTTCCTTCCGGAAATTACGAGACGCTGAACATAACCATAGGAGAAGGAGAAGGCCAGAATTGGTGGTGTGTCCTGTTTCCACCGCTTTGCCTCATTGGAGCAGAATCAGATGACGACAAGAAATCAGCAGAGGAAGCCCAGGAGCTTTATAAGGATATCCTGCTGGATCATAAATATGACCCGCTGATGCAGGAATATGACGAGCCGACAACGCTCAAACTTAAGTTCAAAACATTGGAATTACTCGATAAACAGAAACGGGAAACTTCAGATGCTGAGATTGAGACGAAAAAAGGCACTGAGAGGCACTGACTTCTAAAATAATAAAGACGAGAAAATCCGCAGTATGAGAGACAGTTTCAAACTTTGAAACTGCCCCAATACACGGATTTTTTTATTCTTCTCCTATTTCCCCCAAATTCCATAAACCTTTTTGGGCCAGCCAGATCTAATTTGCAACTGAACTATGGAGTCTTGCCGTTACTCCAGGATACGAATCGTATCAATGACCTCATTTCCATCCTCATCCGTTACAGTTGTAAACATGATTACAGAGCCTTCCTTAATTTCCGATAAATCAATTTCGGTCTCTTCCTTATTGTTTCCCATCGTCACCTTTAAATCCGACGATAAGCTAAAGGTAACTTCCCCGCCGGTAAACTGAATTTCCCCGCCGCCTTGACCTGGTTCCTGCCGGTTTTCCCCACCGCTTTGATCAGTAGCTTGATCTTGCTGCCCCGGCTGCGAGAATCGTTCCGGCTGAGCAGGTTGCCCTGAAGGAGTACCCGAATCACTCTGACCACCATTTACTGCAGCACCCGAGGTAGGGGGCTGACCGCCTTCCGGAGGAGCTCCACCGCCTTCCGGAGGTGTGGCTCCGTCTTCGGGAGGTGTACCGCCGCGTCCGCCTCCTCCGCCTCCAGGGCCTCCGCCTTGAGGCGGCTGGCCTTCAGGAGGAGTAGCTTGCGCCGCTGTGCTGTCATCTGCTGCCAGAAGGCTGGTACGAACTGCTGCTGTGGCGGCAGAGCTGACTTCGTCTGAAGAAGCACCGTTCTTTTCTGGTGTATCGGCCAAAATTAAAGTGATTTGATCTCCGTCCAATGAGACCACCTTTGCCATAGTCTCCTTTTGCTTCTTAAGTACAGAGACTTCACCTCCCTCGTCTTTGGCGCATGCTCCCAGAGATGCTGCAATCAGCGCGACCGCCAGAATGCAGGGAAGTATCTTTGACTTTCTCATATTATCATAACTCCTTTCCAATCGGCTTTTTCCTTTGCTCGACAGTTCCTAATGATAAAGGATGAATATGACGCTTTTGTGAAGGCGCTGTGTCACGTTGGTAAATTAATGAAAATAAAAGGCAGTTTTTGCCACGACTTTTAAGATCTGCCCACACAGTTCTCACGAAATGAACACAAAGAAACGATACTATGAAATCATCAAAGATTGTGAAATAAAAATGTGTGGGAAAGTGAGGAACAGGACTTGGGGCAAAACATAGAAAAAGAGATTTTGAAAAAGCGGCTCTCTAAATGGATTGACCGGTTAGAGGCATCAAAGGCCGCCGCAATTTTAACCAGCTTAATTGGAAAAGTACCATTTCTGAAGAAAATCAATCAATTGAATTACCGAAAGCGAAGAATCGTCTGCACTTCTCTTTTATTAGTAATCCTAATAGGAGCATTCGCCGCGGCAACCGGATTTTTTAAGGGAGATAAAAACGAAGTATCTTACACAGAGCACGAGGTGGCAAAAGGGGACGTCACCGTTGTCATCAGCGGTGAGGGTACTGTCTCACCGATAGAACAGTATTCTGTCATAGCGCTGGTGGAAGGGGATGTGCTGGAAGATACGTTCCAGGAGGGGGACCCAGTGGAGAAAGGTCAGACCTTATATCGAATCGATTCCTCCGATATGGAAAAAACACTTGAAAAAGCAAATATCAGCTACGAGAAGGCACAGATGGAGTATCAGGATAGTTTGGAGGCATATCAGGGACTGACGGTATCCGCGCCTATTTCCGGGCGGGTTACAGACGTGCTCGTAGAAAAAGGAGATAACGTGTCCAGCGGGACGAAAATAGCAACCATTGTAGATGACTCCAAGCTGACGGCAAAGGTTTCTTTCGGCACAGCCGATGCAGGCAGTCTTTCTGTGGGCCAGACCGTAACCGTTACGATTGAAAATACCTTCGAAGAGCTGAAGGGAAAAATCAGCAAAATATATAGTTCAAAAAGGGTTTTAGAAGGATACATAGAAGTAAAGGATGTGGAAGTGACAATTGACAATCCGGGGGCGCTGGATAGCGGCACTTATGTCACAGTAAATGCAGGAGGGATTGACTGCTACAGCGGCGCCCAGCTGGAAGGGGGAACGGAGAAGATCGTAACAGCCAAGACTTCGGGCCTTGTGTCAAAAATTCTCGCATCCTCAGGAGAATACCTGACAAAAGGGGATGGCATTCTTCAGCTGACAAACGATGGGGCAGATAATACGCTGAAATCAAGTCAGTTCTCATTGAGGGAATCTCAGCTATCCTATGAAAGCTCGCAGGATCAGCTGGACGAGTATAATGTCACTGCTCCTATTTCCGGCACAGTCATTGAAAAGGATATCAAGGCGGGAGATACTCTGGAATCATCAAATTCCGGCTCGACAACGCTTTGTGTCATCGCTGATATGTCAGTAATGACGTTTACCATCAACGTCGATGAACTGGACATTGCTCAGCTTGAGAAAGGCCAGGAAGTCAGCATTTCAGCAGATGCGCTGAGTGACAGAGATTTTACCGGATATGTGGATAACATTGGGATTTTGGGAACGTCCTCCGACGGAGTTACCTCCTATCCAGTAAAAATCGTAATCAATGATGCAGAAGATTTATGGCCGGGAATGAATGTATCGGCAGAGATCATCGTCGATTCTGCGAAAGATGTACTCCGTGTTCCAGTCACGGCAGTGAACCGGGGAAATACGGTATTGGTCAAGGGTGCAAAAGGTGATGAAAAAATCAATCAGAGCAGTGCCCCCGACGGTGCCAAATACGTTCGGGTAGAAATGGGTTTGAATGATGAATCCTATATTGAAATCAAAGGTGGATTGTTAGAAGGGGATATCGTTTTGGTGCCTGAAGTGAAAAGCTCATCGGCAGAATCGAGCTCACAGCAGCAGAGGATGCCAGCCGGAGGAATGGGCGGCGGCCCCACCGGAGGCGGCGGCGGAGGCACTGGAGGACCGCCATCCGGCGGCGGCCGCGGAATGTAAGGTGAATGCGATGATTCGACTGGAAGATGTCTATAAGATTTATCAAATGGGAGACAATGAGGTCCGTGCCATAGACGGTATTACAATGGAAATCAGAGAAAATGAGATGGCGGCTATCATCGGGCAGTCCGGTTCGGGAAAATCCACCTGCATGAATATCATTGGCTGTCTGGATGTGCCCACACAGGGGAAATATTATCTGAATGGGCAGGATGTCAGCCTCATGAATGATGATGAACTCGCAGATTATAGAGGAAAGACCTTGGGATTTATTTTTCAGCAGTATAACCTGATTCCAAAGTTAAGCGTTCTGGAAAATGTGGAGCTGCCATTAATTTACCAAGGAATACCAGAGAAAGAGAGAATTGAGCTGGCTGTCAGAGCGCTGGAAAAAGTGGGGATTGCAGATAAAAAACTGAATATGCCATCCCAATTATCAGGGGGGCAGCAGCAGCGAGTATCCATCGCCAGAGCTCTTGCCGGAAATCCTTCTATCATCCTCGCGGATGAGCCCACGGGAGCATTGGACTCCAGAACCGGCAGAGAGGTACTGGAATTTTTACAGGCACTGAACGAAGAGGGAAATACGATCATCTTAATCACCCATGATATGGGCGTTGCCGAAAAAGCCAAACGGATCATCCGAATTTCCGACGGCAGGATTGTTGAAGACAGCGGGCACAGCGTTCCTGAGCAGATCGGGGTAAAAAGCCATGAACATGCGGGTGAACGGAAAGGATCCATCAAGGGAGGCGCGGTGCCAGCGTCTGGAAGGGAGGCACTGCATGAATTTTAAGCAATCCTTCCGCCTGGCCATCAAGAGCCTCAGGGCAAGTAAAATGAGGGCTTTTCTGACGATGCTGGGAATTATTATCGGTGTTGCTTCCGTGATTATACTGGTGAGTCTGATGAACGGGCTCTCTCAGGATATGACGTCTCGTTTTGAAAGTATGGGCACCAATACCATCACAGTAAATGTCATGGGAAGAGGAACCAATCGAACGCTGTCCGTAGACGAGGTAGAGCAGCTTGTGGAAGAAAATCCGGAATATCTGGATCAGTACAGCCCTAAGGTTACTGCTAGCGTCACAGCAAAGTACGATATCAATTCTGTTGACACCTCAGTAATCGGAGTGAACGAATATTACGACGATATGCAGAGCGTCGCTGTATCGGAAGGGCGTTTTATCCAATACATTGATACCCTTCGAAGATTGAAGGTCTGCGTCATTGGGACGTATGAGGCCGCAGAGCTGTTTGGCGGAGCCGATCCGATTGGAGAAACGATCAAGCTGAATGGTTCTACTTATACAGTGGTAGGCATATTGGAGGAAACTGGTGATTCGGAGGAAAGCTCTGCAGACGACGTGATTTATGTTCCTTATACGGCAGCCACAAGACTGGCAAACAGTGCCAGCATCGGGACGTATTACCTCACAGCAGTGGATACGGATAAAATAGAAGAGACGATGGCAATCATAGAAAATATGATGTATTCCGTTTTCGATGACGAAGATGCCTATCGGGTTACAAGCATGTCGGAGATGATTGATACCGTAAATGAAATGACTGCATCGATAGCCATGGTTCTGGTGGGTATTGCCGGAATATCACTAGTAGTTGGAGGCATCGGCATCATGAATATCATGCTGGTATCTGTAACGGAGCGTACCAGAGAAATCGGAATCAGAAAGTCTCTCGGCGCGAAGAAAAAGGATATCATGCGTCAGTTTCTCATCGAAGCCGCAACCACAAGTTCCGCTGGAGGAGTGATCGGAATTGTATTTGGAATAGGAGCCGCCTATGGTGCGGGGGTTGCCATGGATATGACGGTTGCTCCGTCCTGGAATGCAGTTGTGATTGCATTCTCCGTCTCAGTTGCCATAGGCATGATCTTCGGTTATTTCCCGGCAAATAAAGCTGCAAAGATGAATCCCATTGATGCGCTCCGTTATGACTGATGTGTATCTTGTAACAATATCTACAAATAGGAGGAAGTTATTTTGATCAAGAGTTCAGAACACCGCAAGAGGAAAAGACTGCAAACGGGTCTTTCTATGATTTTAGTTGCTATGCTTCTGTTTACCGCTGCCGCGGTTCCCTCAAGTGCCGATTCAGGAGCCGACAGTGCTACGACTTTGCTGGCATCCATGGGTATCATCAGCGCAGACGGCAGTGGGAATTATAATCTGTCAAACACCGTTTCCAGAGCAGAATTTGCAAAGATGCTGGTTATGGCGTCGAGCTACAAGGATCTTGTAGACACCTCGTCAAAATCATCACCATATAAAGATGTGCCAGCAGGAAACTGGGCTGCACCCTACATCAAGATCGCTGTATCCAACGGCATGATGTCTGGCTATAGTGACGGAACCTTCCGTCCTGATGCTGCAGTGACATTAGAGCAAGGTGTCAACAGTGCACTGAAGCTGCTTGGCTATACCGCCAGTGACTTCACCGGTTCCTTCCCAGCCGCCCAGATGAACGTTTATTACAGCAACGGTCTTTCCAAGAATATTGCAGGAGGCATTGGGACTCTTTTGTCAAAAGGAAATGCTGCAAATCTGATTTATAACATGCTGAGTGCAAAACTGAAGGATGGAAGCAAAACCTATGCTGAGAGTCTGGGATACTCCCTGAACGACAGCGGCGCAGTGGATTATGCTTCCATTATCTCTGACAATATGTATGGTCCCTATACGGTGAACTCATCAAATTGGGCAGGTGAGCTTGGAATGAATGCCTCAGCACTGACCATATACAAAAACGGCAGCCTTGTGAACGCTTCCGACGTTCATACTTATGACATCCTTTATTACTCCCAATCCAAGGGAACGGTCTGGGTATACGATGACAAAGTAACCGGTGTTTATGAAGACGCATCTCCAAGTCAGAATGCGATAACCTCGGTAACCATCTCGGGGACTTCCTATCCGCTGGAATCTTCCGCAGCCTTTGCAGCGCTCTCTTCCACAGGAAGTCTGAAAATTGGTAGTGCCGTGACACTTCTTCTTGGGAAAACCGGGGGTGTTGCTGACGCCGTATCTGCAACAAAGATCAATGCCTCGGCGGTGGTCTACATAACGGAGGTAGGAACGAAAAACTATACCAACTCCAGCGGGAAGGAATACACCTCCAACTATTTCAGGGGAGTCAAGCCAGACGGAACGGAAATCGAATATACTACAAGCAGCAGTACCCTAAATGTGGGCAGTATTCTTACGGTACGCTTTGACTCCAATGGGACTATGATTCTTGGGGGTGTAACGGGGGGCAGTATCACGGGCGAGGCTGATGCAGACCTCAGAATGATCGGAACCGCCAGCATATCAACCAATGCAACCATCCTCGACACCAGCATGGGCAATTACGTGAGGACTTCCATGGAGCGGCTCGATGGTATCAATTTTGCCTCAGGCGACGTCTTGTATTATGAAGCAAGCGGCGGGAAGATTACTGCGTTGATCCTGAAGGATGTGACCGGAGATACCAGCAGCTACGGCGTGGTTACCAAGTCCAGCTCCAGTGACTCCAGCATGAGCCTAAGCGGCAGTTACCAATATTTAATCGATGGTGTTTCACAGACTCTCAAGACATCCGGTTCCACTCTTGGTGCAAAAGCTGGGCCTGCCCGGTTCTACGGAGAAAGCGGTGAAATCAGCATGATCAGGAATCTAACAGCAACGAGCAGCAGAATGAATGACTTCACGCTGACAGAGCTCAAGGTTGACGATGATACGGAAACCTATCCTGTTTCCGCTAATGTTGCGGTCTACAGCAAAAGCTCCGGAAACTACACACTTTCGTCCATAAGCGCCGCCATGGACGCCTATCAATCAGGCAAATCTCTGTCCTTCTACTATGATAAGGCACCAAACAGAGGCGGTTGCATCCGCGTCATTGTCATCAATTGATGCTTCGAGAATTACAAGCATTCAAATGGTGGGGATGACACCGCACCGCACAACACTTTAGATTAGAGTAAACCTGCAGATTTTCGAATGTGGACTGCGGGTTTACTCTTTTTGCGGAAGAGCAACACCGCAAGTTTTTTTTATGGTAAAATAGATTGGAAAAAAGATTCTGACGCCGCGAATTAGGGTATTATTTTATAACAGAAAATAGTAATGTATTGGAGGGTACTTGTATGTATCAAGCGGAAGAGATTAGAAAACAATGGCTCGATCAGAAAGATCTGGATGAACTCCTGAGAAAGGAACTAATTGAAATTGAGGATCAAGAAGAGCTTCATGATCGGTTCTACCGGGATCTGGAATTTGGTACCGGAGGCTTGCGGGGCATTCTCGGAGCAGGGACCAATCGAATGAATATCTACACCGTCAGAAAAGCAACTCAAGGCTTTGCCGATTATATCAACCTTCATTACAAGCCGGGGGGAGACAGCTGCAAAGGCGATATTCCCACGGTAGCTATTGCATATGACAGCCGGATCAAATCCGATCTCTTTGCGGCAGAAGCAGCCTGCGTCCTTGCAGCAAACGGGATTAAAACCTACGTATATCCGGAGCTGATGCCTACCCCCGCCCTGTCCTTTGCCGTCAGACATTACGGCTGCTGTGCAGGTATCATGGTTACCGCCAGCCACAACCCTTCAAAATACAATGGATATAAAGTATACGGCTCTGACGGCTGTCAGCTCACGCTGGAAGCTGCCTCTGAAGTGCTTTCTCTGATAGAAAAAGTAGATTTGTTTAAAGACGTAAAGACCCATTCCGGAGGATTTACGCTGGAACACGGCATCATTAAGGTTTCAGCTGTTGATGCTTCCTTGCAGGAGCTGGTTCAAACCATACCGACTACAGTAACCGAGGCATTTCTCGCCGCCGTGAAAAATGAGAGCACCGGAATGGACTGTTCTGACTTGTCCGTGGTATATACTCCACTGAACGGCACAGGCAACCGTCCTGTAAAAAAGATCATGAAAATGATCGGTGTGAAAAAGGTGAGTACCGTTCGGGAACAAGAGATGCCCGATGGAAACTTCCCTACCTGCCCCTATCCCAATCCGGAAAAAAAGGAAGCGCTGGCTCTGGGGATTGCGCTATGCCAGAAATTATCTCAGGAGGGGAATCCGCCGGATCTGCTTTTGGCCACCGACCCTGATTGCGATCGAGTTGGCATTGCCGTTCGCCATAAAAACCTTGAAACAGGAACCGTTGATTATCAGCTGATCAGCGGGAATGAAACCGGCGTGCTGCTGCTGGACTATATCTGTCATCGGAGGGGTAAGGCCAATATGGATAAACTGGCAGGAAAAGAGAACCCTGCCCGCGAATTTCCGCGGCCTATGCCAAAGGATCCCATTGCCATAAAAACCATCGTAACAACAAAGATGGCGGAAAAAATAGCCAAGTTTTACGGTGTTGAAATGATCGATGTCCTTACCGGATTTAAATTCATCGGGGAACAGATCGGCATTTTAGAAGAAAACGGAGAAGAACACCGATATATTTTCGGATTTGAGGAAAGCTATGGGTATCTGGCCGGAGCATATGTCAGGGATAAAGATGCCGTCAATGCCTCCATGCTGATCTGCGAAATGACAGCCTATTATAAGAAGCTGGGGAAGACACTGGTAGATCGTTTGAAGGAGCTATATGAGAAATATGGATATTACAGAAATGACCTGATGGAATTCACCTTTGAAGGTTCTGCAGGAATGGAGAAAATGAACAGCATCATGGAAGGCTTCCGAAAAGAAGCTCCGGCTAAGTTCATCGGCAAAAAGGTGACCGAAATCGCTGACTATAAGCTTTCCGTCCGCAGAGTGCTGGGGGGAGGCTCCTGTGATCTCTCTGTAGGATCAAAACCCATCCGTCTGCCAAAATCAGATGTGCTGGAGTATATTCTTGAGGATGGAAGCAGCATCATTGTGAGACCTTCAGGCACAGAGCCGAAGCTGAAGATCTATCTTTCGGCAAAGGGAAGCAGCAATCAAAACTCCCTGGAGATTATCGAAGCGCTTCGGACAGAGATGGCACAAATAGGCTAGTCTATGAAAACAGGAAAAAGAACATAGGAGAAGACGAAATGAATAAAGCGTTAATCGCAATGGATAGAAGCGGTTCCTTCCGTGTCTATCTGGCAATCACCACATCTATGACGGAAGATGCCAGACGGATTCATGAAACAAGCCCTCTGGCAACCGCAGCACTGGGAAGGGTGCTGACGGGAGCAGGACTCATGGGACTGCAGCTTAAAAATACAAAAGATAAACTCACCGTGCAATTTAAAGGAGACGGTCCCGCAGGAGAAGTCCTTGTGACAGCATCTGGAGACGGCAGGGTAAAAGGATATATTTCCAATCCGATGGTGGATCTTCCGCTCAAATCCAACGGAAAGCTTGATGTTGGCGGTGCGATCGGCATCGGCACCCTTACCGTGATCAAGGATCTGGGCCTCAAGGAACCTTATGTAGGAAAGATCGACCTCGTGAGCGGTGAGATCGGAGATGACCTTACCGCATATTTCTTTCTTTCGGAGCAGCAATCTTCGTCCGTTGCTCTGGGGGTGAGGATCAATCCAGACTATACCACGGCATCTTCTGCAGGGATGATCATACAGATGCTGCCTGATGCTCAACCGGAGTCTGTGGATGCACTGGAAGCTCTGCTCGCTGAGATGGAGCCCATCAGCAGTCTGGCTGAAAAAGTGGTCGCTGAGTCTGCGGGAAAGACGGAAGAGGCCATTCTGAGCAGCCTGCTTGCAAGTGTCTTCGGCACGCTTCCTGACGAGTTCGCGGTTCAACTGCTGGAATACAGGGAGATCGGCTGGAACTGTGACTGCTCGGAAGAACGACTGGAGCAGGTGGTGCTCAGCATCGGATCGAGAGACCTGCGAGAAATTATCGAGGAAGACGGGCACGCCGAATTGATTTGCCAGTTCTGCGCAACCCAATATCAGTTTGATAAAGAGCATTTGGAACGACTTCTCGAAGAAAGTCTACAGAGAGAGGGGAACCAGTAATGTTAAAAGAATTTAAAGAATTTGCCCTGAAGGGTAACGTTATGGATCTGGCCATCGGAGTTATCATCGGCGGCGCTTTTGGAAAAATTGTCACATCTCTGGTTCAGGATCTGATCATGCCGATCTTTGCACTGCTTACCTCAGGGATGAACTTTGAAGACATGGCGTATGTTTCAGGAAATGTAACAATCAAGTATGGAAGCTTCATTCAGACCGTTGTGGATTTTCTGATCATATCCTTCTCGATTTTTATTGCGGTGAAACTGATCAACCGAGCCAGAAAAAAAGAAGAAGTGGAGGTGGATGCTGCGTCCGCTGCCAAAGCTGCATCCGGCGCTGTTTCAGCACCTCAAGCCGGTTCCTCTGCGCAAGCCCCACAGCCGCAAGGGCCGTCACAGTCTGGCGGCCAGTCTCAACAGGCGGAGCTGGAACTGCTGACCGAGATCAGAGATTTGCTAAAGAAACGCTGATTGAATGAAGTTCGTGCTCAGATTTATCAGCGCTCAAAGCAAAAAAAATTGAATTGCGTCTTTTTTGGCCTAAGACGTGATACAATAAAACAATAGGTTCGCGACTGCCTGGCAGTTAATTATCGGGAACTGGAGGTTATGAAATGATTAGACTTGGAGTAATATTCGGCGGCCGATCAGGTGAGCATGAAATCTCGCTGATGTCGGCTACCTCTGTGATAAAGGCTATTGATAAGAATAAATTTCTTCCCGTATTTATTGGGATCACCAGAGAGGGAAAGTGGCTGCTCTATGATGGGCCGGTGGAGCATATTGAGGATGGAGGCTGGCAGAAGCTGGCGGAAGAAGCGTTGGCCACAGATCCGGAGAAGTATGGAATCACGGTGCTTGGCGCACAAAAATCTCTGAAGGACTGGATCGATTTTGCGCTCCCTGTCCTCCATGGACCTTATGGTGAGGACGGAACCATTCAGGGACTCTTTGAAATGGCGGATATTCCCTACGGCGGCTGCGGTGTGCTGGGATCAGCGGCAGCAATGGATAAATCTCTTGCCAAAGAGGTTTTTGCCAAAAAGGAACTGCCGATCTGCAGACATCTTTCTCTGTATAAAGAAGAACTGGATGAGAATTTTGATCGGGTCATAGGAAGGGTAGAAAAGTATCTGCCTTATCCCATCTTTGTGAAACCGGCGAATATGGGTTCCAGTGTGGGAATCAGCAAGGCTAAGAACAGGGAAGAGCTGACCGCGGCATTGGAGCTCGCAATGAAATATGACAGGAGACTGATCCTGGAAGAAGGTCTGGACTGCAGAGAAATCGAAACCGGCGTTTTGGGCAATTACCGCCCGGAGGCTGCTGCAGTGGGTGAAATTCTTCCTTCAGCTGAATTCTACAGTTATGAGGCTAAATATTTCGACGGCGGAATGTCTAAGATCTGCATTCCTGCGGATCTTCCCGATGAGGTGACCAAGGAAGTCAGGGAGATTGCCGTGGAGGCATATCGCCTTCTGGATTGCTGCGGATTTGCGAGGGTAGATTTTTTCCTGGAGAGAGGAACCAACAAAGTCTACATAAACGAGATCAACACCATACCGGGCTTTACAAAGTACAGCATGTTTCCGCTTCTCTGGGCTGAGAAGGGACTGCCGTATCCGGAGTTGATCGAGAAAATTATTCAACTTGGCTTTGAACGTTACGAAGACAGGAAACAGTATCATACCGTATAGTTGTCATACCGCATCATCGCTTCACGGACTTTATGGTTATCATACCGTATCATCGCTTCGGCAGACGTTTCACATTACAGTACTTGGGATAGACCGGCTTCTATTGACATGGGAGCCGGATTTTTTCTTTGCGTCTCCTTTTGGTTCAGAGTGCGATGGGCGATATACTCCGGAACCTTATCCCTCGAAATCCCAAGGGCCGCGGACAATTCGCCATAAAGCAGTTCTTCTGCTCTCTTTAGATATTTCTCATCAATCGCACCAAGCTTTCGCTTATCCTGCTCCAAAAGCTTCTTCTTTGCATAGATCGACGTGGTGAGTTTTGCCCAGTCAATGCAGCTGTGTGTTTTCAGGGCTTCCTCATAATGCTCCGATAGCTGACGGATCAGTCTGGTGTGATAGATCTCAGCCTTGATTTCAGGAATCATCTCTATAATCTCTTCCGCTTGTTCCTTGTTGATAATGGGGCGCATGAATACTTTGGGATTGCTGACAGGGGAAAAGATCGTACAACTATGATACAGCGGCTTTAATACGTAGTAGAGAAGCTCCTGCTCAGTGTGCCAGTGGATCTTGACGGCGCTTTCTTCGATGTCCGTGATGATGCAGACCCCGATTCCTCCATATAGAACAAAATCACCTGTTTTGTACAATTGACTTCACCTCTTTCAACTTTTTTGAAGGAAGCACTGATTAAACTGATCAGGCGTGCGCCTGATATGAATCAACGTTCCTAAGTAAGGGGTTACGCTGTATACTTTAATTATTAACCATTCAGGCGGTTTTCATGATAAAAATACAGATGTTTCCTGAAAGAAGTGTGTTTTTTCAATGAATATAGCTTCTTGGTCTGCTTTGCCGGTGCATAAAAATAGATCATGGGGTTACATTAATAACTGGAGGTGAATGGAATGGATTATAAAAATGTACAGAGTGCCAAACGTGAGGGTATGATGGATATGCCGTCAGAAACGGATATCGATTATGAAAAGGAAGATGATGAAGTGCTGAAGAAGCTTGGGAGACAGACAGAAGATTAATCTTTTCTAAGCAGTCGGCATCAGGAGCGGTATCGTTTTTGATTCGCCAGAAGTTTTGAGGTAATATCAGGAATAGAATCATCAAAAAGCGCATCTAGCGGAAAGAATGCGCTTTTTTCATTTCAAAAAATCATTGCAATTCCATATTTATTACGGAAGAAATTCGGAAAATCGGATTCATTTGAAGATTTTTTTTCGATGTGGTATACTAAGAAAACACTGATTCACTCCGTACGCACACCTGATCGGATCATTTTTCTCAGGCCATCTGCGCACACTCCATTGAATCAGAGCTTCCCTAATATTGTGATACAAAACGATTGACTTTAGAGATAAAAAGGCACTAGTGCTCTGCAATGCTTAAAAGGAGGTGTAGTATGAAGGAAATAATGCTTAAAATAATCGGAAAGCAAGTGACTTTGGATGCGGAAGAAGAACAGCTGGAGTTTGTAACCGAGGGTAAATACTATGAAAAGGACGATTCTGTTTATTTGCTTTATGATGAAAGTGAATTTTCCGGTATGGAGGGTTGCACAACCAGCCTGAAAATTACAGGCGAAACGATAAAGATGAAGCGATTCGGCGAAAACATCGGACTTGATACGGAAATTGAGTTTGAAAAAGGGAAACGATTTAAAGGCTATTATGATACCCCTTTCGGCTCAGTCGAAATGGAGGTTCTGACAAATGATGTTGTGAATAATATTGTAAAAACAGAAGGTAAAGGGAAGCTCAATATTGATTACAATATCAGCCTGAGAGGTTTGTCGGAAGGCAGAAGCATTCTCGATATCGAGATTATCTAACCTCTGCTTACTGTCGCAAAAGGGACATAACATAATACTAGAAATACAATGAATTAAGGGGGGAAAAGGGTTGGATCCATACAAAGCAAGAAAAATAGCAAAGGTGATCGCGTTCGTTGTCGTAATAACCATGCTGATAACATCGTTCTCATTTCTGCTGTATCTACCTGGATTATTTGGACAAGGAGTGGTTTATGCTGCTGCTGCCCAGAAGGATGACGAGCTGGATGCCCAGTTAAAGGACCTGAAGGATTATATCGTATTCATCAAAGAAAACTACAAAGATGATGTTGCATATCAGGACTTGATACAGGGTGCGTTTGAAGGTGTAGTCTATTCTTTGGGTGATCCGTACAGTATCTATTACGGAAACAGCGGGGGAGGGACCGAATTTGTAGAGGCTGTAAGCGGCGAATACTCAGGAATCGGTCTGAGCGTTGAATCCTATAACGGGCTTTGCCGTGTCGTTGCTCCAACTGCCGGAACTCCGGCTGAGGATTCTGGAATAAAAGCCGGAGATATTATAACCAAGATAGACGGCACCGATATTTCCTCAAAGACGCTGGATCAAGCGGTTAAAATGATGCGGGGAAAAGCGGACACCAAGGTTACACTGACCGTTGACCGAAACGGACAAACGCTCCAGTTTACAATTACCAGAGCGGTGATTAAAAATACATCTGTCAATTATAAGATGCTGGAAAACAACATCGGTTACATACAGATCACAGGCTTTGACAACGATTCCAACAAGGAATTTGAGGCAGCGCTCGCAGCCCTGAAAAGCAAAGGACTGGAAAGCCTTGTTCTTGATGTAAGAAACAATCCCGGCGGATTTATCAACGTGACGCTGGACATCGCGGATCAGCTGATGGGCAAAGGCCCCATTATGCATACTGAGAGCAAGGGAAAGATTCTGGAATCATATTATGCAGATGATGAGTCAAGCTTTAACAAACCAATCGTGCTTCTGGTAAATGAAGGGAGCGCAAGTGCTTCCGAGATTCTTGCAGGAGCGCTAAAAGACAGCAAGGTTGCAACCTTGGTTGGTACCAACACGTTTGGCAAGGGAGTAGCACAGCAGGTCTTTGGCGGTAATGACGAGCTCAAGCTTTCGATGTTCTATTTTCTGACACCCAACAAAACAAGGATCGATCATACGGGAATTACTCCCGACTATATCGTGCAGAACAGCACCGGTGTTGATACGGAGGCCTTGACAAAAGAATACCTTGCCTTTGCACCGATGAGTGAGAAGGTAAAACCCACAGCAGGTTCTACCGGATTGAATGTTTTTGGTGCCCAACAGCGCCTTTCCATGCTTGGCTATAAAGTCAGTGCCACGGCAACCATGGATGATGCTTCCGTTGCCGCGGTTAAAAAGTTCCAAGCGGAAAACGGGCTTTACTCCTGCGGTGTTTTGGACTACACGACAATGAACAAGCTGGATAAAGCAGTGATTGAGTATATTACAGGTTCCAAGGCAACGGAAGACCTGGCCCTGAAAAAGGCGATAGAGCTGCTGAAATAGAAGATGAAAAGCCCTGCATCGTACCATAATCGATAGGATGAAATCCTTTTATAGAAAATAAACCGGACATGGTTCCTTCAAAATATGATCCGGCCTCCCATCTGTTAGACCTAGGTCTAACTTTTAGGGGGCGGTTCATGGAAGAAATCCAGTCCGGTTTTTCATTTATACGGAAGACTGATTAGTTGAAATATAAGTTGTTTGTCAGGTACTCCGGGTCGCTTGTGACATCAAGCCCCAGATCTCTAAGGGTTTGCTCGTCCCGGTCGCTGAGGATTGCAGTACAATGCGCCTTGCAGCCTTTGAGCATCAGGAGCTTTTCCACTGCGATCTGAGCAGATGGGTTTGTGGCGGCAGAGATTGTCAAAGAACTCAAAATTTCTTCCAAATTGAGGCTGGATTTTTCATTTTGGAGGATATCCGTCTTAAGACGCTGTATCGTTTCCAGTACCATTGGTGACAGGAGGTAGATATCATCTGAAAGACCGCAAAGCTTCTTGATCGCGTTTAATACCGCGGCTGCGGCTGCCACCATTCTTCTTGAGCTTCTTCCGGTAACGATAGATCCGTCAGGCAGCTCAATAGCCATGACAACTACGTTTTCATACCGCTTGTCCTCTGATCTTTTGTGTTCTGCATAATCTCTGGCAGGCTTCACGACAGCTCTGTCCTCCACCTTTACGTTCAGATCGTCCATGAGTAGTTTTGAACGGAGCAGAGAGTCTTCGTCGATTTTCCCCTTCTTGTAGTCACACTGAGCAATCAGGTATCTGCGAATCAGTTCCTGCTCGGAGGCTCTTCTGACAGCATCATCATCTGTGATCGAAAAACCAACCCGATTGACACCCATATCCGTAGGAGATTTATAGTCCGCTTCTTCTCCAGTAATTTTCTCTATGATGCGCTTTACCACGGGGAACACTTCCAGATCCCGATTATAGTTAACTGCCTTTTGGCCATAAGCCTCCAGATGGAAAGAGTCGATCATATTTACATCCTTCAGATCAGCAGTCGCTGCTTCATATGCTACATTAACAGGATGCTTCAGGGGAAGATTCCAGATGGGGAAGGTTTCAAATTTTGCATAGCGGACTTTCATTCCTCTTCGGTAATCATGGTAGAGCTGGCTGAGACATGTAGCAAGCTTTCCGCTTCCTCCGCCGGGTCCTGTAACGACCACCAACGGTTTGGTAACCTCGATATACGGATTGGCGCCGTAGCCCTCATCGCTGACAATGGTATCTACATCTGTAGGATATCCCTTCGTAAACAGATGACGGTATGTTTTGATTCCTCTTCGGTTTAGCTTATTGATGAACATATTGACGGCAGGCTGATCCTCATAGCGGGTAATTACCACGCTGTTGATTGCCAGGTCATATTTTCTGAAGGTGTCGATTAAACGAAGTACTTCGAGATCGTAAGTGATCCCGAAGTCCTGACGGGTCTTGCTCGTAGTAATATCTCCTGCAAAGATGCAGATAATGATTTCTGCTTTCTCCTTCATTTTTTGAAGCAGCTTAATTTTTGCATTTTCATCAAAGCCTGGGAGAACACGCATCGCATGCTTGTCATGAACCAGCTTGCCTCCGAATTCAAGATATAACCGTTCGCTGTTCTTGTCATTGACGCGTTCCAGAATGTACTTTGACTGTTCTTCGATATACTTGCTTGCATCAAACCCTGTTTTCATTTTGCACCATCCTTCGTAACTAATACTTTTCAGAATCCTTTTCTGCTCCGCAGAGGATTCCCTTATCTGAGTGAAACCGACTGTTTTTTGCTCAGATCAGAGGCTGATCCGAGCGGCCCATTAAAAACAACCTTGTGAATTATATCAGATATCATATACGGGTACAACTGGATAAATTGGGTGATTGGAATAAATGGGGTGATAAATGAACGGCCCCACAGGGGTAAGCTTGTAAAGGAAAGAGGCAAGTTTTACTTGACAGGAAAGAACAGATTGTATAATATGGAAAATAATAACAAGTGTTGTGTAGGAGCGCTGCACTTTGAAAACAAAATAATATGACGGGAGTTCTGTAAAGGACTGCATGTATTTCGGGTGCAAGAAAACTGTTATTTCGCTGCCGGGAAAGAACCGGTGGTTATGCGCGTAATTCTGCGTGCATCAAAATCCTAACAAGAGGAGAATTTGTTTCAGTTAGAACAGGATTGGGAGAATTATTATGAAGAAAATTATGACACTGATCGTTTCCGCCTCAATGATCATGGGATCGGCGGCAGCGGTCTATGGAGCCGATTACAGCGATCTAAAAAACACCAACTGGGCATATGAGGCAGTGAATGCCATGTCAAACCAAAACATTGTGAAAGGGTATCCCGACGGCAGCTTCCACCCCAGCGATACCGTTACCTATGGAGAGTTTATTAAAATGGCGCTGACCGCAGATACTGGGTCGGATATCGGTAATGCTGAATCTGGATATTGGGCAGAGTCGTACTATAACAAGGCCCTTGAAGAGAAATACTTTCTCGTAACTGATATCGGTAAGTCTATGTTATCGATGGAAATCCCAAGAAGCGATATGGCACTGATCATAAGTGCGATCCTTGGAGAGGCAACAATTGAGAACTATGAGGAACTGCAGAAAAACATAAAGGATATCAGTTATAAAACAAAGCATGAGTACGATATTACAAAAGCATATGCTACTGGAATATTGACTGGATATACGGACAAAACCTTTAGGCCGGACAATACCTTGACCCGTGCAGAAGCGGCCACAGTAATTTATCGGCTGGTGGATGAGAGCAAGCGGGTGCTGCCTGTTATTGGGGGAGCTGAGGCAGAAGAAAACAGGCCGCTGGCAGAGGTGATTACGAATTATAAGTCCTTTTATACAGAAAATGGATACTTAGACGAAGATTTAGCAGCTGTTGAATCATATTCAATTGATAAAGATCCAGACAAATACGGAATGACTTTAAAAGAGAATAGAGGAACAAAATGGATAGAATTTCCTGCAAACATAAACAAAGATGTTGGGTTAGTTTACTTAGTAAAAGATAATATAGTAATCGATCTTACGGGGCGGGGATATGGTTCTGGTAAGGTCGGTACTGCTGGATATGATTCAGATATAGATATAACAACGGTAGATTATATTGCATCATTAAAAACAAGTCGGCATCATATCACATTAATAAAAAATCCATTCAAACAATAATTGATTAAGTCTAAACTTATTAAGTAGCAGGAGAGTGGGGAAAATGATAATTTCCCGTAGTTGCCATTAAAGTGTGAACTTTTATGGTAATCCACTCTTCTGTTTTTTTATGTAATAGATGGGGGGCAATTGCATTTGAAAAAATTTATATCATTAACAATAACCATATGCCTACTATTCACGACTGCATTTTCATTTGATGGTCATCGTGAATCACATGCATTAACAACTTATAAGAAAGTGACCAAGTACCATTTGGACCTTGGAGTAATTCATATATGGGGTACTGGAACATCTAAAGAGAATGCAGTGTATCAAAATGGGTTATCATATGGAGAATCTGTTAGTATTTCTACTTCAATAACATTTGGAAGAGCGATAGATACAGTAGTGGGGGCTTATCCGCTTGATTCATCTTCATTTTATTGGAATGATGATGATTATACTTTTAACTCAATAGAAGATTATCTAACCGATAGAGATTCCTTCGATACCAATTATAAGAAATATTCTTCGAACACAATAAAAAATATTAAACCAACATTAAGCGGATCTAATATAGTTAATCTCTCATATAATGTTGCATTAAAGAGCGATGAAGATTTTGATTTATCTAAACGATTAAATGGAGGAGAATTTGATTATATAGTAGCACTACTAGGCGGAATTAATTTAATAAAAAAAGACCTTTATAAAAAATTAAGTGATGGAGCAGATTATGGTGTTGGTCCTGGCGTATTCGGCTTCATCTTCTTCGTCCCCATCGTTATTGAATACACGGTGCTTGAGGCCGTAGAAATCCCTGATGGAGATTTTATTCCATATCTGGATGTGCCCACATCAGCAAAACAGAATGAGGTCTTTTCGGTTGTGGATGAAACAATTTTTGATAAAGAAGCAGAGTTCGATCATTCGGAACTATATTACTCAGTTGACGGAGGCCCACAACGTGAGGTTTCCGGCTGGAATGGGCGAAGGCTGGGGACGAACATCAACCAGTCTTTCCCGGAAATCTGTACTGTGAAGTATACGCTCTACGTTACAAATACGTTTGGAGAAGAAAAGTCTGTTTCAAAGACCGTAAATATCACAGACGGAAGAGAGATCGACGGAGAGGCAATCCTACTTCTGCCAGAGTACACCTATGAAGGGCATCCGGCGCTGGCGGAGGACGTATCCGAATTTACCGTGGATGGAATCGGATATTCAGCGACAAGGGCATATGAAGAAGGGGTCGCAACAAATAGCTTTAGGCCGTTGCCTAGCGGAGCTGGAACAACGCAAAAACAAACGAGTACAACCTCTAATGTGACTTTCAAAAGCTATGGAAATTATGATGTAAGGTTATCCGTAAACTTGAAAACAGGCGGGACATTAACGGACACAAAACCCATAGAAGTAAGAAAGACACCCCATATCGTAGATAATCTTTCAGGATTCCAAAAGCAGAACAGGAAGCAAACATTAAGTATCGATGTTGCAACCATGCCGGGAAAGCCCATTGCTGAGTACTACGTGGAGCTGCTGGATATGAAAACAGGACAAGCGGTAACGTTAACGAATGAAAATCCTAAGGTAAATAATGCGACGATCAAAACAAGGACAATCGCAAGCAGCGGAGACGAATACTGGACAAACTTCCGGCTGGAGTTTTTAACAAAGAATCCTGAGCGGCAGAATTACCGATATACCATCTATGTAAAAGATAGCAAAGGGGATACGGACTCCGTCCAGAAGGTATTTGAGGTAGCACCAGACCTGCCGCCAGTTGCAAAAATAAAGCTGAGCGACAGCTTTCTTCGGGAAAAAGGAACAAACCTTGCAAACATCATTTCAGAAGATCTAAGCACGACGGACGGGGATCAGCTGGAGCGATACTGGAGCGTGGGAGGCAAGGATGTAACCACACTTCCCGGCTACGAAGATCAGTCCTTTGGTTCAGGGCTGAAAGTCAAGTATCGAAAAACAGGAGTCGGTAAAGAAACGGTAACATTAGAAGTAAAAGACGTTTGGACGGAGCCGACTTTGGAAGAGTATGTAACGGATGCGGACAGGCTTTCTGCTACCACCCAGGCTGTCACAGATGTCATCAATATTGCTCCTGTCGTTAGCCTGGAGCCGGTTTTGTTCGATGAGATAAATGTTGCCCTGCTGACAGACCAAAGGTTCAAGTCAAAAACCGAAGAAAAGGTAAATACACTCATTTCGGCGCTGATCGGAAATCAGTTTGATGCAAGCATACTGGTTGCGCCCCTGCAGGAAAGCTACACCGGAGCACCAGCCCTTATGATGGATAAAACATGGAGGTCAGCCAATATGTGCTCCTGCGGCAATTGCAGAGATCGAGGCTTTAGTGACGGAGAATATTCATTTGTCGCAAGAAGAGCCGAGGTCTACAATGAAGGCTATTATGATTATTGCAGGGGGCCCATTACTGTTTATGCATTCAAAGGAAATGCTGCCACGGGGCAGGCAGACACCGTATGGAGCTATACGGGAGGCGCAACAGAGGTGTTTACCATTTCAGAGGACAAAACAGAAAAATATATCTTCCTGCACAAGGCGAACAGTACGGTTTTGCTCAATAGAAATACCGGGGCCGTTGTCACAACAATCAGCAAAGCGATCGGAAAAACCTCCTTTGTATCAGAAGACGGAAAGCGCATTTACGTCATTGAAGAGAACGCTGTAATGAAATATGATACAGCAGATAAATCCTATGCTCCTATCACCAATTATGGCGGGTCCTTTGCTCGCCTGCAGGACGGACTTGCGACCTTTGTCAGCAAGACAGATGAGAATCAGTACGCGATCGTTAGGCTGGATCTGAAGACAGAGGCGGTAAAAATGAACGCCATCCCTGGATTTGTAATCCCACACGACCCAAGGTATACCATTCGGGAAGATTTGAAACTTGTTGATGTGGACATTACCGGGAAAATGCTGTTTACCAAGTCATACAGAGATAATTACTACTCAGATTCCAGAACATACTTTTGCGTTTATGTGGATCCGGCAAGCGGATATACCATCACCGAATCCTATGATCCGTCAGAGTACTCCCATGACTGGGGATTTGTAAAGGATGAAACAGACAAGGCGGTGGGCATTTATCGGCTGCACTTTGGCGGAGACAGCAGTAAATCAGATGTGGTGCGGTATCTGCAGTATCGAGACATCAAACCCGATGGCCCCGTAACGGCGGAACGAAGTGTTTTATCTGATACGAAAGGGAAGGTTTCCAGCGGCAAAATAATCTACGCCAGAAAGCACACCGCAGAGAACAAGATCTATATCGTTCAGGGCTCGGGTGAATATTATTCCTCCAATGGTTCCTTCCCCATCGAGACCGACGGTGTAACCGTTATAATGAATGCCGCAAGCGGTGCGGTGGCATCGGTCATCAAATCGACGGCAGCCTTTGGCGACTTATCGAGCAGAGAAAATGCAGCTGCAGTAAACGGAAATCTTTTGACAAGCTCCTATCTTCTCACGGGATTAAATGGAGGGAAAACAACGCTGAAGCAAATTCGTGTGGGATTAAGTCAAGCGCAGGCGCAGGAGAACTCGTTTCAAAAGTATGTAAAGGATAAGGTAAATGATCTTGTGTACTTCGTAAGCAATGGTGCTTTGGATCCGCTGGATGTGGTGGCAAAAGCAAAGGACAAAGCAGCATCCAGGGCAGCCGTAAAAGTAAACGTCAGCGGAACGAAAGGGACGATATCAAAAAAGGTTGCCTTAGATCCAAATGAAACCTATTATGCCGAGTACTCCATAAAACCGCTGTCCGATTCAGGCACAGTATCCGTAAAAACCACCCAGGTTCCATCAAAAGTCACAAATGATGAGATCGAGTATGTTGTGACGGATGAGAACCTAGAGGACTTTTCCTCTTCTGTGAATACAAACCCGTTCTTTGTATTTTCAAACAAGAGCAACATCAAAGAAGGCTGGTATTCAGAGGATATTTCAAGGAGAGTGGGAAACAATGATAGGGCGCAGCCCATTATCTATAGCAGCACGATCACCTTCACCATACCAGCAGAGAAAAAGGCGGTTTTATCGTTTGATTATTACATAAATCTGACCGATATCGGCGGAAACGAGGGCATCTGGCAGAACGGCTTCAAAATCGACGGCAAACGGTGGAGCAGAACCATGGGGAGCGGATCAGGCCATTATACGCACCCATATCTATTAGCCCCCGGAAAACATACCATCGAAGTATTCTCAAAGGTTCATGCCGCAACGATCTATAATCATAGTACGAGAATGGACAACCTTTCCGTCGCTTATGCGGAGCCAAGGGAAACGACAACCGTATTAAAATCATCCGCTGGACAGATCCAGACCTTCAAGGCTCCCGCCAACGGAACCTACAAGGTGCAGCTTTATGGGCCGGAATCAGACAGCTTTGGAGGGCTTGTAGAAGGAACCATCGACTTAAAAGCAAATGAAACCTTAGAGGCCTATCTTGGATCAGGTGTCCCCAGAGCAACGACGCTTCCTGACAGCGTAAGCGGCTCCAACGGAAATGGCTACGGTTCAGACGGATTCTCCTTATCAAAGATCTCCTTCAAAGGAAAAGCGATTGCCATTGCTGGCGGCGGGGGAAGCAACGGAAACGATGGTTCTGGAACCGGAGAATTAATAAAGTATGATTCGGGATCAGCAGAATTAGATTTTAGATGCCAAAACTGTGGGAGAAATCCTACGACAATTACAAATAATAAATGTGATAATTGCAACTCCAGCAGGATTGTCCTAAAAAACCCCTGCTCAACATGCAAATTGAGCATATATCCGCCGAGTGGAACCCATAAACACTACTATTATGAAGGGACTGGCGGAAAGGGAGGTCTGGCAGGAATCGGAGGAAGCAGCACAATTACTATGGGACTGGATGGCGAGCTTGGCAGTGGAGAAAAGCACTGGAGACAAAGTACATCCTATGAGGAACGATTTAATAACTACACAACCGCTTATGACGGCGGAAAGGGAGGAAGCGGCGGAGCATCCTGGTTGGACAGTTCTGTTTTAAAAAGCGGCAAATTGACTCCGGGCGGGAGCTATGGTGAATCTAGACTTGTGATAACCAGAACCGGAACTGCACCGGCAGTAGCCTACGGAACAAAAGAAACCTCAGAAACAAAAGACAGTGAAGGTTGGATCAGCGGAAGAATTGTCATAAAATCGGAGCCGACCATTACCGGATACTCGGCCACTGATTTTATCCCGCGAAACTATGACGGAGCCTTATCCCAGCGTCTCATTACAAGATCAAATACGACAGGGTTAAGTGAGACGTTCACGTATACAGTTCCTTCGGATCAGGTGTCTGTTCTGACGCAAATTGCCCCCAGGTTTGAGTGGACAAATGTGAGAGACAATCAGACCATTTTCGGATATAAGTACGATGGCAAGGAGTATACCCTGCTGGCCAATTCCAGCAGCGAAAGTGGGCCGCTATGGAGACTGGACGGATCGCTTTACAACTTCTCGACTGTAAATGTTATAGGAACGCATACGTTAGCCGGGTATCAAAACGCAAGCGGGAACAAATATGACGAAGGAAGAAAGCAAACATTTTTCGAAAACATTAATTTAAACTTGCTGGATACCAGCAAAATGAATCCTTCCTTTCACGATGGCTATTATTTTCTGGAGCCGGAAACCTTTCAGGCAGTCTATGCTAACGCCAAAAGTCCGCAACAAAAGACAATAGAAATTGAATTTAATAAAGGAGAGTATTTAATAAAGGACTTTAGATTCTATTCCATAAAAGACGGGAAGAAGGTCTATGTTGATGAAACAAACAATGATGTGGGGGAATATAACAAGAATTGGATCCGCTCCTCCGGAGTCAAACTTGAAGGGCACATTGCGCCAGTCGAGGAAAAAGAAGAAGCGCCAATGGTCTATAAAAAGGGGCAGCTGGTTGCGTACAACATTTTTTATGATGATTATGAAAAAGATCCGAGCAAGAAGCAGTACTGGAGATATACCCATACACCATTTAACGATGGGGAGCATCCCGATGCAGCATATATAACAGACAGCGACGGAAACATTATAAGAAACACGGGCAAAATACTATCCTCATCCATTCCCCGGTTCTACATCGATGGCAAATATGTGGTAGAACACTGGCAGGAAGATAACACAAACAGAACGGGAGACACCTCCGGAAAAGTTGACTATTCGAAGTATGACAAAGGATCCAATGTAGAAACCGTGACGTTCTATGTACAGGGCGGAGGGGCGGCCCCATGGATCACATCCATCAAAACGGCTCCGGCAACCGTGAAGGAGGGAGCTGCCTACAAGCTGCAAATCGGAGTGGATGATGCCGAGAAGGATGTTTTGGAGTTAAGAACCGAGGTCTACAAGGAAGGGAAGCTGATCTATACCCATACCCAGAAGAACATCACCGCAAATACCATGGGAGTCTATCCGGTTACAACGACCGGAAGTGCACCGATCGCCCAGGTTGGGAAATATACTGTGGTCTGCACAGTCCGGGACTGGTCCGGTGTAGGAATTGGTTCTTACGCCTTTACAGTGGTATCGGAGGGCAAGATCACGGGGATGGTTTCTCATACGCCAAAGTGGGATGAGAACCGGAAGAAGTACAATCTCAAGCGGTTTGATGAAGAGGGAAACAGAGTGATCCCTTATGAGGAATATTTCAGAATAGCCCCGCCGAGAATGAGGGGAACAAACATCTTCTGGGCTGGAGAGCAGTTCGTGCTGAACGCAGAGACGGAAGGGGCGGCAACGCAAGTAGCGGTCAGCATTTTCCAGATTGGTTCAGATGGCAGGATGAAGGATACCGGCTACACTACAAGCCTGTCAAAAGGTGGCTCAAGTGGTACCAAAACCGCTTGGACTGGGAGTCTTTGGAACCAGAATATGATCAATCGGTGGGGAAGGAAGGAGCCTGAAAAGCTGATCTTCCTCTTTACCGCAACCTTTTCAGGAGGTATGGAACGGACTGACCAGGCGGAAATCATAATTGACAACTATCATGATTATTGGCAGCTGCATCGTTTGTGGTAAATAAAAGAAGATAAAAAATTCGACTTCTGAAGAGGCCAGCCACTATCCATATTTGTTGAATTGTGATAGAATGTGCCTGAAATCAATTGGAACGGAAGTGATGCAAAATGAAAAATACTCAGCCGGTGAATAAGAAGGAGTACCGGGAATATGTGACGGAAGACTTGATTATTTACTGGAACCTCTCCCATTGTTCCCACTCTGGGAAATGTACGGACATGCTTCCGGAGGTTTTTAATATGGAGAGAAGACCTTGGATTTGCATGGATGGGGCGGACCCTCTTGAAGTAATCCGAGTGATCGACAAATGCCCGTCAGGAGCATTGCGGTATGGACTTACGGAGCATTCCGCAATCGAACCTCGTTTGGCTCAAGGACCAGGCTGGATTGGGTATAAGGTGACCGAACCGTCAGTCGTGCAGATTCGAATGGTGCAGAACGGACCGCTCCTGGTCAAAGGACCTGCGCGCATCCTTGACCCCGAAGGGAACTCAATCAGAGAGTGCGTCAGCATGGTGCTGTGCCGCTGCGGCAAAACAAAAAATCCGCCCTTTTGTGACGGATCTCATGCAGAAGAATAAACTTATTTTTGACTATAAAGTTTAGATCACGAAGCACATATCTCGGACCATGACGAACAGAAAACAAACCCATTACTGATTCAGAAATAAGAAAAGCCGGATATTTGGATGCGGTGCCCTTCTGGGTTCCAGTCCAAATGCCCGGCTTTATTGATTTGACAATTTTGCAGTGATGAATTCTTTTAAAGCCGCACTGCCTAAAGCGGCCCTGCGGGAATCGTCACTTGTCAACAGAGCGATTCCGCTATTGAGCCGCCACCGTTACGTTGATAACATAATCTACTGCTTTCTTGTTGTCCGCTGAAATGTTGACGGTGATCTTCGTAGTTGAACCTGCAGTTACCACAATGCCTGTCTTTGAATTCACCGTTTCTCCGTTAATCGTGATGACCGCATTGGTGTTGGTCGTCGTATTTGTGGCTGCCGCAACATCTACTGCTGCCGTACCTGCTGGCACTTGAACATCATAGGTCTTTGTTTCCGCCTTGAAACCTGTCAGCAGATTACTTCCGGAAGAAGTCTTAAGGGTCAGGCTGGAAAGCGCTGCTTCAGGCATGGTTGTTGTCGTGTTTGCCGTGACGATTGCGGAATCGGTACTGTATGCATTTCTGAGGAATGCAGAGACATAGTACTTGGTGTTTGCACTGAGCCCGGTTAAGGTCAGGGTTCCGGCAGTATTGTATTTCACGGAAGTGCTTTTTCCGCCGGATCTGATTTGTGATACCGTAAGCGCTTCGGGACTGGTTTTCGCAATGGCATATACTGTTCCCGTGGAATTCGGCATAAAGGAAACCGTTATTGAGCTATCTGACGGCGTTAACGTAAGGCCGCCCAGTGCCGGAGTGGCGGCTGTTTCTTCCGGTGCCAGACCTTCCGTTGTGAAATAAACCGATCTGCCGTCATTGAGATTGCCGCCTCCGTTGATCAGGGTTTCTTCTGCCAATACGACATAATAACGCGTGCCCGTCAGTAGTTTTTGACTCGGCGTAATGGTAATGATCTTCTTAGCGCTGTTGATGGCTGCTTTAAAGGGAACCTTGTCACCGGTCTTGGAGCCCTTGGCAAGGGTAATGAAGTTTCCTACGGAGGAATCGCTGATCTCCTTGCCTCCCGCAAGCTTCATTGAGGTATTGAAGGTTATGGTGATTTCGGTTTCCACATCGACATCATTCGCTTTGTTTTTCGGTTTGAATGCAACGTCTACGTCTTCATCTCCGCCTTCCTGAGGCCGGTCTGTTTTCAGTCCCACGGTCATTTTACCCGGCTTTGTTTCATATGTCACGCCGTCTGCATTGACAATCATGTAAGCGACTGTGCCCGTTCCATGAAAATAACATTCATTGTCAACCGTTGCCTGGGTGATCTCGGCCTTGCCTGACAGTACAATATCGGAATACCTGCCGTCGTCTGTTACCTGCAAATCCAGAACCTTGCCGGATTCCAGATTGAGAATCGCTCTAGACCCTTCGATGCTGACCTTCGGGAAAACACCTTTTAAAGTGGCATCGGCAGAGCCGTGAATGATGACCTTGGGCGTACCCTGACCGTCTTTCCCCGTCGTCTGAATATAGCTCTTTCCGTAGAGCTCCAAATTGGAGATGGTTGTATTTCCTTTTGTTGCGATCCGGACCTGGGTGTCATCCTTGTCGGCCTCAGCTTTCACAACCCGTGTGTTGTTGAGCGTTATGGTACTCCCGCCGTTTATGATAAGATCTCCGAGGATGATACAGTTATCGATGGTAGCGCTGCCTTCTTCAAGATCCTCATCAATTCTCACATCACCGACAAAGGTTTTGCCCGCGAGAGTTGTTTTGTCTTGGTCGACGATCGTTCTGCGCGTGACGATGTCTTCATTATCCAAAATATCACTCAAAATTTTTGCAGTCTGAGCTCTGGTAAGGGGATCCGCAGGGTGAAGCTTATTATCACTGTACGGTCCCATGTATCCTTTTCCGTTCAATTTAGAAAACGCAGCAGCTGCCCAGCTTTGCAGCTGCTTGGAATCAGGATAGGACTTGAGACTTCCTGCCTTTTTCCCATTGGGAATCAGCCGATCCAGCATTACTGCCGCCTCCTGTCTGGTGATGGGATTGTTGGGTCGGAAGGTACCGTCGTTATATCCACCGGCATATCCCGCTGATACAGCGAGGGTAACGTCCTTGTAGTACCAGGAGCTATATGGGACATCGCTCAGAGTGGATGTATCTGCAATGTCCAGTCGGTTCAATTCGTAGGTCCTGTTTACCATGGAAATAAATTCTGCTCGTGTCACGGCTTTGTCCGGCTGGAAACCGCCGTCGGGATAACCGCTGATCACGTTGGCGTTATTCACTTTCTTCACATAAAATTCAGACCAGTGTCCGCTGATATCCCAAAATCCGCTTGCAGCATTTACGCTCTGCGGCGACAGAAGAGGAAGTGACAGAAACAGAAGCAATGATAATATCAACGTCAATACCCTGTCTCTTATTCTTATTCTGTGTTTCATTCCTATCATCTCTACTCTCCTTATGTCTCACTTGTTGATCTATAATCATTAGACTAATATCTTGAATGATTTGTAATCACTATGCCAGTCAACTCTATTTAACTGTCTATTATTAATTTCGACAGTACTGCCATAAAATTAAACAAATTTTTATTCTGCTTAATTTCTGAATGTAAATCTACTGGCGCAAAATCGAACGACAGAATCTGTCGCGCGATACTTTGCTGCTGCACAATACGATTCTGCCGTTCGATACTTCTCTAATGCATAATACTTCTATGTCGCCCGATCTACTCTGTCGTTACGGCAGACCCGGTAGTTTCTGCGCCTGGGGTACTCGGTACTACAGGCACTTCGGAGTCCGGCTTGGTCGGCTCCGGGTCAGGTTTTGTTGGTTCTGGCTCCACCTCGGGGCGGGTAAACTTGAGCTTATAATTACCGCTTTCAGAACCAGAGGTGATGGTGAAGGTAAACACGGTCTCCGATGCGGAAAGCGTAAAGGTGGTGCTTCCCTTCTGGAGAGATCCTTTTCCGTTCAGCTCAACGATCGCGTAAGGATCAGATGCAGTTACTTCTACCTTAATTAGCGCATCTCCTGTTGAGGTGAGAGAGAAGCTTCTCCCGCCATTGTCCGTAAGCGTTCGGCTTCCTTCTGATACCTTCAGTGTGGAGATAGAGAAATCATCCTTGCTGTTTACGGTAACTCTGTAAGTGGTGCTGTCCGTTCCGCTCTTTGCTATTTTAATGTCAATCGTCTGGTTTGACCCTGTCAGCGCGATCTCTTTTGTGATGTTGTCCTTGGAAGCAGTTCCGTCTATGGTAATATCTCCTGAACCGGACGCCTTAACGATTAGGGACGGTATTCCGGTATTCAAAGAAATGTTATAAGCAGTGGTACCTTTATTGAAGGAGACCAAATTTTTCTGATTGGCACTCCCGTTGACGACCGGAATCACTTCCAGCTTAGTCAACGTCGATACGGGCCGTATCGTTGACGTACTGGCATTTTTTACAGGTGAGTTGACATTGTTTGTACGAACCACCGCGTAAATCTTGTACTGTGTGCTGCTTGCAAATCCGGTGAGACTGAAGGTCTTTGCAGTCTTTGCAGTCAGTGCACCGGAGGCCTTATAGCCTGATTCCAGCGCGATTCCTGAAGCGTTTTGACCTGCTATGATCTGAGCCGCATTAGGGGCGGTATCTCCTGCAGGCAGTGCGACAAGATAAGCCGTTCCTGCAATATTTGAAGTAATGCTTGCCGAGATGGATGTTTCACCAGGCGTAAGGGTCAAGGCATCCACAACCGGTGTTGTCACCCCTGTTGTCCAGGAGACCGCTTTTGCCTCAATTGCCACATCACCGTCAGCAGTCTTTAATTTTTTCCCTGAAACAGCCAGATAATATTTCTGATTCAGCGTCAGGTTGGAAGAAGGTGTTATGGTAATCGTTTTCTTTGAGGAATTGATCTTGGCAGTAAAAGCTACAGAGCTGCCGCTGGAACTGTCTTTCTTAAATACAATGCAATCCTTCAGATAGGAATCGCTGGAGCTGATCGTTGCTCCGTTGCTGTATCGAACCACCTCTTCTGAAAAAGAGATCGAGATACCAGTGTTCACGGGAACAGCGGATGCGCCATTCGCAGGGCTGAAGGTGGTCGTGACCTCGCCAACGCTATCTCCAGTGCTGAAATAGATCGACTGGGCAGTGTTGGCCTTCCCGTTTTTATCCTTCACCGAATTTTTATCCATAATAACATAATATTTTGTATCTGTTGCCAAAGATGACTTTGGCGTAATGGTGATTACCGTCTTTGCGCTGTTCACAGAGGCTTCAAAGGATACCTTTGAGCCGGACGAGCTTCCCTTGCGCAAGGTAACAAAGTCTTCTACGTCAGAACTGGTAAGGGTGCTTCCATCATACAGCTTTACCGCAGAGCCGAAGGTTATTGTGATCTTTGTATCCCGTTTCACCTTGGTCGCCTTATCTTTGGGACTGAAGGTAATATCCGTCTCTGCATCGGATTGCTTCGGTGTATCTATCTTAGAAGCAATGGTCCATTTTTTGGGCTTGGTTTCGTACGTCACACCGTTAGCGTTGACATTCATTTGAGAAACAGAGCCGCTTCCGAAAAAATAGCTTTCAGCATTGACGGTGGCGGTACTTATGGAGGTTCCGCTTTCTGCAGTGATTTCAGAGTATCGCCCATCCACGGTAAGGGTATCAATGGAACCGGAGGACAATGTGACTTTTGCTTTTGATCCGGTTATATTGAGTCTTGGAAAGCTGCCTTTTAAAGTAAGTTGAGCGGAACCGCCTGCTGTGACGCTGCTGAATCCGGGCCCAAACAAACCGCCGCTGAGGCTGGAGGCCTGAAGGATTGCCGCTTGTTCTGCAGAGAGTTTTACGATGGCAGTTTCGCCTTTGGCAAGAATACGAACCGGGTCATCATCGTTTTTGTCAACAGATGCGTTTGCGACTCTTGAATTGCTGATCGTAATGGAATCGCTGCCTCCGCCCTTAACGGAAAGATTTCCAAGGATGATACAATTTTCTATTGTCGCACTGCCTTCATCCAAAGACTTATCGATTGTGACATTATTGACATAGACTTTGCCTGATAGCTTTGTTCCGTTCCGATCTACGGTAGTGTTTCCAGAAACAATGCTTTCCTGATCCAAGAGATCGCAGAGAATCTTTGCAGTCTGCGCTCTGGTCAGCTGATCTTCTGGATGGATTTTTCCGTCGTTATAGGCGCCGATGTATCCTTTTCCATTGACCTTGTCGAGGGCGTCATAAGCCCAGTCGGCTATAGATCTGTAATCAGAGAAGGATTTTAGATTTCCTTTCGCTCCATAAGAAGGTACGATTCTCGAAATCATGACAGCGGCTTCCTGCCTCGTGATGGGACTGTCAGGCCGGAAGGTGTTATCGTCGTAGCCGGCGGTATAAGCAGCGGAAAGTGCTTTTGCCACATCGTTATAGTACCATTCGTCCCGCGGAACATCGCGGAAGGATAGGGATGCGGTGCTGGTATTTCCGAGAGCCTTATTGACCATTGCAGAAAACTCAGCTCTGGTGACCGCTTTGTCAGGAAGGAATCTTCCGTCAGGATATCCGGATGCAAATTTTTTATTGATAGCAGTATTGATGTATTTTTCGGCCCAATGCCCTGATACATCTGTAAATTTTGATGCGGAGTAGGATGTGGTTGGCGCGGCTATTGGCAAGCACAACAAAGCTGCAAAAACGCAGCAGATAAGCCGTTTTAAGTTCATTGAATGTTTCCCCCTTTTAATAAATAACTTCTTGCATCGGCGAAAGGAGGTATCCTTGTTAACCGACGACATAGTTCCACTTCATAAACAGAATGAATCCTCATTCTATTACACACTTTATTAGATGGTATCATTTATATTTACAAAAGACAATTATTGGATTGTCTAGAATTGCCAAAAACCCCTTGGGTTTTCAGCTTTTTTCTTCTTTATTACCTTCCCTCTTATTTTCTCACTTATTTTCTCCATAACCTTTTCCCATTCCTTTTCCCGTTCCTTTTTCGCTGGACACCCCTTTCTGAAAAGAATATAATAAAATTTAACAGCAGGCAGAAGCCTGCAGGATGTTTCGCAACATTCTTTTGACGGGAAAACCAGGGGATTGGTTCCTTACGGGAACAGTGATTTATTTCAAATCATCGCATCTTTAAATTCTCGCTCGGGCGCGAGAAAAAGGGAGGAAGAAGGGGATAATGAGGAAAAAATATATTGCTTCCGTACTTGCCGCAATCATCACTGTGGCGGCGGGTACCGTGTGGAGCTTTGCTTTGCAGGAGCAGGAAGATACAGGGCCAGCTAAAGCGTTGGATTTGACAGAATCCAAGCGCACCTTTTCAGATATTAAGGGTCACTGGGCAGAGGGGATCATCCAGGAAGCCGCTGCTCTCAATATCGTAGGAGGATACCCCGGTGGTACATATTTTCCTGATCATCTGATTAAGAGAGAGGAATTCTTTCAGCTACTGACCAATATTTTAACAAATCGACCGGACATTTCGGGAACAAAAATACCCTTTGCCGACGTCAAAGAAGGTAGCTGGTATGTTCCAGCCATAAAAGCGGCAGTTGCCGCAGGCATTACAGACGGCTATCAGGACGGTACCTTTGGAGTCGGTCGGATGATCAGCAGGCAGGAAGCAGCAAAGGTGGCTGGATCGGTTATTTCCCGCCCTGCTAAGCAAATGGTACAGGGAGAAGAGGAGGCGGGGGGAACGGTCGCTTCTGGCGTTGCGGGTGATTCGGACCTTCCTGCTGGATCAAGCGCTGTGATTGGATCGAGTGCGGCAAAGGCCCTTGATCGAGACGCCATTGCAGACTGGGCATATGACTATGTAGATTTGATGTTTCGGAAAGGATACATGAAAGGGGATTCGGCAGGAAATTTTCGTCCAACAATGGCCCTGACCAGGGCGGAAGCTGCAGCAATCCTTCTAAGCATAAAAAAGAACGAGCCTGTTATATCGCCAAATGCCGATGGGTTTGAAATTACAAGCTGTATGACAGAGCATGAAGGTCATGAAGGAGTTTTTATAAACGGTGAAGGCACAGCGGCCGAACCGTATGAAATCGCCTCGGAAGAACAGCTAAACCACCTTCGGATGCATGCTGATGACGGAGCGTATTACATCCTTACAAAAAACATCGCAATCACTAAGAGTTATGCGCAAAGCGGTTCTCAGACGGGGTCAGGTGAACCGGATTGGAGTGCGGGAAACTTTGTTCCCATAGGAAGCAAAGCCCAACCCTTTAAAGGAACACTTGATGGAAACGGATATACTGTCAGCGGGCTTAATATATACTGCAAAGATGACAGAAACTCCGGGGCGGCTGGTGAAGCGAATCAAAGCTGCGTGGGCTTGTTCGGTGTACTGGCAAAAGAATCTTCGGTTACGAATTTAATCATTGATGCCTCCAATATTCAAGGCGGACAGTACACCGGAGCGCTGGCGGGTTATAGTGAAGGGCTCATCGAGAATTGCAGGCTTGGACCAAAGGGCATCGTGACAGGCTTGGATGTGGCAGGCGGCCTTGTGGGGTTGCTTGATCAAAACGCGGAGATATCAAAGAGTAGAAATAGCGGATCGGTGGAAGGCAATTCCGCAGGAGGAATCGTTGGAAATAACCGAGGAATTGTGATTGACTGCTATAATATGGGGAAAATCGATGCCTCCGAAAATGCAGGCGGTATTGCGGCATATCAAACAAACGGAGAAGGAAGGATTACCCGATGCTACAATGAAGGCAGGGTAAACTCAAAGAACTTCGCAGGCGGGATTGTTGGAGACAATGGAGCGAAAACGGACAACTGCTATAATTCAGGAAGAATCTCAGCTATAAAATTTTCCGGCGGAATTGCAGGAAACAATGCGGATACCATAACGCATGTCTACGGAGCCGGGGTGGTTACCGGAGACGGCGGTGCAGGGAGCATCGCTGGAAAGAATGCGGGGGCGATCCGCAAGGCGTTTTGGCTGGGAACCACGGCAGCTTCCGGAATCGGCGTTCCCGGACAAAATGGGAGCGAAGAAACTGTCAGAAAACTGACCCATGAGGAATTGTCAGGGCAGACCAAGATCTTGACGGACACAGGATATGAGTCAGTCTTGAATATCTTAAATGAAAGCGAAAAAACCTGGAAATTCCTTTATTCCTATCTCCCTTCAGAGAACGTGGAGAAGGATAAATTTTCAGACGAAGGGGGCAGCACTCAGCCGGATGGAAGTCAGAGTGAAGAAAGTCGGGGCAATGTGATTGACCCTAATGATCTTGCGACAAAATACCTCTATCCTGTGCTGATTCAGTGAATTGTAATAAAGCTGTAATGGACATAAACCGAGACTTTGATATAATGTAGGAAAATCAAAAAGTTCTAAATAAGGGACAAAAATCAATTGATTTTCTGACACAAAATTAATTTGTATCGGTGAAAAGCAAGGCGCAGCTGCGGCTTGCCGTTAGCATGTAATCAATTGAAAAATGTGGACGAGATGTACACAAAAGGGGGAAAAAAGATGAAAAGACAATTTAAAACATTAGCAGCATTAACGCTTGTGCTGGCACTGTCCAGTACGACTGCTTTTGCGGCAGTACCTGCAGATGTAAAAGGACAGCCGTATGAAAAGGCAGTGACCGCATTGGTTGAGAAAGGTATTATCACCGGAGATGCGGACGGCAGTTTTAATCCTGAAGCACAGCTCACGAGAGCGCAGGCTTGCATTATCGTGGTAAAGTCCATGAATCCACCGGCCGCTGAAGTAACGGGGACAGCGACTCAGCCGGCTCCCAAAAGCGGCTTCTCTGATTTGTCAGGGTATGGATGGGCCGAGGGCTATATCAGTTATGCGGTAAAAAGCGGAGTGTCAAAAGGATATCCTGACGGAACTTTCAAACCCGGAAACAAAGTGACGATGGATGAGTTCATCACCATGGTTCTTAGAGCAGCTGATTACAGCGATCAGACCTTGGGCGGCACTTGGCCGCAAAATTATACAAGCAAAGCGGATGAGCTGAAGCTGATGGAAGGAATCGACAGCGTGGCAGCCCATTATGCTACTAAGTGGATGGCGGCACAGTTCAGTTACAATGCCCTTGATATCATCGAAAAGGCAAACCTGCAGGAAGAGACTCCTTCACAGAGTACAGACAATAGCGGCACAAACGCGATTCCGGATACTTCAAAGATGAGCTATACTGCTGCCGGCAGCTTTAATGATAGTATGACCGCATACAATGGCAGAACGATTTCAAACAATGTGAAAATCTATACTTACGGACTGAAAAAAGACTATAAGCAGGATATGACATTCTCAAAGAAAGCATCTGATTATCTTGAAAACACAGTCTATAAATATAAAAATGTCAGTACACCGGCATTCTGCCAGGTAGAAAACAACAAGATCACCACCATCGTGCTCCCGGGAGATGTAGGCTTCAGCGGAAGAGCCTACGGCGTGATCAACGGTACGGTCAAAACCGTGAACGCAAGCGGCGAAGCGGTAACAGGTGTTGAAACACTGACTGCCACAAAAGAAATTACATGGCTTGCAAAGAAAAATCTAAGCGGAATCCCGACGAGCTCCAGTTCCTATCTTGACGGCACTGTTTACGAGCTGTATCTTTCCAACGGCGAAATTCAAAATATTGCAGCAGCAGAAGGGAAGCATAAAGGAAAAGTTTTTGAAGAACTATCCGGTGAGGGGTCTGACTTTGTTGAGGTGGAAAGCTATGCAGACGGCGTGGTGACCACCACAGGTGGAAAAATGTTCGCGGTCAAAGACAATGCTTCCGTTTATGTGCTTAATAAAGCAGACGCAGACGAATATAAAGCAGGAAGAGCTTCGAGCATTAAGGCAGGAGTGGAGATCAGAGCATACGACATCTCAGATGATAAAGAAAATTCAGCAGATATCATCGTTATAATGAAGTAAAAAAACTACTAATAATAGAAGCAAAATTCTCGATTCAAACTTGCGACATTTCGAAGCGTAACTTATAGACCATAAAGTTTGAATCCTACATTATATATTAGGAAACTTTTTATTCAACACAGGAAATTTCGATGTTCAAATGAAATTTCCTGTGTTTTTTAAAATGATTAAGTTCAAGCTTAACGCTGCAAATGCAGCACTTTATCATTTATTACATCGAACATTAACAAAGCTGTAATATGTCTGTAATGGACTTCTCTGCACACTCTGTTATAATAAATATATGCTTCGGCGGTGACAGGGAAGACAGGGGCTAACCCAATGAAATCGATGCTTTTGGATGTATTACAATTTCGTTACATTTCCCAGTATCGGTTGACTGCCAAAGAGGCAAACTGTATAATTCATTGTGATAGAATATGCGGGGATTTACGAACTGCATTTCTATAGATAATGTCAAATTATCTTCGGAAGGGGAGGATAATTTGAGCAAAAGAACACTAAAATCTCCCCTTCTAAGCAAAATACCTTAAAGGAGGAATTTTAAACATGAGAAAAGTACTTTCATTTGTACTTGTGCTCACCCTGGTTCTGGGAAGCTTCTCAATGGCATTCGCTGCTACTCCAGCCGCTATAAGCGACGTAGCTGGAAAGAACTGCGAAGAAGCTGTTAGAGTGCTGACAAGCCTTGGTGTTGTTACCGGTTATGAAGACGGCACATATAAGCCAGATCAGGTGGTAACAAGAGCAGAAGCAACTCTCGTTGTAATCAAGGCACTGGGCCTTGCTAACTCCGTTGGAACTCAGAAGAGCTCCTTCACTGACCTGAGTGGTTATGGTTGGGCTGAAGGCTACATCGCTTTCGCTACTCAGCTGGGAATCACAAACGGTTATCCGGATGGATCTTTCAAACCGGGACAGACTGTAAGCTACAATGAATTTGCAACCATGCTGGTTAGAGCATTAGGTTACACTGATGTTTCCTTAACTGGAACATGGCCTGCAAAATATGTTAACCAGGCTTCCGCTGTTGGAATCATGGATGACATCGCAAGCGGCGGCGCAGCTGGCGCAAACAGAGGCGATGTAGCTATTATGGCTAACAATGCTCTGACTGCTTATATCGGAAGCGTTGATAAGGACAACAACTGGAGTCCTATCATCAAGAGCGGATCCGTAGCAAGAGACAATATTGTATATGACACCATGATCGGAAGACTTGGCGGTAACTTCTTCGAAGGTATCATCTTCGATACAGATTCCTCCACGATCAACATCAGACCTTATGTAGGAAAATATGCTGAGTACTACACAAGCAAGGCTGATGGCAAGGGTGACATTATGGCTATCGCTGCTGTAAAATCAACTGCTATCGCTGGTGAATTCGATGATGACAACGCTAATAACTGGACTGTTGCTCAGGTATTCGAAGGCAACGACGATGTTGATTACAAACTTGCAGCAGACATGACTGATGATACCGAATTCTTCTATAATGGAGAATCCACAGGTACTCTTTCACCAAGTGCAATCACTGACGTCGAAGTTGATCTTTCTGGAAAGACCATCAAAGAACTGTACAGTGCATCTCAGTGGCATGTTGATATCGCTGAAAAAATTGATGCTGGTGACTTAGATGATCTGGCTGACGGCGAACTGCTGGGCTTTGATTTCGATACTGATAAGAAGGACAGCATTATCGATGATTCTTTCGAACTGATCGGTGCTAAATCCTTAAGTGATATCAAGGGCGACAATGTTGTTTATATCTACTCCGGAACTGACTACATCAGAAAAGTTGCAGTTGGAACAGAAGTAGTTGAAGGCAAAATCACCAAAATCAACTCTGACGGTGACTGGATCATCGCTGGAAAGACTTATGCTTTCTCTGACGTAGCTGATGCTGCTAGCAGCGATGCTGATGCTGGCGATACTGTAAAAGTATGGCTCGATGCATATGGCGATATCTTTGACGCTGACGTTGTAAGCGGTTCTGCTAAGGATTATGCAGTTGTACTGAATACTGGTTCCTTCGATCAGATCAAGCTGTTCCTGGCAACTGACAGCAGCAAGGTATTTGATACTGATTTAACTAGTGCCGAATATACTGCCGCAACTTCACCTGCTAACAGACTGATTGGATACGGCCTTGATAAGGACGGCGCGGTTGACAGCGTGTACACTGATGACTTCTATGTTGCTGCTACTACTGCAGAAATCGTAAGCAACAAAGTATTCGATGACGGAACAAGAACTTATGCAATTGCAAGTGACGTAGTAGTATTCACCAAAGACGGAAGCGATTACGGTGTTACTAAGCTCGCAGACGTTGATAAGGGTACTGACAGCGTAGGAGAGATCGTTTCCTTCATCCTCAGAGAAAATAAAGTGGTAGCTATGATCGTTAACGAAGGTATTGCAGCTGGAAGCGGAGACGATTCCTATGCGGTAATTTCCAAGACTGAAGCTTCTACAAACGCTCAGGACGACAAAGCATACCTGCTGACCGGATTCATCGACGGAAAGAAGATGAGTGAAGTATACACCTCCAGCAGATCCACTATTGGTGAAGTAACAACTGGAGTTGCAATCTACGAATTCAAGTACAACGATGACAAAAACGTTTCCAAGATCACTAAATTTACGACTGCCCCTGTGACTGGAGCTGTAAGCGCTGATGGTAAGGTATCTGATGGATACATCCAGCTCGCTAGTGGTAAGAAAGCTATCGCAGACAACGCTGTTGTTTACGAAGTAGTGTTCAAGGATGACAATACTACAGTAAAAGAATACAAGGCATACTCCGGAACAATTAAGGCAACTTACAATGTTTGGATGTATGACACAGATGATGACAAAGCTGGTGCTGAAGTCGTAATCATCGAAAAGAACTAATTCGCAAATGCGACTGAGTTCACTGATTAAAGTAAAATATTAAATTATTTTCTCGATGGGCAAGTTTACACTTGCCCATCGTTTTTTATGGGTATAATATGTGGTACTAGTACTTTCGGGAGGAATAAAATGTCAGCTTTTGAGCAACAGCTTGAGTATGTCAAGCTTCGTCACATGACAGGCATAGATCGGTGGCATGATGCAGGATATTTGGGGCAAGACCTTAAAATTTTCTGCGACGATGTGGGTGGGAAGCATGTAGAACATGTTGTGGATATTTTAGAAGTAATTGTACCAGAGGCTGAAATTCTTACAGGAAAAATCGGATACCGTATTCGATACGGATCAGTGGTTGAGAGTTTTGTTCATTATGATAAAACAGGAGAGACGATTGATTTTGACAATTTTATGAAGAGGCATGAAATCAGGCTTATTAACAATTCGACAACCGGATCTGGCGGACCAGCAGTGTCGCCGATAGGGGCTTTTATGAGAACAAAGATAGATCAATACAATATTATAATGACTGCTTCTGCCGGGAATGGATATGGACAGCCTATCAACACCAATTACTACGGCGCCGCAATACTTGTCACATCCGTTCAATTGAATGATGCTGGCAGAATTGTCAATTCAAAGTGTGCTGAAGACGGAGGTATTGATTTTTCTATGTTTTATGGCCCAATGCCGGGAACTTCATATTCATCCCCTTTCTTGTTAGGAATGATAGGTCTACTGCTTGGTAAATATCCGCGCATGAATCAAAAAGAAGTGTATCAATATTTAAAAGAGCACTGTATTTCGCTTGGTATAAGGGAGATATTCGGACACGGATTGCCTATACTTGGGCAGGTTTGAGACTCTGTGATAAACATGAGAAGCCAAAATATTAGTTATATCTGAAATCTATTATGCAAAACTCTGAGGCGGAAACCTTGAAATTGTAGGAAAGAAGCAGTATACTGATTAAAGAAAGAAATTCAATAATGTAAGTATGATCAAGGGGGTATACAGATGCACAAGTTTTTTAACCGCGGTATTGCAATGTTAATGATAATCGCAATGACTTCTTTCTTTTTTCCTGTAACGGCCTTTGCAGCATCGGATGAAGCGGCTCGAATTACCTATTCCATTGATGCGGATGAGGAACTGAACTTTGGGGATAAGGATGTGGACGAGGACCTTAACGATGCCTGCGACGATTTAAATGATGAGGAATTAAATTATATTAAATTTACTTCACTTCCCAAATCCTCTGCAGGGACTTTGTTTTATAAATACGACAGAAGCGGAGAAAAGGAAATCGCAAAATCTGATAAATATTATTATGATAAGTCTCCCTATTTAAAGGATATTACTTTTGTACCAGAAGAAGATTATTCCGGTACGGTCACGATCGGCTATACCGGATATGATGAAGAAGGGGCTTCCTACACAGGAGAAATCAGAATCACCGTGGAAGGCGTTGACGATGAGGAAGTTATCACTTATAAGACAGATGCCGATGAGGAAGTTGATTTTGAAGAAGATGATTTTAATGATCTTTGTGAGGACATTAATGACGAAGAACTGGATTATATTAAATTTACCTCTTTGCCAAAGTCTTCTGTAGGTACCTTATACTATAAGTACGATAAAAAGGGTCAAGAAACGGTCTCTAAATCTGACATGTATTACTACGATTCCTCTCCTTCCATCTCAGACATCACTTTTGTACCAGAGGAAGATTATACGGGTACAGTCAGCATTGGCTTTAAAGGATATGACATTGATAGAGGTTCCTTCACAGCTGAGGTCAAGATTGTCATCGGGAAGGGATCGAAGGAGACCATGAAATATACCATTAGCTCCAGTGAGGTTGTTCGCTTTGATGCAGAGGATTTTAATGATCTTTGCGAGGAGTTGAATGATGAAACTTTGGATTATGTTATTTTTTCAGATCCGGCATCGTCAAGAGGAACCCTTTATTATGACTATTCGTCAGGAAGTGAATCCAAGACAGTTGTAAGCTCCAGCAAAAAATATTATTATGATGGAACGCCTTCTTTGAACAAGATTACATTTGTTCCGACACAGGGAGTAACGGGGACAACAACATTGTCCTATAAAGGCTACGACGAGGATAAAGATACCTTCACAGGTACGATTACCATTACAGTAACGGCCAATACAAGCAGTACTGGCAGCGCAAAGATTATTTCCTATTCAACAGTGCAGAATGCGAAAGTTCAATTAACGGTAGCTGATTTTAACAATGTGTGCCAAAATCTGAACGGTTATCAGTTGAACTATGTTCAGTTTTCACTGCCATCCTCATCATCCGGTACCTTATATAATGGATATATTTCTGATACCAGTTATACTTCTCTAGTAAAATCATCTGAAAAGTATTACTATAGTTCATCGCCATACATTCAGAATGTGTCCTTTGTACCGGCAAAATATGTATCGGGAACGGTTGTGATTGACTATACAGCATATGATGTCAGAGGGATCTCTTATACTGGAAAGGTACAGGTTACTATTACCTCAGGGACTGCAGGAGCGGGTACTGATTACTCGAATCTTCCGGTATCAAAATATTTCAAAGACGTTGACCAAGCATATTCGTGGGCAGTCACATATGTGGATAGTCTGTATGAAGCGGGGATCATTTCTGGTACTAGCACAACGAATAGCTTAAAATATTACGGGCCTTCGCAGAATACCACCAGAGGAGATTTTGTACTGATCCTCTATAGGGCTTTAAAAATGCAGAAGAGTACTACTGGAGGGAGCTTTAAAGATGTTCCTTCCGGCAGCTATTATTACGATGCCATAGCTACAGCAAAATCACTGGGAATTGCTACAGGAACGGATAATTATTTCTACCCTGATAAACCAATTACTCGTGAAGATGCCATGGTGCTGACCTTGAGAGCAGTTAATATTCTGGGAAAAACAATTGCATCTGGAGACACAAATAGCTTATCGAAGTTCACAGATGGAAATAAGATTTCTGATTATGCTAAAACTGCAGTAGCTGCTCTTACGAAAGCGGGAATTATTACCGGAAGTGATGACAATCACATTTATCCTCAAGGTTATTTGACTCGTGTCCAGGTAGCCGCAATCGTTTCACGAATAAAATAGGGGAGATTTAAGTTTTTAACATTAGCTAGAGATATTTTATGAAAGATTAACACTTACTGCGGGCATTCCGAATTCGGAATGCCCGCAGTAAGTGAAAAGATTAAAATTTAATTAGTAGAACAGCATTACACAAATGTGATTGGAGATAATTTTGCGTAAATTGGCATTAACTTCTGCGCAGACAGCCATAATGATGGCAATACTTACGTTAATATCTAAGTTGATTGGATTTGTCAGAGAAATGGTCATGGCTAATTTTTTTGGTACAAGCTTTGTGACCGATGCCTATGCGATGGCCTTTACGATACTGACATTGTTGTTTGGTGGTATTATCGCAGCAATCTCAACAGCATATATGCCATTATATTCTAATATAGTTGTGAACCGTGGAAAAACCGAAGGGGATCAATTTACAAGTAAAGTAATAAATCTTTTATTTTCATTAACAGCACTTATTTCACTCTTGGGCATATTTTTTTCTGATCAGATAATCTCCATATTTGCCAGTGGGTTTGTTGGTGAAACAGCCAGTCTTGCCAGCTATTTTATTAAGGTTTTATTTTCGTATGTAATTTTTTCATCTGCTGCGGGAATTTTAGAATCTTATCTTCAGTATAAAGGAGTATTTCTTCCGCAGATTATAACGGGGTATTTGATTAGTATCTGCACGATTGCCGCAATAATAGTAAGCGCATATGTTAGTTATTATTATCTGGCTTTTGGACTTCTAATTGGATATGCACTGCGGCTCGTCTCGATATTAATAATCGTTAAGAAAAACCAATTCCAATATCATTTTGTAACGAAACCTGACCAGGAGTTTAATAAAATATTGCGCATGGCAATACCAACTTATATTGGAAGTTCCATGCTTTATATAAATCAATTCATTGATAAGACTTTGGCTTCTCGCTTGATTGAAGGGAGTATTTCCGCCTTAAATTATGCGTGGCTCCTCAATGGGGTTATAATAGGTATAACAATTACCATATTATCAACTATCATATATCCTAAACTAACCAATGCTAACTCGCTGGCACAGTATGATAGATTTAATGCGATTATAAAAAAGGGCATGAATATTGTGCTGTTAATAGCGCTGCCTTGCTCTCTTGGAGCTATGGTATATAGCCAGCCTATCGTCCGAATTGTGTTTGAACGAGGTGCCTTTGATTCTACTGCGACGGCCATGACGAGCTCTGCATTCTTTTATTATTCAATGGGAATGCTGTTTATGTCAGCCAATGAGCTTATCACCAAGGCGTATTATTCAATTCACGATATGAAACTACCAATGATTTTCGCGGCAATTACTGTTATCATTAATATTTCTTTATGTCTGGTATTTTTAACCTTTATGGATCACAGCGGATTGGCCCTAGCGACAAGTATTGCATCGTTCTGTAATCTAATTCTGCTAAGCCTGGGAATCAGGCGGAAATACCCACATATTAAATTGTATGATAGTAAAAGTAAAATAATAAAAACCATTATAGCTGCAATGGTCTCGGTTGGGGCATCTTATGCAATATATATGCTTGTTGGATTTCTTCTAATTGATACTTTTATAGTGAATTGCACACAGCTAGGCCTGTCTGTATTATCTGCTTTAATAATTTATTATGTTATTTTGAAGATATATGATTTCGAGGAACTAGAGTTACTGAAATCAGTATTTAGAAGAAATAATTAGACTGATAAATAATAAGAATTTAACAGGGGAATCTTGATGTATAGAAAACATTTCAAAGGGCTGATCGATCGTACCCTTGCCCTAATTTCATTAATGTTATTATTTCCGCTATTAGTATTTCTGGGGATATTAATTCGTTCAAAACTTGGAAGTCCGATTTTCTTCAAGCAGAAGCGCCCTGGAAAAGATGAAGAAATTTTTACATTGTACAAATTCAGAAGTATGAGCAATAAAAAAGATGATAAAGGTGAGCTTCTGTCAGATGAGATAAGGTTGGGTCGCTTTGGTAAATTTTTAAGGAGTTCATCAATGGATGAGCTTCCAGAATTGTGGAATATCTTGAAAGGGGAAATGAGCTTTGTGGGGCCAAGACCCTTGTTGATCAAATATTTGAACCGCTACACACCGGAGCAAGCACGGCGGCATGAAGTAAAGCCTGGACTTACTGGTTGGGCTCAAGTGAACGGGAGAAATTCCATCGGTTGGGAGGAGAAATTTAAGTTGGATGTTTGGTATGTTGATAACTACACACTAGGCCTAGACTTAAAAATCATAGCATTAACGTTCATAAAAGTATTTAAACGGGCAGATATAACTTCCCAGCATGACGTGACAATGGAGGAGTTTTTGGGTACAAAGGAGTGATCTGTTTCATGGAAAATGGTATACAGCGTTATAGAAGGTATTTAAGATTCTTATTAGTATGGATACTAAAAGAGAAACCAAGAGGGTTGGACTTCACTATGCGAAAGAAAGCGAGTGAATCTGAATTCGCTGCCGGTTATCATGGATATTCAGTTACTCCAGAAATGCACTTTCGAAAAGTTATGAGTTATTTTATTATAAGCCCAACAGACAACTTTCTGGACGTTGGATGTGGAAAAGGTTCCGTGCTAAAGCTTGCAAGCGAGTATCCCTTTGGAAGAATCGAAGGGGTAGAATATCAGGCAGACCTGGCTCAAATCGCACGAAAGAATTTAAAAAAGCTAGCCTTGGATACTCGTATCAGTATTGTTTGTATGGATGCTCTTAAATACAATGATTATGATATGTTCCAGTACTTCTACCTATTTAATCCATTCGGAGAGGATTTATTTTCGAAATTTCTAGACATTGTTGCGGAGAGTATTGCCAATAAACCGAGATCTATTGTTTTGATTTATCATAATCCGCTCTATCATGAACTGGTACTGAAGAGTAACTTATTTAAATTAAAGTATGAAGAGTATGACCACCTTAAAAACTATTGGACATATATTTACCAATATGAATACAATAAGAAGGAGTCAGTATGAGCTATAATTTTCTATTTTGCAGTTCTGGCAGAAGAAATTCGTTGTTGGAGATCTTCAAAAATGAGTTCGGCAGACAGGGAGAAATCATAGCCTGTGATTTCTCAGAATACTCACCAGCAATGCATACTGCGCATAAAAGATATACTGTGCCGTCAATTAATGATGAACGTTATATTGCTACGATTTTAGGTATTTGTATGAAGAACAATGTTAAGGGATTGACCACATTAATTGACCCAGAGATAGAGCTGCTGAGTAAAAACCAGAGAATTTTTCAAGAAAACGGAATTCTGGTCTTTGGCCCTTCTCATGAAACTGCTAAGGTTTGCTATGATAAGTACAGCACATATCAACATCTTGAGAAAAATGGGATTCCTTGTGTAAAGTCCTATTTGCCATCTGAGATCCGTTATAAAATTGAGGAGTTTATTTCAGCAGGACGGCCCCTGTTTGCAAAGCCACGCTGCGGCAGCGGAAGTGTGGGTATTAAGAAAATCGCGCCACATGAGGCGCTTGAAGCAGAGCTATATACCGATGAAGGCTATGTCATTCAGGAGTATATGTCAGGTGAGGAATATGATGCAGATATTTATATTGATATGATCAGCGAAGAAATGGTTTCAGTATTTTGTAAGAAAAAATTGTCTATGAAAATCGGCGGAGCAGATAAGACCATCTCTGTGAAAGATGAGCGACTGATTTCCTTAGTTGATCAAGTTTTACTTGCTTTTGATTTTGCTGGCCCCATCGATATTGATTTTTTTTATCAGGATGGTGAGTACTTAGTGTCTGAAATCAATCCAAGGTTCGGTGGCGGGTATTTACATGCTTACGGCTGCGGCGTAAGCTTCCCAAAGCTAATATTAAATAATATGATGGGAAAATCCAATCCCAGAGAACTATTTCAATATGAGGAAAATATGGTCATGATGATGTATGACAGCTATCTTATTAAACGTCTGGATGAAATTAATCGTGTGGTCAAAGGCTAAAAGGGTAGGATTTTTCGCAAGTCTTAATAAAATAAAGGAAAAAGATATGAGTAAAAGAATTGAACTCTCCGTTCCGAATTTGAATATTGAAATTCTGGAAAATTTACGCGAGTGCATTGAAACCGGCTGGGTTTCAACGGGCGGGCGCTTTATCGCGGAATTTGAGCAGAAAATGGCATCTTATGTAGGTGTAAAAGAAGCCGTTTCAACGCAGAGCGGTACTGCAGGGCTGCACCTTGCTCTGAACGTATTAGGGGTAGCGCCTGGTGATGAAGTGATTGTGCCTACCTTAACATTTATCGCCGCAGTAAATCCTGTACGCTATGTGGGAGCAGAGCCGATTTTTATGGATTGCGATGATTACTTTTGTATAGATGCCAATAAATTGGAACGATTTTGCAAAGAAGAGTGCAAGCTAGAAAATAATAAACTGATTAATCGTCTGACTGGCAGAACTATTTCAGCAGTGGTTGTTGTTCATGTTTTTGGCAATCTGGCAAATATGAGTAAGATCATGGATATCGCAAAGAGATATCACCTGAAGATCTTAGAGGACGCGACGGAGGCGCTAGGAAGCTACTATGTCGGGGGGCGTTATAAAGGATGCTTTGCTGGAACCGTGGGTGATATTGGGGTATACTCGTTTAATGCCAATAAAATTATTACAACCGGCGGCGGCGGTATGGTGGTGTCTCGAAACAAAACCTATATTGACAAAGTAAAGTATCTAAGTCTGACTGCGAAAGATGATCCTTTATTTTTTATACACAATGAAGTTGGGTACAATTACCGAATGTTGAATCTCCAAGCCGCTTTGGGTGTAAGTCAGATTGCAGAACTGGAGGAATTTATTAAAATCAAGCATCGGAATTATGAACGCTACGTGCAGAGATTATCCGGAGTAAACGGCTTGAGCATTTTGCCTTTCTCATCTGATATCAGGTCTAATTATTGGTTTTATTCATTGCTGATAGAAGAACAGATAGTTGGAGTGAGCAGGGATAAATTGATGGAAGCACTGATCGCACAGGAAATCCAATGCCGTCCGGTATGGAAACTGGTTCATACTCAAAAACCTTACCAGCGCTGTCAAGCCTATGATTTGGAAAAAGCTTATAGGTACGAAACACAGATTTTGAATGTTCCATGTTCTACAAGTTTGAATTTGGAAGACGTGGATTTTGTCTGTGATAAAATCTTGAAGTATAGTAACGGATAACAAACACCCCTAGGGTTGTAATGGCAATCTTAGGGGTGTTTGTTTTTCTACTGCTAAGCTAGGTGATTATTCCGGATGACTCCCATTTGTATTCTTAATCATCATGTTGATCGATATTCCTGTGCCTAATAAACCATAAAACATAGGCATAACCGATACCGAACTGTCATTTACAAGACCAGAGACAATAAAGCCAAAGATTCCTAAAAATATACCCACTCCGCAGAAAGCGATAAAATCATAGTCCAATCTTTTGCTATAAATTCGTATGCTTTGAATGATATAGCCTAGCAAAAGGGAAAGAAACGCTAGCAGTGAAATGCCGCCAGTGCCTATGACCATCCCCATAAACATATTATGAGGCTTATCCACTATTGTGTTGATATTCCAGCCTGCATTATATTTCCCGGCATAATCCTCCTGCGGGAAGTAGATACAGTAGGTATCGGCGCCATGCCCTATGAAAAGGGTTTCTTGCATCATAGGAATTGTTCTTGACCAGATGTACCCCCGTCCACTTCCAAACGCCTGATTGTTTTCCCAGCCAATGGCGGGAATCTTATGGAGGCTTACTGTTTTTCCGTAGCTCGTTATATATCTAGGACCATCAGGCGTAAGCATAAAAGGCCAATCATCACCATCGGTTTGTATGACAAACAAGCGATTTCCCGCCTCGTCTTTGGCAGGATAAAGTGTAAACTGCTCAAAACGATCATCTTCGACTTTGTAGACCGGTGATGTTTCTGTGGGAGCCAAAGGCAGTAAGTTGCCAGAAGAATCGTAAGGGTAAACCTCCAAGGGATTTTTATAATTTGTTAAAAACTCAATCACCTCACCATCGATGCTGAAACGAATTAAATCATTTTCCGTTTCGATGTAGTCGATCTTAAATGATTTCGTTCCAATATCAGATGTGTTCCCAAGATTCGCAGATGACTTCCTTGATTCATCTGCCGTCGATTGTTGTGGCATTCCAAGAACACCGCGCACAGCTTGATTCAATTCAGGTATCCATCGATCATAGCTCATGCCTGCTACAATTATTGTTAAAAGGAGCAGGATCGCAACGGGCTTCCGCCATTGCACAATTCTTTTGTTTAGAATTATGATTGCAATAAGGATTACAATTCCCATTCCAAGGAAGCCTCCCGATGAAGAAGAACCTATTAAGTTGTATACAAGCAAAGTAAACAACGCACCAAGTGTGATTTTTTTCCAAAGAACTTCTTCTTTTCCGCGCATAAAAGATCGGATAAAAAGTAATCCGAACAAGGGGATCAGCAACGTTAAATAGAAGGACACATAGTTGATATTATATACCGTCTGATAAACCTCACGATTCTTAAAGGTGAAATTAAGTGTATCAACCCGATCCCAGAACCAGCTTGGGGTAATGAATTTTTTGCCAATTGAGGTTCTAAAAAAGTCATGATTAAATGCCTGGGTCAAACCTAACAAGCTCAATAAAATGCTGGAACCCGCCAGCGTGTATACGAGCTGGCGAACATTTGCCTCAGAATTGACAACATTAATAATAAAAAAGAGCATAACCATGTATGCAACTAGAGTTAGAGTTCCTTCAAAACGATCATTCCATCCCAAAAGTGCAATGCCTTTGTAATCCGAGGAAAGCTGGGATAAAAGAACAAAGGCAGTATAGACAATCATCGGGATATAGAAATTACTTCGCTTAATATAAAATGATTGGGTAAATACTCGATATAAAAGAAGGATAAACGCCAAGGCAACACATACCAGTATCCCAACCATTTTGTAATAGCTAAAAAAGTCTGTCAACTGGCTGCTTCCTCCACTCCAAAAAAATTGATCCATAGACCGTTCGTAGGATGCCATCCTGGTAATCATAATAACAATAGCGGTAAAAAAAAGCGCAGGGATCATCTGGAAAATATTCGTCGATTCATTGATGCTTGGTGCATAAGCCATGCGGAACAAATAGCTGTTAGCTTGAACCGCCTTTTCGCCCTTAAGGTTACCATCTTTTGTTTTTTCGTATTTCTTATCCCTTAAATTACTAATGTCTGTTTTCCCTTTTGACATTGGGTTTTCCTCCTAATTGTATTCTATCTAAATCGTTGAAAATTTAATGTTTATAACTATATTATTATAATATATGGTAAAAAATCATTCAAGTAATATTGAAATATACGGTAATGGGTTGGCAAGTCATGCTATGTAATGTAAAATAGAAGTTGCTGGTTAATGAGACGCGATTCATAAAAGAAGCATTTATCTTGCAAACTTAGTGCAATATTAATAAATATAAATTGGAATTGGAGAATAGGGGTTTGAATCATAAGGCGATCAAAGAATATTGGGCTACCTTTTGGAAATACAAAGAATTATTAAAAGAGCTTGTTATGAGGGATTTGAAGGTGAAATACAGGCGGTCGGTATTGGGGTATATTTGGAGTATACTGAATCCCCTGCTGATGATGCTTATCATGTCTATCTTCTTTTCCTATATGTTTCGATATAAGATTGACAATTATCCGGTTTACCTGATTTGCGGACAAGTTATCTATAATTTTTATTCGGATTCCACAAAGCTTTCTATGAATTCCATATTGCACGGCGGGGCATTGATCAAGAAAGTGAAACTGCCAAAGTATATTTTTCCGATGGCAAGAACGGCATCCTCATTTGTGAACATGCTGTTTTCTCTCGTAGCAGTTATTTTGGTTATGGTAATTACAAGGGCGCCCATTTCCCCTACGATTTTATTATTCCCACTGCCGTTATTTTATCTGTTTTTTATTTCAATGGGGATAGGCATGATTTTATCGGTATTGGTGGTTTATTTCAGAGATATGGTGCATCTTTACGGAGTGTTTCTCTTGGCATTGATGTATGCCTCTCCGATTTTTTACCCGATTTCCGCGTTGCCTCCTTCGGCGGTGATTATTATTAAGTTCAATCCGTTGTACCACATCATGGTGATGTTCCGGGATGTGATGTATTATGGAAATTTGCCATCGTTGAGGGATAATCTTGTTTGTATGGCGTTTACGGCGCTCTCTATGGGGCTTGGCTTGTTCTTCTTTAAAAAGTATCAAGATAATCTTGTTTTAAATATTTAGGAGCGATCTATGACGGAATATGCTATAGAAGTAAATGATGTGACGATGCGCTATAATCTGGCCAGAGAAAAAGTGGACAGCTTAAAAGAGTATTTTGTCAGAAATATAAAAAAGAATAATCAGAGGGACGAGTTCTATGCAGTAAAAAACGTCTCTTTCAAAATAGAAAAAGGTGACTCCTTTGCTATCGTCGGTTCCAATGGATCAGGGAAAAGCACTTTGCTCAAAATGATAGCAGGGATATACAAGCCTACACAAGGGAATATCATTGTTCGGGGAACCATTGCGCCAATGATAGAGCTTGGCGCTGGATTTGACAGCGATTTGACCGCTGCGGAAAATGTCTTTTTGAACGGAGCTGTATTAGGCTATTCCCGTGCATACATGAAGCAATATTACGAAGGTATTATTGATTTTGCAGAACTATGGGAGTTTGTCGATGTTCCGGTTAAGAACTACTCTTCCGGGATGAAAGCAAGATTAGGATTTTCTATAGCAACAGCGGTGCAGCCGGATATCTTGATCGTGGATGAAATACTGTCTGTGGGAGATGCAAATTTCCGAAAGAAATGCGAGCAGAGAATGGGCGAAATGAAGGATCGAGGGACGACAATGATTTTGGTTTCACATTCCATGGAGCAGGTGTTGAAAACTTGCAATAAGGCGATGTGGATTAACAAAGGGGATATGATGTGTATTGGGGATGTGGAGGAAGTTCAGAAATATTACTCTGCATCAATATAAAAGAGGCATAAGCTTAGTTAGATAAAATCGGATTAAAAGCTAAAGTGGCTTATTGAGTAGTGCTCAAACTTAATGTAGTATAAGGGGATTATTCAGAAGAAATAGAATTTAATGGATAAATTCATTAGACAACGTCATATGCTAACCCCTTTTTTAAAATTGAAGTTCATATAAATTTCAAAATATGATATCCTGATAATATTGCGAGATAAATGAAGTTTTTTTATGGAGTATAGGATGTACTGATGAAAGACTATCCCAAAATTACAATTATTATACCGATTTATAATGCGGAATTGCATTTAGAAGAATGCTTATTTTCAGTAACAAATCAGACATATGAAAATCTGGAAATTATTTGCATTAATGATGGATCAACTGATACTTCCGCTAAAATTATTGAGAATGCAATGATTGGCGACAGAAGGATTAAATTGATAAATCAGGATAATAGAGGAGTTGCTTCAGCAAGAAATGTGGGGATTAAGGAAGCAAGGGGAAAATATATTTGCTTTGTTGATGCAGATGATTTGTTGAGTTTTAATGCATGTGAAATTTTAAGCCAAGAAACACTAGATGAAGCCGTGGATATAGTTGTATTTGGGGCACAAATCATTACTAACTCAACGCAAATACCTCAATTTTTTATTGATGCAATCTCTCCTAGAAAGAAAAAATATTCTGAATTCAAAAAAGAAGCTTTGTTCGACGAAAAAGGAGCGTGCCCTTTTGTTTGGAATAGTATGTATCGTAGAGACTTTCTTTATAATTATTCTCTTTTTTTTGATGAAAGTATAATACTTGGAGAAGACCATGCTTTTAAATTCATATCTTTTCCACGTGCTAGGGGAATACTCTTCATCGAAAAAAAAATATACTACTATCGTTATTTGTCGAGGAATTCTTCTATGAGGAAATTGACTTTACATCAAAACCATTTATGTGCGTACCACCTTAAGCTTATTAATTCTATTGCAAGCACATGGAAAAGAAGAGGTGATATGCATGATATGTCACTTGATTTCTTATCATGGTGTATAGACTTTATGGCATATGATATCCTTTCATTGCCATTCAAACAATATTCATCTAACTCTAAAAATTTAATAAAAATTTTGAATGAAAATGATGCGTTGCAGTTTAAGAAGAACTTAAAGCTGAAACAAAAGCTTAAAATTACTGCTTTCAGTAATGTGTTTCTGTGGATAGTTTTTTCATTATATTACAAATTAAAGGAGTTTTCCGATGTCAAAAAAATTGAAAACAATCTGTAAAAAAATACTATCAGACGTAAGCCCAAGCTTTAGAAAAATGTTAGCGATACAAAAGAAGCTTGAAGGAGTTGAGCGGCAACTTATAGCAATCGAACAAACAATAAATAATTATCAACTACGTAATCAGGCGATGCTTTGGCTAGCTATTCCTCAAAAAGTTACCTCTTTGAACACTGTTCAAAGAAACTTTTGGATAAACTATCCCAAATCGGAAGGTGACCTACGAATTCTTCAAAAAGGGAACATGTACATACTGAAAGAATTAAAGGAAATCTGCGATCAAAATGGAATTCAATTTTGGTTACATGGAGGGACTTTAATAGGGGGGATACGGCATGGTGGCTGTATTCCCTGGGATGATGACGTCGATATAGCAATGCTACGCAGTGATGTTGAGAATCTATACAATTTACTCAAAGATGACGATCAATTTCAACTTAATATTTATTATCATGATGATGAAAAGTTTTCACGCGCATACCAATTTAAACTGAGAAATCAAGAAATTCCTTGTTTTGTTGATATCTTTATTTTTGATTTTTGTCGTTGTGATTTACCAAAAGGAGAATTATCATTTAAACAACATTATCATAAAATCAGAAATAAAATGATTAGTGAGTTTTGCTCGATCGAACCCCGATTAATTGTTGAGGATATAGGGTGCTGGCATTTTGGGCCGTTTAAGGAAGAGGATAAAAAACTGGCAGATAACATAATTAATAATGCACTAAAGGAAATGGGAGACTATAATCAAGGTAATGCGGTTTATTACAGTATTGAGAACTACCCCTTTCCATATCCAGTTATCCCAATAGATTCGATTTTCCCTACGAACAAATGTTCTTTCGAGGGCATTGAAGTTAACATTCCAAAGGATGTTGATCTTTATTTAAAAGGTTATGGCGATTATTGGCAAATTCCTGCAGATATCGAAAAAGCGCCCCATTTTTATTATTTTAAAGACCATATTGAGGCAATAGATGATTTTTTGAAAAAAAAAGCTTTTGATGTTTAGTCGTACATGGTATAAATTAGGAGAAAAAAATGAGTCATAATAACTGCACAGAATTAATCCCTGCATTTTCTAAAAATAATATCGCTATATGTTTGGCCTCAAGTAATGAATACACTCCATTTGTAAGTGTTGTTATACAATCAATGATAGAAAATTCATCTATAGAATATAATTATGATATTATTATTTTGAACACAAATATTTCAGACAGAAATATTGAATTAATGGGGTCGATAATTGCCAATAGAGAAAATTTTTCTTTGAGATTCGTAGACATTACAGGCTATGTTGAAGGTTTATCCTTTTATACGTGGGCACACTTTACAAAATTTACTTACTATAGATTAATTGTGCATGATGTTATGCGGAATTACTCGAAGGTCATTTACCTAGACAGTGACATAATTATTAATTGTGATATTGCAATTTTATTTGAGACAAAAATAGAAGGTTACTTATTAGCTGCATGCAGGGACACACATGTGATTGGGCGATTAAATAATCCCTCACCTAACAGAGAGAAAAGTTACTATACAGAAAAGTTGGGTTTGAAAGATTTGACATCTTACTTCCAGTGTGGAGTCATACTTTTTAATATAGTAGAGATGTGTAATAAATTTAAAGAAGGTGAACTAATTAAAGAAGCATCCTCCAGAGAGTTGATGTGGCTTGATCAGGATTTGTTAAATATACTCTGCCAAGATAGGGTCAAGTACTTGAATAATTCATGGAATGTGATGGTTTTTAATACCGTAAATGACATAGATGAATACTTTTTACCTGAACCATATTACGAAGAATATTTCACAGCTCGTAAATGTCCTAATATTATTCATTATATTGGAAGGAGCATCCCCTGCTATAATCCTCATATTGATATGAATGATTATTTTTGGAAGTATGCGCGGAAATCTCCATACTATGAAATCATGATATCAATAATGATAGATTTTAAGGTTGCGATTGCCTTTAATAAATATAGAAAGATTAATTCGTTAAAAGGCAGGCTTAAGAATAAACTTATAATTCCGGCTGTTAATGTTTTTCTTCCAAAGGGAACCAAACGACGCGCTTCCATGAAACATTTTTATTTCAGACTCCGAGGATGGGAGTAGATAATACAAATAAAAGGAGATATTTGTTATGAAAATAGTAATATTAGCTGGTGGTTTTGGAACCAGAATTTCAGAAGAAAGTCATCTTAAGCCAAAGCCAATGATTGAAATTGGTGAGCAACCCATTTTATGGCACATAATGAAATCATATTCGTATTATGGCTTCAATGATTTTATCATTTGCTGCGGATATAAAGATTATGTTATAAAAGAATACTTTGCAGACTACTATCTTCATCGTTCAGATATCACATTTGATTTTTCAAATAATAATGAAATGATAATACATAATAACATTGCAGAGCCTTGGCGTGTTACAGTTGTTGATACTGGTTTAAATACGATGACAGGTGGACGCATTAAACGGGTAAAGAAATACATAGATGATGATACTTTTATGCTGACATATGGTGACGGAGTATGCGATATAAATCCGAACAATTTAATAGAGTTTCATAGAAAGAACGGGAAAATGGCTACTTTGACCGCGATTCAACCGGGAAGTCGGTTTGGAACGCTAGATATCTCAGAAGATAAATGTGTAAAGAGATTTGCGGAAAAAAATAAAGAAGATGGAGGTTGGATTAACGCAGGATTTATGGTCTTGGAGCCATCGGTAATTGATTATATCGAGGGAGATAATACAATATTTGAGAGAGGTCCACTAGAATCTCTTTCAGCAGAAGATCAATTAGCTGCTTATCAATATGATGGTTTCTGGCAATGCATGGATACCTTACGGGACAAGCTATATCTGGAAGAATTGATTGAAAAGGGGAATGCGCCATGGATGGTGTGGGAAAAATAATAGATCCTTCTTTTTATAAAGATAAAAAAATACTAGTTACTGGACATACCGGATTTAAAGGTTCCTGGATGTGTAAGGTTCTAATTATGAATGGTGCACAAGTAATAGGTTATGCTCTGGAACCTCCAACCCTTCCGAGTCTGTTTGCTGTTGCAAATATCGACACTTCGATTACTTCGATTATAGGAGACATCAGAGATTTACAATTATTAAAAGATACAATGCAACAGTTTCAACCTGAAATTATTATCCACATGGCGGCGCAGCCAATTGTACGAGAGAGTTATCTTAACCCGGTATATACGTATGAGACAAATGTAATGGGTACGGTTAACATTTTAGAGGCAGTTCGTTGTTGCCATAGCGTTAAATCTGTTATTAATGTAACAACAGATAAAGTCTATAAGAATAATGAATGGGAGTGGGGATACCGAGAAAATGACAGCTTAGACGGTTATGATCCTTATTCGAATTCCAAATCATGTTCAGAATTAGTTACGAGTTCGTATAGAAACTCTTTTTTTACGGGCCGAGATATTGCGATTTCGACCTGCAGGGCGGGCAATGTCATTGGTGGAGGTGACTTTGCAAAAGATCGCATCATTCCTGATTGTGTCCGGGCAATGGAGAAGAAGATTGATATTAATGTCAGAAATCCTTATTCTACTCGACCTTATCAGCACGTTCTGGAACCTGTCTATGCATATTTAATGGTCGCGCAAAAACAATATGAAAATCGGCCTAGGTATGAAGGTTGCTATAATATTGGACCAGATGACAGAGACTGTGTAACTACGGGAACATTAGTTGATTTATTCTGTAAATACTGGGGAGATCAAGCAACTTGGAATGATCTTTCGGAAGAAAATGCACCGCATGAAGCTAGCTTTTTAAAGCTGGACTGTTCAAAATTAAAGAAAGTTTATGCTTGGGAGCCCTCTTGGAATATTGAGCAAGCCATCGAAAAAACAGTAGAATGGAGTAAGGCATACTTATCTAAACAGAATATCGAATTAATAATGGAAAAACAGATTAAAGAGTATATGGAATTAGAATGAGGTAGTGTGAATTGAAAAAGGTAATAGTAACTGGTGCAACAGGGTTTGTTGGACAGGCACTAACAGGAGAATTGCTGGATCAAGGTATCTCAGTAATTGCTGTCATCAGGCAAGATAGCCGTAATAAGCTTCCTGTTCATGACCAATTAGAGGTGGTATACTGTGATTTAAACAGCATAGAAGAATTGAAAAATTGGATTAGTACTACAGATATAGATACCTTTTATCATTTGGCTTGGGATGGTTCGGCTGGCGCGAAACGAGCAGATACTGCCCTCCAGCTTCAAAACGCCCAATGGACGGTTGACTGTATAAGAGTAGCAAAAGAATTGGGGTGCAAGCGTTTCATTTGCGCAGGCAGCATTATGGAGCATGAGACCATGGCAGCAGCTTATACGAGAGGTAACAAGCCAGGATTGGGCTACATCTACGGTGGCGGAAAATTAATCGCTCATGTCATGTCAATGGCAGTCGCTGCTGACATAGGTATGGAACTTATATGGGCGGAGATAACCAATGCATATGGTCCTGGAGAGACAAGCCCCAGATTGGTAAACTCTACAATCCGTAAGTGTATTAATGGGGAAAGCCCTCAGTTTACCTCGGGAACTCAAAACTATGACTTTGTTTACATAGATGATGTCGCGCGGGCGTTTTACTTAATTGGTAAGAACGGGAAGCCCTTTAATGAGTATATAATAGGAAGTTCATTAGCTCGTCCTCTAAAGGAATTTCTGCTGGAAATGAAAGAGTCTATAGCGCCGGAATTGGATTTTGATTTTGGAGATATCCCCTTTACTGGCATTGACCTTCCTCTGTCGAAGTTTGATTGCTCGGCTACTGAAGCGGATACAGGCTTTCGAGCTGAGATAAGCTTTGCAGAAGGCACATGGAGAACCATGGAGTGGATAAAGGAGCAGGAGAAGCATAAATGAACACAAAATTCGCATTTAGTGAGACGACAATACCAGGATTAATAGAGGTTACGCCTTTTCATGCTGAGGATGTAAGAGGTTCTTTTACAAAAGACTATTCAAAAGAGGTTTTTGAGCAAAACGGAATAATTTATGATCTTGCAGAGGTTTTTTATACAACATCACACACGGGAGTAATACGCGCATTACACTTTCAGAGAGAGAAGCAGCAGCCCAAACTTGTACGTTGTATTTGGGGAAGTATTTATGATGTGGTTGTTGACCTCAGGAAGGACAGCCCATCATTTAAAAGATGGCTGGGATTTGAGCTTAACGGAGAGAATCACAGAGAACTCCTGATTCCGGAAGGCTGTGCTCATGGTTATCTCGTGTTGGAGAAGTCAGTGGTCTCCTATAAATGTGCGGAAAAATTCTATGGAGAATATGATGATGGTATTATGTGGAATGACCAGGATATAAGCATTAACTGGCCAATCGAGCTTGTTGGAGGAATAGAAAATATAATTCTGGCCGAAAAGGATAAAAACCTTCAGACGTTTTCTGAATTTAGGGAGAAATATGGGGGGTTTTGATTCCATGCGTAAGTATGATAGGAACTATGCTATAGATTTTTTAAGATTTATCTTTAGTATCATCGTCGTAATGACACATACGAATGGCTTGAGACCACCTGATAAGAACAGTTATCCTTTTGTAGGAGGGTATCTGGCTGTTGAGTTTTTTCTTATCTTATCAGGATTTTTTATGATGCAATCAATATACTCAAGCGATGATAAGGTAGATAAAGAGAATTACGGCAGACAATCTCTGGAATTTATTTTCATGAAGATGAAGCCCATATTTCCATATTATATATGGTCATTACTATCATATCTAGCTGTTTACAATTTCCTAAACTCTTTTAGCAGTTACGAGTTTCTGAAAAACATTACATATTCCTTTTTCGAATTATTCATGCTTCAGATGACGGGAATCAGTCAAGTGGTTTATAATGCTCCAACTTGGTATCTATCGGCTTTGTTGCTAAGCATGCCAGTATTGTATTACCTTGGCTTAAAAAATAAGGACTTCTTAATTTATATATTCGCTCCAGTGTTTGTGATTCTAATATATGGATTTTTTTCCCAGTCTTTTGGACAAATGGATGTATGGAATAATTATATCTTAGTTGCAAAAGCTGGAGTGCTAAGAGGAATTGCGGGTTTGTGTGTAGGTATCGTTTGCTATAGTATTTACCTAAAGATCAGTAAATTGAAATTTTCAAAACGGCAAAGGCTTATAATGACCATATTAGAGATACTGGGCTATCTTGCAGTTATTATAATTTTGTTTATGAAAGGTCACAGCCGATTGGATTTTATTCTCATTTTTGCTATTGCTGCTCTCATTTTGATTACTTTAAGTGGACAAAGCTATACTCAGGGATTTTTGAACAATAGAGTCTCCTACTGGCTAGGACAGTTTAGCATACCTTTATATTTAACTCACTGGACGATCAGATTTGTTGTGCCCAAGGTGTTTGATCAAGGTTCTTATTGGGAGTGGATGCCAATTTATTTAGTATTATCAATGGTCTATGCAGGAGTCGTATTTGGTGCTTATATCTACGCTAAGTATAAATTTCAACTAAGCAAATTCAGAACAAAAATAATGAGCGAAACCTAGGAAATAACAATGATGTTTGATGCATCTAAAGCTATACAAGTTTGCAAGGAGCTAAAGCATTTTATGAACAGCAAAATTAAAATTTACATATCCTGCCATAAAGACTGCTACGTAACGAACCACCCACTTCTATTTCCTATTCACGTGGGTGCTGCTTTGGATTCTGCACCAATTCCTGGGATGCTCAGAGATGACTACGGTGATAATCTATCGAAATGTAACCGCAGTTACTGTGAACTGACTGCACAGTATTGGGCATGGAAAAATGATTACGCCGATTTCTATGGTTTTTTCCATTATAGGCGTTATTTTTCATTTTCAAAAAAGAGTCCCCGACCATATATCATTCGGAAGCAGCCTGACGATGTGACTTTGACGGAACTGGGATTTGCTGAAAATCAGATGAGGAAGCTGATTGAATCCGCTGATGTGATCGCGCCACTTGCAGAAAACATGTATATCAATGTGAAAGAGCAGTACCGAACCACGGAGCACCATGATCTGAGAGATCTGGAACTGATCAAGGAGATTATTGCAAAACAATATCCAGAATATTTGGCCGCGGCTGACAAGTATCTCAGTGGCAATCTTTTTTACTTCTGCAATATGTTTATCATGAGAAAAGAGATATTTAATCAGTACTGTAGTTGGCTGTTCTCGATCTTGGAAGAGTTTGATCAGCATACTGACTTTTCAAAATATACGGGTAAGGCTGCTCGTGTTGATGGTTATCTTGGTGAAAGGCTGTTTGGAATCTATTTTACATGGCTCAAGCAAAATCCCAGCATCAAGTATATAGAACTTGCCCGCGTTCACTTTGAAGCATTTCCCGGTGAAACCGACAATTTCAAACAGATGAGAAGGATCAATCTCATTCTTCCTCCGGGGACACGGCGCAGAAGCATGGTGAAGAGATTTTTCAGATGATAGGAGCGGTTTATTATGTATGATTATTTAATCGTTGGAGCAGGGTTGTTTGGATCAATATTTGCTCATGAAGCAACCGCCAGAGGGAAGACATGTCTTGTTATTGATAAGCGCAGCCACGTCGGGGGAAATATTTATACCGAGGAAGTTGAGGGAATACAGGTTCACAAATACGGGGCCCATATTTTTCATACTTCTGATCAGGAAATCTGGGACTATATTAACCGCTTTGCATCCTTTAACCACTATGTGAATGCTCCTGTTGCGATCTATGGAGATGAGCTTTACAATCTTCCGTTTAACATGAATACCTTTAGCAAAATGTGGGGCATTAGAACTCCCTGGGAAGCTCAAAAAATTATAAGGGAGCAGGTAGCGGAGCTTCACATTGGGATTCCTCAGAATCTGGAAGAGCAGGCGCTTTCGCTGGTTGGAACTGATATCTATGAAAAGCTAATCAAAGGCTATACTGAAAAACAATGGGGAAGACCATGCCGGGATTTACCAGCATTTATCATTAAGCGACTGCCCATGCGTTTTACCTTTGATAATAATTATTTTAATGACCGATACCAGGGGATTCCCATCGGAGGATATACAAAAATAATAGATAAGCTGTTGCAGGGTTCAGAGGTGAAACTGAATACCAATTATTTTGATAATGCTTCTGCATATCGAGATATTGCAGCCAAGACCGTATTTACGGGAATGATTGACAAATTTTATCAATATCAGTTGGGAATTCTGGAATACCGATCGCTGCGATTTGAGACAGAGCTGATGGCTTGTGATAATTATCAAGGGAATGCAGTAGTGAATTATACTTCTCGGGAGGTTCCTTATACAAGAGTGATCGAACATAAGCATTTTGAATTCGGTTGTCAGCCGGTTTCAGTAATAACAAGGGAGTACCCTTCAGAATGGAAGCGTGGTGACGAGCCTTACTACCCGATCAACGATGATAAGAATAACAGTCTTTGTAACCAGTACAAGAAAATGGCAGAGAGTGAGAAGAACATTGTTTTTGGCGGTAGGCTGGGGGCGTATCAATACTACGATATGGATAAAGTGATCAGAGCTGCACTGGAGACTGTCAAAATGGAATTTGGAGCGTAAGTTTATGTTAAAGCTATTTGATATATTGCTGCCCAAAAAAGAAATCTGTATGGAAGAATCCCTATACTTCAGAGTATCAGATTCAGGCTCTCTTGCTGAGTGTTTTTGCTGTTTAGAAGATCATCAGATTTCTCTTAATAATGGAGCTCAGGTTACGTTTGATACATACTTTAATCTCTTCTCTTTTTCCAAATATTTAAAATACACAGTAGTTGACAATATTGGAGTCCGGTTGACTTTAAAGGGACGATTCCTTATCCGTCTTGTTGGTGTATATAAGGGCAAAGACACTGCCAGCAGGGTGCTGGTGGAAAAAGAGCTGGATACCCAGACTCCAGAATGTATTGATTTATGTTACGACTTCAAAGACGAACAGGAAGAAGGTTTTTACTATATTGAACTGACTGCCCATTCTGATGAAGCCGTTTTTTACGAGGGATACTATTACAGCAATCCAGACGAGTCGGATTTAAATCAGGTCTCGATTGCAGCTGCGATCTGTACCTATAAACGGGAGGATTACGTATATCGAAATCTTCAGACCGTTAAAAATTATATTGACAGGAATGAGGACTCCCCCTACAAGAATAACATCTCTTTTTTGATTATAGACAACGGACATACGCTGGATCAAAGTAAAATTGAAAGCGAGCATGTTAAGGTTTATCGAAATAAAAACTACGGAGGAAGCGGAGGCTTTACCCGTGGAATCATTGAGGCTTACCGTGAGCGGCAACGCTATACCCATGTGCTGTTAATGGATGATGATATTTTATTTGAGCCCGAGATTCTGATCAAAACAGTAACGTTTCTGATAACTGCGAAAAAGCACTTTCGTGATCTCTGCATTGGGGGAAGCATGCTAAGGTTGGATTGCCCTTATCTACAGCATGAAGCGGGCGGCATATGGATTGGCAATGAAGTTGACAGCGTAAAACCTGATCTGGATTTATCCAATCAAGAAGGATTACTGTTGAATGAACTTGAGGAACCGATTGATTTCAATGGCTGGTGGTATAGCTGTTTTCCGTTGTCCCTTGTGGAAGAAAAAAAGCTACCGTTGCCTCTCTTTATCAAAATGGATGATATTGAATATGGCTTAAGGCTGGGTGCTCCGATTGTTACACTAAATGGTATCGGTATGTGGCACGATCACTTTGATAATAAGTTCAGTCCACACTTGGTATATTATCTGCAAAGAAACAAGCTAATTGTAAATGTTTTACGATTTTCAAAATATGGGGCAATCTCAAGCATCATAAACTTTCTCTACACTGTAATCAAACAGATTATCACGCAGCGCTACTCCATGGCAAGCTATGTGTTTCAAGCTCACTTGGACTTCTTGAAAGGTGTAGATTTTATAGTAAATCTGGATGAAGAACAACTTAACCGTCGCTTGATGAATCAGTCCATCAAACAATTGGCGGATGAGCAGCTGCTGGCTGATGAAAATGTTTTTTTCGAACAGGAAGAATACGATCGAAGTGTGAATAAAAAACTACCATGGTATGAAAGACTACTCGAGGTGATTACCTTAAATGGGTATCTACTGCCAAGAATGTTTTATAGCAAAGGAAGCTTGCCATACACGATCGTACCAATGGCAGGGTGTTCGGAAGTTCATTTTTATAAAGCAGATAAAGTGCTCCATTACAACCTGGCGGAAAGAAAGGGCTTCGTGACAAAGCTTGATAAACGAAAGCTATGGACAATCGGAGCGAAAGCGATCCCTGTAGTAATACAGCTGCTTTTAAAATACAAAAAAGCAGCTGCGTCTTACCAAACACGAGTGGATGAAATAACTAGTTTTGAATTCTGGTGCAAACATTTGGAGATCGATCCGATTGAATCTACAGCCCCACCACAAACGCCTGATTCTCCTCGCTCAACGTAATCTCAAGAGGCGACGTTTCCAAATACGCTTTCAGCTGGTCATAGGCCGCTGAGGCGTATTTTTTTATGAGAGCCAATTCCGGAGTAGCATTGGCCTTTGTGGCAAGCTCCATATGCTCCCTGTAAAAATCAAAGGTCTCATTCCAGGCATCCTTGTCATAACGAAGCAGAGACTGACGATGGTTTACAATCTGGTAGGTCTTCTCAAGCTGATTGGTTTTCAAGTAATAGCTTACAGCGTAGGACAGGCTGCTGAAAGAATTATGATCCACCAGGTCTTGCGCGTACTGCTCGGCAGTTGCCTTGTAGGTCTCAGGCATCTCCGGTGTATAGGTAATGATATAAGAGCTCTTGTAGCTATTGTCATTGGTGAAATCCAAAATAGTCCCGGTTTTCAGGGCATTCATGAATTTTTCCGTAGAACCGCCTGCACCAGCACCCTTTACCGTATTTTGACCTGCAAACTGCCCGATAAAAATGAGCAGCGGAATCAGAAATAGCGCGAGCGCAGAGCGCAGGACAACGGATGGAACCACATCGGTTGCTGTAGCATATACTGCCTTTTTTCTTGGCTTTTCAGCACCTTTTGCGGCAGGCTTGCCTTTTCCGACAGAGGCGGCAGCTCCGCCTGCTGCAGACTCAACCACAGGTGACGTTTTTTCAACCTTTTGCCCGTAATGGATCGAGATTAGTCCCAAGATCAGATAGGCAACCATGTTATAAACACCGGAAAAGAATGTGACTTCGACAGCAGAGTGGATGATCATCATCACCAGCATCGCAGATAGGCTGCTGTATAACGCTCTATTTTCTGCTGAGCGGGCCTTTCTGATCAATGCGGCTGCGCTGAAAAACATAATTGCGGCAAAGGCGAGAAGCCCCAGAACGCCAGTATCATCCAGCGTCTGAATATAGTGATTGTGGGGGGTTTTCGTCTCATAATAATAATCCTGAACCTCCAGAACCTTCGATTCAAAGGCACCGGGACCATGGCCGATGATGGGACTCATGGCAGCAATCTTGAGCCCGTCCTCAAAGAAGACAAACCGTTGCGCAGCGTTCTGATTGACCAGAATGCCTTGCAGACGGTTGGCCATAAAAGAAGGCAGGAGCAAATAGTCTGGCTTCACGTTCTTTATGATGCTGCCTTTCTCATCTGTGACAGCGATTCGATCAACAACAGTTCCGTTTGGCGCGGAAATCTCGATAAATGTAATATTGGAGTCCATGGGAACCGTGAATGAGGTTGTATTTTCCGGCACTCCCTCATAAAGTACCGTAGAGGTATGGGTTGAAGCCTGACCGTAATTCTGGCTTTCAATCAGCAAAGTTGTCTTACCTTCCTCCTTTGACAATGAAAGTGCAAGTTCGTAATCGCCCGGCTCCAGGGAGACTGCACGTCTCAAAGAGCCGCTGCCTGGCTGGAATGTGAAGGAATCGGAGAGCGACACTGCAGCTCCTGCACCGGCTGAAAAGAGCAGAACCAGGATCACCAGCAGGACTACGATCCTTCGCTTACCCCAGGAAGCAGTTTTCGCTGTAAAGGCATCCATATAGCGAAGCAGAAAGAACAGCACAAATCCAAAGATCAGTAAAGAAAGGAGCGGAAGCAGTGCGATCGCTCCGCTTTTGCCCATACCGGAAAAACCAGCAAAAACGCTTAAAAACGAGGCTGCAATGGTAGTGAGAATGACATAGACCACCCTCGAGCGTTCCTCTTTGCCGGCAGAGGCAATAAAGATGACGACGGAGAAAAGCATTCCCATCATAGCGCCAAGACTGAAACAGTACAAGAAGGATACCGCATTGACGATGAGCAGCCCAGTACTGAGGTGCTTTTGTCGTTTGCTTTGCGCCGACAAAAATAGGTATGCCGCGGAGAGGATTCCCAGCGCAGTCAGACTTGCAAATACATTTGGGTTTGTTAGGATGGAGGTCATTCTCGTACCTGCTTCAAAGCCGCCCAATGTTAAAGAATCGTTCTTCAATAGCGCCGACAAAACGTTGCGCAGTACGCCAGACAGCCATCCCCAGGAGGCGGAATCGATGCTGAAGATACCGGAAAGGGCAGTGGAACATGCCAGTAGAGAAAGGAGTGTCCTAGTATTGGAGGTTTCTCTGTTTACAAGCATCACTGTCAGAAAGAATACGATGATACCTCCTAGATAGTAGGAGTAGACACCCAGAGCAAACTGCCCTGTGGTAGCGTAAAACAGAGAAACTGTATAGATCAAAAAATACACAGAAATACTGATCACCATCGGGTTGACTGCAGTCTTTGGAAGCTCTCTGAACTTACCTGTGACCATGGCAAAGAGGAGGAGCAGCAGCATGGAAAAGGTTGCAAGCTTGCTGACCGAATCACCGGTGACACCGTCTAACAGCATATAAAGTGTGATGATAATTGAGATCAAAATCAGTGTAATCTTAGAATATGAATCTATAGTTATAAATGACGCTTTCTTTGTATTTGGATTCATTCTTTCATTCCTCCCCAAGTTGAGATATGTTTATGATAAATCTGCATAATTGAAGGCAGTACGTTGTCAATGGAATACATCTTCATGCTGGAAGACCCATTCACTTTACAGTCTTCCAAAAGCGGTGAATTATATAGCTCCAGTATCCCGGAGGCCAGCTGCACTGCATTTTCCCGTTCAAATAAAAGTCCGTTCTTTTGATGCGCAATCAATTCCCGGTGGCCCTTAATATCCGAGGCAATGACGGGCAGCCCGCATCCAATAGCCTCCATCACGTGAAATGGAAGCCCTTCAATTCTGCTGGTTGATACCGCGGCCTGGCAGCAGGAGTATAGAGCCTGCATATCAGTTACGTAACCAAGGAAATTGACATGTTCGGAGATCCCGAGGTCTTTTGCAAGGGCTTTCATTTCCTCCAGTAGTGCACCGTCTCCCGCCAATACCAGTATGAGTCGGGCGCATCTGCTTGAAACAACCGCTTGGATGCCGTTCGAATTCTGTAAGCCTTGTAGCTCCTGCAACTGCTGTGACTTTTGCAGGAGCTGCGATTCCTGCACCTGCAATTCCTGCAGGGCCTTGGCAAAACCTTGCAGAAGGAGTCTGTGGTTTTTCCGCTTAGAGAATTCTGCAGCATACACCAGAGTAAAATCTCCGTCCTTGAGGCCAAAGGCCTTTCGCTGTTCTTCTGATGGCGGCATTGGATGAAACAGGGCTAGATCAATGCCCATTCCATTCGTACAGTAAATATGCTCCCTGTTCCTGCATAAACGGTACTTCTGCGCGATGGCTAGGTCTTCCCGATTCATTACCATCAAAACGTCAGTCACAGCAGCACACAAGATCTCAGGAATCAGGTAAACCCATTTTTTCAGGTATTGATCATCCCGGAACAGGTAGCCGTGCATGGTATGAAAGACCAATACGCTTTGCCGGTTCTTTTTATTGATTAGCACTGCCAGTCTGGCTACGATACCGGCCAGGGTGGTATGGGTGCTGATCACCGTGAAACCTTCCTCCTGAATGAAGCGGCTGGTGGACCAGATGGACCGGAGATTCTTTAAGCTAAGAAACCGCTTGCTGACGGGCAGAGCCTTGGCGATAACCTCCCAGCCTTCCTGCTCAAACGCCTTGATGTATGGCTGATGAAAATGCTTTAAATGAGATTCAGTGGAGGCGGTAATAAAGATCTTTTTATTCACTTTGGTTCACCACCCCTTTGAATATGGTCATGATCAATATTTTGAGATCAAATAAAAAGCTCCAGTTTTCAATATAGAAAATATCATGCTCAATCCGTTTCTTGATGGAAGTATCTCCCCGAAGACCATTGACCTGCGCCCAGCCCGTAATACCGGGGCGCACCTGATGCTTGACCATATAGAGAGGAATTTGTTCCTTGAAATTATACACATGGTAGGGAATTTCAGGCCGAGGACCAACCAGGCTCATGGTTCCTTCCAGAACATTAAAAAGCTGGGGCAGCTCGTCGATGCTGTATTTACGGATAAAGGTGCCGAATTTTGTTTTTCTCGGATCATTTCTTGTACTCCAGGCAGTTTTGTCGGAGCCGTCAGAAGCCATCTTCATCGACCGGAACTTATACATCATGAAATTTTTCTTATTCAGCCCCACCCGCTCCTGCTTGTACAAGATAGGTCCGGGGGAAGAGAGCTTGACCCCAAGCGCAGCAGCCAGTAAAATCGGTGACAGCAGGATGATAAGAACCAGAGCGGAGAAAACATCAAATAAGCGTTTCGCCCAATTGTTCAGCAGATTATCCAGCGGAATCCTTCGGATATTGATTACAGGCAAGCCCTCAACCTCATCAATATAGGGCCGGGCTGGAAGATACTTTGTATAAAAGGGAATGACACTGACCTTGGTGCCGGATTTTTCACAAATTTCGATGATGTCCGGCAAAGCATCGTACTGATCATATTCCAAAGCGACCACAGCCTCATCCACACCTTCTTTTGCAATGACTTCTTCCAGATCGGAAAAAGTCCCTTTGTGAGGAATTCCGTAAGGAAACGGCGGGACATCGCAGGCACTCATCTTATTGCTGAGGAAACCAACCACGAAATAGCCGAGGTTTTTATTCGACATGATTTTCTTACTGAAATCCATAGATAAGTTGCTGCAGCCGATAATCAGAAGACGCTTGATGTTATAACCTTTTCTTCGAAACGCTCGCAGCGTTTTACGAAGCGCGATGCGGCTGATCAGCATGCATATCGTATTAAAAAATCCAAATAGCAGAATGACCATTCTGGAGATGTTGACTTCCTTTATGAGAAAGGACAATAGAAAGATGAAGATGATTCCCGCAAAATTTGCTTTGATGATCCTTCCGATTTCCAGCAAAAGCCGCTTGGAACGGTAGGATTCATAAAGCTGATAATAGTTGAAGATCAACAGATAGATTGGTATGGCTACGACACAGAGCTGCAGATAAAACTCCAGCCTGATATGCCCTCCTTCATACCGGTAGAAACGCAGAAAGTAAGCACAACCCATTGATGTCAAAAAAATAAAAGCATCCGCCAGGATTTGAACCGTATTAAAGATTCTCTGATTTTCCCTTATCATGACAAACTCCGATCTGCTAATATTTTACCAATAATACCATTATAGTGGGAAAAACCGCGAAAATCAACCCAACTCTCTTGACCTTCCTTTGATTGTAGTTTATAGTAAAACTGTAATTGGGAAGTGAATCAAAGGGGGATAAAACATGAAGCGAGTCGCAGCATATTTAATAACAGCATTATTAATTGCAAGCATATTTCCTGCCGACATCTATGCGGATTCTTCTGCTTCGGGCCAGAATCAGATTGCGGTATTTCTGAAGCCGGATATCTCGGTGAAATACTATGGGGAAAAGAAATTATTCAAGGATGCAAACGGACGCTATGCTTGTCCCATTGTGTATCAGGGGCGCACGTATCTGCCGCTTCGCGGAATTTCGGGACTGATGAAAGAACCGATCGCATGGGACAAAAGCAGCAAGACGGTCTTCATCGGAAAATCCATGGCAAATCCGGATAAAACAACGGCCAAGGTCTATACGGATGCAGTAGAAACTGTGGATGAAACGTATAATAACATCATTAGTAACAGTGCTACTGAAATGGAAACCGCTTATTTAAATCAGGATGTCATCGTTATGTACGATTTTGTAATCAAGACATATCAAAGCGAAAAAGGAGAAACCGTTACACCGATCTTATATAAAAATTCCACCTATCTTCCCATCAGAGCCATTGCGGCGATGATGAATGAACCGATCCTCTGGTTGGAAGAGAGTAAAACCATCAGCATTGGACGGTTTAGCCACGCTGATGGGGATGAAACCGCTGGACCGGATAAGCAAAGTAGAATCGTGAGAGATCTGAATGATATTTTTGACCGCACAGAGGCTCTCTTTTATGAAGCAACTTCAAAGATAACAAAAATAAGCACTGCAAAGACTTTGAAAGAGAAACAAGTCATTGCAGAATCCATCAGCAAAGATTATGAAGAAGTTTCCCATATTGCAGGGGAAGTAAGCGACTGGACAAAATTTAATTCTTCCGAAGAGGTATCTGCCTATCAGGAAGTCAAAGCCTTTGTGACAAAAACGGAATACTATCTGCTGCTGCTTGAGAACGTAGCATATCTGGCGGCATCTGACGAGGATTACTCTATCCTATCAAAGCTGTTCTTCGACCAGGCATTGGATGCGCAGAATGCAATGAATAACGCACGCAGTTTGCTGAGTGAATTCTAAATCTCGGTTGGATTTCGCGGAGCGTTTGAAGTCTGATAATAAAATCAAGTAATTTAAAAAGCAGATGATTGCGTAATACAAACATCTGCTTTTTCATTTTCATATTATTTAATTCATTAGATCCTAGCAGGTTCAATCCCGACACCGCTGGACAGATTGTAGGCATCCACCGCCAGATTATATTCCAGCAATGCTTTGGAATAGGCCAGCTGCGCTTTATAGTATTCTACCTGAGCTCCTTGCACATCCGCTAGAGTACTCAGACCGGAATCATACTGCAGCTGTGCTAGGCGTTCCGATTCCTTCGCGTTTTCTACGGTTTTTTTGCCGGTCTGGACCGCCGAGTACTTCTGATTCATTTCCATATATTTCGTTCTGACATCGCGTTCAACATTCAAAGGTGCGTTTTTATAGCCTGTCTCATACTGCAGGCACTCCATCTGTGCTGCAATGTATTTTGATGAACTCCTTGGATATGCTGCATACTGCTCTAAATTTAGTTTTGCCAGCTCGAACAGATATTTAGCGCCTGAAATCTCATTCCGATTAGCAAGGGCTGATTTGATTGCACTTGCCAATGTCGTCGTGGAAAGGGGAACCTCTTTTATTTCATCGCTTAAAGTCACAGTTTGCATCAGATCATATCCCATAAACTGATTAAATCCCATCTTCAGAGCATTCAGTCCGTCGGAGGAGGCTAAGAGGTTGTCCTTCGCTTCGTTCACGGAGATTTCAGCCTTGAGCACATCGTTTTTGGATACGGTTCCCAGCTTGTATTTCAGCTGCGTATTAGAAAGTAGTTTCTCACTCAGTGCAAGATAATCGGCTGCAATCTTTTTCTGCGTTTCCATTTCCTTCAGTGTGTAGTATTTCTCAAAGGTATCTGTCTTTAATGCGTTGATCTCCGATTCATAGTTTTTTGATCCCTGAGTCGTAGCGTAATCTCTGCTTAGCTTTGCCATGTCCTTACTGACGCTGTCATAGACGATTCCAGATTTAACATCATCGGGAATACTCGGATTACTTAAAGCATCTCTTGCTTTGTTAATCTTCTGTACAGACTCCCCATAGCCTTTTGCAACGCCGTCGGCACTCTGTCTGTTCAGATCAGCCATCTTTGCCCCTGGGCTGTCTGCAAGCATCTTTTTATATGCATCCTCTAAGGAAAGCTTGACGGGAGTTCCTGTGAAATTCATGTCAGGAACAACAGTGACCGCGGAGGGGGTTGTCCCGTTTTCTGCGGAGCCAGTGTCTGCAGCAGCAATAGCGGTGGTGGGCTGATCAGCTGCTTCTTCTGCAAAGACTGCCGTAACGCCGCTTAGCATCAGTAATAAAACCAAGCTTGTACACAATATTTTTTTCATGTAGTCTCTAATCCTTTCTCTTCTTTTCAATAGATCATCAGGTGTTCTGACTCGTCGGTCAGTATAAATATTCTACTCTAATAGTAACGAATCGTCAATATACAGTTCTTCATCAAATGTTGAATTATCAGTGTTTCTATGTTACAAAAAGATTACATTTTATCGTTGGCTATTCTGTGCCGTTTGCATTATTTCATCTCATATAAATGATGCACTTTGTATTATTCAAAAAGAAGATCGCAGAAAAAATATTTTTTGATTGAAATTGTCCATGCCCTATAGTATAATCTACTCTATTGGGGCGGTTAGCTCAGTTGGCTAGAGCGCCTGCTCGACAAGCAGGAGGTCGTTGGTTCGAGCCCAATACTGCCCACCACTCCAGTTCGCTTGCTCTTTGTATCACAAGGGCAAGCGAATTTTTTTATTATATAAAGAATTATCAGCGGAGGACAAAACCGATTTTCTTTTTCCTGTTGCGATCTCTTTATAAATCGAAGCAGAACCAGTATAATATAGATAAGAACATAAACATGCGCTGAAAAGCGGCAACACAGAGCGCCAAACGGCGCGCGAAAAGGATGTGGTTTCAGATGACCGGAGAAGAACGAAGAAGAGAGATCATTGATATTTTGAAAAACAGCACCGATGCAGTTTCTGGCGCGGAGCTTGCTAGGAGGCTGAATGTCAGCAGGCAGGTGATTGTCCAAGATATTGCACTGCTGAGGGCTGTCAACCGCAATATTCTTTCTACTACAAAAGGCTACCTTCTGTATTATCAAGAGCTGCAGAAGGTGAATCGTTGTTTTATGGTGAAGCACACAGACGATGAAATCGAGGATGAACTCTGTACCATCATTGACAACGGAGGCAAGGTTTTGGATGTCATCGTTCTGCATGATATCTACGGAGAGATTTCAACCAGTTTAATTATTAAAAATCGGCAGGACATTTATGATTTTGTAGAAAAATTAAAGTCTTATAAAACGGTCTCCTTGAAGGGTCTGACGGGTGATCTTCATCTTCATACGGTGGAAGCGGATTCGGAAGCCGCCCTGGATGCCATCGAAAAGCGGCTCAGGGAGAAACAGTATTTGATTGAGGAAAAGGTTCGGTGAAATCATGGGTTTTCATGAGGTAGAGAGGACTGGGCAAAAGCACTTTGATGTATTGATCATCGGAGCCGGTGCTGTGGGAAACGCCATCGCTAGAGAAATTTCAAAAAATAGTCAGGTTACTGTCGCAGTGCTGGAAAAAGAACCAGATACGGCTTTCGGCATCAGCGGCAGAAACAGCGGAGTGTTGCATGCCGGGTTTAATAATAAACCCGGTTCTTTCATGGCAAGGCTCTGCGTTCTTGGATCAGAAGGGTTTGAAGAAGAGGCAAAAAAACTGCGAGTGCCCTTTAAACGCACCGGAAAACTGGTGATCGCGAGATATGAAGAGGATCGAAACCAGCTGCTGCGCCTGAAAGAGCAGGGCGAAGCGAGTGGTGTCAAAGACCTTCGGGTTGTCGAAAAAGAGGAGCTTGAGCGACTGGCAGGTTACCCGGCAGGAATTGCGGCACTGTGGTCCGGGATGACCGGCATTTTTGATCCCTTCCGGTATACCGTTGCCCTTGCTGAGGCAGCATTTGCCCAAGGGACGAAATTTTATTTTGGCAGAAAAGTAGTTGCTGTGGAACAGGGCTTTGTCATAACGGCAAAAAATCTTGTAAATGGATGCATGGAACGTTATTCGTCCAGGGTACTCATCAACTGCGCCGGACTTTCGGCAGGCGAAATTTGCAAAATGGCTGGCAGCGGCGAATACATCATTCATCCCTGCAGAGGGGAATATCATGTTCTTGATCGGAAGGATTCCGCTCTTCCTGAAATGCCGATTTATCCCATCCCCAATGAAAAAGAAGGGGGACTGGGGGTACATCTGACTCCCACTATAGATGGGAATCTCATGATTGGTCCCAGTGCAGAGTATCTTCCGGAGGGCTGGGATCCTGAAGATTACAGCACTACCCTCAATGTGATGGACAGACTGAAAACAGAGGGCGTTCATCTGCTGCCGATTTTGGAACATGCGGCGTGCATCCGCAGCTTCTCGGGTATCCGGCCGAAGCTGGTATCTGAAAAGGAAGGCGGGTATGCGGATTTTGTCATAGAGGAGAGTAAGAAGGTCCCCGGTATGATCCAGCTGTTAGGGATTGAATCTCCTGGCCTAACCGCTTCCATCCCCATTGGAAGAGCCGTTGCAAAAACGGCTGGGGAAATCCTGGAGCGCTTGCCCTCGGTATCGGAATCAGAGCAGCATAAGCTGATAAGCCCAAAACCCTCTGCCATTCCTAGGACTGTCCAAATGGAAAAAGGGGATCTGAAAATGCTGTGCAGATGTGAAGGCATTACAGAAGCAGCGGTTTTGGACGCATATGACCGCATCTGCAGCATCGGGGCAATACCATCCGTGAAAGGGATAAAAAACAGAACGCGTATCACAATGGGCTATTGTCAGGGGAGTTTTTGTACGATAAATCTCTTGAATGTTTTAACGCAGAAGCGGGGGATGGACCCCTTCGAGCTGCTGTGGTCTGACTTTGGCAGCTATCTGCTGGAAGGGAGCGTTCGGAAATGAGGCTGAAAAAGGATGTTATCATCATCGGCGGCGGCCCTGCGGGAATGGCGGCAGCGGTTTCTTTGAAGGAAAGAGGGATCGATCAGATTCTGCTGCTGGAAAAAGAGAACCGGCTGGGCGGTGTGCTTTCTCAGTGCATCCATGATGGATTCGGACTGGTCTATTACAAAAAAAATCTGACTGGTCCGGAGTATTCGTCGATTTATGAGGAAAAGATGTTTGTGAATCAAGTTCCGTTCCTGACCGAAGCAACGGTGCTGTCGGTGCGGGGGCTTCCGGCACTTGCTGGAGAAAATCCGTACCGATCCATTGTGACGGTGCAAACCAAGGAAGGTGCTGTGGAATATGAAGCAGATGCAGTGGTTAGCGCCGCAGGATGCAGGGAAAGAGGGCGTGGACTGGCTGGCATTCCCGGGTCAAGACCGTCAGGGATTTATACGGCAGGTACTGCCCAGGCGCTGATCAATCTGAGTAACTTTATGCCAGGACGGAAAGTGGTAATTGTAGGTTCAGGAGACATTGGGCTGATCATGGCCAGAAGGATTACCATGGAGGGTGGAGAAGTCCTTTGCGTTGTAGAACGGGAGGATGTGCCGGGAGGACTGGGAAGGAACCTGATCCAATGTCTCGATGATTTCGCTATCCCGCTCCATCTAAATACGGTGGTGACCAATATATATGGAAAACACCGGATCGAAGGCGTTGATCTCGTCTCTGTCGATGGGGAGGGAAGGCATGATCCTGACAGCCTGCGTCATTTAGATTGTGATACCTTGATCTTGTCTGTCGGACTGCTGCCTGAGGAGGATATGATCAAAGACCGAAACCAGGGCATTTTTCTTTGCGGAAATGCGCTTTACGTCCATGATATTGTCGATGATGTCAGCCTGGAGGGGCAGATGGTGGCAGGACAGGTAGAAACCTATTTAATGCAGATCGCAGCAGGGCAGGAGCCTGATGAAACGAGATACTCTTATCCGGGGTTAGAAGCAACGAGGAAGAAACGAGGAGAGCTTCTTCAAAGAAAGAAGGCATCAGCCAGAAAAAAAGCGGAAACGGGTGCAGAAACCATCACTTGTATTATGTGCCCCAACAGCTGCGAAATCTCCTATGATCTAAGCGGCGGCATGTGCTCCAAGGGACCGGAATACGTGAAGAATGAAATTTTAAATCCAAGGAGGACCTTGACCACTTCAGTCCGGGTGGCAGGAGGAAGTATTGCCCTTGTCAGCGTGAAAACAACAGCAGGACTGCCAAAGGATCTGATGAAGGATGGAATGAAGCTTGCTTCTTCTGTTTCTGTCAGCGCTCCTGTGGTTGCCGGACAGGTTTTATACAGAGATTTTATCCAGGAAGGGACCGATCTCATCGCCACAAAGACTGTTCTTCGAGGAACTGATCTCTGAGCCAGTAAAAGCCTTGATAATCTTTTGAAAAAAGTGTAAACTATGCTGAGGAAGCTGGTAAAATATTCACGATTTTACCGTTTCCCGGCACTTGTTTTTTGTGAAAGGATTGCTGCTTTTATGGTGAAATTCTCCCGAATTCTATTGTTGCTGATTGCGGATGTTATCTGCATCAACTTCGCATATATATTATCATTTTTGATCCGTTTTAATTTTGAAGTAAGCTCCACAGTTTTTTGGGCTTATTTTTCCACTTATGCGAACAATATTTTGACGTTAACGGTGGTCTATATTATTGTTTTCTGGCTCCTGGGTCTTTACCGGAGTCTCTGGCGTTATGCGGGTACGGAAGAAATCGTCAGGATTGTTATTACATCGGCAGCTGCGGCTGCAGCTTCCATTGTGTACCTGGAATTTACCCAGCAGATGTTCCCCAGAACCATCTATGTGTATAGTTTCATCTTGGACATTTTGCTTATTGGAGGGGTTCGGCTGGGTTACCGGATCATCCGGGAACTCAGAGCACCGGGTGCTGTAAAAAGTCTTTTCTTTGGGGTGCTGAAAAGCGAGGCTAGGGGAAGCTTTACCAAGGTCATGATTGTAGGTGCCGGAGATGCAGGAGCCGCAATTATCAAGGACATCAAACGGCATCCCGACTTGGGCAAACGAGTCGTGGTTGCGGTAGATGACGCACCGGACAAGCTGAACCAGAATATCGTTGGCGTTAAAATTGCGGGAAATCATATGGCCATCAAGCAGCTTGCCAGAAGATACGGTGTGGATGAGATTATCATCGCAATCCCTTCCGCAAAACGAAAGGCAATTCAGGAAATCGTAAACGAATGCAACAAGACACGCTGTAAGATGAAAATTCTGCCTGCCATCAGCGATCTGATCAACGAAACCGTCAGCATCAGCAAGCTGAGGGATGTTGATATTGAGGATTTGCTGGGCAGGGATCCGGTTCAGGTCAATCTGCGTGAAATCAGTGGATACGTGGAAGGAAAGATCGTGCTGGTTACAGGCGGCGGCGGCAGTATCGGCTCGGAACTTTGCCGTCAGATCGCCAAATTTAAACCCAGGAAACTCATCGCTTTGGATATTTACGAAAACACGGTTTTCGAACTTTCCAATGAGATTCGAAACACATACCCAGACCTGGAATTTGAAGTGGTCATCGCTTCAGTCCGCAGCAGACAGCGGATCAGAGAAGTGTTTCTAAAATATAAGCCCCATGTGGTGTTCCACGCGGCGGCACATAAACACGTTCCTTTAATGGAAAGTAATCCCAAGGATGCGGTAATCAATAATATTATTGGAACAAAAAATATGATTGATCTGTCTGATGAATATGCGGTGGAGAATTTTGTTATGATCTCAACCGACAAGGCCGTAAATCCCACCAATGTTATGGGAGCCACAAAGCGCGTGGCGGAAATGATTCTTCAGGAGAAGAGTGTCCATTCCCGCACCAGCTTTTCTGCGGTCCGATTTGGAAATGTTCTTGGAAGCAACGGAAGTGTTATTCCCATCTTCCGGAAGCAGATCGAACGAGGCGGCCCTGTTACCGTAACTCATGAGGAGATTACCCGATATTTTATGACCATTCCGGAAGCAGTGCAGCTGGTCATACAGGCTGGTGCTATGGCAACGGGAGGTGAGATTTTTATACTGGACATGGGTGATCCTGTTCGTATTATGGATCTTGCAGAAAACATCATCCGTCTTTCCGGTTACGTGCCCCATGTGGATATCGAGATTAAGGTCACCGGGCTCAGGCCGGGGGAAAAGCTCTACGAAGAACTCCTTCTGGATGAAGAGGGGATCGAGCGAACGGCGCATAACAAGATCTTTGTTGCCCACCCGCTCCCGCCGTCTCAGGGCTTAGGAGAGTTCCTGGAGCAGGAACATATCTCCACGGAAGAAAATATTACCGGCATCATTTCCATGCGGGATGATGAGGTCAAGGACTGGCTGCAGGAGCTGGTTCCGAATTACAGCAGAAATCAATAATTGTAATGATTCGCTAAACACGCCACATACTTTGAATTGTTGCAATTAAATTTATGATATAGGAGGAATTCTCCATGCGGGAAATGATTAAGCTGGATCTTTCAAGATCCCGGGTAGATGCGCAGGAGCTGCAGGCCGCTGCAGCCGGTCTTGAGGAAGCCAAAGCAAAACTTTGGTCAGGTGAGGAACCTTTCACAGGCTGGGTGAAGCTGCCCTTTGATTATGACAGAACAGAGCTGGAAGAGGTTCTGGCTGCAGCAGAGCAGATTCAAAAACAATGCGATATCCTGGTTGTCATAGGGATCGGGGGATCCTATCTCGGCGCTCAGGCAGCCATCAGTACTCTTAAGTCAGGCAAAGATAATGTGCCTGAGGTTTGTTTCGCTGGACAAAATCTGAGCGGAACCTATCACAAAGAGCTTCTGGATCGGATCAAGGACAAAGAACTTTGCCTTTGTGTCATTTCAAAGTCAGGAACTACGACGGAATCCAGCGTAGCCTTTTCCATTTTGAAGGATGAACTGTACCGAAAATACGGGAAGGAAGAGGCTGCAAAAAGAATCTACGCCATTACCGATGCCAATAAGGGAATTCTACGGGAAGAGACTGCCCGGGAGGGATATGTCTCATTCGTTGTACCGGACGATATCGGAGGCCGCTACTCTGTTCTGACTGCCGTTGGGCTGCTGCCCATCGCTGCAGCCGGAATTGATATCAAGGAGATGCTTGCAGGAGCGGAAAGCGCTGCTGCTGCTGAAAAAGAGGATCGTGGAGCTGCTGCTTCGCTGGCGGCGGCGAGAATGGCGCTGCTGAGCAGAGGCAAAGCCATCGAAGTATTTGAATACTACGAACCAAGCCTTTTCTTCTTCGGGGAATGGCTGAAGCAGCTGTTCGGGGAAAGTGAAGGAAAAGATGGCAAGGGGATCTTCCCTGCGGCACTGCAGTTCAGTACGGACCTGCATTCCATGGGACAGTTTCTTCAGGATGGAAATCAGATCTTCTTTGAGACCGTACTCAATGTGATGAAGCCCGCTCAGGATATTCTGGTTCCGGAAAGTGCCGGCCAGCTGCTTGCGGGAAAAAGCATGAATGAGATTAATCAGGCCGCAGTGGAAGGGGTTATTGCTGCTCATGAGGCAGTAGGAGTTCCGATCATCAAGCTGGAAATTCCGGAGCTGACTCCTTATTATTTCGGACAGATGGTCTACTTCTTTGAAACCACCTGTGCAGTCAGCGGATACTTGAACGGCGTCAATCCGTTTGATCAGCCTGGCGTGGAAAGCTATAAATCCGAAATGCGCAAGGTACTGATGAAATTGTAGTGCGGCGTGTTCTCTGCTTCGTGATAAATAATAGTTGAAAATTCGCCTAAAAAGAGGTACGCTATATTCGTGCAATCGCACGTTGGTTGTTGGAGTAACAGTCGGATTTTTGAAAGTCCGGCGGTAGGGCTCGCAGTAACATAGGAAGGCGCTGATTTGTTTCAGGGCATAGAAGAATACGTACGGCGGGCGTGTTAGTTGGAGGAACAGGAATGAAAAAGATTGGAGTTTTAGGGACTGGAACCATGGGTGCCGGAATCATCCAGGTACTCGCTCAGAACGGTTACGAGGTAGTTCTTCGTGCCAGAAGAGAAAGCTCAGTTGAAAAAGGAATTGCTACGGTTAGCAAGAATCTTGACAGACTGGTAGCAAAAGAAAAAATCACTGCGGCTGATAAAGATGCCATCATGGCGAGAATTAACGGTTCGACGGATATCAGCATCGTTGCAGATGCAGACTTGATCATTGAAGCGGCCACTGAGGATATGGCATCCAAAAAAGCGCTTTTTGCAGAGCTGGATCAGCTTTGTAAGCCGGGTACAATTATCGCCACCAATACGTCCTCTCTTTCTATCACTGAAATTGCAGCGGCTACAGGAAGAGCAGATAAGATTATAGGCATGCACTTCTTTAACCCTGTTCCAATGATGAAGCTCGTTGAGATCATCAAAGGTCTTGCAACTTCAGACGAAACGAGAGATGCAATCCTTGAACTCACAAAGAGCCTTGGAAAAACACCTGTTGAAGTAGAGGAAGCTCCTGGATTTGTAGTGAACAGAATCCTGATTCCTATGATCAATGAAGGAATCGGTATCCTGGCTGACGGAGTAGCTAAAGCGGAAGACATCGATCAGGCTATGATGCTGGGTGCAAATCATCCAATGGGACCTCTCGCTCTTGGCGATCTGGTAGGTCTTGATGTTTGCCTGGCGATCATGGAAGTACTTCACGCTGAGTACGGCGAGGATAAGTACAGACCCCATCCTCTTCTAAAGAAGATGGTCAGAGGCGGAAAACTGGGAAGAAAGACCGGCGAAGGCTTCTACAAATATAATTAAGAGAAGGATTCTTAGGAAGCATTGATTCCGTAAGTTGTGCTAGGAAAGGCTGATTCATTCCGCGCGCAGCTGGCGTAAAGGCGCGCTTCCGGAAACAGATACAACAATATAATGAAAACTTTTATCAAAACTTTTATAGCAGGATTAATCATATTTACCGTAATCTTAGTCCCCATTCGTTGGGGACTAAGTCTTGTAGGCGAAACCAGGGTATTCAGCGGAACAGAAAACCTCATGGAAGACATGCCCTCCCTGGTGGATCCGGACAGCCCGTTTTTTGAGGCATTTAAAGACAAGAAAAGAGTAAACATCCTGATGCTGGGCGTAAATGACGGAATGACCGACACCATCATGCTGGGAAGCTATGATCTGGACGCACAGCACGTTGACGTAATCTCAATACCGCGTGATACATATTATCCCAGAGAGGGAGCTAAGAGTGCCGCGGCAAAGAAGATCAACGCCATTTACAATGTAAACAAGGCGGTGGGAACTGCGGCAGCGGTCAGTGACGTGCTGTTCGGAATGCCGATCAACTACTATGTTGTCATTGATTATGATGTCGTGCGCAAGGTTGTTGATTCCATGGGCGGAGTGCCTATGAACATTACATTCCACATGCACTACACCGATCCGTACGACAAACCCCCGCTCAAGATTGATATTGCTGAAGGCTATCAGGTTCTTAACGGTGACAAAGCAGTGCAGTTCCTCCGCTTCCGTAAGGGCAACGGCGGATATGCCGGCTATCCTGAAGGAGATATCGGAAGAATCAAAGCACAGCAGGAATTTGTCAAATCAGCATTTCGCCAGGCGCTCGGCCTCAGTCTTCCAAAAGTTGCTGCGACCACGCTGGAAAATGTAGATTCTGATCTGCCTCTTTCAATGGCAGCAAAACTTGCGGGAAAGGCTGTCAGACTGGACGGAGAGGATATGCAAACCTATATGCTTCCTGGAAAGTCAGGGACGAAGGATGGTTTGTCCTATTGGTTCGCCGATGAGGATGAGATCGAAAACATGTTGATGGAAATCTATAATACCGTCCCGGAAAATCCGGAAACAGACGGTGAACAAGAAAATAATATGTAACAAAAAAATAATATAGGGAATTATGGTTCCCTATTTATTTTTTTTGCAAAAAGGTATAAAATATAACGACTAATGGATATGCTAGAATGATAATTTGACCTAAAATTGACTTTTGACGTTGGCAGCAGCCCAAATTTAAATTAGCAGCAATATTCTGAGTAACGGGGGAAAGAGAGATAACGTAAATATGGGAACAGAGATTAAAAATAACAGCAACAACGAGGCAAATAGGACCGGGAGCGCAGGCTCAGGGAATAAAAGCAATCAAACAAGTCAAAAAAACAAGCAGGTAACGCCGGCACTGAGCTTTGTCAGAACCTTCTTGCTCGCATTCGTCGTATTTGTATTACTATGTATACCGGGAATGTCAATTTTTGGTGAGGTTTCCGACTACAATCCGTTCGATCCGGAGGGGGACGATGTGGTTCTAAGGGAGCAGTTTCCGACGATCGTAGATGAAAACAGTCCTTTTTTTGATGCCTTTTCAGATAAAAACAGAGTCAACATTCTACTTCTTGGGGTAAATGGTGGGTTGACGGATACGATCATGCTGGCCAGCTTTGATACCGATGCAAAACACGTGGATCTGATCTCTGTGCCGAGGGACACCTATTATCACAGGGAAGGCTACAATAGTGACGGCGAGAACAAGATCAATGCTGCCTACCGAAAGGATCCGGTAAACACCGCCAAAGCAGTCAGTGAAGTTCTTTTGGGAATGCCGATCAACTACTATGTTGTGGTCGATTACAATGGCGTTGCCAAAATCGTAGATGCCATGGGGGGCGTTCCCATGGACATCAAATTCGACATGAAATACAGCGACCCTTATGATAAACCGCCACTGAACATCAATATAAAAAAGGGATATCAAGTCCTGGACGGAAAGACATCGGTTCAATTTCTCAGATATCGAAAAGGATACCTTGAAGGAGATATCGGACGTGTAAAGGCACAGCAAGAGTTTATGAAGTCTGCGTTTAAACAATCCATAGGCTTCGATCTGCCGAAGATCGCAAAGACGGTATTTGAAAATGTGAAATCAGACATCAATCTTGGAACTGCTACTAAATTAGCAAAGAATGCAATGGGAATCTCCGCTGAGGATATTGAAACCTACATGATTCCTGCAACACCGCTTCCTGATCCGCCGTTCTATGTGATACCGAACGCAGAAGGAATTGCGGAAATGATAAACAAGATCTACTCGATCGAACCGAAGACAACTACGGAAGCAGCCATTACGCAGTAGCTGCTTCCAATCTCTTTCGATATGTGCAGAGAGCCCGGTGAAATGTGAAAATAGGGCTTTCTGTAACACCTTTCAATAGAAGCTTTCATCATGATAAACTCAGCAAACTCTTATAAATCTTAGCAAACTCAGTTAACTCAATAAATCTTAATAAACCCGATAAAACTCAATAAACTAAATAAAACGCAGGAAAATGCGCAAAAACTCGGATTGTAATTACCCGTAAGGTGATTTATAATAGACATGCAATAATCTTGGAAAATGAAATAGTAATCTAAATGACCTTTCTATGGATTCTTCAGGCAGTGTAACAACCGCCGCCCTATACTTTTTCACAAACGGATACTATCACTCATGGTTGGAATCTATGCTTTGTTTGTTTCAAACGTAGTTTTGCCATGAACCTATACATAACTATGATTTGAAATCAAATAAGCCATTTTAAATGAAAATCCAACAGGAGGATATATGGATATAGAGATATTACAAAGCAAAAAGATTGCCGAACTGCGTGAAATCGCAAAAACCATCGGGCTTGAGCATGCTGAAAAGATGAGAAAAGCAGAATTGGTTCAGGCTATTAGCGGGCAGCAGGAGGAAAAGGGTCAATCGGATAGTGCTGCGCAGGAAAGCGCTGATACCGTCAAACCAGAAGCGGCTGCCAATACCGTCAAACCAGAAGTGACTGCCAATACCGAGGCCTCTGCAGAGCCAGCAGGAACGGAAAAAACAGTGAAACCGAGGGGCAGGGCACCGAAATCTGGAAAAGAGGCAACGCTGACAAAGGCACCGGCAGTATTTGCACAGGAGCCGGAGACTGCACAATCTCAGCCAGCTGCTGCTGCACCGATGAAGGGCCAGCGTGAAGCCTCAAGAAGGAAGTCTGCTTTTTCTGCGCCAGCCCCATCAGCTGCCACTCCAACTCCGGCTGCAGAATCCTCGCAAAATCAGGCAAACCAGGCTGCAAGGCCGACTCCAGCTCCAGCACCTTCGCCCAATCAGGTAACGCAGGCGAATCGGGCTGCTACACCAACGCAGGCTGCAGTACATTCGCCAAATCAGGCAACGCAGGCCGCTCCCACGACAACACAGCCTACGCCCACGGCAACACAGACTGCGCCCTCGCCAAATTATGCTGCTGCTCAGACTCAGGCTCAGGCTGCTGCGCCCTCAACGACGCAGGCAAGCTCTGCTGCTCCTTCTCAGGCAGCTGCTGCCACTCCAACGCAGCATCATTCTTCCGCATCTTCCTCGGCTCCTTCCGAAGAACCGGCAAAAAAGCAGCAAGAGCAGAGAGAAGATCGGCCTGAAGTGGAGGGAATTCTTGAAATAGCGGAAGGCGGTTTCGGTTTCCTTAGATTCCACAATTTCTTGACCAGCGATAAGGATGTTTACGTCTCACCTTCTCAAATCAGAAGATTTAATCTCAAAACGGGAGATAAATTAAAAGGAATCACAAGACGGCCAAACGAAGGCGAAAAGTTTGGTGCTTTGCTTTATGTCAACACCGTCAACGGAGATGAACCTGGCGTTGCCATAAGGAGGCCGGATTTTGATGACCTTACTCCGATCTTCCCCAACCAGAGAATTACACTGGAAAGCGGAGCGACGGAGCTTTCGATGCGTCTCATTGACCTTGTGGCCCCTATCGGAAAGGGTCAGAGAGGATTGATTGTAGCGCCTCCGAAGGCGGGAAAAACAGTGCTCTTGAAAAAGGTTGCAAACAGCATAGAGAAAATTTATCCGGACATCGAAATGATTGTACTTCTTGTAGATGAACGTCCGGAGGAAGTAACCGATATGCAAAGGTCTATTGGTGGTGAGGTAATCTATTCTACCTTTGACGAGCTTCCCCAAAATCATGTAAAGGTTGCAGAGATGGTTCTTGCGAGAGCCCAGCGTTTAGTGGAGCACGGAAAAGACGTGGTCATTCTTCTTGATAGTATCACAAGGCTTGCGAGAGCCTACAATTTGGTAATTCCGCCAACAGGGCGTACTCTTTCCGGAGGCCTTGATCCCGGTGCGCTTCATAAACCGAAAAAATTCTTCGGAGCGGCCAGAAAGATGGAAGAGGGCGGAAGCATCACCATTCTTGCTACTGCGCTGATTGAAACCGGAAGCCGTATGGACGACATGATCTTTGAAGAATTCAAAGGTACGGGAAATATGGAACTCCATCTGGACAGAAAGCTCTCCGAAAAGAGAATCTTCCCGGCCATCAACCTGAATAAATCGGGAACCAGAAGAGAAGATCTTCTGATGAGCCAGGAGGAGCTGGAAGCGGTTTGGACCATGAGACGAGCCATGTCCAATATCGGAACTCAGGAAGTTACGGAAAATATCATTGATCAGCTTGCTCATACAAAGAACAACGCCGATTTCATCAGGATTATTAAAAAAACAAAGCTGGAGGCGTAAGCATTAGTCAATGGATTTCAACAAAATATTTATTAAAAACGCAAACCCCACGAAAGTAGGCGGTCAAGCTGTTCTGGAAGGGATCATGATGAAGGGGGAGGACCGTACCGCTGTTGTCGTCCGAAAACCTGACGGAAAGCTCCATATCAAAACAGAACTGCTGAAAAAGCCGGGAGGCTGGAAAAAGATACCGATTCTTCGAGGCGTATTCATTTTCATAGACTCTCTTGTCACAGGCACCCGAACGCTGCTGTACTCGGCAGAAGTGCTCGAGGCATGTGAAGGCGTCGAGACAGAAAAAGACAAGCTTACGCTCTGGATGGAAAAAAGATTTGGCGAAACGAACGCGTTCAATGCAATGCTTTATTTATCTGTCGTTTTAGCCATACTATTTACAGTAGGAATCTTTATTATTGCACCTACAGCGGTGGTCAGTGTATTCAAATATCTCACCGTTAACGAGGTGGCCTTAAATCTCATAGAAGGCGTATTTAGAATTGCACTGTTTGTTCTCTATATTCTTCTGATTTCAAAAATGAAGGATATCCAGACGGTATTTCAATTTCATGGAGCGGAGCATAAATGCATTCACTGTTATGAAAATGGGCTGGAGCTGACACCGGAAAACTGCAAGGATTTTCTGACGCTGCATCCAAGATGCGGAACCAGCTTCCTGATGTTTGTAATGGTGATCAGCCTGCTGTTGTTCTCACTGCTGGGCTGGCCCAATCTAATTTGGAGAATTGCATCGCGCCTGCTTTTGGTTCCTGTAATTGCTGGACTCTCCTATGAATTGCTGAGATGGGCAGGACGGAGCGACTCCCCGGTGGTAAAGATCCTCAGCGTACCTGGACTATTACTTCAGAAACTGACGACGAAGGAGCCGGGGCTTGCGCAGCTTGAGGTTGCCGTCGCCGCCATGAAGGCGGTTCTGGTTCCGGTGAATACACCGGTGTATGAGGGTGAATGCGATCTAAATGGACAGTTAATGACAAAACATTAAAATTTTTATAAAGTAAGCCGATAAATATATTAGGACGATTGAAAGCAATAGTCGCGGTTTTCCTTGTATGGCAACAGGAGTGAGCATTTATGAGCCTAATTATCAAAGAACTATTACGAATTGGAGAGACTGCCCTGGATAAGGCAGGCTGCCTTGATCCGAAAATTGACGCAGAGCTGATTATGATGTTTCTGCTTACGTTGAACAAGCAACAGCTTTTTATTAAATCACCTTCGCTTCTCGATGAAAAATCCTGTGAGGCATATTTTAAACTGATTGACATTCGGGCAGGAGGTATGCCTGTTCAGTATATTACCGGAGAGCAGGAATTTATGGGGATTTCCTTTAAGGTCAATGAGAACGTATTGATCCCCAGACAGGATACAGAAACCCTTGTAGAGGAAATCATCAAAATCGCAAAAGAGAAGGCTGGGCAGAAAAAAGCGCCCAGGGGAGGCTGGCAAATTCTTGACCTGTGCTGCGGCAGCGGAGCCATTGGAGTCAGTCTAAGCAAGTATATCAGAGACGCCAAGGTCACAGCTTCCGATGTGAGTGCTAAAGCCATTTCTGTGGCTAAAGAAAACGCAGCGGCTGCAGGAGTGAGCAAACAGATCAAATTTATGGAGAGTGATCTCTTTGGAGCCTTCCGAAAAGGCTTGGGAGGAATGAAGTTCCACATCATTGCATCCAACCCGCCCTATATCCGAAGGGATATCATACCAACCCTTCAAAGAGAAGTGGCAGAGCATGAACCGCTGCTGGCGCTTGACGGTGGAGAGGACGGGCTGAAATTTTACCGAAGGATTCTTGCCGAGGCACCGGACTATCTGAGACCCCAAGGGCTGCTGTTTCTGGAAATCGGCCATGATCAAGGAGAAGCGGTTTCTTCCCTTGCCGATGACATGGAACGCTTTGAAGCCATTGATATTATAAAGGATCTTGCCGGACACGACCGGGTGGTAACCTGCAAGCTGAAGGAACCTGCAAAAGGTCAGCGACGGACAAAATAGAAGATGTAAAGCTAAAAAACTAAATAAAAGAGAACGAATCGATTTCTGAAGAAAATATGAAATTATACCATAATTTATAAATATTATAGAGCCGCTGCTTGAGGCAGGGCAATGGACTGAGCATGATAGAGACCTGGGGTAAGGATAAACTGCTTCCAAATGTTGCATTTTGATTACAAGCAAAAAAGTACTTGCCTATTCAGGCAGCTTATGCTAATATGTAATAGCTATCGTTTAGAACAGAATATTTAAGATAGATATCTATTCGGAAAGAGGTGAAAAGCATGAAGGAAGGAATCCATCCAAACTATAAGGAATGTACGGTTACATGTGCATGTGGAAACACATTTGTTACTAAATCGATGAAGGATGAACTTAGATTAGATGTATGCTCTGCTTGCCATCCGTTCTTTACGGGTCAGCAAAAGTTTATCAATCGCGGTGGTCGTGTAGAGAAGTTCAAGAAAAAGTTCAATATCGAATAATAGCAAAATTAACTGGAAATTCTCATTTCCAGTTTTTTTTAGGTTCCATTCATGCTATAATAGTTCCGACCTATTACAAACTCACCCTACCAATAGGAATGAAAACGACTTTTTAAGCCTTAGCGGTTCTGCCGCCAGGTTTTGATGTTTTTGAAAAAGTGACAGAATAAAAATAAGCTGATATAATATAAAGTTAAATGAGATTAAATGAAATTTATGTAAGATTAGGAGTAGAGAATGTACGATAAATTGGATTTCATCCAGGAAAAGTACGAGGAGCTCTCCCTTAAGGTGTCCGATCCTGAGGTTATCAACGACCAGACTGTATGGCAGAAGCACATCAAGGACATGTCCGAAATGGAGCCCATCGTAAATAAATACAAAGAATATAAGAAGACAGTTGATGAACTGAAAAACACCAAGGAAATGCTCGGCGAAGGCGGCATGGATGAGGAGCTTCGTGAACTGGCAAAGATGGAATTATCCGAGCTGGAAGAGAGGCAAGAAGTCTTAAGCAATGAGCTTCAAGTGCTTTTGCTTCCCAAAGACCCAAATGATGAAAAGAACGTAATTCTTGAAGTACGTGCAGGAACCGGCGGAGAAGAAGCCGGACTTTTCGGCAGCGACCTTTTGAGAATGTACATGAGATATGCAGAACGACGCGGCTGGAAAATTGAGGTAATGGACATCAATGACACCGGCATCGGAGGAATTAAGGAAGCCGTTATTCTGATTAAAGGGAGAGGGGCTTATTCCAGACTGAAGTATGAAAGCGGTGTTCACAGAGTGCAGCGCGTACCGGAAACAGAATCCAGCGGAAGAATTCATACCTCTGCAGCTACCGTAGCAGTATTGCCGGAAATCGACGACGTTGAAGTGGATCTCAATCCAAATGATGTAAGAGTTGATGTTTACCGTGCGTCCGGAAACGGCGGTCAGTGCGTAAATACCACAGACTCTGCAGTGCGGCTGACTCATATTCCAACGGGTCTTGTTGTCACATGCCAGGATGAAAAGTCCCAGATTAAGAATAAAGAAAAAGCATTCAAGGTATTAAGAGCCAGATTATATGACGCGAAGCTTCAGGAACAGAACAAGGAAATTTCCGAAGCAAGAAAGAGCCAGGTTGGCTCCGGTGATAGAAGTGAGCGTATCAGAACCTACAATTTCCCCCAGGGCCGTGTATCAGATCATAGAATCGGGCTAACACTATATAAACTCGATTACTTCCTGGACGGAGACCTGGATGAAATTATCGACGGGTTGATTACGTCCGATCAGGCGGAGAAAATGAAGAATTTCTAAATAAGGTATGCAACTGTCAGCAGGTTTTCTCCGAAAACACGGTCGCTTCCAGTTAACCAAAGCTCCGACGGTTTTCTATGAAAATCTGCCGACTGCCGCCGTATTTAAAATTCTCGGGGCGGAGGACGGTTTTCTACGAAAACGCACACGCCGCGGCGCTTGAGGAAGTACAATTCCGGTTTGAGTATTTAAAATTCTCGGATGCTCGGACGGCTGGTAAAAAAATTTTGCGCAAAAGCCGGTTGGCAAGGAGTTTTCTCCTATGCCGAGGCGTTACATATCAGAAACTAAAACACAAACCATGATAAAAAGAAGGTTATAACCGGATGGAAACAAAAGTATTTGATGTAAGAGATTTGAATAAACAGAATCTTGAGCAGAGCATTATCTATGATGAAGCGGAAGCCAATGAGAAGGTGGAAGCTGCGCTGGAGAAGATCGATGAGGCAGCCGGTATTCTTGCCGGTGGCGGACTTGTCGCGTTTCCTACGGAAACGGTTTACGGTCTGGGAGCCAACGCGCTGGATGGGGATGCTGTCGCTAAAATTTATGAAGCTAAGGGACGACCGAGCGATAATCCGCTGATCGTGCATATTGCCAGAGCCAGCAACATCGGGGAATTGACTCCAGCTTTAACACCGAAAATCATTCGGCTTGTAGATAATTTCTGGCCTGGTCCGCTGACCATTGTTTTGCCCAAGAAGCAGAATATTCCTGACATAACCACAGGGGGGCTGGATACTGTAGCGATACGGATGCCCGACGATCCTGTTGCGCTTGAAATGATCAAAAAAGCAGGCTGTCCAGTTGCGGCTCCAAGTGCCAATATTTCGGGAAGACCTAGCCCCACAAAAGGCGAACATGTGGTTAATGATTTGGACGGCAAGATTGATGCGATTCTTATTGGCAGTGATTGCAGAGTGGGAATTGAGTCTACCGTTTTGGATCTGACCGGAGAGGTCCCGACCATATTGAGACCGGGGATTATAACTGCTGAGAATATAGAGGCTGCTATTGGCGGTAAAGTGGAAATGGATCCTGCTCTCTACGTGAACAGACCTAGGGATGTTTCTGATGGAGAGAACAATGACTTCATTCCGAAAGCACCTGGTATGAAATACACGCACTATGCTCCCAAGGCTGAGATGACCGTAATAGAAGGACAGATTGACAGGGTAAAAAATGAAATTCAGCGGCTGAAGGGCCTGAATGAACGGCTAGGACTGAAGGTCGGTGTGATTCTCTTTGAGGAGAAGGCTTTTATCGAGGCAGCCCACGAATTCTTTGCAAAACTCAGGGATCTTGATGATGAGGGCGTAGACTTAATTTTAGCAGGTGCGTTAAGTGAGCAGGACGGGGTTGGCTTTGCAGTGATGAACAGAATGCTGAAATCGGCAGGTTACAACATCGCTAAGGTGTAAACGACCTTAGTCAGCGCAGGAATTGAAATGGCCCCCGAATTTTGTTGACGCGGAATTCAATTAATTATATGTGGAGGTGCAATATGAAAATTGCTTTGGCTGCAGATCATGGCGGCTTCGAACTCAAGGAAAAGGTGAAGGTTTATCTGCTGGACAAGGGCTATGAGGTGCTTGATTTGGGCAGTGATAACGGGGAGATCTCAGTGGATTATCCAAACTATGGGAAACTCTGTGGTGAAACCGTTGTTAAGGGAGAAGCGGACAAAGGGATTGTCGTATGCGGAACCGGAATCGGTATTTCCATCGCGGCCAACAAGGTCAAAGGAATCCGCTGCGCTCTTTGCACCAATGTTTTCATGGCAGAAATGGCCAGCAAACACAACAATGCCAATATTCTTTCTCTCGGAGGAAGAGTGCTTGACACAGAGCTTGCGCTTGAAATTGTTCATACTTGGCTTACTACGGAATTTGAAGGAGGCCGGCACCAAACAAGAGTCGATATGCTTGACTGCATATAAGGCTATGCCGGAAACTGACCGCGAAAAAGATATATTGAATAAAGATAAAGAGGGGCTTGATTCAGGTCGAGCTAGTTCGCAGTGAAAATCTACAAATTGCTAATTTGTGATTTTCTTGCATAAGTTCGCCAGGCAATTTGCTATGCAAATTGGTCGAGCTAGTATATGGAGGTATTCTAATGGGAAAAGTTTATGTATTTGATCATCCGTTAATTCAGCACAAAACTGCAATGATTCGTGATAAAAACACCAGCGTTAAGGATTTTAGAGAGCTTGTGAGAGAAATTTCAATGCTCATGGCTTATGAAGTAACCAGGGATCTTCCGTTAATGGATGTGGAAGTTGAAACGCCCCTTTGTAAGGCTACCTTGAAGATGCTTCAGGGTGAGGATATCGCCATTGTACCTATTTTAAGAGCAGGCCTGGGCATGGTTGACGGAATGCTGGAACTGATCCCCAACGCAAAAGTGGGACATATCGGCTTATATCGTGACCCGGAGACTCATCTGCCGGTAGAATATTATTGCAAATTACCTTCCGACATCGGAAACAGACAGGTGATCGTTGTAGATCCCATGCTGGCAACAGGCGGCTCCGCAGCGGCAGCCATCGATTTTATCAAGGACAGAGGTGCAAAGAAAGTGGCGTTTATGTGTCTGATTGCAGCACCTGAGGGAATTGAAGTATTACAGGAAAAGCATCCTGATGTTGACATCTACATTGCAGCCAAAGACAGCTACCTCAACGATCACAAGTATATCGTGCCGGGTCTTGGTGATGCAGGAGACAGATTATTCGGAACGAAATGAATTCTTTGAAATAATAGATTGATACGGAAAAATAGAGGTTTGATATGATGGAAACAGCACAAGAGAGAAACGTATACGACGTTCTAAAGGAAAGAGGCCTAATCAAGCAGACAACCCATGAGGATCAAATTCGTGAACTGCTGGGCAAGGAAAAGGTGACCTTCTATATTGGGTTTGACCCCACGGCAGACAGTCTTCATGTAGGACACTTCATGCAGATCATCATTATGATGTACATGCAGAAATACGGTCATAAGCCTATCGCACTTGTTGGGGGCGGCACTGCCATGGTAGGGGATCCTTCCGGCAGAACAGACATGCGGCAGATGATGACCAAGGACACCATCAGAGAAAATAGCGATAAGTTTAAGAAGACCTTCGGTAAGTTTATCAATTTTGATGACGACAAGGCCATTATTGTCAATAATGCGGATTGGCTCCTGGAGCTAAATTACGTTGAGTTTATCAGAGATATCGGAAGACATTTCTCCGTCAACAGAATGCTTACGGCAGAGTGCTTTAAGCAGCGTCTTGAGACGGGACTTTCCTTCTTGGAATTCAATTATATGCTCATGCAGTCCTACGATTTCCTGGAACTGTACAGACGTCACAATTGTAAAATGCAGTTTGGCGGAGACGATCAGTGGTCCAACATCATTCAGGGCGTTGATCTTGTAAGACGTGAAATGGGCGAGCAGGTTTTCGGAATGACCTTTGCGCTGCTTCTTACCAGTGAAGGAAAGAAGATGGGCAAAACTCAGAAGGGTGCGCTCTGGCTTGATCCGGAGAAGACATCTCCTTACGAGTTCTATCAGTACTGGAGAAATGTTGAGGATGCTGACGTAAGAACCTGTCTTTCCATGCTGACGTTCCTGCCAATGGAACAAGTGGAAGAGCTTTCAGCACTCAAGGATGCAGAAATTAATAAAGCCAAAGAAATCCTCGCATTCGAGGTGACTAAGCTGGTTCATGGAGAAGAAGAGGCTGCTAAGGCTCAGGATGCGGCAAGAGCATTGTTTTCCGGAGGAGCAAGTCTTGAAAACGTGCCCAAAACTCAGATTCCTGCTTCCCGCTTTGAAGGCGAAGGCGTTGGTGTTGTAGGTCTCATTGCAGAACTGAAGCTCGTATCCAGCAAGGGTGACGGTTTCAGAACCATTGAGCAGGGCGGACTGACCATCGACGACGTAAAAGTCACAGATGCTAAACTGATGATTACCAAGGATATGTTCCAGGATGGCAAGATCCTGATCAAAAAAGGAAAGAAGACGTTCCACTTGGTTGAACTCTTATAAGAAGAACAAAATTAAATGACATGGCTCCGGCCATGTCATTTTGATATCGTTCGATTAATTTATAATCTTAAGTTTTGAATTTAATTTTGAATTGGGATTATCAGTGCTCCTCAATGAGTCGCAGAGTTTCCCTTACCCATTGAAGTTCCGCGTCATAATGAAGCTGGTGATGGTTGAAGATGATCCTTGCGGAAGTATTCATTTCATCCGGTAGAAACTGCAGCGTTTCAAGTTTGTGTTGATGGATGGTTTCGATGGAGTGATTGAGTCTCACTTCGTAGGCACGGAGGCTAGAGGTGAGCTTTTCGGTATCCAGATGATCCGAGAAGAAGAATGCCCCATCTGAGGCAAACAAAGGTCGATATTCAAATTCAAGCAGTTGATCTAAAAGGTTTTTGAATTCCTGAATGCCTTTCTCAGTCACCGTATAAACGGTCTTTTCCGGCCGGCTTCCCGGCTTTTCTCTGGAAGCCATCAGATAGCCGTCTGCCTCCATTCTTTCCAGGTGATAGTAAATGGTGGGGAGCTTGATTTGTGTAAAATCCGACAACTGATCCAAAATCAATTTTCTAATCTGATATCCGTGCTGTGGTCCGAATCGAAGCAGCAGCCCCAGAATGTAAAGAGGTATCATGGTTTTTTCCTTTCGGTACAGTTCAGAAATAAACTTAAATGAAATTCCTTACTCCTATTATACCAAAAAAACAAGGCCTTTCCTCCTCTAATTTTGTCTTTCTCTATCTCGGTTTTCGTCCCGATACGGTGAGCCCGCAAAAATCCTTGTGAACCAAGATCTCCTGAAAATTGGAGGACGCGATTAACTGCTCCGCCTCCTTTATGGTATAGGCTGCAGATAGAGATGTAAGCATGCCGGGTCGTATCTCCTTTGGCCTTGCAGAAAAGTAAAGAAAGCCTTTGGTCAGGAGATTTACATCTCGGCGGAGGTCGGAAATACAGAAGATTCCACCTGGCTTTAGCACCCGATGGATTTCGCGAAGCGCCAGAATGGGGTCCTCCCATTCATGAAGAGAGCCATTGGAAAATACAGCATCATAGCAATAATCGGGAAACGGCATAGACATGCAGTTTCCTTGTGTGTAGCTCACCCGATGAGCAAGGTTATATTCTTTTGCATTTCCTTCTGCAATGCGAATCATAGCCGGACTGATCTCTAACCCAGTCAATGTAGCGTTCTTCGCACTCTTTAGCCATTCCAGCCCGACATAACCGGGGCCAGGTCCAATCTCCAGAACCCTGCCGCCTGTGATTCCTGCCTTAATAAAGCTTTCTACACCGTTCCAACCCTTATCTCTCATTCCTCTTGCAAACTGGTCAAATAGTTCAACTGTCAGCTCATTTTGTATTCCCGCATTGGTTTCAATTTTCCTTTGTTTTAAGCCCATGTTACAAATTCCTCCTTATAAATAAATAGTCAGTACTGAGCATCATTATACTCAGTACTGACTATACGTCAAGGGGTATTTGTAATTATCGAAGTGTTTTCAGTGCGGTGCTCCATGCTATGACCTGCGAGAAAAGGCCATCCAGCGACTTTTCATGACGCGGATCCGGTGCAAAAGCACCATCTTTGAAATCGGTGAACAGAGAGAGCATTACTTGATCTACGACATCAGCGATTTTCAGCTGGGACATGATCGGACGGAGAGATTCGACCGCTCTTGCACCGCCGATGGCGCCGTAGCTGACAAAACCAGCAGCCTTGTTGGTCCATTCAATATATAGGTAATCAAGGGCATTTTTCAGGGCACCTGAAGTAGCGTGGTTGTATTCCGGTGTCACAAATACAAAACCGTCGAATTCAGCAATCTTTGCCGCCCATTTCTTGGTATGATCTTTGGTATACTGCTGCATTGCCGCAGGATAAGGCTCCTCAAGGAGCGGCAGATTATAATCAAGCAGATCAACCAGCTCAAACTCTGCATCTGCTCTTTTCTTTGATTGCTCAAATACCCATTTTCCTACCGCTTCTCCAGCACGACCAGGACGGGTGCTCCCAATAATAATTCCAATTTTGATCATTTTTACTCCTCCTTTTCGTTTGGGAAATGCTGATTCTTTCCAGATACACATTTCCATGAAACCAATGCTTCATAAGATCTATTCAACATGATTGTGATAGAAATTTTTTCTTCTACTTCAAATCATGTGTTAATCCTAACTAATTTATACCAACAATTGGAGTATATAAGCGCTTTTATCATAAAAATTCTTAAAAAACTTTCTCAGCTGAATAGAATTATCAGCCACCTTTTTTATTTATTCGACAAAATCTTAAGTTTTTCGTAAGGTTTTTTATGCAACCTTTCCGTAGGAATACCGTCTAATATATGATAGAATCATTAGACAATATATGGGATTTGGAACATATCCTCTTATAGCAAGGAGGGTAAAGACTACGCAGAACAAAAAGGGGAAAATTATGGAGCCGTTCATTCAAGTCAAAAATGTCCGCAAGGTTTATCGGATGGGAGAGGAACGCGTCGTTGCTTTGGACAATGTGAGCCTTGATATTTTTAAAGGTGAAGTTGTCTGTTTTCTTGGATCTTCAGGCTCAGGAAAATCGACATTTCTAAATATGGTCGCGGGGCTGGAAAAGCCTACCAAAGGGGAAATTCACATTGGAGGAATTCCGATCCATACACTGAATGAAGAGAATATTACTCTTTTCAGACAGAAGAATATTGGATTCATCTTTCAGGCATATCATCTTCTGCCCATGTTTACAGCAGTCGAAAATGTCAGTCTATCGCTGATTTTTGCTGGTGTTGAGAAAAAGAAACGAGAGAAGATGGCAAAAGAGACCTTGGCGGAGGTAGGTCTAACCGGGTATGAAAATCGAAAGCCGTCGCAGATGAGCGGAGGCCAGCAGCAAAGGGTCGGCATTGCCAGAGCCCTGGTAGGAAACCCAAAGATTATCTTCGCGGATGAGCCTACCGGAAATCTGGATACCCATACTTCGAAAGAAGTAATGGAGATCATGATGCGCAAAGTCAGGGAATTTAACGGGACGCTGATCATCGTAACCCATGACAAAAAGATTGCAGAGTATGCGGACCGGGTGGTTACCATACAGGATGGCAATATTCTGTCCATTGAGGATAATCGGGAGAAAAGTCCGTAAACAACCCGAAAGATGCGAATACAAGGCCTTCGGCCAGAGATTGATAAAGGAAGCAGGGCTTTCCTTCTAAGATTAATGAAAGCCAGACCAATGATCAATATAAAATATGCAAAAGTGTGTGAGGGAAAATATGAACAGCAAGAAAAGGAAAGCAACCATTTCCGTTATTGTGGTGGCAGTTGCATTGATGATCCAGGCAATGCCTCTAGGTGGGCTCGGAACAGGAATTTTTGTCTATGGTGATAATCCGTTTATAAAGTCGAAGCTTGCGCAATCTGCATCTGTCTCTCAGGGAGATGAGAATGCTTTGGTCGCCATCCTGGTGGAGAATACCGGAAAAGATTCGGTTACGTTCAGCAGTGCAGAGCTGACCCTGAGTAAAACGAAAGAGATTACGATCTCGGGGGGAACGACAGGGACCATAACCCTATCAAGTGGAGAATCTACAAGTATCAGCTTCTATGTTACCGTTGGCAAAGATGCGGACATCGGTGATAGAACGATGAATCTAAAATTGAAAAATAACAGCGAGTTGGTTCATGAAAACGCAAATCTCGGTAGATTGAGCGTTTATGAGCTTGTGAAAAGAACCGATGAAGAGGCAAGTAGCTATGCTAACATTGTGGACATTACGCAGTCGATCAAACCGGAGGGAGGCTTTGTTTCCGGACAGGACAACGTCTTCACCGTTGAGGTGGTCAATTATGGAAACAGCAGGATCAAGAATGCGGAAGTGGTGCTGACCTTGCCTGAAGGATTGTCTCTGAATAATGCCAGCAGTTCCGTTTCACTGGGCTATCTCAGCTATAAGCAGCGCAAATCGGCTGCCTTTCCGATTATTGTTGAAGAGAATGCGGCCTCAAAGAACTATCCCATTACAGTAAAACTGAAAGGTCAAGACCAGTCAAACAAAGATGTCAGCATCGAAAAGACCTATTACATAGCGGTCAGCGGAACAGGCGCTTCTCTGCGGGATGCAGATATTGTCAATATCAATATCCCAAGCCAGGTAAGCGGGCAAGATGAATTTGTTATGTCCTTTGATGTGGTAAATAAAAGCCGCTCGGCGATCAAAGATGTCAAAATAGATGTAGAGGTGCCGGAAGGACTGCTGAACAAGACCAGAGCCTCCTTTGTAGAATCTTCTATTCCGGCGGGAGGAAGCAAAAACTATTCCGTTACAATGTTTGCCGATGCAGCAGCAAAGGAGAAGGCGTATACCATTAAAATTTCACTCTCCTCATCGGTCTCCACGGAAAAAACGCCAACAATAACCCAATATGCCAGCATCTACGTATCGGTATCCTCAGATTCCAAGACACCTCAGCTCATGGTGGATGATTACAGCTACGGAGGAACTTTTGTTCAGGCTGGTGATCAGTTTTTGTTAAACCTTGGACTCTTTAACACCAGCGCATCCCATAAAATTACCAATATTAAAGTTACGGTCAGCACAGAGGACGGCAGCATTATACCCGTCAACAGCAGTAATTCTTTCTATATTGACAGCCTGGGAAAAAAGGAGCGAACGGGTCATAGCCTGCTTCTTTCTGTAAAGCCTGGGGCTGAGCAGAAAACAACCCCCCTTACGGTGGATATGTCCTATGAAGACGGAGCGGGAAATGCGTTGACCTCAAAGGATGTGATCTCTATCCCGGTCATGCAGGAAACCCGTCTGGAGGTGGATGATGTCATTGCACCGCCGGAGCTATATACTGGAATGCAAAGCGGGCTTTCGGTTCAGTTCTACAATATGGGAAAGACAACGCTGAATAATCTCAGGGTTTCTGCTGAGGGTAATTTTGACACGCCGGAATCAACAAGCTATTTTGTGGGAAATATGGAAAGCGGAAAGAGCGATTCTTACGATTTTACCTTTATTCCCAGAGAAGAAGGCGCTATGGAGGGAAAGATTATCTTTACCTATGAGGATGCGGCGGGAGACGAGCAGGTGCTGGAACGTCCCTTCTCCTTTAATATTATGGGAGAGATGCCTGCTTGGGAGGAAGAAACTCCACCGGAAGATAACGGGGCGAAGGGCGGCAAACTGCCATGGATCATCGGTGCAGCGGCAGTGTCTGTACTCACCGGCGGCGGAATCTTTATCTGGAAGCGTAGAAAAAGAAAGAAATTAAACCGGGAGATGGAAATCGATGAATAATCGGGATTTAATCGGCCTGGCCTTCCGCAACCTGCTCCGGAGAAAGACGAGAACCATACTGGCCGTCGTCGGTGTTGTGGTGGGGACCTGCGCCATCGTCGTAATGCTTTCCATTGGTTTCGGGCTTTCTGCCAGCTTCCAGGAACAGATCGAAAGCTATGGGAATCTCCACCTAGTCAATGTCTACGGCGGAGGAGGAGGCAGGGCTTATCCGACAGGCGGAGGCAGTGGAAGTGAAAAAGACGGCATATTAAACGACAGAGCAATTACGAAAATGGAAAAAATAGAAGGGGTCGATGCGGTAACCCCGACGTTTCAGGAATATCTCTCCTTCGGAGTGGGCAAGTATATTGCCCAGGCTTCAGTCATCGGCATCCGGCCGGAGGTGATGCAGAAATTCGGCTACGAGCTCCAGGACGGAAGAATGCTTGGAGCGGGAGATAAATTTGAGGTGGTCTTCGGCAATCAGGTGCCCAGCTGGTTCTATAACCCGAAAAAGACCTGGGGCAGCTCTTGGGGCGGAGAAGCCCAGGTGGATGTGATCACCAACAAGATGATTATTACAGCAGACGAATGGTATGGACAGAAGCGACCTCAAGGCAGTAATGAGGAAAAAGTTACATACAAGGAGTATAAAATAAAAGGTGTCGGCATCCTGGCCAATCCCAGCGATGACTCTGCTTATAACGTCTATATGAGCCTGGAGGGCCTGCAAATCATAAGAGATGAGGCGAAGCGGGCGCGCAAAGAGACCGTCTCCAGGCAGGATGATACCTATGAGTCCGCCATGGTCTATGTGGGCGATATCAATGACGTGGAGGATGTGAGCAATAAAATTAGAGAGATGGGCTTTCAGACCAACAGCCTCAACGACTGGCTGAAATCCATGCAGGATACCGCCAGAATGATCCAGGGAATCCTGGGTGGCATTGGTGCGATCTCCCTGCTGGTAGCGGCTTTGGGAATCACCAATACAATGATTATGGCCATTTATGAACGCACAAAGGAAATTGGCATCATGAAGGTCATCGGGGCAAATCTGCGGGATATTCGCAAGATGTTCCTTCTTGAATCCGGCATGATCGGTTTTCTCGGCGGAATCCTCGGACTGATTCTGAGCTTCATTCTTTCTTTGTTGATGAATACGGTTCTGAGTGGTATCATGTCTGTAATGCTTGGCTCCATCGGCGGAGGGGGTTCTACGGTCTCCATCATTCCATGGTGGGTTGCGGTGGGCTCACTGGTATTCTCGACGGCAATCGGAATTATCGCCGGATATTCTCCTGCCAGAAGAGCAATGCGTTTAAGTGCATTGGAAAGCTTGAGGAACGAATAGTAAAGATCATAAGCAAAGCCTCCTCCCTAAACTTCATGTGTTTGGGAGGAGGCTTTGGCATTCTATCCCTGACGGGGTACCTTACTTCCTTCGGCAGGGAGCAAAGGAGCCTGCGGCCAGGGGCCGAAAGCTTCATTGCGGAAGTGGCGTAGCCACTCTTTTTATATTAAGCTCAAGGAGGAACTTGCCTTGTTGTGGGAAAGGAAGTATCTTTCCCTATTCTAATTTACAGATGTTACTGCTAAGCCGGTACTACAGATCTCGGCTTCCCATCTGCTGCAGCGGTCTATATTTATTTTGCAGGGGGCTTAAAGAAATGCATCCCTTCAATTTCGCAAACAAACTGCATTTTCGTTTCGATGGTTTTGTCTTGGGTGAAATCCGGGTTTACAAAATAGTAGGTGTCATCAGTGAGTTCAGCAACCCCTGTGCCGGAAAGTACTGCATAAGCGGCTGTTACGGAATCCTGTTCAATTTTCTTCTTGTAAGCTGAGCCGTTATAAATCGGTGTAAATTGATGAGGTGCTGTCATGATCGCTAAAAGATCGTCTCCGTAATAGGGGCCTGTCCAGCGATTCATAACAACCTGTCCGACGGCAACCTTGGCCTTGTAAGACAGACCATATGCTTCTGCGTTGATCAGGTGAATCAAAACGTCAACTTCTTTTCTTGAAGCGGCACCGCCTCTGTTGGCGTTGGTGACGAGACCGGCTGCATCTTCATTTGCCGGCGTACTGAAGGCAGGTGCTGGTGATACAGCTGCTGCAGTTTCAGTGATTCCAGCCGAAGCAGTATTTTCAATTGATGCAGCGTCTGCATTCGGTTCTGACTTCTCTTCTGTTTCCTGAACTGACGGCTTGCTTGTTGCATCTGTTGTATTGCTTTTTTCGCCGGTCTTGATCTCTTGATCAGCCTTCAATTGTTTTTCGGGAGCGGTATCTTCCTTATGTATATATTGCATTTTTACTGCTTGAATGGTGATTCCCGAGATTGCTTCTGAAATTTGTCCTGTGAATCCTTTTGAAGCAGGGGAGCCAAGAAATGCTCCAATCATCAGCGCCGCAAGGACACAAACCGCTTTCCATACCATTGTATTCTTTTGCTTATCCTCTAACATATTACCCTCCAAATCTTCACCATGTGGCCTGGATTCTGGTATAATGAAAAGAGAATGTATTGCTGTGACGGGTGAAATCCTTTGATGCCTTGATTGTGGACAGGTTGGAAAAAATTTATACATATTGGAAAACGGAAGGAATAATCACTGCAGATCCCGCATATACTATCAGCCACTTTTGGCGATCGGGTGTGGCGGGGAAGCGGTTGTGAGTAATGAGATTTAAAGCGGGAGGAAATATGAGGTTTGTATTTGCACCGGACTCCTTCAAGGGGTCTTTTACTTCCAGAGAGATAATCGACTGTTTGACACGTTATGCAGAAAAATACTTTCCGGAGGCGGAATTGGTTGGAATCCCCATGGCAGACGGTGGCGAAGGCACCGTTGAAGCGCTCATCTCCTCTTTGGGCGGTGTCAAAGAGGACGTGAAGGTTGTAGGACCTATGGGAGTAGAGACGAAGGCTGTAATCGGCTATCTTCATGATGGAAAAACAGCGGTTTTAGAGATGGCGCAGGCGTCTGGGCTTGCCCTGGCGGGCAGGAATAACGATCCGCTGAAAGCAACTTCCTACGGTACCGGGCAGATGATCCGTCATGCCTTGGACAGGGGAGTTGAGAATATTGTAATCGGGATCGGGGGCAGCGCGACCAACGACGGGGGTATGGGTGCAATGACCGCTCTCGGCGTCACCTTTCTGGATTCGCGGGGAAGAACCCTCACCGGATGCGGAGAAAACCTTGGGAAGGTGGCAGCTGTTGAACCGGGAAATCTTCTGATCCGCGCATCAGAAGCCAGAATTTCTGTCATTTGCGACGTAACGAATCCTCTTTTAGGTGAGAATGGGGCCACCTATGTCTACGGCCCTCAAAAGGGCGTTCGAAAGGATGAGCTTAAGGCTCTGGACACCGCAATGGAACATTATATTCAGCAAGTGGAGTGTAGGCTTGGAAGAGCGCTCAGACAGCTGCCGGGAGCAGGAGCTGCAGGCGGAATGGGCGCTGCCCTCAGCGGGTTTTTAAATGCAGAGCTGAAGCCGGGAATCGAAGTGATCCTTGATCTGGCGGGTTTTGATCGAATTGCCCAGAGTGCGTCCTTGGTAATCACCGGAGAAGGCAGGATCGACCGGCAATCATTGGAATTCGGAAAAGTTCCTTTCGGTGTGATGAAGCGCTGCAAACCACATGGTGTTCCGGTTTTGATTCTTGCAGGAAGCATGGGAAGAGAGGCAAACTCTGTATTGGAGAGCAAGCAGGTAAGCATTATGACATCGGTGAATGATGTGATGACCATCGAGGAAGCTATGGAAAATTCCGAAGAACTGCTTGAATCTGCGGTGGAGAGACTGTTCCTTATGCTTAAGATTGGACACAATTTGAGGTAAGGGGTTTCCTGCTATTAAATAATTTGATTCTTATTTTGGAAGAATAATGGAGATGACGGAAATAAAAATGCTTAAAATCAACAAAAAAACAGTTGAAATCACGCATGTTTCAATTTAACCATTGACAAAACCGGTGGTTAAATATTATAATGTTTGTGCATTATGTGTAAAAATCCATTAGCCCCGGATTTTACGATAGTTGGCCGCCGGAGTGGGGTGAAACACTACGGTAAAACGAAATATAACGCTATGAGGAGAGTTTTACAGATGAAATCATTTATCGCGAAGCCTCATGAAGTTGAAAGAAAATGGTATATAATCGATGCTGAGGGCAAAACTCTCGGTAGATTAGCTACCGAAGCAGCTTCTGTTTTGAGAGGTAAGAGAAAACCAATTTACACACCACACGTAGATACCGGTGACTATATCATTATTATAAATGCTGAGAAGGTTGAAGTAACTGGAAAGAAGAGAAAAGACAAGGTCTATAAGAGACATACCGGTTACCCGGGCGGACTGCGCGAAATCACTTTTGAAAAGCTGCAGGCTAAGAAACCCGAAGAAATTATCAGACATGCTATCAAAGGCATGATGCCCAACGGAAAGTTAGGCAGAGAAATGTATAAAAAGCTTAAGGTTTATGCTGGTCCGGAACACAAGCACGCAGCACAGCAACCAGAAGTTTGGAATTATTAAAGAAGGGAGAAAATCATAAATGGCAAAGTTGCAATATACAGGTACTGGTAGAAGAAAATCTTCTGTTGCTAGAGTCAGATTAATCCCTGGTAAAGGCAATATCACAGTAAACAAAAAATCATTGGAAGACTATTTCGGAATGGAAATCCTCAAGAGAGAGGTTAGAAGACCATTTGAAGTTGCAGGTGCAGAAGGCAAGTTTGATGTCGTAGCTACAGTAAGAGGCGGCGGATTTACAGGTCAGGCTGGTGCACTGAGACACGGAATTTCCAGAGCTCTCGCAGGCGGAGACAGAGAAGCATTCAGAGCACCTTTAAAGGCTGCTGGCTTCCTGACCAGAGATCCGAGAATGAAGGAAAGAAAGAAATACGGACTTAAAAAAGCGAGAAGAGCATCCCAGTTCAGCAAACGTTAATCGCTACAATATCAATATCAAAACCCCAATCTTCGGATTGGGGTTTTTGGATTGAATCTGTTGTACTGTCCTTTGGGTCGAAATCTGTGATAATCTGTTGGAAAAACGGGAACGCTGTAAGTTGAATTTAAAAAGATCACAAAGTAAACTTATAGGTAGACTATGTTATGCTTACTGAGTAATACTGAAAAAGTATTGCTCTTTTTTTCTTCAGTAAGAGCGCTGCGCCTTCTGAAGAAAAAGTGAGCGGCGAGAGACGCCGACGCGGTTTGTTAGCCCATCTTCAGCCGTTGTTAAGATGTAATACAAGGAGAGGTTAAATGCTGAAAGAACAGGAAGCACACGAAGCACGCAGAAGTTATATCGTTGAAGAGAATGGAATCGTCACTTATGCAAGTGATTTTTTTTATGAGACTACAAAGTTCCATTTTCACGAAATTGTTGGGAAAAGTACGGAATTTATTCTTCATGATTTACTCCGCATACACGGAAATCAGTTATATGATGGCGAGAAGACAGAGACTTACCTCTTCACCAAATTTTTGGAAGCAAGGAAGGTAAATTTCCAGAGGATTGCCAGAGAAGACGGCGTCCTTTGTTATTACATTGAAGAGGTGCAGGGCTGGAGGATGGAACAGAACAGCCAATATGTGAAGCGGTTGCTCCTTGACAACGTAAAAGGAGTGGGTTTTTTTACGGTTCCTGATTTCATGCTCTACGAGACCAATCAACATTTCCTGGATCACCTTCCAAACCCATTCAATTCCAAAGATGCTGTATATGGAAGAATGATCAGTGAGTTTTTTCCGGGATTTGATGGCAGTGAAGAAGAAGAAGCTTGGATGGAAGCTGCCGCAAAAAATCATACATGCTATGTTAGGGAAAAGAAAAGTGTGCTGGGAGGAGATGAAATCTGCTTTTTAGACTATACGCTGACACCGATAGAAAAAAGCGGTCAGGTGGAGTCCATTCTACTTGTCATGGAGGATGTTACTGAACGTGTGCTGAATAGAAAACGTGTAGCAGCCCAGGCAAGTATGATTCGGCAGCAAAACGAACTGCTAGAAGCAGTGATCGAGAATTTAAATGATGTAATTATCATCTATGACGGGCAGGGTAGAGTACTGCTGTCAAATGCCGAGTCACGCCGGGTTTACCCTCACGTCTATCTTGATGTGCCGGTCGATGAGGTCCACACAGGTTATAAGTGTTTTGACTTTGAAAATCAAGAGATTCCCAGAGAAAATCTCCCTGCATTTCGGGTTCTGAAGGGAGAGCGGATCAAGAATATGGTGATGAAGGTAAAGAGCAAGGAAAAGGTAAGTATTGTTGAAGCAAATGCGGTGCCTGTTTATAATTCAGATAATCAATTGATTGCTGCAATCATATCTCACCACGATATCACCCAGATGAAAGAGTTTGAGGAGAAATTGTATCAGCATAAGGAATTGCTGGAGATTATTTTGGATAATTCTTATGACAACATATCTGTCGTGGATCGGCATGGAAATTATATCTATAATAAGAATAACATTGTAAAGGAAGCTGCTGAGAAATTTACTGATGTCAATGAGGTCTTTCGGGCAGTCGAATATTATGATATAGACGGTAATGAGATTCCCCTTGAAAGAATGGTTCCAAATCGTGTCAAAAATGGGGAGAGGATCAAGGATGAGCTTGTTGTGGTTAAGGTTTCTGGAGAAGAGTATTATCTTCTTTACAGCGGAACGCCCATATATGATGATAAGGGCAACTTTTTATATGGAATAGGCTATAGCCGCAACTTCTCGGAAATTGTAAAAAGTCAGAATGCACTAAAAGATGCCCAGGAAAAGCTGCTAAAGTCAGAGCAGGAAAAAAATGATGTTCTTACAGAGTCTTTGAACTTAAAAGACGAGTTTCTATATTTAATCACTCATGAATTTCGCACTCCGCTGACGGTAATCAAGTCGGCAATTCAGACCATGGAACTGAAATATAGAGATATGCCAGATAAGGCGGTAAGATATCTGAAAACAATCAAACAAAATGTAAACAGGCAAATTCGGCTGGTTAACAATCTGCTGGACATTACAAGAATCAGCTCCGGGAATATCAAATTAAACAATGGGAATTACGATATCGTATTCCTAACGAAATCAATTGTAGAGTCCATTCAATCCATCGCACAACAGAAGAAAATCAAGGTTACTTTTTCAACGGAGCTGAAGAGGAAAGTGATCTGTTTTGATGAAGAGAAATTTGAACGAATCCTGCTCAATCTTCTTTCCAATTCAATCAAATTCACGCGTCCGGGAAAAACGATTCAAGTCGTTCTTTACGCGAAGAAGCTCGGAAACAAACGCATGGTCTGTATCGGGGTTCAGGATGAAGGTATCGGTATCCCAAAAGAAAAGCAAAGCTGTATTTTTGAGCGCTTTGGACAGGTGAATAACTGTGAGTCAAGAGAGGCAGAGGGCACCGGAATAGGGCTCCATCTTGTAAAGTTATTCGTTACAGTGATGGGAGGGGATATTAGCCTGGAGAGTGAAGAAGGAGTTGGAAGCACTTTTACAGTTATGTTCCCGGAAATAAAACCAATGAACGGCCCATCTGCTCTGGAGAAAACCAGTTCGATAGAAAGTGTAAATAAGCTGATTCAAATGGAAGCGGTCGAGCTGTCGGACATCTATTTATAGCTGTCCGTATCTTGGCAAGTTTAAATAAGAGCTTAGCTTACCAAGGCACGGGTACTTCGTAACAGCGATTCCTTTGTTATGATCTCGAATACCTGTGGTATAATAGATTATAGTAATAAAACAAAGTTGTAGTAAGGAGGCATATATGAAATTTAAACTCGTGCATAACAACCTAAATGTATTTGATCTGGAAAAGTCCCTTCAGTTTTATGAAGAGGCACTTGGGCTGAAAGAAGTGAGAAGAAAGGAAGCCTCGGACGGGTCCTTCATTCTAGTTTTTATCGCAAATGAGGAGTCTGCTCACCAGATTGAGCTAACCTGGCTCAGAGATAAAAAAGAACCATACAATCTTGGTGACAATGAAGTCCATATTGCCTTCAGAGTAGATGATTATGAGGGAGCTTATGCAAAGCATAAAGAGATGGGCTGCATATGCTATGAAAACCCCGGCATGGGCATCTACTTTATCTGCGATCCTGACGGATACTGGCTGGAGGTTATCCCCTACAGATAGGAGCCGGCAGAACCTTGTCAAAACTGCTCCTGAAAGGCGGCAATTGAAAGGTTGTAAATGAAAAACAGCACTTGCTGACAGAACTTGTCTAGGAAATCAGCTAAAAAAATCAACCCCCCTGTCCTATAATCTTAGCAGGGGGGTGTATTTATGAAAAAAAAGAGATTAAAGACCTTATTTACCTGGGCTGTCATTTTTACTTTCATCTTCAGCACGGCGCCTGTTCCATCATCCGCTGAGACGGCCATTGCGGACAGCGTCTACATAAACGGAAATATTTATACGATGGAGGATGATCATCCTACAGCATCGGCAATTGCTGTAAAGGGGCAGAAGCTGATCTATGTTGGTGATGACGAGAGCGCAAAGAAGTTTATTGGCAATAATACAAAGGTCACAGATTTAAAAGAAAAAACAGTGATACCAGGTCTCATCGAAGGGCATATGCATATTCCTATGCTGGGTGAAAACCTGATGAAGATTGACGCCTTCTGGAAACCCAAGGCTGAAATCCTTGCAGCAGTCAAGGCGGAAGCAGACAAGGCACAGCCGGGGGACTGGATCCAGGGTTTCGGATGGAACAATACCATCTGGGATGACAAATCTTATCCAACGAAGGAAGAACTAGACTCAGTGGCGCCTAATAATCCTGTTGTGATGGAGCGCACCGACGGTCATATGATCTGGGTGAATTCCAAAGCGTTGCAGCTTGCAGGAATCACAAAGGAATCAAAAGATCCTCAGGGAGGAGAGATTCTTCGGGACGCAAAGGGTGCGCCCACAGGCTGTCTGACGGATACGGCAGGAGAGCCGGTTCAGAAGATCATTCCTGGCCTCAGTGATGACAGAGAAATGGATGCAATTCTGGCTGCACAGGAACAGCTCTTGTCCTATGGTTTCACCAGCGCCATGGATGCCGGTTCCAATGTCAGGATCATTAACTTGTTCAAAGAGCTCTATCAAAAGAAGACGATGAAGCTTCGGGTCTACTCGCTTGTGGGCGGTGACTGGGGAGGAACCATAGCCGGACCGGAGCAGGAATATATTAAGAACAACCCTCCGCAAAAAGAGCTTTACGATGATCGGTACAGCGTCAACGCAGTCAAACTCTTTGCCGACGGCTCTCTGGGATCCAGAAGCGCGGCACTTCTTAAGGATTACAGCGACAGACACGGTCATATCGGCAATTATCAATATACAGACGAAGAACTTTATGCAGTAATGAAGCAAATCTATGACAGCGGATACCAAATTGCAACCCATGCAATCGGTGACGGGGGCGTTGATCAGGTGATTAATACCTATGAGAAGCTCATCAAAGCAGATCCAAAAGCAGATCGGAGACTGCGTATTGAGCATTATCAGGTATCTACCCTTGATGATATCAAGAGAATCGCACAGCTCCACATCCTTCCGTCCATGCAGCCGACTCATGCCACCTCTGACAAGACCATGGCTGAAGATCGGATTGGATCAGAGAGAATGAAGGGTGCATATGCGTGGAGAAAAATTATTGATGCTGGGAGCATCATCATCGGCGGTTCCGATGCACCGGTAGAATTGGTAAATCCATATCACGGATTTTATGCTGCGGTGACAAGACAGAGCAGAGACGGGCTGCCGGAAGGTGGTTGGTACATAGAGGATGCCATGACGCGGGAAGAAGCTCTCAAGGCGTTTACCATCTGGGCTGCCTACGGACAATTTGAAGAGAATCTCAAGGGCTCGCTGAAGGCGGGAAAGCTTGCGGACTTCGTAGTAATCGACAGGGATTATATGAAGTGCCCGGCCAATGAGATCAAAGATATCCAGGCTCTTCTGACCGTGCTTGGCGGGGAAGAAGTCTATCGCAGAGACCTCTCTGAAATTGGGGTGATTTGGCAGGGCGTTCCGATCAGGTTCAATACCCCGCCTGTAATGAACAGCGGAATGATTTATGCTGAAGCTGCAGCGCTGGCCGACAAGATGGGCGCATCAGCGGACTACAAGAAGGGTGACATTGAACTAAAGATGACAAAGGATCATAAAACGCTGGTACTGCCGGTCGTTCTATCACAGGATCAGCCCATGGTCTCAGTCCGCACTGTGCTGGAAGGCTTCGAATACAGCTTGGTATGGAATCCCTTAAGTCAGACGATTTCTATCGAATAATTCCAAAACCTGATTGAAAAACCGGATCCATCGAAGACCTCGCTCTTCAAGGGATTCCGGTTTTTTTGATTCTTAATAGCCCAAAGCTTCATTCACAATAATTACCTTGATCCTATCCTTGGAAAACTGACCTGCGATCAAGACAAAATCATTACAGATCCGTTGTTTGTGATTGCAGTCAATACAGTGACCCAATTTGACGCAGGGGGTTTCTTTCCCCAGCCGCAGAGCATCTAGCGGAGCCGCGATCTGCCTCGTTCTATGAATGGCTGCTTCAACATTGTCCGTCAGTTTGTTTACGCCTGCAACAACAATGACCTGTTCCGGTCCGTATAGCATCGGGGCTACTCGGCTTCCGTTTCCGTCAATGTTGAAAAGCTTACCGTCCAGCGTAACAGCGCTGGTACCCGTTATAAACGTATCCGCAGTAAAGTTTTTGAGGTAGATTTGGCGTTTTTCTTCCCTCGTAAGGGAAGGAACGAATTTGTCCAGGAAGTTGTAATTGCCGCTTCTTAAAAACTGGAAAACTCCTGTTTGCTCAAGCGTGACAGAATCACCGCTGCCCACAGTTGAACCGGGAGGAATCAGCTCGGCGAGAAGTTGGAGCAGCTGCTTAGAATCATGGACATAATATCCAGCCATGTTGTTCTTCCGAAGCTGATTCATTGCTTGCTGTGCCTTTGCATGATATTCCATCGGTATATAACGAAGACCGTCGGTTACCTGTTCGCTGTCCAGATCTGTAAAACCGAGTTTCCGATAGACTTCTGCTGCATAAGGAGATGAATTCACTGTAATTGTAGGATGGTCATAGCTGGAGCGGATATGGCCGAAGAGACTTTTGCCGATGCCTTGGCCATGGTATTCCTTTCTCACAAAGAATAAGGAAATGTGGCTCCCGTTATTTCTGGTGGCTATGACGCCAAGCAGCTGCTCCCCCGCATAGGCTCCGAAAAGCTCAAGCGTGAGCTGACTGCACTGTGAATCAATAAAGCTCTTAAACGTAGCAATTCCCTCCGGTGCATAGTCCGGCGCTTCAAATTCCTGAAATACTTGCCACACCAGATCCATGGGCTCCAATATCCCAGCTTGCTCAATTTTCCTGATCTCCAATTTCATTCCCCTCCAAAATTAAGATATATACTCATCCTATCAGATTCCTATCAAAAAGGTAAGGGTCTCCAGCAAGAACATGAAAATAATCGCCAGAAAAACCCGTCACACAATTTGGCGAAAAAAGATTGACAAAAGGGCTAAAATCCCCGATAATATTACTTGCAGATCATCTTGAATATGGGCTTATAGCGCAGCTGGGAGCATAGCTGAGTCAGAAACACAGCCCATAAGATTACAACTTCATGCGGGCTTATAGCGCAGCTGGGAGCCCAACTACGCGGAAATCACTACCCCAAGAATATTTGTAGAAACTTTGATAATTGACTTTAAAAATTTATACCATTCTGCTTAGACAGAATGGGTTTTTTCGGGGAATTGGCGAAGCTGGGATCGCGCTTGACTGGCAGTCAAGAGATCAGGAGTTCGAACCTCCTATTCTCCACCAAAAAAGCATCTCGTTTGAGATGCTTTTATTTTATCTATGCATTTGACTTTTTTCGATTAAACCATAGAATTAATGTTCTCTATTATAAATTTCTGTGCATTCGAATCATAAAGGTTCACAGGATATTTACGTCCATATTCACTACATTTCTGAATAGACATTATACCAACTGACTGTCCTTTGTCAGTAACGATTTTATAATCGTTATCATCATCATCTGTGATAATCTTTAAATAACCATTTTCCAATAGCCAATTTGTTATCTGTGTAACTTTTATTTTTCTCATATATTCCGTATTTATTGATGTGTTAATGTTATATGTAAATTCACTAATAGATACTGGAGTAGCGCTTATTTCAATATTTTTTTTATTATCTTCTACTAATCGGAAATCATATATGCCATTTCTTCTTTTGAGGCCAATATTTTCTCCGGATTTTATTGTAGTATCAAGAAATTCGGAAATCTGATTAAAATATTTATTTAGTTGTTTACTATTTAGTATTGTATCTTCAGGAAGTGGTAATCCACTAGTTGGGTCAATTCCCTTTGACAGCGCAACTGCATATTCTTTCATCTTAATTAAATCATTATATTGCATAGTAAACCTCCATTAATAATCCCAAGCAATTTTATCAAGTGCAATTAATAATTTACGACCTTCTTCAGGCTCAACCATATATATGAAATATACCTTTCCATATATATGCTCTTTGAAGAATGACTTCTTGCAGTTAATATGCTCTAGGTGACTTGATACTCCGTACTTTTGACAATAATATATTTCTTGCCAAAGTTTCCTTTTATAGAGTTTTGAAACACTAACTTTATTATCAGAAACTATCAATCCAGTAACTTCTTGACGTTGGTGTTTATATTTAACTCGGATTTTCCTTTCATTAACAGTAAATCCTTCTTCCTGTATAATATTTTTTACAATATTGATTATATTTGATAAGCCATAGTTGCCTGAAAAGGTTATATCATCGGCGTATCTTGTATAATCCGCAACATATTTTTCTGCTAATAGCGATAACCTTTTATCAAGTTTCAAACATAAGATGTTTGATATATATGGACTTGCCGGTGAGCCTTGGGGCAAATACCCGTCGTATGTACATAATCTTGCAAGTGCATAAGAAATTTCTTTAGTATATCCGTAATAATAAAAGACCATGAAGATTGATTCTATATCGATTGTCGGGAAAAAATCCTTAATATCAAAACTTATTACACATTGTTTACCGATATGTTTTTTTGCATTAGTTACTATTGAACGTTCTTTACAAAAACCCGTAACATGGTCTGAAACGGGAATATGTTCTAAAATATTATCTAATATCCACCGCTGAATCATTTTTAACTTCATTGCTGGAACGTTAAGCGTTCGATACCCTTCGGATTTTTTCGGTATTGACATCTCATTGTAATAGTTCTCCTCAAGTGTTGCCAGTATTGTTGTCAGTTCTTCTAATTCTATCCCCAAGAGCAAGGAAAGGTGCCGTTTGTCGAAAATAACAGGTAAAGATGAATCAATTAAGCGAATAGCATAAGATATACATGAATCAATATCCTTTTGAGACTGTTCCATAGATTCCAACTGTATTCGTAGCTCAGAAATATATTTTTCTTTATCCATAACAACCACCTAAAGATAACAATTTCAAACGCACTTGCTGCCGATTTCTTTAACTGAACAGGTACACTATTAATTTACTTGTAAATTTATAGTGTGATAGATTATTCCATTTGAAATAATCTATCACATCAAGTACGCTTTGCTACTTGATGTGCTAAATTATGTAGCATTGCAACTATGAAAGACTACTAGTCTTTCGCCTTCCAACAAATGCGTTTGAAAAAGATTAATAAAATGATTTTGCACGACTACCGTTTCTTTATTTGTACTAGTGAGCATATCTGTTGAGATTTTCCAACAGATATGCTCGTCCACAAGATTTTAATTTTGTGGACGAGGATAAAATCTTTGATTTTATCCTCATTCAGTAAGTGACATTTTAACTATGAGAAACAACTTGTTTCTCGCTTTCTAATCGATACAAAATCAATATTATCATTTTATTTTTTTTGAAAAATTCTTTGGAGCATATGGCTTATCCAAAGGCCATCTCTCATGGAAAAATAACTGTTCCATTGGTTCAATTTCGAAGCTAAACCAATCCAGACTGTTATTCATTAAAAAAATTCTCCCTTTGTGCGATAATGAAAGTAAATTATTCTTAATCTCGAGTAGACCGTCTTCAAGTAATTGGTTAATTAATTCAAGAGTATAAGATTCTGCAATTCCGAGATTTTTCCGCAACTCATATAATGAATATTTCTCTTTCTTTTCTTTAAAGTAAGCAAGCATAAGTAATCTTAAATACTCATCCATTTTCCTTCTCCTTTTTAGCGGCTTGATACTTCATTCTATCTCTTCTTTTTCTTTCACTTTTTAATTTTAGCCAGGTTGGCTCATCACTTTCGGCTCTTGGAAATATTGATACAAATTGTTCATGATTGCATCTAAAAATACCTAATGTATTATTAGGTGTATTATTATGAAAGGCTATTAAACCTTCAGATTTTTTAAAACCTAATATATCTGATTTTGGAATTCCCAATTCTTGTGACCCTTTCTCAAAGGTTGCTCTGGCTTCAGTTCCAGAAAATCTCTCAATGTCAAAGGCTTTGACTTGAGTATGAGAACATATCATTACAATTTTTAAATTTTCATTTTGCGAGTATGTATTAACTTTCCTAACGGCTTCATCCATTGCATGTATAACTACATAATAAATATCTTTGTCTCGAATTTTTTCTTTGATGGTTTCAATAAAATTAATAAACGTTGTTCCCGAACCACAACAGTCATCAATAAAAATGATGTCTGATATGTTTTGGAAATCTTCTTCATCAAGTTCAGAAACATTCGGAACAAAACGATTACTATGAAGTCTGTTAATAACTCTATAGTCAGAACAATAGTCATATGAACTATTCATTATCTTTTTTTCTGAAGGGATAACGCAATAAATAGCACCATCTTTTTCTGCAACACCTGCCGATGATATATGATTATGTAGTTCAACAAGTTTTGCATTTGTACTCTCGTGTGAGAAATAACAGAAGTCTTCTAGTAAGTCGAGTACAATTTTATTTAGTTCATCTGGCATTTGGTCAATCCAAGTTTTGAATTTTTCCTGAAACCCCGTTAACCGTTGGTCGAGAGGACCCCATTTTGACAAGAACTTTTCAATTAACTCATTGTATTCGTTATCCATAATATTAAACCCTGTTACTTAATAAAATCACTATAAGGAAGAAATAGTTAGAACAAAAAAATTAATATAATTAAAAATAAATTATCATCTACATTTTACGACTATAGTACAAATACTTCAACATTATTCGCTAAAAGAATATTAATTCAATGTACGTATAAAAAAAGATATCTATAATCCATAGATATCCTTTAGTCTATATCTTTAAAAAAATCAATTATTTTAATATTAAGAGTCTCTGATAATGAAAATAGTACGTCAAGAGAAAATGGTTTATTGGTATTTGGAGATTCGATTTTGCTTAAATAACTCTTGCTAATACCAATTTCGTCAGCTAATTGCTGCTGTGTTAAGCCCCTTTGTGTTCTATAATAAGCAATTTTCTGCCCAATCTGCTTATATTTCTCTGCATGACTTGCACTCATAATAACACCTCAACCCCATTATACTTGTTAATACAAAATAAATAGTTTCACTTATAGTGAAACTATGATAAGATGCAGCTGAGGTGATGGTTATGAAAATAATAGAAAGAAGAACTTTTATTGAAAAGGGTAAAAAGAAAAAATTAACTATTTTTAAGGATACATCCGCTAAAATCGAATACGTGAATCCAAAATATAATATGAAAGTTATACTTAAATTTCCCGCACAAGGCACTGTTACAAACGATGACATGATAGATTGGCTTAGTCAGTTGTATATGGATAATTGGATAAGGGAATATCAAGCAAGATTAGAGAGAAAGCAAAACGGTGCCAATTGACTTATGGCTGCTACACGTAGTTGATGGAAGGATTGTATTTTTGCCAATAAAAAGACGTTCTGATGGACGTTTAAATTTCAACACTTATAAGAGTCGATGCATGTAATGTACATGCCAGTTATCTGGGAGCGCGCCTGACTGGCAGTCAGGAGGTCAGGAGTTCGATCCTCCTTAGGTCCACCAAAAAAATATCCTTACCATTAGGTAGGGATATTTTTTTGGTTTAATCAAGAGGAGGATCGAACGCGAAAGAGCAGGCGCGTTAAGAAGGAACGTTCGGCGAACGTTCCTTTAGCGACTGGCCCAGCCGACCGAAATGGGAGGCGTCGGGCGGCATATGCGAGCAAAGCGAGCAGATGCGAATCCTCCTTAGGTCCCAATCAAAGGTCGAATTCCAGGAAACTCAGGAGAGATCCTCATTGCCTTTTTGTCCAAAGGCTCGCAGAGGCTTTGCTGACCAAAGAGGGTATTGGGAGATATACTCTTCTGATAAGAGCATATCGTAAATAGGCGATCAATATTGGAATTAGAGATATGCGAATCACAGTTCAGGGGGTGACAGGCAAAACAGACAGCGTAGCAAATGACGTGAGCGGAGGAGCAGGCGTAGCTTGTGTTAGGTCCACCAATTTGAAATTGCTAATTGAAAAAGTAGCTTCCGGGTACAGAAAAGCCGGACTAATAAAAATCTTTGACATTTTCATTACATTAAGCAAGAATATAAATATGAAGATGCAAAACATTAAGGGGTGTTTCATTTGTTAGATATGCAGCAAAATGAGTGGGAAAAAATTAACGATATAGTAAGTAAAATAAGTGAAATTGACGATATCAAAGCAATGAGAGAAAAATTCTTAAGAGAATTAAAGCTGTTGATATATTTTGATTTGGCTGATTTTTGTTTAAGTGATTTCCGAGCAGGGAAAGCAGTAAGCCTAATTGATCCTGTAGTTATAAGCAGGTATTCTAAAAATTTCGAAGAGCTATTTACTTTTAAATATGAAAAGCAATTCGAACAGTTCGATTATACGAAATGGGTTTTTTCAAACCCGGATTCCATTGTATTTAAAGAGTCTGATATTATTAACAATGATGCCAGAATGAAAAGTGCATATTACATCAACTATCTAAAACCTATGGATTTAGTAAATGTAGCAGGTATGAGTCTAGCTCACAATGGTACACAACTAGGCGCTGTTAATTTATATCGTACTGAGAAGCGAGGAGATTTTACAGATAAAGATTTATATATCCTGAATCAATTTTTACCGCATCTCACTAGAAAACTGATGGTCCATTATAGAGAATCTGTTAAAAACCTGGAGAAGTATAAAAAAACAGCATCCTTTCTGACTCTGGAGTACAACCTTTCAAAAAGGGAGATAGAAATACTTAAATTGGTATGTGACGGAAAAAATAATAAAGAAATCAGTGAAACCCTTTCGATTGCAGTAAATACGGTCAAAAAACATATGGGCAACATATTGTATAAGTTTCAGGTTGAGAATAGATTTCAACTAGTAAACTATTTAATAAAAAATGATAAAGAACTCTTTGAAGATAATAATTTATAATAAAAGTATTTCGAATTGTACAGTAAGTACGAATTAAGCCTTACATAAATATTTAAAAAAATACTACCTGGGTAGTATTTTTTTTAAATACTTCTACCAGGGTGTATTTTAAACATTAGACATTTCAAATAGAATCATCATAACGTAAAATTCTGAAGCAGTTAGGGATTGGTTTTAAGGAGAGTTAAAGAAAATGAAAGCACGAATTGATTTTGAGGATAAGGTTTGCTTAATTACCGGTGCAGGAAGTAAATCTGGAATCGGATTTTCAACAGCCCAGATTATCGGAACGTTAGGGGCAAAAGTATTATTGGTAGCAACATCTGAACGAATTTATGACAGGGCGAAAGAACTTGAAGATCTGGGAGTTGAAGCAAAAGGTTATATTGCGGATCTTATGGATCGCAGGCAAGTCAGCAATTTAATCAATAGCATTATAGATGAATATCAAAGAATTGACATTTTAATAAATAATGCGGGCATGACACAAGTTGGCTCAGAAGAAATTTTTTCGGACTTTGCCAATCTGAAGGATGATGAGTGGGATTTAACAATAAGCAGGAATCTGACTACTTGTTATAATGTGACTCATTCGGTGATATCTCACATGATTAACAGTAATTATGGCAGAATCGTAAATGTCTCATCAGTCACAGGTCCGGTTGTAAGCAATCCCGGGGAGTCAGCCTATAGTGCGGCTAAAGCAGCAATGATAGGAATGAGCAGAAGCATTGCAATCGAAGTTGCAAAGAACAATGTTATGATCAATAATGTTTTGCCTGGCTGGATTGCAACAGGATCCCAAACAGAATCCGAAGCTGCGGCCTCGCTGAATACGCCTATCGGCAGAGGTGCAAGACCTGAAGAAGTTGGGCATATGATTGTGTTTCTTGCATCTGAGCAAGCCTCATACATTACAGGCCAAAGCTTTATTGTCGATGGAGGAAATACCATTCAAGAATATAAGGGACCAAGTGCATTATATTATTAATTGGGGGAGGGATTTTAAGATGGATTTTTTCTCTTTAAAAGATAAGGTGGCAGTTGTCACAGGTGGAGGATCTGGACTAGGCTTAGCTACAGTGAAACGATTTGTGCAAGCTGGTGCAAAAGTTGTTTTGGCTGATATCTCGGACAAAACGGGACTGGCACAGGAATTAGGATGCTTATATATAAAAGCAGATGTGTCAAAAGAAAAAGATGTGGCTAATCTGATGGAGCAAACATATAGAAGCTATGGTCTCATTGACATTGTCGTCAACAATGCCGGAATTATTATGCCGGAACAACTTCTAACAGATGCAGATATGAAAGATTTTGAAAGACTGTACAGTGTTAATGTTTTCGGAGTAGTTCATGGTTTAAAATATGCACCTCAGCACATGAAGGACGGAGGAGTTATTCTCAACACAGCCTCCAATTCTGCAAACGGAGATTATGCCGGGTATGGCGCTTATATCTCTTCTAAATGTGCAGTTGTTGGACTTACTAAAGCTGCGGCGATTGAACTGGCACCTAGAAATATACGCGTCAACTGTATTTGCCCAAATACGATTGACACGCCAATGGCATATGCAGAAGGCTGCGAGACCGAGCTTCAGGTTATGGGTATAACCACTCCGCTTGGCAGAATGTGTAAAGCAGAAGAAGCAGCAGCGCTGTATCACTTTTTAGCATCTGACGATTGTCGTTATATCACAGGAGAAGATATATACATTGATGGAGGACTTAAAGCAGGTCCGAGTATCCAGATGGTTGACCATGTATTAAAAGGATTGGAAAATAAATAACGAAACGATAGAACTGGCGCTCGAGTACAGTGAAATTTTTAAATCCCAACTGTCCTATGATCTGATCAACGGTGATTTGAGTATCTGCTATTTTGTTACACCGATTCTCAGGGAGCACTTCGGCAGCTCAAAAAGCGATCTGGAAATTACAGTTACAGCACTCCAGATGATTGCTGCACTGCAGATGATACTGCTGAAAGAGGCTGAGTTCCAACGGTATACCGGCGTTAATATTCATGATCCCAAGCAAAGAGAAGAAGTTCTCAGTGCAATACTCAGCACTGCGATCAAGTCATAGTATGGAGAATACTACGATTTTGCATAGAGGGGTGCAGCCATTTTTTCAGAGGGAAGTGCAGCCATTTTACGGAGGGTAATCCAAAATGATTTTAACGCGAAAAAAAGCGGCAATGATATCCGTCATCTGTGCGGTGTTGGTAATTGCAATCATCTGTCTTTTGACAAAACCATCTCAATCCAATTTACTCTTTCAATTAGGGGAGGAAGTGAGCCCTGTAGCCATTGATGCCGGTGAATTTGTACCGGTGGATTCGAATAAGATTCTTACAGAACAGAATGCAAGACTAATCAAGGTGGAAAATTTTCATGCCAAGCAACTGAATAATGATAGAAGCTTGCATATCTATCTGCCGCCGGGCTATTATACTGACACCGTAAAAAGATTCCCAGTCCTGTATGTCCAAGATGGCAAGAGCGTCTTTGACTACTCGGATTGGTCAAAGGAGTCTCTTGGAATGCATGTTACAGCGGATAAATTGATTTCGGAAAAAAAGATACAGGAAATCATCATCGTCGGTATTGATAATATTGGAGAAGAAAGAATCAATGAATATGCGCACTGGGATGGGATTGATATGGGAAAACCCGTAAAAGGAAAGGGTCTTCTATATGAGAATTTTGTCATCCATGATGTGAAGCCTTTTATTGACCAGAACTTTAGAACCATGAAGGATCGGGAACATACAGCTTTAATGGGAGCCTCCATAGGGGGACTCGTCACGTTCAACATTGGCTATCGCCATCCCGAAACCTTCAGTAAACTTGCAATGATGTCTCCTTATTTTGGTTGGGGTGATGGCAAGATTTACAGTGAGTTAGACCGGGGAGTGTATCAAGAGAAACGGCCTGTCAAGCTGTGGATCGACGTGGGATCTACAGAAGAAGATTTTATGGGTATGGCCGCTGCAGTAATATCCTTTTTAAGAAAAAACGGTTATCAGGATTACGATGAGCTCGCGGTTTATGAAGCGCCAGGAGGGGAGCATTCAGAACGGTTCTGGGCAGATCGTGTGGAACCTATTCTTCTGTATTTCTTCGGGGATATCGGCAAACCCCAATCAGTCGCGTTATATATGGAGCAAGAGGTCAGCATCAGCAAAATGCCGTATGGAAATATGAACGCAGTTGTAACTTATGACTCAGGGTTCAAGCTGACCGATATCAAAGGAAACTATAAAGTCGAAAAGCCAGAGCTGCTACTGGTTGGAACCTATGGCCGTTTGCGGCCGCTAAAGGAGGGGAAAACAAGCGTTACATTTCTTTCTTCTTTGGGACTGGAGGCGGACGGGGAAATTACTGTTGTGAAATGACGGGTTGAATTGCAAAGTTGTTGGGAAATGACGTGGAATGGAACATTCAAAATATATATTGACATTTGATTTAAGAAGATATAGTATGAAAACAGATTTATAATACGTAGCGTGTTACTGGTTAAGCAGGCATGAGCTCATTAAAAGAAATTTTAATGAGCTCTTTTTTATTTATTTTTGAGGTGACTAATCATGTTCAACTGGCTTGAAAAGCGGGGGAAAAAATTTACCGAAGTAATATCATGTGTTGAGGGGGTTCTCATTCCGCTTAAGGATGTCAAAGACCCAGCATTTAGCAGTGGGGCGATTGGCAGGGGTATTGCAATACAACCCAAATCTTCTAGCGTTGTTTCTCCTGTGGATGGTACGATACAAATGATCTTTCCGACAAATCATGCAATTGGTATTGCAACATCGGATGGGCTTGAATTTCTGATCCACATCGGTATCGACACTGTGAAACTAAAAGGAGAAGGATTCAAACTATTTGTCTCCGAGGGGCAGACCGTTCGAAAGGGTGATGTTATAGTAGAGGTGGATTTTGATCTTTTGAATAGAAAAGGATACAGCACAGATACCATGCTGCTGTTGACAACAGATCAAGCGAAAGCGGAATTTCTGGACATTGGTCCATATGGAGAACTCGTCGGCGGGAAAGATCAGACGCTTTTTAAATGCAGTATGAAGTGAGCTCTATTCGCATTCTATTGAATTTGAAGATAAAAAGACTAAAAATAGATAAGGAGTTGAGTAAAGGCTGAATCCTAAATGAATGGATAAGCGGCTTAAGCTATGAATGAATATCTCACTAAAAAAGTTCTAAGCAACAATGTTGTGCAAGCCTATGATGTAGCAGGCGATGAAGAATGTATCTTGCTGGGCAAAGGGATTGGCTTTGGACTTAAAGACGAGGAGCCGATTGACTCAAGTAAAATTGAAAAAAAGTTCTATATTAAAGATCGGATCAATTTCAACAAATATCAGAAGCTTATAGAGAATTGTGATGAGAAGCTCATGTTTCTCGTTGAGAACTATATCGGCAAGGTCGAGAAATATTTTGGTTGTCAGTACAGCGAGAATCTTCATATTGGCTTGTTGGATCATTTAAATTTCTCGTTATATCGGCTCAGAAATAACATCACAATCTCTAATCTTTTTATTGATGAAATCAGTGTCATGTACGAAAAGGAATATACCTTTGCAAAAGAAATGCTTGAATACCTGAATCGTGAATTAGGAGTAAGCTTGCCAACAGTGGAAATCGGGTTTATTGCGCTGCATATCCACTCCTCGATCAAGGGAGATCAAGCATCGCAAACCGCTCTTTATATCAATATTATCGGCCAGTGCATGGAATTGATCGAGAGTGAATTTGGCATGAAACTTGATCCTAAGAGTCTCAATAGGGCACGACTGATTACGCACCTTAAATTCGCATTGAAAAGAGCAAGTGAGAATATAAGCGTAGACAATGTGATCATAGACTCTCTAAAATCCACGTACCCAAAGACATTTCAATTTGCAGATAGAATGGCAAAAAATATTTTCGAAAACTATGGCTTATTTCTTCCGGAAGGAGAAATCGGATACCTTACGATCCATATTGAGAATATCATTTCCGGGCAACGAAAATAAAAACGGGAGGAACTTATATGTTAAACAACTTAAAAGGGAAGTTGATTGTTTCATGTCAGGCACTTGAAGATGAGCCGCTGCATAGTTCTTTTATCATGGGAAGAATGGCCTTGGCAGCAAAGCTGGGTGGAGCAAGTGCTATTAGGGCACAAGGGGTAGACGATATCAATGAAATTAAGAAGGTCACGGGACTTCCTGTGGTAGGAATCATAAAAAGAAATTATGCCGATTCTGAAATATATATCACACCCACAAAAAAAGAAATCGATGAACTGCTGAAAACCTCCTGTGAGATGATCGCCCTGGATACAACTGATCGGAAAAGACCCGGCAATGAATCGCTGGAATTTCTAGTAAATTATATCCATAGCCATAACCGGTTTGTGATGGCGGACTGTTCCACTCAAAGGGAAGCGGTTTATGCACAAAAAATCGGTTGTGATTGCGTATCCACCACGCTTTGCGGATACACAACATACTCTGAACATTACGAAGGGCCCAATCTTTTGCTGATTAGCGCGCTGGCAAAAGAATTAAATATTCCTGTAATAGCCGAAGGTAAAATTAATACACCCAGTGATCTGAGAGACGTCTTGGATGCAGGTGCTTACTGTGCCGTTGTAGGTGGAGCTATTACAAGGCCATTGCAAATAACAAAAAAATTCACCAGTGTACTAAGGGAGGGTTATCATGTTTAAACAGCTTCAAAAAATTGGGAAGTCATTTATGCTGCCAATTGCCATACTTCCAGCAGCAGGCTTGCTTTTAGGAGTAGGCGGCGCTTTATCAAATCCCACGACGATCCAGGCATATCCCATTGTGAATATCCCATTTTTACAAGTTATTTTTAAGATTATGGCTTCCGCAGGAAGCATCGTTTTCGGCAATCTGTCATTGCTGCTTTGCATTGGTCTGGCCATCGGTCTGGCGAAAAAAGATAAGGGAACTGCAGCACTGGCGGCAGTCGTTGGGTATCTGATTATGACGACAACTACCAGTGCGATGGTAGGGATCTTTAACCCTGACGGTGCTGCCATTGACACGGGAGTTGTTGGAGCTATTGCTGTTGGCAGCGCAGCGGCATTTTTACATAACAAATACTATAATATTCAGCTGCCTGCAGTTCTTGGATTTTTCGGTGGCTCACGCTTTGTTCCTATTGTGACATCTTTTGTCTCGATCTTTATCGGTGCAGTATTCTTCTTGATCTGGCCGCCATTCCAGCAGCTTCTGATCGCATCAGGAGAAAGCATCTCGAAAATGGGCGTAATCGGTACCTTTTTTTATGGATTCCTTATGAGGCTATGCGGCGCAGTTGGTCTTCATCATATGATTTACCCCATGTTCTGGTACACAGAATTAGGAGGCGTGGCAACCGTGGCAGGTCAACAGATTGCGGGTGCGCAGAAGATATTTTTCGCACAACTGGCAGATCCAAATCATGTTGGACTTTACACTGACGGAACCAGATTTTTTGCAGGTCGTTTTGCAACTATGATGTTTGGACTTCCGGCTGCATGCTTGGCAATGTATCATACTGTGGCAAAAGATAAGAGAAAATTATTTGCCGGGTTGTTTCTAGGCGCGGCACTAACCTCATTTATTACTGGTATTACAGAACCCATCGAATTTATGTTCTTGTTTGTCAGCCCATTGCTTTATGTTTTCCATGCCTTCCTGGATGGGGTATCCTTCCTGATTGCCGATCTGCTAAACATATCAATCGGTAATACTTTTTCGGGCGGAGTCATAGACTTTACCCTCTTTGGAATCCTGCAGGGGAATGCAAAAACAAATTGGCTGTTGGTGCTTCCGGTAGGGGCATTATGGGCTGTCATCTATTACTTCTCTTTCAAATTTGCAATATTAAAGTGGAACATTCTAACTCCAGGCAGGGGCGATGATGTACTTCAAGCAGCACAGGTAACAACCAAATCGTCACTGCGGGAAGAAGCTTTGGAAATCATTTCGGCACTTGGCGGCAAAGAAAATATCGAAGATGTGGATGCATGCATTACAAGGCTGAGAGTGAATGTGAAATCAAAAGAGAAGGTCAGTAAAGAGGATTTAAAAAGAATAGGCGCTACCGATGTTCTTGAAGTTGGTGGAGGGATACAGGCTATTTATGGAGCCAAAGCGATTCTGTATAAAAATTCAATTGAAGACATCCTTGGATTAGAAGAGTAACAACAAGGGATAGGTGGCGAATGAAAAGGAGAAAAAATGGTTGAACGAAGTATTCTGATCGAGAACAAAACCGGACTTCACGCAAGGCCTGCGAGCAACCTTGTAAAGGCAGCAAAACAATTCAAATCTAAGATTCATATTATGAAAGACGATAGAGCCTATGAAGCAAAATCCATGCTGGCAATATTAAGTGCCGGTATTGTAAAGGGCACTAGAATACGGCTGGTTTGTGAGGGCGAGGATGAAGCGGATGCACTCAAAAATCTCACCGAGCTCATAGCATCAAACAAAGAGGAATAAGGGAACGATAAAACGCCTGGCTGTCAGCCAGGCGTTCTGTTTGAGCTGGTAAGCGGTCTGATGCGCCTAAGAACCAAACGTCTCGCCGTGACGAATGCAGTTCTCCACCTCATGCAAGGTGGGACATTGGGAGGTGCCGCCCATCTTTGTGACGGACACAGCACCTGCAGCATTTCCATAATTCAAGCATCTGGCAAGATCCATATTGTTCAGATAAGCATACAGGAAACCTGCGTTGAAGCTGTCGCCTGCTCCGGTGGTGTCTATGACTTTAGTTTTATATGCGCCTTGCTCAATCGTTTCATCACCGCGTATGGCTAAAGCGCCCTGGGGACCTCGCTTGACGACTAGCGTGCCGTTCTTCATCATGGAGTGAACCCGTAGGGCAGCCTGCCTGACGTCATCACTTCCTCCGATGCCGCAGGTCTCGCTCTCATTCGGAAAAAACACGTCAATATACGGTAAGACCTGGGACAGGCCATTATCCCACGTTTGTGATTCCTGCCACCCTGCATCCAAGGACAGTGTCATTCCATGGGCTTTCGCCTTCTCCAAAAAAGCGGGAAGTCCAGCCGCTAGCTTTGTCTGCAGGAAAAAGGCGCCAATATGGATGTGGCGGGCCTCGAGCCATGGCTGGGGAGGTAGTTTGTCCGCGGTCAGACAGTCGATGGTGTCTCCCTGATGGGTCACCAGAGCGCGGTCGTGTCCGCAGCTCAGTGAGACGGTCAGTCCGGTCTGCAGACTTTCCTCTTGCAGCACATGAGCCGTATCAACCCCATAGCGGTGTAGATAGGTTTCGCACACCTTGCCCCAGGTATCCGTGCCAAGGTGTCCCACAAAACCCGTCTTCAATCCCAGTGAGGCCATTACGCATGCACAGATGGCTGTAGAACTGCCAAGCTGCAGATCAGAATTCTTGCACAAAATTTCACGGCCTAGAAGGGGAACTGTGGCCAATCCTTGTAAAATCAGATCGGCGTTTAATTCTCCGATTGCAAGTACGTCCTTTTTCATTTCCAGGCCTTCCTTTCTACAGAGAAATCCATGCATCGAGACCAGTGGGCGCATCCGGGTTAGTTCCTCGGTAAATGGCCTTGTGATAAGACAAGAGCTGGCAGATTTGAATGAAAGGAAGCCCTTTGGCAATATGGCTGATTTCACGGTGGTACGGCATAAACTGAACCGAATCAGACTCCTGGGGCTTATCGGTAAAGGCTATGATGTGAGAAGTTTTCTTGGACATATCTTGCAAGAAGTCTTTCTCGTAATCATTATGGGGACCCAACACTGCGAGAATCATAGTATCTTCATTGATGAGTACAGCAGGACCATGGCGTGAATCCAGCAAATGGTAGTGATTCGAGGGAAGCTGACAAATTTCTTTAAAGGCGAGAGCTCCTTCCTCGGCTAGACCGCAAAGCTCGGCATCTCCAAGCACCACTACCTGCGACCAGGAATCTGCTGCATAATTCTTTAAAAGAGCATCTATCTGATCCAGGTAATCGTCTCCGTGGGCGATCACCTCGTCTAAATCAGCCAAGAGGTCAAAATCATGAGTCAAATTTGCTAGAATATAAGCAAATGCATAGTACAGGCAGGATACGGTACGAGTTTGGCATACGCTGTGGTCGTAGGCCCAAGGGAGATCCAGATTCATATCCGAAAGTTCTGCCAGAGCGGACGCTTCCCTGCAAGTAAGTGTCACGGTGGTAAATTGACAATTCTGTGCCTTTAAGGCTTCTAATGCAAGCAGGATCTCGCTGGTGCTGCCTGATCGGGAAACCGCAAGTACCAGGGCGCCCTCAAAGCTTTTTATGTATCGGTTGGCGTGAAGCAGCACATCTCCGGCAGGCAAGGCCGTTGAGGGAAATCCCGTCTTCATGTGTGTCATACGGGCTAGAGATTTCGCCAGACTAAAGGAGGACCCACAGCCCAGCACAATGAGAGAGGTATAACGCCTCGTTTTGATCCATTTTGAGATCTCTGTCATTTGTCCGTCTAAATATGATTTTGTCTGCTGCATGGAACGGTACTGTTCCTTGATCTCATGATAAGTTAAGTCCATTTTCTTGCCTCCTGAATTTCATTCTAACGGTAATCGTCCAACAGAGCACAAATTTTATCAAGCAATAGCGCAGACGGCTGTGTGCTCAACGTATTTTGGCGCACCTTGCGATATTGGTCAGGTAAAAATTGATGCAAAAGGCCCAGGGGAATATCCGTTTGCGATAAGTTATGTAAAAGCTTTTCCTCTGCCGCTTTTACTTCGGGGTTCCCTAGATAATACCGGCTTCTATCTGACAGACCAAAAATACGATTGATCGATAACATTCGTTCTGGCCCGTCAAAATAGGTTTTCCAATAATTTGGGTTTTCTCGCATGACACGTTCCAGAACTTCGCAATAGTGTGATTGTTTTTCCGGTGAGTCGGAAAACAATATTTTTTCCATGGATTGCAGTGCATAGAGACCCTCTCGCAGTGCAAAGGTGAGCGCTGGCCCTACTTTTAAAATAGCAACTCCGTTGCTGATCATGGTGTGCAAGGCTTCGGGACGCTGATAATCGGTGGAATGCCCCTCGAAAACCAGGCCCGGATAATCGTCGAGGGCATGGCATAGTGCGGATGCGGCCTCTGCATCATAATCCATAATTGTGTCGTTCCCAAATTCTACGCCAGGCTGTACGACCACGGCAATCACTCGTTTCCAGGCTTCGTGCAGCCCATGTTCTTCGAATGCATCTTGAAATAGGGTGACTTCCTCGTGAAAATTTTTCGGGGTGGTGACGGAGATTGTGTCTTCTTTGTCATGCGCTCCGCCTGCGATGGGAACCTCGCTGCCAACCACATAGATAGGAGGGACCGCGTCGGAATTTTTAACGTGAAGCGATCTGTACGCCTGCTCGCAAGCTGCGGCCAGACGTGCCGCTCGTCTGGCGACGACGGACGGATCCAGGCCTTGGGTGATCTCGTCGTCTGCCAAGGGCATACTGGCATCGAGATGGATTTTGGTAAATCCGGCCATTATGAAATCACGAACCAAGGTCTCTGCCTTGTTCATGGCGCTTTCTTCTGTTTCGTTCTTCCACACCATGGGTCCCAGGTGGTCACCGCCTAAAAATAAAGAGGAAAGAGGAAATTTATTTTTTAGGGCCCGCTGCTCGACAAAATCAAAAAAGTCTTGCGGCGTCATTCCTGTGTAGCCGCCAAATTGGTTGACTTGATTTGCTGTAGCTTCCAGCAGCAGCGGGATTTGATGTTTTTGAGCCCACAACATACCGGCGTCAATGACCCATTCGTTGGCGCTGCAAAGTGAGGGAATCCCGATGGGATGATCAGGGGTTCTCGTGTTCAGAAGCGTTTGAAGCGGGTGGTTCATAATCGTTACCTCGTAATATATCCATGATAGAGCTAGCGTTTGACTGACGAACGCAATTACCGGAGTTCCACAGTATAAGTAAAGAAGTCTCCTCGGACGATAGAACTGCAATACTCCACTGTGCGTACGCCAAAATAGGTGACACGTTCCAAATGCATTGCTGGCATTCTGAGTTTAAGACCCATGAGCTCAGCTTCGGATTTGCGGAGCGCTGTTGCTCGGAATTTCTCAATGACTCTGTCCGGAAAAACTCCGTCCAGCCGCATGGCGTTGTAGAGTCCTTTGCTCGAGATATTCTCTTCGGTGAGACTTGGGCACACCTCCACTGGAATATAGGAAGTCTCCAGCGTATATGGCGTATTCCCAACCAATCTGAGTCGAGTAAGCTTAAAGACTTGGCTCTGGGGCTCCAGACCAAGGTGGGATGCAATCTCGCTTTCTGCGGGAATTCGATCAAAGTGAATCACCCGGGAATGTTCCTCCATCCCTCGCTGTTTCAGCTCCTCACTAAACGAGTAAAACTTAGACAGCCGCTGTTCAAACGATATATTTGTTACAAAAGTTCCCTTTCCCTGACGGCGTACCAGGTGGCCTGAACGCTCAAGCTCATCCAGCGCTTTTCTTACCGTGATGCGGCTCACCCCATAAAGACTGCAAAGCTCTTTCTCTGAGGGGATTTTTTCTCCGGGTGGCCATTGCTTCGAAATGATCTTTTTCATCAATTCTTCTTTCAACTGATAGTAGAGTGATATGGGAATATTCCTCGATATATCTTTTTCCATTTGGTCTGATCTCCTAACTGGTACTGTGATTATAACGTTATAACCTTTAGCGACATTGTAACACGCAAACTCTGTAATTGCAACATAGTTAATTTAAAAAAGAAAAAATATTCTGGAGAAATTGACATTGAAAAAAACGCATGGTAATATTGTCATAACAAGTTGCGCTTTTAGGTTACTTCAGTAACGACAGAATGTTAAATAGATGGAAGGGGTTTTCAATGAAACGAAAATTTACATTTATCGGTGCGGGATCATTGGATTTTACGCAGGATTTGGCCAGGGACATTTTGAGCTTTGAACATTTCCGAGATGCCGAATTTCATCTCGTAGATATCCATGAAGGCAGATTGGCTTATGCAGCCAAGGCGCTTGAAAAGCTGATTCGTCACGGCGGTTACGCAGCCACTGTACATCCGACTGCTGATCGCAGGCAGGCACTTATCGATTCGGACGGCGTACTGATTACCATTTTGCAAGGCGGCGTTGATGTATGGAGACATGATATTGAAATACCGAAAAAATATGGAGTTGACATCTGTGTTGGCGATACCAGAGGGCCGTCGGGCATTTTTCGTTTTTTGAGAACCGCCCCTGTCATGCTGGACATTATCCGTGACGTTGAGGAGCTTTGTCCCAAAGCGATCGTGCTCAATTACACAAACCCCATGGCACTTTTGTGCGCGTATCTGCAGCGGCAGACGAAGGTACAGATCACGGGCCTTTGTCACAGCGTTCAAGGGACTGCAGGTATGCTGGCAAGCTGGCTTGGCGCAGACACAGAGGATATCACTTACACATGCGCCGGCATCAATCATCAGGCATTTTATCTCGATTTTAAATGGAAGGGGAAGGACGCGTACCCGTTGCTCAGAGAAGCGGTATGTACCCGGCAGGAAATCGCAAAGGAGGAACCTGTGCGTAATGAGATGTTTCTGCATCTGGATTATTATCCCACAGAGTCCTCGGGGCACAACTCAGAGTACAACGCATGGTTTCGCAAGCGTCCTGATTTAATTGAAACGTATTGTACTCATGGAACAGGATGGAACCCGGGCGAGTATGCCTACGTTCTAAAAGAATACATAGAAAAGGAAAAAACATGGGAGGCACAGTTTAAAGCGATGTTGGATTCTCCTGATGTCGATCTGACCAGGGGGGAGGAATATGCATCCAATATCTTTAATGCGCTGTTTGGAGATCATACGCCCTTTGGTTTCAACGGGAATTTACTGAATACCGAAGGACTCATCAGAAACTTGCCTCAAGGTGCATGTGTTGAGGTGCCGATGCTGGCTTCCAAAGAAGGAATTCGGCCATTCAGCGTAGGGCCGCTTCCAGACCATCTCGCTGTGCTGGTAAATACTTCTGCACGCTGTGAGGAACTGGCTGTCACAGCTGCTCTGGAAGGCGATCCGCGAAAGGTATTTCAATCCATTCTGTTCGATCCGCTGACAGCCAGCGTGCTGTCTATGGCTGAAATTCGTGATATGACTCAGGAGATGTTGTTAAAAAACAAAGATTTTCTTGGCTATTTTAACTCACTTACGATATAGCCTGAAAGACTGCTGTTTTATGCCAACGTGACCAAATAAGTTGACGCCAACGATTTTATTCTGGAGGGAATGATATGAAAAGGAAACTTATCTGTTTGCTGCTTGCACTCATGCTGCCGGGGTTACTGCTGACCGGCTGTCAGAAAAGCCAAACCACAAAAGGCAAAGTCTCTGATGGTGAACCCATCACTCTAAAATACTGGACACACTTGGAAACACCATGGAATATTTCCAACGACAAATTAATTGCAGCGTTTGAAGACGAATATCCTGACATCAAAATTGAAGTTGAAGCATATCCCTATGACGATTTTGAACAGAAGGTGCAGACTTCGCTGCTCTCCAAGTCGGGAGGCGCTGATATTTATGAGCTCTGGGGCGGATGGGCTTACGAATTTGCACCTACGGGAGTATTCTCTCCCGTGCCGGACGAACTGCTTAACGATTTACTCGATGATTGTTATGAGCCTGTGCTAGGCGCATTTGAACATGACGGTGCTTACTACGGCGTACCCATGGAGTTTAATGCAGAGTATGGCGGCATGCTTGTTAATAAACCATATTTCGATAAACATAATTTATCCTACCCCAATACTTGGGATGAGATGATTTCTCTTGCTACGAAGAATTCGGTCTCAAAAGGTGACATCTTTGATATGAGAGGGTTTGACTTCATCTCCTTCGATTCCCTCCCCTATACTTGGCTATCTATGATTTTGTCCTCCGGCGGTACCTACCTGGAGGGTGATACATTCAATTTTGATACACCGATTGCAAAAGAAACCCTGAAGCAACTCGTTGACTATGTGAAAGTCAATAAGGTTACCAATATAGAGGGGCTGTCCGGCTCGGATATCGAAAACTTCCACTGGCTCTTCCTTGATCAGGCATTAATGGTTCCGAGAGGTATCTGGAGCATTCCGGTCGGAGAGGAAGAATTTGATATCAGCTATGGAGAAGAATTCGACTATGTACCAATGCCCTTCTATGGAACGGAAAAGCGCTGGGCAGCCGAGACCGGCTGGGGGCTGGCAGTAAACAGCGGATCGGCAAATACGGAAGCCGCCTGGAAATTTATCTCATTCTGCCTGCGTCCGGAAAATCTGATCCAGCTCAACATAGACCGAGGTATGATACCGCCGCGTAAATCTGTAGCACATGATCCAGCGTACGTGAAAGCCGTACCTTATGCAAAACCCATCTTGGACGTTCTGGATGGTGCATCATTTGTAGGACCCATCAACACTGATGTTCTGAAAGAGTCGATCTGCAATATGTATGCGGATATCATTCAGAATAATACACCCATTGATGCTGCTGTGGTTAAGCTGAATCAGGACATTCAATAAATGCATTTATGAGGCCTTTATCCGTCCTGATTTAGACTTGGATAAAGGTCTCTCCCAATCCCAGCTGGAGGTTGAAATGAAAAACAATAGATTTGTCTATACCATTCTGACACCGATTTTTATCTGCATGATCGTATTTACTCTTTTGCCCATTTTAATTGGGCTTGGGATTTCCCTCTTTGATTACAATCCACTGGCTGCCGGCAATGCCTTCGTTGGTTTTGAAAACTTTAAGAAGCTCACCACTGACGGCGTGTTCCATATTGCACTGAAAAACACGTTGATCTTTGTGCTTGTCACGGTTTCGCTGAACATTGTACTTGCGCTCCTTATCGCACAGGCCATCAGTTCAATGCGTTCGAATAAAACACGATCTTTCACGCGGATGATTTTCTTTATGCCCATTGTTGCACCCCTTGCAGCCTCCAGTCTGGTTTGGAAAGTAATGTATGCCAATAAATATGGACTGTTTAACAATATACTTGGTAACCTGGGGCTTCCCACGCAAAACTGGTTGGGAGACCCGGCATGGCTGCTCCCTGCAATTATTCTTTTTACTATTTGGGCAGACATTGGCTATAACATCATCATCTTTTCGGCAGGGATGGACGGAATTCCTCATGACTTTATTGAAGCTGCGGCAATTGATGGTGCCGGTCCGGTGCGGAGATTTTTTTTCATAACCCTGCCTCTTTTGGGACGTACCACAGCTTTTGTTGTCACCATGACACTAATCTCCCATTTTCAGATGTTTGCGCAATTTGAGATTATGGGACGATCCGCCGGCAGTCCGGGCGGAGGCGGACCGAATAATGTCGGTATGGTGCTGACATTGGAGATATACAAAGAGGCGTTTAAATACAAGAACATGGGATATGCCTCTGCTATTGCATTAGTTCTGTTTCTCATAATCCTGGTTGTAACCGTTATATCCCAGCGCATCAGTCGTTCGGATTGGAGGTACTAACATGAACCTTAGAAAAAAAATAACGCCCCTCCGTATCCTTGGCATGCTCATAGCAGTGGTGGTGATTTTTGCTGTGGTGATGCCCTATCTTTGGATGCTTCTCACGTCTTTTAAAAGCACACCGGAGATTATGAAAAACCCCGATAAAATCTTACCGATCCATTGGAGTATCAACGGCTATATTAAGGTACTCACCAGATCCCCTTTCTTTATCTGGTTCACAAACAGCCTTCTTGTATCTGTTTCGGTCACACTGCTTGTTTTGCTTACCAGTTCCCTTACCGGGTATATCTTTGCAAAATATCAGTTTCGTCTGAAAAATCTACTGTTTTGGCTTATTCTTGCTTCTATGATGGTACCATTTTCCGTAACCATGATACCCAACTTTCTCATTGTCAACAAATTGGGCCTTTATGATTCTCTTGCGGCGCTCATTGTGCCCATGATGGTCTCTGGATTTGGCATATTCTTGTGCCGCCAATTCTGTGAAGACATTCCCGACAGCATCTGTGAAGCCGCAAAAATTGACGGAGCGGGTGATTTTCGAATCTATTTTACGATTATTCTGCCGCTGCTGCGTCCATGTCTGGCTGCCCTTGCAATATTCACGTTTTTGGAGAGCTGGAATGATTACCTCAGACCTCTCATCATGCTTGAAAAAGTAGACAGCATGACATTGCCTGTGGCACTGTCCTTTTTCTCAACACAACATGGTAATGACTTGAGTGCAACCATGGCAGCGGCAGCGCTGGTAATGATGCCGGTAACCATTGTCTTTCTTGTTTTTCAAAAGCACTTCATCAAAGGAATCGCCCTTACTGGGAGCAAATGATTTTCAAATCAACCCATTCCATAATTTCGATGGTTTTGCAATTACAAAACCAATGCAAAAAACTGAAAGGAGCACATGATGAAGAGACGATTCAAGCAAGCGATCTTCTGCTTGCTGATCCTACCGTTATTGCTGACCTTCAGCGCGGTTCCCGCGTTTGCTAACCTTCCGACAACAGCTGAAACGCTGGTACCGCAGAACCTTGACTATACGGAAAATCCTGTTGATATTCCCAATCCGGACAGAGGCTTTTACCGGGCGAATGACGGAATGGTAGTGCCGGTGAGAGGCTCAGGTTCCGGCACGATGAATGTGGGGGATCATCCGGTGACTGTGGGCGGTGTGCAGGTCACTACCCGGGTCAGTCATGTTTATTTCGACTTAAGGAACTTTTCGAGTAATGCTTTTACTGCAAGAGGCACCCGTTATGATGAAAGTTATCGTGCACCAGTAAATGTGTCGATTGGATCAAGGCCGGGGGATACAGTGCCCTATGACTATGCGACCCATTTTGATTACTGGAAGGAAAATGTTTTGCCCACTTGGCCCCACGGCGTTTCTCAGCCCCTAAGCAGTGATGCGCTGGCCTACATAAGGGATAAGCTTCAGCAGGTAAGAGACGGTAATGGAGTAACGCTGGTACGCTTTAATTATGACGGTGCCGGGTATGGCTGGGTAGATGTTGACCATCCCCAGGACGGTTATATTGACCAGTCCATAGCGGATATTGAGCCGGACAAAGCAACCGTGCTTGCACAAATTGCACAGCTTAAACCGATCCTTCATGAGTATGAGGACGTTATCATGGGGGTTGATGGGGGTATGTTCGGCCCATGGGGAGAAATGCATTCGACAAGCTTTGGCACAAGCCCGCAGGCTTATGCATGGCTTCTGGATGCATGGCTTGACGCCGTACCTGTATCACGTTCCATCATCGTGCAGGGAGGCGCATTTTTGTCATGGTATAACGCCGCCTATGGTAAAAACTACACATTTGAAAATATTGATCAAATACCGGCTCCGAAACGGGGAAGCCCAGAGGCACGTTTCGGTTTCTTCAACGATAGTTATGCATATGGTGAGGATGAAGGCGACAATTATCCGAATGACTGGGGTTCGCTTTCCGAAGGTGCCGGCTGGCCCGGTGATCCGCTTGGTGATGCCGAGTCCTATGATCGCGGCAGAGTGATGACCTGGATCAGACATCAAAACAACTTCTATGGCGGTGAAGCGCAGGGTGATGCGACTCTTTGGAACACGTATCCGTTTGTTGGCTGGGAAGCCTCCTATGCTCAAACCGTTTACCTCAACGCGGATTATGAGGCGAGTGTTCATGATCGATGGGGAAGCTTTTCGTACACGAAAGAAAACGTTACAAAAAAGATGACAAACGCCTATGCGGCGCCATATAAAACGGAATATGCAATCTTTGACCCCGTATATGACGGCAAAACCGGAGCGGAATATTGGCGTGACAGACTGGGCTATCGGTTGGTGCTTCGCAAAGCTAGCGCGAGCGAATGGGTAGCGCAGAATGGCACTCTCAAGTTTGAAGGAAAGATTCAGAACGTCGGTTTTGGGAATATCGTAAACAAGAAAAATGTGACGGTTATCCTGAAATCCAAAACGAAAGGGAAATCCTACAAGGCTCTTACAAACCTTGATGCAAGGGATTGGCGACCTGACCTGGACAGCAGAGCGGGCAATATCAAGGCATATCGTGATCTGAGTTTTTCGATTAAGATGGGCGCATTTGGCCAAGTTCCTGTTGGTGAATATGATATTTATCTAAAGATTAATGACCCTAAGGAAACGACTGCCAATAAACGCTGCATCCGCTTTGCTAACAAAGGAAATGCAATTTGGGATGCGGGCCTTGGTGCAAATTTGATTGGTTCGACTACAGTGAAGTCCGCACAGCCCATTCAATGACGTTTGCAAGTGTTTATATCTGACTGATCTATGGAATCCCCAGCTGTTTGAAGCCGGGGATTTCTGTTTGGTTTCGTTCATTTAAAGAGGGTCGAAATTGACAAGGATACTATTCATATAAACATAGTATGCATTTATAAATTGAATCTTTGAGTGGAAAAATACATAAAATGTAATGAAATTTGTCGAAAAATGTAAAAAATAGTTTGCCAATCGAACGCTCGTGTGATAAGTTTAACAAAAGAGTGGTTGAAATATATAATATACAAACTGGAGATGATTAGGAAAAACAGCAATTTTTTTAGAGTGAGAAGATTAGCCTTGGGGGATCGGGAAAAGGGAGAATGAAATACGATTTTTATTGGCAGCAGCTGATGCTGTCGGAAGAAGGAGAGTAAAAATGAGAGTAAATTTATCCCAAAAAATCACCATATTTATTGGGGTTCTTGTGCTGATCATAACATCAGCCCTGGGACTGATTTCCATAAATATGAGTACCGCTGCACTGCTGAGGAACCAAGAAGACGCAGTAATGCAGTATGCGAAGGAAAGTGCTGAGCTAATCCATTCGGATATCTCTAAGAACCTTGCGGTTTTAGAGGAAGTTGCCATGAGATCCCGAACGGCTACCATGGACTGGTCTGTGCAGCGGGAATCGCTGGCAGCCGATGTAGATCGACTGGGCTATTTGGATATGGCCGTCGTCCTTCCTGACGGGAGTATTACATATGTAAAAACCGGTGATACTGCACAGTTCGCAGATCAAGATATGCATTATATTGAAAAGGCAATGGCAGGAGAAGCAAACATTTCGGATGTTCTCATCAGCCCGGTAACGGGAAAGGCGGTTGTTCTGGAGTTTGCACCAATTCGTGCCAATGGAACTGTTGTTGGAGTTTTGCTGGGCCGGAGAGACGGAACCTTCATTAGCACCATCACCGATGAACTGGGAATCGGAAAACGCGGTTATGCCTTTATTATAGGCGCAGACAGTACCTTCTATGCGCATCCAAATCAAGATTACGTTATGAATCAAGAAAATGCACTTGCAAATATTGAGTCCGGAGGGCCTCTAAAGAATTTTGGTGTTGCACTAAAAGAACTTGGTCAAGGAACCGAGGGGATTGTTCATTATGCTCTGGATGGAGATGAACGTATCACGGCACTGACCCCCATACCAGGTATGAACTGGATGTTATGTGCGGGAAACTATGAAAGCGATATTCTGGGAAGCGTCAATACGCTGAGAAATACCATTGTAGCTGTATCCGGAGCAGTCGCACTTCTCGCACTATTGCTTGCATTTACGTTGGGAAATATAATCGGGAAACCGATCAAGAAGCTCAGTGAAGCTGCGGAACGTTTGGCCCTGGGCGATGTGGAAGTTGAAGTGGACGGAATTCGGAAATCGAAAGATGAAGTTGGCGATCTGCTGAACGCCTTTGGAAAAATGATTGAAAATATCAAAGGACAAGCCGAGGCAGCGAAAAAAATCGCAGAAGGAGATCTAAGCTTGGAGGTCATTCCCCGCTCGGATAAGGACGTCCTGGCCAATAGCATGGTGTCGGTGGTCTGTACCCTCAAAAACCTTGTGGAAGAGGCGGAGACACTGACGTCCGCGGCAGTAGAGGGCAGGCTGGAGAAGAGGGGAAATTCCGATCAGTTTGAAGGCGGATTCAAGCAGATTATAGGTGGATTTAACCAGACGCTTGACGGTATTGTAAATCCCTTAAATGTGGCGCTGGCCTACATAGAAAAAATTGCAAATGGCGACGATTTAGAGATCATCGAAAATAATTATCCAGGAGAATACGGAATCCTAATTGATAATCTTACAAAGGTGAGAGAATCTCTCTATTCCCTGTTAGCTGAATCCGGAGAACTTACCAAGTCAGCTGAAAGAGGGGATCTTTTCTATCGGGCTGATCTCAGTAAATTAAAGGGTGGATATGCCCAAATCGTTAATGGGGTTAATAAAACCATTGATACCCTTGTTGGTCACCTCAATGAGCTGCCATCACCGGTGATGATCATGGACAGAGATCTTTCAATACGCTATATCAATCGTATCGGTGCGGATCTTGCTGGAGCTCCGGCGGCAGAGGTCGTAGGCATGAAATGCTATGATCTTTGTAAGACAAGTGATTGCAATACTGAAAATTGTGCCTGCACTCAGGCCATGGAGCAGAATCGAAAGGTGGTAAGAGAGACGGATGCCCATCCTAACGGAAGGGACCTGGAAATTTCATATACGGGAATTCCGATTAGAGATGAAAATCAACAGGTGATCGGGGCATTGGAGCTAATTGTGGATCAAACGGAAATGAAAAGCACCCTCAGAAAAATTGAAAAGCAAGCAGCATACCAGGAACGGGAAGTGGATCAGCTGATCGTAAATCTGGAGAAGCTTGCGCAGGGTGAGTTGAGCATTGAGACACCTGTGCAGGAAGTTGATGAAGACACACAGTCCATCGGAGAAAACTTTAAAAATATTAATGCGAATCTTAAGAAAAGCGTAAGCGCAATACAGATGCTTATCGATGATGCTTCTATGCTAACCACGGCAGCTGTTGAAGGAAATCTGAAACGCAGGGCGGACGCCTCGAAACATGGTGGCGGTTATGCTCAAATCATGGAGGGCTTCAATCAGACACTGAACGCGGTAATCGCTCCCATTGATGAAGCATCGGCGGTATTGGAGGAAATGGCAAGGGGTAACCTGCATATCAGCATGGATGGTGACTATAGAGGTGAGCACGCAGTCATTAAGAATGCGCTCAATGAGACTGTGAGTAATCTGTTAAGCTATGTCAGCGAGATTTCCGAAGTTCTTACAGCGATTGGAAATGGTAACCTAAATCAGGCTATTACAGCAGACTATAAGGGCGACTTTGTTGAGATTAAGGACTCCCTGAATAATATCATTGTGTCTCTGAATCAGGTTCTGGGCAATATCAATGAGGCGGCCGAACAGGTCTCCGCTGGATCAAGGCAAGTATCAGACGGAAGTCAGGCATTGTCCCAGGGTTCCACCGAGCAGGCAAGCTCTATCGAGGAACTGACCGCTTCTATTGCGGAAATTTCATCTCAAACGAGACAGAATGCCATCAATGCCAATACTGCAAACGAGTTGACTACGGAAGCAAGAGATAATGCAGTCAAAGGCAATGACCAAATGAAAGAGATGCTGAATTCCATGATTGAGATCAATGCATCCTCGGAGAATATTTCCAAAATCATCAAGGTGATTGACGATATTGCATTCCAGACCAATATTCTTGCACTAAATGCGGCTGTGGAAGCAGCAAGGGCAGGGCAGCACGGAAAAGGTTTTGCAGTTGTAGCGGAAGAAGTACGCAACCTTGCGGCGCGCAGCGCAAGTGCGGCAAAAGAAACAACCGATCTGATTGAAGGCTCCATCAGCAAGGCAAGGGAAGGAACCAGGATTGCCGATGAAACAGCTTCTGCGCTGAATGAGATCGTCGGCGGTATCGAAAGAGCCACAGATATTGTAAGTGAAATTGCTTCTGCTTCCAATGAACAAGCTTCGGGAATTTCTCAGATCAATAAAGGAATTGAGCAAGTATCTCAGGTGGTGCAAAACAACTCAGCAACGGCAGAAGAAAGTGCGGCGGCCAGCGAGGAGCTGTCAAGCCAGGCAGAACTGTTAAAAGAGATGATTGGAAGATTCAAACTAAACAATCGTTCTGAAGGATTGCATACAGGCGAGTTCAGACTCCTTGAGTCTGCGTCGGTTTCGAAAATTACCATTGGGAATGAACGCGATAAATACTAAAAGATCTTATGCCTAAATATAAAAACATTGCAGATGGGCCCATTCAGTATCAAGCTGAATGGGTCCATCTGTATTTTCGGGTTGGGTAAATTTGATCCGCGTCTTGTATTAGCAAAGAATGAACTTCCTTCATATTCTATAACGAAGGAGTTTAATAACATAAAGGCGCTAAAAACCCTTTTATAATTAAATATTCTCAATATAAATTAAAGGATGAGTAGAAATGAGTTATTATTATTCACCATATGAATGCGGAGGGTATCAACCGCCAACGAGCGCAGTGCGGTTAAATGCAGCCACAGGCGGTGCCGGACCGTTGCCAATTATTACGACTTTGCTGGCAGATCCCATAAATGTGGTCGCCGTTTCTATTGATACAAGCGGCATGAGCCATCCAGTTGTGCTACTGAACTTTACCAGCATCATAAGTTTGCCTCTTGGTGTTTCCGTAACGCTCAACTTCGAAATCACACGAAGCTTTAATGGCGGAGCCCCAGTTAATGTTGGATCCACCTATACGTTCTCAACACTGGTTACTGCTCTTGAGGCGGAAGCCTTTGGATTCCAGTTCTTTGATAACAATTTGGATTCCGGATTGTACACCTATTCTGTTCAGCTCTCGACCAACTCAATTATTGATATCACACCTGGATTAACGGTGAACAATGCAACGCTAAGTGCTTTGGCTGTCGATAATAACCCCGCATGAGGGATTCAGACATAGTATGAATCTCTGGCTATCAAGAGCCTTAGCTAGAGTGGGCTGAAAGAAAGAGGGAATGTTCCAAAGGAGCGGAACATCCCTCTTTTTTCTGATATAAATTTCGCTTTTATTGACATTACAAAATGATACAAAATGAAGAAGACTTCATATATTGATTAAAAACAGGAGGGTGGTTATGTTTAAAAATCAGGTTCAATATCCAATTAGTGCACAAATGAACTTTATATTTAGAGCACGGCTGCTCTGGAGAGATTTGGCCACCTGGTTAAGAGCATATAAGGTCAGCCTTTATGGAGGTGTCGGAAACACAGAGGCGCTAAGCCAACGTCTTTACCAAATTCCTATGGAATATGGAAATATCCTAAAGGTATTTGTTGGAGACGAAGTCACCGAACAGTACATCAATCTATTATCGCAATATATCATTCTTCTCCAATCGTTATTTATCTCCCAAATAAACGATGATCGGGATGCAAGTGACGAACTAACAAAACAAATCTACCAAAATACAAAGAACAGAGCGGTATTATTGGCGCAGATAAATCCCTATTGGTCACGAAATGAATGGATCACCTTGATGAATAGTTTTACGCAGATGCAGATTGAAGAGGCAACAACATTTTTGACCAGGGACTATAATCAGAACATTGAAATCTTTGACAGAATCCTGTCCCTTACGACGATTATGGGTGATTATTTCTCGGAAGGGCTTACATTTTTCTTTATGCTGAACCCACATGGGACATAAACCTGCTGCGCAAATTTATGTCAGGGATGATTGATGAATGCCGTTCTGTCATATATACTGAAAGAAAAGAATTTTCACAGAACGACACAAGTTACATAGGAGGCATCTTTGGACAAGCATACAATTTTGAAAAATATATATGGGTACGATTCCTTCCGTACGGGACAGGAAGACCTGATTGACGGTGCGATTTCCGGGAGGGACGTCCTCGGAATCATGCCCACCGGAGCTGGAAAGTCCATTTGCTTTCAGGTACCGGCATTGTCTTTTGAAGGAATTACCATTGTCATTTCACCGCTGATTTCACTCATGAAAGATCAGGTCATGGCACTGGTAGACGTTGGGGTCCGTGCAGCATACATCAACAGTTCGCTGACAGAAGGCCAGATCCGGAAGGTGATGGAGAATGCACGCATGGGAGTATATAAGATCATTTATGTGGCGCCGGAACGTTTGCTGACGGATTCTTTTTTATCCCTTGTGGGTGCATTGGAAATTTCTATGATTGCAATTGATGAAGCTCATTGTATTTCCCAGTGGGGACAGGATTTCCGGCCAAGCTATCTGAAAGTCACCGATTTTATTGATATGCTGCCCGCAAGACCGGTTATCGCAGCTTATACAGCTACGGCAACGAAAGTGGTGAAAGAGGACATTGTCTGTATGCTGGGGCTGCAAAATCCTACTGTGGTTGTAACCGGATATGATCGAAAAAACCTATACTTTTCCGTGAAGAAGCCCCAGAGTAAGATGAACGCACTCCTTGATTACCTGAAGGAGAATGGGGATAAAAGCGGCATTATCTATTGCAATACCAGAAAAGCGGTGGAAGAGGTTCAGGAAGAATTGTTCGGAAGGGGATACCCCGTCACGAGGTACCATGCAGGCTTATCCGATGCCGAGCGAAAAGAAAATCAGGAAGCATTTATCAACGACAGCACCCCTGTTATGGTGGCAACCAACGCCTTTGGTATGGGGATTGATAAATCCAACGTAAGATATGTCATTCATTATAATATGCCAAAGGACATTGAGAGCTATTATCAGGAGGCTGGGCGTGCCGGAAGAGACGGAGAACCAGCGGAATGCATATTGTATTACTCCGGGCAGGATGTAAGGATCAACGAGTTCCTCATCGACAAACAGATGGAACGGGAAAATGAAGAGCTGGACAATGAGGAAAAGGAACTTATTAGTGAGCGGGATCGGGAGAGGCTCCGCAAAATGACGTACTATTGCTTTTCCAATGAGTGCCTGCGGGATTACATTCTGCGCTATTTCGGCGAATACGGAAACAGCAGCTGCGGAAACTGTGAAAACTGCCTTACAGAATATGAGGATATTGACATCACCTCGGATGCAGTGAGCATCATCAGTGTGGTACATACAAGCGGTCAGAGGTATGGAATGAATTCAATACTGGATGCGGTTCACGGAACAGATAATGCAAAGGTGAGGCAGTTCCGGCTCAATGAGAATCCCGGATTCGGAGCATTGCGGAGCAGAACCATTATCAGACTGCGGCAGATTGCGAACCATCTGCTGGTAACAGGTTATCTGCATCTGACCGCAGACCAATATCCTGTATTAAAGGTAACGAAGCAGGGAATGGAATTCCTTCGGCAGGAAATTCCTACAGAACCAATCCTTCTAAAGCTGGCGAAGAAGCAGGAGGAAGCACCAGCCGCTAAGAAAAAGACATCAAAAGGAGGCGGTGGAAGCGAAGCAAAATATCCCGAGCTGTTTGAACAGCTTCGCAAGCGGAGATACGAAATTGCGCAAAAAGAGCATAAGCCTCCTTATATCATTTTTTCAGACAAGGCATTAAAGGAAATGAGCTCATACCTACCCACCACCGAGAAAACCATGCTGGAGATCAATGGGGTTGGGAGCAGTAAACTGGAGAAGTATGGAATCGAATTTATAGGGCTGATCAAAGATTATATGAGAGAGCATAAGCTTAAGTCTTAACACAGTTTGTGCTGGTTAAACACAGTTTGTGCTGGTGTACAATTGACAGCCACCCTTTCCCGGAGGTATAATCACGGAAACTAGAGGACTGGTTTAAGGTTTTCCAATGAGCTGCATACTAATTGGAAAACAAAACAACTTGTAATATTCCGATAGAAATAGGAAAGGAGCGGTGCTGATGAGAAAGATTCTTGTGAGCGGATGCCTGTACGGTGATCATGTTCGATATGACGATGGGGATGTCCCCTGCCTCGATGAGAGATTCCTTAAATGGAAAGAAGAAGGGCGTCTTATCAAAGTCTGTCCAGAGGTTTTCGGAGGTCTGTCGATTCCACGGCCAGATTCTCAGCGTGTCGGTGACAAGGTGATGGCCTGCACCGGAGCCGATGTGACAAGGGAATATACAATTGGTGCAGAGGAGACGCTGCGGCTGGCAAAGGAATACGAGGTTGCTTTTGCCATTATGAAAGAAGACAGTCCCTCCTGTGGAAGCAGGTTCATTTATGACGGTACTTTTACCGATACGAAAACGAAAGGGCTTGGCCTAGCCGTTGAATACCTCAAAAAGGCAGGATATCCTGTATTTGATGAAGAGGAACTGGATCAGGCAGAACAGCTTTTGAAGCAGATCGAAGAATAGTATTCTTGCAACCGATCCTTGGAAGTAGGATCGCAAATAAGCGGAAAAGGAAATCTCTGCATGGAGCAAAGGTTTCCTTTTTTATTGTTAAACGGCTTGCTGCTCCATTTATACTTACATCTTAATGACGAAAATGGCACCCTTAGAGGGAAGATTGTGAGCAGTTATTGTGCCGCTGTGCCGTTCGATTACCTGTTTGCTGATGGCAAGGCCTAGACCGAAATTACCTTGTCTTCCCTTGTAGAACCGTTCGAAAATGTAAGGAAGATCATCTGTTTCACAGCCCGGGCCATCGTCAGAGATCTGTATCAAAAGTTGGTGCCCGTTTTCCGCAGAAAACGCAATGCTTACTTTCGACTCAGCATAACGAATGCAGTTGCTCACAATATTAGTAATTGCTCGTGACAGCTTTTCCTCGTCCCCTTTCAAAACAATTTCTTCATCCGGTTCACTGACAGAAATTGCGACATTCTTCTGAAGTGCGATCCCGCTCATTCTGTCTGCAATACAGCTGATAACACTGTTGATTTTTATGGTTTCAAAATGATAATTTTCCTCAATTGCTTCCAGTCTCGACAGGTAAAGCAATTCTTCCAGAAGAGAAGTCATTCTTTTCGTTTCGTTCAGAATTACATCCACTGCCGATTCTTTCTCCACGACATTATACTTGATGCCTTCCGCATAGCTTTGAATTGACATCAGCGGTGTTCGAAACTCGTGAGAGACATTCTGAAGGAAGCTCTTCTGCGCTTTATCATATGCGCCCAGTTTTTCAGACATGATATTGATGTTGTTCACCGTTTCTTGGAGTTCATCGTACACTGGGATTTGAATTTTCATCCCGAAATTTCTTTCAGAAATTGCGTTCAGATGTTGATTCAATAAATGAAAGGGCTTGGAAAGCTTCCCGGAAAGACTGGAAGACAGCAGCATTGCAATGATCGATAGAAAGAAGAGTATGACAAAAAGGATTCCGTTGATATAGAACTGCAGCTGATTGACCTTTTGCAGGCTGGTATAGATAATGATCCACCCGAGGTCGGAGCGGTTTTCCTGTGACAGTGATCTGACGACTCCAATATAATTAGCACCTGAGATAGTCATCTTCAGATACTCTTGATTACTGAAATCAGGTGATGAGTTTTTTATTTCCTTCACAATTTGTTCGCTTAGAACAGAGGTTTCATTTTCTGGCGGCGCTATCAAGTTTTCATCTCTGTCAAGCAGAATGTAATCTGCATTGATGATAGAAAGCGGTTCATTCAGCGAACGATTCAGCATGAAATAATACCGGAACACCTTGTCATTATCGGAATCGGTATTGGAATTGGTTTCACTTTTAGCACCGGTTCCCTCTTCTCCGGGGATGGCGATTTCTCGGCTTCCGTTACCGCCGATTTTCGCTGGTGATGGGCTGTTTTTACCCATGCTGCCGCTCCCCGGAGAGGGATTTTTTATCATGCCGCCGTCCCCGGGAGAGGTGTTATTAGATTTCCTTACTTCGGGGAACTGAGCAGGTCGCTGATGAAGCGCCGTATTTACGGTACGAGAGGTTATTTGATCCAGCTGCGAGATAATGTCCCGCTCCAGGTACAGCCGCACCACGATATTGAAGGTGACAGTAACCAGCAGGATCAGCGTCACAATCATGATCAAGTTATATTTAAAGATTCTCCATTTGATCGTATTTCTTTTCATCGAACCATCCTTGTTCATTATGATAAGAACCAAAGACAGGTTCTTAAGCAAATTCCTGATTCAAGGCTTAAATCCTTGTTTAGAACTTAAACACATATTTAACCTTTGTTCGCGAGCTTAAACCCGAAGCCCCAAACCGTTTCGATTTTGAGCTGAGAACCAAAATCCGCCAGCTTTTTTCGCAGCCGCTTCACCACATCGTCGGTGGCTCTGGTTTCCACCTCGTTTTCGAATCCCCAAATTTTGTCCAGAAGTTCTCCTCGACTGACCGGTCTGTCTTTGTTGCTTATTAGGTAGAGGAGGAGTGAAAACTCCATAGATGTAAGCGGAAGTTCCATATTTTTAAACCAGGCTTGTTTTGTATCCGGATCAAGAACAACATCCGCGACCTGAATGGTATTGCTGGGTTTTCCGTGGCTTCTGTCCAGCTCGATTCGCCGGAAAATGCTTTTCACTCTGGCCACCAGCTCCATAGGGCTGAAAGGCTTTGTCAGGTAGTCATCGCTTCCCAGCGTCAGACCTGCAATTTTATCCGGCTCTGTATCCTTCGCTGAAACAATAATAATCGGTACACTGCTTTTGTTTCGTATTGCAGTACATACGGAGTACCCGTCAACCAGGGGCATCATGATATCGATGATAATCATATCTGCTTCCCGTCGTTCAAAAGCATCAAGGACTGACTGCCCATCATAGAAGGTCTCGACTTCATACCCTTCCTTTACCAAAAACGACTTGATGATGTTACAGATATTGATTTCGTCATCTGCGATATAAATCAAAGTTTTTCTCATGGATCAGCCATCACCTCCCGATGAATTTTACCATGAATGGCCTTTGAAATCCATTTCCCATTCTATTTTGCCTCACTTTTGCCTCAATTTTACGGAGATTTTTTATGGTTTGGCAGATTAAAATCAGAACATAGGAAATTTCAAAAAATTCAAAAGGAGTAACAAAATGATGAAACAAAAGCATGGATTAAAAAGAGTCTTTATCATTGCCGTGGCGGGAGCGCTGACTTTGACGGGAGCGGGCACCGCTTTCGCGGCAAACAGCGGGGCAGGTGAAGGTGCAGAGCGGTTTAAAGCGCAAAGAGGTAATTTTGAAGCATGGAGCACGATATACCCGGCTGCGCTTGAATCGTTAACTTACGATGGAACCATTACTCAGGAACAGGCCGACGCGATTTCCAAAGCGATGTCTTCCGCAGCAGATAAAACCGATGAAACAGCGGACAGACCGGCCAGACCAGAAAGGGCAGCCGCGGCAGGTGAAACAGTAGAAAAGCCAGATGGGAAGAAAACTACAGATGGCACAGCAGGCACACGTGGGGAGGGAACCCGGCCTGAAGGCGGGCGGATGAAAGGCATGCATCAGGAGGGAACTGGTTCTGAAAGAACCGGATTTCACGCAGGATTGCAGAACAGTCCCTTGAGTGAATTGGTATCCGACGATATCCTGACCCAGGAAGAAGCAGATGCTGTTATGGAAGCACTGAAAGAAGCCAGAACTTCAGGTGAAACCTGCGATGAAATTCTTGATACCCTCGTCAGTGAGGAAGTGATTACACAGGAGCAAGCCGATGCCATAGCAGATGCAAAGCCAGTCTTAGGAGGAAATGGCTCCGGCGGGATGCATAGAAACCTGCTGAGTGAGCTGATAACTGACGGCACCATCACCCAGGAGCAGGCCGACGCCGTATGGGATGCGGTGAAGACCGCAATGGAAGCAGCAAGAGATGAGGCAAAAGCCGCAGCGGAAGAGGCTGATGATGCAACTGAGTAATCCTTCGGCAAGCAGCTTTATCCTGAAGCATCCATTACACGGGAGGATGCCATGGTTCTGGTTCTAAGAGCCATGAATGCAGCAGGTGTTCCTGTAGCAACAGGAACTGCATCCGAACTTGCAGGAGGTTAGGCAGACGCTGGTTGCTATCAGCCGCATCATTGGAAGCATAGTACACGAATGATGGCTTTCATAGAGTAAATGATTTATTCCATGAATCAGAGATAAAGAAAATAGGAAAATTACAATAAATAAAATAAAAAATTAGAATGCGTTGCAAATGCAACGCATTCTTTTTGTCCCATCCGTTATGATTACAGTATCAAGTGAGTAACCAAGCTTGATTCGCAATGATCGCGGATGAAGCATCAATAATAGGAGGATAAAAAGTATGAGTATGTTTTGTTATCAATGTCAGGAAGCGGCTGGGGGAAAAGGCTGCCAGGTGAAGGGTGTCTGCGGTAAAAACGAAGATGTAGCAAAGCTGCAGGATCTTTTGATTTACACACTGAAGGGAATTTCTGACATCGTTGTTAAGGCGGGTCTTTCTGCAAAAGATCTGAGCAGCGTAAATCACGAAGTTCTGAAAAGTCTTTTCATGACCATTACCAATGCAAACTTCGACGAAGCTGCCATTGAAACGGAAGTGAACCGTGCCATCGCTTTGAGAAATGAACTGAGAACTTCCGCTGCAGGCGTAGCAGGACTGCACGATGCGGCAGTATTTGAAGTGTCTGGAAGAGCTGGTATGCTGTTAAAGGCAGCATCTGTAGGCGTGCTGGCAACGGAGAACGAAGACGTAAGATCCCTGCGTGAACTGATTATATACGGAGTGAAAGGTCTTGCTGCTTATACCCATCACGCACTGAACCTTGGAAAAGAAAATGTAGATATTTATGACTTCACATATAAAGCGCTGGCTGCAACACTGGACGATACACTGTCTGCTGATGATCTTGTTGCACTTACTTTAAAGACAGGCGAATTTGGCGTTGCTGGAATGGCATTGCTGGACAGCGCAAACACCACAAAATACGGAAACCCCGAGATCACACAGGTTAATATCGGCGTAAAGAACAACCCCGCGATCCTGATCTCCGGACATGATTTGACAGACCTTGAACAGCTCCTGGAGCAGACAAAGGGCACAGGGGTGGATGTATACACCCATAGCGAAATGCTTCCTGCTCACTATTATCCTGCATTCAAGAAGTATGACAACTTTGTCGGCAACTACGGAAATGCATGGTGGAAGCAGACGGAAGAGTTCCAGTCCTTTAACGGACCCATTCTGTTTACAACCAACTGTATCGTACCGCCAAGAAGCGAGGAAGTAAGATCCAGAATCTTTACAACAGGTGCTTCCGGATTCCCAGGCTGCGTACACATCGAAGCTGACGAGAACGGAAAGAAAGATTTCTCAGAAATCATCGCGCTGGCTAAGACCCTCAGCGCACCGACTGAAATCGAAAATGGAACCATCGTAGGCGGATTTGCACACGAGCAGGTATTTGCACTGGCAGATAAGGTTGTAGATGCTGTGAAGTCCGGCGCCATCAAAAAGTTCTTTGTCATGGCTGGCTGTGACGGAAGAATGAAATCCAGAGAGTACTATGAGCAGTTTGCAGAAAAACTGCCAAAGGATACGGTAATTCTTACCGCTGGTTGTGCAAAATATCGTTATAACAAGCTTGATCTGGGAGATATCGGAGGAATTCCGAGAGTTCTGGATGCAGGACAGTGCAACGACTCCTACTCACTGGCACTGATCGCGCTGAAACTGAAGGAAGTCTTTGAGCTAAACGACATCAACGAGCTTCCCATTGCGTACAACATCGCATGGTATGAGCAGAAAGCGGTTATCGTTCTACTTGCGCTCCTCTATCTTGGCGTGAAGAATATCCACCTCGGACCAACACTGCCCGCATTCCTTTCACCGAATGTTGCCAAGGTTCTTGTAGAAACCTTTGGAATCGGCGGAATCGGTACTGTGGACGAAGATATAAAAATGTTCATGGGGGCATAATAACGATAAGCTACCATGTTCTAATGAAAGAGCAATCAATCGAACTTGATCAATAGACTTTTGGAGGAATAGGCTTGTGGCAACACAGGCCTATTGCCGACTTAAGGTGTAATATTCACGGCAGGGATGAATCCAATCCATACAAGCTGCCGGGGCCAGAAAGCCTGGAGTGGAGCGAAGCAATATGAAACAGGATTCCTGCGGCTGCGGAAAATGCAGCCACAAGCAATGTACAAATCGAGTTCCGATTTTTTCGGGTTTAAATGAAGAAGAGCTTTCCTATGTGACTGATCTGATCAAAAGGCGACAGTATTTAAAAGGTGAAATCATTCAGCTTGAAGGGTCTGAACCGGACTGCCTTACTATCATCAATCGGGGAAAGGTAAAGGCATTCCGTTATACGCAGGAAGGGAAAGAGCAGATTCTATATCTTTTTTCTGAAGGAGACTTTTTTGGAGAAAACAATCTTTTAGGGGGAAAGAGAGCGGCTTACAGTGCGGAGGCGCTGGAGCAAACCAATCTTTGTATGATTGAGCGGAAAGACTTTCAGGAATTGGTTCGCAGGTACCCTGAAATCAGCTTGAAGATTATCCAGGAGCTTTGCGCCAGATTAGAGCGGCTGGAAACGACGGTTCAAAACATGGGATCAAAGACCATGGAAGCGCGAATCGGCAGCGTGCTGCTGGAATTTTCCGAAAAATACGGGGTGAAACATCCCAAAGGGATTCTTGTTACCCTTCCATTCAGCAGGGAGGGAATTGCGAGCTATATCGGTGCCGCAAGAGAGACCGTGAGCAGAAGGCTGACACTTCTTCAGGATGCGGGGACCATTGAAATGATAGGCAATAAAAAAATCATTCTACTTGATGAGGATGCACTTCGCAAAGAACTTGAATAAATGTTTTGCAATTTTTTCGGAAAATATGATTCTCGTCACAGTTTTTATTCTTCACAACGCTTATGATGAAAACATAGCCGATGAACAGCATCGGGAGGAAAACTGAAATGATTTCATTTCAGCGGAGGAAGAATAAAGGAGGACGATTACAGAAGAACCTTTGCAGCATTGGAGGAACTGGAAGCAGATTTGTTCCAACACATTCACCTTGAAAACAATATTCTGTTTCACCGGCTAGGAATTGGTTTGAACGAAACAGAAGACAGTATAAATTAAGCAGAAACTTATTGCTGGAATGCGCGGGATTGTAACCCCCGCATGGAAAGGAAGCGGGATTGTAACCCCCGCGTGTAAATGGAGGATCATAGTATGGCTATCACAAAAGAAATGACCATCGGAGAAGTGGTTAGAACGTATCAGCAGACCATCAGAATTTTAATGGACTTTGGAATGGGCTGCGTCGGTTGTCCGTCTGCCCAGTCAGAAACGCTGGAAGAAGCCGCAACCATTCACGGAATTGACATCAACAAGCTGGTTGAAAGATTGAATCAGGCAATTTAGGTTATTCCAAACGGCAGGTTGAACAGGAGTCTGCGCATTTCAATAAAGCGCAGGTAACGAAAGGGTGAGAATCAATGAGTTTGTTTTTAGGAAAGATTCATTACTGGCTCTACAATAAAATTGTATGGGCTGAAAAAGCAGAAACGGATCTATTAAAGTGGGCAGCATCTCAGGGTCTGGCTGCTGATACATGGGCACAGGAATTTCAGCGGGAATACGGGCAGCCTACGGGGAACCGTCCTCTTGAGGAGATCATCGATACCTCCAATATCCACGGGTGGCTTCAGGAACGGATTCGCAGCGTTGAGCTGAGACAGGCATCACTGGTGACTGCGGTTTTAAGAGAAAATCCAAGCCATAAGGATGCGCTTCTAAAGATCTTTGAAAATCAGGGAGAGGCAGCAGCCCTTGCGTATAAAACTCCTGCAGAAGGCGCGGAAGAGGTGCGTTTTTCAGCGGGAGTGGGAACACCGGAAGGCGTGTACAATGCACTCAATGACTTTATCCTCGAAGGAATGCCCTGTGACAGGGGAAGTCAGGTAATTCAAAATACGGAAGACGAATTGATTTGGCAGATGGCAGCAGAACTTCATGAGCCGTATTGGAATCAGGTCGGAGGAGACATTGGAACCTTCTTTGCTCTCAGAGAAGCTTGGATTGCCTCCTTTATCGGGACACTGAACCCCGCGCTCCAATTTGAAAAAAGAAATGAAGGGGAATATTCCATCACCAGAAAATAGCCGATTTATGGGAGGAGAGAACGGTATGAATTATATTGAACTAATGGTGGATGAGCACAGACACATTAAACGGATGCTGGCAGTAATCAGAAAGTACTGCTATAAAGTACTGAAAAGTGAACCGGTAGACTATAACGATTTCTTTGGTCTGATTGATTTCGTCCGCAATTATGCTGATCAGCATCATCATGGAAAAGAAGAAAAACTTCTGTTTCACAGAATGGTGGAAGAGCTGGGCCCTGCAGCAGAAAAGCTGGTGAAGCATGGGATGCTGGTGGAGCACGATCTGGGAAGGCTGCATATTCAGGAACTGGAAGCAGCGGTGCATAAAGTGATGGAAGGCGACGATGAAGCAAGGCTGGATGTGATTGCCAACGCCATTTCCTATGTCAACCTGCTCCATAGACATATCGAGAAAGAAGATAATGTCGTCTACCAGTTTGCACAGAAGAATCTGCCGCAGGAGATTCAGGACAATCTTGAAAGAGAGTGTGCCCTGTTTGAGCAAGATGCAGAAGCGAAGGAAGTTCAGAAAAAATATCTGGATATGGTTGCAGAGTTTGAAAAGAAAGTGCAATAAATGAACGCACGCCCTAAAGGAACGCTGCCTCATTCAAGGTGTGTACCTTCCATTCGATCAGCGATTCCCTTGAATATACAGGAATGATTATTTTTGCGAAGAATCATTCCTGTATATTTTTTTGTCATTAAGGATCGATAGTGTGATCTTTGCTGCTGTGCTGCCGCTGCAGTTTTCTCCATTTTGGATATTTGTGGCAAAGAAATAGGTATTGCCTTCTGTTTCCACAAACCCAATAAACCAGCCGTTTTTATTCAGGCCTTTGACATCACCCGTGCCTGTTTTTCCGAAAAGCAGGCCGTTATTGGAGCTGGACAGAAGCATGGCATCTTTCACAATGCCGACATTTCTGGGATCGAATTTCAAATCATTCTGATAAAAACGGGTCATTTGTTCCACTTGCTCGATGGGAGAGATCTTCAAGGAAGACTCTGCCCAAAAATCGTCAAGGCCGCCTGACAAATCCCGATTCCCATAGTCAATCAGATCGAAACGATTCTGGAGTTTTTCCATTCCCATCCGTTTGTTCAGCTCTTGAAAATACCAGTTGACAGAATATCTCATGGCAGAATCAAGCGTCTGATCACCGTTCCATTCCTTATAAGGGTAATTGGTATGATCCCAGGAAAGTCCCGTGTTTTCCGGGGAGATAATGCCGTATTCTAAAGCAAACAGTGCACTGTATATTTTAATGGTTGAATCAGGGGAAACCCTTTTGGAACTCTGCTTGAGGTTATGAACCTCATAGGAATCCGCTGCAAGATTATACAGCACGAAGCTCCCGTCCATATTTGGAAAGTATGCGCTGAGATCTTCGTATTCCGTATTCTGGCTTGCAGAAGCAAAATCATAGTAGCCGGAGGCGAGAACATTTAATGGGGTCATTGGAGCGATGAAGAGTATGATGGCAAATATCAGAAGAATCGCAAGGCTGCTGCGAAATCCTGTCCTGCTATTTTCCATTTTGAACTGTACGATCTCCGAAATGCGGCGATGGATTTGGCGGTTGCCGCCGCTGAATTCAAGAATCAAGCTGAACGCAGCTCTACGAAGATACTGCTCCGCATAATGGATGATGGTATTTCCATAATCAATATAAGCGTTTTCACCAAGAATTCTAAGAACCAAGGTGTCGCAGGCAACCTCCCGGTCAATCCGTATTTGCTTTACTGCAAACCAAACAAAGGGATTAAACCAATAAATAGTCGCAGACAGGCAGCTCCCATAGTTGAAGTAAATATCTCTGCTTTTGTAGTGCTGTAATTCATGAAGCAATATGTATCGAATTTCCGAATCGCTCATGTTCTGTCTGATTGTCGCAGGAAGAATAATACAGGGATGGACGATACCAAAACTCATGGGGGTGGGGGCTTGCGCTGATTGGTAAAGTGCGATACAGCGACTGATTTTTAATTCAGTTTTACAGTCAGAAAAAATTGCTGCAATCTCATTGTCAAGGCAAAGTACCGAATCCTGTTTTAACTGGCGCAGCCTGTGGCTAGCAACCAGGAACATGACGGACATGAAAACAATTCCGCACGCCCATAGCACCGTAAACAGCAGCTGCAGATCCGGAACTGTGTGCTGCTGGATCGTGATTGTAAAATCCTGCAGCCAATCGCCGGGCGCTGTTCCGGTGGCAGCATGCGCAAAGTCGGCTTTCGCGCCGGCTTTTGCAGTGATGTTTTGAAATGCGGGGAAACCGCAAAAGGGCACTTTTGTGAAAGGCAAGAACGGCAGAAACAACATGGAAAGGAAAGGAACCCAGATATAATATTGAAATCCTGCTGTTGTGCTGTTTTTCAGCACTGTTTTTAGGAGCATAATAATCAGGAAGATGATGGAAATCATCGCGTTATTCCATAAAAATCCTACTATGAAAGAGAGCGACACTATTGATACCTCATTTCTTTTTCGATAGAAGCTCTTTTAACTCGTGAATGTCTTCATCAGACAATTTATCATTCTCTATAAAACTGGAAACCATTGATTTCAGCGTTCCATTATAGAACCTGTTCAGAAAACTGCGGCTTTCCATGTCGACATAATCTTCTTTGCGTACCATGGGAGAATAGAAGTAAAGGCGGCCCTGCTTCTCATGGCAGACGGCTCCCTTCTTTTCTAGACGAATCATCATGGTTTGCATTGTCTTGGGGCTCCAGGCTTTCGTTTTGCTCAAAAGCTCAACGATTTCGTTGGTATTGATTGGAGCCTGATCCCAGATGATTTTCATTACTTCATACTCAGCTTCTGATATTTGCGGTAGCTTATTCATCTTAGCCTCCTTTGTGTACGCCAATTCTTACGAGTGTAATATAAGTGAATTATAGTACTCGATGAAATGCAAGTCAATGAAAAAATAGGATTGACATTAATATCTTACAACTGTAAGATATTAGATATTACATATGTAAGAATAAAAGGAGCGTATTGAACATGAAAAAAATCATTTGCCTTTTCTTAATCGCGTTTCTCTCGTTTGGTTTTGCTGGCTGCATCCGCCAGGACACTCTTGGGGCACACTCCGATGAATCAGGAGCTGTGATTGAGCAGCAGTCTCCGGACAGCTTTCCTGAGTTATCTCAGGTAAGCTACATAGAAGTAGACTACGGCAGCTACTTTAACGGCATAAATGGCTGTGCTGTTTTTTATGACAATCTAAGTGAACAATACAGCCTGTATCAGAAAGAACTCTGTGAGCAGCAAAAATCTCCATGCTCAACGTTTAAGATGATCTCAACACTGATGGGTCTGAAATATGGTGTTCTCGAATCAGAGGACTCCAGGATGAACTACAATGGAGGAATCTATCCGGTTGAAGTGTGGAATGCAGATCTAACCCTGAAGGATGCATTTCAGAAATCATGTATCTGGTATTTTCGGCAGGTAATAGATAAGGTTGGTAAGGAATCTTTTCAAAGGGAACTGGAAAATCTTCATTACGGCAACAGGGATATCAGCAAATGGCAGGGGAGCAATACGAATCCACTGCCTGATCTGAACGGTTTCTGGCTTGATTCGTCCTTGAAGATTTCGCCCATAGAGCAGGTTGGTATCGTAGAAAAGATCTTCGAGGGAAATACGGAATTCTCACCGGAGTATGTAGCGTTGCTTCAGAATCTCATGCTTGTTCAAGACAGCAACGGGGTGCGTATTTACGGAAAAACTGGCTCAGGCGTGAATGGAAATGCATGGTTTGTTGGATTTTGCGAAGGGGAGTCAAAACGGTACTATTTTGCAGTTTATCTGGAGGATAAAAATGCAGAGGCGTCGAGCGCTGCTGCAAAAGAAATTGCAATGAAGATCTCAAACGACTTGCTGTATGAATGAGGTGAAAAGAAGATTAATTTTCCTCTTTATGATTATAAATGTTGTGCTCATTTCCCTTGCGTTTCGCATTGGATGGGTGCAGATTGTATCCGGGGAGAAATATGAAAAAATCGCAAAGGAACAGCAGACCCGCGACCAATTCGTACCTGCCAAAAGGGGTTCTATCTACGACAGAAATGGTAAGGAACTTGCGGTCAGTGCAGTTACTCACAGCGTTTGGGTTCGGCCTGCAGCACTGACCAATCCCAGATCAAAAAAGACAAAGGAAGATCAGCTGACAGAAACCGCAGCTGCGTTAGCGAGTATCCTTTCGCTGGATCAAGATTCAGTTCGTGCTTCCATGAACACAAAAAGAAACCTCGTTAAAATCGCCAAATATGTGGAGAAAGAGAAGGTGGATCAAATCAGGGATAGAGGGCTTTACGGCGTTGAGATTACAGAGGAAGTCAAACGCTACTATCCCATGGGTGCATTTGCCGCACACGTCTTGGGCAGTACCACCGACGAAAACAGGGGGCTGATGGGAATTGAACTTGAATACGATCAGTATTTGAGCGGGATGAACGGGCGCTTCATTTACAGTGCTGACCGAGACGGAGGGAATCTGATTAGCGGAAGAGAGAAATTCTTTCAGGCAAAAGACGGATGGGATATTGTATTAACCATTGATGCGGTGATCCAGATGTATGTTGAAAATGCTTTGGACCGTGTCCGTGAAGATACGGCGGCAGACAGAGTGATGTGCATTGTTATGGACCCAGAAACAGGGGACATCCTTGCGATGGCAATGAACCCGGACTTCGACCCCGGCAACCCGCGCGTTCCTTTGGATGGAGCGGAGGCTGCCTATCTGGAAACCCTTTCGGACAGCAAAAAACTTGATTACTGGAACTCCATGTGGCGAAATCCCATGGTGAGTGACACTTACGAACCCGGCTCAACCTTTAAACTTTTGACAACGGCAATCGCACTGCAGGAAGGAGTAACCTCTCCGGAAGATATCTTCTACGATACCGGGAAGGTAAACGTTGCTGGTACAGTTTTAAAATGTTTGCAGTGGCGCAACCCCCATGGAAGAGAAACTCTGGTGGAAGCGGTTGAAAATTCCTGCAACCCTGTTTTTGTTGAACTGGCCCGAAGAATTGGGATAGAGAAGTATTATGACTATCTGGAACTCTTTGGCTTGACACAGAGAACCGGAATCGACTTCCCGGGAGAGGGTCTGGCGATACTGCAAAAACAAGAGTCTGCAGGGCCGGTGGGGCTGGCAACCATGTCCTATGGACAGGGCATAGCAGTAACACCGATACAACTGATCACCGCCATTTCTGCTATTGGGAATGAAGGGAAAATCATGAAGCCGAGACTTGTAAAGGAAATGATGGACGGCGGCAATGTGGTATGGAAAAATGATATTCGCATTGAGCGGCAAATATTGTCTAAGAAGACAACGGAGGAGATGACATCTATTATGGAATCCGTTGTGGATGAAGGCGGCGGGATCAAAGCTAAAATCAGCGGATATCGGATTGGTGGGAAAACAGGAACTGCCAATAAGGCCTTCAATGGAGGGTATAGCGAGGATACCTACTCATCCTTTATAGGAATGGCCCCCATTGAAGATTCCAGAATTTCCATTCTGCTGATTGTAGACAATCCAAAAGGCGTGAAAGCAGGAAGTCTGACCGCGGCTCCCGGGGTTAAGGATATTTTGGAAAATACATTGCGATACATGAGAATGAAGCCTACGGACAGCGGCAATGCACTGTAAGGCGGAATAAAACAGAATATGGTAAGGCTGAATATCGAAGGCAGAAATTGAAAATGGCTTTCACAAATGCACCGGAATGTGATACCATACTTATACGCATTTGAAACAAAGATCCGAAGCAATGAGACCGTCCGGTCTCATTTTCCTGCGCTGCGCAGGCGGAACCAGTGAATAAAGCATATAAGAGGTAACCATTGAGCAAGCAATTATACATAACAGAAAAACCATCCGTTGCGGCAAGCTTTGCCAATGTTCTGGGTGTTAGGATTTCTCCTTCCGACAGGGCAAGAGGTTATGCTGAGACGGAACATTCCATTATAACATGGTGTTTTGGACACCTTGTCACCTTAGCATACCCGGATGCCTATGATCCGGAGTACAAGCTGTGGCGGGTGGAGCATCTGCCCATCATCCCCAAGGAATACAAATATACTGTAATCGACAGCAAGGGGACGGCAAAGCAGTTTGAAACCGTTAAGAATCTGATGACGAGAAAAGACGTGGACATGATCTATTCCTGCACCGACAGCGGGCGGGAAGGAGAATACATCTTTCGTCTGGTGTATCAGATGAGCGGTTCGGAAAAGGCTGCGAAACGGGTCTGGATCTCGGCCCAGACCGAGGAAGCGGTGAAGAAAGGCATTGATGAAGCCAAGGATCTCAGCGAATACGATTCGCTTTCAAAGTCGGCTTATTGCCGGGCGAAAGAGGATTGGCTCTTTGGTATGAATTTCAGCAGAATTTACACCTGCAGGTACGGAAGACAACTGGCTGAGACGCTGCAGGAGGGCAAATCCACAGTGATTCCCATCGGCAGAGTCATGACCTGTGTCCTTGGACTCATCGTTGATCGGGAGCTTGAAATCAGAAACTTTGTGCCAAAGCCCTATTATGTGATCAATGCCAACTTCCTTTCAAAGGATAGCGGAATTGCGTATAAAGGGAAGTGGCAGCCGAAAAAAGATGATCAGAAGGAAGATAAAAAGGAAGGAAAGAATTCTGGAGATTCAGCCGCCCAGGATGGAGCAGGCACGAGCATGAAGGCTGCGGATGGGAAGGCAGCTGGAAAGCAAGCGGGCAAAGCTGGTGGAAAAGCAGCGGAAGATACCGAGAGTGAAGAGAAATACATCAGCAAAGAGGAAGCAGAGGAAGTCATCAGAAGCCTGGAAGGGCAGGAAGCTGTCGTAAAAAAGGTTGAGGTCAAGGTGAAGAAGGAACAGCCACCATTGCTGTTCAATCTGGCGGAATTGCAGTCCGAAGCCAATAAAAAATTCAAGATATCAGTAAACCGCACTCTGGAAATTGCCCAGACCCTTTACGAGAAGAAGCTGATTTCCTATCCCAGAACCGACAGCAGGGTGCTTTCTACCGAGGTAATTCCCGAGCTTCCTAAAATACTCAACGGCCTGTATAAAAACGAGGACTTCAAGGAACCCGTCATACGAATCAAGGAGTTTGGTAAGCTGGCGGTAGACAAGAAGACCAAGCGCTTTGTGGATGACAGCAAGGTCACAGACCATTATGCCATCATTCCCACCTACGTGACCACAGCGCTATCTGGTCTGGATGAGGAGACGAGAAACATTTACACCCTGATTGTAAAGCGTTTTCTCGCAATCTTCTATCCTCCTGCCGAATACAATACCGTTCGTGTGGAGACCACGGTGGGCTCAGAACTCTTCGTCACCAATTCCAGAACCCTCAATGAGCTGGGCTGGAAGGAAATCTATGACGTATCAGCAGCGAAGAAAGATGAGGAGTTGTCCGAATCTCCAATCCAGCAGCTGGTGAAAAAAGAAAAATGCGATGTCACCAGTTACGATCTGGAAGAAAAGGAAACCAAGCCGCCGTCCCGTTTTACCGACGGCTCGCTGATTCTCACTATGGAGAAAGCCGGAAAATATATCGAAAATGAAGAACTGCGGGAACAGATCAAAACCTGCGGAATCGGCACATCTGCCACCAGAGCAGGGATTATAAAAAAGCTTACGGACATCGGTCACATCAAAATCAACAGTAAAACCCAGATTGTAACGCCCGAGCCAAAAGGCGAGGCCGTTGTAGAGCTGGTGCGCCATACCGCCAAAGAACTTTTGAACCCAATTCTCACCGCAAGCTGGGAAAAGGGTCTCTTTATGATCGAGAATAAGGAGATTTCTGAAGAGGTCTTTGAGGAAAAGCTGACAAAATACATCACCCGAACCATTGAGAAGGTGAAACGCACCGGTTACCTTCGGCAGGGAAGACCATAGTCGCTGGGCAGAGCCATCACGATCACAGTGAAAGATAAAAATTGGTTGAATTACTAAGTAAGTAAAAATTTGAAAATTCTGAAAGAGAACCGATTGACCAATTCCATCCGGTATATTAGAATAGATTCATATAGGCAAAGGAGCCTTGAAAGAGCTGTTTGATTCAGCTTTTTCAAGGTTTTTTGTTTGGCCGGAGCTTTTGTTTCCCTGAGCAGAGCGCTCAGCTGCAGAATGAGATCGGAGGTCTATGATGAGAGACAGTGGCGGAAGGAAAAATGTTCATGAGATTCGAAACATACAAGATATGATCGATAACAGACAATTGATCGCCCATTACCAACAGATTGTTTCGGTCAGCAGAAAGATGGTAATCGGAATCGAAGGCTTGATTCGAGGAGTCAATCCGTATACCGACAGGATGATTGCACCCAAAAGGCTATTTCATACAGCCGAGGAAAAGAAGGTTTCTCTGGAGCTGGATCGTGCATGCAGAGAGGAAATTCTGAAAGACTTCGGCAGAGTCTACCCCCGAAATCCGGAGAAGATGCTCTTTCTGAATTTGAACGCCGCCGTGCTTGAGGACTCCATCGGATCGGGATATTTGCTAGATCAGGTAGAAAAATATAACATTCCACCATCCCATATTGTAATAGAAGTCAGCGAAAAGCATGTGATGAATGATCATACCTTGAAAGAATTTGTGGACGTCTATAAAAAGCATGGATTTTTGGTGGCGCTTGATGATGTGGGAACCGGATTTTCCAATATGGATCGGATTTTGCTTGTGAAACCGGATATTATTAAAATTGATTATTCTCTTGTAAACAATATCCAGAACGATTTCTATAAACAAGGAATCTTCAAATCTTTCGTAATCCTTGCCAATAAGATCGGAGCCCTTATTATTGCAGAAGGCGTGGAAACCGAAGAGGAGGCCATTCAAGTGCTGCGCCTTGGAGGCCACATGATCCAAGGCTTTTACTTATCTATGCCCGGTGTGATGCAGGAACTTGATAAGCTGTATGAGAACGACAGGATCGATTTGCTCAGCAAAAAGTTTAAAGAATATATGAGCCTCCAATACAAACAGAAGCGAAATGAGCATAAAAAACTGATTCAGGTGGTCCAGCAAGCGATCGATCGGCTGACGGGGCTTTCCAGCGGTGATTTTGACAGAGCCCTTGAAGAGCTCGCAGCGGAACACGATGAGATGGAGTGCGTCTATATTCTTGATCGAACGGGGATTCAGCTTAGCAGCACCATCTGTGACAAAGGGGGAAGCGATAAACGGGAAAATAGATTTTTTTATTCTGCTCAAAAGGGAACAGACCATTCAATGGAAAAATACTATTATCCCCTTGTCAGCTCAAAACAAAAGAGCTATACGACAGAACCCTATGTATCCCTGGCAACGGGCAACCTTTGCATTACCATTTCCGCTGTCTTTGAGAACCGTGAAAAGAACCGCTGTATTTTTTGTGCTGATTTTACCACAGATGAGGATTCCTACAACATAGAAGTAAGAAGTTCGGGACCCCATGCTTCAACAGAAGTGCAATCTCGAATCGTAAACATGATAAAAGAAATGAACAAGGATATCTTTAAGGACAGCTTGACAGGAGCCTTCGATCGGCGCTATATCAAAACAAGGCTTCCGATCGATATGAAAAATTATCAACCCTTGTCAGTGATCCTGGTGGATATCGACCTGTTCAAAAAGGTGAATGATACCTATGGACATCTCGCCGGTGATTTGGTGCTGAAGGAGTTTGTCACTCTCGCAAGGCAATGTTTGAAAAACGAGGAAAGCTGGATCGCGAGATATGGAGGCGACGAATTTCTCATCGTATTGGATCATGCGGATGAAACAGCCGCAGATATTGTCGGAGAAAAAATTAGAAGTGCCTGTGAAGAAGCCGATGTGATATATGAAGATCAAGTAATCAACTTCACGATCAGCCTTGGGATTCATAGCGCTTCTTCACCTAGCAGTACCGTGGATGAATTGATCGGAAAAGCCGACAAAAATCTTTATCTGGCAAAGAAATATGGAAGAAATCAATCGTACGCCAATATTTTACGGTAAAGAGTAGAATAAAATTCAATTAAAACCTGCATTCCGTCGGAGTGCGGGTTTTTTATTGCCGTTGACTAGGGGCGATGTATGTAACATTAGGGTATGTATCATCATAATATGTCATAAAAAGGCCCATGAAAATGATCCTTTTTTCATTGGATCAGCGTAAATATAGATATGGCTTATCCATTAGGAACAAATGACCGAAATTCTGAGGTAAGCCATACTTAGGAAGCTGATTTTGAAGGGGGAGTAAGCTTCACTGCATATCACAAGGGCAACTTGATAAAATATGAGAACCTAGGAGAAATATGATGGAATATACGATAAATGAGCTGTTTGCAATTCTATTAAAGCGTAAATGGGTCATTGTTTTACTCACAATTCTCTTTACGACGGGTGCATTTACAGCTTCAGAATTTTTATTAAAGAAAGTATATACTGCTTCGGTTTCGCTGTATGTTGCTGCAGATAAAGAGCGAACGGATCCCTATGCAAAAATGAATGATTTAAACTATGCGCAGGAAGTGATTGGAACCTATATTGTGATTCTGGGGACAAATAATTTTCTGGACAAAGTATCCAGTGAAAGCAGATTAGGATACTCAACTCAAGAGCTGAGAAAAATGATTTCCATGAATTCTGTCAATGGAACAGAAATTTTTGAAATTCATGTCACAGCGCACAAACCGGAGGACTCCTACCTTCTGGCCAGAACTATAGCAAGACTAGCACCGAAGAAAATCATAGAGATTAAAAATGCAGACGCAGTGAAAGTGGTTGATTCTCCGGTGATGCCGGGTGAGCCCAGTGCACCCAACGTTTTTCTCAATACTGCAATTGGTTTTATGTCGGGCCTCCTGCTGGGAGGGATGCTGGTGCTTCTGCTGGAAATGCTGGATAAAAGGATCAAAGGAGAGGACGATTTTAGAAAACACTACACAGTGCCCATCCTAGGGAAAGTCCCCTTGGTAGAGAAAAAGTAAATTGAGGAGAATCAAAGCAATGTGGATTCGAAAAAGAGCAAAAAAGGAGTTAAAAGCGATCGCTATACTGGATGAAACGACTAATTTCATGGTCAGAGAAGCATATAAGACCATAAGAACAAACCTCCTCTTTACGCTGCAAAATCAAAAATCAGGTCGTGTAATCATAACCAGCTCTGCACCTGATGAGGGCAAAACAACGAGTTGCTGTAATCTTGGTATTACGCTGGCACAGACGGGAGCTAAGGTACTGCTGATAGACTGTGATCTGAGAAAACCCCTGATTCATCGGTGTTTCGCCAGAACAGGAGAGCCTGGATTGTCCGATTTACTTGCGGGCATAAAAGAAGACCCCTTTGAGGTGATCCAAAGCACTGACTATGAGAATTTGAGCATCCTATGCGCCGGAACCCTTCCTCCTAATCCTGCCGAGCTTCTGGGGAGCGAGAGAATGGCAGAGCTTATGATAAAGCTTTCTCAGGAATATGAATATATTTTGATCGATACCCCGCCAATTAATCTTGTGTCAGATGCCCTTACGCTTTTGTCTTTGGCAGATGGGGTGATTCTGGTTGTCAGGCAGATGAGAACGTCCCATCCTGAAGTTTTCAATGCACTAAACAGTTTGAACTTTGCAAACACAAAGATTTTGGGAGTTATACTAAATGGCATCCGTATCTCGGAGCAGGATAAATATTTGAAAAAAAGCTACAAAAAATACAATGGATATTTAGTAGGAAACGCCGATTCATTCCGTGCACACATCTGATCGGCTTATTTTTCGGTGAGGAAACGATGATGTTGGACCTTCATACACATATTCTGCCGCATATGGATGATGGTGCGGGCAGCGGAGATGAGGCTGCCGCATTAATACATGCGCTCATGGATCAAGGGATTACCACTGCTGTGCTTACTCCTCACTACTATCCCTTCAAAGAGAGCCTTCCTGCTTTCCTGGAAAGAAGAATGTGGTCTTACAACAGCCTTGGGGATTGTAAACTAAACTTGATTCTCGGCAGCGAAACCTACCTCTGTGAATCTCTATTCTGCTATGATTCTATTTCAGAGCTGGCCATAGAGAGTACTGAATTTCTGCTATTGGAGCTTCCGTATACGGAGCCATGGAGCAGCGATCTATTCAAACAGCTTCGGCGAATACGATCTAAATATAACCTCACTCCTGTCATTGCCCATGCAGAACGTTACGGGCACGTAAGGCAGAAGCGAGAGAGCATTTTACAGGAGCTGGTGGACTTAGGATGCATGATTCAGCTTAATATTGATTCTGTCATTGATCGGCAAAGCAGGTCATTGGCCTTGAGTATGCTGAAAGGGGGATGGGTTGATTTTGTGGGGTCAGACTGCCATAACATGAAGGAACGCCCGCCACGTTTTGATTTGTTTCGCAGGATTTTAGCAAGGAAGCTGCATGCGGATGTTATGAATGGAAGTTGGCCATGGACAGTAAACGCATGGGATGCCTTTTCCTGTGAACCGCGGACTAGGAAAGAACCAATTTCTATGGAGACTGAAGCCAGAGTGTGAGGGATGAACAATGATCAGGAATATTTTAGAATTATCCTACGCGGAAGCGGTGAAAAAAATTGCCGCCACAGGTTTTCTTCTGAATATTGCGGTGATTGTAATCTTGTATTTTTACAGCATTGCAAGGCCATCTTTTCTTTTTTTTCTTGGGGTGCAGGCATTTGAGGTGGGACTTGTGTTAATTTTTAAAGCGCTCATTGGATTGTTGCGACAGAGATTTGGCTATGAAAGCATGAACTTGATCATCGTAGATGATCTATCCGAATTTGATCTGGTAAATACACTGAGGCGAATTCACCGTGGAAGAGTGACGGTAATCACATATAACAGTGAAAAAATAAAAAAACTTTTAAGCAAGGCAGACAATATTTATCTTGCTGGAACCCTCACCAGTGAAATCAGAAATATGGTGGTCCCCTGCTGTACCCTGAAAAACAAAAGAGTTTATATCATACCGGAGGCATACGAGATTGCGGTTAGAAAGTCAAGATTCGCGTATATTGGTGACATCCCTGTATTTCTTATGGAGAGCTATCAGCTTTCAGATGTTCAAAGATTTGTGAAAAGATTTATGGATATTAGCCTTGCGCTTTCCGGAATTGTTCTTACTATGCCGCTGTTCTTTTTTGCAGCAATTGCAATAAAACAGGAACATAATGGGCCAGTTTTTTTCCGTCAGGTAAGGACCGGATTGAACGGGCAGGTTTTCAAGGTGATTAAATTCAGAAGTATGGTGGTGGATGCTGAGAGGGACACCGGGGCTGTTTTGGCGAAAGAAAACGACTTTAGAATAACGAAGATTGGTTGTTTTCTCCGGGCATCCAGGATTGATGAGCTGCCGCAATTTTTCAATGTTTTGACGGGAAGCATGTCCGTGGTGGGGCCGAGACCAGAGCGGCCGGTCTTTGTGGAAGAATTTCAGAAGCGCTATCCAGAATATCATTATCGGTTCTCTGTTAAACCGGGCATAACGGGACTTGCTCAAGTGAAGGGTAAATACTCAACAACCGTTGAAAATAAATTGAAATTCGATCTGATGTACCTCATTAACTACTCAATTCTACTGGATATTAAAATTATTCTGGAAACCGCAAAGGTTGTGCTTAACTGGGATCAAGCCAAGGGAATTAGCGAAGAGCAGAGCAGAAAATTTATTGATGTAAAAGAGCCCCGTAAGCGGCATGCGCGCAAACGGATGGCTCACTGATACCGCAGCGGCATGAGCATAATAATACCGGAGAAATGAATATGAGAATCACAATGATTGTACCTTATTTTAAGCCCGAGATTACGGCTGCCGTACATCTCCTTGATGATCTTGCCAGAGATTTAGCAAACAAAGGAGCGGAAGTCACTGTCATAACCGGATACCCCTTTCGGGGAACGAGCCGGGCGCTCAGAGAGCGCTTCATGCACCTGGCGGATGAACAGCTCACGGAACGAATCCGAATCCTGAGAGTCGGGCAAAGAAGAGAAGAAGGGAAAGTCTTCTTAATGAGAGGGATTCGCTATCTCTTTAAGACCGCAGCATTCTATCGGGTTGCACGGAGAATTCCCACAGACGCGTTTTTCCTTTACAGTACACCGCCACTGATGGGCGTTTTTGGAGGCTTGCTGGAAAAAAAGGCGCCAACGCTATACTGCCTGCAGGACATCTTTCCCGATAATCTAGCTGATCAGGGAAAAATAACTTCGGAGAGTATTCTCTTCAGAATCTTGCGCCGAATGGAAGCATATATTTATCGGACGAACACACGAGTTGTAACCATTTCAGAAGATATGAGGCAGAATCTGATCGAGAAGCAGGTTTCGGCAGATAAGGTCTTTGTGATTGAAAACTGGATTGATACAGATGAAGTCAGATTGATAACAAGAGAGGATAACCCATTGTTTGATCAATTTGGGCTTGACCGAGCGGGATTTTATGTTACATATTGCGGGAATCTGGGCTATGCGCAGGATCTCGATACAGTGATTAAAAGTGCAAAGCTGCTGGAAGAAAAAGCTCCGGAGGTACAATTCCTAATTGTCGGAAATGGTGTTTGTGAGGATGAAATAAAGAAAAAAATCACAGAGGAGAAGCAAGGAAACGTACGGATGTTTCCGTTGCAGCCAGAGGAAGCTTCCGCCTTCGTTTACAGTTTGGGTGATTTAGGAATTGTAGCCCTAAGGCCGCAGTTTCTCAAAAATGCCATGCCCTCCAAGACCTGGGCTATGATGGCAGCAGCACAACCGGTTTTATGTACAGCGGAGGAGCATACCCAGCTCCATAAACTCATTGCCTCCACAGGTGCAGGCGTTGTGGTATGCCCCGGAAGCGCGGAAGATATGGCAGCGGCCATCATGCACCTATGTGCAAACAGGCATTGTTTGAGAGAGCACGGTGCCAACGGCAGAGCTTACGCAGAGAAGTATCTGACCAGAGAGGGCGCTACGAGTAAGTACTATCAAATGCTGCAAGAACTGGCAGAGAGGAGAGAAAAGCATGTTTCAGGGTAAGACACTTCTCATTACAGGAGGAACCGGCTCCTTTGGCAATGCAGTACTAAACCGCTTTTTAAATAGTGAAATTGGTGAAATCCGTATCTTCTCCAGGGATGAAAAGAAGCAGGATGACATGCGGAGACAATATAAAAATGAAAAGGTAAAGTTTTTCATCGGGGACGTAAGAGACATGCAATCCTTAAAAAACGCCATGTATGGTGTAGATTACATCTTTCAGGCAGCAGCATTAAAGCAGGTGCCGTCCTGCGAATTCTTTCCAATGGAAGCGGTTAAGACGAATATACTTGGAACGGATAATGTTCTCACTGCAGCCATTGAATGCGGTGTCAAGAAAGTAATCTGCCTTTCTACAGATAAGGCGGCGTATCCCATCAACGCAATGGGGATCTCAAAGGCTATGATGGAACGGGTATTTGTGGCGAAAGCAAAGACTGTCTCTTCTGAAAAGACTCTGATCTGCGGCACAAGATATGGAAATGTCATGGCGTCCAGAGGATCGGTCATACCGCTGTTTCTCGAACAGATTAAATCAGGGAGTCCGATGACGGTAACAAATCCGAATATGACGAGGTTTCTGATGAGTCTTGATGAGGCGGTAGAATTGGTGGTATTTGCGTTCCGGAATGGTAAAGCAGGAGATATCATGGTCCAAAAGTCACCGGCATCCACGATTGGAGATCTTGCACAGGCGTTGAAAGAACTGTTTTGCGCAGACAATGAAATCAGGATTATTGGAACACGACACGGGGAGAAGAAATGCGAAACGCTGCTCACCAGAGAAGAACATAGTTCGGCCTTCGACCTTGGAAGCTATTACAGGGTACCAGCGGATACAAGGGATTTAAATTACGATAAGTATTTTACGGTTGGGAGTGAACTGCTTGCGAAAGCTGAGGAATACACCTCAGATAATACTGAGAGGCTCAGCGTGGAGCAGATTAAACAGAGACTTTTGTCGCTGGACTATATTCAGCGGGAACTGGAAGGGTGGGATCATAAATGAAGGTGCTCATTACTGGTGCGAGGGGGTTTATCGGAAGAAATCTCACAGCTGCACTGGAAAACACCAAAGAGCATGATGTTTTGAGATTTGATAAGGATACAGCACCAGAGCTGCTGGACGAATACTGCAGTAAGGCGGAGTTTGTGTTTCATCTTGCTGGAGTAAACCGTACAGGGACCCAAAGTGATTTTATGGAAATCAATCTTGGGTTATCCGCGCGTTTGACAGAAACGTTGAAAAAACATAATAATACTTGCCCGGTGATGCTTGCTTCTTCAATACAGGCATCTTTGGGAAATCCTTATGGCAGAAGTAAGAAGGCAGCGGAGGATTTGATGATCAGCTATGGAAGAGAGACTGGCGCTGAGGTACTGATCTACCGTTTTCCAAATGTCTTTGGAAAGTGGTGCAAACCAAATTATAATAGTGTAATTGCAACGTTTTGTCATAATCTTGTAAGGGATATGCCATTCAGCGTAGAAGACCCTGATCTGATCATGAAGCTTGTGTATATCGATGATCTGGTGGAGGAATTAATACGGGCGATGAACGGCAGGAAAAACGGAACTGGTTTTTTCTGTGAAGTGCCCATCGTTCACTTTGTGAAACTGGGAGATGCTGCTGAGCTGCTGACCTCTTTTCGGGACAGCAGAAACACCCTCGGCATACCGGATATGTCACAGGACTTTATTAAAAAAATGTATGCAACCTATACGAGTTACCTGCCGCAGGACCAATTTGGATACCAGCTGAAAATGAATACCGATGCCAGAGGTTCCTTTACAGAGTTTATCCGTGAAGGGGCAATGGGGCAAATTTCTGTGAATTGTATCAAGCCCGGAATCGTAAAGGGCAACCATTGGCATCATACAAAATGTGAGAAGTTCCTGGCTGTGAGCGGCAAGGGGATCGTCAGATTTCGGGAAGTTGGCTCTGCCCACGTCATTGAATATCAAGTAGGCGGTGAGGTACTTGAAGTGATGGATATTCCTGCCGGCTATACCCATAACATTGAAAACACAGGCCAGTCCGATCTGGTTGTAGTCATGTGGGCAAATGAAGCATTTGACCCGGAACGGCCGGACACTTATTTTTTGGAGGTTTAACAGCGCGAGGCCGAGAACAGAGCCAGGATTGAATTTCAGCGCTTCAGGCGTATTGTATCTTTTCAAGGGGGTAAGCAATGAAAAAATTGAAAGTAATGACTGTAGTAGGAACAAGACCTGAAATTATAAGGCTGTCCTGCGTGATCAAGAAGCTGGACCAGTGTGAGGTTGTGGAGCACACCTTGGTTCACACGGGGCAGAATTACGATTACGAGTTGAATGAGGTGTTTTTCAAAGATTTTAATTTGAGGAAACCAGACTGTTTCCTTAACGCAGCTACGGGAACGGCGCTGGAGACCATCGGAAATATCCTAATCAAAATCGACGGAGTGCTGGAGCAAGTGAAGCCGGATGCTTTTTTGGTATTGGGAGATACAAACAGCTGTCTTTGTGCAATTGGGGCAAAGCGAAAGCATATCCCGATTTTCCATATGGAAGCAGGCAACCGCTGTTTCGACCAGAGAGTCCCGGAGGAGACGAACCGGAGGATTGTAGATCATATTTCAGACATTAACCTGACCTACAGCGATATTTCAAGAGAATATTTGCTTCGGGAGGGCCTTCCTCCGGATCGGGTTATAAAGACCGGAAGCCCAATGCTGGAAGTGATTCAGTCAAGAATTGAGCAGGTTGAGGCCTCCCCGGTACTGGATCTGCACGGGTTGCAGGAAAATCAGTATTTTGTGGTTTCCGCCCATCGAGAGGAAAATATCAATTCGGAGGAGAACTTTGTAAAACTGGCGGAAAGTCTAAATGCAATTGCAGAGCGTTATCAAATGCCTGTAATTGTCAGTACCCATCCTAGAACAAGAAAAAGAATCGAGGAGAAAAATATCGAATTTGACCCTTTGATCCTCTTGTCGAAACCCCTGTCCTTTAGTGACTACGTACGTCTGCAGACGAAAGCCAAAGCAGTCCTCAGCGATAGCGGAACCATCAGTGAAGAATCCTCAATTCTGGGACTTCCGGCGCTGAATATAAGAGAAGCTCATGAACGGCCGGAAGCCATGGAGGAAGCTGCCGTAATGATGACAGGACTTGGGAAAGAAAGGATTCTGCAGGGGCTTCAAATATTGGAGACACAGCACAAAGGGACCCTTAGAAGGGTGGCGGATTACAGCATCCCAAATGTCTCTGACAAAGTTTTGAGAATTATTTTGTCCTATACCGATTACGTTAACCGTGTCGTGTGGCGCAAATGAATGTGATTCTCCTGGCACCGCTGCCGCCGCCGTCGGGTGGGATGGCCAGCTGGACCTTGAAATACATGGAAAGCGGCAAGGCAGGATTAAACCGCATCTGCGTTGTAAATACGGCGGTTACCGGCTGCAGGATATCAGCATATTACCGCAGGCTGCCGTCCAACGAATTCAAACGATTCTGCAGGATTCAGACTGATTTGAAGCGGCAATTACGAGCGGAGAAGTCTCCCGTCGTCCACCTGAACTGCGCATGCGGGCGCTTTGGATCACTGATTAAGGACTATCTTCTGGCTTCTGTAGCAAAAAGGGGCGGGGCGGGGTTAGTGACCCAATTTCATTGCGATCTGCCGACGATGATTGCAGGGAAAACAGATGTCTACTTCCTAAAGCAAATTGTAAGAATCAGTGACAGCACTCTCACCCTGAATAAAACGTCTGAACGGTTTCTATGGGATCTATGCAGCAGGAAGAGCATTACGGTTCCAAACTTTGTAACGGAAGAATTGATTACCAGAATTGAAGAGATTCAATTCAGAGACTCCGATGAAGAATTGAAGAAGGATGCAGTCCAAACAATTTTGTTTGTGGGGCGGGTTGAGGAAGAAAAGGGCTGCGATACAATCTATGAAACAGCTCGGAGATTCCCTAATATTAAGTTTCAATTACTTGGTTTTATAACGAATGCGTTTCGGTGCCTTCCAAAGCCGGACAATGTTGAACTGACAGGAGAAGTCGAACATGCTCGTGTCATTGATGCGATGCTGAAAGCGGATCTGCTGATGTTTCCCACCAGGACAGAAGGGTTTCCCTATGTTGTCTTGGAGGCTATGGCTTGCGGTCTGCCTATCCTTGCCGCCGCCGTTGGTGCGATTCCGGACATGATCGAAGGAAGCGGAGGAATTTTAGTTCCCCCGGATGATGCCGATGCGGCAGCAGAAGCGATTCTGACACTTGGAGATAAAAACCTGCGGCAGCAAATGGGGCACTGGAACCAGGAAAAGGTGAGAAACTATTATACTGCAGGAACGGTTATGAATCAGTTGTTTCAAATATACGAAGGGATTTCAAGGCCGTAATTTCGAACACAATCCTCAATAAAAGGGTATTTGACACGGAATCACGTATTTAAAAAGGAGCTGTTTATGAAACAGGTTGTTCTCTTTACACCGACGTTGATCACCGGAGGCGCCGAAAAGTTTGTTGTGGATCTTGCGGTAAACATGGATCGAAAGGTGTTTGATGTCACTGTTGCAACCTTAGCTGGCATCATTCCCAATGGCTTTGCTTCAAATAAATTTCTATCGGTTCTACAGGCGAATCAAATTGAGGTACTTGATCTGTCAGGGCGAAACAGAATTGAAACGCTGCGTAAGGTCAATCGATTTTTTTCTAAAAGACGACCGGAAATTATACACACCAATCTGAGTACAATCCTTTACGTAATGGTTTTTGCTACCTTCTATCGCACGGAGACAAGACTGTTTACCTTCCATAATCCGGCGGGATTTACTGCAGAGGGGCTGAAGAAGCAGTTGTATCGACTTGCATTTACGGTGTTCCGTTTTACGCCTGTGGCAATCTGTGATTTTGTTAAGGACACCATAGCAAGGGAATACAGGCTTCCGTATCGGAGTATCCCCTGTGTTTATAATGGTGTAGATACAAAGGCATTCCGGCCTTCTGCCCGGGCGCTGGTCATGTCTCCCGATTCGCAGTGCCGTGAAAATTCCCTGGAAGAAGAGATTTTGTTTGGTAAAACGGTGGAATTCATCAGCACAGGGATCTTGTACCACGTAAAAAACCATAAACTTCTGATTGATGCCTTTGCAATCGCCCACGCAAGACATCCTAATATCCGCCTCAACATCCTGGGAGACGGTGAATTAAGAGGAATGCTGGAGCGACAGATAGCAGTCTATCGCCTAGAGAAAAAGATCGTGATTCAGGGCATTACCGACAGGGTTGCTAACCATCTGAACAAGGCGGATGTCTATATCATGTCATCCAACCTGGAGGGGCTGCCTTTGTCAGTACTGGAGGCTATGGCATGCGGACTGCCCGTTATTACCACTGCAGCGGGAGGGGTAGTGGATATTGTTACAACAGGATATAACGGGATGGTGACTCCTGTAGGTGATGTGGTGGCGCTTGCTGACGCCATGATTCTTTTGACAGAAAATGAAGCGATGAGAAAATCCATGGGTGCCGCATCGAGAAAAAAGGCAGTGGAATTGGATCTTAGGAATTGCGTTTCCCGATACCAAAGTCTGTACCTGACCGGCAAGCCCGATGATTCGTCGGAAAAGAGGATGGCGTATGATGCAATCAATTCATGAGAGGTCCATCGATGAAATTTCAAATAAAGAATTTGATCAGAGTCAGAGGGAACGATACTACCGGTATCATGTTTGGCTGCTCCTTGCTTATATTATAATTGCCCCACTTGGCATGATTGGCCTTCAGGGAATTGGTTCAATCATGAAACTCATAAGTCTGCTGATTCTGGTTCTCGGCGTTCTTTTGCTGATTGCTGAGGATGCAGTCATCCAATTTACAAACCCTTTGGCGCGTGCATGGACGGCATATGTGCTCTATACGGCGGCAAGCATCCTCTGGTCAACCAATTTTGAAGCGAGCTTTAACATTGCAGCGGGGCTGGTACAAATTCTGCTGATCTCACTTGTGATTGCAAATATGGGAATTAAAGAGGGTGATTTCAGAATAGTTGAAAATGCCTGCATCCTCACTTCATTGATTTGTCTGTTTCTGTTTTTTGGAGGAGCAGGGCAGCAGATCGAGTACGGGGGGAGGATCTCCATCGTCTTCGGTTCGGGTATGACAGATCCCAATGAATTTTGTGCATATTTTTATATAACTATTGCGATTATTCTTACAAGACTGCTTCGAAATCCGTTAAAGATGGCAAACGTATTATACGTGTTTCTGCTGCTGGTGATCTTTTACTGCATCCTCACAACGGGCTCCAGAGGAGGACTGATGGCTGCCGCAGCGGCTGCCGCTGTAACCTGGGCATCTGCAACCAGGGCATCTGTGAAGAAACTTATATTGCTGGGGCTTCTGGCTGCAGTGGGATATCTTGCCTTTGTTCATTTCATCATATCCTCTATGCCTCAAGGGGTTTTGGAACGGTTTCATCTGACATCCATGATTGCGGACAAAGGAAGCGATCGAATTATGATTTGGACAGCGGCCTTTCAGGACATCTTCTCCGGTAATATCCGGCTCATATTCGGCTATGGTCCTTTCGGAGTTACTTTTATGAGAAATACCATGCATAACCAATTCCTTCAAGCTCTCATGGATGGGGGATTGATTGGGCTGATACTCTATTTGAACCTGGCTGTTCAGTTGTATCGGCGGGCCATTCGGAAAGGTTCTGTATTGCTGGGTGGGTTGACCGGTATCTTTGCGGCGTTGATGACTCTGTCAGCCTATGCGTTTTTTAAGCCTGTCTGGATTACTTTTTTACTTTGCCTGATCCCGGTGAAGCTAAATGAGGGCGATCAAAGGGACGATTCTATTGGAAAAGAGATTGATCAAAGTGATGATTGCATTGAAAAAGAGATTGATCAAAGTGGGGAACTCAATCAGACAGATCTTGTCTAAAGTTCCGGAAGCAGAATGGGCAGTGGCCTATCGCATGAAGCAGGACGGCACAATTTTGAATTCCGAAATACAGAAGTTCTACCTTTTGAAAAATACTCTGCGCTATTGGTGTGCAGATCCCTTCCTCGTTGAAGAGGGAGAGAGAACCTATGTATTTTTTGAGGCTTACGACAGAATGAAACGGAAAGGTGTCATAGGTTATCGGGAAATAGGAGTCAAGAAACCGGGACGGATACATATCATAATGGAAGAGCCTTTTCATCTTTCTTACCCCTGCGTATACAGGGAGAAGGAAAGCTGGTACCTGATTCCGGAATCGAGAGAAGCCGGTCAGATTGTCAGGTATCGTGCAAGGTGTTTCCCCGATCTGTGGGAGCGGGACAGAATCCTGATTGAAGGCGTAGGTGCGGTGGACACAACTGTGCTCCCGGCAGATATGACTGCACGCACAGATCTTCCTGAACGCACAGCAGAACCGACTGCACTTACGGCAGAAACGACAGCGCTTACGGCAGAGCTGACTACACTCACGGCAGAACCGACTGTGATTGTGGCAGAGCTGACTACACTCACGGCAGAACCGACTGTGATTGCGTCAGAAATTGGACATGACGCGGATTTGGATGCTCTCAAGGATCTATGTCTGTTCCTCTATCTATGGGAACGATTCAACAAAGGAACCCTTCAGGTGGTTCAAAGACAGGATAAGCTATGGAGGACCATCTGTCAGATTGACGACGTCAATGGGCGTAAACGGCCTGCAGGCAAGGTGTTTCGGTTTCAATCATCCTACTATCGCCCTTCCCAATTGTGTACAAGAACCTATGGAGAGGCGGTCATATTGAACCGAGCTTCCTATCATGATAATACTTACAGCGAAGAAGAGTGCGGGATGATTACGAAGAATGACATTTATCTGGAGCCGGAGACAAGGCTCAAAGGTGCGCATAAGATCAAAGGTGTTCATAAGATCAAAGGTGTTCACACCTATAACTCCTCAGAAGCATGGGAGGTGATCGATGTGGAACTCCAGGGATTCCGCTTGGTCAGATTCATAGGTCTCGTGCCGAGGATATCCCAAAAGATGAAAAGATATTGGAGCGCCAAGCGAAAAATTAACGAATCAGATGAGCACAAGGAATGAATCATCGCTGTCCTAATAAAAGGAAGCGGACGGAAGGGGACAAAGAGTACCCATGAAGCTAAGCATTGTCGTTGCTGCGTATAACGTAGAGGCCTTCATAGAGAGGACGCTGAGATCGCTGCTTTGTCAAAGAGATAAACAATTTGAAATCATTGTTGTAAATGACGGAGCCAGCGATGGAACGGAACGATTGATTTGTCAGGTTCTTGAAAACCAAAATGATATTGAATACAAGGTGATCCTCAAAGAAAACGGCGGTGTAAGCTCTGCCAGAAATAGAGGCTTAGCTGAGGCATCGGGTGACTATGTTCTGTTTCTGGATGGTGATGATTATGTAGCGGACAATCTCACCATACGATTCCTGGAAGCCTGTTCTCTGGAGGAAGCAAAAGGGTCAGTGCAGGCAGATGTCATCTGCTGGGGATATCGGACGGTGGATGAAAACGGAAGCCTTTTGAAAGATTATTTTGAATCCTATAGAACCATACCTGCAAGCATTACAGGAACAGAAGCACTGAAAAATGTTTTTCTCCATAAATCCATGTGGATTTGTACCGGCAGCGCAGCCTATCGAAAACAATTTCTTGATCAAAATCAACTGCAGTATACAGAAGGCTGCAGCAACGGTGAAGATCAGGAGTTTATGGCGAAAGCTCTGGCGAAAGCGAAGGGAGTCACTTTTATTAACGAGAGTCTTCTTTTCTATGTTCAAAGGAAGGACTCCGTTTCATTCAGCCGAAATGTCCGAAAATTTGACGCTATCGATGCAATGGAACGGATTGTCCATTCCCTGGGCACGGATAGAAACCTTGAGCTCTTAGAAATTGCCATCGAAGTCAGAACCAGGCTGCTGGTGGAAAATTATTTCAACAGTCTGGACTCCTGTATAGAGGGTTGGAAGATCCGCCCAATACTGAACGAGCTGGATCAACTCTATCCCAATCTGGAGCGAAAAATCGTGAGGAGTCTCAGGAGGTATCGCAGAGAAGGAAAGGGATTTGATCGATACCGGATCAAATGCAGGCTTTACTTGATTCACCCGGAACTTTATGCAGCGATTGTATCGCTAAAGCGTTGGGCTGCAAAGAGGAACCAAAATCGTCTGTATCGGAATTTGAAGAGCTGTGAAGAGCACAGGATTTCCGGATCTCCGGGAGGGTGCTGCAGATGAATATCTACATTTTTAATTGTTCCAATACCTTTAATTACGGTTCAATGATGATGGGGGAAAACTTTATTCGCTATTTTAATGCGGTATCCGGTAAACGACATGTGTATTATGTGGAAACCGACGACGAGATCAATATTCAGAGATTGAAATACGCGGCACGGTATGACGAAATCCATGGTGTAGAATTTAATTCCCTGTTTGTGAAAGGCTTCCGCTGGTATGATTATCTGCCTGGCCTGATCAGCTTGAAAAAGCCTGTCTCAGATTTTGCCGGGAGGATTGACTTAGTTGTGGTTCTGGGCGGGGACGACTTTACAGAGGACTATGGATGGAAAGCCCCGGTCGTGTATGCTCTTCAATTTGTTCTTCTGAGAAAAGCGGGGCTTCGCGTAGTAATGCTGGGTCAGACAATGGGGCCCTTTCGCTCTTTTCGTGTACCGATCATGAGATTGCTGCTTGCGAGAATGAATAGGATCTACACGAGAGACCATTTGACCTTAAACTATCTGGAGGGATTGGGTCTGAACAACGTGGGAACGATGGATGACCTTGCCATGCTTCCCCTCACAAGGCAGGAGGAAGCATCTGCAAGGCAGGAGCAACTACCTGCGCAGCCTGGGGCGTATATCACTTATTGTCCCAGTGAGCTGATTTACCGGTATACCAGGGAAGGAAGCAGAGAACGTTGGATTCAATTTAATTTGTTTCTGCTGGATGCGGTTCTCCGCAGGTATCCGGATAAAAAGCTGCTGCTCCTTGCCCATGTACTGAAGCCGGATCATGTGGATGACCGAAGAGCGGTGAGAGAACTTAAGGAGCTGCTGGAGGAAAAGCATCACGGAAGAATTCTCATTGCTGATTATGAACAATATCCATTTGAGGCTAGGGCACTAATCAAAAAATCATACTTTATGATTGCTGCCCGGATGCACGGCTCCGTATCGGCACTCCAATGCGGCGTGCCTTCGCTGACTTTATCCTACAGTTCAAAGTTCTGGGGGGTCATAGGCGAGAGCTATGGCATGAGAGATTACATCCTTGATGTGAGACAAATGGATGATCGCCAGCTGAGAGAGAGGACCTTGCATATGCTGGATCAGTTGGAGGCGAACTTGGATCTCATCAGAAAAACCTTAAAATACAAACATACATCGGCGGAAAAGAGCATTGTCAGTGCCTTGCGGGAAATTGCAGCGCTAGACCAAACCTGCGGCTGTGGCAACACTGCCTCAGGCGGACCGAATGCGGAAGGAAGGTAGCAGATTTTGAAGACAGATCAAATAAAAGCCGGCGCATTTCTTTCCTACCTATCTCTCTTTCTGAATACGCTGGTGAGCTTGCTTTATACACCATATATGCTGTTTCAAATGGGACAATCGGAATATGGACTGTACTCACTGGCAGTGACTGTAGTAGGCTACCTCGCCGTACTCGATTTTGGATTTGGAAGCGCTGTCATCAGGTATACGGCAAAATACAAAGCGTTACATAATAAGGAAAAGGAATTCAATCTCAATGGGATGTTTCTTGTGATCTATACCCTGATCGGTCTGGTGACGGCAGGAATCGGAGCACTGGTCTATTTAAATGCGGACAATATGTTTGCTGCACATTTGACCTTGGAGGAAATTGGAAAAGCGAAAATCATTATCTTATTGCTGGTTCTGAACTTGTCCGTATCCTTCCCCCTATGTATTTTCAGCTCCATTATCAGCGCATATGAGGAATTTATCTATGCCAATCTGATCAACATCGTTAGGATCCTTTTGGGACCCTGTGTGTTGATTCCACTTCTGCTGATGGGATATCGGGCTGTCGGCATGGCGGCAGCCACGACGGTAATTAACCTGTGCATTCTCATGGTCAACATGTGGTTTTGTCTCACAAGGCTGAAGATTAAATTCTATTTCAACCATCGGGATCTCAAGCTGTTCATGGAGATTTGCGCCTTTTCCTTTTATGGATTCTTGAATATTATCGTCGATAGAATCACTTGGAGCTCCGGACATTTTATTCTGGGTGTGGTCTCGGGAACCGTCGCGGTGGCTGTTTACGCCATTGCAATACAGGTCAACAACTACTACCTTGCCTTCTCTACAGCTCTGTCGGGATTATTCCTGCCAAAGCTTACTGCCATGGTTACAAACGGGGCAACAGATCATGATTTTTCCGAACTCTTTATCAAGATCGGAAGAATTCAGTATTTGATTATCGCTTATATTTTGGGTGGGTTTTTGTGCGTGGGACAAGATTTTATCGATGCATGGGCTGGGCCGGGTTATGAAGAGGCTTATTTCATTGCTTGCCTCTTAATGATTCCAGTGACCATTCCTCTGGTACAAAATACAGGAATCAGCATCCTCCAGGCACAGAACCGTCAACGGTTTCGCTCCATTACATATTTGATCCTGGCGGTAGTAAATATTGCTTTGAGTATCCCGCTGGGGATGCTTTACGGCGGGATCGGGTGTGCTGTCGGTACTGCTGCTGCACTGATTTTCGGAAGCGTTCTCATTATGAACATCTACTACTATAAAGTCATTCATTTGGATATTCCAAGATTCTGGAGAGAGATTGCACGAATGACCATGCCGGCGATTTGTGCCCTTGCAATCTGTTTTATATTCAGGGGACTGGGAGAAGAAGGGGCGGTTCTTACAATCCTTTTGAATGGGTGCATCTATACGGCGGCATATTTTCCGTTGATGTGGTTCTTCGGAATGAATCCCTACGAACGGGAACTGGTTGTTCTATACGGAGGGAAAGGAAAGCAGCTGCTGATTCGCTTGGTTATGAGGAGGAAGTGCTATGATTGACCAAATCGGAACCAGCTTTTGTACTGGCTGCAAGATGTGCGGTGACCTATGTCCCTGCGAAGCAATTTCCTTTGCAACCGATAAAAGAGGATTCTGGTACCCCGTCGTGGATCCTGAAACATGCATTGGCTGCGGTGTTTGTATCGAAGCCTGCCCTGAATCCGGTAAATGCCTTTTCCACAGAGATCTTGGCGGGTCATTGCGCTGTCAGTGGAGTATGAATCCCCCCACAGTGTATGCTGCATGGGTGAAAGACAATCTGCTCAGATTGAGGAGTACCTCCGGCGGACTTTTTTCCGCTCTGGCCGGAGACTGCCTTGCCAGAGGCGGTGCCGTAGCAGCCTGCCGGTATACGGAAGACTGGAAAGGAGCGTTTCATTGGGTTTGCCAGACTCAGGAGGAACTGGAAATGCTCATAGGATCGAAGTACTTCCAAAGTGATACCGGAGGAATTTTTCGAGAAATAAAATCCCTTTTAGATCGGGATGTGGAGGTTTTGTTCTGCGGTACTCCTTGTCAGAGCGCGGCATTGCAGAGTTTTCTTGGAACCTTTTATGACAAGCTGACAACGGTTGACTTTGTCTGCAGGGGGATTAATTCGCCTGAGGTATACCGCCGATATCTTTCTGAGCTTGAGGAGAAATACCAGTCACCAGTAAAATCGGTTCATATGAAGAATAAGCGTCTGGGCTGGGAGAGCCTTGGTTTCTCCGTCAGATTTCAAAATGGAAAGGAGTACTTCCGGCAGGGGAAGGATGATGCATGGGTACGTGGATATCTGAAAAAAAGCCTGTTTACAAGACCCTCCTGCTTTTCCTGCAAATACAAATCACTGAATCGCATTTCCGATATCACCATCGGAGACTTTTGGGGGATCGGATCCGTACAAAAGGAGGATCTGTTTCAGGGCATTTCTCTTGTCATCGTGAACTCCAGGCGAGGAGAGCTGCAGTTTGAAAGAATCAAGGATGGCATCGTCTGGGAAAGGCGATCGCTGGAAGAAGCAGCAGAGGGTAATTCCAGCCTATTGATGAACGATTTGGATGATGAAGGAGGGAAACAGTTCTATGAGCTGTTGGAAACGATGAAGGTATCACAGGCAGTTGACGTATGCCTTAAGCTCCGGTTTCCATATCTTACGAAGAAGCTCCCCAGCCTTAGAACGCGGCTTCCGCTTTCCCAGCCAGTACAGCTTGTGAGAACATTCTGCCAAACCGTCAGGAGGAAGCTATGATTCGCAAAATTAAGGATCTATTGATCTATGTAGATTTAATCAAACTCTTTTATTACAACATAATCAGCAAAAGCATCATACGGCAAAGAGGCAGCTATCTTATCCCATATAAGAACGCTGTAATCAATATCCACAAAACCGCCAGACTGCAGATTAAGAACGGAAGTATTCGGCTTGGTGATGTGAAGCTGAGAGGTTCCAGGGCAGAAACCTATCTGAAGATGGATCAAAATGCTCAGTGGTTTTCTGATGGTGGTGCCGAGCTGTTTTACAACACCAAGGTTGATATTCAACAAGATGGGGTATTTCAATCGGGCTTTTTCAGCGCAAATTGCGGTACTGTCATCGTATGCTCGAAAAAGATAACCTTCGGAAACAATATCATGCTCGGCAGAAATATTACGATTTACGACAGTGACCACCATCAGATGACAGACCGGCACGGACATATGATCAATTATGACGCTGAAGTCACTTTGGAGGATTCCGTTTGGCTTACTTCAAATATCACAGTGCAGCGGGGCGTGACCATAGGCACCGGATCCATCGTGGGAGCACATACATTGGTTAAAAGGGAAATTCCGCCGTATTCTCTTGCAGAGGGAAACGTCGGATTAAAGATTACAGCCATCGATAAGATCACCGGATGGAAACGGGATAGTACTCATAAGAGAGATTAAGGAGGGAACTCAAATGAAAGAGACTGTAGAAGAATTGATTCAGGAAGCTATTCTCGAGCTCAACGAGCAGCTGGATGAGGACAGAAAGATTTCGTACAGCGAGGATTTAAAGCTGATCGGTGTAAACGCCGCCCTTGAATCCATCTCGTTTGTCACTCTGATTGCGATTCTTGAAGATCTGATCAGTGACAGACTAGGCAAGAATATCCTCATCGTAAATGACAGAGCCTTTTCACAAGAAAGGAGTCCATTCCGCTCCGTCGAGTCGTTGTCTGATTATGTAACAGGACTCCTGCATGAAACGGAATAGAGGTGAAGCAAGATGGTCATCGTCATCACCGGTGCGAGTAAGGGCATCGGACTTGCGCTTGTAAAGCATTACATAGAAAATGATCATACCGTAATCGGCTGCAGCAGAACCAAACCGGATTTTGAGCACGAGCACTTTTGCCATTACCTCGGGGATGTGACAAATTATGATGAGGTTCAGAAATTTGCGTTTGAGGTTGCCAACGCTCATCCCGTTGTAGATGTGCTGATCAATAATGCGGGAGCAGCGTCTATGAACCATTTTATACTGACAGATCCCCGCTCAGCAGAAAGGCTGATGCGAATAAATTATCTGAGCGCATTTGCCTGCTCCCGTGGATTCATCAGGCTCTTAAGGAAATCCGAGCACCCACGCATTATCAATTTTACCACGGTAGCGGTTCCCCTTAATCTGGAAGGTGAATTGGCCTACGGTGCATCAAAAGCAGCAGTCGAGAGCCTGACCAAAGTGTTGTCAAAGGAGCTGGGATCTTTCCGGATTACTGTGAATGCTGTGGGACCAGCGCCCACAAAGACCAACCTGATTGCCAATGTCCCCAAGCATAAGCTTGAAAAAATACTGGAGCAGCAGGCAATCCGGCGCTTTGCTGAATTTGAGGACATCGTACAGGTCATCGATTTTTATATGAATCCCAAAAGTGATTTTATAACAGGGCAAATCATCTATTTAGGCGGTATCTGCAGATGAACATTGATTTTATCGAAAACATCCTCGAGGATTGTAAAGAAAATCTTGCAGTAATTACGCCGGAGAAAGCATATACATATGAAGACATCAAGCAAAAGTTAAAGGCCTGCCAGCTGTATTTAGAGGAACATGGAGTGAAGTCTGGAAGTGTCACCGGTATTTACGCTGATTATTCAGCAGAAGCCATTGCCCTGCTGCTGGCTTTAATCGAGCGAGACTGCATCATCGTACCCATCTCTAAGACGGTGAAAAACAGCCACAGACTGATTGAGATTGCTCAGTGCGAAAATGTTTTTGACTGCGACACTGGCTTTGACTGCGACACTGCCATTGGGACCTTTGCCGGAGCCAAAGAGAATGGGCAGGATGAGATCCGATTTCGGACTACGGAGGTGAAGGCGGATCACGCGATGCTCCTCGAATTGAAAAAAAAGGGTGTCCCGGGATTAATCCTTTTTTCATCCGGTACCACTGGCGAACCGAAAGCCGCACTTCACGATCTGTCGAGACTGCTGGAAAAGTTCAAAAGGCCGGGGAAAAGCTTAAAAACGATTTCATTTTTGCTATTTGATCACATCGGCGGATTTAATACTCTGCTGCACACGATCAGCCATGGGGGAACCATTGTCACTACGCCAAGCCGTATGCCGGAAGCCGTTTGTGCTGTTATTGAAAGGGAAAGGATCGAGTTACTGCCTACAACACCGACTTTTCTAAATATGGTGTTGCTGAACAAGCTCTACGAAAGATATGACCTCTCCTGCTTGAAAATAATTACCTACGGAACTGAATCAATGCCCGAGCATACGTTGAAACTGCTGTCCGCGATCCTGCCTCATACGGTTTTCAAGCAAACCTACGGTTTGTCGGAAGTAGGAATTCTCTCTACCAAATCAGAGGGATCCGACTCCCTATGGATGAAGATCGGGGGTGAGGGATATGAAACAAAGGTTGTGGAAGATGTGCTTTTTATCAGAGCGGAGTCTGCGATGACAGGATATCTGAATGCCCCTTCTCCTTTCGACGAAGAGGGCTGGTTTGACACGAAGGATCGTGTAGAGCTTAAGGACGGGTATCTGAAAATTCTCGGCAGGACCACCGATTTGATCAATGTAGGCGGCGAGAAGGTATATCCCATAGAAATTGAAAGTGTCCTTCTTCAGCTTGACGGCGTCCTGGATGCAAGAGTATATGGTGAGAAAAACCCGATTATGGGAAATACCGTAGCGGCGGAGGTGCAGGTTGCATCCCATAACAATAGCAGAGATTTTATTAAAGCATTGAGAAATCACTGTGGTGAGCATTTGGAAAAATACAAACGGCCCGTGCATTTCTTCTTAACGGAGTCCATACTGTGCGGGGATCGGCTGAAAAAGAAGCGTTAAAGCAGAAAAAGGGGGAGTTTATTTTGCTGAAGGTTAAGCGATTCAAGCCAGAAATGATATTACTGATGATGATTCTGTTATTCATATCCATAACGGTGCTGCTGATCAGCCGCACGTATGAGACCTCTTGTATTGGTGCCTATCAATATGTTGCTTTGGGTGACTCATATTCCTCCGGTCAGACGCCTTACGGAGATCATGAGGGATATGGATATTCGGATTTCATCAAAGATAAGCTGGCAGAGGCTGGGATTTTGAAGGAATACAGCAAGAAGGGCGTTTCCGGATATACAACAGAAGATGTGCTTCAGCAGCTGCCGTCCATCCGCAGGCTCCTTGCAGAGGCAGATATTATAACGCTGGACGTAGGAATTAACGATATCCAGTATTTGGATGAATTTAAAGAGTATCGGAGGAAGCCATCGCCGGAAAATCTGGAAGTCCTAAAAACAGCAGTTGCACTGCAGGTTCCTGAGATTACAAGGAATTTAAAGCAGATCATCGATGACATCAACACTGCTGATACAGATTCCCGACCAGCCATCTATCTGATGGGTTATTTTAATGCTTATCCCTATCTGCCTGAATTGGAATCCGTCATAAACAGCCTGAATGATGGGATTCTCAGCGTGGCCATTGAAACGGGCGTATCGTATGTTCACACCAAAGATGTTATGGATCAAGACTTGAAACGTTATCTTCCGGGAGATACACATCCAACTGTGGAAGGTTACCAGATCATTGCCGAGGAGTTTTGGAAGTCCATCTATAAAGACTTTATAACAAAGCCATTGGCCGATCGTTCTTTGGTCGATGTGAAAGGGCACTGGGCCGAAGCGCAAATCAATAAATCCTTGGAGGAAGGAATCATTACGGGATTTTCCGATGGTTCCTTTCGTCCCGACAGGGCAGTCTCCAGGGCGGAATTTATTACGATTATTAATCGGTATTTTCATCAGACAGAAAAGACTGAGATTTCCTTTTCCGATGTGCCAGAGCATGCATGGTATCGCACTGAACTTGAAATTGCTGCCAAATCCGGCTATGTTGCTGGAAATCAAACCGGCAGCTTCAACGCAAATGAAAAGGTGACGCGGCAGGAAGCCTCGGTTATTTTTGCAAAGAAGATGGGGTTTTCGCTGTCTGCGGAAAACAGCGAGGCAGAACAATATGAGGATTGGAAGGAAATCCCCGACTGGAGCCTTCCTTCTGTCAATGCGATGATAAAACACGGAATTATGAAGGGTTATCCAGACAACCGATTTCACTGTCAGGGTTTTGTAACCAGAGCGGAAGTTTTGACCATGCTTGACAAACTTGCGGGTCAGATGGATTCTGATGGTGACCCGATAGAATAAAATATACTTCACAGATCACAGGAATATGGTATGATGATTACGATGAGAGCAATGCTGCTGCTTCCGCACCGGCTACTTAGAGCCGGCGGCTGTTCAATAGGAGGATGTGACTGTGGAACAAATTATATTTTCAAATGAGACAATACTTTCCTGGCTAAAGTACTTTTCCGGACATACAGACATCAGTCTTGCCGAGCTTAAGATCCTTGATATCACCGGAAAGAATAAGAATCTGATTCCCACTGTAATGACCAATCGTGCTGTCTTGGTATTTACCGATGCGGGACATCAAGATATTTTTTACGACATGTGGAATGCGGAACTGGGAGACTGTGATATCTGGTACAATGAAGGATCCGACCCGTCTGGCCAGATTAAGCATGATAAGCTTTCAAGCATGATAAACCGGGGAATCAACGCGTCTGCTGCCATGCTGATTCTGAATCCCGATGCTGCAACAAATTATCAGGTTGGAATCGAGAACAGCCGCTTTTCTTATGGCTCAGTGCATTATGTGTGCCGCGAAGTACGTGCGGTAATTATAAACAAGCTTAATTTAGGAGACCGGAGCAATATCTGCATCATCTCCGGCGAGAGCATTGCTGTTGAGGCTGCTATGATCACAGGTCAGGGTAGTGTGGTAGCCGTGGAGTATGACAGCAGAGACAGAAAAACGATGGAAGAAAATATCGTGAAATTCGGGCTAAAGAATGTGACGGTGGTTGAGTCTCTGAATGAAGAGACGATGAAGTCGCTGCCCGTTCCCGATATCGCATTTATTGTTGCATCTCCGCGAATCGGTGATGAGATTAAAAGTCTTCTTGCGGTCAATGCCAGCATGGATATCGTAATCTATACCCTGGACTTTGAGGTGCTGTCCTCACTGACCTCCCTGCTGAAGGAGAACGGTCTGACCCGCACGGAGGCCTTGCACATAGAGGTTTCAAGAGTCAACAGCAAAGGTATGATTGAACCTTTCCCCGATCCTTGGCTGATTTCATGTAAGAGCAGCGATTCTTTATAGGCTTTGGGTAAGGGAAGCGAGAAGTCATTTTGTGTGCTCATCTGGGCACCCCTTCACGAAATCAACGCTTCTTCGCAGTAATACAAATTAAAAAGGATGTTTCTACCGGAATGATCGAATTCCAGGGAGAAGCATCCTTTTTTATCTAGTACAACCGCAGCTTCAGCTGCAAAGGAAAAACGGACAGCGTAGCAAGCACAGCTTGCGTAGGAGTCCCGAAGGGACGTTGCCTTTTTTCCGCAGCTTCAGCTGCAAAGGAAAAACGGACAGCGTAGCAAGCACAGCTTGCGTAGGAGTCCTGAAGGGACGTTGCCTTTTTTCCCAATAGCACTATACGTGGTTGATTTTCCCATTTTTCTCAACGGATGTTGCAAAAGCAACGAATCTCAATCCTTTTATATAGTACAGTAACACTAACAGGATAAACACCAAAATGAATTTGGGTTAATGAAAGGAGAAAATAATGCAATGGATATGGAAAGTTTAAAAAGACAGCATAGAGATGTACTGACATTAGCAAAATATATATTGGAACAGATCGCCGGGGGTGAGGTAGAGAAAAATCTCGATGAGGTAGTCAGATGCATCAATACCATCTCTGGAAAGCTGAAGCTGCATTTGATGAGTGAGGATCAATTTTTATATCCAGCACTCAGCAGCAGCGCTAATCCGATGTTAAGAAGGTTCGGAAAGCAGTACGGAGAGGAAATGGAGATCGTAACAGGCGCTTTTGAGGGATACAAAGCCAGCTATAACACTGCACCAAAGATAAGACATGATATGGCCGGTTTCGAAGCTGCTTCAAAACAAATTTTTTCCGCTCTATCAGGTCGGATCGGCCGGGAGGAAACAGAACTTTATCCGTTACTGGATTGACCTTAGTAATTCAATAAAAAAGGAGTTGATTGTGGTGTCAGAGAAAAAACTGGATTTATCAAAGAGCGTTTTCGAACTTTGTAAGGATGATCCTCAGGTTGAGGAAATACTTGCAGAACTAGGTTTTTCAGAAATAACAAAGCCAGGTATGCTCCAGTCTGTTGGGCGTTTTATGACCATACCCAAGGGGGCAGCCATGCGCAATGTAGCCCTGGAAGTGATCCGACAGACCTTTGAAAATAAAGGGTATACCATAATGGGAGGAAGCGAAAATGAGTGAACTGATCAACAACCGGGAATTCCGAGTCGAGACCATAAAGAAAATTTTGGCACAGCTCCATGAGGGAAAGACTGTAGAAGAAGTGAAAAGCCAATTCGCGGAAGCCTTTGAAGGGGTTTCGGCAGAAGAAATTTCACAGGCGGAGCAGGCGCTTGTAAACGAGGGAATGGCAGTCGAAGAGATTCAAAACCTTTGTGATGTCCATGCGGAGGTCTTTAAAGGCTCTATCGAGGAGATCCATCGCGGCGAGGAACCCTCTGAACTGCCCAGCCACCCAGCTAATGTACTGAAGGCAGAAAACCGGGCTTTGGAAAACCTTATGGGGGAAATTAAAACAGCTTCCTCTCAGGTTCTCCCAGACCTGCTGAAGAACCTGTATCAAGGACTGGATATTCATTATAAAAAGAAGGAGAATTTATTCTTTCCCTATATGGAGCAATACGGGATCAGCGCCCCGCCGAAGGTCATGTGGGGTGTGGATGATGAAATCCGGACCATGCTCAAAAATGTATTGAAAACGGCAGAAAACGGCAGCTTGGCAGAGGAGCTTCAGTCTGCGATAAGCGAAACCTTCGTAAAGATAGCGGACATGATCTTCAAAGAGGAAAACATTCTCTTGGGGATACTTCTTGAGAATCTTACGGTGGATGAGTGGAAGCAGATTGGAGAGGACAGCGGAGACTTTGGGTATTGTCTCATTGAAAGTCCGGGAAAATGGACGCCGGAGGAAGAACCAGCAGCTGAACGCGCCCGGAATGCCTCTGACGCAATGAAAACCCAAAGAAATGAAGCTGGATTGATTCAGCTTCCTACCGGTTCCTTTACCGTACAGGAACTAACGACAATTCTGGATACGCTTCCCATCGATATCACCTTCGTAGGAAAGGACGATACCGTGCGGTATTTTTCTCAGAGCAGTGAACGGATCTTTCACAGGACTCCTTCCGTTATAGGACGGCAAGTGTCCAACTGCCATCCTCCTGCAAGTGTGCACATCGTCGAAAAGCTTGTAGAGGACTTTAAGAACGGTATCAAAGACAGCGAAGACTTCTGGATTCATCTTGGAGATAAGTTTGTTCTGATTCGGTATTTCGCGGTTAGGGGTCAGGGCGGTGATTATCTGGGGGTTCTGGAAGTAACCCAGAACATTGCGCCAATCCAGAAAATCACTGGAGATAAGAGGTTGGTATCTGAGTGATTCACGAGTTGGGTCGTAATGAAAATCCATAGAAAAACAGCTGCCGAATTGAGAACCACTTGAAGGTTTCCGCTTTTCCATGTAAAATGAATTACATTCTCTGTGGAGTAAAAGGAAGAAATTGAATTGTTCTGTCCTGTAGAACAGGACTGGAACAAGCTAAGAGGACAAAAGGAGCTGGTTACGTGGAGCTGTGGAAGGTAAAAGGGAACACTTTTTGTATTGATACCGGAATAAGTTATATCCCTTTTTATATGATAAATGAAAGAGACATCATTTTGCTGGATACCGGATGGGCGCAAGCAGACCGGGTAGGATTGGAAGGGATTTTTGAAGAAAACGGTTATCAGGTAGTGGGGATTCTATGCAGCCACGCCCATGTGGATCATATGGGCAATTGCCAGTACTTCAAAGAGAAGTATCAATGCGTTGTCGCTATGTCGGAGCTGGAAGCGCTGCTCTGCAGTTCGCCAGTGAATCTCAAGGTGTATTACAGCAGTCAAACTTTAGCTCAGGTGAAGAAAAATCTGGGGCATATGATCTGCAAAGCAGATATTCGCATACCAAAGGATCAGGAGAAAATTCAGATTGCTGGAGTCGAATTCAGGATTTTGCATACGCCGGGACACAGCCCGGCGCATATTTGCGTGGTTACACCGGATGATGTTGCGTATCTGGGAGATACTTTGGTGAGCAGAGATGTAATGGAGCCGGCAAAGCTCCCCTATGAGTATATTTTAAAGGAAGCCTTGAAGAGTAATGATAAGCTTCTGGAATTAGGCTGCAGCAAATATATTGTTGCCCACAAAGGCGTGTATGATGAGATCAAAGGTCTTGTTTCCGAAAATCGAAAACTGCATGAGAGGAATGCTGAGCGTGTACTTTCTCTGATCGATCATAGTATGACCAGGGAAGAGATTATGAAAACAGCTATGGAAAAGCTTAAGATTTCAATTAGAAGCGTCAGCAGATATCTTACCTTGGAACGGATGCTGAATACCTATGTGGAATACCTTCATGATACAGGAAGGCTGGACCTTATTATGGAGGATGGCTTTCTAAAATATCGTGTAAAATAAAGTTAGAGTCAGTTGATAAAGGGAATAATACCATAGAAAAAGCTCAAGAAATTAGCGTTTAGATACCCAAAGGATAAAAGGAGGATTTGCTATGAAAACCATCAATGCGGCTGTCATCGGATACGGGCTGGCCGGAAGGGCATTTCATGCCCCAATTATCAATTGCCTTGAAGAGTTTAATTTAAAGGCGATCTATACCAAAAACAAGGCAAATAGAGAGGAAATCAACAGAAGGTATCCCAATACGGAGGTTGTAACGGATGTAAAGGATATTTTTCAGGATGACTCCATCGAGCTGGTTGTGATTGCAACCCCCAACGAGTTCCATTATCCTCTGGCGGCGGAAGCCATGGCGGCAAATAAAAATGTGGTGGTTGATAAGCCCTTTACCATTACTTCTCAGGATGCAGATCAACTCATTCATTTGTCACAGCAGAAAAATGCTGTACTTTCTGTCTATCAAAACAGAAGATGGGACAGCGACTTTCTGACCTTGAAAAAACTGATTGAGAGCGGAATACTGGGAAATATCGTTGAATTTGAGAGCCATTTTGACAGATTCAAGAACACTACGAGCAATAACTGGAGAGAGGAAAGCGGACCTGGTTGTGGCATGCTCTACGATTTGGGACCGCATCTCATTGATCAGGCAGTAAATCTTTTCGGGCTTCCCCAGGCTGTAACAGCCGATCTTCGAAATCAGAGGGAATGTAAGGAAACCGTTGACAATTTTGAATTGATCCTCCACTATCCCAACCTTAAGGTCACCTTGAAATCAGGAATGCTTGTAAAAATCCCGACCCCCAGATATACGCTGCTGGGAGACCGAGGCTCTTTTGTGAAGTATGGACTTGATGTACAGGAAGGAGATCTTGTAAATGAATTGACCCCGCTGAACAAAGTTGATTGGGGAAAGGAGCCTGAGGCTATATACGGAAGAATTGCTACAGAAATCGGCGGATTGAACGTGGACGGGATCGTTGAGAGTGAACGAGGCGATTATCGCCAGTATTATCTCAGCGTATATAGGGCCCTTGTGGGCGAAGAGCCCCTTGCCGTTACCCCGCAGCAGGCGAGAAACACCATCAAGCTCATTGAAGAGGCTATTGTCAGCAATGAAAGCAAACGGACAATCGATCTGGATGGAAAGTTAATTTAAATACACGTAACAGCACGCAAAGTTTCAAGTGTTTTAGAGTATCAGCAATAAAAAATCCCAAAGGAAGCTTATGATATGCCCCCGTCTGCTTGACGAGGGCATATTAAGTTATCAGAAAAGTTTGAAAAAGGTATTGTGCCCTATGGCTGCTCATGGTATTATGATGAAGTAAATGTAATCAATTACATTAAACATGTCCTGTGTTTTAGGCGTAATTATTTGTTTTATATCTCATAGATAATGTAATTGATTACGGCAGTGTCTAATCGGTAGAATCTTGAAAGGAGAATTACCATGTCAAAAGAAATGACGAAAAAATCGGTCGTTAAGGAAAAAGATTATCCGCTGAGTCATGTACCACCGGAAGCAAGAACGAGCCTCCTCGCGGTAACGGGAGTACTCATCGGATTTACCTTTTTCACACCTACAATGGCAGCAGGCGCAAGACTGGGCGCTGCATTTCCCTTTTCAGAGCTGATCTGGATTTTGCTGGCAGGAAGTGCGATCCTTGGCTTTTATGTGGCAGTGATTTGCTCGATCGGTGCGAAAACCGGACTTACTTCTGTACTTCTTGCACGTTATACACTGGGCTCCGCAGGAGCCAAATGGGCCGATATCATACTGGGAGGGACCCAGGTTCTATGGTACGCTATCACAGCAGAATACATGGGAGTTCTTTTCTCCAAGGGCCTTGGTCTGCCGGGCTGGGAAGTGTTTTTCATCATTTTCTGGTCTGTTATCATGGGGGCCACCGCACTTTATGGTTTCAGAAGTATGGCCATTGTTTCCTACGTGGCGCTCCCTCTGATGGTAGCCCTTGTGGTGATTGTTACCTGGATGGCATTTAAGGAAGTAGGCAGCTTGGAAAATCTCTTCGGGATGAAACCAACCACCACCATGTCCGTAACGGTTGCAATTACGGTTATTGTTGGCACCTTTGCTTCTGGAGGAACGCAAGCAGCAAACTGGGCAAGATTTGCCAAGGATGGAAAGACTGCATTTATCGCAGGACTCCTTGCGTTCCTTGTGGGAAACGGAATCATGGTATTTTCGGGAATGGTGGGCGGCTTTGCATTTCAGACGGGAGATCTGATTGAATTGATGATAACCATGGGTCTGACTTTCTGGGCGCTGATTATTCTGACGCTTAATATTTGGACCACAAACAACGCCACTGCTTATGCCTTTGGTGTTGCAGGAGCAGAAATGTTTAATAAGTCCAATAAAGCACCCTTTATCATCTGGGGTGTGGTAATTGCAACCATTGTTGCTGTTGCAGGTGTAGGCGCATATTTCATTCCGCTGTTGAACCTGTTTGGAACCTTTATCCCTCCTCTCGGCGGAGTTATCATAGGAGATTATTTCTTTACATATAAAAAGAACTTGCCGATGCTGGATGATGTGAAGTTCCGGAAGCTTCGGTTTGCGCCTTTGATCGCATATCTCGTCGGATGCGCTGCCGCATATTTTGGCGGTGCATTTGAGATCGGAGTACCATCTTTGCAGGGAATCATCATTGCTGCACTAGCAGTGCCTGCAGTAAATGCGATCTTTGCAGCAATGAAAATCAATGATTCCCATGAAGTGAAAAAGGACGCAAAATACGTTTAGGAAAGCGCTGATTCATTCCGTGCGGAGATTTGATCAGTTAATTTTCACTTGACGGTGTTTATAGCAACAGGAGGAAGGAACATGAATTCACTTTTCATAAAAAACGCGAAACTCAGAGGGCAAGAGGGCCTAAGTTGTATCCTCATTGAGGACGGAAGCATCAGCCGTATTGGAGAAGGGATTGCAGTGGATGGGCTGGAGACTGTAGATGCAGGAGGAAATCTGGTAGTTCCGCCTTTCGTTGACCCCCATGTTCATCTGGATGCAGTGCTCTCAGCAGGTGATCTGAGCAGGCCAAATAAGTCGGGAACCCTGCTGGAGGCCATCGATATCTGGGGAGAAAGAAAACCCTTCCTGACAAAGGAAATTTTAAAGCAAAATGCGCGGGAAGTGGTCAACTGGTATATTGCCAACGGAGTCCTTCGGGTTAGAACGCATGCGGACTGCTCCGACCCTACGCTTGTAACAGTAGAAAGTCTGGTGGAATTAAGAGATGAAGTTCGCGATCTGATCGATATTCAGGTTGTTGCCTTTCCTCAGGATGGTATCTTTACCAAACCCGATGGTGAAGCGCTGCTGAGAAAAGCACTGGAAATTGGAGCGGATGTGGTAGGCGGAGCGCCGCATATTGAATATACCAGAGAAGACGGAGTAAGGGATGTAGAGACTGTTTACCGGCTGGCGGAGGAATTCGACAGGCTCATCGACATCCATATTGATGAGACAGGCGATCCCCATTCCCGGTTCGTCGAGGTAATGGCCAAGGAGAATATCAACAGAGGCTGGCAGGGAAGAGCTGCTGCCAGCCACACCACAGCAATGCACAACTATAATAACGACTATGCCTTTAAATTACTAGGGATTCTGAAAAAAGCCGATATGAACATGATTACAAATCCTTTCGACAATTCGGTATTGCAGAACCGAACCGACGGGTATCCCAGAAAGAGGGGGCATACAAGGGTGGATGAGCTGCTTGCAAGAGGAGTTAATGTATGCATCGGACACGATTCGATCATGGACCCATGGTATTCCATGGGGAAAGGCAATATGATCGCTGCTGCAAATTTGCTGGCTCATACCGCACACATGAATGGACATGATCAGATTACGACCTTGATGGATATGATTACCGTAAGATCGGCGAGAACACTGAAAATAGAAGATACCTATGGATTGGAGACGGGAAAGCCTGCCGATCTTGTGATACTGGATGCCAGAGATGATGCGGAAGCGGTACGATTGACCAGTGAATGTCTGTATGTCATCCGGCGGGGAAAGATCATCAGCAAGACAGAGCCGGCAGTGAGGACGCTGTTTGTAAAAGAAACGCCGGAAACTGTTGACTTTAAGCTTGGGAAGCGTTGATTTCTTCTGTGCACCTTTCATTTAATCAGCGCTCCTCTAAGGTAGCGCTGATTTATTCCCGGCACACATCTTAAGAAACACTTCCATTGGGGAGGGGAGGCTGTATGGGTTCCTCTCCTTTTTGCTTTGATTTACCTTAGGAACGTGCAAACGGAATTAATCAGCGCTTCGCTAAGCGTCCTATTTTCATTGGTCAGCGGGTATGCTATACTACAGGCATACAATAATTTGCTATATAAGCAGGAGGATTCTCCCTTGAATATTAAATCCGTAGCAAAAAAGGCCGGCGTTTCTGTTGCCACCGTGTCCCGGGTACTGAATCATCCTGATGCGGTAGCGCCCGATACAAAGGAACACATTCTCAGTGTCATGGAAAGTCTGGACTACAAGCCAAACTGGATGGCAAGAGGCCTGAAGCTGAACCGAACCGGAGCAATCGCATTGCTGATCCCTGAAATAACGGACCTTGGTTACATGGAAATTGCCAAAGGGGTAGAGGATGTGGCGCATCAGAAGAGCTATAACATTATGCTGTGCGCAACGGAAGACGACAAGAACAAAGAAAAGGGATATATTGAGAACTTCATTGACAGAAGAGTAGACGGAATCATACTGGTGTCAACCTATCTAAAAAAAAGCGATCTAAATTTAATCCGCAAGCAGGATATTCCCGTTGTTTTGATCGGAAAAAACGAGGAGCTTGCTGAGGAAAATCTTGTTTACACAGATTACCGAGCAGCAGCAGCTGAGGCTACCAGGCACATGATTGAAATCGGCCACAGCCGAATTGGCGTGATCTATGGCAGCCGACCAAAGCTTGAAAACGAGCATAAGCTGGAAGGGTTTCGGAAAACCATGGAGGATGAAGGGCTGACCTGTCCCGCTGAATATTTCCTGGCTGAGGAGAACAGTTTGGAAGGGGGGTTCCTTGCGGCAAGCAGGCTGCTCAATTTGGAACAAAGACCCCAGGCGATCTTCGTGACTTCTGACATCATGGCCATCGGAGCTATGGAAAAAATGAAACAATCTGGATTGAGGATCCCAGAGGATATTGCCGTAGTGGGCTTTGACAATCTCAAAATATCAGGATATCTGGAACCAAAGCTTACCACTGTAACAAAACCTATGTATCGTATGGGGTTAATTGCAGCCAGATTGCTTTTTGATATTATGGAAGAATCGCAAGAGGATGCGCAGCCGCAGGAAATACTGATTCAGTCAAAACTGAAGGTCAGAAAATCATGCGGACATAAGGACAGGGTTAAAGAAATATTCTGATGAAAAGGAGGTAGGGACGATGTCACACACACTTGCTGTGGATTTTATGGGTTTAAAGCTGAAAAATCCCATTATTGTCGCCGCCGGCCCGTGGGCAAGAAACGGCGATATGATTCGAAATGCTATTCTTGCAGGAGCGGGAGCAGTAGTAACGGAAACCATCGTCAATGAAGTAAACATTGATGTAAGACCCAGAGTTGCCTACCGAAACAACGGGGTGCAGAATATCAGACTTTATAGTGATATTTTGCTGGAGGAATGGGAGCGGGAGATTGATACGGCTAAAAGCAACGGCGGGATCGTGATTGCCAGCATCTGTGCCCAAACTTCCTCTGAAATCAGCTATATTGCAGGTAAAATGGAAAAGATCGGCGCCGATGCTATCGAGCTTGGGCTGGCTTCACCTATGGGAGAGGGGCTGGAGGTCATGGCGGCAAGTTCAGAACGTATTTACGAAATGACTAGAAAAGTTGTGGGCTGTGTTGACATTCCGGTTATGGTAAAGCTGTCCCAGAACGTCACCAATATGTCGAAGGTAGCCTGTGCGGTGGAAAGGGCAGGCGGGAGTGCCATCAGCGCCATCGATACAGTGCGATGTATTCTGGGCGTGAATATCAAGGAACGGAAGCCCTATCTTCCTACCTACGGAGGATATTCGGGAAGTCCCATTCGACCGCTGGGTCTGGCATCGGTGGCAACCATTGCGCAAAGCACCAAGCTGCCGGTTTGCGGAATTGGGGGAATTGAAAGTTATGAACATATTTTGGAGTACATGATGTTGGGTGCGTCCGCAATCCAAATTGGAACGGCGCTGATGCTGAACGGCTTCGGTCATATCGAACGGATCAAAAATGATCTCGAGGACTGGATGGAGTCCAACGACGTCCAGAGTTTTGCTGAAATTCGGGGGTCAGCTCTGGGCGGAATTAAATCCTTCGACGAGATTCAGGTCGAACCGAAAATTTCTCATCTGAAAGATCACTGCGGCAGTCAGGACTGCTATAAGTGTATCTCTGCGTGTATTTACGGAGCGCTTTCCAAAGCTTCCGGCGATGTATCCGTCAGCTCAGACCTGTGCAGAGGCTGCGGCCTATGCAGCGATATCTGTCCGGAACAGAATCTGGAACTTATTTGGCCTTAAATAGCCTTGTACATTGTTAAGAATTGGTTTAAAATGGTAAATAAGTGTATCATTATTAAAATCAAGGAGGAATTGTATGAGGGCAAAGAAGAGGATTTCTGTGTTTTTAACAGTATGCTTAATCATGACGATGCTGCCCGTTTTTTCTTTCGGTGCAGAAGCATCCAATCAGAAAGGCATGTTGTCCGGAACAGAATTGACTGACATTACCGGGCATTGGGCAGCCAAGGCAATTACACGGTGGGTAGATTTTGGGATTGTCAAGGGAGACTCCCGCGGATTTCGTCCCGATGCAGCCATCACTAGAGCAGAACTGGCAGTAATACTAGAACGGCTTATGGGATATCAGAAAAGGGCGGAGAATCGCTTTTCTGATGTGAACGCAGGTGACTGGTTTGCTGACTCTATGCTGAAGGCTCAAGCTGCCGGTATACTAACCGGCGATGGAAACGGACATGCCATGCCTTCCTCCAATGTAACAAGAGAGCAAGCTGCGGTCATGCTGTTCCGGGCATTTGGAACAGAGGCTGCATCTGCTGAGAAAACTTCATTTGTTGATGCGGGCAGTATTTCCTCTTGGGCCAGAAACGCTGTATTTGGACTGGAGGCCTGCAAGTTTATAGGTGGTATGGCAGATGGGAGCTTTCAGCCGAAAGCTGACATTACGAGAGCTCAGTTTGTTACTATGATTGATAATGCCATTAGCACTTACTACAACAAACCTGGTACCTATACCGATACAGTGTCACCCTCTGGGGTTCAGAGTATCGCTGTGATCAATTCCGATGGAGTAAAACTAAAAGGATTGGCCATAAAAGGTGACCTGATTCTTGCCGAGGGTATCGGGGAAGGGTCAGTAACCCTTGATGCAGTTCACGTTGACGGGAGATTAATCGCCCGGGGCGGTGGGGAAAACTCCGTTCATATCATCAACGGAAGTCAGGTAAATGGAAAAGTAATTGTGGAGCGTACTGACGGTGCGGTTCGTATCGTATCAGAAGGTGTAACCATTGCAACCCTTAATGCAAATACCGCAGTCATTCTGGAGGGAAGCTTCACCGACGTTGCAGTCTCAGACGGAGCGGAAGTTGAGGTCAGAGGTGAGGTGAAAACTCTGACTGTAGAAGCAAAGGCAGCGGTCAGCGTCACAGAGAAAGGTGTTGTGAACACCCTTTCCGTTGATAAAAATGCAGGCAGTACTTCCCTTAATCTTTCCGGAACGATTGGAACCATTTCTGCAGCAGCGCCGGATTTGAAGATAAAAATCGGAGATACGGCCAAGATTAAGAAAATTGATCTGGCGAAATCTGCCGAGGGAGCGGAGCTCACTCTTGGCAAAAATGCAGAAGTTGCAGTGCTGAACACCGATGCAGCAGTTACCCTGTCGGGGAATGGGAAACCGGGAACCGTTACCGGTGCGGGTAAGGTTAAAACGAAAGAACCCACTGTTAGCGGCGGTGGCGGCGGTGGTGGCCCCACGGGAGGAAATACCGGAGGGCAGTCCGACACGGTGAAACCTTCGTTGACGTCGGGTCCGGCAGTACAGATCGGTGAAAATCAGGCTTCAATAACCTTTCACTCCAGCGAGGCTGGAAGCTATTATTACAAAGTGGTGGATCATAATGTCAGTGAACCAGCGATCAGTACATCTGCGGAAGGGACTGCTTTCACTACGTTGACAACTGCCATTACGGTTTCTATCGAAACGGTTCCAAAAGACATCTATATCAAAGTAAAGGATGGCGCCGGCAATGTAAGTGATTCCCTTTGCATGGTTGTACCGGGAAGACAGCTTGCTCCTACCGGACTGGAAGGAATCGCTCCTACTAGCTATATGGCGGACAACGGCAGAATTACTGGAGTCGATACCCTGATGGAATACAAGCAATCCTCAGACTCTGAAGCCGCATACAGAGCCATCGAAGGAAACAGCCTTGAAAAGCTGATGCCGGGCGAATATGATGTGCGGTATCGCCAAAAGGCTAATTATTTCGCAGGCGCCCCGGCACTGGTGACTGTTCCGGAAGCCGAGATGTATTATATCGTTGGAATTGTAAGTGACTACCTCTTTCCGGACAGCTTTGGCAGAAACAGTATCAATGTGTACACGGAATGGGGGGCGCTTCATGCTTTTTCACTTATTCATAATTACCCGTACGAAGTGAACGTAACGAAAGGCCAAATCATTACCTGTGTGGTCAATACGGACGATGAAATTGAGTTCATCGCGCCTGCGCAGAATGATTGGATCTGCAATAACGCCGGGATTTCAAAGGAAAGCGACGGATGGAAGCTGTTGGCCGGTGATAAAGAATACGAGATTCTGGAAGATGCGGTGGTCTTCTCTTACGATGGAGGGCTTCCGGGAACAGTTGGGTGTAATTACAATATTAGCAGCACAGAGTACCTTCGATACAATTGTGCTCCTTCCGAACCTGTCAGTTATTTTATTAAGGAAAATGCTGCATTCGCCCTTTTGGTTCCCTCTGAAGTGGTAGTTGATGCGCCTAAGGGCCTTAAGGGAATCGCACCTACGACCGCTCATGGATCGGATGGAAAAATCACGGGTGTTAACGATACCATGAAATATAGGGCTGCGGCGGATGAGGATTATCAGCTGGTAGAAAACGGAGCCAAAGCGATTGAGGGGCTGAAGGTTGGTGCTTATTATGTCCGCTATGCAGCAACAGGCGAATCTCCAGCAGGACCGGATCAGCAGGTAGAGATTCCACAATATATCGCTTTGAATCAATATGGATTGGTTACAATAGTAGGTGATTTCTGGAATTTCAAGCTTCTTTTGGCAAGCGGAAACACGAAAGTCCTCGCGGACGAAGATGGCGAGGCGGAACTGAAAGCCGGGCAGATCATTGCGTATGGTATAAGCGAGGACGGATCTGACTGGTTGATAGATGATTCTGATGAGCCCATTGTATCCTTTCTATCCAAGGACATTATCATTAACGATGATGGAATGACGCTGACTGACGGAAATACCATATATGATATTGAAGATGACGTGGTTGTATTTACCTACACTGGTTCGGATCCGGGAAACGGCGACAATGACTATGGCGTCGGCAAGATTAAATCCGTAAAATCCAGTATCAATGGTGATGCTTCCGATTTTCCATTCATAATCTACCTCAACGAAGACGAAAAGATAGCTGCCATGTTAATCAGTGAGAGCTTCATAGTTGATGAAGAGGAATCGGAGGTATACGGCGTATTTAATACGAGGGAGAGAATAAAGGCTGATGGTGTCACAGTTTATAGTTTCACGGGATTCATTGACGGAGCTCCATTTACAAAGAATACTAATAATACTGGTGCTGAATTCAATGGCAGAGCGGGAGTATTCGGAGTCTATAAGATCACAGTAGATGTCAACGACGTTATTAAAGGTGTTACGGCGCTGGACGCTGCTCCGGTTATTTCTGGAGTAAAAACAAGCGGAATCGTCGCAGCTAATAAGGCTGTCAGTTACATCTACTCTGACGCAGCTGTAATCCAAGCAGGATCAGTAGGTTACATTATTGCTGATAACGCGGTAGTTTACAAGTATAATGCGGATAAAGGTACGTTTTCGGTAGATAGGCTATCCAACTTGAGTAAGGGATGTATTGTAAGTCTCTATGATACAAAGGGTGCTGATGCTGATGGTATATCGACTGTAGTAATCTATATGGAGAACTAATCACAATAAGTTAATGTTTTTGAAGGGCAGAGCGATCTGTCCTTCGTTTTGCTGTATGAGATTAAACGACAGCATGTACAAAGATCGCACAGCATTTACGAAGAGAATCATGATAGGATAAACGGCCGGTTAAGATGAACAGTGGTGACAACTGCGCGGGCATTGTATATAATTGAGACGATAAAGGAAAGCAGGGGAGCGTTATGGAACAAGAAAAGGATTTAATTCAAAGCCAGCAGGATGAAAATCTCGTATTGAAAGCTGAAAACCTTACACTGGAAACTGAGAATCTGGCACTGCAAGATGAGAACCTCGCGCTGAAGCTCGAAATCGAGGAAATCAACACGGAACTCGAACATCTCAAGCTGGAAAAAATGACAGCGTTGGTTCTGGGTGATGCCATTGATGATGGGATCTGTATCGTAAATGCCAATGGTTTTGTGACCAATATCAATCGCTGTTATACAGAAATTACCGAGATCACAGAAGAAGAAATCGTAGGGAAGTCCATTGAGGAGCTGCTGGAAAAAAAATATTTTTCCGAAGCGGTATCTCTTGAGGTACTCAAGACAAAGAGAAAGGTTTCTGCTCTTTCGACTATTTATCGGAATGACAAGAAGGTTCTAATTGTCGGCATTCCATTTTTTGACTCCAATCACGAAGTTCTTAAGGTCATTACTGTTATGAGAAATATGACAGAGCTGATCCGCTTAAAAGAGGATCTGGAGAACTCAGAAATTAAGAAACGCCAATATAAAGAGGAACTGAAGTCCCTGAAGAGGGAGCGGGCAGAAAACGGGTTTCTGGGAAGTGATCCAACCATTCTGCGTGTGAAAGAGCTCATTCAATATGTTGCCCAGACAGATGCCACTGTACTGATTACAGGGGAAACCGGCTCAGGGAAGGAAGTGGTTGCCCGTGAAATCTTCAAACAGAGCAAGCGGAAGAATGGCCCTTATGTCAAAGTCAATTGCTCTGCTATTCCCGAAAATCTTTTGGAATCAGAACTATTCGGGTATGTAAAGGGTGCATTTACTGGTGCTGACAAGAAGGACAAGAAAGGGCTATTTGAGACAGCCAATCACGGGACGATTTTACTGGATGAAATCAGCGAGATGCCGCTGAAGCTTCAAACCAAGCTCCTGCGGGTACTCCAGGAAAGAGAACTGATCAGAGTAGGCGGAACAGAGAGCATCAAGATCGATACAAGAGTCATTGCCTCTACTAATAAAAGTTTGGAGGAGATGGTGAAAAACAATACCTTTCGAGCCGACCTCTATTATCGGTTGAACGTATTTCCAATTGCGCTCCCTTCCCTGAGGGAACGGAGGAATGATATCCCGGAGATCGCTTCTGGCTTCCTCGCCAAATTTAACCGCTTCTATGAAAAAAATAAGGAATTTGCAGGTCAGGCAATTGAGGCGCTGACAGAATATGAGTGGCCTGGAAACGTGCGGGAATTGGAGAACATTGTGGAGAGGATCGTGATTATCTCCTCCAATCGGATCCTGGGCAGAGAGGATGTTGAAAGAATTATTTATATGGGTGAAAAAAAGCCCAATATTGTAGAGACCAGAAGTATCAGCAGGGTCGGGCTGAAACAGGCTGTACAGAACTATGAAAAAGAGATCCTTGAGCGGGTTTTGAAAGAGTATGGCAACTCTTACGCTGCCGCTGATGTTCTGAAAACCACACAGCCGACCATCGTTAGAAAGGCACAGGCTTTGGGTATCCCCCTCAGGAGAAAAACGTAGAGCAAGCACGATGCGAAAATGTATTGTGACAATACGAAAACGTATTAATGTTGAAATTTGCCCTGTTTTGAGGCGTTATTTCATAGGTATTTTTATATTTTAATACAAAAACGTATTGAAAAAGATAATTTTTTAACAATAAAAGGTAAATTTTCTGTCTGATTAAAACTAAATTTAAAATCATTTAAATTTTTCAAACCTCTGAATCGCTTGTGTTTAGCGATGTATGAGGTTTTTTTATTGGCAGGTAATCAGAAAAATTTTAAGTTTGGCATGACAGTTGCGAATATATAGTGACAAATCGCTTGGAGGTGAAAAAAATGAAAAAAGTCGAATTGAAGGATGTTGCTCCATACAATGCACCACTGCATTTTGACATGAAGGCAATGAAGCTTCATGGAACTGACGTAACAGGAACCAAACAGTTTTGGATGGGAATGTCTTATTTCCTTCCCGGTGGCGGCGCCGAGTGGGCGTATGAGGATAACTCACCTACAGAAAAGGTCTATTTTGTACTCGATGGAGAGATCACTGTGAAATCCAAAACAGAGGAACTGGTTCTTAAAAAAGGCGATTCCGTTTTTATTGAACCAAATGAAGGAAGATCAATGATCAACAATACAAACCAGATTGCTACTGTTCTGGTGGTAATCAGCTATAACTAGAGCTCTATGACAGGGCCGCAGCGGATTCACTGAAACTCCTGTTATCAGAGTGTTGTCTGGAAGGGATTTCTATTGGGAATCTGATTAAAAATTGAGAGGAGAATCAAACAATATGGCTGACAAACAATTTGTAAACAATCTGTTTGATGTCAAGGGCAAAGTTGCACTTTTAACCGGTGCGACAGGAGCACTGGGAAAAGCGGTTGCCATTGGATACGGGCTAGCGGGAATGAAGGTATTCGTAACCGGAAGAAGTGATGACAAATGCAAAAACCTTTGCGAGGAGCTCACGGCCCAGGGGATCGAATGCGGGTATTCCATAGGCGATCCTGCAGTTGAGGAAGATGTCATTCGCATCGTAAAAGACGCGGTGGAGAAGTTTGGTGAGATAAACGTGCTGCTGACAGCAGCAGGCTACAATCACGCACAGCCCATCGTAGAGCAGGAGCTTTCCGAGTGGAAGAAGATTATGGATTCTGATGTACAGGGGACTTGGCTGTTCTGTAAGTACGTAGGAGAGCAGATGATCAAGCAGGGAAAAGGTGGAAAAGTAATTCTTGTATCCTCAGCCCGTTCCAAGATGGGAATGGCAGGCTATACCGGTTACTGTACAGCCAAAGCGGGAATCGACCTGATGGCACAGTCGCTGGCATGTGAATGGACCGCGAAATACAAGATCAATGTCAACACCATCAATCCTACAGTGTTCCGTTCCGATCTGACTGAATGGATGTTTGATCCGGAAAGTGCTGTTTATCAAAACTTCCTGAAGCGTCTGCCCATCGGACGGCTGGGAGAGCCAGATGATTTTGTGGGCCCATGTATTTTCCTTGCTTCTGCGGCAAGTGACTTTATGACAGGTGCCAATGTTGCTGTGGAAGGCGGATACTGGGCGAACTAGTACAGCGTATTTAAATTCATTCGGCGTTTTCTATCCGGTTATTTAGAATACGCTGCACTAGCGGAGGATTTGTATGAATATAAAAAATGTTACCGTACTCGGTTCCGGTCTCATGGGAAACGGTCTGGCGCTGGTATTTGCAAAAGATCCTGAGACCCATGTAATTCTAAGATCGAGAAGCATGAAGAGCGAGCCGCTGGCAGGAATCCGATCCAATCTGGATATGCTCATTGAAAAAGGAGCTATGACAGAAGAGGAAGCCGGCGGAATCCTAAGCCGCATTCTGTTCACAACCGATATGGAGAGAGCCCTTAAAGACGCTGATCTGGTGATTGAGTGCGTACTGGAAAATATGGAGCTGAAACAGAATTTGTTTGCGGAAATCGAGCCCCTATGCAAAGAAAGCTGCATATTGGCTACCAATACCTCTGTTATGAGCATCACCGAAATCGCAGCTAAAGTGAAAAACAAGAGCAGATTTGTCGGTGCTCATTTCTGGAACCCCCCCTATTTGATTCCTCTCGTAGAGGTGGTCAAGGGGGAAGACACCAGCGACGAAACCATGGACATCACTTACGAGTACCTGAAAAAAATCGGCAAGAAACCGGTTAAGTGTGTGAAAGATGTTCCTGGATTCATAGCAAACCGACTCCAGCATGCGATCTGGAGAGAGGCGCTTTCCATCGTCGAAAACGGCATCGCAGATCCAGCTACCGTTGACGAAGCATTGCGCTACGGCCCCGGACTACGATGGCCGATTTTGGGAATTCTGGAAAACGCCGATATGATCGGACTGGACCTATCTCTGAGCATTCAGAGCTATATCGTAAAATATCTAGAGGATGCGCATGAACCATCCAAGCTGCTTCGGGAGCTGGTGGAGAAGGGCGAGCTGGGTTTCAAGACCGGGAAAGGCTACCAGACCTGGACGCCAGAGCAGATTGCTGCGTCCAACAAACGTCTGAGAGAATACTTGATCGAGGTTACAAAAGACCTTAAGTAGCAGCTGAATCAAGTCTCTGACTGCAAGAACCAAATGGCGCGAGGCGGTTATTGCAGAAGAGAAACATTGATTATTCAGCTCAGAACACAAACAGAAATCTATTGATAAACCAACCACGATCCCTATGGGAGAGAACATTTGTTAAAGAGAAGGAGAATAGAAAATGGCTAAGAAAGTTATGATTGATTTAACCCATCCGTTCAGTGCAGATATTCCTAGATGGCCCTATTTTGCAAAGCCGGTAATCGACTCTATGCACACCCTTGCTAAGGGAGGCGTTCTCACCCAGAGAATCGACTGCGTGCAGCATACAGGAACTCACTGTGACGCACCCCGACATGTAATGGAAAAAGAATTCGATGGCAAAAGAGCGCGGTATACACACGAAATGCCTGTTGATGCTTATACCGGAGAAGCCATCTGTCTGGAAATCGATATCGAGCCCTGGGGTTTGATTACCGATGTACACCTTGAAGCAGCCTGCAAAAAAGCAAACATCAAGCCAGAGGAGCTGGAAGGCATGATTGTTTGCCTGAACACAGGAATGCACCGCAAGTTTGATGATTCCAAAGAATACTATCATTATTCCTGCGGAACCGGTATGGATGCTGGAAAGTGGTTTGTAAAGAACAAGGTTAAGTGCGTTGCCATGGATATGCAGGCCCTTGACCATCCGCTTCACACAGCGATGGGCAATAACGGTGCAACCCGGATGAACCTTGTTGGTGCTTCCGGAAGACCGATTACAACAGAATATGTAGAAAAGTTTGGCGAAGAGGCTTACGCTGAATTCGACAAAGAAGAATATATCAGAATCCACGGACAGGAAGCATATGACAAGAAGTTCGGTGAACTGGAAGCCATTGGTGAATGGGGAACCTGGGAACCCTGCCATAAGATGATGCTTGGTCACGGGATTGTAGGTGTTGAAAATCTTGGCGGAAATCTGGATAAGGTTTCAGGGAAGCGCTTCCGTTTCTTCTGCTTCCCTATCAGATGGTATATGGGAGATGGCGCTATGGTTCGCTGCGTTGCGGAAATCGATGAGGATGAAGTCAACGATGTTCCTGAAAGAACCTATACTTACGGATCAATTTAACTAGAACTCTTCAAATCATATCAGTCGGGAGCGAAATGCAGAGGCTTCGCTCCCAGGCAAGTAGAAAGGGGTGTACATCGAATGGATAAAGCACTTAAAAATAAAAGGATTATAACCGTTGCGACTACCGGAGCTTGGCCCACAAAGGAGAACACACCAAACGTTCCCATCGAGCCGGAAGAAATTGCAGAGGAAGTTTACAACTGTTGGAAAGCCGGCGCAGCAGTGGCACATATTCACTGTCGTAATGATGAAGGCCGTGCTGCAATGGAATTTCACAAGTTTGAAAAGACTGTAGAACTAATCCGGGCCCGCAAGGATTGCGACATCATCCTCAACCTGACCACATCAGGCGGGGTTGGACTGAAAGAAGAAGACAGAATCAGGCCTTTCTATGAATTAAAGCCTGAAATGGCTTCCTACGATTGCGGAACCATGAATTGGCTTCATACATCCATATTTGAAAATCATCCTGCATTCCTGGAAAAGATCGGTACGCTGATGCAGGAAGTCAATGTAAAGCCTGAGATCGAGGCCTTTGACCCGGGCATGATATACAATGCAGCATACTATTTGAAAAAAGGTATCTTAAAAGCTCCAGCTCATTTCCAATTCTGTATGGGCTGCGCAGGCGGCATTGCGGCTACAACCAAGAATCTTGTGTTCATGAAGGGTGTTATGGACGAGGTGGCACCCGGATCGACCTGGAGCGCATTTGGTGTAGGACAGGGCGCTATGGAGATCATGTATGCGGCTATCGCCATGGGTGGAAATATCCGTGTGGGCATGGAAGACAATGTACTTTACAAGAAAGGCGTTCTTGCGGAGAGCAATATGCAGTTTGTTGAGCGTGCCAAGAGAGTCATCGAAGAGTTTACCTGTGAAGTGGCAACTCCGTCAGAAGCCAGAGAAATCCTGGGGCTGCCTGCAAAAAACTAGTACCGTGTATAAAACTTAACTAGGTATTACGCAGCTCTAGAATACAGTATTTCTCGTATTATGAAATTTTGAAAGCCGGTCAGGCTATGAATGGCTGACCGGCAGATTGTAAAGGAGAATTTTGCTTATGACCTGGGGCGCATTATATATGTACTATCACTGCCCGGGATGCGGTAAAATGTTCAAGTATGGCGTTGACCTTATTACCAGGTACGGTGATGAATTTGGAGCTTGCCCCGTATGCAGCGTGATGGGAGAATACATCACGGAGGGAGCGCGTATCCCTGATGATTTAAACTATGAAGAAGTAGATTAATGAACCTTGTAGGAAAGGTAAAGAATCATGAAATCAAAAATCATGACAGCAGCGGAAGCTGTCGCTGAAATAAAGGATGGGGCGTCCGTCATGGTCGGCGGGTTTATGGCCTGCGGAACACCGGAAATTCTCATAGACGCCCTTGTAGAAAAGGGTGTGAAACATCTCACTGTCATTTGTAATGATGCGGGGGTGCCGGGAAGAGGCGTTGGAAAGCTGGTCTCGAGCGGTCAGATCAAAACCCTCATTGCATCCCATGTGGGACTTAACCCCGAGGTGGCGAGGAGAATGAACACCGACATTGAGGAAGATAAGCTGGAATGCATCCTGGTGCCTCAGGGAACCTTGGCTGAGCAGATCAGAGCAGGCGGTGCAGGCCTTGGCGGCTTTCTCACGCCTACGGGAGTGGGAACCATCGTTGCAGAGGGCAAGGAGGTCATCCATGTTGACGGCAGAGACTATCTTCTGGAGAAGCCCCTGAAGGCGGATTTCGCTCTCATCAGAGGCTCTGTAACGGATGAATTTGGCAATACAACCTATAACGGGACCACAAGAACCTTTAATCCCATGATGCGCGGCAAGCTATGTGATAGTAGGCGCATGCGAGATCGTGGAAATCGGAGCCATAGATCCGAACAATGTAGTGACATCGGGCATCTTTGTGGATGCCATCGTAGGAGGGGAAATGCCATGGCAGATATAAAGGAAATCATTGCCGCAAGAGTTGCAAAGGAACTGAAAGACGGTGATGTGGTAAACCTGGGAATCGGACTTCCCACCATGGTAGCAAACTTTCTTCCTGAGGGAGTGAATATCATTCTCCAGTCAGAAAACGGAATGATGGGGATGGGAGCAGCGGCAGAGAAAGGCAAAGAAGACGTGGACATCGTCAACGCAGGAGCCCAGTATGTGACCGTAAATCCGGGAGCCATGTTCTTTGACAGCGCAACCTCCTTTGGAATCATCCGAGGCGGTCATGTAGATGCAACCATTCTGGGCGCCCTTGAGGTAGACCAGCACGGAAACTTGGCCAACTGGATCGTACCGGGAAAGATGGTGCCAGGCATGGGCGGTGCGATGGATCTGGTGGTAGGCGCAAAGAAGGTCATCATCGCCATGCAGCACACCCAGAAGGGAGCACACAAGATCCTGAAGGAATGCAGATTGCCGTATACGGCTGTGGGTGTAGTGGACATGATCATCACGGAGATGGGGGTTATGGAGATTACTCCGGAGGGCATCGTCCTTACGGAAATTAACGAAGGCTATACCATCGAAGAGGTTCAGGCCGCTACAGAAGCGGAGCTGATCATCAGTTTGAAGATTAAGAGGAACTAATCATTCCCTCGAAGATAAAGCGGAGCTAATCATTAGCCCAAAGTTAAAAGAGGAGAAACAATGAGAGAAGTAGTTATTGTAAGCGCAGCCAGAACGCCTATTGGCAGTTTTGGCGGCACATTGAAGGATATGCCCGCCGTCTCCCTGGGAGCAGCAGCTGCAAAGGAAGCAATCAAACGGGCAGGAATTGATCCCGCTATCATAGAAGAAGTAATTCTCGGAAATGTCCTGCAGGGAGGTCTTGGGCAGAATGTGGCCAGACAGATAGCAATGGCAGCAGGCGTCCCAAAGGAGGTTCCCGCATTAACCGTCAATAAAGTCTGCGGATCAGGATTAAGAACTGTTGGCCTTGCTGCGCAGATCATAAAAGCAGGAGATGCAGATTGTATTTTGGCAGGCGGTGCTGAGAGCATGAGTCAGTCGAGCTATATTATGCCAAGCGCTAGATGGGGCGCCAGAATGGGTGATGCAAAGATGGTAGATACCATGGTGCATGACGGACTTACGGATGCATTTCATCACTATCATATGGGTATCACTGCGGAAAACATCGTGGAACAGTGGGGTTTGACAAGAGAAGAACTGGACCGCTTTGCTGCGGATTCGCAGCAAAAGGCTGAAGCGGCAGTTAAATCAGGAAGATTCAAAGACGAGATCGTGCCGGTGGAAATACCACAAAAGAAAGGGGAATCCATCGTTTTTGATACTGACGAATATCCTAAATTTGGATCAACAGCAGAAGGCATGGCAAAGTTGAAACCAGCCTTTAAAAAGGATGGTGCCGTTACAGCAGCAAATGCTTCCGGTATAAATGACAGTGGTGCCGCTTTCATCATCATGTCAAAGGATAAGGCAGAGGAACTTGGCCTGAACTATCTTTGTAAAATTAAGTCCTATGCGTCGGCTGGTGTCGATCCGACCATCATGGGAATTGGTCCTGTTCCAGCGTCAAAGAGCGCATTGGAGAAAGCAGGACTGACCATACAGGATATTGATCTCATTGAAGCCAACGAAGCCTTTGCTGCTCAGTCTGTGGCAGTGGGACGGGACCTTGGGATTGATCCGGCTAAACTGAATGTCAATGGAGGTGCTATTGCATTGGGGCATCCTATTGGAGCATCTGGAGCAAGAATTCTAATTACCTTAATCTATGAGATGATGAAAAGGGAAGCTCATTTTGGCCTTGCGACTCTCTGCATCGGTGGTGGTCAAGGCACCTCTCTCATCGTTGAACGCTAGCATTGGTTGATAAACAATTGTTTTTATTAATATTTATCTAATAATACTAATGGAGGAAATTTTTATGGCGAAGAGTCAAAAGAAAAGTATCATCGGAGGCTTCAGCAGAAGCGGATGGGGAGTAATCATTTATTGCGCTGCGATGTTCTGGTTCTATGTGGGAATGGTCAACGACGGTTCCAATATCACAGCACCTGCCTTCGCGGAAAAAACCGGTATTGATTATTCACTGGTTCTCAGCATGGGAACCGTTGCCGGGCTGGTTGGATTTATCTTTTTTCTTATCTTTGGTCAAGTCAATATTCGTATCGGAGCAAAAAAGACCTCTGGAATCTGCCTCTTTCTAGCAGGTGCATTCTACATCGGGCTCGGTCTGGCCAATTCTTTGCTGGTCTATGCCATTTGCCTTTGTGTCATCACTGGTTCGGTCATGTCAGGCGGGTATATTGCAGGCGGCACCCTGGTTGCCAAGTGGTTTCCTAAGAAGAAGGGAATCGTAATGGGTTATACCACAATGGGACATAACCTGGCCTCTGCTTTCTATGTTCCGATGATTGCCTTTTTAGTCGCGACATTAGGACTTCAGAAGGGTGTCATGGTTCCCTCAATTTTAGTAATTATTCTTGGAGTCTTGGGGCTTTTGCTGATCAAGAACACCCCCCAGGAAAAGAACGAATTTCCTGATAATGTAACAGAGGAAGTTTACAAGAAGGAATATTATGTAGGCCATGAAGAAGATGTCACAGGAGGCTGGACTGCCGGAAAGCTGCTTACCAAAAAGGAATTTTGGCTTGCGGCGGTTACCACAGGAATCTACCAGCTTGTAACGGTTGGTGTTATGACACAGCTTGTAGTCAGAAACATGCAGCTTGGCTTTACTCAGGTTCAGGCGATTTCCATCATGACGGTACTTGCCGCAATTGGTGTATTCGGTTCTTGGCTGTTCGGCGTGATCGATCAAAAATGGGGAACAAAGAAGGCAATGTTTGTCTTCGGTATTTGGTATATTTTTGCTTTAGCAAGCAACATCACTGAGACAAAAGTAGGAATCTACCTTTCTGTATTCATGATCGGTATGGCCATTGGAGGCTCTGCCAACTTTACAACCTCTCTGCCTGCTGCCATTTTCGGACGTCATGGTTTTGAAAAGGTTAACAGCGTAATCTTTCCGGTTCAGGGAATTATCACTTCCATGAACTTTGCCCTTAGCGGAGCGTCAATCGCTCTGACAGGAAGTCTCAGAGGAGTATATGTAACGTTTATCTGCGTACTTGTTGTCAACTTGATTTTAATTCATTTTGTTAATGAACATAAATATAATAAAGATTTCATGGTTGAAAACCATGAAATGGATAACTAATAAAACCAAATAAACAAGTCCAGACCGTAAAATTTTCAAGATTAATACGGATGACTCAGGAAGAAGCAAAGATACCATCCGTCAGGATGGTATCTTTGCGTTGATCGGATCAATAGAAAAATGGAGGGATTTGAATGGAATCGAACAGCTACCAGAAAATCAGAGGAGGACTGATCCGAAATGCACTGTTGACAGGGGCTTTTATGGCAATCATTGGTCTTTCAGGGGTTTACAGCTTGATTATATCAGGCGCTGCGCCCCAGGGGGCAGGATTTTACAAAGTGATAATTATGGCGGCAGCACTGACGGCAATTGGAATATTCGTTACTGCTATGGGAAGTGTCTCACTCGTACGTATGATTTTCCGAAACCTTTGTGAGGATGGAGACAGTCTCACCGATGACGACCCAGTGGAAGATGGAATTCTGTCCGAAGGCTTGGGGCTTGGATTACTTGAAAAGCAAGTAATCCGGATTTCTGAGGAAGTTGCTTCCGGCAATTTCAGTGCTAGGGCGGCAGATTTTGAAAGCGAGGAAGACTCGTACAGGGAAATTCTTCTGCGCTTGAATCAAATCCTTGATATTACAACGGAGCCCTGCCGTATCGCCTCTGCTTGTCTTGCGCAAATCCGCCTTGGGCAGACACCTGATAAAATAGAAGGGAAGGGGCAGGGAGACGTTGCTCAATTGTTCTCAGAACTCAACGGATGCATTGATGTGTTGGATTTACTGATGAGGGATACGGAAGTATTATCCCGGGAATTTATGAAAGGTAATTTTGAAGTTAAAGCTAATACGGAGGCGCATAATGGAATATATGCGGAAATGCTTTCAAATCTGAATAAGGCATTTTCTGCTGTCGTTTTTCCTTTGCATTCGGCGGCACAGCGGATTTCCAAAATCGCGATCGGTGTGATTCCAGAAAAGATGATGGAGGAATATCAGGGAGAATTCAATGATATCAAAAACAGCGTCAATGCATGTATTGACGGATTAGAGGCGGTTAACGAAGGGAGTAAGATTCTTCGCCAGATGAGCAAGAATAATTATTCCATGACAATGGACGGATCTTATTTAGGCATCTATGAAAAAATGAGACACAGCATCAATAATGTAATTGCAACTGTAAGGGATGTCATAGAAATGGTTACCGATGTGGCTGACGGAGATCTTTCGAAGCTTCATGAGCTGAAAGCCGTGGGTAGGCGGAGTGAAAATGATACTTTGCTGCCGTCGCTCATACGAATGCACGAAACCGTGAAGCAGCTTGTGGAGGAAACCACACTGATTTCAGATTCTGCTGTCGCGGGAAGGATCGGTGTCCGGGGTGATGCCAGTAAATTCAAGGGTGAATTCAGGGCTGTGGTAGAAGGTGTTAACGAGACTCTGGACGCATTCGGAAAGCCTATGGCCGAGGTACTGGGGGTTCTTGAGCAAATGGCACAAGGAAATCTTCAGGTTGCAGTGGAAGGAAACTACAGAGGCGATCACGGCTTGCTCAAGGCTGCCTTGAATGAAACCTTGTGGAATCTAAGAGCTTATCTGAGGGAAATATCGGAAGTCCTGGCACAAATCAGTGACTGTAATCTTGACCTTGAAATCACCATGGTGCATAAGGGAGACTTTACTGAAATCGGAGACTCTTTGAAAAGCATTATCATGACATTAAATCAAGTGATGGGTAATTTCGAACATGCGGCTGACCAGGTATCGGCAGGATCAAGGCAGGTATCCGACGGCAGCCAGTTCCTGGCACAAGGCTCCACGGAGCAGGCCAGTTCCATACAGGAGCTTTCTGCTTCTGTTTCTGAAATCGCCGAACAAAGCAAGGATAATGCTTTGAAAGCGAAGGAGGTTTATCTGCTGGCGAAAGAGGCTCGTGACGGAGGTGGCAAGGGGAAAGAGACCATGCTGGAAATGCTGCAGTCTATGAAAGAAATCAGCGATTCCTCTGTAAATATATCTAAAATCATCAAGGTGATTGATGACATTGCCTTCCAGACCAATATTCTTGCCTTGAATGCAGCGGTAGAGGCTGCCAGGGCAGGTCAGCACGGCAAAGGCTTTGCTGTGGTAGCCGAAGAAGTGAGAAGTCTTGCGGCGAGAAGCGCAAAAGCCGCAGAGGAAACGACGGAGCTCATTGAAGGATCCCTAAGAAAGGTAAAGGTCGGAACAGAGATTACCAACGAAATCGCCACAGTCCTAACGACCATTTCAGAGGGTGCCGTCACATCAACGGAAAAATTGAGCATTATCGCAAAAGCCTCCGAGGAGCAGGCGCTCGGAATTGCTCAGATCAATCAAGGAATCGACCAGATCTCCCGTGTGGTGCAGAACAATTCGGCGACAGCAGAACAAAGTGCTGCCGCCAGCGAGGAGCTATCGGCACAGGCAGATTTGCTGAAAAAAATGATCGGCCAGTTTCAACGCTCCAAGGAAGTAATTTATCAGCTACAATAACATTAAGACGGCGGCGGAGGGGTTCCTTCCGCCGCCTGTCTTTCTACTGCGGCCAGCGATGTCTCATGAGCCTGCTTCGGTGTGTTATATTAATAACAAAACAGAATAAGAGAAATATGATATCGGTATTTTTTAAACAATGGGCCTGCTGATACAATGGAATATAGTAGGAAAGTCATTAACACATGTTGTAACATGATACGGAAAGGACTGTAACCATGAGCGAAAAGTACGAACGACTGTTATCACCCCTGAAGGTCGGAGCACACACCTATAAAAACCGTATGATTGCATCGCCGATCTACTGCGGGCCATTTGTAAAAATACCACCCCTTCGGAAAATGTTTTTCCACGAATTTGCCGGCAGAGCTGCGGGAGGATATGCTCAGGTGACCATTGGCGAAACGGCCGTAGATTTCGAATTTGCCAGCAGAGAGCCCTTTCCGCCCATCGATTATACCAATCTAAATGACCCGGCAGCAGCAGATTTGAAACGCGTGGCAGATGATATAAAAAATCATGGAGGCAAAGCGATGATTGAGCTCTCTCATTGCGGAGAGTCCATGCTAAAACTGCCGGGGCTTAAAAATCCCATAGGCCCTACAGGCTTCCTGAGGGAGGATGGAACCACCATCGTAGAGATGGATGAGGCATTAATGGAAGAGGTGATCGACCATTTTATAACTGCGTCAAGATTCATGAAAAACATTGGTTTTGACGGTGTTCTGATTCATGCGGGACATGGCTGGCTTCTCCATCAGTTCCTATCTTCAAGAACCAATAAACGTACCGATGAATATGGAGGAGCTCTTGAAAATCGCGCCAAATTTCCTGTACGTCTGATCAAAGCGGTGCGGGAGGCAATGGGGGAAGACTTTCTTCTTGAAATCCGCGTCAGCGGCGATGAGAGGACCGAGGCCGGAATGGGCATTGAAGAAACCGCTGTATTCTGTAAAATGATCGAACCCTATACCGATATCATCCATGTGTCTGTGGGGCTGTACCGCGACCCAATTCTCAGCGGACAATTTTCGTCTCTTTATCATCCCCACGGTCTCAATGCAGACCTGGCGGCGGAGATCAAAAAAGTTGTAAACATCCCAGTAGCGGTGGTAGGAGGCATTACCTCACCGGAATTGGCGGAACAACTCCTTTCGGAAGGCAAGTGCGATCTGGTGGCATTCGGAAGACCGCTTACCGCTGATCCTGATTTTGCCAATAAAGTGATGGCAGATGAGGGAGATGACATTGCCAAATGTCTTCGATGCTATAAATGTTTTCCCGGCCCCCTGGAAGATAATCTGGATCAGCTTGATTCCATCTTCGGCTGTACGGTCAATCCCAACGCCTTCTTCTATGACACGGAGCTTTTAAACCGAAAGCCGGAAAGACCGCGGAACGTACTGATTATCGGAGGAGGGATTGCTGGAATGGAGGCTGCCGTCGTGGCGCATGACAGGGGACACAACGTAACCCTTCTGGAAAAGACGAAACAGCTCGGAGGATTGCTGCAGTTTGCTGATACGGATGCTTATAAAGGAGATTTGGGCGTCTTCAAGGATCTTTTGGTCAGACGAATCGAAAAACGGGGAATCAAGGTTGTCTTGAATCACGAATTTACATCGGAAGACGTTGCAGCTTACAAACCAGATGCCGCAATGATCGCAATCGGTTCTCTGCCAGTGATTCCTCCCATCCGAGGAATCGAGCATGCGGTCAAGGCCCTGGATGTATATGGGGATATGGAGAAGATCGGCGGGAACGTTATTGTCATCGGAGGAGGACTGGTGGGCTGTGAAACCGGACTTCATCTGAGCAAAAACGGGCGTAATGTCACCGTCATTGAAATGCAGGACCAAGTGGCGCCGGATTCCTATGTGATGCACCGCATCGCTCTGGTTCATGAGATGGATCGGAGGCTGAAATATCGGACTGGTCTGAAATGTACGGAAATTACGGAGCATGGAGTCACTGTGGCGGACGGGAACGATCATACGGAGCAGCTGCCCTGCGATACCGTGGTGTTTGCGCTGGGGATGCAGGGTCTTACGGAACAGGCGGATGAATTTGAAAAGATGCTGGATGGAATCGAAACCTACAAAATAGGGGATTGCGTAAAAGCCTCTAAGGTTTTTGATGCCATGAGACAGGCATATGTGGCGGCGCTTTCCCTATGATATTACGGTTTTCCTCAAGCGTCTGTAAATTCTAATCCCTTGATCTGACTGTGGTAACCGGGAGTAAAGACTGGATTGTACCCGGGGATTATGATATATTAAAACCAACAAACTGGAATCGGCATAGTAACTCGAATTCGCTTCCGCATCGGTGGATCAATCGCCTTGTCCGCTGATGCGGGGATTCAAGAAATGAGGTGTTACCTTGGGAACCAGACAAGTAACAATGCTGCAAATTGATTATTTCCTGGCGGTTGCTCAGTATCTGAGCTTTACAGAAGCTGCAAAGATGCTGTACACGTCACAGCCGTCTGTCAGCAAGCAGATCTCCATTTTGGAAAAACAACTGGGGACGGATCTGTTTTACCGGACAAAGCGCTCGGTTCATCTGACGCCTGCTGGAGAAGTTCTTTTGAAAGAACTTTCCGGAATCAACGAACATATTGATCAGGCTATCAAAACTGCAAAGGATTCCAACCTGTGTCAGTACAGCACCATCAATATTGGTTGCCTGGATGCACTTGATACTGGTATTTTTCTCAGACAATTCGTTAATAAGTTCAAATGTGAGCACAAGAATATCAACTTGAATTTTGAAAGACACTCCTTTAAAATCCTCAGGGAAAAGCTTCTGAACGGCAGCCTTGATCTGATTTTCACATTGAGTTTTGAGATTGACAATACCCTCGGATTGAAATACAAGTCTATCTTTAAAACCCACAGCAGTATCATCATTTCAAAGGATGATCCGCTGGCAGAAAAAAGTAATGTGACGGTGACGGACCTGAGGGGAAGGGATTTTGTCATGATTTCCAGAGAAGAATCTCCACATGGCTTTGATGCTGTTGTCAGATTATGCAATGGATATGGATTCAGCCCCAGAATCGTAAAACAGATGCCGAATATCGAATCCATTTTGCTCTGCGTTGAGTCTGGGGTGGGAGTAACCATTCTTGACTCAACGATCCGTCTTCCCAACCCGGGACACTTTAAGCTTTATACCATTGAAGAGGATTCATTGGATATGCTAGTTGCCTGGAGAAAGGAAAACATCAAGCCTTCCATGTTGGCCTTCGTGGATGAGCTGCAGAGCAGTACCTCGTGACGAGACTTCCTCATAAATAGAAAATAATTTTTAAGCCTAAAGAGCGCTGCATCCTGCGGCGTTTTTTTGTTTCCTGAAACATTGAGAATCGCTCGTGGACAATGGAGTTTCGAATTAACGTTACCTAATACGCTATAACACTTAAAACTTGGTATTGTAAGGATTTAGGTGTGACAGAGAACTGGATTCATATCCAAAATGAATGAATGTCATGCCTTGTCAGTATTATGAGATTCGGCAAAGGATTGTTAAAATATAGATAAGTAAATTAGAACTACGGCACCGGAAGATGCGCCGCAATAGCGGTTCAGATTTATTTCAACCGCACCCTTAGACGCTCAGCCGGGCATAGCAAAACAGGAGTAGAGAACCATGGAATTGAGAGAAGAAATATTGCAGACGATCATCAAGAGAACTGCGGATGTAATGAAAAAAAATGCTGATGAACTGAATGCGGACTCCAGCTTCGAGGCCCTTGGCTTCAAATCAGGGAACTACGTTCAGGTCACAACGGTTCTTGAGGATGAATTTGAGGTTGAAATCCCTTATATGGATTTCAAGAGAAGAAAGACCTTTGGAGAAGCGGCAGAATACGTTGAGCAGCTTGTGGAAGGTTGAGCTTCGTGCTTAATTATGGGAGGTGGAAGAATGTCTGAAGGAAATGATATTAAAATCTTCACAAAGAAAGAAGTAATCAAGGGAGAAGAGCTCGAAACCTGCTACCGTCAGTCGAGAGTTCCCGTGGATCCTGATGAAAACCTGGATCTGTCCAAGCTGGAGGGAATTGCGGCGACAGCGCATGGCTTCTGTGCCAAGTTTAACCAACGCACGTATAAGACGGAAGACGGCATCATCTGCGAGCAGGACGTTCCGGTAACTATGAGAGACGGCACTGTAATCTATACAGATATTTACAGAAAAGAGGGGGAAACCAATGTCCCCTGCCTGGTGTCCTGGAGCTACTATGGGAAACGTCCGGGAGACGGAATGTCCGAGTGGCAGGTTATGGGAGTACCTCCGGGGACCATTTCCACTATGGCAAAATTTGAATCACCGGACCCAGGATACTGGTGCCATCATGGTTATGCGGTGGCCAATGTAGACCCAAGAGGTGTAGGTCATTCCGAAGGGGATATCAACCTTTTCGGCACCCAGGATGCGCAGGATGGATATGACTTTATCGAGTGGGCAGCGAAGCAGCACTGGTGCAATGGAAAAGTAGGCATGAGCGGCAATTCCTGCGTTGCCATGACCCAGATCAGGGTTGCGGCCCAGCAGCCTCCTCATCTTGCTTGTATTGCTCCATGGGAAGCAACCACGGACATCTACAGAGAATCCATCTTTGAAGGAGGCGTTCCGGCGCTCAGCTTCAACGAGTTCATCGTAGCATCTCTCACCGGTCCAAGTCTGGTGGATGATCTTGTAGCCAACGCCAAAAAATATCCGCTGATGAACCAGTACTGGGAAGATAAGATTCCAGATTTCAAAAGTATTAAAATTCCGGTGTACGCGGCAGCTTCCTGGCATCATTTCCATCTACACGGAGCCTTCAATTCGTTCCGGAAAATCAGATCCACCAGAAAATGGCTCAGAGTACACAGAGAGCAGGAGTGGCCGGATCTTTATTCTCCCGCCAACATTGAGGATTTGAAACGATTCTTTGACCGGTACCTGAAGGAGATTCATAACGGCTGGGAGATGACACCAAGATACCGGATCGAAGTGATGGACGCTTATGACTGCGATTATCAGACAAACCGCCCGGAAAAGGAATTTCCACTTGCCAGGACCGAATATCAAAGATTTTATATCGATGCGGCGAACCAGTGCCTCGCCACTCAGCCTTTGGAAACGGAAGCCAGCGTTTCCTACGACAGCGCGACGGAACAGCTGGAACTGGATTACACCTTTGAAGAGGATACGGAAATCACAGGATACATGTATCTGAGACTTTGGGTGGAATCAAAAGAGCATGATGAGATGGATCTCTTCGTCAACATCCAGAAGGCCGATGAAGATGGAAACTGGCTGCCAGCGTATATCCTTGGGGAGCCTCATCCGGGGGCATGGGGCAAGATGAGAGTATCCCACAGAGCGCTGGATGAAAAGCTCTCCACCTCCTTTGAACCGGTTCAGTCCCATCTCAAGGAAGAAAAGCTGAAAAAGGGAGAGATTGTTCCGGTTGATATCGCCATTGTACCCATGAGCAAGATCTACCATAAGGGACAGAAACTGAGGGTACAGATCGCAGGAAGGTACATCAGAGAAGGCTGGTTTGAGCCGCTGAGCTGGGAAACGGACAACAAGGGAAGCCATATCATTCATGGAGGAGGGAAATATGATTCCTACCTTCAGATTCCGGTCATTCCTCCTAAGTATAAAACAAAGAACGGGTACATGTACCGATAAAACCAGTCGTTTGAACTGCATGCGATAAAACAATCGCTTGAAACGTGTACATGAGCTTTAAGAATTATTAATCAATAAGGAGTTAAGCTATGAAAAAAATGGATGCAGACATTATCATCGTCGCAGCCGGATTATCGGGGTTGGCCGCAGCCGTTGCAGCAGCGGAAAAGGGCGCATCGGTCATCGCCTTTGAAAAGGCAAACACTACCGGCGGTGCAGCAAATATGGGAATGGGCCCGCTGGGGATCGGATCGAGAATCCAGAAGGAGCACATGGTTGCCCTCACTCCGGGAGAAGCCTTCCGAAAGCACATGTATTTCACCCACTACAGAGTGGATGCTCGGATCGTCAGGGAGTATTACTTTAAGTCCGGCGACACCATCAACTGGCTTCAGGATATGGGTGTCAGATTTGCAGGCGTTCAGCGGGCGTTCAGCGCACCAGAGAATACGAGACCATATTCAGACGGCGAGTTTACCTGGCACGTCGTTCTTGCGGAGGACGGAACTGTAGGACCACGATGCGCATCAGCAATGACAAAGGCGCTGACGGACAGAGCCAACGATCTTGGCGTTCAGTTCATGATGGAAACCCCGGTTAGAAAAATTCTCACAGAAGGAGGCGAGGCCATCGGAGTCCTGGCGGTGGATAAGGACGGAGAAGAGATCGAGTGTACCGGCGGTGCGGTTATCGTTGCGACAGGGGGCTTCGGATGCAATCCGCAGATGATTCAGGAAAACACAGGATACGAGTTCGGAAAGACTATCTACAACTTCGCAATTCCAGGAATGGACGGCGACGGGCTGAGAATGGCCTGGGAAGCAGGCGCGGGAAAGACACAGAGCACCATGGAACTCATGTATCAGCTGCCCGACAATATGAATCACTTTATCCTGGATGGCGCATTCCGTCAGCCATGCCTTTGGGTTAACAAGCTCGGTGAACGGTTCATGCCGGAAGATCAGATTGCGAATACTACCTTTACAGGAAATGCTATCACTGCACAGCCTGATATGGTAGCCTACTCCATCTTTGATGAGAAGCTGCTGAACCATTATAAAAAGGACGGTGGAGACCTGTACTCCCATGTCCATCCCCATGATCTGTACGATCATTTTGACATGCAGTGGAAGCGGGATCTGGAAGCCGGATATGAGCCGATTTGCGAGGCAGAGTCGGTGGAAGAGCTGGCGGAAAAGGCAGGGATCGATCCTGTCGGCCTTGCAGATACCATCAGGGAATATAATAAGATGTGCGAAGCGGGGTATGATGAAATCTTTGAAAAGGACAGAGCATATCTGCAGCCCATTGGAAACGGCAAGCTTTACTGCTGTCGTCAGAATGTGGGCGCTTACGGCTCTCTCGGCGGGATTCTTGTAAATTACAAAATGGAAGTCATGGCGGGAAACCATAAGGTAATTCCGGGACTTTATGCTGCAGGTACTGACGCATGTAATATCTTCGGCGACAGCTACCCCTTCATTTTATCAGGAAACACCATGGGATTCTGTCTGAACAGTGGACGAATTGCCGGGGAACGGGCGTACAAGTTTGCCTTTGAGGAAGAATAAACCGATACATTACTTCAATAGCGCAGAAGCTTCTGCTGCAATGGCCTATGAGCCGCCAGTGTATTCTGAAGTTGCTCCAACGGGTTTCTGCGCTGTATAATCGTTGTATCTATAAAAGATAGGAGTTATAAAAATGGCTGTAAAAATCATGGGAATTACTGCCGGTAGGCATGACGGAAACTCTGAGATTTTATTAAAACAATCACTTCTAGCTTGTCAAGAAGCCGGAGCAGAGGTTACACTGGTTAATTTGAGAGACTTTAAGATCCTTGATTGCACGGGATGTACCGCCTGCTCCGAAGGAATGGCCAGGGGTAAACGGGTTCCCTGCGTGTTGAAGGCTCAGGATGATAAGGATAAGATCACGGAAGAAATGCTGAAACAGGACGGAGTCATCTTTTCCGCACCTACATATGATTTGTTTCCTTCGGCCAATTATTTGAGATTCGCACAGCGCAACCTGGCGTATGAAACTGCGTTCCTACAGGCCATCGGAGCCATTGAAAAGAAGGATAGAGTTGCGGGGCTGATCGCGGTAGGCGGTTCGATGGATTCCTGGCAGTCCATCGCAATGCCTGCGATGCAGGCCACAACCTTTACAAATTCCTTCCTTGTAGTGGATATGATTCTTGCAAAGCGTGTTCCCAGTGCAGCGCAATGTCTTCTTAATGATGAATTGATGGAGCGTGCCTACCAGATGGGAGCCAACATCATGACAGCGATTCATACCCCTGTGGAGCAGCGCAAATGGCTGGGGGATGAGGATGAGGGCTGGTGTCCCAACTGTCACTCCAGCGCCCTTGTACTGGGACACAAACAATGGGACGGAGTGCATTGGCCCATCGAATGTCAGGTTTGCGGAGCCGGCGGAGATCTGGAGAAGACGGAAGACGGCAAATGGAAATTTGTCATAGCAGAAGACGGTCTCAGCAGAGACCGGACCACCGATGAAGGCAGAGAATTCCACCTAAAAGAGATCGGAGCTACCCATGGACTCTTTTATATACCGGAAAATCAGATGCTCATAAAAGAAAAAATAAAGAAATTCAAGGAATTGAAATTCCCCGGGTTAAAGTAAGATAGAAACCATAAAGACCCGCATGATACTACATTTGTTCAACGGTCAATCATTAAAAAGAAGCGGCTTAAAATAAACCGCTTCTTTTTAATGTGTCATTATGGTGTGCGAATAAGGAACCCCAGAGCCTAAGCCGGGGGTGTATTATTCTTCACCACCTGGTCTGCGTCGGCGTCTTGCACCTTCAGAGAAGGAACCGACCGCAATCGGACTTTCCGGACATCTGGGCTTCATAGCGCCTGCCTTCAGAAAAGCATGCTCCGGACAAATATCAAAGCAGGCACCACAGCGTGTGCAACGTTCGTTATCCACAACATGGATAAGCCCCTGCTCTCCTGCAATTGATTTTACAGAACATACGGAAGCGCATTGATTGCAGCCTGAACATTTTGAGGGATCCACATGGACCGTATAATATGCCCCGCAAACGAGGGCAGAACATCGCTTTCTGGTAAGATGAGCGTTCCACTCATCACTATGAGTGCTTAAGGAGGTCTGGATCAAAAGGGCTGTCTTTCCCGACAGCTCACAATCAGCTGCCAGAAGAATCATATCACTCAATTCCTTCAGTAATTCAAGATCTCCGTTTTTCCCTTTGTCAATTGTTATATCTCGAATGATTTGCCAAATCTGATTCATACCGTCACGGCACAGTGTGCCTTTGCCGCACGATTCCAGACGGGCAGAAGCAGCAACGTTCAATGCCCAGTCTACAGGACAAGTCTTGTCTGCCAGATTAAAAATTTCATTTATTTCCGGTAAAAGAGCACCGGTTTTTCCACAAATACTCATCATTGAAATTCCCCTTTTTATTTATACTGATATGAATTCCACAGCCTTACCTTTTGCAGCTGATTCCGTAAATCGCACTGAAGACACCGCTCTGCTTCGCAGCCAGCCTGACTGCAGCTGATTCCAAGGTCTACGAGACGAAAGCTGTCCTGGCGCTCCTCCGATCTGAGAATCGATGCTTCCGCCCGGGATTTTCGGGCAAATTCCTCAACCGTTCCGATATGGGGGCTTGGGGTCTCTTTTTCCAGAAGAACTTCACTGATATCGCCGCTGCCGCCTAAATAACGATCGATTTCACTTGCTGCACTCCTGCCTCCCACGATGGCATCAATGACAGCCTTTGTTCCCGTAATCGCATCTCCTGCGGCGAAAACCCCTTCCAGTGAGGTGGAGTGGTCTCCGGAAGGAAGCACAGGATAACCAAATTTGTTCAGCTCAAGGCCAAATTTCGGTGTCAGATCGGTTTTTTGCCCTGTGGCAAAGATGATGATGTCAGAGGGGATCACAGCTTCCGTACCCGGAATCGTATCGACCACTAGCTTTCCTTCCTCGAACCGGAAGGATTCCACGTCGATGACCTTCACCCCCGCAACCTTACCTGGGCTTCCTTCAATGGAAAGATTGGCTTTCCCCGCATAAATCCGGACGCCTTCTTCCTCAGCCTGATGGATTTCCTCCCTATCAGCCAGCATTTTATCCTTTGCTTCCAGGCAGATGACGTTCACCGAAGCCCCCAACCGCCGAGAAACCCGCGCAGCATCGAAGGCCACGTTGCCTCCGCCCAAAACAGTGATGATTTTTCCGGGCTCAATCAAGGAGACCTTGCCGTCGAAGGCTGCCGCTCTGAGAAGCTCCACAGCCGTCAGGGAGCAGCCAAGTTCATACCCGGAAAGAGGAATGCTTTTTCCTGACTGAGCTCCAACCGCAACAAGCACCGCATCGTAATCCTGCTTCAATTTGCCGACGTTCTCAATGGTATGGTTCAGCTCGATTTTTACCCCCGTTTCTGCGATGGTGGTAATCTCCTTTTGCAGATCGGCTCTGGGCAGCCGGTAGGCTGGGATTCCTGCGGCCAACATTCCGCCTGCTTTCGGGTTTCGCTCAAACACGGTAACCTCATGCCCGGATTTTGCAAGATAATAGGCGGCGGTGAGTCCACAGGAACCGGCGCCGATGACAGCAACTTTTTTGCCCGTGGAAGGCTTCTGCTTGCTTCGTTCTTTCCAGAGCTCGGTTTTGTCGTTTTCAACTGCAAACCGCTTCAGGTCACGGATGGCGATCGCTTCATTCAGGTCCGTTCGTTTGCAGCCTTTTTCACAATATCGGGTGCAGACATAGCCCAGCGCGTGAGGAAAGGGAAGCTTTTCACGAATGACAGCCACGGCTTCTCCGTACCGACCTTCTTTGACAAGACGCACATAGCGGGGAATATCCGTATGGGCGGGGCATTCTGCCTGGCACGGGATTAGCGCCTGTTCTCTGGGAAGGTCCTTTCGAAATATGCCATCTCGATCCTGAAGAGCACCGGTGGGACATACTTCAACACAGGCTCCGCAGAAGCGGCAGCCTGAATCTGTAAGAGGCAGATCCTCTTCTGTGCCGATATAGGCTTCTGCATCCTTCTTCTTGTATTTCAGAACGCTGACGCCCCTAAGATCCTGGCAGACTCTGACGCAGCGGCCGCATTGAATACATCGCTCCATTTCCCGATCGATCAGAGGGTTTTTCGTGTTGATCCCTATGGCAGTTCGATGAACCTCTCTCATGCGAACGCCGGTGGCGGACAGATACTGCATCAGGGATTGTAGCTCACAGTTCAGATAGCTGCGGCAGCTTGTACAGTCATGAGGGTGCCCCGCAAGCATCAACTCCATAGACAAACTTCTCATTTTATCGATGATAGGAGATTTTGTGATGACTGTCATGCCGTCACGGGCCTCGGTGTTACAGGCGGTAACCGGCAGGCCAGCCTTCCCGTCCACCTCCACAACACAAAGCTTGCAGCCACCCTGAGGATGCAGATCGGGATGGGAGCATAGATGGGGAATATAGATATCCGCTGCTAGAGCCGCTTCCAGAATGGTCTGACCGGCCACGGCAGTAACGGGAATATGATCGATGATCATGTTAAGGGTTTCCATATTTTATTACCTTCCTTGTTGGGTTTTCATCTTGGAATTCAGAAAAAGCATTGAAAGAAAGGATCGAAAGCACCATAAGTAAGCATTTGTAAAAAAGTATACATGACAAAAACAGAAAAACAAAAATGGATAAGGCATCAGCCTCTCCGTAAGGCGAGGAGGCTGGCACTTTCATTCCAACGTTGATTTCATTATATACATCCGGTGGAATTTAATAAAGGAGATGTTATTCCCAATTCATATCCAAAATGAATTAGTGTCATGCTATGTGGATATTTTGAGAATGAACGGCAGATTGTTAAAATGTAGATAAGCAGAAAAAAGACCTAATGAACAGGATTCATTAAAGAATTGGGAGCATAAAACCAAGCGAAGTAAAGCGGCAAAACAGAAAAACAGAAAAAAAGCAAACCAACAAAGAAGAATACAATGAAAAAGGAAAAAGACCATCCAGCAAGAAAGGAATTACAATATGGACAGTGTTTTTATGGAGGGGCTGATCGCAAAAGCCAAGCAGAATCCCAAGTCGATCATCTTTCCGGAATCGGACAATGCCAAGGTTTTGCAGGCTGCCGCAAACGTGGCAGAGCTGGGAGTAGCCTTCCCTATTTTAGTGGGGAAAAAGGAAGTTATCTGTAACTTTGCCGAAGAGAGCGGCATCCCATCGGCAGCCTTCCGCTTCATTGACAATGCAGACGAAGAGACCGCAGCCAAAATTGTGAAAAAATATCTGGCCCTGAGCGGAGACCTGACGGAAAAGACATTGATTAGAAAGTCTAAGGACCCACTGTATTTTGCTGCGGCCTGTGTGAAGGTTGGCGAGGCAGATTGCCTTGCGGCAGGAAATACTTATACAACTGGGGAGGTGATCCTTGCCAGCCAGATGATGATCGGTATGCAGGAGGGAATAGAAACCATTTCCAGCCTGGGTATTGTGGAAGCCCCCGGCTTTGAAGGGCCAAATGGAAACCTTCTGGGAATCACAGACTGTGCTGTGTGCCAGAATCCCAATGCCGGTGAGCTTGCGGATATTGCATGCGCATCTGCTGACACGATTCAAAATTTGCTGGGATGGGATCCGAAGGTGGCGCTGATCTGCTTCTCGACTGACGGAAGCGGGCAGCATGAAATAACCGAAAAAGTGGTCGAAGCCGTAAAAATTGCGAATGCAAAGCGACCCGATCTCGACATCGACGGGGAATTTCAGCTTGATGCTGCAATCAATCCGAATGTGGCGGCAAGAAAGGTAAGGCGAGAAAGCAGGGTTGCGGGAAAAGCCAACATTATTGTATTTCCCGATCTCAATGCGGGGAATATCGGGGTCAAGCTGATCCAGACCTTTGGAAAGGCCTTGGCTCATGGCCCGCTGCTGCAGGGATTTGCAAAGCCCGTTACGGATTTTTCCAGAAGTGCCCCGGTGGATGAAATTGTCGGAAATCTCGTGATGCTTGTTCTGAAAGCAGGAAGATAAAAGAAACGAAAGATAAGAAACAGATTAAGAAACAGATTAAGAAACGAAAGATAAGAAACGATAGATTAAGAAACGAAAGACAAGATCAGGAAGATAAGAAAAGGAAGAAAGGTGTTTTGAATGAAAACCATGGGAGACGAATTAAAGATTCTGACGATCAACCCCGGATCCACATCCACCAAGGTGGCCTTGTTCCAAGACGCGGAGGAACTATTTTCCGCTAATATCGCCCATGAAGCCGGGGTGTTGAAAACCTTCCCTGAGATCAACGATCAGTTTGATTATCGGAGAGAGACCATCCTGAAGGTTCTTCGGGAACATGAAATCGACCTGCGGGAGGTGGACGCCTTCTCCGGCAGAGGCGGCGGACTGGTTGCCCTGGAAGGCGGTACATATGAGATAAACGAGAAGCTGTTGGAGCACGCCAGAGCGGGCTTTACCATCAAGCATCCTGCCATGCTGGGAAGTCAGTTGGCTCATTCTTTTGCGACACTGTACGGAAAACCAGCCTTTGTAGTGAATCCGCCGGATGTAGATGAGTTTCAGCTGCTGGCCAGAGTTACCGGCTTGAAGAATGTCACGAGAGAAAGCCGGGTCCATGCGCTGAACCAGAAGGAGATCGGACTGAGATATGCCCAATCCATCGGGAAGAATTATGAAAATCTCAATCTGATCATCGCCCATATCGGCGGCGGGGTGTCTGTAACCGCCCACAGAAGAGGGAAAATGGTGGACTCCAATGACGTAGCAAACGGAGACGGGCCTATGGCACCCACAAGATGCGGATCCATACCCGTTCATTCCATCGTAAAAATGTGCTTCTCTGGTGAATACACCGAGAAGGAAATGCTTGACAAAACCACAAAGACCGGCGGTCTGGTAGATCATCTGAATACAGCGGATGTCCTTTCCATCGTGAAAATGATTGAAGCGGGGGATTCCTATGCAGAGCTGATCTTTGACGGTATGATTTATCAGATTGTCAAAGCCGTCGGCAGCATGGCAACGGTTCTGAAAGGTGATGTGGACGGTATCATCCTCACGGGAGGAATTTCTTATAATGAGCATTTGGTGGAGGAGATCACAGCGGCTGTTTCCTTCATTGCCAAGGTAACGGCAATGCCGGGGGAATTTGAGATGGAAGCATTGGCAAGCGGAGCAATCCGGGTGCTCACCGGTGTGGAAAAGCCTCTTTCCTATACCGGAATCCCCGTGTGGCAGGGTTTTGAATAATGATCGCCGGTATTGGCGTCGATATCATAACCATGAGGCGGTTGGATCAATCCCTGGCATTTGAAGATCCGTTTGTATGCAGGACCTTTACGGAGGGCGAGCTTGCGGAGGCGAGACGGAGCCGGGATCCGGCTAGATTTCTCACATCCAGATTCGCATGCAAGGAGGCAGTTTTCAAGTGCCTAAAAATCAATGGCAACAGTGTTCGTCTAAAGGAGATCGATATACGCACATCCGAGATCGGTTATCCGACCGTTGCACTTCGGGGCAATTTGAAAAAATACGCGGAAGAGAGGGGGATCGTTTCCATAGAAGTGTCATTGTCCCATGAGGATGAGTATGTTGTCGCCTTTGCTGCAGCCCAAACTGACAGCCCAAAATAATAAGCTTATACCTGTTTAATAGTAAGACAATATGAGGAGGAAAAAATGAAAAGCAACAAAACGCTAAAACTTGCAATCCTATCGATTTCATTTCTACTGATGCTGAGGCTCACCATTTCCCCCGCCCTTGCCGAAATCGGCAAAGCCTTTCCTGAAGTAAACCAGGGAACACTGATGAACATGGTTATTCTAGCTTCTGTTATGGCGATTCCCTTCGGATTCATCTCCGGCATCCTGGCGAATTTCATGAAGAAGAAAACGATTCTATATATCGGTTTTATCTTCTATATCATTGGAGGTCTTGGGCCTATGTTTGCGCCGACCTTCAATATGGTTCTCTTCTTCAGAGCCCTTCTCGGCGTTGGGACAGGACTGTTCCTTCCCTTTGCAGCAGGCTTGATTGCGGATTTCTTCCAGGGTGAGGAGAGAGAAAAGATGATCGGATACCAGAGCACGGCTGTTGCACTGGGCAATATTATTACAAGTATCCTTGCGGGTGTACTGGCAACGATCAATTGGAGACTATCCTTCCTGATCTATGCCTTTGCGGTGATCACGCTGATTCTTGTTGCATCCAAAATGCCGGAACCTCTCAAAATTGAAAAACAGAAGGAACAGGGCGGCATGGTAAACCGCAAAATGATGTTTGTCTGCGGTGCAATTTTTATTTATGCAATTATCTATTATGCCTTCTTTGGTTATCTTGCTTTTGTGGTAGACAGCAAGGGACTTGGCAATGCGGCATCTACTGGTCTGGCAACCATGGTAATGACGGCGGTATCGATGATCGCAGGGATCTTCTATGCCCAATTCGTCAGGAGACTCGGGAAGGCGGCACTGCCTTTTATTCTGGTAGTGAATGTAGTCGGATATTATCTCCTTTCCATAGCGGGAAGTTTCTCGATGATCGTTATTTCAGCGGTGTTTATCGGGTTAGGATTTGGGCTCTTGATGCCTTACGGAACCTCCAAGGTTACGAAGGCAGCGCCTCCAGCAGCAGCTGTATTCGCGAACGGACTGTATATGACAGCCGTCAATCTCGGTACGGCGGTTTCTCCCACCATCTTGATTGCAGTGGGAAAAGGGTTTAACAATCCTGACGGGCAATTCATTTTCTTCTGCTGTTCTGTCGCTCTTGCGCTAGGCTTAATCATTTCCATTCTACTTACTCTAGGGACTAAGAAACTGAAAACGGAGAAAGCAGGCAGCTGACAGGCTGTTATAAAAACGGAATGAGTGCACCGAAGGTCTTTGCGGAACAGCAGACGGAGCAGATATTGATAGGTGGTAAGTGCATTGATGGATCATGTTTTAAAAATCCCTCTCGGAAATGGATCCGGTGAGGTTTATCTCAAGGGGTATCCCGCGGAGGGGTACCCTATTGAGGGGTATCCTGCAGAGGGAGTTTCCCCGGATAAAGAGGATCAGCTCCGGCCGGCAGTAATCATCTGCCCGGGAGGAGGATATCTCTGTATTGCGGAACAGGAAGCGGAGCCCGTGGCGCGCCGATTTGCCGAAGAAGGTTTTGTTCCCTTTATCCTCTATTATTCCATCATGGAACAGGCCCGATACCGAACAGGGCAGCCTTTTAAACCTGTTTTGGAATTAAAGGAGGCGTTCCGCATCCTTCATCAGAAAGGAAAACAATGGGGGGCGGATCAGAAACGCATTCTGCTGGCGGGTTCTTCAGCCGGGGGACATCTGGCGCTTCAATACTGCGGCGAAGTCTGCTGCGGCGTGCCTGGGGTCGCTGCTGCGGAGAAACAATCAACCGTAGCCATGAGTGAACCAGCCTTGCTAAGGCCTGCTGCAATCCTTCTATCCTACCCCCTTACAGATTACCGATACCTGAATCAGGACTGGAGTACGGGGGAGGGAGATTTGAAAATCGATCTTCATCGCCTGGCAAAGAAAAAAATTTTCGGCACTGCTGATCCGGATGAGGAGCAGCTCGAAGCCCTTAATATCATTCATCGTCTTGATGAGAATCTCCCACCTACTTTTATCTGGCATTCACGGGATGACGGGGTCATTGATGTTGAAAGCTCATTACGCCTGGAGCGAAGACTGAAAGCGCTGGGAGTGCCATGCAAGCTGCATCTTTTGGAGAAGGGTATCCATGGAGAGCCGTTAGAGAACCCCGCGTGGATTGCAATTGCATTAGAATGGCTGAGAGGGGTTCAAAGATATTAGGAGATAATAATGAGCAACAAGGAAATTGTTTTAAAATTTATAGAAGAATGCTTCAATCGAAAAAATCTGTCCGAGTTAGAACTGTATATGAAGGAGGGCTATATCCAGCATAATCCCACTGTAGCCCAGGGAAGGGCGGGATTTGCGGACTTTGCTCAAAATCGCTTCTTTGCTGCCTTTCCGGAGTTAAAACTGATTGTAAAGCACTGCTACGAGGACGGCAACAACGTAATCTGCCATAATCATGCGGTACTCAGAGAGGGAGAGATAGAAAATATTGTCTTTGATGTTTACCGTCTTGAGGATGGCAAGCTGGCGGAACACTGGGACTGCATTCAGCGTTTAGGCCCGGAGCAGCTGGTAGATGCGGGAGCATTTTTTTAATAATAGGAGGTCGAAATGGAAAGAAAAAAAGGCTTCGGCTACGGATGGGCTATGGTTTTTGGGCTGCGTGCTGGCAGGGATCGGAATCGGCGGTATTGGAAACATACAACCATCTATGCTTGCACAGGTCTTTGGAAGGTATGATTATGCCTCTGCCTCCAGGGTCGTAAATACAGTGGTGGGATTTATTCGGGTCACCTCATTTGCAATTATTGGAATCACGTTGAATCTAACGGGTTCCTTTGACCGGGCCTATATCATCCTGTTAGCTGTTACAGTTGTTTCTTTTGGTTTGGCATATCACATAGATGATACCTGTATTGGAAGACAATAACATACATTCGAGTAGGGTCAATAAATATCTCGAACGTTGGATCAATTGGCAGGAACGATCAGCAGGCCCCTGACATAAAATATAGCATAAGAGGGTGAAAGGGAATGGTGATCAATATGGTTGATTGGTTTATCGGCGGTTTGTTTATTGCGTTCATCATCGGCGTTATCATGTACGCATACTATGAAATACGGACGAGAAAATGAAGGAATCCCCTTCCACTCAGACAACACGGATGTAAGAAGCTGCTCTCAACTGGCTATGTGGCTGGAGAGGGCAGCTTTTTCTATCTCAATCTGTGAAAAACATGACTTGACATGAAAAACCTGACATGACTTGACCTTTCTGCACGATTGTTATAACATAAATCACATACATGAGGCAGAAGCACCGTCTCGGAGCATGCCGCTAAATACCGTTGTTATGCAGAATGGAGGAATCTGAATGCTGCTTAATCTTGTAAGACTTGGACAAATCGATTACCCGGATGCACTGGATTTGCAGAACCGGCTTCTGAAGCTGAGGCAGTTGGATCTGATCGAAGACACGCTGCTGCTGCTGGAGCATCCTCCCGTAATTACAGTAGGGACAGCAGGTAAGGACATCAATATTCTGGCCAATGAGGATTTCTTGAAATCCAAAGGTGTTTCCGTCCACCACATCAGCAGAGGCGGAGATGTGACCTATCACGGCCCCGGCCAACTGGTGGGATACCCCATACTCAACCTGAGACAGCAGGATAAAGATGTGAAGGTTTTTTTCAAAAAGCTGGAAAATACCTTTATTGAGTTGCTGAAACATGAATACAGAATCGATGCGGGAAGAGATCCAAAGTACCCTGGCGTATGGGTAGGAAATGAAAAAATCACCGCGCTCGGCTGTGCAGTGAAACGCTGGGTTACCATGCATGGTTTTGCTTTCAATATCAACACAAACCTGGAACATTTCCAATGGATCAATCCCTGCGGAATTTTGGATAAGGGTGTGACTTCCCTGCAAAAAATTCTTGGACATGCGCAGGATATGGAAGCAATCACAGAGAAAACAGCTGAATATTTTATTCAACAATACGGATATCAATCAAATAATGTGGAGAGAAGTGTTTTCCTGGATCAAGTGGAGAGGTTGACGCAAGAGCTGGAAAGCCGTGAGGAGGAGCAAAGATGAATGAACAGAAACCGGATTGGCTTAAGATAAGAGTGTCCTATTCTCCAAAGATCAATGAGGTAAGTGAGATGCTGAAGGCATTAAACCTGCACACGGTCTGCCAGGAGGCTAATTGCCCCAATGCGATGGAATGTTTTGGGAAGAGAACGGCAACCTTTATGATCCTAGGAAGGGAGTGCACGAGACAATGTACATTTTGCAATGTCTCCAAGGGGCATCCAATGTTGGTAGACGAGGACGAGCCTGCCAGAGTTGCCAAGGCCGCTGCCGAGCTGGATCTAAAGCACGTAGTCGTGACCTCTGTAACAAGAGACGATCTTCCTGATGGAGGAGCGGGCCATTTTGCAAGGGTGATTGAAGAGGTGAAGAAAACCTCGCCGGCAACTGCAATTGAAGTATTAATTCCCGATTTTGAGGGAGATAAGGAAGCACTTGCAGTGGTTGCTGCTGCCAAGCCCCAGGTCATCAATCATAATATTGAAACCGTAAAACGCCTCTATCCATCCGTGAGACCCATCGCCGATTATGATCGGTCTTTGGAATTGATTCAGAGAGTGAAGGAGCTTGATCCTTCTATTTATTCTAAATCAGGATTGATGGTAGGTCTGGGAGAGACTCCAGATGAGGTGGAGGAATTATTGAAGGATCTGCGTAAATCAGATTGCGATATCGTTACCATAGGCCAGTATTTGGCACCATCTGCGCTGCATCATCCGGTGGTAGAATACGTAACTCCAGAGCAGTTTGAAAAATATAAGCTGCTGGCGGAAGGAATGGGTTTTCGGCATGTGGCATCTTCTCCTCTTGTAAGAAGCTCCTATCATGCTGGAGAGGCATTTTCCAATGATTCCATTTGATGCGAAAATCTCTGAGCAACAAGATACCTCTGAGAACAATCAATTGATCTATGTTTCAAACGCAGGGGTCTTATTAAATCTAAACGGCAGGAAGATTCTTATAGATGGATTATGCAGGGAAGGGTTTGACTTATACCGGACAACCCCCGATAAAATGGCAGAGGATATCTTATTGGGCATACCTCCCTATGATGGGATTGACCTGATGCTGTTTACCCACCACCATGGCGACCACTTTGATGCAGAGCTGGTTGCCGCGTACGTAAGAAATGGTGGAAAGGCGGCTATTTTGTCAACAGAAAAAACAGTTGCAGCAGTTCGGAAGCAGCTGGGGAGCGCGCGGCAAGACCAGTGTGCTGCCGCTGTTTCCCGATCCTCACTGGAAGAGAAGCGAGGAGTCTCTGCTTTGCCGTTTGAGGGTGAGGGTCAACTGATTTCTCTTGATCTGGCGCCGGGAGAACGGCATACGCTTCATCTGTCGGGTATTGAAATCGATGCCATCTCTATGGTTCACCTCGGAAAAGAATACGAGAACGTCAGAAACCTTGCTTTTCTCATCAAAGGAAATGTCAAGATTCTTCATGTGGGAGATGGAGCCTATGAAGTTGAGAATTACCAAGGTCTGAAGCTTGATGAAGAAGGAATTGATCTAATGATTGCACCATTTCCCTATGTTAGCCTGCCTTCATCACGAAATTTAATCCAGGAATGGATAAGCCCCAAGAAAATAGCGGTCATGCATTTGCCGCAAAAGGAAAAGGATGAGTATGGATGGACTGAGTCAGTGAAAAAAAGCGCCAAGCGAGCAGACCAATCCTTTCCTCCGATTAGATTCCTCGAAGAACTTGGTGAAGATACTGCCATTGAATGAAAAAACACGGCACTTTGCAGACCGTGTTTTTCTTTTGCTGTTATTTTACCTTGACTGAATTTTGGTAGGTGATGATATGACGCTCGTGCTCACTGTTCATAAGCGGTGAAGTCAAAAGGTAATCGGCAGTAGAACGATTCATTGCAGCCGGTATGTCGTAGAGCACTGCGATTCTAAGGAGTGCTTTTACATCCGGATCATGAGGCTGTGATGTAAGCGGGTCCCAGAAAAAGACCATGAAATCCACCTTTCCTTCTGAAATCATCGCGCCGATCTGTTGGTCTCCCCCCAGCGGGCCGCTCTTATATGGCTTGACCGGCAGGCCGGTTTCTTCAGCAATGAGAGAGGCAGTGGTTCCGGTCCCACAAAGAAAGTGACCGCTCAGAAGCTCTTTGTTCTTCAGGGCCCATTCAATCATATCCTTTTTTCTGTGATCATGGGCGATCAAAGCGATTTTCTTTTGTTTCCCGAGTAAGTTATTGCTCATAGTTCCTCCCTTTAAATATCTGTGTTTATTCATACATAATCATAATACATGGAAGCATTCTGATTATCAAGTAAAAATACGAAAAGACTGGGAGCATTAAGACGATGCTCCCTCAGAAAAGTTTTTTGACAATCAGACAATTGGAGCACACTGTGCTATAATAAGTGCGATACGTCAAATTTGCAGAAGATATGCAGGAGAGCAGGCGAATGGTGGGCAGTTGGAAACTGGAAGAACTAATCAATTTTGAAGCACTTCAGACAATGTTTGAGAACCTGAACAAAGTCGTGGGAATTCCCGTAGGAATTATGGATATGGATGGAAATGCGCTTGCCTCAGCAGGATGGAATGGAATTTGTTCCAGTTACCACAGGAAACACCCTGAAACAGCAAAGCGATGTAAAATTAGTGATCAGTGCATCAAAATGCATATTGGATATGATGATTTTGTGGCATATAAGTGCCTGAATCATATGTGGGACGCAGCGGTTCCCCTCATCATTGAAAAGGAACACCTTGCCACCTTATTCATAGGGCCGTACTTTCATGAAGATGAACTCATCAACTTGGATTTATATAAAAAGCAGGCAGCGGAGTTTGGCTTTGATGAAGAGCAGTACCTATCGGCATTGCAGGAGGTTCCCAGAATCTCCAAAGAAAAAATACGATCCCTACTGGAATATTACAAAGCTTTTGTAATGACAGTAGTTGACAGCAGCTTATCAAAACTCATGTACATGGAAGCGAGCAGTAAGCTAAACCGGTTATTCGACTCCATGCAGGATCATATTATTTTACTGGATCGCTCCGGCAGATTTTTAGAATGGAATCGCCCGATCTCCCAGGAGGTTTGCCTCTACCCAGAGGAGTTTATCGGGAATTATTACTATGATGTACTTCCTTATGAACTGTGCGCCTTGCTGGAAAGAGGGCTGAAGAGGCTGGAAACAGAGGATGTTATCGCACCGCATATCTTTCCATACCGTGTAAATGAACTTGAGGTATGGTATTCTGCGCAGATTACCAAAGTAATGCATTTTCTATCAGGAAAAGCAGATTGCTACATGATTGCTCTGCGGGATGTAACGGAACGGAAGAAAACCGAGGATGAAATCAGGTTCCTGAATTATTACGATAAACTAACGGGAGTTTACAATAGAAGGTATTATGAAAATGAAATAAAACGGTTCGACTGTGAAGAGAACCTTCCGATCTCCATTATCATTGGTGATGTGAACGGTCTTCGGATGGTCAACGATGCCTTCGGGCATGATAAAGGAGATGAATTGCTTCAGAAAGCTGCTGCTGCCATCCAAGCAGCATGCAGGGAACAAGATCTGGTTGCTCGCTGGGGCGGTGATGAATTTGTGATTCTCTTGCCGAACACCAAGGGCGAAGATGCGGAACGCCTGATACAAAAAATTCGCCAGCTTTATTCTGAGGAATATGTCAATTCCGTCAACATCAATATCTCTTTCGGGTGGGAAACAAAATATTCTGCCGATGAAGATATCATGAAGGTTCTCAAAAGTGCGGAAGATTATATGTATAAGCATAAGCTCCTCGAGAGCCAGAGTCTGCGAGGGAATATTATCGGTACGATCATCAATACCCTTCATGAAAAGAATTACAGAGAAGAGCAGCATTCCAAACGGGTAAGTGAGCTGTGCCAGAAAATCGGGAAGGTCATGGGGCTTTCTGAGATTGACATTCATAAGCTGAAAGTAGTAGGACTTCTCCACGATATCGGTAAGATTGCAATTGGCGAAGGTATTTTGAATAAGCCGGGCAGACTATCTGATCTGGAATTTATCGAAATTAAAAGGCACCCAGACATTGGATACAGAATCTTGAGCGCTTCAGACGAAATGCTCGATCTGGCAGAATGCATCTGGGCTCATCATGAAAGATGGGATGGGGGCGGATATCCCAAGGGGCTCAGTGGTACCGAAATCCCCCAGCTTTCAAGAATTATCGCTGTAGCTGACAGCTACGATGCCATGACCAGTGAAAGGCCCTATCGAAAAGCCCTGAGCGACCATGAGGCTATTTTAGAAATCAGGAACCATGCGGGAACCCAGTTTGATCCAGATGTTGCAAGGATTTTCACGGAAGATGTTTTGAACAACAGGTGGGAGTAATCAGGCGATATATTTTTTGACAAACAGGTGACTATTTTGACAAACAGGTGACTATTTTGAGAAACAGGGGAGCTTTAAATATTCCGACAGTACTAGAAAGGGGAAACTCCGTGAAAACCGAATATTGGCTCAACAATAAAAGAATTGTGGCAGGTATGACCTTTGCGGCTGATTCCGAGCCGGAACGTAATAACATGGCACTTCACGTATGTAGGGATCAGGAAGCTGTTCTCGCCAACAGAAGAAAACTTGCAGAAGAAGTTGGATGCAGCCTGGACAACTTTGTTTGTACGAACCAGACCCACAGTGCGAATATCAGGCGGGTTGGTGCAGGAGAACGAGGACGAGGGTCAATGCGTGCGGACACAGCCATTGCTGATACAGATGCTTTGTACACCTATGAGCCGGGATTGCTCTTGTGCTGCTTTACTGCGGACTGCGTTCCTGTAATCCTGTATCATGAAAAAACAGGTCTCATAGGAACCATTCATTCCGGCTGGCAGGGTACTGTGAAGGAAATCACACCAAAGTTTCTTGAGCGGATAAAAAAACAAGAGAACTGCAACCTGGACGAACTCTCCGTATTCATCGGGGCTTCACTGAGTGCAGACCGATTTGAAGTGGATGAGGATGTCAGCTTGCAGTTTTCGCAATTGGAATATGCAAACGATTTGATCTCTTATCACAGGGAGAGACGGAAATATCATATCGATAACCAGCTGACCGTAAAGCGCCAATGTGAGCTGGCGGGGGTCAACCCGGAACGAATTTTCATCGATCGTACCTGTACGTATGAGGCGAAAGATTGCTTTTCCTACAGGGAGGATAAGGCTTGCGGCAGACACCTTAGCTTTATTCTGCGAAAAGAATAAGAATCGATACAGCTTGCAAACAAAGGAAGTATCCCAACCAAAAACAGATAATCGGAATTGGATGAAGAGAAAAGGAACTAATCGGACTGGATGGAGAGAACCTCCTTTAGGCTAACGCCTTTGACATGGTCGATGGGTTTCCAGTCTTCGGACTTATGAAACAAACAAAGGAGATTAATCGGAATCCAGCTCGTCAGAAACAGCCAGGTAAACAGAATGCCCCAAAGGTGCTTTGACAGACTTTTTCTTTCCAGCATCAATGCCGCCACTGCCGTTGCAGACGCCGCAAAATAAGAGGTATCAAAGGAGAGGAATAAACGAAAGGCCAGGTCTGTTTGAGGGAACAAACTGTAGCTAATGTTCAGAGCACTCAAAAGCAGAGTTAGAACGAAGGACAAAAAACCAACCACTTGAACATGCGTTGCAAGGAACATGAGTAAAATATCCAGGCAATGAAGATTTCTTCTTTTTACTGCGCTGCGCAGCAAGGGCTGCCAGTATTTTCTAAGGCATTGCTGCATACCGGAGGACCATCGCTTTCTCTGATGCCACGACTGGACAAAGGTAAGCGGCTGCTCATCATATACCACTGCATTGGGAGACCAATGAATCCGAATCCCATTTAATGCACATAGTGCGCTAAATTCCAGATCTTCCGTAAGCGTACCCGTCTGCCAGCCCCCTAGGTTCCTGATTGCAGTTGTGCTGAACATAAATCCGGTGCCATTGACGACAGAAGATAGTCCGAGAGCGCTTCTGGAATGATTATAGAGCCTGTTGAGGGAATTATAATAAATGGTGTAACATGATGAAATAATGGTATCGGTAGGATTTTTGCTCTCCCTGCGTCCTTGTGCGGCGTGGGCGCCGGAACATAGTAGATGATTCATCTCTCTCAAAAAATTGGGATGGACAAGGTTGTCTGCGTCAAAGATACAGAATGCATCAAATCGTTCAGAACCATTTGTAGAATTTAAAAAGGTATCGACAGCAAATGAGAGAACCTCTCCTTTGGATTTTGTTTTTATTGGACATGTAAGGATAGAAGCCCCTGCTATTTCGGCGATTTCCTTTGTTTTGTCAGTACAATTGTTAGGAATAACAAAAATTTCATACAGCTCTTTCGGATAATCCTGGAGCTTTAAACTTCTGATCAGATGCTCGATCACTTCCGCTTCGTTTCTTGCAGCGATCAAAATGGCAAACTTGTTTTCCGGTGCTCTTGTATTAACAGAATAAAGTCGTCTGACGGAGAAGAGCGCAATGACAAAATAATATAATCCATATAGGATCAAAAGAAAGCTTGTGAACCATAGAAGACCTGTTAGAACACTATGCAATGTACTTGGGATAAAGTTCATTTGAACACCTCCTAATTCAATTTTATTAGAAAAATCTCCAATGAACGATCGCAATCTCGTTAAATCATGGTTAAATATATGTAAAACAGAGAAACCAGAGAAATAAGAACAAAGATTTTAATCTTTTTTTAATATTCTTTTAAGGGTAGCATGATTGTATCAATTTGGAATACCTTTTATAATATAAGTAGAATACAATTTATAAACGAAAAAGAACTACGATGGTGGTTCTATGCAAATTATGATAATCAATTAAGGCGGGATAGAGAATGGAAAGAAAACTGTATAAATCATCAAATGACAAAGTGCTGGCTGGAGTGTGCGGAGGAATTGGCGAGTATTTTGCCATAGACTCCGTTATCGTTAGATTGCTTTGGGTCGTATTTACCCTAATGGGAGGCGCAGGACTTATCGCGTATATTATTGCGGCAATCATCATGCCGGAAAATTATCCGGGTGCCGCGTACCGAGATGTCTCAAGAGATTATGAACGTGATGGCAGTGATGCAGAAAACTACCGGCCTATGGACTATGATCCGCAGTCAGGCAGAGGCAGAGGCAACGGTACGATTGTTCTTGGAATTATTTTTCTGTTGCTGGGCGGTTCTGTTCTACTCAAGAATTTTGTGCCTCAAATTCCAGATGAACTGCTCTTGGCAGTGTTTCTGATCGGTCTTGGTGTCTTCTTTTTGTCCAGGAGAAACAGATCATAAGCAGTCGCCTGAGCAGCTTGTGAAAGATTGCGCCGAAAAGCGACAGGAATGTAAATTTCAGAGAAAAATCGAAAAGCGACAGGAACGTAATGTTGCATTTCACATAAAATCACAAAAGAGACATGCGTGAATCTTTTTTGCCGGAAAAGGAACAAATAGGAAAGCGCGAATAGCAGCCTAATATTAATGTTAAATTAAAGAAACCAATGCTTAATAGCATTGGTTTTTCAATGGAATAGAGGTATGTCGACGATTTTGTCAATTGATGATATAAAACACACATTCAAAAAAACGACATGTGTGTTTTTTGTTGTCAAAGGCAGTGAGTATGGGCGATATCCTATTACAGCTGCTATTTTATGCCCTGTCGAACATAACGACACGCATGTCTCGTATGGTTCGGGGCATTCATTGATAATAGAAAATCCAGCCGGCAATCAGGATTATGCTGACGGATGCTGTTATAACAAACAGAATCTCAGAACCGTATCTTCTTCTCATAGTAACATCTCCCTTCTAGACAAAAAGTACTCCTTTCGGCGGGATAAAACTTAAGAGAACGTTAAGATTCCGTAAAGTATAACAGCACGATCTTGGGACATAATAAATCGTTGAAGATATTGTCTGCGCAATTATAAAAGTGGACGTAAGGGAGGCGATCAAAATGAAAAAATTCAGCTGCGGCTGCATCGACGAGCAATTCTCAAATCCGGATCAGGTCTTCGTGGGTTTTGACGAGAAATCAATCAGTTCGATTCTCTGCGCATATCGACCGAAGCAGAAAGTTACTTTAAGAAGTATCAAACTTGATGTGAACTACTGCCCCAAGTGCGGGGCAAAACTGAACGACGTGTAAAAAATGGGCTGTGCACCAATGTTTTTTCAAACACTAGTGCGGCAGCCCCGCTTTATGAAACGATACGAGGAATTCAGTCGCATGAGTCAGCTTATGGAGCGTTTCGACTTGGAGACTTAGGTCAGATCTCTAAGCACTTCTGCAAGTTTCCTGATCCCGGTTTCCATTTCTTTCTCGCTGGCATAAGAGTAGGAGAGCCGAACAGATTGGTTCTTCTCAAAGTCATAGACATTTCCGGGATTGATGAGAATATTATCCTTGAGCATCAGCTGAAACAATTGGTCCACCTGAATTCTTCCTACTAGACGGAGCCAGATATAGAAGCTGCCTCTGGGGATATCCCACTTGGCTAGGCCACTCATATACTGGTCCAAAAGCTGCAGGCACCGATCCCTGCGCTTCTTCAATTCAATGCGAAGTCCTGTTAGATAATCATCATAAAGACCGCTTTTGAAAAGTTCTGTAACGGCCCACTGGGAGAGAGAGCTTGCCCCATAATCCACCTGCATTTTCACGTCACCCAGCCGTTCCACAACAGATTGGGGCCCTACCAGCCAACCGATGCGAAGTCCTGGTGCCAGCGTCTTTGAAATGGTACCGAGATAGAGGATCATCCCGTTTTTATCCAAAGCCTTCAATGGCCTTGGGGGACGCTCTTCCAGCCACAGATCTCCGTAAGCATCATCCTCAATCATGGGAAGTCGGCGGCTGCTGCAGAAGCGAAAGAGCTCCTGCCTGCGGCTTTCAGACATTAGAATCCCTGTGGGGTTGTGATAGGTTGGAATTGTATAAAGGAGCGCATCTTCCTCCTTAATCGTCCAATAGAGAAGGCCTTCGCGATCCATAGGGACACCTGACAGCCTCATGCCTGCGGAAGGGAACACCTGCAGAGACTTGAGATAAGAAGGTGCCTCTGTGTATACTACTGAGCCGGGTTTCAGAATGCAGACTGAAATCAGCTGCAATGCCTGGAGCGAGCCGGATGTGATCAGAATACAGGATGGATCTGCATCGATTCCCTGTTTTTTCAGCCGCTGGGAAAGAGCTTCCCGCAATTCGGGCAAGCCGAGGGGCTCCAAGTAGTTCAGAGAAGGAACCTTCTGGGAAAGCCGATGAAACAGTTCGCTCATCAATTCTCTGGGAAAAAGATCCGGAGATAGTTCCCCTGTGCCAAGACGTATGATATCTTTTTTAAATTCCAGCTTATTGATCGTTTGAATGGTCGGAACGTTTTCTTGGAACGCTCCCGATTTTACATAGCTGCCCCAATCAGGGGGAGCGGTTGACATCAGAAGTGACCAGGTGTTGCTTCTGACGATGGTGCCTCTGCCTGGTTCTCCCTCCAAAATACCGTATGAAATCAACTCTTCCAGTGCTCGGACAACTGTGCTTCTGTTCACGCCAAAACGTTCCGCCAGAGTGCGCTGGGAAGGCAGCAGGCTGCCGATAATCCAATCCCCTGAAGATATTTTTCCGCTGATATAGTCAACGATCTGCTGATATACGGGATGGTCGCTCCCTTTATCGGGAGTCCAGTCAATATAAACCCGTCCAACTTCCCTTTTCACTTGTGTATCCCGTGCCTTTCTGTTACACTCCACTCAATCAGCGTTCCTAATTTTTTATAGATCAATAGTTCCCCGAACCAGAATCACTGCACTTCCTCCAACCTGAATGTTAACCGCCCCATCCACTAAGGACAATCTGCCTGTGATGACAGATGGCCGTGCCATGGCTTCCCCTTGAATGTATCGAACCACGGCATTCTCGGAGATTAAGCCGTTTTTATAGAGGTAGTATGTAAGTGCGCCGTTTGAAGTTCCCGTTGCAGCTTCCTCATCGATATCATAAAGAGGTGCAAAATTCCTGCAGTGCACCGCACCATCCTCCGAGTTCACCGTGAAAGCGTGAACTCCGACGACACCGTAGCGTTCCGACAGGCGTGAAAGAGCGGAAAAATCAGGAGCGATGGAAGCAAGCGCCGCCTCATTTTCAACGGGGAGCAGAATATCCGGAAGTCCAGTAGAAATGATTTCCGGTATTAAGAGGCGACCGGTCTTTCCTTCGGACAGGCGCTTGCTCTCAGGAATGAGCTGGCCTTCGAATAGGATCTCTCCCTGGTGCTTGGGCCTGATTCCCATGATTTCATACAGTTCCTTTTGCTCCATGTTGTCCGCTATTTCTCCAATTGCTTCCGGTGCGCTCATATCCATCAGGACAGAACCGTCAGAAACCTGAATGTTCAGATCCCCGGCAAGGGTGCAGCAGATGCAGTCAGTGCCTGGAGCGGTAAGTCCCGCGTCCGCTAGGGCAACGAATGATCCAATGGTAGCATGGCCGCATAGGTCTACCTCTGATGCCGGTGTGAAATATCTGATTTGGAATTGATTGTGCCCCATAGGCTTGATGAAGGCTGTCTCTGAATAACGAAGCTCTGCGGCAGTTTTTCTCATCTGTTCCGAATGAGGAAAATCCATGCCATCGTCCAGAATCACAACGCCGGCAGGATTGCCTCCAAACAGGGTATCTGCAAAGGCATCCACGATATAAAATTTCATTTTAACCACCCCTCTGAATTGATTCGTATCATTCTGTTCTCTTATGAATCATAATACGTCTTACTTAATAAAATCATAATACGTTCCGCGCTTCAGTGCAAGGGCACGCTGATATATTTTGGCAGCAGTGAAGTTATCCTGAACTGCCATGCCGGTCAGATCAAAGATGGTGATTTCAGAATCCTTTTCCCGTCCAGCTTTTTCTCCCGCCAGAATCTGTCCGATCTCACCGTGAATACATTCTTCGCTGATGATCCCAAGACGGAGAGGATTCTGAATCTCGCCGCGTACTCTGCATTGAGAGAGACTGTCAACAACGATTTTCGCACCTTGGAATAACATGGGATCAAGCTCCTGCTTGCCTTCCATGTCCGCACCGACCGCAATGATATGGGTTCCGGGTGAAACCCAGTCCTGCCGGATGAGAGGTGCTGAGGAAGGTGTTGTCGTCACGATGATATCCGCTTCACGTACAGCCTCCTCCGGGGATGGGCACAAATGGATATCACAACCCATTTCCTTGGCCATTTCACCCCAGTAAGCGTGCATCTGTTCTGAAGATCTGCCCCAAAGACGAATCTCGTGGAGATCGATTACGGTTTTCAATGCCCGAAGCTGCATTCTGGCCTGGTCGCCGGTGCCTATGATTGCAGCTGTCCTGGAATCTGCCCTGGCTAGAAGGCTGGCCGAGATCGCCCCGGCAGCACCGGTACGCCAGCCTGTGATGAGACTTGCGTCAAGAATGCAGAGAGGAAAGCCGGTGGTTCCGTCAAATAACAGCAGTGTACTCATGCTGTTTGGGAGTCCTCCATTTTTTTTGTTTTCGTAAAAACCGGAAGCGCATTTTACGGAGATTACCTCGGTATTGCGGGAATAGGATGCCTTTACATCCATTTCGCCGCAGTATTGTGGTATCTCGATGGATACAATGGAAGGTTGGATCGTCTGACCGCCGGAATAGGCAATATAGGAAGATTTGACAGCAGCGATGACCTCCTCAGGGCTGAGCAGGCACTGCACATCATCTCTATTTAACAGTAAGGTTTTCATCGCTTAGACCAAACCTTTCTCAATGAGATATTGTTCGAACCGATTCAGGCTTTCTGAGAACGATTTCCGTCCATATCCCATTCGGAAAAAGGAGCCGGGATAGGAATAGATATTCGCCGGGAGCAGCAAAACTCCGGACTTGCGAACCAAATCCTCGCAGAAATCCTCAATAGGTCGGTCAATTTCCATCTTGTGAAAGGCGATGGGGCCGGAAATGGGGCGGTAGTTTTTAAAAAGGCTGTCATACTTCTCAAAGAAGCAATCCGCAAGGGTCAGGTTTTCTTTGATAATGCTTTTGTTTTTTTGAAGGATTTTATCGCCGTGATTGAGGGCGATAATAGATAGAATCTCTGAAGGAGCGCTGTTGCAGATGCTCATGTAATGCTTGAACTTTTTCATTTTGCTGATCATATCGGTATCTTTCGTAGCAACCCAGCCAATGCGTAGTCCAGACAGGCCATAAGCCTTGGACATGACACCAAGAGATGCTGCTTTGTCATATAGGTCTGCGGCACAGGGTCTTGTGTTCCCGTCAAGCTCCAATCCACGGTAAACCTCATCGGAGAAAAGGTAAATGCCGTGCTTTTCAGCAATGGAACAGAGCTGCTTCATCTCATCCTCGCCGAAGGTATAGCCTGTGGGATTGTTTGGGGTGTTGACCGCAATCAACTTCGTATTGGGGCGAATCAATGCTTCCAGCTCATCAAAGTCAATGGCCCAGCCCTGTTCTCCAGCCTTGAGTTCCCAGCGAGAAACCTCACAGCCTTCCGCATGTGCTACCTCGTAGAGAGACTGATAAACGGGAAACATAGAGATTACGTGATCTCCCTTTTCCAGCAGGACATTCATGTAATCAAAGATTGCCTCCTGGGCACCGGTATGCATGATTACATTCTCTTCTCCAATAGACTGGTAGAGCGCGGATACCAGACTTCGAAGCTCAGGGTTGCCCTGAACCTCGGTATATCCGAGCCAGCTTTTCATCAGCTTCTCCTGAGCGCCGGGTTCTAAGGCAAGGAGCTGACCGAGTTCCATGGACTCACAGTCTGACTGAGTGAGGAGGTAGGGGGCAGAGAATTCGTACTGTTCAAAGTAGACTTCCAGCTTAAAATCGTTTATTTTCATGTTTTTCATCGTCCTTTCTGTTTGGATAAAACCAGGGTTTAAAAGTTAGGGATCGAACTTCAATTCAATCGTATCAGTTATCAGGTGATTTGTACCCAACCAGTTGAAGAAATCAAGCCAACCAGATCAATGTCTATGGACTGATTCTGGGCGATTCTCAATCAAGTTTTATTACTGAATAAATTTACAAAAAATGGAATACTGTTGACAGCGAAATAGGAATACAATATAATAAATAGCGTAAAACATATAAAAAAGGATTTGAGGTGGAAAGATGCGTAAATAATCTTGCTTAAAAATAGAACTGGTACAAACAAGCAGGGATCTCCTTAGGCGATTTAGCAAATTCAAGGAAGCCCCCTGAGTATAAGCGGAAAGCCCGCGTTCTTGATGTGCCATAAGCAAGAAAATTACGTATTTCTTTCACTCATAACATACGGAAGGATCTGTTCCGAGGATCAGATCGTAATAGGCTTTGCGCCGCTTTCTTTGAGTTGCAGGAAATTATTTTCTTGCAGCTTTTTTTGTATAGCGGAAAATGCCGTTTTATACTGTACAAAATGGAGACATTTTTAGGAGGTGCATTGCATTATGTCATTAATTAATATAAAAAACTTGACCTTCAGTTATGATGGAAGTCATGATCCGGTATTCGAAAACGTCTCGTTTCAAATTGACTCTGATTGGAAACTAGGGCTCACAGGTAGAAACGGAAGGGGAAAAACCACCCTGCTGAATCTTCTAATGGGCAAATATGAGTACAGCGGAACGATTCACGCTTCCGAAGGCTTCGACTATTTCCCTTATGAGGTAGGGGATATGAACGACGATACCCTAACCGTAATTGATAGGACTGTTTCGGACTATGAATACTGGAGACTTCAAAAGGAGCTTTCCCTGCTGGATGTGGAGGAAGAAGTCCTTTATCGCCCCTTCTCAACACTGAGCAACGGCGAGAGGACAAAGATTCTCCTTGCTGCTTTATTCCTGAAGGAAGCTCGATTTCTGCTCATCGATGAACCAACCAATCATTTGGATATGGAAGCGAGAGAATTGGTGGGCCGTTATCTAAGATCAAAAAAAGGTTTTATCCTTGTATCCCATGACAGAACTTTTTTGGATCAGTGTGTCGATCATATCCTTTCTATTAACAAAAATAACATCGAGGTACAGAAGGGGAACTTTAGCAGCTGGCAGTACAACAAGGAGATTCAGGATCAATTTGAACTTGCAGAAAATGAAAAGCTGAAAAAGGAGATTAAAGGCCTCACAGAAGCCGCCAGGCGCACCGCTGCCTGGTCTGATAAGGTGGAAAGCACAAAAAATGGACTTCTCCTATCAGGGATTAAAGCGGATAAGGGATATACTGGTCATAAGGCGGCAAAGATGATGAAACGGTCTAAAAATCTGGAGCTGCGGCAGGAGAATGCGATAGAGGAAAAATCAAAGCTGCTGAAGAACCTCGAAACAGCGGATGACTTGTCCATTAAGCCGCTGGGTTATCACAGCAGCCGGCTGGTCGAAGCAGAAGGCCTCTCAATTTATTATGACGGCAGACCAGCGGTGGAAAAGGTGAGCTTTTCTATTGATTCCGAAGACCGAATTGCGATTGCCGGAAAAAATGGGTCGGGCAAATCTAGTATCATGAAACTGATTCTGGGAGAAAATCTTACGTTTACAGGGAATCTGAGAATCGGCAGTAAGCTGATCCTCTCCTATGTATCCCAAGAGACCTCTCATCTTAAGGGGAATCTGAAGGACTATGCCGCTTCAGAAGGGATTGATGAAAGTCTTTTTAAAGCGATTCTGCGGAAATTGGATTTTTCGAGAGTACAATTTGAAAAAGATATCAGCGATTTCAGTGAAGGGCAGAAGAAAAAGGTTCTGATTGCCGCAAGCTTGTGTCAGAAGGCACATCTTTATATCTGGGATGAGCCGCTGAACTTTATTGATGTCATCTCAAGAATGCAGATTGAGGAAATGCTGCTGAAGTATAAGCCGACACTGTTATTCGTCGAGCACGACGCTGCTTTTTACGAAAATATTGCAACAAAGAAGGTTCTTTTAGGCAGTGAGTGAGTTTGCTGCCGCAGAAGCAGCAGCGATCAACGATTGGTCTAGGCCCTTGCAGCCTCAAGGGATGCCTTTCCGCAGAATGGGGCGGAGAGGCATTCCGATTTGGCCCTCTAACGAACATCTGTCCATCAATAAGCAAACACTGCTGTCAAGGATGCTTCGATAGAAATATCTCCCGGCAAGACTGGTGTTGAGGCCAGCTCTCTTTGATAAGGCAGAGGTGGCGTGATAACACTTCCGCTTTCTACAATTTTAATCGGGGTCAGGTTGGTGCGGAGACGGAGACTTCTCGACAGTGTTCTTGCTTTGTCGATCGCATCCATCATCGCCATGTTCAGTGCCTGCTGGTAGTAGACCGAAGGCTCCGATGCTTCAAAGGAAATCATTTCAATCAGATTTGCACCCGCGCTCACAGCAGTATCAACTATATTGCCTACGCCGGACAGGTCCTCGGCTCGGATTTCCATCAGATTGATAACCTTGAATCCGCGGTCGACTTGCGTTCCGTTCTCATAGTCATAGAGCTTATCGATGGTATACTGAACGGTGCGGATATTTTCAATCCCGCCTTCCTGCAGCGCATCCAGGACATTTTGTGTAATCTGTGCGTTTTGGGGTTGAATCGTATCAAGATCTACGCCATCTGTCTGCACACCCAAGCGAATGACCGCTAAATCTGGCTGTGCCATAACCCGGCCTTGTCCCGTCAGTGTCATGGTGTTGTAGCTTTCGGGGGAAGCAATCGAAGTGGTAGCTTCCTGCATGATAATCACCTCCGTTTTTTCTATCAATATATGAAGAGGAGGAGCTGCAGCGTGCATGAGAAGCAATAAACAAATCTTAATGGTTTTGAATAATTGAACCACTCATTGGAAACACAAATAGAAAAGGAAAGACTAGTACATTGCAGTCTCGAAGCTGAAACACGAAAGCTAAAGGCGTGGTTCGGAAGGATGTTCCTATATAAGAGGAAATGCGAAATTGGAAGAGAGGAAAGACGAAGTTGGAAGATCGGTTTATTGGATTCAACGAAAAGAGAATGCATATCTTCAGCGAGCTTGTGAGAAGGTATTGGAACGGGAGCTTGAATTATATCTCAGACCTTGATGATCTAGCCGCCGAAATCAAGGAGAAATACGGTTATGGAGAGCATGAGATCCCATTTATCAAGGATCACATTCGGCTGGCAATGGGTCTTGATCCAAACGGCAAGGAGCTCTTTGAAGAGGAACTTCAGATGCTTCGGAGGAACAGGGGCGTTCATAAGCCGCTCATCTCAAGATTGGAAGGGCCTTGTGCCCATTGCGGTGACAAGAAATGCCGCTGTGATACCACTGGAAAGTATGAAAGCCCATTATACCACAAGGAACCGGAAGAGGAGCGGGATGAATGCATTGAATGCGGATTCTGCGCAGCAGACTGCGATTTTGGTGCAATTGCAGAGAAGATTGAATTTCTGCCCATGGTGGAACTGCTGAAAGAGCGCAAGTCACCCATTTTTGCTGTGGTTGCACCGGCTATCACAGGACAATTCGGTGAGAATGTGACCATGGGAAAGCTGCGAACTGCATTTCAGAAGATGGGCTTTGACGACATGATTGAAGTTGCTCTGTTTGCAGATATTCTGACCATTAAGGAGGCATTTGAATTTAATCGGCTCGTTAAAAAGGAAGAAGACTTTTTTCTTACCAGCTGTTGCTGCCCGGTCTGGTTTAACCTGATTAAAAGGAATTACCCGGATATCTATGAACATCTATCTCCTTCGGTTTCCCCTATGATCGCGTCAGGCAGGATCCTCAAGCGGCTTTATCCAGACGCAAAGATCGTTTTTTTTGCTCCCTGTACCGCCAAGAAAGCAGAGGCGCTGGAGGAAGGGCTGAAAGGAGCTGTGGATTTCGTAATCAATTTTAGAGAGCTAAAGGAAATCTTTCATGCGCTTGATATTAATTTGGAGGATTTGCCTCCCAATGACAAAGATTTGGCCTCTTTGGGAGGGCGAGTTTATGCAAGGACAGGGGGGGTCAGCTTTTCTGTAAAAATGGTAGTCAATCGGCTTGATCCCACACGGCTCATTAAGTTGAAATCCAAAAAGGTAGACGGCGTTAAGGAATGCCGCGAGCTCCTGGAAACGCTGCGCAGTCAAGGAAAGGACAGAGCAAACTTCATAGAGGGTATGGCCTGCAAGGGAGGCTGTGTGGGGGGACCCAGAACAAATATTGATACGGCAAAAGCAACTGAGTTGGTTAATGAATTTGGGGAGGACTCTTTGATTCTGACACCACTAGATAATCTCAATGCCGTTAAGATCCTTAAACAGTTCAATATCTTATCCGTTGCGGATATTACCAAAAACGAAGAATTAGAGCATGTCTTGTCCAGAGAATAAAAAAACACCTCAGGATACAAAAAACCACGAACAGAAGAAAAGACGCAAATGTCGGTTTTTGACAAGTTTTGATTCATAATCAAAATTAATTGGATTGATTCAATGAATTAAGAACTTAATGAGGGGATTAAGTAGTTGAATTGTCGAAATTGGGTAAAAGAACGATCAGAGGAAAGCTGACCCGCTTCGTAAGAAAAATGTGGATTTTACCCATGAAATGAGGTGGAGAGGCAAAGGATTTTAAACGAGTTACGGAGGTAACATATGTTAACAAAATCATATGATTGAATCGACATAATTTAGATATATAATAGGAAAAACCGAATATATTCGTTTGCTGATTGATAAAATTTAGATTAAATATGCAATACGGTTGCAAATCAGATAAAAACATTTGGCTGATATGCAGAAACGCAGGCAGCAAAAAATTGAAGCTCCTCTGGTGTAGGGGCTTTTCTTCTGATGCGAAGCTCATCCTCCGGAAGAAATTTCTCTGGGGGCCTGTATCGATTCAGTACATAGCGGGGAACGACGGGAAGCTCCTGTGCCATAACCATCAGATCTTCTGCGCCCAATTCTGGAAATACTGTAGTTCTGACTTCAAAAGGAACTTCATTGTCCAGAAGGATCTCAAGGGTTTTAAGTACTTTCGATGCATCGGAATCCATCCCGCAAATGCTGGGATAACGTGTGGCCGGTGCTTTATAGTCCACAGCGAAATAATTGCAGAGATTGCTGTGAATCAATGCTTCGATAATATGTGGATTAGATCCATTGGTATCAAGCTTGACCTGATATCCTAGTTGTTTTAAGCTGGTGAGAAAGGGGAGCAGCCCCGCCTGAAGCGTAGGCTCTCCCCCGGAAATAACGGCACCGTCCAGCAGACCTGCTCTTTTTTCTAGAAAATCCATCACATAGCGGGGAGAAAGCAGCACATGGCTGCCGTCAACCAACTGGCGATTGTGGCAGTAAAAGCATGTGTAATTACACCCCGGAACGAAAATCACGCAAGAGATCAGACCGGGATAATCGATCAGTGAACTTTTAACGATGCCAGAAATATTCATAGAGCTTACTCCTTAATCACATATTTGACCCGTTCCTTGTACTCTTCTTTTTTTCCTCGGTTAAAGTTTTGCACGGGTCGCAGATAACCTACGACTCTGCTCCATACCTCTGTGGAAGAACCGCACTCCGGACATGAAAAATGTTCGCCGGAGAGATAACCGTGATTGTTGCAGATCGAAAAAGTAGGAGTAAGGGAGATATATGGCAGCTTGTAGTTGGTAAAGGCTTTTTGGATCAGCCTCTTGGCAGCGCTCACATCCTTAATTTCTTCTCCCAGATAAAGATGAAGCACTGTTCCGCCGGTATAGAGAGACTGAAGTTCATCCTGCAGATCAAGAGTTTCGAAAATATCATCTGTAAATCCCACTGGCAGCTGAGAGGAATTGGTATAGTAAGGAGACTTTTCACCAGCAGTAATAATTCCAGGATAGCGTTTCTTGTCTTTCTGGGCGAGACGATAGCTGGTTCCTTCCGCCGGGGTTGCCTCCAAATTGTAATAATTTCCGGTCTCCTCCTGAATGTCCTTGATCACATCTCGCATATAGGTAAGGGTGCGCACGGAAAAAGCCTGGCCTTCCGGACTTGTAAGATCATACTCAGAACCCAGAAGATTCAGGCAAGCCTCATTCATCCCCAATAGTCCGATGGTGTTAAAATGGTTGAACCAATAATTTCCTGTTCGTTCGTAGACTCCATTCAGATAATTTGCCGAATAGGGGTAAAGTCCCTTGGCTGTCTGCTCTTCAATGACCTTTCTTTTGATTTCCAGACTGTTTCGGGCGATATTCATCTGTTGCCAGAGCCTGGTTTTGAACTCTGATTCACTGGCTGATATGTAAGCAAGACGCGGCAGATTGATGGTGACAACCCCGATGGAGCCAGTCAGCGGATTGGAGCCGAAAAGTCCTCCTCCTCGTTTACGAAGCTCACTGGTGTCAAGCCGCAATCGGCAGCACATTGAGAGCGCATCCTCGGGGGAAAGATCCGAGTTGATATAGTTTGAAAAATAGGGAATCCCGTATTTGCAGGTGATTTCCATAATCTTTTGAATCACAGGGCTTTCCCAGTCGAAATCCTTGGTTACGTTAATGGTGGGAATGGGGAAGGTAAACACTCGACCCTTGGAATCGCCTTCCATCATTACATCGCAGAAAGCCGTATTCAGCAGATCCATTTCTTTCTGAAAGGAACCGTAGGTTTTATCCATAAGCTTGCCGCCCAAAATCACATATTCATTCCGAAGTGTGGACGGGGGAACCAAATCAAAGGTAAGGTTCGAAAAGGGGCATTGAAAACCAACGCGTGTTGGTACATTCAAGTTAAAGATAAACTCCTGAAGGGCTTGTTTTACCGTTTTATAGTCAAGGTTATCATAGTGGATAAAGGGGGCACAGTACGTATCAAAGGAGGACCAGGCCTGTGCGCCTGCTGTCTCTCCTTGTGTCGTAAAGGTAGAATTGACAATCTGCCCTAAAAAGCTACGCAGGTGCTTTGGTGGCTTTGATTCGACTTTGCCAGGCACGCCGCCGAAGCCATTCATCAGAATCTGCCGCAGATCCCAGCCGGCACAATAAGGACCGAAAAAGCCCAGATCATGGATATGAATATCTCCTGAGAGATGGGCATCCCTAATTTCTTCAGAATAGATTTCATGGAGCCAATAATTCTGGGTAAAAGCTTCCCGCACGTAATTGTTCAGACCATTAATCGATTTTTGCGTATTTGCATTTTCGTTGATCTGCCAGTCGGAATCGTTCAGATATTCGCCGAACATATTGATTGTCGCTCCGATCAGAGCATTGGATTCCCTCGCTGAACGACGCTTTTCCCGGTAGAGTATGTAGGCTTTTGCTGTTTTGGCGTGGCCATTTTCAATGAGAACCTTTTCCACGATATCCTGGATGCCTTCCACTTCAGCAATACCATCAGGATACCTGATCTCAGCCATTCTCACTGCTTCCTCGGCAAGCTTCTCCGAGGTTGCGAAGTTATCTCCGCCGACAGCCTTCGCAGCTTTGAAAATTGCTAAAACGATCTTTTCCTTTTTGAAAAGAACAATAGAACGGTCGCGTTTGATAATTTGTTTCAGCACAGTAGATTACCTCCAAAGTTACCTAAGTAGATGGATAGAAATACAACATATTGAGCTTCGTTGATTGGTGGACACTACATATATATTATTCTTTCCTTTTTTCCATGTCAATAAGACCTGCCGTTTGATTGGAAAAATATTTAATCTATTTTCAATTCGATCGATGTTTCTTGGAAAACAGTAAATACTGAGGAAGGTCGGCAGGCTGACATCGAATACTGCGCAGCCTGTACCGACATAAATATGATCTTGAATACCGAGCAGCCTGTACCGACATAAATATGATCTTGAAACTGCGCCTCCAGCAGGTACGAAAAAGGTTATAACAGGATATTCTGCTGACATAGCCACTTCTCTAATGATCCGTATAGGAATCTGTACCCTGCGCAAAATCAAGAATTTCTGACTGTGAAAATTCAAAACCATTATCCATCTGATCAATCTCATCATCGTGATAACCCTGCTCCGCGAGGTTATAAAAATCCTGACGAATCGAGGATTCGCTGTCACGGCGCTCAGCTGCGCTTTCCGATGGGGCAGAGCCGGTGATTATTTGTCCCGAAAATGGGGCATAATCTCCTGCCTTCAAATGATACTTTTGAGTTGTTTCAGCATCGATGGGTTTTTTTCCGTTTTTCGTCTCCAAGTAAAGCTCTTCCATAATATCCTCCCAATTTTAATGAGTATTTTGTTATCTTAGTATCAGATGCGCATCTTGAAAATATACAAAATCCAAAATAGACATGAAGAATGCCGATGAACCGAAACCGTGGTTTCGTATTCACCGGCACTCAAAAAATTTGGAGAATTGAGGCATTCTGTATGATATTTCAGCCTTTACAATATGATGTCAGAGAACTCCAATGAGGTGGCCTGTAAAATCTTACTTTCATTAATTACATGCGCCTTTTTTGGGCTGCCTAACTGAAGCGGCAGCGATATGGAGAAGGTTGAGCCATAATCCACTTCACTGGATACATCTATGGTTCCGCCCAGGTTATCCACCATAAGCTTGACCAAGTACAAACCGATTCCGGTACCTTCAGCCTGACGGGTCAGAGAAGTATCCGCCTGACCAAAACGTTCAAATATAATGGATTTCTTATCGTCTGGAATACCGATTCCCTTATCCTTGATATCCACCTTTAGATAGGAACCCTTTTTATATAATATGACGTTGATGCTTTTATTTGCTGGGGTGAACTTGATGGCGTTGGAAAGTAAATTAAGAATGATTCTTTCGTATTTTTCAATATCGGTAGAGACCATGAGTGTTTTGCAGGATGATTGAAAGGTCAGTCTCAGCAGCTTTTGATCTGCATAGAGCTTTACAGACTCAACAATTTCATTTGTGAAAGACACTATTTCCACATTGGTAAAGCTGGATTTCATTCTGCCAGCCTTTAGTCTGGTGATATCAAGCAAATTATCAACCAGGCGCTGCTGTCTCAGCGAATTCTGTTTTATTTTATTAAGATAGTTTTTCATCTTTGCAGTGATGTCATCCTTGCATACAATTTCCATGGTTTGTATTGCTGCATTGATGATGGCAATCGGTGTTTTGAATTCGTGGGTGATCAAAGTGATAAAATTGTCTTTAAGTTCAATGGTTTCCTGCAGCAGCAGCATCTCTCTTCTTCCGGCATCATGCAAGGCTTTTTCCTGAAGCTTTTTGTCCGTGATGTCCCTGGTAATACCGGTGGTTCCGATAATATTGCCGTACTCATTATATACCGGGCTTTTATAAACCTCATTCCACCTTCCGTTTTCATTCTTCTCCTCGAAATGCACTTTTTTCTTCTTTGTTATAATGTCAATATCCCCGAAAAGAAAGGTGTCTGCTTGTGCTTTGGTGAATATCTCAAAATCATATTTTCCGACAACATTTTCTTTCAGACAACCGTATTGATCCTCGAAGGATTTATTAATTGCCATATACCTGCCCTGAAGATCTTTAAACCAGGCAACAAAGGGTAGGTTGTCCAAAATCGCCTGCATCTGAGATACCGGTTTCAGGGATACTTCGCGATCCGTGATATCAAATACGATGGTATGTATGTAATTTTTTTGATTAATATTGACGACGCCTGAGTTTACCAGCACATTTTTGATTTCCCCTGTCGAGAGCTTATGCTTAAAAGTGAAACTGTTCTTTACGTGTGAAGCAGCCAGATTTAGCTGTGTATAAACCTGATCCGATCGAAGTGTGTTTAGATCGGTAATCTTTAACTTCAAGAATTCCTGATAGCTGTATTTATAAAATTTACAGGCAGCATAGTTTGCGTCGACAATTTTCAGTGTTTCATAATCAATTATCAGCATCGCGGTGACGCTGTTTTTAAAAAAGGCATCATAAAACTGGTCATTGTCCTGTTGGTAATAGACCCCCATATTTCCCTTCCTCGCTACAAAATCTTCTTTGTTTTTCGAAATTTCTACATCATTATATCAGAGCTGAAAAAAAGTAGGAAACGTTTCGCTCAACAAAGTTAAGCGAAAAACGACATAAGGTGACACAAAAAAATGGAAAAAAACAGCCATTTCGATCAATTGTCGATTTGACTGCTTTTGCCTTTACAATGTCTTATAATGTCGGGAGTTGATGCAACTAAAACTCGAATAAAGTCGTTGCCTATAATCTGAAATCTCGAAAGCCGCCGCTGATTTCATTCAAATTTCGAATTACCAGCTCACGTACCTTTTCTCTTGGAATATTGGAAAGCTCAGATGAGATCAGGCTTTCTCCGATTTGTTTTGTTTCTGGAGAGGAATAGTCTTCCAGATACTCTTTAAGCGTCATCAGGGCATTGGGGTGACAACAGTTTTGTATTTCACCGTTCTTGCTCAGGGCCATAAAACGGTCTCCCGTTCGGCCTTCACGATAACATGCAGTGCAGAAGCTTGGAATATAGCCAAGCTCCATGAGCCATTTGACCACTTCATCCAGCGTTCTGGTATCCGCAACATCAAACTGTTCTGACTTCATATCGTCCGGTTCCGGCTCTGCATAGCCGCCCACACTGGTTCTGGAACCTCCGCTGACCTGCGAAACTCCAAGGTGGAGGACTCGCTCCCGGCAACGCTGACTCTCACGGGTGGAGACAATCATTCCGGTATATGGCACCGCAAGTCTGATGCAGGCTACAATTTTAGCGAAGGCATCATCTGTAATTCCGTTGTCAAATGAATCAGCGTCAATGCCGTCGGCGTGCCTGATTCTGGGAACGCTGATGGTGTGTGGGCCTACTCCGTAGGCTGCTTCCAAATGTTCTGCATGCATCAAAAGCCCTACAAAATCATAGCGATAAAGTTCCAGTCCAAAGAGGACGCCGAGGCCGACATCATCGATGCCGCCTTCCATCGCGCGATCCATGGCTTCAGTATGATATGCATAATCATGCTTTGGGCCCGTTGGATGGAGCGCTTCGTAGCTCTTTTGATGATAGGTCTCCTGAAACAGAATATAGGTACCGATCCCTGCATCTTTTAGCTTCCTGTAGTTTTCAACTGTAGTAGCGGCGATATTGACGTTAACACGCCGGATCGCACCATTCTTATGGTGAATCCCGTAGATGGTCTCTATGCTTTCCAAGATATATTCTATGGGATTATTTTGTGGATCTTCTCCCGCCTCGATGGCAAGACGCTTATGGCCCATGTCCTGAAGTGCGATGACCTCTTTGCGGATTTCCTCCTGCGTCAGTTTTTTTCGTGCGATATGACGGTTCTTGGCGTGATAGGGGCAGTATACGCAGCCGTTAATGCAGTAATTTGATAGATAGAGGGGTGCAAACAAAACAATTCGATTTCCGTAAATATCCTTTTTCATCTGCTCTGCAAGAGTGTAAATTCTATTGTTCTGCTCTTCCAAATCGCATTCTAAAAGAACGGCAGATTCACGGTGGGTCAATCCCTTTCTCTGACTGGCTTTTTCCAGAATTGAATCAATCAAGGCAGTGTCCTGTTTATGGGATTCGGCATAAGCGAGGGTTTCCAGTATTTCATCATGGCTGATAAATTCGGCAGCTTTAGCGGAGGTTACCTCATACCGCTTCCCTTGATTCATATCCTTCGTATCTGTTGTGTGCTTCGCAGCATCTATATCGTTCATCGCTTCTATATCGTTCATATTCAATCCCTCCTTACAGCGTTTCGGATGGACATCGAGTGCCATCGGATTCCTGATTAATCAATTTTGAATCTCCTCTTGCGACAACGACTTGATAACCGACTCTATTCATTCGGCCTTCTATGCAGTGGCGGCATTCGGCGGCTTCGTCGCCGGTGCAGATCTTGTTGTCGTACAGAAGATACTTATCTCGAACGTCTCTGGGGGATAGATTGGGCATGACCACATTACCACCCGCCAGAATTCCTTTTTCTCTGCCCATGGGATCGATGGTTCCCAGCGCAGTGGTCGCAGGCAGCAGTACTGCGGGGAGCATAAGGCGGATCAGTCCGAGGAGGAACAGCGTCAGCTCAGCAGTTCCGGATGGCTCCTTTGCAAAGGGCGTATCGTGGTGGGGGATAAAGGGGCCGATTCCAACCATCTGAGGTTGAAGTTCCTGCAAAAATATCAGGTCCGAAGCAAGGTGTGCCGTTGTCTGACCGGGGGAACCGACCATAAAACCGCAGCCAACTTGATATCCGATCTGCTTCAATTCCCAAAGACATTGTTTTCGGCTTGCCAGTGTCATTGATTCAGGATGGAGCTTGCTGTAGTGATCTGGATCTGCCGTTTCGTGGCGGAGCAGATACCGTTCTGCGCCAGCCTCATAATATGCCCGATAGCTTTCTGCAGTACGCTCTCCAATGGAAAGGGTAATGGCACAGTCTGGAAAGCGGCTCTTGATTGCACGGATGATTTCAATAAGAACTGTGTCACTAAAATGACCGTCTTCTCCGCCTTGGAGTACAAAGGTACGAAAGCCCAGGCGGTATCCTTCTTCGCAGCAGAACAAAATCTGTTCCTTCGTCAGCCGATATCGCGCTGCATTTTTATTGCTTCTGCGGATTCCGCAATAGTAGCAGTCGTTTTTACAGTAATTTGTAAATTCAATGAGTCCGCGCAGATACACGTCGGTTCCGTAGTGCTGCTCCCTGATCCGGCGGGCTTTTTCAAAGAGGTATTCGCTAAGTTCTGCACTTCTGCTCTCGATGAGCAGTGCATATTCTTCGGAAGAAAGTTTCTGATCTCGCTCCAGTGTATCAATGAGCTGCTTCAAATTGTTCCGTTGTTCGGTTATATCAAGTTCAGTGTGTTTCATGCTCAACCTTCTTTCGGTGCTTCATTGCTGATCTTAGAATAAATGGTTTTGGTGCTGACTCCCGGCAGCATTCCTAGTTTTCCGGAGAGAGAGCTGATTTCATCCCCGGGAGCATCCAGCGCAATGCTGATGACGGATATGCCGCGCTTGGGATAGGGAACGCCCATGCGTCCGATAATATACTCCGCATACTGATGTAGAATGCGGTTTAGTTCCTCCACAGAATTATGATTCTCAATGATGACTCCGATCAGTGCCACTCTTGATTCCATGTGACCTTTCCTTTCTTTAATAAAAAAGCGCCTTTTAAAAGGCGCAAAAAATAGCAAAGAACAATACAATTGATCCGTTCTATCGTAAGTGCCTTTCCCCTCAGGCGTACCTTCGGGCGTCAGAACAACAAAATGTTATTTATTTATCATATAAAATTATTATACCTTAAATGATCTGTGCAGGCAAGGATACAAAAACAATAAAATCATGTTATAATCGGAGTGAAGTGGGTGGCTGCAGTAACTCTATTTGGTTCAGGAGTGACAAAGAAATTAGCATGGAAACATTGAGGAGAGGCGGAGAAATTAGCATGGAAACATTGAAGGATAAGCAATTTTCGGGGGAGAAAGCGGTTACCGCTGCCCAGATGAAAGAGATTGAGAGAAGGGCAGATCAAGCTGGGCTATCCTATTATCAGATGATGGAAAACGCAGGGACAAGGGCTTCGGAATTTATTGCGGAGCACCACCCTATAGCAGGTCAAAAGGTACTGATTCTCTGTGGCAGAGGAAATAATGGAGGCGACGGGTTTGTTGTCGCAAGAAAACTTGAAAAGCTGGGAGCAAGGGTATCCATTGCCCTATTAGAAGGTGAACCGAAGACGCCTGATTCTATAGAAAATTATAGACTTTGCAAAGAACTAAATATTCCGTTTCTAAGCGGAGCAGGGGAGAGCGACGCAATCCTCTCGCAGGTTAAGACCGCAGAAATCATCGTGGATGGAATCTTTGGAACAGGGTTTCATGGGATCTTGGGCGAGAAGGTCAGAAAAGTAACCGAGCAAATCAACATATCGATTGCGTCTGTTTATGCGCTGGATATGCCGAGCGGAGTGAACGGAGACAGCGGCGAAGCCGATATTGATTCCATTCGTGCTGATTATACACTGTCATTTCATCGCATGAAACCTGCCCATACCATGATGAAGGCCATAGAATATTGTGGCGATGTGGTCTGTCTTTCCATTGGAATCGAAGAGGTTTTGAAGGAAGAATGCCATTAGTAGAAGGATAATAAAAAAGAAATTAAAATAATCAGTGTAAATGAAGAAATGAATATGAGGTAGCCTCAATCAAAAGGATGGATATCCGCTTCCGACCTTCGGCCAACTTCAGATGATCCATCCTATGCTCATGACTTACTATTTTACTCATCAGAGTGATTCTTCTCTTTGATCTTCCAGGTGTTTCCCGTTGGATTTTTTTCGCTGCCGGACGCATTCTGTAAGGAGGTACTCTATCTGGCCGTTGATGGACCGAAAGTCATCCTCCGCCCAGGAAGCAAGCTCTTTCCAGAGTGTCGGCGATAAGCGTAGTAAAAGTTGTTTTTTATCTTTTTCTTTATTGTCCATTCATCAACCTCCTGCCTTTCCCATTGTATAACATCGGGAATCTACACTGCAACAGATTTCCCTTTGCCAGGCGGATGTGTGCAGGATCAATAAATGGATCCGCTGTTCACAATGGGCTGGGCATCCTTATTTCCGCAAAGGACCACAAGCAGGTTGCTTACCATAGCGGCCTTGCGCTCTTCGTCCAGATGCACGACGTTATTTTCGTTAAGCTTTTCAAGCGCCATTTCTACCATCCCGACGGCACCTTCAACGATCATCTGCCTTGCATCAATAATTGCAGAGGCCTGTTGTCTTTGAAGCATAGCTGCTGCGATTTCGGGGGCATAAGCCAAATGTGTGATTCTAGCCTCTATAATTTCAAGACCTGCGATTTCGACGGCATTTTGTATCTCAGCCTTTAGCTTCTCGGCTACCTCCTGACTGCTGCCACGCAGAGACTTCTCCTGATTCTCATTTTCAGAATCGTAAGGGTAGAGCCGAACGATATTCCGAAGGGCGGAATCACACTGAATCGACAGATACTCGGTATAATTATCCACATTGAAGGCCGCTTTTGCAGTATTGACTACCTTCCAAATTACTACAATTCCTATAATAATGGGATTTCCCAGCTCGTCGTTGATTTTCTGCTTATCGTTGTGGAGTGTCATCGTTTTTAGCGAAATGATTTTGCTTGCTCGCTTGACTCCCTGCAAACTCGCCTTGCCTTGGGCAGCCAGCATATCAGAAGTAGTTGCAGCCACAGGGGGAGTTTCTACTACCGGATGGAAGGCAGTAACAAAAGGATTTACGAAGAAAAAGCCTTCGCCCTTAAGCGTGCCATAATATTTGCCGAATAGAGTAAGCACCAGTGCTTCGTTTGGTTTGAGTATTTTCAAGCCTGCGAAAAGGATTGGCCCAATCAGCCCGAAATAAATTGCACTGATTACGATGAGTGCGATCATCAACAAGCCGTAAATCCCGTATGCACCCGACGATTTCTCTATTATCGCGTATACGAACAAGCCAACGGAAGCCAGCATAAGGATCAGATTCAGGATTAGTAGTTTCATCCCGCTGGTGTATTTGGGTGTAATCTCTTCATAATGCAGCTTCTTTTCATCTTTATTCATTGTCGTCGTCATATAAAAAACCCCTTTCTTTTTCTGACGGAACATATGATATCATATTGATATCGTATTCATACTATAACGAGACAGGAAAAATGTCAATCAATCCATGAAAAAATAATATTACATTCCAATGACATCATGGATCATAATAGATCTGAGTGGCTGGGCGTAAGGCGTAACTTGCCAGAGGTATGGTTGGATAGCTTTATGTTTTGTATTGACAGGAATAGGGAAAAGGTGGATAATAACAATGAAAGAGATATCCAGATAACAAGTATTCAAGTTTATAGATTGATAAGGTGGGGGCGATTAACTCAGCAGGCTAGAGTGCCATCGTCACAAGGTGGAAGTCGTTGGTTCGAATCCAATATCGCCCACCAATTTCAAATGATGCAGATGTTATGAAATGATAGCATGCAGATTAAATTTACTAAGACAGCATTTCATAAGAAAGACGCTATTCAAACAATGAACCAAAGGCAGCAATATGCTGCCATTTTTCTTTTTTGTGCTTTGTGCGGTTTCTGCCGGCTGATGGGGCGAGAGGGATTTGCCCCAGGTTGTTTTTTTGCATTTTTGGATTATTTTTGATTGAAGTTTCATTTTCATAGTAGTATAATTTCCTCGTTGACAGATATCGATCCGGGGAATTAGCTCAGCTGGGAGAGCGCTGCGTTCGCAATGCAGAGGTCAGGAGTTCGATCCTCCTATTCTCCACCAAAAAATATTAGAGTCCTTCAGGGCTCTAATATTTTTTTATGACAGAAGAGGATCGAACTCGAAAGAGCGCGAACGTAAATGAGAAAGTCCAGTGGACTTTCGAGTAGGGAGCGGTCCGAGACACCAGAGTAAGGTGGCGAAGGACGGAAGATGCGACGGAAGACGCATCTTCGAATCCTCCTATTCTCCACCAAAAAATATTAGAGTCCTTCAGGGCTCTAATATTTTTTTTATGACAGGAGAGGATCGAACTTCTGACCAAAGAGGGTATCGGGAGATGAAATCTCCTAATCAGAGTATATCGTAAATTGGCGTTTTGTGTTGGAACCAGGCGATATACGGATCACCGCTTCGGTGGTGGCAGGCATCGAAGATGGACGGTTGCGGTACTTTGTCTAATGCGCGTGTCAGACGGATAAAGGCGCCGTCAGTTTTTCCAGAATAAATAACAGATCTTTTTCTGCCTGTTTCATCAGATCATAAGAATAGTCATTAAGACACCAGTCCAAAATAACGCCCCGATTGATCCGGATCAGAAAAGAGGCAAGTTCATGCACCGTCATATCCGTATGAATCAGACCTTTATGCAATGCGCTCTCCGCCAGCGTTTCTATCGTCTGATAGTATTTTCTCCCCGAGTTGACGGAATACTTCACATCTGTTGACAATTGAGCGATGTAGAGCTCTTTTGTAAGGTTGGCCGACTCTTCCATCACGTATCTTGTCTGGTGAAGTAAGATAAACTTGATATCTTCTACGGGATCGTGGAACTCATAATGCTGCAGCAGCTGATCCAGCGCTTCGTCATACAGCGCAAAGCCGTTGTTGATCATCTCTTCCTTGGAGCTGAAATGGTGGTAAAAAGCCCCGGTGGAGATGCCCGCTTCCTGACACAGCTGCCGGATGCTCATATTGTGATAGCCCTTTTTTTGAATTAAATTTAAAGCAACCCGTATGATGGTATTCTTTGTCTGGGCGGCTTGTTCGTCTCTTTTTCTTATTGCCATAAATTATTTCGCTCCAATTATGGAAGCGCTGATTCATTTTCGTGCGCATATAAATGGTCAATTTTTCGCTGACCATCTGCGCACCCTCCATTCAATCAGTGCTTCCTTATTTATTGTTTTTCTAATCATAAGCTATTGTGGAAAAAAAAGCAAGACAACGCCACAGGAGATGATTGACAAAAGGTTAACACAGTGCTAACATTAACATAACAACGTTCGGTGAAATGATGTTCGTTGGAAACAAAGATGAGAAAGGAGAAGATTATGAGGTTAACAAACGAAGAGCAGGATTTCCTTGATGGAAAACACGGAGCGATTCTGCGAAAGACAATGGAGACACTTGTAAGGTATGGAGACATGTATGATGCAGAATGCCTCGTGCCGCTGGATGGGCCGGTGCACCTTGTATGTTCCTTCGGAATGCCAGCACTGAAACCCCTTTCCAGGATCATGAAAGAGATGATTGACGCAGGAATCAGGACCAAGCTGCCTTTCACAGCAGATCCACAGCCCCTGGATTATGAAAATGTTACGGCAAATCAACAGGAGCAAGAGATGTATCAGCTGCTGTACGGCACCCAGAAGGAATATGAGAGCATGCTTGCAAAGTTGGGGTTGAAGGATGAAAATGCCTATACCTGTGCCTGTTATTTCGATGAGGTGGGGAATACTCCCAAGTTTGGCGATCATCTGGCCTGGGCGGAATCCTCAGCGGTGGTCTATGCCAACTCCATATTAGGAGCCCGGTCAAACAGAACCTCCGGTGTAATGGAATTTTTCAGCGGGATTATCGGCAAGACGCCAAAGTTCGGATTCCTGACCGATGAGGGAAGGAAAGCTGACTGGATCATTGAACTGAAAACCTCCAGCCTGCCGCGTCCTCAGATTCTGGGAAGCGCAATCGGAATGAAAGTGGTGGAAAAGGTACCGTATATAAAGGGGCTGGATCAGTTTCTCGGAACAGAATTGACTCCGGCTGTAAAGGACTATCTCAAGGATATGGGTGCCGCAACAGCATCCAATGGTGCAGTCGCGCTTTATCATGCGGAGAACCTGACACCGGAGGCGAAAAAGGACGGAGCGGGATTGATCAGAGAGAATGCACCCGTTTATATCATCGACGATGCAGAGCTTGAGCGTGTGGTGAAATCCTACCCGATTCTTTGGGCAGATTTGAACGCCAAACCAGAAAGAGCATTTGTCGGATGTCCTCATGCCTCCTTCCATCAATTGACCGAATGGACGGAAATCTTTGAGAAGGCACTTCGAGAAACCGGAAGCGACAAGGTTGCGGTAGATACCATTATAACCAGTGCACCGGATGTCATTGCAAAGTTTAAGGAGACAGAACATTATGACCGGCTTTTGAAAACTGGCGTGAAGGTATCTCACATCTGTCCGCTGATGTATATGTCAAATCCGCTCTGCGCGAAAAAATCGATCATTACCAATTCGAACAAGCTGAGAACCTATTCCACCGCAAGGTATGTTGACGACGAGACCCTTGTAAATCTAGTCGTGAAGGAGGGGTTTTAGCATGGAAAAGTTTCAGGGAAGAACAGTGATTCCAGGTCAGGTAAAAGGAAATGCTATGGTATCCAAAGCGGGGTTTAATGTACTTTCGTCCTACATGGGTGCTTTGGTCTCAAATGGAAAACAGACTCTGTGCACCGATCAGAATAATCCAGATCTTTTCCAGAAGGATCTGTCGGGGGCGATCCTGTGCATTCCTCAGGTGATCGGTTCAACCACAGCGGGGATGCTGATTCAAACCGTGGCAGCCATGGGAATTCAGCCCAAGGCAATGCTGTTTTCAGCCACAGCAGAGTCTCTTGCAATATCAGGAGTACTCCTTGCAGACATCTGGGAGAATACAAAGATTGTTACGGTGGATGGACTAGGGGACCGCTTCCTGGAATTGGTCCGGGAAGGACAGCTGGTGGAGGTTTCAGAAGATGGCAGCGTTACACTCTTATAAGTTGCGTTACATTCTTATAAGATGAGTTCGCTCTTATAAGTTGAGATACGCTTTATAAGTTGATGGAAAGGAAGGAAACAATGAGTACAAAGTACAAAGAGCTTTTTGAGCCTGCGTCGATCGGGAAGATGACGATCAAGAACAAATTATCTATGGCTCCTATGGGTCCTGTGGGATACGCCAATGCACTGGGCGCGATGAACGAGAGGCTGCAGGAATACTATGTGGAGCGCGCAAAGGGCGGAATCGGCCTGATTATCACCGGTATTTGCAGCGTGGATCTGGATATTGAAGGGTTGGTCAAACCCGGTCTTCCATGTCCGACCCAGAATCCGCTGGCGTTTATCCATGAAGCATATCAGATGAACGAAAGAATCCACGCCTATGGAACGAAGATTTTTCTTCAGCTCACAGGCGGCTTGGGAAGAAGTGCTTTGCCTGGATTCGCAACAAAGTTCATAGCACCGTCGGAAAACGAAAACCGATTTGATCCTCGGATTAAACACAGGGAAATGACCATAGAAGAAATCAAAAACCTGATTCAAAAATTTATCATGTCTGCCGTTGTCGCAAAGAAAGCGGGCTTTGACGGTGTTGAAATCCATGCGGTTCATGAAGGGTATCTTCTTGATCAGTTTGCCATAGCGCTTTTTAATCGCAGAACAGACGAGTACGGCGGCTCGCTGGAAAACAGGCTGAGAATTGCTACCGATATCGTCAAGGGCATTAAGGCTGCCTGCGGCCCGGACTTTCCGGTCAGCCTGCGCTACAGCCTGAAAAGCTGCATGAAAGGAATCCGTCGGGGCGGTCTGCCCGGAGAAGAATATGAAGAGGCAGGAAAAGACATTGAAGAAGGAATCGAGGCAGCTAAAATTCTGGTTGCGGCGGGGTATGACGCACTCAATGTGGATGCTGGGACATACGATTCCTGGTATTGGAATCACCCGCCGATGTACTTCGAAGAAGGGATGTATAGGGAATTTGGACGACTTGTCAAACAGAACGTCGATGTTCCGGTTATTTTGGCAGGAAGAATGGAAAATCCAGAGATGGCAATCGAAGCGCTGGGAGATTCCTGCGATATCATCGGCCTTGGCAGACAGCTTCTCACCGATCCGTATTATCCTGAGAAAGTAAGAACCGGGAGACTGGAGGAAATCAGGCCGTGCCTTGGATGTCATGAAGGCTGTCTGGGAAGGATTGCAAATGCGCCCGTGAGCTGTGCCGTAAACCCTGCCTGCGGGAGAGAGAAGATTTACGGGCTTACACCCGCTGGAAAAAAGAAACACATTCTTGTCATCGGAGGCGGTGTCGCGGGGATGGAAGCAGCAAGAGTGCTGGCTGAGCGGGGACACCGTGTGACCCTTTGTGAAAAGAGCGGCAACCTGGGCGGAAATCTGATTCCGGGAGGCGTTCCTCATTTCAAACGCTATGACAGGGCGCTGGTCAAGTGGTATGAGAAACAGCTGGCGCTTCTTGATGTGGAAGTCAAGATGAACTGCGAGGTAACCGCTGCGAATCGATCCGATGATAAGCCGGATGAAATTATTGTGGCAACCGGTTCCAAACCGATTCAGAGCAAGTTCGGCTCAGAGAATTTTGTGACAACTGCTGATGAAATCCTGCTTGGAAAAGCAGAGGCCGGCAAGAATGTTGTAATCATCGGCGGCGGGCTGGTGGGCTGTGAAACCGCGCTATGGCTGGCGCAGAATGGCTCCAATGTTACCGTCATAGAAATGATGAAGGATATTCTGGGTGGACACGGAGCACTTCCCCACATGAATCATGATATGCTTGTGGATTTACTGGCATTTCATAAGGTGACGATTCATACCGGCAGTACGGTGAAGCACATAGAGGCAGGAACGGTGACGGTGGGAACTCCGGAGGGAGAGCAATCCTTCCCCGCGGATACCGTTATCTCAGCCATCGGTTACCAGGAGAATCATGCATTGTATGATGAATTAAAGGATCTTGATATTCCTGTCCACAATATCGGCGATTCTCAGAAGGTGCATAATATTATGTACTCCATCTGGAACGCTTACGAGCTTGCAAGAGAACTGTAATGACCCATATCCTGAAAGGATACTAATCTTGCTAAAAATCCCCTTCAAGAACGAAGAGCATCTTGAAGGGGTTTTTTATTTGTGTGACGGAGGTACACGTTCTAACGGGTGAACGTCCCCAATGCCTAAGTGTATATTAATATTGACTGAAGCTTACTGGTACTTAAGGGGAGCCAGAACGATTCTTAATCCTGAAGCTTCCAGTTCCTTTACAATTTCCTCATGATCAGACTTGTTGCTGATCAAAGCGGTCACCTCAGCGAGGCTGCAGATGACTTTTAAACCGGTTTTTCCTAATTTCGAATGGTCAGCGATGACGTAGCACTGATGCGATGCCTTGATCATAGCCTGTTTGATCGGGGCTTCCTCGAAGCCGGATATGGTAAACCCAGCATCGCAGGAGACACCGTTTACGGAAAGAAAGCATAGATCTGCACGCATCGTATTGAAAAGCGCGATGGAAAATTCATCATGAAAAGCAGCGGGTTCCGGGTCATAGTTCCCTCCGGCAAGAAAGAACTTGATCCGGGGAGAATTGGTCAGAACCGCTGCGATTGAAAAAGAATTAGTCAATACGGTCAATTCAAGGTCAGATGCGGCAATTTTTTGCGCAACCTCTAAGCTGGTTGAACCTGAATCCAAAATGATGGTTTGGCCTGATGAGAGGATGCTTTTGACGATGTAATCCGCTATGGCTTCCTTCTCTTTTTTATAGACAATAGAACGCATATTCATGCTCGTGTGTCTTGCTGTACTGCCTGTGGCAACGGCACCGCCGAAACAACGCTTCAATAATCCTTTTTCCTCGAGATAGCGTAGATCATTACGAATGGTTGCTTCGCTGCAGTTAAGGTTTTTGCGAAACTCTGCAACTGTGACAAGCTCCGCTGCAATCAGCATACTCCGAATTTTTTCGTGTCTCAATTCGGTTTTATTCTTAAATGTTTGCATTTTTAATCACTTCTTTCTACTGGAATTGTTTCAATAGGGGCATTCTTTTCGATGTAAAAATCCTTTTATAGGGATGAGCCCACATCCATAATACAATATAATTATCGGAAATGGTAGTTTTTTTGAGAAATTAACCAACAATTCTTTTGAAATTAATAAAAATGCAAATATAATTGTTTACAACGATAATAAAATGCGCTAATATGATAGCGACAACAAGAGAATTTTTATCGAAGTCGATAAAAATTAGATGCTGTAGTTCGTTAAAGGAGTAAGTGAGATGAAAAAGGATTCAAAGTTATTAAAAATTGGAGTTTTGGGGTGCGGTCAAATCTCTCAGGCCGCTCATCTTGAAGCTTGCAATCGGGCACATAATGCGAAACTCTACGCCATTTGCGATGTTGCAGAGGATTTGTTGGAAAAGATGGCTTCCAGCCATAATGTGCGTGTTACATATAACGACTATACCAGGATGCTGGCTGATCCTGAAATCGATGCAGTGATTATCGGAATTGCTGATCAGTTTCATGTTTCCTGTGCGAAGCAGGCCATTCTTGCAGGAAAGCATGTTTTGGTCGAAAAGCCCTTGGGTGTTACGGTACAGGAATGTGAAGAACTGCGTGAACTGTCTGAGAAGGCAGGATTAATTGTTCAGGTTGGAAACATGAAACGATTCGATCAGGGCGTCTGCTTTGCTCGGGATTTCATTCAGAATGAAATCGGTGAGTTACTGGTGATCAAAGCTTGGTATTGTGACAGCACGTATCGTTATACGGTGACGGATAACGTGCAGCCAATCATTGTTCAGAGCGAAAAGGCTAAGAAACCAAGCGGAGATCCCAAATCCGATAAAGGGAAATACTACATGCTGACCCATGGCAGCCATCTTGTTGATACAGCCAGGTTTCTTGGCGGGGAAATCAAAAGCGTAGATGCACAGCTTGTGAAAAAATATGATTCCTACAGCTGGCAAGTTGCTGTGGAGTTTGCAAATGGTTCCATTGGTAATCTGGACTTGACGGTGGCAGTCCGCATGGATTGGCATGAGGGGTTCCACGTATATGGAGAACATGGAAGTGTTGTCGGCAAAACCTATAATCCGTGGCTCTTTAAATCCAGCGATGTGGAGGTATTTTCAAGCAAGGATGGACTTTATAGAAGACCTATTGCTGCAGACGGCCATTTTTATAAGCGCCAGGTAGAAGGGTTTGCAGACACCATTCTAAATCATACGGCGCTTCAAGGTGCATCCATTGATGACGGAATTGCGGCCATGAGAACAATCTCAGCAATCCACCAATCCGCAGCAACAGGCCGGCGGGTCAACCTTGCGGATGTATAACCGCAGAAAAAGAGGTGAAATCAATGAAATCGATTAAGAGGCTAAGGGAATGAATTATTATATAGGAATTGATCTGGGCGGCACAAATATCAAAGGGATGATCATGAATGAAACACTGCAGCCGGTTATCAGTAAGACTGCGCCGACACCTCAGAATAAGAATCCGGAGTCGGTCTTTTCTGAAATCAACAATCTGATAGAATCCATGGCTGCTGAGTCAGAGATTGACATGGAAGATGTATCTGGAATTGGCCTTGGCGTTCCGGGTTTGATTGACAGCCGGCAGAACCTCGTCCTCAATGCTGCCAATTTATTTTGGACCGATGTGGATGCAGGGAAATGGCTTCATAAGTATTTAAAAAAACCAGTATATACAGAAAATGATGGAACAATTAACGCTCTTGGTGAAATGTACTTTGGCGCGGGCCGGGGGTGCAGCAATATCGTGTTGCTGACGCTCGGGACTGGGCTGGGCAGCGGGATTATTATTGATGGAAGCATACTGCATGGGGCATCCCATGTAGCGGCTGAAGCGGGGCATATGATCATCGAACCCGATGGCGCGAGATGTTCCTGCGGCAAGAACGGCTGCTTCGAAAGCTGCTGCTCGGCTACGGCACTCACACGATATGCGCGGGAAAGAATCAAAGACCTGCCTGATTCGCTGCTTCTTGCATACGCATCCGGGAACCAGGAAGCAATCACTGGTGAAATGATCAGTAAGGCGTGGGATGAAGAGGACCCGGCTGCAAAACAGGCCGTTGAAATCTTTGCGAGAAAATTAAGCCTCGGGCTGGTAAACCTGATCCATCTTTTCAACCCGGAAATTATCATTATCAGCGGCGGCGTATCGCAATTAGGGGAACGGATTTTAGGTCAGGCCAGAGAGCAGGTTGAAAACGCCCTGATGCATCCGATCCAGCGATGCAGGATTGTGACAGGCGAACTGGGAATTGATGCAGGGGTTATGGGGGCATGTTATCTGGTATACAGCAACAGAAATTGAATTTGTATGAACTGAAAGGAGATGCATATGCAGATAGGGATATTTGCCAAAACATTTACCCGTACAAGTGTTGAAGAAGTATTTGCAGCAATACAGCGTGAGGGTTTGACACAGACACAGTTTAACATGGCATGCATTGGGCTTACCTCGATGCCGGATACCATTTCACAGGATATGACAGATCGCGTTCGAAAGGCTTCCATAAAATACGGTGTTGCAATCGCTGCTGTTTCAGGAACCTTCAATATGATTCATCCTGATTTTAGCCAGCGCCAGATCGGACTCAAGCGTCTTGCCGAACTGGCTAAGTCATGTTTGCCAATGGGAACCTCGGTGATTACGTTATGCACCGGAACGCGCAATGAAACCAGTATGTGGAAGAAACATCCGGACAATGATTTGCCTGAAGCCTGGCATGATCTGTGTGTGACCATGGGTGCAGCCTTGCAGATTGCCGAGGATCACAAGATTACGTTAGCAATTGAACCAGAGGTCTCCAACGTGATCAACAGCACAGGCAAGGCAAGAAAGCTCCTTGATGAAATGCAGTCGCCAAATCTGAAAATCATCATGGACGGTGCCAATTTGTTTCATGCCGGAGAAGCAGAAAAAATGACCTCAATCTTAAACAATGCCTTTGAATTGCTGGCGGATGATATCGTGATTGCCCACGCCAAAGATCTTGCAAAAGATGGAGAGGAACCAGAATTTGTAGCTGCAGGAAAAGGTCTGCTGGATTACAGGACGTATCTGAACTTATTAAAGGATTGCGGCTTTCAGGGACCCCTGATCCTTCATGGTCTTTCGGAAGCTCAGGTTCCTGAAAGTTTGGCATTTCTCCGGAAACAGCTCGAACTGCTGGAAACGGAGGAATAAGTGCATGGCCTATTTCATTCATGAGGGCATTCGGTTTCATTACATTGATCTTGGGGAAGGCACTCCCTTCGTCTTTCAACATGGCTTGGGGGGGAGCACGGAACAAATTCAAAATATCTTTATTCCTCCCGCGGGCATACGGCTTCTCAGCTTCGATTTTCGAGGTCATGGTGAAACAAATGAGCTTGGGCCAGAGGAAAAACTCGGTTTTGAAACCTTTGGCAGTGATTTGGCAGCATTTCTGGACCATCTCAATTTGGAGAAAGCAATTGTTGGAGGCATTTCCATGGGCGCGGCAGTGTCATTAAATTTCGTTCTGCGTTATCCCAGCCGAACCACAGGCAGTGTATTTTCACGGCCAGCCTGGCTGGATCAGCCCATGAATCCGGAAATCAGAGATCTGTTTCGTGAGGTTGCCAGACTGATTTGTGAAATGGAGCCGCAGATTGGCCGCTATCTGTTTGCAACATATGAACCTTACATGGAGCTGGCACGGGAATCACCCGCTGCGGCACAATCCTTTCTTGGGTATTTTGATTATGCGTATGCCAAAACCACTGCCGCCAAGTATCTGGCAATGCCTGCAGACCAGCCATGTCTGGATCGGCGCTTATGGCAGAATATAAAAACTCCGGTTCTGGTTATGGCAAACGGGATGGACCCAGTACATCCAATCGAATACGGAAAGGCACTGGCGGATGAAATACTTCAGGCAGAATTCAGAGAACTGACACCGAAAACGATTGATAGTAATCGGCATGTAAAAGACGTACAACGGTATTTAGAAACATTTTTGAAGCAGTACGAAATTAAGCAATAGAAAGAAGGGAATGAACAGAAATGTCCAACCTTGAAAGTACATCTTTGCTGGAAATGAAAGGAATCACAAAGCAGTTTCCGGGCACTTTGGCATTGGATGATGTTCAGCTTCAGGTTCGGTGCGGTGAGGTTCATGCTTTGATGGGGGAGAACGGAGCAGGAAAGTCAACCTTGATGAAAATTGCCGCGGGGCAATTGAAAGCAGACAGGGGAGAGATTCTATTTGACGGAAAACCAGTTTGTTTTGAAAATCCTGCAGAGGCAATTGGTGCCGGTGTCAGCATGATTTACCAGGAGCTAAATCCAATTTTACATATGACCATTGCAGAAAATATTTTCCTCAATCGTGAGCCTACCCGGTTTTACAGGTTACTGGTTGATCGGAAGAAGATGAATCAGGAAGCAGCCGCTATTCTGGAAAAGTATGGCATGAACGTCAGCCCCCAGGTCAAAATGATTGAATTAACCATAGCACAGATGCAGATGGTAGAAATCATCAAAGCGGTAACGTTCAATGCCAAAATCGTCATTATGGATGAACCGACTTCTTCTCTGGACGCAGATGAGACGGAAAATCTGTTTCGAACTATAGAAGAATTAAAACAGCGGGGCATCAGCATCATCTATATTTCCCACCGCATGGAGGAAATCACGAGGATAAGCGATCGGGTGACGGTTTTTAGAGATGGCAGGTATATCGGTACCAGAGATATTGCGGAAATCAATCGCCCGGCACTCATCAAAATGATGGTGGGCCGTGAGCTGTCTGATGTCTTTGACAAGGTTCCGGCGCAGCATGGGGAAGTTGTTTTGAAAGTCGAAGGACTGACACGAAAAGGTGTATTCCGGGAGATCAGTTTTGAAGTCAGGGCGGGTGAGATCCTTGGCTTCTCCGGTTTGGTCGGCGCAGGACGAAGTGAGATTATGAAATCCATCTTTGGCCTTGATCCATATGACGCCGGTGAAATCACATGGTGCGGTCAGCCGCTAACCATACGGAACACTGCAGAAGCAATTGCTCATGGAATTGCCATGGTCACAGAAGACAGGAAAAAGTATGGTCTGGTGCTTTGCCGCAGCTTATACGAGAATATTGGCTTGCCAAACTTAAAGAAGCAGCAGCGCAGCCTGCTTATCAACCATAAAGCAAACAATGCGAAAATTTCAGAGTATGCAAAGAAATTATCCGTCAAGGCATCCAGCCTCTCTGTTGAAGCAGTAAGCCTCTCCGGCGGGAATCAGCAAAAAGTAATCCTCGCCAAATGGATGATGGCAGCACCCAAACTAATGATTCTTGATGAACCGACCCGAGGGATTGACATCGGTGCCAAACATGAAATTTATAAGTTGATGTGCCAATTCGCCGCAGAAGGCATGGCAATTATCATGATTTCATCAGAGATGGAAGAAGTAATCGGGATGAGCGATCGGATTCTGGTCGTTCATGAGGGGAGGATCAATGGTGAATTCCATCGATCTGAAATGCGTGAGGGAATCAATTTGCAGGAAATGATATTAAACAAGGCACTCGGAGGTGACAAATGAGTATGCAAGCAAAACAGACAGAGCAGTCTTTCGATTTGGCGTTATTCACCAGAAAATACGGGATTCTGATGATCCTGGCTTTTATGATTGTCTTTCTGCTGATCGCAAGCCCTACCTTTCGGACATTGCAGAACACCATCAATGTTCTGAACCAGATCAGTATTAACGGAATCATTGCCATCGGCATGACGTTCATCATCATCAGCGGCGGAATTGATTTGTCCATTGGCTCGATGATCGCGGTTGCCTCTGTTGTAACTGGTGCTGTGTTGGCTGCGAATCCAAGTAATGTCGTCTTTGCAGTGGCTTTGGCATCTGCCGCATGTGGATTAATCGGATTATTTAACGGATACATCATTTCCAAATTTGATATGTTTCCCTTTGTGGTGACACTTGGTACACAGCTGATTTTCAGGGGAGTCGCTTATGTGATCAGTGACGGCAAATCGTACGTTTTAACGAGCAACGCATTTAAGGAGATCGGGCAAGGCAAGTTATTGGGTGTGATTCCGTATTCCATCATTGTCCTGATCAGCATTGCCTTCATTGGGCTTGTTTTGCTCAGCCGCACGAAATATGGACAGTATGTATATGCCATTGGCGGCAATCTACATACTGCTGTGGCTTCCGGTGTGAATGTATTTAAAATCAAGCTGCTTACTTATATGATGATGGGGGTCTTCACCGGAATTGCCGGTGTCATTTTGACCTCCCGGGTCAATGCCGGGCAACCGTCCATTGGAGTGGGTTATGAGCTGGATGCCATTGCAGCGGTTGTAATCGGGGGCTCCAGTTTGAATGGGGGAATCGGAACCATACCCGGAACTGTCATAGGGATTCTTATGATTGGCGTAATCAATAACGGAATGAATTTGATGGGCGTCTCATCATTTTATCAGCAGATCGTAAAGGGGTTTATTATACTGGGGGCTGTTATTTTGGATATTATGATTAGCCGCCGTAAAAGCAAATGATATGAATGACAGATTGTCTTTCCATAAGATTATTGTTTGAGGAGGAAGAAGTATGAAGAAGTTAAGGGTAGGAAGAAGAATGACGAGAAAATTAACCACCGTATTATTAGTACTGGCCATGACCCTCTCGCTCTTATCCGGGTGCGGCGCCAGTGGGGAGGCAGGTGGCGAAGCAGCAAAGGATGACAGAGCGGTTAAAATTGGCATCCTTCAGAAATCACGTTCTGACCAGTATCAAATTCTATTAAACGCAGCTCAGGACACCGCATTGGCGGAACTGAAGTCTTCCGGAAAAATTGCGAACTTCTTACAAGTTGACGCTGACACCGATGTTCAAAAGCAGCTCAATCAAGCAGATGATATGATTGCCATGGGTGTCAGTGTCATCATCATGAGCCCGGTGGATGCCAACGGATGCGCTCCAATTGTTGACAAATGCAAGGAAGCGGGCATCCCAATTGTAATCGTTAATTCGAAGACGAGCAATGTGGAGGATGCCACCGCCTTTGTGGGTTCCAATGATGTGGAAGCCGGTGAGATTATGGGTAATTTTATAGCCGATCAATTGGGCGGTAAAGGGAACGCAAAGGGAAACGTCCTGCAATTGGAAGGAGACATCGGCAACTCTGCTCAAATCGATCGTGACCAAGGGTTAAAGAACACGATCTATAAGGAAGCGGGGGTCACAGTCCTTGAGTCATTGAGCGGCAAGTGGCTCCGGGAAGAGGCCATGCGCATCACAGAAGATTGGCTTCAAAAATATCCGGATATCAGTGCAATCGCAGCGGAAAATGATAATATGGGAATGGGCGCGCTGAACGCTGTTATTAACGCCGGACGAAAGGATGATATTGTGATTGTCAGTGTTGATGCTATCGAGGATGCCAAGCTGAGTGTTCAGGCAGGCGAACTTGATGCTACCGTTCTGCAGGATGCAAACGGGCAGGGGACAGGCAGCGTTGATGTTGCATTCAAAATTGCCAGAGGAGAAGCATACGAAAAAAATACAAACATTCCATTTGTGCTGATTACCAAAGACAATGTGGATCAGTATTTATAGGAAATTAAAAGGGATTTCTATATCAGGCAGGAAGAAAAATTCGCAGCCATTTCATTTCTAATGCGATATGTGATCCTAGATTCTCCAAACGAAAGGATGGGAGGCTTTAGCAGCCTTCCATCTTTTGCTAGTCAAAGCCGGTTTTGAGCTAAATTGGTAAATACGGCCGGTTTTCCAATTTCTCAGGCGTGTAATATCTTGTCAATGGAAGCTATGGTGTGTTAAAATATTCAACGAATCTTGGCGTTGCATTGTAACGCGTTGGTGACGATATGGATCTGAAAGGAGGGACAAGCCGATGATTCGCATTGCAATCTGTGATGACGAGCCGCAGGAGCTTGAGCAGGCTGGCAGTTTTCTCAAAAAATACGCTTATGAACATCCGCAATATGAAATGAAAACAGATTTTTTCTCCGTACCGTTAGAAATGCTCACTTATATTTCGGAGAATGGCGGATTTGATGTGCTGCTGCTTGATGTCTATCTGCCGGGTATTCTCGGCACGGATGCGGCGCAGGAGCTGCGAAAAATGGGCGATAACTGTCAGATTATCTTTGTGACCACCTCACGGGACCATGCGATCGATGCTTTTTCGTTAAATGCTGCGCATTATTTGGTGAAACCTTATTCCGAAAAAGAATTCTTTGCGGCATTTGACAAGGTGATCGACAACCTTGAAAAGAGGGGCGGGGCATATATTGCCGTTAAATCATCTGATGGCATCAGCCGCGTTGATCTGGACAAGCTTATCTATTCTGAAACCAATAATCATCTGCAGCGCTTATATCTGTCAGACGGCAGGACGATCGCGGTGCGCAAATCCTCCGCGGAGTTTTATGAGCTGCTCGCTACAGACCCGCGCTTTTACAAATGCGGCAGCACGTATATCATAAATATGGATTATATTGTTGAACTTTCATCCAAGAGCGTTGGTTTTTCTACCGGCGTTAAAATTCCTATCCTCAGCCGAAAATATACAGATTTCAAAAGACAGTACATGGATTACGTTTGTAATCGATGAGGGAGAGGGTCATATTCATATGATTACATATACAGTAATACTTCTGCGTTTTTTGCAGACGGCTGCTTATATCGGCCTATTTTTCTTTTTTCTAATAAAGCTGAAAGAACCGATAAGGAAGCGAATTGCAATCACCGTTGTAATTTATATTGCAGTTGCCGGGGGATATTTTGCCTTTCTACTTATACACGGTCAACAAATCGCAGAACGCCTGATTGTACCCGTCGAAATCGGATTATGTCTGATTTTGCTGATCATTTGCTCCGCGGACAGATGGGCGGTATCGCTTTTTGTCATGTTCACTCAGTTTAATTTATATCTTGGAGTCTGCTATATTTCCGATCTGTGCGCCTCCGAAAAATCTGTACTCGTATACAATACTGAATATTTGATATTCCGCACAGTGCTATTCGGAGCTCTTTTGTTGTGTGTGTTTAAAATTGTTCGCCCTCGCTTTCGCAAGCTGGTTGAGATCCTGGGAAAAGAGTGGCATTTGATTGCTCTTTTGGCCATTTCTTTTTATGTTCTCGAAGCCGTTATTCTTTATTGGCCACGTTTCTACTGGTATGAAACGGACTACCGATGGTATCTGTTTGCAAGCTCATATCTGGTGTTTTTCAGCGTTTACTGGTTGATTTTTCGATCGATCAATGCCATTGTGCAAAAGTATGAGGGGCATGAGCGGGAAAGCATCCTTGCTCAGCAAAACAAGATGTGGGAGGAGCAGTTAGAGGAGCAGAAAAATGCCATTAGCGCTGCCCGTCGTGATCGCCATGATCTTCGTCATCATTACGATACGCTCTTAGCAATGCTTGCGGGTGGCAAAACACAGGAAGCGGTTTCCTACTTGAATGCTCAGACGCTGAGAACAGAAAGCGCGGTTCTTACCAATGTGTGTCAGCACCTTGCAGCAAATGCCATCTTGTCAAGATGGGCGGCGAGGGCAAGGGAGAACGGCATTAAAACCGAAATCGACGCAAGGATTCCTGCGAATCTCCCGATGGATGATGTTGCGCTGGCCGGCATTTTAGCCAATTCCTTTGAAAATGCCGTGGAGGGCTGCTTGCGCTGTCCTGAAGAAATGGAGAGACGGATTGTTATAAAGATTGCATATTCCGTTTATAACGGAGCCGGAAAGCTTCACATTGTTTTTGAAAACTCATGCGCTGATCATATTGCCTTTGAAAGCGGTTTCCCAAAATCTCAGAAGCAAGGCGGCGGGACCGGGACAAGGAGTATCAGTTACACCGCTGAAAAGTACAATGGTATGGTGGAATTTACTGCTGAAAGCAATGTTTTCAGGACGCGCGTTCTGCTCCACTTGCAGGGACAAATCTAAAAAATCGACAAAACACGACATTTACGCCAAATATCCTGCAATTATGCCACGACCGGTTTTCGGTCGTGGCTTTCTTGTATAATGCAGTATGAAATATTGGTTTTAGGAAGTGATTTTATGATGAGAGAGCTCCGCGTCAGAACCGCAGAGGGAAAGAAGGCGGACGACAGCCTTGGAATAGGACGCAGCGACTTCTGTGACGCTTTTGAACAGGACCCAGACCGGCTGTTCTCCGCTCGGGAGTGCTGGTACTGCAAATATGGGGATTTTGGCATTTTGACCGAGCATCCCACGCAAAAGGGCGTATGCAGATATGAGACGACAATGAATGACATTTCTTGATTAACGTGTAAAACAGCGTGTGGATGATTTGAATGTTCATCGGACGAAAAAAACAGGAGGAATGGAAGGAATGAAAAAAAGAATTTTAAGCATTCTGCTGGTGGTGTGTATGGTGGTTAGTTTACTGCCGTGCTTTGCCGTAACTGCAATTGCTGCGGGTGAAGCAACCTTGCTCGTAAACACCTCTGCTGTAGATGACAGCGCAGCTCGCGGAACGGGTGCAAGATATAAAACCCTTGCAGGTGCGGTTGCCAAGGCTGTAAGCGGCGACACAATCAAGCTCGAAACTGATTGTGTGATCGATGCAACCGTAGTGATTGAGGGTGTAACGCTTACCTTTGATCTGAATGACAAACTGATTACGTGCAGTGTTGATAATTCCCATTATACCAATTATGCAATTAACGTGGGAAGTGGCGGAACCTTGACAGTGACCGATACAGCAAACGGTTCGGGTAAAATACAATACCCTTCACCAATTGCGGTCACGTCCAACGGAACAGTAAATGTCGCGAAGGGTACGATAGAAGCAATATCGGAAGGATACGGTCCGGCAATTCAATGCAACAACAGCGCAGGCACCGTTAATGTCTCCGGGGGTAAAGTAATTCTTGATAATGGAGGATACGAAGGCTATGGTGCAATTAATAGTTTTGGAACGGTAAATGTTTCTGGTGGAGACGTGGTTGGAACAGGGGCCACTCCGGCAATCAAAAGCGTCGGAACAGCCAATGTATCCGGCGGTTATATTAACTCATTGAATTCTTTGTCCGGAAGTACAGCCAATATTACCGGCGGAAATATTGGAGTATTCCGTATTATTTCCGGTGGAACAGCCAATGTTACAGGCGGCACGATCAATACAATCTATAATGACGGTACATTGCAAAATCTTAATTCGCAATCCTTAAGTTTATACATTTTCACAGGCGGTGACCCTAACGTGGCAGTCACATCGATTTCAGTGACACCCGCTTTGAGCTATACCTATGGCTTAAACGATGTAAAAACCGATAGTGAAGGTAAAATTTATGCTTGGCTGCCGGCAGGAATAACAAATGCAAGTGTAACTGCCGGGGGAAAAACCATGACAATTGATTTTAGAATACGCGGGGAAGAAATCACTGGCTTAATACTACCTTATCCGGGCGGGTATGGGCAAATGTTTGATTTCCAAGGAAACGGTTATTCCGGTCGAGTAACATGGTCTCCGAGTGCTACCCCTTTTCTGCCTGGCACGGTATACACGGGAACATTTATCCTTACCGCAGTTGACAGCTACACCTTTACAGGAATGACAGGAGTCTTTACGGTCAGCGGAGCAACGTCAGTTACTGCATCCGATAATACCGGTAAAACGCTTAAATTGACTGTTGTTTTCCCGGAAACACCATCGCCCCAACCCGTCACGGTGACAGTGAAAAAGGATGGGACTGTGTGGGCAGGTCATGGGAAAAGTTTAGCGCTGTATAAGGATGGTATCAGCACCTACACGCTGAATAGCAGCGGATATAATGCATCAGTTCTTCCGGGGACTTACGATATTTATGAGGGCACGGCCGATACCGGGGTGGATATCACTGTAAGCAAAGGCGGTGCCAACTCCGCCACGGTAAATTATTACTCGGTGACGTTTAAAAGCCAGGATGGCAGCACCACGCTGAATACGCAAACAGTGCTTTCAGGAAAAAACGCTGTCTATGGCGGGACTACGCCTAGCAAAGCGGCCGATGCACAATATTCCTATGCATTTTCTAAATGGGTGGCAACGGTAAATGGATCTGATGAGGCAGCGCTTAACAATATCACATCAGCACATACGGTATTCGCCTGCTTTACGCCAACTCTCCGAAGCTATACCGTTACTTGGAAAAAAGACAGTTCCACAACGATCGATACAACAACCGTAGACTATGGCTTAACACCTTTCCACGTTGCTCCGACCAAGACCGGTTTCAGCTTTGCCGGGTGGACACCGGCTCTCGGAAGCGTTACAGGTGATGCCATATATACCGCCAGCTGGACGGCTGATCCATACAGCATATCTTATGTCCTAAACGGAGGAACAGTTGCAGCACCCAATCCTGACAACTATACAATCGAAAATACTGTTATTATTTTAAATAATCCCACCCGTACTGGATATTCATTTGTTGGCTGGAGCGGCACTGATCTGACCGGAGCCGCAAATCAGACGGTAACAATCCCTGCGGGCAGCAACGGAGCTTTGTCCTACACTGCCAATTGGAAAGCGGATGCACCGCCTGCACCACAAGCAAGTATCGTAACTGCAAGGACGGACAAAAGTATTACCATAGCCGTGGAGAATGGCTATGAATACAGTTTGGACGGAATGATCTGGCATAGCGGCACAGGCAGTTATACCTTTACCGAATTAACTGCCGCACAGCCCTACAGCCTTTTTTGCCGCAAGGCAGAGGTAACCGACCTGGACAGCGCTTCTGCGGCAAGCGACGCGTCCGATGCTTTGGCTGTGATTACAAAAAATGCCGCACCCGCAGCGCCGTCATTTACCTTCGAAAGCATTACGGCAAACAGCGTAACCATATCAACAGTGGCCGGTGGCGAGTACAGTAAGGATGGAGGAGTAACCTGGCAGGACAGTAGTCTGTTCACCGGACTCTTCGACGCTACAAAGTATCACTTTGCTGTGCGCATGAAAGAAAACGATACTACTGTAGCCTCCGCAGCCTCCGCAATAACGGATCAGTACACCGCGGCAGCGATTCCTTCGACAGGAGAAGGATACACGATTAACTACAGCACCGGGACGATTGGTATTACAAGCGGTTACGAAGTGAGCACAAGTATTGATTTCAGTACATTGTTTGCAAATGGAGACTCATTCACTCCTGGCATAACTTACTATGTGCGAAAAGCGAAAGATACTGGGACCACCCCAGATACCCCCGCGTCCGAGGCAGTCATCTTCACTGTTTCTGCTAAGCCGGATGCACCGTCTGACGGTGCGTATTCCTATGATTATACGAATGAGCAGATCCTATTCGGTGACGATTACGAAGTATACACCGCAACTTCCGGCGGCAATGCCGTAACGAGTGACAGTACGGCAATCACGCCGGGCAGTATATTATACATTCGTGTAAAATCTACCGATTCAGCACCGGCCAGCGACTGGACAATGATCACCGTTCCTGCGCGTCCCGCAACGACGGGCCTTTCCATCAGTACGAGCAGGACCGATACGACCATCACGGTGACTGAAATTCCCGGAGCAGAGTACAGCAATGATGGAGGAACGACATGGCAAAGCAGTAATGTGTTTACCGGTCTTAATGCGGATACGGATTACAGTATCACGGTTCGCTATGCAGCTGATGATGCGTTTGCCAGTGATGCACTCACTAGCGTTACCGTAAGAACAAAGGCTTCCGCCGGTGGCGCGCCTTCCGCACCTTCGGTAAGCACGCAGACCGATCATGCGATAACGATCGATACGGTTGAAGGCTATCAGTACGCGATCACCACAAGCGACACCGCACCGACAATCTGGGGAGCCGCGGAAACAACAACCGGAACAAAGACCTTTTCCAGTCTTTCCGCAGCCACACGCTATTATATCTGGGTACGTGCTGCGGAGACCGATACAGCAACGCCGTCAAGCGCAAGCCGTATCAGCGTGTACACCACGGCGTCAGTTCCGTCGGACGAAGGATATACGATCGATTATATTGCTGAAACCATCAACTATGACGACGGCATCTATGAAGTCACGGCAGATACTGTTGCGCTGCCTCTTACCATGATCGAGGACGGTGACAGTATCACAGACAATATTTCCGACTACGGCGACGCAGTGCAGACAATCTATGTTCGCGTCAAGGCCGTTGAGGATGGCGCACCTGCCGGTGCATGGGTGGAGGTCCCCCTTCCGGCAAGACCCGAAACGCCATCGGCCAGCGCTTCCAATGAAACCGCCGACAACAAAAACGACGGTCGGATATCCGGCGTAACTGAGGCGATGGAATGGAAGGCCGACGGCGGAGCCTATACCGCTGTCACGGCTGATCAGGCGTCAAACGGCATCACAGGGCTGTCAGACGGGACCTATTATGTTCGTTCTATGGCTGTCAGCGGCATCAGATTTAAGAGCGCTGAACAGAAAATCACCATTGCAGCGGGCCATACGATAACGGTTACCTTCCATTCACAAAGTGGAAGCGAGGTTGAACCTATTACCGGCAAGGCTTACGGCGACAGGATCGCGGCACCTGTTGACCCCATACGCAGTGGATTCTACTTTGCAGGCTGGTACAAGGATGTCTCCTGCACAAATCCGTGGACATTCACACTGGATGCATTGACAGAAGATATAACGCTCTATGCCAAATGGAGCTCTATCCCGGCCTATACTGTGACCGGCAGAATCGTAGACGAGACATCTGCTGCGGTGGTCGGCGCAACCGTGCGAATGATGCAGGGTGCGACGCAGTTCGGCATCACGGGCGTAACGGATGAACACGGCGATTTCACAATTGATAAGGTTCCAACTGGAATTTATAACCTTGTCATTACAAAGGGTGCTAAAACATCAATTATCAAAGTCGAAGTGTCAAGCGGGAATGTTGCCGTCGGCAATGCTGCCTTGCCGTCAGGCAATGCGAACAGCATTCTTGTTGTTCAGGGAAGCGGTACCCCGAATGTCGTTGTGGGAGAGCTGGAGAGAGAAGCGTATACCCAGCTTGCAGGTTCCGGTAATCCTCTTGCCGATAAAGTTGACATCACTCTGACCGTTGAGAAGAAGGATGCGGATGTGGCAGCAAACGGCAGCGAAGTTACGAGCGCCGCGGCAGCTGCGGGTAAGCAGGTCGGTATGATCCTCGCCATCGACGTGAACAAAAAGGTCAATGGGACCGATGATCCAACCTATAATCAAACGAGCGGATTGATCGAAATCAACATTCCTTTGCCAGCCGAGATGCAGGGCAAGGCGACATACGCCATCTATCGCTATCATGGTTCCGGCGTTGATACGATTACTGAAACGCCGAATGGAACCCTTGAACGAATTGCTATTGACCGCTCAAATTGGATCATCACGCTTTATGCGAATAAGTTCTCCACCTATGCGATCGGATATACGAATCACTCCTCTGGGGGCGGTGGAGGCACTGCATCCCCAGGCACCAAAGCAGCTGCCATTGAGAGTCAAGAAACAGTCGCTTTGCCATACTATGTTGTGAACGGCAAGGAAATATTTATCGGTTTTGCAAAGGATGCAGACGGAACAATGAAGTATATCGCTCCTGCAGGTGTGACGGTACTGTTTCGGAAAAACCCTAAGGATTTCCGCGACATTGCAGGTCACTGGGCGAAGGACAACATTGATTTTGTCACCGAGCGTGAGCTGTTCTTAGGCACAGGAGACGATAAATTCTCTCCGCAGTCGGGCATGACGCGAGCCATGTTCGCTACGGTAATCGGCAGGCTTTATGAGAGGTCTTACGGGGAACTTCTTAAAAAAGATGATTACAGCTTTGCTGATGTAGACAGCAATGCTTATTATAGAGCCTACATCGATTGGGCGTCGGAGAACAACATCATCACCGGAATCGGCAGCGGATTGTTTAAGCCCGATCAGGAAATAACCCGTCAGGAAATGGCGGCGATACTATACCGCTTTGCTGAATTCTTGCGCGTTTTGCCTTCGGGGCTAGAGAAAACACAGCTGCATTATCCGGATGCTGCGGGAATCTCATTCTGGGCTACGGAAGCAGCTGGGTACTGTCAGCAAACCGGAATCATCACCGGACGTTCAGGCGGAGACTTCGTTCCGCAGGGTACGGCGACAAGAGCAGAAGTCGCTGCTATTCTGCAAAGATTCATAGAAAGCTCAGTGAACTAAACCATAAGAAATGCGCCAGCTTTATCGCGTGAAGCTGGCGCATTTTTAAAGATCTCTTTAGAGCTTCGCACTCAAAGCGTGCGAAATATGACCAGCAAAAGGTCAAATGGTACATCTGTAGCAGATAAACCCCTTTTAGAGGTAGCGTCTCACTCTACTCATATAATTTCTGTACGCAACCCCAAATTTCTTGATGCACCATCGTTCTTCTGACAGAATGATCCAATGGGCAGAGAACTGGAATACCAAGAGTATGGCTAATAGAAGCAATGATCGGGTAAGCAGTACACAGCCTAAAAAGTAGACAAAAAAAGCAACATACATTGGGTTTCGGGAAATCCGATAGAATCCGTTCCTGTTGATGCCATTTTCAGCAGGTTTTGCGAAAGCCAATACAGATGCAGTGCACAGCAATATACCGAACCCGTATACTGCAATGCCTGTATAAAACCAATCGGAATCAGACCGAATCTTAAGGAAGAATAGATAGACAAAGAATACTGTATTTGAAATCTGATAAACCCAGTATGCTGCTTTTTCCATTCCAACCAGCGGGGCAAAGTAAGCAGCCCGTTTTAATCCGTCCTTGTCCAATACTCCTAAAAGGCCGAACCTGATCAGCAGCAATGGAATTAATAAAAGAGCTCCGTTCATTATGATTCTCCGTCTATCTTCACTCATCAATGGTATAAAACGAGTCATCGATTGAAATTAACTAATAAAGATAATGTTCAAGATATAATGGTTGATGAATCCACTGGAACGCAGATCTCGCAGAGATGCTGCGCAACCAGTTCAGCCTGATATCGTTCCAAAATTGGGCGAGTAGCGTCAGGAAGATATCCGTTAGCAGATAATAGGGAAAAGATATCGATCCAAGCCTGTGCCACCGCCTCTGCGGTATGACTCACGGTAAAAACAGCATACGTACCTCCGGAGAGTTCTCCATACTGGACATTGCCGCCAGCCGGGAGCTGTTTGTCATAAATTGCCCCGGTTACCAGAGGATATTCCTCGGGAAGGGCAATGCAAGCATCATAACGGCAATTTTCGCGTGCTGTTGTTTGCGGATTATCCTGTGGTATCCCAAAAATCACCGTTTTTTTGTTCATGAGACCGCCGTCCCTCGCCCATTGCTTCAGTTGTTCCATAGCGCGGATGTTTCCTTTTCCATACGCTCCGGTTTTCCTGATATAAGCAATGGGGCAAGGGTAAATTGTTTCAATTTTCATGTTTTCATTCATATTTGTATTCATGGTGTGGGTTCCTTTTTCTATTTTAGTGACCGGTCCTTTTTCACCATACAATGCTTTAAAATGAAATGCAAACAGTTTTTTAAAACTCTTGCGGTTCTCGTATTTTAGGTTTAAGGGTTTTGGTCTGGATATTACCTAAGGACAGAACAGGGACAGCCTGCTCTTGCCAGCCGAGGCTTGCAAAGATGCCGGATAAAGCGTTAGAGGCGGTTATTGATATTCAGGGTGCAAACGTAGTTTTCGCCTGTATTGGTATCCCGTACCGTTAGGGCAAAGTCCAAACTGCCGCCTGTTATTGAAATACTGGAAATATCAATGGTATAAATCGGATTATGCGGATCTGTTGTGTCAACATTTTTAACCAAATCAGCAGGATCGCTGCTGATGATCTCTCGACCCTCTGGCAGTATAACGGAGAGAACCTTTTCTGTTTGATAGATGGAGGCAGGATGACTGCTGTAATCTGAGGGGTGTGTCAAGTCAACTATGCCCCAGCCTTTTCCTATATTTTCCTCTTGAATCTGAATCTGCCCAAATCCATAAATGACATCGTTGTCATCTTCATCGTAGACATACATCACGAGATAGCGGCCTGCTTTAATTTCGTCATTCCCAGCCATCGTGTTCAACACGCCAGGACCTGTTTTTACACCGGAGATTTCATCGATCCGGGTTCCAGGCGCAGGAGCGGTGGTACTGCTGTCGCTGCATACCTGATAGCCGTAGCTATAACTGTTATTAAAACTTCCGCCGTCACCAAGCTGGAGATTCTTTACATAGAGCATGCCGTAGATCTGATAGTTTATGTTGCTGGCGTCACTTCCCAGTATGATGGATAGATCCTTGTATATCTGCTGATTGTCAACCGGCTGGTCTGAGAATGACTGCAAAACAGCGCCATCAGCCGACATTGTAGTACCAGAAGCGTATGTGACAAAATACGTATAATCTGCTCGGAGATCCCCCCTTGTAGTCAGTATGATCATCGAAGGATCATTGGGATTTGATACGGCGGAAACAAATTTTTCGGTATTTCTGTAACCTTCGTCTGGATTCCGGCTTTTGCCATATAGGGTAAAGTCTTTTGCATCGATTCCATTTTCGCTCATAGCTTTGCTGAATTTTAGCAGAATCACTTTTGTATCAGCCTCTGTGATGACTGCACTTTCAAGGGAAGGAGCCGTCAGAGCGGGTACAGAGCGATCCAAAACAGTAACGGCAGCTAGTCTGGAGGCAAAATTGCCATCCATTGATTTCAGCCTGACAAAATAAGCGCCGGGAAGAAGTCCTGATATCTCAGTTGCAGAGGCAGCGGCATCCGTCCAGGAGGAAGCAGTAGACAGCTTATATTGATACCCCTGGTCTGAATCGAGTCCGGAGATGATGCCGTCAGCGCTGCTTGCTGACGTCGCGCCAGAGGCTGACAGACCGATGGGTGCAGAAGGTCTTAATGGGAGCTCGATATAAGCCGCGGCACTCTTCGTTGATTTGATCCGAATGTAGAGGCCTGCGGGATAATCGGAAGGAATCATGTCGCTCAAAGAATTCACAGCAGACAGATCTTTGTCGCTATTCCAGATAGCGGCATGATAATTTTCGTCGGACACATACTCCATTGTACTGCTGTTGTAACCGGAAATTGATTCATTGATCGCATCAATGGATACGTCCGGCGCGTTGGGCAGGATGGAGATGGTGCGGCCGGCTTCCCCTGCAAGCGTGCCGTTTAGGCTCACTCTCATGACAATGGCATAAGCTCCGGCCGAATCGAAAAAGTCAGGTGAATTGCATGAAATGGAAAAGCCGTCAAGCTGAAACGCTTCAAAGGTACTTTTGGTGAAGGGTTGGGATGACAAGAGGCTTCCCGAAGTACCTTTTACCAGGTTAAAGGCGATGATGTCATAAGTGTATTCGGAATACAGGTCAGGGTCCAGGGATTGATTATCATAAGCAATCAGAGGAAGCCCTTTCGTTCCTGTTCCAAAATCACTCAGTGGATAACCCCGCACGGAATATTCGTACAGTTCAATTTCTGCATCGATTACAATATCGGACTTTGTTGCAGTTACTGTTCCGACAGTGATTTTTACCGTATAGGTATCATTGAGAATACCGCCGTAGAGGGTAGTGTTGATCTTGCCTTGAACAATGGGGATATCAGAATAAGTGTAGGTGCTTTTATCTTTGCTAGGAGTAGCAGCCATCGCCGTTGCTTCATAGGATGCGGCAGAACCTGCAGGATGGGGCGGTGCTGAGTTTTTTCCGGTTAAAGTAATTACTGCTGTAGCGTTGGATGCTGCATTGCTGACATTTGCGGTAATCGTAACGATATTAGAGTTTTTATTTGCACTGACATTCAAATCTGAAATCTTTATATCAGATGAATCGCCTCCGCCGTTATTGCTGTTTCCACCACCGCCGCCGGATGATGACCCCGGTGTGCTTACAGTGCTTCCAGATGCCACAGGCTTGCCGTTGTTTGTAACGCCTTTGACGCCAGGACCTGCGGTGACTGTTGTGTTTGGAGTTTCAACTCTTACATCATTCGCGTTGGCCAGTACAATCGGAACACGTCCAGCGCCTGTTATGCCTGCGCCGACAGCGTTTTTTGTAGCTTCAATACTGTCTACTGCCCCAGCGACCTGAGCCTCTGTTTTTTCGGCATCCAGCTTAAGCTTACCAATGGAAGAGGAAGCACCTACAACGATTTTGGAACCTCGACCAGTGACTGACACCGTTCCAATATGGGCATTATTTGCGGTTACAGTAATCCCTTCCGCCATGACAGAAATACTGCTAACAGTACCTTCCACAAAAACATCGTCAGAACCGTCATCAATCTCGATCACCTGTATCTTTGAATCCTCCGATACGGTTACCCTTACTTTTCCGTCGCTTCGGGCGAGAATCAGCGAGTCTGCTTCAGAGGCACCGATGATCTTGATGGAATTTACGCCTCCGCCTCGCACCAGTATGCGGCCTGTCACTGTTACACCGTCCAATGTGGCGTTTCCATCACCGACACCGTCTCCGATGATCAGATCCCCGTTTATGGTTACACCTTTTAGCGTAACCTCTGCGGCGTTGATCATAATATTTCCGTCTGGTACCTTTGTGACCGTTTGGGAATTTGTAATATAGCCTTTTATCATGTTATCCATGATTTGGGCGAATTCGGCACGGGTGATATTGGCAGCAGGATTCAATTTGCCATTTGTGCCGTTGATATAACCGGCAGCAGCAAGAGCTGACACCGAGGATTGCGCCCACGAAGACACAGAGGATGAATCACTGAATTTGCTCAGGACAGAGCTGCCTCCTGATGGAAGTCGGAATGCTCTTGCAAGCACTGTGAATACTTCCTGACGGGTGACAACACTTTCTGGAGAAAGCTTGCCCCCGGTGCCTTGGAATGTTCCCATGCTTACCGCTTTGGCCATTTCATCATAATACCATGCGCCTTCCTTGACATCTGCAAAAGCTGCAAGAGACGCCTTTTGAGAGCTGCCGAAGGCTCTGTTCAGGATGGTCGCCAGCTGTGCTCTGGTCAAATGTTCCTGAGACATAATTTTTCCGTCTGAGCCGGTAAGCAGTCTGTTGCTTACTGCCTTTTCCATTGCCGCTTTTGACCAGTCGTTTGGAATGTCGGAAAACTGGGGCATTTCGGCGGAGGCAATTTTCGGCAGTTCGACCATTAAATTGTTCGACGTTTCAGCTGCCGCGATTGTTGGTGTGATCCCCAGGATCATAACCAAGACCAATAAAACCGATAACATTTTTTTTACTTTCATTTCCATTAACCTTTCTTATTCAAATTCGGATTTCATTTCACTTCATTTGATCTTCAACTTGCTGATTCAAGTATATCGCAGCTTTTTTTTGATGGATATCACCCGGTGGGTGAACCTTTATCATAAATAGTGAGAACCTTAAAAGGATAATAGTAAAAAACTGTATTGAATGTATCGCATGAAGATGGTATGATTACCATGTAATGAGATAATTGACAGGCGATGGAGTTCGCCTAAACTGCAGTTTTGCTAATGACTCCTACAATTGAGAATTTACTCATTGTAGGAGATTTTTTTTGTTATGGAGAAAGAATCATGAATTATTCAAATGAAGTTCAAGAAATGGTGTGTGTAGCAAAGGGCGCGAACCATGGCCCTGCGCCGATTCCGCAAGAAGGAAGGTGGACACAGGCAAAAGAGGTAAAAGATATCTGCGGATTGACTCATGGAGTGGGTTGGTGTGCGCCGCAGCAAGGTGCCTGTAAGCTTACCTTGAATGTGAAGGATGGAATCATTGAAGAAGCTCTGGTCGAGACTCTGGGTTGTTCTGGAATGACGCATTCAGCAGCAATGGCTGCCGAAATACTGCCGGGAAAGACGATCTTAGAGGCGCTGAATACTGATCTGGTATGCGATGCGATCAATACCGCGATGAGGGAATTATTCCTGCAAATCGTCTATGGAAGATCACAGACTGCGTTTTCCGAAGGCGGCCTTCCTATAGGTGCAGGCCTGGAGGATTTGGGAAAGGGCTTAAGAAGCCAAATCGGGACAATGTATGGCACTCTGGCAAAAGGTCCAAGATATATGGAAATGGCAGAGGGATACGTAACCCATATTGCGCTTGATGAAAACAGTGAAATTATTGGATATGAATTTGTTCATCTTGGGAAGATGATGGATATGATCAAAAAAGGCACCGACGCCAATGAAGCTCTCAAAAAAGCGACTGGGAAGTATGGCAGATTTGATGAGGCAGTAACGGTCGTTGACCCTAGATGCGAATAAGGGAGGAAAATCATATGGCACTTTTTGAAAGTTATGAAAGAAGAATAGAACAGATCAATGCTGTTTTGAAAAAGAATGGAATAGGATCCCTGGAAGAAGCAAAGATAATTTGTGATGGTAAAAGCATTGACCCATATAATATAGCAAAATCGATCCAGCCCATCTGCTTTGAAAATGCCTGCTGGGCGTATATCGTCGGTGCTGCACTGGCCATTCAGCGGGGATGTACGAAAGCCGCGGACGCTGCCGAAGTGATTGGTGAAGGCCTTCAGGCATTCTGCATTCCAGGCTCCGTCGGTGATGACCGGAGGGTTGGGGTTGGGCATGGAAATCTTGCCGCAATGCTTCTGCGGGAAGATACGAAGTGCTTTGCTTTTCTTGCGGGACATGAATCCTTTGCCGCAGCAGAGGGAGCAATCGGAATTGCCAAATCAGCCAATAAGGTCAGAATAGAGCCTTTACGGGTTATCTTAAACGGACTTGGAAAAGATGCAGCACAGATCATTTCCAGAATCAACGGGTTTACATATGTACAAACGAAGTTTGATTACGGAACAGGGAAATTAAATATCGTTCGTGAAATTTCCTATTCTCAGGGCGATAAGGCAAAGGTTCGCTGCTACGGAGCAGATGATGTCAGGGAAGGTGTTGCTGTGATGCATCATGAAAATGTGGACGTATCCATCACTGGAAATTCAACAAACCCGACGAGATTTCAGCATCCGGTCGCCGGAACATACAAAAAGGAATGTTATGAACTGGGCAGAAAATATTTCTCTGTGGCCTCTGGCGGTGGAACAGGGAGAACGCTTCACCCGGATAATATGGCGGCAGGTCCAGCTTCTTACGGCATGACGGATACCATGGGCAGGATGCATTCTGACGCTCAGTTTGCAGGCTCCTCCTCGGTACCGGCCCACGTGGAAATGATGGGATTTCTGGGAATGGGAAACAATCCTATGGTGGGAGCTACTGTGGCGGTTGCTGTAGCCATAGAAGAAGCAATGAAGTAAAAGAATTGGATGGAAGCGATCATACGATAATATTAATGATTTGAAAGGGGTTTTCTGATGACTGATTATTTAATGCGGATCGTGGTAAATGAGCAGCAGCAGGAGAAAAAGGAACAAACCTACAAAGCAATATTATCCTATCTTTGGGAACAAGGTGCACCCGGCGCTACGATGCGCCGGGGAGATGCAGGAATTGATAATGAGGGTAATCTAAGATTTGACTTTCTGGAGGATATCTATTACAACAACTTACCGATCATTATCGAATCGATTTTAGACGGAGCTGTCATACAAAGACTGGAGGGAGGATTGAAATCATTGGTTAAGCATGGTCAGATCAGCATATCGAAAGGCTTTGGCGAAGCCGATTTCAATGGACAGGAATACTTCATCGTCAAGGTGTATACAAGCGAAAAGAAAAAGCTGCTCAAAAAAGAGGAGTATGAGAAGATATTGTCTTTCCTGCGCTCCAAAAATGTCATATGGGCTACCGTTACAAAAGGGATTGCAGGATATGGCAGGGATCATGTTATTTACAGCCAACATTTGTTTCCGCTGAGCGAGCATATGCCGCTGGTTGTTGAGTGTATTGTCGATAAAGACAATCACTCCAGCTTGATCGAAGAATTGAGGCAACTGATAACTGAGGGTGCTGTGATCAGCCTGCCTGTTGATCTAATTCTTAATCGGTAGACTCTGGGGAGATTTGATTTCAATGTACTATTTCTATATCGCTATATTTGGGGGACTAGGAGCAGCTGCCCGCTACTGGATCAGCAATGTTTTGGAAGCAGGGCTTTTTCCTTATAATACCCTTTTGATCAATCTCGTTGGATGCTTCCTTCTAGCGGTTATCTTTCGCTATCTAGCTACTTTCCCGAGAATTTCCAGTCATTTGATTACCGGCATTGGCACCGGATTTATTGGCTCCTTCACCACCTTCTCCGCTTTTAGCCTGCAAACGGCTCATCTGATTTTGGACAAGCACTATCTGCTTGCGGTGCTCTATCTAGGAGCCAGCTGCTTCGGCGGACTTCTTTCCGCAGGACTTGGTGTTTTCGTCAGTAATAAACTGATTGCAAGAAAGGAGTCTAAGGAGGATGAGTAACTATCTTATGGTTTTGGTAGGAGGCTCCTGTGGTGCAGTGTGTCGTTTTGCACTATCTTCTATCATAAAAAGGCTTCTCTCTACAGAATTTCCGATTGCAACGTTACTGATTAATGCCATCGGTTCCTTTTTTATTGGGCTGCTGATGTCGGCCCACCCGGGCGATTTTCATCAGCTTTTGCTGGGTACTGGTTTTATGGGTGGCTTTACCACCTTCTCAACCTTTCAATATGAGAATATTTCTCTGCTGCAAAAGAAAAGTTATTTGATCTTGTCGTCCTATATCATATCTTCTTTTGTATTATGCATCCTGCTTGCTCTTCTTGGACTGCACCTTGGCGGATCTGCAATATTTTGGTATAATTGAAATACATTCGTTAATCACTTTTTTACGCTATGAGGTGCAGAAGATGATCAAGGGGATTGTTTTTGATATGGACGGCCTGATGTTTGACACGGAACGTCTTGCGAAAGAAGCGTGGACTCACGCAGGAACTGAGCTGGGGCTTAGTATCACACAGGAAATGGTAATTAAAACGCTTGGATTGAACAACGATGATACCGACAGGGTGCTTATGGAAGAGCTTGGAGAGGCTTTTGATATCATGGCAGCCAGAAAAATCAGAACCGAATATGTTGTTAGATCCATTGAGGAAAACGGAATCCCCATGAAGAGCGGACTGCCGGAGCTCCTGGATTATCTGAAAAAAAATGACTATAGAATTACTGTTGCGACATCCAGTGAGCATGAGGTTGCTCGGTATAATTTCAGGAGGGCAGGCATTTCAGATTTTTTTGATCAGATCGTTTGCGGTGATATAATTGAGCATGGGAAACCTGCACCGGATATCTATTTGAGAGCAAGTGAAATTATTGGGATTCCGCCGGAGGAGTGTCTGGCCTTAGAGGATTCTCCCATGGGAATTTTAGCAGCCTACAGGGCGGGATTAAAACCAGTTATGATTCCGGACTTGAAGCAGCCTGATGAGGAGACAACGAAACTGCTCTACGCAAAGCTCACTTCATTACAGGATGTGATCCAGCTGCTGATGAAGGAAAACGAGAGGATATAGAGATTTATCCTGGGATAGAAAATTCGATAAAAATGGAAAAGCTAAGGTCAGGGCCTTAGCTTTTTTATAAACAGATTTTGATCAGTTTTCTGCGACCGGTATAACATAAAGATACAGAAAGACATCATCGATTCTTAGACATTTTCTGAAAGACGCCTTCCAGCGCAAAATAGCATTCATCAAAAAGTTCTTTGACCGGAGCATATCTTTGAACGGATTGTTGGTCGGGTATATGTACGGAATCGATATTGATAAACCGGTCAATTGCTGTGAAATCGTTGAAGATACCGGCACCTACGCCGCCTGTTACTGCGGCACCCATGGAGCCTGCTTCTTCCAGCAGAGATGGTACGGTGATCTTTGCACCATAGATATCAGCCATAATCTGTCTCCAGACAGCACCCTTTGCGCCTCCGCCGATGACGAGGATTTCCTCTATGTCAACCTGGGTTCTGAGAACATCCAGGCAGATGGAGAGATTCATGGTGACGCCTTCCAATACGCTTCTTAAGATATCGCCCCGCGTATTCTCCGGTTTTAGACCGATCCATGCCCCTTTGGCATCTGGGTTCCAGCGCGGTGCACGCTCACCCAGCAAATAGGGCAGAAAGATGATTCCATTCGATCCGATCGGGCTTTGCTCAATCTGTTCGTTCATGAAATCGTAAGGGGAAGTACCGCTCTTTCTGGCATCATAAGACTCCATGGTACAGATGGTATTTTTCAGCCAGTTATAAGAACCACCAGCATACTGCATGGTGCCGTTGGGTGCATAGAGACCGGGTACAATGTGAGCCCAGGTGACAATTCTCATCTGATCATCGAAGATAGGCTTTTCCGACGTTGTTGTAATCCATGCAGAGGTACCCATACAATTGTAGGTCTTTCCCGGAGCGATGGAGCCGCAGCCGATATTGGCAGCGACACCGTCTCCTCCTCCCAGGACCACTGGGGTTCCGACGGCAAGTCCTGTGGCTTTTGCAGCATCTTGTGTGACGCCGCCTGCCACATAGGTAGAAGGTTTTAATTCTGGGAGCTTATCGGGATCAATCCCTGCGTATTCTAAAATCTCTTCAGACCATTTTAGTGTATTCAGATCAAAACAGCCATTGCTATTCCCATCGGAAGGCTCGGTATAAAACTTTCCGGTGAGGCGAAATACAATAAAATCCTTGGCATTTAAAGTCTTATATGTATTTTCGTAGATTTCCGGTTCGTTGTCCTTGACCCACATTAGCTTCTGGATGCCATAGGAAGCAGTGTTTCGATGGCCGACAATATGGTAAAAATCCCATTGACTAATATGGTTTTCGATCTGCGCAGCTTGCTTTTGCGCACGCTGATCAGCCCAGATCATGGAGGGTCTGAGGGGATTCCCTTGCTTATCGACGCAGAGGCAGCCCATCATTTGTCCGCTGAAGCTGATGGCTCCAATGTCTTTTGCATTAATTCCAGTGGACTCTATCAGCTTCCTGCTGGTATGGCATACCGCAGACCACCAATCTTCTGCATTTTGTTCCACCCAGGTGTCATTGAAATAGTGCGTATCATACGAATATACTTCGCTGCCGATCAACTGTCCTTCTGAGGAAAAAAGCGTGGCTTTATTTCCAGAGGTGCCCAGATCATGAGCTAATATATAAGTCGGCATATTTGATTCCTCCAGTATTATTTATTCTCGGGGAACACTGTGATTTCGAAAGTACTTCTGTCGCCACGGTATCTGGCCAGAGAATATTCTATAGGTTTGCCGAAGGTGTTATATCCAGTCGAAGCAAAATACTGAATGGGTTTTCCCTTTTTTATCTTCAGTAATGTTGCATCTTCCGAAGTCGCTTCCACTGCCTCAACGATACGTTCCACTCGAAAAACTGTCGTAGCAGGGGACTCACTTAAGATTCCGTAGAGTCGTTCCTGTTTCAAATCGTGATCCATTACGAAGGAGCATTCGCTGTAAGGAAGATATGTTTTGATGGTTACAATAGGCTCACCATCGGCTAAGCGTTTTCTATGAAGGTAAATGACAGATTCGTTTTCCTTGACCTCCAGGTGCTTTGCAACATCGTCCGCTGCAGGAACGACTTTGAATTCCAGCACCTCGGTGCTGGGCTCCATCCCTGAGCGAAGAATCTGATCGTTGAAGCTTTCAAGCTTCTTGATAAAATCCTGATTAATTTTTGGCAGGGAAACGAAAGTGCCCTTGCTCTTTACTCGGTACAACCAACCTTCTTGTACAAGTTCAGTAACAGCCTGACGAACGGTGGTGCGACTGATTTTAAAAGCATCACTGATTTCATTCTCAGTAGGAATAATATCTCCACTCTTATAAGTCCCATTCTGAATCTCAGAAAGGATAAGCTGTTTTAGCTGAAAATATAAAGGTATGGGTACAGATTTGTCTATGGATGATAATTTTGTAAGCATAGAATCCTCCCAAATTCAATAATATGATGATTTACGATATTGTAACATATCAGATTTATACTTACAATAATGTATTGTTAATAAGTATGATTATCGTTACATACCATGATTTGATCCTTTGTCTTAAATGACTGCAGAATGTAATCGAGCCATGGTTTCTATTAGAAGGTTATGATACCTTTTTTCAAAACTTCACGATTTAGCAGCTTTTCGTAGGCGTTGACAGATTCATCAAACTTAAAATAATCTGAGATGAAGTCCTTCACAACAAGCTTCCCTGAACGGACCCATTCGAGAACCTGATCATGGGCTGCACCTTCCTCGTCTTTTCGTGGCATCTGCTGGTAAACCACACTCCAGTTATAGGAAGCTTTGCTGAAATCGATGGTGATTTCTTCTTTTTCAGGAACGCCGTAGCAGAGCACTGTGCCTCTGTCGGCAATCAGTCCCATTGCCTGGTTTACCACAAGGGGAAGCCCCACCGCGTCCAAAACGAAGTTGACTCCGTCGGGATAAATAGAGCGAACCTCATTTTCGAAGTTTTGGGTTTTGCTGTTGATGGTTTTCGTAGCGCCGGCGTCCGCAGCCAACTTCAGCTTCTCATCAAAAATATCAATAACGATGATATCCTTTATACCGAGGAGGCTCAAGAATTTAATAAATGTAAGACCAACAGGACCTGCTCCGAAAATCACAATAGAATGCTCCGGTTTTATCCCAAAATAACGGATGTTGCTTAGTACTTCTCTGAATGTAATGAACATCACTGCATCCACAGGGTCCAGATCATCGGAAAGAGAGGTTTGGCCGTAAGCACATAAAGGAGCTTTTCCCTCATCGTATGCAAGGGGATCGTGTACTACCGCATACTCGCTTAAAGCACCCCAGCCGGAACCCAGATCTCCATATAGCTCCTTGTCGGGATCTACGAAGGGCAATAGTACTTTGTCTCCAAGTTTTAATCCCTTCACGTCGGCACCGATTTCCACTACTTCACCGACTCCTTCGTGGCCCAGCATGATAGGGTACATCGATTCAGGAAAGCCCTTGAATGTTCTATGTATGAGCTTAACATCTGTTCCGCACATGCCGCAGGCGAGGGTTTTGACAAGCGCTTGTTTTTCATTGATCTTGGGAATGGCGATTTCTTTAATTTCCAAGGTTCCATCACGATTCACGACTAATGATCTCATTTTCTTATTCCTCCTAATATGATTGTGTACTGAAGAGCAAGGCTGATGTAGATATGATGCTATGTAGTGACATAACAAATTATAACAGAGTAAAATTAAAAACACCAGCGATTTTTTTATAATTGATTTTGTTTTCCGTGCTGCCCTCAAAATGATTGGCGGGTTGAACCGATATGGGTATTGAAAAGGGGGGCGAATAAGGAATCAAAAGGAATTTGCACAAAAAATAAAAGAGGAATGAAAAAGGTATGCACGAGTCGTACATACCTTTAGATTGGAATAGTGCAATTATTTAATAATTATTTCGTGACTATTTTTGTAAGCTTCTGCTACTGCACCCAGGAAATCCCCGTGAGAATCTCTCAGTGACATGGTTGCTCCTGATACTACATCGGCTAAGTCTGCTTTTTCAGCTGCAGTGAGTTTGTTGTATTTTGCAAGGTCATCAGCGTTGGTGGTATCTGCTTTGATTGGTCTGCCGGCAGTTGTGGTATACTTTGCAAACCATGCTTCTAATTCAGCGACGGTCTTTCCTTTGAAGAAATTCTGATAGAAGTCCATCTGCTTGTACCATTCATTGGCCGGATTCATGTGATAAGAATCGCCGCGCTGTCTTTTGGTTACCCATGCATTCACTTCAGCAGCTGCGGATTCCTTTGTATTTACAGAAACACCCGTAATCTTTCCTGTTTCATGTTCGGCAATGTTATAGCCCTCTTTGTCAGGCCAGCCAGAGAAATGAGGCATTGATGCACCATCGTAGTTCGGAGTTGCGACTTCGTAGCCATCAATAAATACATCGATGATTCTGCCCTGAGAATCGAAGGTTGCTCTTGCCATTGCGATGTTAAAGCTGTATACAGGAACTCCGCTTTCATCTGCGCCAGGGCCGTTTCTGAATGCAACTTTATAACCCATCCCTTCAGATACTTTGGCACCGCTTGTAGCTGGAGCGGTGCTGCCCGCAGCTGGAGAGGTGCTGCCTGTGGAAGTGGTAGTTCCTGCTGCCACTGCAACTTTCTGTCCCACGTAAATCAGGTTTTTGTTCTGAATCTGTGGGTTCAGAGCAAGCAGCTGATCCAGCGTAGTGTTGTGCTTGGCAGCAATCTTTGCCAGGGTGTCACCGCTTACGACTACATAAACGCCTGTTCCTGCAGGGACGCTGACTGTAGTGGTTCCTGATTTGGCAGGAGTTGCAGGAGCTGTCGGTTTTGCCGGTGCTGGGGTTTGCGTTGGCTCTTCGGTCCATGCAGTTGCGGCAGAGACCGCATCCGTATCATCGGAGAAGGCCGGTGCAACTGCAAATGAGGTTAGAACCAGCAGCATTACCAGAAAATGTACGAGGAATTTTTTCAATTTGGTACCTCCTTCTTTCTATTTGGGGCGCAAAAACTCTTGTAAATACATGGAAGTCGATTGCCCCAAAACAATAGTTTACCGGAGGATTATACCAATGGGGAAGGCTGTTTAAACAGGTGTATTAAAATTTATTTTCAGCCTCTGTTTTTTATCTCTTTTTATGAGTCACAGGGAATTGACAGACGATGAGGTGAATGATATAATGTAATGACAAAGTAATAATACTAAGTAACAATGCAAGATATCAAGAACGATAAACGATATAAAATATCAATTGAGATTAAAGGAGGCATAGCACTATGGCAAATAATCTTAAGACCACAACAATGGCTTGGGGGTCACCGGGGCGATATATTCAGGGACCCGGCGAGCTGATGAATCTTCCCAAGTATACGTCGAAGTATGGGGAAAACGTATTCGTTATTATTGACCAGTTCTTTTTTTATGATTTGACACTGAGATTGTCAAAGCTTTATGAAGGACGTACAGGTAAATTTGAAACTTCCATTTTTAACACCGAGGTTTCAGAAGAGCAGATTGCAGCCACATCTGCAGCCGCGGAAAAGATTTCACCAAGCGTCATTGTCGGAATTGGCGGCGGCAAGACGCTGGATACGGCTAAGGCGGTCGCGGACGATCTAAAGGTTCCGGTCATCATCATCCCAACATCGGCGTCTACGGATGCACCTACCAGTGCATTATCCGTGATTTATAAGTCTGATGGAGAGCATTCTCATGCACGCCACTATATTAAGAGCCCTGACATTGTCTTGATCGACAGCAAAATTATTGCAGAGGCTCCTGTCAGATTTCTCGTATCGGGAATGGGGGATGCACTGGCGACAGTCTTTGAGGCTAAGGCCAACGCAGCGTCGGACAGCGCAAATTACATAGCAGGAGAGTCGGGTTCCTTTAGAAGAACTAAAACTGCAATGGTAATCGCTCAGGCTTGTTACGATTACTTGATGGCGAACGGTTTGAAAGCAAAAATTGCAGCGGAAAAGCACTGCGTTACGGAAGCGTTGGAGACAATTATTGAAGTCAATACCTTAATGAGCGGACTTGGATTTGAAAACACAGGATGTGCAGCAGCACACTCTGTTTGTGAGGGAATTACGACGGTGCCTGATGCAGGAAAAATGCTTCATGGGGAGCAGGTGGCCTTCGGAACCGTATGCCAGCTTGTTGCAGAAAATGCGCCGAAGGAATTAATTGATGAGGTGATGGGCTTCTGTATCAGCGTTGGTCTTCCTATCACCTTGGAAGATGTAAAAGTCAATCCTACGGAAGAAAATGTAAGGATCATTGCGGAATCTTCCATTAAGAATTCCTACTGGGCAGCGCAGCCGGCACCGGTAACGGTGGAATCGGTAATGGATATTATCTTTGCCGCAGATGCACTGGGACACTATTATTACAAGCAAGCAGTATAAAATCTTACTTTTTTCCTTCTCCTACCCATCGGTTGTCAAAGTTGTGACTCGTCTGAGGCAGCTGGCTTTGTCAGCCGAGTGGGAACATTGATGCAAAAAGAACAGCCATCGTTCAAAAACTCTGAATATGGCTGTTCTTTTATATTAGATTAGCGCAAATTATGGAGGCGCGGTTACTACTGATTTACAATAAAAGGACAAGGCTTCGATTCCAGTACATCGATCAAATTTTGAACGGAGAGTACTGCCATGTTTTCCATTGCTTCTGCGGTATGTGCCCCCGTATGGGGTGTAGCAACCACTTCATATAAGGAAAAGAGCGGAGACTCTGTGGGAGGCTCAATTTCGAAGGCATCCAGTGCCAAACCCCCGAGCCTTCCTGCTTTTAATGCATCGTATGCGGCATCTTCGTCGATTAGTCCGCCCCGGGAGGTATTGACCAGGATTGCTGTGGGTCTCATCTTTGCAATGGCCGAAGCACTGATCATATGGTGGGTGGAAGCCATAAGGGGGAGATGAAGACTGATTACATCTGCCTGCATGATCACCTCATCAAAACTTGCCGAAGTGATCCCGTTCTCTTCACAGTACGCTGCGTTGATATAGGGATCATAGGCAATGACCTCCATATCAAATCCCTTGGCACAGCGGGCAACCACTTTGCCGATGGCACCAAGCCCCATAATGCCGATGGTTTTCCCCTTTAATTCTATTCCTGTGGAGCGGATCCAACCGCCTCCGCAGAGGTTGGTATGCAGATAGGGAATTTTTCTGGCGACGGATAGGGCCAGACCAAAGGCAAGCTCCCCCACCGCTTCAGCGTTCACGCCGGGGGTATTGGTGACAGGAATGTTTAAGGACTTGGCGGCTGCAATGTCAACCCGGTCATACCCCGCGCCATAGCGCGAAACAACCTTCAGGCGGGTGCAGGATTTCAGAACATTTTCTGTAACGAAGTCCAAACCTGCAATATAACCATCACAGTCTGCTAATAGCGGAATCAACTCATCTTCACTCAGCGGCTTTCCTGTTGTGTTAAAGATCAAATCCTCGGAAAAAGCTTTCAGTGTTTCTAACGCCTTTGAGCCTTTTCCAGGCTGCAGAGAGGTGGGCGTGACTAATATCTTCATGTCGATACTCCTCCTTTTGGACGGGCAGTGGGTAATACTTGTGTCAAAGCGAAGGCTTCAACTCAAATGGCTTATCCTTGCACCAAAGCAACAGCTTCCGCTGTCAATCGGGTAATCTCCTGAAAATCGCCTGAGTTAATGAGGGCCTCGTTTACCATCCAGCTCCCGCCGCAGGCGATGATTTTCCTCGAGGCAAGAAAGGTCAAGATGTTATTCTGATTGATTCCGCCCGTAGGCATAAATCGAACAGAAGGGAAGGGCGCGGCCAGGGCATGAATGGTGTCAAGCCCGCCGTATTGCTTCGCCGGAAAGAACTTCATGACCGGCAGGTTATACTCAAGGGCCATCATAAGCTCAGTAGGCGTGCAGATTCCTGGAAATATTAATCGGTTCTCGCGGAGTGTATAGTCGGTGACCTTTGAGCTGAAACCAGGGGATACGATGAACCTGGCACCAGCGTCAATTGCCCTCTCGGCCTGCTCATGGTTTATTACCGTGCCTGCACCGATAAGCATATCTGGAAATTCCCTTGTGATCCTGCGGATGGATTCCTCAGCGGCATCCGTTCGGAAGGTAATTTCCGCAACAGGAAGCCCACCAGCACAAAGCGCTTCCGCCAGCGGCAGGGCGTCGGAGGCTTTATCGAGCTTAACAACTGGAACAATTTTCATTAATTCAACTTCTTTTAAAATGTGATCGAAATTCATAAGATGCCCTCCTTGACTTGTAATCTGAAAAAAAGGGTGTGTTACTGCTGTCGGACGTTATGTCGTCGATTCTTCCCTGGAAATTTAAATTTTTAGACAGCCAGAGCGCGGACACAGTTTTCATAGAAGAACTGATGGATGTGCTGTTCCTCTATGCCGGAATTTTGCATCAGAGGAAGGAAGGTTTTCAATATGTAGTCCAAGCCTACAGCATCCGGGGTATAGGATCTAAGCCGGTCTCTGGTTGTGTCCAGGGAACAGAGCAGCTGTTCCTGATATCCTTCTGCAATGAGCGCTTTCATTAATTCGATCTCGTACTCATCGCTGTGATACTTGAAGCGCCCGATGGTGTCAAACTCTGCAAAAACACCTGCGGCTACGGTTTCTTTTATGGTATTAACCTCGCAGGTACGGTCCATGTGGCAGAAAATCAGTTTGTTTGCAGGAACCCTCCGTGCAGTAAGATACTCAAGCAGATCAAGCGGATTGCTTCCCTGCTCAATGTGAACCATGATTGGAGCCCCGGTGGAAGCGAAGGCTTCGGCGGCAGCATTAAAAAGATGCTGATACCTGCCGGTCAGTCCCTCTTTGTCAAGAGAGGTCTTAATGATTCCTGCTTTTAAGGAACAGTATTCTTTTGGATCATTTGTATCACAGTCAGTAAACATGCCATTTTCAAGTTCGTGAATATAAAGATCTGCCAGCTTCTTTTCTGAATACCGGCATATCCAGTGATCTTCCGGGTAGAATTGGAGCTTATGGAAACCGGTGGAGCAAAGGATGTTAACGCAAGTTTCTTCTGACAAGCTTCCAAGCGCTCTCTCCATACGATTGCATCCCACAGGCTGGGCATCGACGATAGATCGGCCTCCTGCAGCCACGTAGTGAAGCAATTCCTTTCTGCTTTTTTCCGGATCATCAATGCAAAGTGCCGGGTTCACCTCAAAGGATACGCCTTTGCTGATCATCAGGTGCTCATGACATTGGCAAAAGCCCAGTTGATTTGGGGGGATTTCTCCGGTCACTGTTCTGATAATGGGCATAGCATCTCCTTCTTTCTTTTTTACCAGTTGGGATTATCTGTAATAATTGATTTCCCGCCTTGATCCAGGATCATCTTGTGAAAGCCTTTCTCCTCGATGGTCCCGTAATCATGGCCCGCATCGGCAGCAAATGCAAAAAAGAGGACGAGAGGTTCCGTTCCAGTGTTTACAGTCCTGTGTGCAAATCTCCTTGGCACATACAGTGCAGCTCCTTCCGTAAGTGGCTCTTCCCGAGTTTCTCCTTCCGGGTTTTCCATCACCATGTAGCCTTGGCCGGAAAGGGTATAATATACTTCGGCCGTTTCCAAAACTGTATGAAAATGGCCCTTTGTCATAAAGTACTCCGCTCCTACCTTGCCGGGATAAATGATTGTGGTACCGAACAGAAGGTCTCCGGCTCTTTCAGGACACCCTAGTTCGTAAAATTCATAGATGAGAGGATCTTCAGAAGCAAGAATCCGCTCCGCGGCTTCTTGATCGGCAAACACTGTTTTCATATTTGATAAATAACGCTTCGTAGTGGAAGCGGTTTTGGATCGACCGGTTTGCTTGTCGAAATCTACAAGAAAGCTTTGATCCCAGTCAAATTGATTCATAATATTTCCTCCTATTGTCGTTCGTGGTGGGATGTTTTTATGATTTTGCGATCTGACTCAAATGGTCGAGCAGGTCACCTTTTATTTCTACATGGAATACTTCTGAAATCACCTGGGTCCAGCCATGGATGAAATAAATCCATCCATCTTCCACATGCAGGTGCTTCTCTAACGCCTGTTTCTCTGCCTGCTCTTGAAACAATAGCTCACCGCGGTAATTGATTTCCCATACAAGACTGTTCTCGGGAAAGCTGCATTTATCGGTAAGAGGCGACCCTGGAGCATCTTTGCCCAGCCCGGTTGCATTGACAATCAGGGAATGGGGCTTTAAGGATGCCAATGTTCTGTCGTTATCTTCTGGAGTCGGATTATGTACAAATTCAAATTGTATCTCGGGATGAATCCCTTCCAGGATGGCCTTGGCGGACGCAAGTCGTGGAACGCTTCTGTTGGCAACAATAATCCGTTTCGGTACATTCGATTTATGGCTTTCCTGTGCAAAGTAAACGGACATAGCCAGCGTGCTGCCCCCGGCGCCCAGGAGCAGAACCTCTCCGTCATAATCGCTCCAGTAGTGATCGGGTACAAAATGTTCCAAGGCTAGCCCGCTGGAGATAGGATCCTTAGCGTGGGCACAGAGCTTCCCGTCCATTTTGGAGATAGAGGAGACTTCGCCAAGCTTTTGGGCATAGGGATCAACATAATCGAAGAGATCCTTACAGGTTTCGTACAAATCAATTTTATGTGTCGTCACTAGAGCTCCCAGGGAAAGGGGATCGTTTTTTATAAACGTCACAGCCTCACGATATGCTTCGGCGCAGGAATGAGGCTGAAAGTCAATTCCTTTTATGACGGAACTGTAAAGACCAAGGAAATCGGCCCATTTTGGAAATACGCGCATAATAGAAGACTGTTCCGTTGTGACTCCAATGAAGTAAATAGTAGGAGCTGAAGCTGTTTCATAGTAGGACATTGTATGTTTCCTTTCTGCTTTAATTATTAACATTATAAAGTTGTAATGTTACAACTTAAGAAGGGAATAATTACTGCTCCTGAAAGGGAGCAGTAAAGGAGAACGGTATCTATGTCCAGCTCATTTTGCGGTAGGCCGCATGCCGGAGTATCATGGATTTCTTATATTATCTATGGCTCAATCGCGAGAAGACTCATCGTTGCGGGCAGCTCGTGAGCGGTGTTTACTTTGTCGCTCCCTACCACACAGTCGAAACAGGAGACCGCAATCTTTCCGTTCCAGACGCAGGGCTCGCCGGGCTGATCCAGTTCTCCGTTGAATCCATTGGTATCAGGACTCTGAGCGATGCGTTTCACACGTCCTTCCCGGTCAATTTTGGCAATGGCATTCACAACGAAATCCGCTACATAGATGTTGCCGAATTCATCGATGGTCATTCCGTCGGTAGACCTCAGATTCTCTGGGTCTTTTGCAAACAGTGCATTCTCTTTAATACTGCCGTCTTCTTTGAACGTCAGCTTGAAGATCTCTCCGTCTCCAAAGTTCCCGACATACAAGTTTCCCTCGTGATCGAATACGATTCCGTCCACGCCGTACTGATCGTCGGGGTTATGGGTAATCCACGTTGCAAAGATGTTGGGATCTTCCAAAGTATTTGTAATATGTATGGCTTCATCATCCAGATGGAAACGGTAAACACAGCTCATTAGTTTTCCCGATTCCGTTTTCACCTTTTCCATGGTGCTCTGGGTCACATACAAATATTCTCCCTTGATGCGGATTCCGTTGGGATGCTCCATACCCTCAGCAACAACAGTAACCTTTTCTATACCGTTGCCATTCATGCGAACACGGAGAATTCGGCCCTGAAATTTCAGCCTCTCTTCACCGGACCAGCCCTGGTTGTCTACAATATATAAGTCCCAATCCGGACCGAATGCAAGGCCCATGGCTCTGGCTTCCATTGTTTTCTCGAGCAACGGTACATCAAACCATTTTGTAACGATTCCGTCAGTGTCAATCTTTGCGATACAGCTTGGCATGGACATGTCTGCAAAATTGGGACACGCCAGGATTAGATTTCCATCCCGATCCACTTCCATTCCATCTGGCGTGCATATGAATTCCTGTGGCAGCAGTGCCAATAGTTTCGGTGTCTGCATAAAATTACCATCCTTTTTATTATGTAATGACATTACTATATTACAATACTACGTTAGAAGAATATCATATATTCTCTTGCTTGAAAAGTATAATTTTGAAAAAAATATTTACTTTGCGAAGCGAACAGGGTTATCATAGTGGTATTACAAGTGCTTCGGAGGGAATATGAACGCAGGCAGCAACAATATGGAGGTAAGAAAAGTCAATAAGAATAGAGCATTTCGCTATATATGCCGGAAGGAACGGGTATCAAAGCCAGAAATTGCCTCTGCACTTGGCGTCAGTGTGCCCACAGTGCTCCAACTGGTCAATCTGCTGGAAGAGGAGAATCTCGTTCTCGAAGCTGGGGAATGTGATTCCAAGGGCGGCAGAAAGGCCAGAGCGGTGAGACCCAATTGGGACGCTGCCTATGCAGTGGGGTTGGATATTACAAAAAATCATATCGGGCTGATCTATACTAATTTATCAAAGCAGGTTCTGGAGCATATCAGAATTTATAAGACTTTCCGGGATACGGAAGACTATTATAAAGAGGTTACAGATACCCTAAAAGCATTTGTTCGTGAGCATAAAATTCCGGAAGATCGGATTACAGGAGTAGGAATCTCAATCCCAGGGATCGTAGATGGGAAAAATAACAGGATTGAGCGGTCTCATGTACTAAATCTCTATGACGTTTCCTGCGAGCGATTTGCCAAGTATCTTCCTTATCCTGCAATTTTGATCAATGATGCCAATGCTGCAGGAAGGACTGAAATTGACAGCGAAAGAAGCAGCCACAATCTCATTTACCTTTCGCTGAGCAACAGTGTAGGGGGATCGGTCATCATGGGAGACATATACAGCGGTGATCACTGGCGATCCGGTGAGTTTGGGCATATGATTGTTGCAGAGCAGGGAGGAATGTGCTATTGCGGGAAAAGGGGCTGCTTTGATGTGTGCTGCTCTGCACTCAGACTGGCTGGGCTTGCAGAGGGGAAGCTGGAAAACTTCTTTCAGGGGTTGGAAGACGGGAATGTGCTTTATCAGAGTGCATGGGAGGAATATCTTTCTTATCTGGCAACTATGGTGGAAAACCTCCATATGGTTCTTGACTGTGATATTATACTGGGCGGCTATGTGGGGGGCTTTATGGGACCGTATCTTAGTGATTTTCAAGGAAGGATTGCCGGAAACAACATTTTTGGAAACACAGGGGCCTATGTGAAGACCTGCAAGTATCAATACGAAGCTGCTGCATTAGGCGCCGCACTTTTCTTTATCGAACAGTTCATGAGAGAAATCTGATTTACAAAGACTTTATATTGATGAGATGGATCCCTCTTGCTCAAATCGGGCAGGAGGGTTTTTTTCATTTGTCGCTTTTTTAAGAAAGAAAGGGGATTGACAAGAGAAACCATCCGGCGGTAATATACTAATTACTTTAATAAACTAGTTAAGGAAGTTTCCTGAGAAAGAAAAGGAGGAGGGTACATAATGAAAGCAGCTGTGATGACCGGAATCGGACAAATCGAGTTTGTCGAAGCAGCAATGCCGGTTCCCGGAGAGGATGAGGTTCTCGTGAAGCTGGAATATGTAGGGATCTGCGGCAGCGATCTGCATTATTACGAGAACGGAAGAATTGGCAGTTATATCGTGGAGCCGCCCTTTGTACTGGGACATGAACCGGGTGGCATCATTGTGGAGGCGGGTAAAAATGTTACCCATCTGAAGGTAGGGGACAGGGTAGCGCTGGAGCCGGGGAAGACCTGCGGGAAGTGCCGCTTTTGCAGAGAAGGTAAGTACAATTTATGTCCTGATGTAATTTTCTTTGCAACACCGCCGGTTGGTGGAGTGTTCCAGGAGTATGTGGCACATGATGCGTCTTTATGCTTTAAGCTGCCGGATGAGGTAAGCACGTTGGAAGGGGCTTTGATCGAGCCCTTGGCAGTGGGATTTCATGCTGCAGGACAAGGGAATGCCCATGCAGGACAGAAAGCAATTGTGTTCGGAGCAGGATGTATCGGACTTGTGACTATGATGGCACTAAAGGCGCGAGGTGTCACCAACGTGACGGTTGTTGATGTGATGGAAAAGAGACTGGAAAAAGCGTTGGAACTGGGTGCAGCTTCGGTAGTTAATGCGGTGAGGGAAGACGTCCTCGCGCGGTCAGTAGAATTAACCGGGGGAGAGGGCTTTGATCTGGCCATTGAGACAGCGGGAACAGAACTTACGGCCAGTCAGTGTATTCATTCAGTGAGAAAAGGAGCAGAGATCGTATTGGTAGGCTACGGAAAATCCGGAATGATGAATCTTCCCATGAGCCTGGCACTTGACAAAGAAGTTACGTTTAAGACAGTATTCCGGTATCGCCATATTTACCCCATGGCAATTGAGGCTGTGGCTTCGGGAAGGGTCAACCTGAAAGGAATCGTCACCCATCAATATGACTTTGACCACATGAAAGAAGCCATGGATAACTGCGTCAAAGATAAAGCAAACATTGTAAAAGCAGTAATTAAATTCGCTTGATGCGCAGAGCAGGGAGCATGCACATACCAAGAGCAGGAGCCCAGCGCATCAAGAGCAGGAGTTAAGCGCATCAGGAGCAGAAATCAAGCTGGCATCAAGAGCAGATGCCAGGCTCGCATCATGAAAGGAGACGAATCATGAAAGCAATTGTATATAATGCACCAAGAGACTATGAACTGAAAGAAATTCCAAGGCCGGTGATCAAACCCAATCAAGTCCTGATTAAGGTCGCAGCCTGCGGCGTGTGCAGAACAGATATGCATATTCACGAAGGAGACTTTATTTCAGCATTTCCGTTGACACCGGGGCATGAATTTACCGGTGAAATCGCCGAGGTTGGTTCCCAGGTAACGGAGCTTTCTGTGGGCGATCGGGTTGTGGGAGACAATACGGTTCTCTGTGGAGAATGTTATTACTGCAGAAGAAATCAGCCGCTGTTCTGTGAGAACTTTTACTCTTTAGGATGCAATGGGCCCGGAGGTTACGCAGAATATGTGGCGGTCAACCATGACAAGGTATTTCCAATCAGTGACAACTTAACCTACGATCAGGCAATCTTTGTAGAACCGCTGGCATGTGCCATTCATGGCATGGATGTCATCGCACCCAAATGCGGTGACGATGTACTGATCTTCGGCGCGGGGCCCACGGGGATTCTGCTGGCCCAGCTGCTGAAACATGGCGGGGCAGCAAATGTCGTCGTATGTGCATCTTCTCAGGAAAAGCTGAATCTGATCCAAAAGAATGGATATGCTCAAACCGTATGGATGGACCGCAAGGATTATTCCGTCCATACAAACGTCTTAAAAGAAATGTATCCTCAGGGTTTTGATATTGTGATTGATGCGACAGGGGCGCCTGAGGTATTGGAACAATGTTTCGAATTTCCTAAAAAAACCGGAAAAATAGTAATCTACGGTGTCTGCTCCAGTGACGCTAAAATTACAATCAGTCCCTACCAAATTTTCAGTAATGAATTAAAGGTGTTGGGCTCCTTCGCCCAGACCCACTGCTTTGATCGGGCGGTAAAATACCTTGAAAACGGTGTGATTAAAGTTGACGATCTGGTAGCAGGACATTTTTCTTTGAAAGAGTTCGGCGACGTAATGGATGTTATGGTCAACGGCAAGGGGCTTTTAAAGCTGATCGTGAATCCCTAAAAACTGCAAGCGAATCCCTAAAACTGCACGGGCTTACAGCGCAAATCTTGATTTGCGCTGTAAGCCCGTGTTTGCTATCACCTTGGAGTTCCTTTGATGCATCTGCTTTTCTAAACGCGCTTTGCTTTGCCGGTTTCGTCTTTCACGAGCGGCGCTAAAGCCGATTACTTTTGTCGTCTTTGAACCGAAAAAAAATCCAATTTGAGGTTGACATCGTATATAGCACGCATTATAATATGACACATGCAAGATAATAATCTTGTAATGTAGGTACATAAGAACGAAACGGTTTATCGGCCTATGTATGATATGTTACGGATTAAGATCGGCCCATAATAATAAAGGAGGAATTTTTATGAAATTGAGGAGAATCACTTCATTATTGCTGGTGGCAGCACTTGCAATAGCAGGCACATTGACGGGCTGCGGCTCACAACCGTCTGAAACAACCGATACACCGGCAAATTCGGGTACTGTTGCAGAAGATATTGATTATGCTAACTTCACAATTGATCCAAGTAAGATTCCACAGGAAAAGCTCGACACGACATTATACGTAGCAACATCGGTACGTGGGCTTGAAAATCCTTACATAGTAACCATTACAGAAGGCATGGATGAATTCTGTAAATATCTGGACAGCATCGGACAGAAATACGAAAAGCAGGTATTGGACTCCGGTGGGTCCAACGACGTAGAAATTGATAACATGAAACAGTTTGCAGCAAAGGCAAAGGGCAATGCCATCGCTTATGCTGACCCCAACGAAGCAGCAATCGCTCCTTCCCTTGCAGAAGCTATGGCATCCTCCGGCGGATATATCGGTACCGCATGGAACAAGCCTGACGATGCAAGCCCGCAGGACTACGATCCAAACTGGGTAATCCATACTTCTGCGGATAATGTAACCAACGGAAAGGCTACGGCAAAAGCACTGTTCGATAACATGGGCGGAAAAGGAAAGGTATTCGTAATCGAAGGAATGCTGGGAAATACCGCATCGATTGACAGAGTAAAAGGCTTTGAGCAGGCATTAAAGGAATATCCGGACATCGAAGTTGCGCATCAGGACACCGCCAACTGGGCTACGGATCAGGCGCTGACCTTGGTTGAAACATGGCTGAACGATACTCCTGACGTAGGCGGGATCTGGTGTGCCAATGATAATATGGCAACCGGTGCACTGCAGGCTCTGGACAAAAAGAACCTGAAAGGTAAGGTTGGTGTGACCGGTATTGACGCTAACACGGATATCGTCGAGGCAGTTAAGGCAGGCAACGTTGTCGCAACGGTTTCTTCCAATGGCTATCTCCAGTCAGGATATACCCTGGCAATCTGTTATGCAGCATGGGCCGGACTGATCGATCCTGCACAGATGCCGGAAGAATATAGGGTGTTCTTAACACCAGCTGTAATGGTAAAGGCTGACAATGTAGATTCTTATATTGCAGAATATGTAGATTCAGTTCCCAAAATGGACTTTGCTAAGATCTTCAGCTGCAAAGCAGACTAACAAAGCACTGATTAATTTAAATCGAAGCTGTCCAAAGAATATTCATCTGCTATACCCGGAGGAGATTGACGCCGTCAGTCTCCTCCTTACATCAAAAAAATACCGACAGCAGCCTCGGCAAAAGGTTGCGTGCCGAACAAGATATTGTAACGGGAAACGGGACTTATTAATTGATTGGAGAAGATAGAATGGGAAAAGAAAAGCTTGCAGCGTTGTCCATTACAGAAGAGTTTGCTTCCAAGATTAAAGCAGATAATCAAAAGGAGCGACTTACGAAGTGGGCACCTGTCTTTGTGCTTATTGCATTGTTTCTTGTATTTTCATTGATATTGGGAGGGTCATTTGCCAGCGGAAGCAACCTTGTGTCAATCATGAATCAGTGGGCGATCCCGCTGCTGGTTGCCCTTGGTCTTACCTTTGTCATTATGCTGGGCAGCATTGATTTATCCATTGATGGTACAGTGGGGATGGCAGGATCTTTGGCAGCGGTTTTTGTACTGAACAGCCGCAACGGAAATGACATGGGAGTATGGGGACTTTTTCTCGCCGTATTCTGCAGTGTCATCATTGGATTTATGATTGGAACCATTCATGTAAAGCTGAAAATACCTTCTTTTATGGTCAGCTTTGCGTTCATGAATATCTGTGCAGGCATCGGGCTGCTGTCTTATGGAGGAAAACCACCGACAATTAAAGATGAATTTATAGCATCAATCGCGAAATCCAGTTTCCTTGAAATCCCAATCATAACATGGGTTGCATTACTGGTTTTTGTGCTGTGCCTATACATACAGGAATGCACTCCCTTCGGCCGACATATCTACGCGGTAGGAACCGATGAAACCATTCCAAAGGCTGTTGGAATCAATGTTAACAAGGTTAAAATCAAAGTCTTTACCTTGGCAGGCTTCTGCTTCGGGGTTGCAGGGGTTTTAGGAGCAATTCGGCTTGGACAGGGTCAGGTTTCCATTGGGGCGGATCTCATGTTTCCTGCCAATGCTGCTGTGGTTATCGGAGGAACCGCTCTTACCGGAGGGAAAGGCGGGGTGGTAAATACCGTAGTGGGTACTTTGATCATGACCGTGCTTTTCAACGGACTGACTATGATGGGTGTCAACCCCAACATCAAAACGGGCGTGCAGGGCCTGATCATTCTGATTGCGGTGGCATTGACGGTAAAACGCGGTTCCACTATTATCAGCAAATAGTGCCGGAGGGATAGAAATGGAAGAGAAAAAATTACTTTTTAGCGCGAAAAACATTACCAAGTCCTTTCATGGCACACAAGCACTCAAAGGTGTTGATCTGGATGTGTATGAAGGAGAAGTCATCGGATTAATCGGCGAAAATGGAGCCGGAAAATCTACCTTGCTTAAAATCATCATCGGTGCTCAACCCCCCTCATCCGGGGAAATGTTCATGCACGGCAGCAAGTTTGAGCCAAAAACCCCTCTGGAAGCCAATGCGGCTGGAGTCGGAATGGTTTATCAGGAACAATCCCTGATTACCAACCTGTCTGTGGGGCAGAATATTTTCTTTGGTCACGAAAAAGAGTTTGTTCAATTGGGATTTGTTCGCTGGAGAAAAATGTATGAGGAAGCGCAAAAGGTTCTGGAAGCTGTTGGCAGCGGGCATATCAATCCTCGGAAAAAGGTAATCGATCTAAATTTTGCTACAAGGCAAATGATCGAAATCGCCAAGGTCGTCAATGTTACAAAGTCAGCAAATGCAAACGGAAAATGTTTAATTTTATTAGACGAGCCCACTTCTGTGCTGAATGAAGGGGAAGTAAAAGTATTATTTGAAGAAATTAGAAAATTAAAAGCCCTAGGGCATTCTGTCATATTTGTCTCACACAGACTGGATGAAGTACTGGAAATCTCCGATCGGGTATATGTCTACAAAGACGGCGAGAACGCTGGAAATATGCCTATCGAAGAGGCGACGGAAACGAAGATGTACGAAATGATGGTGGGACACGAAAGCTCATCAGAATATTACAAACTGGATAAGCAGATCATCCCAGGTGAAGAGGTGGTGCTTGAAGTAAAGGATCTGGGTCTGTGGGGCCGGTTTAAACACTGCAATTTCAAGCTCCACAAAGGAGAAATTCTCGGGCTTTGCGGCGTGGTCGGCTCTGGGAAAGAAGAAATTTGCTCTGTTATCTGCGGTGATGAGAAGCCTACCTACGGAGAAGTAATCTTAAAGGGAAAGCCCGTGAAATATTCAGAGCCTTCCCAGGCATTAAAGGATGGGACTCTGCTGATTCCAAAAGAAAGAATGTATGAGGGTATCGTCAGAGGGCTGCCGGTGGAGGACAATATCGCAATGTCAAATACAAAGCGGCTGAAAAAGAACGGTCTGGTTTCTAAAAAGGCCATCTCCAACCAAGCGGAAAAATATATTAAGCTGCTGAATATTAAGACCAGAGGAAAAGACGAACTGGTGATCCAGTTGTCGGGAGGGAATCAGCAAAAGGTGGTATTCGCTCGCGCGCTGGCTTCAGAAGCGGATATTCTAATTCTGAATCACCCGACCCGTGGTGTCGATGTTGGTGCAAAAGAAGAAATCTACAGCCTGATTCGTGACATGGTTGCAGGAGGAAAGTCGGTTATCCTGCTGGGCGATACGCTGGACGAATGTATCAGTATGAGCAACCGTGTTTTCGTTATGAAAGACGGTCTGATTACCGGAGAATTCAGCGCGGCAGCAGACGCCAAGCCGAGTCAGGTTCAGATCGTTAGTATGATGGTATAGGGCGGGTGAAGAAATGATAAAAATTAACAGAAACAATTTTGCTATCTATTTTAGTATTTCCATAATTGTATTGCTCACCATTATATTTACGGCTTTGGAAAGTACATTTTTAAGTTATGCGAACATCAGCAATCTCCTGAGCGATACTGCACCGCTGATGATTATGGCAGCTGGTATGACACCCATTTTGCTTTTGGGTTCCATAGATTTATCCGTTGGGTCCATGTGTTCTGTAGCAAATGTAATGGCGCTGAGCATCATTATGCAGTTTAAAGAATCAGGCATGCCGATTCCATTGATTATGCTCATTGCATTTTGCTCAACGCTGATTTTTTCTGTGGGAGCTGGAATCTTGCTGGGACTCATTCATGTAAAATTAAAGATTCCATCATTTATCGCATCACTGGCATTCCTCTCTATCTGGAGTTCCGTTGCATTGCTCATATCCAACGCGCCGGTTTCCATTCCCAAAAAGCTTTGGGGAACCATTGAATGGTATAAATGGTCCATAGGTCCTCTGGGTCTGCCGCTGATATTATCGCTGACACTGATCTTTATTTACTACATATTTCTGACGAGGACCTCCTTTGGAAAGGGGATCTATGCAATCGGCGGAAACGAAAGAGCTGCTCGTATCGCAGGAATTCAAGTAGACAAAATTAAGATTGCTGTCTTTGCAATCAATGGTTTCTGTGCGTCCTTCGGTGCGATCTTACTGATGGCCAAGGCAAAGAGCTCTGCTCCAACCGTGGGTGAGTCCTTCACCCTGATGGTTATTTCTGCAGTTGTCCTCGGTGGAACCGCGCTCATCGGCGGAAAAGGAAATATCCTGAACACGATCCTGGGAGTGTTCACCGTGGCAATGATCAAAAACGGAATGAATATTGTCGGCGTTGATGTATTCTGGCAAAAGATCGTCTTCGGCGCCATTATTCTCATCGCAATCGCAATCAATACGGACAGATCATCAAGAAGCTTCATTGTTAAATAAAGAGCTTCATTGTTTAGTAAAAAGCTTGATAGTTAAGTAAAAAGCTTTGTTAAGTAAGAAGTTTGATTCAAGTGAATTCTGTTCAGATTTTATAATTTGATGAAATATCTCGATTAGAAAGGAGAAACGACATGGATTTCGTGACACTGAAGAATGGAGTCAAAATGCCGAAGCTGGGGTTTGGTGTCTTTCAGACCCCGGATGGGATTCAGACGGAGGATGCGGTTAAATGGGCCCTGGAGGCAGGCTATCGGCATATTGATACTGCAATGATCTACGGGAATGAGTGCAGCATTGGAAAGGCTGTAGAAGAGAGCGAAGTTCCCAGAGAAGAAATCTTTCTGACTACAAAACTATGGAATGAAGACATCCGTCGAGACAATACGCTTCAGGCCTTCGAAGAGAGTCTGGAAAGATTGCGGACAGATTACCTGGATTTGTATCTCATTCATTGGCCCGCTGACGGATTTGAAAAGGCGTGGATCGAGATGGAAAAAATCTATGCGGCCGGCAGGGCAAAAGCCATTGGAGTTTCCAATTTTCAGCCGCATCACCTGGAAACACTTGAAACAATCTCCACCCTGCGGCCGGCAGTAAATCAGATTGAGTCAAATCCGTATTTTAGCAATCAGGATGTGATTGATTACTGCAGTGAAAGAGAAATTTCTGTCACCGTATGGAGCCCTCTGGGAGGAACAGGCGGAAGCATTCTTGACGATCCGGTACTCAATGAGCTTTCAGAAAAGTACAAGAAATCACCGGCCCAGGTTGTTATTCGCTGGCACTTGCAAAGAGGCGTGGTTGTGATCCCAAAATCACTGCATCAGAACCGTATTTCATCAAACTTTGATGTCTTTGACTTCGAACTTTGCAAGGACGATTTGGAACGGATCAATCTTTTGAATCGGAATATGAGATCGGGCGCTGACCCGGATCACTTTGATTTTTAGAGGAGAGGGAACGTTCTATGGAATACGGGATCTATTACGCCTACTGGGAGCAGGAATGGGATGCAGCAGGTTTCTCCAAATATGCAGATAAGATTGCAAAACTTGGCTTTGATGTTCTGGAAATCAACGGAACTCCTCTCCCGAAATACTCGCAGAAGGAAATCAAGGAACTAAAGTCCTGTGCTGACGCAGTAGGAATCCAAATAACCACAGGCTATGGTCCTGTCTACGAGCACGATATGGGCTCTGCCGATGAGGCAATTCGAAGAGCAGCCCTAGAATGGTATAAAAAACTGTTCTATGTAATGGAGCAGCTGGATAGTCATGTACTGGGTGGGGCGATTTACTCCCATTGGCCAATCGATTACAGCAGGGGCGTGAGGAAAGAGGACGACTGGAAAAGAAGCGTTGAAGGGATGCAGATCCTAGGACCGCTGGCAAAGAAGCACGGCATTACGTTAGGGATGGAAATACTCAATCGTTTCGAAAATCACATTTTGAATACAGCAGAAGAAGGGGTTCGCTTTGTGAAAGAGGTGGGCCTTGGAAATGTGAAAGTCATGCTGGATACCTTCCATATGAATATCGAGGAAGACAGTCTCCGGGACGCAATTCTCCTGGCGGGGCCCTATCTTGGCCATTTCCATGTGGGTGAGTGCAACCGAAAGCTTCCAGGGAATGGACGGATCCCATGGAAGGAAGTTATGTGCGCACTCCGGGAGGTTGCATATCAGGGCTGTGTCACCATGGAGCCATTTGTGAGAATGGGCGGACGTGTGGGAGAGGACATCAAGATCTGGCGGGATTTGAGCGGAAATGCGACGGTGGCCGATTTGGATCAGGCAGCAGAAAGGGCTCTTTCCTACTTAAAAAATATAGCAGGAATATAAGGTACCAAAAGACTTGGAAATTAACAGTTTTCTCCAAGTCTTTTTCTATCGTTAATTGACGATTGCTGCTGAAATGAATCAAAGGTGTTAGATTTGATACGATGGTTGAACTGCTGCATTGAAGAGGGCTGTTGCTCGTGCTATACTGAAACGTATGGAAACGCCTGTTACAAGGTGATTAGGATCGAAAATCATCGGAGAAAACAATAAAACGGAAAAGAAGGTATTGATATTATGCATTTCAAACATATCGCCATAAGAGTTAAAAATCTTGAGCAGTCTATTTTTTTCTATGAGAAAATGGCAGGGCAGAAAGTCGCAAGACGCGTAAAAGCAGATCCGGCAGAGCTTGCCTTTCTTTCAAATGGAGACGGAGAAACAGAGATTGAGCTCGTCTGCATTCCCGATTCGCCGACCTTCGAGGGCAAGGGCATGTTCCTTTGTTTTGAAACCGATCGTTTGGAAGAGATGCATCACATTGCGGAGGACGCGGAATTTAAGCCATCTCCAATCCAGGACCCAGGTGATGGAACGAAGTATTTTTACGTCTATGATCCAGACGGTGTATCGGTACAGCTGCGAACCTTTCCCAAATAAAGACAGGAAATTCCTGCAAAAGAAAATACGACTGTTCCTTCAACAATTGCATTTGCTTTTTCCCAATCAGCGGCTAGACATCGACGGAATTTTCAGAAATTTCGGTATTTTCTATTGACACGACCACGGAGTCGTGGTATCTTTTTCACAATGAGTTGATCATTCATTTCAAGTCAAAAAAGAACCCTAATTGCAATGAGGCAGAGGCGTTGTTGCAATTTGGGTTTTTTTGTATTCAAGGAAGAGTGAAATATTATTTAAAGGGAGTGGATCGAATGAAGAAATTATTAATTGTATTTTTGACACTTACACTTGTCGTTGCTGCTGCAGGCTGCGGCGCGCAGGGATCCTCTGGCTCCGGCGGCGGAAATGTAATTAAGGTTGCCACCGTTACACCGCTGTCAGGCTCACAGGCTGCTGTGGGTGAATCCATTAAAAATGGTGCCCAGATGGCATTGGAAGAACGAAAAGAAGAATTCAAAGCCCTTGGGTTCGACCTTCAAATCGCGCCTCAGGACGACCAGGCTGACCCCAAAGTAGGCGTAACCGTTGCCCAGAAGCTCATTGTTGATGACAATATTCTGGCGGTTGTGGGACACTGGAATTCCGGTGTAGCCATTCCATCCTCCGAGGTTTATGCTCAGAAAAATCTGGCTATGGTTTCCCCGGCCAATACAGCGGTTGATGTGACCGAAAGAAATCTTGGTAATGTAAATCGAATCTGTATCAGAGACGACGCCCAAGGTCCCGCCGGTGCAGATTTTGCCTATAATGAACTGGGTGCTAAAACCGGCTTTATCATTCATGATAAGACTACATATGGACAGGGCGTAGCAGACGAATGGAAAAATCGTTATGAAACCATCGGCGGAAAGCTTCTCGGGTATGAGGGCATCACTGCGGGTGAATCGGACTTCAGCGCTGTGGAAGAACTTGTCAGAGCTGCCGGACCGGACATCGTTTACTTTGGTGGGATCTATCCGGAAGGTTCTCTGCTGATCAAACAGCTGAAGGAAAAGGGGATCGACGTCAAGTTCATGGGAGCTGACGGAATGGACTCTGCAGAAGTCATCACCATTGCAGGGGACAGTGCAATCGGAACCTATTATACGTCCGCGGCTGCTGATATCAACAGCACTCCGGAAGGCAAGGCTTTTGCTGATAAATACACTGAAAAATTCGGAAAGCAGCCTCAGGCATACTCCGGATATGGATATGACGCAATGAATGTCGCGCTGGATGGTATCCTCAAGGCTATCAATGATAATAGCGGCGAGAAGCCCACCCGAGATCAGGTCACCGCTGCGGTTCGCACGACTTCCGGATTTGTGGGCGTTTCCACCAATGTTACCTTTGATGACAAAGGAGATAACACGGAAGCCACAGTATATGCCTTAACCTTTAAGGAAGCCGCCTATCCTTCATCTGTAGTTAAGATGATTCCTGCAGGCGAGTACTTGAAATAGCAGATCGAGGTTTCCTGGCTTAGGAGTGATTGCCGGGTGCAATTTCCCAATATAGGAGACGAGATTTTCTGGAATGATGAACGGAAAACAATTGGATATACCTCATAACGAGCGGAGAGGGTGCGGGTGTGCCCTCTCCCGCTTAATAAGCATAATAACAGTAAAGGTTGATTACATATGGATATGATTGTTCAGATGTTGCCGCAGCTGCTGATTGACGGGTTGACCCTGGGGTTTGTATATGCGATTGTAGCGCTGGGCTACACGATGGTTTACGGCATACTTGAATTTATTAATTTTGCACATAGCGAAATATTTATGGTAGGTGCTTTTGCAGGAACAGAAACCCTTCTTTTTTTGCAAAGTGCCGGATATTTGGAAAATATGCCCGCGCCCCTGGCACTGTTCCTCGCCGTGGCAGTCGGGATTATATTAAGCGGTCTTCTTGGTGTCACCGTTGAACGGATTGCGTATAAGCCTGTCAGACATGCACCAAAGCTGGTGGCTTTTATTTCCGCAATCGGGGTGTCCTTCTTCCTGCAGGATGCCGTGAGGCTCATTGAGGGGCTGTGGAAAAATGCGTTCTATCTTTCCACCCCGCAGCTCTTTGATTCCAGTATTCAAGTTATGGATACGATGAAGATTCCTGTAAAGGTCATCTATATTGTTGCCATTGCAATTGTAATGATGGTGGCGCTCAGCTTATTTGTCGGCAAGCATAAATGGGGAAAGGCAATGCGTACTGTAGCGCAGGATAAGGACACCGCTGCTTTGGTAGGCATAAATGTCGATGCTGTGATCTCCCTTACGTTCCTCATCGGTGCAGGGCTGGGAGGTGCGGCAGGTACCCTTTTCTCCGTCCAGTACACCTTGATCAGCCCTTACGTGGGATTTATTCTGGGCATGAAGGCGTTTACCGCGGCGGTACTGGGAGGCATCGGAAGCATCCCCGGCGCCATGCTGGGCGGATTGCTTCTTGGCCTTGTTGAGGTGTTCGGCGCTGCTTTTCTGGGTATTGCCACAGGCGGTATGATTGGGGCAGAGTATAAGGACGTACTGGCGTTCACAATTCTAATCATTATTCTAATTTTTAAGCCGAGCGGTCTGCTTGGCAAAGCAATAGTGGAGAAGGTGTAGCCATGGATACAATCAAAAACTATATCAAACTGGTCAAGGAAAAACAGCTGGTTCAGCTTGTACTGGTATTTCTTTCGCCGGTATTGTTCTACTTATACAGTAAATCCAGCATCATATTTCTGTTGTTTCTGGCATCCCTCTTCCTTTTGTACAGAGTAAGGCTGGAGCTGAAAATCAAGGGGGCGGTTGCACTTCTTGACCTCCTGCTGGTCATACCTCTCGCGGGTCTGGAGAACAGCTATTACCTGGGGATCATTACGCAGATCGTCATCTATGCGGTACTCGCCATCGGGCTGAATGTGGTCATCGGGTTTGCCGGTCTTTTGGATCTGGGATATGTTGGCTTTTATGCGGTAGGCGCATACCTGTACGCTTTTTTCGCCACCTCTCAGGCCAACAATGTGATTCCGGAAAGCGTTTATCAATTTCCGTTATCGGGAAACTGGTTCTGGCTTTTTCTGCCCCTCGCGCTCATCGTATCCGCGGGTATGGGCGTCCTGCTGGGACTTCCGGTGCTGAGGCTGAAAGGGGATTATCTGGCTATTGTAACCCTTGGGTTTGCGGAAATCATTCGAATCATTCTGAACAATGCTGATAAGCCCATCAATTTTACCAACGGGCCCAAAGGTCTTACCCCTGTCAAGCCGCCGGAGCTTTTCGGAATTGTGATGAACCAGCCTATTCACTTTTATTTTATCGTATTGGTGCTGTTCGTCCTCGTCTTTATCGCGGCGTATCGGCTGGACCACTCCCGAATTGGAAGAGCTTGGGCGGCGATCCGGGAAGATGAGCTTGCGGCGAGAACCATGGGGATACCGCTGGTTCGAATGAAGCTGCTGGCCTTTGCCACAGGTGCAGGCTTTGCGGGGATGATGGGAGTTGTATTTGCAGCAAGACAGACATTTGTGGATCCATCCAGCTTTGGGTTTATGGAGTCCATCGGAATTCTTGCCATGGTGATCATGGGAGGCATGGGCAATATCAGAGGCGTCATTGTCGGCGCGGCGGCGGTTGTCATCCTGCAGCTTCATTTGCTGAAGGAGCTTTCGACCTTCCTGACGCAGCTTTCGGTATCGGGGATTCTCTACATACCGTCTCAGCTTGACCCGGCTAAGTATGAAAAGTTAGTATTTGGGCTGATTCTGATCCTGATGTGCGTGTTCCGCCCCAAAGGCTTGATGCCTGCTAAGCGAACCATGGAACTGATCAAAGGGTTTAGAAAAAAGCTATCTAAGGAATCGCCGCTGAGTTAATGAAGTGTGCACACGGATGAATCAGCGGTTCCCTAATAAAAAATAACGATGACATGATTACGGAGTGATATTTATGGCATTATTAGAAATAAAAAATCTGTCCAAAGCCTTTGGCGGCTTGGTGGCAGTCAATCAGGTGGATTTTGAAATGAATGAGGGGCAGATTGCAAGCATTATCGGCCCCAATGGAGCAGGAAAAACCACGTTCTTTAATATCATCAGCGGATACTATCCGGGATTTGAAGGTTCCATTACTTTTGACGGTAAGGGCTTGGTTAATCTGACACCTGAAAAAGTGGCTAAACACCGAATCGCAAGGACTTTTCAGAACATCAGGCTGTTCCCTGAAATGTTGGCAGTAGAAAATATCATGGTGGGCATGCACCTGGATTTGAAGGCCAGTATTTTCAACATTGTACTTCACAGCGGCAGCATGAAACGGGAAGAAGGAGATGCCTATGAACGGGCGGTGGAACTCCTGGCCTATGTGGGACTGGAAAGCAGAAAAAATGAGCTTGCCAAAAACCTTGCTTATGGAGAGCAAAGGAGGCTTGAGATTGCAAGAGCCATTGCCATGAAACCCAAGCTATTGCTTCTTGATGAACCAGCCGCTGGCCTCAATCCAAAGGAAACCGAGGAATTAAAGAATTTCATCGGAAAGCTCAGAGATGATTTCGGCTGCGGAATCTTGCTCATCGAGCATGATATGAAGCTTGTAATGGAGATTTCCGATAAGGTTGCGGTGCTGAACTATGGAGAAAAAATCGCGGAGGGAGCACCGGATGAGGTGAAAAATAACCCCATGGTTATTGAAGCCTACCTCGGAATTGAAGATGAAGACGAGGAGGAGGCGGTTTAATATGAGCAAGACAATATTGCAACTGGATAATGTGAACACCTATTATGGAAAAATTCATGCCTTGAAGGACGTCTCCTTTGAGGTGAATGAAGGTGAAATTGTCACACTCATCGGCAGCAACGGTGCGGGAAAGACCACGACACTGAAAACCATCTCAGCGCTGCTCAAACCCGCAAATGGAAATATCGTTTATATGGGCAAGAAAGTAAATGGTTCTGCACCTCATCTCCTGACGAGAGAAGGAATCGCCCACGTTCCGGAGGGGAGAAAAATATTTCCAAGACTCACGGTCGAGGAAAATCTCGAAATGGGTGCTTTCAGCCTTACCAGTCAGGAACGGATTAAACGGAACAAAGATTATGTTTTTGAACTGTTCCCCCGCCTTCTGGAACGGCGTAAGCAGAAGGGAGGTACTCTGAGCGGAGGCGAGCAGCAAATGCTGGCCATGGGCAGAGGTCTTATGAGCGACCCCAAAATCATGCTTTTGGATGAACCGTCCATGGGGCTGGCACCGATGATGATTCAAACCGTATTTGATATCATTAAAAAACTCAGAAACGAAGGAATCACCATTCTTTTGGTGGAACAGAATGCAGGAAAGGCCCTGAAGCTTGCCAACAAGGGATATGTGCTGCAGACCGGCAGCGTTATCCTTTCCGGTACAGGGGCAGAACTACTGAAAAATGATATGGTAAGAGAAGCTTATCTGGGCTGATCGTTCTCAATCGGGCATACTCAATTACGAAATAGAAGTCGCATTTTCATCTCTGAAATAGAGATGAACGCGGCTTCTGTTTTTTGTTTGGAGTGACAGAATGCAAAAAAATTGGCAGAATGCCAAAATGACTAAGGGGGATTGACAATTTAAAAACAACATGCTAATATTATAATTCCGATTAATCATATATGAATTGTTACATATGAATGATGGGGCGATCGGAGGTGTTATTAAAATTAACCGAACAATCAAGAAAGGAAACAGTATTTTGGATTGGAATTTTATCGCGGAATATATGCCAATGTACATACAAGCAGCGTGGACGACGCTTGCGCTGGCCTTTTGGGGCATTCTGCTGTCTCTGATCATAGGTTTGTTTTGCAGCTTAACACTGTATTTTAAAATACCGGTTTTGAAGCGTGTGACCACAGTCTATGTTGAATTGTCACGTAATACGCCGCTGCTGGTGCAATTATTCTTTTTATATTTTGGCCTTCCCAAAATTGGAATTCTCATTAGTTCTCAAAGTTGCGCCATCATTGGCCTGGCGTTTTTAGGGGGCAGTTATATGTCAGAGGCCCTTCGCAGCGGCTTGGAGTCAGTGGAAAAAGGTCAGGTGGAAGCAGCGCAGAGCATTGGGCTCAGCCAGAGTCAGATTACCCGTCATGTCATCCTGCCTCAGGCCGTGTCTGTTTCCGTCCCTCCGCTTTGTGCAAACGTCATCTTCCTGATCAAGGAGACCTCGGTTTTCAGCGTTGTTGCATTAGCGGACCTCATGTATGTTGCAAAAGACCTGATTGGACTTTATTACAAGACCGATGAAGCGCTGCTGCTGCTGGTACTCTCCTATTTGGCGATTCTACTTCCGGTTTCCATTGCCGCTTCTATCCTGGAGAGGAGGTTACGCTATGCAGGATTTGGGAATTAAGGTTCTTTTAGAAGGGAATAACCTATGGCGATTGCTCGACGGGTTATGGGTTACGGTGCGCATTTCACTTTTGGCCGTGGCAATATCCATCGTTCTGGGGATTCTGCTCGGTATGGTAATGACGCTGAAGAATCCCGTAACCAAAGTGCTGACCCGGGTTTATCTGGAGTTTATCCGTATCATGCCGCAGCTGGTGCTTCTCTTTCTGGTCTATTTCGGAGCTGCTAAGGCATTCAACATTCATATCTCGGGAGAGTTATCCGCGGTGATCGTTTTTACGCTCTGGGGTACGGCTGAGATGGGAGACTTGGTGCGGGGCGCCTTGATTTCCATTCCCAAACATCAGTACGACAGCAGTGCCGCCTTGGGGCTGAGTGGACTTCAGATCTACCGCTATATTATCATTCCTCAGACGCTGCGGAGACTGATCCCTCTCGCCATCAACCTGGTTACCCGTATGATCAAGACCACTTCCCTGATCGTTCTCATTGGTGTGGTGGAAGTTTTAAAGGTTGGTCAGCAGATTATTGAAGCGAGCAGATACACGGCACCTTCCGCCGCGCTATGGATCTATGGGACTGTTTTTTTTCTATATTTTATCGTTTGCTTTCCGATTTCCAAACTGGCCGGAACGCTGGAAAAGCGCTGGCAGAATTGAGGTGATTGTTATGAATCAAAGAGAATACTTACTGGAAATTAAGAATCTAGAAAAAAGTTTTGACAATAGCACCAAGGTTCTAAAAGATTTTAGCTATTCGGTAACAAAAGGAGAAGTGGTTGTCATTCTTGGGCCCTCTGGCTGTGGAAAGAGTACCCTCCTGCGGTGCATTAACGGTTTGGAGCCGATCCAGGCGGGAACCATCCTGCTTGATGGGCAAAGTATAACAGATGGAAAGACAAAATGGAGCCAGATACGCCAGAAAATAGGTATGGTGTTCCAGAGCTATGATTTGTTTCCCCATATGACGGTCTTTGAAAATATCCTCCTCGGCCCCTTGAAGGTTCAGGGGCGCACCAGAGAGGAAGCAGGTCTTGCAGGGGAAAAACTGCTGGAGCGGGTGGGGCTTCTCGAAAAAAAGAATGCCTATCCAAGACAGCTCTCCGGCGGACAGAAGCAGCGAGTGGCCATTGTCCGCGCGCTGATGATGGAGCCTGAAATCATGCTCTTCGACGAAGTAACGGCAGCCCTTGATCCGGAAATGGTTCGGGAAGTTTTAGATGTTATTTTGGAGCTTGCAAAGGGCGGTATGACCATGCTCATCGTTACCCATGAGATGCAGTTCGCCCGTGCCATTGCTGATCGTATCCTCTTCCTTGATGAAGGGCAGATCGTTGAATCCGCTGCACCGGAAGACTTTTTTGGTCATCCTGAAACGGAGCGCGCGCAGCGTTTTCTAAATATATTTCAATTTGAAAAATAAGAGAGAGGTAGTAGTATTATGAAGAATTTAAAAAAAGTACTTATTTTTATGACCGTGATTGCTTTGAGCATCGGCTTGCTTGCAGGCTGCGGCGGAAAGGGCGATGGCAGCGGAACCCAGGAGCCGTCAGGACAGCCGGCAGCAGGTAATGCCCGCTCTCTGGATGCGATTCAGGAAAGCGGCAAAGTGATTATCGGCGTATTCAGCGACAAAGCCCCCTTTGGCTACGTGGATTCCTCCGGGACCTACCAGGGCTACGATGTTTACTTTGCAAACCGCATTGGTGAAGATCTGGGTGTTGATGTGGAATTTGTGTCCGTAGAGCCTGCCAGCCGGGTGGAATATCTGAAAACTGGAAAGGTTGATATTATACTGGCCAACTTTACCGTAACCGAAGAGCGTGCCCAGTCCGTTGACTTTGCCCTTCCTTATATGAAGGTTGCGCTGGGTGTGGTAAGCCCTGACAATGGACTCATTACCGATGTAGAGCAGCTGAAGGGCAAGACCCTGATTGTAGCCAAGGGAACCACGGCGGAAACCTTCTTTACAGAGAATTACCCGGAAGTTAATCTTCTGAAGTTTGACCAGTATACAGAAACCTATAACGCACTACTGGATGGCCGCGGAGATGCCTTCTCCACCGACAACACAGAAGTTCTCGCCTGGGCACTGCAAAACAAAGGCTTTACAGTGGGAATTGAAAGTCTGGGAAGCATCGACACCATTGCACCTGCGGTTCAGAAAGGAAATACCGAACTGCTGAACTGGCTCAATGATGAAATTAAAGCATTGGCGGATGAGCGCTTTTTCCATAAAAATTATGAGGAAACGCTGGCTCCTGTCTACGGGGATGCAGTAGATCCTGAGAGCCTTGTGGTAGAAGGTGGAATTGTCGAATAAGATCTGGAGGGGACAATGATTTCAAAGTCATTGTCCTTTTTATTTTAAGCAGGATGATTTTGCTATATTGCCACAATCTATTCCATCGTCAATAAACGATCGATAGTGCCAGCGTCTTATTTTTTTCAAGTTATTCTATGAAAATTCGCCATCATATAGTATGCTATTAACAAATATTTAGATTCATGGAGGATGTGCCATTGCTCACAAAAGAAACTTTGTATCAGCTTGTGGAAACGTCGAATGCATTGCCGAAGCTGCCCTTGAATATCCAAAATATTTTCAAGCTGCTAAATACACCGGCACAGATTTATATTGATGATGTTGCCAAGCTTGTAGAGGAAGATCAGGAGCTTTCGAAGCTTCTTCTGCGTCATTTGAATTCCAATGTATTTTTGCTGTATCGAAACATTTCCGATATCAAGGAGGCTGTGACATTCTTGGGGATCGAATCTGTGCGCAACCTATTGATTTTCTTCATTGCACAGAAATTTTTCCAGGCTGCAGATACGGGAAAGGCGGCGGTTTTTAATATGAGGCAGTATTGGAAGCACGTTCTGGCGACTTCTATCGCAGCAGATATGATTTGTTCTCGGCTGGGCATTGAGGATCGATACAGAATGTTCTCCTATGGATTGAACCACGATATTGGTATTCTGGTCATGAATGCCTGCCTGCCCAAGGAACTGGATGAAATTACATCAAAGGTGAAGAGCGGGGTTCCACAGATCGTAGCGGAAAAAGCAGTGCTTGGTGGTGTTACACACTCCCATATCGGAGCATGGATTTGCCAGCGCTGGAATTTCAGCCCTGAAATTACTCGTGTGGTTGAGCTTCATCATACGCCATACTTCGGTACCGAAGATTTAAAAACACTGGAAATCATGTATCTTGCAGATTTAATCGGCACACAGTATTATGAAAGGCTTTTAAATGTGAACAGCAGTATGCAGATTAATCATAAGGTTCTGGGATCCTTGGGACTTACGTTGGAAGACCAGAAGGAAATAGGTATTGCACTGCCCAATGAGGTTGCAAGAATTGCGAAGTATTTTATTTTATAGTCAGCCTTCTGTTACAAACGATGTGACTATAATTGATATTATGTAAATAAAATAGAGTATCGCCTGCAAATGATCGGTTTGGAACAGCAAGAAAAAGACGGTTTAACACCAAGTGAATTCAAAACATTTCAAAAGGAGTAAGAATTATGGGATATTCATCGTTCGGAGGTTTTGACGGAATTATGTTCAGCATCATGCCTCTTTTTATGGCCGTTATATTTTTCATCGTCATTGGTATGATTATATTGACAGCTGTTCGGGGGGCAAAGGAGTGGAAAAGCAATAATGAGTCCCCGGTGCTTACGGTTGAAGCGGTCATTGTGACAAAACGCGTGGATGTTCATCATTTCCATAACGATGCGGGGCCGGACAATATCGGTCATACTTCAACCTCCACTACATATTATGCAACGTTTGAAGTTCCAAGCGGCGACCGCATGGAGTTTAGAGTCGGATCCCGTGAATATGGCATGCTGGTGGAAGGGGATGCTGGAAAGCTGACCTTTCAGGGAACGCGTTATCAAGGATTTGAACGCATTAAGGATTAATCAGCTGACGCTGTATCGTGGAGCCCTGCGGATTAAAGCATTCTAAGAGTTACGCTTTGGATCAGCGCAACTTTGGGTTGGCAACTCATAGCGATTAACTCTGGCCCAATACTTTATAAAGAAGGCGGTAGAGCGTGTTTGCTTCCTCTGCTGACAGAGGAATACAGCTTCCGATTTTACCGGGGATATCTACTGCCTGATCGCGCAGATGATATCCTTTTTCTGTAAGTGATACGATTACACTTCGTTCATCTACAGAGCTTCTGGTTCTCAGAAGAAGGCCCTGTGCTTCCATTTTCTTCAGCAGAGGTGTAAGCGTGCCGCTGTCGAGATACAGCTCATCACCCAGCTCTTTGACCGTCAACTCCTGCTTTTCCCAGAGGACCATCATCACAATGTATTGGGTATAAGTCAGACCGATCTTTTCCAGGTGAGGATGATACTTGCGGACAACCTCTTTGGAACAGGCGTAGAGCGGAAAACAGAGCTGGTTTTTTAATTTCAGAGCATCATAATTCATCTAAAGATACCTAACTTTCTATGGAGTCTTCAAGCTTTTATTGTAGCATTGCAGCGATGTCTTTTTCCAGCTTTTCTGGTTTGTCAGCAGGTGCGTATCTGCCGACCACATTGCCGGATTGATCCACTAAAAACTTTGTGAAATTCCACTTAATCTTGCTGCCGAGCAGACCTCCCTTTTGCCCTTTTAAATACGTATAAAGAGGACTTTCATTGGGGCCGTTTACATCAATCTTCGCAAACTGGGGGAAGGCTGTTCCAAAGTTTAAGGTGCAGAAACTATGAATCTCTTCGGCTGTTCCAGGCGCCTGATTCAGGAACTGATTACAGGGAAAATCCAGAATTTCAAAGCCTTTATCCTGATACGTTTCATAAAGTTTTTGAAGTCCGTCATATTGGGGTGTAAATCCGCAGCCCGTAGCGGTATTGACAATCAGCAAAACCTTTCCTTTATATTCGGATAGGGGCACATCATTTCCATTCATGTTCTTTACCTTGATGTCATAAATACTCATATTCTTTTTCCTTTCTGAGCGCTGCTCGTTTCATATTATTTGAGTCAAACTTGCTTTTTAATCGAATAAAGAAACAATTGATCATAATAGATTTTTCATAAATGATTTATAACAATTAAATTGTACACAATCAAATTGATGATGTCAAGATACTCATTAGAGGGAATGAAAGGAAAAGAAAAAACAGAAATAGGTCTTTCCTTTTTTCACTGTTGAATCAGGATAACAGTTCTTTTCGAAATAATTTTATGATAGAATAAGCATAACCATAAAATGGAAAAGTGTAGACATTTGATCAAATTGTTCGCTGCGAATTTCTCCAGCGGTAATTTAGGAAAGAATAGGTAGGTGAATCGTAGTGCATCGCTTTGTATCGTTCACAAAAAAACTGAAATGGTTCGGATTGTTGGGCCTCCTGGGGTATGTAACCCCTTATGAAAACCTGAAGCTCCTATGGCTGATATGGCTGCTGTGCTTCTTTGAAATTATTGCTGAGTGGCGGATTCTCTGCCAATCAATGCTGCAGCTGATAGGGATTTTTGCAGTAAACCTTAGACCATCAGACAGGCAGTCCCTTGCTGTAAGCACAAGGACTGAAAATTGCTATCGCCTGCCGTTCACAGGGCAGTGGACCGTGGTCAATGGAGGCATTGATAAAGAAATGTCCCATTCCTGGAGCATTCCGGCTCAGCGCTATGCTTATGATTTCCTGATTCTGGATGAAGAAGGGAAAAGCCACATGGGAGATCCGCGGAAGCCTGAAAGCTACTATTGCTATAATCGGGATATCCTTGCACCATGTGACGGCACCGTATTATCGATTCAGGATGGCTATGAGGACAGCCTTATTGACGGAAAAGGAAGTGCAGACTGCAGAGCAAAAGACATCAGAGGAAACCATATTCTGATCAGCCACGGAGATAATGAATACAGTCTGATCGCTCATATTAAAAAAAATAGCTTCCTTGTTGGGATTGGAGATATGGTGACTCGCGGTCAGGTGATGGCAAAATGCGGAAATTCAGGGAATTCATCGGAACCCCATATCCATTATCAACTGCAGGACGGCGAGAGCTTTTATTTTTCATCAGGGATGCCTGTGGGATTCTGCGACATTAAGGCTGAGAAAAAGGCGAATTATTCTAGTTTGGATCCCAGGAAGGTTCATGACCGTCTTGTACGAGCAGATGATATAACTTATATCCAGAGAGGCTGGGCCGTAGAAAACCTGCAACCTTAAATAATATGCATGTGGATGGAACGGACCCTTTCAGTTGAATTTTTTGCTGAGATATCGTAAGATAAACGAAAAGGGCAACCCCAAGGATTGGAATTGTAGGAGCTGACTTATGGCACATATCGTTTTTTTGATTCATATTTTGGCTTTCATTTTTGGCTGTGTTTGTATTATATTTTCAGCATTGCTTTATAGAAAGTACAAGAACGGAATCGCAAGGTATTATACATTATTTTTAACCTCTCTGCTGATGATACTACTGGAGAGAACCTTCACCTATTACAAGCTGGCAAGTATCTTGGAAGGGCAGTATTCCGATGTTGTCTTCTGGGTAATCTCCTGCATGGGATGCGGGCTTTTAATTTTTTCCCTGCCGCTGCTTCTGGGTGAGCTGCTTGGGCTTGCCATTTCTAAGAGAAAGAGGCTTATCTTTGGTCTGCTTGCATTCCTTCCGACCATAGCACTTGTATTATATTACACACTTCCGTACAAGATACTAATTCTCAATATCATTGATGCGATCCTGTTTTTGCTGCTGCTGTATTGTTTCTGTCTAGCCGTTGTGCTGCGCAGTTCCTTTAAGTCGCTGGATATGAAACGGATGATTTCTCCCTTTATGATTCTCCTGGCTGTCTGGCTGCCAGCAGTATTTCTTGATTTCCGGCTGCAGCAGGTTCCTGGCATACAGAATCTCTTTCCATATGGATTTTTATCCATCCCAATTTTCTATACGGCGTGGAATATCCTTACGGTTTATTACGGACGAAATTATTTGGATCTTGTAATGCTCTCGTCGAGAAGGGAAGGCGATGGATTACTGGAAAACCTCCTGGGAGAAAAGTTAGGAATGAAGGCTAAGGCGGAGGATGAGGATGAGGCAGGAGTGCTGGAAGAGAGGGAGTCGAAAGGAGAACGCGATCATGGGTTTGGACTCACAGACCGGGAGCAGGATGTGGCCGCATTGCTGATCAAAGGGTATAGCTATCAAAAGATCAGCGAAGAACTGTTTATTTCACTCTCCACCGCCAGAACCCATGGATATAATATCTATAAGAAGGTCGGTGTCAGCAATAAGGTCGAACTGACCAATCGATTGAAATACCAGCCGCCTCATACAGATGAAGTAGCCAAAAATACACTAAAAATAGAGTAAATCATACAAATAGCTGACTGGATTTCAGTTGTTTGACGGAGAGACATATCCACCTGATTGCGTTATCGTAAATACATAAGATAAAATATCAGGAGGAATTTATGAATTTCAGAAAATTGATGTTGAAAGCGGCAGCCTTTACAGCAGGGCTCATTATTCTATGTATCGTCGTTTCGCTGCCATTCTATTATTATGATATGTCTAAGCTGAAAGAAGCTTTGGAAGCCGGAAGTAAAACCATTCAATCTCCATATGGGACAATTGAGTATGTGGATATCGGAGAAGGAATTCCGGTTCTGGTTTCCCATGGCACCATGGGAGGCAGTGACTTTGGTGCGCTTCAGGCGAAGGGTTATCTCAGCGGCAAATATCGATTGATTGTACCTTCGCGGTTTGGATATCTTCGGTCTGCTATGGCGGAGGATGCTTCCTTCGAAGCGCAAGCAGATTGTTTTGCTTACCTGCTGGATTCCCTCAATGTGGATCAGGTAATCGTAGAGGGCATGTCCGCAGGCGGTGTTCCGGCAATGCAATTTGCGGCGCGTTATCCGGAAAAGTGCGCCGGCCTGATCTTGCTTTCCACAGTGGCTTATGCTCCCCCATCTGTCTATAAGTCCCAGGATCTTCCTGTCCCCGGTTTTGTGTATGATACGATGCTGAAGTCCGACTATTTTTTCTGGGTGCTGCTCAAGCTAACGCCCTCGGCAGTTCACAATATTGCCGGAGCATCGGAAAGCCTGAAGCGTAATTGCAGCCCGGAAGAACTGAAACTGCTGAACCGGCTAGGCTGGTCTTTTCTGCCAGTTTCCCAAAGGTTTGAAGGATGGAAGCAGGACAGTCGGAATATTAACAGCTTGACTGGATTGCCCCTTGATCAGATCACGGCCCCAACCCTAATCGTGAGTGCGGATGATGATACCGTTGCACCTCAGGCTTGGAGCCGGTATACTGCAGAGCAGATTGCAGGAAGCCAGCTTGTAACTTACAAAACAGGTGGACATATGCTGCTGGGGCACATGGAAGAGCTGAGGGAGCTGACAGGAAGCTTCATCAATGAGGCGTATGCTGCTGAAGACTGGAAATCGGAGGTACAATAAAAAGCTAATAGTAGTATTTTTCCAGCAGCTTTAAAATATATTCCGCTCGCTGTTTGTAAGTGTGGTTTTCCACGCTTACAACTGCGTTTTCTCGAATCTTTCTCCATTCATCTTGATTCTTTTCGTAATAATGGACCAGTTCCATGGTTTCTTCAGGGGAAGAGGAAACGATGAGATCACGCCCTGGAACGAAAAGCTTTCTAATTGCCTCATTATCTGCAGAGAGTGCAAAACCGCCAGAACCTAAAATTTCAAAGGTGCGCTTGGTAATTGTATGCGGATGGTTTTGCGTTACCAAATTGATAAAGCTGCTGTTATATGCGGCGCAGGTTCGTTCATAGGGCATATAGTTGTGATAAGTCAGCGTAGGGACATCCATTCCAAGAATTTGTTTTACCGTGGCTGCGTAACCCGAGTCTCCGTAAAGGTGAACCGTGTATTTATTTTCCAGTAGTGGTTTCAGCAAAATTTTTAGAGAATGGTACCGGTAATGATCAGGATGAGATTTCACAAACATGGAATAGGAATTCCCAATCAGGTTAATAAAATATTTATCATTCTCATAGCCTGGCAACGGCTGATGGGAAACCGGGCTGTATGCATAATGCATCATTTCGCAAGGGAAGCCCTTCTCAATAATGAGTTCACGCATCTCCGGGCACATGGTCAGAACCAGGTCGGGCCTTGAATTGTAGATAACATCCATTTCGATGCCGTCTCCTGATACCGAGGCGAAGTATTTGCTTGAAATGCCATCAGTATCCCAATGGATATATTTCAAATGCTGCGGCCTGCTGCTTCCTACTACTTTCATCGCTTCCGCCTTCAGTTCTATGGGGGTCCCCAGGGTGATGAGGAGGTCGGCATCTGTTGTGCTAAATATTTGCTGGATTTGATTTTCATTTGATGCGTTAATAATCTGCGCGTCGCAGCCAGCTTTCAGAAAACCCCACAGCATATCGACAGAAAACAATCTATTTCCAAGGATAAGAACTTTCATATGATATTACCTTTCACGCTTCCCTTAGGGGAAGGCTGTATTTTATGATTTTTAGCAGCTGAAGAGGGTAGCGTTATGGTTTGTTAATCGCTGCTATGTTCTCAATATAGCGAGTTAAAAAGTATCGCTTATGCCATGGGCTGCTGTGAAGCGTGCTCAGGGCTTTTAGTCCCATAGCACCGTACTGCTTCACAAGGCCTTCGTAATTCACCTTTACATTATCCTTTACGGCGAGCCGCTGCCCGGCAACGGCATGATAAACCACAGAATTATAATTTATATTAGGATGCCATGCCCTCCGTGTACCATAGTAGTAATAGTAACCAAGCAGCATGCTGTCATCCTCAAAGCACTGACGGCCTCGCAGAAAAGCGGCATTGTAACCGCCGGTTTCCTTTAATATGGAGGAAACATGAATACAGGGATTTGTGAAGCCTGGTACGATCTGATCGACGCAAAGTCCTGCAAGGAAATCGTTATACGAAGAAACGCTGTCTGGCAGTGTCACCGCTTTGTTTAGAAAGGGCATTCGCCCTTGATTATCTACGATTCCGCAGCTGATCAGCGGTTCGTCATGCTCTTTTAGATATTGCACCAACACATCCTCCCAGTTGGGAGGAAAGATCATATCGGGATGAAGCTCGCTGATAAATTCTGTCTCCGGTAGTATGGACCAAATATATTCAAAACACCGTTGACGTCCTATTGTCGTGCCCACATTGAAGCCGTCTCCAATGATGCGGCAATCAAGTTGACTGATTGATGTTAAGGTTTTCAGTGCTTCATTGCTCATGGAACCCTGGTTGTAGATCACCAGGGTCTTATAGGTGCTCTTTTCCAGCGATTTCAGACAGTTGGCTGCTAGAATCATATCCTCCAGCGCTCGTTCCTGACGAAACATGAAAAGCAGTGTATGAACAAGACTCAACTCAGACACCCCCTAAATGAGGGAGGGACGATGCTGGATCTACAATCGCGGGATGTGTATCAGGATTGCTTGGGTCGAAGATTTGATTGGCCCATACAAGCATAACCATATCAGAACTTCCGGTGTTGAGGATATCGTGAGTATATCCCGGCGGGATATCCAACACCTCCAGCCGTTCTGCTGAGACTGGATAAAGCAGAAGTTTCTCATCCCCCAGTCTGCGGAATCGGATTAGGCCGGAACCGGAGACAACGATGAGCTTTTCTGTTTTTGTGTGGTGCCAATGTCCAGCCTTCACCATACCGGGTTTTGTAATGTTAACAGAGACCTGACCAGCATCCACTGACTTAAGCGCCTCTGCGAAGAGTCCGCGGTGGTCTTTGTGTTCCAGGAGCGGATAACGGAATTCCTCTTCCGGCAGATAGCTCAGGTAAGTGCTGTAGAGCTTACGAATCAACGGATCGCTCACTTTGGGAACCGTGAGGTTCTCTCTGCTTTGTGGAAAGCTTCTTATGATTTCAACCAAACTGCCTACCGTAGTGTGATAGACTGGATCGACTTCGCAGAAATCGCCATTTCGCAGGGCTTCTCCCTGGAGCGCTGCTGTAAAAGCATTCAAAACGTCGTCAATATACACCAGCGTCAATGCTGATTGGGGATCGTCAATCCGCAGGGGAAGTCCCCTGGCCGTATTATGACAAAATGTGGCGACAGCGCTGTTATAATTCGGCGCACACCACTTGCCGAAAACATTTGGCAGACGATAGATATAAAAATCAGCCTGCGTTTCACGGCCATACGCAAGAACCAGATCCTCTGCTTTCTTTTTGCTTCGGCCGTATGGATTATCAAGAAGGGCCTGCACGGACGAAGACATCAGCACAGGTATCCTTCTATTTTCTTTTTTCAGCGCCTCCAAAAGCACGGCGGTCAGCAGATAATTTCCTGCAAAGTCGGACTCGTCGTCCGGACGGTTGATTCCGGCAAGATGAAAAACGAAATCACAGTCAGAAGTATATTGCTGCAATACTGTCTCGTCGTCAGGGCGGTCATATTTCAAAAGGTTGTCATAGCCCATAGCCTCTAAGTGAGCACATAAGTTTCTGCCGACAAAGCCATTGGAGCCGGTGATTAGTATCTTCATTGACTGTTCCACATCCTTAATTCCTCCGCAACATATTCGCAGTCCAGCAGAGTTTGTTTTAGTTCCTGAGCTGTCAGCCGGTGGGTATTGCTGGAATTATACTCCTGCAGTTCACCAAGGCTTCGGTTCCCGTCACTAAAATATTTCGCATAGTTGAGTCTGCTTTCTTCCGCCGGTACGCGAAAATAATCTGACATATCCAGAGCCGCCGCCCGTTCTTCACGGGTAAGCAGCGTCTCGTGCATCTTTTCACCCATTCTGACACCGATGATTTCAATCTCGTTATCTACATGAAAGAGCTCCTTTAAAACCTGCGCCAGGACACCAATGGTTGAAGCGGGAGATTTCTTGACCATGAGATCGCCGGGCTGTGCATTCTGGAAAGCAAATAGAACAAGATCAATGGCCTCTTCTAAATTCATTAGGAATCGGGTCATATCAGGATCGGTTATGGTGAGTGGCCTCCCGCTTTTGATCTGTTCGATAAACAGAGGAATCACAGACCCCCTCGATGCCATCACATTTCCGTAACGAGTGCCGCAGATCAGCGTGTCTTTTGACGACCGAGATTTGGCCATGAAGATTTTCTCCATGATCGCTTTGGACATTCCCATGGCGTTGACTGGATAGACGGCCTTATCTGTGGATAGGCAGACTACTTTTTTAACACCCTCTTCTATGGCAGAAGACAGCACGTTTTCCGTGCCGAGTGCATTGGTTTTCAAGGCTTCCAGAGGAAAGAACTCGCAGCTTGGCACCTGTTTCAGTGCTGCTGCGTGAAAGATATAGTCAACACCTTGTACGGCGTTTTTTACACTGGTAATATCCCGGACATCTCCGAGTAAAAATTTTAGCTTGTTGTTGTTGTATGCTTTTCGCATATCATCCTGTTTTTTTTCATCACGGGAGAAGATTCTGATCTCAGCGATTTCCGTATCAAGAAACCGTTTGAGTACGGCATTTCCGAAGGAACCCGTTCCACCGGTGATGAGCAGCGTCTTGTCTTTGAACATAAGTCAATCCATTCCTTTTCTACATAATCCTTATGTATGGATGCTCACCGTTAGATCGGAAGTTATCTCGTTCCGCATTGAGGCATGCGGCAGCTTTCGGAATGCAGTAAGGGCATTTAATCCGCTGGGATCCCGAAGCTCGAATAATATAGTATATTCGTTGTTTTCGTAGAGTGAAATTTGTCCAGTGAAAGCGGTATGAAAATTGAAGTGATTGAGTCTATCCAATTGACAATTTCAGAAAAAGGGAATATGCTGGGTATGTTATACAACTGACGGAAGTGGAATTGACCACAGGAAGTATAACGTAGGGAAGCCGACCGTCTGGGCAAATGTTGCTTGGATTGGCGGTTTTTTTTATTGATAATGATATGGCCGTCATGAGAAAGTGAAACAAATCAAAGCAGAGTAGAACGTTGTGCGTAAATCAATGATTTACAGTGCCCTCTGAACGGGGAGTTGTCAGAGGGACGAAAAGCCTTAGCGGGCTTACGGTGCAAGGTTCGCATCCCGCTGCTGCATGGGGAGAAGCGACTTGATCAACATACCTCCTGTTGTGCAGCTGGCTGCATGACAGGAGGTGTTTTTTATGATGGAGACCTAGGGAAAATCTGGTGCGCGCGGTATATGAGTGGTTGATTAATTTTTTCACATATCTTAGAGAGAAAAGGAGAAGTTAAATTGAAAGAATCTATTAAGACACGTAAAGTCGTGATATCTGCCGTATTTGTTAGTATTTCTGTTGGGCTAAAAGCAATCTCAAGCTTTTACCTTCCGCTCTTTGGGCAAAATGGAATCAGCGTAGGAATTTCAGGTGTGTTTACGATCCTGCCAGCCATCTTGTTTGGGCCGGTCTATGGTGCAATGGCTTCCGGACTCGCTGATTTTTTGGGATACTTGATGAAGCCTGTGGGACCGTACCTTCCACTCATGACCTTAGTGGTGGCTGCGGGAGGCTTTCTCAGAGGATGGCTATGGATTAAGGTATGTGGACTGGGCAGAAAAAAATTCAAGAGCCAGATTCCACCGCTTCTTCTTGTATTAATCAGTTCTGGGATTTTCGTTACCACCCTCAATACAGTCATATTGAGAGAGACGGTTTTCGAAGCTTGGAAGGTACTGCCTTTTGCTGCTGTATGGCTTCCCAGAGTAATAGAAGAACTCGTAAGTAATATAGTCAAGGCATACATTGTAGCCGTGCTTCTTCGGGTTGCCAGGAAGCATACAAATTTAAGGGAATTAATGGATGAAAGGTGCGGGGGAGAGTAAAATGCCCCCTCCTTCCAAATGATAAGATGCTGTGCAGCAGATCCCGCCAGCGTTGAAAAGTAAGCTGCAATTGTATATAATACTATTAGTAAAATAATACGAAAGCGTTTCAGATAAAGATTACTTTAGGAGAATGTTATGGGACTGAATGATACACCTTCCTCAGATCGAATTCATATTGGCTTTTTCGGACAGCGGAACGCGGGCAAATCCAGCCTGGTCAATGCTGTCACTGGACAGGAGCTGGCTGTGGTGTCCGACGTCAAAGGCACGACAACGGATCCTGTTTATAAATCGATGGAGCTTCTGCCCCTCGGGCCGGTAATGATCATCGATACCCCCGGTTTTGATGATGAAGGTGCTTTGGGGGAATTGCGGGTAAAGAAGACAAAGCAGGTGCTGAATAAAACGGATGTTGCTGTATTGGTGGTAGATGCAGCAAAGGGCCTGAGCGGAAGCGACAGGGAGCTGCTTCGGCTGTTTCAGGACAAGGAGATCAACTATATTATCGCCTTTAATAAAAGTGATCTGTTAGAAGTGAAAACTGGCAGTGAAATAACCTCGGGAGCGGATGGGACCAATCAGAGCGGAAGAGAAATCTACGTCAGTGCCAAGCAGCATGAAGGAATTGAGGAATTGAAGGAAAGAATCTCTCGCCTGACGGTAACCGGTAATCTGAAGCTACAAATTGTCGGGGATCTGATTCATCCTTCCGATTTTGTTGTATTGGTGGTACCAATTGATAAAGCTGCACCCAAGGGGAGGCTTATCCTGCCCCAGCAGCAGACCATACGTGATATTTTGGAAGCAGATGCGGCTGCCATCGTAGTCAAGGAATATGAACTCAGAGAAACCCTTGAAAACTTGGGGAAACGTCCGGCTCTGGTCATAACAGACAGTCAGGTTTTTGCCAAAGTATCGGCAGATACTCCCAGGGACATTCCTTTGACTTCCTTTTCCATATTAATGGCACGATACAAGGGCCTTTTAGAAACGGCAGTGAAGGGAGTTGCAGCGGTAGAACGTTTGAAAGATGGAGATTCCGTTCTGATTGTAGAGGGCTGCACCCACCATCGCCAATGCGATGATATTGGAAGTGTAAAGATTCCTCGCTGGCTGGGACAGTACACCGGGAAGCAGCTGAACTGCAAGACCGCTATGGGCGCCGTATTCCCCGAGGATCTCTCTGAATATGCTTTGGTCATTCACTGCGGCGGGTGCATGCTCAATGAGAGGGAAGTGAAGTATCGAATGAAGTGCGCAGAAGATCAAAACGTACCCATTACCAATTACGGAATCGTGATTGCTTATATGCAGGGAATCCTCAAGCGAAGTATTGAGATTTTTCCCCATCTTTTGATGGAAATAGAGGACTAGCCATGCGGATAGAACGGGATGTTTTGGGAGAAAAAGCCCTGGAAGACAAAGCTGCTTACGGAATCAATACGGTAAGGGCATCAGAGAATTTCAATTTGAATCATAGGGCGGTCAATCTAAATCTGATTTATGCGGTGGTTAAGATTAAGAAGGCAGCTGCTGTTACGTATCTGCGCCTTAAGGATGGAAGGGAAGGCGTCTATGAAGCCATTATTGCTGCCTGTGACAAAATTTTAGCAGGTGGGTATGCGGATTGCTTCATCACCGAAGCTTTGCAGGGAGGTGCAGGCACTTCCACCAATATGAATGTCAATGAGGTGATTGCTAACTTGGCTCTTGCCGAAATGGGGAGAAACTACGGTGCTTACGATGTGATTCATCCCCTTGATGATGTGAACCGGGGCCAATCCACCAACGATGTTTACCCCACAGCCCTTCGTATCGCTGCGATAGAGCAGCTTCGTGAGTTGAGTGAGGGCTGCGCAGCACTGCAGCAATCCCTCCAGATGAAGGAAAATGAGTATCAAGATGTTGCGAAACTTGGAAGAACTGAGCTCATGGATGCTGTTCCTGTGACGCTGGGAGCGGAATTCGGTGCCTATGCACAGTGCATTGCAAGAGATCGGTGGAGGCTTTATAAAGTAGAGGAAAGGCTGAGACAGGTCAGCATCGGAGGAACTGCGGTGGGGCTTTCCCACAATGCAGAGAAAAAATATAGGTTTGGCGTGATTGAAGAGCTAAGGGCGATAACGGGCATTGGATTAGCTGCCGCTGAATACCCCATGGATATTACACAGAATAACGATGTTTTCGTTGAAGTATCCGGCTTGCTGAAAGCATTGTCTGTCAATCTATTGAAAATTTCAAATGATTTGCGCCTTATGAATTCAGGCCCCTATGGCGGGTTTTCAGAAATTCGCCTAGCCGAGCTTCAACAGGGGAGTACCATCATGCCCGGAAAGGTCAATCCCGTCATCCCAGAGATGGTGATGCAGTGCGCCATGCGGGTGATTGCAAATGATGCGGCGATCACGATGGCAGCTGAGAGGGGAGAATTTGAGCTCAATGCTTTTGGGCCGCTGATTGCGGACTCTCTTTTGGAAAGCCTCCAATTGCTGAAGGAAGCTGTGCTTCTGTTTCGTACAAAGTGCATCGAACCGCTGGCCCCCAACCGGGAACGTTGTCTGCAGCTTCTTGAGGGCAGTTATGCTTTTGCAGCGGACTATATCCGCAAGCTTGGCTATGATACCGTCAGCAGAGTGGTGAAAGAGCATCCCCCCAAAGCTGCAAAAGAAATCCTGGACAGGCTTGAGGAAGAAACCTTCGCATGATTCGGAACCTTCGACAGTAAATATATTAAGGAAGCAAAATGATATCAAAGAAAAAAGCAGCAAAGGCCAAAGCTGTAAAGATATCAAAAAGAAATGCCCATCGCCAGCTACTGGCACTATGGGGGAATGAGGAGCTTTCTTAATGGAACTTGTGGGATTATCGGTATCTGAATTGATATCCGGGATTTTATCTGTTGTTTTAATTGATCTGGTTCTGGCAGGGGACAACGCCATAGTAATCGGTCTGGCTTGCCGCAATCTGCCGCGGAACCTGCAGCTGAAAGCCATTGTGATGGGAACTGCAGGTGCGGTATTGATTCGAGTTTTGGCCACGCTGGTCATCGTAAAGCTTCTCCAAATCAAGGGTTTGATGTTGGGAGGAGGTGTTTTGCTGATTTGGATTGCATACAAATTACTGGCCAAACCGAAAAACCACGACTCAGTCAAATGTTATGATTCTCTTGCTTCGGCGGTGGCCACAATCATCTTAGCAGACGCCGTGATGGGACTGGATAATATGCTGGCCATAGCAGGGGTCTCTCAAGGAAGCTATGCCATGGTCATCATCGGCCTTGCCATCAGTATTCCGATCATGGTTTTCGGCAGCACGCTAATCATCAGGCTGATTGAACGCCTGCCCATAGTGATCGACGTTGGGGCCGGTGTCATCGCTTATACTGCGGGAAAGATGATCACGGAGGAACCGATGCTTCAAAGCGTTCTCTCGGCTCCTGCAATCAAATATCCTGTGATCCTGCTGATCATTGCAGCGGTACTGATTACCGGTATTCGGGACCGGAAGCGTTCGTAAAAATTTTCATAGGAATCACCCTTGGTTTCGGGTCTGTACAAACCAGTTGATCAGCTTTCCTGCAACGCTGTACGTTCCGGGAACCTCGGGCAGCTCATCCGCACCGAAAAATGCTGCATCATCAATTTCCACTCCATCCGGGGTAACTTCGCCGCTTTCATAGTCTGCAATAAGACCAATCATTAGCGAATCGGGAAAAGGCCAGGGCTGACTTCCGAAATACCGGATGTTTTTGATTGTTACACCTACCTCTTCAAGAACTTCTCTTTGTGCACAAATCTCAACCGTTTCTCCGGGTTCGATGAAACCTGCAAGGGTGCTGTACCACCGCTGCTTAAAGTTTTTATTATGTGCGAGCAATAGCTTATCTTCCTTGACTACGGCGATTATGATGGCGGGAGAAATCCGAGGATAGATTATATTTTTGCAGGAGGTGCACCTTTTTGCCAGTTCAGCCGGGTCCTTTCTGGTGGGACTGCCGCAGACACCGCAGTATTTGGTGCGCTGACTCCAGCCCGCAAGATGAACGGCACGGGAGGCGACAAGCCCGATAACCTCATCAACCTTGCTGTAGACAGTCCGAAGGCTTTCGAACTCCAGTCCGTTCGGTATTATGAAGGTCTCGTCATAAGACATGTAGAAGCAGTGGGCACCGTCTAAGGTTCCCAGATAGCCCAGGTCATACCGTTCGGGATTTTGAACGAAGCAGTCACTGAACCTTGGAAAATCGGCAGCGCCATTTTCATTGCGAAGCAGTACTCTGTCTTCCTCTACGATAAAAATAATAGAAGCGGAAAGGTCCTCTTCTTTCGAAAAACCTAACGCCGGATGAAATCTTTCATAAAGATCTTGACTTGTTGTATCCAAATTATATGCCTTTCTTCTTCTTAGGAAATGATATATTTTCTTTTTCTTAGGGAATAATACACTTTCTTCTTAGAAGATGTGTTTCTTTTTCGTTACTTTCTATTGTAGAACTTCACGGACGGGAAGTAAATCCCCTTTGTAGCCTCAGCGAAGTTCCTTTCCTATTTTGGGAGGAGGATACGAAATTATGGACAAGATCGGTTGTGGGTATTAGAATAGTAGTATCAAGCTTCGCTGGAAATTGGAGGGAGGGCATTTCTATTCAAACACTTGCATTTTTAGAGATTGATTTTTTTGCACTTGCAGTTCTGCTGCTGATTTATCTCAATATTAGACACAGCAGTGGGCAGTACATAGAGCAGAAAATATTTATGATCCTGATTCTTGCAGATGCAATTATTCTTATATTGGATATGGGAATGTGGCTACTGGATGGTAAAACCGGTTTTCTGATACGGGAGATTTATATTCTAGTCACCGCGTTTTACTATGTTTTCAATCCACTGATTTGTATGATCTGGTACTTTTATGTGGATTACAAAATCTACAAAAGCGCCAATCGGCTGAAACGGGTCATGATACCGATGCTTGTACCGGCAGCTGTGAACGCAGCATTGTCCTTAGCAAGTATTTTCAGCGGCTATATGTTCTACTTTGATGCAGAGAATATCTACTACAGAGGCTCTCTCTTTCCACTTATGGCAGTGATCAGTCTCTTTTACCTTGTCTACGCGATGATTCTTATCGTCGCAAAGAAAAACCTTCTTGAAAAACGAGAATTTTTTATCATGCTCGTATTTGGTATTCCTCCCCTCGTTGGAGGAGTCGTTCAGAGCCTGGTCTACGGTCTCTCCCTCGTATGGATTTGTGCAACGTTCTCTGCTCTGATTATATTCATTAATATGCAGAATAACCAGCTCTATACAGACCATCTGACAGGACTCTTCAACAGAAGGCAGCTGGACAGCTATCTGAGACAAAATTCCCAGGCAATGGAAGACAGGATGTTGGCGGGAGTGATGATTGACTTGAACGCCTTCAAACAGATTAACGATCAGTATGGGCATAATATAGGAGACCAAGCGCTGCAGCATACGGCAGAAATCCTGACGAAGACCTTTCGAGAAAGGGATTTTATTGCTCGGTACGGAGGCGATGAATTTCTGGTTTTAATGACCGTCCATGACTGCAAGGTTCTGAAAGCTGCAGTTCAACGTCTGAGAGAAAACGTTAAGCGGTTTAATGAGCAAAGTGAGACTCCATATCAAATTAGTCTCAGCATCGGATATGACTGCCGTTCCGTGGAATCGGAACAAGATGTGAACGATTTCTTAAAGCATATTGATCAATTAATGTATGAAGACAAACAAAGACGGCAACCCGCATAAAAACTCATGCGGGTTTTATTATGTTGTGACCTCATTTTTTTTCTTAAAGCACTTGACATTAATACGAGTCGAGAATATAATGAGTTAAAACTCAGTGAGTTAAAAGTCATTAAAATAAAAGGAGTCTTTTATGGCCGTATCTCAAAGGCAGAAACAGAAAACGGAAACGAAGAAATTTTTAATTGAGACTGCCATGGAGCAGTTTGCAAAAAAGGGGCTGAGTGCAACCCGGACTGCGGATATTGCCTCCGCTGCGAAGGTCTCCCATGGCACCATATTTCTGCATTTTCCTACGCGTGAGAGATTGCTTGAAGAGGTGATTGAAGAATTCGGAAGCAGGACATCAAGACGCATGCATGAACTAATTAATGGGGACTGTAACTTGGAAGAGGTTCTGGCCGCACATTTGAAGGGAATCGGTGAGTGTGAAGGCTTCTACACTGCTTTAATTTCCGAGACTGCTGTTCTGCCTGAGGGCGCACGCAATGCCTTAATTATGATCCAATCGGCGATCTCTCACCACATTCTGCAGGTGGCGGAGCGGGGGATGGATGCTGGCACCATTAAAACAATGCCCTTTGATTTGTTTTTTAACACCTGGATCGGGCTGATTCACTATTACCTGTCAAACAGAGCCTTGTTTTCTCCGGAGGATTCGGTTATCTCAAGACACGGACAACGATTGACAGATCACTACATGAATTTAATCTCAGCGAAAGGAGGAATCTAGAATGAAAATCTGTATTGCATGTGGAATGCCTATGAAGGCAAAAGAAGACTTTGCAATGGGAGATGAAAGCAAGGATTATTGCAAATACTGCGCAAGGCCTGACGGAACCATGCAAAACTATGCTGAAAAACTGGAAGGAATGACTGAATTTATTGTAAAGACGCAGGGGCTTGATCAAGAGGCCGCAAGAAACGCTGCCAGGGGGATGATGGAAAAGCTGCCGGCATGGCAAAACTGAGAAAGGGATACGATATATTATGAACTATGACAATTATCTGCTGCCAGTAGATGATATGGGCAAAGCCAGGGATTACTACGAAAATACACTGGGACTGGCGCTTAAATTTGACTTCTCTGCGAAAGGCATGATCGCGTTTCGAATCGGAGAGGAAGAGCCGGCGATCATCCTAAAGGATGTATCGCGGTTCGGGGAAAGCAAGCCTTCAGTTTGGCTGGAAGTGGAGAACGTAGAAAGCGAATACGCACGGTTGAAGGCAAAAGGCGTTGCCTTTCTTTCCGAACCGATCGAGATTCATACCGGCCTGGCAGTGGAATTTGAGGACCCTTTCGGAAATCGATTCGGGATCACGGATTATACAAAAACAGCTGCTAATAGATAAGAAAATTTTACCAAGGCAGCATCAGCGAGGGGATACAGGAGTCAGCGGAGACCGAAAGGAGTGGGTGTGATGACCAAATTGAGCGAACTGCCAAATGTGGGAGCCGTGATGGAGAAAAGGCTTGCAGCAGTTGGGATATACGACGGGGAAGCGTTGAAGCAAGCTGGAAGCAGGGAGGCATTTGAGCGTCTGCTTGCATATGAAGGGGATACGTGCTTTAGTTCGCTTTGCAGTTTGGAGGGAGCCGTACAGAATGTACGCTGGCACTCTCTGAGTGACGAAAAGAAGAAGGAATTAAAGGCATACTTTCAATCCTTGAAATAAGAGAGCATGAATAGCCGAACTTCCTAAGCTGAATCGATGAAGAAAAAAGCCATGCCCGGACAAGAAAATCCGAAAGCATGGCTTTTCTTATTTCAGAACCCTTTGGGGCATCAGACGAGAACAGATTCAGCAATGCTGCTTGCCAATGCTGATATTTCCGGGGATGACAGCTCATTCAGAGCGGAGGTAATGGTGACCGGGTCCTCCAGCAGGTAGATATCTCTCATTTCTTCGTCCAGAAATTTGCTGATCAAACCGCCGGCCTGGGGCGCCCAGGACCCGTTTTCAATGACCGCAAAGGTACGATTCTGGACATTCAGGTGCTTCATTTCCATTAAGAAGTGGTACATAGGCGGATAGATGTTCAGATTGTATGTAACCGAAGCAAGCACCACATGACTCAGCCGGAAGCTTTCTGAAATCAGCTGTGATACGTGGGTGCTGCTGACATCGTAGACATGAACGTTGGTAACCCCACGCCTGCAGAGCTCGCTGGCCAGTGCCTGAGCCGCAAACTCGGTGTTTCCGTACATTGACGCATAGACGATCAATACGCCTCGTTCCTCAGGAACGTACCTGCTCCACCTGTCGTATTTGTCAATGATATACCCGAAATCAGAACGCCATACAGGACCGTGCAGCGGGCAGATATACTTGATCTCCAATGTTGATGCTTTTTTCAGCAAAGCCTGAACGAAGGGGCCATACTTTCCTACAATATTTGTATAGTATCGGCGGGCATCGTCAATCCAATCCCGGTCGAAATTGACCTCGTCGTTAAAAAGCTTGCCGTCCAGAGCCCCAAAAGAGCCGAAGCCGTCTGCGGAAAACAGTACCTTGTCAGTGGCATCAAAGCTGACCATCGCTTCAGGCCAGTGCACCATCGGTGCCTCGACAAAGACGATCGTGTGACGGCCGAAACTCATGCTGTCTCCTTCTTTTACCTCAATTTCACGCCCATCGACATCAAACCCAAATTGGCGCATCATCATGAAGGCTTTTTCTGTGCTGATTACCTTCGTTTCGGGATGACGCAGCAAAATCTCTTCAATGCTGGCTCCGTGATCCGGTTCCATATGATTAATCACCAGATAATCCAGCGGTCTTCCATTCAGCAGACCTGCCGCATTGGCTAAATATTCACGGCAGACAGACCAGTCCACCGTATCAAACAAGGCTGTCTTTTCGTCTAATAGTAAATAAGAATTGTAGGAAACACCTCGTGGAATCGGGTGAACATTCTCAAAAAGCGCCAGACGATGATCGTTTCCGCCGACCCAATACAGGTCTTCTGTGACATTACGAACTGTATACATAAAGAAACCTCCATAAAATAATTAGAAATGGTTATCAGCAAGAAGTTTAAGGGAAGCGCTGATGAATCCATTGTGCGCAGCTGCAGCACGAATCGAATCAGTGTTTCCTTAGACTTCGATAAATTGATCTTTTTCTTCTGCACAGCAGGGACAGAGCCACTCTTCCGGCAGCTTGTCAAAGGCCACTCCCGGTGCAATTCCGGCCTCTGCGTCTCCGATATCCTTATCGTATTCATAGCCGCAGCCGCAGCAGACATACAATTTATAAAGGCGGGCAGGCTTCAACGGCTTTGTGCGTTTCATCTTTTTCATAGGAGGTGCATCGGTCTTTGGAGTTCCGTTATCCAGCGCCTCTGTCAGCAAGGGCAGAATAACCTCCACATCACCGACAATCCCATAATCGGCATTTTTAAAGATGGGGGCATTGGGGTTGCTATTAATGGCAACAATTGTAGAAGCCTCTTTAATCCCCTTTAAGTGCTGCCCCGCGCCGGAGATGCCGCAAGCGATATACAGGTTTCCCTTGAACTTTTGACCAGACATTCCGACATAGCGGCTTAGAGGTACATACTTTAATGTTTCTGCTACCGGACGTGATGAGCCGATTGCAGCACCCGCCTGTACGGCCAATGCTTTGACTAGTTCCATATTTTCTTTCGGTCCGATTCCCTTACCGGCGCTGACAATGCGCTCTGCCTGAACGATGGGTGTATCAAGCGGAATTCCCACGGTAAAATCGTACCCGTCCTTATTAAGACCTTCCACCAAAGCAGCTACCTGCTCCTGGGCGGTTCCGTCCTTTAAAATGATCTTCTTTCGCTCTCCTGTAAGTGCGCCTTTTTTCTTTGGCTTGCCGTCAGTCTTGGGTGCTTTTCCAATGAGGTGAGCTGCAATGACAACTCTTTGAATTTCGTTGGTTCCCTCGTAGATGGTGCAAATCTTTGCATCTCGGTAGAACCGCTCTACGTCAATGCCCTTGATAAAGCCCGAACCGCCGTAAATCTGCAGTGCATCATTGACGATTTCAAGACAACGGTCAGAGGTATACTGTTTTGCCATGGCGGATTCCATTGCATAAGACTCGTGGTTTTCCTTCAGTTCCGCTGCACTATAGACCAGAAAGCGGCAGGCGCGAAGTTTGGTAGCCATGTCAGCAATTTTGAACGAAATTGCCTGTTGATGAGCGATGGCCATTCCAAACTGTTCCCGTTCCTTTGCGTAATCCAGTGCACTTTCATATGCTCCCTGTGCAATTCCCAGCGACTGAGAAGCAATGCCGATTCTTCCGCCGTCGAGTGTTGCCATGGCAATTTTAAAGCCTTGGCCTTCTTTTCCCAGCAGATTTTCTTTCGGAACTTTCACGTTATTAAAGTTCAGCTCTGCAGTGGTAGAGGAGCGGATGCCCATTTTGTCGTATTTGTCACCGAAGGTGAATCCTTCCCAGCCCTTTTCCACAATAAAAGCGCTGATTCCCCGGGTGCCGATATCCGGGGTTGTTACGGCAAACACCACATAAATATCCGCCTTGGGCGCGTTGGTGATGAATATCTTGCTGCCGCTTAGAACGTAGTGATCGCCTGACAGTTCGGCAGTTGTTTCCGTTCCGCCGGCATCACTGCCGGCTTCGCTCTCAGTCAAACCGAAAGCACCTAGCTTTTCCCCTTTTGCAAGCGGCGTTAAATACTTTTTCTTCTGTTTCTCTGTTCCAAATGCATAAATTGGCCAACATCCCAAAGAGACATGAGCTGATAGAATTACGCCAATTCCTCCGTCAACACGGGACAGCTCTTCCACTCCGATGGAGTAATGCAGAATATCAAGACCGCTGCCGCCATATTCGGTGGGGAACGGTAGTCCCATAAGACCCATTTGACCCATTTTTTGCACAATTTCGTCAGGAAATAGATTTTCCTGGTCCAGTGTGGCGGCAATTGGCTTGATTTCAGCTTCGGCAAATTCTCGTACCTTTGCACGAAATTCCTCGTGTTGCGGCGTTGCTTGAAATAACATACAATGACCTCCCTTTATTATTAAATACATAATCTGGACTAAATTTGTCCAGTATTATTCAAAATATATTTGTGCCAAAAACATCCACTCATTCAGGATTAAATTGGACTAAATTTGTCCAGTTTCGCACAAAACATAAACCGCAGATCTTGCGGCTTATATTGCAGAGCGAAGAGATCGCTTTTTCATAATATTGATAAACTCATTTTGCATCGTGCACAATGTATTATGTACATTGCATCGCTTGTCTGCATGATTATTGGGACAAAAGCTGCCAGCTTCCTGGCACACATTGAGAAGCAATTCTCCTTCTATGGCATGATATACATCGTAAAATGTTTTCTCATCTAAGTCACAGCTTAGCTCATATCCGCCTTTTGCGCCGCGAAAAATACTGACCAATTGGGCTTTCTGAAGTTTTTTGAGAATCTTATAGGCGTAGGAAGTGGGGATATGTTCCAGTTCGCAAATTTGCTGAAGGGGCATGCGGGCTTTGTATGAAAGCGCCCGAATGATACGATATGCATAGTCTGCTTCGCGAGAAATCATCAATCTAATTCACCAATCACTTTTCACTAGAATTTCATCCCTATCATCCCATACTGGAGAAAATAAGTCAAGTATGATTATGCAAAAAAAACAGAATATGGATTTTATGTAAATCACCCAAGCATGTCGGAGCAAATATTAGCTTTATTCTATATCAGCAAGCGGCTAGCGGCTTATTTTATTTCAACAAGCTTCTGAGCATTCGAAATTTCTTTTCAGAATAAGGATGATAGCGCACCGGCATGTCGATCCAGTTTGATTTTTTGACGATGCTTCGATAGTGGGTGAAGGTATCAAAGCTGAGCTTTCCATGATAACTGCCCATACCAGAGTAACCGACGCCGCCAAAGCCCATGTGGGGACTTGCAAGATGGATGATGGTATCGTTAATACAGCCGCCGCCGAAGGAACAGGAGTTCAGAATTTTCTCCTCTGCAGCCTTGCTTGTTGTAAAGAGGTAGAGCGCAAGGGGACGGGGATGTGAGCGGATCAAACGTACGCATTCGTCAAGCTCCGAAAATGGAATCAAAGGCAGGATGGGGCCGAAGATTTCCTCCTGCATCACAGGAGATTCAGGGGTGATTCCCGTCAGAACCGTAGGTTCAACAAATCTTCTGCATTTTTCATAATGTCCGCCGATTACAGCATGCTCTCTCCGCATCAAGCCTGTTACGCGTTCAAAATGCTTTTCATTTATGATCACCGGCATTTCAGAAAGATCCCCGTCGGGAAAGAATTCTTTGATTGCCTTTTCGTAGGCGGCCAGGAAAGCATCCTTTACCTTGTGATGAATCAGAAGATAGTCGGGCTCAACACAGGTCTGGCCTGCATTCAGGACCTTTCCAAAGGCTATGCGCTTTGCTGCAAGCTTAATATCTGCGGTTTCATCCACGATGACAGGGCTCTTTCCTCCAAGTTCGAGGGTTACAGGGGTAAGATTTCTGGATGCTGCAGCCATTACCGTCTTTCCTACCTCAACGCTTCCCGTAAAAAAGATGTAGTCAAATACTTCCTCCAGAAGAGCATTGTTCAGTTCCCGCCCGCCTTCGACCACTGCGATGTATTCCTGAGGATAGATGGTACCAAGGATTTTGGCAATGGCGCTGCTGGTGGCGGGGGCATATGCGGAGGGCTTTACAACAACACAGTTTCCACCGGAAATTGCGCCCACCAGCGGCTCAAGGCAGAGCTGAAGCGGGTAATTCCATGGAGACATGATAAGAGCAACCCCATAGGGCTCGGGAACAACGTAGCTTTTCGCGTGAAACTGAGCCAGGGGAGTTTTTACCTTCTTTATCTTTCCCCAGCGGGGCAGGTGAGCAAGATGGAATCGGATTTCGTCCAGAACCATACCGATTTCTGTCATGTAGGTTTCGAAGGGGGATTTATTGAGATCAGATTTTAGTGCCTCACTGATCAAATTCTCGTTTTCTTTTAGTGCCCTTTGGAGTTTTTGGAGGGCTTCCAGACGAAAGGCAAGCGGTCTGGTAGCGCCGCTTTCAAAGTATTCACGCTGCTGCGTGACAATGGATCCAATATTCATGATGTTCCTCCAATTTGTTTGACTGCCCGCAGGAAGCGCTCTGTAAAATAATCGGAATCGGGTCCGATACAGGAGGCCGTATAAGAAGCAAAGCTGTTTTCCGCATTGCTCAATTCGCTGGAGCAGTCCAGGAGTGGTGAAATGATGGTAAGCCAACCAAGACGCAGACTGAAAAGCATCAGAGAGCGTATTCCTGCCGGCGAACCGGGGTCAAGGGACATAAAAAACAGATGGGTTTTCCCGCAGAGAGAGATACTGCTTGCAAGACTCTCAGCCCTGCTGTTTATAAAGTAATGATAATGATAAAGGGCTTCTTCGAGAGAGTCCTTTCCTTCAAACCCAGAGTTGACCGCATCTTTGCATTGCTTAGCTTCCGCATGATAGCCCAGCTTATTCAGCATTTCTGAAAGCCGCTGAAGCAGGGATGAGAGCCCCGCTGCATAACGGTCCAGATCCCGGATGCGCTGTGAACCGTATGTACGGTTCCATTCCTTACGCTTAAGACTAATGAATGCATCCAGTGTTTCGTCGGAAACGCAGATCATTCTGGCAGCAGATTCCGCTGAGGATGCGTGGAAGAGCATAGCCCGGTTGATAAAGAGATCCACATCTGCTTTTGCAGCCTGATTGAGAGCTTGATCGTAAAGGGTAAAGGAAGCGAGGGATTCTGCAAACGGAATTCCTGCATCAAGCCTTCTTTGAATCAGGAGCATGATCTGAAGATCGGCTTCCGCAAAAAAACGGCTTCTGCCGATGATTTCAGGCTTTAGTATCTTCTCATTCACAAGGCTGCTGATCTGCTCCTTAGATAGGCCTGACATTTTCGAAGCTTCGGAAGCCGAAAATGCTTTGCTGCCGCCACGATCGTCTGCTTTCAAAATCGCATCCAGCAGCTCGATTTCCGTATGGCTGGGAGAAGAGGCGTCCAGCATGCGCTTAATCACAGACAAGGGATAGTATCGCTCCTTTTGAAGGGATTTGATCAATTGAATTCGGGCAACGCAATCCTCGTCGTAATAAGCCATATTGGGCCCTGTTTTGAAAGCCGCCTGTAACAAGCCTTCTTTAATATAGAATTTTATGGTGGTTACATTGGTGTTTGTGGCCTTTGCAAGCTCACCGATTTTCAGCAGGCCGGCGGCAGATTCTTTTCGCATGCATTCCTTCCTTTATCTAAGGAAGCTCTGATCATTGCAGACACAAATCACGCGCGCGTATCCGTGCATCTTCCCTTTGATCAGTGCTCCCTTTAAGTTGATATCTGGTTTTTTTTAACAATCAAGTACTATTTTAATGACCTCCGGAGGATTGTCAAGGGCGAGTTTCATAGCGCGCTTGTAATCATCCAGCTTGAAGTGGTGCGTGACAAAACCGTCGGTCTTGTAGATCCCATCCCGGATCCACTCCTGCGCCAGATCGAAGGTATAGAGCTTCCTGCCTTGCCATTCCTCCATACCGTGGGCGTTGATTCCGATGAGATTGATTTCGTGCCACCAGATCGGACTCTCATCAAAAGTAATGGCATTCATGTGGTGCCCGACTTTGACCAGGGTTCCTCTTGGGTGAAGGAGCCTCAGCGCTGTGGTGTTGGACCAGTTTCCTCCGATGCAGTCATAGACGCGATCGAAGCCGCCAAAGAACATCTTGTTTTTGCTCATTCCCACAAAGACCTGGCTCCCGGATGTCGCATCTGACGCTGCCTGATAGGGATCTCCCGCAAGGACATAATCAGCGCCCAGTTTCTTCGCAAATTCCTGTTTTGTCTTCACTCGCTCCATGACCCAGACTTCACAACTAGGTTCTAGGATTTTGAGAACCTGGACGATGCCCAGACCGATGGTGCCGCAGCCCATGACGAGAATCTTTTCCTTTGGCTCAGGGCGGGCCATGAGTACGGCGTGAATGGAGACACAAGTAGGCTCAACCATGACCGCCTGTTCATCGGTCAGTTCGTCATAGAGCTTGGCAAGCTGCTGCTCAGGCGCGATAAAGGTATCACCCCAGCCGGCACCCACATCGGGAAGCTTGTGAGGGCTGGGCGCTCCGTAATTGAGGCAAAGGTTATAATTTCCTTCCTCGCAGTATTTGCAGCGAGGCGTGATGTCCTTATTTCCGCAGCCGGACATGTATTCCCGGATGGTTACTCGATCTCCCAGCCTGAATTTTGTTACAGCGGGCCCCACTTCAATGACAATTCCTACATTTTCATGGCCAAGGTAGGTCCTCTTGGATGCGGGAATGGGTTCAAAAGCAGAGTTTGTTCCTGTGGTTGCCTTAAAAAAACTCATATCCGTACCACACAGACCGCTGACCACATTTCTGACTCGAAGCCAGTTGCCTGCGGGAAGGGGCGGATCAGGAAGCTTTTTATTATATTTTACAGCGTTGAGACCGGTGTATAAAAGAGGCTTGCAATACCTGGAGGCAAACTTGGTAATCAGGACCCGAGGAATATCTTTTTCAAAATAGATTGATTTCATTTCCGTTCTATCCTCCTTTTTACGTCAGCATGCCCTGCAGCACGGCCATATAATCGTTGAGGTAGCAGGCATATTCCGGGCTGCCGATGGTTTCTACATAACCTTTTTCAACACCTTCCACAAACTCAACTTCCTTGAGGAGCACGGCCATAGCACCGACTACGCTGCAAAAACGAAAATGAACAAAGGGACTTCGTCTGGTATAAATGCCGTGTCCAGATTTGGATTTTCCTGCTTTGATCCGGAGGTAGCAGGCAATATAAGCTTTGTCTTCTCCATTTTCTACGGTAAATTGATAGATTCGATCCGGCTGGCGCTGACAGAATTCCTGCATAGAAGGGTCTCCCAGCTTATTGTACTGGGACAGCGCACGGGTAATCATATAAAGACTCATTTTTACCTTGAGGCTTTGACCTGCAAGATCTTTGGGCTTTTTTTTCGGTGACATGATCATCAGTCCCATGAGAAGGGACAGCACCTTTGACAGCAGACCAACGTTTTTCAGTCCCTTGATTGAGGGGACTGAAAGACCGCCCCGCAGCAGGGCATTCATTTTTGCTACGGTGGGGAAGGTAAAGGCTAGGTCTGGGGTTTTTGCCGGTCCTTGTACGACTGTCAGCTTGCCGTGATCAAAGATGAGATGACATGCAAGAAGATCTGCTCCGTTTTTTGCGCCGAATTGAACCGTTCCTGTCACATCCTTAAATTTCGTCTGAAACTTAGGATCGTCATCAAGCAGCACCTGCATTACGGGGAAAGCTGCGTTGAAGAACAGATTTGCAGTCATAATATCCTGAGGTGTAGCAGACATCGAAATCTCCCTCCTTTATTCATCATCCCAATTCTCGTCTTCTTCGAATTCCATACCGAGAATGCCTCGCACCTGATCCACAATCCCATTGGCATCCAGACCGTAGTGGGCATACAGATCTTCGGCATAGCCGATGGTTGCAAAGGTATCCTGAATTCCATGCTTTCGGAAAACACAGCCCTTTCCGCTTTCCGCAATTACAGAAGCAACTGCATCGCCAAGACCGCCCTCCACATTATGCTCTTCTACGGTGAGAATTCGTCTGGTTTCCAAAACCGCTTTCATAACAGCCTCTCTGTCAAGAGGTTTAATGGTGTGCATATTGATGACGCGAATGGATATGTTGTCCTGCTCCGCCAGGGTCTTTGCGGCCTGAAGCGACTGAAGAACCGCAATTCCGCAGCAGATGATGGTAAGGTCTGTGCCTTCTCTCATGGTGATGGCTTTTCCGATTTCATATGTATAATTGTCATCCTCATAGCAGGGTGGTTCAAAGCCTCGACCGATTCGGATATAGACCGGGCCGGGCGTGTCCGCGCAGGCTTGAACCGCCTTGGCTGTTTCGATACCGTCGGCAGGGCAGATTACAGTCATATTGGCAATGGAACGCATTACCGCCAGGTCTTCCGTGCAGTGATGGGTGGTTCCCGCATGACCGAAGGAGATGCCCGCATGTGTTGCAATAATTTTAACAGGAAGATTCTGATAGGCGATATCGGTGCGAACCTGCTCGCCGCCTCTAAGGCAGGTAAAGATGGCCATGGTGGATGCAAAGGGAACCAACCCTGCCTTTGCCAGTCCTGCTGCAATTCCAAACATGTTTTGCTCTGCAATTCCAACATTAAAGAATCGGTCGGGAAATGCATCTGCAAAATGCACGATGGCTGTGGTCTTTGCCAGATCGGCGGTAATACCGACAATCTTCGGGTTTGTCTTGCCGAGCTCAGCCAGAGTACGGCCGTAAATTTCCCGTGCTGTCATGGTTGCGGCGTCGTAGGCATTCCAGTTGGTCCCTGTGATGATTGCCATATTACTGACCTCCCTTCAATATGGATGCTTTGGCTCTTTCACATACTGCGGAGTCGCCGGAAGCATAATGGTAGACCACATTGTTTTCCATGAAATCCACGCCTTTCCCTTTAACGGTATTGGCTAGGATCAACACTGGTTTTTCTAAGGCTGACCATGCTTTTTCAAAGGCTGCATCCAGCTGATCAAAGTCATGCCCGTCAATTTCCAGAACTTCAAAGCCAAAGGAGCGCCACTTATCCGCAAAAGGCTCCAGCGCCATGATCTCCTCAGTAAAGCCATCGATCATCAGACGATTCCGATCCACAACGGTGATTACATTGGTTAGCTTGAACTGAGCCACGGACATTGCCGCTTCCCAGACGCTCCCTTCGCAGCATTCGCCATCGCCCAAAATACAGACAGTCTTGTACTCCTGCTTCAGATAGCGGGAGCCCAGGCCAAGACCTGCTGCAATGGATAAGCCGTGTCCCAGAGAGCCAGTGGACACGTCGCAGCCGATTACTTTATTTGAGTCAGGGTGCATGGCAAAGGCACTGCCGAAATGATTAAAAGATTTTAGTTCTTCTTTTGGGAAAAAGCCCTTCTGGGCAAGTACAGGAATATATCCGGCACCGGCATGCCCTTTTGAGAGAACGACTCGGTCCCTGTCTTCCCACTGGGGGTTTTGAGGATCTACTTTCAGGTACTTGAAGTAAAGAATGGTGAGGATATCGACGATGCTCAGAGAACCGCCGATATGGGAGCCGCCGGACCAGGCCATTACGTCGATTAGAGTCAGACGCAACTCTTTTGCCGTGTCCAGTAGTCTCAGCTTTTCGCTTGGGGCAATTGGCATTTTGTTTTCCTCCTGTCATTATGAAATTAAAAATAGAAAAGAGTTTGAGAGGATCGTAGAAGCAAAATAAAGTAGAAAGTGGATAGCGCTACTATCTACTTTCAATATAGTAATATCCATATGATAAGTCAAGCAGATTTATTACCTTTATGAAAATAAAATAACCAATATAACAGGAATTCTTCACTCGAAACCTCTGGTAGATTGAATCCCCGCGTGAAGTTTACTTAACCCTGTTTGCATGTTTTTGCAGGATTGCTGCAAGAAGTGTTTCCTGCTTCATCAAGAAAAATAAATTCGGCTCCGCAGCGGTAGCAGAAATCCCTGTTTGACAGCTGATCTGTCCAGCAATGAGGACAGGAAACGAATGTTTGTTTTCTAGATTTTATAATAACACATTGATTCATTTTGTGAACTTTGTTCATGTCGATACCCCCTTGAACGAAGAGCAAATGTTTTAGTCTTTGCTCCATTAAACCGTCAATTACTGATTTCATCATAAACAAAATTTCTATGCACTGAGCATGACATATGTCATACGAAAGAAGCATTTACACCAATTTTTTTTCAAATCGCTTATAAAGGAGAAAGAAAAAGAAGTATCATTTTTGATGAACTGTCAATAGAAAATTGATAGAATAAGATAAAATAGGTTTTAATGGGTTATACCTTGTCAACGGCGAGAAATGCCGTTACAATCAGAGAATAAAAGCTAGTACATCTGCTAAGCTTTCGGTGGTAGAGAGTCGTAAAAGAATACCATTAAACATGTAAAATAGAAAGGGTGAGCTTAAGAGTGGTGAGAGAATTGCTTTCGCAGGCCGAAAAACAATACTTGGAGGATTATGGGCTGGGGGGATTGGATCCGGAGCATCTTATGATCCGTACCTTTCGAAAAGGGGAATTTCTGTTCGAGCAGGGTACCGCGCTAGAGAAACTTATCATCATTCTGGAGGGCAGAACGAAAGTATATTCGATGGCAGCGAATGGAAAGTCCCTTCTCTATTGCTTTAACGATCCGGGAGCAATAATGGGGGAGGTGGAATTGATGACCGGTGCATATGCGTCATCAAGTGCCTGTGCAATTACTGATGTCAAGTGCGTTTTTATTTCGTATGAACGCTGTCGTGATGAATTGACATCCAATCTGAAATTTATGAATCGTATCTGTTCTGTTTTGGCTGAGATTGTAGTACAGGATTCCATTAACGGTGCATTGAATATCCTTTATCCGTTTGAATCCAGGCTGTGTGCATATATTTCGATGACCAGCGAAGAAGGGATCTTTCGAGCGAAGCTAACTGAACTAGCTGAGTTCTTCGGAACCAGCTACCGGCACTTGCTAAGAACCTTAGAAAATCTTTGTAAAAAAAACGTCTTGGAAAAGTCTGCTGAAGGCTATCTGATCAAGGATGAACGTAAATTGAAAACCATTGGAATTCAATATTACTCTGTTTGAGTATGTTCGCAACACAGGTCAAGAAAATGACGCAAATTTCATTTATCCTAGAATCAAGGATTAGGTGATGAGAAAATGAACCAAGAAGAAATGAAATCAGCTGTACAGAGAATGCAGGAGTATATCGATACACATTTATTGGAGCGGATCACTTTGAAGCAGCTTTCCGATTCTGCAGGATATTCCCCATGGCATGCAGCAAGGATATTTAAAGAGAATACCGGAAAGACCCCCTTTGATTATATGAGATCTGTCCGTCTTTCGAGGGCCGCTCTCGTACTGAGAGATGCAAACCCCAGAATTATCGATGTGGCGTTGGATTTTGTCTTTGATTCTCACGAGGGGTTTACAAGAGCATTTTCAAAGGAATTCGGAATATCTCCCAAACGTTATCGTCAATCAACTCCCCCCATACAGCTGTTTCTGCCTGAAAAAGTTTTCGATAGTTACCGGGCAATCCAAAAAGGAGGAATGAAAATGAACGAAAAGAAAGCAGAAAAGAAAACGAAATCAATCTTTGTGCAAGTGATTGAGCGCCCGGCCAGAAAGGTGCTGTTAAAGAGGGGAATTCGTGCAACGGAATATTTTGGTTACTGTGAGGAAGTTGGCTGTGATGTATGGCCGCTTCTGACCAGCGTAAAGGAAGCACTTTATGAACCTGTCGGAATGTGGCTTCCCAAAAGTCTGATCAAAGAAGGTACCTCCGAATACGTTCAGGGAGTGGAACTGCCTCTTGACTATGGAAATCAGATCCCCGACGGCTATGAACTGATGGAATTGCCCCCTTGTATGATGATGATCTTCCAGGGAGAACCATATGATGATGAAGATTTTATGGAAGCTATCGATGAAGTCTGGCAGCACATCGAGAAATTTGATCCTGAAATTTACGGATATCAGTGGAACAGAGAGGCTGCGCCAAGATTCCAGCTTGCTCCCATGGGGTATCGAGGATATATTGAAGCGATTCCTGTAGCAGCGCTTCATAAATAGCAGTTCAATCTGCGGTATTTTTTCGAAAATTAAATTCAGCAGAACACCGGTTTCATCTATGGTGCAGCCGGTGTTTTCATTTGAAAAGAAATTTGTGTTTCAGAGGATAGCTTTCGGTTATATAGTTAATGATAGAGAAAGCATTGGAGAAATTATTAGGGAAGTGCTGAATCAATCAGCACTTCCTTCTATCATTTAATCCACAGGGAGGAATCAACATGTTAAATATAGGCTGCCATTTATCTTCAGCGAAAGGCTTTGCCCACATGGGAAAAGAAGCTCTGAGCATAGATGCAAATACATTTCAGTTTTTTACAAGAAATCCAAGGGGAAGCAAAGCCAAGGCGATCAACGAGAACGATATCAAAGCACTACGCCACATAATGGAGGAGAACGATTTTGCGCCTCTTCTAGCTCATGCACCTTATACATTGAATCCTTGTTCTGCAGATGCCAGAACCAAGGAGTTTGCCTTGGAAGTACTGATTGATGATTTGGTTCGAATGGAGCATCTGCCCGGAAATCTGTATAATTTTCATCCAGGAAGTCATGTGGGTCAGGGAACGGAAGCCGGAATTCAATTGATTGCAGACGCATTGAATTTTATACTCACGCCATCGCAGACAACCACTGTCCTTCTTGAAACCATGTCAGGAAAAGGGAGCGAAATCGGAGGTACCTTTCAAGAATTGCAGCGAATTATTGAAAAGATCACGCTCAATGAGAAAGTCGGAATTTGCATGGACACATGCCATGTCCATGATGCCGGATATGATATTGTAAACGACCTTGACGGAGTTTTGGACGAGTTCGATCATACGATTGGACTTGACAGGCTGAAGGCAATTCATCTGAATGACAGCAAGAATCCGATTTCCAGCAGAAAGGATCGACATGAAAAGATCGGAGAAGGAATTCTTGGTCTGGAAACGATGGTTAATATCATTAACCATCCTAAATTGAAAGCCCTTCCCTTCTATCTGGAGACACCAAATGAAGTTCCGGGATATGCGCAGGAGATTAAATTGTTAAGGAGCCTTTCCCGTTGATGGAGGGGAGCGAACTACGGATCAAAGCAGCAGGGATACATCGAAATTGTAATTTCGATGTATCCCTGCTTTCCTGATTGCTTAATTTTTTTATTTGGAATAACTATTAAATTTCTCGCATATGAATGAATGTCAATTTTTTAGTTTCCGCATACACTGTTATTGGATAATCCATATCCAAAACAGTTATAGGAGGCTAAAGAATGAACTTCAATGACGATGGATGTAAGTTTTGCTATGCTTCACCCATAGGTCAGAACTATAAATCCAGTAAAAGCTCAACGCATTGGACCGAACCCTGGCAGAAGTCCGGGGAGGGTTCATTGCAGAACAATAATTCTGACAGTAAGCTTGTAGAAACTGCACGTTACAATCAGGAAGACAATTACTGGTACGGCCAGGAGCAGAACGCATGGGCTCCTCAGGACCAGAATGGATGGGCTCCTCAGGAGCAGAACACATGGGCTCCTCAGGACCAGAACGCATGGGCGCCCCAAGACCAGAACGCATGGGCTCCCCAGAACCAGAATGGATGGGCTCCTCAGGACCAGAGCGTATGGGCTCCCCAGGACCAGAGTGGATGGGGACAGCAGGATGAAGGTCAGTGGCAGCAGGATTATGCATATTCACAGGGGCAACAAGACTCGTGGGGAAATAACAGACCATGTAGTAAACCATGGAAGCCTTGTCCTCCACCGCCGCCGCATCCCTGTCCTCCGCCGCATCCTTGTCCGCCACCTCGTCCCTGCCCACCGCCGCAGCCACCGTGCTATCCCTGCCCTCCAGGCCCTCCAGGCCCTCCGGGTCGTCCCGGTTGTCCAGGACCTGTAGGCCCTCCGGGCCGCCCAGGGTATCCAGGCCCTCCCGGTAGAGTAGGACCTACTGGACCCACCGGACCACAAGGACCCACCGGACCGCAAGGACCCACCGGACCCCAGGGTATCCAGGGACCCACCGGGCCGCAAGGACCTCAGGGTATTCAGGGACCCACCGGACCGCAAGGACCTCAGGGTATTCAGGGACCCCAGGGCATCCAGGGGCCGCAGGGTATTCAAGGACCCACCGGACCACAAGGACCGCAGGGTATCCAGGGACCCCAGGGTATCCAAGGACCCACCGGACCAGCAGGAGCCACGGGAGCTACAGGAGCAACAGGACCCACCGGACCACAAGGACCCCAGGGTATTCAGGGACCGACAGGCCCCACCGGAGCTACAGGAGCAACTGGTGCTACTGGTGCAACTGGTCCAACAGGACCCACCGGACCACAAGGACCCTTCGGACCTCAGGGTATTCAAGGCCCCACCGGACCTACGGGAGCCACAGGAGCAACGGGAGCAACGGGAGCGACAGGGCCCACCGGACCTACGGGAGCCACGGGAGCCACGGGAGCGACAGGACCCACCGGACCTACGGGAGCCACGGGAGCTACAGGAGCGACAGGACCCACCGGACCCACCGGACCTACGGGAGCAACGGGAGCCACAGGAGCGACAGGACCCACCGGACCTACGGGAGCAACGGGAGCCACAGGAGCAACAGGCCCCACCGGACCTACGGGAGCAACGGGAGCCACAGGAGCGACCGGACCTACCGGACCTACGGGAGCAACGGGAGCCACAGGAGCAACAGGCCCCACCGGACCTACGGGAGCAACGGGAGCCACAGGAGCGACAGGACCCACCGGACCTACCGGAGCAACGGGAGCTACAGGAGCGACAGGCCCCACCGGACCTACGGGAGCAACGGGAGCCACAGGAGCGACAGGCCCCACCGGACCTACCGGACCTGCCGGCGGAGAACTCGAACTTCGAGGCCTTCAGACACAGCTTCTAGGAGCAGCATTGGGAACGATTCCTGCTGGTGCAAATGTTGTCTTTGATACCATAATCAATGATCAGAGCCTTGACCTCGGTTACGACACTGGAACGGGAATCTTCACAATTAATGGCGTCGGTAACTATTATGTATCTTGGTGGGTAGCGACAGACGGAGCAGAAGCAGCAACTTCAATCAACTTTGATCTCGTGCTGAACGGAAGCACAGTATCTACAACCTCATCTCCGATTGTGACAGGTCAGGTCAGCGGTACAGCACTTATTACAGTAGGCGCTACACCTGCAACGCTTGCCCTTGTTAACACCACTGGAGAGGATGTCTTTGTGGCAAATACAGCTGTTCAAGCCAATTTTGTAATCATCGAGACAGCTTTATAAAAAATAAGCTCTTTTGGCTGATGTGCAATAGAGCCAGAATGTCAATAGGAAAGCCGAAGACTATGTCTTCGGCTTTTTATCCAGCAGGAATGGCCGCTTTTTTTGCCGGAGGCAAATCGTTCTGCTGCCGGGAGAAGTATTAACGATAAGGGGGATAAGATGAGCGGATATAAAATATGTGTATATGCAATATGTAAGAATGAAGAGAGTTTTGTGGATCGATGGATGGACTCTGTAGGTGAGGCGGATGTTGTAGTTGTAACAGATACCGGCTCAACGGATGGTACCGTGGAACGGCTGAGATCAAGAGGTGCGATTGTCTACACCGAATCCATCCTTCCATGGCGGTTTGATACAGCGAGAAATGCAGCGCTTGGACATGTTCCCGAGGACGTGGATATTTGCGTTTCAAATGATTTGGATGAAATCTTTGAGCCGGGCTGGAGAAAAAAGCTGGAAGATGCATGGCAGCCGTTTCATACACGGGCACGCTACCTTTTTACATGGACTTTCAACAGTGACGGAACGCCAAAAAAACAATTCCCTATGGAGAAGGCCCACCGTAGAATGGGATACAAATGGATTCATCCGGTTCATGAGATACTGCAATTCACCGGCGAGGGAGAAGAACAGTCGGTATGGGTTCCTGGAATGGTGCTGAACCACTATCCTGATACCTCCAAGCCGAGATCGCAGTATCTGCCGCTGCTTGAACTTTCAGCCGAAGAAAATCCCACAGATGACAGAACTATATTCTGGCTGGGAAGAGAATACATGTATTATAAAATGTATGAAAAGTGTATTGAAACGCTTGAGAAGCATCTGCAGCTCCCCAGTGCGCACTGGGATGAGGAACGCTGCGCGTCAATGAGATTTATCGCAAAAAGCTACACGGCACTGAATGATAGAACCAGAGCGAAGGAATGGCTGTACAAGGCAATTGCTGAATGCCCCCGCGTCAGAGAACCGTATTATCAATTGGCGAGAATGGGATATGAGGAAGGCGATTGGCCCTTGGTCTATTTAATGGTAGAGATGACACTGAAAATAACGCAAAAAACAGGAAGCTATTTAGTAGAGCCTGAAGCCTGGGACTATGCTCCCTATGATCTGGGGGCAATTAGCTGCTATCGACTGGGGCTTTACCAGAAATCCTACGAATATGGAAAGAAGGCGTGCGAACTGGCACCGGATCATGAACGCCTTAAGAGTAATCTTCAGATGATTGAAAAAATGATCTAAAATAGAGGGGGGAATAATGTGAGTAGCTATAAGGTCTGTGTATACGCGATATGTAAGAATGAAGAACATTTCGTGGATCGATGGATGGATTCCATGAAAGAGGCTGATGAGATTGTCGTCACAGATACGGGTTCCAGCGACGGTACTGTTGAGAAGCTCGAGGCCAGAGGAGCCAAGGTATTTGTAAATGCCGTTTCTCCGTGGAGATTTGATGTGGCCAGGAATCTTTCGCTGGATCATGTACCGGAGGATGCGGATATCTGTGTCTGCACCGATCTGGATGAAATCTTTGAACCGGGATGGAGGGGGAAGCTGGAGGAGGCATGGATTCCCGATGCGACTCAGGGGCGATATCTATACAATTGGAGCTTAAAAAGTGATGGAAGCCCGGACATTCAATTTAATTACTTTAAGGTTCATGCGAGGAGTGGATTTCGGTGGAAGCATCCCATTCATGAATGCCTGGAGTATATTGGTAAAAGCCCTGAAAAGAAGGTTTACATTCACGGAATGGTACTGAACCATTATCCGGATGCCGCCAAGGCAAGAGGATCCTATCTGACTTTGCTGGAACTGGCAGTTCAAGAGGATCCGAGCTCTGACCGGATGACCTATTATTTGGGCAGAGAATATATGTATCGGGCAAATTGGGAGCGATGTATCGAGACTTTGAAGAAACATCTTTCTTTGCCCAGTGCGACTTGGAAGGATGAACGGTGTGCTTCCATGCGATGGATTGCCAAAGCATACTTTAAACTTGGAAACACTGGGGAAGCTTACGCATGGTATTACAGAGCAATTGCCGAATGCCCGACTATGAGAGAGCCTTATGTAGAATTTGCCCAAATAGGATATGAACTGAAGGATTGGCCTCTTGTCTTTTTTATGACAACAGAGGCGCTCAAGATCAAGAGCAGGTCTGCTACCTATGTGAATATGGGCTATTGCTGGGATCACACACCGGAAGATTTGGCTGCCATTGGTTGTTACCGGATCGGACTTTATGCCAAATCTCTAGCACACGCAAAGGAGGCTTTGCAGATCAGTCCAGAAAATGAAAGACTGAAGAATAATCTAAAGCTGATAGAGGATAAACTGCACGAAGTCAATGGGTAACGCTGCCCGGCTGCTCATAAGGAATGACATTGAGAATTTTGCTGCTCCATTCGGCAAAATTCTCTTTTTCGTTAGTTGCCCTGATGGGAAAGGTCATTTCAGCAAATATTTGAATCTTCTTGCAGAATATTAACTGAAAAAGATATAATCATAGTAAGATAACAATTAGGGTGAACTGAAAAACCATTTAATTGGTAAGGAGGTTTTTCATTCCCCATGAAATGGTAGGGATGGAGGAGTATGAGAAAAAAGGTTTGTTTGCTCCATACTGGTGGCACCATTGGTATGGCACGCACAGAATATGGATATGCACCGAAGAGAGGGTTCATGCAGAGCATCCTTTCCGAAATGGGCGAATTGAAATCAGAAGAGGTTCCGGAATTTGACCTGATTGAGTATGACCCTTTATTGGATTCTTCCAATATTTCCGTTCGGGAATGGGTCAAAATTGCAAAAGATATCAAAGAAAAGTACGATTTATATGACGGTTTTGTCATTCTCCATGGAACAGATACCATGGCATATACGGCATCAGCACTTTCTTTCATGCTGGAGGGGCTTGCCAAACCAGTCATTCTTACGGGATCACAGATTCCGCTCTGTGAAATCAGAAATGATGCACGGGATAATTTGATTACCGCCTTAATGATTGCAGGGCATTACCATGTTCCGGAGGTTTGCTTGTTTTTTGGCAACGAGCTCTACCGTGGAAACCGTGCAACGAAAATCAGTGCAGATGATCTGATTGCTTTTGGATCTCCCAATTATCCGCCGCTGCTGGAGGCTGGAGTAAGAATCACCATCAATAACAATGTACTGAAAGAAGCAGGCGATGAATTGATTCTGTCAGAATTCAAAGAAAACCAAATCGCAGTTTTGAAAATTTTTCCGGGAATACAATTTGAGATCTTTGAAAACATCATGACTGAAAAACTAAAAGGGATTGTGTTTGAAGCTTTTGGTGCAGGAAATATTCCTGAAAGCCACGGCTCTCTGGAAAGAATCCTGAAAAAGGCAGAATCAAACGGGACGGTCATTGTGGTATGTACCCAATGTTTAAGAGGTTCCGCAATGATCGGTCAGTATGCGACAAGCATGAGCTTTGCAAATGCAGGAGCGGTAGGCGGATATGATATGACAGTGGAGGCTGCTGTGGCAAAGCTGTACTACCTGCTGAGCAAAGATTACGATCTGGATCAGGTAAAGCGCTTAATGGCAACAAATCTGAGGGGCGAGATGAGCCTCTATAAGATGAGCTGAAAATAAGACATGCGTGTCAGTTTAATAATAAAAAAAGAAACACCGGTGTCGATTTGGCCCTGGATAAAGAAACGACGCAAATGACGCTTTTGCGCGATGGCTGCAATAGAAAGGATTTAAGCGTCTAAGGCAATATGAAAATTATAAAACAGGTTAAAATAAAACCAGAAAGAGGTGGATATGAAAACAATCGGTTTGATCGGAGGGATGAGCTGGGAGAGTACGGTTACATACTATCAGGTTATCAATGAAGTGATCAAAGAAAAGCTCGGCGGATTTCATTCCGCAAAGATCCTTCTATACAGCGTAGATTTTCATGAGATCGAAGCTGCCATGGCTGAAAATGATTGGGAAAGAGGGACTGAAATTCTTATCGATGCAGCAGAGAGACTTGAGCGTGGAGGAGCAGATTTCATCGTGATTTGCACGAACACCTGGCATAAGGCAGCGGAACAGATTCGGGAAAAGGTCACAATACCGGTGCTTCATGTGGCCGAGTTGATTGCAGATGAGTTGAAAGAAAGAGGCCTTAATACTGCCGCTCTGCTTGGCACCAGATATACCATGGAACAGAACTTTTACAGAAACAAGCTCGAGGAGTACGGAATTAAAGTGATGATCCCTGACGAGGAGGAGCGTGATGATATCAATCGAATTATTTTTGAAGAACTGTGCCTTGGAACCATTTCGGCGGATTCGAAGGAACGTTATCTCAGAATTATTGATCAGTTGATGCAGCGGGGCGCGGAGGGTATTGTTCTCGGTTGTACGGAAATCGGGCTTTTGATCCAGCAAGGAGATACAAAAGCACCTCTTTTGGATACTGCAGTAATTCATGCAAGAAGAGCTGCTCTGTATTCTATACAAACATCTTTGTAGTTTGGAGGATTCAATTATGGACTGGAAATTTGTACTTGCACTGATCTTTGCTCTGATTGTAGCAGTCTTTGCGCTTCAGAATGCAGGAGCTGTTGATATTAGCTTTCTGACGTTTGAACTTACCATTTCTCAGGCGCTTGTAATTCTCATATCGGCCGTCTTCGGAGCTTTGGTCGTTTTGCTTCTCAGCTTGGTGCGCTGGATTAAAGGGCAGGCAAAACTAAAGAATTTATCGAAGACCGTAACGGGTCTGGAGCAGGAAAACAAGCAGCTCAGGATGAAACTTGAGCATCTTGAAATTGTAGAAAATGAAAAAATTGACCTAGAAAAAATTCCCCATTGACACAAATGAATATCCATGGTAGCATGAACGCAATTGAATCGATTCTTCAGGGCGGGGTGTAATTCCCCACCGGTGGTATAGCCCACGAGCCGTAAGGCATGATTCGGTGTAACTCCGAAGCCGACAGTATAGTCTGGATGAAAGAAGAAGTTAAACATACGGTTACCCCGTAGTGAAGACATTTGCTCTGGAATATTTTATATATTTCAGAGTTTTTTGTTTAAACTAACTTTGAACTGTGTGATAGCTAGGCCCTGAACTTATGTTCAGGGTTTTTTGTTTGGGAAACACTGATTCATTATATCTTCAGAAGTTACCGAATGGGAGGGATGAACGAATGTGTGAGAGGACTGCGGCGAAATTGGATGAAACATTTATGGCAAGAGCGATTGAACTTGCTAGACGGGGTGAGGGAAAAACTGCTCCTAATCCTCTTGTGGGTGCAATTCTTGTGAAGAATGGGTGCGTTATTGGAGAGGGATGGCATGAGTGCTTCGGGCAGGCACATGCTGAGGTAAATGTGATTCGCAATGCAAAAAAAAATCATAAAGACCCGTCGGGCTCCACTCTTTACGTAAATCTGGAACCCTGCTGCCACTATGGAAAAACGCCTCCATGTACAGAGTTGATCATAAAGAGCGGGATCATACGAGTCGTGATTGGAATCATGGACCCTAATCCGCTGGTGGCAGGAAGAGGTACAGAAGCATTACGGAGGGCCGGAATTACGGTAGCGTCCGGCGTGCTGGAAGAAGATTGCAGGAGGCTGAATGAGATCTTTATCCACTTTATTACAACAAAGCGGCCTTTCGTGACAATAAAAGCTGCGGTCTCGCTGGACGGAAAGACTGCTGCATATACCGGAGCTTCCAAATGGATTACCGGTGAGCATTCAAGAAGGGAAGTACAGCTTCTCAGAAACAGCCATACCGCTGTCATGGTTGGAGTAAATACTGTGCTGGCGGATGATCCGGAACTGACCTGCAGGATGCCTGGCGGGCGCAGTCCGCGGAAAATTATCCTGGACAGTCATCTCAGGATTCCAAAGACAAGTAAAATTATGACAGGATTGGGGTCTAGCCCAGGCAGTCCCTTGGAGAAGCCTTCCTGCAAAGATGAGCAGACAATTCTTGCCTGTTCCGAGGATGCGGACACGCGAACCGCCAAAGAATTGGAAGCGCTGGGTGCAATGGTATTGCGCTGCAAAAGCAAAGAGGGAAGAGTTGATCTGGATGACCTTATGAATCAACTGGGCGCTTTGGGCATCGACAGCATTCTTCTCGAAGGGGGCGGAACGGTAAATGCCGCCGCATTTTCTCAGGGAATCGTAAATAAGCTGTTGTTACATATGGCCCCTAAAATCCTGGGCGGGGCGAGTGCTAAGACCTTTGTTGAGGGCTTGGGCGTACCAAGCCCAGACTGTGCACAGCAGTTTCGAATTCAAGATGTGGGGCTTTATGGTGAAGATATCAGAATTACGGCATATCCATCAGAAGCGACAAGCTGACGGAAATGGGAATAACGTACAGCAACGCGATTAAGGGGTTGGAATGCAATCATAGAAATAAGCGATAAAGGAGGACGGAAATGTTCACGGGTATTGTTGAGGAAGTTGGGTGCATTGAGAGTGTTACGAAAGGAGAAAAATCATCAAGGCTGCGAATTAAAGCAAAAGCAGTGCTTGAGGGAACAAAAATCGGGGACAGCATCTGTACAAACGGAGTTTGCCTTACGGTAACGAGAATCCATGGAGAAAGTTTTTCTGCGGATGTGATGGCGGAAACGATGCGCAGCAGCAATCTTGGCGCACTGAATATTGGAAGCAAAGTGAATCTGGAGCGGGCCGTTGCCCTTGGCGGAAGATTTGGAGGGCACCTCGTCAGCGGTCATATTGATGGAACCGGAATCGTTCGCGCTGTGACAAGAGAGGATAATGCCATTTGGATCTCTATTTCAGTCAGCGGATCCATTGGTCGCTACCTTGTGGAAAAAGGCTCTGTTACGGTTGATGGGGTAAGCTTAACGGTTGCACGAATAGAACCATGGGGTTTTCGGATATCTATGATACCCCACACACAGAAGGAAACCTTGCTCATTGGCAGAACGCCGGGTCAAACGGTCAATCTGGAGTGTGATCTTCTTGCAAAGTATGTTGAAAAACTGCTGCAGCGTGAAACAATGCAGACTGTGGATTTGGCGCTGACTGTGGATGAAGCAGGGACGGCGGATCGGGCACGGTCAGCAAATGAGACTGCTAGCGGCGGGAAAAAAGAGCTGCTGTCAGAAGCGTATTTAAGAGAAAATGGGTTTTTTATTAACTAAAAATCAGGGATAACTGCTAATGTGCTGGAAGTAAGCGCTGAGAGAGCAGGTATTCCCGGAGTTCACAAAGAATAAGGAGGACAATATGAATTATAAATTCAGTACGATTGAAGAGGCAATTCGTGACATCAGAGAAGGAAAAATGATTATTGCTGTAGATGACCCAGGCAGAGAAAATGAAGGTGATCTCATCATGGCAGCTGAGAAAACAACACCAGAGGCGGTAAATTTTATGGTGACTCACGCCAAGGGTCTTGTGTGTATGCCTATGGAAGGAAGGATTCTGGACGCTTTGGGAATCCACGCAATGGTAGAAAAGAATACGGATCATCATGAGACCGCTTTTACTGTTTCTGTGGACCATTGCGATACCACAACGGGGATTTCTGCATTTGAGAGAGCCCAGACTATACAGTCTCTCATTGACGGAGAAGCGGCAGCAGAAGACTTTAAACGTCCGGGGCATATCTTTCCGCTGAGAGCGAGGGAAGGGGGAGTCTTAAAAAGGACGGGGCATACCGAAGCGGCAGTTGATCTTGCGAAGCTTGCAGGGCTGAAACCTGCCGGTGTAATCTGCGAAATTCTCAATGAAGACGGAACCATGGCGAGGACTCAACAGCTGATGGAATTTGCAGCGAAACACGGCATCAAAATCATTACAGTATCTGATCTGGTTGCTTATCGTAGCAGCAGGGAGAGCCTAGTAGAATGCATGACGGAAACCCATATGCCCACGCGATATGGAGTATTTCGAATCAGAGGTTACCAGAATCGCATCAACGGAGAGCATCACGTAGCGTTGATCATGGGAGATATTGAACAAGAGGAGGCGATTCTCACAAGGGTTCATTCTGAGTGCTTGACAGGAGATGCGTTGGGGTCCACCCGCTGCGACTGCGGAGAACAGTACGAAGCTGCTATGCGGCAAATAGCGGAAGAAGGCCGGGGCATTCTTCTGTATATGCGGCAGGAAGGGCGAGGGATCGGGTTGATTAACAAGCTCAAGGCTTATGCACTGCAGGATCAAGGGATGGATACTGTTGAGGCAAACCTTGCTCTAGGATTTGATGAGGACCTAAGGGACTACGGTATTGGTGCTCAGATTTTGAGTGATATTGGTGTTCGAAAACTCAGGCTCATGACAAACAACCCCAGAAAAATAAAAGGCTTGGAAGGTTATGGTTTGGAAATCGTTGAGCGGGTCCCGCTTCAGATGAATGCAAACCCGGAGAACATACGTTATTTGAAAACAAAACAGGATAAGCTCAGTCATATGCTGTCCTATTAATCAACCAACCAACCAACCAATTCCTCCTTTGAAGAGGAGGCCATGAAAGGAAAATACGAATGAATTTGATACAAGGAAATTTAATTGCACAAGGTTTGAAAATTGGCATTGCAGCATCTCGTTTTAATGAATTTATCGTGTCGCGGCTGATCAGTGGGGCGGAGGACGGTCTTCTACGCCATGGGGCAGCTGCGGAAGACCTTGATCTTGTTTGGGTTCCGGGAGCCTTCGAGCTTCCCTTTGCTGCAAAAGCCATGGCGGGCAGCGGAAAATATGATGCGGTAATCTGCCTCGGGACGGTAATCCGCGGATCCACTTCTCATTATGATCTTGTTTGTGCGGAGGTTGCAAAGGGCATTGCTTCTGTGGGAATGAACGGCCAAGTTCCAGTGATTTTCGGCGTTGTTACGACGGACACCATCGAGCAGGCTATTGAACGGGCAGGAACAAAAGCAGGAAATAAAGGGTTCGATGCAGCGGTTTCTGCGATCGAGATGGCAAACCTCATGAAGAAGATAGGCCAACAGAATTGATTTCCACTGATACATCTGAATAAAAAAAGAAACAGAGACTGTGACTAAGGATAAGTCTCTGTTTTTTTATATCTCTAAAATGCAAGAAAATACCCAAATATCACCCAATGGGTGATTGTCATCCCAATTTTCAAAGCGTAAAATAATAAGTATCATGTAGGTTTCTCTTGGGGGCGTTTGGTTTCTGTTTGAGAAAAGCAATACGAAGGCAAGTGCGCATTGATGAAACGCTTCGAAGAAAAATAAAAGGAAAAGAGAGGAAAAATAAGATGATCAAGTTAAGAAAATGGATTTCAAGAAAAGTAATTCTCACAATGATTATGATGATGATATTCTCCTTTGGAATTGCCGGGAACGCAGCTGTGTATGCCGGATCAGAGGCTTATATCGGAGAAATCAGCATGTTTGCAGGAAATTTTGCGCCGAAGGGTTGGGAGTTCTGTCAAGGTCAGATTCTTTCAATCAGTCAGAATACGGCTCTGTTTTCGCTTTTGGGAACTACCTATGGGGGGGATGGGATGACAACCTTTGCACTGCCGGATCTGCGGGGCCGTTCTCCCATTGGAGCAGGTATGGGCCCTGGACTGAGTACGTATGTGCTGGGGCAGACAGGCGGGAAGGAAACTGCCACTGAACTTACAAGTCAAATGCCTGTCCATACCCATACGCTCAATGCCAGCACAGCAGCAGGAACCACCAATACACCGGGTAGTGGAACTTATCTTGGAAAGGCTGTCACCCCCGACAGGCAGGAAGTGAACCTTTACACAGCAGCTGCTCCCGATACTACCATAGGTCTTGCTTCTATCGGCAATTACGGAGGTTCCCAGCAGCAGGACATCAGAGATCCCTATCTGGCCATCAACTATATCATATGCGTGCAAGGGATATTCCCGTCAAGGCAATAATTTTATGTTTTGCAAAGTAGCGATCAAGCCGATAAAGGCGGTATCAAAGAGGAGTATATTATGAAATCTTTTGTTCGTCCTTTGGCGAACCTGACAGGATGGGCCTTCGGAATTCTGATAGTCCTCATTCTGATGACAGGAAAAGCCTATGGGGCAGAATACATCTATTATACACAGTCCTATGCTCCGTATCAGTTGAAAATGGCGGAGGTATCCGATCTTTCCGCATCAAGTGTCATCTATACTTCGCCTACCGGAAGTCCGTACGCTGTTGCGGTGGATGAGTCTGAACGGAGGATCTATTTCTCTGATCCCCATGGCACAGTGGCAAAAATCTTGCAGGCGAAGCTGGACGGGAGCGATGTTACTACATTCATAGAGGGAGTCCATGCTCAGGGCCTTGCGGTGAATCAGAAAAACGGGGATTTATACTATGCAGAGCCCGATAAGGGCACCGTATATAAAGCGGGCAGGAGCGGATCGGATGGAACCGTCATCTATTCTTCCATTGGAGCACCCAGAGCTGTTGCCGTGGATCCGGACGGAAACGGCGGGGCGGGATATCTTTACATCGCAGATTATAATCTTGGAAAGATTATGCGGACGGGGCTTGACGGTTCTGATATGGAAATCTTCCTGGACGGGGTTCATGCTTCGGGGCTGGCCGTGGACGGAGTAAACGGCAAGCTGTATTATGCGGAGGCATATGAACCGAATTTTTATGTAGCGAGAGTCAATCTGAAAGACGGGCAGGGAAAGGAAACGATCTATACCTCGGCAACGGGCTCTCCAAGAGCGCTGGCCATTGACCAGAAGAGCGGCAGTGTCTACTTTTCGGACTGGCATTCAACGGTAGCTAAGATATTTAGAGCCAACCTTACCGGTGAAGCCGGTTTGACCGAGCTGGTCTCATCTGTCAATGCTTACGGTGTTGCAGTATTTGCTGAAACGCCCCAGACCAACCAGCCGACGATATCGGCAATCACTAATGCCGGCTATATCAAAAAAGACGCTGCAGTTACGTTTTCCTCAGAAACAGGGGCGAAGACGTATTATACAACGGCGGTAAACGGTGAGCCAGAGGCACCTACAGAAGCGACTAACTCCTATGTCAGCGGTAATGAACCCATTCCATTGCCTTCTCTTACCTTCGGAGATGTACTAACCATCAAAGCGGCATCACTGGCAGACGGAAAAACGCTGAGTGAAACAGTGACCTCCAGCTTTACCGTACAGCCTACAACAGAGCTGAGCGTAATCGGAGTCAGCATAGCGGATAAAGTATATGACGGGAATGACATTGCAACCGGCACGTATTTAGGAAACTTCAGCGGCGTACTTGGTTCGGATGTCGTTAGCATTTCGGGTTCTCCTACGTTCCTCTTTGAAGATTCCTTTGCCGGAGAAGGCAAAACGGTGTTGATGGGCGGGCTCTCTGTGAGCGGAACTGATCGGGAGTACTATACGCTGGATACGAAGTTATCGATTTCAAAAGCAGCGAATATAACAAAGAAGAGTCTTTTGCTTGGAAGCGTTACGGCATCAAACAAGGAATATGATGGGACAGACTCCGCCAAGGTGGCAGCGCTTACCATTGCTTCGGGAGTTATCGGGAGTGATGATGTCTCGGTGGATTTGGATCAAGTCACTGCTGTCTTCGAAGCAGGTGCGGCAGCCGGAGAACAGAAGAATGTAGCGGTAAGCAATATTCTCCTAAAGGGCAGCAAGGCGCAAAACTACAGCATCGCTTCCTCCGCTGCTGCAACCGCAGATATCCTGCCCAAAACCGTGACGGTATCCGGTGTAACCATCTCCGATAAGATCTATGATGGAAATGACTCGGCGGCCATCAGTGACGCTGATCTTAGCGGAATCGTTGGAGCGGACGAGGTCTTTCTTGATTACAGCCAAGCCTCTGCCTCATTTGATGATGAAAAAGCAGGGGACACGAAGCCGGTGACGGTAAGCGGACTGAACCTGGGAGGCTCTGATAAAAACAATTACAAGCTGCCCAGCGATGGGTTCCGTACGGTGGGCAACATTCTGCCCCTTGGAACCATAAGTGCTCCAGAAGCCTCCATCGCCAGTGGAGCATTTATTAAAAACGGAGCGCAGATCACGCTGACCGCTGCGGGAGGTTTGGATGCAGTGATCTACTATACAATGGGTGATTCTGCAACAGATCCGGATCGGGACGATAAGGCCATACCCAGCGGAGGAACGGTCACCATTACCGGAAACCTCGGCGAAACGATTGTTTTAAGTGCGTTCGGGGCCAGTACCGGTTATGCCGACAGCCCCATAGCCCGGTTTACCTACCAAATTCAAGGGTCACAGATCTTAAGCATCACTGGTGTCAGCGCAGCCGACAAGGATTATGACGGGACAAGGGCTGCTGCCATTTCCGGCGGAATGCTTTCGGGCGTAATCACGCCGGGAGATGATGTTGCCCTTGAAAGCAGCGGTGCATACGGCCAGTTCACAGATAAAAATGCAGGAACGAACAAAGTGGTAGAAGGAAAGGGCTATGAACTGAAAGGGACTGATGCAGTATACTATTCCCTTCAGATACCGGAGCTGACCGCTGATATAAGACAACGAGAGGTGAGCGTATCCACTGTCGATATCGAGGATAAGGTCTACGACGGAACAACACAAGCATCCATATTGGGAGCTGCACTGAGCTGGAAAGCTGCGGGAGATGATGTATCCGTTGACTTTTCATCGGCAGTGGCAGCCTTTGAAGACGCAGCACTCGGAAGCCGAAAGCTGATTGCGGTAACGGGTCTGGTGCTTGAGGGCAGTGATGCGGGGAACTATTATCTGATCAATTCGGATACCCAAGCTTACGGAAACATTATCGCAACCGGAACCGTTGCGTCACCTTATGCTGAGCCTTCTGAGGGGAATATTCTCTCCGGGGCGGCAATCATACTGTCCACATCAACTGACGGTGCGGAAATCTACTATACTACAGACGGGAGTACACCGACGCAGGGAGGTAATCTCTACAGCGGCGCTGTAAAACTCACGGGTAATCCTGGTGATCAGATTGCCGTGAAAGCGATTGCCGTAAAAGCTGGAATGACGGACAGCGGAATCATGGAAAAAACATATACCTTCATTGCGGCACCAAAACCAGACGATCCGCAAGAGCCTGAACATGGTTCTTCCGGCAAGGGAAAAACAAAAACAAGCCAGGAGCCTGAAATTCGGATTGTAAACACGCAGACCGATTCCAGTGCCGTGACAACCTTGGCTGCTTCTGCTGATGCATCAGGAAAATCCAGCGCATCTATTTCCACGGATTATATGAACAAAGCTACGATTGCTGCAGTAAAAGAGGCGGAACAAAGGGGCGGTGGGATTGCCGCAGGCATAACCATCCATATTGAGGCGCCGCAAAGCAGTTCTTCTGTAACCACGGGGATTCCGGCAGCAGCAATCAGGCAGGCTGTGGAAGAGGGCCTTCGTACGTTAACGGTTTCCACCTCCATTGCGTCTGTGTCCTTTGATTCCGAGGCTCTTTTTGAAATCGCTGGAGAATCAGCTGGGCAAGTCAAGATAACTGCGGCCAAAGCAGATCCATCCCAGCTCTCAGGCGAAACACTTCAACTGTTGGGAAGCAGGCCGGTTTATCAGTTCAGTGTTACAGACGGAGACAGAGCAGTATCACACTTCAATGGAACTGTAACGGTGTCCATTCCATACACACCGCAAGCGGGAGAGGACTTGAATTCCATTGTGATCTACTTCATCAATTCGGCTGGGGTACCAGAGGCGGTACCGCAGTGCAGATATGATTCAGAAGCAGGAACGATTACGTTCCAGGCCGGCTATTTTAATCTGTATGCAGTGGGATATCATCCGGTGGTCTTCAAAGATGTCTCTTCTGGTGCATGGTATCAGGATGCGGTTTCATTTATCGCATCGCGGGAGATTACCACTGGAGTGGCAGAGGGTAAATACGGTCCTGATGAAAAGCTTACGAGAGGGCAGTTCATGGTGATGCTGATGAAAACCTATGGCATCTCGCCAGATAACAGCCGTACCGCTAGTTTTTCCGATGCGGGGGATACGTACTACACCGGATATCTTGCCGCGGCAAAACGGCTGGGGCTCTCTGATGGCGTGGGAAATAATCTGTTCGCACCGGAACGAAAGATTTCCAGACAGGAACTGTTTACACTGACCTATCAAGTCTTAAAGAACATCGGCAAACTGTCAGAGAGAGACTTTGAAAAAACACTGACAGACTCTGGAAAATCACTGGCTGACTTTTCAGACAGCACAGAGCTTTCTGACTGGGCTAAGGATGCGGTGAATCTGTTTGTGGAACAAGGCATAATTAGTGGCAGCAACGGTAGAATTGCAGCGAAGGGGGATGTCACGCGGGCGCAGCTTGCACAGATGCTATACAATCTCCTGAATCACTAAGAATAATGAACGATGGGTGGCACTGTGGAACGGAGCATGTGCCAAACGAAAAAACCCGCAGGTACGTTACGAATGCCTGCGGGTTTTCTTCTGAGGTAAGCGGTGCCTTCTGCATTTCGGTTGTGCAGGGATGCATTCATTTTATTAGCTTGTTTCCAGGAAGAGGCTGCAGTATAATCAAACCCGAATGGAGAAATATTTATGAATCAACGATTTTCCAAATTAATCATCGGATTGAACAAGGCTGGCGTTGTCCTACTTCTCGTTTTATCCATTGCAGGTATCGTCTTTCCGGTCTTTTTGTTTCGCTACGGCGAAAATATGAGCTTGATCCGCTATTTCGAGATGCATCATACCGTCATGAGGCTGTCGGGATTTCTGATTCTGCTGGTTTCCTGGAAGCTCTATAAAAGGGTGAGTGTTGCATGGAGCATTGTCATGATCCTTCTCTCTCTTAGGATCTTTCAGTATTTGATGATCCATCGGTCAGACCTTTGGAATCCACTGTTTCTCGCAGAAGTATTCTGTTATTTTATACTGCTGCTTTCACGAAATTATTACGTACGGAAAACGGATCGGTATTCGCTGAAACGAGGCGTTTTGATCTATCTGCTCTTTACTGTCTTCATCTTTTTTAATGCAGCACTTGCGCTGTTCAGAGAAAAAGGGGCTTTATCCTTTCTTCAGTGTATGGAGGTAACCCTGGGAATTCTCTTTGATTTGAACAATCTTGCTCCTTCCGTATATACTCCCCACACGGCTTATTACAGCTTTCTATTCTGGTTTAGCTGGATCTGTATTATTTCAGGCCTGATCGCTGTTCTGACGCCTTATGTGAGCATCAAAGCCCAGGCCCAGGGGGAGATGGAGCGTGCAAGGATGCTGGTAAACCTGTATGGGCAGAACTGCAGTTCCTATCTAGCACTTGAAAAAGATAAAAGCTATCTCTTTGGCAGGGCCGTTCAAGGGGTTGCTGCGTATGGCATTGTGGGCGATATTTTTGTGGTTCTGGGGGATCCGGTCTGTGACCCCGGCGATTTCAGAACCTTTCTGTCGGAAATAATAAACCATTGTGAGCGGAATGCGTACAGTCTGCTTCTACTGAACACAACCGGCATGTTTCTGGACCAGTACGATACAATGGGTCTGGGATATGTTAAGTGCGGAGAGGAGCCCAGATTCTTCTTGCCTGAGTACACCATTGCGGGCAGTGCAGCCTCAAAGGTACGGCTGAATATCAATCACGCTACGAAGGAAGGAATTATGGTAAAGGAATATGATCCCCGCCAAAAGAAGAATTCGGCTTTGGAAAAAGAAATGATGGAAATTTCCAAAGAGTGGTTCTCAATGAAGAAGAGCGGCGAATTGGTATTTACTATGGGGAGCATCGGGCTGGATCATCCGATGGACCGCAGGTATTTTTATGCGGAAGATCCGACCGGCAGAATTCAGGCATTTGTAGTCTTCCTGCCCTTTGCAGGGGGGGCAGGCTATGTAGCTGATGTAACAAGATACCGGGCAGGAACAGTTAGAGGTGTGCTTGAAAAAATCAATTATGAAGCCATGATGACCTTTCAAACAGAGGGGATAAAGTGGGCCAGTCTGGCAGCCGCACCCCTTGCCCGCCTGGAAGAGGAGACGGATATGACGGCTAAGCTTCTTCGGTTAATCTATGAGAAGATGAACAATGTCTATGGCTTCAAAGCCCTGTATCAGGCAAAACAGAAATATAATCCATCCTGCTGGGAGCCAAGCTATTACGTCTTCTATCCACCGGTATTTACCCCGGCTATGGCCTATTCCATCGTCAGAATTCAGAATCCTCTTGGGATCAGAGACTTTATCAAATCGTTCATCCATAACTCCGCTGACAGTAAGCCGGCTCATTCCGATAGGTGTTGGGATTAATTCTGAAATTATTTGAAATCTAAAAATAATACAGAACAAATGGGAATCTTCAATATAAAGAAGCATACGGTGCCCGCTTTGTGCGAGCAAGGTATGCTTTTTTATTTTTGTATCTTAACCTATTAATTGGGTGTATAGGCACGCTTTAAATTGGAACGATAGTATCTTTCACGGTTTCAAGCTTGTTACACGAAGAGATTGACGTTGGATTCCTCTGCATCTCCAAGATAGGCGGCAACGCCCGCATATTCGATTCCGTCGATGAGTTCTTCTTTGGTGATCCCCATGACATCCATCGACATGGTGCAGGCCACCAGTTTGACACCATTGAACATGGCTTGCTTCATCAGACCCTCCAGAGAATCAATGTTTTTATCGTTCATAACTTTCTTCATCATAGCGGTTCCCATACCGCCCATGTTCATCTTGGAAAGCTTGAGTTTTTTCGTTCCCCGGGGCATCATGGCCCCGAACATCTTATCAATAAAGGGCTTTTTGATACTCTGCTTATCTTGCTTTCTCAAGGCATTAAGGCCCCAGAAGGTGAAGAACATCGTTACAGGGCGGCCCATTGCTGCAGCACCGTTTGCGATAATAAATGAGGCCAATACCTTGTCGAGGTCTCCGCTGAATACGATCAGGGTTTTTCCCTGAGGAAGAGCGGATGCTCCGACAGAGTGATGTCCGCCGGAAAGTGGATTCCCGCTTCCTGACCCTGTAGCTTTGCCGGGAACAATCGGTGCGCCGGTTTCTCCTTCTGAAACATGGGCAGCGCCCAGCCCCTTTTGGATGTAGACGATACTTTCTTTTCCTGACCGCTCTGCCTTCAGCAGCGTGTTGCCCATTCTCCGGCACCAGGCTTCAATATCTCTTGCAAATCCCATATCAGTAGCGGATACCTGCAAAATTTCTCCGTCATTCATCTCTTTGATCGTATGAAAGACTCTCATGATGGGCCCCGGGCACTGGAGTCCGCTGCAGTCGATGGTCTGTTTTGCTACGATTTTATCAGGGTCAATAGCCGTATGCTTCGGTGCATCTGCGCCGCCTTGAAGCGGAGACGATCCAGCCATACTTCCTTGAGTCTGTGATGTCACTGGCTGATATCGGTCATGGTATACAGATTTATAAAAACTGGTGCCACCGGGGAAAACTTTAACTTTTTCATAACCATTTTGCATGAGGGTTCTGGCTGCGTTGTAAGATCTAACTCCGATAGCACAGTAAGGGATTACCAGCTTGCTCTGGTCTAACTCGTTCATCCGCGTTCTCAGCTGACCCAGAGGGATGTGGCAGGAACCCGGAATCTGGAATGCCATTCGTTCCATTTCTTCTGTTACGTCAAGTACGACGTAGTCCTCTTTCCCTGACTCTTCGAGTTGATCAATCTCATTCCATCCGGTAAAGGCTGCGGTTCCGTTCAGCAGGTTCTCTGCAACAAAACCTAACATATTCACCGGATCTTTTGCGGAAGAATAGGGAGGCGCATAAGCAAGCTCGAGCTCCTTCAGATCATGAATCGTTGCACCCAGCCTGATGGCGGTGGCAATCACATCAACGCGTTTATCCACGCCCTCTTGACCGATGACTTGCGCTCCAAAGATTTTTCCGTCCCTTCCAAAGAGCATTTTTAAAGTCAGGGGCGTTGCTCCCGGATAATATCCAGCATGAGACTTTTGGTTAATAAGAACGGTGAAATAATCTTGATTTTCCACCATGCCTTTGCGCTTAAGAGTCTTTTCATTGACTCCTGTGGCTCCTGCGGAAAGATCGAAGACCTTTGCAATGGATGTTCCTTGAGTTCCATTGTATTTTTGGAGTTCCCCTTTTCGAACGCCCGCATCGATTGCAATATTGTCTGCGCAGATCCTTCCCTGCTTATTGGCAGGACCGGCCAGCGGGATCATGGTTTTTTCTTTGAAGATGAATTCTTCGACTTCAATTACATCTCCAACAGCGTAGATGCTAGGATCAGAGGTTCTGAGATATTCGTCGACGATAACACCTCCTCTTGCATTCACTGCAAGACCGGCGTCTTTTGCAAGGCCGCTGTTGGGCTTGATCCCAATGGATAGGATCACGATATCTGCTTCCACGGCAGCTCCGTTTTGAAGAGTGATTGTGGTTACACCGTCTGCCTGATCGAATTGCTTGACTCCGTTCCCCAGCTCCAATCTGACCTTATTCAGCTTCATATTCTCGTGAAGCAGCTGTGCCATTTCAAAGTCCAGGGGCGCCATAACCTGATCCATCATCTCAACTACCGTCACGTCACAGCCTGCGGCATGGAGGTTTTCCGCCATTTCCAGACCGATAAATCCGCCGCCGATGACTGCTGCCCGCTTCGGCTTTTTCTGAGTGATATAATTCTTAATACGGTCTGTATCCGGCACAGTCCAAAGCGAGAAGATGCCGGGACCGTCAATTCCTGGAATGGGTGGTTTCAGAGGAGAGGAACCGGTGGCGATTAGAAGAATGTCATAGAGTTCTTCGTATGTCTCACCTGTTCGAACCTTTTTTACCTGTATTTTTTTGTTTTCCCGGTCGATGGATATGACCTCGTTGGAAACGCGAACCTCGATGTTGTACTTGGCCTTCATTCCTTCCGGTGTTTGAAGAAGCAGCGCTTCCCGGTCTTTGATCACGTCACCAACATGATACGGCAGACCACAATTGGCGTAAGAGATATATTCTCCCCGCTCGAAAACGATGATTTGCAGCGACTCATCCAATCTTCTGAGTCTGGCGGCAGCGGTAGCCCCTCCGGCTACGCCTCCGATGATCAGTACCTTTTTACTCATATGAATCCTCCCAATCAAACTATATGAAACCTTGTTTTTATTTCTTTGCATTTTCGCCTGCAGCAGATTCCTTTGTACTGCTGCCGCATTGTTATTTCAATAACAATATACCCATATTAGCATGAAATTCACAAAAGCCTCAGTGATAATGTCACAAACCTACTGATCAAATTGTATCCTTTGCCGATGTTGCAGCTGAATAAATTTTTCATAAATTGAAAACTTTATCAGAACACTAGAATAAATACGGAGTTTCCTAATAAATTGAAAAGGAATGGAAACATGACTGGATAAATCTTTCGTATCGCTGTAGAATTATGAAAGGAGGTGGATTAGCATGCGGCAGCCGGAACTAGCGCAGTTTTCAGAAATTCTTCCTTTCTGGAAAAAATTGAGCGAATCAGAACAGAACGAGGTACTTGACCACACGGTATTGAATCAGTATCCTGGGGGGAAGAATATTCATGGCGGACAGCAGGATTGCACTGGAGTAATTGCAGTGAAAAGTGGAAGGCTGAGGGCATACTTAATGTCCGAGGAAGGGAAGGAAGTTACGCTTTTCAGACTTTTGGAGAATGATGTCTGTGTTCTTTCCGCATCCTGTATCATGAGGAACATCTCTTTTGATATCTATGTGGACACAGAAGGTCCCACGGAGTTGTTTATCCTGAATGCGGCGGTATACGACCGGATTGCGAAGGAGAATTCCGCAGTGGGGAGTTTTATGACAGAATTAATCTCCATGCGTTTTTCCGAGGCAATGTGGGTCATGGAACAGATCTTATTTATGAAACTGGATAAACGACTTGCCATGTTCCTGCTGGATCAGGCGGGACTAGAGGGCGGAGACACCATAACGCTGACCCACGAACAAATCGCAAGCCACATGGGAAGTGCTCGGGAAGTGATTTCCAGAATGCTGAAGTATTTCTCCAACGAAGAAATTCTCAGTGTCTCACGAAAGGGGATCGTGATTCTTGACCGAAAAAAACTGACGGAGTATCTGTAAGGCACAGGCTCCCTATGTCGTCGGGATTCCCCCGTCGTCGGAATTCGCCCGTTGTTGATTTCGCCCAAATGTGATATAATATAAAGAATAACAAAAAATCAGGGGCCGCAGAGAGCGGTTATTTGGATGATTGAAAGGGGGATTACAAATGACGGGGAGTATGTTCAATGCTATGGACAGCAAGTATTCGGAAATTACGCCAAGAATACTTGAACTGACAGAATTATGCCTGGAAAACAGCTCGATAGATTTGGAACTTTATAAAAAATATAAGGTCAACAGAGGACTGCGGGATTTAAACGGCAACGGAGTTCTGACAGGACTTACTGAGATATCGGAAATCCAGGCTTTTGATGATGCTGATGGGGAAAAAATCCCCTGTGAAGGAAAACTGTTTTACCGCGGTTTTGATATTGAAGCTTTGGTTGATGGCTTTGTCACTGAGAAGCGTTTTGGCTTTGAAGAAACAACCTACCTTTTAATCTTCGGGAAATTGCCCACAAAGCAGCAGCTTGGTGATTTCGCTTCTCTTCTGGCGCAATACAGAACGTTGCCGACAAGCTTTGTAAGAGATATCATCATGAAGGCACCTACACCGGACATGATGAACACGCTTGCACGGAGTGTTCTTACGCTCCATGCCTACGATACAAAAGCAAATGATGTGACCATACCCAATGTGCTGAGGCAGTCTCTTCTGCTGACTGCTGTTTTTCCACTGTTTGCGGTTTATGGATATCAGACCTATCGCCATTACTTCGAAGGAGACAGTTTGGTGATTCATACACCGAAACCGGAGCTTTCTACAGCAGAAAACATCTTATATATGCTGAGGCCTGATTCGAAATATACGGAATTGGAAGCCAGAATTTTGGATGTAGCACTAGTACTTCATGCGGAGCACGGCGGAGGGAACAATTCAACCTTTACGACCCACGTTGTTTCTTCTTCCGGTACGGATACCTATTCAACGGTTGCAGCTTCTCTTGGATCCTTGAAGGGGCCTAAGCACGGCGGCGCTAACATTAAGGTTGTACAAATGTTTGAAGATCTGAAGCGCAACGTAGCCGACTGGACTGACGAAGATCAAATTTCAGGATATTTAAGAGATCTTCTTCATAAAAACGCCTTTGATAAGGCAGGACTGATCTATGGAATGGGACATGCAGTTTATTCCTTATCTGATCCCAGAGCAAATATTTTCAAAAAGTTTGTTAAGAGTTTATCTGAGGAAAAAGGGAGAACGGAAGAGTTTCGGCTTTATTCTTTGGTAGAGCGTCTTGCTGCACAGATCATTGCTGAAGAGCGAAAGATCTATAAGGGCGTCAGCGCCAATATCGACTTTTACAGCGGGTTTGTTTACAGCATGCTCGATCTGCCGTTGGAGCTTTACACCCCGATTTTTGCAATCGCAAGGATTTCTGGATGGAGCGCACACCGTATTGAAGAACTCATCAATGCAGGAAAAATAATCAGACCGTCTTACAAGAGTGTGGCTTTAAAGAAACCATATGTGAAACTACAAAATAGATCATAAAGAATCAGAAAAGTGAATGCCGGTTGCTCATTTGAAGCAATCGGCATTTTTATTGATTCAGTCATTTCCGCTTTTAGATGCGGCCATGGTGAATTCGGAAACGCCGGATGTGAAGATATCGAGTTAAGTAAGTCAGCGGAATGCATAAAAAAAACCAAAGCACGGTAAAGGCCAGACAAATTTGTCCGAGGAAATTATAGGAATATGCGGAATAGTCCCATACATTCCAGCCAAGCCAGATGTTGACCACGCAACCCACTGCAAGCTCAATCATTGTGATCACGGCGGCTCCAGTTAAACATTTTTTCCAAAGCGGTGCACTTTCGTTCTTTGAATTGATATGGTACAGAACTACAAAGGCAATTCCTCCCGTAACGAGCATGGTCCAATGGGTAAAGCCTCGGAATGCTGTTTCAAGAAAACCGTATCCAATCGCACCAATTAAAAATATCAATAGATTGGTCCTAAAAGACCTAATAATATCTGTTCCATTTGCTCTGTTTTCCATCTCATCTCCTGTTTCATTTTTCTGGTAAATTGATTCGATATGATAAAAAATTACCTCAAATTTATTATTTGCTGGGACGAACTTAATATATCTGGAAAAAAATCATAGGGAATGATAGAATGTTTTTACAAGCAAGAAAAGCGCTGAAATTTCAATAAATACTAGCGCGATATTGGTAAATATTTATCATTCTCTGATCCATTAATGCAGGAAATGATCCATGAAAAACTTACCCAAAATTGTTTCGTCTACAGATTTAAGTGACCAACGGATTTTGTTTCCTCAAGAGAGTCAGAGAAAAATGGTAATCTTTTGTCAACCCATGTGTAAGGAGGAGTAGGAAGATGAAACCATCAAGGTACAATTTTGTGTATCCCTATCAATTTAACAAGGAATATTCGGTGGTCTACAATTCGCTGAATGATACTGCGGGAATCGTTACCTCCCGGGAAGCGGAATTCATCAAAAGTTGTGATAGGAGTTTAGGTATACATGATACAAAAGCTGAGGCGTTTCAGAAAAAGGGGTTCATCATTGATGACAATATCAGTGAATTATCTGCGTTAAAAGTAGAGTATCTAAAATCGAAATTTGACACAAAAATATTGTCGTTGGTCATCGTTCCAACTTACCAGTGCAATCTGGATTGTGCTTGCTGCTATGAGAAACTCAGCTACAGCACTACAGACAATACCGTTATGTCCGAGCAGGTGCAGGATAGTATTTATCAATGGATCAGCCTAAATCTTAATGGTGTCGAGCGAATGGAAATTTCCTGGCATGGCGGCGAACCACTGGTGGCTCTGGATGCAGTGAAACGGCTGGGTACATTACTGAAAAGGCTAGCGGATGAACGCGGTATCCAGTATGACGGTATGATGTCTACTAACGGATACCTTCTTGAAGAAACCACAGTGAAAGCACTGCAGGCCATCGGCATCACCCGCTATAAGATGTCACTTGATGGATGCAGGGAAAACCACGACAGCAGAAAACGGCATAAAGACGGGAGTCCGACTTATGATGTCATCTTGGAAAATATTGAAAAGAGTATTCAGTACATAGATGAAATTGATTTGCGCATTAATATTATGAATAAAGAGGATTTGAAGGATGCATACGAAATCGTTTCTATCCTTAGAGAAAAAGGACTTCTTGAAAAAGTTGTTCCCAGATTAGGAAAACCTGCAGACTTTGCAGAAATCGAAAATGATGTTACTTTTACCAGAGAGGAATTCTCCTGCGAAGCAATAAAGTATTCCCTTCAACAGGGAATTGGACCTGCAATATTCTCAAAGATAGACTGCTTCTGCCAGATCAATCGAATCAACGGCATCATTGTAGACGGCCATGGTACTTTGTTTAAATGCGTTTCGGACACAGGGGACGGACAGAGCTGCGGTAAGCTTTCCGAAGACGGTTCTCTGGTTTACAATAAAAACTATTATGCATATGGACTCAACAATCCTATGGAGCTTGAACTTTGCGAACCATGTCCTTTCCTGCCCGTGTGCATCGGTGAGTGTGCAGCGGATCGAAAGGAGGGGAGACCGTGTATTTTCGGCTCTCTTTCAGAGGAATGCAAGGCCCAGTATATCAATGCTTACGTTGTGAAGCGGCTTTTGAAGAGGCTAAAAACAGAAGGGTTTTCATCTGCCCAGGAGGGTGGAAAAATGGATGCTTTCATTATGGGTGAATACAATGCGGCAGCTGCGAAGTTCATCCGGAATGCTGCATCAACCTATATGCTGGGAGACCTGATTGCTTTAGCGGAAAAAAATAAGCTTGATCTTTGCAATGAAGAGCTGGAGCTACTGATGCAGTTGATCCAGCCTACCGAATTGGCAATTTAATTAAAGGCTGCAAAACCAAACTTTCGGATTATGTCCGGCTGCAACGATTAGAAACGTCGGAGGAGGAGCTAAAAAGCCCTTTTTCTCACAAAGTTGCAGCCGGACTGCTTGCGATTTCAGCTGTTTGATGATAAACTGAGAACAATTGTGGTTGGGACGGATGGCTGGGACGGATCGCTTGGATGGATCGCTTGGATGAAGTCCGGAAAACATCGGGAGGCAGCGTGAACGTATTCATTAGCGGGGGTTGTAAAAACGGAAAATCTTACTTTGCTCAGAGTTTGGCAAAGCGGCTGGCGGCAGAAAATCGTCCGCTTTATTATATTGCCACCATGCATCCGGTAGATGGCGAAGATCACGCAAGAATCCTGCGGCACCGAGAGGAGCGCCAGGGCTGGGGGTTTTCAACCATTGAGAAGAGTACCGAAATCGGCAGTATGGAGGCGGATTTTAACGGCAGCTTTCTGCTGGACAGTGTAACCGCGCTGCTATCAAATGAAATGTTTCAGCGAGATGGAACGATAGATACTGAGGCACATGTAAGAATTGCTGATGAATTAATGCAGCTGACTCAGAAAAGCAGCAGCATGGTTTTGGTCTCGGACTATATTTACTCAGATGCAGAACGTTATGATGAACTGACCGAGCTTTACAGAAAAGGGCTGGCTTGGATTGACCGGGCCCTTGCGCAAATCTGTGATGTCGTAATTGAAGTGGCATACGGAAGAATTCAGATCATAAAGGGTCCGGCGGACTTTATGAAAATCATGGATATCCAGGAAATCCAAAGTATATGCAGCAGATAATCATTTCTTTGGAGTGCTGTCGTTCAAGATAAAAAGGAGTAGAAAATTGAGATTCATACAAGGTTTTTTCATGTCGCTCGGCATGTTTTCTTCAATCCCGTGCCCATATCGCCCGTGGAATGAGACAGCACGAAGTTTGATGCTGGCCTGGCTGCCCTGGGTGGGTCTTGTAATCGGGCTGATTTGGTATGGCCTTTTCTACGCCATGGAGCAGCTTGCCATTCCGCTGCAGCTTGAAGCTGCGGTATTGGTTCTGTATCCTTATCTGATTACGGGCTTTATCCATCTTGACGGTTACATGGATACCTCTGATGCGATCCTTTCCCGAAGGCCCCTTGAGGATAAGCTGAGAATCCTGAAAGATCCCCATACAGGAGCCTTTGCTGTAATCTCAGTGGTGGTTCTGATGCTGCTCTGCTACGGGGCCATGGCTTCCGTTATTGAGCGAATCAACCTAAAACAGGCATTGGGGATTCTAAACGGAGATCCTATGCTGAGTCTCGTTCTCTTGCCGATGATCACGCGATGCGGATCTTCAATCGCTATGATGACAGGGAAGCCTTTGGCCCACAGTCAATATAATGTCGATGATAAAAAGAAAAAATCTGCTGCTGAAATTACGGCGGTGGTGATTACCCTTGCAGGGGTGGTTTTAACGGCATACACATATGCTACGGGTGTCTTCTCAGAAGGAGCATCTTTTGCACCGTTTCTGGTTTTACTTGGTGGTTTTGCAGGATATCTCATCTCGATCATAAGTGCTGCGAGACAGCTTGGCGGCGTGTCAGGAGACCTGGCGGGCTATGCATTATCCATTGCGGAGGCTTCGGGATTGATTGTTTTAGCAGTGATTTTGTAAAGGGAAGGGGCAACTGATTTTCATGCATTTAATTTTTGGCGGTGCATACCAGGGGAAATTGGAGTATGCAAAAGCAAGATATGGATATACGGATCAGGAAGTATATGACTGTGCCTTGAGCAAGAAAGCAGAGAACTCAAAGGTATGCGGGGAAGCATCCGCTAACAGTATTGATTTCTCAAAGGTTGTGATCGACCATCTGGAAGAGTTTGTGCTGGATTGTGTCAAGTCTGGACGGGAAGCCAAAGAGCTGCTTGCAATGGATAGTGAATTGTGGAAGGATTCTGTTCTTATCTGCACCGATATTTCATCAGGGATTGTACCCTGCGATGCAGAGCTGAGAGCCTGGAGAGAAATGACAGGCAGAACGCTGATGTATCTTGGGGCGGAAGCGTGTGAAGTGACCAGAATCTTCTGCGGTATTCCGCAACAAATCAAATAAAGAACTCAGAGAAACCAGGATAGAGTGCGGCTGGAGGAGAAACTAAATGGGAAAAATTCATTTGATTAGACACGGAACAACAGAGGGAAATCAAGGCAGAAAATATTACGGGAGCACGGATCTTCCTCTGGCAAATGAAGGGGTAGACGGAATTGTTCAGCAAGCTCTTGCCGGTATTTATCCCAAGGCGGAAGGAGAACTTCTTATTACTACTGGCCTTGCGAGAACCGAACAAACCTTTTTTCTGATTTACGGAAGCAAAGAACATCAGATCATCCCGGAATTGCAGGAGTATCGGTTTGGGGACTTTGAAATGAAGACCCACGATGAATTGGAACACGATCCCCGGTATCAGGCGTGGATGAGTGACGAAGAGGGGATAACTCCCTGCCCTAACGGAGAAAGCCCGCAGGATTTTCGAAAGAGGGCAGGAGAGGGCTTTGCGAAAATATTGGAGCTTCATAAAGGAAACGGAAAACAGGAGCGTGACATCATTCTCGTTTGTCATGGGGGTGTGATCTCCCTGATTATGGCAACCTGTTTCCCCAAAGCTGATAAAAATATCTTTGAGTGGCAGCCCGATCCGGGTAGGGGGTATTCCATTCACACCATTGACGGATTGGCAGTTTCTTATGATAAAATCTAATAAAAGGCTGTCGCAAACTTTTTAGTAAAACGTATAAAAATCTTCTCTGGATTCAGAATAATGATGGGTAATATGTGAGACAGGTTGAAAGCCGTTTTGCAAACCTATTTATCGATATTGTTTCTGAAAGGAGAAAAACATGAATCACAATTCAAGCATCGGATGTAATGTAACAGAATGTCGTTTCCATTGTCAGGAAGATAACTACTGCACGCTGGACAAAATCCAGGTGGTAAAACATTCCCAGAAGGCGGATTCCGTGGAGCAGACGGACTGCGGAAGCTTTAAGAAGAGTTAAAGAATCTCGCAAAAGCGAGACAAAGAGCGCAAAACCGAGATCTGAACTGATCAAGATCAGTCTGGATCTTGGTTTTTTATATTGCTCCTATTTGGATGCGGCCTTTGCAGGCTGAAACGGGTCGATGGTCAGCGACTGCATAATGCCGTCAGTTAAATAGTCGCTCATTAAAATTGTATGATATCGTGTTCTGTCAAAGATATCTACACCTTTTGCAAAGTCCCCGGTGGCGACGGAAAGAAGCTGTTGATACATCATGCCGAGATACCGTTCAAACAAGGTGTACCACTGTTCCTTGACCCAGTATGGATTGAGCGCTGCAAGGAATGAAGCGGTGTCCCCTGCATTCTGATGCAATTGAAAATACAATTCATTGGCTTTTTCCTGATCCCCCGCTAGTATTGCCTCTGTCAGGCTCTTGAGGGAGACGATATGGCCGGTCAACAGGTTGATCAGCTGTTCTGCAGTTTTGGGCCCGTAAAAGATTGAAAAACTGCTGTAGATATCTCCAGCGGTTTCATGCAGTCTATTATACACCGGCTCCGTGCAGCTTTCGATTCGGGCGATACAGTTAATCAGAAGAAGGCTCCAAATTGCCAAGTCCTGAGTCGCGCTGCGAAAGCTGTGGATCAGATGCATTTGCGAATATGTAAGATATTGCGATTGACTCATCGTACGTGCCCCGCGCATAAGCTCTTCCCCCTGCCATGAAATAAACCCCTCATTCGTGACAAGGGGTTCCTTTCATCAGTATATGTAATTGCTGTATGAATTGCTTCATTTTTCCTTTCGGCAAAGCATTTTTCAGACTGTATGTGAAGAATGAAACCATACCTTATGGGCAAAAATCTTAAAGATTTGATAAAAGAGCTGATAAAGCATGAAAATGTCAAATATAACATTGACTTTATCGCTTTAAAGTGATAACATAATAACGTAATGAATCATACTGGCGTTAGCTGGAATGTTTGATATAATGTGACGGAAAGAGGATGAAACTATGAAGAAATATGATCGGATTACGCCGGAAGGAACAAGGGATCTGTTGTTTCGGGAATGTGAAGCACAGAGAAAAATCACCGAAACCCTGAGAAGCACGTTTGAGGGCAAGGGCTATCACGAAGTAATTACGCCGGGCATTGAGTTTTATGACGTATTTTCGTCCAACTCTAGATATTTCCCCCAAGATAGTATCTATAAGCTGATCGATCATAAGGGAAGACTGCTGGCTATGAGGCCTGATTCCACCATTCCTATCGCCAGAATGACTGCAACAAAGCTGAAAGGCCACGCTCTGCCGATTCGTTTATTTTATGGACAGAGGGTATATCGCCAGCAGCCGGAACTGAGGGGGCGGAGCAGTGAGATCATGCAGATGGGAATCGAGCTGGTGGGCTTGTCTTCTTATGAATCGGATATTGAGATCCTGACCACTGGAATGGAAGCACTGTCCTCCTGCTGTGTGGACGACTATCGAATTGAGCTTGGGCATATCGGCATCTATAAGCTGCTCATGGAGAATTTGAAAGCTACACCTGAGCAGAAAGAAACCATACATTCCCTTATTGTCTCCAAGAACTATGCTGGTTTGTCCGATATCTTGGAAGATTTTCCGGAAAACCGAACGGGGGAGTTACTCAAAGAGCTTCCTAAGCTGTTTGGAGGAAAGGAAGCGCTGGAAAAAGCGCGTGGACTCTTTGATGGGTATGACGGAGAACTCCTTGACATGCTTTCTTATTTGGAACGGATTTTCCAGGGACTCATGGAACGGAACCTGGATAAGGTGATGATTGATTTCGGGCTGGTCCATCAGGCAGATTACTATAGCTCCTTGATCTTCAAGGGCTACATCTCCTCCGTGGGTGAACCAGTTTTGTCCGGGGGACGCTATGACGAGCTCTTTAAGGATTTCGGTGAGAGCCTTCCTGCCACGGGGTTTGGAATCAATGTGGATCAACTTGCATCCGGCCTCCTCAAAGAAGGAAATACCTCTGAACGCAGTGATGGAGCACCGCAGAGTGAGAATATCAGAATCGCACTGACAAAGGGCAGACTGGAAAACAGCATCGTAGGCATGTTTGAAGAAATCGGCTATGACTGCACAAATTTAAAAGAAAAAGGAAGGAAGCTTTTGCTTTCAATTCCTGATAAAAATATGGATGTCGTTTTGGCAAAAGCCGCCGATGTCATTACTTATGTGGAACATGGCGTTTGTGATGTAGGTGTCGTTGGAAAGGATACCATCGTGGAAAGCGGGGGTACGTTCTATGAGGTTCTGGATCTGGGCTTCGGAAAATGCAAGTTTGCCCTTGCTGTGCCCAAGGGATCGGACTTCTACAGCGGTTACAGCACCAAACGGATCGCCACAAAGTATCCCAAAGTAGCAAGCTCCTACTTCGAATCCAAGGGAATGGATGTGGAGGTCATTAAAATTGAGGGATCTGTAGAACTTGCGCCTCTGTTGTCTCTGGCGGACGGGATTGTGGATATTGTTGAAACGGGAACAACCTTGAAGGAAAACGGTCTTGAAGTCATCGAAGAAATTCGGAATGTTTCTGCACGGCTCATCGTAAACATAGCCAGCATGAAGCTGAAAAAGACAGAGATCGAGGCGCTGATTTCAGACATCCAAGAGAAGATAAGGGGTTAATATGGAACTTATTTATTCGGATTATAAAAGAGAATACGAATTCCTTGCCGGAATGAAGAGACGGGCGGGAGAGATCGGCCTCTCTACCAACGAGGCGGTGCTTTCCATTATCAGTGAAGTGAAAGAAAAGGGAGACGCGGCAGTCAGGAACTTTGGGCTCAAATTTGATGGTGCAGCGCCGGAACACTTTGAGATATCGAAAGAAGAGATGAGAGCAGCATATGAAGGAGCCGATGAGGCACTGAAAAAGGCGCTCTGTCATGCCAAAGAAAATATTGAGACTTATCACGAGAGACAGGTCAGGGAAGGCTATGAGATTCGAAAGGATAAAGGCGTGGTGCTGGGCCAGCTGGTTCGTCCCCTTGCAAGGGTCGGAATTTATGTGCCAGGAGGAACGGCCGCCTATCCATCTACCGTATTGATGAATGCTGTTCCGGCGAGGATTGCCGGTGTAGAGGAAATTGTAATGGTCACCCCGCCCATGATCTTGACAGGGCAAGACGGAACGAAGGTCTGCAAAGCCAATCCGGATATTCTGGCTGCGGCCTATCTTGCTGGAGTGGATCGGGTCTTCCTTGCAGGAGGAGCGCAGGCAGTGGCGGCGCTGACTTTCGGAACAGCAAGCTTTCCTGTGGTGGATAAGATTGTAGGCCCGGGCAACGTTTTTGTGGCTGCAGCAAAAAAACTTCTTTTTGGTCAGGTGGATATTGATATGATTGCTGGGCCAAGTGAAATCCTGGTCATCGCAGATCAGGAGGCCAATCCAGTATATATTGCTGCGGATCTCATGAGTCAGGCGGAACATGATGTGATGGCATCTGCAGTGCTGCTGACTACCAGTGAAGAACTGGCAACGAAAACACTCGAAGAGATTACAAGACAGAAAGAGCTTTTGAGCCGCAAGGAAATCATAAATCAATCACTGGAAAACTTCGGAGCCGTTATTATATGCGGGAGCATGGAGGTCATGATCCGGCTGGCAAACGAGATTGCACCGGAGCACCTCGAACTGATGGTAAGGGAACCCCTGCAATACCTTCCGCTCATCAAAAATGCAGGGTCAGTGTTCTGCGGAGAGTACGCTCCCGAACCTCTGGGTGATTACCTCTCCGGCACCAATCATGTTCTTCCTACCTCGGGTACTGCCAGGTTTTCATCCCCTCTGGGAGTAGACAGCTTTCTGAAGAAAATGAGCTACACCTATTACACACGAGAAGCCCTTGCCGATGATCAGGAAGATATTGTTGCTCTGGCTGACAAGGAGGGCCTTGATGCCCATGCAAACTCCGTTAAGGTGAGATTTCTATAGCTTTAGCCAATTTCGCCAGAGAGAGATTCTGGTAAAAAGAAAGACTTAGCCGATTTCAACAAAGTGAGGGTAAATAAATGACGTATGAATTAAACGAAAAAGTAAAAAACCTGATTCCCTATGATCCGGTAGCAGGGGACTATGAGATCAGGCTTGATGCCAATGAAAGCTTCATCGATCCGGGAAAGCTCTTTCGAGAAGACTTTTTAGCAGCGGTGGCGGCGGTTGATTTTAATCGCTATCCCGATCCGGCAGCAACAGAGCTTCGAAAAAAGTTTGGGGCGTTTTACGGGGTGGACCCGGAAAATGTTGTGGCGGGAAACGGTTCTGATGAGCTTATTACCGTTATATTGGGCGCATTTCTCAGACCGGGAGATAAGCTGCTTAGCTTTTCTCCTGACTTCTCTATGTATCAATTTTACGGTGAGGTTTACGAAAAGACAAACATCGTAGCGGAAAAGCAAGAAGACTTAATCCTGACAGCGGGCGATGTCATCGATGCGGTCAGAAAAAACCGGCCTAATGCCGTACTGCTCTCTAATCCCTGCAGTCCCACTTCCCTGGTAATGAGCCGGGAGGATGTACTTCATATCGTAGAAAACACCAGTGCGCTGATCATTCTCGATGAGGCGTATATGGATTTTTCAGACCAGTCTATCATGAAGGTTGCGGAGAAATACGATAACTTGATCCTGCTGAAGACCTGCTCGAAAGCGCTGGGTGTGGCGGCAATCCGCCTTGGCTTTGCAGTTTCTTGTCCAAAGATCATCCGGGCTCTCAACTGCGTAAGATCACCTTATAATGTCAACGCCATTACTCAGGCCATCGGAACCGTACTTTTTTCCAAACCGGAATACATAAGGAAATCCGTGGAGGAAATCAAGAAATCCAGAACGTATCTTTATGAGAATATTAAAAAGCTTGCCAACTCGCCTGGAGTTAGAAGTCTGATTAAACCGGAGACAAACTTTGTATTTCTTGAACTGGATCATGCTGAGTTCGTGTATAATGAATTAAGAAAGAATTCCATTATTGTCAGGAAGCTGGGGGACTATCTCAGAATTACTGCCGGCACCCAGAAGGAAAACGATCGGCTCATACAGGCGCTGGGTGAAATTTTAACCCGGAAAATCTGAGAAAGTGCCGATTAAATGAAGTGTGCGCGCACTGAATTCATCAGCGCTTCCCTAAGGAAGCAGAGAAAGGGCGTAAAGGATCAGGAGGGTATCACCATGAGAACCGGATACGGAAAAAGAGAGACGAAAGAAACAAAAATTGAGCTGAATCTGAATCTTGACGGGCAGGGAGCTTATAAAATAGAGACGGGAATAGGATTTTTTGATCACATGATGGCGGCTTTTGCCGTTCATAGCGGCTTTGATCTGCAGATTGCCTGTGAGGGTGATCTGGAGGTGGACAGCCACCATTCCATAGAGGATATCGGTATCGTTCTAGGGCACGTGTTTTCACAGGCAATCGCCGATAAAAAAGGAATTGCCCGTTACGGGAATTTTACCATTCCTATGGATGAATCCCTTGCATCCTGCAGCATTGACATCAGCGGAAGACCATTTCTTGTTTTCAATGGAGAATTTGGAGATTATCGGCTGGGAACCATGGATTCTGCCATGGTGGAGGAATTTTTCAGAGCATTTGCAATGAATGCCGGTGTAACGCTGCATATCAATCTTCACTACGGAAAGAATGACCATCATAAGGCGGAAGCCATCTTCAAAGCCTTTGCTCACGCACTGAAAGCAGCGGTTAAGATCGAGGGGGAAGATATCTTGTCTTCCAAAGGAAGTCTATAGCCTGCCGGAATGCCCGATGCCGCTGAACACGGAAGGGACATGGCCGCAGCTGGTACAAACAAGGATAGGAAAAATCATATGATAGGAATAATTGATTACGGCGCAGGCAATCTGTTTAGCTTAAAGAACGCATTGGATTTCCTGAAGCTTGAAAATAAAATTACCTCTTCGCCGGAGGAGATCCGGGAGGCAGACAAACTGATTCTTCCTGGTGTAGGAGCATTCCCCGATGCTATGAGAATGCTTCGTCAGTCAGGGCTTACAGAGATCATAAAGGAAGAAGCGCTGAAAAAACCCCTTCTGGGCATTTGCCTTGGCATGCAGATCCTCTTTGAGTGGGGAAATGAGTTTGAAAAAGTACAAGGACTTGGATTGATCCCTGGAGAGGTTAACCTGATCAATGCACCGGGGCTGAAAATCCCTCATATGGGATGGAGCGATGTGAAAATCGAAAATCAGTGCGCTCTTTCAAAGGGAATCAACGAGGGAGATCGATATTACTATGTCCATTCCTATAAGGCTGTTACGGAGAAGCAATATGTGTCAGTATACAGTGAATACGGTGATTATATTCCGGGATTGGTGTTTAAGGACAGGGTTTTTGGAACTCAGTTTCACCCGGAGAAAAGCGGTGAAATCGGACTAAGACTGTTAGAACGTTTTGGAGGAATGGAATGATTATATTACCGGCTATCGACATCAAGGACGGACAGTGCGTCCGCCTGACAAAGGGAGATTTTGCCACGGTAGAAAAAGTGGCGGAAGATCCGATGGAAACAGCACTTGGCTTTTGTAGCGCCGGTGCGGGCTGGATTCACATGGTGGATTTGGATGGGGCCAAAGAAGGAAGCTTGAAAAATAGCGAGGTCTTTCTTGCGGTCGCGCAGCAATCAGGATTGAAGGTAGAAATTGGCGGAGGAATCCGCACGATGGACAGCATTGATTATTATCTGAGCAATGGGATTACCAGAGTGATTATTGGCTCAGCTGCAATCTCCAATCCGGAGTTGGTAAAAGAAGCGGCGGCCCGATACGGAGATCGTATTGCGGTGGGAATTGATGCCAGAAACGGCATGGTTTCGGCTGACGGCTGGCTGAAGGACAGCGATGTCAATTACATCGACCTGGCCAGGCGTATGGAAGACATCGGGATTCGATATATCATTTTCACAGATATTTCAAAGGACGGGACATTATCCGGACCCAATCTGGATCAGCTTTTCAAAATCAATCAGGCGGTCAGCTGCGATATTATCGCAAGCGGCGGCATTCATACTCTTGAGGACATCAAGGCGCTGAAAGAAATGGGACTTTACGGAGCAATCTGCGGGAAGTCAATCTATAAGGGAACCCTTTCCCTTCAGGAAGCGGTAGACTGCTGCAAAGAATAAGCTGCAGCTGAAGCAGCAGCAATTTAAAGCAAGCGCGATCTGAAACAAGATCGCCAGCAATCTGCTGACAGGAGAATACTTATGCTGGCAAAGAGAATCATACCCTGCCTTGACGTCCGGGATGGAAAGGTAGTAAAGGGAATTAATTTTATAGGAATCAAAGAGGTGGGAGATCCGGTGGAATGCGCCATTGCCTACGATAAACAAGGGGCAGATGAAATCGTATTCCTGGATATCACAGCTACTCATGAGGGAAGAGGAACCATGCTGGATGTGGTGAGGAGAACTGCAAGGAATGTGTTTGTGCCTCTCACAGTAGGAGGAGGCATCCGAAGTGCTGAGGATTTTCGGGAGCTTCTCCGGGCAGGAGCCGATAAGGTTTCTGTCAACTCCGCTGCGCTGAAAAATCCTGCCATCATTTCCGAAGCTGCAGCGAAATTCGGCAACCAGTGTGTGGTGGTAGCCATCGACGCCAAGAAGACTGGTGACAATAAATACAATGTATTTGTCAACGGAGGCAGGATCGATACGGGGGTAGATGCCATCCAATGGGCCATGGAAGCAGAGCGTCTTGGGGCAGGGGAAATCTTGCTGACCTCTATGGATGCAGACGGTACCAAGCAGGGTTTTGACCTGGATATGCTCAATGCAATCTGTAATGTGGTCAATATTCCGGTGATCGCCTCTGGGGGCTGCGGAGAACTATCCCACTTCACGGAAGTTTTCCGGAAAACTTCTGCTGATGCTGCACTTGCTGCATCGATCTTTCATTATGGTGAACTGACCGTCCAACAGGTTAAGACGGAAATGCAGGCAAGCGATATCCCGGTAAGGGTTCTGTAGTTTCCCAGAACCGTAATGCAAAGAACCTTGAAACGTGAAAAATGCAACGTGCAAATGGAGGAACCAAATGGATTTATCAAAATACTTCGTGAAATCAGCGCTGATTCCGGCAATCATACAGGATGCCGCATCGAAAAAGGTACTGATGCTTGCTTACATGAATCAAGAGAGTCTGCAAAAGACCATTGAAACTGGGTACACCTGGTTTTTCAGCCGATCCAGAAATGAACTCTGGAACAAGGGGGCTACTTCCGGGCATGTACAGAAGGTAGTTCGTATCACAGGTGACTGTGATGATGATACGCTGCTCATCGAGGTGGAGCAGACGGGCCCTGCTTGTCATACGGGGAGTGAAACCTGCTTCTATCAGGAAAGTCTCGCGGTTTTTGGATCTGAAACCAGCGGGGAAGGCTGTGGATCAGGAGGCAGAAGCCAAGGAGAACGCAAGCATGACGATCGAGTCTCTGCTGCCAACAATGATAGAGAGTCAGTTGGGCTGGAAGAGCTTTATCAGGTCGTTGTGGAGCGCCACTGTACCTATACAGAAAATTCTTACACCTGCTATCTTTTTGAGAAGGGTTTGGATAAAATCTTGAAAAAATGCGGTGAGGAGTGCAGCGAAGTGATCATTGCAGCAAAGAACGCCGCGTTCCTTGCTGGAGATGAAAAATGCGCAGCCGCAGAGGACACGAAAAATGAAATATGCGATCTTCTTTATCATCTGACCGTACTCATGGTAAACGAAGGAATCACGCTGGATGAAATCAACGAAATTCTCAAAGAACGAAGCCGTAAGATTGGGAATCTTAAGACCTTTCATTCCACGAATCATAACAGCTGATTGCAAGGAAAGAAATCAGACATCCTGATTGATCGGCAAGTGATCAGACCGCTGATTCCCTAAAATATGCTGGTAGAAAATGAAAGCCGCCTTGGCATCCCTCACACGGGAGGAACAAAGGCGGCTTTTTAATTTCACTATATTTTCTGATTGAAACTGGGCGATGCTTGCTCATGTGGGAATCAATCAGAATTTCTTTAACTCAATATCAATTTTTCAATGGCTTTTGCCACACCGTCTTCGTTGTTGCTGAGCGTCACATAATTTGCTGTTTCTTTGACCAGGGTCACAGCGTTTTCCACCGCCACACCCATGCCTGCATACTGAATCATCTCCAAATCATTGAAGTTGTCTCCGAAGCAGAGGATTTCCGAAGGGTTGATTCCTTTTTCAGCGGCGTACCGCTCTATTGCAATTCCTTTGTTAACCTGGTCCGCACAGATGTCGAAGGTGTTCGACCAAGAGCTGGTTACAGAGATTCCCGGTACTGCTTTCAACAGCTCATAAAGCTCATTTCGTTCATGCTCCTCTGTGCCGCAATGGGCCAGGACTTTGTAGATGCTGTCCTTGCCGGCAACTTCAAAGGGATCTACCTCAATGATGGGGAAGCGCTCTTGCTCTTCCAGCTTCTTGTTTAAGTCGTAAAATCGGGACATGTAGTCAGTGAGCTTCCGCGTATAGAAGTTTTCTTCTCCATAAAAGTGAAAATAGAGTTCTTTTCCCTGCAGTAGATGAAAGACCTCTGTCAGAGGGCTGGGTTCAATGTGCTTCCCATAAATGACAGTTCCGTCAGTCCCTTTGATCAGGGCGCCGTTGCAGGATAAGATCGGCGTATCAAGATTCAGTTCTTTTGCATATCCTTTGGCTCCGCCAAAGATTCTGCCTGTTGCCAGCATAAATTCGATCCCTTGTTGTGAAACTTTATGTATGATGCTTTTCGTATATTCGGAAAGCGTGTTATCATCTCTCAATAATGTTCCATCCAGGTCACTTACGATTAGTCGATACATAATACCTCCTTTAAATTTGATCATAATGAGCAATTTGTTAAATATCGTTAAACTGTCATGATCGTCGCAAATGCGCTCATGACCGCGGTAAAATAATGGTTATCCGATGGGCCGGATGCTTACTTCGCCTGTATTTAATGTCCCGAAAGAGCCGTCTTCATAGCGGACCATCAAGCCCCCGTCGGGGTCAACGTCAACTGCATAAGCCTTGATCCCTTTCGTAAAATCCCTTGGTTCATGCGCTTGCCCGGGGGCAAGAATCCGGATCTCTTTTCCCAGAACCATAGAACGGCGGCGGTATTCTTCAATAAAACTTCTGGATTCCAGTTCTTCATTTAGTAGCATTACCTGATTAATCACCTCTGCAATCAGCCGATTACGTGAGGGGGGAGCCGGATCGAAAGGATCGTTCTCCGCTTGAATTGCCTCGCTTGCTGGAATTGCCTCGCTTGCTGGAATTGCCTCGCTTGCCGGAATTGCCTCGCTTGCTGGAATTGCCTCGCTTGCTGGAATTGCTCTGATTATAGGTTTGTCAGGAAAGAGTGAACCGGCAATTTCGGAAAGCTCTTCCGGAAATTCACCGCTTGATGAGCTGAAGTTGATTCCGATTCCAAGGACAATGTGTTCGATTTGTCCTGTTTCAAAATCTGTGACTGCTTCCGTGAGGATTCCACAGACCTTTTTTTCATCTGCATAGATGTCGTTTACCCATTTAATAGAGCAGGACACTCCCGTCACTTTTTCAATGGCCCTGCATACAGCCACCGAAGCCGCAGTGGTAATGAGAACTGCCTTGGATGCATCGAAACGAGGCTTCAAAATGAAGCTCATGTAAATTCCTCTCGATGGAGGGGAATAGAAACTCCTGCCCATGCGTCCCCGACCTTTGGTCTGCTCCTCTGCGATGATGACTGAGCCTGCTGGAGCACCTTCCAGAGCCATCTTCTTTGCTGTGAGGTTGGTGGATTCTACCGTTTTGAATACGTGTATGGAGCAGCCATGGAATGAAGGGGCAATGTGTGGAGTAATTCCTTCGGACGAAAGCAGATCACTGAAAGATGAGAGGCAGTAACCTCTATTGGTGATCGCATCTATGGGGTATCCCTCTTTCCGTAGTTCCCCAATGGCCTTCCAGACAGCGGCTCTGGACACATTGAGACGCCCGGCCAGTTCTTCTCCGGATATTGTTGCGCCTTTATTTTCTTCCAGTGCTTTTAAAACATTTCCCTTGGTTGACATTCCGAGCATTCCTCCTCTATTTAACAAAACACTGATTTCTTGCGTGGAAGGAATCAGTGCTTCCCTGTTAAAATTATACCCTATTAAGTGAAACTTTTCGACTACAAATTCCGATCTGTAAAAAACCGGATGAAAACCCAATGAAAATCTGATGCCATAGGCTTTGATTCAGTTGTATGGGACAAAGGGGGGAAGTATAATGTGTTAAGGAGTAGATGAGAGGGGAACTTGGTCAGTAGGAAATGAGAGGGGAACAGAAAGGGGATTTCATTATGAGAAAACATGCAGTAGGGGCACAGATATCAGCTGTACTTCTGCTTTTGGCAGTAATGCTTCTGTTTGTACCGGCAGTACTCGGGGGATGTTCGAACAAAGAACTGCCTGTTTCGACGAGCTTTGCTATACAAGGCAGTACGACCAAGGAAAGCGGCGAGCATTTGGAACTGGATCTGAACGTCCCCGTGCTTTCAGGCTTCGATGCTGCAAAAATAATTGATGGACGAATCGATAAAAACATAAAAAAGGCCAAACAAGAAGTGGAGGATGCGGCAAAATTTCTCGGGGAGGATGGATCAACCATGAAAGCGGGACTCACCGTTGGTTATCTGTATTCCAAGAGTGAAAATATCGTGTCTCTATGGGTTATGTATGCCAACTATACGGGAGGCGCGCATGGCCTTTATTGGGTAGAGCCTTATACATTTAATACCACAACCAATGAAATTTATCGATTCACCGATCTGTTTCGGGAAGGAAGAGCCTCTTCTGCGTATGTCACGGAGCAGATTTTGAAGAGAATACAGGAAAATCCTGATCTGTATTTCAGCAGTGCGGACGAGACCGTGAAGAAGTATCATGAGGATTACACCTATTTTGTGAATGGAAATCAGGTGGTGGTCATCTTCTCTTTATATGAAATAGCTCCTTATGCGGGTGGAATTCAATTTTTTACATTTACAGCGGAAGAGCTGAAGGATCTTTTAAAACCAGAGATATACAACGCCATTAAGAATGCAAAACCAGTGGATACCAAAGGAACCATTCTGGAATATTAAAAATTCCTACCGTTTTGATAGAAATTTTCTATAATCTTCAGAAATTAGTTGAATTCCTACTTTTCCTATTGTACCATATGCTTATATAGAAGTTGAAGTATAGTATGTTTCTATTAACAATGAATTACGGTGGTGATAAAATGAAAATTTCGACAAAAGGTCGGTATGCTCTTCGCCTCATGCTGGATTTGGCTATTAATTACACAGGTGAATATATTTCAATCAAAAGTATTGCCGCAAGGCAGGACATCTCGGAAAAATACCTGGAGCAGATTATAACTCAGCTTAACAGAGCGGGATATGTAAAGAGCGTTCGTGGAGCCCAGGGCGGTTATATGCTATCCAAGGCTCCGGCAGACTACACAGTTGGCATGATATTGCGTTTGATGGAGGGAAGCCTTGCTCCCGTTAACTGTGCTGAAGATGAAGAGTCCTGTGACAGAGCTTCCCGCTGTGTCACACAGGAGGTATGGGTTCAGATCCAGAGAGCTGTGGAAGGCGTTGTGGACCATATTACTCTGGAAGACCTGGTGACACGTTATCAGGAGAAAGCGGAGCCAGTCTACATTATTTAGTAAATGCTGATTCAATAAGCACTTTCGAAAGCTAGACAAGGCAATTGATCGAACTGGTTGTCTTTTGCAGGCGATAGGAACAGCATTCCTGAATCGGAATGCTGTTTTCATTTATCCAATCAAAACTTCAAAATGAGACGAGACAAATCGGGTTGAATTGAATTACAAAGTATTACGAGACGAATCGCTCAAAAAGTAAAAAAAAGTATTGACAATGCGGCGTAACCAGAGTATTATAAGTTTAATTTTAAAAATCATATTAATTTGATAGGAATAGTATTAAATAAAAAGGAGATGAACGACGATGACAGAAAGGAAAGATAGAAAACTCAGATTTGAAACACTTCAGCTTCATGCAGGACAGGAAAATCCGGATCCGGCAACCGATGCAAGAGCAGTACCGATCTATCAGACATCCTCATACGTTTTCAAGGATTCTGCAACAGCTGCAGGAAGATTTGGTCTGACGGAAGGCGGCAATATCTATACCAGGATCATGAATCCGACTTCTGATGTGTTTGAACAGCGTATCGCTGCATTGGAAGGCGGTATCGGAGCCCTTGCGCTATCCTCTGGTGCAGCTGCTGCAACCTATGCAGTGCAGAACATCGCACATGCGGGAGATCATATCATCGCTGCGCAGACAATTTATGGCGGTACATATAATCTGTTTGCGCATACCCTAAAGGATTTCGGTATCGAAACTACGTTTGTTGATCCGGAAGAAGAAAATGGTTTTCAGAATGCCATCAAAGAAAATACCAAGTTGATTTTCATTGAGACTCTCGGAAATCCAGCATCGAATGTGATTGATATTGCTGAAGTGGCTGAGATTGCACATAAAAATGGGATTCCCCTTATCGTAGACAATACGTTTGCAACACCCTTCCTGTTAAGACCCATCGAGCATGGTGCTGACATCGTCGTTCACTCCGCTACAAAATTTATCGGCGGACACGGAACCTCCATTGGAGGCGTTATCGTAGACTCCGGTAAGTTCGATTGGGCTGCATCCGGTAAATTCCCATATCTGACAGAGCCGGATCCAAGCTATCATGGAGTAAAATTTACAGAAGCTGTGGGCGCTGCTGCCTATATCATCAAAGCGCGTGTAACTTTGCTCAGAGATACTGGTTCAGCACTGAGCCCGTTCAATTCTTTCTTGTTCCTGCAGGGACTTGAGACCCTTTCTCTCAGAGTGGAGAGACATGTATCCAACACTCTTAAGGTTCTCGACTTTTTAAGCAATCATGAAAAAGTTGTTAAGGTGGATCATCCTGCTTTTTCCGAAGGAAAAGAAAAAGCAGCTTATGATAAATACTTCCCCGGCGGGGCTGGATCGATCTTTACATTTGAAATTAAGGGCGGAGCAGCAGAGGCTCAAGCTTTCATTGACAAGTTGGAGATATTCTCACTGCTGGCAAATGTTGCAGATGTGAAATCCCTTGTAATTCATCCGGCCAGCACAACTCACTCCCAGATGACGGAGCAGGAGCTGCTTGCCGCAAGGATTAAACCCAACACTGTAAGGCTTTCCATTGGAACGGAGCATATAGATGATCTCATTGAGGACCTTGCAAACGCATTTGATTCGATAAACTAATTGCATGAAAGAGATAGACCCCATACGGATTGGTCGGTAAGCGGAGGCTTGCCGACTGATGCGGCTGTCGATTCGCACAAGAAAGGATAGATGCGGTAAAATCTGTATCGCCCTGTACATGTCCGGAATTCCTTGACTTTTCACTGCTTGAACGCTACAATATATGTTTGTCGGGAGGGGACAAGATCTTTCACCGATAACATTGCCCGGATGAGCACCGTTGTAAGATACGATCCAATGCAGCGGCACAATTCGATGCTACGGACAAGAGAGGAGCGAAAACGCAGTAAATGATTGAAATAAAAAATTTGTCGAAGTTTTTCAGCACGGAAAACGGTGATTTTGCAGCAATCAATGGGATAAACCTGAGGATAGAAGACGGGGACATCTATGGCATCATCGGAATGAGCGGTGCTGGAAAGAGTACACTGATTCGCTGCATCAATCTGCTGGAGAAACCCAGCGAAGGACAAATCCTGATCGATGGCCTAGATATCACAGCCTTGGAGGGAAGAGCACTTTTGACGCTGAGAAGGAAAATCGGAATGGTTTTTCAGCGGTTTAATCTGTTGATGCAAAGAACCATAAGAGATAATGTGGCGTTTCCGCTGGAGATAGCTGGTGTTGCGAAGAAACAACGGCTTGAGCGTGTGGATGAACTGCTGGAGATCGTTGGTCTGACTTCCAAAGCGGGTTCCTATCCCGTACAGCTTTCCGGAGGTCAGCAGCAGAGAGTATCGATAGCAAGAGCGCTGGCGAATCATCCGTCGCTGTTGCTTTGCGATGAACCTACGTCTGCGCTGGACAGTCTGACCACAAATTCGATTTTAAAGCTCCTAAAGGATATTAACCATAAGCTCGGGGTTACAATTATCATCATTACCCATGAAATTGCAGTGGTGGAAAAAATCTGCAATAAGGTAGCTATCATTGATGAATCCAGAATTATTGAACAGGGACTTGTAAAGGATGTCATATCCAATCCTCAGCAGGATGTTACAAAGAAGCTGCTGGAGAGGGGGGAACTGGCATGAGTGAGTTTTTTGCACATTTGAGTGAGTTCTTTGCACAATATGGAGATCTGTTAATTAAAAATACTTGGATTACAATTTATGTAACCACGCTGTCCACATTTTTTTCCTACGTTTTCGGAGTTCCGCTTGGTGTACTGCTCATCATCACACAACCTCACGGAATATGGGCTCACCGGACTTTGAATTCCGTATTGGGATGGATTGTAAATATAGGAAGATCCATTCCGTTTATCATATTAATGGTAGCGGTAATGCCTCTGACTAGGAGCGTTATGGGAATTGCAATCGGTCCGAAAGCCGCAATCCTGCCATTGGTAATCGCAGCCACACCTTTTGTGGCACGACTGGTGGAAAGCTCGCTGCAGGAAGTTGATTCAGGAGTCATAGAGGTTGCCCAATCCACGGGATCAACCATCGGTCAGATCGTTTGGAAGGTGATTCTTCCTGAAAGTCTGCCTTCTATGGTGCTTGGAGCATCCATCAGTTTTATCACGATTCTCGGCTATACGGCCATGGCTGGTGCCATCGGTGCAGGCGGTCTGGGAGATGTGGCCATTCGTTATGGATATTATAAATATCAGACTGATGTCATGTTTGCGACCATTATTATACTCATTGTTTTAGTAGCTGTGATTCAGCTGCTGGGTAACGGTATCTCCAGGAAAATTGACCGAAGAATCAAGAAATAGTATGGGTCGATTACAGACTCATCGAAATATCTGAAACGCATTGTTTCAAAATAAGAGGAGGAGAATCATATGAAAAAGACAATCGCACTGTTACTTATCTTAATCCTGACAGCAGTTGCTTTGGCAGGCTGCGGAGGAGATGCAAAACCGGAAGGAGAAGGCGGCGAGGGAGCTCCAGAAACTACTGTACTGAAGATCGGTGCATCCACCGTACCTCATGCTGAAATCCTGGAATTTGTAAAGCCAATTTTGGCGAAAGAGGGAATTGATCTGCAGATCACAGAATACACCGATTACGTCATTCCCAACACTGCTGTAGAAAGCCATGAGCTGGACGCGAATTACTTCCAGCACGTGCCTTATCTTGACAGCTTCAATCAGGAAAACGGAACCCATCTTGTTTCTGCATTTGCAGTACACTATGAGCCCATGGGATTATTCGCAGGAAAGACAGCATCACTCGATGCAATTGCTGACGGTGCAACCATCGCAGTTCCCAATGATCCTACCAATGAAGCAAGAGCACTTCTGCTTCTTGAACAGGAAGGGTTGATTAAGCTGAAGGATGGAGTTGGCCTTGATGCAACTCCCAACGATATCGTTGAAAATTCCAAAAACCTCAAACTTTTTGAAGCAGAAGCTGCTGCTGTTGCGCGCTCTGTTCAGGATGTTGACTTTGCAATCATCAACGGAAACTACGCACTGGAAGCCGGCTTCAAAGTATCTGACGCGCTTGCAATCGAAAGTGCTGATTCTGAAGCAGCTCAGACCTTCGCTAATATCGTAGCTGTTTATGAAGGTGACGAAACCAAGCCTGCAATTCAGGCACTGGCAAAGGCCCTGACTTCAGATGAAACGAAAAAATTTATTGAAGAAAAATATCAGGGGTCTGTAGTACCTGTATTCTAAAAGTGCAGAAAGCACAGAACTGGTAAAAGAATCTATTGAATTTCATACGGATTACGTGTAGAGTATATACTACAAAAACATCAGGGTGTAACAGTAAGTTGCACCCCTTTTTTTCATCTGATGAAGGTAGGTTCCCTGCGAAAGCTTGGGTTTCGACTGGAGGAAAAGCGAAAGCCTGTTTCCTATTGAAATATTGTTATCATTTCTAATTTGAGTTATTGCAATATGTTTTTTTATGGATGGAGACGGTGAAATGAAGGAAAACTTGTACAATCACTTGATTGGGAATGAGGAAATCATTAGAGAGGCAATGAGCATTGCGAGAATTGGGATTTGGAAGTGGGATCTGAAATATCACGCGGTTAGCTGGTCTGATGAGATGTATGATATTTTCGAAATCGATAAAAGGTTTTCAAAAGAGAAGCTTAATCAGGAAATTATGAAAGTGATTCACCCCGATGACATAGACATCTTTGACAACGTAAAGCAGATCATGACGAAAACCCCCTTTGAATATCGCATCATTCATTCAGACAAGTCGATCCATTATATCCAGAGCAAAGCTGGTAATATCATTTTTGATGATCATGGGGAGCCATCCTTTTTGGTCGGGACGGTACAGGAAATCACGGAACAAAAGGAAGCTCAGCTTGCGCTCATTGCGGCGAAGGAATATGCGGAAGAAGAGAACGCTTCCAAGAGCCATTTCTTTGCAACCATGTCCCATGAGTTCAGAACGCCTATCAATGTCCTTCTCAGCTCCGTGCAGCTTTTTGAACAGTATCTTTCTGATGTTGAATGCCCCAACTACGATAAAATAAAAAAACATCTAAAATCAATGAAGCAGAGCTCTTTGCGGCTGCTGCGGCTCGTGAATAATCTCATTGACATTTCAAAGATTGATACGGGTTATTATTCTCCTGATATCAAAACCTACAACATGGTTTCCATCCTTGAGAAGATTGTGGTTCAGGATTTTGCGAAGTATAAGAATATGAGTATTGCCTTTCAGCCACGTTTGAAAGAGGCACTGGTAAGGTGCGATGCGGATATGATGGAACGAATCATGCTCAACCTTATTTCAAATGCCATAAAGTTCTCTGATAAGGATTGTGCAATCAAGATACGGTTGTACCCCTATAAGGATAGCCTTATGATTGCAGTTAAAGATAATGGAATTGGTATTGAAAAGGATAAGATGGAGCTTGTTTTTCAGCGATATCATCAGGTACAAACTACGTTAACAAGGAAAAGCGAGGGGAGTGGAATCGGACTGGCTATCACAAAGTCTTTGACAGAGCTGATGGGCGGCACAATCATGGTGAAGAGCAGGCCTGGTAAAGGCAGCGAATTTATTATAAAAATGCCTCTCGTAATTCATGATCGCAGTAGGAACGATACAGAACTAAAGGAGATCGTCAACGACCATCAAAATATTGTGTTAAAAATGAACGTTGAATTTTCGGATATTTATCTGTAGGACGAACAAGATAATGGCGGCTGTAAATCAATATGCGAAGTCATGTCAACGAAGCAATCGAATTAGCTCGTCGGTATTTCTCACGCCAAGTTTTCTAAAAATATTCGTTTTCTGATTTGCGATGGTTTTTTCTGAGGACGCAATTTTTAATTCCTCACCCAGAAGGTAGAGAAGAACGCTTTTCTCTGCATTGGAGAGCTCATCGATAATTAGAGCTTTAATAAACTGTTCCTGCGGGGTTGCTCCAGCTGCTGTCTTGCGAATTGTTTCAGGCAGAAGCTGGCATTGACTCTTAAATACATAGCCGGATGCAAAACTTCGCTTACTTGCTTCGATGGAGATTTTCGGCTGCTCAAAAGATGTGAGGAGCACAATCTTTGCGCCGCAGACAAGATGAATTTCTTTTGCGGCGTCAATTCCATCAAAATTGTTTGGAGTCAAACTCAGATCCACGAGTGCAATATCGGGTTGAAGTTCTTTTGCTAGTGCAATTCCTTCTTCCCTTGTCCTTGCATAACCGCAAATCTCAAAATCCGGTTCTTTTTCAAGCATCTTTCCGATGATATATATAAAATCCAGGTCATCTTCAACATAAAGAATTTTTATTCTGCTATTCAATGGCAGCCATCTCCTCTCTTGTTGAGAAACTTTCCAAGGAAAATCTTTCCGAAGGCAAAGCGATGGTCATGATAGAGCCCTTGTTGGGGGTACTCTGCACCTTGATATATCCGCCGTGTTTTTGTATTACATTCCTGCAGTATGCAAGGCCTAGCCCGAAGTTTTTCTCAGGGTTTTCCGTCGTATAGTATGGATCGAAAATGCGATCCAGATCTTTCTTTTCTATCCCGCTGCCGTTATCGGCTATCTGGATAAATCCATATCCTTTTTTCGGTACGAAATCGTATGAAATCCTAATCTCTCCACGAAGTGAGATGGCCTCTGCAGCATTGCGCAGCAGGTTGATTATGGTTTCCAGGATATGAGCTTTGTCACAAAGAAGCGATGCATCATCTTTAAAATCCACGCGGATTGTAATTTGAGGGTTAAGATAGGATATACTGCTCACAGCTTCCTCGATCAGATTGGTGATAGAGCAGGGTTGTTCCAAAAGAATAATTTCGTCTGAGTGACGTCGTGCCCTTTCTAATATCTCTTGCTGTTTCTCTATGGAGCGGCGCATGAGAGCAAATTCTGTGGGTGGCACGCTTTCTTGATTTTTCGATAGAAATTCCTGTTCAAGATTATCAATGCAGTACTCCATTTTTGCTGTTTCATTCTTAAACATATGTATGGTAAATGCGACACTTCTTCGAACACTGGACATATCGGAATTCCAACGGTATTTTTCTCTTCTCAGCTTTAGTCCCATAATACCGTCACGGAAAGACATTACAAGAAAGAACCCGATTGAAAGGATCACGATTACAATATTTCCCTGCCACAGCTTAAACAACGCATTCAGTTTCAGGGGATGGATAATAAAAATCGTCACCAGCCAATAAATAACCGGCGGCAGGATAATTGTAGCAACAAGACGTTTCTGTCTTCTAAGATTTGGATTTGGTTCCTGAAATACTGTGCGCAGGATCAACAGAGAAAAGACGAGACCGCAAAGAAGGTTAAACGTGCCCAGAACGTACCAAAATACAGAGTTTCCCAGCTGATAGCTTCGAAAAAGATGAGGCTTATAAAACAGCAGGATGATGAGAGGAATGAAAAATATTCCCCCCCAAATCATCTTGTTACGGGAGCGGGTGCTACTATTTGGATCATATCCTGCAAAATACATTGCAAAGATGATTGCCGTAGGCATGGCAAAGCAATATAGGAGCGCTGTCATAACAGAATATAGATGGGTGTAAATTTCAAGAGGTTCACCATTTACCGTTCCGTGGGGAATCAGAGGAACCAAATCAAAGTAAAAGTATTCTTTTATAGCTCCTAGACAAAATAGAAAACCTGAGATGCCGCCCCAGCGGTTAGTTGGATTTTTTCGATCAGAGATATAGATCAAGAAAATTAGAAAACAAAGCAGCAACATGTAGATCATTTGGTGAAACCCTTCCCAGGAGGTTAAGAAGATATGAATGCTGAAAACCGCCTCCTAGCATGAATTATAGCACAAGGAGAGCGAATTAAAAGAGAATGTCGAACGATTCTGAGTACAAATTCCTATAATTTTTAGGAACAAAAGGAAGTGGCTATCTAATATAATTAATTTGGACGATTCTGGGTACTTCATTTGGTGCGCAGTACTAAAAACATTAAGGAGGAAAGTAAAATGCGAAAAAGAAAGTTCCTGTCTATCCTGCTAGCCCTGGCGATGATCCTTACTTTTATACCGTCGCCTGTATCAGCGGCGGCCTACTCTGACCTTGTGGGACATTGGGGCGCCGGGGAGATCTCTAAATGGAGTGACATGGGTATTATTTCAGGAAATAATGGCGTCTTTCGGCCTGACGATCCAATCACCAGAGGTGAAATGGCAACAATTCTGGATAAAATAATGAAGTACCAGGTCAAAGCAGAAAATAAATTTAGTGACCTGGATCAAAATTGGTATACGGATGCTATTCTGCGTGCGAACTCTGCTGGTGTTATGGCAGGCAGCGGTTCAAAGGTGCGGCCTGCTGATTACATAACGAGGCAAGAGGCAGCGGTTATGCTTTGCAGAGCATTGGGAATCAAAGCTAAAAACGGTAATACAAGTTTTTCTGACGATTCCTATATCGGCAGCTGGGCAAAGGGCTATGTGAATGCACTGGTTGCAAAAGGCTATCTGGCTGGAGTCGGTGATAACAGTTTTGCGCCTGCTGCGAGTATTACAAGAGCGTCAGTTGTGAAACTGCTTGATAATGCAGTGAAAGGAATTTTTATTAAATCAGGGGAATATACCGGTGATATAGACGGAACTGTAATCATCAACGCTTCTGACGTAACCCTGGAAAATATGCATATTTCAGGAAGCCTTATCGTTGCCGAGGGAGTTGGAAATGGTAAGGTCGATCTTAATAATATAAAAGTTGACGGAGATGTTATCGTAAGAGGCGGAGGCGAAAATTCCGTTTATTTCAATAGCGTAACCGTTGACGGATCTTTGGTTGTAAACAAAGTGGATGGTGCAGTGAGAATTGTTGCTACTGGAAAAACCAGTGTTTCTCTTGTTACGCTGGAAAGCGGAGCCATCCTTGTGACGAAGGAGCTGGCAGGAGGAGTTATCGAAAAAGTAGAAATTCCGGCTTCTTTGATCAGCGGGCAGAAAATTGTGCTAGATGGGAATTTTAAAACCGTCGAAAATAATGCAGCGGGGCTGGACTTGTCCGCATCGGGTAAAATAGACAGCCTTGTGCTTAATGCAAAAGCGACAGTGTCAGGTGGAGCATCTATTACTGAAATCTCCGTCTCCAAAGGCATGGATTCCGTAGTCAACGGTAAGACCGTAAGCGACAGCACCAGTACAGCACCCCCCGCCAGCAGCGGTGGTGGCGGAGGAGGCGGGAATAACGGTACGCGTTTCACCGTTACCTTCGACTCCAACGGCGGATCTTTGGTAAAGTCCATCTCTGGGATTTCAAAGGGAGGCCTCATTCGTCTGCCTGCGAATCCGACGAAGGCAAATGCAACCTTCCTGGGATGGTTCCTGGATGACGGGACCTTTCTGTCTGAATTCACCGCAGCCACTCCTATCACAGCAAATATCACCGTATATGCCAAATGGAGCGGCTGGCAGGAGCCAATTGAAGTGGATTCCCGCTTTGCTGCAGGTTATCCTAAAGCCAGTGTGGTGGACAGCGGTAGGATTCAGCTTGAAATAAAACTACTGGGAGCAAGCACCAGCAATCCGATGGAAGTGTTCATGGTGGTTAACTCCATCAATTCCGGATGCCCTACTGATGCAACCGCTGTGGTGCATGGTCATGCCGGGACTCAGGATGAGGTGGTATACGCGGACGAAACTCCTTATATCACTATTGCAGATACAAATTCTCACACCTTGACCACGAATGTAAGTGTTTCAGATAATCGGGGGATTGATATTTTCTTTGTGATCAGGGATCAGTCGTCCACTTCTCAGAATCCGACGATGCTCACTTTTGATCCGGCAGTATCTGCGGAGCTGGATCGTTTCGAGCCTCGGCTTGAAGCGGCATATATGAATGAAAGCAAGAATCAGATCTATATCCATTTCGATGAAAGTCTTGATTCCAATTCTGTTCCGGACGAGTCGGCATTTACCTTATCTGAGGGCTCCATAGAAAAGGTTGAAGTGAACAACCCGGAGAGGAATCAGTTGGGACGTGTAATTCTGAGCATATACGATGTGGCAGCAGACACAGAGGCACTGAGGATAAGCTACAATCCACCGGAAACGGGAGCCTTGCAGGATGAAGCGACGGTGCCCAACCTGGTTGAAGCGTTTGATGCTACAGCGATGGATGCGAAGCTTGCAGCAAAAGGGAGTTCCATATCAAGCACAGGTAAATATATCTCATTGAACATTGAAAACAGTCTGTATTTTTGGGACGACGACGAAGGCAATGGCTTTGATATTACAGTAAAGTACGGAGATGATGAAGAGTCTGCAGATTTCATTGATCAGGACTTCTTTGATGTCAATTACTCATTCCGAACCGACGGCAGCGATATGATTTACTTCATAGAACTTCATGACGACAGCATTCCTAGATTGAATGCCGGTGGAAAATTCTTTATCACTCTGGAGCCACAGGCGGATGCGGTTGATTTCGCAGGGAACGCTGTAACAGAAGTGCTTACGTTTGAGGGAGCTCCCAGGGAGACCGAGGCAGGCGTTGTGCCGACAGCACACTTCGATGCCTCTGAAAAGGTGCTGACACTCTTCTTTGATGAAGATCATGGTCTTGCAGATAAATTCTTTGCAGCCTGCCTGTTTCAGATTCAAAGTGAAGGTAAGACCTACATTCTAAGAGCATTTACCTCACTGGATGCCGACAGCGGAACCATTGTTTTGTCCGATGCAGAGCACAATCTCCCCTTCGATGCAGAACGCTTTGATTGGGAAGGGGCAACGATCAGCTTTAGCCTTGATCTCCACCCTGATATTCAGGTATACCAACGCCTGAACTATGATTCGGGTATGCCTTATCAGGGCTTTGACAACTTAGCCATATCAGTGGATGCGCGATAAGAATCCGATCATCCGTAGATATTTAATACTCACCTGCGACAATCGGAGGAAATATCCTAAATTTAAGAAAAGTCGATTGAGAATTTCTCAATCGGCTTTTCCTTTAAAGGTGCAGCTGCGGCACCATGGCTGACCGCAAGCCTGTGCTTCTTCGTTTTTTATTGACAGTTTATAAACCACCTTATATAATTGCCTCGCAGAAGAATAGCTCCTCTTGAATTATTTTCTGAATCATTTCTATGAGTTATTTTCATCAATCATTTTCATAAATAAATTTTTCTTGACTTTCCCCTGCGGTGGAGCGTTTATACTTTGGTTAGCCTGGTATACGTCCTGCAGTTCCAGAATGGAAGCACGTGAATCTTTGTATACAGAGGCGAAGAGGTGAATGATGTATAAAATCAGCGAATTTTCAAAAATAACAGGTCTCTCGGTGAAGGCATTGCGGTATTATGACGAGGAAACCATACTGACGCCCGCCTGCAGAGACTCGGAGACAGGATATCGTTATTACAGCAAAGAGGATTTTGCCAAAGCGCAGAGGATTCTGCTGCTTCGCAGCCTAGATTTTTCGATTGCTGAAATTCGAGATGTACTTGAAAACTGCCGGGATGACTCGGACTTGACCTGCTATTTGGAAGAAAAAAGAACCATGATACAAAATCGGATTTTGAAAGAAAAGGAGCTGATCAAGAAAATGAACCTCTACATCAAACCAAATGATAGAGAGGAGAAACGTATGAATTATCAAATTGAGGTAAAAGATATTCCTTCGGTCACTGTGGCTGCAATCAGATATCGAGGGAAATACGACGACACCGGCAAATATATCGGTAAGCTCTATAAAGCTGTGAAGGATCAGGGGGCGGGAGCACCTATCCAGTGCTATCATGATGCGGAGTATCGTGAGGAGGATGCGGATTTGGAATTATGCTTGCCAACGAAGAAACTCATTCGTCATCCTGATGTTGAAGGGAAGACGCTGCCTGCAATACGGGCGATCTGCACAACCCATGTGGGTAGCTACAGTAAGTTGAATATGGCTTACAAAGCAATTTTTGATTATGCAGGTGAGAATGGTCTTGCGTGTTTGACACCGTCAAGGGAAGTTTATCGGAAAGGACCGGGAATGATCTTCAAAGGGAATGAAGACGGCTATATTACTGATATCATTGTTCCTGTTTCAGGAGGGGTAGCCTGATGGAAAAGCAGATAAAAAACGATGCAAGCTTCGGCAGCACTGAAAAGAAGCTGGACTATAAGAAGGAATACAAGGATTTGTACCAGCCAAAAGCGAAGCCTTCCTTAATTCGAGTCCCATCTATCACGTTTCTTATGGTGGATGGGAAAGGAAATCCAAATGATCCGGCGGGGGAATATCAGACTGCGGTGGGACTGTTGTATGCACTGTCCTATGCCATTAAAATGAGTGAAAAAGGCCCTCAACGTCCTTTGGGTTATTTTTCCTATGTGGTTCCTCCGCTGGAGGGACTTTGGTGGCTGTCAGATAATAAGGAGATCCATTCTGGAGTGCAGGAATCTTATCGCGGGGAACATCAAACCCATACTGAAGAGAAAGTGTCTGGTGAGGATTATTCTAAAAAAGATCGGTTTTGCTGGACTTCGATGATCCGGCAGCCCGAGTTTATCAATCAGGAGATCCTTGACTGGGCTCGTGAAGAAGTACTTCGCAAGAAACCCGAATTTGATCCTTCTACAGCACGGCTGGTTTCTTTTGAAGAGGGCTTATGCATACAAATGATGCACCTTGGACCCTACGATGATGAGCCGAGATCCCTTGCTGAAATGGAGCAGTTCTTGGAGGAAAATAATCTTTGCAGTGCTGTGGGTCAAGTACTTGGTGACGGTACGGTACGGAGACACCATGAGATCTATCTGAATGATCCAAGAAAAACTGCGCAAGATAAGCTGAAAACAATCTTGCGTTGTCCGGTCGAATAAAAGTGCGATCAATACCGCAGGCTTCAATTATCGCCGGCGGTATTTTTAATTATTGGAATGCATGATATAATTGAAACATACGCAAAATGGATCTATTATGTTGGAAACCATTGGAGTAAGAACTTATGTAACGGATTTGCAGAATAGGGAACGGAACAGCGTAACGGAGGCTAGTATGAAAAATATCGTTTTAATCGGAATGCCGGGCTGTGGCAAGAGCACAGTGGGCGTGATCCTCGCAAAGATTATGGGGTTCCATTTTATCGATGCGGACCTTTTGATCCAGGAGCGGGAAGGAAAGCTCCTCACCGAGATTCTTGAGGATGACGGCCCTGAAGCATTCAATCAGATAGAAAATGAAGTCAACCTTCAAATCGGCGGCAGCAATACCGTTGTCGCAACCGGAGGCAGCGTCGTATATGGAAAAGAAGCAATGGAACATTACCGGGAAACCGCCATTGTCGTATATTTGCAGCTGCCCTTTGATGAAATTGAATGTCGCCTTGGGGATATCACAGAACGGGGAATCTCTATGAAAGAAGGACAAACCCTTCGGACTATTTATGAGGAACGGATTCCGTTATACGAGCAGTATGGGCATCTTAAAATTGACACCCTGGGGCTTGACATCAAGGATGCGGCACAGAAGATAAAAGAAACGGTGAAGCTCAGCATGCCGTCTTCCTAACGAATTAAGCCAGCATGAAATGCTGGCTTAATTGTCTTTTTGATACTGCTTTGTATTTGTTGTTCGTCTCTTACATATGGTTGAACGAAGGCTTAATCTATTTATAAGATGGGACCTGAAACCGATTCCTTCAATCAAATTCCTGTTCGGCGCCGCCAGTGCCAACGCTGACAATCTGATAGCCGCCGCCATCGACTGATTTAACCTTAACGCCAAGTTCCCGGAACAAATTCTGGAAAGTACCCTTGCCCGAAATGCCGTCGCTGGGAGCAGAATACTGCTCGGCGGCTGTAGTAATATTATATGTGAGCCGTACGACATATTGATAGGCCATGTCCTCCCACTTCACACCCTGCTTCGGATTTCCTGCAATGACCGTCACATTTGTAATTTTGTAATCTGTAATACGGCTATCATCAGGCGTATCCGCTTCCATGAAGGACTTGAGCCAAACTACCGCAGCGGTATCACCAATGACCTGTGGTGGCTCATCAGGCTTTACCCAAAAGAACATACCCTCTGCCGACTCAAAGGAAGAAACAAGCTGTGCATAAAGCTCCTTGGAGAGACTGGTATACATTCCGTTTCTGTTCATCTGAAGAACGGCTTTTCCATCCTCCAATAAATAAGCATAATAATCATGGATCTCGTTTGTTTCCGGTAATATCTGGCGAATACGATAGCATTCCTCAAGGGTGGTAATGTCCACCCCCTCCCATGCCGCTGATTTCATAAAGGCATCCATGATCATCGCATCTGCCAGTTTCTGAGTATCAGAAGAGAATTCGGAAAGCACCTCATTATTTTTGCCAAGTTTCGCAATCGAGTATACGGCGGCAACTGTCTCATTCGTTGTTCCTGAACCGATGGAATCAATCAGTTTCTGTAACTTTTCTGGGCTCTTTGCATAGTCGCGAACATCCCCGTTTATCGTTTGGTTTGCCCATTCCCGGTCATAGGTAAAGCTAACTTTTCTGCTGCCATCTGTCAATGTGGCCTGAATTTCATCTACATTTTCTATTAAAGCCATCAAGAGCAGTGCATTTGTCTTCAAAGAATCGGCTAGGGATGCGTTTTCTTTGTCATACGCTGCCAGTTTTTGTGTTGAAACAGAATATACAATTTCGACATGGTATGGCTGCGCTCTAGTTTGCAATGCAAAATGGTCATAGTTCAAATCAATGGGTACAGGGAGCAAACCAATCAGCGTTCCAACCGCTGAATTATCGCCAACATATTTCGTGCGGGCATCCCATAAATCCTCAGTAGGGTACATGCCTTGCACTCCGTTTTGCTCCGATGGAATGGTACCTTTCAATCCATCGGGACCCTCCTTTGGATTTGTCGTGAAACCGATCAAGACAAAAGCAACTGCTATTATCCCAACGACAACCAACCAAAATGCAGGTTTTTTATAGTCCAGCACATTCTTGATTCTGCCTTTTGTATCGCCTTCACCAAAAGCAAGGGGGGTGCCGCCCACAATTCTTCTGCCAGTTGCAAGGGTAAGCAGTGAGGTGGAATAGTCCTTTTTCACATCATTCCCCAGCTGTTTTATCACCGCTTCGTCGCAAGACATTTCAATATCTTTTCCGCTCAGGAAGAATGCGATCCAAGCAAGCGGGTTAAACCAATGGATGCTAAGAACCAAAAAGCTTATTAGCTTGACAATGTGGTCAAGCCTTCTAATATGAGTTTGCTCATGGAGCAGGATGTAGGTTTGTTCGGTATCGCTTAAGTGAGAGGGAAGATAGATCTTCGGGTGAAAAATTCCCATAACAAAAGCAGTGTCGATTTTTGAAGAAGTAAATATATTGTCCTGATACGGAGTGGCATCCTGTAACCGTTTTTTTAGACGCAATAGTGTAACAAGACTATATCCCAGCAAAGCTGCAATGCCCAACAACCAGAGCTGACTGCCAATAAACATCCAGATTTGCAATGGATTCGCGCTGGCTTGCGGTGTTGCGGCAGGGAGAATCACATTGATAGAATGATTCATCGCCATAATACCAGTATCAATTTCAGGTATTGGCATGTAGACGATATCCTGTGAGATTGGATTTGCCTTTGTGGGCAGCAGGCTAAATATGCTCTCAAAGGAAAAGGGGCAAATCAGACGAAACAGAACCACCGACCACAGCGCATAGGAAAATCCCTTTGGCGCTTTTCGCAGAAGCAATCTTACAATCAATACAATAGAAATGACGATGCTTGCAGTGAAGCTCATATTTAATACTTGTAAAAAAATCTTGTCAACCATCGTCAGCCCTCCTTATATTGATCGATCAGGAGCTGTATCTCATCGATTTCTTTCGAGCTTAATTTTTTCCGGCGTGTGAATGCCGCCAAGAATTGTGGAAGTGAGCCGGAAAAAGCATCGGTTAAAAACTGTTCTCCCTGTGCAGCTCCAAATTCAGCCCTGGACATCAGAGCGGTGACTGTACCATTATTATTTTCAAAAATCCTACGCTCGCACAGTCGTTTTAACATGGTGTAGGTTGTGGTACGTTTCCAAGCAAATTCCTTTTCACATAGTTCTGTGAGCGTGCGGGAGCTAATTGGCACATTTGCCCAAATCATGTCGGCAAATTTTTGCTCCATCTCCCCTAATTTATATTGTTCCATTTATGAATCCTCCTGTCGTATGTCATTAGACTAAAAGTAGTCTAACATGATTAGACAAAAGTGTCAAGACAGACAATCCTCTTTGCTGAAATGAAGCCGGAGCCTCCGCAAAAAGATTTTGCAGGAGGATTCCCTGCAAAATATATGCACGATAATCGTTGACAAACAATATTATACGATGTATAGTATTGAATATAAAATAATATTAGATGCAAACTAGCTTAGTGACTAATTAATTTAAATACGCTGTACTAGAATAAGCAGAATCAATAAAGGAGGTATCGGAATGGGGTTTCAGGTGGGATCAACTCTGCTGGACGCCTGCGTGCTTGCAGTGCTTTCACGGGGTGACACTTACGGATATATTCTGACGCAAACCATGAGAGATGTTACAGATATCTCGGAATCAACATTGTACCCGGTTCTTAGACGGCTGCAGAAGGATGGTTGCCTTACAACTTACGATCAGCCATTTCAGGGGAGAAACCGGAGGTACTACGCTATTACCGAGGTTGGCAAGAAAAAATATGAGGATTACAAAAGAGATTGGATTTTGTATAAGACGCAAGTCGATCAACTTTTATGTGGAGGGGATGACGATGAATAGATCGGAATTTTTCAGCAAGCTGGAGCAGGAGCTGTCGCGAATGCCGGGTGAGGAGAGGCAGTCTGCTTTAGATTATTATTATGAATACTTTGACGATGCCGGAGAAGAAAACGAGCAGAAGGTTTTGGAAGAGCTGGGTTCACCGTATCAGATCGCCGCAAGAATTAAAGCGGACTCCGCTGTCAGGCAGCTGGATGCAGAAAAAAGGCTAACAGTGAAAAAGGGGATTTCTGCAGTTTGGCTGGTAATACTGGCAATCTTCGCGGCACCCATTGCACTTCCTCTTGCCATTGGCGGTGCAATGCTTGCGATCGGACTCATAGCTGCCCTGATAGGCCTTCTTGCCGCTTTAATCATTGGTGTTGCAGCATTATTCTTCGGGGGAATTGTCGTGGTGATTTCAGGCGTTGCGGTAATTGCTACAAGCTTGCCGGTTGCACTATTCACCATCGGCGTAGGACTGGCGGTTCTAGGAACTACAATATTGGCAGGGATATTAATTGTGCTTGCTGCAAGGGGGATTTTCGGCAGTATAGCAAAAACCATGAATCGGCAACTGAATAAAAAATCAAAGGGGGATGAAATAGATGGATAAATCATTAAAGGGTATTGCAATTACTGCGGCAGCCATGGTGGCTGTGGGTCTGCTTCTGGCAGGAGCAGGTTATGCAGCAGGAGGGAACCAACCCATCTCTATCGACAAGACTGGAGTTCATGTTGGCAAAGGTTGGGGCAATGGGAGCAAGGCGGATGGTCCCATTACACGCAGCGGAAAGCTGGAGTCGTTTGAAGAAGAACTTGCTCCGTTCAACAGCATAAAGACGGATATGAACCTTTATCCTGTGGAGTTGATTGCCGGTGACAAATATGCGATCGAAGGGGTATACGATACGGGTTATGGAAAGCCCGAATATAGCATCGAGGATGGTGTGCTGGTCGTTCAAGAGCGTAATGGTTCATTCTTTAACAAAGGGATTGATCTGAGCATTCATATCGGAGGCAGCGATAGTGACAGTGGGCGGGGCAGTATAGTTGGAGTTAAAATCTATTATCCCAAGGACTCTGAACTGAAGGAAGTGCGAATCAAAGCCGCTATGGCAGATATGTCCTTTGACGGAATCACCGCAGAAACTGTAGAATTTAATAACGGTTTGGGGAGGCTTGAATTAAGCAATATTTCCGCAAACAAGATAAAAGCTTTTGTTGGCAGCGGAGACTGCAGCCTGTCGGGTGTGAAGGGGGATTTTCTTGACGTGACAAACAACTTAGGAGAGACTTCGCTGAAAAATGTAGAAGTGAATCAATTAGAGGCAAAAGCGCTGTCAGGGGATCTGTTTTTATCCGGTGTAACAACAGAACAAGGAGTGCTGAAACTGAGTCTTGGCATGCTCACTGCAGAAAATTTGAACACAAAGGGTCTCAAAGTGGAAAATAAGAGCGGAGACATTGATCTGAGCGGAATCCTCCTTGGTGATACCGATATCACCTCGAACTTAGGAACTGTTTCCGTAAGCCTTGGCGCAGCAGAATCCCAGTTCAATTATGATTTGAAAACAAGTCTGGGTGAGGTAACCCTTGGCGATAATGAAAGCAGCGGCAGTATACAGGCCAAAAACGGTGCAACGAATAATCTGAAAGTTTCTGCAAGCCTAGGTGATATTCAAGTTGCGTTTGATCAATAACCTATAACAAGCGATGAAGCGCCCTTTGAGGGTGGGGAATCTATGATGCTTCAACCAGCAGGACAATATCTGCTGGTTTTTTTGCTAATGCTCCCTTCGAAGTAGCATCAAATTTTATTAGTCAACCTAGTACCATGCAACACCTAAAAGTTGCGTGATACTTGCCTCTTTGCCCCACTACTGTGTTGGCGTCAATCAGCGTAGACACCGTTACGCCTCTTTCCGACGTCTTGTATTAGAGCAAATATTCGGCGCATCATAAATACACAATTAAGTGTTACATTGTACTAGAAGGGAGCATAGTACCTCTATTTGGAAGCACGCTTTTTTGATGATCTTTTCATCAGGGAAGCCAACCGCTACCTACTGTCTTGAATCGAAGCGACGCTGTTGTTATTGCTTAACTCACTGAGCGGGTCATAGGGGGGACCCACAATCGTGCCTACCAACAATGCGATATCCACAGCATTAGTCGGGCTGCCCCAGGAGTTTCCGGAAAGGACAAAGATAGCTCCGTCGACCACAAATCCGCGGGTATTATAAACGACGTTGTTTTGGAGATAGCCTGTGGAATTGGGGTTCAGGTACGCAGGCTGCCGGAGGAAATAAAAGATATTATTCCGGACGATCAAGTTGGTTACGTTGGATTGCGTTACAAACCCACGGTTGACGACCCAGGTACTTGAGTCCCCTGCCTGAGGCGGCCCGAAGATATAGTTATTGATGAGCTTGTGGTTCGATCCCGCAAACTGGATGAACTCCACCACATAGGGATTATTGCTGGTAATGGTCATCCCGTCGATGGTAACACCCGTGCCGGTGACCAGCAGGGCGATGACCGCTCCTTGTAGGAGAAGTAGCGTGTTCGGATACCCCTTCAGCGTCACATTGGCTTTGTTTACGGTGATCGTTGCGGTAACGGGATAGGTGCCGTTCAGGATATGCACGGTTCCTGTGGGCGACACGGCGGCCAAGCCCTGAGGGATCGTTGCGAAGGGATTAGCCTGCGTACCGTCTCCTCCGACTGCGCCCGCCTGAACGTAAACTTCAAAGGGATTGGGTTCAAATGTGCCTGTTGGACCAGTATCGCCCGTGGGTCCAGTATCGCCCGTAGGTCCAGTGTCTCCGGTAGGACCGGCGTCTCCGGTAGGTCCGGTGTCTCCGGTAGGACCGGTGTCTCCGGTAGGTCCGGTATCTCCGGTAGGTCCGGTGTCTCCCGTAGGCCCGGTGTCTCCGGTAGGTCCGGTGTCTCCTGTCGGACCGGTGTCTCCGGTAGGTCCGGTATCTCCGGTAGGTCCGGTGTCGCCGATAGGTCCAGTGTCTCCGGTAGGTCCTCCTTCCGGTCCGGTGGGACCGGTGTCTCCTGTCGGACCGGTGTCTCCGGTAGGTCCGGTGTCTCCTGTGAGTCCAGTATCTCCGGTAGGGCCAGTATCTCCGGTGGGGCCAGTGTCTCCTGTGGGCCCGGTGTCTCCCGTTGTGCCTGTATCACCAGTTGGGCCGGTGTCACTGGTAGGGCCTGTGTCTCCGGTGGGGCCGGTATCTCCAGTTGGTCCTGTGTCACCAGTCGGTCCTGTGTCACCAGTCGGGCCGGTATCTCCAGTCGGGCCTGTGTCTCCGGTCGAGCCGGTATCTCCAGTCGGGCCTGTGTCACCGGTAGGGCCTGTATCACCAGTTGGGCCTGTGTCGCCGGTAGGGCCTGTGTCACCGGTGGGGCCGGTGTCTCCGGTCGAGCCGGTATCTCCAGTCGGGCCTGTGTCACCGGTCAAGCCGGTATCTCCAGTCGGGCCTGTGTCACCGGTGGGGCCGGTGTCTCCAGTCGGGCCTGTGTCTCCGGTGGGGCCTGTGTCTCCGGTCGAGCCGGTATCTCCAGTCGGGCCTGTGTCTCCGGTCAAGCCAGTATCTCCAGTCAGGCCTGTGTCACCGGTAGGGCCTGTGCCTCCGGTGGGTCCTGTATCACCAGTTGGTCCTGTATCACCGTTGGAGCCTGTGTCTCCAGTTGGTCCTGTATCACCGTTGGAGCCTGTGTCTCCAGTTGGTCCTGTGCCTCCGGTAGGGCCTGTATCACCAGTTGGGCCTGTGCCTCCAGTTGGGCCGGTGTCGCCAGTTGGGCCGGTGTCTCCTGTCGGGCCGGTGTCGCCAGTTGGGCCGGTGTCTCCTGTCGGGCCGGTGTCTCCTGTCGGGCCGGTGGGGCCTTCTCCAGCAGCATCATCCTGAACAATGATCAGTGAGGCTGAAGGCGGGACGATAGCAGAGTAAAAGACCTCTGCCGAAGTTATACTAACTAATGCCAGAGTAACCGGAGCAGTAACTGTTTCTATGATGCCGACTCCGCTTACCTCTCCAGTCTTCAGCGGAGAATTTCCGACGATGTCGTCTCCCTGAGACGATTGGAGGATGAATGAAGAGCCATTGATTGACTGAGATATTTGGGTTGCAACCCACCAATTAATCACATACCTCCCCGGCTCTTGAAATGTTATGACGCCGGTTAAGGTGTTATAGCTTATATTTCCCGAAGAAAATAAAATCTGATCAAAGACTACATTCGCTCCCGTGACTACGGAGCCTCCTGGAGTGCGCGTAATTTGCAATGCGATATCACTCATTATTAAGTCTCCTAAAATTCGATCAATATTTCGTAATGTTTGATTTCTGATGTTAATTTCCGAAACTAATATAAAAATTGAACTTATAAACTTTTAATTTACTTGAATGTCTTAAATCTTTTATTACGAGTCAAATGTTTTACAATACAGCGAAATGCTGCTGTATTATACTATGCCGAAAAAAAGGAAATGTCCTAAAAACCAGACATATTATGTCTTCAATTAATTACCTCCTTGCCCTCTGGGGTAGAAATAACTATTTTCAATTTAGGCTCATGCGTAAGACGTGAGAAAATGGGAGAAGCTATTTTTATAAGGGCGTACCCACCTTTAACAAGGTCCAACACGGTTTGCAAAGGTAAATTTGCCCACTGCCGTTGCCTTTTTTCCCTGGCTTTAGCCAGAATGGAAAAACGGACAGCGTAGAAAGCACAGCTTGCGTAGGAGGCAAAGCCGTTGCTAGCTTTTCGTTAGCATAGGGCCGCGTAACACAAGGACGAGAACACCGCCGACGTTCCAATTTCGCCGCTTCAGGCGTGCTGCACCTTGTCAGAGGAGGGTAAGCTGTGTTATACTATTACGACCGCATCGTCAGACGATGTTAATAAGCTGCCGGATCCCATTCGATTCGGGGCACGAAAGGATGAGATAACAAATGACAAAACAAACCTACTACATTTCAACACCAATTTATTATCCTAGCTCCAATTTGCACATAGGGCATACGTATTGTACCGTAATGGCAGACGCCATGGCACGCTTCAAAAGGCTAACCGGATATGATGTCATGTTCTTGACCGGAACCGATGAGCATGGACAGAAAATTCAGAAGGTGGCTGATGCAAAGGGTATGTCTCCGCAGCAGCATGTCGATGAGATCGTTGAAGGAATCAAGGAACTCTGGAAGACCATGGAGATATCCTATGATGATTTCATCCGAACGACAGAACCCCGCCACATAAAACGGGTTCAGGAAATATTTAAAAAGATGTACGACAAGGGCGATATCTATAAGGGAGAATACGAGGGCTGGTACTGTACTCCTTGTGAAGCGTTCTGGACTGAGACACAAAGTGTTGACGGAAAGTGCCCCGACTGCGGAAGACCTGTTGAGAAGGCGAAAGAATCAGCGTACTTCTTCAAGCTTTCCCAGTATCAGGATAAGCTTATAGATCTCTTCGAAAATAATCCGGAATTCCTTCAGCCGGACACAAGAAGAAATGAAATGCTGAATTTCGCCAAGCAGGGGCTGGAAGATCTCTGTATTTCCAGATCCTCCTTCAGCTGGGGTATTCCCGTACCCATCGATGAAAAGCACGTAATCTATGTATGGCTTGATGCGCTTTCCAACTACATCACAGCGCTGGGCTATCCCGACGAGCCGGATCAGTTTGAAAAGTACTGGCCTTGTGATGTCCACCTTGTAGGAAAGGAAATCGTCAGATTCCATTCCATCATCTGGCCTGCAATGCTCATGTCTCTTGAAGTACCCCTTCCAAAGAAGGTGCTCGGCCACGGCTGGATTCTGCTGGAGGGCGGCAAAATGTCAAAATCCAGAGGAAATATTGTTGACCCGGTGAAGCTCATTGAACGCTACGGCGTAGATGCGCTGAAGTACTTCCTTCTGAGAGAATATACCTTCGGTCAGGATGGTCTTTACACCAATGAGGTCATGCTGAACAGAATGAACTTTGATCTTGCCAATGATCTTGGCAATCTGGTGAGCAGAACCGTTGCCATGATTGAAAAATACAACGGAGGAACTCTTCCTGCTGCAAAAGCTGAGGGCGAATTCGACGCTGAACTGAAGGCTGTTGCACTTGGTGCAGCGGAAAAAGTGGAAGCGTACATGGACAAGTTCAGCTTCAGTCAGGCGCTGGAAGAAATCTGGGTTGTTATCAGAAGGACCAATAAATATATCGACGAGACCATGCCCTGGGTGCTGGCCAAAGAAGAGTCCACAAAGGATCGTTTGGACACCGTTCTGCACAATCTGGCAGAGGCGCTGCGCATCGTATCGGTGCTGATTTACCCGTTCATGCACACCACCTCCAAGGAGATCAGAAAGCAGCTTGGAATCTGGTATGCAGATGTGGTCTGGGAAGATGCCCTGACCTTCGACATGATGGGCGGCGAAAAGGTGAAGAAGGGCAATGCTATCTTCCCGCGTCTTGATGTGGAGAAGGAGCTGGAAGCTCTTGCTGCACTCAATGACAAGCCGGAAGAGCCTGAAACACCTCAGACTGAATTTAAACCGGAAATCACCATCGATGATTTTGAAAAGATCGACCTGAAGGTTGGAGAAATCCTCGACTGCAAAAAACACCCGAAAGCAGACAAACTGCTGGTATCTCAGGTAAAGATCGGCACAGATACGAGACAGATCGTATCCGGCGTAGCTAAATTCTTTACACCCGAAGAGATGAAGGGGAAGAAGGTTATCGTAGTCGCGAATTTAAAGCCAATCAACCTCAGAGGCGAAGAGTCCAAGGGAATGATCCTCTTTGCGGATAACGGAGAAAAACTGGAATTCGTGACCACGGACGCCCCAAACGGAAATTCAGTTAACTAAAATTTATAATCTGTAGTCATGTCGGATGCATTCTCTCGGAAACCGCTCGCTTCGCTCGGATGGTTTCTACGAGAATACAATCCGACATGACTGATAACACACTTAAACCAAGTTACCTGCCCGTGTTTGTTGCGGACACTGTCTGACTATATCGAAGCGGCTTTCCCTATCTTTTGCGGGCACCGTCCGAGCATAGCTTAGCGTGTGTCGCAAAAGATAGGGAAAGCCGCCATCCGAGCATAGCGAGCGTGTGCGGCAAAAGATAGGGAAAGCCGCATTTTAGGAAAGGAATTAAAATGTTATTTGACTCGCATGCCCACATCAACAGCGAACGTTATGATGATGACAGGGATGAGATTATAGAATCCATTGAGGCTTCGGATTTAAGCTATGTCATGGATATCGGCTATGATCTGGCCAGTTCTGTAAAGGCCACAGAGCATGCAAAGAAATATTCGTGGTGCTATGCTGCTGTAGGCTGCCATCCTCACGATACAAAGACCATGGATGAAATGACACTGGATATGTTTCGGGCCTTGGCGAAAAAACCAAAGGTTCAGGCCATCGGTGAAATTGGTCTGGATTACTACTATAATCATTCGGAAAAGGATGTGCAGCAGTATTGGTTCAGACGGCAGATTCAATTGGCGCTGGAGCTGAACCTGCCGATCGTGATTCATGACAGAGATGCCAATGATGATGTGATGAGAATTTTGAAAGAAGAGGGCGCTTTTGGTACCAAGAGAAAAGATCAGCTTGGAGATGCCAAAGTGCTTCTTCATTGTTTCTCCGGCAGCAAAGAGCTGGCTTCCCAGTACGTCAAACTGGGGGCAACCATTTCCATCGCTGGCCCCGTCACCTATAAGAATGCCAGAAAGACAGTGGAGGTGGTGCAGGAAATCCCCATCGAGCATCTTCTGGTGGAAACCGACGCTCCGTATCTGACCCCCGAACCGCTGCGGGGAAAGCGTAATAGGCCGGACTTCGTTAAATATACTGCTAGAAAGGTCGCTGAAATCAAGGGGCTTTCCTATGAGCAAACGGCGGAGATCACCTGCAGAAATGCAAAGAAGTTTTTTTCCATTGATTAGGCTACTTGAGAAATGAAAGACTCATAGAGAAACCATCCGTTAAACAAACGAAGTTTGGGAGAACACCACGAGCGTATTCTCTTAAACTTCATTTTTATTTGTCCCAATGTAACGCGGATTCCTTTCATGCGCACATCTGATCAGCTGATTTTCGCTTTTTGGTGTCAAAAAACCGAGCCGTAATTTTACTTTGGTGGTATTTTACTTTGGTGGTATTGACGAAGATATTTAGCCAGGCTATATTATACATAGTAAATCTATGTATAAAGTTGTTCTAGGTATCAAGCGACGATGTAATTTGCGTAGATGATATGGGAGGTGCACAGTGAAAATAAACAAAGACCTGATGAAAGGAAGTACATCGATTCTGATCCTATCTCTTTTGGATCGGGAGGATATGTATGGTTATCAAATTGCCCACGAGCTGAAAATGCTGTCAAATCAAGTATTCGAGCTAAAGGAGGGAACCCTTTACCCCATGCTCCATGGACTCGAAAATGAGAAAGCCATCGAGTCTTATTGGTTTGATGCCGACAATGGAAAACGCAGGAAATATTATAGAATAACAGAAGCAGGTAAAACCCTCCTCTGCAATAAAAAATCCGAGTGGGAAGTCTATTCAAAAGCGATCAACTCTGTGATTGGAGGTAAGTGCTATGCATAAAAAGATATCATTATTTTTAAATGAGGTTTGCCAGCATATCAAGTGCAAAGCAGTTCACAAAGAGATCAGGGAGGAGCTAAGCGAACACATTTGTGATTTAATGGAAGAAAATATTGAAAAAGGGATTTCGGAAGAAAAGGCACTTGATCTGGCCATTTCTGCAATGGGAAATACTGGCGAAATAGGGGCAAAGCTTCATCGGCAGCACAAGCCGCAGACCGAATGGTCCCTTTTGATTCTGGTGGCTCTGATTACTGTAATTGGAGGGATTGTCCTTTATTCAAGCAGTCAATTTAGTGATGACAACACCAAGTTTTTAAGGCATGTCGTATCCATTCTAATCGGGATTGGCGTCATGTCAGTATTCTATTTTTATGACTATACAAAATTGGAACGAATGTCAATGCCGCTCTATTGTTCAGCAAGTATTTTGATTCTGTTCACGATGGTTGCAGGCATCCAGATGAACGGTGCCAAAAGGTGGCTTCCCATCGGCGGCGGATTTACCATTTCAGTACCGGAGCTTGCAAGCTTATTGTTTGTTATTTCATTTGCGGGTTTTTTAGAACGATATCGAGGCAAGGGGACCAGCGGCTCGTTAAAGATGATCCTGCTCGGTGCCTGCTCTCTGATGCTGCTAGTGATCATGCCGAGCATAGCGGCAGCGTTCATCGTGGCAATTACTTATGCTGTTTTGCTGATCGCTGCCGTGGCAGAGAATCATTTCAGCGGAAACAGAAAAAATCAGTTTATTCTGCTCTCTTCTACCGGCACTGTTTCTGTAGGATTGCTGCTATACTACATACTGTCGAATTCCAATCGTGTGGAGCGTTTCTTGGGCTGGCTCCCTGGTGGAACAGAGGTGGATTATCAGCAAAATCTGGCAGGCATATGGCTTTCTCTTTCCAAGTGGTTTGGCAAGACCAATGCTACCTATCAGGGGCATGGTTTGGGTATGATGCCCGATGTCACGGGGGAATATATCCTGATCAACGTAATTGCAACCCTCGGCTGGGCTGCAGGACTGATTTTAATCGCCCTGATCGGAATTTTTATTGTCAGAATGCTTCTGACAATAAAAAAGGTAAAACGTGGCTACGGATTTTGCCTGGCTCTGTCTGCCTGCACGATGCTATCTGCTCAGTTTGCATGCAATATCCTAATGAATTTTAGAATTTTGCCATCCATGGGCATTCCCATGCCGCTTGTGTCCTATGGCTATACGGGTTATATTGTCTGTATGGTCTATATAGGTATCATCTTGTCTGTCTGGAGAAGAAATAATTTGATCTCCTTCCAGATGAATCGACAGGCAAAGTTTTCGCAGAATAGCGTTTTTCGTATGGAAGACGGCAGGCTTATCATCGATTTTAAAGCTTGGAGGCATCATTGACTGACTTGAAATTTCCCTTATTTCTACAGTAATTGCAACGTGGGGCGTTTTTTGTTGTCTTTATGAATAACAGATCAATTATGAGAGGTGAATGATAGGAGGTAACTGGTGTGGATGATGAAAAAATTATTGAATTATACTATGCCCGTTCGGAAACCGCCATCCATGAGACAGCACAAAAGTACGGCACTTACTGCACTCGGATTGCGATGAATATTTTAGAAAACAAGGAGGATTCCGATGAGTGTGTCAGCGATGCCTATCTTAAAACATGGAATGCAATTCCTCCGCAGCGTCCGGTCGTCTTTCGATCGTTTTTGGGAAGAATCACGCGAAATTTATCGTTGAATCGTTATAAAGAACAGCACAGACAAAAGCGTGGGGGAAATGAAGTTCATTTGCTGCTCAGTGAACTGGAAGGCTGCCTTCCTTCCGAGAGCTCAGTGGAGTCTGAGTATGAGATGGGAAGTATTGCCAAACATCTTGACAGCTTCTTATATTCCATTGATACAGAGCAGAGAATCTTGTTTGTACGACGTTACTGGTATGTTGATTCGATCTCATCCATAGCGAGACGGTTTGATATTAGTGAGAGCAAGGTGAAATCCACACTGTTTCGTATCAGAAACAGATTGAGAGCCTATCTGGAGAAAGAGGGGGTTGTGATATGAGAAAGAACAGCGAGAAATTGCTGGATGAAATCAGCATGATTGATGATAAACTGATTGCAGAGGCAGATACTCACAGCTTGAAGGGAAAGCCCGGAACGAAGAAAAAGAATCAATGGATCGGGTGGGCTGTCGCTGCTGCAGCTTGTGCGGTGATCGCTTTGACCATTGGATTCCTCCCGATCGAACAAGAGCCCTCCCCAATCCCATCGCCGGAAAAACCCACGGTTCCATCACCGGGGCTATACCCAGAGCTCCCGATCCTTACCCTCAATGAGAACATGGGCGACTATGGCTTTGAAGGCTTTCTTGCGCATAACGCAAAAGAACTTTCCGGCGGAAATCCATGGTCTGAGGATGACAATATCACAACCCTGCCGGTGTTTCGGAATCCTGTAAGTTACGATCAAGCAGGAATGCCTGTTAAGGGACTGTCAATGGAGGAAATGAAAGGGGCTGCTCTTGATGTGGCAACTTCTATGGGATTAGACGTGAATTCCGCTTCTATAAACTTGCAAGAGGATGAAGTTGTTATTACCAGTGGTGATGTGGCCATCAAGACTGAAGCAAACGGCGCTGTTCGGATTGTTTTTGAAAATGGCATAAAGCTGCCGAAAGCGTACCGATTTACGTTCTATGATACTTCGGAGCAGCAAGCCAGGGAGGTTATGAACTATCTTCTGAAAGAATATCAGCACGTTAGCGGGATCAAATCTCCTTCACTGGATCTGTTTGGAGATTACAATATTTATGGACAGAGGACCTTCTCTTATGAGGCCTTTGAATCGGAGGGAAATATAACTGACAGAATACTGGGGTATAACTTCAACCGGATATCGTTTTCACCCGATGAGGACGGAAAGCTTTGGATCATAGATCGGCAGAAGGAAGATTTATCGAATAAACTTGGGGACTATCCCATTATAACAGTGCAGAAAGCGAGGGAACTCCTGCTCCAGAAAAAGTATCTTACCAGCGTTCCGGAAAAGATGCCAGGAGAGAAAATGATTGCTGGTGTGGAACTGATCTACCGAACGACCAGGTATGATGAGATCTTTATGCCCTATTATCGCTTCCTGGTGGAGCTGCCTACCATGAAAATCGATGGTGGACTAAAAACCTTTGGCGCTTTTTATGTTCCTGCAGTAGACGAAAGATATCTGGCGAATATGCCGCTTTGGAACGAAAACTTCAACTGAAAAGAGCCTTGTAATCCTGAAGAATCGGATCAATGATCCACCTTTAGACAGATCACGCCCCTGTTTTGGAAGAACAGGGGCTTTTTTTGCGGAAAAATAAGAGTAATTAGCTGAAATTTCAACGGTTTTGCTACAAGTTATTACAAAGTTACCCCTTAGAACAAATTATACTGACATTAGCATGCTATTTTGCTTACAAATGATGAGCAGCTTGTGCGAAGAAATCGTAAATTTGATTTCTACTGCAAAAAAGGGGTGATTGTAATGGAATTATTATTAGAAAATGTGCGAAACACGTTGTTTGGCAGATTCTCCAAAGGACCAAGGGAAGCGTCAAGGTCAGCTGCAGGACAGTATGCCGGGATAGCAGCAATTCTTCTCAGCTCTATCCTGCTGGGAAGGACAGCTCTTTTCTTTGCCGTTTTTCCCTGTGGAATTGCATTGATTACGGTGTTGTTACATAAGAGCAGAGCAAATATTTACACCATGCCTCTTGTTCTGGGAGGCCTTTTAACCCATTATGGGACAGGCTATGAGATTTGGGGAGATGCAATTGCAATTGTAATTTGTGGTATCTTGTTCTTTTTAACCGGAAGGTTAAAAATCAACCTTTTGATAAAAGCCTTCACAGCAGCAGCGATCATGGTATTGACAAAATCAATTTATTTCTTTACAACTCAGCTTGTTTTTATGTTTGATATTTTTATGATTTTCATTGAAGCGCTTTTAATTCTGGCATTTGTTTATGTCTTTCACCGCTTTTACGGACTGCTTGACAAAGGGAAAAAAAATACAGGAACCATGGCGGAGGGAATCATTGCTTCTGCGGCGGCTATTGTACTCATGGCTGGAGGGATTGGAATTGAGACAGTTTGGGTGTTTTCGCCAGTCTATTTCTTTGCCCTTTTTATTACACTTCTGCTGGGATACAAGATTGGAATTATGGAAGGAGGGGTTACCGGAATCGTTGCGGGAATGACTGCGGTACTCGTAACATCGGAGTCTCCTGCTCTCATCGGAATTTTTGCCTGCGCGGGGCTGACCGCAGGGTTTTTCAAGGGATTGAATCGGATCGCTGCAGGAATGTGTTTCGCAGCGGTATGCATCGCCTTTGGGCTGATCAAAGGATATCCTGAGCTTTATCTTTCCATATATGATCCGATTCTTGCGGCTTTTGTGTTCATGATCATTCCAAAGAGAGCAATGGGGCAAATCGAATTGCTTCTCGCAAAGATCAGGCAGGATCATATCTATGAAGAGCTGACTGCCCGGGATCGGATGCAGCTCACTTTAGGAAGATATCTGGACGCATTCGAAAAATTATCGTCTCTCTATAGTTCGAATCGCAATCGGAATAATATTATCGCACTGCAATTCCGCGGTATGGTCAAAGTAACAAAATCCATGATCGAATCGCTGGAACAGACCGATCCATGCATTCTCCCTTCAAAAGAAAAGTACCGTGTCCGTGTAGGTGTCTCAGGTTATGCCAAGGAACGGAATATTTCGGGGGATAGTTATATTTGTGCCGACCTGAAGGAAGGCGATTACATGATCGCCTTGAGCGATGGTATGGGTAAGGGAGAAAGCGCTTCGAGAGAAAGTGCGCTGACCATAACTTCACTTTATAACTTGATGAAAGCGGGCTTTGACGTAGAGCTGGCGCTAAAGACCATCAATTCTCTTCTGCTGTTTAAATCTACGGAAGAGATCTTCTCTACTGTGGATCTTGGCCTGTTCAATAAATATACGGGGAAGCTAAAGCTGTTTAAAATCGGTGCTGCGGCAACCTTTATCAAACGAGGTGATAAAGTCGAGACCGTCAAGGTTTCTGCGCTGCCCATGGGCATCGTCGACAGTATACGAATCAATCATATAGAATTTCAGGCGAGAAAGGGCGATGAGATCATCATCGTGTCCGACGGAATTACTGAGGCCGACAGAAATGACGGACAAATGGACTGGATTAGAGAGACCATCTCTGCAATCCGCTCAAAAGACCCTCAAACCATGTCTGACCTGATTATTAATAAAGCGGTAGAACGCTACGGCATCAAAGAGAAAGATGACATGACCGTCATCACCGCAATTATAAATTAGGGAGGCACTGATTCCTTACGTGCGTACAGCTGACCGTCTAATTACTCTGGAATATGGAATATAATGGTTGTTCTTGCATGATGGATTCGCTAGTGATAATATGATATCCGCTGTAATACCGAGGGGCAGCATTTTCGTTTGACAATAGAAGCCTTATCAAAGAAAATATGATAAAATTTCTGATTGGTCAACATAAGTTGTTCGAGGAACGCAGACAATAAATAAAACGGTATAACGGAGGATAAGAAAATGGAATTATGGATTACAGAACAGCAGAATGAGGACGTCAATTTTACCTGCAGGGTAAAAAGAACTATATACTCAGAAAAAACTGAATTTCAGCAAGTGGACATTATGGAGACGGAATATTTCGGAAAGATGATGGTTCTGGATGGCGTGATTCAGACCACAACCTTTGATGAATTCGTATATCATGAAATGATTGTTCACGTTCCGATGCTCTCCCATCCCGACCCAAAGAGGATTCTGGTCATCGGAGGAGGAGACGGAGGAAGTGTTCGTGAAATCATACGGCACAAAAGTGTGGAAAAGGTGGACTGGGTTGACATTGACGGCAGGGTGATCGAAATCTGCAAAGCCTATCTGCCGGAGTGGAATAGTACGGTTTGGGGCAGCCCGCTTGTAGAACAAAAAACCGAAGATGGACTGAAGCATATGAAGGAATCTCAGGGGATGTATGATGTCATTATCGTGGATTGCTCTGACCCTGTGGGGCCAGGAGAGCTTCTTTTCACCTATGAGTTTTATAAAGACATTTTCGGTGCGCTGAAAGAGGATGGTTTATTTGTACAACAAACCGAATCTCCTTTTTATCATAGAGAGCTGATCAAAAGAATCCAGAAGGACGTTAAGTCCATCTATCCGATCACCGGACTTTATACAGCAAACATTCCGACCTATCCCAGCGGGCTTCACTGCTTTACCATCGGTTCTAAGAAGTATGATCCGGCAAGTCCGGTTCGCTTCGCGGATTTTGAGCCTCGTTGGTACACGGCAAAGACTCATGAAGCCAGCTTTGTTCTTCCCCGGTTTGTCGAAGAACTGACCGAAACGGAGTACTAGCCTGCTTCATTATTGTATCTGTCCATCGTGGTTAAAACATGTTACAATGATTTAGGAAACGCTGATTCATTCCAACCAGCTGCGCACACCTGCCATTCAATCAGCGCGTATGGAGACCGCAGGCCGGCTGATGAAAGGAAGGACTGTTAAAACAACGGGATGATTAAGGATAAGGTTAAAGATACAATTGTAAAAAACAATCTGATTGAACATGGTGAGCACATCGTAATCGGACTCTCCGGAGGCCCCGATTCGGTGTGCCTTTTTCATATCCTTCAAAGCCTGAAGGAAGAATGGGATCTGGGAATTGATGCTGTTCATATTAACCATGGACTCAGACCCGGTGCAGCGGAGCAGGATCAAAAGTACACGGAAGACCTCTGCAAATCTTATCATGTGCCGTGTCATACCTTCATCTATGATGTAAAAAAGATTGCTGCTGAAACAGGGGCTTCCAGTGAAGATGCCGGAAGACAGGTACGCTATCAGTCTTTCGCATTAGTAGCAGAAAAAATTGCATGTGAAACAGGAAAAACAGTAAAGATCGCGGTAGCCCAGAACATGAATGATCAAGCGGAAACGGTTCTGATGAGAATTCTTCGCGGAACCGGTACGGAAGGACTCTGCGGGATAGAATATCTGCGAAATGACCCGGACAGAGGAACCCTCATCCGGCCATTATTAGATATCACACGGGAGGAAATAGAAGCGTATTGCTGCGAACACAAGCTGGAGCCGCAGATTGATCTTACCAATCTTGAGCCGCTTTACACAAGGAACAAGATCAGACTGGAGTTGCTGCCGTATTTATCGGAGCAGTTTAATCCCAACATCACCACGGTGTTAAACCGTCTTTCTGCGATTGCAAAAGAGGATAAGGCATATTTCAGCGGGAAGGTAAATGTTCTTATTGAAGAGCATGCTGAATTCGGATCGAATTCTGTGCGGATGTCGGTGAATCTTCTGAAGGAGCTTGAGCCTGCTCTCCGGCATCGTGTTGTGAAGGGCTTGTTTGAACGGATTGGTCTTGTAAGGGATATGGGCTCGGTTCATCTGGAACAGGCAGATGAACTTCTGATAGAGGGTAAAACCTCGGCTTCTACAGACTTTCCCATGGGGTACGGCATGAGAATTCAATATGGCAAGGTTGAGTTTTACAAGAAGGCGAAAACGGAAAAGAATTCTTTTGAATATGAAATAAATATTAACAAGGAAGGCAAAATACAAATCAGTGAATTAAATGCCGAAATCGGGGTAAAAATTCTAAGCAGACAGAATTGGGTTTCATGGAGAAAAAAAGAGAAGTTCGGTGGTAACAATGAAATTTGCAGCCTCAGCCTGGAGAAATTAATGGCTTCCCAAGTGACTCCGATTCTACGCACGAGAAAACCGGGTGATTATATCGTCCCTTTTGGTATGAGAGGACGAAAAAAACTGCAGGATTTCTTTGTTGATGCAAAAATTGACAAGCTGGATCGTGACCGGATACCCATCGTATCAATCGGTGCGGAAGTGATCTGGATTGTAGGCAGCCGAACCAGCGAGAATTTTAAGGTGGAGGATGCAACAGAACAAATCATTGTACTTGAATATTGCACAAAAACATGATAAAATTTTTTGACTGGGCAAAAAAACGTTCAGTACAATTAGAACAAATGTTAGAATTCTGCAGTAATGCTGCAGGTATAAATTTTCTGCAGAAGCAATACAATGCCATTGATTAATACATAATTATGGCGAAGCAGAGAGTCCAAGAAAGGGGAACAACAGACATTGAATAGAGTCGTTAAAAATTTGGGGATATATGTTGTAATCTTTGGATTGGTTCTGGCGATGGCATGGTTTTACCAGGGGACGCCGGAACAGGAAGTAAAGGAAGTTGACTTTTCCAAATTTGCAACTGAACTGAAGAACGAAAATGTGGAATCGATGACGATCAATGATCGGGTCTTGAACGGTACGCTTAAGAACGGAGATAAGATCGTTGCCTATGCACCGTCGGTTCTGGAAATTAATATGCTCAATGAGCAGTACATCTTCCCGCAGATGGAAGAGGGGAAGATTACGCTTAACAGTGATGAACCCAAAACAACTCCGTGGATTGTATCACTGCTGCCTACGATTATCATGGTTGCAATCCTGATCATCTTCTGGTTTGTTTTTATGAATCAGGGACAGGGCGGCGGCGGAAAGGTGATGTCTTTCGGCAAGAGCAGAGCCAAGCTTCACAAAGAAGACGAATTGAAAAAGGTTACCTTCGATGATGTGGCCGGGCTTGAGGAAGAGAAAGAAGAGCTTGAAGAGGTGGTTGACTTCCTCAAGAATCCTAAGAAGTATTATGCCCTGGGCGCAAGAATACCGAAGGGAATCCTGCTGGTAGGCCCTCCGGGAACAGGAAAAACCTATATCTCCAAGGCTGCTGCAGGAGAAGCGGGCGTGCCGTTTTTCAGTATCAGCGGTTCTGATTTCGTTGAAATGTTTGTCGGAGTTGGAGCTTCCAGAGTAAGAGATTTATTTGAACAAGCTAAGAAAAATTCACCCTGTATCATCTTCATCGATGAAATTGATGCTGTGGGAAGAAAAAGAGGCGCTGGCCTAGGCGGTGGTCATGACGAAAGAGAGCAGACCTTAAATCAGCTTTTGGTGGAAATGGACGGTTTTGGTGAGAATGCAGGAATTATTATCTTGGCGGCAACGAACAGACCGGACATTCTGGACCCGGCGCTACTGCGTCCCGGTCGATTCGACCGTCAGGTGGTCATTGGAATTCCGGATATCAAAGGAAGAGAAGCGATCTTCCGGGTACATTCCAAAAATAAGCCGCTGGATGAGTCGGTTGATCCCAAAGTCTTAGCAAGAAGAACCCCGGGCTTTACACCGGCGGACATCGAGAATATGCTCAACGAAGCAGCCTTGCTTACCGCAAGAAGAAACGGCAAAAAGATTCGAATGGATGAAATCGAAGAAGCCGTTACGAAGGTAATTGCAGGCCCTGAGAAGAAGAGCAGAGTGATCAGTGAAAGCGAAAGAAAGCTTACCGCATATCATGAAGCAGGTCATGCACTGGTTGCCAGAATGATGCCCAATACCGATCCTGTACATCAGGTGACAATTATACCGAGAGGAAGAGCCGGCGGATTTACAATGATTCTTCCGAAAGAGGATAAATATTACGCCACAAAGACCACAATGACGGAACAGATCGTTCATCTTCTGGGAGGCCGTGTGGCTGAAAAACTAACGCTGAACGACATCAGTACCGGAGCCAGCAACGACATCGAGAGAGCGACAGAAATAGCACGCGGTATGGTAACGAAATACGGTTTCAGTGAAAGACTGGGTCCTGTGAATTACAGCTCATCGGATGAAGTGTTCCTGGGTAAGGATTTTTCCACGAGAAAGAACTACTCGGAAGAAATGGCATCGGAAATCGACGAAGAGATCCGTACCATTGTGGAAGATGCCTATTCGACAGCAGAAAAGCTGCTGACAGAAAATATCGATATGCTTCACACCATTGCCAAGACATTGCTCGAGATTGAGACTCTTGATGGAGAGCAGTTTGAAGCGCTGTTCACAGGTGCAAAAACATCTAAGCAGCTCATCGAGGAAGTTCACCATATGGAACGAGCCATTGAAGAAGCCAATGCTTTGGAAGCAGCCATGGAACTGGAAGACGAAGAGCCTGCAGATGAAGAAAATGATGAACAGGAAGAGAGCGAAGCGGCAGGTACCGACTCAGATGAGTCAGATCCTGGAAGCATAGGACCTGAAGGAAAACGATAACTGAATTTTGGGGCAGGTAATTTACCTGCCTCTTTTATAGGAAACGCTTCCGTTGGCGTTTGCAATGGTGAGGTATAGTATGAAGGTAACAGTGAAAGATTGCCTGGAGCTTCCCGTATTTCAAAAGGCTGTGTTGATTGCGGGCAATCAGGGTTTGGATAACAGAGTAACCGCAGTTTCCTTTTTTGAAGCAGGAAGCCTAAGCAATCATATGGCCGATTTTCATAAAAAGAACGAGCTGGTTCTTACAGCATCGTTTTTTGATGTTCTCGGAGAGGAAGCTCAAATTCAGACGGTGCGATCCCTTGCAGATCATGGTGAGGCGGCACTAATCCTGCTAGCGCCGGAAACAAAGCTGGAATCTATGCCCCGCAGAGTCCTTGCGCTTGCCAACGAGCTAAAACTTCCAATGCTTGTAGTACCTCCTGAGCCGACAACCACATACAGCGACATCGTCAATGAGGTAATGGAGAAGGTTCTTTATGGGGACAACTTTGCCAACAGACTCATCAGCAACACCATTTTTCACTTGTTGAACTTTGAAAAGCACAGTAATTTCCAGTCAGCGGCCAGGGAGGCTGCTATCAACAATAATTTTCAAATGGTGATTCTGAGTGAGGATTTTAATCCAATTTTTTCGGTGGAAACCAGGCACAGAACCACAATTGCCGAAGCCATTCGTGAAGGTATTGAGCGGGATGTAGATAAATCGGCAGTTTATACCAGGATTGATATCAATGGTGCCCTGACCTATTGGGGGCCGGTTACCATAAACGGTGAAAAACATTATATGTTTATTGTGGATAATGAGGACTCCTACTCGCCGGGCGAAATTACAAAATTGGCTGAGATTCTGGAAATTGCTATGGGAATGTGGAAGTACAGCCCTGTCAAGGATGCGAAGGCAGAGTTTATAAAAGCACTTAGGCGAGGCAATAAGAGCTTGGCATATTGTCTGAAAGACGAGGCTATGTCTGAAGGTGCAGAGATTCTTAGTGTCTTCTGCATCACGGGAGTCGAACGGGATGACAGCCTGAAAAAAATCACCTCCTTCGAAAAACGAACGGGCTATGAGGTTTTGAAAATTCACGAGGGAGATGAAATCTTTGGAATGATTTTGAAACGGGATCATACCAAGTCCAGGGTTTCTTGCACAGAACTCTATCAGGAGCTGCCATTGGGACAAGGCGCTATGATTTTTCATGTGACTGGTCTAGATGGAATGGAAGGCTGCTCGGATGCTTTTCAGCTGATCAATGAAGCCTGGCCTTTTATTCAATACATTTTCCCCCATATGAATGTTTTTACTAAGTATGAACTTGCCCTGGCCAGCAATTGTATCAATATTTCCATCAAGAGTGATACGGTTAAGAAGAATTACATGGATTTAATCGCACCCTTCAAGACCTCAAAAGAAGGTAAGAGCAAGCAGCTGCTTGAGACTCTGGAAATATTTGTGCTTGATGCTGGGATGAATACATCGAAGACCGCAAAGCTCATGAATATCCATACAAATACGGTACAATACCGCCTGAAACGGATCAGAGAGATCCTTCAGGCAGATATGATGGGGACTTCCATTATTCCGGGACTTACTGTAGCCTTGGCGGTGGAACGAATTGAAAAGATAACAAGAATGCTGTAACTGACGTGATTTCGGAGAAAGAAGAGCCTTGAATAACCCAGCTATGAAAAGAACAATTACTTCAAGAATACTTATCTTATTGATGATACAAATCATTTTGCCACTGATTCAAATCATCCCTGTCTTTGCAGACGATCCGGCAGAGGCCGTCCTCTATGAAAGAGTGATTGCTCATGGCGGCGGTTCATACAAAGGTTATGAAACCACCAATTCACTAGAAGCACTGAATCATTCCATACGAAGCGGGTATCAATACATAGAATTAGATATGGAGCTTTCCTCTGACGGTAAAATCATTATGCTTCATGACTGGGATCGAACAGCGCTGCATTATTATGGGATGACATTTGATCAAAAAATCTCCTTTCATGATTTTCTGGCACTGAAAGTTCATGGCGAGTTTGAGGTACTCACCTTCGATAAACTCGTTCCAATCTTGAAAGCCCATAGAGAAGTTCGCATTATTACCGATACAAAGGGTGACAATCTGAAACTCCTGCAGACCATAGCATCGAAATATCCTGAAGTAACGAATCAGATCATCACTCAGATTTACGATTACGATCAGTGGGATGGGGCCAAAGAACTTGGTTTCGATACCATTATTTTCACCTTGTATACGATGGATGAAATCGATACAAAGCGACTGTCTTCCTTTGTCAAGGAAAAGGATATCTATGCTGTTGCCATGCCGGACTACGTCGCAGAGAAAGGGTATTGCACTGCTTTAGCAAAAGAGGGAATTCGGGTTTATGTCCATCCCGTTTCTGTATATGAGGATGCCATGTTGTATCTGAAGCAAGGAGCCTGGGGTGTGTATTCGGGAACACTTCTTCCTGAAGAGTTCGAAGGAGCTGAAAGAGATTACTACCTGGCGGTCTCAGAAAACGGCAGGCTCAGAAAATTGACAGATGAGAGAATCAAAGGTCTGGAATCTATTGTGATATACGGGCTGAAAGCGGGTGAAACAGGTACATTCTATCTGAATGACTCACCGGTTGCGGCATCGGCCACGGATCTTCTTGCTCTTTCTGAGGGAAAGCACAAGCTGATCGTGGAGATTCGCCATGGGAAGGCCAATCTGCAAAATTACAGAGCAGGACAAACCACAGGCAATCCTGCTGAATCAGAAATTAAGCTGGAATATTTGCTTTGGAAAGATTCTGAGGGACTTAGAATCCTACATAAAAAATATGAATATCGCCTGGAATCCATAAAAAGTGGAAAAGATTTTGACTCCATTGTCGCCAAATCCGATCTTACGGATGAACTTCGTGAGGTCATGGAGCAATCACTGATTGCAAAAAAGGGGGAATATTTATTCTACTTTCAAGGTAAAGCAGATACTTTTATGAATGGTGATGAGATTCTTCCTGTGCAGCAAAACCGAAGCGGCAATCTATTGCTGCCTCTGAGCACCGCAGTAAAGCGTCTCGGTGCAGCTTCCGTATCAATGGACAATCGGAAGGATATCAGCATCGTCTTGGGCGAGACACGAAATTTAATTATGGCAGATACCAACTTGGTCCGAAATGGACCATGGATTACCAGATTGAATCAGCCGGTGGTTCTGTATATGAATAAGGCGATGGCTGGAGGGGAATTCTACCAACATATCGCAGGTGTAACGTACTTTGAAGAAGGTGATCTGATCCTATTAATTCCCGGAGAGATTCATCCGGATAAGAGAAGCAGAAATCAAATGGTCCAGACTGCAGAAAAATTATTCTGAAAAACGCTCCATTAAATCTGCGCTTCTCTAAGAAAGGATAAGATTTGAGCAAGAAACAAACCTCAGCCTCCAACGCAAAGGAGAGGCCGCCAGAACATATGGTTCCGGCAAAAGAAATACCAGTCACAGAAATGGCTGTCGATCGAAAAGTAACGGTAAAGGAAAAAGCAAGCGCAAGGGAAGAACGAACAGCAAATCAGGAAACAGCTATCGATCAAGAAATGACGGTAACTCACAAAACGGCAGAAAAGAAAGGAAGTACGAAAATGAAATACTACAAAATATCTCATCTTGTAAAGTCAGAGGATTTAAATCACCACGGAACTTTGTTCGCAGGGCGTTCCGCCGAGTGGCTTGTGGAAGCAGCCTTTGTTGCTGCCGCATCGCAGCATGGAAGACCTCAGGATGTACTTTGCGTAAACATACATGGCTTTACATTTACAAAACCGGTTCAAAAGGGCGATATCATCACATTTTATTCAAGGGTTGCAAAGGTTGGAACAACCAGTATCACCGTATATGTTAAAGTCATGTCTGAAATTCACGGAACAACTCATGTAGACGGATACCTAACCTTTGTTTGTGTGGAGCCGGATACAAAACGTAAGAGGCCCCACGGGATCGTAATGGATGAGACTACCGATGAGGAGGAAATCCAGATCAGACAGAGAGCAGAGACGCTGAGCCATTAAGGAGCAGCGCCTCGAAATATAATGTATACAAGAGATATTTTGTTGTAAATTAAGCATATTTCATATATATTATCATTGATATGCTTATTTATAAGGGGAAATTTGCGATCTTTTCAACATTACAATCGAATAGTCGGCATTAGTGAAACTTTTATATAGATGCAAAACTAATTACAGGAGGAAGAATGTATGAACAAGCTTGAAGATCTTCGCACAAAAAAGGCAGCAATCGCCCTTGGCGGAGGACAGAAAAGAATTGATGCTCAGCACAAGCAAGGAAAGCTGACAGCAAGAGAAAGACTGGATCTTCTGTTTGACGAAGGCAGCTTCGTAGAAATTGACGTATTCGTATCACACAGATGCAACAATTTCGACATGGCCGATAAGCATGCTCCCGGAGATGGGGTGGTGACCGGTTATGGTACAGTTGACGGAAGACTTGTATTTGCTTATGCACAGGATTTTACTGTTCTTGGAGGTTCTCTCGGCGAATATCATGCGGAGAAGATCGTTAAAGTTCAGGGTATGGCACTTAAAATGGGAGCACCAATTATTGGTCTTAACGATTCCGGTGGTGCCAGAATTCAGGAAGGAGTCAACGCACTTTCTGGATTTGGAAAGATTTTCTACAACAATACGATTTCTTCCGGAGTGATCCCGCAGATCTCAGTGATCATGGGTCCCTGTGCCGGAGGCGCTGTATATTCCCCGGCCATCACAGATTTTGTATTCATGGTAGATAAGACAAGCCAGATGTTCATTACCGGCCCACAGGTCATTAAGACCGTAACGGGAGAGGACATCTCTGCTGAGAAGCTCGGCGGTGCTATGACCCATAACTCTATCAGCGGTGTTGCCCATTTCATAGGGAAAGACGATGCGGAGACCCTTGTGCAGGTAAGAAATCTCCTCAGCTATCTACCGTCCAATAATCTTGAGACAGCTCCGGTATATGCAACCGGTGATGATTCCAACAGACTGATACCGGAATTCAATGAAATCATTCCAGAGAATCCCAATAAGGCTTATGATATCTATGAAGTCATCAGAAAACTCGCAGACAACGGCGAGATTTATGATGTCATGCCGCATTATGCAAAGAATATCGTAACCTGCTATATCAGATTGGATGGTCAAACTGTCGGAGTAATCGCGAACCAACCCAAATTTGCGGCAGGCTGTCTCGACATTAATGCTTCAGACAAAGCGGCTAGATTTATTCGCAGATGTGATGCGTTCAATACGCCTCTTCTTACCATTGAGGACGTTCCCGGCTTCCTTCCCGGAACAGATCAGGAATATGGCGGAATTATCAGACACGGTGCGAAGATGCTCTATGCATACTGTGAAGCAACGGTACCGAAGGTCACAATGATTCTGAGAAAAGCTTATGGCGGTGCATACATCGGCATGTGTAATAAGGAACTGGGAGCTGATCTGGTGCTCGCATGGCCTAGTGCGCAGATCGCTGTAATGGGAGCAGAAGGCGCGGCAAACATCGTGTTCAAAAACGATATCAGCGCAGCGGCTGATCCAGTCGCCAAGAGGCAGGAAAAAGTTGCTGAGTACGAAGAAAAATTCAATAATCCTTATCGGGCTGCTGAAATGGGTTATGTAGACGATATCATCGAACCTGCGACGGCGCGACAGAGAGTCATCAGTGCGTTTGACATGCTTGCATCCAAGAGACAGTCACTGCCGGCTAAGAAGCACGGAAATATTCCGCTGTAAAAATGCGCCCAGCATATTGTTTAATGTTACAGAAAGGAACATGGTGACATAGATGGAATTAAGCTTGATGGAACGATTTGCCGATCCCGAGATGATTTCGGGATTGTCAAACAGCGAATTGATACAGGGTGCGCTGATCACGACCTTAATGGGAATGGGAACCACATTTGTTGTACTTACTCTTCTCTGGGCAATCATTGCATTTGTATCAAAAATCATCAATAAATCAGAAGGAAAGCCCAAAGGGCCAACCGCTGTACCGACCGCTCCAACTGCATCTTCTACCTCTGCTCCTGCAGCTGTGCAGACCACCACTGCATCAGCCGCCACAGGAACAGGAACGGAGCTGATTGCAGTAATTGCTGCAGCCATTGCTGCGCTGGAAGGCACCTCTCCCAATCGTCTGATCATCAGAAAGATCAGCAGAATTGCCGGAAACAGCACCTCTTGGAGCAGAGCCGGCGCTTCAGAGATCATTGATAGTCGAAAATTTTAATCTAAAAGGAGATCGTAACTATGAAAAAATATAACATTGTGGTAAATGGTATTTCATACGCAGTTGAAGTTGAAGAAGTCGGCACTGGTACAGCGTCTGCCCCTGCTGCAGCTCCGGCACCTGCACCAGCAGCAGCTCCAGTTCCAGCAGCGGCTCCAGCGCCTGCAGCAGCTCCAGCTCCAGCAGCGGCTCCGGCAGCAGCTCCTTCCGCAGGTGCTCAGGTGATCGAATGCCCCATGCCCGGTACCATCCTTGATATTAAAGTAAAGCCTGGCGATGCTGTTGCAGCTGGACAGGTTCTTCTGATACTTGAAGCTATGAAAATGGAAAATGAGATCATGGCTCCAGGCGCAGGTGTAGTTGATACCATTCAGGTTACAAAAGGTGCATCAGTGAATGCAGGAGATATCTTGCTCTCACTCAAGTAACCTCCATATTAACTTTTTTAATTTTAGGAGGTAGAAATAGAAATGATTTTAGCGACGATTCAAGAATTTGTACTGACGACAGGGATATTGAATATGGATTTGAAGAGCGGCATCATGATTTGTGTTGCCCTGATCTTCCTATATTTGGCTATCCGAAGAGGCTTTGAGCCCCTGTTGCTCGTTCCGATTGCCTTCGGCATGCTCCTTTCTAATTTACCGCTGACAGGTATATTTGAGCATACTGTAACGGCATTTGATGTATATATGGACCCCTCGAAAACCGAAACTTCGGGAGGGCTTTTCTACTTATTCTATTCCTTTAATAAGCTGGGGATTTTCCCTCCGCTCATCTTCCTTGGAATAGGAGCAATGACGGATTTCGGACCACTCATTGCAAATCCCAAGTCCCTGCTTCTTGGAGCAGCTGCACAGCTGGGAATCTTTACTACGTTTATCGGAGCAATTTTCCTTGGGTTTACTGCTCAGGAAGCAGCATCCATTGGAATCATCGGTGGGGCTGATGGCCCCACAGCCATCTTCCTGACTACGAAGCTGGCACCTCACTTGCTTGGTGCAATCGCTGTTGCTGCATATTCCTATATGGCGCTGGTACCAGTAATTCAGCCGCCCATTATGAAGGCTCTCACCACGAAAAAAGAGCGTATGATCAAGATGGATCAACTTAGAGTGGTGAGTCAGAGAGAGAAGATTCTCTTCCCTATCTTCGTAACGGTTGTGGTGGTTTTGATCCTTCCGCCAGCTGCTGCTTTGGTGGGTATGTTGATGCTGGGCAATCTGTTTAAAGAGAGCGGCTGTACAGCCAGACTTTCTGAAACAGCATCCAATGCCTTCATTAATATCGTGACAATCCTTCTGGGAATCTCGGTAGGAGCATCCGCTCAGGGTCCGACCTTCCTGGTTCCGGAGACGATAAAGATCATTGTACTGGGTGTGCTTGCATTTGCCATGGGCACTGCAGGAGGAGTCCTCCTTGGTAAACTGATGAATTTGCTGACAGGAGGAAAAATTAATCCGTTGATCGGTTCGGCCGGTGTTTCGGCAGTGCCGATGGCGGCTCGTGTTTCGCAGAAGGTAGGGCAGTCTGAGAATCCGACCAACTTCCTTTTGATGCATGCCATGGGGCCTAACGTAGCCGGGGTTATCGGTTCAGCTGTAGCGGCAGGCGTACTGCTTTCAATGTTTGGCTGATACTGATTGCTGAACAAAATCAATCCATATGTTGTTATAAAGACTGAGCCAAGGAAAGTATTGTTCAATCGATATTTTCAGGAATTATAAAAAACAAACGGGGGAGATTTGTATGACATATCTCCCTTGTTTTATTCTAAAAATTGCGTACGATACGCACAAAAGAGGAGGAGAATTTACCTTTGAGTGGTCTTTGGAACGAACTCTTTGCAGGAGTTCTCAATTTACAAATAAATCAAGTCATCATGTTTGCCATCGGTGGGCTACTTATTTACCTTGCGATCGCTAAGGAGTATGAGCCGATGCTGCTGCTTCCAATTGGGTTTGGAGCAATTCTGTGTAATATCCCGCTTTCCTCTGCAATAGGCGATGAAGGGTTTCTAACAATCCTGTACAATGCAGGGATCAAAACAGAGCTATTTCCTGTACTGATCTTTATTGCTGTAGGAGCGATGATCGATTTCAAACCGTTGATTCAGAATCCATTCATGCTGTTCTTCGGAGCCGCTGCACAGTTCGGAATCTTTTTTACGATGATGTTTGCCCTTGCGACAGGTCACTTTGATTTGAAGGAAGCTGCATCCATCGGTATCATCGGAGCGGCAGATGGGCCGACATCCATTTATGTTGCGAAGGAGTTTGCGCAGAACTACCTGGGACCGATCTCTGTTGCAGCATATTCTTATATGTCGCTGGTACCAATTATTCAGCCGCCGGTGATCAAGCTGCTGACAACAAGCAATGAAAGAAAAATCAGAATGAAATATACCCAGGTTGAGGTTCCAAGAGTTGTTGAAATCCTCTTCCCCATTATTATCACTTTGATCGCAGGTATTATTGCTCCAATGAGTGTAGCACTTGTAGGCTCCCTGATGTTTGGAAATCTTATCAGAGCCTGCGGGGTGCTCACCAGGCTCTCAAATGCTGCCCAGAATGAACTTGCAAATTTGGTCACATTGCTTCTTGGAATCACCATTGGTTCCACCATGACAGCAGGAGCATTCCTAAATTTGCAGACACTCATGATTATGGGTATGGGTCTAGTGGCATTTATCTTCGATACTGCTGGCGGCGTTCTTTTCGCAAAGTTCTTGAATCTGTTCCTGCCCAATAAGGTCAATCCTATGATCGGAGCAGCTGGAATATCCGCATTTCCCATGTCAGGCCGTGTCGTTCAGAGGATGGCCACAAAAGAAGATCCAAGCAACTTTATTCTGATGCAGGCTATGAGTGCAAATGTAGCGGGACAGCTTGGTTCCGTTGTGGCTGGAAGCTTGATCCTGGCACTGGTACCTGCGGTACTTGCGTCAATGTAATCGAAGGAGGTAATCGATATGGATTTGCAGTTGATTGAAGCGGGCCTTGAGGTTACTGCTTTTGGACTTGGCGGAGTTTTCGCGGTATTAATCTTATTTTACTGCGCCACAAAGATTATGCTTGCAGTCGCCACAAAGACAGCAAAGAAGGAAAAATAATAACCGAAAATGACATTTGAAACGCCTTAAAAGATCGATAGGATCTTTTTAAGGCGTTTTTCAGCGGTAGATTCGGTTTGAAAATGATTCTGTGGGGGCTCAAGCTCATCAGCACCAACAATTTACATGACATTTTTGTTGTAAAAATAAAACGTTTGAATTATACTATATTAATCGATTTGACAAAACCGTGTTCATCACTGATGACTCACGGAGATAAACTGAAGATCGAAGGGAGAACAGATATGTTACTAGCATTCGACGTTGGCAACACAAACATTGTATTAGGAGTCTTCAAAGACGGCAATCTGATTCAAAACTGGAGAATGGAAACCGATAACAATAAAAGTGCTGATGAGTACGGTATGATTATTAATCAGCTTTTTAACTACGAAGGTCTGAACACCAAAGAAATAAAGGATGTTATTATTTCAACGGTAGTTCCGTCAGTTCTGTACACACTTCAGCATTTATCCATGAAATATTTCAACCGGAGGGCCATTGTAATCGGGCCTGGGATTAAAACCGGATTAATCATCAAATATGATAATCCCAAGCAGGTCGGTGCCGATCGAATTGTAAACGCCGTGGCGGCACTTTCCAAATATGGTGGTCCGCTGATCATCGTCGATTTCGGAACAGCTACTACATTCTGTGCGATTACAGAAAATGCCGAATACCTGGGAGGAACCATAGCACCGGGAATCAAGATCGCTTCGGATGCGCTGTTTGAAAAAACTGCTAAACTCCCAAAGGTAGAATTGGAATCACCGGGACACGTGATTTGTAAGAACACAATTGAGAGCATGCAGTCAGGGCTTGTTTACGGTCATATGGGGATGGTTGATTACATCATCAAAAAGATGCGGGAAGAGTTAACGCAGCATTCCAAGACGGGAAAGGTACCGAAGGTTATTGCTACCGGCGGGCTCGCATCCCTGATCGGAAGCGGGATCGACTGTATTGACAGCATCGATAAGCTTTTGACATTGGAGGGGCTGCAATTAATCTACGAAAAAAACAAAGGTCACAGAGCATGAAAATAGGAAGTGTAACGCTGGAAAACCCCTTTTTTTTGGCACCGCTGGCGGGGATCACCGACGCTCCATTTCGTAGAATCTGCAAGGAACAGGGTGCCGGTCTCGTCTATTCGGAGATGATCAGCGGCAAAGGGCTTTACTATAACGACAAATCAACGGAACGGCTTCTTCGGATTTATGAAGAGGAAAAACCAGTTGCATATCAGATCTTCGGCTCAGAGCCGGAGATTATTGGATTCACAGCGGAAAAACTTGCAGACAGGGGAAATTGTATTTTGGACATTAATATGGGCTGCCCTGTCCCTAAAGTAGTAAAAAATGGAGAAGGTTCTGCTCTTTTGAAAGATCCGGAGCTTGTAAAAACGATTATTCGAGCCGCAGTCGCCTCAGCGGGCAAGCCTGTTACTGTTAAAATCCGAATTGGATGGGATTCGACAAGAATCAATGCGGTGGAAATCGCCAAGGCTGCAGAGGCTGCAGGTGCCAGCGCCATTGGGGTACACGGCAGGACGAGGGAGCAGTTCTATTCGGGAAAAGCAGACTGGACTGTGATCCGGGATGTTAAAAAAGCTGTATCCATACCGGTTATCGGTAACGGGGATGTCTTTTCTGGCCTGGATGCCATGAGGCTGATGGAGGAAACGGCTTGTGATTTTGTGATGATTGCCAGAGGCGCCCTTGGAAACCCGTGGATCTTCCGTGAGGCACTGGCACTTTGGGAAGGAAAACCTCTGCCGGCAGCACCGGAGATTGATGAAAAACTAGAACTTATTATCAAGCATTTTGACTTGCTCCTTGAGGAAAAAGGAGAATACGCTGCGGTGAGAGAAATGAGAAAGCACGCAGGCTGGTATTTAAAGGGGATTTCGGGATCAGCGGCGATTCGTCGCCAATTAAATACCATAGTAGACGCAGATTTGCTGAAGGAAACCCTGTCTTCCATTAAGAAGTAATGAACAGTCGGTTGGCCGTATGATAACAAGCTGGCAAAAGATTGAAAATCTTGACTTTTACTGATAAATCCATTATAATATTGCGCATACGAGCGCATCTTTCGGTCAAATGGAACCAATTATAACGTTTAAAGGAGATAATAAAATGGCAGAAGAAATGCTGTTAACAAAGGAAGGCTATGAGAAGATCGTAGCTGAGCACGAAGAACTGGTTACTGTAAGAAGAAAAGAAGTTGCCGAAAGAATTAAGGAGGCAATCTCTTATGGCGACATTTCCGAAAACTCCGAGTATGATTCTGCGAAGAATGAACAAGCGGATTTAGAAGAAAGAATCAACAAACTGGAAAATATGTTGCGCAAAGCAAAAATCATAGATGAATCTACCATGCCAAACGATCGCGTTGGAATTGGACTTAAGTGTCGTGTCAAGGAAGTAGAGTCAGGCGAAACCATGGAATTTGCCATAGTAGGCTCAACGGAGGCAGATCCATTTGAGGGCAAAATCTCAAACGAATCACTCGTAGGCGCTGCTTTACTTGGCAAGAAAGCAAATGAAATTGCTGAAGTACAGGTGCCGGACGGAGTCGTGAGCTATCAGGTTCTTGAGATATATAAATAGACTGTGCGAAGTTCCGTACAGTAAAAATACATCGAAATAGTCTAGGAAAGAGGAATTGATATGAGTACAGAAGACAACAGCCAGGTGCAGGCAGTGAATGGCGCTGATGCAGAAGTTGAAATTTCAGAAGAAGGCTTAAACGAGCTGAGACAAGTCAGACGTGATAAACTGAAAAAACTTCAGGAGATGGGAAGAAACCCATTTTTGGTTGAGACCTGGGACGTAAAAAACCATAGTATAGACATCAAGGACAACTTTGAGCAGATGGAAGGTCAGGAGGTTAGCTGCGCAGGCAGAATCATGGCCAAACGTCAGATGGGGAAAGCTTCTTTTATTGATATTCAGGATAAACAGGGCAGGATTCAGTGCTACATCAGACAGGATGCAATTACACCGGAAGAATATGAGATCTTCCTTACCTATGATATCGGCGATATTGTAGGGATTGTCGGTGAAGTATTCAAGACAAAGCATGGCGAAATCTCCATCAAGACCAGTGAAATCAAGCTGCTGTCAAAATCTCTGCAGATTCTTCCCAATAAATTTCATGGATTAAAAGATCAGGATATCAGATACCGTCAACGGTATGTGGATCTCATTATGAACCCTGAAGTAAGACAGACATTTGTTCAACGTTCTAAGATCATTCATGCGATAAAGGATGTACTGGAAAACGATTATGGCTATCTGGAAGTAGATACTCCAATATTGACCACGATTGCAGGCGGCGCGAATGCCAGACCCTTTGATACCCATCACAACACCCTTGATCTGGACATGAAGCTCCGTATCTCCAACGAATTGTTCTTAAAAAGATTGATCGTTGGCGGTCTGGATCGTGTTTATGAAATGGGCAAAATGTTCCGTAATGAGGGTATGGACAGAAACCATAACCCTGAGTTTACCTCCATGGAATGTTATATGGCCTACGGCGATATGGATGACATGATGGAAGTTACAGAACAGGTAGTCTCCAAAGCAGCCCTGGCTGCAACCGGTAGTATGGTCATCGAATATCAAGGAAAGACCTTTGATCTGACGCCCCCATGGAGAAGACTGAACATGGCAGATGCCGTGAAGGAAATAACAGGTGTGGACTTTGCTGCCATCGTCACCGACGAAGAAGCAAGAGCAGCAGCCATCCAGCAGGGTATGGAAAAAGACGATGTCAAGGGACTGACAAGAGGAAAGATCCTTGCGGAAATGTTTGAAACGTTCTGCGAAGAGGTTCCAGGATACCTGGATGGTCCTGTTTTTGTTATCGGACACCCTGTAGAGATTTCTCCTCTTGCAAAGAGAGATCCGATTGACCCGAGAATCACCAGAAGATTTGAAGCCTATGTTAACTGCTGGGAAATCGCCAACGCATTCTCTGAATTAAATGATCCCATCGATCAGTACGAACGATTCAAGGAACAGCAGGCTCAGCTGGATGACGGAACAGACGATGAAGCCCATCCAATGGACGAGGATTTCGTAAATGCACTGGAAGTTGGACTGCCTCCGACAGGAGGACTGGGAATCGGTATCGACCGCGTGATCATGCTGATTACCAATGCGCCGTCGATTAGGGATATTATTCTCTTCCCGACGATGAAACCCCTCTAAGGCTTGTCTATTTTGTCCGTGGCGTTGCCTTTTTTCCGCAGCTTAAGCTGCAACGGAAAAACGGACAGCGTAGCGCAGCGGAGGAGCAGACTTGTCTGCGTTGTCACTGCGCTGCGAATCCGATTCTCACGTAGCATTAAGTACGTTCCGATTTGTTTCGCGTCACGTTCCTAGCCACGAACAAAATATCCTGCGCCTGCGGCTTGCGGCCTTGAAGGCGAACAAGGTTTTAACTGAAGAATGCAAATTGCCCATCGAGGTAATACAATAAAAGTTTGGGAAAGTTTGCTTCGGCAAACTTTTCTTTTGTCCTGGAACATGGCTCTGCGCCAGGATGGATAAGGCTAAGAAGCCTTAAAAAATGGAACCACGGGAAGCATTTGATTCAGGTAGCGATAAATGATCAGTGTTTCCTATATCTATCAAAATAATAATGAAGGAGAATTTTTGGATGAAGGATGTACAGTTGAGGAAGCTCTTTACCGATACCGATCAGTATGCGGGGAAAGAGGTCGTAGTGAGGGGCTGGGTCAGAACAAACCGAAGCTCCAATAAATTCGGTTTTGTTGAGATCAATGACGGCAGTTATTTTAAATCGGTGCAGGTGGTCTACGAGGAAGAAAATATTGAGAATTATGAGCAGATCGCAAAAGCACCCATCGCTGCGGCCCTATGTGTCATCGGTGAGCTAACTCTGACACCGGAAGCCAAGCAGCCCTTTGAAATTAAGGCGACCAAAATAGTCGTTGAGGCAGATTCTGATGCGGACTACCCTTTGCAGAAAAAGAGGCATAGCTTGGAATTCCTGCGAGAAATTGCCCATCTGAGACCAAGAAGCAATACCTTCTCCGCTGTATTTCGGGTGAGATCCCTTGTGGCCTATGCCATCCACAGATTCTTTCAGGATCAGAACTTTGTTTATGTGCATACCCCCATCATAACAGGAAGTGATGCAGAGGGTGCTGGTGAAATGTTTCAGGTAACCACACTGGATCTGGACAAGCTTCCGAGAAATGACGATGGAAAGATCGATTACAGTCAGGACTTTTTTGGTAAAGAGACCAATCTTACGGTAAGCGGGCAGCTGGAAGCAGAGACCTTTGCGCTGGCATTCAGAAATGTATATACCTTTGGCCCCACCTTCAGGGCTGAGAATTCCAATACTGCAAGGCATGCATCCGAATTCTGGATGATTGAACCGGAAGTGGCTTTTGCTGATATCAACGACAACATGGAGCTCGCTGAAAGCATGATCAAGTATATCATCAACTATATTCTTGAGCATGCTCCGGAAGAAATGAAGTTTTTCAATGAGTTCATCGATAAGGGCCTCCTTGATCGGCTGAACAATATTGTAAGCAATGAATTTGCTCGAATCACCTATACCGAGGCAGTGGAGATTCTGAAGAAATCCGACAAGGAATTCCAGTTCCCTGTGGAATGGGGCATTGATCTGCAGACGGAGCACGAGCGGTATATCACGGAAGAAGTATTTAAAAAACCGGTATTTGTTACCGATTATCCAAAGGAAATCAAAGCATTCTATATGCGCCTGAATGAAGACGGAAAAACGGTAGCTGCTATGGATCTTTTGGTGCCCGGAGTAGGCGAAATCATTGGAGGAAGCCAGAGAGAGGAACGCTACGACAATCTGGTTGCGAGAATCAATGAGATGGGACTCCACGAAAAGGATTACTGGTGGTACCTGGATCTGAGAAAATACGGCGGTGTAAAGCATGCAGGCTATGGCCTCGGCTTTGAGCGAATCATCATGTATATCACAGGCATGAGCAATATCAGAGACGTGCTGCCTTTCCCAAGAACACCCAAGACCGCAGAATTTTAAAAACAATTCACAGTACAATATCTTCTGCTTAAGTGTTGAATCACTCCCTTGAATTCAGCATCTGCCTGATATTTCAGCAGCCTTCCCGACGTTTTCTGCGACGGGTAGGCTGCTATCCCATATTGCTTTAAGAGGAACCATTATGAATTTATTTGCAGCAACGGTTAGAGACGGAGCGCTAAAAGGAATCAAAACAGCAGGTATGCTGCTAAAGATTGTTCTTCCCATCTATGCACTGGTTGTGTTACTTAAGTACTCCCCGGTTATGCCTTTTTTACAAAATCTTTTTTCTCCCGCCATGAAGTTTTTCAATCTTCCCGGTGATGGAATTGTTCCATTGATTACAGGGTTTTTCACCGATGAATATTCCACCATTGCGGTAATGAGTACCTTTCGATTTACCTCTGCGGAGATTACCACCATCGCTATGTTTGTTCTGGTGGCACACTCCATTCCTGTTGAGGCCGCCATTGCCCAGAAGATCGGAATGTCTGCTGCAAAGTTTGCAGTTTTCAGAATCGTTGCTGCCATTGCAGTGGGCCTGCTTGTGGGATGGATCGGGAGGTGGTTTGCATGAGTACCTCTTTTGACATCATTCTTCGGGAAATCTTCTTCGGGGGGATTGGAACAGCACTGAATATGCTGAAAATACTCATTCCTCTAATGATTATTGTCGAAATTCTTCTTGTCTACAATGTTATGGAAAAAGTAGCGGATAAGCTCCAGTTCCTTGCAGGAGCCCTTGGATTGGAGAAACAGTCCGTATTCCCACTTTTGGTAGGCATTGTCATGGGGGTTACCTACGGTGCTGGAACCCTGATTGAAATCAATCGAAAAACTCCCATTCCTAAACGGGATTTTGTGCTCATAGGTATCTTTATGTTCCTTTGTCATGGGATCATCGAAACCGCATTTATTTTTGGAGTCGCTGGAGCTAATCTTGCAGCCGTGACAGTGGGCAGGCTTGTGATTGCTTTCGCAGTTACCGCAGCTGCAGCTAGATTGCCTGCAATCAGGAGGATCGTGAAATAAGGATACGCATTGATTTGAAGCACAGAAAGTGATTAGTACCTTGAATTCTTGGCATAATTCTATTATCTATTTCATTGCTATTTCAATTTGGAAATGATATACTGAAACCATTAACTGAATATTTTATGGGAGGTCTGAAAATGAAAGGCTATACGAGCGACACGATAAGAAATGTTGCACTTGTAGGACATGGTGGATGTGGAAAGACTACATTACTAGAAGCCGCATTACTAGCTACAGGAGTAATTAACAGACTAGGTAAGGTAGAGGACGGTAACACTGTATCTGATTACGACAAGATGGAAATTGATAAGGGATACTCCATCAGTACTTCCATCGTGCCGGTTGAATACAATAAAGTTAAAATTAATTTTATTGATACTCCGGGCTATTTCGATTTTATCGGAGAAGTAAATTCTGCTATGAGAGCTGTTGAAGCAGCAGTGATCTTGGTAGATGCCTCTGCAGGTGTTCAGGTTGGAACAGAAAAAGCCTGGAATTCCTGTAAAGAGTACAGCAAACCCACCTTCATTCTCATCAACAAGATCGATAAGGAAAATGTCAACGTTGACCAGGTTATTGCCGATCTTAAGGACAAGTTTGGCACATCTGTAGTTCAGCTTTCTGAAAAGGATGCTTTGACGGAAGCCGTAGCTGAAAGTGATGAAGAACTCCTGGAAAAATATTTCGGCGGTGAAGAATTCACCGAAGAAGAATTCAATCGTGGACTAGTTGCAGGCATTGCATCAGGAAGCATCGTTCCCATTTTGACCAGCTGTGCACTTAACGGTACAGGGATCAAAGAGTTCATGGATGCTCTGATCAAGTTTGTACCGAAAGCCAAAGATCAGGAATACAAAGGCGAAGACTCCAAGGGAGATGAGGTTGCCAGAAAGTGTGACGCTTCCGCTCCGTTATCCGCTTTTGTTTTCAAAACCATTGCCGACCCATTTGTAGGAAAGATTAATTTATTAAAGGTTATAACCGGAAAATTGAATTCCGGAATCGAAGTATATAATACAAGAGCCGAGAAATCGGAAAAGCTTGGGGCCATCTTCTTTATGAGAGGAAAGAACCAGGCAGAAGCCGATGCAGTTGTTGCAGGTGATATCGTAGCAGCAGCCAAGCTTCAGTTCACACAGACAGGGGATACCCTCTGTGAGAAAGCTCACTTCATAAAATATCCGCCCGTTTCCTTCCCGGAACCATCACTCTATATGGCGGTAGAACCCAAGGCAAAAGGCGACGAGGAAAAGATCAGCTCCGGCCTTCACAAGCTTATGGAAGAAGATCCCTCCTTCGTTATGACAAGAAATACAGAAACCCATCAGACCCTCATCGGGGGCCAGGGAGAAATACAGATTGGAATCATTACCGCTAAGCTCAAGGATAAGTTCGGCGTTGGTGTTGATCTGGTAGATCAGAAAATCCCTTATAGAGAAACGATAAAGGGAAGCTCTGATGTTCAGGGAAAACATAAGAAACAATCCGGCGGAGCAGGCCAGTACGGAGATGTCCATATCAAATTTTCACCATCTCAGGAAATCTTTGAATTCTCAGAAGCACTATTTGGCGGATCGGTACCAAAGAACTATGTTCCCGCAGTTGAAAAGGGCCTTAGAGACTCCATGGAAAAAGGACCACTTGCAGGATTCAAGGTAGTGAATGTCAAGGCAGTATTCTATGACGGTTCCTACCACGATGTTGACTCCAACGAAATGGCCTTCAAGATCGCAGCTTCGCTGGCGTTCAAGAAGGGTATTGTTGAAGCAAAACCGATTCTGCTGGAGCCAGTGATGCATGTTGAAGTTCTTGTTCCCGATGAATACATGGGTGATGTCATGGGCGACATGAACAAGAGAAGAGGAAAAATCCTCGGTATGGAACCTCAGACCGGCGGCGGACAGAAGGTTCTTGCAGAGGCTCCCCAGGCAGAAATGTTTAAGTACGCCATCACGCTTCGCTCTATGACGCAGGCAAGAGGAAGCTTTACGATGAAATTTGAACGCTATGAAGAAGTGCCGGCTCATCTGGCTGAGAAGATCATAGCTGAGCATAAGAAAGAATTGGAAGAATAATAATCGATTTCTAAGAGATACAGCTGATGTTTCACTGAAACATCAGCTGTTGTTGTTCTGGCTGTTATGTCCGTTAACGCTGATATTTTCTTGAGCAGATGCCACATACCGCAAAGAATATTTTATCATATGTTGCATTTGCAATGGAGATCAAATGAATTTGTCGGTATAATCATCATGGACATTGGAATAAACTGAATAATCTAAGAAAGATGAAATCAGCCCGCTTCATGTCACCGGCCTCCAATTAGATCGGAGGTCTCTGCCGGAAACGGGCTGAACTTCAATTAGCATCAAGTGGTAAAAGACCGGGAGAGGAATGAAAGGAGGACCAGTATATGGGTATGTTTTGCTATCAGTGCCAGGAAACAGGGCGGGGAACCGGCTGTGAATATGGCGGAGTATGCGGAAAAAGTGAAGAGCTGGCTGATTTCCAGGATCTTCTGATCTACACGATCAAGGGCATCGCGGAGATCATTGTAAAAGGAGGCCTCGATACATCGGTATTGTCAGATGTAAATCGGGAGGTGCTTAGAAGCCTTTTTATGACGATCACCAACGCAAATTTTGATGAAGAGGCCGTCATCGGCCAAATACAAAAAATGATTGGGGAAAGAGACAAACTACGGGAGCTAATCGATGCAGTTGAATTGCATGACGCTGCCACTTATGAGATCGGCACCATGCGAGACATGATTTTTAAAGCTTCCTATGCGGATATGACGGGAAGAGAAAACAAGGATGTCCGTTCCCTGAAACATCTGATTCTCTTTGGAATCAAAGGACTGGCTGCATATACATACCATGCCTTGCAGCTGGGAAAAGAAAAGCAGGAGATCTATCAATTCATATATGAAGCCTTGAATGCGACACTGGATGATAGGGAAAATGTAGAACATCTCACATCCCTTGTAATGAAAACGGGACAGTTCGGTGTTGAGGCTATGGCACTTCTTGACGCAGGTAATACAGAGCGATACGGAAATCCGGAAATCACAGAAGTCAGTATCGAAACTGGTGAAAACCCAGCTATTCTAGTGTCAGGACACGATCTGACTGACCTGGAGGAGCTTCTTGTGCAGACGCAAGGAACTGGTGTAGATGTCTATACCCACGGTGAAATGCTGCCGGCGCATTATTATCCAGAATTTAAAAAATATAAAAATTTTGTTGGAAACTATGGGAATGCGTGGTGGCAGCAGGAGGAAGAATTTAAAACCTTTCATGGTCCTATCCTATTTACGACAAACTGCATTGTGCCTCCCATCAGCGAAGAGGTCAGGAACCGGATTTTTACCACAGGTGCCACCGGTTATCCCGGATGTACTCACATTGGAGCAGGAGCTGATGGAAAAAAAGATTTCTCTCAGCTGATCGAACTTGCAAAGAAGCTTGAATCACCGCTGACAATCGAGCATGGCAGTATCATCGGAGGCTTTGCTCACGCACAGGTATTTGCTTTAGCAGACAAGGTGGTAGATGCAGTAAAGTCAGGTGCCATTCGAAAGTTTGTGGTTATGGCAGGCTGTGACGGCAGAATGCAGTCCCGGGAATACTATACAGAGTTTGCGGAAAAACTGCCTAAAGATACCGTTATCCTAACGGCGGGATGTGCGAAATATCGTTATAACAAGCTTTCCCTTGGAACCATCGGAGACATCCCTAGAGTACTGGATGCCGGTCAGTGCAACGACTCATATTCCCTGGCGCTCATTGCTTTGAAACTGAAGGAAGTCTTTGATTTATCGGATATCAATGAACTGCCGATCGTTTATAATATCGCGTGGTATGAACAGAAAGCAGTGATCGTGTTACTTGCACTGCTGTATCTGGGGGTAAAAAACATCCGGCTGGGACCCACACTCCCTGCCTTTTTATCTCCCAATATCCTGAAATTTCTCGTGGATCACTTTGGTATCTGCGGAATCAATTCTGTTTCAGAGGATTTGTTGAACGTCTGTTCTTAATGTGTTACAATAGAAAAAACACGATTAGGAGGCCCCTTGAATGAGCAAAAAATCAAAAACGGTTTTCATTTGTCAGGAGTGCGGGTATGAGAGTCCCAAATGGCAAGGCCAGTGCATCTGCGGCCAATGGAATACCATGGTGGAAGAAAAAGTTGTTGAAATAAGAGAAGATGATAAGCGTCACCGGGGTGCTTCTGGAGAGAAATTAAAGGCAAACAGACTTTCTGACATCAAATCGGGAAGCGAGACAAGGATTGATACCGGCATCGGGGAACTGAATCGTGTTTTGGGAGGCGGCCTTGTGGTTGGCTCCCTGACGTTGATTTCCGGTGAGCCGGGTATCGGCAAATCCACCATAATTATACAAGCAGCGTCGAAGATAGCAGAACGCTGCGGAAAAGTACTTTATGTGACGGGAGAAGAATCGGCGGAACAGGTGAAAATGCGTGCGGACAGAGTTTGCAAGGGCAGCCTTGATGACTTATTTCTGCTTTCGGAAACAAACATGGAACATATCGTCAAAATTGCTGAGGAGCTGAATCCGGCCTTTTTAATCATAGATTCCATCCAGACCATGTATACTGATGCACTGGAATCGGCACCGGGCAGTGTTTCTCAGGTCAGGGCCTGCGGAAATGAGCTCATGAGAATCGGCAAGGGAAAGAAAATACCGATCTTTATCGTGGCGCATGTTACAAAGAGCGGAGATCTTGCAGGTCCGAAGATCATTGAGCATTTGGTAGACTGCGTGCTTAACTTCACAGGAGAGAGGGATCAGGATCTGAGAATCTTAAGAGCATACAAAAATCGATTCGGAACCACAAGCGAAATCGGTGCTTTTGAGATGGCGGAGGAGGGACTGACCGAGATTCATAATCTCTCCGAGTGCTTCCTGGAAGGCATGGAGGAGGGAACAGAAGGAGCGGTGGCAACGGCACTATATGAAGGAACCCGCCCACTGCTTTTAGAGGTTCAGGCGCTGACCTCTCCGACGAATATTGGTTTCGCACGGAGAACTGCTATCGGTGTGGAACTCTCCAGACTGAATATGATTCTGGCTGTTCTGGAACGAAAGGCTAACCTTTCGCTGATTAACCAAGACGTTTATGTCAATATCGTAGGAGGCATGAGGCCGGAAGGCACCTCTATTGATCTGGCGGTTGCTTTAGCAATCTATTCCTCCTGTAAAAGGATGAAAGGATTAAATCGGGTTCTTGCAATCGGAGAAATTGGACTCACCGGGGATCTTAGATCCATTCGGAATGCAGATAAGATCGTGAGAGAGGCAGCTCGGCTCGGCTTTAGAACGGTCATTATGCCGCAAAAAAATGCCGCCAAGCTTGCAGAAATGCCCGGCGGCCTTAAGGTGGTGGGGGTGAACAGCCTGAACGAAGCAATCCAGACCGCTTCGCAAACCTAGCGCACAACATCTTGAATGCGACATAATGTATTTTATGTAAAACTTGATACAACGCATCGGTATCACAGTCATCGCCGCTAGGTACACCAGTGAAACAGCCATTTCTCTTTCGTAATACATGACATCAGTAATATCTTCTTCTTCGACGCCTTCTCCCGAAGAGTTCGTTAAGAAGCATGATCGTGATCAGGTCATTGAAGACTCCTCCCTGACCGACCTGCTGGTATTCTACATTGCCATAAATTTTGTACGCAGCAGCAGCTTCTTGTGACATTTCCCGGAAGGGTTCGGAACCCATACATTCCGGATGCATCCTGCAGACTTCGGAATAAATCTGATCTGACATTTGTATGACCATGTCTGAGGATGGCATTTCAAAGTCATCATAGATGTCAATTTCATCGCAAGCCATCAAGATATAAGGTTGGACCTTATAATATACCTCGGGGTAAATCCGATGGTTTGAGAGGTTCAGTGCCGTTGGCATTAGAAAGTCCTCCATTCTATTAAGGAATTTAAAAACAGATCCTTTATTATTATATGTTGAATTGGGTAAAGGGTTAATGATTTCACATATTATTATAAAAGACGCAGAGGCAGCATGAAGATCGGGTTCAGCTGTTCCATTGGTGATTTTATAGAACAAAAGAAAGGGATTAAGAGAATGAATGAGCAAGACGGGAGCAACAAAAGATATCTTAGCAACGACTGCGCAGCATGCAATACTGAAATGCGGATTGCAAAAACTGGAGACTTAGAGAAGCTTAAATTGATTTGGAAGCTTTGCTTCGGTGACGAAGACCAGTATATTGATACCTACTTTAACTACAGAAATTGGAAAGAAGAAACGGCAGTGCTTCTGAAAGATGGCCAGATTGTCTCGATGCTGTCAATGATACCGGCTGATATCGTTCTTGAAGAGGGTACCCGACAAAAGTCAGCCATGATCTATGGGGTTGCCACACATCCCGATCATCAAAAAATGGGACTTGCAGATGAGCTGATGCGCTTTTGCAATCAATATCTCGCTGCACAGGAGATCGGTACAACGTTCCTCGTTCCTGCCGGTGAGAGTTTGTTTCGTTTTTACGAGAAAAGGGGCTATAAGGAAGCGTTCTATCTTTGTCAGAGAGAATTAACCGGCATTCAGGCTAGAAAACTGGAGGTCCCCGATCGTCTATCTTTGAAACTCTGTGTTGCAGAGCCTGTGGAGTATAATGCTGCCAGAAGAAGCTTTCTTGCAGGCAGCACTTATATAGACTATAGAGATGAGGAAATCAGACATCAGAAAAGAATCTCAAACCAAAGCGGCGGAGACCTCTATTTGATTCAGAGGGATGGTGAGACGGCGACAGCAGGGAAAGCTTCCGTCATCGGCTGTGCCGTGATAGAACAAAGCTCTGAGCTTACGGTGATAAAGGAACTACTGGCAGAAGAACAGTACCTTGCATCTGCAGTCAAGCATATCGGAGGAATTATCCCTGCGGATCGATATCTTGTCAGAACACCTGCTTTTTCAGGAAGATCCTTGGGAGGAATTGTTTCGGCGTTTGGGATGGTTCGCATCAACAACGGGGATATGTTTCCCTCAGATCAAGCGTACCTTGGAATTGCGTTTGATTGATGTTAAGGCTGCTGCCCGCCGCCATATGAGAGGTGGGCAGACTTTCCTAAAGCAGCAGCTTTCTTAGGGAACGCTGATGGGCCAGCGCTTCCTTAGACAAATAGATATCCCTGATCCTTTTTGATCCAGATTCCATCCTTTAAACCTTGCATCGCCCCCAACTGGAAATGCGCCATCGATATGCCAAGATCGATTTCTTCATTATCACGATTTTTCTTTGCGGCATAAACAAATACTTCGTTCTTCAGAAAACGATATGCGGTAGGTTTTTTATTTACTGCTGAAGGTGCAAAACGTGCAGCTTCAATTCCCCTAGCAACCCAAAGCGGTGGTGTGCTATCCTTTTCGGACAGCAGTTCTTCAAAGCTCGGTTTTGATTTGCCCATCTGGGAGATCAGGTTTTCTTTGATCGTTTTATTATTTGGCACAAGACCCACAGCGATGACACAGACAAGTTCTTCTGCTTCCGCAAGCTGTATTGCTTTCCTGCATTCCTGCCGGTCAAAGGTACCGCTTAACCAGCAGGTGCCAAGACCAAGTGAGACGCATTCCAGAACAAGAAACTCACCATAATACCCTATCTTACGTTTCAATTCGGGATCGGATGGATTTCCCACCAGGGTAATCATGGAAGGTCTTCCGCTGATCATCCCATAGGAAGCTTTGAAGCCGCTGAGGAACCTGCGTCCATCATGAACAAATTGAATGTGAAGCCCTGACTCATCATTTAGTAATTGAATCAATGCTTCGATCCGGTCAATTTTCTGCTGCTCCATACTTTGATTTTTAAATGCCCTTCTTGATGTCCTTTGCTCAATGGCATTGAACCAACTGTTTTTTAGCTTCATCATGATCCCCCTAATTTTCTTTAAATAAAATTCCAATATCCATTCCACCTATCAACTTACCCTTATTTTAATTCAAATGGAAAAAATTATCAACCAACAAGTATCCCTGTTTTGTTGAAAGGTTCCAGTTATATTGAATCTATAAATGCACAAAATAGGAATCAGGCAAATAATTATTGAAGGAGGCGGATGAGATTGTTTTTTAAAGGAAATAAGCGAAACAACAAAAAAGAAGATGGCAAATTTGGCTCAAAGCATGTAAAGCATGATCCTCAGGCAGAAAGTGCAAGGGCGGTATTCGGTCTAAAGAAGACAGGCGGGAGTGATAAATGGTAGGAAATACACAATTGTTTTGTGAGATGGAGCAGCATTTGCTGAAGGATGCTGCTCCATCTGAGTATTTCAATCACATCTGCGAGAGTGACGCTTTTGCCCAGCATCCTTTCTCATTGCTCCTTCGCTTAAAGGATGTCCCCCAGTCTCCAATTCATCATCCTGAGGGAAATGTTTGGAATCACACGATGCTGGTAGTGGATGAAGCCGCCAAGTATAAGCACGAAAGCAATGACCCGACAGCACTTCTTTGGGCAGCGCTGCTGCACGATATTGGCAAAGCGGAGACTACTAGAACCCGTAAGGGAAAAATCACAGCATATGATCATGACAAAGCAAGCGCAGTAAGAACACGGGAATTTCTGGGCAAATACATGAAAGATGAAAAGTTGATTGATAAGATTACAGCGCTGGTACGCTGGCATATGCAGATTTTATTTGTAATCAAATCAATGAAGTTTGCTAATATAGAGGGAATGAAACGGGACACAGATCTAAAAGAGATTGCACTGCTGGGCTTTTGCGATCGGATGGGCAGGCTGAATGCAGATGAGCACGCTGAGCGGGAGCATTTAAGACAGTTTTTGGAGAAGTGTGAACCACTTGACAACAATTGATAAAACATGTTATTTTTAATATATATAAGGAAAAATAAGGGAACTTGTCGAATCTTGTTATAAAATTGCTAAAATCAATCATATCGAACACGATAAATCCTTTTAGAGAGGTCTTTTTTAGATGACGATCAACATTATCAATCCTAATTTAGTCAATCGTATCTTCGCATCAGGGCAGGGGCAGAGCAATCCTGCCGGTGGTAAAACGAGCGGAACAGATTCCATTAGTAGCTTCGCTGAGATTTTGGATACTGTTATTGAGAAAGAGAAAAAAAGCGAAGCGGCGGTGCCGGAAACCGCGCGGTCTACTGACTCTCGTCAGCTTAATCTGGATGAGATCTTTCAGAAGGCATCTGATACATACCAAGTTTCTGTGGAATTGCTGAAAGCTGTAGCCAAAGCAGAATCAAATTTTAATCCTGCAGCACAGTCTCGCGCCGGTGCGCAGGGAATCATGCAGCTTATGCCGGGAACGGCAAAAGGTCTCGGTGTAACCGATTCTTTTGATCCGGAGCAAAACATCATGGGAGGCGCCAAATATCTTCGTCAGATGCTGGACAGATATGACGGAAATACGACACTGGCACTGGCAGCTTATAATGCAGGACCGGGGAACGTAGCAAAATACAATGGAATTCCACCATTTAATGAAACACGGAATTATATTACGAAAGTGCTTGGCTATGCCGGAGAAACATTGTCTGCCGGCACGACAGCAGTGGGAGTGCAATCTGCAGGCCGTAGTATTTCACAATCAGCTAGCCCAATCGCCAATCTCACTTCACAATATGAGAGCTTACTGCGGAATCTTGAAACTGGAAGCTCTGACGGGCTTGACGGGATTGCTGGGCTTGACGGGGAGCTTGACGTCAAAGATTACGAACTGCTTCTGAATTTATATCGCTACAGGATGCAGCTCAGCATTTTAGCCGAACCAAACACGAGTACGGATTCTTTATTTGGCAGCATTGTGTAACAAAAAAATGAATGATGAGGACGAAGCCTACATGCTGCACTATTTGAAAAAACAATGGAAGCGTATCACCAAGCGCCACAAGTATCAGGGAGAAGCGATTAAGATTTGCCTGATTTACTTTGTGCTTGGTTTTTTATGGATTTATTTCTCAGACAGAATCGTATATTTTCTAGCACCCAATGATTTGCTGGAGGTCAATACTTATAAGGGCTGGGTATATGTTATTGTAACGACCATGATCTTATACGTTCTGATCCAGAGCCTCCTGAAAAAAGTAGAAAAGTCAGAACAGGAGAATCTATATCTCAGTTTTTACGACGTTTTAACAGGACTTTATAACCGAAGATACTATGAAACACAAATTCAACATTTTGATGTGGCAGAAAATCTACCCCTTTCTGTAATCATAGCGGATGTCAACGGACTTAAAATGATTAATGACGCTTTCGGACATCAGTCAGGGGATCAATTGCTGAAGAAGGCTGCCGATGTGATCAAGCGCGTCTGTCCAGCAGTAGATACGATTGCGCGATGGGGCGGAGATGAGTTTGTAATTTTTTTGACCAATACATCCTACGAAGAAGCAGAGCGGATGGTAGAAGAGATAAAGGTGGGCTGTAGTCAGGAAAACGTCAATCGGGTACGTGTCAGTCTCTCTCTTGGTTGGGATACAAAGGTATCCTCGGATATTGCGCTTGCTGAGGTAATGATCAACGCAGAAAATGAGATGTATCAGAATAAGATCATACAGAACGAGGGCCTGCGGGGAAATATTATCAACACGATAGTGACTACTTTATATGAGAAGAACCCGAGAGAAGAGGAGCATTCTCAGCGAGTTGGAGATGTAGCTCAAAAAATCGGAGAGGCAATCGGGCTTTCCTCCATTGAGACCAGTAAATTGAAAGTGATCGGACATCTTCACGATATTGGGAAGATCGGGATTGAAGAGGGGATTTTGAATAAGGCTGGCCGGTTAACAGAAAGAGAGCAGGAAGAGATTCGGCGTCATCCTGAAATCGGATATCGCATCTTGAGTTCTTCGGCTGAAATGCTTGATCTTGCAAACTGTGTCCTGGCCCATCATGAAAGATGGGACGGACTTGGCTATCCGAGGGGTCTTGTCGGTGATGAGATTCCGCTCGAAGCGAGAATTATCGCCTTGGCTGACAGTTATGATGCCATGTCCAGTGAGCGGCCTTATCGTAAGGCACTCAATGAAGATGTGATACTGCATGAAATCAGAAAGAACGCAGGGCGTCAATTTGATCCGAATATTGCAAGGGCCTTCGTAGAAAGGGTTCTGAAAAAGTCGTGGGAAAACGTAAAATAAAAAGGGTATCCATTCAATCAAAACGCGAGCTCTGCTTTCTGATTGGTGGGTACCCTTTTCATATTACTCCAAATACATTTATTTATTTTTCAAGTTCAAACCAAAAGGTGCTTCCTGTCCCGACTTTGCTCTCAACTCCGAATTTTGCATGATGAAGCAGCAAAATTTCCTTTACAATGGAAAGACCCAATCCTGTGCCCGAAGTATTTCTGCTGACATTTGAGCTTGACTTATAATAACGATCCCAGATGTGCTCCAACTCATCGTCAGGGATTCCCTGTCCTGAATCTGACACTTCACAGCGAACCCTGCCTGCGGACTCGCGAACCCTGATTTTAATACTTTTCTGATCTGTGCTATATCGAACTGCATTGCTGACCAGATTGGATATTACCTGCCTGATTCTGAACTCGTCACCGGTAACGATAATGTCTGAATTGCAATCTATGCTGATCTCAAATCCCTCCTGTTCGAACAGGAGATAATAGGTGTTTAGTATGCTGATGATAGTATCTCTCACTGCAAATTTGCTGAGGTGAAGAGACTCTACCCCAGACTGCATCTTTGAAAGAACCAACAGGTCGCTGACAAGCAGGTTCAGGCGGTCTGCTTCATCGATGATGACCTGAAGATGTGCTGTCCGTTTCTCCGGATTATCACCAGAGAGATCTCGAACCATTTCAGCATAGGACTTTACCATGGTAAGGGGCGTTCTCAGGTCGTGAGAAACGTTGGCGATCAGATCTTTGTGGAGGTTATCGGACTTGGCAAGCTCTCTCGATGTATAGTTCAAGGTATCGGCTAGTCTCGCGATTTCCGAATACTGCCCTCCTTCAAAGGTTACGGCATAATTGCCCTCCGCAAGCTTCGTTGCCGAGTTAGTTATGTTGACAATTGGTCTTGAAACACGGTTCGATATTAAAAATGACAGAATAAAGGCCAAAATTAAGGAGATCAAGGTAACATACATTAGCTGATTTGCAAGGATATCTACCGTTGATTCAACAGGAAAAAGGGGTGAGAAGATATAAAGGATCACTTCGTTGCCTGGTGTATTGTCCAAATATGCGCCGTAAGCAAGGGTGTTGTTTTTTCTTCCCGGATCTGTCAGCATGATGGAAGTGGTGTTTCCGCCGCTATTGATTAGATTCTTGCGAATTACCGACATTTCCGAAAGGTAAGCATTGCCTGGAATTCTCTGTTGAAGGCTGTTTCCTGGTGAAAAGATGATAGTCCCATCACTGGACTCGATATGAATGAAGATATCATTCTTATAGGAGATGGATGAGATATACTCAACAAGTCCTTCATTGCCATATTTTGAAATGATAGACCGGGCGACCTTCCTTGTTTCGGATATCTTCATTTCTTCATAATAAGTATCGAGAAAGAAAATCTGAAGAAACCAGAGCAATGCCATGAGCAATGCGGCAAACATAAGAAAATAGACCCATATTTTAAATTTTAAACTTTTTCTGTCAATCATAAAATCAAGCTTCAAATTTATAACCTACCCCTCGCAGTGTAACAATATGATCACGATAATTACCGAGATTATTTCTCAAGTTTTTGATGTGAGTATCGATGGTTCTGTCATCCCCAAAGAAATCATATCCCCACACATCTGACAGCAGCTTATCTCTCGAAAGCGCAATGTTTTTATTGTGAACCAGGTAGAAAAGAAGTTCATATTCTTTGGGAGTCAAATCTACCTTTGTGCCGTCAACAGTAACAGACCTTGCAGAAATATTAATCTCCAGCCCTCCGAATTTCATAAGGCCAGTCTGGTCTGCTGCAGCAATGTTTTTCCGGTTCAGGACAGCATTAATCCGGGCCATCAGCTCTTTTGGGCTGAATGGTTTTACAACATAATCATCAATGCCAAGCTCAAAGCCGAAGAGCTTATCATATTCCTCCCCTCGAGCGGAAAGCATGATGACGGGAATGTCCTTTAACTTTCTGATTTCCTTACACGCGGAGAACCCGTCCAACTTTGGCATCATGATATCCATGATGATCAAATCGTAATCGTTCAATTTACATAACCCGATGGCTGCCATACCGTTCTCTGCTTCTTCGACCTCATACCCGTTAAATTCTGCATATTCCTTGATTACCTCACGGATTTTCTGCTCATCATCAACAATTAGTATTTTATACATAGGCTAAAACCTCCAATCAATACGAATCTTATTCAGTTTGCTGAATTGGCTGGTGCCAAATCCAGAGAAACTGCCTCGCTTTACAGTGAGTTTCTTTTATTCTATGCCTATAATATGTAGGTTCTGTGATGTACTTATGAGTATATAGCAAAAAAGACTGTTTTCACAGTCTTTTTGCTCTCCGGATCGGAAGTATCGATTCCGACCGGGGGCAGCTGCGTTTTACCGCTTCTGCCAATGTTAATGATGTAGGAAAAGTAGATGTACGCGTCGTAATATTCCTGCCCAACTTTTATGAACAGGGTTTTTGATTGATCGGATCTCTTCTATGCCTATTTCGCCTGAATTTTCTTCAGTGTTGCAAATCTAGGCACGCCGTCTTCCATCGGAACTTTGCTTTCGCCCTGAATAAGGGGAAGGGTATAATCGATGAACGGCTGCAGCAGGCCATTTCCTGCTTCGTTGATCCATTCTCTTGGAACTTTCTTTTCGAAGTTAGCAACCTCTGTCAGGTTAACCAGAACTGTCTCGCAGCTATATTCTGCGCCTGCACCTCTTTTGAATGCAACCATCTTGTCTGTTTCGCCTGCTTCAGCAGCCTTGAAAGCAGCAGCGCCTGCTGCGTAAGCTTCTGTTACGTCAGTTTCTGATGCGAGATGTGCAGCGCAGCGCTGGATAATCCCGAATTCAAGCCCTCTGACCTTTGCTTTTATTTTAGTATTGGCGTAGTTTGCAAGGTTAGCAGCTAGGCCGCCCATCTGCACGTGACCGAATGCATCCTTGGATTTTTCGCCTGATGCAAGAAGTTCAGAAATATATTTACCGTCTTTATCAACAATTCCTTCTGAAACTGCAACAAGAACGTCACCTTTTTCATTATAGACTCTTTCGATGTCACTGATAAACTGCTCCAGATCAAACGCAACTTCAGGCAGGTAGATCAGATCCGGTCCCATTCCTTTATATGTTGCGATCGCAGAGGCTGCTGTGAGCCATCCTGCATTTCTTCCCATTACTTCCACAACTGTTACGGAACCTGTACCGTAAACTTTTGCATCACGATAAACTTCCATGCAGGTTGTTGCTACATATTTTGCAGCACTTCCGAAGCCGGGGCAGTGATCTGTCAGCGCCAGATCGTTATCAATAGTCTTGGGGATACCCATTACTCTGCACTCATAATCGTTCTTCGCCATAAACTGGCTGATCTTGTTGCAAGTATCCATTGAATCGTTTCCGCCGTTATAGAAGAAATAGCGGATATCATATTTTCTGAAGATCTCCAGAATGCGCTTATAATCAGTCTCGTCAACCTTGTAATCCTTCAGCTTATATCTGCAGGTTCCCAGAACGGAAGACGGTGTAAAACGCATCAGTCCCAGCTCAGCCGGATCTTCCTCGTTCATATCGTAGATGATGTCATCCAATACTCCCTTAATCCCGTGGGCGGCTCCGTAAACTCGTGTTACGACATCAGATTTTAAAGCAGTTTCAATACATCCAAGTGCACTGGCATTGATTACTGAAGTCGGGCCTCCTGACTGGCCGATCAGAACTGCTCCTTTTAATTGTGTCATAGTTTTCCCTCCTAAAACAAAATTTCATTACTCTATTCATAGTGTGATTTTTTTACTTGACCCTTATGCATCCACGTTGTTTCATGATGCACTCAATCCGCATTTCTCTCTGAAAAAGCCATGGCGGAATCAGTCTCTTATTTTTATATCGATATCATTTTATCATATGTTGAAAAAATCGCAAGGTAATTTGATGATTTTATTGGTAACTTGAAGATAAATTTTTGATCATGTCTTAGACAAAATCAAAATATTTTATCAACCATAATAGAGTTTTTTGAAAAAAACATATCGGCGCAAAAAAGGCAATTCTATCATTTCGGCATAATCGAAATGAAGGAATCTGAAATTTTGTAAAAGTAGATTTTGCAGAATTCCAAATAAAGCTGTAGTTATTGGTGGGAATAAATTACATTCCCATTCGGATAGTTAATAAATTAACTGGACAGCATATAGGAAGGAAATCTGTAATGGATACCTCTCATTAGCGCACATACGAAATCATTCCGATCACCAATTCGTGAAAACGTTCGTTTTTCAATAAAATCAAGGTGTGGTTAGTTAATTAAATAACGATGAAATTGTGCGATTAAGGTATTGACAACAAACCGTTCATAAGTATAATAAAGATAATTTTACTGAACAAAATTTGTGAGTCTGAACAAATGTAAAAGTAAAATGAAATTAATCTCGCGAGGTTTACAAATGTTAAAGCATGTTGGTAATGAAAAGCTCATGGTCAAAGTATGTAATCTCTATTACATGGATGACATGAAGCAGGAGGAAATCGCAAAGAAGTTAGGCATTTCAAGACCGACGGTATCAAGACTGCTGAAGGACGCTAAGGAGGCAGGAATTGTTAAGATCGAAATCATCAGCCCCTATTCCAATGATTTCAGTGAACTGGAACGAGCACTGGAGGAAAAATACGGACTGAGGCATGTGATTATTGTCAACGATCAAAATGACAACTTAAGCCAGAAGCGTGAACTAGGCAGAGAAGCGGCGTATTATCTGGAGCGGATTCTAAAGCCGAAAGATATTGTCGGACTATCAATGGGAACTACATTAAAAGAAATTCCGCAATTTGTAAGCAGCAGGAAGGACAGCAAAATTACCTTTGTCCCAATTCTTGGAGGCGTAGGGCAAGCGAATATGGAGATCCATCCGAATCAGATTGTGATGGAAATTGCAAATGCGTTTGGCGGAAAATATATGCTGCTTCATGCTCCGGCGGTAGTTTCCGATCCAAGTATCATCAAATCATTTCAGGAAGAGCTTGGAATCAAAAGCGTTATGGAATTAATGAGAAAAGTCAACGTTGCAGTTGTAGGTTTGGGGACGCCCTTCGATACGAATTCAACGATGATGGCAACAGGTTACTACAATAAGAACGATGTAGAGCTGATGCGAAAGCTTGAGGCAGTAGGAGACATCTGTATGCAAACCTTTAATAAAGACGGAGAGACAAAAGGATTTGCATCCAATCAAAAGGTCTTTGGTTACCATCTGGAAAATCTGAGAAAAATAGATACGGTGATTGGAGTTGTCGGCGGAACCAGCAAGTTGGAAGCGATTAAAGGAGCAATCAAAGGCGAATACATCAACGTCCTGATTACAAACTACTCAAACGGATTAGCCCTTGACGGGCGGCAGTAATGTCCTCTGCTGTTTGTGAAGATGTCTGCCGGCTTGGTACTGATTTTGAAAGGAAAGAGGCATGGGAATCGAAAAACTAATTCTGATCCTGTTCGGATTGATTTTTATCCAAGGACTTTTCACATTCGTTCAAGTAAAAAATTATAATAAAATGATTCGGCAGATGAAAAACTACGGTATGGTAGGGATTGGCATGAAGAAAGGAAGACTGACACCCGGAAGAATTATACTCCTGGCAGTTGATGAAAATGGCATTGTGGTCAAAGGTCTCAATATGAAAGGATTCTCTGTATTTGCTAGATTCAGAGAAATAAAGGATATTGGAGGCACAGATCTCCGGGTACTGAAAGAAAGCGTCAAGCAAAATTTAAAATATAATAAAAAGGGCATTGCAAAACCGGACCCGCTGCTTCAGGCAATTGAGGGTCTTGAGAAAAGGCTGGCATCTTGACAGTCTCTCTGGCAAAACACTTGATATCATAGGAAACCGTTTTAGGAAAGGTCGGCTCCGGATATTGGCTCATTGACGGAAGCGCGGCATCATAAAAACTGTTATAGGTCTTGTTCATGTATATGATTCCAATTTATGGAATTTATATAAATATTAATTTTCAAAGATAATTTTTGAAAGGAGAGGAAAAAATGGACATTTTGGCAAAAATAGCAGAGGGCTTTATTGGACTTTTCCAGGCAGGCGGAGAAACCTTCATGGGGATGGTTACGGGAATCCTGCCAACACTCATCGTACTTATTACTTTCGTTAATGCGATCATCAAGCTGGTCGGTGAAGAAAAAGTTGAAAGATTTGCGGCTAAAACTTCACGTTTTGCGATCACAAGATATACGATCTTTCCGGTATTGGCCGTATTCTTTCTGACGAATCCAATGTGCTATTCCTTTGGTAAATTCCTGGATGAAAAATACAAACCGGCATTCTACGATGCTGCCGTATCCTTTGTTCATCCAATTACTGGACTTTTCCCACACGCAAATGCAGGCGAACTCTTCGTTTATATGGGGATTGCTGCAGGACTGCAGACTCTGGGACTTTCTTTGGGCGAAATCGCGATCAGGTACTTTATCGTAGGCGTCATCGTCATCTTCATCAGAGGCATGCTCACAGAGAGAATTTACGCAGTTTTAGTTTCTAAAAATCAGGCTAAGGAAGCATAGGAAGGGGGAAGAGCAATGTATCGCGCAGTAAAAATTTCCAAAGGCTCCAGTGGTTGGGGCGGACCGCTCATCATCAAACCGACGGATGAGAAGAATAAGATCGTTTCCATTACAGGAGGCGGAATTGACCCTATCGCAGAGAAAATTGCAGAGCTTACAGGTGGGATTGCTGTTGACGGATTCAGCAAGGGCGTTCCGGAAAATGAAATCGCAGTCGTTGTAGTAGACTGCGGAGGAACAGCCAGATGTGGGGTGTATCCGAAAAAAAGAATCTACACCGTTAATCTGACTCCTGTAGGTCAGTCCGGACCCTTGGCAAGTTTCATTAAAGAGGATATCTACGTGTCAGGCGTCAAAGAAAATAATATTGCACTATATGACGGTGAGGCTCCCGAAGCTGCACCTGCTGCTAAGCCAGAAGTAAAGAGCTCTCAGAATCAAGCGAAATCAGCTTCTGAAAAGCCTGCGAAAAAATCCGGATTTCTGACAAGACTGGGAAAAGGGACCGGAAAAGTTGTCGGAGACTTTTACCAGGCAGGACGTGATACCATAGATACCGTAATTAGAAATATTCTGCCGTTTATCGCATTTGTATCCATGCTGATTGGTATTATCTCAGCATCCGGTGTCGGTGATATTATTGCCAAAACAATTTCGCCGTACGCAGGTACGCTTCCAGGCTTGCTTGGCATCTCCATCGTGTGTGCCCTTCCGTTCCTTTCGCCGTTGCTGGGACCTGGCGCAGTTATTGCGCAGGTAGTCGGTGTACTGGTTGGTGTTGAAATTGGGAAAGGAAATATCCCTCCCCAGTATGCACTTCCGGCACTGTTTGCCATCGACCCACAGGTTGGCTGCGATTTCATACCTGTCGGCTTGAGCCTTGGAGAAGCAGAACCCGAAACCATCGAATTTGGAGTACCCGCGGTACTGTTTTCCAGATTGATCACAGGACCACTGGCTGTTGCAATTGCGTATCTGTTCAGCATCGGACTTTACGATTCCTAATAAAGAAATATGTGGGCGGATACTCATTACTGAGTATCTGCCCTGATTTGAGGCTTATGAAAGAACGTCTTTCTCAAGCACCATTGCCTCGTAAGGCATTCATAGACCACATTTTATTAGGTCTGCCACAGCCTGATGATAGAAAGGAGACTAAATTCTATGGATTACAAATCTTTAATAACCGGCATCGGTCCAATGGCGCTGGACTTTCTTTCGGAAGATATGATTATTGTATTTAATGAAAATGCGCCGGCTGAACTGGCGGAGCTTTCCATACTTCATAAGGAATGTCAAGTGGAAAGAGAAATTCGGGAAGGCGACGTTGTCGCATTCGGTAACAGCAGCTACGTTGTAACTGCCGTAGGAGAAGAAGCAAACCATACCTTCCGGGCAATGGGACATTGCACCTTTAAATTTACCGGAAAGCCTGAAGTTGAGCTGCCCGGTCATATTGAACTATCGGGTGAAGGCCCCCCAGAAATCAAAATCGGCGATATGCTGGAAATTATGTTTACTTAATCCGGACGTTACAAGACCTGATCCGGGGGAAAACTCTGATAAAGTTGAGAATAGCGAATGAATCGTAATCGTACTAATGAATTCAATTTGTGATATAAATTCGTTCAATCCAGCTTTTTTATCACTGAAAATTCTTCCCGCCGGTCAAATATGACCGGCGAAGTCTTTTTCAGAGGAGATTCATATAGGAAATGCTGATTCATTCCATGCGAACATTTCATTAAAGCAGTGCTTCCTGAGATAAAAGAGCTGATCAAATAATTTAGTTTAATTAAGGGAAGTACCGATGAATTCCATGTATACATGTCGATTCAATCAGTACTCCTATATAACAGAAAGGCAGAGCATATTATGTGGGGATTAAATGAAAAATTAGCTGCTCTTGAACGCAGCGGTCAAAAAATTCAGGCCAGTATTGTTGGCGCAGGACAAATGGGAAGAGGTATGGTAAGTCAGATGATGCTGATGAAGGGCATGTCTCCTGCCATCGTAGTCGATATTAATCCGGAACTTGCAAAGACAGCATATTTACATGCGGGGCTTAAAGAGGATGACATTCGCTTTGTTAAGACGGTTGCTGAAGCCAATACATGGATGGAACAAGGAAAGTATATTTATACCGATAACGCAGACATTGCAGCAAAAGCAAATCTGATCCAGGTTGCCATCGATGCCACAGGCGTTCCTGAAGTTGGTGCGAAATTTGCAGTCGACAGCATCAACCACAAGAAACATATTGTAATGTTAAATGTAGAAACCGACGTTGTAATCGGGCCTTATTTAAAGCAGCTTGCAGACAATGCGGGGGTTGTTTACACAGGTTCTGCCGGAGATGAACCCGGTGCCGTAAAAGAGCTCTACGACTTTGCTGATGCGCTTGGCTTCGAAGTAAGGGTAATTGGTAAGGGAAAAAATAACGCTCTTGATCTGGATTGCAATCCGGACAGCCTCTATGAATATGCTACAGCAAGAGGTGTTAGTCCTAAGATGCAGACAGCTTTCAGCGATGGAACAAAGACAATGGTTGAAATGACAGCCATGGCAAACGCCACCGGATTTATTCCTGACGTACGAGGCGGTCATGGTGCAGTCGCAACTGTAAAGGAACTTCCTGAGCTTTTCAGACTGAAGGAAGAGGGCGGAATTCTAAACCAGTATGGAGTCATTGACTACATCAATGGTGTTGCTCCCGGTGTATTCCTCATCGTTTCCACAAGTCTGCCGGATGTTGTTCATGAAATGCAGTATCTGAGCATGGGACCTGGTCCAAACTATGTGCTGTACAGACCATACCATCTGACTAGCCTTGAAACTCCGCTGTCAGCAGCACTGGCAGTCATCGATCATCAGCCCACAATCGTGCCTTCCTTTGGACTGGTAGCTGAAACAATCGCAGTAGCAAAGAAAGATCTGAAAGCTGGAGATATGCTTGATGGAATCGGCGGATTCACAGTTTACGGAACCTTCGAAAAAGCCGATGTTGCAAAGCAGCTTGGAGCGGTTCCTCTGGGATTGATCAACAAGAATACCAAGCTTCTGAAGGATGTTAAAAAGGGTGAACTTGTCACCTATGATATGATTGAGCTGGACCAGAACTCATTGATCGTACAGCTTCGAAAGCTCCAGGATCGATTCTTCTTATAGGTAAAAAATTACAAGGCACAGGTTCATCGATAATGGAATTTGTGCCTTGTTTATTAGGGGTAACAAATCGGCGGGAGCTTCCGCTGAATTGGTCGAATGGGAATCGTAATAAATGGAGAAAAAATTATGTATAAACTGATTGCTATGGATTTGGATGATACTTTGCTGAATGACTCCGGCACCATCAGTGAGCGGAATAAAGATGCAATACGCAGGGCTGAAGCGGCCGGCGTAAAAATAATAATTACTTCAGGAAGAAGCTATGCTTCCACAAAGCAGTTTATTCAGGAACTGGGACTTGCAGATCTCACCATCAGCCTGAATGGTGCATATATACAGGATCCAAGGGACGATCGGCTTGTAGGAGATTTTTCGATAGAAAAGGAAATCACTGGTAAATTGCTGAAGGCAATTGAGCCGTACGGAATCCATGTAAATTTTTATAACGGAGAACACGTATATTGTCAGGAACCTACGGAGCATGCTTTGTATTATAGCCAATTAAACCGAATTGAGATCGATTATGTGGATTCGCTTTGGGAATTGAGTAAAAAGAAACCCGCAGGGAAATTGCTGCTGATTAATAATGAAGGTAAATTGGAGGCGATACGGGACCTGCTTCGTGAGAAATTCGGCGATCACTTAAATTTTCTGTTCTCAAAACCCTTTTTCCTTGAAATATTTGATCGGTCTACTTCTAAGGGAGCAGCACTGCTTAAGGTTGCCGAAATGTACGGGATCAAGCCGGAGGAAATTATCACTGTCGGTGACGGGGAAAATGATTTGTCTATGATCAAAATGGCAGGGATTGGAGCAGCAGTTTCCAATGCGAAGGAAACGGTAAAACAGGCTGCTGATTATATTACGCTTTCCAATAATGAAAGCGGTGTTGCCCATCTCATTGAAAAATTTATACTGGGCAATACGGGAGACGTAGGGAGGTAAAATAAAATGGCAAAGGAAAAAATGATAGAAAACGGTAAAACAGCGAAAATGCAAATAAAAGGACAGGGTATGACTGAGAAGGAACTTGACGCCGCACAACAAGGCAAGGGACAGGAGACTCTCAGCAAAGAACTGCTTGAAGATATGTATATTAAAATGCTGCACACCAGGCTGTTTGAAGAAAAGGTAGCATACTTTTTCTCCATGGGCATGGTACACGGAACGACCCACCTTTATGTGGGGGAAGAAGCCTCAGCGGTGGGAGCTTGCAGCGCCCTTGAAGTGGAAGACCTGATCACAAGTACGCACAGAGGCCACGGCCACTGCATCGGAAAGGGAATCGATCTGAACAAGATGATGGCAGAACTTCTGGGAAAAGAAACAGGATACTGCAAAGGAAAGGGCGGCTCCATGCACATCGCCGACCTGACCCGAGGAAACATTGGAGCCAACGGAGTGGTCGGCGGAGGTCACGCCATCTCGGTAGGAGCAGCACTGACCTTGAGAATGAAGAAGCAGGATAATGTGGTGCTGTGCTTCTTCGGAGACGGAGCATCCAACGAAGGAAGCTTTCATGAAGCGCTGAACCTGGCGTCAGTGTGGAAGCTGCCGGTAATCTTCCTGTGTGAAAATAACCTGTATGGAATGTCGGTTCCGGTAAGCAAATCCATGAACGTGCAGGATGTAGCGGTAAGAGCAGCGGCTTATGGAATCGAGGGGCGTGTGGTGGATGGAAACGACGCCATCGCAGTATATCATGCAGTAAAAGAAGCGAAAGAATACGTAAAAGAAAACGGACCGATCCTCATCGAGGCAAAGACATACCGCTGGCTGGGCCATTCCAAGAGCGATGCCAACGTGTATCGAACCAAGGAAGAGATCGCATCGTGGAAAGAAAAGTGCCCCATCAAGAGGCTGAGAAAGTACCTGGAAGAAGCAGGCATCAGCACAGCAGAAGAGCTGGACAGCATTGAAAAACAAGCCAAAGAGGACATCGATAAGGCGGTGGAGTTTGCCCAAAACAGCCCTTACCCCTCACTGGATACCATAATGGACGACGTATACGCATAAAAAGGACAGAATACGAAGGCAAAATGAGAAGCAGAGAGAAGTCCGGAAGGAAATGCAGCAGAAGCCTTCAGAAAGGAAGAAAGAAAATGAGTGAAATAACATACGCACAGGCGATCAAAGAAGCAATGAGCGAGGAAATGAGACGGGACGAGAACGTGTTCCTGATGGGAGAAGACGTAGGACTCTATGGAGGAGCCTTCGGCGTATCCGTAGGAATGTTTGAAGAATTCGGAGAAGAGAGAGTAAGAGATACGCCGATCTCCGAGGCAGTAATCGCCGGAGCAGCGGCCGGAGCAGCAGTAACAGGAATGCGTCCCATCGCAGAAATTATGTTCAGTGACTTTACGACGATCTCCATGGATCAGCTGGTGAACCAGGCAGCCAAGATGAGATACATGTTCGGAGGAAAGGCGAAAGTACCGATGGTGCTGAGAACACCGGGAGGATCAGGAACCGGAGCAGCAGCCCAGCACTCCCAGAGTCTGGAAGCATGGTTCTGCCATGTACCAGGGCTGAAGGTGGTAATTCCCTCCACACCATATGATGCAAAGGGATTACTGAAGGCCGCAATCCGGGATGATAACCCTGTGATCTTCATCGAGCAGAAGCTTCTTTACCGGAGAAAGGGAGAAGTGCCGGAGGGCGACTATATCATCGAGCTTGGGAAGGCCGACGTAAAGAGAGAAGGAAAAGACGTAACCATCATCAGCTACGGAAGGATGATACCCCCCTGCCTAAAGGTAGCAGAGGAACTTGCAGCAGAAGGAATTGACGTAGAAGTGGTAGACCCAAGAACCCTGCTTCCGCTGGACAAAGATACCCTGATTCAGTCAGCAAAGAAGACAGGAAGAGTGCTGATCGTCCATGAAGCAGTACAGACCGGAGGCTTTGGAGGAGAGATTGCGGCAGTGCTTGCAGACAGCGAAGCCTTCTACTACCTGGATGCACCCATCAAGCGGCTTGGAGGACTGGATATCCCAATCCCATATTGCCCGGAGCTAGAGAAAAACGCAGTGCCGACCGAAGAGAAAATCAAAGAAGCGATCAAGACGCTCATGAAGGGCAGCGCCAAAGCGTAAAAAAGCCTGAGGCAGGAGGCTGGGACCGTCAGAGTACGGCGAGCATAAGCGTAGACTGCCGTGTGACACAAAATGGAGAAGAGCATGGTGGACAGATTGAATGCAGCCACGAGGAGCGCGCAGGCCGGTCAATACAGCGGATAAGAAGGACCGAGAGAGAAGGCAAGGGTTATGGAAAAGATGACCTTGCCTGTTAGGTAGGAGGGAAGAACATGGCGACAGAAATCATCATGCCGAAAGCCGGGATGGCCATGGAGGAAGGAACCATCCTCAAGTGGCTGAAGGCAGAGGGAGAAGCAGTAGAACAGGGAGAACCGCTGCTGGAAATCCTGACAGATAAGGTAAATATGGAAGTGGAGGCCCAGGTATCCGGGACACTGATTAAGATATTGAAACAGGAAGGGGAGGTCGTCCCCGTCATAACGAACATCGGATATATCGGCGAGGCAGGAGAGGCTGCACCGGAGGCAGGAGCAGGAACCGGGCCAGTGATCTCCCAGACCACAGGTTCACCGGAGGCAGCCATCGCAAAGACAGCCGCAGCCGAAGCAGAAAAGGCAGAGGCCTCCGAAATAGCTGCGGGAACAGGAACTGGCATATCCCCAAGGCACAGCGGCGTAGGAATCCTGCCAGAGGATCGGGAAAGTGCAGACCCGAGAGGAATGGCAGGAAACCGGGTAATCGCCGAAAGTGAAGCGGAAAGATCTGATGCGGCATCAAATTTCTCCGGCAAAATAGCTGCAACGCCCGCTGCAAAGCGAATGGCAGCAGAGCGAAACATCAACCTCAGCCTTGTAAGGGGAAGCGGCGCGAACGGAGAAATCTACGCAAAGGATGTAGAAGAATATAGAAGCGTGGTCATTAGTCCGCTGGCAAGAAGAGCGGCGGAAGCGGAAGGGCTGGACGTAAACGAACTTACAGGAAGCGGATACGGAGGAAAGATCCTGCTGCAGGATGTGGCATCAAAGCTTGCTTTCCGGAATGCAGAAAGAGAAGGCGGACAGCCGGCAGCCGCTGCAGCACCAGGAGCAAATGCCTCAGCCGCGGGTTCGGCAACAGGATATTCATCTGGTGCAGCAGCGTCAGGAAGCCTTGCAGCAGGCCAGATGACAGCAGACGGCAAGGAGATTGCAGAAGTGGTTTCCTACAGCGGAATCCGTAAGGTGATAGGAGACCGTATGGTGCAGAGCAAGTTCACCGCGCCCCACCTGTATTTCAGTCAGAGAGTTAATCTTGAAAAGCTGCTGGAAGTAAGAAAACAGATCAACGAAGCCCAGGAGAAAAAGACCTCAGTAACAGACTACATCGCAAAGGCAGTCGTAAAGACCCTGAAGAAATATCCGGACTTCAACGTATCCCTGATGGGAGACAAGATCGTAAGATACGGGAGCATCAACATCGGAATCGCAGTGGCAGCACCTGGAGGACTGATCGTACCAGTGATCAAGAATGCAAATGACAAATCGGTGGTCGAGCTGTCAATGGAAGCAGGGACCTTATTTGAAAAGGCAAGAGCAGGCAAGCTGAAGCAGGAAGAGTATACAGGAGGAACCTTCACAATATCCAATCTGGGAATGTTCGGTATCGACAACTTTACGGCAATCATCAATCAGCCGGAAGTGGGAATCCTTGCAGTAAGCGCAACGAAGGACGAAGCAGTGGTTGTCAAGGATGAGTCGGGAAACAAGGTGATCGCCATCAAACCGATGATGAACATAACCCTGACAGCAGATCACAGGGTGGTGGATGGTCTCATCGCAGCACAATTTGTGACAGAAATTCAGAGACTACTTGAAAATCCAATAGAGCTGCTGATTTAGTACAGAGCATTCTAATTAGGATATTCCCATATACGATGTACCAGGATGCTGACCGGTTGACATTTGATTTCAGTCGGTCAGTACACTAGTAGGAGTGAGAGGAGGGCAATTCATGGCAACAGAAATCATCATGCCGAAGGCCGGAATGGCCATGGAGGAAGGAACCATCGTCAAATGGCTGAAGGCCGAGGGCGATGTGGTCGAACAGGGAGAACCCCTGCTTGAGATATTGACCGACAAGGTAAACATGGAAGTGGAGGCGCAGGTATCAGGAACCCTGCTGAAAATATTAAAGCAGGAGGGCGATGTGGTGCCGGTCATCCAGACCATCGGATATATCGGAGCACCGGGAGAAATTCTGGAAGAGGCAAAGGCAGAAAATACACCTTCAAAAGAGGTGACAGTGAAGAATGAAACATCAAACGGAAATCCTTCTTCGGCAGCGGCTGGTGATAGCATAGCTTCCGGAGGAGCCGCAGCGACAAACGGGAACGCATCAAAAGAAACCGGATATGACGTGGTGGTCATCGGCGGCGGACCGGCAGGATATGTGGCAGCAATCAAAGCAGCCCAGCTGGGCGGGAAGGTTGCACTGGTGGAACAGGATGTGGTGGGAGGAACCTGCCTGAACCGGGGATGCATACCGACGAAGACATATCTGAAAAACGCAGAAATTCTGGACACCATAAGACATGCGTCACAGCGAGGAATTCATCTTGCGGGAGCAGAGGTCAGCCTTGATATGGATCGGATCGTAGCAGTAAAAAATGAAGTGGTGAAGACCCTGACAACAGGCGTAGCCGGATTGCTTCGAAGCTATGGTGTGACCACATATCATGGAATTGGCAGAATCACCAGGGAAAAGAAGGTAAGTGTAGACGGCAAAGAACTACTGGAAACAAAAAATATCATCATAGCGGGAGGCTCAAATCCATCAAGACTAAAGATTCCAGGAATGGAAAGCAGCCTTGTGCTGACAAGTGACGAGATCCTGGATCTTAAGGAAGTACCAAAGCATCTGGCCATTATTGGCGGAGGAGTTATTGGAATCGAGCTGGCCACAGTATTTGCAGCCTATGGAAGCAAGGTAACCATCATCGAGCTGGAGGACCGGCTGGCACCGTTTATGGACGGAGAGATTTCAGCAGAACTGAGGAAGTATGCGGAGAAAAAGGGCATCATTCTGATGACAGGAACCAAGCTGGAGAAGCTGGAAGAAAGAGATGGAACGCTTCTGATCACAACGGATAAAGAAGTGCTTGAAGCAGATAAGGCCCTGCTGTCCATTGGACGTGTGGCGGATCTTGAGGCACTGGGGGAACTGGAGCTGGAAACAGAGCGAGGCAAGATCAAGGTCAACGAACGCATGGAGACCAGCGAAGCAGGAGTCTATGCGGCAGGAGATATCACCGGAAAGCTGATGCTTGCCCACGCAGCGTTCAAGATGGGAGAAATCGCCGCCGCCAACGCTATGGGAGGCAAAGAAGCCGTAGACCTGCGGTATACACCAAGCGCGATCTATACCTCACCGGAAATCGGAAGTGTGGGACTGACAGAAGAGGCTGCAAAAGCGAAATATGAGGTATCGGTTGGAAAATTTTACTTCGGAGCCAACGGAAGAGCGTTGGCATCAGGAGAAGGAACCGGATTTGTAAAGGTTCTTGCAGACAAGAAATATGGGCAGATCCTGGGAGTTCACATCGTGGGGCCTGCGGCAGCAGAACTGATCAATGAAGCAGCGGCCCTGATGAGCATGGAAATCACAGTCCACGAGCTTTCCGAGATCATCCACGGCCATCCGACCTTTTCGGAGGCCCTGATGGAAGCCGCAGCCGACTGCCTGCAAAAGTGCATCCATAAGCCGCGCCCCAGCAAGTCGGGCCAGTAAGGCCTGAATTGCGTGGGGGCCGGCAATCCAGGGGCGTGGGCGGCTCCGGCTTTTGAAAGTAGGAAAAGTAGAAAAGCCGAAAGCCCGCCAGCCATCGGGCAAGCCGAAGGCAAACTAGGCAAAGGTAAGCCGCGCCCCAGCAAGTCGGGCCAATAAGGCCGGAATTGCGTGGGGGCCGGCAATCCAGGGGCGTGGGCGGCTCCGGCGATCCAGAACCGGAATGATTAATAATTGTTAAATTGAGAGGGAGAAGAACATATGCTGAGGAAAGAAATCGAAATTACAAACAAAACCGGACTTCATGCAAGGCCTGCAGCGGAATTTGTGAAGGAAGCTTCTAAGTTCGCATCTTCTGTGACCATAGAATTCAAAGGGAAAAAGCTTAATGCAAAGAGTATTCTTCATGTACTGTCGGCCGGTATCTCAGCCGGGAGCACCATCGTCCTTGCAACAGATGGAGAAGACGAGACAACGGCACTCGAAACGTTAGCGGAATTGATTGTAAATTTCAAGGAATAATAGGAACATTAAAGGGAGGTGGTGTGGCCTTCTAGTGGGATTGGCAATTGCAAAAGTAAATTTGCTTAGCCGATGTTTCGTTGAACTTTACAATGGGGTAATATTATTATATACTCATTGCAATGAAGTGTACGATAGTGAGTCTGCCGCTGGAAGGCGGAAGACCTCTATTAGGCGAGATGTCAGCGGCAGCAATAGAATCGAGCAGATGTATGCCGTATGAAATTCATGAATGAAAGGTGGCTGATAGAATGGATATCACAAAGGTTAATATGGATTTGTTCTGCGAGACATGCAATGAGGAAACCGTCCATGTCATCACGTACGCCGGACAGAAAATCATCAAAATTAACTGCACAAACTGCCACAGAGAATTCCATGCAAGCAAGGAAACAGCATTTGCCGCATATACGGACGAAGTGATGCACAGGATTAAAACCAAGCCCGAACGAGTAAAGGAAGAAATCAAAAGCGCTCCGGTCAAGTCCGTCATGTCGATGCCGGGAAGACTGATTACTAAGTTTTTCCGGATCGAAAAAGAGTACAAAAGTATAAAAAAAGAATTGGATCAACGTTAAAGAATTTGAGGGATAATAATTAATCTTAGTGGACACATTGAAACAATCAAAAGATAAGTAAATGAATTAAAAAGTAACAGTGTGGTATCGCTGTTGCTTTTTTATCTAATAATATCGGAATGTTGGTAATCGACAGCATTACAGCTCGGCACAATTTGTGAAAGAAATACAGAGACTACTTGAAAATGCAATCGAATTACTGATATGATATAGGGAATAAAATACACTGGCGACAGAGATCATCATGCCGAAGGACGGAATCACCATGGAGAAGGCACCATCGTTGAAAAACACCATGAGAACACCAGAAGGAGATAGAAGGAAATGTTAAGCAGAGAAATTGCCGTCATGAACAAGACCGGACTTCATGCGAGGCCTGCGGCGGAATTTGTGAAGGAAGCCGCCAAATTTACGTCAGCTATAACTATTGAATCGAAACAAAAGAAGATAAACGCAAAGAGTATCTTGCATGTACTTTCCGCTGGCATCGCTGCCGGGAGCACCATTGTCATATCCGCAGACGGAGATGATGAAGTGCAGGCCATAGAGAAACTGGCGGAAGTGATTTTGAATTTTAAGGAATGAGGAGAAAACAATGAGGATAGGTGTGGCCTGTTCGCCGGGATTGGCGATTGCAAAAGCATATATATTGGAAGAACCGGAAATCAATATCGATTGCAGGTGTATTCCGGAGAATGAGAAAGAGGAAGAGCTGAGAAAACTGGAGCATGCATTTGAACAGTCCAGAGAACAGCTTGAGGCGGTGTACGAGAAAACCTTGCTATCCGTTGGAGAAAAGGATGCGGAAATCATACAAGCCCACCAGATGATACTGGAAGATCCGGTGTTTTATGATGAAATCAAAGATGCTGTAACACATGAACTTCTTAGGGCAGAGCATGCCATCTCAAAGAAGGTAGAAGAGCAGGTAGCCATGTTTGAGCTGATTGACGACCCCTATATCAGGGAGCGTGCAGCAGACGTGAGAGATGTGGGCAGTAGATTGCTTAAAAATGCACTGGGAATTGAGATTCGAGATATCTCTAGTATGAAGGAAAACGTCATTGTGATCGGTCATGATATTACGCCGTCTTTGATGGCAACCCTGGACCGCAATCACGTGAAGGGAATCATAGCTGAAGTCGGAGGCGCTACGGCACATACAGCCATCCTTGCAAGAAACATGGAAATCCCTGCGATTCTTGGCGCATCGGGAGCGCTAGGCCTCACCTGTGAAGGGCAGATGATTGCAATTGACGGCAGCAAAGGTGAGGTGACCATCAATCCAAACGAGGAAGAAATCAAAGACATCGAGAAGAGAATCGAACATGCTGCCGTAGTGAAAAATGAACTGCGTCAGATCAAGGATAAAGAAAGTAAGACCCTGGATGGGCATGCTATTGAATTGGTTGCCAACATCGGCCTGCCCATGGATGCAGAAAAAGCGGTGGAATACGGAGCGGAAGGCGTTGGGCTTTTCCGTACGGAATTTCTATACATGGATCGATCCAGCCAGCCTGATGAAGAAGAGCAGTTTGAAGCTTATAAAAAGGTATTGATCGATATGTGCGGGCGCCCGGTGATCATCCGAACCCTGGATGTGGGGGGAGACAAAGAAATCCCCTATTTCAAGCTGGAAAAAGAGGAAAACCCCTTCCTTGGATATCGAGCCATCAGGATCTGCCTGGAGGACAGAGAACTGTTCAAAACGCAGTTGAGAGCGGTTTTGAGAGCCAGCATCTACGGAAAGGCACTGATCATGTTTCCCATGATCTCTGGCGTGGATGAGGTGGTGGCGGCAAAAGCTGTGCTGGAAGAAGCAAAGGAAGAGCTCAGGACAAAGGGACAGGACTTCGATGACCAGATCAAAGTGGGCATTATGGTAGAAATCCCGTCTGCAGCAATTGCAGCGGATTTATTCACGGGAGAGATTGACTTCTTCAGCATCGGAACCAATGACCTGACCCAGTATGCACTGGCAGTAGACAGAGGAAACACAAAGATTACCCACATTTACAACAGCTTCCATCCTGCATTGCTGAGATTATATAAAAATGTAATAAACGCATCAAAGAAGGATGGGAAATTTACCGGGATGTGCGGGGAACTTGCAGGAAACCCGCTGGCATCACTGCTTCTGTTGGGAATGGGTTTTGATGAGCTGAGCATGAGCCCGGGCTCCATTCTGAAGGTAAAGAAGATTATTACCTCAGTGAGCATGGAACAGGCACAGAAGGTTGCAGAACATGCCATGGGCCTGCATAGTGCAGCAGAAATCGAAGCATATTTGAAAGATGAATTGAAGGGTTTGGGTCTTGATTATATTCTCGAATTATAATCATATGAGATAAGAAAGAATCATTCTTCTTGTTAATGAAGCATCAAAAACAAGGCCATGATCTGGTCTGTTGGGGGTTAAATCCTCACAGATTGGGATCATGGCTTAATTTTTTTATTTACTTAAATTCTTGATGGCATTGCTCAGTTCTCTTGCTGCATTATAACCCATCATATTTTGCCTATAATTTAATGCTGCAATTTCCACTATGGCGGCAATGTTTCTTCCGGGTTTTACAGGGATTCTGATGTAGGGAAGTTCGATTCCGAGGATATCTATGGTTTCATACTCTTCGCCAACCCTGTCGTAGTAGGTGCTTTCGTTCCAAACTTCCAGATTCATTACGATTTCGATATTTTGTTGGAGGCGAATTGCGCTTTTGCCAAAGAGGGAATTGATGTTAATGATGCCGATTCCCCTGATTTCCATCAGATTCTTGGTCAGCTCACTGCCGGTTCCAACCAGCAGATCCTGACCAATTTTTTTGATCATAACCGCGTCATCCGCAATCAACAGATGGCCATTTCTCACGAGATCCAGTGCTGTTTCGCTTTTTCCGATACCGCTTTTTCCTGTGATAAGAACGCCAACTCCATAGACATCCACCAAATCACCATGCTGAGAGATGCTTTCTGCGAGTTCACTTTGAAGGTATAGCGTGATGTCCACCCAGAATCTGGAGGTTGTATTTGTGGTGGATAGAATCCATCGCCCATGCTTTTTTCCGATGGTTTCGATGGGACTGGATACATCTAGTCCGTTGGTGATGATGATGCAAGGAACATTGCGGCTGATCAGTTCCTCCAGTGCCTGCTGCCGTGCTTCTGGTGAGAGGCTCTGAAGATAGCCATTTTCTGCATTTCCAATCAGCTGTATTCTTTTTTCTTCAAAGTAATCATAAAATCCCGATAGCTGAAGACCGCTCCGGTTGCTTTCTATCAGGCTGATTTCTGTATCGTCTGCACCTTGACTGAGAATTTTTAAATGAAAGATATCAACAAGATCAGTGACTTTTACACCCATTTTTGACCCCTCCGATTTCTGTTCCCTTCGAATTTTGTAATTACAATTATTATACAATAATTGGAGCGTTTATGAAAGCTGATGAATTAAGCTTGGATACTATATTATTTTTTCAATTGATATGGTCTTGATATTGGTTCCACTTTAACACTTTTGCCAACCTCTTCATATAATTATACTATACCAAAATAGCATCGTATTAAGTCTTGTCCGAGCGATGCTGAGGTGAATCTAATATAAAAAGGTGATTGGAATGTATAGAAATAAACTTTGTGATTGCAGCCAATGCAAACAAGTGGATTCAATCGAAGAAATCCAAAAAGGCATATACAAAATAGAAGATGGAATCAAAATGATTCAGAAGGGTTTGGACCTCATTTGCTGCTGCAGAATACGGGAAGGTATTAAGTGCATCGAAGAAGGGCTCTGTAAGGTTGAAAAGGGCTTGGAAGACGTAATTGCCGGACTGTCTGATTTTGAGTTTGAATGCGACTACAGAAGTAATGAAGCGATCAAAGCAGGCGTTTGTGGTATCAAAGACGGCGTAAAGGGAGTAAAACAGGGTCTGTGCGAGCTCCAAAACTGCTGCCTCTGCGAAGGGATCGAAAGTGTTCGTGAAGCAATTCCTGAGCTTGAGGAAGGGCTATGCATGCTTGTGAAAGGTGTTAATGACGTTATTGATGAAAGGGATTCGAGAAAAAAGAATAAATGTTACTAGGAGAGCCCTGAGCGACTTGGGATGATTCTTCGTTCATTTTACTTATACAAGGGGTTAGGTTATCTCTCCGCACAAGAAGATAAGAGATAGATTAGGATCAACAATTTCTCCATCAGCCGTTCAACGAATTACTTCGGTGCGGCTGTTTTTTTTTGCACTGCTAAAATCTTGTTGACAGGAAAATAGTGATGTGATAGACTAAAAAATTGTTTAATTGATTGCTTGACAGTACCTTTCAGTTTGGCTTATACTTATAAGTAAGACTGGAGGACTCTACCATGTTTGTCATAGGAGAAAAAATCGTGTATCCTATGCACGGAGCCGGAATTATCGAAGAAATTGAAGAAAAATTAATTCTCGGCGAAAGTAGGAAATATTATATTTTAAAGGTCCCGTTCGGAGACATGAAAATTATGATTCCTGTCGATAGCAGCAATGATATCGGTGTCAGGTCTATTATTTCAGTTGATGAGATTGACGCGGTCATGGATATTCTGAGCGCGGGTTCCAGTGAAATGTCGAACAACTGGAACAGAAGGTACCGTGAGAATATGGAGAAATTGAAGACCGGCGACATTTATAGTGTTGCTGAGGTCGTCAGGAACTTAATGCGGACAGACCGGGAGAAGAAACTTTCTACCGGTGAAAAGAAAATGCTTTCCAACGCAAAGCAGATTCTCGTCAGCGAAATCATTCTGGTCAAGGAAATTGACCCGGAAGCTGCAGAGGAGATCATAAACAAGTCTGTATAAAGAGTGTCCGGTTGAAAAACAGAATATAAGGGGGATTAAATAGGGTTAATGATAAAAAAACTAATTAGAATTATTTTCAGCCTAGTCGGAGTATTGTTTGGATACGGAGTTTTTTTGCTAGGGAGATTTTTGATTGAGGGGTCCAGTCTCGCAGGCAAGATTATGGCTACTGAGACACAGGAATTTATTGCAGCATTAGGCTGCTCCTTATTATTTGGACTTATTTTTTATTTATTGACGCCTGTGTTTGGCCGTCATGGTCAAAACTTGGCCAAGAATATTGAGACAGATCTTCAAAAGGTACCTACCAACGAAATCGTAACCGGAACATTCGGATTGATTATCGGCTTAGTCATCGCATTCTTGATCAGCCAGATTTACAGCGGAATCGATATCTTCTTTATCGGAACCGTGCTGTCGGTTTTTACCTATATTTTTCTGGGTTATCTCGGGATTGTGGTTGCTACCAGAAAAGGCAAAGACCTTATACCGGTTTGGCTATCTGTAAAGAAAGGGACGCCTTCGAAAACCAAAGGCAAATCAGGGGATGCAACGCCTAAAATCTTAGACACCAGCGTCATTATTGACGGGCGAATTGCTGATATTATGAAGACCGGTTTTATCGAAGGAAATATCGTTATTCCGGAATTTGTACTTGTGGAACTTCGTCATATTGCCGACTCCTCTGATGGCCTTAAGAGAAACCGCGGCCGCAGAGGATTGGATATCCTGAATCGGATTCAGACAGAATACGGAATTGAAATTTATAACACAGTAGCAGAAAAAGCTCTGGATGAAATTCCTGAGGTAGACGTTAAACTTTTGAAACTGGCGCAGATGATGAATGGGAAGGTCGTAACCAATGATTTTAACCTGAATAAGGTTGCTGTGATCAAGGGCGTAGAAGTACTGAACATTAATGAGCTGGCCAATACGCTAAAGCCAGTGGTACTTCCGGGTGAAGACATGACTCTATTCCTCGTCAAGGAGGGGAAAGAATCCAATCAAGCGGTAGCATATCTGGATGATGGAACCATGATCGTTGTAGAGGAAGGCAGAAGATTTATCGGTCAGACCATTCACGTGACGGTAACCAGCGTGCTGCAAACTGCAGCGGGAAGAATGATTTTCGCAAAACCGAAACGATAGTCGGAATAAATTTTTTATTGAAACGAGAATAGACAAATGACAAAGGAAGTCAAAACTGCTGTCATTATACCTGCCGCCGGTTCCGGATCAAGAATGGGCGGCGGTATTCCGAAACAATACGGAAAACTTGGCGGTATGTCCATCCTAGCAAGAACTGTAAAAGCCTTTGCCGATCAGAACGAAATTCATGACATTATTATTGTTACAAACGGGGATTTTATCGGTCGGTGCCGCAAGGAACTTAGTGCCTTGCGACTACTCGGAAAAGTCAGGGCGATTATTCCGGGAGGCAAGGAGCGACAGGATTCCATTTATGAAGCGGTCCGCCAGCTTCCCGATGATGTGGACATCGTGCTGGTGCACGATGGGGTAAGGCCTTTTGTCACAGGCGAGTTGATTCGGCGCACCATAGAAATAGCAAAAGAGCAGGGGGCGGCTGTAGCAGCTGTTCCGGTGAAGGATACTGTAAAAACTGTTGAGAATAACTATTTGACAAAGACGCTTGATCGAAAGCGTCTATATTCTGTTCAGACCCCGCAGGGTTTTCGAAGAGAGCTTCTGGTTCGTGCTTATGAGGAGGCGTTCCGAAACAATTATTATGGAACGGATGATGCTTTTTTGGTAGAACGGATCGGAGAAAAATCCCATATTGTGAGAGGCGATTATTATAATATCAAGATAACTACTATGGAGGATATCGTATTTGGAGAAGCAATTCTCGGCGGTCGGATTGAAACAGGAACCGGTCAGCCTGAAGAACTGCTGCATCGTGAACAATATAACACGCCGATTGATGAAGAGAATGGGCTGATGACGAATTCTTCACCAGTTGATGACATTCGAGTTGGATCGGGCTACGACGTGCATAAGCTGACGGAGGGAAGAAAGCTGATTCTCGGTGGCGTAGAGCTTCCGTATGAGAAAGGGCTTTTGGGTCATTCCGATGCGGATGTACTTCTTCATGCCATTATGGATGCCATGCTCGGCGCAGCAGCACTAGGCGATATTGGCCGCCACTTTCCGGATAATGACGAAGCATACCGGGGAATTTCCAGCCTTTTATTATTGAAGGAAGTAAATAACCTTTTAAAGGAAAAGGGTTTTTATGTTGTTAATCTTGATGCGACGGTGATTGCAGAAAGACCGAAGATTGCACCCTATGTAAGTCTGATGACCGATAAAATTTCAAATATGCTCCAAATTGATGGAAGCAGAGTCAATATAAAAGGAACAACCACCGAAGGCCTAGGGTTTTGCGGAAGAGGAGAGGGCATCGCCTCACAGGCAACCGTTCTAATTCGACGCAGAGGATAAGATCAAGGACCTAGTTTGCAACCTAACATTTGCAAAGAGGTCCGTTTTATCGGCTGTGCAGTACCGCGGAAAAGGCCTGCGGCACGAATGAAAAGAAAATAAACCGATTGAAAATCAAAGGAGAGATTAAATCAATGAGACTTTCAAAAATGTATATTAGAACGTTAAGAGAGGTTCCTAACGAAGCAGAGATTCCAAGCCATATCTGGCTGCTGCGGGCCGGTATGATCCGCAGGCTGGTGTCCGGCGTATACGGCTTCATGCCTCTTGGTTTTCGCTCCGTAAGGAAGATTGAAGATATTGTTCGTGAGGAGATGGATGCCAAGGGCGGGCAGGAAATTCACATGTCGGCTCTTCAGCCTGCTGAATTGTGGCAGGAGTCTGGCAGATGGTATGCTTACGGGCCGGAAATGTGGAGATTAAGGGATAGAAATGAAAGGGAGTTCTGCCTGGGGCCAACCCATGAAGAAATCTTTACTGATATTGTGAGAAGCGAAGTAAGCTCATATCGTCAGCTTCCTCTGAATCTTTATCAGATCCAGACGAAGTACAGAGATGAGAAAAGACCTCGTTTCGGCTTAATGAGAAGCCGGGAATTCGTTATGAAGGATGCGTACTCCTTTGACAGGGACTGGGAAGGTCTTGATCAGAGCTATCGTGATATGTATGATGCATATGAAAGAGTATTCACGCGCTGCGGGCTGGTATTTCGTGCGGTAGAAGCGGATACTGGTGCCATCGGCGGCAGTGCTTCCCATGAATTCACTGCCCTTTCCGAAGTAGGAGAAAGTGAAATCGCTTACTGTGGAAGCTGTGATATGGCCGCTACCTCCGAGAGAGCAGAATGCGTGAACGATACTCCCTCCGATGAAGCGGAGCTGCCCCTGGAAAAGGTGGTAACACCTGGAACCAAAACGATTGCAGAGGTGGCTGGCTTCCTTAAGGTGGACGAAAAGCAGACGATAAAAGCGCTTCTTTTTAGAGTCTACGGCGAAGCAGAGGAGTCTGTTTCCTATGTTGCTGCATTTATTCGGGGTGATCGTGAGCTGAATATGACAAAGCTGGTCAATGCACTGGGTGTTCCTGAGCATGCTGTGGAATTTGCGGATGAAGCAGAAATGGGTGCTGTCACTGGAAGCGTGGGAGGTTTTACAGGCCCGGTAGGCTTGCATGACTGTAAGATCCTCGTGGACAGTGAATTGGTCGGTCTAAAAAACCTAGTGGCAGGTGCCTGTGAAAAGGATCACCATCTGATCAATGTAAACTACGGTCGAGATTATAAAGGTGATATCGTTACGGATCTTAAGCTCATCAAGGCCGGAGACAAGTGTCCGGTCTGCGGTGCTCCGGTTAAGATGGCAAGAGGGATCGAAGTTGGACAGGTATTCAAGCTTGGAACAAAATACAGCAAATCCATGGGTGCTTATTATAAGGACGAAAACATGAATGACCAGCTGATCATCATGGGCTGCTACGGAATCGGTGTTACAAGAACCCTTGCAGCAATCGTCGAGCAGCATCATGATGAAAACGGAATCATTTGGCCTATGTCAGTTGCGCCATATCATGTCATTGTCACTGTTGTAAATACAGAAGATGAACAGCAGACAGTTCTTGCGGAGACCATCTATCAGGAACTGCTGAAGGCTGGAATTGAAGCATTGATCGACGATCGTAAGGAACGGCCCGGTGTGAAATTTAAAGATGCCGACGTTCTTGGTATCCCTGTAAGAATCACTGTGGGCAAGAAAGCAGCCGAAGGAGTAGTGGAATATAAACTGAGAAAAGAGTCTGCTTTCTCTGAAATCAGTGCGGAAGCAGCTGCCTCCGATGCAATCGCTTATGTAAGAGCGGAACTAAGTAAGTGATGATTTAATGGAGTGTCCACAGAAGAATCAATGCCTCAAAGCAAATAGAAGGCGTTTTCCGTAGAAACCGCAGTACTGGGTCATAGATCTGAACTACCATGGTTCCTTTGGAGCCGCGTACTTAGATCTGTGGCCTTTCTATATGCGCAAACGGTAAAATTCTTCTCGTTTCCTTCAATTGTAGGAGCAGTCTGCTGCATTATAATCAATCCTCATCTGGGGAATACTACGGTTGCTTTGTATTGCATTGCTTAGCTGAAATAAGTAGGATCCGTCTCAGTCAACCGAAATGCAATCTGCCGCTGAAAAAGAGAATTAGAAAGGACAGCAAGGAATGAAACTGATCTGGGAACTATTCATCACATTTTTTAAGGTAGGGGCTTTTACTATTGGAGGAGGCCTTGCCATGCTGCCGGTAATACGAAAAGCGGTGGTTGAAGAACGAGGCTGGCTGACGGAGGAGGAAATCGTTGACTGCTTTGCGGTGAGTCAGTCTCTGCCCGGCGTTCTGGCAATTAACGCAGCCATTTACGTTGGCAATAAGAAAAAAGGCTTGCAGGGAAGTCTGGCGTCTCTTCTTGGTGTGATTCTCCCTTCCTATATCAGTATCATTGTAATCTTGCTGTTTCTGGGAAGCATCGAAGAAAATACTCATGTATTGGGTGCATTTGAAGGAATTAAAGCGGCTTCAGCGGCAATGATTCTGGTTGCAGCCTATAAATTAGGAAAGCAGATCCTCAAAGGAAAAGTAGAAATTTTCATTGCCGTGATTTCTTTTGCAGTAATCGTGTTTGCAGGAATCAACGCAGTTTGGGCCATCCTGTTCGGAGGGTTGACCGGTCTGGTGGTATACCAATACAATAAAAGAAAGGGCAGGGCTGAATAATGGCATACTTTAATTTATTTTATATGTTCTTTAAAATCGGTATGTTCAGCTTTGGGGGAGGATATGCCATGCTGCCTTTGATCTTCCAAAGTGTTCAGGATTTTGGGATCATGAGTGCAGCGGAATTCTCAAGGCTGGTGGCTATTTCTCAGGTAACACCTGGTCCCATTGCAGTGAATGCCGCAACGTTTGTTGGATTTCAGTACAGAGGGTACCTTGGTGCTGCTGTAGCTACTGCAGGCGTTGCACTTCCATCGCTGCTTCTGATTCTTATCACGATGCATTTTATGAAAATCTTTCAGGAGAATCAATCTGTGGACGCAGTATTGAAGGGAATCCGGCCTGCAACTGTTGGACTGATTGCATCCGCAGTGATTTTTCTGGCGGAAAATTCCATTCTCAACGGACCCGTATTTACACAGGATCTATTCACAAACTACAGAGAACACATTAATCTGTTGCCTATGGTCTTTTTCCTTGCTACAATTGTTTTGGCGGGAAAATTTAAAATCAGTCCCATCAAGCTTACTCTCCTGGCGGGCTTAATCGGGGCTGTTGTGATCAGGTAAATAGGAGGGATGATATTATGTGGACTGGCGGAGTCAGGGTGATTTTGCCCGATGAAGAAGGAAGGATCCTGATGGTAAAGCAATGCCATGAGGGTAAGGATATCTGGATGGCACCCGGAGGGGGAATTGAGGAACATGAAGACGCAGCACAGGCTGCCGTTCGGGAAGTCATGGAAGAGACAGGCCTTGAAATCAGCGTGAAGCGGCTTCTGTGGCACGTGGAAGAGGTATCGGAAGAAAGAGGCCAAAGGTTTGTCAACTTCTTTCTGGGAGAAGTGACTGGCGGAACACTTGGATTGGGCTCTGATCCTGAGTTTGATGAAGCCGGGCAGGTTCTGCGAGAAGTAAGGTTTCTTACGAAAAAAGAACTTCTGAGTCTGGAACATCTTTACCCGGAATACCTTCGGACAGAGCTTTGGGAGGCGCTGGAACCGGTTCACTACCCCAATGAGGTATTTCGATTGCGAAAGTAAGGGACGAAGGTTTTGTAAAATCTGGATGACAGGCGGCAACGGAAAAAAGCGATGCCGCCATTTTATATAAGTGGCGTCAGCCACTTATTTTATTTCACCAATTTCTGTTTTTTCCCTTGTGTGCGAAAAAGAACCATGATATTATGATTTCAAAGTTGTACGTACTAATTATCATTAAACAACAAAATTGTATTTAAGAGGTGCGCAATATGACGAAATACGTAATCGGTGTTGACTATGGAACCTTATCGGGACGCGCGGTATTGGTGGAGGCTGCTACGGGAACAGAGCTCTGTTCTTCCGTCTTTGACTATCCACACGGTGTTATTGACAGAACCTTGCCAACGGGTGAGCCTCTTGGTCATGACTGGGCGCTTCAGCATCCGCAAGACTATATTGAGGTGCTTGCCCACACCGTGCCGGCAGTCCTGAAAGAAGCTGGAGTAAACCCGGATCAGGTGATTGGAATCGGAACAGACTTTACCGCTTGCACGATTCTTCCCGTTACCGAAGAAGGGATTCCTCTCTGCACAATGCCCCAATATGAAAAAAACCCTCACGCCTGGGTCAAGTTATGGAAGCATCATGCAGCACAGGATAAAGCAAATGAACTGAATCGGATCGCAGAAGAGCGGGAAGAACCATGGCTCAAAAACTATGGAGGAAAAATCAGCAGTGAGTGGGCGATTCCGAAAATATGGCAGGTCTTAGACGAAGCGCCGGAGATTTATGCGGCAGCAGACCGCTTTATTGAAGCGGCGGATTGGATTATTTGGCAGCTCTGCGGAAAAGAGACCCGCAACAGCTGTACGGCAGGGTACAAGGAGATCTGGAATAAAGCCGCCGGATATCCGACTAATGAGTTTTTCAAAGCGCTTGATCCCAGACTGGAGAAGGTAGTTGAGGAAAAGCTTGGCACGTTGATTACTCCCCTTGGTGAAAAGGCAGGCTTCGTTACTCAAAAAGCCGCACAACTGACTGGACTGAAGGAAGGAACTGCCGTGGCAATTGGAAATGTGGACGCCCATGTAAGCGCTCCGGCAGTAGGAATTGACGGGCCGGGAAAGATTTTGGCGATTATGGGGACCTCTACCTGTCACGTGTTGATGGGAACAGAGGAAACACAGGTGCCCGGGATGTGTGGTGTGGTAGCCGATGGCATTCTCCCCGGGTATTACGGCTATGAGGCAGGTCAATCCTGTGTGGGAGATCATTTCGCATGGTTCGTAGATCACTGTTTGCCGGCAGGATACTATGATGAAGCTCAAAAAATGGGCATGAATGTACATAGATATCTCACAGAAAAAGCCCAGAAGCTCAAGCCCGGAGAGAGCGGACTTCTGGCTCTTGACTGGTGGAATGGAAACCGCAGCGTGCTGGTAGACGTGGACCTGACCGGAATGATCCTGGGAATGACCCTCCAGACAAAGCCGGAGGAGATTTACCGGGCTTTAATTGAAGCAACTGCTTACGGAAACCGTGAGATCGTAGAAAACTTTCGACGCAACGGTGTGCCGGTGGAAGAGTTCTTTGCCGCAGGAGGCATCAGCCAGAAAAATCCGCTCATGATGCAGATCTATGCCGATGTTCTTGGAATGCCGGTGAAAATATCCGGAAGCGACCAATGTCCCGCATTGGGAAGTGCCATCTTTGCGGCAGTAGCCGCAGGAAAAGAGGCAGGGGGCTACGATACGGTCTATGAAGCTGCAAGAGTGATGGGCAAGATTAAGGATACAGTTTATCAGCCAAATCCGGAGCATGCAGCAGTATACGACCGGCTCTTCCGAGAGTACGTAACGCTCCATGACTACTTTGGCAGGGGAGAAAACGACGTTATGAAACGACTTAAAAGGATAAAGATAGAACAGTCGAAAGCCTAAGGAAAACGCTGACTCATTACGCGAGTACGCTATCGAATGAGCGCTTTTCCAAAATAAATATTGATCGTCAGTAAAGGAGGAAACGGCAATGGCATTAAAGGATTATGAATTTTGGTTGATCGTAGGAAGTCAGATATTATATGGACCGGAAGTATTAAAGACGGTGGCCGAGCGGGGAGAAGAAATGGCTGCAGCAATGAACGCATCCGGCTTACTGCCCTGCAAATTGGTCTATAAACTTACGGCCAAGTCTCCTGAGGAAATCAGCGAAATCGTCAAGGAGGCGAACTATGATGAGAAATGTGCGGGTACCATCATGTGGATGCATACTTTCAGCCCGAGCAAAATGTGGATCAATGGTTTGAAAGACCTCCAAAAGCCATATTGTCACCTGGCTACCCAATACAATCGACAGATACCCAATGATGAGATTGATATGGATTTTATGAACCTGAACCAGGCAGCCCATGGAGACAGAGAACATGGTTTTATTGGTGCTCGTCTGCGTATGAAACGAAAGATCATTGCAGGATACTGGAAGGATGAAGAGGTTCAAAAGCGTTTGGGAAATTGGATGCGTGCCGCTGTTGGAGCCGCTTTCAGTAAAAAACTCAAAGTGATGCGCTTTGGCGACAATATGAGGAATGTAGCGGTAACAGAAGGAGATAAGGTCGAAGCACAGACAAAGCTTGGCTGGCAGGTAAATACCTGGCCTGTGGGAAAGCTGGTTGATTTGATCAACGAAGTGGCTGAGGACGAAATAGAGACTCTGATGAAAGAAATGGAAACGCTTTACGAAATCAGCACCTCTCAGCTGGACAGTATACGGTATCAGGCCAAAGCAGAGCTTGCCATGAAGAAGCTGCTGGAAGAAGAGCACTGCGGCGCGTTCAGCAATACCTTTGAGGATTTATACGGCATGGAGCAGCTGCCCGGCCTGGCCACCCAGCGCCTGATGAGTCAGGGCTATGGCTATGGAGGTGAAGGGGATTGGAAGGTTTCGGCCATGACTGCTGTGATGAAAGCTATGGCGGAAGGTCTCAGTGGCGGAACGACATTTATGGAAGATTATACATATGATTTGACAAAGGGCGCGGAGTGCAGTTTGGGTGCTCATATGCTTGAAGTCTGTCCGTCCATTGCAGCAGGAAAACCGAGAATCGAGGTTCACCCTCTTGGCATCGGCGGCAAATCAGACCCCGCACGTCTTGTTTTTGAAGGCAGGGAAGGAACTGCAATCGTAGTTTCCCTCGTTGATATGGGAGGCCGACTCCGCCTGATCTGCCATGATATTGAGTGCATTAAGCCCATTTACGAGATGCCGAATCTGCCCGTCGCTCGTACCATGTGGAAAGCAATGCCGAATCTGCTGACCGGTTTAGAGGCATGGATCTTGGCAGGCGGCGCGCACCATACGACACTGTCCTATGATATTACTGCAGAGCAGATGAAGGATTGGGCAAGAATGATGGATATTGAGTTCGTGCATATCTCAAAAGACACCACGCTGGAAGGTTTGGAGCACAGTCTGTTTCTTGCAGATCTCGCGTGGAAACTGCAATAAAAAAAGAAGGGAGTATTTATGCTGGAGCAGTTGAAGGAACAGGTTTACAACGCCAATATGATGCTGCCACGCTATGGTTTAATTACCTTTACCTGGGGCAATGTATCAGCGGTGGACCGAAAGGAAAACGCTATTGTGATTAAACCGTCTGGCGTCGAGTATGATGAAATGATGGCGGAAGATATGGTCGTAATCGATCTGAAGACAGGAGATAAACTGGAAGGCAGTATGAATCCTTCCTCTGATACACTGACCCATCTGGTGCTTTACCGCACCTTTCCCAATATTGGAGGCGTGGTGCATACCCATAGCAGGTGGGCTACGATTTATGCCCAGGCAGGACGGAGTATTCCAGCACTGGGAACGACTCACGGAGATTATTTCTATGGGGAGATTCCCTGCACACGGGGTATGCTTCATGAAGAAATTTATGGAAGTCCGGGACATTACGAAGAAGAGACGGGTAATGTAATCGCTGAAACCTTTCAGGAGCGAGACCCGGATCAAGTTCCTGCTGTTTTAGTGAGAAACCACGGACCCTTTGCCTGGGGAAAGGATGCCCGAGATGCAGTACATAATGCAGTGGTTTTGGAGGAATTGGCATTTATGGCATGGCAGAACCAGATGGCAAATCCCTTCATACCGCAGATGCCCGGTGACCTTCTCGATAAGCATTATTTGAGAAAGCACGGCGCCGGAGCCTATTACGGACAAAGCAGAAAATAAGGTATGAAGAAATAAGTGTTTAACAGTATTTGACGTAAGCCAAATGTGTTATAATGAACACAAAACAAGGAAAAAAATCAAAGATTTTCAAGTCAAGTCAGGAGCATGTTGTACCAGTCTGTAACAAGCTGGTGCAACATCGGCTTGCATTTATAATACAATTGTATCAAAAGGGGAGAAGGGAAAATGTACAGTGTATTCCTGGTCGAAGACGAAATTGTAATGCGCGATGGAATCAGGGAACTGATTGCATGGAATGAATATGGATTTTCCTTCGCCGGTGAAGCTTCGGATGGAGAACTGGCCTGGCCTCAGATTCAAAAGCTAAAGCCTGATATAGTGATTACGGATATTAAAATGCCATTCATGGATGGTCTGGCACTCAGCCGTCTTGTGAGAAAAGAGTTCCCACGAACTACAATTATTATCCTGAGCGGCTATGATGATTTTGTTTATGCAAAGGAAGCCATCTCCATCGGGGTAAATCAATATCTGCTCAAACCTCTCTCCAGAGATCAGCTTGTGGAGATTCTTTGCGAAGTAAAAATGCAAAAGGACAAGGAAGCGGAGCAAGCTAGATATCTTGCTCAGTTCAACGGTGAAATACAGGAATACCTCAGCAATTCCAGAAGGGGCTTCTTTGATCAGCTCGTTTCCGGCAAACATTCGGTAGGGGAATTGCTGGCAAGGGCGGAACGTCTCAAGCTGCCATTATCGGCAGAATGCTACAATGTAATTCTTTTTCTTCTTGAAGAGGATCCGGTGCGTACACAATATTCTGCCCAGATGGCTGATGTACAGTCGGATATCTGTGGCTGTTTTCCAGAAAACAAGAACCTGGTCATGTTCAGCATGGGGATTGATCTGATCGTATTTCTAGTAATGGCTGATGCAAGCTCCATTCAACTGGAAACAGAATCCTGCGTCGAATGTATCCGAGAGATTTGTCAGCCCATACGGAAGACAATCAACTGGTCGGTCGTCGTAAGCACCCCGGTCAACAGGCTAAGCGGGGTTGCAGACTGCTATCGAGCAGCTCGAAAAGGAATGTTTTATCGCCATGGAGCTAAAGACGGAAATGTCTTCTACGTGGATCGCACCGCCTTGAACGGTGGGCCTGCTGCCCAAACTGCCAATGTTGTAGATTTTGACCTCAATGATACGGATGCAGCCAAGATGGACCAACGCATTGTAGAAAAGTTTTTGATCAGCGGCCTTCCGGAGGAGCTCACCACCTTCGTTGAGGATTATTTCAGATCCATAGGAATTGCGGCAGTTCAGTCTCTGATCTTCCGCCAATACGTAGTACTGAATATAAATTTTACAGTAAAAGCATTTCTGGAAAAGTATGGGTATACGAAGGAATCCATCTGCTCCACTCAAGAGAAAGGTCCGCAGCTTCAGGAGTCCATTCTCTCTTTGGAGGCGTCAGAACAATATGTCCGGGATCTTTTGGAGCATGCGCTGGAATTAAGAGATCAGGCAGTTAACAGCCGCTATACAAAAAAACTGCAAAAAGCAGTGGATTACATAAAAAACAATTATTCCGATCCTGAGATCAGCTTGAATACAGTGGCAAAGGTGGCAATTGTGAGCCCTACTCACTTCAGTGCAGTGTTCAGCCAGCAGATGGGAAAAACCTTTGTGGAATACCTAACAGAGCTGCGTATGGAGAAGGCGAAAGAATTGCTGCGGTGTACGGACACCAGTTCCAGTGAAATTGCATATCAGGTGGGGTACAGCGATCCTCATTATTTCAGTTTTATATTTAAGAAAATCAATGGATGTTCACCTCGGGATTATCGTATGGGGAGGAAGGCCACATGAGGCATTTGATTCAGAAATTGATCCGCCTATTAGAAACACGCTCTACCTTAAGCAGGCAGTTGCGTGTTTTGCTCATTGTAGCAGCAGCACCCTTCATCATTATGATTTCCATCCTTCTTTTTATGCTTTATTCTTTCAACCATGAATACGATGTTACGCTTCATAATGCAAGTATCGCAAGTGAATTCAACTTTGATTTTAAAGATAAACTGGATCTTGAGATGTATTATTATGTTGTAGGCAGCAGAAGCAACATTGACCATCTTCCGCTGGAAGATGTGGAGCATGCTCAAAATGTGATCGGACGCTTGCAAAAAACCACCACACAAAAGGAAAATCAGTGGCGGATTCGCAGTATGCTGAACCTGTGCAGAAGATTGAGCGAATGTATGGTGGAGATTAAAAATACGGCAGACTATGACTCAAGAATGGAGCAGCTTGAGCACAATACCTATATCATCACCGCGCTCATTGAAGCATACATGCATGATTACATATACGATGAAGTCCGGGAACTTTCTGCACTTCAGCAACAGATCAGCGATCGGGTCATAACCACAGTGATCTTTACCGGCGTAATCAGCATGGTTCTGCTTTTATTTATGCTCTGGTATTCCCTGAGATTTACAAAAAGCATTACAAGACCGGTACAGGAGCTTTGCAAGAAAGTAGAGCGTCTAGGCGCAGGAGATTTCACAATCATACCAGTAAAGACCAATAACCTGGAAATCAAAACCCTGGATGACGGCTTTAATAAAATGATTGGCAGGATCAATCAACTGCTGGAGCATGTGAGGGAGGATCAGAATGCCCTTCACCGTGCAGAAATGGAATTGCTTCAAGCACAAATTAATCCCCATTTCTTATACAACACCTTCGACTCTATTGTTTGGCTGGCCGAGGCTAATCAAAATTCAGAGGTGGTCAAGATGACCACCAGTCTTTCCACTTTTTTTCGTAACTCTCTCAGCAAGGGGCAGGATATCATTACGCTTGAAGCGGAAATGCAGCAGGTTGAGAGTTATCTGAACATCCAGCAGATTCGCTATAGGGACATCCTCGATTACAGTATTAGCATTCCGGAAGAACTGCTTCAATACACCATACCCAAGCTGACACTGCAGCCTTTGGTGGAAAATGCCCTGTATCACGGAGTAAAAAACAAGCGGAGCAAAGGAACCATCGAAATTAGTGGAAGGTCTTCTGGTGAGGACATCTATCTTTCTGTCACAGACAACGGGGCAGGTATGACGCCGGAACAGCTCAAATCCCTTCGTGCTGGGATTTATCAGGATCGGCACACCGGATTAGGTCTGATGAACGTTCACAGAAGGCTTCGTATGTATTGCGGCGATCGATACGGCTTGACGTTTAAAAGTAAGCTAGATGAAGGAACGACAGTGACTGTCCGCATATCGAAAAAAAATCAACCAGAATCATAGGATATTTAACCTTGAACTTTGGAAATTTCCTTTATGGTGATAAATAATAAAATTAAGATATTATTGAGTAAGATTCTCAATGGGAATTTCTTACACGCTGGGTTACAATCAAATTGAGTAAGCGAAGTCGTTATGTCGCTGATCTTAATAATAAGGAGGAAGTAATAATGAAAGGAAAAAAGTCTTTTGTATTTCTGCTTGCAGTACTGCTAGTCATCAGTCTTGCTGCATGCGGCGGAAGCTCAGGCGGAGACGCAACAGCGCCACCTGCGGATGACTCAAGTGCCCTGATCGTTGTCGGGTTTTCACAGGTTGGAGCTGAGTCTGACTGGCGTACTGCCAACACCCAATCCATGAAAGATACTTTTGTGGAAGCGAATGGCTATAAACTGATTTTTGACGATGCTCAGCAAAAACAAGAAAATCAAATCACTGCAATTCGTAATTTTATTCAGCAGGAAGTTGACTATATCGTTCTTGCTCCTGTAACGGAGACCGGATGGGATACCGTTTTGCAGGAAGCCAAAGATGCAGGAATTCCTGTCATTATTGTAGACCGTATGATCGATGTATCTGATGATAGCCTGTATACCGCATGGGTTGGCTCTGACTTCCGCAAAGAAGGCGACAAAGCCGCTGCGTGGATCGTTGACAACTTTAAAGATAAAGAGGTCAATATCGTACATATTCAGGGAACCATCGGCTCCTCGGCTCAAATTGGACGTACCGCAGGTTTGGAAGATGCAGTAGCAAAGAACAGCAATCTGAAGATCATCGCGCAGCAGTCCGGTGAATTCACTCAGGCCAAAGGTCAGGAAGTAATGGAAAGCGTACTAAAACAGAATGATAAAATCGATGTCGTTTACTGTGAGAATGATAATGAAGCCTTTGGTGTAATCGATGCACTTGAAGCTGCAGGAAAAACCTACGGCAAAGACGGCGATATCAAGATCATCTCCTTTGATGCGACCAATGCTGGATTGACCGATACCCTCTCCGGAAAGATCAACTACAACGTTGAGTGTAATCCGCTTCACGGACCTCGTGTTGAAAAGATCATCAAGCAGCTCGAAGGCGGCCAAACTCCGGATAAGAAGGCATATGTAGACGAAGCAGCTTTTGATGCCAACACCATTACTCAGGCTGATATTGATGCACGTGCGTATTAATAGACGATAGTGTGCTGACCGGCTGACATCTCGGGTAATGGCTTGCTTAAATTTCCATCTGCGTTGTTGCCTTTTTGCCCCAAGCTTGCTTGGATGGCAAAACGGACAGCAGGGAGCAGTGCGAGTCGGAGTCCCTGAAAGGGACGTTGTTGTCGGACAGCGTAGCTACGGCTACGCCGTCCTCCTCCGCCTAGCAGACTGAAAATTTATTCGGCGCCATTACTCCAAGTACCAACCGGTCATCACACTAGCACCTATTCCTTGCAATACTGCCGGTTCAATTTTGCTTTCCGGCTGGTATTGCTAGAAGGTTCATGATTTGTTATGACATGGTGCGGAGACCCCGGATCCTCTCCGGATCTCCGCACCGTTTCTTTTTGTCCAAGGAAGCGCTGATCTAATCCAGTGTGCGCATGGAATGAACCAACGTTTCCCTAAGGGATTCATGCAGTTGAATCGTATGAAAGCAGGTGAGAAATACGATGGAAGACAGGATTGTACTATCAATGCGAGGAATTAATAAAGCCTTTCCTGGAGTGAAAGCACTGAAAAATGTTGATTTCACACTGCGAAGCGGAGAAGTGCACGCATTGATGGGAGAGAACGGTGCAGGAAAGTCAACATTGATTAAAGTATTAACAGGAGTTTATGAAGCAGAATCGGGAGAGATCAGAATTACAGGTGAGGATAGGCCCGTCATCATCCATTCCCCAAAGGAGGCACAGGAAAAAGGAATAAGCACCGTTTATCAGGAAATTACCCTTTGTCCCAATCTCACCGTTGCAGAAAACCTGTTCCTGGGCAGAGAGCCTAGGAAAGCCGGATTCATAGACTGGAAAACGATGAACAGAAAGTCCACAGAGCTGCTATCGGGGCTGGATATTCATGTTCCACCAACCAAGCAGCTTGACGGATGCTCCATTGCTGTGCAGCAGATGATTGCCATTGCAAGAGCAGTGGATATGCAGTGCCGGGTTCTCATTTTGGATGAACCCACCTCTTCTCTGGATGATGAAGAGGTCGGAAAGCTATTTTCATTGATGCGTAAGCTCAAAGATCAGAATGTCGGTATTATCTTTGTTACTCACTTTTTAGAGCAGGTATATGCGGTAAGCGACCGGATAACGGTCCTTCGCAACGGAGAACTGGTGGGCGAGTTTATGACGCAGGATCTTCCCAGACTCAAGCTAGTCGCAAAAATGATGGGGAAAGATTTTGATGATCTTGCGGAAATCAAGCATGCTCATGAAAAAAGAAAAGAATTTGAAGAAACACCGGTGGTGGAAGCAGAAAGCCTTGGCCGCCGGGGCTCAATCAAGCCCTTTGATCTGAGGGCACATAAAGGAGAGGTTATGGGTTTTACCGGTCTTCTCGGAAGCGGACGCAGCGAATTGGTGCGGACGATTTATGGTGCTGATAAGGCCGATAACGGTACTTTGAAAATAAAAGGAAAAACCGTTCGAATAAATACTCCGCTTGATGCGATGAAGAAAGGAATGGCCTATCTTCCGGAAGATCGCAAGCGGGACGGAATTATCGCAGACCTGTCGGTGCGGGAAAATATCATCATCGCACTTCAGGCAAAACGCGGTATGTTCCGTCCTATGAGACGAAAAGAGGCGGAGGAGTTTGCGGATCGTTATATCGAGCTTCTGCAAATCAAGACAGCATCCAGAGAAACTCCTTTAAAGAGCCTGTCTGGAGGAAATCAACAGAAAGTAATCATCGGACGCTGGCTTCTTACCCACCCGGAGTATCTGATTTTAGATGAACCAACCAGAGGAATTGATGTGGGAACAAAGACAGAGATTCAGAAGTTGGTTTTGAATCTGGCGGATGAGGGCATGAGCGTAGCCTTTATCTCATCTGAAGTGGAGGAGATGCTGAGAACCTGCTCGCGCATGGCTGTATTGCGCGACGGCGAAAAGGTTGGCGAATTATTTGGAGAAGATTTGACTCAGGAGAAGATCATGAAGACCATCGCAGGAGGTGAGCATGCCAATGGCTGACAACGGAAAACTTCATCTAAAAAAAATAACTGAGCATCATCTTTTTCTGCCGCTGGTCTGTCTGGCTGTGGTGCTCCTTGCAAATGTAATCAAAACACCAAATTTCTTTCAGGTATCCATTAACAATGGCATTTTGTACGGCTATGTTGTGGACGTGATCAATCGCTCATCGGAACTCGTCATTCTGGCAGTTGGCATGACGCTGGTAACTGCGGCCTCTGGAGGTCAGGATATCAGTGTAGGATCGGTGATGGCGGTGGCTGGCGCAGTCTGCTGCCAAGTTCTTTCTGGCGGTCAGGTATCGGTCAACAGTTTTCAGAATCCTTTTCCCCTTGCAGTGCTGGCAGCCTTGGCTGCGGCGGCTCTGTGCGGTGCTTTTAACGGGCTTCTGGTTTCAAAAATTAACATCCCGCCCATGGTGGCAACGCTGATTCTTTATACAGCAGGCCGGGGTATTGCCCAGCTTGTCACCAACGGGCAGATTACATACGTTCGTGTGGAAGCTTATAAGCTTGCAGGGGGCTATCTTCCCGGATGCCCTGTACCCACACCGGTATTCTTTGCTGTGGGAATTGTTGTTCTGGTCAGTATTATTATGAAGACAACGACCCTGCGCCTCTATATTGAAAGCGTAGGGATCAACGGGAGTGCGTCACGGCTTGTGGGACTCAATTCGACGAGGATCAAATTTATCAGTTATGTGATCTGCGGCCTGCTGGCGGGGGTCGCCGGAATTGTAGCCAGCAGCAGGATTTATTCAGCAGATGCAAATAACATCGGTATTTATCTGGAGATGGACGCGATTCTGGCTGTGGCGCTGGGAGGGAATCTCCTGGGTGGAGGAAAGTTCAGCCTGGCAGGGTCCGTCATAGGGGCTTTCACAATCCAAGCCCTCACAACAACACTGTATGCGATGAATGTTGCAGCAGATCAGCTTCCTGTTTATAAGGCAATTGTAGTTATTATTATTGTTACCCTGCAAAGTTCGGTTTTCAGGAGATTCATTACCTCAAAGCTGCCCGCAGGCAGAAAACCTCTGACGCCTGTTGAGCAGGAAGTGGAGGTGCAGTCATGAAATCGCTGAATGATAAAAAGCATATGAGCGGGACCACGTTCCTGCTTATCATAACCATCGGCTTGTTTGTCATCATGTACGCTGCGGGAATGATTGCCTTTGCAGAGGGTGGCTTTGCAAAACCGCAAATGTTCCTCAACCTTTTTATTTCAAATGCGGGACTGATTGTCATTGCCTGCGGACTGACCCTTGTCATGATCACGGGAGGAATCGATATCTCCGTTGGTTCCGTCACAGCATTGGTATGCATGGCGGTTGCCTATCAGATGGAAGTAAAGCATATGAGCGCCTACGGAGCCATTTTCATTGCGCTGGGCATTGGGTTACTCTTTGGGATTGTTCAGGGCTTTCTAGTGGCGTATCTTGATATCCAGCCCTTTATCGTGACTCTGGCAGGTTTGTTTTTAGGCCGTGGATTGACCTCATTGATCAGCACTGAGATGATCTCTATAAAAAATGAGGTATTCCTCTCCTGGGCCAAATACAAAATATTTTTGCCCTTCGGCTCTGTCAACAAAAAAGGGATCTTTCAGCCGGCTTATATTTATCCTACGGTGATCATAGCACTCCTTGTCGTTGTGATGATGGTGATTATTCTGCGGTATACAAAATTCGGAAGAAGAGTGTACGCGGTGGGAGGAAATCAGCAAAGTGCCATGATGATGGGGCTCAATGTCCGGAGAACAAAAATGCAAGCCTATGTTCTGAATGGTTTTCTTGTAGGACTGGGTGGCTTCCTATTTGGACTGAACAGCTGCGCCGGCTTTGTAGAGCAGGCTAAATGGCTTGAAATGGATGCGATTTCTTCAGCAGTTATTGGCGGAACCCTACTGACGGGAGGAGTGGGAAATCCCATTGGAACCCTCTTTGGCGTTCTGATCAAGGGAACGATCTCCAGCCTGATCACGACCCAAGGTACCCTTTCCAGCTGGTGGGTGCGCATTGCACTATCTGCGCTGCTTTGCTTCTTTATTGTGCTGCAGAGCATCATTGTATCAAGAAACAGAAAAACTCGATAATGTGTTTTTTCTCCTCATATAACAAAACAAGGGCGTCTCAAATGATCACCGCAGAGATTTTGAGATACCCTTGTTTTTGTTGCTGAATAAATCTATTTCGGCTATTTCGTCACAGGCTCCTGATATTCATAATCAAACAGCTCTACTGTTGCTGATTCGATCATCTGGGGCTCGATAGGCTTGTCCTGTGCATTGGTTTTAACAGAAGCGATACGATCTACTTCCTCGATTCCCTCAATGACCTTGCCAAAGCCGGCATACTGACCATCCAGATGCGGGGAATTTTTGTGCATAATGAAAAACTGTGAACCTGCGGAATCGGGATGCATCGATCTAGCCATGGAGATGACGCCTCGGTCATGCTTGAGGTTATTCTCAACGCCGTTGATTTTGAATTCACCCTTGATCTGATATCCAGGACCTCCGGTGCCGATTCCATTGGGGCAGCCCCCCTGAATCATAAAGCCGGAAATGACCCGGTGAAAGATAAGGTTGTTGTAATAGCCCTTTTGGACCAGAGAAATAAAATTATTCACCGTATTCGGCGCGATGTCCGGATATAGTTCCAACTTAATTTTATTTCCGTCTTTCATGTTGATTGTTACGATTGGATTACTCATTGAATACCATCCTTTATTTTTTTTCTACCTCTATTTTAGTATCTGACACTGCCATAGTAAAGAGTTTTTCCAAAGGAGGCTGGAATTATAACATTTGGTTCGTTCAGGTGGTAGGGACTCAGGCTTTTTCCAGAAAAAGGACAGCCTTTTGTACCGCAAAGTAATTATAACGGGTAGCAAGCTAATCCTTTGGGGATATAAGGAAATGAAGTGAAATGTGGGCTACAACCATTGAAAAATCAGGATTATTATAAAAAATACGTGTGTTTGCTTTGTGAATTTTGATTTGACTGCATTGACTTTCTTGTAACAATATTGTAATATTTCAGTAAGTCATGAAACTGACCGGGAATACATATTATATAACTGGGTATGCTATTTCGAAGCATTATTTCAGTTTCCCAAAATTTGTACAAGGAGGGTTGATTAATAAATACGCTATCACTTAAGGAGAGAATCATATGAGTTTTAAAGATAGTTTTAAAATGAAATCATGCAAGGAATTTATAAATAAATGTAGATTAGATACAGCAGCAAAAGTGGAAAAAGCGGTAGAAACATTCGAAGCAAAATTGAAAGCTGGAAAAGCCGCTGAAGTATTTAAAACGAAAATCAATGCGGGTAAAGCTTCCGAGGTATTCAGAGCAAAATTTGTTGATTCAAAAACCGCAAAGACACTGAAAGCAGGGCTGACTGATTTTAGGATAGATATATTAAGCCGTCTCAACACAAAAGCCAAAATCGGAATCGGAGCGGGAGCGCTGTCGGTGGTCGTAATCAGTACCGCAGTATTCCTGAATTCGGGCCCGGACGTTTATAAGCTCACCATAAATGGACAGGAGGCAGGTTACCTGCCTGATGGTGCCATGGTGGCAGAAAGTCTTGAAGAAATAAAAGCAGATCTGTCAAAAGGTTCAGATGGACTGGAATTCATCGTGGATGATCAAGCCATCACCTATGAAAAGACAGAGTTAAAAGCCAGAAAAGTAACTTTCTTAACAGAGGAAGATCTGAAAAAAGCGATTCTCGCCGCTGACCTTTGTAAAGCCAGCGCCTGGGCTGTCACAATCAACGGAAACAAAGTTGTGGCGGCATCAACAGAGGCGGAAGCAAACAGCATTCTTGAGGGCGTTAAGAGCCATTATCTCACCCAAGGCTCTGAAGTTCTGAGTGCAAGCTTTAATGAAGATGTTTCAGTGACGAGAGCAGCCATCAATGCAGCGGACATTATGAAGGCTCCTGATGCTGTCAGTCTGATCTTGACAGGTACTAAGGAACCCAAGGTATACACCGTACAGGGTGGAGATACCCTTTGGGATATCGCAATCGCAAACGGCATGACTCCGGCAGAACTGGAAAGCGCCAACCCTGGCTTCAATCCGGCTAAGCTTCAGATCGGACAGCAGCTGAATCTGTTCCAGACAAAGCCTTTCGTAACCGTTCAGACAAAAGAAGTTGTAGCTGCATCGGAAAAAATTGATTTTAAGACCATCTATGAAAACACAGACTCCCTATACAAAGGAGAGGTGAAAGTCAAAACACCTGGTGTATACGGAACAAAAGAAATCAGAACAGAAGTAACAAAAGAAAACGGTGTTGTTGTCGCATCTGCTCAGCTGGATGCAGTGGTAACTGCCGAACCGCAGGATCAGGTTGCATTAAAAGGAACAAAGTCAATTGCAACCTTTGCGGGAACAGGATCTATGTCAAGCCCTGTAAGTCACATTGAAATTTCTTCCGCCTTCGGTGCATCCAGAGGAGGAAGCAGACACACGGGAGTTGACCTCAGAAATCCTAAAGGAACACCAATCAAAGCGGCTGACGACGGCGTAGTTACTTTTGCAGCATATTCTGGCACCTACGGAAATGTGGTAAGACTTAGCCATGGCAACGGACTGGAAACCTGGTATGCACACTGTGATACAATGAGCGTATCCGTTGGGCAAGTTGTGAAAAAAGGCGAAGTGATTGCTACGGTAGGAATCACCGGTCGTGCTACCGGATACCATGTTCATTTTGAAGTCAGAAAGAATGGTACACCGCAGAACCCCATGAATTATCTGTAATAGAATATTCTCCGGACAGATGTGGTATAAAAGTTTTGATTCCAACAGAAAAATAATGTATAATTTTAGGGCAGGTATGAACCTGCCCTGTTATTTTATAATAAGACTGGGTAACATATTTTTATTCAGTACTCTGTAATCCTTAAAACTTGCGTTAACCGGCGGCTTGGGAAGGAATTGAGTATCGCAGAGTACTCATGCGAAAGATACTTTATATAAAGGAGCTGCTTTCTATGGCGTTTTTTAAAGATATTCAAGAGGATATTCATGCAGTGCTGAACCGGGACCCCGCAGCGCGGAACGGGTTTGAAGTGCTGATCTGTTATCCCGGTATCTGGGCTCTGATCTTACATAGGCCGGCCCACTGGCTGTATCTGAATGATCTGAAACTGCTCGCAAGGTTGATTTCACAATGGGCTCGATTTTTCACCGGAATTGAAATTCATCCCGGTGCGGTAATCGGCAGAAGATGTTTTATCGATCATGGTATGGCGGTGGTGATCGGGGAGACGACAGAGATCGGCGATGATGTGACAATCTATCAGGCCGTTACCTTGGGCGGTACAGGAAAAGACACTGGGAAACGTCATCCGACCATCGGAAATGATGTCGTAATCAGTTCGGGAGCGAAGGTTCTGGGGCCGTTTAAAGTTGGAGATCATTCCAAAATCGGAGCAGGGTCGGTAGTTCTGGAAGAAGTTCCTCCAAACTGTACTGTTGTAGGCATCCCCGGCAAGATTGTTCGAAGGGGAGGAAACAAGACCCAGGATCTGAACCAGACAGATCTGCCCGATCCTATTGCGGTAGAGCTGGAGTGCCTCAGAAGACGTATCGTGATGCTGGAAAACAAGCTGAGGGAGCTGGATACAAATGAAAGCATGGTGTTGAACAATAGATTGAGCGGCGGCGTCGGTAAGGGGCAGATTACAAGGCGACTAAAAAAATAAGGAAGAAAGGAAACGGAATGAAAATATATAATACACTCACAAGAAAAAAAGAAGAATTCGTACCAATTGACGAAAACGAAATAAAAATCTATGTCTGTGGTCCTACGGTCTATAACTATTTCCACATCGGAAATGCTAGACCTTTTGTTGTTTTTGATACGCTGAGAAAATATCTCACGTATCGCGGAAAGACTGTTAAATTCGTACAAAACTTTACCGATGTAGATGATAAGATTATCAACAAGGCGAGAGAAGAGGGCGTTAAAGCTGGAGAAATCAGCGAGAAATATATCGAAGAGTATTATAAGGATGCAAAAGCGCTCAATGTTGAAAAGGCCAGTGTTCATCCCAAAGTTACGGAGAACATGACTGAAATTATAGATTTTGTTCAGGAGCTCATTGACAAGGGCTACGCATATGAAGCTGGCGGAGATGTTTATTACAGCACCCGTAAGTTTAATGATTACGGAAAGCTCTCAAAACAGAATATTGAAGATCTGGAAGCGGGTGCCCGTATTGAAGTTGAGGAGAAAAAGCAGGATCCCCTTGATTTTGCCCTGTGGAAGGCACAAAAGACAGATGACGAGCTGGCATGGAAGTCTCCATGGGGTCTTGGGAGACCGGGCTGGCATATTGAATGTTCGGTCATGTCCACCAAATATCTGGGTGAAACCATAGACATTCATGCAGGAGGACAGGATCTGACCTTCCCCCACCACGAAAATGAAATTGCCCAGACAGAAGCCCATACGGGAAAGCCATTTGCAAACTACTGGATGCACAATGGATACATCACCATTGATAACGAAAAAATGTCAAAATCAAAAGGGAATTTCTTTACTGTCCGGGATATCCTAAAGGACTATGACGGCGAGATTATGCGATTCTTTCTACTGTCCGGTCATTACCGCAGCCCCATCAATTTCAGCAGAGAGCTGATGGAACAGGCGAAAAATGCTTTGGCCAGAATGCAAAACGCAAAGAACAACCTCAAACACCTGGCGGAAAAGGGTGAGGGCAGGTTGACAGACCGTGAAAAAACAGCCTACGAGGAACTTCTAAAATATCGAGAAAAGTTCATCGATGCCATGGATGATGATTTAAATACCGCCGATGCCATCAGTGTAATTTTTGAGCTGATCAAGGATATCAACACGGTTTCCAAAGATGGGGCAACTAAAGAATTTGCCGAAAAATGTCTATCGTTGTTAGACGAACTAACTGCAGTTCTTGGCATTTTGAGAGATAAAGAAGAATCAGGTGGAATCGACGAAGAAATTCAAAAACTCGTCGACGAACGCCAGGCTGCTCGGAAAGCTAAGGATTTCGCAAGATCTGATGAGATCAGAGATATCCTGAAGGCCAAGGGAATTACCCTGGAAGATACCCCGCAGGGCGTAAGGGTGGTTCTCTGTAAAAATTAGAATGAATACAGGCTGAGTTATCGAAATCTAGTAATTTCAACAATTATGTTAAAAATGGGACGGCTAATCGGCGTCCTTTTTTATTTTTTGTTATGCGATCAGATCCGAATTACAAATGAAAATTGGTAAAAGCTAAACCGATTCCTTATTATCGAATTTGGCTAAACTGAGCCTTTTATTAATCTATAAAATTAACTTTATAAAAAGATCCCCATTTTTTTGTTAATGGATTGATCTTTTTTTCGTATTTACTAGTGTAACAGAAAGATGAACTGCGCAGGGAATCTGGTTATAAGAAAGGAGGGACGAATGGAGATCTCCCAAACTGACACCACGCTTTTAAGACTAGAAAAAACATCCAAATCAGCGGACAATCTGACCAGCAAGGAATTTGATGAGATTTTCGATCTGTATTATAAACGCGTATATAAATATATATGTTATAGAATCGATGATCGGAATATGGCGGAAGATCTTTGCAGCCAGGTATTTGAAAGGGTTATTTATAAATATCACACCTTTTTGCCGGAGAAGTCCTCTTTAGAGGTATGGCTGTTTGCCATAGCGAGAAATATTGTAACGGACTATCATCGTTCCAGCAAAAGCCGATACCTGCTTCCTCTGGACAGCATATTTGATATGATTTCACCGAATTCTACGCCTGATGAAAAAATGATTAAGCAAGACACAAATGAAAAACTGCTGGCCGCGATAAGGAAACTGAGCGAAAAGGAGCGGAATATAGTGGCCATGAAGTATGCGGCAGGTTTAAAGAACTCGGAAATCGCAGCGTTACTTGATATCAGTGATTCCAATGTTGGAGTTGTTCTCTATAGGAGTTTAAAAAAGCTTCAAAAACATCTGGATTTGGGAGGGTATAAGCGTGACTAAGAAATATAATATGGATGAATTCCAAGAAGTAGACCGTCTGCTGGTCGAAGCGGACTTTAGTGATAGACATCTCATGGAGCGAACACATGACCGAATGAAATTTATCATTGAAGCAGCACCTGAAAAAAATGATTTTACAAAAGGGGATAAGAAATATATGATAACAAGTAAAAACAATAAAAGAAAATCTGCTGCAATTGCGGCTGCGGTATTTGTTTGTCTGCTTGGAGGATTCTCGGCGACAGCGTATGGGCAGGATATCGTCCATAACATAGTAGCCTATTTCCAGGCGGGGAATATTGAGATTACTCAGTATGATAAAATTCCGGAAAACCCAGCGGGTGACGGAACGGAAAGCAGCGACCAGAAAAGTGAGGAAAAATATACATCGATCGAATCAGCAAGAAACGATATGGGGATTGACTTTGCTGTACCGACCTGGCTGCCGGAGGGCTTTTCTTACACGACAGCTATCCAGCATGGTAGCAGCGCAGTTGAGTTGCAATATACAAATGATGAAGAAGGGACATTCTTTTCCCTTCTGATCTCCCAAGGAAAAAACGGAATTGACACCGCCGGTGATGTGAAGGAAGAAACGATTGCCAAACAAAAAGTGTATTTTGCGAATGGGATCATATTATGGGGACAGGATAACATGAATTACGAGATATATTATACGGGCGAAAAAGACTTTGATTCCAGAACCCTTGAACAAATAATTGGAAATATGACACGAGAGGCAGTATCATACGATAAAGCTCCGCCGGTGGTTTTAGAAAATGGTCGTGAAACTGCCGGGCCAGCACGGGTTGAGCAGACCCAGTAAAACCCATCAAACTGAAAGAGACCTTCCGAGCTGAGGAATGAATCGGCTTCGGGAGGTTTTTCTTTTCTCGCGCCCACAACAAACGTTATCGTGGGGTTTTTACTGTCGTATGATGTTTTTGATGGATAAAACAGCAAAACTTAAGGTAAAAGGTGAGGGTTTCTTGTCGATGGGTTTGCGAGTTTTGCGAATGGCAGAAAAGCCGGAGCATGAAAATCCTTAAGAGTGGTCAATTGTTGATTCGAGACAGTAAATGCTTAAATTTCAACGGTTCCTGAATTTTATCCGGTTGGATGCAAAATGCAAACAACGAAAAATGCATATCATTTCCAATCTTGACTATTTTTCCGGTGCGTTATTTTTGAGAAAAACATTGCATATTTAACAAACGTTTGCTATGATGAATTTAATAAGAGATAGGGAGATGATTCCAATTAGTATTACGATTAAAGATGTTGCTAGAGAACTGGGTGTTTCCTACTCTTCCATTTCCAGAGCTTTGAACGGAAAAGAAGGCGTCAGCAAGGAAACCCGGGATAAAATTCTAGAGATGGCAGAGAAAATGGGATACCAGCCTAATGATCTGGCCAGAGGCCTGGTGAATAAAATTTCAAAGACCGTAGGAGTTATCGTACCGGATATCAACAATCCTTTTTTCGGAGAAATCGTAGCGGGTATCACCGATGCTTCCAGTGAAAACGAATATAACATATTCCTATGTGTTTCGGGCTGGAGTGTAAAGCGGGAGAAAGAATATTTCAATACGCTGATACAGAAGAGAGTTGACGGCATTATACTGAAATCCGTTGGGGATTATAATGAATATGAAAATATCAAGTCACCACTCATGATTATTGAACGATATGACAGAAATCAAAAATTTGATTCCGTAGAGGTGGATAATGAATTTGGTGGCTATCTTGCGACAAAACATCTCCTGGAATGCGGATATCGAAAATTGGGATTCATTTCAGGTCGAGAGGATGATTCTGCTTGCAAGCGGCGACTGAGAGGTGCCAAAAAGGCTCTTGAGGAATACGGTCTGTCCTTAAATAAGGATCTCGTAATAGAAGGAAGCTTCTCTATTGAGGGCGGCAGAGCAGCGGCAAAACAGTTGTTTGAAAAGGGTCTGCCCATCGATGCAATCTTTGGGATGAATGATTTGATTGCCCTGGGTGCACTTCAGTATTGTGATGAAACTGGGATTAGCATCCCCGATGAGGTTGGGGTTGTCGGTTTTGATAATATTTCCTATGCCGGACTTCCTCAGATCAGACTGACTACTGTACATCAGCCTAAGTATGAGCTCGGAAAGATGCTCTTTGCGACCCTGCTTGAAGAGATACATAATAAAGAAGAGAAAAAACCGACAAAGAAAATTATCTTGAATCCCGAACTTAAGATCAGGAAGACCACCAGGATGAAATAGCCTGGATTCACTGCAGCCAAGCCTTAAGACCAGGCTGCAGCCAAGTGTTAAAAGCAGCTGCAACCAAGTGCTGTTAGCACCTCAACCAAGTGTTGAAACAGAGAAACGGATCGCAGCAACTCGTAATAGATTGATGAGGTGAAGAAATGGTAACAAAAAAAATGACGATGGCCCAAGCTTTGCTCAAATTTCTTGACAACCAGTACATAAGCTTTGACGGTGAAGAAATTAAATTTGTTCAGGGAGTACTGGGTATTTTCGGGCACGGTATGGTAGTAGGATTGGGGGAAGCTCTGGAATCCGGTGATCATGGCCTTAAATTCATTCAAGGAAAGAATGAACAGGGCATGGCTCATATTGCCATGGGCTTTGCAAAGCAGAAGAACAGACGACAGATCATGGCAGTCACAAGTTCCATTGGTCCCGGCGCGCTGAATATGGTAACCGCTGCAGGAACTGCAACAGCCAATCGAATTCCCGTGTTATTCCTGCCATCTGATGCCTATGCCAGCAGACAGCCAGACCCGGTTCTGCAGCAAATTGAGCAGACCTATGATTATAATGTAACCGCAAACGACGCATTCAAAGCGGTAAGCAAGTACTGGGACAGAATTGCAAGGCCGGAGCAGCTGATGACGGCTGCCATTAATGCAATGCGTGTTCTGACCGATCCCGCTGACACGGGAGCTGTAACTCTTTGCTTACCCCAGGATGTCCAGGGAGAAGCCTTTGATTATCCTGTGGAATTCTTTGAAAAAAGAGTTCATTACATACAGAGAAGGGACATTGATCCCGTTATTTTGGAGAAGGCTGCTGCACTGATCGCATCCAAGAAAAAGCCATTCATCATCTGCGGCGGCGGAGTAAAATATTCCGATGCAGCAAAAGAACTGGCTGCTTTCACGGAAACCTTCAAGATTCCTTTCGGAGAGACACAAGCCGGAAAAGGAGCTGTACTTTTTGAACATCCGATGAATATGGGCGGAGCCGGATTGACTGGTGCTTCTGCAGCAAATCAACTTGCTCAGGAAGCAGATCTGATCATCGGCATTGGAACGAAGCTCAACGACTTTTGCACCTGTTCCAAATGGCTGTATCAGAATGACGACGTATCCATGCTGACCATCAATCTCAACAGCTTTGATGCATATAAAATGAATTCACTGCCGGTAATCGCTGATGTGAAACTTGCGCTTGAAGGGCTTTCCAAAGTTCTCAAGGAAAAAGGTTATCAGAGTGCCTATACCAATGAGATCACTGAGGCAAGGCAGGAATGGGATCAGGAAGTAGACCGCCTATATGCCATTGAAAATGAAAACGGTTTGGCCCAATCCCGGATCCTAGGCGAACTGAATGAGAAGCTTATAGAGAACAACGGCATCATTGTCGCGGCTTCCGGAAGTCTTCCGAGTGACGTGCAGCGGGTATGGAGATGCAGAGACGAGGGCGTGTACCATGTGGAATACGGTTTCTCCTGCATGGGCTACGAAGTAGCTGCGGCAGTAGGTGTGAAACTGGCTGAGCCTGACAGAGAGGTTTATGTACTGCTTGGTGATGGAAGCTTTAATATGCTCCATTCTGAGTTTTTAACCAGTTTGCAGGAGCAGATTAAAATCAATGTGATCCTTCTGGATAACCACGGCTTCCAATGTATTCACAACCTCCAGAGAAGCCAGGGAATTCCAAGCTTCGGAAACGAATACAGAAAGAGAGAAAAAGAAACGAATCGTTTGACTGGAGACTATCTTGCTGTGGATTATGCTATGGTAGCAAGAGGTTACGGCGGAAACGGTTACTCTGCAAAAACTGTAGAGGAAATCACGGAAGCTTTCGCGAAGCTAAAGAAGAGCGAAGTAAGCAGTATCGTAGATATTAAGACACTGCCCGGAACTATGACTGATGGATACAATGCTTGGTGGAGAGTGGGTACCGCACAGGTTTCCGCCCATCCTTCTGTTGAATCAGCAGCAAGAGACATTCAGGAGCACGTTGCCAAGGCAAGAATGTACTAGGATGCATTTGGTACTGGATATACTAGCGGAATGCAGCTTTTCATGCAGCAAATGTATGAAAAAATAAATATCATAAAGACTAAATAAAAAACTATGGCAGGGCCTTGCTTGAAAAAACAAGTTAAGGTGCCCGCCTGGTGATAGATTTCCAATACTAAGACTCCGGGCGAGTCTAAAAACTCAGTTTTCTGACATGCCCAAGTAAAAACCAAAAACAAATCAAACGTAGTATCCGCTATTAGCCAAAGATCATGAGATTTTTGTGAACCTATAAATCAGAAAATAACACGAAGAATAAATCAGCAGTCAACAGGCTAATAAGTAAGAGAACAATCACTAAAGGATGGTAAAAGAGTATGGAGAAGAAAAGAATCAGAATCGGAATTGCTCCAATCGGCTGGACTAACGATGACCTGCCAGATTTAGGAAGTGAAAACACCTTTGAGCAGTGTGTAAGCGAAATGGCTCTGGCCGGTTTCAAGGGAACAGAAGTAGGAAACAAGTATCCTCGTGATACAGCAGTTCTGAAGAAGGCCCTTGCCCTGCGTGACATCGAAATCTGCAATGCATGGTTCAGCGCTTGCTTTACAACTAAGTCAGAAGAAGAAGTTCTGAAGGAATTCGTTGAACATAGAGATTTCCTCTATGAAATGGGAGCTAAGGTTATCGGTGCTGCAGAAGTTGGAAACAGCATTCAGGGGCTGAGCGATCCGATCTTTGATGCAAAACCGGTATATACGGAAGAACAGTGGGAAAAGGTTGTCAGAGGCTATAATAAGATGGCAGATCTGGCCGCAGAAAAAGGAATGAAGGTGGCTTGCCATCATCATATGGGAACCGGAGTTCAGACGATGGAAGAAATCGATCGCTTTATGGAAAGCGTTCAGGATAACGTTTACCTGCTTTACGATTCCGGTCATATTTACTATTCAGAAGGAAATTATGAAGCCTGCCTGACTCTGCTGAAGAAATACATCGACAGAACAGCACACATCCACCTTAAGGATGTAAGACCTGAAATTGTAGAACAGATCAGAGCAGAGAAGAAGAGCTTCCTGGACGGCGTTAGAGCTGGTACCTTCACAGTACCCGGAGACGGAGCGATCGACTTTGAACCAATTTTCAAGATTGTTAACGAGAGCAACTTCGAAGGCTGGATGGTCGTAGAAGCTGAGCAGGATCCCGCTAAGGCAAATCCTCTTGAATATGCTTTAAAAGCAAGAAAATATATTGAAGAAAAATCCGGTTGCTAATATAAGGAAGCACTGCTTAATCGATAAAAAATTTTTGAGGTGAAATAAATGGATAAGAAATTAAAGGTTGGTATTATTGGTACCGGCAGAATCGGAAAGGTTCATACAATGAGCATTATGAACCAGCTTCCAGATGTTGAAGTTGCAGCTGTTACAGACATTTTCCTTGATTCCGCTAAGGAATGGGCAGCTCAGACAGGCGTGAAGAAAGTTTATAATGATTATAAGGAACTGCTTGCAGATCCTGAAATCGATGCTGTACTGGTATGCTCCTCCACAGATACACATGCAGATATCGCCATTGCTGCTGCAAATGCAGGTAAGCACGTATTCTGTGAAAAACCTGTTGATCTAACGATTGAAAAGGTTGAAGCTGTTATCGATGCTGCGAAAAAAGCAGGCGTTAAGCTTCAGATCGGTTTTAACAGAAGATTTGACCACAATTTCCGTAAAGTAAAGGAACTCATTGATAATAAAGTAATCGGAGATCTTCAGATTCTGAAAATTACTTCCAGAGATCCGGGACCGCCGCCAATTGAATATGTAAAGGTATCCGGCGGAATTTTCATGGACATGACCATTCATGATTTTGATATGGCAAGATTCCTTACCGGCAGCGAAGCAGAAGAAGTTTATGTAGCTGCTGCCTGCATGGTAGATCCAGCCATCGGTGAAGCAGGAGATGTTGACACAGCTCTGATCACGATTCGTTTCAAGAGCGGAGCAATCTGCGTAATCGACAACTCCAGAAAAGCAGCTTATGGCTACGATCAGAGAGTAGAAGCGTTCGGTTCCAAGGGTAAGGCTGAAATCGCCAACGATTATCCAAACACAGCTGTTTGGAGCACTGAAGAAGGCGTATTCAGTGAAAAGCCTTTATACTTCTTCCTGGAAAGATACATGGATTCCTTCGCAGAAGAAATGAAGCAGTTTGCAAGCGCTCTTATCAATGATACAGAAACTCCTGTAACAGGAATCGACGGACTTCAGCCAATCAAACTCGGACTTGCAGCTAAAAAATCTGTTGCAGAAGGAAGACCGGTTAAGCTGAGCGAAATCGACGCATAGTAAAAAATTGGAGACCGTGATCTACGTTTCAATTTATGTAAATAGATTTGGAAGAAATCATTGGTCACAATTCACATTTTATGGTAATATTAGGGTTGCCGGAGGAAACAGAGCTGTATCCTTAGGCAACCCTGAATATTTCATTTCCTAAAGGGAATAGTCTGGAGGCATGTATGGTAGGAATCAAAGAGGTAGCAAAAAAAGCAGGCGTTTCTATTTCCACCGTTTCCAATGTAATGAATGAGAAGAAGCCCGTCAGTCCCGAACTGAAAGCGCGCGTGACAGAAGCTATTGAATCGCTGCAGTATGAAGTCAACCCCGTTGGCAGAGGCCTGAAGAGCAATAAGACGAATCAAGTTGGAGTTATTGTCCCTTCTTTCAATCAAGTATATTTTCCGGCTATTTTGCAAGGAATCCATGAAGCCGGTTTAAAATTCGGATATACTATTTTGGTTTTTGAAACCAACGGCAATGTTGAATTGGAAAAACAACACGTAAGGTTTTTGCAGCATTCCTGGTCCGATGGAATCATTCTTGCCTCCTATGCAAATGGAGAAAACATATCAGATCGAAAATATATTCGCTCTCTTCTTGACAGTGGAAATCGAAAAAAGAGGATTCCTGTTGTTTCCCTCGAAAATGTTCTTGATCCTGGCATTGATGCAGTGGTGATCGATAACAAAAGGGCTGCAGAAACCGCAGTAAAACACCTTCTGTCCCTTGGTCACAACAAGATCGCGCATGTTGCAGCACCTCTGAGATTTCAGATCGGCAGCCTTCGTCTTGAAGGATACAAAGAAACTCTTTCAAAGGAAGGCATTCTGGTGGATGATGAGCTCATTGAAGAAGGGGACTATTCCCCGGCCAGCGGGTACGATGCAATGATGCGGCTCCTCTCAAAAGGAAAGTCTTTTTCTGCTGTTTTCGCAGGGAACGATCAAATGGGAATCGGTGCCATTCGCGCACTGCTGGATGAGGGATATCGGATTCCGGAAGACGTTGCAGTAATCGGTATTGACAACAACTTTCCCTCCACACTGGTCTCCCCATCTCTTTCAAGTGTCAATCTTCCTAAGTATGATATGGGATATCAGGCGATGTATCTTCTCAATGAGAGAATGAAGGACCCTGATAAGAACCGTTCCGTAATTACCTTGGAATCTGAGCTGGTGGTGAGAACCTCTACGAGCAAAGACGGAGACGGAACATGGAACCTTCGCGGTTGGTAAACCCGTGAGCAATCTTTGTGGATCGTAAAGACCAGAAACAATATTCGGATTGATTTAGGCAGCGCTCAACTTTTGTATCTGAAAAGAGGAATCCTATGGAAGAATTCTTAACGCTTAAGGATCATGTTTACAATTATATTGCCGAACAGATCAGCGGCGGCAGTCTTGTGCCGGGTGAAAAGATCAATGAAAACAGCATATCAGAGCGGATGAACATCAGCAGGACCCCTGTCAGGGAGGCATTGATTCAGCTTGCTTCTGAAGGACTTTTAGAAAATTCGCCGCGAAAAGGTTTCGTTATCAAGCATCTATCAGAGGAGGAAGCAAAAGAAATTTATTTCATCATTGGTGTGATGGATGGATTGGCCGTTTCTCTGGCTTGCCTTTTTCTCACAGAACAGGCAGTAAAAGACATGGAATTTTATGCTGCAAGTATGGATCTTGCCATTGAAACCGGAAATTTTGTGATGTATCATAAGCTTCAAGAGGAGTTCCATAATGTTTATTTGACTCTTTGTCCCAATAAAAGCCTCGTCAATCTGCTGCAGCAGCTAAAGAAGAAATTCCTCAGAAGGACTTATGTGGCTGAGCCTCAGGTTGACATGAAGGAAATCCTGTTTGCCACCAATGAGGAGCATCGCGAGATGATTCGCCTAGCTAAGGAGAAGGATACCCAGGGATTGGAGCGCTATCTTCGGGATGTGCACTGGAATCCTAATAAGGCATACATGGAGACACTATAATCATATAAAATATTTGTTTCGGAAGTACGTTCTGTATAGGCGGCCTCGCATTTAATGTGGAGCCGTTTTTTTATTCTTTCAAGTATTTTCACTTTTTCCTTCTATTCATTTGACTTCGCAATAAATATACAGTATAAAATATATAATATATTTAGTCTGATGGAGGATGATAAGTTACAGTTCTACACGCCTTTGAGACACTGAGATATAGAACGTGATAGAAATCAGTGTCCTTCAGTAAGGCATCTTGAAAAAGACGAAACTGGAAGGTGAAAGAAAGGAAGGTACTATGTTTCAGAATGTTATTGTAAGAAGGCCATGCAAAGCAATGATCCAGGGAATTACCTCAGCACCGGAGCTTGGGGCTCCTGACTATGAACTGGCGCTAAAGCAGCACGACGCGTATATTGAAGCGCTGAGCTCCTGCGGAGTGAAGGTGACCATTCTGCCTGCTTTGGAAGAATTTCCGGATTCTTGCTTTGTAGAAGATCCTGCGGTATTAACGGAAAAATGTGCGATTATTACCAATCCGGGAGCGCCCTCGAGAACGCAGGAGACAATAGCTATGATTCCGGTTATCAAGGAGTTTTATAAGGAAGAACAAATCGAATATATCAAGGCGCCCGGCACGCTAGAGGGCGGAGACGTGATGATGGTAGGAAATCATTTCTATGTGGGACGATCTGCAAGAACCAATGAAGAAGGGATCGGGCAGTTTATAGCAATCCTGAATAAATACGGCTATACTGGTTCCGAAGTGCCTCTTGATGAGGTTCTGCACTTAAAAACAGGAGTGAATTACATAGAGAATAACAACATGCTTGTCAGCGGAGAATTTGTGTCGAAGTCGGATTTTGCTGCTTTTAACAAAATTATCGTACCAGAGGAAGAGGCGTACGGAGCAAACTGTATCTGGGTCAACGGCACCGTTATTGTGCCGAAAGGTTATCCTGCAGTTCACGATGCTGTTCTTAAGGCAGGATATCAGACCATACTTGTTGATACCTCAGAGTACCGGAAGCTGGACGGCGGTCTGAGCTGCCTGTCTCTTCGGTTTTAAAGGAAGGGGAGGTTTGATTCATGGAAAAGGTAACGCATGATAAGAGTAAGTCCTTCCGTCTGCAGCGAAAACTCAGAGCACGTCATATGAATATGATTGCCATCGGAGGCGCTATCGGAACAGGGCTCTTTGTTGCAACCGGTGCTTCCATCAGCACCGCAGGGCCTGGTGGGGCAATGGTTTCCTATGCAATCATTGGAATGGCAGTATTTTTTGTAATGAATGCACTGGGGGAAATGGCCACCTATACTCCTGTGCCTGGTGCATTTGAAACGTATTCTACCAAGTATGTAGATCCATCCTTTGGATTTACCATGGGCTGGAATTACTGGTACTGCAGCACTATGACCATTGCGGTAGAGGTGGTAGCCGCCTCTATCCTAATAAAATTTTGGCTTCCAAGCAGCAGCTCTGCCCTTTGGAGTGCGCTGTGCCTGATCATTCTGATCGCACTGAATCTTTTTTCTGCCAGTGTATTTGGTGAGGCAGAATTCTGGTTTGCAGGAATTAAGGTCGTAACCATTATTATCTTCCTAATAGTAGGTATTTTGATGATCTGCGGTATTTTTAACGGAGAAGCAACCGGATTTCACAATTGGACTTTAGCTGAGGCTCCCTTTGTAGGCGGAGGGTATGCGATTTTTAGTATCCTCATGGTTGCCGGATTTTCCTTTGTCGGTGTGGAGGCAACTGCGGTGGCAGCAGGCGAATGTGTCGATCCGGATAAAACGGTACCAAAGGCCATCAATCATGTATTCTGGAGAATTATGATCTTTTATATTGGCGGAATCTTTGTGGTTGCGACACTTCTTCCATATACAGACCCCAATTTGCTCAGTGGCTCCATCGACAACGTTGCGGTAAGCCCCTTTACCCTTATCTTCGAGCGAGCGGGTCTTGCCATTGCCGCGTCTCTCATGAATGCGGTCATTCTTACATCTGTGCTATCCTGCGGAAATTCTACCTTATATATTGCAAGCCGACTTCTATACTCCATGGCTAAAAGTGGGAAAGCGCCAAAGGTATTTGGTAAAGTAAGCCGCAGAGGGGTACCGATCTACGCTGTTCTTGGCACTGCAGCCATCTCCTGTTTATGCTTTCTTTCCTCCTTTGCAGGGGACAGCGTAGTATATACCTGGCTCTATAATGCAACTGGCTTGACAGGCTTCATTACATGGTTCGGCATCTGCATCTGCCATCTACGCTTTCGAAAGGCGTTCAAGGCGCAAGGCAGGGATCTTGCAGAGCTAAAATATCAAGCGAAGCTCTACCCCTATGGAACCATTGCAGCGCTGATCATCTGCGGACTGGTAATTGCTGGTCAGGGCTATTATGCCATAACCGAAACGGGAATTGACTGGTATGGAATTCTTGTGGCTTACATCGGTCTTCCCATTGCTGTAGCGCTTTATCTCATTCATAAATTGGTTAAAAAGACAAAGCTGATCCCTGTTATGGAAATGGATTTAACAGCAGGGGAAGGGAAAGAATAATCAGCCGGGAGGGAACAGAAATGAAATACGGATGCCAGTCCATGACTGGAGAATTGAAAACAGTACTAATCAAAAAGCCTGAGCGTGCATTTCGAAATCAACAGTACCTGAAGGATGAATACCAGGCTTATGGGTATCTGGAGTGTCCTGATCTGCAGAAGGCACAGCAAGAGTTCGCTGTGTTTGAGGAAATTCTTCGTCAGAATACGGAGATGGTGTTGTATTTACCCTATGATGAATCAGCGGGTATGGACTCGATCTATACCCATGATACTGTAAAGGTGACGAAAAATGGTGCCATCTACTTCCCGATGGGAAAGAAACTGCGGCAGGGGGAGCCTGCTGCAACCAGAAGATATCTCGAATCCATCGGTATCCCCACACTGGGAACCATTGGGGGAGCAGGAAAGATGGAGGGCGGAGACGTTGTGTGGATTGATGAAGAGACGGTGGCTATCGGAATGGGATACCGTACCAACGCAGAAGGAATTCGTCAATTTCAGGATCTGACTGCGGATCTGGTTAAGGAAATCATAACGGTCCCCATGCCCCATGGAGAAGGAGCGGATGCCTGCCTCCATCTCATGAGCATCATCAGCATGGTGGACAGAGACCTTGCAGTAGTGTATTCTAAATACATGCCTGTCTTCTTTCGGGAATTGCTTCTGGAAAGAGGAATCAAACTCATTGAAGTACCGGATGAGGAGTATGACCTTTTGGGATCAAACGTTCTCTCTCTTGGTGGTCGGAGGTGCATGGTTCTCCAAGGCAGTCCTAAGACGAAGGAGGCACTTTTGGAAGCAGGCGCAGCGGTGCTGGAATATCAGGGAAGGGATCTGTCCTACTTCGGAACAGGAGGCCCAACCTGCTTGACTTGTCCTCTTCTTCGGGAATCAAATGGATAGATTTCTTAGAGAATAAAGGGACTCATAAAAGAAAGAATAAAAAGGAATCAATAAATAAGAATAAAAAAAAGAACGGAGCGAAAACGATAGATGATGATCGGCACAACAGATTTGACTGGAATTGATACGGAAATCGACTTGGTATTAAGGAGATTGATTGCGGTAAACAGTGAGACAGATACAGCAGGCGAAAAGGATTGCGAGGCGTTCTTAACAAGTTACTTGTCCGATATACCCTATTTTCAGGAAAATAGGGAGCTATTCGGCAGCTATGCGGTTGAGGAAGACCCGCTTCATAGGGCCGTATGCTGGGCATTGATCAAAGGGAGGGGGGCTTCCACCGTTGTGCTGATTCATCATTATGATGTTGTTGGTATAGAAGATTTTAAAAATTTGAGAGAGTTTGCATTTCAACCTGATGCTCTTGCAGAAGCATTGGAAAGCATCAAAGAAGAGCTGAATCCGGAGGCAAGAGCAGATCTTTCCTCGGGGGACTATTTGTTCGGACGGGGGAGCGCAGACATGAAAGCCGGAGGTGCAATACAGCTTGCTCTGCTGAAACGATACTCAGAAATCAAGGAGCTTGAGGGGAATATCCTGCTGCTGTCCCTGCCGGATGAAGAGAAACTGTCTGCCGGCATGCGAGCAGCGGTGGATCTGCTGGATGAACTCAAGGAAAAACACGGACTACATTATGTATATGGTTTTAATTCGGAGCCTCATCAGAGAAGAATAGATGGGCGGGGTCTGATTTCGGAAGGTTCTGTGGGGAAAATTCTTTCTTTTGTTTCGGTACGAGGATTTTTATCTCATGTTGGGAAGGTTTTTGAGGGATTCAACCCAGTACATTTGCTCTCTGAAATTGTAGCAGAAACAGAACTGTCACCTTTGTTTTCTGATTGGATCAACGGGGAAGCAGCCCCGCCGCCCACCTGGCTGAACCTGCGAGACAGAAAGGAAAACTACGATGTATCCATGCCTCTCAGCGCGGGAGGCTGCATCAGTATTCTAACACTGGATTCAGACCCGAGGAATGTCCTGAAATTACTACGCTCGTCTGCTGAAAAGTCCTTTGAGACGGTGATCGATCGGATGAACAGCAGTTATACAGAATTCTGCAGACGGACGGGACGAACAACAGAAAAACTTCCATGGAAATCGTTGGTGATGACCTATGCAGAGCTTTTGGATGAAGCAGAAGAACATGGGGGGGAGAACTTTCGCAAGGCATATACTGACGAACGGAAATCCATTGAGAAACGGATCAAGGAAGGGGAACTGGATTTCATAGAAGGAACCTTTCTCCTGACAGAATTCGTATTTCATTTTATCAGTGATCTCTCTCCGAGAGTTGTATTAGGTTTTGTGCCGCCTTACTATCCCAATGTATCAAACTTTTTACTGAAGGATCTGACTCAGAGCCAGGTCATGGTGGCTGACCGGATTCGTGAATTCAGCTTGGAGAACTTTTCGGTGGAATACGAGAAGGAATCTTATTATACGGGGATCTCAGACCTAAGCTATCTATCTCTGAAGGACAGCAGAGGAGTTCAATCGGAGCTTAAGAGGGATATGCCCCTTTATGGCGACGCCTACTCCATACCGCTAGAAAAGATAGAAGCGCTTTCTATGCCCTGTGTCAATATAGGACCGTGGGGAAAGGATTTTCACAAGCTTACGGAACGAGTTTACAAACCCGATCTATATATTCAAACGCCTGCGCTGCTCGACCATGCGATCCGGTTTATTTTGGAACAAGAGAAATAATTAAAAAGCTCAGTGGCTTGTTTGCGGCAAGCACTGAGCTTTTGTATTGTTCGTCTTTATTTCATGCTGACGACGGTTCTCTTGTCTACTGCTTCTTTTGCAGCGAATGCCCACTGAACAGCTTTGTAAGCATCTTCAAGGCCAGCTTTTGGCTGTTTGCCGTTTTGGATGCAGTCTACGAAGTCCTGAAGCTCTGCTTCAAAGGTTGGAAGCCAGAATTCAAAGAAGGATTTTACGCATTCTGTGGTAACACCATTGCGGTTCATGGATACGACTCTGTCTTTATTCGGTGTCGTTCCCAGTCTCAGGGAGCCTTCTGTACCGAATACTTCGTATTCTACATGATATCCGTAAGTGGCATTTCTGGAAGTTTCCATATAACCCATGACGCCGTTTTCAAATCCGATGGAGATGATGCAGTTGTCAATATCGTTGAGTTCAGCAAGTCCTTCATATCCATAAGCACCACCAATTCCGTAGAGCGTTTCGGCATCGGAACCGATAAGCCATCTTGCTACGTCATAATCATGGGTCAGCATGTCAAATACCAGTCCGCCGCTTGTAGGGCTGAATTTCAGCAGCGCTTCTCTGTTCCACTCAGGATCTCTGTTTACCAGTTTAATCAGGATTGGTTTGCCGATGAAACCAGCATCGATCTTTTCCTTCATAGACATCAAAGCCTGGTCAAATCTTCTGTTGTAACCGATCTGGAAAATGTTCATGTTATTCTTTTCGACAGTTTCCTTAATCAGATCAATTTCCTCCAATGTCATGCCCAAAGGCTTTTCACAATAGATGTTCTTGACACCTGCGTTTGCTGCATCACAGATCATCTTGCAGTGGAAGGCTGAGTTGGAAGCGATTACGATACCGTCCAGATTCTTATCATTGAACATTTCCATGTAATCTGTGGTGCCATAGCCCGGATTCATTTCCTTCATTACAGATTCCACTTCTTCTGGAACTGCACTGCAGACGGCAGCCAGCTCAGCATTAATAATGTTATAATTAATGTTAGCCGCATGTTCGCGACCTAATCTTCCAAGACCTACGATACCTAATTTTACTTTCTCCATTTTTTACCTCCGTATGGTTTGCTTTTCTCGGGACACGCTGATTTTTAAGACGCATCTCCATAAATAGTGACTTTTCTAAAAAGCCTTTTTAATCCCCTCAATCCAGCCTGCAAGTGCGGTGTCGGAGTCGGGAAGGGGCAGACATTCTGCGCTTAGTACGCCGTTGTAACCGACCTTTATCAATGCTTCGACGATCTCCTTCATTTGAATGTGTCCTTCGCCGGTGTAGCGCCTGTTACTGTCCGCTATATGAATATAGCCCAATAAATTGCCGCAGTCAAGGACAGCTTTCGCCATATCTTTATCCTCTATATTCATATGGAACGTATCCAGCAGAATTTTCGTATTGGGAAGCTGAAAGTTTCGGATGAATGAGGCAGTTTCTTCTGCGGTGTTCAGATAATTATTCTCATATCGGTTAATGGCTTCGAAAACAATTCCCACACCCTTTTCATCGGCATATTCTGCCACCATGCGTGTGGAATTGGCCAAAAGCTCCAATGAACGGGAGCGGGAGGCTTCCGAAGCGAGATTTCCGCGGATGCAGCCAATGATGACGGTTGCGTGATAGGGTGATGCTGCATCTACAAAAGACTTTAGCCTTGCTATGGCTGCCGCCCGGTTATTTTCATCCTCATGGGTCAGGGAGAGTCCTTCCTGCACGTAGGCCCTTCCTGTTGCAAAGGCGGAAATATCCATCTGATGATCACTGCAGGCAACTGCTATCTGATCCAGAGGAATTCGTGACGGATCTGACCAATGAAGCTCAAGGGAATCATATCCTAATCTGGAGGCTAGCGCGATTCTTCCTGCTGGCTCCCCTGCCATAATCACAGGCGAGGAAGGGTTAAGCTCTGCAGAAAGCGTAGCAGCAAGCTTGAACTGATCGGGAAGGCCATTCTTCTTACTCATAATATTTCCTCTCATAACGCGGAAACTTGCCCTGCAATACATCAATTACAGGACAAGTCTACTTGTGGAAGCGCAGATGGATCTGCGCTTCCCGAACCTAATCTTTCAGGCCAACAAGCTGAAGATGCCGACCGATATGGGTGATAAGCCTGCCGTAGTACCGTTCTTCGTTTTGGGAAAGAGTGCGGTACAGCTCATCTTTTAACCGGGAATCACCAAGGATAAAACCATAGGTGATATGGAGCAGCTGCCTGCTGTTGACGTCTGTCAGGTAATCGGCCAAAGCTTCATCGCCGATGGAACTGAGCTCTGCTGCTTTCGATGGATCGGCGGAAACATGATAAAATGCTCTGGCTTGTTCAAAATGGTCAAGAGCTTTTTGATGGATGCTGCGATATAGTTTTGGGTTTTTTTCTGCAATCACACCAATCGCCTCGAGCCAGTTTGTTCCTGAAGTCTTTAAATGAAGTCTTCCCGCAGTATATAATCCGATCAACGGGAAAACACTGAATTTATCGCTGCCGGAATGAATGCTAAGCTTATAGCCAAAATGATCGGCGATGGCAGCATGTTCCTTCAGCTGTTGTTCGAACTCCGAAAAGTTCCCGATATAATCGATGCCTTTTTGAAATTCTCCTATAAACCTGGGTGCGAGGCTTGTGACCTCAATTTTTAGATGATCCAGCTCCATGGCTACGAAAAGATGGCCTTGGGCTGTAGTGACTGCTTCTGTCTCGTCAATGGAAAGTTCGAAATCCACAGCATGATCTGCTTTCTGAATATAGTCGAAGAAAACCTCTTTGACAAATTCAATTGCAAGCCCATAGATCAGCACGCAGCGGATCAGTTCTTCTCTATTGAAACGATATTCTTCCAGACCGATGAGAAATTCCCTGTTCAGGTAGGTATCTCCAACTCTCTGCCTGTAATCAGCGGGGAGGTTTGCGAAAGCTTGCTCCAGCTGTTGAGATGTCATCGCTTCAATTCCTTTTCCGATTTTTTCGGAGCAGTCCAGCGTAATCATGGTATAGCCGCAGTCCAGGGCTTCTTTGATGTCATCTGTTTGTTTCAGATGATCTCCGTCAGCGCCGAAGCCGCCTTGATAACCTTCCTGAAAGACAGCGAAACTTACATCATCAAGAACCTGCGCATAAGTTCTTCCTGTCAAATCCAGTTCTCGTTTGCTTTGCTGAGCCAAAACAGGTCTTGCTGAGCTTCGCTCAAAGCAGCGGATATGACCGGGTGTTGCTATTCCAAGACGATCCCCCAGACCAAAGGTTGCAATCTTGCGACCGAACGCAGAAGGCCTGGTATATGGCAGGAATTGATTCAACACCAACCTGTTCTCATGGCTGAGGGGGCAAATTTTTAATGAAGGCGGCAGGGGTTCGCCATGAAGGCGGGAGGAGAACAGTCCGTTCCCCAATGCCAGAAGCTTTTTCTCACCGGCAATTTTACACAGGATGATTTGGTCTCCTTCAATTTGCTTGTAAGAAGCAGGATACGCTATGATGCTTTCCGGGTCGACTGAGAAAAAGCTGCTTATGGTCTCTTTATATTCTGATATCATGGCCGGGTCTTCACCTCCCTGAAACTTGTTTCGATTAGTCAATGGGGAACTGGAGCATTACTTTGAACGCAGTATCCTTCTCATTGATTGCGGTGTCCATTGCTTCGTGCAGCTTATCAAAGCTGAAATAGTGGGTATTCAAAGCATCAAAATCATACTTGTCCTTGATGGCGCTCATGAAACGGATGGTTCTCTGACCAAAGTCTTTTGTACCTCCGGAACCGTTGATCTTCAAGGTTTTCCAGATGGTCCAGCCCAATTCTACTGGAACCTTTCTGCCGATGGAGTGTCCGATGAGATGAATTCTGCAGCTATGGCCTGCAATGTCAAAGATGGATGCAATCGCAGTATCGTTGCCGGATGCTTCTGCAATAACAGAAGGACCGCTGCCGTTTGTGAGCTTGTCGATCTGCTCTTTTAAATTGCCGGCTGTAGGATCAACAACATGGTCAGCTCCATATTTCAAAGCCAGTTCTCTTCTGGAAGGAATAGGATCTACTACGATTACCGTTGCTCCGGATGTTTTTGCAGCCATAGTCGCAGAAATACCTACAGGTCCTACTCCGAAGATTACTGCTGTATCAGAAGCATCGATGTAACCGCCGTTGCCCCAAAGCCCGAAATAGCCGATGGAGAAGGTTTCAACCCAAGCGCCCATGGCATAGGACCAGTCGTCTGGAATCTGGTGGACATACTGTTCTTCTACGATCATGTACTCGCCCATTCCTCCGGGAGAGTCAGGACGAAAGCCGATTTCTCTCATATTCAGACACGCAGAGGGCATCAAACCATCTTTGCAGTTCTGACATACGCCGCAGGCCATAACACAGTCACCTGTAACCTTCATGCCAGCCTTCAGTGTGGATACACCGGAACCAACCTCAACAATTTTTCCTCCCCATTCGTGTCCGGGAGTATAAGGAGCAATGTCATATCGTCCTTCAGCGGATTTCCCTTCAAAACATTCTACGTCGGAGCCGCAAATGCCGCAGGCACCTACCTGAATCAGGACCTGATTGGGTTTCAGAGGAGCAAGTTCAACTTCTTCGATTCGAAGATCGTGTGGCTTATGCAGAAAAGCAGTCTTGGATTTCATTTTGTTATCTCCTTTATATATAATATATTTGGATTTTCTAGAGTCTTTCGAAGATTCCGATTCTTGGAAGCTCGTCTACGGATTTCCAACCTTCGCTGAGAGGCTCTCTCAGGAATGGCTCCATATCTTCCGGCTTACGCAGAGTGATCTGATCTACCGGCGGAACGGTTCCAGCAGGGTATGCTTCGAGAATTTCGTCATGAAGCAGTGTCAGGTATTTCAGGATTGCAGCAATCGGTCTTTTCGCCTTGTCTGCTGTAGCCTGAGAAGGCTTGCCTACGATACCTTCAGGAGTGGCAGCTCTTTCAATCGCTGCGTGGCCTTCTCCTTCAGACCATCTGCAGGGTCTTCTGTAAGGATCTACGGATTTGTCCATATGACCGTCAGGCAGAAGCGCTTTTCCGTCTGCATCCTGTACAACGTTCATGTCAATCATTTCCTTAAACATCAGCAGAGCAACTGCAGTTTCTGCTTCATCAGCGTGGATGAAGTTGGTCTCAAGGCTGTTCTTGCGGTTTGTGGGATAGAAGAATTCTCTGACCGCTCTGTGCCACTCGATGACTCTGAAGATACCTGGAAGCTGATATCTTTTGCAGAACTCGTGTATTGCTGATTCCAGCATCCACAGATGTCCGTGGTTATTCACAAAGATGATCTTTCTGTAGCCATCGTTCCACAGTCCGAGCATGCAGTAAATTAAGGATTCTTTAACAACTTCCTCCGGCATGATTACTGTTCCGGGCATCCCGATATGATGATAAGGATGGCCGCCGTAGTTCAGTGGTGTGAATGCAAGGTTCACTTCATGTCCCTGCTTAGCAGTAAATCTTCTTACGCCTTCAAGAATCTGAGTACACATAAAGGTATCAAGACCAGTGTTGGCGTGCATGCCATGGTTTTCTGTACATCCGATTGGCACGAATACGATGTCATTTTTTCTTCTTTTCTCAATCTGTGTTGCCCGGGGGGTATTCTGAATATAAGTTCCAGCTACGCCAAGCTCGGAAGGGGATGGGATTCCATACTCCTCAAGGATTGCATCGATCTCTTCTTCAGAAGCATCCCAGATCTGTTTCTTCATTTGACCGACTGCATTGTCACCCTCAAACATGATGTTTGGGTCTTCAGTAAATAACCATTTTTTTTCAGGTACCATGTTGTTTTCCTCCGTTATTCTCGATGTGTTAACTTAACTTTGTAATTGAATCATTTGGCAATGGAAATGGCAGAAAACGTATTCTCATTTTGAGCTGAAAAACGTTTTTCTATTTACCCAGATTATATTATCAATCATTAAAATTGTCAACAGAAAAAAATAAAAAATGCATGAAAAAAAGAAAAAGATACAAAATAAGAATTGTGAAAGAAATGTCATGGTAGAACAATGATATTAATTAGTATGCGTATTTTTTTACTATTGACAAATCACCTATAAGATGGTAGTATCAACCTTAGCAAGCGTTTTCGTAAAACGCCTGAGGTACTTCTCTGTTATTAGCAGTTTGAGCTGTTAATATAAAGGATTATTCAATCAATCGTTTAGAATTGAGGAGGAAAAAAAATGAAAAAGATACTTGCAATTTTGCTGGTACTCGTACTCGCCCTTGGAATGTTCACCGCATGCGGCGGCGGAGCTGACAAAGAGACTCCTGCTGATGGCGGAACAAAAACAATCGGATTTGCATCCTGCAATCTGAATGACACATTCCAGACTTACGTTGTTGATGCGGCTACCGCAAAAGCTCAGGAACTCGGATATAAACTCGACGTTCAGGATGCGCAGGAAGACGTAGTAAAACAGCAGGATCAGGTTAACACAATGATCCAGCAGGGTTATGATGCGATCATGGTAGTTCCGGTTGATACCGCAGCTATGGGTCCGATCACTGACGCTGTTACAGCTGCAGGAATTCCACTGGTATACGTTAACAGAAACCCCTTCGGAACAGACAACCCACCGGAAGGCGTATACTATGTAGGTTCACAGGAAATCGTTGCTGGTCAGCTCCAGGGTCAGTTCCTTGTTGACAAAATGGGAACAAAAGGCGGAGTTGGAATCCTGATGGGAATCCTGAGCAATGAAGGTGCTGTAAAGAGAACTGAAGGAAACGAAGAAGTTCTTGCTCAGTATCCTGATGTCAAGATCCTTGCAAAAGAGTCCGGCGAATGGCAGTATGACAAAGGTATGTCCATTACCGAAAACTGGCTCACTGCTTATGGCAATGATCTGAATGCGATTCTTGCTAACAATGACGGTATGGCTATCGGTGCTCTTCAGGCTCTTGAAGCTGCTGGAAGAGATGATGTTATCGTCGTTGGTGTAGATGCTATTCCTGATGCTGTTAATTTAGTAGCAGAAGGTAAATTGGATGCTACTGTACTTCAGGATGCTGAAGGACAGGGCGCAGGTGGTGTTGATGTAGCCGTTAAGGCAGCTACTGATGCAGCTCCTGAAGCAGTTACTTGGATTGACTTCGTTCTGGTTACCCCTGACAACGTTGCTGATTTCCAGTAACTACATAAACGAGGATCAACGAGATGTGGGAGAGGGGTTTTTATGCCTTTCTCCCACAATTTAATTAAGAGGTGAAGGCAATGGAAATGGAAAAAGACATCCTGGTCATGAAAGACATTGTGAAGACCTTTCCTGGTGTAAAAGCACTAAAGGGAGTTCAGCTCAATGTCAAATACGGTGAAATTCATGCCTTGATGGGGGAAAACGGCGCAGGAAAATCCACCCTCATGAAAAGCTTGATCGGGATTCATCCACCTACATCCGGGCAGATATATTTTGAAGGAAACCTGATTGAGAATTACACCACGGCTGAAGCTCTGAAAATGGGTATTGCGATGATTCACCAGGAATTGAGCCCTGTAGAGCATCGTTCCATCATGGAAAATATCTGGCTGGGAAGAGAACCCAAAAACAAACTGGGTCTCATTGACCACAAAAAAATGTATGAAATGAGTAAAGAAGTTTTAAAAGAAATTGATTTTAACGAAGACCCGAAGACTCTAATGGTAAACTTGACAGTTGCACAGATGCAGATGATCGAAATCGCAAAAGCATTGTCTTATAAGGCAAAGCTTATAATTATGGACGAACCGACTTCTGCGTTAACCAATAAGGAAATCGATCAGCTGTTTTCAATCATGAGAAGGCTTAGAGAAAGTGGAAAATCGATAATTTATATTTCACATAAATTGGACGAAATTTATACAATTACAGATAAGATCACTGTCTATCGTGACGGGGAATTCATTGGTACCGGCAATACGAAGGACATTGACGTTTCTCAGTTGATCAAAATGATGGTTGGCCGTGAAGTTGATGAAATGTTTCCAAAAGAGATCTGTGAAATCGGTGACGTAAAAATGGAAGTTAAGAACCTTTCTTACGGCAAGAAATTTCAGGATGTATCTTTCAACGTACGAAAGGGAGAAATTCTGGGAATTGCAGGTCTGGTCGGCGCAGGAAGAACTGAGGTAATCGAAACGATCTTCGGGATTAGAGGAAAGACCAGCGGACAGATCATCATTGATGGAACAGAAGTGAACATCAAGACTCCAAGAGATGCCAAGGAAAACAAAATGGCACTTTTGACAGAAGACAGAAGACAGACGGGAATTTTCCCAATGCTGACCGTATTGCAAAATACGATCATCGCACACTTAAGCAAATATGTTAAAAAGAATGGACTATTAGATCATAAACAGGCGATTGCAGACACTAATGAATATGTCAGCGCCATCAGTATTAAAACACCGAGTATTTATCAGAAAATAGAAAATCTCAGCGGAGGAAACCAGCAGAAAGTGCTGGTGGCCAGATGGCTTTTAACCGATCCTGAGATCCTTTTCCTGGATGAGCCCACAAGGGGAATCGACGTCGGTGCCAAATCCGAAATCCACAGGCTGATTACCAGACTTGCAGGACAGGGAAAATCCATCATCATGGTTTCCTCCGAACTGCCTGAGGTAATGGGAATGAGCGACCGAATCGTAATCATGCATGAAGGTAAGGTTACCGGTATTGTAGAAAACAACAGTGAACTAACACAGGAAGAAATCATGAGATATGCTACGGGCCAGCAGGCCGAACGTACGGCATAACCAAATACAAGGAGGATTAGTCAATGACGTCTGATTCAAAAAAGTTAATGGAGAAATCCGGGATCGCAAATGACCATAAAGCAACTGCCAAAGCTCTTTTGGGCAAATATGGAATTATTCTGGTTCTGCTTTTCCTGATCATAGTTATTTCAATTGCACAGCCAAAATTCTTATCACCAACGAATCTTTTCAACGTAATGACTCAAAGCTCGATCTTCGGTATCATGGCTCTGGGTATGACGTTAGTTATTACATCAAAGGGAATTGACCTTTCAGTAGGATCTGTTCTTGCCTTCTCCGGCGTTGTTGCCGCGAGCCTTGCGCAGGTCAGCACTGCTACCACACACTATTATGCAAATCTTCCCCAGCTGCCCTTTATCGTACCGATTCTTGCAGCGTTAGCCATCGGTTGCCTGCTGGGTGCGATCAACGGAGGATTGATTGCCTTTACTGGCATCCCGGCCTTTATCGCAACCCTTGGTATGATGACCATCGCAAGAGGTGCTGCGCTGATTTACACAGGCGGTAAGCCAGTCAGCCAGTTTGTACCTGGCATCATGAAAATCGGTGGTAAGGTAGGGGACTTCCCGGTACCTGTAATCGTGTATCTTATCATGATTGCTATTACTTGGGTTCTCTTGGGATACACCAGCTTTGGTAAAAACGTATACGCTATCGGCGGTAATATTAAAGCGGCCGAAATATCAGGTGTTAATGTCAAGAAGAATCTGGTTCTGATCTATGGATTCGCAGGTCTATGTTCTGCAGTAGCCGCTTTGGTTTTCGCAGGACGTGTAGGAAGCGTACATCCAGGTGCAGCTACTGGTTATGAGCTCACTGCAATCGCAGCGACCACAATCGGCGGAACAAGCCATTACGGCGGTATCGGAACCATCTGGGGAGCTGTTGTCGGTGCACTGGTACTCGGTGTACTGAGAAACGGACTCACCTTACTCGGAATTGACGCTTATTGGCAGCAGATTATCGAAGGCTGCATCATTATTGTCGCTGTAATATTTGATATGAGAAAGAATGCCAAAAAGAAGTAGAAAAGCTTCCCCGACATTCGAACAAGGAGGAAAAAAATGAGTAAACTTTTGGAAATGACGCAAAAATTTCCGATGACGAAGTACTGGAATGATTCCTGTTCAATTAAGGAACTGACCTATGCCATCGAGAGGGGCGCTGTAGGCGCTACGACCAACCCGGTCATCGTAAAGGGCGTACTGGAAAAAGAACTGGACAGCTACCGTGATTACATCGCTCAGCTGGTCAAAGACAATCCGACCAAATCTGAGGATGAAATTGCTTGGATCGTGATCGAGAAAATGGCGATTGACGGTGCAAAGCTGCTTGAGCCTATGTTCGATCCTAAAACAGGAACCGGAAGACTTTCTATTCAGACTAATACAAAGTATTTCAACAATGCAGAAAAGCTTGTAGAGCAGGCAGTCTACTTCAACACCCTTGCTCCCAACATGCAGGTTAAGGCACCTACAACAGCAGCTGGTATCAAGGCATTTGAAGAAATGACTTACCAGGGTGTCAGCATCAATGCGACAGTATCCTTCTCCGCAACTCAGGCTATCGCAGTAGGCGAAGCCGTAGAAAGAGGACTTGCAAGAAGAGAGGCGGAAGGCCTTGACAACTCCGAGATCAATCCTGTTTGCACCATCATGGTTGGACGTCTTGACGACTGGCTGAGAGAAGTAGCGGATAAGAAAGATATCTGTGTTGATCCATGTGCATTCTTCTATGCTGGAATTGCTTGCGTAAAGAAAGCATACAAGGTATACAACGAAAGAGGCTACAAGACAAAGATGCTGTCCGCAGCATACAGAACACCGCTGCAGTGGCTGGAGTTCATCGGCGGCGACATGCTTATGACGATCCCCTACAAGAATCAGGTACCATTCAATGGCTCTGATTTTGAAATTGAAGCTCGCATGGATAAGGAAGTAGATCCTTACTACATCAAGGAGCTGAGAAAGCTTCCTGACTTCATCAAGGCTTATGATGAGATGAGCGTAGAAGACTTTGATACCTTCGGACCGGTTGTTAAGACACTGACTCAGTTCGCAGGCGGATATGACGATCTTGTTAAGATCATCAGAGCATTTATGATCAAATATTAATCTGACCAGGTGTACGGTTTTAGCCGGAAGCCTTAAGGGTTACAAATTTATAAAACAACATCAAGGAGAGGGCGAAACCCCTCTCCTTATTTCCGAATTAAGGAATAAATGAGTGCGCCCGGAGCCATTTTGGCAATGAGAGGCCGCCGCTTATTCTGAAAATAAGGGGCCGAGAGCAATTCGTGCCTCTGAAAGGAGACAAGATATGGTAACAGTATACGGTGATATGAAAAAGGGTTACAATGAGATCTGCAATATGGAAGATAACCATACCGACATGCTGATGGATATCGGGATTCAGAAGATGGATGCGGGAGAAACCCTGACCATTTTGGAATCGGAAAAAGAAACTGCAGTTCTGCTGTTAGACGGAGAAATTACCCTGAATTGGGAAGGAAACAGTGCGGATGCAGTGAGACGTTCCCTCTTTGATGAAAACCCGGTTGTGCTCCATGTAGCAAAGGGCGTAGAAATCACGGTAACAGCAAAGGATAACGTAGAGATTTTAATACAGAAGACCACAAATGAAAAGAGTTTTGCTTCAAAGCTTTATACCCAAGAGGATATCGGGACCGGATTCTTTGGAGATGGGGTCTGGGAAAATACGGCTCGCAGAGCTGTAAGAGACGTCTTTAATTACAGCAATGCTCCCTATTCCAATATGGTCCTAGGTGAACTGATCAACTACCCTGGCAGATGGTCTAGCTATATTCCCCACGGCCATGATCAGCCTGAGGTCTATTACTATCGCTTTGACAGACCAGAAGGTTTTGGTGCAGCGTTCCTTGGAGACGAAGCCTTTAAAATTATGGATAACAGTGCGTTCTTTATTCCAGGAGGACCGACCCATCCGCAGGTTGCAGCGCCCGGCTTTGCTATGTACTATACCTGGATGATCCGTCACCTTGAGAACAATCCATGGGTATCCAGAGACAACGATCCTAGATACAATTGGCTTCTTGAAGCCGACGCGAAGATCTGGCCGAATAAATAGACTTTGGAAATCAAGCGCCTCCGGTTGCATTCAGATGCAAAGGAGGCGTTTTCGTTAGTCTCATCCGGGTTGACAGGACAGGGCCTCTTTGTCATAATAAAAGGGTAAGCAGGGATAAGGAGGAAGAATTTTGAAATATAAACTTGTTGTATCGGATTTAGACGGCACTCTTTTAGGCAATGACGGAAACGTGTCAGCGGCTACAAAAGAATTGATCCAATCATACCAGCGTCAAGGAGGTATCTTTACCGTTGCTACCGGAAGAATGGAGGATGCGGTGAAGCCGCATTTGAATCTTTTGAATGTCGCAGGGCCTGCAATTCTTTATAACGGCGCTAAAATAATAGACATGGATAAGAATGATATCATTTTCGAAGCATTCTTGAAATATGAAGTGGCGAAAGAAGCGTTAAAACTGCTCCAAGATTATGAGTGGGATGTTCTTTTATATCAGAACGGTAAGATTTACATAAAAGAAATGACTCCTGGAATTGAAAAGCACCTCAAAAAGGAAGACGTGGAATGCGAAGTAGTGGGGGATTTGCATGATTTCCTGCAGCTTGCTCCGACGAAAATTCTGATCATAGGCGACAATGGTAAATTCGATTTTTTTTCGCAAGATCTGCAAAATCGCATGGGAATAAAGATCAACTTTACCCAATCAGAAGAAACTTATCTTGAAATTCTTCCGGAAGGAGCTTCGAAGGGAGCTGCACTCAAGACGCTAGCGGATGCTCTTAAGATTTCGATAGAAGATGTCATTGCAATCGGAGATCATTTAAACGATCTGTCGATGATACAGGTTGCAGGACTGGGAATTGCAATGGAAAATGCCCATCCTCAGCTGAAGGACAACGCGGGTTTTATAACCGTTTCCAATGAAGCGGAAGGTGTGAAAGAGGTCTTGCTCAGAGTGCTGAATGATTTGGACTTTTCCTATAATATACCCGATGCTGATGCTATCTAAGGGCACTGATTCATTCTGAGTACGCATCTGATCGGCTAATTTTTGCTTGGCGGTGTCAAATATGAAAAAGGAAGATTTTTATTTCAGGGTCTACGAAGTCGTTGGCAGAATTCCGAAAGGAAGGGTAACGACCTACGGTGCCATTGCGCGGATGCTGGGAGAACCACAGAGATCCAGAATGGTAGGGCAGGCAATGCATTACGCATCATTTTATACGGAAGTTCCCTGCCATCGCGTCGTAAACAGCCAGGGGCGATTGGTGCCCCACTGGGATCAGCAGCGAACCCTTCTGAAGATGGAGGGCATTCATTTCAAGGAAAATGGTTTCATAGATTTGAAGGTTCACTTCTGGGAAGATGCAGGAGTTTAAAAAGTTTATCGCAGGAAATCGAATTCTGTGGTAAACTTTTTCTGTTATATAGCGAGCAAGGAGGAATATTTGACTTGAGAATATTAGTATTCAGCGATACCCACGGAAAAATTGACAAAGCAGTGGAGATTTATCATCAGCTTCAGGAAATTGATTTGATCATTCATCTGGGTGATCTTTGGAACGATGCGAAACGGTTAAAAGAGCTGCTTCCCGTTTCTTTACTATCTGTAAGAGGCAACATGGACGGGGCTTTTTCGAGGGAAGAATATCAGATTTTTGAAACCGAATATGGAAAAATATATTTGTCCCACGGACATATGGAAAATGTAAAGCAAGGTCTGGATCATATCATGTATAAAGCAGAATCGCTAGGGTGCAGGGCGGTCTTTTTCGGTCATACGCATATCCCGTTATTCCGTCAGGTGGAAGGGCTTTATTTGCTGAATCCGGGAAGCTTGTCCCTGCCTGTGGGAGGCAGAAAAGGCTCGTATGCAGTTGTCACGATAACATGTGATTCTCTGAATGCGTCGATTCTGTATGAGGAGGCCCCTCAGACGCAAAAAACGGAATCTGGCTTCCTTAAAAACCTTCTGAATAATAGCGACCGATTCTAGTGTTCGCTTGACAGGGTGATAAATTATTCTGCGCAGTAACTCTAAATCTCAACGAGACAGTGCCTTAGCGTTTGAGGATAGAGCGAATGATATAATTTGCTGTAAAGTACCAGCAAAAATAATGGCGAATAAAGTTGAAACTTGTTGAAAATAATCGGGCAGACAGATATAATTAAATCACGTAAACGTGTTTTATGATTTGAAAGTGTGTGTGTGATGTATTTCGGAAGTGTACGCTTTTTTAAGCATTTTATTATTGCTATTATTATACTTCTTATTTGTGGGCTAACTGTTTCGACGATCTGCCTTGCGGTAATGAATGGTAATTATCGTGACCAGATTGCTGAAATACAGTCTGGGATTGTACTTGCGCAGGCAAATCCAAAGGAAGAAGAAGAGCCGCAAAACAGCCTTTCCATAGAGTATCAGGCCCTCTATCCGGATCTTTATGCAAAGCCCGAAAAGGCAACGAAATCAGTGGCAGGCACAGTGTATCTTACCTTTGATGACGGACCATCGGGAAGAACCTTGGAGATATTGGACATTCTAAAGAAAGAAAATATCAAGGCGACCTTCTTCATTATTGGGAAAGAGGGCGAAAAAGAACCCGAAATCATGCGCAGGATTGTAGCGGAGGGGCATACCCTTGGAATTCATACTTATTCCCATGTATACACAAGCGTCTATGATTCAGTGGAAAGTTATCTGGAGGATTTCAATCGCACTTATGAGCTGATCTATGAGGCAACCGGACTCAAGACAGAGATTTTTCGCTTTCCGGGCGGCAGCATTAACAAATACAATGCGCTTTTTTATGAAGAGATCATTGCTGAGATGACAAGGCGCGGATTTACTTACTATGACTGGAATTCATCCAACGGAGATGCAGCTTCCAATGCAACAGCAGCTTCCGTGTATAACAACACCATTCGTTCGTCAGAAAAAAAGGACCGGATTATTTTATTGATGCATGACAGTGCCGCAAAGTATTACACCGTTGCTGCATTGCCGGGAATCATCGAGTATTATAAGAGCAGAGGCATGCAATTTGAGGCATTGACAAATGACGTCAGTCCCATTGCATTTAATTATATCAATTACGAATAGAAAAATTTAAGACGAATAGAAAAATTCAAGATGGAGGATGCCGAAATGGGAGTGAAAAGTAATTTTTCCCAAGCTGTATCAGAGCTGATTGGAATATCCAAAACAGTTGAGCCGGAACCGGAGAAGGAGCTGGCAAATGAGATTCCCGAGATGATAGAGGGTGCAGCGGAAACCGCTGCTGAAGAAGAACTCATAGAGGAGGAAACGGAAGCGATGACGGATTTGGATAAAGAAAACCTTCAGACAGAACAGAAGGATGGCGGTGTATTCAAAGCAGGTCAGAACCCTAAAGAGAGAATTATGGCAATGCTTGCACAGCAGCAGACATCGCAGCCGCAGGATGCTCCACAGCAAATTCAAGTTGAATCGACTCAAACAGCTGAGACACTGCAGCAATCACAGCCTTTGTCGCAGCCACAGCAGAGTCAACCATTTCAGTCTCAGACATCGGTGCGTGGAAATTCGGATGCTATCAAGGAACCTCCGGGTGTTACGACCATAGCAAGAGGGACCGTTTTGATCGGAGAAATTAATGCTGAAGGCGATGTTGAGCTTCTGGGAAGTGTGAAAGGAAAAGTTGCATCTCATGGCGACATTCGAGCCAATGGCAAGGTAATCGGGGATCTGATCGGAAAAGATATTGAACTGATCGCCTGTGCTGTGCAGGGCAATATCATTGCAAGCGGATCGGTTACAGTGGATGAGAACTCTGTTGTGATCGGTGATGTTAAGGGCGAGAACTTTTGTTTGGATGGAAGAATCAAAGGGAATGTAAATGTGGGCAACGAAGCTAAATTCCAGCCCAAGGCAATCCTTGCAGGCAACGTAACGACCACATCTATTGCTATGAGTCAGGGTGCAAAGATCCAAGGCGAAGTCAATATACCTCTGAATGAAAAAGAGACAGATATCAGCTTCGACGTAGATATCGTAGTTTAATATGAACGAAGCATTATTCATGGTTGGATGATGCCGCAGTTTTGAATAAGATTTTGGAGGGATAAATTATGGCAAATAAAAATAATTTCTCTAAGGCAGTTTTGGATTTAATGGGCCTGCCCGGAAATGATCAAGCTTCTGGGATCAAAGGCCAGGATGATTCTGCCGATACAAGTTATGAACAGAATAAAGTAACAGACTATTTTGCAGAAAAGGATCAGGAAGCAGAGCGGGAATCTGATGTTGATCAGGAACGCAGAAAGTTTCTCTATAATGCAAAAGCGGTAACAGAGACTGGCGCTTCGCCAGTGCAGGATGATGTGCCGGCCACAGTAATATCGAGATCCATGGTTATTGTCGGTGAAATCACATCCAGCGGGAATATTGATATCTATGGCGATGTGAAAGGCTCTATTCGCACAGATGGCGATATCAAGGCGACAGGGACCGTTGTAGGTGATCTTGCAGGCCATAGTTTTACACTGAATGGCTGTACAATTCAAGGAAATATCAAGGCGAAAGGTAACGTTACAATTGGGCAGAATACAGTTGTTGTTGGGGATATCATAGCCGAAAACATAAAAATAAACGGAAAGGTCAAAGGCAATCTCGTGATCACAAAGATGTCCGAGTTTTTTGAAAATGCGCTTTTGGCTGGAGATGTGCGTTCTCAGACCATCTCTATGAGTCAGGGGGCGAAGCTGCACGGAAATGTCAGCGTTGCTCTAGACAGCTCACAAAGTGAAAAAGAATTCAATTCCATTTTCGGAGTGTAGAAGTAGTGAGGTAAAATAATGAGTGACAATGAGAATAAAGATAAGGTGATTCAGAAGGGAAGCGAGCTGGGAGAGAGTTTTTCAGATCTAATGAAGAAGGTAGTTGAAAAGCAGCTGGAGGAAGAATCGGTTCATTCGGAAGAACAAAGGCAGGAAGAACAAAAGCAGGAAGCAACTGCTGCGGCTGAGGAAATAAACTCTTTTGTGTCAGACAAAAAAGGGTTTGAAGGTGTTGTGAAATCTGACGAGGTTGTTGCAAAAAAAGTTGAAATTCCTGTATTCGAATGGAAAGAAGAACCGAAACCAGTCATCGAAAATTATCAGCCCGTTTCAGAGGTGGGTGTAATTTCTTCCTTGACAACCATTAACGGGACAGTCAGCAGCAAAGGTCATATCCGGGTTGAAGGAAGCATCATTGGGGATGTCTTTGCTTATGGAGATATCAAGGTGACAGGAAAGGTCGCTGGAGATATTGAAGGCGGAAATGTTGAACTGGGAACCTGCATTGTTGAAGGTGACGTAAAGGCACGGGGCGATGTGAACATAGGAAAAGAAAGCACCTTGTCCGGAAATATGATCGGTCAGCTGATAACCATTGACGGAAAGATCAAAGGGAATGTTGAGGCCGTTAAGGGAGCTCACATGTCTGGGACATCACTGGTGAAAGGCTCCATTACCGCACCGACACTTTCCATGAGTGCAGGTGCAGAGCTGCAGGGTAAAGTTAACGTCTCAAAAGAAGATAACGAGTAGAAAAAATATGATGAGGGCACCTCAATTCATTGCAGGTGCTCTTTTATATTGTTTCTATTTTAATTTCTTTGATTTTGTGCTATACTGGCAACGGTAGCAAAAGCCTGCCAAGCCTTGCAATCAAAGGCAAATTAAAAAAATCGGAGAGACTATGGAAAAACAGAATTATGAGTTTATGAATACCACAGCCCTTGCTTTTATGGGCGACGCTGTCTATGAAATCTATGTCAGAAAGCACGTTATGGAACGTGGGCTGATTAATGCTGATATTCTTCATCGAGAAGCGGTACGCTTTGTACGAGCCGATGCACAAGCTGCTGCCCTGAAACTCTTGATGGACAAGCTTTCAGAGTCAGAGCTTAATCTGGTAAAGCGAGCAAGAAATAAAAAGTCCGCTACAAAACCGAGAAATGCAGACCCTGTTGATTATAAGCTCGCAACTGCGTTTGAGGCCCTGGTCGGGTTTCTGTATCTGTCTCAAAACCATGAAAGAATGGAAGAACTCATAGATCAAACAATTGACCTGATTGAAAGGAAAAAGGGAAAAGAGAATGCAGGAGCACAAAAGGAAGAAAAAGGTTGTTCGCAATAAATTTCGTGATGGAATTGGCGATTATTATAAAACCAACAGAAAGATCAGCCAGGAAAGCAGTGAGGAGACAGAGAAAAAAGCTCCTATGAGCAGCAGAGAAAAAACAATGATTATCATGATTATCGTATTGCTCATAGCTCTTGTGATAAAATCAACCATGCTGGATGAAGTAAAAAATCTATCCATAGATGAGCAGAACTTTAAGACGTTCGTAGACTACTCGGTGACGGAGCAATACGACGGGTTTCTGGAACGTTCCGGAATTTTGATGTATCGAGTTTACGACATCAAAATAGCTGATAAAGATCAAAAGGGGCTGCTTCGCTATGAGGATCCGAATACTGGAAGACCGGTTGAACTAATTCAGGACGTCAGATATCGTGCTAAGGTGAGAGGTTATCTGCTTTGGATTTTACCGATCAAGCACCTTTCGGTAACAGCAGAAATAGAAAAATAGTTGAGTTGTTAAGAAAAAAGAAGATTTGGAAAAAGTCATAAGGAAAGATGGAGGTGCGCTGTGAGTAAGGCAGATTATATTTTTATTCAAAATTGTAAGGACATAATGGAAAACGGTGTATGGGATACGGATTTAGCAGTTCGGCCAAGGTGGGAGGACGGAACCCCTGCACACACTGTAAAAAAATTTGGAATCATAAATCGCTATGACCTTAAAGAAGAATTTCCTATTATGACCCTGCGCCGCACGTATTGGAAAAGTGCGCTGGATGAGCTGCTGTGGATATGGCAAAAGAAATCCAACGATATTCATGAATTGAGTAGCAGCATCTGGGACAGCTGGGCTGATGAGCATGGTACCATCGGGAAAGCCTACGGGTATCAGCTTGGCGTAAAGCACAAATACCCGGAAGGAGAATTTGATCAGGTAGATCGGGTTCTCTTTGATTTGAAAAACAATCCTGCAAGCCGCAGAATTATGACGAATATTTATACCTTTCAAGACCTTCATGAGATGGGGCTTTATCCCTGTGCATATTCCATGACGTTCAATGTCAGCGGAAACGTATTGAATGCAATTTTGAATCAGAGATCGCAGGACATGGCCACTGCGTCTAACTGGAATGTGACCCAGTACAGTTTGCTCTTGATTATGATGGCTCAGGCAACAGGATTTGAGGCAGGAGAATTGATCCACGTTATTGCCGATGCGCATATCTATGACAGGCATGTGCCCCTGGTGGAAGAGATGATAAAAAGAGCGCCAAAACCGGCACCGAAATTGATTGTTGACCAATCCATTGATGATTTTTATCAGTTTACAAAGGAACATTTTAAGCTGGAAGACTATGATTACCATGATTTCAATGAAAAGATCCCCGTTGCTATCTAGAAGGCGGAATCTCTAAGAAGTGCTTTAGAAAAAAAAGGGTACCATATAAGGGAAAGAACGGAAAGGAGCAATCAATTGAAAACCATCGTTGCAGTAGATCGTAACTGGGGAATCGGGAAAGACGGCGGTCTTCTCGTGAATCTGCCTGGCGATCTCAAATATTTTAAAGAGAAGACCTTGGGCAAGGTCGTTGTCATGGGCAGGACAACCTTTGAATCCTTACCGGGGAAAAAACCTCTTAGGGACAGAGTCAATATTGTCCTTTCGAGAAACGAGGAATTTGAGCCGGACTGTATCAAGTGCGGATCTATGGGTGAATTATTTAAGACTCTGGAGGCTTATGATATGGAGGATGTTTTCATTATTGGCGGGGCTGACATCTATCGGCAGTTTCTGCCCTATTGCAGCAGCCATATCGTAACAAAAATTCATGGAGTCTATGAAGCTGATAAGTTCTTTGAGAATCTGGACGTGAGAAATGATATGGAACTGGTCAGCGTCAGTGACCCCGTTACAGAGAAAGGTGTATCGTATCAGTTTACAGAATATAGGAGAAAATAAATTGAAGGATATTCAACGCGGGCAAAATAAGTATAAAGAAGAAAAACAATCTAAGAATGAAGAAGTGGTTCCAGAAAATGAGAACATCATTATCGGAAGAAATCCGGTAATGGAAGCGCTGAAAAGCGGTCGTGAAATCGAGAAGCTGGTGATCTTAAAGGATGCTGAAGGATCTATCAAGAAAATCATCGGCATGGCAAAGGAGAAAAAGCTTCATTACCAGTTGGTGGACAAAGCCGCTTTGGAGCGGATTGCCGATGGGAGGGTTCATCAGGGTGTTGCAGCTGTAGTCTCAAACTACGAATACTGCGATGTGGAAGATATTCTTGAGAAAGCCAGAGAAAAGGGAGAAGACCCATTCCTGATCATTCTGGATGGGATCGAAGATCCACATAATCTGGGAGCCATCATTCGTACCGCAGACGGTGCCGGTGCCCATGGAATTATCATTCCCAAGCGTAGGGCTGCCGGAATCACGGACGTAGTAGTCAAAGCGTCTGCAGGAGCGGTGGAATATGTATCTGTTGCAAAGGTTTCCAACATCGCGCAGACTGTGGACAAGCTCAAGGAACTGGGCGTATGGGTAGGGGCTTGTGATATGGGGGGTACTGAGTATCATAAGGCAGACCTGAGAGGGAAGATTGCGCTGGTCATCGGGGCAGAAGGACAGGGAATCAGCAGGCTTGTAAAAGAAAAATGCGATTTCAGTTTATCCATCCCCATGTGTGGAAAAATCAATTCACTCAATGCATCCAATGCTGCTGCGATTTTGATGTATGAGGTTAGACGGCAAAGAGGTTGATAGAGGTATTCTCACGGAAACCGCCGTCTTACTATGCGTCGCACAAAGACGGTGATAGGATCTACGGTTTTCTTAGAGAATACCTCTATCTCCGCGCAGCAAGTACTTGACTAGAACAAGGAAAGCTTTGATAAGGGGAATGACAAAAGTAGGAAACCGCCGTCTTACTATGCGTCGCACAAAGACGGTGATAGGGTTTACGGTTTCCTTACAAATATGAAAATGAATGGTATAAAAAGGGATAATTGTATGGAGAAAAATTATGAAGAATTTACCGACGAGGAACTGGTGAATTTAGCGCAGGAAGGCGAGGCAAACGCTGAGGAGTTTCTCATCAGAAAGTATAAGGATGTGGTCAGAAGCAAAGCACATCTTTATTTTATGGTGGGTGCAGACAGCGAGGATATCGTTCAGGAAGGCATGATCGGGATTTTTAAAGCCATTCGGAGCTACAACAAGGGCAGACAGGCATCCTTTCATACTTTTGCGGAGCTATGCATCAACAGACAGATCATCACTGCAATCAAGCGGGCGACGAGGCTGAAACACTCTCCGCTGAATACATCTGTATCTCTCAGCAAGCCATTGTCTGATACGGAACCGGATACCACCTTGGAGGAAATCCTTTCTTCAAACAGCAACACAGATCCGGAGGCATTATTTCTTTTAAAGGAAGATATGGGTTATATTGAGGGGAATGGGGCTGAGATTTTCAGTGATCTCGAACTCAGTGTCTGGAATGAATATTTAAAAGGAAAATCCTACCATAAAATTGCCGAAATTACCGGAAAATCGCCGAAAGCCATTGATAATGCTATACAGAGGACAAAAAGAAAATTAGAGTTATATTTAGGTAGATAAATGTATTGACATTATGAGCAGGAGTATAGTAAAATAACCTAGTGCATCGGACACAGCTAGTTATGCTGTTGTAGCTCAGTAGGTAGAGCACTTCCTTGGTAAGGAAGAGGTAGGCAGTTCGAACCTGCTCAACAGCTCCAATTTAGTACCATGCAGGGATACTTTCCTCAGTGAACGGATCAACTGAGAATCATGAAGGTACAATCAAAAAATAGAAGGTTAAAATCTAACGGAGGAGTAAAAAATGGCAAAAGCTAAATTTGAAAGAAACAAGCCCCATGTTAATATTGGGACAATCGGTCACGTAGACCATGGCAAGACCACATTGACAGCGGCAATCACAAAGACCTTATACCAGAGATACGGACTCGGCCAGATGGTAGCCTTCGACCAGATCGACAAGGCACCAGAAGAAAGAGAAAGAGGTATCACCATCGCAACTGCGCACGTAGAGTACGAAACACCGAACAGACACTATGCGCACGTTGACTGCCCCGGACATGCTGACTATGTAAAGAACATGATCACAGGAGCAGCGCAGATGGACGGAGCAATCCTTGTAGTAGCAGCAACAGACGGACCAATGCCGCAGACAAGAGAGCACATCCTGCTGTCCAGACAGGTAGGCGTACCATACATCGTAGTATTCCTGAACAAATGTGACATGGTAGACGATGATGAGCTTCTTGACCTTGTAGAAATGGAAGTAAGAGAACTTCTTGACGTATATGAATTCCCTGGCGATGACACACCAATCATCAGAGGATCCGCACTGGAAGCATTAAATAATCCAGAAGGCCCATGGGGAGATAAGATTGTTGAACTGTTTGATGCAGTAGACAGCTTTATTCCAGAGCCAGAAAGACCAACCGACAAGCCATTCCTGATGCCTGTTGAGGATGTATTCTCCATCACAGGAAGAGGAACAGTAGCAACAGGAAGAGTCGAAAGAGGAATCCTGAAGGTATCCGACGAAGTAGAAATCGTAGGACTTGCAGAAGCATCAAGAAAAGTAGTTGTAACAGGCGTAGAAATGTTCAGAAAGCTTCTTGATCAGGCACAGGCTGGAGACAACATCGGAGCACTGCTTCGTGGTGTACAGAGAACTGACATCGAAAGAGGTCAGGTACTTGCAAAGCCGGGCAGCATCAAGCCCCACACAAAGTTCACTTCCCAGGTATACGTATTGAAGAAGGAAGAAGGCGGGAGACATACACCGTTCTTTAACGGATACAGACCGCAGTTCTACTTCAGAACAACAGACGTAACAGGAAACCTGAACTTACCAGAAGGCGTAGAAATGTGTATGCCTGGAGACAACATCCAGATGGAAATCGAGCTGATCAGCCCGATCGCTATCGAAGAAGGACTGAGATTCGCCATCAGAGAAGGTGGAAGAACAGTAGGTTCCGGCGTTGTAGCTAAGATCGTCGAATAATTGCTTGCCAAATTAAATGATTGACCGGAAACGGTTTCAGCGAAGACCCGCAGTAATGCGGGTCTTAATACTAGCACTCTGTAACACCCAATTCTGAGTACTAGCACAGCATTTTTAATGAACTACCTGATCTGTGAAAAGTTTATTTTAACCGATCAAGGCCACATACGGAGAGAAAATGAGCTGGGAAAGTGTAAAAAAGCATTTTGATGACCATAATATACCAAATGAGATCATTCTGCTAAAGGAAAGCAGCGCGACAGTTGAACTGGCTGCGAAAGCTCTGGGAAGGGAACCTGGAGAGATCGCCAAATCCCTTGCTCTGCGTTTAAAGGATGGCAGAATCATCATTCTGGTAGTTTGTGGGACCGCAAGAATTGATAATCGGAAGTTTAAAGAAACCTTTCAATGTAAGGCGCAAATGCTTTCTCACGATGAGACCCTCGTCTTAACCGGGCATCCGGTAGGCGGCGTTTGTCCCTTCGCACTTCCGGACAATATCACCGTATATTTGGACGAGTCCTTGAAGCGATATGAGGTTGTATATCCTGCGGCGGGGACAGCCAATTCCGCAGTGCGGTTTACCATTGAAGAGCTTGTGACCGCAACAAAGGGGAGTTGGGTGTCGATCACCCAGACCAATTAAGGCAGTTGGGGAAGATCCTCTTGATTTCCAAGGCTTTTGGCAAGGTTTCGTCGAAATTCTCTTGACAGGCATCGGAAAGTATGATAACTTAATTAAGCGACTTTATGGTAAGAACATGATATAATCGTGTGATTTATGTCACAATAAAGAAATATTTAATATACGACGGAGCATGAAACATGGCTCTGAATTTTAGATTAGACGGAGGACAATCATGAGAGTAAGAGTAACGTTGGCATGCACAGAGTGCAAGCAGAGGAATTACAATACTACGAAAAACAAAAAAAACGATCCTGATCGTTTAGAGTTCAGCAAGTATTGCAGATTCTGCAAAAAACACACCGCTCACAAAGAAACGAAATAGAGGATGTGATTATTATGGAAAAGGAAAAAGCGAAGAAACCTGTTCCTGCTGCGGCTGCTAATAAGAAGCCGAGAGCAAGCCTGAAAGATTATTTCAAGGGAATTAGGACGGAAGTTAAAAAAGTTGTATGGCCCACAAGACGGGAATTGATTTCCTATACTGGCGTTGTGCTTTTTACTTGTGTCGCTATGGGTCTGGCTATCTGGGCTGTTGACTCCGCTTTCCTGGCTTCCCTGAAATACGTACTGAACATTAGTTTCTAACGAGGGGTAACCCCTGTTAGGTGCGCAGGATGCAAATGATTTTGTAGGTGCGCATTAATTATTATGTAAAAAAGGAAGGCACAGATGGCCAAGAGTAAGAAGAACGAAGAATTCGAAGAATTCGAAGTACTTGATGATTATGATGACGAAGATTTCGAAGAGGAAGATGCGGAACTCGAATCAGAGGTAGAAGAAACCGAAGAAGAGGAAACCGAAGAAGCAGCAGATGACGATGAAACTGATTCCCAGCCTGCTGAAGAAACAGACTCTGTTTTTCCTGCAAAGGAAGAGGATATTGTCGGTGACAAATCCAAAAAAGCGAAATGGTACGTTGTTCATACGTATTCGGGTCATGAAAACAAGGTAAAGGTGAATATTGAGAAAATCGTTGAGAACAGAGGTATGCAAGATCTTGTTCTGAGCATTGTAGTGCCTACCGAAGACCACGTAGAAATCAAAAATGGCCAGAGGAAGGTCAAAACAAGAAAGATGTTCCCCGGCTATGTCCTTGTTAAAATGATCGTAACCAACGAATCATGGTACCTTGTAAGAAATACGCAGGGTGTAACCGGGTTTGTAGGCCACGGTTCAGAACCGATTCCGCTTACCGGCGATGAAGTTCGCAGAATGGGAATTGAAAAGGTTTATATCCAGTTGGATATCGAACCAGGCGACAGCGTCAAAGTAATCAACGGGCCCTTTGAAAGCTTTATGGGTGTTGTTGAGGAAGTCAATATGGATAAGCAGACGCTGAAAGTCAGAATTTCAATGTTTGGTAGAGATACTCCCGTCGAACTGGAATTTGGCCAGGTCGACAAAATATAGGAATTAAATTGCGCAGAAATTTTTCCGAAGACGCGAAACTGCGAGATCGTATGAAGCGCACGTACCAAGATGTACGTAAGCGAATACGAAAGCGCATGTGAGAAAGTATTTCGGAACATTAACAAGCAATTAGAAAGGAGACCGATCAATATGGCAAAGAAAGTTGAAGGGTTAATTAAACTGCAGATTCCCGCAGGGAACGCAACTCCAGCTCCACCGGTAGGACCGGCGCTTGGACAAAAGGGCGTTAACATCATGGATTTCTGCAAGCAGTTTAACGCAAAAACCGCCGATCAGCCTGGAATGATCATCCCTGTAGTTATTACAGTTTATGGTGACAGATCATTTACCTTTGTTACGAAGACACCGCCGGCAGCAGTACTGCTTAAGAAAGCTGCAAATCTGAAGTCCGCGTCGGGAGAACCAAACAAGAAAAAGGTTGCTACAATTAGTGTAGAACAGGTTAAGGAAATTGCAAAGCTCAAAATGCCGGATCTGAATGCTGCCAATCTTGACAGCGCAACTTCAATGATCGCTGGCACAGCAAGAAGCATGGGAATTGTTGTTAAGGAATAATTACGTGGGAGGCGCAGCCGTTTGCACCACAAGGAGGTAATTGAAATGCCTAAAAGAGGTAAGATTTACAAGGAGTCGGCAAAATTAGTCGACAGAAGCACAGTATACGACGTAAAAGAAGCGTTAGGACTTGCAGTTCAGACTGCAAAAGCGAAATTCGATGAAACCGTTGAAGTTCACATCAAGCTTGGCGTTGACGGAAGACATGCAGACCAGCAGGTCAGAGGAGCAATCGTACTGCCACACGGAACCGGTAAAACCAAGAGAGTATTGGTTTTTGCAAAGGGACCGAAGGCTGCTGAGGCAGAAGCTGCAGGAGCAGAATTTGTCGGTGCGGAAGAACTGGCCACAAAGATTCAGACAGAAAACTGGTTTGACTTTGATGTAGTAGTAGCTACACCGGATATGATGGGCGTTGTTGGTAGACTTGGTAAGATTCTGGGACCGAAAGGCCTCATGCCGAATCCTAAGTCTGGAACTGTAACAATGGATGTGGAGAAGGCACTTCAGGAGATCAAAGCCGGTAAGGTTGAGTATCGTCTGGACAAGACCAATATCATCCACACTCCTATCGGAAAGGTTTCCTTTGGACCAGAGAAGCTTGCAGACAACTTCAATGCATTGCTTGAAGCTGTTGTTAAGGCTAAGCCAGCAGCTGCGAAGGGCCAGTATCTGAAGAGTGTTACGGTGGCTTCCACCATGGGACCTGGAGTCAAGGTCAATCCGATTAAGATAACATTCTAATAATTAAAAAGAATATCCGCCGTAGACAGCAGGTGCAATCGCTTAATTTCCTGCCGAGGTATTTCATAAATATCAATTGATGATTATGGAGCCTTTTCTGTCTATGGCAGGAAAGGCCTTTTTATTAACATCGCATGGCTCCACGGGGCGGTGCGGGAGAGGAGAACAGAATATGTCAGTTGAACATCTGAAGCAAAAACAGGCGATTATTGATGAAATCAAAGAGAAGCTGGAGAAAGCGCAGTCCGCGGTCGTGATCGATTATATCGGCATCACCGTAGCTCAGGCAGACGCCATGAGAAAAAAGCTGCGTGAGGCCAACGTAGACTATACCGTATACAAGAATACTCTGGTGAACAGAGCCATCGAAGGAACCAAATATGAAGCATTGAAGGACGTTCTTTCCGGACCGAGCGCATTTGCCATCAGCTATGATGACGCGGTTGCACCGGCAAGAGTTCTCAGCGGAATTATCAAGGATTTCAAAAAGATGGATTTCAAGGCGGGTGTTATCGAAGGAACTTTCTTTGATGCAGAGGGCGTAAAAGCAGTCGCATCCCTACCATCCAGAGATGAATTGATCGCGAAATTCATGGGAAGCATCCAGTCACCGGTATCCAAGTTTGCACGCACACTGCAGGCAATTGCTGATGCAAAGACAGAGGCGTAAATCCCTCTGAAATTAGATAAAACTAAAAATAACAATTTGAAAATTTATAAAGGAGATTATTAAAATGAATAAAGAGCAAATTATCGAAGCGATAAAAGCTATGACCGTTTTAGAGTTAAACGAACTCGTTAAAGCTTGTGAAGAAGAATTCGGCGTATCCGCAGCAGCTCCAGTAGCAGCAGCAGGTGGAGCAGCAGCAGTAGCTGAGGTTGAAGAGCAGACTGAATTCACTGTAGTTCTTGCTAGCGCAGGCGCAGAAAAGATCAAAGTAATCAAGGTTGTTAGAGAGCTGACAGGACTTGGTCTGAAGGAAGCTAAGGACCTGGTTGACGGTGCTCCTGCTAACCTCAAAGAAGGCGTATCCAAGGCAGAAGCTGAAGAAATCAAAACAAAGCTTACTGAAGTTGGCGCTACAGTAGAACTGAAATAGTTCTGTTAATAGGATTTAAGAGATAACCCCTTAGCCTATCGAAGCAATTTCAAGATAATGCAGTCCCGCATTCTACGGAAGCGGGACTTCATTTTGCCAGCCGGGAACTGATGGAAACGGAGAGGCAGAATGGAGAATACTATAGCCAGAAATATTTTCTTGGAAACATGTATAACATATCACCAAAAGGGCGATGCTTAAAAATAATCGCCTTTTTTCTATTTGCTAAAATATTGCTTGACTACTTGAAGCACGTATGATATTATAGTACATTGCCACGCGAAGTATTTTGTTTTCTATGCAAGGAGTGATGAATATGCCAGATCCCGTTAAAATAGGTAAAAAGACACGAATGAGCTACTCGAAGATAAATGAAGTAGCGGCAATGCCAAATCTTATCCAAATTCAGACTGAATCATATGATTGGTTCATCGAGGAAGGCCTTCGGGAGGTCTTCGAAGATATCTCTCCAATCAAGGATTACGCAGGTAATCTGGTGTTGGAATTTATTGATTATTCTCTGAATGATTCCCCAAAATATGATCAGGAAGAATGTAAAGAACGTGACGTAACATATGCAGCTCCACTGAAGGTAAAAGTCAGATTAGTCAATAAAGAAACCGGAGAAGTTAAAGAGCAGGAAGTCTTTATGGGTGACTTTCCTCTCATGACAGAGAAAGGTACCTTCATCTATAACGGTGCCGAGCGTGTTGTGGTAACGCAATTGGTTCGTTCTCCAGGACCGTATTACAGCGTTACTGTTGACAAATCAAATAATAAATTGTTTTCAACAACGATTATTCCAAATCGAGGCGCATGGCTGGAATATGAGACAGATTCCAATGAAATTATATCTGTTCGTGTAGACCGTACAAGAAAACAGCCGGTTACAACCTTGCTGAGAGCGCTTGGTTTTGCAACTGATCAGGAAATCGTTGACATCTTCGGTGAAGATGAAAGATTGCGCAGGACAATCGAAAAGGATCCTACCAAGACCTACGAAGATGGTCTGAAGGAAATCTACAAGAAACTGAGACCTGGAGAGCCACCTACCGTGGAAAGTGCAAAATCTCTCTTGGATTCCCTGTTTTTTGATCCGAAGCGCTATGATTTAGCCAAGGTAGGAAGATATAAGTATAATAAGAAGCTGGGATTATCCAACCGTATTATAGGCTGCGTGGCGGCAGAAGATGTCATAGACCCCAATACGGGCGAAATTCTAGTGGAGAAAGATGCCAAGATTTCAAGGGAAGCTGGATTTCAGATTGAAAATGCCGGCGTGAAATATATCTACGTTTACAGCAAAACCGAAGAAGGACATGTTGTGAAGATTATCGGAAACAATTTTGTCAATCTTGAGGATTATGTTGATTTCAGCCTGGAAGGCTTTAAGATAGCAGACAAGGTTTACTACCCTGTTCTGAAAGACATCCTGGAAAACAACGAGGGAGAGGCAGCCATTAAAGAAGCACTTGCGCTGAATAAGGCAACCCTTTCTCCGAAACATATTATTGTCGATGACATTATCGCATCGGTAAGCTACATTCTGAACCTGGATCACGGGATTGGAAATGTTGACGATATCGACCATTTGGGCAACAGAAGACTGAGGACGGTTGGAGAACTTCTTCAAAACCAGTTCCGAATCGGTCTTGCACGTATGGAAAGAGTCGTAAAAGAAAGAATGACGATTCAGGATATCGAGGTAACAACACCTCAGGCGCTGATGAACATCAGACCGGTTACTGCAGCCATCAAGGAGTTTTTCGGAAGCTCCCAGCTGTCACAGTTTATGGATCAGACCAACCCCCTTGCTGAGCTGACTCACAAGAGAAGGCTTTCTGCATTGGGACCCGGAGGTCTTTCCAGAGAGAGGGCCGGATTCGAAGTTCGAGACGTTCACCATTCCCACTACGGAAGAATGTGCCCGATCGAGACTCCTGAAGGACCGAACATTGGTCTCATAGGATCTCTTACCACATATGGAAGAATCAATGAGTATGGCTTTATCGAAGCTCCTTATCGCCGCGTGGACAAAGGCAGGGGCATCGTAAGCGAAACCATTGATTATGTTACCGCAGATGAAGAAGAAATGCTCATCATCGCGCAGGCGAATGAGCCTCTTGATTCTGAAGGAAGGTTTGTAAATCACAGAGTTGCATCCAGAGGTGCAGGCGGAGAAATCGACCTTGTACCGAGAGATCTCATTGATTATATGGACGTATCTCCAAAGCAGGTAGTATCTGTAGCGACAGCAATGATCCCGTTCCTTGAGAACGATGACGCCAACCGAGCACTGATGGGATCCAACATGCAGCGTCAGGCTGTGCCTCTTCTGATTACCGACGCACCAATCGTTGGAACCGGTATGGAGCATACCGCTGCAAGGGATTCAGGAGTTGTTCTCCTGGCCAGAAATGCAGGTACTGTCGAGTATGTTGATGCTACGAAGATAAAGATCAGAAGGGACGACGGACTGGGCGCCGACGAATATAAGATGCTCAAATTTAAGCGTTCCAACCAGGGTACCTGTATCAACCAGAAGCCCATCGTCAGCAAAAATGAACACATAGAGCAGGGTGAGGTCATAGCAGACGGACCTTCTACTGACATGGGTGAGGTCGCATTGGGCAAGAACCTTCTTATCGGTTTTATGACCTGGGAAGGCTACAATTACGAGGATGCGATTATTCTGAATGAAAGATTGATCATGGAGGATGCACTCACTTCCCTCCATATTGAAGAATATGAGGCAGAAGCAAGAGATACGAAGCTGGGACCCGAAGAAATCACAAGGGATATCCCCAATGTGGGCGAAGATGCACTGAGAGATCTGGATGAGGAAGGTATCATCAGAATCGGTGCAGAAGTAAGCTCTTCTGATATTCTGGTAGGTAAAGTTACACCTAAGGGAGAAACGGAACTTACTGCAGAAGAACGTTTGCTGAGAGCAATCTTCGGTGAAAAAGCGAGAGAAGTAAGAGACACTTCCCTCAGAGTACCTCACGGAGAAGCCGGTATCATCGTTGACGTTAAGATTTTCTCAAGGGAAAACGGCGACGAACTGCCACCTGGCGTAAACAAGCTGGTAAGATGCTATATCGCAACAAAGAGAAAGATCAGCGTAGGCGATAAGATGGCCGGTCGTCACGGAAATAAGGGTGTTATCTCCCGAATTCTTCCGGAAGAGGATATGCCTTTTATGGAAAACGGCGTGCCCCTTCAGGTCATGCTGAACCCCCTGGGTGTACCGTCTCGTATGAACGTCGGTCAGGTTTTGGAAACCCATCTGGGTCTTGCTGCCAAATACAAAGACTGGTATATTGCAACACCGGTATTTGACGGTGCCAGCGAGCAGGATATCATCGACTTGCTTGATGAGTGCGGATATCCAAAGAGCGGAAAGCTGATTTTAAGAGACGGAAGAACCGGAGAAGCATTTGATAATCCGGTTACCGTAGGATATATGTATATGCTGAAGCTGCATCACCTTGTTGATGACAAGATTCATGCAAGAAGCACTGGACCTTACTCCCTGGTCACACAGCAGCCTTTGGGCGGAAAAGCTCAGTTCGGCGGACAGCGATTCGGAGAAATGGAAGTATGGGCACTGGAGGCTTATGGAGCGGCTTATACGCTGCAAGAAATTCTCACCGTAAAATCCGATGATGTCGTAGGCCGTGTAAAGACCTATGAAGCAATCGTCAAGGGCGAGAACATTCCGGAACCGGGAATTCCTGAATCCTTCAAGGTACTGATTAAAGAAATGCAGAGCCTTGGTCTGGACGTTAAGGTATTGACTGATGACAATGAAGAGATCGAAATCAAGGAATCAGCAGAAGTCGATGGCATTTCAGGATTAGAGAGCATTATCGATATTGAATCCATAACGGATGAAGGCGAATTCTTCGAGGAAGAAGGCGGTTTCTCCGAGGAAATTGTGGATGAAGACGTTGATGATGAAGACATGGATATGGACTTGATTGACGAAGATTTCAATGATGAAGTATAAGAAAGGGGGAGAAGCTCCTTGTATGAATTAAACAATTTTGAAGCACTGCAAATCAGTCTTGCATCTACAGAAAAGATAAGAAGCTGGTCAAAAGGAGAGGTTAAAAAACCCGAAACCATTAACTACAGAACTTTGAAACCTGAGAAAGAAGGTTTGTTCTGCGAGAGAATCTTCGGGCCTCAGAAGGACTGGGAGTGTCATTGCGGTAAATATAAGAGAATTCGATATAAAGGCATCGTTTGTGATCGCTGCGGAGTAGAGGTTACAAAGGCAAAAGTCAGAAGAGAAAGAATGGGCCACATCGAACTTGCGGCCCCTGTTTCCCACATTTGGTATTTCAAGGGCATCCCGAGCAGAATGGGTTTGGTTCTTGACATTTCCCCAAGAAATTTGGAGAAAGTCTTATATTTCGCAGCTTACATCGTTACCGATCCGGGCAGCTCTGGACTGGGATACAAGGAAATTTTGACTGAGCAGCAGTACCGAGAAGCAAGAGACAAGTACGGTGCAGGGTTTAAGGCGGCAATGGGTGCGGAAGCGATTCGTGACCTGCTGGCCCAGATTGACCTTGTGGCTCTGTCCGACGACATGAGAAAAAAGCTGAGAGACAGCTCCGGGCAGAAGAAGATTAGAATCGTCAGAAGGCTTGAAGTGATTGAAGCGCTGAGATTATCTGAGAATAAACCGGAATGGATGGTTCTTGAGGTAATCCCGGTGATTCCTCCGGATCTGAGACCGATGGTTCAGCTGGACGGCGGACGTTTTGCCACTTCCGACCTGAACGACCTATATAGAAGAGTAATCAACAGAAATAATAGACTTAAGAGACTGCTGGATCTTGGAGCACCTGATATCATCGTCAGAAATGAAAAGAGAATGCTTCAGGAGGCGGTAGATGCCCTCATCGACAACGGCAGGAGAGGAAGACCGGTAACGGGACCTGGAAGCAGACCGCTGAAATCCCTGTCAGACATGCTGAAGGGAAAACAGGGACGATTCAGACAGAACCTTCTCGGAAAGCGTGTTGACTATTCCGGACGTTCCGTAATCGTTGTTGGACCGGAGCTGAAGTTCTATCAGTGCGGTCTGCCAAAGAAAATGGCACTGGAGCTGTTTAAGCCTTTCATTATGAAAAAGCTTGTTCAGAAGGGGCATTCCCACAATATCAAGAGCGCTAAGAGAATGGTTGAAAAGGTTAGACCAGAGGTTTGGGACGTTCTCGACGAGGTTATCAAGGAGCATCCTGTACTTTTAAACCGTGCTCCCACGCTGCATAGATTGGGAATTCAGGCTTTCGAGCCGGTCCTTGTAGAAGGTAAAGCCATAAAGCTCCATCCGCTGGTTTGTACTGCATATAATGCGGACTTCGATGGAGACCAGATGGCGGTACACGTTCCACTGTCTGTAGAAGCACAGGCAGAAGCAAGATTCCTCATGCTTTCCGTAAACAACATTCTTGCGCCGAAAGATGGATCGCCTATCACGACGCCGACACAGGATATGATTTTGGGAAGCTACTACCTGACCCACCCCGGTGTAGAAGAGAGAAATACTCCGGCCGAAAAGGGCGATGGAAAGATCTTTACTGACTTTGATGAAATGCTTATGGCATATAGAAACGGAGTTGTGGGCCTTCATGCGAGAGTAAAGGTGAGATTGTTCCTGGAAGGAGATTCAAGAGGTAAGCTCATCGAATCCACCGTCGGAAGGTTCATCTTCAACGAGAAGATCCCTCAGGATATGGGCTATGTGGACAGAGAAATCGACAAGTATTCTCTTGAAATCGATTTTCTTTGCGACAAGAAGAAGCTGAGTCAGATCATTGATAAATGCTACAGAAGACACGGAAATACAAAGACGGCAATCATGCTTGACTATATCAAGGATACGGGCTTCCACTACTCCACCATCGGAGCCATTACCATCAGCGTCTCCGACATGGAAATACCGAAAGAGAAACCAAGAATCCTTGCAGAAGCGGAAAAGAAGGTTGAAAAGTACGAAACCGCTTATCGAAGAGGACTCATGTCCAATTCGGAACGATATGAAAAGGTTATCGATATTTGGAACAATGCGACAGATGACATCGCTGATGAACTGATGAAGTCGCTGGGGACACTGAATAACCTGTTCATCATGGCGCACTCCGGAGCTCGAGGAAGCAAGAGCCAGATCAAGCAGGTCGGCGGTATGCGTGGACTCATGGCCAACGCATCAGGAAAGACCATTGAAATTCCGATCAAGTCCAACTTCCGTGAAGGACTTTCCGTACTGGAATACTTTATTTCCACCAACGGAGCAAGAAAAGGTCTTGCAGATACAGCGCTCAGAACGGCAGACTCCGGTTATCTGACCAGAAGACTTGTAGACGTCAGCCATAACGTTATCGTAAGGGAAGTTGACTGCGGAACCGATGAGGGAATCGAAGTTAAGGCCTTTACAGATGGCAAGGAGGTTATTGAGCCTCTGAAGCTCCGTATCATCGGAAGAATTGCTTTGATCGACATCGTGAACCCGAAAACCGGAAAGGTTATCGTGGAACAGGGAGAAGAAATTCTGGAGGGTCACGCCGACGAGATTGAGGCATCCGGCATTGAATCGGTAGCCATCCGTTCCGTTATGACCTGTCACAGTGTATACGGTATCTGCGCGAAATGCTACGGCAGAAACCTGGCGACAGGAGAGTCGGTCAACATCGGTGAAGCGGTCGGTATCACAGCTGCTCAGTCCATCGGTGAACCGGGTACTCAGCTGACCATGCGTACGTTCCATACAGGAGGCGTAGCGGGAAGCGATATCACACACGGTCTTCCTAGAGTAGAAGAACTTTTCGAGGCTAGAAAGCCAAAGGGTCTTGCAGAGATCTGCGAAGGGGACGGGACTGTTGTATCGATTGAATCAAGAAAAGACAATAAGACAGAAGTAAAGGTCAGAGGAGAAGAGGAACGGGTATATATCATACCTTACGGTGCAAGACTGAACGTTAAGGAAGGGGATTACGTCCTCGCCGGCGGACAGATTACCAAAGGTCCGTTGAACCCTCATGATATTTTAAGACTCAATGGAGTCGAAGGCGTATATCAGTACCTTCTCAAAGAAGTACAGAGAGTATACAAACAGCAGGGTGTAGATATCAACGACAAACACGTTGAAGTAATCGTAAGCCAGATGCTGTCTAAGTATAAAATCGAGGATGCCGGAGATACTGCGTTACTGCCAGGTGGTTTGTACAGCAAATTTGAGCTGGACGATGCCAATGAAGCAGCAGAAGCGGCCGGTGGAGAAATGGCAGTGGGTAAGAGGATCCTCCTTGGAATCACGAAGGCTTCTCTTGCAACAAATTCCTTCCTGTCAGCAGCATCCTTCCAGGAAACGACCCGTGTTCTCACAGATGCTGCCATCAAAGGCAAGATGGACCGACTCCTGGGATTAAAGGAAAATGTTATCATTGGAAAGCTGATCCCTGCAGGAACTGGTATGAAGAGATACAAGAATATCACTGTTGACTACGGTGTAAACACCGAGTTGATGGACTCCTTCAAACCACCGGTGGAGGATGAGGACTTCGACGATTATGACAGTGAACCGATGAGAGCGGCAGATGTGGAAGACCTGGCAGATATGTCAGAGATTGCAGAACTCGCCGAGATCATTGAAGTCGAATAAGCAAAAGATTATACTCGCAGATTGCATTACAGCAGTCTGCGAGTATGAATTGAGAAAACGAAACATGAACTGAGCGAAACACCTGCGAGAAATCCATTGACATAATGATTCGAGCTGTGATATACTATGCGTTGGTTTTAAGCTTCGTAGCTTAGAATATATTTTATTGTGCCCTTGCACAAGCAAGGAAAGGAGAAACGAAGAATGCCTACAATCAATCAGTTGGTTCGTCAAGGAAGAACAAGTGCGATTAAGAAGTCAACGTCCCCTGCTCTGTTAAAAGGCCTGAACTCAATTAAGAGAGTTCCTACCGATACAGAAGCACCTCAGAAGAGAGGCGTTTGCACTTCTGTAAAAACTGTTACTCCTAAGAAACCGAACTCCGCGCTGAGAAAAGTAGCGAGAGTACGTCTGTCCAACGGTATCGAAGTAACGGCTTACATTCCTGGTATTGGTCACAACCTTCAGGAACACAGCGTCGTTCTGATCAGAGGCGGAAGAGTCAAAGACCTTCCTGGAGTAAGATACCACATTATCAGAGGAACTCTTGATACTGCTGGTGTAGCAAAGAGAAACCAGGCTCGTTCCAAATATGGAGCAAAGAGACCTAAAGCTGCTAAGAAATAATCGGGAAAGAATATTACACAGCTGATTTTGCCAATACTATATAAGTATGGCTCAGAATCAGAAGGTAATAGTTGCGTAGGGAATTTTATGCAAGGCATGGAAGCAGAAGATGAAGGGCGCGTATATAGACATGCGCAAACGAGTCTGAGGCTGACGATAACGCAGTATTGCATAAAATTAACAAGCAAGATGTGCCCTTGATATATAGATTGATACTTTATTTATCATGTGCACCGCGGCATTCATTTGGATGTCGAGTACCGAGCGAAAGCGCATAATTTTAATTTCATTATTGAGTTGCGCTGTTAATTTTGTGCGGGACGAGGAGCGATGAATGAGCGTGAAGCGTGTGTGTGTATACAGATATCTGCGAACGCAAATGAATCTCAAACAAAGTATTGTGCAGAATTAACAAGCAAGATTGCGCAGGTAATTTCGCATAAGGCAAGGCGCGGCTGAGGAAGGCGAAGGACGCGTATACTGACATACGCAAGCGAGCCTGACGAAGCCAGCAACGCAGCGTTATGTGAAATTAACAAGCAAGGAGGGAAGAGAAGTGCCAAGAAAAGGTAATATACCAAAGAGAGAAGTACTTCCAGATCCAGTTTACGGAAGTGTTGTTGTAGCAAAGCTGATCAACAGCATCATGTTAGACGGAAAAAAGGGAGTAGCGCAGTCAATTGTATATGACGCGTTTGAAACAATTAAGAAGAATACAGGAGAGGAACCTCTTGATGTATTTGAAAAGGCTATGAACAACATCATGCCTGTCCTTGAAGTAAAGGCCAGACGTGTTGGAGGTGCCAACTATCAGGTTCCTATCGAAGTTAGATCTGACAGACGTCAGACACTGGGAATCAGATGGCTTACAAAATATATCCGCGCCAGAGGTGAAAAAACCATGGCCGAGAGACTTGCTAAGGAACTTCTGGATGCTTCGAATAACACTGGAGCAACCGTGAAGAAGAAGGAAGATACCCACAAGATGGCGGATGCGAATAGAGCATTTGCACATTACAGATGGTAATTGAAATTAATGTTAATAAAGAATTTTAGAAAGAAGCAGAAAGGAGGTTTCTAGTATGCCTAGACAATTCCCGCTTGAGAAAACCAGAAACATTGGCATCATGGCGCATATTGACGCCGGAAAGACCACAACCACAGAGAGAATTCTGTTCTACACAGGAAAAACCCATAAGCTTGGCGAAGTTCATGAAGGCGCAGCTACTATGGACTGGATGGAGCAGGAGCAGGAGAGAGGTATCACTATTACCTCTGCTGCTACAACGGCGCAATGGAAAGATACTCGAATCAATATAATTGATACACCCGGCCACGTTGACTTTACCGTAGAGGTAGAAAGATCACTGAGAGTCCTGGATGGAGCTGTTACTGTTCTATGTGCGAAAGGCGGAGTTGAACCTCAGTCAGAAACCGTTTGGAGACAGGCAGAGAAGTATGGTGTACCCCGGATGATTTTCGTCAACAAGATGGATATCATGGGTGCGGACTTCTTCCGCGTTGTTGGTATGGTAAAAGACAGACTGAAGGCCAATGCTGTGCCAATTCAGCTGCCTATCGGCTCGGAAGACAGCTTTGTCGGAATTGTAGATCTGGTTGAAATGAATGCAGAAATCTACAAGGACGATCTGGGAAAAGAGTTTGACGTCGTGGATATCCCAGAAAATCTTAAGGAGATGGCAGCCGAGGCGAGACACAATCTGATGGAGGCGGTAGCGGAATCAGATGAAGAACTGCTCATGAAGTATCTTGAGGGCGAAGAACTCTCAAAAACTGAAGTGAAAAGCGCCATCAGAAAGATGACTGTTGCAGGAAAATTGATTCCCGTTATCTGCGGATCATCCTACAGAAACAAAGGTGTTCAGATGCTTTTGGATGCAGTCGTAGATTATATGCCATCACCAGTAGACATTCCCGCAATTAAGGGAGTGCTTCCAGATTCAGAAACAGAGGATACAAGACCTGCTGATGACAAAGGTCCATTTTCAGCTCTTGCTTTCAAAATTATGGCCGATCCCTTTGTGGGAAAACTTGCATTCTTTAGAGTATATTCCGGAACACTGAAATCGGGTTCCTATGTTTATAACTCAACAAAGGATAAGAAGGAAAGAATCGGAAGAATCCTGCAGATGCATGCAAACAGAAGAGAAGATATCGAAGAAGTCTACTCTGGTGATATTGCAGCAGCAGTAGGACTGAAGGATACAACAACCGGAGATACTTTGTGTGATGAAAATCAAGCAATCATACTGGAGTCTATGGAATTCCCTGATCCGGTTATTGAAATCGCCATCGAACCTAAGACCAAAGCCGGACAGCAAAAGATGGGTCTTGGCTTAGCAAAGCTGGCAGAAGAAGATCCTACTTTCAAAACCTATACCAATGAAGAAACAGGCCAGACGATTATTGCCGGTATGGGAGAACTTCACTTGGAAATCATCGTAGATCGTCTTCTGCGTGAATTCAAAGTTGAAGCAAACGTAGGTAAGCCGCAGGTATCCTATAAAGAAACTATTTCTGGAACAGCGGATGTGGATCACAAATATGCGAAGCAGTCTGGTGGACGCGGTCAGTATGGTCACGTTAAAATCAGAGTTTATCCGAGAGATCCTGGAGCTGGTTATGAATTCAAGAATGCAGTTGTCGGAGGTGCGATTCCTAAGGAATACATTTCAAAAGTCGATGATGGTATTCGTGAAGCAATGCAGAACGGACCTCTTGCAGGATATCAGGTTGTTGACGTCGGCGTAGAACTCTATGATGGTTCTTACCACGAAGTTGACTCCTCTGAAATGGCCTTCAAAATTGCCGGATCCATGGCATTCAGAGAAGCTGCTAAGAAAGCGAAGCCTGTACTTCTTGAACCGATCTTTAAGATTGAGGTCACTGTGCCTGAAGACTATATGGGCGACGTAATCGGTGATATCAGCTCCAGAAGAGGAAGAATCGAAGGAACTGATATGAACTTTGGAGCAGTTGCAGTCAGAGGGTTTGTGCCTCTTTCTGAAATGTTCGGATATGCTACCGATCTGAGATCCAGAACACAGGGTCGAGGAGTCTATGTTATGCAGTTTGACCACTTCGAGAAGCTGCCGGATAGCTTAGTAGAGAAGCTGAACAAATAATGTACGAAAACGAGGCATTCATTGCTTTGCCTCGTTGCCCATTTCCCTTTCGAGGGACATATCGCGTAATGATGCTAGAGAATTTTCAAAGGAAAATGATCTACTGAAACGTATAAAAATTTTAATGGAGGATCACGAAAATGGCAAAAGCTAAATTTGAAAGAAACAAGCCCCATGTTAATATCGGGACAATCGGTCACGTAGACCATGGCAAGACCACATTGACAGCGGCAATCACAAAGACCTTATACCAGAGATACGGACTCGGCCAGATGGTAGCCTTCGACCAGATCGACAAGGCACCAGAAGAAAGAGAAAGAGGTATCACCATCGCAACTGCGCACGTAGAGTACGAAACACCGAACAGACACTATGCGCACGTTGACTGCCCCGGACATGCTGACTATGTAAAGAACATGATCACAGGAGCAGCGCAGATGGACGGAGCAATCCTTGTAGTAGCAGCAACAGACGGACCAATGCCGCAGACAAGAGAGCACATCCTGCTGTCCAGACAGGTAGGCGTACCATACATCGTAGTATTCCTGAACAAATGTGACATGGTAGACGATGATGAGCTTCTTGACCTTGTAGAAATGGAAGTAAGAGAACTTCTTGACGTATATGAATTCCCTGGCGATGACACACCAATCATCAGAGGATCCGCACTGGAAGCATTAAATAATCCAGAAGGCCCATGGGGAGATAAGATTGTTGAACTGTTTGATGCAGTAGACAGCTTTATTCCAGAGCCAGAAAGACCAACCGACAAGCCATTCCTGATGCCTGTTGAGGATGTATTCTCCATCACAGGAAGAGGAACAGTAGCAACAGGAAGAGTCGAAAGAGGAATCCTGAAGGTATCCGACGAAGTAGAAATCGTAGGACTTGCAGAAGCATCAAGAAAAGTAGTTGTAACAGGCGTAGAAATGTTCAGAAAGCTTCTTGATCAGGCACAGGCTGGAGACAACATCGGAGCACTGCTTCGTGGTGTACAGAGAACTGACATCGAAAGAGGTCAGGTACTTGCAAAGCCGGGCAGCATCAAGCCCCACACAAAGTTCACTTCCCAGGTATACGTATTGAAGAAGGAAGAAGGCGGAAGACATACACCGTTCTTTAACGGATACAGACCGCAGTTCTACTTCAGAACAACAGACGTAACAGGAAACCTGAACTTACCAGAAGGCGTAGAAATGTGTATGCCTGGAGACAACATCCAGATGGAAATCGAGCTGATCAGCCCGATCGCTATCGAAGAAGGACTGAGATTCGCCATCAGAGAAGGTGGAAGAACAGTAGGTTCCGGCGTTGTAGCTAAGATCGTCGAGTAATTTCGGATCTTATAAACACTATTAAAATTTAAAAGAGGTCTTCTTTGGGTGATTCAATCCCGAAGAAAACCTCTTTTTTTCATTTTCATACCAAATTTCTATCTGCCTCCTGCTCAATATCCCAAAAATGGGATAAATTTCACTCAAAATGGAAAGAAATAGTACTGGGAGTACTACATCGCTCCATTTCGTTTTTTAACGGGCAGCTGTCCTATCGTTTCTAAGAATATCCAACCCGTGACCATAATGTGACTACGCTGTGAAATAATGTAATGAAATATTTGAAATCGTCAACCCATGAAAATATTGAAAAGGCAAACCTGCCGAAAGACAGGGACGCAAAGCAAGGAGCCTAAAGCATTCTAAGCCTAAATTGCAAGGGTTGTCCTGCTGCCACATATTTCATTCCATACTTTTTAGGAAACTATGAAAGGAGAAATGAAGATGATGGCTTTTTTTTATTGTAACAGTGACGATCCGTAATGTTGCTAGTCTGAACTTTGGTACTCCAAGAGACAAAGTGTGATCTATTTACTAGTAAACAGGAGGAAAATCGATGAATCGATTCAAACAAAAGACAGGGAAAAGAGTGCTCTCCTTTATGCTTGTTCTTGCACTTCTGATTCCTATGATTCCTGCGCCGGTGTTCGCAGCTGAACCAACCCCTGCAGAAAAGCTAAATGGGATGGTAAACACTCTGCTTGCATACAGGGATGAGGCATTAGGTTTAACGGAGAGCTTGCTTGAAAGCCCTTGTGTAGACAAGACTTGTGATGATTACGGTAAAGTTGACTGTACCGAACTTGATCATAGGCTGCTGGTTGATAGGACAAAATTTGATGCAGCCGTAGTACAGTTTGCAGACTACATCAACCGAGATATTGATATTGTAAAACAGCTTACAAGCGGTGCTATCACGGGATACACGTATGTGAACAACAGTGGAGCTGCATATTACACCGGAACTGCTGCAAACACTGTTGCGAAAAAAGTTGATGCTGCAATCTCCTTTCTTGAGAGTGGAGGCTACCAATGCGGAGAAAAGAGCTACTTTATAGGAGTTCCAACGGGATGGAAAAAGCAATTGGGTTTTAAGTCTTCTTTTAATCCCGGCTTTGATGTTCACTTTCTAACAGGTGCATCCAATGAAAATGCAGTAATACCGCTTGCCGAGGGATTTCTCAATATCCTTCGTGCCGGTGCAAGTCCAGATGCAGCAGAGTTAGTATATAATATGAAAGTGAGACAGATTGAAAGTTATATTGACCGGGCTGAGAAATTGGAGGCATTACCGGCTGGAGGAACACTGACTCCGGACGAGTTTAATGCAGCGGTAAGTACCTTCATTAACAATGCAAATCGAGATCTAGAAGTGGCGTCGATACTAAAAAGCAAAACGCTAAACAAAGATTATGCATCCGCAAAACCAATTGATTTTAACTCTCTCAATAGTGATTATGGAAAACTATCCGAAAATGACCGCTATAAAAACGTGATCACTTTTTTTAGTACAGGTGGTTTCAACTTTTCAAACCTCTTAGGAGTTAATTTCATTGTTTATAAATCAGTGTTCTACCCCGATTATTCTGACGGCTTGTTTGGTATCGGTGTTAGTAAGGCGGATGCTTTGGTCATTATGAGCGACACCATCGCTGCATTGGAACTGGGGATGCCGTATATGTCAGCCCTTGATCTTGCAAAGATGAAGTATGCAGAGTCCCGCGAACGCTTGCTTGCGATAAAGAATAATCCCGATGGAATCGTGGCGACACTATTGAGCAATGATCAGGAACTCAGGCAGCTTATTGCCGATCTTAATATGATTATTGGCAGTCTGGATGATATTATCAGTACAGTGGAAACCTTAGAGCGTCTTGGTATCGGAGCGGATGTTCTCGATACCATATTAAGCCCAATGGGATTAAGCTATAATGATCTCAAGCAGCTGGCGAGTCTGCGTGAATTACTCAATAACGCAGGAATTGACACTTCGGGAGAGGTTTCTCTTGAGGACTCTTTTGAAGATGTTGCCGGCGCACTGGTCCGAGGTGCAATTGATCTTTCAATCGGAGGTGCAGATGCTCTAGTAGCAGTTAATCCTAATTCCGCGTCTGCTTATAAGAATGCCAAGGCTATTATAGATCAGACCTATTCCTCGCTCATGGAGGATGCATTAAAAGAGATCTACAATAAGTTAGGAGCTATTATAATAGTTATAGAACCAGTACGACCGTACCTGGGAATGATCAATTCGACTGTTAGCTTGGTTAAAAACATGGCAGTACTTGTTGAACAAGTAGATGCTTTGCAAGATGACTTTACCGTTGGAGGCCTTTCTGTTGCAACTTATACGACAGCAGGTACCTTGGATAATCTTGCAAACTTCTTAGTTGCGTTTGATGCAGCAGGTCTTGGAGAAAAGCTTTCAGGACTGCTGGAAAACAGCAATCTCGGAGGCACGGTTGCAGACGGAACTGCAGCTATGCTGAATCAACTCATCAAAGAGCTGATCAAGCAGGATGTTGGACTAAGCGGATCAGATTTAGGTATTATTCAAAGAACCGTTGACTCCCTTACAAAAGCAGGACTTGATAATCCTACTGCTCTCGTCCCAATGCTCAGAGCCTCTGCCGATGTACTGCGCAGAGCAGCGGAGTTGGAAGGCGGGATTCAGGATGCCATCGACGGTAATTATGAGAGTGCCTGGAATGTCCTTACAAAGGATCTCGGCGGTATGTTCAGCAAGACAGTTACTCTTTGGAACTCCATTGTGGCGTTATATGAAAAACCTGAGGTACAACAATTTACCGCATTCACCATGGATCATAAAACGGGAGAACTGAATCTTGACAGTCTCGAGAAGGATGAATTCCTTCAAGCCTTCGGAGCAGGGATCAATGAGGAGGCCCAAGCAACCTTTAAGATTTTGATTGATCCGAAATGCAGCGACAGTGAGAAATTGACAAGTTGTTATAAGTTCTACTATTTCCTCAAGGATGTGAAAACTTTTGTAGCTGACCTTGAGGCTGCCAGCAAATGTCTGAATGATGCATGCAAATGGGCAGAAGAAAATCTGTCAAGAGAAGAGGCGAAAGCATTCATTGAAAATATGGGTCGCCACTATGCTGCGGAGCTGCGGGCTTGTATCCAAGATGGTTTAAGCAGCAGTTCAATTAAGGCGGTGTGCAGAGAGATTGAAGACTCAGTATCTGAAATGAGAGACCTGCTGAACTATATCAAGTGTACTGGTGACTTGGAAATCACAGCAACACCTGGTGAGGGAAGTGCATTCTATACCTTCGGTACAAATTACGATGCGCTGAGAGTCCGTCTGGACAGCCTGCTCCGTACACTGGGTATCAGCACCGGGTATAAAGTGAACTCTCCGGCTGAACAGTTTACGGTTGACGGAAACAAGCTCGTTGCCATCGGAGATTTGGAAGATGGCCAATATAAGGTCAAGGTTGCATACCAGATGTACTTTGCAGTATGTGACCGTGATTTCGCCAGTACCCTGGCAACCAAGTGGGTAACGGTGAACATCAGCGGAGGCGGAGAGGAACCGGATGAGGCACTCACTGGAATAGAGATAACTGCGCTTCCGCATAAAATCTCCTATCGTGTTGGTGAAAGTCTCAATTTGACTGGTTTACAGGTAATGGCTCACTTTGATGATGAAACGGAAAAACTTCTTGATCTTGCGGATTGTAATATCACGCCTGAAGCAGGAACTCGCCTTACCCTTGAGGGTATTCAGCCTGTAACCATCTCCTATGCAGGATTCTCTGATTCGTTCGAGATTACTGTGAAGGAAGCAAAAGCAGACATTTATCAGGTACGCTTTGATACCGACGGAGGTTTCCTTCTAAACGGAGCGTCTGAAACGGAAACCGTTGAGGCAGGAAGTGACATTGAGCTTCCCTGGGTCGAAAAAATGGGTCATAGCTTTAAAGGATGGTTTGACGCAGATGGGACGTATCAAGGAAACAGCGGGGAATTCTACCGGGTAAGAAGTGATGTTGAATTCTTTGCACATTGGAAAGCGATTGAAGGAAAGAAAGAATTCACAGTTACTTTTGATCCAAATGGTGGAACCTTCTCTGCAGGAATGCCAGCATCTGTAACGAAGCAAGAGGGGGAGGTGATTCCTCTTCCAGTGGTTACTAGATCGGGTTATACGTTCGACGGATGGTATAGCGGAAAATCCTTCATCGGAAAAGCAAATGATGTCTATACCGTTTATCAGAACATCACACTGACCGCAGGTTGGTCCCGCAACAGCACCGGCGGCGGAGGAGGCAGCAGCAGTTCAACGCAAATTGTGGATGAAGCAATCCCATTGGGCGGAATTTATTCCCTGATGTCCCTTCCTGCTGAACCAAAGGATGGCATCGTGTACTATGTAGACGCAGATGGAAATACAGTCTTTGTACCATTCTGTTATCCCATAGGAGATAAAATTTATTTCTTGGGACAGGTTGGAATTAAGTATCTGGTTAAAGCAAATCCAAAACAATTTGGAGATATTACAGGGAATTGGGCGTATGACAATATCTTAGCTATCGCTTCCCGAGAAGCGTTCCAAGGATACCCTGACAGCAGCTTCCAGCCTGGAAGCCCAATGACTAGAGCGATGCTGTCAGCAGTGCTTGCAAGAATGGCTATGGTAGATACCAGTTCTTACAAAACTCGTGTGTTCGATGATGTTTCTCCGGATGCATGGTATGGACCGTCGGTAGCTTGGGCACTTGAACAGGGCATTGTCACCGGTGTAGGAGGCAAGCAATTCAATCCCAATGCAAATATAACTCGTCAGGAGTTCTCCGTAATGCTTGCCAGATTCATAAGCTATATGAGCATCAGTCTTCCGTCTGAAACGGCAGCACCTTTTGCTGATGAAGATATGGCAAGTGATTGGGCGAAAACTGCAATTGCCGATATGAAGAAATATAATATCGTAACAGGCAGAAGCGGAAACCTGTTTGATCCATATTCAGATATTACCAGAGCAGAAATCACGACAATGCTTTATCGATTGATCCAGACATCCATCACCTATGGATATGAGAACAGCCTGAAAGAAACTAAGAAAGCAAATTAAATCCAGAAGAGACTCGCACCGAAAGCTGCGGGTCTCTTTTTTCTAATTAGCTCTTTCTCATGAATATATTGTTCCCTAACAGTGTTTTATGATAAAATAAATCAAATTTCAAAATTGGAAAAAGGAGGAATGTAAGAATGGAAAGCAAAAAAGCTGCCAATAAGCTGAAGATAGATACAGTCATTAAAAATCTGGAAAAGCGGGGAATGGAAGGTCATTACTGTCAAACGAGCGAAGAGGCAGTGGAATTAATTTTGTCGATGATACCAGACAAGACCATTGTGTCCTGGGGCGGATCTGCAACACTGAATGAATTGGGAGTGAAGGGAAAGCTGGCGGAAAGAGATCTCGAAATCATAGATCCCTACAGTACTTCTGACTCTGCCGAATCCATGGAACGCAGGAGAAGAGGTCTTCTTTCAGATTATTATCTTATGAGCACCAATGCTCTTACCATGGATGGTGAGCTGGTAAATATCGATGGCACAAGCAATCGAGTTGCAGCTCTGTGTTTCGGACCTAAAAATGTTATCGTGGTAGCTGGTGCAAACAAATTGGCAATAGGTCTGGACGATGCGTTTACCAGAGCAAAGCTTAGTGCAGCAGTTCCCAACAATGTCAGACTAAAAAGGAATAATCCATGTACCATAACAGGAACCTGCAACAACTGCCTTTCTAAAGACTGTATCTGCTGCAACATTGTGACAACAAGATATTGCGGCACTCCAGGCAGAATTCAGGTTATACTAGTCAACGAAGAATTAGGATATTAAAGTAGGTGTGTATTTATGACAAAAGCAAGAGTAGTTGTTGTTGATGATTCTCCATTTTCTGTAGGAATGATCAGTAACATTCTCATAGAAAAGGGCTATGAAGTGGTAGGAAGTGCCAATTCTCTCAGCGGTGCGCTGGAGACGATCAGGAGGGTGTCTCCGGACATCGTTACCATGGACATGACGATGCCGGGAGCAGATGGCATTGAATGTACTATGGCGATCCATGAAGAAGCGCCACATATCAAAGTCATCATTATCAGTTCTATGATGGATGATGAAATTGTAAGAAAAGCAAAAAAAGCTAAGGTTTCCGGCTATCTGCAAAAACCTGTGGATGCTGATGAACTAGCACTTCTCATTGAGCGAATTCAGGCAAGTGAAGAACTGTTTGTTGAACTGGATGGAGTATACTATTCAGTTTTTAAAGAGGCTTTAAACGAAACTTGCTGTAAATTCTTTCAAGCATCTCCGAATTTCCGTCAAGAACTTAAGATCAATGACGAAAAGGTTTCAAGAGGTGTATCCGCTGTTCTAGGTATCATCGGAAGATATGGCGGGAGGATGCTTCTGGATCTGTCAGAGGATACCGCACGCCGGCTGGCGTTCCATATTCTCAGGCAAGAGGATCTGGATCATGAACAGGTTGTTGATGCAATCGCAGAAATCGCCAACATCGTAGCAGGCAATGCTTGTTCCCTGCTCAATCGTGCAAACCCAATCTATGGTTTTCGGGTTGCACCCCCGACAGTTGTATACGGAGAATCCATTCGTATTTCAAAATTAGGATTAAGCACGGTATCTTCAGTAATCGCAGAGACAGCGTTTGGAGATTTGTATATGAATGTAGGATTTAGCAGGAGCGAGGAACATGAGTAAAGAATATATCAAGGCATTCTCTGAGGCAGTATCAAACATACTGTCCCAATTTGGCATGACGGAAATTAGCCTGCAGGAGATACAAGGCTGCGGAAAGAACATTGATGCGTCAGGCGTAGTCTGTATTGTTGGTGTGTTTGGCGATCTGACAGGAAACGTCATCTTCTCAATGACTGAGGAGGGGGCAAAAGGAATTGCTTCCTGTATGATGGGCGGAATGGAAATTGATGCGTTCGATGAACTTGCACAGAGTGCGATTTCAGAATTAGGAAATATGCTGGCGGCAAATGCTTGTATCGGACTGTCTGAACTAGGCTTTGAAGCAGACATTTCTACTCCAACCTTGATGCAGGGCATTTTCACATTAAGCGGAAACTACGAAAAAGCAGAACGCATCGCTATGGATGCAGGCGGATACGATTTTGACGTCATCGTTTCGGTGGAGAGACGAGGACAAAAATAAAATCTCCAGGAATAAAAAAATGGGCTTGTTACGAAATTTGAATCAGATCTCGTAACAAGCCCATTTTTTATTGATTGCTTTTCTTTGGGTCCCCCCCAACCCTTAACAGGGGTCCTTTATTTTGTTGTTATGATTACTCTATTTAGAGCACTGTCCCATTTCACGTCAGCACCTAAGCCTTCTGATACAAACCGAAGTGGCACAAAAGTCAATTCGTCTTGGATGAATGGCACCGCGTCCAGCTGAATCTTGGCTCCGTTCACATAGGCGATAGGGCTGCCGACGGTCAGGTGAAGCTTTGTTGCACCGCTGACTGCGGTAACCGTTTGGGTGGAGGCATCCCATTCAACCGTTGCCCCCAGTGCCTCAAAGATTTTTCGCAGAGGCACCATTGTCTTGTTGTTCTTAATGGTGGGTACAGAATCAAAGTACAACTCTACTCCGTTCAGATATACCGTCACAGGGCGAGAAGCTGTTCTTATGGTTTGCCAGCTTTCAGGAACTTTAAAGTATCCTACTCGAGCATTGCCGGAGTCATCTCCTATCGTAACGAAGGCATAGCCTTCGTCGGTCAGTATGATATCTTCAAATAGGGTGGGGAGAACTTCTGCTCCATATTGATTTAACAGGCCGGCGCCCTCGTAGTAATATCGAAAGACAACCTTAAAGTTATTAAAAAAGTCTCCGGTATTGGAATATTTAAAACCGGTCAGATTATTTCCCGCGGCGTCCAACAGAGCGAATCTCTGGTTATAGTCGTGAGGAGGAACAACTCCCGGAGGGTATTCCCCGCTCTTCTGTCCCAGGTAGAGGTTATCGCTGAGATAAAAAAGGGAAAAGTCTTTCCAGCCGGTCAGTAGATTTTCATCCTTGTCCAAAAAGGCACTAATTTCTTGACCGTCCTTGATTTTTTGGGCATAGAATCGACCGTCTGAACTCCCGTCATAAGATACATAGGAATAATCGCCGGTCATCTTCACCGGCTTTCCTGAAGAATCCAGTAGAGAGGACGTATCTCCTTTCTGCGCCAGATATAATCCGTTTTCTTGCTCATAAAGATAATCGTTCTCCAAAGGCAGTATCATATTTCCTGCCTTATCGATAAGACCCCATTTGTCGCTGACCGCCACGGCGGCAAGCCCCTTGCTGAAGTAACGGGCACTGTCGTAAGTCAGAGGAATCACCTCAGCTCCTGTTTTGTCAATATAGCCCCATTTTCCGTCACGGCAGACGGGGGCCAAGCCCTCGGAAAAACGGAGTGTGTCATCGTAGATGAACGGAGTAATTTCCTTACCGGACAAATCCAGATAGCCGTACTTTCCTTCTTTGGAGGCAGCGATGGATTCTTCAGAGACCATAAATGACCAATCGGTAGAATAGATCGCTTCGGTCAGAGGTGTTCCGGCTCTGTCCAGGAAGGCATACTTTTCTCCTTTGATCTTTGCTGCGAAGATGCCACTGCCGATGTGGATCAAATCGGTATATTTTCCATCCTTATCTTCAAAGACGAGGGCTCCGTTTTGGTCTAGGATTCCTTTGCGAGATGTTGCTTTTACAGTAACGGACGTATAGCCTTGGAAAAATGAACTGACATCGCTGTAAATAGTGCCGTCAATCGATATAATTTTATCGGATGATATAATACTGTGACTGTTTTCTGCGTTCATTATCGTTACACTTTCTCCATCGGAATAGGAAGACCGCATGGAGTGATAGTTCATCGGAGGAAGTGCAAGGGATCCATCTCCTTTTACATAGGCGGTTTTACTGCTGGGTCCATTAGACATCTCCAAACGATAAAAACCTGTATTTGATCCGTCGCCGCTAATATAATAATGATTATATGGGCCGAAATCAAACCATGTGACTTCAATGCCTAGGTTTGAAATAAATTTTTCGGCTGATGGATCTTTTTCGACAGCAGAAACACTGCCGGCTGTACTGCCTGTAATGAGGGCTGCGGCCAGAAGACAGCAGAAGCTCTTCAAGATGATTTTTTTAATCTGTTTTTTAGATTTTAAAGCGGTTGCATTAGACTTCATGATAATCTCTCTCCTATATGAATAACAATACCCTTTGTGTTGATTTTAATCCATATAAAGGGAAATTACAAGGTTGGTTTGAAAGGACACAAGGGGCAGGGGAGCGCTTTGCAGTAGATACGATTATCACTGAAATTCATAGACAACCATGTTGCCTAAAGGCGGTGTTTCCGAGAGGCAAGTAATATCGTGTTGTTTTCTAATACAGTTGAAAACAGCATAAAACATTATTTGGTACGTGCCAATCAGTGAAATAAATTGTAGAATAATAGAATGAAATGTCAAAATCGAAACAAATGAATTTCGATTATATTGTACGCCCCGCTGCGTGTATTGCAGAAGCTGGTCTAAAACGTTGAAATAGTCAGAAAACTTGACATGAATATCCTGATATTTTCTCAAACTTTTTTTCACAAATATCTTGCAATCTATTGAAATCTATAATATACTACAAAGGCTTGCTATACCAGCTCTCCAGATTTGCATCATTAATGCAGATCGTAGGCGAACTAATGCAACGAAATCATAGATCTAAAATTGATCGATTTCGACTGCAAAAAGGCGATGAAGCAGGAAGTTGCTGAGCTATCAGGTAATTTCTGCAGAGAATTGTCCGTTCCAGAAACGGGCGAAGGGATTCTCGTGCTTTTTGCTTTGTGTAAAAAAATATGAAACACACGGCGCCGTGTATCGTGATAGCAAAACTCATGAAAACGGCGGCAGCAAGAGACGGAACCCCTCGTACAGCATAGCGAAAACGTACGAAAATCAAGGAGGATTGAAAGAATGAGCGAACAACAAAAAATCAGAATCAAGCTGAAGGCTTATGATCACAAAACTTTGGATCAGTCCGCAGCGAAGATCGTTGACACTGCGAAGAAGACCGGAGCAGATGTATCCGGACCGATTCCGCTGCCAACAGAGAAGCAGGTCATCACAATCTTGAGAGCCGTTCACAAGTACAAGGACAGCAGAGAGCAGTTCGAACAGAGAACGCACAAGAGACTCATCGACATCACAAACACGACGCCCAAGACTGTTGACGCGCTGATGAAGCTCGACTTACCGGCTGGTGTTGATATCGAAATCAAATTATAACGTAAGGGAACTCCCCTTAGTATGATTGCCCGAAAGGGTAATCCGCTGTAAGAATTCAGGAGGATGAATATGAAAACAATTTTAGGAAAAAAAATCGGAATGACTCAGATTTTTTCCGAAACTGGGGAATCGATTCCGGTTACTGTGATTGAAGCAGGCCCGGCAGTCGTTACTCAAATCAAGTCTGTTGAAACAGACGGATACAACGCAGTACAGATTGGTTACGGCGATGTGAAAGAGCAGAGAATGAACAAGCCTGAAAAAGGACACTTTGCTAAGTGGCAGGCTCCGCTCAAGAAGCATCTTACAGAAATCAGACTGGATGAAGGCGAAACCTACGAAGCAAATCAGGTGATCACCGTTGCCGATTTCGAAATAGGCAAGAAGCTGGATGTAACAGGCGTTTCCAAGGGTAAAGGAACTCAGGGTAACATCAAGAGACATGGACACCACAGAGGACCCATGACTCACGGTTCCAAGCACAAGAGACTTGCCGGAGCACTCGCTGCTGGTACTTATCCTTCCAGAGTATTCAAGGGCAACAAAGGCCCCGGAAGAATGGGACGTGATACGGTAACTGTGCAGAACGTGGTTCTTGTAAAGGTCATTGAAGACAGAAACCTGATGCTTGTAAAAGGCGCAGTTCCCGGTGCTAAGGGTGGCCTGCTCCGCATACAATACGCAGTTAAAGGTCAGGACAAATAGATAAAGACTTCAGAAAGGAGGAAGTAAAATGGCAAAAGTAACTATGCTGAACATGGCCGGAGCAGAAGCCGGTACCATCGAATTAAAAGACGAGATCTTTGGAATCGAAATAAATCAGTACGCTGTACATGAAGTTGTCAAGAACTATCTTGCAAATCAGAGACAGGGAACCCAGTCAGCCAAGACAAGAGCTGAAGTCAGAGGCGGCGGAAGGAAACCTTTCAGACAGAAGGGAACTGGACGTCACAGACAGGGAAGCTCAACGGATCCATCTCAGATCGGCGGCGGAATCGTATTCGCGCCAAAGCCGAGAGATTACAGATATACCGTATCCAAGAAATTAAAGAGACTTGCATTAAAGTCCGCTTTATCCTCAAAGGTGGAGGAAAAAGAAATTATCGTACTTGACTCCCTTTCCTTTGCTGAACCAAAGACAAAGGAAATGATCAAAGTACTTGCAAACGTAAAGGCTGCTAAAAAAGCCCTTATCGTAATGGCAGAAAAGGATGAAAACGTAATCAAGTCCGCTGCCAACATCCCCGGAGTTAGAACTGCTCTTGTAGGCACAATGAACGTGTATGAGATCATCAATTATACAAGCTTCATCGTGACGAAAGATGCGATCAACAAGATTGAGGAGGTGTATGCATAATGACAACCGCCTACGACATTATTATTAAGCCAGTTATTTCCGAAAGATCCATGGATGACGCGGCGAATAAAAAATATACCTTCAAGGTTGCTACCAGCGCAAACAAAACTCAGGTGAAGCACGCACTGGAAGAAATCTTCGGAGTAGAAGTAGAAAAAGTAAACATTATGAATGTTCAAGGTAAAGTAAAGAGAATGGGAAAAAACGTGGGAAGAACGGCAGCATCCAAAAAAGCCATCGTAACCCTTACAGCAAAGAGTAAGGAAATCGAATTCTTCCAAGGTCTGTAAGGAGGGACGAAAGATATGGGAATTAAAAAGTATAATCCGACCACTCCTGGATTAAGAGGAATGACGGTTTCAACTTTTGAAGAAATCACAACAAGTACCCCGGAAAAGTCTCTTACGGTTACATTAAAGAAAAACGCGGGAAGAAACGTTCGCGGTAAGATCACCGTAAGACACAGAGGCGGCGGCACAAGAGCTAAATACAGAATCATCGATTTCAAGAGAACGAAAGATGGTATCCCGGGAACGGTATCAACCATCGAATACGATCCAAACAGAAGCGCTAACATCGCACTGATCGTTTATGCTGACGGCGAAAAGAGATATATTATCGCACCGAACAAGCTGAAAGTCGGCGATGTGCTCGTATCAGGAGTTGATGCTGATATCAAGATAGGAAATGCACTTCCAGTGAAGAACATCCCTGTTGGTACCATCATCCACAACATCGAGCTCAAACCTGGAAAAGGCGGACAGATGGTTCGTTCTGCTGGAAACGGCGCTCAGCTCATGGCGAAAGAAGGCAACTACGCATCCGTAAGACTTCCTTCCGGAGAAGTGAGAAGAATCAGAATCGAGTGCAGAGCTACTATCGGCGAAGTTGGAAATCTGGATCACGAAAATATCAAGATCGGTAAAGCCGGAAGAAAAAGACATATGGGTATCAGACCTACTGTCAGAGGTTCCGTAATGAATCCGAACGACCATCCGCACGGTGGTGGAGAAGGAAAGACCGGTATTGGTAGAGTTAGCCCGGTTACTCCTTGGGGTAAGCCTGCTCTTGGATATAAGACAAGAAAGAAGAACAAACCGTCAAATCAATATATCGTAAAGAAACGTAACGAAAAATAGTTGAAGGGAGGAAGCAGAAAAAATGGGAAGATCACTAAAAAAAGGCCCTTTTGTAAATGAAAAGTTGCTCAAGGTCATTGATGGCTTGAACGCAACCAACGAAAAGAAAGTTCTGAAAACATGGTCAAGGCCATCAACTATATTCCCGCAGATGGTGGGACACACAATCGCGGTGCATGACGGAAAAAAGCACGTTCCGGTATATATCACTGAAGACATGGTTGGACACAGACTCGGAGAATTCGCTCCTACCAGAAACTACAGAGGTCATGCCGCAGACAAGTCTTCGAAAGTTAAGAAAAAATAAGTAAAGGAGGATCTTAATCAATGGAAGCAAAAGCAGTTGCAAAATATGTAAGGATGTCTCCTATCAAGCTGAAGCCTGTTACCGATCTGGTAAGAGGAAAGAACTTAGGCGAGGCGCTGACCATATTAAAATTCACACCCGGAAAGGGCGCTGAAATCGTTGAGAAGGTTGTTAAATCAGCTGCAGCAAACGCTGAGAACAATTTCGACATGAACGTTGACAAGCTCTATGTAGCTGAAGTTTATGCCCACCAGGGACCCACAATGAAGAGATGGAGAGCCGGAGCGCAGGGCAGAGCATCCGTTATTCTAAAGAGAAGCAGCCACGTAGGCGTTACTTTAAAGGAAAGATAAAATATTCAGAACAGGAGGTTCGTTGAATGGGTCAGAAAGTAAGTCCACATGGATTGAGAGTGGGCATTATAAAAGACTGGGATTCCAAATGGTATGCAGATAAAAAAGATTTCGCAGATTATCTCGTAGAAGACCATAAGGTCAGAGAATTTGTTAAGAAGAGACTCTATGCAGCCGGAATTTCAAAGATATTAATTGACAGAGCAGCAAACAATCAGGTTAAAATAACCGTTCTCACTGGGAAACCCGGTATGGTTATCGGCAGATCCGGCAATGGAATCGACGAGCTCAAGGCTGAGGTTGAAAAACTTACCGGCAAGAGCACGCTGATCAATATTGTAGAAATCAGAAGAATCGAGCTCGACGCACAGCTGACAGCTGAAAGCATCGCTCAGGCTCTGGAAAAGAGAATTTCCTTCAGAAGAGCTATGAAGCAGGCAATCGGAAGAACCATGAAAGCGAATGCCAAGGGAGTCAAGGTTCTTGTTTCCGGAAGATTAGGCGGCGCCGAAATCGCCAGAAGCGAAAAGTATAGCGAAGGAAATGTTCCGCTCCATACGCTGAGAGCCAATATAGATTATGGATTTGCTGAAGCAAATACAACCTATGGTAAAATTGGAGTTAAAGTCTGGATCAACCACGGCGAAATTCTTGAGAAGGGCCTGAAGAGTCCGATTCCTGAAGATAAGCCGGAAAGAGGCGGAGACAGAAGAAGAAACGATAATAGACCAAGAAGAGATGGTGACAACAGGCCAAGAAGAGATGGTGACAGGCCAAGAAGAGACGATAGAAATGGCCCAAGAGGTGAAAGCAGACCGGAAGAAAAGAGAGCTGTAAACCCAAGAACCAGAACTCCGAAGCCCGCAGCGGCACCTGCTCCCGCTCCACAGGAAGCACAGGCAGAAGCCCCAGTAGCTGAAGCAACAGAATAAGCGATAGAGAAAGGAGGAAGACAGCGATGTTAATGCCAAAAAGAGTGAAACGTCGTAGAGTCCACAGAGGAAGAATGAAGGGCATTGCCACCAAGGGTAACACGATTACTTACGGTGCGTATGGCCTGATTGCACAGGAATGTGGTTGGATCACTTCAAATCAGATAGAGTCTGCTCGTATTGCGATGACCAGATCTATCAAAAGAGGTGGTAAAGTATTTATAAAGATTTTCCCGCACAAGTCAGTAACAAAGAAGCCTGCTGAAGTCCGAATGGGTTCCGGTAAGGGAGCTCCTGAGTACTGGGTAGCAGTAGTAAAACCGGGAAGAGTCATGTTTGAAATCGAGGGCGTGTCGGAGGCTGCTGCTAGAGAAGCTATGCGGCTTGCATCCCACAAGCTTCCCGTAAAGAGCAAGTTTGCCATCAAAGGCCAGGAAATTGCAGAGGGTGGTGAAGCGTAATGAAGATTGAAAAGATGAGAGAAATGACAGAAGTCGAACTGACTGCTGAAGTAAAGAAGCTGAAGAATGAACTCTTTAATCTGAGATTCCAGCACGTAACAGGTCAGCTTGAAAACCCCATTAAAATGAGGGATGTCAAGAAAGAAATCGCACGCGTGAAGACCATAATCAGAGAAAAAGAGCTGAAGAAGGTTCAAGGATAATCGAAAGGAGGATGTAATATGTTGGATATTCAAGATAGAAACAGAAGAAAAACCAAGGTTGGCTTAGTTGTCAGCGATAAGATGGATAAGACAATCGTTGTTGCTGTCGAAGACTTCGTAAGACATTCCCTTTACGGAAAATCTGTAAAGAGAACCAAGAAGTTTAAGGCTCATGATGAAAATAATGAGTGCAACATCGGTGATAAAGTAAGAATTATGGAAACAAGACCTCTTTCCAAGGATAAGAGATGGAGACTTGTAAACGTAATGGAAAAAGTTAAATAGTAAAGGAGGCACCAGTCATGATTCAGCCGGAAAGCAGATTAAGAGTAGCTGACAATTCAGGCGCGAAAGAATTATTGTGTATCCGCATACTGGGGGGAACAAGCCGTCACTATGCGAACATAGGCGATATCATCGTGTGCGCTGTAAAAGAAGCGACTCCGGGCGGAGTTGTCAAAAAGGGCGACGTTGTGAAAGCTGTTGTTGTCAGAACAAAGCATGGCGCCAGAAGAGTTGACGGAAGCTATGTCAAGTTCGACCAGAATGCAGCGGTTATTATAAAGGAAGATAAGAATCCTGTTGGAACTCGTATTTTCGGGCCAGTAGCCAGGGAGCTTAGAGAAAAGAGCTTTATGAAAATCGTGTCATTGGCACCAGAAGTACTTTAGTGGGGAGGTGTACAGATGCATATTAAGAAAGACGATACGGTAATGGTTATTACCGGTAAGGATAAAGGAAAAAAAGGCAAGGTTCTGCGAGCAATGCCGACAGAAGAAAAAGTTATCGTAGAGGGAATTAACATCCAGACAAAGCACCAGAAACAAACGAGAACACTGAAAGCTGAAATTAAGCATCAGGAAGGTCCCATCCATGTTTCAAATGTAATGTTCTATGATAGCAAGGCGAAAGCCCCGACAAGAATCGGATACAAACTTGAGAACGGAAAGAAAAAGAGAGTATCCAAGAAAACAGGTCAGGTAATCGACTAATTAGTTTGAAAGGAGGGAACAATCTTGGCAGCTAGACTAAGAGAAACTTTTAAAAGTGAAACATTTAACGCTTTAATGGAAAAGTTCAAATATAAGAACGTTATGGAAGTGCCGAAGCTCGAGAAGATCACCATTAACATGGGTCTTGGAGATGCAAAGGACAACGCCAAGCTGATGGAGACTGCAGTGGAAGAACTTTCCTTAATCAGCGGTCAGAAACCGGTTGTTACAAAGTCAAAGAAGTCTATTGCAAACTTCAAGTTAAGACAGGGAATGTCTGTCGGAGCTAAGGTTACCTTAAGAGGAGACAGCATGTATGAGTTTGCAGACAAATTCTTCAACATCTCTCTTCCTAGAGTAAGAGACTTCAAAGGAGTGAGCAAGAATTCATTTGATGGCAGAGGAAATTACTCTATGGGAATCAAAGAACAGCTTATTTTCCCTGAAATCAACTTTGACAAGGTAGACAAAATCAAAGGTATGAATATCGTATTCACCACAACGGCAAAGACAGACGAAGAAGCGATGGCTCTTCTCGAGTTCCTGGGAATGCCGTTCGAGAAATAGGAGGGAACAAATGGCAAAGACATCTCTCAAAATAAAACAGGCTAGAAAACCTAAGTTTTCAACGCGCGCATATACAAGATGCAGAATTTGCGGAAGACCGCATTCGGTTTTGAGAAAATTTGGTATATGCCGTATCTGTTTCAGAGAACTGGCTTACAAAGGTGAAATTCCAGGCGTTAAGAAAGCAAGCTGGTAAATGATAGTAAATAGGAAGGAGGTACTTCAAAAATGACCATGACAGATCCTATAGCAGATATGCTAACAAGAATCAGAAATGCCAATACTGTAGGACATGCGACCGTTGAGATTCCTGCGTCCAAGATGAAAAAATCCATCGCGGGAATTCTGACTGCAGAAGGCTACATTAAAGGGTTTGACGTTATAGAGGACGATAAACAGGGCACCATCAAGATTTTCATGAAATACGGTGCAGACAAAGAACGCGTTATTAGTGGTATCAAGAAAATTTCTAAGCCGGGGCTTAAGGTATATGCCAAGAGCGACGAGGTGCCAAAAGTACTGGGAGGACTTGGAATCGCAATTATTTCCACTTCAAATGGAATCATCAGCGACAAGGAAGCCAGAAAACTGGGCGTAGGCGGCGAAGTTATTTGCTATGTTTGGTAGGGAGGAAATAGAAGATGTCAAGAATAGGTAGACTGCCTGTTGCTCTTCCTGCCGGCGTAGAGGTCAAGGTAAGCGACAGCAATGTTGTTACTGTAAAAGGACCGAAAGGCGAACTGCAGGAGCAGATCAGCAAGTTAATAAAAGTAGAGATCAATGAAGGTGTACTCACCGTTACCAGAGATTCCGACGTTAAGGAAGCAAGATCCGCTCACGGACTTTCCAGAACGCTGATCAACAATATGGTAACAGGCGTAACCACCGGATTCGAGAAGAAACTCCAGATGGTAGGCGTTGGTTACAAAGCCGAGAAAAAGGGAAATACCCTTGTAATGAACCTGGGTTACTCACATCCTATCGAAATGGTAGACCCTGATGGAATTCAGACTGAGGTTACAACCCCAACTGAAATCATTATCAGAGGTATCAGCAAGGCACTTGTTGGAAACTATGCGGCAAACGTCAGAAAGTGGAGACAGCCTGAGCCATATAAGGGCAAGGGAATTAAGTACGCTGGCGAAATCATCCGCAGAAAAGAAGGCAAGACCGGCGGTAAGAAGAAATAGGAAGGAGTGAGATAAATGGCAAAAGAGAGTAGAACAGATAGACGTTTGGCCAGACACGCAAGAGTCAGAAAAAACCTGTCCGGAACTCCTGAAAGACCAAGACTTTGTGTTTTTAGAAGCATTAAAAATATCTCCGTTCAGATTATAGATGACGTCAGCGGAACAACGCTGGCTGCTGCATCCACCCTTGACAAGGACATCAAGGCACAGGCTGCATATGGCGGAAACAAGGCAGCTGCAAAGCTGGTTGGAGAAGCTGTGGCAAAGAGAGCACTTGAAAAGGGAATCGATACTGTGGCCTTTGACAGAGGCGGATTCTTATATCACGGAAGAGTAAAAGAGCTGGCTGACGGAGCACGTGAAGCCGGCCTGAAATTCTAACAGGAAGGGAGAAAAGGAATGCGACAGAATATGATAGATGCATCCAAGCTTGACTTAAAGGAATCCATCGTTAACATCAGACGTGTTGCCAAGGTTGTTAAAGGCGGAAGAAACTTCAGATTCAGCGTAACCGTAGTAGTCGGAAACGGCGAAGGCTATGTAGGCGTTGGTCTTGGAAAAGCTCAGGAAATTCCTGAGGCCGTAAGAAAAGCAATCGAAGATGCTAAGAAAAAATTGATCTATGTTCCTACCGTAGGAACGACGATTCCTCACAGATCGCTGGGAATTTTCGGCGCAGGGCAGGTTCTGATCATGCCTGCTGCTCCCGGTACAGGAGTAATCGCAGGAAGCGCAGTACGTACTGTACTGGAACTTGCTGGCATTAAAGACGTAAGAGCAAAATCTATCGGATCAAACAATGCGGGTAATATGGCTTACGCTACCATCGAAGGACTGAAAAGCCTTACGACTGTTGAACAGATCGCAAGACTCAGAGGAAAAACGAAAGAAGAAATACTAGGATAAGGAGGAGACGTAAATGGCAGATAAAATGATTAAAATCACATTAAAGAAAAGTGTCATCGGCGCTTCCCCACTTCAGAGAAAAGTAGTCGAAGCGTTGGGACTCAGAAAGCTGAATCAGACGGTAGAACGTCCTGACACCCCTCAGACACGCGGAGCGGTAGAAAAAGTAAAGCATCTTTTACAAATAGAAGAAGTGTAAGATTGGAGGTGTTGAGAAATGAAACTGCATGAATTAAGAGCTGCAGAAGGGTCCACCAGAAAGCCTAAGAGAAAGGGCAGAGGTACCGCTACCGGACAGGGTAAGACCGCCGGAAGAGGTATGAACGGGCAGAACTCCAGAAGCGGCGGCGGAACCAGACTTGGTTTCGAAGGCGGCCAGATGCCTTTATACAGAAGAATCCCAAAGAGAGGATTCACCAACATCTGGAAAAAGGAATATGTCATTTTGAATGTAGATGACTTAAATATATTCGAAGCAGGCACTGTAGTAACTCCCGAACTTCTTAAGGAGAAGGGATTAGCAAAGCAGGTTGTCGACGGAATTAAGATTCTTGGAGAAGGAAACCTTGAAAAGAATGTAACCGTACAGGCTCACAAGTTTAGTAAAACTGCTATAGAGAAGATCGAACAAGCCGGAGGAAAGGCAGAGGTGATCTAAGATGAGCATGATAAAAACAATCGCCCAGGCGTGGAAGATCGCGGATATCAGAAAAAAGATCATCTTCACATTGTTAATGCTTTTAGTTTTCAGACTTGGCTCAAACATTCCCGTGCCCGGTATTGACAGAGCTATCCTTAAGGAAGTTTTCAGCGGCAATACAGGATTGTTTGGCCTGTTTGACCTGTTCTCAGGAGGGGCGTTCAGCAATTTCACAATTTTTGCTTTGAGCATCACTCCTTATGTAACGGCCTCTATTATTTTACAGCTTCTTACCATCGCGGTGCCCAGCCTGGAGGCTCTAGCAAAGGAAGGAACTGAAGGAAAAAAGAAGATCGCTCAATATACGAGATATCTCACCGTCGTTTTGGCGTTTGTTCAGGCCATCGGACTTTCCGTGGGACTGTTCCGCCAGGCGGTTGTCAGCAAAGACCTTTTCTCTATCACCGTTATTGTTTTGACGCTATCCGCTGGTACCGCATTCCTGATGTGGCTCGGTGAGCAGATCAACGAAAACGGCATTGGAAACGGCATATCCCTGATCATTATGGCAGGTATTGTATCCCGTATTCCAACCGCATTCCATCAGGGATGGGTACAGTTTAAGGCTGGAGAATTGGGCGTTGTAACAATCATCCTGTTTGTTGTCTTTGCACTGATCGTAATTGTTGGAATCATTCTCATCCAGCAGGGACAGAGAAGAATTCCAGTACAGTATGCAAAGCGTGTTGTTGGAAGAAAAATGTACGGAGGACAGAGCACCCACATTCCGATGAAGGTGAATCAAGCCGGCGTAATTCCGGTTATTTTCTCTCTGTCACTACTGCAGTTCCCTCTGACGGTAACCTACTTCCTGCCAAGCGGTGGTAATTTCACCGCCTTTGTACAGAAGTGGTTTTCGCTGCAGGGAAATCCGGGCGTATGGATTTATGGTTTGCTTAATGTTATACTAATCATGTTCTTTACCTATTTCTATACAGCGGTTACTTTTAATCCTATGGAAGTAGCGAATAATATGAAAGCCAACGGGGGATTTATCCCCGGAATCAGACCCGGTAGATCTACAGTTGAATATTTAAATAAAGTAATGACCAGAATCACATTTGTTGGGGCTGTTTTCCTTGCTTTCATTGCGACGCTGCCGACCCTGATCAGCCACCTGACACCAATGAACGTTAGCTTTGGCGGAACGTCACTGCTCATCGTAGTCGGTGTCGCACTTGACACAATGAAACAGCTAGAATCGCAAATGGTTATGAGAAATTACCAAGGGTTCCTCAAATAGCAGCTGAAATCTGCATTGCAGATTTCCTGTTATGAGGATTTGCATGGAGGATCTTGAGAATGAGACTTATACTACTCGGCCCCCCAGGTGCCGGTAAGGGTACTCAAGCAGCCAGGATATGTCAGGAATATAAAATCCCTCACATTTCAACCGGTGACATATTCAGACGTCACATCAAAGAGGGCACAGAATTAGGCATTAAGGCGCAAGAATACATGAACAAAGGTGAACTCGTTCCTGATAATCTAGTTTTAGAGATTGCGGAAGCACGCCTGATAGAGGAAGACTGCAAGAACGGCTTTCTACTGGATGGTTTTCCAAGGACAGTAAACCAGGCGGAACAGCTGGATAAATTTTTAGATGAAAGAAACCTTTCCATAGATAAGGTGCTCGATATCGATATCGACAAGGAAGTACTGATGATGAGACTAATTGGAAGAAGAGTTTGCAGAAATTGCGGAGCCAGTTATCATGTCATCAATATGCCCCCTGAGAAGGAAGGAATCTGTGATGTTTGCGGAGGAGCTCTCTATCAGAGATCTGACGACACTGCGGCAACGGTTGAAAATCGCATCGAAGTCTATACCGCATTGACAGAACCCCTTGTGGCCTATTATGAAACGTTAGGCAACATCGCATATGTCGACGGTAGCAAAGGACTTGACGAGGTTTTTGATGGCATTGTGAGTGCAATAGGAGATCAGAAATGATTATCATCAAATCACAACAGGAAATTGATATCATGAGAGAGTCCGGAAAGGTCACCGCATTTATTCTATCGGAACTTGCAAATATGGTTCGCCCAGGAATGTCCACGAAAGAAATCGACGAATTTGTCGAGAGTACTATTTTGAAGCACGGGATGATCCCCAGCTTTAAAGGGTATAATGGGTATCCGGCGAGTGCCTGTGTATCAGTAAACGAGGAAGTGGTTCATGGCATCCCTTCAGAAAAGAAACTTTTGAAGGAAGGTGACATTGTCAGTGTTGACGTGGGCAGCACCTATAAAGGTTATGTCAGTGACGCGGCTAGAACCTATCCGGTAGGAACAATCAGCCCGGAGGCACAAAAGCTGATTACTGTTACAGAACAAAGTTTTTTCGAAGGACTGAAGTTTTGTAAAGTGGGATATCGGCTTTCCGATATTTCCGCGGCGATTCAAAGAAAAGCGGAAGCGGAAGGATTTTCTGTCATTCGGGATTTTGTAGGACACGGAGTTGGCAGGGCGATGCATGAAGAACCCCAGATTCCCAACTATGGAAAACCGGGCAGAGGTCCGCGGCTGGCTGCCGGCATGGTGTTCGCAATTGAACCCATGATCAATCAGGGAGACTACGAGGTCGAGGTCCTTCAAAACAACTGGACAGTAGTCACCGTTGATGGGAAACTTTCCGCTCATTATGAAAATACTGTTGTTATCACTGATGGTGAGCCAGAGCTTTTAACGCTTGCGTAAACCATATTAAGTGTTGCGCAGGTGATTTTTCAAAAGACGAGAAACAGCGATTGAGTACGCAGTGCACGTATAACATACGTAAGCGAGTACGAGAGAGCCAGTGACAATGTATTTTGAAAAATTAACAAGCAAAGAGAGGTGTAATATATGGCAAAAAAAGATGTCATAGAGGTATTTGGTACCGTGTTGGAAGCTCAGCCAAATGCAATGTTTATTGTCAAGCTGGAAAATGGGTACGAAGTACTGGCGCACATTTCAGGAAAAATAAGAATGAACTTCATCAGAATTCTGCCGGGTGATCGCGTTAAGGTTGAATTATCACCTTACGATCTCACCAGAGGCAGAATTACATGGAGAGATAAATAAGGCTCGTGAAATGTTTTTCCTGCAAATGCCGAAGCTGAGAACAATCGGTTCAAGGATGAAACATATCACTTGCCGAGTTAAGATAAACTAATTAAGGACTGAACGCACAATCAAGGAGGAAGAAAAAATGAAAGTTAGAGCTTCCGTTAAGCCGATCTGCGAAAAGTGCAAAATTATTAAGAGAAATGGGAAGGTCATGATTATTTGTGAAAATCCCAAGCACAAGCAGACACAAGGCTAAAGAAGAAATGTTTTCTCGAGAACCGCACTGTAATAAGTATTTCCTCAAAACCACCTGATATTTTGATGCTTTGCATCAAAATCAGGAATGGTTTTACGGTTTCCGAAGAAAACTGCGCAAAGATAGAGTCAATATAGGGGCAGGGTAGTGTTAGTCAGAAAAAAATTGATGTTCCCAGCAACTAGTTGATGAAATTCGATTGCAATTGTGGTAAAATTAAAATATTGTGATCAATCGAGAAATTACCCAAAATTTAGGAAATTTCTCGAAATCTATGTGTAATTATTTCGCTTTTTTGGGCAACAATCAATTAGACGCAATCTCAGCGAGCTATAATTGTTTGCGGATTTGAGTATTTGGCAGATTGCTATCATTTCGTATAGCTAGTCTATTAAAGTTTGCCTTCTCAAATAGTAAGGCGGTAACAAAGCATAAGGAACAACCCTTGGGGGAGCGGCTGTGTTTTATTATCGTGAGATAAGAAAACTACCTCAAATGGTATTCCAGATAAATAATTCTAAAATCAGCAAACAAATTTTCACAAGAGAAAATTCAGTATGCAAGTAAGGAGGATAACTTATGGCTCGTATATCGGGTGTCGACTTACCAAGAGATAAAAGAGTAGAGATTGGACTAACGTATATTTACGGAATAGGCAGACCTACTTCCTTAGAGATACTCGCAAAAGCTGGAATCAACCCAGACACAAGAATTAAGGATCTGTCTGAGGACGAAGCTGGTACCATCAGAAAGATCATTGACACAGAATATGTTGTAGAAGGAGATCTTCGCAGAGAAATCTCCCTGAATATTAAACGACTCATGGAAATCGGCTGTTACAGAGGAATTCGTCATAGAAGAGGATTGCCTGTAAGAGGTCAGAAAACCAAGACAAACGCAAGAACCAGAAAAGGTCCGAAGAAGACTGTAGGAAGAAAGAAGAAGAAGTAAGGAGGTAACGGAAAATGGCTAAAACTGTAAAGAAAACAGTTAGAAAAAAGAGAAGAGAACGAAAGAACATTGAACGTGGTCAGGCTCATATCCAATCCACCTTTAACAATACTCTGGTAACTCTTACAGACCTCAGCGGAAATGCTTTATCCTGGTCAAGCGCTGGATCACTTGGCTTCAAGGGCTCAAGAAAATCCACTCCTTTTGCTGCTCAGATGGCAGCTGAAGAAGCGGCTAAGGGTGCTATGGAGCACGGTCTTAAGATGGTAGAGGTTTATGTAAAGGGACCTGGTTCCGGTCGTGAAGCTGCTATCAGAGCATTGCAGGCAGCGGGACTTGAAATCAATCTTATTAAAGATATCACCCCGATTCCGCACAACGGATGCAGACCACCAAAGAGAAGAAGAGTTTAATTAAAGGGAGGTGTAATTAAAAATGGCAAGATATACGGATGCTTCGTGCAGATTATGCAGAAGAGAAGGCCAGAAGCTGTTCCTGAAGGGCGAAAGATGTTACAGCCCCAAATGCGCTGTTGAAAAAAGAAATTACGCGCCCGGACAGCATGGACAGAGCAGAAAGAAAATCTCTGAGTACGGCGTACAGCTGAGAGAAAAACAAAAGGCAAAGAGATTCTACGGAGTTCTTGAGACACAGTTCAGAAATTACTTCGATAAGGCTGCTAAGAAAAAGGGAATTACAGGTGAAAACCTGCTTATTATGTTAGAAACTAGATTAGACAACGCTGTGTTCAGAATGGGATTTGCTTCCTCCAGAAAAGAAGCAAGACAGCTCGTTCGACATGGACATTTTACTGTAAACGGACATAAAGAAAATATTCCGTCATTTGCAGTAAAAGCCGGTGATTCTATAAAAGTGAAGGAAAAAAGCGCATCTTCTCCAAAGTTCAAGGAGATAAAGGATATGTCAATCAGTGTACCTTCATGGATTACTGTTGATGTAGAAAAACTTGAGGGTAAGGTTGTTACTCTGCCGAGAAGAGAAGATATCGATACTCCTATCGCAGAACACCTCATCGTTGAGTTGTACTCAAAGTAAGATAGCCTGACAGCTTAACTGCGATTGAGTAAATAAAGGAGGGTTTTGAGTGATAGAAATCGAAAAACCAACAATTGAATGCTTTTATTCTGACGAAAACGAAAATTACGGCAAATTTGTCGTAGAACCGCTTGAAAGAGGCTATGGAACAACTCTGGGCAACAGCCTGAGAAGAATCCTTCTCTCGTCTCTGCCTGGCGCTGCCGTTACTTCAGTCAAAATCGACGGGATACTTCATGAGTTTTCCACAATACCGGGAGTCAAAGAAGATGTTACGGAAATTATCCTGAATCTTAAAAAACTTGCGGTCCGTATCAACGGAGAAAATTCAAAGAGAGTTATCATCAATGCAGTAGGACCGAAAACGGTAACAGCCGGCGACATCATTGCCGACAGCGACCTGGAGATCTTTAATCCCGATCTGCACATTGCGACTCTCGAAGAGAATGCTACCCTTGTAATGGAAATCAACATCGCAAGAGGAAGAGGCTATGTCCCAGCAGATCAGAATAAAACCGAATCCATGCCGATCGCTGTGATACCGGTTGACTCCATCTATACTCCTGTTCGTAAAGTGAATTTCACTGTTGAAAACACGAGAGTAGGACAGGTCACCGACTATGACAAGCTCATTCTGGAAATCTGGACCGACGGAAGCATTACGCCGGAAGAAGGTGTCTCCATAGGCGCTAAGATCATGCAGGAGCATTTGAAACTGTTCATTGATCTGACCGATAGTATGGAGTCCATGGAAATCATGGTTGAAAAGGAAGAAGACCAGAAGGAAAAGGCGCTTGAAATGACCATCGAAGAACTGGAACTCTCCGTACGCTCATTCAACTGCCTGAAGCGTGCAGCTATCAACACGGTGGAGGAGCTTACTCATAGAACGGAAGATGATATGATGAAGGTCCGAAACCTTGGCAAAAAATCACTGGATGAAGTAAAGCATAAACTGGAAGAATTGGGCCTCGGTCTTAAACCGAGCGACGACTAGGAGCACTTGTTCACATTTACAATGCCTTGTTAGAAATTGAACCCATTCGGTTGTTGAATTATACAACGAGGTATGGTGGATAAAGCGCGCAGAATCTTAGCAAAGGAGGAATAACAATGCCAGGTTACAGAAAATTAGGCAGACCAACTGCACACAGAAAAGCAATGCTTAGAAATATTGTGACGGATCTTTTTAGAGAAGGCCGTATCACTACAACTGACTGCAGAGCGAAGGAAGCAAGAAGAGCAGCTGAAAAGATGATCACCCTTGCAAAGCGCGGCGACTTACATGCAAAGAGACAGGTACTTTCTTACGTTTATGACGAAGATGTAGTGAAAAAGCTCTTTGATGAAATCGCTCCAAAGTATGCAGAAAGACATGGTGGATATACCAGAATCCTCAAGTTGGGACCTCGTCAGGGGGACAACGCAGAAGTGGTATTCCTGGAGCTTGTATAAATAAAATCAATAAATTATGAGACTGTGTGACCTGGTTGCACAGTCTTTTTTATTATGATAAATCCTAATTGGAGATTTTCTATCAATAGAAAATGTAGGAATTGATAGAATTTTGGATAGATTGATACATTTCCCTTATAGAGTTGAATTTAAGCCTTTAATGGGTTATAATAAAGTGCATCAGGCAGGGGTGCGTTTCGTTTGGAGGTCGAATAAAAATGAAAAAAGGGGCAGCTGGCATTTTGATCAGTTTATTGATCATAGGGACATTCTCAGGATGTCGACAAAACCAAGAGAAGATATTGGGTGATTTCTTGACCATGCTTGAGGAGCCTGCTTCAGAAGTGACGATTAACGCTGCTGACGCATATCTGAAACAGTATTTGCCCAAAGTCGATGATGAATATGCTGATGATATGGTGATTCGTCTTGAACAATATATCGAAGGTACAAATCCTGAGGGGGTTAACTATACTGAATGGCTCTCTCAATACGAGAAGTTTATTACGCCTTCCCTAAGCGAATTATATCAGCTGAAAGAACAAGAACAGCTGAACCCAATGGTTGTAGATACAGTACTTAAAATTAGCTGGGAAGAGTTGCTTCAGAGAACTTACGATTTGGATGCATTTATTCAAGAGAACAAGACCTATAAAGAGATCAGGGAAGACCTAAGCTGGATGTATTCCAATTACGTGATTACTCTAGTGATGGGAACCAACGGAACACCTATTTTTGATTATAAGACCCATGCGTTTTCAGAGTCTGCAAAATTGGCATATTTGTCATATATGCGCAAATATCCGAAAGCTGCGACAACTTGGGCACTTTCTGAGTATTTTACATATCTGGAGAGTATAAATTTTACACTGGATTATAATGATAAAGCAGCAAGTAAACAATTTTTCGATGCCTGTGATTGGCTGGTGTCGGAATCAGGAAAGAGAGTTTTTCAAGTAGATGAACGAAATGATCAAGATTGATGATCTGGTATATCAATATAGGAGAGAGGATCAGCTGGAACCGGTATATGCTGTCAACCATGTCAGCATTGATGTGAAGCGAGGAAGCTTTACCGCAATCATCGGGAAAAATGGATCCGGTAAATCCACACTGGCGAAAAATATCAATGCCTTGCTGCTTCCGAGTGGTGGGGCTATTTATGTAAAGGGCTACAATACGACAGATGAATCCAAGTTGTGGGAGATCCGCCAGGCCGCAGGAATGGTTTTTCAAAATCCCGATAACCAGCTGGTTTCAACAATCGTTGAAGATGATGTGGCGTTCGGCCCGGAGAATCTGGGAATAGAACCTGGGGAAATAAGACGTCGGGTTGATGATTCCCTGTATGCCGTCAATATGTATGAGGAACGGAAAAAAGCACCGCACCTGCTTTCCGGAGGACAGAAACAGCGGATTGCGATTGCCGGTGTGATTGCAATGCGTCCAGAATGTATCATTCTGGATGAACCTACCGCAATGCTTGACCCCCATGGCCGTGCAGAGGTTATGGAGATTATTGAAAAGCTCAATCGGGAAGGGATTACCATTCTTCTCATCACACATTTTATGGATGAAGCAGCAAGAGCTGATCGCGTGATTATTATGGAACAGGGGCGGGTTATCTTGGATGGAACTCCGGAAGAAGTGTACGGCCATGCAGAAGAAATTAAGCAGCTTGGTCTTGATGTTCCCTTTGCAGTAGATGTGGCGCACCGCCTTAGAAAACGGGGAATTGAGATTCCTGGAAGCATCATCGGATCAGACGATTTGGCAGACTATATCGCAGAAAGAGCTGTAATACCCTTCAAAGGGATGAAAGAGCATCCAAGGCCGAACGGTGAAAATACTGCTGCTGCAACGGATGGAAAGCCTGTGATTGAAGTAAAGAATCTTACTCATATTTATAGTGAGGGCATGCCATATGAGTCTGCCGCAATAAAGGATATCAGCTTCCGAATAGAACGGGGATCTTTCGTTGGTATCATTGGGCATACCGGTTCGGGCAAATCGACTTTGATACAGCATCTGAACGGCCTTCTGAAACCCAAGTCCGGAAGCATTGTGATCAATGATATTGATATAACGGCGAGGGACATCACCATGAGAGAGATCAGACGGAAGATTGGACTGGTTTTTCAGTATCCGGAATATCAGCTCTTTGAGGAAACCGTTCACAAGGATGTTGCCTTTGGTCCGCTGAACCTAGGACTGACTCAGGAAGAGGCAGATAAGCGGGTTGTTGAAGCAATAGGACTGGTGGGATTGAACTACGAGGAGATCGCTCAGCGATCACCATTTGAATTGTCTGGAGGTCAAAAGAGAAGAGTGGCGATTGCGGGAGTCATTGCGATGAAGCCCCAAATCCTGATCTTGGACGAGCCAACTGCAGGCTTGGACCCAAAAGCTCATGCTGATATTCTAAAAATGATTGAAACGATTCACACTGCAGAAAATATCAGTATTCTTCTTGTATCTCATAATATGGGAGATATCGCTCGTCTTGCTGATAAGGTTCTCGTCTTAGATCGAGGAAGGCTTGCTCTCATGGGAACTCCGACTGAGGTGTTTGCCAATGCGGATCGGCTGGAAACCCTCGGGCTGGGATTGCCGCCGGCAGCGGAGCTGATGAAGGCGCTTAGAGAAAGAGGCATAGAGGTTTCGCATGATATCCTAACAATTGAAGCAGCAGAAGAAGAACTGCATTTGCTCATGCAAAACAGAAAATAATTATTTGATTGGATGATTCATATATGATACGTGATATCACTTTAGGACAGTATTATCCGGGAGATTCCTGGATACACCGGTTGGATGCCAGAATTAAGATCATATGGACGTTTGTCTATATAATATCGCTGTTTGTAATCCGCGATTTTTGGGGCTATATTCCTGTACTTCTTACGCTGGCGCTGATTATTGGAGTATCCGCTGTTCCGCTTAAGTTTATTTTGAAAGGCTTAAAACCCATCTTCCTGATCATTGTATTTACCTTTACTATTAATATGTTTATGACCAAGGGGACTCCGCTTTTGACGCTGGGCTTTCTTACTATTACAAGAGAAGGCCTTTATAACGCACTATTTATGGGAAGCCGTCTTGTGCTGTTGATCATCGGTTCTTCGCTGCTGACCCTTGCCACGAAACCGATCAATTTGACCGACGGGATTGAAAAGCTATTGAGCCCTGCTCAGAAAATAGGTGTTCCAGCACATGAACTCGCTATGATGATGACTATTGCGCTCCGGTTTATCCCGACACTTCTCGAAGAGACTGATAAAATCATGAAGGCGCAGATGGCCAGAGGCGCGGATTTTGAAAGCGGGAATTTGATCAATCGAGCCAAAAGCCTGATTCCGCTGCTTGTACCGCTATTTATCAGTGCATTTAGAATTGCACAGGATCTTGCTATGGCGATGGAAGCACGGTGCTATCGCGGAGGCAGTCATAGGACGAGAATGAACGGTATGAAATTAAAAAAGAAGGATGCGGCTGCCAGTGTACTTATTGCTCTTTACCTTGTGCTTATCATCGCACAGTCACAAGGACTATTCCATTGGCTGATCCGTTTCCTATAAGAGGATTGATATGAAAAGTACAAAATTCATGCTTCAAGCTGCAGTGATAGCTGCTGTTTATGCAACATTAACACTGGTTTTAATGCCGCTTAGCTATGGTGTAATGCAGATCAGAGTATCGGAAGCGCTTACCATACTGCCGTTTTTTACACCTGCGGCGATACCGGGTCTTTTTATTGGCTGCCTAGTCTCCAATATGATCAGTCCATATGGGATTTTGGATATGGTAATTGGAAGCGGTGCCACGCTGATTGCGGCGTTGTTCTCCTACTTGCTGAGGCGCAGACCTTTGTTAGTCCCACTGCCTCCGGTAATCGCCAATGGCGTCCTAATTGGGGGAATGCTCTATTATGCTTATTCCGTCCCGTTTTCGCTGACGGCTTGTATTCTTTGGGTAGCGTTGGGGGAACTGGTTGCATGCTATGCAGTAGGATATCCTTTGCTGAGATACCTAAAAAAATATAAAAAGATATTTGAGCTGCAATAACGCGGCTCAAATTTTCATATACTGTCTTAGGCTATGCCTTTCCGCAGCTTTAGCTGCAATGGGAAAACGGACAGCAGTTTATGAAATCATAGGGGGGAATACCATGCAGAAGAATCTTCGGCTGACCATTCTGGTCTTGTCGTTGCTTTCGGTGTTGCTTTTTGTGCTCATCGTCGGGCCGGAAATCAACGGAACCATTGAAGCGGCAAATGGGAATGGAAATTCACTAAAATCCGAAGGAAAGCAAGGGGATGCAGGTTCTTCGCAGAGCGCAGTCAGCAGCGGTACTCAAGGGGAAGGCGCCGCCGCAGGGGGCAGTGCAGAGTTGCCGCCAAATCATGTAGACAGCTCAAAGGAACCGACGGATTCAGCCATAGACAAGGATGAAGGCCTAAAGGACGTCACCGATGAAATTTTAGAGCCCGATGTCACATTTGAACTGAAATACGATCAATATCCGCTTACCTACCTGTATCTTGCAGTTTTAAATAACGGAGCGAAAATCAGATCCGGCCCAGGCGGGGCAGAACCGGTGATTCGGACTGCCGGGCAGAATGAAAAGTTAAATTACTTAGAGACCATAACCAATGATGGCTTATGGTATCATGTAACTTGGAATGATAAGGATCAGCAGAAGTTTGGTTTTGTCAGTGCGGATGCAGTTACGAAACGGGTATTTCAATTCAACAAGATGGATCTGGCCGTTCAGAAGGCGGAAAAGGCCTTTGCGGCAGGACCGCTGACCTATATTAATAATTATCATAATCTAAAAGGGAATGCACCCAAATATAAGGGCAAGGATCAGGATAACGGCGGAAATCGCAGAAGTCAGAGTGCTCCCGGCTATCCAAATCCAGCCGACCTGAGTGAATTTAGTTATCTGGGTGATGGAACCCTGGTTCGCATCTTGTCTACGGGAAGCGAGTATACAAGAGTCGCACAAGTCAAGGACGAGAAAGTCTTCTTTGTCCCCAACCAGTATGTTGCAATGCCTGCGGCTGTTTACCAAATTGGAAAAGCCATCATTATCGATCGGGAAAACCAAAATGAAGCCGTCTTTGAAAAGATAGGTGACCAATGGAGGGTTATTTCCTATACCCTGGCTACAACGGGAAAAGTTGGCACATATCACCAGCCTACTCCGCTGGGATATTATTATGCGATGGAAAAGAGAGAGCGATTTTACTATTATGAGGATGGAACGACGAAGATCCAAGGATATGCACCGTATGCAGTAAGATTTGCAGGGGGGGCCTATGTTCATGGCGTGCCGGTGAACTACAAATTCGCAAGCGACGGAAGCAGGATTGATCCGGGAAAGATCGAGTATTCAAAGACTCTCGGAACAGTTCCCCTGTCACATAAATGTGTCAGAAATTACACGTCCCATGCAAAATTTCTGTATGATTGGTATACACCTGGGAATACGATCGTGATCGTCATTGAATGACGGAAAATCCCTTTGATCTCAGAATGGGGGGCAATTATGCGTTTGATCAGAGTTTACAAGGGAGAAAGAAGACTGGAATTCTGGAACAACGGAATTCTGGAACAGCCTTTTAAAATTGCGCTTGGCTTTTCGCCAAAGGGGAATAAGCTCCGTGACGGAGATGGAAGAACGCCGGAAGGCAGTTATTATATCTGCACCAAGAATCCAAGGAGCAAGTTTACCTTATTTCTTGGCATCTGTTATCCAAACTTAACCGATGCAGAGCGAGGACTCAATGAGGGACTCATCTCAGAGGAAGAGTTTGACCGAATCAAGACGGCCCTTGAGGCGGGTAAGCGTCCGGACTGGGAGACGGCGCTGGGAGGTAAAATAGGCATCCATGGTATGGGTACCGCGCTGGACTGGACTGCAGGTTGTGTGGCCCTTGCGGATGAGGATATCAGGTGGCTTTGGGATCGGGTAGAGTTGGGTGATGAGGTAGAAATTTACGAATAGATAAAGGAAGAAAAACACAATGAGACAAAGAAAAGTAAAAAACGAAGAAGAAAAACTAGCAGAGCATCAGCTCTTTTTAATTGTTGAACCATACAAACAAAAAGGAAAATGGCAGGAGTTATTCGGGAACGAAAACGATATTTATGCCGAATTTGGCTGTGGTAAGGGACAATTCATTCTCACTCTTGCAGAGCAGAATCCCGACAGAAACTATATTGCCTTTGAGGGCAGCGGAACTATAGTACTCAGAGCGCTGCAGAAGGCTGAACAGCGCGGCCTTAAGAATATCTTCTTCACAAAAGAATATGTGCGAGATGTCAGCGAATATTTTGAAGAGGGGGAACTGGCCGGAATCTATCTGAACTTCAGTGACCCCTGGCCGAAAGACCGACACGCCAAGAGAAGGCTGACTCACGGCAGATACTTGGAAGGATATAAGCAGGTGCTAAAAATGGGAGGCTGTATCGAGTTTAAAACCGATAATGAACAGCTTTATGCCTTTGCGTGCTTGGAATTTGAAAATTGCGGGATGCAGCTTTTAGAGGCAACGGAGGATCTCCATGGTTCTGCGCTGCCAGCAAAGGCTGTGACCACCGAGTATGAGGACAAGTTCCGTACGGAAGGCAAAAAAATAAAATATTGCAGAGTAAAGGCCTAATCTGTCAACCGAATTCTTAAAATATGACTGAATAAACGCTGATTTGCTAGGCGAGCAAAACAGAAGACCGCAGTCCATTAAAAAAACTGCCATGTTTCCATCGGCAGTTTAATATTGATCTGATCACACGATAACATTTCTATGCGTTAATCGTTTTTAGTACCTTTAAAATGGACGCAGGAAGCTTTTTACAGACTTCCTCTGAAATGGATGCAACAGATACACGAAGTCCTTTTCCAAGCGGAACCGCAAAGATTCCTTCCTTCTGAAGGGCTTCTCCTGCCGCATCTGGGTTATCACATGGAATGGATACGAAAAAGCCTGCATCAAATGGGACGATTTCTAGTCCCACTTCATTTGCTGCCTTCTGAAAGGCCTTCCCACGCTGAACCAGCATTTTGCAATAACCTTGTCTCTCCGAAGTTACCTTGGCAAGAAGTTCTTCATCGGCATAAATACTGGAAAGCGTCGCCATAGCAGCTCTGTTGCAGTTGGACCAGGTTCCTCGGCTTGAGAACGAGCAGACTGTCTTAAACTCGTCGGCAATTTCCTTCTCCGATGTCATACAGATCATGGCACCGCTTCTCATTCCGTACATCGTGTAACTCTTAGACAGACTGTAAGCAATGACAACCAGAATGTTGGAGGGGAGATCCTCAAGCAAAGGATAGAACTTTCTATATTCCTCTTCGTCTCCTGCATAATCCACATAGGCTACATCCACCAGCAGTGTAATCTTCTTTGTAGGATCTGTGGTTGCAGCTTTCGCAATGCTGAGAATGCTGTACCAATCGTCCTTGGTAAAGCTATAACCTGTGGGGTTGTGAGCCGGGGTGTTCAGTATGATAACCAGACCGTCTTGGCTTCCAAGAAGTTCCTTAACCTTACTTTCAAAAGAAGCGGAATTAAAACTTCCGTTTTCATCAAAGAGGGTATACGTAACAATGGATCGTTCAATATCCTGCGCAATGGTGCTGTATGGGGCCCAGAACCAATCTGAAGTCAGAACTTTATCTCCTCGCTTGGAATAATTCTGTATCGTATTTCGGATTGCACCGGTACCTCCCGGTGTCGCAATCGCTTCTGTATATGCTTTCGGTACGTAGCTGCCGAAAGCAGCCTTTTTAATCGCCTTGATAAAATCCGGCGTCCCCGAAATGGGAGCGTAATCCGCATAATCTATGGGAGTCAGCCCTTTAAGCACCTCTACAACAGAGGAAAGGATGACCAGATTACCATCATCATCAAGAAGAGAGCCAATGGTTGCATTGACAACTTTATCAGCGCCTTCCTTTGCGATCATTTCTTTTGCCTTTTGATTAATACCGAATATCTTATCTTCAACAGGGATCACCCTATTATTGGCTTCAGCCATTTTGTAATTCGACATCTAAATACTCACCTACCTTAATTTATATGAAGAACATTATAGCAGATAGATTTAATATATGCGAGAATTATTTCTTTTTTTACGATAAATTATGTGATATATTTGCAAATTCCCCGGTTCTACTGTATTTTTGTACTCAATTTTGTAATTCTCACGATTATTTTGATAAGAAATAAAGACAAGCTTGTTATACTCAAAAGATTTCAATAAAAATAATGTGAATCAAAACCTCCGAAAGTATGAATTCCAGGAAAGAAGGAAATAATACTGTTGGAGGTGTTTTATATGCGATTGAATCCTAAAAAACCAAATGACAGAGTAGCTGTTGCACTTGTTCTTTGCTTCTGTGTAGTTGCGATTGCGTCGATTTTCACAATGAAATCCAATTTTGATCAACTGAATCTTGATGATGACGATAATATTAATATTGCACAAGACGATAATATGATTGATCAGGGGGGGCAGGATGTAGTAAAGCCAGTACCGACTATTGACAGTACTGCGCAGAAACCAGAGCCTGCTGAGACTCCGGGAACAAAAGAGAAAAAGGCAACTTCCTTTACAGTACCCCTTGAGGGAAAGGTAGTAAAAGAGTTTTCAAAGGATGTGCCAATCTATTCTCCTACACTGGATCAATTTATTGTTCATACCGGAGTAGACATTGAGGCTCCTACAGACACCCCGGTGCTGGCTGCGGGAGATGGAACCATAACAAAGGTATATAATGATGACAAGTTGGGAATTACCATTGAGATTGCACATGGCGACGGAATTGTAACAAGATATTCTAATTTAAGTACAACAAAAATGATCGGTGAGGGAGATGTTGTCAAAAAAGGACAAGCCATCAGCGGTGTTGGAAGCTCTTCACTGTTTGAGAGTTTAGAGACTCCACATTTACATTTTGAAGTGCTGAAAGACGGTATTCCGATCGATCCTAGCAGCTATATTAGATAATCCATAGGCCGCAGATTTTCAGAATAGAGAGTCTGCGGTCTAACTTTTTTCAAAAGAAATTCTGCTCGCATCTGCCGTCCTGCGCCTGAACACAGGCTTGGACCATCTCGCTAAAAACCATCCACGATGGTTTTCCTAACGCTCGATGCCCTTTCGGCTCCGATTCCCCTCCTGACAGAAATAAAAAAGGCATTCCATTTCAGAATACCTTTTTTTTGGAGCGGGTGAGGGGAATTTGCAGCTGCCTCGCATGTTTTTTTAGTCCTTAATTCTGCTCGCATGCTTGGACCATCTCGCTAAAAACCATCCACGATGGTTTTCCTAACGCTCGATGCCCTTTCGGCTCCGATTCCCCTCCTGACAGAAATAAAAAAGGCATTCCATTTCAGAATACCTTTTTTTTGGAGCGGGTGAGGGGAATCGGACCCCCGTATCCAGCTTGGGAAGCTGGTGTTCTGCCATTGAACTACACCCGCACGTTGATCCTATTTAACCTGCGAATAAAATGATACCTCAATTGAATCCAAAAAGCAAGTATTACAATTCAATTTCATTCGATATTCTGATGTCATAGAACCTAAAGAACAGAAGATATTAGAGGAAGCCGAAGACGAGCTGAAACTTCCATGGATGATTGACGATAAAAGGGTAGATTTCCCCAACCTGTGGATAAATTTAAAAAAGGGAATTGAATATTTCCATAAAACCCTGCAATCGCAAGGATTACAGAAGTGAAAGTTATACACAAGGCGAAGTGGATAGAATTGTATACAATTTTTTTGGACGTGTGGATAACCACTATAATCATTGAAATTCTAAATAATAACATCTGTTGAAAAGGTTGAAGCAAAAGATGCGGACAATGAATATACTAAAACGAGAGGCGGGTGCTTGGTTTTACGAAATAAAATGGTGCTGCGCACTTCAGTCCTTAACTTTGCTTTGGCAATGTCCAGGCGGCATGATTCACATTGGGGATATTCTCCAAAGCAGAATGCAGAAAATTTAAAATAGAAACAGATGTGAAAATTATGAATGAATTATATGAGATTGTTGGATTATTTCCTAATGTAACAACAGAGGGTTTTTCTGCGGTAAAGTCATCTCTCGCTGTATCTGCAAATTCACAAATTACAGCATTTAACGCCTCGGATCCATTTTTCAGCAGTTCGAACTTCAATGCTACGACAGGATATTATACTGTGCCAACGGCAGGAATCTATCAGATGCAGGCAAACTTGAATTATAATACGAATGCTGCAATTTCAGCCACGCTAAGTGCAGACATTAATCCAGCACTTGAGATCCGGCGGACATCCACACCCGCCGCAACGCTTGCAGCAGGGCAGTTTCCAATTGTGAATCTGAATTTAGATCTGGGTCTGGTACAGCTGACAATCAGAGCAGTGCTTGGCGGTGGTTCCGCTACTGCCACTGGATTAATGAATTTAGATGCAGGGGACGTTTTGCAGCTGTATTATAATGCGGATGGTATGACTGTAGCACTAACTTTAATCAACGTCCAGTGGTTGATCTATCGCGTCGCATAGACCATATCCGTCATGCTGAATACTGCAATGTAAGGCATTCCGAATGGAATGCCTTTGCGATATTACGCACTGCTGAGGCAGACGATATCAAGTGGACTGATTGCTGAATTGAATTTGGGAATGGATATCAATGATAAAAAGGGATGATTTTCAATCAGAAAAGTAGTAAACTAAAAAGGAAATATTATCCTTAAACATCTACTAATGGGATGAAATAAGACAAGCTCTGGTAAGGAAGTGGTGAAATGACGATTCAAAATAATATTAAAGAGACAGCACTCATCTTTGAAGGTGGCGGGATGAGAGCGAGCTATACAGCAGGTTTTCTCAACAACCTCTTGGAGAATGAGCTGTATTTTGATTATGTAGCGGGGATTTCAGCGGGGTCCAGCCACAGCGTAAACTATCTATCGCGGGATACTCAGCGAGCAAAGCGCTCTTTTGTCGATTTGGTTTTGGATCCTCAATTTGGGGGTTGGCACTCCTTCGTTCGAGGTGAGGGATTTTTCAGAGCAAAGTATATCTATGAGGAGACACCCTATCAGGAAGCAGCTCTGCCCTTTGATATGCAAACTTTTCTAGAGAATCCAGCACGGCTTCGCATTGGAGCATTTGACCGTGACTCCGGTGAGATGAGATATTTCTCAAAGCATGACATCAGAAGCATTCCGGATTTGGCGAAAATCGTAAGGTCATCTTCTTCAATGCCCGTGTTTATGCCACCCACTTACTATGATAATTGTTATTACGTGGACGGTGGCCTGGGAGGAGGCATCCCTTTGGATATTGCGAAGACAGACGGTCTAAAAAAATTTTTTGTTATCCTGACCCGACCAAAGGGCTATAGGAAGACGCCGGTTAAGTATCAAGGCGCTATAAAGAGTATCTATCGGAAATACCCGATGGTTGCCGAAGCAATGCTGGATCGACACAACTCATATAACAGCACGCTGGACGAACTGGAAGCACTTGAAAAAGAGGGCAAAGCATTTCTTGTATATCCTGAGACTATGCCGGTATCGAACCGTGAAGTCAATTATTCAAAATTAAAAGAGAGCTATCGGTTGGGGTATGAACAAGGAAAGCGGGACTTGCCTGCATGGAAGGAATTTCTGAAATACTAACAACAGGCTGTGGATAAAATCTGTAGAATCCTGTCGAAAAAGGATAATGAGCATTGAAATATCAACGGTGTACTAGGTTTGGATTATCCACAGGCTAATGTGCATAGAATTGTATACAATTTCTGAAATCATGTGGAAAAGAATATAAAACCTTAAAAATACACGTTTTATGCCTGTTGAAAAATGTGTTGGCAAAACCGTGAATTGATATTGTGTAAAAGAAATTTCTGTGGATTATATTATGGAGTCGTTCGTCTGCACGGGCGTTGGAGCATTAAAAAACCGGAGATATCCACAAGGAAACTCCGGTTTTTTGATTACGTATGACTTGATTGACAGATCCGATTCTTCACTGTCAATTCCTGTATCATTCTACAAAGATTACAGATACGGGACAATTTTCCTGTGCTTCAACTGCAGTACCTTCCGCATCAGCCGGAACGTCCTCCACGATTACTTCTGCCAACCCATCATCAGCCATCTGAAACACTTCTGGACAGATGGAAGGACAAAGGCCACAGCCGATACAGCCGTCACGATCAATTCTCGCTTTCATAACTAACCCTCCTGAAGAAACTAATTTATATTGAATATTATGTCAAAGGATGGACGATGCCATTCTTTGAAAACCTATTCCTGCAAAGAAAACTTGCTGACAAATGCTGCATTTTCATTGAATCCATTCACAGCATGCAGCTTACCATGCTAAAAGACCACAGTCAGCATAAACTTCATTCTAGTAGGTGCAGATACCGCATGAGGGGTTTCTGCAGGCATCAGTATGGTTTCTCCCGCACTGACTAAGTATTGTTCACTGCCAATTGTGACGTCAGCTTGCCCGTCTATCACATAGACCAGTGCATCGCCATGGGAAGCATGGGTACTAATTTCCTCTCCTTGATCAAAAGAAAACAGAGTAAGACTGACGTTAGGGTTTTGGACGAGAGTTTTGCTAACGACCTGGCCCTCCTGATATGCAACCAATTCCGAAAGCGCCTGAACCTTTGACGCTTCAATATTTTTCATAACCTTATTACTCATATGATCCCTGCTTTCATAATTAAACGTAACGTTAGCTTCTATCGGTATCGTAGCATGCAGAGTATCCTTTGTGTGTTGCATTTGCAACATATGTGAAAATTTGTTAGATTCATTATAAATCTTTTCTTGACGGTCTCTGCCGTTACGTTAGGTGAAGATATCCAAAAGATACCATAACAAGAATAGTATGAGCGATACTGGAATAATTATTCTTTCATTTTCAAATCAAATACGTATCCAAACTTTCATTTGCCGTAATAGTTTTTCAGTTGATCGATAAATCGCTGCACATCCTTTTCTTCTGTAGCCCAGGAGGTAACCAAGCGGATTGCTGAGTGGGTATCATCTGTTTTTTTCCATCGGTAGAAAGCATAATCTTCCTCTAACTTGTTTATGATTTCATTTGGCAGGATGGGGAAGATTTGGTTTGACGGCGAGTGTGTTAAAAAACTGCAGTTTAAGTCTAGAAAACATTCATTTAGTAGCCCGGCCATCCGGTTTGCGTGAGCCGCAAGCTCAAAATATAAATGATCACGAAACAACTCTTCAAATTGAATTCCCAGGAGTCTGCCTTTTGCAAGTAGACCGCCTCTCTGCTTGATATGATACCGAAAGTCTTCTTTCAGATCCTCCCTGCAAATGACCAGTGCTTCACCCATCAGAGCACCGTTTTTGGTTCCTCCAATATAGAAGGCATCAACTAGGCCAGCAATATCCTGCAATGTCATGTCATTTTCCCTTGAAGAAAGTGCAGAGCCTAAACGAGCCCCATCCATATAAAGAATTAAACCATTCGATCTGCAGATAAGACTTAGCTGCTCGATTTCCGCCTTGAGATAAATAGAACCTATTTCTGTAGAATTGGAAATGTACACCAATTTAGGTTTTGCCATATGCTCATCCTCATGCTCATCGAGGGCTGCTTGAATATGAGCTGGAGTCAGTTTGCCGTCAGCAGAAGATTTTAAAAGGATTTTATGGCCGGTTGCTTCTATCGCTCCGGTTTCGTGAACCTGAATATGAGCTGTGGAAGCAGCAATAACAGCGTGATGGGGCCTTAAAAACGCAGAAATCGCTGTTAGATTCGTCTGGGTGCCGCCGACGAAGAAATGGATGTCCGCATCTTCTCTGCCGATATGCCGCTGGATCAGAGCCGCCGCTTCCCTGCAATGGGGGTCCATACCGTAGCCTTCGGTCTGCTCAAGGTTTGTCCGGTTCAGAGCATCTAAAATTTGGGGATGGGCGCCTTCACTGTAATCACATAAAAAACTGTACATGGTTATGCCTCCGTATTGCATAAATTTTGCTTCTTTACTCTGCGTTCATTTTATCATTCGTGCAAACCGCAGCTCCGGTTTGCTTCACACCGATACAATGAACGCCTTTCTTCGGCAAAAACTTTCTTGATTTTGCTTCATTACTCTGCGTTCATTATAACATAAGTATAGATCCAAGATAAGCTTCACTAAAAAAGTTGGCCTACACCACTCCGTTATGAGGTACCTAAGTTTCCTTCGGCAGCAGTTTCCTCTGTACTCCACATACTATATTGTAGATAAAGTCATATAAAAAAGGGAGAATAAGACTATTCTCCCTTACAAATCAACATCTGCAGAAATAATCTGAACGAATTCGTTAAAGATCCAAAACTGCAGTTTCTTTTCAAAGAAATAAAAAGACTCAGGCTATAGGTGCATCAATAAGGGACGTAAAGGATTTGCATGCATCTCTTTCCCAAATTTATCTGAAGGCGGTCTGCAATTGACCGCATATTACAGTATATGAACCTTTAACGGGGATGTGACAGATCGTTAGGAGTTGCCAAAAAAATTTCACTTTTGCTAGGAAAGTGCTAGATATTTTTTAAGCAATGTGTTAATATTGTGCAGAGGAAATTTAAAATCACATGTTTTGTGATTTTTTTCATGGGTGAATGCACGAACTGCACATACTATGATAAGAATTGAATAAAGGAAGCTATCGTGAACGAATAGAGGACGGTCATTTGGTGGGGCTTATATTGTACACCCCAAAAATACCGAATCTATTTTTTTATTTTTGCAGGGAGGTGAAAACGGTTATGACAAAGTTTATCTTTGTTACAGGAGGAGTTGTATCGGGTCTTGGAAAAGGGATTACCGCTGCGTCACTTGGGCGGCTGTTGAAGGCCAGAGGCCTAAAGATTGCAGCACAGAAGCTGGATCCTTATATCAATGTGGACCCGGGTACCATGAGTCCGTACCAGCACGGAGAGGTATTTGTAACGGAGGATGGTGCGGAAACAGATCTGGACCTTGGACACTATGAACGGTTTATCGATGAAGATTTAAATAAGTATTCCAACCTGACCACAGGAAAGGTTTACTGGAATGTTTTGTCCAAAGAAAGAGCAGGGGAGTATCTGGGCAGCACGGTTCAGGTCATTCCTCATGTGACGAACGAAATTAAGAAATTTATTTATTCCGTTGGAGAAAATAGTCATGCTGATGTTGTTATTACAGAAATCGGCGGAACAACAGGGGATATTGAAAGTCAGCCCTTTCTTGAAGCGATAAGACAGGTGTCCCTTGAAGTGGGAAAAGAAAATTGCCTGTTTATGCATGTAACGCTTGTTCCCTATATCAAGGGTTCCGGAGAACATAAATCAAAACCCACGCAGCACTCTGTCAAGGAACTCAGAGCGCTTGGAATTTCTCCAGATATTATTGTCACAAGAGCGGACGAGCCTATTGAAGATGAGATCAAACAAAAAATTGCATTGTTTTGCAATGTAAAGCCTGATTGCGTCATAGAAAATATTACGGTTCCGGTTTTATATGAGGCACCGATGATGCTTGAGGAAAGTGGTTTGTCGGAGATCGTTTGCAGAGAACTTCATTTGGATTGCTGTGCAACATATGACATGGGAGAATGGATCTCCATGCTTGACCGCATCAGAAAAAGAGACAAAGCGGTAACCATTGCCATTGTCGGCAAGTATGTAAAGCTCCATGATGCCTATTTGTCCGTTGCGGAAGCACTCAATCATGCTGGCTATGAAAACGGATGCATCGTCAATATCAAGTGGGTTGACTCAGAAGAGGTGACAGAGCAAACAGCAGCGTCTCTTCTTGGAGACTGCAGCGGAATTCTCGTTCCCGGAGGATTTGGAGACCGGGGAATTCAAGGTAAAATTGCAGCAGCGGGATTTGCCCGTGAACATAACATTCCCTATCTGGGAATCTGCTTAGGAATGCAAATTGCAGTGATTGAGTTTGCACAGAAGGTGCTGGGCCTTTCTGAGGCCAATTCCAGCGAATTTGATGTAGACGGATGTCACTCTGTTATAGATTTCATGCCAGATCAGTACGGTGATATCCCCAAGGGAGGAACCATGCGTCTAGGTGCTTATCCCTGCAGTATTAAAGCCGGAAGCATGATGGAAAAGGCATATGGGAAAGATCACATCAGCGAACGCCACAGACATCGTTATGAATTTAACAACAAATATCGTGAATTGGTAGAAGGCAGCGGGATGGTTATAACCGGAACGTCACCGGATGGAAGACTGGTTGAAGCTGTTGAAATTCCAACAAACGATTTCTACGTTGGCGTGCAATATCACCCCGAATTTAAAAGCCGGCCCAATCAGGCCCATCCCTTGTTCCGGGAATTTGTAAAGGCGGCCTTGTTTAGTAAATAACCCAAAGGGGTACTATATGGATGAATAAGGAGGATGTAGCAATGAAGACAAAACAATTAAAAGAGGATCTATTCTGGGTAGGAAATCAAGATCCTGACTTAAGAATATTCGATATCATCATGTACACCGAATTCGGTACTTCCTATAATTCCTATGTTCTGAAGGGTTCGGAAAAAAGTATGGTTTTTGAAACCTCCAAGGCAAAGTTCTCTGAGGATTACCTGGAGAAGCTCACGGGGATCATTCCTTTGAATGAAATCGACTATATTATCGTGAGTCACACAGAGCCGGATCACAGTGGGACTATTGAAAAGCTTTTGGAGATCAATCCAAAACTGAAACTTGTCGGTACGTCGGCAGCGATCAACTTTATGAAGGAGATCTGCAACAAGGACTTCAATAGTGTAATTGTAAAAGATGGGGACAAGCTTTCCCTTGGAAATAAGACACTGAAGTTCATCAGTGCTCCCAATTTGCACTGGCCGGATACCATGTTCACCTTTGTTGAAGAGGATGGAATTTTGGTGACCTGCGATGCCTTTGGCACCCACTACTCGCTGGAAGGGATCACCAATGATACCGTCGCAAGCAAAGAAGATTACATGAGTTCTCTGAAATACTATTTTGACTGCATCATGGCACCGTTTAAACCCAACGTCCTGGACGCGGTCAAGAAGGTGCAGGATCTGGATCTCCAGATGATTCTTACCGGACACGGTCCGGTGCTCATTGACAATCCGCAGGAAATCATTCATTTATACAAGGAATGGGCGACGGAAACCAATCCGAATTCTAAGAAAACAGTTATTATCCCTTATGTGAGCGCCTACGGTTATACGAAGATGATTGCAGACAAGATTACGGAAGGGATAAAAGCCTTCGGGGATATTGATGTAAGGCTTTACGATATGGTCTATGATGATACGGCAAAGGTTTTGGACGAGATGTATTGGGCAGATGGAATCCTATTTGGCACGCCTACCATGGTTGGAGAAGCACTGAAGCCGATCTGGGATCTGACAACGGCGATCTTTGCTAAGACACATGGCAAGAAAATTGCGTCAGCCTTCGGTTCTTATGGATGGAGTGGAGAAGGTGTTCCCAATATTATGGAACGGCTGAAGCAGCTGAATATGAAGCTTTACGGAGAAGGCCTGAAAATCAGATTCAAACCAAATGATGCGCAGCTTCAGGAGGCTTTCGAATTTGGCTATGGCTTCGGAGCATCCGTATTGGCAGGCAAGATTGTTGAAAATGTAAAACCCTCCAGTGCTCCCAAGAAAGTATGGAAATGCCTTGTTTGCGGTGCAGAGATTGAAGGAGAAGAACCACCGGAATCCTGCCCCGTTTGCGGTGTTGGACCGGATCAATTTACGGCGCTTGAAGTTTCTGATACTTCCTTTGTATCCGATAAAGCGGAGCGCTTTGTGATCATCGGAAACGGAGCAGCAGGAACTACAGCCTGTGAAGAAATCCGAAAGAGAAATAAAACGTGCAGTATTGAGATCATATCCAGTGAGAATGTCATCGGATACAACAGACCGATGCTGACAAAGGGCATTTTGTCCGAGGTGGATCCCATTAACTTTTATATCAAGCCCGAGGAATGGTATCGGGAAAAGAATATTACCTTGACCCTTGGTACCACTGTAAAAGAGATTAAGAAGGAAACCAAGGAGCTGGTACTGGAAAACGGAGAGACCAGAGTCTATGACAAGCTGATTCTTGCCACAGGAGCAGATTCTTTCATCCCTCCGATCAAGGGTGCGGGACAGGAAGGCGTTTTTGCAATCCGTACACTGGAAGGCGTTAATCAATTGCAGAAATTCCTGCAGACCGTAGAGAAAACCGTTATAATCGGCGGAGGCATTCTGGGTCTGGAGGCTGCATGGGAGCTGAAGAAGGCAGGAAAAGAGGTCACGGTCATCGAAATGGCCCCCGTTATTATGGGTAGACAGCTGGATGAAAGAGGCTCTGCACTTTTGACAGCGGCAGCTGAGAAATCAGGAATAAAAGTCGTCACTGGTGTTGGAATCGAAGAAATATCAGGAGACGGAAAAGCAGCCGGCGTGAAAATGGCTGACGGAACCTTAGTTGAAGCTGAGCTTGTCATCCTCTCCACAGGAGTTCGCCAGAACATCGAGCTGGCCAAAGTCATCGGCATTGAAGCAGATCGTTCCATCAAGGTCAATGAGAAGATGGAGACCAGTGCAGAGAATATCTACGCCTGCGGGGACTGCGCAGAATTCAACGGAGTCAATTATGCAATCTGGGGCCAGGCAGTTGAGATGGGTAAGGCAGCCGGCATCAACGCTGTTGGAGACGAATATCAATATGAGGCTTTTGTACCGTCAAATGCGTTCAGCGGCATGGGAACTACCCTATTTGCCGTCGGTGACAACGGGAAAGATCCTTCCAAGGTCTACAAGACATTTGAAGTTTATGACGGCGCCAAAAATACCTATGAGAAACTGTATTTTGTCAATAACAGATTCTGCGGAGGCATCCTGATGGGGGATGTGTCCAAGTCGGCAAAATTGCTGGAAGGATATAAAAACCAAGATCCTATTACAAAATTCCTATAGGCCTTAGCAGATAAAACTTTGGAAACTAAAGTAAATTTATCGGGTACTGGCATAATGGATGAGCAATAACGCAACGAAATAAATAATAAATAAAAAACAACACCTCATTCAGGCGGCATCTAGAAATATCCGCCCGAATGAGGTGTTTTGTTTCGCGATCAAAGTTATTGCTGCAATAGGGCCTCCCATCGGGCAATTTTATCTTTCAGCTGCTCAATAAAGATCTGATGGCTGTATTTTGCATGCTCAGGCTGTCTTGTCGAGCGCTCCTCCAATTTAGCAAGTGCTGCTTTTTCGAGCTGAAGTTCTATTTGCAGCTTGTTTGTAAGGGTAACGCCGGAACTCTCAGCGATTAGCATGACTGTTTTTTCCGGCAGGTCTTCAGCTTCGCGATCCCAATGATCACAACAACCAGTTAAGTTTCGGATAAAATTGTTGTCGGAGCCATTGTCAACAATGTCTTCTCCCGCATTGCACTCGATGCGGTTATGGTAGATGAGGCAATTTGAGGAATCTGGGGAGAGCGAGAGCCCGATGCTATCGTTACAGCTGATTCGGTTATTCTGTATGATACTGTAGTCACTCATCACGTATAAGCCGATTTCGTTATTATGATTCATAATGTTGTCAGCTATGAACGTATTTTCAGGGGAGGAAAAGTTCGAGGTACCATTGACGGAGCTGCCGTTCCCTTTACTTTTATTTTCTATTGCGAGGCAGTCTCTGCCCAGAACCACACCAACTCCGTTATAATGAGCACCGAATGCCGTGTTGCGATATGCAAGGCAATTTGCTCCAACGGCGGAAAAACAGCTCAGACCGCTGTTGCAGCCGTTATTACTGATAAATGCATTCCCGGTGCTTTCCGTAAAGAAGGATTCGAAGCAATCGGCAATACAATCCCGTACTTTATTCTCAATGATCCAGTTATCGGTGCTTTCCGTTTCCAACAAAACTCCGAACCGAGTAAGACAGATCTCATTTTTCCAAACCAAATTTGCGGATGACCGCACGATATCAACGCCCCGCTCCGCTGCCTCTTTGATAATATTGGAGAGGATTCGGTTTGCGGAGCCAAAGATCACGACAATGCCGGCATATGCGTAATTTTGAATTTTTATTCCGCTGACTTCAACGCCGGTTGTACCGAAAAGAAAGAAACCATTTGAAAGCTCACCGTAGCCGTCGAATACGACGTGCTGGTTTTTCGCCATGATACGAATATGGCTTTTGCTGATGAAAACCGACTGGTTATAAACTCCTTCTTCGAGAATCAGAACATCCCCCTGAGAAACCTCGTCGGAGGCGATCAAAGAGGTGATGTTTGTTTCGGGCGATACTTTGAAGATCGCCATAGTATCACGCCTTTCTATTCATTCAAACTCAGGCTGTTTCATGGCCATAACGCATCTGCCATGCAGCCGGGGTTAGGGAAGCACTGAATTGATCAAGTTTCCCTAGTACACTATATTCAAGGGAGAGCGATTTGTTGCGAAGCAGCTTGCTGAACCAGAATAAATGGAAAGAACCGGAAGTAAAGCAATTTAATATTTGAATTATTAGTAGGGGGCATATATACTAGTAGATACCTGCTTTGGCACTGCATTTCGGCAGGTACTTTGTGGAGATTTTGCTGCCAGCTTAACAAGTAATAAAAGGAGACGTATCACTGGAGCAGTGATACAAGAAGTACCACAGATGAACATTATGAAGGATAAGAAAACGAAAAAAATGATCGCTATCCTTGTGATTAGCTCGCTTTTTTTAATCGTTTCTGAATTGATCATATCACAAATGATCAGTACTGACTTTTCTATGTTGATGCAAAACCAGCGTCAAAGCTCGGTCAGCAAAATGGTTCATATGGCCTACAACACAATCGAGCCGATTCTCGATGACATGCGCCGCGGAATGCTGGACAAGACAGAGGCCAGAGAAGAAATCATAAATCTTGTTCGCAAAATGACCTACGAGGATGAGTACGGAAAAAATTACATATTTATGAGTTCTTATGATGGCGTAATGCTGGTGCAGCCCTTTGAAAACAGAAAAGAAGGATCCTATCAATGGGATCTACAGGATGTAAATGGTAAATATATCATTCGGGAGCTTGTGAAAGCTGCTAAGGAGACACCATCCGGTGCTTATGTCTCCTATCATTACTATATGCCGGAAGAAAACCGTGTGGAGGAAAAGTTGTCATATGTAATGGGCATTCCGGAAATAGATGCCTATATCGGCACGGGAATGTACCCTGAGAGCGCATATAGGGAGCTTGAAAAAGTGTTGAAAATTCAGCGATATGGGTTTCTTTTCATCACGATCAGTGTGATTATTGCTGCGGCAATATATATTCGTATTTTAATTACAGCCAACGACAGACTTTCTGTTGAGATTCAGGAAAGGATGTATGCGGAAAGCAATATTAGGACCGTCTTTGACTCAATCCATGATACTGTAATGATTCATGACAAAGATGGAGTGATCCTCCAGGCAAACAAAAGAGCGGGCTCTTTATTTGGGATACCGGTAGATCGAATCACGGATTACAGCATTCCGCAGCTCTGCGCGGATGGTTATGAGGCCGATGAAAAGCTGCAGCAAGCGGATACTCTTGAGATGGCATCCATGGTCTTCGAATGGAAATTCAAACGGCCTAACGATGGCAATACCTTTGATGGAGAGGTAGCTTTGAGAAAAAGTATCTGGTCGGGTGACGAAGTAATCGTTTCTGTGATCAGAGATATCAGTGAGCGAAAAAAGCATGAGGATGATATCAGATATCTGGCATATTGTGATTACCTGACTTCACTTTATAATCGTGTATATATCATGAATGAACTGAGAAAGGAATTTGATGCTGCTGATGATGAAGGAGTAAGTGGAGCTATCCTGTTCATAGACCTTGATAATTTTAAGAAGATTAATGACAGCTTTGGCCACTTCTTTGGCGATGAAGTCTTGGTTGAACTTGCAGAGAGGCTTAGGGAGCTTGCAAATCCTAATCTGATTCCGGCAAGGATTGGTGGCGATGAATTTGTTATCTTATATCATAATGCTGACAGCGCCAAAGCGGCCTTGGCGGCAGAGAATGTTCTTTCGGCGTTCCGAAAGCCGATCATGCTACGAGAAACACCCGTACATATCACGTGCAGTATTGGTATCAGTCTCTTTCCTGACGATGGGCGATCCGTGGAGGATTTATTTAAGAAGGCTGACCTTGCGCTTTACAGTGCGAAGGACAAAGGAAAGGACAGTTTCTGTTTTTATGAAGAGATATTAAGCCTTGAGCTGCAATTCAAAAGTGAAATGGAAGAGCAGATGCGGCTTGCCTTTACAAATGGTGAATTTGCGCTTCACTTCCAGCCAATGTTTGACATTAAAAGCCGGAGCATTAAGGGCTATGAGGCACTGATTCGCTGGAACAGTATAAAATATGGATCTGTTTCTCCTGAAGTGATGATTCCTCTGGCGGAGGAAATCGGGATGATCAAGCAAATTGGAGATTGGGTTATTGACAAATCGTTTGCCTTCGCACAACAAACCCAGTTACAGGGACTCTACATTTCCTGCAATGTTTCGTCGATTCAATTGTCACAGAATGACTTTGTGGAGAATGTGCTTGCAAAATATGATCAATATAAGTTGCAGAAAGGCAGTATTGCATTGGAAATCACAGAATCATGCTTAGTAGAATCCTTTGGTGAAGCATCTCAGAAGCTGACTTCTCTCAGGGAAAAAGGGATCCTTATCTATCTTGATGATTTTGGTACGGGATATTCTTCTCTAAATTATTTAAAAAACCTCCCCGCTGACATTATAAAAATTGATAAATGCTTTATTGATGAAATCGCAAATTCCGGAGTGGATAGCAAGATTCTTAAGACCATAATCTCTCTTGTTCATGATATGGGGATTAAAACGGTAGCGGAGGGCGTGGAAACAGAAGACCAGCTTCATTTCCTGGAAACCTGCGGCTGTGATTTGATACAGGGTTATTTGATCAGCAAACCAATTCCTGAAGCTCAGGTTCGTGCGGAATTGGGGCTATGATTGGTAATATGAATCGCTATAAAAAAATACATGGACAAAAATAAAACGTTGTGGTATAATCGGAGAAATGCCTGGATGAAGGATGAACTGAATCCTGAATGCAAGTCCGTTATATACCCTTGAAGGGATTAACTCGAAGTTGGAAAAGAGAGTGTTATTCTGTTGAAGTTTGCGTTAGATGATATCATTAAAAATGTGAATTATGATCAAAGCCGATTGTCGGAAGGGGTTTTCCGTGATGGGGTTCGTGTTTCAATCATTTGTAGCATGAATCAATGGAATGGAGCATCTAGCGATTGCATTTTAGAGATATTGAATGATCAATTAAGTGAAGAGAAAGGGAAAAAACAGAAACTACAATTGAACAGCGAAGGAAAAAGTGCAGGAATCAAATGATATTTTTTGATTCACTGCACTTTTATTTTACCGTCCTTTATATTTCTGCTGTGTGGCAAGACCGCCACGGATATGACGCTCCGCCTTGTTATTATCTAAAACAGTCTTGACTTCATGGGCAAGCCCTGGATTTATCTCAAGCAGCCTTTCGGTAATATCCTTATGGACTGTGGATTTAGATACCCGAAACTTTTTAGCGGCCGCTCTAACCGTGGAATTTGTTTCAAGTATGTACCTAGCGAGCTCCAGAACCCGCTCTTCTATGTAATCCTTCATATTATAGACTTCACCACCTTCATATATTTGTGCAATACTTGGAATTGGCCTCTAAGCCAAGCAACCGTTTCTTTACAACATATATATGTAGGACATGAAGGTGATATACCATTTGATTGACAGATAAAAATGGAACTTCGGAGGTGGATCAAGGCACCTATTCAAGCTTGCACCTCTGATTTGTAATTGCCAATGAATAAAAATACATTTTTCGTAATAAATATGCAAAAATCCGTTGACTTTGTTCCAAATAGGCGTATAATGATAAAAATGACATTTTAGCTGAAGTGGCTAAACTAGAGGAATACAGATCAATATCCAAAAACGAAGGAAGGTGCAGTCGGAATGGCATATAAAATATTTATTGACGGTCAAGAGGGAACCACAGGTTTGAAGATACATAACAGGCTGAAAAGCAGAGCAGATCTTACAATACAAACAATTGCCGAAGCGGATAGGAAAGAGCCTGAAGCCCGTCTTAAAATGATACAAAATGCAGATATATCCTTCCTGTGTCTGCCGGATGCAGCAGCAAGAGAAATAGCTGCTCTTGCAGGAGAAAGCAGCAGAATCTTGGATACTTCTACGGCTCATCGAACGAATCAGCATTGGGATTATGGAATGCCCGAACTGGATAAGAACCAAAGAACTCTTATCCAAAAATCAAATCGTATCGCAGTACCAGGCTGTCATGCTACCGGATTCATTTCTCTGGTAAAGCCGTTGATACAGTACGGAATTGCAGACGCTGGATACCCGTTTGTCTGTCACTCTTTGACAGGATACAGCGGCGCGGGAAAAAACATGATCGCCCAGTATGAGTCAGAGGGCAGGAATAAAGAGCTCAACTCTCCAAGGCAGTATGGACTGGATCAAAATCACAAACATTTACCCGAAATGATCGCCATGACAGGAATTGAATACGCTCCGGCATTTCATCCAGTTATAGCAGATTATTATTGTGGAATGCTGATTACCGTGCCGCTTCACACAAGACTCCTGGCAAAGAAAATGAGCCCGTCGATACTGCAGCAGGTGTTTGCAGAACATTATCAAGACCAGCCTCTCATTACAGTGAAGGAATTCGGGGAAAAGCCCGAAGATGGCTTTATGGCTGCGGGATCGCTTGCGGAAACTGATGGGATGGAAATTTATCTATGCGGTCATGCAGAGCAGATCACTTTGATGGCCCGATATGATAATCTCGGCAAAGGCGCTTCCGGCGCAGCAATCCAATGCATGAATATTATGCTGAACCTGCCTGAAACCACAGGGCTCGTTCTTCATTCATAAATATTGAAACAGAATTGGAGGAATCAATATGAATACAGGATTTATAGAGGGCGGAATCTGTGCGCCCAAAGGCTTTCAAGCGTCCGGAGTCCACTGTGGAATCCGAGGCAACACCTCGAAGAATGATTTGTCACTTATTTTAAGTGATGTTATGTGCAGCGCTGCTGCTGTCTATACTAAGAACAAGGTAAAGGGTGCACCGCTGCTGATTACAAAGGAGCATCTGGATGACGGAAAAGCGATTGCGGTCATCTGCAACAGCGGAAACGCAAATACCTGCGCACCCAACGGAATCGAGATTGCGGTAAAGACCTGCGAATTGCTGGCCGAAAAGCTGGAGGTAAAGCCTGAGGATATCATCGTGGCATCGACCGGGGTCATAGGCCAGCCCATGAGCATGGAACCCTTTGAAAAAGGAATCCCGGAAGCGATCAAAAAGCTCAGTGATAACGGTTCGGAAGAGGCAGCCTTCGGTATTATGACGACGGACACCGTGAAAAAAGAGTTTGCAGTCAAATTCGAGCTAGGCGGAAAAGAATGCAAAATAGGTGGTATCGCCAAGGGCAGCGGCATGATCCATCCCAATATGGCGACAATGCTTTGCTTCCTGACGACAGACGCGGCTATCGCTCCTGAACTTCTTCATAAAGCACTGTCTGCAGACATTCTGGATACGTTCAACCAGCTGAGTGTTGACGGTGATACCTCCACCAACGATATGGTATCCATCATGGCGAACGGAATGGCAGGCAATGTGCTCATTGAGAGAGAGGGAGAGGACTTCAATGTTTTCTGCGCCGCACTGAACCAGGTTACCTCTGCAATAGTCAAAGCGCTGGCAAAAGACGGCGAAGGTGCAGGGAAGCTCCTTGAATGCACCGTTACAGGAGCACCTGATAAGGAGACTGCGCGGACAATCTCCAAATCAGTCATTACTTCCAGCCTGTTTAAAGCTGCCATGTTTGGCGAAGATGCCAATTGGGGCAGAGTCCTTTGCGCCATTGGATATGCAGATGCAGAATTTGATATTAATAAAGTTGATGTTTCTTTGGCATCAGCCAAAGGTAAAGTGGATGTATGCAAAGGAGCCGCATACAACGAATACAGCGAAGATGAGGCTTCGGTGATCTTAAAGGAAGACGAGATCAGCATCCTCGTATCACTCAATCAGGGTGAAGCCGAGGCAAAGGCATGGGGCTGTGATCTGACGTACAGCTATGTGGAGATTAACGGCAGTTATCGGTCATAACAAGGAACGCAGCCTAGCAGATTCAGATAAGGGGAAAACATGAAAGACACGATCACAAGCGCGAAGGTACTGGTAGAGGCCCTTCCTTATATACAGAAATATTTTAATAAAACCGTAGTGATCAAATACGGCGGAAACGCAATGGTCAATGACAAGCTGAAAATGGCTGTCATGAAGGACATTGTGCTTCTGGCACTGGTCGGAATCAAGGTTGTCCTGATACACGGAGGCGGCCCTGAGATCAGCACCATGCTGAACATCATGGGAAAGGAATCCAAATTCATTGACGGGCTCAGGTATACCGATGAAGAAACTGCTGAGGTTGCGGCCATGGTTTTGGCAGGCAAGGTCAACAAGAATCTTGTTTCGCTGATCCAGCAGAATAATGGGAAGGCCATCGGCCTCTGCGGCCTGGACGGAGGAATGCTTCAGGTGGAAAAGCTGCAGGGAGAAGTGGATCTGGGTTTTGTGGGAGACATTAAAAAAGTCGAAGCTGCACCGATTACCATGGCACTGAAAAATGGGTTCATCCCGGTTGTGGCCACTGTGGGTGCTGACAAGGACGGCCAAACCTACAATATCAATGCAGACACGGCAGCGGCAGCAATCGCTGGTGCCTTGAAAGCAGAAAAGCTGATCCTGATGACCGACGTGAGAGGACTGCTTCGGGAAAAGGAAGATGAAGATACGCTGATTCATAAGGTTAGGGTAGATGAGGTTCCTGGGTTGGTCAGCAGTGGAATTTTATCTGGCGGCATGATCCCAAAGATTCAGAGTTGTGTAGACGGAATCAAAAGTGGAATCAAGGAAGCGGTCATTATCGACGGAAGAATTGAACATTCTATTCTGATCGAGCTTTTTTCCGACGAAGGTATCGGAACGCTGCTCTACTAGGGTGTGTTTCAGAAAGAATGATTGAAATAGAGGTACTGGATGCAAGGAAAGAAGGTTATCTTCCTCCCAAGGCTTGACGGTACAGGAACGGAGGCAAACATAATGAAAAGTGCAGATGTGAAAGAAAGAGATCAGAAATACATCCTTGGGACATATGCAAGAAACGATCTATGCATTGAAAAGGGTTCCGGAGCCACCTGTTGGTCACCGGAAGGAAAGAAATACATCGATTTCTCCTCTGGAATCGGCGTGAATTCGCTGGGGTATAGTGATACCGGCTGGGTGGATGCGGTGATGCAGCAATTAAAGAACATTCAGCACACATCAAACCTCTTTTATACAAGCCCCTGCGGAGAACTGGCCGAAATGCTCGTAAGCAGAACCGGTTACAAAAAAGTATTCTTCTGCAACTCCGGAGCAGAGGCAAATGAAGGCGCCATCAAAACCGCCAGAAAATACAGCAGTCAAAAATACGGAGACGGAAGATACGAAATCATTACCTTGAAAGATTCCTTCCATGGAAGAACAATGGCCACTATAACGGCAACGGGCCAGGAAGGTTATCATAAATATTTCAACCCCTTTGTGGAAGGGTTTGAATACGCCATAGCAAACGATACGGACGACCTGCTTTCAAAGGTTTCGGAAAAGACCTGCGCCATCATGGTGGAATTTGTCCAGGGAGAAGGCGGCGTCAATAATCTGAAACAGAGTTTTGTAACGGCGATCTACGAGCTCTGCAAGGAGAAAGATATCCTGTTCCTTGCAGATGAGGTTCAGACGGGAGTGGGAAGAACAGGTAAGCTGTTCGCTTATGAACATTATGGGATCACACCTGATCTTGTGACTATGGCAAAAGGACTTGGCGCAGGACTGCCTATCGGCGGAATTCTGTTTGGCGAGAAATGTGAAGGTGTGCTGCAGCCGGGGGATCATGGCACAACTTTTGGTGGAAATCCGGCGGTATGTGCCGGAGGTATTGAAGTTCTGAAGAGGATTGACGAAGCATTCCTTTCGGAAGTCAGTGAAAAGGGAGCATACCTGCGCAGCAAACTCCTTCAGATGGAGGGTGTTGCGGCAGTGACCGGGCTTGGGTTGATGCTGGGTGTAGCGCCTAAGGAGAAAGATGCTAAGGCTGTTGTAAAAAATGCGTTGGAAGCGGGACTTATTGCGCTGACCGCAAAGGATAAAATTAGACTTCTGCCTCCGCTGAACATCACAATTGAGGAGCTGGAAGAAGGGCTTGCAATTCTTGAAGCAGCCCTGAAATAAAGCGATGCGCTGAAAAGACGCTTACGCAGCAGTGGAAATAAAGCGGTGCAGTCTGGCGGGCAGATACGCCCTGCATCGCAAGAATTTCACCGGATATGAGCCTGCAGACTGATACGTTGGAATTGATGGGGAGGAATATAAAACATGGAACATGGCAATCAATTGACAGGAAAAGAAGAGCGCAAAGCATATTTAATCTTGGCGGATGGTTCTGTATACCAAGGAAATAGCTTTGGCGCTCAGGGTACAGCATTGGGAGAGGTGGTTTTTACCACGGGAATGACCGGTTATCAGGAAACCTTGACCGATCCCAGCTATTATGGTCAAATTGTAACACAGACCTTCCCGTTGATCGGAAATTACGGTGTGAATGAATTTGACAGTGAATCAAAAAAATCCTGGGTGAAAGGATATATTGTGAGAGAATGGTGCGAGGAACCGTCCAATTTCAGATGCGGCAAAACCATAGACCAGTATCTCAAAGAACAGAATGTAATCGGTATCTATGATATTGATACGAGGGCACTTACGAAGAAAACGAGAGAGCATGGCGTCATGAACGGTGCAATTACAACGGAATTGCCTGAAGATATGGACGCTTTTTTAAAGGAATTAAAGGAATATACCATACAGGATGCAGTGAAATCAGTAACCTGCGCGGAGAAGACATTTCATAAGGCAGAAAATCAAGAACTTCATGTTGCCCTTTACGACTACGGATCAAAGGAGAACATTCTCCGCAGCTTGCTGGAACGAGGCTGCAGCGTAACGGTGGTGCCTTATAATACCACTGTGAAAGAAATCCTCGACATCAATCCTGATGGGATTATGCTTTCCAACGGACCTGGAGATCCTTCAGAGAATACGGAGCCCATCGCAATTTTAAAAGAACTGATGAATTCTGAGATTCCTATCTTCGGCATCTGCCTGGGACATCAGCTTCTGGCCCTGGCAAATGGTGCAGCCACACAGAAACTAAAGTATGGCCACCGGGGAGCCAATCAGCCGGTGGTAGACACGGTGCGGGACAGAGTCTTTATTACGAGCCAGAATCATGGCTATGCGGTGGTAGGAGAAACGCTGAACCCAGCGGTTGGCTTTGTAAGCCATCATAATGCCAATGACGGGAGCTGCGAGGGGATTACGTATCAGAACGGAAAGGCCTTTACGGTGCAGTTCCATCCGGAAGCCTGCGCTGGACCGCTGGATACCAAGTATCTGTTTGACACATTCATCGGACTCATGAAGCAGCAGTAAAGAGAGGGAGGAAACTATGCCATTACGTAACGATATAAAGAAAGTGCTTGTGATCGGATCTGGTCCTATTATCATCGGACAGGCGGCGGAGTTTGATTATGCGGGAACGCAGGTCTGCCGTACACTGAAGGCTGACGGACTTGAAGTCGTGCTGGTCAATTCAAATCCGGCCACCATCATGACGGATAAAACCATAGCGGATAAGGTGTATATTGAGCCCCTGACGCTGCCGGTACTGAAAAAGATTATTAAGCTTGAAAAGCCTGACAGCATTCTGTCTACCATGGGAGGGCAAACCGCACTGACGCTTTCCATGCAGCTTGCAAAGGAAGGATTTCTGGAAGAACAGAATGTAAAGCTTCTGGGTGCTACTCCGGAAACCATCGATAAGGCGGAGGACCGGCAGCTGTTTAAGGATATGCTGGAGTCTATCGGAGAACCGGTGATTCCTTCCAAAGTTGTAACTGACATAGACGACGCCCTTGCCTTTGCGGAAGAGATCGGATACCCTGTGATCGTTCGCCCTGCATATACCCTTGGGGGAACTGGGGGAGGTATTGCATCCACGAAGAAGCAGCTTTTGAGAATCGGTGAAAACGGCCTGCGGCTGAGCCCCATCCATCAGATTTTGGTGGAACGCTGTGTTTCCGGCTGGAAAGAAATTGAATTTGAAATTATCAGAGACAGCAAGAACAATACCATCACCGTTTGCTCGATGGAAAACGTTGACCCGGTGGGCGTACATACGGGAGATTCCATCGTTGTAGCACCGGCTGTTACTCTGTCTGATAAAGAATATCAGATGCTGAGAACTGCATCGATCAATATCATTCAAGCGCTAGGCGTAGAGGGCGGCTGTAACTGTCAGTTCGCTCTGAATCCAGACAACTTTGAATATGCAGTCATTGAAGTAAATCCCAGAGTATCCAGATCCTCTGCCCTGGCTTCAAAAGCCACTGGATATCCGATTGCAAAGGTGGCATCCAAGATTGCCATTGGCTATACATTGGATGAGATTCTCAATACGGTAACAGGAAAGACTTATGCTTGCTTTGAGCCGGCACTAGACTACATTGTTGTCAAATTCCCCAAATGGCCCTTTGACAAATTTGTCTACGCAAAGAGAACCCTAGGCACTCAGATGAAGGCTACCGGAGAAGTAATGGCCATCGGTACTACGTTCGAACAGGCAATGATGAAAGCGGTTCGCTGCATTGAGCTGAATCTTGATTCCCTAAACCTAAGAAAGCTGAAGGAAAAAGATACCGATACCATTGAAGAGCTTCTGCACCACTGTGACGACGAACGGATCTTTGTGGTATATGAGGCGTTGAAGCGTGGAATCTCCATTGACACAATCTTTGAGATCACAAAGATTGATCGTTGGTTTATCAATAAGCTGAACAACCTATTCAAGATGGAGCAATCCCTTTCCCAAGGAGAGCTGACGCAGGAAAAATATAAAAAGGCAAAAAAACTGGGCTTTCTTGACAAAACCATCAAGAATCTTAGCGGACAGGAACCACCGCAAAAACTGTACGCTTCCTATAAAATGGTTGACACTTGCGCCGCAGAGTTTGCTGCGGAAACCCCCTATTTCTATTCCACCTATGATGAGGAAAATGAGGCAAGAGAATTTATCGAGCAGCATAGCACCGGAAAGAAGAAGGTCATCGTATTCGGTTCGGGTCCCATCCGGATTGGACAGGGAATCGAGTTTGACTACTGCTCTGTTCACTGTGTCACGGCACTGAAGGAAGCCGGATATGAAGCGATTATCGTGAATAATAATCCAGAGACTGTTTCCACAGACTTTGACATTTCCGACCGGCTTTATTTTGAACCCCTAACTCCCGAAGATGTGGATTCCATTCTCGAGACAGAGCAGCCATGGGGCGTGGTGGTGCAGTTCGGAGGACAGACAGCCATCAAGCTCACCAAGCATCTGAAGAATAAGGGCGTTAAAATACTGGGGACCTCAGCGGACAGCATTGATGCAGCAGAAGACAGAGAACGGTTTGATAAGCTTCTGGAGCATTGCAACATTCCGCGGCCAAACGGCAGAATGGCCTATACCACAGAAGTAGCAGTGAAGGAAGCGCAGAAGCTGGGATATCCCGTATTGCTGAGACCGTCCTACGTTTTGGGAGGCCAGAATATGATCATCGCTCACGGAAAAAATGATGTCATAGAATATATGGATATCATTACCGCAACAGAGCTTGAGAACCCGGTGCTCATCGATAAATACCTCATGGGTACGGAAGTGGAGGTCGACGCAGTTTGTGACGGAGATGATTTCCTCATCCCTGGCATCATGGAGCATATTGAGCGGGCAGGAGTCCACTCCGGAGACTCCATCTCCATCTATCCGCCCCAGACATTAACCCAGAAAATACGGGATACCATCGTGGAATATACCGGACGGCTTGCCAAGGAGCTCAACGTATCGGGTCTTGTAAATATCCAGTACGTCATCTATCAGGGAGAGGTCTATGTCATCGAAGTCAATCCCAGATCATCGAGGACTGTACCGTATATCAGCAAGGTTACCAACGTTCCTATTGTTGACCTTGCAACGAAGGTGGCACTGGGTGCAAAGCTCAAGGATCTCGGTTACGGCAGCGGCGTTTGCCCTGAAGGCGACTACGTAGCGGTCAAAGTACCGGTATTCAGTTTTCCTAAGCTTCATGACGCAGACAATCATCTCGGACCGGAGATGAAATCTACAGGAGAAGTACTTGGGATCGATCGCGATCTGGAAACTGCCTTGTACAAAGGTCTCATTGCAGCAGGTTATGAGATGCATAAAGTTGGAAACTGCGTTCTGATTACAGTAAAGGATTCTGACAAGCCGGAAGTCGTGCCTCTTGCGCAGAAGTTTATTGATTTTGGATATAAAATCTGGGCAACGAAGGGTACGGCAGAATATCTGAGAGAACACGGCGTACCGTCAGAAATCGTTAATAAGCACGATGGACCATCTCCCAATACGAGTGATTTGTTTGATACTGGTGAGGTTGACTTTGTAGTGTCAACATCCACCATCGGAAGAAAACCGGCGGTGCATTCCGTTCAGATGAGGCGAAAAGCAATCGAGAGAAACATCGCATGCCTGACCTCCATCGATACTGCCAATGCACTGGCCAATAGCCTTCTGATGAGGAAGACCTTGGAAGACTTTAACATGGTAGACATCGTAAAAATATGAATGTTAGCAGTGTGAGCTGTCGATTTCATCTGGCAGCTCCATTTCCATCCAAACTTTGTCTATGAAATATAAAATAAAAATTGAAAATTTTACTCTTTGTAGATATAATATTAAAGATAAACGTAAATGATAAGAATATGGCGGCGAAATCGAGATTTTTAAGATTTCCGAGCATAAGTTCGCCTTAGTTCTGTTTAGCGGGACAAGCTGATATATGCAGATCTATTTCCTTATGGATTACAGAATGATTTGATACGATATATACGAGGAGGGATAATTTTGGGATTTACAGAAGAAGTGGGCATTGACCTTGGAACAGCAAATGTTTTAGTTTATATAAAAGGGAAGGGCGTCGTTCTGAACGAGCCGTCCGTTGTCGCTATCAACAGAGATACCAATGAGATTCTCGCAGTGGGAGAAGAAGCAAGGCAGATGCTGGGGAGAACTCCAAGCAATATCATTGCTGTTAGACCGCTGAGAGATGGCGTGATTTCCGATTATGATGTAACGGAAAGAATGCTGAAATATTTTATTAAAAAGACCTGCGGAAGCGGCAGATTCTTCAAGCCAAGAATTATGGTTTGTGTGCCCAGTGGTGTTACTGAGGTTGAAAAGAGAGCCGTCAGAGAAGCTGCTACCCAAGCGGGAGGCAAAGCGGTCTATTTGATGGAGGAGCCTGTTGCGGCAGCCATCGGTGCAGGACTTGATATTTCTAAGCCCGACGGAGTCATGATCATAGACATCGGCGGAGGAACGACCGATGTTGCAGTGATTTCCCTGGGAGGAATTGTAACAAGTACCTCTGTAAAGGTTGCTGGTGATAAATTCGACGAATCGATTATTAAATATATGCGAAAAGAGCACAAGCTTTACATTGGGGAGCGTACCGCGGAAGAAATGAAAATGACCATCGGTACTGCTTATCCGAGAGAAGAAGTGGTCGTAAAGGAATGCAGAGGGCGAGACCTTGTCACGGGACTTCCGAAATCCATCGAAATCACTTCGAAGGAGATGATGGAGGCGCTGGACGAGCCTTTGCAGGTGATCTGCGAGGTTGCTCACGGCGTATTGGAGAGAACGCCGCCGGAACTTTCAGCAGACATCAGCAACAGCGGTATCGTCATCACCGGCGGAGGAGCACTCCTACACGGTATCGACAAACGGATCGAGGAACGAACAGGCATCAAGGTTACCATTGCTGAAGATCCCAAATCCTGTGTTGCCATCGGAACCGGTAAGGCCTTAAATTCCATCGATGCGATTGAAAACAATCAGATGAATAAAAGAAGGTCATACATTTAGTAGAAAATGAAAGCTCTCGCAAGAGAGCTTTTTATCTTTGTGGGAATCAATCTGCAAAGGTAATCGCAAGAGCCGGAGCCGTTGGGCTCTGACGGAAGTGGCAGATGCGCTTCCCATGGTATAGGAGGAAAAACTTTGGCAAAGCTGGAACTGATCGCCACCGCTACCTTTGGACTGGAAGCGGTGGTCAAAAGAGAAATTGAAAATCTAGGGTTCAAGGTTCTTAAGTCTGAAGATGCAAAAATAACCTTTTTAGGTGATGAACGGGCTGTTGTAAAATCAAACCTGTGGCTGCGGTGTGCCGACCGAGTGCTTGTTAAACTGGGCGAATTCGATGCGCTTAGTTTTGAAGAACTCTTTCAGCAGACAAAGGCTCTTCCCTGGGAAGAATGGATTCCGGAGGACGGTAAATTCACTGTTACAGGAACCTCTGTCAAATCGAAGCTGCACAGTGTTCCTGACTGTCAGGCGATTGTGAAAAAATCCATCGTAGAGAAACTGAAAGAGACGTATCACTGCCAATGGTTTGAGGAGACGGGACCGGAATTTATCATTAAGGTGACGCTTCTTAAGGATCGTGCAACCATTACGCTTGATACCAGCGGTGCAGGCCTTCACAAAAGGGGATACCGGGTTAAGGACGTGGCTGCGCCCATCAAGGAAACGCTGGCAGCAGCAATGGTCCAGCTGTCCTTTTGGAAAGAAGGAAGGCTTCTCCTTGATCCATTCTGCGGTTCCGGGACAATTCCCATTGAGGCGGCACTAATTGGGAGAAATATTGCTCCTGGCCTGAACCGAAAATTTGCGGCTGAGCAATGGCCGGCCATTCCGTCCCATCTTTGGAAAGAAGAGAGAAAGGCAGCATTTGATGCAATAAACAATGATGCTGAGATTCGCATTATCGGCTCTGACATTCTGCCTGCTGCGGTGATGGCAGCACGGGAAAATGCTATGGAAGCCGGCGTTGATGACTGCATCGATTTTCATATCCGCCCGCTGAAGGAAGTCCGGTTTGATGAAAATTATGGCATCATGATCGCGAATCCGCCCTATGGCGAACGAATCGGAGAAAAGGATGCGATTCGGCACATCTATTCTGACTTGAAAAAGTTGTTCGAACAAAATCCCACATGGTCCCTGTACTTAGTAACCACAGATAAAGAGTTTGAAATGCTTACCTTCGGACGTCCCGCAGACAGAAGAAGGAAACTCTATAATGGCAGGCTGGAAGTCACATATTATCAGTATTACGGAGAAAAACCCAAGAAAGCTTAAGGAAACGAAAATTTACGTGATCATCTGCGCATACACTCCATTTGATCAGTGCGTCCCTAATACTTGGAGATTTTTTAGGAATTATTGACAGGTAGTAATGAATACCTTATATTATAGTTATATTAACTATAAGCAAAAACTCTTAAGGATAACAATCGATGGAGGTAAAGTGTTTTGAGGTATGAAGAATTTATTAAAAATACGATAGACGAATTTGTAGCCAAGGGAAAAATTGATGAAGCAGCTTTTCCCGATATGGAAATTTATATGGATCAGGCGGAGACTTTTTTGAACAGGGAGCTTGCGGTCTATAAAAACAGTGAAAAAGATAAGGTCATCACAAAAACGATGATTGGAAACTATGTGAAGCACAATATGCTGCCAAGGCCCGTCAATAAGAAATATTCCAAGGATCATTTGATTCTGCTGACCCTCATTTTCTATATGAAGGGCACCTTCCAGATGGAAGAAATCGAAAAGATTATGAAACCGCTCATTGATAATTACAATTCTGAATTTGATGATAAAATTGATATTGCTGCACTGTATAAAGGAATTCTTGAAGTGCATGAAGCCGAACAAGATGCCCTTGCAAAGAGTATCAGCAGCGTGATCAAAAATAGTAAGAACTATCTCATGGAATCCGAGGTATCAGATGATGATATGCTGGAGCTCTTCATGCTGATCGTGAACCTTTCTCTGAAAGCAGACGCACAAAAATTCCTGGCTCATAAACTCCTTCAGGAGTATATCTTAAAACCAAAACAGAAAAAACAGAAAGAAGGTTGAAATCATGGCAGTTAATTTAAAGGGAAGAAGCTTTTTAACGTTGATGGACTTTACTCCGCAGGAAATCAGGTATCTGCTGGATCTGGCCCATGATTTGAAGGCAAAAAAGAGAGCTGGAATCAGCGGTGATTTGCTAAGGGGAAAAAATATAGTCCTACTGTTTGAAAAAACATCTACGAGAACGAGATGCTCCTTTGAAGTTGCTTGCCACGATGAAGGCGGACATGTGACCTACCTGGAATCCTCAGGGTCTCAAGTAGGCAAAAAAGAATCCATAGAAGACAGTGCTAAGGTTTTGGGCAGATTTTATGACGGAATTGAATACAGAGGGTTTGATCAAAAAACAGTCGAGGATCTTGCCAGATATTCTGGCGTTCCCGTTTGGAACGGACTCACAGACATCGATCATCCCACTCAGATCCTGGCCGATATGCTGACCATGGAAGAACATATGGCGAAACCGCTCAATAAGGCAAAAGTCATTTTCTGCGGCGATATTAGAAACAATATGGCTTATGCATGGATGTATGGCTGTGCGAAAATGGGCGTTCATTTTGTAGCGTACGGTCCCGATGAGCTTGAGGTAGATCCAGACGTTCTTTCTGCATCCAGAAAGGTTGCGGAAGCCACCGGAAGCGTGATTGAAGTAAGCAGTGACCCGGGATGCCTAAAGGGTGCTGATGTGATCTACACCGATGTATGGGCTTCCATGGGAGAAGAGGATCAGATACCAGCCAAAGTGAAGATGCTGACCCCATTTAAGGTTACCACGGAATTATTGGCAGCTACGGAGAATCCGGATGTTCTCTTCCTCCACTGTCTGCCTGCGTTTCATGATTTTGAAACGAAGATGGCCAAGGAATGGAAGGAGAAGGGCTTTGATATCAGAGAGGTCACAGATGAGGTGTTCCGCAGCAAGCATTCCGTTGTTTTTGACGAAGCAGAGAACAGAATGCATACAATCAAAGCCATTATGGTTGCCACTTTGTAGGGCCTTATATTTTCAATACCGAAAGCCGTATTTCACAAGCTGAATCGGTAATAGGAATTGCAACAAACGGAAAGAGAAAGATATTGGAGTGAGCTTATTCAAAGCTATTATCCAACACTTTCTCTTTTTTTACTGGGTAGATTTCCAAAAACCATTAATCGTAAGGTGCAAAATAATTTGCGTTATGAACTTGGAGCAACGCTCATATTTTACCATAAGAGCTTAGTGTAAAATTAGGACGGGAAAAATAAAGGAAATAAAAAAATAAGAGTGGCCTCATATGTTATGATGTTAATAACCACAAAAACAAATAACGGAGGCACTCTTATGAACAATAGTATAACTGAAATTGCAGAATTAATCATCAGGAGTTTTGAGGAAAACTTCGAAAAGATGTTGATGGAAAAGAAGGATATCTCCGAATTTGTAATTGAGACTAAGAAAATACTGGACCAAGTAGGAACGATTCTAGCGAAGGAAGCGCTGGAAATGATGGATTCTCTTGTGAAAGGAGATTCTCGTCGAAAGCAGAACTGGTATGTTCATGAGAAGGCTGCACCCAACACCCTTGCGACCATATTTGGTGAGGTTCATTATCATAGAACGTACTACAAGCATAAAACCGAAACGGAATATCGATATTTATCGGATGAACTGATGGGAATCGACTCCTACGACAAAATGGATGTTGCCTTGAAATCCAGACTGATTGAAGAAGCGATTGATACCCCGTACGCAAGAAGTGGCAGGAAAGCTGCCGAGACACTACAGATTTCAAGCCAGAGTGTTATGAACGCCATAAGGGAACTAGGCCCGGTCAGGAATAACGAAGTGAAAATTTCAAGATCAAAAGAAACGCCTACAATTCTCTACATTGAAGCTGACGAAGATCACGTTGCGCTTCAGGCTGGCGGCTGTTCAGAACCAAAGCTTGTGTATGTGCATGAAGGCAGGACACAGGTCGGAAAAGAAAGGTGGAAACTGCAGAACCCGAGATATTTCGGTGGAATGTACAGGGAATCAGAAGAACTCTGGAACGAAGTAGCAGATTACATTGATACCGCCTATGACTATGATAAGATTGAAAAAATATATTTGTCCGGGGATGGAGCAAGCTGGATAAAGTCAGGAGCAACCATAATCAACAAAAGTATTTTCGTACTTGACCGATACCACCTGCACAAGGCGGTAAAAACAGCAGGAGCGCATATTGAAAACGCTGAGAGGGAAATATGGAGAGCCCTTAAAAGAGAAGACAAAGAATACCTAAAGGTCGTATTTGAAACCATCCTGGATGCAGCAGAAACAGAGACAAAGGCACAATCGGTGAAAGAAGCAAAGACCTATATCATGAATCATTGGGAAAACATTAAGTATCACTATTCCAAGGATTATTCGGGCTGCAGTGCCGAAGGGCACATTAGCCATATCTATTCAGATCGGCTCAGTTCCAGGCCGCTGGGATGGAGCCTTGAGGGAGTCGATCAGATGGCAAGACTCCGAGTCTTTGCTGAAAACGGAGGTAATCTATTCGATCTGGCGCTAAGAAAGAAACAAGAACGAATCAGAGAGACAAGAGCCATTGAACTGGACTTAAAATTATGCAGAAAAAAGATACGAAAAGTCAGTGGAGAGACAATCGATAACCTGCCTGCTCTAAATTCAGGAAAGCGCACTCAACTGGCATTAGCATTACGAGGACTCAGGGGAATTTAATACAAGGTTTTAACAATGGGGAAACTCCAGCTTTATTTTTCCCGTCCTAACTTGACGCGATCCCATAAGAGGGAAAACGTTGACAGAATGAGAGAAAAAGAATATATTTTACCTTGGCAAAGCACTGATCGTTTCATTGTTGCTTTCAGAGCGAAGCCAGATGCAATCTGAGGGAACCGACTTTACTGAAACTATAATCATGTATTAAGACGAAGCATTACTCTGATACAAAAATTAGTGAAAGTAGCAGGAAGGATCACCTATGGATATTACCATCAATCATCATGCCCATACACCGATCTATATGCAGATTGTGAATCAGCTGAAAGAGATGATTTTAAAAGGAGAAATCACCGACGGATTTGTATTGCCTTCAGAAAGAACCATGGCAAAGCTCCTGAAGGTTCACAGGAATACGGTCGTTAGAGCCTATATGGAGTTGAAGGCGGATGCCTTTCTTTCTTCATCACAAGGAAAAGGGTATACCGTATCGTATCAGTCAGATGCAGGAGAACATAAAGACTGCGGGGAATACAAGAACTCGCGGACGGCAGCAGAAGCAGGAGCAACCATTGCCTGGACCAGTCTGATTCGGGATGAATATCTCGATCTCAAAATCACCTTTGACGATCTATTCACAAAGTCTTATACTTCAAACAACATCTCCTTTGCAGGGGGAATCGCATCTGCTGAGGAATACGGCAAGGAGGATCTAGCCAACATTCTTGGGGACATTATTTCATCGGACAACATAGAAACCTATTCGTTCTCTCCTTATCAAGGAAACCATGATTTAAGGCAGAATATTGTTCATTTTATGTCTGGCAAGGGGATTGGGGCAAAGCCTTCCGAAATACAGATCGTTTCTGAGACCAATCAAGCGCTGGACTACCTGGCCTCTCTTTTAATTCGCCCTGGAGATACTGTGATCACAGAGGAACCGGTTTCTCCAGACGTCTATAGAACCTTCGCGCTGGCGGGAGGGAAAGTAATTACTGTGCCTATGGATGAGGAGGGAATCCTTTGCGACAGACTGGAACCCCTTATTATCAAGCATCAGCCTAAATTTATTTATGTAAATCCAGATTTTCAAAATCCAACCGGAATCGTCATGAGCCTGGAACGGAGAAAAGCACTTCTCGACCTCTCTCACAAATATCGCATGCCCATCATCGAAGAAGACGCAGTATCGGAAATTCGATTTGAAGGGGTTCGTATTCCATCATTAAAAGCTCTGGATAAGGGAAATAACGTGATCTTTATCTATTCCTTTGCGCTGACATTTGCACCCGGAGTTCGAATGGCCTTTGTCTTGGCTGATAAAACCCTGATAAAGAGTTTGAGTTATATTGTTTCGATTCGTTTAATCAGTTTGGACAGCATTTCACAAAAGCTTCTTAGCAGCTGTATCGAAAAAGGAATTTACCAGAAAAACCTCAGAACCATTTGCGGCGATTATAAGGAAAAGAGAGACCTGATGTGTTTATGTCTCCAGGAAGCAAATGATTTGGGCCTCCGTTTTCGGAAGCCTGCCGGTGGGGTTTATCTCTGGTGCAAACTTTCGTCGGATACGGACTACCACAAGCTGTATCTAAAAACTCTCGAAAAAGGTGTCTCCTTTATCCCCGGAAGCGTGTTTTATATCAGAGGATCAAAGGGAGATTGCTGCATTCGCCTCAATTTTTCCTATCCCAGTAAGCTGCAGATTGAAAAAGGCATCGGACTGCTGACACAAGCCTTGCGGGAGAGCCGACTTACATTAGATAGCAGCTATGGGACAGAACTGGAGAGAGAAAGCTAAAGTGCTGAATCGGGATGCTAAGAACTGAAATATTACTAGGCAGGCAGCCGCTTCCTATTCACCGTTTACTGCAGCTCAGTACTGGCACATGGAAATAATCCTGTGCTGGTACTTTCTTTTTTTTGCCGCTGTTATATGATGCAAATCAGGAAGAGTAATGCTTTATATTTTATTTATGAGGAGATAGGAGATGGCAGTAAATTTAAAGGGAAGAAGTTTTCTTACACTGATGGATCTGACTCAGGGAGAAATCCGGTACCTTCTTGATCTCGCCAGAGATCTCAAGGCGAAAAAAAGAGCCGGGATTCAAAACGAAATACTAAAGGGGAAAAATATTGTACTGCTTTTTGAAAAGACCTCTACAAGGACGCGATGCGCCTTTGAGGTCGCCTGTCTTGATGAGGGAGCCCATGTTACCTTTTTGGATTCAGGCAGTTCCCAGATGGGAAAAAAGGAGTCTCTGGAGGACACCGCCAAGGTACTAGGAAGATTTTATGACGGAATCGAGTACAGGGGATATGAGCAAAAGGTGGTTGAGGAATTGGCGAAGTTCTCTGGCGTTCCGGTATGGAACGGGCTAACGGACGCGGATCATCCAACACAGATATTGGCGGACCTGCTTACGATGGAAGAGCATCTTTCTAAGCCTTTGAAACAATGCAAAGTTGTATTTTGCGGAGATATCAGAAATAACATGTCTTATGCCTGGATGTATGGCTGTGCTAAAATGGGGATTCATTTCACCGCTTACGGGCCTGCAGAGCTTGAACCGGATCAGCAAATTGTTGCCATGGCCAAAGCCGTTGCGGCTGAAACAGGTGGCACAATTGAGGTGTCGGATTCGCCGATTTGTCTGAAAGACGCGGATGTAATCTATACCGACGTTTGGGCGTCTATGGGGGAAGAAGCGCAGATTCCTGAGCGGGTCAGACTGCTAACGCCATTTAAGGTGACCATGGACCTCATGAATGCAACGGAAAATCCTGATGTACTCTTCTTGCACTGTCTGCCTGCCTTCCATGATTTTGAAACCAAAATGGCAAGAGATTGGAAGGAAAAGGGGTATGACATCAGGGAAGTAACGGACGAAGTATTCCGCAGCAGGCATTCTGTCGTCTTTGATGAGGCGGAGAATAGAATGCATACCATAAAGGCAGTCATAGCCGCCACCATCGCATAGGATATTGCTGCGCAACAGACCATCCTTAAAGGAATCTGTCATAATTCGATAGGAATCTCCCTGATGATTCATAGATCGAGGGAATCGATTTGAAAGGAGAACGTGATATGGTACAGGGCATAAACGTTTATTCGGAGATTGGGAAGCTGAACCGGGTGTTGCTGCATCGTCTTGGACGAGAAATAGAGGGCTTGGTGCCGGACAATTTTGAAAGACTCCTCTTTGATGAAATCCCATATTTAGAGGTTGCCCAGAAGGAGCATGACTGCTTTGCTAATGTGCTAAGGGAAAACAAAGTAGAAGTTCTTTACTTTGCGGATGAGGTAATCCTGGCGCTTGAGAATGCACAGGTTAGAAGGAAATTTATCAAAGAGTTTTTAAATGACAGTGATGTTTTTTCTTTACATGCGCTGGAGGCAATGGAACAGTACTTGATGGATATGCCTGTGAAAGAGATGGTTGAATCAATCATCGCCGGCATTAAAAAAGAGGATGTCCATTTTAAAAAAACCAATTCCCTGGCTGATTATATCAATGAGGAATATCCATACTACACAGACCCCATGCCTAACCTGTACTTTACCAGAGATCCGGGAGCATGTATCGGAAACGGCGTCAGCATCCATTGTATGAAAACCAAAGCCAGAAAAAGAGAAGCATTGATGCTGAAGTACATCTACCTTTACAACAAGAGCTTTATGCCCGAGGGAACGGAACGTTGGTACGATTACGAAGGTATGAGCCCCATCGAGGGCGGAGATATTCTCGTACTTTCGCCTCAGATTGTTGCTGTTGGACTAAGTCAGAGAACCTCTGCAGATGCGATTGAAATTTTGGCCGAGCGGCTTCTGAATCACAACAACAGTTTTCGTAAAATCCTAGTATTTGAAATACCGAAATGCAGAGCTTTCATGCATCTAGATACGGTGTTTACGATGGTGGATTACGATAAATTCACCATCCACCCAGAAATTGAAGGCCCCTTACACATCTACGAAGTAACACTGGATAAGGAAAGAAAGCCAGTATTCAAGAGCAGTAAAAATGAACTGGAAACCATCTTAAAAAGAGAACTGAAGCTCCCTGCGGTACAGATGATACGGTGCGGAGGGTCGGATAAGATCGCAGCGCAAAGAGAACAATGGAGTGATGCATCCAATACCTTAGCCATCGCACCAGGAACCGTAATTACCTATGACAGAAATCACGTAACAAACGATCTTCTCGATCGGTACGGTGTTACGGTCATGACCATACCAAGTTCAGAACTTTCCAGAGGGAGGGGAGGTCCAAGATGCATGAGTATGCCGATTCATCGAGATTGAGTCAGCAGTATTGCATGTTCGTTTATGGCAGCAGATCCCAAATAAAGTTATATAATTAATAAGGAGGAGAATTGAAATGTGCAAAGGCAAGATCGTTATTGCCCTAGGGGGAAATGCTCTTCAGGCTTTTGGTTCCCCCCCAACCGCAGAGTGCCAGCTCGAGGTAGTTCGGAAAACAAGCGATTATATCGCACAAATCGTTGCCAGTGATTATGAAATTGCCTTGGTTCACGGAAACGGCCCTCAGGTCGGAAGAATCCTGCTGGCTTCTGAAACCGCGAAAGAAGTGGTGCCGCCGTTGCCCTTTGATGTCTGTGGTGCAATGAGCCAAGGCTATATCGGGTATCACTTACAACAGGGGATGCACGAAGCCCTTGTTAAGGTAAAGAAAGGTCATATTCCGGTGATTACTGTAGTAACACAGATGTTGGTGGACTATGATGATCCTGCTTTCCAGGAGCCAACAAAACCGATCGGTCCCTTTTACAGTGAAGAGGAAGCGCAGAAGCTCTCTGCTGATAAAAAATACGTGATGAAAGAAGACTCTGGAAGGGGCTGGCGCCGCGTTGTGCCCTCACCCATTCCGAAGCGAATTGTGGAGATCGATACCATTAGAAGGCTTTGGGATTCCACCATCGTCGTCTTCGCTGGAGGAGGGGGAATTCCTGTTGTTGAGCATGAAGATGGTTCCTATGAAGGTGTTGCCGCAGTCATTGATAAAGATTATGCTGCGGAGCTGCTGGCAGAGGAAATTGGCGTCGATACGCTGCTGATCCTAACCGAGGTTGAAAAGGTTTCGATCAATTACAAAAAACCGGATCAAAGGGATCTGGATGAGATGACTGTAAGGGAAGCGAAGCAATATGTTGAAGAAGGTCATTTTGCACCGGGGAGCATGCTTCCTAAGGTGCAGGCAGCGATGAAATTTGTGGAATCCGGTACGGGAAAAACGGCTATTATTACCTCACTATATAAAGCAGTGGACGCTTTGGATGGAAAGACGGGCACTCGAATCGTTGGCTAACCCATGAATGATTGTAAGAGGAGCCTGATTCATAGTCGGGCAGCAGACGGTAGAAGGACAAGAAAAAGGAGGTTAACTCCTCTTAGCATACAGAAAAGTTGCTGATCACACTGATCGGATAAAAAAGAGCTTGCAGCATCGAATCGGATGATTGCAGGCTCTTCTTTTGATGAAATGGATTGTTAGTTTTTCGCTGCTCGATTAAATTAATTCCGGCAGGTTCAATCGACGGAATCCAGCCGCTTCATGATCAGCACCTTTATAATGGCAGCAATGGGAACAGCAAGTATCATTCCGATGATTCCGGCATAGTATCCGCCTACAGTAACTGAAATGAGTATGAATAAGGGATGGAGGCCGGTACTGGATCCAACAACTCTGGGATACAAAAAATTTGCATCGATCTGCTGGATGATGACCAGAACAAGGATTGCCAGTAATCCCTGGCTTACGCCTCCGGTCATGAAGCCGATCATGGCAGCAGGAACGGTACTGATAATTGGACCGAAATATGGGATGATATTGCAAAGACCTGCAAAACAACCGATAAAGACTGCAAAATCAAGGCCGATGAGGGACAAGCCGATGGAAGACAAAATTGCGATGAAGAGTGCATCCAGAAGCTGGCCTCTTAAAAACTGAGAAACAACCTGATTGATATCGGATAACGTCTCCGTTACAACTGCATTCGCCTTCATGGGCAGTATCAGATGCAGCAGTTTACGCCAGAGCCGAAGGAAAAACTCCTTATCCTTCAGAAGATAAATGCTGACAACGATTCCCAGCACAGTATTGAGAATACTCCCGCTAATATTGGTGATAAAGCGGAAGACTGCTGCTGTGCTGAAGTTTTTGGAGACCCAAGAGATTGCTTGGTTAGCGAATTCTTGAATTCTTTCTTCTATGCCGGTATTATTGGGGATTGCGTCAATCCAACTTTTAAAAGAAGACTCGTATTTCATAAAGTAATTTACAATACTGTCTAACATATTCTGAAGACTTGTAAACACAAGATCTCCCACAATTAAAAAAGCGAACGCATAAATAATGACGCAAATTATGAGAAAGATAAGCAGGAAGGTAATCAGTATACTGATGGTCCGTTGAAGCCCAAGACGTTTCTCCAGCTTGATGGGATCGCTGGGCAGATTAATAAAGAGTTTTGAAATCAGCTTCTTATTAATAAACTCAACCAGCGGACTAAGTAAATATGCGAGGATCAAGCCGGTGATCAAAGGTGCGAATGCAGTAAGTACGCTGCCTAGCATATTGGAAATGCCAGTAATGACCATATTAAAGTTCTTGATAAAAAAATACAGTACATACAGTAGTGCAGATGTAAACACTACGTACATGCAGAACTTAATATATTTCCAATCAGATAACATTTCTTTGAATTTTGACATTCCTGTACCTTCCTTTTGCAAGCTCTGCTTACCGTGCTTTAACGATTTATATGCTGCAAGCTTGGGATGAATAAGATAAATTCCAAGGCTGTTATTGTTGATTTCTAATGCCTGTTGATAGTATTATATAACAAGACAAAAGTTATAAGCAAATTAATTTTGGAAGGTAAAGCGTTGACACTATGGAAGGCAGGGAGAAATGTACATTGATAAAATTGCTTCAATCTCACAAAAAATGGGTTTGCTGTTGGTAATGTTGCATAGATTGAACCATTTTCAAAAGGATTGCCGCATCGCCATAGGAAGCGTCTTGGAACAAAATCGATAGCATCCAAAAATAGGGGCTTAGAAAAATGGGGATTTATCGCTTTAGAATTTACGTTGACCACCAGTAAATAGAAAATAACTCCAAAGAAATCCCAAGACTTGTTTATAATTTCACAATATATTATTTATTTTATTTTTTTAATGAAAAACTGTTTGACTCAAAGGGAAAATAGCATTAGAGTAATATAGAAAACACTTATGTTTTTTGTCAAATTAATAAAAACATTTACTGGAAATCGTTAAGAATATATTAACTTAACAAAAAAGGTGACAGAAAAGTAACAAGGACAGCATAATTATCACTGTGTGCAATGCACAGAGCAGCAGGAATCACAAATCATCGGTTCTAGTTGTGGTGAATTTACAAAGCATGCGTTACGAAATAAGATGGGTTAATTGAATACTTTTAGATGCTAGGTTAATAATTCTTATGTTTGATAGATTTGTTAAGGAGGGTTACACTATGGCAAAAAGAAAAACAAAAACGATGGATGGGAATACAGCAGCAGCACATGTATCATATGCATTTACTGATGTTGCAGCAATATACCCTATCACACCATCCTCAACTATGGCTGAGGTAGTAGATGAGTGGGCAGCTTACGGAAGAAAAAATATCTTCGGACAAGAGGTCAAGGTTGTAGAGATGCAGTCAGAAGCCGGAGCAGCTGGAGCAGTACACGGCTCATTAGCAGCAGGCGCTTTGACTACAACATACACAGCATCTCAGGGACTGCTTCTCATGATCCCGAACATGTACAAGATCGCCGGTGAACTGCTGCCAGGCGTATTTCATGTAAGCGCAAGGACGCTGGCAGGACATGCACTCAATATCTTTGGAGACCATTCAGACGTAATGTCAGCGAGACAGACCGGTTTCGCACTTCTCGCATCAAGTTCCGTTCAGGAAGTAATGGACCTTGGCGGTATCGCACATCTTGCATCCATTAAATCAAGAATTCCTTTCATGCATTTCTTTGACGGATTCAGAACATCCCACGAAGTACAGAAAATAGAGATAATTGAAGATGAAGAATTCAAGAGCCTTGTTGACATGGAAGCGGTACAGAGATTCAGAGAGAATGCCCTTAATCCGGAGCATCCTGTAACAAGAGGTACTGCACAGAATCCTGATATCTTCTTCCAGGCAAGAGAAGCTGCAAACAAGTTCTATAATGCAGTTCCGGAAATTGTTGCAGGCTACATGAAGAAAATCAGCGATCTGACAGGAAGAGATTATCACCTGTTTGACTATGTTGGTGATCCCGAAGCAGAACAGATTATTATTGCAATGGGTTCTGTCTGTGAAACCATCGAAGAGACCATGAACCTGCTGTTAAAGCAGGGAAGAAAAGTTGGTCTTGTAAAGGTTAGATTATATCGTCCGTTCTCACCAGAAGCCATCAAGGCTGTCATTCCTAAGACAGTTAAGAAAATTGCTGTTTTGGACAGAACAAAAGAACCGGGTGCTATCGGGGATCCGCTCTATATGGACGTCAGAACCATGTACTACAATGAGAAGGATGCTCCTGAAATCTATGGAGGAAGATACGGTCTTGGTTCCAAGGATACCGTTCCCGGACAGATCGTTGCAGTATATGACAACCTGGATCAGGCTGAGCCAAAGAACCAGTTTACCATTGGTATTGTTGATGACGTAACATTCACTTCTCTGTCAACTGTAGAAGGAATTACCACTGAGCCGGAAGGAACAATCCGTTGTAAGTTCTGGGGTCTGGGTTCCGACGGTACAGTAGGAGCTAACAAGAACGCCATAAAGATCATCGGTGATGAAACAGATCTTTATGCGCAGGGATACTTTGCATATGACTCCAAGAAGTCAGGCGGAGTAACCATCTCCCACCTGAGATTCGGAAAGAGCAAGATCCAATCCACGTATCTTGTTAACGAAGCAGATTTCGTTGCATGCCACAATCAGGCATACGTTAACCAGTACAACTTACTGAAGGGCCTGAAAAAGGGCGGAACCTTTGTTCTCAACTGCAACTGGAGCGATGCAGAGCTTTCACAGCATCTGCCTGCTTCAATGAAAAGATATATTGCAAAGAATGATATCAATTTCTATAGCATCGATGCTACCGAGATTGCAAGTGAAATCGGACTTGGAAACAGAATTAACATGGTCATGCAGGCTGCCTTCTTCAAACTGGCAAACGTAATTCCGGTAGAAGATGCAGTGAAATACCTGAAGGAAGCTGTTGAACACTCCTATGGTAAGAAGGGCGAAAAGATCGTCAGCATGAACAATGCAGCTATTGACAGAGGTATCACCGATATCAAGAAGGTTGAAGTTCCTGCAGATTGGGCTGACGCTAAGGATGATGCAAACACAAAGCTTGAAGTTCCTGAATTTATCGAAGAGGTTCTCATTCCAATGACGAGACAGGAAGGCGATGATCTGCCTGTAAGCGCATTCTCCGGAAGAGAAGATGGAACCTTCCCAGCAGGAACCTCCGCATATGAAAAGAGAGGCGTTGCAGTTCAGCTGCCACTTTGGAAACACGAAAACTGTATCCAGTGTAATCAGTGCTCCTTCGTATGTCCGCATGCTTCCATTCGTCCGGTTCTCGTAAATGAAGAGGAAAAAGCAAATGCTCCCGAAGGATTTGAAACACTGAAAGCGATTGGAAAAGGTCTGGAAGGACTTGAATACAGAATACAACTTTCCCCACTGGATTGTATGGGCTGCGGAAACTGCGCAGATATTTGCCCTGCAAAACAGAAGGCACTGGTAATGCTGCCGTTTGCTGAAGTTGCCGACGCAGAAACAGACAAGTGGAACTACTTTACAAAACTTCCTGTAAGAGATAAGCTTCTTTCAAAGGAAAGTGTAAAAGGAAGCCAGTTTGCAAAACCATATATTGAATTCTCAGGAGCCTGCGCAGGCTGCGGAGAAACACCATATATCAAGCTCATCACACAGCTTTACGGCGACAGAATGATGATTGCTAATGCAACAGGTTGTTCCTCCATCTGGGGAGCATCCGCACCGTCCACTCCTTACTGTGCAGACGAAAATGGAAGAGGACCTTCATGGGCAAACTCACTGTTCGAAGACAATGCAGAGTACGGCTTCGGTATGTTCATCGCAACAAAGCAGATGAGAGAAAAGCTTGAAGATTGCGCAAATGCACTGCTGGCTCTCAATATTCCTGCAGATCTTAAAGCTGCGCTTGAAGGATGGCTAGCGTCAAAGGATGACGGAAATGAATCCAGAGTTGCCAGCGATAAACTGCTGGAAGCAATCAATGCTTTAAAGACTGACGATAAGGAAATTGCAGAACTCGTAAAAGATATTGATGATAGAAAAGACTTCCTGGTCAAAAAATCCGTATGGGCACTGGGCGGCGACGGCTGGGCTTATGACATCGGTTATGGCGGTCTGGATCACGTTCTTGCTTCCGGCGAAAATGTGAACATCCTCGTATTTGATACAGAAGTATACTCCAATACCGGAGGACAGTCTTCCAAATCTACTCCAGTTGCAGCAATTGCTAAGTTTGCGGCATCCGGAAAGAGAATTAAGAAGAAGGATCTGGGTATGATGGCTATGTCCTACGGCTATGTATATGTAGCCCAGGTAGGAATGGGTGCTGACAAGAATCAGTTCATGAAGGCAGTCATCGAGGCAGAAAAGTATGACGGACCTTCCATCATCATCGCTTATGCTCCTTGTATCAACCACGGAATTAAGAAGGGCATGGGCAAAGCTCAGGAGAACATCAAGGATGCTGTCGATGCAGGTTACTGGCACTTGTACAGATTCAATCCGGAGCTCAAGAAGGAAGGAAAGAATCCGTTTACGCTGGATTCCAAAGCACCTACTACAAACTTCAGAGACTTTATCCTTGGTCAGGTTAGATACTCTTCCCTGGCACAGGAATTCCCAGAGGTTGCTGACAAGCTATTTGAGATGTCTGAAGAAAATGCAAAAGATCGTTATGAGAGCTACAAGAGACTGGCGGATCATCAATAATCTAAACTGAATAGAACAATAAACATCCATTACAAGCACCCCTTGCCCAATCTGGGCAAGGGGTCTTCTTTCTTCTGACTATGCAAAGATAAATTTCCGAATGTATAAGAATAAAAAAATGATATATAATAGGTATGAACACTGTTTAGACTGGAAAATAGCGGTGTTAAAAATGAATTCGGGCTACTTTATGCAATTACTCTTATAATTAGATAAAAAGTTACAAAAAGAGGTTGACAATGCTTGCCGTGTTTGTTAAGATTATCATTACTGTCAAGTGCTTCAGTAAATTCTGAGATCTTGACATTCATAGTGAAAGCCGACGGAAATTACAAATCCTAGATTTGTGAACAGCCAGTCTAGATTCTGTCAGAGGTATTGAATCCTAAAGCAGAATGGTAAAAAAAGATGAAAAAAGTCACAAAAATGAGTTGACAGAAACAAGCATCTTTGATACTATGAATAAGCACCTTTCGAGACGAGCTTAACGCTCTGAAAGAAAGGCGCAGCCCTCAAAAGACGGACAGTCGAGCTTCGAAAGGAGCCGAAAAAAAGTTAAAAAAGAGGGTTGACAAAGAAGCGTAGATGCGATATGATATAAAAGTTCGCTAAACGCGGATGCTTCGAAAGAAGCGATGAACCTTGACAACTCCATAGTGCAGAAATTTAGTCAAAGAGATCTTAGCTGATCTCGGAAAACTAAAGTACAAATACAATCAGCAATGATTGGTAAGACAAATTCAAACTTGTTTGAAGGAGTCAACGTACAATTCTTTGAAAAAAAACAATAATTCTGAGATTCGTATGCCATATGAAAATATGCAAATGAAAATTAGAACAAAGCGAAACGCAAACGCGTTTTACTGAGCAAGATTTAACTGCTTGAGTAATCAAGTATTAAATACCATTTATTAAGAGTTTGATCCTGGCTCAGGATGAACGCTGGCGGCGTGCCTAACACATGCAAGTCGAGCGGTATATACTTAAATGAAACTTCGGTCGAGTGAGAGTATAGAGAGCGGCGGACGGGTGAGTAACGCGTAGGCAACCTGCCCCATACAGAGGGATAGCCTCGGGAAACCGGGATTAAAACCTCATAACGCGAGGGAGTCACATGGCTTCTTCGCCAAAGATTTATCGGTATGGGATGGGCCTGCGTCTGATTAGCTAGTTGGTGGGGTAACGGCCTACCAAGGCAACGATCAGTAGCCGACCTGAGAGGGTAATCGGCCACATTGGAACTGAGACACGGTCCAAACTCCTACGGGAGGCAGCAGTGGGGAATATTGCACAATGGGCGAAAGCCTGATGCAGCAACGCCGCGTGAGCGATGAAGGCCTTTGGGTCGTAAAGCTCTGTCCTTGGGGAAGAATAAATGACGGTACCCTTGAGGAAGCCCCGGCTAACTACGTGCCAGCAGCCGCGGTAATACGTAGGGGGCAAGCGTTATCCGGAATTATTGGGCGTAAAGAGTGCGTAGGTGGTTTTGTAAGCGCGGGGTGAAAGGCAATGGCTCAACCATTGTAAGCCTTGCGAACTGCAAGACTTGAGTGCAGGAGAGGAAAGTGGAATTCCTAGTGTAGCGGTGAAATGCGTAGATATTAGGAGGAACACCAGTGGCGAAGGCGACTTTCTGGACTGTAACTGACACTGAGGCACGAAAGCGTGGGGAGCAAACAGGATTAGATACCCTGGTAGTCCACGCCGTAAACGATGAGCACTAGGTGTCGGGGCCGCAAGGTTTCGGTGCCGCAGTTAACGCATTAAGTGCTCCGCCTGGGGAGTACGCACGCAAGTGTGAAACTCAAAGGAATTGACGGGGACCCGCACAAGCAGCGGAGCATGTGGTTTAATTCGAAGCAACGCGAAGAACCTTACCAGGACTTGACATCCCTCTGACAGTCCCTTAACCGGGATCTCTCGGAGCAGAGGAGACAGGTGGTGCATGGTTGTCGTCAGCTCGTGTCGTGAGATGTTGGGTTAAGTCCCGCAACGAGCGCAACCCTTGTCATTAGTTGCCAGCAGTTCGGCTGGGCACTCTAGTGAGACTGCCGGGGATAACTCGGAGGAAGGTGGGGATGACGTCAAATCATCATGCCCCTTATGTTCTGGGCTACACACGTGCTACAATGGCTGGTACAAAGAGAAGCGAGACGGTGACGTGGAGCAAATCTCAAAAACCAGTCCCAGTTCGGATTGTAGGCTGCAACTCGCCTACATGAAGTCGGAGTTGCTAGTAATCGCGAATCAGAATGTCGCGGTGAATGCGTTCCCGGGTCTTGTACACACCGCCCGTCACACCATGGAAGTTGGGGGCGCCCGAAGTCGGTCAGTTAATAGGCTGCCTAAGGCGAAATCAATGACTGGGGTGAAGTCGTAACAAGGTAGCCGTATCGGAAGGTGCGGCTGGATCACCTCCTTTCTAAGGAGACTTAAATTTCTGCACTATGAGTTTAATAAATTGGCGTGTATGCGCCGGAAGAATTTCGCAGAGCAAGGCGCAGCGAGTGAGTGCGATGGGCACGTATTAATATACGTAAGCAAGCACGAAGGAACCTGCAACGAAGCAATGCGGAATTTTAACAAGCATGGGGAATTAGCTCAGCTGGGAGAGCACCTGCCTTGCACGCAGGGGGTCAAGAGTTCGATCCTCTTATTCTCCACCATGAATCTTTTTAGAAGATTCTTTTTTAACGGGGAAAAAGCCGCTGATGCTGTAGATTCCCAAAACAACACAGAACTCCAATGATCTTCACAGGGGATCAGGAAGAGCAATGTACCTTGAAAACTGAACAATGCAAAATATATTTCGAATTAACAACGAAATCGAGGTTGTGTAGAAATACACAGCAAAAGTTAAAAACTAAGTAAAGTCTTTTCTAGATCTTAACGGATCGAAAGAGACTGTAAAGGGTTTTAACTACAATTTCAATAATTTGAACCGAGAAACCAGAAAAATTACTGAGTTAATTAACAAAGTAAACCAACGCTGTCTAACGCAGACAGCAAATCACTTTTGGTCAAGTGAATAAGAGCATAAGGTGAATGCCTTGGCACTAGGAGCCGAAGAAGGACGTGGCAAGCTGCGATAAGCTGCGGGCAGGAGCAAACATCCGTCAATCCGCAGATTTCCGAATGAGGAAACTCACTTGTGGTAATGCGCAAGTACCCTGTACTGAATTCATAGGTACAGAGGAGGTAACCCGGGGAACTGAAACATCTAAGTACCCGGAGGAAGAGAAAGAAACATCGATTCCCTAAGTAGCGGCGAGCGAACGGGGAAGAGCCCAAACCGGATTTATCCGGGGTTGTGGACCACTCATAACGTGAAGCGTTCATAGTCGAAGCGAACTGGAAAGTTCGGCCGTAGAGGGTAAAAGCCCCGTAGGCGAAATGGACTAATCATAGAGTGGCACCAGAGTACCACCAGGCACGTGAAACCTGGTGGGAAGCAGGGGGGCCCACCCCCCAAGGCTAAATACTACCTAGTGACCGATAGAGAATAGTACCGTGAGGGAAAGGTGAAAAGAACCCCGGGAGGGGAGTGAAATAGAACCTGAAACCTTATGCTTACAAGCAAAGGGAGCGCAAGTGACCTTGTACTTTTTGTAGAACGGGCCAACGAGTTATGGTATGTAGCAAGGTTAAGGTGCTGGAGCACCGGAGCCGAAGCGAAAGCGAGTCTGAATAGGGCGTCAAGTTGCATGCTGTAGACCCGAAACCGGGTGACCTATCCATGTGCAGGTTGAAGTATCCGTAAAAGGATATGGAGGACCGAACTCATGTCTGTTGAAAAGGCTGGGATGACGTGTGGATAGCGGTGAAATTCCAATCGAACCCGGATATAGCTGGTTCTCCTCGAAATAGCTTTAGGGCTAGCCTCAGTCAAAGATACTCGGAGGTAGAGCACTGAATGTTCTAGGGGCCTTCACCGGTTACCGAAAACTATCAAACTCCGAATGCCGAGATATTGTTTACTGGGAGTCAGACTGTGTGAGATAAGTTTCATAGTCGAAAGGGAAACAGCCCAGACCAACAGCTAAGGTCCCAAAATGTAAGTTAAGTGGAAAAGGATGTGGAGCTGCATAGACAACTAGGATGTTGGCTTAGAAGCAGCCACTCATTTAAAGAGTGCGTAATAGCTCACTAGTCGAGTGGCTCTGCGCCGAAGATAAACGGGGCTAAAACTTACTACCGAAGCTTTGGAATGATTCTAACGAATCATTGGTAGAGGAGCATCGTATGCGGGTAGAAGCTGTATCGTAAGGTATGGTGGACTGCATACGAGAGAGAATGTTGGCATGAGTAGCGTAAGGCAGGTGAGAATCCTGCCCACCGAAAATCTAAGGTTTCCTGAGGAAGGTTCGTCCACTCAGGGTAAGTCGGGACCTAAGCCGAGGACGAAGGTCGTAGGCGATGGACAACTGGTTGAGATTCCAGTACCACCGAAAATCGTTTGAGCGATGTGGGGACACAGAAGGATAAGCTGAGCGCGCCGTTGGTTGAGCGCGTCTAAGCGTCAAGGGAGATCTGGTAGGCAAATCCGCCGGATCAATTCTGAGGCGTTATGGGAGGGAAATTAAAGTACCGAAGCAGCTGATTTCACACTGTCGAGAAAAGCCGCTAGCGAGATCGTAGGTGCCCGTACCGCAAACCGACACAGGTAGATGAGGAGAGAATCCTAAGGTGAGCGAGAGAACTATTGTTAAGGAACTCGGCAAAATAACCCCGTAACTTCGGGAGGGTGCCAGCGCAAGCTGGCCGCAGTGAAAAGGCCCAGGCGACTGTTTACCAAAACACAGGTCTCTGCTAAAGCGAAAGCTGATGTATAGGCTGACGCCTGCCCGGTGCTGGAAGGTTAAGGGGACTGCTTAGAGCAATCGAAGGCATGAACTTAAGCCCCAGTAAACGGCGGCCGTAACTATAACGGTCCTAAGGTAGCGAAATTCCTTGTCGGGTAAGTTCCGACCCGCACGAAAGGCGTAACGATCTGGGCACTGTCTCAACAATAGACTCGGTGAAATTGTAGTACCGGTAAAGATGCCGGTTACCCGCAGGACGGAAAGACCCCGTGGAGCTTTACTGTAGCTTGATATTGGATTTCGGCGTTGCATGTACAGGATAGGTGGGAGACTATGAAACCAGGACGCCAGTTTTGGTGGAGTCACCGTTGGGATACCACTCTTGTAACGTTGAAATTCTAACTGTGCGCTGTTATCCAGCGTCAGGACAGTGTCAGGTGGGCAGTTTGACTGGGGCGGTCGCCTCCTAAAGAGTAACGGAGGCGCCCAAAGGTTCCCTCAGCGCGGTCGGAAATCGCGCGAAGAGTGTAAAGGCAGAAGGGAGCTTGACTGCGAGACATACAGGTCGAGCAGGGACGAAAGTCGGGCTTAGTGATCCGGTGGTTCCGAGTGGAAGGGCCATCGCTCAACGGATAAAAGCTACCCCGGGGATAACAGGCTTATACCCCCCAAGAGTCCACATCGACGGGGGTGTTTGGCACCTCGATGTCGGCTCGTCTCATCCTGGGGCTGAAGTAGGTCCCAAGGGTTGGGCTGTTCGCCCATTAAAGAGGTACGCGAGCTGGGTTCAGAACGTCGTGAGACAGTTCGGTCCCTATCCGCTGTGGGCGTTGGAAATTTGAGTGGAGCTGTCCTTAGTACGAGAGGACCGGGATGGACATACCTCTGGTGCACCAGTTGTTCTGCCAAGAGCACGGCTGGGTAGCTATGTATGGACGGGATAAGCGCTGAAAGCATCTAAGTGCGAAGCCCCCCACAAGAATAGATTTCCTCCAGAAATGGTAAGACCCGTGAGAGACTATCACGTTGATAGGTCGGAGGTGTAAGTGCAGCAATGCATTCAGCTGACCGATACTAATAGGTCGAACGCTTGACCATTGATTTCAAGGTAAAATATTTTGACATTGTTCAGTTTTGAGGGTACAACAACTATCTTGAAAATGTACTTTCAAAAATCGTGAATACGATTCAAACTTGTGAAAACCTTTTACTTAATGCATGCAGTGAGTAAAAGGATAAACAAGAAGATCTGGTGACAATAGCGAAGAGGTCACACCTGTTCCCATCTCGAACACAGTAGTTAAGCTCTTCAGCGCTGATGATACTTGGCGGGCAGCTGCCTGGGAAAGTAGGACGTCGCCGGTTTTTAGAAAAAAGACATTCCATTCGGAGTGTCTTTTTTCTATGTCTTGAGATTCTACATACTACTTTCCTAAGTAACTTGCTGACCGCCAAGTGGCGGGGCAGGTGCGTATTTTACGCAGCTTTAGCTGCAGTGTAAAACAGGACAGCGAACGAAAGAACGGAAAAAACGACGTGGGAGTTTCCGTTCATGAGTCGGAGTGGAGAACGGAGTTCGACACGTTGCCTGGGAAAGTAGGACGTTGCCGGTTTTGCAAAAAAAGAAGTTACTTAGGTAGCTTCTTTTTTTAATGCAAAACGGGACAGCATGCGAGCGAAGCGAGTCGGAGAGAGGCACGTAGTGCTGAACGTTGCCGGTTTTACAAAAAAGCACATTGCAAAATGCAGTGTGCTTTTTTAATGTAAAACGGGACAGCAGGGAGAGAACGGATCAAATGGACAAAAGGTAGATCCGTTCTCGAGTCGGAGAGAGGCACGTAGTGCTGAACGTTGCCGGTTTTTCCCGGCTTCAGCTACTGTGCAAACAGAACATCAGGGAGCAGTGGATCAGAGCTAAGAGATGAGATCCTTAGGTGAGTCGGAGTGAAGGGCATTGTCCGCAGACTCGTATAGAAGTGAATGCGACTTTACTCGAGATTTAACTCAAATGATATTATAGCTTGATCGTTTACAAATGACATTGTCACCAGAAAAAAGAAATAGAAATAAGGCGTCAATAACATTCGAAAATGTCACTCCTAGATTGAGTTAATTATCGGGCGAAAATGTCACCCCCAACTAACCCAACCAGGAAAGAATATAAAAATGTCTGTGCCGCTTTACTAAGAGAGATATCTTCGAGCATAGAGAAGATATCACGGTCGGTTTCCCCAAAGAACTTAGGACCAGTGAGAATCATGCAGCGTGCATTGGGAGGAATTATTCCAGAATAAGCACCTTCTTCTACCTTGAAGCTTTTTTAGAGGAGGAGAAGACTCTTTCTGCATCGACTGTCCGATCTTCCTTAACGCAGAGGATATAGTCGATTCATTCCATCAGAAGGTTTGTGGAACATGGAATCAGCGAGGCTCAGCTCAACTGCAAATTCGATTCTTACTCTAGCTTGTGGAGAGCGGGCAGAGAAAAGTTCGGCAGAGAGTTCTCTGAGAAATCTTCCGAATTGAGTATCGTTCACCGTGATCGACGGATCAATAATTCGTGCTTTGTTGGGGGACTGAAATATGGTAAGCCTGTCAGCATAAAGACTCAAGGAATTCCATACTTCTAAATGGTCCTTCTGAGCATTTAGAAGTATCCGTGAGGACACTCATTCTTGCACATGTAAAGAGCGTTAATCTTGCGGGTAGAATCATCAATAGCCCCCATGTATGGAATACTATTCTCCATCTCCTTTAACAAGCATAAGGAGTAGCATTGACTTGGTAGCAGCAGACTTGCTTGGGGATGTCGCTTTCGCTTTCGATGTGGCTTGAACCTGAGTCGCTTCTTAGGTGACTTGATATCAGCCTTAGTAAGAATACTATACAGAGTCGAATAGGAGACTTCGATCCCGCGATGTTCAGAAAGATATCCAGCCTATTCAGTTGTCCGAGTCAAACTTATCAAATCATGTTTCATAAAGTAATTCAACAACAGGGGTGACATTTTCGCTCGATAGTTTACATACTGACATTATCGTAAGATAACAACAAAAGAAATAGAAATAGGGTTGACAGCAGAGAGTATCTTTGATAGTATAACCAAGCACCTTTCAGACAGGACACGAACCTTAAGAAGGGGCCAACCCCGAACTGAAATTTATACTTAAAAATAAGTTGAAATAATTATCGGACAAGGGTTGACAGTGATACATAACTTTGGTAGTATAACCAAGCACCTTTCAAACAGGACAAAAACCTTAAGAAGGGGACAATCCAAAACCATGAATTATTACTTCTAAATAAGTTAAATTAATTTGAGAAATTGGGTTGACAGTAACACATAACTTTGGTAGTATAACCAAGCGCCTTTCAGACAGGATACGAACCTTAAGAAGGGGCCGACCCCGAACCATAAATTATGGCTTCAAAAGAAGTTAGAAATTATTTATAAAAAGGGTTGACAGCAATGCATAACTTTGGTAGTATAACCAAGCGCCTCACAGACAGGACAAGAACCTGCTGAAGGGGTAGCCCTCAAAAGACGGACAGTCGAGCTTCGAAAGGAGCCGAAAAAAAGTTAAAAAAGAGGGTTGACAAAGAAGCGTAGATGCGATATGATATAAAAGTTCGCTAAACGCGGATGCTTCGAAAGAAGCGATGAACCTTGACAACTCCATAGTGCAGAAATTTAGTCAAAGAGATCTTAGCTGATCTCGGAAAACTAAAGTACAAATACAATCAGCAATGATTGGTAAGACAAATTCAAACTTGTTTGAAGGAGTCAACGTACAATTCTTTGAAAAAAAACAATAATTCTGAGATTCGTATGCCATATGAAAATATGCAAATGAAAATTAGAACAAAGCGAAACGCAAACGCGTTTTACTGAGCAAGATTTAACTGCTTGAGTAATCAAGTATTAAATACCATTTATTAAGAGTTTGATCCTGGCTCAGGATGAACGCTGGCGGCGTGCCTAACACATGCAAGTCGAGCGGTATATACTTAAATGAAACTTCGGTCGAGTGAGAGTATAGAGAGCGGCGGACGGGTGAGTAACGCGTAGGCAACCTGCCCCATACAGAGGGATAGCCTCGGGAAACCGGGATTAAAACCTCATAACGCGAGGGAGTCACATGGCTTCTTCGCCAAAGATTTATCGGTATGGGATGGGCCTGCGTCTGATTAGCTAGTTGGTGGGGTAACGGCCTACCAAGGCAACGATCAGTAGCCGACCTGAGAGGGTAATCGGCCACATTGGAACTGAGACACGGTCCAAACTCCTACGGGAGGCAGCAGTGGGGAATATTGCACAATGGGCGAAAGCCTGATGCAGCAACGCCGCGTGAGCGATGAAGGCCTTTGGGTCGTAAAGCTCTGTCCTTGGGGAAGAATAAATGACGGTACCCTTGAGGAAGCCCCGGCTAACTACGTGCCAGCAGCCGCGGTAATACGTAGGGGGCAAGCGTTATCCGGAATTATTGGGCGTAAAGAGTGCGTAGGTGGTTTTGTAAGCGCGGGGTGAAAGGCAATGGCTCAACCATTGTAAGCCTTGCGAACTGCAAGACTTGAGTGCAGGAGAGGAAAGTGGAATTCCTAGTGTAGCGGTGAAATGCGTAGATATTAGGAGGAACACCAGTGGCGAAGGCGACTTTCTGGACTGTAACTGACACTGAGGCACGAAAGCGTGGGGAGCAAACAGGATTAGATACCCTGGTAGTCCACGCCGTAAACGATGAGCACTAGGTGTCGGGGCCGCAAGGTTTCGGTGCCGCAGTTAACGCATTAAGTGCTCCGCCTGGGGAGTACGCACGCAAGTGTGAAACTCAAAGGAATTGACGGGGACCCGCACAAGCAGCGGAGCATGTGGTTTAATTCGAAGCAACGCGAAGAACCTTACCAGGACTTGACATCCCTCTGACAGTCCCTTAACCGGGATCTCTCTTCGGAGCAGAGGAGACAGGTGGTGCATGGTTGTCGTCAGCTCGTGTCGTGAGATGTTGGGTTAAGTCCCGCAACGAGCGCAACCCTTGTCATTAGTTGCCAGCAGTTCGGCTGGGCACTCTAGTGAGACTGCCGGGGATAACTCGGAGGAAGGTGGGGATGACGTCAAATCATCATGCCCCTTATGTTCTGGGCTACACACGTGCTACAATGGCTGGTACAAAGAGAAGCGAGACGGTGACGTGGAGCAAATCTCAAAAACCAGTCCCAGTTCGGATTGTAGGCTGCAACTCGCCTACATGAAGTCGGAGTTGCTAGTAATCGCGAATCAGAATGTCGCGGTGAATGCGTTCCCGGGTCTTGTACACACCGCCCGTCACACCATGGAAGTTGGGGGCGCCCGAAGTCGGTCAGTTAATAGGCTGCCTAAGGCGAAATCAATGACTGGGGTGAAGTCGTAACAAGGTAGCCGTATCGGAAGGTGCGGCTGGATCACCTCCTTTCTAAGGAGACTTAAATTTCTGCACTATGAGTTATATACATTTTACTCCAATGATCTTCACAGGGGATCAGGAAGAGCAATGTACCTTGAAAACTGAACAATGCAAAATATATTTCGAATTAACAACGAAATCGAGGTTGTGTAGAAATACACAGCAAAAGTTAAAAACTAAGTAAAGTCTTTTCTAGATCTTAACGGATCGAAAGAGACTGTAAAGGGTTTTAACTACAATTTCAATAATTTGAACCGAGAAACCAGAAAAAATTACTGAGTTAATTAACAAAGTAAACCAACGCTGTCTAACGCAGACAGCAAATCACTTTTGGTCAAGTGAATAAGAGCATAAGGTGAATGCCTTGGCACTAGGAGCCGAAGAAGGACGTGGCAAGCTGCGATAAGCTGCGGGCAGGAGCAAACATCCGTCAATCCGCAGATTTCCGAATGAGGAAACTCACTTGTGGTAATGCGCAAGTACCCTGTACTGAATTCATAGGTACAGAGGAGGTAACCCGGGGAACTGAAACATCTAAGTACCCGGAGGAAGAGAAAGAAACATCGATTCCCTAAGTAGCGGCGAGCGAACGGGAAGAGCCCAAACCGGATTTATCCGGGGTTGTGGACCACTCATAACGTGAAGCGTTCATAGTCGAAGCGAACTGGAAAGTTCGGCCGTAGAGGGTAAAAGCCCCGTAGGCGAAATGGACTAATCATAGAGTGGCACCAGAGTACCACCAGGCACGTGAAACCTGGTGGGAAGCAGGGGGGCCCACCCCCCAAGGCTAAATACTACCTAGTGACCGATAGAGAATAGTACCGTGAGGGAAAGGTGAAAAGAACCCCGGGAGGGGAGTGAAATAGAACCTGAAACCTTATGCTTACAAGCAAAGGGAGCGCAAGTGACCTTGTACTTTTTGTAGAACGGGCCAACGAGTTATGGTATGTAGCAAGGTTAAGGTGCTGGAGCACCGGAGCCGAAGCGAAAGCGAGTCTGAATAGGGCGTCAAGTTGCATGCTGTAGACCCGAAACCGGGTGACCTATCCATGTGCAGGTTGAAGTATCCGTAAAAGGATATGGAGGACCGAACTCATGTCTGTTGAAAAAGGCTGGGATGACGTGTGGATAGCGGTGAAATTCCAATCGAACCCGGATATAGCTGGTTCTCCTCGAAATAGCTTTAGGGCTAGCCTCAGTCAAAGATACTCGGAGGTAGAGCACTGAATGTTCTAGGGGCCTTCACCGGTTACCGAAAACTATCAAACTCCGAATGCCGAGATATTGTTTACTGGGAGTCAGACTGTGTGAGATAAGTTTCATAGTCGAAAGGGAAACAGCCCAGACCAACAGCTAAGGTCCCAAAATGTAAGTTAAGTGGAAAAGGATGTGGAGCTGCATAGACAACTAGGATGTTGGCTTAGAAGCAGCCACTCATTTAAAGAGTGCGTAATAGCTCACTAGTCGAGTGGCTCTGCGCCGAAGATAAACGGGGCTAAAACTTACTACCGAAGCTTTGGAATGATTCTAACGAATCATTGGTAGAGGAGCATCGTATGCGGGTAGAAGCTGTATCGTAAGGTATGGTGGACTGCATACGAGAGAGAATGTTGGCATGAGTAGCGTAAGGCAGGTGAGAATCCTGCCCACCGAAAATCTAAGGTTTCCTGAGGAAGGTTCGTCCACTCAGGGTAAGTCGGGACCTAAGCCGAGGACGAAGGTCGTAGGCGATGGACAACTGGTTGAGATTCCAGTACCACCGAAAATCGTTTGAGCGATGTGGGGACACAGAAGGATAAGCTGAGCGCGCCGTTGGTTGAGCGCGTCTAAGCGTCAAGGGAGATCTGGTAGGCAAATCCGCCGGATCAATTCTGAGGCGTTATGGGGAGGGAAATTAAAGTACCGAAGCAGCTGATTTCACACTGTCGAGAAAAGCCGCTAGCGAGATCGTAGGTGCCCGTACCGCAAACCGACACAGGTAGATGAGGAGAGAATCCTAAGGTGAGCGAGAGAACTATTGTTAAGGAACTCGGCAAAATAACCCCGTAACTTCGGGAGAAGGGGTGCCAGCGCAAGCTGGCCGCAGTGAAAAGGCCCAGGCGACTGTTTACCAAAAACACAGGTCTCTGCTAAAGCGAAAGCTGATGTATAGGGGCTGACGCCTGCCCGGTGCTGGAAGGTTAAGGGGACTGCTTAGAGCAATCGAAGGCATGAACTTAAGCCCCAGTAAACGGCGGCCGTAACTATAACGGTCCTAAGGTAGCGAAATTCCTTGTCGGGTAAGTTCCGACCCGCACGAAAGGCGTAACGATCTGGGCACTGTCTCAACAATAGACTCGGTGAAATTGTAGTACCGGTAAAGATGCCGGTTACCCGCAGCAGGACGGAAAGACCCCGTGGAGCTTTACTGTAGCTTGATATTGGATTTCGGCGTTGCATGTACAGGATAGGTGGGAGACTATGAAACCAGGACGCCAGTTTTGGTGGAGTCACCGTTGGGATACCACTCTTGTAACGTTGAAATTCTAACTGTGCGCTGTTATCCAGCGTCAGGACAGTGTCAGGTGGGCAGTTTGACTGGGGCGGTCGCCTCCTAAAGAGTAACGGAGGCGCCCAAAGGTTCCCTCAGCGCGGTCGGAAATCGCGCGAAGAGTGTAAAGGCAGAAGGGAGCTTGACTGCGAGACATACAGGTCGAGCAGGGACGAAAGTCGGGCTTAGTGATCCGGTGGTTCCGAGTGGAAGGGCCATCGCTCAACGGATAAAAGCTACCCCGGGGATAACAGGCTTATACCCCCCAAGAGTCCACATCGACGGGGGTGTTTGGCACCTCGATGTCGGCTCGTCTCATCCTGGGGCTGAAGTAGGTCCCAAGGGTTGGGCTGTTCGCCCATTAAAGAGGTACGCGAGCTGGGTTCAGAACGTCGTGAGACAGTTCGGTCCCTATCCGCTGTGGGCGTTGGAAATTTGAGTGGAGCTGTCCTTAGTACGAGAGGACCGGGATGGACATACCTCTGGTGCACCAGTTGTTCTGCCAAGAGCACGGCTGGGTAGCTATGTATGGACGGGATAAGCGCTGAAAGCATCTAAGTGCGAAGCCCCCCACAAGAATAGATTTCCTCCAGAAATGGTAAGACCCGTGAGAGACTATCACGTTGATAGGTCGGAGGTGTAAGTGCAGCAATGCATTCAGCTGACCGATACTAATAGGTCGAACGCTTGACCATTGATTTCAAGGTAAAATATTTTGACATTGTTCGGTTTTGAGGGTACATGATACCTTCAATATCCGGTGACTATAGCGAAGAGGTCACACCTGTTCCCATCTCGAACACAGTAGTTAAGCTCTTCAGCGCTGATGATACTTGGCGGGCAGCTGCCTGGGAAAGTAGGACGTCGCCGGTTTTTAGAAAAAAGACATTCCATTCGGAGTGTCTTTTTTCTATGTCTTGAGATTCAACATACTACTTTCCTAAGTAACTTGCTGACCGCCAATGGGCGGAGCAGGTGCCTGTTTTACGTGGCTTTAGCCGCAGTGTAAAACAGGACAGCGAACGAAAGAACGGAAAAAACGACGTGGGAGTTTCCGTTCATGAGTCGGAGTGGAGAACGGAGTTCGACACGTTGCCTGGGAAAGTAGGACGTCGCCGGTTTTGCAAAAAAAGAAGTTACTTAGGTAGCTTCTTTTTTTAATGCAAAACGGGACAGCATGCGAGCGAAGCGAGTCGGAGAGAGGCACGTAGTGCTGAACGTTGCCGGTTTTACAAAAAAGCACATTGCAAAATGCAGTGTGCTTTTTTAATGCAAAACGGGACAGCAGGGAGGGAACGGATCAAATGGACAAAAGGTAGATCCGTTCTCGAGTCGGAGAGAGGCGCGTAGTGCTGAACGTTGCCGGTTTTTAGAAAAAAGACATTCCATTAGGGGTGTCTTTTTTCTATGTCTTGATGACGATCTGCTTTCCGAAGTAATCTGCAGCCCGTCAATTGGCGGAGCAGGTGCCTGTTTTACGCGACTTTAGTCGCAGTGAAAAACCGGACAGCAGGGAGAGAAACGGATCGAAACGACCAAGATTAACGTAGAAACAAAATAGTGTACTTGTAGAAAATGGTTAACTTAAGAAAAAACAGTTGACATAGTTACGTAATTGCTTTAATCTATTAACAAAGTAAATCAATTAACACTGTTTAGTCAATTTGAGTGGAGAAGAAAAACGGCAAAAAATGAGAGGTGCAAGTGATATTTAAAGCAGCTATTTTGGCCGCTTGTTTTCGTTTAAAGGAGGAGGTAAGTTAAAGTTTGTAATTAATTTGGGTTGCGTAATATTTGTCTAGAGTATATTTCAAAATACTATTTTTACTATCAATGAAAGCTCTTTTGGGTGAATCAACTTATGAAAGGACAAATTATGAAACGAAAACGTATAGTGAGTTTAATTTTAGTTCTCACAATGGTACTTACAACGGTTTTGAGCAATATAACTGTTTTCGCAGATGAGGAAACAGTAGATGATTATGACAGGCTTCGAGAGAAATGGCAGTATCTGGCCAAGGGTGGTGATTATAATCCTGAAGATCCCAACATGCAGGGGTTACTTCGGTCGATAAACGATGTGGCTCAGGATTTGCTTGATAGGATGAACCAAAGCCCAACACCTGGATGGGGAAGCAACGATTACCTTTGGGCAGAATATATCCTTGGGAAGCGCAGTGATGCATATGCTGATTCGAATAATACCCAGTTTACAATCAGAAGCCTGAAGTTTATGGCATTAGCATATCAAACCAAAGGTTGTGATTTGTACCAGAATGAAAAACTAAAAAATGAGATACTTCGCGGACTTGATTATATTTATAAAAATCATTATAAGATAGGTGTAGACTCTAACCCATATGGAAATTGGTTTACCTGGGAAATCGGGGGCCCGATTTATCTTCTTGAAACAGTATTGCTTATGAGTGATTATATGCCAGCAGATCAAATTCAGGCATATGCGGCAACGGCGCTCAAAGCTACAACCAAAACCGGCGGCGATTCCTATATGTACGTTGGGGCTAATGCTTTATGGAGAGACCGCGTCCGAATGTATGCGGGTATTCTTCTGAAAGATGGAGAAACTCTAAATTATGTAAAGAATGATGTCCCAACTTATATGGGATATGTCACCAGTGGCGATGGATACTATGCAGATGGTACTTTTATGCAACATGGAACTGTCGTGTATAATGGGGGTTATGGGAAAGAAGCATTTTCTGATATCAGTCATTTCATTTATATGCTTGATGGTTCTCCATGGGAAATTAAGGGTACCGAAAGAGATAATATGCCTACAATTGTAGAAAAAAGCTATGTCCCTTTCATGTATAAGGGTATCTTTATGGATATGGTAAGAGGACGTGAAATCACCCGTACGGATACTACTGATGCTTATGCAGGCATAACAATCAGCCTTGACGTCTTACTGTTTTCTGAATCCCTACCGGAGCAAGAAGGCAGAAGATTTAAGGGAATGATTAAGGAATGGATGAATAATGAAAATGCAATACTCACTCTGAACGAAGGTGCGGGAGTTGCGTGGTATCTGTTCCCTGTATATAACCTCTCAAAGACGCTGGAAATTATTAATGATGATTCAATCACACCCGTTTCAAACGTTGAGAAAAGTTATACGTTCGGCAAGGGTGTCAGAACTGTTCACACGAACGATAAGTTCACCTTTGGTCTTTCGATGTACAGCAAGGATATCAAAACATATGAGGTGGGCGACAGCAATCAAAAGGGTTGGTACACAGGGCTTGGGCAGACGTATGTTTATACACCTGATATTGGGCAGTTTACGCTTCAAAAGCCAACGCTTAATTGGTATCGTCTCTCCGGAGTAACTGCTGTAAATGGTATTACAGTTGGCAGCCATACCAACGCAAGTGCGTTTGCAGGAAGCACAACCTTAAAGAGTTTATACAGTACTGCTGGACTGGAGATTTCAAGCGGCAGTACGCAAGTCAGTGCAAAAAAATCCTGGTTTATGTTCGATGATGAGATTGTAGCACTGGGAACTGATATTTCCTCTAACCATAATAATAAAGTCGAAACAACCATAGACAACCATTACATAACAAAGGATAATGATTTCATTGTTGATGGGGAAAAGCAGTCCAATGAGCTTGGATGGAACAGCAGCTTTGATGATGTAACATGGGCATTAATCGAAGGAAACGTTAAGGGATCCAATATTGGTGTTTATTTTCCTAATAAAGCCAGAATTGGCGCAGTCCGCGAAACCCGTACCGGAAAATGGACTGATTTAGGTTCCTATAATGTTGATGAAACGATTCAAACAGCTAATTACCTTACCACGTGGATTGATCACGGCGCAAAACCTGTAGATGATGGCTATGCCTATGTTCTGCTGCCTGGTACCAACGCGGCTCAGGTCGAAAATTATGCAGACTCCAGCGATATTTATATCGTCCGGCAAGACACGAATGTACATGCTGTATATGAGAAAACGCTGCATACCCTGGGTGCGAATTTCTGGAAAAATGAATATGAGTCCATTGATGCAATGGGAGTAGAAAATTATTTATCAGTGGATAAAGCATCCTCTATCATGATCAAAGAAGATGATGACAAACTGAGTTTCGCTCTTACCGATACTACACAAAGAAATACTGACTCAATTATGGTTGAGATTAACAGGGAGGCTGCGGGGGTTATTTCAAAAGATAACCGCATTAAAGTCATTCAAACTTCACCCTCCATCAGGCTTCAGATCGATGTCGATAAGTCTGTAGGAAATCCAATTGAAGCAGAGTTTTCTTTTAAAGCACTGGATTTGCCTGGAGAAACAGCCATTACAGGAATGTTTTTAAGTGACGATACACTGAGCGTCAATTTTAAAGAAGCAATGCGTGCATCGGGATACAAACTTGTCTACGGGACTGTAAGTGGTGAGTATACTGACTCACTTGTTACTTCAGGGACAACTGCTGAAATCAGAGGATTAAACGCGAATACAACTTATTACTTTGCCGTGCAAGCCATCAATGATTCAGGAGAAGGCGAGCTCTCGGCAGAACGCTCCTATGTAATTGGAAATACAAGAACCTTAATCGACGAGTTTGCGGATTTCTCCAAGACGGTCAGCTATTCAGGAGGCTGGGCCACTGACTCTTCCAATGCAGGTACTTATTATAATGGGGATGACACACGTATCAAGAGAAATGACGCTGATAAAACGAATCCAAGGCGTGCGGAATATATCACGTACTATGCTCCTTCACCGGTAGATTTTGAACTTACCACATATGATTACGGAGTAAGTGCAAGCGATAATACAATTCTTGAAATTTATGGTTCTCCAGATAATGAGAATTGGACACTAATTCCTGCGACAGCAACAGGGCCAGCGGTAACCAAGGATAAGTGGAGCAAGCTTGTGTATACCAATGCAGGAGATTTGGATCATTCCATAAAGTTTATTAAGATTGTTGTCTCGAACAATACCAAAATTTGGGCGCCGCAGCTTTCAAAACTAGTAATCAATTATGCATGGGCTTCCGATCGTGTGGTAATGGATACCATGCTGGATGATTCCAGAGCATATGAGATCAATGGGGATGCTGCGTATATGCTGGGTGACGGGGTTAAATTCGGCGGTGATAAAGATATTCTCATCAAGAGCGGTTCTGATGATGCAACCCTGCTTTACAGTTATACCAATATACAGGATGCAAAACTTACCGCTTATATTTCAAAGGAAAACGCAGGGAATGTTTCCTTTCAGTCTTCGGCAGATGGATCTGATTTTAAGAATATTTCCAGCAACCAAGTGAATGTGGCTGGTGATTATGGGGACTACAATAAAGTAGTATACAACATTCCAAATCTGGACGTAGGAACGAATTATTTATTGCTGACAGTAAGCGGTGAAGCTGATTCTATTGCTCTATCGGATATTAAACTGTCATATGTCCATGAAATTGCCCCCATTCAGAAGATACGTTTTAGAGATCATCAGCTTGAAGCGGTACTGAACTACACATTATTACCAGCAGTAAAACTGGCACCGATGAATGCCACTGGTGAAATAAGCTACACAATTTCGAATAAGAATATTGCTTCAGTGAATACCTTAACAGGTGCCTTACAGGCGCAGGATCTTGGAACGGCAGTTCTGAAAGCTACGGTCCTTGGAACGGAAAAAGACATTAGTGAAAGTATCAATGTTCGTACTTCACAAAATGTTGCACTAAAAGCAGGTACGACAGCAAGCTCTGAAAGATCCGGATATGCGCCGAGTAAAGCGGTCGACGGAGATTATCTTTCACGCTGGGAATCCAATGCAGGCGCAACTCAGTGGCTGCAGATAGACTTTGGTTCTCCCAAGGAGTTTAATGTCATTGAGCTTAACTGGCAGCAGTATGCAACAAATTATGTGGTTCAGGGTTCTCAGAATGGCAGCGTATGGGAAACGCTTTATACTGAAACAAAGGGAAAAGGCGGTAATGTATGGGTAGAGCTTGATAGTGCAAAGAAATATCGCTTTATCAAATTAAGCGGAACACAGGCACCGGCTGCCTACTCACTATATGAGCTTCGCGTACTATCCTTTAAATCCCAAAGCATTGTACTTGGAAATCTTGCAATTGGCAAAACAGCCACTACAAGTGGAAATGACACCACCAATAGTAATCCGCTTGCAGCGATTGACGGCAGTACTTCAACCCGCTGGGCTTCAGCAAGAGCAGAAGGTCAGTGGTATACCATTGACCTGGGAACGAGATGTAATATCTATCAGATCAATTTGATGTGGGAAGCATCTTATGGCAAGGAATATGATATACAGGTGTATGATGATGAGGCGAATATTACTACTGCAGTAATGGAAAGATCAGGTGCAGAAGGCTGGAAGAAGTATGTGCTGAATGAGCCAGTACAAGGTCGTTATGTACGAATGAAAGGAATTTTGCGAGGCAACACCAAATATGGATATTCCATATATGAATTTGAGGTAATGGGAAATCTGGTCGAAACAGATGTGAATTCGATTCAGTTTGCATCAGAGAAACTATCTGTTTTAAGAGGCAACAAGAAAACAGCGTCTGTCATTACAGATCCCCCCTACTTAAATGATGGGAGCATCATCTTTGAAAGTTCAAACCCAGAAATAGCAACCGTATCCGATAAAGGGATCATTACGGGAATCTCGACGGGTACGACGGTTATTACGGCACGTTCTGCCATCCATGAAGAGGTCAGTGACAGTTGTGAGGTAACCGTAACGGATTATAATGGAGCGCCAATACCTGTTTCCAATCTTGAGGTGCAAGGAAATGCATCAATTTTAGAAAAAGGGACAACTGCCCAGCTTGATGCTTCAATTGCTCCAGATAATGCATCAATAAAAAACATTCGCTGGACCTCAAGTGACGAAAGTGTGTTGCTGGTAACCAACGAAGGCTTAATTAAAGCAATTGGAGTAGGATCTGCGGTTGTAAAAGGGACCAGTGTTGCCAACCCACATTTCTTATATGAAAGAGAAATCCGTGTTGTTGATGCAGAAGCAGAAACCGTAAAAGCGCTGATTCATGGAATTGGCATTGTCACCCTGGACAGCAAGGAAGATATTGATACTGCAAGAGCAGCTTTTGACGCACTGACCGACGAACAGAAGGCACTCGTTGATAACTACGCTGATCTGGAAGCAGCAGAAGCACGCTATGAAGCGTTGGTTGAGGCAATCCAAACTGTCCGGGAACTGATTGACGCAATCGGCATCGTTACCTTGTATAGCAAGGATGATATTGATGCTGCAAGGGCAGCGTATAATGCACTGACAGAGGAACAAAAGGCACTCGTTGACAACGATGAAGTGCTGGAAGCGGCAGAAGTAGAATATGAAGCGCTATTATTGGCTCAGACGGTCGAAACCGTAAAGGAATTAATCAATTCAATCGGTGAGGTTACTTTGAGCAGCAAGACAGATATTAATGTTGCAAGGGCAGCGTATAACGCGCTGACAGAGGAACAGAAGGCACTCGTTGATAACTACGCTGATTTGGAAGCGGCAGAAGCACGTTATCAGGAGCTGGAAGCCTCAGAGAAGGTAAGCAGTATTAAACTTGACAAGGCAACAATGGCCTTGAAGGTAGGTGCCCACGGTCAGCTGATAGCAGAAATCACACCAGCCACTGCTGTAAACAAGGATGTAACCTGGTCAAGCAGCAATACCAGTATCGCTACTGTGGACAGTACCGGTTTGGTCACTGCGAAGGCAACCGGAACAGCCAACATAACGGCAACTACTTTAGACGGAGGAAAAACAGCAACCTGTTTGGTAACAGTCAGCAAGAGAAGCGGCTCTACGAAACCGACTACACCAGTAACACAAACACCAACAGAAAATGTCTCAGATGTCGTTCCTGTATCTGAGACCGTAATGAACAGTACCGGTAAGGCATCAACTGCCATTGATGAAAACGCATTGACCAAAGCACTGACAACTGCAGATAAGGCTAAAATAAATGTACCGAAGGCTGAGGGGGCCAGCGCATATGAAATAGTGGTGCCTGCAACTGTTTTGATGTCTGATGCAGCAAAGAAAATCGATATAGCAACTGAGCTTGGTAGGGTATCCGTTCCTGGAAACATGCTTGATACAGCAAATGCAGCAGGGGCGAACAATGTAGGACTTACCATAGCCAAAACAGATAGAGACATGTTTGGTTCGGCGGTAAGGTCACAAATTGGTGAGAGACCGGCAATAGCTCTCAATGTCAGTATCAACGGCAAAGAAACAACCTGGAGCAATCCGCAGGCGCCTGTGACGGTAGGAATTCCTTATACACCCACAGCAGGCGAACTTGCTAATCCCGAGCATATTGTCATATGGTATGTAGATGAAGAGGGAAAGGCAGTACCGGTTCCGACAGGTAAATATGATTCTGAAACTGGTACTGTAACATTTACAACAACACACTCCGGCAATTATGCAGTGGCATATGTTGTGAAGAGTTTTGGAGACATTGGTGGATATCCTTGGTCAAGCAAGGAAATAGAAGTAATGGCAGCGAAAGGTGTTATTAACGGTACTTCTGAAACAACCTTTCATCCTTCCGCCGATATTAAGCGGGCAGACTTCATGGTCATGCTTGTAAAGGCACTGGGATTAACTGCAAAACCACAAGGCAACTTTTCAGATGTAAGTCCGAGCGCATATTATGCAGAAGCGTTGGCAACAGCAAGAGCTCTTGGAATTACAACAGGAGTCGGTAACAATAAATTCGATCCAAATGCCAAGATCTCAAGGGAAGACATGATGGTACTTTCAGCAAGAGCGATGAATATGGCAGGGAGATCTTTAGGAACTGCTTCTGATGCAGAGATGAAAGGATATTCTGATTCTTCACAAATAAGCGGTTACGCATTAAAAGATGTTGCTGCTTTAATTGAAGCAGGAGTTATAAAAGGAAGCGGCAATTCCATAAACCCGAAAAAAACGGCAACAAGGGCTGAAACTGCTGTGATTATTTATAACTTATATAATCGGTAGTTACATGTATGCGGGGTTTCCTTATATTTTGGAAACCCCGTTTTTTCGTTTACAGCAAAAAACGAAATCAAGCCAGGAAAAAACACATGACTAATTCGCTGTAATAATAGAAGCAATTTGCTGCACGATTCACCATCAATAATCTTCTGAATACATCAGGAATCTCTGAAATAGCACATAATCACATAAAAATACATGCTTAATACCTCAAATTTCAATAAATACTAAATATATTGAAAAAAAGTGTGGAAAACGGGTTGACAGAGATAGGTATATTTGGTAGTATAACTAAGCGCCTCACAGACAGGACAAGAACCTGCTGAAGGGGCAGCCCTCAAAAGACGGACAGTCGAGCTTCGAAAGGAGCCGAAAAAAAGTTAAAAAAGAGGGTTGACAAAGAAGCGTAGATGCGATATGATATAAAAGTTCGCTAAACGCGGATGCTTCGAAAGAAGCGATGAACCTTGACAACTCCATAGTGCAGAAATTTAGTCAAAGAGATCTTAGCTGATCTCGGAAAACTAAAGTACAAATACAATCAGCAATGATTGGTAAGACAAATTCAAACTTGTTTGAAGGAGTCAACGTACAATTCTTTGAAAAAAAACAATAATTCTGAGATTCGTATGCCATATGAAAATATGCAAATGAAAATTAGAACAAAGCGAAACGCAAACGCGTTTTACTGAGCAAGATTTAACTGCTTGAGTAATCAAGTATTAAATACCATTTATTAAGAGTTTGATCCTGGCTCAGGATGAACGCTGGCGGCGTGCCTAACACATGCAAGTCGAGCGGTATATACTTAAATGAAACTTCGGTCGAGTGAGAGTATAGAGAGCGGCGGACGGGTGAGTAACGCGTAGGCAACCTGCCCCATACAGAGGGATAGCCTCGGGAAACCGGGATTAAAACCTCATAACGCGAGGGAGTCACATGGCTTCTTCGCCAAAGATTTATCGGTATGGGATGGGCCTGCGTCTGATTAGCTAGTTGGTGGGGTAACGGCCTACCAAGGCAACGATCAGTAGCCGACCTGAGAGGGTAATCGGCCACATTGGAACTGAGACACGGTCCAAACTCCTACGGGAGGCAGCAGTGGGGAATATTGCACAATGGGCGAAAGCCTGATGCAGCAACGCCGCGTGAGCGATGAAGGCCTTTGGGTCGTAAAGCTCTGTCCTTGGGGAAGAATAAATGACGGTACCCTTGGAGGAAGCCCCGGCTAACTACGTGCCAGCAGCCGCGGTAATACGTAGGGGGCAAGCGTTATCCGGAATTATTGGGCGTAAAGAGTGCGTAGGTGGTTTTGTAAGCGCGGGGTGAAAGGCAATGGCTCAACCATTGTAAGCCTTGCGAACTGCAAGACTTGAGTGCAGGAGAGGAAAGTGGAATTCCTAGTGTAGCGGTGAAATGCGTAGATATTAGGAGGAACACCAGTGGCGAAGGCGACTTTCTGGACTGTAACTGACACTGAGGCACGAAAGCGTGGGGAGCAAACAGGATTAGATACCCTGGTAGTCCACGCCGTAAACGATGAGCACTAGGTGTCGGGGCCGCAAGGTTTCGGTGCCGCAGTTAACGCATTAAGTGCTCCGCCTGGGGAGTACGCACGCAAGTGTGAAACTCAAAGGAATTGACGGGGACCCGCACAAGCAGCGGAGCATGTGGTTTAATTCGAAGCAACGCGAAGAACCTTACCAGGACTTGACATCCCTCTGACAGTCCCTTAACCGGGATCTCTCTTCGGAGCAGAGGAGACAGGTGGTGCATGGTTGTCGTCAGCTCGTGTCGTGAGATGTTGGGTTAAGTCCCGCAACGAGCGCAACCCTTGTCATTAGTTGCCAGCAGTTCGGCTGGGCACTCTAGTGAGACTGCCGGGGATAACTCGGAGGAAGGTGGGGATGACGTCAAATCATCATGCCCTTATGTTCTGGGCTACACACGTGCTACAATGGCTGGTACAAAGAGAAGCGAGACGGTGACGTGGAGCAAATCTCAAAAACCAGTCCCAGTTCGGATTGTAGGCTGCAACTCGCCTACATGAAGTCGGAGTTGCTAGTAATCGCGAATCAGAATGTCGCGGTGAATGCGTTCCCGGGTCTTGTACACACCGCCCGTCACACCATGGAAGTTGGGGGCGCCCGAAGTCGGTCAGTTAATAGGCTGCCTAAGGCGAAATCAATGACTGGGGTGAAGTCGTAACAAGGTAGCCGTATCGGAAGGTGCGGCTGGATCACCTCCTTTCTAAGGAGACTTAAATTTCTGCACTATGAGTTTAATAAATTGGCGTGTATGCGCCGGAAGAATTTCGCAGAGCAAGGCGCAGCGAGTGAGTGCGATGGGCACGTATTAATATACGTAAGCAAGCACGAAGGAACCTGCAACGAAGCAATGCGGAATTTTAACAAGCATGGGGAATTAGCTCAGCTGGGAGAGCACCTGCCTTGCACGCAGGGGGTCAAGAGTTCGATCCTCTTATTCTCCACCATGAATCTTTTTAGAAGATTCTTTTTTAACGGGGAAAAAGCCGCTGATGCTGTAGATTCCCAAAACAACACAGAACTCCAATGATCTTCACAGGGGATCAGGAAGAGCAATGTACCTTGAAAACTGAACAATGCAAAATATATTTCGAATTAACAACGAAATCGAGGTTGTGTAGAAATACACAGCAAAAGTTAAAAACTAAGTAAAGTCTTTTCTAGATCTTAACGGATCGAAAGAGACTGTAAAGGGTTTTAACTACAATTTCAATAATTTGAACCGAGAAACCAGAAAAATTACTGAGTTAATTAACAAAGTAAACCAACGCTGTCTAACGCAGACAGCAAATCACTTTTGGTCAAGTGAATAAGAGCATAAGGTGAATGCCTTGGCACTAGGAGCCGAAGAAGGACGTGGCAAGCTGCGATAAGCTGCGGGCAGGAGCAAACATCCGTCAATCCGCAGATTTCCGAATGAGGAAACTCACTTGTGGTAATGCGCAAGTACCCTGTACTGAATTCATAGGTACAGAGGAGGTAACCCGGGGAACTGAAACATCTAAGTACCCGGAGGAAGAGAAAGAAACATCGATTCCCTAAGTAGCGGCGAGCGAACGGGGAAGAGCCCAAACCGGATTTATCCGGGGTTGTGGACCACTCATAACGTGAAGCGTTCATAGTCGAAGCGAACTGGAAAGTTCGGCCGTAGAGGGTAAAAGCCCCGTAGGCGAAATGGACTAATCATAGAGTGGCACCAGAGTACCACCAGGCACGTGAAACCTGGTGGGAAGCAGGGGGGCCCACCCCCCAAGGCTAAATACTACCTAGTGACCGATAGAGAATAGTACCGTGAGGGAAAGGTGAAAAGAACCCCGGGAGGGGAGTGAAATAGAACCTGAAACCTTATGCTTACAAGCAAAGGGAGCGCAAGTGACCTTGTACTTTTTGTAGAACGGGCCAACGAGTTATGGTATGTAGCAAGGTTAAGGTGCTGGAGCACCGGAGCCGAAGCGAAAGCGAGTCTGAATAGGGCGTCAAGTTGCATGCTGTAGACCCGAAACCGGGTGACCTATCCATGTGCAGGTTGAAGTATCCGTAAAAGGATATGGAGGACCGAACTCATGTCTGTTGAAAAAGGCTGGGATGACGTGTGGATAGCGGTGAAATTCCAATCGAACCCGGATATAGCTGGTTCTCCTCGAAATAGCTTTAGGGCTAGCCTCAGTCAAAGATACTCGGAGGTAGAGCACTGAATGTTCTAGGGGCCTTCACCGGTTACCGAAAACTATCAAACTCCGAATGCCGAGATATTGTTTACTGGGAGTCAGACTGTGTGAGATAAGTTTCATAGTCGAAAGGGAAACAGCCCAGACCAACAGCTAAGGTCCCAAAATGTAAGTTAAGTGGAAAAGGATGTGGAGCTGCATAGACAACTAGGATGTTGGCTTAGAAGCAGCCACTCATTTAAAGAGTGCGTAATAGCTCACTAGTCGAGTGGCTCTGCGCCGAAGATAAACGGGGCTAAAACTTACTACCGAAGCTTTGGAATGATTCTAACGAATCATTGGTAGAGGAGCATCGTATGCGGGTAGAAGCTGTATCGTAAGGTATGGTGGACTGCATACGAGAGAGAATGTTGGCATGAGTAGCGTAAGGCAGGTGAGAATCCTGCCCACCGAAAATCTAAGGTTTCCTGAGGAAGGTTCGTCCACTCAGGGTAAGTCGGGACCTAAGCCGAGGACGAAGGTCGTAGGCGATGGACAACTGGTTGAGATTCCAGTACCACCGAAAATCGTTTGAGCGATGTGGGGACACAGAAGGATAAGCTGAGCGCGCCGTTGGTTGAGCGCGTCTAAGCGTCAAGGGAGATCTGGTAGGCAAATCCGCCGGATCAATTCTGAGGCGTTATGGGAGGAAATTAAAGTACCGAAGCAGCTGATTTCACACTGTCGAGAAAAGCCGCTAGCGAGATCGTAGGTGCCCGTACCGCAAACCGACACAGGTAGATGAGGAGAGAATCCTAAGGTGAGCGAGAGAACTATTGTTAAGGAACTCGGCAAAATAACCCCGTAACTTCGGAGAAGGGTGCCAGCGCAAGCTGGCCGCAGTGAAAAGGCCCAGGCGACTGTTTACCAAAACACAGGTCTCTGCTAAAGCGAAAGCTGATGTATAGGGGCTGACGCCTGCCCGGTGCTGGAAGGTTAAGGGACTGCTTAGAGCAATCGAAGGCATGAACTTAAGCCCCAGTAAACGGCGGCCGTAACTATAACGGTCCTAAGGTAGCGAAATTCCTTGTCGGGTAAGTTCCGACCCGCACGAAAGGCGTAACGATCTGGGCACTGTCTCAACAATAGACTCGGTGAAATTGTAGTACCGGTAAAGATGCCGGTTACCCGCAGAGGACGGAAAGACCCCGTGGAGCTTTACTGTAGCTTGATATTGGATTTCGGCGTTGCATGTACAGGATAGGTGGGAGACTATGAAACCAGGACGCCAGTTTTGGTGGAGTCACCGTTGGGATACCACTCTTGTAACGTTGAAATTCTAACTGTGCGCTGTTATCCAGCGTCAGGACAGTGTCAGGTGGGCAGTTTGACTGGGGCGGTCGCCTCCTAAAGAGTAACGGAGGCGCCCAAAGGTTCCCTCAGCGCGGTCGGAAATCGCGCGAAGAGTGTAAAGGCAGAAGGGAGCTTGACTGCGAGACATACAGGTCGAGCAGGGACGAAAGTCGGGCTTAGTGATCCGGTGGTTCCGAGTGGAAGGGCCATCGCTCAACGGATAAAAGCTACCCGGGGATAACAGGCTTATACCCCCAAGAGTCCACATCGACGGGGTGTTTGGCACCTCGATGTCGGCTCGTCTCATCCTGGGGCTGAAGTAGGTCCCAAGGGTTGGGCTGTTCGCCCATTAAAGAGGTACGCGAGCTGGGTTCAGAACGTCGTGAGACAGTTCGGTCCCTATCCGCTGTGGGCGTTGGAAATTTGAGTGGAGCTGTCCTTAGTACGAGAGGACCGGGATGGACATACCTCTGGTGCACCAGTTGTTCTGCCAAGAGCACGGCTGGGTAGCTATGTATGGACGGGATAAGCGCTGAAAGCATCTAAGTGCGAAGCCCCCCACAAGAATAGATTTCCTCCAGAAATGGTAAGACCCGTGAGAGACTATCACGTTGATAGGTCGGAGGTGTAAGTGCAGCAATGCATTCAGCTGACCGATACTAATAGGTCGAACGCTTGACCATTGATTTCAAGGTAAAATATTTTGACATTGTTCGGTTTTGAGGGTACATGATACCTTCAATATCCGGTGACTATAGCGAAGAGGTCACACCTGTTCCCATCTCGAACACAGTAGTTAAGCTCTTCAGCGCTGATGATACTTGGCGGGCAGCTGCCTGGGAAAGTAGGACGTCGCCGGTTGTATTAAAAAATACACTCCGATTTGGGGTGTATTTTTTAATTTATTCAGAGACATTTTATTATTTCAGTCGAAGCTGCCCGCCAATGGGCGGAGCAGGTGCCTGTTTTACGTGGCTTTAGCCGCAGTGTAAAACAGGACAGCGAACGAAAGAACGGAAAAAACGACGTGGGAGTTTCCGTTCATGAGTCGGAGTGGAGAACGGAGTTCGACACGTTGCCTGGGAAAGTAGGACGTCGCCGGTTTTTAGAAAAAAGACATTCCATTCGGAGTGTCTTTTTTCTATGTCTTGAGATTCAACATACTACTTTCCTAAGTAACTTGCTGACCGCCAAGTGGCGGGGCAGGTGCGTATTTTACGCAGCTTTAGCTGCAGTGTAAAACAGGACAGCGAACGAAAGAACGGAAAAAACGACGTGGGAGTTTCCGTTCATGAGTCGGAGTGGAGAACGGAGTTCGACACGTTGCCTGGGAAAGTAGGACGTTGCCGGTTTTGCAAAAAAAGAAGTTACTTAGGTAGCTTCTTTTTTTAATGCAAAACGGGACAGCATGCGAGCGAAGCGAGTCGGAGAGAGGCACGTAGTGCTGAACGTTGCCGGTTTTGCAAAAAAAGAAGTTACTTAGGTAGCTTCTTTTTTTAATGTAAAACGGGACAGCAGGGAGGGAACGGATCAAATGGATAAAAGGTAGATCCGTTCTCGAGTTGGAGTGGGGAACGAAGTTCGAAACGTTGTCGGTTTTACGTGGCTTTAGCCACATTGCAAATTCAGTATTCCAAGTAAAACATTCGCCTTTGGATTACATAATTCGCTTTTGTGTCAATACTAATAAATGATAGATGACGTCAGGAAATAATAAACTCGATAATAAAGTATATAATTAACATTAAGGCTATCACCTATCAGAATTACAATAAAAAATTTAACACGCGAAAGAGGGCTCGGATTTTAAGATGGCATTGCATCATATTAAAAAACCCATATTGTTTCAGGGTAAAGGCAGGAAGCGAGAATATTTCGAAGGTTGGTATTATAAGCAAGGCTCAAAAGACGGGAAATCGGTTGTGGCATTAATTCCTGGGATTAGTATTGCTGGGCGCGATGACCATTGTTTTGTTCAATCAATATATATGAGCACTGATAAAGGTGGTAATCAAATTGTGAATACATCATACTTCAATTATCCTTTATGTGAATTCTCATACAAAGATGACCCTTTTATCGTTAAAATTGCCGACAATTATTTTACCGAGTCTGTTGTTTCTGTTCGGCTGAATGGTGAAAATTCAAGCATTGAAGGAACATTGATATTAGACGATTTAACTACGATTCGAACCTCATTATTAATGCCTAATATTATGGGTTATTTCGCGTATTTTCCTAAGATGGAGTGCTATCATGGTGTCATGAGTATGAACCATAAGGTATATGGAACTTTGAAGGTCGACGGGCGAGAAATCAACTTTGATGGAGGGAGTGGGTATCTTGAAAAAGACTGGGGAACCTCATTCCCTAAAAAATATATCTGGATTCAGTGTAATCAATTTAAAAGCAAGGGGGTTAGCTTATTTTGTTCCATTGCGAATATACCTTTTATGGGATCCAGTTTCTTAGGCTTCATATGTAATATTGTGATCGGAACTGATGAATATCGATTTGCAACCTATAATAAGAGCAAGCTTCTAATAAAAAATGTAGACAATAGAGGCGTTGCACTTTTATTAACGAACAAGAAAGCTGAATTAAAGGTTGAAGCTAGCATAAATCGGGGAGGGAAGCTTATTTCTCCTCGGAATGGTATGATGCAAGACGCGATAAAGGAAGGGCTTACAGGTACCGTTCAGATAACGCTCCAAAGCAGAGACCGTAGACTGATCTATGAGGGATGGAGTCAGCTGGCAGGAATTGAAATCGTCGGCTTCGCATAAGTACATTTTCTTCTAACATATTTTCCTTAATTGTGATAAAATGAAATATACCGTCAATCTTAGAGAAACTAAGAAAGAGAAATCCATCGACAGGTAAAAGCATCCTTAGTCGATAAGGATGGAGGGATACAATTTGAAGAAAAAAACTCGGTACTATATAAAAAACATAGCAGCAGTCATCATTATAGTGCTTGGAATTTTAGCTTATCAAGGAGTAATCAGCCGATCTGCTTTCTCAAATTTGATGATTGCTATTCTGGTTATAGCCATTGCCCTTGAGCTTGTGATTAAGCATGTTCTCAAAAACAAGGAGTAAGATTTACAACATGGAGTTGCTTGATATTGTAGACGAAAAAGGAAACCCAACAGGGAAGACCGTAGAAAGAGAGATTGCTCATAGACAAGGAATCCTTCACAGAACATCTCATGTATGGGTTATGCGAAAAATAAAGGGGAAGACTCAGGTACTGCTTCAGAGAAGGAGCGTAAATAAAGATTCCTTTCCCGGTTGTTATGATATCTCTAGTGCAGGCCATATCCCTGCAGGAGATGAATTTCTTGAATCTGCACTGCGGGAATTAGAAGAAGAGCTTGGAATCATAGCAAAACCGAAAGAACTGATTTACTGCGGACAACGCCGGTTTGAATTCAGACAATGGTTTCATGGACATGAATTTTGGGACAACCAGGTAAGCAATATATATGCATTACGGAGAAACATAAAAGCATCAGCATTGATTATACAAGAAGCAGAAATTGAAGCAGTACAGTGGATGGATCTGGACCAGTGCATTAATATGGTGAAAAGCGGGACTGTACCACACTGCATCTGGATTGAGGAATTAGAGATGATCTCATCAATACATAGCAAATAGACGATAAGCGTAGAAAACCCCTTCTTACTTTGTCATAAGAAGGGGTTTTTTTATATCGAATTCGATCAGTGTTTCTTTTCTTCCTGAAGTTTCGCCCAGGCGAGGGCAAATGCAGATTCTTGCGGTTGACTTTTTTCTTGTTTTTTCATGTATTCCTGCAGCTCTCGTTTGCCCATTTTATTTCTGTTTTCTGCAAGCTGCTGATTGAAGCGATCAAACTTTTCTCTAAATCCGCAGGGGCAGGAGTAAATTCTCTTATCTCCCTCGCCGATTACATTGAGTTTTTTATGGCATTGAGGGCAGCGAGCATTACTTACGTAAGACAGGCTTTGTTTGTAGCCGCATTCCCGATCCTGACATACCAGCATTTTTCCTTTCTTGCCATTTACCTCTAGGAGAAATTTGTCGCACAGGGGGCAACGGGTTCTCGTCATGTTGTCATGGCGATAATTACCTTCGCTGGCGATGACTCTGCTGACAATGAGAGATGCAAATTCTTTCATTTCGGAGATGAAGGGAGCACTTTTTTCCTGGCCTTTGCTGATGGAAGTTAAGCGCTTTTCCCACTTTTCTGTCAGTTCAGGAGATTTCAATTCTTCCGGTACCAAATTGATAAGTTGAACGCCCTTGCTCATTGGGAAAATATCTTTCCCTCTGCGCTCACAGGAGTTTGCAGTAAACATTTTTTCGATAATATCTGCTCTTGTGGCGGGAGTTCCCAAATTATGATGCTCCATTGCAGAGAGGAGCGTTGCTTCTGTATATCTCGCCGGTGGCTTGGTCTTTCCGGTCGTCAGCTTGATGGCCAGTACGCGAAGCTTTTGGCCCTGCTTTAATTCAGGCAAGCTCTGGCTCTTTACCTCCAGATCATCGGAAGACTCATCCAAATCACCATGGCTGGCACCGTAGATACTTTTCCAACCAATCTGCTGAATGATTTTTCCCTTCGCGGTGAATATCTCATTTTCTATCTCAATCTTCACAGTTGTTTGCATATATTCAGAATCAGGACTAAATACTGCAAGAAAACGCTTCACCACAAGGTCATAGATTTTACGCTCATCTGAAGACAAATCCATGAATCTCACGTATTCTTCTGTCGGAATAATGGCATGATGGTCAGTTACTTTTGTATCATCCACAATTCTCTTTGATGTTTTGATGCCAGACTTGATAATGGCAGAAGCTGCTGCATTGAATTCGCCAGAAGAGACCGCGCGCAGACGGTCCTTGAGTGTAGGGACGATGTCACTGGTGATATAACGAGAGTCTGTTCTGGGGTAGGTAAGAACCTTATGCTCCTCATAAAGCCGCTGCATCAGATTTAGGGTTTGTTTGGCGGAGAAACCGAAGCTTATATTAGCATCACGCTGCAATTCGGTTAAATCATATAATAAGGGCGGTGCTTCCCGTTTGGCATCCTTTTTTATATCCGTGATGATGCCATCCTTGCCGCTCAGCTTGCCAACCAAAGACTTTGCCTTATCTTCTTCTGAAATCCGAGTCTGACCACTTTTTTTATCACTCCACTGGGCCTTGAATCCATTGAGATCTGAATGGATACAGAAATAGTCCTTTGGGATAAATCGCTTGATTTCTTCCTCTCTTTTCACGATCATAGCTAAAGTTGGTGTCTGAACCCGTCCGGCAGATAATTGTGCATTGTATTTACAGGTAAGAGCTCTTGTTACATTTAATCCTACAAGCCAGTCAGCCTCTGCTCTGCTCTGAGCGGAATGATAAAGATTATCATACTCCGCAGCTGGCTTTAAATGATCAAAACCATCTCTGATGCTTTTATCCGTCTGTGACGAAATCCAGAGTCTCTTGATGGGCTTGTGAAAGCCAGCCTTTTGAATAATCCAGCGCGCAACAAGTTCTCCTTCTCGTCCAGCATCGGTTGCGATAATCAACTCTGTAATTTCGGGATTTTTCATTAAATTTCGGACAACATTGAATTGCTTTCCAGTCTCCTTGATGACTACCAGATCCATCTTCTTTGGCATCATCGGAAGCGTATCAAGCGACCATTTTTTGTATTGATCGCCATAGTACTCCGGATCTGCTAACGTAACCAGATGTCCAAGCGACCAGGTTACAATATATTTTGGGCCGACGATGTGGCCTTCTTTTGCGTTGGAGCAGCCTAAAACCCGAGCCAGCTCACGACCAACTGATGGTTTTTCTGCTAATACTAGTACCTTTCCCATTTTTTCTCCCTTCTTGGATCCAATCCCCCCCGTTAACAGGCAAAACACTTTCATAATTGTTGGATTTCTGTAATTATTATACCATATTAATTGCGAGAGCCACTCAATATTAAGTTTTAATATCATATTGAATCAAGTTTCTTTTCAGATGCTCAGCAATCCAGAAAATATGGTATATTAAGGTATAGAGTTCGAATAATAGGATTCCATGCGAAGCCAGAATTAAGAGGCTGGCAGCGAAATGATTTAGTGATGCTGCGTAATTGGTTGATACTAGAAAAAAAGGGGATGAAAGTATGAGAGTGGGAGTTTTGTCAGATACTCATATACCAAGCAAGTCTAAGAGACTACCGGAGGAGCTAATAACAGCATTTGGGCAGGTGGACCATATTATCCATTTAGGAGATATCATAAGTCAATCTGTGCTGGACGAGCTTGGGACGCTGGCCCCTGTTACAGCTGTTTCGGGTAATGCAGACCCAGAGCAGCTAAAGCAAGAGCTAGGAACGAAGAAGTTGATCAATCTGGGAGGATTTCTCATCGGAATTGTTCATGGGCACGGAACGTCAGGCAAAACAGCAGACCGTGCATTCCGAGCATTTGCCGGAGATGATGTGGATTGCATTCTATTTGGACACAGTCACATTCCATTGTGCGAATTCAGAGAAAGAATCCTAATGTTTAATCCGGGCTCCCCAACGGATAAAAGGCGCAATAGATTCTATTCCTTCGGAATATTGGAACTTGATACAGAGATTAAGGCAAGGCATTACTTTTTTTGATTGTAGCCCCAAGGGCCTTTCGATCGTCAAGCTTGCTTGGCGGTCTCTTATTATGGGTCCTGCTTAAAATCTGTTTTTTCTTATGGATAATTCCTTGTAAAGTGATGGTTAAATTTATTTGATTTATGTGGATAAGTTGTATATAATATAACGTATAAATAAGAATACGTTTCGACGAGTTCATTTGATAAAAAAATAAATATGTTTACGAAACATGAATGTTTCAAAGGAGTTGTTTATGAGATCTAAAAGAATCAGTGATATTGAAGATTATATTTATGAGAATAAAACGGTCACACTGGACCAGCTTTGCAGAGTCTTCGATGTCTCTAAGAACACGATTCGTCGGGATTTAAAGGAAATTATCTCAGGCGGAAATTTTAAGAAGATTTATGGTGGCATTACGGTAAAGGATAATAAGGATTTGTTGCCCTTTAGCGAAAGAAACATCAGTAACCTTGATGCTAAGAAAAAAATTGCGGCTAAGGCAGCAGAGCTGGTTGAGGACAGCGACGTAATTTTCATCGATTCAGGAACTACCACAATCCATATGATCGATTTTATTAAGGAAAAGAAGAATCTGACGATTATTACAAATAACCTGGAAGTAATGATTCGTGTGATTCCTTATGAGAACATTAAGCTGATCTCCCTCTCAGGAGAGCTCGACAGAAATACACTGTCCTTTACAGGGGATACGGCTTCTGCTGTTTTGAAAAGCTATAACATTTCAAAGGCATTTATGGCCTCCGCAGGAGTTTCTATCAATGGTGGTGTTACCAATTCGTCTACAAAAGAGTATGATATTAAATCCACCGCAGTCAAACGGAGCAATTCGGTTTACCTGCTGACCAGTGAAGACAAGTTTAACCTTGTTGCAATCATGACGTACTGTACACTGGATAAGCTGACCGGCATTATAACCGATGGACATCCGCCGCAGGACATCCATGATTTCATGACAGATCATGGTATGGATTTAATCATTGCACGGTAAGGTGCGGAATAAAAACTTTCTAGTTAATGAGTGTAAAAAGACGCTGCTCCCTAAGGAGCAGCGTCTTCCTATTCTAAGTATAATCTTTCAATCCAACACATGGAATGTCTGATTGGTTAAACCACCACCACGCAGCCAATGAGGCAGACGAGAGTGCGGTGACCAGCACAGCTAGCCCCAATATCCCATCTCCCCAGGGAAGGGAAGCAAGTGACATTCCAACACTTCCAAGTACCATCCAAGTGGTACTGATGATAGAGGACGCCGAGCCAGTATCCCCCTGTTGCTGATTAAAAAGCAAATTGGTGCTGAAAGGCCTGAGCATGGTGCAGGATAAGGACATGATGACGGTAGAGAACAGAAAGAAAAACGGTGAGAGCCTGCCCGCAGTCATCATGATGACCCCGCCGATGGCAGCAATTCCGAAACATAAACTGCTAAAGAGCTTTTTATCAACATTTCGAAGGAACTTGATATAAATGGTAGGGCCCAGCAGAGATATTAAGGCATTAAACGCAAAGAAATAGCTATAATCCTGCTCACTTAGACCAAAATATTCAACGTAGATATACGAGGATACCGCAATGTATCCCATGAATGGGATGGAAACCAAAGAGAAGATCAGCACAGGAATAATAAAGCTTTTGTTCCTTGATACATGGATCAATCGCCCCATAGAGCCGATTAGAGTGCCTGTAAAGCGATCCTCTTTCTGCAAGGTCTCCTGATAGAGTATCGTGAGAGTTAAATTCAAGATCCCGATGCCAGCAAGAGTCCAGAATGTACCTTGCCAGTTTACGACCTTAAGTAGTATGGCTCCTAGAACTGGTGCCAGCATAGGAGCAAGGCCTGCAAGCGTCTGAACAACGGCAAGAACACCTTCCCTTTTTTTCCCTGAATAACAGTCCTTTACCATTGCCACTGAGGAAGCAGTAATTCCGCCAGAGCCGATCCCTTGGAAAATTCGCGCAAAAACCAAAAAGTAGATATTCGTTGAAAGAGCGCAGGCAATGCTGCTGACGATATAAAGAGTGCTGCCAATCAATATGATCGGTTTTCTTCCGTATTTATCGCTCATTGGTCCCCAAAACAAAATTCCGACGGCATAGCAGATAAAAAAAGCGCTCAGTGTCAGATTGGTAATGGCAGAGCTGCTGCCAAAGTAAGTGTTCATTGTCGGCAGCGATGGCAGATAAAGGTCTGTAGATAGGGGGATGAACATATTCATCAGAACGATATAGGCAATCAGTCCTTTCTTGCCCAGATATTTCTGAAATTCGCGATAAGAGGGTAATTCCGTCTGATTCATTATTGAAATCCTTTCTATATATATTACAGCGAGAACGAAGGAGTCTCTCAGAATTTAAAATCCAGTATAACATTTTTTTCCTGAAAGGGCAAGTCACTGCTTGTTCAGTTTTATTTTGCATACCGGGCGAATGCCCGAAAAAGCATATGCAAAGACTGTAATCCTGATTGCAAAAAACCAAAGAGAGACTGATGGCAACTTCAGTCTCTCTTTGGTTAACTATTTTATTTCAAATATCGGCAAGAGCATATCAGAAGATGTTTAATACATTCTCGCCTTTTTCAGATTAGCTTCTTTGTTCTGGTAAGCAGTGTTTACGCCTTCCTTCTCAGAAGTGCTTGCGATACCCACATGCCACCATGATTTGTATCCCTCTGTCATTGTCTTTGGAAGAACTTTGATATCAATCAGAGTTGATACGGTCTGCTTTTTGGAATCCTCTAGGGCAGCCTTCAGCTCTGCAAGGGTTCTGACACTGTATGTCTTCACTCCATATCCTTCAGCAGATTTTGCAAAGTCAATCGGAATCAGACCACCGCTCAGCCCCTGATCTTCTGTACGATATCTAAATTCTGTAGCAAGGCTTCCGATACCGTTTGACATCTGCAGGTTGTTGATACAGCCAAATCCGCAGTTATCAAAGAGAAGTACGTTGATCTTTTTGCCTTCTTGCAGCGATGTGACGAGCTCGGTATGAAGCATCAGATAGCTTCCGTCTCCTGTCATTGCATATACTTCCTGGTTAGGAGAAGCAATTTTCGCACCCAGAGATGCAGCTACCTCATAGCCCATGCAGGAATACCCGTATTCCATGTGATAAGAATATCTTGTATCTGTGGTCCACATTCTCTGCAGGCAGCCTGGCAGACTTCCGGAAGCGCCAACAACGATGGAATCTTCGGGAATCATCTTTCTGATCAGGCAGAGTGCTGAAGTCTGAGTGATGGTTCCGCCGGTGAGCTCAACAAATTCCTCAACGGTTCTTGGATCTCTGGCTTCAACGATTGGCTTAAAGTTATCATCATAAGCATATTTTGCAAAGAATTCCATCTGGTGATTCCAAGCGGCTCTCATTTCTTTGATTTCATTCTGATAGGTAGACTTATAACCCTTTTCTTTCAGAGCAACTGTCAAAGCGGTCAGTGCTGCTTTTGCATCTCCGACGGCCTTAATGCTGTCAGCCTTATAAGCATGGAATCTGGAAGCATTAATGGATACAAATTTTACGTCTGGATTCTGGAAGAGTGACTTTGATCCAGTTGTGAAGTCAGAAAGCCTTGTTCCTACTGCGATGACAAGATCTGCAGTCTCGGCAAGGGTATTTGCTGCAAGATTTCCAGTTACACCAATACCGCCCAGACAATAAGGAGAGCTTGATTTACAAGCGCTCTTTCCAGCTTGAGTTTCACCAAAAGGTACATGGAATGCCTCACAGAATTCTTCAAGGGCTTTTCCAGCTTCTGAATATCTAACACCGCCGCCGCAAATCACGATGGGGCGTTTGCTGCTTAGAATTGCTTCGATTACTTCTTCCAGTTCCTCAGCAACAGGTGTAGGCCTTGTGATTTTATGCACACGTTTTTCAAAGAAATAATCGGGATACTCAAAGCTTTCACCCTGAACATCCTGAGGAATTGCAACACAAACCGCACCGGTTTCAGCGGGGTCTGTAAGTACTCTCATAGCGTTGATCATTGCACTCATCAGCTGCTCCGGTCTGTTAACACGATCCCAATATTTCGTAACGGGTTTGAACGCGTCATTTGTGGAGATGGACAGGCTTGTAGGCTGCTCGATCTGCTGAAGCACGGGATCAGGCTGTCTTGTGGCGAATACGTCTCCCGGTAGGAGAAGCAATGGAATATTGTTTACGGTAGCTGTCGCCGCAGCGGTTACCATGTTTGCTGCGCCAGGACCGATGGAGGACGCACAGGCAATGATCTTTCTGCGGTTATTCTGCTTTGCAAAGCCTGAAGCCACATGTGCCATACCCTGCTCATTTCGGCCTTGATATACTCTCAGCTGTCCTGGATTTTCATCCAGAGCCTGCCCTAGTCCGCAGACGATACCATGTCCGAAAATGGTGAATACACCTTCAACAAACTTGGTTTCAACACCGTCCATGCTGACATACTGATTGTCTAAAAATTTCACCAGGGCTTGCCCCATGGTCATCTTGGTTGTGTTCATGGATATTTACCTCTCATTTATTGTATTGCTTTATATTTAACCGGCTATTAAGATTGCTCTGCATCTTTGCTAACCTGCGCCTGAAGTATCAGACGGAAGGATCTGTAATTAATATTTCAACCTTAGGATCAAAATAAATTAATCTGCTTTTGCAACCATATCGCCGTGTTCTTGTTTTGATTTTACGATAAACTCTTTGATTACATCTAGAGTCGGCATGTCCTCGGAGCAGGCATGGCTTGCAACCAGCAGTGAAGCAGAAGCGCTTCCCAGCTCAAGACAATCCTGCATTGGGAGGCCTTCCAGCAAACCAAACAGGAAAGCTGCGGCATATCCATCTCCGCCGCCGAAGGATTTCAGTGCTTTGACAGGAAACGGCTTGATGGAATATTTTTCACCATCATTGGTATATGCTGTGGAGCCGGCTTTACCATGCTTGATTACGACAACCTTTGCACCTTGACCGTGCCAATAGGCTGCTGTTTCTGCATCATTTCTGCCTGGTTCGATGAGCCGTTCCGTCAAATCATATTCTTCCCTGGAACCAAGGATTATATCACTTTGTCTTGCAACGATGGAATAGTAGATTGAAATTTCATCCTTGCTTCTCCAGTTGTATTCTCTGTAGTCAATATCAAAAATAACAGGTGTATTGGTCTTCTTCGCTAGGGAAAGTGCCCGCAGAGCAGCTTCTCTCGATGGGCTTTCTGCCAGTGCTGTGCCTGAAAGCAGGAGCGCTTTACTGTTTTTAATATATGCTTCATCGATGTCGGAAACGTCCAGCTGAAGATCTGCGATATCGTTTCGATACATTAGAATGCTGCTTTCACTTTCATTGAGAATTTCTGTAAAGGTCAGACCAAGTTTTTCTCCGTTGACGCATCTTTTAATCCGAGAAACGTCAATTCCTTCATTCTCGAAATATTCAACGACAAAATCTCCGAAACGATCATCGGATACTCTGGCGAAAAAGCCGATGCGTTTTCCCAGTCTTGCCATCCCCACCGCAATATTCGCAGGGGAACCACCAAGATATTTTCTGAATGTGGTGCTTTCTGTCAATGTTTTGAAATAATCGACAGGATTAAAATCTATAGCGATTCTTCCAAGTAATACAAGATCCATTGGCCTCTTAGAATCAAAGTTAACGTACTTCATACTCCCACTCCTTATCATTCGTAACCCGCCCAATCAGTTTAGATGATTGACGGCGGACTCAAAGAAATCATAATTCAAACATGTTTAATTCCTGGTTAATTTAATTATACTAGTCATTAAAAATATGAATATGCTGCTTCACTTTTTCGTAAAAGCCCTCTATCATTGCTTCATTTAGACCGAAGAAATCATGGTGTCCATCCTTGATGAAATAGGACTGGGCTGATGCTGTAAGGGCATCGTAGCAGGAAGTTGCAATATTTACCTTCCTGATTCCAAGTCGGATAGCCGTTTTAAAATCTTCTTCCGTAAGCCCTGTTCCCCCATGGAGCACAATCGGCAGATCTACCAGCTTGGCTGTCTTTTCCAAAATGTCAAATCGGAGGTCAGGAGCAACGGTGTAGTTCCCATGTGCATTACCTATGGCGATGGCTAAAGCGGTCAGCTTGGCGCGTTTGGAAAAGGTTAGAGCGTCAGTCGGATCCGTGTAGCATATTGTATGGTTTACATTTCCGCCTTCGTTTCCGCCTACTACACCGATTTCGCCTTCCACATCAGCTCCGTACTTGGATGCCATGGAGACCACTTCACTGGTTTTTTTAATATTTTCCTCCAGAGCGTACAAAGAGCCATCAAACATAACAGACGTAAAGCCGCAGTCAAGAGCTTTCTGTATGTTTTCAAAGGACACTCCGTGATCGAAATGAACTGCAATGTCAACCTTAGCTCTTTTGGCTGCATTCACCATCATGGGACCCATCAAATCAAGAGGTGAGTGAGTCAAACGTTTTTCAGCCACCTGCATAATGACAGGAAAATTGAGATCCTCTGCAGCCTTGACGACTGCGATTATCATCTCCATATTGCCCACATTAAATGCGCCAACGGCCTTTTTCTTTTGCTCCGCCTCTTTTAGCAGAGACTTCATATTACAAAGCGGCATTGTGATACCTCCTGAAACCGTTGAAATAATAGATATGTAAATTATTGTTATGTTGTAGTGATATTTGATTATGTTTTGGGTATATTTTAGCATGAAGTCCAGAAAAGAACAATAGATATTTTAATAAAAGTAGTGGATGTATTTCATTCTGCTTGAGTTCTTCATATCAAATAGTATGAATTGAATCACATCAGGCAATTCATACTATTTTATTGATTTTGTTCTACTGATGAGGAAGGTTAGCAAGACTGCAGCCTGAAGCAAATTAGTTAAAAAAATAACTTTTGATCAATTTAGTAATGGAAAAAACCCAATAATGATATAATCGAAATGCATGGTCTGATCTCATTCGTCTTCATATGCATAAAGCTATGAAAAAAAGGCAAATTAGTTAAAAAAATTATGTTGATATAACGAAAATGAAATGCTATTATTATTGACACAAGGACGAAAAAAACGATTTACTGGAAAGGGGAAGGGAGAAAGAGAATGGAATATATATTGGAAATGAACGATATCTGCAAATCATTCTCGGGCGTTAAAGTACTGGATAAAGTTTCGCTGCGAATAAGGGCGGGAGAGGTTCACGCTCTGATGGGAGAAAACGGAGCCGGTAAATCAACTTTAATGAAAATTCTGATGGGAATTTACAAAGCGGATTCTGGGCAAATCTCCATAAATGGTGAGCCGGTGACGGTTGGCGGACCCAAAGATGCCATTGCAAAAGGCATCTCTATGATTCACCAGGAACTAAACCCGGTTTTGGATATGGAAGTTTCCGAAAACATTTTTATCGGAAGAGAACTAAAAACGTCTGGTCCTATCAAACTGGTGGACAGGGCTGGAATGCGTAAAGAGGCTGGAAATCTCTTGCAGAGCATGGATATCGGTATCAACCCGAGGACAATTACAAGATTTCTGAGTGTTGCCGAAATGCAGCTTGTGGAAATTGTAAAAGCAATTTCGCTGAATTCCAGAATAGTAATTATGGATGAGCCTACCTCAGCGATTACAGACAAGGAAGTTCAGGTTCTATTCCAGCAGATTAAAAGATTAAAAGAGCAGGGCGTTGCAATTATCTATATTTCACACAAAATGGATGAAATATTTAAAATATCCGACTCGATCACTGTGCTGCGGGATGGAACGCTTGCCGGGACCGGCAGGAGCGCTGATCTTGATCCTGATAAACTGATCTCAATGATGGTGGGAAGAGAAATCAAGGAGGTCTATCCGAAAGAAGAAACTGAAGTTAAGGATGTTGTTCTTGAAGTTAAAAATCTAAACAGCGGCAAAAGGGTCAAAGACATCAGTTTCTATTTAAAAAGTGGGGAGGTTCTTGGGATTGCTGGTTTGGTCGGTTCGGGAAGAAGCGAACTTGCAGAGACGATCTTCGGAATTCGTCCAAGCACTTCCGGAAGTATATTGATCCATGGCAAGGAAACTTCAATTCGCCATCCAAAGGAAGCCATTGCCCGCAAGATGGCAATGATTACGGAGGATCGGAAGCAGACCGGACTAAACCTGAAAACCACGGTGGAACAGAATATCTCTTTGGTTTCCCTTGGGAAGCTCTCTAAAAACGGGATTATTGATAAAAAGAAGGAAGCGGAAGCTGCCGAGAAATATATGAAGTCGCTGAAGATCAAGACTTTTTCACGCAAGACGCCAGTGGTTTCTCTCAGTGGTGGAAACCAGCAGAAGGTAGTTTTAGCAAAATGGCTGCTCAGTGAGCCGGAAATTATTATCTTTGATGAACCTACAAGAGGAATTGATGTGGGTGCGAAACGGGATATTTATCTTTTGATTGGCGAACTGGCAAAACAAGGAAAGGCAGTCATCGTGATATCTTCTGAAATGCCGGAGGTTATGGGAATCAGTGATAGGATTCTGGTCATGTGTGAAGGTTCCATTGCAGGGGAACTGAAAAGAGAAGCATTTACCCAGGAAGCCATTATGAATTATGCATCTGCAAGAGGAGGAAAAAGAGCATGAGTGAAAGACTTGGAACTGAAAAAACAAGGTGGAAAAATAATGTAAGAGAGTTTGGTATCTTGATTGCATTTGTTGCAATAGTAGCCGTATTAATGATCATTTCTCCCGATGCATTTGCACAGCCAAAAAATCTCATCGGCATTGTTAAGCAGGCATCCATCAACGGAATACTAGCCTGCGGCATGATGTTTGTTATTTTGTCTGATGGAATTGATCTTTCTGTTGGATCTACTGTAGCTTTGGCTGGCGTTATGGCGGCTCATTTTGCTCATCCTGATACGTATCCTGTAATAATCCCGATTTTGATGGGAATTTTGGTGGGTCTGGCAGTCGGTTTGCTCAATGGAATCGGTGTTGCTTTTGGAGGAATTCCGCCTTTTATCATCACGCTGGCCACAATGACAGCGGTCAGAGGCGTTGCACTCATTGCAAGCGGAGGTTCTCCTGTTTATAACCTTTCCGATACCTTTAACGGAATTGCCAGTGGGTTCATTCCTGGAACCATAGTCCCTATATTAGCGGTATACTTTCTACTTATTATATTGTTCAGCGGGTTTATCCTGACTAAAACCGTATTTGGACGTCGTATTTATACCATCGGCGGAAATGAAGTTGCGGCAAAGGTATCTGGAATCAACGTAAAAAGGATGAGATTGTCTGTCTATGCGATTTCTGGTGTACTTGCGGGGTTCGCAGGCGTATTGCTTGCATCTCGGACCATTTCTGGGTCTCCTACTGCAGGGCAGAGCTATGAGCTGGATGCTATCGCAGCTGTCATCATCGGAGGAGTCAGCATGTCCGGTGGCGCCGGTAAATGGTATGGCACACTCATTGGAGCATTGCTGCTTGCGGTCCTTGCAAACGGACTTGATATTCTTAACGTTTCATCCAACTATCAGATGGTGATCAAAGGAGCAATCATAGCAATCGCAGTTCTGGTTGATATTAGAGGTAAGAGCAGAAACGAGTAAATTTATGGTTACTGATGCAGCAAAACCTAGAGGCTTTGTGCATTGTAATAATCCAGCATCGATTGATGCTATTCAAATGAGGAGGAAGAGAAAATGAAAACAAGAAAGTTCCTTGCAGTATTTATGGCACTTATGATGGTGATGGCTGTTTTTGCAGGATGTGCCGGAAAAGTTACTGACGAAGAGAGTGAAGGCGGAAGCAAAGATGCTCCGAAGAAGTTTGCGTTGTTCATGACACACATGTCAAACGCATTCACCATTGAGCTGTCTGATGCAGTGAAAGCACAGGCTGCTGAATTGGGTGTTGAACTGACCGTTAATGATGCGGCGCAGGATGTAGCGAAGCAGATCAGCCAAATCGAAACAGCTGTAAATCAGGGTGTTGATGGAATCATCATTGAGCCGGTTTCCGTTGACGGAATCCTGCCTGGCGTAAAAATGGCCAAAGAAGCCGGAGTTACGGTCGTAATTGTAAATCAGCAGATCAGTGATCCTTCTGCAGCGAATGCTTATGTTGGTGTATCCAATGCAGACGGCGGAGAGATGGAAATGACAAAGGCTGCTGAGGACATCGGCGGCGCCGGAAATGTTGCCTTCTTATATGGACCGATGGGTTCTGATGCTCAGCTTGGAAGATTGGAAGGATATCAGAGAGTTCTTTCTAAAAATCCCGATATCAAGGTTGCATTTGAAAGCACCGCTGAATGGGACACTGCAAAGGCTCTCAGCTTAGTAGAAAACTGGCTTCAGGCCAATAAGGATCTTAAGGCAATCGTTGCACAGAATGACGGGATGGCTCTTGGAGCACTGAAAGCCATCGAAGATGCAAAATTGCAGGATTCCATCAAAGTTTACGGCCTTGATGCCACACCAGATGCGCTGCAGGCTGTAAAAGACGGCAGACTTGCTGCAACAGTATCTCAGAGCACTACTGCTCAGGGTTCAGAAGCGATGAAAGCTTGTTTTGCAATTGCCAGCGGTGAAACGGTGGATGCTGAAATCCTTGTTGATTTTACGCTGATTACAAAGGATAATGTAGATCAATTCTTAAAGTAACAATTGAATTTCAAATTAACAAAAACCCGTCGAACTCGACGGGTTTTTGTGTTATAATAAATTCCGATATGAAACAAAAATCGTAAATTTTGCCCTGGATGTCTTTGTTGTATCGGTGTGAAGAAAACCGGAAATGCGGCTTGCACATATGATATAATAGTTCTGTCTATTAACTAGTTTTGGCTTTTGCAGGGGAGGATACAGACGTGACAATACTAAAGATTATATTTGTAGCGATGCTTTGCGTGCCTTTATTATATATTTCAGCTGTGCTTGTAGGGAAATTATTTGATGAATACGTGAAAAAAAAGAGGTAGGAGACATTACTTATGAATAGAGGCCTGTTTATAACCTTCGAAGGTCCAGACGGATCAGGTAAGACGACCCAGATTGAAAGGCTGAGATCCTTTGTAGAAAAAAAAGGGTATGATGCAGTTTTAACCAGAGAGCCTGGGGGTACTGCGATCAGTGAAAAAATACGGGAGATTATCCTGGATCGAAACAATACAGAAATGGATCCTATGACAGAGGCGCTTTTGTATGCGGCTTCCAGAGCACAGCATGTAGCGCAGGTGATCAAACCTGCACTGGAATCAGGCAGAGCGGTTATCTGTGATCGTTTTATCGATTCTAGTATCGTATACCAGGGTTTTGGAAGAAAACTGGGCGATTGTGTAAGGATTATAAATGAATACGCAGTAGGCGGCTGTTTTCCCGATATTACATTCCTATTGAAAGTAGATCCGGAAATCGGAAAAGGAAGAATCCGGCCCGATGCGCAAGATCGTCTGGATATGGAGAAGCTGGAATATCATAGAGCAGTGTATCAGGCTTATGAAGAACTGGAAAAGAATGATCCGGATCGAATTATAGGCATTGACGCATCAAGAGGAATTGACGAGATCAGTAACGAGATTAAAAGCCATATCGAGCGTATTTTGGGCTGAAATTATGGGATTAAAAGATATTAAGACAAATGAAAACATTATTGAACGGATGATACGTTCTGTAAGGAATGGGTCAATTTCACATGCCTATCTGCTGGAAGGAGATCGTTCCATAGACAAGCTTGGACTGGCTGAGAACTTTGCCAAAGCCATTCTATGCAAAGAAGGTGACGGCGATGGCTGCGACTGCTGTACGACTTGCAGAAAAATCAGCCATGGCAATCATGAAGATGTAATTTATCTGGAAGCCGATGGAAGCAGCATAAAGGATGAGGCCATCGAGGAGCTTCAGGGAAGAATCCGGAAAAAGCCATATGACGGAGACCGGAATATCGTCATTGTTAAGGATGCAGATACGATGACCCTGAGAGCGCAAAACAGGCTGCTGAAAACCCTGGAGGAACCGTCCCCTGGAACAGTGATCATTCTGCTGTCTGAGAATATAGAAAATCTGGTACAGACAATCCTATCAAGGTGTGTTGTCTTCAAACTGAATACTTTTATCCCTCAGGAATATAAGAATGTACTGGAAGGGGCAATACTAATAGCAGGAATGCTTCTAGAAGGAAGACCCTTTTATGAAATGTCAGGTAAACTTTCCGAGTTTACAGCAAGCCGGGAACTTGCACACGAACTTTTGGATGCGATGGAGACATGGTATCGAGATCTTGCAGTCTACCGATATGATTCCAATTCACAGCTTATATTGTATCAGGACAGGATTGATGAGATTCGAGACAAGAGCAGGCTATGCCCTTTTGGACATGTTGAAAAGGCGGTAGCTGCACTTGAGGAAGCCCGCAGTGACTTGAACAGAAATTTGAATACCGGTTATACATTGAAAAATATGGTTCTAAAAATAAGCTCATAGGTCCCAACAGTTCATCTTTTGATTTGAAAATGGAAATAAACATTTTAAAGATAGAGTAATCCTAAAGGAGGATAAAGAATGGTTAAGGTAGCCGGGGTCCGGTTTAAAAGAGCCGGAAAGATATATTATTTTGATCCAGACAATCTGCAGGTTGAGGAAGGTACTCATGTTATTGTGGAAACTGCCAGGGGAATGGAATTTGGTACGGTTACATCCGGCATCAAAGAAGTCACTGAAAGTGAAATTGTACAACCACTGAAGAAAATTGTTCGGATTGCAGATGAAAATGACGTGAACCAGCATAAGGAAAATGTAAAGAAAAAACAAAGAGCGCTGGAACTTTGTCAGGAGAAGGTTAATAAGCATAATCTGCAGATGAAACTGATTGATGTGGAGTATACTTTTGACAACAGCAAGATCATCTTCTACTTTACAGCTGACGGCAGGGTAGACTTTAGAGAACTGGTCAAGGATTTGGCTGGTGTGTTTAAAATGAGGATTGAACTTCGCCAAATCGGTGTTCGGGATGAGGCAAAGATGGTAGGCGGAATCGGCACTTGTGGAAAAGGGCTTTGCTGCCACACTTGGCTTCCAGAGTTTGAACCCGTATCCATCAAGATGGCTAAGGTACAAAACCTATCGTTGAACCCCACAAAGATTTCCGGAATTTGCGGCAGACTGATGTGCTGTTTGAAATATGAAAATGATATCTATTACGAACTGAGAAAAGGCATGCCTGAGGTGGGAGAACGGATTAAAACCAGCGATGGAGTTGGTGTGGTTATCGAATCCAATATTCTGGAAAACAAGATTCGGGTAAGGCTTGTGATAGAGGAAAAAAACCCCGACAAACCTGAAAAACTCAGCACAGATGTCTACACTTATAAAAAGCAGCAGATTACGAGACTTGATGCAAAGGATAACAAAGACATACTGGAAGACATTGATGATGCGCTGCTGGATGAAATTAAGGATTTGTTGAAAGAGTGAATGAATTATTAAAAGACGGAGAACGAATTGACGAGATCGGATTTGGGAACCTCAGGCTGATTCAAAAGCCTGAGGATTTTTGCTATGGGATTGATGCTGTGCTGCTGGCAACCTTTGCCCAGGTAAAAAAGCGAGGAAGAGCAGTGGATCTTGGGACGGGGACAGGAATAATTCCATTGATTCTAAGCCATAGAACGGAGGCGTCAGAATTGGTTGGGGTAGAGATCCAGAAGGATTCCTATGAACGGGGGCTTAGAAACATCTCCTTAAATGATTTGTCTGAACGGGTAAGTATCATCAATACTGATATCAAGCTGCTTACCAAAGATAAAAAACTCAGCCCTGGCAGTTTTGATACGGTTCTATCCAATCCACCTTATGTTTCCGGAAATGGCGGACTGAAAAACAAAATGGCAGCCAAAACGATAGCACGCCATGAAACAACGGCAGGGCTGGCGGATTTTATTAGAGAAGCAGCATTGCTGCTGAAGGATAGAGGAGATTTTTATCTGGTACATCGTCCGAATCGCCTTGTTGATATCTGTACCCTAAGCCGTAAAAATAAGCTGGAGCCAAAGGAGCTTATGTTTGTAAGCCCTAACAGAACAGCCGCCCCCAACATTCTTTTGCTCCACTGTGTAAAGAACGGAAGACCTGAGCTTAAGTTTTTGGATCCACTGTTTGTATATGATGAAGAGGGGAACTATACAGAAGAAATTCTGAAAAGATATGAACGTATCTAAACGTGTCTGAATCGGAAATCTCTGTTCAAGCCAGAGAATGGCAGAATAATAGAAAAGGCCTGCTGAGGATCAGCAGGCCTTGCTTTTGTGTTCATTGCCGTTTTCTCGATTTACCATTTTTTGCCGTTTGTAAACCGACTATGTGCTTAGATTTTTTGCAGTTCGTCAATACAATCGGAACAAACATTCTTGTCATGAATCCTCTTAACATTTTTTGCGTTGCCACAGAAAATGCAAGCTGGTTCATATTTTTTTAACAGGATGTAGTCGCCATCAACATAGATTTCAATCGGATCCTTAATTTCAATATCAAGTGTCCTTCTAAGCTCTATCGGTAACACGATTCTGCCAAGCTCGTCAACTTTTCTAACGATACCTGTAGCCTTCATTACAATCTCCCCTTTCCTTATAAACTTCTCCTCAAACAAAATAATTCTAGCTCTAGATTGCCGTACCTTATATTAACATTTTGGATAAAATTAGTCAACGCTATTTTTTATCCCTCACAAGCAGGTTCTTGAGAGAACCCAGCGCGTTGATCAGGGAGGTCAATGCGGCGATAACGCTTTGATTTCCTTTGATTATGTTAGATATGCTGTCCACAGAGGTAGAGACATCGCCAATAATTTTATCCACCTCTTTTGCGTTTTCAGCAGCAATCCCAGAAATTACCTGTGCATCTTCTAATATTTTATTTACATTTTTTACAGTTGGAATCAGATTCCTCACGAACTGAATGCAGTAGACCAATAGAACGAAGACAGCCAGTCCAATAAATATCAATCCGGCGTCGCCTAGGGTAATTGTAGTATTCATTCCACCTTCCCTCCTCGCATATATTATTACCCACGAAATGGAAATATTCAACATCTTTTTTTCCCTGTTGAATATGAATAATATTATCTTGCAATGAGGGGGCACTGACTATGATGAATTATATTTGGGCAGGGATGCTTGTTTTAGGGATTTTGTTTGCAGTCATTAACGGAAGGCTGAATGAGTTCAGTGAAGGACTTATGAAAAGCTGCACCGACGGAGTCTATTTTATCATCGGACTTGCGGGCATCATGGCTGTTTGGTCGGGGATTATGAATATTGCCAAAGAAACGGGCTTAATTGATTTTGTGGCAAATAAAACAAAACCCTTTATCCGATTTCTGTTCCCTCTGGGACTCAAAAAAGACACTGTCGCGATGATCTTGATGAGCTTTACCGCAAATCTATTCGGAGCTGGTAATAGTGCTACTGTATTTTCCATCAGGGCGATGTCGATGCTGGATGCGGAGAACCAGAAACGGGAACGTGCAAGCAATGCGATGTGCATGTTTATTGCTGTCAATATGTCTATGGTTCAGCTGGTTCCTATTACTGTTGTAAAGCTGCGAAGTGAAGCAGGCTCAATCAACTCTGGAAGCATCATCATCCCTGGTATCTTAGCGGGACTTGTATCCATGGCAGCATCTATCCTGGTATGTAAATTCTATGAGAGGAAGAGCATATGATTGCATCGGTTCTCAGTCAGGTATCGTTGTTTTTTATCCCCGGAATCATAACCATTGTCGTGTTTTACGGTATTTACAAAAGGGCGCCGGTTTATGATCTTTTTATTGACGGGGCGAAGGAAGGACTAAAAACGGCAATGGAGTTGCTGCCGTTTATCATAGCTATTTTTATCGGAATAGAAGCGCTCGTAAGTTCGGGTGCTATGAAATTTTTGGAAGATCTCCTTGGGCCATTCTTTCAATTGATCGGAATCCCCAAAGAACTGATTTCACTCATTTTACTCAGACCGGTATCGGGCAGCGGATCCCTTGTTTTAGTGGAAAGAATCATAACTGATTATGGACCGGACAGCTTTGTTGGCAGATCTGCTTCTGTGATGGTAGGCAGCTGTGAGACCATATTTTATGTGCTGGCGGTATACTTCGGTGTTACTTCAGTCAAAAATATCAGGCATTCCTTCTCTGCAGGGATGATTGGTTACATTGTCGGGATTTTTGCTTCACTTTTGGCTTGCATGTATATTTGATTTGTCAGCAGGGGATAATTGAAAGAAGAGAGAAGGAAGTCTTGATTAAATATGTTTTTTGTCCCCCTTTAGCATAAAACGAAGACTTCTTTCTTTTTATCATAATATCAGATCGTTGCTTCAATATTTCAACTCTGTTCCTCAATTGGAGAAAGTGTGGAGTATGTGGGTCAGAATTTCTGATCTCGATTCTCACACTTTTATTATGTGTCTTTTCAGAGACGGACTAGGAAATCATAAAATTAAAAAAAGCATCAAAAAGAAATAGCCAGAATTAAGGAACTATGAAAATCAGCAAATAGGGGATGGTCAGTTTTTCATACTGACAAGTATGAGCTAATTATAGCAATTTTTGATTAATATTTTTTAATTGAAAATAGGAAACAATAAAGTTATACTAGATGAGTAGTGATTTTACATAAAACTAACATTCATATATATTGGAGGAAAGCAGTGGCAAAATTTTTAGTTGATAAGAGCGGCCCATTACACGGAGAGGTGGAAATCAGCGGTTCGAAAAATGCAGTACTGCCAATTATGGCAGCAGCTATACTGACAGAAGAAAACTGTCACATCCTTGATGCACCTGTTTTAAGAGACGTTGATGTAATGTGCAAGCTGCTTGGCAGCATCGGCTCTGAGGTAAAAGCAGATTATGCAAATAACGTAGTTGAAATAGAAACGAAAAATATTATCGCGAAAGAAGCCCCATATGAACTGGTTAAGAAGATGAGAGCATCGATACTGGTCATGGGGCCGCTTCTTGCAAGAACAGGTAGAGCTAGAATTGCACTTCCTGGGGGGTGTGCCATCGGCGCAAGGCCCATCAACCTCCATTTGAAGGGTTTTCAGGCATTAGGCGCAGAAATAGAGGAAGGACATGGTTATGTGGAAGCTAAGGCTGAAAAACTGATTGGAGCCAACGTATACCTGGACTTTCCAAGCGTAGGTGCTACTGAAAACATTATGATGGCCGCAGTTTTGGCAGAAGGTACAACGATCATCGAAAATGTAGCGGAAGAACCTGAAATTGTTGATCTGGCAAACTTTTTAAACAAGATGGGAGCCAAAATCAAAGGAGCAGGAACTGATACAATAAAAATCGAAGGTGTTGAGCGATTGCATGGAACAAAACATGCTGTTATTCCGGATCGAATCGAAACTGGTACTTTTATGGTAGCCGCAGCGATTACAAGAGGGAACGTCTTGATTAAGAATGTTGTACCGGACCACGTAAAACCCGTGATTGCCAAACTGAAAGAATGTGGTGCGGTAATTGAAGATGGGGATGATGGAATGCGCGTGAGAGGAGATATCAATCCGCTCATAGCAACGGATATTAAAACACTCCCTTATCCTGGGTTTCCGACAGATATGCAGTCCCAATTTATGGCACTTTTGACCACGGTCTCTGGCCCCAGCGTTGTGATAGAAACCGTATTTGAAAACCGATACATGCACATCGGTGAATTGAACCGGATGGGAGCAAATATAAAAATAGAGGGAAGAAGCGCGATTATGCCGGGGGATAGAAATCTTCAGGGTGCGCAGGTTATTTCGACGGATTTAAGAGCGGGAGCTGCGTTGGTTCTGGCAGGGCTGATGGCAGAGGGTACGACTGAAATTTCTGAGGTTTATCATATTGAACGCGGCTATGAAGACTTTATTGAGAAATTCAAAAAACTGGGAGCATCCATTAGAAGAATTGAAGACTAAGACACAAGTATTAATAAAATAACAAAGACACACTAACAAAGACAATTATAATAAAGCGGATGATTCTAGTAAAGAAATCATATATCAAAAAAACCGGGATGGTAATCTCCGGTTTTTTTATTTTAAGAAAAAGTACATTGATTTAAGAAACAAAGTGCGCTGATCTAAGAAACGGAGGTTTTGTTTTTTATTAATAAACTTCGACGCCGGTGTAAAAGTGGGTTAGAATCTGTTTGTAATTGTAACCCGCTTGTGCCATTCCATTGGCGCCGTATTGGCTCATGCCTACGCCGTGGCCATAGCCATCGGTGGTAAAGACAACCGTATCACCCTGTACTGATACGGTGAAATCTGCTGATCGCAGTCCGAAAAGATCTCGCATATCCCTTCCTTTCATAGTAAGGTTTCCAATTTGAAGCGAGGCAACACGTCCTCCTTCACTTCGTTCGAGGACCTTCACTGTGCCGGCTGATACCGTGCCAAGATCCTTTCCAGGGTTTGCTTTCTTCACTTTTTGCTTAAACTCAGAAAGGGGAATCTCTACCTGTTCTGCCTGATGGGGAGCAGCTGTTTCATAGGGACTGTCTACACTTCTGAGATAAGGCACTGCCGATACGAATACATCTTCGGAGTTTTCTGTTTTACCTCCGCTGGAAGAGTGAAACAATGGCTGCTCAACAAGCGCACCTTGATAGTACATCAACTGTCCTTTTGTGCTGTTTACAGCATCCTGTATTTTCGGCCAACCGGTTGCCATCCACTCAGCCGATTTGATTTTTTCCAATTCACCGGGACTGCGGTATACCTGACAGTGAACATCATCACAGACCGGTGCGGATGGGTGATTGGCAGGGTTGCCCCGAACGACCTTTGATAGGGAGTAGGTTCTGGCAGCCACGGCTTGCGCCTTTAGGGCTTCCAATTCAAAATTGGCAGGCATTTCTCCTGCCACAACCCCCATAACGTAGTCTTCAAAGGCTATGGACTCTGTTTTTCCGGTAGCGGTGCGGTAGACGTTTATGGTATCGGGGACATTCATGCTTTCCTGTTTTGGAGGTGACTCCGGCGGAATTTCTACCCGCTCATCCGTTTCCGGATACAAGCTTACCAGAGCAAGAGGTAAAACGATCAAACAAAAAATCACCGCTGAGCAAATAACGGCGAATGATTTCAAAAGATATCCTTTGCGCTTCATTTTAATTCCTCCATTGTGCCTGTCTCAATCCTCTTTATAAATATGTACGGTAAAGTATATGAATCAGAGGATAAAATCATGCCAGATGGAGTATGCAAAAGGGAACGCCGCTCTATGGGCGAAAAAAAAACGCCAACCAGGCTACGGATGGCGTTTTTACGACTTAATACATATCAAATTATTCCTTATCGGATTCGGTTTCATCATCGATTTTTTCTTCGAGAACCTTTTCGTATTCTGCGAAAATAGCATCTTTGATTTTGTTGCGTGTTTCGGAAACCAATGGGTGCGCGATGTCTCTGAAATCTCCTTCGCCCATTTTTCTACTAGGCATTGCGATGAATAAACCATTTTGGCCTTCAATGATCTTAATGTCGTGGACTACGAATTCATCGTCAAAAGTGACGGAGACGACAGCTTTCATCTTGCCTTCATCATTTACTTTTCGGACTCTTACATCAGTTATTTTCATACTGAAACCACCCTTTCCTGCCCAACTAAATTCCGATATACAAAAATATGTATATTACATGCCAACATTATACAGGAGTTAACAAAATCTTACAAGTTTTTTTTGTAAAAAATCAGACTATTCGGAAAAACCTCTATGCTTTTCTCATTTTCATCTACAGAACCCAGGTAAATCAACGGGAAATAGTCGGATATTTTCTTCTTTTGCGGTTCCATTGACGCAATGACTACGCCTGTTCCAACGATTTCAATATCAAATTCTGCAAGCATATCAGAGACGCCTTTTACACTGCCGCCGGCACGCATAAAATCATCGATGATAATTGCTTTTGAGCCGGGAGTCACAGCTCGTTTTGAAATAGACATCTTTTGGATCCTTTCTGCTGACCCAGAAAAATAGTTGATACTGACTGTGGAACCTTCAGAAATTTTACTCTCTCTGCGAATCACCACCAAAGGCAAGTTGAGCATATGCGCTGTCATGAGGGCGACAGGAATGCCCTTTGTTTCTATTGTGACGACATAATCTGCACCCAGGTTAATAAATCTACGTGCAAAAATTTCACCCGCTCGCTTTGTAATATTGGAATCAAACATAAGATCTGAGGTATATAAAAATCCGCTTCCAAGAATTCGGTTCTTGTCCCTAAGCTTCTCGCAGAGCTGATTTAATGTTTTCTCTGCTTCCGTATCTGAGATATAGGGGATGAGCTTCACTCCGCCGCCTGCGCCTGCTGTGGTTTCTATCAAGCCAAGATCAATGCCTTCCAGTATACTTTTTGCAGACTGGATATCCTCACTGATACTTGATTTTGCAGACTGAAATAAGTCGCAGAAGTAGCCCAGCGAATACAATCTATTGGGATTTTCGGATAAAATTTTGATGATAGCGCCTACTCTTTCTGTTCGTTTCATCAGTAACATCCTCCATATGATACGAATATAATTGGTTTATGAGGTGATTTTATTCGTTTTTTGTTATTTTGTCAAATTCACAGCATTTTTTTTTAACAATTGTGGTATAATCGTTTGTATGCAGTTTTCTTCGGTTGGCATCAAAGTGCACCGACTCTGCAGAAACATTGGAAAAAATGGAAGCACTGATGTAATAAAATGTGCGCAGATGGTGCGCATGGAATTTGATCAGCGTTTCCCTAATATAGATGGAGGAATAGAATGCTGAATCTTAAAAATTTCAAGCATGTACATTGTATTGGTATTGGGGGCATTGGCCTCAGTGCTATAGCAGAAATCTTTCTTTCAAGAGGATACTCAGTTTCGGGTTCTGATATGAAGGAGAGCGAAATTACGGAAAAACTTGCGGCACAGGGAGCATCAGTTTACCTTGGCCACGATGGGAATAACATAAAAGGTGCGGATCTAGTCGTGTTTTCTGCGGCAGTTTCTCAGGATAATCCTGAGATTACAGAAGCAGAAGCGCTGGGAATTCCAACGGCATCCAGAGCAGCAGTTCTCGGTTCTTTGATGAAAGAGTATGAGAACAGCATTGCTGTTGCCGGAACACACGGAAAAACGACGACCACTTCCATGATTTCCTTAATCCTTGAAAAAGCTCAAAAGGATCCAACGATTCTCGTCGGGGGAAACTTGCAGGAAATTAGCGGAAATGTAAAAGTAGGGGGCAGTGAATATTTTATAACGGAAGCTTGTGAGTATATGGATAGTTTCCTGAGTCTGCATCCTAAAATTGAAATCATCCTGAATATTGACTCAGACCATCTGGATTATTTCAAGGATATCGAACATATCGCAAATTCTTTTGAGCAGTTTGCGGGCCTGGTACCTAAGGACGGAACGGTAATTGCCTATGATGCAAATCCTTTTGTAAACAGCATCTTGAAGGGACTAAACAGCAATGTGGTTACCTTTGGATTCAATGAGCATTGTGATTACTTTGCTTCAGAAATAGAATTCAATTCTTTTGGCATGCCATCCTTTCAAATTCATCATTCTGGTAAGATCCTTTGTACGATCCAGCTTTCTATACCGGGAGAACATAACATTGCGAATGCTTTGGCGGCGTTTGCGTGCTGTCATGGTCTTGGCGTTCAGATTGAATCCATCGTCTCAACACTGGAAGGATACACAGGAACACAGAGAAGATTTGACGTGATTGGTATCACAAAAAATAACATTAAGATTGTTGATGATTATGCACATCATCCGACGGAAATTAAGGCAACGCTGAAAGCAGCCCAGAATGTGCCGCATAATGATCTTTGGTGCTTGTTCCAGCCCCATACTTACACGAGAACACTTGCTTTATTTGATGAATTTGCTGAATCTTTTGATGCAGCAGATAAAATCATAATGGCTGAGATTTATGCTGCGCGGGAAAAAAATATTTATAAGATCAGTTCCAAGGAATTGGTTAATGAAATCAAGCGAGTTCAGCCGGAAAAAGACGTCTATTACTTCGCAAATTTCGAGGAGATTGCTAGTTTCGTCATAAATAATGCGCAGAGTGGAGACTTAGTCATCACAATGGGAGCAGGAGACATCTATAAGGTTGCTGAGATTATACTTGAAAAGGATAGGCTGCTATAGCCTATTTTCTTTTTCAGAAGGCATTTGAATTTGTCCGTGCAAAAAAAGGAAATGCTTGTTTTTAGTTACAAATATGGTGGGGCGGTACCATGCCCCGCTTATTTTCTGCTTTTTGAATGGCTGATAAAGTGGTATAATAGTTCCGTCTATCTTTAAGATAATCGAAGGCTGTAATATATTATAAAAAAGAATAACTTGGAGGGTTAGCATGAAAGAGCTGTTGGAATATGAAGAACTGGAAAGAAAAAGGTATGAGATCAACCTGAAGCATCTTTCAAACGGCGTCAAATTCATAGATTTAAAGGCAGCATATATTGATGAGCGTGTAATCATCGGCAAGGGAACGATTGTTTATCCCGGAGTCATCCTGGAAGGCACAACGCAGATCGGTGAGGCTTGTATCATTGGCCAAAATTCACGCATTGTCAATTCAGAAGTGGGCGACAGTTCTGAGATTCAGAGCTCTGTTATATTGGAAAGCAAGGTGGGCAATAATACTAGCGTCGGCCCCTTTGCATATCTGCGGCCAGGCAGCAGACTGGGAGACCATGTGAAGGTGGGGGATTTTGTTGAGGTTAAGAATTCATCCATCGGAAACGGTTCAAAAGCGTCCCATCTTACCTATGTAGGAGACTCCGATATCGGAGAGGATGTCAATCTGGGCTGCGGAGTGGTTTTCGTAAACTATGACGGAAAGAATAAGCATCGTTCTGTTGTAAAAGATGGGTCCTTTGTGGGCTGCAATGTGAACATCGTATCTCCAGTAGTTGTGGAGGAAGGGGCTTACATTGCCGCAGGAACGACGGTAACACATGATGTGCCGAAAGGCGCGCTTTGCGTTGGCAGAGCGAAGGAAAAGAATATCGAAGGCTGGGTAGCAAGAAGAGGATTAATCAGTAAGAAAAAGTAGCGCATCATTCATTTTTTCTAAAGAAATGAGGATGGCGGCATAAGGACACTCGGATAAAAAGGGAAATCCGAAAAATTCACATAAGAAACCAATCGAGAAAGAGGTGTAGTAATGAAGAACGGGGTCTTCACAGATTTTAAAATTTTTTCGGGAAATTCGAACCATGAATTAGCGGAGGAAATTGCTTCTATTATGGGCAAGCCCCTTGGCAAGTCAACAGTAAGCAAATTCAGCGACGGTGAAATTTCCGTAAGTTTATGGGAAACGGTCAGAGGGATCGACACATACATAGTTCAATCCACCTGTGATCCTGTAAACGACAGTCTAATGGAGCTTTGCATCATGATTGATGCTATGAAGAGGGCATCAGCGGGAAGGATCAATGCAGTTATTCCGTATTATGGTTATGCCAGACAGGACCGGAAAGCAAAAGCAAGAGATCCAATTACCGCTAAGCTTGTGGCAGACATCATCACCAGTGCAGGAGCTGATAGAGTTGTCACCATGGACCTCCATGCTCCTCAGATTCAGGGGTATTTTAATATCCCGGTGGATCATCTCCTGGGAATGCCAATTCTGGTGAAATACTTTAGAGAGATGAGGCTGGATGATCTGGTTGTTGTATCTCCGGATCACGGAAGTGTGACCAGAGCCAGAAATATGGCCCATCCGCTGGATGCTCCCATCGCCATCGTCGACAAAAGAAGACCCAAAGCGAATGTTTCGGAAATTATGAATATTATCGGTGATATTGAAGGGAAGAATGTAATTCTTGTGGACGATATGATCGATACTGCAGGTACCATAACCAATGCAGCAAACGCAATGAAGGATATGGGGGCTAAGGAAGTTTACGCCTGTGCGACACACCCCGTTCTGTCGGGACCGGCCATCGAAAGAATTCAGGAGTCTGCAATCAAAGAGTTGGTGCTCCTGAACACCATTCCTCTAGCTGCGGAAAAGAAGACGGATAAAGTAAAGCTGCTGTCTGTTGCTCCGCTCTTTGCTGAAGCGATGATCCGAATCTTTACCAATGATTCGATCAGCAGACTATTCGATTAAAAACTGACAGGTGACACTATGTACGTAATAGTAGGGCTTGGAAATCCCGGTAAAAAGTATGAAAACACAAAGCATAATATCGGCTTCATTACCGTGGATTTTCTGGCTGAACGAAATAACATCAAGATCAATAAAATTAAACATAAGGCTCTGGTGGGGGAAGGCACGATTGCAGGCCATAAGGTACTGCTGGTCAAGCCGCAAACCTATATGAACCTGAGCGGGAACAGCGTGCGCGAAATCATGGACTACTACAAAGCAGATATCGATAAGCTGGTGGTCATCTATGATGACGTGGATATTCCTATGGGAAGCTTAAGGATCAGAAAAAAGGGGAGCGCCGGCACCCATAACGGCATGAGGTCAATCATCTATGATCTGCAGGAAGACGGCTTCCCTAGGGTCAGAATCGGAATCGGTGCGGATAAAAAAATACCCCTTGCGGGTTACGTTCTGGGAGGCTTCGGTAAAGAGGAAGCCAAACTGATGGAGGATACGGTTGCACGAGCTGCAAGCTCCGTCGAATGTATCCTTGAAAAAGGAATAGATATCGCCATGGGCGAATACAATGTTACGAGGCCGGCATGTCCTCCGCCTCGTTGAAATGAGCAGCGGGAAAGAAAATTTTCTCGAGTCGAAAATTTTCTGCTGATACACGATAAAACATCTGCTGAAAGGGAAACAAAGGAAGATGAGTGACAGAGTCAGAGGCGGCAAATTTTATGAAATAAAGACTCTGGCGAAAAGCGCCAAGGGAATCATCAACCTATCAGGAATCTCCGAAGGACGGGCTATGCCCGTCGCATCGCTGATTCTAAACGAAAGAGGCGGGCAATGTCTGATTATTACCTCCTCCTATGTAAAAGCGAAAAGGTTGGCTGAGGACCTTTCTTTTTTTGTGGATAAAAAGATATTTGTAATTCCAGAAGAAGAACAGCTCTTTCTTCAGTATGAAGCGAAAAGTCACGGGATTATGGAAGAACGCCTTGCAGCATTGAAGGCCCTGTTATCCGGAGAAAGCTGCGTGATTATCGCCCCGGTGATGGGCGCGGTCAAGAAGCTGGCACCTAAGAGAATTTTCAGTGAGAATACAATAGGCTTCTCTCTTGGCGATGAGACAGATCTGGAGCAGATTAAGAGAAAGCTCACTTATATGGGGTATGAAAGGGCGTCTTATATTGAGTCCAAAGGACAATATAGTATTAGAGGCGGAATCATTGATATCTACCCAGCTGACTGCACATATCCGTACCGCATTGAGTTGTTCGGAACAGAGGTGGATTCGATCAGAACCTTTGATCCGGTTTCTCAGCGCTCCGTTGAGAATATGAAATCTGCTGAAATTTATCCGGCTGAGCAGATGGTTCAAGAGGAAAACCTGTTTCGCATTGCGGCAGATAAGCTGACAAAAGCCTACGACACTTATGCTAAGAGGCTTGAAGGTGCGCAAAAGGAACGGTTGCTTCAGCGAAAAACTCGTTTGCTGGATTACATTGAAAATACCACCAACGTACAGCTGCTTGAAAACTATATCCACTATTTTTATGAGGATACGGAATACCTGTGGGATTACATGGAAAAGGACAGCGTCATTATGCTGGAAGATCCCGACAGGATCAGAGAAGTGTTAGATTCCCGGGAAAAAGAGGACAAAGAAGATTTTAAAACGATCCTTGAGCGGGGTGAAGCCGTTCCGGGTGACTATAAAGCATTTTCATCAAAAGCCGATCTTGAAGCGGTGTATCATTACAGCCCTCTGTTTTTGTTCACGCCATTTCAGAAGCAACTGAGGGGTCTTGACAGGCTGGATACCAGTCTCCAGCTTACTTCCAAGCAGGCACCTGTTTTTAACGGAAGAATGGATTTTCTTGAGACAGATCTGAAAGGATACCTGAAGCAGGGATATGATATTACCATCGTCTGTGCCACGGAAGAGCGGATTGAGAATCTTAGGAACTTCATTGAACGATTTGATCTGTCGCACCAGATCAAGCTTGCCAAGGGCAACTTGACATCGGGAATGGAATACCCTGAGGAGAAACTTGTCTACCTGTGGGACGGCGATATTTTTACAACCCAGAAGCATCGCAAACCAAAGGGCTCCGAGAAAAAGAAGGGCAAACCCATAAAGACCTTTACGGACATTCGCAAAGGGGATTATGTGGTTCATGAAAATCATGGAATCGGCAAATTTGTGGGTGTTGAACAGCTCGTCATCCAGAAGGTCAAAAAGGATTATCTGAAAATAAAATATGCCGGTGAGGATATGCTGTACGTTCCTGTGGAACAGATGGATATGATCCAAAAGTATGTAGGCGCAGACGGAAGCACACCGAAGATCAATAAATTGTCAGGAGGAGATTGGAAGAAGGTCAAAGCCAAAGCCAAAGCGGCCATTGCCAATATGGCAAAAGAACTCTTGGAACTTTCTGCAGAACGGAAAACAAGAGGGGGGCATGCCTTTTCAAGCGACTCCATATGGCAGAAAGAATTCGAGGATATGTTTCCTTACGAAGAGACGGCAGATCAGCTCCGATGCATAAAAGAGATCAAGGCGGATATGGAGCGGCCTTTGTCCATGGAACGGCTTCTTTGCGGGGATGTGGGCTATGGCAAAACCGAAGTTGCAGCGCGAGCAGTCTTTAAATGTGTTTCTGACGGGAAACAAGCTGCCGTACTGGTGCCTACCACAATACTGGCAAACCAGCATTACTATACGTTCAAGGATCGGTTTGAACGATTTCCCTTTAAGGTAGAAATGCTCAGTCGCTTTCGGAATGAAAAACAGCAGGAAACCATTATTGAAGGTGTGAAAAAGGGAAGCATCGATGTGCTTGTAGGAACACATCGCCTTCTGTCAAAGGATGTGGAATACAAGGATTTGGGGCTGCTTGTCATTGACGAGGAGCAAAGATTTGGTGTACAGCATAAGGAAGCATTGAAAAAACTGAAAAGCAATGTCGATGTATTGACTCTATCCGCGACACCGATCCCAAGAACATTGCACATGTCTCTCGTGGGGATTAAGGATATGAGCCTCCTTGAAGAGCCTCCGGAAGAACGCTATCCGGTACAGACCTATGTCCTCGAACAGGATGACGAACTGATCCGGGATGCCATCCAAAGAGAACTTGACAGGGATGGACAGGTGTATGTCGTTTACAATCGTGTTAGAGGAATCTACAAAATTGCGGCTCAGGTTTCACAGCTTGTTCCCGATGCGGTAGTGTCTGTGGGCCATGGACAGATGAATGAAAAGGAACTTGAGGATGTAATGATCGATTTTGTAAATCACGAGTCCAATGTTCTGGTGGCTACAACCATCATCGAATCAGGCATTGATATTCCCAATGTCAATACCATTATCATCTTAGACGCAGATCGGTATGGACTGTCGCAGCTCTACCAGCTGCGGGGAAGGGTAGGGCGCTCCACAAGAATGGCCTATGCCTATCTGATGTATCAGAAGGATAAAGTCCTATCTGAGCTTGCGGAAAAACGTCTCAGGGCCATCAAGGAGTTTACGGAATTCGGAGCGGGCTTCCATATCGCGATGAGGGATCTGGAAATTAGAGGGGCAGGAAATCTCCTTGGAACGGAGCAGCATGGTCATATGATGAGTATCGGCTATGAGCTGTACTGCAAGCTGGTGGATGATGCGGTGAGAGCATTGGGAGGAGAAATAGTCAATCCTGATCGAGAAGAGACCTCCATTGAACTTGATGTTTCCGCCTATATTCCCGATACCTATATTGGTGAAGAGCTTCTGAAGCTGCAGATGTATAAAAAGATTGCTGCTATTAAAGATGCGGAGGATCAGGAAGAAATCATCGACGAACTGATTGACCGCTTTGGAGAATTGCCTCAGGAGGTCATGAATTTAATCAATGTATCCTATATTCGCGCAATGGCAGAAAAATCAGGGATCTCAAGGATTCATGAAGAGCAGAAGAAGATAATCTTTGAATTTTACGATCAAAATCTGCTCCATCCGAAGAAAATAGCGAGACTTTCAGAAATATATGGAATGGCTATTTTAATTCACGCCGGTGTAAAACCATTTATTAAATGTAATTTTACAGGGAAGAATAAACTTCATCAAGTGACCACGTTTTTAAATCATTTTATGGTATAATAAATGCAGTAATCTATAGCTGCGATTATGATACAAATAAGTGCCCTGCAAATAGTACGGCTTCGATATACCGTATTATGGAAAACGCAGATGGCCATGCCATAAGAAATCATAATTTTTATGGTAGTTAAGTTACAGCATAGCATTCAAAAACAAATTGGTAGAGGAGATTTACGAATGAAGAAATTAGTAGCAATCCTTTTGGTTGCATTCCTGACTCTGGGACTTGCTGCCTGCGGCGAAAAAAGCAGTGAGGGAAAAGATCTGGTAAAGGTAGGGGAAACTACAATCAATGAGAATCAACTGGAGCAGTACATGCAGCTGGCTGCATTTATGCAGGGGATTGATTTAACACAATTTCCAGAGGACAGTATTAAGACGATCAAAGCACAGATGTTGGAAGATATGATCTCAATGAAAACAATTCGGCAATATTACGAGGATAAAGGAGAAAATCCGTTGCCAGATACCATTGAGGCAGATGCTAAGAGCTTTGTTGATGAGGCAAAGTCAACCGAAGTGGTAAAGAAATTCCTGCAGGAGAAAAAAATTGCAGATGAAACCTTGAGTGGGTTTTACTATGATCAATTTTATAGAAATGCCTATTTTGAAGAGGTAGAAGCGGGAATGGCAACAATAGATGCTGACGCAAAAGCTAATTATGATGCGAATATCAGCAATTATAATGTGGATGAAGTTACTGCAAGTCATATTCTCGTAGCCACAGAAGACACCGCTAAGGAGGTTTTGGAAAAGCTGAATGCCGGTGAGAAATTTGAGGATCTTGCAAAGGAATACGGGACTGATGGAACAAAGGATGCCGGTGGCAGTCTGGGGACCTTCGGAAGAGGACAAATGGTAAAAGAATTTGAAGATGCAGCGTTTGCAATGCAGCCAGGCGAAATCAGCGATATCGTCAAGACTGAATTTGGCTATCATATCATTAAGGTAACCGATAAGAAACAGGGAACCAAAACCTTTGATGAAGTGAAAGAATCTATTAAATCCGGCCTTGTCAGCGAGGAAGCTCAAAAGCAAATCGATGCGTTACGCGGCAAAAAAAAGATTGAATACCTGACCAAGGATTATCCTGCACCAACGAAGGAGTAGCCGAAACATAATCAGTCTATGGAATGAACATAGTGGAATACACTGAAAAGCAGTATTTCAGAGAAACCTAGAAAATAAATTAAATGCGCCTAAAAGCCAGGTGATAATCTGCTTGAAGGCGTTTTTTTTATTCCGCAACCTCGGTCAAGAAAACCAATCAGAAATATGATATTGTTGTTTCGGTAATGAGCTGAATGAAAGGAGAACGATACCTTGACTGAGATGTTTTATAAGATTGTAGGCGAAAGGGTGATTGGTTCAGTAAAAAACAAAGAGCTGAATCAGTTGATTTGTGATACAGCAATGGAGGACGGCTTTGAGACCATACTGTTCCCGTTTGTCTGTAAATACTGGAAAAAAGGAAAATCATCAATCACTCGTTTTGGTGTTACTTACGAGATTTATACAGGGCCTTTCTCTGCTTCCTATGCAGGGAGTAGGAACTTTATCAAGGCTGGAACTATGGAAGAGTTAGCGTGTGCCTGCTGCGAGGATGACTTCTTAATTCTTACAGATTCCCTAAGTGCCAGTCCGCTGATGCCTATGAATTTCCCCTTTTATTTTCCTGAGGAGCATAAGCAGCTGATTGAGTTAATTGAGGAAAAAAAGCCAGCAGCGGTAATTGCTGTGACTGGAAAGCACCCTATGTGCGGCTTGAATCCATTTCCGCTCTTTGAGGATGGAAATTTCAAAATCCCCAATGCATATATCGATTCGTCGACAGCAAATATAATTTTCGAATCAAACGATCCGGTTTTCTTAGAGATTTGCTCTGATGTTACCGAAGAGAACTGCAGCCAGCTTGTGGTGGCAAAGAAAAAGGATACTCCTACGGCTGGAAGGATCGTAATCTGTGCACATATGGATACGAAGAATGATACTCCAGGTGCATTGGATAACGCAGCAGGGGTAGCTGTACTGCTGGAAGTGATGAAGAAGCTTTCCAATTACAATGGGCCATACGATCTGGAATTTGTGCCATTCAATGGTGAGGAGCATTATGAGGTAAAAGGGCAGTTGGAATATCTGAATTATATTCAGCATATGCAAACAGCAGTGAAAATGGTAATTAATATTGATTCTCCTTGTATGAAAGGATCTAAGACCGCATACTCTACTTATAACTTTGACAAAAGTTTGTGTGATCTAGTGGACCGGAAATTGGAAGAGCATTCGAAAATTGAGAAAGGACCGGAATGGTATGCCGGGGATCATGTTATGTTTGCCTTCCGTGGAACTCCCTGTATGGCAGTCACTTCCTCGAATTTATTTGAAGACGCGCTGGAACTGACACATACTCCAAAGGATACTGCAGAGCAAGTGGAACTTCACTTAATTGAAGTGACTGCAGCTTTTATCGTTGACGTCATTCGAGCCCTGGACAGTCGAGATAGACCTAGTTGAACCAAACAAGAATAAAGCCCGATTTAGATCGGGCTTTATTCTTGTTATATTGCTAATTAGTTTTCCATCTGACGTGCAAGGAAGCTCGCACCAATTTCTGCTGCTTTGAGTTCGGTATCCCCTAATGCACCGTTCTTCGATAGAATTACGATGGAACCGATTGCATCCCCCTGAGAAACAATCGGAACCAAAATTTGGGATTCGTACTCTGACTGAGTGTTGTCATCGGCTGTTACGGCACAGAGAGCACCTTTTTCCAGGACAACTTTACTTGATTTTTCGTGTATGATCTTTTCCAGATCCTTACCAATTCTTTTTTCAATAAAGTCCTTTTTCGGCCCTCCCGACACAGCAATGATATGATCCGTATCAGATATGAGCACCACATCGCCAAGCACATTGTTTGCGCACTCGGCATATTCACCTGCGAACTGGCTCAGCTCGCTGATTGGAGAATATTTCTTTAAGATGACCTCTCCTTCTCTGTCGGTGAATATTTCAAGTGGATCCCCTTCACGGATTCGCATTGTTCTTCTGATTTCCTTTGGAATAACTACACGCCCAAGATCGTCAATTCTTCTAACTATTCCTGTTGCCTTCATTTGATTGTTCCTCTCTTTCGTAATCAAATTTACACGGGTGTAACCGACAAGGGATGATACGGCTTAAATGTTGGAAAATGAACGATATAAGCGTTATGATGCTTGCGTTTTTATCCAGCAGCACAGTGATCTGCGGCCTTGCCAGCCGACACTTTTTTCCTTGGAAATAGTATCTGTAATAGGAAAGTATTTATACAAATAATTTCTGAGTAAACGCTATGCTTCAATATAAATTAGGTCAGGATAACCGTTATCATCATAGATTTTCGCAGTTTTTCAAGGGAATGAGAAGGAACCGAAACTTCAGACATTTTGCAATCCTGCTGTTGTTTTTTATATATTGTGGTATAATCTTCTTATTTGTATTTATTATTAAAATCAAGTGATATAATAAGCACATCAGATAAAATTTTAGATTTTGCCATGAGATGTATTGATTGTATTGGTATGAAGCAACCCGGAAGCGGCTTGCACGTATGATATAATAAATACGAATGTAATCCGTGATCCATTGGGGGCGGAACTGATAAATAAAAGGAGGTAACATCGTATTATGTTATTTAGAAACATAACGATACTAGACGAAAACTTTGAGGTCAAAGACAACATGTTTGTTGGTATAAAGGGTGAAACCATTGACTATATTGGTAAAGAAGAGCCGTCTGAAAATTATGGTGACAGTTATGATGGGAAGGGCAAGCTTTTAATGAGTGGTTTCTATAATTCTCATGCCCATACGCCCATGACACTTCTGAGAGGGTATGGGGAGAATATGTCCCTTCAGGATTGGCTGGAGAAGAGAATCTTTCCATTTGAATCAAAACTCAATGGAAAAGACGTGTACAACGGAATGCTTTTGGGAATTGCTGAATCCCTGCGCTTTGGAATTGTTTCCTCAACGGATATGTACTATTTTTGTGACGAGATGGCAAAGGCAGTTCTTGAAAGCGGTGTAAAAAATAATATTGGTAGGGGTGTTGTAAACTTTGCAGATGAGGATCCGGCGCAGCTTCCAGGTTTTCTTGAGACGAAACAGCTTTTCGAGTCCTACCACAATGAAGGAAACGGCAGGCTGAAGATTGATATCAGTCTTCATGGTGAATACACATCCAATCCCAGAACTGCATTGCATTTAGCTGAATATGCGAGCTCAGTAGGTGCGAACCTCCATGTCCATGTATCCGAAACGCAATTCGAACATGAGGAATGCAAAAAGAGGCATGGCGGGTTGACACCGATCCAATATCTTAATAGACACAAAATATTTGATACCAAGGCGACTGCCGCTCACTGCGTGTGGATTGAGGGTGAGGATTTTGATATTCTCGCCAATAAGGGTGTAACTGTGGCAAGCTGCCCGGTGAGCAACCTTAAGCTGGCCAGCGGCGTATGCAACGTACCTCTGCTCATGGAGAAAGGGGTAAATGTTGCAATCGGGACAGACAGTGTTGCCAGCAACAACAGTTTGAATATGATTGAAGAGATGAAGTTCTTTGCTGTGGCCAATAAAGGCAAGCAATATGATCCTACGTTAATCACGCCAGCAGACACCTTGACTGCAGCAACTGCAGCCGGAGCAAAAGGACAGGGACGTGAGAATTGTGGAGCGCTTGCTGCCGGGCACAAGGCAGACTTGATCGTAGTGGATCTTAGGAAGCCCAATATGCATCCGATCCATAATATGGCAAACAATATCGTATATGCGGCTTCGGGCAGTGATATTCTGCTTACCATGGTTGACGGAAAGGTACTATACACAAACGGAGAGTATACTACCATAGACATCGAGAAAGTGATTTATGAGGCAGAAAAATCGACTACACGGATTTTAGGAGAGCTAAAATAAAATGGCAAAAAAATCGTTTATACAGGGAGCGGTAATCCTGGGTATCGCAGGTATTATTATCAAAATAATGGGTGCTTTTTTTCGAATTCCCCTGGCAAATCTCATTGGCGAAAAAGGAATGGGATATTACCAGACCGCATACCCGATCTACGTACTCTTTCTAACACTTGCCACAGCAGGAATTCCCATTGCTATTTCCAAAATGGTGTCGGAGCGGGTTGCCATTGGGCAGCATTACGAAGCGTACCGGGTATTTCGTGTATCGTTTATCTTGCTTTTTGCGATCGGAATCTGTTCATCGGCAATCTTGTTCTTCGGTGCGGGGCATATCGTGAATGCTATCGGTAATCCTGGAGCAAAATATGCTATGATGGCAATCGCGCCAGCTCTTTTGTTTGTTCCGATTATGGCGGCGTATAGGGGTTATTTTCAGGGAACACAAAATATGAAGCCCACAGCAGCATCGCAGGTCGTAGAACAGTTCTTCCGTGTTGTGGCTGGTTTGTCTCTTGCCTACGTTCTAATTAAAGAGGGAACTGTGTTTGCTGCGGCAGGTGCATCCTTCGGAGCTACCGCGGGGTCGGTCATGGGCTTAATTACCGTCATGGCCATCTATTACTATAAAAGGAACGGAGTAAAAAGAGATATTGAACGCGGGAGCCGCAGCAATACAGAGCGGGGACAGGATATCTTGGTAAAAATCTTAATGATTGCAATTCCTGTCACAATCGGTGCTGCGATCATGCCGATCATGAATACTATTGATGTGGGAATTGTAATGCGGAGACTGCAGGAGACTGGCTGGTCTGAAGAGGCTGCAAACGGCCTTTATGGTCAACTAACGGGTATGGCAGGACCTCTGATCAACTTTCCTCAGGTATTAACACAAGCCATTGCAATGAGTCTGGTTCCTGCTATCGCAGCAGCATATAAGCAAAAGGACATGAATTTCCTGAACTACAACGTACGTCTGGGAATCAGGACCGCTATTATTATAGGTCTCCCCTGCGCTTTTGGACTTATGACCTTGTCTGAGCCAATTATGCGGCTGCTGTATCCCATGCAGAAGGCAAGTGCAATCAGTGCGGCGCCATGTCTTTTCATCATGGCGTTTGGTGTTATCTTCCTATCCACAGTACAGACGCTTACCGGAGTTCTGCAAGGACTTGGAAAACCAATGGTACCGGTAATCAACTTGCTGATCGGTGCGATTATCAAGGTGATTCTGACCTATACCCTGACTGGGGTAAATAGCATCAACGTAAGAGGTGCAGCAATCGGTACCGTTGCGGCGTATATTGTTGCATCATCCTTGAACATAATAGCTGTAAAGAAATATACAGGGGTTAAGTTTGATTTTATGCTTACCTATGTGAAACCTGTTTCTTCCGCCCTCGTTATGAGTGGTGTGGTGTGGGCAACCTATCGATTGATGTACGGCTTTTTCGGAAATGCCCTCTCCACCATGGTGGCAGTACTCATCGGTGCACTTGTATATTGTGCAATGCTATTTGTGACAAAATCCATTAAAAAAGAAGAATTAAGAGCGCTTCCAAAGGGCGGCAAGATTATAAATCTGATGAATAAGATAAAAAAGTAATAAGGTGATTGATCGTTGGCTGGATTTTCAGAAATCATTCGAGAAAATCCCACCGGGTGCAGGAGAGAAACAAAGGTAGTAACAATGGAAACAAAATACGCAAAATTCTATGAAGAAGGAAAAACAGCAGAAGAAGCAATTCAGCGGCTTGCTGATATCATTGCGCTTTTGCGCAGTGAGGAAGGTTGTCCTTGGGATCGGGTGCAAACCCACAAAAGCCTGCGTTCCTGCCTTTTAGAAGAGGCTTACGAAGCGGCGGATGCTATTGATAAGGCGGATATGGACAATCTGGAAGAGGAAATGGGTGATGTGCTTCTTCAGGTCATATTTCATGCCAACCTCGGAAGTGAGGAGAATCAGTTCGATCTTCGCAGTATCGCCAACCGGGAATGCGAGAAAATGCTGCGTCGCCATCCCCATGTTTTTTTAAACAAAAATTCAGAAAGTATTGACAAAGTCCTTGAAAAATGGGAAAATGTGAAAAGAAAAGAGCGGGGAACCGCAACGCATACAGATTCTTTGAGAAATGTACCCAATGCACTGCCCGCTTTGATAAGAAGTTATAAAATTCAAAAGAAGGCAGCTGAAGTCGGATTCGACTGGGACGATGTTAGTGATGCGTTCTCTAAAGTTAAAGAGGAGACTGGCGAGCTCCTTGAGATTTACCGGGGAAACGACGAAGCCAGTATAATGGAAGAAGTTGGAGATCTATTATTCGCAGTAGTGAATGTAGCACGATTCCTGGGAGTAAATCCTGAAGAGGCTTTGAACTTTACTTCATCTAAGTTTATTGATAGATTTGGTTTTATTGAAGATTCGGCCAAGCTTCAGGGGAAAACATTGGAAGAAATGAACCTTGAAGAAATGGACAAGCTATGGGAACAAGCAAAAGCCAGAAACCGCAATCTTTGATCAATAAAAAACAAGTGGGTAAAGGGAAGTGTTTCACTTCAAACCAATCATTTTAAACAAATTAAAGGAGGTTATGTTCGGTGAATAAAGCAGAATTAGTTGCTAGCGTAGCAGAGAAAACAGGTTTCACTAAGAAGGATGCTGAGGTTGCAGTGAATGCGTTCGTTGCAAGTGTTGAGGCTGCTCTTGTTAAGGGGGAAAAGGTACAGTTAATTGGATTTGGTACTTTTGAAACTCGTCAGAGAAAAGCAAGACAGGGAAGAAATCCTAGAAAACCTGGTGAAGTTATAAAGATCGAAGCTGCAAAAGCCCCAGTTTTCAAAGCTGGTAAAGCATTAAAAGACGCAGTGAACAAATAAAACCACCAACATGAAAGGCAGCGCTAGGCTGCCTTTTTTTCGCAGCTTTAGCTGCAATGAAAAAACGGACAGCAGGGAGCGGAGCGAGTCGGAGTCCCGAAGGGACGTTGCCTTTTTTTCGCAGAATCACGAGCCGAAAGGCGAAGGGAAGCTGCAATGAAAAAACGGACAGCAGGGAGCGGAGCGAGTCGGAGTCCCGAAGGGACGTTGCCTTTTTTTCGCAGAATCACGAGCCGAAAGGCGAAGGGAAGCTGCAATGAAAAAACGGACAGCAGGGAGCGGAGCGAGTCGGAGTCCCGAAGGGACGTTGCCTTTTTTTCGCAGAATCACGAGCCGAAAGGCGAAGGGAAGCTGCAATGAAAAACGGACAGCAGGGAGCGGAGCGAGTCAGAGTCCCGAAGGGACGTTGCCTTTTTTTCGCAGAATCACGAGCCGAAAGGCGAAGGGAAGCTGCAATGAAAAAACGGACAGCAGGGAGCGGAGCGAGTCGGAGTCCCGAAGGGACGTTGCCTTTTTTTCGCAGAATCACGAGCCGAAAGGCGAAGGGAAGCTGCAATGAAAAAACGGACAGCAGGGAGCGGAGCGAGTCGGAGTCCCGAAGGGACGTTGCCTTTTTTTCGCAGAATCACGAGCCGAAAGGCGAAGGGAAGCTGCAATGAAAAAACGGACAGCAGGGAGCGGAGCGAGTCAGAGTCCCGAAGGGACGTTGCCTTTTTTTCGCAGAATCACGAGCCGAAAGGCGAAGGGAAGCTGCAATGAAAAAACGGACAGCAGGGAGCGGAGCGAGTCGGAGTCCCGAAGGGACGTTGCCTTTTTTTCGCAGAATCACGAGCCGAAAGGCGAAGGGAAGCTGCAATGAAAAAACGGACAGCAGGGAGCAATTTACAGGAATATGAGAATAGATAAGTTTCTAAAAAACTCAAGATTGATCAAGCGGAGAACCATTGCAAAAGAAGCATGCGATCAGGAGCGTATCTCGATTAACGGAAAGGCTGCAAAGCCTGGGAGTGAAGTCAAGGTTGGAGATATCATTCTGATCCAGTTTGGCAATGCACAAATCAAAGCAAAGGTATTGGTGTTGTCTGAACACAGCACGAAGGAAGCTGCTGCAACCATGTATGAAATTGTGGAGTAACCGCAGAAATCATCCTATGAAGAACTGTTCTTTTGTGATGACAGGAAGCTTTACAATAATGCAGAATCAAACCGAATATACAATATAAAAGCCGCTCCACGTGGAAGCGGCTTTTTTCATGTAATTTAATTCTGTCAGTCATTGTGAGCAGTAAAGCAATTTAAGTTGTCTCATCTAGTTATTTTTTTGGAGTGAAATATGGAGCTTCCAGTCCAAGTTCCTGGATTACATCAGGATTCTCAGACGCTGGGAAGGCTACAATAAAAGCATTGTCTTCATCAAAAGCTGCATCCCAGCCGTATACGAGGCGTTCGAAGCTTTCTATGACATAGCCGTCCATATTGTGGTCTGTAGTGTCGTAGGGATCAGCAAGAATTAGAACGTCATCCTGTGTTTCAGGGGTGCCCATATCATCATAGCCGATAATTACCTGCCAATGACCGCCCCATTCATCCCAGCCGATCATCATTGGTATTCCGTTGGACAGAAGATAGGGAATCAAACCGTCTAATCCATCTTCCGTACCAAATGATGTCCCTGATCCAAGGTAATGATCTCCGATACCAAGCCAGTCATCCAGATCTCTCATGGTGAACCAAGCCCAGTCTCCGCCATAATCCTCATTCAATGTTTCGAAGACCTCTTCCATGCCATTTACAGTAGTAGCGCCAGCTTTTCCTCCCTGTCTCATCTGTGCCAGGTCAATCTCAGTAAAACCGGAATTGTTTTCGCCGAACCATTCGATCGACATAAGCGCGGAAGCAAGCCCGCAGGTCCACTCTGTAGCTTGCTGCGTGGTTCTGAACTGCTCCAGAAGTACCAGGCTCGGTACTGAGTCACTGTTAATATTGTAGAAATCGAAGTGGGAGTAGTATGATGAATAAGGAACATCCCCAGTGTGGCGGTAACTGCCGGTTGCAGGCCCAGCTAGCCCGTCATCCCCGCTCCCCCAGATTTCAGTGTCAGGGTAGATGTTATAGATATCATCCGCAGTATCGCGATATGGAATCCAGTTTGCTTCCAGCTCTGCACCATAGCCCGCGCCAAAGTTCATTGCGGAGCTGGTTGTTGAAATGGTATAGCCCGTACTCTTCGGTGTATAGCTCCAATCTGAAGGAACAGCTGTCAGGAATAAGGTTCCTTTATATCCAACTGCATTATCAAATCCCTGCCTGCCGTATGCAAGTCTTTCATAGGACTGGATATTATAGCCGTCGTTTCTGTGGTCGGTAGAATCATAGGGGTCCATTAGTATCAGTACATCGTCTGCTGTTCCAGGGGTTCCCATGTTGTCATAGCCGATGATAACCTGCCAGTGTCCGCCGAAGCTGTTCCAACCAACCATGATGGGAATCCCATTAGAGAGCGTGTCCTGTATCCAGTCGGAATCATAAAGGCCATATTTGTTGTCATAGCTGGAATAAAGCTCCCACCCATCTGTGAGACCGAGACTAGAGAGATTTTCGAAGATATTCTGCATCTGGTCCAGCATGGTGGCCCCGCCCCATCTTGTCTTTTCCCGTAAGGCTACAAGGTCATTTTCGTTAAGATCTCCTCTTTCTCCAAACCATTCCAGAACGGTTAATGCCGATGTGGGACCACAATTGGAACCAGTGGTTTGTTCGGCTGTTTTGTAATTCGTTAGTAAGGTCAGGGTATCATTAGATTCTGCATCATAATACCGATGCTGAGGCCAGTAATAATTTAACCCAGATGCGAGTGTTTCTCCCGTGTCATCTCCATACTCAATGATATTATTAAAATCGGTAGCGCCGCTCCAAGCTTCAAGTCCGGCCCCGGTCAGCAATCGTTCACCCATTGGTATGGTATACTCCTGCCCAAAGACCGATTGGCCGATTTCATCCTCCACATCGGATTCTCCGTTTATACCGGCGCCTTCAATCCAGCGCAGCTGAGAATCCCAATAGGTCTTGCTGTAAGCAGGAGAAACGGATAAGATAAGGTCTGAAGACCCGTCTTCATCGGTATCCCAAAGTTCAACGAAATTCCCAATGAGCCTATTGCTCGTGGCTGCAGTACCATCACTGGAAAAGGTACGTTTGCGAGCACTTGCCTGATTTGCAACATAATAAACTGCTGCATCAGAGGTGTAGTCAATATCATTCATTTTTCCCCCGTTAGTGATGCCCAGCAGGGTAAAGGCTTTTAGCAATTCTCCATCGGCAGTCAAGGTACTGTAGGGGGTACCGACTGCTCCTGAAGATCCGCCGCTGCCGCCAGAACTTCCTTTTGAGCCGCTCGGGGTGGGAGTTGCTCCTATCGTTTTACCTCCAACAGTGGCTGAAGCTCCCTCGGACAGGTTTGTCTTGGCAGGCGTCTGCTGTATTTTTGCACCGTCTCCAGAAATGTTGGCAACTTCGATTTTTCCAGTGCCTTTAATCTCTGCGGAACCGGTCACATTTAAAGTCTTTACGGATGCGTTCTCTGTTACGATAGCTGTGGCACCGGAAGGAATGTTCAAAGCAGTGATGGTTCCGGACTGAATGTCTGCGATGCTGCCCTTTCTCAGGTCAAGTTCTGCAATGTTTCCTTTGATGGTCACCGAAACATCTGCCGCTACGGTTACCGTACCAAAGGTCCCCTCCAGGATTACTTGTTCTGCTGCATCAAGTTCATTGATGACTACTCCGTCAGCAAAGATTCTGATCTTGCCTCCAAGCTTTTCAACCTTTACGGATTTGACTTCAGCACCGCCTGTGATTACGACGGAATTTTCACCGCCTCCTCTTGCAATTAGTGTCCCTTTGATCACGGCACCATCGAGGATAACGTTCCCTTCTGCAACACCTTCGGCGATAATGAGATCTCCATCGATAACAGCATCCTTTAGTGTGACACCGTCTGACTTGATAATAGTGAGTCCGTTAGCACCAGTGGTATACGTTCCAGGATTCATAAAGTAGCCTTTTACCGCATTGTTGATCATCGTAACGACTTCCGCTCTGGTAATGCTGCTCTTTGGATTGAACTTGCTGTGATATCCGCTGATAAATCCAGCTGCTTCCATCCCGAATACCTGCGATTTTGCCCAGGAGGATATCTCTTGCTTATCGATAAATTTTGATGTGCTGCCCGGGTTGTCATCTACTGAGAATGCGCGGGCTAGCATCAAGGCGGCTTGCTCTCTTGTAATTCTGTCTGTTGGATTGGCATGTCCTGATCCGTCTCCGTTGAGAATTCCGGCGGCGTTCGCTTTTAAAACAGCGGTTGTGTACCATGCCCCTGATGGAACATCAGAAAAACTGTTCTTCGATGTTTTTTGGTATCCCATCATGTTATCAAGTATCGTAGCCATCTCTGCCCTTGTAATGTAGCCGTCCGGTCTGAATAATCCATCAGAACCGTTCAGCACATGAAAACCGGACCATTTCTCAATGGCAGCAGAAGCCCAGTGGCCTTCAGTGTCTGTAAACTTGTTAACAGCGGAATTGCTTGTCGCTTCGGCCGAAAAAGCCGGAGCAACAGAACTGAGAACCATCGCTGCGGACAAACAGACTGAAATTAACTTTTTGACTTTCATACTTCCTCCTTTTCTTCTAATAGAAATCACTTTATTCTGTAAATGCAGAAGGCTAGGTATTCATAATGCAATACAGCATCAGCTGCATTTTTACAGCAGAACATATACAAAAAAAATAAGGCGCTAAATAGCGCCTTTGCTTAACTCAGAATTTTATTCTTCCTTTTATAATATGTCAATAATAAAACGTTTTAAATTCATAATTATCCAATTAATAACTTTTTTCTAGCAAACCAATTACTTATAAGTTCCCCACTATTTGAATTAGTGGCTGATCAAATTTGTTGACAATTAATAAGTTTGGGATATAATTAAAATATAGGGTAGTAATTGCGATCTATAAAGCGAGCTAAACCTATCATCCATGCAATATGTGATGATAGGTTTTTTGTCATTTTTGAGGGGTAAAAGATGGTAATTGTAAAGATTCTAAATAATAATTTTGCAATTGTAAAAGAGAATGATGATAAAGAAAAAATTATTATGGGTAAAGGTGTATGTTACGGCAAAAAGGTTGGATATAAGGTGGAAGAGCACGAAATCGAGAAAATATTCTACTTACAAGATAAGATGCACGTAGCGAAGCTTGAAGAACTTATTATGAAACTTCCGCTGGAGCAGATTCGGTTGGCAGAGAGAATCATTAATGAAGCAAGATTTAAATTAGGGAAAAAAATAAGTGATGCCATCTACATTTCACTGGCAGATCATATTAGCTTTTCCATAAAACGATTTAAAGAAGGGTTTCATATTAGAAATTCTTTGTTATGGGAGATCCAAAGGTTTTATCCGGACGAATATAAAGTTGGGTTAGAAGCTCTGGACTTAATTGAGGAAGAGTTTGCGATTCGGCTTCCTGATGATGAGGCTGGTTTTATTGCCCTGCATATCGTAAATGCAGATCAGAAGAATGAAGACGACAATATGTACCGTGTTACACAAATCATGAAAGAATTAACAAACATCGTAACCTATACCTATAAAAAGAGCTTTGAAGTTAATTCACTTTCCTATCACCGTTTTATTACACATCTGAGATTTTTTGTTCAAAGAGCATTGTCAAATAAAGAATATACCGGAGAATGCCTCGATAATGACTTGTTTATGATGGTGAAAGAAAAATATAAAAAGGCATATGGCTGTGTTTTGAAGATAGAAGAATATTTCAAAACAGAATGTGATCTGCGAATCACAGACGAAGAAAAGACGTATTTATCTATTCACATTGAGCGCGCAATGAATAGTGATAAATAAATTGACATGTGAAACTGCTAGTACAATCCACATGAAATACCTTAATGATATTTGATGTGGGTTACACTAGGAATAAAAGGAGGAGCAAGATGGCAAAGTACACTGATTTAGTAGCATTTATTATTAAAAATGTCGGAGACAAAGACAACGTTATTTCAGTAAGCCACTGTATGACGAGGTTAAGATTTAAGTTAAAGGATTATTCTCTGGTAGACGAAAAGAATATTATTTCAAACAGTAAAATAACCACAGCACAAAAAGCTGGCGGCGAATACCAGGTAGTTGTTGGAACAATTGTGGAAGGCGTTTATACCGAACTTATTGCATCATTAGGGCTCAAAGAGGAGGAGTTGCAAAAAGATGAAAAGGATAAGTCGATTTTAAACAAAGTGATTCAGATTATTACAAAATCAATTACACCTGTTTTAGGAATCTTAATGGCTTCCGGATTGATTCAGGGTTTGCTGGCTCTGATGGTAGCGTGTGGTGCTCTTGAGCCCACAGATGGGGCATACGTTATTTTAAGTGTGATGGGAAATGCCTTATTCACTTTCTTTCCAATCTTCTTGGGATATACATCTGCAAAAGCCTTCCGAATGGACGGATTTGTTGGTATGGCAATTGGTGCATGCCTCGTGTTTCCAACCATATTAACCAGTCTGACAGCAGGTGACCCGTTGTTTACCTTATTTTCAAATTCTATTTTGGAAACACCGGTTTATAAAACGTTCTTTGGAATACCGATTATATTCCCAACTACAGGATATACCTCTACAGTAGTACCTATTATAGTAGCGATGTATTTTACCTCAAAATTCGAAAGGTTTTTAAAGAAACATATTCCGGATATTGTAGCATTTACCCTTGTTCCCTTCCTTTCGATTGCAGTTTGTGTTCCTTTAACAATTCTTGCAATCGGTCCGATTGCAAATATTTTGTCATTGCTGGTAACTGCAGCAATAACATATCTCAATAGCTTATCGCCTGTTATTACATCACTTGTGGTAGGCATCGTATATCAGCCACTGGTAATACTTGGGCTGCACTGGCCGCTAATAACGGTTGGTATTACCAATATGGGAGCATTGGGTTACGATTATATTATTCCGATGATTTTTACCGCTTCCTTTACACAAACGGCAGTAGTTTTGGCGGTATATCTTAAAACAAAAGATAGAACGGTGAAAAACGTCTGCATTCCCGCAATGATTTCAGGATGCTTTTGCATTATTGAGCCAGCAATTTATGGTGTTACCCTGCCGGTTAAGAAACGTTTTGCCTTTAGTATCATCGGTGCGACGGTGGGTGCGATCATCATTTCCATATTTGGTGCGAAAATGTATGCAGTTAGTGTAGGTGTGTTGGGCACAGTTGCTTTTATCAATCCCAACGGTGATATGAGTGGATTCTTTGTTGCAATCATTGCTATCATTATTTCCATGACGATAGCCTTCCTGTTAACTTTTATTTTTTTCAATGAGCAAAATTCACAAATCAGTTTAGCAGCCGGGAAAAAACCGTTCGCCCAAAACACAGTTGCTTCACCCTTTAAAGGAAAAACTATAAAATTGGAAAATCTAGAGGATGCATCGTTTTCCAAAGGAGTATTAGGGAAGGGAATCGCTATTTTACCTGCTGAGGGCAGAGCTGTAGCACCCTGTGACGGCATTGTCACAGCACTGTTTCCTACTGGTCATGCAATTGCTATTACCAGTGATGACGGATGTGAGATTTTAATACACGTGGGGCTTGATACGGTACGGCTAAACGGTAAGTATTTCACAAAGAAAGTGCAGCAGGGAGCAAAGATAAAAAAGGGCGATGTGCTGGTGGAGTTTGATATAGAAGGCATAACAAAAGAAGGATATAGCCTGGTTTCTCCAATTATTATTACAAATACTGACGACTATTTTGATATTATCGAAACGATGAAGGAAGATGTTGACTATTTTGACCAACTAATCAGAGTGGTTTCGAAGGAAAATGAATTCGTCAATCAATAGGCGTAGAATTAGCTGTTCCACTTTGGAATAAGCAATATAGAAATAGAAAGAGACAGGTAGTAAGGTGAAAAATGGAGTCGATATGGAACTTTATTTAAGAATAAAAGGTGTTTTAATTGGCGGCGCCTATGGGGATGCTATGGGGATGCCCACAGAGTTCTGGACGCAGGAGCATATTCGGGTAAGATTTCCCAAAGGAATAGAAGAACTTCTTCCATCGCAAGAGGATGACTTTTTTGGAAGAACCATGGTAGCCGGTGAAATTACGGATGATACGATTAATACAATGATGATCGCAAAAATGATCATTGAAAATCATGGAATAATCAATACCGAGAGTTATATCAATCAGTTGATTCAGTGGAAAAATGAGTCGAACGTAGCAGCGCTTGTATGCGGACCAAGTACATTGAAAGCACTGGAGGCAATTGAGCGAGGGGTATCGGTGGAGGAAACCGGAAAATTCGGTACAACAAACGGAGCTGCAATGAAAATAAGCCCAATTGGAATGATATCAGACTATCGGGATATAGACGCTCTGATACAAAAGGTAAGCATGATATGCAAGCCATCGCATAATACATCGATTGCCATACAGGGTGCAAGTATTGTTGCCGGAATTGTCAGCTATGTTGTCTCAGGGGGAAAGGACATAGAAAGGATATGGAACCTGGCGGAAGTAATTGCTGGTCAAGCTTTGAACAGAGGATTTCGGCTTCCTTCAGCATCTATCATTCAGAGAATGAAACTGGCAAAAGAAATAATTAGAAATTGCACCATATCGGAAGCACTAGAAAACCTTTATGAAGTCATAGGTACAGGAGTTGAGACGATAGAAACCATTCCATCCGTGCTTGCGGTGATAGAAATATCCAAAGGTGATCCAATGCTAGCTGCTAAGCTTTCAGCATCCCTTGGAGGTGATACAGATACCATCGGAGCAATCGCTACAGGCATATGCGGAGGAATGAATCCTAATTTCAGCGATTCACTGATACAGGATTTAGAGAGAACAAATCATTTAAACTTTGATGAGCTAAGCAATGCGTTATCTCTTCTGTCACCATTCAATACAAATGGAAATTGATTATACGGAAGAAATCATTTAGTCTGTGAATCAGGATGTGGAACTAAGAGATCTTATGATTATAGTATAAGCTTCGGATGAGGTGACTGCGGTTACCTTATCCTTTTTTTCTTGTACGGCGGATATGTCTCGATTTTTTAGCAGGCAATATAAACTATCATTCTGCAACTGGATGATCCAAATAGTCGAACCAGTTTGAGATAGTTCCTATTACTGTCAAGGGTAAGCGAATTGAGGCAAAATCATAATTAATTTCTAGACATCGTCATAAATTCTCCACCATTTGGCAATAATAAACATGAAATTGTGTGGAGGTTTTTACATGAAAATCGGAATCCCTGGTGGATTATTATATTTCAAATATGAGCCCTTTATCAGGACTTTTTTTAATGAGCTAGGTGTCAGCACTGAATATTCAACAGTATCCAATAAAGAAATTCTAGATTTAGGTACGCACAATTGTGTGGATGAGGCTTGTCTGCCTATGAAGCTATATCATGGGCACGCAGCAAAGCTTCAGAAGAATTGTGACTGCATTGCGGTACCACGTATTATGAACTGTGAATTCGGTGAATCTATTTGCCCTAAGTTTCAGGGATTGCCGGAGCTTGTAGCCAGCGGCACCGGAAAAACAAATCAAATTTTTACAGAACCTCTTTATATGAATGATCCTAAAAAACTCAAGAGTGCTTTAAAAAAGGGGTGCCGCCAAATTGGTGTTTCTGATACAAGAATGGAACGAGCTTTTTTCTCTGCTTCTGAAAACCAGAGAAATTCCAGCTTCGGCATCTGGGAAAACGGATATCAGAAAAGAGTGTTTCTGGCAGGCCATCCGTATAATATCTATGATTCCTTTGCTAATCTGAATCTAATTAATAAACTTCATCAGCTGGATATTGGTGTGATAACGGAAGAGTGGATCAGCCAGTATGAGAAATCAGAAGCTTTATCCGGACTGATAAAAAAGCCGTACTGGCTGTTCTTTGTTCATAATTTCGCTCCAGCTATGATTTTGATGGAGAGAAAAGAGATCGATGGGATTATCTATGTATCGTCTTTCTGCTGTGGGACAGATTCCATCATTATTGAGATGATTAAAAACAAAATTGGTAACTTTCCTCTGCTGGTGCTGAAGCTGGACGAGCAGACGGGAGAGGCTGGGTATCATACCAGACTGGAAGCTTTTTGGGAGGTGATGAAGTGAAACTAACCTTTCCTCATATCGGTGATGCTCATTTGGTGGGAAGGATTTTTTTTTCTGAGCTGGGCATAGAAATTGTAACGCCGCCTTACAACACCATTAGCGGCCTGGAGAAAGGGAGCAGTGTCTCCCCTGATGAAATTTGTATTCCGTTCAAGCTTATGGTTTCCAACTTGATACAAGCTCATGCGATGGGAGCGGATACCGTGGTAATGCCTGCGACGATGGGGCCTTGCAGGCTGGGGGAGTACGGAGAACTTCTAAAATCCATCTTAGATAAACGGGGCTATCAATTTCGTTGGGTTCTTCTGGATTCTTCCAAAGCCATTGGGGTAAGGGAGCTTCTTCAAAGATTATCCTATCTGGTGTCTGAAAGCAGGAAAGGACTGCCAGAAATTCTTATAGCTTTAAACGGGACATATCAATTGATAAAAGGTTTGGAGAAGCTGGATCAAAAGGCACATTTGCTTGCAGGATATGAAGCGGAAAAAGGTGCCTGCAAAAAAATCACCGCCCAGTGCAGAGGAGAACTCTCAAAAGCCGGGAGCATTCGTGAAGCACTGCGGAGCATTAGGCGGCATCATAAACAGATCGCACAGATTCCTGTCAACAGAAGTAAGACGCCGCTGCATTTGCTGATGACGGGTGAAATCTATTCCATGATCGAACCCTTTGCAAATCATCATATGGAGGAGCTTCTGATGGATATGGGGGTATCCTTTGAAAAACGAGTTACCTTAGGGTGGTGGATTGACAGAACCATTGTCCATCCCCTTCAATTGAAAAAGAGGCTCTTGGGGAATCGATACCTGCCCTATGAAATCGGCGGTTATGCAAAGGATACCGTAGCGGAGGGAATCTTGTGCTCACGAAAGGGATATGACGGAGTGATCCAGGTTTTCCCTGTCGGATGCATGCCGGAAATTGTCGCAAAGGCGGTTTTCAGCAAGATGATGAAGGAGAATCATCTCAGCGTTCTTACGGTAATTTATGATGAAATGGGTGGAGAAGCGGGATATATTACGAGAATCGAGGCTTTCGTTGATATGCTGAGCAGAAGAAAACGAATGGAAGAAAAGCAAAAGCACGATGCAGCAATGAAGAAAAATAGGGGGAAGATAAATGTATTACCTGGGCATTGATGTAGGTTCTGTAAGTACAGACCTTGTAATTATGAATGAAAAAAGAAGAATCATAGACCAGTTGTATTTGAAGACAAGAGGAACGCCCATCGAAGCGGTGAAGGAGGGACTGCGGCAACTGGGGAAAAAATACAAAAGCCGCGAAATAGACGGTATTTGTACTACGGGGAGCGGCAGATCGCTGGCAGCCGCAGTAGCGGGAGCAGATGTAGTTAAAAACGAAATTACAACCCATGGTGTGGCAGCCGCTGTCTACGATCCGGAAATCAGGACAATTATTGAAATTGGAGGTCAAGACTCCAAAATCATCTTATTAAATGATGGTGTGATCAGAGATTTTGCAATGAACACCGTTTGCGCAGCAGGAACCGGTTCCTTTCTGGATCGTCAGGCTGAGCGGCTGGGACTTGCGGTGCAGGATCTTGGAGCTTATGCTTTAAGAGCCGCAAACCCTGTGAGAATTGCCGGGCGCTGTGCTGTATTTGCTGAATCGGACATCATACATAAGCAGCAGCTTGGTTGTTCGATGGAGGATATCATTGCGGGGATGTCGAAAGCTTTGGTCAGAAACTATTTAAGCAACGTAGCAAAAGGAAAGGAAATTGAGCCAAAGGTGTGTTTTCAAGGTGGCGTCGCAGCCAATGAAGGAATCCGCCGCGCGTTTGAAGAGGCTCTTGAATGTGAGATCCTGGTGCCTGAGTACCACAAGGTGATGGGCGCGTATGGGTGCGCTGTTATCGCGCAGGAACATATTGAAGAGGAAAATAAAAAGACCCGCTTCAAAGGCTTTGAAGTGGGTCATGATGATATCAGTACTGATACCTTTGAATGCACCGATTGCAGCAATCACTGCGAGGTGGTTCTTCTCAGGTCAAAGGGTCGGCAGATCGGATGTTTCTCTGACCGTTGCGGAAAATATCAGGCAACAGATATCAAGCTGTCTGTATCAGTTTGATTTTGCTTAAGAGTCTGTTCCAAACCATGGGTATCAGCGTAACTTGGATTGCAAGCATAACCACTGACTTGAAAATTCTGGCCGGGATCAGCGCAATGACTGCATTGTCCATTAGAATGTAAAGCCATAGCGTATCCAGACACATATTGATCAAAAGGCAAACGACGGACGATGCCATGAGTACTCTCTTCCAAGTGACCGGTTTATTATAGAGAAAAAAACCGAAGGTAAGACCGGTTAAAAATGCAGATATGGTGAAACCGGGGAAGAATGCTCCCGACGGAAACATCATAATTCCTAATAGATCGCCGACGGCATAAGCCGCGCCGGCCCAAAGCGGGCCATAGAGAATGCCCAGCATGGCTACCGGAAGAAATCCAAATCCGATACGCAAAAATGGCGTATTAATGGATAAGAATCTGGTCAGTATGATCTCCAGTGCAATGAAAAAGGCAATGGTAATTAATCTTGACGTGTTTTGATTTTGTTTCATAAAAAAATCCCTCCTCTTTAGAAGTATTCATATCAGTGCCATAGGCACCTGCGGAATCGGATTGCTCCAATGATACCGCAATGACGGATCAAGCCGGCGTAAACCGGAACAAACCAATCAATCGATATACTACACTAAAGATTCAGAATTCCTTAATGCAGCAGCGGACGCAATATTGTATCGCAAACTAGACTGTTTTTCGTTCATAAGCGACATCCCATCTTATGACACTTCACGCACAATATTTACTCTACTTAATTTAGATATTACTATGATTAAAAAATATTATCAAGGGTTATTAATTCATTTAAATGTAAAAAACCAAGCTGCTCTTTAATACAGCTAAGTTCACCGGAAGCAAGGGGCACACTGTTCGACTTAATGTAGTTTTTTGCTTTGGCAATGGAATAATCCGTTTCCATAACAGCAGAGGTATTAAAGAAGAAGGTATAGACTTTTTTCTGTTTATGCCATTTTTCAGTCAAGCTTTCTATTTGCGTTACAGCCTTCTCCCAGTCCTCAGAATAAACACTAACCAGAATATCATCTTCTATCATTCCGGTCAGCTCATGAAGATTACTGTCTGCATAATTAACGAAGATTCCCCAACTGGCAATAATAATGACCATGCTGGCAGCGGAAATGATTAGAGCTTTCACTTTATCGGCACCTCCTTTAGCATTTCTTTACGGCTCTTTCCTTTTGGATAAACATGCAGTTGCTTCTTTTCATCAAAGAAGCATAAGAATACTTGGGAGTAGTCATTAATTTTAAGCTTTGAAAGCTCTTTTTTTAGGTAAGCTTCCTCTTTGCCAAGAAAACTTAGATTTCTTTTATATAATATACCGTCTGATATCAAAACCATAGGCATGATTTCTGAGGAGGCCGGAATGCCCATGTCCTCAGGTGTCAGGGGGGATTTTTCTGGCTTTGGTATTACACTTAAATCTCCGTTAGCTTCAAGAACAGCATAATCCACATCAGCAATGGAGGGATAGTTCTTCAGCCTTAATTGCTCCATAAGGTCATCAATGGTAATTCTCTGGCTTTTCAATTCTTTCAGGTTAAGGTTCCCGTGGTCAATGAGAATACTCGGTTTACCATTTAGCAGAGCATTTATCTTGGTGGATTTGATAGAAAGGAACGAAATCAGAACTTCTAAAAAAAGCAGAGTCAGGATCGCGGCAGCACCATTGATGAGCGGAATATCTAAAGATTCGATTGGAATTGCAGCCAATTCGGCAATCATGAACAGCAATACCATTTCAAAGGGATCCATCTTCGACAATTCCGCTTTCCCCATGACTCGTATTACAAATAAAACGACAAAATAAAGAATGACAGTCCTAATCAGTATTATTAGCATTTTTTTCACCTCCGGGAAATCATACTTTAAGTATTGTGTACTTAAAAGAGGACTGTTATACTTAAATTTGGCACTTTTGAACAGCTGAATACAATAAGAGAGTTGGTTAGTTACAAGAATGAAAACAAAATATTACAGTTATGTAGGGATCTATTTATTTACTTTCGCAGGGCTCGGTTCGCTTTTGCCGCTGCTGGGACAGTACATGGCAAGCATCGGTTTTTCTGGAGTCCAGATCGGAATCGTTACAGCAGCCGGCACAGCCATAGGAATTGGTGCTTCACCATTCTGGGGATATCGATCCCATCATAGCAAGGATAGTACTAAAGTGCTCCTCTTCTTATGCATCGCAGCTACGATCATCATACTGAGCGAAGCCTTTGTGAAACAATATATCGTGTTTCTTTTCGTTTATATGGTATTCGCCTTTTTCCAAACCCCTATTATGCCTTTGATTGATGCTATGTCCATTAAGGATCAGGTAAACTTTGGATCTGTTAGAAAATGGGGTTCTATTGGCTTCGCAGTGGGTGTTTTTGTGGCGGGGCAGATTGCAGATGCAGCAGGTCTGATCATTATCCTTCCTTTATGTGCTTTGGGATATACGGTGGCATGGTTCATATTGGTTCGGCTTAGAAAGAACAGAAACAGGAAGGCAAACGGTATAAGGAGTTATGAAGAGGAAACCATTCAGAGATGTGCTGCCTCCGACCTGAAAGAATATCAATCAGGGAACCACAGCAACGATGCTGCTCATGAAAAAAAGAAGGGGAAAAACAGGGACAGCTATCTCATGCTTCTTAAGAATAAGAAATACATGGCGTTGCTCCTTGCAGCCTTTTTTATAACAGGTACGAATGTTGCCAATAACACATACTTCGGTTTTCTATATAAAGATGTAGGCGGAAGTATCGCTGGAATCGGAATTGCATTTCTTTTAATGTGCAGCTCCGAAGCACCTTTCATGGCATGGTCCGAACGATTGTCAAGACGATTCGGTATGGAAAAGCTGATTTTGTTTTCATTAATTATGTCAGCACTTCGATATTTATGGTACAGCACGGGACCCGCACCCGGATTACTTATTGGAACTTTTTTCGTTCAGGGAATGGTAACGGGAATTGTTTTAGTTGAACTGGTTCGTTATTTGAACTGTCTTGTTGATCCCGCCATCATTGGAATGTCAATGGCGCTCTACTATGCATTTTCATCGAACTTCAGCTCGATTGTCTGTCATCTCATTGGCGGCGCCATCCTTGATCATTATTCCGGAGCACACGTCTATCTGTTCTTTTCCATCTATAATATAATAGGAGCACTTGTGTTTGTCGGATTTGGTCTTCACAAAAAGAATCGAAATGATGTTATAAAAGAATGAAAAAAGTATAAAAAAGAGGTTGACAGGTGAAGCTAGATTTGTTAAGATAACACTTGCTGTCAGGCGATTCGGTGAATCCTAAGGCCCTGATAGTTAAGTAAAAAAAGATGAAAAAAGTCACAAAAATGAGTTGACAGAAACAAGCATCTTTGATACTATGAATAAGCACCTTTCGAGACGAGCTTAACGCTCTGAAAGAAAGGGGTAGCCCTCAAAAGACGGACAGTCGAGCTTCGAAAGGAGCCGAAAAAAAGTTAAAAAAGAGGGTTGACAAAGAAGCGTAGATGCGATATGATATAAAAGTTCGCTAAACGCGGATGCTTCGAAAGAAGCGATGAACCTTGACAACTCCATAGTGCAGAAATTTAGTCAAAGAGATCTTAGCTGATCTCGGAAAACTAAAGTACAAATACAATCAGCAATGATTGGTAAGACAAATTCAAACTTGTTTGAAGGAGTCAACGTACAATTCTTTGAAAAAAACAATAATTCTGAGATTCGTATGCCATATGAAAATATGCAAATGAAAATTAGAACAAAGCGAAACGCAAACGCGTTTTACTGAGCAAGATTTAACTGCTTGAGTAATCAAGTATTAAATACCATTTATTAAGAGTTTGATCCTGGCTCAGGATGAACGCTGGCGGCGTGCCTAACACATGCAAGTCGAGCGGTATATACTTAAATGAAACTTCGGTCGAGTGAGAGTATAGAGAGCGGCGGACGGGTGAGTAACGCGTAGGCAACCTGCCCCATACAGAGGGATAGCCTCGGGAAACCGGGATTAAAACCTCATAACGCGAGGGAGTCACATGGCTTCTTCGCCAAAGATTTATCGGTATGGGATGGGCCTGCGTCTGATTAGCTAGTTGGTGGGGTAACGGCCTACCAAGGCAACGATCAGTAGCCGACCTGAGAGGGTAATCGGCCACATTGGAACTGAGACACGGTCCAAACTCCTACGGGAGGCAGCAGTGGGGAATATTGCACAATGGGCGAAAGCCTGATGCAGCAACGCCGCGTGAGCGATGAAGGCCTTTGGGTCGTAAAGCTCTGTCCTTGGGGAAGAATAAATGACGGTACCCTTGGAGGAAGCCCCGGCTAACTACGTGCCAGCAGCCGCGGTAATACGTAGGGGGCAAGCGTTATCCGGAATTATTGGGCGTAAAGAGTGCGTAGGTGGTTTTGTAAGCGCGGGGTGAAAGGCAATGGCTCAACCATTGTAAGCCTTGCGAACTGCAAGACTTGAGTGCAGGAGAGGAAAGTGGAATTCCTAGTGTAGCGGTGAAATGCGTAGATATTAGGAGGAACACCAGTGGCGAAGGCGACTTTCTGGACTGTAACTGACACTGAGGCACGAAAGCGTGGGGAGCAAACAGGATTAGATACCCTGGTAGTCCACGCCGTAAACGATGAGCACTAGGTGTCGGGGCCGCAAGGTTTCGGTGCCGCAGTTAACGCATTAAGTGCTCCGCCTGGGGTACGCACGCAAGTGTGAAACTCAAAGGAATTGACGGGGACCCGCACAAGCAGCGGAGCATGTGGTTTAATTCGAAGCAACGCGAAGAACCTTACCAGGACTTGACATCCCTCTGACAGTCCCTTAACCGGGATCTCTCTCTTCGGAGCAGAGGAGACAGGTGGTGCATGGTTGTCGTCAGCTCGTGTCGTGAGATGTTGGGTTAAGTCCCGCAACGAGCGCAACCCTTGTCATTAGTTGCCAGCAGTTCGGCTGGGCACTCTAGTGAGACTGCCGGGGATAACTCGGAGGAAGGTGGGGATGACGTCAAATCATCATGCCCCTTATGTTCTGGGCTACACACGTGCTACAATGGCTGGTACAAAGAGAAGCGAGACGGTGACGTGGAGCAAATCTCAAAAACCAGTCCCAGTTCGGATTGTAGGCTGCAACTCGCCTACATGAAGTCGGAGTTGCTAGTAATCGCGAATCAGAATGTCGCGGTGAATGCGTTCCCGGGTCTTGTACACACCGCCCGTCACACCATGGAAGTTGGGGGCGCCCGAAGTCGGTCAGTTAATAGGCTGCCTAAGGCGAAATCAATGACTGGGGTGAAGTCGTAACAAGGTAGCCGTATCGGAAGGTGCGGCTGGATCACCTCCTTTCTAAGGAGACTTAAATTTCTGCACTATGAGTTTAATAAATTACCCTTGAAATCCTTAACCGGATTTCACTATAGGGGCTTGTAGCTCAGGTGGTTAGAGCGCACGCCTGATAAGCGTGAGGTCGGAGGTTCGAGTCCTCCCAAGCCCACCATTTATACTTTCAACAGTATAAACAACACAGAACTCCAATGATCCTCACAGGGGATCAGGAAGAGCAATGTACCTTGAAAACTGAACAATGCAAAATATATTTCGAATTAACAACGAAATCGAGGTTGTGTAGAAATACACAGCAAAAGTTAAAAACTAAGTAAAGTCTTTTCTAGATCTTAACGGATCGAAAGAGACTGTAAAGGGTTTTAACTACAATTTCAATAATTTGAACCGAGAAACCAGAAAAATTACTGAGTTAATTAACAAAGTAAACCAACGCTGTCTAACGCAGACAGCAAATCACTTTTGGTCAAGTGAATAAGAGCATAAGGTGAATGCCTTGGCACTAGGAGCCGAAGAAGGACGTGGCAAGCTGCGATAAGCTGCGGGCAGGAGCAAACATCCGTCAATCCGCAGATTTCCGAATGAGGAAACTCACTTGTGGTAATGCGCAAGTACCCTGTACTGAATTCATAGGTACAGAGGAGGTAACCGGGGAACTGAAACATCTAAGTACCCGGAGGAAGAGAAAGAAACATCGATTCCCTAAGTAGCGGCGAGCGAACGGGGAAGAGCCCAAACCGGATTTATCCGGGGTTGTGGACCACTCATAACGTGAAGCGTTCATAGTCGAAGCGAACTGGAAAGTTCGGCCGTAGAGGGTAAAAGCCCCGTAGGCGAAATGGACTAATCATAGAGTGGCACCAGAGTACCACCAGGCACGTGAAACCTGGTGGGAAGCAGGGGGGCCCACCCCCCAAGGCTAAATACTACCTAGTGACCGATAGAGAATAGTACCGTGAGGAAAGGTGAAAAGAACCCCGGGAGGTGAAATAGAACCTGAAACCTTATGCTTACAAGCAAAGGGCGCAAGTGACCTTGTACTTTTGTAGAACGGGCCAACGAGTTATGGTATGTAGCAAGGTTAAGGTGCTGGAGCACCGGAGCCGAAGCGAAAGCGAGTCTGAATAGGGCGTCAAGTTGCATGCTGTAGACCCGAAACCGGGTGACCTATCCATGTGCAGGTTGAAGTATCCGTAAAAGGATATGGAGGACCGAACTCATGTCTGTTGAAAAAGGCTGGGATGACGTGTGGATAGCGGTGAAATTCCAATCGAACCCGGATATAGCTGGTTCTCCTCGAAATAGCTTTAGGGCTAGCCTCAGTCAAAGATACTCGGAGGTAGAGCACTGAATGTTCTAGGGGCCTTCACCGGTTACCGAAAACTATCAAACTCCGAATGCCGAGATATTGTTTACTGGGAGTCAGACTGTGTGAGATAAGTTTCATAGTCGAAAGGGAAACAGCCCAGACCAACAGCTAAGGTCCCAAAATGTAAGTTAAGTGGAAAAGGATGTGGAGCTGCATAGACAACTAGGATGTTGGCTTAGAAGCAGCCACTCATTTAAAGAGTGCGTAATAGCTCACTAGTCGAGTGGCTCTGCGCCGAAGATAAACGGGGCTAAAACTTACTACCGAAGCTTTGGAATGATTCTAACGAATCATTGGTAGAGGAGCATCGTATGCGGGTAGAAGCTGTATCGTAAGGTATGGTGGACTGCATACGAGAGAGAATGTTGGCATGAGTAGCGTAAGGCAGGTGAGAATCCTGCCCACCGAAAATCTAAGGTTTCCTGAGGAAGGTTCGTCCACTCAGGGTAAGTCGGGACCTAAGCCGAGGACGAAGGTCGTAGGCGATGGACAACTGGTTGAGATTCCAGTACCACCGAAAATCGTTTGAGCGATGTGGGGACACAGAAGGATAAGCTGAGCGCGCCGTTGGTTGAGCGCGTCTAAGCGTCAAGGGAGATCTGGTAGGCAAATCCGCCGGATCAATTCTGAGGCGTTATGGGGAGGAAATTAAAGTACCGAAGCAGCTGATTTCACACTGTCGAGAAAAGCCGCTAGCGAGATCGTAGGTGCCCGTACCGCAAACCGACACAGGTAGATGAGGAGAGAATCCTAAGGTGAGCGAGAGAACTATTGTTAAGGAACTCGGCAAAATAACCCCGTAACTTCGGGAGAAGGGGTGCCAGCGCAAGCTGGCCGCAGTGAAAAGGCCCAGGCGACTGTTTACCAAAAACACAGGTCTCTGCTAAAGCGAAAGCTGATGTATAGGGGCTGACGCCTGCCCGGTGCTGGAAGGTTAAGGGGACTGCTTAGAGCAATCGAAGGCATGAACTTAAGCCCCAGTAAACGGCGGCCGTAACTATAACGGTCCTAAGGTAGCGAAATTCCTTGTCGGGTAAGTTCCGACCCGCACGAAAGGCGTAACGATCTGGGCACTGTCTCAACAATAGACTCGGTGAAATTGTAGTACCGGTAAAGATGCCGGTTACCCGCAGCAGGACGGAAAGACCCCGTGGAGCTTTACTGTAGCTTGATATTGGATTTCGGCGTTGCATGTACAGGATAGGTGGGAGACTATGAAACCAGGACGCCAGTTTTGGTGGAGTCACCGTTGGGATACCACTCTTGTAACGTTGAAATTCTAACTGTGCGCTGTTATCCAGCGTCAGGACAGTGTCAGGTGGGCAGTTTGACTGGGGCGGTCGCCTCCTAAAGAGTAACGGAGGCGCCCAAAGGTTCCCTCAGCGCGGTCGGAAATCGCGCGAAGAGTGTAAAGGCAGAAGGGAGCTTGACTGCGAGACATACAGGTCGAGCAGGGACGAAAGTCGGGCTTAGTGATCCGGTGGTTCCGAGTGGAAGGGCCATCGCTCAACGGATAAAAGCTACCCGGGGATAACAGGCTTATACCCCCAAGAGTCCACATCGACGGGGTGTTTGGCACCTCGATGTCGGCTCGTCTCATCCTGGGGCTGAAGTAGGTCCCAAGGGTTGGGCTGTTCGCCCATTAAAGAGGTACGCGAGCTGGGTTCAGAACGTCGTGAGACAGTTCGGTCCCTATCCGCTGTGGGCGTTGGAAATTTGAGTGGAGCTGTCCTTAGTACGAGAGGACCGGGATGGACATACCTCTGGTGCACCAGTTGTTCTGCCAAGAGCACGGCTGGGTAGCTATGTATGGACGGGATAAGCGCTGAAAGCATCTAAGTGCGAAGCCCCCCACAAGAATAGATTTCCTCCAGAAATGGTAAGACCCGTGAGAGACTATCACGTTGATAGGTCGGAGGTGTAAGTGCAGCAATGCATTCAGCTGACCGATACTAATAGGTCGAACGCTTGACCATTGATTTCAAGGTAAAATATTTTGACATTGTTCGGTTTTGAGGGTACATGATACCTTCAATATCCGGTGACTATAGCGAAGAGGTCACACCTGTTCCCATCTCGAACACAGTAGTTAAGCTCTTCAGCGCTGATGATACTTGGCGGGCAGCTGCCTGGGAAAGTAGGACGTCGCCGGTTTTTTTTAAGGCCCCATGGTCAAGCGGTCAAGACACCGCCCTTTCACGGCGGTAACCCGGGTTCGATTCCCGGTGGGGTCACCAATTAGTGCAAAAGCACGAAAAACTCTGTTTATTACAGAGTTTTTTTTTATTTTATAATCCCATTATCTATTTGAATAAACAAACCTATTGTGATATGGCACCCTAATGTGTCAAGACAACCTATTTTGGAAAAGGCAATCGATTGACTTAAAATCAATGATTGAATGAGCAAAAGCATATCTGACTGTCGTTATTGTAATGAGTCAACTGAAAGGCTGTGTTCAGATTTTTTACGACATTGTTTGATTAGTTGCCGCAGCTTTTTAATAGCCTTTTTTTTGTCCTTCGTTTCTTCTGAAAGCTCATCCCATAAAAAAAGAAAGTAATTGTGAAATGCTTTCACGATACTCTTATCTGAGATAGTAAAGTTCTTTTCTTGATGAGATATGTCTTTCTTTATTACATGATGATAGGTTTCAATCATCACCAGGCCATCATACTTTACCATCCAGTTAATATTTACAATATGCGGATAGTCATTCTTGCTTACAAAAGCGATTTCATAGTTATCATAGGTCTGGAGCAGATAAATGAGGTATTCCAGTTGACAGATGATATCAATATTATCAGGTTTTATATTTCTTAGAATATAGTTTTCATCAAAGGAGTATTTATTGTTCTCAATTAGGTCATCAAGTGCTTCAATGAAGTATATGTCTTTGTATTGATAGCTTCTGATCTGCACGTGAAATGCTTCCAGTCTCCGATTATGCAGGTGGATGCGGTATGAAAGCTCCTGACCTGTTATCCCTGTCAATTTCAAATATTTTTCATAGAGAGCCGATGGCATTGTCGTTGTACTTAAGCCTTCCTTAAATACGTATTTATTGCCTGGATGCTCTTCAATATCAGCAAAAACCTTTTGAAATTCGTAGGAATCCTGAGGCGGATATATTTTTAATAACGGGACCGCAGCCGATAGATCCTGATAATATCGTGCTGACCAGATTTCAATACTCTGCCTTGATTGAAACAGAAAGGCACTATCTGGCACTCCTTCGCTTTGTGTAGAAAAGCCACATATTGCTCCAGCTTTTGGAACAATGCATAACTCCTTGTTAAAGAACGATTCACCAGATTTTTTGTGGTAATAAACTTTAAGGTTTCCTGCAGAAAGTAGATGGAGGTTTTCTATGATTCTTACCGTTCGCTTTCCATTCTCGTCTACTTTAATCAGCAGGACTATCTCGCGACCGCATCGCAGCAATTCGTCCATGATCTGTACCAGCATGCGGGTGAGCTCTTGCGCGCCGGGACTTAATAGTAAATCACTATTGCATGTGAGCAAAATTGGTTCTCTAGAATTATGTTTCTTCATCGCTGTTAAAAGAAGATTAATAATTGCACAAAGGATTTCTGATGACCCGCTGATGATTTGCACCTTATCATGACCGGAAGTGAGCTGTGCTCTCGTTCTTCCAATCAGTTGAATTGCGTTTCTATGTTCCATTTCGTTTCGCGCTGATAAATCTTCATTTCCTGAATCTGTATTCGCACGGATTGCGTTTTGTTGTTGTGCCTTGATTGTAACATTTTTCCTGCTGTGCTTTAGTTTATTTTGTACTTTCAAGGAGTAATTTTGGGATGACTGCAAAAACAGTCTTAAGCTGAACTTCAGACTCTCTTCCGTTGGGCTAGATAATGGTACTTCGTATCTGGCCAGCAATTCGATCACTGCATTTCTTTGGACCAGGTTATCCAATCGTTTCATAATAGAATCCAGTATTAGTTCAATATATGGTGATTCATTGGATGGTACCCTTTCGTTTCGTAACCATTTATATATTAAGGAAGAGTCGATATTTATTTCTCTTGAAAGCTTACTGCTTTTCATATTTAAGGCGCTTAGAATTCCCGATAAACATTCGCTATAGGTAATATTCTCTTTCATTTTCTGCTCCCATACTTAACAAAAGTTAGATTAATTCAACGAAATTGATACCCATTCATTTTACTTCAAACATAGCACACTGTAAAATCCTGTTGGATTTTGTCAGAAAAGTGGACAGGACAAATTGGAAAGTTTAGGGATTTTTTCTTTTGATTTGTGTATGATAGAAAGCATCATAGCTGGATTCCCAATCTTAAGAAAGTGGCAGGCAAGGAGAGCATGGAATGGAGAAAATTCGACCTGAACGAAAACCGAATCATCGGAAAGTGCTGCTAGTGCTATCAACACTTATGATTTTTATGATCAGTTATCTATGCCTTTCAAATGGTGTATTCATTATATATCAAAATTTGTTCTATATCCCCATCGTATACTCCTGCTTCCGGTATGCAAGAAGCGGTTTGATTTTTTCCTCATTCATCAGCATGTTTCACTATGTGCTCTTTTCCATATTTCACCCTGAGCCACTGTGGGATGAGATTGTGAGGTTGGGTGTGTTTCTTGCAATTGGACTAATTACATATCGATTGTCCGAAGGGATAAAAAGAGAACGATTAACGGTTGAACATCTAAATCAGTGTCTTATAAAAGATTTGAATGCACGAGCGCAGCTAGAAGAGCATCTGGAGCAGGAGAAGGAACGGCTTCGGATCACCATTACCTCCATTGGTGATGGTGTAATTTCAACAGATCAGAGGGGAAGAATAACAATTTTAAACCAAGTAGCAGAACGAATGACAGGTTGGAAACAGGCAGATGCCCTTGGTTTGCCTATTGAGAAAGTTTTTCGAATTGTTAATGAAGAAACCGGAGATATCTGCGAAAATCCTGTTCATAAGGTTTTGGAGCTTGGTGTTACTCAAGGCCTCGCAAATCATACAGCATTAATCTCACAAGACGGTACTGTGCGGTCCATCGCGGACAGTGCCGCTCCTATTAAAAATAAATCTGGGGACATACAAGGTGTAATTATTGTATTCAGAGATGTTACCGATGAGAAAAAAAGGCAGGACGAAATCTACTTTAAAAGCTTTTATGATGCACTGACGGGAATGCATAACAGAAGATATTTTGAAGAAGAATTTAAAAGACTCGATGTGGCTAGAAATCTTCCGATTTCCATTATCATGGGGGATCTTAATGGCCTGAAACTTGTCAATGACACGTTTGGGCATGCACGGGGGGACAAACTCCTGATGAAAGCCTCCAGTGCATTGAAAACGGCTTGTCGATGCGGTGACATAGCTGCCCGCTGGGGTGGTGATGAATTTGTGATGCTGCTGCCCAAAACAACGAAGGCGGAAGTTGAGGATATTGTAAAAAAGATTTTGCGGTCCTGCAGTAAAATGAAGGTTGGATCACTGAATGTCTCTGTTTCATTAGGCTGGGGAACTAAAACTGAAAAAGATGAAAGCTTAAGTAAGGTTTTGAAAAGTGCAGAAGATTTTATGTACAAGCATAAGCTGGCCGAAAGCGGCAGTATGCGTGGAAATATCATCCATGCCATATTCCGTACCCTTCGGGAAAAAAATCCTCGAATTGAAAGCCACTCAGAGCGGGTGAGCCTCCTCTGTGAGCAGATTGGCACAGCGATGAACCTATCTGCGAAAGATATCAATGAATTGAAAGTCAGCGGACTTCTGCATGATATCGGGAAAGTCACAATTGATGACAGGATTCTCCAAAAGACTGAGAAGCTGACAGAATATGAGTGGTTAGAAATTAAGCGACACTCGGATATCGGATACCGTATCTTGAACACATCACCAGATATGTCTGATATTGCTGTAAATGTTCTTTCTCACCATGAACGTCCCGATGGTAAAGGTTATCCCCGGGGAATTTGCGGAGAAGAGATTCCACTGGCATCGAAAATCATCGCTGTTGCAGATTCCTATGATGCCATGACGAATGAGAGGCCCTATAATAAGATTCAAAACAAAGATGAAGCAATTGAGGAGTTGATCAAAAATAAGGAAACTCAATTTGATTCGATAATCGTTGACCTATTTATCGAAAAAGTACTTCGTGGCAGGGAGAGAATAAAATGCCCATCAGAGAATTCACCATAGAATCAAAGAAAGAGAAAGAGAAAGAGAAAGAGAAAGAGAAAGCGAAGTAGAAAGAGAAGTAGAAAGCGAAGGAAAAGGAGAAATGGAAAGAGAAGGAAAAGGAAATAGAAAAAAGAAAAAAAGAGAAAGCAAAAAGAAAAAGTTGGTAAGGTGCTAGTCAGCGAGTGATCGATGATTTGGAGAACAGGAGGAAGTGTTGTTGACGATAAGGAAGGCACAAATAACGGTCTTAATTGGAACTTTAATCACATTTGGCATTTTGGGTTTGATGGCCATTCAGATGAAGGACGACCAGCAGCTCATGACAAGAAACCTGCTTGCAGCAGCGGCGCTTTCGGTCGTAATTACTGGAATAACAGCAGTGATTACCATAAGCAGAAACAGTAATAGACAGAAAAAAGAGCTGCACAATATTGAACAAAGACTCGCGGACAGAGAGGAGGCCCTTCAAAAGAGTACTCTGATGGCTGATGGGATTGCATCTGGTGATTTCTCTCTATATCCTATTGCTCAGTCTGAGCAGAGTCCATTGTCAGCTGCATTACATTCCATTGCGTACAATTGCAATTTGCTAATAAATGAAGCCACAAAGATTTCGCAAACATCCTGGCAGGGAGGATGGAATGAGCAAGTGGACACCAGTTTACTGGAAGGCGGATTTGCAAAGATCCTAAAACTTCAGTCTGATGGACTCTACACAGCAGGGGAGCATATCAAACTTATAAAGGAATATATGAATCGATTTGCAGAGGGTGAGGACTTAGCAAATCTTGAAACAAGATGTGATGATAGTAGATTTTTATTCATAGATGAACTCAAAAATATATGTAAGCCCTGTGAAGCATTGCAGGAGGAGCTCGATCTTCTTCTCAAAGCAGTTGTGGAAGGTGACCTGTCTCACAGAGTCCATCAGGAGAGACTGGGTGGAAGATATCGGAAGATGGCAGATTGTGTGAATGAGACGTTAGATCTTGCAGCTGCACCATTGAACTTGTCTGTGATGTGTTTGAAACGGATCAGCGAAGGGAAAATTCCGGAGCGTATTACTGATTATGCGGGGGGATTCCTTGAGGTGAAAAATAGCATCAACCAATGCGTTGACGGTATGGAAGCCCTGATTGAGGTTAGAGATCTTTTAAATCGAATGAGTGTCAATGACTACACTCATACTATGGAAGGGAGATTCAATGGGATCTTCGAGGAACTTGCATCTGGAATCAACGGTGTCTCACAACGTATTCGAAATACCATACGAATATTAAACGACATTGCGGAAGGAGATCTTAGCGATCTGGATGACCTGCATAAAATTGGGAAAAGAAGTGAAAATGACATGCTGATGCCTTCTATGATCAAGATGATGGAGAATATTCAGGGATCTGTGGATGAAGCTTCACGGCTTACCAATGCTGTTATCGAGGGGAAGTTAACCATGCGATCAGATTCTGACCATTTTGAAGGTGCATGGAGAGAACTTATCGATGGTATGAGCCACATCATGGCTGAAGTATCGAAACCTCTGCAAGAAGTTTCAGAGGTCATGGGAGAAATGCGTTTGGGCAGACTGCAGACTTCGGTGAGAGGTGCTTATCAGGGAGATTTCAATCAGCTTGCTCAGTCCATCAATATCTTTACATCGGACTTGAGGTCAGTCATTAGTGACATAACGCTAACAGTAGGGCAAATTGCGGGAGGCAATCTGGCGGTAGATCGGGTCAGAGAATACCAGGGTGATTTTTCACATATTTCAGAAGCGCTCAACAATATTACTGATTCGCTAAACGAAGTCATGGGAGAAATGAATAAGGCATCAGATCAAGTGGCTGCAGGATCCCGGCAGGTTTCCGAGGGGAGCCAGTCCCTTTCTCAGGGATCAACAGAGCAGGCCAGTACCGTACAGGAATTAGCCGCCTCCATTACTGAAATAGCGGCTCAAACGAAACAGAATGCAGTAAATGCAAACAATGCTAATGATTTTGCTTCTCAGGCTAAGGTCAATGCGGAGAAAGGCAATCAGCAAATGAAAGAAATGCTCCGAGCAATGTCTGATATTAGTAATTCCTCAGTAGATATTTCAAAGATCATCAAGGTCATCGATGATATTGCATTTCAAACCAATATCCTTGCACTAAATGCAGCTGTAGAGGCTGCCAGGGCAGGTCAGCACGGGAAAGGCTTTGCAGTTGTTGCAGAAGAGGTTAGAAACCTTGCTGCCCGCAGCGCTGATGCAGCAAAAAATACCACAGAGCTGATTGAAAGTTCCATTGAAAGTGTTCGAACTGGGACTGAGATTGCCAATGAGACTGCAGCTGCACTTAACGATATCGTGGAGACGATTGGACAAGCAGCGAACCTGGTAGAAAATATCGCAGAGGCTTCCAACGAGCAGGCTTCTGGCATTGTTCAGATCAATAAAGGGCTCGATCAGGTTTCCCAGGTTGTTCAGAATAATTCAGCAACTGCTGAGGAGAGCGCCGCGGCAAGTGAGGAACTCTCCGGACAAGCAGAGCTCCTAAAGGAAATGGTCAGGAAATTCAAGCTAAGGGACTGCCTGGATGAATCAGATAAAGACAAGAGAGCCCTTTCCATCCGTAAGCATGAAGCAATGCCCGCAATACATACCTATGAGCAATTGACGCTTGGACATAAGTTGGGGAACAAGTATTAAAAAATATCCAGATGGCGGGAAGTTGTCCCGTCATCTGGATATTGTATACCTCATGCAGTATTAAGTACTGGGTAAAAAATAATCTTAAGATAAGAATAACGAATACGCAACACCAATAGAACCTATTATAAATAAAGAAAGGATCACCTTTGCGGGCATTTTTCCATTATTCTCAACCGCTTTTCCAAACAGACCAAATACAAACGGATGGATCAGGAATGGCATTGCAAAGATAAGAGGAATCAGTGATGCTGCTTCCTGGCTGAACATTCCGCCCTGAATCGCTGCAAAAAGCCCAAAGTGAGAAATTGCGGAAGATGTTGCCATTGCAGAATCATTAATGCTCATGCCCGAAAGTGCCAGCATTAGAAAGCTTCCAAACACTGCTACGATCTGAAAACCAAATGAAAACTGCATCAACCCTTTCACTTCTTTTGTCTTATCTCCGGAGGCAGATTTTAAAGTTCTCAGGGATAAATACGTAAGTCCGATCCCAACAACAACAAGCGGGACCACCCAGCCTACGTATAAAGAACCTCTCGATGCGCTGGCTGCTAAGATTGAAAATACGAAAATGTGCCCGAAAAAGGGGATGTTTATCATGATTGGAGCCCTCGATGCGGCTTCATCACCCAGATCACCTGCAGTACAAGCACCGGTTAATCCAGAGTGAGATAAAGCACCTGCCATACCGGGTCCGAGGTTTCTCACATGGTTTGCTTTAGCGATCCAGATAAGAAGGGTAAGCCCTCCAAACATCCAGAATAATTGACCGAAGAGGCCATATGCCATAACTGCTTTCATTCCCGTTATCTTGAATGCTTCTACCATAAGGGAGCCTCCTACAATGAAGTTGGCCGCCAAAACAACCGGAATTCCGGCAAAAAGTAGGGAGCGCAGTGTAGGGCCAAATTTCCAATCAGAGAAAACAGCTCCGATTCCGGCTGAAATCATCATTGCGAAAAATATTTGTGGTAAAGCGATAATTGGTTTTACCGAATTCGCAATTAAGGATGATAAAAACAAGATCATTATGATTATTATAATTTCGAGAACACCTTTTCTAAGATACTGGCGCTTATCCTTAATTTTTGCACGGGGGTCAATCAATATGACGGCTCCAGCAAGGCCCAGATATGCGATGATAGGATAAAATTGGTGAAGAGGGTCACCGCTCACAACACCACTAATCAGCCGATTAATACCTTCAATTCCCAGCAAAATAAAAAATGCTCGAATGATAAAGATTAACTGTGTATTTTTTGTTCCAAGCAGTATTTCGTCTTGGCATAATGATACTGTATCATCAACAGCGATCTCTTGGTGGGTTAGAATTTTTTTGATTTCCTGGCCTCCGACAAAAAACGAAGCGATTAATGCCGTTATGGTGACCTTACTCATCAGAATTACAACTGGCAGCTCTTTGACACCGGGAGTTGCAACGTTTCCAGCAACAAGAGAATAGCCCATTAACAATCCGAAGATAACAATGATCAGGATCGGGGAATACTTTGTTCCTGACACAACTGTTCGGGCGATTAGGATAATCGGTATGACCAGCAAGAAAGTGATTACGAGCTGATCAAGCATTTGAATATGGGAGACTTGCTCTAAAATTTTCTCCATTAAATACCTCCTAATAAAGATTGAAATATTAACGATCAAGATAATATATCATAGGTTTGCGGCTGGAATCAACTCTTAAATAGCCTCGAAAGCAAAGACAGCAAATTAATACTGAATATAATAAGTTTGCGGTTAAACCAGTACGTTTTTGCCGATTTCTGATCAAAAATGAAACATTTTGAATTAAATACTATGACTCTAGTAATTTTCAATACTGAATTCATGCATGAGAAAAATGAACAGAATATTTTATAAAAATTAAAAAACAGTTGACAAAGGTAGTGGAAATCGGGTACAATCAAACTTGTCACGTCGCTGATCCTTAAATTAAGGATGTGCAGTGAACAAAATAATATGCGCGATTGGCGGAATTGGCAGACGCACTAGACTTAGGATCTAGCGGGCGACCGTGGGGGTTCAAGTCCCTCATCGCGCACCATTTGGAAAAGGGCACAGCATTAGCAGTGCCCTTTTTTATTATGGGAGTGCATGAGAAGCTCAGAAGGACAGGTAGGCGATACTTAAACCTCCCGTGATAGGATTTGTATAAACCTCACACGTTACATCATAGACATCGCTGATTCGTTTTTTTGTCAGCACCTCTATGGGGGTGCCGCAGGCAACAACGCTTCCCTGCTTTACCATATAGAGGTAATCGCAATAATCTGCAGCAAGTTCGAGATCATGCAAGGCTGCAAGGGTTCCAACGGACAATTTCTTCACGACGGATAGAATTTGCAGCTGATATTTGATATCCAGATGGTTTGTTGGTTCGTCCATAACCAGGAACGTTGGCTGCTGCGCCAAAGCACGAGCCAATATGACACGCTGCTTTTCTCCTCCGGAAAGAGAGCTATAGCTGCGTGTTTCATATCCGGACAAGCTAACCTGATCGAGTGCCCTTTGTACAATTTCATAATCATCTTCTGTATCGCCTTCTAGAAATTTTTTATGAGGTGTTCTCCCCATCAATACCATTTCTTGAACTGTGAAATCAAAGCTGATTTCATTAAACTGACCGACAACACCCATCATTCGAGAGACTGTTTTAGGATCAGTATTTAATAGATCCATACCATTTAGATAGACTTTACCCTGTTTCGGTTTGACTACTTTGTAGATACTTTTTAGTAGCGTTGATTTTCCACATCCGTTAGGACCAATTAAACCAACAAATTGTCCTTCCTTTACTCTGAGCGAAATATCATTGACGATATTGATATTGCTGAGTGATACCGTAATATTCGACGCTTCAAATCCCATTCTATTTACCTCCAAAACCATAGCCCTTTTTTATTAGCATATACATAAACATCGGTGCTCCGATCATAGAAGTGATGATGCCAATGGGGAGCTCGCTCTGATAAATTAATATCCTGGCAAGAATGTCTGCCCAAATCAGAAAGATTGAACCAAAAAGGATGGATGCAGGAATCAACCTTTTATGATCAGAGCCCAAAATACCCCTAACAATATGAGGGATAATTAGCCCGACAAAACCGATTGTACCACAGCTTGCGACCATAATTCCTGTAACAATAGATGACATGAGCATATAAATTCTGAGGTGGCGGGTTAAAGAGATTCCCAGCGTGACTGCAGTTTCGCTCCCCAGAAGCATGGTGTTTAATGTTCTGAACTGGGTTAGAAAGAAGATTGAGGCAATCACCACTCCGATTCCGATCAGCGGCAGTTTGTTCCATGTGGCAGAAGCAAGGCTTCCCATCGTCCAAAAAGTAACCGTTTTAATTCCCTCTGCGTTGCTTGCAAAATAGACAATAAAGTTAGAAAACGCATTGCATAGGGCGTTTATTACCATTCCTGCAAGGAGCAGCTTTATAGAGGTTACTTTGCTGCCCATCCCTGCAATCACCAGGACGAGAAGTGCGGCTCCGAAGGCTCCGGCAAATGCCCAAGCGGCAATGCCGATTTGCCCCAATACTCCAGGTATACTAAAGCCCATCAGGATTGCAAAGGTTGCACCCAGCGCACCGCCGGAAGATATTCCAAGAATGTATGGGTCGGCCAAAGGATTTTGAACAGAGGCCTGCATAATTGCGCCGCAGAGAGACAATCCTGCGCCGACGAGCATGGACATCAGTGCGCGTGGCAATCTAAGGTGCCATATAATATCTGCAAAAGATGCCTGACCAATTCCCTCTAACGAACCGATTTGCATGCCAGAGCCTTTATAAAGCAAAATCTGAAAAGTATCCTGAAGGGATATCGGCACTTGACCGATGGAAACAGAGCAGCCAATGGAAAAGAGAATCAAAAGAGACAGAATAACCAGCAGCATTCCAAATGCTACATCCTGTATGCCTTTCTTATTGTTCCATACTTTTTGCTCTTGAAACTGAATTTTCATAAATTAGACTCCCAGCCTTTAATTTTGTTTTTCATATAATACTTGACACTATCATTTGATTGCGTGGTTGAATTCCAGATTAAGCGCATGAAGTTAGTCTAAACTAACTTTGGCTAGTATATCATGGACGGCCATTTCTGTCAAACTAGAATCAACGCGCTTTTGTGCTCTCGAACTGGATAAAAAGTGGCAGCTTTATTTAATGATTGAAATTGACAACTGCGGATCTGTATTATATACTTGCGTAGTTAGATATAACTAACTAAAAATACGCAAGAACCCAAAAGGGATGATAAGTTACAAAAATAAATCCCGGAAAAACGAAAGCAAAGGAATGATAGAATGAGAAAAATTGATCAAAAATATTTATTCATAATGTGTTTGATATTGCTGCTGGCAGGAATGATGGGATGCTCCTCAAGGATTTCTGATGAAACCAATGGGGCGGCAGAAGGGGGTATTAATAAGCAAGTGCAGGATGGTTTTTCAACAAACTATCCTCTGTCAGTTTCAAATCATAGTATAGATGATGGAGTTTGGTCAGAAAAAGATCAGGTATTCAAAGCTGCGCCCCAACGGGTAGTAGCCAACAATCAATCCATCGCGGAACTGCTGATTCGCTTGGGATTGACCAAGTCAATGGTTGGCGTTGCTGCATTATACGGTGAAACCGCTGAAGATATTTACAATGAATTCCAAACGATACCAGTTCTTTCTAGTGAGTATGTGGGTAAAGAACTAACGCTTGGGGCTGCTCCTGACCTTGTCATTGGGAGAGCGGATTTATTTGCTGATTCGGAATGGGGCGTGGGAACTGTAAAAGAATTAAATTCCCTTGGAATTAATACATATATATTAAATACCGGAAAGAAAGGAGCAACAATATCCGCGTTGTTTCAGGACATCAAAGAGATTGGCACAATTTTCAATGTTCAGGAGAATGCTGCAGCTTTTGCTGCTGATTTGCAATCCAGGCTGGACAAGTTAAGCGAGAAGGTATCGGAAGAACAGGAGACCCTCCGGTACGCTTATGTTTCTGTGACTGACGGAAATCTCGCGGTTTATTCCGCCAGCAATGATACCTTCCAAAATAGCGTTCTAAATATTATAAAGCTGGATAACGCTTTTAAGGATGCCGCCGGAAACAGTGAAATCAATCTGGAACAGTTCGTGTCTGCAAACCCGGATGTACTGCTGATCTCTCATTATAATGGTGGGCAAGATCCAATGAAATCAATAGAGCAAATATACAATATGCCTGCACTGCAGTCTATTTCTGCTGTGAAGAATCAGAGGATATTCATCATCGACTTTAGCCGATTTTGGGGGTATAGCTATCAAATCATCGATGGCGCAGAACAGCTTTCCAAGGAATTGTATCCAAACCTCAAGGATTGATCCGCCGAAGGAGGCAGAGAGGAACGAAGCAAAGCTTTCAGTCATAAAATGAAGGGTGCGAAGTGTATTTGCTTCATTTTATAGATAGGGAGTGTTTATGTTGCAATACTGGCAGCATCCAAATGATTGCTCAGGATATTACGGCAGCTGCAGCGGATCGTTTTCCTCTGTATATGCTGGTGTGGTAACAACAGCTGCGCAAATTGTCAACGACCAGGAAGCGGTACAATTTGTTCCGCCGGTTGTGGAACGCAGCGGTGTGGAATTCAATGGTAAAGATCTTTTAAGAATTATCGTACCAGGTAATTATTTCTGTATGGGTTTTGTAACTCCAGCTGCTGATGAAGCTGGTCCAATAACTATTTCAATAGGGCTTAACGGCCCAGGCTTTGGATTGTATGGGGCTAATAACGGTCCTGCAGCAGGACAGCAAGTGGTCTGCTTCGGATTCACCGGATTTATCCCCAGGGGGACGACTCTTGGCTTGTATAACGCAAGCGGAAAATCCATCCGACTCAGCCGCTTGCCTGCAAGAATTGCAGTTTTCAGGATATGACAACGCGAATCCAGAGTTTGCTCCGTATTGAGAATCAAGAATCAAGAATATTGGTCAAGAATTTTTCATATGCAAACAATTTGCCCCGTTGACAATCAAAAAATCCTATAGTATAATTCATAAATACAAGTAAATGAATGAAACCGTTGAAGCAGAAAAAAATCAGAAAGCGACCTGATAGAGAGCAGGGGTTGGTGGAAGCCTTGCAGGGAGTGCTGAATAATATGGACTGCTGAGGGCGGCGTTAAATGCGCCGACGTAGGATCCGCGTAAGTGGTCAGGGATATGTTTGTATCCTGCTGAGAGTTCTTGATAGAACTGAAACAAGGTGGCACCGCGGAAGTATTTTCGCCCTTGATCTGTACGTTAGATCAAGGGCTTTTTATTTTTGAAAAAAGGAAAGAGGATAATATGCAGAACTATGGAAAAATTGTAATTATCGGCGCTGGTCATGTCGGCTCGCATTGTGCGATGGCTCTTGCCTGGCGAAGCGTCTGCAGTGAAATTGTCCTGGTTGATCTTGACAGAAAAAAAGCAGAAGCACAAGCGTTGGATGTAGGAGATGCACTTTCCTTTCTGACCGCGAATACGGAAGTAAGGGCAGGAAGCTATTCGGACTGTTCTGATGCGGATATCGTTGTCATCGCAATCGGAGAACCCAGGCAGCCAGGGCAAACCCGGCTGGATCTTTTGGAAAGCTCTGCAAGGATGCTGAATGCTCTGATCGGTGAGCTAAAGCAAATTGAAATAAGAGGGATCGTAGTTACCATAACAAATCCTGCTGATATCGTTGCTGACTATGTCCGTCGAGGACTGGGAATGGATCGATTCAGAGTCTTTGGAACTGGAACTTTGCTGGATACGGCTCGCTTGATCAGAATCCTGTCTGAAGAAACTGGAGCAAAGCGAGGTGAAATCAGAGCGTTTTCCCTGGGCGAGCACGGTGATTCCTCCATGATTCCTTTTTCGCAAGTACTGATACATGGTAAGCCTTTTGAAAGTTTTGCACAGCTCGACAAAGAAGTGGTACTGCAACGAACTCGGATGAGTGGAATGGATATTATTAACGGCAAGAATTCCACGGAGTTTGGAATCGGTCAAGTGTTATCGCTGCTCTGTGAGGGTATCCTAAGAGATGAAAAAATGATTTTCCCACTATCTGTTTTGCTGGAAGGAGAATACGGGCAGAAAGAGGTCCACTGCGGTGTTCCTTGTCGGATTGGCAGAAATGGGATTGAAGAAATTGTAGTGTTGGCACTTTCAGCCGAAGAGCAGCAACAACTGAATACATCCTGTGAGATCATTCGAAAACATATCGCAATGGCGCAGGCAGCAGCTCCACAAAACGCTTAAATGATAAGTGATATGACAAAATTAGAAGCATTTTATATATTTTAAATTTAACCATCGGTTAATATTGATTCATAGAAAGTGAGTGTATTATTATGAAAGCATTAAAAAAAATATTTCTGTTCACAGTCGTAACTGCCCTTGTAGCCTTGAGTCTGAGTGCCTGCGGAGGCAAGACGGCCGATAACGGCGCAGAAACACCTGAAAATGTAAAGCCAAAGCTCAAGATCGCGATTGTTCAGCCAATGAGTCATACTTCGTTGGATCAAATTCGGGATACTATCATTTCTGAGCTCGAAGCATCCGGCCTCAATACTGAAATTGAAACCCTTAATGCGAATGGAGACACTTCAGCTCTTGCTACTATTTTGCAGAATGTAAAATCCAAGGGCGTTGATATTGTTATTCCAATCGCAACTCCGACTGCGCAGAGTGCAAAGAGCGTATTTGATGGGGATGGAACTCCTATTGTGTTTGCCGCAGTTTCAAACCCTGTGGCGGCAGGACTGACTGGAGAAGACTGCAAGGATATTACTGGAGTATCCAACAACATTCCATCCGACGAGATTGTAAAACTCATATCCAATTTCCAGCCGGATTATAAAAAGATTGGGTTTCTTTATACTTCCAGTGAAACCAATTCTGTTGCTACCATTGCAGCTGCCAAAGCTTATTGTGATGAGAATGGAATTGCTTATGAAGAATCCTCCATTGCGAGCCTGACAGAACTTCAAGCAGCAGTAAACAGTCTGCTATCGAAAGGCGTTGATGCGTTGTATACCGGAAATGACAATTCCATCGCATCCGCAATGCCAACCTACACCGATGCAGCTTATGCAAAAAAAATCCCTGTATACTGCGGAGCAGATTCCATGGTTGCTGACGGAGGCTTTGCAACCATTGGCGTGAACTATGTACAGCTGGGTAAACAGGTCGCAGCGATGGTTGAAAAGGTAGCAGCTGGTACATCCCCTGCAGAAATGCCATACGAAACACTTGCCGAATATGCCAAGTTTGTGAATTTACAGGCAGCAGACAAAATCGGCTTTGCGCTTACGGATCAGATGCTGGAGGGATTCAGCGTGCTGGTTGAAAAGGATGGCACGAGTCATTTTGGCCAATAAATCTTTCGGTAAGCATCTATAACCGTCGATATTTATTTTAAAGAGAAGATAAGAGATATGAGATATGCTATACTTTGACATGCTACTATCAGCGCTGGGCCAGGGTGCAATTTATGCACCCATGGCTCTTGGCGTATTTATAGCCTTTAGAATCTTGAATACTCCGGATTTGACAATCGATGGCAGCTTTGTATTCGGGATGACAGTCTGTGCCATGGTAACTGTGGCAGGGCATCCGATTGCTGCCGTCTTTGCGGGCACTGCAGCAGGAATGATTGCAGGTCTCGTAACCGGAATCCTGCAGACAACATTGCAGATTAATGCCATTTTATCTGGAATTTTGACCATGACAGGCTTATATACCATTAACTACATGGTGCTTGGCGGGCAGGCGAACCTTTACCTGCAAAGCATGCAGACCAATGAAACTGGTGTTGAGGTACCCGTTGCGAGCCAGACCATTTATAAAATGATGGCATCGGTATTCGGCAGCGGAGAGATTTCTGCACTTGTATTATCTGCAATTATAGTAGTGGTGGTTTCTATCATTTTATGCATCTTCTTTAAAACGCGGCCGGGCATGGCCATCAGGGCCACAGGCGATAACGAAGAGATGGTGCGATCTTCCTCAATCAATGCCGATCGTTCCCGTACCTTCGGGATCATGCTGGCCAATAGCCTTGTTGGACTGTCTGGAGCGATGCTTTGCCAGCAGCAGCGCTATGCGGACCTGGGCAGCGGTAATGGAATGCTGGTCGTGGGCTTAGCCTCCGTTATTATCGGCCAGGCACTGTTTGGAAAGCGAGGCGTTACCATCGGCGTAGTGTCGGCTGTGGTTGGTTCGGTGATCTACCGCATTATTCTTCAGGGTGCTTACCAGATTGATATGCCAAGTTATATGGTCAAGCTACTGTCTGCCCTTATTGTGACAATTGCACTTGTAATGCCGCTTACCAAAGAAAAAATGAACACCATGCGGATTCGCCGTGCGGGAGAAAAGGAGGCATACAAATGAGTTCACAGCTTTCTATCACCCACCTGACAAAAAGTTTTGAGACGGGAACTGCAAACCAGAAAATTGCACTGGACAATTTTTCGCTAGAGGTGGAAACAGGAGAATTTATAACGATACTTGGCTCTAACGGCGCAGGAAAATCTACGCTGTTCAATGCAATTCTGGGAAAGTTCCTTCCGGATAGCGGAAGAATCATACTGGACGGAGAGAATATTACCTATTGGAAGGATTATAAAAGAGCGGAAAAGATCGGCTGCCTGTTTCAAAATCCCCTTCGCGGAACAGCTCCCAATATGACCATCGAAGAAAATCTGGCACTGGCTTATACAAGGAATGCTTCAAGATCTTTTTTCGCAGTGAGCCGTAAAGATTCTGACTACTTCCGCGAATTGCTGGCGACTCTGGACTTGGGGCTGGAAAACCGGATGAAAACAAAGATGGGACTTCTTTCAGGAGGACAAAGACAGGCTGCATCACTGCTTATGGCAACGATCGCCAAACCGAAGCTGCTTTTGCTGGATGAGCATACTGCAGCTCTTGATCCAGTTACTTCAATGAAGGTGCTGGAAATAACCGGGCAGATTATCGCACAAAACCGATTGACTGCGTTGATGATCACACATGATATGAATCAGGCTCTGACCTTTGGAACCAGAACCATCATGATGGATCGAGGAACGCTGGTGTTGGATATCCATGGACCGGAACGAGCAGAAATGACTCCGAGAAAATTGGTGGACCTTTATACCGATCAATCAGGACAAATGCTGTCCGACAGAACGATGCTTTCGTTATAATAATATGGACTTACAGAAACGCTGAATTCTTAAGAATTCAGCGTTTCTCAATGTTTCTGTTCATCTCGTCCCAGCATATATATAATAATGACGCTGTTATCATGTAATGAAAGTAAATGTTACATGACACTAGTCATATGCCTGCTGCTGCAAGGCACTGGGGGGATCGTCGGATATGGAAAAAAATATTGATTTTGGCTATGTTGCCGATCTTTATGATTATTATGCCACAGGTTCATACGATTTGAATTTCTATAGAAACCTCTGCAGAAACAGGGAAAACATCTTAGAACTGATGTGTGGGACAGGAAGGGTGTCCATCCCTTTAATCAGGGAGGGCTTTCCCATTACCTGTGTGGATTATTCAGAGGAAATGCTGGAAGTTTTTCGGTCAAAACTTGGCGATGAGTCAGAAAATTCTCGTCTTGTTTGCCAGGATGTATGTGAGCTTGAAATGGATCATCTTTATGACCTGATCGTCATCCCCTCCAATTCCTTATCTGAAATTTTGGATAAAGCAAAACAGCGAAAGGCGATCCAAAACATTTACCGACATCTCAAACCGGGCGGTATATTTTTCTGTGCACTATATAATCCGTTTTACCGGGTAAAACAGGCTGATGGAACGATCAAATATTTGGGGAAATATAATCTGGACGGCGGAAGATCCATGGTAATCACCTATTATAATATCTATTTGAGTGATCTGCAGATCATCAGCGGCACTCAGTTTTATGAAATCTACGATTCTAATAATAGAATGATTGAGAAACGCTGTCTTGATGTACGTTTTTCCGTAATTACAAAAGAAGAGATTTGTCAGATGGCGAGGTCAGCAGGATTTTCTGTGAAAGCAGTTTACGGGGATTATGAACCTTATCATTATGATGAGAAAAGTACCTATATGAATTTTGTCTTTGTCAAAGAAAAACGAGGGGGAAGGTGCAGACGATAAGGGCTCAAATTACGCATAAAGAAGCATAATGTGAATAATTATGCATGAAAAAGAATGGTGATATTTGTAGAAAATAATGATTAAACATCACAAAAAATACAATTTAAAATGGTGTGGTTTATGTAGGGTATTCGCGAAAGTAATCATGAATTAATTGATGTAAATGTTGCAATTACTCACATTTGAATTAAAACTGGTTTCAGAAGTGAAACGTCGAATCTTGTCGAAATATATTCAAGCTTCTTGTTGATAAGGTTGTTAAATTGATGTAAGATAATTGAGTGCTTATAATATATTTTAACGAGGAGGTGTATTAAAATGCACTGTAAAATGAAGAGCCTCATGATAGGACTTTTCGTCTTATGTACACCTGTGACGGCTTACGCCAATGAAGCAGACTTGGACATTCCGCAGTTAAGCTCGTCCCAGAATTCACTGTTGATGATCGGTATGGCGATCTGTGTTCTTGGGGTATTTTTTGGGTTTTATCAATTCAATAAGGTGAAGAAACTTCAGGCACATCAATCAATGCTGGATGTAGCAAACACAATATATGAGACGTGTAAAACCTACCTAATTCAGCAGGGAAAATTTCTTGGTCTTCTTTTAGTCTTCATCGGTGCCTGCATAGCTTTCTATTTCGGTGTACTGGAAGGAAAAGGTATTGGAGGAGTCAGTGTAATCCTTTTCTGGTCTGTAATTGGTATCTTGGGCTCATATGGAGTCGCATGGTACGGAATTCGCATGAATACCATGGCTAACAGCCGAATGGCATTCGCATCACTTGAAGGGAAACCTTTAAAGCTATTAAATATACCACTTGATGCTGGAATCAGCATCGGCGTTCTCCTGATTTGCGTAGAACTATTTATGATGCTAGTGATTCTGCTCTTTATTCCGAGAGATCTTGCCGGAGCCAGTTTTATTGGGTTTGCGGTGGGAGAATCTCTTGGCGCTTCGGCTCTTAGAATTGCTGGTGGAATTTTTACAAAGATTGCAGACATCGGATCAGACCTCATGAAGATCGTATTTAAAATCGGTGAGGATGATCCCAGGAATCCAGGCGTTATAGCAGACTGCACCGGAGACAACGCGGGAGACAGCGTTGGTCCTACCGCTGATGGATTTGAAACATACGGTGTAACCGGTGTGGCACTGGTCTCTTTTATCGTACTTGCCGTAACCGGTGATCTGCAAAGAGATCTTCTTGTCTGGATCTTTACGATGCGCGTTCTTATGATTATTACATCTGTAACTGCGTTCTTTATCAACAGAGTGGTTACAAATGAGAAATATAAGAATGCAGTGGATTTAGATTTCGAAGAACCTTTGACCAGCCTGGTCTGGATGACCTCAATTTTATCTATCGTTGTAACCTTTATTGTCAGCTACGTTCTCATCGGCCCAGGTACCATAGTCTATGCGGCAGGAGGCAATCTATGGATTGTGTTGTCCTGCATTATCAGCTGCGGAACCATCGGAGGAGCTTTGATTCCAGAGCTTACAAAGGTTTTTACAAGCCCAAAATCAAAGCATGTTAATGAGGTTGTCAATACCTCCAGAGAAGGCGGAGCATCCCTGAATATTCTCTCTGGCCTCATAGCAGGAAACTTCAGCGCTTTCTGGATGGGTATGGTGTTCTTCATTCTCATGCTCATCGCTTATTTGGCAAGCGGCTTTGGTCTTGCAGATATCATGATCTATCCCTCGATTTTTGCTTTTGGTCTGGTTGCCTTTGGATTCCTGGGAATGGGACCTGTCACCATTGCGGTGGACAGCTATGGTCCGGTAACGGATAACGCACAGTCTATTTATGAGTTGTCTCTGATCGAATGCACGGAAGGGATTGACGAAGAAATTAAGCAGAAGTATGGTTTTGAACCAAATTTTGAAGTTGCAAAACACTTCCTTGAGGCAAATGATGGGGCAGGAAATACCTTCAAGGCAACTGCCAAGCCTGTATTGATCGGAACGGCGGTTGTCGGTGCCACCACCATGATTTTCTCTCTGATCCTTGTCATTGAAAAGGTTATAGGGGTTAAGCCTGAGTTGATTTTGAATATGCTGAATCCCTATACGATACTCGGCTTTATCTGCGGAGGGGCGGTAATATACTGGTTTACTGGAGCTTCTATGCAGGCGGTATCAGCAGGTGCTTATAAAGCAGTGGAATACATAAAACAAAACATTAGACTTGATGAGGATGCGGACCTGAAAGCTTCTACTGAAAAATCCAAAGAGGTTGTAAAAATCTGCACCCAGTATGCACAGAAGGGTATGCTGAATATCTTTATCGTTGTATTCTCATTCACACTTGCTTTTGCGTTTTTCTCTGCGCCGGCAAAAAGCCCTTACCCGGTTTCCTTCTTCGTTTCATATCTGATTTCCATTGCGGTTTTCGGATTATATCAGGCGATATTCATGGCCAACGCGGGGGGATGCTGGGATAATGCAAAGAAAGTGGTTGAGGTTGACTTAAAGATGAAGTGTACGGAGCTTCACGATGCCACTGTCGTAGGAGATACGGTAGGAGATCCGTTCAAAGACACCTCCTCTGTTGCATTAAATCCCATCATTAAGTTCACTACACTTTTCGGTCTGCTGGCAATGGAAATTGCAATTACCGATTCGTTTAAGGGCATTGCGCCTTACGTTGGTGGTATCTTCTTTGTCATTGGTTTGGTATTTGTGTATCGTACCTTCTACACAATGAGAATCCAGCCGAAGGCGGAACCGGAAAGCGTAAGTATGGCAGAAGAATAAATTATACAAAAAGTGGAAAGCTCTGTGCCATTTGGCACAGAGCTTTTCTGTTTTAATTGGGTTTCTATAGCTGTTCTTATCGGCGAAAAGAATCCGATCATGGTTATCGGCTGTTTGCAAAAACACCTATTTTTTTGTCCTCAACGGAAATGTGCTTCAACAGCCAGTCAACGACCATTTGATTGGCATTGAGGATCACGATGATATTTCCGCCGGATTCTTCGTATTCTTTTTTCAGCTTTGCCAGTGCTCCGATGAAATCCGCATGCATTTTTTTCTGCCCCTCAAAGCCGGGGTAGTTGATAGAGAGCATGTAGCTTTCCTCATCTTTGAAATGCTTTTTGGTATAATCATCTAAAAAGCCCAGCAACGGAGAGATGAATTCCTTTGACTTATTATTTTTTCCTGCTTCAAAGAGCTGATTTGCCATATCAAACAGCTTCTGGTGCTGCTGGTCGATACTTCCGACTCCAACGGATAAATTCGATGTCCATTCAATTGCCATCTTACGGTATCCTTTCGTTATTTATATAGCAGCCTTCCACAGTCCGTGCAGGTTGCAATATTCGTATGCAGCAACAGCAGTTTCGCCATCACTCAGAGCAAAGGAGGCTTTTGGCTCTGCGCCGACTTCAAGATATTTGAACTGTCCTCCCAGACTTGTCTGAAGGTAGATCCAAGCGATATGATGTTCTGGCAGCATGGGGTGGGCTACGCTTCCAACCGCTACAGTCACTGTGCTTCCGTCAGCTTCTACAACAGGAACGTGCTTTTCAGTTGCGCCGTCGCTTGTGTTGGCTTTCATTTCAGTCATGTTTTCCCCGCAACATGAAACCGGGGCACCGGACTCCTCCAGTAAAGTGATGATGTTTCCGCAGTGCTTGCAGATAAAGAATTTTGGTTCTTTCATAATGTAAACTCCTTTCAATCTATCATAATGTAATTTTTTTGTGAACTAAAAAAATTATACCACATTCTTTCGAAATCAAACAAGAAAGGTATCAAAAGATTAACGAGGGAATCACAAAAGCTTAACGCTTCCGACTATGGATTCTTTTCATTCCTCCAGAATATAGAAATCCATGCCTTGAACAGGATTTCAGGATGTGATATAATCTGGCTTGTAGGTAAGTAGCATAGCAGGGTACAAATGAATGAGTGGAAACGATACTTCTATTTACCGAGGTATCGTTCTTTTTTTGAAGGCGTTTTCGCGCACATTCCTTTATTTGTGCATAATTATGAATGATTTTTGGGAGGTATGCAGGAAAATGATTGCCAGCAAAATATGGAGCAAAGAAGAAACTTTTGAACGGGAAGAATTTGAAAAGCTGCAGCTTTTGAGGCTTCAGAAAACGGTTGAGCGGACTTATCAAAATGTCCCTTATAATAGAGAAAAGCTGAAGGAGGCAGGAATTGAACCAGGCGATATCAAGACGCTGGCAGACCTGCAGAAAATCCCTTTTACAGTAAAAGATGATTTTAGAAAAAATTATCCTTTCGGACTTTTTGCGTCCCCGAAAAAAGATGTTGTTCGATTTCATGCATCTTCCGGTACCACAGGCAAGCCCACGGTAGTAGGGTACACAAAAAATGATATGGACGTTTGGTCTGAATTGATCGCAAGGCTGGGAACAATGGCGGGTGTTACCGATGAGGATACTGCTCAAATCGCCTTCGGATATGGATTGTTTACCGGCGCCTTTGGCCTCCATCAGGGGCTGGAGCGAATCGGGGCTTCTGTCATCCCCATGTCCAGCGGTAATACGGAAAAACAGATCATGATTATGCAGGATTTCGGAACAACAACCCTGATCAGCACACCATCCTATGCGTTACATATGGCTGAGGTTGCGTTGGAAATGGGCATTGATCCCAAGAAAGACCTGAGCTTAAAATGGGGACTGTTTGGCGGAGAAGGCTCTACGGAAGGTATGAGAAGAGAAATCAATGAAAGATGGGGTCTCTTTGCTACAGAAAATTACGGTATGAGCGAGCTCATCGGTCCTGGTGTGTCAGGCGAATGTCGTGCCTTGCGCGGCATGCATATCAATGAAGATCACTTTTTCCCAGAAATCATCAATCCTGAGACTGGTGAAGTCTTGGGAGAAGGAGAGGTAGGAGAGCTGGTGATCACAACCCTTTCCAAAGAAGCGCTTCCGGTTTTGCGATACAGAACGAAGGATATTACATCCCTTCATTATGAGAAATGCGATTGCGGCAGAACTACGGTGAGGATGTCAAAGATTCAAGGACGTTCTGATGACATGCTGATTCTGGGCGGCGTCAATGTATTTCCGTCTCAGATTGAGGATGTACTTCTTCATGTGGAAGGAATCGGCCCTCATTATCAGATCAAGGTATTTAAAAAAGGTTATCTTGACAAAATCGAGGTGGATGTTGAGTTAATCGATGCAAATCTTTTGGATTCTTTCACTCTTTTAGAGAATCTGAATCAGAAGGTCAAGCAGCAGCTGAGAACTGTTTTGGGAATTGATGCAAAAGTAAATTTAGTGGAGCCAAGAAGCCTGGCCAGATTTGAAGGCAAGGCGAAAAGAGTAATCGATATGAGGGAGGTAAAATAATGTTGATTAAGCAAATATCAATTTTTATTCCAAACAAAAAAGGAAGCCTGTCCCAGCTCACCGATATTCTAATAGCGCATCATATTGACATTCGAGCGATTGCAGTGTTTGATACTGCGGAATTCGGAATTCTCAGGATCGTAGTAGATGACCCGGATCGTGCGGTGGACGTACTGAACAAGGAAGGTGTAGTTGCAAAGGTCAGCAGGGTCATCGCCGTAGAACCTGAGGATAAGCCGGGCAGCCTGAACACCATCTTTTCAATTCTTCGGGATGCGGATATCAATATTGAATATATCTATTCCTTTATTATGAGGCAAAAGGAAATGCCCTACGTTGTTTTGAAGGTTGATCAGCAGGAGAAAGCGGTGGACGAACTGACTGCACATGGAATCAATGTGGTCAATAAGGAAGAAATCTACGGAAAATAATGAAACATATCAGTATAAAGATACGGATGTATTGAAATACAGAAGCATAGAAAGATCATGACAGATCTTGATAAAGCGAGTAATAAATATAGAGCGAGCCGCCGGATTTCTCCAGCGGCTCGTATGTTTTTGATTGATTCCTCCAGCGGCTCGTTATATTTTTGATTGACTGCATTGACCTCATTGATTTAATTGGCTGCTTATTATATCACAAAAACTAATGAATCATAAATTTGAACTTGAGGATTCCGTCTTCACAGCTTAGATAATCAAGTTCCAGTGAAGGGGGTATTTTCTCTGCGATATCGTGGGCATCGATGTCAATGACCAAGGTATCCTTTGTCACTGACAACCAGCCTAGTTTTGCCATCTCAGCTGCTGTTTGGAGATAGCTTCCCTTTAAGCCCGCAGCCTTAACAGCCATACTCTGAACAAAATTGCCTTCGGATTTGATATCTTCATGATACGTAAAGGTCATCCGATGAGTTCCGTTTTGAAATTCAAAACGATCAAATGTAAGCATCAGCATCGCTTTGATCCTTCCAAGCTGCTTGGCATTACCGTCAAGCTCCATATAGATAGAGTTTTGCTGAAACGTCATCAGATAATCGTTTAGGAAAGGAGAAGCCTTGTCCATAATCAGCATCTTAAAATCCCGATTGATCATACTCTCGGGGATTGCGAGGATGCCTCTTTCCATATCCTCTGCTTTGAAAGCGCTCAATAGAGAGTAGGCAATCTCTTTATTTCTGAGCAGTACGCCCAATAATTTCTTAATTCCTGCATCTGTCATCGTAATCACCTCTGAACTTCATTGTGTATCATCGTTTATTGCTTATTGCTTATTGCTTATTGCTTATTGCTTATTGCTTATTGCTATTGCTTATATCTTATTGCTTATCTTTATCTTAGTAAGCTGCAATGATCGCAATTGCTAAAATACTACGTTTATTATACCATAATAGGGTTTGCATTTTTATGAAATCTTAGCCGCATCTTTTTCTTTGTTGTGAAAACAGAGGACTTGGGCCTAGGCGAGCAAATGCCATACATTGCAAGAAAAATCTTCTGTCAAGATCATTGCATTTTTGACATGCTGGTGTTACAATGTATAATTGTTCTATGGATCATTGTCTGCCAAAATTCAATTAACATGTATTTTGATAGGCAGCTAACAATTACGATAAGAAAGGTTGTGGGAAGGTAAAGTTGGAAAAATTACAGCTACATGGATTTAATAACCTGACAAAAACACTGAGCTTTAACATGTATGATATCTGCTACACCAAAACGGTAGAGGATCGGCGCGCTTATATTGAGTATATTGATGAACAATATAATGCGGAAAAATTGACCGAAATCCTGAAGAATGTGGTTGAGATTATCGGCGCCAAAATTCTGAACGTAGCTGTTCAGGATTACGACCCCCAGGGGGCGAGCGTAACCATCTTAATTTGTGAGGGCAGTGCTCCTCCGGAGACTGATGTAAAGATTGATAATCCTTCCGTTGTTGCTCATTTGGACAAAAGTCACATTACGGTGCACACCTATCCGGAATATCACCCGGACGGTGGCGTTTGTACTTTTAGGGCAGATATTGATGTATCAACATGTGGAGAAATTTCACCTCTGATGGCATTGAATTACTTAATTGATAGCTTTGCCGCCGATATGATGACGCTGGATTACCGTGTCAGGGGATTCACCAGAGACATCACCGGCAAAAAGATGTTTATCGATCATAAACTGAGCTCGATCCAAAATTACATCGCGCAGGATCTGATTGATCGATACTATATGATTGACGTCAACGTTTTTCAGGAAAATATATTTCATACGAAATGTAAATTGAGAAACTTTGATCTGGACAATTATTTCTTTAACTTCTCTGTGGATGATATTTCCACGGATGAGATCAATTTAATTACTTCAAAACTAAGAAAAGAAATGGATGAAGTCTTTTACGGCAGAAACATGCCGGACAAGATCTAATAATTGGAGGTGTAGTGAATGTTATTAAAGAACAGTGATTTGTGGTTTTCAGAATATTATATGGATGACGACGTAAAGCTCTCTCTCAAAATTGATGAAGTTTTGCATGTAGAGCAGACGCCGTTCCAAAAATTAGAGATGTTCAGAAATGAGACCTTCGGAGTATTCATGGTTCTGGACGGATATACACAGGTAACAGAGAAGGATGAATTTGTTTATCATGATATGATCTGCCATCCGGCAATGTGCGTAAATCCGAACATCAAGAATGTCTTGATCATCGGAGGCGGAGACGGAGGCACAGCAAGAGAAGTTGCCAGATACAAATCCATCGAAAAGATTGATATGGTTGAAATCGATGAAGCAGTCGTCAGAGCATGCGAGAAGTTCATGCCATCCACTTCCTCCGTATATTCTAGTGAGCCTAGATTGAACCTTATGTTCGACGACGGTTTAAAATTTGTGAAAGAAGCTCCTGCAGGAGCATATGATCTGATCCTTGTGGACTCTACCGATCCTGCTGGCCCGGGAGAAGGACTCTTCACCGTTGGCTTTTATCAGGATTGCTTCCGAGTACTCAGCGACAACGGTATCTTAATCAATCAGCATGAAGGTGCTTTCTATGATGGCGACATCGAAGAGATGAAAAAGGCCCATGCTAAGATTAAGAAAACCTTCCCCATTGCAAAGGTATTTGGCTTCAATACGCCAACCTACGCATCCGGTTACTGGTACTTCGGATTCGCTTCAAAGGCGCTCGATCCTATGAAGGACATGAAGCCTGAAGCATGGAATGCACTTGGTCTTGAGACAAGATATTACAATACAGACCTGCACAAGGGAGCATTTTCTCTGCCCAACTATGTGAAAGAGATTCTTGCATCTGTGGAGTAGGAATAAGAATAATAAAATAATTGACGATTAATCAAAAGCTGCTTCCGCTGATCCGGAGGCAGCTTTTTCTGCCATATTTGGCTATGAATCATTTTGTTGGCGTATCATGACCTTTTGCAGAAATTTAACTTGTTTTATCAATGCAAACGATCTATTCCTGATGAAAGGAAACCGATCGTGCGATGCGGTTTCCTTTCATCAGGAATAGATCGTTGCATGTGTGTGTATCTATCAAAAGGTTAGGTATTTGCTAAATCAGGTCTTATCCGATTTCTCTTTTAAGAGCCTTTTTCTCTTTCCTTTTCATGCCCGGCGCTCGTTCTTTCAGCCGGGAAATCACTTTCTTCATATCATCCAGTAAGGTATAAACCACAGGTATGACCAGCAAGGTCAGCAGGGTGGAGGAAATCAGCCCGCCGATGATCGCAATCGCCATAGGCTGGCGCATTTCAGAGCCCATACCGGAGTCCAGTGCCGTTGGAAGCATACCGAAGATCATAGCCAAGGTAGTCATCATGATCGGCCTCAGACGTATCATCCCGGCTTCCAGGATCGCTTCTTTTCGCTGTAGTCCATCCTCACGCCTCATCTTGATAAAATCTACCAGCAGAACTGCGTTTTTCGTAACGAGCCCCATCAGGAAGATAATTCCAATGAGTCCAACCATACTCAGGCCTGCTCCTGTTACAAAGAGGGCAATCATCGCGCCAATGACTGCCAGAGGCAGAGATACCATGATGGCAAGGGGATCGATCCAGCTTTCAAACTGAGCAGCCAGAATCAGGAATACAAACAGGATTCCCAATATCATTGCCTGGCCCAGATCTCCCATGCTCTCCTCCATCATCTGCTGATCACTGCCAGAGCTGACCGTGATTCCTGCCGGAGGAGGGAGCTCTTTATACAGTTTATCCAAGAAGGCTCTGCTGAGCTCGGAGGATGTAATTCCCTCGTAGTTTGCCTGGACCTGAATATCTCGAACCTTGTCATAACGGTTGATCTGGGAAGAAGCGGTTCCGTATTCTTTCGTAATAAGCTGCTCGATGGGAATCATTCCCCCGGTTGTTGAACTAGCTAGATAGATTCCTCCAACATTGTCCAGACTAGAGCTCTGGGCATTGTCTACGCTGACCTTCACATCAATTCGGTCTCCGCCTTCCTCATATTGTCCTACCGTCACTCCGTTAAAAAGAATGCCTAAGGTACTTGATACGCTGGAAGGTGCCACACCCAGGTCCGCAGCAGTATCACGGTTGACTAGAATTGTTGTCTCTGGTTTTCCCGCCTTATAACTGATTCCCACATCCACAGCACCGGGGATTCCTGCAAGAAGCTGCTTGGCCTTTTGGCTGTATCGCAGCAGTTCATCAAAATCCTCTCCTTGGAAATGGAGAGAAAAGTTTTTTCCAGAGGAGCCTCCCATGCTTGTCGTTCCTGTCACTGAAAGATCAAGCCCCGAAATCAGTTTGAGCTCTTTGCGCATTTGTGCGCTGATTTCATCTGAGCTCAGTTTTCGATCCTCTTTATCCGTCAGATCAAGGTTTAAGCTGATACGGTCTTTTTCCACCGTTGTATATACAGAATTTACATCAGGGTAGCGGCTGACGATCTCCTCCACCTGCTTTGCTTTTGCTTGCGCCGCTGCAAGGGACAGACCCGAATCCAGGTCGGCACTGACAGTAATGGTGCCATTATCCTGCGCAGGTGTAAACTCCATCCCCATCATAGGAATCAACACCAGGCTGAAAACAAACAGCGCAATGGTAACCAGGATGGTCTTTTTTCGATGCTCTAAAATGACATCCAGAATCTTTCTATAATAAATACCCAGCAGGTCAAACTGATGATTGAACCAGGCAAGAAACTTTCCTAATATGCCTCTCGGTTCATGTTCTTCCTCTTCTTCCCTGACATATTTGGCCGACATCAGCGGCACAAGCGTAAAGGAGACGAATAGAGAAACGAGTACGGCAACAGCGATGGTCAAACCAAATTCTCTGAAAAATGAACCCAGTATTCCGGACATGATGGACATGGGAAGGAATACCGCCACAATGGTGAGTGTAATGGCTAAGACTGCAAGGCTGATTTCTCCTGTAGCTTCTTTTGCTGCCTGCATTGGAGTCTTACCCATACGAAGATGCCTTACAATATTTTCAATAACTACAATGGCATCATCCACCAGCAAACCGACAGATAGCGACAGTGCCATCAGACTCATGGTATTCAGCGTAAATCCCATCAGCTTCATTGCTGCAAAGGTTGTAACGATGGAAGTCGGTAGGGAGACGGCACTGACTACGGTACTGCTCAGAGTACGGAGAAACAGAAAAATAATTACAACTGCCAGGATACAGCCTTCTACCATGGTACTCTCAACGCTTTCCACAGAAGATCGGATGAACTCAGAATTGTCGCTTACCACATTGATATGAATTCCCTGAGGAAGCGCGGCTTGTAATTGTGAAATCTTCGCCTTGATATCATCGGTTACAGCAACGGTATTGGTTCCTGACTGCTTGACAATATCCATTCCGATGCATTCTGCACCGTCATAAAAAGAAATGCTTTCTTTCTCCTTGTATCCGTCAACGACCTTTGCAATTTCGCCCAACCGGATTTCCGTGCCATTCCTGTTGGCAATAATTACATTTTCGAATTCTGCGGCATTCTTCATGCCGCTGTAGGTACGAAGCGTAACCTCACGGGAATCATCGGCAACCTTTCCGCTGGGAATGTCGATATTATCACTGCTGAGCCCCCCGATGACTTGATTAATTGTAAGATTCAGGGCTGCCAGCCGTTCTTTATCCACGTTAATCTGAATTTCCCGTTCCAGCAAACCATAGGTGTCAATGGATCCGACTCCTTCCACAGCATTTAATGAAGGTACGATGGTTTCATCCACCAATTCAGAAAGTGCAGCTTCATCCAAGTCACCGCTGACTGCCAGAGAAAGGATTGGCATGGCATTAAAGTCGACTTTTGAGATGACAGGTTCTTGAATATCATCGGGCAAAGAACCGCGTATGCTGCTCAGCTTGGCCCGTACATCCTGAGCCGCATCGTCGGCGTTTCTGGAACTGTCGAATTCGATGGCCGTCATGGAATAACTTTCTCCAACGCGGCTTGTAATGTGTTTTACACCAGAGATTTGACCTACTGCATCCTCCACGACTTTTGTTACTTTGGATTCCATCTGATCCGGAGATGCTCCCGGCAAAACAATGTTGATCATCGCATAGGGCAGATCGGTTTCCGGCATATCGTTTAGATTGAGTCCCAGAAAGCTGACGACTCCCATCGCCAGGAGTGCAATGATGACGACGATGGCGAAAATAGGTCTCTTTAAACTGATATCGGTAAGAAACATATTACTTCTCCTCTCCGATCACAGTCACAAGATCTCCATCCTGGAGAGAATTTAAATTGGTAACGATGAGCTGGTCTCCTTCCTGCAAACCTGAAGTGATTTCGATCATGTCCTCCGAAGTCTCGCCAATGGTAACAGAAATACGACGGGCAGTACCATTATCAAGGGTGAACACTGAATAATTTCCCCCTGTCCCTGCAACAGCCTTCATGGGAACGGCCAGAGTCTGAGGCTTCTCCTGGCTGGAGATTTCAATGTATCCGAAGGTTCCCGAATTTAACGATCCACTCGCGTTGTCGACTCTGATCAGACAGTCGAAGACTCTGGTCTGACTGTTTGCAGAGGCAGCGATGCTTTCCACTATCCCTTTGTATTCGGTTCCTGCGTTCTTATCTGGTCTTAAAATAACCTCTTGACCAGCAGCAACCTTGCTCAAATCCTCCTGCATCAGTTGGATTTCGGCCTTGATTGTGGTATTGTTATTTACTGTTGCGATGACCGTTCCTCGATTGAGATACTGACCTACACTAATGTTTTTTCCACTGATTTCACCGGTGATGGGCGCCTTCACCACACAATCATTTAGTGAATTTGTAATATCTTGGATATCAACCTGCTTCAACTGAACATTGGCCTGAGACGTCTTATATGCGCGCATTGCAGCCTCATAAGCCGTTTTGGAGCAGGCGCCCTCCGCATACAACTGCGCGGCGATATCATAATCGCTCTTTGCAGATTCCAGGCTCAATTCGAGCTTACTCAGATCGAGTTGGGCTGTCTTCAGGTCATTCTGCAGATCCTTGTCATCAAGATACGCCAGCGGCTGCCCTTGGGTCACCAAATCGCCGTTCTCAAAGCTGATTTGAGTAACCTGCCCTGATGTCCCGCTGCTGACAGCGGCTGCCTCAGCCGGATTCAGATTTGCTTTATATATTAATCCCCCAAATGAATTTATAAGTTTTACCGTCTCTGTTTCTACGGCGACGATATTGTCTGACGCTTCCATCCCCCCTGGCGTCTTTTTCTCTGCGAAAATATTGAATCCCGTTAAGAGTACCACGATTAATACGACCGCTATGATTATGATCTTTTTATGACCCAGCAAATTCTTTAAAAGAATTCGGCTTGCTTTTTCAACATTTCCCATTGATTCCTCCATTTTATTCTTTCTCATACACACTCTGAGAAATTCCATTTAATACGACTGGTATTATGATAGAATGGTTTTATTAAATCAACGTTAAACCATTATTAATTGAACATTAACTTTCAATTATTTTCTTAATGTCCAGTTAATATAGGGCGGATACAATTGAGCTATGGGAGAAAACTGATATGGATTGGAGGAGGACTTTGTATGTTTAATATTCTTGTTGTTGAGGATGATGCAAAGCTTGGCAGCATTTACAGCACCATCCTTCGGATGAATAAATACAATCCGTATATTGCGGACAACGGGCTGGCTGCTTTAGAAATTTTAGACAAAGAGTATATTGATTTAATCATTACGGATGTTATGATGCCCGGAATGGATGGTTTTGAACTGACTGAGACTCTCAGAGAGCACGGATATAACATGCCGATCCTGATGATTACAGCAAGAGAAAGCTTTCATGACATGCAAAAGGGGTTTCTTTCAGGAACAGACGATTATATGGTCAAGCCGGTCAATTGGGACGAGATGATACTGCGGATCGGAGCGCTATTACGGCGAGCACGGATTGTGAACGAACGTAGGATTATCTGTGGTTCCACCATCCTTGACATGGATTCGCTGACGGTGGTGCAGGGTGATGAGGTCAGTATCCTTCCGTTGAAGGAATTCTTACTATTGTTTAAGTTAATTTCGTCCTCAGGAAAAATCTTCACCAGACAGCAGATCATGGATGAGATTTGGGGAATTGACACCGTCTCAGACGAGCGTACGGTAGATGTCCACATCAATCATTTGAGAGAGCGGTTTAAGAATTGCAGCGATTTTGAAATCGTTACAGTGAGAGGATTAGGATATAAGGCGGTGAGAACAGAATGAAAAAGATCACATTTCCAAGTTTATGGGCTGCCTTTGTAATCTTCGTGTTTTTGAATATTATCTTCACATCTCTTCTTGTAATCTTTATTATTTACGCCATTGCTTATGTGGGGATTGCGGATGATGTTAAAAGTCCAAAGGCTCTTTCCACCTTGTTTGGAGTCTTATTGTTCAGTGTTGTGATTGCAAGTACGATCAGTTATTTTATCGGGAAGCATGTATTTAAGCCTATTAATAACATTAGTCAGGCAATGAGAAACGTGTCAAAAGGGGATTTCAGCATTCGACTAAACTACGATGGAACCGTGAAAGAGCTGGAAAATATGTCTGACAATTTTAACTCTATGGTGCATGAGCTTGGTAATATGGAAGCCTTACGAAATGACTTTGTAGTCACCGTTTCCCATGAATTCAAAACGCCCTTGGCCGCGATAGAAGGCTATGCAACGATACTTCGGAATCCGGAACTTACGATAGAGGAATATCGGGAATTTCTGGAAAAGATTACTGAGAGTATCAAGCAGCTTGCACAGCTTTCCAGCAGTATCCTGATGATTTCCAATCTGGAAAACAAAGAAATGATAACAGAAAAGAAACGATTCCGATTGGATGAGCAGATTCGACAGGCCGTACTTTTACTTGAGCCACTCTGGGAACGCAAGCATCTCACGCTCAATATCGATCTGGATCATGTATTTTACTTCAGTAACGAAGAGCTGCTGATGCAGGTCTGGATTAATCTCATCAATAATGCAGTCAAATTTACTCCGAAGAATGGTGAGATCAATATTCTGCTAAAGGAGTTCCCTCAAAGCGTTCAAATAACAGTTTCCGATACTGGGGTAGGTATGACTCCTGAAGTCCAGAAATATATCTTTGACAAATTCTTCAAGGAGGATCGTTCCGGCAGTATTGAAGGAAATGGTCTGGGATTGGCCCTCGTCAAGCGGATCATTGATTTAAGCCATGGCAAGATCAGTGTTCAGAGCGAGCCTGGCCTTGGTTCCAGCTTTGTTGTTACATTGCCGGTGGCAAGAACGCTCATTTCAATACAGTAACTTCACAGAGATCTTCAGCACATAATTGTCGTAGCCCTTCATTGAAAGCTCATCCAGAATGACGTCCTCATAAAAAAATTCTCCCATAGAGTATCCCTCTGCGGCAACATACTTTGTCAGCCTGGCATAATCCGCAATGGCGGTGTCGAACCCTCCCCAGTGGTAGATCACGGCATAGCGGCCCCGGGGTTTCTTATGATTTACGGCATGAATTTCATTGCCGCTGAGCTTCGTATAAAAATGAGAGTAATTGTAATCTGTCTCATTTGGGATTTTACTTGTCGGAATCATCCCGCCAATGGAGTACGCACTGTAAATATCCAGATCGTGACACAGATTCAGATGACCAGCAATGGCCTGGGCCATTTTTTTTGCGTCCTCCGTGCCGTTGTAGGGAGTCGCAAGGAAGTATTCATCTTCTGAAAGTTCCTCTGTCATCACGGTTCCTGTCGTTACCTTTAGCGCATCCTGAGTAAGCCGAACCTTGGTTTTCAGCATATTTTTCAGCCAGTTTAGATCCTCCATTTTACGATCGATTTCCTTGATCTTATCGCTCAGCAGGTCGATCAAATCCTCGGGACTGCGATGATTCAGATATTCTTTAATGCTTTTCAACGGCATATCCATTTCCTTCAGCACCGAGATTACCTGAAATACCTCAAGCTGGTTGTAGGAATAATATCGATAGCCGTTCTCTTTCTTTATTTCAGGAGAAAAGATGCCAATTTCATCATAATGAAACAGCGTCTGCTTCTTCACCTTGCATAATCTTGCAAACTCACCCGTAGTAAAGTAAGCCTCAAAAGCCTTGTTCTGCTTTTCAAAGGAGTACTCCATCTCCTTCGGGACATTCTTTTGGCAATGCTCTTTGTCCAGACAATTTTTTTGTGTCATTTTCATCTCCCCCCTTGACTATATGGTTACCGTACACTTTATCATAAAATAGGATCAACTGCAATGAGGGACATTTGAGATGAAGGCTGCTTGACCTGAGGTACATGAAATCCGGCTGGAGGGATGGGTGTGTCATTATGCAGATTGATAGATAGGAAGGTTATTATGGAACATATATTTGATAAGGGTGTAACGGTAAGAAGATTTGCAAGCTATGTTACGCCATCGGTAATCATGCTTGTTTTCATCGCATTATATTATTTGATCGATGCATTTTTTGTTGCAAATTATGTCAACTCAGACGCACTGGCGGCAATCAGCATTGTATATCCCATTTCCGGCTTCGGTTGGGGCGTCTCCATCATGCTGGCCGCAGGATCCAGCGCAATTGTGGCAATGAGAATGGGTGAGGGAAATCAGCAGGAAGCAAATGAAAAATTTTCTCTCATCTGCATCTTTTCTGTGGGGCTGGGAGTCCTATTTACCGTGTTGGGGCTGACGTTTTTTGAGGAGCTGATTGAACTTCTTGGAGCTAATGAGACGCTGAAGGTTTACTGTATGGATTATGGCTGGATTTTAATTCTTGCACTGCCGACGGCGTTTCTGGGGGTCTTGCTGGAATATTTCATCAGGGTGGACGGAAGACCAGGATTTACGCTGTTTCTCTATGTATCGGGCGGGATTGTCCACCTGGTTCTGGATTATTTGTTTTTGGTCTGCTGGGGTTGGGGCATTGAAGGGGCAGGCTGGGCTACCGCTGCAGGACAGCTCACTGTCCTCCTGCTGGGCCTGATTTATTTTGCAACCCAGGAAACAAAACTTAAATTTGTTTGGCCCAAATGGGACTTTAATTATCTAAAGGACAGCATCGTAAACGGGTCTTCGGAAATGGTATCCGAGTCCTCAACCGCTGTAACGGTCTATGTCTTCAACAGAATCGTCTTAAAAATGGCTGGAGAGGACGGGGTAGCGGCTCTGAGCATTGTACTGAATACCCAATACCTTCTGATCTCGATTCATTTAGGCTTTATTACAGGAGTCGCTCCCTTGATCAGCTTTTATTATGGGGCGAAGGAGTACCTCAAGGTCAATCAGTTTCTCAGATATTCCGGCGTTTTTGTATTGGTTTCCTCTTTCTGTGTCTCGCTGCTGGCGATCCTGGATGCACCTTTGATTGCAGGGGCCTTTGCAAAGCCGGATACAGAGGTTTATCATATTGCAATTGTAGGAATTCGATTTTTGTCGGTGGCGTTTCTCTTCAATGGAATTAACGTTTTTGTATCAGGTTTCTTCACCGCATACGGCAACGGGGTCATCTCTGCACTTGTTGCTATGAGCCGGGGACTTATCATGGTTTTGATAGGGGCGCTGACGCTGCCTCATTTCTTTGGAATCAACGGCGTTTGGATGACGGTGGCATTTGCTGAAATTACGACATTTGCTCTTTCCGTCTTTATGCTTCGGAAATATCGATCCGTGTATGGGTACGGGCTGAAAAGAGATATCCATGAAGGAATAAGAGATCGGAATTGACGGAATGCATTTCATTCAGTACAATGAAAGAATACAGGTAAATATTGAGATCAGACAAATTTCAGCAAAAACTAGTATGGGGGACGTTATGAAGGATCGTTTTGGCAGAGAGATAAGCTACATGAGAATTTCCGTAACCGATCGGTGTAATCTGAGATGTAAATACTGTATGCCTGAAGAGGGTATTGAAAATCTCGGACATGATAAAATTCTGACATTTGAAGACATCCAAAGAATTGTAAAGGCAGCAGCGGAGCTGGGAATATCAAAGTTTCGCATAACTGGAGGAGAACCCCTGGCGAGAAAAGGGATTGCAAGCCTCATCGAGCAGCTTGCAGCGACGGAGGGGGTCAAGGAGCTGGTTATGACCACCAACGGTACATTGCTCGCCGGACAGGCAGAAGCTTTAAAAAAGGCAGGCTTGAGCAGAGTGAATATCAGCGTCGATTCCCTGCTCTACCATAAGTACGAAGAAATTACTAGAGGCGGCGACCTGGATGAGGTTTTTGAAGGGGTAAATGCAGCCCTTGCCGCAGGACTGACGCCCGTAAAACTCAATGTTGTGGCCATGGAAGGCTTCAACGACGATGAAATTCTGAACTTTGTTCAGCTAACCATCAACCATCCGCTGGATATTCGATTTATTGAGCTTATGCCCATTGGACAAGCTGCATTCAGCAGCGGGTACCGCTATCTCTCTTGTGATGAGATCAAAACTAAGCTACCAAGTCTGATTCCGCTGAAACGACAAGACGGAGTTGCAGATCTTTACCGATACCCTGAGGCTCAAGGCAATATTGGATTTATCAGTCCTATGAGCAGGCAGTTTTGCGGAGATTGCAACAAGATAAGGCTTACAGCCGATGGAAAATTGAAACCCTGTCTACATACCGATCAGGAGATCGATCTCAACGAAATTCTGCAGTTAAAAGATCATGAACTCCTGAAAGAGACCTTGCGGCAGGCCATACTCCAAAAGGGAGAGCAGCATGAACTAAACAGCGGCGGTAAACCCATTGAACGGGAAATGAACCGGATCGGAGGCTAAGGTGAAGGAAACCACTGACAACGACAGAAATCAGATGATGCAAATTGATCAAGATGAACCGGCCTGCATCGGTGAAGCAGAGCTGACCCACATTGATCAGAACGGACGGCCCAAAATGGTGGATGTGGGAGAGAAACAAGACACCGCCAGAGTGGCTGTGGCAAAGGGCAGTATCTACATGAAGCCGGAGACGTTGGAGCGGATTAAGGCTGGTTCGCTGGCCAAGGGAGATGTCCTTTCCGTTGCACAAACTGCGGGAATCATGGCAGCAAAAAACACAGCATCGGCGATTCCGATGTGCCATAATATATTCATTACAGGTATAGAAATGGATTTTGTTCTTGATGAAGAACATTCTGCAGTCCATATAGAAGCCAGTGCCAGCACCATCGGAAAGACCGGGATAGAGATGGAATCACTGCATGCGGTCTCCGTTGCGGCGCTTACGATTTATGATATGTGCAAGGCCATAGACAGAGGGATGCGAATCACGGATATCAGACTTGTAAAAAAAACCGGAGGAAAATCCGGAGACTTTACAGGTGAGTATGATAGAGCTGAATAAAAGGAGGATAACATCATGGCAAAAGTAATATCCATTAATACCAGTGACAAGACTGGCCAGATCAAGCTGCCGGTTTCAGAGGCTGAATTTATTGAGGGCGGAATCAAAGGGGATGCACATTGCGGTCTGGACGAGATCAAACAGGTAAGCCTTCTGGCTGACGAGAGCGTTGATAAGATGAGAGCGATGGGACTAACCTTAGCAGCGGGAGCTTTCGCTGAGAACGTTACAACCCAAGGGATTGAGCTGAAAACTCTTCCCATCGGCACCATGTTGAAAATTGGTGAGACCCTTCAGCAGGTTTCGAGAATCGGCAAGGAATGTCATACCGGCTGCGCAATCAAACAACAAACCGGAACTTGTGTTATGCCGCTGGAAGGAATTTTTACAAAGGTTATCAAGGGCGGAATTGTTCGGGTAGGGGACAGCATCGAGCTCGTATAATATAAAGGATTTTAAACTTGGTCATTAATATTGTATACATTTAGAGGTTACTATTGATTTTATCGATTATACTACTATATAATGGATTAAATCACCTGGAATTCTAAGGAAACGCTGTTTCCTCCCCGGATGAAAAGCCGGCCCGATGAAAGCAGCGTTTTTTTCGATACGCGTTAAAAAACGTTGGTTCATCAGCGCTTTCTTAACGAAAATATGTGAAAATGGAGGATGAAATGGCAAAGGTAAAAATAACGGAAACAATTTTGAGAGACGGACATCAATCGTTGATTGCTACCCGTATGACCACGGATGAAATGCTTCCAGCACTGGAACTTCTGGATGGAGTTGGTTATCATGCAATGGAAGTATGGGGAGGCGCAACCTTCGATGCCTGCCTCAGATTTCTGAACGAAGACCCATGGGAACGTCTCAGAATTATCCGGAAAAATGTGAAGCATACAAAACTTCAGATGCTGCTGAGAGGGCAGAACCTCTTGGGATACAAGCACTATGCTGATGATGTTGTTGATGAATTCGTAAACAAAGCCATTAGCAACGGAATTGACATCATTCGTATCTTTGATGCATTAAATGATACCCGAAACCTCCAGCGTTCTATCGAAGCTACAAAAAAATACGGCGGGCATGCACAGGGAACCATTTCCTATACCATCAGCCCTGCCCATACCGATGAAGTATTCATCAAGCTTGCCAAGGAAATTGAACAGATGGGTGCAGACTCGATCTGTATCAAAGATATGGCCGGTTTGCTGAGCCCATATAACACCTATGAACTGGTCAAACGGATCAAAAAGGAAATCAAGATTCCGCTTGAACTTCATACTCATGCAACCAGTGGACTTGGGAGTCTCACGTATATGAAGGCTGCAGAAGCAGGCGTGGATATTATTGATACGGCGCTTTCGCCATTTGCGGAAGGAACCTCCCAGCCACCTACAGAGCCGCTGGTTTATGCTTTCAAAGGAACGGAGTATGATACTGGACTGAACATGGATCTTCTGAATCAGGCTGCGGAGTATTTCCGCCCAATCAGAGAGAAATATATTGCCAGCGGACTTCTCGATCCTAAACTGATGGGCGTGGACATCAATACACTGATCTATCAGGTTCCCGGAGGAATGCTTTCCAATCTGGTTTCTCAGCTGAAACAGTCCAATGCTATGGATAAATTCGAGGAAGTATTGAAAGAGGTTCCGAGAGTTCGTGAAGATCTGGGTTATCCGCCACTTGTGACGCCTACCAGTCAGATCGTAGGAACACAAGCGGTATTGAATATCGTAACGGGAGAGCGATACAAGATGGTACCTAATGAGGTGAAACAGCTTGTAAAGGGTATGTACGGCAAGACCACCGTTCCGATTAAAGATGAAATCGTAAAGAAGATTATCGGGGACGAAGAGGTAGTTACCTGCAGACCGGCGGATCTCATCGAACCGGAATTAGAGAAGACACTGAGAGAGGTTGCTCAGTATGTGGAGCAGGATGAGGATGTTCTCACAAGAGCGCTGTTCCCGGGACCTTCAGTGGAATTTTTCAAATATCGAAATGCAAAGCGGTATCAGATTGATTCGACTTTGCTGAATGAAGAGGATATGGTATATCCGGTTTAATATAGAGTAAAAAGTAAGGGGGACCCGATGGAACCATTTTCTGGCTAGGTTTGCTCTTTCGATTTATCTATGTTATACTACTTATATATTAATAAAAAAAGAACCGTCTTTACAAGAAGGGCTTTTGGTATCCACCGTATGGTGTTGTCTAAAAGGCCCTTCTTTTATATTATTATCACCTATACCGCCAGCTAGCATCTTGACAGACTGAAACTTTGGTTTTAAGATTGCCTGAATTTATATCTGCGTTTTTGTCATCAGGTGATGCAGCCTAGCTGTATAGGGAAAGCTATGGCGTTCAATCTGCACGATGTAGATTGAAATATAAATAGTATCCAATAAATTAAACCTAGGAGGAAAAAAACATGGATAACATCAGAGTTCAAAAACGTGACACATCGCTAAAGGCCAAGCAGTTGAGGAGATCTGGATTTGTGCCGGGCAATATTTTTGGTGGAACGCTGCAGGAGTCAATATCAATTCAAATTGATGAAGCAACCGCACGCAAGTTGATTCGCCTAAAGAGGGAGGGCAGCAAGCTGCGGCTTACTCTTGATGATCAGGTCATCCCGGTACAAATTAAAGAAAAAGAGCAAAACACATTGAGTGAGGAGATCCTTCACATCAGCTTTCAAGCTCTCAGAGCAGATCAGAAAGTCAACAGCGTGATTCATATCCTGCTTAAAAACATGGATAAAATAGCAGGGATACTGGAAAGGATTATGCTTGAGATTCCTTATGCATCTCTTCCTGCTGATATGATAGACACCATAACGATTGATCTTGAAGGTATACGGGTTGGCAGTGTTATAACAGTCGCTGACATTCCAGAATTACGAGACGAGAAAATCGATCTTCAGGTTGATTTGGATAGCATTATCCTGAGAATCAATGATAAAAACCGCGCTACCGTGCAGTCTCAAAAAGAATCTTAGCACGTCAGTCGTTCCGATGCTGCTGAGTGGATAACGCAGATAATGGGCAAACTTGCCCTCAAAACCATGTATGAAACATGCTCCCCTCAAGGTAACAAGCTTTATTTTTTCACTTGTCTACCTGGAGGGGAGCATTTTATATTCTCATATTTTGGTGGGAATGTTCCAGTTGATGCGATTAGTATACCATATAGAGGAAAATTATGTTACAATGAAACATAATTTAAGGGAAGGTACCCAGAGAAGGCGGTGATGGAACGTGTTTCGGGAAATTAAAAAGAAAAAGCTTATCCTCGAGAATCGAAAACCTTACACCTTAGAAACAGCAGAATACATAGAAGAGTTAAATCTGATGGACTGGATTTATACTTCAATGCGGCTTGATGGAAGCAGCATCGCTAAAACCAGTGTGCAAAAAATCCTAAAAGGAGAATTCCTGATCAATGTCAGCGTCAAGGATCACTCTCAGGTGGGAATCTATCAAAGCGCCATCCGTCTTGCGTACGATATGGCTGAGCTCGACATTGACCTCAATGAGTCCTATCTGTTCCGCTTTTATCAGATTCTGTCAGATCCGGTAAAACAGGAATACCGCAGGACCAATCCCGTACTTTTTATGCTGGAATACAACCCTCCTCATCCCAGTGAGATTGAAGAGCAGATGGATATTCTTTTTCAGTGGCTCTGTGAAGCTGACTTTGAGAGCAATCCCATACTGCGGGCAGCGTACCTTCACAACAAACTCGTTGAAATCTATCCTTTTGAGACCCATTCTGAGGCTGTGGCCAGAATGGCTATGTATTATGAACTGATCCGAAACGGGTATCCTCCAATTATGCTGAACCTCAGCGAATCGGAATACTACAGTGCCATAAAAAGCTATCTCAAAAAAGAAGAAATCCAGCCCTTGTATGAATCTCTCGAAAGAGGTGTATACAACAAGCTGGAAATTATGATGCAGCTTACCGCCGATCAGTAATGTCGTTCTGGGATCTACGCTAATGTTATTTTGAAACGATCTGCATCACGCTAGTTTGAAAGAATCTGCTCTACGCTCTCAAAGGACGTGGAGCCTTTTGATTTTTTTGCACTGATGCAGGCGCGAATGTCGATCTTTTCGAAGATGTCTTCTTCAAATTTCTCCGAGAAGCCTTTCAGCTCTTCCAAGGTCAGCTCCTCAATGGCCTTATTCTGCTCGATACAATACAGCACCAGGCGGCCGATGATTTCGTGACAGTCACGGAAGGCAAGTCCTTTGCCGACCAGATAATCTGCAGCGTCGGTAGCGTTCATAAAACCTGACTTTGCAGCCTGTTCCATCACGTGACTGTTAACCTTCATGGTTGCGATCATCTGAGTGAAGATCCGAAGGGAATCCTTTAAGGTGTCGCCGGCGTCAAATACCGGTTCTTTGTCCTCCTGCATGTCCTTGTTGTATGCGAGGGGGAGCCCCTTCATAATGGTGAGCAGGGTCATCAGATCTCCGTAAACCCGTCCGGTCTTTCCTCGGATCAGCTCGGCCATATCCGGGTTCTTCTTTTGCGGCATGATACTGCTTCCTGTGCTGAAGGCATCGTCGATTTCCACAAAGCGGAATTCAGCGGAGCTCCAGATGATCAATTCTTCACAGAAGCGGGACAGGTGCATCATGGCAATGGAGCAGCAGCTTAAAAACTCCAAGGCAAAATCCCTGTCGCTTACAGCATCCATGGCGTTGATACAGATCTTTGAAAAGCCAAGTTCCTCTGCCAGATAGTCTCGGTCGGTAGGATAGGTGGTTCCTGCCAGAGCACCGGAGCCTAAGGGCAGGGAATCGGTTCCTTCATAACAGTCGCCAAACCTTCTGATATCTCTGCGGAACATTTCCCGGTAGGCTGTCAAATGGAAGGCCAGCGTCACAGGCTGTGCTCTTTGAAGATGGGTATAGCCTGGCATCACCGTATCCTGATGAGCCTTGGCAAGCTCTGTGAGGGTGTCATTCAGATCTTTCAGCAGGGCAGTGATCTGAGTGATTTCTTCCTTCAGATAGAGGCGAATATCTACGGCAACCTGATCGTTTCTGCTTCTTGCGGTATGGAGCTTCTTTCCCACCGCCCCGATTCGCTCTGTGAGGATGCTTTCGATATTCATATGGATATCTTCTTGCTCGATGGTAAATTCAATCTTTCCGGCTTCAATGTCATTTAAGATCTCTAGTAAAGAGGACTCTATTGCTAGAGCCTCATCTTTACTGAGTATTCCTTGTTTTGCAAGCATTTTCGCGTGTGCGATACTGCCTGTAATATCCTGTTTATATAATCTGCGGTCGGTTTCTATGGATGCGTTGAATTCCTCAGCCAACGAATTCTCCGCCTTTAAGAACCTTCCTTTCCAAAGTTTCATCTGCTTTTTTTCCTCCTTGCTTGTTCTGCTTCAATATGGCTCTGATCTTCATTGCCAGGGAGAACAGATTTATGAAGCCTTCTGCGTCTTTCTGGTCATATACCTCATCCTTGCTGAAGGTAGCAAACTCTTCACTATACAAGGAGTTTTCGGATTTGGAAGCTACAGGCAGGCAATTCCCTTTATAGAGCTTCATTTTGACCGTACCGGTAACCTCTTCCTGTGTTACGTTGACAAAAGCGTCAATTGCTTCTCTCAGAGGCGTGAACCAGAGACCGTCATAAACCAGCTGTGCGTATTTTTGACCTACTATATTCTTATACGCCATGGTATCTCTGTCAAGAATTAATTTTTCCAGATCGGTATGGGCCTTATACAGAATCGTACCGCCGGGTGTTTCATAAACGCCTCTGGACTTCATGCCCACAAGACGGTTTTCAATAATGTCAATGGTGCCCACTGCGTTTTCACCGCCGATTTTATTCAGCTCGGTGAGGAGTGCAACCGGAGACAGCTTTTCGCCGTTCAAGCCTACCGGAACACCTTTTTCAAAATCGATGTCAACATAAGTGGGTTTGTCAGGAGCATCCTCAGGAGCTACGCTCATTACCAGAATGTCATCAAGATGTTCATTCCAAGGATTTTCCAGGTTTCCGCCCTCATGGCTAATATGCCAGATGTTCTGATCGCGGCTGTAGATTTTTTCCTTGGACTGGGCAACGGGGATGTTGTGTTCTTCTGCATAAGCCAAAAGGTCTTCTCTGGAGGAGAAGTCCCACATCCTCCAGGGAGCGATGATTTTAATGGCAGGATTCAGAGCCTTGATGGTAGACTCAAAACGTACCTGATCATTTCCTTTTCCGGTGCATCCGTGGCATATGTAAAACGCACCTTCTGCTTCGGCTACTTCAACAAGTTTCTTTGCCATAAGGGGTCTTGCCATTGAGGTTCCAAGCAGATAATCGTTTTCGTACACTGCGCCTGCTTTCAATGTAGGCCAGATATAGTCTGTAATAAATTCTTCCTGAATATTGATGATGTAAGATTTGGAAGCGCCTGTTGCATAAGCCTTCTTTTCCACTGCGTCGAAGTCTTCTACCTGTCCGGCATCACAGCAGACTGCGATCACCTCGTAATCATAATTCTCTTTCAGCCAGGTCAATATGATTGAAGTATCCAAACCGCCTGAATATGCTAATACTACCTTTTCCTTTGCCATTTTGATTTCCTCCTTCTGGGCATCTATTGTTATTTCCCGCGGCAGTCAAGTCCGAGCTGCTGCTGGGAGCTTTAGCCTGATTTCTGGTTATTGAAAAGAGTATACCACTGTAATTCACGGATTTCAATAGAAAAATAAATATTTATACATAATATTTAATATTTATGCAGTTCTATGCACGGAAGGGCTTGAACAACAGCCAGAAGGACCATCAGACCGGTAAGCATATCGATAGATTTACTCTATGCTTGTGTTCCTTTAAGACAGAGCTGAAAAGAACTGAAATGAAAATGGCACCTTTGACATATAATAATCTTGACTGCCCGAATTCAAACCGGTTCAAATGTTTCGTTGCCAGATGATAACAAGCGGTTACGATTCACAGCCTGGGAAGAAGGCATTGCTTGTGGCCCTACCGACAGCCGATGGGGCAGTAACCAACAGCTCTTCTCACTGAGCAGGCTGTAATCGTAACCAGAAGTGTTCTGCAGCTGGAATCGGCCCCATTTTATCCGGTTTACTTTGGTATTTTTTTTATATATAATAAAGGTAGCCTTCTGTCAAAAGGGGGTACTCGGATCGGGCGTTAATTTGCCGTCCGGAGTGATCTCGGTGAATGGAGGAAAAGGATTGAATATCAGCAAAATTTACGAGGAATTATTACTACTGATAGATAAAAATAGAATGGTGCTTGATGCACCTATGAAGGAATATACATCTTTTAAAGCAGGCGGGACAGCAGATCTACTGATCATACCTAAAGACAGGGACGAGTTGATGAAAGCACTGGATGTTGTAAGCCGCAGCGGAGTGGAGCATCTTATTATGGGAAATGGCTCCAATTTGCTGGTGAAAGACGGGGGATACCGGGGCGTCATCATTCGAATGGGGGAAGGCTTTCAAGATGTGACAACAGAAGGAAGCCGAATTACCGCAGGCGCAGGAGCGCTTCTTTCTACAGTGGCCCGAGAGGCCTGCAATGCTTCCCTTGCCGGGTTTGAATTCGCATCGGGCATCCCCGGTACCGTAGGTGGTGGAGCATACATGAATGCCGGTGCATATGATGGAGAAATGTCCATGATTATCGAGAGCGCAGAGGTCCTGTCTAAAGACGGATCGCGTATCTTTCGGCTGAGCAAGGATGAACTGGAACTATCGTACCGACACAGCATTTTTCAGAGGACGGGAGATGTTCTGCTGAATGCGTGCTTTCTTTTGAAGGAGGGCGATCAGGAGAAGATCTCAGACCGGATCAAGGAACTTACTGCCAGAAGAACAGAGAAGCAGCCGCTATCCTATCCAAGTGCGGGGAGCTTTTTCAAACGCCCTCCTAACCACTTTGCCGGAAAGTTGATCCAGGATGCGGGTCTGCGCGGGCTGTCTTTGGGAGGCGCGCAGGTATCAGAGCTTCACTCAGGCTTTCTCATCAACAGAGGCGGAGCCACTGCTTCCGATATTGTAAACCTCATGGAAGTGATCCGCAGTACCGTGTTTGAGAACTCCGGCGTACTACTGGAGCCTGAGGTCAGAATTGTTGGAGAAGATTTAAAACGATAGCACGATACCAGTCGATTTTGCGATATAAATTGAATGATGCGATATAGATTGAATGATGCGATATAAACTAACTCGGAAACAAATTGAAAATAAACAGGAGACAAAATTGATGAAGGATCAATCTGAAAATAAATATAGGCTGTCCTATGATCTGCACACCCACACCACCTTTTCCCACGGGAAGGGCTCCATTGAAGATAACGTAAAAGCAGCGGTGGCAAGAGGACTGAAGACCATCGGGATATCGGATCATGGCCCGGGGCACGTTACCTACGGGGTGAAACGGAAGAATATTGCGGTGATGCGGGATGAGATTGATCGGCTGAAGCCATTCTATCCGCAGATCGAAATTCTACTGGGCGTAGAGGCAAATGTAATCAACCCCTCCGGTCGTCTGGACGTATTGCCGGAGGAGCTTGAACATCTGGACTATCTCCTCGCAGGATACCATTTTGGCGTCTTTGGAGAAAAGCCGGTGCAGGCTCTCGGTCTCCATACCAGAAACTTTATACTGACAGGATGGTTTCACAGAAGCACGAAAAAGCAGCTGAAGCATAATACAGATTTGGTGGTTCGAGCGATCTATGAAAATGAGATTAAAATACTGACTCATCCCGGAGACAAGGGCGTATTCGATATCGCCGAAATTGCAGCAGCATGTGCAGCACGGGGTACTCTGATGGAAATCAGTACCTGGCATGACTGGCTTACGGTTGAGGGAATCAAACAAGCTGCAAAATCAGACACTCGATTCGCAATCAGCAGCGATGCGCATACGCCGGATCGTATCGGAGACTGCCTGGGAGCTGTGGAAAGAAGTATCGCTGCGGGTCTGGACCTAGAGCGGATTGAAAATCTAATTGTAAGAGATATTTGATAACTGTAGCAATACAAGAATAGAAGAATGCAGAAGAATAGAGCACCGTATTCAGAAGATGAATACAAAAGATGAAACGAGGTTGAAACAGTGGATGTAATTATCGTAACAGGATTATCGGGAGCTGGAAAAAGCCAGGCAGTCAATTGCATGGAGGATATGGGATACTACTGTATCGATAATCTGCCGCCGGTCTTGATCAAGAATTTTCTTGATCTGATCATGAGAGATAAAGTGTCGATTGAAAAGGCAGCTTTTGTGATCGACATCAGAGGGGGCGAATTTTTTGATGCCCTGAAATCGGGTCTGGTAGAGCTGAATCATGCTGGGGTGAAATATAAAATCATGTTTCTTGAGGCGTCTGACGAAATCCTCATCAGAAGGTTCAATGAAACCCGAAGAACCCATCCACTTGCCTGTGCGGGCAATACCTTAGAAGGGATCACGGCGGAAAAGCAGAGACTTTTGGAAATCAGAAAGATCGCAGATTTCATTATTGATACTTCCAACATGAAGACTGCCCAGCTGAATGAAACCATCAAAAAACTGCTTGGGACAGAAGAATGCGGATCTAGCTTTACCATCAGCGTGCAGTCCTTCGGATACAAAAACGGAATGCCGCTGGATGCGGATATCGTCTTTGATATGAGATTTATACCAAATCCGTACTATTTGAAAAGCATGAAAAAGCTGACCGGTAATAGTGAGAAAGTGAGTAACTATGTGCTCAAATTTCCGGAAGCTCAGGAGTTCCTAAACACAGTTCATGATCTGATCAATCGGCTGATCCCCTTTTACAGCAGGGAGGGCAAATCCCATCTGGTTGTTGCTTTTGGGTGTACCGGCGGACAGCACAGGTCGGTTGCAATGGCAAACGAATTTACAAAAAGACTGCTGGAAGAGGGAAAGCGCGTGATCAAAGTCCACAGGGATCTTTAGCGAAGCGCTGATTCCTTCCGTGCGCATCTCCATAAAATCAGTGCTTCCTTAGAAAAGCACATTCTTAGAAAGGGAAAACAATGATTAATGAGAATTATGCCGGACCGAGAATTGCAGTGATCGGTGGGGGAACCGGCCTATCCGTTATCCTGCGGGGGATGAAGCGTATTACGGATCAACTTACGGCGATTGTAACGGTTGCCGATGACGGGGGCGGATCCGGTGTTTTGAGGGAAGACCTTGGGATGCTTCCTCCCGGAGATATTCGAAGCTGCATCCTTGCCATGGCAGATGAAGAGGGGCTGATGCTCGAGCTTTTGAAATACCGTTTTACAGAAGGAATGTTGGAAGGGCAGAGCTTTGGAAACTTGCTGATTGCAGCACTCAATGGGATTTGCGGCAATTTCGAGGAAGCTGTTGCCAAGACCCATGAAATTTTAAGAGTAAGGGGTCAGGTACTGCCCGTGACCGGTACGGATATCCGGCTGGGCGCAAAGCTTGAAAACGGCGCGCTGGTCTTTGGAGAATCACAGATTCAGCCAGAGGTCCTTCGGCAGGGAAGCCCGATCCAAAAGGTCTTTCTGATACCGGAAAACCCTACTGCCACAAAGGGCGCAATTGAGGCTATACATAACGCAGACATTCTTGTCATGGGTCCGGGGAGCTTGTTTACAAGCATTATTCCCAATTTCCTTGTTGAAGGTGTCGCTGACGCAATAAGGCAGGCTTCAGGCAGAAAGATCCTCATCTGCAACATGATGACCCAGCCCGGCGAAACGGATCACTTCACCGTCTGGGATCATGTTGAAAAAGCCTCCCGCTATCTGGGGGACGGAGTCATTGAATATGTCATCGCAAATAATACGGTGATTGACGAAGAAACGCTGAAACCATACAGTGAGGATGGAGCCGAGCAGATTATACCCACTGCAGAAGATCGATTCAGGCTCAAGGAGTTCGGGATCTCTCTTATCGAGAATAATTTTGCAGAAGTAAAAAAAGGATATATCCGACATGACGCGGATCGAATCGCGAGCGTGCTCTACAGCCTGCTCAGCGACTAGATATACATTTGGGAGCGGGTTCAACTCCGACTATACAAGGAATTTGGACTTGCATTTATTTAATCTAAAGGAGAACAAACAAATGGAAAAACTCATCATCACAGCGGCGATCTGCGGTGCAGAGGTGACAAAGGATCATAATCCTGCAGTCCCCTATACCGTCGAAGAAATCGTCAGGGAGGCAAAATCTGCTTACGATGCTGGAGCATCTGTCATCCATCTTCATGTAAGAGAAGATGACGGTACACCGACGCAGAGCAAGGATAGATTTCAGGTTTGCGTAGAAGCAATTCTGAAAGAATGCCCTGATGTCATTGTACAGCCCTCAACGGGAGGCGCTGTTGGCATGACGGATCTTGAGCGTCTGCAATCAACAGAGATTGTACCTGCACCGGAATTTGCAACTTTGGACTGCGGAACTCTAAACTTCGGCGGAGACGAAATCTTTATCAATACAGATAATACGATTTTCAATTTTGCAAAGATCATGAAAGAAAGAGGCATTAAGCCAGAACTTGAGGTCTTTGATAAGGGAATGATTGATATCGCCATGAAAGCACATAAAAAGGGATTGCTGGTGGAACCGCTGCATTTTGACTTCGTTCTTGGTGTACAGATGACGGCTACCGTCAGAGACCTGGTATTTATGGTGGGCAGTATCCCGGCAGGAAGTACCTGGACCGTTGCGGGGATTGGCCGTCATGAGTTTGAGATGGCTGCTGTTGCAATCATCATGGGCGGCCATGTCAGAGTAGGCTTTGAGGACAACCTTTATCTGGAAAAGGGCGTTCTTGCAAAAAACAACGGGGAACTTGTTGAGAAAGTTGTCAAGCTTGCCAATATTTTGGGAAGAGAAATTGCTACCCCTGCGGAAGCCAGAAGAATCCTCAGCATCAGCAAATAATGAAAGATACTTTCCCTGTTGTAAAACGGCATGGATCAAACTTAACATAGCAATTTACAATACCATAAGATATTACACTGTCACACCTTGCGGGGAACACATCCCCGTAAGGTGTGCCTTATTGACAGGAGCTGCATATGTCGTTTTCCGCAACAACGAAAAATGAAATCGCACGAATTGAATCTGAAAAAAAATGCTGCAAGCTGGCCGAAATTGCCGGTTTTATCCGTATGTGCGGAACGATTAAGCTCTCCGGCGGCGGAAAGATCAATGTGGTGCTATTGACGGAAAATCCTGCCGTAGCAAGGCATTTCAAAAAATTGATCAGAGCTTATTTCGGAACCAATGCTGGGCTGGTCATCGCCAAGACCAACATTCTGAAAAAAAGCCATTATTATGAGCTGACCATCGATTCCGCAATGAATGCAGAACAGATCCTAAGAGAGACGGGAATCCTCATGGTTAGAGAGGGCTGCAACTATATCAGTGACGGAATTTATTCTGACTTAATCAAAACAAAGTGCTGCCGAAAAGCTTATCTGAGAGGGGTTTTTCTGGGAGCAGGAACCATCAGCGATCCTGAGAAAGCATATCATCTGGAAATCGTATGCAACAGCGAAATTCTGAGCAATGATGTGAAAAAGCTGGTCAACAGCTTCGGACTTCATTCCAAATCAGTGGTTCGCAAGAACAGCCATGTTGTCTATCTGAAGGAGGCCGAACAAATTATCGACTTTCTGAATATCCTTGGAGCCCATGGGCAGCTGCTGGATTTTGAAAACGTGCGGATCATGAAGGAAATGCGAAATAAAACCAATCGAATTAACAATTGCGATAGTGCAAATTTAGATAAAACCATAAACGCTTCTGCCAGGCAGATGGATAATATCAGGCTTATAGAAAGCGTCAGAGGACTTGCCTCGCTGCCGGAGAAGCTGCAGGCTGCTGCAGAGCTTCGATTGGAAAACCCGGAGGCATCGCTTATCGAATTAGCGGAGATGATGGACCCTCCCATCGGCAAATCAGGAATCAACCACCGATTTAAAAAACTGGAAGAAATTGCGGAGAAAATACGAGCTGTCCAATCATAATTGCTATGACATACATATTTTCTGCTGGAAAGGAATACTGTAGTTAGGGGTAGTCCGTTTTTTAATATGGTAGTAATATCGTTTTCTATCTATAAAATGGGGCGTGCATTTGCTGTAGACATGTCTCGGATATTCCCTGATTACTATCTATGATATTAGGAGGAAACGTGTATGAGAAAACAAAAGTACAAGGTCATATTGTCTCTTATTGTTATCTTGCTCCTGATTTGCAGTACTCTTACGGCTTTCGCCGCACCGGAAGGCGATGAGTACCCACTGCCTCGGAATGCGGTGCTGTATTCCGAGCTGAAGGATCGGCTGGAGCTGCTAACGGCAAAGAATCCGGCACTTATGAACTATGAGGTAATCGGCCGTTCCTTGGAAGGCAGGGAGCTCTACTTGGTCACAATTTCCGACGAAGAGGGAATGAAAAATCTGGACAAATACAAGGACTTTATGCAGGGTGCTGTCAATTCTCCTGAAAAAGCAAGGCAAGCGCTGAAAAACAGTGATATGCGGATTCCTGTATTCTTTAATGCGAGCATTCACGGCAATGAGACAACTGGAACGGATGGCGTACTGAAGTTGATTGAAAAACTTCTGACGGACAACAGCGCTGAAACAAAACAAATTCTGAAGAACTGTGTGGTTCTGATTAACGTTTGTCAAAACCCCGATGGAAGAGCCTCCGGACATCGTGAGAACGGGTCAGGAACCGACCTGAATCGGGACTATATCACCCAGAGTCAGCCAGAGGTCAAGGCTGTGGTAGATAACATCGCAACCCAGTGGTTTCCGACAGCAATGCTGGATCTGCATGGCTTCATGGGCAGTGACAACGTGCTGCTGGAACCATGTACCATTCCTCATAATCCGAATTATGAATATGATCTTGCTTTAAAATATGCCCTTCCTCATGCAGAGGCCATCGCTTCGGCCATCACAGCTCTGACGAAACGGGATGTGGATATCCCTCTCAAGGTGTGGGAAGATGGCTGGGACGATTATCCTCCGATTTTTACACCTCAGTATTTCATGTACCTCGGTGCCATCGGACATACTCTGGAGGTGAAATTCCCGAACCAGCAGGGCATTAATACCGCATATACTGCATGTTATGCATCTTTAAAATATCTATCGGACAATAAGAACAGTCTGTTGGACAATCAATTCCAGATTTACGAAAGAGGTGTAAAAGGGCTCTCGGTAGAAACGGATATCACGTTCCCAGAGGCTTACGTCATCCCCATGGATGCGGCCATGCAGCAGGATTCTCTGGAAGCGGCAAACATGATCACCCATCTTCTGAACAATAAGGTGGTGGTGAAAAAGGCGGATCAGCCATTTACCGCTGACGGCAGAGAATATCCGGCGGGAACCTATGTCGTTCCCATGAAGCAGGGACTGCGCGGCCTTGCAAATACAATGCTATGGAAGGGTGAAGATGTCAGCGTGCTGGTTGATGCGATGTACGACATTTCTGCCTACTCCTTCCCGCAGCTTTGCGGCTTTGATGCGATTGTTGTCAACAAACCGTTTGCGGCTAATCTGACAGCGGTTAAGGAGGCTGCTGCACCAGCAGGTTCCATGGCAGAGGGGAGCGCTGCTAACTATGCAATTGCGGTTGAAAACAACGATGCATACCGTGCCGTCAATACTCTTGTTAAGGATGGTATTCCGGTTTACAGAATGAGTGCTGCCAGCGGTTCCTATCCAACCGGTACTTTTGTCATTCCGGCAAAGAAAGAAGCAGCTGTGATGCTGCGCCAGCTGGCAGGTCAATACGCAATCAATGTTCAGGGTGTGGATAAGATCGAAGGAAAACTCCTCCCTGTGAAGCTTTCCAAAACAGCAGTTCTGGGAAATGACGGAGGCGTTGCAACCATGATGAAGGAACTCGGTTTTAATGTGACCGCTGTGCCTTATTACAAAATTAACAACGGCTATGACCTTGAAGCGAACGGCTTTACCAATCTGGTCATCAGTGGTACCCAGAGCTATTGGGATGACAGCTATGAGGCGACTGGTGTTACCTGGTCCCTGGACGAAGTCGGGCAGAAGGAGATCATTAATTTTGCCAAGGCTCATGATTTTATCGGCGTAGGCTATGCAGGAGCCAAAGTCAACGAAGCTGCAGGAAAGCTGCAGGCGAAATACAAATTTACCGGCTCAGAGCATGACGGACAGACAGCGGAAAACGGGATCTGCATCATAAATGGAAATCCAGACGATCCAATTACTTATGGATATGGAAATGGCAAGACGGTATTTGCTTATGGTCCGATTTGGTTTGATTCCGTTTCGGATAAGGCTGCGGTAGCGGCAAGCTTCAGCAAAGAGAATCTGTATCTGGCAGGGTTCTGGAAGGATCCAGCGGCAGCTTCGGGCGCTCCTGTCATTCTGCGGGATACAAATGCTGATTACGATGCAGTACTTTTTGGTATTGAACCCACCTTCCGCAGTTACACCCCATCGAGCTTCGGACTCATGGCAAACGCGATGTACTATCTCGGATATGATGAATAGATGCCTATCATAATTAGGCGATTTGATAGAAATGAAAAAAGGTTTGTTGCCGGGCGGTTCTTCTGAACCACCCGGTTTTTTATTGATATACAGCATATTTTTATTGATAAACGATAAAAATATATTGACATACAATAACCTGCTAGATATAATAATCCTGAAATCAGAATCTGATATAAAATCTTTTGATCAAAGGAAAGGAATCTTTAGAATGTGGAATCCCAATAAATCAGTGATTGCTTCATCCGTTTGCACGAAAATTACCATCGGCATTGTCATTGGCATCATACTGACCGCTCCGTATCTGGTAAACGGATATGTGGGCTATGCGGCGAAAGATCCGGCGGTGGTACGGCCGCTGATCGTTACCATCTATGCCTGTGCTGTGCCTGGGCTGATTGCCATGCTGTCTCTCAATAAGCTTCTTGCCAACATCAAGAAGAAAGAGGTTTTCATTGAAAAGAATGTCAAGCTGCTCCGTATGATCTCCTGGTGTAGTTTTGCAGTTTCGGGAATCTTGCTTGCATCGGGTTTCTACTATTTAATGTTTGTGTTTATTGCTTTTGCGGCAGCATTCTTCGGGCTGATTCTCAGGGTTGTGAAGAATGTCATTGAGCAGGCGGTGGCCATCAAAAATGAAAATGATTTTACGATATAGAGAGGGGGACTGGGCATGGCCATTGGGGTAAACCTCGACGTCATCATGGCGAAGAGAAAAATTTCGGCAGGGGAGCTTTCCGATAAAATCGGAATTACGCCGGCAAACCTCTCCATATTGAAAAACAATAAAGCAAAAGCCATCCGGTTTTCCACACTGGAGGAGCTTTGCAAGGTGCTGGACTGCCAGCCGGGGGATATTTTAGAGTATATCAAGGAGGATTAGAAATGAACGGGGAATTATCAGGGGGAACGAACGGAGTTATGAACGAAACAAAGCCGGGGCCAGAGGAGCCCATAAATGGAGAAAAGACGGGGGAAATGAAAGAGCCCCATACGTATTATGGGATTCGAAAGCCCGAGCCCATGCATTTTGAGACAGCGGATATCGTGCTGGCCTTCGGGATGCTTATCATCGGTTTTCTGTATTGGAATCTCATCCGGATTGACAGCCTGGGGCTTGGTGTAACCTTGTTTGCCGCAGTTTTATGGGGGGCGGCATCAGTATACTTCCGGATCAGCGGCATCAAGCAGACGCGAGCAGGTCTTCTGGCTTCCGGTGTCTTTCTCTTGTCTGCTGTGAATTTTGTTCTATTTGATATCACATTGATCAAGGGGCTTAACTTTATTTTTATATCGCTGGCCTTTGTGTTTTGGGTGCTGGTCACAGCGGGAAAACGCCTGGAAGAAAAGATATCACTGTATGCCATCAGTGATATGTTCTATCAGCTTCTTGTGATTCCCTTCACCAATTTTTCGGGCTGCTTTTCCGGAATCCGGCAGGTGTTTGCAAAGAGCAAAAGAGGAAAAGGGGTTTTGAGCGGCATTCTAGGAATTCTGATCTTTCTGCCTGTTCTGGTGATGGTAATTACCTTGCTGAGCAGCGCAGATGCTGCATTTGAGGGCATTATTGATCATATTCGGTTTTCTGTTTCGGAGAATCTATTTGAATATCTGTTTCAGATCATTCTGGGATTGCCGGTGGCCTGCTATCTTTATGGTATGCTCTATGGAAACCGCTATCAGAGAAATACCGGGAACGTTACACTGGAATCCGTTAACAAAAATCTGGATTTTTTCCGGTTTGCGCCAGGTGTTACCGTCTATTCTGCAATGACAGCATTGAATCTAATTTACCTTGTTTTCTTTCTGGCCCAGGCGTCCTATCTATTCTCTGCATTTGAAGGCAGCCTGCCTCAAACAATGACTTACGCAGAATATGCCCGGAGGGGATTTTTTGAACTCTGCGCAGTCTCCGCCATCAATCTGGCGGTCATTGCCGGGGCTCACTTGATCGCAAAGCGTGACAGGGTCAAGGTCTTGCGGGGAGAGACCATCGCTTTATGTATCTTTACCATTGCACTTCTTGCTACTGCAATGAGTAAAATGGGGATGTACATCAGCTATTACGGGCTGACGCAGCTGCGCGTTTACACCAGCTGGTTTATGGTTCTGCTGCTTGCATTCTTTATCATCATTCTGCTGCGCCAGTTCAAAAGTTTTCAGGGCACCCAGGCAGCGCTTGTCAGCTTTCTGATATTATTCATGGTGCTATGCTATGGGAATATTGACGGCCTCATTGCAAAATATAATATTGAACGGTATCAGGCGGGTACACTGGAGTCTGTTGATTTGGAATCGATGTCATATCTGTCGGATGCGGCAGTACCGGAACTTTATAGGCTCTATCAGGAAACTGAGGATGAGGGTTTCAAGAAGGACATTAAAGCTGCAATCCTGGGGAATCTGTATGAGGAGCACAGCGGATCGGTGGCTGCAGTCTCCTTCCGGGATTTTAATCTTCAGTCATACCAGGCTGACGCGATTAGAAACACACTGACTGAGGCAGGAGCAAATTAGAGCGTGTCTGAAAATAACGATTGAATACAGCATCGGTTGACTATGGTACTACTGGTCTTTTCCAGGCTCGCTTCTACGGGCAGCCGATGCGATAAGGAGAACGATATTATGAATGCATTATGGAATCCTGGAAGCTTGGTTTTCGGTCTGATCGCTTGGGGACTGCCAGTTTTCGCTCTGTTGCGGGACAACAAGGCAGGACGCAAGAATTGGTCTATGCTTTGTGCATTGAGTATCAGTGCCTGTTCACTGGCGATGAAACTGCAGCTGAATGAAGTGAAATACAGGGTGGATATGGAGGACTGGTCTGCGCTTGCAGACACATCCGGCGCTGTAGCCACGGTATCCTCCATTCTTTTTACCGTCACCATTGTTCTGAATGCCATCGTCTTTTTCGTATATTACGAAGCAAATAGGAAAAAGGATTATCCTTAGGCTCTTCCTTTTTTCTCTTTTTTTATCCGGACAAGGGGTATATAATGGAGATGAATCAGTACGTTAAGAGCGGCTGAAACCGGAAGTTGCGGTCTATGGCCGCGATGGAAATTCCGGTAGAGAGGAGTCTTCATGATTGAGCATAAAAATTTAATCCGGGTCATCTATGCGGACACTGACGCAATGGGCGTTGTGTATCATACAAATTATATCAAGTGGTTTGAGGCAGGCAGGTCAGAGCTTCTGCGCAGTATCGGTTATCCTTATTCCCAGCTGGAGGAGGAGGGCGTCATGCTTCCCGTGGCAGAATGCAGCTGCAAGTATAAGCTGCCTGCGGTCTATGATGATCTGCTTGAAGTCACATCAAGGATCTCTGAGCTAAAAGCCGCTACGATTACGCTGGATTATGAGATAAGAAGAGCGGCCACCGGCGAGTTGCTGGTGACAGGATGGACAAAGCATGCAATTACGGATCATTCCTTCAAACCGGTACGGCTGAGAAATAAGAACCGGGCACTGTACGATAGAATTATAGAGGGATAGATTCGGGAAAATTAGCAAGATAGATTGAAAAAATATAGCAAGGTAGATTGGCAAAATATAACGAGATAGATGGGCAAACAGCAAGATAGATTGGCAATTTATTAGGAAGGGCAGAATCAGCATAATTTTGGGAAGGTAGGTTCTGAAGATGGATATCCTAACACTTTTTGACAAAAGCGTCGAATTTCACGGACATCGGTGTCCCGGTCTTGCAATCGGCGTCAGAGCGGCGGCAGAAGCCCGGCGCATTCTTGAGATGGAACATTCCAAAGATGAGGAAATCGTCTGCGTAACGGAAAACGACGCCTGCGGTGTGGATGGGATTCAGGTAATCCTTGGCTGCAGCGCCGGAAAGGGTAATCTGATCTTCCGCATCAGAGGAAAGCAAGCCTTTTCCTTTTTCAACAGAAAAACAGGAAAGCATACGCGTCTTGTTTTGAAGCAGCTGCCTCAGATGGAAAACAGAGAAGAAAAACAAAATTATATTCTGACGGCACCATTTGAAGAGGTATTCGAGATGAAAGAGCCGCATTATTCTTTGCCGGAGGAAGCAAGGCTGTTCCAATCCATTGCCTGTGAGCGCTGCGGCGAGAAGACCGCCGAACCGTATATCCGCCTGGAAGAAGGGGAGAAGGTCTGTTTGGACTGCTTCCGGGAGTATCACAGAATGTAAGCTATAAGAATAAAAAGGTCAAGAAATGAGTATATAAATATTTGCAGGAAGGGAATGTGGGCTGCGATCATAAAATTGATTGCTTGAAAAGATGAGGATAAAGATATGAAATTGATAGATTCGAAAGGATGGGGGATAAGGATATGAAATTGATTGCTGTGAACGGAAGTCCGAGAAAAAACGGAAATACGGCAGTGCTTCTTCGAAATGCAATGCGTGGTGCTGAGGAAAATGGGGCAGAGACAGAACTTATTCATCTGTATGATCTGAATTTCAAGGGATGTATAAGCTGCTTCGCCTGCAAACGAAAAGGAAACCAATGCAACGGGGTCTGTGCGGTGAAGGATGGACTAAGAGAAGTACTTGAGAAAATCATTAATTGTGATGCCTTGCTGCTGGGATCTCCGATTTATTTTAGTAATGTTACGGGTGAGATGCGATCCTTTCTGGAACGGCTGTTCTTTCCGAATCTCTCTTATGATGAGGGGAAACTATCCGTATGTCCCAGTTCGATCAACTCAGCCTTTCTTTACACCATGAATGTCCCTGAGGAGCAAATGAAGCAGATAAATTACGAAGCCCTGTTCAAGCAGAATCAATTTCTGCTGCAGGTTTTAAATGGCAGCTCGGAGATCTTGCTTAGCCATGATACGTATCAATTTGATGACTATTCCAAGTATGATGCATCAAAATTTCATGAACCCCACAAGGCTAAGGTCAAAGAAGAGCAGTTTCCTGCTGATTGCCGGAACGCCTTTGAATTAGGGCTTCGGCTGACAAAGTAACGCTGATCCAGAAAAGTTGGAGTTTATCACAAATCAATTTTGTAATAAGGATCATCACAAAAAAGCACACGTCAGGGATTTTCAATCATCCCAGATGTGTGCTTTCTTGATTGCATATGCTCGATGGTACTGAGCGGCTAGCACAGTAAACTAATTCTCCCTGCCAACCGTGTATGCGCTTGAGATCCAGGCTAGATGGTTTAAGGGGTTGCGCTATCGTGCTTATCTAAATAAAAGGTATGAGCTCCCCAGGATTCGATTCAGCGCTGCCAAAGGCTGCTGCTTCGATCAATGTCTTTGTATAACTATTTTTCGCTGATTCAAAAATTTGGCGGGTAGTACCGTGTTCCACCACACGGCCCTCATTCATAACGTATACCCTCCCTGCAATCATTCGCAAAACAGATAAATCATGGGTGATAAAAAGTATCGCAAGACAGCGCTCCCGGCGGAGTTTCTCCAGCATATTCAAGATCTGATTTTGAACGACGACATCCAGTGCTGATACCGATTCATCGCAGATCAGCAAATCTGGGCGGGGGGCTAACGCCCGTGCAATTGCTACTCTTTGCCGCTGGCCTCCTGATAATTTTGCAGGCTTTCGGTCCAGGAGCTCTTTGGGCACTTCTGCTAAGGAAATCAATGCTTCAAGCTCGCTGAGAGGCCGATTGGAAGCTTTCAACGCAGATTCTAAAATATATCGGATGGTATGGGCAGGGTTTAGGGATGCATAGGGATCCTGAAAGACGATCTGGGCACGATTCGTTCCAAAGTATTTCACGGAGCCGGAATCAGCCTTCGTTAAGCCTACAAGACATCGTGCCAGCGTTGTTTTGCCTGAGCCGGACTGCCCGACGATGCCTACGCATTCGCCTGCGCACACGTCAATACTGACATCCGTCAGAGCGTTAACGGAGCCGAACTGCTTATTCAGGTTTATTGCCCTAAGCAGGGTATCACCGCCTGAATGAGAATCGGAGAAGGATTTCACCTGCAGAAATCGATCTGCTTCGATGAGCTCTTTTGCAGCTTCCGAACGGGGCTGTTCCGTTATCTTGAGAGCAGAACCCTCTTCTACGATTTTTCCATTCTCCATAACCAGAACGCGGTCGCATCTTGTTTTTGCAAGCCTAATATTGTGTGTGATGATGATCAGAGGCATTGCGCGAACGCTGCGGATGGAATCAATCAGGTCGAGAATTTCCTTTTGGGTGATCACATCCAGTGCGGTGGTTGCCTCATCTGCGATCAGAAGCCGAGGCTGGGTGGCAAGGGATGCAGCGATTACGATTCTCTGACGCTGACCGCCCGACAATTCGAACGGATATCTGTCTGCGGCATCTGCCGGCAAGCCAACTTCTTTTAGGGCAGATACAATATCAAAAGCAGCTTTTTTCTGTTTTGGTACGCCGTCCAAAATTTGTTTGCCGCATTTTTTCAATGGATCAAGGGCCGTGAATGGATCTTGCATTACCATACTGATGGCACTGCCTCTTATTTTTGCCCACTGCTTTTCTCGAGCATCGAGTGGAATGCTTTGTTCGTCTATTCGGTAATCTCCCAATGGCTTAGCCTGATTTGGAAGCAGACCGATCAGGGAGCGCATCATCATCGTTTTGCCGGAGCCTGATTGTCCGACGATACCGACACTTTCGCTGCCTCCCAGCTTGAAGTCAATGCCTTTTAATACCTCGTTTCCGCTGATTTGCACCCGTAAGCCGCTGATCTCTATTTTAATTGTCATCGAAACCGCCCCTTTCAAGAAGATAGCTGCCAATCAGATTAATGGAAACAGCAGTTACAATAATGATGATACCAGCAGAGAGGGACATTGCGGGGTTTTGTGATAGCAGCTCACGTCCGTCGGAGAGCTGACGTCCCCAATCCGCTTCTTTCGGGCCAACTCCAAGCCCTAAGAACGACAGGGAGGACATACTCATCAAGCCGTAAGCGATGTTTAGAAAGAAATTTACAAGGATCACCATCGCTATATTCGGGAAAATATGCTTTGCTAAAATATTAATGGTGCTTAGATTCAGCATTTTTGTCGATTCAATATAAGGTTTGGATTTTTGCTGTATCACCGCCGAGCGCACCAAACGAATATCAAAGGGGGAATACAGGATAATCATAACCAGGACGCTGACCCAGTATCCTCCGCCGATAATGGCTGCGGCAACAATGGCCAGTAGCATGGATGGCATAGACAGTGTTAAATCAGCATAGGCGGATACGATTTTATCCCAAAAGCCGCCGAACCAACCTGCGGTACTTCCCAGGACGAGGCCGATGATCAAAGAACCTGCTGCTATGCATAACGGCCCTATCATTGCGCTGTCAGTGCCTGCAATGAGCAGTTTCAAAACATCACGACCCAGGGCATCGGTGCCCAGAAGATGCCCCGCCGAACCGGCGGGCAGCTTGGCGTTTTGAATATCCAGGCTTAAAGCATCCGGCGCAAAAAGTGAGGGGAAAGCCATCCAAAGGACGATGATCAGCAAAACCAAGACCGATAACATGATCCTGACTGGCGGAAGCTTGAATTTTTCTACATTGATTGTGTTTTCCATTTCAGCTTACCCCCTTTGCTTTTTTATCGTTGCTCTGTGTCCTGTGGATTGTTGGATTAAAGAAATAAACTAAAATATCAACAAACGCGGATGTCAGGCAGATGATTCCCCCCAGCATGAGGGCGATAAACTGCACGACAGGAACATCCCGGAAGGTAACCGATGTGGTTAGCAGCACACCAAGCCCCGGGATTGAAAAGACATTTTCAATCAGAACAGTTGCGCCGAAAAGACTTGCCAGGACAAGCCCTGTGCTTGTTAAAACAGGTGCCGAGGCATTTTTCAGCTGAGAAAACACGATCTTCCTTGTGGGGATTGCCCGTGCACGCATAAATACAGCATAATCACTGGACACTTCCTTCAGCATGGCAGAGCGGGTGATTTTAATCAGCAGTGCAGAAACTCCTATGGTCAATGTGATTGCAGGCAAAATTAAGTGCCACAAAACATCGATCAAATTGCCCTCCTCACCGATGCCGTACATAGGAAAGATCCCAAACTGATAAGAGAAGACATAGAGCAGCACAAGCCCCAACGCAAAGCTGGGCGAGCAGGTGCCTACGATCGATGAAATGTCGATGATTCTATCAGTGAGTCTGCCCTTTGTGCGCGCTGACACCACACCCAGTCCAACACCGATGATGATGCTAAGCAGCAGGGATAACCCAACAAGCTGAAACGTAACAGCGGCATGAGGCGCGATATAGTCTACAACAGGGTAGCCCGCCTTAATAGAGTTGCCAAACTCAAGGGAAACCGCATCATGAACCCATCTTGTGTACTGGGTTAAAAATGGATCGTTTAGATGGTACTGTTCACGGATTTTACTCAGCAGCTCAGGGGTAACTTTTTTTGCACCCACAAGGGAGCGGGCAGGATCGCCGGGAGCGATATACAGCAGTGAAAAAATCACAAAAGACATAACCACCAACGAAACAAGGCACTCGAACAGACGTTTTGCTATAAATCTTGTTTTACTCATATACTGTCATCCTAGTTCATCTTCTTATAGGAACACACTTCCCGGCAGTTTTATTTTCTGCCAGGAAGTGCATCGGTTGATTCTAGTTCTATTATGTAGCCAATATCGTAAACGATATTGGCTGAGGTTACTTTTATTATGTGTTATTTTGCAAAGCGAAAGTTTTTGGGCCAGTTTTGGGACAGGAAGGTGTATGACGTGAAATTGTCAACTTCAATGGAGCTGTTGTAGGCAACTGCGGCTTCGCCCCACCAAATGGGTGCGTAAATTGCCTGTTCCTGTGCGATGTCAATGCCCTTCAACAAATCGTCAAGACCTTCCTCGGAGGATTTTTCATAAACCGCCTGCAAGTAAGGCTGAACGGATTGATCTGTCCAGTTTGCGGGGTTTGTGCCTTGGCCGGTTGTATCGAGAAACCATATTGCGATTTCCGCTGGGTCCAGCGTCGGCGGGCGGTAATCCATCCAGTCAATTCCCTTTGTACCAGAACCCATTTCGTTCAGCCACTGTTCCACAGGAATTTCCTGAACATCAACTGTAATACCAATTTCTTTCAGGGAATCGGCAATGACTAAGGAAGCTTTGCCCAAATCCTGATTGCTGTCGGGATAATAGATCGTAGTAGAGAAGGGTGCTGCGCCTGATAGGGCGAACTCCTCTTTGGCTTTTTCCATGTTATAGTCATAATGGGTAAGCGCTTTCAGCTTTTCTCTTGCATCATCTGCAGAGAGAACCGTTGCAAACTGCTCGGGCGCTGTGAATGCTGTTGCTTTTTCGGGGTAGCCGTCTTTGATGCTGTCGATAATTCCCTGGGAATCAATGGCGTAGGCAACCGCTTTACGAACGTGCTCGTTATCAAAGGGTTTTACGGTTAAATCAAAGGTCAAACCCACGTAGGAACGATCTTTATAGGTTTGGACTTTCGCACCGCTTACCGACTGATAATCACCGACCTGGCTGATGGGGATATCAAAGGCAAAGTCAACGTCGCCCTGCTTGAAGGCAAGAAGACGGGTTTGGTTGTCAGAGATGAAGTCGATTCTTACTTTTTTTACTTCCGGTGTGCCGCCCCACCAGGTGTCGGTGGCTTCCAATGTTACATGGGAGCCGGGAGAGAACTCAGCAACTTTATATGGACCTGATCCGAGCAGAAGATCCTTAGCAGAGCCAATTGCTTCTGCTTGTTCCGCCCATTCTTTCTTCGTTACAAACAAGCCGCCGTTATTGGATATGGACCAGATAAAGTTTGACTGCGCATGGGGCAGTGTGATCTTTAAAGTGGATTCATCAACCTTTTCTGTCGTAAAGCCTTCCGGATAGAAATAAGCGATGGAAGGAGACTGCTCAGGGTCGGCGCTGCGCTCAATTGAATATATAATGTCATCAATTGTAACGGGTGAGCCGTCGGAGAATTTAGCGTCTTTTCTCAGCTTGAAGGTCCAAACGGTGGAATTCTCATCCTCCCAGCTTTCCGCCAGCGCGGGATGAATTTTTCCATCCTCACCAATGGCCACTAGCCCTTCGTTGACGATCTGCTGAATGTAATACTGGATGACTGAGCCCTCCTGTCCTGCTTCCAGCAGGTTGATGGAGTCTGGTACGGCAATGACCAGTGTTTTATCTTTTGCCGCATCAGTGCCTGGAGCGTCTGAATTTCCGCAAGCAGAGAGGCTGATGAGCGTGAAGATTAAAACGATCACCGCAACCGTGCGAGTAAGTGATCTGAGGGTAAGTAATTTGTTTTGTCTTTTCATTTCTATTACCGTCCTTTTCTATGAATTCTTGTACGCAGTGCTTTTCATTGTTGCTGCAACATCGCTATGTAGTGGAATAAGTTCATATACACCAGTAAAAACATAGTATTCATATATGATATAATATATTGTTTTATTATATGGCTCGAATACCGAATTTGTCAAGTGGTTTGCAAGTATTTTTGAGAGGCAGCCCGACTTTTGTAAAACCTTTTCATAAGGTATTTATATTGTATTTATGTTTGGAAAGTGATGATTATTTCCTTGCGCACCATCTGGTCAGCTATTTTTTTCATTAAGCGGTGCCGTGTTTCTTGACAACGCCTCGCCATAATGCTACAATTCATATAAACATATATGATAACTATGATATTTATGAGGTAACATATCTATGAATGATCGTATCTTTAATACCTTTAAAGCCCTTACTGCCATTGATAGCCCATCCCGCGGAGAACGGAATCTGTGCGATGAATTAAAACAACGCTTAACCCTTCTAGGTGCAGAGCTTTATGAGGACCGTGCCGGTGAGCAGGTCGGCGGTGACTGTGGTAATTTATACGCATTCATAAAGGGTGCAGGGGAGCCGGTGCTGCTTTCAGCGCATATGGACACTGTCGAGCCCTCAAGGGGGAAAAGAGCGATTCTGCACGAAGATGGTTCTATCACCTCCGCTGGAGATACGGTTTTGGGCGCAGATGATATCGCGGGTGTTACAATCATTCTTGAAGCGATTACAAGGATAAAGGAGCAGGGAATTCCCCATCGCTCCGTTGAACTGCTTTTTCCTGTCGCAGAGGAAATTTACTGCGGCGGATCAAAATATGCCGAATATGACAGGATTACCGCAAAACAAGCATATATTCTCGATCTAAATGGTGAAATTGGGGAGGCAGCCTACGCAGCTCCCACTATATTATCTTTTGACATTCAAATTACGGGCAGGGCAGCCCACGCGGGCTTTGCTCCAGCTGATGGGATAAACGCCATTGCCGCTGCAGCGTCGGCTATTTCTGAAATAAAGCAGGGGACGCGAAGCGATAAAGCGACCCTCAACATCGGTAAAATTTCAGGAGGTATCCAGGGCAATATTGTTCCTGATTTGTGCGAGATAACTGGTGAAATCAGGAGTTTATCTCACGAAAATGCACTTTCCTTGTGGAGTGAGACTCAAAAAATATTTGTCCACCATGCGAAAGCCATTGGAGCTGAGATAAAAACTGACCATCGGTGTACCATTACTGCATATGAAACGCCCATGGAAAGCAGAACCGTTTTGGATTTCCAGAAAGCGTGCAATGCCGTAAATATAAAGAGCAGCATTCATTCAACAATGGGTGGTTCGGACAACAATAACTTCGCTCTTCATGGTATTGAGGGGCTTGTGATAGCCAATGCAATGAGAAACATTCACTCTACCAGCGAGAGTACCAGCATTCATGACATGGAAACGTGTGTTGAACTGATCATGGAAATTTTGAAAATCAATCATTGGAAAGAATAGGTGATATCATGAAAAATCCGTTGCACTACCAGCTTACCGAATACGATTGCGGACCCACTGCTATTTTAAATGCCATCAGCTTTTTATTTTCCAGGGAGGAAATTCATCCCGATATTCTGCGTTACTGCTATACATATACCCTGGATTGTTATAATTCAAAAGGAGAGCACGGAAAAAAGGGTACATCGAAAATGGCAATGATTTTTTTATCCAGCTGGCTCACCCAATACGGTAAGGTGAAGAATATGCCTATTGAATGCGAATTTCTAGCCGGTGATGATGTCCGTATCGACCAGAACAGCCGTATCGTCGAAGCGCTTCGGCAGGGCGGTGCGGTGGTTGTTCGGCTTCACTATGATGTGGGACATTATGTAACCTTAACCGGAATTGAGGGTGACTCGGTACTGATGTTTGATCCATACTACCGAAAGCGGCCCTTTGTAAAAGCGGGTATCAAGATGATTGATGGGAAGCCATGCGAATACAACCGTGTGGTGGATCTTTCGGTTTTCAGCAGCGGAAACCGCCAGCCCTATTCTCTCGAAATTCCGGCAAAGCGTGAGGCGGTGCTGATGTTTAACTCCAAGACCCGCAAGCCCGGCAAGCCAATTGAAAACCCCATAGAGTATTACTTATAATACAATTCTTAGCGCCAAAGTCTAAACACGGATGAAAGACGTCAACCGGTGCGTGCGCATGTACCGCGGCCAGTGGATTCAAGGTGATAAAAAACGGCTAACCCTATCACAGGGCTTAGCCGTTTTCTTAATCATATCCGCAAATCTTATTTGTATGATCCTTAACATAATATAATATGAGTTTTGGGATCGAAAGGTTCCAGTTTAGTTTTCTAAGATTTCTCCATTGGTGGTGAGGGTGACAACCTGCCATGGAATCATCTTGCCGCTGTTTCTCAGTGCAGTCACTGCTGCATTTTGAATGCCTCCGCAGCATGGAACTTCCATTCTGACTACAGTGAGACTCTTGATGTTGTTGTTCGCAAGAATCGCAGTCAGCTTTTCGGAGTAGTCTCCTTCATCCAGCTTCGGGCAACCGATGATGGTGATTTTGTTCTTCATAAACTGGTTATGGAAGTTTGCGTAAGCATAAGCTGCACAGTCTGCTGCAATCAGAAGGTTGGCTCCGTCAAAATATGGTGCGTTGACAGGAACCAGCTTAATCTGTACCGGCCACTGCTGCAGCTGAGATTCCAGCTGAGCCGGAGCTGCTGCTCCGTGGCTTGCTGATGCTGATCCATGTGCTGCCGCTGGTGCTGATGCGTGAGCGGCAGGGGTTGCCTGTGAAGCTCCGCTGGCTGAACCTGCATGTTGCGCGCCGTTGGCTGCTGAACCTGCTTCTGCGCTTCTTTTCAGCATTCTTGACATACTTCCCGGGCAGCCTGCGAAGGGTACTTCCGGTTTGTGCTGCGGATGATCATGATGAGGCGTATGTGCTTGCATTTTTTTCATGTTTTCTGCAACGGCAGCTTCATCAAAGGCAGCAGCTTCCCGTTCTACGAAGGTGATAGCTCCTGTGGGACAGGCAGGAAGACAATTGCCCAGACCGTCACAGTAGTCATCTCTTATCAGCTCCGCTTTTCCGTCGATCATAGCGATTGCTCCTTCGTGGCATGCACTGACACAAAGTCCGCAGCCGTTACATTTTTCTTTTTCAATATTTATAATAGTTCTGATCATCTTTCATTCCTCCATTATTTCACGATCTGCGTATCATTTCGCTGCAGATTTCTTTGAATCCGTCACTGCAATGCAGATGCTTTCCAATCTATCGTTTCATGTTTTCTTTGCTTTTATGGTTTAAGTATAGTAGAATCATACTATAAGTATCGTTGCATTTGCAACAGAGAGGTGATTTTTTTGAAACATAATATAAAAATTTTGATGAATTCCTCTTTATTTCAGGGGGTTTCCGAACAGGATCTTGAGGCAATGCTCAGCTGTCTCGGCGCCAACGAGCGCAAATACAAGAAGAACGATATTATCCTTCTTGCAGGAACCAGAGTAACTTCTGTCGGTATCGTTGCAGAAGGAAACGCGCAGATTACCCGTGAAGACGCAGAGGGAAACAGAGCAATCCTGTCAGAGCTTATGAAAGCAGATCTCTTTGCGGAAGCCTATGTGGCAGCGGGTTCGGCGGAAATTCCGGTAACGGTCATCGCAACCTCAGACTGCCGTATTATTTGGATTCCATTTCATAAAATCGTCGGAGCCTGCAGCACGGCCTGCGGTTTTCACCGCACCCTCATTGAGAACATGATGCGGGTCATTGCGGTAAAAAATATAATGATGAATGAAAAGATGCGGGTTCTCGCCTGCAAAACAACAAAGGAAAAGCTGATGACCTATCTTTCCGATTATTCGGAGCGAACAGGGAAGAATAAATTTAAAATTCCTTTCTCCAGAAATGAGCTGGCGGACTATCTCAGCGTAGACCGCAGCGCCATGTCCCGTGAACTGAGCAGACTCAGGGACGAGGGGTATTTGGAATACCATAAAAACGAATTTATTTTAACGAACCGCTGATTCATTCTGTGCGCCCATCTGCGCACAGAATATTAAATCAGGGATTCCGAAAGAAAGAGAGCTAGAGAAAATGATTGAACAGGGAAAAGAATATGAAATAACAATAGAAGATATGAGTCACGAAGGGCAGGGCATCGGCAGAATCGAAGGACTTGCCGTATTTGTAGACGGAGCCGTGGTTGGGGATGTGGTGAAAGCCGAGCTGACCAAGCTGAAGAAGAGCTATGCCTTCGGAAGACTTACGGAAATTCTTACACCTTCGGAATACCGGGTGTCGGCTGCTTGTGAGTATTTTGGCAGCTGCGGTGGCTGTTCCCTTCAGTCCATGAGCTATGAGGGGCAGCTGAAGCTGAAACAGAAGCTGGTTAAGGACAAGCTGACCCGAATCGGAGGGCTGGAAAATCCATTGGTTCGTGATACCATCGGAATGGACGTCCCAGAAAACTATCGGAACAAGGCCCAGTTTCCCGTAGGCATGCGCCAGCGCGGAACGCAATTGGGAAACATCTCAGGAAAACAGACAGGAAAGTATACAGAAAAACATGCGGGAAAACACGTAGGGAAAAACCTTGCAAAAGGCATGACTGGGGAAGCTGCGGTAGGGTTCTACCAGGCAAAGAGTCATCAGATCATCAATTGTGAAACCTGCATGATTCAATCGGCTCCTGCGGAAAAGATCGCGCAGGCACTGCGGGAATATATGAAATCCGATCATATTCCTGCTTATGACGAGAAAACCGGAAAAGGACTGATACGACACCTCATTGTAAAGACCGCCTTTGGAACCGGCGAGGTCATGGCGATTTTGGTGATCAACGGAAAAGGTATGCCCAACGGGGAGAAGCTGGTTCTCATGATGGATGATGCAATCAATGAGCTTCCACCGGACCCGCAGACCGGGATTGAGTACTCTCTGGAAAGCGTGGTTCTGAACATTAATAAAAAGAATACCTCAGAAATCATGGGGTCAGAATGTGTGACCCTTGCAGGTAAGCCGAACATCCTTGAAGAGGCCGGAGGCCTGAGTTTTGAAATTTCACCTATGTCCTTTTATCAGATCAACCCGGTACAGATGGTAAAGCTCTATGACAAAGCCCTTGAATATGCTGCGCTGACGGGAGCAGAGACGGTGCTGGATCTCTACTGCGGTGTGGGTACCATCGGACTGTACTGTGCATCCAAAGCCAAAAAGGTCATCGGAATCGAGTCGGTGAAAGCGGCTGTACTGGACGCAAATCGAAATGCTGTCATCAACGGCATCGTCAACGCGGAATATATCTGCGGCAAAGCAGAAGAGGAACTGCCGAGGCTTTTGAAGGAAGGCGTTCAAGCGGACGTAGTCATCCTTGACCCGCCCCGAGCAGGCTGTGATCCAGCTCTTTTGGATGCTGTGGCACAGGTCTGTCCGAAGCGCATCGTCTATGTGTCCTGCGATCCGGCGACTTTGGCCAGGGATGTAAAGATCCTTGGGGAACTGGGGTATGGGTTTGTTGAAGCCCAGCCAGTGGATATGTTTCCGCATACGGGGCATGTTGAGACGGTAATAAAGATGCGGAAATGTGGTTTGGGGGAAGAAAGGTAGCGTTTTGCCACAAGATGTTGTGGTTTTGAGGCAAAAAAAGAGCGAAAATCGAGCAAAAAAATGACCGTTTTTTATCCCGGAAAAAGGGCAAACCTGTAGATGCCAAAGAGAATTTCCGGGAAATGACTTAAAATAAGAGGTTTAATTCAGGCTGATAATATGATGCTGGAACTAAGCCTCTTTTTAGTATATTAATGGAAATATTTTGTCAGAACGTATATAATATAAGAAAAAGATGTAAGGGGTGAAGTTATGAACTCTGAAATTGTAATCTACCAGACCGAAGATGGTTTAACAAAAGTAGAAACTAACTTCGATAACGATACCGTCTGGCTCTCAATAGACCAAATGGCAAACTTATTTCAGCGTGTTAAGTCCACCATTTCTCGTCATATAAGAAATATCTTTGATGAAGGTGAGCTGATAAGAAATTCAGTTGTTGCAAAATATGCAACAACTGCGGCGGATGAAAAAACAAGTCCACTAAGCAAGGTGTTTATATGAAATCGTTTCGAAATTCAACAACAATTAAATATAGTTTGGAAATTGACGGAAAAACAAAAAAAGGAAAGATAAGGGCTTACATCCCACCGATGAACGAATTATCGAATTTTACGCGTGTGATTTTTTCTCAAACAGAACTTGAAGAATTGCTTTATTTGTTAAAGATGATAAAATTTTCAACTATGTTTCCAATTGAGAAAAATGAGTATGTCGACTATCAAGAAATGATGAGATGTGGTTTAATATCGAATAACAACCATACTTCTCCCCTAGATAATAGTGATGTGAAGACGCTATTTTATAATGCGGTTAAAAATAGTTTTTTAAAGGTAAATATGTCTGAACAAGGTTATTATTCATTTCGCGATATGGTTTTGGAAGAATTTGATGAATTCGATAATGAACTAGACGATATGTTTAAGAGAGAATATCGGAAAAGAGTCAGAAAACTGAGTTTGGACAAAAGACTCCGAATCCTTTTTACTCGAAAAAAGCTTGATAAATTGAAAGAAGAATTCAGAAAAGAAACATGGTTGATGCTTATTTCTTCCGCAAATTCCAATAGTAATGAAATTGCAGAAAAAGATTTTCCACAGAGGGCGGTAGCGTTATTAGAGAGTTTTGACCAAAAAAAATATGAAGAACTAATTCATGAAGTCACTAACGAACTAAATTTACAGTCCCCCAAGGTGTATAAAGAAGTCATTGAGTTTTTAAACGACGTTGATATTCAAAAAAACAGCGAAAATATCTTGGGATGGATAATTGATAATACTTGCTCCACTGAAACGGCATTTGAAAACATGAAAAGGGAGGCCGATTACATTACAAAGGAACTATTCTATAAATTCAGTATACATTTTTATCAAACGCACAGGAAAGCGATGAGTAGAGAAGAAAAAAGATTATTTCAGCTATGCTATTTTAGAAGAGAAGCTTTTCAATATCGTATTCCTGCATTGGATGATTTCATGCGCAGCTTTTGGAGTGGAAATATGCAACTTATTTTTTCTGGATTAATTATGAAAGACACCAATCCAGACTATGATAAAGATAATAAGATTTTAGAAGAAAAGTGGAAAGAGTTTTTAACTCTCTATCCACATGCTTTAAGCAATCAAAATCTGTTTAATCACCTCAAAGATGCAAAGAAAATAAAAGAAATGATAAACAGAAATTATTATGGCAAGGATCTGCAAATTCTTCATGCCTTTGTTGACGGGCATGAGATTGATACAATTATAGCCAAATTTGGATGTTCTAAAAAGTATTGTGTTGAGCTTATTGAAAGGTACAAAGAAGATGCAAAGGTTCAAAATGAAGCTCCTGCTATTATTGAATAAAGGCAAAACCCCTATCACTTTTGCCACAATTGTACTGTTATTTTTTTATGTGATGTCTTTGGTTTTTTGGATCGATAAGTTTGACTGGGAAACGGCCTCCTATATAACAGTCTTCTATGGTGTAATAGGTGTTTTCTTTTCGCTCTGGCAGGCAAATGCACAGAAGGCTGCGCAGAAAAAAGATATTGTTATATTGGAGCTTTCGCTTAGTGAAGAAATAGCGAATAACAGTATGCTTCAATATAGCATAGATGAAATTGATGGTAATTCTCCTGAAACACTGCATCAATTGCGGGAATGCATGCATCTTATAAATAAGATCTCACTTTTTACAAGGAAAGAATTAATAAATTTTGAAGAACTATATTTAATTTGTGGAAATGACTTAAAAGGAGTTGTATTAAGATGCATAAAAGTTATTGCAGATTTTGATTATGAAATTGAATTTATATCAAAAGATTACATATTAAGATACAGAGATGGCTTGATTGATCTATATAATAGAATAAGTAAAATTGATGATGACATTCTTTTGGTGCAAGACAAAGTAGACCATTTACTTAAATTAAACCCGAACCGGCTCACTGTTAAGTCGATCTAAAATTTATTACCTTGTAGGATTAAATCTGATATCAATTAAGCGTTTTGATCTAGCTATCTTAGTAAAACGGAAGCGTCTACATTATTTTTTAAAGCAGTGCAGAATAAAATGCATTGGGCAGCTCATGGAAAGACTGAAGCAGAAAAGATTTATATTCGGCAGATGCGGACAAGCCTTATATGGGGATGCTAAGCTTTAAAGGAGAAATTCCAACACAAGGGGACGCCCTGGTTGCTAAAAACTATTGTACTGAAGAAGAATTATCTGCTTTAAACAGTGTGGTTTCTGCTATTTAAAATTTACCGATTTGCAGGCCCGAAGAAGAATCCCTATGTGTATGGCGGATTGGATTGAAACGCTGGATGGATTTTTGAAATTGTCCAAGCATGAAATCCTGACCCATGCCGGAACAATCAGTGCTAAGACCGCTGAACTTAAGGCAAAGGATGAATAGAAGAAATATAAAGCTCTGCATTTGGCGGATGTTTCCAAAGCCGAAAAAGATTATATAAAGGCTTTGGAAGATATGGAAATGAAATTGCTGGGCGTGGGGAAAGTAAAATAAGATCGCATTAATGTGATTTTTGAAAAAGCAATTAAAAGGTATATACCATAAGAAATGGGGGCGATTTAATGCTAAATTGGCAATCGATAAATGAATTAGTGGACGGAGAGTATCTAGATAATGAATTAGGCATAATTCCACGTCACAACTATATCGTAGGGCTAAAAAACTATGTACTTGCGACATTAGAACAATTAATCGGAAATTTGAGTAGATCAAATATCAATGATGATATGATAAAGTTTTTGTGTGCGTCATTATATTCCGTTGCTCAAAAAGGTAATGAGCGTTATTTTGAAGTTTTAAGAGAGGTTCATGAAGTTACTGGTATAGAAGGAAATGTAGAAGATATAATCACAAAAGTTCAGGAGAATTATCAAAATAATACACTTACAGATCCTGAATCTATTGTTTTATCAGAAATAGCTTCAATGAATTATTATGAGTATTTAATGAAAAGTGATTATCAACGATGCGATTATGGTGCTATGCTTACTTTGTCCAGATTGGCATACCAAATTATACTGCAGGGCCTTGACAGATATATTGATTGCATTGAAATGTTTGTAGATACAGATGGACTATTGGCATCCTGGCAGTATGATTTTGCTGAAAAGAAAAATGAAAACATTTGGATTGAGTGGATACCACTTGATAAAGTTGATTTTTACTATTCAATTTATCATACTAACTGCGGTGGGTTATCCGAGAATTCTATGTGGGACTTGGCTTCCGCAGATTCAGTAGCTGAGCAATTTGAGAAGGATGATGGCAGAAAAACGGTTTCTTATAATATGCCTTTTAAACAATACTGCGGAGTAATTGAGCAAGAAATAAATGAGATTATACAACTCTCTGATATAAAAAATAAGCCAACAGAACATCTGATGTGGTATGACATGAAGAAATTTGTTATAGAAAACAAAGTGAAATTTGTTGAAGCCACATTTTCGTTTAACAAAATGCTTCAAGATCTATATTGGCCTCGAAATTTATCATCGCATGGAGAAAAAATTACAAAAGGGCAATATGAAAAGTTAAACTATTATAAAGATAGGCAGCTTTTCGAATTAATATCATGGACAAAATTAGAGCTTTTGGGTATAAAATTCGAACCAGTCTTGCCAGATAATCAATAGAATAACAAAATAAAATCACACAAACATATTATTTAGAAAGTAGGCAAAATAACTTTGGCAAAGCAAAAGATTTCAGAGCGGGAGAATAAAACAAAAATAGCTTATAATATAGTTGAATTTTGGCATACCATCGAGTTTTTAAACCAAGAATCTTTTCCTCAAGATACAAAAGAGAATAGAAGGAAAGTTGAATTAGCAATAAAAGAGCAACAAGGGGGAATAACAAAAGAAGAATGCAAGTTTTCTAAGATTGCATTGTTCTATAATCTGCCTTTATCCCTTGAAGTATCTGAACTTGTAAGGAACGACGATATTTTTTATGTGAAATATCCCAAATGCAGTAGTTCGCTACACTTGTGTATTGGAAAAATAAAGAGAGAGGTTCTGATTAGAAAGTTATATGAATCTTTAAAAATAAAAGATGACAGACCGGAAGATCAAAATGGTAAGATATGCCTTATTGGGTTAAAGGTTGACAAGGAGGGCTTTTATATTGAAAAAAGTCTTAGGATATCACCATTGGTATGGGGAATATACAATTGCATTATATCAGGAGGAAAGATAGATGGAATTGTAACAAGCAGAAATTATGAGAATGATATTAAAGAGTTTGAAGAGACGATAAGTAAAATAGAACCTTTACGGAGCACTCAAATTGAGGATTTATATAATTCTGTTGTAAATAAATATATGAATTCAATAGATGAAGATCTCATAGGAAGTGAATTAGAAGGCAGCTTTATTTATACAAGATATGACAGTGAGAAGACCTTTGAGAGAGAAGATGAAAAAGAGGAAGACATTAGTGAGCTTGTAAAAGGGTTTTACGTTGATGATTTGGAGATGGTAAAGCAAGTTCTTGAAAATAGCAAAGGGAATAGCAGTTCATTTTCACATATAGTGGACTATATAATAGGCGCTTACGAAGAAGACCAGGATCAAGGACCTATTTATAGGCCGAATCGTATTGATATCCGCAATAGTAAATTGCATATAGCGGAGTGGCTGTTTGCAGACAAATCACCTTCTGGGAAATGGCCATCAAAATTTAATCCGGCATTAATGCAGCAGGTTGCAATAAACATGGGGATTAGCGACACAAATCAAATTGGAAAAATATTTTCTGTGAATGGCCCTCCGGGCACTGGAAAAACAACACTGTTGAAAGAAATTATCGCATCTAATATTGTAGAACGTGCAAAAATTATGTGTGAATATGAAAACTCCGATGATGCATTTGAATCTCGTCTTTTTGAAAACGGGAATTACATAAATAATGGATACGACCAATATTGCAATAAGTACTATGCTTTTAAAGATGAAAAGCTATCTGATTTTAGTATGCTGGTAGCTTCGTGCAATAATGCTGCTGTAGAAAATATAACAAAAGAACTTCCGGATGGTGGAGAACTTATTTCTAATCTCCGGCCAGATACGAATGATAAAGAACAAGTTGCCGAAGGGTTGGAACAAATTATTAATCTATTTGATGTATCTAAAACTAGCAGTATAGAATCATACAAAGTATTTATTGTTGATGAAAACGGAAAAAAACAACCCCAATTTATAGAAAAGAGAGACATTTACTTTTCTTGGCTTGCACATAAATTGGTATCTCAAAGTCCTGAGACAGACGATTCTTTAGATATTAGTGAATGGGGACTGATATCCGCACCTATGGGCAAGTCGTCTAATGTAGGTAAATATTGTTTCAATGTATTGAATGAAATTATTGAGAGCTTTTACTGTACTAATGAAATGGTAACAAAACGTCATGAAAGCTATTTAAATGCCAAGAAAGAATTTTGTATACAATTTTCAAAAGTTGAAATGCATAAAAAAGAACTTGCGAGAATCAGTCGATTATCAGAAGAATATAAAATAAAAGAAAATAGTAATAAAAATAAAATTCTGATATCAGAAAAGAATATCAATCAGTTAACAGCTCTTGGGAAGATGTGTTTGGAAGAAATCCAAAAACTTAAAGGGGAAAACGCAGAAATAGTTAAAAATATCTCGATTGCTAAAAATAAAGGAGATAAATTACTTGAAGAACTAAAAATACATGATTGTAATTTGCAAGAATTCGAAAATAAGATCGAAAGTATTAAAAGCAACTTAATAAAGAAAGAAGATTCCAGAAAGTGGTATGAGATTCTATTTGGGAAATGGATGCAGACAGAAAAACTGCGCCAAATTTTAGAATTAAAAGAAGAAGTGAAAGCGAATAATGAATTGCTGGAGTTGGAAAAGAAGTTAAAGCTAGATAGTATTGATAGACATATTGAAGTCATAAAAGTAAAAGAAAAACATGAAAACTGTCTGTCAGAGAATTACCATAGTATTGACAAATTAAAAGAGAATTCCAGTACTTTAATTGATAATATTGCTACGGAAAATAAATCGATAGAAGATGTTCAAACAGATATTTTAAGGGATAAAACGGAATTGCATAATGTCTTAAGTAAGCATGGTAAAAATGCGAAGGTTATAGATGGCAAGTTTTGGGATGACTTTGAAAATAAGGATGAAAAAATTAGTACAAATATACAGACTTCAAATCCATGGATTACCCAAGAATATAATCGAGAGAGGGAGATGCTGTTTTACCTTGCGCTTCAATTACATAAGGAATTTATTTTATCCTCCAATGCTTGTAGAGATAACTTCAAAAATCTTGCAATGATGTGGAAGTACCGAGAGAATAGTAAAAAAGAATTATGCACGTATAGTCAAAATGATAAAGACAAATCATATAGCCACCTAATCAATACATTATTCTTACTTACACCGGTGATATCTACAACCTTTGCTTCAGTAGGTCGCTTTTTAGGAAATATAAAAGAGCAAGGACGCCTGGGGCTGTTAATTGTTGATGAGGCTGGACAGGCTTCACCACAGGTCGCAGTAGGCGCATTATGGAGATGTAAAAGAGCAATTATTGTTGGAGATCCTAAACAAGTAGAACCAGTTGTAACAGATGATGCAGATCTGATTAAGAATGCATTTACAGACGAGATTATTAGACCTTATATAGACAAAACTATTTCTGTACAGGAATTTGCTGATAGACTTAACTGCTATGGGTCTTATATAAAAGATTCTGTAAATGAAGAGGCAAAACCGATATGGATAGGATGTCCCCTAATTGTACATCGTAGGTGTGTCAATCCAATGTTTGATATCTCTAATGAATTGTCTTATGCTAGAACAATGAAAATGAAGACCGCAGAAGCTAAAAAAGAGGATGAATCTAAATTTGTAATGGAAACATCCCTCTGGATAAATGTGACTGGAGACGAAATCGGTAGAAAAAATCATTTTATTACATCGCAAGGAGAAAAGGCGTTAGAGATAATTGTTAGTAGCTTTAATAAACATAATGGGATTCCAGATTTATTTGTAATATCACCATTCACGACAGTTATTGAAGGGATCAAGCAAATGGTTAATCAATCAACTGAACTGAAGACACATAAAGAGGAAGTCGAGATTTGGCTTGATAATTACTGTGGTACCGTACATAAATTTCAAGGGAAAGAAGCAAAAGAAGTAATATTTGTTCTTGGATGTGATAGGAAAGCAAGCGGTGCGGTTAGGTGGGTAAAGCCTAATATTGTCAACGTTGCCGTGACTCGTGCTAAATATAGATTGTACATCATTGGTGATTATAATGTTTGGAAAAAATCCAAGATATTCACAATTACAAAAGACATAATGGATAATAATAATCTAGAACATACAAAAGATATCAACAAACAGCTACTGGGTTAGATTTCTAGAAATATTATTATGTTTAATAGGTCACTAGGGATGATTAGAGAAACATTTTTGTAATTATTTAATGGGGGTCTAAGGATGCATTCCAAGAAATATATCGATCCATTTTCTGAGAAATCTAAAAATATTTCCAAGCAATTTGATGATGCTACTGTTAATAAAAACGTAGAAAAATTATATAGCTTGATTGACCAAGCAAAAGAATTGGCGCAAACTGAAGATATTGCTTCGCAAGCACAAATTTATTATTCAATCGGAACTGTCTATGGTGATATTGCTAGTATTAACCAAACTTCTGATGAAGAATTGATAAAAAAGCAATTATATTATTTTCGGAAAAGCATATCACTCATCCAATTGAGTAAATTGCGTATTCCGGAACATCCGGACAGCAATTCCGGAAACATCCGGACACGAAACCGGAAGTATCCGGACACTTTGCCGGCTAAATTGATTGTAAAATAATTGCTGCTTTTCGGCAACAAATATTGTCAGTATTTAGAATTCGAGAGCGTCCCGCATTTTCTTGGCAGCCATAACTTCTCGCATAGAAATCTTCGAGTCAAGTTCGAGGATGTAGGAGTTATGGATGATCCGGTCCATGATGGCGTCGGCAATCGTCGGATCGGGGAAAAGCTCATACCACTGACCATGAGAGATTTGCCCGGCGAGGATCATCGAGCCTCTGTTGTAGCGGGATTCAGCAATCTCCAGTATGTCACGGCTTTCCTCAAGACTGTAGGATTTCAGCCCAATGTCATCAAGGATCAGAAGGCGGGTGCTTTGAAGCCCTTTCATAAATTTTGAGTATTGGTTTGAGCTTTTGCATCCTGGATTTCCAGAAGCAATTCCGGAATCCTGTAATATTTAACGGTATATCCTTTCCTGCAGGCATTGCTGCCAAAGGCGCAAATCAGATAGGTTTTACCGCATCCGGTCTTGCCGGTAGTGATGATGTTCAGCGATTTCTCAATGAAGTTGCAGCTTGCAAGCTCAAGTATAGATTGCTTCTCAATTGCTCTGTTTGCTGTGTATTCAATGCCCTCAATGCTGGCATTTAAGCTGAGGGAAGCATTCCGAAGCAGGCGTTTGATCTTGGAGTTCTTCTTGGCCATCCACTCTTTTTCGACCATAAGGCCAAGCCGTTCTTCAAAGGATAGCCCCAGATCAGAGGGATCAGGCTCGCTCAGCATCTGCGCCATGGCCTTCAGCTTCATATCCCGTAGTTTTTCAATGGTTTGATTGTTAAGCATTCTTTCCACCTCCGGCATACGTTCTGGCTCCTCGTAAGTTGGTATTTGATACGATCTTCTCAACTTCGGGGGATGCTTTCAACGCCTTTTGTCTGAGGATGATGCTGAAATATTTGTAGGTGCAGGTTCCCTTGTCGATTGCCTCCTTGCTTGCTGCTTCGACAACTTCGGAAGGATAATCAGATGCGAGACGCAAGATGCCCATGCAGGATCTGTAGGTCTGTACCGGATACTCCCTGCTATCAAGAATATTGGCAATCAGATGCCTGGTCTTTGGCCCGATCTTTTCGGCCCATGACAAGTACCGTTCGGAGCTCCATCCGGTAACTGCCTTGTGGGATTCCGGCATATGCTCCGGCAACGTGGTATATCGTTTGAAAGTATTGAAGTTTCTCTTGTGAGCGGCAATCCGCTCGCCGCAGGCGAAGATTTCTATGACAGAAGCGGTTGCCCGTACTCTTGAGATTTTGCCAATGTTGGAATAATGGACGCTGTAGAAAAAAGCCCTGATATTCAACATGATAATTAAAAGCAACTTTAGCATCTGCCCAGTCGGCATACTCGTACCGGGCGGCGGGAAGCGGCTTTAAGGCCGGCTTATCAATGGCTTCAAAAGCTGTTTTCCGGTTCCCTTCAAGCTTTTGAAATGGCCGGTTTATCAGCTTGTCAAGTTCGATCGCTATGGCCTGATTGATCTCCATGACACTAAAGAATCGACGGTTTCGGAGTGCTGCTATGATACGCCTTGACACATTGCCGACCATATTTTCATCAGCGGCTTTGTCTTTGGGTTTCCTCGGCCTTGCCGGTACCAGAGCAACTCCGTAATGCCGGGCCATCTCGGTATAGCTGGCATTGAGAAGTGGATCCACGAGATCCGGTGTTTTAACCGCAGTCTTTGTATTATCGGGAATGACAACCCTCGGTACGCCGCCGTAATGCTCGAAGGCTCTGACATGAGCATCAATCCAGTTTGGCTGTTTCATATCCCCATAGGCATAAGCAAAGGGATATGCTGACGCCGGGAGAACCGACACAAATATATATGCAACTTTCTCTTCCCCTGTGGGAGCTTCAATGTATGGGATTGTGCTGCCCGCCCAATCTACCTGCATTGACTCTCCAGCTTTATGTTCAATATGCAGGAGATTTGGTTGGTTTTCTTAAAGCTTCGATACCGTTCGCAAAACTGGGTGTACATGAGGCCATCAGGATTATCCCGCTTGTACTCTTCCCAAAGGAGCATCAGAGTTACATGCTTCCGCTTCATCTCGCTGAAGATGTAATTCAAATCCGGCTCAGCAGCCACTTTTCTGACTTCTGCCGGAGGATAAATCAGGGACAGGAGTTCTTTATCGTTAAGATCGCAAGGCCAAGAGATTTTAGCGTTCTGAGCTCTCCTCAGTACATCGTCCACTGTTGATTTTCCGCAATTGCATGATGCGGCGATATCCCTTAGCGATAACCCTGCATCAAATTTTAGCCTGAGTATTTCTTTGACTTTTGACATGTCCAGCCTCCTCATACTTGGCCCTCCTTAAAGTGTGATACTTTAAGGATACCAGTTAATTTGTCTTGTCCGGATGTCGCCGAAATACGCAATATGGCGATGCAGGGACTCAACAGGTCAATGATCAATTGCAGTAGGATGTGGTTATTAACCCATTTAAGTATGTCTCGGTTGATTGGTAGGCCCGAAAAATGAGTATAGCTTTAACTCAGCTGTCAATGTTGAGTAGTATTTTTTCCTTGACGTGCCAAAAAGAATTTGTATTATACAGATAAGGGTAAGAGCTATTAATTTTCAGCCCTTACCCTTCGCTATTTCTTGATATCTTACATCAATTTTTAGAGTTTACACAAAACTTGGGATAGTCCCTAAGAAATCTTAGGTTGGATGCCAATCTCAAATAACGAAAAAGCTATTCTTCATAAAGGCTTCATTGTTTCTTTTGCAAGATCAAGAAATGCTTGTAGCATTGGCGAAACCCGCTTATTTCTGTGGTAAATTATTTGTGTTACTAAGTCAAAAGGAGCTCCTGCCCAATCAAGTTCTGCTAGCAGCTTCCTGTTTAGTTCATCTTCAACAGCAATCCGAGGAAGCAATGATATTCCCATTCCACTTATGGTCAGTTGTTTAATCGCTTGAATACTGCCAACTTCCATCATATATTTTGGGAAAAGCTTTGCATCATCTAGGCACTTTTCAAAAGCCTTTCGAAAACTACAGCCCTTTTGTGCAAGGATTGCATTATATGGAACGATATCTTCAGGAGAAATGTGGTTTTTTAATGATAGCGGGTGCCCTGGAATTGTCAATAAAGCTAAAGGTTCTGGAAATTCAAGGTCTGAAATGAATTCGGGAGAACCTATTTTTTGACCAATTACAAAAGCAACATCAATTTCATTTTCTCTTAACGCCGTTTGTGCGTCATTATAGTTCTTCATTTTTAGCACTATTTCTACAGCAGGATACCGCTCGTGGAATTCCTTTAATAGGAGCGGCAACCTTAAGGCGCATAGCGAATCACTTGCTCCAATCATAATGGTGCCTTTTAATTCATTTGATGAAAAGGACTCCTTCGTTTCATCATAAAGTTTAAGAATCTCTTTGGAGTAGGTCAGGAGTTTTTCTCCCTCAGGGGTCAAAAATATACGTTTACCTATTCTGTCGAACAAATAAACGCCTAATTCCTTTTCCAGTAATTGTATTTGAGAGGTAACAGAGGCCTGCGAATATCCCAAGTAAGCGGCAGCTTTTGTAAAATTATTTAATTTAGTCACAGTAACGAATGTATTTAATTGACGTAGTTCCATTTTTGACCTCTTTATCAATCAGTTATTTTAAACGTTATCATTAATAGCATTAGTTTTACAAATCATTATCTCCATGATAGCATGAAATATAGGAATTGCAAATTTATTATACGAGGAGGTAAAACATGAATAAAGTCAACATATACGAAGAACTTGCATCAATTAAAGAATATTGGTCTCAGAAAATAATCGGTGAAGCTAATGGACAATTATTTAAACTTGCAAAAGGAATAGGCGAGACAAAATGGCATTTACATGAAGACCAAGACGAGTTGTTTATCCTATACAAAGGTCAACTGACTATCCAGCTAAGAGATGAAAATATTGAATTGTTTGAAGGTGAGATGTTTGTTGTTCCCAAGGGGGTGGAGCATTGTCCCAAAGCCCATGAAGAGGTTGAATTTTTGATTGTTGGATTAAGTATTACCTCAAATCGGGCTGGAGGTAAACCAAATCTATAAATATATTAAACTGTTATGGGAAAAATGACCTCTTTGAGAGGTACATGCCGCTAAGGCCCCGCCAGCTTCAGGCGGCATTTTTTCACCGCTTCAAGGCATGTGGAGTGCGTGGTTTCTGATGACGAAATGTGGTTTAGAGGATAAATAAGGTAGTACAACCACTATATGCAGTGGTTTTGGGGCTAAAAATGAGTAAAAATCGGGGCAAAAAAGTGCATTTTTTGGCCCTGCTTTTTTGGGCGCTTCATAGATGACATTCGGTATTTTTAAGGATGGCGCTCAAGATTATATTTAAGCAAGAAAAAAATAAGCCGAAAATTTTATTATGAATTATGTTTTTCCAGAGCCTCATTAAACAACACTCTGTAACCTGGAGATAAAGAGATGAAAGTAAGGTTATACCACAATTCTTCACGGATATCAGTGCTTTTAACACACTATGTTTTATAATGCTCGTCCTTAGTTTCGGTAGTAGTCAATCGAGATGCCTTGAGGACACAAAAAAGATGACGCTTGACGCAGATACCTCCTTGGCGAAATACACAGCGGCAAAGCCTGCCCTATTATCGAGGGCAGGCTTTGCTGTAGTGTGGCGATAGGCATGAGGATAACGATGGTGTTAGTTCCTTCACAAAGCGTTTGATTCTTGTTGAATTTCGGAGAATTATTTTGATTGCATGTCTCTGTATTTTTCTGCAAGCATCACTCCGGCGGTCGCCGCATGCTCCGGTGTCAAATCACGAAATATCACAGAGATGGGTTCTTTCGGTATTCCTGTAATTCTGCTCAGTTCGTCTGTAAACACCTTGGCGATTTCTACTTTCTTTGCATATTCTTGTGGAAAAATTTCGATGGTTATTATTGGCATCTTCATCACCTCCTTTCAATGGGATGGTGCTTTAAGTTCTATACCTTAACATTTTTCATGATAGGGCTGATGGGTGGATTTTCAGCTGGTTTAATGTGGCTACTTTATCTTTCATCACGTTATGGACCGGTATGACGATCAACAAAAAGGAAATAGTCATTGATGCCAAAACCCCAGTCATTCAAAAGTAATGAGAGCCCAGTAAAGCAAAGCTGAGCATCCCGAAGATCATAGGTATCGTAAGCTAGACAAGGGTTTTGAGCACGGATCCTTTTGTTAATAACGTGTTATTTTTAGTCATAGGTCATCCTCCCGCAAGTAGAATGCTATTGCAACTATATCGTGAAAATTAAATCCACCATAGTGGATTTAATTTTCAAGCATTGCTTTTTAATTCATCGACTGCATCTATCGTATTCTTTAGCATAAAAGCAAGGGTTTCAATTGTGTTGCTTCGCTGTTCTTCTGTCATTCCCTTACTCAATATCGTTGTAATATTGGACATCCGTTCTTTGAAAACCGGGAGAAAGTCCTTTCCTTTTTCAGTCAGGAAAAGAAAGTTGTACCTTTTATCAGCCGAGTCCTGAACTCGATAAATATAGCCTTCTTCTTCTAATTTTTTGATCGCTTTCACCGTAGTTGCCTTATCAATTTGAATAAGCTTACTGAGATCCTTTTGCGAAATTCCTTCATTCCTGGCAATCTCACCAAAAAAGATATACTGGCCGCTGCCGATTCCATATTCACGGAGCTCGTGGCTTATCAATATTAGTAAATGTCGATAGATTGATGAAATATATCGTCCAAATGACTCTTGATTCATCGTCTCACCTTCCTTTTAGTATATGAACATGTAAATATTGTACGTCATATAGGATGCTATTGCAACTATTATTTTGTATTCATGCTTTTGCATCTACTTTTTAGCTTGATTTATGGACTTACCTGAGCGATTATCCTCTCAATAGAAAAAAGTGTTGAAATTTCATACATGCTTTCCAAAAGCGTAAAAAATAAGTGATATCATATTTTAAAAACCGGAAGCAATATTTCATCTACCAATAAATCGAGCCGGTTTGCGCCAGCACCCTCTTTGTGCAGGAAATTTTCAATACGAATTAAGTCAAAAGGCAACGTTAATGTCGCATCGCTGACCTCTTTTATTTTTTCCCCCCTAGCTTTTGCGGATTCAAGCAATTTTCGCATGGTTAAGATATTATTATTAATTGCGTTAACTTCAATCCCAGGTATTTTTTTATTATTTTGTCCCATCTCAAATAAAAACGCATTCATAATTTCCGGGCCGACTTCTGTGTAAATCCTTTGATAGAGTGTTAGCAGCTGTAATAAGTCTCCACGCAGGTTCCCAGTACTCTCTATCTTGTCAATCAATTCACCGCCGAGTATATTCGCCGTTTTATATATAATAATTTCACGAATTATGTCAAATGTTGTTTCCCAATGGCGGTACATTACAGTGCGGCTGGTTTTTGCAGTATGCGCAATTTTCTGAAATGTGAGATTGGCATATCCGACTTCCCTGATTATCTCTATAGTAGCGTTATAGATGCTTTCGTTCAGCGCATCACCGCGTCTGCGCATATTCTTGCCCGCTCTTTCCATTTCTATGACCATCCCTTCACAGTAGTTTGCAAAAATATAAGTTTTTAAGATTGTCCTTAATTCACAATAATATTATAACATAGCTTTAGAAAAAAATTAAGATACATATTGAACTTTATTTTAAGAGCGCGTATAATAAGATACAAAATGTACCTTAAAAGATAAAAGATAACCAAAAAATAATTACTAAAGGGGAATTATCAGCATTTCGCTGTTCAAAGATCTTCCGAATAGAAATAAGGCTTCAAAGGAAACATTCGGAGCCATAGAGCGCTGAATAGGGGGATTGGTTGAGTAAAGCTCATTGATGCTATAACTAAGTAAATAATAAGAAAGGAGTGTTACAAGAAGGAGACCATTGATAGTTTACATAGTGTATAGAAGGTATATTCAATTATTCGTATTGATGAAAGGAGATTAAAATGGACAAAGACGATATCAAACAAAACATAGAAAATAACTCTGACGTGAAAAATAATGGACGCAATTGGGTAATAGTCATACTTTTCCTGGGATGGATGTTCGCGTGTATTGACCGTAACCTAATGAGTATTTCTATGGTACAGGTTCAAGACGAGTTTGGCATTAATGCAACTACAACGGGTATGATCTTAAGCGCTTTCTTCCTGGGATGCATTATAATACAGCTCCCCGGCGGACTTTTAGTAGACAAATGGGGCGCCAGAAATGTGCTCCTTGTGGCCACTTTGGCATGGGCGGTCTTTACCGGTTTAACGGCGATTGCATGGTCCGTTGCGGCACTATTTGTTGTACGCGTAATATTCGGCTTTTTCGACGGTTTCTTTCCCAATGCAAGCTCCAAAACGATTGCTGAAACTTTCCCACTAAGACAAAGAGCCAGGGCAAAGTCTTTGGTTATGATAGGTGGCACAGTTGGGACGATTATTGCGGCTGGTGCAGGTGCTCCTTTGGTCGTTGCACATGGCTGGCGTATGACGTTTTTTTATACTGCTTTAATTGGATTGTCTATCTTCCTGCTTTATTTCTTTGGACTCAGAAGAAGTACAGCTGGAGGAGCAGCTGCTGCAAACACCGCAGAGCAAAAGCCAAATGTATCCGTAAAGTCACTTTTAAAGCAGCGTGTAACCTGGGCGCTATTCTTCACTGCTCTTTCAATACAGTTCGTTGGCTGGGGTGTTTCATCCTGGATGCCAATTTATCTAGTAAGAGCCCGTGGAGTGGATATTGAGACAATGGGGATGTTGGTCGCATTGAGCTCAGCAGTCATAATGCTTGCGGCACTTTTTGTCGGTTATCTGCTTGACAAAATTTCCGGTTATGAAAAATATTTCGCTATATTTGGAGGGTTATCAACCGCTATATTTCTTGTTTTATTAACTACCGCTTCAAACGCTATAATGGCTGTAATCTTCCAGACTTTAGCTTCACTGGGCTGTGTGTTTGTTAACATGGTCGTAATGACAAACCCGCTGAAAAGGTACCCGGTGGAAGCTGTCGGCACCGCTAACGGTATCATCGCTACCGGTTCCCAGCTAGGTTCGTTCCTGTCTCCATTGGTTATGGGAATCACGATCGATGCCAGCGGCGGTTCCTTTACTTCAGGCTTCCTGCTTCTTGCCGGTTTTGTGCTTATTGCTGCAGCAGCAGGCAGTCAGATTCCTGTAATCAAAGGATTAAACAAACCAAAGAATACAAATGTGGAAACTAAGGCCAGTTAAGAAACATAGAGATTTCTTAACGACGGCGTCTCTCGATTACTTCAATATATAGGAAGAAACCATATAGTTTCTTCTATATAAAATAAAAAATAACAAAACAGAAAGGATGATGCAAAATGGCATATCAGGAAAATCTACCAGACATTCAGAAAAGAGGTTTGAAGTCAGACTTTGAGAATTACAAGGAAAAGTACAAAGATATTTTAATGATGAAACGCGAAGATGGGATACTTGAATTGAAGTTGCACACTGACGGCGGTGTCTTTACGCACAGTTGGTTTTGGCACGAAGCATTCCCTGCTGCACTGTCGGAAATCGGCAATGATCCCGAGAACCAGGTCATTATTCTGACAGCTGTAGGCGACAGGTGGATGGGCACCAACCCTCATGTATGGGAGAAAACTATGCACGAGTGGGGCCCGGACGCTGTCAACAAAGCGAAATTTGAGACGACAAGGATATTGTCGAACATAGTATTCAATATCGACGTTCCGATCATCTCGGCTATCAACGGCCCCGGTGGTCATTTTGAGTATGCCTTGGCCTGTGATCTCACTATTTGTACTGAAAATGCAGTCTTTAACGATCTGCATTTCCTTGGCGGGTCATCGCCGGGAGACGGCCTGGGTCTTGCGTATCAACATATCATGGGTACCAAAAAGGCTGCATATTACTGCTATACCGGCAAAGATATCGATGCCAAAACGGCGCTCGAATTGGGTATGGTCAACGAAATTGTGCCCCGCGAACAGCTCCTTGATCGCGCCTGGGAAATAGCGAGATATATTATGGCACATCCGCGGGTTATGAGATATGTAACGCATGCACAGCTGATGCGCCCCTGGAAGAAGGCTCTTGTCGAAGACCAGGATATGCATACTTTCTCCATGACCTACGCGAATCTTCTTATTGAAAAACCGCCATTTGAATTTATAAAGGAAATGAGAAGTATAGGTAGACTGTAAACGATACATACAAAAACCATTACTACTGTTTTATTGCAGAGGCGTAATGAAAAATTCGCTTTAAGTGTACAAAAATACAATTGTATATCTGTATTTTACTGCAGATATACAATTGTTAATATTGATCAAAACTGTAGTAACGAAATATAGAGGTTTTCACCATGGTAAATAAGGAAAAGATATTGCCGTTTATCGAAGCAAAACGGGAGATGCTGTTTAATATAAGCGACACGATATGGGGATATGCGGAAACCAGATTCGAGGAATTCAAATCATCCGACCTATTGTGCAAGGTTTTGGCTGATGAGGGCTTTACCTTAACAAAAGGTATAGCTGGTATGGAAACGGCTTTCATAGCGAGCTATGGCAGCGGGAAACCGGTAATCGGTTTTCTGGGAGAATTTGATGCTCTTTACGGGTTAAGCCAGGAAGCGGGGATCGCGGAAAAAAAGCCTCTGGAAGGGGGGGGGAAGGGCCATGGATGCGGACACCATGCTCTTGGTGTCGGCGCATTGGCAGCCGCGCTTGCCGTAAAGGAATACATAGAGAAAAATAAAATTAAGGGAACAGTGAAGTATTTTGGCTGTCCTGGTGAGGAAATCGGCTGCGGAAAGGTATATATGGCAAGAGAAGGCTGTTTTGATGATCTTGATGCAGCCATCACGTGGCATCCTTTTAACTCAAACGGCATTATGAACAGTAATAGTCTTGCCACCTGCGCCGTACTTTTTAAATTCCACGGCATAAGCTCCCATGCAGCCGCTTCGCCCCATCTTGGAAGAAGCGCGCTGGACGCGGTCGAATTGATGAATATCGGAGTGAACTTCTTAAGAGAGCATGCCGAACAGGAAGTTCGCCTGCACTATGCAATCATTGATACCGGAGGGCGTAATCCGAATGTCGTACAGGCTGAGGCATCCGTCATGCATGAGATGCGTGCACCTAAGCTTTCACAGATAACGGATCTGTACGAGAGGATTGTAGACATAGCAAAAGGCGCGGCTTTGATGACCGGTACTAGATTTGATGTTGTCTTTGAAATGGCAGCATCCAACCTGCTGAACAACAATGTTCTGCAATCACTGCTGTATGAAAAGTTTGTGGAAGCAGGCTCCGTGCCCGTTGACGAAAAGGACATAGAGTTTGCGAGGAAGATTCGGGAGACATTGAACGAAAAGCAAAAGAAGTTTGATGACGGTCTCGCGGTGACTATGTTCAAAGCAGGCAGCGACGTCATATCGCAAATTTCTAACAAGGAAATCGTTGACATTATCTATCCGTACGATCCTGTTGAAACCCAGGCGATGGCTTCAACCGATGTGGGCGATGTCAGCTGGATCGTGCCGACAGCGCAGATTATGACAGCCTGCTATGCAAAAGATACAGCGGGGCATTCCTGGCAAATGGTGGCACAAGGAAAATCGAACCTTTGCCATAAAGGACTGCTGCAGGCAGGAAAAGTCATGGCGCTTGCAGGCGCGGAATTGCTGGAAAATACACAACTGGTAGAAAAGGCAAAGGAGGAGCATGACAGAAGACGAGGCGGAGAGACGTATAAATGTCCGATCCCTCCTGATGTCAAGCCTTTAGCATCAAGGTAACCCGGAAATTCTGTAATAAGAGGGGTGGAAAACCGCCCCACTTTTTAAAAATAAGGAATGAAGAACGCGGTTCCGTAATACGGAACAAATGACATCCAATAGAAAAAGGAGAAAGGATATGTCCAACAATTTCGAACTCATTGATGTTACGCTTCGAGACGGAAGTAATGCGGTTAATTACCAGTTTTCGGTTGAGGATACAGAGAATATTGTAAAGGGGCTGGAAAAAGGCGGTATAAGGTGGATGGAAATCGGCCATGGTCTTGGTCTGGGAGCGACCGAAAGGACAGCGATAAAGGCGCTGCACAGTGACGAGGAATACATTGCTTCGGCCAGGATAGCAGCCAAGGAAATGAAAATAGGATGCTTCTTTCTGCACACAATCGGCGATAAGTCCGATATTGACAAGGCGATTGACTGTGGGCTTGATTTTTTAAGAGTAGGTCCCAACGCAAACATGGAGGAGATCCGGGAAAGCGGAAAATATATTGAATACGCGAAAAGCAAGGGGCTTATCGTGCACTGCTGTATCCGGAAAGCCTATGCCGTAACGCCGGATGAATTGGCCCGGCAGGCCAAAGTCGTGCAGGCTTACGGGACAGACGCCGTTATCATCATGGATTCTGCCGGCACGCTGCTGCCAAACCAAACAAAAGAGTATATTTACGCGATGAAGGATCAGATGCGCGGGTGTACGGCTATGAAAGTCGGATACCATGCCCACGACAACCTTTCCCTGGCCGTCGCATGTTCTCTTGCAGCAGTTGAGGCGGGCGCCGACTATATCGATTCCTGTTTGAAAGGACTTGGGAGAAGTGCAGGCAATGCACCAACCGAGATTTTAACGGCTGCGTTAAAACGGATTGGCTATGACAAGGGAGATTTTCTGATATTGCAGGATATCGCCGAGGAATACATAGGCAGGAAAGCGTCGGAATCACTGGAGAGCATATCGCTTTCCTTTGGATACGCAGGATTCCATTCGGCGTTTTACGAAATGATAGAAAAGGCAGCCAAGGATTACCATCTGGATCCGAGGGCGTTAGTGCTGGAGACGTGCAGGAGAGAGAGACTAAATCTTACTGAAAAAATGATAGGGGATGTCGCTAAAAAAATGTCGGGTTTTTAAAACCGATATGTCAAAGGAGATATTTTATGAAGATCGCAGATAGAGTAAAAAAATTAAATTCATCAATGACGCTGGCGATCGCTGACAAAGCGAGAGAAATGAAACTCAATAATATTGACGTGATAAGCTTTGCCACCGGAGAGCCCGATTTTGATACGCCCGTTCAGATCAAGGAGGAAGCGATCAAGTGGACTCAAAGAGGTTATACGAAATATGTTGCTTCCGACGGCATCCCTGAATTGAAGGAGGCGATCAGGCAAAAGCTTTTAAGAGAAAACAAACTGGAATACGCAGCTTCTGAAATACTGGTCTGCAACGGAGCGAAACAAGCAATCTATGAGGCTTTTGGGGCAATCCTCAATCCCGGAGACGAGGTAATCATTCCGGCGCCCTGCTATGTCAGCTACATCGAACAGGTCAAGATTTTTGACGGCGTACCGGTGATTGTTCCTACGAAAGAGGAGGATAATTTCCGGCTGAAAGCAGAGGACATCGGAAAAAAGATAACGGACAGGACCAAAGCAATTGTGCTGAATTCCCCGAATAATCCGACGGGCGCAGTGATTCAAAAAGAGGAACTCCGAAAGATTGCCTGCCTCGCAGTGGAAAACCAACTTTTTGTGATTTCGGACGAGGTATACGAACTGCTGGTTTACAACGACAATGAATGCTTCAGCATAGCCGCTTTTGACGATGCGATAAAAAAGCTGACCATTACTGTAAATTCGCTTTCGAAAAGCTATTGTATGACTGGATGGCGGGTGGGATACGCGGCGGGAGATGAGGAAGTCATCAGCGCGATGTCAGACATACACGGACATATGACTGGCAATGTGAATTCGATCGCGCAGAAAGCCGGCGTGGAGGCAATTGCTAATTATCATAATTTCGAAACAATGATAGAGGAATATAAGCAGCGGCGGGACCTGATGGTGAAAAGACTGAACGGTATGCCGGGTATTCATTGCAAAAGCCCCGATGGTGCATTCTATACATATACCAACGTCATGAGCTACTACGGCAAGATTTTTGGTGACAAGGTGATTCGTAATTCATACGAACTTGCAGAATTTCTCCTGGAGCAAGCCCATGTAGCATGTGTACCTGGGGAGGCATTCGGCATGGATGGCTACATCCGGTTTACGTTTGCAATCGCGAGAGAACGTTTGATGGAAGGGCTTGACCGGGTCGAAAGCGCGTTGAAACTATTGCGGTGAAACGGTATGGAAACAAATCAATAATCTTCAAATCTATCGCCAGGAGGTCAAGTCATGAAAAGTATAACCGGTAATTTATTTTCAAATGAGGAGCTGCAGGAAATCAGATCAAAATTTAAATACGTAGATCGCGATTTCGAAGGGACAAAGAGCAATACCGCAGTCTTGTGTTGTATGGCCGCATCCAACATTTCCGGGCACATTTATGATATTAAAAAATATTTGAGAGAGCTCGAGAAATCAGAGCATAATAGGCTTTTGGGGAAAGCTGCTGATTGTTGGGAGGTCGGAAGTCCTTCACCGGCACATTATGCAGCAATTACTGAGGTCGTAAATTATGTAAGTGATCTCGGCTCTAAAATCGCAAACGGTGAAAGCAGCAGAAGGAGACTGTTTGAGCTTGGAATGAAACGAAGTGCCGATCATGAAAGAGTCTTGCTTAATATAATGCTTGAAGGGACTGAAAATGTTGCGGGTTTGCGTCAAATGAAAGGCTTGACAGTTAAGATGGATGGGCAGGACCTTAATACCAGAGATCTTATCCTTGGAATTGAATTTGATAATATGAGTTGTGATTTCACTGCTCCGTGCTCTCCGCGATCATGGGGGGGCGTTGGCGTGTATTGCAATGGTACGGGTACCGTTGAAACACTTAATGGAACTATTTTGGGCACGTATGAAGAATAAGAAGCGAACAGCTCTGGCCCGAGGAAAGAGGTTGGAAACACTTAAAAGGGATGGACTGCGATACAACGACAACGGAACTATAAAGCACATATTTATCAAAGTGATTGACAAACTGGAAAACAATGATATCTACGATTTCATCTTTGTTCCTGTACGATATGATCAGGCCGAATCTGCTCTAACTGCCATAAAGAATAATAAGAGCAAAACCATTGTCACCATGACTAACACCGTGGAATATGACCAATGGCTTGAAATTGTTGGGGACCGATTGCTCCCCGGATTCCCAGGTGCAGGTGGAGATATCAAAGACGGTGTTCTGTACGCCCAATTCGGTTCTGAGAAACACCAAGGAACCATCATTTCATGTTTCGCCATGTGGCAACCGCTATAGTCATCAAGCATTTCTATACGAATGGAGGCATGATGGATATTGAGACGGCAAGAAGTGAAAGCACTTTAAGAAAGATAGCCACAGAACTGAAACGAAATATTAGTCTGGTAGAGCAATCAGGAATCCCGGTAATCCCGTCGGAAACAAAGTCAATGGGAGAAATGTCAGAAGAAGATATTATATCTATGTACCGCCAGATGCTAAGCAATGATTTTACAATTGATATTTTGCTCGGAAACCATGCTGTAAGCGCAAAAACAGAAATTATGTTATTGGATGAGTTATTTCACAAAAAAATCCAGAAGTAAGGAATGGCATTAAAGCAGTAATCTGTTTTATTTAGCGCAACCGGATTCCAGTTAAAAAGAAAAACGATCTTCCTCCGCCAGGGGGTAGATCTGTCTTCTTTTTGAACTGTGGAAGGGTTCTGGTGAACCATGAAAGTGAACCTCTTACTCTAAGAAAAAACAAGGGCAGAAAAAGAATGCCAAATATACCTTCCCGCCAAGGGGGTACCTGAGGAGTATGACATCTTTTTTGCCCAGACTTTCAGTGGCTTCTGTATTAGGCAACATATCTACTGGATTCTATCAGTTGAGGGCAAATGAGGAATGTTAACCACTATGTGTAGTGGAACATATAAGTAAACAGGAATTTTTTGGAACCAAAATGATCGGAGGTTCGTCTAATTATAAAAGGAGTTGAGACTATTATGAAGAAGTCTCTATTAATATTTGCCGCTGTAATATTGCTTTCACTCTCAGCATGTGCAAATCAATCTAATAAGTTTTCTATTGAGATGCTTCCAAATAATATTGAACAAGTAACAGTAAGCCACTATCTTTCAGGTGAAGAAACAGAATGGACAATTAAGGGTGATGAACTTGAAGAATGGGAATCGTGGTTAGAGGGCCTTTCGGTACGGCAGATGAACTTTGAAGAAGGCAACACGCCGGGTGATGTTGACGGAGGAGAGGTCTACTCTTTTGTTATCAATAGCGACAAATCAAGCGTATCGTATGTCATAAACGGCCGCGATGGCTGTTATCTCTTATTTGAAAGCAAGTGGTATGCCGTATCCAATCCAACCAATCCGTTCTAAATCAAATTCCAATTTATTTAATTGGATATAACTGATTCCTGAAAATTTGCGGGAGTATTTTCTAACGAAGATACCCCCCCACTTTTTTTATGCCCTTTTTTAGGGACTCATACTAAAACGAATGGAGGAAATCAAAATGGCAAACGAAACAATTCGTATCTTTTTCCCTCTGAAGATTTTCAGTTATCCTCAGTATGACTGCTTGGAGGATGAGCGGGAGGTTATCTCGTCCAGGGCCGTCTGTGTCTTTACAAAGGGGAGCATTATATTTTGGCTATAGATGATAGTAAATTTTCTCATGAAAAGCTTGACAAGTAAGCATCAATGATGTATCATCAATGCATAGTCATCGATGATACATCATTGATGACTATGCATTGATATTCTGAGTCCATGTTCAAAATCAGGAACATGGTCTTGTCATTACAAACAGAAGGGAGATTTTAATGCAACCGGCAGAAGAATTACGTTATCTTATTTTAGCGGCACAGCGTGAAGGAAGCCGAATGTTCACCGAGCTTTTAAAGCCGCTGGACCTTACGCCTTCCCAGAGTGAGGTCTTGCGTGTACTCTATGACTATGAGCCTTTATCGATGATAGAGCTTGGCGATTTGTTGGTGTGTGAAACCGGCAGCCCTAGCCGTTTGGTCAATCGGCTTGTTGAGGCGGATCTTATTAAACAGGAGAAATCCGAAGAGGATTCCCGCAAGGTAAAATTGGAGCTTACACAGAAAGGGAGGGATGCCGTATCAGGTATCCGTGCAGTTGAGGAACAGATGTATGCTTCGATTGGTGTCCTGCTGGAGGGAGCTCCCGTACAGGAAATAATCCGGCTGCTCTGGAAGCAGGTCGACGGCAAACCGAGTGGCAAAGCATTGGCTCGCCGAAAAACGCAAAAGGTGCCTTGATTTTATGAAGCAGAGAGTTTATAACCCGGTGAAATTCCTATCGGACAATCAATTTTCAAATAGAGAGGAGAAGTGATCCATGAACGCGTTGATTATTTATTCCCATCCAAATACGAAAAGTTTTAATCACGCTATTCTCAATCAGGTAAAGCAGGGACTGAAGGATGGTGGGCATACCTTTGAGGTGATTGATTTATATGTTGACAACTTCAACCCTGTCCTTGTGTATAACGAGGGCATCAAAAGAAGCGAGCTTATGAATGATGTTGAGACAGCTCATTACCGGGAGCTTATCAAACAGGCCGATGAACTGATATTTATATACCCGATTTGGTGGTATGGCATGCCGGCAATTCTGAAGGGGTTTATTGACAGGGTATTTGTTTCCGGATTTGCTTATACATCTGACGGGAAATCTCCGAAAGGGTTATTAAGCAATAAATCAGCCTGGGTTATCTACACCATTGATTCACCGGCGTGGTTTGTCAAACTATTCCGGAAAAACATAGAATGGAAAACAATGAAGGATGCTATCTTAAACTATTGTGGGATTAAGCATGTAGAAAAAAGCATGTTAGCCGGCGTTAAGAAGAGTGACCTTAACAGAAGGCAGAAATGGCTGGAACTCATTTATCATAAAGCATGCAGGATTTGAAGCTAGGGCAAGGAAAAGGCTTTGAATAAACCGAAATACTTTCTCCCCGCGTTCCCGGCAAAAGAGATGATGAAGTTTGTTGGGCGCATATAATGAACTTTATTTTGAAGTAAAACCTGTAGAGCCATCCTATGAGAGCAGCATTGGGCAGAGGGGCATTGAGAACAGGGGCTTATGGCAGAAATGTTTATTACATATGTGGAAAAACTGTGGGGAACGTTTTCTGATTTCACTATTATTTTTAATACCTGTGAACATGATGAAAGGACAGTTTAAATTTGGCAAATGTTCTCTCAACCGGCGAATTAAAATTTTGTAATAATTAAGGGTCAACTGAGTTACAAATATATAGTAGCGGTTTCTGTTAGAACTCATAACGCATATGATGACCAAATCTTTTGAAAGAGGTGTTTTTGTGGAGTTTAACGAAGTTATCAAATTAAGAAGGAGTATTAGAAAATTTAAAGCGGAACCTATACCGGACGAATATGTTAATGAAATTTTAAAAGCCGGACGGCTTGCACCATCTGTTTCAAACATACAGTCTACGCGATATCTTGTAATAAAAAATCCCGAAGTGAAAGAGAAGTTAAATGAATATACCGTACCCTTTGTAAAAAGCGCACCTGTTGTGATAGTATGCTGCGCATATAAAAAGGCATGGAACGAACAAGAAAAAAGGTTTCTTGAGTTAAAAGAAATCGGGGCATTCAAAGATTTTTATGAAGAAACTAAGCAACAAATGGAAATATTAGAGAAAGAAGGAAAGGTTGAAAGAATGGCTAATCCAGAAATATTTAGTTACTATTTGTGGCAGCATGCCGCGATTGCAATCGACCATATGATGTTAAAGGCAGTTGACTTAGGATTGGGAAGTTGCTGGGTTGGTTTTGTAGACAGAGAAAAGGTAAGAGAACTAGTTAATCTTGATAACGATTATGATATAATTGCCCTGTTACCAATTGGCTATCCTAGCTATAACCCTGCACCAAGATCAAGATTTTCTGTTGATCAGTTATTGTTGAAAGAATTATAAGTTATTATGATGGTTATGTTCGACTCCTCTATCCGGTTCTTAAGCAGATAGAAGAAGATGGCCTGGTTACGAAAATAACTGAACAGGGGGAAGGGGAACCCTCCCCGCTATGTCTTTTCCATTACGCAAAAGGGCAGAGAGGAACTAATAGAATGTCGTATGAAACCTATTGAACAGACTCCTGGGCGGCTTGAACTGCTGCTCAAACTGACTTTTGCAAAAAATATTCCATCTGAATTTATGATAAAAGAACTGGAAGAAACTAAATACAAATATATGAAGTGACTGGAAGACGTTTTGCATTCACCCCTAATGGCAGTTGTACAATAAAAATACTACCTTCTCCGAGCTGGCTTTGTACTTCAATAGTTCCTTCACATAGCTCAGTAATTCTCTTGACTAAAGTTAATCCCAATCCATTTCCAGCCAATGAATGAGAGGTATCTCCCTGATAGAATTTGTCAAATATATGCCTCATGGTTTCATCACTCATTCCGTATCCGTTATCTTCAAGCCGGAAGGTAGCCTTTTGTCCGCTCCTCCATAGGCCCACTTTAATAATTCCGCCATTGTTCGTGTACTTGATGGCATTATCAAGAAGATTAACCCAAATCTGCTGAATTAAATTTTTGTCACCGAGTATTTCAATTCCATCTTCAAGTTTAATGTCAACGTGAAGATTTTTACCGCACCACTTCTGTTCTAACATTACAATTGCAAGTCTGATTTGTTCATCTAAACAATAAATTGTTTTTTCGCTTATAATCTCTGTGCTTTCTATTTTTGAAAGGTTAAGAACGTTAGTGGAAAGATGAACAAGCCGCTCTGATTCCTGCACGATTATGTTCAGGTATTCTTGCTTTTCTTCGTCGCTGGCATCACCCGCCTGTAATAGTTTGGCAAATCCACTAATTGAAGTAATGGGTGTTTTGAACTCATGAGAGAAGTTTCTCACAAAGTCGCTGCGTAGGGTCTCGATACCTTTTAATTCCTGAACCATCTTATTGAAACTCCAGGCAAGCGTATCCAATTCAAAGACGAAACTGCCGTTTACCATGACCGAGAAATCACCCTGAGATACCTTTTCGGTGGCTTTCATCATATCTCGGATTGGTTTAACAGAGCGCCGACTTAATAATGTTGCTATTACCACGCCCATAAAAATACTGATATATACCATTATGGAGATTGCTCGGCTTGGACTTGCAGTGCCATCTAAAGCCAGGATACCTATTTTGATTAGCAAATAAGCAATCAAACCAGCCGATAAAATGGACAAAAGCATGACCAGAAAAACTAAGGCCACCAAGGAAACCGCAAGACTGATTTTCGGGGGAAGCCACTTTTTTATTCGTTTCATACGCGCCTCACAATCTTATACCCCAAGCCGCGCACTGTCACAATTTCAAAATCGGAATTGTCTCTGAATTTATCGCGCAGTCTGTTGATATGGACATTCAGGGTATGTTCGTCTGTTTCAGTCTCCAAGCCCCAAATTTCGTCCATTAGTTGATTGCGCGTGAATATCATATCGGGATAACTCATGAGCTTAAAAAGAAGTTGAAATTCTTTCTTTGGTAAAGCAATCTGTTCATCTTTCCATGAAACTGCAAGCGTATTGTAGTCCGCTGTGGTTTCGCCCATGACGACTTTGTGTTCGCTGGTAATTCGCGCCCGACGCAAAAGCGCCTTTATTCGGAACAACATTTCTTGTTCATCAAAGGGTTTCGTCATATAATCATCAGTTCCGGAAAGAAAACCTTTATGTTTGTTTTCCGTATCTTGATTAGCGGTTACCATCAGGATTGGGATGTTTTCGCCAACATCACGTAATTGTTGACATAACTCATAGCCATTCAAGCGAGGCATCATCAAATCCAAAACAATCAAATCAAATCGCTGTGTTTCCATCTTGTCAAGTGCTTCAAGGCCATCATTTGCAGTACATGTGTTATATCCGCCGCGCTTTAAAACAGCGCACATTAGTTTCTGAGTATTGATATCATCTTCGACAACTAAAATATCGAACACTATATTCACCTCCATTTGCAATAGTATACCACCTATAAAGTAAACTGAACATAAACGAATTTCTGAGTAAAAATTGAGGTTTAGTTTATGTTTAATGATTAAAGTGCATTATCGCGTCATTTAAGATATAGACGCAAAATGAAAATCGCAAAAGGAGTAAAGCAAATGGAAAAAACAAGTAGCTGTTACGCTGCAATACAGATGGACAGCCTTACAAAAAAATTCGGTGATTATCGCGCCGTCAACGATCTTTCACTTGATGTGAATCATGGCGAAATATTCGGGTTTCTAGGTCTGAATGGGGCAGGTAAATCGACCACAATCAAAATGATGCTGTCATTGCTCAAACCCTCGTCCGGCAGTATCTACATGTTGGGGAATAAAGTTGACTCCGGAAGTCACAAGTTATGGGAGAAAATTGGCTATTTAGAAGAAGCAACTTATTATCCAGGGCTTACAGTAATAGAAAATTTAGACATTGCCCGCCGGATGCAAATGATATCTGACCGTCAATCAATTACTCGCGTGATACAGAAGCTCGGTTTAGAAGCTCATAAAAATAAGAAAGCTAAAAATCTTTCTCTGGGAAACAAACAGCGGTTAGGGTTAGCAAAAGCAATGATCCACAATCCAAAGATTTTAATTTTGGATGAACCCATCAACGGACTTGACCCCGCTGGTGTCGTGGAAATCAGGGAGATGCTTTTCGATTTATCGAAAAATTTGGGGGTTACTGTTTTTATATCAAGTCATCAATTGGAAGAACTTTCAAAATTGGTTGATCGAATTGGTATAATCCATGAAGGACAGTTGATTCAGGAAATCAAAATGGCGCATTTGGAGCAGTCTTTACAAAAACATATGGTCCTGGATGGCCGCGACAAAAATGCAATGAAACAGATACTCTCGAAACATAGATATCGTTTTGAGGAAAGCACAGATGGACGCTTGTTCCTTTCGGAAGGCCCCGCGACGGAAGAACCCGAAAGATTGGCCGAACTGCTGGTTGGGTTGGGTCAGCCCCCAACCCAACTAAACATTGTTACCGAAGATTTAGAAGGTTATTTTTTGCGAATCATACAAAGCACAAGGAGGGTACACGGATGAAGATATTATCATTTGTACATTGCGAGGCTCTTAAGGTATTGCGTTCAAATGTTTTTTGGATTGTTGTTGTTGCATTTGCCACAATGCCAATAATGCTTGGTTTAGTCACATATATCAACGCTGCTGGTACGGGCTGGGCGCCTTATTTAACTGATTTACTTGGTTCCATTACTGCTCTTTTGGTAATTGGATTTTCTTTCACCGCCTGTTGGGTTTTCGGACGGGAATATACAGATAAAACGATTAGTGAATTGCTTGTAAAGCCAGTATCTAAACTATATGTGGTGCTGTCAAAGTTTATTGTAATTTTTCTCTGGGATGTACTGTTGGCCACCTTCATGTTTGCGGTTGTGTTTCTTATGGGAATACTGATTGGGCTTAATGATGGGTCAGGATTGCTTATCGTGAATAGCTTTCTTGCTTTTATGGCAACGTCACTGCTAATTATGGTTGTCAGCACAATAAGTGCCCTGTTGGCGAATGTTAGTAAAGGATATTTAGCCCCTATTGGGCTTGCGTTCCTTATTGTGATCATTTCCAATGTCGTTGCGCAGGCTGGGCTTGCCGCTTACTTTCCCTGGACGATTCCGTCATTGTTCATTTCGAATGTTCCTCTTGGCTTCGCCAGTATCGCCATACTTGTTATTACGGGGATAACGGGGTTTGTCGGAACAGTAGCATGGTGGAGGTTTGCCGAACAGCAATAGATTCAATCAAGCTTTTTGCACAATAAACATGGGTTATAAGCTTCATACCCCACCGCCAAGGGGCTACCAGTCTCAGTTGGCATCTATTTTGACCGTTCAAGGCACGTTGAGTGCGTAATAATGATGAAGAATAGTGGTTATGAGGGTAAATAAGGCAGGAATACCACTGCATGTAGTGGTTTTGAAGCTAAAAATGAGCAAAATACAGGGTCGAAGACTGCATTTTTTGACCTTGTTTTTTGGGGCGTTTCATAGATGACATTCGGTATTTCAGAGTCCATGCTTGAATTTCCCATAGCTGGACAATAAAATGATAAAGGATAGTATAGAACACACAAACAAAAAGGAATTTATCGCAGACTTGAGCGAATATTCCTGCCTTGAAATTTGACAGGTTGATATGCGGCCAAATTACTAAGTCAAAGTTATCTATTGATAGTTTTAGAGCATTGGTTACGACAAGAATACTTGTTTATCTAACTGATGATATCTATTGTAAAGAGGATGAATTTATTAATTATTTTTCAAATGAATTTGTATGTAATAGGATAGGTGGAGGAAACATGGAATTTGGTGTATTAAGTGCTTCGGCAAATATGAAAACAAGGGACTTAGAATAAACAAATTCCAATCTATCAATGATTTAATGAGGATAGAGGTGACCTAATGGCAAAGTTAGGAGTGATTACAATAAGTTTGATTGATATGATGCCCGATGAAGTAAAGAAAAAATTGCACCGGAAAACGTATAATGAAAACGAAACGATTCTTTTTGCAGAGAACGAAAACAATTATGTTTATTTTTTGATTGAGGGAAAAGCCGAAGCCTATGTACCGAATCTGCAAGGCTCCTTTGCAACTATACATCTTTATGAACCCGGAAGTTTTTTTGGCGAGTTGGAACAATTCTATGTTGGTAGGAAGCCAGTTGAGATTTCTGCTATGACGCCCTGTGTTGCGTATGCGCTTCACAGGGAGGACTTCTTTGACTGGATGAAAAAAGATTTTGAAGTTACAAAGTTCATAATAAGGGAAATTGCATATAAGCTAATCATAAATAGTGAATACATCGAGGAAGTTTCGCTTTTAACAGTCAAGGAGCGACTGTTGCGCTGTGTGGCTACCCACTATCGCCGGGGAGATATAGACAAGCTCACCAAGGAGCAGATAACAAAGGAAACCAAAGCTCCAATGAGAAGTATCAATCGGGCGATAGCGGAGTGTGATAGGCAAGGGATATTGTCTTATAAAAATCAAGAATTATTAATCTTGGACATAACAAAATTGCAAAATATACCTGGTTAAATGCCAAACCTCCCAATAGCCCATTCCTCGGTGCATGGACTTATTGGGAGGTCTGCTTTAGCATCTGATGTTAGTTGATTAAGCTGTACATACAGGCATCAAAAAACTGTCCGTTCTTAAATACAGATTTTCTCAACACGCCTTCCATTACAAAACCGCATTTTTCTAAGACTTTACAGGAGCCTTTATTATAAGCGTAAACTGCCGCATAGACTCTCGCAAGATTGAGTTCTTCAAATGCGAAGCGGCACATTTCTTTGACAGCATCGGTGACAATCCCTTTGCCCCAATACTCTTCGGCCAACCAATAACCGATTTCTGCGCTCTTTGTGTTAACATCTTCTCCCAATGTTAGACCGATACCACCAATAGCTTGATTCTCATAAAAGATGGCACGGTTAACTTGCTTATTCTCCGGGGTATTCATACAAAACTCTATAAATTGCCGCGCATTTTCTTCTGTATAGGGGTGCGGGAAAATATCACGCAGGTTGTCTGCGATTTTTTTGTTATTGGCGAATCTGATCAAATCACTGACATAATTGTAAGACCATTTTTTTAATTCCATCGTCCTCCTCCTCTCTCATTCACTAAACAAAAGAAACCGATCTAAGCCGATTCCGCTTATCAAACATCGTTCTTTTTTACTTCCGAGCATTTGGCAAATCCAATCAACAAATCCACCATCACCAATCATAATTTTTTCATGCTCAGTTTCCATATATATCTGAAAATTGATGCCTTGATAATACTTGTTGTCTACATCGTCATAATCAAAGGAAAGTGGCGTATCAGGAAATGCTGTTTGTACAACCGCAGTCATTTTGTCAAAAAAGCCATCGCCGTCTGTGTACCCGCCTCTTTTCCGTAAAACGATGGATAACTTTGCATTGAAGTGTTCTTGAAGCAACTCTTTATAAAAATTCAAGTGCTTCTTGAGTAGCTCTTTTTCACAGGCATAAGACCCTATATCTTTCCCCGAAGACACCATGCAAAAAAGGCCGAAATGGGCAAAAAAACCTTTACCTGAAAACGCTTGTGCCCGAACAGCTCTTACGGTTGTAGCATAATGCAAAGGGGGCGTATTACTCTCCGTCCTACGCTTTAGTCTGTCAGCAATAATGATAGCCATCATATTAGAGGGGTCGGACAGTGTTTCCGTACCGCGCAATGCGCTTACAACATTGTATTGGTCTACGCAACCAAAAACGCTACAACTGCCAAGGGGCGCAGAGGGCGAAAGCAGAACAGTTTGCATATCCATTTTCTGTGCCGCGTTCAATAGCTGTGTTTCTAAAGCATGGAATTTGGCAGGGTCAATATCACTGGGGGTAGAGAAACGGTTAACTTGATACGCCTTTAAGACATCCACAGGGGAAAACTTATCCGTTTGCTTTTCAAACAGTTCTAACAACAGCGAATTTAAGTCTGCCTTTGAAAGAGAAAGAAGTTTATCTATTATTTTTTGATCTCCAATTTGCGCCAAAATTCTATCTAAAATTGTACTCATATGACACCACTTTCATTATTGATCTTAATTTTATACATCCTAATTATAGCCCTGTTAGGTGCGTTTATAAAGGCCAACTGACCAAAGTATCATCAGGATATATTATTTGTTCCTCCACTAAACAGAAAGGATAAATTCAAAGGTTAAAATTCTAAATATGTTATCAATTACTATGGGGTAAATATAGGTGAATCCAACAGTACCTCGGCTGAGTCACGCACTGTCAATAAAATGGAACGATATTCATCTAAAGTAGCCAATAACGGGAAACCTTGTATAACTGCGTTTTTATCAGGGGTTTTATGGAAGAAAACAAAAGGACCCTGTTTTTTGGGGCGTTTCATAGATGACATTTGGTTTTTCAGAGTCCATGCTTGAATTTCTCATGACTGGGCAATAAACTGATAAATATAGTGCGCCCATTGGGCTATCCGGCACTTAGTGGCAACTTTTTGTGTATCCATACAATCACTCCATTCAAGGTTGAAAAAGTTGACCTACTTTTCCAACCGTATTCCTATTATGATTGTACAAGTTTTTCAACTGCGAATTTAGGTGACGCTGCGTTTGACGCTTACTGATATGGCCTAATAACTATCGACTTATAATACAAAGTTGATATCGTATAGACCAAGGAGGCTTCTAATCTTTTGCTCAATTAGCGCAATTGTGAGAAAATATGAGGGTCAAAATTCAACAAAATACGACAATTACGCCAAATATGATACAATTACGCCACGGACGGTTTTCTTCCGTGGTTTTTTGTACAATAAATGGGAGTGCAGAGTGGCAAAGCCACATTTTGTATAATGTAATCTAAGAGTTTAGCAAGAGGGGAGTGATTTTGAAGGTGAGAGAACCCAGTGACAGAACTGCAGAGGTAAAGGCAGCGGTAGGTAAACTTGATATATTGCAAAGCGACTTTTGTGATGCCTTTGAACAGGATGAAGGCCGGTTATTCTCAAGCAGAGAATGCTGGTACTGCAAATATGGGGATTTTGGTATTGATACCGAGCACCCTACGGAAAACAGTGTATGCAGATACGAGAAGAAAGTGTGAAAGTTCAAACAGGTATTGATACCATAGATTTGACTTTATCTAGATTTTAAATTAAAAAATAGCAATATTAAATAATAGATAGGAGGAGACACGATGAGATTGAAACGAAGCTTAGCCACATTGATGATTATGGTATTAGTGTCGGGGTGTATTCCAATGGAGACATATGCTCAAGGAAACAATATGGGCCTTGACAGAGATAATGCGATTCGGATGGACTATGACGGCATATCATTTATCACAACAAATGAAAATAAAGATGAAAATGAAAATATAATACCATACTACTGGTTCGAATTAGTAGCTGGTGTCAACGATAAGTATTATACGATTAATTTTGAGAGAAATTCAGATGCAGGTTCAACCGATCCGGTTGATCTTACTGCAACACCCTATATAACAGATGCTAAAATATTTGACGCAGCAGGGAATGAATTGCCTGCTACATGTGCACCAGGAGAAACAACGGTACTAAAACCAACTGATAAGCTTGAAAAAAATAAGGTGTACTACATACAAGCATTTTTTAGTTCGAACGCTCAACATATTTACATGACAATACCGGGTGAACGGTATATAAGACCTACCAAATCGTGGGAAATCACTTATAATCTCAATGGTGGTACCGGCACGGCACCAGTAGACTCTGAATGGTATTTTAGCTCAGACACACTGGATTATTATAAGGTGTATTCACCCGATAACGACCCTACAGCACCAGCTCAAGGGAGTATGGTAGCACCAGCAGGAGCTACGTTTGCAGGATGGAAAGACGGAACTGGAAAAGCGTATGCTTCTGGTGATAAAATTGCCAGCACCACTGATGTAGTATTGTATGCCCAATGGACAATCCCGAGCAGCTCAGCGGATGCTAATTCCACCGTCTATACAATCGATGACGTAAACCATACCGTTGCAGGTGGTTCTTCAAGCATTACGACAGAAGCCACGGTGCAACAAGTACTTGCCAACATTACTTTTTCGGAAAAAGCAAGTTATAAAATTGTTGCTTCAGGACAGGACTTGTCCTCAGTCAGCAATGCAGCAAGCGCAGCAGCTAAGGCAGGAACAGATAGAATCGTCAGTGGCGATCGGTTGGTGGTAATCGCAGAAAATGGCATAAACTATGCTACCTATACCATTACGGCCACAGACCCGCCAACAGCACCTACGATTGGCACGCTGGCCATTTCCAGTGACTTTACAGCGGGGAATAGTATCACACTCGGCGACCTTACAAAATATATCCCCACAGTGACGGCAAACAGCACCACCATCACTGCACAGGGTTGGCAGTCTTCTGTCACATCCGGCGGCAGCGATAGCTGGACAACATGGACGGTTGGTGGTGTCCTTCCAGTCGATACCTCAAGAACCTTTAAACTGCGATATTATGTGATCTATGACGGCACAACAGTGACCTCCAACGAGGTGACCCTGAAGGTGGTCGGAAACGCAACCACCCTTGCACTGGCAGCGTCTCCTGCAAGCCCACAGAGCACAGGAACGCCCATCACTCTGACCGCAACCCTCACAGGCTTCTTTGCCGGCCCCGGTGTAAAGGATCAAACCATAACCTTTAAGAACGGCAGCGCAATTCTGGGAACGGCAGCTCTAAATGCCGGTGGCGTGGCGACCTATAACTGGACACCCGACAGTGCCGGGACATATTCACTGGCTGCCGAATATGCCGCCACCGCTTACAACACTGCTGCCACATCAAGTGCGATAGCTTGGGAGTCAATAGCTGCGGCCACGGCACCCACCCTCACGGCAGGCGCGGTCAACCGCATAAACGATACTACGGCTACGGTTAAATTCACTTCAGATGAGGGTGGAACTTATTATTATAATATCGGCAGCGCTGTAACAAATACAAGTACCAACGGCACATCCTTCTCAGCGGGTGAAACAACCATATATCTTACTGACCTCACACCAGGAGCAAAAGATATTTATATTGTGGCAAAAGACGCGGAAGGAAATCAGTCTTCTAATACGTTTAAAATTACCATCCCGGCAGCGGTTCCAGTTACGAACTACAATATTTCGGTGGGAGATGTCCAAGTTACCAGCGCTAATGCAGGGAACGTCACAGGGGACGGCATCACCGGAACCGTCACTTACGACCCAACGGAAGGAATCCTTACGTTGAACAATGCAACAATTACAAAAATGAACGGCGGTGGGAATGCCATTTATAGCAGCAGCAACCTGAAAATTGTCCTCATCGGTAACAATACCATTAGAATATGGGATGGTAGTTCATCCATTAATTATTTAGCCGGGATTAACGTCAATGGAGAATTGAGAATTGAAAGCACATCAGGCGGCAGCATTTCTGTCTACAATACATTGGGTAAGATAGAAAATTATGGAATTAAGGCTACTAGTGGAATCACAATCGAAGGCTGCACGGTAAATGCTGCGGGAGGCATGGCATCCGGAAAAAGCGTAGGCATCGTGGTTACGAACGGAAATCTTTATATTAAAAACGCCACCGTCACTGCCGACAGCGGTACATCCCCCCTTAATGGATCGAGCTATGGCATAGACACTAGAAATGGATCTCTTGATATTGATAATTCCATCGTTACCGCTACAGGAGACGTGCGCGCATTAAATGTCAAAAATCTGACTCAAACAGTGCTTACGGAGACCACCTTAGTGACCGCCTCGACTTCTAAATCGTTCGAAGAAGCGGATGTTATCACACTTGAGAAGCTTCAAAGTGACAACTCATATAAGTACATCAAAATCACCCCACAGTATGTTCAAGGATACACGGGCATTCCTGCAAAAGGTGAGTTTACTCTTAAAACAACTGGTGTCAATGAAATTTATAACGCCGACCAACTAGCCTATGTGGCAAAGCAGGTCAATAATGGAGTTGTCGGTTGGGATAAAGCGAGCTATAAGATTATGAATGACATTGATTTGTCAAGTTATGCTAACTGGTCTCCGATTGGTAACAATAGTAAGCCTTTTACAGGGACCTTTGACGGTAACGGAAAAAAATTCACTGGTCTTACAATAAATACAAAGTATGATTATATAGGATTGTTTGGTTATGTTAATGAGGCAACAATCAAGAATCTTGTTGTCGAAAATCTATCAATATCAGGATATTACCTTTATAATAGTTCAAGAAGCAATGATCCACTCTCAGACCAAGTCGGCGGCCTGATTGGGTATTCTAGGGATTCTATCGTAACAAATTCCTATACATCAGGGGGGACTATCACAGGATTTCATAATGTTGGCGGCTTGATTGGGTATGCTGAAAATACTAACATAACATGTTCATATACAACAGTTGATGTCATAGGAAATACGTATGTTGGCGGTCTGATTGGTTATTTTAATTATTATGGTGGTACTGCGCCTACCGTGGAGAATACCCATGCAACAGGTGCGATTACTGGTAGCTGGTATGTCGGCGGCCTGATTGGATTCAAGTCTTCAGGTGAATTGAAAAAATCATATGCAAAAGGTGCTGTTACTGGCCAAACTTATGTCGGTGGTCTGATTGGGAAAACTTCTTTCGGTAGTGTAGAGAATACCTATGCAACCGGGAATGTCACTGTAGGGGATTTCCATGGTGCTATTTATGTTGGCGGCCTGATTGGGTATTTTGGTGACGGTAGTTTAACTAATTCCTATGCAATAGGGAAAGTCACTGCAGGGGCTGTTCTCGATGATGACTTTTATAGATATGTTGGCGGCCTGATTGGATTTAAGAAAGGGTTAAATTCTGTAACGAGCAGCTACTGGGATAAAGATACCTCAGGACTAGACAATATTGGGAACTTCTTAATTGATACCGAAGAATATTATGGTACACCCAAAACAACAGTTGAGATGAAAACACAAAGTACCTTTACGAACTGGGACTTTGATAAGATATGGGGGATTGAAGCTGGATCATATCCATACTTGAGAGGCTCCTGTTCAGGTTCAGAGGATGAGCCTGCTGACACTACAGCACCCACCCTTACAGCAGGTGTGGTCAACCGCACAAGCGAAACAACTGCAACGGTAAAATTCACTTCAACTGAGGGCGGAACCTATTATTATAAAATCGGCGGCGCGGTGACAAATACAAGTACAGGCGGCACAGCCTTATCCACGGGTGAAACAACCATAAACCTTACTAATCTCACTGCGGGAGAAAAAGTTATTTATATTGTGGCAAAGGATGCTGCAGGAAATACATCTCTTGCGACGTTTAAAATTACCATCCCCGCATATACCTACCAGGTCAGCGGAACTGTGAAGGACCACAACAGCAATGTTCTTTCAGGCGCGACAGTAAAGCTTATGGCAGGCCAAACGCAAATAGGGATTACAGTAACAACGGATGCAAATGGTGAATTTATCATTACAAATGTGCCAAACGGTACATATAACCTTGTAGTCAGCAAAGACGATATTGTTGTCACAAGCATTATTACGGTAAAAAATGACGATTATGCCGCTGGTATAATCACCCTTCCGGCAGGTAAAACAAGCAGCGTGGTTGAGGTGAAGGGTAGCGAAACCCCTAAAATTGTAGTTGGGAACCTTGATAAACAGTTTGTAAACACAGTACAATATGGTGACAAGGGCGTAACTGAGTCTGATATGGCGGTTGTAACAGCTGGCGGTGCAATCGTAATAAAGTTTGTGGCTGAGAAAAAAGATATCACGGCAGCAAACGCAAATGATATCATATCCACCGCAGGAACAAATAATAAAACAGTGGGTATCTTTATAGATCTATCCGTATTAAAAACAGTCACTAATACTACTGGTGGAGCTATTTCAGTATCTCTTATTGGACTCAATGATTTGATTGATGTATATATTCCACTGGATGAAGCCTTTCAAAATAAAACGGATTATATTGTGTATCGTTATCATGGGGGTTATGTAGAAAGTATTACCACAACGGCAAATGAAGATGGAGAAAAAATTGATCTTATTGACAACAACACAACCATTAAACTGACAATAAATAAATTCTCTACCTATGCCATAGCATATGCAGCAGGCACAAAACCAAGCAATAATAGGTCATCATTACCTACGATTAATGTAGAGCAGACAGAAGGCGGAAAAGTCGCTATTAGCACAGACAAAAAAACAGCAACGATTACCCCTGATGATGCATATGTAATAGGTGATGTAATAATTGATGGAAAAAGCGTTGGTCCAGTTGAAGAATATATCTTTAAAGACAGCAAAAATCACACTATTACCGGTGTTTTTGTGAAGGAAACTGCCCTTCCGTATTACCTTCAAAATGACAAAAAAATCTACATCGGCTTCTCGGTAATTCTAGGAAGGAGTTACAAATACATCGCACCTGAAGGTGTCACAGTAAAGTTTAGAGAAAATCCAAAGACTTTTAAAGATAACACTATTGAATGGGCAAAACCACACATTGACTTTGTCACAGAGCGTGAACTATTCCTTGGTACAAGCCAGGATATATTCAGTCCAAATACAAGCATGACCAGAGCCATGTTTGTAACAGTGCTTGGACGACTTTACGAACGTTCTTATGGTATTGTACCAGGAACAAGCAAGTTCAGCGATGTAGACGTAAATGCCTATTACGCTAAGTATGTAGCATGGGCAAATGAAAGCGGAGTCATAAAGGGTATTGGCAATAACAAGTTTGCACCCGATGAGAATGTTACGCGGGAACAAATGGCAGTCATAATGTTTAATTTTGCCAAATTATTAGACAAAGCAGATGTTACAGAAAATTCACTGGCCTATACTGACAGTGCAAGTATTTCATCCTGGGCGATTGATGGGGCTATATACTGCCAAGAAACAAATATAATCAAGGGAAGAAATAGTGGAAATTTTGCACCGCAAGAAAATGCCACAAGAGCTGAAGTAGCAGCAGTCGTTGAGAGATTGATTAAAACAATAATGAAATAGAAAAGCGAAGTTTTTAAAAGCTGCAGCCTACAAACAAAATGTAGGGCTGCAGCTCTTTTGCGTGATTTTTCTATTTAGAAGTAAGCGTCAAATAGTAGACACATTGAAATAAATATTGAAATCTGCGAAAATACTCCTGAGTTGGCACGTCGATCGTGCAAGCGAAAGGAGCATTGATTATGAATCAAAGAGGAAAAGAAGAGCAGCGGCAGCTTTGGATCGCTAGGCTTTGTAATCTGGAGGAAAGCGTCGTGACATAGGAAGATTGGTGCAAACAGCATAACATTCCTTACAGCACTCTCCGGTACTGGATCAGCAAACTAAAGAAAGAAGCGGAAACTGATAGCCGGGAAACAAACTGGCTGAAAATCGATATGTCTACCGGCAGCGAAATAGCGACAGTACGTATCCCCGAGGTATCGAATACTATCGGCGGTATTAATATCCGGTTTGGCGAGTTTACGGTTGAGTTGCAGAACGGCTGCGATCCACAGCGAGTATTTGAAGTCCTGAGGATGCTGAAGGCAGGAACCTTTGAGCTAGATCCTTTTCAAGGAGCCATTTTCGTTTTCTGCAACAAGGACAAGAACAAGATCAAAGTTTTACATTGGGACAAGGACGGCTTCACACTTTACTACTCCAATGACTGAATTGCAATAGTAGTTTGTGTGTTTTAAGGACGCGCGTTTTGCTCCATCTGCCGCTCCCGGCATGATAAAACTCGACATTTACGCCAAATATCGTGCAATTACGCCACGGCCGGTTTTCGGCCGTGGTTTTTTGTATAATACGGGGACAAATACTGGATTTTGGAAGTGAGTTTAATGAAGGGAGAATCCCGAGACAGAACTGCAGAGGTAAAGGCGGCGTCCGGCGAATTTCAGATCGCACGCCGCGACTTCTGCGACGCGTTCGAGCAGGAGGCGGGACGGCTGTTTTCCGCCCGGGAGTGCTGGTACTGCCGGTACGGCGACTTCGGAATTTTAACCGAGCATCCCACGCAAAATGGCGTATGCGGCTTTGCGTGCCGGACAGGCGGCGTGCCCGAGCCTCCTGAGCAGACGGAAGAAAAATAGGAGGAGATAAAATAAGAAAGAGAATTTTGAGCGTTCTTCTGACGGCGTGTCCGGCGCTGCCTACAACGAGACCGATAACACAATCGGGGTAGGCAAAGTCTACAGCGGAAATACGATCTACGAGGCAATTCAGCCATTAACGGAATAAAGCAGCTGAAAATTACGGCGGGCACAGTGACGGAGGATGACTGGAAGAGCCTGAATTACTTGTCACCCGTAGCTCACTTCCCGAGTTATGGGTTTTTTAGTATATAACCATTTTTTATTTATATCGAAAAAAACCAAGCGGAATAAGTTGAATTTCATTTGTCAAGAGTAAATTTAAGACAATTAAAGGTTTTTAAGTGTAAAAATGAGTCTTTTAAGCGCAAAGGTCATTTTTTATTTTGTACATGCTATTATGATAGTAGAAATTTTTAGGAAATTTGCATAGATTTCTTTGCGAAGGAGTGTGATTATATGGAAAGATGTAGACGGGAGGATATGCCCCTTTATGCTCCAAATTCCGAGGGTAATATATGGCCAAAGCAGGCTTGTCCTGCCTTTGAGCCAAGAGACATCTTGACACGCCAAATGCCCTGGATGTGGGCGTATGCTACTGGCCAAAGCAATTTGTTGGAGGGGTAAGCTAACAAGACACGATGCGGTATCCTGTCAAGCAATGAGTTGGAAGCAGTCTAGAAAACCGTGCCTGACTAGCTTGGTATCTCATGATTAATTAGAGTATGGTAAATATAAGTATATCAGGAGGATGTAACATGACAAAAACTATAAGAAAGAAATTATTGGCGAGTATACTGAGTATTGCAATGCTGATAAGTTTTATGCCTGCAATGACGCTTACGGTAAATGCGGCTGAGCCGGAACCATACACTGCTACTGCTACGGTAAATGATTCGCTACCATTGCCTGTTTCGGAATTGTATGGTTTAGGTGACTTTAGTGACATCTTTATTTATTGTGTACAAGGATACACACAACCATCATCTGGTTCTAATATTGCTATGTTATATTTTGCTGATCCAGATCTCAGTGCAGGTGCTGGAGAGGTGGATTATTTGGACAAAATTGACGATGACCCGGATGATACCGTGGGAAGTAAAGATGAAAAAATTTATTTTAAGGCAAACACAGCGGGAGAGTATACTTTTTATATACGAATTTATGATTATGTCGAGATTGACGTAACAAGGAAAATTACTGTAACTGTTACCGACGGCGACACCACCAAGCCGACATTGACCGCAGGAACAGTAAACAGAACCAGCAATACCACAGCTACTGTAAATTTTACCTCTGATACGGAGGGAAGCTATTACTATAAAGTGGTAGAAGACGGAGCTCCAGAACCAACGATAGATACTGATGGGGCAGGAACAACCTGTACAACGTCTGAAACAACAATTACAAATCCTACTGGTTTAACAGCAGGAGCAAGGGATATCTATATCATAGTAAAGGATGGGGCTGGAAATAAAAGTACATCCCTTAGGATAGATATTGATGCCTACATTTCAAGTAGTGATGCAACATTGAAAACATCTTCGACGGTGAAGGGTGATGCAGTGACAAGCCTTGGAACACCAAGTGCAACGTTAGGTTCTGAAGCCGCTGGGGCAGTAACGATTACAGCGGCAAAAGCAGCAGATACCAGCAATGCAGAAAGCTTTATCACACTCTTTGACAGGAACGAAAGCCATGCCACAGTCAAGGTGGTGAAGTATGCGTCAGGAGCTTCCACCACAAACTTTGAAACGGATACAGCCTATGACAATGGGGCAATCACTGATGGAGATTTCTTTATTATCAAGGTGACAGCAGAAGATGCCACAACCATAAACTATTATAAAATAAATGTATCTGTAACCCCAGCACCTTCCACCGCAAAGGCAATCACTGCCTTTAGCTTCAATGGATTAACACCAAATGTAACCGGAACTGTGAATGAAGGCGCAAAAACTATCGCGCTCACAGTACCTTATGGAACTGACGTGACAGCATTGGTGCCAGCGATCACTCATACAGGAGCAAGCGTATCTCCCAATACAGGAGTTGCGCAAAACTTCACAAACCCAGTAACCTATACCGTAACAGCGGCAGACAGCAGCACCCAGCAGTATACGGTAACGGTGAGCATAGCGGCAAACCCGGCCAAGGCAATCACTGCCTTTAACTTCAATGGCTTAACACCAAATGTAACCGGAACTGTGAATGAAGGCGCAAAAACCATCGCGCTCACAGTACCGTATGGAACTGACGTGACAGCATTGGTGCCAGCGATCACTCATACAGGAGCAAGCGTATCTCCAAATACAGGAGTAGCGCAAAACTTCACAAACCCAGTAACCTATACCGTGACCGCGGCAGACAGCAGCACCCAGCAGTATACGGTAACGGTGAGCGTAGCGGCAAACCCGGCCAAGGCAATTACTGCCTTTAACTTCAATGGCTTAACACCAAATGTAACCGGAACTGTGAATGAAGGCGCAAAAACCATCGCGCTCACAGTACCGTATGGAACTGACGTGACAGCATTGGTGCCAGCGATCACTCATACAGGAGCAAGCGTATCTCCAAATACAGGAGTAGCGCAAAACTTCACAAACCCAGTAACCTATACCGTAACAGCGGCAGACAGCAGCTCCCAGGCGTATACGGTAACGGTGAGCGTAGCGGCAAACCCGGCCAAGGCAATCACTGCCTTTAACTTCAATGGCTTAACACCAAATGTAACCGGAACTGTGAATGAAGGCGCAAAAACCATCGCGCTCACAGTACCGTATGGAACTGACGTGACAGCATTGGTGCCAGCGATCACTCATACAGGAGCAAGCGTATCTCCCAATACAGGAGTTGCGCAAAACTTCACAAACCCAGTAACCTATACCGTAACAGCGGCAGACAGCAGCTCCCAGGCGTATACGGTAACGGTGAGCGTAGCGGCAAACCCGGCCAAGGCAATCACTGCCTTTAACTTCAATGGCTTAACACCAAATGTAACCGGAACTGTGAATGAAGGCGCAAAAACCATCGCGCTCACAGTACCTTATGGAACTGACGTGACTGCATTGGTGCCAGCGATCACCCATACAGGAGCAAGCGTATCGCCAAATACAGGAGTAGCGCAAAACTTCACAAACCCAGTAACCTATACCGTAACAGCGGCAGACAGCAGCACCCAGCAGTATACGGTAACGGTGAGCGTAGCGGCAAACCCGGCCAAGGCAATCACTGCCTTTAACTTCAATGGCTTAACACCAAATGTAACCGGAACTGTGAATGAAGGCGCAAAAACCATCGTGCTCACAGTACCGTATGGAACTGACGTGACTGCATTGGTGCCAGCGATCACTCATACAGGAGTAAGCGTATCGCCAAATACAGGAGTAGCGCAAAACTTCACAAACCCAGTAACCTATACCGTGACCGCGGCAGACAGCAGCACCCAGCAGTATACGGTAACGGTGAGCGTAGCGGCAAACCCGGCCAAGGCAATCACTGCCTTTAACTTCAATGGCTTAACACCAAATGTAACCGGAACTGTGAATGAAGGCGCAAAAACCATCGTGCTCACAGTACCGTATGGAACTGACGTGACTGCATTGGTGCCAGCGATCACTCATACAGGAGCAAGCGTATCGCCAAATACAGGAGTAGCGCAAAACTTCACAAACCCAGTAACCTATACCGTAACAGCGGCAGACAGCAGCTCCCAGCAGTATACGGTAACGGTGAGCGTAGCTACTTCAAGTAGTTCAGGCGGTGGCAGTGGTTCATCCACTACAGCAACTTCAGGAACAGGAACTGTAATTGTAGTAGTAAATGGCAAAATTGAAAATGCAGGAACAGAAACAAAATCAACAGAGGACGGCAAGTCAACCGTAACAGTCGCTATAAATAGCAAAACTGTTGAAACGAAGATTGCAGAAGCAGTAAAATCAAACACAACCGGACAGCAAAATGTGATGCAAGTGCCAGTTGCTGATACAAAATCAGATGTAGTAAAAGTAGAACTAACAGGAGATATTGTAAAGCAGCTAGAAACAAATACCTTTGATGTATCAGTAAAACGTGATGCAGTAGAATACGTGATACCTGCAAAAGAGCTAGCTATTTCAAACGCAGCAAAAGAACTTGGAGTGGCTGAAACTTCACTAAAAGTTATCAAGGTAGAAGTACAGATTACAAAACTAGAGGACTCCGTTGTAGCAAAATACAATGAAGTAGCAAAAGAAAATGGAGCAACAATTGTATTCCCACCAACAGCATTTGAAGTAGTAGCAAAGACAACAAATGCAGCTGGAAAAACTGAAGATGTTAAGATTAACAAATTCAGCAATTACGTAGAAAGAATTATGGAAATCCCAGCAGGAGTAGACCCAAGCAAGATAACAACAGGTGTAGTGTTCAATTCTGATGGATCGTACAGCCATATACCTACTGATGTATATCAGAAAGATGGAAAGTGGTATGCAAAACTTAACTCACTTACAAATTCAAACTACTCAGTTGTATGGAATCCAGTTGCAGTTAAATCTGTAGAAAACCACTGGGCAAAGGATGCAGTTAGTGACATGGCATCAAGACTAGTAATATTCAATGCAGAAACCTTTGAGCCAAATAAGGCAATCACAAGAGCAGATTTTGCAGAATATATCGTAAGAGCGCTTGGCTTATACAGACAAGGTGAACATCAGAATAAGTTTATTGATATTAATGCAAAAGGAGACAGAACACTCGCAATTTTGATAGCAAATGAGTATGGAATCGTAACAGGGTACTCTGACGGAACCTTTAGAGGAGACAATCAGATAACAAGAGAAGAAGCGATGACGATGTATCAGAGAGCAATGAAGATTACAAAGCTTACAGGAAGCGACACCAATCGAATCAATACTTATGTGGATAGCATGCAGGTAAGCAAGTGGGCCGTTTCCTATGTAACTGATGTATTGTCAGCACACGTATTCAACGGAACAACAGCAACAACTATTGCACCAAAAGCAAACTTAACTTATGCGGAAGCTGCACAGGCAATAAGAAATCTGTTGGTGGAGTCTAAGTTAATCAATAAGTAATGTTGATAAAAGGAGTACTCTATAACAATGAGGGTACTCCTCTTAACAGATTACTGAAGACACCTTCAACCGACCCTTGAAGCAATAAAAATGATGACAGTGTTGAAAGGCTACAAGACGGCAGCTATATGACAAAAGTTGAAGCATATTTCTCAGATCAATTTCCTATCCGAAATATTTGGGTTCATATACAGGAAGATTCCAGTGATCATCCCAATGACAAAAATATAAGACTCAAAGACGATCTTTAAATGACTATCGGCTAATTGTTTTTAATAATTAGCCGATAGTCATTTTATTTTCATTACCAACCGCACTAGGTTATTACTCTCCGGTTAATTAAAATGAAAATATAAGTTCAAAAATGCTGTATTGATGCAGGAGAAATGAAATGATGAAAAAGATATTGATGTGGATTACCGTGCTTATGCTTACATCGACTGCTTCTTTTGGAGTGAGCCGTTACAGGGAAGTGCAGGTACTTTTGGTGGATGATCTGCGGATTACCGTCAATGGAGAAGAAAAACAGATAAGAAACATGGATGGTTCAACGCTGTCTCCGATTAGCTATCAGGGGAGAACCTACCTTCCGATTCGTGCGGTGGCAGATTTGGTGAACTATGAGATCCGCTGGGATGACGCCTCAAGAACGTTTTCAATAACCTCTGCAAGTAACGGAGCTGAAGAAGAAGGGTGGTCGGGCTATGCCAGTATAGCAGCAGCCGCATACACAGCAGGGAAGGCGTTGAGAGGTAAGGATTATGAAGCCTTAGCGCGACTGGCTCATCCTGAAAAAGGAGTACGATTCAGCATTAACGGAAAAGTGGAAAGCGAAGTAGACATCGTCATAAAAAAAGATGAATTTGCGAGCAAGGCGGAAAACAATACAACTGGGGTGTTGAGGATGGATCTCCCGAACCGATGATTAAGTCAGTCGATACCTTTATGAATCGGTTTAACAAAGACTTTGAAAATCCGGCACGTGATGGCTGGAACGAAAGAGTTACTGGATATGGAATTAAGGAGCAGCCAAAAAACAGTGTTAAGGTAATTGAGGGGGCAGAACGCCTTTATTCAGGATGCGAGTTTGTCGAATTCTACTTCGAAGGAACATCGGGGCAAGAGTTTGACTGGGACAGTTATATTATGATATTCGAGCGATATATCTATGAAACGAACACTGTGAATACGGAAGCTGAGAAAACGGCTGATGTGGAAGATATCATCCGGTTTGAGAGCATTCATCCCTTCCAAGATGAAAATGGAAGGGTCGGAAGGATTATCTTGTTTAAGGAGTGATTAAGACATGACATTTTCACCGGTTTTCCTGGCAATGGATCAGTTGCCGATAAAATGCCAGCATATTTTCAGTCAGAACTTTACTTTTTTTCTTTACAAAGTATACGTCCCAGCTAAAACGGTCGTCCGGGAATTCATAATATCTAAGATCGGAATCATCCGGGCGGATGGTATGTGCCGGAACAACGAACAGAAGATTGTTATATAGGGCGATTTCTTTTAAAGAGTTGAAATCGCTGGAGGAAATATCAATGATTGGATCAAATCCTGCATTTCGGCAAGCGGCGACAAAATTGTGACGGATGTGAAATTGTGTGCTAAACATGGCATATCGCTGATCTTTCAAATCGTCCATCTGAATCTGTTTTTTTCGATATAATGCGTGTGCTTTCGGGATACACAAATATACCTTTTCCTGAAGCAAACATGCAGCAGAAAATCGGTCTGAATCTATGACGCCAGTAGTAATGCAAAAATCAAATTCATCTTTTACCGCAAGTTCTTCCAGATAAAAGTCTATATAATCCGCATGCTCAATCGTTACATTGGGATGGGTCTTCTCGAAATCGGTGATTAACTGATAAGGCAGGGCAGAAACAACCCCAAAGGCCATACCAAGGAATATGGTTTCATTTGGAATATCCTTGATCTGAGCAATATGAGAGCACATATTTTTTTTTCTCTCTATAATAGACTGGCAATCATTCAGAAAATACTCACCATGAGGTGTGGGGGATACGCCGTTAATATCTCTGAAAAGCAGTTGGCACCCCAGTTCTGCTTCCAGTTCACGAATCATTTTGGAGATCCCTTGCTGAGACACGTGATATGTCGCAGACGCTTTACTGATACTTCTGCACTGGCATACGGCGATAAACACTTCCATTTGTCTGAATGTCATATCTTCTCCTTTTATGTGCTCAAAAGGTCTTATGCATACAACTTTTTTGTTGTGATAATACAATGATTCTTCTGCTTTTACTTTAATTTTATTGATATATACTTGGATTGTCAAGAGATTGTCAAAGTACAGATGTAAAGATATAAAAGGAGGTAAAAATGATGAAGAATAAGTATTATCCTCATCTTGCAAGCCCGATTACCATTAACGGGGTTACTTTTAAAAACAGAATTTTTGGCGCCCCCATGTCGAATCCGGAATTAGATGTGGACTGCAACATGCGCCAGGAAGACATCGCATTTCATGAAAACCGTGGGCGCGGCGGACTTGCAAGCGTGGCCATTGGCCTTGGTATTGTGGATGCCATTGGGCGTTCCCACACAAAAGAAATAAAACTATATGATGTCATGTCCCTTCCATCACTGAAGGAAGCGGCCAATGCGATGCACCGGCATAATTGCAAGGCTGTAATGGAGCTGGCCCACGGGGGCAAATTTGGAAATGCTCGCGCTCACAGCAATGCTGACGGAACCTTGATTGGCCCTAATGATGAGGTGAATGCGGCAGGGCTTCCGGTCCGCAGCATGACCGAAGAGGATATTTACAGAGTTGCGGATTGTTTCGCCCAGGGCGCCAAGCTGGTAAAAGAGGCAGGCTTTGATATGGTGCTGATCCACGGCGGTCATGGCTGGCTTCTGGGTCAGTTCAGCTCTCCGTCGATGAATCGCAGAACCGATCAATGGGGAGGCAGCCTGGAAAATCGGATGCGTTTTTCACTGCTGGTAGTTGAAAAAGTACGGGAAGCGGTCGGTCCGAATTTTCCCATTGAGTTCCGTATGAGCGGGGCAGAGTATACGAAAGGCGGATACCCTATTGAAGAGGGCGTCGAGATGGCCAAAATGCTGGATGGCAAAGTCGATATTATCCATGTTTCGGCTGGTGTTCATGAAGACCTGGAGGTATTTACCTACACCCATCCATCTATGTTTATCGAGCATGGATATAATGTACATCTTGCAGCGGAGATTAAAAAACATGTTAAAACTCCCGTGGCAACCTTAGGCGGCATCAATGATCCAGACATGATGGAGGAAATCATTGCTTCGGGAAAGGCAGATATCGTGCAGGTTGCGCGTCAGTCGCTTAGTGATCCGTATTTTCCGGAGAAAGCATTTTCAGGGAATGCAGCTGATATCATGCGGTGCTGCCGCTGCTATACCTGCTTCTTCAATTACTTAACAAACAGAACATTTTGCTGCGCATTTAATCCGGTGATTGGCAATGAGCTGCAGCATAAGCAGGCATTCCCGGCTGCAACACCAAAGAAGGTTATCGTTGTTGGCGGTGGCCCCGGCGGTATGATGGCAGCGATTACGGCGGCGGAGCGCGGACATTCGGTTACACTGTATGAGAAGAACAGCGAACTGGGTGGACAACTTCTTTCAGAGCAGTATATTCCTTTTAAACAGGATATGTTTCACTTTGTAAAAGTTTTGAAAAGACGTTTGGAACATGCGGGTGTTGAGGTTCGACTGAATACGGAGCTCAACGCGAAGCAGGCGGCGGCAGAAAATGCAGACGTTGTTTTTACGGCCATTGGCGCGAATCCCATCGTTCCGCCCATTCCTGGAATCGATCACAAGAAAGTGGTTGGCCTTGAAGCGCTTCATCACGCGACTCCTGCCCTTGGACAAAAGGTTGTTATCCTTGGCGGCGGTCTTGTTGGATGTGAAAGTGCCATTTATCTGAATCGTCTGGGAAAGAATGTTACCATTGTTGATATGAAAGCAGACTGGGCGCCTGATTCTTACTTCATGCACAAAACTGCTATGGCAATTGCGATGCGTGACAGCAACATCAAGATTTATGTAAGCACAAAGGCAAAGGCTGTTACAGAGAAAGGACTTGTCTGTGAAACTGCGGATGGTGAGGTTACTTTTGAAGCGGACAGCATCCTGCTTGCGGCAGGTATGAAGGCGGATCGCGCCGTTGCGGACAGCTTCTATAACACAGCACCGCGCGTGTTTGAAACAGGCGACTGTATAAAGACAGGCCGAGTTGTTGATGCTGTTACAACCGGATACTACCGTGCGCTGGATATTTAAACATGCGATAGGCTGTCCTGATGTTTCCAAATTTATTTTCGCATCGTTTAATCTCTGTTTACATAGGTGTGGTACAATTCAATAGAGGTGATGTGAAATGAGTAAAATTATGATTGTTGACGATGATTCGAATATCCGAGAGCTTGTGACTGCCTTGCTCCAGAACAATGGTTTTGATGTATGTGAAGCGGCAGACGGACGTGAAGCACTGCAAAAGATCAGCGTCGACAATCCTGATCTGGCAATTATCGATATCATGATGCCGAACATGGACGGCTTTGAGCTTTGCCGTCATTTGCGTTCTTATTACGAAAACATGCCAGTTTTAATGCTGACTGCAAAAGGTGAACTTGCAAGCAAAGTGAAAGGCTTCGGTCTTGGCGCCGACGATTATCTGACCAAGCCTTTTGAAGGGGATGAGCTGGTCGTCCGTGTTCAGGCTCTGCTGCGGCGCTATAAAATTGAAGCATCCCAGGTAATTCATATCGGCAATGTCGTAATCGACAAAAATAGCTACAGCATCACGATGAATGGGTCAAATGAAGATATACCGATGAAGGAATTTGAATTGCTCTTCAAGCTGGCGAGCTTTCCCGGAAAAACATTTTCCCGCAACCGGTTGATTGAGGATATATGGGGCGTTGACTTCGAGGGAAACGAACGGACTCTGGACGTCCATGTAAACCGTCTGCGCGACCGCTTCCCAGAGCAACAGACCGGTTTTAAAATTACCACTATCCGCGGTCTCGGGTACAGGCTGGAGGTGGTGGCGTGAGACAGACGAAACGACATCCCCTTGCAATTTCGGTGATTTTACTTCTCTTTGCTTTTGGATGCTTTTTTGCCGCAGCGTATGGCATTACAATTTTGATTTACCGCTGGACCGGCACTCCCACGGATTTTTGGGCGCATATTATTTCTGGCCTCGTTGGGATTCTTTTAATCATCTGTGTGGCATCCATTTCCAGATTACTCGTCGGCAGGTATTCAAAACGTATCAAGCAGCATCAAGGCATTCAGAGTCAAATACTGAACGCCATGACAAGAATTGCCCAGGGGGATTTCGACGTCTTTATCGATACCTGGGATGATGAGTTTCACCACAACGATATGGTGGAGGGAATCAATAAAATAGCGAAAGAGCTTGGCTCCATGGAACAGCTTCGTCAGGATTTTATTTCCAATGTATCCCATGAGATTCAGTCACCGCTGACTTCCATCAGCGGATTTGCCGCATTATTAAGAAAAGACACACTTACAGCTGAACAGAAAAATCACTATTTAAGTATCATTGAAACTGAAAGTAAACGGCTATCCGCCTTAAGTGACAATTTGATGAAACTATCGACGCTGGAAACCGGAGGGGAACCTCTATCCTTCACAGAATTCAGGCTCGACAAGCAGCTGGAGGAAGTCGCCTTGATGCTGGAGCCGCAATGGAGTGCCAAGCATATTGCGATGGAAGTGGATCTGGAAAGAGTGGCGATCCAGGGCGACGAAGGGTTACTATCTCAGGTTTGGGTGAATCTTCTCCATAATGCCATAAAATTCACACCTGAGGGTGGGGTGATCCGGGTTAGTTTAACGTCCGATCAAACAAATGTGTGCTGCCGGATCACTGATACCGGTATCGGCATCGCGCCGGAAGACCAGATCCATATCTTTGAGCGCTTTTATAAAGTGGATAAATCCCGCGAGAGGGCTCTCGGCGGTAACGGGCTTGGGCTCTCCCTCGTCAAGAAAATTGTAGAATTGCATGATGGTCAGATTACTCCACAAAGCGAGATCGGCAAAGGCACAACCTTTACGATTACTTTGCAGAGGTTACATTCTGTTAAGGAGAACTGAACTTTTATTTCCCGTTTACATTGTGTTTAAGTTCCATTTAACCTCTGTTTAAATTACTGCGATAAACTGATTTTAAAGTAAATAAACAAGAGGTTATTTTTATGTCTATGATTCAAGTAGAAGAATTAGTGAAACAATATGATAAAGCAAAATCACCTGCCGTCAAGGGAGTGAGTTTTGCAGTGAATGAAGGAGAGTTTTTTGCTTTCCTCGGTCCCAATGGAGCAGGTAAGACCACAACCATTTCGATCCTTACCACCACGCTGGCCAAAACATCCGGCATCGTAAGGATTGCGGGCTATGATATTGAAAAGGAAGCAAAAAAAGTACGGGAAAAGGTTGGAATTATCTTTCAGAAGCCCAGCCTCGATCTGCAGCTATCAACGGAAGAAAATATCCGTTTTCATGCTTGCTTGTACGGGATGTACAGGTACAGTCCGAGCTTTCGCCTTATGCCCGCAGAATATAAAAACCGTGTTATGGAGCTCGCTGAGATTGTCGGTATTCAAGATGCCATATTTAAGCCAGTCAAAAAGATGTCAGGCGGCATGCAGCGTAAGCTGGAAATTATCCGCAGCCTGATGCACACGCCAGATGTTTTGTTTCTTGATGAACCGACACAGGGTCTGGACGCGGTGAGCCGGAGAAGTCTATGGGAATACATTAACAATGTACGAAAACAAAACGGAACAACGGTGTTTTTGACCACACACTATATCGACGAGGCTGAGAATGTTGACAAGGTATGCATTATCAATAAGGGACAGATCGCCAGCTGCTGTTCACCAGAGGAAATGAAGAAGAGCTTGCTGCGCAAGGAAATTATTCTGGATGCCGATGACCAGGCGGGCTTGACGAGCGAACTTTCGGAACTGGGATTGTTCCATAAAAAGGCCACTCATATCATCGTTCCTTATCAGGACAAAACGCCGCAGGAAATTATCTCCATGCTTAAAACCAAGCTGACGGTACTGGAAATTAAAGAGCCGTCGTTGGAGGACGCATATGTGGAATACATTAACAAGACGGGAGTTGGAGCAGCATGAATGAGATTGCAATGACAACAGGAAAAGGGAAATCAAGATTCGGGCGTGAAATCAACGCGATTATCACCATCGCACTAAGGGACATAACTCTTGCGATCCGGTCGCCCGTAACAATTATAATGAGCCTTGCCATGCCTTTGGTAATGATGGGAATGCTGGGTGGAAGCCTCGCCCAGAATATGGCGGGAGGGATCGGCTTCAATTACAGTAAATTTATGATGGTTGGTATGATGGTCAACATGCTCTTTATGGTCACGACCACAGGAATGATGTCACTGGTGGAAGACCACACCACGGATTTTACGCAGGAGATGCTGGTTTCCCCAGTCTCACGCTATTCGATCGTGATCGGTAAAATTTTCGGCTCATCCTTTGGCGCGATTGTTAGCATGGCAGGAACATTAATCGTCGGAATCATCATGGGAATTACTCTGAATCCCGGACAGCTGCTGATGATTCTCATTTTGTCGCCGCTCATATGCCTTTCCGGGGGCGCGCTGGCCATGATCGTCATCGGACTCATCAAAAGCAACAAGACTGCCAATATTGCCGTGATGCTGATCACCATGCCGCAGATGTTTCTTTCCGGAGCGATCATTCCTATCAGCAACTCCAGCGGCATTCTATCTGTTTTAAGCCATGCCATGCCAATGACTTACTGCCTTGACCTGGTTCGGGCGGTAGTCTACGCCGGAACGTCGGAATACGCCAGCGTCGTACTGTTCAATCCAGTGGTAAACTTTATTGCCATTGCCGCTCTGACAGTGATTTGTTTGATTGTCGGTACGTTTCTTTTCGCTCGTTCAGAAAAAAGCAGATAATACTAATTGAAGAAAGTGGCAGAGCTTATAGGGAAACAGGGAGCGAGGGACATCCTGATTAAATCTGCACAGCCCTGAACATAATTTGAAATAAAGGAAAAGAAAAACGTGAAAAATAGGAGGACATAAAAATTGAGCGTATTAACAATCATATTATTATTAATGCTGGGACTCCTGATTTCCAATATTGTTGGGCATTATATTCCGTTCATTCCCACAGCCCTGACGCAAATTGTATTTGGGGTAATCATAGCTTCGGCTATAGGGTACTATACTTTTGAAATAGATGCGGAATGGTTTTTATTATTGTTCGTAGCCCCTCTTTTGTATAACGACGGACGATATTTCTCCCGAGAAGAGTTATGGGGGATGAAGTCTCAAATCTTTGGCAATGCTTTTATTCTTGTTATACTGACTACTGTACTTTGCGGTTATGTTATAAACTGGCTTATCCCTGCTATCCCAATGGCTGCCTGTCTGGCTTTGGCGGCTATTCTCTCGCCTACGGATCCTGTAGCTGTTAATGGGATTGCCAAGAGAATCAGAGTACCGGAAAAGGTGATGGCCTTGGTGCGGGGAGAATCTTTAATCAATGATGCTTCGGGACTTATCGCCTTCAAATATGCCATTGCAGCAGCGGCCACAGGATATTTTTCACTTCGGGAGGCAATATGGGATTTTTCTTATCACTTCCTGATTGGAGCTGCAGCTGGGTTGCTCCTTGGGCTCCTGATAACCTTTATACGGTTTGGGCTACGCAATAAAGGGATAAATGATCCGGTTTTCCATTCGCTGCTGCAGATACTCACTCCGTTTGCTGTATTTATCATTACTGAGGATATTCTGCATGCATCAGGCGTTATCGCTGTCGTTGCTGCAGGAATCATTCACTCGATCATCAGAGAACATACAGAAACCCATATGGCGGAAGAGCAGCTGCTCACAGAAAATACATGGTCTATCGTTTTATTTGTCCTGAATGGATTCGTATTCCTGTTATTAGGGATGAATATTCCCTCGGCTATGTTTGAGATCCTTTCAAGTCCCGACATCGGTAATTGGCTGGTCTTCGGCTATGTGGCAATCATAGGGCTTACTATCCTTGCCATTCGATTCGTCTGGTCCTTAATGAACGGAGTTTATCGGTATTATTTCAGGAAAAAGAACGGTGCTGAAAAGCCGGAAATAAAGGCAATCCTGATTACAACACTCGCTGGTGTGCGAGGTACGGTGACCATGGCTGGTGTTCTCACTGTGCCAGCTTTTCTGGGAAACGGAGAATTATTTCCGGCACGTTCCCTTATCATTTTTATTGCCGCAGGTGTAATTCTTTTGCTATTAATTCTGGCGACAGTGTTTTTGCCGCTGATCTGTAAAGGTGAGGCGATGATAGAAGGGACAGGTAAACAGACTGATTTATATCGGGCTAAAAATAAACTTCTGATGTCGGCAATTGATAAGATAAGAGCCGAAACAAATGCAGAAAATGAATTCGCGGCCGCCATACTGATCGGCGAATACAATAATAGCTTTCAGATGAACCTTTCAGAGCAGGAAGCCGATGAACATTATAACAGGAAGATCGCGGAGGCACGCCTGCTGGCGTTGAACCTGCAGAGAAAGTATATCAAAAGTCTTTTATCCAGTGGTGATATTGATGTAACAATTTTCGATGTCCTGACCAAATATCTTGATTATCGGGAAGAAACACTGAACTTTCATTCCAGTTGGGGAACCAAGGTTTTCTTGAAAAGAGCCATTCGTGATTTCAGCCGCTTGAGAGGAAAACCGCGAAGAATACACGACACTACTTTCAATGATCTGCATCTGATCAGGGATCTCCAGACGAGAGCTATGGAGGCAGCTGTTTCGGGTTTGAAGGAACATGTGGAGGCACAGGGCCAGTCGGATTATATTTATGCGGTTATTCTGGAATATGAAAAAATATTGCCAAGGTTTAAGCGTAACAATGATAGGGATCATGAAAAACTCGAAGGGCAAATGGAAGAATTGAGGCTTAAGGTATTGGATGCGGAGCGTTCAGAATTGCACAGAATGTATGAAGTCGGAGAAATCAGCGCAGATCAGGAGAAAAAACTGCGGAGATTTACAAACTATATTGAAAGCATTGTCTTATATGAGCATTATGAGTAACGGTTAAGACTTTGATGCAGGGGAGTATTTTCTGATGAAGAAGATACTCCCGCTATTATATTCCCATTTTTAGGGAATGAAATGAAAAGAATGAAGAAAATATAGCCTTAGCCTTTTCGAGGTGCTTGATTTTTTGGAATAGCTTTTTTACTCAAGATATAAATTCCAAACCAGCCCAGCAATAATAACACCTGTGCCAGGACAACAAGCCATAATACCTGCGTGTACCCACCAATAATGCAAAACAAGGTGTTAACCAGAGGAAAACCCAGGAACGTAAACATGATAGGAAAATCTTTTTTGTAATTCAAAGAGCTAACTACCCTATGATCCCAGAACTTAACGAAGGCTAACACTAAAACTCCCGTTGTAATTACAGAAAGTGCAATCAACATTACCCATTGCATATTAGAAGTTCTGGGGAAAAATGGTCCCATATAATTAAAGAAATTGGATAGAGGGGAAACCAAACAAACGAGAGAAAGAATGGAAGCCAATATCGGATATGAATAACCAACTAGATTACTGTAGCCTTTCTTTTTATGCCACCATTCGCCGATTAAAATAAAGGCAGTCCAGTATCCTGCTATATAGATCCATCCTGTAAAATTCATGACTGGCTCCCCATATATTACAGGTTCACCAGGGATCGGGTAATAACTCCACCTGCCAATGATTCCTTCTGTAGTTTGAAAAATCTGTTTTACTGCAACTGGATCCAATGAAAAGTCAAAAATCATAGCACTAAGCCCAGTAATGAATGGTTTCGTCCATGACGGTATATTTATCGTCTTCAAAACACGTAACGTTGAGTAAACAATAAGAAACTCGATAATTGGAACAGTTAAGGGTATATTGAATATCATTAGGATACTGCGCCCATATGCATAAAAACCTTCATTTCCCATAAGTCCCATAGATACCGCAACATTTTCAAAGAGTGCGGCGTAGAAAAAGACAAAGCCTATGAATTGCATTAATACGATCTTTGGACGCTCTTCGTTATTAATGATATAAAAAATCATTAACGTGGCAATTATTAAAACTAAAATATCTTGAATAAGCCATACAGGAACTAATGTTATATTTCCCATTGTTTGTACCTCCTCAATAAATCAAATAAAATTTCTGTATTTTTCAAAATTTTTTAACCTCCATTTAAAATTATATTTGTGTTGAACTTTTAAATATATTATAATTACAAAGTGATACTTAATCAACAGCCAGTTCGATAACATTACGTTCGATATCTTACAAATAAGATAAGAGTTGTTCGTTTAATGAATTATTTAGGGAGGGTATTATGGCACACGAAAAGGAAGACCATCGAGTGAGATATACAAAGATGGTTATCAAAAACAGTTTATTGGAACTTTTGAAAGAGCATCCTATCAGCAAAGTTACAGTGACGGATATATGCAAGAAAGCAAATATTAATCGCAATACTTTTTATTCACATTATGCGAATCAGTTTGAACTTCTATCAAATATTGAAGATGAGTTATATGAAGAAATCAGACAGGTTGTGGGATATACTATGAACCATGAAGCTTCTGGAAAACTATCATATGAAATTTGCAAGTATATAAAAGCAAATAGCAGTATATGTGAAGTATTATTTTCTGAGAATGGGAATCAAGAATTATTAGAACGTATTCTTTATATCAGCCATGATTTTAATATTGAAAAATGGAAGAAGGAAGAAAAACATATCGATCAAAAGTTATTCGATAATTGGTATACCTTTACCGCATATGGCAGTATAGCCGTGATAAAAAAGTGGGTCAAGAGTGGTATGAAGGAAAGTCCCAGTAAAATTGCTGCTTTCATTGATAAAGCGACAGAAGCAGTATCGAAAGATTTTTACTAATGCGCCATTGTTATAAATACTGGAGGAAAGCAATTATGTTCCAATTATTTAAGAAGAAACCGTCTAACCTTGACCCGACAATTGTGAAGGTATTGGAAGCAAAACGGTGCGGTGAATGCAGGCATAACTGCAAACTGTCTGCACCGAGATGCGGGAAGGGAAAGCGGCAAGCAGCAGAAATTATTGGGAAATAGGGAGCTAATGATACTGCTTTCAATGATCTGCTCACTGCTCTGTAATTAGGCTTTCTACTTCGTAAAGCCGTGGTGTGCTTACCCCGTGCTTTCTGGCTTCTGATAGAACTTCCTGTACAGCATAGCCAACTTTATAGTGGTTATGGGACTGAAGTTCATAGGGCATGCTTTTAGGTGAATAAACAAGGTTACTCATAAGAAATCCAACAACTCTCGGTGGCAGGCTGCTCAACACTTTTATCATGACATCAAGTTTGATGCTTTTTGCTTTCAAGACAGGTACCATTTCTTTTATATTACGAGCAAATCCAGCGAGCGCTTCAGGCGATGAAATTACTTTTTTAAAACTGCCGCTTTTTAGTACTTCGACTTCCATTGCAGCATTTGAGATATAGTGATTCATGAGCCAACTTTGAAAATCCCTATGAACTACAATTTTGAAGCCCGCCCCAGTAAAAAGCTTGTGAACCTCTAAATCTCTTCTGGTAGGCTCGGATTCAAATGTCCCGAAATGAACTGTCTTGTAAAGCCCCCCGTAAAGGGTGTTTCCTTCAAATCCACCGCCACAACCGGGGAAGCCCCAAACAACTTGACTCAGTGGAAGCGGATGAACGGATTTTTGTATGTCGTGCCAAAAGTTACCGATCAATAGAACCGTTGCATTTCCAACTCGTGGCGCAATGTACTTTACCACACTTGATACTTGCTCGGGATTGGCACTCACAAAAATGAGGTCATAGTCATGATGTTCCGCTATTTCTTCATGTGTTACAATAGGCCATTTTTCTTTGACCAGTCGATCTTTTTTGCTTCTCCTTGTATCCAATATTTCTAAGTTTACTTGTGAGCCATATTGAGCCTTCCTACCTTCACGAACGTAAAACTCAACGGTATGGCCTGCATCCTCAAACGCCCAAGCGTACTGCGTTCCAATAGCACCGCGACCAATAAAAAGTATTTTCATAAAGCATCCTCCTGAATAATCACGTGTTGACTTTTCAACATGTGTTTGATATTCTTAGCATACCGATTTATGGAGAGAAATTCAATCGTTACATTTGTACCAAGTGTTGATAACTCAACATATTTCATTAATTTGTTGAATATCTGGAGGCGACTTTGTGGATAGAAGAATACAAAAAACAAGACAGTTGATTATGAATACCTTCATTGAGCTTTTGGCTGAAAAAGGATTTGAAAAAATAACCATCCGTGATATTGCCGAACGGGCAAACATAAACCGAGGGACTGTTTATCTACATTTTGTGGACAAATTTGACTTGCTTGACAAGTGCATTGAAACATATGTTGCGCTGCTGCTAAATCACTGTGCCAATCAAGCTGACACCAATTTAAACGCAGGCGCATTTCAAAGCGTCTTTGAATATTTGGAGGAAAATTTCACAGTTTACAAGTTGCTTCTCAGCAATGAGGGATTTGGATTTTTCCGCCGCCGCTTGTATGATATCATTGCGCAAACGGTGACCGAGGTTGTCGGTATCAAGTCAGAAAACCAAGCGTTTTCAAATGGTGTAACCACTCATTTTTTAACTTCTGGATTTATTGGGGTATTGGAATGGTGGATCAATCATTCTATGCCCTGCAATGTTAAGGAAATCACAGAGCAGCTTATGTTTTTGCTGGAACCATACACGAAGCACCTTGTATCGAGCTAACCTAATTTGCCGATAAAATCTTACTATTGGCTAGGGTTGAAGATTTATTTGGAAATCAATTTGATTTGTTTCAGTCAGAGAATAAGAAAAGGTGAGGATAAAGATGAAACTGAAATTGATGAAAGCTTTTGAAGAAACCTATGGGATCGGGGGAGATATTAGGGCTTTCTTTGCCCCCGGACGAGTGAATCTGATTGGTGAGCATACGGATTATAACGGCGGCCATGTATTGCCCTGCACGCTTCACATGGGAACCTATATGGTTGTGCGGAAAAGAAACGATTCCATCCTTAATTTTTACTCTATAAACATGAAGGAGTTAGGAATTATTACTTCCAATCTGGATGAACTATATTTTTCAAAAGAAGCCGACTGGACAAATTATACTAAAGGGGTACTCTGGGCTTTGGTGAAAGAGGGATATGAGGTGCCGTGTGGTATGGATGTTTTTGTGTATGGGACGATACCCGGCGGAGCAGGGTTATCATCGTCTGCATCATTGGAGATTGTGACTGCGCTGGCTGTTAAAGAATTGTTCGGATTCTCCGGACTGTCTTTGATAGAGCTGGCAAAGCTTTGTCAATACGCAGAAAATAATTATATTGGATGCAACTGCGGAATCATGGATCAGTTTGTGGTTGCCATGGGAAAGAAAAATCATTGTATGTTCCTCAACACAAATGATTTGACCTATCAATATGTACCCCTTGACCTGTCTAAGGTTAAAATAGTAGTTACCAACAGCAAGGTTAAGCATAGCCTTGTGGATTCGCAATATAATAAGAGACGAAGTGAATGTGAGAAGGCACTGAGTGAACTTCAGTCTGTCGTTACTATTTCTAGCCTTGGCGATTTAAGCAAGGAGCTGTTTGACATACACGAAACAGCAATTAAAGATCCTGTGCTGAGGCTGCGCGCCCGCCACGCCGTTTATGAAAACCAAAGGACAATCGAAGCGACCAAAGCATTGAAAGAGGAAAATCTCATGAAATTTGGCAGACTGATGAACGACTCCCACCGTTCCCTCAGAGATGATTATCAGGTCTCGTGTGAAGAAATTGACTGCCTGGTGGAGCTTGCATGGAACCATCCGGGCACAATCGGATCAAGGATTACAGGAGGCGGATTCGGCGGATGCACGGTAAGTATTGTAAATCAGGATTCCGTTGATTCTTTTATTGACCACTTGAGGAAGGGCTATCAACATGCCACGGGATATGATGCAGAATTTTATTTGATCGAAACCGGCGACGGGGTAAAGGAATTGCTATGATCGTAAACAGCTTTCAACGGGGACGATAATGAAAGACTATAGGAGAGTGTAAGATGTCAAAGAATATTATATTCTATTTTTCGGGTACAGGTAATAGTCGAAATGTGGCAAAAGATATCGCTGCCGCGATTGAAGACTGTGAGCTGATTTCAATGGGGAAACAGCACAACTTAAGCGGAATATACCAGCGAATTGGCTTTGTTTATCCTGTTTACGGTGGTGGTATGCCAGGCGTGGTTGAGAGGTTTATACAAACACTTGATCTTTCGTCAAATGCAAACAGCTATATTTTTGCTGTTTGCACAAGCGGAAGCGGGAGTGCCGATGGTTTGACGAATATCAGTAAAATAATTGGCGGCAAGGGAGGTAAACTGAGCTATGCTGAAAGCATTAGGTGCTTTTCTAACTATGTTGGTTTGTATGCCATGGGAAGCGATGTCGAGAATAAAGCAAAGGCACAATCACAGGCTACAAAGCAGGTTGTTAAGGATATTCAAATTTGCGCTGTTAAGTCACCCGCTAAGAACAGTCCGCTAGCACTAATTCATGGGCCTTTTATAAAGTCCCTGGCAAAAAAGGACAAAGGGTTCCATGTAAATGAAGCTTGTAATAGCTGCGCTACCTGCTGCAAGGTTTGCCCTGTGGGAAATATTAAAATGTTAGATGGCAAGCCGGATTTTTTGCATCACTGCGAACAGTGTATGGCCTGTATTCAGTGGTGTCCTAAGAAAGCTATCAACTTTAAGAATAAAACACAAGACCGTGGCCGTTATCATCATCCAGATATAACAATTGGAGAGATGATTAACGAACAGAATGATTCCTGCTTTGAGAAGTCTAAACGCTGAAAAATAGAAGCAAATGGGAGCATGCTTCCTTAAGGACTAAATAAATTGCAGAAGCCTGCCCTCTTGGGGGTCAGGCTTCTGTTTGATATGCAGCAAATTAAAAAATTAAAAAAAACACTTGCAGACGACGTAGCGTCGCGTAGTAACATAAAACAAAACCAACAAGTGAAACGAGGTGTAACAACATGGAAAACGAGGAGGAACAGCAGTTTACAATTGGAGAATTGGCACGATTGGTCGGTGTAACTGTCAGAACACTTCAATACTACGACCAGGAGAATTTGTTAAATTCGGGTTTTACTGAAAGCGGCAAAAGAATCTACACGCGCGACGATGTTTTGAAACTCCAGCAAATTCTGTTTCTGAAATCATTGGGATTTTCACTGGAAGAGATCAACGATAAAATACTGAAACAAGGGAGTTCCGCTGACTTTGAAAAAGTTTTCACCCGGCAGCGGGAAATAATTCTTGATCAAATCAGCAATTTGAGTCAAATCGTCGATACGCTGGATTTGGTAATTTCCGAAACAAAAACTGGCAAAGAGGTCGGTATGGATCGGTTGATAACCATCATGAAGCTGATGAAAGAAGGCAACCCATATTCGTTTGTAGTTCGTTATTTTAACGATGATCAACTCAAAAACACTGCCAATCGATTATTTGATTCACCAGAGAAATATGAACTTTTGTCGAAAGAATTATTTACACAACTGGATCGCCTGTACCTTGAGGGTGCAGACCCAGCGGGAGATGAAGGTCAGGATCTAGCCAAACGCTGGTGGAATATGGTAAACAAGTTTGCCGCCGGTGATCCTGATATGCTTAAGACGCTTATTTCGGTCGGAAGAGATATTGGCAACTGGCCAGTGGAGACCAAAATCATGCGGCAATCGATAGAGAACTTTTTAGAAGAAGCACTTAATATTTATCTTCATAATAACGGCATTCAGATAACAGACACGCTGACAGAAAAACATGATGTCAGGCAAAAGAAAGGAGAAGCAGAAAATGAAGCTTTCCAAGTTTTTGATAAATAAAGGCGTTACTTATGCCATTCTTCTGGCAGTTTTCTATCAAGTTGTGATGGTGGGTCTCTTTATCTACGGTTACCATGTCCTGCCCAGCGGGGTCAATCAGCTGGGGATAAATGTGGTTAATCAAGCTGGAGATCAAGGTGCAGCGATTCAGGAGGAGCTCGTTCCCAGTATATCTAAATCGTTTGTTAACGTTGCTACAGATAAGGATCTGGGCAAAAGTCGAGAGGAACTAAATAATCGGCAAATCCAAATGATTATTGTGATTCCTGAAAATTTTATCAACGATTTACAGAATGGAAAATCCGCATTTGACTTTTATATCAATGAATCAAATACAACAGCGGTTGTGACTACTATGAATGAAGTCGCTAAATCGATTACCGATGGCTTTAATCAAGCAATGAACCAGGGAAAATTGACAAATATACTGAAATCCTTAAATATTGATGGCCCTCAGCAACAATTAATTGCGGAAAGTATACAAAACTCGGTCGTTCAGAATAACATTTACATCAATAAAGCGCCAAACCGTATGGATTACGTAATGACCCCGATGTTTTTATCTGTAGCGACCTATGCGTCTTCTATGGTAGCGGCTATAATATTGTTTAATATCCTCGTTGCTTTTATTCCCATCATAGGAAAATGGAAGGCTTTTCGATATGTTCAGGTTGCGGGTTGCGTTATTGCCCTTCTTGCACCATTGTTTGGAATAATGACAGCAAGCTTGTTCATATCTATTAGCCCTCATAAATTATTTATCCTATATTTTCAACAGGTTTTTATGCAAATAACTGCATTCCAATTTACTTTAATATTTTCGCTTGCTCTTGGGCAAAATGGCATTTTTCTAAATATACCCCTATTACTTATGCAAACAATTTCTGGCGGCGGAACAATGCCTCTCCAAATTATGCCTAACCTGTTTAAACTCGTCAGTTATCTTACCCCGATGTATCCCAATATTCAGATAGATTTTGGTGTGTTGTTTGGGGGGCCAATCTTTACTTTTGAGGTCAGGTTACTGATGCTATTAATAATATCCATTCTCGTTTTATTGGCAATTGTATGGCACAAAAAAGAAAGCGGCGGTGAACCAGTGACTGCAGCAACAGTAAACCAATAGCAGTGTGGTGTAAGTCGTGAATTGAGCAAAATTGGGCTGGAAAAGAGCTTTTTTCGACCCAATTTTTTTGTACATTTTATAGATGACATTGATGTTTGGGGTGACATTTATCAAAGTTAATACTATAGTTGTTATTAGTTAAATGCTTAAATATTAATTGATTAACTAATGCGATAAGAATAAGAAACCTTATAGTATTACTAGTAAATTTTTAAAGGAGAAATAAGGTGCGAAATAGTGAATTATTAACAATGATTATGGACTTTACAAATGTTTTTAACGAATTCAATAATAAGGCATTCAAGTTTATTGATGAGCAACTAAGTAAAACAGGACTGGTCAGGACACATTTTATTATTTTGCATGAATTGGTGGGCGGAAAGGAACTCTCGATGAGTGACTTAAGCGAGATTCTCCATGTAACAAAACCAAACATAACAGTTTTGATTGATAAGCTTGTCAAGCTGGATTATGTTGAGCGTGTGAACAAAAGCCAAGACCGAAGAGTAATCTTGATTCGGCTTACAGGCAAAGGAGAAGCTTTTATCGGCAAATCGTCTGAAGAGCTAATTGAGTCCGTTGTCCAATTGTTAGATTACCTTGATCAGGAGGATTTGTATCTTGTGAAGCAATCAACACAGGTTATGAAAGTACTCATTGCAAAGCTTAATAAGAAATAATAATTTAAATAATCCAGTAGATGAAATTCTGATAAAATTCAACCAGTCTAAAAGGAGGAATATATGACTACTAAAAGTGATCCTAACAAATACCCTAACAGTGTCACGATATTTATTGAAATTCATGCGAAAGACGGTGAAGAAGACATTGCACGTCAGGCTTTTACTACGACCATCGAAACATCGGAAAAACCCGGACTCTTAAGCTATGAAATCTTTGAAGACATCAATGACCCTGCTGCTTTCTACTCAACACAAGAATGGGAAAGTGTTGAAACGTTCCATGCCCACATGAGTGCGGCAAAAAACGGATTAAGAGATGCCACTAAAATGTTGCGGGATGCACCTAGGACTAGCATACTAAAGCGTATCGGATAAGCGATCGGTAGGCGGGCACATACGAGAGAAATTAGGAGAGAATGGAATGAATTTTAATATAATTGATATAGAAAAATGGAATAGAAAAGAACACTACTTACACTATATTCAAGATATACGCTGTACATACAGTTTGACTACTAATATTGATATTACCTTTTTAAAACAAGAGCAGAAAAGGAAGAACCAGAAAATATATCCGGCATTGATATACATGATAGCAACTGCTGTAAATCATCATAAAGAATTTAGAATGGATCATGACAGGGATGACCATTTAGGTTATTGGAGTGAGGTAAATCCCAGCTATACAGTCTTTAATGAAGAAAATCAAACATTCTCAAGTATTTGGACTGAATATGATTCAAGTTTCACAACTTTCTATGATAATTGTGTTCAAGATATTTACGATTATTCCAGTTCAACACTTATGACACCGAAGTCCAATATGCCTCAAAATATTTTTACTATTTCAAGTATTCCATGGGTTGATTTTACTTCATTTAATTTAAATGTTTATAACGAAGGGCACTACTTACCACCCATATTCACTGTTGGTAAATTTATATATGAAAAAGAAAAAATTCTGATGCCAATAGCGATACAAGTACATCATGCTGTTTGTGATGGGTTCCATATAGGTAAATTCATAAACTATCTGCAAGAATTAGCGGACAGCTATCTTGATTGGGCTAAATGATAATTATTATCTCCATAAAAACCACATCGACCTATTACAGAGATTTCGGACTAAATATGAACTGACTGATAATGGTCTAGTAGAGTCAAGGTCAGGTAGTATTTTGTTCCAAAATCTCCCCCTTACCCTAGACGACAGCGGACGGCAGAGTCAGGCTTGACTTTGCAGGAAAATATCCTCCAATTTCAGTGTATATTTAAGGAGAAAAAAAGGTGCAAAATAGTGAACTGTTATCAATGATTGTGGACTTTACAAATGTTTTTAACGAATTCAATAATAAGGCATTCAAGTTTATTGATGCTCAACTAAATAAAACAGGACTGGTCAGGACACATTTTATTATTTTGCATGAATTGGTGGGTGGAAAAGAGCTCTCAATGAGTGACTTAAGCGAGATTCTCCATGTAACAAAACCAAACATAACTGTATTGATTGATAAGCTTGTCAAGCTGGATTATGTTGAGCGTGTGAACAACAGCCAAGACCGAAGAGTAATCTTGATTCGGCTTACAGGCAAAGGAGAAGCTTTTATCGGCAAATCGTCTGAAGAGCTAATTAAGTCCGTTGTCCAATTGTTAGATTATCTTGATCAGGAGGACTTGGATGTTGTGAAGCAAACGACACAGGCTATGAAAACGCTCATTGCAAAGCTCAATAAGAAATAATGATGAAATAATCCAGTGGATAAAACTCTGATAAATTCCGAGTCAAAAAAGGAGGACGCCATGATTACTAAAAGTGATACCAACAAATATTCTGACAGTGTCATGATCTTGATTGAAATTCATGCGAAAAACGGTGAAGAGGACATACTTAAGCGTATCGGATAAACGATCATAGGCAATTCCTTTTTCAGTTAAACAGGTCTTCACCAGAGCAATCCCAAAAAGGGCTCGCTTTGATGGTTGCTAATCTAAATGTAAAAGAAAATGACCAAATGCATGATAGTCTTAAAAATTATAGTCATTGAAAAAAATTTCAGACAGCACTTCATAGGCAGCAATGCATACCGATTCATGAGTCCAGTTCTTCCTTGGTGTGATAGGAACCAGCACGTATAACAGCGTCAATCTTATGAAGATTTTGAACACTCTCTATAGGATTTGCATCCAGAAGCACTAAATCAGCATACTTGCCAACTTCTACAGTGCCCATATCATCCAGCCGACCCAGAAATTCAGCTCCGTTCAGGGTTGTCATCTGAAGAACATGAAGCGGGGAGATGTCGGCCTTCTCAAGCTCGTCGAATTCCTTGTGAATAGCGTCACCTTCGCTTCCATCGGTCCCAGCCATCATTTTAACGCCTTCCATATCGTAGATCTTGACGAGACTTAAATATAGATCATAAAGCCTCTGTGCAGTGGCTTCACTACTCCCGTTGAACAGGCCGGCATGCATGCGCACCATCGTCGGGCATTGCCACGTATTATATTGGACGTAGACATCGGCAAGTTCTTTTGCCTTTTCCTCACGATAAGTGTTAATGATATGCGTCAGCTGTGTTTCATCATTTGCGCCCCCAGAGGTATTCGTACCCCACGTGATGAATTGCTCGTTCACATAATGCTGAAGGCCCTGGATTTTCATGAGATGTACGAAGATTGGATTTTGAGTGAATTTGGTAGGAATCTCAGTTGCCTGCGCTCTCAAGGTGTTCTCGTCTGTAGAGCTGGAAATCAGAGCCCCGAAGTTGATTCCGAAGTGCTCGACACTGTGGAACCCATTTTTCGAGACCTCTTTTAAATCCATATCTGGCAGCACGTGTCCCTCGACAGGAATACCGAGTTTGTTCGCCTCTGCTTGAGTCGCATGAAACACATCTGGAGAGACACCGCCAACTTTTATAAAGTCAACACCTGATTCATGCTGTTGGCGGACAAATTTTACGGCAATCTCGGGCGTTGGTGCATTTATGGGTGTCATGATACCGCCGGGCATCGTCAGTAGCGCTGGTTGGTCCGTAGAGCTGGTAAATGCGCCGGATCTCCATTCCTTTAGAAGTTCAGCGGAACCGCTCATTTGTCTGAATCCAGTTACACCGTTGGCAAGCAGAAGTGCCATCGATTCCAGAGTATCCTCTTCCCCAATCACATGCATATGCATGTTTAGGTACCCGGGAACCACATACTTTCCAGTTGCATCAATGATCTTTGCATTGTCCGCTTTGATGGTGCCAGCCGGTGCAATGTCTTTGATTTTTCCATTGTCACACAGAATGCTCATATTGAAAGTAAGATTACCAGTCCGCGTATCCACAATCGCTAAGTTATTCAGTAAAAGTGGATAGGGTGCGCTGGGCTGCTCCAATTTCTGCGGGATGTAAGGTTGTATATTCGTTGCAGGCTGGCCGGAAAAGAGACCAGTCCATGCAACAACAAGTGCGAATATCCAAAAGAGCGGGACCCTCCATCCGCGCCAGAATTTCGTATTTCTTAGGAAAACGAGCAAACCAACGCAGGCTGCCAGAATCAGATAAGCAAACCATCGCTCTCCACTGCTGATCATCAGCACTAGAACAACGCCGAACAAAAGCACTAATAGGAGTACAAAACCAATTGTCATTAGAATTTTCCTTTGCTTCATCGTATGATCCTTCCTTTATCTTGATTTTGCAAAACGTCCGACTGCAACCTCTTTCAAACTTGGCTTGCTTTTATTATCAGATAAAAACTGAATTTTATCCACGAATGAGCTGAGTGACAGGAGCCGGAATTGTTTTTCTTCTTGTTTTCCAATCTTCAAGCAGTGAATAGGAGATGGGAACGACAAAAAGTGTGAGTAGCGTTGAGGTTATTAGACCTCCGATAACAGCATAGGCCATGGGAGCACGCAGTTCCGATCCGGTGCCGTTTGCGATTGCCAGGGGCAGCATTCCGAAAATCATTGCCAGTGTTGTCATCAGGATTGGACGCAGGCGAATCCTGCCTGCCTCAATCAGCGCCTCTCTGCATGGAGTGCCGTGGCGGGTTGCCTGTTTCGCGAAATCCACAAGCAGGATGGCATTCTTTGCCACAAGTCCCATCAGCATGATGATGCCGATCAGTGACACGATACTAAGTTCGTTTCCGGAAACAAGCAAACCCAGAATTGCTCCCGACATGGCGAACGGCATGGAAAGCAAGATTGAAATTGGATCAAGAAAGCTTTCAAATTGCGCAGCCATGACCAGATAGATGAAGAGAATGCCTGCAGCCAATGCTATCAGTAAGCCGATAAATCCCTCCTGCATGGACTGGTTGAAACCGCCCATGGATACTTTCACATTCTTCGGAATATTCATTTGATGGTTCAATATATCCTCGTACTCCTTAATAAAGTCACCGGAGGCAGCACCGATCACATTGGCGGAAAGCTGAATCTCTTCCTTCCGGTCGTATCGGTGAAGCTCTGAAGGACTGGAGCGAAAGGAGACTTTGGTAATCTGGCTGAGCGGGATCATCTGACCGCTGCTGTTCGGAACATAGATGCCCTGAAGACTTTCGATTCCCTGTTTTTGTGAATCTTGCAGAGAGACGGTAATATCGTACCGATCATTTCCGTTGTCAAATGTTCCGACGTTTGTACCGTTATACAGGGTTCGAACAGTATTGGCAGCGATGGAGGCATTGACGCCGAGGTCAGCGGCAGCATTACGGTCAATATCGATAGAAAGCTCAGGGTTCCCGGGCTTATAGTTTAAGGAAACGTCGGTTGCATGCGGGTCTTCTTTCATTTTTTCTGCTGATTTTTCTGCAAAGGCAGATAAGGTTTCCCTGTCAGTGCCTAGCAGATTAAAGGAGACATCTTTCGATTCTCCAACACCGATAGATGGTGAATTAACCGATAGCTGGGTTCCTATCAGGGGGGAAAGTTCTTTCCGGACCTCCATGCAAAGATCCTGAGCAGACTTACTTCTGTGTGCTTTGTCTGTCAACTTTGCATAAATAGCGATAGAATTGTCTTCCACGATGGTATAGGTGTATAATATTTCCGAATTTTTTGATAGTCTTTTTTCAGCCTGAATCGCAGTTTGATTTGATTTCTCTATCGTCCATCCTGGGTCTGTGTCCATCGAGATATTAAGTTCGCTCATATCGGTTGCCGGCAAAAAGGAATAGCCGAGGGCCGGAGTGACACAAAGTGAGAGCACAAATATGGCAGCGCCGATGAGCAGTATGACTTTTCTATGCAAAAGCGCGACTCTGAGAGCGTTCACGTATTGCTCTGTAATTTTATCAAATCTTTCGTTGAACCGCTCCATTATGTTTCGCAGCCAGTTGATCTTAAGCTCCTGATCCGGCTTTAAAAGGCGGGATGAAATCATCGGAACTAAGGTGAAGGATACGATCAGAGAAACCAGCATACTGAATGCAACCGTGAGACCAAATTCTTTGAAGTACTTTCCGATGACTCCTGAAACCATTGCAACCGGCAGAAATACCGATACGACGGACAATGTCGTAGCTAACACTGCTTGACTGATTTCAGACGTGGCTGCTTTTGCGGCTTCCAACGGTGAAGCACCTGCATGCAGATGCCGGATAATATTTTCAATGACTACAATCGCATCGTCAATCAGCAAACCCACTGCTAAAGACAATGCCAAAAGGGACAGGGTGTTCAGGGAAAAATCCATCAGTTTCATCGAGATGAACGTAATGATAATGGAGGCGGGTAGCGATACCGCACAAATCAAGGTACTCTGCCATTCCTTCAAAAATAGAAAGACGATGAGTATGGCAAGAATACAACCCTCAACGATTGTTTTCAGAACATCATTAACCGATGCATTAATTGAAGTGGAGTTGTCACGTACAATTGCAATGTGCATCCCCTCCGGCAGTGACTGCTGCAATTCTGCAATGGTTTCTTTGACTGACTCGGCGGTTTTAACTGTATTTGCGCCGGATTGCTGGATGATGTCAATTCCGATTGCATTCTGGCCTTTGTAATGGCAAAGGGTTTCGGCATCCTTATATCCATCCGTGATTGAAGCGATATCTCCGAGACGGATCTCTGCTCCGTTGCGTTTTGCAATCAGAACATTGCTGAATTCACGGACATCGGAAATATTGGCATTGGTACGAAGGCCGATTTCGGTATCACGATCGGATACACTTCCACTGGGAATCTCAAGATTATCTGCCTTCAGACTGTTTACAACCTCTGTGGTTGAAATACTGTATGCCTGCAGTTTTTGACGATCCAGTCGAATCTGTACTTCATGTTCCGTATTCCCGTATAAGTTGACCCCTCCGACGCCGCTGACCTGATATAGCTCATTGGTAATATGGTCTTCAATATATTGAGACATCTCGTACAAGTGGTCCGTGCCGGTTACTGCCAGAGAAAGGATTGGCTTGGAAGTCGGATCAAATTTTACGATGACAGGGTCTTCAATATCCGAGGGAAGCTTTGAGCGAATACTGCTAATTTTATCGCGCACCTCCTGTGCCGCAGCATCAGGAGCTTTATCCAGCTCAAATTGGATAATTGTAATAGATACGCCTTCTTTTACATTAGTCGTAATATGGTCAATTCCGGAAATTTGGCCGACGGCGTCTTCAACCTGCCGGGAAATCTTATTTTCAATTTGCTCAGCAGATGCACCTTGTTCGACAATACTGACGGTGACAAAGGGCAAGTCAGCTTTCGGCATGTCGTTGATTGGCAGCAGATGATAGCAGTAGAAACCAATAAGAAGGGAGGCAATGAAAACGACAGTAATCAGAACCGGGCGTTTTGTGCTGACATTCGCAAGATACATGATTATTGCACCTCCTTGTCCTGAACCTTGATAGAATCACCGTCTTGAAGCATGCTGACGTTGGATATGATCACCGAATCGCCTTCCTGAATGCCAGACTGAATGGAGATTGTCTGATTCAAGAGTTCTCCTATCTGGACTTCCCGGCGCACTGCTTTATTGTTTTCTGCCAAATATAAATAATATTTTCCTCCATTCTCAATCACCGCATCCATCGGAACTGTGATGGCCATCTTTGCGGCAAGACCGGAGAAGGAAACGGTGGTAAAGATTCCGGGCATCAGTTCGGGATCTTTCTGATTTAATGCGATTTTGCATTTAAAGCTGCGGGAAGCGGGATCGGCGGATGGATCAATGCTGGTAACCATACCCTCAAAGGTTTTATCTGACCCATCTAGGGTGACTGTTGATTTTTGACCGACTTGGATCAGACTGAGACGGTCCTGCTCTACTTGAATCACAGCATTGAGAACAGAGGTATCGTTGATTTTTGCAAGTACGACATTACTGCCTTGTGTTGTCAGATATTGTCCTACCGAAACATTCTTGCTGTCAATAATTCCAGAAATCGGCGCACAAATTGTTGCGTTGGCCATCTGATCTTTTAAGAACTGCATACTTATTTTAGCGGTATTGATATTGGCCTGAGCAAGACTGTAATCGGCATTGGTCGTTTGCAGCGAGGTTGTCGCAGCATCCAAGCTGGATTGGGACACAGCACCTTCCTGAAAAAGCGCCTGGGCACGATCAAATGCGAGCTGGGCGGAGCTCAGTGCTGCTTTTGCCTTTTGTTCTGAAAAAGAGGCAATTTTTAATTGGTTTGCTGCGGAAGCAAGCTGGTTTTCAATATCCTGTGTGTCGATCTGGATCAGTGCCTGACCCTGTTCAACTGCATCCCCGTTTTCAAAAAAGATGCTGGAGACCTTTCCGGCAATTTTTGTTGTGACAAGGCCGTATTCCTTTGGTTCCAATGTAGCCTTATATGTATAAACCGGCGAGACTGGCAGTGCGGATGCTCTTTCAACAGCGACAGATACACTGTATGACTCATCACTGCCATCATTTCCAACAGATGTGGACGTCATCATTCGAACCGAAAACAAGATAACCAATAAAATCAGAATACCTGCGGCAATACTTTTTTTCCCTCTAAAGTCAGGGAAAGATTGTTTTATTTGCTTGATTTTCATCAATAATACCTCCCGATCGATATACGTTTTTTCAATATTTATCAACGGTACCAGTATAATGATAAAAAATAATGAGGTAAGGGTGAAAAAATTAAGAATTATTAGAAACCACACTGGAATTCTGATAAATTTTAATTTTTATTTTAAGGGTCATTGCTGTAGAATAGTAAGAAAAAAGGAGACACGCTGATGCATAGAATTTTAATTGCTGATGACGATACGGAAATTGCCGCACTAATTTCTGATAGTCTGAGAGATGAAGGATTTGAGACCGAAATGGTCTATACCGGGAATGATGCATTTCGGGCGTTGAAAGAAAACAAAGATTATGCACTGGTAATATTGGATATTATGCTTCCCGAAATGGACGGATTAACGATCTGCAGAAAAATAAGAGATGAAATTTCCTGTCCTATTTTGCTTGTGACTGCGAAAAACCGTTCCATTGATACCATTTTAGGATTAGAAATGGGCGCGGATGATTATATTAAGAAACCGTTTGTTGTGGATGAGCTGATTTCGAGAGTAAAAGCCCATTTGAGGCGTGAGCAGCGAAAGGATCTGATCCCTGTGACAAGTCTTCTGAAAGCCGGCTCAATCACGCTGTATCCGGAACGGTTTGAAACATGGCTGGAGGATGAGAAGGTTGAGCTGACACCAAGGGAATTTCAGCTGCTTGCATATTTGATCGAAAATAAAGGCCGCGTTTTGTCCAAAAGCCAGATTTTTGATGCGGTATGGGGTGAACATTATGGAGATATTAATACGGTTACAGTGAATATTAAGAATCTACGATCGAAGATTGATCCGCAAAACAATCATATCATAACGGTTTGGGGTGTGGGATACAAGTTTTTGGTGTAAAAGGAAAAAGGGAATTACATATGAGCATCAGAAAAAAATATATTCTTTTTATGTTTATACTTATCCTGTTCAACTTGATTGCAGTATATCTGACCTCCAATTATTTTATGAATTATCAAACGGCTGAAAATATTCGCAGCCTTCAGGACTCTATGGACGAAGGTCTTGCGGGAATTGCCGCACAAACCCCTTTTTTGGATCTCAATCACCTGGAAAAAGCATTGAACAAAGAAGCGGGCCGGGATCAATTATCCTTCAGAGTTGTAGATATGAGCGGCAAAACAGTGTTCCGGACAGATCATTTTGTGAAGCGCGGTGGTGTTTTAACTGAGTTTCGCCCGGTACAAGCTGGACAGGAAAATTATGTGGTTCAGGCAGCAGAGAATTTTGGCGTACGAAAACTGATTCTGGACTCGCTGGTACACAAGGTTCTTATCATTGAACTAATCCTGCTGATTTTATCGGTAATCGTGTCCAGTATATTAATTATTCGAAAATACGTAGATCCACTGGTACTTCTTGCACACCAGATGGAGGAGTATGAGCATTGCTCCCAAACGGACCTTCTGCAAGTCAAGCGCAGTGATGAGATTGGCTTACTTCAGAGGAAGCTTGTTTCCCTGATGGACACAATTCGTCAGGATAAGAAAAAGGAAAATCAGCTCATTGCCGGCATCTCGCATGACATCAAGACGCCGCTTACATCCATTATGGGATACGCGGAAAGAATTATGGGAAAGAAACTACCTCCCGAAAAAGAAGCGCAGTATATGGATATTATCTATTCCAAGGCACAGCGTATCAATGAAATGATCAACGAATTCGATGAATATTTAAGCTACAATGTCGATGAAGTATATTCTTTTCAGAATTGTTCCTTTGCAGAACTTGCTGAATTGCTGCGGGCTGAATGCCAGGATGAGCTGGCGGACATGGGCGTTCAGTTTGATGTAATCAATGAATGTGCACCGGGAACTGTGACGATTGATATCATGAAACTGAGACGTGTTGCGGGGAATCTGATAGCGAACTCCCTTCGTTTCATGAAAGATGATCCTCACATCATGATAAGAATCCGACCTGCAGAAGCAGGTGTGGAGTTTGAAATGGCAGACAATGGGACCGGAGCGAGCGAGGAAGAGCTGCCGTTTCTTTTGGATCCGTTTTACACGACAGATAAAAGCAGAAAGGTAGCCGGCCTCGGACTTTCCATTTGCAAACGAATCATAGAGGCGCACCATGGCACCATCAGGGTGGAGAACCGTGATGAGGGCGGCTTTCGTGTCATTATGCACCTTCCCTTATTGATTGTGAAAATGCCTTTTAGCTCGGTTCACGATTAATTCAAAGGGCAATCGGCTAAGAACTTTCTATTATCCATGCTAATAATACTGTATGATAAATAAATAATTATTGATATAATAAATTAATAACAGAAACAATTAATAGGAGGAGCTCTATGGACTTGCTGCAAATTAAATATTTTCAAACTGTGGCCCGCATGCAGCATATGACAAGAGCTGCCGATGTATTGCAAATCGCTCAACCTGCCTTAAGTGCCATGATTGCTAAGTTGGAGGCGGATTTGGGAGTTCCTTTATTTAATCGGACAGGACGTAATATTGTTTTGAATGAATATGGGAAAGCATTTTTAAAACGGGCTAACAGAATCTTGAAAGAAGTTGACGAAGGGCGGCAGGAGATATCCGATCTGTCTGGCAGCGAAATGGGCTCTGTGTCTTTTGCAACTACATCGTTGAATAAAGAATTCGGTAATTTAATCGGCAACTTTGCATCTCTTCATCCAAAAGTAAACTTCCATATTACACAGTTAGGTGATGATCGAGAGAAATTCCATCTGCTAAATAAAGATGAAATCGATTTTGCCTTCATCAATACGATTGATGAGCACGCTAATTTCTCTACTGTGAAATTAGCAGAGGAAGACATTTATTTAGCAGTACCAGCATCACATTCCCTTGCTGGTTACCGAACAGTTTCTTTTCAGAATTTGAAAGATGAAGCTTTTATCGGATTAAAAACAAATTATAGTCAGCAAGAATTTTGTGATGAACTTTGCAAAAAGAATGGATTTGTACCCAATATCATCTGTGAGTGCAGTGAGTTTACAGCGGTGATTAATTTGGTCGAAGCAGGGCTTGGTGTTTCATTTCTACCATGTTCTGAGGATGAAAAAAAGGAGTTGCCTGTTGTTTTACTTGAGATTGAAGGGATTAACTTTAAAAATATTCTGAGACTTGCATGGAAAGAACAACGATATTTTTCAAAAGCTGCAATAAATTTCCGAGAATACGTAATACAATATTTTAATATAACAATTTAATGATAACAAAAGAGCAAGCAGTAAATTGGCTTGCTTTTTTTGTTTGGATTCATATATAAATACTTATGCATATATACATTATAATATATTTTTATTTATTGAAATTTAAGCTTATAATTTAGATAGTAGAGAGATCAACGATTTAGCGTTGCTACATAAAGAAGAAATTTGAGGGTGGAGAAGTCAAATTTTTTTTAAGCCTTGGTTAGTCAAAACTAACCAAATAGAATGTAATGATTTCAGGCATTAGACAAATGGTACAACGCTAACATACAAGGAGAACAACATGAAAGCAAGAAAAGACAAGCGGTTGAGAAAGTACGACGAAGAGTCTTACTCAGCTTTAATAAAATACTTTTTAAGTTATTATCAATTATATTTCCCTTTTTATTGGGGATGGATGCCATCCTTTTACTATCCGGAGACGCCAGTTTCGTCAAATTTACCTAACGAAACGAAAGAGCGGGAGACCTAAAACAAAAGAAATTCCATTTCTAAAGACAGGTCCGACTCTTGGCGGAGCCTGATAGGCAGTCTATCCCCTCTTCCTCAATATCAAATTGTCAAGTCAACACCACTTTGATATAATAAATGCAAATCAAGGAAGCAAATTCATTTCAATTTGCTTGATAAGGCATTTATTGTATCGGTGTGTAACAAACCGGAGCAACGGTTTGCACTTATGATATAATAAATGCAAATCAAGGAAGCAAATTCATTCAATTTGCTTATTAAGGCATTCATTGTATCGGTGTGTAGCAAACCGGAGCAACGGTTTGCACGTATGATATAATAAATGCGAAGGTGGTGTCCTATGGCTGATATTCAGAATCTGATCAAAACAATCAATAACAAGTTTACAAATAATGCTTCTACTGTATCGAAAATATACAGGGATGAGCCGATCCTGAAAACAGCAGCACAAATGGCTAATTATACGCCGCCCAAGTATCGTGAAATGAGAAATTTAGTAAAATCAAGCCCTGTTTTTTATGCGTCAGATGCAGCGCAAATCTTTTATGAACAAGGAAAATTCATGGAAGATCATACGGATGACTACCAGTATCACGGTGAATTCCAGAGCTATTTTCCAACCTATCGGTACATGACTGACCAGCAATTACGTGGATATTTTTCATGGAGAACCAAAGTTCGTGACGGTATCATAGAGAAAACGTCACTTTCTTTTGTTTTTGTTTATATTTATGAGCTTTTAATGCAAATCGGTGTCAGTACTGCGGAGGAAGGCTTTTATAAGATTAAGGACTTCTGGCAGTATTATAAGGATATCGACCCTAAGATTAGCCATTATATTAAGCTTTGGCTAAAGGACTATGTGATCTTTAATGGTCTGGAAAAACACTTGCTTGAAGATTTTACAGACATTCATTATGATCATGCAGTTTTAACCCTGATCAATTGTCATTCGCACAGTGTCAGCGAAGTTTTTTCTGCACTTAACACCTTATCATCCTATAATCTCGAGAATTCGAGATTTTACAAATTATATTCCGATGATGTTGAGCATGTAGTGTATCATGTTTTTAGTGAGCTTACAGAGTACTATCATAAAAACCGTAAAAACAGTATATGCGAAAAATTCTTCGGAAAAATAGCAGTCGATACCTATGTGATGTTTAACGCGGCCGTTTTTTATAATCATGAGAAGCACAGAGACTGCGTTTATGAAATAAACGCTATTTGTAAATATAGATGTAAAGATGGAAAATGGACCTACGAAAGATTTATCTTCCTCAAAGATAAAAACAAATATATTGGTGAACTCTTGAAAACGATAGACTTCATAATGAGGCAGGAGTATGATTTTAAATCCACCTTGAAGGTGGACAAGGTCATAAAGGTTTATCAGGATATCATCCAGAAGGTAACAAGGGGCTTATTAGAAGATAAGAAGAAAAAGTCGGTTCCCAAAATTGAAATTGACATTTCGAAGCTGCAGACGATTAGAAGAACTGCCCTTGAAACGCAAAATAAGCTGATTGTTGAAGATGCAGAGAAAATCATGATTCCTGAGCCTGTAGCAGATAGAGCAATTCAGGCAGATACAGAGGCTCAGACAGATACAGAGGCTCAGGCAGATACAGCAACTCAGGCAGATGCTGCATCCCAGAAAGATGCTGCAAACTTAAGCAGTATAGAGTACGAGTTTATGAAATGTCTGTTATATGGCAAAGATTATAGTGATTTGATAAAATCAAACGGACTTATGCTTTCCGTACTCATTGATTCTATAAACGAAAAGATTTTTGATATTTTCAGCGATACAGTGCTCATTTTTGAGGGTGAAAATCCGGAATTGATTGAAGATTATGAGGCTGAATTGAAAGAAATTATTGTGTGACATGTGTGACCTGGGGATGGCTCTTTTTTCTTCCAAAGAACAAAAGAGTCGTTGCTTTGTAACAGAGAGGATCTCGTAATGGTAAAAATTCCGAAAAGAATATCGACTGTAATTATAAATTCATTGAAGGGCGGAGTTGTGCCAAGAATCGGCCTTCCTTATATCACAGTAGGCAGAGAAACCGAAATCAATGCTCTTTTGCACGATGTTGATATTATTGCAGATGGTGGAGCATCCTTTCGCTTTGTTGTAGGCAAATACGGCAGCGGAAAAAGTTTTCTCCTGCAAACCATACGAAATTATGTTATGGATAAAAACTTTGTAGTAGTAGATGCTGATCTTTCTCCTGAAAGACGGCTGCAGGGAACAAAAGGACAGGGGCTGGCTACCTATAAGGAACTCATACAGAATATGTCCACCAAAACCAGACCCGAAGGCGGTGCTCTGACACTTATCCTTGACAGATGGATCAGCAATATCCAAAGTGAAGTGGCCGCTGAAAGTGGCCTGTCCTTTCATGACAGTGAATTCAGCAAGCTGGTTGAAAAGAAAATATACGAAGTAATCAGTTCACTGAACGAAATGGTGCATGGCTTTGACTTTGCGAAGCTTTTAATTATATATTATAAAGCCTTTCTTAATGGTGACGATGAAAGCAAAGCAAAGGTAGTAAAATGGTTTCGTGGTGAATATGTGAATAAAACGGAAGCCAAATCGGAGCTTGGTGTTAATATAATCATTACAGACGACGACTGGTACGAATATATTAAGATCTTTGCGATGTTTCTCAAGAAAGCTGGATATCATGGGCTTCTTATACTGATTGATGAGCTTGTAAATATTTATAAGGTTCCGAACAGCATTACACGGCAGTATAACTATGAAAAAATCCTGACGATGTACAATGATACACTTCAGGGAAAGGCCAGATATCTAGGCATCATAATGGGTGGAACACCACAGTGCATCGAGGATACGAGACGCGGTGTTTTTAGCTATGAGGCATTAAAATCCCGACTTGAAGATGGGCGCTTCGGACGTGATAATATGAAGGATGTGCTTGCACCGGTAATCAAGCTCTCTCCCCTTACTTACGAGGAAATGCTGGTTCTGATTGAAAAGCTTGCCGATATTCATGCAGGCCTCTTTGATTATGAGCAAGCCTTAAGCCAGGAGGATATGATCAATTTTATTAAAATTGAATTTAGTAGAATTGGTGCTGAGACAAATATTACACCGCGTGAGGTGATCCGCGATTTTATAGAACTGCTGAATATCGTCTGCCAAAACCCAAATATCAATGTTGCCGAGCTTTTGGGCTCTGAATCATTTGAATTTGCTAAGACAGAAATTAATGATGAGGTACTGGAAAAAGAGTTTGAGGAATTTGAGATTTAGGAATCTGATTTTATGGAAGTACTGAATGAATCAGCGCTTCTTCCTTAATGTGCTGGGATTGTGGGAGTGGACACAGGTATGAATATTTTTAATCGATATGCGCCGTTTATTCAGGATTTTATTTATCAGAATAACTGGGAAGCCCTCCGCGCAATCCAGGTTGCGGCAGGGGATGCAGTTTTTAATACAGACCAGAATGTTCTGCTGTCCGCATCAACAGCTTCAGGCAAAACAGAAGCTGCATTTTTCCCGATTCTCACACTCTTTCATGAAGAGCCGCCCAGATCGGTAGGGGCCATATACATCGGGCCTCTGAAAGCGCTGATCAATGATCAGTTCATGCGTCTGAATGATTTGTGCAGGGAAGCAGATATCCCTGTTTGGCATTGGCATGGAGATGTTGCCCAGTCTCACAAGAACAAACTATTAAAAAGTCCATCCGGTATTTTGCAGATTACCCCCGAATCTCTGGAAGCTTTGCTGTTACACAAACATGCAGATGTGTCAAGGCTTTTCGGCGACCTAAGATTCATTGTGATAGACGAAGTCCACTCGCTCATGCGTGGTGACAGAGGGGGCCAGACCCTGTGCTTGATTGAAAGACTTTCCAAACTGTCAGGAGTGAATCCAAGGAGGATCGGACTTTCTGCAACCATTGGGGATTTGGAAAGCACAGGAGCATTTTTGTCATCAGGTACAGGAAGAGGCACAGTCATTCCAAAGATTGAGGCCAAAGGAGCAAAATGGCGGCTTTCGATGGAGCATTTTTTCAACACTGCCAATGAGGAGCGTCGTGGACCGAGAACGCAGCATACTGATGATTCGGCGGAAGGTTTGGCACAAGATGCGGCAGAGGATAAGGGCATTCTGAAAGCATTGCCTGTTTTGGATATGAAGTCAGATATTGCACCCCAAAACGCTGACCCCGGTATGGGATATATCTTTGAACACACCAGGGGTAAAAAATGTCTTGTGTTTGTAAATTCAAGAGAAGAGTGTGAGGCTGTTACAACAACGCTCCGCCAGTATTGTGAAGCCAAGCACGAGCCAGACAGATTCTTGATTCATCACGGCAATCTGTCGGCCTCCTACCGGGAAACGGCAGAAGCTGTTATGAAGGATGAGGAACAATACCAAACCACTGTCACAACAGCAACCCTTGAGCTTGGAATAGACATCGGACGGCTCGAACGTGCTTTTCAGATCGATGCACCTTTTATGGTGTCTTCCTTTCTGCAAAGAATGGGGCGTACCGGCAGACGAGATTTGCCGCCGGAAATGTGGTTTGTCATTCGAGAAGAGGTTCCAGAGGCAAGAGCAATGCTGCCGGCAACGATTCCATGGATGCTGCTGCAAGGAGTCGCCCTCATTCAGCTCTATGTGCAGGAACGATGGGTTGAGCCTCCTAAGCTGGACCGGCTTCCCTATAGCCTGCTGTATCATCAGACGATGTGTACCCTGGCCTCCAGCGGGGAAATGTCTCCAGCGGGGCTTGCATCCCGGGTGCTTTCTTTGAGCTATTTTCATAGAATTACGCAGGACGATTATAAACTGCTTTTAAGGCATCTGATCAGCATAGAGCATATCCAGAGAACGGAAGAAGGCGGGCTGATCGTAGGCCTTGCGGGAGAACGGCAAACAAATTCCTATAAGTTCTATGCCGTGTTTAAGGAGAATGAAGAGTACACGGTCAGAAGCAAATCACAAGAGCTTGGCACAATCGTCATGCCTCCGCCAGTGGGTGAAAAAATAGCCCTTGCCGGACATGTCTGGATCGTTGAAGAGGTTGATCACAAACGCCATCTGGTGTATTGTGAGCAGGTGAAGGGAAAAGTTCCTGCATATTTCGGACAATGTCCGGGGGATATTAACACAAGGGTTCTTGAAAGAATGAGGGATGTTCTGCGTGAAAATATGGTCTACCCTTACCTGATGAAGAACGCTGTGACGAGGCTTGATGAAGCAAGGCATACTGCCAGAAATTCCAATATGACAGAAGAGTCACTCATCTGTCTTGGCGGTGATATGTGGTGTCTGTTTCCGTGGCTTGGTTCCTATGCATTTTTAGCGCTGGAGAGATTTATTAAGCTAAAATGTGCACCACAACTGGGGCTCACTGCTCTTGATTCCTCAAGACCGTATTTCATTCAGTTCAAGATGAAGGCGACGCGAGAAGACTTTTTCAAGGTTTTAATTGAGATGGAAAAGCAGCCTCTAGACCCGATGGAGTTGATCTATAAAGGTGAGATTCCGCTATTTGAAAAGTACGACGAATTCTTACCGGAGGAGCTGGTGAAAAAAGGCTTTGCATATGGCATTCTTGGGATCGAGGAGATGAAAATGCGCATTCGCAGCTGGGAGAAGAAATCATAGAATGCAAACTAAAAAATCAATGTATCAATTAGAATTTGCATTGATCGTTTAAGCTATATAAGTTAGGAGAACAATGAAATCAGTATTAATGATTGGACAGTCAAACATGGCTGGCCGTGGATTTATAGATGAAGTACCAATGATATGTAATGAGAGAATTCAAATGCTTCGTAATGGCAGATGGCAAATGATGACAGAGCCAATAAACTATGATAGACCCGTCTCGGGTATCGGTCTTGCAGGCTCTTTTGCAGCAATGTGGTGTATGGAAAATGAAGAAGAAAAGATTGGACTCGTTCCATGTGCAGAAGGTGGAAGTCTGCTTAATGATTGGGCGGTAGATAAAACATTATTTAAACATGCAGTCAGTCAGGCAAAATTTGCAATGCAGGATAGCGAACTGATTGGAATTCTATGGCATCAGGGCGAAAATGATAGTTCCGGAGGAAGCTATCAGTCATACTATGAAAAATTTCAGCTGATTGTAGAAACATTACGATACGAACTGAATGTACCAGAAGTTCCACTCGTTATTGGTGGTTTGGGTGATTTCTTGGGAAAATCAGGCTTTGGATTGAATTGTACGGAATACGAATTGGTAAATCATGAATTACAAAAATTTGCTTCAGAACAGAACAATACGTACTTCGTAACAGCAGAAGAATTAACCTGTAACCCAGATGGAATTCATATGAATGCGATTTCACAAAGAAGATTTGGCATACGTTATTATGAGGCGTTTTCAAAGAGAAATAATGTGTTAAGCCCGATGGGAAATGAGATGGAATTACTGAATCTTTGCATTAATAGACCATATACAAAAAGTGAAAAAATGTATCTGGTGATGATGGAATTTGCATTAGGTAAGATGACTTATGAGATGTATGTGGAAAAATTAGGAGCATTATAGCGCAATTGGAATAGAGTTGAAATGAATGGAAGAAATCTGCATTTCCAGAGGAGGAGTAAAATGATAAAAGTATATTTGGCTGCATTCCCAATGTTATACGAGGGAGAAGATATTGAAGTACGATACAGCTTGTTTCAGGATGAGATTCCTGTTAAGAAGGAATCTATTTATTCAGAGTATATGAAACCGGCGATTGTCGGATTGCATTCTATTCTTACGATGTTGCTGAAGCTGGAAGAATATAAGGATGAGGAAATTACAGTCCTGATCAATGACGCTTCCTTGTATGAAATTATTAAGGGAAGCAGCACCACAAAGAATGGTGACGTTCTAAAAATGGCGAGCAAGATGAAAAAGCAGCTGGTCAAATTCAACAATATATCCTTTATTAACGTTACTAAGGACAAAGCATCTTTGGTGAAATGGAAGGAACTATTAGAGGACTAAATTGGAAGAAATAAGGAAGCAATATATCCGATATCTGGGAGCAATGAAACCTCTGGATGAAGTGATTTTGGTTGATGAGCTTTGGGAAAATAAGATGTTCTCCAGTCATTGGTAAAAAGGGTTCGTCTATTGACGTGAGGGGAAAGCTTCACGTCTTTTTTTGTAGAAATCACTAATGCTGTTGCTGGAAATTCATGATATAATGAACTGTAAATTATAAACAGAAAAGGAGAAATTATATGAGTCTTATTAAAAGAGTTGCAGATCTTCTGGATGCAAATATCAATGCGCTGATAGATAAGGTTGAAGACCCAGAGGTTATGCTCGAAAAATATCTAGTAGATATGAATAAAGAGTACAAGGAAACTGAGGCTATGGTTGCAAATGCTATTGCCGCCCGTAATATAACACGGAGTAAGTATGAGGAAGCTCAAAAACAGGTTGATACGTGGGAAAAGAATGCAATGCTTGCTGTTGAAAAGGAGAACGACGAACTGGCGAAGAAGGCTCTTCACGAACAGGGTAATTATGAGCGAACTCGTGACGGCTTCAAATCTGAACTGGATAGCCAAGCGGCAGAGGTAGAAAATCTTAAAACTCTACTTTCAAAGCTTGAAGATAAGATTAATGAAGCAAAGAGTAAGAAAGACCTTCTAATAACAAAAGCTGCAAATGCCAAAACTAAGAAAAAACTTGCAGAGGTTTCTTCAAAAGCTTCCGGCAGTGATTCTACGGAAGGTTTCGCTCGTATGGAGGAGAAAGTTAATAAGATGATTGCAGAAGCTGATGCCTTTGATGAACTTAATGGAGAATCACTGATAGCACAATTTGAAAGTTTTAAGGAAGATAATGAAAATACTGCAATAGATGATAAGCTTGCTGACTTGAAAGCCAAAATGGGTAAGTAAATTGAAACATCTATATTTGCGATGTTGGATAAATAAGTCTGAAAGTTGTGAGGGGAAAAATGACTGACATCCAACGGTTAAAAAATTTAGATTTACGCGAAAGACTTGGATGGTTTTATAAAAGAAATCCGAAAAAGGCTGCAGGTATTTTTTTAGTAGTCTTGATTTCTGTTTTTTTTATTTTATTAATTCCTAGAGCTATTTTATTGAATCAGACGCAAATTGCTGAAAAATACATTTCTGAGTCTCAATCTCGTATAGAAAAGATTGATTTATCAATCGATAAAATATCTGAACGTTTGGAGAAAAACGCCAAACTTTATAAGGACTTTGAACTGTATAATATCCAATTAAATCAGGATAAAGAATGCAGCAAAAAATTGATTACAGAATTAAACGCCATCAGGGAAGAGTTAAAAAATGAGGAAATCAATAAGGTATTAGAAAAATTTCAAATTGGCAACAATGAAAAAATTCTTTTCCCAGATGAAATTACCAAGCTCGAGAAAAAAGTAGAAAGTTTAAACGCTGATATTGCAAGTGTTATCTCCATTGATACATATTTAATTTCACAATATTCTACATTTCATAAATATAAAGATTCTATTGGCGATTGTATGAAATCAAGGTTTGACAATCTTAAGATTATACAGTCAAAGGGAAAAAATGCTTCTGTCAAAAATAAAGCAAACCAGTACTTTATCGCAATCAGTGATAATGCAACGAGATTTACAAACGGATTGGATGCGTTGAACTCATATACAATTGCCGACCAGGGGACCTTCACTCTTGATGAGTTACAGGCAGTGAAACAAAATTATTTGTCTCAATCTACGCTGTTAGCAGCCACTGATTCATCGATTGATACATTTGATGAGTATTGGAATTCACTACAAGAACAATACTACACAATCATAACAGATCAATATTATACAAGAAGTACAGATTATGTGACTGAACCCAATCCTCAATTTCGCCAATGGATTGAAACAGAAACATATGAGGACACTGAAACATATACCGAAAGAGAATACGTAGGGAGCAGAATAGTTGGGGATCAACAGGAAGATATTTATGAGACAGTAACAAAGACGCGTCCTGTGACAAAAACCAGAAAGGTTACAAAAGATAATGGGCAGGCGCAAATGATTTCTGTACCATATGACGTTTACTCATTCTACTATACTATTGAAAAGTATACACCCCTTGGTATTACTAATAGTAACGTGTTTGTCGGGAAAAAACATGAAAAATACGACACATCTATAACCGTTTGGGATTACCAGTCAACTCAGGCAGTTGGCTATACTGAATGGAAGCAACTGTGGAATGACAAAAATGGTATCTTGACAGGAAAGAATATTTCTCCGAAATTGGAGTAGTAAGGAGGTGAGGGTATGGACAATCAAAATGAAAAGCTAAATGACCGTCTGAGTTTCTATATGAAAGCATATGCTGAAACCATGGACGAATTGAAACTTCCCGAGTCTGAAAAATCGAAAGTAGAACAGGAAATCGATAGCGAGTCAAAGAATATATTGGATGAAACCATACCAGATCCTCTTGATAATAGTCGGATAGATTCTCTGGAAAAGGAATACCAAATGAATCTGGATGATATCGTTACCAAGCATGAAGAATTAAAAAATAAATACATAGAAGAAAAAGAATCATTGCAATCAGACAGCAGATATAAAGAATACCTGAATCTTATTATCAATGATGATCTAAAGCTTGTAGAAAAAATGGAAAATGATGATGTTTTTGATTATTTGCTGAATCAAAAATTTGGTACCGTTGAATTCGAAAATGAACCCTGTATTATTTTCATAAAATTCAAGTATCAACCGAGATTCTGGAAATTTAAGAAAATAGCCGACAAAAAAGCTAATGAATTCGGAATTGATTCCTTTGAAGAGATGTATCATCTTTGGAGCGGGCTCAGAATCAATTACAAAAGTCTTGTGGGAAATAAAAAAATGTCAGATGTTATTGGAGAGTCTGAGCTCATTGAAAAAAGGATTAAAGACTTGGATGTAGCAATCAATAGTTATCTCACTTCACGCAGGCAGGATATAATCAATACTATTATTAGGAGAATTAAAATGGTAGATGTTGTAGCGTTTGACAAAACGAAGTTTTCAAATCTTATACCATTGTTGGAGAAATATAATGGCATCGCGCAACATATTAGAGGATTGCAGAATAGAAAAACAGTTATCATGCAAAACATTAATACAGTTGAAAAGATGATTATACTGGCAGAGCAGGGACGTTTTGTATTGGATAAAAAATCGACGGATGCTTTTTTTAATAATACTAATCCTGTAACTCCAATCTTTGAGATGATTACCGAGGCAGAGTGGAGTAGTATCAATAAAGCATTGGTCCGAAAAGGGATTAAAACCACTTCAAAAGATAATTATTCTGTTGTCCGCAAAACGATTTCAGAGAAGGAAAAAAAAGCCATTCTGGAAAAGTACAATGTAAAAGAGGGAGAGATATTCATTGATTCTAATTTAGTAAGTAAAACTAATTAAGGTTGTACAAATTGTTAAGTGGTTGATCAGAAGATCAAATTATCAAGATTTATATGAAAAATATAAAAATAGAAGTTAAAAGATTATGTTACCAAGGACAGAGCGTCTTTGGCGAAATGGAAGTAAATTTTAGAGGATTAAATTGGAAGAAATAAGGAAGCAATATATCCGATATCTGGGAGCAATGGTACCTCTGGAGGAAGTGATCTCTTTTGATCGGTTTTCAGAAGTAGTGATATTAACAGAAACAGAGATATTAGAGGAAGTCAGTAAGTTCTATGTTAGGATGAGCAAACAGGTTACGAAAGAAAGAACGGAAATTTATCAAAAGGCATTGGGAGTAGCGCCCAAATCAATAAAAATAGACAAAATATGCAATCGCTGGGGCAGCTGCAATACCAGAAAAGAGATTACTTACAATTATTTAATCGTAACGTTGCCCATGGAGCTCATTGATTATATTGTGGTTCATGAGCTTTGCCATATCTATCATATGAATCATGATAGATCCTTTTGGCGTAAAGTTGGGAGCATTATGCCTGACTATAAGAAAAGAATGAAAATACTGAACGGGGGTGAATAAGAGCTCCACGGAATTATTATGAGTTTGGAATGAAATATGGATCAAGGGAGAGAGGCAGAATGATTAACATTGCAATCTGTGACGACGAGCCGCAAGAAATCGAGCGTGCTCGCAGCTTGCTTACACGATACATACAAGAGCACCCTCAATATGAAATAACAATACATTCCTACGCCGCTCCTTTGGAACTGTTATCTTATGTGGCTGAGAATGGAGGCTTTGATGCGCTGCTTCTTGATGTCTATATGGCAGGCATTCTTGGTACAGAGGCGGCAAGAGAATTGCGGAACCTTGGAGATGACTGTGAAATCATCTTTCTTACCACATCTAGGGATCATGCGATTGATGCTTTTGAAGTGAATGCAGCACAATATCTAGTTAAGCCATATACAGAATCAGGAATTTTTTCGTCATTGGATAAGATTCTTCATCGTATCAATGCGGATCGGCGTCATACTATTACCCTCAAGACATCCGAGGGAATTACCAGGATTGCCCCGCGTAATGTGGTTTTTACCGAAACCGGACGAAACAACTACCAGATCATTCACACAACTCAAGGGAAGAAGCTAGAGGTGCGTATGACCGCCTCGGAACTTTTTGAGATGCTCTCACAGAACAAATTATTCGTCCGGTGCGGTGCTTCTATCAACTTGAATCTCAAATACATCCGTCAGATTTCCAAGGACGCCATAACCTTTGATACCGGTGAGCATCTGGCATACCCCTACCGCGCTTATCAGAAGCTCAAAGCGGAGTTTCTGCGCTTCCAAATGTTCCCTGAGGACTAAAACGTGGCAATTACCCCTAAAATGATGGCAATTACCCCTAAAGCAGTTTTTTGAGCAGTTTTGTGCTAGGATAATGCGAAGAAAGGAGGAGGCGGATTGTACAACGTTTTAGTATTTTTCTCATTTTTGCAATCTGTTATCGGCTTTACACTGTTGTCATCCTCTGTCATGCGTTTTCGGGAGCCCGTCAAAAATCGAGTCGTAACAGGATTGTTTGTGATGCTTTGCGGGATAAGCCTCCTGTGTTATCAATTATTTAGACATGGCTTTGACTCGGTAGACAGTTTTGCGATATTTGTAATTCTGATGATAGAGCTTTCGTGGTTTTTAATTTGTTCCGATGATAATTTTTTCGTATCACTCTTCAGTTTTCTAACCTTTGTTAATATTTATGTGTCTATAAGCTATATCAGTGATATCTTAGCGATGCATTCGGAGGGGAGTGCTTTCGTATTTGAACGGATCGTCATTCGCTTGGTAATATATTTAGTAATTCTTCCATTCCTGTTCAAATTTGTGCGCCTGCGTTTTCGCCGGCTGGTGGATGCTTTGGACAAGGAATGGCGCGCAGCTGCGTTGGTGCCGTCGATGTTTTTAATCATGCAGATCATGGTGCTATACTATCCGGCGCCCTATTGGTATTGGAATAATGATAATTGGTTCAGATTCATTATTATCACTGTCTATCTGTTGTTTTTGGCGGTATATTACCTCTTGTATATACAAGCTAATGCCATTGTTGAAAAATACGCATTGGAAAAGCGGCAGCTGCTTATGGCACAGCAAGAGAAACTGTGGGAATCAGAACTTGCCCGCCAGAAAGCGACAGCAGCATTGGTATTTCAGCAACGGCATGATATGCATCATCACAACGCAGTCATTATGGGGATGCTGCAGAGCGGTGATACGGACGAGCTTAAGACTTACATGAAAAGCTTTGACGCTGCGCTGGATGCACACAATGCCAACTCCTTTTGCTCAAACCCAATTGCCAACAGCATTTTTAACGTTTACGCCCGCAGGGCAGAAGCGGAAGGGATCAAGACGGTGTTTCGTGCAAGTATACCGGAAAGCATCGGCATCGATAACATCGACCTCACCTGTGTGCTTGGAAATACTTTGGAAAATGCATTGGAGGGTTGTTTGCGCTTAGCAAAGGAAGTCGAAAAAGAGATCAGCGTCACCGCAAAATTTATTGATAACCGTTTGCGTTTGCAAGTGGAGAACACCTGTCTAACGGACATCGTCTTTAATGATGAGCTCCCCACCACACAAAAACAGGGCGGTGGTACGGGTACAAAAAGCATCCTTTACACTGCCGAACGTTACGACGGCACGGCGGGCTTCTCGGTATCAGACGGAAAATTTATCACTCAAATCGTACTCAATGCGAATTGAAACAATATACAATGAAAGATGTCGTAAGCAGCTATCAATTACCTCTGATAGTTGCTTTTTTTCGTCAAAAATCGGCAATTACCCCTAAAATGATGGCAATTACCCCAAAAACGGGTTTTGTCTCGTCTTTGTGTTATGATGCAAGATGAAAAAATAACTTGTTTTAGCCAATGGTGGAGGAGAATATAACATGAAAAAAACAAAAACAAGGGAAAAGGTCGCGGTAATTGTGGAGAGGTTACTGCAAAAATCCAATTTAATATAACCTAAGATAGAAATAAATACACGTAATGGGCAAGTACAAAGTGAGTGTAGAGATATTTATTAATTATATTAAGTCCTAAAAAAGATGGAGGTTATCCTTTATGAGATTCATGAAAGAAAAAGGCAAGCGGTACATGGCAATATTAATGGTATGCGCCATGATGGTAGGGTTATTCCCGGTGGGAGTATATGCAGAATCCCCGGGTACTAAAGAAGGTCCAGAGGGAAACCAGAGTGGCGTCATAATTGGAGCAGTACTACTTGTATCCTCTAACGCTGTAGATGATTCTGCAGACCGTGCAGATAATGCAACGTATCAAACGCTTGGTGGTGCTATTAGTAAGGCTGAAAGTGGCGATACAATTAAACTTCAAACAGATGTTACCCTTGCAAGCGGTCAGACCATCACTGACAAAAACCTAATCCTTGACCTGAACGGCCACAGACTAACAGGTGCAAGCGATTTAGGTGTAGCTGCCATTGAATTAAAAGATACGGCAAGCCTGGAGGTCAAAGATACAAGCCCAGGAGCAACCGGACAATTATCTGGAAGCAGTCGAGCAATCTGGAACAAAGGCGCCGGTTCGGTCACTGTTTCCAGCGGAACGGTAACTTCTGCCGGTGTTACCATCAGTAATGACAATAGTGGTAGTGTTACTGTTTCCGGTGGAACGGTGTCTTCCGATGGAAGCAGCTATGCAATCTGGAACAACGGCACCGGTTCCGTAACTGTTGCCGGAGGGACAGTTACTTCAAACTCAATTGCGATCAGTAATGACAATAGTGGCAGTGTTACCGTTTCCGAGGGGACGGTATCTGGCTCTATCTACGCAATCAATAGTACGCATGTCGATGGAAAAGTCAACATTTCCAGTGGTACAATATCATCAACAGGGGGATTATTTTCTATTCTCTCTTCGGGTACTTCAAACATAGTTGGCGGGGAACTTGGTTATGTAAATACGAGTATATTGAACCTCTCCGGCGACCCGACGCTCACAGTTAACGTAAATTCCTTGACAAGCAAAAGGGTATCGATTACAGGAGCGCTTACTGGGGCACCCGGCAGCATTAAACTCAATGCCGCATATCCTTTAAATACAGATGCAGGCACTGTTGTTGCGACAGCGACAGAGGCTAACTACGCAGATGCTTCCAAGTTCGTGCTTATAAATGTAACAGGCAAAACCCTTGCGAAAAGTGGTAAAGACATCGTGTTTGCGGCGGATAGTCCTGCTGGACCCTCCACCGACTGGAACGGAATCATCCCAACCAGTGACCCCGGCTTCGTCTACAGCGGCGGCAGCGGCACAGAGGCGTCTCCTTACTTGATCGCGAACAGCTACGACCTTGCCATGCTTGCCTCGAACGTCAACACGACCACTGACTACAGTGTCGACAAACATTTCAAGATGACGGCGGATATCGATCTTAATCCGAGCATAGCAGTGATTGATGCGACTACTACAGCCAAAGAATGGACGCCCATCGGGAAAAATTTAAAGGAATTCAAGGGTACCTTTGATGGCGGCGGGTTCGCCGTTAAAGGTATGTATCTCAAGGATATAGTAGGTGAAAATTACCGCGGCGGTCTGTTTGGCAAAATCACTAACTCAATAATAAAGAACCTGGGTGTGACTAATAGCTTCGTTAATATTATTAATCCTACTTACGGTGTGGCTGGTATTATATGCTTTGCCGACTACAGTACAGTGGAAAGCTGCTACAATACGGCAAAAATTAATGGTTATGCGTCTGTCGGCGGTGTAGTGGGTACTAGTTCAGGAAGTACGGTGAAAAACTGCTACAATACCGGTGAAATCAGCGGCACGGATACCTATGTCGGTGGTGTTACAGGTCAAGGCAGTAATACGATATTTCAAGATTGCTATAACACTGGCAATATATCCGGTTTGGGCGCAGTGGGCGGTATTGTTGGAGCCATACATAACTCTTCTGCTTTTAGTGCCTCTGCTATGTATCGCTGCTACAACATTGGTAATATCGTTGCCAGTGAATCTGTATATTCCTATGGTAGCAATACTTACAGTGGTTCTTGTGGTATAGCGGGTTGGGTTAGGTCGTGGACTTCTACGATACCTAAGATGATCGTTCCCTTAGATAACTGTGTTTCTCTGGGTCTGTCCGTTAGCACGACGACCATTGATGTTCATAACACAACGACGCGCGTGGCGCAGGGTAATGGAGCCATCTCGAATTCCTATGCACGGTCGGATTTGAAAGTGAATGATCAGCTTATTTTTAATGGCACCAAAACAAATGAACACGGCCAGAATTTGACTGTGGCCCAGAACACGGCCCAGGATTGGAGTACCTGGTTTGGGAGTGCAGGCAGTTTAGCGTGGGATTACCCGGAGGATGGCAAGCTGTGGTATCAAGCGCCGCTTCCTACGCTGAAAGGCGTCGGCGGCATTCAAAACCCCAAGCTGCCCGGGACGGGTTCCGGATCAACCGACACCTATACTGTGACAGGCACGGTCAAAGACAAGGACAGCAATCCTGTTACCGGGGCAACCGTTACCCTCACACCGAATGCAGGTACTCCAAATCCTGCAACGACAGGAAACGATGGGAAATATACCATGAATAACGTTCCCAATGGCAGTTATACGATTACAGTGATATTACCGAGCGGCGGGGGAACCTTCACAAAAAACATCACCGTTCCTGATGATATCAGTTCGGGCAACATCGACCTTCAACAACCAGCGGTACAAACCTACACTGTGACCTACAACGGCAACAAAGCAACTAGCGGCAGCGTTTCGGCACAAACCACAAACGTGGGCACAGCTACCACTGTTGCTGTAAACAGCTTTGCCAGAACAGGCTTCACTTTTGCCGGCTGGAATACAGCGGCAAACGGCGGCGGGACAGCCTATACGGCCGGCAGCAGTATACCGTCTCAAGCAGCGGGATCAACGGTAACCCTTTATGCCCAGTGGGCAGAAAACACCTATGGGGTTTCAGGAACGGTGAAGGACCATTCCGGCAGTAATGCAGCGGGTGCAAGCGTGAAGCTTATGCAGGGGGATACGCAAATAGGAAGTACTGTTACGACGGGTGCCGACGGTACTTTCCTCATCACAGGTGTTCCAAATGGGACATATAACCTTGTGGTAGAGAAGGACGGTATTATCGTTACAACCGTGATTACGGTAAGCAATGGCGATTATGCCTCGGGAACCATACGGCTTCCGGCAGGCAAAACAAACAGCGTCGTTGTGGTAACGGGAAGCGAGACACCAAGGATTGTTGTGGGCAATCTCGACGGGCAATTTTCAAGCATTGCAACGGACAATGACAAGGGGGTAACAACAGACGATAATGGTGTTGTAACAAACGGCGGCTCCGTAGAAATAAAACTTACCGCTGAGAGAAGGGATGACACGGCATCAAATGCAGGCAACATTTCCGCTGCCGCGACAGCAAACGGAAGAACCGTGGGGATTTTCCTTGATTTAGCGGTGCAAAAGACGGTGAAGGATAGCGGCGGAGATGAAATCGCCTCCCAATCCGCCATTCTGACTGAGCTTCCGAGCTTAATCGACGTGTATATTCCGCTTCCTGCCGCCCTTCAAGGCAAAAGCAGTTACGTCGTATACCGTTATCACGGCGCGGCAGTCAATACGATCACAACTGAGGAAAATAATGGCGAAAAGCTGGCGCTGATTGATAACGACACAACCATCAAGCTGACAGTCAAGAAATTCTCCACCTATGCCATTGCATATACAACGTCATCACCTAATCCAGGGGGCAACACAGGCGGAGGTTCAAGCAGCAGTTCAACATCCTCCGCAATCACTGCCGAGCAAAGCGGGGGCGGAAAGATTATAATTGGCACGGACAAAAAGACAGTTACGATTACTCCTGATATCGGATATGTCATAGCAGACGTTTTGGTTGATGGAAAGAACATCGGCGCAACAGAAAAATACACCTTCACAGACAGCAAAGCCCATAAAATCAGCGCTGTATTTGTAAAGGATACCGAGCTTCCTTACTACAAGAAAAATGACGGAAGAATTTACATCGGGTTTTCTGCAATAGCGGGAAATATGTATAAATATATTGCACCTACGGGCGAAACCGTAGCATTCAGAGAAAATCCGAAGAATTTTACGGATAATACGATTGCATGGGCGAAACCAAGCATAGACTTCGTGACAGAGCGTGAACTATTCCTTGGGACAAGCCAAGATGTGTTCAGTCCAAATGAAAGCATGACAAGAGCGATGTTTGTAACGGTAATCGGCAGACTTTATGAGCGCTCTTACGGAAGCATTTCGGAGGATGGAAGTGGTTTGGGAACGGACAGCGTTGTGGGAGCAAGCACTTTCTCTGATGTGAATACAGACGACTACTATGCCAAGTATGTTGCATGGGCAAATGATCAGGGGATTATCAAAGGTATGGGAGAAAACCGGTTTGCGCCAAGGGAGAAGGTAACCCGTGAGCAAATGGCAGTTATTATGCTGAACTTTGCAGACTTCTTGAACAAGGCGAATGTTTCTGGAGTTTCCCTCGGATATACTGACAGCCCAAGGATTTCATCCTGGGCGACTGATGGCGCAAAATACTGCCAGGAAACAAAGGTGATAACCGGCAGAGACGGAGGCAGCTTTGCTCCTCAGGAAAACGCCACGAGAGCCGAAGTGGCAGCGGTTATAGAAAGATTTATTAAAACAATTGTGAAATAAGGCAATACAATTACCTTTTAGCAATGTTAGATGCTATGATGACAGTCGTAACTTTACAATCTTGATGCCCTGAGGACAGTCGTAACCTTTAGAAATAAAGGCGGCTGTCCTTATCAATTTGAACTGATCTGCTTGTCCTGCGGCGCAGAAAGTCAGAGTTGGTAAAATGGGCCTTCCTGATCTCTGTTGATGATCTCAGGAAGGCAGTTTAAAGCTATTTTCAGAAGGTAGTAACGAAGGTTTTGTCCAAGGAGCTATGGCTTTACAAGCACGCGCATGCAGATTATAATATAAACGCAACAATCCGTGCCCGAGCGGAAGCTGCAAGAAGTACAAGAAGTGATGCGCACGGATTGACGATGAAAAAACAGCATGCACATTGCAACGGAAATTGCCTGTGCAGATTGAAACCGTTTTACTTCCCTTCAAGGGTAAGATTATCTATGACAGTTTCATGAGCTCCATGCCGATTGGATTTGCAGAAGGTGCAAAGGCGACTTTTCGAGAGATGTATAATAAAGCAATCAAACATGGTATTATCACGAGTTTAGAGGAATGAGAGGGATATCTCTTATGAGTGAATTTTTGAGATTGAAAGATTTGATCATGGGCTGTGCAGAAACTGGCTACGAAGAAGCAGTAGTAAAGCTTTTAAAGGACAATGGAATCGCTGTTGATGACTTTGAGCACGTCGGAAAGTGTGATTCTGAGTGCCCAAATTGCGGAGCGGAAAATTTTAGTATCTGGCAAAGGAATATAGGCTTGCTGGAAGACCAGGAAATGGTTACTTTCGATTTAGATGAAGCGGATGATATTTTGGACTTTGCGATATACCTCTGTAATAAATGCGGAAAGTGGACTACTTATATCGAATAATGCAATATCAGTATACGAATTGTGGGCTGCCTCGTAGATATTCGATGGCAGAAAGGATGATGAATCATGGCAGACAAGTTCATTGATTTACACATGCACAGTTATTACAGTGATGATGGAGAATTCTCACCTGCGGAGTTAGTCAGGAGATCTAGTGAGCAAGGAATTACGATTATGGCAATTTCTGATCATAACAGTATCAGGGCAGTGGAGGAAGCGAAAAAAGAAGCTGAAAAATATCACATTCATTATATCAATGCAATTGAGATAGACTGCACGTATCGAGGGATCGATCTGCATGTTCTTGGTTATGGAATCGATGATAAAAATAAGGAATTTGGTGATCTGGAAGAAAACATTCTTCGTCAAGAAAGAGCATGTGCTGCAATGAAGTTGGAGTTAACGAACAGGCTTGGCTTTGATGTGAAACAAGAGCAGCTGGATGAGTTGAGCAAGGAAGGGGTCTATACCGGAGAACTGTTTGCAGAAATCCTATTCAATGATCCACGATATCAAGAACACAAGTTGTTGCAGCCATATCGGGCTGGCGGCAGCCGAAGTGATAATCCTTATGTGAATTTTTACTGGGACTTTTATACCCAAGGAAAGGCATGCTATACAGAGATCCTTTATCCTTCGCTGGAAGAGGTGGTCAAACTGATCGATGAGAGTGGCGGTGTTGCAGTACTTGCTCATCCAGGCAATAATCTAAAAGGAAAATTTGAACTGTTTGACGAACTGATCGCGTCTGGTCTGCAAGGTGTAGAAGCATTCAGCAATTATCATGATGATGAAGCTGCCAAGTATTTTCTTAACAAAGGCAGGGAGTACAATCTACTTGTGACCTGTGGCAGTGACTTCCATGGTAAAATAAAACCGGCCATAGAAATTGGTGAAACCGGGTGTACCATAGATCAGAAGGAAATACAAAAGGAATTACAAAAAAGGGGATTAATAAGGGGATAGAAATTTGATTCAAGATCTTTTGTTGACAAAAGATGAGGCAGGAGATATAATTACATAGAATTCTAATTAAATTCCCGTCCTTTTCACAAATATGTGTACACAGAAGCTGGTGGTTTGTATGGATACACAAATGAATAACAAAAATTATGAATTTTATTTAAGAGCTATTGTACATGCTATGAAGCAAATGCTGGACAATAGACTGCTCCCTTATGACATCACAAATCAGCAGGCACGTTTGTTGGGTGATTTAGATAACCAACTGAAGCGAGACAAAGAAATTGTTCAAAAAGACTTAGAACGTACGATGAACTTGCGAGGCTCATCCATTACCAGCCTATTGCAGGGGCTAGAGCGCAAAGGGTTTATTTCACGCAGCACAGGAAACGAGGATGGCAGGACCAAACAGGTAGATATTACCGAAAAAGGGAGAGCGGTGATCCAGGCTGTTGAAAGCTCTTTTCTGGAATTAGAGCAGTTGCTTGTGGAAGGGATGTCAGAGGACGAAAAAGAGACCTTTCTACGCCTGCTTAGGGTTTCTTTTCATAACTTAAAAATCGAGTAGTCATTGCTCATTATAAGTATGACAATATTTTTTTGCCAAATTAGATAGAATTCTAACTATTAGAATTCTAATTACAGGAGGATGATAGCATGAGTAATTCAAATTCTATGAAAAAACAAGCTGATCCATCTCGGCTGACATTTCGGCTGCGATGGATACTGGCGGTCGTAATTATCGCAGATGTTCTCGATCTGATGGACGCGAACATCACCAATATAGCGGCACCTTCTATAGTTCAAAACATCGGTGGAGGCGAGTCTTTGATCAAATGGCTCGGAGCAAGCTACGCTTTAGCAATGGGTGTGCTGCTTGTCATCGGCGGACGCTTGGGTGACCGTTATGGCAAACGGCGAATGTTTCTAATCGGCATAACAGGGTTTACGCTGGCTTCGGCGCTTTGCGGTTTATCTGTTAGTCCGTCAATGCTTATAGCGGGAAGGCTGATACAGGGGGGCTTCGGTGCTCTATTGATACCGCAAGGCATGAGCATCTTAATGGCCACATTTTCTCGTGAACAGTTTCCCCGTGCGGTTAGCGCGTTTGGACCGGTTATGAGTATTTCGTCTGTAATTGGCCCGATATTAGCCGGATTTATTATTCAGGCGAATATTGGCGGGCTAGACTGGCGCCCTATGTTCCTGATCAACATCGTTCTTGGTTTAGCTGGCTTTATTGCTGCAGTTAAGTTATTGCCTCATGATCAGCCTAACTCCGATGAAAAACTGGATGGGATCGGAACTGCTCTTTTGGGAGTTTCTATGCTTGGCCTGATTTTTGGCTTGAATGAGGGTTCGACGGAAGGTTGGACGATCTTGCCGATTGCCAGCTTCATAGTAGGTGCTGTAATGCTTGCAGCCTTTGCGCTTCGCCAGCGGTACGCTGACAATCCGCTTATTAAACCTTCTCTCTTCAAAAATAAAGGATTTACGTCTGGACTATTAGTGGGTCTCGGGTTTTTCGCAGCAGTAAATGGCTTGGCTTATGTCATTTCCTTGTTTTTTCAACTGGTTCTTCATCTCACGCCGTATGAAGCGGCTCTGGGTCTCTGTCCAATGGCAATCGGCATCGTAATCGCCTCAATGGTCTGCCGGCCGCTTCTAACCAAGCTGGGACGTACACTGATTGTCATTGGACTCTCGGCAACACTTATTGGGGCGCTCGGCCTTTGGCTCACTGTCTTCCTTACAGGTATGGGAGCTACCGCGTTGCTGACAGCTCCTGCTATATTCGTTATCGGCGCAGGTATGGGTACTTGTTTCAGCAGCATTTACGACGTGGCTCTCGGGGACATTGAGCATGACGAGGCAGGCAGCGCAAGCGGTTCCTTAAGCGCTGTACAGCAATTAGCAGCGGCAATTGGTTCTGCGGTCGTAACGACGATTTTCTTTAACCTCCTTAATACTGTGGGTGATGTTGGAGCCATGAAGACCAGTATTCTGATTGTAGCAGCAATTGTCCTCGTTTGCCTCGGGCTCGTTTGGCTTATGCCACAATCAGCTCCTTCAGAAGACTTTTAGGTTTCGTCAAATGATGTCTGAGAAAAACTATCTTGATGGATTTCGGGCAGAAAAAAATGAAAGCCAGCGTCTTTAGACGCTGGCTGGTGTTGCAGGTGTATCGTCCGGAGGAAGAAGGACAAGTCTTCCTTTCAGATTATCTGTGCAGGCTAGTGCTCCATCCACAGTGATCACAATCGCATCGAGATCTTTCATCCGGTTCACTCTGCGAATGATTGAGACCGCATCTAATCCGAACAGTTCTGTTGTATAGATATCGCAGTCCAGCGAGCTGTCAGCAATAACCGTTAAAGAAGCGATGTTATTTTCGATTGGATAGCCAGTTTTGCTGCTAAAGATATGGTGGTAATTACGGCTTTCCTTTTCAAGCACTCTCTCATAGATTCCTGAGGTTACAACGGATTGGTTTCTTATTTTGACAAGGGCTGCCGCATTTCCTCTCGGTAAAAACGGATTTTGTATCCCCACCTTCCAGTCACTGCCTTGCGTGGGCGGTTCTCCAAAAACCAAAACATTTCCTCCCATATCAACCATAGCGGAAACAGCTCCCTGTTCCTTAAATAAGGCCATCACTTTATCAGCAAAATACCCCTTGGCTATGGCGCCAAGGTCTAGCTCCATACCTTTTTCTAAAAAATAGACGGTTTTGTGATCGTCATCCAGTTGTATCTTTTCAGGCTTTAAAAGCTCCAATACGTTCTCGATTGCTTCTTGATCCGGCACCTTCGCTTCTTTAAACCCGATGCTCCATAACTTGATCAATGGGCCGATTGCAATATTTAAATAAGAGCCTTCCCGTAAACTATGCTGTTTCCCTATTTTTATCAGATCATAAAGCTCATCGTCCACCTTTTGCGGAGCGAATGCGGCATTCCTTTTTAGCATAGCGAGCTGTGAGTGGTCACTGTTGGCACTAAAAATTTTGTTGTAATGAATGAGCATCTCCTCAGCCAGTTTTGCCATAGCAGCAGCGCGTTCTCCCTTGATATAGAGGGAGATTTTTGTTCCCATAAGATGGAGGATCTTCGTGTACTCGTTCATTTCAGTCTCCCATATCGGATTGGTTCTGCCCATGAGATAAGAAAGCATCGATCAGGTCCTGATCAATTTTGGTCAGAGTTCTTTCGCTGTGATACGCGATAAAATAATCTAAGCTCAGCTCATCGATGGGGATCGGATATAAATTGTAATCAGAGGGGCATTCCTTAACAGAGACACTTTCGGGGATAATCGTAAGCCCCAAATTACCCGTAACCAGCCTAAGTGCAGTATTGATATCCGTACTTTCCATGATGATATTGGGTTTCACCTTGTAAACATTCAGCAGATGATCGATCTGTTTTCTTATAGCAGAACCCTTGGAAGTCAGGATCAGCCTTTGTGACAAGAGTTTACTGATGTCGATGCTTCCTTCCGGAATTCTGGCGACATCTTTCTGATAGAGATCACAGCATCGCGGAATCACAGCCCAGTACCTGTGTCTCCCCCAGCTAACCGAGTTTAAGTTCGGTGATATATTTCTTGAATTCTGTCCAAGCCAAAAATCCAATTCATTATTCTGAGTGAGTCTCTCACTTTTATCCGGTAAAATCTCTGCAAGCTCGATTCTGCAGTTTGGGTGCATGTCCAGAAACTCTGGTATAAAAAGTGGCAAAAGGTAGGTCCCAAGGCTCGGAAGCACTCCTATCTTTATGACCGTTCGATCGCTATCGGATACATCAGAGATATCGCTAAGCAGTTTAGCATAGTTATTCTCTAAGGAAGTCAAATACTGATAATAAATCTTTCCTTGCTCGGTCAACCGGTAAGGAAGCTTATCACGGGTGATCAGCTCGCAGTTTAACTCACTTTCAACCCTTTTAATGACCTGAGTCAAATAAGGCTGAGAAATATAAAGTGATTTCGCAGCCTTGTTATAATTGCTGTATTTTAGAATTGCATCAATATAATAAAGAATGTCCTGAGAGCCGATTTTTGACATTTCATTCCTTCCTTTGAAATACTTCACTATTGACGGTTGGTTCGATTATAACAAATTTGTTATTAAACTTCAATGAATTACTAATTAGATAATCAGAACACAATATGTTAAATTAATAGCAAAGATATTATTGATGTAAACGCTTAAGGAAGTGATGATTGAATGGAGGGTGCGCAGATGGTTAACCGATTAGATGTGCACGGAATGAATCAGTGCTTCCCTAATGAACAGAAAGGGGATTACTATGAAATATCTAGCGATCGTAGGCACGAATTCAGATGTGTCAACCAATCGTATCCTGCTTCAATTTATGGAAAAGCACTTTTCAGATGAGGCAGAGATTGAAGTCCAAGAAATTAAGGATCTACCTGCCTTTATGGAGCCTGAAGATTCTGTTGTCCCTGAAAAGGTAGCGGAGCTATCTGATAAAATATTGAAAGCTGATGGGGTAATCATCGCAACCCCGGAGTATGATCACGCGATCCCAGCAGTGCTAAAGAGTGCCCTTGAATGGATTAGTTATACGAGTCAGGCACTTACGGATAAGCCTGTATTAATCGTGGGAGCATCTCATGGTACCCTTGGTTCTTCCAGAGCCCAGGCACATCTTAGACAAATCCTTGATTCCCCTGAACTGGCTGCTAGAATAATGCCAAGCAATGAGTTCCTTTTGGGAAAATCACAGAGTGCATTTGATAGCTCGGGTAATCTCATTGATCCGCATAAGGTATCAGAGCTTGATGAAATTTTCAGAGAGTTTGTTCTGTTTACACAGATTACATCAAAACTGCTGAAAGAGAAAGTGCTGAATCAAAAAGTTAAAAAATTCACTTGGCAGGAGTAGGGGGGAAATAACAATGAAATTTATCGCAATTGTCGGAACAAATGCAAAAAAATCATATAATCGTAAGCTCCTTCAGTTCATGAAAAAACACTTTGAATCCAAGGCAGAGATCGAAATCCTTGAGATTACAGATGTTCCTATGTTTAATCAATCCGATAATCAGTCCTTCAGCGAAGTAATCCAAATGTTTGATGAGAAGATTACTGCCTGCGATGGTGTTATTATGGCTACTCCTGAATATAATCATTCCATCCCATCCGGACTGAAAAGCTTGATTGAATGGTTAAGCTTTGATCTTCATCCGTTTACCGGCAAACCGGTTATGATCGTTGGGGCTTCTCTTGGCTCACAGGGTTCCTCTCGTGCACAGCTGCATCTTCGTCAAATCCTGGATGCGCCGGGTGTGGATGCCAGTGTAATGCCAGGCTATGAATTCTTACTGGGAAATGCTGATAAGGCGTTTGATGATGACGGTAATCTAAACAATGAAGGAACCGTAGATTTTCTGGATATCTGCTTCCTTCGGTTTCTGCGTTTTGCAAAAATTGCAAATCAGCTGAACGAGGAAGAGGAGTTTTCCTTCCAGCCGGGTGAATATGAGGTAAAGGCAATTGGCCACAGCGGAAATCTCCCAATGAAGGTATCCTTTAGTGAAAAACGAATTGAAAGGATCAATATCGATACCGAGGGTGAAACAGAAGGCATCGCCGATGTGGTCTTTGTGAGAATCCCAGATAAAATTATTGAGGGACAGACGCTGAATGTGGATACCCTTTCCGGAGCATCAGAAACCAGTAATGGAGTCATCGACGGTGTTGCCAAAGCCGTGAAACTTGCAGGGGTCAATCCTGATATCCTTAAGAGAAGACCAAGACCTGCCAGCAGCAGAATCAGGGTAGACGAAGAATATACCTGTGATGTCGTCGTTGTAGGCGGAGGAGGTGCCGGACTGAGTGCAGCGGCCACCGCACTGCAGAATGGTTCCAGTGTGATTGTTCTTGAAAAATATCCGGCAGTGGGCGGAAATACCATACGCTCCGGCGGTCCTGTCAATGCGGCAGATCCCCAGTGGCAGAGCCAGTTTGATGAGAATCCAGGAGAAAGACACACCATTGAGTCATTAATAGAGACAGATGAGAGTAAAATTCATATCGAATATCTGGAAGATTTCCGAGCGCTGAAAGAAGAATTTGCTGCCTACCAGAAAAAGTTTGGCGCGCAAAAGGGCTATTTATTTGACTCACCGCTCCTGCACAGAATGCAGACCTATTTTGGCGGGAAACGAACGGACCTAAATGGCAACTCTATCTACGGACAGTACGACCTGGTAAAAATCTTGACGGACAGAGCCTTAGAAAGTGTAAATTGGCTGGAAGAGATCGGCGTTGAGTATGACAAGAGCGTCGTATTTGCCCCGGTTGGTGCACTCTGGCGCCGCGGTCATAAGCCTGTGAAAAGCTATGGTACTGCATTTATCCTTGCTCTTGCAAAATATGTACAGGAGCACTCTGGCAAGATTATCACTGACAGCCCGGTAAAGGAATTTATCCTGGAGAACGGTGAAATCAAGGGCGTAATGGCAACCGGTGTCAATGGCCAAAAGATTACAGTACACGCAAAGGCAGTTGTGCTTGCAAGCGGCGGCTTTGGTGCAAATACAAAAATGTTAAAAGAATACAATACCTACTGGAGCCATATTGATGATGCGATCAGAACCACCAATTCCTTTGCCATGACTGGTGATGGAATCCTGCTTGGTAAAACCGTAGGAGCAGCACTGACTGGAATGGGCTTTACTCAGATGATGCCTGTATCCGATCCTGAGACTGGAGAGCTGTTCAGTGGAATTCAGGTACCGCCGGAAAACTTCGTAATTGTCAATCGAGAAGGAAAGCGCTTTGTCAATGAATTCTCCGGACGTGATGTTTTAACAAAGGCCGCCATTGATCAGGGAGGCTTATTCTATCTGATTGCCGATGATGAGATTAAGAAAACAGCAGCCAATACAAGTCAGGAAAAGTTAGACAGACAAGTAGAAGCCGGTACCTTATTCAGAGCCGATACCATCGAAGAGCTGGCCGTGAAAGTGGGTATGGATCCTGCCATTCTTAAGGATACCGTTGACAAATATAATTCTTATGTAGATGCGGGATTTGATCCTGAATTTCATAAGGATACCTTCAGCTTGAAGGTGGAGAAAGCGCCGTTTTATGCGACTCCCAGAAAGCCAGCGGTTCATCATACCATGGGCGGACTTAAAATCGATACGAAAGCCCGAGTATTATCCGAATATGGCCAGCCCATTAAACATCTTTATGCTGCCGGCGAAGTTGCCGGAGGAATCCATGCAGGAAACCGCCTTGGCGGCAATGCGCTAGCTGATATCTTTACCTTCGGAAGAATCGCCGGTAAGACTGCCGTGGATGAAATGGAATAGAGCAAGGAACAGTTTTGTATCAAAAATAAAGGAATGTGGGGCAGGCGCGGCAGCCTGCCCTTTTCCATAGCCGATGCAGTGTTAGGAGAAAATATTGCTCAATTGCTGAATTCTTAAAACTTCTTGTCCCACCTGCTGAAGAGGATAAGAGGAAGGCAGGCTCAATTGTTATTTGCTTCCGCCTTTTCCAATCCTCATATTTTGATTGAAGTATGTGTGACGAATGTCATCTGAAATTTCCAGCCACCCTTCAATGCCAAGTTTTTTCATCATGCAGAGGTTATAAAGTTTAATATTATGTGGATGGGTAGAAGCCCGATCTGCTATCGGCATGAGATTTTCACACGGAAAATCATCACATTCAAAGCAGTATCCAACTCCTTTTTCGTTCACGCATTCCAATGTTTTACACTTCTGATCCTGCAAATCAAGCAATAGACACTGATTGCCGTCCGCACAACCTTTACAGGTAATACGCTCATTTGATACGTTAAACATTCCCGCAATGCGCGTCTGAAATTCCTCTGTTACATTTTTCTCGTACATCTCACAATTGAAACAATCAATTCCGCACGGTGCAATGATTTTAAGTTCCATAACATTACCTCCTTTAAATTACCTTTCTCTATCTTAGATAAAAAAAAGGACGTTAGGTTACAAAACTTTTTCCCTTAATTTTTTTATAAAAATCACTTTAGGTATTTTTCTTCCTACCTTGTACATCGCATAGACATCAAGCACTCCTCGAATGAGTTGCTTATATTCATCCACCATTTCGGGATCCTTATAATCAGTATACCCCTTTGGCATCGGCAGATTTCGATCCTTCATAAATTTAATCCATAAATAGCATTTACAAGGCTTTGAAGGATCTACCAAACTACATCGATCATGGTGGAGCTCTTGTATATTCTTTCTCGCTCTATATAGTGTCACTTTGGCATTGTTCTCCGTTATCACCAATACCTCCGCAATTTCCGAAAGCGTCAGATTCAAAAATGTTCTCAGAACAAATACAGCTCGCTGTTGTTTAGGCAAGCAACGCATAAATGCCGTTAAACATTTTTCTCTCATTTCATCGACCATCAACCTATTATCGATTGGCTCATCGGGCGATTCTAATCCAGAGAAGAAATCCTCTTCATTCACACCAAGTTCTTGCGTAATAGCTACAACTGGAAGCTTTCTTATCTGTTTATAATTTTTATTACCTTCATTGACCAGGATACGATATAGCCAAGTGGAGAGTTTTGCCTCACCTCTAAACTGCTGAAAATGCTTAATTGCCTTAAGAAAAGCATTCTGCATGGCATCCTCGGCATCATGATGATTTCCGGTCATTCTAAACACAATGCTATACAATTTATCATATTCTTCCTCGTACAACTTCAACAGCTCATTTTGAATTTGCAGTGTTTCTATTATAATCACCTGCCCTTCTGTCCAGTTAATTATAACATATCACCATATTGGCACCAATGGAATTGGTGATTTCAGTACTATGTGGTATGGTGAAACACTGAATTGTCAAATACTATAATGAGGAGCTTTGATTCTATGTTCAAGTTTAACTGATACGATATAAAAAATGATAAAGTCAGCATTAAAAATTCTTAATCATTTTATTGAGATTTCTTTTCCGGAAATTGGGGAGGAGACACTCAGAGAAATCTGAATGATACTAAGAGTTAGAAATTCCAAAGTTGCCAGATACCATTCTTCTAAGATTATTACTTGAAAAAATATGCTAATAAAGAATATACCGCCCATGAAAGCAGAGAAAAGCAATGGACGATTGCTTCTTTTTTTGAAACAGAAGAATGCCGCCATAATATTACCCATGCCAAATAAAACTATTACAATGATGGTAGTGCGCTGGCAGTTTCGGAGGGGTTTGTCAATCACGAACCAAATTCAATCGTTTGTAAATCGATTCATCATGAAACCTTTAGAACAAGGATGTTCGAACTTCTAGTCAGGTAAAAAGGTGCGTGAATATTGACAGCGCAGAAATTAAGCATTGGCGGGAATCAACGAGGGCTAAGCGTTCCCACCGACTTTTTCAACCACAATAATATGAATCCCTGCGCCCTTTATTGTGGAACTGACATTCAGTTCATCTTCAACACTTTCTACACTCACTTGTGCCTGAGGTTCTGTGTTCAGCATGTGAAACCAGGCTTCCGGCAGAGGGGAAGACTTAGGAAACCCCAGCTGAGACATATGCGCAAAGATAGAATTGGCATTTGACAATGCATATTCTGCGATGATATATTGACCGGAAGGAACGGGAATCCGGAAGTCAATGTGAAGCTCATCCTTAAAGGAATTGATGATATCATTTGTTTCGTAGACGCCGGCACTACGCAGGGGAAGATGTTGTATGTCATCGTTATAATGGAGCACAACAAGCGTGTACGAAGCCTTTTCGTACACGTCATTTTTTATTACGTAATAATATTTGCCCCAGCAAAGAAGTTCTCCTTTCATATTCTTAAGCAGACGGTATGCGTAAAAAGAAGGCTTGGGTACAAGATCGGAAGTGATGCAGGAAGGTGCTCCTTTTAATACCCTGGAGGCTTCGCCCTGATCCCGCAACCTGCAGTGCAGGATGTTTTCCTTTGCAGTAAAATATGTCCGGAATATCTGTATGGCTGCGGCAATTGAGTCATTTCCGGCAGAAGTTCCGAAGTACAAGCCGTTGTCGCATACTGCAGACACTTCGTATCCGTTGAAGGTAAGCCTTTCTTCAATGAGTGTTGTTGTGGTTTCGCTGTCTCCCTGTCTGAAAGTAAGAATCACCCGCGCAGCGGCAAGGTCATGGAGCAGATGGAAAAGCCCTTCCCCCATGATCTCGTAATCCTCTGGTGTGATGACGACTTCAAGAACGGGATGGACTTTCATGACCGGCGGCATCTTTGGATTCACATCAACGTTGTGATGAAATCGGTTTACGACGGATGCGCTTTTTTCCTGATCACTTACAGCCGACAGACATTGTCTGATGAGGCTGAGCGCCTGATTGTCAGAAAGCAGCTCATACCGTGCAGGCCTTGCGTCACTCAGAATGTGCGGCATATAAAGCTCACGGTGTTCCAGCGGCGAATGGCCAAACCATTTGCTGAAAAATTTATCATAATATGCGGTGGTTGAAAAGCCCACATCCCTTGCGATGACACTGATTTTGCGGTCAGTCTCCAGCAGGAGGATTTCTGACATTTCAACTCTGGCAAAGCAGAGGAACTCCTGAAAGTTTATTCCGATGTAATCACGAATCAGATGAGAGATGTAATAGGTACTTAAGTGTTCTCTTTCTGCCAGCTCTTCCAGCGTGATCTTGCTGGCGTGATTGGCGTAGACATAGTTTATGATCCGGCTGATTCGCTCGACGATGACAGGATTGTCATTTTTAAAATTCACAACAACCTGATCATCAAATGCAAACAAGTTGTAGTGCTGGTTCAGGTATTTTATGACTTCAATCATTTGATCAATACAGTTGCTTTTGTAATTGAAGCTTCGTTTTGAATAATCCAGTAGGATATGAAGCAGCATTTTTTGGAGGATATCTAGCTTGCCAGGGGTATCATTATTGATATAGGTCATGAAACATGCCTTCATCAAAGACGGAAAATATTGCGTGAAAAAGCGGTTGCTCACCTGTATGATTGCCACAACATTCTCTTCATCTGTCGCGGTTAAACCGTGAATTTCATGACCGCTGTTCGTAAACACATCCCCTTCTTTCAAATGATAATGATGGCATACGTTTTTCAGGTAGATTTCACCCTTCAAAACATAGATAAAGTCAACATCCAGATGATAATGAATCGGATATTCTGTAACTTTTGCAATTCTGATATTGATTGGAAAATCATCCAGATATGTTGTTTTCTCCAGTAAAACGGGGAACACCTCCTTATAAAAACGCTGGTCAATTTTTTCAGCTGCCTGCGTACCTTTCGTGAATGAGCACTTCCTTAAATGAGTCTTGTACAAAATTCTATTCGTACATTATATACCAGATTTGAAAACGGGGAAAAGCGATTTTTTTCAATTTTCACTAAATTTATTATCTTTTTCTGCTCCGTAACAACTCAATTAGAAAAGTGAGCAAGCCAATTGTTGTCTTCCGGACGGTCATCATGTACGATTGTTTGAAATTAGAAAAACGGAAGGTGGACAATATGTTAACAATGAGAGTGAAGCGCATGCGACAAAAGCTTTTCAATACAATTCCATCCATCACTGCAGAGAGGCTGGTACTGGCAACGGAAGCATATCAGAAGTTTGCCGGCGATGCAGTTCCTATTTTCAGAGCAAAGGTTGTCAACTATATCATGGAGAACATGACAACCCTCATCATGGATGATGAACTGATTGTAGGAACCGTGACAAATGCTTATCGAGGTGCAAACCTGCACCCTGAATTCCAGTCGAGCGCGTGGTATATCAGCGACATCGACGAAATCTCAACAAGAAGTAATGATCCCTATTATATTTCCCCAGAAGATAAGGAAACGATTCTAGAAACACTGAAATACTGGGAAGGGAAGTCTATGGAAGACCTTTCACAGACCGTGCTTCCGGCACATACGCTGGAGCTTGAGCAGGACGATATTATCTGCGTCGGTCTCGAAAATGGTGTATCGGGGGAAACGTTATGTGATCACGAAAAGATTCTGACAGTAGGAATCAGAGGGTACCTGGAAGAGTGCCAGAAAAACATCGACAACTTGTTTCCTCAGACCATGGAGGAGCAGGCCAGGGTGGATTTTTGGAAGGCATGCATCATTCAGTGTGAAGGACTGATCACATACGCACACAGAATGGCAGCTGAAGCAGAACGAATGGCTTCAGAATGTACCGATGTGAAGAGAAAGCAGGAGCTTCTGGAGATCGCAGAAAACTGCAGAATGGTTCCTGAGAATCCGCCGCAGAATTTCCAGCAGGCACTTCAGTCCATCTGGTTCGTACATGTTTATTTCCACATAGAAGTTTGTACGACCGCATGCGGATTCGGGAGATTTGACCAGTACGTGTGGCCATTTTACAAAAAGGATGTACTTGACGAGAAGAACATCTCAAGGGAAGCGGCGCTGGAAATGCTGGAGTGCTTCTACCTCAAGGCATGTGAGGTATATGAGGTAAGAAACAACTGGTACGCCACGTCCTTCGCAGGGTATCCCATGTGGCAAATCTTGGTTGTTGGCGGACAGACCAGAGACGGCAAGGATGCAACCAACGACTTGTCCTTCCTATGTCTGGAAGCAGCAGACGATCTTCAGGTAACACAGCCTACCATGGCAGTCAGAGTTTGGGAAGAAACTCCAGAAGAACTGATTAAGTTCGGATGCAGGATGATACAGGAAGGCCAGGCAAACCCCGGATTCTTTAACGATACCGCAGCCATCAAGATGTGTCTTGGCAAAGCCGATTGCACCATAGAAGAAGCAAGAGACTGGACCATCGTCGGGTGTATTCAGCCGGGTCCCGGCGGCGGCGGAACAGACGGTTCGCCTGATGCCGGTTACGTGAACATGGGCAAGATGGTTGAATTCGTTCTGCACAACGGTGTTGATCCAGCGACAGGCAAGCTCATGGGACTTGAAACCGGAAACCCAAGAGAATTTAAGAACATAGAAGAATTTAAGGCTGCGCTCAAGAAGCAGATCATTCATCATTACGATATCATCAGAGTCAGCTACAACCTGATGCAGAGCATTCACATGAACCGATATCCGGTCATCTTTGCATCGATGGTAACCAGAGGCTGTGTGGAAAGCGGCAAGTCCGTACAGCACGGCGGCGCGCAATACTCAACAGCGGGTATGTACATTTCAGGCGCAGCAAATATGGCAGATTCCATCGCGGCAATAGAGAAGTGTGTATTTGAAGACAAGGACCTGACCATGGATGAACTGATCAAGGCTTGTGATACAAACTTTGAAGGACAGGAACGGCTGCGTCAGCTTCTGCTGAATAAGCCTGAAAAATACGGCAACAACCTTGAGCACGTGGACAACATCTACAAGGAGATGATTCACCATGTTGCCAATACGGTTCAAAGCTGGAAAGATGCCAGAGGCGGTGGTTACGCTTTCGGAATCGATACACAGACGTTAAACCTCTCGCATGGTCTCGTTACAGGAGCGCTTCCAGATGGAAGGTTTGCAGGCGAACCATTTTGCGACAGTGCGTCCCCAATGATGGGAAGAGACAGAAACGGACCAACCGCTACCGTTAAGTCAGTCGCTGCCATGGATCAGGAAGTATTGCATGAAGGCGCCCTGTTCAACCTGCGTTTTGATCCAAAGGGAGTTCAGGGAGAAAAGGGCCTCAATATCATTAAAGGTGTGATCAAAACCTTCTTTGAAGATGGCGGCGAACATATCCAGATCAACGTAGTAGATAATGAAACCTTGAAAAAGGCGCAGGAAACTCCCGAGAACTACAAGGGTCTCATGGTTCGTGTAGCAGGCTATATGGCGTACTTTACAGAGCTTGATAAGAAAGCACAAGATATCATTATCTACAGAACTGCGCACTTATCACAGAATTAAGGTACTGCCTGGTTGATCCCGGGGAGAATGATGAACCATTCACCAAGATTTCAGCCAGTCAGTACACTCATATAACAGAGAGGATGGTTTTCAATGAATCATAAAGCGGAACGTATTCTGGTAGGAAGCCTTCAGAAATTCTCTGTAGAGGATGGACCCGGCATCAGAACAACAATCTTCCTGAAGGGTTGTCCTATGAATTGTAAGTGGTGCCACAATCCGGAGCTGATTGACCCGCAGCAGCAGCTGATTCAGTCACCAAGTAACTGCATCGGATGCGGATGCTGCGTTAGGATATGCCCCCAGGGTGCAGTGACGATGACTCCTGAAGAGGGCGTTGTCATTGACAGAGCCAAATGTGATGTGTGTCTTGCATGTGCAGACGAGTGCTACGCTCAGGCATTAAGACCTGTAGCCAGGCCAATGACCATAGAGGAAATCCTGAACATAGCAGAACAGGATAAGGGCTTTTATGACAACACGGAAGGGGGCATTACCGTCAGCGGAGGCGAAATCCTCATGCACGCAGAATTTGTGAGCAAGCTCATCGATGAAGCGGGCAAACAAGGCATCCGCGTGTGTCTGGACACATGCGGCTTCGGAGACTCACAGGCGCTCATGGAAATGGCACTCAAGGAAACCGTCACCGACATTCTTTTTGATATGAAGTCAATTGACGATGAAGTTCACAGCGCGTATACGGGAGTCGGCAATGAGTTGATTCTGGACAATCTGAAAATGCTCGCAGCAGATGTAAGAACTGTGGACAAGCTGATCCTGAGAATGCCGCTCATCAAGGGTGTCAATGACAGCGACGAGATCATTCGGCGTACAGGTGAATTTTACAGAGAGCTGGGAATCAAACGAGTGAATCTGCTCCCCTACCACAGTCTTGGAATGGGCAAGAAAAGAAATGTGGGTGGTATGCAGGAGGAATTTGAGCAACCGACAGATGAGCGGCTGACAGAAATAAAGATTTATTTTCAAAATGAAATAAATTTAGAGGTGGATATCCTCCTTTGACAAGGCTGAGCACGGTTTGCCAAGGAGGTACTTTGGGTAGAGTATAATATTTTTTATGAATTGATTAAGGCGGGTCAATACTGCTTGCGCCGGGCTGGGGGGATCACGATTTGCGCAATGCGTGTTCAGACTTGCTCCAGAAAGGAAACACTATGGAAGGGACTAATCTAGGAATTATCACCTTAATACCAGCGCTGGGCTTTTTAGTATTTGCACTGGTAACGAAGAAGTGTATTCTGAGTATCATGCTATCTGGGATACTCGGATACATATTTTACTACAAGGCAGCGTTCTTCATGCCAATGATGGATGCATTGCTTTCAGCAGCAAGCGATGCAGACAACAACTATATCGTAATTATTTGTTTGTTATTTGGATGCTTCGTTCAGCTGCTCAGACAGTCAAAAGGAGCTGTAGCAGTCGGGGATTTGGCTAGAAAGTATATCAAATCAGAAAAGCAAGTACTGCTTATGACCTGGATCTGCGGAGTAATCATCTTCATAGACGACTACCTCAGTATCCTGGTTACTGCAAACTGTGTCCTTACCCTTTCGGATGAACACAAGACGCCGAGAGAAATGATTTGCTATATCATTAATACCACCTCTGCTCCCGTTTGTCTGATTATACCGATTTCAGCATGGGTCGTGTTCTTCTCAGGAATCTTTGAACAGCAAAAAGAAGCAGCAGTCGTTGGTGACAGCGCGATGAGTATCTACTACAATATCATGCCATACTTTTTTTATCCATTCCTCTGCGTAATATTTGTACTCCTGGTAATCCTGGGAATCGTGCCAAAGATGGGTGGGATTAAGAAGGCTTATGAGAGGGTTGCAGAAACCGGGCAGCTTTGGCCGGCATCAAGCAACATGCAGAATCAGGGTGATGAACTCGGTGAAGTAATGGGCGCTATCTCTGATAATGCAAAGGAAGAAAAGGAAATAACGCCGCATCTTTGGGCATTCCTCGTACCAATGGCGGTCGTTGTTATCGTAACCGTATGGCTTTCCGATATCCTTTACGGCGTAAGCTGTGGAATCTTCACTTGCTTCGTCCTGTTTGTTCCAACCAGAATTATGAGTCTTGGTAAATTCTGTGACGCTTGTTATAAGGGTTTGGAAGACATGTTGTTTATCGCAGTTGTACTGGTTACCTCATTATTCTATAGAGAATCAATCAATCTGATCGGCTTACCCGACTATCTGATTGACGTGGCGGGTCCATATATGAGTGCAGCATGGCTTCCGGCAATCGCATTCATACTCATCGGTATTGTATGTTTTGCAACCGGCAATATCTGGAGCATACCAGCAGTATGTACGCCTATCATTTTGCCGCTGGCTGCTTCCACCGGCGCAAGCATCCCTCTCACACTGGGTGCGATTATTTCAGCTGCATGCTTCGGTGCACAGGCTTGTTTCTACTCAGATGTAACACTTCTGTCAGCTTCCGCTTGTAAAATTAATAACGTAGATTATGCAGTCGCACAGTTGCCATACATCGGAATTGTTACCGCAATATCCTTTGTCGGATATGTGGTCTTTGGTTTCGCAATGTCATAAACAAAGTAGTGCAAAGCATTGTGAAAGGGCGGGAAACCTTTATGGATTTCCCGCCCTTTCATTTAAATTGACGGTAATATAACTGAATGTTAATATATACTGGGCAGTGTAATTAACTGGTATCTTTAAAGAGGGGAGAAACAGATATGAGCATTTTATCGATTGCGAGTAATGCCTCTGCATGGAGAGGTTATGAATACTATGAAGGAAAAAGGGTTCTCTCCTGGAAACAAACAGGTGAACATGAATTTGATGGAGAGGTTGCGGGTAGCGAGAAACAAGTGTACCATGTGATAATTGACACCGAGCATCCTAAAAAATCAACATGCAATTGTCCGCATGCCGAAGGGAAACGAATTGTATGTAAACACAAGATCGCTCTATTTTTTACAGTATTTCCAAAGGAAGCAGCTGAATATATGGCTGAAATCGAAGAATATGAGAGAGAAGAAGAGGAACGCGAGCAAGAAAGCTACGACCGGATTGTGGAATACGTACATAGTCTGTCAAAAGAAGAATTTAGAAATGCTTTGATAAATTCATTATTAGAAGCTGAGGAAAGAGACCACTATCATTATTGATAGTGGTTCATCATTTTCCCCAGCTTGGCGAGATCTTCCGTCCAAGCTCCAAAGATCTCCAGAAGTTTTTCGTACTTTTCGGTTGCTTCCTTATCAGGATCGAGCAGACTTTGCGGTCTGTGAATATCCAGTATTCGATCATAACCGTTCCAAGCACCACAAGCATTCGCTGCAAGGGCAGCTGCGCCTAAAGATGCAGCATTCTGGTCGATGTTGGTCTTCAGGATCGGAAGGTTATAGATATCTGCGAACATTCTTAGCCACACAGGGCTCTTGCTGCCGCCGCCGCAAATCAACATATTGCCGCTTACAGTTACGCTTCTCGAAAGAATATCCAGCGTCTTTCGCAGGGCCATAGCGACTCCTTCCATTGCGGCTCTGACCATATCTTCCCTGGTATTGCGCAAGGTAAGACCTGCGAAGCTTCCGGAGAGATAAGGGCTGGGCTCCTGGGGGCTGCCCCCGGCAAGGCTTGGATTGAACAGAATGCCGTTGCTCCCGATCGGGACTGATTCGGCCATTTTGTTCATGATCTCATAAGCATCCGTATCACTGCTTAAATCCCGGCAGAGCTGATCCCTGACCCAGCGATTGGAATTCCCTGCAGAGAAGATAGAAACAGCAGATGTATAGAAACCCTTTTTTACGTGAGCGAAAACAAAAGGCCTGGTTTTCATATCGATGATCGGCTTCTGTGAGGTTAGGGCAATCCAACTAGAGGAACCAAGGGACGTATAGGCAGACCCCTCAGATAAACCGGTAGCCCCCAATGCCATACAGGTGTTGTCTACTGCGCCGCAGGCAACCGGAGTACCTGCAAGGAGGCCTGATTCCTCTGAGGCTTTCTTGGTAACATATCCGATAATGGAGTCCGAAGGCCTGATCTCGGGAAATATTCTGCGGTCAATTTCAGCAGCTTTGAAGAAACGATCCTCGTAATCCCATTTTTCCAGATTGAATACGCCAAATCCAGAGGCATAGGAGGGATCCGTGCACATCGTTCCAGTAAATTGATAGTTTATAAAATCTTTGGACCCCAGAATTTTCTGTACCTTGCTAAACCGTTCGGGCTGATGTTCTTTCATCCACATCAATTTTAGAATCGTATAACATTCTGCAGGATCGCCGTTTCCCGTTGTTGCATACCAGCTTTCGTAGGATAGCGAATCGAAGAAGCGGCTAACCTGATCTTCGGCTCTCATATCACTCCAGATCGGAACTTGATCCGCAAGCAACCGTCCCTCAGCATCCAGAGGCACAGCAACAAGGCTGTGGCCGGACAGCGCCGCACAAGCGATGGTTTCCGGGTTGAAACCAGTCTTCGCCAGCAGGAGTTTCGTTGCCTTGCAAACATTCACCCACCAGTCCATAGGCCGTTGCTCCATGAATTTTTCCACGGGATAAATTGTATCGTATGAAAGGAATACATCCGATAAGGATTCTCCATTTTCATTAAAAAGAGAGGCTTTGACGCCTCCTGTTCCCAAGTCGTAAGCGATGAAATTTTTCATGCGAAGCTCCTCCACTGCAGTGCTTTAGGTCTCATAGTAAGCATCGGTCATGGAATCACCGATGCTTGTTTGATGGGATGTAATTCGGTTGAAATGAATTCAAGATAAGGATCTAAGCAGTGTAAACACAGATACCATGCTCCAGATAATATTGCTTATAAAAATCGGGCACGTTGTCGTTGATTATGATGTTGGGCACAGCGTCCAAATCTCCCACCTTCATAAATGCCCGATAGCCGAATTTTGCGTCGTCTATCGCAAAGAAAGGCTGCTGGCATCTGGCGGAGACCGCTTTGATGATCTCTAAAACATTGGTATCCGAAAGCGTATAGCCCGCATCGATATCGGCACCGTCCACCGAGAAAAAGCATTTGCTGATATAGATATTATTCAGATCTTTTTGAATGTCGTTCGGTATCGTGTACAGCCCTTTATTATCAAGTCTTCCACCAAGAAAATGAATCTGGATCGTGGAATTGTTGCTCAATACATTAGAAACAAGAAGATTATTTGTAAAGATCTTCATGTCATTCCGGGACACTAAGGCTTTGGCAATATAGTAGGATGTGGAGCCGGGGCCTAAAAAGATCCATTCTTCATTGGAGATTAAGCTTGAAGCGAAGATGCCGAGCGCTTCCTTGGCTTTGTCATATTGAATGTTATTTCCAGTAAGGGCTGAATTGACATCTTCTTCCTGAGCAATGGCAGAATTCAGGGACGCCCCGCCGTGAAACCGGGTGATGAATCCTTCTTCTTCTAATTCGTCGAAATCATTCCTTATTGTGGCTTCTGTAACGTTAAGAAGCTTGCTAAGGGTGGCGACGTCAACTTGCTTACGGTTAAAAATAATTTCTTTAATTTTTCGTTTTCTTTCTACTTTAAACATATATCCCTTATCCTTTTTGGTTTATTGCGTTTCGATCTCTTTAAATTATACCGTAAAAACAATAGAAATAAAAGAAAAAATTACGAACAAACAAAAATAAACAAAAATTATAAACAAAATAAAACAAAAAGTAATTATGAAAACAAAAAAATACAAAAACAAATCGTTGACGAAAGAAAAAGCCAGTGGTATATTTAAAACGCAAATAGAAAGAAGGAAGATTCCGGAGGAAAGGATGCCGTCATTGACCCAAAGCTGCAAATTGGGAGAATGAGGAGTTCTGCCCGATCCTTTTCCGAGATGATTACGATTGAACAGCTTGATCAATTATTTCATGATTGGAGAGTAAACGATGAAAATAGGGTTTTGCGTAGTAAACTATTCTGAAAAGCCGGTAGAAGAGGTTGTAAAACTTGCGGCGGATCATGGATATGACTGTGTTGAACTGCCGGCCTATGAGGGCAATGGACAAATTGATGCAATGGATCTGTTGAAGCACGGCAATGCGAAGAAGCTGAAAAAAATGGTTGAGGATCATGGATTATTTATTTCTGCTCTGAGCAACCATGCAGATTCCTTGCTGGTCATGGGTCCTTACAGCGCCGGGACAGATTCCATATGCCCCGGTACCAAGGAGGAGAAGATTCGCTTTGGTACGGAGAGCTTGATCCGTTCGGCTCAGCTTGCCAGTGAATTGGAAGTACCTGCAGTTGTGGCCTTCTCTGGAATGGAAAACTACGGACATATTAACGATTGGCCGGAACCAAACGGCTGGAAATATGAAGAGGAGCAATTTGTAGAAAAATATACTCCTATTCTAGACAAATACAGGGAGTACGGCGTTAAGGTGGCGTTTGAACCCCACCCCAACAATATTATCTATGATACGCAGTCTGCCCTGAGATGTCTTGAAATTGTGGATCATCACCCGGCGTATGCGATTAATCTTGATCCCGCAAACATTTTATTTTCTGGAGTGAATCTTCAGACCTTTGTGGATGAATTGCGGGGGCGCATCGCTGTGGTGCATGCGAAGGACTGTGAGCTTGTCCATCATAATATGGCAAAGGGTGGTCTGAATATGTATATGCAGGATGGCTGGGGCCGCATGGATCGTTCCTTTCGCTTCAGAATTCCAGGCTGGGGTGATGTAGACTGGAAGAGACTGATCAGTGAGCTCTTCCTTACAGGATATGATTACGTTTTCAATTATGAGCATGAAGATGTCATCATGAGCCGGGCCGATGGCGTTAAGAAGACAATCGATTTTCTGCGTCCTCTGATGATTGAAGCTCCCTATGAGGGGCGTTCAGACAAATTATTTACAAAATAGTGTAAGGAGAGGTTCTATGAAAACGATGAGAGCACAGGTGCTAACAAAACCATATCATTTCGAATTGAAGGAAGTTTCGATTCCGGAGATCAGTGATGACGAGGTTTTGATTAAGGTTAAATACTGTGGAATTTGTGGATCCGACTGGGGATCCTACACCGGAAAATATGCGGAAGAGGTAGCTTGCATTCCGTTGACGACAGGGCATGAATTCTTTGGAACGATCGAAACGCTGGGGGCACATTCCCAAGGTTTAAAAATCGGAGACCGTGTTGCGGCAGATATCTGTAAGCCCTGCGGTACCTGTTATCACTGTCGGATTGGGGAGCCCCTTCTTTGCAGCGATTTCAAACAAATCGGCATTCATCTGGACGGAGGGTTTGCTGAGTATGTGAAAGTGCCCTGGAAGAATGTTTATCTTGTTCCGGATGAAGTCTCGGATGAAAAGGCAGCCTTTGTGGAGCCGCTGACAGCTTGTCTGAACGCATCACGCAAGATGGACTGCAAAATGGCACGAAGTGTTGTTGTCATAGGAGCCGGGCTTGGAATCATTCACGCAGCTTTGGCAAAGGCCCGCGGTGCGGCTCCTGTGATTGTGATTGATGCCAATCCTGACCGGCTGGCTATGGCAAAGGAAATGGTGGCAGATCATACCATCAACGTGAAAGAAACAGATCCTGTGGAAGAGGTAATGAGATTGACCAATGGAGTCGGAGCGGATTATGTGCTTGAAGCAGTAGGAAATGCAAAGACTTATGAGCAGGCGTTTAAAATGGTCCGAAAAGGAGGCAAGGTAGAAGCCTTTGGCATATGCGCCGATGATGATTTTGCCATGCTTGCACCGGTTCAGTTTGTGCTGGAGGAAAAGAAGGTAAGCGGCAGCTGCGCGGGGATTGGCTACGACTGGGGAGATGCAATTCAGCTTCTGAACTATAACCGCGTTGATCCTACTCCTCTCATCTCTATGATCGTTCCGCTGGAGGAGCTGGAGCAGGCTCTGAATGAAATCAGAGAAAATCCGAAGCTAATCAAAGTATTGGTCAGCCCTGAGGTGAAGGAAAGGGTTGTATTATACCGATGAAAATCATGAGATCAGCGCTGCGCTTGCAGGCAGAATCATCATGAAGCCAGGCTCGGACCCGGGCCGGACTTGAAACGAGTGGAGGTTTGAAATGGGTTATAAAGACACCCTTTTACAGCCGATCATGATCGGCAACAGAACATGTGAAAACCGGTTTTTTGCACAGCCAATGGAGTGTGTTGATTCAGACGCTGAGGGAAATCCTACAGAGCTTACATACAGCAGATACGAGAATCTTTACAAAGGAGGTTTCGGGTTGGTTGACCTCGAGGCCATTACGGTTACCAATGAGAGCCGGGCAAGAAAGACACAGCTTGAGATTATGCCCAGGAATGAAAAGGCACTGGCTAAATTTATCAAACGATTAAAAGAAGTCAATCCAAATGTCCTGATTATATTCCAGCTGACGCATTCCGGAGAAATCAGCGAGCCGGACTTTTCAAGAAGAGTTACCGTAAAACAGATGCATGGGCTGGAGGGAGATCTGCTGACGGAAGAAGAAGTGGATTCCATCATAGACCAGTTTGAGCTGGCAGCAAAGATCACGCAGAGCGTCGGAGCCGACGGAATCGATCTAAAATTCTGTCATGGATATCTGGGATCCCAAATCTTAAGACCCTATAACGACCGCAACTGGAAGTACGGCGGTTCCTGGGAGAATCGCTCCAGATTTGCTTATGATTTAATGGAGCGGATCAAGAAAGCCACCGGTTACGATAAGGATTTCCTAATCGGCTCAAAGGTTTCTATGTGGGAAGGCTTCCCCGGCGGATGCGGATCCGCTGGACCCGACTCACCCCTGATGGATATGACCGAGTCCATTGACCTGATCAAAGGGCTTGAAGAACGGGGAGCACAATACTTTGTTGAATCTCTGGGAAATGTTCATTCAAGCATGGCTTACATGGAAGCCGTTCAGGATGAGCCTTATTTATCTTACCTGCATTTTTACTTCGCCAACCTCATGAAACAGAATCTGAAAAAGGAAACTGTCGTAATAGGATCGCATTTCTCGTCCTTTAGAGGCAAGAAGAATAAGCTTCTTTCCGTTGATCCGGAGAAAGCATCTCTGTTTGCCATGGGCAGCCGCTGCATCGAGGATGGGATGATGGATATGATCGGTCTGGGAAGACAGTCCTTTGCCGATCCGCTGACCCCCCTGAAGCTGAAAGAAGGAAGGGAAGACGAAATAAAATACTGCAATCAGTGTATGAACTGCGAAGAATTGATGATTCGTCAGCAGCCGGTGGGTTGCGTTGCCTTTAACAGACAGTATACAGAGCTGTTTCGGGACGTAAGAAAGACCTTCGGGAAATTGACGGAATTGCATACTTGATCGGATGAAAACTCCGTGACAGATTGTTTTGCGAAAGAAAGGTGACAGAAATGATAGAGTACAGAAAACAGACATTAACAGTAAAAGATATCGCTTACATGATGGATCCCAGCGTTTTAAAGCTGGACACCTCCTATGAAGATGTCTGCGCATTAGTGGATGCATGCAAAAAATATGATTTCGGGTGCTGCTTTGCATGGCCGGGATATTATCCTCTGCTGAGCAGTCTTTTAGAGAATACCAATACGGCCTTCGGCACTTCCTTAGGCTTCCCGTCAGGACAGGAAGCAACCCGCACCAAGGTTCAGCAGGCAGAATGGTTTATGACCATGAATCCGGCAGAAGTGGATATGGTTATGAATGTGGGCTGGCTAAAATCCAAAAGATATGATGAAGTTGTTTCAGATATCAGAGCAGTGCGCGAAGCTACAAAGGGCTCTTCTTTAAAGGTCATTATTGAGGCAATGCTTCTAACAGACGAAGAAATTGAAAAGGCCTGTGAATTATCAATTGAAGCCGGAGCTGATTATGTAAAGACCGGCACAGGCTTCTCCAGCGATCCTACGACAGTGCATCACGTGCAGGTTATGTATCAAGCCATCGACGGGCGGGCAAAACTGAAGGTTGCCGGTGGGGTACGGTCCCTGGACACCTTACTGAAGATGTATAAGGCAGGGGCGGACCGTTTTGGAATCGGTTTGAGCTCGGCGGTCAGTATTATGGAAGAGGCCATTTCAATCGGCCATGATATTGATATCGACACTGTTTTGTTGGATTCGTAGAATTGATTGGATATGGGACTAAGGAGCAAGGCTGAAACAGAATTCCTTGATTTCGAATTAAGTCTGCTGTGAATTATGATGTGAAAGGAACGTTTTTCCTATTCTTGGAATGCGTTCCTTTTCCTTCTTTCCAGCCCATATTTCCCGGTTTAAATCAGGTTTACAAGGCAAATAATAATCTGCTATACTGGCTTTTATAAGATTGAAAACAGAATCGCATCAAACAGAATTCCATGAAAGCGATCGCCCCAATTAGATGGTGTTAATGATAAATGAGGAGATGGGTATATGTCTGATTCAATGCACATGCAATTACTGAAGCATCTGGAAACATTGAGTAGCAGGACGGATTGGAACCAATTGGAAGATCATACTGCGGGAAGCATTGCAGGGCTACTTGGTATCAGCCGTACTTTAGCGAGCCAATATCTCAACGAGGAAGCCGCTGCGGGAACGCTGGTAAAAGTGAACACGCGTCCGGTCTACTTCTTTCATCGCCAGGCATTGCTGGGCGGTCGGGGGGAAGCGCTTCTTGATCCTGTCTATCCTTCTGTGCAGGAGCTGTATGCAGCGGTTCTTTCACTTCAGCCGGAGACCGGAGTTTTTGATAAACTGATCGGTTCAGAGGGAAGTCTCAGGTACAATGTGGAACAATGCAAAGCAGCCATTTCCTATCCGGGTAATGGCCTGCCGATTTTGCTTTGGGGCCCCACCGGCACGGGAAAAAGTTTTCTCGCGCAAATCATGCATGAATATGCTGTTCAAAAGGGCATTGTTGGGTCGGATGGCCGTTTTGTAGCGGTCAATTGCTCTGAATATGCAGATAATCCTGATTTCTTTTTGACGAACCTATTCGGATATGTAAGGGGTGCTTATACTGGAGCTGAACGAGATCGAAAAGGTCTGCTTTCTCTGGCGGACGGCGGCGTTTTGTTCCTTGATGAGGTACACTGTCTTTCCAATGAATGCCAGGAAAAGCTGTTCCACTTTATGGATAAGAGAAGCTATCATATGGTAGGAGACAACGAGAAATCCTATACCGCAAACGTCAGGCTGATTCTTGCCACAACAGAAGACCCCGCGCAAACGCTTTTAAGAACCCTTGTCAGAAGAATTCCCATGACGACGATACTGCCTTCCCTTGCAAAGCGCTCGTTACGAGAAAAGAAAGAGCTTTTGTACCATCAACTTGCTGCCGAATCCGTGCGCATCCGGCGCGACATCACCATACGGTTTGAAGCACATCAGATGATCCTCAATTATTCCTTCCCTGAAAATGTGGGACAGCTCGTAAATTGCATCAGTATCTGTGTTGCTAACGCAATTATTACGGCAGAGCCGGATCAGTCGCTGGAAATCCAGGTGCGTCATCTCCCGAACTATATTTTACAGGATCATTATACGATTCCGCCGCAGCTTCAGATGTTAAAAAAGAACGTGCTGGATTTGGATCAGATCCGCTCAGAATTACAGCAGGAGCAAAAATTATTTCTGTTGAACCGGGATATTCTGCAAGGCAATGGAACAATCGCGGAGGTTGATGAAAACCCGGAGAAGTTTTTCTCGTTGATCCAGCTGCGTATGGAACAGTATTTTGATGAGCTTTATCAGGAAACCAAGAACCGAGGACAAAACCCGTACGCGGCTTTTTGCCACGGCATCGTCAAGGGGATTTGCGCGAATCTTTCTCAGCGAATGGGTACGGTCATTCAGGAGCACGATCTGGAAAATCTTTGTCTCATGGTGGATGATTTTCTTGACAATTTTACAATATGCACTCCTCTTGCAAAGAAAAACGAAGTCCTGATACGGTCTATTCTTGATCAATTTAAGGGGTACAGCAGCGAGACCTTCGGCATGACACAAGAGTTTGCATCTCAGCTGGCAGCAGGGCTAAACTGCGTCATACCCCCGCTGTTTTTGCTTGACCTGAATATTTGTATTCATTCCTTTACTCCCTTTGTTAACTGGAACCGTACAGTAGGGATTATTATTGCTCATGGATACTCTACCGCCAGCAGCATTGCCGCGACGGGAAATCATCTGCTGGGTCAGCATGTTTTTAATGCCATCGATATGCCGATGGAGGTGCATTCGGGTATTGTTGCGGCAAAGCTTACCGATTATCTCCGCAATTTACGAGGGGCAAAGGATGTGATCGTTCTTGTGGATATGGGATCATTGGAACAGATTTATAAGAATATTTCCTGTGAGGATAATATGAATCTCGGCTTCATCAACAACCTGTCAATGAAGCTGGTTCTCAACGTGGGCAGTATGATGATTCGGGATGTGCCCGTTAAAAATATTCTCTTAAGCTGCTGTGCAGATCCGGTTCAGTACGAATACGTTTTTCAGGAGAACCGAAAGAAACCCAATGTGATCCTCTCTGTCTGCGCAACGGGGATTGCAACAGCTGAGAAAATATCCCAGCTGTTCACACAAAGCTTTCCGGCGAAGGTTGACGTTTCGGTAATTACCTATAATTACAATAGCCTGATTGCCTCCGGCAAGCTTTCGCCGGTCTTCGAAAAAAATAATGTCCTTTTTATTGTGGGAACGCAGGACCCTGGAATTCCGGGCTACCCGTTTCTTGCACTGGAAGATATTCTCGAACAGCGGAATATGAATTATATCGATAAGCAGTTGAGCATCTTTATGTCCAAGGCAGAATTGCAGACCTTCAACAACAATCTGCTCAAGAATTTTTCGCTGCAGAACTTGCTTTCGCAGCTTACGATTCTCAACCCGGAAAAATTGATGGGATTTGTTGAGACGATCATCACAAAAATGCAGCAGGGGACCAATATGAAGTTCACAAATGCGGTGATATTAGGTCTCTATATTCATATAAGCTGTCTGATTGAACGTTTGATTACTGAAAAATATGCGGTGAATCATAAGGATCTCGATGATTTCGAGCGGCATCATCAGGACTTTATTTCGATGACGCTTTCAAGCTTTCAGGAAGTTGAGAAAAACTATGGCGTTGCCATTCCAGTCAGTGAAATTGCTTATCTGTATGACTATATCTATAGAGCCTGATTTCGGGACATCAGTGACGAAGGGATTAAAAATAGTGACGAAACACGATTCTGACCAATGTTTGTGCCCTCAGTCAATCAAAATAACCTAGTGCCTCGAAATGGCTAAAATGCTCATTTCGGTAAGAGAGAACCCACGGAAGCATGCCAACGTTTATTTGTTGGCATGCTTCTTGCTTTTTTATAAAGCGGCAGAACAAACAACGTACAAGAAATCAGAAAAGAGGAGAGAACGAAATATGAGACGAATCATCTTGGCATCTCACGGAAGCCTTGCAGAAGGAATGCACAGCGCAGCAAAAATGATTCTGGGCGATCACCACTGTATCCATGCATATGGACTGGATCGATATGAAACATCGCAGGCGCTTTTGGAAGCAGTACAGAGGGAAGTCACCGATGCAGCCGATGACGAAATTCTGATACTCTGCGATATCAAAGGAGGAAGTGTTCATCGCGAAATGCTCCAGTTGCTGAATGTGAAAGAAGATATAAGAATCATCACCGGTATGAATCTCGGTCTCCTATTGGAACTTTGTGTATCCTCACTGGATATGAACGATCCGAATGGGATAGACCGTATTCTTGAAGCCGGAAAAAACGATATCATTTGCTTCGATAAAGCACTGGTCGCTTCAATGAAAGCAAGAAAGGAGGTGGATTCACTGTGGTAAATCTACTGCGTGTGGACGCACGACTGCTTCATGGTCAGGTGGCGGTTACCTGGATCAGCAATGTAAATGCCTCTTCTATCCTGATTGCAGATGATCAAGTGATGGGAGATGAAATGGCAAAAATCGCACTGAAAATGGCAAAACCGGCAGATATGAAGCTGGCAATCCGTTCCATTGATGGCGCAATCGAATTGCTCAACGACTCAAGGTCAAAGGATATTTCTATTTTTGCAATTGTCCGTACTATTGAGGATGCTCTAAGGCTGGTAAAAAAAACGGACTGCATTCAACGCATCAATATTGGGGGCATTAAAAAAAAGGAGGGCTCCCGGCTAATCGCTCCGGCCGTATATGTGAACGAAGAGGAACTTGTAACATTGAGTGAACTGGTTGATCTGGTAGAGGAAGTAGAGTTTCGAATGGTTCCTTCCGATACGCCAAGGTCTGCTAAGAGTCTTATTAATAAATGAGGAGGAAAAAAATATGTCCATCACGCAAATCTTATTAATTGCTCTGGTTGTTCTGATTTTAGAATGGGTAGAAATTTGGTTCGCCTATCCGATGGTCAACACACCACTGGTTCTTTGTCCTATTATTGGTCTTATTATGGGTGATCTGAATACGGGAATTGTGGCAGGCGCCACACTTCAACTTGTATTTATGGGTGCAATGGGAATCGGCGGTACCTTGCCGGCAGATTCTACCCTTGGCGCTGTTATCGGCACCGCTCTTGCGATTTCAATGGACAGAAGCGTTGAAGTTGTTCTTACCTTTGCGGTTCCCATCGCAGCTCTAGGTTCTTTCCTGACGCTGCTGGTCTATATCGTTCACGGTTTCTTCAATCCAATGGTAGAGCGGTTTTGTGAAAAAGGCAACGCAAGGGGCATTGAATGGCTTCATTTCCTAATTGCGTTTCTCTCAGGTCTGCCAAAAGCAATTGTCACGTTCAGTGCATTGGCCCTTGGCAGCGGCCCTGCCGAAAAGCTGATCTCCATATTGCCTGATTATGTTTCCCATGGTCTCAACTATGCTACCGATCTGATTCCTGCGGTGGGTATTGCACTGCTTTTAAGAATGATGTGGTCCAGAAAGATGGCAGTGTTCTATTTTGCAGGTTTTCTGCTGGCAGCGTATCTCAAAATGCCGATTATGGGAGTTGCCGCTTTCGGTATTATTGTTGCTGTTGTCCTGGCTCTTGAGGAGAGAGGAGCTCGCCTGGAGTCTCCTGCTATAGCGAAAAATGCAGAGGAGGAATTGTTCAATGATTAAGGGAAAATATAATTTCAACGATGAAGATAAAAAGATGCTCAAAAAGGTCTTCTGGCGTACCCTGACACTGAGTTCTACATATAACTATGAACGGATGCAAGGCCTTGGATATGTGTATTCCATGATCCCTGTCATCAAGCGCTTTTGGAAGAATCCAGAAGATCAAAAATCTGCATATAAGCGTCACTTTGAACTATTTAATACAACCCCCACCATGGGCTCGTTTATTACCGGTTTGTCTGCGTCTATGGAGAAAGAGGCAGCTGCGGATCCCGAATTTGATAAAACCAGCATCAATGCGGTAAAGGTCAGCTTGATGGGGCCTTTTGCAGGAATTGGTGATTCCATCTTCTGGGGTGCGCTTCGCGTGATTACACTTGGTATCGGCGTTTCCCTGGCCATGACCGGAAATATCCTGGGGGCAATTATTCACCTGATTCTTTTCAACGCGATTGCATTTATTCCGCGATATTACGGCACATACCTTGGGTACGGGGTCGGTTCCAACTTTATCCGCAAAGCAATCGAAACCGGAGTGATGGGACAGATCACCAAGGGGGCAGGTATTATAGGGCTGATGACGGTAGGCGCCATGACTTTCACTATGGTAAGGTTTAATATTCCTCTGGTCATGGATATACAAGGAAATCAGCTGGAACTACAAACGGCTTTATTTGATGCAATTTTACCGGGACTGCTTCCGCTTTTACTTACCTTTTTCTGCTACAAGAGCATCAGCAAGGGTGCGAAACCGATCTGGCTTATGCTTGGGCTTCTTGTATTCGGGGTTCTTGGAACGGTTGCGGGAATCTTCTAACAGTTTAGAAAGAATGGAAAGGCATCGGAGGGATATTTGGCCACCGGTGCCTTTTAGACGAAAGGAAACAATCTTATATGGTAACAATGCTCGACTGCATCAAGAGGATCCCTCAAATTCTTGATGGAATTATAGAAGATCGAAAAACAAATGCATCCCGTCTGTTAAGCGGGATTGCTGATGTGAAGGATACAATTGATGAGATCATATTTGTGGGTTCAGGAACATCAAGTACTTCGGCACTCACTGCGCGTAGCTTTATTGAGAGGAATGTCGGCATCCGTGCTTCCGTTTATGTTCCAAATGATTTCTGCCACAATAAAAAGTGCCTCAACCCGAACGCTCTTTACGTATTTACTTCCCAAACGGGAACCTCAATTGAAACGCGCAGCGCGATGAAACTCGTGAAGGATCTTGGGTATCCTTGCCTTGGTATCACAGAGTCACAGGATACGCCGCTGGCAAAAGAAGCACCCGTTCACTGGAATATGGGCTGCGGATATGAAGAATATCCAATGCGTACCATTGGATACAGTGCCTCCGTGATGTGCCAGATGCTAATTGGTCTGGAGATCGGTCTCGCAAAGGGCACTGTTGGAAGTATGGAGTATGATGCGCTGATCCGGCAAGCGCAGCAGCTTCCCAGCAGCATTGAAAGCATCATTGAAAAGACACTGGAGTGGGCTGAACACAGCAAATGGAACATGCTGCGTTCTCAATGTCTGATCTTCGTGGGAGCCGATACCATTTACGGCGCGGCCCTCGAAGCTGCATTAAAAACATGGGAGATTCTGCAAAAACCGTCGATCGGCTACGAACTGGAAGAAAGTCTCCATGGACCAAACTACGGCTACGATTCAAATCACTGCGTGATCGTTCTGAACGATGGCGGAAGGGAAAACAGCAAAGCGCTGGCACTTGGCCGCTATATGGAAGAAGTGATCGGGAACGGGTTTGTAATTGGTGCTCAAGTTGCACATGATCAGGATTTAAGACTTGACTTGAAGAGCGGGTGCTTCAGTGCCCTTGAACTAATGAGCTCAGCCCAGGCTTTGATTTATCGCTTGACAGTAGACTTGGGACGCGATCTTCTGGCACCCCAGAATCATGCGGTAATGGAAAGCTATTTTAAAACACATGATGAGGTGGCAGGCGTTCAATGAGGGCAAGACCCAAATCTTTAAGGCACATAGGATGATGCTGGAGGACCAATCGGGGGCATATGTAAGGAGGATGTAAAGATGATATCAAAGATGATTACAATAACCAACGACACTGGGCTTCATGCCAGGCCGGCGTCATTGTTCGTAAAGACAGCAGCGAAATTCAAATCTGAGGTTATGCTTCAGAAGGGTGATAAGAGAATTAATGGGAAATCCATCATGGCAGTATTGGCACTGGGTGTCTCCAAAGGAGCGGACGTGACGATTTCGGCGGATGGCATTGATGAAGAAGAGGCACTGAACGAACTTTTGGAGCTTGTCAGCCTAAACTTTAATGAATAACGGATGTTTCAGGGTTAATTCCAGAGGATGAAGCAAGCTCCTGTTGTCTGTAGCAGCAGTACAAGACAACAGGAGCTTTTCATATTGGTATACACGTTAGAATCTCTCTAATCATTTTAAAATAGCTTGACTTCGATAAAACTAGAACTATGTACTTTTGAAAGCTGAATGATACTATAAAGAAATACAGATTGACAAAATTGTATAACAAGTATTAATATAAATCTAACGAACGTTAGATAAGTATGAGGTGAGACTTGAATGCGGAATAAAACAGATAAAGGACTTAGGGAAAGAATACTGATAGAATCTGTAAGGTTGTTTTCAGAAAAAGGCTATCATGGTACATCTATGAGAGATATTGCTGAACGTTCAGAGTGCAGCTTGCCAATGCTGTATTATTACTATAAGAACAAAGCCGATTTATTCTACGAAGTAGCATACAACGAATTTGTTCTGCTTATAGAACGGTTAAATGAACAAGTTACAATTGGAGCAACAATACAAGAGACTTATTTTAATGCAATAAAGCAAAGAAAAGAACTCTCAAGCTATGACAAAGCAGTATATAAGCTTTCCCTTAAGGTTTGGCTCGGCTTTGACGGAGAATCAAAGGTAAGGAAAGACTTGATTGAATGGGAAAACGGTCGTATGGAGCGGACTAAAAAAATATTGGAGAAATATATAGAAAATAAAACTATTTTGCATGATATTTCAAACTTATTTGTCAGGGTAATGGAGAATGTGATTGAAAAGATCATACTGTTGGATGAGGAGGTTTCTGATGAAGATATCAACAATGAAATTGAATTGTTAATGAAACTATCAAATCTATGAAAGGAGCAGAAACGGATTATGGATCATGAGAAGAAAATTAAAATGCTGCAGATGATATATGCGGGGGCATTAGCGGATTCTGTATTAAGGCTGGATAGGGAAGGGATTCTATCAAAGGTAACTGCTGATAAAAAACAGGAGCAACTGGCAGGGGGGAAATTGCGTGCAGACCAGCTTGGAATTCAAAGACCGATACAAGTATTTTCAATCTTACCGGAAATTTTTGGATGTGCTAATTGGAGCACGGAGGAAAATAATGAAGGCTTTGTGGCAACAGCGACAAACTGTATGCTCTGTGGTCTTTCAAAGAAGCTGGGAACCGGGAGTCCATGCAATATCCATTGCCTTGATGCGATGGAAGGCTTGATAAGGGGCTGGATGAAAGTGCTGAATACAATGTGATCGCAACTCTTTGGAGTCAAAATGAATGCAAAGTAGTGGTCAAGACGATAAAGTAAAAATAGGAGAATATTAGCATGCAAGAAAATTATGATCAGCCGATTCGGCGTAATGACTTAGATTGGCTTCGAGTTATTGCTATCCTTGGTGTCTTTCTATATCACTCTGTCCACTTCTTCGATAATGGGGACTGGTCTGTAAAAAATCCAACTACCTACGCTTGGATCGAGCCTACTTTAATGAATTTTATGGCTGTGTGGATGATGCCGTTAATTTTCCTAATATCAGGGGAAAGTGTTTTCTATGCTGTAAGTAAGACAAAGGCAGTCGAATTTATCAGAGATAAAGTTATGCGGCTGCTCGTTCCGCTTATCGTTGGTGTCTTTAGCTTTTCGGCAATGCAGGTTTATCTTGAACGAATCTCCCATGGTCAATTCCATGGTTCATTTATAGACTTTATTCCACACTATTTTGAGGGTGTTTACATCCCGGGCGGTACTGGAAATTTTGCCTTTCATGGAATGCATTTGTGGTATTTGTTATTCTTATTTATCTTTAATATCGCTTTTATTCCTGTATTTTGGTGGTTGAAAGGAGAAACCGGCAGCAAACTTTTACGACGAGTCGGTGAGTTGCTGGCAATACCCGGGTTTCTGGTTTTATTGTTCGTGCCTACAGTTATGATCCAAAACGTTGCTCCAAATGAAGGTTTGGTGATTGGGGGCTGGCGAATGGCACAATACGCCTGGTTTTTCTTTGCCGGTTATCTGATTTCTTCCCATCAGCAGTTGAGATCACAGATTATTGCAACTCGCTGGATTTGGGCATGTTTATCTTGTGTGGTCATATGTGGATCGGTTTTTTTACATAAGGGACCTGCTAACCACCCAGATATTTTGGTTTGGCTCGAACTTTTTACCATTCTTGGATTTGCTATGAAGCGACTTGATTTCACTAATCCGTTCTTGGAATATAGCCGTGAAGCAGTTATGCCATTCTATATTTTGCATCAAAATGTACTCTTTCTAATTGGCTTTTTTATTGTTAATTTGCCCATTTCTGATTCAGCAAAATATTTAATAATCGTGGTCTGCACTTTAGTCGCTATAATGGGTATGTATGAGTATCTCGTTCGGAGATATAATGCGATACGGATTCTGTTTGGTATGAAATTGATTCATTGCAGCGATACCAGGGGAACAAACATAAAACCAGACACGTCTAAATAAAAAAGAAGAGTATCTGGGGATGTATATTATGATGAAGAACACAATTATTTATATTCTGGGTGTAATGATAGTATTATCACTTTTAGCAGGATGCGGAAGAGGACCCGAAAAGGGTGCCTCATTTATTGGAGTGGTACTTGAGAATAAACAGAATTATTTGCTGGTGGAACCCGTTGAAGGGTCTGCTGAATTGGCTTCTGCAGATAAAATAGAGGTTTTCATAGGTGAAGATACACAGTTGAGTTTGAAAGGAAAGACTGCTGCAATCACAGCAGAAGCTATTGGAGCTGGCAGCAGCGTAGAGATATTCTACAGTGGTGCAATAGCAGAAAGCTATCCCGCCCAGATAAACAGCAGTCATAAGATTGTGTTACTGGAGGGGTATGTCTTTACAGCCAGTGATGAGAACTTTCTAGTAAACACCTATATTAAAAAGCTGCAGTATAAAGAAACAGAGGAAATCAGTCTGTACTCAACAATCGAATATATTGGACAAAAGGACAGAATAGACATATGGTCTGGAGAACCTTATTTTCATCATATGATTTATAAGAATGGAGAGGTTTTCACTGGCGGAGCTACACTGGATATGCTAAAGAAGACTGAACTGAAGAAGGGGGAAATATATACCATTCCCTTTTCAAAAAGTGGGGGCTTCAGTGAAGATGACCCAGATGCGGATTTTTGGAGAGATTTTTATTCTGAAAAGACACTAAAGCTGCCTAAAGGTGAATATACTTTTTCTGGCATCACAAGTTTTACTCTGGATGAAGAACAACAGGATAAGGTACAGCTTATGACAGATTTTACTGTTGAAGTAAACTAAGATATCCCTAATGAAAACTGAACGAGGGGTGGTGCAATGAAGCAAATAAAACTTGAAACAGGGAACTTGCTTGATCCAAAAGGTCGTTTAAGCCAATCAGGATATGCAACACAGCCCATTAAAATTTATGACCGTAAAGCCATCAAAGCAGGTGCACTAAGAATTAAGGAATGGGATTATTATCTTGTCTATAATAACGATTTCGGGATAGCGCTTACTGTTGCAGATAATTCCTATATGGGTTTGATCAGCGCTACATTTTTAGACTTCAATGCCCGGACTGAACATACGGTAAGCCCAATGGTGCTGCTTCCTCTTGGCAGGATGGCTTTACCTTCCAATCCCGGAGCAGGTGACATCAGATTTAAAAATAAGAAGGTTGAAATCAGTTTTCTTCATGAAGAAGGCGGTAGGAGGCTTCTGCTGAATCTGCCGAATTTTGAGGATAAGTTTCCGTTAATTGTTGACTTATTTCTCTCTGAGGCGATGGAAGACAGCATGGTTATAGCAACACCGTTTAAAGATGCACCTAAGGCATTTTACTATAATCAGAAGGTGATTGGAATGTATGCGCAGGGTACGGTCACGCATAAAGATCGACAATATTATTTTAATCCCAAAACCTCTTTTGGTATTCTGGACTGGGGAAGGGGTGTCTGGACATACAATAATATCTGGTACTGGAGTGCTGCGAATGGAATGGTGAACGGCGACCTATTTGGTTTTAACTTAGGGTATGGTTTTGGAGATACTTCAGCAGCATCCGAAAACATGTTGTTTTATAACGGCACTCACAAACTTGATGAAGTTTGTTTTAACATACCTGTAAAGGCGGATGGTTCAACAGACTACTTAAAGCATTGGAACTTTACGTCTTCAGATGGTAGATTTGAGGCGAATTTTATACCAATTTTAGATCGTTCCGCTTATACCTCGTATGGATTTCTCATGAGTGATCAACACCAGGTATTTGGTTATTTTGACGGCAAAGCTGTATTGGATGACGGCGAAGTGATTGAAATAAAACATCTTCTGGGATTCGCTGAAAAAGTTCAGAATAAATGGTAGCTGGGAGATGTTACTATTTTTTTGCAGCAAACTTAGCATCAGGATACAAGGGAGCGCCTGGAAGCGATTGATCTCTTGGGATATGATAAGGTCATCATCGGCGGTTCGATCTATGCTGGGAAAATCCGAAAGCCAGCAATGCGTTTCTGTTCAGATAATCTCGATATCCTTAAAAATAAAAAGTTGGGACTTTTCATCTGTGGAATAGCAGACGGAGACGATGCACGGAAGCAGCTTGAGTCCGCGTTCCCCAAGGAACTACTGGCCGTTGCTGTTGCAAAGGAATCTTTCGGGGGCGAATGCAATTATGATAAGATGAATTTCATGGAGAGATTTATCCTAAAAAAGATAACCGGCTCCAATGTAAGTCAGTCGCGAATCGCTGAGGACAATATCACACGCTTTGCTAATCAGATGAAAAATGCCTGATTTGCAAAGGTCGAAAAGGTTGATCAATAAGTGGGTTAAGGGCATTGAACCGCTCTTAGCCCTTTTTATTTTTGGAGCAACTTTCAAATCCATTTCTTTATATAGAAATGAAATTTTTTCCAAAAGAAACTAGGGTATCTGTCGATATATATATTAGAATTATGCTTTTTGTTGAATAACGCAACATTAAAAATACTGTGAAGTTGATGGGCAAAAACCAATTAATGCGAAAAAATGCAGAAAGGAAATCGAATTTATGGATGAAAAGTTAGTTGCAATGGAGATAAGGAGTGCAATACCCGTAAAAAGGGAATTCATGATAGATTTCAATGAGAGATAGATCGAAAGTAATCAGAGAAAGGGATCGATAAAATGATAACACCAAATGAATTTATAAGTAAATGGAAGCTGATATGGGAGGAAGATCTCATAAAGCTCAGTGCAGAGTCTCTTTGCGATATTGATATCGATGAAGATGCAAAAAGATTTCTAATTGAAGCAGGACTACCGGATAGTGCAGCACCGGAGCTCAACTTTGTAGAAGGGTTGCCATCTATTTGCGAACAATACGGACTGCCTGAAGAATATGGTAATTACAGATACATGGGCTTTACCGGCTGGGGGGATCCCGTGTGTCTGAGTCTAAATAATGGGTTCATCGTGCATCTGGATCACGAGGAGGATTTTGAATATGAGACATTTATTAACTCATCTATTCCCCAGTTAGCGGAATCATTACTTGCATATGCACAGTTTATTAAAGAAACGCAGAAAGAAAATGGTGAGGACGCCTTTTTCGATAATAACATTCCGGATCGGTTAAAGACATGGATTGCCGAGGAATTTGAACGGATAGACCCGCGGATCCTGGAAGGTGGTTTCTGGCTGACGGAGCTGGAAAATCTCGACGAGGAAGAATAAGCAGCCAATACTGTCAGTGGGCAGATTTGCCTTGCAAAACCGTGTTGTACTTTGTCAATGGAAATGGCCATTCCCTTATTTACAACAGCCATGGGTGATCTTCTGGTTTGGGAAGACCAATATTTGTTGTTGCTCAATTACAGAAAACATGAAGTAAATGTGCTTGCAAAAAATTTTAAATTCTTTCTGAACGATATCTTTGATGACTATTACTTGAAGGTTGCCATGGATTGGCTTCCCTATCCTGATGCGATGAAAAAATATGGAATCCCTGATTTTGATGAATGCTTCGGATATGTTCCACTTCTTGGATTAGGGGGTACAGAAAAAGTTGAACATTTTTTATTTCAAGTTATTCAGGTCATCTCAATGTCAGGCGGGAGAAAAAGATGGAATACCGGGTTTTTAATGAGAACAATTGTTTGGCTATTGTAACCGATGAACAGCTAGAAATTGCTTTTATGCAAAAGGAAGAATTACCTGTGAAAATCATCGCAGGTATGGGCGCGTCCAGAGCAGGCAAATATCTGCCTAGATTGGAAGAAGCGCTTTATTATGAGCAGAAACGGTCTAGAATTGATGCCATATACAGCGTATTTAGTATTGAGGAAACGGAGATTGTTGCAATCTTACAACGAAAAGAACGCAGCTTACCGCTTGAAGATTTGAATAACCCTTCAAGTGAGAAGGTGATCCTCCAATCCTTATTGATACGACTTGAAGGCGGGCCAAGCGCAGTTCAGACTGCCTTTTTTGACAGGCAGGTCAGCCCTCATATAAAGTTTCGATTAATGTTTCTGTATTCTTCTCATTTTACTATGTTGCTAGAAGATCTTCATTTTATTATAAATGCTTTAGAAGCGATTGCATTAAGAGAAGAAGACTGGATTCAAGCATTGAAGAAGGATGATTATGTAGATGCTGTTATTCAGGGAGTCGAGGCAGTAAGCACTGCAATGGTAAGGCATAACTTACTCGATGAATTATCTGAAGAGGATTATTGCAGACTGGCTGCAACGGGAAAGAAACTTTTAGAAATGAGAGTGGATTCCATTGTTAATGAAAGCATTGCCGAATTTTCAAAGGGATTACCACCTTCCTATGCCTATTTAATGCTGGAGCCAATTATGAACGGTAAAGCAAAGGGTGATGTTCGAAGAGAACTTAAAAAGTCACTTGAAATTCTCAAGGCAAAGGAAGATAAGAATTAGCCCAGAATGAGATACACCGGAGGTATTTGAAAAAAAATAACGGTGGGTCGTCATCAAGATTATATATTGATTTTAGTCCATCGGAGGATTGAGATTGAGAGTCCAATGAATTAACGCTCAAAACCATCTGTTATCTTGATGATTATCCTGAAATTGACGACGATGATGACGAGGAACTATATTCAGATTTTGTGAATCAAAACGACTTGAGCTTGCTTTTTAGAGAAGAGCTTGTTCAGGAAGTGATTATGAATGCAGTCCATCAGAAGCCGTCAGTAACGAGCCAAGAACTATTAGATGTGATTCGTTATTATAGTAAAAATGACGATTTTATGAGATTTTGTGTATAAGACGGATTTCATTGCGCCTTCCTTAGTCTCACTGGCACTCGACATGACAGGTGCTGTGAAGCTAATTGACCATGAGTTTGTTTATTTATCGAAAGGAGAATAAAAAC